>NZ_CM151398.1:2440000-7240000 GCF_056494185.1 Rania fehmarnensis
AGGGACCGACAAAAACGCAGAGACGCAGAGGATCGCCGAGAATTCACTCTTTAAATCATCATCGAAAGTGTATTCTCGGCGATCCTCTGCGTCTCTGCGTTTCAAAACCAGGAGTTTCTTTCTTCGCCAGTATGGATATCCGAACGCTCATCGTTATGTCCCCGGCCGGCGGTTCTCATGGTCGTCAAGTTGGGGAACTGCATCGAGCAGAATGATTTGGATCGATTCGGGAACAAGGTTGGTTCTGGTGGTCGATCCAGAGAGGGAACTGCTGACGCTTATCGCGCACAAAGTGAACGACAAGGTTTAATAAATCGCGAAGCCAAACCTGTGCTCATTCGGCCAGGGTGTCACCGGCAGCCATGGTCATGAGCGCTCTACGATCTTCCACAGCGACTTGTGAGGAAAAAGCGCGGACTGAACCGTCAGCCAGGGCTGCGTGAAAAACTTGAGTGTGCACCAAAGTGCTTTTCTCAGTAACTCCAGCCACCGAGGACCAATCGGTGTCGTGAGGGCTCATCCACGGCACGCCGCTACCCGCGGGCGCCTCGATAATCAGAAGTGTATTGGAAGTTCCATCGGTAATCTGGCCAAAGGCAGTTGATGCAGAGCCTGGGAAACAACTCTCGGGATCGACCACCACCTGGTAAAGCGTTTTCGTGGGTTCTTCGTCGGAGGGACACGAAAATACTGGTGGAACATGGCCACCAACGGCCAGGTTGGCTGGATCGTTCCAAGGTTTGCTGAGATCGATCTGTTCGTACAAGCGTTCTTGCTCGAGGTAGGGCAGCAGCAGGGTTCGCCAGCTGTGCAAACGTTTGCCCTCGGCATCGACCGTGTAAGCTGGCG
Source organism: Rania fehmarnensis (assembly GCF_056494185.1). Taxonomy (NCBI): domain Bacteria; kingdom Pseudomonadati; phylum Planctomycetota; class Planctomycetia; order Pirellulales; family Pirellulaceae; genus Rania; species Rania fehmarnensis. The sequence goes on from NZ_CM151398.1 coordinate 2,440,850, forward strand.
GTAGAGACTTGTATGCCTCATGATAATTATGCATCGCCAGCGCTAGTTGTTTCAGATTGTTCGAGCATTGCATGCGTCGAGCAGCGCCGCGCGCGGTACGCCGGAACGGCAGGAGCAGGCCGACCAAAACAAAGATAGTCGCCAGGACAATCAACAACTCCAGCAGCCCGAACCGTCTACGGGGTGCGATGGGTTGATTGGGCGTAAGCACGGGTTCAAACGGATTGGCAGACATGGTATGGGTGCTCCGTCAAGCGAGATAAGATGCTCTTACGATAACACAGATTCGAAGGTCCGGTCGAGTCTACCAACTCGTTTAACCCGTAGCCGCCAGGCGAGGCGCACCCTCTAAACAAGTCTGCGTTCACCTGAGCATTACCGTCTTCGGCTTCCTCGATTTCGGCTGCGGGTCAAACAATTCACCTCCAGCCAGTGACCTATGAGCCGCGCAGTGCAAGCAAATACTTTACATGTAAAGTTGTTATCGACCCTCCTGCGCTACGCCGTATTGTTGTTGATCGCTCGCGTTACCGTCGGAATTGCGCTTGGCTATCGCAGTTATTTACCGCTGGACTTTAGTTCCGAGTTTCTATCTGGTCGCCAAGCGTATTTCTTTGGACCATACAAAATCGCCTTCTGGGTTCACATCTTTACGACCCCGCTGGCGATGTTGGCTGGCACATTGCTACTCAGTCGCCGGTTGCGAAGAGCACGGCCGAGCTGGCATCGCATGTTAGGGCGGGCTCAAGTGAGCCTGGTCGTGCTGCTGGTAATGCCTAGCAGTCTATGGATGAGCCTCTACGCGCAGACCGGCTGGGTGGCCGGCCTGGCCTTCTTCATCGGAGCTTCGGCCATGGGCTACTGCACGCTGCGCGGCTGGCGTGCCGCCCTGCACCGTCAGTTTCATCAGCACGAGCGATGGATGATGCGTAGTTACCTGCTGCTGTGCTCGGCCATCGTCCTACGCATCCTGTCTGGCGCCGCCACACTGCTACAGTGGGACGCCCTGTGGAGCTATCCACTCTTTGCCTGGCTGAGCATGACTGTGCCATTGCTAGCTTACGAGTTGTACTTGTTTGCGTCACAGGACCGAGCGTCGAAATTAATTCGAGAAGTAATTCATTAATCCGATGACGATTGGACTTGAGGAAAGATTAATCGCCGACGGCAATCCATAGCCAGGGTTCCCAATATTTGAAGTCATCGTTGCACAGAGACAGGAATCGACCGGCGGGGACGGCCGTCAGGTGTTCCACGCCGCTGGCGTCTTTGAAAGTGTCCGTATTGAATGAGCTTCGTCCGCCAAAATTGTGTTCCGGCGGTAAACGTGAATCGACCAATTGCTCGTCAACGTATAGTTCGAATGCGTCGCGGTTGCGATGTTCGATCACATGCTGGCCTGGTTTTAAACCAGTTATGGCCGAGCCGAACTCGAATAGTGTGTAGTTAGCACCGGCCGGAATGTAGACGTCCCAGGTAGTGATCAGTGGATCAGTTGGCAGACGTTTCACCGCCGTCAACTCATTGGGGCTAACCACGACCAGCGAGCGTGTTTGTCGGCGAAGGGATTGCAACAGCTGCTGTTGGCTCGCGACCGCCTGGTTAATTTTCCACCAAGCAAATAGGCAAACGAGCAAGGTCGCGATCAGCATCGCAGTCAGTAACGAAAGCTGAGGCTGAATGAATCGTTTCACGGTGCACTTGGCGCGTTAGATATTGGCGAGGTCAGGGATGCTTCGTACTTTTTGGCGGCTTCTGGCGTGCCCACGTACAGTACAAACGGAAACGTTAGTTGATCAAGATTGTGCCTGTTTTCTCCTCGAAGTCGCAGCTCTTCGATCCAATCAGGCTTAGCCCGAATGGTCATGAGCTTTACAAGTTCATTGGGCTGTAGATCTATCTGGCGATCTGCACCCAAGAGCTCTACTTCGCAACGGTCAAGGTTACCAAAGAGGAGGCTCTCTGCAATCGCGGGTGAACTCGTTCTCACATGTTCGCCCGTCAAGCGAATCACCTGTCGGAATCTACCATTGGATAAAGTTTGGGCTTCGAAGCTCATCAAGCGGCTTGGTCGGATGATGCTCGATTTGCCAAAAGTTTTGGAATTACTCCGAGGTGGATTCTCGTCTTGAAAACCCTCGTAGCAGAGAACTGCCTTGGTCGGCGGCAGGTAAACTCGCCACACATATTTGCCTGGAGACTGACTAAGCAATTCGACTTTGGTTGTTTGAACGTCGCCATTGGTGGCGAAGGGTTCGGTCAGCGCCACCGCCTTTTGGAGTTGCACCAGTTCGAGCAAGCGTGGAATGACTGCCAAAACGACCAATCCAATTGCTGCCAGCAGTGCGCACTGAACCCAGCGTTGGAATGTGGATGACATGATTGAATTTGTATTATTGAATATGAGCGGAGGGCCAGCGGATCTCTAGTTCGCAACCGTCACGTAAAACAAACTGCGTCAAGGTAGCCACAGGTTGTATTTGGTAACCTAGCTGGTCGTTCAGTCGGAAGCAGGTCGGGCTCGGTTGTTCAGGGTCGACAACTACATAGTGTTCTGCGAGTTGTTGCTGATACAGTTCGCGTTTGGGCCCCAGGTCTTTCTCGGCGGTAGATGGACTTAGGACCTCAATGATCAGGCTCGGAGGCTTCCGCAGATAATCGCTCGGCTGCTCACCACAGACCACCATGATGTCAGGTCGGACAACCGTGTCGTCATGCACAATCCAATCCAGTCCGGTGTAGAGCGAGCAAGAGCAGGCTCGCTTCTTGATACACGCCTGCAGTTGATAAGCCAGTTCGCTGACCATGCGTTCGTGAGGCGCAAATGGCGACGGCGTCACCGCGATAGCCGTGCCGAACCAAAGCTCCCACTGGCCCGGCCAGCGGAGATAGTCGGCATGCGTGTAATGCGGATGGTAATGACGGACTGCGGACATGATTTCCTCGAAAAGCCTGAACTCCCACGTAGCCGAGTCTCTCCGAGACTCGGTTAACTCCTACTGCAAGCTGCTACCTTGAATCGATCAGTGTCTCGGAGAGACACTGCTACGTGGACACGTAGCCGAGTCTCTCTGAGACTCGTAATCCCTTCCATCGCATGACGCTAGCGGGAACACATCAGTGTCTCGGAGAGACACTGCTACGTGGGACACGTAGCCGAGTCTCTCTGAGACTCGCAAACTCTTCCACCGCATGCCTCTAGCGGAAACCATCAGTGTCTCGGAGGGACACTGCTACGTGGGACACGTAGCCGAGTCTCTCCGAGACTCGTAATCACTTCCACCGCATGCCTCTAGCGCAAACACATCAGTGTCTCGGAGAGACACTGCTACGTGGGACACGTAGCCGAGTCTCTCCGAGACTCGTAATCACTTCCACCGCATGATTGTAGCGGAAACACTTCAGCGTCTCGGAGAGACGCTGCTACGTGCATTTCGATTTTACGATGTACTCAAGCGGCCTGTCACGACGCAAGTCTACTGCGATGGGTTCTGCGGGCGGCGTTGGAGCATTTGTTCTCGCAATTCGTCATCGTATGCGTTTTGGGTGGCATATTCGGCGGCCGAGATCTGTCCGTCGCCGTCGGTGTCCATTTCCTGATCGATTTCACGGGTCCACCCACTCATGGATTTCCATTCGTCCATCGAAAGCAGACCGTCTTGGTTTCGATCATATGCCTTGATCTTCGCTTCAGCGCGAGCCAGCGTTTGGAACCCGTGCGTTTTTGATAGCTCGACGAAGACCAGTTTCAATTGTTCGATGTCCCACACACTGGTGTTATCGTCGGAGAGTCGCACGTTGCCTGCCTGGCGTTCAGCGGGGCTCAGCTTGCCGTCATCGTCGCTATCGTATTTCTGCATGGTGATCTTGGCCCGTTGTGTCGCAAAGGCTTCCACCAGCGGACCTGTGCTGAGCGTCGATGGATTGCGTTGTTGGATTTGATTGAGCGTGTAATTAATAGCCGCTGCGGTCCAATGAGATAGCGGCAAGTCGGCTTTGCCTGCCTGTTCGGAACCCTGCAGATCTTGGTCGGTCCACGCCCAAATTGGCATGACCACGCTTGTTTTCAGTTGAACATCCACCGCGGCGGCACTGGTCAGTTCCACCAGGCTCACCAATTCCATTTGTATCTCACCGCAGATCTTCAAGCGTTCGGCCAGGCTTAGCAGGGCCAGGACTTCGTTGTTAATGATGACCCGTCGACGCGGAACGTAGTTTGGGCGAGATGCATCGGGCAGAACGCGCACCAACAGAGGCCTCGTCCGCGGTCCGCTTGGCGTCTCATCACCAATCGGCAGCTTGGATAGCAGTCGCCCGGAGTCCTGTGCCAATTCTCTCAGTCGCTTGGCAATCACCGGTGTTAGTTCCGCTCGATTCTCTCGCACGGGTGAGTTGCTGCTGGCAAGGCAACACGCGGCCAGCGTGACAGCGGCGGGCGATGTGTCTTTCTCCCTCGTTCCCAGGCTCTCGCCTGGGAGCGCACTGGGTAACATCAGCATTTGTTTGGCGAGATCGATAATGACTGTGTCGACCCGCTTTCGCAGGGCGACGGACTGTTCAATGTCCAAGTTCTTGATGCGTGGCGAAAACTTTAAGGCAGCTTCGATTCCCAAGGCAGGATGCGACTTTATCAGATCGATGGTCTTACCAATCGCATCGTCAGGCAGTTGTTGGTTCATGCCGATTTGTTGTTCGAAGTAGACGACTGCCAGGCTGGCCACCTGGGTGTCAAGCTGTTTGAAACGCTCAGTTTCACTCAACCACGGAAAGAGTTTATCGAAGCGATTGTCGCCGCGAGTGACTTGTTGCTCCCAACAAACGCCATACATCCAGTGTGTCGCCGGTTGGGCTTCGTTAGATGTCAGCCGTGCATGAACGAACGCTTCGAATTGATCCTCGGGCAAACGCCATTGCAAATACGACAGTACATCGGGTGCCAGGCTGAGCGGTGGTTCGGTAATACGCGTAGACTCGCGCCAGCCTACGCGCAGCGCTTCCCATTCAGTTTGCATCCACGATTTGTCCAATGGATGCGACAGGATATATGCGTCGGTAGCGGTCAAGATGCGCGCGGTGGTCGCCTGTAGCTGTTCTTCCGAAAGGCCCTTCACCAGTTGCCGCACGGCGTGTAGCGCTTCCATGCGGCTCTTCAGACTCAGATCGTTCTCGAAGATTTGCAGCCACTGCTCGAGTGTGTTGCCTTGGTAGATCGGCGCCGGCTGACCGCTTTGTCGGCCTATAGATTGTATGAGCTCTTGTAATGTGATCTTTCCATCGCCGTCGGCATCGGTTGGGCGGATGACCATCTGACCCCATTCATCTTGCGTTAATACACCGTCTTGATTCTTGTCGTACTTGGTGATTTGTCGCTTGGCCCACGACAGTTCCGCTGCATTGGCACTGGGGGGGATCTCCGGACTCGGCTGACTCTGAGAGTCTTGTTTGTACGCTTGCTCAGCTCGAACAATGGTGGAGTGGAGCTGCGTATTTTCCAGATTCTTATCGATACAAAGCCGCTTCATGCCTTGGAAGAGTTTCCAGGCTCGCCAGGTCTCTGGCGGAAATTTGTTCACCAGTGGCGAACTGCCCAAGAACTTTTCAAATGGCCAGCAGAAGTCGGCATACTCCGAGGGCGTTTGGCGAGAGCTCGGTCCTTGCGTAGGTATTTCGGCGAGGGCCAAGCCGGGCAGACTTTGTACATTGGCCAACAATTGCTCAGCGACGGCCGTTAATGGTCCATCAAGTTCTCGAACCGCGGAAAGGCGACTCGTCAGCGCTAATAAGGCCACTGCTTCTGAACCGAAATACCTTAGGTTGGTCGCGTAGGTTATCCCGTTCTCACGCTTGGGCTTATCGTAGTCGTGGTCGCAAATCTGTATTCCCCATTCGTTTGTCGCGCTGCTACCTGCATGCTGACTGGGCAAGCGACTACTTGGAGCATATATGTCGTATTTTAAGTCCGGCACTATTGGGATATCGGCCAGTAGCCGAGACTTGTCTTTGGCCAAAGTCGATAGCCGTTGACTGATGAGCGGAATTAATTCGTCGCGATGAGCCTCAACGACAGAACCCGTAGAAGCCAGTCGACACGCGGCCAGAGCGATTTCGGCTGGTGTCGAGGCGGAGTTCTTGAAGACCTCGAGCGCATAGTTGGCGATCGAATCCTCCACGAAACGCCTTGAGGCCATGTTGTTGTGTTTGTCTTCGAGAGTCATTTCCTTATTCGAATGAACTCGAGCCTGTAAGATCAGGGCAACAGGTGCTCCCAGCTTGGGATGTTCGATCACCCGATTCCGCAGTTCAGGCAAGATCTTCTCAGCCCATTCGGGTCGGCGGCCCATGCAGTTTTCGAGATAGACCAGAACGAGCCAGATATTCTCATCAAGTGCAGCAAAGTGTTCCTTTTCGACTAGCCACATGCAGTAACTCTCATCCAATTTATCAAGCCCATCGCATATGGCCAGTAGTCCGGCTAACTGATGGTCCGGAGAGCCAGCCAGGCAGTGAGTGGTTAGAGCCTCGAAGGCTTCGTGCGGTTTACAAACATAGAACAAAGTGCGCGACAGGTTGTTGATACCCCGGTAGTGAACTTCCACCGGCTCTGACGTATACCAGCTGGCCCGCTGTTCTCGCTGCATGGTGATATAGGCAGGCAATGGACGCATCATGGCCCGAATCAAGACATCGCGAATTTTTAGCCGCGTCGCTTCATTGGCATCAGTCCCTAGCGAGCATACGCCCTCGGTGGCAGCTTCTTGCGTGTCGAGGTTGAGATCGCGCTCGAGGATACCGAGCCAGTGATCGAGCGGCTCGCCTTTATAAGTAAGCGTAGGTGACGCGTTCGGATTTTTGTTAACGTTGGGACTGTCATCTTTGGCGGCGTCCGAAGCTTTCTTGGTAATGCGCGCCACCACTGTTCCACCGCGTTTGATCTCCACTTGACTTTGATTGATCGCTACTTCATCGCTGGCACCGTCGATAGTGATTTCATACTTGTCGGCACTTAAGCGAGTGCTCTGCGCGCCCGGATGCACAACCATTTCTTGTGCCAGCTTGCCCTGGCTGGCAATCTTTACCTGAACATTGTCGGCCTCAGATTCGATGATTAGTTGACCCTTTTGCATTTCCAATACAATGAGCGTGCTGGCCAACATGAGCAACGGCAGCATTGCTGCAGCGATCCACCAGTATCGGCGAGGCGGCACACGCGAGGTGCTGGCGGCAGCGATTATCGCGCGTTGAGTTATTGCGCCAGTCACATCTAGCTTCAACTTCGTCAGTTCATCGCTGGGCGCCTCGGGTTTATGCAGGGCCGTTTCGAGTAAGCTCGTCAGCTGGTGTCCGCTACAAAGCGGCGCCAATGACTCAGCGATGTGCGCAGCGCTGGCAGGACGTTGGCTCGGATCGCGATGCAGCATTTGGCCGACCAAGTTAATTAACTGGGGCGGGCAATCCTCGCGCAGGGTGCCGACCGACGGTGGAGCTTGGGAACCCAATAGCTTGACCTTCTCTAGTAACGTCATATTGGGCGAAGCCGCCAGCGGCGCGCGACCGGTTAAAAGGCGAAACAGTGTTGCACCCAAGGCATACAGATCGGCGCGATGATCGACCGGCCCAACGCGTTCGGCTTGCTCTGGTGCCATATAGTCGAGCGTGCCCATCAGTTGACCAACGGTGGTTAGTTCGCAGGTAACTTCATCCCACAAGTTCAACTGGGCCAGGCCGAAGTCGAGAATCTTTACGCGGCCAGTTTTATCCAGCATCAGGTTCGAAGGTTTTATGTCGCGATGCACGATGCCTTGTGCGTGCGCATACGAAAGACCCAAAGCAGCTTGACGCACGATCTCGCAGGCATCGGCAATCGGCAGTGGGCCGACCAGCCGGGCGATACGACTGAGGTCGAGGCCATCGATGAACTCCATGGCCAGGTAGTGCGTCCCCTGCTCTTGCCCGGCGTCGGTGGCGTTGACGATCGCGGGATGATTCAGCTTGCCCGCGGCCATCATCTCGCGCTCGAAACGTTGCACAAGTTCTGGTCGATCGCCGATGACACTGGGCAAGATCTTGATGGCCACGTCGCGATGCAGACTGGTATGCCGGGCCAACATGACCAGGCCCATACCTCCGCGACCTAGCGGGCGAAGAAGTTTGTAAGCCCCGATTTGTTGCAAGCGGATTTCGGCGGGTTTTTCGAGGGCGGCATCAAGGTGTGGCTGGCTGCCTTTCGCGGAGCGAAAGGAGACTTTGACGGCATCCACGGCGCGTTGGATGACGCTAGCCGATTCGGCCGAGACCGAATTTTCTTGACTTTCTGCAGGTGGTTGTTCTCGCACGTCGACCCACAGCGTATCCGGATTGGACTCCAATTCGACGATCGTTTGTTCGCAATCGAGACATTCGGCCAGGTGCAATTCGATGACTGAAATATGCGTCTCGTCGGCCGATCCGTTCAGATAGCCTTTCAGAGTTTCACGCGGCAGACATGGCGATTGTGGCATAGGTTATTACTCTAACAAGGACCAAGGAATCTATCTACTAATAGAAACGCACACCGCGTGACAGCCTGGTGTGGCATAGGCTTCCAGCCTGTGATTCTTTGGGTCGATCGTAGAGAAGCTTACTGTAGAGCGGCTCTCCAGGGCCGCTCTGTCGTCAGCTGCTCGGAACCCTCTAACTAAAGTTTCTTCCGACCAATAGTCCAACGTTAAGGCTGAGCGGCCCTGGAGAGCCGCTCTACGCGAGGACAGCCGCTCTACGATGTGTCCTGTTGTTACAATACTTGAATGACTTCATCTACGACCAATTTGAGTTTATTGGAGCGGGCCCGACAGCACGACGAGTTGGCGTGGCGCGAGTTGGTGGATTTGTATAGTCCGCTCGTCATCAAATGGTGTGGGCGACTAAGAATTGGACCGGAAGCGACCGCCGATTGCATTCAAGAAGTATTCAGTTCCGTCTCGCGAGCGCTTGATACCTATCATCCTCCCGGAACCAGCGGTGCGTTTCGCGGATGGTTATGGACGATTACGCGCAACAAGCTGCGCGACGCAGCTCGCCGCCAACGCGGCAACTTGCCCGCCGTGGGTGGCAGTACGGCCTTGGCGGATCTGAACGCAGTGCCCGATAGGATTGATCAGGTCGAAGAGGAGCCGAGCGAAGCGGGTGATCAAGCCAAGCTCACGTCGCGAGCACTGGCTCAAATTGAAGCTACGTTCGCGCCGCAAACCTGGCAAGCTTTTTGGCGCACGGTGGTCGACGGGTTGCCTACCGACATCGTCGCTCAGCAGTTAAACTTGACGCCCGCAGCCATACGTCAAGCTCGTAGTCGTGTTATGCGCAAACTGCGTCAGCAGCTGCTGGATTTGTAGTCGCGCCGTAGAGCGGCTGTCCCCAGCCGCTCAGCACCCGGCAAGTCGTACACCTGTAACATAAGACCTTCGTAGAGTGGCTCTCCAGGGCCGCTCAACCATTGCGTTGGTCCATTGGTCGGAAGAAACATTGGTTAGAGGGTGCTGTTTTTTAAACGCAGAGAGACGGAGGATCGCAGAGAAGACAGCGCTTTCTCCGCGGCCTCTGCGTTTTTAAAGGAGTCTGCTCCGCACCCGGCAAGTCGTATACCTGTAACATAAGACCTCCGTAGAGCGGCTCTCCAGGGCCGCTCAACAAACAAGCAAGTCACTCGGTCGTCAAAAAATTACTTAAAGGGTTCCGAGCAGCTGGGGACAGCTGCTCTACAAACACAAACATCGCTTATGCCACAGCTAACTCGAATTGGTATGGCCACTCGATATTCCGAGGCGGCTATTTTTAATGGTGTGATCTATCTGGCTGGTCAAGTGCCTGAGACGACGCTCGATGGTGACATCGTAGCGCAGACGCGCGAAGTGCTCGGGTTGATTGAGTCGCTGCTGAATGACAACGGATCGGACAAGAGCCGCATTTTGATGTGTCAGATCTTTATAGCCGACTTGGCAGACTTCGACGGTATGAATAGTGTCTGGGACGCGTGGGTCGTGGCAGGTCATGCGCCGCCGCGAGCCACGGTGGAAGCCAAACTGGCCAATGCCAAGTATCGGGTCGAGATCGTGGTTACCGCTGCTCAAAGTTGATCGGAGTGCAGAGAGCACAGAGGAGTAAACTCGATGTTGAATACAAAGAAAGTAAGTCGTCGCAAGTTGCGATTCGAATCGATCGATGAAGTGTTGCAAGATGTTGACCAGATAGTAGCCGCCGCGCATGCCGGCTCTTTGCAAGTCACTGGCAACTGGAAGCCGGGCCAGGTGATGGCGCATTTGGCTGCGTGGATTGAATATGGATACGACGGCTATCCCATGAAGACGCCGCCTTGGATCCTTCGATTTATTTTGCGATTGATGGTTCCGAGTATGCTCAGCAAAGGAATGCGTCCAGGCGTAAAGATTCCTGGTATTCCGGCGGGTACCATTGGTCAAGACGATCAACCCTTGGATGAAGCCGCTGAGCGACTGCGGCGAGCCTTTGGTCGATTGCAGAATGGCGAGCAATGTCCGCATGATAGTCCGGCCTTTGGGGCAATGAGCCACGAAGATCGCATCCGCCTGAATCTACGGCATGCTGAGTTGCATCTAAGTTTTCTGCAGCCAGCGTAGAGCGGCTGTCCCGTAGAGCGGCTCTCCAGGGCCGCTCACCCTTTGCGCTGGTCCATGGATCGGAAGCAGCATTGGTTGGAGGGTTCTGAGCAGCTGGGGACAGCTGCTCTACGATTTTGTAGAGCGGCTCTCCAGGGCCGCTCACTTCAACGCTAGACACTTGGTCGGAAGGAGCTTTGGTTAGAGGGTTCTGAGCAGCTGGGGACAGCTGCTCTACAGCTGCTCTATGGCGGCTCTGCGTCCCTGTTCTTAACTAGTTGCCAATCAATGACTTGCGACGCTTAGATTGCGGGCTGGGCCGGTTGGCAATTGGGCGGTTTTCTGGTACCATTTGCAGCTTGATTTTAAGGCGTAAAACGCTGGGTTTTTTCGAGCGAATTTAAGCCTCGACTCTATTCTCGCAATGGAAAGAAATCGCTTTGGCTGATCTGCCTCCCGATAATGACGGAACGAACTTGCCACCGGAAGGCGAGGACAACACTCGGCTGGTCAAGCTGCCTATCGAAGAAGAGCTGAAGGAGAGCTATCTGACGTACGCGATGAGCGTGATCGTCAGCCGCGCGCTGCCCGATGCGCGCGACGGGCTGAAGCCTTCGCAGCGGCGTATTCTGGTCGCTATGAATGACCTGAATCTCGGACCAGGGTCGCATCGCGTCAAATGCGCCAAGATCTCGGGCGATACCAGCGGTAACTATCACCCTCACGGTGAAGCCGTCATCTATCCCACGCTCGTGCGCATGGCCCAAGAATGGAACATGCGACATGTGCTGATCGACAAACAAGGTAACTTCGGATCGATTGCGGGTTTGCCTCCGGCTGCGATGCGTTATACCGAAGCTCGCTTGAGCCCCGCAGCGGCCATGCTGTTGGACGACCTCAAGCTAGATACGGTCGATTTCGTGCCGACCTATGACGAGACTCGCAAAGAGCCAGTCGTCTTGCCTTCCAAATTTCCAAACTTGCTGGTCAATGGCGCAACCGGTATCGCCGTCGGTATGGCGACCAGTATCCCGCCGCATAACCTGCGCGAGATATGCACAGGTATCATTCGCGTCATCGATGATCCAGAAGTGACCATCGATGAGTTGCTGGAGATCGTGCCCGGTCCCGACTTTCCCACCGGCGGTATCATCTGCGGTCGGTACGGTATTCATCAAGGTTACAAGACCGGACGCAGCACGATCGTCATTCGAGCTCGGGCCAAGGTTGAGACGGTCAAGAATAAATCGCGCATCATCGTCAGCGAAATTCCGTTTCAGCAGTTTCGCGATCGCGTGATCGAACGGATCGCCAACCTGGCTCGCGAAGAAAAGATCAAAGGCATCGCCGGTATTCGCGATGAAAGCGATCTGAAAGAGCCGGTACGCATCGTTGTTGATATCAAGAACAACGCCGATCCCGAAATCGTGCTCAATCAGCTGTATCAATTCTCACCGCTACAGGACACTTTCTCGATCATTTTCTTAGCGCTGGTCGATGGCAAGCCGCGCGAGCTGACGCTCAAGGAAATGATGCAGGAGTTCATTCGGCATCGCGTCACCGTAATTCGTCGCCGCACGCAGTTCTTGCTCGATCGAGCTCGTCGCCGCAAGCATACCGTCGAAGGTTTGCTGCTAGCGCTGGCTGATATCGATGAAGTCATTCGCATTATTCGCACCAGTTCTACGCAAGCCGAAGCCAAAGAACGCTTGATGGGTGTCGAAGTGCCCGCTTCGATGATGCAGCGAGCCCTCGGTGATCGTGGCTTTGAGGATTTCCAGCGCGATCGTGGTGCCAACAATGTTTATTCGCTGACCAGCGTGCAGACCGATGCGATCCTGGCGATGCGCCTCGGGCAGTTGGTCAATCTCGAACAAGACAAGCTGTCGCAGGAGCACTCCGAACTGCTGGATGAAATCGCCGGCTACTTGACGATCCTGTCCAATCCGCAAAACATTCTGGACATTATCAAGGGTGAGCTGGAAGAGATCAGTCGCCGCTTTGGTGACGATCGACGAACCGAAATCAGTAATGAAGAACTCGGCAATTACAATCTAGAAGATCTGATAACCGAAGAGACGATGGTGGTTTCGATTAGCCATAACGGCTACATCAAACGTATTCCGGCGACCACCTACCGCGCACAGCGTCGCGGCGGCAAGGGCATCACCGGTGCCAAGACCGAAGAAGAGGATCCAATCGAGCATCTCTTTGTGGCCAGTACCCATGCGTATTTGCTGTTCTTTACCAGCCAAGGCAAAGTGTATTGGCAGAAGGTTTACGATATTCCGCAACTCTCGCGAGAGAGCCGCGGACGCGCGGTCGTGAACTTGCTGAACCTGGCTCCCGAAGAGAAGATTGCCGAGTGCGTTTCGGTGCGCGATTTCAATTTGCCCGGTCATTTCTTGGTCATGGCTACTAAGAAAGGCCTCGTCAAAAAGACGCCGCTGGATCAATACAGCCGACCTAAGAAAGGCGGCATTATTGCGATTAAGTTGAGAGAAGATGACGCGCTGGTCGATGTGGTCGTTACCAAGCCGAACGATCAATTGCTGTTGGCCACCGCTGAAGGCAAAGCCATTCGCTTTGCTGAAACCGATGTGCGCTCGATGGGCCGCAACACCTCGGGTGTGAAGGGTATTCGCTTGCGCAAGAATGACGAACTGGTTGGCATGGTTGTCGCCGATGCGGATACGACGCTGCTGACGGTTTGCGAATTGGGCTTTGGCAAGCGCACCTGGTTCGGCGCAGGTGAAGTGCTGGCACCCTTGCCCGAAACAGAAGAAGGTGAAGATGGTAAGATCGCGGTGGAAGCTGCGGCTGAGCCCGAAACGCCTGAACCACCGGAGGCCGAAGCTGAAGCCGATGAACCCAATAGCGGCAACTCTTATCGCACGCAGCGCCGGGGCGGGTCGGGATTGATCGATATCAAGACCAGCAAGCGCAACGGCCGCGTCGTCGGAATCTTGCCTGTTAGCGACGAAGATGAGCTGTTGATGATGACCACTCGCGGCAAGATCCAGCGCGTGGCTGCCAACGAGATCAACATCATCGGGCGCAATACGCAAGGTGTGAAGATCATGCGCATGGATGACGGCGATACGTTGGCTGCCATCGTGAAGGTGCCCAAGGAAGAAGAGACTGTTGTCGCCGCTGCCGCTGCCGCTGCCGCAGATCTGCCGCCAGTAGCTCCGCCACCGATAGCTCCGCCACCGATAGCTCCGCCACCCCAGGCGATTGAAGACATCGACGCTGGTGGAGGCGAAGAAGAATAGCGGAGTAGGAGTAGGAGTAGGAGTAGGAGTAGGAGTAGGAGTAGGAGTAGGAGTGTCGGTCCGTCTGAATTGATTGGGAAGAGGATGATGGGAACAAATGAGTCAATGTTTGATCACGAGCGGCTCGAAGTTTATCAAATAGCCATTACCTACGTGACTTTCTCCTTCGAATTGGCCAATAGACTGCACTACCAAAATCGTATGGCCCGCGATCAATGGTTGCGAGCCTCGCAATCCATTCCCCTAAACATTGCCGAAGGCAATGGCAAGCAGAGCTTAAAGGACAAAAGTCGATTCTTTGAGATAGCGCGAGGTTCCGCGTTGGAGTGCGCTGCAATTCACGACGTCCTCTATGCATGCGGTGGTATATCTGCAGACCCAAACTTGCAGGGAAAACGGACCCTCAAGAGTATCGTATCCATGCTCACTCGCTTAATTCAAAGGTCGGTAGTTTCGGAAACGGCTGAGCCTTACATCATTTTCGAAAAGTCGACGTTCGCGAGCGTTCCTACTCCTACTCCTACTCGACCGAATCACTCGCCTATGCATCCTGTACCTTGCCATCTCAACTGAACAGATTTCCCCCTATCGCAAAGAATTTGATTCCCCCTTTTCCAACCGGAGACCCTCCATGCCTCGTCCTGTCACACTGTTCACTGGCCAATGGGCCGATTTGAAGCTCGAGCAAATGGCCAAGCTCACCAAGCAATTCGGATACGATGGTATCGAACTGGCCTGTTGGGGCGACCATTTCGAAGTCGACAAGGCCATGTCGGATGATGGTTACTGTGCCAGGAAGCGCGAACTGCTGGAGGCCAATGGGCTATCGTGTTATGCGATCAGTGCTCACCTGGTCGGCCAGGCGGTGCTGGACAATATCGACGAACGTCACAAGATGATCGTGCCCGACTATGTGTGGGGCGATGGCAATCCGGCGGGTGTTAACAAGCGGGCCATTGAAGAGCTCAAGCAAACGGCGCGGGCTGCGCAAAAGTTTGGCGTTGGCGTTGTCAATGGATTCACGGGTTCGAGCATCTGGCACTTGCTGTACTCGTTCCCACCTGTCTCGCAAAAGATGGTCGATGCGGGCTTTAAATTGCTGGCCGAGCGCTTCAATCCAATCTTGGACGTGTTCGGTGAATGCGGTGTGAAGTTTGCGCTCGAAGTGCATCCAACGGAGATCGCTTTCGATATCTATACGGCGGAGATGGCGATCGATGCTCTCGATGGTCGGGAAGAGTTTGGATTCAATTTCGACCCCAGTCACTTGCATTGGCAGGGTGTCGATCCTGTGCAGTTTTTGCGAAAGTTTCCCGATCGCATTTATCACGTCCACATCAAGGATGCGATCACCAAGCTGGATGGTTGCTCGGGTATTTTGGGCAGCCATATCAACTTTGGCGACCCACGTCGCGGTTGGGATTTCCGCAGTCCAGGTCGTGGTGGCATCAACTTTGAAGAGATCATTCGAGCTTTGAATGACATCAAGTACACTGGACCTTTGAGCATCGAGTGGGAAGATAGTGGTATGGATCGCGAGTTTGGCGCTCGCGAAGCATGCCAATTCACCAAGCGAATCGACTTCGCTCCCAGCGCTCGCGCCTTTGATGCGGCCTTCGAAGAGTAGCAAATGTCTGAGATGTGCGTTGAATGCCTGATCAAATGATTACGATTTCAGTTAATGGCCAGCCGCAGCAGATGGCGGTTGGCTCTACCATTGCTGATTGTCTGGCAAGCCAGGGAGTGCGAACCGCACTTGTGGCAGTGGAACGCAACTTGGAGATAGTGCCCAAGCAAGAGCATGCCAGCACGCTGCTCTGCGATGGTGATCAGATCGAAGTGGTCACCTTGGTTGGAGGCGGTTAAAGCGTGACGCATTTGGCGACCGGGAATCTTGACTTGCAAAGCGACTCCAATTCTGTTCAGGCCAGCGATGATCCACCGCTGCGCATCGGTTCGCATACGCTGGCCAGTCGACTGATCGTCGGTACTGGCAAGTACGACACGATGGAGCTGATGCGAGATTCGCTGGTGGCCTCAGGTGCCGATGTCGTGACGGTGGCCGTGCGTCGCGAAAAGATGTATGAGCGCGGTGGTCGCAACATCCTCGACTTTATCGATCCGCAGAAGTACTTGTTGTTGCCCAATACGGCGGGCTGTTACAACGCCGCGGATGCAGTGCGCGTGGCCAGGCTAGGACGCGAGATCTTGCGCGCTCTGGAGAATCCTGGTGCCGATTGGGTCAAGCTGGAAGTGCTGGGCGATACGAAAACGTTGCTGCCCGATCCGATCGCTACGTTGCAAGCGTGTGAGAAGCTAGTCGCTGATGGTTTTCAAGTCCTCTGTTACACCAGTGACGACCCGATTGTGGCCAGGCAATTGAAAGCGGCTGGCGCGGCTAGCGTCATGCCGGCCGGTAGCCCTATCGGCAGTGGTCAAGGCATTCTCAATCCGAATAATCTGCGAATCATCTTGGAATATCTGAAAGAGGGTGAACCTGATTACCCGGTGATTGTCGATGCTGGTGTGGGCACTGCCAGCGATGTATCGGTCGCGTTTGAATTGGGGGCTGATGGAGTGCTACTGAACTCGGCCATCGCGCATGCCCGCGATCCGATACTGATGTCGCATGCCATGCGTAACGCTGCCATGGCTGGACGCCAGGCGTACTTGGCGGGTCGCATTCCCAAACGGCTGTATGCTCAGGCCAGCAGTCCCGAAGAAGGTGTCATCACAACGCGTCCTTATCCAGATCAAGTTCAACCCAAGCCAAACTCATGAATCGTCCCAGCGTAGCAATCGTCGATTATCAGATGGGCAACCTGCGCAGCGTGCAGAAGGCCCTTGAACATGTGGGTGCCCAAGCGACGATAACCAATGATCCACATGAAATCGCTCAAGCGGAGCGTTTGATACTGCCGGGCGTCGGCGCATTTGGCGATGCGATGCGCGAATTGAAGGCACGCAACCTGGTCGAACCAATCATCGACTTCATTCGTTCGGACCGACCGTTCTTGGGAATTTGTCTGGGTTTGCAGTTGCTCTTTGACACCGGTGAAGAGGGCGGTGTCCATCAAGGACTGGGCGTCATTCCTGGTCGCGTCGTGCGTTTCGACTTGCCCAGCGAATACAAAGTTCCGCACATGGGCTGGAATCGCGTACGACAGGAGCAGGCAGGCTTGGCTGCTTTTGATCGCTTGCCGGCCGAACCCTACTTCTACTTCGTCCACAGCTACTATGTGCAGCCCGAAGATCCAGGCCTTTGTTGGCTCTCATGCGATTACGGTGGTCAGTTCTGTGCCGCCATCGCCCGCGGTAACTTAATCGCTACGCAGTTTCATCCCGAAAAGAGTCAAACGCACGGCTTGCAACTGCTAGAGAACTTCTCGCGCCTAAGCTGACGGCATTAGCCTCGGTTCCTACGGTTGAGCTGCCTTTTAGTAGGACGGGTCTCCAGGCCCGACCGCATCATAAATGCACACAGACGGGCCGGGAGACCCGTCCTACATCATAAATGCACACGGACGGGCCTGGAGACCCGTCCTACGTTTATAAATGCACACGGACGGGCCTGGAGACCCGTCCTACGTTCTGCAGGCTAGAAGCCTATGCCACATACTGAATGGGTACTTGAATATCTATGTTGATTGAACTGCTATCCGATTTGGTGCGCATCAATAGCGTTAACTCTTTTTACGAAGGTGGTCCGGGTGAAGCGGAGTTGGCTGACTTCGTGGAAAAGTATTGGCAGTCGCAGGCAGTGGAGTGTTGGCGGCAGACTGTCTTTCCAGGTCGCGACAATGTCATTGCGCGGCTGCCGGGCAGAGACCCAGCGCGGCGATTGATACTAGAAGCCCACATGGATACGGTATCCATCCAAGGTATGACGATCGATCCGTTTGAGCCAACGATCCAGGACGATCGATTGTATGGTCGCGGAGCGTGTGATACTAAGGCAGGTTTGGCAGCCATGATGTATGCCGTGGCCCAGATGAAGCAGCGCGGCCAGCAGCCGGTCTGTGAAGTTTGGATGGCAGCCGTGGTGGATGAAGAGTTTTCGTTTCGCGGCGCGCTCAAATTATGCGAAGGGCTGCTGGCCGCTGGTGCAGTGATTGCTGAACCCACTGGCTTGCGAGCGGTGATCGCCAGCAAAGGGGTTCTACGGTGGCGCATGATCTCGCGCGGAGTCTCGGCGCATAGTTCCAAGACGCATTTAGGCGTCAATGCCATCTCGCATATGGCGCGTGTGGTTTTGGAATTGGAGCAAGACAATCAACGCTTGGCCCAGCGCGTGCATCCTCTGTTGGGTGCTGGCTCGATCAACGTAGGCAAGATCAGCGGCGGCGTGCAAGTCAACTTTGTGCCTGATCAATGTGCCATTGAAATCGATCGCCGTTTGCTGCCAGAGGAGAGTGTTGAAGTTGTATTGGCGCATTACGAGCAACTGCTCGAGCGTTTGCGACAGCAGCATCCAGGGTTGGACGTAGTAATGGAGCCGCCCATGTTAACCGACATTGGCTTGGACACGGCACCCGAGGCGGGCATCTGCGTGGCGGCCTCCGCTGTGTTAGGTGAGATGGGCCTGGAGAGCGCGCATGCAGGCGTGCCCTTTGGCAGCGACGCCAGCAAACTTGCACGGGCCGGCGTGCCCAGCATTATCTTTGGTCCCGGCGATATCGACCAAGCACATGCCGCAGTAGAGTATGTCGACATCCAACAAGTGCAATTAGCGGCTGAGTTTTTCGAGCGGCTGATGAGCAAGTTTTAAATTACGGGTTTGAGTTGGAAGGTTCAAAACTTCGCACTTCAAACTTCTCGCTTCAAACCTTCTCGGCAACCCCGATGACTGCCGGTTTGTAGGTGCGCACGTCCCACTCGAATTCCGGCAACTGAGTTTGGATTTCGAAGGGCTCTTCGGATTCGACGACAAACAGGCTGCCGTGCGGAGCAAGTTTGAGCATGGCAACCAGCCCATCGCGCAGTCGCTCGAGCTCGGTTTCCCATAGTCGATAGGGAGGGCAGCAGAAGACAACCCAAGGTGCTTGTGGCCAGCTGGTGGCGGTGGTTTCGATGTACTTCAGCCAACGCAGTGTGTCGACGTTGTGAACTTCGACTTTGTCGGCAATCTTGAGGCGCTGAAGATTTTCAACGATGGTGGCCACGGCTGGCCGGAGCATTTCCAGCAGAATTGCTCGCGAAGCGCCGCGGCTGTGGGCTTCGATCCCCAAAACTCCGGTGCCGGCAAACAAGTCGATCGCCAGGTAATCATCCAAGTGTCCGCCCAGCAGATTGAAGACGTTTTCGCGAGTGCGGTCCTTCATAGGGCGAATTGATGGATCGCCGTTATAGTGAATTCGCTGACCACCCATGTGGCCACCCACAATCCGTAACCAGCGCGGCGACGAGCTTTCCTGGCGAGCCTCGCGCTTGGGACGCGGGCCCGAGCGACGCGGGTGGGAATTCATGGGGCAGAAGCCTTCGTTTTGCCTGGTCGAGCGCGACCTTTTGATTACCGAGAAACGTATGCTCATTATACAATTGACATCGCTGGCTGTGTACCGCCCGCTTGGCAGCTTGATACTTGTCCCACCCATTTCTTCCTAGGCAATCCTGGCATGCTCGGTCGATCGATTCTGAAATCCGCGTTAGTACTTGTAGGTATGAGTAGCGTCCCGATCATGCTGTTGGTCATCGGGGCCACCGGCGCCATGCCGGCAGTTGGCCAAGAGCAGGCTGAAGCGGCCAGCGGCAAGGGGGAGAGCACGCAGGAACTTAAACAAGCCACCAAGCTCGAATCGGTTTCGACGGTCATGCGCGATCATCTCAAGAGCATGCGCTTGCTGGCCGTCAAATATCACTTGTCGGAGGGTACTGGTACGACCAGCGGGCTGCAGCAAGAGTGGCGTCGCATGCTGGTCGCTGGCCATGAAATCCATCAGAAAATGGTCGATGCTGCGCTGGCGGATTTTAAAGCCGATCCGAAACTGGATTCGCAAGCCGGTGAGTTCTTGTTGCAATTGGTGGGACGCAATGCGGACGCCGATCGCTTTGATGGCATGCTGGAGATTGTGCAGTTGCTGCATCAGCACGGCCAAGACGGAAAGGCCTTCAACCTCTGCTATGGATTAACTGCGGCCGCGACCAGTCAATTCGCCTTGGCTCGACCACAGTTGGACATAGCTGCCAAGAACCTGGCGGATTCGATGCAGGAGTTGGCGCAAGAAAAGAAAATCTCTAACGAAGAGCGGCAAGAGGTCGCCAAGAAGATCAGCGAAACGTATGACTTGGTTATGGATTTGTCACAAACGGAGGCTTATGAAAAACTCTGGCAAGAGGAGCTGAAGGCTCGCGAAACGGATGCAGCGGGCGAACCGTTGCCACGCGTGTTGTTGGAGACTACCAAAGGCGATATCGAGATCGAGCTATTTGAGAATCAAGCACCCAACACGGTCGCTAATTTTATCAAGCTTTGTGAAGAAGGCTTCTATGACAAACTGCCCTTCCATCGCGTGCTCACGCACTTTATGGCTCAAGGTGGTGATCCGCTGCGCGATGGCACAGGCGGCCCGGGGTATTCGATTCGCACGGAACTAAACGGCCAGACGGATCGCAAGTTCTTTCGCGGTACGCTGGGTATGGCGCTGTCCAACGTGCCCGATTCTGGCGGCTCACAATTTTTTATCTGTTATGTGCCGCGCGCTAATTTGAACGGTGGCTATGTGGCTTTTGCACGTGTCATTAAGGGCATGAACATCGTCGGCGATCTGGCTCGCGTGAATCCTGAGGACAAGAGCGAGCACAAGACGCAGGAACTGCCCGATGAAATCATCTCCACCAAAGTGCTCTTCAAGCGTAATCATCCTTACAAACCTGAAACGATTTCGGCCCGATAGATGACTCGATAGATGGCTCGATAATCAGTCCGAAGCGCGGAGAAGACTTTGTTTCGTATCAAGGTTTGTGGAGTAACTCAACTAGCTGACATTGACATGTTAGTCGACGCTGGCGTCGATGCAGTCGGCATCAACCTGGTACCAAGCAGCCCGCGCTGCGTGTCGTTAGCGACTGCGCGGCAGATGTGCGAGCGAGCGCGTGCTGTAGGTCTGACCAGCGTAATCGTGACCATGGATTGCAAGCGTGATGAATTGATTTCAATGGTGCATGCGGTCGTACCGGATGCGGTGCAGTTGCACGGTCACGAGTTGCCTGATGTATTAGCCGGCGAGCTCCAGCAGCTGCCGATTATCAAATCGCTCAGTTGGTCAGGCAGAACGGAGGAAGCTGAGTTGGCTCAAGCCTGGTTAAATCATCGACCAGCCAAGTTTGCCTTTCTGGTCGATGCTTATGCACCGGGTGTGGGTGGTGGTACGGGTAAGGTCGCGCGTTGGGACCTGCTCTGGCCCCGCCCTGCTCTGCTCCGCGATGTGCCACTGTTGCTGGCAGGTGGTCTGACACCAGAGAATGTTTCCGAGGCTATTCGCGTGACTCACTGCGCAGGCGTTGACACGGCCTCCGGCGTTGAGCTTTCACCCGGCGTGAAAGACGAGCACAAAGTCATACAATTTGCGCAAGCAGCCAACGCCTCTTAGCCGTAGGCGCTAGCCTCGGTTGCCTCACCGACTAAGCCGTAGGCGTTAGCCTCGGTTATTTTGCAACCTACGGTCGTGAACGTTTAAGTATCGGGGCTACTCAAACGCAACGCACCTGAGGCCAGCGCAGCCGTTGCCTTGAACGTTGGGTTATTACATCAAAGCTGTGGCAGGCGCCACAGCACTCCAAAGGAACCGCCGCTAACGCCTTCGGCTTAGTTCCATCAAAACAAATTGGCTGGGTCGGCGCGGAACAATCTTCTTAACGCCAGTACGCCGCTGATCAGGCACATGGCCAGCGTCAGTATCCACACCAAGGCAACGCGGTCCCAAGTCAAGCGCATGACCAGGCCGCTGGCGGAGGCCAACAAATCGTACAGCGCCCATGAAATGGCCAAGCCTGGAATAAAACCGATACAGGCCAGGTAAAATGACTGGCACAGGATCAAGCTCCAGAAGTAGCCGTTACCATATCCCATCGCTTTGAGGGTCGCCAGTTCCGGCATGTTCTCACTGATGTCGGTGAACTGAATTTGGTAACAGATGATGGCGCCGACAATGAGACCCATGATCGTGCCGATACCGAAGATGACACCAATCGGTGTATTGCGTGACCAGAAACGAACTTCGCGCGCCACAAAGTCTGACCTCCGGTAAATGGAGATCTCTTGTGGATTTAGTTGGGCTAGTTCGTTGATGATCGCTGCAGCATCCGCATCGGTGGCAAGTTTAATCAGTCCTATATCCACCAAGTCCATGGGGTCGCGCGTGGGAGATCGAAACGGAAAGAGGCTCGGATACAAGCGGTTTGACATAAGCAGCGTGCCATCGTTGGCAAAATCGGTGCCCAGTGTAAAGGAATCCATCAAGCGAATGCGGGTGCCATTGAGTTCAACATGTTGAGCTTGCAAGCGTTGCGCATCGCTGACAGCAAATCCATAGGCCGCTTTACTACGACGATCGACCAGGGCCGACTGCTGCTCGTCAGCCTCCCTCAGCTTCTCGGCTAACTGGTCATCGGTGAAGAATTCCGGATCGGGATCGATGGCCAGAACACGAATCGTGCGACCTTTGTGGCCTTCGACTTTGACGCTGGCCATATTGCGTTCGGTGCGCAGCGCGGAAACAGCTTGAATACCCTTGGTCGCTTCGGCTCGCTGCAACCAGTGCAGTTTGAATCGGCGTTCGCTGGATAAGTTGTAGCGCGCGGGGCTGACCATGATGATGTCAGCTTCAAACAGATTGATCAGCTCGACATTGCTATCGAATAGTGCGTTGCGAAAACCAATCTGCATAAACATCAGCAGCACGGCAAACCCCACACCGGTAGCCGACAGCAGTAGTTTGCTGCGGCTGCTGGTCAGGTTTTTCCAGGCAAGCGCGGTACGCATTTGAGAAGTGTGAAGTTTGAAGTGTGAAGTTTGAAATCAACAATCGGAAATCGAAAATCTAAAATCAGAACAGGTTGGCTGGTTCGGCTTTCCACAATTTACGGAGGGCGAGTGTACCGCTGGCCAGGCATACGGCGATGCCGAGCAATCCGACGCCGATGATGCGGGCTGGGTTCATGGCGATGGGAATGCCTGAGGCGCCTTCGGTAACGCGATAGAGAACTTCGGATACTCCCCACGAGACCACAAAGCCGCTTAGACCTAAGGCGATGGCTTGCGTGAGGACCACGGTGCATAGATAAACGTGCGAATATCCGATGGCTAACAGTGTGGCGTATTCAGGCAAGCGGTCCGTTACATCGGTTGCCAGGACCATATATACGATCGCTGCGCCGACCAGTAGCGAAAGAGCGACGCCTAATTGGAAGATCAATCCAATGGGTGTTTGCCAGAGCCAACGTTGTCGTTCCCAGCGAATGACTTCGTCGCGTGACATGACATCGACCGTGGGAATGCGATCGCCGGGGCCGAGCTTGCCCAGACGAGTGCGCAGTTGAGCGAGCACTTCGGTAGCGGAAGTGTTTTCGCTCAGTCGTACTAGACCAAATGATGTATACGAATCGGCTTCCCACGGTACTGCGCGATCAAAGCCGCGATCGCTGGTCAGCACAGCTGCGTTGGCCGCCAGGCCGGTGCCTAGTTTGAACACGCCGACGATCTTGAATCGTTCGCCACCCATTTCCGCTTCGCGCTCGGCATCATCCGCAGTGAACTTGCGACCGTTTAATGGACCATAATCGGGGCGCGTTGAATCGTCGACCAGTACATTGTGATCGGAAGCCAGCAGGTACTGTAATTGAGTTATCTCGGGTCGATCGAACACCACGTCGCTTGGACGCACACCCATAACGGCCAGCGGCAGGAACTGAGGTTTGAAATTGGCCATGCGCTTAGAATTACCCAGTGGCGGCAAACTGCGCCAGTTTTGTAGTCCGATCCACATCGGCACGACTTCGCGCACTCCAGCTAGACCTGAGGCGACGCTTAAGCTCGTGATAGGAACGCGTCCGGGCTCATACAGGTGAGCATAGTCGGTGCTGCGAATGAGCAGGTCGAACTGCAGGTGCTCGTAGACGTTAACGGCCGTATGCGACACGGCCCCTTGAAAGCCGAGTTGCATGAAGACGAGCAGCAGTGCGAAGCCGACACCGGCTGTTGATACGATGGTGCGCGCCAGTTGGTGCCACAGATTATGCAAGGCCAGCGGTGTGCGCATAGGGCATCAAGAACCCGCGCCGGCGTTGGCGGTGTCCAGCGGAATGGACACTTCTACTTGCAACTGCAACCATCGCGCGGCCACGGCCACATCGGCTGCGTCAATCTCAACTTGCACCGGCAGGGTGCGATAGTCAGTCTTGGCAAGGGGGTCGGTTGCGCGGAGTTGCGGATGGCCGATCAGGCGATCGATACGCGAAACCTTGCCGACTAATGGTTTCTCGAAGGCATCGCTGCGCAAGATGGCTGTTTGGCCAAGTTTCACCAGTGGCGCATCGGTTTGATAGACTTCGACTTGGCAGATCATATGGCTCAGATCGGCTACTTGGGCCAGAGGGAACTGAGCTACGTTCTCGCCGATGCGTGCGTCCAAGGAGACGACGGTACCATCGATGGGGCTTGTGATTTGCGAAAGTGAGAGTTGTTGTTTAGCGGTGGCGATTTGAGCTTCCAGCACTGCGCTCGGGTTTACCTTCTGCGCCAGTTCGAGCGATTTTTGCGCGGCGCGTAGTTTTTCTTCTGCCAGCTGCACTGCGCCTTTGGCCGCCAGATCGGCTTGTTCGAGCGAATCGTTTTGTGTTTGATACTGCAGTTGGGCGGCGGTGACGGTGGCCCGTTGTTTCTCGATATCAAGTCGGCTAACCATTGCCTTGGTCAGTGGATCATTGGCGATGGTTTGAATGCGCGCAAGGGCCGCTTGACCATCTTGCCACTGTTGTTTCAAGAGATCTAGCGATGGTCGACTGCGGGTGATGGACTGCAGTTGCTCACTGGCTTGTTTCAGTTGTAGTTGGCTGGCACTGACATCGATTTGCGCACGCTCGACATTGGCGGCATGTTGCAACTTGGCATCGGCCAATTGTTGTATCAATGTTTCGAGCTGTGCTTGTCTGGCGAGGGCGGAGCGTAGGGTGATGATAAGCTGACCGCTTTTGACTTGATCGCCAACGGCTACATTGATCTTGTCAACGGCATCGCCTGGGGTACCCGAGAGGCGAATTAATCCGCGGGAGGGTTGGATTTGGCCTTGGGCGATGATGCGGGTGGGGCGAACTGCTTGTTTGTTGCTGGCCGGGGTGGTGTTGGGGCTGGAGGGAGCAGTGGGTTTGCAGCCGACGACAGCACTGGTGATCAGGCCGGATGTGTAGAGTGCTACCAAGGTGTAGTTGCTCAGTCGAAGTTGGCGTGATCGCATCAGGGGCATCAGATTCGGGTTAGTTTGAGGAGTTGGGAACGTGTAGCTATTATGATAGGAGTCGGCAAGCCAGGGAAGGATTGCGGGCACTTTCCCCTAGGGAGGCTGATTGGCAAGGTGGCGGACGAATCTCTGCATTGCAGGTTATCGGCAAATGATTAATGTAGTGCTTGCATTACGACGAAAGGAACTGTCGGGCTTTTGGGATTGAGCTCCGATGATGAGGACAAGCCGTACTGGATGAATGAAGCACAGACTCAACAAACCGCCGTGCGGTTCGATCCGGAGTGGCGTTCGCGGCTGGCCGACGGTGTGCAGCCGGCAATAGTTGCGCGTAACCTGAATCACTATTACGGAACAGGTGAGCTGCGCAAGCAGGTGTTGCACGATAATTGTTTGGAAATCTATCCTGGCGAAATAATCATCATGACCGGGCCAAGCGGTTCGGGCAAAACAACTTTGTTGACGCTTATTGGAACTTTGCGTCGGGTGCAAGAGGGCGATCTGACGGTACTGGGCAAAGGGCTGCATGGTGCTTCGGGCAAAGAGCTGATGCGTTTGCGGCGCGAGATTGGTTTTATCTTTCAAGCTCACAATTTGTTTGATTCTCTGACTGCATTGCAGAATGTGCGGATGGCACTTGAATTGGTTGAGCCGCATGCATCGCGTGGACGGCAAAGCGAACAAGCCAAAGAGATGTTGACGGCGGTGGGTCTAGGGCAACGCACAGGGCACAAGCCGCGTCAGTTATCAGGTGGTCAAAAGCAGCGCGTGGCGATTGCGCGGGGGTTGGTGCATCGGCCCAAGTTGGTATTGGCTGACGAACCGACGGCGGCCTTGGACGAGCAGAGTGGTCGAGCTGTCGTCGAGCTATTCAAAACGATGGCGCGAGAACATCAGGTCTCGATTGTTATTGTCACGCACGACAATCGCATCTTGGATGTGGCGGATCGCATCGTCAACTTGGTCGATGGTCGCATTCGCAGCGACGTGCTAGTTCAGGAAGCCGCGATTGTTTCGCAGATGTTGGCTCGCTGCGAGATCTTTGAACACTTGACTCCTCGGTCGTTGGCGGACATGGCCGATCAGTTTAGAGCCGAGCAAATTGCCGAAGGCATGCATGTTTTGCATGAAGGCGACCCAGGTGACAAGTTTTATTTGATTCGCAAAGGTACGGTCAGCGTTCGTCGGGGGCCAAACCAAGAAGAGGTCGCTCAGCTATCCGAAGGCGCTTTCTTTGGCGAGACCGCTCTGCTGACCGGTCAACCTCGCAACGCCAGCGTTGTCACGCTGACCAACACAACACTCTACTCGCTCAGTCAAGAGAATTTTAATTCTGTCGTTGGCCAACAAGCGTCGCTGGTCGACGAGATTCGAACCAGTCTGTTCGATAGACAGTAGACCCCTAGCCCGCGTCTGCCTGGGGACAGAGCACACGCTTCCCTTAATACCCGGGTCTTTCCCCGTGTATACCCGGGGTCTGTCCCCGTTCATATTCGCAGGCATTTTGAGGCTCAAGCGGTGGTGGGCGCGCGGTGGTGAGAGCGGTTTAGTTCGGATGCGCGCAGGTGGAGCGCGGGGGAAACGCTGTTTGGGAGTGGCGCGCGGGTGTGGGAGGCGATTTTTGAGGGCGTTGGCGGGTGTTGTGTGGCCGCTGGGCAGAGACCGGGATAGACCGGTAGCGAGACTCACCCGGTAGGTGAGTTTTTAGAAGGGCAAAAATTGCCTGGTTTGAAGCTGTCCGGCTAAGCTAGCAGAGCTTGTCGTGTGCCCGTCGGCCCTAGGCCGACGAACTAGACATGTCTGCCGCTTGCTCCGGCACAGTTGGTTCGGTCGGTTGCTGGGAGAGCGGTTGGATGGTCAACATCTCACGCGTGGCTTTGGGCATGTAGAAACGCTCATTGCGCGACGTGCTATGCGCATCGACGCTGTCGGGCATGCCAGCCACTGTGCTGAAGAGCTCATTGAAGCTGGTGACCAGCTTCATCCACACCTCCGGGGGAATCCCCAAACGCTCGAGGATCGGCGGAGTGTCGCTGGGCATCACGCCGCGTTTGCCAGGGCGAATCTGCCGCGCACACCATTCGAGCAACTCGATGTACTTGCCAATGGTCATCGTCAAATAGCCGCGATCACTACAGCGCTGACAACTGCGACTGAGCCGTGGTCCGATCGGATCCAGTGCTTCGTTGATCTCCAGCGGCGCCAGGTAGCCGCCCGGCCGCCAGGGCACAGGCGGCAACTTGCGCAGCTCGGCCATCTCCGGCGACTCCTCTTCACCCTCCTCAGGCTCGTAGGCCATCGCCGATCCAAACCGAAGGATCTGATCGGCCAGTGTCTCAGCCAGCGAACGCCGCCGGTCGGGCGCGGCCGCATTGGTGGAGAGGCTAGACGCCAAGATGTCCTGCGGCGGCGAGGCCTCCCTGCGATTGCTGGCAGCCACCTCCAGCGGCTGCACCTTGGTATCGCTAACCACTTGATCGCTGCCCAGTTGATCGTCCAGCAGGCTGTCGCTGGCCAGCGGCTGCGCTGCGCTTGAGCCGGATACTGGCTCCGTACCAGGATCGGAGATGGCTTCAGGTATGGCCTTGTTCTCGTCAGCAGGCATGACCATCAACAGATCTTGCAGTCTCCGCTGGATCGAGGTGTACTGGCTGTCTTCGAAGGTGTAGGCCATGACGGCGCGGATGGGATTGAGATTGATGTAAATCGAGCAAGCCAACACGGCTTCTTCATCCAGCAGGCGTACGCCGTGGAAGCGACCGTTCCAGAAGCTGCCAGTGGGCTTATTGGCTGCTTTGGCTTGGGCGTTGGCCCGCTGAGCCACGTGTTGGCAGATCTTGCGTATAAACCACGAGATGTCGCTGAGACGTTTGCGCAGCTCGGCGATAAACTCCGGCTGCCCGGTCAGGGCTCGAATCTGAGCTTTGGTAGGTCCGGTGGGCAGGGGAGCTCTGTCTTTATTCTTGCCTTTGCGTTTGCCAGAGCTGGGCGGGCAGAGGGTCAGCCAGCGGCGAGCTACCTCGGCATCGCTCCAGCACAGGACCACATCGGGCCGGGCTCTGCCCAGAACATGAAAGTGATTTTCCATAATAGCTTGATCCAGCACGTCGAAGGCGAAGTGCCCGGCACAGAACTGCATGTAGGTTTGAAACCACTCGCGTCGTTCGGAATGATCTTCGCCGGTGGTCTCGTCCAGTCCCATCAGGTACTGGCCGCGGACACAGCGATTGGAGATATGCACGGTGGCGACTTCGTCTGGACTGAACAAACTTCTCCGAGGTTTTCGAGCCATGATCTTGCACTCCTTTTTCTTGTGCTAGCAAACAGCAGTAGCCATCGGTAGCCCGGTGGCCGGTAACAACGAAACGTCACCCTATATAGATAGTGATGCGTCAAGGGCGCGCCGCCCCGCTGGCTGAGTGCATACCCTGTAAGCACCAGGGTTTTTCAAGACTGGGTCGCCCGAAAATATTCTGCAATATTTTTCGAGGCTCAAGAATCGCGTCTTCAATCTGCGCTAATTTGTGAGCTAGCAAAGGAAAGAGCATGGTGTATGTCCCCAGCGGCGGCGTGCATGCCGAGCAAGAGTGGGGACAGAGCACCGCCGCGCTCACAGGGGACACCATGATCCGGTGTCTGTCCCAGTCTCCCCAGTCTCATGCCTGGGGACAGACCCCGGGGTGATTTGCTGGCATTGCATGCGAACCACGTGCACGTGCTCTGTCCCCGGGCGCGCACGTGCACGTGCTCTGTCCCCGGGCGCGAACGGGGACAGAGCATAGGTGGAGCCCGCGACGTCTTCAATCAGCCCTAGTTTGTTAGCTAGCAAACTTGTGAGCAAGGTATATATCCGGACGGACGTCTGGTTTGAGGCAGGCTTGTGTTAGCGGGGTTCTGAGCGGCTGGACAGCCGCTCTACGATTGGGGACAGACCCCGGGCTGATTTGCTGACCCCTGGGCTGATTTGCTGGCATTGCAACGCGGCCCACGTGCGCGTGCTCTGTCCCTAGCCTAGTGTGGGGACAGACCACGGGATGAAGTGCGCAGCTGCGCACAGATTTGCTATCAAGGGCGTGAGGGCCTCGGTGTGAGCGTGCTCAGATCCAATCTGTGCCTAGACGGCTCCGGGGCCTCGGGAGCCGTTGTCGATGGTGATGGCCTCTTCGGCAGGCAGAATGAAAATCTTGCCGTCCCCGATGTTGCCTTCACTGCCAGTCTTGGCGATGCGCGAAATCGTTTCGACAGTACGCTCCAGAAAGTCATCGTTGACCACAATCTCCAGCGAGACTTTGCGCAACAGATGAGTCTTGTATTCAATGCCGCGATAGGTGGCTGTTTGACCTCGCTGGCGACCAAAGCCTTGCGCATCGCAGACCGTCATCCGCTGCACGCCAACTTGCTGCAATGCTTCACGCACCGCAGCCAGCTTAGTCGGTTGTATGATCGCCAATATGAGCTTCATCAGTGTTTCAGATCACAGGCTGGAAGCCTATGCCACAATACACACAGGCTGGAAGCCTATGCCACACAGGACACAGGCTGGAAGCCTATGCCACAGCTTAGTAGTGATAGTCCATCTTGACGCTCAGGCCACCGGCGGCTTCTAGGTAAGCGTGCTTGGTGTAATCCATCACCATGCGGTGTGAACTAAATCGCCAAGCACTGGTGCTGATGCTGTTCATCATCATCTTGATCCACTTGCGCGGCAGCCCGTCACGATCGCGATCGTAATAAGTCGGTATGACTCGCTGTTCAAGCGTCTCATATAGCCCGTCCGCGTCGCGGCGATCGGTGATGCGGTCGTCGACATGCACACTACCGTTACCGATCGAGAAGCCATTGGAGCCGTCAAACGCCTCTGCCCACCAACCGTCCAGAATCGAACAGTTCAAGCCACCGTTTAGCACGGCCTTCTGACCGCTAGTGCCCGATGCTTCAAGCGGACGACGGGGATTGTTCAGCCACACGTCGACGCCTTGGACAAAGTGGCGACAAACGTTGATGTCGTAGTCCTCGATGAAAGCTACGCGACCTTTGAAAGCCGGCTCGTGTCGCAGATTGGATATCTGCTGAATGAATCGCTTGCCAGGTTCGTCCTTGGGATGAGCCTTACCAGCGTAAATGATTTGGACGGGGCGGTCCTTGTCGTTGAGAATAGCTGAGATGCGGTCGACATCACTGAACAGTAGATTGGCTCGCTTGTAAGTTGCAAAGCGACGACCAAAACCTATGGTCAGTACATTGGGATCCAGCAGATTGCGAGCCGCTTCGATGACGTCATCGCTCTCGCCGCGACGGCGGCATTGACGACTGACGCGGCGGCGTACGAAAGCCAGCAGCAAGTTCTTTAGCGCGTTGTGCGTCTCCCATAATTCACCCGGATCGACGCTGTGAATGTATTGCCAAACATCGGGTTCACCAATTTTCTGCATCCAACCAGCCGGGAAGTGGCGATCGTACAACTGCGACATCTGCCAAGCCAACCAACTCGGGACGTGCACGCCGTTGGTGATGTGCCCCACTGGCACTTGCTCTTCAGCACGATCGGGCCACAGCGGCGACCACATGCGACGCGAAATATGACCATGCAGCGAACTGACCGCGTTGGCTTTACGCGAAAGCTTCAGCCCCAACACAGTCATGCAGAAAGGCTCGTTGTTGTCCGACGTGTTGACGCGGCCCAAGCCCATCAGTTGATCGTAGGAGATGCCCAGTTGATCACGCAGTGGTCCAAGATGCTCTTCCACCAGAGGACCGTCAAAGCGATCGTGACCCGCAGGCACCGGCGTGTGCGTGGTGAAACACGTCATCTGAGCAACTTCGCGACTGGCATTCTCAAACGACATGCCATCCTCTTTCATCCGCTGACGAATGGCTTCCAGTGGTCCAAAGGCGCTGTGGCCTTCGTTCAAATGAAAAACGCCCGGCGTAATGTCCAGGGCGCGCAGCGCTTTGACTCCCCCAACCCCCAGCACCAATTCTTGACGAATGCGCGTACGCTCATCACCGCCGTACAAGCGACTTGTCAGTTCGCGGTCTTCCGGGCGATTGCCTTCGACATTGCAGTCCAGCAAATACAAACGCACTCGACCCACTCGCATCAATTGCACACGCGCCAACAAGCGACCGTCACGCGTGTCGATGCTTACCGTGATCGGTTCGCCATCAGGACCCACGGCCGGTTCGATCGGCAAGTTCTGAACTTTGGTTTCGATATACTCTTCGCGCTGATAACCATCGTGGTCCAGATGCTGTTTGAAGTAACCGTGCGAATAGTACAGACCGATACCGACCAAAGGAACGCCCAACCCACTGGCACTCTTGATATGATCGCCCGAAAGCACTCCCAGACCGCCAGAATAGATAGGCAGCGACTCATGAATGCCAAACTCGGCCGAGAAGTACGCTACCGGTCGAGCACCAAGCACACCAGCATTGGTCGATGCCCATGTGTTGTTGGCAGATAAGTATTCTTGCAATCTGCGGTAAGCGTAATTGACGCGACTGTGCAGCACCATCTCGCTAGCGCGAACTGCCAGACGTTCAGGAGTGAACTCTCGTAAGAGCGCAATGGGATTGTGATCGACTTGCCGCCAACGTATGGGATCAATATCGCGAAATAGATTGTTGACCTCTGGATGCCAGCTCCACCACAGGTTGTGGGCCAAGGTCATGCACTTATCGTAAAGGGCTTCGGCTCCCATCTCGCTAGGGACCGGTTGACTGGCAGATTCGGCGAGGATTGCAACATCCACCTGACTCATGGGACATCCTGAACAAACTAGTGACAAACAAAGATCGGGTGTAATGTTGATTGTTATACTTCATTCAGACCGGACATTGAAAGACTGCATTCGACTCGATTGTCGCTCTTACGCCTCTTTCACTCACTTACGGCCGACAAACAGCCATGGGATTGCCCAACTGGGCAGCCTGACAGCCTTTGTAAAGCTCCTAAACTACCAGGATTCTGTTTAATGCAGGCACTCGAACAACTTTGTGCTCGCCTGGCCGCAGATGATTCCGAACACCCGGATATGCAGCAGCGCTTGAAATGGTGCGCCGAAGCTGGCGTGTTCCGCTGGTTTGTACCCCAAGAATTCGGCGGTTGGCAGTGGTCCGACGCGCAGCAGATCGAAGGCTACCTGGAACTCAGCCAAGCATGCCTCACAACTGCATTTGTACTGACCCAATGGAATGCGGCCTGCAAACGCATCGCGCTCAGCCACAACCAAGAATTGCGCCAGCGCTGGCTGCCAGCCATGGCGCGCGGTGACGTAACAGCTACCGTGGGTATTAGTCATTTAACCACCAGTCGCCAGCATGTCGCCAAACCCGTGCTGCAGGCACTGGAACAGTCCAACGGCACATGGATCCTGGACGGCTTCAGCCCCTGGGTAACAGCGGCCGCGCTGGCGGACCTGTTGGTCGTAGGTGGCACAGCCGCTGATGGCCGCCAGATTCTATGCGCCGTGCCTACCGATCGCGCCGGTGTGGAAGTCGGCCAGGGCGTCCCACTGGTGGCTCTCTCGGCCAGCGCCACCGATGCCGTGTACTTCCGTCAAGTAAGTGTCGAGCCCACCGAAATATTAGCCGGACCAATTCAAAATGTGATGCACAGTGGGGCTGGAGGCGGAACAGGTGGACTGCAAACATCAACGCTCGCCATCGGATTGACACTCTCGGCCGTAAGATTCTTGCAGAGCGAAGCTGACAAGCGACCTGACTTGCGCGCAGTGGCCGATAAGCTGGCGCGCGATGCGGAAGAGCTGCGCGAATCGCTTATGCGATTGGCGCATGGACCGCAGGGCAAGGAGCCAGGGAAAGAGGGTCACAGGCTGGAATCCTATGCCACAGACAGGCTGGAAGCCTATGCCACACCTGGGATGGATGCCCATGCCACGCGCGAGAAAGCTAACTCGTTGGTGTTGCGTGCTACGCAAGCCGCTTTGGTGGCGGCCAAAGGAGCTGGATTTGTAACTGGACACCCGACCGGACGTTGGTGTCGCGAAGCATTATTTTTTTTAGTTTGGAGTTGTCCACAGCCGGTTTTAGCTGCAAACCTCTGCGAATTCGCACAGGTTTGATCGAGACCGTTTCCATCTGCATTACTGCCAATGGGGGGCCAGGACTTGAAGCGTCCCCTAATGTAAAGGTAGTTAGTTTATATTGACGGTTTCCCGTTCCGGTGATTGGCAGGCCTCTAATGAGCGATCTTCAAAGTGCGGTAAGCTGGCCTGACGATTTTTGTGGTCGCGTCAGACTGTTCCCACTACCCAACCTGGTGCTCTTCCCCCATGTTGTCCAGCCTCTGCATATTTTCGAACCTCGATACTGCGAGATGCTGTCCGACTCGATGTCGACAGATCGCCTGATCGGCATGGCACTGCTGGAACCGGGCTGGGAAGTCCAATATCAGAAGAAGCCGCCGATCGCCTCAGTCGTGTGCATCGGCAAAGTGATTACTCACACTCCGACTCAAGATCATCGCCACAATATTCTGCTGGCAGGCTTAAGAAGAGCCCGGATCGTGCGTGAGATCGAGTGTGGCGAGCGCAGCTATCGACAAGCCGAAGTGGAACTATTGGCCGATCATTATCCATCGAATTGCGTGGCCGATCGCAACCAGGCCCAAGATGGTCTGCTGGACATGTTTTCCCAGTTGGTGCCCGATGGGCTGGGCGTCCAGGAGAGTTTTCAGCAGTTGATCGGAGCGCAGTTGCCGCTGGGTATTCTCACCGACGTGATTACGTTCACCCTGGGGCTGCCACTGCCCATCAAGCAGCAATTGCTCGGCGAAGCCAACGTCGACATACGCTGTCGCATCTTATCGCGTTGTTTGAAAGAGATGCTCAAAAGTCGCGAATCGAACGCCGCGGATACAGATTTCCCACCCAAGTTCTCAAGCAACTAAATAGTTCTCAAGCAACTAAATCGCCTGGGTCAGGTTCTCAAACATCAACTTCAACAAGTCGTTGGAAGTTACTCTTTCTGCCCAGTCTTCTTTTGCGCTTCCTTTTTAGCTGCCAAGAGTCTCGAAGTGTAGCCTTCTTCCTTCTTCTCTTCGCTCAGGCTCTGCGCGCTTTGGGTAGGAGTCGTCGGCTTAGGCCGGCTCGCTTGAGCGGCGGTCAGCGTATCGGCATCCACTGGCCCTTCGCTTTCAAAACGAGTGGACGCGCGCTGTTGGTCGAGTTCCTCGTTAACGGCCGACTTGCGTCCGCGCAGACGTTCAAGACTCTGCTGGCGTGCCACATCTTCGGCTTTGACCTTGGGTTTGGTGCGA
The DNA here is from genome assembly GCF_056494185.1 of Rania fehmarnensis. Taxonomy (NCBI): domain Bacteria; kingdom Pseudomonadati; phylum Planctomycetota; class Planctomycetia; order Pirellulales; family Pirellulaceae; genus Rania; species Rania fehmarnensis. Next base: position 2,475,468 of record NZ_CM151398.1, read on the forward strand.
GCCACTAACCACTTGATAGGATAGGTGTAGTCGAGGGCCACGCGGCGTACAAAGATATCGGCGAACAGACAGATGGCCCCTAAAAGTACGCACCAAGGCCAGATGTCTTGCAGACTACGCGCTTGGGGCAAGCCTGGACGATAGGTGTTCAGCCCCAGGACCTCCTTGAGCGATTGTGGATCCAGCGGAGCCGTGATCTGGCCCGCTGCGCCACCTTTAGGTTCAGTCCCCGCGATCTGTGTGAGCACATTCATATTAGTTTGGCGAATGCGGTATTCATCTGAGAACGGCACCGAGACACCTGTCGTTAGCGGCGCCATGTTGGGGCCGGGAATCACGTTCAGTAAGTAACTGCCGGCGTTGTCGGTTTCGATCGAACCGACATAGCGACCCGGTGCGGCTTGACGCATCACCAGTGGTTGTGGTTTGAGGTCAGGGCCGACAACCACGGCGCCCATGTCGAGAAAGTTCAGAAACTCATCTTGCTGATTAAGCGCGTTGACGACGACTTCGATCTTGCCTTCGGTGTAGCTGGCCGCGACTGAAAACTTGGCATCGTTCTTGGCCGGTCGCATGATGACGCGGACTAGTTGCGTAAAGAACTGGTCATAGCCGGACCATTGCGCCCAGGTGCCTGCCCAGCGTTTGCCGACGTCGCTCGTGAAGACGGCCGTCTTGCCGGCGCCATACTGCCAGGTTGCCAGGATCGATTGATTTTCTGGTTCCGAAGGCTTGTTGGCTTGAATAGGTACTTGTACAAGCGAACTGGACTTGGTGGTGGTGAGCACGAAGCCTTTCAGCGGTGGCAGGTCACGCGATAGACCTTGGACAATTTCATGGGGATAAGTGATTTGTGGTTGCACACCGCCATCGGGTTCAAAGACCAATGGTCGCGACACCCGCATCGCTTCGCGAATGAAGATACGTGGTAGTGCGGCGGCATTGACGGCTTCGTAGTAGTTACCACCTGTTGCCAAGGCGATGTTCTTCAGGCGCGCACTGGTGGCCGGTCCGTGGGAACCAACGGCCACGGTGCTAATTTTGATTTGAGAATTTTTAAAGCCGTTCAGAACACTCGTCGAAGGATCGGTCGGATCGCCATCGCTGATGATGATCGTATGCTTGACCGAGGCCGGCGTGGCTACCAGTGAATTGAGCACGCGACGCATTGCGGGCTCGAAGTCAGGCATGTCGCCGGGAGTCATACGATTCAATCGTCCGATGATCGCTTGACGATTAGGCCCGACGCGAATCATGCCGTTGGTATCGCCCCACAGCCATTGATCGCCCAGGTTGCCGTACTGCATCACGCCCACAAAATCCATCGGTCCCAGCCGCTCCATGGCGGCGCGTGCAATCCGCTTCTGCCAATAGTTGCCTTGTGCGATTTCCGAAGCGTGCAAGATCATCGCCAGCGCGCCTACAGCATCGACTTTGGTATTTTTAATTTGAAAATCAACCGGCATGGCTTTTTCAAGTTCGGTATTGGCCCAGCCACCAGCACCGAAGGCATTGGGTCCACCTAACATTAAGATGCCGCTGCCGAAGGTCTCGCAATTGCGAACCATCATCTCGATCTGTTCGTCCGAAAAGCTGGATATGCTATCAGCAGTCTCACCACTACTGCGCGGCACCCCGGCCAAGATCACACAATCGTACGCCTGTAACTCCGCCATCGATGAAAAGAGCTGATCGCTGGTTTGAACGTCAACCTCAATGTCACCTCGACGCAGCGCTTCGATTAGCAGCGAGTACTCACCTGGCGCATTCCAGTCTTCAATCAGCAATACGCGACCTTTACCGCGCACAAAGGTGAAGGCATCGGCGCGATTGTTTTGCTGAAGCGCGTCGTTCATGGGATCTTTGGGCACGAACTCGGCGCGATAGGTATAGCCGGCCGGTTGGTCGATCACATCGTTGATAGGAAAGACGTTGACGTCTTTGTCGAGCACTTGCGTGCTCTCGTGCAGCAGCTCTTCGCGCGGTCCGACGTTGCGCATCACGCGCAGCGTGCCTTCGACTGGATTGTTTTGATCGCCTTCTTGATAGCGCTGGACCACGACTTTCGTTTCGAACGGTTGTCCTTGGCGGATATCGGTGGGCAAGTCAACCTTCTCGACCATGATTTCCGATCTGGCGGCCAGGTCGATGGGGATTACGTCGATACCAATTCCATTTTCGGCCATGCGTTTGGCCGTGACCGAAGCTGAGCCGAGCGTTTCAACTCCGTCGGTGATAACTACCACGCGTTTGGCAGAGTCCTCTGGGAAGGACGCTTGAGCCAACTTCAAGGCCGCTTCGAGATTGGTGGCATCGGTGCGACCAAGATAGCTTTCCACACCTTTGACATCGGGCAAGTCATCGTGAAAGGGTGGGAACTCAATGGCTGCTTCGCGACCAAAGACGATCAAACCCGAACGGTCGTCGCGACTGTCGTTGCGGAACTGGCGCACTGATTCGATGGCGTAGTTGAGCATCAAATCGCGCTTGGCGCGAGCGATACTGTCGCTCTGATCGAGCAAGTAGATGACCGTCAGCTTGTCGCTCTTCCATACCCACTGAACGCCAGCGAGGGCAAAGATGAGCATAGCCAGCAAGATGGATCGAAACGTCAAGGCTGCGACGCGCCGGCCCATGCCCAGTCCGCTCAGCGAACCGTAGCTACTGAGCCAAATAATTGGCAGCACCAACAACAACAGGAGCATCCACGGATACTCAAATGAAAATGAGATATTTCCCATTACGTCTCGTTGCCAGCGTCAGGATTTTTGGCCGCACCACTAAACTAGCCGTTATCCTGACCGAGAATGCCACCATTTGCAAGTGAGCGGCTATTTCAGGCGGCTGCCCGGGGTGGTGGGAACTTGTGCAATTTGTGGGTTGAAGAAATCGGCTTGGGGAACATCCTTGCAAGTTTGCAGCAGGCTGCCCACCAGGCGAATCTTGGCTTCGTCGTCACTGGAGAGACTGGCGATCACCAGCAGTTTGGTTTTTACCACAAACGTGTGGCCATTGTGTTTGGTGGTGCGTTCAATCGTATCGGGCAGTGCACCGCGACTGGCGATCTGGCGATTGAGCTCTAGTCGAGCGAAGGGGGGAAACGGCCGCGGCATGATCGCGTTCAGCTTGGCCGAGAGATCGGCGAAGTCCGCGAACTGCTGCGCCATGGACGCGTCGCTGGCGTTCTGCATCGTGGCCTGGTAGGCCAGCGAATCGTCACCGACTCGAATGACATTTCGCTCGGAATCAAAGGCGACCAGCTTGGAAGCGGACACAATTTTAGCCAGATCTTTGTTGCTACTGTTGTTTTCAACTTCGCTGGCGATCTTGGTAATGTGTGCGGCCAGATTCTCGGTCGAGAAACTAGTTTTGACTTGACGCACGGGGCTAAGCATCACAATGCGACCACCCAGGGGATCAAGCATGGTGATCGATTGCTTGTCGTCGTCCATGGGGAAATCGTAGTAGACACCCTCTTTGAACAGTGTCAGCGTTTGTCGATCCGGTTTGGGATTCTTGATATCCAAGTAGATGTCGGTGTCGACGCGAAAAGCTGTAGCTGCAGCCCGCAGCGACGCGGCCGACTGCGTGGGAGCGGCTTGGGCGAGAACCTGTGTTGAACTCATCGTCAGCATACTCAATAAACAAAGGCTAACTTGAAGGCTTTTTGTCCAATACCCGTAATGCACCATCGGAACCGTCTCCAAGATTGCTAGCAAACCAGCCCACTCCAGGCGTGAAGGCAAAGGTACAAATTTCCCGTTCCCGCGCCCAGACCAACAGTGGTAGAGCAGCTGTCCTCAGCTGCTCGGAACCCTCTAACCCAAGTATCGTCCGACCGAGCGACCGGCGTTACAGGTGAGCGACTTGCTGCGTGTAGAGCAGCTGTCCTCAGCTGCTCGGAACCCTCTAACCCAAGTATCGTCCGACCGAGCGACCAACGTTACAGGTAAGCGACTTGCCGGGTGTTGAGCGGCTGTCCTCAGCTGCTTGGAACCCTCTAACCCAAGTATCGTCCGACCGAGCGACCGGCGTTACAGGATAGCGACTTGCCGGGTGCTGAGCGGCTGAGGACAGCAGCTCTACTTGCTGATAGAATAGAAAATTCAACTTGTCTTATCGTCCGTGGCCTGCGTCTTCGGCTCACAGGGAATAATAAACATGCGACTGGTCATAGTTTGTGTCCTACTTGCATCCATGTCCGGCACCTGTGCCGCTCAGGTTCCACCTGAATTTGCTCAGCAGATGCAGCGTATGTCGGAGACCTTCTCCAAGCAAATGGACCAGTTCGTGCCGGGCATGTTCAGTGAACTAACACCCGAGCAGATGGCACGGCTGGAAAAAATCAAAGTCAGTCAGCGAGACGAAATCCAGTTTGGCAATCAAGTTCTGAAGAACTACGAAGCGTCGCTGAGTTCCCGCAACCTGGCGATCTCGCGGACTGGTGACGACGTCGAGTATTTGAAGAGCCTGGTCAAGACCATCCAACCATATATGACCAATGCCACTCGGTATCGACAGATCGACGTGGCCTTGGTTCAGACGCAAGAGATCGACGCCTATTCAATTCCCGGCGGTCACTTGATATTCACTCAAGGTCTGCTGGATGATTTGGAATCGGAAGCAGAATTGGTGGGCGTGATCGGTCATGAGTTATCCCACTTGGACCGCGGTCACCAGTTGCTCCCGCTGAAACAATCGAAGTCACAGCCTCAATGGAATGATCCCCGCGCGGCTATGCAGTGGATGACGACGATGTTTAAACCGTTTCGCCCTGAATACGAAGCTCAAGCGGATGGTGATGCGGTGGCCTGGATGCTCAAGGCCGGCTACGATCCGCGACAGCTAGCACGCTTGCTGTCGCGGTGGAATGCCCGACAGAATCAACAAGCGGCTTGGACAAACATGCTACCCAGCTTCGTGCGTTCGCACCCCAACGCCGGCCAACGCGCACAAGAAGTGCTCAAACTGTTCGACCAGGCCAAGAACGTCCCTGCCGATATGATTATCGGTCGCAAGAACTTGACCGAGCGCATTCCCAGCAGTCAACAACGTTTGGATTAAACTTGGCTGGTGGCAGAGTCTGCTGTGTGTTTGGCAGTTGCAATACTGAGTTTGCCGAGCGGAAGAGGAGAAGACACAGGCTGGAAGCCTATGCCACAGGAAGACACAGGCTGGAAGCCTATGCCACAGGAAGACACAGGCTGGAAGCCTATGCCACAAACTGAAGACCACGTGGACTCATGACAGAATCGAAACCACGATCGACTGCTTTTGATGCGCTCACTGCGGCTCTGGCGCCGGCGCTGATCATTGGCATGATCGGATCGCTGGTGTTCTTTTTGGTGATTGCGTTTTATCGTGGCGATTACGATTCGCGACTGATGTACATCTTGGGGTTGTATACAGTCGCCACGGTACTCATTGCGCGTATCGCCATTGAAAATGGTCGCGCCCATGCAGCCATGTTTGCGGCGCCGCTGGCGCTGGTGGCAGTGCTGGCCATGTTTCGTTTTGTGACGATATCTGGCGATTTGGCCGGGCTGAGTTGGATCGTGAACATCGGTCTATTGGTGCTCAGTTGGTATTTGGCCGACCGCATCACCTACGACTGCACACTTCTGGAAGAAGATCGCGAGAGCTTGCAAGGCGGGCTCCTGCAAACGCTGGGCGAAGCAGCGACCACGGCTAAGGTGACCGAGGCTCGCAAATCGACTGCCAAGCTCGATTTGAAGAAAGCTCGGCATAATCCGGGCGTCTGGATTCTGTACTTTGCCTTGATCGCTTTTCCGCTGTTCGCGCTCGGGCAGTTGATTATTCCCGACGAGCGTCAGCGCTGGCTGGCCTTTGGATTGTTAGTCAGTTACTTGGGCTGCGCTCTGGCGCTACTGATGACCACTTCGCTACTGGGGCTGCGACGTTACTTGCGCCAGCGCGGTACGAGCATGGCCGGCGATATGACGGCGCGCTGGCTTGCCACTGGCGGGGCCATCATCGTTGCCGTTCTGATCGTAGCCTTGTTGTTACCTCTGCCGGGCAAGTCGGTTCGCGTGGCTGGCATTCCGATCCAGTTCAAATCACCCGACGGACTACAGACCTCGAAGTTCGGCTGGGGCGAAGAAGGTGAGCAGGAAGATTCAACCTCAGCCGCTCAAGTTTCAGATTCAGAATCCCAGGATCCCCAAGCCAACGACAATTCACCGCCATCGAAAAATAAAGCCGCACAGCCCAGTTCGCAATCCGATCCCCAGTCCAATTCCAAACAGTCAGCCGCTTCCAAACAGTCGTCTTCTAAGCCAGCCTCCCAACAACAATCGTCACAGCCATCAGACAAACAGCAACCCACTGCTGACAAGTCGTCCAGTGATCAATCTTCCGGAGACAAACAGTCCCAGCAGCCAGACAATCAAGATGCAGACGGTCAGCCGCAAGCTGCCGAACAATCTTCCGACAATGAAAACGGCCAGAACCAGAAAGGCCAGAACGAAAAAAGTCAGAACGAAAAAAGTCAGAACGAAAAAGGAGGTGAGCCACAAAGTGGCGACAAGCGCCCACCAGAGGACAAACCTTCAAACAACAACCAGCAGAAGAGCAAGCAGCCCAACGATCAGCCGCAAGTCAACGATCAGCCACAGGCCAACGATCAGCAGGCAGGTCAAAAACCTCAAGATCCATCACCTCCGGCCGGTGAGGCCCAGTCGGAGAAACCGATGCGTTCCGGAGATAGCTTGTCTTCAGCCTCAAAGAATTTTGCTAGTAGTCTCTCGCAGATGTTGAGCGGGGTGGGCGATTGGTTCAAGTGGCTGCTGGTTATTGTGCTGGCCGCGATTGTAATTATTTATGCGCTCACGCATCCGGCGGAGATCGTGCGATTGTGGCGCGATCTGATGAACTTGATCAATATGCTATTAGGACGCACGGCGCGGACTGTGTCCGATCAGACTGAGGCTGAACCGGCTCAGCCCGCGGGTCCAGCGCTGGTACCCTTTCTCAGCCTGGCTAATCCGTTTCGTCAGAATCTAAAGGGCTGGTCGGCTCCGCGCGTTGTTGAGCATAGCTTTGTGGCCCTTGAGGCCTGGGCGGCCGAACATGGCGTGGCCCGCAAACCCGAACAAACTGCCGACGAGTTTGCGCGCATGTTGGTAGCGCGCGTGCCCCGTTTAGAAAACTTGCCTCTGCAAGCCGCTTCGATGCTCGATCGACTGATGTTCGCTAGCTGGAAGCCGACGAGCAGCGATCTGCGACCACTCGAAGAGTTGTGGCGCACGTTGGAGCGCCAGGCTCAAGAGTCATCTCGGCGGGGAATTTAGTCTCCTTTCGCTCCGCGAAAGGCCAGTGTGTTCTCCCTTTCGCGGAGCGAAAGGAGACACTAAATGCGAACGGAGGTGGGCCAGTTCTGGCGGATGTGTTCGGCAACTAAAAATACGCCACCGACGACAGCTCCAATCAGATAGCCGAAGAATGGTCCGAAGATAAGCGCGAAGAAGAAAACTTCACCACCAAAATCGCGATCGCGGCTGGCGAATAGGATCGCCAGGCTAATCATAACCAGCGCTCCGCTGAGCACCGATGACAATCGTGGAGCTCGACCGCCATAGAGCACCGCTTGCGATGTGCCGATGATGCTGATGCCCAGACAACAACTCAGCTTGGCTAGCCAACTAAAGTTGATATAGGCTAGGAGTGCACAGAAAAAGGCAAATGCAGTCGAGACCACAAAGAGGGTTGCCAGATCGAATCTTCTCGGCACCGCATAAATCTTTTCCACCGGCCCGGTACCCAGCAGCTCGTCGCGGGCCTGTTCATCAAACAGAGCCTTCACGGCCAGCAATGGATTCCAATCGCTGGCATGCGCCGCTGGTTTCGAGACTGGCGGCAGGCGTACGCGTTGAGCAAGATCCAACTCCGGCGGGTCGAACGGATCTTCTTGGAATTGCTTGTCGTTCATAGCCACCCACTCGCTAGCCATTCTGATCAGATATCAGCTTAGCATAACATCCAGAGTGACGTTCAAGCGCAAACCGTAGCGGAAGCCGTCACGGCTTTCGAAGCCAGCAGAAGTAGCCACCGTCGCCAGACGGTGGACATTGCTCGTGGCGGAATCTACCGCTTGGCAGCCGTGGCTACCAACAAAAGCCGTTAAGGCTTTGGACGCCAATTGTCGCAATTCACGAAATGCTTGACGCATTCCGCTACCAAGATTCAGCGAAATGCTTGACGCATTCCGCTACGAGGATGGCTCTAGGCAGGCTTCTTGGCGGTGACGATCAAGTGCGACAGGCGGCTCTTGAGACGCGAAGCTTTGTTGGGATGGATGATGCCTTTGGCAGCAACTTTGTCCAACATGCGCCGGGTGGAGTTCACCAGATTTTGAGCGTCCTCCAGGTTGCCCGCCGCTACGGCTTCACGAGTCTTGCGTAGCGCACCCCGCAATTGGCTCTTGGCAGCGCGGTTACGGTCACGACGAATCAGGCTTTGACGGAGTCGCTTTTTAGAACTCGTGGTATTAGGCATCGGAACAATCTCGTAGACTTAAGTACTCTCAGGAATCTCTGCGAACGCGATCGATTTTGGAAGCCCCTTATCATGCCGCACCGGCCGCTTTCTGTCCAGTCACCTTTTGCCAACCGGGCTGCAAGCGACCCATCAAACACCAAAATAGGTAAAGTTTTCCTGGTAGGAGCCGGTCCGGGCGACCCGGGATTGATTACCGTTCGTGGGGCTCAGTGCCTGGCCGAGGCCGATGTAGTGCTGTACGACGGCCTGGCCAACCCTGCCCTGCTCCGTTTGGCGACCCGTGCCAAGCTGGTCTGCGTTGGCAAACATGGCAGTGGACCGCTGTGGACCCAAGACGAAATCAATCACCACTTGATCGAACTGGCTGGCCAAGGCCATCAAGTCGTGCGGCTCAAAGGCGGCGATCCGGCTGTGTTTGCCCGCACGGCTGAGGAATTGGAAGCCATCTCGCGACTGTGTATTCCCTTCGAAGTTGTACCGGGCATCACCGCCGCACTGGCGGCAGCCAGTTACGTAGGCATTCCGATTACCCACCGCGATCATGCTTCGGCGGTGGCTTTTATAACTGGCCAGCAGCAAAACGATGGCGCGCAGCCATTGGACTGGGCCGCCTTGGCCCGCTTTCCTGGAACGTTGGTCTTTTACATGGGCGTGACCACAGCCGGCCAGTGGTGCCAACATTTAATCGCCGAAGGCAAATCGCCCGATACGCCCTCGGCCATTGTGCGCCGCTGTACTTGGCGCGATCAGCGCGTGATCCGGTGTTCACTGAAAGATGTAGCCGATCAATTGACGCCAGCCAGCAAACTTCGGCCACCGGTCATCGTGATCATCGGCGCCGTGGCCTCGCTGGGTGATGACTTCAATTGGTTCGACGCGCTGCCACTGAGAGGTGTGGGCATTTGGTTAACGCGACCAGCGGATCAAAACATGCGGTTGGCTCAGTATTTCAAGGAATTGGGAGCCGACGTGTTTGATGAACCAGTGACTTCGATCGAGCCGCCCACTGATTTGACTGACTTGGATGCAGCCCTTCGTAACTTGCGCGATGGCAATTACAGCGGAGTCGCGTTTACCAGTCGCAATGCGGTCGATGCCGTCTTGGATCGATTGACGCAGCTAGGCATGGACTGCCGTGTTTTTGCGCGTTCCACCATTGCGTGCGTCGGGGACAAGACGGCCCAATATCTGACCACGCGTGGACTGCGCGCGGATATTGTGCCGGCTGGGCAATTTAGCGCTGAGCACCTGGTGGCGGCCATCCAGTCGCAACAATTGGCGGCCGGTCAGCGCTGGTTATTGCCTCAAGCCGACCAGGCCAGCGATACGCTGGAGACCGGTTTGCGGGCCGCAGGCGCGGACGTTGAGCGTATCACCGCCTACCGCTCGGTGCCAATCGATCACTTGTCACCTTATTTACTGCAAGCCATCGAGCGTGGAGAAGTTCAGCTAGTGACCGTCACCAGTCCGTTAATTGCCAAGACGTTAGCCAGGCTGTTGACCGAGGAGCAGCGGCAAGCCATCGGCCCGGTCAGCCTCAGTCCAGCCATTAGTCGCGAACTGGCAGAGTTGGCCTGGCCAGCGGTAGCCGAGGCGAAAGAGGCGACCGAAGAGTCGTTGGCTGTGGAAATCTCAAGTTTTAAATTTTAAAAGATTCTGACTAATAAAATCTTCCTCCAATCGTTGACCTTCTTGGGAGGACGGCAGGATGAGGTCGGCAGCCGATCGAAATGTGCCACCCAGTGCGTGGTTGGCGGAAACATTTTCGCGGTTGCATCAGCCGCTGTGGTGCTACGTGCGCCGGCGCACCGGTGGTGATGCCCAATTGGCTAGCGACATCGTTCAAGAAGCCTTCGTCAAACTATGTCAACAACCCTGGCCGGAGATCGAGCCCTATGCCACTGGGTGGCTCTATCGAACCTGCCGCAATCGCGCGATCGACATTGGTCGCCGGGAGGGAAGAATGTCTGTGGCTTATCCATCGGGCGAGTCGGATGCCGATGTCACGACACTGGCTGATCAACTGGGCGTAACTCCCAGTGAAGAGCTCGACCAAAAAGAATCGCTGGCCCGACTGCATGTCGAACTAGCCAAGTTGAGCGGGCAGCAGCAAGAGATCTTGCGCTTGCGCCTGCAGTCTGGTCTGTCTTACAAACAGATCGCCGAAGTGATGGAGCTGACAGTCACCAACGTCGGTTATCACTTGCACCAGGCCATCGTCACCTTAAGGCAACGCCTGGCTTGAATTGTGGCATAGGCTTCCAGCCTGTGTCTTAGCAGGATCTTAAAAGGCCACAGGCAAGAAGCCTATGCCACATAGGCACACAGGCTAGAAGCCTATGCCACAAAATGCTTTACATATAAACTAATTCTTCAGCTCCTGATTGGGAGAGAGCATAATGACTGGTCGAACGCAGCCTGAGTGGGAAGAGTGGCAATTGACCGCCTATCTTCTTGGGGAACTTGAGAGCGAAGATGCAACTCGTATAAAAACCGCCGCAGCCAACGATCCGCAAGTGGCTCGGCAATTGTCCGAGTTATCGCAGACCATTGGCCAGGTTCAAACGGCCTTGGCCGGAGAACGGATTACCGAAAGCGATCGAGCTGAATTGGTTCGGTTGCAGGCGGCTACTACACAATTGTGCGAACCGCAATTGCGCGAACCACAACTAGCGAAAGCTGCCAACCCAGTGGCAGCGGCGAACGCTGCCAATGTGCAAGGCCAGCGAAGTTGGTCGCACAGGATCGTGCGTCGCTGGGAGAACTGGGCCTCGCTGGCTGGATTGATTTTGATTGCTGTGCTGCTGGTGCAGCGACAGTATGGTGGCAAACCGATGGCGCTGAACTCGGATGCCCATCAGCCCACCGTGGCTTCTAAGTCCCCGTCCCAAAAGACAAATCAGGCCAGCGCAGTAGATTTGCAAGTCGATCATCCATTCGATGGAGCTGTGGACAGATCGTTGGCAACCACTTTGGCCAAAAACCCAGAGCCCAGTTCTGGCAGCGATTTCTTGGGTAGTGCTGCCGGCTTGGCATCGAGTGCTCCTGCACCTGCCGATTCTTATGCGAGCAGTGCTGGCGAAACTAGTGACATGAGCTCGGTACTCGCCTCAGATGCCATGGACAGCATGGACAACCTCGCGGATGCTCCGGACAGCATGGGTATGCCGCTTGTCGCTGGCAATAACGTTAGCCCAGCCATGGGCGGAATGGGCGGCATGCCGGGAGGCATGGGCAGTGGCATGATGGGTGGCATGATGGGTGCCGGAACCGATGGTAGTGGCATGCTGGGAGGAGCTAGCAACAGCGGCATGATGGGAGGAGGCGGTGGCATGATGGGTAGGGGCCGTATCGCTATGAACGCTCCCGGAATGGGCGACGTTGGCATGGAGGCAGAGATCGAACTTGCGAAAGGTAAAGGTCGAATTCATCCGGAACCATTTGGGATGGGCATGGGCGTCGAAATGGGTGGCGATCGCTTCGCGCCCATCACCGATAATCCTTTCAAGCCAGTCAGCCAAGATCCGCTGAGCACCTTTTCGATCGATGTCGATACGGCTTCTTTCAGCAAGACGCGCCAGTACTTGATGGAGTACAACCAGGCTCCACCACCCGCCGCAGTTCGTATCGAAGAGTTTATCAACTCGTTCGATTACCAATATGCTGGTCCACAAGATGACAAACCATTTGCCGCAGCGCTTGCGGTCAGCGATTGTCCTTGGACGCCTGAACACAAATTGGTGCGCATCGCCCTGCAAGCCAAACAAATTGACGTTCGCGAGCGTCCCAAAGCCAACCTGGTGTTCTTGTTGGATGTCTCGGGTTCCATGAACGAGCCTAACAAGTTGCCGCTGGTCAAAGAGTCGATTCGCTTGCTGACTTATCAATTGCAAGAGAATGATCGTGTGGCCATGGTCGTTTACGCAGGTGCCGCCGGTTGCGTGCTCTCGAGCACACCGGGTAACCGTCAAGATGAAATCTTGTTAGCCATCGAGCGGCTGAATGCAGGCGGGTCAACCAATGGTGGTCAGGGTATTCAGCTAGCTTACTCGATTGCTCGCGAGCACTTTATTCCCGGCGGAGTTAATCGCGTGATCCTGTGCTCCGACGGCGATTTCAATGTGGGCCTGACTGGTACGGAAGAGCTAGTCAACCTGGTTAAAGAACAATCGGCCAGCAACATCTTCTTGACGGTGCTGGGTTATGGTATGGGCAATACCAATGATGCGATGATGGAACAGATCGCCGACAAAGGTAACGGCGTCTATGGCTTTGTCGATACGCGTCGCGAAGCCCAGCGTCAGATGGTCAAGCAACTTGCAGGCAATCTGATCACGGTCGCCAAAGACGTGAAGATTCAAGTTGAGTTCAATCCCCACAAGATTCGCGAGTATCGTTTGCTAGGCTACGAGAATCGCATCATGGCGCACGCCGACTTTGACAATGACAAGAAAGATGCTGGCGAGATTGGGGCTGGCCATCGTGTGACCGCTCTATATGAAGTCGCCTTGGTCGGTTCACCCAAGCCTCAATCGCCAGTGGATCAGTTGCGGTATCAAACGGTGCAAGCTCAACCGGAAGAATTACCCGCCAAGTCCGATGTCCAGGGCGAAGTGAGCCAGGAATTGTTGGCGGTGAAGTTGCGTTACAAGCAGCCCGAAGGAACCGAGAGTCAACTGCTGGTCTTTCCGCTGCAAGATAAAGTAGTGCCCTATGCGGAAGCCGACAGTGATTTTCGCTGGGCCGCAGCGATGGCCGAGTTTGGTATGCTGCTACGCAACAGTCCCCATCGCGGTCAATCGAGTTGGTCGCAGCTGTTCGAACGCGCCCGCCAAGCAGCCGGCTCACTTGAACCAGCCCGAGCCGAGACCCTAGAGATGATCCGCCGCGCATCGCAATTGGCACCGCGATAACGTCACCGACCGTTGGTCCGGGAGGGCGAAGGGGGCGAAGGTCCTCCTGAGCCCAACACCGCTGAGAACAACGGACAAGGTCCCGGGGACGAACCAGTTCGCAGCACAGATTAACGGTGATACTGCCATCACCACTTTCCCCCGGGACTATGTCCGTTCTTTAGAGCGGTGTTCGGCTCAGGAGGACCTTCGCCCTTCCCCATGCGACGCTTGGGAAAGCCGACAACAGCAGCCACAGTGGCATGACTTGCTGAGGGCACTGCAGTGCGCTGGCCAGGCTCTGCGAGATAATTGGTCCAATCCAGAGGCACAGCCAGGCAACTTGGATGTCGCGGCGACTGGCTAGAGATTGTAACTGTCCAAAGCGAGCCGCATGCAATACGACAGCAAACATGCCCAGGCTCAGTAGCGTCAGATCGTAGACCGGCGTGTAGGGATTGAACAGCGCGTTGATCATCAGTCCCGCACACAGCAGCAGAGTCTCGCGTCGACTGTGAACTTCTGCGTTTGCCTGGTGATGGCTGCAGGCAGTCCGCATTCCCAGCACTCCGACCATTACGGCTAGAACCAATCCCACTATCAAGTTGACTTGCCTCGCACTTTCGCCCAGTAGCAATTGGCTCCACGCCAGCAGGCTCTGCACTTTCCAGTACGGCGTCTCGACTGGCCACGCGCCCGTGGCCAGCTCGCGGGCTAAATGCACGTAGGCTGCCAGGCAATCCCAACCGGCAATCATGATGGTCAAGGCCAACATTGCAACCCCGCTGGGAACTAGTCCAATCAGCAGACGTGGATAACGCACGATCCACACCACGGCCAGCAAGGCCATGACATTGGGCTTGAGCGCGGCCAGGGCCAGAATCGCGCCAGCTATTGCAAAACGTTGCCGCTGGATGTTGACGTATGTCCCCACGGCGATCGCAAACCAGAACAGCGAAGCCTGGCCGTCCATCAGCGACTGGGCCAGGATCGGCGAGAATATCAGCGAACCCAAGGGGACAGACGCGGGCAGTTGATTCAGCGCGGAGTGTTGATTCAGCAAGCAGCGCCAGGCGATCGCCCAGACCGCCAGACCTAGCCCAATAAACAATGTCCAGGCCAACGGGTACGGCATCTGTCCCAACGGTGCCAACAGAATTGCGGTCAGCGGAGGGTAGCGGTAGGGTAAATATGTATCGGCGGGCAAACCTGGGAAATTGGCCACCAGGCGTTTTTGTTGGGCGGCTTCGTTGTACAGTTGGTCCCAATCGCCGGTGCTGGCCGTTTGTCCGGCCTGATAGAACATGGCGAAGTCACCGCCCAGCGGGTTGCCCAACGCGTCCAGGCGACCAGATCCAGCTGCTAAAACCAATATCCACAGGCCCAGCATGCCTGCCGGCACCAGAAACTGGGGGCTTCGGATATTGAAGAGGGCGCGGGACATGGAAAACCGTAGGTCGCTCAAAATGAGAAGTCAAATCTCAATTTGGCGATCTTTCAGTACTGGCCGCTCTTATCATTTCGAGAATTTTAAATAAAACAACCAGGCTGCCACACTCTTGGCGTCTTGTATTTGTCCACTGCGCAACAGCTCGTCAACTTCGCTGGGACTAACTAAATGATTGGATATTTGCTCGCCGGCTTCGCGGGCTGCCTCGCCTTCGACCAGTCCCGTGGCCAGAAACGCGTGCATGCGTTCGTTCAAAATACCGGGCGACATGAAGAACTGGCACAGCGATTGTATATTGCTAGCCCGGTACCCAGTCTCTTCGATTAATTCTCGCTCGGCAGTGCGAATCGGCGGTTCGCCGGGTTCGAGAGTGCCGGCAGGAAACTCGAGCAGCCACTGGCGAACGGCGACCCGATAGTTGCGAATCAAGCAAACTCGACCGTCGCTGAGGATGGGGACAATCACCACAGCCCCCGGGTGCTCGATGATTTCTCGTTGGAACGTGGAACCATCAGTGAAGGTCTGGGTGACGCGATCAACGCGAAAACGTGACGCGGTTAGGAGTGTTTCAGCGGTGACTGAAAAGTCATCCTGAGGCATGGTGAGGACCCCGAAAGAAAATTTGCGCAAGTGTGAATCTGGACAAATCTTAACAGCCAAACACTTCCCTAAGGGAGCCCCGGTTTGGTACAGTAATGGGGATAGTCAAAATTGCGATTTGCGGTGGGTCGAAGGAATGTTGCAATTTTGCCCAGACCGCACATCGTGCATGACATCCCCTCAATGTTTACCCGCGGCACAGACCGCAGGAGCCGATCGAGATGAATCGTCCTGGCTTTGAACGCACTAAGCGACGCGCCCACATTCGCTTGTCGTTGGAGCACCTGGAATGCCGACGCCTGATGGCCGGCTTGAACGTATTGGTCTTCAACGACCAGGACGGTTCCAGGTCGTTATCGGGTGCCATGGATACACCGGCGGCCAATCGTTTGGTGTACGTCGACCTGAATCGCAACTTGGGTTTTGATCAAGGCGAACCACTGGCTGTATCTGACATCAATGGTGTGGCCAACTTTGCCGATCTGCCTGTGGGTGATTATCTAATTGGATTGGCTGCTAACCACGCCGCTCAAGTACTGACAACTTCGGTAGTCCCCGATGCGCGAGCCTCGTCGGTCTCAGCGATCAATTCGCGCGCGATCATTGGTTCATCCAGTCTTGGGCATGCTTGGGCCCTGTCGACCGATGGCTTGCTAACGCCCGTGGGCACCTTGGATCAAGATCGGGCCACGTTCGACCTGGGCGGTGAAGTAGTGAGCTACATCGGCGGTCGTCCTATGGACGACGGTGCTGGTGCGACCACCAGCAGTATGGCCAGCGGCACCGGTAGCGATTCAGGTTGGGTACTGGTTAATCGCGGTGGCATTCATCCGGCTCTGGTTCAATTGGATTTCAATAGCGGTGTTGCCAAGAGCTTTACACTGCAGGGTGTATCCGCTGCGCAGCGCGTAACAAGCTTGGTACGAGTTGGTTCGTCGATTTATGCCCAGTTGCATTCCGGCAGTACAAGTTCGATTGCGCAGCTGACTGTCTCGCCCAATCAAGCCAGTTTGGGTGTTCCAATCGTTGTGCCCGAAGGTCGCTTGGTCAACTCAGCTGTTGATAATCGTTTGGCGATTCTTGCTAGCGGATCAGGACTGGCGGGCGAAGGAGATGACAGTCCAGCATCACGAATCATTAGCGTGCAACTGGTTGGCAATGTGGCGACCGCAGAGTCACTGCAACTGGATCATGCGATAAGCGATTTGTCATACTCGGCAGATGGAAAATTCCTGTTTGCCTCGGGGGCCAGTGGAGGCGTGGAGGTCTACGCGACTACAGGTGGCCTGCAAATGGCTGCAATTCTGGCCGATGCTTCCGGACCGGTGGCAAGTTCTTCACGTGATGGTCGCGTAGTGACAGGCTCAACTGCACGTGTTGATGAACTGATTGTGTGGGACGTTCAAACTTGGACCCCGATGGGGCATGTTGAATTGCCAGGTCTCGATCAACCGTTGAACAGCCTTAGCGTTGATCGCTTCGGTGAACGTGTTTTAGCCACCACCACTGCTGGCGTGTTCGCCGCAGCGCTGGCCAATCCTGCTCCGCAACCGGTGCAGGTAACCGAGGGTGATACTCCGGCGCACACGCGAATCGGCGTTCGGTTGACTTCGAAGGTCGACCCCATGCCTACGCGAGTCAACTTGAGCGAATCAACCGACGAAGACGTCCCCCTGGAATATGATCTGACGGCCAGTGCGGTGGTGCGAGCCTTGGGCGCGGGGCCACTCTTCTTTACGTATGGCGCCGGCGCACAAATTGGCAACATGAGTGTTTCACCGGAAGGTCGTTTGACCTATCGAACCGAGTCCAACGTTAATGGCGCCGAGGATGCGACGGTGCGGGTCTACGACGGCATCACCATGACGACCTTGGTAATTTCTTTGAACATTGCGCCGGTCAATGACGCGCCAACGGCGATGACGATTGATCCGGTGGAGATCGCTGAAGCGGCCACTGCCGGACAACTAGCGGGCCTGGCTACGGTTTTTGATGTCGATAGCGATGCGCGTTACATCATCACGACCAGCGATCCACGATTTGTGGTGGTCGATGGTCAATTGACGTTAGCTGCAGATGCCGAGTTGGATTTCGAGACCGAACCGGTGATCGAACTGGAATTGACCGCGACCGATTTGGATAATCCCGCCTTTGTCATTACGCAGCACATTAGTTTGCCGATTGCCAACAGCAACGATGCACCCACTGGTGTCGATATCGATGTAAGTAGCATCGATGAAAACGCGTCAGCGATCGCGGTTGGGCAGTTGGGCGTAACCGATCCAGATCAAAACGGTGAGTATGTCTACTCCGTTTCCGATTCACGCTTTGAAGTGATCGACGGGCAATTGCGTTTGCGCGCCGGTGCGGTGCTGGACCACGAAGGTGAATCCCAAGTTCCGATCGTCGTGACGGTGACCGATCCCACGGCTGAAGGCCGGACACAGTCGGTTTCGTCGACCATTACGCTCAACGTGGTGGACCGCAACGACGCTCCCACTGGCTTTACCCTGTCGGCTTCCAAGGTGAACGCAAACGAAGCCGGTGCGGTCGTCGGCACCATTTCGGTAAGCGATCAGGATCGAGGTGACGAATTCACGTATCAAGTCTCTGATCCGCGATTCACCATCGATGGAAACGTGCTGCGTCTGAAGGAAGGCGAAGTCGTCGCAGTTGAAACGGCCACGATGTTGACTGTGCTGGTGACCGTGGCTGATGCGGCCGGTGCAGTGGTGTCAGAGACGGTGAATATTGATGTCGTCAATCACAAGCCTTTTCAGAATCCACGCAATCCAATGGATGTGGACAACGATGGCTATGTCTATCCACGCGACGTTTTGATCCTAGTCAACCGGCTCAACCGCAAGGGTGCTCATATTCTCACCCCAATCTCGGGCGAAGGTGATGCGCCGGTCGAGAACTACTACTACGATGTCAACGGCGACGGCATGTTGACGCCCATGGACGTGTTGATCATCGTCAACTTTATCAATAAGGGCTCGACCGTTAGTGGCGAAGCCCAATCACCTGGTGGCGACACGAAGTTGCCCGAATCGGACGATGTAGTTTCGTCACCCTTAGATGGCGAAGGCGAAGCGGACGAGGAGCTGGTGTGCTTGCCGTGGGCCGCGCCTCAAATCAGCTCTCACGAAGAGAGCTTGCGACTGGAGCGCGAAGCAATCGATGCGGAACTAGAGTCGCTCGTCGAGCAACTCTCTCTGAATTTCGTACGCCATGGACATGCTTGATTTCTGGCAGTTGTTGGCCAATGTTGTAACTGTGTTTGGTTTGCCACTGGCAATCTACACGTTTGTACTGGAGCAACGCAAGGAGCGTGACAATGAAGACGAAGAGGTCTATCAGCTCTTGGCAGATGCATACACAGATTTCTTGAAGTTGGTGCTCGAACATTCAGATTTGAAGCTGCGCACGCATGCGGCTAAGCCTGACTTGAATGAAGAGCAGCAGGAGCGGGCGCGGGTGCTATTCGAAATTTTGATCTCGCTGTTCGAACGCGCGTATCTGACCGCGTTCAGTCCTCATATGTCCAGCGCCCAGCGTCGGCGCTGGCATTCGTGGGAGGATTTCATGCGCGAATGGTGCCGTCGAGATGATTTTCGCGCAGCACTGCCAGATCTATTGCACGGCGAAGATGAGGATTTTGCTGACTACATCCGGCGAATCGCTGCGCATGAGCGCAGCCAAGCGTCATAACCGCGAGCTGATTCTGCGACCCCCCGTGCAGCTTGTCAAGCAGCGACCTCTGTCTGACCGATAATTCAACTGGGACCCCTCGATTGCACCGCCGATTGCAATTCCCCGCAAGCACAATTCGTCAGCTGTTTATCCGAATCATATAAACGGCTTGTGAGGCCTGCGAAGAGTCTATCGGTCCCGGGACTTACTCTCGTATGGCTCGCCTTTCTAGCCAAGTACTGCGCCAGATTCGCTTTCTGACAATACTATTGTCGGTGGGCGTGGCGGCTATTGCGCTACGAGCAGCCCTCTCTGAGGCATTCTTGGATAACTATGACACACTGATTGGGTACGTTCCGACAGTCTTGTTTCTGATGTTCGGTGCTAGCCTGTCGATGCTGTTGATGTTCCTACGCCGTAGCGTGCGGCAACTAGATAAAGAGCGGCAGCAACTGGAAACCGTGTTCGAGTCGTTGGCCGAAGGCGTGGTGATTCACGATGCGACCGGTCGAATCGTGCAGTGCAACAGTCAGGCCAGCCATATCCTTGGGCTCGCTCAAACGCAACTCTTGGGCAAATCATCGGTCGATCCCGATTGGCAAGCCGTGTATGAAGACGGAACTCCGTGGCCCGGCAACGAGCATCCTGCCATGCTCACTCTGCGCACTGGCCAGTCCATTCGCAATGCGATCATGGGTATTCGTACTGCTACTGGCGAGAAACGCTGGCTGACCATTAACACGCAGGCCATATTCGATGCTAAACGCCAACCGATGATGGTGGTAGCCAGCTTTGCGGACGTCACCCACAGTCGTAAGCAGATGGATCGCTTGGATCTGACGATCAGCGGCGCGGGCCTCGGTACGTGGGACTGGAACATTGAAACCGGTGAAGTTGTCTTCAACGATATCTGGGCCAAGATGCTCGGTTACGAACTCCACGAAATACTGCCCAACGTCAGTTCTTGGGAGAAAATTGTCGATCCTGCAGCCGCTCGCAAAATCATGTCGCTGTTGGATGATCACTTGAGAGGCATCACACCGATCTATCGCAGCGAACATCGCTTGCTGTGCAAAGATGGATCATGGATGTGGGTACTCGACACTGGACAGGTGGTCGAGCGAGACGCCAGTGGCAAACCATTGCGCGCGTTAGGTGTACATGTCGATATAACGGCGACCAAGGAGATGGAGCGGCGCTTGCGCGAAAGCGACCAGCAATTCCTGGCGATCTTTGATCAAACCGCGCACCTGCTGTGGGTCCTTTCACCCGAGGGCAAAATACACAATGCGAACCAGGCTGCGCTGAAGTTTGCCGGCGCGCGGTTAATGAAGGTGATCGGAAGGCAGTTTGGCAGTTCGGAGTGGTTGGCCGCTTCGCTGGGGCAAGAGAGTGTTATGCAAGAAGCCATCGCACGCGCCGCCGCTGGGGATTTTGTGCGCTTCGAATTGGCTATCTACGACGACGCGGAAACTCATCATCGACACACAGCGGGGCATTTCGACTTCTCCATCAAGCCGGTTTTCAGTGCCGACGGGACTGTCAGCTCGTTGGTGGCCGAAGCGCTCGATATTACAGATGCGGTTAAGACTCGCGAGGGACTACATCTGGCGCAAGATCGTTTGGTCCAAGCAACTCGCAACGCACGCTTGGGCGTATGGGATTGGAATCCTCAAACCGATGAAGCCTGGTTCAGCGAGCAATGGTTTACAATGCTGGGCTATCAGGCGGACGAATTTGCGCACAAAGGTGAAACCTGGCTGCAATTGTTGCATCCGCAAGATCTTTCAGGGGTGGTGAGCGAGCTTAAGCGTTACTTGGATGGAGAGCTAGCCGACGCTGACACCGAGTTCCGCCTCGAGTTTCGCATGCGACATCGCGATGGCTCGTGGCGTTGGATTCTTTCGGTCGGGCGCGTGACGGCCCGCGATGAAGCGGGCCAGCCGCATCGCGTCTCCGGCGTCCACTTCGATGAAACCGATCGTAAGCAGATGCAATCACAACGCGCACAAGCTCAACGCTTGGAATCTATAGGTCAGTTGGCGGCAGGTGTGGCCCACGAGATCAATACTCCCATGCAGTTTGTCTCCGACAACTTGGAGTACCTGGTGGAAGGTCTGCAATCGGCTGAGCAAGTGATTGATAAACTGGAACAATTGGTGGCTGCCGCCAGTGATGAGGGTGTCCGCAAGCCCGTAGATCCACATTGGCTGCCCGCCACCTTGCGCCAAACGGGTTACGCACGCTTCAGGCAAGAATCTGCAGGCGCGGTGCGCGATTGTCGAGATGGTTGCCAGCGAGTGGTGACGATCGTGCATGCTATGCGTCAGTTATCGCATCCAGGCAACGACGGCTTTCATAGTGCCAACGTCAACGAGATCATCAACGGGGCCACAATTGTGACTCGCAATCGCTGGAAGTTTGTCGCGGATGTGCAACTGGAGTTGGATCCGAACTTGCCCAGCATCCCATGCCGCGCGGCCGAGTTAAGTCAAGTAATCGTGAACATGATCGTCAACGCTGCGGATGCCATCGAAGAACCATCCGAGGGCGTGGGAGAGTTGCATGGTCAAATCATCATCGGTACTCAGCTCTTAACGGAACACGTGCGCGTCACCGTCAAAGATAACGGTAGCGGCATACCGGCCAACGTCATTGATCGCATCTTTGATCCATTCTTTACCACCAAACCCGTGGGGCAAGGTACGGGGCAAGGGCTGGCGATTGCTCACGACATCGTCGTCAATCGACATCGTGGTGGCATGCGCGTTGAGAGCGAACCGGGCAAAGGCACCACTTTTATCATCCAACTGCCGCTAGCCCAAACCATGGCGGCCACCACCTAGTAGCCACCACCTAGTAGCCACCACCTAGTAGCCACCACTTAGCCGCCACCTGCAAGACTTTCCAGAACAAGTGCTAAGCACGTCGACACGGTCAATTCTGAATTGGAGCGTCTTTTTCTCTGCGTACTCCGCGGACTCTGCGTTTCAACCAAGGTGAACTGCTAACGCATGATTCCACGCAATACGATATTAGGTCGGTGGAGAGCATTTGGTCCACTGATTCAGGCTAACTAAATTTCCCGGCCCATGGTAAAATCGAGTACATTGTTCGGGCAACGAATCCCCCCATTTTTGATGACATGTTTAGGGCAATCTGATGAGTAGCGGTCAAGACGCCGACACCCCAGCTGCGGAAACTCCTGAAAATCCAGTAGATCCACAGGGTTCCTCCACTTCCTCTGCATCCGATGAACAGGCGCGTGAGGCAGCTTCGGGAGGCCCGCTGAGCATTGATCGCATTCGACAATTGCGGGCCAGTCAGGCACAGCAACCGGCTCGGCCAGCTCCGCCTCCGCGGCAAACTCGTCAAGCTCAAGAGATCGAAGCCGCCAAAGAAGCCACGGCTGCCACCACAGGTGAAGGTTTGGCTGACGCGGCCGGGGACGCGTCTCCAGGTGAAGCTGACAAGAAACCTTCGCGCGATCGCAAAGGTCGCAAGCCCTTCGGCAAACGCGACCAGCCAGCCTATCAAGCGGCCGAGCCGGTGCCCAAGTTCGAAGTGCCCTCCAAACGGGCCGCTCTACCGGCCGAACTACAGAATGAACTCGATTCCGCCTTGGCCGGGACCGACTTGGATCGCATGTTGATCGGCGATGCACTATTGCAAGTTGGCCGCGAACTGGAAGAGGGGCAACGAGTTCAAGGTCGTGTGCTGAAAGTTCACGGTGAGTACGTCTTCGTATCCCTGGGTGGAGCCAACGAAGGTGTGATCTCTGTCCTGCAATTTACAGAAGGAAACTTGCCGGAACCCGGGACACAATTGGAAGTTGTCATTCGCGGCTATCTGAACGAAGAAGGTCTGTACGATCTGTCGGTTCCCGGCGGTGCCATCAGCGTGGCTGACTGGGATGATCTCAAAGAAGGTGAAATTGTCGAAGCCAAAATTACGGCTGCTAATACCGGCGGTCTGGAATGCATGGTCGGTCAAGTGCGCGGCTTTATTCCCGCCAGCCAGGTAGCCGAGTATCGCATTGAGAACTTCAACGAGTTCATTGATCAAAAAGTACTGTGCGTGGTAACCCAGGCCAATCCGGGCCGCGGTAACCTGGTTCTGTCGCGCCGTGCGGTCCTGGAACGCGAAAAGGCTGAGAAGCGCGAACAACGTTTGGCCGCTTTGGAAGTCGGCGCTGCCGTCGAAGGTACCGTGCGCAAGATCATGGACTTCGGCGCCTTCATCGACATCGGTGGACTTGACGGTCTGCTGCACATCAGCCAACTGTCCTGGGAAAAAGTAAAACACCCCAGCGAGATCCTGCAAGACGGACAGAAGATTCAAGTCCGCGTCGACAAAGTTGATAAACAATCAGGCAAGATCAGTTTGTCGTATCGATCGCTGCAAGATCATCCTTGGACGGGAGTGGATACACGCTTTCCAGTGGGCGCAATTGTGCACGGCGTGGTTTCACGCATTGCCGACTTCGGTGCGTTCGTCAAACTGGCCACCGGTGTCGAAGGCCTGGTGCATCTCTCCGAGTTGGCTCACCATCGCGTGCACAAGGTAACCAACCATGTCAAAGAAGGTCAAGAAGTCGACGTCAAGGTGCTATCGGTTGAACCAGAACGCCAACGTATGAGCTTGTCACTGAAAGCTGCTCAGCAACCGCCGGCGGTGGATGCTAAAGCCGCCGAGCCAGAGGTCGAAGAACCACCACGCGAGCTCGCCCTGCCCAAACACCGTGGTCCGCTGAAAGGCGGCACCGGCAAGAATACCGGCGGCGAACGCTTCGGCCTCAAGTGGTAAACGTTGCCATGTCGCCCATCTCGCCAGAGATTGGAGCGTTTAAAAGGGATCATATCCAAAGTCTGGCGACTTCGGCTACGGGAGAGTTTGGTATAGGGATTGCATTAGCTCCATCATGTGTAACTCAACGAGTACTGATGATGTCGAGGTAATGCCATGTCGGATCAACCTGCAAGCGATAAACTAACAAAAGCAGCGCGCGGTGAGGATGAACCGCTGGATGCCGATCAACCAACAGCGCCATTTGCACTGGTGTTAGGCTCTTACCCCATCATACTTGTGCTGGCGCTGCTGTTTCTCTTGATGATGATCTGGTTTATGCGTGGCTCGCCAGAATAAGCGCGGGGACGTGTCCACGTGCTTAACGTCTACTTCTTGCGAATGAGGTCGGCGATAGAAAATGCGATCTCCATAGCTTGTTCGTAGTTCAGCCGGGGGTCGCAATGAGTTTGATAGGCGGTATGCAGATCATCTTCGGTTAATCCACCGGCACCGCCGATGCATTCGGTAACGGCTTCCCCGGTTAACTCCAAATGGACGCCGCCCAGATGCGAGCCATAGTCATGGTGAATGGCGATCGCTTCGCGCAGTTCGCCCAGGACATCCTCGAAACATCGAGTCTTATGTCCGCCGCTGGTGGATCGCGTGTTGCCGTGCATGGGATCACAGATCCATAACACTTGAGCACCAGAATCGCGCACCGCTTCGATTAGTGGTGGCAAACGCGTGGCGATATGGGCAGCACCCAAGCGATGAATGAAGCTTAGACGACCTGGTTCGTTGGTCGGGTTGAGGATGCGGGCCACCTCACATAGTTCATCGGCGGACATGCTCGGTCCAACCTTTACTCCGATTGGGTTCTTGATACCGCGTAAGTATTCGATGTGAGCGCCATCCAAAGCTCGGGTGCGATCACCTAGCCAGGGCATATGGGTGCCCAAGTTGTACCAGCCGCAACCGCGCACGCTCTCGCGCGTTAAAGCTTGTTCATATTGCAAATGCAAGGCTTCGTGCGAAGTAAAGAAATCAACGCGCCGCAGTTCTTCCAGCGGTCCATCGGAGATCGCTTCGATGAAACGCACCGCTTCACCCAAGGCGTTCACTAGCTGACGGTAGCGAGTCGATTCTTCGGAGCCGGCTGCGAACAGGAGTTTCCAGTTCTCGGGATGATGCAAGTCGGCAAAACCACCTTGACTTAGGGCACGAATAAAGTTCAACGTTAGGGCAGAACGTTCGTAACCGCGCAACAGCAATTGTGGGTCGGCTCGGCGATGGGCTTCGGAAAATCCGCGACGATTGATCAGGTCACCCCGATAGGTTGGCAATACGACATCGCCGCGTTGCTCGATATCGCTGCTGCGTGGTTTGGCGTATTGGCCGGCGATACGCCCCACACGGATAATGCGTTGACGCGAGCTGAAGACGAGTACCAGGCTCATCTGCAGCAGGACTTTGAGTTTGCTGGCGATCGGTTCCGCCTGACAATCTTCGAAGCTCTCCGCGCAGTCACCACCTTGCAGCAACCACGCTCGGCCGCTTTGTGCATCCCCGATCAATGTTCGCAAGTGATCGACTTCCCAGCTGGTCACCAGTGGGGGCAATAGTTTCAGAGCGGCAACTACTTCGCCCAGTGCGGTGGAGTCTGCGTAGGTTGGTTGTTGATTGGCGTGGTGTTCCTTCCAGGAATCCACGCGCCAAGCTTTGGTCATGGGTTGTTTCTTGTGGGGTTATGGAACGCGGTCGTCGCAGAGAGACCAATGTAGGATTGGCAAAAGCAGTATGGGCTGCGCTGCTGAGTATTGGTTGTGGGTGGTGTGTTTGAATCGGAGTTTAATCGCCAACAAATCCTGGATCAGCCAGGCCTTGCGCGTTAGTGGGTTCTTCACGCGCCAGGCGAACTTCGCGCACGCCTTTAGAGGTGGCCCAAGCTCGAGCGAGGGCTGGGGTATTGAATTGAGCTACAACTTTGTAGTTTTTGTCGATGGCGATCAGTCCGCCGCAGTCATCGGGTAAAACTTCCTTCATGATCGTCGTGGCTGCGGTTTCCAGAGTTTGATTGGCATAACGCAAACGCGCCGACATGTCTGCGGCCACGTTATGTCGAATAAACTCTTCACCAGTGCCCGTGCAAGAAACACCACACGTTTGATTCCACGCATAAGTGCCTGCACCGATGACTGGGCTGTCCCCTACTCTGCCCCAGCGCTTGCCCATCAAGCCGCCGGTGCTTGTGCCCGCGGCTATGTTGCCGTCTTTGTCGATGGCGACGCAGCCGACAGTCCCCAGGTACTTCGAATGCGGAATGTTGACGCCCTTGTCAATTTGGGCCTGGCGTGCTTGCCATTTCTTCCAGTCGGCGCGTTGTTCTTCGGTGATGAAATAGTCGGGGCTGACCAATTCGAGTTTGATACTCTCGGCGAATTTATCGGCTCCGCCGGCGGTGAGAAGCACATGCCGCGTGTCGGTCATGACATGCCGAGCTACGCCGATCGGGTTCTTGGCCTTTTTGACACCGGCCACCGCCCCACATGCCAGGTTGCGTCCATCCATGATGGAGGCGTCCAGTTCGTGTTCACCTTGTTCATTCAGTACGCAACCTTTACCCGCGTTGAACATCGGATCGTCTTCCAGCGCTCGCACGACAGCTTCGACTGCATCCAGTGCCGAGTTGCCGGAGGCGAGCAGTTGGATGCCCACGTCCAGGGCCTGACCCAAACTGGCGCGGCGCTGGGCCTTGTACTCCTCGGACCATTTTTCGGGTTCACCACCCGCCCCGCCGTGCAGGATGAGGGCGTATTTGTTGGACGATTGAGAATTCTGTTGAGCTTGCATCAGCGAAACGGGCACCATCGAAAAATATGCAACAAAAAGTAAGAGTGAACGCACTAGACTTGTCATGATTGTTTTCAGCTATCGAGGATTTAGGAACCGTAACGCTGCTTCGCTGACAGTTCCTTATTTCGGTTTAACGACTCGGATGCGATGATTTTCACTGTCGCCGATCCAAATGGTACCGTCGGCATCGACGAAGACGCCATGGGGGCGGTTGAGTCGGCAGCTGAGCGGCGGCCCGTCCGGGCCATCACCCTTCTGACCGTCGCCGACAACTAATTCTAACGTGCCACGCGCCATATCGATCATGCGAATCGTATGAGATTCAGTATCTGCTAGATAAACATTGCCCCGACCATCCAAGCCCACACATTTTGGTCCTGAGAGAGTTGCCTCAAGAGCCGGTCCGCCGTTGCCGCTAAAGCCTGATTTGCCAGTCCCCGCCAGTCGTTTCAGTGAGTCTGCCGACGGATCGAGTTTCAATACTGCGTTGCCCTCGCGCAAAGCCAACCAGAGCGTACCGTCGGGCGCCAGCGCCATCGCACGCGGACCGTTTAGCGGCGAACCGGTGATCGACGAACCATCGGCTGCCGTCTTTTTCTCGCCCGTTCCGCTCCAAGTGGTAATGATGCCAGTCGCCAGATCGACGCGGCGAAGGCGGTGATTGAGAATATCGCAGACCAGTAGTCGGCCTGTGGCATCAAAACACAAGCTGTGAGGTTGATTGAGCTGAGCGTTTGTGGCCAGTCCACCATCACCGCCAAAACCGGCTTTGCCCGTGCCGGCTACAGTCGAGATCACCAGAGACTGCGCGTCTACTTTGCGAACGATGTGGTTCAGACGTTCGACGAAATACAAGTTCTTCGCACTGTCCCATGCGAATTCATAGGGTTCGGTTAAGGCCGCTTTGGTAGCCGGTCCGCCATCGCCAGCGTAGCCTTTCTCGCCGTTTCCGGCATATGTCGAGATCGTGCCATCTGGTTCGATCCGGCGAATGCGGTGATTGTCGACATCACAGATGTAGATGAGGCCATCGGGACCACGAGCGACTGCGTAAGGATTATTGACCTGTGCCTGATCAGCCGGTCCACCGTCACCCGCATAACCTTTGACGCCATTGCCCACGACCGTCACCACCGTTTGAGAGAAGGCAGTTGCACCGTGAAAGCCAATGAGAAAGCTGATTACAACCACGGCGATTGGTCGAAAGGAGGTCAGGAATGTTAGCAACATGAGTTGGCCGATTTCGAAGTGTTGGCAGCGGTTGAATTTGCAAGCGAACATGTGGCGAGCCAATAGTATAGCTATCCTGTACAGCGGCTGTCCCCAGCCGCTGATAGTAGAGCGGCTGTCCCCAGCCGCTCCGCACCCGGCAAGTCGCTAAGCTGTCACGCTTGTCACGCTTGTCACGCTGGTCCGTTGGTTTGAAGAAACATTGGTTGTAGAGCGGCTGTCCCCAGCCGCTCAGCACCCGGCAAGTCGCTCACCTGTCACGCTTGTCACTGGTTAGAGGGTTCTGAGCAGCTGAGGACAGCTGCTCTACAGCTTCGCAAGTTTTCGACCGGGCGAAATCGGGCTTGCTAACTTGACATGCAGCGACTGCGAGGGTAGCGTCATAGTCCATGCGCAATTCATGTTTGACTGAGTGGCCGCCAAGAGTATCGATCATCGCCTGGATTCTAATCGGGTTGATGGTGGGTGGTTCGCTTGTCAACTATCTGGCTGCACCCGAAGCGTCGGGAATCTGCGTAGAGTCGCGAGCGTTGGAGCTGGAGGATGATCGAGTCGACGTGCTGGATGTTGCCTACATTCCAGCCAACGGTCATCTCTGGACGTGCTGTGTGGCGTTTCCAGGAGATGTCCCGCTCAGTCATGCGCTGGATCTGTGGAGTGCTGAACAAGCTACTCATTTCGTACGTGGGCCGCCTTTGTTGAACGCTTAAGTCGTTCGCTTAGCCCAGGACATTGACCGCCGATCGGTGCATTGTCTTGAGCAAACTGCTGTGGCGAGACCCCTTTCGCCCTAGCCCTTCTCAACTGATTTCAAGGCGGTATGCGTTACCCGGTTGGTTCAACTGTGGTGGCGCGTAAAGTTTCGTCCTGCGCACCAAAATCAATTCAGCCTCAGAATCGAGTATGAGTTATCTATGGCTATAGTCCCAAGTGAAACGCCACGCGGCAACGCTGCGGGTTTTAAAAAGTATTTTTGGAAGGACCTGACGTCAGGTTTCTTTGTGTTCCTGATCGCTCTGCCGTTGTGCTTGGGTATTGCACTGGCCAGCGGTTATCCGGTGATGGCGGGTATCTTCACCGCGATCATCGGGTCCATCGTGACAACCTTCATCAGCAATAGTGAACTAACGATCAAGGGCCCCGCTGCGGGTTTGATCGTGATTGCCGTGGGCTGCATCGAAGACTTTGGAGGCGATGGATTCGTCAATGGTATTGGCGAATTTGATATACCCGCTTACCGCGCGGCGCTGGCTGTAGGGGTAGCCGCGGCGGTTCTTCAGATTGTCTTCGGTTCTTTCAAGGCAGGCATCCTGGGCGAGTTCTTTCCGCGCTCAGCAATTCACGGCATGTTGGCAGCCATTGGCGTCATCATCATTGCCAAGCAAATCCCAGTTGCCCTGGGCGTGACCGCCAAAGGTGAACCACTTCACCTGCTGATGTCGATTCCGCAATTTGTCATGGAAGCCAATCCGGCCATTGCGCTAATTGGAGTTGTCAGCTTGATCATCTTGTTTGCCTGGCCTAGCGTGCGCAAACACATCAAGCCGATGGCAGCGGTGCCACCGCAGTTGATCGTCTTGGTTGTGGCAGTTGTATTGGGATTGTTGATGGACCTGCTGCACGATCACAGCTACGTCATGCAGGGGCACAAGTATCAACTCGGCGAACAGTTTCTTGTCGATATGCCCAAGCAAATTGGTGGTATGTTCCAGTACATTACCTTTCCAGACTTTAGTGTGCTGGTCGAGATGAAGGCTTGGAAATGGGTCTTTATGTTCTTTATGATCGGAACCTTGGAGTCGATTCTGAGCGCCAAAGCCATCGATTCGCTCGATCCCTGGCGGCGCAAGACCAACATGGACCGTGATATCGTGGGCGTAGGTGTGGCCAATCTGTGCGCCGCCATGGTTGGTGGTCTGCCGATGATTTCGGAGATCGTGCGCAGCAAAGCCAACATCGATAATGGCGCGCGCACGCGTTTTGCCGACTGGTGGCACGGCATCTTGCTCTTGATCTGCGTGGCCCTGTTCCCCACCACACTGCACTTGATACCGCTAGCTGCACTGGCAGCAATGTTGGTTTATACCGGTTCGCGGTTGGCGCATCCCAACGAGTTTGTTCATGTTTATCACAGCGGTAAAGAGCAACTGTTGATCTTCATCGTCACCTTGGTAATGACGTTGGCGACCGACCTGCTGATTGGAATTGGAGCTGGTATTGCGCTGAAGTTCTTCATTCACTCGATCAACGGCGTGCCCTTGCATTCGTTCTTCAAGACCTTCTTGGTTACCGAACAGCTAGCGGACGATACGACCTTGATTCGAGCTCAAGAGTCGGCAGTCTTCAGTAACTGGATTCCGTTTCGGCGGCAGTTGGAACAGATCGCTTTGGTCCAGCGACAAAACATCGTGTTGGATGTCTCGGACACCAAACTAGTCGACCACACGGTGATGGAGAAGTTACAGGAGATGCAGATTGAGCTGGAGAGCGAAGGGCTTAAACTGGACATTGTGGGTTTGGAAAGCCATCAGCCGCTGGCGCACCACGGTCAAGCCGCCCGCAAACGCGGCTTGGCTCGCATGCGTCGCGTGACTGTGATTGCCGATGAAAACTTGGAAGAAAGATTTGAACGCGAGTTCGTGCAGTTGGGGGCTACAGGTTTCACCGTCATCGCATGTCGCGGCGCGGGGCGACGCACGCTGAGCGAGCATTCCATCGCTACCGACAGCAACATCCGGATCGAAGTTGTGGTGCCCTTTGATGTGTGCGACAAGATCCTGAGCTTCTTGCGCAAAGAGATGATGCCCAACTACCGCGTCACTGCGGTAGTTGAAACCGTCGAAGTCGTGTTAGCCGAGCAGTTCTTGCCACTGAACCAGCCGATTGAACAGGAGAGCGAAGTGGCTCACGTTTGAGCGCTGGAAAGACTGTCGACAATCTCTTTGACGCGAGCGCGTTCCGGGGCTTTGAAGCGATGGAAGGGCTCGGCCATGAAGTCGTCGCAGATTCCCAGCAGCGACAGTGCGCACTTAGTGGCTTTGATAAAGCGCGAAGCATATTTGCCAATGTTATAGATGCCTTGCAGCTTTTCAACTTGAGATTGAATCGCTGCCAGTCGCACTGGATCGCCGGCCAGGGATGCTTCGTACAATTCGACAAACATCTTGGGAAAGGCATTGGCTCCACCGGTCACGCCGCCATTGCCACCTAGCCCCATGGCTTGCGGCAACATGGCTTCGGGGCCAATCATGATCGACCAATCCGGGCGCTGCTCGCGGAGGCTCATCAAACTGGCAAAGTAACTCAGGTCACCGCTGCTGTCCTTGATGCCAATGATTTGTCGATGGCCAGTCAGTTGCTTGAGTGTTCCCAGTTCAAACCAAACTTTGGTCAGGCTGGGCATGTTGTATAAAACCAGTGGCAATGGTAGTTCGGGCAGCAAGTGTTCGACGTAAGCCAACAGTTCCGTTTGACCGGCTGGAAAGTAATAGGGTGTGGCCAAGACCAAGGCGCTGGCACCGGCCGTCGCTGCATGTTTGGCAAGTTCCACCGATTCAACAAACGACGTATCAGTAATACCCACCAGCACCGGTACACGACCGGCCACCAACTGACACACACGCGTCACAAATTCGCGCCGCAGACGGTAGCTCAGACTGGGAGCTTCCCCCGTGGTTCCCAAGGCGAACAAACCGTGCACACCACCGCCGAGCATATGTTCGATCAACCGCTCCAGGCCGCCCAGGTCCAGTTGGTCCCGATCCATTAGCGGAGTCACCATGGGCGGTACGATACCTTGTAACTTTAATTCGCTCATAAGTCGCCAAACGTCGCGCTGTTCCATTCGAAAAAAACACTCGATGGCAATAAACCACCGCGTAAACCGCGATTAGCCTACTCGCTGCCCAGAACGTTGGCGAGGGGAGTGTCTCCTTTCGCTCCGCGAAAGCCGCGCAGGCCGCCCAGTCATCACAATGTTTTTTTCGCCAATGTCATCCAAGCATCGAAGTGCTCAATGCGAGCGCCTTCCGCTACGGCGGAGGGTAAGTCGATTTAACTCTACGAAAATTGAGTTAAACTTGCATCACGCGCTGATTAATTGCTGAGGCAGATCAAAAACGGGGTGAATTGCATGTGACAATCCGTCAGAATGTGGGCGATGCATTTTGGGCGGAGGCCACCAAATGTCTGCACAGCCACAACTGCCAACCAAGACATTGGAGCATTTGCAGAAAGAGTTGGATGACGCGCGGCGCGAGAATCGTCGTTTCCGCACGCTGATTCTGTCGGAAGCTCTTGAGGCCTGGGCCTCGGATGTCCAAGGTACGCTCGTCGAAATCATTTGCGACGATGGAAATCGCGTTCTACCACCAGATGCTTTACCAGTCGCGTTGCGGTTGGACCTGGTGCATCCGGATGATCTGGCTGCCTTGGTGCAAGTTATCGAAGGCGCCAAGCACAGTGGTCGACGTTTCTCAATCAATGTTCGCGGCGACAATCAATTCGGCCAGTGGCGACACTTGCATGTCCGCGGATTTCCCGTCAAAGACGAGCGCGGCGACATCGAAGAATGGGTTGGTCTAGTTTCTGACGAGACCGCGCAAGTGCAGATCGAAGCCAAAAACGTCGAGTTGAGAACTTGTTTGCAGAATGCGCTGCAGAAAGTGGTCGACGAGTTGGCGGTGCGCAAACGTATCGAAGAAATGTTGGTCAGCCAGAATGAGATTCTCGAGAGCATCGCGCTTGGCCAACCGTTGAACAAGATTCTGACGCAAATCGTGTTGATGGTCGAACGTCGATTGACTGATACACTCGGTTCGGTGATGTTGCGCCAAGGAAGTTGTTTGAACCTGATCGCTGGCCCCAATTTGCCGACTGAGTACTGCAGCCGCATGGTTGACATTCCAATTGGTGAAGGTGTTGGGTCGTGCGGGACAGCTGCGTTTCGCGGCCAGACTGTAATTGTCTCGGACATCGAGCATGACGATTTATGGCAAGACTATAGCCAGTGGGTGATCTCGCAAGACTTGCGCGCATGCTGGTCGGTGCCTATCATTTCACGGTCGATTCATTGCAGTGATGCAGCGGGCGGCCTGACGCAGACCCTGGGCACCTTTGCGCTCTATCACCGTCAGGTCTCTAGTCCGGGCGTCAAGGACTTGGAAGTGGTCGCTAAAGCTGCACACCTGGCCGCCATTGCCATTGAACGCGAGTTGAATTCTCAAGCTTTGCATGCGAGCGAAGCCAAATTTCAGCAGTTTGCGGCGGCCAGCGAAGATGTCTTCTGGATCTTGGATATTCAATCCCACCAGGCGGGTTATGTCAGTCCCGCCACTATCAAGCTGTTTGGCGAACCGCCAGAAAATTTCCTCAATCCAGATATGTGGATCGACTATGTAGTGGCCGAGGATCGCGAGCAGTTTGCCTTGCATCAAGGGACAGCTGTCGCCGGTAAGGCAGGCGAAGGTAGATTTCGAATTCGGCGTCGCGATGGCCAGCAGCGTTGGGTTCACAATCGCTGGTTCCCGATTCATGATGACCAAGGCCATTTATGTCGCGTTGCGGGCACCTTGAAAGATGTTACCGAGAGTGTCCTGACCGAAGAACGCTTGGCGCGACAGAGCGCCGAATTGTCGCACGCATCCAGGGTGAGCAGTCTGGGATTGATGGCCGCGGCCATATCCCACGAGATCAACCAACCGCTAAACGCCATCAGCAATTATGCCAACGCATGTTCACGCTGTTTGGACGATTTGAGCGACGAAAATCGAGCTTTGTTGGCGAATTGTTTCGAGCGGTTGGGCGAGTCGGCACTCCAAGCCGGGGAAATCGTGCGCCGGTTGCGTTCGTTTGTGCGCAAAGATTCTGTACGGCAAGACTACCACGATTTAAATTTAATCGTCCGCGACGCCTTGATACTGATGGGAACCGAACTTAGACGGCGCGAAGTTCGTGTGGAATTGCACTCTTCGAGCGCCCCTGCCTGGATCCTGGCCGATGCCGTTCAAATGCAGCAGGTCATCATGAATTTGCTGACCAATGCAGCCGATGCGATGGCCGAACAACCCGCTGCCAGCCGGTTGGTTCGAATAGATACCGTTACACGCGAAAAGAATGTAGAATGCCGCATCTGCGATTCCGGCCCTGGGTTCGGTGACGCGGTATTGGCCGAACTATTTGCGCCATTTTTGACCACCAAGAGCCACGGATCCGGCATTGGCTTGAGTATTTGTCGAAACATATTGAACGATCATGGAGGTTCTATTCAAGTCACCAACTGCTCCCATGGAGGAGCAGTCGTAACTATTCACTTACCGCTGACGGACAGGTAGCATGAAAGCCCCTCGCCCAGTTTTCGTCGTGGATGATGAACCGCAAGTCTTGGATTCCGTAAGATGTCTACTGCAATGTGATAAACACGAAGTTTACTGTTTCTCCAGCGCCAAGAAATTCTTGGATCAACTGTCGAAAGATCAGGTCGGCTGTTTGATCACGGATCTGGGTATGCCTGAAATCGATGGCTTCGAACTGCAAGAGCGGTTGATGGCCATGGACTCAGTTCTCTCGGTCATTATCGTTACTGGTCGCGCCGACGTGGGCGCTGCCGTTCGGTTGATGAAAAACGGCGCCGTGACACTGCTTGAAAAACCATATCCAGCGGAAGTACTTCTGAAGGAAGTCAAGCACTCGCTAGACTTGAGCCAGAAAAGGGCTGAGCGCAAACGCTTGCGCGATGAAGCCCGCAGACTCCTGGCTCTGTTGGACGAAGATGAACGCGAAGTCATGACCCTGGCAGCCGAAGGCTTGCCCAACAAAGCGATTTCCCACCGCTTGGCTCTCAGCGCTCGCACCGTCGATCGCCGTCGCCAATCAGCGATGACCAAGCTGAATATATCTTCGCCGGCTGGCTATACCAAGCTATTGGCCCTGGCCAGCAATGATGGACTGCTCGACCCCGACGCCGCCTTCGATTCCGACTTAGGGAAAGCACCTCAACATCCAACCAAGGATGATGACGATGATCAGTTTCCACCGATGAGCATGGCCGTGGTTAGAAGTTAGAAGTTAGAAGTTTGAAAGTCTAAAACTGAAAATTGAAATGCTTCATCGGCGCGCTGTTATAGGTCATACGCTTGGCGCTTGGGCTGCGCTCTGCGTCCCACTCCCACTCTGGGCTCAGGCTGTTAACCGCCCGTTGCGCGTTGGTCAAATCGGTGTTCAGCATGCGCATGCCACCAAACTGAGTGTCTATCGTCAATTGCCCGAGTATGAAGTTGTGGGCTTGGTGGAATCCGACCAAGATGCCAGGCGCCAGGCGGCTGAGTTGCCAGCCTTTAAAGGCGTGCCTTGGATGAGCGAGGCACAACTGCTGGACTTGCCCGATCTGGATGCAGTGCTGGTTGAAACTCATGTTCGCGACCTATTGGCCACGGCGCAGCGCGTCATCGATCGCGGTTGTCACGTGCATCTGGACAAACCGGCCGGACATGACTTCGATAGCTACAAACGCTTGTTGGAAACAGCTGAGCAAAAGCACTTGATGGTGCAGATGGGATACATGTATCGCTATAACCCAGCCGTCTTGCTCCTGCGCGAGTTTTTGAAACAAGGTTGGCTCGGTGAGATCTATGAAGTCCACGCTATGCTCGGTAAACCGCTGGCCGCGGCCGAGCGGCGCGAACTAGCCGAGTTTCCCGGTGGAGTCATGTTCGAACTGGGCTGCCATGTGCTCGACCTGGTCGTGGGTGTTATTGGTCCAGGCAGCCGGGCCACCGTCTTCAACCAGCACTTGGGCAGCGACGGACTGTGCGACAACATGTTGACAGTCCTGGAAAAAGATCGCCTGCTGGCGACGGTTAAAGTCAGCGCTTACGAAATCGATGGCACCGCTCGACGACACCTGACCGTTTGCGGAACCCAAGGTACCTTTCACATCCAACCTTTGGATAATCCCACGGCCACCATTTCGCTGGATACGGCTCGTGGCCAGTTTAAAGCCGGCCGACAAACTCAGACCTTTCCTAAGTTCACTCGCTATATTGCAGACGCAGTCGATATGGCCCGCGTCATATCGGGCCAAAAGACCAGCGATTTCTCCTATCAGCACGACCTGGACGTACAACGACTGGTTTTGGCCAGCGGTTGACGTAAACTGTCACCCTAGCGGAAGCCGTCAAGGCTTTCGGAGTTCGGGCACCGTAGCGGAAGCCGTCAAGGCTTTCGAAGTTCGAAATGCTTGACGCATTCCGCTACGAGGCAGTTCGAGATGCTTGACGCATTCCGCTACGAGGGGCCGCAGTACTTTTCCAGGCGAGGATATATTCATGATCAACACACTGATACGCACAGCACTCGTGTTCACGCTGGCCTTGTCGGCTGCGGTCACCAACTCTTGGGCTGAAGAGAATGGCCAGAAGAAGCTCGTAATCGTGGCTGGTAAACCTTCGCACCCCAAGCGCATGCATGAGTTCAACGCGGGGGCGAAACTGATGGCTGCGTGCCTTAAGCAGTCCAATGCCCTGAGCGTGCACGTGGTTCATAACGGTTGGCCCAAGGATGAAGCAATCTTCGACAAGGCTGACGCGGTTATCTTTTACATGGACGGTGGCAAGGGACACGAAGTAGTTCAAGAGGGCCAGCGACGACTCGAGATGGTCGATGCGTGGGCTAAGAAGGGTGTCGGCTTGGGCTTTATGCATTACGGTGTCGAAGTTGTGCCTGACCAGGCCGGCAAACAATTCAAGAGCTGGATTGGTGGCCACTATGAACACATGTTCTCGTGCAATCCCATTTGGGAACCTATGTTCAGTGATTTCGCCAAACATCCGATTACCAATGGTGTCCAACCCTTTACGGTCAAGGACGAGTGGTACTTCAACATGCGGTTCATCGACGATGTCGCTGGTAACACCGCTGGTACGCTGGAAGATTTGAAGTTCACTCCGATTCTAGTAGCGGCACCCAGTGACTCGGTACGCAATGGTCCTTATGTTTATCCACCGGGACCATATCAACATATTCAAGCCAACAAGGGACGAGCCGAAGCGATGATGTGGGCGGTCGAGCGCCCAGATGGCGGACGTGGCTTTGGTTTTACCGGCGGGCATTTTCATGACAACTGGAGCAACGATCAGTTTCGCAAAGTTGTCCTCAATGCCTGCGTGTGGCTAGCTGGCGCGGAAGTTCCCGCCACCGGTGTCGAGTCGGTACTCGAGCCTGGACAAATTGATCAGAATCTCGATCCCA
Organism: Rania fehmarnensis; assembly: GCF_056494185.1. Taxonomy (NCBI): domain Bacteria; kingdom Pseudomonadati; phylum Planctomycetota; class Planctomycetia; order Pirellulales; family Pirellulaceae; genus Rania; species Rania fehmarnensis. The sequence goes on from NZ_CM151398.1 coordinate 2,512,740, forward strand.
AAGCGAATTAGAAAGTTCCGCATGCAATCGCGTTATCGTTGGGCGCAGTCAGGTGATATCAACGCTTTCTTTGGTTTGGTGCTCGACAATGTAGCCGTGCTGATCTTGATGGTTAGCTTGCTACATGGCGCCTTTGACTTTCCGGAACGCTTTGCTTTGCGACACATGATCACCGGCACAGCCTTGGGTGTGCTGGTCGGTGATTTGCTGTTCTTCTTTTTAGCGTTGCGGCTGGCCAAACGCACTGGCAACACGGAAGTGACCGCCATGCCGCTAGGTTTGGATACACCCAGCACCTTCGGCATGGCGCTGTTCGTGCTGGGCCCTGCCTTTGTCACTGCCAAACAACAAGGACTGGATGTAGACTCTGCCGCCCACTATGCCTGGGAGATCGGCATCTGCAGCATGTTCATCAGCGGGATCTTCAAGATGATCTGCGCGGTGGGCAGTGGTTGGGTGCGGCGCGTGGTGCCTCGCGCCGGGCTGCTGGGATCCCTGGCTGCCATCGCGCTGGTGCTGATCAGTTTCTTTCCGCTGCTGGAGATTTTGCAGGTACCCTTGGTTGGTCTGGTATCGCTGGCGATTATTCTCACCTCGCTGGTGGGTCGAGTCCCCTTGCCCTTCAAACTACCAGGCACAGTCGGTGCGTTCATCGTGGCCGGGTCGATGTATGGATTGATGGTCCTGACCAAGAACGTCGAACTGCCTCCTTCGGCGTTCGATCCAAAGTTTGGTTTGTTTCCGACCGAATGGACCGAGGCGCTCAGTTTCGGCTGGTTCGCGCGCATGCAGGACACCTTCAATTACTTGCCCCTGATCATTCCCTTTGCGTTGGCTACGGTAGTGGGTGGAATCGACTGCACCGAGAGCGCGATCGCAGCTGGTGATCATTACGATACGAAGACGGTCATCGGCGTAGAAGCGCTAGCCACCTTGGTCGCCAGTTTTTGTGGCGCAGTCATTCAGACAACTCCCTACATCGGCCATCCAGCTTATAAAGCCATGGGTGGTCGCGCTGCTTATACACTGGTCACCGCACTCTTTATGGGCATCATGGGCGTGGTGGGATTGTTCGGCTACTTTTACCAGTTCATTCCCGCGGTGGCCGTGTTTCCGATTCTGGTTTTCGTCGGGCTGGAAATCACCGCCCAGAGTTTCATGGCTACTCCTCGGCGACATTACACGGCTGTGGCCGTCGCGTGTGTACCAGCCTTGGCTTCGCTGTCGGTAAACTTCATCGATCAGATTTGGTTTTCGATTCTAGAACAAGGCAAGCTGGCCGCGTTTGCCAACAATCAAGAACTGGCTCACAAAGTTCAAGCCGCTACGATTCTCAGTCACGGCTTTATCTTGACCAGCATCTTTTGGGCGTCGGCCTTGGCGATGGCCATTGATCGCAAGCTGGTGCAATCGGCTATTTACTATTTGATCGCAGCTACCTGCACGTTGTTTGGTCTGATGCATTCGCCGCTACCTAATGCACCGATTCGCTTGCCATTTGCGATACCCGGGGTATCACCGGAACTGGTCTTGCCAGCCGAACTGCAACCTCAAATGTTTAGTTGGGTTGGCGGCTACGTGATCGTCGCCGTGTTGCTGCTGCTGTGGGCTTATTACTTGAAGGCCACCGGGCAAACCGCTCCAGATGGTCATGCGGACCTGGAAAACTACTAAGCACAGTTGCACTCCTACTCCTACTCCTACTCCTACTCGTACTCGTACGCATTTCGAGCACGATCACGAGTACCTCTGCTACGCCACTTTCTTATGAGGTGGCGGAGCCTTTAGTTTGAAGAGTCCGAAGATCTCTTGCTGGCTGAGCCCAACGGTGCGCGGAGTGCCGGCTTCGGCGAACAGTTGATTGAACAGCTCGCGTTTCTCTTCCAGCACATCGTGGATGCGTTGCTCGATCGTGTTGGCAGCCATCATGCGCGTGACTGTTACAGGGGCCGAAACGCCGATGCGGTGCGCACGATTGATGGCTTGATCTTCAACCGCCGGGTTCCACCAGCGGTCGAACAGAAATACGTAATGGCAGAACTGCAAGTTAAGTCCGACGCTGCCTGCACCATAGCTCATCAGAATTAAGTGCTTGGAGCTATCGGTCTTGAACTGTTGAATGACACCATCGCGTTTGGAACTCGGAATGCGCCCGTGATATTCGAGCGGTCCAAATCGTTCCAGGGCGTTGCGCAGAGTGGTTAGCGTTTCGACCCATTGGCTGAAGATGATCGCCTTCTGGCCTGAGGCGGCGATCTCTTCCATGTCCGCTTCCAGGCGTTCCATTTTGCAACTGGCACCAGTGGCCGGGTCGAAGTTGCAAATCTGTTTCAGTCTTAACACCAATTCGAACACATGTTGAATTGTCACGGTGTCGCCCATGCGCGTCAGTTGGACAACACCTTCTTCTTCAGCCGTGCGATAGCTGTCCTGTTGCGAGGCTGTCAATTCCAATTGTTCATCGCGGAACATCTTGGGCGGCATTTCGGTCAGCACTTTGTCCTTGGTGCGTCGCAAGATGTGATCGCGGGTGGCCTTGGAGATACTCTTCAGATGCATATCGCTGCGCAGGTAGCCAGGCGAAAGGAATTCAAAGATATTGACCAGGTCTTCGACGGAGTTTTCGATGGGGGTTCCGGTGAGTGCCCATGAACGTGAGCGCGGGATGGAGCGCACGATCTCGGCAGTGGTGCCATTGCGATTTTTGATGCGCTGGGCTTCGTCGAGAATCACTAAATCAAAATGCTGATCGGGGTTATCGACGGCCGCGCGATCGCGCATCATCAATTCATAATTGGCAATGCGGACCGGTGCGGCCCCTTTTTGCCACATCCACTGACGTTTGGCCTGATCGCCTTCGATGACGACGACCGGAATCTCGGGCGCCCACTGACGAAACTCGCGTACCCAATTGGTTACCAGCGGCTTAGGGCAAATCAAGAGCACCGTGCGCAGTTGTCCGGACAGGAGCAGCATGCGAACCGTGGTGATGGCTTGCATCGTTTTGCCCAGCCCCATCTCATCGGCCAGGATGGCGGTCTCGCGTGGGAAGAGAAACGCGATGCCTTCGAGCTGATAGGGAAACGGCTGAAAGGGAAATGTCAATTGAGCTGTGGCGGCCATCATCTCCAAAGGTGGTTGCAATACGAAGTACAACCGATCTTCCAGTTTGATGAGATCCTTGGGTGGGGCGATGCGCGTGCTGCGTTCGGGTTTGATGCCCACGCGCGGTGGTTCAGGTGGACCGCTGGGTATATCAGTGATCGAAGCCGCTGGGTTGTCAGCGCTTTTGGCAGCCGCCGGCTTGGGCTCAGGCAATAAGAAGTTAGGCGACTCAGGAAACGAGAAGCCTATGGTCTTAGGCAGATTGGCGGTCAGCTTGATAGGGACGACGGTAATATCGAGCTTGGAAGGCGTTTGCGATAGGACTTCGGGCAGAGCGACGCGGCTGAGCATGCCTTGCCAACCGGTGGCATAGGTGCCCACATCCAAGTCAGCCAAGCGCGGGGCCGGTGCTGGAGAATCTACGAAATGTATATCCACTTGATTAGGCTCTCGCGTTAAGCGGCCTTCATGATCGGATGGGCTTCGACGAGGGCTTCTGCAATGCGCTGAAACGGTTCGCTGATATTGATGGACAATTTCAGTTCTTGCCAAAGTTCGCGCAGCTTCGGTTCGGTGTGCAGGTCATCGCTGAGGATCATCAATGCAGTATCCGCCAGCTTGATCGACTTCAAACGCGAATGGTCACTGACTGGAACATTGGCGTTGGGGGTGTTGCCGGAAATGCAGGCGACAATGACATCGGTCACCCGGCTCAGCGCGAGCACGGCGGCGCAATCGGTCAAGACCACATGTGGGGTCAGCTTGGCTTTGGTGACCAGTGCTTTGGCGATTTGTTCACCACAGACAAAGTCGGCCAGGGTAGCGCCGTAGAGAATTTCTTGGGCTCGACTGGGTTTCACTGGCAAGGTGCAATGGAATTCAAGTGGTCGAGCGTGCGTGTTGAGAATCAGGTAGCCGCCGAAGTACCCGTGTTCGGCATGATAACGAACGGTACAAAAACCAACAGATCGCGGACTATCAGGATTCGAATTGGACATGCCTGCCTTGATATCTATAAACGCTAGCAAACGGCCGACGCAGTGCGCCAGCAACCTATTTCTCCGACTCAGCCGTCTCAGGCTCTGTCGAGATCCACGTGCACCGGGTTAAGTCGGACGTTGGGTTGCAACGACTTTAACAGTCGCTCTCGGGGAATCAGTTTTCACGCGGTCTACGGAATTTCTCCAGTTTGCCAATTACAAGTTGCTCGACGCGGCTGTGGCGGCTTGTCTATAATGACGGGATCAGTCGTCCTTCCATACGCTAGGGAGTTCATCAGTGGCTCAGGATCCATCACATTTCGCACCGGTGTTTCGCATCGACGTCTCGCCTGAACCGGCTTCGAGCCAGGGTCAGCCGGCCCACAGCGACAATGCTGTAGCCACGCTGGCATTGCTCAGGCAGATGGTCAGTATGCAAGACAAGCAGAATCAATTGCTGGAGCAGTTGGTCCAAAACACGGTAGCCACGCAAAAGCAACGAGCCGCCGAGTTGCAACAGTGGAAAGACGCCAATCCTCGCCTGGCCAAGGCTTGCCGGAAGGCAGCCGAATCGCTTTCACGCGTGCAAACACAGTTTCTGGAAAGTCTCACCGACGAAATCAGCGATAACGAAGACACGCTGTTGGACGGCGATTTCATGCTGGGTGAGTTCGTCGATCGCTTCGGACCGCGGCTGGCTCACCTGAATGGTGTGCTGCAAGTGCTAGCTCAACTAGGTAGCGGCGTGCCAGCACAGCAGTAGCGGAATGCGTCAAGCATTTCGACAGCTACCCGTAGCGGAATGCGTCAAGCATTTCGATTAAGAAGGGCTTCCATCCTGCTTGGCACTGGCAATGCCGCCCATTGCTAGTGTCCAAGACCATTTCGACTTCTGTGCGCTCCGATATTTGCTCTTGCCGCCGCCTCTGGTTATTTGCGATAGTCCTCGGCTGTTTGCGTCACATCGATTGTTGACGCAATCCGCTGGTGTTTGTCCGCAATATCTGGACGGAAGGGAATCCGCGAGTGAATCGTCGTTGGCTTGAGCAGAGCGTTCTATGCGCATGCGTAGCAGCGATGATTGGCTGTCATCATTTCCTGCCATCCGCACAGCGTCAGCCGCAAATCGAAGTCCCGCTGGTCAACCCGTTTCAAGTTGGACCGGTTGATCCGGAAATTGTGCGGCGAGAGATTGTCGATGCGGTCGATGATTATTTTCGCATCAAATCAGAATCAGCGGTTCGCCGCGATAGTGCCGCCTGGATAGAAGGCCGCCTGGAAACGTTTCCCGAAGTCGGTGGAACCATCTTTGAACCTTGGCGGCGAGATTCCACGCGTGGATTTGAACGGATTCAAAGTACGTTTCAAACCATTCGCCGGACTGCCTATGTCAAAATCGTGCCTGGTCCCGATGGATACTTGATCGATGTCAAAGTCGTTAAAGAGAAGGAAGACGTCGATCATTCCCAGTATCCAACGGCTGGATCTTCCGTGCAGCGTCACGATGGTTCAGTAATTCGCAACGCCAATGTGCTCAGCGACTTGCCCATCACTACCGAGTGGTACCCAGCCGGCGCAGGTCGCGACCTGGAACTCGAGCGACGTTTGGCCGAAAGCATCGCCGGTCGCCTGACCAACATCGAGAAGCCCTAGTTGGTTGAAACGACCAAAGACTTCGGTAACGGTCGCAATCACCGCGCCCGCGGCTCCGGTGGATTGCCTGGTTCCCGATGTTTCGGTACCCAGGCAATCGAGCTTGCAGTATAGCCGGTCGACAATTGGAGCCGCAACTTCGCTTGGCCGCTTGCCAGTTTCATAGGCGTGTCTGCATCAGCCAAGACTGATTGAACCACAGAGGCACAGAGAACACGGAGAGTTACAACGACGGTTTATCGATTGTCCGTTCCGCAGCATGTTGATCTTGAACCAACTTTGCCGATCGCGCATGCCGGTGCCTGACGGCGACCGGCAGAGATTCTACCGGCCCTTCAGGCCTGGGCTCTGGCTGATGAGCGTTTACCCGCTTCGATCCCAGACCACCATGCAGCGCGGCTAAGTTTCAATGCTCGGAGCGTTGGAGTCAAGCCAACTCAGTGTCCAGGCCTGAAGGGCCGACACAACCTCTGCCGGTCGCCGTAAGGCACCGGCAGGCCGGCGGCGCAAGTGCCGGTACGAACAAGAGCAAGCATTAGTTTATGCATAAAGTATTACGAGCATCTGAAATCGGGAACGCACCCGATGACCGAGTGGGCGAAAGTAAATTTCCATCAAGAAGCGGCCGATCGCCCGCTTCGGTCCATCGGATTGTTCAAGGAAGCCGCTAAGGCAAATGACCTAACACTGGGAACGCAAATGCGCAAAGCCACACGATCAAAAGAGACGCAACCCAAAGAGTTGCCACAAATGAAGACGACCGGCGTTTATGAATGAACCACGCGATGCAAAAGATAGTTGCCAAAATGACTACATTCACATTGGCCACTCCGAGTGTGTAGGAATGTGACCACTGATCAAGGCCGATAGACCAATACTATGCGAAATAGAGTATGGACCCGCAGATTGCCAGCAGCAATTGAAGGAGAACATGTGCCGGCACGCCAAATCGTTTGGAATAGAGCATCGGGAGACTGTTCCCGATAAGCAGAAGCGAAGGAAGACCAAACGCAACAGCATTGGATCGCAAATAGAACCCGGTGAAAACGTAGTAGATCGTTAACGGAGGGAAGATGCTGCCACGATGGCTAGCTAGGGTTAACGCCAGAATCGCGACAGTCAGAATTGCACAGGCAACTACGAGTTTCGTCACCTGACGGGCAGTTGTCGGTTCCTGCACGAATCGCGGTGACGTGCAAATGTCAACTGTGGAAGGATCGAACATCTGGATCTCACCAATGAGTTGCACTCTGCGGCATAACGGCAGGTTATGCATCTTTGTCTGGTAATGCGTCTCGCAAGGAGTGTACGGATTTGTTTGAGCGCAAGCACGCTACGACACTTGGAAGGGGATCTGCGAATATTGTGGTCAACGTTTCTTCCCCAGGCAACCGTGTATCGAACGCCAATGTGACATTGGGTGGGTCAAAGCCTGTCCTTATTCCGTCTCGATTACCGCGTGGATCAATGGCGTACCAGCCAGAGGTATTCAAGTGCACAAAATTGAATCCATGTAAGCAGAATCGAATCCCCGCATCGTCAAGTGAAATTCGTTGATATCCGAAGCCAGCCGGGATTCCATTGGCACGAAGCATCGCCGCTAACAAATGTGACTTTGCGTAACATATACCTGTGCGACTCTTCAGAGTTTCGGAAGCCGTACAAGAAACGCATTGAGCGTTTATGTCAAAACTGTGCTGAATCTCATCTCGCACCCAATAAAAACATCGAGATGCAGTTTCAAGCGGGTCTTGCGGATTCGCCAGCGATTTTGCAACGGCCTGAATCTGCGGATCGCTCCAGTCTATTAGGTCTGAACTTTGGAGGTACTCGTGCATAAATTTTCTAATGCATAACGTTTGCCATAACCCAGTCGCCGAGTTTGATGTTGATGTAAGTAATTACGCTATCGGCGACTTGGGTTCATGGCTTTGTTCAAGTAAGCCGCTATCGCGGCAGTTTGAGTTGACCGTTGGTCAACTCTCGATGCAGTTGGATGAAATTAGTCGAGTTGCGAATCATTCTAGCCTCCTTGAGCCAGGCACAGCTATCAGAGTTGCCTTTCGGTAGCCGCTGTGGCTGGCCCAGCTTCAAGGAGACAGACGATGTCGATTGATTCCAAGCCAAGTTGCCCCGTAGTTCAACGCTTTGCTCAAGATCTCAAGCTTAATGGCAAGAGTGCGCGGACTCAACAGTCTTACTGCCGTGCCCTGCGAAAGTTTTCTGAGTACCTCGGCCACTCAGCCGATCAAGCCACCGAAGATCAACTACGAAACTATCTGCTTTATGTGGTAGAGAAGAAGAGCTGGGCCAGCAGCACGGTTAATGTCACGCTGCAGGCACTCAAGATCTTCTTTCGTATCACTTGTCCACGCGATTGGAGCTCCCTCAAGCTGGCTCGCGTGCAGGTGGAACAGAAGCTCCCAGTTGTCATTTCGGTCGGTGAAGTTCATACGTTACTGAAACTGATCGAGAAGCCGTCGATGCGATGTTACTTCTCAGTCGTCTATGCCTTGGGATTGCGACTGAACGAAGGTCTCCATCTGCAAGTGTCCGATATCGATTCCAAACGTATGTTGGTGCACGTGCATCGTGGCAAGGGTGCCAAGGATCGGTTGGTTCCGCTGCCTCAATCAACTCTGGATGAACTCAGGAAGTACTGGGCTACTCATCGGAATCCACACTGGGTCTTTCCGGCCGAAGGACGCAACCATAAGCTTGCTTCCACGGCCGAGTGTCCAATGAGTGAGAGCAGCGTACAGGATGTTATCAAGGCCGTACTCAAGCAACTTAATTGGGACAATCGTGGCATTTCCACTCATACGCTGCGTCACTGCTATGCCACTCATCTGCTCGAAGCCGGTGTGAGCCTCAAGCTGATTCAGAAGTACATGGGTCATAAACATCTGACTTCTACCATGGTTTATCTGCATGTCACCACTGTGGGCGAAGAAGCGGCTATCGCCAAGATCAACGCGATCATGAAGCGAATGCCATGAGTCATGTGGGCGCACAGTAAACACACTCATCATGTGTACACCAACGATCCATCAGTTCGCTGCTGCGTCCAGCAGCGAACAGTCAGAGCGCTGGACGGTCAATGACATCCTGCATCACTTCGGACCAGCGTACTTGAAGAAGTACCAAGACCGAATGTCGCGGGATCAGATCAAGACATTGAAGGCAATATCTCGCTGCCGCTCGGCGGCAGCAGGTAGCGTTGTCTTTCGATGCTCGCAGTGCTCGAAGCTGTATCAAGTGCCTAAGTCCTGTGGCAATCGTCACTGTCCAACTTGCCAAGGCTTCAAAGCCAAGGCTTGGCTGGAACAGCAGCAAGCACGCTTGCTGCCTTGCAATTACTTCATGATGACTTTTACGGTGCCGGAAGAGTTCCGAGCCTTCATGCGCTCGAACCCTCGGCAGTGCTACCGGGCCATTTTCGAAGCGGCCTATCAATCGCTGATCCAGTTAGCTCAAGACCCGAAGTATCTTGGTTCTGGACGTATGGGAGCCACCGGTGTGCTGCACACCTGGGGACGTGATCTTAACTATCATCCTCATGTGCACTTCATCGTACCTGGCGGCGCCATCGGTCCCTCAGGCGACCAGTGGCTTTCAAGTCGCGGTGACTTCCTCGTGCCAGTCTTGGCGCTTTCGAAGATCTATCGTGCCAAGTTCAAGGAACTCATGAAGTCTTGCGACTTGCTGGAGAAGATTGAACCGTTGGTCTGGACCAAGGCTTGGAACGTGAACTGCCAGGCGGTGGGCGACGGCCGCGATTCGCTGAGGTACTTAGCACCTTACGTGTTTCGCGTGGCCATCGGCAACCATCGCATCAGCCAAGCGCAAGTGCTGAAAGATGGTAGCGGCTTGGTAACGTTCTTGGTCAAGCCGAGTGGGCAAAGACGCTATCGGCCACAGACCGTTACGGCCGAGGAGTTCATCCGGCGTTTTCTGCAGCATGTGCTTCCCACCGGCTTTCAGAAGGTCAGGCACTTTGGCTTCATGCACAAGCGTTCTAAAGTTTCGATGACATGGCTGGCGATGCTGGTCACTGTGACGCTGAACATGGTCTATGTGCTCACCGTCGGTGGCTCCGTTGGTTCAACCAAACATGTGCCACGCTGTGACCAGTGCGGTGGTCAACTAGTTTATGTGTGCCATGTCGGACCCGTACCCGATCGCCGCGTGATTGCCAACAGTAGCTAACCTCGATCCTTTGACACTGCTCGATCAACTTGTATGGGTTTTCGAACGACGCACAGGATCGTTCTGCGTGGAAGGAGCGCGCACACACTTGGATTGGAAGCGAAAACTTGACGAAAATTGCCACCACGACTAACTATAAGAAACCACAACCGCGTCGATTACTGTACGCTTGAGAACGGTCAGCTGTGCAATAACGCCATAACTTCTTGTCCACAGTAGCTGACCGGGAAAGCAATCCCCTAAGAACTCCACGCCAGAAGCAATCGCTTCGGTTACGGTCAACTCAAACTGCCGCGGGGCTTCTCGAACAGGGGCTTAAATGTTGGCTGAAAATCGCGCTGCCAGCGTCTCTACCTTATTCAGCCTATGCCCCGCCTTACTAGCATTCCCTTAGCGACGCAACATCTAAGCCTTTATTTGTTATCCTCCGTCCTGGGCTGTTGGCGTTCACGCCAGATGATGACTGCAATTTGCAAGTTCTTGAATTGCATCATTGACGTATCGGTAGTTTTTCAATCGGAAGTCGCAACCGTTGCAGAACGAGCACAGGTAGAGTGCCACAACCAATCGCGAACCCATTGGCGAATGCGGTTCCGGCGAGTTTTGTATCGTCGAATAGAAGCCACATCCCGATCGCTGGAATGATAGCGCAGGTGCATCCCAGGCTGATAGTGACAGTTACGCCCACCCAGTTGACGCGAGCGATTCCATTAACGTTTTCGACAACATTGATAGCCATGTTTCACCTTTGCTGAGGTTGGAGCTGAAGGGGCGTCGAAGTGAGCTGCGTTAGAAGTATTCGTGTATCGATGTGATTTCTTGAATTTCAGTCGGATAACGCCACCGATGACCGAGCGGTGGCAAGTAAATTTTCCATCATGAAGCGGCCGATCCACCGCTTCGGTCCATCGGATTGTTCGAATCGATCCCTTCAGTTAGGGCGTTGCCATCCGAGTCGTTCCGACGCAGCTCAACGAGAAGCCAAGTGCAATGGTTGGGGCAGTATAGCCCATGATGTAGTCCGAATCCATCAAGCCCCGCCCTTATGCCGAATTGAACGATGTCACTGTTTGTGGTTCCTGGCAGCATACGAAAAAGACGTTCGCCACAAACATCACAATAACCCGTATTAATCGACCGGAGGCTACGTGAATTTGCCGGGGTCCACCCTGAATTTTCGAGTATGGTCCGCGCGCCTCGCAGTTTACGGTATTTCAACCGAAGAAAATCTTCGCGAGAGAATGCGGATTCGACTTTGTCCGAATTGCTAATCCACCACTCGTTCCACGGCGGGACAGTCTCTGGATGTTCGATCGCCTGACGGAAATAGGCCAGCAGTTCATTCACGTTGGTCGAAGATGCTTTCGATTCGAACGTCACACGTCACCGAGTCGCGGCGGTAGACGTACCACTGGCATAAAGCACCGTCCGCGACTTCGGTGCACGTGATTGTTACCCGAGATCTGTCATCACATTGGTAAGCCAAGTGTCGCAGCGGACGTCGGTCGTTCGACATAAGCCACGCAATGTCCGTTTGCTCGATGCTCGTTAAGCTCTTCGATTGTGTCACAATAGTATACACTCTGTTGGCAAGTCACACAGTAACGTATCAACGGATCAGATGTAGCATCCAAGTCGATCCACATCTTGGGGCAGGTGAATCGGAATGCCGGTAAACAGTTTCTCACATCTGAATAAACGGCCGAGTAAAAGAGATTGACGAAACTCCTAAGTACGAGAGGGTCCGCAGTTAGGTAATCGAACTCAAACTTAAGGACGTGGATGAGAAAGTCATAGGTGCGTTCATCGAGGTCACTTGGTAGGACCAGAGACAGTTTTCCATTTTCGAAGCCCACAGGAAGTGCACAATACTCGCGCGCAACGGATTCGGGTACGCGCTCGATCGCGGCGCGATCAAGAGTCAATTTGTGCAATTGTTCGAGTGTCAGCATTTCTTCGGGTAACGTTAGTGTTCACGCGGTTGCCGCGCATGAGCTTCCATTACGTAAACGCGATTTCGGCAACTCGCGTGCAACACTTGGTTCGTCCATTTTGTTTTCGGTTTGACCTAGTTCAGTGAAGCCCGTTTCGCCCAACACTTCTTGGCAATTGCGATAATCGCCAGTTGAATCGCGAAGGCAATCAACATCAGCAGTAAGATCGCGAGCGGTCCGGGCAAATAGTCGCGAATGGTCGTTGGGACTGTAATGCCTATCAGCATTGTCAACAGTACACCCATAACGTACCAGTAGGTTCGTGGACTTTCCGGGAACTCGGTGAGACTGCCCCAATACGATTGGACCAGTCCAAAAAAAGTGAGTGTAATGCCCAATGCAAACAGATATGCTGTTTGATTCATCCATGGAAGCGCGATGCCGGAAAGTGCACAGCCTGACCAAACTACTGCTTGGCTTTCAAATCCACTCTTGGTCAATTGCGCCATAGTGTTGGTCTCGGCTGTGAAGGACGAACGCTACGGATCACCAAGTCGGCGCGATGATCTCTCCATTCTGAAAACGCACCGTTCGCCGACTTTGGTGCATCCGATGGTTCGTCACGATTCTGGCGTACGAGCCAAGTTTTCGCGAATCCTTGCGTAGTAAGGAGGGGCATCAGTTCCCGCGCGATCTATTATACCGTCAACAGTCGCAATCGCTCGAAGTCGTGCATCTGGTGTTAATGTAACGCATTGCGATGACAAGTAAGCATCCTGTCCGCGAAAAACGCATGCCAAGTAGTGAGAGATGTTTTTTTCTCCGCCGCGTTCCAGAAGTTGTGCGGCAAGGCAAGACACGAATTGGTGATACACGCCGAACGCAGCCTTTGAATACGATGTTTCCGCATCGTAGAGATCGCGGATCAAATCGTCGCTAGCGGTATCGGGCGATTGAATGAGTGATTTCGCGATTTCAGTTCGGAAATTTCGATTTTCGTCACGAAGTTCGGATCCAACTTTGCCATTGGATGCAAACGCAAGTCGATCACGATCGGCAGGTGTGTAGTCAGCGATGAATGACTCTACGTTGAACATCTTGTTTCAGTGACGAACGCTTGGCATAACCGGGCCGCCGTGGTTGATGCACCATTTGAAAACGCGCTGTCGGCGGCTCCGCGTTCATGCCATTGTTATCTGATGCTGGAATTCTGCGACCGAAGACCCACGGTATCCTTCAGAAACTGGGGGATACTCGCTTGGTCTGTTGTATCCTTGTAGCGCAGGATGACGCATTTTCCACTCCCGAAGGGCCCAGCCCCAGCACTGACCGTAGCATACCAGTCGGTGCTTCCCGTCAAGAATATGTTCCCAATCCTCCCGGTTACAACGGAATGCTTCTGAAGCTCTTTGACGAATTTTGCCGGTGAGTTCAAAGTCGCACCAATGTGGTTGATACTTCCGTAATCGATAAGCAATTCAAGCACCCATTGAGTCAGTGAATTCACCCGCGACATCTTGCGAGGTACAAATTTGTTTTGGGATCTGACAAACTGGAAAGCATCTACAGGCGGATCAGCTGATCCAATTTCGCCTAAATTGATTCCCCAAAGCCCGTACTGATTAAAATTGGCGACCGCAATATGCGCAAACGTCTCGTCATATTTCGGTTCAAAGTCAAAGAAATGAAAGCCTGCGTCGGTCGACAGATTTCGCGACAACGCAAGCCATTTGTGAAATGACTTCGGCATCGCAGGAACCCCAGCGAGATCAGCGTGCCCATGGGCCAAGGAAGGGCGAGGAATGTCATACATTGATTCTGCGAACCGAAAAATCGAATCCCATCTCTTGTCGACATCAGTGTCAAATGTCGCTATTGGGAAGCTCATGGCAAAGTCATTTTTCGGATAACGGTAGCGTTGACCATCGTCGCGTCGATCGATTGACCAATGAAAAAGCGGCGGCCAACGCGACTGTGGTCCAACGCTTTGTTCCCGATGTTCTTTAGCACCCAACAATACGGCTTGGAGTATAGCCCGTATGCAATCGAAGCCGCAACTGATTTCTGCTGATCGCCAGATTCTTGCTGTGTCTGAGTTGGGCGAGAGATTTATTCTTGCTGAGTAACGACACCACGAAGTTTTTCATTTAGGCACACCACAGCCATGATCAGATTCGGAATCGCAATGCAAGACACCGCGAATAGCATTGTGTCCAGTCCAAGGAAACCCGACGTACCACTGATTTGAACGCCGTTCACTGCAAGCATTACCAAAGCCGCGATTGCCAACCCAATCGGTAGCCCGAACAACCATGCGTTTAGAATTAGAAATCGATACAACCAACGGTGTTTACGCGGCGCGACCTTTGAGTCTGCGACAACCGGAGCGTATGCATTTTCGTCTGTCATGGATTGGACCTGATGCAGTCTCTCTGATCGTGCGTTAAGTCTGTAGCGTTTGACAGCGGGAACGACCCGGATCACCTCGCCGCGAGGGATTGGGCGACCATGTTGACAAAGCACCCATCGCGGCTGAGGTGCATCCGATGGTTCTGCCTTCTAGCCAGTCAATCCAAGCCAGACCCTAAGTCCCGTTTCGATCTCCAGCATGTCGTCAGGTGTTAATTGACCGAGCATGCGAATCAATTTGATCGTTGGTATCGTAATCACGTTCTGAACGTCAAATGCGCCGGGCTTTAAGAACCGGGCAGCGATCACAATCTCGAATCTTGACTCTCGTGTGCTGGTTGTATGCGGGATCAGTGTCGTTAGTACCCGATCGTCCTCATCATCGGCTGGGATGCTCAAAACCAAGCATGGCCGAATCTTCGCGGCCATACCCAGATCGACAAGCCAGACTTCAGCGCGTTTCGGAGTTGGTGTCGCCATTTTCTTCATCATCCAATGATGAGAACAGATCGTCCGCAATTCCGCATAGTTCGTTATCAGTCAGAGCTACCGAAGGCAACTCACCTGCGCGCCGAAGAAGTGACACGACGACCGAATGCTGCTCGACAGGATCGAGTTGGTCGAAGGATTCAAGAATCTTGTTCGCGTTCTCTGTCATAGTTCACCTCAGCCGGCATTATAACCAAAGCCACCGCAGTCGCCAGCAAGGCAGAACGTTTGCAATCACCCGGTTGGCGCGATTGACTGTCCATGTGAAATCCGGCACCGCCGCCAACTCGGTGTGCATTGCATTGTTCGCCTTTTTTTCATGGTAGCGGCCGAATCACCGGCTGCAAAGTGAAATGGCGTTCTATGAACTCAAACGACTCCTGATAAGGCTCTGCCGACCAAGTGCCGATTTCATTGTGAATCTTCTCGTCCCAAAGGCAAATGACCTGGCAGTCAGGATCAAGCTGGATGGCAAACGGATGGGGAATCAAGCAGACGGCATACGAATCCTCGGTCTGATGGCAGTCTGCTCGATAGTATCGAAGTGCAGCATAGCAGTCCGGAAGTAGGTTGGCCATTTTATCGTACAACTTACAGCCAAATCCAGAATACCGGCGGGAGACGTCGTCGTGAGTTTCTGGAGTGTAGGTCCAACTATCGGTTAGGAGCGAATGCATTTAGACGAACCGCTCTTGGGTAAAGGCGAACGTTTGCGATCAGCCGGTTCGAGCGGTTGATTGGTTAGTAAGCTGGGCACGATCGAGAACTCGGTTGCATCGCTTTGTTATTTGGTTGGCTTGTTTGCCATTTCCGGTGAACCAGTCCCCTCGTTAAGCCGTTTGATGAGTTTGCCAAACTCAACTCGGTATGTATTGTAGGTCGGCTTGTGAGGGACGATTCCAGAAAACTCCATCCAATTCTGTTTCGCAAGAATCAGAGGCTGAGCGTCGAAATCGACATCGACCAACGCGTGAAGGTCTTCCCGTGTCACCGACGCGAGATCGGGTGATCGCGAGAAAATTGATTGCGATTCTTCCGCTGAGGTTGCGTCGCTAGCGAACGGATCGCCGGAGCCAAATGGATCTGTCGATTGTGGCTTGCGGTTGTTGATCTCGCTGATGACGCCGGAAAGATCATCGTCCAAGTCGGCCCACGTGCGAGGCCATCGTTGGGTGCGAGCATAGAATCGGTCGATTGCAGTGGCGACGATTGCAGCCGCATCGTTGTGAATCTCTGCAATCTCATTTCCTTGCACTGGTGACAAAATTGTGGACTCGATTTGGCGAGATAAAGGCCACACACAGACTACCAACGTCAATGCACACATTACCGCTGGCAAATACAGTCTCCGTTTCAGGAGTATGGTGATGAAGCCGATTGCTAATATCCCAAGCAGCAGCAGCCCGACGACGAGATAAGACTGCCTCCAAAGCCCAGCATTCGCAAAGGGAATGGTTCTTTCGTCAACGGTGTTGTTGACGCTTACCCAATACTTCGAAATCAATGAGATGGGAACGGCCAATACGGTGATCGCCAACAAAAGTTGGTTGAAACTGAAGCGGAATCGGATGTTTTCAGCTTCGCTTTCGGTTTGCCGCTTCATGGCAGTCGCCTCATGGCCAAATAACGCTTGCGATCAGCCGGTTCGAGCGGTTGATCAAATAGTAAGCTGGGGTCGATCGAGAACTCGGTTGCATCGCTTTGTTCCCGATGTTTTTCGGCACCCGGCAACACGACTTGAAGTATAGCCGGTATTCAATCGAAGCCGCAACTACGTTTTGCCGATCGCCAGTTTCATCAGTGCGCAGGAATACAAAAGACAGATTGAACCACAGAGGCACGGAGACACAGAGAAGAGCAACCGCCGTTGCCGATTGTTGTTCTCGCTGCGTGTCTTTTCTAGCACCCACCGATTCCGTGCTGTCCGATTCGCAGTAATCTCCGAAGTAAATCACCCCAATGCAGCTTCTGATGATCCAAGACGCATTTGTCTTCAGCATGGAAGCACGTCCGGTGTCCCTGCGGCCCCACCGAGCTTGCTCGGTGGACCGGTGACTTCTTCGGCTAGAGTGCTAGCCAGAAAGTCGTGCTCCCACCGACACAAGGTCGGTGGAGAGCCAAGCGCACATTAGTTTACGGATCAAGTATTTGACAGCGGGAACGCCACGGTTCAGCGGGCGGCGGCGCAGGACATTGCCATTGCCAAATTGGTGACCACCGCCGCTCCGTTGCAACCGATGGTTACCCGCCACGAGTCGGAGTATGCGGCGGGCAGTAAGGATTGTCTGATTGTTTCGAGTGTGTCGGTCTCTGCAAGAGCATATCGGTTTCTGATGGGGCGTGGAACCGAACGCCAACACGTTGGAGGAAGTGTACCATAGTTCCCACGAACGCAAGCAACACGCTAGCAGCAGGTCCGAAGAACAGGGCTGTGAATACGAGCTTGGCACCGTCGCCACCAACCACAGCGTCAACCTCCGATTCCGTCGTAGCCCACGCAATGGTTAAATCGAAATACAGGTTCAGCGTCCCCACGCAAACAAACCAAGTTACTACGAGCCCGGTCAGTGTAAGTGCAACGAAAAGTCCTCGATTCTTAATGAACCAACAAAGTAGCAGATAAACAATCCCCCACACGATACAGACGGATACCGCGATTTGAGCTGGGGCAGTCATTTAGTTGGTGTCGATGCTCTTACGGGTCTCAGTCGGGTAACGCTGGCGATCAGCCGGTTCGAGCGGTTGAGCGAATAGTAAGCTGGAGACGATCGAGAACTCGGTTGCATCGCTTTGTTCCCGATGTTTTTCGGCACCAGCAACACGGCTTGAAGTATAGCCGATATGCAATCGAAGCCGCAACTACGTTCCGCCGATCGCCAGTTTAATCAGTGTGCAGGAATACGAAAGACAGATTGAAACACAGAGGCAGGGAGACACAGAGAAGAGCAACCGCCGTTGCCGATTGTTGTTCTCGCTGCGTGTCTTTTCTAGCACCCACCGATTCCGTGCTGTCCGATTCGCAGTAATCTCCGAAGTAAATCACCCCAATGCAGCTTCTGATGATCCAAGACGCATTTGTCTTCAGCATGGAAGCACGTCCGGTGTCCCTGCGGCCCCACCGAGCTTGCTCGGTGGACCGGTGACTTCTTCGGCTAGAGTGCTAGCCAGAAAGTCGTGCTCCCACCGACACAAGGTCGGTGGAGAGCCAAGCGCACATTAGTTTACGGATCAAGTATTTGACAGCGGGAACGACGGCGGTAACCGCAGCCGCCGGGTTTGATTTTGATGTAAGTAAACGCGTGATCGGCGGCTTCGGTTCACCGCATTGTTCCCGATGTTTTTTGAACCCGGCAACACGGACTGGAGTATAGCCGGTCTGCAGTCGGAGCCGCAACTAAGTTTTGCCGATCGCCAGTTTTATGAGGCATGACGGAACTGCTAACGACGTTTGCCGATCGCCAGGTCTGCGGCATGTCATTCATGGCCCTGCGAATCCGCTCTGCCGATCGCAGTAATCTTCGAAGCGCATCACCTCAAAGAAAAGAGTAGCCGTCCAACAAGCATTCATGTTCAGCATGGCAGCATGACGTTCGCGGTATGCCAGGTATGTCAATCGCGGCATGTCGGTTCTGACATCGGGAACGCCAGGGTTCAGCGAGCCCGAGCGATTGACTCAACGCAAGTCAAAATGGCTTATCGAGGGCTTCGTCTGCAACCCTTTGTTACCCGATTTCTCGTGTTTTCATCCAGTTCGATAGTGTACCATCACCAAAAGTCTTGGCGAAAAAGTATGCCCATCCGTCATCGCGATCGGGTGCTGCGTCGAATCTACCATATTCGGAATCCTCGCGAGGGTACCAAAATCGCCCAGCACTGTCACGTAGCCCGCAACCAATTGAAGCGTGATATACTCGCTGGTCATCAGCGGATCGCGTGACGGAAAATCGTGATGGGGAAGCTGAGTGACCAAGCCGTCCTCCGCGCTCGACGAAAAACCATAGTTGAAAGTCGATGCAAATGGATTTTTCGAAGTCGATCTTCACGTTCAGGATTCCAAGCCCATCAGTTGTAGGTCTGTGCGGCACAAAGACCCGGTCTACGATCGATTCATGAAGCTCGCTAGCGTTTCGGTTAAATTCAACGTCGGCACGCAGGTCATCAAGTACTAACGTGTTCCAATGCCCACAGCTCTCAACAGTAGTGAAATACGTCAGGCGTTGGCGAAGTGAGCGATAAAGAAAATCGAACTGTTGATTGAAGTCTACGTCCTCTTTGATTGGTCGGGTAACGACCGCGTTGA
The DNA here is from genome assembly GCF_056494185.1 of Rania fehmarnensis. Taxonomy (NCBI): domain Bacteria; kingdom Pseudomonadati; phylum Planctomycetota; class Planctomycetia; order Pirellulales; family Pirellulaceae; genus Rania; species Rania fehmarnensis. The sequence goes on from NZ_CM151398.1 coordinate 2,531,819, forward strand.
CCGATGCCGCGGCGCACGATTCTCAGCTGGCAAAACGCAAACCACCGCGGCTTCGGTCCAACGCTTGGTTCGTCCGATGTCATTCTGGCAAGTTTTAACTACAAAGCGAGCGTCGGGTAGTAACCAATTAGATTCTCCGGCACCGAGTTTTCGATACTTTCGAGTACGCCGTCACGGAGTCTCAATTCGATGACCGCGTCATGCTGTTCGTCAATCTCACCGTTTAGGCGCGTCTGCCAATATTCAAGAAACGGCTGATTATTCCATCTCGAGCGAACTCCGTCCCAATCGAATTTTGAGCAGTATACCCAAATTTCGGATGAGTCAGGGTGTGGCCCAAAGACATCCGGTTGTCCGAGAATTGCAGTAATCTCTTCAGCTTCAGTTCCTAACGGTATGGCTGTGACTTGTGATCTTAAAAAAGTAGTTCGTCGATAGTCCCTTTGGAATGGCAGAGTCGCAAACCACGAGGTAACAACACAAACTATTGACAGTGCGATCCAAAACCGCTTCTTCCGCATCAAGCTCATTGAAGGCACTGATCTCAAAAGGACGAACGTTGGAATTCACCACGCCCGCGCGTTTGATCAACCATCAAGCAAAGCACGGTCGCGGGCTGTGGTGCAATTCTTAGTTCCCGATGTTTTTTGAACCCGGCAACGCGGCTCGGAGTATAGCCGGTCTGCAGTCGAAGCCACAACTGGTTTTGCCGATCGCCAGTTTCAACGATTAAGATTTTGAACCACGAAGATCACGAAGAGCACGAAGTTTCCGATTCAGTCCTTCGTGCTCTTCGTGCACTTCGTGGTAGAAATCAATGATTCGGTCAACGAGCTTGGCGGCGCCTATCATGAACCTGCCAGCCATTTTGGCTGATCGTAGTAATCTTCGAAACAAGCCATCTCGAAGCAGTGATAGGTGATTCCACTGCCATCCCTCGTCAGCATAGCCGGGCGACAATTGAAGCCGCAACTTCGCTTGGCCGCTTTGCCAGTTTCATAGGCTTGTCTGCATCAGCCAAAACCTATTGAACCACAGAGGCACAGAGAACACAGAGGACACAGAGGAATACCACCACGGTCTATCGATTGTCCGTTCGGCAGGATGTCTCGAACTAGCCAACCACCTTTGCCGATCGCACGTGCCGGTGCCTGACGGCGACCGGCAGAGATTCTACCGGCCCTCCAGGCCTGGACGTTCGCTGATGAGCGTTTACTCCTTCGGTTCCAGACCGACAGTCTGCGCAGCTAAGTTTCAATGCTCGGAGCGTTGGAGTCAAGCCAACTCAGTGTCCAGGCCTGAAAGGCCGACAGAACCTCTGCCGGTCGCCGTAAGGCACCGGCAGGCAGACGAACAAGAGCAAGCATTAATTGATGCATAAAGTATTGCGAGCATCTGACATCGGGAACGTCTAAAATCACGCGGTTGCGGCCAAGTGACTTACCATCAGGAAACGCGTGAACCGCAATTCGCGTGCATTTTTTTGTTCTGCCTTTATTCGGGCAGTACCGTTCCAAGTATCATATCACGTTTGGCTTGCAGCCAGTATCGAAGGGTCTGGATTGCGCGTTGGTCTGTATCGTCTAGGCGCTCGGTCTCTGCAATGTGATCGATAGCACGAGCGACGGCATCAATTCCGAATTTTCGACAAAGGTAGAAAGGCCATTGTTCGACGCTCAGATTCCAAAGAGGCAAAGATCGACGAATAGTCTGTTCAAGAGGGCGTTCACATTGCGGCATCATTTCGAGAAGAAAGGTACCCGCTGATTGTTGACAATCGTAATGTGTCAATGTTTCGGTGGAGCAATCCAGTTCGAAGGGGCAAAGCAATACATCTAGCAATGCGTTGTCGCCGAACTGCGATCGAAACGAGACGATGTGCGTTGACTTCCATCTGCCTGAGGCGATGAGTCTCGCGACCTCGATTGGTTTGCGTGGTGTCATCATCTTCATGGCAGAACGGCGGCGGTAACGGGGCCGCCGCCCAAAAAGATGATTTCAAGACCCGCGTCATCGGCGGCTCCCGTTCACCGCCTTGTTCTGTCGCGTCGTTAGTAGACTTGGATGATCGTCTCGCATTCCCCGCTCACGGGGTCGTGGAATACATAGGCAGTTGCAATATCGTGGAAGTAATTATTAATGTCCATTTGGCCAAGAAACACAAGCGGTCCGTTTTCATTTACCGGCCATGCCGGCGATTGAATCCATTGTGGCGGTCTGTCAGCACATCTGAAGCGTTCCAGTAGCCTTTGAGACAACCATTCACGAAGCTCGCCGCCTGCTCGGCCGTCGGCATCCGGCATTATGCGATCGGCAACAAATTTGTGATCAGGGGCGAGCCAATTCGGTGCCGCCTCAAGTATGAGGTTATAGAAGTCCGAGTATTTGTTCGATTTTGAGTACGCGATTCCGTTGCGATCCATGTAGTCGCATAGGGCACCATGCGCATTCAGCACACCCCCAGGATCATCGTAGTTTTGAGCGATCAGGAAGTAATATGTGCCGCCATCCTGTCTTACGTAGTGCGTTGAAGGAAAATCCGGGTCTTTCGACAGCAGCGTCTCAAATGACTCGTCAGCGTACAGCGCGTCGCGAAAATCGGCCGGTGGTAGCGTGCCATCGACGAAGCGTTGGATCGTTTCGAGCGGATCTGCCATTTTGGATTATTCAGCGACAGAACGACCGAAATCACGCAGTCGCCGCGCATGATTCACCATTGCCACAGCACGCGTTCGGCGACTTGCGTGCATTTCTTGGTTCTGGTCCGTTGCATGTTAAGACCAAGAGCTGCGCTCCATTATGGCACCCTCAAGCTCAATTTTGAATCCGTCCTCGAGCAATGTCGAACAGTAATGGCCCAAGAGTTCTCGAAAGTCGGGACACAGTTGAGATAGCTTTTGTACCGTCTCGCGCTCACTGTCGGACAAAGGAATATGAATACCACCAAGAGTTGGATGGTTTTTCCGTTTCAAAAAATCGTCGTTTACGCCATACCAAAGTATTGGCACATGCTCTCGCAGCCACGAATAGATCAAAAGATCCGGGGGATCGGCATCGCCTATGAATATTCGATTGATGGATGTCGCATTTGGGTAGAGTAGTGCTAGATCTTTGCTGAATGGAAGTCCGTAGCGTCCAATGATAGCGACCGGTGACTCTAGGATTAGACCGCGTATTCGCGGGATGCAATGGCCTTTCGTTGTATAGATGATGGTCCGCGCGTTCGAGTGCTCTCCGGTCAGGGTCGACTTGTGATCGGCGGGATACTCGCAGAATTCGCCGTCTTCATTCGCGCGAAACCATGCTTCGATTGAGGCAATTCGGGTTTCACCAGAGCGAGTCATTTACGTAACCTGAGGACCAGAACGACCCCATTGACCGAGCCCGAGGAGTTGACTCAACGCAAGTCAAAACGGCCGATCGAGGGCTTCGTGTCCAATGGATTGTTCTGTTGTTTTCCTGGTCGCGACTAGCAGTACGAACGTAACCGCACAAGACACTAGCATACCAATTGTGGCCGGTGCAAGCAAAAGGAACCAGTTGGGATCGTTGAAATTCTCCGTCAAAAACCAACCTACAAAACAAGCAGTAGGTCCGAACAACAGAGGAATCAACAGCACGTACTGGCGTTTTGTTTCGATCCTCATTGCAAGCAGAAGTGTTGCGGTAACAAACAACATGAAGATAGCCAGTATGCCGTTAAGCCCACGAAACGCATCAGGCATGTGATGGCCTGGCAAATTCTGTTCTAAGTACCGTTCCACATCAGGACGTACTAAGTATAGACCGAGCGAAAAAAGTGCAGCGATTAACGCGAATCCTTGGATCAGTCGTAAACGAGCGATTTGTAACATGTCTCGATCAGAGCCTAAGTTTGATCTCGTCCGTTTTACAACAGAACGCTGGCGTTGACCATCGCCGCGTCGATTGATTGACCATTAATAAAGCGGCAGCCAACGCGGCTGTGGTCCAACGCTTTGTTCCCAGTGCCAGGCAACGTCTCGAGTATAGCAGGTTCACGACTGAATCTGTTACAAAGTCGTACTCTGCGAGGACGGTTCGATGATCAATTGAGAGCGGACTGATTGAGCGCTATCTGATTTTGGGTTGTTTGGTACTAAGGCGGATTTCACTTCTTCGCATTATGACCATGACCAGATTCGGAATTGCAACGTAGCAAACTGAGATTAGGACGGTAACAAGTCCCACCGATCCGGAGCTGCCACTGAGATGAACGCCGTTCAACTCAAGCAATACCCAAAGGGCTGGTACCAACATCATCGGCACGCTGAACAAGCTTGCATTCAACACAAGGAAATTATTCAACCGATTGTGCTTGCCCGGTAATGATGAAGACGCGTCGTCTGCAGCGTATGGATTCTTTTCTGTCATGAGTCTTACCTGGCGCTCTACGCGTTATCTTGCACGTGAAGGACTCTGCGAAGTGCGACTGGGAACGTCTGAAATCACGCAGCCGCCGCGCATGATTGACCATTGAACTGGCACGCTTTCGGCGGCTTGCGTGCATTTCTTGGTTACGCCATTCCCGGCTTCAGCCTTAGTCGATAATCGGAACAATCTGGCCGTTCCGCACCAGTGCAATCCCGGTTGATTCTCGTCCATAATCGACCGCCCAAATTTCATCACCTAGGCGAATCTCATCCCACGGTATGTATGCATCACGACACATCTTCTGAAACTCAGATTCGCCTTTGTGTATTGTAACCCAATTGGCGTCATGAATTCGATACTGAAGCATGCGACATTCGGTCGGGTGTACTTCGATCCAATCGATGCATGCGGTTCGGCATTTAGGGCAATGATGCCCCACCCAGCCATGTCCGTGGGGGAAAAGGGTTTTGCGTGCAAGGTCGAAGGCTTCAGATCGTCGTAGATCAATGGGTTGGTGTCCCGGTCCTGCGATAAGAGGTGAGTCGTGTAGATCACACCAATGGAGACACGAGCCAATTTCATTCACATCTTGGAACGCATCTGGACATCGTTGAAGAAACTTGTCCCACAGCAATTCCTGCCAGTAGCGAAGACGATCGAATCTCAACGGTTCATCGGATAGTTTGAACAGTGAGCGAGCAAACTTGCGAAAAGTCTCAGGACCGCAAAATTCGAGGAACTGGATTCGCAACTCACTCGGCGTCATTTCGCGTCTTCAAGTTCTTTGGCGTAACGACCTGCCGTAACCGGGCACGCGCCAGTACGGCTTCCATTTCTAAACGCCGGATCGCGTGCTCCGGTTCACGGCTTTGTTCTGTCGCGCCGTTTATGTCCTTCCCATTGTACGACAATGTCGGCGACACGAGTCAATGCCAGTCATGTCCACACCACAAGCACTGCCGTGCTTTGGGAGTCGCCACCAATCGCGAACATTGTGGACATCGATTGATGACAATTTGTAATGCTAATTCCTTCACAATTCGTTCCCGAACGCGCCGTCGGAATGCATCCGATCCATCCGCAAGCGCAGCAAACACATTTGGGTTGTTCTTCGCGTTCCAACGTTGTCGAAGCAATGTAGCCATCTGTTCGCTTGTATGCTCTGCTTTTGATTCCGCGAGCAGCGTCTTGTCGGTTAATGCTTCGAGCGGTGTGAGCAGATGGCAATAGTTGTGCCAGACATACGCCGTAAGCTGCTGTTCATCATCATAGGAAGCAACATCGTGTGGCATGGCAATGTCGGTTGCAAGTTAGCGACAGAACGGCCCGGATCACCCCGCCGCGAGGGATTGGATGACCACATTGACAAAGCACCGTTCGCGGCTGAGGTGCATCCGATGGTTCATCGATTGTATTCTGGAGGTTGATCGATGTGAACATCAGCGATGCGCGATTCAGTCAGGGTGCATCGACGTCTTTTTGATTCGGCGTTGCGCGGAGTTTCATGACGGTAGAGATCAAGACGAGGATTGATCCAACCAAAAAGCAGGCAAGGGTCGCAGAAAAACCAGCAAGTGCACCGATCGAGTAGTCCATGCCATTTGGCAGTGAGAGGATCCAGTTTGTCGTCGACGAATAGGGCGTATAAAAAGTGAACCTCTCAGAAAAGATGAATATGTACGCCGCAATTCCAAGGAGCATCAATCCAGCAACCATCAGCGCATGTCCAAATTTCTTCCCGCGAGATGGATGTATTCGAGCAGACTTTAAAGGCGCTACGTAGGGATTGGAGTCTTCCATTCCAGTGGACTCAGTTTAACTCGATGAACGTTACCAATCACCCGGCGGCGACGATAGATTGTCCATTTGAAAACGCCCGACTTCGCCGCTCGGGTGCATTGGATGGTTATCCCGCCTTCTGTGTCAGAGCCCCACTTGTTCTCGAAGGTGACTGACATCAAGGCCACAATAGTCTGCCTGATCGAACATTTCTTGGGCATACTCGCGATCCGGTTCAACGCCATCACCAGTTGCAAAAATCATGGCAAGGCCAGCCATTGCAGATGGATTGCCAGCATCTGCGGCCTTTTCATACCATTTGATTGCTTCGGTCATGTTTTTGGGCGTTCCGCGTCCGGTAGCGCTGCAGGCACCAAGATTATACATAGCCCGTGAATGCCCAGCATCCGCGGCGCGTCTACACGCATTGTATGCCAGTTCTTCGTCGACCGGAACACCGAGACCGTTTGCGTAGTGTGCATATATTTCAAACATTGCGTCAGTGTTGCCGAGATCAGCCGGGCGTTGCTGTAACTCAAATCCTGATTCTGGCGAGGCAGCAACACCAAAGCCGTGAGTTGTGAGCAATGCGAGAATATAAATCGCATCAGCGTTGTCGGGATCGGACGTGACGATATCCGAAACGAATTGAAATGCCTGTTGCTTTTCGGGCTCGCTTGCAGTGTCGCGTTTGAAGAACCAACGAATTTTGGCCAGTTCAAGTTTCGTGTTTTCGACGTTTGCATCAATCGCAGAGCCAATCGCATGTTCGGCAGATTCGAGATCCGGTTCGCCGAAGTCGGGATAAGCGTGCCACCAAGCGAGAGTTACCCAAGCGTTCTTATTTCCATATTGAGCGGCAGTTGCGTAAGCCGTCGGAACCTTGGCCACCTCATCGATTGTTAGGATACCGAGCATCATGTCGCCACGAGCGATCTGATTGCGCGTTGCGTTGGCCCATGCGACCAATTGTTCAGCGACAGAGCTCGACGGCAGTGCCTGTAGCAAAGCGTCGATGTCATTCTTGTCACTCATGGTTTGTTCTTGCGGGATAACGGTTCGCAATCACCGCGGCCGCCGGGATGATTTCGTTAGTAAGTTGGAGATGACCGGCGGCTCCGGTGCATTGCCTGGTTCCCGATGTTTTGGCACCCAGGCAATCCAGCTTGCAGTATAGCCGGTCGACAATTGGAGCCGCAACATCTGCATCGGCCAAGGCTGATTGAACCACAGAGGCACAGAGAACACAGAGGAATACCACCACGGTTTATCGATTGTCCGTTCGGCAGCATGTCTTGAACTTGCCAACAACCTTCGCCGATCGCGCGTGCCGGTGCCTGACGGCGACCGGCAGAGATTCTACCGGCCCTTCAGGCCTGGACGTTCGCTGATGAGCGTTTACTCCTTCGGTTCCAGACCAACAGTCTGCGCAGCTAACTTTCAATGCTCGGAGCGTTGGAGTCAAGCCAACTCAGTGTCCAGGCCTGAAGGGCCGATAGAACCTCTGCCGGTCGCCGTAAGGCACCGGCAGGCCGACAGCGCAACTGCCGGTACGAACAAGAGCAAGCATTAGTTGATGCATAAAGTATTGCGAGCATCTGACATCGGGAACGCTCGCGTTGACCGTCGCCGCGTCGATTGTTTAACCATTGAGAAAGCGGCAGCCAACGCGGCTGCGGTCCAACGCTTGGTTCCCGATGTTTTATCTGAACCCGGCACCTCAGCTTGGAGTATAGCCAGTATGCCATTGAAGCGGCAACTAAGTTTTGCATCACGCCAGTTTCATCGGTCTGGCTGAATCCGTTATTCCATTTGACAGATCGCACTGGATCTCGAAGCCAGTCGCCTCAAAGAAAAGATTCATCGTCCATCAACGATTCAGTATGGCAGTAAGACATTCGCGGTTTGTCAGGCATTCCATTCGCGGCCAGCGCCTCTACGGCCCCACCGAGCTTGCTCGGTGGACCGATGACTTCTTCGGCTAGAGTGCTAGCCAAAAAGTCGTGCTCCCACCGACACAAGGTCGGTGGAGAGCCCAGCGCACATTAGTTTACGCATCAAGTATTTGACATCGGGAACGACCGCGTTGACCGATGCCGCGGCGCACGATTCTCAGCTGGCAAAACGCAAACCACCGCGGCTTCGGTCCAACGCTTGGTTCGTCCGATGTCATTCTGGCAAGTTTTAACTACAAAGCGAGCGTCGGGTAGTAACCAATTAGATTCTCCGGCACCGAGTTTTCGATACTTTCGAGTACGCCGTCACGGAGTCTCAATTCGATGACCGCGTCATGCTGTTCGTCAATCTCACCGTTTAGGCGCGTCTGCCAATATTCAAGAAACGGCTGATTATTCCATCTCGAGCGAACTCCGTCCCAATCGAATTTTGAGCAGTATACCCAAATTTCGGATGAGTCAGGGTGTGGCCCAAAGACATCCGGTTGTCCGAGAATTGCAGTAATCTCTTCAGCTTCAGTTCCTAACGGTATGGCTGTGACTTGTGATCTTAAAAAAGTAGTTCGTCGATAGTCCCTTTGGAATGGCAGAGTCGCAAACCACGAGGTAACAACACAAACTATTGACAGTGCGATCCAAAACCGCTTCTTCCGCATCAAGCTCATTGAAGGCACTGATCTCAAAAGGACGAACGTTTGCGATCAGCCGGTTCGAGCGGTTGATCAAATAGTAAGCTGGGGACGATCGAGAACTCGGTTGCATCGCTTTGTTCCCGCTGTTTTTCGGCACCCGGCAATTCGGCTTGGAGTATAGTCGGAGTGCAATTGATGCGGCAAACAAGGTTTTGCCCATCGCTAGTTGTATGGGCCTGACTGAACCAGCATACAGGCTTGCCAGTCTTTCGACAAACCAAGTGAACCGCAGATGGCGCAGATGGTCGCAGATTTTGGTTGAATGTCATCTGCGTGAATCTGCGAAATCTGCGGTTAAGTCCAGAACTCGCCAGCCAGCTCCGTCGATCGCAGTGATCTTCGAAGCGAGCCATTTCAAATCAACAATCGATCAACCAACACGCGTTGACCTTCAGCATGGCAGCATGACCAGTATGTCAATCGCCGCATGTCGGTTCTGACAGCGGGAACGCTGGCGATCACGCAGTCGCCGCCAAAAAACTATGATTCAAAATAGCGGCTGACCGGCGACTTGCGTGCATCGCTTGGTTCGTCAACCGCGTTAGGTAACAAGCTAGCAGCAAATCCAATCGCACCGCCACCGAAAACCGCGAATGCCAGTAGCAATCGATAAAAAAACAGGTGCCAAGCGTAGAGCCGGTTGTACTCGAAGTTGCTCATGAAATTCGTCGGAGGATCAACGAGGTAAGACGGAACATATCGCCCTATACCGAGCCCGAGCAGACCACCGAGGATTCCAAGCACTGTGTAAGCGTACCAAGGGCCTTGGAGCCAAAGCCGCAGGCTCATTGAAACCACGAGAGCACCGAAGACTGCCCCAACGAACGATGTCGTAATCACAAACGGCATGTAGCCAATCCTCAGCGCAGCAATACAAGCAGCGATGGCTGCGATCGAGAGCATGGCGATTGCGTATATTGCTGTCATGCGGTTCTGGTTGACGAACGTTTGCGATCAGCCGGTTCGAGCGGTTGATTGGTTAGTAAGCTGGGCACGATCGAGAACTCGGTTGCATCGCTTTGTTATTTGGTTGGCTTGTTTGCCATTTCCGGTGAACCAGTCCCCTCGTTAAGCCGTTTGATGAGTTTGCCAAACTCAACTCGGTATGTATTGTAGGTCGGCTTGTGAGGGACGATTCCAGAAAACTCCATCCAATTCTGTTTCGCAAGAATCAGAGGCTGAGCGTCGAAATCGACATCGACCAACGCGTGAAGGTCTTCCCGTGTCACCGACGCGAGATCGGGTGATCGCGAGAAAATTGATTGCGATTCTTCCGCTGAGGTTGCGTCGCTAGCGAACGGATCGCCGGAGCCAAATGGATCTGTCGATTGTGGCTTGCGGTTGTTGATCTCGCTGATGACGCCGGAAAGATCATCGTCCAAGTCGGCCCACGTGCGAGGCCATCGTTGGGTGCGAGCATAGAATCGGTCGATTGCAGTGGCGACGATTGCAGCCGCATCGTTGTGAATCTCTGCAATCTCATTTCCTTGCACTGGTGACAAAATTGTGGACTCGATTTGGCGAGATAAAGGCCACACACAGACTACCAACGTCAATGCACACATTACCGCTGGCAAATACAGTCTCCGTTTCAGGAGTATGGTGATGAAGCCGATTGCTAATATCCCAAGCAGCAGCAGCCCGACGACGAGATAAGACTGCCTCCAAAGCCCAGCATTCGCAAAGGGAATGGTTCTTTCGTCAACGGTGTTGTTGACGCTTACCCAATACTTCGAAATCAATGAGATGGGAACGGCCAATACGGTGATCGCCAACAAAAGTTGGTTGAAACTGAAGCGGAATCGGATGTTTTCAGCTTCGCTTTCGGTTTGCCGCTTCATGGCAGTCGCCTCATGGCCAAATAACGCTTGCGATCAGCCGGTTCGAGCGGTTGATCAAATAGTAAGCTGGGGTCGATCGAGAACTCGGTTGCATCGCTTTGTTCCCGATGTTTTTCGGCACCCGGCAACACGGCTTGAAGTATAGCCGGTATTCAATCGAAGCCGCAACTACGTTTTGCCGATCGCCAGTTTCATCAGTGCGCAGGAATACAAAAGACAGATTGAACCACAGAGGCACGGAGACACAGAGAAGAGCAACCGCCGTTGCCGATTGTCGTTCTCGCTGCGTGTCTTTTCTAGCACCCACCGATTCCGTGCTGTCCGATTCGCAGTAATCTCCGAAGTAAATCACCCCAATGCAGCTTCTGATGATCCAAGACGCATTTGTCTTCAGCATGGAAGCACGTCCGGTGTCCCTGCGGCCCCACCGAGCTTGCTCGGTGGACCGGTGACTTCTTCGGCTAGAGTGCTAGCCAGAAAGTCGTGCTCCCACCGACACAAGGTCGGTGGAGAGCCCAGCGCACATTAGTTTACGGATCAAGTATTTGACAGCGGGAACGCTTCGCATCAGCGGGCCGGCGTGAGATGCGTTGATTGCAAAACCGACCCGACCGCCGGCTCCGTTGCATGCGGTTGTTCTGTCGCGTTGTCTTTTGACGTTAGATATGGATGAAGCAACTGGTGCATTGACCTGATCCCCATTTGACATCAGTGTCCAACGTTTCGCAACAGACTGGGCATGTCGTTGGTTCGCCGTCGTCGGTGTCGTGAAAGTACCACATTTGCGTTGGAATCTTTGTGGATAGCTCACGAGCAATCTGCCGACCGGATATGTTGATCTGTCCGTTTGGGTCTAACAACCGTTGTTTTGCGTAGTCCTCATATTCGCCTGAATGAAGCCATAGCCGATATAAGGCACTGGACGCGGAAAACCAATGAGCAATGGCGTCCGTTTCGTCCGCGGTAAGCGTAATTCTTTCGGGATCAACCTCGCGGCGGCAAGAACCACAGTGTATTGGATTGTCGGTCAACAAGTCGACAAGTAGCAACGACGGGACAGCGTCGCATTCGCAGGATTCGATATCTGTCCAAGGTCGCAATTTGTCGTAGGAGCTCATGGATTCGGCGACAGAACGTTTGCAATCACCCGGTTGGCGCGATTGACTGTCCATGTGAAATCCGGCACCGCCGCCAACTCGGTGTGCATTGCATTGTTCGCCTTTTTTTCATGGTAGCGGCCGAATCACCGGCTGCAAAGTGAAATGGCGTTCTATGAACTCAAACGACTCCTGATAAGGCTCTGCCGACCAAGTGCCGATTTCATTGTGAATCTTCTCGTCCCAAAGGCAAATGACCTGGCAGTCAGGATCAAGCTGGATGGCAAACGGATGGGGAATCAAGCAGACGGCATACGAATCCTCGGTCTGATGGCAGTCTGCTCGATAGTATCGAAGTGCAGCATAGCAGTCCGGAAGTAGGTTGGCCATTTTATCGTACAACTTACAGCCAAATCCAGAATACCGGCGGGAGACGTCGTCGTGAGTTTCTGGAGTGTAGGTCCAACTATCGGTTAGGAGCGAATGCATTTAGACGAACCGCTCTTGGGTAAAGGCGAACGTTTGCAATCACCGCGGCCGCCGGGATTGATTTTGTTAGTATGTTGGAGATGAGCGGCGGCTCCGGTGCATTGCCTAGTTCCCGATGTTTGGGCACCCAGGCAATCGAGCTTGCAGTATAGCCGGTCGACAATTGAAGCCGCAACTTCGCTTGGCTGCTTTGCCAGTTTCATAGGCGTGTCTGCATCAGCCAAAACCTATTAAACCACAGAGACACAGAGAACACAGAGAGTTACCACCACGGTTTATCGATTGTCCGTTCCGCAGGATGTCTTGAACTTGCCAACCACCTTTGCCGATCGCACGTGCCGGTGCCTGACGGCGACCGGCAAAGATTCTACCGGCCCTTCAGGCCTGGGCTCTGGCTGATGAGCGTTTACCCGCTTCGATCCCAGACCACCATGCAGCGCAGCTAAGTTTCAATGCTCGGAGCGTTGGAGTCAAGCAAACTCAGTGTCCAGGCCTGAAGGGCCGACACAACCTCTGCCGGTCGCCGTAAGGCACCGGCAGGCCGGCGGCGCAAGTGCCGGTACGAACAAGAGCAAGCATTAGTTGATGCATAAAGTATTGCGAGCATCTGACATCGGGAACTTGTTCTTATCCCAGTTGGGGTTTGGATAACCGGATTTTGGGGTCTTATCCCTGGTTTGTCAACTTAATTATCCCCGGTTGAGCGGCACTTATCCCAGTCTGCGCGAAACCGGGATAAGTACTTATCCCAGTTTCAACGTATGAGGGATAAGTACTTATCCCAGTTTGTGACAATAAAATAGGCGGGCTGAGGGGCTTGGGAAGGTCGTGGGGTGATGGCCTGCCTGCGGTGAGTTCAACGGGATCAGCCAGATGCGGGCGCTACGGCACGAAGAATCAGACGACCGTGAGCCCGGAGCAAACCAGCTCAGCGGCTGTTGTTGGACCAGGCTTTGGGGATCGCTTCGACATTCAACGTGATAACCATGGCAACTGCCAGCACAGGTGTGCTCTCCGCATTGACCGTGCAATAAAGTTAAGCTGGTGGAGTAGTTGATGCCCCGCTACACTGCTGGTTGGCTAAGAGATAGCATCAGTGAGCGATACTGTTAAATTGCCCTGCCGATGCCATTCTTGTATAGCTACGACTTCCATCCAGTCGCAACTGGCTGACATGAGTTTTCGTCTTGGCTCTCCGAGGCTGATTTGATACTCTGGCCGCTCACACGAACCCCACAGAGATGCAGGGAGCAATGCAAATGCCGAGTGCAGGAAGCACCACTCAGTACACCAACATTCGCTGGATGATTCGTCGCGATATGTCGGCTGTCTTGGATATTGAACAACAGAGCTTTGAGTTTCCCTGGAGCGAGGAAGAGTTTATTCGCTGCTTGCGACAGCGCAATTGCATCGGCATGGTAGCCGAACGCGATTCGCAAGTTGTGGGCTTTATGATCTACGAGCTTCATAAGAATCGCTTGCACCTGCTGAACTTTGCAGTTTCCGCTGCAATTCGACGCTCCGGTGTGGGTACAGCTATGATCGACAAGTTGGCCAGCAAGCTGACGCCTGATCGGCGTAATCGCATCATGCTGGAAGTTCGCGAGACCAATCTCGATGCGCAGATCTTTTTCCGCCAACGGGGTTTTCGAGCGATTTCGGTTCTGCGCAGCTTCTACGAAGACTCGCCCGAAGATGCTTACCTGATGCAATATCGCCATCGCGCTGCGGTCGACGAAATGGAAACCAGCAGTTCTGATCGCATGGCCGGTTAATGATTACCTCGCACTAAGCCGCAGGCGTTAGCCTCGGTTATTAACACGTTCACGGCCGGTGGACTAGGGAACCGGGGCTAACGCCCTCGGCTTAGTAGAACCGGGGCTAAGGCCCTCGGTTTAGTTGGAACCGGGGACGCCATTGCGTATTCCCGGTTAGCTACAATAGGAGCCTCACCTCAAATCCAACTGGGAGGCTCTATCTTGATTTCACGACGCGATTTTTTGGCTACCTCCAGCGCTTTGTCGCTGGCTGCTGCGCTGCAACCAACTAGTTTTGCTGCTGCGCCAGCGGATGGGTATATCGATGCACACGTTCACGTGTGGACGCCGGATCTGAAAAAGTATCCGATTAGCGCGGACTTTACTGTCAAAGACATGGCTCCGCCCAGCTTCACGCCCGAAGAACTGTTCGCGCACTCGCGACCGGCTGGTGTGACGCGCATCGTGTTGATTCAGATGAGCTTCTATCAATACGACAACAGTTACATGTTGGACGTGATGCAACAATACCCGCAGGTCTTCGGTGGCGTTGCCATCATCGATCCGGCGCAGAGCGATGCACCAGCTAAGATGAAACAGCTGGCTGCCAAAGGCGTGCGGGGTTTTCGCCTGTACACCGACAAGGCCAAAGCCGAAAGCTGGGCTAGTTCCAGCGATATGAAAACCATGTGGTCCACCGCCGTGGATACCGATCAGGCGATGTGCCTGCTGGCCAACCCCGATGCGCTACCGGCTGTCGACGCGATGATCGCCAAGTTTCCCAAGACGCGCGTGGTGATCGATCACTTCGCCCGCATTGGAGTCGGTGGCAAAATTGAAACAGCCGACCTCGACAACCTGTGCAAGCTGGCTCGCTATCCGAATGTCTATGTTAAAACTTCTGCCTTCTACGCACTGGGGGCCAAGACCGCACCGCACCGTGACTTAGTACCCATGATCAGGCGGCTGGTAAAAGAGTACGGCGTTAATCGTTTGATGTGGGCATCGGACTGTCCCTACCAAGTTCAATCCCCGCACACTTACGCTGCGTCGATCGATCTTATCAAGACGATGCCTGAACTCAGCGAGGCTGATCGACAAGCTATTCTGAAAGATACCGCCGAGAAGGTGTTTTTCAACTAAGCCGAGAGCGTTAGCCTTTGGAGTGCGGAAGCGTCAGCTTCCGCTTTGATGTCAGCGTGATCTGTCCCGCACTACAGTTGCTCAATGCGGTCGCTTGGCGGTGAGGAACCACTTCTTCGTTTGCCTCGCCTGGCGGCTACGGGTTAAACGAGTCAATCGGCCAGGCTAGACGCACCCTCTAACCAACATCAACCCTCTAACCAACATCAAAGCTACGGCTGCGCCGCAGCACTCCAAAGGCTGCGCCGCAGCACTCCAAAAACCGAGGCTAACGCCTACGGCTTAGGTGAAGTTCGCTAAGACGCTTACGAGTTTTTCGATGTCTTCGCGCGTGTTATAACCGTGGAGGGCCATGCGCAGGCGACCGGCGTGGTGCATGACGTGCACTTGCTCTGCCAGTAGCGCTTGGTTGATCGCTTCGCTACGCTCGTGTTGAAAGGCGACGATACCGGTGGGCAGGCTCGGCTCGTACGCACACATCGGTGTGAAGCCAAGTTGTCGCAACTGGCTATCGAGCGCTTGGACCAGAGGATCGACATGACGGCCGATAGCATCGATGCCGATTTTTTCGAGATAACGCAGCGCGGCGTTGAGGGCGTAGATGGCTGCGAAATTTGGCATGCCTACTGAAAAACTGGCGGCACCACTTTTCAGCAGAGCGCGTTCAAATCGATCAGCGCTAAACGCATTCTCGATGTGATACCAGCCACCGGCGTTGGTGGTCAACCGCGATGCACTGGCGGCAGGAATTCCAATGATACAGCCACCATGCACACCGAGTGTCCATTTGTGAGTGCTGGAGATGACGATATCGGCCAGTCGAGCATCGACCTTGACTCGGCCCAGCGCCTGAGTCACATCCAAGGCCAAGATGGCTCGCGGGGCGTGGCGCCTGACGGCTTGGGCCACGCGCGCGAAATCGACTCGATGTCCATTGTAGAAACTGACCAGCGATAGTTGCACTAGCTGCGTGCGTTGACTGAGCACCTGTACCAGATCATCGATGATCAACTGGCCATCGCGCGATTCCCATAACTGAACGGTGATGCCTGCCGTGCTAGTTAACCAGGGAGTAGCCCCGGCTGGAAAGTCGAGATCGTTGATGACAACTTCATCGCCTTCGTCCAGTTGCAGAGCGGTCGCCAGCAGATTGTAAGCTTCCGAGCTGCACGAGCAGAATGAAACTTCGTTGCTGGCCAGTCCGACCATGCGGGCAGCCACTTCGCGACAGGCTTCGACTGCGGCAAAGTGGGCTTGTCGACCATGCATGCCTTGTTGCTTGTCGCGCCAATATTGCTGCAACGCTTCGCCCACGCACAGCGGAGGGATACTCTCCGCGGCCGTGTTCAAGTAATGCATACCGCTGAGGGTCGGGAAATCCGCCGCGCGCGTAGCCGCATCGAGCATCTCAAATCACCACTGGTTTGTTAAGTTGTCGGCGCAGAATTACCCATTGGCCACAATGCATTAGCCAGTGAGCACCAACCATATTCAGAAGGGCTGCAACCGTCGGCGCGTAACTGACACCCGTTTCCTTCTGCCAATCCGCATCCTCGACCTGGTCAACAATCTTAAGCAAGCCGCTGCGGACGGCTTGATAAGTTTGCATCAGCTCAGCTTTGGTGCAAAACCGCGTTGGATCATCATGCGCGGCATTTTCTTTTGTGTACTTCTCTGCAAAGCCGGCAGGCAACTCCGGCATTGAATCAGGCTTGGCCATCTTGGCCATTTCATATTCCGAAGCGATCAAGTGCCCCAATTGCCAATTCAGATGATTGCACTGGGGATGCGGCCGCTTCATGAGCTCTTCATCGCTCAAATCATCGACATAGGCCATCACGACCATTTGCGCGGTATCCAGTCCAATCTTGACAGCATCGTTCGGACGCATAGCTCGGCTCCCTACAACAAGTGTGCTTCGGTGGTTTGAGCCGACAACTATAGCAGTCCGTGGCACAAGCTTCCAGCCAGTGTGGCCAGTTCGATACCGTGGCGTTGTATCTCCGCGCGGTGCCCGCCCTAACGCTGCAAGTATTGCTCGATCAGCTCGGCCTTCTTGAGCAGGTAGGGGATATGGAGTTCGGAGCGTTCGGCCAGGCGTTGAACCTGGCGGAGTTGTTCATCAAACTCTTCGGCGAATTTATTATGTTCCTGGTCGCGCCAAGATTCGCTCAAACGGCCCATGGCTTGTGTAAGTGTCGTAGTCGAATCCCGCAATTGTTGGTTATACCGACGCAAGAGAGCTGCGAATTGCCGCAGTTGTTCGGGGTCGACGATTGCTTGAGCCATGTGAGGGTTCCTTGTGACGGTTATAATGCAATGTATTGTACGCCCCTGGCTGCGGGCTGCCCAGCTTGTGCTCGACGCCAAGTTAACAGGGGGAATCGCTGACCGGGTATGAACGCAGGCACAAATGCTGGAGCCTGTTTTCCAAGCGTAATTTTCCAGATGCGAATCAGAAGGGGAGCCCGTTGACCGAGTCTCAAGAGCTGACATTAGAGGGGCTGATCGAAGAGTTTGAATTCCTGGGCGATTGGGGTGAGCAGTGTCGTTACCTAATCGAACTGGGCGAGCAATTACCCGATCTTTCAGCCGCCGAAAAAGTCGAAGCCAATCGAGTGATGGGCTGCCTGTCTCGCGTGTGGTTGGTGCTCGATCCGCGCACCGATCGCCAGCACTTGTGGTTTCGCGCCAAAAGTGATGGCAGACTGGTCGATGGCCTGATTGTTATCGTCGGCTTGCTGTTTAACGGTAAATCGCCCGAAGAGATTCTGGAAACTGATGTGCGTACACCTTTCAAGAAGTTGGGGCTCGAATCCCACCTGGCGATCCAACGCCGCAATGGCTTGCAGTCCATGGTAGGTCGCGTACGCGACCTGGCGCAAGCGATCGCCTCAAACTTGCCCGTCGAGACGGCGGGGGCCGCTGATGCAGATGCACCAACCAGCCTAGAATCGACTCCAGCTGAGTTGACCAAGGATGGAGAACGATCAGTGAACCACGCACCCACCTCCGCAGGTTCGGCATCTGCAACTCAAGCATCGGTCACTCAGTCGCCCATTCCGCCGGCTCCCGATGGTTTTGAAGCCGCAGCCGTAGCGCTGCAATTTCCGATTCTGCAACAAGTCAACAAGTCGGGCCAGCGCGTCGTCTATCTCGATTCGGCCTCTAGTAGCCAGAAGCCACATGCAGTCATCGATAAAGAACGCGAAGTCTACGAAGAATATTACGCGAACGCTTACCGTGGAGTCTACCGTTTCGGCGACCAGGTGAGTCGACAGCTAGAAGCGGTGCGCGAAAAGGTGGCCGCCTTTATTGGCGCGTCCAGCACCGAAGAAATCTTCTTCACCTCAGGCACAACGATGGGCATGAACCTGGTGGCCAACGCTTGGGGCCGCAAGTTCTTGCGCGCCGGCGATGAAGTGCTGATGACCATCATGGAACATCACGCCAACATCGTACCTTGGCAGTGGGTTGCCCAGCAGACCGGCGCCGTGGTGCGCTTTGCCCCGTTGACCAGCGACGGTCAAGTCGATCTCGATGCTTTCAAGCAGATGATCACTCCCCGCACACGCGTGATTTCAGTGACTGGACTATCCAACGTCTTGGGCACCGTTATGCCGCTCGAACAGATTTCTAGTTGGGCTCGCGATGTGGGAGCACTGCTGGTCGTCGACGGTGCGCAGAGCGTTCCGCATCTGCCGACCGATGTGCTCAAACAACATGTTGATTTCCTGGCCTTCTCTGGTCATAAGTTGTATGGTCCCAGCGGAGTTGGAGTCTGTTACGGTCGACGTGCTTTGTTGGAAGCGATGGATCCGTTTCTGTGTGGTGGTCATATGATCTCCACAGTCACCACCGATGGCTTTAGCACCGCGCCGGTGCCGGCCAAGTTTGAAGCTGGCACGCTGCCGATTGCTCAGGCCATCGCTTTAGGTGCGGCCATCGATTTCGCCCAGTCGCTGGGATTGGAAGTCATGCATGCGCACGAACAGCGCTTGCTCGCCTACGCACAGCAGAAGTTATCGAACATCGGTGGCCTGCGCATGTACGGCCCGGTGACTGCCGAGCGCGGTGGCACCATTCCTTTTACGCTCGACGGCGCCGCCGCCCAGGATGTTGCCAGTTTGTTGGACCTCAGCGGCGTATGTGTGCGGCACGGTCACCACTGCACCATGCCACTGCATGATTGGCTAGGCGTCCCAGCCACCATTCGCGCATCGTTCGGCGTCTACAACACGCTGGAAGATGTCGATGCCTTGGCAACCGGCATTCAGCAAGCTAAAGAGATATTGAAGCTTGCGTAGCTTATGTGGCATAGGCTTCTAGCCTGTGACCTGGTTGTGGCATAGGCTTCCAGCCTGTGTCTTCTCTAAGAAAACGAAGCTCGAGTTACAGTGGCTTAATACACAGGCTGGAAGCCTATGCCACATATACAGGCTAGAAGCCTATGCCACATACACAGGCTGGAAGCCTATGCCACAGCTGTAAGCCTGTGTCACTAATTAATATCCGCGAAAGATCATCAAGAAGATCGCACCAAAGGCTAGCAGGGCGCAGGTTGACGAGAGCACGCGCACGAGGTTCTTTCGGACGGCTAGGAAGTTGCCGATTGACCAAATGAAGGCCAGCGGAGCGAGCGCCCACTGCACGCTGCCGAATTTGGTAACCCACCAATGCAGTTCGGTATGAGCGGCGAACATTTCCTTATTCTTCTCGATCAACCTGGTCTCTGATTCGCTGTAGGGTTCGCCGCGGAGTTGTTGCAGAGATGGCATCTGCTGGTCGGGGCTGCTGGCCACGAACGTGTTGGCGCGTCGCTCGGCAATTTGGTGATCCACATATTCCATCACCATGCTCCACTCGGGAACACTCCAGGATTCTCGCTCGTATCCAGGGGGCCGCGGCAGGAAAGTGCCAGTCTTTTCATTGGCTTGTTCAATTCGCAGAGCCGTGTGCACGACAAACAGCGTTACCAACACACAACCAACAATTGTGAGCTTCTTCCACATGAATCGACTCCACCTGTGACCGAATGTCACTTAGAAAACACAATCAGAAAAGCTGGGCTGATATTGCCCAGGTCGGTAGTGTAGCATCCGGAGCGGGGCAAAATCCACTCATTTCGGCCCACGATTTTCACGAGCTGAAGAAGTTCCTCAAGCATCCGTAAACCTATAACGACCAAGGGACTTGCACTATGTATGACGCAGAAATCAAACGATTCTTAGCTGGCAAACACTTTGCGGTGGCAGGCGCGTCGACCGATCGCACCAAGTATGGCAATAAAGTTTTGCGAGCTTTAGTGGGCCACGGAAAAGATGTCGTCGGCCTGCATCCGGTGGAGACCGAAGTGGAAGGAATTCCCACATATCGTTCGCTCGCCGATGTCCCAGAGGCGATCGACAGCCTCTCGATCGTTACACCGCCTCCAGTGACCGAGAAAGTAGTCACTCAAGCGATCGAAGCGGGCGTCAAGTCTATTTGGATGCAGCCGGGGGCCGAAAGCCCGGCGGCGATCGACGCGGCCCGCGAACATGGCATTGAAGTCATTGCTGGCGGACCTTGCGTCCTGGTCGCACTGATCTCGCATGCGGAGCGGTAGTTCAAGTAAACTAAGCACTTGGACGCGCTATCAACGCTCAAACGTCTTAAGTCTTACATCTTAAATCTCACATCTTAAATCGTAAATCTCTTATGCGCACTTTGCTGACCTTGCTGTTGGTCTTCCCGTTGGCTGGTTTGGCCACCGCCGATTCACCGGGCGCTCGATTGGGTGGCGACCTCAAACCATGGCTCGACTGTATTGCTGGCCGCGATTCAAACTATGCGATCCAAGGGCATGCAGCGCCGATCATCGATGGCAAACCTCAAACCATCGACTTTCGCATCGAACGCTTCGATGATGTGGCCTTCGATTTGACAGTTACGCATAGCGACTACGCAGTTGCAATCCGCCGAAGAGCGGATGGCGTGGCCTTGGCGATACCCAAGCACCAGGTGGTTTTCTTAGGTCAAGGCGATTTGGCCGACAGCCAAGATCACGTGGCACCCAAAGATGCACTGCAGCGTTTGATCAGCTCGGGATCGAGCCTTTACTTCTATACCAACCTGTTGCTCAAATCCAGTCACGAAGAGCTAGCCGATGCAGCCCTGGGTTTAACCAAGCTCAGCGACGCCGTACAAGCTCATACTTGGATTCATGACGACCAGACACGCGTGGCGTTCGATAACGCAGCCGGCACATTGTTGGCAACGATCGAGGGTACCGAAGTCTCGCTGAAACTGACAGAGGCCGGCGACATGCAGGCCCTGGACAATTGGCCAGAGTTAAACGTTAGACGTTTACCCCGAGCCGAGATCGAGCGTCAACTGGCTCGCGGCGTGCGTCGAGCGTGCGAGTTTCTGTCGCCTTCACGACTGCTGACTTCACCGCTGACCAAGAACAAGAAAGTCGAGCATGGTGAGCTGCGCTGGATCGATGGCCAACGCGTGGTTCTGCTGGATGGTACGCCGGAAGAGATGGGGCTGGCCCATGGTCAACTGCTGGGTGTCGAAGCCCAGCGTTGTATCGACTCCGTACTCTATGCGTTTGGAACAGCACAAACGATCGCCACGGGTCGTTGGTTTCGCGAAGACTTAGAGGCCGCTTACGCGCGCTTGTCGCCGCACATTCCCGAACGCCATAAACAAGAAACGCGCGCGCTGGCGCGCAGTCTGAAGCAAGATGAAAAACTGATTGAAGCCTTGAATGTGTTTCCGGAGTTGTTTCACTGCTCGGGTTTTGCCCTGTTCGGTAACGCGACCAAGGATGGCAAGTTGTATCATGGTCGCGTTTTGGACTACATGACCGTCATTGGCCTGCAGGATGCCGCCACAACTTTTGTGGTAAAACCCAAAGGATTTATACCTTTTGCCAACGTAGGTTATGCCGGCTTCATCGGCAGTGTCTCGGGCATGAACGCCGAGAAAATTTCGCTCGGCGAGATGGGTGGCAAAGGCGAAGGTCAGTGGGATGGCGTACCGATGGCCACGTTGATGCGTCGCGGTCTGGAAGAGTGTGACTCGCTTAACGAAGTGAAGGAGTTGTTTGCCAACAGTCCGCGGACTTGCGAGTACTACTATGTCTTTGCCGATGGCGAAGATCGATCCGCGGTGGGTGTGGCGGCAACACCTGAGAAGATTGAGTTCATCCAGCCGGGCCAGAGTGATCCGCGGTTGGGGGAAGGCATTCCCGATGCCGTCGTGCTCAGCGCTGGCTCACGTTTAGAATCCTTGCGGGCGCGCGTCAAAGAAAAGTACGGTCAAATCGATGCCACGTCAGGGCAGTGGTTGATGTGCCGCCCGGTGGCCATGCAGTCCAACTTGCACAACGTGTTATTCGTGCCCGAAGATGGCGTGTTGTACATTGCTAATGCTGATCATAAACATCCAGCGGCCGAACGCCCCTATGTCAAACTGGATCTCCATGCGCTTCTGGGTAATTCTCAGGCTGCGCCGGATGATAAATCGCTGGGGCTGGATAGTCGCTTTCCAGCGATCGATACGCTCAGCCCAGCTGAAGAGTTGCGAGCTGATTCGGTCCAGTGCCTGGCAGGTCTAGTATGGCAGCCCGGCAACTTCGAAGTACAACTGCAGGCCGCTCAGCCTGAAAAAGGCGATTGGCTCGTGCGCTTTCCTTCGGCTCGACCAAGCGGCGACGAGTACAACGACACGGTGGCTCTGGAGTGGTATCAAGCCAAAGACGGTAATGGTCAAGCCATGCGCGCACCGGCTGCCGTGATCGTGCATGAATCGGGCAAAGGCATGACGGTTGGTCGTTTGATTGCGCAAGGACTGCGTCAGCGCGGCATGCATGCCTTCATGATCCAATTGCCATACTATGGTGTACGTCGTCAAGGCAATGAAAAACCGACCGGTGATCGCGTCTTTGCAGCCATGCGTCAAGCGATCGCCGACGTGCGCCGCGCTAAAGACGCGGTGGCTGCTATTCCATTAGTTGATACATCACGTATCTCGTTGCAAGGCACAAGCCTAGGCGGCTTTGTCACCGCCACCACTGCCGGGCTGGACCAGGCCTATCATCGCGTGATCATTTTCCTGGCCGGCGGCGACTTGTACGATGTGCTCATGCAAGGCAAAAAAGATGCAGCCAACATGCGCGAGGAACTAGCCGAGCGAGGTGTCGATAACGATACCGTCAAACAGTTACTCAATGCCATTGAACCTTTACGTTTAGCGCATCGCATGAATCCACGGCGCACGTGGATGTTCTCTGGCCTGTACGATGACGTCGTGCCCATCAAGAATTCGGATCGCCTGGCCGAGGCCGTCGGACTTGAAGGTTCTCATCACGTCAAGATGCTCGCCAATCACTATTCCGGCGTCATCTTTCTCCCAGCCATCTTGAGCCAAATGCGCGACATCATGATCGAAGAGTGACCGTCACCTCCCCAAGGCGAAGGCTTGGGGAGGTTGGCCTGTAGCCGATCTCGCCAGAGATTGGAAGTCGATCGGTGACGCGTCCAAAGTCTGGCGACTTCGGCTACGACGAGCACCGGGTCTGTCACCGCGCGCGCGAATGGGTGACGCTAGCAAAAAGACCAGAGGTGTGTCCCCGCGCTCAAGATCGGGGACAGACGTTGGTTGTGAGAGACTTGAGTTAGCGGGGGGCTGTGCATGTAGCCGATCTCGCCAGAGATTGGAAGTCGATCGGTGACGCGTCCAAAGTCTGGCGACTTCGGCTACGACGAGCACCGGGTCTGTCCCCCGCGCGCGAATGGGTGACGCTAGCAAAAAGACCAGAGGTGTGTCCCCGCGCTCAAGATCGGGGACAGACGTTGGTTGTGAGAGATTTGAGTTAGCGGGGGGCTGTGCATGTAGCCGATCTCGCCAGAGATTGGAAGTCGATCGGTGACGCGTCCAAAGTCTGGCGACTTCGGCTACGACGAGCACCGGGGTCTGTCCCCCGCGCGCGAATGGGCGACGCTAGCAAAAAAACCAGTGGTGTGTCCCCGCGCTCAAGATTGGGGGACAGACGTTGGGTGTGAGAGACTTGAGTTAGCGGGGGGCTGTGCATGTAGCCGATCTCGCCAGAGATTGGAAGTCGATCGGTGACGCGTCCAAAGTCTGGCGACTTCGGCTACGACGAGCACCGGGTCTGTCACCGCGCGCGCGAATGGGCGACGATAGCAAAAAAACCAGTGGTGTGTCCCCTCGCTCAAGATCGGGGACAGACGTTGGGTGTGAGAGACTTGAGTTAGCCGGGGCCGTGCATGTAGCCGATCTCGCCAGAGATTGGAAGTCGATCGGTGACGCGTCCAAAGTCTGGCGACTTCGGCTACGGATGTTACTTGTATGACTCAGTGAACAGCTTCAACTTCTCAGTTGCAGCAGCAGCGTCTTGTTGAGCCTGTTCGAAAGCAGCTTTTAGTTCGGCTGCGGCGGTTTGAGTGGCGGTGAGTTCACTTTGCGCTGTGGCTTGAACTTTAGCGGCGGCTTCGACTTTAGCTTGAATGGCTGCCAGTTCAGCTTGCAGCTTCTGGACTTCGTCGGTCACGGCTTGCAACGCTTGTTGTTTGGTGGCCTCAGCTTCGGCGGCGGCTTTCAACTTCTGCTCTGCTTCTGCATTGGCGGCAGTGACGCGGTCTGCTTCGGCCTTGAGTTCAGCTGCGGTCTTGTCAAAGGCAGCCATGTCGGCTTGGGCTCGCGTTAAAGCCTCAGCGGCCGCGGCAGCTTGGGCGGACAGCTCCTGTTGCTTGGCATTAGCGGCAGCAGCGGCAGCGGCCAGTTCATCGTGTTTGGCCTTGGCAGCCGCTTGGGCCGCCTTAGCTGCTTCGGTGGCCGCGGTTGTTTGAGTCACAACTTCGTTGGCTGCATTAAGCGCGACGGTCGTATCCTGCTTGCTCTGCTTGGCCGCGGCCAACTTGGCTTCTAGATCAGCGATCAGCGCATCAACACTCGTCAGATCGGCTGTCAACTTCTGTTGATTGGCCTGCGCCGCAGTCAAACTGTCGGTGGCTTCTTTAAGGGCTTTGTCACTAGCGGCTAATTGGCTTTGGCCTTCGGTGAGTTTACCAGTGGCCTCAGTTGCTAGTTGCGTAACTTGTGCCAAGGTCGCTTGCGTTTGAGTAGCACTAGCTTGGGCTTGCTCGAGCACCTGCGCCAAGGTGGGTGGATTGGCGGCCAGTGTAATTGTTTTCGCAGCGTCTGCAGTCTGCCAAAGTTGGACGCGACCATTCCAATCGCCCCCGATCACTTGCGCACTGTTGCCTGTAGCCGCGACCTCTAGAGCCGCTTCGGTCAATCCTGCAAACTCGGCCTTCAACGCACCGTCACCACCCCAGAACTTAACTTTGGCATCGCGACCACTGGTTACCAGGTTGCCGTCTTGCGTGTAGACGACGCTGGTCGCTCCACCACCATGGGCATCAAACGACTTTTGTAGTTTGCTCTCCATCATCTCCCATAGTTTGACTGTGCCATCCATACTGGCACTGGCCAAGATATTCGAATCAGGCCGAAAATCGATCGCCCGGATCTCGGATTTGTGACCGACCAGATCAGCATACAGACGTCCCGTTTCCGCTTCCCACACAATCAAGCCGTTGCTGCGATCGGCTGATGCCAACAGAATGCCGTCTGGACTAAAACGCAGCGCAAAGATCCAATCGGTATGTTTCTTGATCTCTTTGACTAATTCGCCGGTGGAGGTGTCGTAGATGCGCACCAGTTTCTGCGGACCGCCGACGGCGATTTGCCGTTTGTCGGGCGTAATGTCAGCGGCCAAGACCACATCCAATTCTTCACCGACTTTGGCGATCCGTGTACCGGTAGCGATATCCACCAACACCGCGCATCCACTATGGCCGTGACGACCGCCACCGATCAGCAGCTGTCGACCGTCGCGCGTAAAGACCAGCGATTGAGCTTCGCCTTCGGGGAAAGGAATGATGCCCAGCAGTTGACCACTGTCAGTGTGATAGAGACTGACTTGCTGCTGGCCGGCCACGGCGACCAGCGGTGCCCAAGGGCTAGCCGCCAAAGCTGAAATGGCTGCCGAGCGTGGCGTGAAGATAGCGGGTTGCTTGAGCAAACTCTCGGGCATCGGTGGCGGGCCCTCGGGCTTGCCAATCGATGAACTGGTCAACATGGCGGCGGCCGCGTTGTTCTTCTTCTTGATCACTGAACCTGAATTTTCAGGCATGCCCTGCTCGATCCAAGCCTTGATCAGCTTCAGCTTGGCGTCAGCCATCTTGTCTTGATCGGGCGGCATCTTCGGTTCGGCTTTGTGGTCGACCAGGTCCCACAACCGCGAACTATCCAGATCGGCCGCGACCACAATTTCACCACCACTGCCACCGGCCAAGGTGGCACCATAAGTATCGAGCGCCAAGTCGCTCTTTTTCTGATTCTGGTTATGGCAAGTCAGGCAGTGTTCGCGAAAGATCGGTTTGATGTGTTCATCAAAAGTGACCTTGTCGTCGGCCAGGCCGGCACCTGTGATGGTTGCCAGACACAGAGAAGCTAGCGTGGGCCTAAGCAGTCGTGCAATTAGTTTGTTATGCATGAGGTTTGATCCTGCGCATTGAAGGACCGCGTTTATTGTATTGATTGATGTGTCAAATATTGATGCGTCAAATATTGATATATCAAGTATCCGAGACGGCTAGTGATTGAACATGAATTCACGGCTGTTCAGCACAACCCAGAAGGCATCCTCTAATCCAGCCTGTGGATTTGGGGATTGGCCGACCAGTTGAACCAGGGCGGCAACTTCGCCTTCGGTCGGCTTGCGGGCCAACGAGCGGACAAAGATGCGTTCGATGACTTGTGGCACTTCCAACTTTTCATCCAACCAATTCTTGACCAGTTGGCCTTGAGCGATCTTGCCTTGGGTGGCATCGCCGTTGAGTAAGTGCAGAGCTTGCGATAGCGAAGGATCGGTGCTGGCCTCGCCTTCGCACACGGTTGTGCGTGGGGAGCGTCCGAATGCTGTCAAGAAATAGGTACTCGTCGTGCCATCGGCGATTTGCACCGCCCGCGCACCTACCGGTAAGCCGCGGAACTTGTCCTTGGTATTGGTTACTTGTGAAATACAATCCAGCAACATTTCGGCAGGAATACGACGGATGCGCGAGAAAGCGTAATTGCGAGTGTCTTGGGCATTGGTCTCGTTAGTTTGCGTGGTGCGCTGATAGGTTTGCGAGTTACAGATATCGCGCACCAGTTGTTTAACATCAAACTTGTATTCGGTTAGTTTCTCGCCTAGTTCTCGGAAGAGTTCTGGATTGGAGGCCGGATTGCTGACGCGAATATCATCCACGGGATCGATGATGCCGACGCCCATGAAATGAGCCCACACGCGATTGGCGATGCTGGTGGCAAAGAATGGATTTTCGGGACTGGTGATCCATTGAGCCAGCACTTGTCGACGATCTTGGCCTTCGATCTTTGGAACATCACCACCCAGGAATTTGGGAGGCAGAGGCCGGCCGAGCACGGGATGATTAACTTCGCCGCCGCCGTTATTGAAGACGATGATCTCGCGATAGTCCTCGCCTTGCTTGCGACCAATCTGGGCGAAGAAGGAGGCGAAACTGTAATAGTCATCCATCGTCCAGCGATCGAAGGGATGATTGTGACATTGTGCGCACTGGGTGCGGATGCCCATGAAGACTTGAGCCACATTTTCAGCGGTCTTGAGCGTATCGCGTTCCACTTGATAGAAGTTCGTAGCCGGCGTTTCGAATACGCCACCACTGCTGGCCACCAGTTCACGCACGATCTGATCGATGGGCACGTTGGCAGCGAACTGGTTGGTCAGCCACGATGAATATTGGAAGGCGGCTTTGTAGCTGACTTGCGCATCGCTTTTGATCATCAGCAATTGAGCCCACTTCATGGCCCAAATTTCACTGAACTCTTTTCGCTCGAGCAAGCTATCAACCAGCTTGGCACGTTTGTCGGCGGCCGTGTCTTGCATGAACGCGTGATACGCTTCTGCGGTTGGCATTTGTCCGATGATGTCGATGGTCGCGCGGCGCAGAAATTCTTCATCGGTACAGATTCCGCTCGGCAACATCCGCAACTTGTCCAGCTTTTCACCGACCCGCTGATCGATGTAGTTGCCAGTGATCTCAGGGGCGGTGTATTGCAGTCCGACCGGCAACGTCAATACTTGTGTGCCGACTGTATGCGTATCGAAGCGGGCCATGACAAAGGCTTCGCCGCGGACGCCGGCGGTGACTGAACCGTCGTTGGTCACCGCTGCGCTGCGTTCGTTGTTGGTTGTGAAGGCTGCCAGGTTGGAAACATCGCGCATTGTGCCATCGCTGTAATGAGCCACGGCGACCAAACGTTGCTTGGCTCCTTCGCCTTCCAATACAGCTTGCGGAGGAAACACTTCGACTTTCGTACAGGTTGGAGGTGTAGATGGATCGTTGACCGCGCCCGCTTGTAACCAGTTCAATACGGTGTGGTAATACATGCTGTCAGGCTCGATGCGCTTGCCACCGGTGTGCGGCACGCCACCCACACCTTTCAACAGCAGCAGACTCTGATCAGGAATAGCCAGGTTGATGCGTCGCACGCCGATCTCGCGTGTGATGCGTTGGTAGTCGCCTTGCGGATCAAAACCGAACAGCGACAAACGAAAACCATCTTTGCCGCGAGCTGCCCCGTGGCATGAGCCAGTATTGCAACCAGTGCGCGTCAGCACAGGCATAATGTCGAGCGCAAAACTGATGGGCCGCGGTTTGGTGGCTTCGGTAACCACCAGCGGCGTTTCTGCCGAGAAACCTTTCCAACTGGCGAGCAACTTGGTCTGTCCGTCGGCCACGGGCTTCAGTTGAAAGTTCTCGAACTTGGCCAGGCTGGGGTCAGCCAGTTTCCATTCCACTTCAGCCGTGACATCGACCGTCACGCCGTCTTGCCGCACCGCCACGGCCACTACGTTTTGATACGCGGCAGCGGTGCTGAGTTTGATTTCAGGCGGATAGACATGCAGCGACTCGAACGCCGTGTCGGCTTGAACCCAGGTCAGACTGACCAAGGTCATCGAGGCACAGAGCAGTGTATGGATGAAGGTCTTCATCGCACATTCCATGTATTAGAAATTCGTTGATTGAATGTTTGAAAACTGGTTCTTGAAAACGTTAAGGCTGTGTACCGCCACCAGCCGCCGCTTGTTTGGCTTGACGTAGCTGTTCCAGCCGAGTCAAAGGCCTGGCAGCCGGCGGAGGTGCAGGTGTAGGCGTCGGCGGTGGTGCCACTGCGGCCGCCGGGGCGGGTGGCGGTGCATCTAGCTGCATCTCGCCGGTACCTTGATTTTGCACGATCGAGCCATCGGGACGCGTAATGACTGCTCGGCAGACCAACGTCTTGAACTGACCTGCTTTGGCCTCGGCTGTGACCATGACGGGGAAATTCAGCGCGGTGGTATCGGCAGCTACTTTGATTGGTCCCTCTGGCGCTGTAACACCGGCTGGCAAACCTACCAGTTCAATCAGGGCGTCGCCTTCGGGTGGTCGCTTGACGGTCAAACCGATTCCGACAGTGGTCGGTTTACCGATCTCCGCTACAGCTTTGTTAAACTTAAATTCAAAGAATGAATCGGCGACTTCGAGATTGATGAACTCGGAAGCCAACCAGATTTCACCGCCCGTCTTCAGTTTGGCTCGAGCCAGCACGGTTATCGGGAAGGTACCCAATTGCGAGTTGCCGTTGGCCGTGATCGGGATCTCAACTTGGTTTTGACCAGGAGCAAACGCAACGCTACCGGAAGCCGACACGCCAGCTGGCAAGTACAGTACTCGCAAACCAATGGCTTCAGCATAGTCGGCTTTGCGGGTGCACTTCAGTACCAGCGTCGCAGCGCCATCACGCACTAGCGGAACTTTGGGTTGTACAACTTCGATATCGAAGGGTGCTTCTTCGCCGACGACCACCGCCGCCCGATCCGCGTTGTGCCCCCACATATCAATGTTGTTTTGACCAAGCACCAGCATCGTGCGTTGATCGAGGTGACCAACCAGGTTTAGATCATTGCCAACGGTTTGAGCTTTGATGTCGACCAAGGCTGCATCCACTGGCGCGTCGGCCGCCGCGCGCAACATCATCGGTATTTGACCCAACGCGGCCGGTATGGCTGGATTAACCAGGGTCACTCCGGCTGGCGCACCTTCCAGCGACAACGTCAGATCGGAACCAAAGTTTCGACGTTGCGCATTGAGCATAACAGCCATGCGACCGCCGCGAGGGATTTCGATCGTTTGCGATACATAGCGTTGTAGTTCAGCAATCTCGACCGACATCGATGGTGTGGGCGGCGTGATCTCGATGCGATAGGCATGGATTGGGCTACCTTCGTTCAGATGATCGCGAATAGCCACCAGATACTCGCCGTCCTCGGGAATCTTGAAGCCTTGAATCGCATCAGGACTGCCCGTATCGTCGGCTGCGGTCAAGCGACCGCCGCCCACTTTGTGAATTTCTAAAAAGCTGTCCACAGGTGAACGCAGGACGCGACGGCCCCAGACGACTGCTTCGATCTGCTGGTCTTTCTTGCCACGGAACTTGAACCAGTCCACATCGCCTTGGCTCTGCAGCACGCCATTGCAAGCCAGTGGCAGATCGTAAGCGGGCAGCTTGGCTGGATCGTTATCGGGTTCGGTCTCAATGGCATTGGCCATTGTGCCAACGCGGAGCATATTAGGTGACGGGGCCACCTTGCCATCTTTGGTGGCCAGGTACGGGAAATTACCGGGCTCGGTCGGAAGTGTGATGGCTTCCGTCCAGGTTTTGCCAGTGGAATCGACGATGGTGGCATTGATCGTTTCACCTGGGTTGCCACCGGAAGGCACAGTGGCCACCGGTCGCGGGTAGTCGCCAACATGCAAGCGGTATTGGCAGTTATCGTTGCCGCCGAAGCTGCTCTCGCGAACTTCGATGATGTATTTGCCAGCCTTGGGGGCAATCACTGAACAAACACAATCCTGTTGCAGCAGCGGTGCATCATCGCTGCGGGCTACTTCGAATCGATTGGCATCCAGAATGGCGACAAAGGGATCGAAGAACTCCGTCCCCAACCGCAAGCCTTCCAGTTCAACGGTCAACGCTTGATTCTCGGCCAATTCGACAACGTAGTAATCGACGTCTTCATTTTGAACCACGCCGTTGATCGTGTGGCCCAGGGCAATGGCTTGCGGCGTTTTGAAGTCGCTATTGGGTTCTGCTTCGGTTAACTGCGGCATGGGCGAGACACCGAACATGCGCAGATTGCTCATACCAGTGGCCGTCGCCAATCGCACCGCATGCAAACCCGGCGGGCAGGATTCGGGGATCTTCAGATGGGCTTTGACCTTGTTGTCATTCTCAGCCGTCAAGGCAGTCACTTCGATACCGCCGGTGAAGAAGAGCAACTTCTTGGCATCAGCCAGGCGTGCTCCTGTGATTTCAAGATCCGCTTCCGTACCACGCTGAAAGCCGGGTGGTGATAGCCGCGAGATAACAGGTTCTGCGGCGGAGAGTGAACCGAGCCCGACAAGTGCACAGCCGAGTGCTGTAGCGCTCCGCCAGGCAGCTTTGAGGGATAAGCGAATTGTCACAGAGTACCTCGAGGGGAAATTACTTTATATATCAAGTAATACTTTTTTAAAGTCACAGGCTGGAAGCCTATGCTACAAGTCACAGGCTGGAAGCCTATGCCACAGGACACAGGCTGGAAGCCTATGCCACAGGACATCAGTAAAGGAGAAAAGAGCCGCGTCAGTTGTAATTCTTAAGGTGGGGGCTCAGGGACGCGGCAAATTTTCTCGTTTACGATTGGCATTGCGTGCAGCCGTTTAGTGACTGCACGCGTTGGTTTACTTAGGCTAGGATCTCTTTGATCACGCGGCCGCCGTCGACGATTTCGATCGGGCGATCACCGGGAGCCATCAGTTCCTTGTCAGCCACGATGCCCAACAAGTGATACATGGTGGTGGCCAGGTCGGCTGGTGTTACCGCGTCGATTTCCGGTTCCGATGCAGTTGGATCGGACGAACCGTAGATCATGCCGCGTTTGATGCCGCCGCCGGCCAGCATCACACTGAAGACCTTGGGCCAGTGATCGCGGCCGGCTTCGTTGTTGATCTTGGGCGTGCGACCAAATTCGCTGCTGACCATGACCATGGTCTTGTCCAGCATGCCGCGTTCGTCGAGGTCTTGCAGCAGCACCGCCAGTGCTTGATCCAGCGGAGGCATCGCGCCTTTGAAGTTGGCGGTGATCTGATTGTGCATGTCCCAACCACCGTAGGTCAGCGTTACAAAGCGGGCTCCCGCTTCGACCAGGCGACGGGCCAAAAGCAAGCGTTGGCCAGCTTGATTGCGACCATATCGATCGCGCATCGCGGCGTCTTCTGCATCGATGTTGAAAGCTGCGCGGGCTTTTTCAGAGCTGATCAGGCTGTAGGCGCGTTCATAAAAAGTATCCATCGCGCCAACTTTGTCGGCGTTATGGCGGCCGGCGAAGTACTGATTGACCGCTGCCAGCGCATCGCGCCGACGGGTGAAGCGTTCGTTATCCACGCCGCCGGGCAGATCGAGGTCCTGAACCTTGAAACCGTTGTTGGCCGGATCGGCTCCCAAGCTGAATGGTCCATAGGAACTGCTCAAATATCCGCTACCGGCGAACTCGTTGGGCGTATTAGGAATGCACACGTAGGGTGGCAAGTTATTGCGGGGCCCGTATTCGTGGCTGATCACGCTGCCGAAGCTCGGATAGATCAGAGCCGGGCTGGGCTTGTAGCCGGTGAACATGTTGTGCGTACCACGTTCGTGGGCCGCTTCGCCGTGCGTCATCGAGCGAATGAGTGTGAACTTGTCGGCGACGCTGGCCAATCGCGGCAGAACTTCGCTGACGATTTCGCCCGTGTTGGTCTTGGTGACGCCCATTTCACCGCGATATTCCAGCGGGCTGTAGGGTTTCGGGTCGAAGGTTTCCTGGTGCGCCATGCCGCCGGGCAGGAAGATATGAATCACGCTTTCGGCCTTAGCCGGGATGAATTCGTAATTCTTTTGATCGGCCATCAGGCTTTTCAGGTGGAAGAAGTCTCCCAGCGACAGCCCCAATCCTCCCACAGCGCCTACGGTCAAAAAGTTACGCCGCGAGAGAAAGTTACCGAAACACTTCATAGCTCAATCACTCCGTCGCATGTTCATAAGGTGGCGAATCAACACGGGGATCCATAGCTGACGCATTGGCTGCAGCTGGTCGTTTCGTGGTTAAACGTTGGTCTCTGAACGCGGGGGGACCCGTTCCAGAAACGGAAGTTTGATACCGAGCCAAAGCACACACGCCTGGGCGCAGCTGTAGGCTGCGAAGCGCGTTCCGCTTGAACTGCGGTAGTCAGGTTGGACAAATAGGCAGGCAGGATTCTTAGCGAAACCAGTGGGCGGCCTGTCCTCTAGCTTATTCGAGCCGTGCAAAAATACTTCCCTCAAGCAGGGATCCGCACAAAATCGAATAGCTAGCAATTTCCAGGTGGGGTGGGTTGGTGGGAGGGCGATGTATCGCAGGCTCATCTTAACTGGCCGGTTTGGCCCAGTAAATCCCTCGAATTGCCGGCGGCAAAGATTAACAGTTTCCAAATCTGGGAAATAATCATCACCGCTGACCAAGTGGGCCTTGTAGAATTACCAAGCTATCGAGTAAATTTTTGGGTCCTACCTGGACGCATGGTCTTTCACGGGCCGTGCCCCCTCGTAAGTGTTGCCAGAGTGGCGGAATAGGCAGACGCGCTGGATTCAAAATCCAGTGATCGCAAGATCATGTGGGTTCGATTCCCACCTCTGGTACCTGATGGTCGATATACCGAATGTAAACGTAGCTGAACCCACCCGGGTTCAGATGAAGATTCAACCCAGCAGAATGTTGAGTTTATGCCAACCGTAAATCAGCTCGTACGCAAGAACCGCGTCATCCAGCGCAAGCCCACCAAATCGGTGGTATTGGACAAGTGCCCTCAAAAGCAAGGCGTGTGCTTGCAAGTGCGAACGATGACGCCCAAGAAGCCGAACTCGGCTCTGCGCAAGATCACTCGCGTGCGTCTGTCCAACACCAAGGAAGTTACCGTGTACATTCCTGGTGAAGGTCACAACCTGCAGGAACACTCGATCGTCCTGATTCGCGGCGGTCGTGTTCGCGATCTTCCGGGTGTGCGTTACCAAGTTGTACGCGGTTGCCGCGATGCACTGGGTGTCAACGGCCGCAAGCAATCTCGCAGCCGCTACGGTGCCAAGAAGTCGTAATCCGCTTTTATCAAAGCGTCGATTCGGTCCTTGAATCGACGATTTGAAAAACAAAACCCAGAACAAAAACAAAACACTCGGAAACTAATCGCTCAAGCAGGTATTCATTCATGGGCAAAATTACTGCCAGTCGCACGTCACTCAAGCCGGATCCCAGATTCAATTCGATGCTGGCTAGCAAGTTCATCAACTGCCTGATGTACGACGGCAAGAAGACCACCGCCCAAAAGGTCTTCTACGATGCCTTGGAAGAGATTTCCTCCAAGATCAAGGATCGGCCTGCGATCGAAGTCTTCGAGCAAGCCTTGGAAAACGTCAAGCCGTACATCGAAGTGCGATCCAAGCGCGTCGGTGGTGCGTCTTACCAGGTGCCCATGCAAGTCAACCGTTCGCGTCAACAGTCGCTGGCCATTCGCTGGGTCCTGCAGGCTGTCCGCGACAAGAAGGGTCGTGCCACCCACTTGAAACTGGCCGAAGAAGTTTTGGCCGCTTACCGCAAGGAAGGCACCGCCATGAACAAGCGCGAACAAACCCACCGTATGGCCGATGCCAACAAGGCGTTCTCGCACTTCGCTTGGTAGTTTTTTCCAAACAACACACAGCGAGCCACGGACCATTCATCTGGTTGCGTGGCTCTTTTTCTGCGCAAGTTTAATTCTCTCCTATTTCGCTCCACTGAAATCATGTCCCGCGCGCTAGACAAGATTCGCAATATCGGCGTCATCGCCCACATCGATGCCGGCAAGACGACGGTCACCGAAAAGATGCTCTATATGAGCGGAGCCAAACATCGCGCCGGCGAAGTCGATTCCGGTACGACTGAAACCGATGACGATCCCGAAGAACAAGAACGTGGGATCACGATCTACGCCGCCTGCGTGACTTTCAAGTGGAAAGACAATATTGTCAACCTGCTGGACACTCCTGGTCACGTTGACTTTACCGCCGAAGTCGAACGCTGCCTGCGCGTGCTCGATGGAGCTGTGGTTGTCTTTAGTGGTCGTGAAGGCGTCGAAGCACAAAGCGAAACCGTGTGGCGTCAAGCGGACAAGTACGACGTACCGCGCATTGTGTTTATTAACAAACTCGATCGCGAAGGCGCTGATTTTTATCGCGTGCTGGCCGATATCGGGCCGCGACTGAATGCCAATCCAGTGGCTATTCAGATCCCGGTTGGCCAAGGGCCGACGCATACGGCCGATCCCTTTCGCGGCGTGATCGATCTGATCGACATGGAAATGTTGCGGTTCACAGCCGAAGATGCAGGCAAGCAGGTACTTCGCGAGCCGATCCCCGCTGAGATGCTCGACGAAGCACTCACTTGGCGCAACGAGATGCTCGAAGGTCTTTACGGCCAGAGCAACGAACTGATGGAATTGGCGCTGGAAGAGAAACCGATCCCCAGCGAACTGATCCGCAGCGTGCTGCGCGCGGGATGTCTGAAACGCGAAATACAGCCAGTGGTTTGTGGATCAGCTCTGCATAACATTGGCGTGCAACCAATTCTGGATGCAGTAGGATATTACCTGCCCTGCCCTTTAGATCGGCCACCGGTCGAAGGCATCGATCCCAAGAAACCCGATAAAGTTCTCAAGCGTTCGCCGTCGGTCGATGAGCCCTTTTGCGGCCTGGTCTTCAAGATCCTGCCCGCCAAAACGGGTGACCTGTATTGGATTCGCGTGTACTCGGGCAAGCTGGATTCCAACTCGCGCGTCTACAATCCCAATCGCGACAAGAAAGAAAACGTCGCTCAACTGTGGCAAATTCATGCCACCAAAAAAGAACGCCAGGGGCAAGTCGAAAGTTTGCAAGCAGGCGACATCGCCTGTGCCATCGGACCTCGAGCGTCTATCACCGGCGATACGCTGTGCGATACTCGCGATGTGATTCAACTGCCGAGCATTCAATTTGCTCAGACCGTGATCTCGATGGCGATCGAGCCCGAGAACACTGCCGAGCGCAAGAAACTGTCCGAAGTCTTGGAGATGCTCAAGCGTCAAGATCCGACGTTCAATGCTAACGAAAACGAAGAGTCGGCTCAGACGCTGATCAGCGGTATGGGCGAGTTGCACTTGGATGTGATCAAGCATCGCTTGACGCGTGATTTCAATTTGAACGTGAAATTCTACAAGCCGCGCGTGAACTATCGCGAGACGATTTCCAGCCAAGCCGAAGTGACCGGGCAGTGCAATCGCCAGATTGGCGCCACGCAGATGTTTGCCCGCATAAAAGTGCTCTTCGAGCCGCTGGAGGATCCAGCCGCCAATATCATCGTGTTGGATCGTTACTTCGGTGAAGGTGTCTTGCCGGATAATCTTAAAACCGCTGCTCTGGAAGAACTCCGCAGTCGCGCACAAGGTGGTGGCATCATCGGCAGTTTTCCGCTGACCGGCATGCGCATTAGCTTGATAGGCGGAGAGATGCGCGACGTGGGCTCGGATGAAGTGGCGTTTCGCATCGCAGCCAACGATGCGTTTGATCAGGGACTGGATCAAGGCGGCCCGACCTTACTCGAGCCGGTCATGAAGCTGGATATCACGACGCCGGATGACTATGTCGGCGAAATTGTTGGCGACTTGCAGCAGCGCCGCGCTATAATTGAGGCGACTGAAGCCCGTGGAGCACTGACGGGCGTGACCGCTTTTGCTCCGCTGAAAGAACTGTTTGGTTATTCATCCGCCATCCGCAGTCTCAGTCAAGGGCGCGCCGGTTGTTCGATGGAACCTCATGGCTTCCAACCGGCTCCTCAGGCTGACGTTGAAAGTTTCAGCTTCGGCTGAAGATAGAGATTTGCGATGCGTATTGGTGAAGTAGTCAAAGTTGTAGCGGCCAAGAAATTTGGATTCATCCGCAGTGCCGACCTGCGCGAAGACGTGTTCTTCCACTTCAGTATCGTCGACTCGCAAGGTCGTCGCGACTTGCAAGAAGGCGACGAAGTCGAATACGAGATCGACGAGTTCGCCCGCCTCGAACGCCAAGAACTGAAAGCGTTGCTGGTGCGCATGTCGCCCCGCCCGCTGACCATGCGATTAAAAGTCAGCGACGCCCCCCAGTTGCATTCGCAGCATCATCCCAAAGCACGCCAAAAGCGACCCAGCTGGCGCAAGCCCAAAGAAGGCGAAGGCGAAGCATCTGAAGGCGAAGCCCCTGAGGGTCAAGAATAGCCTCGTCTAGCCCGCATCCGAAGAGGGGAGGTCTTTTTCGTCTAACCCGTAGCCGCCAGGCGAGGCGCACCCTCTAACCCAAGCCTGCAACCTGTGACGTGACCTATTGGGCTGAAATTAGACGACTTGCCATGCTTCGCCGGACCGTAGAGCGGCTGTCCCCAGCCGCTCAGCACCCGCTGAGCATGCATCATCAAACCTGGTTTCTGCGGATCGGGGACAGACCCGGTGCTCGTCACCCATACGCGCGGGACAGACCCGGCGCTCGTCAAGTGTCTGTCCCCCAGCCGCTTCGCTAACTCAAGTCACTCACGTCCGACGTATGTCCCCCGCTCTCGAGCGCGATTCGTGCGCGGGGACAGACCACTGGTCTGTTTGCTAGCGTTACCCACACGCGCGGGGACAGACCCGGTGCTCGTCAAGTGTCTGTCCCTGAGCCGCTTCGCGCTAACTCACGTCTCTCACTCCCGACGTCTATCCCCCGATCTTGAGCGCGTGAGCGCGGGGACACACCACTGGTCTTTTTGCTAGCGTTAACCATACGTGCGGGGACAGACCCGGTGCTCGTCAAGTCTCTGTCCCCAGCCGCTTCGCAACCGCAAACTCAAGTCACTCACTCCCGACGTCTATCCCCCGCTTCCTGAGCGCGACGTCTGTCCCCCGATCAGCGATGGAGTGCGGGGACAGACCACTGGTCTGTTTGCTAGCGTCTCCCATACGCGCGCGGGGGACAGACCCGGTGCTCGGACCCGGTGCTCGTCAAGTGTCCGTCCCCAGCCGCATCGCACCCGCTAACTCAAGTCATCACGCCCAACGTCTGTCCACGATCTTGAGCGGGTTCCGAGGTAACAACTAGTGGTTCAAACAAAAAGGTTCGCACCTAGCTTTTGACCGACTCGAAGAACGCAACCGGGTATTCGCAAGTCCTCAGTGACCTGGTCATCGAGTCCAAACCAACAAACCAACACACCATTGCAGGTTATCAAAAATGCGCAAAAGTGACTTCAAGGCGGCAAATGGAAAACTCGCCGAGATCACGCCACTCACGCCTTACGTCTGTCCCCGATCTTGAGCGCGTGAGCGCGGGGTCATACCACTGGTCTTTTTGCTAGCGTCACGATTTCGCGCGACGGGCAGGTAGCCGAAGTCGCCAGACTTTGGACGCGTCACCGATCTATTTCCAATCTCTGGCGAGATCGGCTACATGCAGTAGACCAGTGTTACAGGTATACGACTTGCCGGGTGCTGAGCGGCTGGGGACAGCCGCTCTACGACGGCGCGGCTGGGGACAGCCGCTCTACGTCAGCGCGCGATTGAGCGGAGCGGGGATGCAATCTAAGATAGCGCGAGCCACTTCCAGTTTGCTTCCGGTGGCGGTGCGCAGGATCGTGCCGTCGTGGCCGATGATTTCGACGCTGTTATCGCTGGAGTTGATGGCGCTGGCGTCATTGCTGACAATCATGTCGCACAACTTGCGCTGCATCTTAACAATCGCGCGAAAACGACGGTCTTCGGTTTCCAACGCGAAACCGACTACCCACTGGTGCGATCGCTTGCTCTTGGCCGCCGTGGCGACGATGTCTGGAGTTTCAACCAATTCGAGCTTCAGGGGTTCACCGGATTTGGCAATCTTCTGCGGGCTGACATGCACCGGCATGTAATCGCAAGGAGCGGCCGCGCCGATCAAACCATCCATCTCAGGAAACACACGCAATACAGCTTCGAGCATCTCGCCAGTTGTATCGACCCAAGTTACTACCGCGCCTGCCGGATAGTCGACGGATACTGGTCCGCTAATGATGTGTACCTGGTTACCGAGCTCCAGTGCCGCTTGAGCCAGAGCAGCGCCCATGCGCCCACTGCTGGCGTTGGTCAAGTAACGCACGGGGTCCAGGTACTGACGCGTGGGTCCGGAAGTGATGAGGATCTTAGCCACGTGCTTCAGCTCAGTGGCAAACGGTTGATGATGGCTTCGACAATCGTTTCGGGTTCGACCATGCGGCCCGGGCCCTGCTTGCGACAACTTAACCAACCCACCCCTGGCCCCAATAACGTAACTCCGTCGGCCTGCAACTGTTTGACATTCCGCTGCACCGCCGGCTGTTCCCACATGGCATTGTTCATCGCCGGAGCCATGATCACTGGACAAGTGCGAGCCAAGTAGAGCGTCGAAAGTAGATCATCGGCCAGCCCCAGCGCACAACTGGCAAGAATGCGCGCGGTCGCCGGTGCGATAACCATCAAGTCCGCGCCTTCGGCCAGTTCGATATGCGCGCCCAGCGGATAACGCGAATCGTAAGTATCGCTGACCGGTGGTCGCCCTGTCAGAGCCGCGAAAGTCGCAGGGCCGACAAATTGTTCAGCACCAGTAGTCATAACGCAATCGATGGCATAGCCGCTTTGAATTAAGCGACTAACCAGGCTGGCCACTTTATAAGCAGCCACGCCACCGGTTATGCCCACGATGATTTTCATATGATGAATTTCATATGTTGAGCGGCTGTCAAAAGTCGCGACCGAAAGTTCGGTAGCTGAACGCGACCGGTTGTAGTTGGGAGCGGTTCAGCTACTGGTGGTTTTTACACAGGCTGGAAGCCTATGCCACACGCACAGGCTGGAAGCCTATGCCACACACACAGGCTGGAAGCCTGTGCCACACACAGGCTGGAGGCCTATACCACAGTTAGAGATCGAAGGAATCCATGTCGAGTAGTTCGCCGCCTTCGGGTTCGCCTACGGGGGCGGCGTTGCCGGATTGGGTCAAGTAGATCTTGTCTTGCAGGATTTCTTGCAGGACGATCTCCATCTTGGTTTCAGGCGGGTTGTCGATCAATGGGCGGCTGCCGCGATTGAGCTGCACGAGCCGCTTTTGAATGAGCGTCGATAGTTTGAAGCGACCGCCGACTTTGTTGACGATGGCTTCTTCTTTGAGGTCTTCAAGCATTGTGGTTAGTCTCCCGAGATGTACTCTGCTTTAGCAGTTCACAGATTTCGTTAACGGTGCGTTCGACTTCTTCGTTGATCACGAGGAAGTCGTACAGGTGTGCGTGTTTCATTTCTTCCGCAGCGACTTGCAGTCGTCGCCGGATCGATTGTTCAGTTTCAGTGCCGCGAGTTCGCAAGCGGCGTTCGAGTTCCTCGGCGGAGCCTGGATGCACAAACAGGCTGATCGT
The DNA here is from genome assembly GCF_056494185.1 of Rania fehmarnensis. NCBI lineage: Bacteria > Pseudomonadati > Planctomycetota > Planctomycetia > Pirellulales > Pirellulaceae > Rania > Rania fehmarnensis. The sequence goes on from NZ_CM151398.1 coordinate 2,572,591, forward strand.
GCCCGTGCATTGTTCCATGACGCTCAGCGCCCCTTGCACATCGATCTCCAGCAGCATCCATTTGCCGGCGTGCAAGCCATCTTCGACTACATGACGCATGGTTCCGTACCAATCCCCGCGTCCAAAAACTTCTTTGCATTCCAGGAATTCACCCGCCGCGCGGCGACGAGCAAATTCCTCATGACTAATAAAATAATAATCTAATCCGTCGACTTCACCGGGCCGGGGTTGCCGAGTCGTCGCGGAAACACTCAACATTATCGGTAACGGGCAGCGCGCTAATAATTCACGCACGACTGTCGATTTTCCAACTCCCGAAGGACCCGAGAGTATCACCAGACGTCCAGGTTCGGCCACAATTGCTCACTCCACGTTTTGGACCAGTTCCCGCATCTGCTCGATAATCGCCTTTATATCAACGACGCGCTGTGCTATCTCTGAGTCACCGGCTTTGGAGCCGATCGTATTGGCTTCGCGAAACATCTCTTGAATCAAAAAGTCTAGCTTGCGACCCTGACTTTCAGGTTCTTCGATCAAACTGGCAAATTGACGCGTATGGCTGCGCAGACGCACAATCTCTTCGCGGACGTCAGCTTTGTCGGCAAAGATCTGGGTCTCGCGCAGGATGTCGCTCGGGTTGAGTTCGACGCCCACGATCGACAATCCCTGCTGAACTCGTAATCTCAAACGCTCGCGATAATCATCAATTACCAGCGGAGCTTTCTCTTCGATGGCTATCTTCAAATGATTGATGCGTTCAATCTGTGACAACAACTCGGCGGACATGTTCGCGCCTTCAGCCTGTCGCATGCGATTGAGGCACTTCAGGGCTTCGGTGACCGCCGTTAATGTCTCGGCCGTCAACTGATCGCTGGGTTCTTTGGCTTCTGTGTCGTGCTCGACTACCACGCCAGGTAGGGCCAACAATTGGCCTAAGGTCACATGCGAATCAATGCCCAACTTGGCAGATATCGCTTGCGTTTGAGCGTGATAACTGGCGATGGCTACCTCTTGCAAGCGATAATCGCTCTCCCTGGCTTCGCGATTGATGTACACCGTCATCGTTAGTGAGCCGCGCCGCACGTACTGTCGCGTCAAGGCTTCGATTTCAGGCTCCAGCCGGCTCAGCACATCGCTGGTGCGCAGTTGCAGCTTGAAGAAACGATTATTGACCGCGCGTATCTCGACCTGGATTTCCAAATTGCCGAACACATGTCGACATTGTCCCTGGCCGGTCATACTAATCAGCACGTAGCGAAACTCCTCAATTCAACAACATCATAAAGTGCAGCACCAGGGACGCACCCAGCCATTTACTTGGGTGGTTCTGCCGCTGGCGGTGTCGACTCGGGAGTCGTTGGCGGCGCTGCCGGAGCGGGCTCAGTTGTGGCTGACTCGGCAGGTGGTGTCGACGGCGCCGGTTCAGTAGGTGCTGGCTCAGCAGGCGCTGGTTCTTCGGGTTTAGTCTCAACCGGTGCCGGAGTAACGGGCGCAGGCGTCGATGGCACAGGAGTAGTTGCAGCCGGAGTAGTTGCAGCCGGTGGAATTACAGCCGAAGGCGTCTTGCCGGCGTCGCCGCTGGCTGGGGCGGCTGGCGACATGCTCGACGAAGCTCCCGCTCCCGCGCCTGCCCCTGCTCCACTCTTGCCCGAGTTTTCCGAACCAACTTCGCTGGCCGTCGTCGTAACGCCTTGCAAGCTGGCCGGACCACCGGTGGTGCTGGGATTGAGTGTGCGCACGGCAGTGGCGCACAAGAAAATCCAGATGGCGGCGACGACGATCGTGATGCGCGTAAACACGTCACCGGCTTTGGTACCCAGAGCACTCTGTCCGCCGGGGCCACCCAGCGCACCGACTAAACCGCCACCGCGTCCGCGTTGCACCAGTACGAGCAACACCAGAAAGACAGAGGTGATAAAGATCGAGATACCAAAGAAATAGTGACTTAACAGTCCGAGCAACAACATGTGCATGGTTCCTTCTGTGCGTTTTTTTAGCCAGCTGCCTTGACGATTTGCGCAAAGCCATCGGCTTTCAGCGATGCTCCACCCACCAAGGCTCCGTCAATGTTTGGTTGACCGAGCAACTCGGCTGCGTTGTCCGCTTTGACACTGCCGCCATATTGAATACGAATTTTGTTGGATATATCTGTGCCAAACAGTTCGCTGAGCAACTTGCGAATGTAGGCATGCACCTCTTCAGCTTGTGCCGGCGTGGCGGTTTTGCCAGTGCCAATTGCCCATACGGGTTCATACGCAATAACCAATTGGCCCGCTTGCTCGGCCGAGAGCCCGGCGAGCGAACCACGGCACTGCGTGTCGACGACCTGCTCGGTTTTACTGGCTTCACGCTCACTGAGCGTTTCACCAACGCACACGATCGGGGTCAAGCCTATGGCCAGCGCCGCAAACGTCTTCTTGTTGATGCTTTGATCGGTTTCACCGAAGAACTGACGGCGCTCACTGTGACCGAGGATCACATGGCTGCAGCCGATATCCTTCAACATGGCCCCGCTCAATTCGCCCGTAAATGCCCCCTCTTTTTCGTGGTACATGTTCTGAGCACCCAGGCCGATGCGCGAACCCTTCAGGGCTGCTGCGACATCGCTCAAGTATACGCTGGGCGGGCAGACGGCAACTTCGACCTTATCCGACGACGGCAGTTGTTCGATGAGACCTTTGACCAAGGCCACGCTGCTATCGCGCAGCAGGTTCATCTTCCAGTTGCCAGCTATGAAAGGGATTCTCAACGTGGTTTACTCCGGGACCGGTGAAAGTTGTTTGCCGATGGCAGCGGCGATTTTGCGCATTTGCTGCATCAGCTCGTCATACTGTTTGGGTAACAAGGCTTGTGGCCCATCGCTCTTGGCGACTTCTGGACAATCGTGAACTTCGATATGCACGCCATCGGCCCCGGCAGCCAAACCGGCCAGCGCGCAGGCGGGGATCAAATCTGGTCGGCCCGTGGCGTGGCTCGGATCGACGATGATCGGCAAGTGACTTAGTTTCTTGGCTAGCGGCACCGCTGCCACATCAAACAGGTTGCGCGTGGCGGTATCAAATCCGCGAATACCACGTTCGCATAGCACCACTTGCGAATTGCCTTGCGAGAGCACGTATTCGGCGCTCATCAGCAGATCATTTACTGAAGCTGCCATACCGCGTTTCAGGAGGATAGGCCGCTTGGTCTTGCCGACTTCGGTCAGCAGTACAAAGTTCTGCATGTTGCGGGCGCCGACTTGAATCATGTCGGAGTATTCAGCCACGAGCTCGACGTTGCGCGGATCAGTCACTTCGGTCACGATGGGCAGCTTGGCCAAGCGGCCGGTGTCGCGCAGTATTTTTAGGCCCTCTTCCCCTAAGCCTTGAAAGGCATAAGGGCTGGTCCGCGGCTTATAAGCTCCTCCGCGCAGGATGTTAGCACCGGATTTTTTTATGGCCAGGGCAATCCGTTCCATGCGGTCGGGTTCTTCGACTGAGCACGGCCCCGCAATCATACCCAGAAAGCCACCGCCGATTTTCACTCCGGAAACATCGACGATGCTATCAAGTGGATGAGCATCGCGGCTGGCTAGTTTGTAGGGTGGTAAGATGGGTATGACGTCGGCGACGCCCGGGATCGCCCGTAGCGGCTCTTCGCGAGTTTTGTCTTCGTCGCCGATCAAGCCAATAATGGTGCGATAGGTCCCGCGGCTGATGTGAGGTGTCAGTCCAAGCGCTTCGACGCGCTGGATAACATGCTCCAACTCTTCTTCGGTCGCTCCATTTCGCAGGATCAGAATCACAGAAGCCTCGACGCCGCATGCCCAGCATGCCAATTGATAGAATTTGGTTCAAAGTCCAGAATTCTATCGACTTAGGGCTGTTTCGTCGAGGCGTAAGTGGGGCTTACTCTTCCCGGCTGCTCCCCGCCAGGCGGAACACGAAATAAGCCAATTGGAGTACCGACTGCAAGGTGGCTGCGACATAGGTCAGGGCCGCCGCATTAAGTACTTTCGAAACGTAGGGCAGTTCTTGCTGCATAATGATGCCCTCGGAAACCAACAGCCGCTTGGCCCTGGCAGAGGCATCAAACTCGACCGGCAGGTTAACCAGCTGGAAAGCGACCACGCCCGCGTAGAGCACAATACCGGCTAGCAGCACCAGCTTTCCTAGCGGAGCGGCTGAACTGATGACCAGGAACACACCCAGCGATGCCAACATGGCTCCGATACCCGAACCAATTTGCGCCATCGGCACAGCCATCGAACGCAGCCCCATGAGGGCGTAATTGTGCGCGTGTTGCAGCGCATGGCCAGCTTCGTGAGCGGCAATGCCCACAGCCGCCATCGTGTGACCTTCATAAACTTCCGGGCTTAGTCGCAGCACCCGCGCACCCGGATCATAGTGATCGGACATGTGACCAGGAGTCACTTCGATCGGCACATTGCGCAGGCCGGACCTGTCCAGGATCAGGCGAGCCGCGGAAAAGCCACTCATGCGAGCTGCGACCTGGCTCATGCGGGAGTAGGCCGAGCTGACCATGCCCTGCGCGATCAGCGCCAGCAAAATCGCAGGTGCCAAAAACAACCACATCCAGACGTCGAAGATCATAGATCGCTAACCCTTTCGCGAAATTCTTGCTTGCCAAAATTGCAGTGATAGCGTCTCGACATGCAAACCCCAGACCAAACCTCGTGCCGCTGGCTTTTCGGCCCCAGTCCAAATACGATGCGTAGCAGCGTCTCCGTTCGCTCCGCGAAAGGCAGTGTGTCTCCTTTCGCTCCGCGAAAGGCCCGCGCCGTTTTTCCTCCAACCACAACCATATCCCAGTCTCTCGTTCCGCAATAACAACTCACCTTTCGCGGAGCGAAAGGAGACGTTCAGAAACAATCAAGTGTCCCGATATCAAATACTCCTAGTGTTGCTAATGCTGGTCGGTTGCGATTATGTCGCTCCGGGGCCAGCTGACTACGATCTCGCACCATCGGCCAGTCTCGCGGAATTGCCGCCGGTCCAAGTGGAAGGTCTGGGTGGCCGCATCGACCGGATCTTGGAAGATCAATTAAAAGGTCGTCGCCTATCGAGCGCCGACAATGCGGCCTGGCAGATCATGCATGGCGTGATTTGTTATGGTCACCAGTTGCCGTTGGATACTGCAGATCGTGGTACCGTTCCGGCTCTTGACTATCTGTTCAGCGAAGGCGTCGTCCGTGGTTGGCAGATCATGCCAGGGCAGTTGCTGGAGAATGGTCGGCGGGGCGTGAAAGCGGTTCTCGAACCAGGCAGCTACATCGGTCAAGGGCACGTTGATCAGTGGATCGCCGTGTGCGCGATGGCCCAGTTGCCGCCAACCGATACCCTCGTGCTGGATGGCCAGACCTATACGTTACTGGACTGGGCCGCTCAAGCACGTTTGGATGTAGCCAGTAATCCGCTGAATGAATTCAGTTGGACTCTCATTGCGCTGACACATTATTTCCCTGACGATCACCAATGGATCGCAGGCGATGGTTCGCATTGGAGTTGGGAACGCATGGTCGAGCAAGAGTTGCGTTACGACTTGAACTCCAGTGCCTGTGGCGGTGCGCATCGTTTGGTAGGCCTGGCCCGAGCCTTGCAAGCCAAGCAGCGTTTGAAACTGGCCGACTCGTTTGCCTGGTCGGAAGCGCAGAGCATTGTTGCCGGCGCCATGAAAGATATCGAAGCCATGCGCTCGGGCGATGGCAGTTTATCCAGTCACTATCTCGAGCGTCCCGGCACGTCGCGCGATCTGGGAGCCACTCTATCGAGCACCGGCCACTTGCTCGAGTTTCTAGCCGTGGCTGCCGATGACTCCAAGTTGCAAGAGCCTTGGGTACAGGCCGCCGCGGCACGCTTGTGTGAAATCTTCGAAGCCACGCGCACTGCCGACCTGGACTGCGGCGCCTGCTACCACGCCCTCAACGGCTTAAAAGGCTACCGCCAGCGCCGCGGCCCAAACTTCTAACCTGTGGCATAGGCTTCCAGCCTGTGTCTTTGTTGTGGCACTCTGTCTACATCACCAACGGCAGAGGAGCGGGGTCAGCAGTCGTAAACATAGCGTCACTTACCAGTGGCTGGAAGGTTTCTCCTTCTACGGCAACACCTCACCAAAAAACCGCAGCCAGTTGCCGTGCATGATGGCTTCGATGTCGCTGGCCGTGTAGCCGCGTTTGGCAAGCATATCGGGCAATACTTGCAGGTCGCTAATACGATTGAGATCGACGGGTGTTTGTTCATTGCCGTAACCGCCGTCCAAATCACTGCCGATGCCCACATGATTGACGTTACCGGCCAGTTGGCAAACGATATCGACGTTATCGACCAATCGCAGCAGGCTCTCCGCTGGTGGTGTGACGCCGCGCACGTAACCATGCTGCATCATAATGACATCGCAAGCCATACCGATCACGCCGCCGCGCTCGATGACGGCTTTATACTGTGCATCGCTGAATTGTCTTTGCCAGTCCGAAATGCGTCGCGAGTTCTGATGGCTGGCATGGACGCGGCCGCCAAAATTATCCAGAGCTTGCCAGAAGGCGACATCCGACAAGTGAGTTACATCCAGGGTCATGCCGAGCGCTTCGATATTCTTGAGCAGCGGAATTGCATCGATGCTCAAACCTACTTCGCACTTGGTACCACCACCGTAACGATTAGCGCCATAGTGAGTCAAACCGATGGCCCGCAAGCCATGTTCATAGAATTCATGGATCGTATCGGGAGTTAGAACCGGATCGGCACCTTCCATCGTCAGCACAAATCCTAGCGGCGTCTCTTGTGGTCGATTCTTGAGATTGTCGACATGGTCGCGCAGGTCTTGCGCCGTTTTGAGCATCCGCATCAAACCATCTCGCTCTAACGCGCGGTAGTATGCCAGGTGCGCATGAGCCATTGCGTAGCAGGCATGCGGCGAGATCCAGCCCATTACATGGTTGATCTCTTTCTCCTGTCGGGCCAACAGCGTCGTTAAGCAAATACCGATCTCCGCCTGCTTCAACTCCGGCAAGCTGAGCGTCCCTTTGCCGCGCCCGGGACCGGTCATCCCCAATGAGATCTCTTGCGCGCGAATATCGTCGAGGGCATTGCGTAAATCACGATTCCAATCGACACCATTGAGAGCCAAATCCAGGTGAGCATCAAAAATCAACATCGGCACAACCACTATCCACTTGTGTAGTTCTAAGAAACCGCTGCATATTGTCTCCCGTCTCGCAACCAAAGGCAATGCGGCGGCACGGTCACCTCTCCAAGGCTTTGCCTTGGGGAGGTCGAATCGAGGCACTGCGAGATTCGGGAGGGGGCTTGGCAGTGCTGTTGGATAGTATCGAAAGTGTCTTGCTTAGCGCTGTGCCCCCCTCCCGCAGACGACGGCTCAAGCGCCGCGTCTGCGACCTCCCCCAAGCGAGCTTGGGGGAGGTGACGGAGATCGAATCTTGTAGCCGAAGTCGCCAGACTTTGGAGGCGTCACCGATCGATTTCCAATCTCTGGCGAGATCGGCTACATGCGGTTGCTTACGTGCTAGGCGTAATATTCTGGATGCTGTTAATGATCTTTAGGTTATCTTGGATCTTAGCGATGGCAGTTTCCATGTTGTAGAACTGCGTCAGCATCCGCGTGCGTTGAGAATCGAGCCGAATGGTCCAGGAATCGATGCGTTTGGAGTTGATTTCAATCTGTGTTTGCAGAGTCTGATTGCGTTGCAAGAGAGAGCCACCCTTGGTGCCTGCGAGTGAATCGGATACCTCTTTGGCTTTAGCGGCAAAACCTTTTTCGGTGTTGGTCAGGAACTCTTGAACACCATCGGGATCTCGACTGATCGCGGCGGCCAGTTTGTCTTTGTCCAGTTCGAGCTTACCGGATTCATTAAACGAGACGCCCAGTTCGGCAATCGAGCGAAATGAGCCCGCTCCTCGATGGATGCCGGAGAACAATTGCCCGAAGGAAATATCAATCCGCAGGGCTTCGGTCGAACCAAACAAAACTCCTGATGCAAAACTGGTGGCATCGAACGAGGTCAGTTCGCTCAGCTTGTCTTTCAGCTTGTTGAACTGGTCGACCACCGTGGTTAGTTGTTTCGAAACGGCATCATTGTTGGTCGTGACATCGACCGTTACCACCGATCGCGAGGCTTCGTTAACGGTAATGGTGACGCCGGGCGCTATGTCTTGGAAGGTGTTGCTGGAGGAATTGACCAATAGGCCACCGCCTTGCGACGAGCCGCCCACTGACAGCAGGGCATCTTGGGCTTTCAGCGTTTCCGAAAAGCTCAACGAGAGGGTGGAGGTATCCAAGGCGACGCGGCCTCGCAAGCCACTGGCGGCGCTGGAGACCGCTAGTCGCACTCCGCCCACACCCAAGTTCAAAACGCTGGCGTTGATCGTATCATCCGCTTCGTTCAGCTTGGTGACTAGCGTGCTAATGGTATCGACGTCGGTGGTTTTGACTTTGAAGTCCAACTTGCCATTGATGGCTTGAACGCTGTTGCCATCGACGGTGGCTGCGGCGCTAGTGCCGGCGATCTTGAGCTGCGCCGCCGTCTTGCCTGCGCCCACATCGGCAACCGACAGCTGACCTGCGCCACCTGCTTTATCGATCAACAGCAGTCCATCGCCCGTTTCGTTGATGCGCGCTTCGATGCCGGTGGCGAAGGTGTTGATCGTCTGCAACAGTTCTCCCACGGTCTTAGGCAAGTTGCTTTGCGTAAAGCTGATCGCCGACTGCAGGCCTGCGGAATTGGTGAAGCGTATCGATGATAGAGTCAGACCTCTACCTTGATCCCAATCGCTGAGCAGAGTGTTATCGTTGATCCATTGGCGTTCGAGACTCTTGCCGACTAGTTTGGCTGGATCGGTTGTTGTGCTCAGCCCCAGCTTGCTGGCCGTCGTATCGCTGCTGGTCGCCGCAATACTGGTGGTGGTCCCGCCACTGGTATCGACCAAGGAGATCCCGGTGCGCGTATCATTCAGTCGCGCATTGATACCAATGCCTGAATCATTGATCAGATCAACGACATCACCGATCGTTGTGGCTGATGATAGATCGACGGTGGCTGTCGCGCCACTGCGATCGGTTAAATCGAGACTGCCGAGTTGTCCCAATCCACTACCGCCATTGAGGCTCGATAGGAGCACGTCACCTAGTCCGCTCTGCAGTTGGGCGCCGGTTAGTGTACCGCCGGTGCTGGCTACGTTCCAACCTAAATCGCGCGCCAGTGTGCCTTTGGGTGATGTGACTGCGAAAGTTCCCGAGCCGGTCGTTAGGTCTTCGATTTGCAAACCATTGCCAGCAGAATTGATGCTGACTCGCACTTTACCACTGCCGGCGGTGTTGATAGCGTCGATCAATTGACCGACGCTGGCGCTGTTGCTGCTGAGGTTCGACTTGTATTCAAACGTACTGCCATCTTGCAGTGTGAAGTCCAGCGATGCGCTCGACGAAGACGCGAACTGGACACCACGCCCATCCAGCAAGCTGCGGAGCGATGTGGTGCGAGAGATCGATACGACATCGGTGCCCGATAAGGTGTTGGTGGCGGAAGTGACGCCGGCTAGACCCAGATCGCGGGCGGTGACACCATTTCCAATTTCAGTAACCGATATCGAACCGCTTCCGCCCGAGGTATCGACCAAGGTGAATCGATCGCCATCCAGTTTGGCTGAGACGCGAATATCGGTGGCGGAATTGATGGCGTCGATGACATCGTTGGCTGTGTGAACGAAGCGCAGATCGACGGTGGCACTGGCACCACTGCGATCGGTGATGCGAATCTGTCCACGCGCGACGCCTTGGCCGCCATTGAGTGTGTCGAGGGTGACCGAACTATCCAGGAATCCGCCGACATGCACTTCGACCTCGCCGGCGCCGACCAGTTGATCGGACGAAGCGAGTGCGGAGCTGGTGTATTGTTGTTGCTGAGCCTGTTGGATTGGTACGAACTGGTAGCTACCTGGCTTGGCTGAGGCTGAGGCAGTGGCCGAGAGTGAACTGGCCGAGCTTTGCACTTTGGTTTGATTGAACAGTGTCGAGCGACCGAGTTGGTCGGTCGATAGCTGCACACCAATAACCAAAGCGGTCAACTGGCCGATGGCCACTTGTCTTTTTTGCAGTGCAGAATTGAGTGAGTTCAGACGATCGCGCGGTGCAGCGGCGATCGACATTAGCTGATCGACAGTGTCGGTGATGGCGACACCAGATATCAGCCCCGTTGACGTTTGGATACCGGCCATCGATTTAAACCATTAAAGAGCGGAGTTTGCCATAGAGAAGATGGCTTATCGTTAGGCCATCGGTTGGAGAGGTAGAGGAACTCCAACAAAAAAGCAGAAAAAATTCAGGCCACGGCCGGCACTGCCGGACGTGGCCTGATTGATTCCTGGCACCGGGGACGACACATGGTCGCCCCGGTGCGCAGACTAAGCTCTGCCGCGAAGCGCCAACCGGCTGCGATTGACCCAGAAACCGCAAACCGATCGACATTGTGCTCCGACCCAGGAGGGAGGCCAGTTGTGATTTCCCGCAAAACCACAACTAACGACAGAGCTTCCATTGGTCATAAACATCCGTGTATTGCAAGCCAGTGCGGGGACTGTGTTCCTCCATGAACGGGACTGCAACCGGGCTCGGCAGGATTCGGTTGGGTAACCGTATCTCAGGTCAGCCAGAGCCAAAGTCGCAGTGCTTGCTGGATGATTAAGGGAATACTGAAAGGTCCGTTTAGACGTCAATGGTGAATGAAGCAAAACTTGAAAAAATTTTCAATTCACCACACCACCGCTGCTTGGAGGCGGAAAGATACTTAGCAGAGGTGCTGTGGCCGACTGTACTACGCTGGTCAGATTGGACTGTTTTTCAGCTAGCGCTAGTTTTGCGACAGATTCGTCGGTTGCCGATAATTGTGGCGTGCTGGTCGGCCAAACTCCGCTGCCGCAGCCAGCCAGTAGAATGCAGCCTCTATCTGTATTATGAATCGCCCAACGAATCGCTTGCGCGCGATTCGGGATGATTTCGTGCATTCCGGGCTTGTTTAGACCGCCGAGAACGTCCATGGCTGCATTGCGAGTTTGTTCGCAGGTCAGCGCGCTACCGGTCAGCACGACGCGCGTGCCCGCTTTTTGCAGCACTTCGCCCAGTCGCGTGCGCCACTGAGGATGCAAGCGCTCGTTCAAATCGACCACCGCTGTACAGGGGCCAAACTGATGTAGCTTCAACGCATGCAGGGCGACGGCAATTCGATCCGGTGTATCGCCGGCGTCGATAAAGACGGGCACATCCACGGAAGTTGTGATGCGCTGCATGCGGCCAGGAATCGAGGGCAGTTTCTCGACGGCTGGAATCAATTCGCCCAGCGGGAAATCGAACATCCAACCGGCTGCAACTGCGGCCAGGGCAGCGCGCGCCATGTGGTCGCCGGGCATGTTCAGCGTTAGCGGCATTAGAGTATGGGCGGCGCGAATCAAAATCTGTTGCTGACCGCCGGCTCGCGACAGACGCTTACCGCGAATGTGTTCGCTGGCATCTAGTCCATAACCAATCGCGGTGCAATCGGTGTTGGCTGCCCACTGGGCGACATTGGCATCGTCGGCGTTATAAAGCACCATGCCATGCGGCTTGAGTTGATTCATCATCTCGTCGAGCCATTGTGAATAGCGGCGCTGCGAGGCGTGGCCGCGATGCTGGCCACTGCGCAGACCGGTCAGAATCAGCAGATCGAACTCGACGCCTGCCGTTGCATGATGTTGCAACATGGCTTGACCAATTTCGATCACCAAAGCTGGAGAGCCCGCTTGATCGGCTCGGCTCATCCAGTCCGCCAACTTGCGGGCCGAGGGTTGTTGAGTAGTAGTGCGATCGCAAGTAACTGAATCGCTCGAACCGAGCGATGTATAGTAACCGATCCCGCCGCCGACGCCTTTGAGCATGGCGGAAACAAATAGCGAAGTCGATGTCTTGCCATGAGTGCCAATGACGCCGATGGTCAACATGCGCTGCGAGGGAGAGCCGACCAGGGCTTGGCAAATTTGGCCAAAGGCCTGGCGATTATTTTCGACCAGGCACTGCGGAATATTGACCGGCAAGAGTCGTTCGGCGACGACGGCGGCTGCCCCGCGGGCCACTGCTTCGACGATCGCCTCATGTTCGTCGCGGCCTGCGAATTCTTGAGGCACAAACAGGTCGCCTGGCCGGCACAGTTCAGCTCGACCCACGCAGCGCTGAGCTACGATATCTTCGGCACCCACAAAGACTGCCCGATCGAGCAGATTGCGCAGACTGACTGCACCGCCAAAACACGGACGCGACGCGCTCATTGCGGCCTCCTTGCCACTTGCAGAATATGTTCAGCAGCATCCATCGCTGCCCCGCATTCACTGTACGGACCACCATGTCCCCAGTGAAGTGTTACCAGCGTGTCCCGAATCAAGAAAACTGTCAAGACAAGAATCTGTACCGGTCGCGCAAACGCTCCGCACACAAGCGTCTGTTTCCACACGCAAAGTCGATTGCTAGCATTGCCCTTGAGAGCGCTGTGCCATTTGAGACAGCATTGATGTGACAACCAATGCCACCATTACGTTTGTTAACAGTCGTTGGTCTGTCCCCGAGCTATCGTAGAGCAGCTGTCCTCAGCTGCTCAGCACCCTCTAATCACAGCTTCTTCCGACCGAGCTCGTCAAACAGCATCTGGTCTGTCCCCAAACGCTCGGCGGGGGACAGACGTGTGGTTGTTTAGCAAGCATTGGTTGCGTGGTGTCTGTCCCCGATCCGAGCACGGGGACGGAGCTGGGGTGAATGACCAGCGGTACAGGTTGCCGACTTGCCGGGTTCTGAGCGGCTGGGGACAGCCGCTCTACATCAAAGCTTCCTCCGACCGAGCTGGTCAAACAGTATCTGGTCTGTCCCCGAACGATTGCGCGGGGACAGACGTGTGGTTGTTTAGCCAGCATTGGTTGCATGAAGTCTGTCCCCCATCCTAGCGCGGGGGACAGAGCTGGGGTGAGGACCAGGGGTACAGGTTGCCGACTTGCCGGGTGCCGAGCGGCTGGGGACAGCCGCTCTACTCCAGAGGGGATCTCGATAAATTCACCTTTACTCAGGAGGCGGAGAATAGCACAATTCGCGCGGACGACTGTGTGCACTTACGAAACCATGGATGGTGGCCTGGCATGGGAAGCTTATTTTCAACGCGACCGCGAAGCAGTTTCGAACTGCCACTGGTTCCGGCATTCATCATGGGCTCGGCCCTGACGCTAGTCTTTTACGGCCTGCTGCTCTACGGGCCGTTGGACAACGCGCTGCTGAAACGCTACTGCTTGTGCCATCCCGTCGCCGAAGCCTCCGTGTGGCTGTTTTTCATCGCCTTCGTCGGCATGGCCATCAAACTGCGCAACGCCTACTCGCAACGACGTGTCACGCAGTCGGTTGGCCAGTTGCTCGACAAGTATGTAGTAGAAGGTGAAGAAGTTAATCGCAGCCAACGCTCGTTATGGCTGGAAGCTCACTGGCTCTCGCTGCCTCAATCTCAACGCGATAGTTGGATCGGTCGCCGCGTAGCTGAAATCATCGAGCGACAAATCAAACGCGGCAAATATTCGCTTCTGGAAACCGATATTCGTGAACTGGCCGAAGCCGAAGGCGATGCGCAGCACGAAAGTTACTCGATCGTGCGCATCATCTCGTGGGCTATGCCCATGCTGGGCTTCTTGGGCACCGTTATCGGGATCTCGGATACGCTCGGACAACTCGATACGGAACTGCTGGCCAGCCAATCACAAGCCGCCCTCAAACAAATGACCTCGGGTCTGTTCGTAGCCTTTGACACTACAGCCATTGCACTGGTGCTAACCATCACTGCCATCTTTATCCAGTTCACGGTCAGTCGCGTCGAAACCGGACTGCTGAGTTCGATGGACGAAGTGGTCCGCGATAACCTGATTGAATTCCTGGGCAGCGATGCGCGTCAAGTCGAACAAGATCTGCTAGTCCCAGTACGCCAAATGGCCGACGACCTGGTCAGCGCAGTCCACCAACTTGTCGAACAACAAGCGACCCTTTGGTCTCGCTCCATCACCGAAACGCAAAAGCAGTGGTCTAGCTGGTCCACGATCAGCAGTGATCAACTGCGTCTGGCTCTGTGCGAGTCGCTCGACAAGTCATTAACTCAGCATGCCCAAGAGATCGAACGCATTCAACAAGAAGCTGGTCGCCAGGTCGACGCGCGCTGGCAACAGTGGCAGATCACTCTCAGCGACCAGGCTCGAGTCATGCACGGACAGCAGAAAGAATTGGTGCGCCAGACCGAAGCGATCGAACGCCTGGTCACTAGCACTTGCGAACTATCCAAGCTGGAAGATGTAGTGCGTGAGAGCTTCGGCAATTTTGCCATGATCGAGCAGCTAAAACAAACTAGCATCGGTGTAAGCGAAGCTGTGGCGGTGCTGGCGACCAGCTTGGAACGCGCGGGCATCATTCGCGGAGCGCCCGTAAAGCCGCGCGTCATTCGCAAGCCAGATGAAGATGACCAAGAGGGCTCGAGGAAAGCGGCATGAGCGGCAAACGCGGTCGCGGTGACCATGCGCCCAGTTTGTTTCCCTTCCTGGCCGTACTGCTCTGTACGGTGGGCGCCCTCGTTTTAATACTGGTGCTGATCGTCGGTCAGTCTCAAGCTTCGGTCAAAGAAGCCATCGATACTCGCGCTCAGCGCGTTGAAGAATTGAAATCGAAAGTCGAGACAGTTCGCGAATCGTTCCGCGAAGATCGCGAAAAAATCCAACTCGAAATCGAAAAGAAACGCATGAGCCTCGAAGCGCTCGAGCGTCAGACGGTCGAGCTAGCCAAAGAACTCGAACAACTCGAAAAAACTTCCGAACTCATCGACCAACAATCATCGGCTGATGATTCAGTCGAGAAAGTCGAAGCTGCCCTGACCGATATGCAAAAGCAATTGGCCGCAGCCGCGGAGAAGCTGAAAGACAAACTGGCTAAACCCAGCAATGAAAAGCCAGTCTTTGCGATCATCCCCTACGAGGGCACCAGCGGCACGCATCGCCGACCGATTTACTTGGAATGTCGAGCCGATGGCATCCTGATCCAACCCGAAGGCGTGTTCATCCCTTTAAGCGATTTGAAACCACCCTACGGTCCAGGCAATCCACTGGATGCAGCTCTGCGCACGGTGCGCAACTACTACTCACCGGCTGGCGCACTCAATTCATCGGCCTATCCGCTGCTGGTCGTGCGATCCTCTGGTATTCGCACCTATGCACTGGCACGCATGGCCATGGCCGGTTGGGATGATCAGTTTGGTTATGAACTGATCGAAGACACGCTGGAACTAACGTTTCCAGAAAGCGAACAGTCACTAGTCAAAGAACTTGAACGCACGTTGGTTACCGCACGCAGTCGACAGGCCGCCTTGGTAATGGCCATGCCTGGTCGTTATCGAAAAGCGATCGAAGATCTGAACGAAGACAACATTACCTTTAACGACGGCGAAGGCAGTTGGGGCGGTGGCGAGGGTGAACTGACCGGTGCAGGTGGGGGACTTGGACCCGGTGGATATGGTTCAGGTACCGGCGGCAGCGAACTGGCCAACCACAGCCCTACCTATTCCGAAGGCAACCGCGATTCAATGATGAACTCAGCCACAGGTTCATCGCTGACCGGTGGTCGCGGCGGTTTCGCATTTTCACCCGATGGCTCCAGTTACTCTCCGTCCGGTTCAATGCCAGGTAACAGTAACGGTATGAACGGTCAAAGCGGTTCAGGGCTGCGAGGCTTTGCCACCGGTGGCCAAACTGCGCCGAGCAATCCCAATGATGCCTCAAGCACCGGTGCTTATCCACCCGGAGGGCAAGCATTGTCGGCCAATGGTCAAACGGAAACTGCCAACGGCACTCCATCGTTTGCACAAGCTGCGTTGGGTGGCAATCAATACACGCGTGGCAATGGCGATGGACAGACTAGCGATGGTCAGCCGATGGGCGAAAGCGGCGGACAAATGTCGTCGCGCAATCCAACTGGCTCAGGCAAATCGCAAGGTAGTTTCCGCGATGCGCTCAACGCCGCTCGCTCTAAACAAAACGGTACAACTGATGTGCAAGGCGACATGGCGGCGCAGTCGGCCGACGGCGGTACTGGCGGCACTCAACAGGCCGGTGCCAACTCGGAAGGTTTCGGATCCTCTAGCGGCAGCCCACAGCAAATGAGCTCTCAGCAGGACTCTCCCACCGCCAGCATGTCGATGCAGAGCAGAGATGCCAAGAAAGATGCCGAAGCGGTCGCCAAACGCAAAGGCCGCAATTGGGCTTGGACCGCTGGACCACCGCGCGAAACCGCAGTCGTGCGCAACATTCGCATCTCTGTGTATGAAGACCGCTGGGTGATCCTGCCCGATGCCGGCAGCAAGGATAAATCCGTGACCATCATGTTGGATGTCTCGCTGCAAACCAGTGCGGAACAGCTGGCCAAAATTGTGGCCGAGCGCATGGATCGATGGGGCTACGCCCTGGCCGGCGGATATTGGAAACCGGTGCTGCAAGTGGAAGTCGCGCCGCGCGCTGACCTCCGCTACAAACAGCTCACGCGACTTCTGGACGGCAGCGGGCTGGATATTCAACTCGTACAGCCGGGGACCACCGGCGGGCAATCCCGTTAACTCATAAAAGGTTGCTCAAGTGGCCAGACGCGAAGAACAAGGCAACATTGGCGAAGATTCCTTCTTGGATACCATTGCCAACCTGGTAGGCATCTTGATCATTCTCGTGGTGCTGATTGGTGGCAAGACGCGTGTGGCTGCCGAAGTGATGAGTCGCGAGATCCAGCAGCAAGACATTGTAGACGCGGCGCTGGAACCAGCCGCCGAAGCGGAACGTCTGCGTGAATCCGCCATGGATAATCTAAAGCAGTTACAGGCGTACGCGACCGAAACTGAATACCGTCGACTCGAACGCGATCGATTGCTCGAACAAAAGGCACTCGCGCAAGCTTCCATCGATGAGCGTATATCAGAAGTCGATGAGAAGAAACGTGAGCATATAGAGAAGAGTAGCCAGCTGTCGCAACTTGAAAGCCAACTCAAGGAACTCGGCGACAAGCTCAACGAGAAACCGGAAAACAAACGCAGCAAGATAATTCTGGAACACTTGCCCACGCCAATGGCCAAAACGGTCTTCACCAAAGAGATGCATATTCGACTAAAAGATGGTCGCGTGACGGTGATCCCCTGGGATCGACTGGTCTCAACGCTCAAGGAACATGCACCACTGGCCGCCCGCCGCGCACCTAACAAGAAAGCGCTCGACGATAAACTTGGTCCCATCAATGGCTTCATGATGCACTATCGCATGGTGGCTATTCCTGGTGGCTTCGAATTGGAACGCTTCGAAATCGATGTCACGCCTGAGAACACAGGTGAAACACTTGAGCAGGCACTCAGCAGTAACGGCATGTTGCGCGGTGAGATGAGCAGCCGCGTACCAGCGGAAACTGTGGTCACCGTCTGGGTCTATCCCGATTCGTTTGCGAAGTTTCGCGAACTAAAAAACTCTCTCTATCGCGAAGGCTTTCTCGCCGCCGCTCGTCCGCTGCCCGACGATATTCGCATCGGCGCCTCGCCACGTGGCAGCCGCAGCTCTGCCCAATAGCCTCTCCAAGGCTTCGCCTTGGGGAGGTCGAATCGAGGCGTAGCGAGATTCGGGAGGCGTCTGGGCACGTAGCCGATCTCGCCAGAGATTGGGAATCGATTGGTGACGCGTCCAAAGTCTGGCGACTTCGGCTACAGCTGTTACCGCTGGAGTCTTGCCTAGCGCATGGCCCCCTCCCGCAGACGAAGGCTGAACGCCTCGTCTGCGACCTCCCCCGCTGCGCGGTGGAGGTGACGGTCACTTCAAGACGCTGGGCAGATAGCGACTGACCAGGCCCGCGAGAATTAAACCGCCGCCAATCCAGGTCCAGACCGGTGGTGCTTCGTAGCTGACATGATTGTGCCAGGCCACAAAGACCCACAGCGGTAACAACACCGGTTCGATCAAGGTTAGCAACGAAGCTTCCGCGGCCCCGGTATGACGTAGACCGCGGGCCATCAGAATGTAAGCCAACGACATTTGAAAGACACCAAACAGCGCCAAGGCCAGCATGCTATTGACCGTGACATGATGTTCCGTCGTCAACACCCAAGGTGATAATAGGAGCACGCTGCCGGTGTGATTGAGCGTGATTAGCCACACAGAATCAACGCCGCGCATAGTTCTCAAGCACAGAATCACACCTGCGTAAGTAACTCCTGAGAGAATGCCCAGAACGGTGGCATATACCGAACCGAAACGGAATTCCATGACGCAGATCAGGCCCACGCCTAACGCGCACAGAGTGAACATGACCATGTCCGCGCGTGTAGGCATTTCGCGCAAGAATACGATGCTCAAAATAATGACCCAAGCCGGCGCGAGATACTGCAGCCAGATTGCATTGGCAGCCGGTCCATGAACCATGGCCGACATAAATGACCAGATCATCACCGCAAAGCAAACGATCATTGGCGCCATCTGCCATCGCCAGGTCGGTTTCCGGATGAGCGGCAGCAGAATCAGGATGGCAAACAGGCTGCGATAGAACGCCAGCAACAATCCTCGCGATTCAACGGGCCAATATTCAAACCACGGCGCTTTTGCAAAGAAGCCGCTAGTGCTCCACAACACACCGGCCAGCGCAATCTGCAGCGGACCGACCCACGAGCGTTGCTCTTGTGATGTACTCAAGTTGATGCTGACCTGGCGAGTTTGACCACCGACGCGTTTAAAATTTGTGGCCAGCTCGAGGACCATTCTTGGTCAGTGTCAAAATTTCTGGTCCGGTCTCAGTCATGAGAATAGTGTGTTCAAATTGTGCCGACAATTTCATGTCGCGCGTGCGAACGGTCCATCCATCTGCTTTATCCAAGCGCGTGAAGCGGCTGCCCGCATTGATCATCGGCTCGACTGTAAAACACATGCCAGGCATCAAACGTTCTTGTCGCGACTTGCGATCGGGCACGTGGGGAATGTTGGGTGGTTGATGAAAGTCGCGTCCCAAGCCGTGGCCGACATATTCGCGCACCACCGAAAAGCCACGCTTGTGGGCTTCGGCGACAATCGCATCTCCGATTACGCTAACCGGGCAGCCTGGATAAAGCGCACCAATTGCCAGGAACAAACAGTCCAAGGCGCACTGGGTTACCGCTTTGGCTTCGCTGGAAACTTCGCCAACCAAAAAAGTTTCCGATTGATCGCCGTGCCAACCGGCGACGATCGACGTGACGTCGACATTAATGATGTCGCCCGACTTTAAAATCGTTCCATCGGGAATGCCGTGGCAGATAACGTCGTTGATGCTGGTACAACAACTTTTCGAATATCCCATGTACCCGAGCGTAGCCGGGGTATGACCATGTTTAATGGTGAATTCGTGGACGAGTTTGTCGATTTCGAGCGTCGTAATGCCGGGTTTGATGAAATCGCGAACGTAGTCCAGCAATTGGGCGTTGAATCGTCCGGCGGCTCGCATACTGTTGCGGCCGGCTTCGGTCAGTTGAAGTTTACGAGGCTGCTGATTTTGAAGCATAGTATTTGAAGAGGTGTGTCAGTGATTGTCAGTAGATCGGCCAGGATATTATAGACTCGCGGCCATCGGCTAGGGAACAGCTGAAAACGAAGAGATTGCAGGAAGACGACGCGGAGTGCGTAGAGTACGTAATTTGGTCGGCTTCGCCGGTTTTTCTTTCCAGGCAGCCAACGTTTATGGCTGCTACCGTCGCGCAAGCTTCGACTACAATTAGACGAGCACGCCGCAGAGCTTTCCATGTTTTCTTTCTTGGAATCTTTAGTTCGTTCGGGGCTGAGTTTGCCCTGACACGAAGAGTGCCCTAATCCCGAATTGGATGTGTCCACGTGCTTATGAAACTCCGGCCGCTGGCTAATTTCTGTCGACGCATGGGGGTGGGACTGCGCGCGGGCGTCGATATCATGCGCGTTCTGGAAACCGAAGCCCGCACCGGCGATCAACAGCACCGGGCGGTCATGCGGGCGGTGGCCGACCAAGTCCGCGACGGCTCGACGTTGGCGAAAGCGATGTTCGGTGCCCAGAAATATTTTCCGCCGCTGCTGATTCAAATGGTTCACGCCAGCGAACTGGGAGGTCGAGTTGAATCGACTTTCACTTACATGGCGGACTACTACGATGACTTGCTGAAGACTCGCAACTATTTCTTCCAGCGCATCGCCTGGCCATGCATTCAGCTCGTCATGGCTGTGGGCATTATCGGTATGACGATTCTGATCCAAGGCATCATGACACCACAAGCCGCCGAGGTCTACGATGCCAGCGGTACCGGGCTGACCGGCGTGCGCGGCTTCTTCGTTTACTGTGGCATCGTCGGGTCGGTGTTTTTTGTCGTGGGGACACTGATCTTCGGAATCTGGAAGAATTGGTTTAACGCTCATCGATACCTGACACCGATCGTCCAACGCATTCCCACCTTGGGAACCGCTTTGACGACTCTGAGCGTGTCGCGTTTCAGCATGACGCTTTCCATGTTGCTGAACGCGGGTGTCGAAGCCAAACGTAGTACTAAACAAGCTTTCATGGCCACTGGCAACCAGTATTACATCCGCGCGATGGATTCAGCTCTTGAGGCAATCGAACGCGGCGATTCGTTTGGCCAGGCGATCGACATCGCCAAAGTCTTTCCGCAAGAGTTCGTCGAAGCCATTCATTTGGGCGAACTGAGCGGCACCGAAACGGAATCGCTCGATCACTTGGCTCTGCAGTATCGCGAACGCGCCAAAGCCGCTTTGAATACGATAGCCACCATCGCCAGCCTGGCCATCTGGCTGACCGTCATGGCCATGATCGGTTACATGGTCCTACGCTTGGGCATGCAGTACGTAAACATGCTAAATGGTTTCTTGCCGAAGTAAGTCAGTGTAGAGCGGCTGTCCCCAGCCGCTCAGCACCCGGCAAGTCGTTTGCCTGTCACACTGGTCCATCGGTCGGAAGGAACTTTGGTTAGAGGGTTCTGAGCAGCTGAGGACAGCTGCTCTACAACACATAGCGGGCTGAGTTGTTAGAATCGTAGCCGCATTGACTTGTGATCGTTTTTCTTGGCCGAGGGATCATGTCCGATATTTTTGCGCGGCTTAGCAGTCTGTTGGGGTTGGCGGTACTGATTGCAATTTGTTGGCTCGTCAGCTCGGATCGCAGGCGATTCCCGCTGCGCATTGTGGTCGGTGGTCTAGTGCTGCAGTTCGTCTTGGCCGCGCTGGTGTTGCGCACGCAGTGGGGTGCACAGTTCTTTTCGCAAGCCAATGCGGCGGTTAACCAGATGCAACTGTTCGTGGAAGAGGGCAGTTCGTTTGTGTTTGGACTGTGGAATGCTGATGCCGTCGATGGAAAATCTAAGTTCTTACTAGGCACATTCGCCTTCGGTGTTCTGCCGACGGTGATCTTCTACTCCAGCCTAATGGCCGTGCTGTACCACTTGGGGGTCATGCAGTGGGTCGTGCGCGGTGTGGCTTGGATCATGCAACGGTCGCTGCGGACCAGCGGTCCGGAAACTTTGGCGGCGGCCGCGAATATCTTTTTGGGTCATACCGAAGCTCCGCTGGTGATCAAGCCATTCATTCCAGCCATGAGCCGTTCGGAACTCAACGCGATGATGGTCGGTGGCTTCGCCAATGTGAGCGCCAGCGTTCTAGGAGTGTACAGCGGCTTTGGCGTCGACGTTGGGCACTTGGTTACCGCCAGCGTGATCTCGGCTCCTGCTTCTCTGCTGATTGCCAAGATCATGTTGCCCGAAGCACCAAATGCGGAAGTCAATGCTTCGCTGAAACTGGGTGATGAACGTCCGAGCGTTAACTTGATAGGCGCAGCCGTGGATGGAGCCAGCGATGGTTTGAAGCTGGCGCTCAATATTGGTGCCATGTTGATTGCGTTTCTGGCATTGATTGCGATGGCAAATTTTCTTTTGGGACAAGCCGGTTGGTTCATCGGCTTTCGCAGTAGCGAAGGCTTGCCTACACTCACGTTGTCGCGCATCTTCAGCACAGTATTCTCACCCGTCGCCTGGTTGATCGGCGTGCCATGGAGCGAATGTGGCTATGCCGGGCAATTGCTGGGCACCAAGATGCTGGCCAACGAACTGGTGGCCTATCAAGAACTCGGCGAAATGCTAAAAGCAGAACCGGCGGTGATCAGTCAGCGCACCAAAACCATCATGACTTACGCGCTCTGCGGCTTTGCCAACTTGGGTGCCATTGGTATTCAAGTTGGCGGCATCGGGGGCTTGGTACCGGCGCGCCGCAATGAAATCGCCCAGCTAGGTCTGCGAGCCATGCTGGGCGGCACAGTTGCCACAT
This sequence comes from Rania fehmarnensis, assembly GCF_056494185.1. Lineage (NCBI taxonomy): Bacteria > Pseudomonadati > Planctomycetota > Planctomycetia > Pirellulales > Pirellulaceae > Rania > Rania fehmarnensis. Next base: position 2,594,979 of record NZ_CM151398.1, read on the forward strand.
TGATGACTGCCTGTATCGCAGGCATGCTACTGTAAATTGTTTGCTACTGGGTAGCCACCGTCGCCCGACGGTGGACCGTGGACTCGGCTAGCGGCGAAATCCACCGCTTGGCAGCGGTGGCTACCAACTAGCGGTGGCTACCTACTAGCGGTGGCTACCAACTAAGCGCGGACAACGTTTCTGCGCTGGGCGATGGTGGCTAGCAACTTCTTTTGCGGAGTGGCGAATTTTTCAATGCCTTCGCTCATCAGGGCCGCATGCAGAACTTGTGAGTCGACTAGTCGATCGATCTCTTCCAGAACGGCCGCCGAGGGCATCTGATCGACTTTACGCGTGAACGTGCGCCCGCTCTTGGACACAGCATCGTTGGTCTCGGGGGGATTGGTTTGAATATCGCTACCAGCTAGCGCATCCACATATTTCCAAGGTGGATCGCTAGGGTCCTTGGTACCGGTGCTGGCAAAGATAATCTCTTGCTCCAGCGGCGTCTGATGGTTCTTCCAGAACGCCTGATTGGCTTGCCACATGCGTTTGGCATTGACGATACCCACCAAACCTTGAGCATCTGCGGAGAGCTGCGATACTTTGCTCTTGGTGAACTGATCGACGCGCGAAACGAAGATGCTGTACACGCTCTTGAACTTGGCCAGCGAACTCAATCGCGAAGCACCGCGCCACACACTATCGCGGGCCGCCACGTACTGATCCATGGTAAAGATCAAGGTAACGTTCAGCGTGACACCGGCCGCGGCCAGGTGTTCCACGGCTTCGATTCCAGCCGGAGTAGCCGGAACTTTGATCATGCGATTGGCATGACCGGCCGACCACTGTTGGCCCAGTTCCACATAGCGACGCACGCGTTGAGCATGCGGCATGTCGCGTTCGGGATCTTCGATTAATGGATCGAGCTCGAAACTGACCCATCCCGAGTTGCCTTGGCTGCGTTGCCAAGTCGAAAAGAACTCTTGCTGAGCCGCGCTAACAACCTGGTCGGTCAATTGCCACGCGATGGCTTCATCATCCATATCGCCCTCAGCCAACTTGCGCAATTCGTCGTCATATCGACCGCCCGCTAGCAAGGCACTGATGATAACTGGGTTGCTGGTGGCTCCCACCGCTCCCCAAGCGATATTCTGTTTGACTAGATCGGGATCAACCGAATCCAGATACAGCTTGGTGCCGCAATCGATTAACGACTGGATCGAAGTACTCATTACCCAAAACTTTCAATTAAGCAGATTTGATTACCGTGACCGCGCGGCCCGCCATCGGTCCCACAATCCACAACAGATTCAAGGTGACTATTATAGACCATCGTTGACGGGCTGTGGGACGCCTCCAATCGTAGCGGAATGCGTCAAGCATTTCGAAAATTCTCTGTGGCGGAATGCGTCAAGCATTTCGATCTGCACTTTCAACTTCACCATGGAACTCGAACGCCTTGACGGCTTCCGCTACGCTGTCAGGAGAACTCGAAAGCCTTGACGGCTTCCGCTACGCTGTCACGCGACAAAGCGGTGGCCGCTCCAGTGCTGCGGCAGTGTCACTGGCTCGCCACGACAGGCCTGCACAATCTGGCCCGCTAGCGGTGGAAAACAATCGGCCAAGCCCACAAAGCTAGTAGTCACGCGAGGATTGATTTCAATGATCGTCAAGGGTGAGTGCAAGCTGCTTTCATTCCATAGAAAGTCAACTCCCACCCAGCCGCGCGGCTTACCCGGCATGGCTTGCAGAGCCGCAGTCAACAGCTCTGCACTCTCGACGCTGCACGGAAAATCAGGTTCGATCGAGCCACCCCGATACTTCAGCTGGCCATCGAGTTGTTGTAGGTTTTGTCTGACCACGGGTAACCAATGACATTGACCATGGGCATCGACGATGGCTGAGCGACTGCAGGCTATACCACTCAGCCAGGGTTGCAGCATCCAACGCTCCGCCTGCGATTGTCGTTGGGCCAACGCTTGTGTCAGCTCGCTGGTCGCCACACGCTCGATGCCCTCACAGCCGCAGCCATCGCGAGGTTTCAGCACCCAGTCGGTTACTGTCAAGCGTTCCAGTTCTGGAACATCGATCTCGCTCAGTAGCCAAGTTAGCGGATGAGGCAGGCTATGGGTTTGCAGTCGTCGAGCCGTTTGCCATTTGTCACTGGTGGCCACCACAAACTCTTGATCGCAGTTGCAGGTCGGCATACCGCGTCGACTGCACCAGTCCAAGCTATCCAGCAGAATGCCATCGGACTCCGGCGCGATAACGATGATCATGTCGCAAGTGGTATAGGCTTCCAAGCTGTGTTTGTTTTGTGGTTGGTCCGGTGGGATAGTGGTGGGAGGCTGGGAGGCTGTGCTAGACACAGGCTGGAAGCCTATGCCACACACAGGCTGGAAGCCTATGCCACAGACAGGCTGGAAGCCTATGCCACACACAGGCTGGAAGCCTATGCCACAGTGCGTCAGGCTGTTGATGAGTGCCTGGCACATGGCCCAGCCTTCGCGGCGGATTGATTCGGGCAAGTCGTTGCCTGGACTTGCTCCGCCACAACTGGCCCATTCGTAAACACCGATGCGCATGGGCTTTGGTTAACCGCCGGGAGATTCAGCCAGTTTGTTTAGGGCTTCGATACCGCGCTGCAACATCTGGTCGGAAGCTGCGTAAGAGATACGAAAGTGCGAATCACGCTGGCTGAAGATGTTGCCAGGGATGATCAAGATACCGCGATTGATGGCCGCCGTGACAAACTCCGAACCTGTGCCCCATGGTGCTTTGGGGAATAAGTAAAACGCCCCGCCCGGTTTGACGATTTCGAAACGATCTTTCAAACCATCGAACATCATGTCGCGTTTGTGAGTGTAATCACTTCGATAACCGGCCATGTCAACATCCAGCGCGGCCAGTCCCGCCCACTGTGCCGGTTGTGGAGCACAGACAAAGCTGTATTGTTGAAACTTGATCATCGTTTCAATTAACGCCTTGGGACCATGGACCCAACCCACGCGCCAACCCGTCATGGCATGGCTCTTGGAAAAACCGTCGATGACGATCGTATTGGGATTGTAGTCGGCTGGTGAAACCAGTTGTCCTTCGTACACGAACTGGCTATAGATTTCGTCGGAGACCAGTGCAATATTGCGTTCGGCGGCCAACTCAGCCAGCGCTTTGACTTCTTCCACACTGGGCGTAATGCCAGTGGGATTGGCTGGTGAATTAAACAGAATCAGTTTGGTGCGGGGCGTGATCGCCGCTTTCACTTTATCAATATCGATCCTGAAATCTGGATACGTATCGATCATCACGGGCACGCCGCCCACCAGTTTCACCAGAGGCGGGTACATCACAAAGAACGGATCGAAGATAATGACTTCATCACCCGGATCGACCAGCGAGAACATGGTCAACACCAGCCCACCACTGGTACCAGAGGAAATGAACACATCGCGATCGGAATGTCCGTATCGAGCTTGAATGTCCTGCTGCATACGCTCACGCAAGGGACCGATACCTTGCGAAGGCGAATAGGCATTCTTGCGATTATGAATGGCATTCACACAAGCTTCTTGGACGGTGGCCGGGACATCAAAGTCCGGCTGGCCGATCGACAGGTTGATCGGGTCCTTCAGTTTGGCTGCCAAGTCGAAGACTTTGCGAATACCACTGCTGTCAAACGCGCGGCTGCGAGCTGCGATCCAACTCTCTACTCCAGATGCATTCATTCCGATGATTCGTTCTGCGGGTTAAGGATAGGAAAGCGGCCTAGTTTAGCATAGATTGTAGAGCAGCTGTCCTCAGCTGCTCAGCACCCTCTAATCAATGTTTCTTCCGACCGTTTGACCAGTGTTACAGGTGAGCGACGAGTGTAGAGCAGCTGTCCTCAGCTGCTCAGCACCCTCTAATCAATGATTCTTCCGACCGTTTGACCAGTGGTACAGGTATACAACTTGCCGGGTGCTGAGCGGCTGGGGACAGCCGCTCTACTACGTACGGGCTCAACCTTTCAAAACGATTCGCAGATCGCAGACATTGGTTCCGGTGGGGGATGATTCAATCAAACCACCAACTTCATGAAATAGCGGCCAGGCGTCGGCGCGGCGGGCGTGGTCTTGTGCGTCGAGTCCAAACTGCTGCACGCGGGTGGCCAGGTTGGCATCGAACCAGGCGCCGGCGGCTGAGGTCGGGCCGTCTTCGCCATCGGTACCGGCCGAGAGCGCAATGATCGGATGAGGGAATCGCAGTCGATCATCCGGCCAGCCACGTTGCATCAGCTCGAGCATCGTCAGCAACATCAACTGCTGATTGCGACCTCCACGACCACAGCGCTCGGGTTGCGGCAGCCGAACAGTTGGCTCGCCTCCGCTGATCCAACAATCGATTTGCCGCTGGTGGCCCAGTTGCTCGATGGTATCGGCAACTTTGATCGCCATTCGGCTGACATCGCCTTCCAACTCGCGTGCTGCTTGCATGATATAGCGATAACCCAGCTCGACGGCTTTCACGCCAGCCGCGTCGACGGCCGTGGCGTTATTGGCCAAGATAATGTGTTCCACTGGTGCAATGTCTTTGACGATGTGGGAACTCGGAGTCACTTGCATGCGTTGTCGCAACACGCGCACGACATTGGCCAGCGGCTCGCTTTCTAACAAATCCAAATCAGCCAAGACGCTCAAGGCTTGATTGGGTGCGGCCGCGGCTGACAGCAACGTGGGACCTGAAGCGATGGTCTCCAGCGGATCGCCCAGCACATCGGAGATGATCAGCGTCACTAATTGATGTGCGCGACAGGCACGCGACAGTCCGCCACCCTTCACGCGACTAAGCGCCCGGCGCACGGTATTGAGCTGGGCAATATTCGCACCTGCCGCCGCCACGTGCCGAGCCACTTGTTGTTTATCGGTTAGCGTGATGCCCTCAATCGGTGAGGTCAAAATGGCGGAACCACCGCCCGAGAGCAGCACCACGCACAAGTCGTGGGCTCCACAACTGGCCATCAAACGCATGATTTGATCGGTACCATCTACCGCTGCTTTGGTTGGCTCGTTCATACCGGCCGGTCGAGCTGCATGCAAGTGAATCGGCCCTGCACTGCCGGGTTGGAAACTTCCCTCAGGGGCATTGACCCAACCGATTACTGCCACTTCCCGTTCCAACCGCTGCAGGCAGTGTTTATAGAAGGCAGCGGCCATCGCCGCCGAAGCTTTGCCAGCGCCCACCACCACCACGCGCCGAATGCCGCGCAGCTCAACTTCATAATCAGCCAATTGCAAAGTGCGACCATCGGTCGATGTTTCCCGGGCAAAGATCGAATCGGGCAAAGTCGCTTCCACGCCAGCCCACCAAATCTGCAGCGCATCGCTCAAGGCTTTCGGCCCACACGCTGCTTGCTTTGCCAGTTGGAGTGGAAGTTTGCTGGTATTCAATGTCGGACTTTCATCTATGGATTTCTCTGCGAGCTAATCATAACTCGACTGGCTGCTTGTGGAGATTGATTACAACGCACAGAGGCGGAGATCGCGGAGAAAACTTCGCGTGCTTAGTATTCTTTGTCGCAGCTCATGATGGCTCAGCCTGTTGCTTGGCTGCGCGTGGTAACAAACATTTGCCCAGCGGACTAAGTAACATGCCCGGCAACAATACCAGGTCGCCCAGAATGGCGCTGCCCAGCATGGCGATCATCAAGAATGCGAATTGCCGCGTGGGCAAAAATTCAGCAAACAGAAAGGGGATCATAGAACAACAACTGATCAGCATCGTATGAAACATGGCCGCACCGCACGACGAAAGCGTATCGGCAATCGCTTGCGTGCGAGTATCTCCCGCAGCCAAACGCCGCGCATACCAGTTCACAAAGTGCAACGTGTCGTTAACGGCGATTCCCATGGCCACGCTCGCGGTTAGCAGGCCTGCGATATCCAAGCGAAAGCCCAGCCAGGCCATCATTCCGAAAACCAATGTCTCCGGAAGTACATTAGGAATCATGATCAACAAACCTGCCCAGAATCCGCGAGCGATGAGCATCATCACGGGTGTAATAAGCACAAAGGCTGCCGTGAAGCTAATCTGCAGATCATCTATCAGCGACAACTGCGTTGAATGCATCACCGGATAGAGACCGGTTATGTCAATCGTAAAGGGCGGCGAATTGTCGGCCGTCAACGCGATCTCGGTAACTTGATCGGTGACGCGTTTAGTCAGCAGACCATAGTCTTCGGGACTGGTGGCCGAGACTTTCGCAGTCACGCGCCAAACTTCGGCGCCTGCGCTATGTTGTGCATCAAGCGCACCATCGTTGGAAACCGCCAGTCCCGCGGGCAGCATGGCTGGTTCGCGATGAACCCAACCTTGTTCTTCCAATAGTGGTCGAATTTCTCCGATCCGCTTGCGCAGCAGGCTACGACGAGCTACATCGCGCAAGCTGCCGCCACGCGGCATCTCGGGCAAGAATGTCGTCGCCGACATCGCCACGCCCAGCTGTGGATTCTGACGAATGCTCTCGCAAATTCGATCGACCCACACCACCCGCTCCCAAGCATCCAGGTTGGAGCCGGCTGGAAATCGTACTAACACTTCCACACTAGCGATCGGGCCGAGATTCTTTTCCAACCAACGCATATCGGTGATGGTAGGGCTATCGCGCGTGAACATGTCATCGAACTTAGTCGACGGCTTTAAGTAGCTCAGCCCAATCAGGCTGATGACGATCAACAGCAGCCCTCCCGTCGCGACCGCGCTGGCATGTCGATTCATCCAAGCGGTGTACCGTATCGCGGCAGGTGAAATGATCGGAGCATGTGTGTCTTCGGCAATGATCTGCTCCGCTTCATGCACCAAGTCCTCGACGGATTCATGATGGTCTGCACTTGACGGATCAGCGCTAGTAACTTCGGGAGCGACGGTCTGTGATGTAGCAGCACGCAACTTGTTGGCTTTAGCAATGGCTTTGCGAGCATAGAACCAATCGGATAAGGCTGGGAAGGCTAGTAGCAGAAAAGCAGTGGCCGCACACAACGACGTTGACGAGTACATGCCGAACTCGCGCACCGGGGCCAATTGACTCGCACATAGCGAAGCCATGCCGAGCGATGTCGTCAAACTCGATAACAAACTCGGCTTGAATCCCATCAGCAGTGCACGACTGCCCAAGTGATCTGAATGCAGTAAGGATGCTTCGACGTAGTAATGCATCAGATGCACGGCGCTCGAGAGCGTTAGCATGAAGACTAACGTCGGTAGAATGATCAGTACGGCACTGAAGTGGCCACCGGTGGCAGCCACCAGTGAAATGGCCAACAGGGTACCAATGCCGCCCATGATCAACACGGCCAGCGCTGCCCAGCCGCTGCGCAAACATACGCAGGCCAGAAAGATCCCGATGAGCATGCTGGGTAAGGCCAACTGCTTGAGACTCTGTTCGGCGGCCACATCGACCGCGTGCGATTCGTAGACCGTGCCAGCCATGCGCAACTGGCTGCGGTCCAACCCCTCGACACGATCGGCCGATGCGCGCACATGCTCCATGGCATCGGCCTGATGTTTCAACGCATACGGTGTAGCCTTAGCTACAATTGCACACAGTCCTTTTGGGCCCACCAGAATACCTTGTAGGCGGCTTACCGCTTCGCGTAGCGGCAATTCCAAAGGCTCGTCGGTCAGAGCTCGAACGATTTGAACAGTGGACTGAATCGAAACAAAAAGTGGTTGTTCCAGCTTGGGATCCTGCTGCAGCTGGGTCATCATTCGCACCAAGCGCGGATCGTTGGCTTTGCAGCCTTCCCACGAGATCAGCAAGAATTGATCGCTGCCAAACTGCTCCAAAAAACGTTCATAACGTTCGCGTTCCGGTCGACCGTCGGGCAGCCATTCATGTACGCCCGCAGAACCGACCGGTAGACGAATCACGCTCAGGGCGATAAGCGGCAGCAACAGCAGCATGCCGATTACGACCCGACGTGACCATCGATCCAGCAGGTTAAGCATTGAGTGAGAACTTTCGTCGGCGAATATGAGCGGCGGCGGCCTATCTTAGATTTGAGACCGAAAAACTCAAATCTCAAATAGGCGGTCACCGATTTCGCAAATTGGCATGGCGGATAAGGTTGAGTTTTTGCTATGGATGGATCGCTGGCGGTACGGGCTCTAAAAGAATTGGCCACGTCCGCGATTGGAAGCCACAGTACATCGTACAACACTATGTTCATGCGCAGTTAAAGCGAAGTAAATTACGAAGGCAGGACAGGATGTCGGCAATTCAGCGCCACGTCGCCTCCGGTGGGCTCTGCAAAATCCTGGTGTTGAGCTGGGTGGTGTGCTGGGGGCTGGTCGAGGCACCATCGCTCGTCGCTCAAGATTTATCTTGGGTAAGTGGCGCCATTGAACGTAGCAAGCAGGCTGTCCGCGAAAATTTGCCAGCCTGGCAATACGATCCGCGCGTGGCTGCAGGCAATGACGACGCCGCCCTGAACGGTTTGGCAATCGTCAATCCAGATCGCATGTGGGCTGTCGGTGATCGCGGCCTGATCCTGGCTACGGTCGACGGTGGGCGAAGTTGGCATCCCCAGAATTCCGGTACGTCGTTGAATTTATACGACGTGACGTTTGTCGATGAACGCCATGGCGTGGCCGTAGGTGGCTCTGTGCAACCGATGTCACAAACCAGCGTGGGCATCATTCTCATAACCAGTGACGCTGGTGCGACCTGGCGCGTCATTAGCTCGATCAGTCGAGCCCCCCTGCCGAGACTAATCGGATTGACGTACGAACCAGGCGGAGCAATGCGTGCTTGGGGCGACTACTCAAGCGCACACTTGACCGGTATCTTCGAAAGTTCTGATCGAGGTCTCAGTTGGCTGCCCACGCCATCCAATGTGGGGCACGTGCAAACAGTGGCAGTTGAGAAACATGGATTGCGCCTGGCTGTGGATCGCGCAGGCCGTCTCAGTCAGATTCCACCCAACCCGAATCGTGCATTGATCCAGCTGGCTGCACCAACTGCGCCGATCAATGTCATGGCTTTGGTGGGGCAGCAGTGGTTGGCGGCGGGAAACGCGGGTACGCTGGCAACTAGCCGCGATGGACAACAGTGGAACGATCAGCACGTGCCCTTATCGCCGACAGCGCGTTCTAGTTGCAACTTTATATGCATGGGTATCAATGACCAGCAAGTGTGGCTGGGCGGTTCACCTGGTTCCATATTGTTGCATAGCGCCGATGGCGGCTCTACTTGGCGCACCATTGCGACTGGTCAGAACTGGCCCGTGCGGGCGATTGAGTTTATCGATCGACATCGAGGTTGGCTGGTGACGGCCGGTGGTTCCATTTTGGCCACGCGCGATGGCGGCGAGAGTTGGTTTTCGCAACGCATCTCAGCCAAACGTCTTGGTTTTCAAGCGATCTGTCTTTCCGATTCGGACATCCCCTGGCCTGCGCTGGCCGATGCCGCCTGGCAAGCTGGACAGGCCAGCAGTTTGTTGGTGGTCCATCGACGCAATAGTGAAGACGTGGTCGGCTTCGCGCCGGATGCCTCCAGCAGTGTGCAAACGATCGGTACGCAGATGGGACTGGCACAGTCCGATCTGGCTCCACACTGGCCTGTGCTTGAAACGTCCACGCAAAATTTGATGAACGTCTATCGCAGCCAAACAATGTCAACAGGTGGCGAATTGTCTGGACCAAACCTCCAAAACTTTTTGGCCATGCAATTGCGGATGGGGCGACCCAGCGCGCTATTGCTAGATGACGGTAGCCTCAGCGCGAACCACTCCAGCTCAGCCCTGCAGGATCTTAACATGCAGGCTCTGAATATGGCAGCTCAAGAATCTCCGGCCACCGCCTGGTTGAGTGCCGAGTTGCGGTTGCAACCCTGGAAAGTTTCTAAGCTGTTCAGCGTCTCGCCAGTGGAACGATCCGACTTTACCATTGCCCACGACCAACTGCTGCGCGACTCGGGGCTCTCGATCATCGATGTGTTGGCGCCGGTCGATGGATGGCAAGGCAACCTACTAAAAAACACTTCGCTTCGCTGTCTGCAACTCAGCGGTGGTAACCAATCAGCGCGTCAAAGTCTGTTAGCTTCGACCGACCGGCATCCCGATGCCAAGAGACCTATCGATGTATCCAACGTTGGTAACTTGCAATTGCTGATGGGACGTGTTCATCGACAGAGCGCGTGGCGCGATCTGGCGACCAATCCTCTCAACCGCGAAGAACCTCTGGAAAGTTGGCTGAGGAAAGTTGACTCTGTCGCTGAGAGAACGCCTCGTGCCGAAATCGGCCAGGCACTCAAGCAATTGGCCGACGCCTGTTGGCAAGCCGGTTTATGGCAGCGCTGGTATGTGGTCGTCGATCGATTGGCCCAGCATACATCGCTGAGCGATACTGCTCGGTATGGGTCCCTGGCCCTCCTGACGACGGCGGCTAGCGATGAACGCCTGGCTTGGGAAAAGATGCAGTCATCTTCAACAGTCATCGATCAACCCGCACTCGCGCAAGCCAAAATCAAACTGCCCAGCCCACTGGAGTCCGATCCGTTTGATAGTCGCACCAGCGTGCGCTCAGCTGATGGCGATCACGATGACGAGGTGATTCAACTGGTATCCGCCGAGCGGCCGCTGGAGGATTTGTATGCAGGCCAGATCTCGCACTTGCGTGGCGCGGTGGCTGAATTCAATCGCTTGAGTGAAGTGGATCGCGCTCTGACCGCTCGACCCGATGTGGTCATGGCTCAATTTTCCCGGCGTCGCGGGCTGTCAGAGTTAGCGCGGGAACCAGTTCCTGACGCTAGCACGCTACAACTACTGGCCAATCGCTCGCAACTGGCAGGCTGGCAGCAAGTCGCCCAACAAGAAATGGCTTTGGCCAGTGGACGCATCACATCGCCGGCATGGACAGCCCACGCCAAACTCACCAGCCAACCTCCCGCGCTGGACGGTAAAGCCGACGATGCATGTTGGCAGACGGCCACGTCGATCGAATTGACCAGTCCGTTTGACGACACGCATGCCACGCGGAATTTGGCGCAAGTTCAATTCGCGTATGATGCGGAATTCCTGTATGTTATGTGCACCTGCAATCAACCGGCCACACCATCGTCGGCGCCGCCGCTGGACACCTCGGCGGCTCGACGTTACGACATGGACTTGCGAGGCAGCGATCATGTGCTGATCAGTTTTGATACCGATCGCGATTATGTTAGCGCCAGCGAAGTTGCCGTCAATCAGCATGGTCATACTTACGATCGTTGCTGCCAGTCGCCCTTGTGGAATCCACTTTGGTACGTTGCGGTCGACCGTACCAGTCAGGCCTGGACTGCGGAGTACGCCATTCGCTTGAAAGATCTGACTTGCCTATCGGTCCAGCCTGGAAGAGTTTGGGCTTTTTCTGCATTTCGTTACTTGCCCAGTGGCGAGGTCCTCAGTTGGTCGCAACTCCGCAGCTATAATCCGCGGCAGCAAGGCAATGGCCTGCTGGTGTTCGAGCAGTAAGGCATAGCGCAACCAAGACTGCCTGGCATCGGGATTCTAGACTCTGCGACAACAGCTGCGAGATGCATCGATGCCATACAGACAACCACTGCCAGATGCATCGATCCCAGACAGAGGCATTCGCTATTGGATGGTGCTGTTGGCCATGTTGGTCGCGGTCCTGCTCTACTTGGACCGCATCTGTTTGAGCACGGCCAGTCAATCGGTCGTGGCCGATCTGAAATTGAGCGATGATAAACTCAAGTGGATCTTGGGGGCATTCTTTTGGACGTATGCCCTGGCCCAATTGCCTGCAGGTTGGTTGGGAGATCGTTATGGCGCGCGGTGGATGCTGTCGATCTATGTGGCACTGTGGTCGCTGAGCACAGCCCTGCTGGGATTTGCGGCCGGTGTAACTTCGCTATTGATATTGCGACTGGCTTGTGGGTTGTTCGAAGCGGGCGCTTATCCGGTATGCGCAGGCATCGTGCGCAATTGGGTACCAATATCGCATCGAGGCCTGGCCAGTGGCATCGTCTCAGTGGGTGGTCGCTTGGGTGGCGCGCTTGCGCCGCTGCTGACCATTGAGCTAATGTTGCTGTGGACCTATGGCGACCAGCGCTGGGAGGTGACGGAACTGAAACCCGATGTCACCAGTTGGCGCCCTGTCATGATGCTCTACGGCGGAATTGGTATTGTCATCGCAGCCATCTTTGCCTGGCTGTATCGCGATCAACCCAGTAAGCATCCGCTAGTTAGCCCAGCAGAACTCGACATCATACGCAGTGGAAGTGCGACGGCCAATGTCGACGAAGATCAATCAACGACGACCAGTCAAAATCATCGACTGCCCATGGCCGGCATGTTGGCCAGTCGAAGTCTATGGCTGATGTCGTTCGTTCAATTCGCCAGCAATTTTGGGTGGGCGTTTTTGGTTACGCTGATGCCCAGTTATCTCAAGCAGGTGCACAATGTCTCGCAGCAATCACAAGGTTGGTTGCAGAGCGTACCATTGGCGGCGGGCATCGTGGGCTTGCTGGTTGGTGGCTCGCTGACCGATTGGGCTACGCGGCGTTATGGTTTGCGTTATGGTCGCGCTATTCTGCTGGTCGCTTCGCGCGTGATTGTGGGCATAGCCTTTGTGGGTTGCTTAATGGTCCGCAGTCCACTGGAAGCCACCTTGTTCTTGGCCTTGGTTGGTTTCGCGACCGACCTAGGCATCGGAGCCGTATGGGCTTACGGTCAAGATGTCGGAGGTCGCAACGTGGGCGCTGTAATGGGCTGGGCCAACATGTGGGGTAACTTCGGCGCGGCCCTGTCGCCCATCATCATGGGCTTGATCGTCGAACAGTTTGGTGAGAACAAAGCCGGCGGCTGGCAATTGGCCTTTATTGCCTGCGCAGCTCTGCAGCTGGTCGCCGCCATCGCGTCCTTCGGCGTGACCGCCGATAAGAAAGTGGAATAGGTCTCCTTTCGCTCCGCGTAGCTGAAGTCGCCAGACTTTGGAGGCGGAGAATTTGATTCATCCAATCTCTGGCGAGATCGGCTGCGACTGTCGCTCCGTGAATAGCAATTTCCTTTTGCGGAGCAAAAGGAGACAATAGCTACTTGCTACAATAGCAGGGCGAAACTTGGCCAGGTAATCAACAGCGGAAACAGCATTCATGAGTAACGATGACAATTCTTGGGCAAACAATCCCTATCAGGCAAACGCACCGCTGGAGCAAGCTATTCCAGTGGTTGATAAACCAACTTCGATGGTAGTCTTCGGCATCTTGAACTTGGTATGGGGTGCGTTGGGGCTGATGGTGATCATCGGTGCGCTGGTGGTGCAGATGTTGGACATGCCCAAGGATCCGAATAATCCAATGCAGGAGTTACTGGACAATCCCACGTATCAAAAGATCAATATGGTTGCCCAGGTGTTGCAACTGGGCACATCAGCCGTTTTGCTGATCTCCGGAATTGGTCTCATCCAAGGCAAGCCTTATGGTCGTTTTATGGCGATCGTTTATGCAGTGGCCACGATTTGCTTGACGGTGGTGGTGCTGATCGTCAATGTCTTCTTTCTGTTCATGCCGGTCTTTGCACGGGCGGCTGAAGCGGCGGAGGGACCGGAGAAAGTTGGCTTGGTCGTGGGCGGTTCGATCGGGGCTGTGTGCGCGTTTTGCCCATTCATCTATCCGATACTGCTGCTCATCTTCGTCAATCGCGCGCCGATCGTGAACTATCTCAAGGCTCAACAAGGCAACTGACGCTTACGCACGTGGACACGTTCGCGTGCTTAGAGCTGAGACTCGACCCACTGCAGCGCGGCTGCCTGGCTGGTGAGCACGCCATCCAGCTGCGCTGAGCGCACGGCGCTCAAGAACTCTTTGAACCGCGGGCCGGGTTGAAGGCCCAAACCTTGTAAGGCGGCCCCGTCGATTAGAGGGGGCGGATTAAGTTCGCTCGGTGGTAGTGCCAGGCAGGCTTGAACTCGTCGCAGCACGGAGGCGTCCATCTCGTCGACAGCCACGCGAGCGCGGAGCAGTTGGACAGCACCTGCGATATGCGGCTGGATGAGACAGGGCTGCAATATCGACCAAGGCTGAGCATCGGCGGTTGCCAATATAGGCTGGGCGTCGATCGCACATTTTAGATGCGATAGATCTTCGTTGGAGAACTTTAATCGCGTCTTGAAATCTTGCAATAGCGACTGACATATACTGGGCTCCAGAGCCAACATCGGCCAAAGTGCGGCAGCCAATACCGCAGTCCAGGGCTGGGGCTCGACGGTGCGAACCAGTCCACAGGCTATTTCGCCCACTTGTGACCACTTCTCGGCCAAGGGTGGCAAGAGAACATTCATGAGACCGGTAGTAGCCCAGGTACGCACCGCCAGCTCGCGGCCAGTCGTCATCAGCGTTTTCTCTAACTCAGCGGTCAAGCGTTCGCCGCTAACGACGCGCAGGTCGTGCGCATGTCGGGCCACAGCCGCTTCGGTGGCCGCTTCAATCGCAAAGTTGAATCGGGCTGCGAACCTGACGGCCCGCATCATCCGCAACTTGTCTTCACCGATGCGCGCATCGGCGTTGCCTATAGCTCGAATCAATGCGCGTTTGAGATCCTCTGCACCGCCCACATAGTCGATCAGTCGATCGTTCAGTGGATCATAGAACATACCGTTGATTGTAAAGTCACGACGCTGAGCATCTTCCTGGGCTGTACTGAATGTGACCGAGTCTGGCCGACGACCATCGCTGTACTGCGCGTCGTTGCGAAAAGTGGCGACCTCGACCTGCCCTGCCCCTTCGCTGGGCCCCACCACAATGATCACACCAAAGGCAGCTCCCACGGCTAACGTGCGTCGTCGTCCAAAGAGTGTGCGCACTTGATCTGGATGCGCCGAGGTGGCCACGTCGTAATCGATCGGCGTACGCTCCAGCAGCAAATCACGCACACAACCGCCCGCCCACAAGGCTTCATAACCCGCTTCACGCAGCTTCTGCACGACGTCGATCGCGAATCGACGACGCTCGGCTGGCAAGGTCAGGTCGGCCATGAATGGGCTCTAGATTTCACAGACCATCGAACGAAAATCGGGCGAGTCACTAGAGATCTTCTGACGAAAAGCTTTAATGATCTTGCCACGGTGAATAACAAACGCTCCAGTCAGTTGCTTGACGTCACCGACCGGCATAGAAACGCCGTTCAATTGCAGGATCGTGGCTTTGAAACCGGGCCACCACGTATGCGGGCCAAACAAGTTCCACCACGTGGTCTTGCCCAATTCGAATTGCGCATAGAGTTGACCATCGGGATCGCTAATTTGTTCGCAGTCAGGCAGGTGATATTTGGATATCCAAGCTGCACCATTGGCAGGAGTATCGTGGTGCACAATCACCAACTTGATCCGCTGCTGCTTGAACGTTTCGCTCAACTTCGACAGCGTCGTCAAGGTTTGTCGGCAGTACGGACAACCAGAGTGCCGCAAGAAGACGATCAATACCGGTTGCTGTTGGCTGAGCTCAGAGAGAGTCTGGCCCGATTCGGTACGCGTCGAGTCGAGAAGGTGCATGGTCGACTTCCCAATCCAATTTCATAACCCAAAGAGCCAGCCGGACTAGTTTGGCTGTCGCCCTGTTAACCGAAGCCAACAACTTCTACTTAACGACAGTGCCTATGCCGAGCACGCAGAGGTGCACCTGGCATAGGCAGTTGCATGGGTGGTGATTGTCGGTCGGTTTTTCGCGGAGCGAAGAGGAGACTGACTTTCGCGGAGCGAAAGGAGACACTAACCGTTGATGGCGGCGATTTCTACGCGGGTGTAGAGCTGGCGATGTCCGGTGCGGCGCTTGGAGTTCTTGCGGCGGCGGAACTTCTGAATGTAAATCTTCTCGCCCTTCTCAACACCCAGCACTTTGGCCGTGACGTTGGCACCAGAGAGCGAAGGGGTGCCCAATCGCAGACCTTCGTCGCCGCCGATGGCCAGCACATTTTCGAAACTCAGATTATCACCGGTTTCTGTGCCTTCACGGAAATCGATGTCGAGAGTCTGACCAGGCTCGACGCGGTATTGGCGACCACCATCTACGAAAATTGCGTACATTTCCAAACAGCCTTCTACGGCAAATCTTCTGGGAGGTTGAATAAAGAAAAAAATGTAACCGCCACCCAGCCACTCGTCGAGGCCAGATTGGCTCGCAGACCGGGACTTTTCGGCCCACACCACCCGAAAGTTGTGTGTTTATTGGCGAATTCGGGGCAGAAGTTTAATTGTGAGCTACAGTCTGGCAGAAGGCAGGCGAGAATTCCTGCACTTCGATCGATCCATGCCGGCGTAGGAACAGCCGGTTATAGCTGGGGGCCGTTACCGTGGAAGTTGC
Source organism: Rania fehmarnensis (assembly GCF_056494185.1). Classification (NCBI taxonomy): domain Bacteria; kingdom Pseudomonadati; phylum Planctomycetota; class Planctomycetia; order Pirellulales; family Pirellulaceae; genus Rania; species Rania fehmarnensis. Next base: position 2,611,294 of record NZ_CM151398.1, read on the forward strand.
GACGAGTGTATCGCTGACCAAAGAGCAAGCGCTGGCCAAGCGCTGGCTGCGTGGCGGCCTGCGCTCGCTGGCCAACTGGCAGTGGCTGGCCGGTTGTCAATCGGTCGACGTCGATTTGTCGCAGAACTGTTCGCCACGTTTGCTGGCCTCACTTAATGCTTTTGCCCAGCCGCTGGGTGCCAACAGCAATGCCCATGAACAAAAGTCGCTGGCGCTATGTCTGAACGTGGTCGCCGCAACCATGGCTCAGTGCAGCTACCATGCGCGGACCGGAACCAAACCCTGCGTAGAGCGCTTGATGGCAGCCAGTTTGTTGCCGCTGTATCGCGGGCTGGCTCGAGGAACGGTCGCCGAAGTGTGTTCGGTCATGCGCCGCCAGTTAGCCGACTGCGTCACGTTGACTCTGCTGCTGGACGAGTTCGATGATGAACTGATTGAGATACTCTCTACCTCGCTGCACACCGAAGAGTCACCCTACGAGTGTCTGAAGAAGAACCTCCAGGTCGACCTGGAGTTGCTAACGCAATACATGCTCAGCGTGGCTCAAAAATGGGATGGCTCATCGTCGGCTCAGCTGCGTGAGTTGGCCCAGCCAGAGGCCAAGGTTGATTGGCGACCGGCTTGGGGTGTTCCCAGCGTATTGTGGCGCTTGGCTGGTGAACTAATTTCCGATCGCGCTGAATTCGTGGTACCGCGCGATTGGATCAACGTACCGGTGCCATGGAGCGAAGCGAGCGAGCATTGGCGCGACATCGCTCGCGCCCTGTCCGATACAGCGTTCTCTCCGCCACCGCCCCAGCAGATATCGAAACCAGATGTGCCTCCGGCGGCAACGAGCGGTGAAGCTGTAGCTGCCGAGCCACAATCAACATCGGCTGAGGCCCCACCAGCCTCAATGGACACCTCCATGGACGCTGATGAGATTCATCGTTTGAAGTTGGAGATTGAAATTGCCGACGCCGTTGATTCGCTGGTTCAAGCGTCGCGGCATTCCACCGGTCGGGCTGTAGGCAATCGTTCTGACAAGTCGCATGACTCGGTTGTGCCCCGCAGTCGAGCTGACGATTTCATCGTGCCCAAGGTGATCATGGCTGAAGTGCGATCGCACAATGATCCGGCGTTTGTCGCCGTGGTGCGCCGCCAGTTGGGACTCTGCCGTAGCGAAGCTCGGGACATGGCACTGATCGCTGTGTGCGTCATGCCCGATGGCGATGAAGACAATTTGCCCACGCTGCAGGCTCTCGGACTGGCCTCATGGCAGCAGAAGCTAGTGAATTGGCTGAGCGATCATCCCGAAGTGCATGATCTATACGCCTTCCTCAGTAACGAAGGTGAATTGATCTTGAGCTTGATGGACCTGGAACGCAACATGACGACAGCCATGTTGCGTCAAGGCTTGATCGATGTGCTCGGCGGCGCTACCACAAGTGATTCCAACAACTCGCTCAACCGCGCTGCCGTACCCGCCCGTTACTACAGCGGCATTGGCTCGGTGTCGTCACCCTCAGCTGGTTTTGAGCCCGAACAATTAATCGAAGCTACCTACCGCTGCTTGGAAGCGGCTCAGCGTCAAGGCAAAGCCGCTATTAAGAGCATCGAAGTCTACTAGTCGCCCTCGCGTTTGAACTCAAAACGCCGCGGGGTACCGCCCTTGGTTTGGCCAATAGTGGCGCTGAGGGAGCCCTCGGCCGACAGTTCGTACACGATGCGTTTCGGGTAGTCATGGCGCGGATTCTCAAACACCGCCCGCTGTGGGCCTAGTTCAGAGAGCACGAACTCGGTGGGCGTTTTGCCACCAGGCTGTGCGACATAAACCAGCCCGCCGTCGCGCTCGACGATGCGCAGGTACTCGAAGGCGACCATCTTGCCACTTGGGTTGACCGTACGGGAGACGCCGAGCATCGCGCCACCTAACGGCGGACTCCAACGCTCCTCGATCGACGACCGCGAACTCCTCGATCCAACCCACGCTCCTGCCAGCCAGGTCAAATCGCCGACCACAGCCTTGGCAGGTGAGGGCATGGCAATGTCCTCAGCATGACGATACAAACCAATGGATTCCCGCCCAGTCGGTGGATCGACCACCACGGTCACCAGCAAGCCGTCGTTAGTGACGCGGAACTTCCTGCGGATCAGCCCGATGCCGCTCGCCGCGTTGCCCAACCCGCGTTCGAATTTGACCTCGTACTCAAACATGCCGTCCTGCCACGAGCCGCGGTAGCGTGAGGTCGTTTTGGGTTCTTCGATTTCGGTGATTGTGCCGTCCAGGGCAACGCGCACGTCACGGTGTCCAGAGCCATGGCCGTTCAAGACGACCGCACCGTCTTCGACGCGCATCTCGAACTTCGAGGACATCGGCGGGCTCAACTGCTCGAGGGTGCGGCCCTCAGTGCGGTCTTCGACAAAGATCCACTCGCCGTCCAACGCCCGTAACTGGTCCGTCTGCGCCCCCGCCTCGCCGATGCCCAGGCCGTGAGTCGCTAGCAGTGCGAGTGATGTGGCTAACCAAATTCGCCAATGCATGGTAGTGTTTGCTTTCACGTAGCAGCGTCTCTCCGAGACGCTGATTGGTTTAGATTAGCGGATAATGACGTGACTTAACCGAGTCTCGGAGAGACTCGGCTACGTGGCACGTAGCAGCGTCTCTCCGAGACGCTGATTGGTTTAGATTAGCGGATAATGAAGTGCATGAACCGAGTCTCGGAGAGACTCGGCTACGTGGGAGAAAATTTCGCGAGCGCGGCACGTAACGCCGTTTCTGTAACAAGTTCCGATACCACTACTGGCTGCGTAGGAGCGTTTGGCGTGTAAACAGCGAACGCAGGCACTTTCGAAATACCGACTTGGCGCATAAGCTTTTCGCCCGGTGCACCTACGGTAGTGCAATCAGCACTCATGACGAGTACGGAGTTGTCGCGAATGAAACGCCACATGGCGTCGCTTTGGGTGATTTGAAGCTGACTTTGGATGTCCCACTGCGCATGGAATAGCACGAGCACTGGCCCGTTGCTCGACAGTTGATTGGTCAAGGCAACATTTGAGTAAGGCGCAAGATCAACAGGTCTCTCTTTGAAGTAGCGATAAATCGGGGGTGTCGCCAGGGCCGCAATCACCACGAAGAACATCAGCGTAGAAAGCCGAAATCGAAACATTTCAATTAACCTCTCATGCGCTGCTTGGCAAGATAGAAAGTTAGCCGGTAATCGAGCCGCCGCGGTTAAATCACCGACTTCAGTCTATCGAATCACCAACTAACTTGCCAACCAATCCTCCGACCATGAACGCCTTGGCATGAGTCACGCAACGCCGTCTCTCTTAGACGCTGAACCCCCGAATTCGAAGAGCTAACCACAGAGACACAGAGGCACAGAGAAATCCGATCTGGCTAGTCCATGGTTGTTGAGCTAACGCATACATTTTCATCAAAACGTTGGCTTCTGCACCATGGTGGAAGATTGTGCTGAGATTAAGCCTTGCCAGAAGAGGGGGTGCGGTGCTCTTAAGGTCATAATTCGTTGGCAACCAATTGCCCAGCCCAAAAACGCAGCTACGAAAAAACCCTGGACGAACTGAAGTTCAGCCAGGGTTTTCATTAGCGAGGCCGACGGGGCTCGAACCCGCAACCTCCGGATCGACAGTCCGGTGCTCTAACCAATTGAGCTACGGCCCCTAATTCTGCGGCGCAAGCTAGTGGCCTGCGGTGCTATCAGAGGCACTCACTAAACACGATGGGATTATACGTTCGGCTCGACAGCCCGCAAGGGCACTGGGCGGGGTTTTGGGGAGCTCTCCCCGGGCTCGCCGCGGACCAGGTGGGCGCAGGCGTTACAAACCGCTCGGCTGAGTCCCACTGCCTCTCCAGGAAGCCCTCCGGGCTCCGCCGCGGCCAGAAATGCAACCTAAGTTTACTTGCCCATTTGCCCGGAGAATATTATGCACTTCATACAGCACTTTTTCGAAAAGACCGTCACCAACGCCAATTGGCTCTTCAACACCATGGACGTGACCCAGTGGGGCATCGTCTCGGTAGTGATGGTCGTGCTCGGATTCATCGCGATCAAGTTTCGCTAACGCGCGATCAACGATCGCCGACGGCTCTAACGCTTGAGCCACCTGAGCAACTTTTCCAGCGGCCAGGTGTTCAGTACCTGCTGGCGCACCAAGCCGGCTCGACGCGCTTGTTGCACTCCAAAACGCATAGCGTGCAAGCCATCGGTTGAGTGGGCATCGGTGTTGATCGCAATTGGCACACCAGCCCCGGCGGCGGCAATCAGATTCATTTCAGACAAATCCAAACGCATGGGGCTGGCATTCAACTCAAGCGCCTTGCCATGCCGAGCCGCGCTTTCGATCACCGCTACCATATCGATTTCGTATTCAGGGCGATTACCGAGCAGTCGTCCCGTGGGATGCGCAATCATGTCCACATGCGGATTGGCCAACGCCCCTAGAACACGCTCAGTGATCTGCTCGCGCGGTTGTTTCTGCCCATAGTGAATACTGCCGATAATCCAGTCGCCTTGAGCTAACACTTCATCCGGCAAATCCATTGGACCCGACTCGAGAATATCACACTCGATGCCTTTCAAAATGCGAAAGCCATCGGGGGCCGAAGCGTTTATGCGATCGATCTCTTCCCATTGCATCAAGAGCCGCTCGGCCGTCATACCCCGGGCCATACTGACGCGCTGGGAATGATCGGTAATGGCGATGTACTGCAGGCCGAGCGCCCGCGCCGCGGCGGCCATGGCTTCGATCGTGTATTGGCCATCGGAAGCAACCGTATGCATATGTAGATCGCAAACGATATGCTGCAGATCGAGCAGATCGGGAAACTTGCCGCCCGGGAGCGCAGCCCACGACAGTTCCTTACGACCTTCGCGCAGTTCGGGTGCGATCCAAGCCAGACCAAGGGCTGCGTACACTTCTTCTTCGGATGCACCTGCAATGTACTGCTCGGGTGATTCTAAGCGCGCGACGCCGTATTCATTTAAGGTCATGCCCGCTTTGCGAGCCAGCGAGCGGACCGCGACGTTGTGTTCCTTGGATCCCGTAAAGTACTGCAGGGCTGCACCAAAGCTGGCCTCGGGCACGACGCGTAAGTCGATTTGAAACTGGTCGTCGACGCGAATGGACATTTTCGTATCTCCACGCGCCGTGATGCTGACCAGTCCGCCCAACGTGGCAAAGCGATTCATCACACTCTCGGGGTCATCGCTAATGACCAAGATATCCAAGTCGCCAATCGTCTCTTTGCCACGTCGATAGCTGCCGGCAAACTCCATGCGTTTGACGGCAGCCAAGTCTTTGAAGTGGGCACGCACACGATGCTCGAGGCGTTCGACTTGATCGATGCGCAGACGCTGAGAAGCGGCTTCGGCAATCGACAGTCCCGCCAGGATCAGAGCTTCGGTCTTGGCCCCAAAACCTTTCAGGTCGCGGACCCGATGCTCTTCGCATGCTTGGCGCAAATCGTCGAGCGACTGAATGTTCAGTTCGCGATGGAGCACAAGCGCCTTCTTGACTCCCATTCCTGGAATGCGCGTAAGTCGGTGGAGAACCGGTGGCGTCTCGGATCGTAGTTTTTCGAGCTGTGGTAATTTGCCGATCTCGACCAAGACCTTCGACTTATCCGCCAGAGTTTGGCCGATGCCCGGAACGTCTTTCAAGTCGCGCGTAGGGTCAGCCAGAATAGCGGCGATCGGTTCATCCAATTCGCGAATTGATTTGGCACCACTGCGATAGGCACGCACTCGAAAAGGATTCTCACCTTGCAATTCGAGCAGTTCGGCCATCTCTTCGAAGGCGTCGGCGATGAGGTTATTGTCCATCGCGTGGGTGCCTCGCTTGGATCAGAACAAAAGGCAGTTACTTGCGCTTGAGAATGACGACGATATCTTCGGTTTCGGCATCGATCACGATCGGCCGCCGAATGTCGTAATGAAAATCATAGTATTCAACCGCATCCCATTCGGAGGCCGCGGCGGCCAAGAGTTCTCGGAATTGCTTGGCGGTATACGATCGCAACTTTAGCACATCGCGAATCTGCAGGTGACCGGTCGGTTTGTAGACATCGAACTTGATACCGAACTGCTCCATGCGTTTGCGTGGATTTTTGTCGACTGGCCACATGTAAGTATTGATCGCCAGGTTGCCGCGCCGCGCGGACCAGCTCTCTTCATCGCTGGCTTCGCCTTTGGTGGGCGTTAGGTGCAAGCCCAGCGCATAGATGCCTCCGGGTCGAACTGCGCCGGCCATAGATTTTAAGTGGCCAAGGGCAGCCTCTTCGCTGGGTAAATGCCGGAAACTGTTAATCGTATTGAAAGCCGCATCGTAGGGCTTCTTGACCGTAAAGTCCGACATGTCAGCCACAAAGGCGCGGCCCTTCAGCTCATATCGCTCCAAACGCTTGTTGCAGAACTCAATGGCTTTGTCGTTCAAATCGTTGCCACTGACTTCATAGCCTTCGCGAGCCAGGCGATAGATGAGTCGCCCGGTCCCGCAAGCCGGTTCGAAGAGCCGTTTGACTTTGCCGTCAACATAGCGATCAAACACATCATGCAGAAAAGCCATCTCGGAGGCGCAATCGCTACCGAAGACGAGATCGTAATAAACAGGGAAGTCGTAGATGCTAGCTGTGGTTGTTTCCATGATGCCCGCAATCGTCCCGGTTTATCTTTCGACCGTCAACCCCTTACGCTGCGGATCGGTTCAAAAGTAGAGCGGCTGTCCTCAGCCGCTCAGCACCCGGCAAGTCGTAAACCTGTAACTTTGGTCCCACGTAGAGCGGCTCTCCAGGGCCGCTCAGTCATAACGCTAGTCATTCGGTCGGAAGAAACATTGGTTAGAGAGTTCTGAGCAGCTGAGGACAGCTGCTCTACGTTGTAGAGCGGCTGTCCCCAGCCGCTCAGCACCCGGCAAGTCGTAAACCTGTAACTTTGGTTCAAGCGGTCGGAAGGATACATTGGTTAGAGGGTGCGCCTAGCCTGGCGGCTACGGGTTAAACGATGGCGCAGGTGGTGCATCGATACAGCTACTTCACTGGGAAGCCGCGTTTTCTTAGGAGGGCGGCGGTGTCGACGTCGCGGCCGCGGAACTTGCGAAACCCTTCGGCTGGGTCGATCGTGTCACCGACCGACATGATGTAATCATGCAGGCTCTTAGCCGTGGCGGGATCGTAGTAGCCTTTTTCGTCGAACAGCTCAGCAGCGTCGGCCGTTAGGGCGTCGGACCACAGGTAGCTGTAATAACCGGCTGAGTAGCCATCGTCGGCAAAGACGTGCGAGAAGTGCGGCGTGCGGTGACGCATCACGATCTCTTTGGGCATGCCGAGTTCTTCCAACGTCTTTCGCTCGAAAGCATCCGGATCGATCTTGGCGTCACCGGCCAGGTGCAGTTTCATGTCCATCAGGGCGCTGGCCAAGAACTCAACCGTTGAAAAGCCCATATTGAACGTGCCGGCTTTTTTGATCTTATCCAAGAGCTCCTTAGGCAAGGGCTCGCTTGTTTTGTAGTGCACCGCAAACTTGTTCAGCACTTCATCGGTGGTCAGCCAGTGTTCGTTCAGTTGCGATGGGAACTCGACGTAGTCGCGAGCTACCGAAGTACCCGACTGCGAAGGATACTTGACTTTCGAATTCAAGCCGTGCAACGCATGACCAAACTCGTGGAACAAGGTGACGGCGTCATCCCACGAAATCAAAATTGCATCGCCGGGAGCACCTTTGATGAAGTTCGAGTTATTGGAGACGATGGTGGCGATCGGTTTGTCGATGTTTTCTTGGTTACGATACGCGTTCATCCAAGCGCCGCTGCGTTTGCCCTCGCGGGCGTAAGGATCGAAGTACCACAAGCCGATCAGATTGCCAGCCTGGTCATTGACTTCCCATACTCTCACATCGGGATGAAAGACGGGCACGTCGGTGATTTGCTTGTACTGAAAACCATACAATTGCGTCGAAGCCCACATCATGCCTTCGCGCAGTTTTTCCAGCTGGAGATAAGGCTTGACTTCGTTCATATCCAGGTCGTATTTGGCTTTGCGAACCTTCTCGGCATAATAGCGATAGTCCCAGGGCTCGATCTTGACACCCGGATCGGTTTTGTCGGCCAGGGCTTGCATGTCGGCGACTTCTTCTTTGACGCGCGCGACTGCTTTGCCCCAGACTTTCAACATGAGATCCATGGCTGCTTCGGGAGTCTTGGCCATTTGCGGTTCCAATCGCCAATGGGCATGCGTTTGGTAGCCCAGCAGTTTGGCGCGGGCAGCCCGCAGCGTCAGGATTTCGGAGATGATGCCGTTATTGTCATGGGAGTCACCATTGTCGCCGCGGCTGTAATAGGTTTTCCAGACTTTTTCGCGCAGCGGGCGATTGCTGGAATAGGTCAAGAATGGTTCCATCGACGAACGGGTGTTGGTGACGGCCCATTGACCTTCTTTGCCGCGTTCTTTGGCGGCGCTGGCCATGGCGGCGATAATGCTGTCGGGCAAGCCGCCTAGATCTTCTTTCTTCTCGATCCAGGTCACATAGTTCTTTTCGTCTTCCAAAACATTCTGGGAGAAGTCGGTAAACAAGGTGGCCAGTCGCAGGTTGTATTGCGAGAGTCGTTTCTTGTCCGTCTCGCTCAGCGAGGCTCCTTTGCGCACAAAGTCCTTGTAGACATGATCGACTAAACGTTGCTCGACTGGTCCGAGTTGTTTGAACTGCTCGCCTTTGAAGACGGCTTCGATACGTTTGAAAAGTTTATCGTGTTGAGTGACCCAGTCATCGAACTCGGCCAGTTTGGGGGCTACGGCGCGTTCGACATCGGGCATGGGGCCGACATTCAAATTGGATGCGTGCACATCAAAGAGCGTGGCCAGGCGTTCCAAAGTGCGACCCGCTGTCTCCATGGCGACTAGGGTATTTTCGAAGGTCGCCGGTTGTGGATTGCCGGCGATCTTTTCGATCTCGGCCTTGGATTCGTTGATAGCATCGTCGAAGGCGGCAGGAAAATCCTGAGCTTGAACCAGGTTCCACGGAGGCACGCCCTCGTAGGGACCGGACCATGGTTTCAACAATTCCATTTTTGTTTTCATGCGATCTCCAGATGCTTGACCGAAAGCAGCCTGATCTGCTGAAACCAGGCAACCCAGCGCGGCAAAACCCGCCAGGACTTGTGTGAATTTGAGCATAGTTTACGGGCTCTTGGCAAAAAGCGGTGCATTGACCGACGCCAGCAGCGCCGGGACCATTTTCTCAACGCAAATGTGTCGAGCTACGCTTAGTGTAACGAAGTAACTCTTGACGTTGTGGTGTTGTTGGCGATATTACAAGCATCGCCAGTTCATTCTAAGGTTAGTTGGTCACGAGGGAACAATGACAATCACACGCGTCGGTACAACAGAAAAGTATGCAACCGGTTGGGAACAAGCATTCGGCAAAGCCAAGAAGAGCAAACCAGCCGCGGCCAAGGACAGTGGTAGCCAAACCAAAAAGAGTCCTGCCAAGCCAGTAGCCAAAGCAGCTGCCAAGAAAGCTAAAGCGGCTCCGAAGGCTGCCGTCAAGAAAGCCAAGCCAGCCAAGGCCGCTCCCAAAGCGACCAAGAAGAAGTAACGGCTCGAATGTAGAGCAGCTGTACACAGCACCCTCGAAGCAGTGTATCTTCCGACCGTTTGACCTGGCGTTACAGGTCAGCGCTTGCCGGATGTTGAGCGGCCCTGGAGAGCCGCTCTACAACGTAGAGCAGCTGTCCTCAGCTGCTTAGAACCCTCTAACCAATGTCTCTTCCGACCGAATGACTAGCGTTATGACTGAGCGGCCCTGGAGAGCCGCTCTACGGATGATTTGGCGTTACAGGCGAACGACATGCCGGGTGCTAAGCGGCTGGGGACAGCCGCTCTACGAGCCCTCCCGTACAGCCGCTCTACGTGTTATTCGAAGATGCCGTGGAGGAACCAGCTGCTCGTGTGCAGCTCATGGAAGATCCACAGCCAACTGCCGGTGTGGGTTTGGATGCGGTAGTAGTCACGGCGCATGCTGGGGCCGCGCCACCACCCGCTTTCCAATCGCTCGGGGCCCCAGTGCTGGGCAGCGCGGTAACGCTGGTTGTCATGAACAAACTCGGTCAAACGTCCATCGCTGTCGATTTGCACGCTGGCTAGAAGTTCGGGCGGTGTTAGCAGTCGAGTTGGACGGCGCAGGGGATCGGTCGGACGTGGTTCTGCGCCGCTGGTGGCCAGGCGGCTATTGATCTTGCGCGATGTCTCTTGGGCAGTGCCGTCGCGCCGCCGACCAGTTAGCGGTTTGTAGGTGATAGCCTGGTCGGGTTCTGCATCTCGTTGCAGTTTGGCTTCCAGCACTCGATCGCGACCCAGTCGCCCGCTGAGAGTATCGATCAACCGCGCCAAGTGCTGCTTCTGACGCCACTGAGCTTGATCGAAGAGCTGGGTCTGTTGCCAAACCATCGGCGCCGCCAGGGTGGCTTGCAAATGGACCCGCCATACCGACCCTTCCTCATCGGTCGCAGCCGGCTGGGGCGACGCTTTGGACGGCTGCCCCGAACTTGATTGACCCGAATGCGGCTGACGCCTGCGCTGCGAAGTTGAAGGCTGCGAAGTTGAAGGCTGGCTGGCTTGTTGCAGCGAGGCAATGATTTGCTCGAGTTGTCCAGCGAGCAAGCAATGTAAATGCGCGGCATCATCGCTGGGCGAGAATAGTCCAAGTTGCATGACGATCGCGGGACGGCGGACCAAGTCGAATCGGCACACGCAGCGCAGCGCCCCCTGCCCTGCCTTGCTCAGCTGCGCAGCCAACTGTTGGCTGAGTTGCTCGAGGACTTGGACCAACGTTTCGTGGGCGAGCGTGGCATGTTCCAAGCTCAACTCGCAGGCCCAATCGGGATGGGCATGTACGGCTGCGACCGATTCGGCAACCAGCCCCAGGGCTTGATCGGAGCGTGTCATCAATTGGCTACCGAGCCGGCTGGCTAGTCCGTCGCGCGGCAATTGCCAGAGTTGGTTGAGCGATTTGATGCCCAGGCGATGCAGCTTCTGCACCGTGGCTGAGTCGATTCGCAGCGCAGCTAGCGGCAGCTGCGACAGCAAATCCGCTTCGTCCCAGCGATTGATGGCCAGTGCAGAGCTGGCAGGAACGGTGGGTTTGCATTCACTCTCAGACGGCTGTTGGGAATTGGGTGGCTTGACATCGGATTTGGCTTGACGCACACGCCGCGGCAATTCGAAATTGGCCAGAGCCCAGGCGCTGCCCACGTGCTGGGCCAGGCACATGTAACCGCAGTAGTTTTTGTTATCGAGCCACTGACAGACGGCCGTCAGATACTCTTGATCGCCGCCGAAGAGCGAAGCAATGCCAGTTGCTTCCAACACCAGTCCTTGAGGTTCATTGGAGGATCGTCCGTGCCAGGGGGCGGCTTCGACCGGTTCGAGGCCCACGATGGGACTGAACTGCTGGGCCTGCTCGGCCAGGTCGCAGAGTGCATCGAGATCTTGATGCGGCTGGTAAGCTCGCACTTCCCAGTTGAAATCATCCGGAGTTTTGATCGCGGAGAGTTCACTGATGCGCATGCCGACGCGGGCTCCGTGGTTTCTGGCGGCCAAATTGGCGGCGGCCACCAGCAGGCCTCGCCGCGGATCGCGCGTTTCCAACACGACCGCCCGCTCGACCAGCGCCGGTTCGACAGCCAACAAACGTTGGATGGGCCAGTTGGGTAACCAGATGTAAAGAACTTGCATGGAAGTTCACGTAGCGGAAGCCGTCAAGGCTTTCGGGGTTTGAGGATTGAGGGGACCGAAACGCTTGACGCGTTCCGCTACGGTACGAAACGCTTGACGCGTTCCGCTACGCTTACAGGACGCGGGTTAGTTCGCGGTCCAGGGCGCTGGCGAAGGCTTGTTTGTCGCGATCATTGTACGGCTTGTTTCCCGAGAGCGTTTGGCCGGCGCCGCGCAGGTCGTCCAAGAAGTTGCGCATGGCCAGGCGGCTGGCGATGTTATCTGGTGTATACACTTCGCCGCGTGGGTCGATTACCACGATCGTCCGCTCGACCAACAGGCCGGCCAGCGGGATATCAGCGGTGATGACGATATCGCCAACTTCCGCCTGCTCAGCGATATAGCGGTCCGCCATATTGGCTCCCTCGCGCACCGTCACCAAACGGACCATCGGAGCGTTTAGTGGCAGAGCCATGCTTTGATTGGCGACCAGGATTGTCTCGACCTTTAATCGGCGAGCTGCGCGAAAGATGATCTCCTTCACCGGAAACGGGCAGGCATCGGCATCGATCCAGATCTTGGCCATGGTTTACTCGTCGACTGATACTGTAGATGTGGCATAGGCTTCCAGCCTGTGTTAAGCGTAGCATAGGCCTGAGCACACAGGCTGGAAGCCTATGCCACAGTTCACACAGGCTGAAGCCTATGCCACAGGTCACACAGGCTGGAAGCCTATGCCACAGGTCACACAGGCTGGAAGCCTACGCCACAGTTCACACAGGCTGGAAGCCTATGCCACAGGTCACACAGGCTGGAAGCCTATGCCACAGGTCACACAGGCTGGAAGCCTATGCCACAGGACTCCGCACTCGACGCGGGAGGCGATTTGCCTTAGGATAACCGGCCTTTACGCTGTTCCAATATCCTTTTGCAGAAGCTGGCCGTAATGAGTGCAGGTGAGGGATCCGCCACAGAATACAAAACTGCTCGGGGACGGAACTACCCCACGATCCGACAGTTTACTGTCTTCCTGGAAAATCGTGTGGGGCAGCTCTTGGAAATGGTGCGGCGATTCGAGGGCACGGGCATTCGCATCGTCGCTCTATCGATCAACGACTCGGCCGAGTGCGCCTTTGTGCGATTCGTCGTCAGCAATCCCGAACGCGGCCGCGAGATTCTCGAGCGGGCTGGGTTGGCCATGATCGAAAGCGATCTGATCGGTTTGGAATTGCCCGATAACAGTCAGCCGCTATTGCAAATCTGCGTGGCTTTACTGCAAGCTGAAATCAATATCATTCAAGCTTATCCACTAATGGTTCGGCCACACGGTGCGCCGGCTGTGGCCATTATGGTTGACGACATCGATGGCGCGCTGGACATGCTGGCTCGCCGTGGTTTCACCATGATTACCGAAGGTGATTTGTCCGATGAACCCATGGAATAGATTCTGTTAATCCCCGTCCGATTCTGCTGTCAGTCAACTGCATTTTTGGGTTTTCCATGGCGATCGAGCATTCCATAGAGTTTCGCGTTAGCTATTACGAAGTCGATGGCCAAGGCCGCGTGCATCACGCACAGTATCTGAATTACTTCGAGCGTGGCCGCGTGGAATTGATGCGGCACTTAGGGCACAGCTATCGCAATTTGGAGGCTACCGGTTTGATGTTGGTGGTCTCGGAAATGAATGTGCGTTATCTAGGGGCGGCGCAGTTCGATGATTTGCTGACACTGACCACCCGTGTCTTGGAAGCCAAAGGGGCTACGATCCGCCACGGGTACAAACTTGTACGCAGTGACGACAGTTCGCCGATCGTAGAAGCCGTCAGTCGCATTGCCTGCGTAGATCGGACCGGCAAGGTCAAGCGCTTGCCTGACTATTTACGAGTTGCGTAAGATTGAGAGTTGTCGGGGCACCGCGTTCCAATCGCTCTTGTCACTCTTCTCATCTCGTTAACGCGCAGGAGCCCGAATATGTCTCAGTTGCTGTTTGAAAGTCCGGTCGCTGTTGGAGTGCTCGGCGGTATCGTAACACTCTGTGCCGTGTTGGTGTGGGTTAAGCTGGGCAAACGCGTGGCTCTCTACGTATCCGCTGCGTGTCTGCTGCTGACGATCCTGCTGGTGCTATTAAGTCTGCGCGTGCAGACCGATCGCGAGCAGATCGATGCCGTGATGCACGAAGTGGCTGCAGCGGTGCGTCGCAATGATTTGCCCGGCGTGCTCAAGCACGTTCACCCTAGCGCCAGCCGGGGTATCGAGCGGGCCAAGACGGAATTGCCCAGCTACAAATTTACCGAAGCACGCATCACACAAATCAAGAGCATCGAAGTCGACCCGCGCAGTCAACCACCATCAGCGGTCGCCGAAATCTTTGTAGCCGTCTCGATATCGGGCAATGGCAACGAAGTGAATGGCATTCGGCGTTTCGTTCGCGTGTTTCTGCTGCGCGATGGCCAACAGTGGCGCGTGAGCGATTACGAACACTTCGAAGTCACAGCCGGATTCCGCGCAGTCAACTAAGCCGTAGGCGTTAGCCTCGGTTATTGAACGTTCACGGTGATCGAGGTAGGAACCGGGGCTAACGCCGGCTAACGCCGGCTAACGCCCTCGGTTTAGTAGTTAGGGGCGTTTGACTTGCGATTTGATTTTCACGAATTCCAGTGATGCCTGGCGGATGGCGGCGATCGTATCAGCGATGGGTCGACCGGACGAGGCGCGGGCGGCACTGATCAGGGTGTCGCATTCGGCTTGATCCATCGCGCGAGAAGCTTCCAAGAGCCAGGCTTCATCGTCGGGCGGAACAGCCAGAAAGCCATGTTTGTCGGCGTGGATCAGTTGGCCAGGCTTGATCTGCGTGCCGAAGACTTCCACGGGCTGGCCCCAGCTGACTGGCATCGAATAAGCGTGCCCCACGCACAACCGCCGCGCCAGCGCCTTGAATCCGGCGGACGTCATTTCATCGACATCGCGAATGGCACCATCGACGATCGTGCCGACGCAGCCCATGGCCGCATGCACGTTGGCATTAACTTCACCCCAGAAGGAACCAATCACTTGTGGTTTATCCAGGTCTTGCACCACCACGATTTTCGGGCCGGGCTGGGCAGCGACATAGTCACGATAGTCGTGCCACGCATTGGGTCTGGCCGCGCGATGCGCTTTCTGCGATGGTTCGATGACCACCGTTACCGCGTAGCCAACCATCGGTCCCATCTGCGGCATGAAATCACGCGTCTCCTCGATGTTGAACGCATCGCGGGCTATGTCGCCGTGGGTGACTTGTTCCCAGCCATTGTAAATCGTAGGCGTGTTCCAACGCTTTAGCTGCAGCAGTTGCGAATCAGTCAATCGAGCCACAGGTGATCCCTTCATAACGAGTTGCCGTAGTTGATCTTGCCGCATCGACAAGTCGCTAAGGTATCGTTAAACGCAGAGAGCGCAGAGAGGGGATAGGATTTTTAGAGGACACAGGCTGGAAGCCTGAAGCCTGTGGCACATCTACGACCACTTGTGCGTGCAGGCTGTGGGACAGTCTTCGCGTACATCAAAGCGGTGCCTCGGGCACCGCACTCCAAAACACAGGCTGGAAGCCTATGCCACATGACGACACAGGCTGGAAGCCTATGCCACAACTATTTGCCGAGGATGCCGGCGACGGCTTTGGTGAAGCCGCTGCTGAGGTCGCTGGAGCCTTCGGCGTATTGCCACATGTTGCGAACCAGGTCGGAGACCAGGATGCCAGACATGCCCATGATCATGAGAATACCCAGCAGCAATAGTACCATGCCCGTTTGGAATGGGACTTCAGGTGTGCCGACTAAGGCAGGAGCAGCGCCGGCGGCTGTGGCACCCATCGCGTCACCGAAACCACCCGCGTCTCCAAAACCGGCTGCGTCGCCAAAGCCACCGTCATCGGCTGGCAGCGCCACGGCTGCATCACCGAACTCAGATGAGTCTTCTAATTCGATGACTTGCGATCCGCTGTCATCTTCGTTTTCGATCGAACCTGAGGGAGTTAGTTGAAATTCTTCGGCTTGATTGATGCCAGAACCGACACCGGATACGCCTGACGATACGACCGATGAGCCACCTGCATCTGAACCTTCAGCCGCCAAGTCGAGACCCGATATACCGCTGCCAGCCAGGTCCAGTGGTTCGTCTTCCAGCGAGATACCGCTGTCCGAAGGGCTCATTAAGTTGATTCCGCTATCGTTGCCCAAGGCTAAATCACTGCCGGCGCCGAGCACTAAATCGTCTTCGTCGCTCATCGACAAGTCTCGGCCGGACGAGCCTGAGCCGCGAGCCGGTTTCGAAACAGGGCTGAGTCCTGCCAGCACGTCGGAGCCTTCACCCAACGACAGCGAAATATCACTACCGATCTC
This sequence comes from Rania fehmarnensis, assembly GCF_056494185.1. NCBI lineage: Bacteria > Pseudomonadati > Planctomycetota > Planctomycetia > Pirellulales > Pirellulaceae > Rania > Rania fehmarnensis. The sequence continues at coordinate 2,627,386 of NZ_CM151398.1, forward strand.
GACGTCACTGCCGCTGCTGCTGCCGCCGGCGGAAATGCCGCTACCCAGACCTGAACCTACGCCGGATCCGGGCACAACCAAGTCGTCTTCGTCAGACTGCAACGTCAGCTCGTCATCGTCATCATCGTCGGCTGAGAGTTTCAGATCGGACCCGACCAGCCGATTGGAGCTGCCCGGTTTGATATCGCTGCCACCGCCCAGAATGTTGCTTCCCTCGGCCATCAAGAGATCATCACCTTCCAGATCGACATCGGAAGGCGGTTTGGGAGTCGATCGGCCGACCAATTTTACGTCGCTGCCACTGCCTGGATCGGGAACCAAGGTGACATCGTTGTCATCGGTTGCCAGTTGCACATCGCTGCCGATTGTGCTGCCCGCTTTACTGCCGGCTGCACCCACGTCTTGTTCGCTGACCAGGATCGACGAGCCCGCTGGATCTTCATCCAGGGCATCGCCCATGATTTCGCTGCGAACGCGTTCGATTTCCTCAGGTTTGAATTTCCAGCTGCCGCCGTCGCGGTAGCCAAAGATGTCGCCGCGCGAACGCATTTCGACCAGTTCATCCGCGCTGACACCAAGCCGCTTGGCAGCTTCTTCTAAGGAAACGAAGTTGCTGGACATTCTGCGAAAACTCCTTCGGGTCACCGGCTGGCCGGCACATTTGGCAGATCCATCGCCCGAGGACGCCTCACAATCATTGTGGGCTCAAACAGGATGCGTTTGGTTGCGACCGGACCTGCTGTTATCACAGTGGCCAGCCGCGGTGGGTCGATTGGTTGACAAGTAGTGCATTGGCTCCGCGACCCGGCGGGGCACGATTTCATACTAACCCAAATTCTTCCATTTGCGAAATATCCGCGGCAGAATCTGAGAGTTTTTTGGTCAGACCTGTGCCGGCTCTACTGCCGCAGCAACCGCATATCGCTCGGTAAGGGCTCAGTGGCGTTAAATTGCTCGATAGCCAAATCCAGGCTGATTTTGCGGACACTCTTCAGTTCTAACTTGGCCGAGCCAGCCTGAACATGGTAGACCGCGATGGTTTGCAGCCGAGAATCGACGTACACCACCTGCTGAACACCGTTAGCAAAAACGGTCGACAGCACCTGAACATCGCCACCTCCTTGTCCAGCTTGGGGGGGACCCACGGGCGTGGAGCCTAGCGGCTGAGGAACCTGCTGCGCGGGCTGTTGAGTAAAACCGCTGAGCCACGAAGCCATGACCAGGGCTAACGACATTACCGAAGTGATCGCAATGGTCCGCATGTTCCAGTCATCCCAAATACAAGAGTTTGATAACGCCCTTGTAGTAATCCCGGCCCGCCGCGCGAAGAGCAAACACCTTTGGGATGGCTTTGATGTTATTGCATTACTAAAACGCAGAGACGCAGAGAATCGCAGAGAAGACCAAAACGAGAGGGCTTGGTAGCTTTATCTACAGCGTTTTCTCCGCGGGCTCCGCGAACTCTGCGTTTTAAAAGGGCTCTGCAGAACTGCTAAAGTCCACTCGCTTCCGTGGCGCTCTATAGCAGTGCGTCCAGGGCGGTGGCGGCACAGAGGCCGAAGCTAATGACGGCGTTGACGTTGAAGAAGGCTACGTTGACGCGCTGAAGATCATCCTCGCTAACCAGGCGATGTTGGTATGCGACCAGAGCGGCCACGACGAGCAGCGTGGCATAGTAGATCACACCTAAACGCAGCTGCGGAAACACCACAGGCCAAGCCATCAAGACCACGATCATAAAACCATGCGCCAGCGCAGCAATTCGCAGTCCGCCAGCGACGCCGAACCGAGCAGGCACGCTGTGCAAGCCGCTGTCGCGATCGAATTGCGCATCTTGACTGGCATAGATAATGTCAAAGCCCATCACCCAGGCGGCGATGGCCATCGCCAGGCCAATGGCCGGTCCCAGGTCACTGGGGTCGAGCAGCACTTGTTCGCCGCGCATGGCTAGCCATGCGCAGATCGGCGATAGCGCGAGCGCGATCCCCAACCACAGATGAGCCGCACTGGTGAAACGTTTGGCGAAGCTGTATCCACAAATCCACACGAGCACCGGCAACGCTCCGGCCAGCGGTAACCAGTTGGGCAAGAATAACGTACAACTGGACCAAAAGCCCAGCACCATTACTACAAAAAACAAAGCAACGCCAGACTTGGATAGTCTTCCGCTAGGTATGTGCCGAACGGCCGTGCGCGGATTTTTGGCATCGATGGCGGCATCGACCAGGCGATTAAAGGCCATGGCAGCCGAGCGGGCTGTGACCATGCACAGCACCACCGCCAACGCGCGCCACATCAACTGACTGCCCGAGAGCGGCACATCGCGAGGGACGATGATCGCCAACACGACTCCCAGCAGTGCAAAAGGCAATGCAAAGACCGTATGGCTGAACCGAATCAGCTCCAGGTAATCACGCACTTTGGAAAACAGCACAACGCCACTCATCATGTTGGGACTATCCGCAAATCGCCCGGCTGGGGTAACACTTCTTGGAGGTTTTGGCAAATGACGACGATAAAAACAAGGGGCGAGTGGCAACTGTGCTGCTCACTGCGTCGTATAATTGCGACGGAATGCCCTATCATTGGCGGACGCATTTTAGCTGACAGCCAAATTCGATGCATTCGGACTTTTCGTTACCCACACGTGTTGCTAAAAGCCAGTCATGTGTGATCCATCTCATCATCTCTTCTGTGGCCGGTGGTTAGGATGCGATTCTGGCAAGCGCGAATCTGGGGCTGGAGTCTACTAGTACTAGCAGTGCTGGGACTGGGTACCTACTTTCGTTTGGAAATCCAGCGTCATACCACCAAGCTGTTACTGCACTCGGCAACTCACCTGCATACTTCTGGTGGCACTCTGATGATCGCGGGTGGCGGTGAACTGCCCGAGCGCGTCCAGCGTCAATTCGTTGAACTGGCTGGTGGTGAGAAGGCCAAGCTGGTTGTCATACCAGGTGTCTACGTCGACGAGAGTTTTGAAAAGCAGTATTTCGATGAATGGATGGCCTGCCATCCGGCCTCGGTCCATGTACTCAACGCCAGCTCGTCCGAACAAGCCAATGATCCCAAATTCTCAGTTGCCCTAGACGACGCAACTGGAGTCTGGTTGGGCGGTGGCCAGCAAACCTGGTTGACATCTTGTTACAAAGACACGCTGGTCGAAAAGAAGATTCGAGATGTCCTGCAGCGCAACGGTATCGTGGGCGGTACCTCCGCAGGCGCTGCGGTGATGTCCGAGGTGATGATCACCGGCGGACGCAAGAAACCCTCGGTCGGAACTGGGTTCGGATTTCTCCCGGGCGTGATTATCGATCAACACTTCATCAAGCGCAATCGCTTCTCGCGTTTACGACAAGTTGTGGAGACCAACCCACAACTAGTTGGCATCGGTATCGATGAACGCGCGGCTCTGATTGTTTCGCTCAGCCAGCGCCAGGTGCGCGTGGTCGGTGATTCTTACATCGTCGTTTGTTTGCCAGAAAAGATCGGCTCGCAGTATCGAGTCGAAGTGGATTTCTATAATCCCGGTGACCAGTTTCAGCTGTCCGAAGCCGGCAAGCCCGAATTGATGCTGGCCGATACTTCGCTGGTCGAAGATTGGATCGAAGAATAGTTCTCAGGAGTTTCCAGCTTGCAAGACTTTCCAACTCTCGACATCTCGCAAATGACCGAACAAGCGGTCGTCGCTGGCCGCGATCAAGCTGTTGCCCAGATGCGCTGGATGCGCGCCTATTCGCTGCAATTGATCGATACTATTTCGCATGACCTGTGGTACAAGTTGGTACCCGGGTTGCCTTCGCATGTTGCCTGGCAAGTCGGACATATGGCCGTGGCCCAATATGGATTGATGCTCTTTCGTCAACGTGGCCGCGTCGAAAGCGATATGGATCTGTTGCCAGGTTGGTTACGGAAGAACTTCGGCCGTGGTTCGCAACCATCGATCGATCCCGATGACCCCAAGAACCCCACGCCTGCTGTGCTACTGCAGCACTTTCATGCGATCCATGAAGAGTCGTGTAAAGTCGCCGTGACGCTCAGTCATGCCACCTTGATCGAACCGATTGATATGCCGTATGCGGCTTATCCGACCAAGCTAGGGGCGCTGGTTTTTTGTCCTATGCACGAAGCCATTCATGCTGGCCAAATTGGTGTCCTGCGCCGTGGACTGGGCCTGGAACCTGTCCGCTGATCCGTAGCCGAACCGTAGCCGAACTCGCCAGAGTTTGGATCATCCGTAGCCGAACTCGCCAGAGTTTGGATGAAGCGATGTACGTTAACGCCTCCAAAGTCTGGCGACTTCGGCTACGAATGTGCTTACGGTGCAAACTCGGCAGGTAGTGGTTGCTGAGCCGCTTGAGCCGCTTCGCGACTAGTCAACGATACCATGGCTTTCTCAGGATTATCGCCATCCAGTAGCACCCAGATCATCTTTTGATCGGCCGACTTCAGAGCTGCGTTTTGGGCTGGATTGGCTTTGGTCACGAGCAAGGTCAAAGCCTCGCGCACTGTTTGATTTTCGACTTTGAAATCGCGCACCTGAAAGTTGCGCGTGAAGCCGGCAAGTTGAAACGCAGTACCATTGAGTTCGAACGTCAGCGGTTGGGTGCCTGCGGGCAACTGGTCGTTGGCTTGTTCAGCGATCAGGGCCAAGATAATTTCAACTCCTACCGGATCGCTGCTGAGCGAGATTTTACGTTCGAGAATCTGTGTTGGTGAAAGGGCATTGCCGGTGGAGGCTGGTGAATTGTTGGCCACTGCTGTGTTGGCGGTGGCGGTCGATGTGGGTTGCACAGCCATCCAACTGGCGTAAATCAAATTTGGTGCCGCGCTGGGTGGCAGGTAAGCATTGGCGATGGCTTGTCCATTTTCGGTGCCCACGCGCGTTTGCGCAGTAAGTGCACGCAGCATGCTGGGGTAACGATTGGCCATGGCACGCCAATGCGGGTGCGGTAGTTCGTTGACCAACCAGTTTTCGACTTGTTGGGGCAGTTTGTCTTTCAGATCGTTTAACTTTTGTACAGCGACTAAGGCTTCGCGATCGCTGGCCCCCACCATGCGCAGTTCATAAAACCAACTCTCGTCCAGTGAACTGGTGAGCATCAATCCGCGTGTATCTCGTGGCAGCCAGGTATCCACCAGGCTCTTCAGCCGCGGTGGAGCTTGTTCAAGCCAACTGCGGCCCTCGGTAAACAGAAAAGACGGGCTGAGCAACAACGTGAACTCGGCATCGCGATCGGCGCTCTGCCACAATTGTTCGACGGCACTGGCCAACGGACCGCGTGCCCCTTGCATCGAGGCACTGTCGCGCATCAATTCCGTGGGCCCTACGGCAAAGGCAGAGATCGACTGCGAATCGACCAGCGGTTGTTGAGCGATGTAATAGGCTTGCGTGTCAGCGATCAACAACATCTGCTGACCGACCTTCAGTTCAGCCGTCAGGTTCCAGGGGCCTTTCAATTTCGAAAGCGGCACAGGCTGAGCAAGTTCGACGCGCAAGGCATACTGTGGCACACCACTTTGACCAGGATAGGCGGCCACCACGACCCGGTCGAGCGATTCGAGCGGCACACCGCTGAGCAGGTTCAACCATTTCCAGAAGTCGCCAGTATCAGTATCCAAGAGACTGAGGAGTTCTTTATGGCCTGGTGAACTGAGCAAGGTCGCGGGCCGCAAGGCCACGAACGCTTGCGCGCCGGGTGGCAACAGGTCTAAAGCCATTGGCTCAGGCGCGCGTGGTGGTGCCCATAACGCAGTTGGATCACTGTCAACAAGTTCAAACTTCTCGGTCCGCGGATCGACCGGCGTGGCTGGGGCTGGATTGGCTACGAAACCACCCGTCGCTCCACTGCTGCCGGAATTCGCGATCTCGTATGAGTTCTTTTTGCCGCCTGCGCCGGAGGAACCAGCTCCGCCCCAACCGCCGCGCATCACTAACAACATTAGCACCAGCGCGACCAGAGCGCCACCGCCGATCAGCGGCGTGAGCCAGGCGTGGCTAGTCTTGCGTTTGGCCGCGGGCTTGCGCACGCCGCGCTGCACAGCCCGACGCGCAGGCGGTTTGCCTGGTGCCGCCAAGCGCACCGCCGGCTTGGCCACTGGTTGCGCTTGCGGTTCCGAAGTGACTTGCGCACTCAGCGGTGCAGGGGCAGATGGGGCTGCGGATGGCTGCGTTGCAGATGTTGGAGATGTTGGAGATGTTGGAGATGTTGGAGATGTTGGAGATGTTGTTGGGGAGGCGGGTGCGGTCGTCGATGGCTGGACCGCTGGCACACTTGCCGCTGGGCTAGCTGGCGCGGCGGGGATCAATGGTATGGCTGGGATGACAGGTGCCGTATGTCCAGCGGCCGATGAATCTACAGGCCGCGCAACTGGCTGAGTGCTTGGTTCAGTTGAAGCGGGTGTTTCAGGCACCTTACTCTTCGGTTCCTTCGGCGACGGCTGTGGAACGGCCGTCGTGGCTGGTAGCTTGGGCACTGCGGGAGGCGTGCGTGGTTGAGCGACTTCGGGCTTGATTGATTCGGGCTCGATTGCTTCGGGCGCGGGCTGGGCGATTTCGGCATCGATCACCGTGGTCGTCGGGGCCCGTTTGACGGGCTTGGGTGTCGGCAGTGGCCCACCGGCTACGATGCGCTGGGCCTCGCGCAAACTCTCTACGAGTTGCTGGCCGGAAGCGAAACGCGCGGCGGGATTCTTGGCCAGGCAATGCCATAAGCAGCGGGCCAGCGGTTCAGGCACAGTCGCCAGAGCTTGGTGATTAAATGGTCGTTCCGCATGGGCTGCCAGAATCTTCTCAGCCTGATCGGCATGGAACGGCGGTTTGCCGACGAGCATGGTCCAGGCCACACATCCCAAGCCGTACAGATCGGTTTGAGCTGTCGCAACTTGCGCGGGCGCCAAAAACTCGGGGGCTATGAAGTGAGCGGCGATCAACTTTCCGGGCAACCGCTGCGCTAACAAGCCGTGAGGCGTGCCTCGCGAAGCGTCTGTGCCATCCAGTTGCAGGGACAGCCCGCATAGAGGATCGCGCAGCAGTTGATACTTGCCATTGAGACTGGCGCAAATACGGTCGGGTGTGACTCGACCATGGGTCAAACCGGCGGCATGCAAAGCCGACAAACTTGCGGCCACATCCAAAACCATTTGCATGACCATGTCGGTCGGCTTGGGTTGACCATCGCACCACGTTGTCAGCAGCTTGCCTTGCACGGGTTGCAAGCACAATTGCAAAGCGCCGCTGGCCATTTCGGGCGGTTCGACACCTTGCAGGTTCTCATGTCGAACTTGTGCATGTTGCAACACGCGCGGCAAAGATGGCTGGGCATTGGCGATGGGCGGACGTTTCAGATCATCCGCTGTCAGCCAGCGATACCAGGCGGGCGTGGCCGTGGGAGTCTTGGCGGCCAACCACCAACCGTTGAACACAGAACGTACATCAGGCGCTGGATAGAGCGTGTAGTTAACTGGTTCGAGCAAGCGAAGTCCGTGCTGGACCAAAGGCTGATCGCTGCCCGCGACCAGGCTATCGGCTTGAAACTGCGTCAGCTTGCCTTGAGCGACCAGTTGCTGGGCGAGCTTGGCGCCGTCGAGAGCTTCGCTGGCCGAGAGTTGCGCAGCGGCATCCGCTGCCCAGGCACGACAGATCATCGGCGATGCGAGCTGGCTGGCCGTAATGCGTTGCCACAGTTCTACGCTCGATAATGCCATACACTGTGAATCAAGTTTGATACAGGAAGCGTCCGCAGGTTGGGCAGACAACTGTGTGATGATTAGCCAGGCGATCCAACATTTGCGGTGTTAACATCTGGTAACAGCCGCCGCAGCAATTGCCTTCGGTCTCGGCTATGCCATCTTCGCCCTTGAGCGAGATCAAGCGTTCGTAGTCGCGTTTGAATTCACCGGAGAGCTGACTTTCCACTTGCGCCAGCTCATTCAAGACTCGGTCCAAATCGACTTGGACCGACTTCAAGCGTTCCATGATGCGTTTTTCAGTTTCAATCGCCTCCGCTTCGGCGGCACTGATTTGCTTTTGAGCCGGTTCGATTTGAGCGGTGACCACATCGACTTGTTCAAGCAGTTCGAGGATCTCGTCGGAGAGCACGTTATTGGCTTGCAGATCCGCGGCAATTTGTTCTTTGAGCGTTTGGTATTCGCGATTCTCTTTAGCAGCGTTCATCTTGCCTTCCAAGTTGCGAATGCGTTGCTCGCGCTCACGCAACTGCAACTGGCGGCGGTCAGCATCCATGCGCAAGTGTTTTTGTTTTTCGCGAATCTCCTCGAGCGCCTTTTTGCACAGGTCAATTTTGTACTTGGCCGCCTGTATCTGCTTGGGTCCGCGCTCCAACTGGCCGGTCAGATCGCTTTTCTGCCGGTGGATGCGATGTAAGGTCTCAAGCACACTAGCGCTAATGCTCATCAAGGATCCCAAGGGTTAATTGTCTTCTTTCCTATCACGCTCCGGCAGTAGCGGAAGCCGTCAAGGCTTTCGAAATTCCCTGCGTCAAGGCACTCGAAACGCTTGACGCGTTCCGCTACCGAACGCCAAAGGCGACTATCTTATCCTAACCAATGCTCGGCAAACTGGATAGTTGGTCCTCTTACGCCAACAAACCTTCAATTACGTGACCATGAACATCAGTCAAGCGGCGATCGATGCCGCCGTTGCGAACGGTCAGGCGCGTGTGATCATAACCCAAAAGATGCAGGATCGTCGCGTGAATGTCATAAACGCTGGTTACCTGGTTGCGATCGGCGGGTTTGTAGCCCCACTGATCCGATTCACCGCAAGTGATCCCGCCGCGAATGCCGCCGCCGCACAGCCAGTTGGTGAACACAAAAGGATTGTGATCGCGACCGCGACCGCCTTGGCTGCTGGGCAATCGACCAAACTCAGTGGTCCACAACACGATCGTATCTTCCAACAAGCCGCGCTGCCGCAAATCTTCGATCAAGGCCGCAGCCCCTGAGGCCATACCAAAGGCCAAGGGGCCATGATCGCGCTCGACATCCTCGTGGGAATCCCAATTGCGGCGTGGGAAACCATTGTCATTGCCTGACCAGACTTGCACGAAACGCACACCGCGTTCGATCAAGCGTCGAGCCGCCAGGCACTTGCGGCCAAACAGAATCGCCTCTTCACGCTGGTTGATCTCGCTAGGAAACTCACTGGGCACATTGTCCAGTCCATAGAGTTTCAAGATGTGCGCCGGTTCGTCGCTGAAATCGAGAGCCTCCGGGGCCGCCAGTTGCATCTTGGCTGCCAGTTCGTAACTTTCGATGCGCGCCTCTAAACGCGCATCTTCGGGTCGCGCTAAGGCATGCCGCTGATTCATGCGTTTCAAGAGAGTTCGCAAATCCTGTTCGTGAGCCGGATCGATCTTGGCGCGTTGCGATGCAGGGAACAAGTCGGCGATCGGTTTCTCGCGATCAGGATAGATCACCGTGCCAGCCGCTTGCGGTGGCAAGAAGGCGCTATCCCAGTTCTTGGTCCCGTTGCTGGCCAGCCCTCGATGATCGGGCAAGACCACAAAGGTCGGCAAGTTGTCATTCATGCTGCCCAGTGCATAACTGACCCAGGCACCAGCCGATGGAAATCCAGGTCGATCGAAGCCCGTGGTTTGCAACAGAGTGGCTTGGCTGTGCACACCTGACTTACCAACCAGGTTGTGAACAAATGCCAGTTCATCGACAACGGTACCCAAACGCGACACGATACTACTGAGCGGCTTGCCCGATTGGCCATATGGTTGAAACGGCCAGATCGGTCCGAGCCACGGACCCAGGCCGTTCTGAAACGCTTCGATCGGTTCACCAAAGTCGCTCGGCCGGCCATGAGCTTTGGCCAGTTCGGGTTTGTAATCGAACAGATCAATGTGACTAGCCGCTCCAGCCATAAAGAGTTGAATCACCCGCTTGGCGCGTGGTCGATGATGAGTCGGCCGTTGATTCTCAGTCGCGCGAGACTCATCGGCCAACATGGCCGCCAAAGCCAGGCTACCAAATCCGCCCGCAGAGTTGATTAAAAAGTCGCGTCTAAGCACTTCGACACGTCCAATTCGGGTTAGGGCTTTTCACACTTCGGTAGCCACCGTCGCCAGACGGTGGAATTGGCCGACCGCGACATCCACCGCTTGGCAGCGGTGGCTACTTCTAAAAATCCACCGCCTGGCGGCGTTGGCTACTTCTAATAACTAGTCAACGTATACAAATTCATTCAAGTTAAAAATCACGCGGGCCACGGTCGTCAGGCCATGTTGTTGAGCGACTTCGCATAGCATTTGCTGTTCGGTGGTGTCAGGTGGTCGGCCAGTGGCGGTAGAGAACATCTGACGAACAGCTTCTGGGACGTCGGATGACTGGCCACTGATACGATCGGCCCATTCTTCTGCAGCCATCAGCGTAAAAGCGTTGTTCAGTAACGTTAGGGCTTGCGTGGCCGAATTCGATTGGTTGCGGACGTCGACTTGCATCGAAGGATCGGCGCAGTCGAGCGATGTCATCAAGGGTTGCGTCTGCGACCTGGCGATGAATCGATAGACGCTGCGCCGCATGGTGCTGGGAGTGCGCGGATCGTGCAGCCGATATTCATAATGCGGCGAATGCTCGGGATGTTCGATGACAAAATCTTGATAACTTGGTCCGCCCATTTCGCGGCGCAAGAGACCAGCGACCTGCAACATGGCATCGCGAATCGCTTCGGCTTCTAGTCGCTTGCGTGGGCTGTGCGCTAGCCATTGGTTATTAGGATCGACTTCGCTGGTCCGCGCGTCGCTTTGCGAGGATTGTCGATAGGTAGCACTGAGCACTATTTGTCGGTGCAGTTGTTTGAGCGATTGTTGATCGCGCAGTTGCAGAGCCAGACGGTCAAGCAGTTCGGGGTGCGATGGCAATCCGCCCATCCGTCCGAAGTCGTTAGGCGTATCGACAATGCCTCGCTGGAAGTGATAGCTCCAAAGTCGATTAGCGATCGAGCGCCAGGTTAGTGGATTGTGCCCGCTGGTTAACCAGGCGGCCAGTGCCTGGCGACGCTGGGCATCGGACGAGTCGAGGCTGCCAAGTTCATGCGGTAGATCGCTGAAGCAATTCAAGGTCAACGGTTGCGCCTCTGGGCCATTGCGGGCCACATCGCCGCGCGGTAGCACTTGCACTTTGCGCGGCCGGCCTCCGTTGGGGCCAGTGCCCGAGAAGGCTCCCGATCCATAATGAATCGTGGCCACGTAAACTTGCTCAGGGGCTGGCAGTGACTTGATCTGCGCGTCTAGTTCTCCGAGCAGGCGCTCGACCTCGCGCTGCCGCGCTAAGGTCTCTGCTGGCACGAGACGTGTAAGCAGTTCCTCGCGCTCGCGGACCAATTCGGCTTCTGCGCTCGCCGCCATCTTCGCTTGTGGGTACTTGTCATCGACCAGGTTGCTGCGCGACCAGCGCTCGGGGGCTTCGATCGAGTCGAGCGCGGTGACTGCCTTCTTGAGCGCTAGATTGACACCAGCCTTGTTCAGCACGCGCAGTTCGGCGAGGGCCAAGATGTAATCGTCTTTTCGCTCGGCCAATTCCAAGGCCGTGAAACGTACGTAACGCGCCAGTCGAGGCGCTACGTCGCGAGCTTGAACTTGAATGCCGGGGTTGGCGGCAGGGGCGTGCGATTGGTCCCACAGCAACTCGACGTCCGATTCAAATTTGGGATCATTGCCCGCTTGAATCGTCCAACGTTTGGGAGCGCCGAAGCCTGCACCGATGCCGGCAAAGTCATCATGGCAAGCAATCCACTGGACCGCAGCGATCTCCAGCGGCTCGCCCAGATCGATCTGCACCCACTTAACGCTATCGGCCTGGTTTTCAATGGCCGAATGATAGCCATGCTCCGCCGGTAGTTTGGGGCCTGTGGCTTTAGCCTGGCTGAGTTGCTGGTCGATCTCGGCCAAGCGCGGCGAACCCAGTTGGCTGATCTGGTCGCGGAGCGCGTTTCGTTCGCTGGTCAGTTGGCGTTGTTCTAATTCCAAGGCGCGATAACGACCCATGACTTCATCGTCGCGATAATACTTGCGTTCAGTTCGATCCAAGGCCGCGAAGACTGCTTGCAGTCCGTAATATTCCTTTTGCGTAATCGGGTCGAACTTGTGGTTATGGCACTGGGCACATCCGATGGTCAGGCTTTGAAAGGTCAAGAAAGTATTCTGAACCATATCGTCGCGATCCAGATGCCGCGCGATGCGACCATCGAGTTTCGATTCGGGCACTTCGAAGTGTCCGATGAAATCCCAGGGACCGGCCGACAAGAACCCCACGGCTTCGATGGCTTCATAACTATTGGGCCACAACACATCACCGGCGATCTGTTCGCGCACGAATCGATCGTAGGGTTTGTCGCTATTGAGAGCGCGAATCACGTAGTCGCGGTAGGGCCAGGCATTCAGCCGCAATTTGTCTTTGTCATAACCGTGCGTCTCACCATAGTGAACAACGTCCAGCCAATGCCGAGCCCAACGTTCACCGTGCGCAGGCGAAGCCAATAGTCGATCAACCACGCGCTCGTAGGCATCGGGTCGCTGGTCGTCGATGAACGTTTGCAATTCGTCGGCAGTGGGTGGCAGTCCCGTCAGATCAAACGTCGCGCGACGAAGTAGTTCACGTCGCTCGGCCGGGGGCGCAGGTTGCAACCCTTTGGCCTCCAGTGGCGCTTGAATATAGGCATCGATGTAATTCTCGCGAGTCCAGTTGGCAGAGTGGGATGACGAGTTGGGGGAGGGCGAGGTTGAGTCCTGCAGTGGCTCGAGCGACCACCACTTTTCGTCGGGTGTTTCGTTGGCAACGAGCGCCAGATTGTCGGGCCAAGGAGCCTTTTGGGCTAACCACTCGCGGAGGGTCGCGACTTGAGCGGTGGATAATGCGGGACGACCTTTGGGCATCGCCGGAGGTTCGTCGCCGCTGGGCAGGACCGCCAATAGCAAGGCACTTTGATTAATATCTGCAGCATCGATGGCTGGCCCGCTATCGCCGCCGGCGGCCAATCCCGCAGCCGAATCGAGAACCAAACCGCCTTCCCGCTTGTCGCTGTTGTGACACGCCACGCAGTTTCGCTCTAGAATCGGTGCGATCTGCTCCCGAAACAATTGGTTTAGTTCGTTATCGTCGCCCGCATGGGCCAGTGGTGTTGAGGCGGTAAACCGAGCCACAACCAGTAGCAACACTGTTAACAGCCGGGATGGAAGGTTACTGGTCATCGGTGGGAATCGCCATGCTGGGTTCAATTTGAGTGGCTGGATTCAAGTTGTAGTCGCAGGCGAGGGACGCGGTGGGACAGGCGTCGCGACTGACTGAAGGAGCATACCTTTATTATAACAGAAACAGAAAGCCAAACCTATGAAAGAGCCGCAATACGGGCTCGAGCCAGACTTGTCGGCCGCTGAATTTATCGACTGCTTGACGCGTTCGACCTTGGCCCAGCGGCGGCCGGTCGACGAACCCGACCGCATTGAATCGATGCTGCGCAACGCACAAGTGATCTTGACGGCGCGTGTCGACGGAGTGCTGATCGGTGTCTCGCGGGCGATTACCGACTTTGCCTATTGCACGTATCTATCGGACCTGGCGGTCGATGTCGCCTTTCAAAAACAAGGCATTGGTCGCGAATTGATTCGCCGCACGCATGAGGCGGCTGGCCTGCAGAGCATGCTCATCCTGTTGGCCGCCCCGGCTGCGCGGACCTATTACCCGCATATCGGAATGCAACCGCACGATTCCTGCTGGATGATCAAACCGTAGCCGCCCACGTAGCCGCCCTCGTAGCGGAAGCCGTCAAGGCTTTCGAATCGCGTCGTTCAAGTTCCATTCCGAAACTCTTGACGAGTTCCGCTACCAGGGATTGCGCACCCCGAAACTCTTGACGAGTTCCGCTACTCGGGGGCGGCGCTGGTGGAAGTGCTGGGTTATGATGGAGGCGGCGGCCGCAGAAAAACTTTGGTTAGCTGTGGAATAAATTGCCCGTTGGTGGGCTCTATCTCTAGAAGCGTATGTCGTGCCCGAAACTGGACCTCCTCAATCCAAAGAGCTGGAATCGACCGTGCTGGATTCAACAACGCTACCGCTGCTTGCTGGCTCTGGTCCGGCTCTGGGTGGCTGCATCGTCGAACCTACGGAGTTGGTTTCGGCCAATTACCAGGCAGTGTACCGTTATGCCTTTCGGCTAACGGGCTCGCGCACAGGTGCCGAGGACATCACGCAAGAGACCTTTTTGCAGGCTCTCAGGTACTTGAGTCAGTTGCGTTCGAGCGAAGCACAGTTGGGGTGGCTGTTGGCAATTGCACGCAGAACTTTTCTGCGCAGCGTCACGCGTTGTAAAGACGGCCAGGTGCAATCACTGGATGCTACCAATGCTGATATTGAAAACGCCTTGGGGCAGCCAGCTCACAACCCGAGCACTATTCAACAAGTCGACGACCATGATCAGGTGCAAAACGCTCTATGCCAGTTGGGAGCTCAAGCTCGATTGATCGTCGTCATGTATTACTTTGAAGAACTCAGTTACAGCGAAATCGCCAATCAGCTACAAATACCCATCGGCACTGTCATGAGTCGTTTAAATAGAAGTCGTGAAGCCTTGCGTCGAGTATTGGATGCTCCAGCTGCCCACGCCCAGACTTCTACCAAGGCACAGGAGGGCCAGGCGCATGTCTGATATCCACAAGCATCATCGCAGCCAGTCTCAGCCGAACCACTGCTTGGGAGGCCGGGGCCAGGGTTTCAGCGATGACGACACCCGCATCCAAACCGCGCTCCATGCAGTAGCGATTCCCGAGGGCTTGGCAGAACGTCTGCAAGCACACGTAGCAGCGTCTCTCCGAGACGCTGAATGCATTGACCACGTAGCAGCGTCTCTCCGAGACGCTGAGTGTATTGATCACGTAGCAGCGTCTCTCCGAGACGCTGATCAGCTTGACGTTGAAGCCTTACCCAACGGCGCATGGCCATCGACGGCCAACAGCGTTACTCCGCGCAGCTATGAAGCCGCGACCAACCCCGGCCGCAGCGGCTGGGAGATGGTGCGTCGCGCGGTTATTGTCTTGGCACTGGCTGGCGTGCTAGCGGCTTTTGCTTTCTTGGCCAATCAATGGCGACAGCCGCTGGAGCGCAGTTGGCTTCAAGCTCATGCACAGGCCATTTTGGAGCAGTGGGAGAAGCAGAATCCGGCTAGTCTCGATGTGGCTGAACTGAAATTGCCGACGGCTATTCAGCAGCAATTGGTGCGAGTCACTCCCGTTGGCGCGTTGCCCCTCTCGAGCTTGGGATCGAAACTCAGCGGTACCCTTTACCGGCTTGATGCCAGCGATGGCCGAGGAATTGTCCTCTTGAAGCTGACCAATCTGAAAGCCGTGCGTGGACTCTCCGGTCGCTTTTCGGCGCTCAGTTCACCCAGTGGAGGCTGGAGCCTGGCGGCGATCACGCTGAACAACGAAGTCTTCGTCTTGGCCGCTGTGGGAACCGAGCAGCAGCTCTTCAGCTACATCCATCGCCCGGCGGTAACCTAAGTCTCCTTTCGCTCCGCGAAAGGCAATCACCTGCTAAAGTACCTTTTGCGGAGCAAAAGCAGACTATTCTTCGGTCTCTGGTTTTTCTTTGCGAAAGACAGCGACCACGTCTTCGACCGGGACGACGAACAGTTGGTTATCGGGTTCGAAATCGACAGGGATCGCATTTTTGGGGTGGAAGAGGATCTTGTCGTATTGTCGCAGAGGGACATCTTCGTCGTGAGCGACTTGCCGGCTGATGGTGACGATGCGGCCGGTGATGGTGGGGATTTCGGCGGCATCGGGTAAGGCGATCCCACCTTTGGTTTCCCGTTTCGGCTCGTCTTTTAATACTAGCACTCGTGCTCCAATGGGTTCGATGTACTGGAGAGGGGTGCTTTTCTTTGGCATATCGGCTGCGCGCAGTTTTCTGAGGCAAATGGTAAGGAAGGCAGCGGGGACAGACCCGCGAGGATCTCAACGTAATGGAGACCGGAAGGGTCGGCAAGCCGATTTTGTTGAATCTGGGTCAGGTTTCGCAGCGGTTTGCTCTTGAAAGTCAGGCGGCTTTTGCGATACTTGCCCGTTTCCTAAATGCCCTCCAGACAGGCGGCTAGCCCCGGTAAGAGTGGCCCGATCGTTGGTAGCCCGACTTAGTGGGTAGTCCGATGATTGGGAAAACCTGGGGATATTGGCCACGAAGTGATGGACCCGAGAGATGATTGAGACAATTGAAGTAAAGACCCGCGAAGCGGTAGGCACCTCACGAGTTCGCAAGCTGCGCGCCACCGGTCTGGTACCGGCCGTCCTATATGGTCACGGCGAAGCGAACGTGAATTTAGCGATTTCCAAAGATGCCGTTAACACCGTGATTCGCCACGGTTCCAAGATGCTGGCCTTGACCGGCGCGATTCAAGACACCGCCCTGCTGCGTGAAGTTCAGTGGGATGCTTATGGTGTTGAGATCCTGCACGTTGACTTGGCCCGCGTGTCGAAGGACGAAGCGGTTGAAATTACATTGCAGGTCGAACTGCACGGCGAAGCACCTGGACTGAGCGAAGGCGGCGTGCTGAAGTTCAATACCCACGAGCTGACGATTCGTTGCCCAGCCGGCTCGATTCCCGAACATTTGATTGTCTCGGTCGCCGGTTTGCACCTGGGACAGAGCGTCCATGCCAACGATGTTAAGCTGCCCGAAGGGGCTTCGATGATTACGCCGGCCAGCGTGGTGGTAGTGCAGATTGCTCAGCCGGCCGCTGCTGGCGATGACGCTGCGGCTACTTCGAATGAGCCCGAGCTGATCCGCAAGGAAAAGTCGGCTGACGACGACAAGAAATAGTAAGACCGTAATAGCGTGACGGACCAAGCCACCAAGACGCGACTTGTGGTTGGACTGGGGAATCCCGGGAGCCGTTATGCTCTTACGCGACACAATATTGGATTTGATGTCCTGGAGATTTTGGTCAAGCGGCATGGGGCTGAACCACCGCGAGCCAAATTTGATGGGCAATTGACGACGATCAAAGTGGCTGGCCAGCCGGTCATTTTGTTTTGGCCCCTCACATTCATGAATGAGAGTGGTCGAGCCGTCTCGGCGGCGGTCAAGTTTTACAAACTTGCCCCCGAACAAGACTTGCTGGTAATTTGTGATGACCTGAGTTTGCCGCTGGGCAAGCTGCGAATGCGTGCTCGAGGGTCCTCGGGTGGTCAAAAAGGACTGGGCGATATCTTGCGGGCTGTTGGCAGCCAGGATGTTGCCAGGTTGCGGGTGGGAATTGAACCTCCGCCGCCGCAGTGGGATGTAGCGGACTATGTTCTCAGCCGCTTCCGCAAGGAAGAGCTGGACGAGATCGCCATCGCCAAGGAAAAGGCCGCTGATGCGGTTGACCTTTGGTGTCGTGAAAGCATTGATACTTGCATGAACAAGGTCAACTAAAGCGGCGCTGAAAGCACGTGCGAAAAAAATTTTCATCAACAAAAACATTGGCTTCGGAACATCCGGCGCCTTGACGAACTCCTTATAACGGGATTGAGATTTTCGGGAGACTGGGAACTTGGCGACGCAATATTACGACTGCTTCTTTTTGTTTGATAGCAACCGCTACAACCGCGATCCGGGTGGAGTGGCTGCTACGGTACAAGCTTCTGTGGAGAAGTTTGGTGGCGAGATCTTGGCCAGCCGCTTGTGGGACGAACGCCGCTTGGCGTATCCCATCAACGGGCACACCAAGGGCACCTACTGGATCACCTACTTCAAGATGGACTCATTGCAGTTGAAGGATTTCAATCGCGATTGCCAGTTGAACGAAAACATCATGCGTTTTATGGTGACCCGCGTCGATCCGCGATTGGTTGAAACCTTGGTCGCCCACGCACTGGGTAAAGTCACACCGCCTCCACGTGATGTGGAGCCTGTGGCTGTGGGCGTGGTCGACGACCTGGACGTCGAAGACGTAGCCGATTTCGAGGATGACGACGCATAGTAAGCGTTCTTTGTCCTGCAGGAGTACAAACCATGGCAAGTTACAATCGAGTCATTTTGATGGGCAACCTGACGCGTGACGTGCAGTTGCGCTACACGCCTCAGGGAACACCCGTGACCGAAGTCGGCCTGGCCGTCAATGATCGCCGTAAAGGTAGCAATGGCGAGTGGATCGATGAGACCACCTTTGTCGATTTGACATTCTGGGGACGCACGGCGGAAGTCGCCGCGGAATATTTGAGCAAAGGCTCACCGGTGTTTGTCGAGGGACGATTGAAACTCGATACCTGGGAAAAAGACGGACAGAAACATTACAAGCTGCGGGTGGTATGTGACCGCATGCAAATGCTCGGCACGCGTGGCGAAGGCGCTCCTCGAGCCGCCGGCGCACCAGCCGGTGCCGCTGCCGCCACCAGCGTCCATCAGCAGCATGACAGTTACAGCGAGCCACCTCGCTCGCATGTGATCGATAACGAACGCGAAGCGGGATTTTCGCAAGACGAAATTCCGTTTTAGTCGTCCCTTTCAACAGACCAAATCAAAAGATCAGTTATTAGCAGTATAGGGTTTTGACATGGTAGCTTCTCGACAACCACGCCTGGCCAAGAAGTTCAAGCGATTGCCTAAAGGAGAGAACGGCGGCATCCAATTGCTGCTGACTCAAAACGTCGACCACGTCGGCAAACAAGGGCAAGTCGTCGAGGTGAAAGCCGGCCATGCCAACAATTACCTGCTGCCTCAAGGTCTGGCGATCATTGCGACCGACCATCACAAGCGGATGGTCGAAAAGCATAAGGCTCGTCTGCACGAGATCGAACGTACACGACTGAGCGGTCTGCAAACCTTGGCTGACAAGATTGCCCAGCAGTCGATCACGATCGAAGCCAACGCCAACGATGAAGGTCACCTCTACGGCAGCGTCGGCGCAGTAGAAATCGTCGCCGCCCTCAAGGCCACCGACATCACGGTCACCAGCGATCAAATTCGCCTGACCGGTCCACTAAAGGAACTCGGCCTCTACACGGTAAAGGTGCACCTGCACCAAGAAATCGAAACCGACCTAAAGGTCTGGGTCGTGCCCACTGCAACCTAGGTTTCGTTTACCCGTAGCCGCACGCGAGTTTCTCGTTTAACCCGTAGCCGCAGTCGAGTTTTTCGTTTAACCCGTAGCCGCAGGCGAGGTGAACCCGCTAACCCAAGCCTGCCTTGCGGTTAGCACCAACAAACGCAGACAGTCATCTACGTGTGTCCATTTTGAGATCCGATCGCCGGTCGACTGGCCAGCTGATCGCAAGGGGATGTGGCGGAACTGGCAGACGCGCTAGACTTAGGATCTAGTACCGCAAGGTGTGCAGGTTCAATTCCTGTCATCCCCATTGGCCTTCGGCCAATAGAGAGTAGACGAGAGAAAGTGGAGAGTAGAGATTTCATAGCCCTAGAAATTCTCTAGGGCCAGTTTCATCACCAAAAGCATCTTTCTCGATGTCTACTCGGTCTACCCTCTACTCCCAATTCTCTTGCGATTGTGCAGCATTCCAGCCATTTGTTTGAAGGGCTTTATGTCACCTCTGCCAGGCCCTATTCAGGTAGATTGCAGACGAGGCATTCTGCAGAGCCCCTGCACTTCCCATCCCCATTCCACGTAGCAGCGTCTCCCAGACTAGCCTCGATTGGCCACAACGCGTAGCCGGTAACGGTGAGGGTTGCGAGTCTCAGAGAGACTCGCCTACGTGCGATCCTCCGCGTCTCCGCGTTTTCTAACTAGAGGCTAGCCAAAAAACGCCCGCAGCTGGTTGTTGGGGACCACTGCGAGCGTCTAAGCTGGAGTAGTCCCTCAACCACTCGCATGATGAACACGACGAGGCAACGATGAAACGCCTTCATGTCATTGGGTATGCTGTATTGGTCGTGCTGCTGCTGGTGACCTTCACGGTTTACTCGCGTCACCAAGCTCAGCTTGAGTTAGAGAACCTCACGCTTCGATATCGGCTCAACTGGCTTGCCGATTCCGCTCAACGCCTGGCCAAAGGTGAAGGTGGCCTCGCCATCTATTCGATGAAGGACACGGATGGACTGCTCTCATGTTTTGCCCACCGCGGCGACGTTGACAATGTGTCTCTGGAAATGACCGATATTGGGCCTGTCGGTATCAGTTCCATAGCCAGTATGCCCAACGTCAAGTTGATCGCGTTTTCTGGCGATTTCGGTGTCAATGATCAGACCGTCATGCTCCTGGCCAAATGCAGTCAGCTCAAGACTCTCGAGCTCACGAGCACCAAAGTCACTGATGCTGGGATCACGACGCTGGGCACGCATTTGCCAAATTGTAAGATTGAACGACGTTAATCGATGCTATTTGAATTCTTGACCTGCTTAGGTGTGGATGTCTGCCATTGTCCTGGCCCGAGTGTCTGGAGATTGAGGACCGGTGGCGCGCAATTTATGGGAACGCCTTTGCTGGCCGACCTCGGATGCGCGTAGGCGTAAAGGCCGAGGCCGAGTATGCTCAGGTTGAGTGTGCTCACTACTGGATTGTTCCCTTTAACTTTAATTTGGCTGGTACTGCGGTGAGTGTCACCAAACATGGTCAATGTGCGTTTGAGTGTCGTGGTATCATGCCACCGCTAGGACGGTTTCAGGGCATCGAGTTTTTTGTGAGTCCCATAGATTTTGCGTGGACCATGGTCCACACTCACGAGGATCATGCCTGCGGCGGGCCCTACTTTATGCGGCAAGAGTGGATTCCCTAAAGCTGGCCCCTGCAGCTTACGAAAGCGATTGCATGAAAATTCGAACCAAGCGCTGGTTCATGGTTCTCATTCCACTGGGCCTGATTTGTTTCGCCATCGCCGGTTGGTCTGCGTTCAAGTTGGTTGTCTGGGTTCGAGATCTTCCAAACCGCATCGCGATCGATGGCGATGCCCTGGCCAATACGCTGGGCAAGGCTGCCGTCCAGTCGTATCACGACGGACTGAACAGCGGTGACACGGCGACCCAAAGCCAGATTCTTCGCGACTTTACTACCCTGGTCACCAACAACGCCGCCGCTCAGCAGTGGGTGCGCGCCGAGTACTCTACGGACATTCGTGCGCTGTCTTCCTCCCCTGACGCTGAGGTGGCCCAGTTAGCTGACAAGTTACTTACGTTATTGCCGGAACGTCTCCCGTAGCCGAAGTCGCCAGACTTTGGATGAAGTACCATAACGCGTCCAATCTCTGGCGAGATCGGCTACGAGGATCCATTCGATATGAAGTCAGGTACGAAACCTCCTCAAACGATCGACGCCTACATCGCTGGTTTTCCCGAAGAGGTGCAATTGATTCTCGAGAAGATTCGGTCGACCATTCAGGCCGCCGCCCCGAATGCTACCGAGGCCATGAAGTATCAAATCCCAACCTTTGTTTTGAACGGTAATCTCGTTCATTTCGCGGCCTTCAAGAAACATATTGGCTTCTATCCGGCTCCATCTGGAATCGAAAAGTTCAAAGCTGAACTGGCTGACTACAAACATGCGAAAGGATCCGTTCAGTTTCCACTTGATGCGCCTATTCCGTACTCGCTGATCAAGAAGATCGTCAAGTTTCGTGTCACCGAGAATCAACAGGCAGAATAACGTGCAAGTTCACTATCTCGAAATAGTCACCACCGAAGTCGATTCGCTGTGCTCCCTTTATTCTAAAACGCATGGGGTAACGTTCAGCGAAGCTGACTCGCAACTGAGCGGAGCACGGACGGCGCGTTTGGAAAGCGGTACCACGCTTGGCATTCGCACACCGTTGCATGCAGGCGAACGGCCAGTCATGCGTCCTTATTTTCTTGTGGACGATATTCAACGGGCCGTCGATCTGGCAGCGGGCGCAGGGGCCTTGATCGCGGTACCTCCGATGGCGATCCCCGGTCATGGTCTGTGCGCAATCTTCTTTCATGGAGGCATCGAGTCTGCCCTTTGGCAGGCTGAAACAGCGGTGAGCTAGTTCTGCGTTACAATTGACGGGATGAACGCACCACCTAATACGCAGGCTCGACGTGGCGATGGACTGCTGCGGTTGATTGGCCGTACGCCGTTGATTGAACTGAATTTTCCAGAGGAGAATCGCACGTTGTTTGCCAAGTGCGAGTTTCTCAATCCCAGCGGCAGTATCAAAGATCGCCTGGCTCGAACGATTGTCATGGACGCCGAGCGACACGGGTTGCTCAGTGAAGATTCCATTTTGCTGGAGTGCACCAGCGGCAATACTGGGATCGCCTTTGCCATGGTGGGTGCGGCTCGCGGTTATCGCGTGGCGATCGTCATGTCCGAGCGAGCCAGTGGTGAACGCCGCAAGATCATTCAGCACTTCGGCGCCGAGTTGATCCTGTTCTCACAAGCTGGTTATCAGACGGGCATCGAGATGACGCGCGAGATGGCTGCCCGCGACAGCCGGTATTTTCTGCCTCGCCAATTCGAGAACCCGCTCAACGCACATGATCACGAACATGAAACCGGAGTCGAAATTCTGGAGCAGATGCAAGGGCGAGTCGATGCCTTTGTTTCGGGCTATGGAACCGGCGGTACGCTGGCCGGTTGTACGCGGGCGCTGCGTAAAGCCAATCCGCAAACCGTCATCGCCGCCATGGAACCGGCCGAATCGGCGCTGCTGTCGGGTGAAGAAGCATGTTGCCACTGGATTGAAGGCATCGCCGGTGGTTTTGTGCCTCCGCTGCTACGCGAAGTGCCGATCGATCGCGTCGTCAAGGTCTCTAGCGAGTCGGCCATGCAGATGACGCTGCGCCTCAATCGCGACTTCGGGCTGCTCGTGGGTTCGTCCTCTGGAGCCAACGTAGCTGCGGCGCTTGAACTTGCACGTCAGCTGCCAGCCGACTCACGCATCGTTACACTGCTGTGCGATCGGGCCGAACGCTACTTTAGTACTCGGCTGTTTACGTAGTATCACTTCTTCCCACCGGCTCACCACCGACCTCGTGTCGGTGGCAGCGATGACTGGTTGGCTAGTAATGGCCATGTTCTAGCCGGTCAGTCATCGGTCCACCGAGACAAGCTCGGTGGTGCCTCCAAAAAATACTTGACAACCGCCGCGACTATCTCTACTATAAAACCAAATCTAAAAAACCAAAGTTCATCGATGAGGTGGAGTGATGGGGAGGCCGGCGGCGAAGGAGTTGACGGAGCGTGAGCTGGAAGTCATGCATGCTTTCTGGCAACGGGGAGCTTCGACGGTAGCTGAAGTGCGCGATGCGCTGGCGCAGTCGGGGCGCGATTTGGCGTACACCACCGTGGCTACGCTGGTAAAGATTCTGCTGGAGAAAGAATTTCTAATTCAGCTCAACGATCAGCGGCCGTTTCAGTTCGAGCCGGCCAGGCCGTTTGAGGATGTTTCCAAAAGCATTATTCGTGACCTGGTCGACCGCGTCTTTGGTGGCTCGCGCGAACAATTGCTGATGCGCATGTTTGATGGCTCCAAACTTACTCGTAAAGAACGACAAGCTCTTGAGAAACTGCTGCGGGAGGAGAAACCATGACTGCGTTTGGAATGAGCCTCTTGTGGTGCGGGCTGCAAGCTACACTCTTAGCGATTGTGGCCATGATTGTTAGTGCTCGTCCGTGGCGCATTGGTGGTGCCTTTGCTCCGCTATGCGCGCTGCTGGCCATTGTGGTTATTACTCTGGGCAGCTTTGTGGCGCTGCCGCAGTGGTGGCCCACGGTCGATGTGTCGGCCTGGGCGCGCGCCAAGTCGTCGACAACTCGCGT
Source organism: Rania fehmarnensis (assembly GCF_056494185.1). Taxonomy (NCBI): domain Bacteria; kingdom Pseudomonadati; phylum Planctomycetota; class Planctomycetia; order Pirellulales; family Pirellulaceae; genus Rania; species Rania fehmarnensis. The sequence goes on from NZ_CM151398.1 coordinate 2,651,117, forward strand.
CGATGAAGTTGCTCAAGCCACCCCGTTACCATCGCCAGCGGGTGCAGATATCGACTCTGGTGCTGCGGGACCTGTTGCGCAGTCGAAACCTGCAGGAACTGCGCTGTCGACGCTGGCCGCAATATTTCTGGACGAACTGCGACAAGCGCCTGACGATACCCAGACGCATTGGACGCGCAGCTGGCTGCCTAAGCTGGTAATTGGCATATTCGTATTGGGGCTGGTGGTGGGCTTGATTCGTTTGATCATGGGAGTGCTGGGGACGATTGACCTGCGACGCAGCAGCCAACCGATTAGCGCGCGTGAAGTCTCGGAAACTCTGGATATCTTGCAAGCGGAGCTGGGCATTCGAACCAAGGTCGAAGCTCGGCAATCCGATCAGCTGTCGACCGCTGCTACCATCGGCGTGTTCTCACCGATCATCTTGCTGCCCGCCCATTGGCGCAGTTGGCAAGCGGTGGAACTCAGGGCCGTCATGGCTCACGAGCTGGCTCACATTCAGCATCGCGACTTTGCGGCTGGGCTGATGGCACAGCTGGGGGTCGTCTTGCACTTTTACAATCCGATCGTTCACTGGCTATCGCAACGCTTGAAGCTGGAGCAAGAGCTGGCAGCTGACGCAGTGGCCGTCAAGCTGACTGGTGGTGAGCGAGAGTACTTGCGAGTGCTGGCAACTTTAGCGCTCGATCAACAAAACAACTATGTGGGCTGGCCGGCCCGTGCTTTCCTTCCGACCCGCCAAACCTTTTTCAGGAGACTGGAGATGTTACGGGCTTCTAAAAACAGTGCCGTCAAACGCACTACCCTCGGCCGGCTATGCGCGATGGTCGTTATCGGCATCGTGGCCATGGGGCTGCTGTCGATTCGCTCATCGGGCCCCGCGGCCATTGCTCAAGATGCCAAACCAAAAGCAGCGCCCAGTGCAGAGTATTCCCTGCAGTATCTGGACGAAGATTCAGGTGTCATCCTGGGCGTGCGGCCCCATGAGTTGCTGGCCAGTGAACAGGGCAAGGCAATCTACCAGATGCTGGGAATGGGCTTCGAGACACAGGCCAAAGAAATGCTGGGTGTAGGCCTCGCCGATATCGAGCAAGTTGTGATCAGTTTTAATTCTCAGGCTTGGGCTACACCCAGTTCTGTATTTGTACAGCTGAAGAGCCCACCAACGTTGGATATCCAGAAATTTGGCGGCACCAAGATCACTATTGGTGATCGCAGTGGAGTCGAACTGCCGGGGCTGGGAGTTTTATGGCAGCCCAGTGAATCATCGCTGGCCGTCAATTCACGCCGGCAAATGGAACGCATCGCCAATGGTCGCCAGGTCCAACCTGCATTTATAGCGACGGACGTCTGGAGTCAACTGAAGGTGCAGAGCGCCTTTGCAATGATCGAAGGCAAGGTCGTGCGCAATTGGATAGAAGCAATGCGCAAGAATCCCAATGAGGTGGGTCAAGTTGTGCGTTCCGTGGCCGGTACCGTTATCGATGAAGCCGCTTTGTTCGGTGTAGGCGCTAGTCTACGAGATAACATGGAACTATCCGTGCTGACGTTGTGCCTGGATGAAAAGGGAGCTAAGTCAGTTCATGAGACTAACAACGCCAGTATCGTTTTACTCAAGAACTTCCTCAAAGAGCAACTGCGAACGCAACCGGCTTCAACCGCCAAGGCTTCATCCGTGACTGAAGGTGGCGCTACTATCCAAGCGTCAGCGGCTGTAGCCCAGTTGATTCAGTTAGGTAACAAGCTCCTAGAAGTGATGGAGAGCAAAGTGGATGGCAAGCTGGCCAGCTTGAATGCACGCTTGCCGATGAAAGAGGTGGCTCTGGCTCCCTTTGCCGAAGCTGCAAGCGCCTCGCGAAGGGCTGCCAGGCGATCACATTCTTCGAATAATCTCAAGCAGATCGGACTGGCCATGCACAATTTCCACGATACTTATAGCCAGTTCCCTGGCGCAGCTGCATATCGTCACAACGCCAAGGATCAGCCAAAGAAGTTTCCCTACAGTTGGCGTGTCGCAATTCTTCCCTTCATCGAACAGTCGAACCTGTATGAGCAGTATAAGTTTGACGAACCCTGGGATAGCCCCAGCAACCAAGAGTTGCTGAAGAAAATGCCCGCTGTCTATCGTCATCCTGAAGACCCTGAGGGATCCACCAATACGTCTTATGTAGTATTGATGGGTAAAGATTCGATGTTCCCACCTGATACAGGAGTAGAGCTGCGCTCGATCACCGACGGCACCTCCAATACGATCATGGCGGTGGAGGCCAAGACATCGATCCCGTGGACCAAACCTGAAGACTTCAGCTATGCGGCTGATCAACCGCTGCCGAAGTTTGGTGGCTACGCGGAAAATGGATTTAACGTTTTGTTGGGTGATGGCTCGGTAGTGTTCATCGCCCATTCGATCGATGCCTCGCTGTTGCGCTCGATGATAACCGCGCGGGGCGGCGAACAAATCAAGTAGACTATCGCGCGGCCACGCGATAAGAACGACGAGCCCAGGGGCAGCGGGTCGCCTCTGAGTGCTCGTCGTTCGCTTTTGGAGTGCTGTGGCGTTAGCTAAGCCGACGGCGTTAGCCGCGGTTATTTGGAGTGCTGTGGCATTAGCCACAGCTTTGATGTGATAACCAAACCGTGCCGCAGCCTGTACGAACCAGTGGTCGTGTGCGAGTATTAACCGCGGTTACTGAACGTATACGGGCGGTTGACGAGGGAACCGGGGCTAACGCCTACGGCTTAGTGCGCCAGCAGTCCAAAAACCGGGGCTAACGCCGGCTAACGCCCACGGTTTAGTAGGAATTGGGTTGAGCTCGCAGGTAGAGTTTGTGTGCACGAGCATCCAATGCAAGCGTCTCGCACTCTGTACATTGATAGTACCGGAAGTTCTCTGGCCGACTGAGCACCCAGGCCATTGGTAACTCTCTCCAAAACTCTTCGTGCACCTGACCGATGCTTGCGGATGCATGCGGTACGAGCGAGTTGAGTAACTGGTCGGAAGATCCTTCAATGTGCATTTGGCAGATGAATGCTCCATCACCCAGACCATATACGTATACATGTTGACCGTCGAAGCGCTCAACCAACGTGCGCACGCTCGAGGGCCAAGAGTATTTCGACAAGTAGGGGCCAACGCCCAAGAACAGCCAGCTACTCAAGCAGATAAATGCCAGCGCTAGCGCTGGCCAGGCGATCCAGTTCACCTGCGGCTGCCGATTGGCGCGGACAAGCCCCAACCAACTGAGCCCACATATCGATACGGCTACGGCGGCACCAAAGCTGGCGTACATAGCCCATGCGCCTAAGACCACTGCGCTCTGAGTGGTAATGAGCAAGAGATGTGTTACGCTAAAGCGGTAGTTTGACATGCTGATACACAGGCTGGAAGCCTATGCCACAGTGGAATCACAGGCTGGAAGCCTATGCCACATTAGGAACACAGGCTGGAAGCCTATGCCACACAGGCTAGAAGCCTATGCCACATTAGGATACATGGGAGGAAGTGTACAATGGCCTATTCGATTCGCGGTTTGTTTGGAGTGTCGGGGCTGGTGGCGCTGTTTATGGCTGCAGTCTATTTGCGGTCCGCGCTGGCCATGACGCTGGTGACGCTGTTATATAGCCTCCTGATTCTACTGGGAGCTGCCTTTGCCTTCACCGCGAGCGACCACCGAAATTTCTGGAAAGGATTTGCGGTGGTGGCTATCGGGACGATCTTCTTCGCGCCACAGCTGGAAGTTTACAACCAACTATCAGCGCTGTTGTTTCGGCAACTGGTCGTTCCGGTGAATATCGCCCCGTGGACACCAGGAAATGTGCCGACTTTGCCACCGGCCGCTCTACCCAGCGGCGTGTCGGTGATACCGCCCTTGGCGACTGGAACTGTGCGACTCTCAGCATCGACAACTTACTCGCCCGTCTACCAACTCCCATCGTTTTATCCGATGGGTGGTGATCTTTATGGTGGGTTGCAAAAGCTAGTTGTGTTTTCGTGCGCGCTGGTTTTAGGATTTATTGGAGGAGTGGTAGTCCAGTGGAGCATGCGCGAACGTGAAAACAAAACGAGACTAGAGAATGACTCGCCAGTCTCGTCTGATTCGAAGTGAACAATCGAGAGTTTTCAAGAGTTCCGTCTTACGATTTGACCTCGTCGATCGGTGCTGGTGGCAGTACAGGTTGCGCTGGGGCCGCCGGAGCGACTCCGGGCGCAGGTGGGAGTGGCGGCACGGGTGCAGTTGCAGCTGGGGGTAGAATAGACAAGCCAGGCACGCGGATGGTCGAGGCAGGCAAGCTGTACGGGCCAATCGTACTGGTCAAACCGTGACGAGCAGATGTTTGCCAGGCGTTGGGAAATCCCAGCCCTTCGCTTTCATTCATCAGCAGTTCCATGCGCAGTTCGATTAACCGGTTCTTGGCATCGCGACGTTTGCCAATTTGTTCTTTCAGCGTGGCCAGTTGCTTTTCCAGTTCTTCAATTTGCTTTTCACGCTGCTTCAGGTCTTCATCGAATTGCTCGCCGAGCTTCTTTTCGATCTTCTCGCGAGCCGCTTTTTTATCTTCATCGCTCGCGTCCTTTGATTTCAATTTTTCAATCACCTTTTGCAGCTCTCGCAAATCTTGATTGCCAGCGACGGTGACGGTTGATATGCGTTGACCTTGCGCCGGTACTGCGATCATGCTATGAAGTTCCTCACCATCGGTGGTGGTAATGACTTCCCTAGCCAAAGATCCATCGGGCATTTGCTGCACTATAACTCGGTTGGTGGTTCCGAGAACGTTTTCCGTGATCACATCATCGTTGACCTCAGCCAGTTGGCCGTCAACGGCAGCCCGTGCGCGAGTGGCGCGGCGAAGGGCCGATTCAGCGGTGCGGGCGGCAGCACCTCGAGCCTTGGTTGCCTCGTCGCGAGCTTGCAAGGCCTTCAAGGCCGCAATCTGTGCCCGCAAGCCCACCAGGGAAGGATGATCATCGCCGACATCCGCCTTGAGCTTGACTTCTTTGACTTCCAGTTCGGTCAACTGCCGTTTAATCTCTTCCTTCATCGAATCCTTGATTCCAGCATTCGTTGGAACCTGGGCCACCGAAGTTGAAGGCGAAATCAATGTCGATGCTGCGCTTAGACCCACCAACGCAATGCCCACCGAAGCATAAAACCGAAGTTTAGAAAATAGTTGCCAGTTCATGAAAATTCCTTTTTGAAGTTTGAAGTCTGAAGTCTGAAGTCTGAAGTCTTTACTCGATTTGTAATTCGCTCTCCAACCGTCGCATCGTTTCCGAAAGCAGCTGGGCTTGAGCTTCGAAATCGTCTTCAACCATGGTCGCGTCGCTAAGCTCGGTTTGCATACGTTCTAGGTGCAAACGAATGCTGGCCGCTTGGTCGCTAAGTCTGGCATCGTCTGCCAGCCACTCTTTATATTCGTTAACGAGCGCTTCGAGGGACTTAGGTGGCTGAGTCGATTCAGTCACCACTGGCGCGTCGCCCGTGGTTGCAGAAGTACTTAGCAGTTCTGGCAGCCAGCGACCCAACACGATCAGCACCACACAGCCAACCAGCAAGGCTGAATAACGTAGCCAGGCCGGATACTCGGTTGGAGCCTGCGAGTCGATCACTTCGGCGGTAACCGGCTGAGCCGATTGGATCGACACACCTCGTTGCTGAAGATTGGTTAGCAGTTGAGCCAATTCGCGTTCGGCATCAGCGGCACTGGCCACACGCTGATCGGGCTTCTTAGACAGCAAGCGATCGACAAGTGCCGATACTTCGATAGGCACATCGCGATTAACTTCATTAAGTGGTCGATGGGCGAACTGACATATGCGATGCAACACAGCCATAGCGCTCGACGCGCGAAACGGAGGATGTCCGCACAGCATGAAGTACAGCACGCTGCCCAAGCTAAACAGATCACTGCGATGATCGATGTCTTCACCCAGAGCCTGTTCCGGTGACATGTAGTGCGGAGTTCCAGCCACGATACCGGTCTTAGTCAGCGACGCATCATCGACTGCGCGTGCCAATCCGAAATCGCTCAGCATCACGCGATCGATTTGTTCTTCCAGCAAAATATTCGCGGGCTTGACATCGCGATGCACCAGACCTTGAGCGTGCGCGGCGGTCAGTCCAGCAGCGGTTTGCTGAGCAATACGCAAGGCGTCGACAATCGGCAACGGGCCGTTGACGTCGACTCGACGTTGCAATGATTGACCAGCCACATAGTGCATGACGATAAACGGCGTCTTGGCATCCGATTCGACATTAAAAATCGGAATCACGTTGGGATGCACAACAGCTGCAGCCGCTTGAGCTTCGCGAGCAAAGCGACGGCGAGCCGATGAATTGTGCGCCAAGTGTGAAGCCAATACCTTGATGGCCACTACGCGATGCAAATCGGTATCGAAGGCCCGCAAGACCACGCCCATGCCGCCGGTACCCAACACGCGTTCGATCTCGTAGCGTCCAATGCGTCCCAATAACTCAGGGTGACTGGGTGGCTCGAGGAAATCGAGCGAGACGCGTTCACAATCGATCGGTGTATCGCTGGCCAGCGATGATTCGATCTCGATGGTCACCGAGTTGTTATGCCCGAGCGACTTGGAACCGGCCATATCCAGCGTGCCAGCGTAGTCTTCGAACATCCTCTCCCGTCGATCATCCAGTGGATCGTGGTTGGGCAAATCACTATCGGCCAAGGCCGATTGGGCTTCGGGCCACCACTTGGAGTCACCCAGAGCCAGTTTCTCGAGCGCCGGTTGCCATTGGGGCTGACGCTCCAGTTGAGCAACGGCGGCCTTGAATTCAGCGCTATCGGTATCGTTGGATTCCAGCAGCGTTTGGATGAACTTGGGTACCTTAGGCATCTTCGCTCTCCCACTGCTCGATCAATTCACGCAAGCGACGCAGCACGCGGCTGCGGGCGATATAAATGTTGGCTGGCGACATGTTCAGTTCGACCGCCGCTTGTTCGATCGAAGCATTCTCCACGCAAGTGCGCCAGAAGGCTTGCCACGTTCCGTCTTGGACTTGATCTCGTACTTCAATAGCTGCGGCGCGGAACAGTTCGCGACGGTAGTCCAGTTCAATCTCTTGAGTTCGCGATTCCCAGTCAGCAACTTGCTGCAGGTTCATCATCGCAGAGGTTTTGCCCGAGCCACCATCTGGGCGACGTTTGGCGACCAGGTTGATTAACTGGTTGCGAGCGATTCGGAACAGCCACGTACGGAACTTGCCGCGAGCCGGATCCGGTCGCCAATCGACTACCGCTCGGGCCACGGCGACAAAAACGTTTTGAACCAGTTCCCGCGCGTCAGCGTCTTGCAAGCCACGGCGGCGGGCAAAGCGGTAGACCAGCGGTTCGTAAATTGACGCAAACTCTTGCCAAGCCGCAGCATCCGTCGCTGTCGGCAGCCGCAAGATCAGGCTTTCGCGTGTGTGTGGTGATCCGACCATCATGTCGCTGGCCCCGTTGGCCCAAGGATTGAAACAGAGTCAATTTTAGTCTCGTGGTAGTACACACAAGCCAAAGCAGCCCATCTTGCACGTTAGGCGGTAGATTTTTGGGAATTTGTGACAGTCACCTCTCCCGCGAAGCGGGGGAGCGACCGTCTAGTTGGTAGTCAAGGAAGAATCTTAAATTTCTTCCCTTCGCTTGGGCATCTTGGGGGCCAGCCCCCAAACCCCCGGGATTTTTCAAGGCATGGCGCCGGTAACTCAATGTTTGATTTCCTACACTATGAACTGTGCTAAGTGAAACATAGCAAAGCTCTGCGGGGACGCAACTTTGTAAGGGATAACTTAGTCGCCGGTGAGTCAATGACCCGCCGAGCACGTAGCGCCCGTGGCCAGGCTGGCGACAGCTTGGTCACGTGCCTTCTTCTCGGGGTCCCACATCGTTTGCGTACGTACCATCTCGTGAAGGATCAGGAGCAGCTTTCGCATGCTCGCGATCAACGCCAGCTTCTTCGGTTTTCCTCGGCTTAATAACCTCGAATAGAATTTCTCGACCACTGGATTCTTTTTGGTTGCCACTAAGGCCGCCATGTATAGTGTACGACGCACCGTTGATCGACCTCCGCGAATGCGTCTCTTGCCATCGCTCTGACCGGTTTGGTTGGCCATCGGAGCTACACCAACAAGCTTGCCAATTTCCGTACGAGAGATTTTTCCAAGTTCAGGAAGTTCAGCACACAGAGTGACTGTCGTGATGAGACCCACGCCTGGCGCGCTGGAGATGATCCTTACGTTAGGTGTCTCTTTGCTCATCTCCTTGGCTTGCTCCTTGAGCTGCTCGTTCAGAGCTTTTAGCTGGTTTTTCAGCATTTTCAAGCTCTCTTCAACGAATTGCTTGACCGTCTCATCCTCAAAACGCAAGCGATTCTTCTCTTGGTTGATCATCGTCATGACCTGTACTCGACGACGCGTAAGCAACCGAAGCTTCTTCTCTCGCTCGGTAAGCGGCTTGGTCAAATGGACTTTGACCTGCTCACCAAAATGCCGAATTACTTTGGCATCAATGGTATCCGTCTTTTCTAGATACCCGTGTGCCTTGGCGTAGTAGTGAGTCTTGCGCGGGTTGACCACTGACACGTTGACCTTCGCCTCGTGTAGCAGGTCAACCATGATATTCTCATAACCACCGCTGCTCTCGCAAACCACAAGTGTCTTTTCAGGCTCTTGGATGCGCTCGATCAACTTGCCAATGGACGAGACCGTGTTGCTAATCGTTGAAGGCAGCTTGCCCTGGGAATCGGAAATGTCTAGCTTCTTGGAAGCTACATCAATGCCGATCACGCGATCATATGTTGTCATTGTAAACTCCTACCTAGTAAATTCAGGCTTCCTCGCACTTGGCGAAGAGCACTCAGCGACCGTTCGGATAGAAAACAATCAGCTGCCCGACTTCGCTCCCCCACGAGCTACAAATGTGTACATTCGTTCGGGGTCGATAAACTGTCTGGGTAGCTGAGTCCGACACCGTTGCAACGACGTCGAACATGAACATCTTAGTTGGCCGCTATATACTAGGTCGCAGACGAGGCGCTTGAGCCTTCGTCTGCGGGAGGAGGCACTGCGCTAGGCAAAACATCTGCGGTACTAACCACCTTCACTGCCCAGACCCCTCCCGAATCTCGCAAAGCCTCGATTCGACCTCCCCAAGGCGAAGCCTTGGAGAGGTGACAGTCACCTCTCCCGCGTAGCGGGGGAGGTCGCAGACGAGGCGTTCAGCCGAAGTCTGCGGGAGGGGGCACTGCGCCAGGCAAGACTTCTGCGGTACTAACCACCTCTACCGCCCAGACCCCTCCCGAATCTCGCTACGGCTCGATGCGACCTCCCCAAGGCGAAGCCTTGGGGAGGTGACGTTTCGCGCTACAACAGACTCATGGTATTGCGCACTTTCAGGTACCACGCGTGGTCGAAACACGTTGGGCGCAAACCAGCGCAGGCCTTCGGGTTTGGATCGTGTGTCCCATTGGCGACGAGGCAAGAACTCCATCAGGCGCCAGTAACCTACCGTCGAGTTATGAATTGTGCCCATGATATCAGGCGCGGTTCTTCGGCCATCGGCACCCAGAAAGTCGTTAACGATTGCATGATCAAACAGACAGCCCAAGCCGGCCGCCTCTTCGAACATCCACTGCAACGTTATTTTCGCCAAGCCACTTTCGGCTTCCGGGTAACCGCCACCTACATCGCCATGCGCACCATTGAACCACAGTTCGCGGAAGGTCAGATGCTGGCTGGCATTGGAAGGGCGAAAGAGGTTCGGTTGAAACGATGTCCTGCGTTCATGAATGGCCACCGCGTGACGAACGTGATCAATCGAAGGATTGTTAGCCGTGAAAGGCACGGTGCGCAGTTGCCATAACCAACCGATCGCGCTTACCGTATCGAACGCGCCCACGAAGTGAATTCTGATGGACTCGGGGCGCGAAAAAGAACGCTTGAAGCGATTGCCGGCTTCGAATCGTTTACTGATCGGCAAGTTGTGATGGTCGTCGGCATACACGGTCCAGGCCAATCGATCCAAACCGGTCAACTCCGGCTGGACCAGTCCCAAAAAATGAATCATGCCTGCCAAGGCTCGGACCGCATACGCGCCGCGGCTAAAGCCGAACAGATAGATTCGATCGCCGGGCTCCCAGGTCTTCACCAAGAATTGATAAGCGCGGCAAACGTTATCGCGTACGCTATGCCCAATCGCGCCGTCGAGTTTGCGATAGATCGTCTTGCTTAGCCAGGTTAGTTTACTGGGGTCCGAGACTGTCCCGACCCCAGAGTCGTAATAAACCGTTTGATGCTGGCTGCGAAGCAGCGACCGAAACAACCGCAGAATATTGGTCGAATCGCAGACCACATCGCTGCATGTGCCATCCACACAAATCACGATGTTCTTAGGCAAACTCGAATCCTTTCGTGCAAGCGCGTAGCGTTTATTGTCGGCTGCGCGGAGTGATCTTCAGATCGAGCTTCTTTCCATCTCTCTCGATAACTACCTTGACCTCTTCATTGATCTTCAAGGCTTCGATGGCATACGTATAGTCGTAAACGTTTTCAATCTTTCGACCAGCCAGTTCGACGATCACATCGCCACCCTTTAATCCCGCTGTGTCAGCCGGGCCGCCTTTGGAGACTCCGTCTAGCGGAGCCCCTTTGACTTCTTTGGTGTAATTGGGAATCGTGCCCAGCGATGCACGCAAGCTGGCCACAGCCGTCTTCTGAACTGGTTGTTCGTCGTTAAACGGAATTGGTTCGGTGGCGGTTAAAACATCGCGGGTAATCAGCGCCATCAGTTTGGCAGTGTCCGCAGCACCTTCGTAGTTCAGTAGTTCCGGAGTGTCGCGAGGTGTGTGATATTCGTTGTGAGAACCAGTAAAGGCCGACAGGATCGGCACACCGCGACGGAAGAAGGAACTGGCATCGGTCGGCAAGTTGCAATCATTCTGCAGCGACAGCGTCAAACCGGTCACCGCGTTGCGACGTTCGATGGCGCCATTCCAATAGGGCGAAGAGCCAATACCCTGCAGCACTAGTTGCTCGCGCATGCGACCGATCATGTCCATGTTGATGCAAGCCATGATGGCTGGATAGAGTTGGTCTTCGGCTTGGGCGGCGGCATGGGGATCGGCCGACTTAGATGGGTCTTTCTCTTTGGGTTTAGCAGTGAACATCAGCCAACCGGCGCGCTGCGGGAATAGATCGTCGAAGTGGTCGCAGAAGGCTTGCGAGCCGCGCAGGCCAAGCTCTTCACCGCTCCAGGCTGCGAACAGCGTATCTCGCTGCGTCTTGATCTTGCCGGACTTGGTTTCACTGGCCAGGTATTGAGCGACTTCTAACATGCCGGCCACGCCCGAAGCGTTATCGTCAGCTCCGCGGTGGATGCCGCCGACTTCCTCTTCTTTGGCCAGTGAACTACCACCGGCTCCTGTACCCAAGTGATCGATATGGGCTCCCACTACCACTAAGTCATGAGGTTGATGATGCGCATCGGTAGGTGGCAGTGCCGTAGGTTCGGTGGCTGGCAACAGAGCCAGTACATTGCGACCACGACTGGTGACCGGTTCGATGTCGATATCGCAAGCCAGTTTGACGCCTTCGATCGCAAATCCTGGAATGGCTGCACCGCTATCGAATTCCTTTTGCAGTTTGCCGAGATCCTTGCCGACTTTGGTAAGCCACTGGCCAGCGAGTTCATCCGAGACGCTGATCACCGCCAGGCTGGTTGTGCCCAACGTTCCATCCATCGACAGAGGCACCAATTGTTGACGCACCGAGCTAGTCGGACCACTAACGATGATTAGACCTTTAGCCCCGCGCTCGCGGGCGGTCATGGCTTTGTAACGCGGTACGCTGTAAGCCGACAAATGCTGGCGACGTTCAGGAGTAATTTCTTGCGGCAAGAAACGAAAGACGAGTACCCATTTGTCTTTGACGTCTAAGTCACCGTAGCTATCGTATGCTTCTTGCGTATCCGACTTGGGGGCCACGATACCGTAGCCTGCGAAGACCACGTCGGTAGGATCCACATGGCCATCTTCAGCAAAGAACAGTGGTCGCCATTGTTTGTCGACTTTGTAAGTTGTATCACTGACGGTGAGAGAGTTCTTAGGTCCGAGCTTGACGTTGGATACAAACTCAAATTCCTGGAAGAAGGTGCCCTTCTCTCCTGCCGGAAGCATGCCGAGACTTTCCAAATACGCAGCCACATATGCGGTTGCTTTGCGTTCGCCTTCGGTACCTGTCAATCGTCCACCCAGTTCAGGTCGGCACAAGTAATCGACATGCCGACCGACGTCAGCAGGGGCGATCGTGGCGACGCTGGCCTTGAAGGCTTCGATGGCAGCCTGGCCGTCAGCACTAGTATCAATGTTGGCCACAGCAGAATCTGTATCAGATGCTGGCTTCTTGGAGCCAGCGGCGGGTAGTTTCAACAGTTCACGGGCGGCCGCGTCATTCCATTTGGCTTCGAACAGCTGCGATTGCGAGCCGGCGTTATTGCTGGTCCAGACCAAGGTATTGCCACCAGGTGGAAAGACTGGCAGTCCATCAAAGCCCTTGCGATAGCTGACGCGCACCGGTTCTTGCTGACCCGCGCGATCGACCATGTAGAGTTCGAAGTTGGCAAAGCCATGTTTGTTGGTGGCGAAGATCAAGTAATCACCGCTGGGGTGAAAGAACGGCGCCCAACTCATCGCTTCCATGTGAGTTATCGCGCGCTGATCGGAGCCATCGACATTCATCAGCATGATCTCGGCCAAGGCGCCGTTCTCACTGAAGCGTCGCCAGCAAATCGATTTGCCATCGGGTGAAAAGAACGGTCCTCCGTCATAGCCCGGTTTATCGGTCAGTCGGCGAACTTCGGTACCGTCTGCCTTCATGATGTACAGTTCCATCGCCCATGAGGGATCGGTTTCGAACTGCTTTTGTTGTTCGGGCGAAAGTTTGTCAGCGTAGGCACTGCGATTGGATGCAAAACAGATCCACTGACCATCGGGCGAATAAGAAGCCTCGGCGTCGTAGCCCCGCTCGTTGGTTAGGCGCGTGTACTCTTTACTCTCGATATTAAACGCGACCAACTCGTAGGTTTCGTCGTAGTCCCACGCGTAGCGTTTGGTTTGTCCCGACTTGCGAAAATCGATTTCTGCTTGTTGTTTAGCCTGAGCTTCGGGGTCGTACTGAGTTGACGCGAAAAGGACATGCTGGTTGTCAGGATTAATCCAAGCGCAGGTGGTCTTGCCGACGCCAGGCGAGACTCGGTGAGTATCTCCCGTCTCGCGGTCCATCAGGTAGATCTGAAAGAAGGGATTGTCAGCTTCACGCTCGCTCTGGAAGACCATGTAACGACCGTCGGCGCTGAAGTAACTTTCGCCGGCTCGTTTGCCTTCGAAGGTTAGTTGGCGGATACCCGAAAGTAGTTTGCCCTGTGCAGTCGCGGCGGCGGGCGGGTCGCTGTCGACGATATCAGCTTCTTGGGCTTGGCCAGCGCGGTTGGCAGCCAGCGCCAGCAGCGCCAGGGTGGCAGCGAATAGATAACGACACATGGAGGTAGGAGTCATATGGAAATTCTCTGTCGGAAGTATGGCGGGTGTGTCCCATAAGTGTATCGCTGATACCGCCAGCTTTGTAGAGCGGCTGTCCCCAGCCGCTCAGCAGTCGCTCTGAGCGCTTGCATGCTGGAACGGGAGGACCTTCGCCCTCCCGTACAAAAATACTTGCATTCCCTGCGACACTATGCCTATACTTAGGAGTCAGTCTAGGCCGAAGACTTGTCTACTATCTCATCTGTTGAATTCGAGCGTTGCACTGTGATTGATTGGCGTTGCATCAAACCGTCTAGCCCAGGTAGCAGGTTTTACCTGCGCGGGCTGACGTTTGGCTTGGCGCTAACTCTGGTCAGTCTGCTGTGTAGCGGTCGTGCAGCAGCTGGTTGTCACTATGGCAACGGAAAGCAGTTCGCCAAAGCCACCGCTGCGCAGGACCCGCGTGGTCATGTGCGAAACTTTCGCTTTCTGGGACAGCTAGTCTACGAGGGTGGTGATATCAAGTATGTGGCTTGGCAAGCGACACCTGCCTGCCAAGGACCGAATTGCCATGCGAACGAACCGGTACCGGAATTGGCAGTGGCTCCGATCCATCATTCGCAGCGCTTGACTGGCGCGAGTGCGATGACGCTAATTCAATCAAGATCGAATTCTGAAACGATTCTGATGTGGCTCTCCGCCAGTGATCTCTCTCCGTTCACTGGCTATCCTCACGAGCATGAATATCCGCCGTAGTTGAGGGTGGACTCTTAACCGGAAGATGCTGCGCGCATTTTCCATTCTGGTTGCATGCTCAAGTTTAAAAAAGCAGGCTGACGCAACACGTTGGCAATCCGCTTTTTGACATAGCGTCTTGGTCCGCAGCGACTGCGCTGGTCGAGTTACATCCATCTATCAATACATCCGTTTCAGGATTTTATCATGTCATTGTTTTCAAATAGCGTGCGCGCCAACAAGCGTACTGGTTTTACGTTGGTTGAGTTGTTGGTGGTGATTGCCATTATCGGCATCCTGGTGGGACTGCTCTTGCCAGCGGTGCAAGCGGCGCGTGAGGCTGCGCGACGCATGCAGTGTAGTAATAATCTCAAGCAATTCGCGTTGGCGATGCATAACTACGAATCAAGCTTTAAACGTTTTCCTTCAGGCAACTTGGTTGGCCCTTCTTTCGCAGTGGGACTGTCGGTGCATGCACGACTGCTGCCGCTGATGGAGCAATCTTCGCTGTATCAGATGGTGGATTTCAACTATCCGTACAATCATGCGAACAACCTGAATGCACGCATGCAGAAGATTCCTATCTTTTTGTGTCCATCAGACGATTTCAGCAAGTTGCCCGTAACACTCGGCGGGCCCAACAGTTATTACGGTAACTCGGGCACCAATATCCTGGCGAGCTCGCCACCGACACTCTCGAGCGATCCGAACTTTGGCATGCCTGAGTGCAATGGTGTGTTCTATCGCGACAGCAAGTGCAAACCGGCGGACATTTACGACGGGCTATCCAACACGATTGCATTTTCCGAGAAGCTCTTTGGTGATGGCAGCAACGCCATCGCAACGGCTATCTCCGATACACTTCAGCCCGGTACCTATCCGGCCAATGCCGATGAAGCTCGCCGCGATTGCCTGGCTGTCGACGTGACGGACCTGAGCAAGCAAGGTTATTCGAACGTCGGAGCGCCTTGGTTGCAGGCCTATCATTCGTCCACGCTGTACTACCATGTGCTCGAACCGAATAGCCGTTCGTGCATGTATCCACCGGGACGCATTGCTACGACGGCCGGCAGTCGTCACACCGGTGGCGTGATGGTGGCGGCCTGCGATGGCTCAGTGCATTTCGTTTCCAGTAGCCTGGACTTGACCATCTGGCGCGCTCTGGGCACGCGGGCTGGCGGCGAAGTGGCAACGGAGTTTTAGTAGTGACCAAAGATTCATGCCCCCTGGGCTTGAACTTGGGACACTGGTCGCACTGGATAAGCAGCATTTTGCTAGTGATGGTCGTCGTAGGCTGTGGATCGGGCAATCCGACATCCGATCCACAAGCCGCGCGAGAGTTGCTGGATGAAACGCTGGCAGCCTGGAAACAAGGCAAAACGCCAGAAGACCTGAAAGCCCAATCGCCCGCGATCTTCGTGGGCGATGTGCGCTGGGCCAAAGGTTCCAAGTTAGCCGAATATGAAATCACTTCCGACGGCGAGAATCATCAATCCAGCCTGCGCATTCCAGTGCGTATGAAACTGGTCGGTGAATCGAAGGCACGCGAAGTGTTCTACTGGGTTACTACTTCGCCTGCGCAAACTGTAACGCTGGCTGAGTAAGCCGTAGGCGTTAGCCTCGGTTGCTTAGAGAGATCGTACAGCTTTGAACGGTTGAGTTGCCAAGGGTTTTCTCCTACTCCTACTCCTACTCCTACTCCTACTCCTACTCCTACTCCTACTCCTACTCCTACTCCTACTCCTACTCCTACTCCTACTCCTACTCGGAGAATTTTCGAGTAGGAGTAGGAGTAGGAGTAGGAATCAAGCACGGCACGCGCGGGCCAATGTCTGCAATTCGGCGAGTGGTGCCATAAAGCGCTTACGGCTTAGGTGCGCCTTCGATGTCTTTTAGCGAGCGGCCGAGACGTTTGCGATTGTTTTGGCCGCCGCTGCGTGGGCCGCTGTTGCCCGACAGCTTGGGTGCAGCGCCGGCGGCAGCGGTAACCGGTGCGCCGTTCTGCAAGAAAGCGATGACATCGGGGTGCAGTTCTTCGGTGTTAGCAGGTGTGCCGATCTGATCAATGGCGTCGCTGACACCTAAGAGCACCGATTGACGAACTCCGTCACGTATCCAACCGAAAAAATTGATGTTGCTCATTCTGGTCTCCATTTTCACTTGAATGTATTGTGCTGCGATTGATGTTGTGGTGGTTCGCCAGCTGATTAGCTGGCTACTGGTGTGCGCTTGTCGATGGGCAATGTGTGTCGCTGGAAGGTGATGCCATCGTGCAAGGTCAAGAATTCGCGGGCCAGCTGTCGATAATCTTCGGCACCATTGGAGGTCGGCGCATATTCGATAATCGATTGACCAAAGCTGGGTGCTTCGGCCAGGCGAATGTTGCGGCGAATGCGAGCTTCGAAAAAGCGTGCCCCGGCCCACACGGTGGAACCGGCTGATTGAGCGTGCAAGAAATCTTCGACATCGCGTGTGACTTCAGCGGCCAGGCGTGTGCTCGATTCATACATGCACAAAACAACACCCGAGAGTCGCAGGCCAGGATTGAGGCGTTTGGCGACGATCTCAATGGTGCGCAAGAGCTTGCTCAAGCCGTGCAAGGCCAGGAAGTGTGGTTGCAAAGGCAAGAAGACTTCATCGACGCTGGTCAGCGCGTTGAGCGTCAGCACGCCTAGCGAGGGTGGACAATCGAGGATCAAGTAATCGAACTGCTCTTCGTCCAGTTCCAGTTTGTCACGCAAGATGACTTCGCGTCCTACTTCACCGGCCAATTCGAGTTCAGCAGCCGCCAGGTCCAGATGGGCGGGTACTACTGCCAGGCTGGGTGAAATCCAACGACGAGCGTCAGCGATCATCGCATCGCCGCACAATACATCATAGATATTGACTTGGTGATCAACGACCGAGATGCCCAAGTGCAGCGATGCGTGGGCTTGTGGATCCAGATCCATCACGCACACGCGTTTGCCGCTTTCGGCCAATGCCGCCGAGAGGTTGACTGCGGTCGTGGTTTTGCCCACGCCGCCTTTTTGATTAATGACCGCTATCTTGCGCATGGTCGTTGACTCCATTCAGTTCCAGGTCGGATGCCGCAACCGATTTTTTTGCCGATCCGTCCACAGGTGGCTCGGGGTGCAGCGAAAAGCGGGATTGGGTTGGGCGGATCGTTCGGACTATAGCGAAAGACCACCCCAACCCGCCATAGCGTTTTTCGATCATGACCCGGGCACAACCGCTCAAAACGACCTATGGTTACGTGCTAGCATTACAGGCCCCTGTTGATGTTTCCTTCAAATTCATCCCATCGACGGGCACTTACATGTCAACCAAACCAGTTCCGCGTATCGGTATTCTTACCAGTGGTGGCGACTGTCCCGGCTTAAACGCCGTCATTCGCGGGACGTACAAAGCGGCTCGTCAATTCGGTTATGAAGTCATAGGTTTTCAGCGCGGCTATGAAGGGCTGGTCGACCCGGTCAGCTATGTGCACCTGGATGACCAATCCACAGCTGGCATCTTAATCCAAGGCGGGACCATTCTGGGTTCGACCAATAAAGGTCGCTTCGCTGCCATATCAGGTGAAAATACGCGCATCGACCTCGATCCCAAATTAATTCGCGCCGTGCGTCAGACTCTGAATGATTTGAACGTGCACGCCTTGGTGTGCATCGGTGGAGATGGTTCGCTGGCCGTTGCACAGCAATTTCATGAATATGGAATTCAGGTAGTTGGCGTACCCAAGACGATCGACAACGATCTATCCTGCACTGCCTTTACCTTTGGTTTTGATTCAGCCGTGTCCTGCGCGACCGATGCGCTCGACAGGTTACATACAACCGCAGCCAGTCACGAACGGACGATGGTCTTGGAAGTAATGGGTCGGCATGCAGGCTGGATCGCGCTGCATGCGGGCATCGCTGGTGGAGCCGATTGTATTCTGATTCCCGAGATCAAATGGACTTACGAAAACATATGTGCGAAAGTGACAGCCAGGCGCCAGGCCGGCCGCAACTTTACGCTGGTGATTGTGGCTGAAGGAGCCGAATTGCCTGAAGGCGATGTGGTGACGCGCGAGCCCGACGCCTTTGATCGACGCACCGGTGAACCACGCCGCATCGAAGATCGACAGATACGTTTGGGTGGCGTGGGCGATCGCATTGCTCATGAACTGGGGCACCGCCTGCGCAGCGAGACTCGCAGTTTACTGCTGGGGCATTTGCAGCGTGGTGGAGGCCCGACTCCGTTCGATCGTTTCTTGGCAACGCAGTATGGAGTACATGCGATGCGCTTGGTGGCCAGTGGCCAACATGGACGCATGGTTTGTTATCAACCACCCGCAGTCAGTGACGTAGCGATTGCCGATGCGATTGGTCAACTAAACAAAGTCGATCCAGAAGGCGCCGCCGTGCAAACGGCTCGCGGCCTGGGGATCAGCTTTGGCGATTGTCTGCCCGAGCAGAATTTCATGGTTACCCAAGCAGGCGTGGTACCTTTTGTACCCGTCGTGCCCGCCATGGCCGATTTCAAACTGCCGGTGTGATTGCCCTGTGGCATACGCTTCCAGCCTGTGTTCGCTGTGGCATAGGCTTCCAGCCTGTGTGCGCTGTGGCATAGGCTTCCAGCCTGTGTTCTCTGTGCGGACTTTCGGTAGATCCACAATCGAAAGCCTTGACGGCTTCCGCTACGGTACTCACTGGCCTTCCGCGGAACGAAAGGCAACTAATTCATTAGATCTTGATCGCTGGCTAGCCATTGAACGTTTAGAGTGCGTTCGATGTTCTTGTACCAATCGGAGAAGATATCGCGACGTTCGGAGAAAGCCACCTGTCGAGCGCGACCGCGGCTGACTTCGAAGTTCTGACGCAACTCTTCGACACCGGGTGTCGTTTCCAGGACACGAACTACATAGAAGGTGTTCATGCCTTGGTTGGGAGCGACCACAAATTGACCCGCGCTCGATTTGAAGACCTGCTGCATGAAGACGTCGCCGACTGCGTCCAGGCCGTTAACGAAGGTGATCTCCGGGGCTTCGAACATTTGTCGTGGCGGCGTCATCCACGTGAATGGTACTGGATTGATCAGCAAAGCTTGTTGCTCGGTGCTGAGCGTACTCTTCCAGGGGTCATCGCCGGCTTTGCGCAGTTTTTCTGCGAGCTTCTCAGCTGCGTCGCGGGCTACTTCACGTGCCTTGATCGACTTCCAGGCATTTTCCACTTCAACGCGAACTTCGCTTAGCGGTGGTGTATAAGGCGCGATCTCGGATGTCTTCCAGGATACAAACTCTTGGAAGTCGGGCTGCGTGACATTCGACATGTCGATGAACGTGGAACGCAAAGGTTGGAACAGTTCAACCATGGGCGACATGATGACATTCACTAAAGGCGTGCTTTCGATAATGCTACGACCCAGCGGTGTTTCGCGCAGGCGTGTGCCACTGCTCATGCCGGTTGTCGCAAACAATAGCCCTTCAGCTTCGGCCATCTTCTTGGCATCGATTTCGCGTACAGGTTTATCGCTCTTCTGATTGCTCTGCTCGCGAATCAACTCTAATTCTTTATCTTGTTTGTAGCGATCCACTTCGGCTTTGATCTTGTCCAATTTGGCTTCCAATTGATCGCGAACGATCCCCAAGGCCAGCGAACGAGCGATGTCATCTTTGGCTTCTTCGAAAGTTCGTGTGCGCATTGGCGGCGAAGCTGGTGCGGGCGGAGTCGTCGGCGTGGTGGCCGATGGGGTTACCGGCGTGGTGGGCGGTACGGAACCTTCGGCGGTGGGAGTAGTAGTCTGTGTAGCTTCGGCCGGAGCGGCAGGTTGCTCGGTTGGCGTCGCAGTGGTGGCTGGCTCTTGTGCAGGAGTAGCGGCAGCCGGCGCGGGTTCAGTCGCCGGCGTTGGTGCAGGCTCCGTGGCCGCTGGCGTGGGTTCTGCGGCTGGCTCTTGAGCGGCTGGTGCAGCCGGATCAGCTGGTGCAGCCGGATCTTGAGCAAACGAGACCAATCGCACTTGGCTGTCAGTGTCACCTAAGCGTGACTGCTTAGGAGGCTCATCGACTTTGTTCTCTTCGGGCTTGGCATCTGCCGCGGGTGCGTCAGGAGTTGGATTATCCGCAGGCTTCTCTTCAGCCGGCTTCTCTTCAGCCGGCTTGGTCTCCGCAGGCGGCTTGGTCTCCGCAGGCGGTGCTGCGGGAGATTCGTTGGGTGTAGGAGCAGGTGGTTGACCTTCGTCGGGCTTATTCGCCGTACCCTCAGGCTTGGCGGTTTCAACTGGAACTTGCAGTCCACCCAAGCCGACCAGGCGGTCATACTCGGCCTTCAAAGCCTCGGGGGTCAGCTTGGCTTTTTCGTCTTCAATCAGTTTGTTGTAGCCACCATAAACGTAATGGATATCGGCTTGATAGTGACGTCGGAAGCCTGGCTCGGGGTTTTCCGAGCTGGGGAAGGTGTTAGCGCCTAGTTCGTACAGCGATCGCAACTCGGAATCGGTCGGCGTTTCCTTGACATCAGCCACGTATTCGCTGGTCAGGATAGGGAAAGCTTCGACGCGTGCGGCTTGGTTGAGCTTTAAATAGTTTTGCCAGAGGCTGCCTGGTGTTACCAGCGGATTGCCTTCGTAGTTCACGCCGGCCAGGGCGATGCGTTCCATGACCACGGCGGAAAGTTCCAAGGCAAGTTGGCGGTACAGACCCCGTTGAGTCAGGTCGCGACCGTTGGTATCGGTCAGAATTTTGGTGAATTGCTGGGCAGAAATCTTGTTATCGCAATACATCCGTATGAATTCGTCGATAACTTTGTCGTCAAAGTCGATGCCCAGCTGTTTGGCGCGTTGGTTGATAATGACCGTTTGGCAGACCGCGCGACTGGTCTCGAGCATGGGCAGGCCCAAGTCTTCGACGCGTTTTTGATTGGGGTCATAACGGAAGCCGGGCACTTTGGGCATTCCGCCGGCTTTGATGACTTCGCGGGCCAGGGCTTGCAAAAAACGCACGGTCCTCGCGTGCTGCGTGCGCATGCTTTCCAACGAAGCTGCCGTGATTTTCCCATCTGACCAGCGCACCACGACTTCATTTCCCGGCATACTATTGGAGCGCATGACATCCATGAAGCTCTCGATGCCCGGTGCGACGATAAATGCCAAAATGGCTAGCAGGACCAGACCGGCCATCCAATATGTGCGGTGCTTGCGAAAAGTTTCGAACGGGCTGGACATCCGGCAAATTCCTTATGTGCTCGGCAAAATTCGTAACGCGGCGATTTTAGGCCTGGCAAACCAAAACACAAGGATACCAGCTAGCGGTGAAACTGCGGAGACCTATTTTTTGCTTCGGACATCCGGTTGACCGGAGCCCCTGCTTGTCGCTAGCGTGTTAGGCTCCTAAAAAGTCCGAACTATCTCGACGCAGACCGTCGAGCCACATTTGAAAATCTGAACGCCTATGAGTTCTCGACCCGGAAAATCGTTGGTGATCGTGGAATCACCTGCCAAAGCCAGGACCATTGCCAAGTTTTTGGGCAAGGACTTTACTGTTGAAGCCAGTATTGGGCACATTCGCGACTTGCCGCAAGGAGCCAAAGAACTCCCCGAAAAGTTCAAATCCGAGCCCTGGGCCTACCTGGGAGTCAACGTTAACGAAGACTTTACGCCCGTTTATATTGTGCCGCCGGACAAGAAGAAACAGGTCAGTAAGCTCAAAGATCTCCTGAAAAACGTCGACCACCTCTACCTGGCGACGGACGAAGATCGCGAGGGGGAGGCCATTTCGTGGCACCTGTTCGAAGTTCTAAAACCCAAAGTGCCTGTGCATCGCTTGGTATTTCACGAAATTACCAAAGAAGCCATTCAAAATGCCCTGGCCCAGCCACGCGATATCGATGAAGGGCTGGTGCGGGCTCAAGAAACTCGCCGCATCCTGGATCGCTTGTTCGGTTTCGACGTTTCGCAACTGCTGTGGAAAAAAGTTGGTCCAAAATTATCGGCCGGCCGCGTGCAAAGCGTGGCTGTGCGATTGATCGTCGAGCGCGAGCGGGAGCGGATCGCTTTCCATAGCGCCACATATTTTGATTTGATCGGTCGCTTTGCCACTGGTATTGGTCAACAATTCAACGCCGACATGGTCAGTTACCAAGGTCGACGCATTCCTTCGGGCAAAGATTTCGACCCTGCCACCGGCAAGATCAAAGATCCCAACCTGTTGCTGCTGGACCAGGACTCCGCGGAGAAACTGGTCACCGCTTTGCGCTCGGGCGACTATCGCGTCATTAGCGTCGATGTCAAACCGTTTACCGAACGTCCCAAAGCCCCGTTCACCACCAGTACGCTACAACAGGAAGCCAACCGCAAGATGGGCTTCACCGCGCGACGTACGATGCAAGTTGCGCAGAGCTTGTACGAAAACGGTTACATCACGTATATGCGTACCGACTCGACTTCGTTGGCTGCCGAAGCCGTTCGCGCGGCTCGCGATCTAGTGCAGCAACAATACGGGGCTGCGTTTTTGCATCCGACCGAACGCGTGTACAGCACCAAAGTCAAAAATGCGCAGGAAGCTCACGAAGCCATTCGACCAGCCGGCCATCCGTTTCAGTTGCCGGAGACGTTGCGCGGTGAATTGGATCACGACCAGTTTCGCCTCTTCGATATGATCTGGAAGCGAACGATCGCTTGTCAAATGGCCGACGCCAACAAAGAACGCGTTACTGTCAGCATCGAATCCAACGGCGCTGTCTTCCAGGCTTCAGGTACGACCATCAAGTTCGAAGGTTTCTTGCGGGCTTATGTCGAAGGCAGCGATGATCCCGATGGTGAATTGGCACAGCAAGAAGTTTTGTTGCCAGCCATGGAAAAGGGTGACAAGCTTGACCTAAAGCAGCTCGATGCCAAATCGCATACGACTCAACCACCTGCCCGCTTTACCGAAGCTTCGCTGACGCGCACGCTGGAAGAACGCGGCATCGGTCGACCGAGTACGTATGCGTCGATTATCGACACGATTCAACATCGCTCGTATGTCTTCAAGAAAGGCAATGCGCTGGTGCCCAGTTGGACCGCCTTTGCCGTGATTCGACTGCTCGAAGAACACTTGGGTTCGTTCGTCGACTATGACTTTACGGCGCAGATGGAAGATTACTTGGATGCCATCAGCCGCAACGAACATGGCTTTATTGAGTACTTGAAACAGTTCTACTTCGAGCCGAACAAGGGGCTCAAACCCTTGATCGATAACAAGGTCAAAGAAATCGATCCGCGCGAAACCAGTCGTTTTAAACTGCTGGACCCAGAAGGCACCCAAGTTGAAGACGTAGTGGTGCGAGTGGGACGGTATGGTCCCTTTGTCGAACAGGGTGAGCGCAAGGCCAGCTTGCCCGATCAATTGGCTCCTGATGAAATCACGCTGGCTAAAGCGCTGGAGTTGCTCGAAGGCGCGGCCAAAGGTGAAGAGCCTCTGGGAAATGATCCTGAGACTGGCAAACCTATCTACGTCAAGAACGGTCGTTTCGGACCCTACATTCAACTTGGCGATAACGACGATACCGAAAAGCGCAATGCTTCGATCCTGAAAACGATTTCGCCAGACGAAGTCAACTTGGAGGTCGCGCTTAAGCTGCTCACACTGCCACGGACCTTGGGTGTGCATCCGGAAATGAATGAGCCGGTGGTCGCCCGCGACGGTCGCTTTGGTCCCTACGTGCAGTGCGGCTCCGAGACGCGCAGTCTCGCTGGGGTCTCGCCAATTGATGTGACCTTCGAGGAAGCCTTGCACTTACTGGCTCAACCCAAGACGGTCGGTCGCGGCCGGGCAGCTGCTGCCAAGAAAGAACCGATTAAGACGCTCGAAGCGTCACCGGTGACCAGTAATCCAATCCAAGTGCTGGACGGCCGCTATGGTCCTTACGTGACCGATGGCGAAACCAATGCCAGCGTACCTAAGGACATGGATGCTGCCGAGCTGACCTTTACCCAAGCCCTTGACTTGCTAGCGGCGCGAGCGGCGATGGGCGGCGGCAAAAAGAAGAAAACGGCCAAGAAGGCACCGGCCAAGAAAGCTGCAACCAAAAAGGCCGCCACCAAGAAAACTGCGACCAAGAAAGCGCCGGCCAAGAAAGCCAGCAAAAAGAAATCGTCGTAATTTCGCATCCAATTTCATAGTTTGGGTTGTTTCCAAATTCGAAATTTCACATCTGGCCCCGGGACCATAGTTTTTGGTACAGAGTGCAGTTGTGGGATTTTGGTATCCCGCCAACGGGTTTCGGGACCGAGTGGAACTGGTTAAGCGCTAACGATGAACGCTGTTGGACAAGGATGTCCGATTAAAACTTGGAGATTTGCCCTGCTTGGCTGGGTCTTTCTCGGCCTGTGCGCGCTGACGGGTTTGGCCTCTGCACAGACCGCGCTGGTTTCGCCCGCATCTGGTCAGGCAGTGTTAGACACCTCGGCAGTCACGCAAAATCTTAGCCTCGAGTTGCGAGCAGTATGGGGCGGTGGACCGGCTCGCAATTTTGCTGGTTCGATTAAGATCTCCGCCGGTACGTTCGATATTGTGCGCAACTTGAGCGTACAGGATGACGCAGTCGGTTCTCTCCAGCAGGCCAGTCGAAACGAGATAATTCTTCTGCCTTGTACACAATCGAACTTCGGTGGTGTCGATTTACTGGTCAAAGGTTCGGTCGATAGCGAAATTGAATTCAGCTTTCGTCAGCCCGGCAAGTCGACCGCCGAATCAGTCAAGGTCAAACTGAAGCAGGTCATGCACGACCGTGAGACGTTGGCCATCGATTCTCAGGGTTCGCGTCTATCGATTGAACGTCCCCTGCAAGATCGCGTGCGCGTGCGGTTGAACGAAGGCGAAACGATAATCTCTGCAGGTGACGCATGTGCTGTCATGGTGGAAGGGTATCGGACTGGTCTTAATGCCGGCGAGCATCGCGTGACAGTCAAGCTGGTAGAAGATGCCAGCGGCAAGACGTTGCAACAATTCCATCAAGATGTGGTTGTCGACGAAGCCGGCAGCTTCAACAAGATTCTCTTCCGTGAATTCCAACCACCTGCGGCCCATGGCGTCTACGCTTTCGATGTCAGCTTGATTCGCAAACGCTTGATCAGCTCATTTGTCAGTAGCCCATCATTGCCCGAGCGTCGGTTGGAGTTTGTGGTCGCACCGGAGGCGCGCGACCCGTCACAGGCAGTCAACGTGGCTGCCGCGAATCTGCAACTGCCGCATGACGCTTGGCGCGAAATTGGCCAACTCTACCCAGCGGGCATGTCGTGGTGGGATAGCTTGGGCAAATTCAAAGTCCCATCGGTCAAGAGCTTTACTCCATTGGTGGGGCAAGTCGGTTCGATGTCGCGTTCCATCGGTAGCGCAGATCATCAACGACGCGTGGTAGCAGGTACTGAATGTTTGGTTTTGGCCAAAGGTGCCTGGCATGCCTTTCCGATGGCCGTGCACGCACCCGGCAAAGCGCATCGCTTGCGAGTTAAAGCCCCCAGCGATGCGGCTCAGCAATTGGTCATTAGCATTCAAGAGCCCAGCCAGGCGTCCGCTGGCCCTGCCCTGCGGTTGGATAGCGCTATGGTGGTCGAGCCAACGACGGGCGTGCGCGATCCGTTTGTAACTCACGAATTGGTTTTTTGGCCCAAGAGCAATCAGAGTTATGTGCTGGTCTACAACTCAGATGCCACCCAGCCGGCAGCGATCGCGGAGATTGTATTGCAAGTATCCGATAGCCATGCAGAGCTTGAATCTACGGCCGACGTGGTTAACGGTGCCAAGGTCGTCACTGGGGATTCGGAACAGAATCGTTTGTGTTCACTGTACGTGGACAAGCCGTTGTTGGCTGAGAACTTTAACGCAGAACGCCGGGTAGACGCGGGTGGAGTTCGTGAACTGGATGGTTGGCGAGCTACCTGGCAAGCCAGTCAGCGCTTGGCGCAGTACACGCAATTCAGTGGCTTCAACACGGCGACCATCACGGTAGCCTGCCAAGGCGGTGCTATCTATCCCAGCAAATTGCTGACTCCTTCGCCAAAGTTTGATAGCGGTTTGTTTCTGGTCGATGGTTCGATTCCCGAAC
Organism: Rania fehmarnensis; assembly: GCF_056494185.1. Lineage (NCBI taxonomy): Bacteria > Pseudomonadati > Planctomycetota > Planctomycetia > Pirellulales > Pirellulaceae > Rania > Rania fehmarnensis. The sequence continues at coordinate 2,677,433 of NZ_CM151398.1, forward strand.
TCAAAGACAGTGTTGAACTGCTCTGCCGACAATTTGATCAACACGGCCTCAAGCTGATCTTGGCCATCGATGGTGAAGGAGCGCTGCCAGAACTGGAGCGCATAACAGCCCGCCTGCGTGAAAAGGACCCAGCGACTGATTTAACAATTGATTCAGCCACAGATCCCATCGACGAGCCAGCCTCAACCACTGGCGAATCGACCGATTCAACGACCAAGCCGACAATCGAACGACAGTTGAGCGATTTGCGTCAGCAACTGCCGTACTACCAGATCAGCGTTGATGGCAAGATTGCGATGCGTCCTGGTCCCACTGCCGAAACCAAGTTGACGGGTGATAGAAGCCCGATCCTATACAATCCGCTGGACGCGCGCGTACAAACGACGCTGGAAAAAGTTGTGCTCGAATTGGTTCAGCGCTATGGTCATCATGCATGTTTTGCAGGAGTCCAGATCAACTTGAGTCCACGCAGCCATTTCAATTTTGCAGGTGATCTGTGGGGTTATGACGAAGACACCATCCAGCGCTTTCAGCAGGCGTTGGGCTCGGCACTGCCGACCTCGGCAGAACAACGCCTGCGAATGTTGACCACAACCTTGCGATTGAATTATTTGAATTACCGGGCTGAGCAACTGAGCGAATTTTATATGCGTCTGCGCAAGGCCATGCGGCGGCAGTGTCCGCAGGCGCGACTAGTGATCAATCCAGCCAAGTTGGTGGCCACGCCGCCGGAAACCGATAAGTTTTCGGCAGCCGCCAGTGGCGCGGTGGGTCCCAGCGATATGCTGCTGGCCTGTGGCATCGATTGCCAGAAGTTGGCACACGACGAAAGTATCGTCATCCTCAGGCCGCAGACCGATTCGCCTTTGCGCTCACCCCCGGCTCGGGCTTGGAGTTATCAGATCGAAGGTGACTTGCAACTCGATGCGCTCACCCAGGCCACGCATTCCGGACTCATCCTGCAACAATTGCCCACCAGCTTCCGTGTGCCCGACTATGACAAAGTCAATCCGTTGGGTTTGGCGCAGTCGCGAACTTGGCTGTTCCCGCATGCCCAGTCAGCCGGCGATGCCGCTCGTCGGCAGATAGTCAATCGCTTATATCAACAAGATGTGCAGCACTTGACTGCAGGTGGTTGGTTGATCCCCATGGGCCAAGAGGCTGCCATGCGGCCACTGGTTACAGTCCTGCAGCAATTTCCAACTGAGACCATGAAGGATATTTCCTTGCAAGGCACCAGTGCATCGCTGCGCGTGCGCTCGATAACGCATCAGGGCAAGACTTATGTCCAATTGATTAACAATGCATCCTGGTCCGAGAATGTCTTTGTGCAACTGCGGGCTCAGAGTCATTGCATGGTGCAGCAATTGACTGGCGATGCCGCAGCCAATGCTCAAAGCATTCGCTTAAAAGCGGGTGAGCCGGCCAGCGTTCAACTAGCCATGCGTCCCTACAGTTTGATGGGATTGATTATCGAAGATGCCAACGCTCAGGTTTTGAGCGTGACTTCTTCGGCGCCCGCAGAGTTACCCGCATCCATGCAGCAACGCATGGCCGGTCTGCAGTTATTGATCGATCGCGCAGGCCAACTAAACGAACAACAAACTCTCGGACTACGCGGTGGCGACTTCGAGGCATGGGGTGAGGATGGCAAGCCTGTGGGATGGACCATCTCCAGCCATCCCAGCACGACGATTACTCTCGAGAATGAATTGCCACACACGGGTCGCGCGTGCGTCAGGCTAGAGAATCGATCTGAGAACAATGCGACCGCTTGGATTCAGAGTGACCGCATCGCGATTCCAACGACAGGCCGCTTGGCGCTGGAAGTTTGGGTGCGTGGTTCTCCTGGACCTACGCAACCTGTCGTGCGTCTATCGCTGGTGGGTCGATATCGAGATGGCAAACGCTTTCAACGTTGGCACGAATTCGTATCGGGCAAACCAACTTCATCGCGCCAGGCGGTTCGTGATGATTCGCAACTGACCGATGATTGGGGCCGTCGTCCCTTGGTACTGTTGGTGCCTGATGTGCCCAGCGAAGACCTGGCGGAATTGAATGTGGCCATCGATCTGATTGGACAGGGTACGATTTGTGTCGATGATGTGCGCGTCTACGGCATGTTCTTGCATCCTGACGAACAAGTTCATCTATCGGGTCAGATGTTTGTCGCTGGACAACAAATGCGTCAAGGTGATTACCGCCTGGCCGATCAATTGCTGACGAGCTTTTGGGCCAACTTTTTGTCCACGTATCTTCCGTCAGCCCCGGTGATCAATGACCAGCCTGTGGCCAGCGAAGCTCGTTTGCCACCCCGCGCCGCGCCCTCTGGTCCCGCGTGGCGCAATCCCAACGCACCACGTTTCAACCAGTGGCAAGAGAACCTCCGTAATCGCTGGCAACGCTAACGGAGGCGGACACCGGCGGACACCTCCTACTCCTACTCCTACTCCTACTCCTACTCGTGCTCGTGCTCGTGCTCGTGCTCTAAGATCTTTCGAGTACGAGTACGAGTACGAGTACGAAAAAAACCTTTGCAATTTTACGGTTCACTAGCTGGACGATCTCGTATGGTCAGAGGGTTCCTCATCCTAAAACGCAGGGACCGCGGAGCCCTCTCTGCGGGCTCCGCGGTACGTGCGTTTCCAATGGGAACCTTCTAAGCACCTGATTCCAAGTCATTCCACCCAATTTGAGTGGATGCTCCCGATACTCGGATTGTGCGTTCATTCCTGGACACAGCTGTGGAAATTCCGGTTGTAACGACCGAATTCTGGGGCCTTTGGAGCGAACCTGGGCTGGGCACGGTTCAATTAGCTATGACGGTTGCGTAAACTGGATAAGAACCTCCGGGTCGCCAGGCAGCACTCATGGAAGTGTCTGCTCGACTCTCTCTTGTCTTTATCCTGAGTCCACATTGGATGGAAATGCTCGCCAGAATAGCTGACCGGCTGCGCTCCGCGCTGACCGGACTACTCGCCAGTTGCGCGCTGGTTCTGGCAATCTGTCCACTGGGCTTGCAAGCCCAAGAGGATGAGCGACCGCCCGAGCCCAAGCCTCAGGAGGCATTTCCCGATGCGCTCAAGGAGGGCACGCTCGACCTCTCATCCCGAATCTATCTGCCCGACAAGAACAGCGTTCCCAGGTTGGTTCCCAATGTACGCCTGAGTGACTTGTTGGAGTGGAGTATAGCGCAGGGCCGCCGCATGGAAGGTGGCGATCAACCGACTTATAAGTTTGAGCAGTTCTTGGTCGAAGCCCGCATCGATGACAAACTGGCCAACCTGAACTGTCAGATAAAGTTGACGTTGAGCGAGACGGCTCACAAGGTTACCGGCATTCCACTGCGTCTGCAAAGTTGCCTGTTGACCGAAGCGGCTCAGTTTGAAGGTCCAGGCAAATCACAAATTCAAGTTGGCCGCAACGATCAACCGGGATACACATGGTGGTTGCAAGCTGAGCCAAATTCGACGCACTCGGCGCGCTTGATCGGCCAAACTGTGGTGCAGAGCGAAGGTGATCGCCAGTCATTGCAGTTAACGCTGCCGGTGGCGCTGGCCACGGTCGAAGTGCTCTTGCCAGCCAATTACCAGGACGTCAGCGTTCGTGGCCAAGGTGGTGAGTTGGTCAGCGAACAAGTGCAGGACGGTCTCCGCAAAGTATCCGTCAAATGCCAAGGCGGTGATCTGAACGTCTCGTGGCGCACGTATCTGGAGAGTCAACCCGCGGCCGGCGCTGCTGAAGTCACTAGCAAAACTCGCTGGAGTATTGACGACCCGATCAGCACCTGGGAAGCGGATAGCGAGTTGAGTTTGCGGGCTCATGGCGAAACGCCCATCGACAAGTTAATCGTCGAACTGCCCGAAGGGGCAGAGTGGATTCCTGTCGAGTTTGCGCAGACCGAGCAGTACAAGATCACTAGTGAAAATGTGCCGCTGGATCCAGTCAATCAGCCGGCGGTGGAAGCTGTCGATAGCCAGGCTAATCCGGCCGATCCAGCTGTTGCGCCTGCTGGCAGCGACCAACCTGCCAAACCGCAACCCACACGCACGCGTCCCGTGCTGACCATCCAGAGTACGAGTCGCTTGGGATTGTCATCACTGGAGAGCCTTCAGTTCCGCTGGCGTTGGACACCAACATCGGGTATCGAGCCCAGCGTCACAGTTCCAGCGTTGCAAGTTCAAGGCGTCGATCGTCATGATGGTACCACCACGCTGGTCGTGCCGGAATCGCTTGGCCTGCAATGGAAGAGTGCGCAAGGAGTGGATCTGGTGCAGCAGAGTCGCATCGGCATGCAAGAGCGCGTGCAGTACGTCTTTCGTTTCGCGCGGCAAAGTCAAGCGTTGAATGTGAGCTTTCGCCGCGAAGTAAATTTCGCCGACGTTAAACCAACCTATCTGGCTCGAGTAGATCGCGACGGCGTGCAATTGACCGGTTGGTTGAAATGTGCGTTTGATCAGACTCAGCAACCCGAGTTAGCGATCGACATGGGGCCATGGCAACTTGATTCCGCCGAAGCAATCTCTGATATGACGGACGTGGATGGTGAGTTGTTGGGCCAACAGATTATCGACGCTGCTAACCCACGTTTGATTAAAATTAATTCGCAGCTGGACTCCGAAAGTGTTGCCCCAGGGCGGCGCGTCCAGCAGTTGTGGCGCATTGTGGCTCACATGAGTCTCGAAAGCGGTAGCGGCAAGTCTATTCCGCTGCGTTTGCCGGTGCCGGCGATCATGCTCTTTGCCCCAGACCAATCGCGCGTGCCGCTGCAACATGTATCGGGTTCATTATTGGTGGCTGCGTCCGACAATGTGCTCCTGACGTGGGATCAACAAACCAGTCAATCGTTGTTGACCGACGCCTTGGCAGTGCCTTCAGAAACCATGCAATCCGTGGCCGCCACCCAGCGAACATTATCTTTTCGCTTTCAATCCGGTGCCAAGGATCTGCCCGTCTGGAGTGGCAAGCTGGATATCTTGCCACGTCGCGTAGCGGCCGAGCAACGGGTTGAAATCAATGTACAACCCGAGTTGATTCAAGTCATTCAACGCTTTCAATTGCAAATCGCCAACGAACCGTTATCCGCATTGGTGCTGGATCCACATGGAGCCCGCGATGTGTCGGTGTTGGTCGAAAGTGTCCCTTGGATCGTCGAGGCTGTAGACTCCAATGCTGCATCTACGGCTGTGCCGACAATTTCATCGCCCACTTCCCCACCGGTTTCTTCGCAGGCGCCGGATGCGGTAGCCACCGCTGCCGGTACGATCTCCGACACAGCCAATGTTCCGCTGTTCAGTGACGGAAGACTGCGCGCCGTAGGCTCGACGATACTCATTGGCAAGGTGAACGTGGAGATTCGTTCACAACATCGATTGTCGACCTTCAGTAATCCTCAAGCTTCGAAGTCTGCTGAGGAGATCGCGCAGTTGCCGTTGGTAGCTTTAGAAGTGGATGACGTGGTCGTTCGCAATCCCATACAAGTGACTGCAAGTGTTCAGAGTGGCCTGAGCGCTTGGATCAGTCAGGTGTCAAATGGAACCAGCATTTCGAATCCGCGGGTTGGCGATTCGACTAGCTATGCAGCCGATGATCGTTGGTCCCCTTTGCCAACCTCGCCTTTCGATTTGCCGATGAGCAGTGAAGAGTTGGAATTGCGCATTGCTCGTCAAACTAGTCGCACTCTTTTGCCAGTGCGGGTAACAGGCGCGTGGCTACAAACCGCCCTGAGCGGTACCACGCGGGCTGATCGCTTTTGCGCACGGTTTTTGACCGATCAAGATAGCTTGACCATTCGTTTACCCAACTATGACTTAGCGGCCGAAGTGGCTATTGATGGAATTCGACAGAGCTTTGATCCCAGCGATGGCAGATTGCAAATCAGCCTGAACGATTTTACTGTTGGCCAGGAACATACCTTGGAAGTTTGGACACGTTCGGCCAATACGGTTGGATGGTTCAACAAGATCGAAGTAGATGTGGTCAGCATCGATGGCTGTCCACGCTTTGACCAGTTCTATTGGCAACTGGTGACGGCCAGCAATCAACATTTGTTGGCTTTGCCAGCCAGTGTAACCGCCGAGTGGCGCTGGACGTGGGATCGCCTGTGGTGGCAACGCGAGAGCCCCATGGATCAGTCCGACTTTGAACAATGGCTGGCCGCCACCATCCAGCAACCACTGGCTCCAGGCGCAAACAAGTATGTCGCTAGCAGCTTCGGTACGGTCAATCCTTTCCAAGTTTATGTTGCCTCACGCCTACTTTTGTGGTTACCGATTGGTTTGGTGGCGATAGGCGGTTCGATCTTGGTCTCGTTGTTTCGCACGTTGCGACATCCAGCGGCGTTGTTGCTGCTGATTGCTTGTGTATTATCGTTGGCCGCTGTTTGGCCAGACCTGGCGATACTGGTCGGCCAGACGTCGCTGGTCTCGCTGGTCATTGTGCTACTCTACGCGGCCACACAAGCTGCCATCGAAAGTCGCGTTCGACGACGGAGCATCTTCAGCACGCGACCTGTGAGTGGTATCCACGACAATTCGGAATCGCCGTCGCTGATACGTCCGGCGTCGCATGGTTCAAGCGAAATTGTCGCCACCACGCGTACGCAGTCGCCCATCGCTTCCAACGGTGGAGGCTAAGTTCAATGGCCACTGCCGGTCGCCATTTCCACGATGCTCGCTCGCGCCACTTGGCCTGCGGGCTCTTGACGTTGATACTGAGTTTGATGTGCCGCCAATCGCTGTGGGCGCAGGCGAGCGACGCACCGAGTTGGTCGGCGATGCGCGTGTTTGTTGATGAAAATGATGTCGAAGCTGTAGTCACCGACAACTATGTGCCGGTACTGCTGACTGATCTTGAACGCATGTTAGCTGACGATGCTCGGCGGCGTTTGCAGTCCAATACTCAGGCCACGGGAATTCAGCGGGCTGTCTATGTTGCCCGTTTTAGCGATCAGCAGTTATCCTCCAAGGCCTCGCTCTGGCAAGTTGCCATGCCAGGCCCCAGCAGCGTTCTGCCCATTGATCGAATCTCTGTGGCGCTGGAGGAGCCACAAGGTTTAGTCGACAGTTTTGTACCGCTGTCGCGCGATTTGCGTTATGTCGACGAGCAACGTTTGCAGTTGTCCGGTGCTGAAGGTTTACAGAACTATTGGTTTGGTTTCAAAGCCAAGACCAAACGTCGCGACATCGGCCAGCAATCGTTAGATCTGTCACTACCCAAAGCCGTTATGGCGACCATGTTGATTGCGGTGCCGTCGCAGTTTACCGTTACGTCACCTCTACCTTGCGCACCGGTTGCCGATGTGAAATCACTGCTCCCTGAATCATGGCCAGCCAACAGTCTACCCACATTGCAACCTGATGAGCGCTGGTTCGCAGTCTGGCTATCTGGTCGAGAGAGCTGCACGCTCAATTTTGAATCGGTCGCACGAGCCAGCCAAGTTCAATACCGCCTGGCATTGGCCAGTTCCCAGTGTGACACTCTGGTTACCGCCAGTGGCTTGCAAGTTAATTCAAGATTTCAGTTGACGCGCCCGCCAGTGGACGGCAAGTTGCGATTGCAGATAGAGGAACCGCTGCATGTTCGCTCGATCTTCATCAACAACGTCGAAACAAGGGCCTGGACGACCGTACGCGCCACTCAGCCATCTGAGACTGAAGATACAACTCAGATCGTCGAGGTGCCCATTGCGCTGCCGGGCGATACCAATATCGTCGTGTCGGTGGAGACAATTGGTCAAATACCATTTCCCTTTGACGGTCCGCTGCCAAGAATCGATGTGGCCGACGCGTACGTTTTGGATGGTCGCTGCACTTTGAGCAGCAGAGACTACATCGAAATTGACGACGCGCAGTGCCAGACCCATATCTTGTCCAACAGCGACCAGGCCGGTTCGCTGAACTGGCAATGGCAATGGACTGGCAAGTCGCCTGTGATGCGCACACGCTTGCGCTGGCAATCGGATCCTTGGACCGTTGATGCGTTAACTCGCATCAACCTGCAAAACGACTTGGTAGTGGCTTCGGTACACGCCAATCTCCGTAGTCAATTGGTGCAAGGTAACCAGGTCACCATGCGGCTAGCCAGAGGCTGGTTCGTAGATTCTGTCGAACTGGAAAAAGCTCCGCTGGGTGTTTCGGCCAGCGTAGTCGATACGGCCGATGGCACATCGGAACTAAACATTCGGTGGGATGAGCGGCGCAATGATTTGGATGCGCGCGTGATTCTTGAGGCCCATTATCATCAGCCTACTGATGTCGAGACGCTGGAGTTGCCGCCGACGCGAATTCTGTCATTACCGGGCTCAAATCAGATCGATACATGTGTCATTGAATCGTCTGGTCAGTTTCGATTGGACGTCGACCCAGAGTTGCTGCGTTTACGAACCCGTGAAGACGACCTGGTGGCCTGGCAGCGCGAATTGTTGCCAAGGTTGGGTGAGGCTTGGATCTTTCGTGGTGGTCGTGCCAGTCTGCCGCCTATCCAATTGGCCCGCACCAAAGCGACGATGGAGACCAAGCTACATACAACAGTTCAGCAGTTGCCTAATGAAGTTAGCGCTACCTATCGAATTGTTTGCCAACCGATCTCGGGCAGTATTAAACAACTGCGCATTGTTATGCCCCTGCCGCCCAATTTGCCTGCACCGACCTGGTCTTTGGTTACGCCGCTGGCTGGCACATTACCGCCTGGATTGACAGCATCCAGCACCGCAGTCAGTTCCTCTAGTGGCGATACGACCTTTACGGTGGAACTATCCAAAGAACTCGCCGAGCCCTTTCAACTCCAAGCCGAACTGCGTTTGACGGATGTTGGTTTTCGTATGACGGAGACGCCCACGTCAATAGGCTTGCCGTTGCCCCTGGTACCGCAAGCCATCGCGCAAGACGCGGTTTTGGTTCTGCCCTTTGGCATTAGCTTGCCCGAAAACATGGCTACGCTGGAGGTCTTACCGGCGGGCATGTGTTGTCGCGATGGCCAAATCTCTGAAGCTATCCAGCCAGAGTACAGCGATGTAATCGCAGCCCGGTATGACGCCAGCGCGATCAATCAGGTATCGTTGAAATTGGCCCCACCTGATCAGCCCAAGGGCTGGATACGCAGTGGAGTGCACGAGCATTGGCAACACAGCGCTGGTCGCATCGTTCATCGATCAACCTGGATGCTGGCCACGCCGCACGTCCAGGTGTTGAACTTCCAGTTACCGATCAGTTGGGATCTGCTCGCGCTCTATATCAATGGCTTGCGCATCGATCCTCTGCAACTTACGCGAGCCGATAGTGATGGCGTAGTCAACGTGATGGCTAGCGTACCCGCCGGTCAGCAGGTGCAAGTCGAGTTGCAGGCGACTAGCCGCAATGTGAACACCTGGCTTTCGGCCGTCGAGTATCCACAGCCGGAGTTGAAACTGCCGGCCATGAACAGTCGACACATCGTGTGGTTTCCTCCGAACATCTGGGCGGGACAAAATTGGTATGTTGCCAGTGAACCGTCATGGTTCAGCCGCTTTGCCATGCGCCGTTGGTGGCAGTTGATGAGTCTGGAAGCTGCTGAGCCGAAGGGGAGTCTCAGGTCGGAAGTCGTCGATGATGAAACGGTAGACACGTTGGTCGATGATCCACTGCAGAGCGATTGGCCGACAGCCAGTGGCAGTTGGTGGCCACTCGATCTGCACGAGGCACCGGCGGTCAGTCGAGTATGGTCGATCGATCGAACCCTGGCGGCCAGTCTAATACTCAGCGTGTTTCTGTTTCTGACCATGGGGATGCTACTGATTTGCCGCGATCGATTACTGCTGTGGAGTTTGTGGTATACGCTGTTGGGAGCGGGGTTATGTTTGGTGCCTGACCAATTGGTTTGGCCCATCCAACTTGTGATTCTGTCGTTGATTGCCTCCAGCCTGGTGGCGTTGGCGCGCTGGTTGATCACAAAATCGCGACAACCTGCCCGACGCAGCGACAGCGTGCAGATCTCGACCGGCGGGCTAGCGCGAATGAACTCGTGGTTAGTCGCGCTGAGCCTAACGATCGTCGGATCAATTGCCCAGGCACAGCCCCCTCGACCTCCTGCGCGTGAAGTATTCGGTATTGTCATTCCGCTGGATGCGGACAAGAACATTGCTGGCGAGTATGTGTACATCTCACCGCGTTTGGATAGTCTCCTAAATAGTCCCAAATCGATCGATAGCGCGTCGAGTCCGGTTAACATCGCTGCAGCGTTCTATTCGCTCACAGTCAGTAACAATCCTGTCAATTTAGCTAACGAAGTTGGTGATCTGACCGTTGAAATGACCGTGCAGGCCATCCGCTCTGATTCAGAATTGCGCTTGCCGTTTTTGAAGAGCGAGGCCATGCTGCAACGGGCATTTTTGGATTCGCAGATCATGACCGTCGGCGACCGCATTCGACAAGAAAATGACTACATCTTGTGGCGTGCCCAGGATAGCGAGCGACATACGCTGCGCATGTTCTTGCGACCACGCAACACTCAGCAGCGCGAGGGACGCGGTTACCTGTCGGTCGCAATTCCCTCGATACCCATGGCCCGTTTGGACGTACTGGGCGACGATTTGCGCGACGTCAATATCGAGGCCATTGGTGGCGTGCAGTTGGAGTCGCCACGCGTCATCACTGCCAAGTTGGGGCCGGTCAATCGGTTGATGATGAACTGGCCGCTGAGCGCCACGCGCGTCACTCCGCAGGTTCAAAGCGATACTTGGATACATTCGCGGGGCGAGAAAATCATGGCCCAGTGCCAATTGCGACTGCGCGGCGGGTCGTCACTGCCTAAGCAGTTGGTGTTAGTGGGCGATGGAAACTGGACACCCATTGGATTTGACTGGAACGATGCGCGGCTCTTGACCACCGAACAAGCAGCCACACAAGGTCGCTCGGTGTATACGCTCGAGCGCAAAGACGACGGCAGCCCGGACGTACTCATTCGCGTGTTGATGTTACCGCGCGAAGGTGCTTCGGGGCAGACTCTGCCAGTACCATTCTTGGCTCTGCAGCAATCCGGCGCATCAGCCACGCGCACGTTAGCTTTGTCCTATACGGACTCTCCACAATGGAAGGTCGCGGGCACAGATGGATGGCAGACGCTCCTATCCAGCCAGGCATTGCCCATCTGGGACAAATCCCGCTTGGCGGAACAACCTACGATTTGGAAAGCACCCAGCAGCACGGTGCAAGCTGCCCTGCAGCGCACTAGTTCGGTGTCGCAACCATTGGTTGATGAAATCACCGAGGTTAATCTGCGCCTGCCTGAGACCAAACTAAAATACGTTGCCAAGTGGCAGACACCGATGGTAGGCATATCGGCCGTACGCTTCGAAATTCCGAGTTACCTACACGTCGATGGCGTGTATGTCGATTCGTTGCCTGCCAGGTACTCTGTGCATGAGGCAAGCGGTGGTAATGAGGCATCAGTTACTTCATCTAGTAGTGCCACTTCTAGTCAACTGGTCGTGTTTGTTGACAGCAGTCTGGGAGGCATGCATGCCTTGACTTTGCAATTCAGTGCTCCCACGCCTTTGGACAGGCCTTTACGCGTGGGGCGACCGCTGTTGAAAGATTACACGGTTAGTTCGAGCATCGTGCAGTTGTTTCGTGGCGCTGAAGTTACTACTACTGCGATGGCAGTGGATAACAGTGAACTGAAATTGGCGAAGTTCGATATTCGTCCCAGCCAGCTGTTGCAGGAACTGCACACATCGATGGGACAGTTGGAGTTGGGAGCCAATTACCGTCAATCGGCTGAATTGCCGTTTGAGTTGAGAATAACACGCAACCAACAAGCGCCTGCGACCAAAGCTGTTATGCGTTTGAATCGCACCGATCAGGGGTGGCGAGCGCAAATGGATGCAGTCATCAACATGCCGCCCGATCAAGTGAACCCAGTCTTTTTTGATATTCCACGTTCATTGGAGACGAGCCTGTTCGAACCGTTGGAGGCCAATGTACCGCTGATGCTCTGGCCATCAGCCGACAGTAATCGAACGGTCCTCTGTGCCTTGCCCGCTCAAGACGGGCAGGGACCTGCCCACGTCTCGTTCGCGTTTCGCTTGCCCACAACCGGTGCATCGCAAGCGATCACCTTACCTGACATTCGTTTGGTTGGTCTCTCCACACAGCGACCGGTGGTCGCCTTGCCCACTGTAGTCGCCGGTGAACCGGTGCGGTGGACACACGTCGGACGTGGTTTGCCCGCCAATTGGATGGAACAACCTGGGCTGGAAAAGATCGATATGAAGGTTGTCAACGTCGATGCGCCCACGTCATCGCCTACGGACAAGACTTCTTACACATTGCATGAAACCGGCGGCAGCCAGTCTCAAGCCACTTGGCAGACAAAAGATGATCATCAACAGATCGGTAAGATTCTCTTCACCAAAATCGTCCTCGATCCTCCGACAAGCTCCCCGATGAAGCTGGCCAATGGTCAGTCGGACTCGTTAGCCGCCAGTTGCAAAGGGGAGATTGATTGGTGGATCGATCCTCGCAATCGCGCTTACTTGAACATTACCTGGCCGCGTGATCTCGAGTTGATTGGCATTGAAGCCAACGATCAGCCCTTGACTTGGACCAAGGCCAGCGATGATCGAGTTCAATTGCTGCTGCAGCCCAGCTATCTGCCACTGCGTCTGAAACTGCTAGTTGTGTGGAATAAGGGTTTTGTCGACGGCAGCGTTACTTTACGCGAGTTATCGATGCCCACGCCCGAGGCAACGGTTGCTGGCCCAATTCTCATCGGCCAGCGCAAGCCCCATGCAAGATCGGGGACAGGTGGCCCATCGAACCACTGGCGATTGGATCAAGCTACGCCGGTTTCAACCGAAGCGGTCGACAGTGCCTTGGGCCAGGCTTGGGCCACGATGCTGATGGAGTCGGCTCCGACGGCCGCGGATCGAGGTCTGGATGAACTGGCAAGTTGGTTGTTGGATTGGCAGCCGGATACGACCGGGTTGAACCCAACCACGACGATTTCGGCCAAGAGCCAGTTTGTAGATGACCCTAACGAGCCTGCTAGCGGTCAGACCGGCAATGAGGTGCAGTTGTCGGTGGCTGAGTTCTGGAAGCGATTCAACCAACGCGAGTCGATCGCGCAGCGTGAACCAACGCCAGGTGAGAACGGCGAACTATCCGACGGGCTGACCAGTGCGGGTAGTGGTGGGATGATTGGTGCTATGGCCAGTGCCCCTCGGCTGCGGCACGACGATTACAGTTGGGTTAGCCTGGGTTCTTCGGCAACTGTGCATAAACTTACGCTCCAGGCCAACTACAATGGGAATGCCGTCGCAAGGTTTGTTCCCTGGACAGCCGCCTTGGCGTGGTCCGTGATTTGCCTAATGGTCACTCGCATGCTGATGGCGCGTTCTGGGCGGTTGGTTGACTATTTAACTGAATTGGTATGGCCACTGTGGGTGTTTTTGGCTGGGGCCATGCTCCTGTTGCTGCCGACAATTTGGCCTGGGGTGGTTATGGGAGTGGGGGCCGTAATCGTGCTGTTAAAACGATATAGGCAGTTGGGGCAGCAAGGAAATTACTGGCTTTTGCCAAAAGTCTTTCGCTGAATGCAGTAACCGACGATATCAAATTTGCGTTTCCAGGTCGTCTGACATACTATCAATAGGTCGGACCACTCGTCCTCATTTCAGGCTAATCCGTTCCTGGCATGTCGAAATTCACTCCTGAACAATTATCGCAGTTGCTGGTCCAATTGGGCTTGCTGGAACCCCTCCAGGTCTCGCAAGCCTGGTCCGAAGTCGGCACGATTGATGGTTCGTGTGATGATCTGCTGCGCGTCTTGCAGCGTAAGCAGTTGTTGACCAATCTGCAGGTGGACCGGATTCTTAAAGGTGAGATGTCCGGGTACTTTTATGGTCATTACAAAGTTCTGTATTTGATTGGTGCCGGTACGTTTGCTCGTGTCTATCGCGCTGTCCATCGTGAAAATGGTCGCGTGGCTGCGGTCAAGGTTTTGCGTCGTCGCCATCGCGGCGAGCCGCTGCAAGTTGAACAGTTCATGCGCGAAGCGAAAGTGGGAATGCAGTTGCGGCATCCCAATATCGTGGCCATTTACGAAGTCGACCCTGATCCGCGCAATCCGTACATGGTGATGGAGTTTGTCGAAGGTCAAACACTTCGCGAGCTAGTTAAGATTCGCGGCAAGATCGAACCGGTGACCAGTTTGCGATTGATTGCCGATGTAGCCAATGGTTTGGCGTATGCCTCCACCTTCGGTATTACGCACCGCGATATGAAACTGAGCAACGTCTTGGTAACCGCTCAAGGCCGCGCCAAGTTGGTGGACTTCGGTTTGGCCGCGCTGGCCGACACCAGCAACGATCAGGCTGTGGCTGATTGTCCCAATGCGCGAGCGATCGACTATGCGGCGCTGGAACGTGGTACTGGCGTACGCAAAGATGATTCGCGCAGCGACTTGTTCTTCTTGGGTTGTATGCTCTATCACTGCCTCAGCGGTGAATCGCCCTTGACGGAAACTCGCGACCGCATGGCGCGCTTGAATGTGTCGCGTCTGAAAGATATTCGGCCGCTGATTCAAATCGCGCCCGAACTACCGCACAACGTAGTTGCCTTTTGTCACAAGGCGATGGAATTCGATCCGACCAAACGGTATCAAACAGCCGCTCAAATGCACCAAGAGCTGCGTAGCATTATCGAGCGATTGGAAGCAGGTGATACGCAGACCTTGCCCAAGTCGCTGGCTCCGGCCGATGCGGTCGACGACGAGATCAGCAATGAAGGGGCTGGACATTCAGTGATGCTGATCGAGAGTAAGCTCGAGTTTCAGAATCTGATTCGCGAGAAGCTCAAAAAACGTGGCTACAAGGTATTGGTCTACAGCGATCCCGAGCGGGCCTTGGCCCGTTTCCAATCGGATGAAGAGCGGCCTGCGGAATGCGTGATCTTCAGCGCACCGGAACTGGGCGGCGCCGCCCTGGATGCGTTCAACAAACTCGGCGAAGACGCCCACACGGCCGACATGCCGGCCATTTTGCTGGTCGACCGCAAGCAGCAGTTCATCATCCGCCATGCCAAAACCGGCGCTCGTCGCGTCATGATTGGCATGCCTCTGAAGGTACGCGACCTGCGCGCCATGCTGCTGCGCTTGCTCTCGAGCGATAATGCTCAAGTTGAAAACGCCTAACTAAGCCGAGGGCGTTAGTTAGTAGCCCCGGTTCCTAAACCGCAGTCGTTAGCCAAGGGGTTTGGGTGGCACTGGCTATGCGCAGCATTGCCAGTGCTCCCAGCGAAGTGGTTGATATTCGGCTTGCGATTGCACCAGCCAATGAAATCGAAGTGAGAGAGCACCCTGCGGTGGTTCATTCGCGATTGATCGTACCGGTCACAGACGGCGCCCAAGTGAAGGTGTGTCCATAACTTCGCTTTCGTTGGCTGACTGCACCGGCTGGTCAACCGTCCCGCTTCGTTCCATGCACTGGCAATGCTGCGCATAGCCAGTGCCACCCCAAGACCGCCAAAGAGCTGTGGCTAACGCTACAGCACTCCACAAAAACCGAGGCCAATGCCTACGGCTTAGGCTTACTTGGGTGAACTGCGGCGGCTGGGTCTAGCGAAACCGATGCGCTCGAGAGCCTGGTAGACTTCTTCGAGTGTCTTTTCACCAAAGTTGGTGATGCTCAGCAATTCTTCGCGCGTGCTGTTGAGCAGTTGTTTGACCGTAAATATGCCGCGCTCTTCAAGACAGTTAGTAGTGCGAACGGCTAAGCCGATTTCTGCTGTGCTCAGGTCCAATCGTTCACGCATCTTGCGTGCATTTTCGTCCGCCTGGCTGAGTGGAATCCGTGTCCGTGCCATGTGTCTTCCTCCTGGAAAATAGATCGAAACTCTTTTTCGTTCTCGCGGGAGCGATTCCTATCGGTGGCTCGTTCCTCAGAACCACCGTGCAGAGTATAACAAAGTTGGAAATGGTTACCAACGCTCTCACACAGTAACTCGAAAACAACTACCGCAAATTTTTTGGTTGAATTGCTAGCGTTTGTAGGATGGGAATCTTGGAATCGCAGTTGCTAAATGGACTGAATGCATCCCAGCGGGCTGCCGTGCAAACGATCGATGGTCCGCTGCTGATGTTGGCTGGACCAGGTAGTGGCAAGACGCGCGTGGTGACGCATCGCATAGCGTACATGATCGAGCAGGGTGTCGAACCATCTTCGATTCTCGCCTTGACCTTTACCAACAAAGCGGCCGAAGAAATGCGCGGGCGGTTGCAGAAGTTGGTGGGCGATGCGCCGCTGTGGATGGGCACCTTTCACGGCTTCTGCGTGCGCGTCCTCAGGCGCTACGCCAACCTTTTGGGCTTGCCCAATAACTTCAATATCTACGATACCGATGATGCCACCGCCGCGCTGCGCGCCGCGGTGGAGGAGTCGCGTTTCTCACTCACGCATGTCTCGCTGGGCAGTCTGGCAAATCGCATAAGCTACTACAAAAACCGCTTGGTCACCCCCGAGACGCTGATGGCCGAAGGTCTCTCCAGCGACGAGCACAACATTGCTCAAGTCTATCCTTTCTACCAAAAGCAGTTGCTGAAAAATGGTGCTGTGGATTTCGATGATCTGCTGATGCATACCGCTACCCTGCTGCGCAACAGTCCGTCGATTCGCGCGGAATTGGACGAGCGGTACAAGTACATCATGGTCGACGAGTATCAAGATACAAATCTCGCCCAGTACGTCATCGTGCGGCAACTGGCGATCGACTATCCCAACCTGGCAGTTACCGGCGATCCGGACCAGTCGATCTATGGCTGGCGTGGAGCGAATCTCAAGAATGTCTCCTACCTGGAACGCGACTATCCACAAACCAAAGTTATTCGGCTGGAGGACAACTACCGCAGTACCCCTGAAATTCTGTCGGTGGCTGATTGTTTGATCCAGAACAACGAGTTTCGCAAAGCCAAACGTTTGGTGCCGTCGCGCGAAAGCGGCGCAGCGGTGCGCATCTGCGTCTACACGACCGCGCGACGCGAAGCCGAAGATATCGTGCGACAGATGGTGGAAGCGGTCAACTCCGGCGAACGATCGCTGCGCGATTTTGCCGTTCTCTATCGCACCAATGCCCAGTCGCGACTGGTGGAACAAGTTCTAGCTCGCCATCAATTGCCTTACCAATTGATCGGTGGTTTCCGTTTTTACTTGCGCAAAGAGATCAAGGACCTGATCAGTTATCTGTTGGTACTGCATAATCCCAGCGACGATGTGGCCCTGGAACGAGCCATCAATACGCCACCGCGTGGGGTGGGTAAGCAGACGTTGGCTAAGCTGAAGGAGTTGGCCATACGCCGGCAGGTGAGTTTGCTGGACGCCTGTCGCGAGGCCGTGCAAACGCATCTCTTTGGCAAGAAGATCGAAAATGGTTTGGCCGACTTTTTGAAGATCCAAGATCGCCTGGTGGATCTGGTGCATGGCAACTTGCTCGACCTGATCAACGCTACGATCGAAATGACCAACTATCGCGAGTACCTGGTGCGCGGACGTCAGACGCCGGGCAGCGAGTCCGAGAACGATGTGTTGGCTAACCTGGATGAACTGATGGCCGAAGCAGCGGAACTGGATCGGCAAGTACTCGATCGTTCGCCGCTGGAAGCCTTCTTGGAATTCGCTGCGCTGCAAAGCGATACGGATCGTCTCAAAGGCGGCGAAGCCGTGACACTCATGACCCTACACGCCGCCAAAGGACTCGAATTCCCAGTGGTCTTTATTATCGCGGTGGAAGAAAACATTCTGCCTCATCAACGCAGCAAAGATGATCCGCTGGCGATCGAAGAAGAACGTCGCTTGTTATTTGTCGGTATCACACGCGCACGCGATCTCCTGCAACTGAGCTACGCTCGACGTCGATCGTTCCGCGATACCGAATCACCGGGCATTCCCAGTTCGTTCTTGATGGAGTTGCCCCGCGCGGATATGAACTGGCTGGATCACAGCGAGCCTGATCCGTATTCGATGGATCACGATCCAGGCGATGGCGATGATTATTCTCAGTTGGCCGGACGCTGGCACGAAGAGGAATTCAGCCAGATCGAAACCCATGATGCGCATGAGGAAATCACTTTCGATGATGACATGTGCCAACTACCGCCCGACGAACTGCCCGCGCGAATGATTGGTCAATTCAAAGGCCGCTTGATGACCGGCGCCGATCTGGCTAGTCAGCACGATGCGCGACGAGCCACACTGGTCACCGAGGCGGCGTTTACCGTAGGACGCATTGTCTCGCATCCGCAGTATGGCAGCGGACGCATCATCGCTGCCAGTGGGCGCGGCCCCAAACGCAGCGTCACCGTCGATTTCTTTTCCAGCGGTGTGCAACGAGATTTTCGACTGTCCCATGCGCAATTGACGATTGACGATTGACGATTGACGATTGACGATTGACGATTGACGATTGACGATTGACGATTGACGATTGACGATTGGAGATTGGAGATTGGAGATTGGAGATTGGAGATTGGAGATTGGAGATTGGAGATTGGAGATTGGAGATTGGAGATTGGAGATTGGAGATTGGAGATTGGAGATTGGAGATTGGAGATTGGAGATTGGAGATTGGAGATTGGAGATTGGAGATTGGAGATTGGAGATTGGAGATTGGAGATTGGAGATTGGAGATTGGAGATTGGAGATTGGAGATTGGAGATTGGAGATTGGAGATTGGAGATTGGAGATTGGAGATTCAAACTTCAAACTTCAAACACTTTTTGAGTTCGCTTGAGATTACAAATTCCTTCAAGCACTGAACGAAGCGTTCGGTGAATGCATCGCCTTCTTGCAGGCGGGCTAGTTGTCCACGCAGTCCGCTGATGACTTGATCGAGTTGTTCGGTGGCGGTTAACGAGCGATCGACAAACAGCAAGTGTCGATTGCCCAATCGACAAGCGCCGCCGGCGCAACCCCCCAGCCATTCATGACGCACTTGCCAACCGCTTTGATTGGCGATCCACAGGGCTTCTTCTAGCAAATCGATGGTATGCATAATCCGTCGGTTATCGTCGATTGGGCGTATCGGGATGCGCGGCCAGCGTACCGGTGGGATGCACGAATTGATAGACGACGATATCTCCAGGGCGCAAGAACCGTTCGGTGCGGCCAACTTCGATCAGAGGCGAACTGGTCGAACTCCAGCGACTGATGGCCAGGGCCACACGCTCAGCGGTGCCACCTTCGACAATCAAATGGTCACCGGTTTGGATGCCTTGCTGGTGCATCTCTGCTAACCATTGTTCGGGCAAGTTGCCAGGTTGCGAAAGTTCTTCGGGAATAGAACCTACCGGTTTTTCCAGATAATAAACCCAACTCGGCTCCATGCCCCCCAGGCCATACCAACGAGCGGCCGAGCCGGCGCGCTGGTCCAGTACCAGCAGCATATCGACTTCGCTACGATAGGCGTCGACGGCCCGCGTGCCCACACCAAACAGGGCGATGTGCAAGCCGCAGGCGGCGGATAACCAAATGGCTGGTACCCATTGCGGTTTGTTTTGCCAATCCGCCATCCAACCCGCACAGCCCGCCAAGGCTAAAAGCACCGAACTGCAACCAACCCAACCGACCAGCGGTAGAGCTTCGACGTAGCTGAACCACATCAATCCGCTAGCCAAACAAAATGCGACCGCGATAGCTACGCCACCGGCTAACGCACGCCAGCCTCGCGACGGCATGCGAACTTCAGCGGCAAAGTCTTTCAAGAATCCACCGATGACTAGCGCTACGCCGGGATAACACGAAGTGATGTAGCTGGGCAGCTTGGTACTGGCAAAAGTGAACAGGGCCAACGTCACCCCGACCCACACACCGGCTAGCGTCATCGACGTGCGCGTAGCTGCTCCGCGGCGCTTGGCTCTGATTCCCCACCATATGATCGGGATCAACCATAGCGACCAAGGAAAGGTACCAACCAGCAGTGCAACCGGGTAAAACAAGACGCCACCATCATGACCTTCCATGCTCGATAGAGCGCGGCTGACGTTGTGACGCCAGAAGAATTCAGCCAAGAACTCACCGTCGGTCGCGATGCCCACCGCTATGTACCACGGGGCGGCGATAGCTACCGACAGACATACACCGGGAATTGTGCGCAGAGCCAACAAGGCACGCCAAATTTGCTGAGGGGAGGCCACGTTCCAGACGCGGGTGACGATGCGCACAACGCGCGAGGCGGGCAAACGCTTGGAATCGAGCGTCGGTCGTTCCACCAGCAGCCACCACGTGTGGACGATTAACATCGGCAGTAACAATCCGACGGGACCCTTGGCCAGGATCGCTACACCCAAAGCGGCATAACCCAAAATGGTCCAGCCCCAACCAAGTCGCGGTTTCATGATCGACTTGGCCAGCAACGAACGACGTAGCGGTTCGACGACCATGCCACCTGCGATAGCCGAGATGCCCACGGTGGCCGCGGCAATCAGGCAGGCATCAGGCGTCGCGGCTCGACCGGCCATCACAAATAGAGTACAAGTGGCCAATACAGCGCCTGTCCAAAAGCCTTGCCAACCTATAATGGTCTTCTCACCGGCCAAGCGACTGGCCAGCCAGGCAATCGCGATTACTGAGATAAGTGCCGAAACAGCCGATGGAAGTCTGGCCGTAAACTCACTTTGACCGAACAATTGGTAAGCCGACATCTGCATCCAATACAACAGGATCGGCTTGTGGGCTCGGAGTTGGTCGTTGAAAGTTGGTACGATCCAGTCGCCGCGCGAGAGCATCTCCTGCGATGCACGCGCATTGCGCGGCTCGTCGCGGTCCCACAATCGGGCACTACCTAAAAAGGAAAACAAGATTAGTGAGGAAAGAGCCAATAAAATGGCGACTCGCCACACGGTAGGACGATCTGTCATGCTTGTCACAACGTTCAACTTGGCCCAGACTATTGGGGAATGAATGCAATCGATAGCCAAAACCAGTTGCGTAACTTCTCAGTTGATGGGGAAAGTAGTGGAATCAGGCCAATTCAAGCAAGAGGAATTCCGGGCATGAGCCAACTGCATGGATCACGCCAGGCTGGCGAGAAGTTCCTCTCTGTGGATGATGCACCGCCGCAAAACCCCAGCTATGATGCTGAAATTGCCCGCCCTGCTCCACGTCGCATTACCCGGATCGCGCTGTGGTTGGCCATTTTTACTTTTTTGTCGACCTTCTGGGCAGGAGCTACCAACTGGGCTCCCACCTATGCGCTCTTGCACGCGGCCGAAGTTCAGAGCTTGCTGCCCGTACGCGTGGCCTTGCTCGCGAACTGGTCCGATGGTCTGCAGTTTTCGCTGGCCCTAATGGGAATCTTGGCAGCGCATGAATTTGGGCATTACCTATTTACCCTGTATTACCGAGTTCCCAGTACACCACCGCTCTTCATTCCCTTTCCGATCTCTTCGTTGGGAACATGTGGGGCAGTGATTGCCATGCATGGAGGGCAAGCGGATCGCCGGCAGATCTTCGACATTGGCTTGGCCGGTCCCATCGCCGGCTTGTTAATTGCGATCCCAGTGTTGATCTATGCGATGTGGCATCCACAGGCGCCCGACTACGCGCCGTATAAAATGATGTCGCTGGGACAGCCGTTGATTGTGCAATGGCTGGCCGAGTGGCTGGTCCCCGATCGCGCGGCCGACTATGTTTCGATGCTCAATACCCAAGCCAGTCCGCTCTTGATGGCGGCCTGGTCGGGGCTATTGGTGACCGGGTTGAATATGATGCCGGTTGGTCAATTGGATGGTGGTCACGTGGCCTTTGGATTGATTGGCCCTCGATCGCGGTGGTTTGGTTTGTTTGTGATGGCGGCCGCGGCGGCGTACCTGGTCGCCTTTGCCGTCATCTATCAGCAAATGCATGTGTTTACGCCGATGTATTTCCTCGCCTTGTTGATGGGGCCGCGTCATCCGCCCAGTCGTGATGATTCGCGAACACTCGGATGGCCTCGCCAGATAATCGGTTGGACCTCGCTACTGATTCCAATCTTGTGCATTCCCGCCAATCCATTGGTACCTGCCTGATCGTACAACACCGGTAGCCACCCGTCGCCAGACGGTGGACGCAGCATGTGGGTGGATCATGTTTATTCGTATGCCAGTCATGCTCAGTTTCACAAGTGGCGGAGTCTGCGTGGCTCAGTTGCTGGCTGGACCGGCGTATGAATCGCTGGGCGCGAGTGCCGAGCAAGCGCTGCGTGCCCTGAAGACGCGCGTCAGGCGCGAAGTGAAGTCGAACCATTGGGCGGCTAACAGTGTTTGGTCCGAAGCCGAACTGCAGACGCGCAGTTTCCCAGTGCGGCCGGTAGTTGTTCACGATGATCGCCGCTTTCCGGCCGGACCTCAGATCGATCTGCCCGTCCGTTATCTGCGATTGCAAGATCAACGTGGCGAAGTGTATTGCCTGCTACCGGACTTTGGCGAAATGCTCTACTGTCCCACGGCTGAACTGTTTCGCACGACGTTAACCGAAGCGGTGCGATCGATTACCGCCCTGCTCACGCCCGGACAGTTGCGAAGACTCTGGCCGCCCAAGAGTTCGGAACTGCGTTGGTTGCGCGTTAAGTTGAAGGATGCCAGCGTTGGCCGCACAGCATCGATCGGCGATTCACGCTTGGCATTAGTGGCCGAACCTTTGGCCAGTCGTCAATTCAGCGCGCAGTTAGGTGGCGGTCGCGATGACCCGCGGAGCGCGCTGGAGAATGCGCTGCGACGAGGCAGCGCGTTGGTAGTCGGCGAAAGTGGAGCTGGCAAAACGACCCTCATCGGGGTGGTCGCCAGACAAATCGAAGAGGAACGTCGACGCAAAGCCAAAGAGGAACGCAGTCGAGGGCGGGCCAGCAGCCAGGTGCCGATCGTCTGGTCCACCAGTGGCGGTCGATTGATTGCTGGGATGCGTTATCTAGGACAATGGCAAGAACGGTTAGAGCATGTGGTCGCCGACCTGGCCAACATCGACGGCATCCTGGCTGTGGAGAATTTATTGGAATTAGTAGCGATCGGAGGTCGCGAACCGCGCGATTCATTGGCTGCGTTCCTTATGCCGTATATCAGGGGTGGTCGCTTGCGCATGGTCGCCGAAGCCACGCCTACGGAACTGGACGCCTGTCGTCGCTTACTACCCGGACTGGTCGATACATTACCTCAGATCACGCTCGAACCCATGACTGTCGAGCACGAAGTGGAGTTGGTTCGCAGTACGCTCAAGAGTCGTTTGCAAGCAACCAAAGTTACGTTTGACAACGATGTGCCGCGGCTGATTAGTCGTCTATGCCGACAGTTTCAGCGGCACAGTGCCTCACCAGGGCCGGCCATGTCGTTTGTGGATGAACTGACCAGTCGCCGACGCAGTGCCGACGCCCCTGGTAATTGGTCTAACGAGCAAACGCTCAGCAAATTTTCCAAACGCACGGGCCTGCCAATTACGTTGCTCGATGATGGACAAACCTTGTCCAAGACATCGGTGATTGAACATCTGTCGCGCGAAGTCATTGGTCAACCCAATGCATGTCGTATGGCGGCTGGCATTGTCACGCGCATCAAGTCCGCTGTACAGGATCCAGGTCGCCCGTTTGCGTGTATGCTCTTCTGTGGGCCGACGGGTGTTGGCAAGACCCAACTAGCCAAGTCGCTGGCGCAATTCTTGTTTGGAGCGAGCAGTGACAAGTTGCGTTTAGTACGCTTGGATATGAGCGAGTTTTCGGGCATGGCCGCTGGTCATCGATTTCTCTCCGACGCTCAAGGCCAGCCCTCCAACTGGATTCAACAGATCCGAACTCGGCCGCTGAGCGTGCTGTTGCTGGACGAAATCGAGAAAGCTTCTTCGGAAGTGTTTGATATCTTACTCAGCTTGCTCGATGAAGGTAGATTGACCGATCGCTTGGGACGCGTGACTTCGTTTCGCACTACAGTCGTGATCATGACCAGCAATCTCGGTTCGCGGCAGAGTACAGCCGTGGGGTTCGGCGACTCGCCAGCGATTGACTACGCCGGCGAAGTGCGTCGCGCGTTTCGACCAGAGTTTTTCAATCGTCTCGACGCCGTCGTACCCTTTGCACCCTTGGATCACGCGGCGATTCGTCTCATTACCGAGAAAGAACTGAACGATCTGCGTCAGCGCGAGGGACTCGAGCGATACGGACGCGATATTCGCTGGACTGATCGCCTGCTGGAGCATTTAGCCAAAGATGGATTTGACGCGCGCCTAGGCGCGCGTCCTCTGCAGCGCGCGATTGAAACCCTGGTGGTCTCGCCGCTATCGCGTTGGCTGGTGGAACGCAAATCGAAAGTGGCTGGCCAGTTGGAACTGGATTGGGACGGCAAACTGGTAGTGCGCGAATCGTTTAACCCGTAGCCGCCAGGCGAGGCGCACCCTCTAACCAATCTCTGCGTTTACCTGAGCATCCGTTTGCTTAGCTCAATCAGTTGGCAGTGAGAAACCACTTCTGCGCTTGCCTGGCCTATCGGCCACGGGTTAAACGATTTAGCCGCCAGGCGAGGTGCACCCTCTAACCAATCGCTGCGTTTACCTGAGCATCCGCTTGCTTAACTCACTCAGTTGGCAGTGAGAAACCACTTCTGCGCTTGCCTGGCCTATCGGCCACGGGTTAAACGATTTAGCCGCCAGGCGAGGCGCACCCTCTAACCAATCGCTGCGTTTACCTGAGCATCCGCTTGCTTAACTCACTCAGTTGGCAGTGAGAAACCACTTCTGCGCTTGCCTGGCCTATCGGCCACGGGTTAAACGATTTAGCCGCCAGGCGAGGTGCACCCTCTAACCAATCTCTGCGTTTACCTGAGCATCCGCTTGCTTAACTCACTCAGTTGGCAGTGAGAAGCCACTTCTGCGCTTGCCTGGCCTATCGGCCACGGGTTAAACGATTTAGCCGCCAGGCGAGGTGCACCCTCTAACCAATCTCTGCGTTTACCTGAGCATCCGCTTGCTTAACTCACTCAGTTGGCAGTGAGAAACCACTTCTGCGCTTGCCTGGCCTATCGGCCACGGGTTAAACGATTTAGCCGCCAGGCGAGGCGCACCCTCTAACCAATCGCTGCGTTTACCTGAGCATCCGCTTGCTTAACTCAATCAGTTGGCAGTGAGAAGCCACTTCTGCGCTTGCCTGGCCTATCGGCTACGGGTTAAACGATTGAGCGTGTTCATTTATTTGAGATGACTCTTCAGCCATTGATAGGCTTGCTGACGGATCTCTGTGGGGAAGTCATGTTCGGCATCGGGATAGAGGAAGGTCAAATTGTCACTCTTGCCGAGCAGTTTGTAGATGGGAGTCACCGCGGTCTGGCATTTGCGAACTCCGGTCACGGCAAAGTTGGCATCCTGCAGCGGAGCACTGACTAGCAAGGGGCGCGGACAAACTGCGGCCAGCACTTCTGGGAAATCGAATGGCATTTGTTGTGGATCGTTGTTATAGCGGCTGGCCACCAGCGGCATGTAACGCTCGCTGCTCCAGCCTTTCAAATCGCCACCGTAGTAGTCTGCGAAAGCATTGAAGCCACAGCTGCTGATCACGGCTCGCACTCGCACATCAAAGGCTGCGGTGAACAGCGCATTGTGTCCACCCAGAGAGTGTCCGATGCAACCAATCGCATCCGGTCGAACAATAGGTAGCGATTCCAACAAATCGATTGCGCGAATGTTATTCCAGATCGCCTTCATCGTTCCGCTTTGGTAATTTTGGCCCTGCAGTTTGAAATCGTATTTGTATTCGCCAAAGCTGGGGTAGTCGGGCACCAGGCATATGAATCCTTGCTCGGCTAGTTCATGCGCATAGAAACGGCTGGGCTGGCCACCTAGGCCGAGTAATTGATCTTTACCCAACTGAACATGAGTGGGATGCAAGCACAACATCGCCGGGGCCGTGTCTTGCAGGTCATTGGGTATCAACAACCAGGCAGGCACGCGATCAGCGCTCTCCGGTGAATACCACAACTTGATGCGCGTGTATTCGGCTAACGCTTCTATCGAGGCCACTTCAACGTTTAGTGCTACGCGGCGCTGGCTGCCTGGCAAGCTTCCCATGACAGTTTCCATCTGCCGTTGAATCTGTTCACGGCGTTGGCCCAGCTGCAGCGCGGTTGTTATTGGTTGAGTTGTTGATTGGCCGTTGACTAAGACTTGCATGTGACTGAAGTCGTCATGCAGAATGTTGGGCGGCAAGGCTGATTGCTGGCTCGTCAGTTCGTCACGTGCAACCGTCTCCGCATCAGCATCCGGGCCTTGTCGCAGATTTTCCAGCAGCACCAAGCCTGCGCGCGAGGGTGCAATTAGATCCAGGTCTCCATCCCCATCGATGTCGACACACTTTGGATCCAAGTCCAAGCCCGCCAGCGGGTGATGCGACACTATACGACTATGCCAGGTTCGCCCCTGGCGATCATATTGGTAACTAACAACTCGCAGTGGCTCGTTCTCGCCCGGGTCTTTGCCTTCGTGACCTTGATAACGCTTGCCGGCGATTAACTCTTCGACACCGTCACCATCCAAGTCCGCCCACAACGGCGCGTGAATGCATGAGAAACTGGTATCGATTGCATGTGTTTGCCAACCAAGCGTGCCCTTGAAGGAGTTAAGCACACTGACCACTGCGGGGCTGTGCGGGCGGGTAGCTGGCTCCAACGCGGGCTCCGACGAGGGCCTTTGAATTTGTTCAGTCCAGTACAGCCCCACGTTATGTCCTCGTCCCCAGACCAAGTCCGAGTCGCCATCGCCATCAACATCGACCACCAGTATCGGAACGCTGCCATCGCGCGCGAGCCGAAAGTCCGCGTGCCACAGCCAGCGATCAACTTTGGGATCGACAGGTCCTTCCGCCCAGCCAAGTGGATTGACCAAATCAATGCGTCCATCGCCATTGATATCGCCTGCGCCAATGCCGTGACCTGCGAGCTGTTCAGGCAGGTCGTACTTCGTAAAACCTGCATTCGCGCCGCCACTATACCAGGCAGCGTAGGTGGTGCCATTGGGAAGAATATCTAATGAACCATTGTTATCCAAGTCAATCAGACGGCCGGTCTCGCTGGGGCCTGGGGTATCGATGACGATTTTTTCCCAGGCATCGGTAGATTCTGGTCCGGGATTGCGCACCCAGTACAACGACTTGCTGCGGTAGTTCACGCTCACTAAATCCAAATCACCGTCGCCGTCGACGTCCAATGGTAGATTTGAATAGTCGTCATATCGAGTTCCGATCTTCTCCACCTCGCGGAGTTTGTGCCGCTGCCAGGTGGGGGCGGCATACCACCAACCACCGCAAACGATGTCAAGCGCACCGTCCACGTTAACATCGATAGCCGCTGCCGCAGTGAACTCTGAAGTGGGGTTGATCACTCGTGCGCGAAATCTCAACCGCTCATCTGCTCCGCCTGTTGACCAGGGCATCAAGCCGAAACAGACCACCACTAACAACCATAAAACCGGCCATCTAGCCATCGTCGAGCGCCATTGGAATGAGTTTGAGCAAGAACCTGTTCAAATGGAACAGTTTACGCTTGCCCATTCATATTCCCAAACTCTTCTCGAATTATTTCTAATTCAGAACACGCTGATCGTTTCTTGATCAAGTCGTGCTCGATCAACGACCATATTGCTTGTAGATCGCGCAGTGTGCAGCTCTTCCAACACGCTCTTGCAAATTGATCGCCGCTTAGCGGTGATAAAAATTGTAGTGCGGTGAGCATTGCCAACACATAGTCGGACTTCGGCACCGAGGGATCAGAGGCTCTTCTGAGCAGCAGAGATCACAGAAAAAAGTGGGTGGCCCCGCCAACCTAACGAGTTACGCCCGAGTTTCTCGCCAAGCCACGAGGCCATCCCATATTTGAAGCTCATCATTCAAGTCGACCGAACAATTAAGTTGTGGTCGGCTTGTCGTGAGGCTGCGATAACATGAGTAAGTTATGCTGCCTCATGAAACTTAGCAACCCGTGTGCCAGCATTAAACGAAGCTCGCGATCAGGTGCCTGTACAGTCATCGGCAATCGGCTTTGAACTTGCTGGCGCGATTGCGTTATGTCGATACGATGGCAAGTGAGCAACTGAGATTTTTTGAAATCATGCTGGCCGTTAGCGCTCGACAATCAAATTACAGATTGGGCATGGGGGGAATTACGGGGGCGCCATAGCTTTGCGCACCTTTCACTTTCATCTTGCGTTTGAAGACCTTTTCGCCACATGTCACAAACAAACTTTCGTAGTCGGTGCCACCGAAGGCTAAACCCGTTATCGCTGCAGTGGTGGGTTTACTGAGAATCAAGTTGGCTCGTCCCAGTTGATCGAGTACTTGCACTCCAAGTTTGGTTGCGACAAACAGTCGCCCCTCGGTATCGACAGCCATGCCACTTGCACCCGCGTCACCCTCACCCGGCGGCGCATGTAAATAGCCAAAGGGCTGTCGATATTCCAGCATGCCATCTTGCTTGATGCGGAATTGAAACGTGACTGAACTTGTGGATGAGGACAGATGGAGAAAAGCGTGATCGGCCGTTGGTACCAAGCCCATGGCACCAGTGGTCAGTTCGTCGACCTTGGCCCGTGCGCCAAAGTAATCGCTGTACCACACACCCGGCGTGATGGGATCTGAATAGTAAAATCCTTTCGGTAACGTGACGATATCCTGGCAACTGGATTCATTGAAGATAACTTCTTCGGTGCCAGCGTCGTTGTAGCGCACGATACGTCGACGACTGCTTTGGCAGGCGTACAGTTTGCCATCGGGACCAAAGGCCATACCGCTGACGCGGCCGGTTTGTTCGGCAAAGACGCGCGTCTTGCCATCGAGTCCACTACGATAAATTCTGCCTGCGCGCGAATCGCAGAAGAAGACTTCGCCGGCTGTGTTGCAGGCGGGCGCTTCGACTTGTTCGTGACCCGAGCTGACAAGCTCCCACGCGCTAGTTGTAGGCAAGACGTCCAGTCGTCGCGGCTCAACGGGGTTGGGAGCCACCTTAACCGGCTCGGGATAGCCCTTCCAAATCCAGCGCATGGCATCGGGCATGACGGCGGCGCCGTGTTTGCCATCGTGGCCCCCTTCGCCCCATTGGTGCTGGACATCGTAACCCGCGTACTTAAGCGCCGAGAGCATGTCTTGATTGGCCAGCCACCAATCGCCGCCATAAATATTCAGATCCGCCTTGCCGTCTTGTAAAAAAATGCGCAGCGGTTTCGGTTCGGTCTTGCGAACAAGCATCGAGAATTGATTGCCGCCGCGCAGTCCGACAAAGGTCCCAATGGTACTGATGACGCGCCTGAATTCATCGGGCCGCTCCCAAGCGGCGTTGAAGGCGCAGATGCCGCCGGAGCTGGCGCCGGCTAGTGCTCGATCATTGCCCGAGGTGCTTAGCGTGTAACTCTTGCTTACCTCAGGCAGTAGTTCTTCCAGCAGGAATCGAGCATAGCGATCGCCTAATGCGTCGTACTCGAAACTGCGATTAAATCTTGGACGAGCTTCGGGGGCAAGCGCCGGAACGACACCCGGTTCGACAAAGATGCCAATTACAACTGGGATCTCTTTTTTGTGAATGAGATTATCGATGACTTCGGGCAAGTGCCACTCTTGCGCGCGGCGCAAACCATCTTGCACGATCAAGCTACACGCCGGCTTTTCCGCCTCATACTGCGCTGGTACGTACACCCAGTAGTGGCGCTGGGTACCCGGAAAGATAGAGCTGGTGAGCGGAAAAGGTCCTTGGAGCGTACCTTCAGGCACATCGGCTTGACGTTTCGAATCTTCACTCAGCGGATAATCTGTCTGAGCTGAAACCGGCGCAGCCCACCAGCTAATCAATAACAACGACAATAAGCAGCGAGCCATACGATAGTTCTGGTAATAAAAGGGGTCAGGTCTCTTTTCTCTCGTTGTACATGCTTCGTTGTACATCGCTGCCATATTCTACCCCCAACCATAAAGAGACTTGACGCCCTTAGCTCTTTTTAATTGGCAGAGACGCTCAGGCGATCTGCACGCGACCAGCGGGAACTGACAACGCGCGTGGCGATGCGGTCATCCAAATTGGGGCGGAAGACCGTCAGCAATACGGAGGGCAAGAACCAGGCCATGTACAAACCACCGCCGTAGCCATGCCAAAATTGAGCGGCCAGCATGATGGCAGCTGTTCCGCACATCAATGTCCCCAACGTCTTGCGGGGCGGCCAGAAGATGAACGAGAAACTCAATATGATAAACGCTACCAAGACTGGCAATCGGAACATAGGATCGCAGCCGAGCCCCCAAATGCCCGACAAATTCTTCATCGCTGGTCGATACAGACCAAACATGCCGCGAATGTCTTGAAGCGAATTCTCCCAGCCCAAAAACAAAAGCAAACAGGCCAGTACGGTCAACATCGTCACCACACCTATTAGCAATCGCCACAGGCCGCGATTGAAATAGAAACTGATCCATAGCGGCAATAAAAACAGCGGATAATAAACCAGCCCTGACGCCAGTCCCAGAAAACACCCAGCTAACAGCGGTTGACGATACGTTAGTATCGCCAAAGTCAACAATGCAGCCGGCAAAGCATGGTCGACATTGCCGGCCATCTGAGCTGTGTAAGGAAACAGCAAGTACATGGTGGCACAACCAATGCCAGTCTTGACGTTATCAAAGTGCCAGTAACCAATACCCACGATTCCGATAACAATCGCCAGATTGGCAAAGATCACCAGTGCGCGGGCCAAGTTATAGACCCATTGCTTATCGGCGCCGCTGTCACCTGCATTCCAGACCTGTCCCTCATGTTCAGGTGTCGTGGGCAAATCTGGTAATTCGTTCAGCAGCGCATAACCCGGACCAAGTTGATCAGACAACTCGGGATCACTCGTCACGACGTTGCTCATCAAGAACAAGAACAGCGAGATACCTATAAAGCTCAAGCCACCGATCGATAGGTTTGGCTCGAGCAAGGGACGCCGAACTAAGGCCGGATCGATCAACATACGGATCATCAAAAAGCCACAAGCAATCAGCAAAGCCACAAAGCCAGCCAACTCGAGTTGATCAGCTGTCCAGGCGCCATTGGGCATGGGCGCTGCGGTACTGGGTGCTTGTGCAGGTGGCACGACCGGCGGCGCAGGCTCAGCCTGTTCGGGTGCTTGAGTGGCCACGAAGCGCTGAGGAACCGACCGCTGAGTATCGATGGTTAACGTACTGGCCGGTATGGCCTGGCCAGGAGTCTTATGCCGTAGCTTGCGTCCTTCGTACACTAACAGAATGCCTGGTGTCAGCAGAATGAGCAGGACGATATCGAGATTGCGAACACTCCAGACACGTTGGAAAACGAAATAGACGCCTACCAACAAAAAGACTGACAGGTAGACCCAAGTCCCTGGTTCTGGTCGAACATAAAACAACAGTAGTTGACTCATCGGGCCTATGGCCAAAAAGGTTCGTTGGATCAGTGGCCGCACTCAACATCCTGGATAGGATAGGAACCGCGCGAGCAAGTGACAAGCTATCCACTACCCATTATAGGGGGCTTTTGCGGATAATGTCCCCGTAGAGCAGCTGTCCACAGCTGCTCAGCACCCTCTAATCAAAGTTTCTTCCGAGCAATTGACTCTCATTACAGGACAGCGACTTGCCGGGTGCCAAGCGGCTGGGGACAGCCGCTCTACGGTCAGCACCCTCTAACCAAAGTTTCTTCCGACCGTAGAGCAGCTGTCCTCAGCTGCTCAGCACCCTCTAACCAAAGTTTCTTCCGAGCAATTGACTCTCGTTACAGGACAGCGACTTGCCGGGTGCCAAGCGGCTGGGGACAGCCGCTCTACGGTCAGCACCCTCTAACCAGAGTTTCTTCCGAGCAATTGACTCTCGTTACAGGACAGCGACTTGCCGGGTGCCAAGCTGGGGACAGCCGCTCTACGACTAGCCGCGCTATTGGCTATACTACTCGCTCCCCAGCGTTTCACCCCACCTCTTGAAGGCTATTCGAGTATGAAAATCGTACGCGTTCTGGATCAGCATGACCAAGAAGTCACCGGCGTTCTCCATGCCAACGGAACCATTACCCGTTTGAGCGGAGATGTTTTCGGTGCGTTTTCCGACTCCGGTCAAGTGATCTCAGAAAAGCGTCGACTTGCGCCCATCAAGCCTGTGGACATCATCTGCATCGGGTTGAACTATCGCAAACATGCCCAGGAGGGCAAGCAAGCGATTCCAGAGCAGCCAGTCGTGTTTATGAAAAACTGCGGGACATTGCAGGACCCGGGCCAACCGATCATCTTACCTCGCAAGTTGCGGAGCGACTCCGTTGACTATGAATGCGAGTTGGCTGTGGTGATCAAGAAGCGCTGTTACAACGTCAGTCGAGCCGATGCGCTTGACTACGTGCTGGGCTACACCTGCGCCAACGACGTTAGCGCTCGTGATTGGCAAATGAAATGGGGTGGTTCGCAGTGGTGTCGCGGCAAGACCTTTGCCACGTTTTGCCCATTGGGCCCATGCCTGGTGACCGCCGATGAAATCGCCAACCCCAACGCGTTGACCATTCGCACGGTGCTCAACGGCCAGGTCATGCAGGACTGGAACACCAACGACATGATTTTCGATGTGCCCACGCTCATCGAATTCTTGAGTGGCAGCACGATCTTGCTGCCGGGTACCGTAATCTTGACCGGCACACCTCACGGCGTGGGTGGAGCCCGCCAGCCACCGGTCTTCCTGCAAGGTGGCGACACAGTGAATATCGAGATCGAAAACATCGGTACACTTACGAACCCTGTCATCGAAGAATCCATCGCCTAAGCACGTCGACACGACCCTTCAACTTTGTTATGAGCCTACGATGGATGGCCTCCCGACTGCCCTCCGAGAGCCTTCAGGGCTAACAGTGAGTTTTCGCGGTTGTTTTCGACGCATGAGCGGTTGTGTGCTGGGGCGTTGGCGGTCTCTGTGCGTTTTGCAGTTCTTCCTCAAGATCGGCTCTGTGATTCTCTTTTCGTCTGCCATCGGCGCTCTGCTGGGTTGGCTCCTGAGCTTGGAAGGCAATCCGGCAATTGGCAACACAGCTTTAATCGGTTTTGCAATTAGTCCGATTGGCTGGGCCAGCATTGTTTTGATACCTGCGGCGTACCTGGGCACGGTCTATTTTGAACAGGCCTGCATTCTCTATGTGCTGGCTGATCCGGCGGGACGCGTAATGGGGGCCATTCTGCGCGCGGCGGCGAAGCTGCCGCAGATTGCACGGTTAGCGACCATTCAAATCGCGATTATGCTGGCCGTCCTGGCGCCGTTTCTTTTAATTGCCTGGGCAACCTATTGGCTCTTGCTAACCGATGCGGATATCAACTACTACCTGACGAATTGGCCCCCAAAGTTCTGGCTGGCAATCAGTATTGCGGGACTGCTTGTTGTCATCGCTAGTTGTATTCAGCTGACGCTCGTGTGGCGTTGGTTTTTGTCATTACCCTGGTTGCTTGTTGGAAACCTAAAAGCTAACGAAGCACTCCGACAGAGTGCTCGAGCCCGAGAGGCTCGCCCAGTCATTTGGCGTTCGATGCTAGTTTGGCTTACGGTGCGATCCGTGTGTTCAGTTGTAGGTGTGCTGAGCATTGGTTGCCTGACTTATGTCAGCTTCGATGCCATGGATCATTACCAGACGACCAGCGTGACAGTGACGACAGGTTTGTTGATCATTCATTCGGTGATTGCCTCTGCCTTGACGTCGATTGATCAGTGCTGGCATGTGGCAGGGAAGTGGCAAGCGTATCTTGGGATTGGTGCTCGCGTTGAAGTCGCTCAGGGGATCGATGGCCAAGCGACGTTGACGCTCAAACGGATAGTGGGCTTTGCGGTGGCAGTGTTAGTGACAATCCTGGTCTTGGGGTTCTCCTCGTTTCAGCAAGCCTTATCGTTATCCGATCAGCACGATGTGCAGATCGTGGCTCATCGCGCTGGGGCACTTCGCGCTCCGGAGAACTCGCTGAGTGCCTTGCGTTTAGCCATCGAAGAAGGTGCGGACGCGGCCGAAATTGATGTACAACTGAGTCGTGACGGAACTATATTCGTGGTCCATGATCGAGACCTGATGCGCTTGGCAGCCGTACCACTGGAAGTTTCCAAGGCGACCGATGCGGAGTTGCTAGCAGTGAACATTGGTTCGAAGCACCCGTTGGCCCTGCCACAGGAAAGACTGGCCACGCTCGAAGAATTCCTGGAAACAGCTCGCGACAAGATTCGTTTGAGTATCGAGCTGAAATACTATGGATGGAATGAACACTTGGCCATCAAGGTACTCGAACTACTACGTGCCAAAGAGATGCTCGATCAATGCGAGCTCATCTCGCTAAAGTATCGAGCTCTGGAACAGGTTCGGCAAATTGAGCCCAGCATTCGGAGAGGCTTCTTGGTTTCGACCAGCCTGGGTGACATCACCAGGCTCGACGTGCAATTGCTCAGCGTGAGTCAGTCCGTGTTTACTGACCAGTTGCGGCGGAAAGCCATATCTCGCAAGATGAAAGTCGCAGTTTGGACAATTGATAGTCCCGAAACCATGTTCCAATTGATGGTCAAAGGTGCCGATCAAATCGTCACCAACGATCCGGCAGCAGCCATCGCGGTAGAACAACAATACGCTCAGTTGAGCGATGTTGAACTGTTCCTGGTACGACTCCGCGAACGGCTTTCGTATTAGGCATTCCAAGCCAAGGCGATGCGCTTGGATCTCGCCTTTTGTAGAGTCATCAGATCATACGGCATGCAAACTGGCGCTCCAAAGGGTGTGGAGATCGGTGGTGCACGATAGTTCAAAAAGAAAATCTTTCTGCCTAGCGAAGAACTGTAGCGCACTCCGGTGTAACTAGTGCTTGTTTGATGCCATTAAGGACAAGGTCTTTGGCCCACGTTGGACGGCAATGTTTTTACGGTGTAATGGTCGCTATAGTAAACGTTCACTTTCCATCATGAACGACAACGCACCTTTGAAGATCGAGTCATGCGCCAGAACTATCGACCACGCTTAATGAACTGGATTTGTGGCTGCTTATTGGCAATGAACTGCTGCATAACAGCCAGTGCTCAGTCACCCGTTCGTTCCGTAACCATTGGCAAATATCCACAAGAAGTTCCGGTAAGTTTTACCGCTGGTGCTGGACAGCCATTAGTCGACGCGAAACTGCTGTACATCGACGCAAGTGACCGACTGCACGTTCAAGCTGGTGGATCTCACTTGACTTTACCCTTGCAGACGCAAGAGAGTGACTGGCACGTTGAAACGACTGTCGAGTTTCCGACTGCCAATCAAGTACTCATCGTCGGCAATCGTACACTATTAGCAAGTGATAATGGAGTGCAAGTCATCGAGGGTGGTCAGCCATCATCGCTGGGACTGGCCGGGCACAAAGTCGTGGGCATTAGCGCGGCCAAAGATGGACGTATTGCCGCCGCCGCCAGCGATGGTGCGTTCGAATACGCCGATGGCAAATGGAGCCAGTTGGTCGTGGATGACAGTCTGGGTCGCCAATGGTCCACTAAAGACGTACGAGCAGTGGTGTACGATGCATCGTCGCAGTTGTGGATTGCACAGCTGGCAGGACTAGCTTGCCGTACCGCTGAAGGCTGGAAGTTTTATGAGGGGCGCGATGGGTTGCCCTACAACGACTTTACGTGTGCGGCCGCGGGCGAAGACGGGCGAGTCTGGTTCGGTACACGCATTGGCCTGGTTGGCTACAGCCATGGCCAGTTCTTCTATCGCGAAGGACCTCGCTTTATGCCAGGCAATGAATTGCGCAGCCTGGCCGTGGCCAAGGACGGAACGCCATGGTTGGCGACCGATGGCGGGGTATCGGCTCTGAAGAGTCGCAGCATGACACTGGCGGAGAAGGCAGCGCACTATGAGCAGCAAATCGATGCATATATCAAACGCACGCCTTACGGTTACACGAGCGAAGTCAGTTTGAGAGCGCCTGGCGACTACTCGCAGATCATTTATCACGATAGCGATAACGATGGCTTGTGGACGGCCATGTATGGGGCCTCGCAATGTTTTGCCGCCGCGGTCACTGGCTCCGAAAAACATCGAGCCGCAGCCAAACAGGCGTTTGAAGCGATCCGCTTTTTACAAACGGTCACGCAAGGAGGCAGTCACTCGCCACCGCGGGGCTATATCGCGCGGACGATTCTACCCACCGACGGCCCCAATCCCAATGACGGTCGAGTGGAACGCGACCGCGAGATGAAATTGCGCGACCGCGGCTGGAAGATTTATGAACCTCGCTGGCCAACCAGTGCCGATGGCAAGTGGTACTGGAAGTCTGACACCAGTTCGGACGAACTGGATGGGCACTATTTCTTCTTGCCGTTGTATTACGATCTGGTCGCGGACACCGAAAGTGAAAAAGAGCGTGTGCGACAAGTGGTGCGCGATCTGACGGATCACTTAATCAGTCACAATTATCAACTAGTGGACATCGATGGCCAGACAACACGTTGGGGAGTTTTTAATCCTGAGAATTTGAATCAACAACCGCAGTGGTGGGAAGGTCGTGGGCTAAACAGTCTAAGCATCCTGGCTTATCTCGTCGTTGCTGAACATGTCACGGGTGACCAGAAGTATACCGAGGCTCTGGAGTACTTACGTAAAAAGCATAGTTACGAAGCTAACGCCATGGTGGCTAAAGTTCAATTCGGTGCCGGTAGCGGCAACCAGTCGGATGACGAGATGGCGATAATGAACTTTTACTCGTTACTGAAATATGCCAAAGACGAACAGCTGCGTACCACGATGCGTTTTTCGATGTTCGCCTATTGGAGTTTGCTGAGCACCGCGCGAAATCCTTTCTTTCACTTTGCTTACGCTCATCATGGCTTGGGCAATGAATATCGCACCATGTTTTCGAGCATACCTCTGGATCCATGGGATGGCTGGTTAGAAGATTCAATGGCTACTTTGACCGGCTTTCCACTCGATCGATTGGACTGGCCTCAGAAGAACAGCCATCGATTGGACTTGATCGCTTTGCCGCGTGTACGCGGTGGTCGCCCACGGACCAGCGAAACCGTGGTGCGTGGGTACTGTGTGGATGGCAAAGTACTGCCGATCGAGAATCGGCACTTTAATCATTGGAACACCGACGCTTGGCGCATCGACCATCCCGGCAACGGCCGCGAGTTGGCCAGCGGAACAGTGTTTCTGCTGCCGTACTACATGGGACGTTACCACGGCTTTATTGAAGAACAATAATCGGCTGCGCGTACCCCCTGCCCTCGTGACCAGGCTCTGCCTGGGCACGCACTGCCTCGGAGGCTCCGCCTCCTATGCTCTTCTGGCTGATGCGTGTTGCAGTCGTTTGCCGTTGTGATTGCGCTTTTGGTCTACGTCTCCCCTTCTCTGCGTTTTAAAAGGACCGCACGACCATATAGGTATTAAGTTCGCAGCCACTGCGCTATGAGGCGGCTTGTCCTCTATCCGACGATTGCGGAGGCCTTAGGGCCAAACTAAGATAGTCGCCGGAAATGATCGAATTCTGCTCGAAGTGAGATTCGCTTGTTAGACTCGAAAGTGCAACGATGTTTCTGTTGGCGCAAAAACCGCTACCCACCGATACGCTTCTAACCTTCTACTGGGTTGCGATCGCGGTAGCTGTAGGCTTGCTCACAGCTCTATTGGTGGCCGGCCTTTGGTTTACCTATCTCGGTGTTCTCCAGGTTCGCAAGAATCGGGAACTGTTGCATTTGGAACGCATCAAGGCTTTCGAGTCGGGGATTCTCTGGCAGGAGCCGAGTTCCGCGAATCATCATGCTAAATTCATGCACAACGCGTTCTACATTTCCTTTTGGATCGTGAGCTTCGGCTGTGGTGCCTCATTCACGGCAGCCAGCCGGTCATCGGGAGTTGACGGAGTTCCTACCTCGGTGCTGATCATCGTGTGGCTGGCCGCTGCTGCCAGCAGTATTGCCGCGGTTGTCTGCGCGACAATCCTGATGATACGCTCCAAGACCCCTACAGAGTCGGTCAATTCCCAGGTCTTTTTCAGGCCTCCCGTTGCATCGCTGGAGCCATTGCCTCCCACACTACCCGAGAAGTTTTGAGGTGATTTTGTAGTTCGTTCATGGCTGAATTCGCCCTGACACGAAGAGTGCCCTACTCCCAAATTGGACGTGTCCACGTGCTTAAGGGCCCTGAAAAAAAGAGACCTGCCCCCTGTTTATTGCCCAGTTGATATCGCTATGATGTGGCGGTTGTGGGTGGGTGACTCACAACCATCAGCAGTAGGAATGCAAGGTCGCTTGTCATGGCTCAGGCAACGGTCCAGGAACGCCGCGCTCGTTATGAACGAGTGTTGGGAATTGCAATGGGTTGGGAAGAAATCACGGTTGATGATTTGGCCCGCGAAGCCTTCGAAACGAAACCGGTGTTCGTTTCTCGCGTGCTTAGTCAACTTGTGAGCGAAGGTTTCTTGCAAGAGATCTTCACGGGTCAGTCCAGTCACTATCGCTGGAAACGACCACCTGAACAGGCGTCGATTGATGGCTGGATCGATCGGCAGATCTGCGGTACGCAGATAACGCAAACACCGCTGGCCGAACGACCACGCGAGCGCTTGCTCCGCTGCGGAGCAGAGAACCTGCGCACCGCCGAGCTATTGGCGATTCTCATTCGCACCGGGCAGAAAGGCGAATCGGCTCTGGAAGCTGGTGAGCGCATTGCCAATCGCGCGGGCGATCACCTGGATGTACTGAGATCGTATTCACCGGCGGAGATGAAAGAAGTCAGTCGCGTTGTTAGTGAGACGGCGTATTGTCAAATCATGGCAGGTATCGAATTGGGACGACGCGTGGCTGAAGCGATGCGGGCCGACCGCGGACCGCCGATGAAGATCAACTCCAGTAGCGCAGCGATCGAGTTTTGTTGTCGTACCTTCGCACGTTTGGCAGCTGATCGACGACAAGAAGAGTTTCATATCGTCACGCTCGATACGAAACTGTTCCCGATTCGAACTCACCAGATCACCGTAGGTACGCTCGACGCCAGCCTGGTCCATCCGCGCGAGGTCTTTCGCGCGGCGATTCGCGATGCCGCTTCAGCTGTGTTGCTCGTACACAATCATCCGTCCGGGGATCCCACGCCCAGTCGCGAAGATTTTGAAGTCACGCAAACTCTAGAAACTGCCGGCAAGATTATCGGCATCAACGTCATCGACCACATCGTCGTCGGCGGCACCAAGGCCGTAAGCATCGGACAGCTGCGCAGTCGGTGAGGGAACCTTATCAATCGTAGAGCAGCTGTCCTCAGCTGCTCAGAACCCTCTAACCAGAGACTCTTCCGAGCGAGTGACCGAGAGTACACCCGTGGTTTGAAGTTGCAGAGCTAGCCGGTGCTGAGCGGCTGGGTACAGCCGCTCTACGGAAGAGTTACCGCTTTAGTTGCCAGCAGGCTCAGGGTTGGAGTTTTCTGGCAGCGGTTCAACGCCGTCCACGAAGCTCATCAGAGCCTTGTTGCGGTAAGGTTGTTGCAGCTTGCGAACAGCCTTGCTTTCGATCTGACGCACGCGTTCGCGAGTTACCGAGAAGATCCGTCCGACTTCTTCTAGCGTGTAAGCATAACCATCGGCCAGGCCGTATCGCAGTCGCAGAATTTCGCGTTCGCGATAGTTCAGCGTTTGCATGGCTTCGTTAATGTGATGCTTGAGCGATTCTTGGTTAGCTTCGTACAACGGATCGTCGTCACGATGATCTTCCAAGAATTCGCCGAAGTAGCTGTCGTCATGATCACCTACTGGTTGATCTAGCGACAGAGGTTGACGAGCCATCTTGATGATGACGCGAGCATCGTCGATCGACAGGCCAGCACGTTGAGCGGTTTCTTCGACCGTGGGTTCGCGACCTAGCTCTTGAACCAGTTGACGAGTTACCAGGCGAACTTTGCTCATCGTATCGATCATGTGAACTGGAACGCGGATCGTGCGGCTCTGATCGGCGATAGCCCGAGTGATCGCTTGACGAATCCACCAGGTGGCATAAGTCGAGAACTTGAAACCGCGTTCGTATTCGAACTTGTCAACAGCTCGCATCAGGCCGGTGTTGCCTTCTTGGATCAAGTCCAGGAAGCTCAACCCGCGATTGCGATACTTCTTGGCAATCGAGACGACCAGACGCAGGTTGCCAGCGCTCAAGTCACGCTTGGCTGCATCGTATTCATGACGATGCATGGCAGCGCGAGTAACGCGGCGATCCAGAGTGGCTGGACTTTCGTAGGTGATTCGCATCAGGTAACGCAGTTCGTCGAGCAATTGAGCGAGCGATTGACCTTCGGCATAACCCGAAGCGCGTGCGACCTTGACTTGCGTCCGCAGCGTTCGCATGCGAGCCGAGATGTCTTGTAGCTTGGTGAAAAGCGGTTCGAGGCGATTGGTTCGCAGATTCATCTCTTCGACCAGGCGCACAGCGCGGTTGCGGCGACGAACCAGGCGAATCCAAGCTTCGCGACGAGTTTGCTTGTCCAGGCGGCGATTGATGGCCGTGTAGTAGTCGTGATGATTGCGGAGCAACAGGCTACGCAGCGTCGCGACGTTAGGGCCGATGCGGCGCATCAAGCTCTTCTTTTCGCTCGCGTTGGTCACGCTGACTTCGATCGTACGATCCAATCGCAACTTGCCGTCGCGGACCTGCTCGAGCAACTTGGTGGCGCCTTGCAACATGAAGTCGGTGGCCAGCATCCAGTGGCGATAATTGCTGCGAGTGCGTTCGATTTGGCGAGCCGAAGAGATTTCTTCTTGACGAGTCAGCAGTGGAATCTGTCCCATCTGCATCAGGTACATACGCACTGGATCGTTGGTACCGGTGACTTCTTCTTCCAAGTCTTCCAGGTCACCTTCTTCGATCAGTTCGGCATCCAGTTCGTCGCTGATGTTAGCCACGATCTCGTCGTCCAGTTCGCTGGTCAGCCCCTTGGCTTCGACAAAGTGCTCTTCAGCTGCGTCGTGAAAGCCGTCAGCCATGACATCGACTTCAGCGTCAAAACCGTCTTCCACATTCATGCGACCGCGGTAGCTTTTCTTCATAGCAAACCTCTCTGTGGCACTTGAGCAGCTTGACGGTCGTTGCAGTGACAACTGCGTCCGTCGGGGAATGACTGGAAGAAAAGCAATGTCAATACCAAAGAGAAAAAACGATGGGGTGGCTTCAGTGTAAGTCGTTGCGCGGCAAGGGGTTGTGGAGAATTTTGTCGTCCGTTGGGCGGGGCCGTCGCGTTTCCAATATACAGCAATTTTGTATTTTCTATGTTTTCGTGTTTCAAAAAAACAACATTTCCAAGCCCCGTCGAAACCTGGGCAGCCAATGGTTATGCTTGGATGCTCCACGCCTCTTGCCAAGAGATGAGACGCTGAAGTCCAAGCCGTTTGGGGCTGGAATTCGCGGCTTTCTCAGGTTTTTCGAGGTAAAATCGACACGAAGGCCGCCCTGGCGGGCAATCTAAGTCGTTTAGACAGCTGGATTTACGCAGAAAAGACGAAGGTTTAGCTCGCCATGACCGACGCTTTGGATGATTTGCTGGCGGAACCCGATTCCCACGCAGCCCGTCAACGTTTCTGCCAGACACTTGGTTGCCAAAACGCAGACGTGGCCAGCGACAATTTGGCTAGCATATTTTCCTTGGGAATTTCAGGCGAACTGGTGCACAACTGGTTGCGGCAACTGGTATCTCTCTTACCCGAGAGTCCCAATCCCGATCGCGGACTGAGCAATCTCACTCGATACATTCGAGCCAGTCGCAGCCCACAGGCCTTGCTAGCTCTCATCGAACGCGACCCGGCTGCCATGCCGACCTTGATGCGCATTCTGGCGACCAGCCAAAGCTGGTCTGAACTATTGATAAGCGATCCCGAGAGTTTTGACCTGCTGCGCATGACCGAAGGCATGCCTGTCTCGCGCGGCATTTTGGTCGATGAACTAAACACAGAAAATGCGAACCAGGTTGAGTTGCAATTGGTGGCTCGCAACCTGCATACGTTTTGCGGGCGCGAAACGATGCGCATTGCGTTTGGCGACTTCATCGGCGCCCTGCCGATCGAAACCGTTTCGCAACAATTATCGATCCTGGCAGAAGCTGTTATCGAAACGGCGTTGGCCGCTGCGCGGCGCGAGGCGGTATCACGTTTTGGCGTACCACTGGCTAGTCATGGTGGACCGGCGCGCATGGCTGTGCTGGGGTATCGAGCCCTGGGTGGCAGCGAACTTAGTTACGCACCGCAACTCGACTTGATGTTTATCCACGACGCCGTCTCTGCACTCCAAGGCGGTCGCGGTACTCCGGCTCCGGATTACTTCGACCGCGTCGCCAAACGCGTCGTGCAGCTAATCACCGACGGTTGGTCGCATCAATCGCTGTATGTAGTCGATAATCAATTGCATCCCGAAGGGGCACTCGAGCAGCGCGCTTGGCCCATCGATGCCGCGGTGCGCTACTATGAAAACCAAGGCCAGACCTGGCAACGCTTGGCGTTTATTAAAGCTCGACATGTGGCTGGCGATAGTTCACTGTCCAATCTCTTCTTAGCGCAATTGGAACCATGGATCTATCGTCGCTATCTCAGCCGCAGCGATTTGACGGAGATAGCTGCGATCAAACGTCAATTGCGCAAGCGCGTCATCGGTTCAGACGTCGATCTGGGGCACGTTCACCTGCGTCCAGGTGGTGTGCAAGATATCGAGTTTCTGATTCAGTACCTGCAATTGCTCAATGGCGGCGAACTGCCCGAGGTGCGCTTGGGAAACACGCTCGAAGCGATGGGTGCGCTAGAACGAGCCGGTTGTTTGACGGTTCAAGAGCGAAGTGTGCTGGACGATAACTATCGTTTCTTGCGGCGCGTCGAGCATCGCTTGCAAATCGTGATGGGCAACAGTGTTGACCAGTTGCCAGCGACCGATCCCGATCGCCGCCAGTTCTTGATCGCTACTGGCTTTGTTACCGCGACGGGTCAACCCGACCCGCAGAGCTTGCGTCAGCAGCTGGACGATCGCACCAAATTGAACTCGCGTATTTTGAATCACTTGCTGAGCGAAAGTATGACCGCCGACTCGGGTGAAGTGGCACCCGAAACCGACTTGATCTTGCAGCAACAACCGGCGCCAGCGGAAATCGCCCGGCAGCTCGGACCATACAAGTTCCATGATGTGCAGTCGGCTTACCGCGACTTGATTTCTTTGGGGCAAGAGCAGATCAGTTTCCTGTCCAGTCGTCGTTGTCGGCATTTTCTTTCGGCCATTGCGCCGCGATTGTTGCCAGCGCTCTCGCATACTCCATCGCCCGATGCAGCCTTGGCCACGCTGCGGCGCGTCAGCGATTGCCTGGGTGGCAAAGCCGTTCTGTGGGAGTTGTTCCAGACCAATCAAGCGGCCCTGGACTTGTGTGTCCGCTTATGCGCTAGCTCTCCGTACTTGATTGGCATCCTGACCTCCAATCCAGGCATGATCGATGAATTGATCGATTCGCTAATGCTCGATCGACTGCCAGGTACATCGCAAATCGAAAGCATGCTCAGCGAGCTATGCCGGGGAGTCGATGATCCAGGGCCGGTGCTGCACAGCTTTAAAAACTCATTGCACTTGCACATTGGCGTGCGCGATGTGTTGGGCAAGGACAATATTGTCGATACGCACCGAGCATTGTCCGATGTAGCCGAAGGTTGTCTCAAGCAAACGATCGAGCACGAATATCATCGCCTGGTACAAAAGCTGGGTGTGCCGATTGTGGCCGACGGCGCGCGGGCAGGCGAGGCGGCCGAGTTTATCGTGCTGGCGGTGGGCAAGCTGGGCGGTCGCGAACCCAACTATCACAGTGACTTGGATGTGTTGTTTTTGTACGAAGGCGATGGTATGACGCGCGGACTGTTGCCGCATCGTCGTCACGATTCGATCGCCAACCGCATATTCTTCAATCAACTCGGTCAGCGCATCGTCAAATCGATCACTCGCGTTGGCGCTTCCGGGCATCTGTATGAACTCGACGCACGATTGCGACCACTAGGAGGTGGCGTCGGTGCCGCGGCGACACTGGATGATCTGGAAAACTATTTCTCCAGTGGTCCAGCGCAGCTGTGGGAACGTCAAGCGCTG
Organism: Rania fehmarnensis; assembly: GCF_056494185.1. NCBI lineage: Bacteria > Pseudomonadati > Planctomycetota > Planctomycetia > Pirellulales > Pirellulaceae > Rania > Rania fehmarnensis. Next base: position 2,721,511 of record NZ_CM151398.1, read on the forward strand.
TGTAAAGCTCGGCCTGTCTGGGCCAGTCCCACCATCCTGCCGCGCGTGGTTGAAAGCGTGCGTAAGATGTTGGTGGCCTTGCCCTGGCGTGATGAATTGGCCAGCGATATCTGTCGCCATCGCCTACGCTTGGAACAAGGGGCAGCCCCTTCCAATATCAAGCGCGGCAAAGGTGGGACGCTGGATATCGAATTCTTGGTGCAGATGCTGCAGTTGAAACACGCTCAAGAGGAACCTGGTGTACTGGTACCCGGCACGATCGATGCACTGGTCAAGCTGGAGCGGTTTGGGTTCTTGCAGCCGGCCCGCAGTCAGCAGCTAGCTGCCAACTACCGCTGGTTGCGACGTGTCGAATCCGGATTGCGTTTGATGAATCTGGCCGCACGCCATGAACTACCAAGCGCAATTGATCAACTCGATCAATTGCAGTTCTTGTTGCAAACCACCGATCGCAGCGACTGGCCTGCGCACGAGGAATCCAGCCTCGACGCGCATCCACTGGTCAGCATGTGCACCGCAGTTCGCGAGCAGAACAGGCACATCTTCGAGCAAGTATTTGGTAAGGAGTAAGGAGTAAATAATTGAGTTCTGGGCGACCCACTATTCGCCAACTGCTCTCCACCGACCTCGCGTCGGTGGAAGCACGACTGGTGGGCTAGGGCTTGGCGAGCTAGCCAGTCAGTCATCGGTCCACCGAGACAAGCTCGGTGGGGCCGTCGGCTCGCGCTCGGTGGAAGCACGACTGGTAAGCTAGAGTTAGCGGCCTAGCCAATCAGTCATCGGTCCACCGAGACAAGCTCGGTGGGGCCGTCGACTCGCGTTCGTTGGGAGCACGACTGGTAAGCTAGGGTTAATGACCTAGCCAATCAGTCATCGGTCCACCGAGACAAGCTCGGTGGGGCCGTCGACTCGCGTTCGTTGGGAGCACGACTGGTAAGCTAGGGTTAATGACCTAGCCAATCAGTCATCGGTCCACCGAGACAAGCTAGGTGGGGCCGTCGGCTCGCGCTCGGTGGGGCGAAGAAAGCGGAGCCCCTTACTCCCCAAGCAAAAGGATGATCATGAAGGCGGTATTGGCTCTGGATCAAGGGACGACCAGCTCGCGGGCACTGGTGTTTGATCGCGAGGCCAACATCTTGGCTGTGGCTCAGCAAGAATTCACTCAGCGTTATCCTCAGCCTGGCTGGGTTGAACATGATCCACTGGAAATCTGGCAAACGCAGTTGGCTACAGCTCAACAAGCTCTGGCCAAATCAGGCCTCTCGGCTAGTGAGATTGCTGCCATCGGTATTACCAACCAGCGCGAAACAACTGTTCTCTGGGATCGGGCTACTGGACAGCCGATTGCACCGGCCATTGTATGGCAAGATCGACGAACGGCACCGCTGTGTCAACAATTGATTACCGCAGGTCATACAGACTTCATTCAAGCCAAAACAGGCTTGGTTATCGATGCGTACTTTTCGGGCAGTAAGGTACGCTGGCTGCTAGATAACATTCCTGGCGCGCGTCAACGCGCGGAAGTTGGCCAGTTGGCTTTCGGGACGATCGACAGTTGGTTGATATGGCAGTTAACCAAAGGCCAGTTGCACATCACGGATGTCAGTAATGCTTCGCGCACCATGCTCTTCAACTTGGCCACTGCTGATTGGGACGATGAATTATTGGAGCTGTTGGATGTTCCGCGCAGCCTGCTACCCGAAATACGCGCTAGCAGCGACGTTTATGGTCAAACGAGCACAGAACTGCTGGGTCATGCCATTCCCCTGGCCGGTATAGCCGGTGATCAACAAGCGGCTTTGTTTGGACAGAATTGTGTATCGCATGGGATGGTCAAGAACACGTATGGCACGGGTTGTTTCATGCTGATGCAAATTGGCCAGGAGCCCAAACAATCGCGTCATCGTTTGCTGACGACTACGGCGTGGAAGCTAGGTGCCCAGGGGCAATGCAATTTTGCATTTGAAGGCAGTATCTTCATTGCCGGCGCAGCCGTGCAGTGGCTGCGCGATGGTTTAGGGGTGATCAAGTCATCGAAGGATATCGAACCGCTGGCGTTGAGCGTCCCGGATACGGGCGGCGTGGTCTTGGTGCCAGCCTTTGCGGGGCTAGGCGCGCCGCATTGGGATCCACATGCACGCGGATTGATTATAGGCTTAACTCGCGGCAGCACGGCGGCGCATATAGCCCGCGCGGCGCTGGAGGGTATTGCCCTGCAAGTGGCGGATGTCTTGGACGCCATGCGCGATGATTGTGGTATTCCAATTGCGCAGCTACGCGTCGATGGCGGTGCGGCTGCCAATGATTTGTTGATGCAGTTCCAGGCCGATCTGCTCCAGGCGCCGGTAGTGCGTCCCAAGATCATCGAAACGACAGCCTTGGGGGCCGCGTATCTGGCTGGTTTGGCTGTAGGTTTTTGGCAGGACACAGCTGAGATCGAAAAAGTCTGGCAAGCTGAAAAGACGTTTCAGCCACAGATGTCCAGCGACGAAGTTGCCGTGCGTCGTCAGCGATGGCGCGAAGCGGTCGAGCGATCCAAGCACTGGGAGCAGAGCTGAGTGAATCAATTTCGCAGAGACGATCAACTCACCCGCGCCGTCGATGCCCAAGGCGATACGATATGGGACATGATCGTGATTGGTGGTGGCGCGACCGGGGTGGGCATTGCGCTCGATGCAGCTACGCGCGGTTACTCGGTGCTGCTGTTGGAGCAAAGCGATTTTGGGAAAGGGACATCCAGTCGATCCACCAAGCTGGTACACGGTGGCGTGCGTTATCTGAAGCAAGGCAATATCAGCCTGGTGCGCGAGGCGCTCCAGGAGCGGTCCATCTTGCTCAAGAACGCACCGCATGTCGTGCATGAATTGCCATTCATTATTCCGTGCGCTACTTGGTGGCAAGCCTTCTTCTATGGTACCGGGTTGAAACTGTATGATTGGCTGGCTGGCCAAAGTAACTTGGGCAAATCGAAACGCTTGGGCCGCGCGGCGGTGTTGGGACACATACCTACACTCGACGGCGCCCAGTGCGCCGCGGGCATCTTGTATCACGATGGTCAGTTCGATGATGCGCGCTTGTTGATTAACCTGGCGCAAACGGCCGTGCGACATGGAGCGTGTTTGCTGAACTATGCGCCGGTGGTCGATCTAGCGAAGGATGCATCTGGTCGCATTAGCGGTGTCCGCTGGCAGGACACTGAACACGCACGCGAGCATACGGCTTTCGCGCGTGTGGTCATTAACGCCACTGGGCCATTCTGCGATGCCGTGCGTCGAATGAATCAACCGCAAGTTCGGCCCTTGGTGGCGGCTAGTCAGGGCGTCCATGTAGTGTTGCCCAAACATTTTCTACCGGGCACCAGCGCCATGATGGTCCCCAAGACTGCGGATGGTCGCGTCGTGTTTTTGATTCCTTGGCATGACGTGGTCGTGTTAGGGACAACGGATACGGCTATTGACTCTGTAGCGCTAGAACCCCAGCCGCAAGCGGCAGAGATTGATTTCTTGCTAGAGACTGTATCGGCCTATTTGCCTAAGGCACCCCGCCGCAGTGATATTCAAAGCGTGTTTACTGGCATTCGACCGCTGGTGTTGGGCGAGCCCGGTAAACGCACTTCGCAACTCTCGCGCGACCACACGCTTCAGATCAGCGATAATGGACTGGTGACGATTACCGGTGGCAAGTGGACCACCTATCGCCGCATGGCCGAGGACTGTGTCGATCAAGCCGCTAACTGGGCTGGCCTGGCCAGGCAGCCGTGTGTTACACGGAGCGTGTTAATTACCGGGGCTGGCTCCGAATCTCTCACGGAGGCTGATGGCCAGCGCGATATGACCATGCCTGCGGATATGGCTATCTACGGTAGCGAGGCGGCTAGTGTTGAACTGCTGGGCCGATCCATACCCTTGGGCAACGAGCGCTGTGATGCGCGCGTGCCGGTGACGCCGGCCAAAGTTTTGTGGGCGGTGCGCCACGAGATGGCTTGTAGCGTTGAAGACGTCTTGGCTCGCCGTACGCGAGCCCTATTCATGCATGCAGTCGCCGCCTTGGCGATTGCGCCGCAAGTGGCTGAGCTGATGGCCGGCGAACTGGGGCGCGATCACCAGTGGCAAGCCCAACAATTGGTCAGCTTTCAAAAAACAGCTGCGACTTTTCAAGTGATTTGAAGTCTGAGATTTGTAACCGCAGCCGGTTTTCCACTAGAATAGCTAGTTGAAGAAATTTGATCTCGAGGTGAAGGATTCAAGCGATGCTGGACAGGCGGCGATGGCTAATGCAGACGGCTTGCGGGTTTGGTGGCTTGGCCAGTGGTGCCTTGCTAACTCAAGCTGCCATGGCCGGTACCCAGCTGCACTTTGCGCCCAAGGCCAAACGTATCATCTTCCTGTTCATGCAGGGTGGCGTCAGTCACGTTGATTCGTTCGACTACAAACCGGCGTTGGCCAGGCATGATGGTCAGATGTTGCCGTTTGATGATGATCGCGTGTTAGCCAAGACCGGTCTAAAGGGGCAAACGCACCGCGTCATGAAATCTCCTTGGGCTTTTAAACAGTACGGTCAAACGGGGCGCTGGGTCTCGGACCTATTTCCACATTCGGCTCAGCATGTCGACGATATGTGCCTGGTGCACTCGATGCACACCGAAGGGGTGGCGCATGGTCCATCGACTTTGTTTTTGCATTGCGGTTCCACCAACTTTGTGCGGCCCTCGTTCGGATCGTGGGTCTCGTATGGCATGGGCAGCGAGAACGAAGACTTGCCGGCTTTCGTCTCGATTGCGCCGTCGATCGGTAATGGGGGGCCGCGCAACTATGGAGCGGCGTTTTTGCCTGCTACTCATCAAGGCACGGCCATCGGCTCGGCCAGTACTGAGTCGAGTAATTTGCAGATCGAGAACCTGGTCACCAGTGGTGGCCCCTGGAATGGATCGCGCACCGCACAGCGACGACAACTGGATTTCATCCAGGCGCTCAATCGCGAGCAGCTTGCCCGCCGCGGCGAGCATAGTCCCAGTGAGCTCCAGGCCGCCTTGCAGTCCTACGAACTAGGTTGGCGCATGCAGACGGCCGCGCCGGGAGTATTTGATGTGCAGCGCGAGAGCGCTCAGACGCTGGCCGCTTATGGACTGGATAACCCGATCACGCGCGGCTTTGGTGAAAAATGTTTGTTAGCTCGGCGACTGTCGGAATCGGGCGTGCGATTTGTCCAAGTCAACTACGGCGATAACTCAGCCAACCCGGCTTGGGATCAACACTCCAACTTGCCCAAACATGCTGATCATGCTCGCGCGGTTGATCAACCCATTGGTGCGCTATTGGGTGATCTGAAGCAGCGCGGATTGCTGGAAGACACCTTGGTCTGGTGGGGAGGCGAGTTTGGGCGAACACCGTATTCGGAAAAGAACGGTACCGGGCGCGACCATAACCCCAGCGGCTTTACTGTGTGGCTGGCCGGTGGCGGTGTCGCTGCAGGTAAGAGCATCGGCCAAACGGATGAATTCGGTCACACGGCCGTGGAGAACAAAGTGCACATGCATGATTTGCACGCTACGTTGCTGTATTTGATGGGTATCGATCACGAGCAATTGACTTACGAGTACGCAGGTCGCAAGTTTCGCTTGACCGATGTGCACGGCCGCGTGGTAAAGGATGTGGTGGGGTGATCGCAACCTGCCAATTTTGGAATTCGAGCTTGGGTTTCGAAATTTCAGATTTTGGTAGGCAAGATCTCAAGATCTGCGATGCGCCGGCGAACACACTTGGGTGTGTGCCCATTCTGTTGAGCGACTAGCGATTTAAGGACCAGCGTATGTCCCGGTGGAATTATTGGTCGTGCCTGATCCTGGCGTGTGTTTCCAGTCTGAATACAACCTGGCTGCGAGCTCAGGAATCCGTTCAGGAAGCCGCGGCGAAAACGAAAGTTCAAACAAGCGAAGCGCCCAAGTTTCTGCGTTATGTCGAGAAGTCAGGACGACCCACCGCGTTAGAAGTGGCGGTCGTGCACTACGAATCCGAAAGCGTCGCGGGAGCCGAAATCGATCTGATCGGCGCAGTTCATATCGGCGAGCAACAGTATTACGACGCGCTCAACGAACTGTTCGATAAGTACGATGTCGTCCTGTACGAACTGGTTGCACCTGAAGGCACCGTTATTCCCAAAGGTGGTCGACCAGAAGGAACTCAGCATCCGGTGGCCATGCTGCAGGAGTCGGCGCGGTCGATGTTAGCCTTGGAGTCGCAGTTGGCTCAAGTGGATTACACCAAGAAGCACTTTGTGCGAGCCGACATGACGCCGGCGCAGATGTCGCAAAAGATGGCGGAGCGCGGCGATACACCCTTTACCGTGGCTCTCAGTACAATTGCCGATGTGCTCAGGCAACAAAATTTGGCGGCCAGTCAAGGCACGGCGCAGCCCCTCTTGGATGAGAATCTAGATATCGGCCAGTTGCTGACCGACCCACTCAAGCTGAAACAAGTTTTGGCCAAACAGTTGGCAACCAGCGGTTCGTTAGATCAAGCGTTGGGTAGTACGCTGAACCAGATGTTGGTGACCGACCGCAACCAGGCGGCCGTAAAGGTATTGCAGCAACAATTGGCCGGCGGCCAGAAACGCATCGCGATCTTCTACGGTGCGGCTCATTTGAATGATTTTCACGAGCGCTTGGTCAAAGACTTTGGCATGCATTCTGTTTCGACTCGGTGGCTGGTAGCCTGGGACCTGACCAAAGGCGGCCAGTCACCGCTGGACGAGCCGATGCAATTGCTACAGCAACTCTTTGAGGGCTTGGAGTAAGGGGAGTTCACCACGCAACGCTCAGCCCTCACCACTCAGCGGCCGCGAAACATGCGGTTGAGTCGATCGAGCAAGTTCCACTGAATGATGGTCAGGACGACTGGGACCACAAAGAAGAAAAGCTGCGCGAGGTGTGGGCCGAAGCCTGTCTTGTCGCGCATGTAGCTCGGCCCAAAGCTCATCACGGCCGAATGGATCGACAGGCACACGATCGCATTGATGATCAACATAACGGTGGTCACGGCCAGCACATACAGCAGATAACCGCAGCCGCTGGCCGTCGTCGCCAGGCCGCTAGGCTCGGGGGCAGCCTGCTCGTACGCCGATTGGTAATGTTGATAGCGACCAGGTTTGGGCATCGTGTGTAATCTGGTTAGGACGTGTCGACGTACTTATTATGCTCATCTTCCACCCGTCGTCTGCAGCGGGCAAGTACGGTAGGATGCTGTTTCTGCTTTAGGTTAATTCATTGGCAACTTAGCATCTCTTGGAAAAATGTCTGAATTTAGAATTGAACACGATTCGATGGGCGAGGTAAGTGTCCCTGCCCTGGCCTACTACAGTGCCCAGACCCAGCGAGCGGTCGAAAATTTTCCGGTTTCGGGTTGGCGTCTGCCCCCGGCGCTGGTTCGAGCTATGGGGCTAGTCAAATACGCGTGCGGTGTCGCCAATCGCGATCTCAACAAACTTGTCGGCAGCGGCAAGAATCCGCTGACCAGCGAGCAAGTCGAGGCGATGTTAGCGGCGGCGCTGGAGGTGGCTGATGGCGGACTGGCCGATCAATTCCCGGTCGATGTCTTCCAGACCGGATCGGGCACCTCGAGCAATATGAACGTCAACGAAGTGATCAGCAACCGAGCCATCGAGATGATGGGCGGTGACCGATTGGCCAAAGAGAAGCCGATCCATCCCAACGATCATGTCAACATGGGCCAGAGCACTAACGACACGTTTCCCACAGCCATCCATGTGGCCGTAGCCTGCGAGATTAAGCAATCGCTGTTGCCGGCTCTGGAAAAGTTTCACGCGTCGCTAGCAGAGAAAGCAGCCGCCTGGGATCGCATTATCAAAATCGGACGCACGCACTTGATGGATGCGACGCCCTTGCGTTTGGGACAAGAGTTCGGCGGCTTTGCTCGGCAACTGCAACTGTCGGTCGAGCGAGTCAAGATCGCCTTGAATGCCGTTCTGGAATTGCCGGTCGGTGGTACAGCCGTCGGTAGTGGCATCAATACGCATCCAGAGTTTGGTGCCCGCGTGGCCCAGGCGGTGGCCGAGCGGACTGGCATTGCGTTTGTCGAAGCGGCCAATCACTTCGAAGCCAATGCCCAGCGGGATGGCCTGGTCGATTGCCATAGCAGCCTGAAGACGATTGCCACTACGCTACTGAATGTGGCTAACAATATTCGCTGGCTGGGGTCTGGACCGCGCTGTGGATTTTTTGAAGTGATATTGCCCGATCGACAACCGGGCAGTTCGATCATGCCGGGCAAGGTAAACCCGGTGATGTGCGAAAGTTTGATGCAAGTGGCCGCGCGCGTCATTGGCAATGACCAGACAGTTACGATCAGCGGTGCCACCGGCGGCAATTTCCAGCTGAATATCATGATGCCAGTTATGGGCCACACGGTGCTCGAGAGCATTCATTTGATGGCCAATGGCGTCAACGCCTTTATCGAGTTCTGCATGGATGGGCTGGAAGCTAATCCACAAGGCTGTGAAGCATCGGTCGAGCAGAGCTTGTCGATGGTCACCAGTCTCAATCCGCTGATCGGTTACGAAAAAGCCGCAAAATTAGCCAAAGAAGCTTTCGCCACCGGCAAAACTATTCGACAATTGTGTGAAGATGATGGGATCTTGCCGCAGGATACGTTGCGGGAGGCACTAGATCCATTTCGAATGACGGAACCGCAACCGTAGTGGACGATTTGGCATCGGCATCGGTAAGCCTGTGTCAAATAGTTCACAGTCAGGCTCAGGAAAGCCCCGCCTATGTCAAGTAGTTATCAGCGCGAACCGATGACAGGAGTGATCCGGCAAGACAATCGTGTCGTCGGCACCATCTGTTTGCCCGAAGAGGAGCCACAAGAGTTTATTGATGACTTCAATAACTGTTATGGCCCTTTGCGATTGCATATTGAACCACTTAAATTGCCGCATTTGCCGCCGATGCCTGTTCGGCCCGTACGGCCCGTTGGGGCAAACTATCGCAAACGCTAGTGTCTCCTTTCGCTCCGCGAAAGGTTTCGGGTTTATCACGGAGCGAAAGCAGACAATCAAGCCTTTCGCGGAGCGAAAGGAGACAATCAGATCGCTCACACAGGCGACGCGTTGGGAAGAAAGCATTTCCAACTGGCGTAACGGGGATCGGTCAGTGGAATAACCATCGCCGGGTTGCTGTTGGGCTTGATCGGTTTGCTCAGCAGTTTCATACCAGCTTGCACTGGAGTGCGACCGCCTTTGCGCGAATTGCATGGCAAGCAGCAGCAGACGATGTTCTCCCAGGTTGTCTTACCGCCTAGCGAGCGTGGGATGACGTGATCGAGGCTCAATTGGCTCATCGGTCGTTGGGTGCCGCAATACTGACAGGCATGATTATCGCGGGCGAAGAGGTTCCGGCGATTGAAGCGCACGGAGCTTTTGGGCAAGCGATCGTAGCGCGTTAGACGTACGATTCGGGGCACTTGCAAATCGAACTGAGGAGCTTTCAGGTAGTCCTCGCCGGGCTGCTTTTCCATTGCATGAAACTGACTGATTTCACACCAGGCATCGAAGTCGTAGTTGTAGTACTGGTCTTCTTCGATCGTGATCACTTCGGCACAACCGCGATATAGCAATGTCATCGCTCTCCGGACGTTGACCACGCGTACAGCCATGTAGAATCGATTGAGAACCAGGACGCTGCATTCCAGCGCAGAGCCTTCCGACATAACCACCTCCGACTTCACAAGGGTGAAACTTCGATGAACCGTACGGACCCGAAAAGCAATTGATGTGCGTCAATTTCGACACTGCATTCTACCGACCAGACTGGTTAGAAACTAGCTGGTGGCCCAGGGCTGCGGTCATTCGGGTGAAGTGGTCGGGCAAATAATTCACTGGCGGCGGCGAATTACTCAGGAGAGAGGATCAGCGGATGTGGGAGATTTCATTGGCAATATTGGTTTCGGTGCTGGGGGTGGTCGCCTGGGCGGTGGGGGTCTTGGGATTGCCAGGCAATTGGATGATTGTGTGCCTGGCCACGGTGTCCTGGGCGGTGGCCAATCCTGAGTCGGTGGTGGCCGTTAGCCTGGAGGCGTTGATTGCTTTGTTGATCTTCGCGGGCTTAGGAGAGCTGATCGAGTTTCTGGCCGGGGCTTTGGGCGTACAGAAGCTCGGTGGCAGCGCTCGCAGCACATGGTATGCACTGGCTGGGTCGATTGCCGGAGCGGTGATAGGACTGTTTTTGGGATCGGGCATTCCGATCATCGGCAATGTGATAGCGTCTGTAGTCGGTAGTGCACTGGGCGCACTGGTGGGAGCCGTCTACGGTGAGCGGACCGATGGAAAGCATTGGGAGCAATCTTTGCAAGTCGGTAGTGCTGCGTTTATTGGTCGCATCCTCGGCACGCTCAGCAAGTTGATGTGCGGCACGATAATGTTGATCATTTTTCTGGCAGCGATCTGGTTATAAGCAGATCAAGTCTTGCAGCCCAGGCGGTAATCAGTTTAGGATGAAGCTCAGGCGATCGACGCAGATTACCTGGCCCAACGCACTTGGGCTGACATGGACGAGCTACTGATTTCACTTTCATTGATTCACTTTTCGCACTTGTTCTCGACCACTTGTCAGCTAAACCGCGTTTGTGGCCTCCAGATGTTTTCTTCCTTCGGAGAGATTCAGCGGCCATGATCCATTACAGTTGCGATCGTTGCAAACGTCCAATTGAAGGACGCGATGCTGTGCGCTATGTCGTTAAAATGGAAATCGAAGCAACCATTGACTGTGAAGATTGCCAGCACGATCACGATGAAGATGCACTCTTGGAGATGGACGCGTTGTTGGATCAAGTGGAAGATGAAACGCTCGACGGCGATGTTGGACCCATCTTCGAACGCAAACGCTTCGATCTTTGTCCGGAGTGTTATCGCCAGTTCGTCAAGAATCCACTGGCGCGAGAAAAGTTAGTCCCGTTTGGCTTCAGTTCTAACTGAAGCAGGTCTAACCAGAATCAGCTTGAACACCGGTCAGCTGGGCTTCTTGTCCTTGATGACGCGGTGCTCGAAGTACTGCACAGGCCAGAGCACTAGTAGCGTTACAGCTACAGCCAGTCCGACCAAGACGAATAGTCCCAGGCCTGCGGCGGCGCCCAGGGCAGCGGACATCCACAGGCTGGCTGCGGTGGTCAAACCTCGCACGTTGCCGCGCTGCTCGATGATTACTCCGGCTGCGAGAAAACCGATTCCGCCAATCAGTCCGCTTAACACGCGCAGCGGATCGAGGGGCTGGATTCCTGGTTGTTGGGTTTGCTCGGAAACATGCGCGGCCATGATCAGATACATGCCCGCTCCGAGCGCAACCAGAATGTGCGTTCGCAATCCGGCGGCCTTGTCTCGCAATTCCCGTTCCATGCCAATGGCCGCTCCAGCGGCGACCGCAGCCAGTAAACGAAAGGTTAGCTCATCCAGGGGCATGCTTTTAAGATATTTCTAGACATAGCGGCGCTTGCCAGTTCGGGCTACCTGCTCCAGATCTGTTGCCTGAAGTTGGTCAGGTTCGATGCCGGCGCGACTAACCGCCGTAAGATCATCGATGGTTGATTCACCCTCCCCTGCTCCGCTGGTGTTGATGTGGTTGATCACCAATAGCACATCCAGTGCCGTAATCGAGCCGTTACCGTTGACATCTAAATAGCCATCAATGGCTGGGTTGAGACCACCACCGGACTGATTGATGTGGTTGATGATCAACAAGGCATCGCGAGCCGTGATAAATTTGTCGAAGGTCACGTCCAGGTTGTCGATGGGATTGGTATACAGCCCGTTCTGGATGAGCAGCGTATAGTCTTGCGATGTTAGTTTGGCAGTCGCGCGATTGTCGGTCAGCAGCGGTAACTCTACGACCCAGTCGCCGACAATTTCCACCAAATCATCTGTATTGGCTTTAATGAGCAGCGGTGTATCGACCCCGACTTGGAAACCCACGGCGTTTTCGTCGATCTGTTGCAGCGACTGAACCCCGCTGTCGGTCATGTCAATCGTTTCGACGGCATTAAGCGCGGTCAGATCGATGGCGATACCGCCGGTCAGGACTAGAGTATCGTCGCCCTCACTCAAGTTGACGATTACCGAATCGACATTTGAAAAATCGCGAGATTGTCCAGCGATGGATACTCGATAGCTGCCCGCCTCCAACTGCGTGAGGTTGGCTGTGTCAGCTCCGCCGGTACCACCAATCCTCAAGACATTGCTACCTTCAAGCTGGCTGGCGTCAAATCGCAAAGACTCATAGGTGGTGACGGCGTCTGCGGTTGAGCCATCGGTGTAGGAGACTCGGGCTCGCAGGGTTTTCGATCCATAACCCAGGGGTTCAAAATTAGGCTGCACCATCTCGCTGCCTGTGAAATCGGCGTCGAAGGTCCCGTCATCTTCCTTGTCGATATCGAGTTTGTTGGGAACCTTCAGTTGCACGATCAAGACTTTGTTTTGAGTCTGTCCAGCAGTGGTTTCAGAATAATTGATCCCCAGCAAACCTTGCCCAGGATCGCCAATGATCAGCGCGGCTCGATCGAGGATGCGTGTCGTCGTACCTGCGGGAGGCAATTCAGGCAGGAGATTGTTGAAGGGAATAGTGGTCACACTGATCAAGCCATCGCGTTCAATCAGGCTGATCGAATTGCGATGCAGTACGACCAGTCTTGTCCCGAAGACTTCCACTCCCAACATTTCAGTATTGGCACCAAAGTCGTGTTCCAAATCGCCACTCTGTGTCCAGATAGCGGCATGGTTCTGATAACCGACCAGTTGCCCCTGATTGAAAACCGGTTGATCGAACTGGCCCAAGATGGAAATGTAGTTTTCGGCATCTTCTACGATTTGGAATTTCTTACCCGCGCTGCCCAACACGGCTCCCTCTGGGTACAGCAGTGGCAACTCGGGCGAAAGGAAGAGCGTGTAGAGCCCTGCTGTAGGGTCTGCATCGGCGACCCAGAACATGGGCGTATTGGATTCATAGCCCGCCAGGTAATATCCTGAGGCCGAAGCACCTGTCACCATTTGCTCAGCCGCAGCGTTTTCAGAACCCGGCAAATCAAAATCACCTAAGTCTGAGTGAAGCCACGGAGTGTATTCGCCGGACGACTTTCTATAAAAGCCTCCGATGATACTAGAGGCTGAATTGGCGAAGGTTGCTTTGCCGTTAACACCAGCGGGACCGATGACGGTGGGTACGCCATCGGTATTCCAAATTGTCGGTCGGGGACTGGTATCGGGCAATCCTTTGTCATCCAACGATGCGCCTACAATCGTCACCACGCCTTGGATTTGAGCAATGTCATGGACTTCGACCTTGTTGCTGCCGGCCAGCGGAGTCAAGGTAAACGTCTGGGTGGCACCGGTTGAGACGCTGGTTTCAAAGATCGTATTGCCACTGACCGAATACAGCACTCCGTCAATCTCGCGAATCGCCTGACGCACTCCCGCGCCATCAATCGTCCGCACATTGGCTGGTTGCTGAGAAACTTCCATCTTCAGCCCGGTGACCTGGCCAAAGGTTGAGAAAGCAGAAACCACGGGACCAGCGACGGTGATTTCGACGACGAACAGGCGTCGTGTCTCCAGGGATTCGACTTGCAAGTTGCGATTGCGGCGGCGACGTGAGCGGGCATTCATGGCCGATGACTTTGCAAAAATAAGGGATTGTCCCGATCAGAGTTGTGTACATTTTGATTGTTGTCCGTCGTTCTGGCAACCGTTTGGTTCAAAGGCCTGTGGGTGGCACTGGCAGTGCTTCGCATCACCAGTGCCACCCAGAACCCTCAACGCCAGGCAATTGCACAACTCAATGCTGGACGATCTCCGAAGCCCTGGAGAGGTGGCGGGTGTGGGTTTGGTGGTAAAGGCACCTACAATGCCGTACACTTGGACGGCGCCGAGCCTCAGCCTTTGCGATCGGCACCATGAATTAACTTTAAAGCGAACACCTGGGAGCTGAACAATGGGCAAGAAACACCGCTTTGACCTGCGCGATTTCGAGGTGAAGCCTGAAAGCTCGGTGAAACTGTCCAAATGGTCCACGAAAGCGGGTAAAGAATCGCTGGCCAAGGACCTGGCCGCCGATGCACTGGCGGCGGATGTGCAGGCGTTGCAAGAGGCTCAAGAGAGGCTGTATGCCAGCAACCAATATGCTCTGCTGGTGATATTCCAAGGCATCGATGCCTCGGGCAAAGACGGGGCCATTGGCCACGTGATGAGCGGCGTCAACCCTTTGGGCTGTCGGGCATATGCGTTCAAAGCGCCGAACGAACAAGAGCTGAAGCACCATTTTTTATGGCGCGCCATGGGTTGTTTGCCCGAGCGTGGAATGATCAGCCTGTTTAATCGTTCCTATTACGAAGAGGTCCTGGTCGTACGCGTGCATCCGCAATTCCTCGAGCCGCAGCGCTTGCCGGGGCTCAAACCGGACAAGCCAAAATCGCTGGAAAAACTGTGGAAACAGCGCTACAGAGAAATCAACGCCTTCGAGCGATCCTTGGTCTCCAATGGTACGCAAGTGCTCAAGTTCTTCTTGCACGTGTCGCCTGAAGAACAAAAGGGGCGATTGCTAGAGCGCATTAGCCAACCGGAGAAGAATTGGAAGTTCAATCCCAAGGATCTGGATGAACGCAAACTGTGGCCCGAGTATCAAGAGGCATTCCAAGCCGTGTTAAGCGAAACCAGCACGGAATGGGCGCCCTGGTACGTGATTCCTGGCGATAACAAGTGGTACGCTCGGGCTGCGATTGCCGACATTATTGCTGCCCGCCTGGAAGTCTTAAACCTGCAGTATCCTGAGGTGACCCCTGAGCAGCGAGAACTTTACGCTCGACTAGGTCGCGAGCTCGCGGAATCGTAACGGCTCGGCTCGTAGCGGAAGCCGTCAAGGCTTTCGGAGTTCCCGTAGCGGAAGCCGTCAAGGCTTTCGTTATCGAAGTGCGTCGGCCGAAATGCTTGACGCATTCCGCTACGAGAACCACGAAATGCTTGACGCATTCCGCTACGAGAATCGGGTGCGCACTACCGATTTGGGGGGTGGTTGCTCTTCTGAGGCTATCTTTTGGCTTCAATTAGTTGCAGGTAGCCTGAGGCTGGATTACTGTGAGTGGAAGGCGCTTGCTCTTGGTTGTCAGCGCCTCACTTGTCGGCTCACCTCATTCGAAGCAGGAATTTACGATGCGGAGCTTTTGCATCCAGCGCATTGGGAAGTTGTTGTCCTACTCAGCCGTCGCTATGGCGATGATGGTAGTCTGCGCATCGCACGCTTCGGCTCAGGACAATAACAACAATAACAACGGCGACAACAACAATAACAACAACAATAATAACGGCCCGGTTGTGCCAGCCGGTGTGGAGATCGATGCTAGCGGAGTCTTGCAGCTGCGTTACAACGATCCGCGAGTCACCCTGCAACGAGCCATGGCGGCCCGCCGCGCTTTGCCGACTGATTTGGCTCAGCCCAGCAAGATGCGAAAAGTCTCGCTGATGCGGCTTGAAAAAGCCTTGGCAGCTCAATTGGCCGACGGCAAGCAGCCAGCCAAAGAGATGATGGCCCTAGCCGGTCTGACCAAGATTGAATACGTGCTCTTCTATCCGGAGAGCAACGAGATTGTTATTGCCGGTCCAGCTGAAGGCTTTACCGAAGACTCAACCGGCCGTGTGATCGGTATCGAAACGGGCAAGCCGACTCTGCTATTGGATGACTTGGCCGTTGCTCTGCGTGCCTTCCCACCAACGGGCGATAGTTCGAACGTCATCAGCGTATCGATCGATCCGACTCAAGAAGGTCTGAAGCGTTATCAAGATGCGCTGCGTCAGTTGGCTGGTCAGTTCCAAGGCCCCGAACAAGCGCCGATGATTGCCAATGCCCTGCGAAACAGCTTGGGTTTGCAAACCGTTTCCATTCGCGGTGTCTCTCCCAATACTCACTTTGCTCACGTGATGACTGAAGCCGACTATCGTATGAAGTTGATCGGTATCGGCTTGGAAGCGCCAGTCGTTCCTATGATCACCTACGTGCAGAAGATGGGTTTTGGTGGCAGCAACAGCGCAATGGTGCGTTGGTACTTTGTTCCCAACTACGAAGCGTTGGCTGTTAGCGAAGATGGACTGGCAATGAAACTGGTCGGTCAAGGAGTGAAACTGATCGGCGAAGACGAACTGGTTCGTGCCGATGGTTCACGCGTGGCTTCGGCTAAGAGCAACGCAGCCAGCAAAGTTTATTGCTCGGAATTCACCAAGAAATATGAAGCCATCGCTGCCCGCAACCCAATCTACGCACAGCTCCGCAACTTGATCGATATGTCGATCGTCGCGGCCTACATGCAAGATCGTCACTTCTATGATCAAGCCAATTGGGACCTCGGTGTCCTGGGCGATGAATCACGCTTTGCGATCGAAACACTGCCCGCACCCAAGCAGGTTGAAACCGCAGTCAACGCCTTCATCAAAGGCAATCAGTTGGTCACTCCTATCGGTGGAGGCGTAGCGATCGAAGCCCGCAAGGCTTTGAACGAAAACAACATTCGCAAGGACGATGGCACCGCAGCCACGCAACGCGAACAAGTCACGCTGAAGAACATCCCCGAAAGCCAATGGTGGTGGGACTAAGCCGTGGTCGTTAGCCCCGGTTGCTGCATCCATTGATCCTACACATTCACGAACCGCGGCTAACGCCGTCGGATTAGTTGATCCTGAACGTTCTCAAACCGCGGCTAATGCCGTCGGTTTAGCCTACCCGACTACCAAGCCTTCATGGCGTGATGAGAACCAGGCACCTAGCTGAGGCATGGTGCCGTAAGCGTAAGCCAATAGAGCCACAGGGTGGACTGCGGGTTTGGTGGTGGCTTGTTCCATTTGAAGTTTGCAGGCCGTGCATTCGGTAATGCCCAACTGGGCTGGTGTTTCTTTGACTGCTGACATCAATCCGCGACCGATGCGCAAGCTGGAGCGAAAGTTTTCTTGCTTCAATCCCCAGGTGCCGGCCATCCCACTACAGCCGGCTGCCGCGTCGAATACTTGAATGCCAGGTATCAAGCGAATCAACTCGAGCGCAGGCCGTCGCGAATCGAGAATGCGCGAGTGGCAGGGTTCGTGATACAAGATGCTCATATTCATCGGACGGAAGTCTAATTCGAGTTCGTTCTGCAGGTGCATTTGCCACAAATACGAGCAGCACTCCGAAGTATTCTCAGCGATCAACCGCGTATCTTCGTTGTCCAGCAACTGTCGATACTCTTGGGTCAAACACATCGCAGCCGACGGTTCAGTGGTGACGATGTGATAGCCTTGCCGCACCGCATCGGCCAGCAGTTCGATATTCGACTTGATTAACTTGCGAGCGCGACTGACGTCGCCTGAAGTAATCATGGCCATATAACTTGGATTCTGCGCAGTGGGACAGTAGACTTCGACCTGTTGATGCTGCAGGACTTCGACCAGCGCACGGCCTAGAACAGGATTGTGCCAGTTGACATACTGGTCGACAAAGAACATCACCTTACGACCGCCGGTCTTGGTCGGACGATGAATCTTGCGTCGTGCGGCCCAATGTAAAAAGTTGCGGCGCGAAACGCGGGGCAGTTTGCGAGCTTGTGCGATGCCCGTTAACTTTTCCAGCAGCCAACGCATGCGGGGGTTGTCGATCGCCCAGTTGCTTACGTTGGGAAAACGACTGCCGAGGCTGGCTAGCCAATCCAGCCGATTCATCAGCCGATCGCTCAGCGACAAGCCGTGACTGGCGACGTGCTGGGCTTTCATCTCTATAACCATCTTGGGAATGTCGACACCGGCTGGACACTCTGCACGGCACTGATGGCAGTTAAAGCACAGGTTGGCAACCGCTTTGAGCTCATCGCTTTCAAAGAGTTGCGGTTCCAAGTGGCCCGTGAGCAAGCTGCGCATCAAATTGGCTTTGGCGCGGGGCGAAGCCTCTTCTCCTTTGTGGATGCGAAATACAGGGCACATGCGTTCGGCCGAAGCGCTGGTGCGACAGCGACCGCAACCGTTACAGCTGCGAGCAACTTGCGAAATCGATTCACTGCCGGTCCAATCCAACAGCAGCGGCAATACAACTTGCTTCATCGCTAAAGTGCTATTGGTGCCTGAGCCACTGGAAGAGTCTGAGAGGCGAGCGGCTTCATCGTTCAGCGAGGATCTGTTGCTGTCTTCGTCAACCTTACTGGTGGTCGTATCGGAGCTGTTAGAGTCATTCAAGCGCTCGTCGACGTACATGACTTTCGTGTGATCGGGCACACTGCGCAGAAAATCGTTAACGCGCTGAGGAGTGGCGCTCAAAAACTTGCCGGGATTCAAGATACCCGTCGGATCAAAGATCGATTTCAGTTCCCGACATAACTCCAGCCGCGGTCCGAGTTGCTTTTCCGCAAAGGCGGCGCGACTAAGTCCCAAAGCATGTTCACCGGATATACAGCCTCCGAACTCGAGCACTTTGGTATAGATGGCGTCGCTCAAACGCTCCATGCGATCGGTGTCTTCGCGACTGGATAGATCGATAAAGGGGCGCAGGTCCAAATGACCGTGCGCGGCGTGGGCAAAGACCGTCGCCGTGACGCGATGACTCTTGAGTATGTTCTGAACTTCCACCAGGAACTCAGGTAAACGTTTGGGTGGAATGGCGATGTCCTCGACGAAGGGCAGCGCGCGAGTCGAGCCTTTCAGTCGATACAGGCGTGGAATGACGCGCCTCGCCAAACGCCACAACCAATCGCGTTCTTCGCGATCGACAGTCAAACGATACGATATGGCAGTGCGGCCCTTGCGCTGAACGCGTTGGACCAAACCGTTTAGTCGCTGGCGCACGGCAACCGGATCGCTGCCCTGCATTTCGATGAGCAACATGGCTTCAGCGCCGCGCGGCAGCAGGGCTGCGTATTCGCCTTCGGCATCGCGTACGATCTCCAGCAGCCGTCGGTCCATCAAGTCGCAGGCTGCTATCTCGTCACTGGCAACATCCAACGCCGCTTTGGCAGCAGTGTCCAGGCGATCAAAGAACAGCAAGATGACGCCACGCACTTCGGGGATGCGTTCCAAACGCAAGGTGGCTTCGGTAATGATGCCCAGCGTACCTTCCGCCCCACACATGAGGCGCGCCAAATCGACCTGGTCGCCATCCAGCGTCTTTTCAACTCGATAACCGCAACCCCGTGCCACCTCATTCCAAGGCGGACGCAGTAGCAGTGCAGAGTGACGCTGCAGTAGCTGACCTACCCGACTGGCCAGGCTTTCCACCAGCGTCGCCGGCTCGCGATCGGCGGCCCACGCATGTTGGCTCATCTCGACTACTTCGCCACTAGCCAAGACCACTTGCAGCGATTCCACGCAATCACCGGCGGAACCATATCGCGGAAAGTGACTCCCGGCTGCGTCGATCGACAGCATGCTGCCGATCGATGATACGCTGCGTGTGGCGGGATCGGGTCCAAACAATAATCCGTGCGCATTGAGCGTGCGATTCAAATCGGCTTGGACAATACCACACTGTACGCGAACTAGATTCGATTGAGGTGACTGCGTACGGCGCATGTACCGTGAAAAATCCAGGATCAGTCCCCGTCCAAGCGACTGCCCGGCCAGCCCGCTGCCACCGCCACGTGGAAACAGCGATAGGTTGTGTTCTGCAGCGTACTTGACGGTCCGCACGACATCTTCGGTCGAGCGCGGGCGAACAACCCCCAGCGGTTCGATTTCATAAATGCTGGCATCGCTGGCATACATGCGAACTGCTAACGGATCGCAGGCGACGTCACCGGCCACCAACCCTCGCAGGTCCGCTTGAATTCGAGTTTGTTCTGCTGCCATGGGCAGTCCTTGCCTTAGGCTCGTGGGTGGGTCATGGTTATTCGCCCAGCTGTCCCAAATCCGACAGCAGTTCACTCATCTCGCCTGCCGCATGCAAATCACCTTGCTGACGAGCGGTCTCAATACCCTCTCGCAAGACGCTACGGGCCTGGTCGATACGTTCCAGTTCAACCAACAGCTGAGCTTGTCGGAAAAATGCGGCGACATGGGGCGGAGATTCGCGGCACAACTCGTCAAATTTCCCAACCGCCGCCTCGGTCTCGCCGTCGGCATGCATCTCAACGGCCAAACAATATCGCAAAAAACGATCGTTTGGTTCGCCCTCCAACATGGATTCAATTTGCGATCGACGTGAATTCATTAGACGCCCGAGAAATGAGCCTTAGCCGAACTGGACAGATACTCGTGATCCGGCCCTCGTCGCTATTGTCCGGGTTGGCGTTGGGACAGGCAAGAGGCGAAGGCGAGCGAACCCACCAGAGCTACGAAGAATCGCCAGCTGAGGGGTTGAACGCTGGCAAAACGAATCGACGCATCAGCGACCAGCAACTGGCCGCTGATCGAGCGATTCTTGCTGAACAAGTGGACTAAGAACTACTGGATCAACACACTGTGGTGTTAGCTCTCTTCACCAGATGCACTATTTTCCGAGCTCATTGCATCGCTTTCGGCATAGCTAGAGCCGTTAACGCCCTCACCATGCTCGTTGCCATTGCCTTCGCCGACGCGAGACTGAGGCAGGCGCTGAGATCGACTTAATGCTTCGCGTAAAAGAAACTCAATCTGGCCGTTGGCGCTGCGCAGTTCGTCGGCTGCCCATTGCTTCACAGCTTTGAGGATTACAGGGTCTATTCGCAGTAGGAACGTATCGTGTTTGGCCAAACCATTCCGCCTAGTTATGGGTACTCGTGTTAATCACCGGCTGAACGTGCCGGTCGCTGCAAAGCACCACCAGCAAGTTTGAGACCATTTCGGTGCGTTGGCCTGGGTCAAGCTCGACCATTTTTCCTTCCGAGAGCCTTTGCAGCGCCATTTCGACCATTCCGACCGCACCCTCGACGATTTTGGTGCGCGCGGCCACGATCGCATGAGCCTGTTGTCGCTGTAGCATGGCCGCGGCAATTTCAGCCGAATAGGCCAAGTGGCTAATGCGAGCTTCGATGACTTCGACCCCAGCTTTGTGAAGTCTGTCCTGGATGTCCTGGCGGAGTTGGTCGCAAATCACGTCAGTACTTCCGCGCAAGCTCGTCTCGTGGTCTTCGCTATCGTAGGGATAGCGCGACGCCAGGCTGCGCAGAGCCGCTTCGCTTTGGACTGCGACGAAGTCTTCGTAGTCGTCCACTTCGAACATGGCTTCGGCCGTGTTGACAACTTTCCAAACAACCACGGCCGAGATATCGATTGGGTTGCCATCGCGATCGTTGACCTTGGATGGGCGACCAACTGTACGCGAAGCGCGGTCGAGCACTTTACCGGCCGCATCGTGGGTGGCTGGTACATTCTTGGAGCCAGTTTCGAAGTTGCGGACCTTGAGCGATATGACTCGTTTGGAATAGAAGGGATTGACCCAGTAGAATCCACTGTCTTTGGTGGTACCTATGTACTCGCCGAAGAGCAAGAACACGCGCGCATCATTGGGGGCGACCGCAACCAGGCCAAACAGGTAAATGAAGGCCGACAGAGCTAAAATGGCCGCCAACACGACCAGGGGGGCCGCCACGGGCGGCGAAAGTCCAGCATTGGCGGTGGCGATGACGATCGCCGGGGCCACAATCAAGAGGGTGAATAAGGCGCGGAAAAGCGGCTGGTAACCGGAGCGGGGGCGAATCGTTTTCTCGTGGGTCATACCTGTCCCGTCGTACAAATGGTGCCTGGTCGATATACTGCGATGCTTTCATAGGCCGCAAAAACTGGGGGCCTGGGCGCTTGGGCCGCTGAACCACAGCAGAATACTGCCAACTCGGGCTCAGGCGATACGATTTAGGAACAGCTGATGACCTCTGACGCGAAAAACCCCTCGGCTGAGAAGGTTTTGGTTTTTGACTTTGGATCGCAGTATGCCCAGCTGATCGCACGTCGCGTCCGCGAGCAAAACGTGTACTGTGAAATCGTGCGCAACGATTTGCCCGCCGCCGCTGTGGCTGCCAAAAAACCGATGGGCATCATCCTCTCAGGCGGTCCGGCCAGCGTTTATGCCAAAGGCGCTCCGCAGTGTGACCCCGGCATCTTTCATCTGGGGATACCTGTCCTGGGGATTTGTTATGGCATGCAGTTGGCCTGCCAGGCCTTGGGTGGTGAAGTCGTCAATTGCCGCACCCGCGAATTCGGACGCGCTGTGCTGCGCGTTGGGAATCGTCAGGATCCCTTGTTGGCAGGTTTGCCTAACGAGACCGATGTGTGGATGAGCCACGGAGATCAGGTCTCGCAGATCGCGACTCACTTTGAATCCTTAGCATCGACCAGCACTTGCCCGGTGGCCGCAGTCAGGCACACCGAGCTGAAACTGTATGGCCTTCAATTCCATCCAGAAGTAACGCACACGCCGCTGGGTGGAACCATCCTGCATAATTTTCTCTATGGCATCTGCGGCTGTGAAGGTCTGTGGCACTTGACCGATTTTGCCGCCCAAGAAATCGAACGCCTGCGAGCGCGCATCGGCAAAGAACGCGTCATCTGCGGTCTCTCCGGTGGTGTCGATAGCGCCGTGACGGCAGCTCTTTTGTATAAGGCCATTGGTTCGCAACTCAGTTGCATTCTGGTAGACAACGGTCTGCTGCGAAAAGACGAACAAGCGGCTGTGTTAGCGGAATTCACCAATCACTTTAAAGCTGACCTGCATGTCGTCGATGCCCGCGATCGTTTCATCGATGATCTGAAGGGCATCACCGAACCGCAAGAGAAACGCAAACGCATCGGTTACATGTTCATCGAGTGTTTCAAAGAAGAAGCCACAGCCATTCAAGGTGCCAAGTACCTGGCCCAAGGTACGCTCTATCCCGATGTGATCGAAAGCGGCGCGGCGCCTGACGGACCGGCTGCCACCATCAAGCTGCATCACAACGTTGGTGGCTTGCCAGAACAACTGGGCTTTGAACTGGTCGAACCACTCCGCGATCTGTTCAAGGATGAAGTACGTCAGTTGGGACTGGAATTAGGTTTACCCGAACAGTTGGTATGGCGGCATCCATTCCCAGGCCCAGGCCTGGCTGTGCGCTGTTTGGGTGAGGTCACAGAAGAGAAGTTAAGGGTCCTGCGCGATGCGGATGCCATCGTGGTCAGCGAGATTCAAGCGGCTGGTTTATATCGACAAACCTCTCAGGTATTTGCCGTGCTCTTGCCGGTGCAAAGCGTGGGAGTCATGGGTGACTGTCGTACCTACGAAAATGCTGTGGCCATTCGCGCGGTCAACTCCGAAGACTTCATGACGGCTGATTGGAGTCGGTTGCCGTACGAACTTCTAGCGCGCATTAGCAGTCGTATCATTAACGAGGTTCGCGGCGTTAATCGCGTGGTTTACGATATTTCGAGCAAACCGCCAGCCACGATTGAATGGGAGTAACTTGTTCGTGAGCGGAACTGGTCAGAGTCCAACAACCATCGACTTGAGCGTGCGTCTGGGGCGGCTGACCTTGCGCAACCCTATTCTGACGGCCAGCGGCACGTTTGGTTACGCTCGCGAGATGCAGGGACTGGTCGACATTGCCAGTCTGGGCGGCGTCTTGCCCAAGACGATTACGCTCGCTCCCAGACCGGGCAATACTCCCTGGCGAACAGTTGAAACCGCCGCTGGTCTGCTGAATTCTATTGGGCTGGATAACGATGGAGTAGACGCGTTTGTCGTCAACCACTTGCCCTATTTGCGCACGCTCGACACAGCGGTGATCGTAAGTGTAGCTGGCAAATCGTTTGAAGAGTTCATTGAACTAGCCAAACGGATCGAAGCGGCCGGTCCGGGGGTGGCTGCACTGGAATTGAACATCTCGTGTCCCAACGTTACCGGTGGCGTTGATTTCGGTACCGATCCACAAGCGTGTTATGCGGTAGTCAATGGTGTTCGCAGCGCATGTTCGCTGCCCATCCTGGCCAAGCTGACTCCCAATGTGACTCGTATCGTCGACATAGCCAAAGCCGCGGCCGACGCTGGTGCGGATGCGGTTTCATGCATCAATACTTTGTTGGGTATGGCTGTCGATTGGCGAGGGCGCAAACCCATTCTCGGCAACGTAGTGGGTGGCCTCAGTGGGCCGGCGATCAAACCAGTTGCTCTGCGCTGCGTCTACCAGGTTGCTAGCTCCGTCGACATCCCAATCGTGGGCATCGGTGGTATTGCCACGATCGATGACTGCATGGAGTTTTTGGTCGCCGGTGCCAGTGCCGTGCAGATCGGAACTGCCAACTATTACGATCCAGGTGTCAGCCAACGTTTGGTGGAACAACTGCCAGCGGCCGTGGCTGAACTGAAATGCACTTCGGTCGCGCAAGTCACAGGTTCGATGTTAACCAGTCGCGCCGGTGGACCGACCACTTCAACCATTGAACCTCTTGTCACCAAGTAAACATTTCGAATAACTATGCGCGTTCTCTCTGGCATTCAACCCACCGGTCGTTTTCATTGGGGCAACTACTTTGGCGCGATCCGGCAATACATCGATCTGCAGCATGGACATGAAAGTTATTACTTCATTGCCAACTTGCATGCGCTGACGACTGTGCGCGATCGCGCGCAATTGCACGCGCTGACACGCGATGCGGCCATCGATCTGCTGTCACTGGGTCTGGATCCCAACAAAGCTACCCTGTTTGTGCAGTCGGATGTACCCGAGGTTAGTGAGCTGTGTTGGATATTGATGACTGGCACACCGATGGGATTGCTGGAGCGTTGCCATGCTTTCAAGGACAAACAAGCTCGCGGCATCACGGCCGATGCGGGGTTGTTCACTTACCCTGTGTTGATGGCTGCTGATATCCTTGCCTACGATGCCAACTGGGTGCCGGTGGGTCAGGATCAGGTGCAGCACATCGAAGTCTGCCGCGATTTGGCGGGCAGCTTTAATCACCAGTTTGGCAAAGCGTTTGTTCTGCCCGAACCTCGCTTGATGGCTGACACGGCCAAGGTACCGGGGTTGGACGGCGAGAAGATGTCCAAGAGCTACAACAACACACTCGGCATCTTTGAAGATCCCAAAGCTGTGCGCAAAAAGATCATGCGGATCGTGACTGACAGTCGCCCGATGGAGGCTCCGGCCGATCCTGACAAGGATACGATTTTTCAGCTCTATAAATTGGTGGCCACCGCCGATGAACTAGCCACGATGGACGCGCTGTATCGGCGAGGTGGCTTTGGTTATGGTGAAGTCAAGAAAGCCCTGGCTGACGCAGCGGACCGCTATTTCGCTGAGGCCCGGCAACGCCGCGCGGAGCTCGAGCAAGATCCAGACAGGGTGTCGCAGATCTTACGCGAGGGCGCCGCCAAGGCTCGTGCAACCGCTACAACCGTGCTCAATCGGGTCAAAGCAGCGTGCGGACTGGAGTCGATTGGCCAAGGGTAGCCCTGGAGCAGTTGCAATCTCGCAAGTTTGGAACAGATTGGAGAGCGAGGATCCGTTGCGGCCCGAAGTTGGATCGGGTTGCTTGCCCACTCCGCGATCACTGAATCATTCGCCAGTTCCGATTGCAATGACCATCTTGCGGAATAACGCCATCGACAATACGACGCTCGCCACACCAGTCCTGGCTGACATAGAGCCAGGATTGCTAGAGTCGCGTCGTTTAGCCGTGCTGACGCACTATCTGCCGCCCTACATGGGGCGCGTTCTGCAACATGTCGCCCGCCACATTCCGCAAACTAAAGTTCTACTCTCCATTCCACTAGAGCCCAATCGAAATTACGCCATTGATTGGGGCAACTTGGACGTAGCGGTACAGCGCAGTTTGATGCTGCGACGACGCTGGAAACATCGGGCAGGTTTCGAAGACGAATTGTACGTGCATATGCCGTACGATACATATGCACGTTTGCGCACGATCAAGCCCGATTTGATATTTTCATATGAACTTGGTTTTCGCTCGCTAGCCAGCGCCCTGTATCGCAAACTGCATCCACGTTCGCGCTTGGCTTACTGCGTCTGTGTCAGTGAGCACACCGAACAGGGACGCGGTGGTGGACGCTGGTTCTTGCGCAAGACATTGATACGCGTGGCGGATGCCATCACCTATAACGGCCCCAGCTGCAAAGCCTATCTGAAGACGCTCGGTGTGCCCGATTCCAAACTATTTCACTTTCCATATGCAGCCGACGATCGCACCGAACCGCCGCTGCGCGAGCGCGAGTGCGAACCCAATCGGCGCTTGCTGGTCGTGGGCCAACTGAACCAGCGCAAAGGTGTCCTGCAGGCACTGGAATCCGTATCGCGTTATGCGACTGAGCACCCGGATCAAGACTGGGACCTGACCTTCGTGGGCAACGGTCCGCTTGAATCGGAACTGCGCAGCTTCCGACCCGCGGCTAACTTAAAAGTTCACGTGCTGGGCAGCATCGATCCCTTGGAGTTGGCACCACGGCTGAACGACTACGGCGTTTTGCTGTTTCCAACCCTGGCCGACGAATGGGGCCTGGTGGTCAACGAAGCCATGCGCGCCGGCATGCCTGTCATCGGCAGTCGATATGCGCAAGCCTCGACAACGCTGATTGATGAAGGTCGCAACGGTTGGCTCTATAGGCCGGATCATCCCACGGAGCTGGCTGATTGCTTGTCGCGCGTGTGGAAAGTCTCAGCCCGTGAGATGTTAACCTTGCGCGAGAACGCCCGCGATACAGTAGCTCACATTACCAGCCAAGCCGTCGCGGCCGCTGCCTGCCAAATGTTCTCACGACTGCTCTCGGTCTATTTGCCTACAAAGTAATCGACGACGAGTGCTTTATCCAAGTGTGGCATCAGTTGATCTACAAAGGCTTTGTGAGCCGGATGAGGCAAGTAGACTTCGCGATCTTTCTCGCTCTTGAACGTAACCAGGAAGCAGTGGGTCAAGCCATCGTTGAGCCCCTCTGGTGAATTGTTGGTGCCGAATTCAAATTCGATGATCCCAGGAATCTTCTTGGGTAGTTGGCGAAACTCTTCAACTAACTTTTCGACTTGCTCTTTACTGGCCGAGTCCTTGAACTTGAACAGGACCACGTGCCGTAGCGGAGCAGACTTGGACTCTTGTGCCACCGATAGATTCCTCTCAACTAAAACCATACAAGCCCCTGCGGCCAAAACCAGCAGCGTACCAACCAGCCAACGATTAGCGCGAACAAACATTTTTTGATTCCTTGTCGGAGTGGGATAGTATGGATAGCCCCAATTATACAAGCCGCTAGTCCCGTCGCGGAATGCGTCAAGCATTTCGTGCACCCGCGCGCCGGGGAAGCAGTGGATCGAAAGCGGTCGAAAGCCTTGACGGCTTCCGTTACAGAATGTGGCTGCGTGTCGAAAGCCTTGACGGCTTCCGCTACAGAATTCGTTTAGGCCTGCCGTTTGCAATTTCGCATCAGCCGTGTTGAGACTGCCAACTTGGCCTGACCTTCCTCCGGCTTCTTGGCTATACTGCATCTTTGACAGCGTATCTCGTTGCCCAGTTATGAAAACGATGGCCGAAGACTACTACAAAGCACTTGGTGTCAGCCGCACAGCCTCGCCCGAGGAAATCCAGAAGGCGTATCGCAAACTTGCGCGCAAATATCATCCGGACATGAATCCCGATGATGCGGCTGCCAAAAAGAAGTTTCAGGAAGTTCAGAAGGCGTACGATACGCTCAATGATCCTGACAAACGCAAGATGTACGACCAATTTGGTTCGGCCTATGAGCAGATGGGGGCTGGAGGCGGAGGCGCGGGACCCGGTGGTGGGCCTTTTCCGTTTGACATCGAGCAGATCTTTGGCGGCGGCGGCCGTACTCGCGGTGGTCCTGGCGGTGGTCCTGGCGGTGGCGGTGGGTTTCAGTTCGATGGCGACTTGGGCGATATCTTTCAACAGTTCACCGGTGGTGGCGGTCGCACTCGCTCGCGCAAGTCTGCACCGGCCCGAGGTGAAGACCTAGCCGCGGAAGCCACGATCTCGTTCAATACCGCCGTGATGGGTGGCGAAATTTTGGTTCACGGAGCGGGCTCCGAAACTCTGCAAGTGAAAGTTCCAGCGGGCGTCGATAGTGGCAAGAAGATTCGTTTGCGCGGCAAAGGGCAACCTGGCCCCGGTGGTCAAAATGGCGATTTGATCGTGACGATCAACGTCGCCCCGCATCCACATTTCAAACGCCAAGGACAGAACCTTGAATTGCGGTTGCCTGTCAGCTTGAGTGAAGCTGCGCTGGGAGCTACCGTGGATGTGCCAACTCCAGGTGGTGTGGTGGCTCTAAAGATTCCGCCATGCAGTAGCAGCGGACGCCGTTTGCGAGTCAAAGGCCAAGGTGTGCGCACGGCCGAGGGTGCCGGCGACTTGTATGTCGAACTGCAAATCCGTCTGCCTGAATCGCTCAGCCCTGAAGCCAAGCAGGCCGTGGAAACGATTGAAAAACAATACTCTGGTTCTTTACGTGATGGACTCAACTGGTAAGTCGACTCTGCCTATGATTCAGCCCGCCGGCGAGCGGTTTCCCAAGTCGGCGCGCATTCACTCGTCGCTGGAGTTCGATCAACTTTTCCAAAACGGTAAAGTCTTGGCAGATGCCGTACTGGTCATGCATGCATGTACGACGTCCCAACTAGGCCGGATCGGAATCAGTATTTCTAAACGCGTGGGCAGTGCGCCGGTTCGAAATCGCTGGAAACGACTCATACGCGAAGCCTATCGTCGCCAGGTTGGTCGGTGCCCGGCATTGGCCAGATTGGATATTGTCGTGCGTCCTAGGCGCGGGGCCTCGGCCCAATACCATGCTATCGAGCGCTCACTTGGTGCCTTGGCGCAGCGTTTGGACAAGCAACTTCAGGTGAAGCGATGAGCGGGCCGGCACGCTGGGGCCGTTACCTGGCTATTGCGTGTGTGCGATTCTATCAACGCGGGATCTCGCCGCTAATCGGACCACGTTGTCGATTCCAGCCAACCTGCAGTCACTACATGATTGCGGCGATTGAGAAACATGGCCTGCTGAAAGGGATTGGCAAAGGACTGTGGCGCATCGGGCGCTGCCATCCTTGGAATCCTGGCGGATACGATCCACCTTGAAGCAAACCTCAGTTGCTCGAGAGCGGTTTGCGGTCAGTCCAGGGATCGACCTCGTCGCGCCAGTACAAGACCTGGTCTTCGCCCAACCGCCAGGAAAGATAGGCCTCATGACCATCTAACCATGCTGGAAATTCGATCGCCCCTTGTTCAGGTTGTCTTAGAATGACACCCAGAGCTTCCAGTTCTTCGCGATACTTCCAGATCTTGTCGTATTCTTCTTGCAGATCAGCCCGAGTCTCGGCGACTTCATCGTCGTACTGCTGTCCCGAGCCACGATCGCGGTTGCGCAACAGACGGTGCAAATCCACGCGTCGACCGGTTACACTTCGAAAGACTTCGCAAATATCCGACACGATCGAACGTAACAGCGGCAGCATGGCGTTAGCCTCTGCCACGGTGTAGCGTTTGATGGTCGTCGTTCGCTGGTTGTCTTTCATCTCGCACCTGCTCCCTTAGATGGTACGCAGCATCTGGTCGGTACGTTCGCTATTGTGCTTATGTAGGATAATTCAGCAACCGCGGAAAGGTAGAAAAATAACGCGGCTCTGTCGGCCTTCACTAGCTTTTGTTCAAAATTCATCGTCAAATCTGCTATTCTTTAGACGCACTTTCGATGCCTGGGGTTTCTTTTTTACCCTAGTTTTTCGTCAGTTTTTTTTCGTCCGTTACCAGGCATTTGAGCTTCAATATCGATGCCCACTGTATTGATCACCGGCTATGGCGGTTTTTTGGGTGCGGCGATCGCCCGACAACTGTTGAGCAATGGCTATAGAGTTCGCGGTTTAGCTCGCGGGCGCTACCCAGAACTGACCGCCTTGGGAGTTACGGCTTTCGAAGGATCGGTCACCGATCCCACTGCAGTAGAGGCGGCCATCACCGGTGCGGATGCTGTCATTCATACGGCAGCCAAGGCGGGAGTGTGGGGGAACTACGCAGAATATTACAACACCAATACTTTAGCCACAGAATTGCTGCTGCAAGCTGCCCAAAAAGCGGGGTGCAGCACCTTTGTATTTACCAGCAGCCCCAGCGTCACTTTCGCAGCCCAAAACCAATCGGGCATCGATGAAACAGCGCCTTATCCCACGCAGTGGCTGTGCGCATATCCGCAAACCAAAGCGATGGCAGAGATGGCGGTGCTTAAGAGCGGCCAGAGCGGTCAACTCTGGACTGCCGCTCTGCGCCCTCACTTGATCTGGGGCCACGGTGATCCCCATCTAATGCCGCGCGTGGTGCAGCGCGCCCAGAGCCGTCAACTGAGGCGCGTCGGCAGTGGGCGAAACTTAATCGACATCGTCCATGTGGATAACGCCGCCACCGCGCACCGTCTGGCGCTCGAAAAATTGCTCGCCCGCGATCGGTCGGTCAATGGCCAGGCATTCTTTATCACCGACGGAGTTCCTATTGCTTGTTGGGATTGGATTATGCGGATCTTGGAAACGGCCGGCACACCGGTATCTGGCGGCGCTATCAGTTACGCACTGGCATATCGACTCGGTGCGCTGCTGGAAGGCCTTTATCGGCTAGCCCACATTCGCTCGGAGCCGCGTATGACCCGCTTTGTAGCCGCGCAGCTAGCGCTGGATCACTATTTTTCGATAGACAAAGCCAAGCGATTGTTGGGCTACGCACCCGTGCAGGATATGGATGCAAAGTTGGACGCCTGTCGATCATGGCTGCGATCGTCTCCTTTTGCTCCGCAAAAGGAATCGCCTTTCGCGGAGCGAAAGGAGACAAACGGTCGCGAAGCGAAAGTAGACTGATGAGAACGACGATGCTTGAGGTTTGCGTAGATAACGTGCAAGGGGCGATGGCGGCTGAAAGGGCTGGGGCACAGCGGCTGGAACTGTGCGCGGCGCTGGATGTGGGTGGTGTCACACCGGCTAAGAGTCTGATCGATGCTGTGCGGCGACGAGTGGTTTGTCCGCTAATGATCTTGGTGCGTCCGCGCACGGGCAACTTTATCTATGATGCGCTCGACTACCAGCAAACCCTAGCCACGGTCGAAGAGCTCGTGACGTTGCCCATTCAAGGCATCGTGGTTGGAGGCTTAGACGCAGAGGGGCAGTTGGACATCTCGCTGTTGCGGGCTGTGCGCGAAGTAGTGCCCGAACACATCGAGTTGGTCATGCATCGCGCCTTTGACTTTGTCAGCGACGTGCCAGCGGCACTCGAGCAATTGATCGCCCTGCGGTTTGCGAGGGTGCTGACCAGTGGTGGTAGCAGCGGGAATGCCTTCGAGAACGTTGAACTTCTGCAGAGCTGCATCGAGCAATTCGGCCAGCGCATTACGATCATGCCCGGCGGAGGCATTAGCGCCGACAATGCGCTGGCGATCATCGAGCGCACGGCATGTCGCCAATTGCACGGCTCATTTCGAATCGCGTTGCCCTCGCCGCAGGGCGACGAAATGTTTGGAACGCATCGAGCCATCGACGTCGAAGGAATTGCCCGCGTTCGTGGATGGCTCGACCAGCAATCTTGAATGCTCAGATTTGAATCTGAGATCCGTTTGTCACAAAGGTCATTCCGCGCAACTCGGTTTGTACAACTTTCTTCCCAAGACCGCTTGAAAACTGGTCCAAGGGCTATCGGAGTTGCGATCGGCGCGAATCACTTCAGTGGCGGCATTAATCTTGGCATCCATATCATCCAAGTAATGTAGCACGATGGCCTCTAACGTCATCGGAACTTTGGGACTGCCGTGTTCCAAGTAACCGTGATGGCTGACGATCATATGGGAAAGACGCCATAGCACTTCGTCCGGAATCGGCCCGGCCGGATCGGTGCGAAGTTTGTCGACACGTCGTTCCAGATCAACGACTCCTTGAACCAAGTGACCGATCAACTGACCAGGATCCGAATAGGTCAGTTCGCCGTCAAAACAAAGTTCTTCCACCTTACCCAAGTCATGTAGGAAGACCCCCATCAGCAACATGTCGATACTAATTTGCGGATAGGTCGGAGCAATGCCTGAGGCCAGACGCATTAGATCGACCAGGTGTTGCAGCAAGCCACCTTCATAAGCATGGTGCGTCTTAATGCCAGCCGGAGCGCGACGCAGCTTGTCAACCAGTACTTCATCGCTCAAGTACTGTTCGACGATCCGCAGCAAATGGGGGTTCTTTAGCGATCGCAAGGTTGTGCACAGTTCGGCCCAATTGCTTTCGATGACCGCCGGGTCGTTGGCCGCAAAATCTTCGGCATTAACTGCTTCAAGAGGAATGGTCTCGAAATCTTGCACAATGATCTGCATGTTCCCATTGTGCAGCTGGGCCGTACCGATGATTCGCAAGTAATCGCCGCGTTGAAACGTTTCGTACATCGATTGGCTTGCGTTCCAGCGCAAACCACTGATCTGACCGGTTCGATCGGTCAACTGGAGCAGGATGTAGTCATTACCTTGTCGATTGGCGCGAAGCTGCTTGTCTGCAACGCGAAAAATCTCGTCAATTGAGTCCCGCGGCTGTAGTTGATTAACGAACTGGCGTTCCATGGAAGACTAACCGATCTGTGAAAGAGCATCATAGCTGACGGTTCGCCGCTGAGGGGTGCAGCAATCTTACCCGGCAACAAGTCGGCGCATAGCCATGCGCGCGCGTTGCGTGAGTAACAAGTCGTCAACAATTGGTAGAGAACCTTATCCGCCTAAAAAAAATCGCGTAGAATCCACCCCCAGTAAATCCAACCTCAACTGGCTCAGGGGCATTATCACCCTTTTGCCACCCCCAGGAGTTTCCATTCGGATGAGTAGCAACAACGAGCCTGTTTACCTGGCGGTTGACCTTGGTGCGTCAGGCGGTCGCGTACTGGCCGGTAAAGTAAGTAGTCGCGGTGTCGAGCTAGATGAACTACATCGTTTCACCAACGGTGGACTTCGACAAGGTGCCCGCCTGGTCTGGGATCTTCTCGGACTCTGGGAACAAGTCTGTGAAGGCCTAGCCAAAGGTGCGGCCAAATATGGCTCTGCCATCAAGAGTGTTGGTGTTGACACTTGGGGAGTGGACTATGTGTTGCAAGATTGCAATCAAGATATTATCGGGCCATGCTTTCACTATCGCGACGCCCGCACTCATGGCATGATGGATGCCGCCTTCGATCGCATTTCCCGAGCCGACATATTTGCCGAAACGGGTTTGCAGTTCATGGAGATTAATACCATCTATCAGCTTTTCGCTATGCGCATGCAGCCCTCGCCGCTGCTAGATATCGCCGAGCGATTCATGATGGTGCCCGACTACTTTCATTGGCAACTCAGCGGTCAACAGACCAATGAATACACCAACGCCTCGACAACCCAACTATTGAATGTCGAGTCAGGCAATTGGAGTCGGAAAGTTCTCAACGCCCTCGAAATTCCTCATCACTTGTTTTCCCAACCTGTTCAACCCGGAACGGCACTGGGAAATATCACCACTGACGTCGTTGCGCGAACTGGTTTGAGATCGGATGTCCAAGTCGTTGTGCCTGCCACGCACGATACGGGGTCCGCCGTATTGGCAGTACCAGCGTCTTCGTTTGCCAGCGAGCATCCTGATTGGTGTTACATCAGTTGCGGAACCTGGTCACTGTTCGGAGCCGAGTTACCGCGGCCACGCGTAAATCCCATGTGCCAGATGTTCAACTTCACTAACGAAGGTGGAGTCAACGGCAGCATCCGCTTGCTGAAGAACATCTCAGGCCTGTGGATCGTCCAGCAGTGCCGCGCTCAGTGGCGCCGTGAAGGACACGATTGGAGCTGGGATCACTTGATCCAACTGGCCGAAGCAGCCTCGCCCATGGAATCGCTGATCGATACCGATGATCCCTCCTTGGCCGCGCCTGCCAATATGCCCGATGCAATTCGCGAGTACTGCAAACGCACCGGTCAGAGTGTGCCGCAATCCGAAGGCGAAGTGATTCGCTGTGCGCTGGAGAGTTTGGCTCTGCGCTACCGATTGGTGCTCGACTACCTCGAGCAATTGGTTGGGCAACCGTTTAAGACCATTCACATGGTGGGCGGCGGCGTGCAAAATCGTATGCTCTGCCAACTGGCCGCCGATGCCTGTCAGCGCCTGGTCATCGCCGGTCCGGTCGAAGCGACCGCGCTTGGCAACGTGATGATGCAAGCCATCGGTTCAGGCGAAATCGGATCCATCGAACAAGCCCGTGGGCTGGTCCGCGCCACCGCAGGCGTCCGCGAATACACTCCGCGCCGTGCCGGCCGCTGGGAAGAAGGTTTTCAACGCCTCAAGCAACTGGTGCTGTAACTGTTTGAGGGTTCGATTCTTGAAACGCTGAGACGCTGAGACGCTGAGACGCAGAGAATCGCAGAGAAGACCAAGCTTTCTCTGCGATGCCCTGCGATGCTCTACGAACTTTGCGAACTTTGCCAACTTATCGTTGAATCGTTCGGAGATTGCTTTCCAGTCGTTTGCGATAGAAGCCATCGTCACTGCTGCTGGTCTTGGCCTTGGCAGCCGTCATATCGACTTCGCTAGAAATGAGATTCACTTCCGCAGGCTGTTCGGCCGGGGCTGAGATGTTCTTGAAGCCAGCCAATTCTACGCGCGCTCCTTCGGTGAGCTCTCGACCAGCTGCCGATAAGCTTGGTGGATCGTTAGCAGCCAAGGTGTCACCCTTGGGCAATGGTCGACCGGCAAACTTGTCAACTTCGCCGCGACCAGCAGCGATCCAGCGATTCCATTGCGTTTGCAGCTTACCCAGCGTCTCGTATCCGTACTGATCGCGAACCGCGGCTTCCCAGCTGCGCGTGCGCATACCTTGTTCCAAGAAGGCCACAAACTTGCGCGGTCCGCCTTGCTCGATTAAGAACTCAACCACTGAGTGCCCTTGAGCATAGAGTGGCAGGATATCGGATGGGTAATCCTTCAAAGTGAACATGCGATTGAACGGCAATGCGCGACCCGACTGCATGAAGTTGACCAACATGTGTTTGTGCTTGCTCTGTTCGGCATCATGTTCAACTGTGGTGCACGCTCCTTCATCTGCCCAGCGTGGGACATGTGCGTTCAGCGGTGCAAAGTGACTGGCCAATAGCGTGTGCGTAATCTCATGCGGCAGCACACTGTCGAGAATGCGTTCGGGTGTGCCTTGCACCGACATCTGCCAATCGCCCACGTTGCCGTTGTAGAGAGCAAAACGCGTCTCGCCGCCCGCGCCCAACTTGGGACCAGCGGTCACTTGAATGGGACAGCGGCGCGACCAAGGGGGTAGCTCTTCGCCAAACCAGTGAATGGCCAACTCGCGTCGATACTTTTCGGCTGCCTGTGAAACGGCTGCCGTCAGTTTGGGGTCATGACACAGCACGACAAAGTTCTCGCTTTGGCCATTGCCACTGTCCTGTGCAGCGGCAGCGACTGGGCGACCTTCAGCGCTTACTACAGCGGCATCTTGAAAGGGTAGTGTAGGCACGCGCGAAGCTGGATCGGCGCTGGACATGTTGACCGCCCCGGCCCGCATGGCGCGCGGTCCACCGCCCGCTCGGGCGCCCGGCATCAGCATGCCACCTTGCATCACGCCACCAGGCATCATGCCAGGCGGTGCCATCATGACCGGTTGGCCCACGCTGGGTGCATAGACGGCCTGAGGATATTGCGCGTGAGCGACAGTTAAACTGCTCAGGTAAACAAATGAGCAGACGATGAGCGATCCCATCCCTGGGCCAAGTGTGCGAGCATCCATGCTCGAAAGCTCCTAGTGTGCGGCTGACTTCAAATCCAGTCGAAAGCCAGCCTAAGATGATTCTGGGTAGTGCCGCTAATCACTGTTCAGTGGCTTGAGTGAGCCAAGCTGCGGAGGCTCTCCCACTCAGACGGCAATGGCGAGTCTAGAAAGCTCGACCCTTCATCACTAGAGCAAAACTTGCCAACTAACATCAGATTAATCGTTATTTTCGTTACTAGCATTAGTGCCTCCCATTCAAGAAAAGTATTGCTAGCAAAGCGTATGGCCAAGCCTGACGTACCGTTGCTTTAGTCGTAGCGGAAGCCGTCAAGGCTTTCGGCCCGAAATGCTTGACGCATTCCGCTACGCACGCCCTGGTAGCGGAAGCCCTCAAGGCTTTCGACCCGAAATGCTTGACGCATTCCGCTACAAAACTTCAAACCCAATATCCGCCCATGCCCCGTATGACTCAGCTGCCACTATCCCCGAGCACATCGATCACACCAGTAGCTGGCTTGTCGTTCTGGCTGCTATTGTGCCTGGCGAGTTGTTTCCTGGCGTATGTGGCGCGATTGACAGAGGTCACGCACGATGCGTTTCATGAAATGGCGTTGGTGCGGCAATGGGTGGTCGATGGCATCTTTCCACGCAGTGATGTCTTTGCGTATACACCCACCGTGTCACCTGCCGTGCATCATGAATGGGCTACCGGCGCGGTACTCTACTTTGTGACGACCACAACTGGCTTGGGACTGTATGGCCTGACCATTCTGAAACTGTGTCTGATGGCCACGTTGTGGTCTGTGCTCTATCGCGTCGCGCGCCTGCGCGGGGTGCATCCCTATGTGTTTGCCATCTTCGCCGTCGTCGCCTTTCCTATGTTGTGGGTCGGATTCGCAACGATTCGCGCCACACTGTTTACCTTAGTCTTCTTGAGCATCCAGCTGTGGATGCACGAATGGGATCGACGCGGACATCGACTGTGGATCATCGCCTGGTGGGGCATGCTGGTCGTGTGGTTGAACATTCATGCGGGCTTCCTGGTGGGTTGTGGACTGCTAGGTATTCACGCGGGGGAACGTTTTCTACATACATGGTACCAACAGCGATCGGCCATGGCTGCCTGGCGAGCCACCTGGCATCTGAGCTTGACTGGACCGCTGGCGCTGGTGGCTCTTACTTTCAATCCCTATGGCCAGGAATACTTGCCGTACCTGATCAAAGCCATCAGCATGCCGAGACCGCTGATCGCCGAGTGGTGGCCGCTGTGGTACACGCATGACCCAGTCATCACGTTGGCTATGTTTGGACTCTCGCTGGCACTGGTGGTCGTTAGTCTGCGTCAGCAAGTATTTCATCCTAACTCGCTTCGTGGCAGTGCATGGAATCGCTTGCGCACTCATAACCTGTTGGGGCTGCTAGGTCTAACGATCTGCGCTTACCTGGCCATCAAACACTTGCGGCATGGATCCATCTATGCGGTAGTTTGGATTGCCTACGGACCAGCCTGGCTGACGCATTCGTCGCTGGGGCGGACCATGGTGCGATCGATGAAAGCCCAGCCGCGCTTGGTGACACGTTCCGCCCAATGCCTGATCGCGTGCAGTTTGTGCTGGGCGATTGTGCATCAGTTCTGGATCACCACCGTCAGTGGTGACACGAAACACCAGAGCGTATGTTATCCGCTGGGGGCTACGCGATACTTGCGCGAACATCAGTTCAGCGGGAACCTATTGACGCCATTTCATGCTGGTGCCTTTGTCTCGTGGGAGCTCTATCCGCAAGTCAAAGTCAGCTTGGATGGTCGCTATGAAGTGGCTTACGCACCGTCAGTCTTCGAACAACACTGGTCATTCTTCGAAGCGGAAGCCAATTGGCAGGAGTTGCTCGATCAGTATCCCCATGATGCAATTCTGGTCAATCAGACTGCCAAAGTCAGACCACTGTTGGAAACATTCCGGCAACCCGGTTCGCCATGGCGCTTCGTCTATGAAGACGAAGCTTATGTTGTCTTAAGCACGTGGACACATCCAATTCGGGATTAGGGCACTCTTCGTGTCAGGGCAAACTAAGCCCCGAACGAACTAAAGATTCTAAGAAAGAAAATCTGGGCAGCTCTGCGGACAGATTTGCGTTGGTGCGGGACTACCGCCAGGCCGCCAGCGATCCTCAAATCAAACCCAACCTGTAATCGGGGACCATTTTCTCCAGCCAAAGCCCTACGCTCGTGACAACAATACCGACTAGCGGACCCACCAACGGTAGCATCTGCGAACTCCATCCAAAGCGTGACTCCGAGGCTTTGATTGGAATCGTTAAGCTAACTAACTGTTATTCACTCGGACATGGTTTATGCCAACCACTCTCCTCGATTCCTGTTTGTGCCCTAATCCCGAATTGGATGTGTCCACGTGCTTAGAAAAATCCTCAAACCAGCACTTCACTCAGCACGCCAGTGGAATCTGAGAACTGATCGACCGGGATATCCATGGCCTTGAGCATCGATAGATAGAGATTGCACAGTGGTGTGTCTTCTTGATAGACCACGTGCTGGCCGGTTCGAATTCGGCCACCGGCCTTACCTGCCAGAATGATTGGCAGATTGTGAGGATTGTGGCTATTGCCATCGCGCAGGTCGGAGCCGAACATCACCATCGAATTGTCTAGCAAGGTTCGCTCGCCCTCTTGTATGCTCTGCATCTTGCCCAGCATATACGCCATCTGTTCAACGTGCCAGCGAGCGATCAACTCATACTGCCGCAGTTTGTCTGCTTCGTTCTGATGATGTGAGACTGAATGGTGAGCTTCGCTGACTCCCGGCAGAAACGCAAAGTTGATGTTGCTGACCGAGTTACCAAACATAAACGTCGACACGCGCGTGATGTCCGCTTGAAACGCCAAGACCATCAAGTCCAGCATCAAGCGCACGTGTTGTGCATGTTTTTCAGGAATGCGATCTTCCGGTTCGGGCAGTGCATCGAGCGAACTGCGCGGTTGCCAGGGCTGGCGATCGGTTCGCTCTAAACTATCGAGGCGTTGTTCGACCGAATGAATCGACTCCAGGTATTCGCTCAAGCGCTGCTGATCAGCCGATCCAAGCGACTGTTGCAGACGCCGGGCATCATCCAGCACCAGGTCGAGCAACCGTCGATCGCTGGTTGCAGTGGTCGCATTGCGATCGCTGGCTCGCAACAGGCGTTGATACACCAATCGCGGATGAATCTCCTTGGCCAGCGGACTGGTCGGACCACGCCATGAGATGTGTGCACCGTAGACGCGAGTGTAACCAACTACGCCATCGACCCCGACGGCTACCGGTTCGATCCCCAGTTCCAGCGAAGGCAATGGCGTATGCTGGCCGAAATGTCGCGCCGCGACTTGGTCCA
The DNA here is from genome assembly GCF_056494185.1 of Rania fehmarnensis. NCBI lineage: Bacteria > Pseudomonadati > Planctomycetota > Planctomycetia > Pirellulales > Pirellulaceae > Rania > Rania fehmarnensis. The sequence goes on from NZ_CM151398.1 coordinate 2,760,609, forward strand.
TCGAAATGCCATTGCAATTCAAATTGACTCCGACGGTCTTGTTGATCGTGGTGCCGGTCAGAATCCCAGCCGTCTTAACGTAATGCCCATCCCCCGGCGCGCTGTGCTTGTTCCACAAGTTGGTTAGCACCGTAATGTCGTCGTGAAAATCGCACAGTGGTGTCAACGTCTGCGAAAGTTCGAAGTTAGTGCCCGTACCGCCAGGCGTCCAACAGTCTTGCTTGACCCCGTTGGGCATAAACAGGACTGCCAACCGCTGAGGTGCTGCCGATACCTCGGCCGCTCGGCCCGCCGGCAACATGCACTCCAGCCAAGGCAGTGCCAGCGAAGCGCCCACTCCACGCAATACGGTCCGACGCGATATGGATTTCATGATGATGACCTTATAGTTGGCAGAGACGCTGTCGAATCAAAATTCTGGCTACGATGCCACAGGCTGGAAGCCTATGCCACAGGCTGGAAGCCTAATCCACAGGCTGGAAGCCTATGCCACAATTTACTGCTTATACCTAAACGGCACGCTCTTCACGATGCCTAGGATCAAGCGGTTGGCTTGGTAATCGTGGCTGGCCAGGTCGTCGCAGATATCGTCGATAACGCAGTAGTCGCTATCGACCAGTCCGCGGCCCAGCGCATAGCCTAACATTTTGGTAGTCAGTTGACGAACGAATTGATCTTTGCGTTCTAGCAACAACTTCTTGAGTCCTTCGGCACCCGCGATCGATTCACCGCTGGGCAATGCGCCCTGGGCATCAATGGCTTCGCCGTTGTCTTTATCACGCCATTTGCCAATCGGATCAAAGTTCTCCAGCGCAAAGCCCAGCGGATCCAGGCGGTCGTGACACGCGGCACAGGTGGCGTCTTGGCGATGGATCTCCAAGCGTTGCCGCAGGGTCTTGCCGGATTTGTCTTCGTCTTTATCGCTCAGTGGCGGTACGCCGGGCGGTGGCGCTGGAGGTGGATCGCCCAGCAACGTTTCCAACAGCCATTTGCCACGCAGTACGGGACTAGTTCGGTTCGGGTAGGAACTGACCGTCAACACGCCCGCCATCGTAACCAGCCCGCCCCGAACGCTATCGGCCGGCAGTGGCAAGCGTTTGAGATTCTGATTGACATCCTCTTTGATCGTATCACGCTTGACGCGATACAACCGAATCAGATCTTCGTTCATAAATGCGTAGTCGCAGTCAATCAATTCTAACAAGCTGCGGTTCTCTTGAAGCAGATACTCCAAGTGCCGCACGGGTTCTTCGCGATAGGCATCGGCCACTTCGTCGATCATCTTCGGATACAGCACCGGGTCTGGCTTGACGGTCCGACCTAGTTGACGTGTGCCCAACCATTGACCCACAAAGCTCTCGGTCATCTCGTGCAGCTTTTCGCTCTTGAGCATACGTTCGACTTGTTGTTCAATCTCAGCGTCACTTCCCAGTCGGCCTTCTTCGGCTGCCTTGCGCAATTCACGGTCGGGCATCGTATCCCACAAAAAGTAAGACATACGACTGGCGAGCGTATAGCCATCGACCGGCTTGGGTTCCTCGCCAATGTTTGCTGGTTCAAGCATGAAGAGGAAGTTGGGCGATATCAGCACAGCTTGCAACGTTGTCAACACAGCCACATCGAAGGTAGCCCCATCACTTTGGCTCGCGTTGAAGACAGCGACCAGTTTGTCTAATTGCTGTGGTTCGACCGGACGACGGTAGGCCCGCGAAGCAAAACGCCCGATGATTTCTCGCGCCGCTTGTTCTGCAGTGATATCGCCTTCGGGACGTTTGACAAAGATGCGTTTGCGAGCCGACTCATCGCGGGCCGCATACTCGAGTGCTTCTTTGGCAGCCGCCAGATACTTTTCGCCATGCATGGGCGATAGGAATAGAGTTTCGGCCGAGTTGTCAAAGCCTTCACCCCCTGCTCCATCGGCAGGTAGTTCGTGACCAGCATCAAAGTGAATGCCCAGCAGGTCACGCACGGTATTACCAAATTGATTGCGATTGAGTCGTCGCAGAGGCGATGGTCCACATTGCAAGCCTTGACTGCGGGCTTCACGCCGAAATGTCTCTGCGACCCATTTGGGGAACCACTGACGATCATCGATGGGCAACGGCGAGCTATTCTTGGGCGGCATGTCACCCTGCTGCACACGTTGCCGGATCTTGTCCCAGATCGTGCGCTGGGTTGTCATATGCGAGATAGACTGCTGGGGATCGACAAAACCGCTCAAGTCCAATTCGCCCTCGGGCTCGTGCGAACTATGGCAATCCAAGCAGTGCTGCTGAATCAAAGCGATGGCCCGCCCATGATCGCGGGCCACATCTTCTTGGGCAAAGACGCAGTGCGAGCCAATAAACAGTAGCGATATGCAAGCAGTCAATCTAGTTAGATGCCAGTTCACTGGTGCAATCGTCCTATCGAATCAAGTTCAAGAGCGTTATTATGTCACTACGATTATAGTCGACCACCGCGTCAACCCAACGCCAGTAGCGTGCAGGACCAATGGAACAAAGCCTCGATCAGACGATCGCACTGACGTTTCAGCACCTGGATGCTGTGCTGGCTCGCGGGCTAGAGATCTCGCCGGTCCAGCATGCAGGTCAGCTATTGCAGCTGATTCCCGAATGTTCGGATGAAGCACGCTGTCTGATGTTGGCGGAGCTAATCAAGTTGGATATGGCGCGGGCCGCCGAGCATGGGTTATCGCGTCGTTTAAATTTTTACGCGCCAGCTCTGAAACCTCAGTTTCCAGCTGGACACTTGCCCTTGGATGTCGTGTTGCAGGAGATTCAAATCCTGCGCCGGGCGGGTGAAGAGATTCGCGTCGATCATTATCAGCAAGCTTATCCGCACTTGTCTGCAGTTCTGGATGATGTGCTGACGCATCGCACGTTGACGACTGCACCCAGCCTGCTGACCACTGCTCCTAGCTTTGATGAAGGACAGCAGGTCGATGATTTCACCATCCTGCGAACCTTGGGCCGCGGGGCATTCGCTAGCGTATATTTAGCGCGTCAAAACTCGATGCATCGCCTGGTGGCGCTAAAAGTATCGCTGCGCGGCAGCGACGAACCGATTGCCCTCAGTCAACTGGATCACCCGAGTATCGTTCGCGTGTACGATCAGCGCCGGCTGAGCGATCCGCCTGTGATTCTCTTGTACATGCAATTTGTGCCGGGCGGTACGTTGGCTGAAGTCATTCGCGCAACCGCTTTTGGGTCGTCAACGGCGCTCACAGGTCGCGCTTTGTTAGATGCAATCGATCAATCGCTTTATTCTGCTGGCCAGCAACCTCCCGAACGCAGTGATGCTCGCGAGCAACTAGCCGCGATGAACTGGCCGCAATTGGTCGCCTGGCTCGGTGTACATCTGGCCGAAGGTCTGGCTGCTGCACATCGCGCGGGCATCCTGCATCGCGACGTTAAACCAGCCAACGTGCTACTGGCCGCCGATGGCATTCCCAAGTTGGCGGACTTCAACGTCAGTTTCTCCGGCTTGGATGGTTGTGCGGGAGCGGCCGTTCACTTTGGCGGTTCGCTGGCTTACATGTCACCCGAGCAATTGGAGATCGCCGATCCAGTCAACTCCCGTGCAGCGGACCAGTTGGACTATGCTTCGGATGTTTACTCCGTGGCTATGGTCCTGTGGGAATTGTGGCAAGGAGCGCGCCCAGTGCCCGCTACCGAGATGATCAGCAATTGGCTGTCGGCAATCGATCAGCAGAAGGCAATGCGCCGCGGCACGCCGATCACGCGTCGCACCTTTGCAGGTTCCGCTGAACGGGTCTTGGAACGTACGCTTCGCTCTGCACTTCATCATGCGCCCCAGTCCAGGCCGACGGCTATTCAGTTAGCCGGCAAGTTGCGTTTGGCCCTGATCGATCAAGCTGCCGCGCTGTTTGAACCTGCACCGGAGAGTTGGTTGGGGCAATTGCGACGCTGGCCCGTGCTGTTGGTGACGGCGCTCATTATCTTTTTGCCCAATGGTTTGGCTGGTCTGCTGAACTATCAATACAACTACAGCAACATTCATAGTCGTTATCCACACCTGGAGAGTAGCTTTGTAAAACTTTCCATTGCCGTGAATTTCATCTTCTTCCCCGTGGGCGTGCTTTTGTTGATATGGCTGGCCGGTCAAGTTGGACGAGCGATGCAGCGGGCGGAACGCGGTCAGGCTGTGCCGCCGATGGAAATTGATGGCGCTTGGAACTTGGGGCATCGCGCCGCCATGGTTGGTGGTCTGTTATGGATGATCGCCGGAGTAGCCTTTCCGGCGATACTCATGTCCTGGGATCGCAGCTTTACCTGGTATGATGCGGCCGAGTTCTTTTTGAGCCTGGCAATTTGTGGTGGTTTCGCTTGGATTTATCCTTTTTTTGGCGTATCGATCGTCGCCACCGAAGCCTATTACCCGGCGCTGATTGCTTCGACCATGACCGACGCAGGCTATGCCGCACGCGCCGCGAGCTTGAAACGCAGGACGACAAACTATCTATTAACGGCCGCAGCCATACCCCTGTGCGCCTTGGCGCTGCTGACACTTAGACGCGCCAACGAAGATATGCAGGACTTGTCCAACATCTTCTTGTTGATAGTTGTCGTACTGACCGCAGTGGCCTTGCCGTTTGCCTTTGTGGCGCATCAACGATTGCAGCAAACTATTGATTTGATCAAGCGAGTTTTTAACACATGAGCTTTACGAATATTATTACCGTCCAAGAGTTGGCAAATCTGCTTGCGCATTCAGTGCCACCGGCTACGGTAGTGTTTGATGCGCGCTTCAAGTTGGATGATACGGGCTATGGTCAGCGCGCTTATGATCAAGGGCACATACCCGGTGCATGGTATTTGCATCTGGATCGCGATCTATCGAGCCCGATTACGGCGGCCAGTGGTCGACATCCATTGCCGGATATCGAGGCGTTTACCCAGACGATGCGCAGGCATGGGGTTTCGGCTGGAACTCAAGTCATCGTCTATGATGACGCGGGCGGCATGTTTGCCAGTCGCTGCTGGTGGTTGCTAAAGTGGCTCGGTCATGCCAACGTAGCGGTGCTCGATGGTGGTTGGCCGGCCTGGGAGCGCAGCAGAAATAGTGCATCGCAGGACGCTCCTGTGTTGCCCGCAGCGGGCTCCTTTGTGGCCGCTCCCAATGACGAGATGATTCTAAGTGCGGATGAGGTGCAGCGCGGTTTGGAACTGGGCTCTATCGTCTTGTGCGATGCGCGAGCCCCAGAGCGCTATCGCGGTGATGTGGAACCAATCGACCCAGTCGCCGGTCACGTGCCCGGGGCCATCAACGTGCCGTTTGCACAGAATCTAGCAAGCGACGGTACGTTTAAATCGGTTGAGGAGCTCCGGACGATACATACTCGTGCAGGTGACTTGGTCCACATGTGTGGATCTGGAGTGACGGCGTGTCACAATGTGCTCGCCACCGCAGTAGCCGGTTTGCCGCTGCCCAAGTTATACGCAGGCTCCTGGAGCGAGTGGATCCGCGACCCCAATCGCCCCGTAGCCACCAACGCATCGTAGCCACCTTCGCATCGTAGCCACCGTCGCCAGACGGTGGACGCATTACATCGTAGCCACCGTCGCCAGACGGTGGACGCATTACGTTTGACTATCCACCGCTTGGCAGCGGTGGCTACGAATTACGGAAACTTGGGTGGGCGTTTTTCGGCAAAGGCATGCAGGCCTTCGCTGGCGGCTTCGGTTGTTAGGCTGGTGGCAGTGGCCGCCGCGCCGCTGATAAGATTAGTAGCCAGTGGTTCGCCGATCATTTCGTTCAGCAGTTTCTTGCTCAGTTGCAGTGACTCGGCGGCGGACTCGGAAATCTTTTCGCCCCAACTGCTGGCTCGGACCCAAATCTGATCGCTGGGGACCAGGCGATGAACGATACCCAAGCGATAGGCTTCGTCGGCATCGACTTCTTCGCCGCTGAACAGCATTCGCGCGGCCAACGATGCACCGTGCCTGAAGACGATCAGTGGGGCCACCAGACCCGAGACCAGTCCGCGTTTGGGCGCGGGCAATGAAAAGACGGCTCGCGAACTGGCGACGACCAAATCGCTGGCCATGACCAAGCCGAATCCCATGCCAATCGCGGCTCCGTCGACAGCCGCAATAATCGGCTTGGGCAACCGCAGCATGCACTCGATCAATTCGCGCATGCCTTCGGCGTCTTCGTGATATTGCTGCAGCGCCTGATGGGACTCGGTATCTTCGCACCACTGCGCCAAGTCGACGCCGGCACAGAAGTGCGGGCCCGCCCCGGTCAAAATAATGACGCGTACTCGCCGTTCTTGCCGCAAGTCATCAAACGCTTGAGTCAAGTCCGCGACCATTTGGCGGTCCAGAGCATTGCATTTATTGGCTCGATCCAGAATGATAGTGCCACAAGGTGCGTGTACTTTTACCGTTAGCATGAGAGAAGTACTTGATGTATAAAGTAAGTTACTTGATGTATAAACTATTGCTATTCGTCGGTTTGGCGGGGCTGGCTGGAGCCGCAGCTATCGCGACCAACAGTGCAAATGCCGGGGCTGCCCAGCCGGACTTGCCGGACATCGTTTACATTCTATCCGATGATCAAGCTTACCATGACTATTCTTTCATGGGGCACCAGCATATCCAGACTCCCAATATTGACCAGTTGGCCCGCGAGAGTCGGCTGTTCACGCGCGGCTATGTGCCTGACAGTTTGTGCCGACCATCGCTGGCCACAATTATTACGGGGCTCTACCCGCATCAACATGGCATCGTCGGTAACGATCCACCGCCGGCAGGTGGCCAGGCCGGCCGGCGGCCACGCAAATATACGGAACCGGCGTATCAACAGCAGCTCGAAGCGTTTCTCAAGGCGCACATCGATACCCTCGAAACGCTGCCCGACCGCTTGTCGAAACTAGGGTACGTCAGCTTCCAGACGGGTAAATGGTGGGAAGGTCATCCCAGTCGCGGTGGTTTCGATCACGGCATGACTCACGGAGATCACTCGCGCGGCGGCCGACATGGCGATGTGGGTTTGGAGATCGGTCGTCGCGGTATGCAACCTATCGTCCAGTACGTGAAGCAAGCTCGCCAGGCAGATAAGCCATACTTTCTGTGGTACGCACCCATGTTGCCGCACACCCCGCACGATCCACCAGCCCGCTTGTTGGATAAGTATAAATCGCTCGCTCCCACCGAGCCGATCGCCAAGTACTGGGCAATGTGCGAGCTGTTTGATGAAACGATTGGTCAATTGCGACAGATTATCGCCGAACATGGTCGGCCAGAGAACACGCTGATCGTGTATGTCACAGACAACGGCTGGATCAATTTACCGGACCAAAGCGCCTTTGCACCGCGCAGCAAGCGCAGTCCCAACGAAGGCGGAGTGCGCACGCCGGTTATGTTCCACTGGCCCACCAGGCTCGCCCCTGCTCGCGATGACGATCACCTGGTATCCAGCATCGATTTGGTGCCGACAACTTTGGCACTGTTGGGCCAACCTGCAGTGACAGAGCTGCCAGGCATCGATTGTCTGAACACAGACCAAATGCATGGTCGCGCTGCGGTCTTCGGCGAAATCTTCGAACACGATATAGTCGATATGCATGACGCCCAGGCCAGCCTGCAATATCGGTGGGTAATCTCAGGGAATGACAAACTGATCGTGCCCACCGCTCGCATGCCGGGCGAGTCGCCGCAACTGTATGATTTAAGAAGTGATCCGAACGAAGATAAAGACCTGGCCGGTACTCCCCAGGGCCGTCAACGTGTGGCGGAATTGCAGAGCTTGCTGAACCCGTGATCTCAAGTCGACAAATTTGTTCCCATTTTTAATCGAAAGCATCCTAGGTTTTATGGACTATCAGAAACGCCGCGATCGACTGCGGAAGTCGGTTAAGGAGCGAGGGGCTAGTGCACTACTGGTGACCAACTATGTCAACGTGAGTTACTTGACGGGTTTTACCGGCGAAGACAGTTACCTGGTGGTGCATGCTGATGGCGATCTGCTGATCAGCGATCCGCGGTACGAAGAGCAGATTGCCGAAGAGTGCCCAGGGTTGACGACCTTCATTCGCGCTCCGCAGGTGACCATTCTAGATGCAACCATTGGTCAACTGAGTGCTGGCCAATGGTCGCAACTGTTAGTTGAGGCCGATAGTATTACTTTGGCGACGTATGAAAAACTAAAGGAAGCTCTATCGGCGGTGGCGATTGGTGGAGCACGTGGCCTGGTCGAAGCGCTGCGCGTGATCAAGGACAAAGACGAGATCGCGCTGACGCGCATCGCGATCGACGTGGCCCAGCGTGTCTTTACTAGTGTGCGCGCGACGCTGCGAGGCGGGCAGACCGAATGGGAGATTGCCAGCGAGATCGATCGGCTAAGCCGCTTGCTGGGGGCCAGCGGAACCAGTTTCAAGCCGATCGTCGCCGTGGGGCCGCGCAGTGCGCTGCCGCATGCGGTACCAGGTACGCGGACGATTGATTCGGCGCCCTTTGTGTTGATCGACTGGGGAGCGACCGTTCGGGGCTATCGCAGCGACTTGACGCGTGTAGTGGTCACGGCTAAAATCCCGCCGAAATTTCAGAAGATTTACGAGACTGTCCTGGCCGCCCAGCAGGCGGCGATAGCGGCGATGCGGCCCGGTGTTTTGGTCAGTCAGATCGACGGAATTGCTCGTGAGGTCATCGACCGTCAAGGGATGGGCAAACGCTTCAACCATGGGTTGGGGCATGGCATCGGGTTGGACATCCACGAAGCTCCCCGACTGGGTAAAAATCAAGACCGGCCGTTAGAGCCAGGCATGATCGTGACGGTCGAGCCTGGAATTTACTTTCCGGGTTTCGGCGGTGTGCGCATTGAGGACGATATTCTGATTACTCGCGAAGGCCACGAAGTACTCAGCCACCTCCCCCGCACACTCGACGAAAACCGTGTAGAATTGCTCGTCTAAATGGCAGCCGCAGGGCTCATGAATTTGTTTAACCCGTAGCCGCAGGCGAGGGAGCGCAAATGCGCTGCTTCGGCCAAACTCCGCAAACTTGATCCAAAGGCACATAAATGGCAGATTCTTCGGCTGGAAATGAAGATGTCTTCAACGTGGATAGGATTCGACGGCTCATCGACTTGATGAAGGAATATGACCTCAGCGAAGTCGATCTGAAACAGTCGGAGCAGCAGATTCGGTTGGTGCGAGGCGGAGTGGCTCCCCTGATGGCCCCGGCAGTTGCCGCCCCCATGGCCGTGCCGGCCGCAGTCGCTCCTGCCGCCCCTGCCAGTGCGGCTGCCGCGGACGCCGATGGACCGCATATTGCGATCATCAAGTCGCCAATGGTAGGGACTTTTTACAATCGGCCCAATCCTAAGAGCGAAGCTTTTGTAAAGGTGGGCTCGGCCGTGGCAGCCGATACCACCATCTGCATCATCGAAGCGATGAAGGTCTTCAACGAAATCCCAGCAGAAGTAAGGGGTACCATCGTGGCGGTACTGGTTGAAAATGAGCAGCCAGTGGACTTCGGTCGTCCCCTGTTCAAGGTGGATACCCGCGGTTAACTTTTGGAACTATGTATAGCCGCATATTAATCGCCAACCGCGGAGAGATTGCTCTGCGCGTGGTTAGAGCTTGCAAAGAACTCGGAATCGCATCGGTCGCTGTCTACAGCGAAGCCGATCGCGACTCTGCCCATGTTCGTCTGGCCGATCAGGCCGTCTGCATTGGCCGAGCCAAGTCTGCTGAAAGCTACTTGAATATCAACAATATCATCAGCGCTGCAGAAATCAGCGGCGCTGATGCCATCCACCCGGGATACGGCTTCTTAGCCGAGAATTCCCACTTCAATGAAGTCGTTCGCAGCAACGAAATTGACTTCATTGGTCCTTCACCCGAGGCCATGGAACGCTTGGGTGACAAGCAAAGCGCTCGCGAGATGGCCAAGCAGGCCAAGGTACCAGTGGTGCCTGGCAGCGATGGCCTGGTGGCCGATGAAGAAGAAGCGGTCATGGCCGCGCGCGAGATCGGTTACCCGGTCTTGATCAAAGCCACTGCCGGCGGCGGTGGCAAAGGCATGCGCGTCGCTCCCAATGAGCAATCGCTGCGCACCGCGTTGCAACAAGCCCAAGCCGAAGCCCAAGCCGCCTTTGGTAACGCGGGCGTCTACCTCGAGCGTTTTATCGATCGACCTCGACACGTCGAAGTGCAAATCATCGCCGACAAACATGGCAACGTCTGCCATTTGTTCGAGCGCGATTGCTCGGTGCAACGCCGCCATCAGAAGTTGATCGAAGAAAGTCCCTCGCCACGCTTGCCTGCCGCCACGCGCAAAGGCATTTGCGAAGCTGCGGTGCGTCTGATCAAAGCTGCCAATTACTACAACGCGGGTACCGTTGAATTCATCGTCGACCAGCAAGACAACTTTTACTTCATAGAAGTCAACGCTCGCATTCAAGTCGAACATCCAGTCACGGAAATGGTAACCGGTATCGACTTGATTCAAACGCAAATTCGCGTGGCCGCCGGCGAGCCACTACCGTTCAAGCAATCCGATGTGCAGTTGCGTGGCGCTTCGATCGAATGCCGCATTAACGCTGAAGATCCCAGCAAGAACTTTCAACCTTGCCCAGGCAAGATTCAAAGTATGTTTGCTCCGGGCGGTTTGGGTGTGCGATTTGATTCGCATGCCATGTCGGGCTACACCGTGCCACCCTATTACGATTCGATGATCGGAAAACTGATCGTCCACAAACCCACGCGCGAAGAAGCGATCGCTTGTATGCTGCGGGCTTTGGACGAACTGCAAATCGTCGGCATCAGTACGACGGCCAGTTTCCAACAACAAGTTCTGCGTCATCCTACTTTCGCCGCTGGCGAAGTGGATACGAAATGGGTCGAACGCGAACTACTGGCATCTGCCAAGTAAAGTCTGCGGACCCTGGCGATGCGCTCAGGCGATGAGCGCTCAAGATACGTGCACCTCTCTAACCTAGAACTGGTCTTTAGTTAACCACTATGTCGCAAATCAAACGTGTGGCGATGTTGTTTGCCGGTGGACCGGCACCGGGCGCCAATGCAGTTATCTCGACTGCAGCCTATGCGTTTCTGAACGCGGGTATCGAAGTGCTGGGCATCAAGCACGGTTATTCAAAGCTAATCGATTTTGATCCCAGCCGCGAGCTCAAGGAGGGCGATGATTACTTGCGCATTACGCTCGACCAATTGCACCATGCCCGCACTTCGCAAGGCATTATGATCGGTACAGCGCGTACTAATCCCGGCAAGAGCGTTTCGGCTCCCGAGCACTTAAAAGATCCGGAGCGCGTTGCGCCTCTGAAGCGCGTCTACGCAGCTCTGCGCTCACTCGAGGTCGACGCACTGATTTCTATCGGCGGTGATGATACGCTCAAGACCGCCAACAAGATGAAGCTATATCAAGACAGCCTGGCCCCTGGCGAGAAGCGGATGCCGGTAGTGCATTTGCCCAAGACGATCGATAACGATTACATGGGCATCGACTTTACCTTCGGTTATTTCACAGCCGTCGAAACGTTGGCCAGTGAAATGCGCAACTTGAACTATGATGCTGCGGCCAGCCAAGCCTATTTTCTGTGCGAAGCCATGGGCCGCAGCGCGGGTTGGCTGGCGTATGGTGCAGCCATCGCGGGCGAAGCCTGCATGGTGCTGAGTGTTGAAGACGTCGCCGGCGAATATCGCAGCGAAGAAACGGTAACCGAGCCCGACGGATCGAAACGCACTCGTCCTATCATGCTGGTCGACAAGATGGTCGAGCGCATGGTAAGGATGATGATCACGCGCGAAAAACAAAAGCGACCCTATGGTGTGATTGTGGTCGCCGAAGGCATGGCCGAGTATTTACCCTACAAGTATCTGGAGGGTATTCCTCGCGATGACCACGGTCACATCTCGGTAGCCTCGGTCAACTTGGGCAAGATGTTATCGAAGTTGGTCTCCGACGCGTACAAGGCCAAGACCGGCAAGTCTCGTAAAGTAACTGGGCTGCAACTGGGTTACGAGTCTCGCTGTGCCATACCGCACGCTTTCGATGTTATGCTCGGATCGCAGATCGGTGTCGGCGCCTTTCGAGCACTGGTCGAAAAGCAGCTCAACGGCTACATGGTTTCAGTAGGCGGTCAGTTAAACATTCACTTCGTGAACTTTGATGAACTGATCGATCCCAAGACGTTGGTCACGAAAGTTCGCTTCATCGAACCTGGCAGCGACTTCCATAAATTGGCTCGTTTCGTGGAAACTTGCGTCGAAGATTAATCACTTAGAAAGCATCCAGTGTGGCACAAGCTGTCCGACCTGTAAAAATTCGCCGCAAATTCACCAAGAGCAGTCCCGGTAGCGTGCTGTATCAGTGCGGTGAAACGATCGTCTTGTGTACGGCGAGTGTCGAGGGCAAGGTACCACCCTGGATGGTCGGCAAAGGTCGCGGCTGGGTGACGGCCGAGTACAACATGCTGCCGCATAGCACCAACCAACGCAAGGCTCGCGAGCGAGCGGGCAAGGTCGATGGTCGCACGACCGAGATTCAACGCTTGATCGGCCGCAGCCTGCGCGCCATTGTCGATTTGGATAAACTCGGCGAACGCATGGTCACGGTCGACTGTGACGTGCTGCAAGCTGATGGCGGCACACGCACGGCCAGCATCACTGGCGGTTTTATTGCGCTGGTCGATGCGCTGCAGGCTGAATTCGGCTCAGGCAAACTTGGTCCGCATCCCATTACTGATAGTATCGCCGCCGTGAGCGTAGGGATTGTCAAAGGCAAACCGGTGCTCGATTTGAATTACGAGCAAGATGTGGATGCTGAAGTCGACATGAACATAGTCATGACCGGCAGCGGCCGCTTTGTGGAATTGCAGGGCACTGGTGAAGAATCCACCTTCGACGATGACCAACTGGCCGCCATGATCAAGTTAGCCAAGTCCGGCATCAAAGAACTGGTCGCTCATCAAAAAGCCGCCCTCGGCAAACACTGGCCACTCGCTTAGTAGCCATCGGATGTAGCATCTGCATCGTTTAACCCGTAGCCGCCAGGCGAGGAGCACCCTCTAACCAACATTGCTTCTATGGATTAGGCAGAGATTGGTTAGCAGGTTCACCTCGTTTAACCCGTAGCCGCCAGGCGAGGAGCACCCTCTAACCAACATTGCTTCTATGGATTGTGCTGGGGATTGATTAGCAGGTTCACCTTGTTTAACCCGTAGCCGCCAGGCGAGGCGCACCCTCTAACCAACATTGCTTCTATGGATTAGGCAGAGATTGTTTGCAGGTTCACCTCGTTTAACCCGTAGCCGCCAGGCGAGGCGCACCCTCTAACCAACATTGCTTCTATGGATTGGGCAGAGATTGGTTAGCAGGTTCACCTCGTTTAACCCGTAGCCGCCAGGCGAGGCGCACCCTCTAACCAACATTGCTTCTATGGATTGGGCAGAGATTGGTTAGCAGGTTCACCTCGTTTAACCCGTAGCCGCCAGGCGAGGCGCACCCTCTAACCAACATTGCTTCTATGGATTGGGCTGGGGATTGATTAGCAGGTTCGCCTTGTTTAACCCGTAGCCGCCAGGCGAGGCGCACCCTCTAACCAACATTGCTTCTATTGGGCAAAGATTGGTTAGCGGGTTCACCTAGCCTAACGGCCACGGGTTAAACGACAAGGCAAAGATTGGTTAGCAGGTTCACCTAGCCCAACGGCCACGGGTTAAACGAGGACTAGTGGTAGGTTAGCCAGCCGCCTTTGGGGATGCCTTCAAAGGGTTGCACGAAGGACCAACGTTGGCGTTTTTTTCCTTCGCGCAATGGGTTGTCTTCAACGTATCGAATAGCGTTTTCAATCGCTTCTTCGGAGTCGAGATAGACGATCCACTGTCCCTCGCTCCACATGCCAGGCAGCGAACCATCTTCATTCGGAAAGTCACTTAGCGGATGAATCTCTTTCTCAATTAAACTGCGCGAAGCCTCACCCTTGAGTTGATTGGCGACCAACTCCATCTTGTAGCGAAACCGTCCTAAGACCATATGCAAATGTTCTTCCAGGATGGAGAAAGCCCAAATGGCGAGGCGAGAGTTGTGTGCGAACGTGCCAATGGCCATCGCTATTTCAAATGCTTGCGACCCCGAAAAACGGACCGAGGGATATTGTAGATTTTCAACAGCTGTCCGCCGCCAAGCCTGATACTGATCAGGTTCAACGTCCGTTCGCTCGACAGTTCTATGAGCTTCACCTAACTTAGCCAGTTGATTCGAATACACCTTGCGAGACATAGAGCCGCGGAGGTCGTTGGGTAACCAAAACCCATACGCGCTCAAGACCATATGGTAACCGTGTACCATCCCAGCCCCCTCTCGACGTTCAAGCGATATTATCGTTTAACCCGTAGCCGCGCAGGCGAGGCGCACCGTCTAACCCATCATTGCTTCTATGGATTATGCCCCTAATCATCATTGCAATTAAAGATTCATCGGCAAGTACGTCTGCTGAAAATTTCGTTTAACCCGTAACCGCCAGGCGGGGCGTACCCTCTAACCAACATTGCTTCTATGGATATGCATGCATTTGGTTAGCGGGTTCACCTCGTTTAACCCGTAGCCGTCAGGCGAGGCGCACCCTCTAACCAACATTGCTTCTATTGGGCAGAGATTGGTTAGCAGGTTCACCTCGTTTAACCCGTAGCCGTCAGGCGAGGCGCACCCTCTAACCAACATTGCTACTATGGATTAGGCAGAGATTGGTTAGCAGGTTCACCTAGCCTAGCGGCCACGGGTTAAACGACAAGGCAGAGAGTGGTTAGCGGGTCCACCTCACGTTAGCTCAGGTTAGCCTTGAAGAAATCGAGTGTTCGATCCCAGGCGAGTTTGGCGGCGGCTTCGTCGTAGCGTGGGGTGGTGTCGTTGTGGAAGCCGTGGTTGACTTTGGGGTACATGTGCACGGTGTACTTGGCACCAGCAGCTTTCAGAGCGGCTTCGTAATCAGGCCAGCCGTCGTTGATGCGCGTGTCCAGTTCCGCGTAGTGGATCAGCAGCGGCGCTTTGATCTTGGCTACATCATCTTTGGCCGGTTGACGACCATAGAACGGCACGGCTGCGCTGATGACATCGGGTATGCGCACGGCTAGTTGGTTGGTCACACCGCCTCCATAGCAGAAACCAACTGCGCCAACTTTTCCATTGCCATCGGCGTGTTTGGCCAGGTATTGCGCGCCAGCGATGAAGTCTTCCAGCATTTCATCGGGTTTGCGTTTGGCCTGCATTGTACGGCCTTCGTCGTCACTGCCTGGGTAACCACCCAAAGGCGACAACGCATCCGGCGCCAACGCCAAAAAGCCGGCAGCGCCCAAGCGTCGCGCCACATCTTCGATGTAGGGATTCAGCCCGCGATTTTCGTGAATGACCAGCACGGTTGGTAGCTTGCCGTCGGCCTTGGCGGGACGCGCCAGCAGTCCGGTGATCTTGCCGCCACCTTTGGGCGATTCATAGGTGGCCCGTTCGACTTTGATGCGTGGATCATCAGCTGGAACCTGTTGAGCGTAGGCGTAGTTCGGAGTCAAGCGTGCCAGGATGGCTTCCGCCGAAACGCCAGCGGCTGCGAACATCGCCGCGCGCTGCAAGAAGTCGCGTCGATCAACTCGACCGTGCGCATAATCATCGTATAGATCGAGCAAACGTTGATCGAAGTCAGAGGCTTTTTCACGTGTCATGGATTGACTCCCGAAGAGTTGGAGGAATGACTACGGCCGCTGAGCATTGTACACTCGAAAATCGTCGGCGTCGTTCAAATGCCATCCATGACCGCATCGGCCAGCCACCATCGTTTAACCCGTAGCCGCCAGGCGAGGTGCACCCTCTAACCATCGCTACTTCTATGAATTAGGCAGAGATTGGTTAGTGGGTTCACCTCGCCTGCAACATCGTTTAACCCGTAGCCGCCAGGCGAGGTGCACCCTCTAACCATCGCTACTTCTATGAATTAGGCAGAGACTGGTTAGCGGGTTCACCTAGCCTGGCGGCCACGGGTTAAACGAGGAAGGGCAACCGACGCCTGCGCTTAGGGGCGGCCCAACATCGCCACCACCGATGCACGCTGCTGGCCATTGACTTGTCCATGGTCAATGATTCGAACTTGCCAGCAATCGGTCTGCAGATCTAAGGACTTACCCTGGGATTCAAGATACCTTTGGCGTTCTTCCCACTGATTAGCGATGGCAAGAAAATCGGACGTGCGATCGGGCAAATTCGTGAGCACAATTTTTCTGATACCCAGCTTATGTTGACCACCATAAAACTGACTACCGCGCATACCATCATGCGGATCGCCATTGTCAAAGATGAAGTAGCTAGAGATCTGTGCAGTTGGTTGAGCTATAACACTGGAAGTCGGTGGCTCGCTGTCTAACTCGACCCCATCGGTATCTACATAAAAGCGAGCCAGAATCCCGATTGCTACCAAAGCGATGAGAGTCGCCAGCAAGTTCAAACGTGTTGGCTTCACGGTATCGGTCCCTTGAATCGACAATTAACGCTGTAATTCAGCTTCCCATACGCCATCGAACAGAGCCTTGATTTGGCTGGCTTTTTCTCGATCATTCAACTTGCCCACCAACTTACTGAACGCCTCTACATCTCTTTTGAGCTTGGCCTGGAGATAAGCGGCTTTGTATTTCGAGCACGCCTCCAGGTAAGCATCCATGTCCTCAGGACGGACTTCCAAATACTGAATAACACGGCGGCCATCTAAGGGAAAGCTCTGATGAAGCTCTCCCAAATGAAGCGCAAGTATGATGCTGGCAAATTGTTTCTCATTGAGTATTTGGCGAACACCGTCAATCGCTACCTTGTCCAGCGGAAAGTTGGGGTCGGAGGAGTGTTTGAGAATATTCCGATGAAGAGCCTCGATGTCTTGCTGTTGCTTGTCTGAGATTTTGTCGGCAAACGGGATGGACCGCGTCCCGGAGCACACCTTTGCTATGATTAAAACGAACCGTCCAGCTGTACAGTCCAGAATACCCAGCGACTCGACCTTAAATCCTTCCATGGAGTCTGCTGAGATGGGACCGAAAGCTTTGATCCATTTAACTTTCAGATGCGGAAATCTTTCGAATAGGTCTTGCAAGTGCTTTTGAATGTCGGCGCGGTTACTGGTATCAACTGCCTTCAGTGCCTCAGGCAATAGTTCAAGCACCCGTTTCGATTGGTCTTCAAACAAGCATTGCAGAGGCTCTCCGCTCAGCACAGACAAAGGCGAAGGAAACTGCTCACGAAGGTACAGACGCCGTCTTAACGAAAGCTGTTCGGGCAACAAGATGTCCTTCACAGATTCGATGACGAACTTGTCCATCGCGGGATTGTTGGGCACCGCGACGAACCCATCAAAAGATGTGTCCCGCGCTAAGGCGCGTCGTTTTCTTTCAAACTCTGGGTTCTCGATAACTTGTTTTAAATTCAGATACTGTTCAGGTGAGACCTCAAGCCGATCGCGCCACGGCTGGCTGGAGTAGATTTCTTCAGTGGCGCCCCAGCCGACGGCATTGCCCAGGTGATCCTGCCCGCTCAGTGACTCAGGTTCACAGGAAAGGGCACACCAACATGCCAGTAGAACCGCAAGCGACCTGTGCATCGTATCACCCCTTGAACTTAGAAAGCGTCGTGCATGATTGCACCTACTCCTACTCCTACTCGAAAACTCGGCGAGTAGGAGTAGGAGTAGGAGAAAACCCTTCGCAATTCAGCAGTTAAATGCCGTATGCTTTTCTTAGGTTCGCGGGAGGTTGGAGCCCGTGAGGGTGGCTTGCACGATAACGGGGCCAACAGGTGCTTCGCCAGCCGCTAACGGCCTGACCCAGACCCAGACAATCGTGTGAGCAGTACGAGGCGGAGCGGTGCTGGAGAAATCAATTTCGCCGCTGGGGCTGGCCGTGCGGTACACACCGGAGATGCGGTTCCAATTGGCGTCAAAATAATCAACGCCGAAGTTGGGCAAGACGCTCGAGTTGTTTTCGTTGACGTTGTATAGCGAAACGTTGCAAGTATCGTTGGCCGCGAGGACTACTTCCTGCGCGATCCAACTCGCCTGGCCAACGTTGCCGATGTATCCAGAGGCGGTGTCCACAAAACCATCGAGCGACCAGAACTGCAAGCCACTCATCGAGACTAACTCGCCCTGATCGTCGTCAAAAGTGATGGGGATCGTCGAACCATCAAATGCCAACAGGTTTGTACTCAGCGGCGATTTTTGATAATCGTACAGCTTAAAATCGTCAACGAATGCTTGAGTGTTGGGGCCATCGTTGGCAACCCACATAATCGCATAGGCTGCATCGACAGGCACTCGTATCCCCAGCGAGCAAGGACGAAACGGCGACTCTCGATCGGAGGGATAAGCCGTGAAGAACTGCTGTTCATATTCATCAATCACGCCCCACTGGGCGTCATAATAAATAATGCCCATACCCGCCCAGCCCAATGGGCCAGCGCCCGAGAGGCGTTGCTTATATGCAGCGCAGTTGAGCAAATGATACTGCGAGTCGCCACTGAGCGGCACAATCTGATAAGCGTAAGCAGTGCCGGGCAAACGCAGCATGCTGCCACCATAGATCACCTCTCCGCGCACATCATAACCATGATAAGCTTGCGGAAAAGCGGCAGTGGTCACAGCCCTTACGCCAGTCCATGACGTCAGTCCTTGACTATAGGTCCCGTTTAGCGAAAGTGGCGTAAAGCTCTGGGACCAGGCCGGGCATGGGTCAACCAGGCACGCACAACCAAACGACAGAATAGCCACAAGGGATCGAGCGAAAGCAGGTGCGGGCATGAGCGAGTCTCGGGCATAGAAGTTACGACTCTAGTAAGCACGTGGACACATCCAATTCGGGATTAGGGCACAAACAGGAATCGAGGAAAGTGGTTGGCACAAACCACCGTTGGTGGGGCTGCTAGTCGGTATTGTTGTCAAGATCGTAGGATTTGGCTGGAGTAGTCCGCAGAGCCTCCCAGATTCTCTTTATTAGCATCTTTAGTTGGTTCGGGGCTTAGTTTGCCCTGACACGAAGAGTGCCCTAATCCCGAATTGGATGTGTCCACGTGCTTAGATTAGCTGGGGTGCAGGGACTCGAACCCCAACAAGCAGATCCAGAATCTGCTGTGCTACCATTACACCACACCCCAGGGTGTCCACCCACGAAGTTACGATTTGCCCGGTCGATAGTCAAGACGGTCAGTGCAAGGCCAAGGTTCGGTGGCTCGCGTCTTATGCGTCGCGTTGTGATGTTCGGGGACGAACTGTCAACAGGCTGATCTCCGGCGGGCAGCGCCAGCGCAAGGGCTGGGTCCCGGCCAGGCCGCGCGAGACGTGCATCAGCGTCGGCGGCAAGCGAAACACACCCGACGCAAACCGGCTGCCATAGCGACTGGGCGAGATGAGCGGACCAATACCTGGGATGCGCACCTGGCCGCCGTGCGTGTGACCAGCCAATAATAAATCTAATCCCAGCGACCGCGCCCAAGAATGTTGATCGGGGCTGTGAGCCAGGCCAAGCTTCAAAGTATGCTGAGCGGCACTGTCGCTGAGCGGACCCGATTGCCAATAGTCGCCAGCATGTCGCTGATACCAAGGCAGTTCATTGCCTACCAGCGTGATGCAAGGTCGGCCTGCGATCAACTCCGCCTCGATGTCCAGTGACGCTGGATTGATCACGGCATCGGCTTGTCCCAAGTCGACCCAGCCAATCTGCTGCATGCGCTCGGAGGCTGCCGCGATACTCTTAATGCGGCACTCGTGATTGCCGAACACGAAGTAGCGACCAAGTGGCGCCGTCAGGCGACCCAAGATCGGGGCGATCCAATCCAGACAATGATCCTTGTCGATAATGTCGCCAGTGATCACCAATAGATCGGGCTTGAGCGCGACCATGCGATCGATCATGTAATGGTAATAGGCGGGTGTGAGCTGACCGGTGAAGTGCAAGTCGGACATATGGCCAATGGTCAACTGACGCCAGGCAGTAGGAAACTCGCGTTCCAGCTCCAGCGTTTTGCGAGTTACCGACAAGCGAGTGATTTCGTTCAGGGGCAGTCGCCTGGCCGCATGCGAGATCCACTTGCCTGTCATCGGCTTGCCGGTCTCGGCACCCACTTCAACACTTTCGAAATGCTGGTGACTCAAGTTACTTGGAGGTATCAACCACAATCGCGACTCAAGCCAGATGGGTCCCAGCACAATCACACAGCCGATCGACCAGATGCTCCACAAGGTCAGCACCGGAGCGTACACACCGGTGGCTTCTCCACGCATCATGGATAAGAGCATGCTGGTATGCGTGGCAGCCATCACGATTGGTATCGTGATGATCAGTAAGATGATCGCGATCTCGCAACGCTTGATGAAGCGACGCGGCAGGGCTGTCGAGTTGATGCGGTTGTAACAGAAGACCCACCATCCCACATGACCAAGCAACACGAGCACGGCAAGCACGGCGAACTTGATCATGGGTGCGATGGCATCACGGGGCGGTAAGCAGCACAGGGCGATCGGTCGATGGCTCTAAGCTACTTGGGGTTGATAGCAGTCGAGGATTGTCTCGACGACATTGATCAGTTGGGTGATGCGGAAGGGTTTGTAAAGAAGCGCCTTGGGATGCAGCCCAGCTTGACGAGCTTTCACAATCGAATGACCGGGGTCATAACCATAACCGGTCATGAGGATCATAGGCACTTGCTCCTGCATGGCCTGCAGTCGCAGCATCAATTGATAACCGCTATAGTCCGGTAACTTGATATCTGAGATGACTACATCATAGAAGGTATCGAGGCCACTGTTGCGGAAGAGCAGTACGGCTTCATCACCCGAACTGGCCGTTTCGATGACACAGCCATAACGTTCGAGCAGGTTGTGAGCATCATTGCGGACGGCGGCATCGGCGTCGACCACCAAGATGCGCTTGCCGCGCAGCTTGGCATGCTGTTGCTGAGTTACGCCGGCGGGCACCGCTTCCACGGGAGCCATGCGTTGGCCGATCTGCTGGATGACGCGCTTAATATCGCGAGCATTCTGCACGATCCGCTGCAGACGCTGTACAACTTCGGGATCGTGGCCGATGTAGCGCTCGATCACGTTGACAGCATCCAACAGGATATGGTCGACCGGCAGCGCTACGGCGCTGTGAATCGCTTCACAACTTTGTTGGGCCGTGTTGTTCTTCTGGGCAACCAGGAGTTCAAGTGTATTAAGGGCTACCGCGACGTCGCGGGCGAAGATCTCCAGGAACTGCATATCGCTGGCGTTGAACGCACAGGTGCGCGGGCTCTCGACGTTGATCGTGCCAATGACCTGTTCGTGCAGCAGGATGGGCACCGTCAGCGAACTGCGAGCCCCTTTAAATGCTTCCAGGTACAAAGGATCTTGGCTGGCATCTTCGCACAGGTAGCTGTGCCCCGTGGCAGCCACATAACCGGTAACGCCATTGCCCTGAGGGCGAGCAAAGAGTTTGCGGTCGGCCGCTTGCTGATCGATACCAACGCTCAGCAGCGGCAAAAGGTTGGAGGTCGTTTGTTCTAGCAAACGGATTTCGATCACTTCGACATTTAGTAAGTCGCGTGTGTAATGCCGTATATTGTCTTTGAGCAGATCGATACGCGCGTTGGTATCCATCGCAAAAATTTCATCGGGCTTGAGATCCGTCAGTTTCTGTCCGGCTTGGTGAATGGCCGCCAGCTTTTGCTGCTGAACGATCTCAGCGGTAATGTCGCTGACGGTGGCCACCAGTGCAGCTTGATCCGATGCGGCACCCGGGAGTGGCGCGACGTGGACTTGGTAGTACTTGAAGTCTGACGTTTGCAGCGTACTGCTGCTAGGATTACCGGTGGCCAGGGCCGTGTGAAACGGACAGAAATCCGGCCCCATGATTTCAGGGTTACCCAGTGAGGCGTAGAAGTTTTGGCCCACGACTTCCACTTGAGTACACCACGATCGCATACAGCGATTGGCCCAGGTGATGTTCATTTCGGAGGTGACCAAGGCCACACCGTCGGGCATACCGTCCAGGATGCGTTCGCTTTGCAGCATCCGCACCACGTTGGTTTCAGCAGCCAGCGTGCTGCCATGTAGGAAAACGCCGCTATAGTCACCTTGTGCTAGCTGGGTGACAGCTTCTAGCGGCGATTCAACTTGCTCTATATCGAAGTGCTCAGCCAGCTGGCCTGCCGGAAACGCCTGTTCCGATGCTGGTCCGACCCAGAGCACCTTATTCTTAGGCGACAAGTGACCGCTCCCTGCTTGCAACGATCGAAGCACCGGGGCAATCCTCGGGCCGATCAATGAATCTTTCAGAACTTCTCTGCCTTAAGTATAGGAGCCTGTTGCAATTACAGCAATGTCAAGGAGCGGCCTTTGCTCGTATAGCCCGTAGCCGCTAGGCCCCCGTAGCCGAAGTCGCCAGACTTTGGATGCGTCACTTTGTAATCATCCAATCTCTGGCGAGATCGGCCACAACTCCGCAGCCGAAGTCGCCAGACTTTGGATGCATCACTTTGTAATCATCCAATCTCTCGCGAGATCGGCCACAACTCCGTAGCCGAAGTCGCCAGACTTTGGATGCGTCACTTTGTAATCATCCAATCTCTGGCGAGATCGGCCACAACTCCGTAGCCGAAGTCGCCAGACTTTGGATGCATCACGTTGGAGTCATCCAATCTCTGGCGAGATCGGCTACGACTCCCCAAGCCACCATTTCGCAAGGCCACAATGCGGCAAAACAGCCCGATAGACTTTAACGGTTAGGTAGTCGGCGGAAATTAGCAGAATTTTAGGATCGCCCTACTCCCATTCGCGCAATGCGAGGCTACACTCTACCCAACTTGGATCAAACGCAGAACACCCCGAGCAAGTGCGTGCGACCGAAGCAACTCTCGAGTCTACCGGGCCGGAAAATTTTGCCTGGGCGTTAAAGTTTGCCTCTTTTTGCCAACTTGCTCAGTATCTGTGTATTGACACCCTAGAACCGCAACATAGATTCTAGCATTACCGTACTTTTAGGTGTCGTCAGGACAAGTAGTCATGGCGACGTTGTGCTTTGGGCTGGCCGCGTGGCCATTCGTTCCTCGAGAGGAGTTCCTCATGAAGTTTCGCCCGTTCCTGTTTGCGATGGGCCTCGCCGCCACTCTGTGCTCGGCCGGTACCATCAACGCCCAGTGTAGTAGCTGTGGCGGCTCTGAAGTTAGCAGTGGCTGTAGCTCCTGCGGTGGTGGTGAGAGCAGCTGTGGTGGCTGCACCCAGTACACCGAAAAGACCATCATGGTCCCTCAGTATGTAACTGAAACCCAAATGGTTACAGTGACTCAGTATCAGCAAGAAACCCGTCAGCGCACCTACAAGGTTAGCCGACAAGTCCCGCGCACGGAAGAAAAGACTCAAAACTACACCGAGATGGTTCAGCAGCAGAAGACCGAAGATTACACGGTCCAAGTGCCTATGACCACCATGGTCGAGCAGACCTATACGGTTCGCGTCCCCAAGATGGAATCCCGCGAAGAATCATACACAGTTAACGTCCCTGTCTACACAACTGTCGACGTTCCTTACACTGTCACGGTTCCTTACACCGAGCCTGTGGAACAGCCTTACACGGTTCAAGTTCCTTATCAAGAAACGGTGGAACAGAGCTACACCGCTCAGGTTCCATACACCGAAGAAGTTCCTTACACGGTCAACGTCCCATACACCGAAACGGTTGAACAGCCATACACGGTCAATGTGCCCTACACCGAAACCATGGAACAAACTTACACGGTACAAGTTCCTTACACCGAACAACGCACTGGCACTCGTCAAGTTTGCACACGCGTTCCTGTAACGACCTACAAGACCTGCACCAAAGACATGGGCAGCTATCAGACTGAACAAGTCGAAATGCCTGTGACGACCAGCTGCGGTGGAAGCAGCAGCGGTTGTGGCAGCAGCAGTGGCTGTGGCGGCGGTTGCGGAAGCAGCAGCGGTTGTGGCAGCTGTGGTGGTGGATGTGGCGGTTGCGGTGAAGCACCTGCATGCGGTGGCTGCGCTCCTGCGACCACGACCGTTTGCCGTCGCGTTTGGGTTCCCAACATCGTCACCGAGCAAATCCCGGTTACGACCTATCAGAACCAAATGAGCACCCAAGAGTACACCTACACCGTGTCTCTGTGCCGTAGCGAAACCCGTACTCGTCCAGTGACCGTCACCAAGTGCCGCACTGAAACTCGTATGCGTCAAGTTGCAGTTTGCAAGTCGCGTCCTGAAACTCGTACACGTACCGTCACCAAGTGCCGCATGGAAACTCGTACCCGTCCAATTACGGTTACCAAGTGCCGCATGGAAACCCGTACCCGTACAGTTAACGTGACCAAGTACCGTCAAGAAACCCGCACTCGTCAACAACAACAGTGCAGCATGCAAGCTCAGACCCGTACTCGTACGGTTCAGTTCTGCAACTATGTCGACGAAGCACGCACTCGTCAAGTTCCTCAGACCACCTACAACACGGAAACCCGTCAGCGTACCGTAACGGTCTGCGTTCCTGAACAAAAGACTCGCACCTACACCGTGACCGTCTATGACACTGTCCAAGAAGACAAGGTCCAAGACTACACCGTATGTGTACCAGTCCAAGTTCAGAAGGAAGTTCAAGTTCAGAAGTGCATCATGGTTCCACAAACCATCAGCGTTCCATGCACCACCGGTTGCGGTGGCAGCGTGAGCGTCGGTGGAAGCTGCGGTGCTTCGGTTAGCGCCGGCTGCGGATGCAGCGCTCCAGCCAGTGGTTGCAGCAGCTGCGGCGGCTAATTGATATCAAGTCTTCATCGCTTTTCGGCGGTGAGCTGATCAAAAATCGAAGCCGGCTTTCCAGTTTCTGGGAAGTCGGCTTTTTTCGTTTTGGCGTGACATTTTTGTCCCAAATACGACCGTATAATGTGCCGATTAAACTAGTAGCGTAATGCGTCAAGCATCTCGAGCATGCGTAGGTAGCGGAATGCGTCAAGCATTTCGAGCGTAATGCAACCGGCGGAGATCAACGTAAGCTTTCGAAAGCCTTGACGGCTTCCGCTACGAAGTGAGCGTGTACGAATACGCATAAAGGTTTCCATTGAAGATGCCAATTCGACCGATCGAACGCTTGGAAGATCGACAGCTGTTTGCTAGCGATTGGCAGAATCCTATCCTACCGATGGACGTTGATGGCTCCGGGTCGGTTGTCCCGCTCGATGCGCTGTTGGTGATCAACGATGTCAATCAGAACGGCATTCGTGTTCTGCCGGCGACGAAACCCTCTGACTACTCCGGTGCGCTGTGCGACACCAACGGCGACGGTCAGATGTCGGGTTTGGATGCTCTGCAAGTGATCAATGCGATCAACTTGTTCCCGGTAGAGCCGTCGCTGGAGGTTGGACTGACTCAAGCGAGCGACCGCAATCGCGATCAAGTCGTGTTGGCGGCCGATGTGGCTTATGCTGGAACCTCGACACCCAATGTGAACATCAAGGTCGAGCAGCTTGAGGGCGAACAGGCCACCACGTTGTTTGCTGGTACTGCCACCGCCACCGGGGCCTTCAACGTACCATTGCAATTGGCTCAGCCGATTACGCATTTGCGATTTACGGTGTCAGATCCGCGTGGTCGCTCGCTGGCCACGGAGCGCATTGTGCGACTTGGCGATGCGGTGACCAGTTTTAGCGCGGTGATGTTGGAAACGGTCCGGCATACGACCTCACCTTCCGCGGATATTCCTGGTTTGCTCATTAAACCGCCACCACCGATGGTGGCCAAGTATCTGGCGATGGTGCATGGGGCCATGTTCGAAGCCATCAACGCCATCGATCAGCAGTACGAAGGTTACCTGTTAAACGGAGCCGCGCAGGTTGGTGCGTCACCGGTTGCTGCCGCGGCCACGGCCGCGCATCGCGTGGCTTCGCAGATCTATGACTCGGAAGATCAACTAATTCTCTGGGATGAGACTTTGGCCGAGATCATGGCCACGGTTGCCGATGGTTCGGCCAAGTCACTAGGAATCACTATTGGTGAATCAGCAGCTACGGCTATGTTGGCCAATCGAGCTAACGATGGCTCGGCGGCCACGTCGAACTATACGCCCGGTACACAACCTGGACAGTGGCGCCCAACGGCGCCCGACTTCTCAGCAGCAACACTGCCTCAGTGGCCCGATGTAACTCCCTTTGCCATGAGCAGTGGAGACCAGTTCCGACCATCGGCGCCTCCAGCGCTGGATAGCGCAGAGTATGCGGCTGCGGTTAATCAAGTCAAGCAATTGGGTGAAGATGGCAGTTCGGTCCGAACGGAAGATCAAACCTTAATTGCCAAATTCTGGGCCGACGGTGGTGGCACTAGCACGCCACCGGGGCATTGGAATCAAATCGCCATCGACGTGGGCTTGGAGCAGAATCAGTCCTTGGTACAAAACGCGCGGATGATGGCCCTGTTGAACTATGCCATGGCCGATGCGGGCATTGCCTCGTGGGATGCCAAGTATGCCTACGATGTTTGGCGACCGATCGATGCGATCCGCTTGGCGGATACCGATGGCAACGCAGGTACTGCGGCCAATGGCAATTGGACTCCGCTGCTGATTAGTCCTTCGTTCCCGTCTTATACTTCTGGCCATAGCACGTTCAGCGGAGCAGCCGCAGCGGTGCTAACTGGACTACTCGGCACATTATCATTTTCGACTCAAGCCGATCGAGGCAGCACCGGTCTCTGGCCACCCTCGGACGATGTTTCTGCCTTGATGGTGCGTTCGTTCGATAGCTTTGATGCGGCAGCCAACGAAGCGGGTATGAGTCGGATCTACGGCGGGATTCACTTCAGCTTTGACAACACGGCCGGCCTTTCCAGTGGACAACAGGTCGGCCAGTTAGTCTTGGCCAACTTGCTCAATTTACGCAGCACATGATGTAGGACATCGCTGGGCGCGGGCCTATTCGTCTTCGGCAGCACGCGTGCGTCCCATAGCGAAATCAAATTCGCTCAGCGCGGGAATGATCATGGCGGCGGTGGCAAATCCGTAGGCCACGACGATCACCGAGAAGACGGACAATTCTTGATTGCGCAAGATGAAACTGGTGATGGCAAAGAAGGTCAGGAAGGGCAAGCCGAATGAGGCCAAGGCGATGGCTGGGCTCGGGTTGCGAATCCCCAGGGCTGAGAAGAGTCCTAATCCTCCACCCAAGATGATCACCAAGAACGGAGGTAATTGGCTGGCAAAGGAGCCGCGGAAGCTGAGCATAACGAGCATGCACATGACGACGCCCAAGAACAGAAAGAAGACTGTCCCAAGGCTGGTGGCAATCGCGCCGCGCGACTGTGCGTGGATCATGCCGCAATGAATGCCCAGCATGGTTACAAACACAATCATCGTCAGCAGCCCAATTAGCACGTAACATAAATTTTCGGTCGTTAAACCGCCCTGCCACCACAAATAGGTGCATAGAGCCAGTGGCAAGATGACCATCTCTTTGGTCACGTACAGCACGCCGGCCAACTTACCAATCAAGAACTGCGTCGGCGTGATTTGCGTCACCAGCAGCAGATCCAGGGCTTGGCCATCACGCTCGTTGGTTATCGAGTTAACCGCCAAGGCGTTGATCATGATCAAACTGATTACCAAGAACGGGGCGAGGATCTTGGTGGCAGTGGGAATCAGTTCTTCGTTCAGCCGACTGCGTTGCAAAGCTGCGCCGGATTCGACGCTCCAATACAATCCGAACATGGCCGCGGCAAACAGGACGATATAGACCAGGCGAATGACCATCAGTTTGCGGCCGTAGGCCCAGGTACACATTTCGCGCCAGAGAATCGGGTTGGTCCACACGTGGCGCGGAGCGCGAACTTTCCAGGAGGCTGCGGCCGCCAGTGAGCCGCCCGCCTGGGCTAGATCGACCGAATCTTCGATCTCGGGTGTCTGCTGTCGTACCTGTTGCGAAGGATTCCAAACTCGCAGCCGGGCGATGGACGTTGCGCAAAGTAAAGTGGTCGCCAGCAGACCCAGCAGCGAGTATCCAACGGCTGCGCCGCCCGGTATCCAGGCGAAGGCCGGATCGGGCATGGGTTGACAAACGCTCCAAATGGCTCGGAGTGGACTGATCAGCTTGGCCCACTCGGCGGCCACAAGTGGAATCTGACCGGCCGCGACAGCTTCACCCAGGACGCACCAGGCAACGATGGCTAACAACGTGATGGCCAGCGCCTGAAACGTCTTCTCGCGCCAAAAACCGACCAGCGCGCCCAACGATCCGCACCAGGCGGCGGTGATCAAGATAACCAGCATGGCCAGCAGAGCTTGTGTCGTGCTGACGCCGCCCAATAGCGGGAATACCAATAGCAAGGGCAGCGACGAAAGCACCATGTTGGCCACAGCCAGCAGGCTAGCTAGTAATTTGCCCAGCACAATCTCGCTGCTGCGGAGCCTGGTCAGGAGCAGCAGGACCAAGGTGCGTCGATCTTTCTCTTGGGCAACCGCCGCCGCAGTACTGACGGCTGACAGGAACATAACAACCAGCAATTCGAGCGGAACCACCAGCTGAAATGCCAGGGCACCAAAGCGGGCCAGGTCGCCGACGTTGCGCACTTGCTGCATGCCTGCCAGCAACAGCCAAACCGTGCCCACCAAACTGAACAGCGCGGCCACAAACACCACTCGCTGCAAGTAGAACTTGCCGCGGC
Organism: Rania fehmarnensis; assembly: GCF_056494185.1. Classification (NCBI taxonomy): domain Bacteria; kingdom Pseudomonadati; phylum Planctomycetota; class Planctomycetia; order Pirellulales; family Pirellulaceae; genus Rania; species Rania fehmarnensis. The sequence goes on from NZ_CM151398.1 coordinate 2,789,312, forward strand.
GCGGTGCGATCAGGTACTCGCGGCCTAAAATCGGGCCAATCATAGGTGGTTTGATTAGTGGTGGTGATCAGAGGTAGAGGTAACAGCGGAGCCGCTGCCGCCAGCGTCTGGGGTGGCGATCATAGGCCGCGTTTAGCGATTGTACTAGCAGAATTCCCAAAAAACATCGACCGTATAGTCATTGCCCGGCCTCACAGCCGACAAAGTCTACGGGAAAAGCTAGTGTACAGCTATCGGGTTGGTGGGTTTACCGTGGATGCTCTAGCAATATACGGTCCTCATCAGCACTTTGTTCACTGCTCCACCCAAGCAACTATAGTAGGCCCCTCCCATGGTCATGCGTCAACAGGTCTGGATCGATCGTCATGTTCAGGGAGTATTGGTTGGGCGTGTCTTGATTTACTGGTCGGGAATCGTTCTCTATTTTGCGCTTTCCACCCTATGCACCAACTGGTGGCAATATCCAGAATGGGCGCTGTCGGATCACCTGGCGGCTTTGGTCGAGTGCATGGGCCCTTGCTTGCCAACTCTCGTATTGCTCTTGCCTCTGGTCATCTTTGACATCGTGCGTCTGAGCAATCGCTTTGCGGGTCCCATTTATCGTCTTCGCAACCACTTGGCCACCCTCAACGAGAATACTCGTTCTCCGGCTTTGAACTTCCGTGACGACGACTATTGGCAGCAACTGGCCGATCCGATTAATGCACTTCAGCAAAAGATTTTGTCGCAGGAGGAGCAACTGGCTGCTCTTTCGTTTGTGCGCAAATCATTGGCCGAGGCGGGTGTAAATTTAAATCCGGCAGCTGCGCCGGTCCCTGCATCGGCCAACGACGGGTATGTATCGATCGCGGCCGACGATACTCTGCTTTCAGCCCCGGCACCTGCGAAAGTTACCGAGCCACTAGCGCCTCCGCTGCCGGTCGATTCTATGGCGACGGAACCATTTGTTACAACGGCTAGCTAGCCAGTCGACAAATAATCTCATCTCTGCGAAAACTGCTCTGGTTAGGCGGCTGCGTCTGAACCGGTGCGTCTGTTGGCTGATTCATCATCGAGTCGAACTTCATCGGTGTGGACGAATCTATGCAGGACTACGAAGCGTTACTTCGAATGAAGCAATTGCTCAAGGAAACTCAAGCGCTGGCGCGCGTGGGCAGCTTTGAATGGAATATTCAAAGTGGCCAGGTAACCTGGTCAGATCAACTCTTCGAGATCTTCGGTGTCGACGCGCAGGCGTTCACACCGTCTTTCGAAGCGTATGTCAGCTTCGTTTTGCCGGAGCAGCGGACGCAAGTGATGCAGCGAATCTACGCAGCTGTTGAATCGTGCGGACAGTTTGAGTCGGTGGAAACAATCATTCGCCCCGATCACCGCCGATGTGTAGTCTCTTCGCGTGGACGCGTGATCGTCGACAAGCAAGGACTGCCCATGCGCTTGATTGGCGCATGTATGGATATCACCGACCAAGCCAAGGCGCTCGAAGAGTTGCAGGCCAGCCAGGATCGCTATCGCGCCTTGGTCGAGAATGCCTCCGACAGCCTGGTTCTCCACAATGAGCAAGGCGTGATCATCGATGTCAACACGCGAGCTTGCAGTTTGCTGGGTTACTCGCGCGAAGAGATGATTGGTCAGACTCCATTGCTCTACAACCATGAGATGACCGAAGAGAAACTGCAGCAAGTGGTCAAGCTGCTGCATCAGAATGAGCAGATGACATTCGAAGCTAATCACACTGATCGTTCGGGCCGCGTGTTTCCGGTCGAAGTACGCCTCCGGGCCTTCACCGAGAACGGTCAAGAGCGCGCTGTCGCCTTGGCACTGGACATTACCGAACGTAAACAAGCCGACGCGGCGCGGATTGCCAACGAACAAAGACTGCAGCGCATTGGCGACACCTTGCCTAATGGGGCGTTAGTCTCTTTCGTAACGACTTCGACTATGGAGCTGATATTGGAACATACCAGCGCGGGCTTCTGGCCCATGCTTCGCAGTTCCGACAGCCAGACACAGGATCTGAAGCCGATCATCGCGCGTCTGCCGAAACGACAACTGGTCAAACTGCGTCGGGCTTTGCGCACCAGTGCCCTGCTCCATCAGGCGCTGGATCAGCGTTTTCTTTTACCGGGCACCGACGGTTCCACACGCTGGTTGCACGCCCGTTGCGTGCCTACCGCTATAGGCGAAAACACTACGCGTTGGGATGGCGTCGTCCTGGATGTTACCGAGCAACTGCAAACTTCACGCGAATTGGCCGAGAGCAATCAAAAGTATCGTATCCTCACCGAATCGCTGCCTCAATTGATTTGGGTAATGTTGGCTGATCTGAGCCTCGAGTACGTTAGCCCTTCAGCCTTGGACTATGTGGGCATCACCCTGGAGATGGCTCGTTCACAATGGTCACAGGTCATTCATCCAGATGATATCGAGCGAGCTGAGTGTCTATTGAAAGAGGCGGTATCGGAATGCAAGGAAGTCGAAGGTGAAGTACGAGCCCGGCGCTTTGATGGTCAATATCGCTGGGTATTGGCCCGTTCGGTGCCCCTGCGCGATACCACTGGTAAAGTGGAAAAATGGCTAGGAGCTGGCATCGATATCCATGATCGCAAACTAGCCGAACAAGCGCTAGAGGAAAGCGAACAACGACTGCGGTTGTTAGTCGATAGCGCCAACATGGTCGTCTGGGAAGCGGATCCAAAGTCGATGCGTTTTACCTATGTCAGCGATTATTGCGAACGCATGCTCGGATACGCACGCAAGGCCTGGCTGGAACCCGATTTCTGGACGAAACATCTTCATCCTGATGATGCCGATGATGCAATTGGAATCCGTCAACATTTAGGAAACGTCGGAGTCGATCAGCGATTGGAGTACCGCATGCTGGCTGCCGATGGAAAAGTAGTCTGGGTGGAAGATGCGGTGCATACAAGTGTCGAAGACGGCCGCGTCATTAGTATGCAAGGTGTCATGCGCGACATTAGTCAACGCAAACTGCTCGAGGATCAGCTGCGCCAATCGCAAAAGATGGAAGCCATCGGTCGATTGGCCGGAGGCGTGGCTCACGATTTCAACAATATCCTCACCGTGATGATGGGCTACGCTGAACTGCTACTGTTGACAACGCCACCCAACGATCCCTGTCGGACGGCTGTCAATGCGATCAACGATGCCGGCAAGCGGGCCAGCGGCCTGACTCGCCAATTGTTGACCTTCAGTCGCAAAGCAATCGTCGCCCCTAAGGTACTCGACCTGAATGAACTGGTCCGTAGTACCGAGGCACTGCTGCGACCAACCATCGGCGAAGACATTAAACTGACGTTAGATATGGATCCGCTGGTGCGTCCCATCAAAGCCGATCGCGTACATATAGAACAGGTGCTGATGAACCTGGCCATCAATGCTCGTGATGCCATGCCCCAAGGTGGCGCGATCATCATTGCAACCCGCGATCGCGTTAGTATCGAAAACTCTTCGACTTCACTGAAAGACTACGTGGAATTGTCGTTGAGCGATAGTGGTTGCGGCATCAGCGAAGAGGTCATGGGCAAGATTTTCGATCCATTCTTCACGACCAAAGAAGTTGGCCGCGGAACCGGACTGGGACTTTCGGTGGTACACGGCGTCGTTACGGGAGCAGGCGGCTTCATCCAAGTGGAAAGCCACGTCGGCAAAGGTACAACGTTTCATCTGTGTTTTCCGGCGGCGATCGCCGTCAATGCTCTGGCCGCCGATCGGCGCGAACAGATCACTCCGTCAGGTGATGAGACGATTCTGTTGGTAGAGGATGATAAAGCTGTGCGGGCCGTCACCTTGGCCACTTTAGTTCAGCAAGGTTATCGCGTGATCGATGCCAGTCACGGCGAACAAGCCCTCGAGTTGTTTCGCAAATCGCCGCAGAGCTTCGATCTGCTACTGACCGATGTGGTGATGCCCGGCATGAGCGGCCGCCAGCTAGCCGAATTAGTACGCGCTATTCGCAGCGATATACCCGTACTGTTCATGAGCGGCCATACCGACGACGCCGTCATTCAACACGGCATCAGCAGCCAAGCCGATGCCTTCATCCAAAAACCCTTCCACCCGCACGGCTTGGGCCGGAAGCTCAGAGAATTGCTACCTCTAAACCGAGGGCGTTAGCGATTGGTTAGAGGGTGGCGCTCATGCGTTTGACCTCGTTTAACCCGTAGCCGAAGGCTAGGCAATCGAAGTAGTTCACTCGGCGAGGCCGCGTTGTTTTTCTTAAGCACACAGACGTGCAGGTAAACGCAGCGTTGGGTATTGAAATTATCTCTTAAGGTACTAGGGCTGCTGCACCGACTACGGCACCGGCCTGTACGGCGGCGCCGCGGAGACTGATCGGAATCGGTGGTAACATGTACGGAGCGCAGTTGCCAGGACGATAGTAGCCCAGTGCATATTGGCATTCGCCCGGTGGATGGATGCCCATCTTGTATGGCAACACAGCTACGTTACCAAAGAAGTGTGCGGTGCTGACCAAGGGTTGCAGGACGGGACCAATTTCGTGGCCGTAACGTTCCAGCTGAACTTCCTCAAAGTAGAGCGGCTTGTGACAAAGTCCCGACGCTTGCCATTGCATAGCGCTGGGCACAAACGAGCGTCCAGCAGCGACATCGGTACCCGAGCCACAGGTGATTGGCAAGTTCCAAGCCTTGCCCACGTAGGCCATATCGATGTCGCATAGATCGCGCAGCGGAATCTCGCGACGCGTTCCGTTGACATCCAACACAACTTGCTCGTTGATCAATTCAATCATGCGACCTTGAACAATCGTCTGTCCATGACGATCACACCAATCGCGAACTTTGGCTGAGGCGGCGAAATCCAAGCGACGCTTCTCGGCATCTTCTGGGTTATCGTTCAGGCCTTGGCCATAGCGAGGCGCGGAGTTCAAGCTGATCTTCTGCAAGCTCGAATTGCGGAGTCGTTCGCGGAACGATTCGCAATTGGCTAGCGAATCGGGTCGCTGGGGATCTTTCAAGTCGGAGGAGCGATCGCTGGGTGAGTCCAGGTCGCGCGCCCGTCGCCGCTCGAAGGGATCGCTGCTGGCATCATCCGGTGGTGCAGCATCATCCATCTTCAAATCGTCAGCCCCAGGTAGTGGCAATGGTTGAGCCTTCGATGTTTCGGGCAGTTGAGGTGCAGGTGCATCGCCCGGCTGTCCAAACTGACTGGCATCAGGCGTCGTGCGCTGAGCGTCAGGTGCAGGCGGTAGCTCCGGTTGCGACAACTCATCACCACCTGGCGATAGCGTCGGAGGCAACGTTGGTGGCAGACTTGGATTTAGCGGCGGCACTTGACCGGTCGCAGCTTCGCTCTGATCAAGAATACTGTTGCCATTGGCTGGCGGTTGTAACAAGCCTTGTTGATAGGCTGCTGGACGCACGGCCGAGTCAGTCCTATGGGTCGATCTCACTTGAGCCATGGTGGTCTGACCGCGAGGCGTAAAGGTTGCCGCTCGGCCCGCAGGTGCAGCAACTGGTGCAGAGCCGCGCAGTGGATTGCCACTGGGTGAATCTACAGAACTTGGGCTCGATGAAGCAATGGATCGACTGCCGCTGGCCGGTTGCACATATTGACTGTCGGCTACCTGGTTATTGGGCACATGGCGAAAGTTGGCTGTCGTAGCTTCCAAAGCGGCGGCCGCTGCGCTGCTGGGCTGCGATGCGACAACTACTGCGCCGCTAGAAGTTGGTCGATCATTGACCGGTGCATTAGTCAAACGCGTGCTACTGCGCCATCGCAGTACGACGCCGCTATCGTTTTGGGCGGCGCTGCCGGGCGCTTGATTGGTAGCCTGTGGCTGTTGCAAGGTCGAGCCAGCCGGTGGCAAGGGCTGCATGGAGCCGGCTGCTGGCAACCGCTGAGGTTGCCAATTGGGTTGCGAGGGCGATTGAGCCAGCAGATTCGAAGACGAGAGTGAACTGAGCAACAATACGCTCAGGAGCCAACTGCGACGCGCAGCCTTACTGCGACGCTCAGGTGTTTTCACCCGAGAGAGCATGCTCTTGACTGTAGTTTGGTGCTTCTTGCGTAATAGCAATGTCATGGGGGTGATTCTCTCTGACACTTGCGGCCGAGATCTTAATGAACCGGGCCTCTTGCCTTAGTTCATCGATCGTTCGAGTGCCGCAGTAACCCATGCCTGCACGCAACCCGCCGACCAACTGGTAAACAAAATCAGATAACGCACCTTTGAAAGGTACGCGACCCTCAACGCCTTCAGGCACCAGCTTGAGCAAGTTAGCTTGCCCGGTTTGCCGATACCTTTCGCTTGACCCCTTCACCATCGCACCCAGCGAACCCATTCCGCGATACACCTTGAACGTCCGACCTTGATACAGGATCGTGCGTCCCGGGCTTTCGGCCAGGCCGGCGAACAGTCCACCAATCATTACCGCGCTGGCCCCGGCGGCTATGGCTTTGGTGATGTCGCCGCTGTAGCGAATTCCACCGTCGGCAATCAACGGCACGCCGGCAGGCAAGGCTGCCTTGCTGGCGTTGATGATGGCCGTAATCTGTGGAACACCTACACCGGAAATAACTCGCGTGGTGCAAATCGATCCAGGACCGATACCAATCTTGACCGCATCGGCCCCGGCATCAATCAAGTCACGCGCACCTTCAAAGGTGGCGACGTTGCCGGCAACCACATCGATTTGCCAGCGTCGCTTGATCTCTCTAACCGTGGCGATCACGTTGGCCGAGTGTCCGTGAGCGCTATCGACGACTAACAAGTCGACGCCACGCTCAATCAGCTCACTGGCCCGATCGGTATCGAACACACCTACCGCCGCCCCGACTCGCAATCGCCCGAGAGCATCTTTGCAAGCATTGGGGTACCGCTTCATCATGTCGATGTCGCGGATGGTGATGAGGCCTGTCAGTTTGTATTGATCGTCAACCAGTAAAAGTTTCTCCACCTTTTTAGCCGTTAAAATCTTCTCAGCTTGCTCAAGCGTTACGGTCCCCGTCGCCGTTACCAGATTCTCACCAGTCATTACCTCCGCAATCGGCTTGGTCCCGCTCTCCAAAAATTTCAAATCTCGCCGAGTAATAATGCCCACGAGCTTCTTGCTAGCATCCACAATTGGAATGCCCGAGACGTTTTGCTGGTCCATGACGTCCTGAGCTTTGCTAGCAGGATCGCTCGGTTGCAGGGTCACAGGATCGACAATGATGCCATTGGCGCTGCGCTTGACCTTAGTGACCTCTTCGACCTGGGCTTCGATGGACATGTTTTTATGAATAACGCCCAGACCACCCACTTTAGCCAGCGCGATGGCCATCTCGCTTTCGGTAACCGTATCCATGGGGCTGGATAACAGCGGGACCTTCAGACGAATATTGCGAGTTAGCTGCGTTGAGACATCGACGTCGGCGGGCATGATTTCGCTGTAACGCGGTTCCAACAAGACGTCATCGAAGGTGATGCCCTGAGCTGAAAATTTCTCGTCCATTGTTTCCCTGCTGCCGCTGAGGCTGCGTATGGTTTTCCCAGTCAATGAAACCCCGCATTATCGAGCAAGATTCGGCTCGCGGGAAGCCCCCGCCAGCAGCTTTGAGCGCAGGAGGTGCGGACCGCCACAGGGTGGCTCTGGGAGCGACAGATCAGGCACATCATGCCGGTGCTCAGAGCGACGCGGTGAATTGGCAATTCCAGTCAAACGTAACGCAACCGAGGCTAACCCGGTTGTCGCACCCATTTACCGTGAACGTTCGGAAACCGAGGCTAACGCCTACGGCTTAGAGCGCGGCGACCTGGATAATGCCTGACTGCTTGGCCAACTGGGTGGTAGAGCTGCTGGACCACGAATAAAGAGCGCCGCCGTCGCTGTAGTAGATCGTGCCATCGGCGGCTGCGTCAAAGCATAAAACACTGCTGGCCAAGACTTCTGGCGGGTCGCCGCCGCGAGCGATGCGGACCAATTGCCAATCGGTGGGAGCCAAGCTTTGCTTGCCGCCAGTTTGACGTATTGATTTTTGAGTATTAACCACACGTCCCCAGATGACCAGACGTTCGAGCTGTTCGGCCTGGCTAGGCGGCGTGAGGTTGGATGCCAAGGGTTTGCCGGCGAACATCACGGAGATGAAATTGGTCAAGTAAAAAGCCGTGCGGGCCAGGCGATACGGAAAATAGATGATGTCTTTGACGATCGTCATAAAGTCGCTGTCGGGACGTCGATTGGGCTGGTAGGGTCTGCGTATGCAGAAGATCGAGCCATCACTGGTAACCCGCGGTTGCAGAAAATCGAACTTCTCATCTTCGGCGATGATTTCAACATCCCCTTCAGTTTGTCGAACTCGGCAGATAGCAGTTGGCCCCAGAGCGGCCACGACTCCGTTGTGGGTTCGTCCCAAACCGCTGGAGTGAAAATAGAGCCAATCGCTGGTGCCATCGTGCCACCAGCACGGGCATTCATCGCGTGAGTCGCCGGCCGTTAGTCGGCGATGATGCAGTCCATCGCGTTCGCCCAATACAATAGACGACGAGCCATCAGGCTGCATGACGCTGAATACCAGCAACCCATCGCTAGCCCGAACGCTCAGCGAAGTTGGAAAGAAGCTATTGCGATGGAGTAGGCGAGACTCCCTGTTGAGCTGGCAATCGTAGCGAAACAGCCCGCCGCCACCCGGCATTTGCAGAGTGTAGGCCAAGCGCCCTCCGGCAGCCGCTACATTGCTGAACACCATCTTCTTTTGTTGTGCGCCGGCGTTTTGCATCTGGGCCAGTTGCGGATTCATCAATCCGCCGCTCCACATGGAACTGCTTTCCTTCCAGCCATCGATCGCTTGTTGCTTGGCTTCGCGCTTTTCGGCCTCTTGCATAAACGTGCTGGTAATTGGCTTGGCATCTCCACCGTGGCTGAGCACAAAGAGCTCACCTTTAGCGATGAAGGCCACGTCGGGCAATGATGGTTCTTCGGTGGTCTCGGTAGTCATAGATCAGTTGGGCGATAAAAGACAGGACATAAACGTTAGCCTCGGTTATATGATTGGCGGGCCAAACGCAGCATGTGTAGCGGAAGCCGTCAAGGCTTTCGAGACGCAACCGGCCCGACGGCGAAACAACCTAACGGAGCGGAAGCGCGGCGATTATTGTAACAAGCCTTGAAGGCGGAAGTCAGCATCGCGTCACGCCAAAGCGGACTTGAACTTGTGGACGTGGCTGGCGTTTTCGCTGGGTGTGTACCCAGAGTTGCGCAGGCGGCACTCCGGCCTACTTCCACTTTGGGCACACCGCCTTATAATCCCGTCTCTATGGGGCTCTTTTTGTTCTGTGCACCAGCGGATAAGTACTTCCCGCGAGCGAACGGCTACATCTGATGAAGATTCACGAGTATCAGGCGAAAGAACTATTTCGTAAGGCAGGCGTGCCGGTGCTGGAAAGCCACGTGGCGCGCACGCCGGAAGAGGCTGCGGCAGCCTTCACAAAGTTGGGCAGCCCGATAGCGGTTGTCAAAGCCCAAATTCATGCCGGCGGTCGCGGCAAGGGGACGATCATCGGCAACACCGCCCAACGTGGCGTGCAGTTGGTCAAATCCGCAGAAGAGGCTGCGACGGTTACCAAGAATTTGCTCGGCAATCGTCTGGTTACCATCCAAACCGGTCCCGAAGGCAATCAGGTCAACCAGGTCTTAGTGGAACAAGGTTGCGACATCGCTCGCGAACTATACCTGGGTATTGTGCTCGACCGAGGTGCGGCCATGCCGGTGCTGATGGTCAGCAGCGAAGGTGGGGTGGAGATCGAAAAGGTGGCTGCGGAAACACCGGAAAAGATCTTCCGCGAACATTTCCATCCACAGCTGGGATTGGATGGTTACCAGGTTCGCAAGTTGTGCAAGAAACTGAACATCACGGGCCCCGCGGCTCGAGCAGCTGATACTTTCATGCGGGCACTGTGCAAGTTCAACACAACTTACGATTGTTCGCTGGTTGAGATCAACCCACTGGTCATCACCAAAGACAACAAAATGATCGCGCTCGATGGCAAAGTCACTTTCGATGACAACGCCATGTTCCGTCACGAAGACCTCAAGAGTTTGCGTGACTTGAACGAAGAAGAACCAGCGGAAGTGCGCGCAGGCAACGCAGGCTTGTCCTACGTCAAGCTCGAAGGCAAGATTGGCTGCCTGGTCAACGGTGCTGGACTGGCGATGTCGACGATGGACATCATCAAGTACCATGGCGGCGCGCCGGCCAACTTCCTGGATGTCGGTGGCGGAGCAACCAAAGATCAAGTAGTCGAAGCCTTTCGTATCATCTTGTCTGATCACAACGTCAAGGCAGTGCTGGTCAATATCTTCGGCGGCATCGCGCGCTGCACCACGATTGCTACAGCCTTGATCGAAGCCTCCAAGGAAGTTGGGATCAGCATTCCTGTAGTCGTTCGTTTGGAAGGCACCGAAGTCGAAGAGGGTAAAAAGATGCTGGCCCAAAGCGGCTTGGCTCTAATCACCGCTGACGACTTGACCGACGCAGCCAAAAAAGTTGTGGCCGCTGTCAAATAACCGCAAAGTTACAGTCGATTGACCCGGGGCCGAAAGTGGAAACATGGCTCGCGGGAACACAGGCTAGAAGCCTAGGCCACGTACCAACTCAAGATCTTGAAACACCATCAACTATGAGCATTCTGGTTAATCGCAACACACGAGTCATTTGCCAAGGCATCACGGGCAAGGCGGGCGAGTTCCACACGCGCGGCTGTAAAGAATACGGCACCAATATGGTCGGTGGAGTGACGCCCGGTAAGCTGGGTGAGAAGATCGACGGTGTGCCTGTCTTTGATACGGTCGAAGAAGCCGTCAAGGAAACCGGCGCCAATGCCACCATGATCTTCGTGCCACCGCCGTTTGCGGCTGACGCCATCAAAGAAGCACTCGATGCTGGCATCGAAGTCATCGCTGCCATCACCGAGGGCATTCCGGTGCTGGATATGGTCGAAGTCTACAAACGCGCTCGCGCGAGCAAGTCGGTTTTGATCGGCCCGAACTGCCCAGGCTTGATCACCCCGGGTGAATGCAAGATCGGCATCATGCCAGGTTACATTCACAAACCAGGCAAGGTCGGCATCATGAGCCGCAGCGGTACACTCACTTACGAAGCCGTTTGGCAAACGACTCAAGCCGGCTTAGGACAATCGACGTGTGTTGGACTGGGCGGCGATCCAATTGTCGGCACCTCGTTTATCGATCTGCTCAAACGCTTCCAAGAGGACGATCAAACCGAAGCCATTTTGATGATCGGCGAGATCGGCGGAAATGCTGAGGAAGAAGCGGCGGCATACGTCAAAGCTCACGTTACCAAACCCGTGGCGGCATTTATTGCAGGGCGCACCGCACCTCCAGGCAAACGCATGGGACATGCTGGCGCGATCATTACAGGTGGCAAAGGCACGGCTGCAGAAAAGACGGCTGCGTTGGAAGCGGCTGGAATTGTCGTAGCACCTTCGCCGGCTGAGATGGGCGCAGCTGTTATTGAAGCCATTAAACGCAAGAAATAATTTTCTGACAGTTTTCCGGTTTTCAATTCTGCGATTTCAACGTTGAAATACTGATCTGATATGATACCCCCTATTCGCGGATGAATAAGGGGTTACTCGATGGGGATGATGCAGTTACCTTGGCTGCTACTGGCCGTGATGGCACTGACTTCGCTGCCAGGCAGATTGTGGGCACTGAACGATTGGCCATCGATGCAGCACCACGACAAATGTCTGTGGAGCGATGCTCAAGCGGATCTAGTTCACTCGCTTGATGATCTGCGACAGTTGCAGCGTCAGCGCGGTTATCTGGCCTTCGAAGTCGACATCGAGACTCAGCTAACGTTTGCCGCCAAGTACTGGACGGTGTTCTTCATTCAAAGCAGCGGCACTCCGGCCATGGTTCACTGCTCGGATGCGGTATCTGCCATCCTGGCCACGCAACCAGTGGGTCGCAAGCTCAGGCTGCATGGCTTGGTTTATTGGGGGCAGCCGGATCTCAATCTAATCTCGGTAGAACTATCCACGGAATCTCCATTGTTAGAAGCCATCCCGCTCAAGTCTTTGCAAGGAGGCTTGCCCTATCCCGGCGATACCTTCGTGGAAGCCCAGTGTGAATTAGTGGAAGTTATTGATCACGGGCATCAGAGTACCGTTTATGCGATGCTGGGTAGCACACCGGTTGAGATCCATTCGGAGAGCCATTTATCCGAGGAACAATATGCAGTTGTGGGCCAGCCACGAAGTGTGCTCGTTACCGGCACGATTAATCCCCACAAGCTGAAGAATTTCGATGGGAATTATTCTCTGCGCATCATGTCCAATTCGCAGGTTCAGCTTGCCAGCGAGCCGTCTGTGACTCTGGCTATTGATCGTCGTCCAAGCGTCCAACTCGATGGTCAAGTGCTTTTTTGTAATAACAAGAGCGAAGCGCTGCTGGGAGTGGGGACCGAGGTAAGAAGGATCGAAACCAAGTTTGCCAAGATGTTGCCCGTGGGGACCTTGGTAAGGGTCAGCGGTTACGTGGCAGAGAACGATCCTTCTGAGAGTTTCATCGCTAGTCACATTCGGACGATCCGAGAAGGTGTGCTTCCACCAGCCGAGCAACTACGGCTGGACGACATGCAAAGCTCAACGTCGTTACCAGAGCGTGTTACGGTTGAGGCGTCTGTCGTGGGGGACAATGTGGTCGATGGGTTGATCACTTATCAGATGCAGGCTGGAAGTCGAAAATTTATGGCGGTCGTTAACGAATCGGACTCGCCCTCCCCTTCCACTATCCGACGTGGCGATCGCGTTCGATTGACTGGTACACCGCTGGTGACAGTTCCGGGCAATCCTCTGGGTGCCAACAGTATGACCATTTACGTCGCATCGGCCGACGATCTGGTGTTCTTATCATCGCCATTTGTGCTCTCGCTAACCCATCTAACATGGGCTGTATCGCTGTGCGGGCTGGCGGTTGGACTGGTATTTGGCTGGAACTGGATGTTGCGCAAGCAAGTCAATTTGCGCACTAAGAACTTGAACAAGATTTCTTCCCATTTGCGTATGTCATTCGATGCCATTAACGAAGCGGTACTGATTACCGATTCATCGCGAACGGTTACTGGTTGTAATCGGCAGTTTGCCAGCATGTTTGGTAAGTCGCCGGAACTGGGCCAGAACGTAACGGTAGCCTTGGATAGACTTCGCCAACGTTTATCCGATGGCTCGCTCTTGGATCGACTTGCGACGGCTCAAGACTACACCTCGGAAGGGCCGATGACGGAAACGTTGCAGCTGGGCCACCCAGCTCAGTCAGTGCACCTGTTTGTGGCGCCGATCTTCGACAGCGATGGAACCTATCACGGGCATCTGTGGACATTCGATGACGTTACCGAAAAGCAACGCTTGGAGGGCGAACTGGTTCAGTCGCAGAAAATGGACGCCATCGGACGACTCTCCGGAGGCATTGCCCATGACTTCAATAATCTACTAACTATCCTGAGCTCGAACCTCAGTTTGTTGAAGCATGGTCAACAAGAAGACATGCAAGTCGAGTGCTTCCACGCAGCTGAGATTGCGGTCAGTCGCGCTGCTGAATTGACTCAGCAACTGCTCGACTTTTCGCGTCGCAGTCGTTTCGAATACCAAGTCATCGATCTGAATGAATTGGTCACCCACGTGGGACAATTTGTGCGCAGATCGTTTGATCCAAGTATCGAGCTGAATATCGAAGTGGCCAATCGACCGCTGAATGTGAGAGTGGATATCAATAGGCTCGAACAAGTATTGATCAACATGTGCATCAATGCACGTGACGCAGTGCAAGGGATAGGAGGCAAGATCTTATTGCGAGTGCTCGAAGTCAATCTTGATTCCGATTCAGGACAGTGGGCGGCCATAGAAGTTCAAGATAACGGTTGTGGAATATCTCTAGAAATCCAACAGCATATCTTCGAGCCCTTCTTTACAACCAAGAAGCCAGGCGAGGGCACAGGCTTGGGCCTGTCAATGGCTCATGGAGTGATTGAAAAGTTGGGGGGCAAGATTCAGTGCCGCTCGACACCCCAGCGCGGAACCTGTTTTCGTATTGAATTGCCGCTCTCCGAGCTGGCTAATTCCGCGAAGAACGAGTCGGTGCTGGCAGCCACCTGCTCAGTCAAACGCATGCGAATTCTACTGATCGATGACGAGGAGTTGATTCGACATTCGGGCAAGGCTCTTTTGAATGTTTTGGGCCACGAGGTCGATCTGGCTGCAGGCGGTCCCGAGGGTTTGTCGATGTTGCAGACGAAGCAATATGATGCCGTGCTGCTCGATCTGACCATGCCTGATATGTCTGGCAAGGAAGTCTTCACCCAAATCCGCCAACGCTATCCGCGATTGGCAGTTGCCATCTGCACGGGCTACTTAATCGACCGACACGCTTGGTCGACAGATCCTGCCTGCGATCCGCCGTGCGTGTTGCAAAAGCCCTACTCCATCAATGATCTGACAAGCTTCCTGGACAACTCTGTGAAGTCACAGAGCTTGGAACTCTTGAACCACTGACCAGTTCGATGTGCGATCAATCGCTGGAGGCGGCCAGGGAGGCGACATCGTCGTCTCGGGCTTAACTCGCCCTGACACGAGTGCCCTAATCCCGAATTGGACGTGTCGACACTGCTTACCAATAGTTTAATTCAATTAAACATTTTTCATTGAATAATCAATGATTCTGCATATTGTCAAAAGTGAACGCATGCATCTATTCTTAGGCAACGTTCATTCCTCTGCTTGGTAGGCTTCTTCTCATTCGCAATCGGGGATACTTTATGCGACGTCGACAGGCAGGTTTTACATTGGTCGAACTGTTAGTGGTCATTGCAATTATTGGGATTCTAGTAGGCCTGTTGTTGCCTGCAGTGCAAGCGGCTCGCGAAGCCGCCCGCCGGATGCAGTGCAGTAACAATCTCAAGCAACTTGCCCTGGCTAACCACAATTTTCATGATACCTTTCGCAAGCTGCCCTATGGTATGTTGCGGGCCGATGGAAATGGGTGGGGGCATCCCGAATGGGGCCTGCCTGGTCAATCGCGGCGTTATGCTCTGATGTTGCAATTAACTCCCTACATAGAACAATCCGCTTTCTATAATGCTTGGGACCAACTGATCTACAATAACAACACAATTTCCAATCCGCTTTTCGGAGGCGATGGTACGACGACTTTCCCGACTAACGGCACAGCAGCCATAGGTCAGTTGCTTTCGAACGTGTTGCGATGTCCCTCCAACCCAGGCAGTCTATACAACCAAAGTCACAGCCCCACGGGTAATGGAGTGTATGCGCGAGCCGACTATTACGCCTGCGCAGGGCAGCGTGGCTATCCTGGTTTCAATGCGTCGCGTCCAAGCCTGTGGAACCCGTTTGGCCCGGGCAGTGATTATCCACGACCACCGGGAGGCCGAGGCACTGCTGCTCAAGGCCGCGCCAACGGCATGTTCTCTCGCAATATCCAGTTTGGTTTCCGCGATTGCTTAGATGGTACTAGTAACACAATCCTGATGGGAGAACGCTCGTTCTCGGATCCAATTTTTGACCGCTGTGGTCCAGAGACTGGCACCACGACGACGATGATCGGCAATTGGGGTTGGGTCTGGTTTGGGGCTGAAGGCAATGCGTTTCTGGGTACAGGTGTGCCCATCAACTTTCGCATCCGTTCGTGTGCGGAGTTTACCGACCCGCTGCGCTATGACGATCGCATCAATGCCTTTGGTAGCTTGCACACAGGTGGCGCCCAGTTCGCTTTAACAGATGCCTCTGTACGTTTCTTGTCCGAGACAATCGACCCACTTTCGTTTAACGGACTAGGATCGCGTGCCGGCTCCGAAATTGTCAACATGCCAGAGTAAGTTCCAAGGAGAAGACGGTATGGCAATCGAATTGAGAAGCTGGCTGGTGATCGGCGTCCTGTGCCTGTGTGGCTGCGGTGAGCAATTAAAGCTTGTCGAAGTTTCGGGAACTGTAAGTGTTGATGGCAAGCCGCTCGAGTTGGTGCAAGTCGAATTCTGGCCGTCCAATGGTCCCAGGTCGATTGGCAAGACCAATGCTGAAGGCAAGTTTACCCTGGAGATCGACGACCGAACTCGACCCGGCGCGGTTCCCGGCAAACATAAGGTTGCCCTACGTGATACTTGGCCCTCACGGGATGATTACATAAACGAAGGAGGTGAATGGGTGGATATGTCGAAAGGACAGAAAAGCCGCATTCACTCCAAGTACTACGATCCTCCCACTAGTCCACTGTCAGTGGATGTCGAGGCAGGCAAAGCCAACAGTTTCGATTTCGACGTCGATCCTAAACGCTAGTTCTCACAACTAAGCCGTAGGCGTTAGCCTCGGTTCTTTGGAGTGCTGCGGCGCTAGCCGCAGCTTTGATGTGATAACCCAACTTTACCGCAGCCTCTACGAACCACTGGATCACGAAGTTGTTTACGGCTCGGTCAACGCGTTATCGCGCAATTTGTACTGCGCGATTCGATCGCGGACTTTACCTCGGGTGATGCCGAGGATCTCCGCTGCCAGCGATTGATTGCCTTGGGTGTGTTGAAGGACACGCACGAACAGTTTGCGTTCGACGTATTCCAGCACTTCTTGATACAGGTCGTTGGTACTGGAGAGTCGCGATTCGATTAATTGTTCCAGCGCATCGGCCTCCGACGGTGCAAGCTGCCGCGAGGCCGTCGGGTGGCTAACATCTACGGCCAACTGTTCCAAGGGAACGACAGGCGTCGTCTCGGCGGGCTCACGGCTTAGCCCCGTCTCGCTATTTTCAGTTACCACTGGAGGCAAGCTTGCGCTGGTGATGACGGTACCGGTTGTGTTGAGTACGGCCTGGCGAATGATCGATTGCAACTCGCGCACATTGCCGGGCCAATCGTAATCGCACATCGACTGCAAGGCTTCGCTAGAGACGCCATCAATATTGTCTTTCCGCATGTCGCGTTTGGCGCGCACCAGGAAGTACTCGATCAATTTTGGCAAGTCGGTGCGCCGCTCGCGCAGGGGCGGCAGATTGATCGTCACTCCATTCAAGCGGTAGTACAAATCTTCACGAAAGTCACCCTCGGCGATCATCTTTTCCAGGGGCTGATTGGTCGCAGCCACGATGCGCACGTTGGTGCGCAAGGTGTTGTTGCTGCCCAGCCGCTGAAAGCTCTGATCTTGCAGTAGTCGTAGAACTTTGCCCTGGATCAAGGGCGACATGTCGCCAACTTCATCCAGAAAGATCGTGCCTCCGTCACAGGCTTCGAACAGGCCAATGCGTTTTTGATCGGCACCAGTGAAAGCCCCTTTCTCGTGACCGAAGAGCGTGCTCTCCAGAAGCTGTTCCGGCAAGGCTGCACAGTTGATGGCCGAATAGGGCTGGTCACTGCGATCGCTATGCTGATATATCGCCTTGGCGACAAGCTCTTTCCCGCAGCCGCTCTCGCCACGAATCAAGACCGGTACATTCTGTCCCGCCACCCGCCCAATCGCCTTGAAGACATCCAACATCTGCGGACTGGTGCCGATGAACTGTTCGCGATCGTCGAACTGGTTGCCGACGGTCAGGGCCACCGGCGCATCCATCAATTGGCGTGCATGGCAGGCACTTGCCACCAAACGCTTGAGATTATCAACGGATATCGGTTTGACGATGTAGTCGAAGGCCCCCAGCTTCATCGCCGCAATTGTCGTTTCACTTGATGCATCGCTGGTGACAAAAATGATCGGCACCTTGCGGTCGCTGGCCCGAATCTTGCGAAACAGTTCCAGGCCATTCATCTGGGGCATCATAACATCCACCAGCACTACATCCGGTTGGTCCTGCTCCAGGGCCTGCAGACCCTGGGCACCGTCTCCTGCCTCGACTACGCGCAAGCCCATATCGGCCAGACCGCGGGAAACCAGCAACCGAGTGGCTCGATCGTCATCTATCGTCAATACCGTCTTGGTCAAATTCATCTTGGCCCACGTACAGTGAATAAAATCTCTAGCTGGGTGCAATTCTCCGCTGGTCAGCTAAATAATGTACCAGCTGTAGACTTGTGGCATAGGCTTCTAGCCTGTGTTGCCCGCAGGTCATCCGGGCAGTGTGGTGTGGCATACGCTTCCACAGGCTGGAAGCCTATGCCACATCACAGGCTGGAAGCCTATGCCACATCACAGGCTGAAAGCCTATGCCACATCACAGGCTGAAAGCCTAGGCCACATCGCAGCCGCTTGACACCTTTTAGATTAAAATCTGCTAGCTTATGGGCATCTGAGTCTTGCCACGCCTGCTATTCATCTTGGAATTAACAATGAGCGAGCCAGCATCCTTTGCCATCATTCGCGATGGCCAGCCCCGATACTTCGGCGATCGTTGGGCCAGTGTCTATTTCATACGCGAACTAGTTTGGGGACCTGAAGCGCTTGAGACTTGGGTTACCGGGCTCAGCGAGATGGACGAGTGGTATAGCGATGGCGGTTCGGCGGCAGTCATCGACTTCGATAAACGCAAGCTCATTTGGATGCACGATAACGAGCATCTGGCAATTCCCAAGATCGCCGCTACTTACAATCGACTACTGACAGCTGCGTGGCCGGGCTATGTCGTCGAATGGGCGTCCCACTGCAGACAACTCAATGAGGCACTTGGTATCACCCGAGAACCATCCGAGCTGGAAGATGAGAACTACGAACAAGATCATTTGGAAGCTCGTCCAGCCACAGTGCTGCAAGCTGCCGGTGACGAGATCGACGAAGACGAATACCAGGACGATGAAGATGGCCATCACGATGTTCCCAAACTTACCGGTCCCCTCCAAGCAGATACCGCGACAGATGATGATGCAGATGATGCAGATGATGCAGATGATGCAGATGATGATGCCACAGCCTCGCACGAGCCGCATGAGTACGACGAAGCCCAGCCACGAGCCTGGGTGACAATTACCGATGCCAGCGGTGCTATTCGTCATCGACAGTTACACCGTCTCTCCCAGGACTTACTGCAGGGTAACCCTGAATCACTCACTCGACTAACAGCTTTAGCGCCATGCGAAGTTCCGCGCGAAGAAGTGGTGATCGAAGGTATGTGGATCGAAGAAGCGGAACGCACAATTGGACTCTGGGGCGGACCCACGACTCAACTGGCCTTACCCGTGCTCGAAAGTGGTTGGGCTGGCTGGGATGTTCAATGGGCACCCCGCGGCTACGGTCAACACTGCGCTGCCACCGGCCCCTCCGGCCAACCGCTGAGCGTTGAAAAAGCTTTGGCTAAGTTATTGCCGGCTATTCTCTCCACCGAACGCTTCAACATGTCCACTTTCGTCAAAGCCATAGGTGGTTCGCTCAAGCAGAACGCTATCAAAGGTACTGGCTGTTTGCTAGTTGTCGTTTGTAGCCCATTGCTCATCTTCGGTGCTGTAT
The DNA here is from genome assembly GCF_056494185.1 of Rania fehmarnensis. Classification (NCBI taxonomy): domain Bacteria; kingdom Pseudomonadati; phylum Planctomycetota; class Planctomycetia; order Pirellulales; family Pirellulaceae; genus Rania; species Rania fehmarnensis. The sequence goes on from NZ_CM151398.1 coordinate 2,808,729, forward strand.
CTGGTAACTGGACAGCCGTCTTGATCACCGTCGCGGTCGTCGTCCTGCTAGCGATCATTGCCTTTAAAGTCATTGAAAGCAAAATCAAACGTTCGTTCAAAAACAAGATGGCTGGCGTCTCGGGCGAAGACAGCACGGCTCCGCCCACGGCCGGGCCACTGGACCCCAGTGCTCGGCGCCAGGCACTGGATAAATTACTCGCTACCGCCGGGTTCCCCGCGCTTAGCCGGATCGAACCGTTGTTTCCACCGAAAGACGAACTCGGTCTCCCCTAGAGTGGCATAGGCTTCCAGCCTGTGTACCAGCCAGCTTTTGCGCCAGTATCTTCCGTATTGACAGCGCCTTACGAAGAATTACTCCTACTCCTACTCCTACTCCTACTCCTACTCGTACTCCTACTCGTACTCGTACTCGTACTCGTACTCGTACTCGTACTCGTACTCGCTGGCTGCACCGACACATCAATTCGAGTACGAGTACGAGTACGAGTAGGAACAATCGCGGACTTTTGGGCGATGTTTAGCCTATGCCACACACTGACGACTATCGATAATCCGAGGTGATCCAGTGGTCGACTACTACTGTCACGAAATTACGGGGGTCCCTTACAAAACTTTGGTGCGCGTTCTTAGTCGGCAGATGCCAGGTCTGTTCGCCAAAGTCTTGGCCGGCTGTTGGAGCTGGCGGGGAACCTTCGGTTGGCATTTTCCCGCCACTTATGGCATGGCCGATACTTTACATACCAAGCTGATCTCAGAGCGATCGTTGCCGGCCGAGCCGGCATCGAAGTGGGCTCCCCTCATGGAACAATTGCATGACCTCAACTTTCGAGTCTTGCAATATCGCCAACCACAACTGATTGGGGCTCGTCAGCAGTACAACTGCCTGCTGTACCATGAAAGCGGGACGGTTCTCGCGCTGTTGGAATGGGCCAAGATGGTGGGTGCTAGTGGATGGGAAACCTATGTGGTCCTTGAATTGAACACCTACCCAGTCGAGGACCCCGAAGTGCTGACTGCTCTCACCGACCCGCAACATCTGGTGTTGAGCGACATGTTCCAACTACCCTTCGTCGATGCACAATATGAATCGATCCAAATCCCGCTGCGCAAAATCCTAGCCAACCACCAGCAGCGCATCGCTCCACGCTCGGTTGGACCTATCCAGCTAGACGCTATATTGGCCGTGCATATCGATCGCTCGAGGCGTCGCTTTGATTGGCTGGTTGCCAATCGCTTGCTGCGCAAACTCACGCCCAAAGAAGTCGCCAAGCTCAGTGCCATGCAGCCTGCGTTCGACTCATAAGTGTTGTTTTTTGTAATGCATGTGCCGAACATCATTCAAACTACCAATAATCGCCTCAAGCTCCGCCTTTAACTCCGCCTTAGATGGCAGATATAGCTGATACCGCGTAGCGAAAATGTTGGCTTCTTCTGGCAGCGTAAGCTCGACGATGGCATCATTCTTGCGACTGCATAACACGATGCCAATCGTCGGTAGTTCGTCGGGTAGCTTGACATGACGGTCGAAGTAGTTGACATACATTTGCATCTGGCCGAGGTCTTGATGCGTGAGCTTGTCGCGTTTGAGATCGATCAGGACATAACAGCGGAGCAGGCGATTGTAGAACACCAAGTCCACGAAGTAGTGTTCGTTGTCAAACGTAAAACGCTTCTGTCGAGCTTCGAAGAGAAAGCCCTTCCCCAGTTCCAGCAAGAAGGACTGGAGATGGTCGATAATAGCGGATTCCAATTCGTCTTCGGAGTATTCGGGCCTCTGGTCCAAACCTAAGAACTCCAGAATCAGCGGGTTCTTGATCAGGTCAGCAGCCTTTTCGACGACCTGCCCCTCATTGGCCAGGCGGCGAATCTCATCTTTGTCTCGGCTGAGGGCCAGCCGCTGATAGAGACTGCTACTGATTTGTCGCTGTAGCTCGCGGACGCTCCACTGATTGGCAGCCGTTTCGACCTCGTAAAAACCCCGTTCATCCCGATCGGCAATGGTCAACAGCTCGACATAGTGAGACCAGCCCAGGGTAAACCTCGCACTCAATGAGGGCAGGATGTGAGCCAGCGACACTTTTGAGTTTTGTTCGCTTTTAGATTTAGCCGACACCGTCGGTTGCATTGGCTGGGAAATTGTGTCGGCCAATTCAACCGACACTGTCGGTTGAATTGGCGATTCAAGGGTGATCGGCTTCGATGCATCGTCCAAAAGCTGAAATTCCCGATAGAAGGTGCGATAAAGCCGCAGACGGGTTGCTGAAGCACCTTGGATTCCTAGAGGTTTCAGCCTCGCCGCCAGCGCATTCACAAGTCCCGAACCGTATTGCGCGCGATCGGCCCCATTTTGCTCGAATTCGACGAGATAACAGCCGAACAGCCAGTTCCGCACAACAAGTGAAAGATCAACGGTACGCAGAGCTTGCCGCTGAGTCTCTTCATGCGCTTCCTGGAACAAACAAACCAGTTGCTCGAAATCGATAGATGCTGTCATTGAAGAACTCCCATCTTCGGAAAGTTTTCGTCGGCTTCCGTTCGGCCAGACTGGTCGATGTCGTCTCCAGCCTGGCTTGCAGTGGCGGGCTTAGTTCTGACGTACATGGAATAGCTCAGTGGACTAGTTAGCATACCCTTTTCCGGCATGCATATCCATGAACAAGCATAGAGCCATTCGCAGCAGATCGTAAGACAGCGATGGATGTTCAGCAACTTGTGGGCAGCTCTGCGATAGGTGAGAAAAGTCGTCCACGCTTGAGGATACATTCTGTCAGTAACTCTGCCTCAACGCGAATCTGCGCAGATCACAGGGCGTTAGCGCTTCCAGTACGCCTACGCCAAGTTTTGTACGTCATCACTCCGGCGACGATGGCAATGCTAAAGGCCAGTAGCATTGGGCCCGCGGTCTTGGCGGATTGGATTAGCGTAGCGCGTGTTAAACTCGATCGCTCGGGATGTCTGGAGTCGTAATAGACAACCAGCGGGGCGCCTACGGCGAATTGATGTTTCATCGTGGCCTCAGCCGATTGCTTTCCCAAATACCGCTCGTTACTGCCAAACCTCTGACGCTCTCCGAAGTACTTTCGTCCATCAATTGTGTATTCATATTGGCATTTGATTTCAAAGTACGTGCGTTTAATCCCCGGCATTCCGACGCGACCACCACCGCCTTCTCTGACCGTCTGGCTGACAACGGTAGAACTAATGATTGACCCGGCCGTGTCCCGCCAGTTCAAACTCGATAGCGATTCCAGACTGAGTGGTAGAAAGAAGTACGCCAGCACCACACCGACAATGAAGCTTGCGACACTGACTAGCAAGCTGCGAAGGAAGTCCGCGTTCGAAACGCTTTTGTGCTGGACCGATTCATGCCACTCCGGCAATGTGCTCAATAGATCAGCTTGAACACCAGCCAACCATACGAAGTCGGGCCGATAGCCAACGATTCGCAGTGGCGCTTGCACGCGAAGTTGGGTGCGCACACCCCAGACCAATAGCATCAAGCCAAGAATAATGCATCCAATGAACACCCAGCTATTCCATGGAAAGATGAGCCCCGCTCCCATCCACATAATCCAGGCCACACTGGCCAGCACCCAGCCAACAGTTGCGAGGATCATGCCGTGGTAATGCATCTTCTTTTGATGCAGCGGCGAGATCGGAAGTTGCAGAGTAAAGATTCGAAATGCTAGTGGCCCGAAGGACACGGATGTCGCCTTCGCATCCTTGTTCGGCGCGCCGGAAAGGGCAGACCAGTCCCAAGCGGCAACCTTAATCGGCGTCGGGCCGGGAACTTCTTCCCCGGTCACCAGACAGCGATGGGGAAATTGGTATTCGTCCAGCTTCAATACGGCGCTGGCTCTATCACGAAATACGCTCATGGGGTTTACTGCTGACATTACGGATAGCTGGCACACCAAATGAGCTAAGCTTAAACTCAACGAGTGTTCCACAACTGGGCGGCTGGAACTTCATTCCACATTACCGCCGGTCGAATGCCTGCAAAGCAAAAAAAATCCCCGACAAAGCTCATTGGCTCGCCGGGGACTCAATTATCAATCGAATGACCCCTATGGGAATCGAACCCATGTTGCCGCCGTGAAAGGGCGATGTCCTAGGCCGCTAGACGAAGGGGCCGGTCATTGATTGCGTGCGTCAATTTCTATCAGGGGACTTGGGAATGGTCAAGCCGCCCTGAGGATTTCGTAGCCCGACTTCCGCGAAGTCGGCTTTACTTCTTTTCGGTCTCAGTCTTCAGTTGCTTGAGGATTTCGAGAGCTGCAGCCGGGTCGAGGTTCGCGAGCTCCAAATCTCGCAGTTTGTCGACCACCGGATGTTCGCCAAAGTCAAACAAGGTTAACTGGATGGGGGTCTTGGCGGCCCGGCGGGGTGGGGTGATCTTCGAGTCGCCGTATTTGTTGATGTGGTCGGTTTCCAGCTGAGCCAAAATGTCCTTGGCGCGTTCATTGATCGCTTGGGGCACGCCGGCCAGCCGAGCGACGTGGATTCCATAGCTCTTGTCAGCCCCACCGGGAACAATGCGATGCAGAAAGACGATGTTATCGTCCCATTCCTTGACCGCCACATTTAAATTGCGGACTCGCGGCAGAGACTTTTCCAACTGCGTTAGCTCATGGTAGTGCGTGGCAAAAAATGTCCGCGCCCCGATGTGATCGTGCAAGTGTTCCACAATGGCCCACGCCAGGCTCAGTCCATCGTAGGTGCTAGTGCCGCGACCGATTTCATCCAGGATGATGACGCTGTGGGCAGTGGCGGTGTTCAAGATCCTGGCCGTCTCGACCATCTCCACCATAAAGGTACTTTGGCCGCGCGCCAGTTCATCGCTAGCGCCGACGCGTGCAAAGACGCGATCAGCGATGCCGATCGTGGCGCTTTGGGCGGGCACAAAGCTACCGATTTGAGCCATAATTGTCAGCAGCGCTACTTGCCGAATGTAAGTGCTCTTGCCAGCCATGTTGGGACCGGTGATCAGCATGATCAAGCCGGCTTCGGAACTGACGCAGGCATCGTTGGCCACAAAGGTTCCGGTGGGCAAACAGACATCCAGAATCGGATGCCGACCACCTTGAATATCTAGTTCGGAGCGTTCAGTCATCCGGGGACGAACATAGCCTTGCTTGCGGGCTAGCGCTGCCAGTCCACACAAGACGTCCAGCTCGGCCAACAGCCACGCAGCCTGTTGCAGGTCTGATAAGTGTTCGACAACTACTTCGCGCAATTCACCGAACAGCGTCAGCTCGAGCGACTTGGATTCTTCTTCGGCGGACAGGATTTTGGATTCGTATTGCTTCAGTTCGTCAGTAATGTAACGTTCGGCATTTTTCAAGGTTTGCTTGCGCACGTAGTCGAGCGGAATCTTGTCTTTGTGGACGTTGGTCACTTCCAGGTAATAGCCAAACACGGAGGTGAAACCAATTTTGAGACTGGTGATACCGGTGCGTTGGATTTGTTCGCCTTGATAACGCGCCAACCATTGTTTGCCGCCGCTGGCCAACTCGCGTAGTTCATCCAAGCGCACATCGTAACCCGTGCGAATGAAGCCGCCATCGCGAGCCAAGGCAGGACAATCATCGGCCAAGGCTGCCTGCAAACGTCGTTGCAATTGCTCGCAGAGTGGCAAGGCGCGCTCGAGCTGTACCAGCAACTCGCTACGGCGACTCGATAAAGTATTCTTGATGTGTGGAATCTGCGCGAGCGTTTGTTGTACTTGTTTTAAGTCGCGGGGACTTGCCCGCTGTGTACAGATGCGCGACAGCAAGCGTTCCAGGTCGTAGATCTCGCTGAGCGCATCACGTAGTGCAGTGCGTAGCCGCTCGTCGCGCATCAGTTCTTCGACTGCGCTCTGACGCATCTCGATGATAGGCACATCGACCAGCGGCGCAGCCAGCCAACTGGATAACATCCGCGCGCCCATCGGGGTAACCGTTTGATCGAGCACACCCAGGAGCGATCCATCGCGTTGACCAGTGCGCATGGTGTGGGTCAGCTCGAGGCTGCGGCGCGTAGCAGCATCGATCTCCAAGCAAGTGCCCACGCGATACGGCAGCAGCTGCTGCACATGTTGGATAGATGTGCGTTGTGTTTCGGTCAAGTAAGCCAGGATCGCGCCGGCGGCGCAGAGAGCCGGATGGTCGTCAGCATTCTCCCAACCCATGCCTGCCAAATTATGCACGCCGAAGTGATGACAGAGTTGTCGTTCAGCTTCTTCCAATCCAAATTGCCACACGGGCCGCAGGGTCAGCGCCCACGTATCGAGGGCATCGGTCGAGATCGAGCCATCATCATCGCGCACCAAAACTTCCGAGGGCTCCAATCGCGCCAGTTCATCGCGGACGCTGGAGGCAGAGAATACGCCGGCTTGAAACTTGCCGGTCGACAGTTCGGCCCAAGCGATGCCAACCTTTTTGTCTTGATTCTCAGTGCCCCGTCCGGGCCGAGGCGTGTACACGCATACCAGCAGGTTAGTGACGCGTGGGTCCAGCAAGGCATCATCGGTTAACGTGCCAGCGGTAACAATCCGCGTAACTTCGCGTTTGACGATGCCTTTGGCTTCGCGCGGGTCTTCGACTTGTTCGCACACGGCCACGCGATAGCCACTGCGAATCAGTTTGGCCAGGTAACCTTCCAGTTGATGGTACGGAAAGCCGGCCATGGGGATCGGGTTTTCGCCTTTGTCGCGACTGGTCAGAGTCAGACCCAATACGCGGGCCACGATCTTGGCATCTTCGTGGAACAGTTCGTAGAAATCGCCCATGCGAAACAAGAGCAACGCATCACCGCAAGCGGCTTTGGCCTCCATGTATTGACGCATCATGGGCGAAATGGGAGCAGCAGCGGCCTGTGTCATAACGAACAGCAATCAATGCAAAAACGCACCCTGATTTACGCCGCAACCATCGCGGCCAGCAGCCATCGGGCTTTGCTTCAACCTCGAATTGTAACCGTCGGGGACAAAGTTCGAAATCGGTAGTCGTGTAGGAGTAGGAGTAGGAGTAGGAGTAGGAGTAGGAGTAGGAGTAGGAGTAGGAGTAGGAGTAGGAGTAGGAGTAGGCTCCCCGCAGTAGATGCGCAGGCGGAGCCTGCGGTGCAGTGGGTTACCAGGCAGAGCCTGGTAACCAGTGCTCAGATCGCATTGAAATGCGAAATGAACTCGCTGCGATAGTCAGGCAACTGATGAGCCAAGTCGCGCGACAGTGGTGCAATGACACTGGCGGTGCGACAAGCGGCCAATTGATTGACGAGCAGACTACGCGTTGATTGGCGCCGGTGAAGCAGAAAGTGCACCCAGGCCCAGGCGTCGCGGTAGTGTTCGCTTTTCATTTCAGCCACATCGCGCAGGCGTTCCAGTTGTTCCAGATCCGGCACCTGCTCGGTCGATGAAGACTTCAACAAGCGCAGGTGAGGATGACCGCTCCAGCGATCATGCGCGGGGACTTCGAAATACTCGGCCAGTCCCTCATCTAGCCACAAAGGCAGAACGCGATCGCGCTGATTGAGCATGGCATGGACCGATTCGTGTCGCAAATCCGTATCCATGTCGGCATGGCGATGCGCAAAGAGCATGCCAGTGCCACGTTGTTGAATGAACAGTGCGCGACGTGGTGGCAGCTTGGGAAAGTAATGATCCATGTAGCGACGATACTCTTCGCCTCGGTCGAACAACACCATGTGCATGGTCTCGGTCGGTGCAGGCATGCTAAGCATCTCGCCCACATCGACAACCAAATGTTGGAGCTGGTCTATGAATGGGCTCTGACGGGAAATTTCAAAGTCGGCATGTATGCGAAAGATGCCGGCCTGGACTTCGTAGGGCCATTTCAGCGACGATTCGGTCGCTTGGCAGTGTGTCGAGACCAAAAACGCGGCCCCCGCCCAGGCGAAGCAGCTTCGTCGTGTTATCGGCCAGTGGCGATGTGGTGGCATTCTGAAATTCCGGGAGCGGAGCCGCGTGCGCCCCTGGCTTACGCGTCGGGTTGGGATTCTCGGCCGTCAGTGCGTTGAAAATCAACTCTCGGGCGGGCGAAGTGTAGCGGGTGATCCCGCTGGCTACAATAATGATGTTCCCAGTTGGTTGACTAAGCCGACGGCATGAGCCGCGGTTATTGGGCGGTCACGCCCGTTGGATGAAGCAACCGAGGCTAACGCCGCTAACGCCTATGGCTAAGGGGCAACCGAGGCTAACGCCCACGGTTTAGTGGGAAGTGCAAATTACCTAAATCACCAAAGGTGCTGCTCCGATGCGCTGGATTGCTTGCATAATGTTGCTCTTGGCCATGTGGTCGGTTTCTAATTCTCTAGTGGCGGCCGAGCCTGTGGCCGAGGCCGCCCTCAGTAAATGGCTCGACGGGAACCTTACCAAGCTCCTGGAAGACTATCGTTGGTTGCACACGCATCCAGAGGTTTCCTTTCAAGAAGAACAGACCGCTACCTTTGTGGCCCAGCAGTTCCGCGATGCGGGCTTTGCCGTCACTGAAAAAGTTGGCGGATATGGCGTGGTAGCCATCCTCAAAAATGGTGACGGTCCGATGTTGATGCTGCGCACCGACTTGGATGCTCTACCTGTAACCGAGCAGACCGAATTGCCCTTCGCATCCAAGCAAACGGTCCTGACCGATGCCGGCACTAGCTCAGGAGTAATGCATGCCTGTGGCCATGATATGCACATGTCGTGCGTCATCGGTGCGGGGCGATACCTGGCCGCACACAAAGATCAATGGCACGGCACTCTGATGCTGATTGGCCAGCCCGCCGAGGAACGCGGCAGTGGTGCCAAAGCGATGCTCAACGACAAACTGTTCGAACGCTTCGGCAAGCCCGACTATGCGGTCGCCTTGCATGTGGAAAGCAGTACTCCCACCGGCAAGATCGCCCTGCGCGCCGGCTACTCCTTGGCCAATGTCGATTCGGTCGATATCGAAGTTCGCGGTCGTGGCGGCCACGGCGCAGCACCGGATACAACCGTCGATCCCATTGTTCAAGCAGCCGAGCTAGTGCTGTCGTTGCAAACCATTGTCTCGCGCGAAATGAAACCGATCGAACCGGCCGTCGTGACCGTCGGGGCCATTCATGGTGGCACCAAACACAACATCATTGGCGATAACTGTCACTTGCAGATTACCGTCCGCAGTTATACCGCCGAGGTGCGCGAAAAGATTTTAAAGTCCATCAAACGCCGCGCCTTGGCCATCGCTTCGGCCTACAACGCCCCCGAACCAATCATGACGGTATCCGAAGGCACACCGGCTCTAGAGAACGACAAACAACTGACCGAACGCTTGACCAAGGTCTTTAGTCAAACGCTTGGCGAAGAGAATGTGCTGGATATGGAACCAGTCATGGGCGGCGAAGATTTCAGTCAGTTCGGCCTGGCAGGCGTACCGATCGTCATGGTGCGCTTAGGCGCCGTATCGAAGCAGCGATTGGATCGCTACAAAGAGCTGGGCCAAGTGCCGCCATCATTGCATTCGCCATCGTTCTATCCCGATGCCGAAGAAGCGCTGGCGACCGGTATCAAAACCCACGTCGCCACCGCGCTAGAGCTACTAAGCCGACGGCGTTAGCCGCGGTTATTGAACGTTCACGACCGATAGAGTGGGAACCGAGGCTAATGCCTGCGGCTTATCGGACCTTGAACATTTTGCCGGCGTAGACTGCATCGTCGCCGAGTTGTTCTTCGATGCGCAGCAGTTGGTTGTACTTGGCCATGCGATCGGAGCGCGAGGCCGAACCGGTTTTGATTTGGCCGGTTGAGAGACCCACTGCCAAGTCGGCGATGGTGGAATCTTCGGTTTCTCCGCTGCGATGGCTGGAGATCGAGGTATAGCCATTGCGCATGGCCAGTTGAATCGCTTCGATCGTTTCGGTCAGGGTACCGATTTGGTTCACCTTGATCAGAATACTGTTGGCGATGCCTTGATCGATGCCGCGTTGCAGACGCTCGACGTTGGTCACGAACAGGTCGTCACCGACCAATTGAACTTTGTTGCCGACCTTCTGAGTCAACAGTTTCCAGCTATCCCAGTCGTCTTCCGAGCAACCGTCTTCGATCGAACAGATCGGATACTTGGCGACCCAGGCGGCCAAGAAGTCGACCATTTCGGCTCCGGATAGTTTCTTGCCATCGATCGTGTAGTTCTTGCTGGCCGAGTCGTAGAACTCGGTGGCAGCCACATCCAGCGCGATCCAAATTTGTTCGCCAGCCTTGTAGCCAGCCTTGTCGATCGCTTCCATGATCAAGTCGAGGGCTTCTTGATTGCTGCCCAGATCGGGTGCGAAGCCGCCTTCGTCGCCTACGGCCGTGTTCAGCTTGCGGGTGCTGAGCACTTTCTTGAGATGATGGAAGATCTCGGTGCCCGCACGGAGAGCGTCGCTGAAGTGATCAAAGCCCAGCGGCATGACCATGAACTCTTGAACGTCGACCGAGTTATCCGCATGCTGGCCACCATTAACGATGTTCATCATCGGGGCAGGCAGAATGTGCGCTCCCGCGCCGCCCAGGTAACGATACAGGGGCAGTTGGGTAAACTGCGCGGCTGCGCGAGCGGTGGCCAATGATGCGCCGAGAATGGCGTTAGCGCCCATACGTTTCTTGTTCGGGGTGCCATCCAGATCGCACATCACGCGATCGATCATGCGTTGATCGACTGCATCCAAGCCGATCAGGGCGTCGCAGATTTCGTTGTTGACGTTTTCGACCGCTTTGGTCACGCCTTTACCCATGAAATAGTTCTTATCGCCATCGCGCAGTTCCCAAGCTTCGTGAGCCCCGGTGCTCGCGCCGCTGGGTACAGCTGCGCGACCAACCGAACCGTCCATCAACTCGATTTCCACTTCCACCGTTGGATTTCCGCGGCTATCAAGGATTTGGCGGCCAATTACCGATTGAATGATGCTCATGTGCGTGTTTCCCTGGATGCCCGCTGGCGGAATGACTGGGCTCAAAAGTTGATTGGGGTTGAAAATACGGATCCCTGGCTTGCGCCGCGGGCTGTAGAATGGTTGTATCGGGCCGTTATTTTGTGCCAAGTGCTCAAAAGCGACTAGTGGCCTTCCGCTCAGCTCTCCACGAATTTCATCCTACATGTTTACCGGTCTGGTCGAAACTCAAAGCACAGTGCTCAATATCTTGCCCGAAGAAGCTGGGAAGAGGCTGATTCTGGCCCGTCCCGCGATGTTCGACGATTGCCAACTGGGCGATAGCATCGCCGTTGGTGGCTGCTGTTTGACGATCATCGAGCTCGATTCTCAACAACTGGTTTTCCAAGCTGGCGAGGAAACGCTCTCCCGCACCTCACTGGGCAATCTCAAGACTGGCAGCCTGGTCAACTTGGAACGCGCCATGAAGTTGAGCGATCGCATCGGCGGGCACTTAGTGTCCGGGCATATCGACGGGCTGGGCCAAGTCGCGCGGCGTCGCGACGATGCGGAGTGGTCGACGATCTATTTCAGCGCTCCGCCAAACTTGATGCGGCAGATGGTTTCCAAAGGTTCGATCTGCGTCGATGGTGTGAGCCTGACGCTGGTGGACGTTACCGACAGCCAGTTTTCAGTGGCGCTTATTCCGCACACGCTGCAGGTGACCACGCTGGGCAAGTTGCAGGTCGGCGATCCCGTGAATCTGGAGACCGACATGTTGGCCAAGTATGTTCAGCGGCAGCTAACCTTCGACTCCACCAGTGAAATGACGCAACGCGCCAACCAACTTCTCTCGGGGGCTCGCTCTTAATATGTCGCAGCGACAAACACTTACCTACTTGGCGCAGCGATTAGAGAGCGTCGGCATCGAGCCCAAAACGCGCTTTGGTCAAAACTTTCTGATCGATCTGAACCTGGTCGAGTTGATTGCTCGTAGTGCGCAGCTGACTCCCAAAGATGTCGTGTTGGAAGTGGGCACCGGTATGGGCTCATTAACAAAACTGCTGGCTGCTACCGCTGCCCACGTGGTGACCGTTGAGATTGATTCGCATATCGTTCCGCTGGCACAACAAGAGTTGGCGCCTTTTAGCAATGTAACGCTGCTGGAACGTGATGCCCTCAAGAGCAAGAGCCAGTTTGATCCAGTGGTGTTGGAAACTCTGCGAGAGAAACTCGCGGCGGTGCCCGGCGGTAAACTGAAGTTAGTAGCTAACTTGCCTTATAACGTGGCCACACCGATCATCTCGAATCTGCTGAGCGTTGAACCTTGGCCCACGCGGATCGTCGTGACGATTCAAAAAGAAATGGCTGAGCGGATCGTGGCTCAGCCGCGTACCAAAGATTACGGTGCGCTGAGCATCTGGATTCAAGCGCAGGCCAAAGCCGAAATCGTGCGCATTATGCCACCCAGCGTCTTTTGGCCGCGACCCAAAGTCGATTCGGCCATCGTTGACATTCGCACCCAAAAGGTCTTTCGCGATCGCATCGGCGATGTAGAGTTTTTCCATAATTTTGTGCGCAAAACTTTTTTGCACCGACGCAAGTTTCTGCGCAGCGCGCTGGTAGGTGGCATGAAGGGAAATTTGGATAAAGAATCTGTGGACGCCATACTAGCCAAGCTGGAGATTCGTCCCGATATACGAGCCGAACAGTTGTCGGTAGAAGAAATGATCGACCTGGCCAAAACCGCTCAGCCCTACTGGCAAGATACTGTGGCATAGGCTTCCAGCCTGTGTAGTTGGTACTTGATACCTGAGGCTGAGTGCCAGAGCACGAGCCGTGAATTAACGTCGCTACACTGGGTGCTGCCTGGCCTGCGGCCACGGGTTAAACGATTTACGCTAGAGTCCAGCTGCCTGGCCTGCGGCCACGGGTTAAACGATTTACGCTAGAGTCCAACTGCCTGGCCTGCGGCGGCGGGTTAAACGATTTTACGCTAGAGTCTAAAAATATGAGTGCTTCCCATCCTAGCGATACACGGTTGAACGAACTACCGGAAGGTTTTCGTTTGGGTCCGTACACGATCATGCACAAGATCGGCAGTGGTGGGATGGCCGATGTTTACTTCGGCATGCATGACGAGTTGCATCGCCCGGCGGCGGTCAAAGTGCTGCGGCCTTCGCTGGCGGCCGATGAAGCCAACCTGCAACGCTTTTTGCAAGAGGCCCGCGCGGCCGCTTCGCTGGTGCATCCCAATATCGTGCAAGTCTACGATGTGGGCCAACAAGAGCAGACCGATTCCAGCAACCCAGAGTGCGAATCGCTGCGCTACATTGCCCAAGAGTACATCGCCGGTACAAACCTCAGGCAGTACTTGGAGCAGAAGGGCAAACTCAGCATTCGCGAAGCGCTCAGCATTTTATTGCAGACGCTGGCTGCACTGAAGAAATCGTCTTCCGCCGGTATCGTGCATCGCGACATCAAGCCAGAAAATATTCTGCTGACTAGCGAAGGCGATGTGAAAGTCACCGACTTTGGCTTGGCTCGATTGTTATACGACGATCCGAAGCTGACGCGAGCAGGTACGACGCTGGGTACGCCCATGTACATGAGTCCCGAGCAGTTGCAGGATGGCGAAGTTGATGTGCGTAGCGATTTGTATTCGCTGGGCGTCACGCTGTTTCATATGCTGGCGGGCAAACCGCCATTCTCTGGTGAAACGCCATTAGCCTTGGCGATGCAGCATGTTCAAGCTCAACCGCCCAAGTTGAGCGAACTCCGCGACGATGCGCCCAAGGCTCTGGTGAAACTGATCGATCGACTGTTGGCCAAGAAACCGCAAGATCGCTTTGGTAGTCCTGACGACGTAATCACTGCGCTCAAAGCTGATCGTGGCGATGGACTGGCGGAACATTGGCCCGAACAAACCATTCCGCTGCCCGGTGCAGCTACGCCGCTCAATAGTGCGGCCCCGTTACCAGCGACGATTCACTTGCAAGATCAACTGAATCGTTTGCGCAATCGCCGGAACCGCAAGTGGGTGCGGGTGGCATCCATGTTGATCGTCCTGGCGATGGCTTTGGCTGCCGGCAGTCTGGTGGCTCAAATGCGACCCAGACCGACCATGTTTGGCAATAGCCAGAACATGCACTTTGGCGTTCCCCGACAAGAGAACGTTGAAGCTCAATACTTGAACGCCTTATTCAATGCCAAGCCACGTAATCGCTACTTGTGGGAAGCCATTCCCTATTTCTTTCCGCCTCAAGTCAACAAGACCAATCGGTTGTATGCCGGCAAAGCCTGGTTGCAACTTGCTCGACAGCTGCGTCAACAGAGCGACAAGGAGAAGTCTGAAGCCGAAGAGATTCTGCGCAAGAAGATCATCGACAACGAAGATATGGATGATCTGGTGAAGTCGCTGGCCTGGCTCGAACTGGCGGTCGTCGCCAGAGAACGCGGTGATGAATCGAAAGTTGACGAAGCACTTAGTAAAGCTGAAGGACTTCGCCCGCGCCCGGGTAGCGAAGACGATATGATCTTTCTCAGCAGTGTTCCCGAACGATTCAGGGAGCAGTTCAGCAGTCCCACCGGTCGAGGCTAACCCCCCGCATGCAATCCCTCCACGCGCTTCCCCTAATCGTCGCCGTATTGGCGGCCATGGCTATTTCGTATCGCTACTACAGTCGCTTTCTCGCCTTCAGAGTGATGGGCCTCAGCGATGCGAATCCCACGCCGGCTCACGTGCATCACGATGGCCAAAACTATCATGCGACCAATCGCGGTGTGCTGTTCGGCCATCACTTTGCAGCCATCTCCGGCGCCGGTCCACTGATTGGCCCGGTGCTAGCGATTCAATTTGGTTACATGCCTGGTCTGTTGTGGTTGGTGATCGGTGTATGTTTGGCAGGTGCCGTGCAAGACATGATGGTCTTGGCCGCTTCGGTGCGCAACGATGGCAAGTCGCTGGCGGAACTCGCCCGCAGACTGCTGGGTGGTGTGCCTGGCAACCTGGCCGCCATAGCCATTCTGTTCATCGTGATCATCGCCCTGTCGGGGCTAGGCATGGTAGTTGTCAAAGCCCTCGGCGGCGAACAGATCAACCTGGCCAAAGGTACCAAGATTTCTACCACTGAAGTCATGCAGGTCGTGGAAGGCGAACGTGGTCCTTATTTGAATGTGCCCTCGGCTTCGACCACTGTTTATCCCAATGGTGTCTCGGCTACACGCAGCGAAGGTTACGAACTGTATTTCCCCAAAGATGCCAAGGTTGAGAACAATCTCACCCAGTTCGAAGTGCCAGCGGGGACTTACGAAAACGTTCCTGGTAGTAGTTGGGGCAGCTTCACAATTTTCTGCACCATACCGATCGCACTGTTTGTGGGCTGGTACATGTACAAGCTGCGACCGGGGCGCATCGGCGAAGCTTCCTTGATTGGAGCGGCCGCGGTGTTGGCCGCGACGGTCGTCGGCAACTGGATTCCAGGCTCGTGGCTCGAACCCTATTTCTCGCTTTCGCGTTCGGGCACGATCATTGCGATATGTGTCTACGGTTTTGTGGCTTCGGTGTTGCCCGTGTGGTTGTTGCTCTGCCCACGCGACTATCTGTCGAGCTTCTTGAAGATCGGCACGATTGTCTTGTTAGTGGGCGGCATCATGATCGCCAACCCCGTGATGAGCGCCCCGCCGATCAATCCTGTGTTCGCCAGTGGCGGTGGGCCATACTTTGACGGAGCCATCTTTCCGTTTGTGTTTATTTGCATCATGTGTGGTGCGATCTCCGGGTTTCATGCGCTCGTATCATCGGGCACGACTCCTAAAATGGTCGACAAGGAAACCGATGTTCGAATGATCGGCTATGGCAGTATGTTGTTGGAAGGACTAGTCGGCGTAGTGGCGCTGCTGGCTGCCGCTGCCCTGCCCCAAGCCGACTACTGGGCCATCAATATCAAGATCGAGAACATCGCGCAGTATGCCGATCGCCTGGTGCAATTAGGCGCCGATGTGGATCACTTGAGCGTTATCGAAGAGCAAGTTGGCGGCGAAAGTTTGCGCGGTCGAACAGGCGGAGCTGTGACTCTGGCGGTGGGCATGGCGCAAATCATGACCCAAGCCACTGCCCGCATCGCGCCGGGCGTTTCCATCGAAGCGCTGATCAAGTATTGGTATCACTTCGCCATTATGTTCGAGGCCCTCTTCATCTTGACGACCATCGATACCGGCACGCGGATCGCGAGATTCTTGCTGCAGGAAATCTTGAGCAAGTTTTATAAACCGTTTGAGCGCGTCGACTGGACGCCGGGTGTGATCCTGTCGACTGGCCTGGTGACGCTGGGCTGGGGCGGACTGATCTGGACGGGTTCGATCGATACGATCTGGCCCATGTTTGGTATTGCCAATCAATTGTTAGCGGCGATTGCCCTGATCGTGGTGACAACTTATCTCATTCACATTGATCGCGCGCGTTACATTTGGGTGACTCTTATACCATTGGCATTTGTGACAGCCACCACGATGACTGCGGCAAACAGTCTGGTGACGGGCAAGTTCTGGATGATTCTGTCCAAGGGAATCAAGGACAATAGCTGGTACATGATGATCCAAGGTGGACTGAACATCGCAGCCACCATCTTCTTGGTGGTTAGCTTTATCGTCATCTTGGTTTACGCAGTGACGCAATGGCTCTCCGGCCGTCACCTTCCTCCGGCTACACATGTCAACTCTGAACCGACCAATTAACGTGGCAGGATGTCACCTCTCCCGCGCGGAGATCGTACAGCTTGTTAGTGGAGCAACTGCATTGTGTTTTGGGGGTTGGGGTGGCACTGGCAATGCGCAGCATAGCCAGTGCTTAAAACGAAGCGGTTGATATTCGGGCTGCAGTTGACAGGGCTAATGAAACCGAAGTTTCAAAGCATGTTGTGTACGGGGGCGCCGGTGATGATATCCTGGTCGGCATGTATGGAGTCGATCGCTTATTCGGCGACAGTGGTCGTGATCGACTGCTGATCGGCGCCAATTGTCAGCTACTGAATTTTCCACACAGCGCTTCATTGCGTTCCGATCTTCGCGACCTCTGGAGCGCGGATGTCAGCTATACCGAGCGCGTTCAGTTCCTGAGCACGATTGGCGTCGGCCGTTCGCGCGTGTATCGACTAGTCGTACGCAACGACAGTAACGGCGTCAGTCACGATAGTGATATCGATACGTTTTATGGCGAGTTAGGACAGGACTGGTTCTTTATCGGCACAGCCACCGAGCAGAATCGCGCGTCCGGTGGCCTCCGCGACCGTCGAGTGGACGAACAAATTAACGACCCAACTGTGGCATAGGCTTCCAGCCGGTGTATGTGGCATAGGCTTCCAGCCTGTGGACTAGCCAATCAAGTCGGCCTTACGCAGTCGTACTCCTACTCGTACTCCTACTCGAAATCGACCCGAGTACGAGCACGAGCACGAGCACGAGTAGGAGTAGGAGTATGAGTAGGATGCCTATGCCACAAACACAGGCTGGAAGCCTATGCCACAGCGGTTTCGGTTATGATAGAGGACCCACAACTCAGCTTTCCCTCAAGTCGGAACCCCACCATGCTGCTGGCTATTCGTCGTTCAATGCGTCGTTCAATGCGTCGTTCACTGAGTCGTGCGTTGCTGACTCGGCTGTCCAGGATCGAACGACTGGAAGAGCGGGCGGTATTTTCGGCTGGCCAACTAGATCCAACTTTTGGTGGCACGGGCATCGTGCGCACCGAGTTTAGTGAATCCGCCACCTACGGTACGGCGGCGCAAGGTACGGCCATCCAGAGTGATGGCCGCATCGTGGCCGCAGGTGAAGGCGGCATGGCTCGCTTTAATACCGATGGCTCGATCGATACTTCGTTTGGTATCGATGGGCGCGTAGCCACACCGTTTTATGTGCGGGCTGTCGCGGTCCAGACCGATGGTAAGTTGCTGATCGCGGGTGGTACAGCGCAATACAACAGCACCGATATGCTGGTAGCGCGATACCTGGCTAACGGCCAGTTGGATACTTCATGGGATGGGGACGGCATCGCTTCCATTGACTTTGGCGGTGTCAATGAATGGGCGACTTCTCTGCTGGTGGAACCAAGCGGCCGCGTGGTGGTCGCGGGCGGCGCGGAAGGTAGTGTGGCTATCGCTCGCTTGTTGACAACCGGTCAACTCGATACGTCGTTTGATACCGATGGTAAACAGTCGCGACAGTTTACGCGCAGTGACACAGCCTATGGTCTGGCTCGACAAGCCAATGGGCGCATCCTGGTGGTTGGCAGTAGTTGGGTTAACCTGGCGTTCAACAACATTAACTACGACATGTTTGTGTTGCGCATTAATACAAACGGTTCGGTCGATGCGACCTTCGACGGTGATGGAATCGCGCATGCGAACTTCACGTCGAGCGCCTATTCTCGCGATGTTGGTCGGGGAGTAGCCGTGCAAGCGGATGGTCGAATCGTTATCACCGGCTCAGTCTATGGCAACTTTCGCCAGTTCACAGGCGTGGCCCGCTTCAATAGCGATGGAACGCTGGATTCAACCTTTGGAGTTGAGGGACGCGTAACGTTTTCCGTTAACAACGAAGTTCTAACCGGCACGGTTTTTGTCTTGAGCGATCAGCGGTTGGTGGTAACCAACTATCAAAGTGTGATGCGTTTGACATCCAGCGGTGCGCTGGACGTTACGTTTGACGGCGATGGGATCATGAGGACCAACGGACTAGTTAACTCGGCCGCTCAACAAGCTGACGGCGCGATTGTGGTGGGTGGAACCTTCTTAAACACCTTTGGCATTCTAAGGCTCTTGGCCGATGGCGGTATAGACAGTAGTTTTTCAGCCGATGGAGTCGCCATCGCGCCCATGGGCAGCAGCCATGATACAGCCACCGATTCGCTGGTTCAGTCGGATGGTCGCATCGTGGTGGTCGGAGCAAGTCAGTTAGGCTTTGCCGCGGCTCGCTATTTAAGCGATGGACAATTAGATACCAGCTTCTCCAGTGATGGCCTGCAGTTGATCGATTTTGGCGGGCAATTCGTGGATGCATCGGCCACTGCAGTGGTGCAGCAGAACGACGGCAAGCTAGTGCTCGTTGGCCGGGGGCGAGAAATCAACAATAGCTTGAGTACCTCCCGCATGGTTGTGGTGCGTTTGAATGTGGATGGCTCGCTGGACACGAGTTTTTCGGACGACGGTTGGCAACTAACGGACTTGGGTGGTTGGTCCGAGGCCAACGCGGTCCTGCTTCAACCTGATGGCAAAATTGTCGTCGGTGGTGCTTACGATGACTATGCTACGCTGGTTCGTTACACTCCTGATGGCACGCTGGACGCCAGCTTCAGTAGTGACGGCATGGTTTCGATGCAATCTTTCGGCACCACGATTCATTCGCTGGTTTTGCAGCCCGACGGTCGCATCTTGGCCGGTGGTATCATGCGTCCCAACTCACTTGCGATCACCAATTACGGTTCCATGTTAATGGTCGCGAGATTCAAGGCTAACGGTGCCTTGGACCCAACCTTTGGTGTCAATGGTCGCTTGACAGACTCGAACATGTACATTCGTACCGTCGATGATATTGTGCTGCTGGACGATGGTACTTTCATCGTTGTCGGTGATACTTCTCGATATCATCAGGGCGTCGAGATTAGCAACATCGCGGTTGGACAATACAACAACTTTGGCATTGTGTCGGGCGCACTGACTCCGCAGGTCTATGTCGAAACCCAGCCAAATGGCCTAAGCGCCTTTTCCCGAATTCCCATGGATTCTTGGGCGGAGGCTATCTTTCAGCAACCTGATGGCAAACTGCTAATTGTGGGCTACACCTACCAGACGATGGTGGTGCGACGCAGTCATGCAGACGGCACGATCGATTCCAGTTTTTCTGGTGATGGCACTCTGCAGATCGGTTTACCTGGTGAGCAGTGGCGAGCCACGAACGTGGTTCAACAAAGTGATGGTCAAATAATTGTCACCGGGTCTGCACGCGGTCCATCGACTAACGGTCCGGAGAGCGACTTCGTCGTGCTGCGATTGCAGAATCCTTCGGTGCCAGAGAATTCAACGCGTGTCTTTGTAAACTCGCAGGGCAATATCGAAATAGCCGATCTCTGGGGACGCGATGATCGATTCGAATTGAGGCGAGTAGGTGATTCGATTGTAGTTCGCGAGAATTCGTACGATACACACAGTAGCTTTCAAGTTGTCAATCTGCCGACGATCACTGGGCATGGAACGCGAGAGATTTCCATTCCGATCAGTACGATCACAGCTACTGGTAAACCACTAGTGATCAATAGTATGGCCGGCGATGATCTGTTGGTGTCGGACTACGATGATTTCGATGGGCCAACCACGGGTATGTTGTTCCGGGCTGGAACGGGCGATGATAAGATCTCCATGGCTAACTACATTACCCCCATCTCCTGGGTCTTGTCCGCGGCCACCTCAGGTTCGGCCCGGCCAGTGGGCAAAGTTCCAATCAACTTCACGGGAGTGGAGAATCTGGACGGTGGTTTTGGTACCGACAGTTTTCGATTGCTGTTCCAAGGCAGTAGCGATGTATTAAAGATCAATGGGGGCATCGGCATGCTCAACTCACTTGATCTGCGGGCCGATGCCGACTTCTCGTTCACTTCGCAAGTACTCATCGGTTATGGCCAGCGCATGGACGTGGATGACGGCAGCCAACAGCAGTCGTATGCGTTATTGAACATTAACCAGGTGACCTTGCGTGGTGGCGCCGGAAACAATCGCATCGATGCCCGCAATTTTTTGGGCTCGGCTGTGATCTACGGCGGTGATGGCGACGACGAACTGCTTGGATCGAATCAGTATCGGTCGGATTTGTTTGGTGGCGCTGGAAACGATGCGTTGTACGGGGGCGGTGGTGATAACGTTCTGCGAGGCGGTCTGGGCGACGACCTGCTGCAGGCCGATTCCGGAAACGATCAGCTTTATGGCGAAGATGGTCAAGATGTGTTGGTGGGTGGCTACGGTGTCGATGGGCTCTACGGCGGAGCTGGCGATGATCTGCTGCTGGGCGATTACAGTCCGCTGCTGGTATTCAGTACTGACGCCACCACGGTGGCCGCGCGTGATGCGATCTTGGCAACGTGGCGCTCATCCGATGACTATGCAACTAAGATCGAACGTCTAACGGTAACCGGAGTTGGCCCCGACAACAACGTCCGCTTGATTCCGAACTCATCTTTGTTCTACGACTTCAGTGTCGATACTTACTTCGGCAATACCGGCAGTGACTGGTTCGTAGCCGATGTCCAGACCGAAGTCGGGCTGGAAAGCGGTGGCGTGCGTGATCGCATCGTCAGCGAACAGATACTTGATATATAAAGTAATTTTCCTTCGTAGCTGAACTCGCCAGAGTTTGGCCTCTTCGTAGCTGAATTCGCCTGAGTTTGGCCTTTGAAATCCTTCAAAGCACTAATAAATGCGGGTTCCACCATGCGAAATCGCCTCGGTCGCTATCGTTCACTCCGCCTCGAGCAATACGAGCCCCGCCTGGCCTGTGCAGTCAGTTCGCTTGATCCCAGTTTTGGTGTCGACGGCCAGGTCGTCGATGGCTTTATCGATTCGGACTCTGGAGGTCAAACCGCCAGGGATGTAGAGATTCTGCCGGATGGCAGAATCTTAGTCGCTGGCGAACAAGCGATTGATCTCTATTTGAGCGATGGCACGCGAGATCCAGCCTTCGCTGGTGGCCAGCGCATAGGTAATCCATTTTCGATCGAAGCTGTCGCCGTACAGCCCGATGGCAAGTTCGTAGTAGCCGGAGGCGCGCGGTACTCCGGTACCGATTTCTATGTGGCGCGATACCTGGCCGATGGTCAGATCGACAACACTTTCGGACAAAACGGTCTAGTCGTTCTTGATTTGGGTGAAGTCCGCGAGAGAGCCTACGACGTTCAGGTCGATTGGGCCGGGCGGATCGTGATCGCAGGCGCCAGCGGCGATCAGATGGGCATGGCACGCTTGACTAGAGATGGACTTCTCGATACTGACTTCGGTGACAATGGACGAGTCATCGCGCAGTGGGGCGACGTCGATATGGCGACCAAACTGCACCTGCTAGCCAACGGTCAAATACTCGTTGCCGGGGTTACCAGCGTCGACCAGATCTACGGCGCCGACTACGAAGACATGTTTGTAGCCCGTTTCAATGTTAATGGCAGTGTCGATGCCCACTTTGGAGATCGAGGTATCAATCGCGTTGAGTTTGGCACCAATCCCGCGGTCCAAGAGTTTGGTACTGGTATGGCAGTTCACAGCGATGGACGGATCGTACTGGCAGCCTTCTCGAATTATACCACGTTGGCAGTGGCGCGATTGACTGGCGATGGGGCGCTCGATACCAGCTTCAGTCAAGATGGCAAAGTAACGGCAGCTGTCCATGAAGGTGAGTGGGTCAACGTGGCCGTCCAGCCCGATGGACGCATCGTAGCCCAGACTGGAAAACGCGTGTTGCGTTTGACAAGCAACGGCGATGTCGATCCTAGCTTTACCAGCGCTTGGCTTTCATCGAGCAGGCAGAGTGCGTTGGCATTGCAGAGCGACGGCAAGGTGGTCACAGCTGGTTACTTTAGTTATCAGTTTGGTGTGCGCCGTTTGACCAGTACCGGACTGGAAGACACCAGCTTTGGCAACAATGGAGTCGTGGCTGAGGCCACCGGCTCGAGCGATGATCTAGTCGGAGGATCTGCCGTCGGCCCAGATGGCCGCATTATTGTCGTCGGCGAAAGCCAGCGCATGATGGCACTGGCCCGCTACACTCCCGATGGCCTGTTGGACCCAACCTTCTCCGATGATGGACACCAGGTGCTCGCGGTTCCCGAGACGAACTATTCATCGTTGTCGAAAGTCTTCATACAGCCTGATGGCAAGATTGTAGCCGCTGGAATTGCCAACATCTATACAGGTTACACCGTGCTCGACAAACTGTTGGTCGCACGTTTTAACTCAGACGGTTCTCTCGATACAACATTCTCGGATGATGGCGTAGTCGTCACGTCGCTGAGCACTTCGAACGATTTGTTTGGCGATATGGTAGTACAGCCCGATGGCAAGATCGTGGTTAGTGGTTTTTCAGGCTACAGTGAGGGGCAAACCAGTCTCATTCGTTTCAACCCTGACGGTACACTAGATACTAGTTTCAGCGCGGATGGAATCTCGACCATGGCTACCGCAGGTGCAGCCATGACTCGTCTGATCTTGCAACCCGACGGACGTATCCTGGCCGTGGGGTACCTGGATTGGGGCCGGCGCACCATGATCATGACCCGTTTCAATACCAACGGTTCGCTGGACGCTACTTTTGGTCCCAATGCCAAACGCACCTATCCCACAAGTCCTGTGACCCAGGTCGACGTGGTCGAGCCCTTACCCGACGGACGATTTTATGTAATGGGGTATCAATCTGGCCTGGAACGCTATTTTCCAGACGGTACGCGCGACGACACCTTTCAATTGCCGGAACAAACGTTTGCTCAAACGACAGACTTTGATCCTCAGGGCAGTGGGTTTATCGCCAAGTCGTTGACGGCCCTGGCCGATGGCAGGCTGGTGCTGGTTGGGGACGTTGGCGATCAATGCGTGATTCGTGTGCTCCGTCCGGACGGAACGCCCGATGAGAGTTTTATGGGTAACGGACAATGGATGGCCTATGGCACACGTCGCGTTCAGTTCAGGCAGGTTCATCAACTGAGCGACGATCGCTTGCTGGTCACAGGTACGCGAACCGACTACGGTATCGATCGCTTGGATGGCGATTTCTTCCTGGTTCAATTCGTTTTAGGCACTCCACCGACGACTACGACCACTGTCAGTCTCAGTGCCAGCGGCCAGATTGTTATTGCCGATCGCTGGGCGCATGATGATCACTGGCGTTTTGCGCGTACGGATACGGAGATCATCGTTACCGATCTATCGATGGATCGTCGATTTGCGTTTACGGTTGTTGGCTTGCCACAAGTTACCGGTAACGGAACCAAACAGATACGCATACCACTCTCGTTGCTGAACAGCACACGTAAGACACTGATCGTCAGTGGCGGCGCCGGAGATGATCGCATGATCTTTAGCGATACCTTCGATGCACCTACGTTCGGCATGGTAGTTCGCGGTGACCTAGGCACAGATATCATCGACTTGAGTGTGTACAACACTGCCGTCTCTTGGGTGCTCTCGACCTCCAACTCGGGTTCTGCGCGTCCCGTCGGCCGAGTCCCCATCAACTTTACGGATGTAGAAAAGCTGTATGGTGGCAACCAGGCGGACACGTTCAGGTTGCTGTATCAGGGCAGCAATCGACTGCTGTCGATCCATGGTGGTGGTGGTATCGATTCGCTGAATTTGATCGCCGATCAAGACATGCGCGTCGAGTCGCGTTTTCCGTTCTTCGATGAGTACTTGATCGTCGGTACAGTCAATCCACAAGAATATGCCCTGAGGTCGATCGAATCGGCCAACATCACTGGCGGCGCCAGCAACAACCATATCAGTCTGTCGAATTTCGACAATGTCTATGTGCGGGCAGGTGCGGGCAACGATACGATTTCTTCCGGTGGCATCGCCGTGATTTTGGGCGAAGATGGTGACGATGTGATTCATGCGTCAGGCACGCTGCGCGGTGGAGCTGGAAATGACATCTTGGTGGGCGATTTTGCTGCAGATCGCCTGTTTGGAGAGAGTGGACGCGATGTGTTGATCGGCAATTACGGTGCGGATCTGCTGATGGGTGGAGACGACGATGACATACTGGTCGGCGGTTATTTTTATGGAATGGCCAGTCCCTTCAATCCCGCCAACCGTTCAGCCATCATGGAGATCTGGGGCTCGTCCCGCAGCTATGCCGAGCGCGTCAGCTTGCTGAATCTCACGGGTGTCGGCCGCACATATCGGATGAGAGTAACTACGCAAAGCAGGGAGATCGTCGGCGACAACTTTGTTGACACCTTCTATGGCGAATTGGGGCAAGACTGGTTCTTCGTTGATCCCAATGAGCAAGGCCATACCTCAGGCGGATTACGCGACGCGCTGCCGGACGAGCAACTGAATGATGTCGTGTAAGTGTGGCATAGGCTTCCAGCCTGTGTACTCCTGAAGCGTGTAAGTGTGGCATAGGCTTCCAGCCTGTGTACTCCTGAAGCGTTTTCAGAATTAGCTACCACAGCCTGTACAGCGGCAGACGATTTTGGATTAAAACATAGCCATGCTGGGAGCCTCTTCCACAACACACACGGGCCGGGGGCTGTCCAGGCCACTTGGGAGGAAAACATGACTACTCGATTGATCGTGGCAGTGTTACTAGTCGTCTGTTTGTTGAGTGGGAAACCCTGCGCACTGCAGGCGGTGGAGAAGACCACTCCCAACATCTTGTTCATCTTCTCGGACGACTTGGCTTATCAAGCCATTAGTGCGTACGGCGATTCGCGCAAGCTGTTGGAGACACCGAACATGGATCGCATTGCGCGCGAAGGTATGCGGTTTGACCGCTGCCTGGTGGGCAATTCGATCTGCGGGCCTAGTCGAGCCACGATTCTGACGGGCAAGTACTCTCATCTCAATGGCTTCTACAATAATTCCAACTGCAAGTTTGATAGTTCGCAGACGACCTTTCCCAAATTGCTGCAGTCGGCGGGATATTCGACGGCCATGATTGGCAAGTGGCACTTGGTGACTGATCCGGTGGGCTTTGATGAATGGCATATCTTGCCGGGACAAGGCATCTACTACAATCCGCCGATGATCCATAACGGCCAGCGCGGCAAACAAACTGGTTATACGACCGATGTGATTACCGACCTGTCGATCGAGTGGCTCAAGAATCGTGATAAGACTAAACCGTTTTTGCTAATGGCGCAGCACAAGGCTCCGCATCGCGAGTGGTCCCCTGCCCTGCGGCATCTGGGCTGGAATAGAGATCGCCCCTTTGCCGAACCCGCAACTCTGTTCGATGACTTTGCTGGTCGCAGTAAAGCGGTTAGTGATCACGATATGGGACTAGATAGAACGTTTACCGAGTTGGATGCCAAGCTGAAACATCCACCGGGATTATCCCCTGCAGAGATCAAAGAGTGGGATGCTTATTACGAGCCGCGCAATGCCCAGTTCCGCCAGGCTAACTTGAGCGGTCAAGAGTTAGTTCGCTGGCGCTACAACCGTTACATGCACGATTACTTGGGATGCGTGAAAGCGGTCGATGAAAGTGTGGGCAAAATGCTGGACTACTTGCAGGCCGAAGGGCTAGCCGATAACACGATTGTGGTCCTGGCGTCGGATCAAGGATTCTACCTGGGCGAGCACGGTTGGTTCGACAAGCGTTGGATCTTCGAGGAATCACTGCGCACGCCACTGCTAGTGCGGTGGCCTGGCCAGGTCAAACCCGGCAGCAGTTCGACCGAACTAGTATCGCTAGTTGATTTCGCCGAAACGTTTTTGGATGTGGCCGGCGTAGATGTACCGTCCGAAATGCAAGGCCGCAGTCTTGTGCCGATCCTGCAGGGCCAACCGCCAGCCGATTGGCGCAAGAGCTTCTATTATCACTACTACGAGTATCCGCAACCGCACCATGTACGGCCACACTACGGTGTAGTTACCGACCGTTACAAGCTGATACATTACTACAATACCGATGTCGATGATTGGGAGTTGCTCGATCTGCAGCAGGATCCCCATGAGACCAAGAGTTTCTACAACGATCCCGCTTATGCCGATACAGCTGGCGAACTGAAAGTGGAACTTGAACGTCTGAGAGTCGAACTGAAGGATACTGAACCGGCGCCGGCAAGTGCCTACGGTGCAGTGCCAACTCGATAAAGGCACTGCAGCCTCGTCGAGCCCGAAGCGTCAACGTGCAACTTTACCTCCAAGTCCACAACAAAGCGCAGAGATCGCCATCGAAGTGAGATCCGATCGACGACAATTTATTTTCACCTCCCTCGCCGCCGGAGTACTCATGGCCAACGCACAAGCTGCCGATCCTCAAGGAGCGTTTGACAAAGCGACAACGATTCTCGAGAGCGCAGTCGAGACGGGCCAGGTGCGAGCGGCCGCGCTGTGTGCGCGCATCGGATCAGAAAGAATTGAGAAAGCCTTCGGCGCTGCCGAGCCAGACAGTTCGTTTTTATTGGGCTCCATATCCAAACCGATCGCGATTGCGGCTGTAATGCGACTGTACCAGCAGCAGGCGTTCGCGCTGGATGACCTGGCGACGAAGTATCTGCCGGAATTTACTGGCCAAGGGCGTGAACGAGTAACGATACGGCACCTAATGACGCACGTCTCGGGCTTGCCGGATCAATTGCCCGAGAACATGCAACTGCGGCGTGCGCACGCCAGTTTAGAGGCGTTTGCTCAAGCAGCCATGAAGACGCCCTTGCACTTTGTACCGGGTACCAAATACGAATACTCCAGCATGGCAATCTTGCTGGCCACCGAGATCGCGCGCAGGCTGAGCGGCACGAGCATCTTGGATCTGGTACGAATCAATGTTACCGAACCCTTAGGGCTGACCAACACTGCGCTGGGAGTTGGTGCACTATCCGAACAACAGCGTGTGCCCATGCAGATCGAGCATGCGGCCCCAGAGGCCGGTGGCGGCGACCCGACGGCCAAGGAGTGGGATTGGAACAGCGTTTACTGGCGAGGGCTGGGCGCGCCCTGGGGCGGCGTACATGCCTCAGCGGGCGACGTGATGCGCTTTTTGGAGGCTTTTCACACACCTGCCCCACGATTTCTCGCGCCCGAGACGACGCAGCTGATGACGATGGATCATAATAAAGAGATACGCATTCCGCGCGGGCTAGGATTCGCCTTGGGACCGATCACGATTGGAGCCGGCGTCTCACCGACCGCTTTCGGACACAGTGGTTCGACCGGCACCCTGGCTTGGCTAGATGCCGCTCGCGACACCGCCTTGGTCGTGTTAACCTCTCTACCTGCCGAGGCGGTCAAACCGCACCCACGCGACTTGGTCAGTAACTGTTTCAGTAAACACTGAGTCGCAGGTTATCCAGATCCAACCAAAGCGGTTACGATAGACGTACGAACCCCTGTCGACTTCCCGCATTCGAAATTTGCAGAAGGTACTTTTAGCGATGGCCATGGTGGCAGAACGAACGCATTCCGAGCAATCTGACGCAGTGATTTCACCTGAGCAACTGAAGGCGTTAGTGCATACCGGTAAGCGACCAAAGCTGATCGACGTGCGCACGCCAGCCGAATATCGCGAAGTGCATGTAGAGTTTGCCCGCAATGTACCCTTGGATCGTTTGGATCCGAAAGTCGAAATGGTCGGTCATCCACCTGGTGAACCGCTGTATGTGATCTGCAAAATGGGTGGGCGTGGTCAGCAAGCATGTGAACGTTTTCACGCGGCTGGCTTTACGAATGTGGTCAATGTTGCCGGTGGCACGCATGCCTGTAGTGGGACCGGTTTACCGCTGGTGCATGGCAAGAAAGCCATTGCCCTCGAGCGGCAAGTGCGCATCGCCGCTGGCTCGCTCGTGTTGCTGGGTCTTGCGCTCAGCTTTCTCCATCCATATTTCATCGGCCTATCCGCCTTTGTCGGAGGCGGCCTGTTGTTTGCTGGCGTGACCGATTGGTGCGGCATGGGTATGTTGCTGGCCCGCATGCCTTGGAACAGATGAGGCCCAATGTCTCCTTTCGCTCCGCGAAAGGCAGTGTATCTCGAGTCGCTCCCTTTCGCGGAGCGAAAGGAGACTTAGAAGTTAACCGGTGATGTAGCCGCTTTGAGTGTCTTGCGCAGCGTCTCGGGTTTGGCGCTGGCGCCGGTGAACAGTTTGTACTGATAGGCCGCCTGGCGGACAAACATATCGACGCCAGTAATGACCTGGCAACCGGCTTGGCGCGCGTCTTTGATCAGCAAGGTTTGTTCGGGGTTATAAACTGTGTCGAACACCAACATGTTCTCTTGCAGTTTCTCTTTCGCGTAGGGCGTGTCATCAACTTCGGGATGCATGCCTATCGGCGTACCGTTAATTAGGATACCGGGGCGAATGTCGTAGCGATTCTTCCAAGGCAAAGCTCGACCACCGATATCACGCGCCAGTTTCTCTGCGCGATCTTGAGTGCGACTGGAAATGGCCACTAGAGCCCCGCGTTGACGCAGTCCATAGGCGATCGCGCGTGACACACCGCCGGCGCCCAGCACCAATACTCCGCGGCCTTTCAAGATATCCGAGTCGATCGTTTCAGCACCCACGCATTCCATGATGGAGTCCATGGCAGCCCGATAGTCGGTGTTGTATCCCAGGGCTTCGCCTTCGCGAAAGACGACCGTGTTCAAAGCGCCGATACCATTGACCGCTTGTTCGGCTTGCTGAATGTAGTTCAGCATGGACTCCTTATGCGGAATCGTAACACTCAAACCGCCAATCTTGCTTTCCACACACCAAGCCATAAACAGCGCCAGGTCCTCCGGCGGAATGCGAAAGGGCAAATAGCGACAATCGAGTTTGTCTTCGGCGAAGGCGGTATTGTGCAACAGTGGGCTGAGCGAATGGGCAACCGGATCTGCTACGACACCAAATAACTTAGTGGCAGCCGTAATTGAATTAGGGCGATAGAGATCGCGCATCGCGTGCCAGGCGATCATCCCTGGAGCAATCTTGCGTTCGGTATCGCTGGTAACATATGTAAAAGGCGCGCCATAACGCAGTGACAAAATGCGGGTTGGCATGCCGATCTCACCCATGCAAATGCCGATCGTGGGCACTTGAGCATTGGCCATCAGTCGCAGCATCCGAATGACATCGGCAAACGAATTGGCCATCGTCGCAATCTTGACAACATCTGCATCCAACTTGGCCAAGCGCGCATGAACTGCATCCAGATCGGCAGGCGTCTCTTCGAAATTATGCAAGCTGACAATACGTTTGGTCTTGCCGTAGCGCGGAATGCGTTCAGCGATATCTTCTTCTAAATCGACAAAATCTACGCCCGTGGCGATGGCGCTGCGCAGCAGCATTTGTCGTTCTTCTTCGGTCCGTTCCCAGCGTCCCCCGTCTTCGCGGCGGCGACAAGTGATCACTAATGGGCAAGGACGTTTCAGCAGCAAGCGACGCAGATCGACCGACCGGCCGATGTAGTCCAAACGCATCTCGGCTAGCTGCGCGCCCTGCTCGGCCACCCGCTGATAATCGGCAATGGTGTTACTGTGTTTGGTTCGGCCAATGGTAACGCAAAGCATAGTTGGATGAGTGGTTATGCGAGAAGAAGGGTGAGATAGTAGGAAGCTGAGTTAATGTTGGAAGCAGAACGTAACGTCAGACTTCCCAGTATAGAAAGCGGCGTAAGAGTTCTGGTCCAGGTTGTGTTAAAAAGCTCTCAGGATGAAATTGCCAGCCTTCGATCGGAAAGTGCTTGTGCCTGACTCCCATGATCTGCCTGGTCCCATCAGCCCCGTCGACCCAAGCGCTGACTTCCAGATCAATCGGCATCGATTCTGGGGCAATCACTAACGAATGGTAACGCGTCGCAATAAATGGATTAGGTAAACCGGCAAACATACCACGATTGTCATGCGAAATCTGATCGGTCTTGCCATGCATCAACTGTGGAGCCCGCACAATCTGACCACCAAAGGCCTGGCCGATCGATTGATGCCCCAAACAAACTCCCAGAATAGGAACTTCGCCCGCCAGTTGTTCGATGATCGGCACACTGATACCCGCTTCATTGGGCGTGCATGGGCCGGGCGAGATCAAGATGCGGTCGGGTTTGAGTTCGCGAATATCGGCGATCGAGAGTTTGTCATTGCGAACCACTTGCACGTCAACGCTGGGGTCGATTTCCCCTATGCGTTGCACGAGGTTGTAGGTAAACGAGTCGTAGTTATCGATAACCAAAATCATGCTATACCAGAATCGCCCCAATTCGCTCGTTGCCAACCGCTGCCCCCCGCACAGAGGGTGACGGGTAGCATCATGAGCCACAATTGTAACCAGTAACCCGCGCTTAGTAACCGTTGTAACGGCTGAAACGGCCCGAATGTTCCGCTAGCGGCTGCTTCCTCGGTATTCGGGCGGACATGTAGGCTAATGGTGACCTAGCGTTCAACATTCGTAAAGTCTGCGCATAGTTCGCAGAGGTTCACTCATTTCTCTCGGCACTACAATTCCATGTCATTCGTACGCAAATACTGGATTGTCGGCTTGGTCATCTTGCTGGTGGCCACGCATGCCGTAGTCATTGGCTACGTCCGCAGTGAGGCTACGCGCCTGAAAACTGTGGCGGCCAGCGAAATACCGGTGGGCTTGTTCTATAAACAATCCGCCGATCGCCAATGGTTGACACAACTGCGCATTCACTTGCAAGTGCCACCGGAGAGTCGCCTGGCAGCGCGAGCCACCATCGAACACAATCGCTGGGTCGTACACGAAGCCGTCGAAGAAGCTCTCCGCCGACTGGATGAACAATTGCTGCTGGATCCAGCCTTGGTCGCAGTCAAAGAAGAAATCAAACTGGCGATCGATGAAGTTCTACACGAAGAAATCGTGGAGAAAGTGGTGATCAACGATCGAGTCGATCTGGATATTCGCGAATTCCACTGGCGGCCATCGCAAGAACTGATCATGCCCGGTGAAGAATCGCAAGCCGCTCGCAGTTCAACGTTGACCTCAGTCCGCCCAATTCGACCTGCGCTGTCCGAGCAAAATGCTGAACATGGCGAAGGTGAACACGATGATGGGCATGGCGAAGAGGGGCATGGCGAAGAGGGTCACGGTGACGAAGGACACGGTGACGAAGGACACGGTGACGAAGGACACGGCGACGACGAAAGTCATGGCGCAAAGGCTGGTCATGGTGCCAGTTCCAGTGGTCACGCCGCCAAGCCGGCCGCGCATGCTAAAGCTTCGGGTCACGCCAAACCGGCTGCAGCTCACGGAGCAGCCAAGAGTTCTCATGGTGCTAAACCCGCCGCTCATGGCTCAGGCCACGGCGCCGCTAAGAAACCCGCGGCCAAGAAGCACTAATCGCTTATCCCGTGTTCCAGAAGCGGAACTGGTCAAGAGTTTCGTGATGGATCGCCAACCGACTTTCGAAAGCCTTGACGGCTTCCGCTACGTAATCACCTTTCGAAAGCCTTGACGGCTTCCGCTCGGGGTTGCGGGAGAGCGGCGCGCTCGGCGACGTCGCCACCAGGTGGCCGCCAGTATGCTGCCGCCCATCAGCCATGAACTTGGCTCTGGTACACCGGTGACGGAAATGTCGGGTGATTGGAGCAGCGTATTAAACGTGTGGAGCGCAGGCCCTTCGCTTCTGGCAATCTGATAGAAGTTACCGACAGGCAGAAAGCCAACCCGCACATTGGTTGGCTCTGGTCGGTAACTCACGAACCGCACAGTGAAGGCGTTCAGCTCACTGGCAGGCGCGCCAACTTCTATTGGGCTGATCAGCGAACCCGGCATAAAGTGTGGGCTGTCCGTAGCATTAAAGTTCACCTCTGCATCGGCAAACAATGGATCGGTAGTTGGGTTAGTGAGACCCACAAACGAAATGCCATTGAGCGTACTGATCGGCTGGCCAGTGCCGGGGAGTAAACGCATGTTCAGCAGCAGACTGTAAACCGTGGTCGGGGAGCCTGTCGTAGCGATCTTGACGTCGATCTCCCATATTCCATTGATTTGACGCAGAGTGTTTTCGTCTACGGTCAAGTCGAATCCGGCCCGAGCGGGCGCGGTGTTCAAGCACGAAGCGGCCGAACCGGCCATAACCATCAAGGCAAACAATACATACTTCATGGGGCTCAAACCTAGAAAGCTGAGGGGACTTCGCTTTGCGGGTTTTAAGATTACGTAAGACTGGACATCTTTTCAAGAACTACTTATTTTGCCTAGAGCAATTTGCCAGATTATTTACCCCGTTTAAGGGTAAGTTCCCCAATTAACCCACCATAATGTGGGAATTGGGTGGTCAGTTTGTCGCAATCCGCCAATTCGAAGTCTGCAAAATCAAAGCCCGGACTGACCGAACAGCCCAGCAAACTGAACGCGCCTCCCGGACACACACGCGAGCCGAACCAGACGCTGGCAGGTACCGTCCATTGGATATGCTGCCCCACATGTAGGTCGCGGCCGATAATGACGCGTTGTATTTCGTGGGGGTTAGCTTCATCCAGTTGAAACAATTCCAGTGGATCACCCGCATAAAAGTGCCAAGTCTCATCGGAATGAATGCGATGAAACGCCGAGCGGTCTCCATGTTCGAGTAGATACACAATGCTGGTGGCAAAACTGCGCTCGCCTCTAAATCGTGGAGGCAACGCATTGAGCGGGATCGACTCCGCAGCGCGATATAGTTCGCGAAAGTAACCACCTTCGGGATGGGGTTCTAGTTGCAAGTGGTCGATCCAGTACTTTGAGGTGGACATTAATGAGTTTCACCTTCGGAGGATTTAAAAATATTCTCGGCCCAGTGTCCGGATTTGGGTTGGTTGTTCGTCGCTGAATTGATGGCTCGCAATTATCCTAGTAGCGTCGAGCCCGACAATAGCTCTGTTCAATGAAAGTGAGTGACCATGGTCAAGTATCTATTGATTTATCGCGACTCGGCTGAACCACGTCCGCAACCCTCGCCCGAAGAGATGCAAGGTTTTCTGCAAATGTGGGGTGCGTGGTTTCAAAAATTTGGCCCCAGCATTGTCGATGGCGGCGATGGCTTGCTGCCCACCGGACGCGTCTTGCAAACAGGCGGCGTGGTGAGCGACGGTCCGTATGTCGAAGCCAAAGAGATGATTGGCGGTTACTCGGTAATTCAAGCCCACAGCTATGAAGGAGCTGTGGCTATAGCCCGCGAGTGTCCCATCGCTTTGATCGGTGGCGCCATTGAGATTCGCGAGTTGGCTGGATTTACCGTCTAATCAATCGCTCCTCTAGTCAATCGTAACGTGAACGAACCTCGCGCGCTGGTCGAGCATTTCTTTCGGCATGAGTATGGCCGATTGGTTGGTCTCCTGACCGGCGCGCTGGGTGCTGCTCGTCTTGAATTGGTAGAAGACGTGGTGCAGATGGCGCTCTGGCGCGCGCTGCAGAGTTGGTCGCGACAGGGCATTCCACATGATCCGGCAGCGTGGCTGTACCGAACTGCTCGCAACCTGGCGACGGACGCTCTGCGTCGCGAAGCAACTTTTCAGCGCATTGCCCCCGCACTCTCGCAATCGTGGGACGCAGTTGACCAACAGCTGGAATCGGAAATTGAAGACGAACCGCTGCGTCTGCTCTTCTTGTGCTGCCACCCATCGATTCCAGCGGAATCTCAAATCGCGCTGGCGCTCAAAATCACTGGCGGTTTCAGTGTCAGCGAGATCGCTCGTGGTCTGTTGGTCACTACCGACAACATCGAGAAGCGACTGTCTCGCGCTAAATCAAAATTGCGTGAAGCCGGCGAGGAACTGGCTGATCTATCCGCCGAGCAGATGCTGGAGCGTCGCGACGCAGTGATGCAGGTGCTGTACCTGATGTTCAATGAAGGTTTCTCGGCGACCAGTGGTGTTAGTCCAATCAAACGCGATCTCTGTGATGAAGCGATTCGTTTGACGCGGATGTTGGGGGCCCATGTGACTAGTCGCGATCAGCCGGCCATCGATGCCTTGCTCGCGCTGCTGCTGATGCATGCTGCGCGTTTGAGCACGCGGTTGGACGCCGATGAGTGTATTGTTTTGCTGGCCGATCAAGATCGCACGCAGTGGAACTGGCACCAGATTCGCGAAGCCATGCAGTGGATGTTGCGGGCCGCGCGGGGTGAAACGCTCAGCCGGTATCACATCGAAGTCGCCATCGCTTGGGAACATTGCCGGGCGAGCAGTCTGGAAACGACCGCTTGGGACCGCGTGCTCCACTTGTACACGCTCTTGCAGCAACTCGCGCCCAGCCCCATGGTGCGCCTGAATCATATCTTGGCACAGGCTTATGCTGAAGGCGTACAGCCTGCCTTGACGAGTCTACTAGCGCTGTCGTTAGCGGATCGGAAACAACTTCGACCATGGTGGGACTGTGCCATGGCTGAGCTATTGGATAAATCGGGTGAGCGTCAAGCCGCCCTGTCGCATTGGCGCGACGCCTTGGCCCTGGCCGGATGCACGGCTAATCGCGACCTGATCGAGCGCAAGATTGCAAGTATGTTAGACTGAGCCTCCCAATCATTTCTTCTAAGTCATAGTTGTTACGCGATGGCCAAGTTGTACTTTTATTACTCAGCGATGAATGCCGGCAAGTCGACCATGTTGTTGCAGTCCAATTACAACTATCAAGAGCGCGGAATGCGCACGCTGGTGCTGACGCCAGAACTGGACAGTCGATTTGGTCAAGGTCGCATCGCTTCACGCATTGGTCTGCAAGCCGATGCGCACTCGTTCACTCAAGCCGATGACCTCTTCCACCTGGCGGAACGCGAGCATGCTACTGAGCCGTTTCATTGTCTGTTGTTAGATGAAGCTCAATTCCTAACGCGTCGGCAAGTCCGTCAATTGAGTGATGTATGCGACAAGCTGGATGTGCCTGTATTGGCCTATGGTATCCGCACCGATTTTCTAGGTAACTTGTTTGAAGGTTCGATGGAACTTTTGGCTTGGGCAGATTCGCTGGTGGAGCTCAAGACGATTTGCCATTGCGGTCGAAAAGCAACTTTTCAGTTGCGTATCGACGAGCAAGGTCGTCCTGTGAAGATGGGCTCGCAAGTGCAAATCGGCGGCAACGAACGTTACGTATCAGTATGCCGCGCCCACTTCAAATCCGGACTGGCCGAACGCACCACCCAAGATCTGCCATTCGAAGACTAAGCCTTGGGAGTGCTGCGGCGCAGCCATAGCTTTGATGTAAGCGTGAACTGTTCCGCAGCCTGCATGCACTAGGGTACGTTCATGGCAATTGGTTCGCCTTGGAGTGCGGTGCCCGAGGCACCGCTTTGATGTAAGTGTTGACTGATCCGCAGCCTGCACGCACCTGGTAACGTTGATGAGTAAAGGTTCGTGCAGGCTGCGGTACAGTTGGGTTATTACATCAAAGCTGTGGCTAGCGCCACAGCACTGGTATGTTGGTCAGAAATCCCAATAACATACGGGAACTGCTATCTGGACAATTGAGTAGAGGTTTTCCCTACTTAAGGAGTAGTCAGATGTCGGTTAAGAATTCTGTAGCCTCGAAGCGTCGTTCCAAGAATCGTCAATCTCTTCACAAGCCCAGCGGGGTCATCGCCCCACGCGTCAAGGCTGTCGGCGCAGAGCACTTTGCGATCGTCTGTATTGATCCGGCCAAGCTGCGGTCGGAGTTGATGATGGCCGACTATATGGGCAACATCCTGATCGATTCCACGACGGTAGAGCATCAACCCAATTCGATCGGAAATGCAATTCAACTGGTCAAGGATCAAGCGGAAAAGCATCGTATCAAGGATCTGATCGTAACAGTCGAGCGGACCGGGAACTACCATCTCATTCTGAAGCATGCCTTTGATCGTGCGGGTTTTGAAGTACGGATAATTCATCCGCTGGCAACCAAGCAATACAGAGTACCAGCCGATCCAGAGAACAAGACGGATCAGACCGATCTCGCAGCACATCATCGAGCAGCCATAGCTGGTTTCGGTTTATGCGAACTTAAGCTCCCCGATGTCTACGAGCAGTTGAGACTGCGTGTCCGTCATCGACGCGACTTGGTGGAAAAGTCGACAGCCATAGCTTGCCAGATTCGCGAGCACTTACACTTAAGCATGCCTGGTTACGCAGGTGTCTTTAGTGACTTCTTTAGTCATCCGCCAGCGATAGAAATTGCAAGGAAAGCCGATTCGGCCCAAGCGGTTTTAGCACTCGGTCTCAAAGGCCTGGGCGAGCACTTGGCCAAACAGAAAATTCGTTTTCAGCAATCAACGATCGATAAGGTCATTGGCTGGGCACAGCAAGCAGTCAAGCTGGAAGTTGAATCACCAACTCTGCATCATTCTATGTGGACAGAACTACATGACTTGTATCAGATGCTTGAAAAGCAGATTGCGCGTTTGGAAGTGGAAATTGCAGGGAATCTTGTGAAAACTCCTTACGTGCGACTGTTGGCAATTCCTGCAATCAACGTCGTTTCGGCCGCTGATTTTGCAGGAGAGATGGGCCCCATCTCTCATTACGCTAATGCCAATGCAATTACGGGCCGTAGCGGAATCTTTCCCTCACGTTACCAGAGTGACCAAACCGACAACTCTGGTTCAATCGTCAAAAACGCCAATCGTCGTCTGCGAGCGTCCCTAATGCGCATCGCTGATAATCTTGCCAAGCTCAATGGCCACTTCAGAGTGGTTGCTGCAAGCGATGCGATACAGAATATCGACAAGCGCGCAACTCGAGTCAAAATCGCTAAGCGTTTCAGCAGAATTGCATTCGCTTGCGTGGCTGGCGACGCTCCGCTAAAGCACGAGTGTTGCCGTGATCCCAATTCGATTCTTGTTAAACTCCGGATATTCCATGACGATCATGCAACTCCTCTCGATCAAACCTTGATCGACATGGAAAACGCTGTAGCGCAACTTCCACTAAAGACGCGTGGGTGTGAAGCGGAACTCGTTGCTCAATCGCTCGAGCAGGGAAGTACCCGACGCGGTCCTAAGCGAATAGGAGAATTACTGACAACGATTCTCGCACGACTAAAAGCTGAGAGTACACTTACAAACGAGGAACAGACGGCTTCAAGCTGATTCTCATTCAGGTGAGTCAAATCCACACCGCCTTCGAGCACTATGGCACTCGCTGCCTTCTTGGAGCTTGGCGCTCTGTCGGATCACCACCGCCTGATAAGGCAGTTTGAGGCCGTCCCTCTTATGATTACCAGTATGGCGATACCTGATCAAAGAACGACCGAGAACGATTTGGCTCACCAATTTTGAGAAGCAAACCGTCTCTACTCAAAAATTTTTTTCCTGCCAGCGGCGGGACCGCTAGAATTACGTACTCGCCTAAAATCCCCTCTGCGCAATCGCTCCTACATAGCAGCTCCAAAGTGGCTGGCGCCACAGCACTCCAAAGAAACCGAGGCTAACGCCTGCGGCTTAGTTGAGGCGTTAGTCTGGCAACTTCTTAATTTGCAGGTTTCTAAAGAAGGTGACGCTGTTGGGATCGTGGGCTTGCAGGGCCAGCGCGCCGTGGGAGAGTATGCGTTCTTCGCGACCTTTCTTGCGGACTGGTTTGGCTTCTTCGGTGTAATTGACAACCGTCTGGTCGTTGATATTGACCTTGATCTGTTTGCCTTGAACGATCAAGTGGAAATCGAACCACTGGTCGTCGGGAACGGGGGACTGGGACAGGTCTTTCACGTCTACCAGGCTGCCAGTCTTTCGTGGATCTTTATCGAACGAAGTATTGATTTGCGCTTCGTAACCTTTCTTCAAGCCACCGGGTCCTCGGTTCTCAGTGTGAAAGAAGACGCCCGAGTTGGCGCCTTTGAGGGTCTTCACTTGCGCCTTGAATTCAAAATTCTTTAAATCTGCAAAGCCCTCTTTAACGCAGAACAGATGAGCCATACCGCCCTGCAACTTCAAAGCTCCATCGACGACGGTAAAGCACTCGGGCTTCTCATTGGCTTTCCAGCCGTCAGTTGTTTTGCCATCAAAAACCGACACAAAATCATCTGCCGGGGCGGGCGACGGAAAAAATGCAACGACAGTGACCAAACTTGCCAGCATTAACGATCGAATCATAGTGGTCTCGGGATTTCGGGGTTGCCAGTGATCCAAGGGGCGAGTTATTTCGTAGTTTATACCAAGCACAGCTGGCACACGAGGAACCGGCCAACACCTCCCGCGAAACAGTAAGCGATTTCAAGGCTCACTTACAGGCGGAAGTTCTGTATACTGTCAACACAGGCTAGCCAACCACAGAACCATCATCATGGCCGATTCGCCGCTGAAAAAAAACACCGTCCCAGACGATCCCAATCATACAGCGGCTTTTGAAGGCGCACCTTCAACCTCGCCCTTGGTCGAATCAGGCCTGAAGTCGGATGTCACCACCGATTTCAGCCAAACCGACAGCCAGCCATCGGCATCTGCTAGCTCGGGCATGGGCACGGCATCATCCAAACAGCTTCAAACTTCAACCATCGGCGGCTATCGCTTGGAGCAGTTATTGGGTGAAGGTGGTATGGGGCGCGTGTACAAAGCCTTGGATGGCCAAGGGCGAGCAGTGGCCATCAAACTGCTCTCGGCCCGCTGGAGTTGCTCGAGCGAAGCCTTACAGCGGTTCAAGCATGAAGGCTACATCGCCAGCCAGATCAATCATCCACATTGTGTGTTTGTGCATCGCGTCGATGAAGATCGTGGCACGCCGTTTATCGCGATGGAGTTGATGACCGGCAAGACGCTGAAAGACCTGGTGGTCGAGCGCGGTCCATTGCCGTTTAAACAAGCTGTGCAACTCGTCCTGCAGTGCGTCGATGGACTGATCGAAGCTCATCGACAAGGCATGATACATCGTGACATCAAACCAGCCAATTGTTACTTGGACGAGCATGGCACGGTGAAGATCGGGGACTTCGGCCTGGCCCGATCACTGGTGGATGATTCTGAATTGACTCGCACCGGTGCGTTTTTGGGAACACCGCTGTTTGCTTCACCGGAGCAACTGTTAGGCGAGACGCTAGATGAACGCAGCGACATCTACTCGTTGTCAGCCACGATGTATTACCTGTTGGCCGGACGAGCTCCGTTTGAATCTCCTAATGCCGCCCAAGTGATTGCCAAGATTGCTTCGTCGGACCCACCAGCGTTTGCGAAGGTGCAAACCAAGGTTCCGTCGGTGCTTGAAGGCATCGTCATGCGTGGCCTGGCGCGTGACCGCAATAAACGCTTCGAGTCATTCCAGCAGATGCGGGCGGCCCTTGAGCCGATCGTGGCCGCCGAGAGCGACATTGCTTCATTGCCGCGGCGCATCTTAGCCGGCTTCATCGATGCTACCGTCGCGACCATGATTGTGGCTGCCATTACAATCTCGGTACTGCAGTTTGCGCTTTTCGATTTCCAGTCGGTCAATAGTTGGTTGCCGCTATCGGCCGCTGCTGGGACCTCATTGGTCATCTTCTTTTATTACTGGTTGCAAGAGTGGTTGCTCGGATGTTCATTGGGTAAGCGGTTGATGCGCATGCGGGTGGTCGATGCCGAGACTGGCGGTAAACCGACTATGCGGCAAACGGCTGTACGCTCAGGATTGTTCATTCTCAATAACAACGGCATTGAACTGCTTTTCGATACACTTGTGCGCGGAAGTCTCCAGGTCGCGCCTATTGTCGCCTGGGGCAGCGAACTGTGTGGTTGGCTGATCATGCTATGTTTCTGGTGGTGGAGCGGCAAACGACAATTCGGTCATGAGTGGTTAACCAGTACCTACACTAAATTGTCAGTGCCACAGCGTTCGGCGGCCCAAGTAGAACTGACGCTGCCGCAGTGGCTGATCCCGCAGCAGCCTACTGCCACGCCGGCGATGATTGGGCGATTTCATATCTCAGGACAACTTAAAACTCGCGATCAATCGCAATGGTTGGTCGCTCACGATGAAGGTCTGGATCGACAAGTCTGGATCAACTTGCTTCCTCCAGACTCGCCGCCGCTTTCCGAGCAGCGCAAGAAATGCACGCGGCGGGCACGCATGCGCGTGATCGAGTCGGGCATCGAGGGATTGCAAAGTTGGGATGCCTATCTGGCACCCGAGGGTGTTCCACTGGCAACCTGTATTCATGGCGGTACTGTTTTGCCCTGGCCACTAGCTCGACAGCTCTTTCATCAGTTGATCGATGAACATACGTGCACCGATAGTCAGTCCATACGCGAAGAGGATTGGAATGGTTACCGCATTTGGTTGGACGCTTCTGGGCGAGCTACTTTTTGCGAACCAGAATTAGACATTACTGGTCCTCCACGTCTCTCTGGCCTTCAAAACCTACTGGGCGACGTTGCTTGGGCCGCGCTACCGGCCGGCCATCGCTTGCGCAAAAAACGTGCGGCTCGAACCCCAGATCAGCCTGCTTCCCGGCACGCGATCAGTCAGACTATCCGTGTGTCCGATTTGCCCCCGTATCGCGGGCTCTTGTTCTTGGAACGCTTTGTTCAAGGTAGATATCGTCCAGAACAACTGAAGCAAGAGTTGACTCGCATCGATCAGACAACAGAGCAAGTAACACCTGCTTTGCGCCTGGCCCATGCCTTGACGGCGGGGATTGTAACGCTGCCAGTGATGGCTGCGGTGTGGCTCATACTATCGATGAACTCTGTGCAGTTTGTAAATCAATTGCGCAAAGAAGCGCGAGGCCTGGCGACACTGTCCAGTGTGGTCCAATCTCCGGACCAATATCCCAGCGCACTGGCTGCTGCTAGCCCAGAGCAGAGACAACATTTATCGCAGCCAATAACAATCGAGCAACTGCGCAATGCAGCTGGTGAAGCACATAAACAATGCCAAGTGGCCTATGAGCACTTGAATTTGTTTGAACAGGCGATCTTATCGCAAGCCAAGATGGATCGAGCCAAGATCAAATCGACTCCCCCAACCTATAAGATCAGACCGGCCAAAGTTCGCACGCCTCCAGCAGAGACACCTAGCCATTCTCTCAACACTCCGCCAAGCGTCGTAATAAGCTCGGACACGGTCGATCGTCCAGTCAAAGTAGAACTCGACAATGACGAGGGCTTTCGGGAGCAGGTCATATCGGAGAAGCAGGTAGTTGCCGAGTTCTATCCTGTCTTCTCGGCTTGGCAGAACAACCAAGTAACCAACGAGAATACGACTTGGGTTGTAACGAGCATTGCGAGTATTTTTGGAGTCTTATGGGTATGGACCACACTCACCAATGGTGGGCTGTTGCAGATGTTTACTGGCGTTACAGCGGTGCGCCGTGACGGTTGCCGTATGAGTCGCTTGCGGATGCTATGGCGGAGTCTCTTGTTGTTCGCGCCCATGGCGAGCGTGGCTTTCTTGGCTGTCTATGTCGAGTCGCGCGGAGTGGAATGGCTGGGTTGGAGTGCTCAACTGAAGAACGCTTTTGCCTTGATACCGGTACTCTATCTAATTTCTGCATTAGTTTGGCCGCAGGTCGCCCCGCACGATCGCCTGAGTTATAGTGCCGCAGTTCCTCGGTAGATTCCGTTCTTTTTACAGCGAAAAGCGAAAATCCGCCTTGGCGGGCTGCCGCTTTTCGTTGCAACATCCGCGCCGGGTACCTAGACTATGCTGCAGTGCGGTAATTGTGCGGTTTTTTCTGTGACGTCCGAACTCCTTCAAGGAGGCCATTTATATGATCCGCCAACACTCCATAGTCGGCCGTCGTGCCTTTACGCTTGTCGAATTACTGGTGGTCATTGCGATCATCGGGTTGCTGGTCGGTTTGCTCATGCCTGCCGTGCAATCGGCTCGTGAAGCCGCTCGGCGTATGCAGTGCCAAAACAACCTACACCAAATTGCGCTGGCTACGCATACTTTTCACGATGTGCACAAAGCGTTTCCGCCGGCTCGTTATCAATCGCGCCCCGGCGCACCTGCCGAACAAGCGTGTGGCGGTAGTGAGACGACCTGGCTTGTGCGGATCATGCCCTACTTGGAACAGACCGCGCTGGAACAAAGCTGGGACTACTCCAAGCCTTATGCGGACCATCCCGATGATGTTCGTAGTCAATCGCTACCCAGCTATGTTTGTCCATCGCGACGTTCGCTATCGCAGGCTGTTGGAGAAGGCGTCGTATCTTCGACCACAACTACTTGGATTGTTTTGCCTTGTGGCTGTCGCATTCCCGTGACTTCCGCGGGCTCGCTTACCATTTCTGGCGCGTTGGGTGATTACGGTGGGAATCATGGTGACTTGTCGCCTGGCTCGTCTGGATTGCCAACCGATTTCTATTACGGTGGCAACGGTACCGGAGTTATTATTTCTAGCCGCGCCCGCTGCAATGGCAGCCAGCCCACGGCCTGGATCGATCGCATCGGCATGAAGGATGTGGTCGACGGGCTCAGCAATACGATGCTGGCTGGTGAAATGCACATTCCACAAGGCAAACTGGGCAAATCACCTGAAGATGCATTCATCTTCAATGGTGACTACCTCTTT
The DNA here is from genome assembly GCF_056494185.1 of Rania fehmarnensis. Classification (NCBI taxonomy): domain Bacteria; kingdom Pseudomonadati; phylum Planctomycetota; class Planctomycetia; order Pirellulales; family Pirellulaceae; genus Rania; species Rania fehmarnensis. The sequence continues at coordinate 2,851,722 of NZ_CM151398.1, forward strand.
GGTTCGGCGCGGATCGGTGGCCCCACGGTGCCGATCAGTATCGATCCCCGCGCCGAAGGCAATGCGCTCATCGGCTTTGGTAGCTGGCACACAGGCATCTGCAACTTTGCCGTAGCTGACGGCAGCGTCCGCAGTGTATCGGCAAGCATGGACACTGACACCCTTGGCCGGTTGTGTCATCGCAGCGATGCCCAGCCTGTGGCTTTAGAAGACTAAACTGCTCTGACTGTTTTCACATTCAGACTTCGTGGACTTTTCACGGCGTAAGCATTTGAACCGACGTGCAAACAATTGGCTCGTAGTCGCTAGCGTTATCGTGGCTGGCTGGATAACGGTCGCGGGATGTGGTCCGAGTCGGCCGCCGGCCTATCCCACCAAAGGTCGAGTCGTCTTTGTCAACGGTTCACCGGTCAAAACCGGGAGCGTCGAACTGAAATCACGCGAGCACAAAGTCCAGGCTCGGGGCACGATCGATGCCGACGGTGGATTCACGCTCACCACCTATCAGACTGGCGATGGCGCGGTGGCAGGCACGCATGATTGCGTCGTCGTGCAATTAATTCTCGGCGAAGATCTGGCTCGCAATCATGGTACTTACGGCGTGGTCCATCCGCGGTACGCGGCGTACCATACTGCCAAGCTGAGCTGTACCGTTGAGCCCAAAGCGGACAACGTTATTACGCTGACCGTCGAAGGGGTGGGCAAGTTGGCCAGTGGTGGTTCTGAGAAAGATCACAAAATACCGGCCAAGTGATCAACTTAACGTGAACGCAGTTAATTCGGCTGGCGTAGACTTGACTGTCCAGCCGCACTCAAATAGATTCAGAAGTGGTCGGACCGCATCTCTCGTGCGGAGTTTCTAGTGTTTTTTCGCAAGCTCGTTGCCATATTGCTTTTGGGATTCTACGGAATCCCCGCGGCCATCGGCCCGTATTGGCATCGCCATGACTGTGCAGACCACAGTTGTGCTGATCGTGCTTGCCATCGTGAATCTGATCACGCCTCGACCGCAACTTCTGCCAGTTCCGCCGTAAGCCATTCACGCTGCAATTGCTTGCACCAAGGCGATTCGGCTGTTCAAGGTCAAACGACGAAAGCCCCCGCAACTGGCCCATCAGTTAGTGCCATGGATCAGCATGGTCCTTGTGCCATCTGTGCTTTTTACGCCACGGCTCAAGTTAAGCCTGTTGTATACGAGTTTGCAATCGCTTGTCAGCAAGTCTGCGTGTGCGATTGGCAAACTATCTCGATCTCAAGTGCCGTGCCTTCTGCCTGGCATGCGCGTGGTCCACCTGCGAAAAGCAATTGCGCCTAGGCCATTGGCCAGGTGCAGCGTAGGTCAACTCTTCAGCGCAGGTTCCCGCAAGTTTGCTAGCCTGCAACCCCAGCTGCTTCCACGTGAACGTTGGTTTGCATCGTAACACCCAATCGCCTCTCCGGGGCTTCGCCTTGGGGAGGTCGAATCGAGCCCAAGCGAGATTCGGGAGGGGGCTTGGTGCACGTTCGTAACTGATCCTAAGTTGGGCGGGGCTGTTTTTAGCAGCCTGCACCCAGTGAGTGGCTGGTCCATATCGCAGTAATCAATATCGCCCCGGCACGTGCGTGTGAAGCCTAATCAGGTCCGACCAACCGTGCTGGCCTTTAGCGCCGTGCCTGGGGCGACTTTAATCAAACAATACCGTTCGTTTGGAACGAGAACCATGTCTGCTATTGTACCACCGCTGCGCAGCAAATCGCATCGTCTGAGCGAGTTGCTGGCGCGTGACTACTGCCCCGGTATGGAGCCGTACATTCAGTGGCTTCGGCAGCCGCTGGGTTGGTTTCTGATCGGCGCGATCGCCAGCGGCCTGGTGGGCGCGTTCTTATCGCCGTTGGCTTGGAGCCTGGCGGCCGGTTTGATCGCACTTTTGTTGGTGGGTATTTCGTATCCCTGGTTGTCCGTCCACGGTACGCACTGCGATATGTCGTGCCCGGCCAGCGACTTGGAAGAAGGTGATGCGCAGTACTTGACCATAACGGTGCGCAATCGATGTCCGTGGCCAGTTTGTGGATTGATCGTCGAAGGATTCTTGGTGGATCCAGAACCGATTGATGGTGATGCCAGTCAGCCTGCGGGAGATGTAGCCCTAGCTACAATTCCTTGGCTCAGCCAGGCTACGTTTCGCGTGCCCATTGCACCCGAGTATCGTGGCCGTTATCCACGCACTCGCCCCAAGATTAGCTGTGCTTTTCCGCTGGCGATATGGACATCGCGCCAAGTGATCGACAAGGTGGATCCGATCGTCGTGCGTCCTCGGCGCGAGCGCCTGTGCGGTCTGCCAGATCACGGCGGTCCCATTCAACATCATTGTGGCGTAGGTTCGCGCGCTGGTGGGCACGGTGACTTTATCGGGCTGCGAGGTTATCGACATGGTGATTCGATTCGCAGCATCCACTGGGCGCATACGGCTAAAACCGATTCACTAGTCGTCTGCCAGCGTGGCGCTGCCCAGCAGGCCGTTTGGAATATCACGCTCGACCCGACCTGCACTTCAGTTTCGATATTCAATCGCGAGAACCTGGCGTGCCGCGTGCGTATCGCCGCCAGTCTGTGTGCGTTGCTGCAACAGCAATCGATTCCCTACGAACTGAACATCATGCACGAGCAACTATGGGCGGAATCTTGTTCGCCACTGTCCTCACGCAATGCGCTGGAGTCCGCACTGGATCGCTTGACCGACGTGCCCTTGGATGGTTGCTTGCCACCTCCAGGCCACACTCTTCCACTTGCGCCTTCGGCTTCGTGTCGCATCATGATTGCACCGGTGGTAACCAGTGCAGACCAGAATTGTGCTGACGATGACAAGGTTCAGCTGACCTTATTGCAGACATCCGAGGATTTCCGAGCTGCCACACTTGAGGTGGTGACGATCATCGATCTCAGAGAGGATATCGCGGCGCAATTGACCAACTGGCTACAAAGGACCGAACATGGTAGCCATGCCGCGTAACGTGGCTGTGCCGCGGACTGCAGCCCGTTCGGGACCGATCTGCCTGGCCTTGGTCGGCATGTTCGCGTTGGTGCGATTGCGCCTGGCCTGCGAGCAGCCATTGGGTATGGCGATCGAAGCCACGATCCAAGCTGGATTGTTGTTGGCTGTGTGGTTGTTTCACAATGGATATCAACCTGGTTGGAGCGGTCGGAGCCTGTTCCAATTCAGCCGGTCCGCTCATTGGAAAAGTGGCCAAGTGTTGACACATCCCGAGCAGAGGAGCCCGCATGCCTCTCGCTATACGTTAGAAGCATATGTGGTGATCGCCTTGGTCGCGACTGCCGCGATGCCTTGGCTAGTGGAAATGGTACTGCGGATCGCGGGGCTGGGGACCGGTCTGGAATTGATCATGCTCAGCAGCTTTGGCTGGACCACCTTAGGGGCAGCTTTGTTGCTAAACCATCGGCGAGCGTTGAGCACGACCGTTATCTGCAGTGGCTTTCTGACGTTACTGGCCACCTGCTCTTCGGATCAATCGGTCGCATTGATCTTTGCATACATCTGGGGTGCCGTATGCTTATGGTGGTTGGCCTCCAGCCATTGGCAACGCCTGGCCAGTTGCCAGGCCAATACAGTAACAGAGAACCGACTGTCGCGACCGCTGGTCGTATTGGGCGGGTGCTTAGTGTTCTTTGTGTCGGCCTGGAGCGTGGCCGGTCGCTTTCCTGACTCGCGCAAACTCAGCTACGAAGTTGCACCCACCAGCGGTGGCACGACTGGTCATGACGCGCATGCCAATGGTGGTGTGGGTGATGGCGATGCGGTGATCGCAGCGCGTGAACATGCCGCGTCGTTTGGTGCGGTCGACTCCGACGTGTTTCTCGATTCGGAGCAGCCCAGCTTGTTCGACCTGTACAGCGATACTTTCGGTGAACCGGTTCGCAAGAACAAAGTTGAACGCACTATCGCGCTGGCACCAGAGCAAACCGAACTCAGTCAACCTGAAAAGATGTCGCAGAGCGACGAAGCGTCATCCAAGCTGACGACACAACGCCGAAGCACAATCAACCACAAACCGCTGAAGCCCAAGCTCTCCGATGCCCTGCTCTTCTGGATCGGTCGGCACGATATGCATTTACCTTTACAGCGCTATACGCAGTTTGATGGTCGAGAGTGGTTAACACGTACGGACAAGCGCGACGGCAACTCTGCTCAGTCCCCTGCACTACACAGTGACCATTCAATTTGCCAACCTGTGTCACAGTCGATCAGGGGTCGCGTGTGGTTCAGTTCACCCAACGCCGTGGAACAGATGCGCCGTGGCCACAGCCAACCGTTTGTCGGTGCGGAAGCAGAAGCCATCAAATACGCACGCTTGCGTTCTAGTGGCATCCCATCGCCAGCGGGAATGGCCAGTTGGCACATCGACAAGATCGATGATCCAACCATGTTTGCGTTGGACATCGATGACAATCTGAGCATGCCCGGTCGCGAGCGAGTACCCGAATTCACGATCGTGAAATTCGTAAATCGCGGGCTCGATATCGAGCAAATCGAAGCCTTGGGCCGCGGCTCAGTGGCTCAAGGCCTCTCTGCACCCAGCAACACAGAGACAACTTCGCCGGGTCAAGCGCGCGCACGCGAACTGCTGGAGGATTGGCTGGGTCGCCATCCCGTTCGGCTTTCGCGCTGGCAACAGATCACAGCGGTCGTCGAGCATCTGCGTCAGGATTTTCAACTTGATCGCGGGCAAGATTTCTCGAACTGCGATGATCCCGTGGAGCAGTTTCTAACTGGTAAAGCGGGTAGCGATTTAATGTTCGCGACTACCGCGTCGAGCATGTTGAAACAACTGGGTATGGATACGCGACTGGTCACGGGCTTTGTCGCTCGCCGGGAACATCGATTGGGCTTCAGCCATGAGATCGCTGTTTATCCTAGCGACATGCATGCGTGGTTGGAGGTTTGTATATATCCCGGTTGCTGGCTGCCGCTAGAACCGACACCAGGGTATCCACAGCCATCCTATCGCATTACGTGGCGCTATTGGATCAAGTATCACGCCTGGTCAATTGCTTTTGGTTTCGCCACGTTCTTGGCCAGTGGTTGGCTGCTCTGGTGGCAACGGGCACGGGCATTTGATGCCGGTTGCATGTTATGCGGTTGGTGCATGCTGGTGCTGAGCGATCGGCAACGGTGTCGCTGGGTGTTGCGGCTGCTGGACGCGCGTTCGCGTTTGATTGGCAAACCGCGTCCAGCGCACGTGTCACCACGTTTGTGGTACGGTCGGCTGCTGACATCCAGCCCCGATCGCCTCACCTCTGCTTTACAACAAATGCTCAGCGAAGCGGATCGCATGTGGTTTGGCAATGCGCCAGGGCTGACCACTGCCGGCCGTCAGGCTTGCGCGGTTCTGTGGTATCAAACGACCTGCCAACGTTTACAACGATCTGGACTCTAGGTTTTGTAGAAGAAGAATATGACGCTCGAAACTCCTGTGCTAACGTCCAGTCGTCAACAACTCCAGCAGTTGCGAGAGCGCCTGAACGAAGTGCTCATCGGTAAACGTGACAAGATCGAATTGGTGCTGGCATGTCTGTTGGCTCAAGGCCATTTGCTATTGGACGATTTACCGGGCACGGGCAAGACCACGCTCGCCAAGGCGGTCGCGCAATCATTCGGCGCCAAGTTCGCCCGCATTCAATGTACGCCCGACTTGTTGCCGACCGACATTAGCGGATTCAACTTGTTCAATCAGAAAACGCGTGAGTTTGAATTTCGGCCTGGTCCAATCTTTTCAGATATTCTCTTAGCGGACGAACTCAATCGCACCACGCCGCGCACGCAGAGCGCTCTCTTTGAAGCGATGGCCGAGCGGCAAGTCACGCTCGATGGTCTCTCGCGGACACTCTCTAGTACCTTCTTCGTTATCGCTACCCAGAATCCTATCGACAGTCATGGCGCTTACCCACTACCCGAAGCTCAATTGGATCGCTTTGCCATGCGACTAGAGATCGGCTATCCGGATCCCGCCGCGCAGTTGGCAATTCTGGCAGCCGCCCGACATACGCATCGCGAAGCTACAGCCCATGAGCCCATTATGAGCCTCGAACAGTTGATGGAGCTGCAAATCGAAGCCGCTGCGGTTCATGTCGACGTGCGGGTGCAAGAGTACCTGGTGGCACTGTGTGAAAAGACGCGGCATGACCCGATGATCGCACTCGGTGTGAGTCCACGTGGCATGCTGCTGTGGCAGAGCGTCGCGCAGAGTTGGGCTCTGCTGAGCGGGCGCGATTATGTCTTGCCCGAAGATATCCAAGCGGTCGCTGGCCCGGTGCTGAGTGTCCGCTTGGTGTGCCGCAGCAAGAGTGCTGCGCAAACCATTGAATCCATTTTGTCATCGGTTGAAATACCTACCTATCGATAATGGCAACCACTATGAATCGTAGCCTCAAGGTCCAGGCAATGAGTCATTGGCGATACATGCGGTACCGCAGCCGACAAGGCCAGCTGGCAGCACATGTGCACCGCTGGACCAGACTGCACTGCCTGGCCATCGTCACGATCGCTGCGCTGGTCGGATGCATCGAAGGTCGGCAGTCGACGCATGAATTGGAGCACACCACTCCAGCTCATTGGCCGGCCAATATGCTCGATGCAGCTGACAAGTTAGAACAGCGCATCGCAACTATCGATGATGCCGCCGCCGCGCAAGAACTAGCGGAGATCATATCGTGGATACCCGAGGTGGCGGCGGATGGCCCTTTGCCGGAACAATCATGGAATGAGCTACATATCAGCTGTGAAAAACTGTCAGCTATGGGCAATCAGAAGTCGACCGACCGCGCGGCCTACACGACGGCTGTCCGTCAGTTGAGCCAACAACTGCGCCAACTGCATGCCAGTTTGCCAAAACCCATTGAACGAGCTGACGACGTCTTGGCAGATCCACCTACGGAGCAATGAGTTCATCATGGATATTGCGTTCTTCGGATTCTTGGTCAACACGCTTCGCAGCCTGGCAGCGGCCGCTCCGACACTCTTGATCGGGCTATTCATCGCGGCCTTGATGCGTTACTACTTTGGCCCAGCCAACACCAAACGTTTGTTTGGTGGAGACTCATTGCGCTCGCTGCCCCAGTCGTGGTTGCTGGGCATGTTGCTGCCAGTTTGTTCCATCGGCGCGTTTCCCATTATTCGCGAAATGCTGCGTATCCGCATGCGGCCGGGCGCGATTACGGCCTTTGCACTTTCGGCTCCGCTGTTCAATCCGCTATCGCTGCTCTATGGCCTGACACTTTCGAGGCCCTATGTGATTGTGGGCTTTGCCCTGGGTTCACTGTTGGTTGTGACCATCATTGGGTTGATTTGGGATCGCATTGAACTGCGCGGAGACTCAACGGAGTTACCGGATGCACCGGAATGTATTGGTCTGGAGCGATTGAGTGCATGTTTTCGATATGCATGTCACGAACTGCTTGGTCCGACCGGGCTGTTGACGTTGATTGCGGTGATGGGAGTTGGCCTGCTGGGAGGTATTCTGCCGCATGGTGGACTGCAAACATCGGCCGAGCAAGATGACCCGTGGTCGCCGCTACGGATGGCGATCATCGCCGTGCCGATCTATGCCACTCCCATGCAAACGATTAGCCAACTGGGCATGATGTTTGCGCATGGCAATTCACCGGGCGCCGCGTTTGGTCTATTGCTGCTGGGCACTGGCATGAATGTCGGGACGCTATGGTGGCTGAAACAGAATTATGGCTGGCGGGCATCGGCGACTTGGTTTGCTGCCTTGTTTGTGGTGGTTGTCGGTTGTGCTTATGCCATCGACAAGCCGCTGATTCCACCGGGAGTTGAACCGGCTGGTCATACGCATGCCTTCGACGTTTACAGCAATCCTTTCGCGCAGAGAGTGACCATGTCGGCGGTCGGTGAATTTCTGAACGATGCCGTGGGTTTGCCTGAACGAATATCGTTGATCGTCGCTGTCTTGATGACGCTGGGAGGGGCCGTCTTGGCCGCGCCAAGTTTGACAACTTCGCCGGCCACCTCGTCCAGCACTGTCGAGCTTGCCAGTAAGCCTACGGGTTGGGACCGGCATGTATCTCCGGCAGTTGTGGGCAGCGTGTGCATGGTTGGTTTGATTGCGCTCAGCGTTGTAGCCTGTTACGCGTATTATCCTTCGCCCGGTGAAACGCTCGAAGAGATGCGCTTGGCCCGAACCGAAACGCTCACGGCGGCCTCAAGTGGCAATGTTGAGGAAGCCCTGCGCTGGCTGGAGGTGTGGGAGAATTGGTCCCGTCGCTTGGAAGTCGGCACCGCGATTCGCAAGCTGCATCTGCGGCCTTATCAACAGATGCAAGCGTATTTGTTGCGTAAAAAACTCGAGCTGCTCGAGCACGAACTGGAGCACGACGAGCTCGAGAAAGAAGAGATCTCCCGGCTGATCCAACAGCTGACCGAGACCAGCAGCCGCTTGTCCCTAGCCTTCCGCACCTAACTGCTGGCATGGAACGTGCTCAAAAATGGGGTCAGGTCTATTTTCTAGCCGGAAAATGAGACCTGACCCAGACCTGACCCCATTTTTAAAGAAGAGCCAACCATGCCGGATGATAAACGACCCAACCCCAAGACTCCGTCGCCCAAGACTGTAGAGAAAACGGAAAGTGATCCGGCAGTCGAACGCGGAGAACGCATCGAAACCGGTAAACAAATTGCCCGCGGAGGAAAAGAAACTGGCAAGGTCCCAGGCGCCGAACAAAAGCGCGACTAAGATTTCGTCTTTGGAGTGCTGTGGCAAGGCCACCTTGGAGCTGCTATGTAGGAGCGATTGCGCAGAGGGGATTTTAGGCGAGTACGTAATTCTAGCGGTCCCGCCGCTGGCAGGAAAAAAATTTTTGAGTAGAGACGGTTTGCTTCTCAAAATTGGTGAGCCAAATCGTTCTCGGTCGTTCTTTGATCAGGTATCGCCATACTGGTAATCATAAGAGGGACGGCCTCAAACTGCCTTATCAGGCGGTGGTGATCCGACAGAGCGCCAAGCTCCAAGAAGGCAGCGAGTGCCATAGTGCTCGAAGGCGGTGTGGATTTGACTCACCTGAATGAGAATCAGCTTGAAGCCGTCTGTTCCTCGTTTGTAAGTGTACTCTCAGCTTTTAGTCGTGCGAGAATCGTTGTCAGTAATTCTCCTATTCGCTTAGGACCGCGTCGGGTACTTCCCTGCTCGAGCGATTGAGCAACGAGTTCCGCTTCACACCCACGCGTCTTTAGTGGAAGTTGCGCTACAGCGTTTTCCATGTCGATCAAGGTTTGATCGAGAGGAGTTGCATGATCGTCATGGAATATCCGGAGTTTAACAAGAATCGAATTGGGATCACGGCAACACTCGTGCTTTAGCGGAGCGTCGCCAGCCACGCAAGCGAATGCAATTCTGCTGAAACGCTTAGCGATTTTGACTCGAGTTGCGCACTTGTCGATATTCTGTATCGCATCGCTTGCAGCAACCACTCTGAAGTGGCCATTGAGCTTGGCAAGATTATCAGCGATGCGCATTAGGGACGCTCGCAGACGACGATTGGCGTTTTTGACGATTGAACCAGAGTTGTCGGTTTGGTCACTCTGGTAACGTGAGGGAAAGATTCCGCTACGGCCCGTAATTGCATTGGCATTAGCGTAATGAGAGATGGGGCCCATCTCTCCTGCAAAATCAGCGGCCGAAACGACGTTGATTGCAGGAATTGCCAACAGTCGCACGTAAGGAGTTTTCACAAGATTCCCTGCAATTTCCACTTCCAAACGCGCAATCTGCTTTTCAAGCATCTGATACAAGTCATGTAGTTCTGTCCACATAGAATGATGCAGAGTTGGTGATTCAACTTCCAGCTTGACTGCTTGCTGTGCCCAGCCAATGACCTTATCGATCGTTGATTGCTGAAAACGAATTTTCTGTTTGGCCAAGTGCTCGCCCAGGCCTTTGAGACCGAGTGCTAAAACCGCTTGGGCCGAATCGGCTTTCCTTGCAATTTCTATCGCTGGCGGATGACTAAAGAAGTCACTAAAGACACCTGCGTAACCAGGCATGCTTAAGTGTAAGTGCTCGCGAATCTGGCAAGCTATGGCTGTCGACTTTTCCACCAAGTCGCGTCGATGACGGACACGCAGTCTCAACTGCTCGTAGACATCGGGGAGCTTAAGTTCGCATAAACCGAAACCAGCTATGGCTGCTCGATGATGTGCTGCGAGATCGGTCTGATCCGTCTTGTTCTCTGGATCGGCTGGTACTCTGTATTGCTTGGTTGCCAGCGGATGAATTATCCGTACTTCAAAACCCGCACGATCAAAGGCATGCTTCAGAATGAGATGGTAGTTCCCGGTCCGCTCGACTGTTACGATCAGATCCTTGATACGATGCTTTTCCGCTTGATCCTTGACCAGTTGAATTGCATTTCCGATCGAATTGGGTTGATGCTCTACCGTCGTGGAATCGATCAGGATGTTGCCCATATAGTCGGCCATCATCAACTCCGACCGCAGCTTGGCCGGATCAATACAGACGATCGCAAAGTGCTCTGCGCCGACAGCCTTGACGCGTGGGGCGATGACCCCGCTGGGCTTGTGAAGAGATTGACGATTCTTGGAACGACGCTTCGAGGCTACAGAATTCTTAACCGACATCTGACTACTCCTTAAGTAGGGAAAACCTCTACTCAATTGTCCAGATAGCAGTTCCCGTATGTTATTGGGATTTCTGACCAACATACCAGTGCTGTGGCGCAGCCACAGCTTTGATGTAATAACCCAACTCTACCGCAGCCTGCACGAACCATTAGTCTTGAACGGTACCATATCGTGCAGACTGCGGGATAGTCAACGCTTACATCAAAGCGGTGCCTCGGGCACCGCACTCCACAGGCGCACCACTAGACATGAACGTTGACCTCGTTGAGGACCTCAATCTCGAACCGCGCGGCCAAGCTGGTGCAAGATCTGGAGAATCTGAATTTGTTAAGTCCGGAAATCCACGAAGCTTCGCTTTTCTTGCCTCCGGTTGAGGCTGGTCGGGATGCTATCAGCTTGCGATTGATTCAGAGGATTTGTTTGGAAGTAGATTGGAGGCGGCAGAACCATTAACCCGCTAGACTGGGTACAATTTAGAGTGTTTACCGGCGCGAGCGCCTGAGAATTACTAGTTCCCGCTGTCAGACCCGACAAGCTGCGATTGGCACGCCGACATGCCGACGGTGCTGTCCAACTGAACAATACAACTATGCTCATCAACACCTGTAGTTGAGAACAGACCTGGTGATGGGCGGACTAGATCGCATCTCTCACGCAAAGGCGCGAAGGCGCAAAGATGCTTGCGTTAACTTCTTTGCGCCTTAGCGCCTTTGCGTGAGGCTGTCTTTTATCCTTGAAAGTCGGGGCATCGTTTCGGCCATCGGCAACAAGCGTACATGTCTGCATAAAGCCGAAAACATCGGGAACCAGGCAATACACCGGAGCCGCCGGTGGTCTCCAGCTTACTAAACAAATCAATCGCGGCGTCCGCGGTGATTGGTACCGTTCCCGCTGTCCAAACAGAAGCACGGAGTTTTGGAGAAATGGTGGGGCACACAGAGCCACCTGAAACCTGGAATGACTCATGGCAGCGCGCAATTGCTCTGTACAAAAACTGGTCTAGCTCGTACCTAGACTCAATGTTGAGGCTAGCCTCATCTCTCCATGCGTCGCAAGACCTATCCGGGTTGTGGGCATTCACTTCGATGACCACTTTGATAATCAGTCCCTGCTCTGACTACTCAAAAGTATTTCATGCGAGTCGAATTTCTGTCGAACCCAGCGCCAGCAATGTCACCATCGAGTTCTTTCGTGTCAGACCTAACTCAAGCATTAAATTCGAATGCCCATACGAGGATGCTGAACGCGTAATCTCTTTACACTGTAAGTACAGCTTTTAGCTTTCGGGGAGGCCACAAAAACTTGGTTGCGGCTTCAATTGCCTACCAGCTATACTCCAAGCGGTATTGCCGGGTGCATCAAAAAAAATCGTTGGAAAACTGGTCGAGGACCTGTTCGGCCTTTCACGACATTCGATCTAGCGGCGTGGCAGTGTGTTACGCCATGTAACAATCCAATGCACGTGCGTACTGGAAATGGTTTGAAGACAAACGGGTGCGACTCCCGTCTGAGTAGCTCTTAGCCAGAGGCTCAGTATCGAGTGTTGCAGCGTGTCTGGTAACAAGCGCGTTGAAGCCCAATAAATATCTACCGGCAGAAAGTAGCGAGGATGAAAAGTATCGACAGACTGACTGTCGAATCCTGAACGGTATTGAGCTCCGAAAACGTTGTTCCTGTTGGATCCTGCCCATGGTGTGTGCATGTCTAAAATCAGGACGAACAAATGAAGCGAAAGCGTGCAGGGCGATTAAAAACGACTTTGGCCGTCATCGCATCGAGGTGCAACGGTTGGTGCAACGTGATTTCAGAAGTTGCGTTTTGCCTTGTTTTTTGTTGTCGATTTGAATCGATGCCGAACGTTGTCATGTCGTATAGGCTGCGGGATAGTCAACGCTTACATCAAAGCGGTGCCACGGGCTCCGCACTCCAAAGGCACCGCACTCCACAGCCTCAAATCTTTCTTCCCAGCACCATGTACTGGGCGCCCAGTGGCACCTGGCACAGGTGCGGCTCGAGCGGGCGCAGGGCGGCTAACATGCGAGGGAAGTAAAACAGGTAATCGGTGCGCAGAATCTCAAAGCCTGCTTGACGCATCAGGCGTCGCGTTTCCCAAGGCATCAGGGTAATGGCGTCGCGATCAAAAGGTATGCGACTCATCACATAACGCGTACCTGGATTGAGCGGGTTATTCTCAAACAGCGCGAACAGTCCACCGGGTCTCACATGCTGTGCCACCAGTGCAGCACTGGCCTCGCGCTGGTCCAACGGAATATGGTGGAAGACTCCGTTGCAGAAGGCGAGGTCAAAATCGGCGCGTGTGGACAACTGATCCAATGTACCCAGCTGAAACTGGTCTGTTGCAAAACGACGCTGGGCTACTGCGATCGATTCGGCCGAAATATCGATACCGGCCACGCGAGGGATGTTCAATTCGTCGCGCAGCAGCGGCAGTGAGTTCCCGACACCACAACCAAAGTCCAGCACCGACCGCGGGGAGGACTGCAGTTGTTGCAAACGTTTGGCCAACCACTGCAATCGCCCGACGGCAAAGTAACTCGAATCCTCGCCGGAAACAGAGATGCCCTGGGCCAAGGCCTGTTCGTAGTTGCCTGAATAGGTATCAAACTCAGCTTTCGCAGCTGAGCTGCTTACCTGTGGGCCGGATGAACTGTCCGACATGGCCGACTCCTTTCAGCCCGCCTGGAGCTGGTTGCGACTGCCTATTTGTGGACAACGATATCGGTAGCGGGAAAGCGGACTTTAGGAGCTGTCGCGTATTTGTCAGCTGGGCTGCGATAGCCCAGTGCACAACCGACGACGGCAGTGTAGTCAGAGTCGTTCAAATCCAGCAGCCGATCGTAGGCAGCCATATCCAGGCCCTCCATGGGGCAAGAATCGACGCCCATCATGGCAGCTGCGGCCATCAGTTGGCCCAGTGCAATATAGACTTGCCGCGCATTCCAATCCAAGTGAAAGGCCTGGCTCTGCTTGACCGAATTCATGATGACGCTGTGGTACCCGTTGAGTGCTTCTCGCGGCGCGCCGCGCGTATCGGCCACTGAATCGATAAAGCGATCGACGTAACCTTCATCCAGCGAGCGCCGCGCCGCCAAGATGACCATGTGTGAACAATCCAACGGTTGCGTTTGATTCCATGAAATCGGCGGCAACTGCTTTTTCAGCTCTGGATCGCTGATAACAACAAATTTCCATGGCTGCAGGCCGAAACTGCTCGGCGCCAAGACCATCACGTTTTCGATCGCTTGCCAATGATCCGGCGGAATTGTTCGGCCGGCATCGAATTGTTTGACGGCGTAACGCCAGGACAGCCGCTCTAGAACTTCGGACGGAGTTAAGTCAGGCACTTGCCAGGCTTTCTATAGTTGAGACATTGGCTTACCATGGCACCAGTTCGTGTTCGTCTGCTCTCGCTCTGCGAAAGCCAGCGCGTTTATCCGGTACCACTCCGCCCAAATTATACCCATGACCGACCCCAGACCCCAGCCCACCGACTCGCCCACTGACTCGCCCACTGACTCGCCCACTGACTCGCCCACTGACTCGCCCACTGACTCGCCCACTGAAACGGCGCATCCGGAGGACCATGCTCACGATTGCCTGGACGTTCGCGATCGCCCCGATTTGCGGGCCGAATCGGCTTGGATTGCGCCGACCGCCACGGTGGTTGGCAATGTCAAATTGGGCCAGCAGGCGAGCGTGTGGTTTGGGGCGGTGATTCGCGGAGACTGCGAAGCGGTGGTGGTGGGCGATCGCACCAATGTGCAGGACCTGGCCTGCTTGCACGCCGACCCTGGCTTGCCTTGCATCGTAGGTAATAATGTCACGATTGGTCACGCCGCGATCGTGCACGGAGCCGTCGTCGAAGATAACTGCCTGATTGGTATTCGGGCCACTGTGCTCAACGGAGCCCGCATTGGTACGGGCTCGCTAATCGGTGCCTCCGCACTGGTTACAGAAGGCGCGGTCATTCCACCTAACTCGCTGGTGTTGGGTGTACCTGGCAAAGTTGTGCGTCAACTGAACGCCGCCGATATCGAACGCATTCGACGTGGTAGTCAACACTACGTTGACGCGGCTGCGGCCTACAAAAACAAAAATGCTCAACAGGCGTAGCTCGTCGTGACCGAAGAAGTTGAAAATGAATTTGGCGTCCCCTTCGCTGGTACCATCCTGCCGCCTGAGCAGTGGGCCAAGACCGCGCTGAAGCGTTTGCCGGAAGGTGGTCAACTCGACTGGACTGAGCTCTTCGGACGCGAAGCGCCGCGCGTACTGGATATCGGTTGTGGCAACGGTCGCTTCATGCTCGCATCGGCGGTGCGCCGCCCACAGGTTGATCATATTGGGATCGATCCGCTGCCGGTCGTCATCCGCTATGCCACGCGCCGGGCCAATATGCGCGGGCTGACTAACTGCCGTTTAGTGGTGTGTGATGGTCAGCGATTCTTGCGTGACTACTGTCCGCCAGGCAGTTTAAATGAAATTCACGTCTATCATCCACAGCCCTTTCCCAGTCGACGCGAGCAACATCTACGCTTATTTCAACACGAGTTCCTGTGGTCGGTTCATCAAGCGCTTGCTCCCGGTGGGTTGTTAGTTGTGCAGACCGACAATGCGGCCTACTGGAAATATCTGCAAGCCGTTTTGCCCGTCATTACTCAGTGGCATGTGCAAGCGGGACCATGGCCAGAGGATCCGCAAGGGCGCTCGCGTCGCGAGATTATCGCACTCCATAAAGGCCTGAAGATCTATCGCGGCTGGGGCACCCGCCACGATAACTTGACCCGCGCACAGTTCGAGGCAGCCAGCGGCCAGTTGCCTCAACCCGATTTTAATGCCGAGCACAATCGCAACCCCAAGCATTGGCGTCGACGGTAATTGTTCGTCCGAAAGTTTACGACTCGAGTCTAAAGTCTAGTCTTCGTTCATCTCACACATCCAGAACTAACCCAACGAGGTATCCAGAGAGTATGTTAGCCAAAGAAATCAAGACCGGCATGGTCATCGTCAACAATGATGCACCCGTGATCATCGAAGGCATCGCGGTCCAATCACCCAGTGCTCGCGGCGCTGCGACGCTGTACAAGTTTCGTGGCCGTGATTTGATTACCAAACAAAAGGTTGACTTTACATTCAAAGGGACCGACAACCTACCCGAAGCTGATTTTCACAAGCGTGTTGTCAAGATGATGTACAAAGACGCCGAAGCGGTCCACTTGCTCGATCAAGAAGACTTCAACCAGTTTTCGCTCAGCCTGGAAGACGCCGGCGAGCAGCTGCAGTACTTGACCGAACAGCTCGAAGGCATGTTTGCGTTGATTTACGAAGGCGAATGTGTGGGCTTGCAGCTGCCGACCTCAGTGGAAATGACCATTACCCAATGCGATCCGACGTCTCGCGGCAATTCGGCAACCGCCCGAACCAAACCGGCCACGCTCGAAACGGGCTTGGTGGTGCAAGTGCCCGAGTTCATCAAAGAAGGTGAGCGTATCAAGGTCGATACGCGCACCGGTGAATTTTTGTCGCGAGCTTAGTAGCGAGACTACTGAATCTCGAACACGCCTTCGATCTCGGTAGCAATACCGGTGGGCAAGGAGTTGGTGCCCAGGGCGCTGCGAGTTCCAATGCCCATCTCCGCGCCCCAAATATCGCTAAAGAGTTGGCTGCAGCCATTGATGACTGCCGGCTGCTGCTCGAATTCATCCGTACACCGGACCAGTCCCAGTAACTTGACAACACGAATGACGCGATCGAGCGAGCCGAGATTGCTGCGCAAAGTCGCCAAGATGGCCAGGCCCGTTTGCCTGGCCGCCGCTTGACCTTCTTCCAGCGTCATATCGGCGCCCAGCCGACCTTTGATCAGCGACCCATCGCTTTTCAGTGGTCCGTGACCCGAAACATACGCCAGGTTGCCAACGATGACCACGGGCTTGTAGAGCCCCACAGGCTTGGGCGCCGGTGGCAACTCGATACCTAACTGCGACAAACGAGATTCAGCGGACATAGTGTATGTTCTCCGGATACTGGATCGAGGCATTGATGGCGGACTGTTTATTGAGCCCTTGGCCGCGGAATTGTATACACTGAAATCCAGCGAGCCGAAACCCTACGCCGCCTTGTCGATCCCCCTTTTTTCAAACGCAGAGTCCGCAGAGTCCGCGGAGAAAACGCAGAGTACGACCTGTCTACTCTGCGATCCTCTGCGTCTCCGTGTTTTAACAAGAAAGCTGTCTGGTTGCGTGCGGTATCATTGCGAAAGGCTCACGCAAAGGCGCGAAGGCGCAAAGGTTTGCACTTCCATCTTTGCGCCTTGGCATGAGGCCTCTTAACGATACCTCGGAGATACTTCATGCATAAACTAAATGGGTGCCTGAATGTTCCTGATGAAATTTGGTCATGATCCCAATTTCTCAAACGCAGAGTCCGCAGAGTCCGCGGAGAAAACGCTGGGTACGAATTGTCTTCTCTGCGATCCTCTGCGTCTCTGCGTTTTAAACGTGAACTACGAAGACACATGATGGAATTTTCATGGTATGCTCCACTCTGAATCGCGCGACGGCCGATACACGTCTGAGGTACGGGAGACTACACCATGCCAGTCAAGAAGTCGAACAAGGATTCCAAGCCTGCAATTAGAAAGCCGTCCAAAAGCGTGGCGGCAAAAGGCAAGTCGCCGACGACGACGCTACCGGAGTCAATGGTGACTGGCAAGGCGAGTTCGGCGAAGGCTGCGGAAGGCGACCAGCCGGTCTTCGCCTACATCGCTAGCCTGCCGCAGCCACAGCGAGGCATCGCGGAATTCATCGATGCGCTGGCCGCCGAGACGCTTGACGGACTGCAACGATCGGTGAAGTGGGGTATGGCGTATTATGGCGTGGGTGACGGTTGGTGCTTCTGTTGTGGCGGCTTCGCCGGCCACGTCAAGCTGATGTTCATCAACGGTACGGCGCTCACTCCGGTGCCACCTGTGACTCCGGCGGCGATGGGCAAGTCTACGCGGGGCGTCGAACTCGTATCAGTGGACGACCTCGACCACCGCCAAATTGCCGCCTGGATGAAACAAGTTGCCGTTCTGCCCGGCGTCGGAGGTAAAAGAAAGTAGGCTGCACTTTACGAATCGATAGTAGCAGCAACCATGCAGTCCTGAACACGGTATTGTCGATTGATGTATGCTCGATGGGGGCGATGCGTAGATCTATACCAGAGCTGTTCGTTGAGCTTTGGGCATCGGAGGATAATACAATGAAATTTGGCGTGTCAACAATGATGTTGACGACATTCATAACGGCGTTACTGTTTGCGTTTTGGACTAGCAATAACGAATATGCCTGGCTTGCACTGGTAATGAATGCGGGAGTCACGAGCCTGGTGTACCGACAGCTCAAATCTGGATTTGAAAAACGCGTTATCGCAGTCTGTTGGCTGTACATTGCTTGCTGGATTGGATCTTCAACCGCAGGCTCGGCGACTATCTTTCAGACTTACATTGACCAAGGTTTTGTGAACGCTGAATATCCGCTGGCCGGGGCAATGGCGAACATGGGAGTATCGTCATTTAGAAATATTCAATCCCCTTGTCCTCTGATCGTGACGGTTAATGAAATTGCGGTGAGTGCGATTGGAAACCATGGAGGATACGAGGGAACCACATGCTGGCTTTGGACACCCCTGGGTCATTGCCAATTGCACACAATGGTATTCTCTTCAATCAATTGAAATTGCCGCCTCTAAGCAGGGTACAAAAACGATAGGCGCCAATTGAGTTGAGCAGCTGGTTTCTCTGTGTCTCTGTGACTCTGTGGTTGGCTCTAGATCCCTTTTTCTAAACGCAGAGTCCGCGGATAAACGCTGAGTGCGACTTGTCTTCTCTGCGATCCTCTGCGTCTCAGCGTTTTAAAGAAGGAACCCTCTGATCACGTGCTGCAGCATCAGGGAGGTTAGCAAGAATTCGAAAGCCCTGACGGCTTCCGCTACGATGCGCCGCTTAATCTTGACACTGGACGGCGTCTAAACCGAGCTTCTTCATTTTCTTGTAGAGAGTCGTACGATTGATGCCCAGTTGTTCGGCGGTCAGGTTGCGACTGAAGTTATTGAGCTTGAGGACTTCGAGTATGATTTGGCGTTCGGGGCCCTCGAGCGCATCGCGCAGCGTTTGGCCGCGGAGTATCAAGGATTGCGAAGAGACGCCGCTGAGGCCAGCTGTGGTACCCAAGATAACAGGTGGCAGCAAGCTCAAATCTAATTCGGAGCGTTTGGAGAGAAGTACAGCTCGCTGCACTACGTTCTCTAGTTCACGAATGTTGCCCGGCCAGCCGTAAGTGCATAAGGCCTGCATCGCTTCGGGTGTAAAGCCATCGATCTCTTTGCCTGTCTCTTGAATCGACTTCTGTAAGAAGTGCTCGATCAGCAACGGGATATCGCTAGCGCGCTCGCGCAAAGCTGGCAGTTCGAGATGGATAACATTAATGCGGTAGTACAAGTCTTGACGGAAGCGTCGTTCAGCTACCGCCAATTCTAGATTTTCATTGGTTGCCAGGATCACACGGGTGTCGACCGAGATCGTCTCCAGGCCACCGAGCGGTTCGAACTGCAACTCTTGCAGCACGCGTAGCAACTTGATTTGCAAAGCCGTGGTGGCGGTACCGATTTCGTCCAAGAAGATGGTACCGGTGTCGGCATGTTTGAACTTGCCGACCTTGGCATGGTTGGCACCCGTGAATGAGCCGGCCACGTGACCGAACAATTCGCTTTCCAGCAAGTTATCGGGCAGCGCTCCGCAAGCGACCTCGACGAAAGGATTGGTACGGCGTCGACTCCGACGATGGATGGCGCGGGCGATCATCGACTTGCCCGTTCCGTTTTCGCCGGTGATCAAAACGCTGGCGCGGGTATCGGCCACACTGTCAATCACGTCGAAGATGCGCAGCATGCGCGGATCATGGCTCAGTACATTCTCGAGGCCTGTCCGCCGATCCAATTCGGCTTTGAGCCGTTTGTTTTCGTCAGCGATCTGTGATTGGTTGATGGCTCGTTTGAGAGCGAACAACAGCTCTTGATCGACTACCGGCTTGCTGAGCAAGTCGATGGCGCCGGCAGCGATGGCATCGACGCCCGCATCGGGTCCGGCATAGCCGCTGATCATCACCACAGGTAGCTCGGGACAACTCTTGCGTGACCAGGCTAGCAGGTCAAACCCATCCTCGCCGTCCAGGTTTACATCCATCAGGGCGACATCATATTGGCTGGTCCGCAACAGCCCTTTGGCTTGGCTGATCGTGGTGGCACCAGTGACCGAGAACCCTTGAGCGCCCAGCCATTCGATCATCGAATCCAGGAGCCAGCGATCATCATCTACTATCAACAGTCGTTGCAATCGTGACTTGGTCATCGCCTGTTTGGCCAATTATTAGGAAAGTTGATAGGGCACCGTCTTCCGACGAGTGCCTGCTCTGCGTCTTATATAAGGAGGAGATGCAGGCTGTGCAGCCTACGCCTCTTGCCACACTCATACCTAGGTTATGCGTAGCGGATAGGCAACTTTTCACGATGCAGATTTGCAACAGAGTTCACAGCCTGGCGGCTGTGCCTACGAAGAACGTAGAGTGACTGTATACCCACCTAACGGCCAGCTAAGTCGTCCATTGGGCGGTTATTTGTCGCCCAACGGACTTTTTTCGAATTGCTAGCATTTTTGCGGATTCAACCGGTGGACAAACTCGCTGTTACGATATAACGTCTTGAAACTACACAGGTTGTGGCGATAGCTGCCGCTGCGTGGCCAATAGGGTGGTTGGTCCGTTGATGGGGTGTTTAGTAATTCTGCTAGGGGTTTTCGAAGTATTTCGGGGGGTATGCAGGACAAGTACCCCTCCTGGCGTAGGAATCAACGTATAGTGATGTCAGTTGCGAAGCTCGCGTGGCGTGTTTTGCAACTAACACCGTTGGGGGATCACCGGTTTTTTTGTGAGGGCAGAAATGTCGATTCGTCTTTTGGTAGCGGACGACCACGAGGTCGTACGCAGCGGTATCGGTTCGCTGTTGGGGAACAGCGACGTCGAGATTGTTGGCCTGGCGGCCAATGTGACTGAGACCGTCTCGTTGGCCAAGCAACACAAGCCAGACTGCGTCTTGCTGGATGTGCGCATGGGTGACGAGGATGGGCTAACAGCGCTGGAGCAGATTCGGGCAGATATCCCGGATCTACCAGTGGTCATGATCTCGACTTATGACAATCCAACCTACGTAGCCAGAGCGATTGCTCTGGGTGCCAACGACTACATCCTCAAGGATTCCAGTCGTATGCAGATGCTCGACGCGATTCGTCGCGCCGCTGGTCGTGAGCGACCACCCGAGCAGAGCATTCTCAAACGCGTTCAAGCGACCATGTCCAAGCGCAAGGATCGCAGCGATTCAAAGGATGTGCCTTTGACCAATCGCGAACTGCAAGTGTTGCGGCACATCGCTTTGGGGCTGAGCAATAAAGAGATCGGTAACTCTTTGGACATCAGCGTTGAAACGGTCAAAGAACACGTGCAGAACATCTTGCGCAAACTGGATACGGCTGACCGCACAGCAGCCGCAGTTTGGGCCGTCAAGACAGGCTTGATCAATCAATAATTGACAGCCGCAGAGAACTGGCAGGCTCAGCTTTCCCCAAAGTTGGTGCCGACTTCCTACAAAACCATTCGTGGCCTGCCCTCGTCACGAATGGTTTTTTCGTTTTGTCTCCTTTTGCTCCGCAAAAGGCAGCGACACCTCTCGCAGATCGCAGGCCGAATTAGATTGCCTTTCGCGGAGCGAAAGGAGACTCAAGTCACACTACCTCGCATAGCTCGAGATCTTTGACGGTTTCGTTCTCGGCTTTGGAGTTGCCGACGGATACTGCAGGTGGCTTGGCGGTGGGGCGTTTGACTCGGAAGAGGATAACGTACAAGGCCGGCAAGTTCAGCAGCGTCAAGAAGGTGGCCATCGAAAGTCCACCCATGATGGCCACAGCCATCGGCCCCCAGAACACGCTACGCGTTAAGGGGATCATGGCCATGATGGCGGTGGCGGCTGTTAATACCACCGGTCGTGCGCGTCGCACAGCCGATTCGATGACCGCTTCCCACTCGTTCAGACCGCTGGCCATATCTTGCTCGATTTGGTCGATCAGAATCACTGAGTTTCGCATATCCATACCGGCTAGAGCAATTACTCCTAGCATGGCCACAAAGCCAAATGGTGCACTAAAGATATGCAGCGCGGTGACCGCTCCGATCAATCCAAGCGGCGCGATACCAAAGACCAAAGCCGCCTTCTTGAAATTTTGCACCTGTAACATCAACAGCGTCAGCATCACGAGAATCATAACGGGGAACATTTGGAACAGGGCCACGTTGGCTTTTTCACTCTCTTCGATCGCGCCACCGCGCTCGACGCGATAACCGGCTGGCAGTGATTGGTTGAGGTCGCTTAGTTTCGCAAAGATCTTGGCACTGATGTCGGGGGCTTGAACACCATCGATGACATCGGCTTGTACTGTCAGCATCGATTCTTGATTGCGTCGCCACAAGATGGGCTCTTCTAGTTCCGGGCTCAGTTGGGCAACCTGGCTCAGGGGTACGGCTCGGCCACTACTGGTGAATAGCGAAAGGTCGGGTAAACGATCCAAGCTCAAGCGTTCTTCGGGCACGGCGCGGGCTACTACTTCGACGGTCTCGGTTCCTTCGCGAAATTGTGCGATCGGTACACCGGAGAGTAGAGTCTGCAAGGCTTGAGAGATCTCTTGCGTGTTCAAGCCCATGGCGCGGGCACGATCTTGATTGACCGACAGACGTACCGCCTTCGATGGTTCGTTCCATTCGAGGTTAACATCGACAGCCGCGGGTTCTTGACGCATGACGTCGCGCACTTGATCGGCGATTTGACGCACCTTGGTTCTGTCCGGTCCCATGACGCGGAACTGCACTGGAAAGCCAACGGGCGGTCCGAAGTCCAGCCGTAGCACTCGCAAGCGTGGGCCAGCAAACTGTGGGTCCGCGGCAAAGGCATCCAGGAGTTTCTGTCGCATCCTCTCGCGGGCTGCTACGCCGGAAGTTTGAATGATCAGCTTGGCAAAGCTGGGATTGGGCAAGTCCGGATTGAGGGCTAGAAAGAAGCGGGCTGCGCCGGCGCCGGTATACGACGTGTAGTACAGCACATCGGGTTGGTCATCGGTACCGTGCGAATGAGTTAACCATTGAGGTAGTTGCCAACCGTGATGCGCGTTTTCAGCCCGCTCATGATCGACCTGCATATCCGAGGTGACCAGCTTTTCAATGCGGGCGACCATGTCTGATGTGGCCACAAAAGATGATCCGTCGGGCAGCTTGACGTCGACCATTAATTCTGGTCGCGAAGACTGCGGAAAGAACTGTTGTTGCAAACGCGTAAAACCAAAGATCGCAGCCATAAACGCGACCACCGTCGTGCCCACGACTTTATACGGATGGCGCACGCACAAGGTAATAATGGCTCGCAAGAACTTGTAAAAACGCGTGTTGTAAGCTTCATGTCCATGTTGATCATGTTGGCTCTTGAGTTCAGGCAGTAGCTTTACGCCCAGATACGGCGTAAACATGACCGCCACAAACCAGGAACAAATCAACGAGATGCCGACGACCCAAAAGATACCCCCGGCATATTCACCTGCGGCCGAATCGGCAAAGCCAACGGGCAAGAAACCTGCTGCTGTGATGAGAGTGCCCGAGAGCATAGGAAAAGCTGTCGATGTCCAGGCAAAGGTCGCCGCATCGGTGCGACTCCAACCTTGCTCCAGTTTCACAGCCATCATCTCGACAGCGATGATCGCATCATCGACCAGCAACCCCAAAGCCAATATCAAAGCGCCCAAGCTGATACGATCCAAGTCCATACCAATCGCATTCATCACTACCAACGTCAGCGCCAGAACCGACGGCACGCTCAAGGCCACGACGATACCTGTGCGGACACCCAAGCTGAGAAAGCTGACCACCAAGACGATGATCAAGGCTTCGATAAACGAGCGCGTGAACTCGCCAACCGATTCTTCGACCACGGCAGGTTGATACGAGATGGTGCCTATGTTGATGCCCAGAGGAATTTCATCTTGAATGCTGGCCATCTCCGCGTTGAGTGCCTGACCCATCGCCAAGACATTACCACCTTTGCGCATCACCACGCCTAAGCCCAAAGCCGGTTGGCCGTTGTAGCGGACTGTATATTCGGGCGGATCTCGATAGCCGCGTTTGATGTCGGCAATGTCCCCGAGCTTGAGGGTTCGTCCACCTGCCTGGATGGGCACATCAGCAATCGACTGGGCAACATCGAATTCGCCTTCGACGCGCACGTAAATGCGGTCGCTATCGGTTTCGATCTTGCCGGCTGGATTAATTGAATTTTGGCGGGCCACGCTTTCGAAGATCTGCTGCGGGCTGATGCCGAGACTTGCCAGCTTGGTGTGCGAAAACTCTACGAAGACTTTTTGTGGTAAATCGCCGACGAAATCGACTTTTTCGACATCCGCCACGCGCAGCAAGCGCTTGCGAATGCGTTCAGCCACACGTTTCATTTCCGCGGGAGTAAAGTCTGCGCCTGTCAGTGCAAAGAGCGATGAATAAACATCACCGTATTCGTCGTTGACTTCGGGGCCCAAAACGCCGGTGGGTAACGTGCTGCGAATGTCGCTGAGTTTCTTGCGCACTTGATACCAGATATCGGCGACTTGTTTGCGATTGGTGTTGTCCTTCAGTTGCACTAGCACCAGCATGCGTTCGGGCAAGCAGTAGGTGCGCAGGAAATCGAGCGAGGGAGTCTGGCGGAGTTTGTCTTCGACACGTTCGGCAACTTGCCGTTGCATTTGATCGGCCGATGCACCGGGCCAACTAGCAGAAACCACGGCCGTCTTGATCGTAAACGAAGGGTCTTCGGCGCGTCCCATGCTCAAATAGGCTTTCACGCCCGCCAGGCCCGAAGCCATAATCAAGAACAGGATAAAGGCCGGATGTTCAACAGCCCAGCGCGAGAGATTGATTCCTCTGAAGTCGCTCATTGCTGAATCTCCCAAGGGCGGACCTTGATGGCCGGGTCCAATTTTTGAACGCCCGCCGATACAATTTGCTCGCCGCCCTTGAGTCCAACTATAACGCGCACGCCTGATTGGCTGTACTGAGCGATCGTCACCGGAACGGCCGTTAAAGCTCCGTCGGTCTCCACCCGCCACACGATCGCCTGTTCACCTTGGCTGGCGATGGCTGTCGCTGGAATTTCAAAACCTTCGGCTTGGTTGGCGGTCGTGAGAGCAACCGTCACGGTCATACCTAACTTGATCGCTTGCGGAGGATCGATCAACGAGAATCGAGCGCGATAAGTTCTCGTAGACGGATCGGCTGTCGGCGATATTTCACGCAAACGAGCCTCGCAGCTAACCCCCGGCAACGACCAAAAGGTGGCGTGCGTGACCAGCTCAGCCTCACGTGGCCAGCGATTTTCAGGAATGTCGATGACGGCTTCTAGTTCGCTCAATTGTGCGATACTGCATACGGTGGTACCGAGGTTCACCACTTGGCCAGCTT
Source organism: Rania fehmarnensis (assembly GCF_056494185.1). Taxonomy (NCBI): domain Bacteria; kingdom Pseudomonadati; phylum Planctomycetota; class Planctomycetia; order Pirellulales; family Pirellulaceae; genus Rania; species Rania fehmarnensis. The sequence goes on from NZ_CM151398.1 coordinate 2,876,968, forward strand.
CAGCGCTGATGCTGGTGACGATACCATCGCCATCAGCTTTCAATTGACAATAGTCGAGTTGATTATTGGCTAGCTCCAATTGTCTTTGCGCACCATCGAGTCTGCCTTGAGCGATGTCGCGATCGGACAAGCCGCTATCGTATTCAGAGGCGCTGACCGCATTGCTGCGCCTGAGTTCGAGCAAACGTTTCTCTTCGGCCGTGGCTTGCAGCAACGTTGCCTTGGCCACTAACAGATTGGCTTGGGCATTGCGTTGTTGCAGCACGTAGTCTTCTGCATCGAGCGCAAAGAGCAGTTGCCCCTTGGTGACTCGCTCACCAACTTCGACGTGTCGGCTGAGCACTTTACCGCTGACGCGAAAGGCGACGTCGGTTTGATAACGTGGACGTACGCTGCCGGTCAGTTCGGTTGCCGGTGGTGTAGCTGATTGATGCACTTGGAAGATGCGCACCGGCACCTGTTTGGTAGGTGACTTAGTGGTCTCGGTCGACGGGCCTGAATCTTTGGCTGCTTGCCAGACTGCAGCGGCACCCCCACCGAGGGCTGCCAGAATGAGCGCCACCAATCCCGTTAGCGGCAACCAGCCCAATTTTCTCACGATCGGCTCCCTCTGTATCACTTGAATACGTCGTCAAATGTTGACGCTGCGTCACTTTTGAGGCTGAAAAAAATCCGTTGAACCATCAACGGATATTTTGTTGGAACGTTTATCGAGACCCAGTCGGTCAGCTAACGTCGAGGCTCGGGGTTAACAGTCAGACTGTAAATCAGCCAAACAGTTCACTACCAAAGTTCTTTTTTAGTCGTTCTAGTTCGTCGGCCATCAGCCGGTTGTGGGCTTCGTAATCCATCATGGGTTGCCAATTGAAGCCGTTCATCAGTGTAAAGCAGTGCAGGCGAATCGAATCAAAGGGTTGATTGATCCCCAAAGCAGGCAGCGAAGGGCTGGAAGCGGCCAGCAGCTGACTGCCATAAGTGATCGACCAGAAACCAAAAATGATCTCTTCGGCAGACATGCCGCTGGGAAGCTGCAAATCGCCTGAGGAGACGGCATCCCGGGCTAATCCAGCCACGATTCCCATGCACTTTCCTTCGCATTGCCGAATCAACTCTTGGCGAGTCGAGGTGGCTTTATCCCAGATGGTGCTATTGCGAATCCAAGCTTCGATCGCAAAGTGTTCGGTGGCACTGGCGTAAATCTCGCTGGCTGCACCGATGCGCACCAATCGACTCCGCGGAGTACCGCTGGTCAAAGCCGAAGATTCCATAATGCGCATCCGCAGTTCGATCGATTCGACTGCCAAGGCCACTACGATGTCTTCTTTGTTGGGAAAGTGGTTGTAGAGCGTGCCCTTGGCGTACTCCATCTCATTGGCCAAACGGTCCATGCTCAGGCCCTGGTAGCCATCGCGGAGCAAAATCGGCCGGGCCAGCCTGAGAATCTGGGCCTCCCGCTCTCTCATTTCTCGTTGTTTGCGCGTCATTGTAACCATATCGTCAATTATTGACGCCGCGTCACAATTTGTCAAGTCAAGTCGGCCTTGCCTTGATCGTTTAACCCGTAGCCGCCAGGCGAGGCCAGCGCAGGAGTGCATGTGCAGGGTGAGTCGCTGTACTGAGCGGGCAGAATGCTCAAATAAACGCAGGCTTGGATTAGAGGGTGCGCCTCGCCTGGCGGCTACGGGTTAAACGAAATGCTTAGGTAAACCCGGGGCTAACGCCCGCGGTTTAGGGCTGCGACGCCTTGCCAGTCGATCAGATCGAGCTGAGGCTGCTCAGTCTGAAAGCGTGCGTAGAGGTCAATGCCCATCGCATCGGGCAATAGAACGACCTCCAGTCCGCGTGAACGCAGTTGAGCTTCGTTGTTCTCAGCATTGGGACTGTTGCCAATGACTACGCGCCGGAATCCGCGTTCGAGAATCAGCGCGGTGCACACGTTGCACGGAGTTAGCGTAGTAAACATCGTAGTCAAACCAAAATCGATAGAACCCGCGTCTCGCATGGCCGCAGTTTCACCATGATTGTAGGGGTCGTTGTCCTGGACCAGGCGATTATGACCTTTGCCGACGATTCGTCGCGACAGGTTATCGATGATCACGCCGCCGATTGGACAGCCACCTTCAGCGTAGCTTTTCTGCGCCAGCCAGACAGCGATGCGCATCAAGTCAGCATCGCTCAAGCGATTCCAAAACGTGGGAGCTACCAACGGTCCCAGGCTGCTAGTGGGCAAATGAGCGATCACTTGCAGCACACGCTCATCGAGTATCAACTGGTCGTCAAAGTAAGCAACCATCCGCTCATCCTGCCGCTTACAAGTGTTTCAAGAAGAACTCGTGTGTTTTGCGAACGCCGTAGGGGCCACCGTTGCTGTGGCCCAGGTTGGGCACGACCAGCAAATCAAAATCTTTATCGGCGCGAATGAGCGCATCGACGAAGCGCATGGTCGATTCCGGCGGCACGTTGGTATCCATCTCGCCCACAATCAAGAACAGTTTGCCCTGCAAGCGATGGGCGTTATCGATGTTACTGCACTGGCTGTAATGAGGACCCACTGGATAGCCCATCCACTGCTCGTTCCAGGAGGCTTTGTCCATACGATTGTCGTGACAACCGCAGGCAGCGACCGCTACTTTGTAGAACTCGGGATGAAAGAGCACAGCTGCGGCTGCGTTCTGACCACCCGCGGATGTACCGAAGATGCCGACGCGCGTGATGTCCATTTCAGGATGACGGGCCGCGGCCGCTTTCATCCAAGCAATGCGATCTTCAAAGCCCGCATCTTTCAGATTGTGCCAGCAGACATCATGAAAAGTTTTTGAGCGATACGCGGTGCCCATACCGTCGATTTGCACGACGATAAAACCGAGCGAGGTCAGAGCCTCATGACGCTGCGCAGGACTAAAGGACTTGGGGACGAACGCGCCGTGTGGTCCGGCGTAGATATCTTCGATAACCGGGTAACGCTTGGCCGGATCGAAGTTCTTTGGCCGACAGATGATGCCCCAAATATCGGTCTGGCCATCGCGACCTTTGGCTGAGAAAACCTCTGGAGCTGACCAGCCGCTGTCGATTAGCGCCGTTGCGTCCCCTTGCTCAAGTTCGCAAACGAGCGAACCATCTTCCACTTTGCGCAGCTCGGTAACTGGTGGCAGATCGACGCGCGAATAAGTGTCGATCAAATAACGGTTATCCGGCGAATAGGAAATGGTGTGATTGCCATGGCTGGCCGTCAGCCACACCAGTCCAGAGCCATCGAAGTTCACGCGACCATAATGAATCAGGTAAGGATCCTGATCTGCATAACAGCCGCTGGCTCGAAACCAAATTTGACGCTGGTCTTCGTCAACTCGTTCCAGTCCACGCACGACCCACTGCCCACTGGTGATCGCGTTCTTTTCAGCACCTGTCGTCGTATCGATTAAGTACAGGTGTCGCCACCCGCTTTTTTCACTGACGTAAACCAGCTCGTCACTCTTCTCCAACCAGGTAACCGGCGGCAGGCCGCTTTCGTTGTGAGCAGTCCAGATAAAAGTTGAACTCGATTCGTCCACTAACTTCGAAACACAACCGTCGGTCACACTCACATCGATTACGCGAAAGCGTTGATGACCGCGATCGGTTTGTTCGTATCGCAGGTGCAATCCATCGTTGCTCCAGCGGCATTTGGGCGTTTCCCATTCATGTTCAAAGCGATCTACTTGAGGTTTGATCTGACGCTGATCATCGATGTGGAAGATATTCAGTTCGTGGCGGGCAAATTGGTCGCCTGGCAAAGCATAAGGCCGCGACTCCAGTTCCGCTCGACCGCCACCGTTGGGCGAAGACCGTACCAGGTGGACTTCTATCTTCTGGCCGGGTTCCGTTCGAAAGGCGACCAGTGTTTTGGAATCGGGAGACCAAGCCAGCTGACCATACACTTGAGTCTCGTGGCCATCGCTACTGAGAGCCACTCGCTGTTCTCCATCGACCGCTTGCAGGATGACATTGTGGTTTTCGATCAGGGCTTGCCATTTTCCATCGGGCGACTTGCCAGCGTTATTTGTATTGCCACCCGTGCGACCACGACGGCGGCGCGGTGCACTATCGCGCAGCTTTTTTCCGTCGAGCACGATGGTGGTGGGTGTATCGTTGGCCGCAATGACTCCGAGTTCTTCGCCATCTTCGGCCACGACCGCCCAGCGATGCCCGCCGAAGGTATGCTGACGATGTTTCGACTTAGATGCAACTTTACCGTACGATCGGCGGCCGTCTTCGCTAACCCAGAAAATCTCGGCGCTGCGCGACATCCGATTATCGAAGACCAATTCCGTATCTGCACCAGTGCGAGCCGGCCGCGCGTCGCTCGCGTTCTCGAGGGTGGGTTCCACTTCGACGTTGTCCGCCGGACCCAGTGTGGCTTGACTGGCATTCCAAGACCAGCGCGCATCGGAACCGACCAGCACCAACAGGTTTGGATCTTTCGCCCACTGAAGGCTTTCGATAGGCAACTGATCGGCTGAGGCATCTGCACCCAGGGCGAGTGCCACAGCTGCGTGGTCAAAGGCGGCTTGTCGCTCGCCATTGGTTGCATCGACGATGATGAACTGATGTTTGCCTTCGGCCAGTTCCTTGCGATACCAGAATCGATCGCTACTGGCCGACCAATTGGGTTGCACACGATCGCCAACAACCAGGTCAGAGCGACCACGACCCCGACGCGACTGAGCACTGGCGACATCCACGATGGTCACGGTGGCTGCAATGCCCAGCAGCAGCCCTAGGAATCTTCGATCTAAATGCATGAATTAACTCTACGCAAACTTTCGACGAGCTGACAAGGCGATCAGCGACAATACCGTTAAATAGACAGAAGCCAAGAAGTAGTAAATGGCGTTGGGTGTGCGCGTGGTCCACTCTCGCCATGGAAATGGATACTCGAAAAAGGCAAAGTTTAAACCGAAGTACATCCAGGTACAGACTAGCAGAACCCAAGGCGCGAAGTGGATCGCCGGACGCGATTGACGTGCGTGCCTGGCAAAAACTGTCGAGAGTAACCACATGGTCATGATGGGAACAACCAGGAACACGATAACTCCGACGACTGGTGTCAGCGTTTCATTTTCGACAATGATGTTGCGATAAGTCTTACCGGCAATTGGCAATACAGTGACCGGCAGAATCAACCAATACGGCCAGTATCGCCCCAAGGTAACTGCGACCAGTGGAATCGCGGCCAGAATCAAGCCATCACCGTACCAACCGCCTCTGCCAAATTCGGCTGAGACCAGCAGAGCGCAGTGCGCGATCAAGAGCACCACTTCCAGCCAATCATTGGGTAGCGAACCGAACGTTTGTTGATGGTTGGTGTGATCATTGGCATCACTCTTATCAGGCGGCTGAATCAGGTGGCGATTGAGCGCAATGCCGAGCGTTAGCACGCCACCCATGACGAAACCGAAGGTGGTTTCCATCACATTCCACCAATTCATCTTGGGATCGAGCCATTCCCAGATGCCTGTGTGAAAGAGCTCGCGATTCCAAGCATGGTACGCTTGAAACGCCTGGCCAGCCGGAAAGCCAAGGGCTCCACCCACGATGCCCAAAGCGGCGATGCGCAGCGCGAGACGATCGCCAACTCGCACTCGCAACCAAAAGGCGGCCATCACTAGTGCCAGTAGCAACCCACCCCAGACTTCGCGTCGCGGCTTCAGCTTGGAAACCTCTTCGCCTGGAAACCAATGCCAATTGGCAGAGAAGTAAATTTCGGGCAAGAGCTTCTTGGCTGGTTCATAAGGTTGATTGAATAGAAAGACGCCCAGTTGATGCAGACCTAACATGGCCACTACCAGCATCACCATGCGGACAGGTGTCAGTAGTCGACCTCCTAGCGCGGCTCCCAGTAACAAACCACTAAAGCCGATCCAGGCGGCACCTTTGATCGATGTGCCGATTAATCCCCAACGAAGTGCATCCCAGTTTCCAATCAAACGTGGATCTTGTGTTAGCCCAAGGGTTTGTCCATAGGTCTCCGATCCACCAATGCCCATGCCGATCGTGGCTAGCGCCATAGCTCGCGCAACAAATAGCGCAGGCATACCGCTGAGGTAACCGACCGCGATGACCGATGAGACCAACAGTCCAGCCATCATGGCACCGGTCTCATGACCATACTGGCCGCGAATACCCCAACCCAATCCGCCCGCGAGTGCCCCCGCGAGTATCAAGCCTAAATGTTGCCACACAGACTTCGCATCGGCTACAGAGTCTTTCATGGGAGACTTTGATTCTAGTAATTGAAAGGGGGAACGAAAAAGCGGTTTTGATTCGAGCTAGATAGTAGTCTAGTTTGATGTGACTTGCCAGATAGAAAGCCGTCGCCTGGCTACATCGTTTAACCCGTAGCCGAAGGCGAGGCAAACGAAGGCATAGGTGTGACAGGACAGGTAACTACACTTGAGCCAGTAGTCAGGTAAACGCGTAGATTGGTTAGCTGGTTCACCTCGCCTGATGGCTACATCGTTTAACCCGTAGCCGAAGGCGAGGCAAACGAAGGCATAGGTGTGACAGGACAGGTAACTACACTTGAGCCAGTAGTCAGGTAAACGCGTAGATTGGTTAGCTGGTTCACCTCGCCTGATGGCTACATCGTTTAACCCGTAGCCGAAGGCGAGGCAAACGAAGGCATAGGTGTGACAGGACAGGTAACTACACTTGAGCCAGTAGTTAGGTCAACGCAAAGATTGGTTAGAGGGTTCACCTCGCCTGGCGGCGACCTCGTTTAACCCGTAGCCGAAGGCAAGGGGAACGAAGGCATACGCGTAGCAGGGCAAGTAACCACACTTAAGCCAGTAGTTAGGTCAACGCAAAGATTGGTTAGAGGGTTCACCTCGCCTGGCGGCTACGGGTTAAACGAGTGCTTCGTCCAAGAGCGAATCGAGTTGATCAAACAACTGATCAACAGCTTCAGGAGTGAGATGGATCGTGGGGGCCGCTTCGGGCTCACCGGCCAGTAGGTAGTCGGTCGCTAGAGCGCGCTGGCCGAATTCTGGTGTATTGGTTGAAGGCGCGGATGCGCGCAACGCAGCCGCTGGTTCTTCTTCGTGGCTGTCATAAGAGTTGTCAGTCCCGATAGTGACTGGTGCAAAATATTCGGCTAGCACTTCGCTACGTAGTGCCGGGGTAGCAGAGACGGTACGTTTGGTGGCGATGGGTGTACTGGTCGCATTGGCCACCGTAAACCACGTGCAGTTGGCCTGCAACTGCGCCCAGGTTAAACCGGCCGGATGCATCATGCCCCAAGGATTATGCAACGCGAATGTCTGAGTGGCAGCATCGTAGCTTTTAATCGTGTAAGCGTGCGAGCCGACCAGTCCGTTACCTGCACCTGACTTGGTGCCAATGGTTACGGCTTTGCCCGCATTCAAAGCATCAATCAAACTTTGTGAATTGGTGTTGGCCAGTATGTACGAGCTGGCGTTAACGCCCAGCACCTGTGCGTTGACGGTACCCATCCAGCCGCCTTCGATACTCGAATACGTATTGATGCCATTGCGGCCTGACTTGCCAGTCTGATTCCACTGTGCGTAGGCTTTTTCGGCTAAGGCAATCCACAGCGGTACCGTGCCGCTGGTGATCGACTTGCCGTAGTTGGAGTAAGCAAAGGTATTGTTTGCATAAGCTGGCAACTGGCGATTGACGGTGATGTAGTCCGCCGTGCCTACTTCACCGCTAAAGCCATCGCTGATCGAACCATCAGCCTTATAAAACATGCTGTACGAGCCGCTGAAGAATCGCACGGTAAAGGTGCCGTCGCCGTTATCCAAAAACATGTTGGCGATGGCGGTCGGATTGCGACCAGCGATAGCGGCCACGGACGCGATAAAGTAGCAATCGCCCAGTTGCCCTTGCTGTTGATCATTGAACGCTGCCGAACCGCCGACAAACAAGGGACCGCTGGCGGCTTTGTAGCTAATGCCACTGCCAGTGATGGTTGGCAAATCGGTTCCCATGAACCACTTGTCAACCAGTTTGGTTACTAGTGTTCCTGAGCTGCCTGCGGTCAGGTTACCAGCCGCGACGCCTTGATACGTGGCGTTGGCTACATTGCTGTTGACTACGTTGCCTGCCAGGATCTGAACGTAACTCGGGATCGCATAGGTAACTGCGTTGCTGACGATGTATCGCAGGTCGCTTAGTTCAGTTGCGTTGACCAGGCCATCGCTAGCCGTGCTGCGCAAGATCTGCATCATGTCCGTACGATTGATCGAGCCGTCAGCAAACAACGATTTTACCAGTGTTGAGAGATTCGCATCTTTGATCGGCGAAGGAGGCGCAGGTGGTGTGGGAGATGAAACGATGACCGTAGCCGTACCGCTGACTGTACCCACAGTCGCTTTGACTGTTAGCGTGCTAGCGTTGTTGGGTGCGATCAGTAGACCGTTGGCATTGATTTTACCTGAGGTGCTTGTCCAAGTCGGCTTGATGTTCATCGCTACATTGAACTGATCTTTGCCGACCGCCGTGAACTGTTGAGTGGCTCCGCTGCTAAGCGATTTGGTACCGGGAGCAAGCGTGATACTGCTGAGCGTTTGCCTGACATCGATATTGAAACTGAGTGTGTTGGAACCGCTGATGGCTTTGAAAGTGTACAGTCCGGCTTTGTCAAACTTGATGGTGGCATTCTTGCCTGAGATGACAATCGTAGCCTTGCCGCCTGTTGAGGATGAGACTTGTGTCCAACTAGCCGCGAGAGAGCTGCTGACCGTCGTGCTCGCACCAGTGGTGGAGAGCGTGCTGTTCGGGCTGACCGACGAACTGCCGATGACCAACGTGAGTGCAGGCTTGACTTCTTTGACGGTCACCTTTTGTGTGGCTTTGATCGTTGCGCCATTCTTGTCGGTGATCGTAACGCGCAATTCGTAGTTACCGGGCTTGGTAAACGTGGCTTTGGTATTCTTGGCAGCGTTGTTGCCACTAACCGAGTAGTTGACTTTACCTCCTGAAGGCGAACTGGATACGGACCAGGTATAAGTCAATAAACTTTCGGCTTTATCGTCTTTGCCCAACACCGACACGTTGGCAGTGGTGCCATTGATGGTTGTGCCACCGGAGACGGCAATAGCTTTGGAAATCGATGGCGCGACGTTTTTGACGGCGGCAGGTTTGGCGGCACCCACTAGCTCCAGCGATTCCAGAGCTTGCTCGAGTGTGTTGACCGTCATGAGAACGCGGGCTTCGAGCTGTTCGAGGTTGAGTGGCGTGGGGCGATAGTTCTTCTTGTTGCCACCCAAATGACGGTTGGAAGCAGCCATGGCCCGGGGGTCCCCTCAGAATTGATGTAGCTCTTGTGATGCGAAAGCTCTCGCAGTGGGCCGTCTGGGGCAGAATCAGGCCACTGGCGTCGTAACTTCCTCGGCGGGCGATGTTCGACGCATTGCAACCTTAGTGCGCCAACCTCTGGGAAGCAAATTGGGCGAGCGCATATTTATGTTTGAGGCCAACAAAAATAGCAACCTGTTCAAGATCGGGGGACAGACTGGACAGACTTCGGGCGCGAGTGACTTGAGTTGGCGGCGCGGGATCGGCTGGGGGACAGACACCTGACCAACACCGGGTCTGTCCCCGCGCGTGGGTGACGCTAGCAAAAAAACCGGTGGTGTGTCCCCGCGCTTACGCGTTCAAGATCGGGGACAGACGTCGGGTGTGAGAGACTTGAGTTAGCGACGCGGATCGGCCTGGGGGACAGACACCTGACCAACACCGGGTCTGTCCCCGCGCGCGTGGGTGACGCTAGCAAAAAGACCCGTGGTGTGTCCCCGCGCTCAGCAATGACGTGGAACGCGCTCAAGACTACGCGTTCAAGATCGGGGACAGACGTCGGGTGTGAGAGACTTGAGTTAGCGACGCGGATCGGCCTGGGGGACAGACACCTGACCAACAGACACCTGACCAACACCGGGTCTGTCCCCGCGCGCGTGGGTGACGCTAGCAAAAAGACCCGTGGTGTGTCCCCTCGCTCAGCAGTGATGTGGAACGCGCTCAAGACAACGAGAAATAAGTTCGATGCCTTACCAGTTCACCAAGGTCATTTTTTGCTAGCATTTGCCCGGCGAACTAATTCGAAATCGGACGACCTGTTCGCCGAGGGAGGTGGCATTAGCCAAGGCGTTACAGGCACCATGGGTCGGTGGGTGCATGGGTTAGAGGGTGCGGAGCGGCTGGGGACAGCCGCTCTACACATGAGACTGCGTTATTGACGAGAGATCTTCAACTGCCGCCCGCCGATTTTGGCTTGCGAAAGCGAACGTACCAGGTCTTCGGGTAGGTTGGCTGGTAGGTCGACGGTTGAGTAACGCTCGAAGATTTCGATGCGACCAATAAAGGCGCTATCGATCCCGGCTTCGTTGGCGATGGCACCGACGATGTTGCCCGGTTTGACTTGATGCGCGTGTCCGACTTCCACGCGATATGTTTCGAGGCGTTGGTCGCGGCTGAAGCCTTGCGAGTTTCCACGACTGGTACGACTGCCAGCGCGAGGCTGACGATCGCGTGGTCCGGCGTCGCGGTCACCTCGACGTGGTCCGCGATCGAAATCGCGTTCACGACCTGGACCGCGGCTTGGTCCGCGACTGGGGCCACGATCGCGATCGCCATAACGCGATTCGCTGCGGCCAGCGTCAAAGTCGAGTTGCTTGAACTCGTCCTTCAACAAGAACGATTTTTTGCCCTGCGCCATGGTAGCCAAAGCTGCTGCGATCTGTTCCAGCGGCACATCGTTCTCAGCCTTGTACTGACTGAGAATCGACAAGAACGTTTCTAGATCCGGGTGTCCGAGCGCTACGGTGATGCGTTCATGAAAACGAGCCACGCGCTGTTTGTTGATAGCGCGATTGGTCGGCAACGGCATCTTCTCGATCGTCTGACGCGTGGCCACTTCCAGTCTTCGCAACTTGCCGCGATCACGTGGACCGACAAACAGAATCGCTTCGCCACTACGGCCAGCTCGACCGGTGCGGCCGATGCGGTGCACATATGCTTCGTGATCGAACGGTAAATCGTAGTTGATCACATGGCTGATGCGCTGCACATCCAGACCACGGGCCGCCACATCAGTCGCCACCACAATATTGATCTTGCTGTTCTTCAGTTGATCAATAATGCGTTCACGTTGCTTCTGAGCGATATCGCCGTGCAGGGCCACAGCGCGGTGACCGTGATGATTCAGATATTCAGCCAGCGGTTCCGTGCTGCTCTTGGTCTTCACAAAGACGATCACGCCGTCGATCGGCTCGGCCTCCAGCAGTCGCGACAGGGCGGCTTCTTTTTGACCGGGAGCGGCGATGATGTATCGCTGGCGAATCGTATCGGCAGTAGCCGTTTTTTGACGGATGGTAACTTCGGCGGGCTCACGCAAGTAGCGCTGAGCCAATTGGCGAATTTGTTCGGGCAAGGTAGCCGAGAAGAGGGCGATCTGTCGCTTTTCGGGTACCGATTGCAGTACCCATTCGACGTCTTCGGCAAAGCCCATGCGCAGCATCTCGTCGGCTTCGTCCAGGACCAGCGTCTTCAACTGCTCCAAGTTCAACGAACCGCGACGCATATGATCCATCACGCGACCAGGCGTGCCGACGACTACGTGCGCGCCGCGATCGAGTTGTCGGAATTGGACCATGTAGTCCTGGCCGCCGTAGATCGCGGCAACGCGAATCTTCGAACCACAGGCATAACGCTCGAAAGCTTCGGCCACTTGAATCGCCAGTTCGCGGGTTGGTGTCAGCACCAACACCTGCGTTTGCGATTTAGTCAGGTCCATGTTCTGTAGTAATGGCAAAGCAAACGCAGCCGTTTTGCCTGTACCAGTTTGTGCCTGGCCGATGATATCGCGACCAGCCAACAGATGCGGAATCGACTCAGCTTGAATCGGTGTGGGCGCAACGTATCCCGAATCCTCAAGCGATTTGACGATGCGATCGTTGAGTCCCAGGTCCTTGAAAGTTACGGAGTTGTCGTTCGGAGACGAAACCGGCGTAGAAATGGCGTCCCCTTCGGGTGGCGCCGAGAGCGTAGCTGTCAAAGGAACCTCTGCATCTGAAAACTGGTCAAACCGTGCACACTCTATTTTTAACCCATTTCCCGAAAAGAACTAGTGGCAAAATTATCTGAACCTGCGGGTGTAGCCGATCTCGCCAGAGATTGGATAGATTTGTCGTAATTCCAGCCAAAGTCTGGCGACTTCAGCTACGGGGGTGGGCCAAAGTCTGGCGACTTCAGCTACGGGGGTGGGCCAAAGTCTGGCGACTTCAGCTACGGGAGTACGTTAGTGAAAATCTCTCGACTTTACGCTTAAACCCTGCACTTCTTTGGTCAAATCGACCAACGAGCCGACCAGGACGTGGATGATGCCTTCGCGGTTTTCAAGCACGCCAGTTACTAGCCAAGCGTTGGATGTGCGGGCTACGTTGTAGTTTCTGTCCCAGACATCGGGTCGCAGGACGAGGTTCATCGAACCGGTTTCGTCTTCTAACGTTACAAAGGTGATGCCTTTGGCTGTGCCTGGCCTTTGTCGCAATAGCACTAAACCAGCCACACGCACGAACTTTTGGTCTGGCAGGGCTTTCAGCTTTTCTGCGGTCGTCACTCGCATGCGGTCTAACTGCTCTCGCACGAATGACACTGGATGTGCCCGTAACGATAAGCCGATGGTTTGATAATCGGCGTAAACTTCCTCGATCGGTTGCATGGGTACAAGTGAGCTGGGCAATTTGTCATCGATATCCACTCCCGCAGATTCCAGCAGCGGCATGGCCCTGCCCTGTTGATCTTGCGCTAAGGCTTGCCAATACGCTGCGCGACGATCGCCTGAGAGCGAAGCCAGGGCCGCGGCGTCGGCCAGGCTGGTAACAGTTGCTTGACCCAAGCGCGTCCGCCGAGTGAAGTCGGCTACGTCACTATACGGTCCTCCTGAAATTCGTTCGGCCACAATGGCCTGGCCAATGGACTCTTGCAAACCGCGAATCATGTGGAGCCCCAGACGGATAGCATGCCGTTGCATCGGCGAGCTCAGAGCGCCTGCTACGTGCTCCTCTATGTGGGGCACCAGCGACGAAGTGCCGCCAGGCTGCGGATCCTTTTCCAAAGTCGTTAACCAACTGCTGTGATTGACATCCGCGGGTAAGACATTGACGCCGTGCTGACGCGCGTCTTGAACCAGCTGAGCTGGGGCGTAGAAGCCCATGGGTTGGCTGTTGAGCAGAGCTGCGCAGAAGACCTCTGGGTAGTAGTGCTTTAGCCAGCAAGATGTGTAGACCAGGAGTGCAAAACTGGCCGCATGTGATTCCGGAAAGCCGTATTCGCCAAAGCCGCGGATTTGTGTAAAGACTCGTTCAGCAAATTCTTCTGTCAGTCCATTTTCGCGCATGCCATCGATCAACTTTTGACGGAAGCGATCGATCACACCCGCTCGACGCCAGGCAGCCATCGCCCGGCGCAATTGATCGGCTTCGCCTGGAGTAAAGCCGGCGGCCACCACAGCCAGACGCATGGCTTGCTCTTGAAAGATGGGCACGCCCATCGTTTTAGATAACACATCGCGAATGGCATCGTTGGGATAGTCGGGCTGTTGGCCAGTGCGTCGGGCTTTCAAGTAGGGATGCACCATTTGACCTTGAATTGGACCGGGCCGCACGATCGCGACTTCGATGACCAGGTCGTAATAGGTGCGCGGCCGCAAACGCGGCAACATGCTCATCTGCGCGCGGCTTTCAATTTGAAAGACTCCGATCGTGTCGGCTCGGCAGATCATGTCGTAGACTTGTGTGTCTTCACGCGGTACCGTGGCCAGCGTCAAAGGTCGTTGGTAATGTTGTTCGATAAAATCGAAACTGCGATGAATGGCCGTGAGCATGCCCAGCGACAAACAATCGACTTTCAATATTCCCAGTTCATCCAAGTCGTCTTTGTCCCATTCGATCACCGTGCGATTGTCCATGGCCGCATTTTCGATTGGGCATAACTCGCATAGTGGTCCTTGGGTAATGACCATGCCGCCCACATGTTGTGACAAGTGGCGCGGAAACCCGAGTATGGATTCGACTAGATATTTAAAGCGTTTACCCAGCGGTGACTGAAGGTCCAGTCCTACATCATCGGCCCGCTGCTCAAGCGATCCTTGGCTGCTACGCGAATCAACGCTCTTGGCCAGGCCATCGATTTGATCGAGCGATAGACCGAGGGCTTTGCCGACATCGCGAATAGCTGAGCGTGAACGGTAGGTGATGACCGCGCCGGTCATGCCGGCGCGATTCCGTCCGTACTTGTCGTATATATATTGAAGAACTTCCTCGCGGCGTTCATGTTCAAAGTCGATATCGATATCAGGGGCTTCGTTGCGTTCGCGACTGACAAAGCGTTCAAACAGCAGATCAAGTTCGTTAGGATCAACGCTGGTAACGCCCAGGCAATAGCACACGATGCTATTGGCCGCCGAACCTCTGCCCTGGCATAAGATGCCGCGCTGGCGCGCGTAACGCACGAGGTCCCAAACAGTTAAGAAGTAAGCTTCATAACGCAGGTCTTCGATCAACTGCATTTCGTGCCGCAAAAGATCGATCACCTTGGGTGGTACATTGTTATGGTAGCGTTGCTTGGCTCCTTCCCATGTCAGGCGTTTCAAGTGATCGATCGGCCGCGTGCCATCGGGGGCTAATTCGATAGGGTATTCGTACCGCAGTTGATCCAGCTTGAATTCACAACGACTGGCAATCTCCAGCGTGCGCGCGATTGCGTCAGGTGCCGCACGATACACTCGCGCAAGTTCTCCAAGATCGCGCAGGTGATAGGTCGAATTCTCCAGACGCTCATGACGAATCTGTTCGATCGTGCGACCATGTCGAATGGCCACCACGCAATCATGCAACAGCGAGCGGGCTGCCTGGTGATAATGCACATCTCCCGCCGCGACCAGCGGCACACGCGAACGCTCCGACAGACTTTGAAGTCTCAACAACTTGGCCGCGTCATCAACTCCGCGATGCAATTCACACAGCAGATAACCGCGATCAGCGAACAGTTCGCGAAAGCAACCCAACCAGGCCAGCCAACCGTCGTCATCGTGTGAATCGAAATTTAGCGTCGGGAAGCTAAGCGACACCTGCGGATGATTTTTGGCCTGAGATCGAAGCGTGTCGTTTGCATTGGCTGCGATCTGCACCGCGCGAGTTACGTTGACTTGGTCGGCGGCTGGTTGACGCAATAACAAACCTGCCAGCAGTAGATGGCTGTCGGCTGCCAAATCGGACCATGTGAGCTCGCAGGCTCCCTTCTCGCGCCGTCTTCGCCCGGTCGTAATTAAGCGGCAGAGCTGTGCATAGCCCGGGCGATCAGCGGCCCACGCTACAATCGGCGGGCCATCGATCAGATGCAACTCGGCTCCGATGATCAAATGCAGCGGAAAATCTTTGGTGGCTGTAAAGGCGCGTACGACACCGCCTAGCGAATTACGGTCGGTGAGTGCTAACCCCTCATACCCCAGCCCAGCAGCGGCCTCAACCAATTCGTCAGCATGCGATGCACCTTCGAGAAAGGAGAAATTCGATTTGCAGTGCAATTCAACGTATCGCATCGACCGATGAGCCGCAGACAAGAGCCGCGGATCTAAAAAGAGTTAGAGGCTTCACCAAGCAATCGCCACAGGGAATGGACTCAAGGTCATGTGCCCACAAGGCGTTATTGTATCAGGTGCTTCTTCAACCAGTGGCGCGTTAAGTTCAACACGAAGAGGCCCTTGCCAACTTCATCAAACCAACCAGTGTCTCTTCGCCGCTGAATTGTCGGATAGATACGGGCGCTTGTCCGGGTCGCAAGTTATTTAACTGTTCGGCAATCAAGGTTGCCAATCGAGGCAAGGTTTGCGGCAAGCTGCCCGAGAGAACGACGGTCTCCCACGTCGATTTAGGTGACAAGCGCTGGGCCGCGTTGGCGTAATTGGCAGCCATGTTTTCACAGGCGGCCAAGAACAATTGACCGACGTTCAGGTTGTCGGTGGTAATATCAGAGATCGAGCCGGTCTGGCCCATCGGCCCTGCAAAGAAGCTAAGTTGCGCTGTTAGTTGGCTGGGTGTGGCGCGGTGCAGGCAGTCGGCAATGGTTGTCCAAGCGTTGGTCAAGTTGAGGCCTTCAGCTTTGGCCAACTCCAAGAGTAAATCTACGATCACGTTTAGTGAACGACCTGCAGGCAAGTGCGTAACTGTGTTCAACCAACTGTTCTCAAAATAGGCGCGTGTCTGATAGTCACCGGTTTGAAACGCAGCGGTCCGCATACTGACTTGCGATCCAGTCGAGACGTTGATCGATAGTTCATCGATAGCCAACTGGGCACCAAAGAGGGCGCACTGTTGATCGCCGAACGCTCCGTGAGCGATGAGCGTATGGTCGCCGTCGTTCCAACGGGCCACTTCGTGCAAATCATTCGACAATTCAGGTAGCCATAGATCTCCAATGCCAATACGCTCCAGGGCGCGATAATGCCAATCAAGCGAGCGCAAGTCCAACATGCCAATGGCGTGCGTCGTGTGCATGCGTCCAGGTTGTCGCGCTAAGTGGCTGATCACGAAGTCCGCTACCGACAGCGGCAAGACTCCGTCGGACAATTGGCCGTTCTCGCTTAGCCAGTAGAGTAAGGTCGAGGTCGAACCGGCTTGCAACTCTCGGCCCAGGCTGGCGAGCATCGCATCGTTCCAAGCGGCTGCGATGCGCGCGAGATAGTTCTTGGTGCCAGTAGAAGCGACGGTAGCGCGTTGATCACGCCACGACAGATAATTTGAGCGTGCGCGGCCGACATCGTCGACTAAAATCGTACCGCCCATTTGCCCGCTGATCCACAAGTGGCAGGTGCTAGTGGCGCGCTCGAGCAATTCGCCGATTAAACTCTGCGTGGCATCGATGATTTCACGCGGATCGATCTCGACGTGCCCTTCAGGTAGCTTGGTTATCGGCGCAGGAAATGGAACCGACCTCGCCGCTACGATCTCTTGCGCTTGCACATCGATCAAGGCAGCCTTGATCGAGCTGCTCCCGATATCTAGGGCAATATGAGAATAAGTATTAGGCGTAATCACACAAACGACTCCTGAAATTGTAGAGCGGCTGTCCCCAGCCGCTCAGCACCGGCCAAGCAAAGTTTCTTCCGACCAAGGCCCCAAACCAATTGCGCAGCGATCGGCCTCCACCGAGCTCATCTCGTTGGCAGCTCGACTGATTGGCTAGGAGTCGTCATCGACAAGGTTCAATCTAGCCAGCAAGTCGTGCTTCCACTGACGCAAGGTCAGTGGAGGCTTAAGTTCACGCCGCTCTACGGCCCAGCCCAGGGTAACTGAATACCCGTCAACTCACTGGCTTTGGACAGTTTCTCATGGACATCGGCTGGGAGGTCGATTCCGTGTTGGTGGCTGAGGCGCAATGTTTGCCATTCGCGCTGTCCGGGCAACATCACTTGTGCGATGCCTGCTGCGGTAGGAGCAGCGTGGATTTCATTGATCAGCTTTCGCAACTTGGAATCGAATACGCCTGCTTCGGTGAGGGCATAGACGTCGATGAGTGTGAAGCTGGCAGTGTGTTGCGAAGGTTTGTTGGCTGGATCCCAAATCCAGCTACCCACTTCCCAAGTCATGTTGCCTCCGGGCAGAACTGCAGACATGATTTCGCACCACAATCCGATGCCATAACCTTTGTGGCCCGCCATCGGCGCTAGCCAGGCTTTGTCTGGATACAACGAACCATCGCTGGTCGGTAATCCATCGGGACCTATTAACCAGGTTGATGGTATTTGTTCGCCACGTTGATAAGCGGCATAGACTTTACCACCGGCGACAGCCGCGGTGGCCATATCCAACATGATTGGATCGCCACCGGCCACCGGGATTGCATAAGCGATTGGGTTACTGCCGAGGATAGCGGCGCGCGAACCGGGGGCTGCGACCGAGGGAATATCATTGCCGGTAATCATGGCAATGAATCCGCGCCGAGCAGCTTCAGCGGCGTAGTAACCGATGGCTCCGATGTGCGCCGTGTTTTTTAGTCCAACAAATCCTACGCCGCAGTTCTTGGCTTTGCTCAGGGCCAGTTCAAGAGCAAAGTGACACCCGACCATACCCAGCGCAGACTGGCCATCCACTACGGCCCACGCCGGACCTTGACGATCGATCGTCGGGCGCGCTGTGGGAACATACCCGCCAGCCTGCAACTTATTCAAATATTGAGCCAGCAGTTTCGTACCATGAGTGAACACCCCCATCGCATCAGTGGTCACCAGCGTATCGGCGGAAAGAGTGGCGTCCTCAGGCGACATGCCGGTCGATTCCAAGGCGGCTACCACAAACGTCTTTAGTTGACCGGGCATAATCCGCGGTAAACGAGTCATGAACAGAATTCCGAATGCTCTATAGAGATTAAAGGTCCCATTGGGAGCGTAAAGATAGCAGATTTTGCTCGCGACGTGAGATCGGATTGGACAGCAAGTCGGCGACCGGCGGTACCCCCAGGAGTCAACAATCGATTCCCTTTGATGTAGAATGGTCATCCTGTTCGCAACAACTCTTTTCTGCAACTGGAGACTTTTCATGCGTTACATGGCTGCTGCCCTACTGGTGTTTTCGATGTCGGGCCTCGTCTTGGCGCAGGACGCCAAAAAGGAGAAAGACGAACCCAAAAAAGACGAAGCCCCCAACTTGCTCAAACCGACCAACAAGGAAGACTCGTGGCGCTGGGAACAAGCGGAAAGTGGCAAAGGAAAGCTGTCGATCGAAGATGAATGGGTGGCCTTTAAGGTTACCGAGATCACCGGCACCGATTGGCATGTGCAAGCCATTCAAGCTGATTTGGATTTGAAAGAAGGCACCGAATACAAGTTGACATTTGAGGTCAAAGCCGATGTGCGACGCACTGCCAGTGTCAACGCGATGATCGACGAAGAAGATTGGCACGAGATCGGCTTGCATGAAGAGCTGTACTTGGGCAAAGAGCCTCGCAAAGAAGAATTTACTTTCCGAGCCACCGGCGTAGCCAAGAACAAAAAGAATCGCATCACCTTTGCGTTGGGCTTGGACAAAGGCACCGTCTACTTGAAAAACGTCAAGCTAGTCGAAGTCAAGTAGACCCACTTACGTACCACCGACTAGATGCCTGTGCCACACATACGCCCTGGGGCACTTTTTCATGACCCAGTTTCATTTTTGGCTGCGTTACCTTATGGGCTTGCATGGATGTAGTGGGATGGGTTGGGCTATGGGTCGCCCAAGCAAAACTGCATTGGGCGGCCCGAGGTTTAATCGGCGGACTGTTAATACCGCCAGCGCTACTGATCGGGGCGCGGGATTTCACAATTGCGCCACAGGCTGGAAGCCTATGCCACAGGCTGGAAGCCTATGCCACAGGACACAGGCTGGAAGCCTATGCCACAGGCTGGAAGGCGGCGTAGTAGCGGGTACAATGTAGTTTGAGCCCACAGTTGCTCCCCCGCCTACTATTCTCGCCTGCCAATCATGAAACACTTCGCTCTACTGCTGGTTTCCTGCGCTTATTGGTTTGGCCCGCTATGGTTTGGCTTGCAAGGGGTTGCCCGGGCAGCGGAACCGAACGCGGATTCAAATCAGTTCTTTGAAGCGAAGATCCGGCCGATCCTGGTGGAGCATTGTTATCAATGCCATGGACCGGATGAAGCTAGTGGCAAACTGCGATTGGATACACGCCAAGGCTGGCAGCGAGGCGGCGAGCGCGGACCGGCGATCGTACCCCATGATCCGGCTGCGAGTTTGCTGATGGTCGCTATTTCCAATCGCGATGCCAAACTGCGCATGCCTCCGCCTGATGCAGGTGATCCACTGCCTGCTGGGGTCATCGATGACTTCCACACGTGGATACGTCAAGGAGCAGTCGATCCACGCGAAGGCCAGGTGGCACCGACCGACATCGAACAGCGTGCCCGAGAGCATTGGGCTTTTCGACCTCTCGCACAGCCCACGCTAACCGGCGACGAACAACAGTCGCATCCGATCGACGCTCTCGTCAATCGTCAATTGCAGGCTGAGAAAATGCAACCAGTCGGCCCGGCTGATATGCCGACACTTGTGCGACGCTTGACGTATGACTTGCATGGACTGCCGCCGACGGCCGAGCAATTGGCAACGCCGCGCGACGAGTATCCAAAACTCGTTCGCCAGTTGTTGGCTTCGCCACGATATGGCGAGCGCTGGGGCCGGCATTGGTTGGATGTGGCCCGGTACTCGGATGCTAAAGATGGTGTCCTGATGTACGGTGATGCCCGCGTGCGACCTTTTGCATACACCTATCGCGATTATGTGATTCGGTCGTTCAATCAAGATCTGCCTTACGACGAATTTATTCGCCATCAGTTAGCTGCCGACCAAATGGACTTGCCTCCCGATGCGCCGGAACTGACCGCGATGGGTTGGCTGACACTGGGGCGTATGTTCGATGGCAATTTTCCGGACGTAGTGGATGATCGCATCGATGTCATCGGCCGCGGACTCTTGGGTCTGACAATAGCCTGTGCACGCTGTCACGATCACAAGTTTGATCCAGTACCGACCGCTGACTATTACTCGCTGTATGGAGTGTTAGCCAGCTGTAGTGAGCCGCTGAATCGACCTCGCATCGAGCCCGTGGATGCGGCTGGTGAGGCGTTTGAGAAAGAGTTCGCTGCTAAGTTGAAAGAAGTCACCGACTCGC
The DNA here is from genome assembly GCF_056494185.1 of Rania fehmarnensis. Lineage (NCBI taxonomy): Bacteria > Pseudomonadati > Planctomycetota > Planctomycetia > Pirellulales > Pirellulaceae > Rania > Rania fehmarnensis. Next base: position 2,897,689 of record NZ_CM151398.1, read on the forward strand.
AGCAGCAACATTATGACGAGCAGTTGAAGATTGCGCGCGAGCGGACGCCTGATTACTTGGCGCATATTGCCAGTACCGAACCAGACGTGGCCGAGACATCCATCTTCTTTCTGTCGTTAATTCCCGATCAGCTTCGTCCTCAGGTCACTCGACGTTGGCGGCAATATGTTGGCAAACATGCCTTTCCTGAAGACCCCATCTTTGGCCCGTGGTACGATTTTTCGCGTGAGCCGATCTTGCAGGCGGATCAATGGCGCTCGCGCGGCGTGGATGCGCGAATCGTCGACGCATTGGTCGCAGCCCAGCCGACTTCGATGGCCGAGTTGGGTAAAGCGTACGGGCAGGTTATGGTGGCAGCCTGGCAGGCTGGGCCGACGAGCGTTGAACTGGATCGCGATCCGTTGGCCCGCTTACTGGTGGCACGCGATGGGCCGATTTGGTTCCCGATCGATGATGTGGCCAATTACCTATCCAGACAACCCGGCGACAAGTTTCGTGAACTGGTCAGCCAGTTGGATGCCATCGCAGTGCGACAGGCCGACGCGCCAGCGCGGGCGATGGTGCTTGTTGACAACCACGTGTTATACGACCCAGTTATCTTTCTGCGCGGAGATCCAGCCGCTCGCGGCGCACCGGTTCCGCGGCAGTTTCTGCAATTGCTGGCTGGTCCTGATCGACGACCCTTTGCTGACGGCAGTGGGCGCTTGAACCTGGCTAATGCGATCGTGTCACCCAGCAACCCACTGGTCTCGCGCGTGTGGGTCAATCGCATCTGGATGCATCACTTTGGTCAGCCGCTGGTCGATAGTCCCAGCGACTTTGGTTTGCAAACGCGTCGACCCGTGCAACTGGAACTGCTCGACTACCTGGCACAGTATCTGATGGATCATCAGTGGCGAACCAAGGCGGTCCACGAACTGATCCTCAATTCACAAACCTATCAACGCTCGTCCCTGCTACCACCCGATGATTGGGTGACGAAGCAATCACAACGTGACCCGGACAACCAATACTTGTGGCGCGCCAATCGTCGTCGACTCGACTGGGAACAGATGCGCGACACAATGTTGTTTGTGGCCCAAGAGCTTGATATGACGATGGGTGATCGGCCAAAAGTCGTTACCGATGTCAGCAATCGTCGGCGCACCGTGTATGCGTTTGTGGAAAGACAAAATATCCCCGCCGAAGTCCAGACATTCGACTTTGCCAATGCCGATACTTCTACCGCGCGGCGCAACACGACGACCGTGCCTCAGCAAGCTCTGTTTGCAATGAATTCGCAGTTCGTGATGGCACGTGCGCATGCAGTGGCCGATCGAGCCACGCGCGAGTTTGAAAACGACTTAGTGGGCGGCATTTACCAAATTGTCCTTGGTCGCGCCCCCGATACCAACGATAGACAACTGGCCGCCAAGTTTCTGGTCGAGTCAACCTTGACCAACCTGGCGCAAGTGGTGCTGATGAGCAACGAACTCATGTTTGTGGACTGAGCATGTTCAATCAAAATTTATCGAGACGACAATTGCTGGGCCGTATGGGGACGGGTTTGGGGGCGCTGGCTCTGCCTGCACTCCTGGACGTTCGCTCGGCCCGAGCTGATGCGGCCAACCCATTGGCGGTGCGACCACCGCATTTTGCGCCGCGTGCCAAACACATTATTCATGTCTATCTCAACGGCGGTCCGTCGCAGGTAGACACGTGGGATCCTAAGCCCGAGCTGACGCGGTGGCATGGTAAGAAACTGCCGCTGGGCAATCTCACTACCGAACGTGAAACCGGCACCGCACTCGCCTCACCTTTTAAGTTTGCCCAGTATGGTCAAAGTGGTTTGTGGTGCAGCGAGATTTTCCAGCAAACCTTCAGTCGGCATGCCGATCGCATCTGTGTTATTCGTTCGATGGCTGCCAATACGCCCAATCACGAGCAGAGTATGCGGCTGATGAACACGGGCGATGAACGTTTGTCACGTCCCAGCTACGGTTCGTGGTTGACATATGGCTTGGGTTGCGAGAATCAAAATTTGCCGGGCTTCGTAACGCTCTGTCCAGGTTTGCCTGTGGCCGATTCATCAAATTGGCGCAGTTCTTTTTTGCCGGGCATTTATCAGGGCACCTACTTGGACACTCGCAAACAAGTGGCCAAGGAACTGATCGCCAATATTCAGAATCCCAGCCTGACCAGCCAGCAGCAGCGGAGGCAACTCGATTTGCTGTCCGCAATGAATGAAAAGCATCGCAGCGAGCGAACCGAAGACGCCAACTTAGAAGCTCGCATCCAATCGTTTGAGTTAGCTTTTCGCATGCAGATGGAAGCTACCGATGCGCTAGACATCACCACCGAACCGGCGCACATCCATCAGTTGTATGGGAGTGAGACAGTTCATGGTCGACAGATGTTGATCGCGCGGCGCTTGATTGAACGCGGCGTCCGTGTGGTGCAGTGTTATCACGGCGACGTGCAGCCCTGGGACTCGCACGGCAATATCGACGGCGAACATCGCAGACTCGGCCGCGAAGCCGATGGTCCTATCGCTGCACTGCTCACAGACTTGCATCAACGTGGATTGCTGGATGAGACGCTCATTATCTGCGGTGGCGAGTTTGGTCGTACACCGGCAGTGGAGATCCCGATCGGTGGCGGCAACCCCACCGGCCGCGATCACAACCATCACGGCTTTAGCGTATGGTTGGCCGGTGGTGGCATCAAGGGCGGTATGGCTTATGGAAACACCGACGAGTTTGGTTACCGCGCGGTTGAGAATCGGGTGCACGTCCACGATCTGCATGCGACCATGCTGCATCTGATGGGCTTTGATCACACGCGACTGACCTATCATCACGCCGGCCGAGATTTTCGCCTGACCGACGTGCACGGCGAACTAGTCAAAGAAATTGTGGCCTAACGTCTCCTTTCGCTCCGCGAAAGGCCATCACGCACCAACCAGCCAGCCAACCTATTCAATCCTCCCACCCTACAGGTTCTTCAACCATGATTCGGTTCACCTCACTAACCTCGCTTTTCCTTCTGCTCACGACCACCGGCATGGCCCAGGAAGCTACCAAGTACAAGACGGTCCAACTTGGCAAGAATCCGGAGAGTATCTGTCGTGGTTTTGATGGCAAGTTCTATGTCACGATGATCAATGATGAAGTCCCCGGCGATGGAACCATCGTGGTGCTGGACGATGATGATAAAGTAAGCGTCTTTGCCAAAGGTTTCAATTCGCCCAAGGGTATGGTGTTTGTCGGTGGTTACTTGATCACAGCTGATGAAACCACACTGTGGAAAGTTGACAAAACGGGCACGGTCACCAAGCTGGCGGAAGCCAAAGATTTTCCAACCCCCATCGAGTTCTTGAATGATGTTGCGGCCAGTAAAGATGGCCAGCATGTGTATGTGGCCGAGATGAGTTCACCGCAACCGATGTTTGTGGCTGATGCCGAGCGCAAATTGCATGAGCTCAGTCACGCCACTGAATTACCCAAGAAAGGTTGCGTTTACAAAGTCTCGCTCGATGGCAAGATCAGCCAGGCGGTACCGCCGGGTGATGATAAGCTGAGGTTTCCAAACGGTTTGGCAGTTGGTGGAAACAAGGAAAAGGAACGGTTGTTTGTGGCGGACTTCTTCACCGGCAATATCGTAACGTACGAAGATGGTCGTTATCGTGTGGTTGCTCAAGGTCCCCGAGGCCTTGATGGTCTGGCAGTGACTCCCAAAGCCTTTATCGGCTCGAGCTGGACCGAAGGCGTGGTGTGGCGGATCGATCGCAAGACCAAGGAGCATCAAGTATTGTTGGAGGGCTTGAAGACCGCCGCCGATTTCTTTTTGGATCAAAAGAACAAGCGGTTGTTGGTTCCCGACATGGTGGCTGGCACGTTGACGATCGTACCTTATGAGTGAACTCTTCGATGCGCTAAACTCAAAAGAATTCGGCTGTGTGCCTATCTCACCACCGCGTTGCCTGGTGGAATCTGTTCCATTTGCCGGATGGTGGGTGAATAGCGCACCCGCGGTGGCAAGCAGTCGTAAGGACGCGGGTTGGTTGTGGGGAAATCTACATTGATCTGTGGAGCGTAGTCGCCATCGGCTCCGGTCCAATGCCCATTGGCATCTACATCGAACGCTTCGAGGTCAAAGAACAGCTCGATGCGATCGGTGATATAGTTGACATGTTGACGCGCGATCGAACTAAGCGCGGCTGTATATGCTTGTTGGGCTTCCAGAAAGTCGCGAGCGGCTACGTTTTGCACAGCCAACTGCAAGCGCAGTCGCGTACTGATGACACGTTCGTAGGCCAGAGCGGCACTGGCGACCGAGATAGTGTACTGGCTGCGGTCCAAGGCCAGTTGGCGCAGGTCTTCGCGGATATCCAGTTTGATCGTATCTTCGGCCGCCATCAGGTTGCGGATGCCAACGTTGTAGTTGATCAGTGCCACGCGGAAGTTGTTGCGCTGCAATCGTCGATTGAGAGGTGTATCGAGGGCTGCGCTGACGCGTGTCTCGCTATCATCGAATGTAAAGTCGAGCGGATTATTGTTCTGGCTATTGGTCCGTAGGACATGCGTGGCTCGCAGATCAATGATCGATCTTAGGTCGTCACCGGCCAGTTTGATCTGCCGCCAGGCGTCGGCCAGTTGTCCCCGCTGGTTCATCAAATCCATACGCTGAACCAGGCCGGTCAACAGCGCTTCGTCCTGATCCAGTACGATCTCTTCCCAACCATCAGGTCCCTTTTCCAACAGTCGATCGCTCAGCTTGATCGTGTTGTCGACAGTGGTTTGAATCTTGGCGGTCATGGTGTTGTCACCGGCTGGTAGGATGTCAGCGGTTGCATCGCTGGTCAATTTGCGCAGTGTTTCAACGAGTTTGACCGATGCCTGCATGCGCTCGGGGATTTGATCGAACAGGTTCATCGCTTCGGCATCCACCTTGGCACCCACATTGGCGGAGATCTGGTCCAGGAACGCTTGTAGTTGCTCAAGTTCTTGGTTGGCCGCATCGCGGCGCGTGCGCAACGTTTCAGACTGAGCCGGCGATGAGTCACCTGGGCGATCGAGGGCCAGGGCGATAATCTCCAACTCGGCACCGGCCAAATCGACGGCTCGAATCAAGACGCGCAGGGCTGGAGCTGGTGTCGCGGATTTAGTCTGCGCATCCAGTTCTGCTCGCAGCCCTTCGATCTGCATGCGCACGCCCAGCACGCGCAACATGTGTCGCTGCTCTTCGAGTTCTTGCGTAGCTGCGGCGATGGAACTGCTGTTGGGCATCTTGCTGAGCGTGGTTTGGGCAGAGGCCGCGTTGCCGCCTGCTCCCTCGCGCAGGGCAGCATCCATGCGAGCCTGGATGCGCAAGATGTTGGCCATGCGATCGGCGAGCACTTCCGCCACATTGGCGAGCGTCGTAGCATCCATGTTGGCCGCGCCGCGCGTGGTCAGCAGTTCGCGCCGTGCTCGCGTGATCATTTGCCGCGCTACGCTCAATTCATCTTTTAGTGAAATCGATTCCAGCTCGGTCAAATCGAGCTGAATCGGCAGCTCAGTAGGCAGGCCCAGTCGAAACTTGAATTGGTCGAGCGATGATTCCAGCGCAAAGCAGTTGGCAACCAGGTTGCCGCGCGTGCGCAAGACGTTCTGTTCAAACTGATCGACCTGGATTCGCGGTATCTTTTCAGCCGTGCGGTATTCTGCCTGGCTCTGCAAAAATCCACGCAGGTTCGTAAAGTAGTCTTGTGCATTGATCTCGATTCCGCGATAGCTGACTAGCAAGTTATAGTACAGGCCCGAGATATCGCGAAAGAGTTGCTTGCGAAATCGCAAATAGTCTCTGGCCGCGTAGATCACGTCGCGCTCGTTCTGAGTCAGCGCTTCGAAGCGTATGTCGCGTTGCAAGAGCGTTTGTTGAAAGTCCAAGACCAACTCGGAACCGATGTCGGTCGCAAAGCCCGTGGGACCATTGAACGTCAAGACCACACTATTGGCGAACTGAGCCAAGAACTGGCCGCCAGTGGCAAGTGTCTTTTCGACGCCTGCGCCCGTGGGAACAGACAAAGTGTTTTGAGTAATACCGCCCACGCGGAGATGCTGATAGTTGGCCGACGTACCGTTACCAAAGGCAATAGGATTCAATTCGTATTGATACCGTTGCCGCGTCAGTGCCAGCGCGGTGCGAAACAAGGCTTCTTTGCGAGCCTGGTAGTCACGGCTGTTGATGATGGCCAGTTCCATTAAATTGGCGAGCGTCAATCGCCGGGTTTGCGCTGTATCCGCTGGCAGGGCAGCTCCTGGGAAACTGGTCTCGAACTCATAACGGAGCGACGGAAACTGTAGCATGTGATCGACGCAATTGCGCGGCAGCACTTCCCAGGCTTGCGCGGGAATGACCACGCGATTGATGCCAGCTCCGTCACTGCGAGCTGACGTTGCCTGGGCCGGTGGCTGGTCTGTGGGCTCGGCTGGCACTGACTCCTGCTCTAGGGGCCCCGCGTTGGCCAAAGCCATGTTCATCAACCCCGACTCCGCGCTTGGACCAGCACTGCCGTGGTAGGCGACGGTTTGTACTGCAGTTGTCGACGAGTTACCGATGCGTGAGGATTTCTGATCGGGATCAATGGGTAGACCACGCTCTGTTTCGGTACCGCCAGGTCTAGGTTCCGATTGCAAGTCTGACTGGGGCAGCGCATCGGGTTGCTGTTGTAGTTGTTGCTGTGGCTCTGGTTGTGATGGAGCAACTTCCGTTGCCGTCGTAACCAGCGTCGGGTCGCTGGCCAGCGGCGGCAAGTCGTAACCGCGCAGCACGGGCCGGGGCACGGGCAACTGAGGACAATCGGGATTGGTGGGGTCGTAGAAACGCGAGCGTGGATCGGGACGAACCGTGAATTGACCGGGAATCGGTTCGCTTAAGCAGCGCGACTTTTCTTGTATGATCTGGTAGGTATCGCGATCAGCTGCGTTTCGATAGCGCGTGCGCGAACAGCCCACGCACGCGAGCCCGCATGCGAGTGTTACCAATAGGCCAAGCGGTAGCGGCGCCCACGCAATCTTGTTAGCTAGCAAAGTGTCCCTCATAGTCAGCGTTAACACTTTGGGAATCGGCAACGCCTAGGCAGAATTCGCGGCGCATGCGTGACATTCCATCAAATGCCCAAGCGACTGTGAGAGTTGGTAAGCCTGGAAGAGTTTGCGGGCACTTACTCCTGCGTGATGTAAGTTCTACCGTCGGGGTACGTCTTACGGCTGTACTTGACCGATTTGAATTTGGCGGGCGCATCGTCGCTCGCGGGGGCTTCAATCAATTGACCTTGCGCGGTGAACTCTTGGCTCTCAGTGCCGCGCGTGCGCGTCCAGCCGGTAAGTTTGCCTTGATCATCGTAGTGATACTCATCGCGCCAATCGCGACTGACGGTGATACTCGGATCGACATACAACTTGGGCGCAGCCTGGTAGTCGACCGACTGAATACGATTTTCGCTATCGTAAACGCGTTTTTCGTTGCCCGGGAAGTTGATCGAGATCATCGCGGGAGCTGAGTAGTACACGCCGTTGTGAGCGACGACGGCGATATCTACGCGACTAGATTCGAGCTTGGAGCCTTCAGCGATGGGACCGCGCGGGTGATAGGCGATGCGGAGACGACGGGCGGCTGGATTGCTGAGAATGTTTTCAATTTTGATTTTGGTGGGATCACCGCGCAATACAATCCAATGATACTCCAGCGGTCGTTGGTTGAGGTCCGAACCGGCTGCGGCTACAACCATGTCGTGCCAGTACTCTTTGGAGTTGATCATGCGTGCAATGGAAAAGGGCGTATTGAGAACGACTTCGCTGGGCAGTTCGTCAAAGTAATCGCGGCCCGGCACGCCCAATCTCTCTTTAATTACTTTCAGCATGATCACCGGAGGAACTTCTTCCGGCTGGATGTTATGAGCCATCTCGATCATCCGCGGCAGATCCACGTTGGCACCATCAAACACTGTGGGATGCGCAGTGCTCTTCAGATAGTCTTCGTCGGTTTGTACCGGTTTGCTGCAGCGACGAAAGATCATCTGTAGCGTCGGTGCGATAAACCCAGCCGCTTTGAGCTTGTCTTTGGTGGCTGGTTGAAAGGCACCCAACGTGGCGGCCAGCGATTCCAGTAGCGGCTGATCCGAACCACTTGATCCTTGTGAGATCAAGAAGAAGGGCGTGTTCGCAAAGTACGTGTCGCCCCACCCTACCCCAGTGGCTGCGCCGGGATCGTAGTCTTGATGTTCTGGATAAACGTACAAGTGATTTTGGGTGTAATGTTGGGACAGCAGATCCGCTCCGCCAGCACTGGTCAGGATCAAGCGAGGCATGCTGCGCCAAAAGATGGAACCGGTGACGGCAGTAGATGAATTGCCGATAACGATACAACGCTTGGCCTCGATCTCTGTTGGATCAAGCGGTCGGTCGGGCACAGTGACTGCAGGCGTCTGTCCAGCAGAAGCCGCATTGGGCGCGACGGGCTGTGAGCGCGCTTTCGTCTCCGCAGTTGTGTCTTTGGTTGCTTCTTTAGCTTGGGCATCGAAGTATACGAACAGGCGTTGGGGACCGTTATCCAACTGTCGTTTTTGTACTTCGGCCCCGAAGCGAATGGGACTGAGCTGCGGAAACTTGGCCAGATCCAAGCGAGAGTGCAAGCGATCGTGGTTGTCGTACAGATCGCCTATGTTGCCCGCAGCTGTGCCCGCCGTTTCCCACTCCATAATCTTATCGCCCCAAGCCCCGGTGGTGCCGGTCACTAGTCGATCTCGGCCACTGCCGCTGGCGGCGACAAAAACTTGCATGGCTTTGCCCGTCCACAGCATATTGGGGCTGTCGACTTTGATCGCGCCATTGATGCTCGGCGCGATCGTAACCTGGTACTTCCAAGTCGGTGCTTCTTTCAGTGGTGGATCATCGCAGGCTTTTAAAATCTCTTGAAACTCGGGCAACTCGCGTAGCGAAGTCAGATCGTCATCTTTCTCTAGCTGTTGCTTGTCGCGAAAACCCAGCGTGATCGTGGCTCGCAGCATTTCGAGGGCATCGTCTTTCTGCCCCAGTAGCGCATGAGCGCAGGCAAGATTGTAAACTGAGGCCAGATCGTGCGGCACGCGCAGCACGTTCTGTCTGAAGAGCAACTTGGCGCTGCCATATTCGCCTGAACGCAACAACTGGACGCCGCGCACTTGATCGGCGGCTTGCTGCTGCAATAACACAGGCAAGTCGAGTACATTGGGTTGCTCTGCCGACGCGGCCCCGAGTAGTCCTAACCCTATGGCGATCGACGCAATTGCTCGGTTCACGAGTGAGCTATCCTCCTAGCGGATCTTGGAACTTAACCTGAACGCAGCCTGCGTTCTATGCTATTGTATCACTCATTGTCCGGTCGATCTGCACGCCTCTGATGAAAGCCCAACCCACAGAGGTCCAAGACAACAACCTCAGGAGCCATTGAAATGCAACGTCGAGAATTCCTAACGCTGTCTACGGCTGCTTGCGCGGCCGCGAGTTTGTCCACCGCTGCGTGGACTCAGTCGCCTGCTAATACAATGCCGATCATCGATACACATCAACACTTGTGGGACTTGCAACAATTCACTCCACCGTGGCTGGGTGGGGCACCGCCAAAAGTCGCGGCCAAACATGATATCCAAGATTACTTGGCTGCCATTGAGAATTTGAACGTCGTGAAGGCCATCTACATGGAGGTTGACGTGGCGGTTGCCGATCAAAACAAAGAAGCCGATTTCGTGCTCGAATTGATCAAGAGTAACAAGACACCGACTGTCGCTGCCGTGATTTCAGGTCGGCCAGGTTCAAGCGAGTTTGCTGGCTACATGAAACGTTTTCGCCAAGAGTCAGCCATCAAAGGCGTGCGCCAGGTCTTGCATGCCGAATCAGCCAAGGCCGGACTATGCCTCGAGCCACAATTCGTCAAATCAGTTCAACTGCTGGGTGAGATGGGTAAGAGTTTCGATCTATGCATGCGTCCAACCGAATTGGCCGACGGTGAAAAGCTAGTGCAACAGTGCCCCGAGACACGCTTTATCGTCGATCACTGTGGTAACGCTGATCCTCATGCTTGGGGTAAAGGCGATTCCAAAACCAAGCCTACGCATGCCGTCGATCAATGGAAGAAAGACATGAGCGCGCTGGCCAGCCACTCCAATGTCGTCTGCAAAATATCCGGTATCGTTGCGCGCATGCCCGAAGGGTGGAAGAGTGATGACCTGGCTCCCGCTATCAATCATTGCCTGGACGCCTTCGGCCCGGATCGCGTTATGTTTGCCGGCGATTGGCCCGTCTGCAAGATCGGCGCTTCACTCGCCCAGTGGATCGACGGCTTGAAGCAAATCGTCGCCAATCGACCTATCGCAGACCAAAAGAAACTCTTCCACGACAACGCCGCCAAGTTTTACGGCGTATAAAGGTACATTTTAAAACGCAGAGTAGTAGAGGATCGCAGAGAATTGCAGCGGATGACGACTTGACGGCATCATAGAACAAATACTTGCCGGGATGTCCTCAGCGTTTTCTCCGCGGACGCCGCGCACTCTGCGTTTATTAAATGACTATCTGGCAACCGCTTAAGTCGGCGCCATTCGACCTCGCGTTAAAATTGCTCCCAATCGCAGCAGGATTTAGAGCGACTGCTGCGATGTGGAATCGGGAGCTTGATACGGTTTGTACTGGAGCATTCGTATTTGCCAGGGACCTGGCGCGCGGTATTCAATGCCTCTCCAGTTTACTTGACGAGCAAGCAGGCAAGTAACCAGCGCGTAAGTATAAACCCACTGGGTCGCGATAATGGCAATGACGAATTGTGTCGCTGAGGCGGAAAGCAAGGGCAGAGCTGTTTCGCCCCGCGCAGCTATCACTTCATCAACTGCCGACTTCATGGGTTTCAAGAGGGTCGTCAGCAAGCTTTGATAGATGACCATCATTGCTACCACTACGGCTGCCCAAGTCCACTGGCTCATCGATAGCAAGGCGATCGCCATACCCCAGCCCCACAGCAATAACAAAGCTGAAGACAATCCGTGAATGACCACAGCAAACCAGAGGGGATGATACAGACGGGCCACAAACAATTGTCGTCGCATCCATGGAACCAGGCCTGCAAAATCACAATCTTCGCGATTGACCATGATCAGGCCAGGCACAAATTCTAGCCGCTGACCGATACGCGAGAGTTGATGGTTGGTCATCGTGTCTTCGCACAATGCTAACTTCCAACGCTGCAGCAATTCGGCTTGGCGAATACTTGAGACCTTCAGCGCCAAGGTACCGCCCCAAGCGATGCGATAAAAATACATCTGTACGATGGCAGCGGCGTTCCACGAGCGGCGTACCAGGGCAGCCAGCTTCGGCTGGTCAGGGATATACCAACGATTGCCTGTAGCTGCACCTACATCCGGTTTCTGCAGCGCGGATGCTAACTGACGTAGCCAGGTCGGATGCGGAATCGTATCGGCATCCAGGAGTGCGACAAACTCGCGGCCAGTCCGGGGGCCTGGCTGGCTCTCGTCGTAGATCCAATCGGTCTCGATAGCCTGCGCCAGGCTCGAGCACTTTAAACTGCAAGTCGAGAGTGGGGCTTTCAAGAACAGAATCTCGTAGCGCTCGAAACTGTTCTCAACCAAAGCCGACTTGAGTACCGACAGAGCTGGATCGTCGGGATGGTCGACCACAAAACGTACATGATAATTCGGATAGTCTTGCGATACCAAGCCAGCGATACAACGCGATAAGAACGGATCACCACCGCGAAGACATAATATCACCAGGGCTTCGGGCGCTGCGGCATCATCGATCAACGTCTCGCGCCAGCGGCGGACTCGGGCGACGAATCCGAGTACCAGTCCGGCTTGAGGCAGCCACGATACCAATAGCGCCAAACCTAATGCCCAGACCAGGTAAATCACTTGGCAGCTCCCTGCAGCAGGCCGCTCTCCAATCGCTCTGTCAACTTAGTCAATAGCCGTTGGGCTTGACGCTCCGTTACGCAGCGCTGGTCGTACCGTACGGCAATCGTTACCCGCCCGGCATATTGAAAGGTGGTTATGGCCAGGCTCATCAGCGGTGCAACTGGGGCGAGGATTTGACAGCGCACCAATGTCAACGCACCCACGCTCAACTGCCCTGCCGAATTGGTTGATCCAGCCACGTTTAAAATGCGAGCCATGTTGGAAAACACAAACGATGTGTGACAACGCATACTCTGGCGAGCCAATCGACCATCGCTGCGGACCAAACGCAAGGTGAGTAGTTTTTTGATCCACAGCGAGAAGATAAAGATGTATCCCAGCCGATGACGTTTGATGAGCGCCATCTCTTGATGGATACTGGTCAATAACTGGGATCGATCCTCGATCTGCTGCCCAGTACGATCCAAGAAGACGCAACTGACCACATTGCAAGCCGAATTCGGTGAAGCTGTGGCTGGTTCGCGGAGGCTGATCGGGACCATCATGCGCAGCCATTGGTCATCGCGCCCACCATGATCGCGATGAAGCTCGTGAACGACTTCGAATACAGCTGTGGCAAATAGATCATTCATCGTGACCTGTTGGCTGCGCGCTTGCATCTTCAGTTGATTGGAGAGCTCAGTATCAAGTTCGATACTGCAGGCGGTAATCGATTCAGAGTTGTCCATGCTACAGTCGCCAGGCAGTGCCGCAGGGGAGCCAATCGCCACTGGCTGCCGCATGAGAAACTGACGCACTCCCAACAGTCCGATCATTTGACCTGGCAGCATGCGACACACTTTCGCCAGGCTAAGGCCAAAATGATTCCGACCGGCCAGGCTAGTGATATCGAATCGACGTGCGCTGCTGGCCTGATTCGACTGCGCCGGTGATGAACAGTCTTCTGCGGCCAATAACGCGATAAAATCCTCGACCAATGCCAGGCAGCCCAGGCCGTCGGCTAGTGCATGGTGAACTTGCAAGAACACCACGCTCTGAACATGGCCACCGACTTGGTTGCTGTACACATCGACATGCAAGCCGGGCTCGCTCGTCAGGTCCATCCTCGCCAGTTCAGGCCACTCCGGAGCCGGAGCCTCATGCCACATCATTTGTGGTTGCCCTGGCGATTCTAAGTGCCACCACAATTTGTACCACCGCCGTACCAGGCGGGCTTGCAGCAGTGGATGTCGGGCTATCACTTGGCCCAGCGCCGCTCGCGTTTGCGCTTCATCCAGCGATTGAGACAGTTCCAAACGCAAGCAGATCGCGCAAGGATACGCCTGGCTATCGTACGACAACATCAGCTCTTCAAAGGCCGAGCAGCGCAGCCAACGGTTGCTGGTACCAGGTGATTTCATCAAGTGGAGCCCTCCACCGCTGTCTCGCTGGGAACTTCCGCGGTGGAGCCCATGATGGGACCCTGCGTGGTCTTGGATTTTTTCTCCCAATAGAAGAGGTGGTGTAGTGGCGAAAGCAACATGGCTGGCGTCAGGAATATATCACTGGCAACTCCCACGCTCAGTAGCGCGAAGGTCAACCAGGCAAAGCGGGCTACGGGCACAAAAGGGCTGAAGGCAAACACTAACATGCCCACGCCACAAACCAGCCCCGTCTGCAGCATCGCGCCGCCGCAGTTGTTTAGGGCTTCATGGACCGCTTCGGTGTGCGACCAGCCTCGCGCTCGTAAGAGTCTGAAGTGCGAAATTAGATGCAGAGTATCATCCACGCATACACCCATCATCACACTGGCCGTGAGCACCGTGCCAATTTCAATCTCCAAACCGCACCAACCCATCACGCCAAATACAATCGCCGCTGGCGTTACGTTGGGCAGCATGGTCAGCAGTCCGCCAATGAGGCTGCGAAACAGGAGCGCCATCGATGCCGCAATCATCAGAAAGGCGGTCGAGAAACTGGCTAGCAAGTCCGCCATCATCTGGCGCTGAGTCCGAAACAAAAAAGGCGCGCCGCCGCTGATATCGATCTTTACATCTCGTAACGCTAAATTGTCATTTCTCTGCTCCTGCCATTCTGCTTGCAACTGTTCGATCGCTGTTTGAACGTTATTCAGTAGCGCCTCGTATTCCATGGCTCCGGCTACGCGTCCACTTATTCGCCAACTCTCCTGGCGTTCATCGGCGAAAAATAATCGCATCTGCTGAAATTGCTCGCGCGACCGCTCGACTGCTCTGCCAATCAATGACCGCCGCGTCACGTTGCGAATTCCGCTGCCTTCGGGCAATGGAGGCAAGAAGTTGATAACCGATAAGGTGCTCTTGATTTCCGGCAGCGTCATAAACTTGCGCCGAATCTTTTCAAGAACCGAGATACGCCAGTACGCTTGCTGCGAAGTCGCTGCGGTCTGAGTTGGAAAACTGACGACCAGTTCTAATGGCACCAAGGCACCTACATGTTCTTCCAGCCAGGCATAGTCTCGAACCAGCTTGTCTTGCGGCGACAAGAGTTTGTGGGTACCCACACTGGTCGATAGTCGACGGATGCCCGAGCCAAAGCCGGCAATGACCACGATCCAAATAGCCACGATCAGCAGGGGCGCTCGGCTGAGTAACGGGACAACTATCTGCACCCAAACTCCGCGCTTGGTGGCTCCACTATTCACTGGCAGGCTGCTATGCGGTACCAACTCGATTGCTTGCCAGCGCCAATTCCGCGTGCTGGCCCAGCGTGCATGAATCGCTAGTAGACCGACGACAGTTACCGTATTGATCGGCACCAAGATCGCCGCATACAGTCCAAACGATTGAATCGGTACCAGCACGCTGGTGCACAACGAAACAAATCCTAGAGAGGTCGTCACGGCGGCTAACGAACTGGGAACGAAGGCGTTTCTGATCGCCACCAGAGCCGGGGACTGCTGATCGTGCAGGCAGGCTTCGCGAAAATAGCCCAGGAAGTGTAAGCCAGCAGAGATGGTCAGCACGAAGCACAAGTTCGAAACCAGCAACTGCACGGAGTCAACATGACCACCTGTAAAGTAGATGAACGCCATCGCCAACTGCTGATTGAAGACAGCCACCAGAAACAGCGTTCCCACCAACCACACCTTGCGCAGTGACACTAGCAGAATAGCCAGGCACACCAGCCAGGAGGCTGAGTTCAGTTCAGCCAGGTACTTATTAGAGGCGGCATCAACGGCCACTGAATCGGCTGTTGTACCAGCCAGGCGGATGTCATCCAGCGATAGGCCAGTGATGGCTCGCGATTGTTCCCATGCATAATTGACGGCGGCTCGGCGATCATCCAGACCTGCTGCGGACACCAAGGCAATCACGCATGTTTGCTGGCGATCGGGTCCCACGAACAACCCGGTCATCCGCGAAATTGCCTGGCTGCGACTGAGACTGTTGTCCGCCGTCAGCGACTGCAGGACCTGATTGCCGCTCTGCGCGGAATCAAAGTAGATAACGCCCGACTCGTTAGGAGCCAGCAGTCGCTGAGCCAGTTGGTCGGATCGCGGGTCTTCCAGTCGGCAGCCTGGCCAACTGATCATCAGGAACTCGTCGCTCCCGAACCGCTGGAAGAAATCGACGAGTTGTCGAGTTTCCGGCAGGCTCTCAGGCAACCAATCATCAATCCGATTTTGGCTGGACTGCCAGGCCCGCATGGCCCCAACCATTACGATCGGCCAGAGCAACGCTACCAGCACGATCGCGACAGGTGGTAACCACTTCGGTGGCCACGAACGAGAGTGCATGGGGTCATCCTGTATTTGAATTTTCAAATTTCAGATTCTGCATGCACTGGCGATGGCGACTTACACCACTTCGCCTTCACGCCGGCGAGTCGGTTGGGCAAATGATAAAGGAAAGAACTGTTCGATCAGTTTTTCGGCCAAAGACTCCACCGGTACATCCATGACGCTGAAGAATTCTTCAGAGGTTATTGTAATCACAGATTCTAGTCCGGCGGTCAATCCAGGGCTGCATACGACCTCACGGCCTGGCAGCAAACTAAGCGTCCATTGACCGCCGCCGGTCCCGCGAATATCCAATCCCAAACTGGCAGCGGGCAGTTGATCTTGATCCAAACGCGGTAGTTGATCAAACAGGCAGTGTGCGTATCCGCTGACACGCGGGAGCGGGACGCGCTTCTTACCCCAGCGATCCTCTTGTCCAAATTGAATGTACTTGTGAATCGTCTGCTCGTCGATGACTGGGCATGGTAGGTCGCCAGCAAAGCGCTGGACATTGGTGCAGTCAAACGTCGGATCCGTTCGCTCGTAGTTGTTATACAAGCTCATAGCCGGCAAGATTTCGGCTTCCAGTGCGTTGTAGCTGGACGGTGATAGTTCCTGATAACCCAGCCACTCAACGCCAGTCGAGTTGAAATACGTATAGCCGGCCTCGATGATCCTGCGCGCCGTCATGCAGTCGTGTGGAGCCAGATGAAAAGTATGGCCATGTGCATCTGGATTCATGAACAACCGGGTCATGACTTGCGAGACCCAATCGACAGGAACTACGTTACGACGCTCGTCGCCTCGGACCGGTATACGCAGCGGAGTCTGTCGCCTGCCATCGGGACCGACCGGCTGTCGTGGAACCAGCATGGCCATCATGCGCAAGTACAGGTAGATGCCATGATAGGTATTGGTGTAACCAGTCTTGGAATCTCCCGAGATAACTGCAGGTCGATAGACGGTCAGTTGTTCCAAGTGGTCAGCACTGCGAACCAACTCCTCTGCCATCAACTTACTTTTCTCATAGTCATTCCGAAATTCTTGACCATGATTGAGTTCGGATTCGTAGATCGTTCCCTGACGCAGTCCACACACATACGCGGTTGAAACATAATGCAATTTGCCGATGTCAGCCGTCTTGCACAACGACAGTACGCTCTCGACGCCTTGAACATTGGATTTCCACGGCTCACCCATGCCGTCATCCAGAAACTTTAGCGACGCTGCGCTATGCATCATCGACGAACAATTGCGACCCACCCAGCGCACATCTTCAGGGCTTAGGCCTAACATGGGACGACAGATGTCGCCCTTGAGTACCACCGGACGAGGAAGGCTGCGATGATGCTGCTTCTCCCAGTGCTGAATTACCGACTCAACCCTCTGCCAAGCTGATTCATGTTTTCCGTCTCGAACCAACAGTGCCAAAGGCACGCCGCGTTCGAGCAGATCGGCAACTAGATAACGACCAAGCAGACCGGTCGCCCCGGTAAGTAGCAAGTACCCCAAAATATCGGCCCTCAATCGAAGTGTAGACTCTCGATAAGCGGCTAAAGTATCCCGCAATTTTCTAAATGTGCAACTGCATTATGTTTTCCCCCTCGTTTAACCAGTCGTATGGGAAAGCTTTACTGGTGGATAACTTGTAGAGTGTCTCCTTTTGCTCCGCAAAAGGAACCTGCTCAAAACCTGCTCAAAACCTGCTCAAAACCTGCTTTGAACATGTTTGAACTTTGCTTTGAACCTGCTTTGAACTTTGCTTTGAACCTGCTTTGAACTTTGCTTTGAACTTTGCTTTGAACCTGTTTTGAACCTGCTTTGAACTTTGCCTTTCGCGGAGCGAAAGGAGACTATGGTTTGGCGATGGCCTGTGATATATCAGCGCCAAAGCTTAATGATTTTTCCTGTACGCTAAATGGTTCGTCCAATGTGATTCGCCCTTTTAGCTGTCCACGATGCAACCGGACGGTTGATGCCATATGACTAGAATTTGTGCTGTAAGACAGACCATCGACATACATGTTCAGGTTGATTGAATCGCCCTGAATTAGGAGTTCGACGGTGGCTGACGGATGGGTGTTACCCGTAGCGTCGAACATGCTGACTGATTCTTTGGCAAAGAACTTCTTTTCAACCGCGGCTTGCGCCAGAGGCTGATTGCTGAACATGATGATCTTGGCCGCCCTACCATCTTCGAGCTTGGCTAGTGCCAGGCAGTGTTTCAGTACATATTCTTTATCACCGAACTGTACGCGGCAGACGCTAGTTGCAATCTTCTTATCGGCATCACTGGCGGGTTCTTGATCATCGGGCACGTCAAACGAAAGGTTGGGCTGTTCGTTTGATCGGCCTGGGTTGGCAGCATCTTCGGCATCCAATTGTCTCATCTTGCTTTGCAACTGGGCAGCCTGCGCTTGTAACGCCTGCATGTCTGCAGGCTTGTTACCCAGCGAACCGAGCGCTTTGGAAAGTTCTCGGCTAATCAATTCGTCGGCAGCGGCTTGGGCTTTGGCGATTTCCAAGTCCACCGCGGTTGGTTGGGATGTAGAGGAGGCCGCATCCTCGGCAGGTGTATCTGGCGCGCTGGCTACTTTGCCGGCCGCTGCATCATTGTTTGTCTCTTCCGTGGCCGGTTTGGATTTCGGTAACACGCTGCGTTCCAGTGAGATCCAATACTTGCCTTGGGATTCTATGTAACGTGCGGCCAAACCCACGGTCGAGTCACCATAGGTTTCAATCGGCAACGTACGGATATACAGTGCGGTTGATTTTTCGTCCACATAAGCTGGTTGATTGACGAATTGCCAACCCAAGGATGCGCCGTGTTTCTCAAGTAGCGCGACCATGGTCGCTCGATTGCCTTCCCAGGCAAGCGCGCAGCGGCCGGCCATCGCGTCCATGCGCAGTGGTTGTCGGTGATCGATAGTCGGAATAT
The DNA here is from genome assembly GCF_056494185.1 of Rania fehmarnensis. Lineage (NCBI taxonomy): Bacteria > Pseudomonadati > Planctomycetota > Planctomycetia > Pirellulales > Pirellulaceae > Rania > Rania fehmarnensis. Next base: position 2,916,292 of record NZ_CM151398.1, read on the forward strand.
CCATCGGAATGACGGACTCGGCGTGATAGAAGATCGAGATTTTATCGGCAGGATTGTTGGGGTCTTTAACCAGTCCCATATTTACTCGGATCGCTTGCTTGCGAAAACGCACCGAACGATAGTGCGGCACATCGACCATCGGCGAGTCCATATCGATGACGATTTGCCAGCCAGCCTCCATCATCTGTTTACTAAGTGCATCGGCTGCATCCTCGATGTTGAGAGATGATTTGTGACCGGCCATCACCGCGGTCGACTCTTGTACTTCCGCGTCGCTAGTCTGCGGCAGAGTGCGGACGTCGAAGTTGCCCAGCGAGCTCATGTTGACTCCAATCTCGCCAGGTGTGCCACCGGTGCTGATGGCCAGACGGACATAGTAACCATCTTTGGTGACCAGGCGATCGATGTACTGATCGTTCGAAGTGACCAAGTGAGTCGCCGGTTGCCAGCCCGCATCTTGGAACAGCTTCTCGTAGAACTTATTGGCATCCTCTAACGTGGCAGTGGCCGAGTAATAGAGGTAGGTAGGACCAGCTTCGAGCTCCTGCTTGGGATTCAACTTGGGAAGTGCCTGAAGATTTATCGTCTCCAGCGTGACTCGGGCGGTTGAGGGCTCAGCGATCTGGGTTGGGGCATTGATTTGTTCTGCTGCAACAGATGGTGTGGATTGTGCTTTGGCTTCTAGTCCGCTGGCAGGATCCGTCGCCGTTTCATTTGGTATGGAATCTACTTCGGCAACCGCGCTGCCGTGTGCGGCTGCTGCACCCACATTCCTTTCGGTTTGGATTGGTGCGGCTGAAGCCGTGGTAGTCGAAGCCGTCTGTTCACCGTTCGATTTTGCTGTTGATTGATCTGGCGCTTGACCACAGCCGAGGGCTAATATTGCGCTGCTCGCCAGACCAGTCAGTGCCTTCCAAGTGATTCTTGACATGAGTATTTCCGTGCGAATTTCGCCGATGGTTGAGAGGAAGAGTTTATGTCTAATGCCACTGGCCACGCACAACGAAACATGTTCTTCGAAAAAAAATTGTGTTTCGTTTTCCAGGCATTAGGGCATCAGTGGGAGTTGGTTAGCCATCCAAAACCATCTCCCTCTGTGGTCACTCTTACGTCTCAGGAACAGACAATGAATCAGACAACGACAACTTCGACTTCGCAGCGCTCGCCGGAATTGGTCATGTGCATACTCAGCTATTTGGGCATCTTTGCCTTGATACCATACTTCGTGCGCAAAGATGACGAGTTCATCCGATGGCACGCGCGGCAGGGACTTCTGCTGGCCGCCACGCTGATTGTGTTATGCATCGTATTGGGTGTGCTATCGATGCTACCGTTGATTGGATTTATGGCGTCGTTGGTCTCGGGCCTGGTTGGCTTGGCTACCTTGGGGCTAAGCGTCTATTGCATGATCCAGGCGTGTAACGGCCGCCGCTGGGAGATTCCGGTGCTCGGGACGCTCGTCAGATAATCGCTAGTGGGCTTTCTCAATCACGTCTTTAGTTTGCAGCGCCAGCGATGGCGTCCGCAGCTTCCTTGGCAAACTGAATGAGTTCGCGGTTGCTGGCAGCTTCTGCTTGCCGCCGCGCCTCTGCGCGTTGAAACCAGGTTTGCGCTTCCGCGGTTTTTCCCAGTCGTGCTTGTAGCATGGCTTGGAAGAACCAATCCGAAGTTCGTCCACCTTTGGATAGTTCCAAACTGCGATCAGCGGCTGTGAGTGCTTCGCTGGTTGCACCGCTTCGATAAAGAGCCAACGTCAACGTATTCCAATAGTTCGCGTTCTTGCGCGCCAGATCCACAGCCTTTTTGGCGTATTGCACGGCCTGTGTAAATTCTTCCGGGGTTGAATGGGTATCCACAGCAAGTTGCCAGGCTAAGTTGTTGTAAGGTTCGGCCATTTCCGGGCGAACTTCCATGGCCCGCCGATACTGCTTGTTCGACTCCGCTACGTGTCCCGATTCATAATAGGCAAAAGCCAACGGTACCAGGCTGTTGGCCAACTCTTGTTGGAGCGCTTGATTGCCGGGGTGTTGCGCGACAACCTGCTCTTGAACAAGCACAGCTTGTTTGGCGATTTGGATGGCTTCGTCGTATCGCTGCTGCGAGTTAAGGCTGCGGGCAGTCTGAATTAAACTCCGCCCCCATTCAGTGCGATAGTTAATGCGTTCTGGAAAATCCTTGACCAGGTTGGCATACAGCTTTTCAGCGGGCTTGAGCAATTCGAGTGATTCAGGCGCGCGGCCTGTAGCGATCAAATGGGCCGCCAGGTTCGTCATGCTGCGGGCAGCGTATTGTTCCATGAAACGATTGTTAGTCGTATTTTCTAAGATCAATTGACGCAGCGCTAACGCTTCGCGCAAACATAGCTCGGCCGCGTTAGGCTCATATTTTGATTTTAACGTGATGGCGATATCGTCCAGGCTCAGCGCCAGTTCCGCTAAGGCATTGATCGGCAACGAGCGATTTCCGGTCGCTGGCTCTTTTAGCAAGCGCTGCCGTAGCTCCGCCGACTGATCGACACGCTGCTTGACCAACTCAGCCGCTACCTTGGACTGGTCCAATTTGGCAGGTGTCGGTAGCTTGGCAGTGATGCGAGCTGCATTCAAACATTGATCCAACGAGTCAAGATAGATAGGCAGCGCTTCGTTCCAACGGGCTTGCCAACCGAGAATGGTGCATAGATTGGCCTGCGCATTGGCCAGCCGCAACATGGCGTCGGCCTGCGAAGGATTCTGAGTCAACATCTGTTTGAGCATGTCGATCAACTGGTTGAAAGTTGCCTCGGATTCCGACCACCGCTCCAAGCGACGCTGGGCGTTAGCCAGTTGCAAGAGGCAGTCACTGCGCAGCCACTGCGCATTGCGCTCGGCTTGAAGTTCCAGCAGCCATTGATTGGCTTGCTTTAGTCGCCCCTCAGCCTGTGTCCACAGGCCCAAGTCAGCATGGAGCGAAGCCGAACGCATGGCTGCTTGCGCTGCTTCGATACGAATGGCTGGATCGCTATCGTGTTTCTGTAGGAACTCTTCGTAGTAGTTGACGGCATCTTCGAAGGCTTTGCGACGTGTTTGATCAAAGCCAGGTTCGTACTCCAGCTTGACCCCGATATCGGTCGTACGTCCCAAGAGAACTCGGGCTTGTTTGAGACTGGCTTCGTAGGCTTCTTCTGCCTCGGACGCTCGTTTTTCTTGAGCGCTCGCCAGGCGTGTTTGCGCATCCGCTTCGCGCTGCGCGGCCCGCAATGTCGAGCGTTGCCAGAGGAACATCGATAGGCCGACGCCAGTCAATAAAACGAGTGCGGCCGCCAGGATACTGACCTCGCGATGTCGAGCCATCGCGCGGTAGCTCTTTTCCCAAACTCCTGCGCGACGCGCTAGGATGGGGCGATGGTCTAAGAAACGCGTTAGGTCGTCGACCAGGCATTTTGCATCCGCATAGCGTTGTTTAGGCTGTTTCTCCAAACACTTGCAGCAAATCGTCTCCAGATCGCGCGAAACCGCGCGCTGCAATTTGCTAGGAGCCACCGGTTCGCGCTCGACTATCAGTTTAAGCGTTTCGACTGCGCTCTGGCCATTGAAAGGCAGTTGCCGCGTCAGCAGTTGATACAGGATGACGCCGATGGAAAAGATATCCGAAGCTGGTCCAACTTCGCGACTATCGCCGGATGCCTGTTCAGGCGACATGTAGCGGGGAGTACCCAATACAGCACCGGTTTGAGTCAAGGCGCGGGCCGAGTCATCCATGCGCTTGGCCAAGCCGAAATCGACAACCTTGGGTTCGTTATTTACAGTCAGCAGTACGTTGGCCGGTTTCAAATCGCGATGAACGATACCATGCGCGTGAGCAAATCCAATGGCCTCCGCTAAATACTTTATCAATAAAGCAATTTCGTGGTTGCTGCGTTCTGGCCCTTGCATCCAGCTCTCGAGCGAACCGCCTTCGATCAGTTCCATGGACAAGAAATCGCGTCCTTGGTCGACACCGATTTCGAAAATCTGTACGATGTGCGGATGCTGTAGGGCCGCGATCGATTCTGCTTCTTGCAGAAACCGCGAGCGTTGGCTGATGCTGGTTTCCGATGCGCTCAAGACCTTGACGGCTACCTGGCGGCCGAGGCCTTTCTGTCGAGCCCGGTATACGACACCCATGCCACCGCGACCAAGTTCATTCAGCAGTTGGTAGTTGCCAATCGAGCCGAGGTCGGTTGAATTGACACGTTGGGGAACGCGGGCAACTTCGGCATCGCTTTCGTCCATCAAGTCGTGCAGCTTGATTAGACGCTCGAGTCTGGCTCGATGTTGCGGATAGTTTCCCAGCCATTGTGGGGTGGGTGGCCGCTGCCCCAGTCGCTCCAGCGCTTGAAACTCTGTGTAGATAATCTCCAGAGCCGATTCTTCGTCCGCCGCCAGCTCGGGAAACTGAGACAAAATGGTCTGCGCCGGCTGCCCATGACCTTCTCCGACCAGGGTCGAGACCCGCAGGCAGGCGCTGCGCAATTGCGATTCAAATTCTTTTGAAGTGTGCTGACGATCGATCATAGAAATAGTGTAACATCAGATAGCGATTAGCTTTCAGATCGACGATGCGAAAATTGAGCTGTAAGTCTATGGTCGAAGCCAATGATTTTGAACTCCTGTTAGCCGCGGCGCGCCTGGGTGACCGAGCGTCGATGGCTCAGTTGGCCCAGCAGTACGAGCCCGAGTTGCGCATGGTGGCTCGCTTGCGCCTGGGCCCAGCCCTGAGACCGTATCTCGACTCAGTCGACTTAGTTCAATCGGTCCACCGCAGTCTGATGATGGGACTACGCGATCAGCGATTTAACGTATCGACACCGCAAAATCTGTTGGCCTTGGCATTGACGATTGTGCGCCGCAAAGCCGCTCGGCATTGGCGACACCTGCAACGTCAAAAGCGACTGGGAGAAACGGGAAGTAGTGACTCGCCCGACGACCAGCAAGGCACCCTTGAGGCCCTGCTGGCACTAAAGACTCCCACCGGCGACCCACAAGCCGAAGCCGATTTGCGCGAGCAGCTAGCGGTATGGATGGCCAGCCTCGATTCGCTCGAACAGCAGCTAGTCACGTTGCGCATCGAAGGCTACTCCACGGTCGAAGTCGCTCGAACCTTGGGGCTGGATCCCGACGTCCTGCGCGTCAAGCTGAGCCGCATGCGCAAACGCATGCGCCAGCACGGCATCGAAGAATCCCTGCTCCCCCACTAAACCGCGGGCGTTAGCCCCGGTTCCCACTAAACCGAGGGCGTTAGCCGGTAGCCACCGTCGCCAGACGGTGGACTCTCGAGGCGGCGAAATCCACCGCTTGGCAGCGGTGGCTACGCAACGCGCATATCGACCGGTAGATGACCAACCTGGTTCCACTGCAGCATTTCCCATTCATTGCCGTTGAAACGCAACCTGGAAACCGACGTATTCCAAATCTCTTCATGCGCATTGGGCCAGGTTGAGCTTTGAAGCATCTCTTCCAAGAGCACACGTTTAAAGTCGGCATGGATCACCAGCGCCGCCATCGAATCGGCTCGCAGGGGCGTCCACTGTTGGCTGAGCCACTGGGAAACGCAGGCGGCTCGCGCACGTACGCCTTCGTATGTTTCGTACTCGCGGTCGATGTTCCAGCCGCGAGGACCGATCAGCGGATCGATTTCCCAATCGGGATAGTGGGTGCGCAGTTGATTGCAGCACATGCCCGGTTCGCCCCGCAACTTGCCCGGCTCATAACCACTGTAACAGCCACCTTGTTCATAAATGTCTGCTTTGATGATCGGACGAAGACCGAAACGCAAGCTGGTTGGGCGAGTGGTGTCCAGCGACCTACGAAAAGGGCTGCAATAGAGCTGCGAAATTGGATAACTCGCCAATCCCTCGGCCAATAGTTCAGCTTGCTGCGTGCCTAGTTCTGTCAGCCCCGGATCGGGTACACGCTCGGGTTCCGGCAGAGCATTGTTGGCAGACTGGGCATGGCGAATCAGTAGAATAGTCTTGTTCATGCCCGCTATTCTGACCGCCCACAATAGAATTCGTCAAGGTAGCGGAACGCGTCAAGCGTGGGTCAGATGCGGAGCAAGCATTCAGCGTTTAATCTTGCTCCATTGAAGTTCGCCTTCACCGGTTATATTGCCAGTGTTCAGAGCGTTAATGACCTGCAACGCATCCAAGGCGGTCACAAATCCATCTCGCGAGACATCGTAAAAGCTATCCAGCGCTGCATTGTCGTCGGGCAATTGCGATTGGGACTGAGTGTTCAAGCGATTGATGATCAGCAGTGCATCCAATGGCGTGATGATCCCGTCGCGATTGACGTCGGCAGGCATCAGACTATTGTGCCATGGGTACATGCCATCCAACACACGCACGTCGAAGGCCAACCTAGAAGAGTGATCGGCCGGGTCGATGGCGATAACTTCGAACTTGTGAATCCCGATGTGAACTCGGTCGGGGGCAAACCTCAATTCACGCGATGCAGGCGTAAACTCAATCCAATCGGGTAAAGGTTGACCACCGGCAGATTGAATTGAATAGATAACCTCCTTTCCTTCCGGATCCTTGAACAGGTCGGCAGGTAGTGGCACAATCGTTTGCTTTTCGGAGAACACATCGATCGGTAGTAGGCCTAAGTACTGTCGAGGAGCTTCATCGACATCGCGCAGCTTGATTGTTATGTCGGCCGAATCGCTCAGGCCGGTAACGTTGTCAGTAACGCGAACCCGCATGATCCGCTGATTGAGCTGTTCGAAATCCAACGGATTGATCCAGGCGTATACTCGGCCTGAGTTCTGGTCGACCTCCAACGGAAAGCCATCGGTTCGTTCGAAGCTGACGTGACTATTGGCTTCCATTTCCGCAGTCAACGTGAAGAGTAACGTCCACGTTGGCTGGTTTTCGTCAACTTCGAAGACCTGGTCGTCGATCTTGGGCGGATCGATGCGATTAAGCACTTCGTAGTTCATTTCAACTGGCCGAGTCATGATCAAGCTAGTCAATTCATCTTCATAGTCGACATCGATGATCAGCTGACCATGTACGGCATTTTGTGCTATCAGCTGCTCATAGTCCAAGGCTACATCGGGTCGCAAACGTATCTGGCCGGTGGACGTGTCGAGCAAAAACTTTTCGCTATCGGTATTGTTGTGCCAACGATACGCCACCACGGAATCCGGATCGATGGAGGGCTGAATACTGTCCAATGGGATGCTGCCTACGATGGCGCCGGGCTGGTTCTCTTGAATAAAGTAGAACGCTGGCGGGTCAGCGGAAACAAAGTCTCGATAGTCGGCTCCAAACACTTCGGAGACTCCGTGGGCCACGCTCCAGGCGACCGCCGCAACCTTCTGACCGCGAACTGCGATCGTTGGATTGGAACCCGAGCTACCAGGATCGATATCTGAGAACAACTCCGTGCCAGAGGATGTGCCATCGGTAATCCACAGTTCGCGACCATACTCGGATGTGAAAATACTTAGCAGGCCGCGACCATCGGGTAACAAATGGATCGTCGACGGGCCCGTTCCACCATTTCCTACAGCTCTATGCAGAATACGTGTAGTGCCATCCAGTGTGCCATCGCTGGCCCAGACGTCCAGGCCTTTCAACTTGTTGGATGTGACCAGGATAACTCGATCATTGACTACGCCATAAATGCTGGCTGCTATCGATTCTTGCCTGTCTGCCAACGGAAGCACCACGCGTGTACCGGCTGCAGTGCCGTCGGTGATATGCAATTGTGTCGTTCGATTGCTATCCCTGCTCAGAAAGACAAACTTGTCTCCGAGCGGTTGATAGCCGCCGCTCAGTGAGGCGATACCGGTTGGCAATTGTCCTACTAGTTCGGCTGTCGCGAACGAATCGGTCAATCGCCAGAATTCGCGGCTGCCATTGACAATCCACAGATCACCATTAGCGATCATCGGAGCGCCGAAGAAGCCAGCCGTTCCTGCTGGTGCATCGCCGAGATTAACGCGTTGGGTACCAGCGGCCGTTCCGTCGGTTTCCCAATAGAAAGAGCCATCGTATAGGAGTGTCCGGACACCGAACTGCGTCACATCGAACGTATCACTGTTCAAGGGCCGACGAGAATCGGTCAAATCAACTACCTTTTCAACCGGTTCCAAGTTCTCATTCAGTCGATAGAGAGTCCGCCCCTGCTCACCCAATCGGACTTGATAGAGTTGTCCACTGACACCAAAGATATCGCTGATAGTTGCTACAGATTGAGTAGGTCGTGAGTGCCAAGTCTCGCTGACAGGATCCCAACTCCACTGGTCCGTTACGACCAAGCGATTATTGATCCATTGTGGGTGTCGCACATTAGCAGACTGCGCAATATCAGGGGGCAGCGTTAAGCGTTTGGTGCCAGCGGGTGTTCCATCGGTTTGCCAAAGTTCTAACGGCGTATTGATGCGAGCAGCCGTGAACCAAGTCTGAGCTGGCGACTGGGCGATGATGGTAATGTCGCTGCCAAACGTTCCATGCTGACCATCAAAGGCCTTGGTTTGTCGTTCAACCACGTCGTACTCCATCATGAGTACGGTGCTATTGAACTTAGTTGTATCTTCGTCGCTGTTATTGGCGTGCAAGCGATCGGGAAAAAAGACGCGATCGCCAACCAATTGGGGAAAGTGTTGGCCCGAACTTGAGAAGGCCGATAATGCGAAGGGATTGTTGATCACTCGCACGGCGGTGGCGCGGCTGGCGCCTAACGGAAGTGAGTACAACCGCAGTTCATTGGGAGCAACTTGACCGAAAAACAAAAACTGCTCGTGCGTAGCCACAATCTGCGTATAAAACGGGTGGCCAGCGTACGGAACGAAGGTATCGGTTTGCTCGTCGGTCTCTAAATCGACCAGTGTGTATCGGCCTTCGCGCACGGTGAGCAGTTGATTGCCGATGCTGGCCACCAACACCGGACCGCCTGGACGCTGATAGGGATAATACTTGTCGATTAGCTGCCGGGTGCCATCGGCTGTGCCGTCAGTTTGCCACAGCATATTTGGCTCTGCAGCAAAATAGGCATGACCCTCGATGACAACTGGCTGTTCTCGGCGGAGGGATCCCGAATAGACTTCTTTCAGCCCTTCATCAGCTCGATAACTGAGCAGTGTACCTTGATCGGTTTCTCTGACGATCAGCAACCGATCGTTGACCGTCATCAGGTTCAGAACGGCTGGATGGGAGAGATTGGCAACCGATTCCGTTGAGTTGGTACTCGGCGAATAACGAGCCAGGTAGGGACCGGTCCAACCGAAAGCCGTGAAGTAGATATCACCCTGAAGTTGGCTCATCGCATCGCCCACAAAGCGATGTCCCGACTCGTCGCCGCTGGATAACACGCGTACGGTTCCCTCGGCTGTGCCGTCTGTCCTCCATAGAGCTCGACCTTGGTCATCGGTGGCGAAGAAATAAACATCGTCGCCAAGCTGGGCCCCCAGGTAGATATTGGACGTCTGGGGGCCGGTGTGAATATCGCGCAGCATGTAAGTGCCATTGCGAGTGCCATCGCTGGTCCACAACTCGGCACCGAACTGTGAACTGGCTGCCAGAAAAACGACTCGATCGCCGATCGATACCGAGCCGGTCGGGGCCAATGCGCCATCGACGGCTTGCAGATCGGTCAGCTGCGTAAGGTCGGCGCTACCTGTCGGCCCCAACAGCCAGAGATCGGGCACATTGGTTCCGGCGCCCATCGCGACTTGATCACCAATCTGTGCCAGCCAACCGGAGGTGCCGACGGTAGAACGCTCCACTGTGCTAGTATCGGCCAGCAGCGCAAAGTCGACAGCCATCATTTGCCGCTCGAGCAAACGCTCCAACTTAAGCGAGCGTCTGTTATTACGTGGTGGCATTGCAGGACGCTATTCGATAGTCAGAGACTGGCCAAAAATTCTACTTGAAAAGACGAGTTTCTTGGACGAGTCGAACGTCCCTCGGGTTCCCCCATTATAAGTGCAAAATTCCCGATTTCGCCCCGATCATTCGCTAGCATGGCCAGTTGCGCTCAAAAAGGAAAAGTAATGGATTGCAGCCACCAAGGGACCGCGTGAGCGCGGGCGACACACCACTGGTCTTTTTGCTAGCGTGGCCATATACGCGCGGGGACAGACCCGGTGTTCGTCAAGTGTCTGTCCCCCGGCCGATCCCCCGGCCGATCCGCCCCGCTAACTCAAGCTCCTCACACCCGACGTCTGTCCCCCGCTCCTCGAGCGAGTGAGCGCTGGGGACACACAACTGGGTCGTTTTGCTAGCCTCCCCCAAAAACGCACCGGGGACAGCCCGGACAGACCCGGTGTTCGTCAAGTGTCTGTCCCCCGGCCGATCCGCCCGCTAACTCAAGCCCCTCCCACCCGACGTCTGTCCCCCGCTCCTCGAGCGCGTGAGCGCTGGGGACAGACCATTGTGCTTTTTGCTAGCGTCACCCATGAACGCGCGGGGACAGACCCGGTGTTCGTCAAGTGTCTGTCCCCACCGCCGATCCGCCCCGCTAACTCAAGCCCCTCACACCCGACGTCTGTCCCCGCTCCTCGAGCGCGTGAGCTGGGGACACACCATTGTGCTTTTTGCTAGCGTCACCCATGACCGCGTGAGCGCGGGGGACAGACCACTGGACTTTTTGCTAGCATCATCCATGAACGCACGGGGACAGACCCTGTGTTCGTCAAGTGTCTGTCCCCACCGCCGATCCGCCCTCACACCCGACGTCTGTCCCCGCTCTTCGACCGCGTGGTCGTTTTGATAGCGTCACCCATAAACGCACGGGGACAGACCCGGTGTTCGTCAAGTGTCTGTCCCTCGGCAGGTCGGCCCCGCTAACTCAAGCCTCACACCCGACGTCTGCCCCCCGCTCCTCGAGCGCGTGAGGTTTGAGACTGCAGCACCCTACCGCGCCGATGTCACCCACCGGCGCTGCCAATGGCATCGGCCGAACTCTGTATTTCTGCTTAGAATAGTGCATCAATCGGAGCGCACCTAATGTCCCCGAAGAGCGATGAGACTCCAGGATCCCGACGTGAACAAAATTGCTAAAGCAACGGTAGCGATATTCTTGGTATTGATACTATTGGCAGCATTTGGTTGGCGCCGCCAAACGGCGGTAGATTACGCAACAACGCTATGGCAAGATGCGGGGGGTGGTATTGTTGAAGAGGTTCCATTGCTTGGGCCAGTTGAGATATGCGTAAACCTAGGAGAGCCCTCAAATCAAGAACAGCTCAATGCACTCAATAGTGCAGGCAAAGTATTGTTTCGCACTTGTTCACCTTGTATTGAATTTCGATGGAAAGACCAAGATCGCTACTTGGCTGTGGCAGGCGATGGTCAGTTGGTGCTCTTTGCGAAAGTTTTGAACGACACTAATGTGAATCGTGTTAGGTTTGTGAGATGCCGCTTTAGCGTCGAAGGGGTCGTTGGGTTTCTGCGTCAATTGAATTCGATTGAAAGCTTAATTGTTCCCAAACATTGCTTTACTCAGAGTGAATTGGACGACGTGAACAGGCAGATAGGACGCGAGGTAGTCCGAAAAATGTAATTGTCGACAACACAGCAGTATGGCCCGACCAAGCGGCTGCGCCGATCCAAATCGACTCGATGTCCATTAGACGACGAGGTTACTCGTTGCAGCGAAACAATGTGTGAGGTGCATTCTGCTGCAAACACTTCCACTTCGGTAACGAGCCCCCTCCCAGAGCCTAGCTTAACGCTGGCTCCGACCTCCCCCAAGCAAAGCTTGGGAGAGGTGACATAACGCCCTCCGTACACCGCCCCCGGCGACGCTGAGGGAGGTCGCAGACGAGGCGCTTGAGCCAAAGTCTGCGGCAGGGGCCCGTTAAGGCTACCACATAGGCACAGAATCCATGGCGTCTAGAACCGCATTCAGCGTTTGAACTTGCCTCATCAAGTCATCGCGCAGTTGGCCGTCGATCATCTTGATCGCTGAGTCGACGGCCCATTGGGGATCGATTTTGGCGGCGCTGGTTAGCGGCATGGGATCGCTGATGCCACGCGTTTGTAAGTGCCAGGTTAGATCCGAGAGAAACGGTTCAATCATCAAGCGGCTTAAGCTAGGGTCAATACCACGCAATGCTTCCGCTACCAGGCTGGCGCGTTCAGCCAGGTATTCGTTGCTGCCGTCGCGAAAGACAGATAGATCTTTCATGCACGCAAAGACCACGCGTCGCGTAGCTGCCATGTCGATTTCGGCCAACTTGGGAATGATTTCTCGCAAATGGAAAGCGAAGGTCTCAAAGTAATTGGTCTCGGCCGTTTCACGACTGGCGAGCAAGGCATCGGCACCGCGACCAAGCATGCGCTGGCGAACCACTTGATCGGCGTTTGGAACAGCGACTGCCGCTAACAGCCAGAGAATGCCGCGGCGCCGCGCGCTCGGGATCTGAGCTTGCAGCGACTGCACAAACGATTCCGATGGCAGCGGAGTGCGATAGAAAACTCCGGGCACCAGCGCGGCTTGCGAACCGGCGATCGAACTACGCCCCAGGTGTTTTAAGCCCGCTTCCCAATCGGACTTCCCAGTCATGACGGCATAGCAGAGTGCCAGGTCTTGCAACTCCACTACTTCATCGGGATAAGCATGTTGCGAGATCAGTTTGCAAGCCAACTCGAAATCGACGATCGCCAGCTGTGGATAGAAATAGCGAGCCACACCACGCTTGCTCTTCTGTGCATCAGCGGCCAGGAAGTCGTCGCGTTGCGACTCGAAGAACTCGGAAACTATATCCCGGGCTAAATCGAATTCAGCTTGCGCAACTAGGAACCTGGCGACAGCTCCAGCCCCCATGGCACCTTCGGCACCGCCCATCTTGCGGGCATCATTCAGGCATTGTTGCAGTAGCTCATCGCGCAGGGCCAGATCGCTCGTTTTCTCGACCACCAGCATGCACAACGAACTGCGTATCTCCATAGGCAATAGTGGCGACAAGGTAGGCCACATCTGCGCGTCACGACGGATGATGCGATCAATCGCATAGCCGGTGGCATCGCGGCGTTTTTCTAACGCCGGGCGTTTGGTGGTGGCCAACTGAAGAACAGAATTTGGATTGCAGAACACAGTTCCGGAGAGAACTCCCACGACTAAACCATCTTGCCCTTGCGAGAAGTCCAATGTGCGCGCCATTTCAAACTTGTCGAGCAGTTTGCGGACAATCTGGCGTCGCTGAGCGAGATCGAACATGGGCGGTTGCCAGGCTGGCGACTGCGCGCTCGAGTCTATAGTCACGGTTACGTGGGCTTCGTCTGCAACCACAGCCCGAAAAGCCACGCTCTGTTGAAACAGGACAGCCAAAACTCCAGGCGTTTGTTTGGCTGAGAACTCAACCACGCCAGCGGCAGACGTCTCGGCATATCCACCAAAACTATTGCTTTGCAACAGAACCACCTGCGCGTCTGGGAGTGGTCGACCGTCCGGCGATTTCACGGACACTTGAATCGTTTGAGGCGCCGACCGGCTAGTGAGTGAGACATCGCCAAAGTCAAACGTTGCCTGCTCTGGTGGCGATTGGTCGACTTGGCGGATCCAGCTAATCTTGTCTGCATACTGCGGATGCGTGATCTTCAGCGCGAATTCGTGTCGCCAATCGAGACACTCGTTCGATTCGAACCAACCAAAGCTATCGGTGGTAAAGGTAGTCGAGGCTGAGTCGGCAGCTTGATTGGCAAACGCATTCTCGAACGTGTAATCCGAGCCGCGATACTCACCGGGAACCAGTAGCTTAGCACGTTGAATTTCAACTTTGGCCCCTGCTATTGGTCGGCCACTGCTATCAACCATACGTCCGCGAAACTGCTTGGGCTGGGGCGGAGTGAGTCGAATGGTCGGCGACTCGCTGATGTTGATGGTGTATTCGATGGGGGCTTCGGTTACGCCTGCTGGATCGATGACCGTTAACTTGACTGGTGTACCTTCCGAAATTTCGAAAACACGAAACAGGCCATGGCGATCGGTCTGGATCTTCTGGCTGTTGATAAACCGCTCTTGATTGTATTCACAGGTCACTTGAGCACCGACAACGGGCTCGCCTTTGTCATTCAGCACGGTGCCAACGGCTGGCGAGCTGCGCTTTAACTCAAACGTCTTGAAAACTCCTGCGTGAGGATCGTTCCCCTGTTCAGGCCGCGCATAGAACGCTTGCGGATAGAAATACTCTTTCAAAGGATCGATCGGATAAGTGCTATCGACCAGGCTGTTGAGCCACATTTCAAACTCGCCATTGGCATCGGTCAGAACATTGCGCGCCGTATGCGAGTTTTGCATCGAGATACCGGCCAACGGTTGGCCATCTTCGGCAGAGATCACTCGGCCTGTGGCCTGGACACCACGCCGGACAGTAATCAGCAGCTCATCTTGAGTATCGGGTAATTCACGGCTGGATTCGGATGCGAACCAGCCATGCCCAGAGTCTGCGTCGCTGACCGCAACCAACGTCCCTTCGCTCAGCGGACCGGTCATAACGGGCTGAGTGCCTTCGGTGGTGACCTGTTGTACCGAAAACTGAGTTCGTTGGCCGACGAGTCGAAAACTGATTAGCGTCCAATTGATGCGCGGGATATCGTCCTCATTGACCGAGTCTATGGTTTTGCACCGGAGGCGACGAGGCCTGGCGTTGCGTACCGTTACGCTAGCCTCGCCTGCTTCGGATTGGTTGACCAACAGGAATTGTCGGCCGATTTTGCTACTGCTTACTTGAACACCATGTAATTGATTCCCTAACGCGGGCAAGTTCACCCAGCCTTCGGCGTTGCTGGTCGATTTAAATTGCTCGGCGAGGCTACTGGGCAAGTCCGAGCGGCCGATGGTCGCCGGTACGACGTCGATTTCAGGCAGAGCTTTCCCGTCTTCATCCAAGATGCGTAAGCTCTTTACACTGGGTTTACCAAGTTGGATATCCAGTGGTAAATCGATGCGTCCTCTGGAAAGCTTATAGGGCAATACGGCGAACTCGTGATTCCGGCTCCGCGCCACGATGGCTCCCTCACCCGCTTGCAGCCATTGAGTGTCATGTGGATCGATCGTCATCCGATAATTGCCCGCGGCATCGGTCGTTACGCTTTGAGTAGTTGCCGTAATGCGCTCAGCCAGTTCGGCAGCCGGTAACCAGGTCCATACATTTTTGGATGGCGCTACGAAGATGACTTCACCATCGGCTACTGGTAGACCTTCGGCCGTGCGCACCGTTCCAAAAAACTCAACGCGGATAGCAGGTGATTCTTGAGCGAGCGTGGCAGCACTGGTGAGGCAGGCCAAGAGGAGGAAAGCAACGCGGAGCATCTACTTTTCTTTCTTCAGATTGACTTTGCCGGTCATCATGCCAGCCAGTGGTCCAGAGTCGAAAGAGAGTGTAACGTGCGTTGCTGGAAGATCCTTCCACTTCAAATCGACTGGACAAAAAGTGCCGCAAGCAAACTGAGTCGAAGCGGTCGTGAGCGTCTTTTCATCACCAGGCGACTCGGTACCGGTTTGTCGGCTATCGTTCGATTTGGCCGTGGCGACCAGCATACCATCGAGTGTCGCTTGTGCGCGTCCATAGCTGGCCCGAGTCAAGTACAGCCCCGTGTCGGTCTTCATCATCGGTTGAATCCGCAAGTGGAACTGATTATCGAGTTGACTCTCACTCACGATCTCGCCGCTAATGCCCGACGAACCTAAAACTGGGATGGAAGTGGTTTCGTTCGCTTTGATCTCATAGCTCTTCGATTGGGCCGCATCTAAGCGCTCGAAGGTCATGCGCCACTTTTCATCGCCGTCCCAATCGAGGCTGGCTGAGTAGATTTGATAGTTCCCCACCGGCAACTCTTGCGGCTGGAGACTATTGATCACCGCTTGAATACCGCTATCGGATTGCAGAGTAATGTGAAACTTGGTGGGCACATTCTCTAACACTTCCCAGCCGTCAAAGGTCACCACCGCCTGGCCGGTGGACTCGATTGCTTCCACACCGACTTGTTTCGTCTGGCGATCGAGCTTGACCACATAGCGTTTGCCTTGAAATCGAAAGCCGCGCGCCAGCGGGAAGGACTCGCGCAAGTTTTCAAATTGTCCATTGTTATTGAGATCGATTCGAATGATGTCGTCAGCCCCTTCGAAACGCCCATCGCTATTCTCATCTCGCAACACATACATGACCTCTTGTCCAGCCAACATCAGTCGCCCTTCCAGCATCGCCAAAGAAGCGATTCTCCACACGCCCGTATTGTATTCGCAGTGGAACTGAACCGGTGTGGTTGCGGGCGTCGGCCAGGCAGCGGCAGTGGCGTCCTTCTGATTTGATTGAACTTGAGCGATCAGAGCGGGCCCGGGCTTTACTGGCTGCCAGAGGCCATCTCGGTCCGAGTCGATCCACACTTGTCGACTGTCTACGCTGGTCGCAATCAGCAAAGCAGGCGCAGTGGATGCACCAATGAAGTACCGCCAGAACAGCACATCCTCCGTGCAGTTCTCAGGACGAGCCGGCAGCGTCTGATTTTCGGGCAGCACTTCCAATAGTCGAAATCGACCGTCAGTCGGTTTGAGAGCGGTTGGGTCTTGAGCCTGAGCCACTGAAGTAACGAGCGCTAGCCAGGCCAAGACCAGCAGCCCGCTGGAGAGGTTTGTATTTGTCATGGGCGTTCCAATATGCCGAGATACCAAATCATAGATGCGCTAGCGCGGACGATTTATCTAAAATGGTACATCATTGACTTCTGCCCTGCCCGGCTACGCTTGCCCGGCTTCATTGCCTTTTGCCTTCTCTGGCGACTTAAAGCTTCGGCCGACCGTGAATCATCGACAAGGCGCGATTCGATCGATCTAGGTGGCCAGAAGCGGCAATTCCAACATAGATTTGGCCGCATTCAGCTGATGGAATTGGCCAAAAGCGACTTTTAAGTCGAGATTTGGCCGTATTCGACTTTGGCCGGGAGGCGACCAGCGGATGGGTTGTGCTTTCGACCGACCGGCATGTTACGCGAAGAGTACGACTCGTTGCTAACCGCCCTGTTCGATCGCGATTCCATGCATCAGTACATCGTTAAAGCGTTGGCAACTTCATGGAAAGGATTGATGCGTGATGAGTTGATCAAGCAAGCCAAGCTGACCAGTGGCGGACGGGTCACTCAGGCCATTGAAGACCTGGTGCTCTCCGGCTTCGTGCAAGAAACCGCATCATGGAACAAAAAGACCAAGGACACGGTCTATCGTTTGATTGATGAGTTTTCCATTTTTTATTGGACTTGGATGGTCAACTCAAAATCTGATGCTCATTGGCTGCAGATTGCAACTGGCAGAAGATTCGATAACTGGTGTGGGTATGCTTTTGAAAATTTATGTTTCAAACATCTTGACCAAATCAAACGTTCGCTCGGCATCTCAGGTATACAAAGCAGTGCCGGAACGTGGAGATATCAGTCCAGTGGCTCCGAGCCAGGAGCACAAATCGATTTATTGATCGAACGCGCCGATCGGTGCTTCAATTTAGTCGAGGCCAAGTTCAGCATGCATCCCTACGTGATCACAAAAGCCTATGCACAGGAGCTGGAATCGAAGGTAAACGTGTTTCGCGAAAGAACGAAGGTGACCAGACCTATTTTCATCACAATGATCACTCCCCTGGGCCTGGTGCCCAACCGCCACGCGACCGGCCTGTCGATCGAGGAGTTAACACTGCAGAGTCTGATAAACTAACGTAGCGCCCAATTGACCCGGGATTACTGACGGTAATCGACGCTTGGACAGCATTGCCTGAGCACATCAAAAAGACCGTTGAGCAGCTTGTTTCGCTTGCCGATCCAGCCGGCCAGAAATGGACATAGCTGTCGCATACAATTCTGCTTTGCTCGTTCCGACACCGCTGCGCTACAATTGAAACAGCAGTAAACATTGCTCGCCTACCTCCCGGCGTATGTTTCCGATATCGCCGCCTAATGCAGTGAGTCCGCCTATTGTTTTGCCTTGAAGGCTTCCCTTCCACCCTTTCCAAGGCAAAAGGTGGCCGTGGAGATCGTTTGTATGCAGTATCGTCAGCCGCATTATTGCTTACACCACTGCACTATCCGGAGATCGATGCACATCTTTGCGTCCAATCACAAAACAACCGACTACGATCATAACCACTCCCGATCCAAGGAATGCAAGATCCCACATCAAATGGTCGGCGGTTTCCGTCACGTGGTGAACGTGGAGAATATGGTGGTCGATAATACCTTCCACTAAATTGAAGAGCCCCCAACCCAAGATGAGCGAGCCAACGAATGTGGATCCTTTCAGCGGAACATTGGGGTTCTTGGCAGCTCCCCATAGAAGAGCAACTCCAATGGCAGTCATAACCCATGTGAGGACGTGGAAAAGACCGTCCCAGAACATGTTAATTTCAAGGTTAACCACAAGCTGATCGTTGGGGATGCCGCGTGTCGGATACTCTGCGGAAAGCATGTTATGAATTTGCAGAAGCTGATGCAGCATAATGCCATCGACGAATCCTCCCATTCCAATTCCCATCGCCGTTCCTGCAGCGATCAACGGTCGACGCGTCGTACTGGTATCGTTCCTAAATTCATGACTACTCATGGTTCTCTCTGATCTCCACGTATTGATACTTGGGTTTAGACTGTGGTGTCTTCATGTTTAGCAGTTTGTGTATGCCCGTCGGTGGTCCATAATAAATGACTAGCAAGATAGCGATTAGCACTGGAAACGGTGCCAACGAGGCGAATAGGTGATAGCCAAAGTCGTCATTGAAGATGCCCGCCCAAACCTTTTCGGCTGTTTCAGATTTACAGAAGGGACAAGCATCAACCTTCGAAGCGAAAAGACTGAAGCTAAGTAGAGCGACGAATCCAAAAAATGTCCTGTGCATGATCGAAATCCTCGTTGGGTAGCTATCGAACGGCAAATTGTCCGATTGCGAAGAGGCAAATTGCCAGTAACGGTAAGAAGATCAATAAGAAGGTAGGCAATCGCAACCCAACCAATTCGTGCAACATTAGCTTTCCGCGATCTCCAACCTTTTGCAGCGATGACGAGAGCTTTGCCGAGAATTCGGCAAACAAATACGAACCAATTAGTAAACCGACAACTCCGGCAATCGCGTCCCAGTTGCCTTGGCCAATAGCTGCCGCACCGGTTCCTGGACAGTATCCAAGCAGTCCGAAGCCAACACCAAATAAAAGCCCGCCAAGGGTATTTGCAGCGTAGCGAGTCGGTTTGATGTGAAGATTGACAAGTCCCAATGCTTTCATCGAGAAGACCCCGATGCTTCCAACAATGATTGCGGTAAGCATGACCTTCACTACGGTGAAGTCTTCAAGCAGAAGAACTCCGATCAACACGTGGAACTTCGCAACGCCACCTTTTTGCAAAAGGAAACCGAATAGGATTCCAAAAATCAGGCCCAAAGCCAATTGGGTAGTGAACGTCGGCTTCTTTGAATCGCCATGACCACTAGACTCGATCTTGGCGAGCGGTGACTCGTCGCTGGATAACTGCGTTGAACGTTCCATTGTGTCTTTTCTTCTATTCGGATCTTAAACCACATGAAAGCTATATCTTTTAAAGACGAAACATGAGCATTGCCGTTGCGATTCCACCAACGAAGAATCCGATGAGTGCTATCCATGAACCTACAGAAAGCTGCATGGAACCGCTTATGCCATGCCCGCTTGTGCAACCACCTGCCAGCCGAGCACCAAAGGCCATGAGCACGCCTCCGATCACTGACACGCCAAGCCGCAACACCACCGAGTCTTCGCCAAACCGTGCTGCCCACATTTCGGGAAGCACTTGGCCCGTCAATTCTTGACCGTGCCAAGCGGCAAGGAACGCGCCGACAATGGCTCCCAGAACGAGCATGACTTCCCAGTCGACTACGGGCTTATTGTCTTGGTAGTACTTGAGTGATTCTGTGTGTCGCGGAGCAACGGATTTGCCGATCATTCCCGCGATCCGCGCGAAGGCCGTCGACGCACCGATCGGCTTGTCCGAAAAGTAGAACGTCAACATCGAAAGCACACCGATGAGCGCACCGACCAAATACGGCGACCAAGCCGCACCGGAGTATTGCAGCGGGTCAGTTCCGGCGGTCTGTGCAAGCAAGATTAGATTGAATTGGTTGGTCATAATCGATTCCCGAAACGACGTTAAAAACTACAAGCAGCCCATCATCACGCAACAGTCAATTCTCAATGGGGTACTTCGCATTGCACCAAGCTTGCCAACTGCCCGGCACATTGTGCGCGTCGAATCCGAGTCGCTGAACAATGCTTGCCCCGAGGCTAGCGCGATAGCCACTATTGCAGTAGAGGACCACAGGCTTTGACTGCGACAGCTCTTTAGAACGTTTCTCGAGCTCCGGCAAGAAAATGTGCTTTGCGTTTGGAATACGCCCTTCATTCCATTCGTCGGGCGATCGAACATCTACGATCTGCAAGTCCTGCCTGCTACGATGGAGCTCGTGAACTGACATTTGGTTGACTTCGACGATCGGCATGCCCGCGTTGTCCCACGACTTCATGCCACCGACGAGATAGCCCGCGAAGTTGGAATAGCCAACTCGAATAAACAGACGAATGACCTTTTTGAGTTCGTTGTCGTTTTCAAGCACAAGCAAAATTGGCTTATCGGGATTGACTATCCACCCCGCCCAAATCGATAGTTCTGGAGACCCGCCGATATTGACGGCTCCCTCGATATGCCCTCCACCAAAAGCGAGCATCGACCGCGTGTCGATTAGTGTCGCATCGCCTTGCTTAATTTTTTCACAAAAGGCTTTGGGTGGGAGGCCACGAACCTGTGGCAGATTACCCAGTACCTCAGGACCTTTCGCATTGAGTTTCTTCATGCGTTTGTAGTAAGTCGGCTCAGGTGGCGCTGTGGACAATGCGTATTCCTTAAAGCTCTGCTTGTCCTCATATTGCAAGAACGGATTGAACTTTCGTTCGTAGCCGATTGTGCTGGTAAGCCTATCACCAATCGAAGCCCCACATGGCGAGCCGTGTCCGTGAGAAGGATAGATCATCACGCAATCATCGAGCTTCAAGTAATAGTCGTAGAGAGTATCGTAAAGTGACTCTGCAAGCTCTTCGGCTAATCCGCTGCCCATGAGATCGGGCCGACCCGCCGAATTGACAAAGAGTGAATCGCCAGTGAAGACTCCCCATGGTTTAGGTGCGTGTTTTTCTTCAGCCGCTTCGTACGACATGTGCTCAGGAGTATGACCAGGCGTATGTCGCGCGGTGAGTATCAATTTGCCGAATTCAAAAGCATCGCCAGCGTGAACGGCGACATGCTCGAAATCATATTTCGCGCCCCCTTCCACACTGACATAAACCTTCGCGGATTGCACACGACTGCACAATTCACGAGCCCCGCTTACCAGATCGGCATGGATGTGTGTTTCAAAGACATGAGTTATCGACACCTTTCGTTTCCGAGCTAGCTCTGCGTAGATTTCTACATCAGCACGCGGATCGATGACCGCTGCAATACCAGAACTGTCGTCTCCGATGAGGTAAGAGAGCTCCGCAATTCCTTCGGTTTGGATAGTTTCAAGAATCAGCGACATGACGAACCTCTGAGTTAAAGGACTGCGAAGGCTTAAGTCGTTGTGAAATAGCAAGAGCGATTGAGGCAGCAATGACCAAGCCAGCGCCCCATAACCATGGAGAAGTCGAAGTCACAGAGGGAAAGGTGAGCTTCCCCCTCGTTTCCCCAACTCTCGATAAGTGGTGTCAGTTGCGGATGGAGTACGACGAAAATACCTGCACCAAAGATCATGCAGGACTTACTTTTGAAAAATGTTTCCACCATAGACCCAGTATTTTACGCGACGGAGATGTATCGTCTTGGTCGGTCGACGATCACAAAGCACGCTGTCACCGCATTGATCTTTCGACGAATACTGAAACATCAGCCATTTCTTGCTGCTCCAGCTTCTGCGGTAACTCGTATTCCACTAATCAACTGAACACGCAAAGAGTGTGCCAGCAGTTTTCTCCTGTTGTGCGGTGCGTTTGAGAGAACTTATTGAAATCGAGGCTCGGGGTTTGCTCTTGTTTAGTTGTGAGCACGTACATCTGTTTCATGCTGTATGCACTTAGTTTCACTCGACACACAAGGCAAGCTAACGATGTCAACTACACGTCGCAACTTACTCAAGGCCGCGGCTGCAGTTGCAGCGATTGCATCTGTTCAACCGCGCAATGTTTTGGCGGCACAGTCGATGAGAAAAGTGACCTTATTGCACCTGACTGATACTCATGCGCAGTTGGAAACGCACTGGGAGTATATGCCTAGGTCAGAAACACCAATTACGAAGATGGGTGGCTTCGCTCGCTTGAAGACCGCGATCGATCAACAACGATCGAGTGCCACTGGACCAGTGTTCGTAGTCGATGGTGGTGATCTCATCCAAGGGTCTGGTCCAGCCGCTTGGTCGATGGGACAAGTGATGATCGAGCCTAGCAATGCACTTGAACTAGACGTGTTTGTGCCTGGGAACTGGGAGCCCGTCTATGGACCGCAAACGTTCCTAAATCTGATGGGGCAACTCAAGGCCAACGTGACTGCGTTCAATTTTCATGACCAGCGTTCTGGCAAGCGGTTGTTTGAGCCATATGTCAAGCTTGAGAAAGAAGGAGTGCGTGTTGTGTTTGTGGGCATCGCTGATCCCACGACAACCAAACGTCAACCTCCCGCGCAAGTTGAAGGGCTTGATAGTACTCGCATGGCCGGGCTACGCGACTTTCTCCAGAAAATCCGTCGCGATGAACGACCCAATTTGTTGGTCGCGGTGACTCACGCTGGGTTGACTCCTTCGCGGCAAATTGCGAGAGAAAACCCCGAACTCGATGTGGTGCTTTCGGGCCACACGCATGAGCGAACCGAAAGCGTGATTCGAGAAGGAAACGTCCTCGTAGTGGAAGCAGGTTCCAACGGATCGTTTATCGGCCGACTAGACTTAACTCTAGATGGATCAAAAGGGATCGCGGATCATCAGTTCAAATTGATCCCGATCCACGAAGCTGACTTTGCGGAGCATCTTGGTGTCAAGGACATAGTTGATCGATTGCTACTTCCTCATCGCAGACGTCAACGGAAGGCGGTGTGCACAACGGAGGTCGATGTGATGCGATACGACGTCTTCGAAACCAATGCGGACAATCTGATCAGTGACATCGTTCAGGAAGTTGGTGGGGCGGACTTAGGGATGACGAACGGTTTTCGGTTCGCACCTCCCATCGTACCTGGGGTTTTAACCGAAGGAGACCTTTGGGACTTACTACCATTGGACACTCGTATTAAGCGCGGCCAGATATCGGGCTCGCAGCTTCGCAGTTACATGGAGGACGAACTTGAACTTGTATTCTCAAGAGACCCCTGGAAGCTTTCAGGGGGCTGGGGGCCACGGGTGACAGGATTGCAAATGGAGTTCGAAGCCAAAGCCTCACCTGGAAATCGAATTCGAAGCTTGAAGGTGAAAGGCAAAGAGGTTACTCCCGACGCGATTTACTCCGTCGCTGGCTGCGAGCGGGAAGGCGAACCGAATGATTTGGTGTGCCGTATTCGAGGCGTTCGCAATGTCGAGATTGTCAAGCCATCGATTCACGAGGCCATGCTTACGTCACTTCAACAAAAGCAAGTCATCGCTCCGAAACGAGAGAGTCGCTCGCGAGCGATTGATCTTCCTCATCGAGCTTTAAGTCAGGATGACTTATTGCAACAACTCTACAACAATGCGTAGCGGTTCGAACCATTAGTGATCGTTCGTCGCGATGACAAAGAGAAACGAAAAAGAATGATGAAACGCAAGGCAGTGCCGCAAGAGATCCTGACGTTGATGGCCGAGAAATTTCGGTTGTTAAGCGATTCGACTCGACTTGCGATTTTGAATTGTCTGATTGACGGCGGAGAATTGAATGTTGGTCAGCTAGTTAATCAAACAGGACAAGAGGTGGCCAATGTGTCGAAGAATCTAACCGCAATGGCTAAAGCGGGCTTGCTTCTGCGACGCAAAGAAGGAACCTTTGTGTACTATCAACTGAAGGACCCTATCGTTAAACAAATTTGCGAACTGGTGTGCGACTCACTTCGACAGGAACTCAAAGACGAAATGAAAAGAAATCGTGATATTCTCCGCCATGGTTAGCATCGCTGAGGATCATCGAACCGCCTCATTTCAGCCAGGGCCATCTAATCAGTCGGGAATCGTTGACGATCGATTTCTAATGCCGATCCATTTTTCACCAACGCGCGTCCACGGATGGCGGGCCTCCACATAGAATAGATAGTGCGCTGCACGGGCGCTGCATTTCCGGTGGCGCAACGCGTCCTAACGTGGCACAAACTGCCACTATGAAAGAACTCGCAATCAACAAAAAACGCCGTAAGTCTAACCGGGGGTCAGGCTTAGGCGTCTCTTGTCATGTGGTGGCGAATCAACGAGTTTCGCGTCTCGGAGAGACGCGGCTACGTGAAGGCGGAGGGCACGGGACTCGAACCCGCAACCCCTTACGGGGCACTTCATTTCCAATGAAGCCGCTAGCCATTCGCTTACCCTCCAGCGGTTGAGTAAGGGCCCTAGCATAGTGACTGGCGCCGGTTTCGTAAAGTTCGGTCACGCCATAGGCGACTATTTAACGTGCGAAGATTCCCACTTTCGACGCCGCAAGTGCTCGAAATCCGCGGCGGATAGCTCGGCCAGGGCTCGATCAATTTCTTCGGCATGCGTCTCGCCTTCGCCACCACCACTGCCGGCTGTGTTCAATTGGTTGATTACTAGCAGGGCATCCAGCGGTTCTAAAGTCCCATTTCCGTTGACGTCTACAAATCCAAATAAGTTGCCCAACTGTGCAGCAGATGTGGGCAGGCCACTGCCGCTGCGGCTATTGATTTGGTTGATCACCAACAACGCATCGATGGCCGTTGTCGACCCGTCGCCACTAACGTCGTTCGGTCGAGCCACATTCTGAAAGGGTCGACTAACGGTAAAGTTGACGACCATCACTTCGACGGTGGTTGGTTCAGAACTGATACCCTGAGCGTCGGTGAGTACGTACTTGAAGCGGTCCACGCCCGAATAACCTTGCAGCGGCGTGTAACTGATCATCGGCCTGCCGCCACTGGTCACGACTTGGGTCGCGCCAAAAGAACTGGTAACCACACTAAGACGACTGGACGCCAGATCACCATCGGGATCGGTATCGTTGGCCAGAACATTTAGCAAGCTGGCGGTGGTCGTGGTGCTCAACGAGAACACATCGGCGCGGACGTTGGGCCCTTGAGCGGCAGGGACGTCGACGCTCAGCGTGTAAGGACCGCCGGTTCCACCTGCGGCCGATTCCACTACGACATAATAAGTTCGCCCACTGGTGATGCTGGCTGCGATCGATTCGCGGTCGCTGGTTGTGGCACTGCGAACCAAGGTTGCACCGGCAGAATCCAGCAACCTCAAATTGAGATCGCCGGCCGCATGGCTAAAGGTCAAATCAATTTTGGCTTGGCCAGTGGTCGTCGCCAACAGCTTGAAGTAGTCGATATCGCCGTTGTGAATCGTGCCATTGCTGAGGTTCTGATCGTTGCCACTGAGCGCCGTGGCAGTGGCCAAGGTATTGTTACTCTCGCGAGCATCAGGCGGTACCGCGGCCGGATCATAGATAAAGTTCAACCATACATTCTGTGTTCCCAGCACCACGTTGGTCTTGGTGATCGGAAACCGCAGGCCGCCACCACTGACTGTGGCCGTGTACGTACCCGCAGGAATCTTGGCGTTGTAGCCACCGGCAGTCATGCTCTGAACAGTAAAAGTACCTGGCGTGCCCACAAACTGAATCTGCACACCGCTCTTGCCTTCGCCCGCATCGTACCAACCGCTGGCATTAGAATCCTGGAAAACGGCACCGGTGATCATGGGTGCCGTTACTCCCAAGCGAATGAGCTCTTGAGTATTGATCAGCGGACCGATTACGCCCGGTTCGTAGGGTACAGCTGCAAAAGCCATCCCCGCAGATTTCAAAGTCGGATCGATCAAGTTATCGCGGTGGTCGCGGTCTTGCAGTCCGCCCGGACCACTGCCCCAGTCGATAACATACGCTGCATGTGATTGAACCGGCGAGGTGGCACCGATGTAGAGATTCTCGCGAGCCGATGCGCCGCCGCTGACATCAAAACCATAACGACTGAAACGCTGTTGCAGAGTGCCGTCGAGAGAATGGGAAGAGCGTTTAGCAGCCGCCAGGAATGGCAGATAATCTTGAGCCATGCTTTGGGCCAGTTCGTCCCAGCCCAGCGGAGGCGCCGGATTAAGGACCGCCAATTCAGCTTGAACGATTGATACATTCGTATTGAAGAAAGTCAACGCTTCGTTAACCTTGGCATCAAACGCGCGACGCGGCGAAACCGTGGCAATCAATCGTGAAAATTCACCCCGCGGGTCGGCGCGAAAGCGATTGGCCAACTGCATGAGCTCTTGCTCAGAGGCCGACGGATTCAGCGCCATCAAGCGCCGAACCTCTAGCGCTTCGCAGTGCAGACTGCGCACGCGCTTGGACTTCCTATAGTTCTTCCGCAAGGGACGCACCGTTAAGAAGAGTTGCTTGAACGAATGCCGGACGTGGCAACATGAGGTGCGTCGTAGAGGCTTGAGATTTTAGACGATTCGCAAGCCCATGGCTAGATTAGGCAGGGCCGTTAAACCTTGCGGATACTTGAGGTTGGAGTGAATGGCGTAAAAACGCCAGGTGCAGAGGGATGAGGGGGACGGCGGGAAAGAAACGCTTGACGCGTTCCGCTACGTTGGCACGAAACGCTTGACGCGTTCCGCTACTTTGGCTCAACAGGACGAAACGCTTGACGCGTTCCGCTACGGGGACCCGCGTTGATTTCTGGGCGTGAATCAATTACCGTAAGGGGCTTGGCTTGGAAGAGGGCGGCTGGAGTAGTTGGCCTAACCGCTCAGGTCCCCGCCTATTGACCAGCTCATGCACCACAATTTGGCTGTTGAGCCCCGGATGTGCTTGATGCATCCGGCAACGCTGGCCGAGTAAAAGTAGTGTATGCCCACCGTTTTATCCCACCTTAAGTTCGTGCCTCCCTACGCCCAAAACGTGCGAGTTCTGTGCCTGATAGCCTACGGCAAATAGCAGGTCAGGACGACTTCGTAGAGTTGCCGGCGGCTATCCGACAAAGTAAGCCTATGTCCAGTGTAAGCCTTCCTGCTAGTCCTGCCCGACGGTGGACTCCGGCTAGCTTGCCCGGGAGCAGAGCCCTGTGGGTCAGTTGCGCTCTCCTGGCCGCCATTGGGATCGGAATCGTTAGCCTTTCTAGCTCGACCAGTAGCACCGCCAATCTAATTGGGCTGGCCGTATGGCAGCCGGTGGATCGTTCCGATTTGGAAGTGGTGGTGCTCGAGCGAGGTTCGCTGGAGAGCCAATCGAGCGTGGAATTGATTTGCGAAGTGGAAGATGTTCGCAAAGACAATATTAATGGCACGACCATTCTGTGGATGATTCCCAACGGTGCTTCGGTCAAGAAAGGCGACTTGGTCGTCGAACTGGATTCGAATCCCATGCAAGAAGCTCTCGATGAACAAGTCCTGTACACCGAGAACGCCTTGGCCGAGAAAATTCAAGCCGAAGCCAACCTTAAAAATCAGCTCACCATGAATGCTACGGCGCAGGCCGAAGCCGAGTTGCTGATCAAGCTGGCGGAACTTGAACTGGAGATGTATTCCGATAGCAAGAATGGTACGCACAAACTGCTGATCGATGCCAACAAGCGTCGTATCGATGATGTTAACAACGAGATTTTAGCGGCGCAGGCCACGATGGAATTGCGCCGCGAAGAGCAGCGCGGTATTCAATCGCTCTTCAAACTCGGGTACGCCAACCGGAACGAAGTCAGGCGTATTGAGCTGACTTATCTGCAAGCCGAACAGCAGTTCTCTGCCAAGTTGAACCAACTGCAAACAGAACTCTCGACACTCAAGAAGACGCAAGTCTACGATCAACGCAAGGAACTGCTGGCGCTGGAAGGCAAACTGGCCACTGCCAAACGCGGGCTGGAACAGGTGCTACGTAACAATGAAGCCCGGTTGGCTCAGATGCAAGCCTTGATGCGGGCTAAAGAAGAATCGTTCAAAAAGGAAGATGAACGTCTGACGCGCTACAAGGCGCAGTTGCAGAAGTGCAAGATCTACGCTCCCGAGTCGGGCCTGGTTGCGTATCCCAATAACAAACAAATGGAAGTACGCGAAGGCGTGCCGGTTATCTTTCGCCAGAAACTGCTGTCCATTCCCAATCTGGATCAAATGCAAGTCGAGACACGCATTCATGAATCTGCTTTGGATCGCGTGCACTCTGGTCAAAAAGTACGTGTGACCGTCGATGCATTTCCACAGAGTAGTTATGCAGGCACCGTAAAGTCAGTGGCGGTTCTGCCAGAACAAAATAGTTGGTCAGGCAATGATACCAAGGTCTACCAGACCTTTATCACGATCGATGAAAAGGTGGGAGGACTCAAGCCTGGGATGACCGCGGTCTCCGAGATCCTGGTTGATTCGCTGCCTGACGTAGTGAACGTGCCCCTGCACGCCGTGGTCGAGCGAGATGATCAAACCTATGTAGTTGTGAAAGATGACCACGATCAATTGACGCCGCGGGCTGTTGAACTAGGACAGGCCAGCGATACGCGAGTATCGATCAAGAGCGGTCTCAGCGAAGGCGAACTGATCGCCATCAACGCGCAGGATCTGATTGAACCGCTATTGGGTGATTCGCCCTCCAGCTGAGAAGATTTATCCAAGCACGTGTTCGTTCTGGTCTTAAGTTGCCCTGACGCGAAGAGTGCCCTAATCCCGAATTGGACGGGTCGACGTGCTTATGTTCTTGGCCACGTTTAATCTCGCAGTTCGCAACTTGATGTTGCACAAGCTGCGCAGCTTTCTAACTTTGCTGGGAACCATTTTGGGTGTAGCATCGGTCATCGCTATGGTTTCGATCGGCGAAGGCTCCAAACAAGAAGCGCTGGAGCAGATTCGTCGTTTGGGTGCGGCCAACGTGATCGTGCGCAGTATCAAACCGCAACCGACCGAAGATGTCAGCTCCACTAGCTCCACAGTTGTCTTGGCCTACGGTCTGACCTTTCAGGATCTGCGACAACTGCAAGATCTAAAACTGCCCAGCGCGGTCATCGTACCAGCAGTTATTCATAAAAAGAACTTGCAGCACGGCCGCGCGCATGTCCGTTCAGCACGCGTCGTCGCTACCACCGAAAAGTTGCCCGATGTTAAGGAGCTGGCTATCAAAGGCCGCTTCTTTAACTCGGCCGACATGTCTGCCGCTGCCAATGTGGCGGTGATCGGCAACAAGATTGCTGGCGAGGTGTTTGGATTCGAAAATCCGATCGGCCAATCGTTGCTTGTAGGCGATGATGCCTACCGTATCATCGGGGTGATTGGTCATCGCGATAGTGGATCCGCTAAAGCGCTTAGCGAAGATACGACCGATGATAATAGCACGATCTATGTACCGCTAAGCTCGGCTCAGTCGCGTATGGGGATCGTGCAGCGATTAGTCGAGACTGGTTCGAGACAATTCGTGCGCATTGAGTTGAGCGAGATCACGCTGGAACTGCCTGAACAAACGCAGGTGCGACCGACCGCAGCGGTCGTTCGCAACGTCTTGGCGCGAACACATGGTTCCAAAAAAGACTACGAAGTCCAAGTGCCGTTGGAGTTACTTAACCAGGCCGAGCGTGAGAAGCGACTGTGGAATCTGGTGCTGGGGTCGATCGCCGGTATCTCTTTGCTGGTCGGCGGGATTGGCATTATGAACATCATGTTGGCCACTGTCACCGAACGCACGCGCGAGATTGGTATTCGGCGCGCCATTGGGGCCAAGCGCCGACATATCGTTATGCAGTTTCTGATGGAGACTACGGTGCTCAGCACCAGCGGCGGATTGTTAGGTGTCGTGCTGGGCGTTGCCTTGCCGCTGATGTTCACCTTCTTCTTGGGTATTCATACGTCGACCAGCCTCGTTTCGATCGTTATCGCTTTTAGCATTTCGGTAGCCACCGGCATCATCTTCGGAGTCTACCCCGCGTACAAAGCCGCGCGCATGAACCCCATCGAAGCCCTGCGCCACCAGTAACTCGTTTAACCCGTAGCCGTCAGGCGAGGCGCACCCTCTAACTAAGCCTGCGTTTACCTGAGCGTCAGCTTGCTTAATTCAATCAGTTGGCAGTGAGAAACGACTCCTTCGTTTGCCTCGCCTTCGGCTGCGGGTTAAACGAGGTAGCCGCCAGGTGAGGCGCACCCGGCGCACCCTCTAACTAAGCCTGCGTTTACCTGAGCGTCAGCTTGCTTAATTCAATCAGTTGGCAGTGAGAAACGACTCCTTCGTTTGCCTCGCCTTCGGCGTAACTCGTTTAACCCGTAGCCGCCAGGCGAGGCGCACCCTCTAACCAATTCTGCATCTACCTGAGCGTCTGGTGGCTTAAAGCGGTCACTTGGTTGTGAATGTGAACTTCTTCGTTTGCCTCGCCTTCGGCTACGGGTTAAACGAGCGTCAGCTTGCTTAATTCAATCAGTTGGCAGTGAGAAACGACTCCTTCGTTTGCCTCGCCTTCGGCTACGGGTTAAACGAGGTAGCCGCCAGGTGAGGCGCACCCGGCGCACCCTCTAACTAAGCCTGCGTTTACCTGAGCGTCTGCTTGCTTAATTCAATCAGTTGGCAGTGAGAAACGACTCCTTCGTTTGCCTCGCCTTCGGCTGCGGGTTAAACGAGGTAGCCGTCAGGCGAGGCGCACCCGGCGCACCCTCTAACTAAGCCTGCGTTTACCTGAGCGTCTGCTTGCTTAATTCAATCAGTTGGCAGTGAGAAACGACTCCTTCGTTTGCCTCGCCTTCGGCTGCGGGTTAAACGAGGTAGCCGTCAGGCGAGGCGCACCCGGCGCACCCTCTAACTAAGCCTGCGTTTACCTGAGCGTCAGCTTGCTTAATTCAATCAGTTGGCAGTGAGAAACGACTCCTTCGTTTGCCTCGCCTTCGGCTGCGGGTTAAACGAGGTAGCCGCCAGGTGAGGCGCACCCGGCGCACCCTCTAACTAAGCCTGCGTTTACCTGAGCGTCTGCTTGCTTAATTCAATCAGTTGGCAGTGAGAAACGACTCCTTCGTTTGCCTCGCCTTCGGCTGCGGGTTAAACGAGGTAGCCGCCAGGTGAGGCGCACCCGGCGCACCCTCTAACTAAGCCTGCGTTTACCTGAGCGTCAGCTTGCTTAATTCAATCAGTTGGCAGTGAGAAACGACTCCTTCGTTTGCCTCGCCTTCGGCGTAACTCGTTTAACCCGTAGCCGCCAGGCGAGGCGCACCCTCTAACCAATTCTGCATCTACCTGAGCGTCTGGTGGCTTAAAGCGGTCACTTGGTTGTGAATGTGAACTTCTTCGTTTGCCTCGCCTTCGGCTGCGGGTTAAACGAGGTAGCCGGTGGCTTAAAGCGGTCACTTGGTTGTGGACGTGAACTCCTTCGATTGCCTCGCCTTTGGCTACGGGTTAAACGATGTGGCCGCTAGTTTTCGGTTATAATGGTGGGTACTGCTATCTATTACTCCCGCCTACAAAACCCACCGTCAAGACGGGCCCGCCTATGAATACTTCCTTATTAACTCGATCGTTAGTGTTGGTGTGGATGGTGCTTGGGGGGCTGAGCTGGGCGGCTGAGTCGGAGGATGAAGAACTGTTCGAGAACAGTATTCGTCCGGTATTGAGCGAAACCTGTTTTCGCTGCCATGGCGACAGTCGAGCTAAGATCGCCGGTGGTCTGCGAGTCGATTCACGTGATGCTCTGATTGCAGGCGGTGATTCGGGCAGCGCGATCGATTTGGACAAACCGGGCGAGAGTCTGCTCATGCGGGCCCTGCGGCGCGAAGCAGATATTTCACCGATGCCGCCTGAAAAAGAGCGGGCTTTGCGCGGTGATCAAATTGCTGCGTTTGAAAAATGGATCGCTGCCGGAGCGCCTTGGCCCAAGGCGACCAAGCGATTTGCGGCTCGCGAGCACTGGGCCTTTGCTCCGCTGAACTCTGCTGTCAGTGACGGCGCGCGGCTCGCTTCGATCGATGACTATATCGAAGCCGCGCAGGCCAAGCTGGGCTTGGCAATGCACCCGCCAGCAGATAAACGCACGCTGATTCGTCGGGCTACTTACGATCTAATTGGTTTGCCACCTAGCGCCGCGGAGATTGAACAGTTCGAACAAGATACGGCGCCCGATGCCTATGCGCGGTTGATCGATCGTTTGCTCGAGTCACCACACTACGGCGAAAAATGGGGCCGACATTGGCTGGATGTGGTGCGTTATGCAGATACCGCGGGCGAGACAGCCGATTATCCGGTGCCCACAGCGTGGCGTTATCGCAACTATGTTATCGATGCATTCAATCGCGACATGCCCTATGATCAATTCTTGCGCGAGCAGATTGCGGGCGACATCCTGGCGCAAGCTACCGACGATCCTCAGCGGTATGCCCAGCAAGTTGTGGCCACCGGATTTCTCGCGATCTCGCGCCGCTTTGGATTCGATTCAGAGAACTATCACCACCTGACGATTCAAGATACGATCGATACGCTGGGCCAATCGGTCCTTGGTCTGTCGGTGGGTTGTGCTCGTTGCCACGATCACAAATACGATGCTATATCGATGCAAGACTATTACGGGCTGTATGGCATTTTCGATAGTAGTCGTTACGCCTTTCCTGGTTCGGAACAAAAGCAAAAGGTCCGCTGCTTGATGCCGTTGGTGCCAGCCAAAACGGCTGCCGCCCAGTGGCGAACCTTTGATGCCGAAGTGAACCAATCGCGACGACTTTTGGAAAGCAACCGGCAACCGGTGCCCACCGCAGTCTTGCGTTCGCTGTCGGATATGGATGGCGATTTCGAACTACAGGCGCCCGCAGCTGGTGGCAGCAATGGGGTCTTGGTTCCACCGTGGGCTTACTCCGGAACAGTGTCTGTGACCAACGCGGCACAGAGTCCTTTCACCAATTACTATGCGCCTGGCAAAAACGGTATCAACATTCCGGCCGGCACCGAGGCTGACTACTACAAAGTCGAGCAAGCGGTATATCCCAAACGCACGCCGACCAATTGTACTGAGCTGTACATAAACTTTGATTTTCGTCTGACCGATTCCGATGCCAAATCAAACTCCAGCCACAGGCTTTGGCTGGGCGACGATGCGAATCATCCAGCACTGTCGATCGAACTATCACGTGAACAAATCGCGTTGCGGATTGGCGAGAAGGTGCATGCACTAGGTGCGACAGTCGCAGGTCAATGGACCAGCGTGCAGCTCGCGCTCGACTTGTCCAAGCAAGAAGTAACTGCGAAGGTCGGAACGCCCGAACAAAACCAGATGACGACTGCGTCTTGGACGGTTTCGCCATGGGCGATTGACTATCTAGCGATTCAAGCCGCGCGAGACGATAAGACGCCTGGTGGCTGGCCTGCGATTGAGATCGACAATATTGGGATCAGTGATCAGCCGCTGCGACCGGTCAGCACGCAGCCGCCCACGCCCAGTAATCCGCAACTCGTGGAACAGCTGGCTCGCCAGGCGGTAATTGAAAAAGAGCTGAACGAACTGGTCGGTCTGGATGCAGATTTTGAACTGCAGACTGTCGATACACCGCCATCCTCACCGTGGGGTCAAGGTCCCAACAGTGTGGTCAAGATATTGACGCGAGCGCAAAGTCCGTGCCAAGAATATTTTCCGCTCGGCGAGTTGGGAGTTCACATGCCTAACCGAGCCCAATACGATGGCTTTGGCATCCAACTGCCGATGAATTGGAAGGCTGATACGACTGGGATCGTTCATAGCAGCTTCGATTTTCGCGCCTCAGACGCTTCTCAGGGAGGCGACGGTTCATGGCGCTATTACCTAGGGCATGGACCGGGAAATTCAGCAGCCGTTGAATTGTTCTTCAATGCTCAGCAGCTGTATGCCCGCAGCGCCGATGAACGACCCAGCGTGGCCAAACTGGCCGTGGGCACGTGGTATCAAGTTCAATTGGCTCTAAATTTGCGCGAGAAAAAATATAGTGGACTCGTGCGCTCGATCGATGGAAATGAAACTACCCAAACCGAATTTACTGGAGCGTTTGCGACGGGCTGGGATGGGAATATCGATTACTCGTTTATCGATAGCTACGGACATATCGGCGGTGTGCGGCCCGCGCTGGACGTCGACAACTATGCGCTCAGCGATAAAGCCTTCGAGCGCATCGACACAGCCACTACTGGAGTCGACCAGCAGCTGGCCAATCGACGGCAGCGCGTTCAACAACTCAAGCAGTTGGTGATGGACAACCACAGGTTGCTGAAAGAGGAATCCGAGCGATTGAATCAGCTCTTGATCGATGGCCCCTATGAAATGGCGTACGCTGTGGCCGAAGGTACACCACATAATGTAGCCATGCAGTTGCGGGGCGAGCCTGGCATGCCGGGCGACGTTGTTCCACGCAGCTTTGTTCGCGTATTGGGTGGCTCACTATCGCCGGAAATTGAAGGCAGCGGGCGCCTGGAATTGGCGAACTGGTTGACTAGCAACACACGCCATGTGACTGCTCGCGTGATGGTCAATCGGATTTGGCAATATCATTTTGGTCGGGGGCTGGTGGCCACGCCCAACGATTTCGGTGTCCGCGGTTCGGCACCCTCGCATCCGCAGTTGCTGGATTACCTGGCCGAGCACTTCATTGAATCGGGTTGGTCGATCAAGGCCATGCATCGCCTCCTGATGCTCAGTCGCAATTATCAGCAGTCAGCGGCCGACAATCAAGTCGGCGATAGCGCCCCACCGCCCGAACTGCTGGTTGGCTTTGCACGACGACGCTTGAGCGCAGAAGAGATTCGCGATGCTATTCTGTGCATCAGTGGTTTACTCGATCGTCAAATAGGTCGTGACCACGCATTTCCCGCGCCCATCAATTGGGGCTATACACAGCATGGTCCCTTCGCAGCTGTTTATGATCATAGACAGCGGAGTATCTACTTGATGACCCAGCGCTTGAAACGTCATCCGTTCTTGGCGCTATTCGATGGTGCTGACCCCAATGCGTCCACGGCGATTCGATCGGGCAGTACCGTTCCGACTCAAGCTCTATACTTCTTGAATGATCCGTTTGTGCATCAAGCTTCCGCGGCTTGGGCAGAAGATATTGAATCGCAAGCTTCTGAAACGTTGCGGATCCAAGCAGCTTACCAGTCGGCCGTGGCGCGCTTACCCACGCCCGATGAAATCCAAGCTGCACAAGAGTTTTTGAAAGCGTATCGAGAAGAGTTGATCGCTACTGGGACTAGTGAAGTGCAGGCTGCCCAAAAGCTAGCGCTAGCCGCCTGGTTGCGTGCACTGATCGGTAGCAATGAATTCCTGCATATTGACTAGTAGCCACCGTCGCCAGACGGTGGACTTTCCTGGCTACGACATCCACCGCTTGGCAGCGGTGGCTACCTAACACCAAATGAGGATAGATCCTGATGTGTGATCGCAAAAGCCAATCATCGCGACGGCAGATGTTACGCTCTATGGTGGGTGGGTCGTTGCTTATGCCCGGCATCCTCTCGCAACTGATGGCCGAAGAGAGCAGCACCTCGAGCGATCCGCTGGCCCCCAAGCCAACACACTTTGCACCTAAGGCCAAGAACGTCATCTTTTTGTTCATGAGTGGTGGTGTTTCGCATGTCGATTCTTGGGACTACAAGCCGAAGTTGTTCGCTGATGCAGGTAAAACGATTCCGGTCAGCGAGTTTCAAGGTCGCAAGGGGCAGTTCAATATGTTCCTCAAGCGGCCGCAATGGGAGTTCGCTCCGCATGGCCAGTGCGGCACCCAGGTCAGTACGCTCTTTCCGCATATGGCTGAGTGCGTGGATGACCTGTGCGTGATTCGATCGATGAAGTCGGATCATACGAACCATTACGAAGCGACCCTGGGTATTCATACCGGTTCGTTCACCTTTGCGCGTCCGAGTATCGGTGCTTGGATGAGCTATGGCCTAGGGACTGAAAATCGGAATTTGCCATCGTTCGTCGTGATCGCACCGCAGACACCTTATGCAGGTAGTCAAGTTTGGGGAAGCGATTTCTTGCCTGGTGCGCATCAGGGCACACTAGTATTGCCAGGAGCCGAGCCGGTGGCCAATATCTTGCCGCGCGTGACCAAGGGCAAGTTGCAAGAGCTGGAGCTGGCTGCGATGGCCAATATGAATCGTCGTCATCAAGCCAGTCGACCCACTGATCCTCAATTAGCCGCGCGCATTCGCTCGTTCGAAACAGCCTTTGGGATGCAGAGCGAAATGCCACAAGTCTTCGATTTATCGAAAGAAGACGATCAAACGTTGAGCATGTATGGACTGGAGCGCGGCAGCACGCGTGGGTTTGCCTGGCAATGCCTGGTGGCTCGGCGACTGATTGAACGTGGGGTCAGGTTTGTGGAGTTGATCGATGTCGGTTCTTCCAACAACTGGGATGCGCATGGCGACATGAAGACGCATGCTCCGCTGGCCCAGAACATCGATCAACCGATTGCCGGCCTGATCAAGGATCTGAAACGGCGAGGCATGTTGGACGATACACTGGTCGTATGGACAACGGAATTTGGTCGCACGCCCTTTAACGCTGCGGCCGACGCAGCCGGTCGCGAACATCACCACTGGGTGTATTCATCCTGGCTGGCAGGTGGCGGCGCCAAGGCTGGGCATGTGCACGGGCAGTCGGACGAATACGGCATCGATGTGGCGGAAGATGAGGTCCATGTTCACGATTTCCAAGCCACGATATTGCACTTGATGGGGCTGGACCACACGCGCCTGACCTACCGCCACAGCGGCCGGGACTATCGCCTGACCGACGTGGCAGGCCGGGTAATTGGCGGTATCCTGGCCTGAAAATCTCGAATCCCAAACTTTCAAATCTCTGACGGGAATTGGTTGCCAAGAGTATAATTGAGCGAGCGAATAGCAGACGGAATACGTTTTTACTCAACGGGATCAAGTAGATGTCAACCAAAGACGATGACGCGCTGGAACTGGCCGTCGAGTCGGCGTTGGCAGAGTATTTGATACGT
Organism: Rania fehmarnensis; assembly: GCF_056494185.1. Taxonomy (NCBI): domain Bacteria; kingdom Pseudomonadati; phylum Planctomycetota; class Planctomycetia; order Pirellulales; family Pirellulaceae; genus Rania; species Rania fehmarnensis. The sequence goes on from NZ_CM151398.1 coordinate 2,953,393, forward strand.
TGCGATACGGGTACAGCGCCCGATCGCGAGCAATTCCTGGCAAAAAACCCGGCGATGCGCGAGCGTCTGGAAGCGCTATTGGAAGCGGCCGATTGGATTGAACACCTGGCCGGTCCCACCATCGGTTCCATCGGCGCAATCGGTTCTGGGGCAGCAGGTACTGGCTCGCAAGCCAGCGGTTCGCTGGCCACCGGCATGGTCCCCACCATGGATCGCCCCCTGGCTTTGATTTCGGACCCCAACGAAGACACGCAGCCCTTTGATGCCGCTGCCATCGCCCATGCCCAGAGTAATGCAGCTAGTGCAGCCAGTGATCCCAATGCATTGACGTTGCCGGTCAACTCCAAGTCGCAGGTGCCTAATTTCTCACTCGGTTCGATTACTCCTGCCCAAGAGCTGGCCAATCACGCGCTGCCTTGTCGTTTCGGGGAATACATCTTGGAGCGTGTGCTGGGCCGCGGCGGCATGGGAGTCGTCTACGCTGGCCGCCAGGTTCATCTGGAACGGGCGGTGGCCATCAAGATGATTCGTTCTGGCGCACTAGCCAGCAACGAAGAGGTACAGCGTTTCTACACCGAGGCGCGGAGCGCGGCTCGGTTGGACCACCCCAACATTGTAACGGTCTACCAGTGTGGCGAGCAGGATGGCCATCATTACTTTTCAATGGACCTCGTGGGTGGCACGGACTTGGCCAAGTTGATTCAGAATGGACCTATGGAAGGCCGCCGCGCGGCCCGCTACGTCCGCGACGTAGCCCGAGCCATCCAGTTCGCTCATGATCGTGGCATCTTGCATCGCGATTTGAAGCCGGCCAACGTGCTGGTTGACGAACTTGACCAGGTACATGTCACCGATTTCGGACTCGCAAAAAGTGTAGGTAACGATACCGGCTTGACCGCGACCGGTGCGGCTCTGGGCACTCCGAGTTACATGTCACCGGAACAGGCGGCTGGTCGAACTGACGAGCACGATTATCAAACCGACGTGTATTCGCTGGGTGCAGTATTGTTTGCGCTCGTCACTGGCAAGCCACCGTTTCAATCTTCATCGGTGGTTCAGACCATCATGCAAGTGCTGCACCGCCCTGCCCCATTGGCTCGGAGTGTGCTGGCGTCGGTGCCGGCCGATCTGGAAACGATCATCGCCAAGTGTTTGCACAAGAGCCCTGATCGACGTTATGCCAGTGCCCGCGAGCTGGCCGATGACCTGGAAAGGTATCTGCGCGAAGAACCAATTCAGGCGCGACCGTTATCGCCAATGCGACGAGCGATGTATTGGTCGATGGGTATTCCGATCGTAGGTGCTCTGATCGGAAAACGCGTCATCGAACCATCGCGTTCCCATACATGGACACAGCGTGGACTGTTGGCAGCCTTGTTGATGTTGTTTTTGTTCTTCGTATCGCGTCAGCCCTACGAATTTGAACCTTCGCAACGTATGCCGCGCACGATCCGCTTCGCAGCCGGTCAAGCCGGTGGCAGTTACGATTATGTCAGCCGCGTCATCTGCGGTGAATTGCAGAAGCTGCTCTCGCGGCCAGCGCAACCTGAGATCACCGAAGGCTCGCTAGAGAATCGTCAGCGTTTGATCGACCGGCAAGTCGACTTGGCCTTGCTGCAGGCCAGTACTCTCAAAAGCGATCAGATATCGGTCGTCGCGCCGCTCTATTACGAAGCGGTGCATGTCTTGGTGCGGACCAACCGCGGTATTGAAACCATCAATGATCTGAAGGCCCACAACATTATTGTTGGCCCTGAAGGCTCGGGCTCGCGCTCAGTGGCGCGGCGCATTCTTCAAAAGCATGGCATGGACCTGACCGATGTCACGGCGGTAAACACAGATTGGCTATCGATTGATCAGCAGGCGGAAGTGGAAGCTGCAGTGGTCGTAGTCCAAGTGGGCAACACGCGCATGCATGAGTTGCTCAGCAGCGGTCAATTTAAACTGCTGGCCTTGGATGATGCAGTGCAATTCTCGCTGGATGATCCTGCGTTTCGCTTGCTGCCGATCACGCCTGAGTATTATCCTAACGCTCAGTTACCGCCCGGTGGTATCAACAGTATTGCCACCACGGCTTACCTGACCACCCATGTCGATTGTCCTGATGAACTCGTGCAAAAGGCACTGCAAGCGATCTACACGCCCGAAGTTCAAGCTGCCTGCAAACTGCTCAGTCCCGAAAAGGTCGCCGATTGGGACGTCTACTGGCACCGCGCAGCCAAGCCGTTTTATGAGAAGTATCGCGAGCAGTAACCAGCTTCGTAGCCGAAGTCGCCAGACTTTGGATGAATCACCATTTGGTCTTCGTAGCCGAAGTCGCCAGACTTTGGATGCACTACCGTTGGTCTTCGTAGCCGAAGTCGCCAGACTTTGGATGCACTACCGTTGGTCCTTCCAATCTAACCTGGAGAACATTGGCGGCTAAGCCATAATCTCTTGGATCGCGACACCGTGATCGATGTCTAATCGCTTTCGAGTGGGCAACTCTAGCTTGCGCGAATCGAGTCCCATCAGATGCAGGATCGTGGCGTGGATGTCAGTCACGTAATGCCTGTTCTCCGTCGCATGGAAACCAATCTCATCGGTTGCACCATGCACCACGCCGCGTTTCAGTCCACCACCGGCCATCCAGACGGAGAAACCGAAGATGTGATGATCGCGACCATCGGTGCTCTGCGAACCAGGCGTGCGCCCGAACTCCGAGGCAAATACGACCAGCGTTTCATCCAGCAAGCCACGACGCTCCAGATCGATCAATAAGGCACCGATCGGTTGATCTACCGCTTGGGCCAAGCGCGAATGATTGGCTTTAAGGCCACTGTGCGCATCCCAAGCCCCGGCTCCGCCGCCACCATGTTGAATCTGAATAAACCGTACGCCTTGTTCAACGCAGCGTCGCGCGGCCAATAGCTGGCCGGCGAATTCACCACAGTGTGGCAAGTCCAATCCATATAGCTCACGGGTCTCGGCTGTCTCTTTGGAAAAGTCGAGCAGTTCCGGGATGGAACGTTGCATGCGAAAGGCGAGTTCATAGGCAGCGGTGCGGGCATCGATGGCCGTGTCATCGGGATAGGCTTGCTTGCGCAGGCCATTTAAGTCGCGAATCAGGTTGGCACCGATAGATTGCGCCGCAGCCGACATTTCTCGCTCTGGCGACCCGAAGTCGAGTGGGTTCTTGGGGTCGATTCGCAGCGGGACTGCATCGTGGGCTGGTCCGAGATAATGGCCATCGCGCTTGTTCCAATACTCGCGCGTGCCCATGGAGATGTACTGCGGCAAGTTATCGTTTAGTGATGCCAGGCCGTAATGCACCCAGGCGCCCAAGTTGGGAAAGTCACCGTCGTTCTGATGACGACCCGAATGGAATTGAGTTTGAGCGCCATGATTGCTATCGGTGGTCCACATTGAACGCACAATGGCTAGCTTGTCTACGTTTTTGGCGAGATGCGGAAACCAATCGCTGATCTCGATACCGCTTTCGCCATGCCGCTTGAAACCAACTTGCAAGGGATAGAGCGTGTTGCGTTGATTGCCATTTCCGTCGGGTACGACCAAACGTTCGATAGCCAGCTTTTTCGGGTCCTGGGTTTCGGCAAACGGCGTTTCGGCGATTGTCTTGCCCGCGTATTTGGTGAGCATTGGTTTGGGATCGAAGCTCTCCATGTGGCTAACGCCGCCATTCATAAACAGCCAGATAACGCTCTTGGCTTTCGGTGCAAAGTGCGGTTGGCCGTTGGGCGGTTGATAACCACCGGTGCTGGCCAGGCCGTCGCGCTGCAACATGGCCGATAGTGCCAGTGCGCCAAAGCCCATGGCGGATCGATTCAAGAGTGCTCTGCGGTTGATCGACATCATCATCTTATCTCATGGTGACAAAATCAGTATGGTTCAACAGAGCCCACACCAACATCGTGTAACTGGCTGCATCCGTCATGTTATCGTCGCGCCATTGACGCAGCGCGAGCTGGCAACGCTCGACCTCGGACGCTTGAGCTTCAATGCCCACCACGTAGGCAAAGGCCGATTTGATCAGCGCCTGGTCATCGACTGCTTCAGCCGCGGGTAAATGCGCGAGCAATTTCTTGGCAATTGGTTCCGCCGCATCCAAGATCAATTGACTATTGGTCAAAGCCAGAGCCTGCTGAGGCACAATGCTCTGTTCGCGGCGATAACAATCTTTCACTGCAGCTTCATCGAAGGTGGTCAGGAACAGATTGCGATCGTTGTTGGAATGGAAGAAATACAAGCTGCGCCTAGTGGAAGCGGCTTGCTCGTTGGGCATGATCGGCGGTCCACCTGCCGTCGTATCCAGCGTGCCTTTCAAAGCCAACACCGAGTCACGCACGACTTGGGACTCCATGCGTTGGGCTGTATGCCTCCAATGCCAAAGGTTATCTGGATCGCGAGCCAGGTTGTCGGTGCGGCCTACTGTCGATGAACTCATGCGATAGGCTTGCGAGTGAAGGATGACGCGATGCAGGTGCTTCATGCTCCAACCACTGTCCATCAATTCTGCGGCTAGCCAGTCGAGCAATTCTTGATTGGCCGGCGGCGGGCTTTTGCGCCCCAGATCAAAAACATTAGCTACCAGCGAAGTACCTGTGTGCCGCATCCAAATATGATTGGCCGCCACACGTGCGGTCAGGGGATTGCGGCGATCGGTTAGCCACTTGGCCAGAGCCGTGCGTCGTCCGCTGCTTTTGGGACCCAGCTCAACGGCCGGATCATCGACGCCTGAATTCAAGAAACGCGTGGCCGTCCATTTAGATCCGGCCAGAGGAACAAACTTTTCATCATCTTTGATTTCGGCAGCGCAAGCCGTTTCGGCTTGGGCAGCCGCTTCGCGGGCGGCCACCAGTTCCTTGTCAAGCGCTTCACGTTTATCGGCAGGTGCCTTGAGCAGGTTCAATTCGGCACTGACCAACTTATGTCGAGCCTTGGCCGATTCGAGTTTGCGCCCACCAGCAATGGCGGCGCGATTGGCTGCCCGGGCCGAATCCTCCAGTGGCTTTTTATCCACATCGGTAGGGGCGTCTGCCAATGCCCACTGGCTACGCATGGCAGCTAGACGCAATAGCATCGAAGTCTGCTCTTCGGTGGCGACAGCCAAGGCGGCTTGAGCTACGCGCACCGCGGCGGTGGCTTCAGCAAGCTGCGATGCTGGTTTGTCGGCAGCCACCTGGCTGGCCTGCTTGAGTTGATCCAGTGCTTGGGTGAAAGCCGTTTGCGCAAGGGCCAAGCGGGAATCGGCGGCCGCGATGAATGCAGCCTGCACGTAGCTTTGTCGTTCGACTTGCCAGGCAGCCGTCGGCAGTGCGATCGGTTCGATTTGCAGTTGGTCCAGCTCCAGGATTTCCGGCAAGCCCGGCGCGAGTGCGGTTGATTTGTCGGGTTGCGTTTCTTGCCCGCGCACGAAGAGGTAAGTCGGTGAGTCTTGCTGTGACTCATACACGCGTGGCAAGCCATCACGTGTCAAATCGGCCTGACCAGGTACCACATCCATGCGCACATGATACGGTTCGAAGAAGGCCCGCAGGCGATAGTAATCAACCTGCTCAATGGGATCGGTTTTGTGGTCGTGGCACTTCGCACAGTTCAGCGTCAACCCCAAGATGCCTTTGCCGATATGTTCGACGGTTTCATCCATCCACTGGTGACGATTGAAGAGAAAGTAATTACGCGCCAAGTAACCAGTGGCCCGCAATCGATCTTGATCGGTGGGAGCCAGTTCGTCACCGGCGATCATCAAGCGAATCATTTCGTCGTAGGGCAAATCGCTGTTGAGCGATTGGACGATCCAGTCGCGCCAATGCCAGATGTGCATTTGGCTATTGCGCAGTTGATCGCCTAGTCCCCACCAATCGCTGTAGCGCCAAATGTCCATCCAATGCCGCGCCCAACGCTCGCCGTGGCGAGGATCGTCTAACAGGCGATCGACCAAACGCTCGTACCATCCGTTTTCGGTATCGTTGGCCAATTGGTCGAGTTCGGACAGCGAGGGGGGGACGCCGATGACATCCAAGTAGAGACGCCGCACCAGTTCGATGCGCGGCGCTTCGACTTGCGGAGTTAATGCATGCTGCTCGAGTTTGGCGGCGATGAGTGCATCGATCGGACCGTTACCCCACTGCAATTGATGTGTAGGAATGGCAGGGCGCTGAATCGTCTGAAAAGACCAGTGCTGGCGCGGATCTTGTTCGGGTACCTCATCGGCTGGGGACTCAGCGCCAGCGTTGATCCAGTTGGCCAGGTGCGCGATCTGCTCGGCAGTGAGAGGTTCACCTTCCGGAGGCATACGCACGTCGGGATCCGTGCTGGAGATGCGCTCGATCAGGGAGCTGGCCGCCGAGTCGCCGACTTGGACAATCGATCCGTTGGAGCTGCCTTGCTTGATCAATAGGCCCGTGTCTAATCGCAATCCGGCTTCTTGCTTGAGAACACCATGACAAGCCAGGCACCGCGCCGATAGCAGCGGTTTAATATGCTGCTGGTAATCCACCGGTTCGGTCGCGTGGCCAGCGGTTCCGCCCGACCAAGCCGCAGCGGTAGTCAGTAGTGTCAGCATGCAAATCGATATCGGCCAGCGTATCGTGCTTGCAGGTCGAGCGGCAGGAGGCTGCACAAGTAAATCCTTTGCCGGAGGGAGAAATGAGGCGGGACCTCTATTATCTTTCAATCCACCACCCCTTGGCAACCCTCAGATTCAGTTATTTCCCACGCTCCGGCACCATCGATCTTGTCTCGGTGGACCGAAGACTGCTTGGCTAGGATCGCTGTTGGCCTCACGCTCCGGCACCGCCGAGCTTGTCTCGGTGGACCGATGACTGACTGGCTAGGGTCGCTATTGGCCACACGCTCCGGCACCGCCGAGCTTGTCTCGGTGGACCGATGACTGCTTGGCTAGGATCGCTGTTGGCCTCACGCTCCGGCACCACCGAACTTGTCTCGGTGGACCGATGACTGACTGGCTAGGGTCGCTATTGGCCACACGCTCCGGCACTACCGAGCTTGTCTCGGTGGGCCGATGACTGACTGGCTAGATCGCGATTGGCCTCACGCAAAGGCGCGAAGCTCGCAAAGGAAAGACCGAATGCTTGGCGCGAATTCGACGTTCGAAGAGCTTTACGACACGTTCACGTTTTCTTGCAGCCACTGCGGCACATGGCTCGTTACAACGGTTGGCCTCTGCTTGCATTCAACTGGAAGGCTCGTCGGATTCCGGGCTCGGAAAGCAAGCGGAGAGCCCAAGCTCCAAAAGGAATACCGATAATAACGAAAGGCGAAACCATAGGAACACATGCGAGTACAGCAGCCAACCGCCCCAAACTGTGCGACTCAAGAAAGCCCATCTTTGCCGCGCCTACAGCGATAAAGACATGTGCAACAAACTGGCCAAGTACGATGAACAGCGGCAGCATTTCAGCGACAGATGCTGACCCGCCAATCAGATCAACTATGCCGCACACCAAAATGATTGAAGAAAATACCGAATGCGTCGAGGCCATAACAATAAGGGCTGTAGCAGGCCGCGCAAGTCGCGCCTTAGCGTCAACGAGGTGATCGTCGTCCTGTGTTTCCCTTTCGATCGGAGGTGCATACGGATTTGCGTCGATCAGCAGTCATCCCTTTAACGGCAAACGCCACCCTCGAATGGTTCAACAAGTCCTAGGAGGCCGCGCTCAAGCGCCGCGCCGCAATCCGGATAATGTGCGTTCTATTCGATGAAAGGGCTTCCGTCAACAATTCGATCGGGCACTCGACTAGTCGAAGAACGTCAGCCATCATCGCGCCCCCCATCGCCAAATCAACGTCTGCGCGACCCAGTTCGTATAATCGCCAGCAAAGGTCTTTTGGCAACGGTCGATTAACAGCAACAAATTTCTGGAACGCGGCGTACCGCAAATGCTCGGGGTTGTTGTCGTCCGGGTCTCGCTGACCAACAAGACTCCTGATCAACTCTTCATTCACAATAGAGAGTTCAAACCACTGCCTCGTGAACTCACCCACATTCCGCTGAGAGTCATTTGCCATAGTGAACCAGTGCAACCAGGTTGGAAAGTCCGGGCGGTAACAGAACGGATAGTAGAAATCGGGATTATCGATGAGCGGACGCCATCGGGGAAAACCTCCCCATCCCAAGACGTCGCGCAGTTCGTCTCCAAAGGTCTTGGCTCCATAACCGTCAGCGTAGAAAACACTATCCACATTGCTTACAGGAAGCCAGCATCCTTTTTGTTCGCAACTCGAAGCATATCCACCAATTCGGTTTACTCATTCGCGGTGATCCATTGGGAAGGAACGGTCAAAAGTCATGGATCGATAAAATTTCCGATGGCTGCCAACAACATGCCAAGCAGGCCGACGATGGCCAGAATCCCGGCTGAAACTGGACTGTTATCCTTGATAATGAACAGCAACCCGAAACAAAAAAATGTCAATCCGAAGCCTAGGTGGGTGATTCGGCCTGCAGGTTCGGTACGACCTCTCCAAGGCAAGCGATACTTCGGAACGAAGAGGAACACTAACGTATAGATGCCGATCACACCGAGCACGATACCCACGAAAACGTCCATCCTCTGGCCACCATGACGTCGCAGTTGTAGATGATCATTCATGGGTTGTTGGCGCGCGTACAATCTGGCATACGCCGCTGTTTGAGACGTATCGACGCAAGTACAAATCCCAAGCAACAGGCAGCGAGGATACATGTTAGCCCGAGTGGAGCGAGCCACGTGGAGACAAATCCGCGTCCAATTATTCGTGCTTCTTCAACCCAAGCAGCGGAAATCCCGCCACCGATAACAAGCAAGATGACGTGAAGTATCCATAATGTCCAGAATGTTCGTGTTTGAGTGCTCATGGTTTGATCGGCGGCTTCGGTTCTCCACTTTGTTCGGCATGATTTTTGAGTCGCATGGATGCGCCCCAGTATCCCGCAGCCAGTTTTGTCGCAAACGAAATGACGAAAAGGATGCCAACGCCAAGTGAAAGGCCCGCGATCAACAAGATCGAAAGGTCAATGACTGTATAGGCAAGCCAAACAAAAAACACTCCACGGACATCCAGCGATTGACGCCACCATCCGGCAACCCACCATCCCGCTAGAAACATGATCGGGATGCCAGCAACGATACTGCAATATGGCCCTGCAATCTGAATGTGGTCTTGATAGTACTTCGCCTCGTGGCCGGGATCGATGATGTTCCCGTAGACAACCATGTACAGGATGCTTGCAGCGACGTTTGTGACAAGCACTAAGATCGCAACGCCAATCAATGCAAAAGCTCGTCCTAGCGTCATGTGAGTGCTCTGTCTCTTTCTTTGCCGATCGACCCGAATCACGGTGGGGGGCGGGAGTTGACGTTGATTTCAAAACCGACTGCCCACCGCTGCTCCCGCGCATGCGCTGGTTGGTCTCCGTTTCAGCATTCCATGTGTCGCAACAGGAGATTGGCGAACCTTTCGTTTCCTTCTTCCATTGCGGCATCGACGAGTGACTGACGGTTAGGATACAGCGTTGCGGAAGCATTTGCACTAGCTGCGAGCAGGATTTCGACTATCTCGATTCGCGAAGCGAGCACGGCCGGTGCCCATCAGGTGGTCGTCGCGTTTTGGCGGTAAGGCTACTTCATGCCAAGTGAGCCGGTCGACAATTGAAGCCACAACTTTGCTGGGCCGATCGCAAGCATTATAGGTGGCTGAATCGACCAAGATCGATTGAACCACAGAGACACAGAGAACACAGAGAAATACAATCACGGTTTAGTCATCACTCGTTTCGTGCATGTCGATCTTGAACCTGCCAACCAACTTGGCCGATGGCAGTCATCTTCGAAGCAATTGACCTCATGCATCCGATGGTCATGCTACATGCTGGAAATTGTAGCGCGCAACACGCCACAGGAACCGTAGGTGAATTGTCGTGCAGAACGTTGCAAGCGAAGCATCAATGAGAATGGCGATCGGAGACTGGACTCCCCTGAGCATATCCAGTGTTTGCATGGTCAACCCCAAAGCATATAGCCCACCCCATACTACAAGCATCAAGAGCGCAAACATCCATAGTCCGCGTTCAGTTTGGTACTCACAGAGTGATGCGGCAGAGACACCAAGTGTTGCGACCTGCACAAAGGTAAGGATTCCAAAGCCACCGAACTGCGCGGTAATGCAACATCCCAGTATGCCTGCAATCATTAATGACAGACAGTTCGGAATGATTGCCTCAGGTAATCCTGCGAAAACTTTTGAAGGCATCCCACTCACAGGGAAAGAATCCAGGGTTTCAAAAAACGCGTTTATCGGCGAATTCGGTTCACCGCTTGGTTGGTCCCGCTGGGGCACTTACGTTGGCGGCTGGGGCGTTCCATTCATCGAGTAGGCCCTGCAACGCCCGTCGATTTCCGTCGTCGGTTTCAGTGTTAACGAATAGTCGCACCCATTCGATGTTGGCCTCGGACTTAAAGTGTTTCAGGGCACGGACTCCGGCGTCAAGCGATATGTCGGTGTCGCCAGAGATGACCCGCCTGGCCCATGTCTCTAGCGGTTTGTCAATCGGGACAAAGACGATCGGAAGTCCATCCTGAATCAAGAGGTTTGCTTGTTTGACCAAGCGAAGTTCGGTCGGCAACTGGAAGGTCCGCATCTGTACAACGCCCGGCAAGCGTTGGGCGGAAGTGCGTAGAGCCGTGAGCACATTCTTCTCCGTATCGATGTGGGTCAGCACACCATCTTCGCCAAGTGATAGTTGCATTAGCGACGGCTCTGCGAAATCGACCATGATCCAAGCACTCTCCGAATTGGTATTTATATCGAAGGGTGACTTGAGCACCAATCGGGCACGGGATTTGATCCAATCCTCGATTTGCTCGCGTTTGGCGAACAAATAGAAATAGTCGTGATCGCGGTCACCTCCCTTGATCGCCTCTTCCACATCAAAGCGGATCTTGTAAGTTGCTTGACCTAACTGCTCGCGCTCGCCGTCGATCGCGATTATTCGGCCCAGCAGCACGACCTCGGAGTTATGTACCATGTCCTCCAACGACCGATAGCTGGCGGGGCCGAGCTGGGCGATGGCTTCTGTACTGAGCATAACGAGGCACAGTCCAAGAATTGCTTGGGACGATGTTGAGCAATGCCTGAACATAACGTTCCTCGGTAATTACGCAGCCGCCGCGTGTGATTTTCCAATGCCAAAGCACGCATATCGCCAAGAAGATTTGGGCTTCGGTGCCGATGAGGCTAGGTCGCTGGCCTCAAGCCCACCAGTCGTGCAATCCAGCTTGCAGTATAGCCGGTCGACAATTGAAGCCGCAACTTTGCTTGGCCGATCGCAAGAATTGTAGGTGGCTGAATCGACCGAGATCGACTGAACCACAGAGACACAGAGAACACAGAGAACACAGAGAAATACAACTACAGTTTAGTCATCACTCGTTTTGCGGCATGTCGATCTTGAACCTGCTAACCGCCTTGGCCGATGGCAGTCATCTCTGCCGGTCGCCGTCAGGCATCGGCAGGGCGACGGCGCAAGTGCCGGTACAGACAAGAGCAAGATTAGTTGATGCATAAAGTATTGCGGGCATCTGACATCGGGAACGTTGACGATGACCAAGTCCGAAGGGATTGGGCATGCACTTGAAAGTCGGTACTATTGAGGACTTATTGTAAACCGCACCCACATTCGATCGAAGCAGGATGCGAACCACTAATCTCCGCTAATAAACACTAATCAAGAATGAGCCGCTAGCTAGCATCGCCAGCATGCAAATCGATATCGGCCAACGTAAAGTGCTTGCAGGTCAAACGGCAGGAGGCTGCACAAGTAAGGCCTTTGCCGGAGCGAGATGTTAGGAAGCCTGAGGGGATAGTGGACTTTCTTACGGAAATCTAGAACTCGAATGTTGCATCTCAGCACCGCACGCGCTTATACTTCCGAAGTGCGACGTTGTGTCGCTTTTCTCAGGCTGACTGTTTCGTTCGTTTCGAGAGAATCGTGGTTATCAAGCAAGCAGTGCCAACGTTGCCTCTGCTGCTGCGGAAGTTAACACTTCTGCGCTTGGTCACGATATGTACATTCTTGAGTGTGGCTGCTTGCCTACAAGCCACGACGGTCAACGCAGGTTGTCGTTATGATCATCAAGGCGATGATCGGGTTCAGTTGGTTTCAAGTGATCCGACTGGTCACGCTAGGAATTTCCGTTTTTTGGGGCAGTGGATTTACGAAGGCGGTCAGACCAAGTATGTACCCTGGCAAGCTGATGGCCCTTGCCATGGTCCCAATTGTCATGCCGATGAAGGGCAACCGCCGACCAGCGGGGCCACGGCGTTGGTCGAATCCAATCGCACTCAGACGACGATGTTGTTGTTCAGCGAACGACAATCTAAGTCGGTTGGCTCGTTGAGCTTTTCTGTCGCGCTCAAAAATTCGGAAGCCCTTCGAGGTTATCCTCACGCGGCCGAGTACCCACCCTAGGCGTCTTTCTTGGACAGACCGATTCTGCGGTCTCAAGCGTAAGCACTCGCCGAGTGTCTGTTTAGACTCTGTGGTCTATACGCACACAGGTTTGTTAACTTCGTCGTTGATCTAGACGTCGACGCGCGTTCGTTAAACAGGGCTTCTATTCGTCGTCCACAACGTCGACAAATTTCGAGTGTGTTGCTGTAGTGCGCGAAGAATTCGCCACAGCGCTGCTTGAGATTATCCATGTCTGTCGGTGGCTACTCTGTAGCTAACTGTATGTGCAAAACAGTCTGCCAATCGTGTTGGCCCTGTGCTAGGGCGCTGCGGTTGCGTGCAGTTCACACCTGGAGCTTAATCTTATGTCAATAGGTCGATTCGTAGCGATTACCACCATGATCTTACTTTCTCAATTTGATTCCAACTGGCTGTCTGCCAACGATGCTGAAACCGCTATGGGCTGGCAAGGTCCTATGTCCTCGGCTGAATGTTGGCGAGTATTGCCCGCGCCGATAGAGGGTAGCGGCAAACCTCTGCCGACTTGGGCGCGGATGCTTGCTCGCGAGATGCCAAGAACAGCGGCGGCCTTTCTTGAACTGGACTTGGCGCAACGCACCCAGAGTCCGCTGGAGCCTGGGTTGCGCGCAGCGATGCGCTGGGTGGCTGCCACAGGCAACAAATGTGAGTACTCGCAAGTTACGGCAAAAGCGGACGCTCTGCGGGCAGGCGTAAGTGGCGAGAAATGGGCTTCGTTAGAAACTGCCCAACGGGCCCTGTGGAGTGCTGAGGAACGTCATGCGTTGTCATTTGCACACAACATGACAATTGATTCCGATAGCGTCACGGATGATCAGTTTTTGGAACTGGTGAAGGAGTTCGATGAGCGTCAAGTTGCATCCATGGTGCTGCTGATGGCGTATGCGAACTTTCAAGATCGCTTACTGCTATGTCTAGGTGCGCCAATGGACGAAGGCGGGCCGATGCCACCGGTGCAAGTGAAGTTTCCAGCCGAGGCCTTCGTTTCCAAAACCACCGCGCCGCCGGCAGATTTGAAAGCGGATGTGCCTGGTAGCAACGAGGAGCCGACCCAAGATGTAATCGAAGATGAGACATCTTACACCTGGCTCCCGTATTCCAAGTTGCAACAGCGACTCGAGCAACAACGGAAGCGCCAAACGAGACTGACAATTCCAGAGTGGCGAGAGTTTGCGGACAAGTTGCCCTCGGGCTTCATGGATAAGCCCAGCGACATCGTGTGGTACAGGATTGCTTTCGGGTACGCGCATGAATTGGCTATTCCCTTTGAAATCTACATGAGAACGGCCGGCGCCGAGGTGGCGGCCAATTGGGATCGACCTTTCGGTAATTGTCTCTTCTGGATGGTTACCGACGCCATTAAATGTCCCTACTGTATGGGGCATTGCGAAATGAACTGGGAAGTGTTGGGAATGACCTCCGAGCAGATTGCCACGGTCAGCGAGAAATTGGCGGGCAGTGATTGGTCGTCGTTCAGTGTGCCACAGCAGCAGGCCCTGGCCTTTGCTCGCAAGCTGACGTTGACGCCAGGCAATGTAAATCGTCAAGACCTGGATCGGCTGCGTGAAGGCTTCGGTCGTCAACGAGCATTCTTTATTGCGCTCAATACCAGCCGCTACAGCTACATGACAAGGATCAGCAACGGTTTTCAATTGACACTTGAATCAGGCAATCCGTTTTGGGACTACTACCGTATGCAGGCCCCGACCAAGTCGGCAACCGGAGATCCACCCAAGCCCAAATCAGAGGCCCCTTCTTCGACCAAACCGACCGCGGGACGTTAGTCTCGCTCGCTGAAGTCAACTTCAGCGCGTACGCGTCACCGAATTTTCCATCATTCAAAAGATCTATAAATGAGAGACAAAAATATGTTGAATCGTTTCAATCGCAGAGTTCCAGGTGGGTTCACGCTCGTAGAACTACTGGTTGTAATCGCCATTATTGGCATTTTAGTGGGACTGCTGCTGCCGGCTGTTCAAGCTGCTCGAGAAGCCGCGCGTCGCATGCAGTGCAGCAACAATCTCAAGCAACTAGGCCTGGCTCTTCACAACTACCATGACACTCACAAAAGATTTCCCTTTGGAAGCGGAGGCACAACACCGCCCTCGGGGAGCCCTGGCTATTCAGCGGTCAGCCTGATGTTGCCGTTCATTGAGCAGGCACCCCTGTACAATTCCATTGACTTCAAGCTACCGCTCACAGACCCTGCCAATACTCCGGCACGTCTGCAGTCGGTACCGACTTTCCTGTGTCCATCGGATCGTGCGAATCCACAACCTCAGACGGGCGGTGCAATTAATTACATGGGCAATAAGGGGAGTTTGCATTTCTGGAGCGATCCAAGTCAGACAGGCATCTTTTTACATGCTCGCTCATTCAAGATGGCGGACATCACCGATGGCACTAGCAATACGGCTGCGTTTTCAGAAAGGTTACTGGCCGATGGCAACAACGGTGTGATCGATCTGCAAGCCGACGTGTTCCTAGGCACGGGCGATCCAAGTAGTCCCGATGAAGCCATTCAGATGTGTTACGCCACGGATGCCAGTAATCTGGCCAATCAATTCCCTCTGTTCATGGGCGCACCGTGGATCAATGGGCAGCATACCTACATGCATGTGGACTCGCCGAACCGCAGATCATGTGGTTTCTATCCCACTAAAGCATCGATGCCAGCCAGTAGTCGCCATACAGGTGGAGTCAATCTCGCACTATGTGACGGTTCGGTCCGTTTCGTTTCTCAATCGGTCGACTTGCAACTGTGGCGAGCCATTGGTACGCGCAGTGGTGGCGAAACAGTAGGTGAATATTAGGAGAGCACTGATGCATACCAAGAACGAAGTGACCAACTATCGCGGCGACGACCGGACGTTACCGCCAGGTAGGCAGATTGACTTTTCGCGAATCTGCCTGTGCCTGATCTGCTTGATAATTTCAGGTTGTGGATATTCAGCCCATGCGCATCGTGTCGAGTCAGGCTCGGCGCGCGCAGCGCTCGATGAAGTGCTGAAGGGTTGGCAGAAAGGTGAATCACCTAACGCTTGGGAACGGAAAGAGCCGCAGATTGTGGTGCAGGATATGGAATGGAAAAATGGTGCCAAGCTTCTCGCCTATGAGATCCTGGGCGATGGCGAAGCACTGGATGCCAATCTTCACTGTCGAGTCAAACTCACAATACAGACCCCTGCCAAAGGCAAGTCGGAAAAGACGGTCAAGTATCTGGTAGGTACCAGTCCCGTCTTAACGGTTTTTCGATCGCCGGAGCCATAGCACCTAAATGGGCGACTGAGTTTTTGCACGAAGATTGCGAACGAGTCATCGAGCTGTGCAATCAGCTTGGCGAGACTTTAGTAAGTGAGATGGTTTGAGTTTGAATACCAGGAGCAGCTAAATTGAGGATTACACAATTGATCGGTAAGGCGTTGCCGCAACCGTGGCTACTCGCATTTTTCGTACTCGCAGGGATGGACATGACGGCCCATACACAAGCACAGCCACCATTATCCGATGTGGGTTCGACTGAGCAGTCAAGTCTGTTGGCCTGGGAGAAAGTCTCCGATGCTCGTGCATGGGAACTTTTGCCGCAACTGGCCAGCGGCCAGCCAGGTCGACTACCCAACTGGGTCAAAGCAGTCGCGGTCCAGATGCCGCGGACGGCCGCCGCGCTGTTGGAGTTAGATGCGGCGCAGCGGAGCGGCGGCCCGCTCGATGCGCGGCTCAAGGCCAAGCTGCGATGGATAATTGCGCATGCTAATCATTGCGATTATGGCGAAGCGCTCGCACTGGGCGATCTCCATCGAGCTGGTGCAATTGGACTGGACGACAAGAGTTTTATGGGCGAGCCATCAGCCTGGACCGCGCCGGAGGCTGAGGCTTTTCAGTTCGTGCACTTGTTGACAGTGGCAGCAACCACGATTCCCGATGCTTTCTTCGAAAGGCTGCGGCAACAGTACGGTGAACGTGGGGTGTCAGCCATGGTCCTCTTGGCCGCGTACGGAAACTTTCAAGATCGTTTGTTGTTGGGTTTACAAGTTCCCGTCGAGAAAGAAGGTGCCTTGCCTCCGTTAAAGGTTTCGTTTGTTGAGGGCGCACTTCAGAAAACATCTATCCTGCCTCCGGAAAATGGACGCGACGTCTACAACACAGCTGGTCAGGCGGTTTCTGAGCAGGTGCCTGAGTGGACCTCGCTTACCTTTGATCAATTGCAACAGCGTTTGGAAAAGCAACGCGACCGCCGCCCAAGACTACCTATCCCGGATTGGGAAAACGTCAAAGATAAGTTGCCTGCAGAAATGGCTGCTCGTCCATCTTCAATTCGATGGAGTTTGGTGACCTACGGTTACGCACATGAGCTGGCAATTCCTTGGACGACCATGACCCGTACGCATTGGGCAGAGAATCCATCGGAGAGAATTTTAGAAGAAAGTCTGTTTTGGGTGCAAACGCGGGCCGTGGAATGCAACTACTGCATGGGACACTGCGAAATGTTGCTCGAGGTGGCTGGATTGGACAAAGCTAGTGTCGCTAAACGCACACGCTTGCTGGCCGAGTCGGATTGGGCAGCCTTTCCTGCCGCAGAGCAAATCGCTTATGCCTATGCTCGCAAGCTGACTCAGTCGCCGCACGCGCTGACAGCAGCGGATTATGAACAGCTGGAAAAGGCCTATGGTCCGAGTCGGGCTATGTCTATTTTCATTTGGTTGTGCCGCGGCCTGTATATGACTCGCATATCCGATGGTTTTCAGTTACCACTAGAACGAGAGAATGTTTTTGGCGGCCATGCGCCGTCGACGACCAGTGAATCTAAGTAGCCTATTTCAATACTTGTCCCCGTCATCACGCGTGTCCAGCTTGGACGCGTCAACGTGCTTACTACTGCGAGAAACAAAATGAAGATATCTGCCTCAATCATCGCTGCCATGTTGTTGCTGCTGCTGGCGCCAGAGCTACCAGCCGATGAGCCGCCCGCGACTCCCAAATCAGACAAGGCGGATGCCATTACCCTGTCGGACGAATTAACGCCCGACGCACAAGTGATCTTCGACAAACTGAAAGCCTCTCTCGATAAAGACTCGGAGGCCATGGCGATGCTCGACAGCATCATGGAAGGCGAAACCTTAGGGCCTGAAGATGGCTGGTTTCCGCTGGCCAAAGTTCAATCGCGTTTCGGTTGGCAGCACGTGGCTACTCATTACGATACGAATACCGATGGCACGATTCAGCGCGCGGAGTTCTCTGGCAGCGATGAAGACTTTGCTCGACTGGATCGCGACCGCGATGGCGGTGTCACCGAAGCCGACTTTGACTGGTCCAAGCATTCCTTGACGCCGACGCCCGGTGCAACGCTGTTCTATATGGCTGATCGCGATGGCAATGGCAAGCTGACCAGAGAAGAGTTCCGTGGGCTGTTCGACCGGTTTGCTGGCGAAGACGGTGATTACCTGGCGATGGACGACCTGCGACACGAGCTGCAGCCAGCTCCGCGGAGCAATGAGAAGCGACCCGATCAACCTAGTCGCAGTACGCTGGTTGTAGGACTGAACAATCAGGAAGTGGGCTCGTTGCAACCTGGTCCGAATTTGGATGAAGTGGCTCCAGACTTTACACTTACATCGCTCACTGGCGAAGAAGTTACGCTATCGAAAGTTGTGGGTGACAAGCCGATCGTGTTGATCTTCGGCAACTTCACCTGCGGTCCGTTTCGCAGTCATTCGGGAAACCTCGAGAAGCTGTACGCACGCTACAAGGAACGAGCCCAATTCTATTTGGTTTACGTCCGCGAGGCTCATCCCAGCGACGGATGGTGGATGCAGAGCAATCAACGGGTCGGCATCGACCTGAGCCAACCCACCGACACGGCGACCCGGCGCACTGTGGCGGAGACTTGCCAAAAACGATTGGAACTGAGCTTGCCATTCCTAGTGGATACGGTCGATGATAAGGTTGGCAGCACCTATAGTGGCATGCCCAACAGACTGTATCTGATCGACCATGAAGGTAAGATAGCCTTCAAGAATGGTCGTGGTCCATTTGGATTTCATCCCCGGCAGCTTGAGCAAGCCCTGGTGCTACTACTGAATCAGAGCCACAAACCGTTAAAATGAAGTGAGTCCATGGGCGAGCATTGTCCAGCGAGCACTAACTGAGTCGCGATAACTGTGGCATAGGCTTCCAGCCTGTGTGGCAATACAGAGCACTCTCGAAATGCTTGACGCATTCCGCTACGGACACGAAATGCTTGACGCATTCCGCTACGGGATGTCTGAGCTTATTCGCTGAAGTTGATCAGTTCGTATTGGCCGCCGAGTTGTAGGCGTTGGAGGGTTTGTTCGATGATCTCGCGGCTGTGAGCGCCGTCGAAGATCAAGACATCGATGTAGCTGTGGTCGGTGCCGGTGGCCCCGCCGACGATGCGACCACTGTGATGTTCGCCTAAGGCGTTATCGAGTTCATCTTCGACGCTGGCTCGGGCCGTGACTTCGTCGCCTTCACTGAAGGATTTGGCATCCAGCGAGATATAGAGAAATTCGGCGCCGGTGTCGTCCAGCGGGTTCTCTTCCAGTTCGCCTTCGTTTTCGATGTATTCAAAGATCACATCGGGTACGCAACTGTTACCGACTACCGTATCGCCGCGCGGTCCGTCGACTTGTTCGGGCAATTCATAGGTCGAATACGATTCCAGCGGCGGCAGCTTTTCCCACTGATGGTACAGATTGACCTGGGTGATGAACTTGGGCAGGTCGAGCAGGCTGCGAGTGTTGGTCATGTCGGTAATCGGCTCGACTTGGATTTGGCCCAGCCAGGTTTGAACACCGAACTCACCCAGGGCTTCGTCGAGCAAGAGAAACAGGATTCGAAAGTGATGCTCTTCGGGCACTTGCGCCAGCGCCGGGTGCCAGGCGATGATGTCGATCAGTTCATTCTCTTCATCGATGCTGGTCTTGAGCAAGACCTTAGCTGCGTCGACCTGGTCTTGTTCGGATACGCCGATGGCCATGTCCTGCAGCGATTCGTGCGACGATGGTTGGCGCGAAGCAAAGAAAGCCCAACCCGGCAGCTCGACTGCCCGCGATTGCCAGTACTCGGCCAAGAGCTGCTTGGGGACATGCCCTTCCCCGGTTAGCGTGAACGAATGTACCTGGTTCTCACCGCGTCCCAGAGCCCAGCTGAGAGCGGGCATGTTGCTGGCCATGAACTGGCTGACTTCATCGACGACCGGCTGTGGATCGTCATCGCGCAGAGCTTCTTCAAAGCGCTGAGCGACTTGGGGAAACCAACTCCAGAACTTTTCAACGCGCGATTTGAAAGTTGTACGCAGTTTGCGTTTGGGTGTTGCCACAACCACTACCGGAGTACTTTCGATTATGTCGAGGTCGATGGATTTTCATTAGGCCGCGTCAGCTCGGCGCAAGCCGATCTCGGGTGCGACTTCCGTCGAGGCGCTGCCGCGTCCACGTCGGACTCCGACGACCACCAACAATCGGCGCCGCAGGCTACGCAACGGCACGCCTACCAGACGATGCAATTGTAACCACGCGGGACGCGGAAAACTCTTCATCGAAGCCGGTGGCAGGCGATGAATCCAGCGATGCTTGTCCAAATGATACAAATCGCAGTCGCGCAGGGCTCGAAACAGCGGCCCGAACAACTTGCCGGTTGGTAACTGTACACTCACTTGAAAGTCAATCAAGTACGGCAAACCGTCTTCGCCCACCAACACATTCTCCTGTTTGTGCATATCCACATACACAATGTGCCGCTGGTGAAGCACCGCCAGCATGTTTTCGACGCGATCAAAGAAATCCGACGGCAGTTGGCTGGAGAGCGACAGGGGCTGGCCCGGAACGAAATCATGTGCCACTGCGTGCGTCAGACGCCGGCCATTGACCAGGACTTCTGAATAGACTCGCGGTATGCCCGGCAAATCGCCCAAGCGACTCAAAAAGTAGGTCTCGCGTCGTGCCAACCAGCGACCCAGCCAGCCCATGGGCACCGGACCTATCCAGGCTTGGCGGTTGAACTTACAGACGATTTCTTGCCCGCTGGGCGTGGCATACCGCGCTGTAGCGGCCCACGAATCGTGTTTGAAGATCTCGACGCGGGTGAACGCCTGCCCATTTACTGTGACCAACAGCGGTGGTTCGCTTTTGCCCAAAGCCCGCAGAGTGCGCGGTCGCGGCTTGCCTTTTCGGTCACTGTCAGCCTTTGGAGGGTGTTGAGCGTGGACTGCTTGCGGTGGCTGAGGGGCTGGCATGCAGGCTTTCCTTCGTCTTTTGTTTTTGCCCAGCGGGTCGGGCGAGCTGGTAGCGATTCTTTTTACCTAACTGAAACTGTCGTCAAAGTCAGCCCACCTTCGCCAGTCCAAGTCGCGAATTTTAGGCAGAAAGCTGCTGTCAACAAAAGTCCACAATTCTAAGGTCAATCTCTTGACGCCGAATTGTATTGTTGTATTAATAAAGTAATACAAGAGGTCAGCGGTGATTGCAGTCGATTGCCACATCGAGCATGAATCGAATGAAACGTACGACGGAGGACGGAAGCGCATGCAGATCCACATCTCCACCCATGATGGCGTGCCCATTTATATGCAGATCGTGCAGCAAGTGAAATTGCTGGTTGCTTCTGGCAGATTGAATTCTGGCGATGAACTGCCAGCCATTCGCACCTTGGCCGAGCAGCTGGTTGTCAATCCCAACACGGTCGCTCGAGCCTATCGCGAATTGGAGTTGGCTGGGATCGTTGAAAAGCGACGGACGGCTGGCACCTTTGTGGCCGATCAAGGTTCACCGCTGGCCAAACGCGAGCGGATGAAGCTGCTCACTGAACGCATCGACCAGTTGTTGGTGGATGCCGAACACTTGTCGGTGCCGTTGGACGAGATCGTGAAACTCGTTCAACAACGCCATGCAATTCTCGATCGCAACCCCAGCACTCGGAGTCACCAATCATGACCGATTCGCTACTATCTGCTTCCCCTGATGTCGTTGAAGTCAAAGAGGTCACGCGGCGTTTTGGAATGAAGTTGGCCCTCGACCAGGTTTCTTTAGTAGTGCCGCGTGGTGGTGTGTTTGGACTGATCGGCGGTAACGGCGCGGGCAAGACGACGCTGCTGCGTCACTTGTTGGGTTTGTTGAAGCCGGAAAGTGGATCGGTGCGCGTCTTTGGGCTTGACCCGGTCGTTCAGCCTGTCGGCGTATTGGGGCGAATGGGTTACTTGAGCGAAGAACGCGATCTGCCGGACTCGATGCGCATTGGTGACTTGATGCGTTATACCCAGGCGTTTTATCCCAGCTGGTATGAACGCTACGCGGAAGAGCTGCGCGAGATGTTCGACTTGGATCCCAAAGCCCGAGTAAGAAACTTATCGCGTGGCCAGCGGGCGCGGGCCGGGTTGCTGGTGGCCCTGGCCCATCGGCCCGAGCTGCTGGTGCTTGATGAGCCCTCATCGGGACTCGATCCGATTGTGCGTCGCGATATTTTGGGCGCGATCATTCGCACGATCGCTGATGATGGTCGTACGGTTCTTTTCTCCTCGCACTTGCTGGATGAAGTTGAACGCGTGGCGGATCGAGTCGGCATCATCCATGAAGGCCGCATCGTGTTGACATCCAGCATGGATGATTTGAAGGACAGTCATCGACGCATTACGTTGCAATTCTCGCAGACCTTCACGCAGCCGCCGCACCTGGTCGGCATGTTGACTTGCCATGGCCAGGGTGCGGAGTGGACTTACATTTGTCATGGCGACAGTCCGCAAGTGCGTCAAGCTGCTCAAGCGTTAGGCGCCACGGTGGTGGCCGATGGCGCTCTATCGTTGGATGAGATATTTGTCTCGCGCGTGTCCATGTAGTTACCCTTTAGAGAACGTCCAGCTTTTAAGGATGCCGCGAAACGATTTGTGTGGTGAGGTCCACTGCAAACACTCGCGCTTCGGTAACGAGCCCCCTCCCGCAGACTTCGGCTGAACGCCTCGTCTGCGACCTCCCCCAGCTTCGCCGGGGGAGGTGACCTAAAGACCTTCAATCAATTGACTTAAGAGCTGTCCGATCTCTTCAACTGGCGAGGAAGTTGACTATGCGTTCCATGTTGCAAGCGTTGACTTGGGAGTACTTTGCGCGGGCCGGCTGGATGATCCAGGCTATGCTGGCTGCTTCCTTGATCCTCATGACTGTTTATGCATCGATATCTTCGATCTTGCCGGGTGGCGTGGCGCAAAACCCCGACATTCAGGCGTTGCTGGAGGTGGCCCTGTTGCCGATGGTCATTTTCCTCCTGATATGCAGTGCCGGAATAGGTGTTTGGCCGGTCAATCGTTTCTATGCCAAACCTATATCGAATCTTTCGATAACGGCATGGGTCATTGGAGGCGGCGTGGTGATGTTGCTGGTGCAATTGCCGCTAGTGATATGGTGTTACAACCATTTTTTCTCGGCGGGCTGGCCGCTGTTGGGGGCCGTGTTGTATAGCCTCGCCTTTTGGTCGGTAGCGCAGCCGTTCTTTATCGTCGGTACTCGATCGCTGCGCTGGCTGTTGGTGACTAGCGTGCCCGTGGCTTTGATGGGAGTCTGGTACATGTCGCGTTACGGCCTGGTAGGTGGCCCGCGCCATGACTGGGCCAGCGTCACCGCCTTTGAGATGCTGACGCTGGGAATTGCTTTTGGTGTTGGCTGCGTGTTTACGTATCGCATCGTCTCGCTGGATCGTTGTGGCCAGTCACAGGAACCGACTGCGCTCTGGCTAAAGTTAGCGCAGCGCTGGGCGGCTTGGAATGATGCCCGAGCGAGTTCGCGACGCAAGTTTCGAACTCCGTTTGCCGCCCATTTCTGGTTTCATTGGCGGGGCAAAAGTTTGTTTATAGTTTTGCCAATGACCGTGCTATTGGCCTTGGTGCTTATCGTCAACGCCATTGGCTCCACCGTGGGCATGTCCGATGTCGCTCAGTTGCAGGAGCAACTAGTCGCGTTACCCATGGGGTTCACGTTTCTATTCATTTTGTACGGCGTGTGGATGGGGTTGGATGCGGAGCGCATGACCAGTTCAATAAGCGGCAAGCGACATGAAGGCCGTCGAGGTGATGTTGATGCCCTGGGTAGTTTTACAGCGGCGCTGCCGATTAGCGATGTAGCCATGGCACGAGCCCATCTAGGGGTGTGCGCCTTGGGTATCGTGACCACCTATTTGATTTGGTTGGCGGTTTTTGCCGCTGTGCTGCTCGCGATCCTAGCGATGCCTGGCCGCCACCCCCTGTGGCCCACAAATGTCGGTTGGCAGGCACTGCCGATGTTGGCTGGAGCGGCTTGGATAATCGCCAGCAATATCATGACCATGGTTTGTACCGGATGTGCGCGACTGTGGCTCATTTGGATTGGCTCGATCGCCATGATTTACTGCATTGGCCTGGCCGTTCTGTTTGCATTCACCAATCAATCGGTCGTGCAAGCCACGATGTCCATGGTCTGGGTGCTACTGGCGACTGCGGTGGTTGCCTGCACGTTGGTTTGTTATTGGCTGGCCTGGCGTCGGCGGTTTATTTCTTTGAAGTCCGTCGGTGTAGCGTGTGCCGTTAGCCTCGTTGTCTTTTGGTTGGCGACGTGGCTGCAGCGTGAAGCGCTCAGCGCACACTGGTCCGAGATTGCTGTAAGTTCGCTACTGTTTATTCTCCCCTGGGCGGCCATGCCGCTAGCAATTTCGCATAATCGCCATGGAAGGTAGCCCAAGTGTCCGCTTCGCCTGGCAAAGTGCGAAGCTGAGTGAAATGCGGCGACGGGGCGGTTTGGCAGCTTCCGTAAATGTCTGCAAATTCTTTGGGTTCAGCAGAATTTCCTTAGCCCGCACAGGCTTGACAATCGATTGAAGAGGATGAGGCCGGGACCCGGGATGGTTCGGGCTTGGAGACGGCTATCATAGTCGGTGGTCCAAGAGGGGAGTGGGCAGTTATGGCGCGACCGGGCGGCAATCGCGGGATGTGGTTGCTGAAGATCACGTCGAAGCATCATACGCCGGAGCGGCTGGCTTGGGCCGTCGCGCTTGGTGTGCTGGTTGGTTTGGTCCCCAAGCTGAACCTGCTGGCTGTTGGTCTGTACGCGCTTATCATTTTTCTACCCGTTCATACGCTACTGGCAGTCCTGATCAGTTTGGTGGTGACTGTGGGTAGTTTCTATCTGGATCCGGTTACCGATCGACTGGGTGAGTTGTTGTTGACGCAATCCATGTTGGGCTGGTTGTGGAACACGCTGGACGAAGCTCCGGTAGTGCCGTGGCTCGGGCTGAACAATACCGTCGTCTTGGGCAGCCTGGTCATTGGTTTGGTGGCGATCGCGCCAGGTTATATGTTCAGTTTGAGGTTGTTCGAGTATCTCGAATATGACTTGGGACGTTTGGGTGCAGAACACAATTACTCATCGGTGCCGACCGAAGAGACACCGCTGGTTGCCCCGCCATCGACCGATATGCCGCAACGACACAAGCACGACAAGCTGAAGTTCACCCCACAACGGTCTGACGAGAACGAGCGGCGCATCGAGCGTCGCGTGGATCGACATACGGTGGCCGTGCCTGGCCAGTCGCACCTGGGCGAAAGCGAACTGGATGTTACGCCGGTGATTATTCCACCTCCCAAGTTGGCGCAGCGCAGTGCGCGCTTAGACACAGAGAAATCACCGCTGGTCAGCCTCGACGAGCCGATCGAATTTGAGCCGATCGACGAGGTCAAATCGATCATTAACTCGTGGCACATGGGCCAGGCTTCAGGCCAACGCCCCAAGGTCGATGCGCTGGTCACTGGTCCCCAGCCCCAGACGCAGGTCGCTCGTCCAACTCCTATACAGGATCAGCCCCGATTATCGGCCGACAATATAGCGGTCTCGATCAGCGATGATTTTCCGCTGTCAACATCTGGCGAAGCGGGGCCGACTGGCAGTGGCATGTTCGATCGATTTCAGAGTGGCACAACACATTTGGGCTTGGGCCATGACTTGTATCCCGAATCAACTTGGCGAGGCGATGTGATGACGACGCTGGAAGTTATTCAGAACGCCGGCGAAACCTTGGCCTGGGTCGATGAGTTGTTGGATGAGTGCTTGGAGAATCACGGCATCACGGTAATGTCGGCCGACATGCACCATGATTGGGATCGACCAGCTCGCAGCAGCCAGAACGATAGTTCGGTCGGCGATACCATCGTTGACCACAACGGAGAATCGGGCGGCCAATCCGCGTCACGCTGGTTGATGGAAACGACGATTGAAATAGTGCGATGGACGGATGATGTGCCAGCGAACGACTATCCAGATGTATCTCCTGGCGGTAATGAATCTGACTCGCAGAGCAGTTTCGGTAAGGGGGCTTCTGAGCTTATGCAACCATCACTTATGACACGCGACGCTGCAGCCAACTCTGGCGCAGCGGAGCTGACCATCCTGCCGATCAACGGCTTGCCCAAACGACAGGCTGATGCCAACAACTCGGCTGGTTTCCAGCACCTGGTAATGGCCAGTGCCACCAAGCCGGACGGGCAAGTGCATGCATCGATTGAACCGGTCAAAGGCGAATGCCTGGGCTACTTGCTCGGGCACCTTCGCCAAGCGCGAGAAGGAAAGAGTTCATGAGCTGGTGGCGCAGCTTGGGAAGCTGGTGTGCGTTAGGTGCGGCCGTTACGCTGGTCGGTGCCGGCGCGATCATTGGCGAGCAATATGCCGAACGTCACATGTTGGCTGGAGTTCTCGGTCCTGGCGCTCACTCCCGCTCGTTCGGTATTGTCTGGTCGAAGTCGGCCGCTTGTGCCGAAGACGTTCAAATTCAGCTCCCCAGTGCCAAAGACAGTTCGAATAACTCATTGCGATTGCGGGCCGACAAGATGTGGCTGGCCTTTGATCGCGATGCGCTATTGAAGAAACGCTTTGTCTTTCCGCACGTGATCATCGAAGACGCCGTGATTGGTCCGGCCAATTTAGATGGACTGGCCGCACAGGCTGTCGTCGATATGCCTTTTGGCGATGCGCAGCTCGATCTGGACTTTACCGCCGGACCGATGGTCGAGTTCGACAGCGGCCAGCCATCGGCAGCCGCTGACTCACCATCAACTTCTGAGCCGCAGTCCAGTGAACTGTCAGCGCATCAAGATTCGACATCGGCAGCGACCAATGTGGCTGCGAAGAGCGGTAGCTTGAACAAGTCGGCCGCATCGTCCTTGGTTTGGCTGGAGCAGTTGAGCCAGCTAACTAAGTCGCTAACATCCGAACGCTTTGCCACTGGAAGGCAAGTCGCGATTGATGCCGATATGGTCACTGAACAAATGCAGGCACAGTTTCAAAGCATTCGCCAGCAATCGACGCGCATGGTCGCCGAAGCTCGCGACCTGCAGATGCAAGTGGCCGGTATGGACAATATCCTGCGACATGAAGATCAAGTGAAACGCAGTTGTGTGCGACTGGAGCAAATGGTCCAAGAGCTCAAGCAACAACGCAGCGGTTTGAACAGTCTGGACAAACGCTTGGGTGATCTGCAAGCCAACTTGCGTGCGCAAGCCTTCGAAGAGAAACAAGATCTGCTAAAAACGGCGGCGGACTTCAAGTCGCCTGATGCCAACCAGGTCGCACAGAAGTTGCTCGAACATTGTGTGGCGGATGCCTTGGTATCGCCCCAGCGTTATGCAACAGTGCTGGCCGATTTGATACGTAAACCGTATGCCTGGCAAACCAACCAGCGTGGCCGCACGATTCGCTCCTCGGCTCAATCGCAGCCCGAGTTCGCAGCCGAATCGACGAAGATCCAAGGCACGGTCGCGGTCGATGGCCCAGCGCGCCCCTTTAAAGCGCAAGGCAGATTCTTGTTGGCTTCGGCCCGCATGCCCAGCACTTCATCCACTCAGACCAGCCAGGTGTCGCGCATCGACGGCACC
Source organism: Rania fehmarnensis (assembly GCF_056494185.1). Lineage (NCBI taxonomy): Bacteria > Pseudomonadati > Planctomycetota > Planctomycetia > Pirellulales > Pirellulaceae > Rania > Rania fehmarnensis. Next base: position 2,980,785 of record NZ_CM151398.1, read on the forward strand.
GATCAGTGGCAAATGAGTGTCGAGCAAGCTGATCATGAATTGAAGCTGGAGGGGCAGAGCTTGACCAGCGATGGTTCGGTGGCCATCCATCTGTCGCGCTCCAGCGATGATCAACTGGAATTCGACGCCCGAGTCTCTGACGGGCGGGTTAACTCGGTTGAAGGCCATCTGCAATTGCATCACTGGCTGGGCACTAGCCAGCCTCAACGAGCCATGTCCGCCTTCTGCGAGAGTTACGAAGATTCGATGTTGCTTGCCCAGTGTGTTCAATTGGCCATGTCGGTCGCGGATTCGACTCCCGAGCAGCTGAGCTTTGTGGTTACCCGCGGAGACGAACTGCCGGAGCAGCCCAAAATTAGCATCGATTCTGAGTCGACTCGGTGGCTGCAAAGCCAGTTGGAACAGGCAGCCAAGGATCGCATCGCAGCGGCTTATGAACTGGCAATGGCCAATCTAGAGCAAACGATGGTCGACAAACTGAACCAGCAACGCAGTTTGCTGGCGACGCTGCGACGTGATGCAGAGCAACATCTGGAGAGCCAGGTCGAGGAACTGCGCCGCATTCAGACGGCTATCGACAGCCTCATCGAGCAGCGAGTGGGTGGTTACATGGCAAAACAACGCCACGGTCACTTAGACAGGTAGGCCAAAGATGCCTACAATACCGGTCTTTGTTGTGACATCCTTGGACGTACCCCCATTCGATCAATGCAAGAGCTGGACGCGGATTGGTGCCGACCTGCCCTGGAAGCCCTGTATTTAACGGGGCCGACCGCCAGTGGCAAAACGCCGTTGGCTTTGGAGATTGCCCAGAGCCTGAATGCCGAAATCGTATCACTCGATTCCATGGCCATCTATCGCGGCATGGATATTGGGACCGCCAAGCCGACTCATGAGCAGCGGCAGCAGGTGCCGCATCATATGCTGGATATTGTCGAGCCGACGGAGAGCTATAGCCTTTCCTGCTACGTGGCCACCGCTCATCAGGTGGCTGATGAAATTCGACAGCGCGGTCGCCGGGTGCTGTTTGTCGGCGGCACGCCGCTGTATCTAAAGGCTTTGATTCGCGGCCTGTTCATGGGGCCGCCCGCCAATGCAGAATTTCGAGCCGCCGTCGAAGCCGATGTGGCTCGATATGGTCAGGAGAGTTTGCGTGAGCGCTTGATGCAGGTCGACCCGTTATCGGCTCATAAGCTGCATATCAACGACCAGCGCCGCATGATTCGGGCACTCGAAGTCGCCATGGCCACCGGCAAACCGATCAGCCACTGGCAAACTCAATTCGAAACGCCATCGACCGTACCGGGCATACGTGTGGCCGTGCTGGGATTGGATCGCGCCTGGCTGCACCAGCGCATCAACTCACGGGTCGAACGCATGTTACAGCTCGGCTTGGAAAGTGAAGTCAGCAGCTTGATCCAGCGTCATGGTCCTCTAACGGGTACCGCTGGCCAGGCAGTCGGTTATAAAGAGCTACAATCGTACTTGCTGAGTCAGACTGATTACGCACTGACCGTCGAAGAGATCAAAGCTCACACGCGGCAGTTCGCCCGCAGGCAAGAGATTTGGTTTCGCTCGCTCAGCGAGTTGAAGCGATTCGAATTGACCCGCGACACCCAGCCAGAGAAGATGGTGACCGACTTGGTTGAGTTCTTCAGCAGTTAAGTCGCGGTGCGTGCGGCGTAGGGAATTGTGGCCGTGAGACAACTAAGCGCATACTCAGGATTGAAGAGGTATCCATCATCGTGCCCATGATTGCCACCGGCGTGTGGCTAAGCCTGCTGCTGGCGTTTGGCCTGGGATATCTCTGGTGGCAAATACGCTTGTCACCCTATAGCCTCTGGGAAGACGTGCTCTACACACCGACCTATCTATTTGGACGGCTGTTGTGGCGCGTGCATTTTACCAATTCGCCGCCACCGGCCATGGGGCGCGGCGGCGTGTTGGTGGCCAACCATCGCAGTAGCGTGGATCCCTTCTTTGTACAATTGTCAGCTGGCCGTCGCGTACACTGGATGGTAGCCCGCGAGTACTGCGAGAACTTCATCCTCGGGCCGCTGCTGGGCGCCCTGCAAGTTATCCCTACCAATCGCAGTGGCATGGATACGCGAGCGACCAAACATGCCATTCGCTTAGCACGCCAAGGACGCCTGGTGGGAATGTTCCCAGAAGGACGTCTCAACCATACCAAAGATCCGCTAGTGTCCATTCGGCCGGGTGCCGCCTTGGTTGCTGTTCGCGCCGGTGTGCCGATCATTCCACTCTATATTTACGGCAGTCCCTATCGCCGCGAAGTTTGGAGTCCGCTGTTCATGTCAGCTCGCGTCCGCATCACTTTCGGCACACCGATCTGGCCTGTCAATTCACATGACCCCGAAGCCCCCCAAGACGAAGCCATCGATTTCGATTCCAATGGCGGTCCGTCCCAACGTGTCGACCTGGTTGAGGCCGAGCAGATGATCGTGCAATGGGGCAAACAAATTGTAGAGCTGGCCGGCCAGCCTGATTGGCCAATCGCCGTGGCCGGCAGAAGTCGACTTAAGCCCGAAGTATGAAATCGATATCAGTGAATTGAATTCTCAAGCAGGAGACCCACCCATGAGCGAGCAGAACGCACTCTTAAATCTCAGTCAGAGTCTGTTGGACAGCATTGTAGAAGGCAATTGGCAAGCATATGCAGAATTGTGCGATGAGTCATTAACCTGTTTCGAACCGGAAGCGCGCGGCCACGTGGTCGAAGGTTTGGCGTTTCACCAGTTCTATTTTGGCAGCGGCCCCACACCCAAAAAAGTGAACACGACGATGGCTTCACCCCACGTACGGTTGATGGGTGATGTAGCCATCGTTTGCTACACACGCCTGACGCAATTGCATGACGCTAACGGGGCTGCGGTTACCAAAGCAGTTGAAGAGACCCGCGTCTGGCAGAAGAAAGACGGCAAATGGAAGCACGTTCACTTCCATCGCTCGTTGCCTAGCTAGCCTCTAAGGGCAATGAGCGCTCCATTGATGTAGTAGTTTTGGCTGTTTGTTTTGCAGCTGCAATGAGTACCCGAACCAGTCGGTAACCAGTTTCGTAGAACGGAGAACGTCTCGGTAGGTTTTGTGCTAACGGTCTTTGGCAGTAAGGACTTGCACGCACAGGAAATACTGGGAAAAGCTCCCGAAGTGTCAAGCAACTGGCAAGTGCAATCTAGCAAATTTGCGGTCTGTTTGGCATACTGGTAGGGAGTCATGGAGTTTCGGCACATGCTCGAGGGAAATTGGCTCGATGCTAGCCCCAATGGTGGCATGCCAATCCCCGTGTGGACCGAGAACGAGAGATTAACTGGGACCAGCGTTGCTGGGAAACCTTTGGATTTCGTCTTCTGGTTCGGCAAGGAGGATAGACTTCGAGGCGAACTGATTAGTGCTACTGCTTGACGGAACCCTTCAACCGCAAGTGGTAGTGGCAACTGTGTGGGAGCTTGATGTTGATCACGTCTGCCGACCTTAAAACTCAGACCAAAAATGATTTGGCTCAAATGGCCAAGCGGTTGGGCGTCTCAGCATGGAATACGCTCAGCAAAGATCAATTGGTTGCAGCCATCGTTAAGCACAAGAAGTCAGCCGCTTCACCGAAGGGCGCGACCAAACGAGCTGAACCCAAGAAGCCGGAGGCCAAGAGCACTGGCAAGAAAGCCGCGGCTGTTAAGCCTCAAGCCAAATCTAGCAAGAGTGCTCAGTCGACCAAGAAGCCCACGGTAGCTCGTGCTGGGGTAGCCAAGCCGGTTGCGAAAATCGTGGCGAAGAAAGCCAGCGAAAGCAAAGTCAAACCTTCGGCTGGCAAATCCAACTCTGGTAAACCTACCGTCGGTAAGCCCAGCTCAAGTAAGCCAGTTGGCAAATCAGCCGGCAAGGCGACAGTTGGCAAAGCTGCGATTGAAAAAGCTGCTGTTAACGGCAAGGCACATGGCAAGAACAATGGAGCCGCCCCCAGCAGCAAAGACTCCAAACTGGCGGCCAAGGTCTCGGTAAAATCCGACAGCCAGCCAGCTGCTAAACCGCTTGAGCCTGCTAAACCCATCGCGGCCAAGAAAGTAGTCGCACCGAAAAAGCCGGCTGCCAAGAAGCCGACCAAACCAGCTCAGCCACCGACCAATCCCGATGTTTTGCAGCGCATCCGCGAAATGCAGACTCAGCGTGAGTCGACCAAAGATCTAGCTGCCCGCGATTTCGAAGAAGTTGTGCGCGTGGAACCTCCCAAGCCCGAACCGGCTGAGGAAGGTCAGCAAAAGGATCGCATCGTCCTGGTCGTTCGCGATTCGTATTGGCTGCAAGTTACCTGGGACATCACCCGTCGAGCCGTGGAGCGTGCGCGGGCGGCGATGGCTGAGCATTGGCATCACGCCCAACCGATTCTGCGTTTGCTGCGCTTGGATGACAGCGGTACTACCAGTGCTGCTGAAACCATTGAGCGCGACATCGTCATTCATGGCGGTGTCCGAAATTGGTACATCGACCTGAACGGAACGCCCGGCCGCTTCCGCGTCATGATCGGTTACCTTTCGGGCAGCCGCTTTCATATGCTGGCCAAGAGTAATATCGTACGCACACCAACTCCCGGCGCAACCGATGCCGTCGAAGAAGATCACTGGAGCGATATCGCCCGCGATGCGGAACGTATATTCGCTCTCAGCGGAGGATACGACAGCGAGCAAGAGACCACGGAACTGCAAGAAGTTTTCGAAGATCGTCTCAAGCGATCGATGGGTGGTCCGCAACTGGCACAATATGGTTCTGGTGCGGAAACGGCCTTCCGCGGCCGCGGTGGTTTCCACTTTGATATGGAAGTTGAACTGTATGTTTACGGATCCACTGTGCCGGATGGTTTTGTGACGCTGAACAACGAACCTATCAAATTGCGCAGCGACGGCACTTTTGCGATGCGTCTGCCGTTTCCCGATCGTCGGCAAGTATTGCCGGCTGTGGCTTGCTCACGCGATGGCGTCCAGCAACGCACGGTGGTTATCGCTGTCGAACGCAATACCAAAGTGATGGAACCGTTCTCCAAAGAACAAGACGACCAGAGCTGAATCGACCGAGGTTGATCTCGTATGACTACGGAGGGAGCCTCGATAGATGTGGCCGCCATGGATGCATCGCTGCATCGGTGGTTTGTCGATTGTCCAGGGGCCGTAGTCGCCTTCTCTGGCGGAGTTGATAGTGCCGTAGTCGCAGCTGCGGCCGCGCGCTGTTTGCCGCGGCAATCGATCGCAGCCATCGCCGACAGTCCCAGCCTGGCCCGGAGCGAACTGGAATTGGCACGCCAAACTGCTGACCAGATCGGCATCGAACTGGCAGTGATCCGAACCACCGAAGTAGCCGATCCGGCTTATCAGCTGAATGATTCTCAGCGCTGCTTTCACTGCAAGACGCATCTTTATTCGAGCCTGCAGTCGCTCGAGCAGGTCCAACAGCAGGGGTGGTGGGTTTTGTCGGGTGCCAATGCAGATGACGTGGGCGATTGGCGTCCCGGTATGGTAGCCGCCACCAACCTTCAAGTTCGCAGCCCGCTGTTGGAGTTGGGGTTCACGAAAGAGCTGGTGCGAATATTGGCTAGGGCATGGGAGTTGTCCGTGGCTGAGAAACCCGCCAGTCCTTGCCTGTCCTCGCGCCTGGCATACGGACTTTCGGTTAGTCCTGAGCGATTGTCGATGGTTGAGCAAGCGGAATCGGTTTTGCGCGAGCTTGGTCTGAGTGAGTTCCGCGTGCGATTGCATCCGGGCGATTTAGCTCGCATCGAAGTCCCGCTGGCGCAGTTAGCTCGGCTGGTGGATGAGCCGGTGCGCCAAAAGATGGTGCGGCGTTTGGAAGCGATCGGCTTCCGCTATATCACACTCGACCTGGTCGGCTTTGCTAGCGGCAGTCTCAACAAGCTCATCCTGCAGTAACCTCCTAGCGGAATGCGTCAAGCATTTCGAAGCGTTGTTTTCTTCGTAGCGGAATGCGTCAAGCATTTCGGTTTGTAACCCCTGCGTTTTCTTGTTCGGTCGAAAGCCTTGACGGCTTCCGCTACTGCAATTCTTAAAAAAACTTTGGGAACTTTTGGGGGGGCTCCGTCTCTAACTGGCTGTCTTGTCGGGATGTGCCGCCGGCCGGTCCTCTCAGCGGTGAGAGAGATTCGTGGCACGCATGGAGTTGAATGGGATGCCCACGGCGTTTCCGTCAGTCAGTTCTGGATCGCAGACACTACCTCTACTTTCGCCTGCAAGTTCGCCCGCTTGTCAGTCGTCGGCTCAGCCATCGACTCCGCAATCGTCCGCGACTCAGCCTTGCGATCTGACTTCCGACTGCCCCGCTCCGCGTGGTACCAAGCGACAGTACCATCGCCTGGCCGAGGTTCGCCAGCAGCAAGGACTTTCGCTGCGCACGATTTCGCGCAGGACGGGTCTCGATATCAAAGAACTCCGTCGTCAAGAAAATCCGGCCACCAATTTGACCTTGGCTCAGCTCAACGCCTGGCAACATGCTTTGGAAGTACCGCTGGTCGATTTGCTGGAAGATGAAAGCGATGTCCTGTCGCGACCAGTGAAAGAGCGTGCTCAGATGGTACGCATTATGAAGACCATCGTCTCATTGGGTGAAGCCTGTGAGAGCAATGTGCGCTTGGGACGCTTGACCACCATGCTGCGCGAACAAGTTCTCCAGCTGATGCCCGAGTTGGCCGAAATCGGCGGCTGGCCTCAATGCGGTTCGCGTCGCGGTCCCGACGTCATGGGACGGATCTTTCACGAGCCAGTGGCCGTGGACTTCGACGAATAAGTCTTATTTGAAACATAGATAGCAGTTGCCTTATTTGAAACGCAGAGTTCGCAGAGCCCGCAGAGAAAACACTGAGTGGTATTCTCTGCGATCCTCTGCGTCTCTCTGCGTTGATAACAGAACCCTCTAACCATTCCCAATTTGCGCGCGTTACTTTACTATGCGCAAGTGAGCGCGGGGTTCGAGGATTGGGCGAGGATCGATGGAACTCTGCCAGATCAGTTCGACGCCGAAGGGCGATTCGTCGATGACGTGGGCTGGTTGCCAGCCACGCGGGCAATGGCATTGGACTTCGATGCCGAGCACCGTATCGGCCGTGACGGGCTGACCAGGACCATCTGGCGGTATGGCGCGGCGCATGCGCGGTGGTAGCCGCGCTTCGGCGAGCGTTAACCAGATGTCTGCACGCGCCAGCGTTACCGACTGGCCGTCTATCAAGAACTCGATCTCGTAACGCTCACCGCGCCGCACGTATAAGTAGGCGTCTTCAAAGCGATCAAGAGTTGGAGTTCGCCGCGCGTAGATGCGAATCGGACGCCACAGCCGAGCAATCTCCTGGCGATAAGTGTCTATGCAAATCAAATCTATAAATTGACGCTTGCCGGCCAATTCGCTGCGCAGCGCCATCAAGTTGGAATCCAGCGCCGTCAACAGTTTCAAGTTTTCGGTTTCCAGGTGCATCAACTGCTGATCGACGCGCTGGCACAGTGCCTCTGCCTGCGCCCTCAAGCCTGCGGGCTGATCAGTTCGAGCTTCCAGTAGCACCAGCCCGCGCAAGTTGGAGCCATACGCCGACTGCAGCAGTTGGACCACTGCGCCAGCCGCCGATCGCTCTGCTGTGCTGGCGGTGGAGGCAGACTGCGCGCGTTTGGCTTCTTGCATAACGTTCTGCACGTCAGGCTGCAACTCTATAAAACTGCCGGCCAGTAGGCTCCGCTTATCGGATAGGTATTGCTCGAAATGTTGTTTGGCTGTTATGGGTAAGGGCATGGTCGAACTATAGGGCCGCCGAGGCAAGAGCCAGATAGATTGTTCGCCATCGAGCTCTAGTAGCTCACCCACGCGCTGGCGTTTTTGATGCAAGTTCAGCTCGAACCACACTTCTGCCAGCCGTCCGCCTCGATACACGCTGTATTGATGTTTGAGCGTTTTGTATTTCTCAATCTCCGGTTGCTGCTGACGCACAATCTCATCGACCGCCGCCCGCGACACATCGGGCAGTTTGATGGCTAGTTGAACAGCATGTTCGAGCGCCTTGGGTACGTCGGTCGCCGCTTGCCAATGGGCGACGATCGTTTCCAGGCTCTTCTTGTGTTCGCCATCCAGGGACTGAGCTAGCGCCGACAGTCGCTCGGCCGCTTGACGCAATTGCTGGCACTGCGCGGCGCGCATGTCGACAGCCGCCCGCTCAAAACGAACTTGAGCAACCGGTGGCGCCAAGGCGTCCGGAAATGGGTTTTCACCCGTAATCAGCCAGAGAACTAACGTTAGTGAAATCATTCCAGTTTCAAACTTCAAACTTCCAATTGCTCTTGACCTCGGAATTATGCGAAAATAAGATAGTTCGGGAGTCGAACTATTCGAACTAGCTTTTCGGGTGAACAATTGCGAGAATCGAAGGAATTAGATCGACGAGCGACGGAGCTGGGCGAAGTCGTTCGCGAAATCGTCAAACGCTTCGAAACAGCCAATCACTGCGCCGCCAATGGTCCTCATTGTGATCTGACGATGCAAGAGCTGCGAGTGGTCGAGCTGTTGGCCGAGTCGGGCGGACAGATGATGCGCGCGGTGGCAGAGTTTCTCGGCGTAGCCGTCAACTCGCTGACCAGCATCGCCGATGGGCTGGAACGCAAAGGCCTTTTGCGCCGTGTTCGCTCCGAAGCCGATCGCCGCGTGGTCCATGTGGAATTGACCCAAGATGGCCAGAGCGTGGCCGATGCCGTACTGGGTGTTAAGTCCAAGTTTCATCGAGAAATGTTGGCGGCTCTCACCGAAGAAGAGCAGGCCATTCTGTTGGTCCTTCTCCGCAAGATCGGTGGCATCAAAGAAGACTCGAACTCCTCTACCACTGCCAAGGCCACGACCACTGGCAAGACCACCAAGTCGTCGAGCAATGGGCGGGGCGCCAGCCAGGCAACCGGCCGCAACGATCCAGCTCATCGCAAACCTCGGCAGCGCAAAACACCTTAACTACCTGTGAAGAATTTTTGAACAGCAAAGCACATAACATGTCCACCGAGCTTCAATCGCCCGGAAAACGCACTTCCCAACTCAGTCAGTCTGATGCCATGACTGACTCAGCCCACGATGCAGCCGCTTCAGACACAGTTCACATGGAAGCCGGCTCACCTCTCAGTGATCGCGCCACGAACCACAGTCCCATTCCTAGCGCACCACCGCGTCGTCGCTCGTTTGCCCTCAGTAGCATTTTCTGGCTGATGCAAATTGCGGCGGCCGCCGCCGCGGGTTATTGGTTGGCCGAACAGAACTCTAGCGCCCAGCACAAAATTGATCTGACGATCGCCCCGCCCAAACAACCGCTCGATGTCATACCGGTGACCGCGCAAGCAGTGACCTTGCGCGAAGTCGAACGGGGCATCGATGCCGTGGGCAATCTGCACGGCTACGACGAATTGACGCTCAAGACCAAGATCAGTGGTCGCGTGGCCAAGGTCTATCATGATTTCGCCGATAAGGTTACTCCGGGCGAGTTGATTATGGAACTCGATCCCACCGACGCACAGTTGGCCGTTGAACAAGCCAAACGCAATCTGGCTTCGGAGCTGGCCAAGTGGGGCTTTGACGATGTACCTCCGCCCAATGCCGATTTGAAATCGCTGCCCACGGTGGTCGCATCGCGGTTAAAGTCCGAGTTGACCAAGATGCAGTTGCAACGTTTGACAACTTTGCAGAGTCGCGGATCGGTGATCGCTGAAGAGCTCGATCAAGCGCGCACCAATGCCCTGGTGGCTGAATCGGAATATGCCAATCAACTGTTGATGGCCAGCGCTGGCGCAGCGACAGCTCGGATGAAGAAAGCCGAATTGGATACGGCCATGCAACAACTGGCCGAATGCAAGATCTATGTTCCGACTTCCAATACGCTCCGGCCCGAGGCGCGTTATACGATCACCGAACGCCTGGTGACGCCTGGCGCCTGGTTGGCTGCGGGTACAGACCTTTATCGCTTGGTAGTCGATGAGACATTAAAGCTGCGTTTGACCGTCCCGGAGAAACATGCCGGGCGGGTCAAAGTGGGACAACGGGTCGAGGTCACCACGATGTCGCAAAGCACTCCGGCTGTGGGCAGCGTGGCTCGCATTGGACCGGCTGTGGATCCTAGTACGCGTACCTTTCAAGTCGAAGCCGAAGTGCCCAACGCCGATGGTGCCCTGAAGACCGGTGGCTTTGCCAAAGCACGCATTGTGTACGCGGATGATACCTCTGCGCAAACGGTACCTATCGCGGCCTTGGTATCGTTCGCAGGTGTGCATAAGATTTTCTTGACGGTACAAGATCAGGTAAAAGAAGTCCAAGTTACGCTCGGCCATCAAACCGACCAGTGGGTAGAAATCACTTCGCCGCAGTTGCCCAGCGACGCGTTCGTCGTGACTTCGGGTCAGTCCAAATTGGCTGATGGTTCGACTATTCGCGTGCGCACACCGGCTGAGATTGCTGCCGAGCAAGGCTTGGATAGCACAGGCCAGGTCATAAGCGGGCAGGTGCCGGCTGAAGCAGCCGCTGAATCGAATGCTTCCGAGAAGCTTGGACAACCAGGAGCCGCTCAATGACCGTCTCGGATGTCTGCATACGTCGACCGGTCTTCACTTGGGTGTTAATGGCGATTCCGGTCGTCTTGGGCATCGTGGCCTACTTCGAACTGGGCGTCGACCTGTTTCCGAAAGTCGACTTCCCGGTAGTATCGATTCAAGCTGCCTTGCCAGGGGCAAGTGCCGAAGAGATGGAATCGTCAGTGACGAAACCGCTGGAAGAGGTCGTTAACTCCATTTCCGGTATCGACGAACTGCGGTCGATTACGCGCGAAGGCCAGTCGACAATCATCGTGCGTTTCGTACTGGAGAAAGACGGAGATGTCGGGGCGCAAGAAGTCCGCGATAAGATCGCTTCGATTCAGAATGCCTTGCCCGAAGGAGTTGATACTCCGCTGGTCAACAAGTTCGATCTGGATGCCAACCCGATTATTACTATCGGGATCTCAGGTCGCCGCGACATGCGCGAAATCACTGAAATTGCCAAACGGCAAATTCAAGAACCACTCCAGACGATTGCGGGTGTGGGCAATGTGTTTATGTCTGGTGGTCGCAGTCGCGCGATCAACGTGCGCATCGACATGGACCGCCTGGTAGCGTTTGGTCTGTCGATTGAAGACGTACGTCGCGCTCTGCAAACCCAGAACTTGGAGATTCCTGGTGGTATCGTCGATCAAGGGCAACGTGAGCTAGTGTTGCGGACGCTGGGACGAGTTGATACGAGCGATGAATTCAATGATCTAATCATTGCCAATCGTGGTGACTACTCCATTCGCATTCGCGATGTGGGGTCTGCAGTAGACTCGATCGAAGAGCCACGCGGGCTCAGTCGCCTGGATGGCCAAAACGCAGTTTCGCTGTTCGTGCAAAAACAATCGGGTACCAACACCGTTGAAATCTCCGATGCAGTGCAAGAACGATTGAATACTATCCAAGCGGCCCTGCCACCTGATATTCAAGTCGAGTTGACTCAAGATCAATCGCGGTTTATTCGCGAATCGATGAACGAAGTTAAATTCCACCTGATGCTGGCTGCAGTCTTGGTGGCCGTGACGATCCTGCTGTTCATACGTGACTGGCGCACAACGTTCATTGCCACGCTAGCCATTCCGACTTCGATTGTGCCGACGTTTTTGTTCATGCAGTACATGGGCTTTACGCTGAACAATATTACGATGCTCGGTTTGATTCTGGCCATCGGCATCGTGATTGATGATGCGGTGGTGGTTCACGAAAATATTTTCCGGCACATGGAAGAGAATGGTTTGTCGGCGATGAAAGCGGCCGCGATCGGCACCAAAGAGATTGCGCTCGCCGTGCTAGCCACCAGTTTATCGCTGATGGTTATCTTTGTGCCCGTAGCCTTCATGGGCGGCATGGTGGGCCGCTTCTTCAGTAGCTTTGGACTAACGGTCGCCTTTGCGATCATGATGAGCCTGTTCGTTTCCTTTACGCTAACACCCATGCTGTGCTCCCGCTTTTTGAAGTTGGAAAGCAACAGCGGGCATTCGAGTTCCAAGTCGGGCTGGATCTATCGACTGGTCGACTCTTTCTACGGTGGAATCTTGCGTTGGTCGCTCAGGCATCGCTGGATGACCCTCGGAGTGTGTCTATTGGTAGTGGCTTCCACAGTTCCGATTGCGATGAGTCTAGGGGTGAACCTGGTCCCACGCGATGATCAGAGCGAGTTTCAAGTGGGCTTCATTACGCCAGAGGGTTACACACTCGAGCGAACCGATGAGGTCATCACGGAAATCGAGAATCGGCTGGTGCAGTTACCCGGTGTCGTGCATCGCTACACTTCGATTGGTCAAGGCGGCACCGCTAAAGGCCAAGGCGATGTGACGCGAGGTTCGATTTACTTGCGGTTAGTTGAACTGGGGGAACGCAAGTTCACGCAGTTCGACATCATGCGGCATGTGCGCAATATCTTGCTGGACTATCCCGATCTGCGAACCGTCGTTTCCGATGTTTCGGCTATTGGCGGTGGCGCTGGCGGCGATAGTCGCGTATTTCAAATCAGTTTGCAAGGACCAGAGATCAGCAAGCTCAGTGAATATGCGGACCAGTTGAAGACTCGCCTGCGTGAACTACCTGGCTTGGTCGACGTGGATTCAACACTGTCGGTGCGCAAGCCCGAACTGCAAGTTCGCATCGATCGCGATCGAGCCAGCGACTTGGACATTCCGGCCAGCACGATAGCCAATACGCTGGCCGTGATGGTCGGTGGTCAAATCGTCTCGACCTACAAAGAAGGTATGGAGCAGTACGATGTGTGGTTGCGAGCCGAGCGACCGGATCGATCCAGCAGCGTCGAACTGGAACGCATTACGCTGCCATCGCCAACAGCTGGTCAAGTTCAACTGGGAAACCTGGCGGCACTGGAGGAACAACAAGGGCCCAGCCAGATCGATCGCTTGAATCGACAACGAACCGTTACGATCATGGCGCACCCCGATCAAGTTTCGCTGAACGATGCAGTGCAATTCGCTAACAAAGCAGTTGAAGATATGCAATTGCCACCGGGCTACGGCGTAGTAGTGGGTGGTCAAGGTAAGATGTTGGCTGAAACCGGTTATTACTTCGTGGTGGCGTTGGCACTCAGCACGACATTCATGTATTTGATCTTGGCAGCCCAGTTCGAAAGCTGGATATATCCGATCAGCATTCTTTCGGCTTTGCCAGTGACGATTCCCTTCGGCTTGCTATCGCTGTTGCTATTCAATACGCCGCTGGATTTGTACGCCATGTTCGGCCTGTTCATGCTGATCGGTATCGTCAAGAAGAACGGCATCCTGCAAGTCGACAAGACTAACGAACTACGTGTCGGCGGCATGCCTCGTGAAGAAGCGATTATCGAAGCCAATCATACGCGTCTGCGACCAATCTTGATGACGACCGCCATGCTGATCGCCGCCATGATCCCCATTGCACTGGGCCAAGGTCCCGGTGCCAGCGCTCGCGCCAGCATGGCCAAAGTTATCATTGGCGGCCAAGCGCTTTCGCTGCTGATCAGCCTGCTGGCCACGCCCGTGATCTATTCGCTGCTAGACGATCTGCGTCGCAAAGTCTGGAAGCCCACCGATTGAGCGTAATCGTTTAACCCGTAGCCGCCAGGCGAGGTGCACCCGGTGACCAATCTCTGCGTTTACCTGAGTATCTGTTTGCTCAAGCAGGTGACTTGCCACGGCCAGATCAACTCCTTCGATTGCCTGGCCTTCGGCCACGGGTTAAACGATTGAGCGTAATCGTTTAACCCGTAGCCGCCAGGCGAGGTGCACCCGCTAACCAATCTCTGCGTTTATCTGAGTATCTGTTTGCTCAAGCAGGTGACTTGCCACGGCCTTATCAACTCCTTCGATTGCCTGGCCTTCGGCCACGGGTTAAACGATTGAGCGGCTAGCGTGCATGTTACTTATAAACTTGCGCTCGCGAGTCGCCGCCGGAAACGATGTAGGCAAAGAGGTCTTTCAACTCTTCTTCGCTCAGCGTGTCGATCAAGCCAATTGGCATCTGCGATAGCTTGGAAGGTTGTACCGATTCGACTTCGTCTTTATCGAGCACCACTGGTTTGCCGCTGGCGTCGATGGTGTAGATGTAATACTGGTCACCGATCTCAACAGCCCGGCCAACCAATATCTTGCCGTCGCCCAGCACCACTTGTTGCGAGCCGTATTGATCGGAGATGACTTTGCTGGGCTCGACAATTGCTTCGGCCATATCCTTGGTGGAGAACTTCTTGCCGGCCGTGGAGAGATCGGGGCCGATCGCGCCGCCTTCACCGGCCAGGCGATGGCAACGTGCGCAACTGGTTGCATGGAATAGATTCTGTCCGCGTTTGAAATCGCGACCCTGTAGGCTGCTACCAATTGTCGATACAACTTCAGCGGTCGACCACTTGCGACCGGGGCCGGTGGGTGGTGTGGATACAAATGTCTCTCCCACCAGCGGCGCACTAATGAGCGGTTCAAGCACAAGCTTTTCGGATTGCGAACAATTGGCGATCGCATCATCTCGGAACTGCACCAAGAATTTGCCAAAACTATTGCCGCCAGGATGCTTAGCTGCGTCGATCAGGAACTGAAAATACTTTTCTCTCTGGGGCATCGTCCAGCCACTCTTGACGTTGCGCAACATGAACGCCAGATGGATGCCACGCACCGGCGGCATATCGGCCAGCATCTTGCCGACGGTCCCGCCATAACCTTCGTTGCGCGAAACCAGGTAGCCCCAATCCGGCGCTGGCTCAGGTCCCAACGTGTCCAGCATGGCCAGCGTTTTCTCGATGACCGTTGGTGATTCGAGATAGACGAGCAACTGTACCAACTCGGCATTGACCGGATAACTCTTGGATGGGTACAGCGTGTCTAGGCGAGCAACCAACTCCTGGCGAGTTGCCTCGTCGGGTTGACCGAGACGAATGAATGCAAGTTGGTATGCTCGCAAGAGGCCCAACAGCTCCGTCTCATTGATCGACTGCCAGTCGACTTTGCCCAGTGACTTCAGTATGGCTGCTTGATCGCTGGGTTGACCTTGGCGGGCCAATGCAATCGCTGCTTGCACGATCGCTGATGGACTCTTCAGGCTCGTCACACGCTCGCGCCACTTGGTTACGGGTTGATTCTCCAATGCCACTCGAGCGGCGTAGCGAATGAAGCGATCTTCGTGGCCGAGGTGTTGCAGGCACAGATCGATATCGCCATCGGTCCGACCATGCATGGCTTCTAGCGAATGTCGCAAGGTTCGCAGTTCGTGACCCGCTGCATCGTGTCCATCCACTGGCGCGGTGGATTGATTGCCTACGTAAGTAACTCGATACAGGCTGGACTGGGTGCCACGACCACCGGCGGCAAAGTACATCGCACCATCGCTGCCGATCACCGCATCGGTTACGGGCAACGGCGAACCGGTAATAAAATCGGTGCGCGTGCCGGTGTAAGTGGATCCAGTCGGCTGCAGATCGATTGCATAGATCGTGCTGTAGGTCCAATCGAGGATGAACAACGCCTTTTGATATCGGGCTGGAAACTTGGCACCTGTGCCGAAGACAACTCCGGTGGGCGAACCCGGTCCGATATCGACAGCCGCCGGTAATGAGTCTTCGTAGTAAGCGGGCCATTTGCCGGTGCCGCTTCGCCAACCGAATTCACTGCCGCTGGTTGCATGGCACACGCGCGTGGGACGATACCAGGGAGAACCAAAGTCCCATTCCATATCAGCGTCGTAGGTGAATAGTTCGCCATCGGCATTGAGGGCTATATCATATTGGTTGCGATAGCCCATGCTGATTACATTCCACTGCTTGCCGCTGGGATCAACGTTGCAGATCCATCCGCCGGGTGCGAGGATACCAGCGGCATGTCCATTGGCATCCCAACGTCGTGGCAAGAGATGGTCTTCATTCCAATTGCTCGGTAGTTTGCTACCGGTGATTCTCTCCGGCAGTTTCGTATGGTTCCCCGCGGCGACGATCAGAGATTTTCCGTCTTGGCTGAGGATAACTCCGTGCGGTCCATGCTCTCCACCGCCCGGTACATGCATGCAGAATTCATCGGTATCAACCAGTCCATCGCCGTTGGTATCGCGCAAGCGATGCAGTCCCGGTTCGGGACCGCCGTTAACCATGGCGTAGAGAGAGTCAAAGGCCCACAACAATCCATGCGCGCCGCTGAGACTGACAGGCAGTTTTTCAACGATGGTGTCTTGATCATCGGAGCCAGGTGTAATCAAGAACAGACCAGCGCCGCCTTGATCGCTGGCAATCAATCGGCCTTGGGGATCTACGGCTAAAGCAACCCATGAGCCCATCGTGCGCGGGACTTGGAAGATCTTTTCAACTTTAAAGCCTTCGGGTGCGTGCGCATGATCTGCGATCACCGGTTTAAACTGCCCGTTGGATCCTCCAGCAAGCGTTAGCGCGATCGCATCAGCACCCAGACTGCCACTCCAGGGCAGACTGGCATCCCCGAGTTTTCCAAGCACGCGTGGGCTGTCCCACTTGGCATCATTGAAACCCACATTGCGCCACTGGCCTCCGCGTGCTTCCGCTGCACTGACTTTCCACGACGAGTCGGTGACGATCTCTTGTTGTTTGCCGCCTTCATAAACAATGACCAAGGCAGCCAGTGCTCCGGCGATACCTTCGTCATTGGTGGCAACCACAGCGATTGCATTGCGGCCATCGCTGAGCGCACGCGTGACATCGGCCGCGCCCAGTTCGTTCCAGTCATCCACTTTAGTGACGCGCTTGCCATTGAGAAACACTTCGCAGTGATTGTCGGCCGTGCCCAGCAGCGTGGCTTTTTTGATGGTTCCCGAGACGTCGAACTCGCGTCTGAGCCCAATCTTCTGGCCGTCAGCAGTCGTGGGGGTCCATATCCAATGCGGACTTTCGGTTAGGGCTGGTGGCTCCGCCGCTTCGGCTTGGCCAGGCATGGTCAGCATCAAGCTTATCAGGGTAGCCCAGAGTGTGTCGGTCAACCGAAAGTATGGCATTCGAAAAGATCCTCAGGTGGGGTAAGGTGGGGAGTCTAGACTAGGTGTCCAGCCAAGCGTTCTATGAGCCTGTATTCTATATCAAGC
Source organism: Rania fehmarnensis (assembly GCF_056494185.1). Taxonomy (NCBI): domain Bacteria; kingdom Pseudomonadati; phylum Planctomycetota; class Planctomycetia; order Pirellulales; family Pirellulaceae; genus Rania; species Rania fehmarnensis. Next base: position 2,997,941 of record NZ_CM151398.1, read on the forward strand.
GAACGATTTCCGTAGCGGAAGCCGTCAAGGCTTTCGAGCTCGATGGTTGCTGGCTGGCTTCGAAACGCTGGACGCGTTCCGCTACGGTTAGAGATCGTCCAGCTTTTAACTATGGAAATTTAAAGGACTTCGGGTGGCACTGGCAATGCGCAGTATCGCCAGTGCATGGAACGAAGTGGTCCGGTTGGCAGGCCTGGTCAACCGCTGGGGCAAATCGTACCGCTTCGTTTGGAGCACTGGCTATGCTGCGCATTGCTAGTGCCACCCAAAGCCCTAAACACCAGGCAGTTGCTCTACTTAATAGCTGTACGATCTCGTTACTGGTGAGAGGCTGGGAATTTTGAGTACACTAAAAGGGATGGGTCCGCTCGTATTTGTGGACAGGGAAATCTTTTGTGGAAGGTGGGACTTCAGGTGCTCTATACCGGCAGACAACACGCTGTAGTACGACGTGCCGCGTTGAAAAACGTTGGTCGACAGGCTGCTCGGGCTATGGGCTTGGCTTGCCTGTGGCTGCTGACTGTTAGCACTACCCCCCTGTTCGCGGCACCACCGGCGGTCGGCGAGGAGATTCCTCAGGTCCAGCTGATCAATGCATCGATTGCTCGGCAGTGGGAAGACAACTCGCTGAAGCCCTCGCCGCAGGAAGAGGATTCGATCTGGTGCCGACGGCTTTTTCTGGATGTAATTGGGCGCGTGCCTAGTTTGCCCGAGTTGAATGAGTTTCTGCGCGACCGCGACCAAAACAAGCGTCAGAAGCTGGTCGATAAATTGCTCAGCGACGATCAGTACACCGAAGAGTTCGCCAGTCACTGGGCGACGATCTGGAGCAACCTGCTGATCGGGCGCAGTGGTGGCACGGGCAACAACTCGTTGATCAGTCGCGAAGGCATGGCCAAGTACTTGCGCGATTCTTTTGCTCGCAACAAGCCGTATAACGAAATGGTCCTGGAGTTGATCACGGCAAGTGGTGCGACCAAGCCGGGCGAAGAAGACTTCAATGGTGCCACGAATTTCTTAATCGAAAAAGTCAACGCAGACGGACGCATCGATGCTGAAGATGGTGTGCAAGCCACCGCTGCTGTATCGCGCATCTTCATGGGCTTGCAAGTTCAATGCACGCAGTGTCACAACCATCCGTTTAATCAATGGAAGCAACAAAAGTTTTGGGAGTTCAATGCGTTTTTTCGCCAAGCCCGCGCACTGCGTCGATTCACGCCAGGGACGCAAGATGTCTCGTTTGCCGCTTTGACCGATGAAGACTTTCCGGGTGAAGGTGGTCGGGCGGAAGACGCCGAGATCTATTATCAAGAACGTAACGGTTTGACCAAAGTCGCTTATCCGGTTTTCATCGATGGCACTCCGATTCCGCATGCGGGGTTTGTCAGCCAGGTGAATCGTCGTCAGGAACTAGCCAAGCTAGTGTTGGCGAGCGAGTTTATGGACAAGATGATCGTCAATCGCATGTGGTCGCAATTCATGGGCTATGGATTCACGCGCCCGATCGATGATCTGGGACCCCACAACACGCCATCCAATGGTGAGTTGCTCGACCAGTTGGGCCAGGAGTTTCGCAAGTCCAGTTACGACATTCGCCAACTGATGCGTTGGATCGTGCTCTCCCAGCCTTATCAGCTGAGCAGTCGCATTATCGAAGCCAATCAGAACGACGATCCTACAGTTGGTGAAACGCCACGCTTCACTCACTTCTATATTCGCCAGATGACGGCTGAGCAGTTGTATCAATCGCTGATCACGATCGGTGGTCAAGCGCGAGGTTCGCTGGAGCAACAGCAAGCCGAGCGCGATCGCTGGTTGCGTCAGTTTGTGGTGGCCTTTGGAACCGATGAAGGTGATGAAGCGACGACCTTCAATGGTACGATTCCGCAAGCGTTGATGATGTTCAATGGCGATCTGGTCAAGCGGACCACGCAACTGGATTCAGGTAGCTTTTTGAAGAATCTGGCTGATGCCCCTGGCAAGCCAGCCGACAAAGTTCAAATGTTGTTTTCGGCCGGCCTGTCACGCAAAGCGCGGCCAGACGAAATCAACCTGGCTGCGGCCTTGCTGAAGGCTCGCAGCAATAATATGGGCGAGATGTTGCAGGATATGTGGTGGGCAGTGCTCAACAGCAACGAGTTCATCATTATCCACTAGCTGAGATAAACACGTACAGGCCCGCGCTGGGCATTGCCAGCGTAGGCAATTTCAGGGGTTAGCGGGCCTGTACGTTTTAGGAGTAGGAGTAGGAGTAGGAGTAGGAGTAGGAGTAGGAGTAGGAGTAGGAGTAGGAAAACACCTTACCACTTACCACTTACCACTTACCACTTACCACTTACCACTTACACCTGACACCTGACACCTGACACCTGACACCTGACACCTGACACCTGACACCTTACACCTTACACCTTACACCTTACACCTTACACCTTACACCTTTTCGGCCGGAGCCTTTCCATGTTGTGGCAGCATTCGCGTACTCCGTCGGGCATGTCGCGCCGACACTTTATGAAGCATGCGGCTGGCGCTGGAGCGCTCCTGGGTTCGTCGCTGGCGATGGGCCACTCGCTGCAGGTGCATGCTCAAGAACTGAAGAAGAATCGCAAGTCGGCCATTCTGTTGTGGATGGGTGGTGGTCCAGCCACCATCGATTTGTGGGACCTTAAACCCGGCGCAGCCACCGGTGGTCCATTCAAACCGATAAGCACTTCGGGAGATGTGCAGATCTGCGAACACTTGCCACTGATGGCCCAGCAGATGCATCATATGGCTATCGTGCGTTCGATGAGCACGCGCGAAGCCGACCATGAGCGCGGTCGGTACTACATGCATACCGGCTTCGTTCCCAATCCTAATGTCGAGCATCCAAGTTACGGTTCGGTCTTGGCGCATGAGTTGATGAGCCAACGGCCCGAACTGGAGATCCCACCGTTTATTTCTGTGGGCGGCGCCAGCGAAGGTCCTGGCTTCTTGGGTATGGCCTGGTCGCCCTTCACAGTAGGCAGCGATGGACGCGTCAATGATTTGGAGATGGGACTGGATGAACGTCGGTTAGTGCAGCGCATGAAAGTGCTGGACCTGATGGAAAAGAGCTTCATTGCCCAGAAGCGTGGACAAGCCGCTGAAGATCATCAAAAGATCTTGGCCAAGACTCTTAACCTGATGACCAGTTCGCAGATGGAAGCGTTTAAAGTTGCGCAAGAACCGCAAGCGGTCCGCGAGCGTTACGGAGACAATGGCTTTGGTCGAGGATGCCTGATGGCGCGGCGCCTGGTCGAAGTTGGTGTACCGTTTGTCGAAGTCGACTTGGGAGGTTGGGATGACCACCAAGGCATTCACAACAACCTGCGGACTCAGCGTCTGCCAGTGCTGGACAAAGCGATGAGCGCCCTGGTTAGCGATCTGAGCGAGCGTGGGTTGTTGCAAGATACGGCGATCGTATGGATGGGCGAGTTTGGACGCACGCCACGCATCAATGGCGATGCGGGCCGCGATCATTGGGCTCGCTCTTGGAGCGTAGTCGTGGGCGGTGGCGGTATGAAAGGTGGCATCGCAGTTGGGGCGACCAACGAAGATGGCACCGAAGTAACCACCGAACCCTATTCGTCGGAAGATGTTATGGCCACGGTTTGCAAATCGCTGGGCATTTCGTTGGAAACTACTTATAAGAGCAAGAACGGTCGACCGATGAAAATTGCCAACGGTGGCAAAGTTATTAGTGAACTGTTCGCTTAAATGACATTGTTTGCTTGAGAGTCACTGTTTGCTTGAAGGAAGACGGGGCCTGGGAGCCTATGCCACAACCCGATAGCACGGCAGCTACTGTGGGCGACTCCAGTGGCGGTCCGCTGGATCTGGTGCAATTGATAGCATGCCATCAAGCTGGTGTGTGGAGGTACCTGCGCGCCTTGGGTTGCGACGCCTGCTCGGCCGATGACTTAACTCAGGAAACGTTCCTGGAAGTGATGAAGCGACCGTTTGAACAGTATAGTCAGCAGGCGACCGCAGCATACCTGCGCCGCGTGGCTCACAACCTGTTCATCACGCTCAGGCGGCGATCGGGAAAAGTTATTTACACTGAGAACGCCGATGACTTCGAGCAATCGTGGATGCGCTGGGCCGGTTTCGATGGTGGCAACCGAGCCCTCGATGCCCTCGAGGATTGTTTCAAACGCTTAACGGTACGCGCTCAACAAGCACTCCGCATGCGCTTCGCCGACGAAGCCACGCGGAACATTATCGCCGACGAACTGAATATTAGTGAGCACGGGGCCAAGAACCTCATGCAAAGAGCCAAAACACAACTACGTGAATGCGTAGAGAGCAAGTTGCAATGAACGATAGTCATAACGAACAAATCTTCGATTCTCTGCTCGAGGAGATGCTGACCAATCAGCATCCACCCGATCTGACCGAAGTCATTCAACAGCGCTTGCGTCAAGAACTGGGTGCCGAGCGTTTTCAACAACTACGCACTGGCCTGGCTGCCTCGACCCAAACAACACCTAACTCGAAAACTGATCTTAGCACTCCTAGCCGTAGCACCGATTCCGCCGATCGCCGTGAAACGCTCGTGGCCAGTCCTTGGCGACTCGTACTGCCTTTGATTGCGGCCTTGGCCGCATCCATTGCATTGGCGGTAGCAGTCTGGAACGTGTGGCCCACATCTGACGCCAACGAAAACTTGGCCGGTAATCTCAATGTAAATGTACCTGATCAAGGCGTTGCTAGATCGAACGCGCCTGCCCAGCATGTGGCCGACGGTAAGCCCGCGGTGAGCAAAGCTCCACCCGGCATCGATCTGCCCCTAGATAACTTGCCGTTTGATTCTAGCGCCAAAATTCCGGAACTGGTCATTGATCGATCCGCCGCGGCTCTAGTGGTCACAAGTCTAAGCGACGACCAGATCATTGGCTGGGTCGATAGTCAGTTTGCCAAGCTGTGGTCGGCGCAACAACTCGGCGACATCCAACCCGCTGCGACCGAAGAGGTGCTGGCTCGCATCAATCGTCTGCTGGCTGATTCCAATTCGCCAGTCACAGGTCAATCGGCCAGCGAATTGGCGGGCAAGCTAGTTCGCACTTCAACGTTTGCCGAGAGCTGGGCAGATCGTGTAGCCGCATATTGGCTGAAGGGTTCAACGATCGCCGGCGAAAAAAATGATCCGGCTGCTACCAGTTTGCGCAAGTACCTCGCCCAGCAGATTGTCGCACGCAGGCCTTGGAACGAAGTTCTGGCCGAAGTGGTTGGCAGCGCGTCGGAGCGTCCCGAATCAGTTTTGTTGACCGCGCTGGCGGGCAATGACAATCATCGCCTGGCCGGTCGGCTGGGCAGCTTGTTGCTGGACGAAGCCCTGGCCTGCGCGCGTTGTCATGATGCCAGTGATAACGGTCGCGTGATTACCACGGATCAAGATCAGTACTGGTCGCTAGTGGCCATCTTCAGCGGAATAGATGTCGACAATGGCCAGGAGAATGCCAAGCGAATCTTAATCGATCGACAAGTTCAACTGTTCGCCGGTGGCAACTCGCCCAATGTGTTCTTCGATCGACCCGATGGTCGCTTGCAAGCTGCTCATTATCGACTGCCTGGCGGCGATAACTGGCGATCGCTGGGGGGCGCGCAGACACCGCGCGCTAGTTTGGCTAAATGGATTGCGACCACGACCGTAACCGATCAAGCCAGCGTCAACATGGCATGGCGCATGGTCTTCGGTCGCCCCTTGGTCGCGCAGCACTCGGCGCTCGATGGCGAAGGTCTGGCGCAGCGGCGCGAAGTACTGGTGAAATTGGCTGAACAATTCCGCGCCCATAATCGCGATATGGGACAATTGGTGTCGTGGTTAGTCGCCAGCCGTCCGTTCGCGGCTCAATCGTTAGAAGTCGATCGCGCACGTTGGCTGGCCGCCAGTGATGCGGAAGTCGGTCGCTGGCAACAAGCAGTTACCAACTTCGCTGCCTATGTACCGAAACCCGCAGCTACAACCGGCTCCTTGGATCGCGCTTTAGCGCTGGTCGACAGCTGGTCGGGTAATACCACGGACCGTCGAACCATGTTGGCTCAGCCAACTCCGGCACTGCTGAACGAACCCGTGGTGCCTAATCTCGCGCCGGCCAAGTCGATCGAGAGTGAACCGCCGACCACGTACTTGGTTCGTTCTTTAGGACCAACCGGGGCTCAAAGCGTCTTTATCAAGCGGTTGACCAATAGCCAGCTGAGCTGGTCGCAACAAGTCGATCACATCGCGGGCCTGGTGGGTGAACAGGCTGGCAATGCTCGACTGCACAGCACCGCCCAAAAGCTGCTCGAAGCCAAAAATGGAGATCGCTCGGCCGCTTTGTTTCAGTTGCTCCAGGGCGCCATGCTGTGCTATGAGTCCCTGTAGCGGAAGCCGTCAAGGCTTTCGTTTTCTAATTCTTCCCTGTCGCGGAAGCCGGCAAGGCTTAGGTTTTCCGTTTCATCGAAACGCTTGACGCGTTCCGCTACAGAATCTCCGCTACACTGCCGAAACGCTTGACGCGTTCCGCTACGGGTTAATTGCCAGCATTGACCAAAGGTGTCACGGCTCTGGCTATCTTTTCTCGGTGGCAGGCGACTCTTTTTGCAGGGGAAAGTCTCTGCCGCTACGCCTAGTCCCACAAATGCTGTGATTGTGCAACAATAAGAGGCGTTGGGATCAGGATTAAGAAGAAGGCGATGGAACCGATGACAACTTCTCCCAAGCGGACATTTATTGGTTGGACCAAGCCTATTCTCCAAGCAGCCACCGAGCGACTCTTTGCTCAGCATGCTCAAGGAGGACAATGGGATCTTCGTCGCTGGTTGGTTGTTTTGCCCAGCAGTCTGGCTAAGCGTCGTCTGCAGGAACTACTAGCCCTGCGCGCGCAAGCGGCCGGCTGCGTCTTGTATCCACCGGAAATTGTGACGGTGGGGCAGTTGCCCGAGCATCTGTATGTGGCCAAGTTCCCGTTTGCCAGCGAGATGATTCAGATCCTGGCCTGGTGCGAGGCATTGCAGCAAACGGATCCTCAGCTCTTAGAATCGGTCTTGCCGTTGCCGCCGCGAACGGGTTTTCCCGAGCAATGGCTCGAACTGGGCAAGATGCTGTCGGGCGTGCATCGCGAACTGGCCAGCGATCGGTTGAACTTCGATGGCGTAGTGGAGTCGCTAGGCAAACATCCCGAAGCCAGTCGCTGGCGAGCGCTGGCCGAGGTGCAACGTCGCTATCTGGGTGTGCTTGATTCGCTGGAGTTGTGGGATGTGCAAACGGCTCGACTGGTAGCCTTGGAAAGGGGCGAACCGAGCACCAAGAGCAACATACTGATGTTGGCCACGGTGGACTTGAACGCCGCCCAACGGGGCTTTATCTCAGCCGTTGCCGAGCAGGTGCATGTCTGGATCGCAGCTCCTGAAGAGTTATCGGATCGCTTTGATGACCTCGGTTGCTTGATCAGTCAGCAGTGGGAAGATGCCACGCTCGACTTGCCGCCCGAGGCCCTGTTGGTTGGCAATTCGCCTAATGATCAATTCGAACTGACCGCAGCTTGCCTGGCGGAACTGGGCGACCAGGTGCACGCGCGCGATGTGACGATCGGCGTGCCTGACTCATCGTTGATTCCGCTGCTGGAACAGCATCTCAACATTGCCGGTAGCCAGGTGCGGTTTGGACCTGGCACGGCGCTGGCGCAGAGCGAACCTGCGCAGCTGCTCGAGTTGGTAGGTAACTATCTCGACAATCACAACTACGTCGATTTTGCGGCTTTGGTGCGGCATCCGGTCGTGCAACGCATGATTCAGAGTCGTTTGCCGGAACTAGGTGATAACTGGTTAGCCGACATCGATCGCTATTACAGCGAGGTCTTGCCACGCACTGTCGAGCGCTGGGTCAACGAACAGGCGCAGGGCTCAGCGGCTTACAAAAAAGTGGTCAACCTGGTGAATGCGTGGTTGGAACCGGTAACGGTCCCCAGTCGCCGCCTGGATGAATGGACACAGCCACTTCTAAAACTCTTTCAAGCGGCCTATCGAGATTATGTGCCTGATGCCACCAGTGCAGACGATGAACGTTTGGCGTGGGCATGCCGTGAGGTGGCTAGCGCAATCGTAGCCCTGGCCGATATTCCGCAGAAGTTAACGCTGATGCTCGGCCCGGCCCAGGCCATCGATTGGCTGATGAATGCGATGAGTGGTCAACTGGTCCCGCAACCCGCGACGACTAGCGCTATCGAGATGCTGGGTTGGCTGGATTTGACGATGGACGATGCACCGCATCTGTTGATCACTGGCATGCATGACGGCGTCGTACCCGAGAGTGTTAACGCTGACCCGTTCTTGCCCAATCAATTGCGGCGGCAGTTGGGCATGATCGATAACGCGCGACGTTACGCCCGCGATATGTATGCGTTTCAAGTCATGCTCTATTCGCGCACTTCGCTGCGAGTGATCGTCGGTCGCAATAGTCTCAGCGGCGATCCGCTGGTGCCCAGTCGCTTGTTGCTGGCCTGCGATATTCGTCAGTTGCCCGCGCGGGTGCTGCGTTTGACTTCGGAAGATAGCCTCGACGTGTTGCCGGAAGTGAACAAACGCTGGCAAACATCACTGGTCCAGCCCCAGCCGGCCTTTGTGCCACCACTGCCTGATTCAACACGGCTCCCACCGCATCTGAGCGTGACAGCCTTTCGCACCTACATGGCGTGTCCCTATCGCTTCTACTTGAAGCATGTCTGCCATCTGAAAACGATTGACGATGTTGATGCCGAACTGGACGCAGGTCAATTCGGTGACTTGATTCACAACACGCTGCAACAAATGCACCAGCAGCCAATCGAAAACTCTGCCGATGCTGAAGCCATCGCGGCGTTCTTGCAAGCGAAATTGGCAGAGGAAGCTGAAAAGAAGTATGGCCCCAATCCCGCTGCGGCCATTCGTGTACAAATCGCGGGCGCTCAAGATCGTCTGGCTGCCTTCGCCGTCAAACAAGCCGAGCATATGGCGGAAGGTTGGGTCACCAAATACTGCGAAGTTCAGGCAGTCTTGGAAGTCGGACAGATGTTGGGTGGTAAACCGCTGCCGATCAAAGTTCTGGGTCGCATTGATCGCATCGATTATCATCCCGCTTCCGGTCGCTGGGCGATCTGGGATTACAAGACCAGCGACAGCGGTACCAAGCCGATCCCCAATCATTACAACGCTCGCACCGGTTGGATCGATTTGCAGTTGCCGCTCTATCGCCACATCGTGCGCGCTATCGGTATCGATTGTGAGCCACAAGTTGGCTACATTTTGATCCCCAAGAGTCTCAAGGAAGTTGGCTTTGAAGCCGCGGAGTTCTCCAGCGCACAACTGGCCCAAGCCGATCAAGAGGCGCTGCGCGTGATCGAAGCTGTAGCGGCCGGCAAATATGAACCCGTGACCACCGAGAGCATTGCGTACGATGACTTCGCGCGTCTGTGCCTGGTGGGTACGCAGAGTTCGGTTCCGCCCAGGCCTGTTCGTGCGATTCATGACAATCGAGCGACAGCGGACGCGTTGCGACTAGTCGAGCCGCGCATCGCCAAACAAGCCACGCAACGGCTGCTGGACGAGAGCTACGAAGCCCAACGCACTTCGGTCGCGCCGCCGCTCTTGCCACTGATGATTCGCGCTTCAGCGGGTACCGGCAAGACTTATCAGCTCAGCAACCGCTTGTTACAAATCATTCTGTCGGGGCAAAGCGTCGAGCATGTGCTGGCGACCACCTTCACGCGCAAAGCCGCCGGGGAAATTCTGCAGCGTGTGTTGGTGCGACTTTCGAAAGCCTGCATCGATGTCAAGGAATTCACCGAGTTGCAGAAAGCAATTCATGAATTGCCGTTCGACCAGGCCGATTGCCTGGCGGCGCTGCGCCGGACCACGCGCCAGTTGCATCGCTTTCGCGTCAGCACCCTCGACAGTTTTTATGCGCAGATTGCGCGGACCTTTAGTCTTGAATTGCATCTAGCACCAGGCTGGAGTGCCATCGATCCGGTGCGCGAAGCCGCCGTGCGCATGCAAGCGATCCAGCGGATGCTCGACGGCAGCGACCAGCGCACCCTCAACAGCCTCGTGCGCATGTTGGCCAAAGGCGATACCAAACGCTCGGTGGCCGCTGAGATCGAAGAGACCGTACAAGGTGCCTATCACTACTACCGAGCCGCAGACGAACCTGCGTTCAATAATTTGGCTGTGCCCAACTCGCCACCAGAAGCCGAGTTTCGTCACTCGCTCGAATTTCTCGAGCATTACGATCCTCAGCATAAGAGTATCAAGACGCAACAAGACAAGATGGTCCAATCGGCCTTTATCGGAGATTGGGAAAACGTCGTAGGCAACGGCCTAATGAATGCCGCCGTGGAAACCGGCAAATATTATGGCCGCGAGCTTTCGCCAAAAATGCTCGACAATATTTTGACTTTGCGCCGCAAATGCGCAGCTGAACTATTGCCGGTCCGCAGAGCACAGTCCAGCGCTGCGTATGAGCTGCTGGATGATTTCAACAGTCAGTACATGGCCCTGCTCCGCCGGCAACGCATGTTGGCCTTTGCTGATATTACCTTTCTTTTGTCGCGTTGGCTGAATCCGGAAACCCATAACTTGCCGCGTGGGGCTGCGGAACCTGCATCGGGCTTGGAGATGACTTCGGGATCGGCCGTGGACCAGTCATCCCGATCGGCCAGTGACTTGCCGCTGATCCAAATTGACCAACAGCAACTCATGCTGCGGATGGACTGCGGCATCCATCATTTGTTGCTCGACGAGTTTCAAGACACCGCGCCCGATCAATGGCGGATCATTGAACCGTTGGCAGTGCCACTGACCCAAGAGATTACGCCCCATCATTCGTTCTTCTGCGTGGGCGATACCAAGCAGGCCATCTATGGTTGGCGTGGTGGCGTAGCCGAGATCTTTGATACGGTAACCGAAAGCGTCGGCAACTTGACCGAGCAATCGCTCAGCAAAAGTTACCGCAGCAGTCCGGAAGTGATCCAGGTTGTCAACGAAGTCTTTCATCATCTACCGCGCCATTCGAATTTCGCCGATTGTGGCGAGGTTGCTTTTCACTGGAGCAATCACTTCCCAGAGCACCAGACGACCCGTGATAAGATGCCAGGTTATGTGCTGGTCAAGAACGGGATTGTCTGCGAATCCGATTTACCGCGCGAGGAAAAAGAGATTGCCGAACTGGAGTACTCGGCGCAGATGATTGCCGAATTGGCGGCCAAGGCTCCGAAGCAAAACATTGGGGTGCTCTTTCGCGAGAATCGCAAGGTTGCGCTGATGATTGAACTGCTGCGGCAGCGTGGCGTATCTGCTTCGCAAGAAGGTGGGAACCCCCTGACCGATTCGGCGGCCGTGCAATTGATTCTGTCGTTGGTTCACCTGGCTGATCACCCTGGCGATTCGATTGCTGCTTTTCATGTGATGAATTCCCAGCTGGCTACGCAACTTCCACCAGAAGTCCGCACGCGGGCCGGTGGCATTGCGGCTTGGATGTGGCAACAGGTCACCAGAGTTGGCTTGGGCCAGGCCATTAGTGGGTTATGCGATCTATTGGCTCCGAATCTTTCGTGGTGGGAGCAACATCGACTGACGCAGTTGATCACGCTGGCTTATCAGTTCCAATCGCAGTTCACTCATCGCCTGCGCGATTTCGAAACATTTGTCGAGCAACAAAAAGTTGCCTTGCCCAGCGAAGCGCAGGTCAAGGTCATGACGATTCACAGCAGTAAGGGACTCGAATTCGACGCCGTTTTCTTGCCCGACCTGGATATACCGCTCTCGGGTCATCCACCGCTGATGGTCACGCGCTCGACCGATCCCTGTTCGCCGCCAATCGGTGTGCTGCGATACATGAACGAAAACGTGCAGAGTCTATTACCGACGGAATGGCGCGAAGCGTTCCATTTGCGCAAAGCTCAGAGCGTGCGTGAGATGTTATGCGTGTTATATGTAGCAATGACACGCGCTCGTAACGCGCTGTATGTAATCACCGGTCCACGCGTGGCCAAAGGTGATAACGCCTCGCAAACATGCGAAGCCATCTTGCAATCAACGCTCAGCGAAAAAGAGTTGTACAAGAAGCCCGAGACAGTTCTGTATGAGCGCGGCCTGGCTGACTGGTATGACGCCAAGATTGCGGTGCCGAAGAGTTCAGCAGTAGCAACCGTTGCGGCCGCCACTGCCGATATCGCGCCCTCTCTCGTACAAGCGAGGATTACGCTACAGACCGATGGCCAACAGGCGCCGCAGCGCGGCTATCGCGTTGCAGCCCCGAGTTCGATGGCGGCCACGAACTCCGTTGACTTCGACGCTATCTTTACCGTGAGTGAATCGGTGGGCGCAGCCATTGGTACGTTGATCCATGCCTGCTTCGAACAAGTCCAGTGGCTCGACACAGTCAAGGATCCCAGCACAGAAGCCAGTGCCACCGCTGCACCCAAGCGTAAACACAAGAAGATGGACAAAGACCGCTTGCGCGAAGCGGCGGTCAATGCGCTGACGCCCGAAGAACTGCGGCACGTGTCGCTGGACAAGGAACTGGCCAATTTTTCGCGCATGCTAAATCTTGACTCCGTGCAATCGGCGTTGACCCCGGAGCGTTATGCCCGCGAGTATGCCGGGGTAACACCCGATGAGATATGTGTCGAGAACGAACGACGCATCAGTCTGATACTCGACAATCAACTGATCGATGGTACGATCGACCGCCTGGTCGTGATCAAGCATCAGGGCAAAGTGATTGCGGCTGAGATTCTCGACTACAAGACCGATCGTTGGGACGGTCGCATGAATATCGAAGATTGGACTCACGAGCGGGTGGAACATCATCGACCGCAGTTGCGAGCCTACGCGCAGGTCGTCTCACGCATGCTCAGCCTGCCAATCGAACGCATCGATTGTTCGTTGGTCTTACTTTCGGGCGATCGCTGCGTACGCTGCGACGATCATGCGCCGCCTTCACCGCACCTCCGATACAAACAACTTCACCTGGCCTGGTAATAAAATCGCATGACCGATTTTCGATTTATTCATGCAGCCGATATCCACCTGGATAGTCCGCTCGATCATCTGCGCAGCTTGGATGAAGCCACCGCCAGGCAGGTCGCGCTGGCCTCACGGCGTTCAGTGGAAACCATGGTGCAAACCGCGCTGCAGCAGCAGGTGTCGGCGGTCTTGATCGCGGGCGATCTCTTTGATGGTCCGGTCCGCGATGCGTCGGCCGCATTGTGGATCGATAGCCAGTTTCGAAAGCTGACCGCAGCGGGTATCGCCGTGGTACTCATTCGCGGCAACCATGATTCGCTCAGCAATGCCTCGCGCAGCGTCAAATGGTCCAGCGGCGTCACCGAACTGGGCGCCGACAAGGCTACCACGCACATTGTCGATCACTGCGGACTGGCCATTCATGGTCAGAGCTTTGGCGCGCGGGCGGTGTACGAGAACATCGCGGCCACTTATCCCGAAGCCCTAAGTGGCTACTTGAATGTCGGCATGCTGCATACGTCGCTCGTGGGTGCCAGCGGCCATGAACCTTATGCGCCGACAACGGTCGATGTGCTGGAAGGTCGCGGCTACGATTATTGGGCGTTGGGACACATTCACTTGCGTACCGTCGTTTCGCTCAGCGATCGCTGTTGGATCGGTTTCAGCGGCAACACGCAGGGCCGTCATGTGCGAGAGTGTGGTGCCAAAGGTTGTCACCTGGTGCATGTGCGCGACCGGGCGATTGAACGCGTCGAATTTGTACCGACCGACAGTGTGCGGTGGTTCGAACTCGAGGTGGATGTCGGCGAAAATGAACAGCTGAGCGACCTGAGCGAAATGGTCTTTGGTGCATGCGAAGGCTTGCAGGCCGAACATGCTGGTCGACAATTGGCGGTGCGCGTGCGTTTCACCGGTGCCTCTCGACTTCACGCACCACTATCGAGCATTATGGCTCGCGATAACCTGGCAGACACACTCTCATGCAAAATGCGCGATCTAGGTGGCGTGTGGTTGGAGTCGATCAAGGTCGAAACCACCGCTTGGCGCAATCGTCAAATGCGCGGTGATTTAGAGTTGCCACTCGGTACGCTCCGCGATGTCGTGGCTGATATTCAATGTGAACCTGCTTTGCAGAAACAACTTCTTAAATCACTGGAAGAGCTCGGTCGCAAAGCGCGTGGTCCGCTCAGTCAAACTGATTGGCAACTCTGGAATGAATCCGGACAATCGCAAGCTTTTTCGCGACTGCTCGGGCAGGCAGAACAACTGTTGGAAGCGTGGGTGGCGGAGGATGAGTCGCCGTGAAGATTGAGTCCATACATCTCGAGAACTTCGGTATCTACGGTAGCAAGCGGTTCCGTTTCGACGGTCAACCACTGGTGCTCATCTACGGTGCCAATGAATCGGGCAAGACCACCGCGCTGAACGGTTTGCGTCAAGCTTTGCTGGGTTTTCCGCGCAATTCGGCCTACATCACCGGCAAGACGATGTCGGCCGAAGGGCAAGTTACGCTGGCCGATGGACGTCGCATTCGGTTCAATCGTCAGAAGAAAAATAGCGATGGCTTTACCGCGTCGATCGATGGCAAAATTCCGCTCAGCGAAATCGAATGGAACGAGTTGGCCAGTGGTCTCGATCTGAAAGCGTATCAGAGCCTGTTTGGATTCTCACTCGACGAACTCCGCAGTGGTGAGAAGGCGCTAGTGCATGCACCTATCGAGCAAGCATTGTCTTCCAGCGGCTTTGGAGGCCTGGCCCGCTTGCAAGCAGTGCAGAATCGAATCGAAGAGTTTCTAGGTGCTTCACTGAAACGCGTAGGCACTTCGGGCACGATCAATGCCAAACTGGCTGAAATTGAAGAGGCGGAAAAACACCTGGAGAGCGTGTTAACCTTGCCAGCTGATGTGGCGACGCTGCGCACCAGGTTGACGGAGGCTCAAGCCCAAGTCCAACTGCAGCAAGACCAACTTACCGGGCTCCGACAGCAACTGATAGCGGCCCAGCGTCAGCAAGCTGCTTTGCCAGCCGCCACTCAATATCAACAGGTCGAACAATCGCTCAGTCAGTTCAACGTGCCTGCCGCACTCGATAGTGAGTTCCGTCTCGAATGGACGGTAATGTGTAATCGCCTGGCAGGACTGCGCGGCGAACTATCCAGTGAGATGCGTAAGCTGCAAGAGCTACAGGGTGAACTGTCCAGCCTGCCAAGTGCCGAAGGCGCTGCCGCTCATCATGCCGAAGCGATTGCTCTCGGTAAACAAGCGCGCGAAGTGCCCACTTGGCGCGGTCAACTGGCCGACTGCACGCGCGAACTGAGTGAACTAGAACGCGAGTTGGGTGAAGCGCTGCGCAAACTTGGTTGGACGCTGCACGATTCGCGATGGCGAACACTGAAGCTGGACTTGAACCAGCAAGCTGAAATCGACGCAGCGCGAGCTTCGCTGGATAAACTGTCCAATCAACTGACGCAGTGCATCACGCGTATCGATGTCGCTGAAAAGCAACTGCAACCACATCGCGCGCCCACTGCGTCAAATGCATCGCTAGAGTTGACATGGGACGGTGTCTTGGCAATCGAGACGCAGCTTAGAGCGCTGCGTCCGCTGGCCCACGAATTGGATCAACATCGTAAAGAAGCGACGCGACTGCGCAGCGAGCCACGCTACAAACAACTCAGTGACACACTGCAGCGCCTGACGAAAGCGCTGACAGATGTGCAGGTGCGTTCGCAGGCTGCGGCTCGTGATGCAGACAATATCGCTGACAGCTTCGCGATCGCTACCGACCTGCCTGTTCCCGCGCTGGGCGACGCACGAACGCTATACGGTCAACTGCAGCAAGCAGAGCGCGAAGTGAAACAAGCTGGTGAAGCGCTGAAAAGAATTGAGCATCAGCAAGAGAAGCTGCAAGCCGATATCACGCAGTCGCAGACCAAAGCGGGCGTTAAATCGTTGCCTGAACTGGAAGCCATTTGGTGCCAGCGTGATCAGATCGTAACTCACTGGCATGAAGAGCTGCGTACACCCTTGCTAGCCTCGACGGTTAGTCCCACCGAACACGAAGAGCGACTGGCGCAGTTGCGGTGCTTGAACGAGCAGTCCGATGCGGCGGTGCGAGCCATGCTGGCTGCCGTCGAACAAGTGGCCATGTTGGCCGCCAAGCAGCGTGAGTTAACCGCATTGGGTCAAGCGGCCACCCAAGCCGCTCGCGAGGTTCAGGCCGCCACGCAAACTCAGCAACAACTGAACAGTGCCTGGCAAAAATTATGGTCAGGTTGTGCATTGACCAAGCGAGTTACACAAAACCCGGACAGCCACGCGCACTGCCAGACATTAGTCGAATGGCTCGAAGCTTACGCGCAGTGGCAGCCAGTTCAATCTGCTATCGATCAAAAACTGGTCGACTTGCAGGCTGCTGAAACGGCCTATACCCAAGCGAGAGCGGCCCTGTGCCAACAATGGCCAGAGGCCGCCGACTGTACTTCGTTGGGCCAAGCGGAACAATTGGTGGCGCGCTTGCGTTCGCAGTTGACCACGGTCGAAGCCCAGGCTTCGATGATCAAGGGGCTTGAGCAGACCTACAGCTCCAGTTTGTCCGAGCGCGGCGAACTGGAACGGCGGCTTGAGCAGCAGCGAGCCTCGGCCGAACAAGTGTTGACAGCGGTGGGGCTACCGGAATCATGGCCGCTGGCAGAAGTGCCCGTGCGCATTGAAGGCTTGCGACGCTGTCAGAAATTGGCCCTGCGGATAGAAGAATTACGTCAGCGTCGAATGGCACTAGAGCAGAGCCTGCAGAAGTTTGCAGCGCTCGCGCAAGAGCTTGGCCAACGTCTGGGCGTATCCGAGTTGACCAATTTACCCGAGGTGCATGCTACAACTTGGATGGATCAATTTCTGAATCGCCAGCGAGCCGATCATCGGCGCGTTGAACTGGCCAATCTGATCGCCGATCAACAATCGCAATGCGGCAAGCGGGCCGCGCAGGTCAACCAGATCGAAGCCGATCAGCAGCAATTGGTAGAGCGCATTGGTGGCCAATCCATCCCGCAGGTACAGGGCTGGATCCAACAAGCTGCGACGGTAATTCAACTGCGTACTAAACAAGTCGAGTTAGCCGCAGCCCTGGAGAGCAATGCCGATGGCCGATCGCTGAATGAATTTCTGCGTGAGCTTTCAGAACTGCACCCGCGAACTGTCACTGCTACGGTGGCCACTTTGAATGCGCAGGTCAGCAGTTTGGAAGCCGATGTGACGGCTGCCCAACAAGCCGTGGGTGGTATGGCCCGCGAGCTGGAATTTAAACAGCAAGGCTCGGCCGCTTTGGAAGCCGAGCAGCGTTTGAAGAGGCTACGATCGGAGTTGGTCGATCTGTCCGAGCAATGGGCCGTCCATCGCCTGGCCGGTGAACTGCTGGCGCGCACCATCGATCGCTTCACGCGTGATCATGAGCCTCAACTCCTGAAACACACACGACGCTTTTTTAAAGAACTGACCGACGATCGTTATGCGATGGTTGAACATGACAGTGGCAAGCATGGTGGCTTTGCAGTGCGCGACCAGCACGGCAATGCCTGGCAGCCAGATAAATTGAGCACCGGCACGCGCGAGCAGCTTTACCTGGCGATCCGCCTGGCCTTTATCACGCACTTCAATGAAACTCATGAACCACTGCCGGTCATCATGGACGATTGTTTTGTGAACTTTGATGACACTCGCGCGCGCATCGCGCTTCGCACCCTTATTCACTGGCAAGAATCGGTACAAACCATCTTGCTCTCATGCCATTGGCGTAGTGTGGAAGCCTTGGCCGAACTGGCTCCCGAAACGCCGGTCCTGGACATAGCCACCGGCCAGCTATCTTCAGCTCGCGACATGACCGTAGCCCGTCACGCCCTCTAGCTGCACTTTGGAGTGCTGCGGCGTTAGCCGTAGCTTTGATGTAAGTGTGACGGTACCGCAGCCTGCACTCACTAAGCGACTCCAGACTTTCAGAGTGACTCAGGCTGCGGCTGGAGACTTCTCTTACATCAAAGCGATGCCAGATGGCACCGCACTCCAAGGTGGCACACAAGTTGCTCTTACGCCCCGGCAATTCTTTGTTTTCACTTTTTTGCGCGAGGAGTGCGTCGATGCGTGTTTGGCCAGGCCGACCCTATCCATTGGGGGCTACATGGGATGGACGTGGAGTCAACTTTGCTCTGTATAGCGAAAACGCGACCAAAGTTGAACTCTGTCTCTTCAATTCTGCTGAGGACAAGAAAGAGCCAGTGCGGGTGGTCATGCCCGAACATACCGATATGGTCTGGCACGTGTATTTGCCCGAGTGTCGTCCAGGGCAACTCTATGGCTATCGTGTCTACGGCCCTTACGAACCTGCCTCGGGGCATCGCTTTAATCCCAACAAATTACTACTGGATCCATACGCCAAAGGTATTGGTCGTTTGCCGAAGTGGACGGACGCATCGCACGGATACATTGTGGGTGACGCTCAAGCCGATCTGTCATTTAGTCCCTTGTGCAACGCTGCCGATGCGCCTCTAGGGATGGTCATCGATCAAGCATTCACGTGGGGCGAAGATCGATTGCCGCGCATTCCTTCGCATCAAATGGTGATCTACGAATGCCATGTCAAGGGCTTTACCAAGCTGAACCAGCATATACCCGAAGAGCTACGCGGCACCTATGCGGGCCTGAGCTGCGCCGATGCCATCAAACACTTAACCGATATGGGCGTCAACGCCGTTGAACTGCTGCCTGTTCAACTGCATTCCAACGATCGGTATCTGCAGGAGAAAGGCCTGGTTAACTACTGGGGTTATAACACACTGGGCTTCTTCGCACCTGATCCGCGTTACGCGGCTGCCAATGATCCGCATGAAGTCATACGTGAATTTAAGATGATGGTTCGCACGCTGCATGATGCGGGCATCGAAGTCATTTTGGACGTGGTTTACAACCACACTGCCGAAGGTAACCAGATGGGACCGACGGTTTCATTCCGCGGAATCGATAATGCCAGTTACTATCGATTGCCCCAGCAAGATCCACGCTATTACATGGATTACACCGGCTGCGGTAATACGCTAAACATGCGCAACCCACGCGTACTGCAGTTCATTATGGATTCGCTGCGCTATTGGGTCACCCACATGCATGTTGATGGTTTCCGCTTCGACCTGGCCAGTACCTTGGCCCGCGAACTTCATGAAGTGGACAAGCTGGGCGCGTTTTTCGATATTGTTCACCAAGACCCAGTATTATCCCAAGTCAAACTGATCGCAGAACCCTGGGACTTGGGTGAGGGTGGCTATCAGGTCGGCAACTTTCCGATGGGATGGTCGGAGTGGAACGGACGCTATCGCGATTGCGTACGCCGATTCTGGAAAGGTGACGGTGGCGTGGCCTCGGAATTCGCCACGCGCATCAGTGGCTCAAGCGACCTATACCAATGGAACGGTCGCCGACCACACGCCAGTATCAACTTCATTACTTGTCACGATGGCTTTACGCTGAACGACTTGGTTAGCTACAACGGCAAGCATAACGAAGCCAACTTGGAAGACAATCGCGACGGGGCCGACCACAACGATAGCTGGAATTGTGGAGCCGAAGGTCCCACTGATGATGAGGAGATCAATGACCTCCGCGAGCGTAAGAAGCGCGCGATGTTAGCGACACTGTTGCTGTCTCAAGGCATGCCGATGCTCTTGCAAGGTGACGAAGTCAGCCACACCCAACAAGGCAACAACAACTGCTATTGTCAAGACAATGAATTGACCTGGATGAACTGGGAATTCTCCGATGCTCAGAAAGATCTGTTAGCCTTTGTGAAACTGCTGATCAGCATTCGCAAGGAGCAACCGGTTTTCCAACGTCGGCGTTTCTTTCACGGCAAGTCGCTGCGCGGTAACAGCACGCCCGAGATAGCCTGGCTAGAGCCGTCGGGTAGAACAATGTCGGATGAAGCCTGGAACAACCCGCATGTACGCTGTTTGGGTGTGCACTTGTGCGGTGGCAAGGTCGACGTTGATGAGTATGGCGAGCCTATCATTGCCGATCACATCTTGATGATCTTCAATGCAGATCATGCCAACGAGATTCCGTTTACGCTGCCGCATTTGGAGAGCGGTGAACCTTGGGAGTGGCTCTTCGATACCTCGGTGCTCAAGGAGCAGGGCAAACCGCAACTAACGAGTGCTTATGCCTTGAAACCATGTTCCGTCGCCGTGTTGCGCTCGCCGGTCAGCAAACAAGATGTCGAGGTGGAAGCCAAGTCCGAAGAGATCGCCAACACCAGCGAGAGTAGCGACGTACAAGTGGTCGAGGTGTAGCGGAATGCATTTCGGGTAGCGGAATGCGTCAAGCATTTCGGGACTGACGAATTCAGTTAGCCGAAGCAGAGATCGTATGCACGAAAGCCTTGACGGCTTCCGCTACAACATAGGTAGCGGAATGCGTCAAGCATTTCGAGCTTGACGAATTCCGCTAATCGAAGCAGAGATCGTATGCACGAAAGCCTTGACGGCTTCCGCTACATTGTAGGTGGTGAGCTTAGGGTCCCATGGCGGGGAACATGTCGCGAGCCATTTGGATACCGGCAGGTCCAACCAGCACCACGAAGATACCGGGGAAGATGAACAGCACGAGCGGGAAGATCAACTTCACCGCCGTCTTGGCTGCTTTTTCTTCAGCAATTTGCTGGCGACGTACGCGCATCGAATCGCTCTGCACGCGTAGGGCTGTAGCGATACTGGAACCGAACTTGTCGGCTTGAATGAGAATCGAAGCCAGAGCGCGCAGGTCATCGACCCCGGTTCGACCACCCAAGTCTTGCAGCACTTGGTTGCGTGCCCGACCCATTTGCAGGTGGAAGTTACACATGCCGAACTCTTCGGCAATCACTCGATAGCTCTTCTTCATTTCTTCGCTGACTTTACGCATCGCCTGGTCCAGACCCAACCCGGCTTCGACGCAAACCACCATCAAGTCGAGGGCGTCGGGCAACCCCAGGAAGATTTGTTGCTTGCGACGATTACCGAGATACTTGAGTACCAAGGTGGGTGCGAACAGGCCGATGCCCCCAATCACTAACGTGTATACCAATCCGTTATAGTTTAGCCCTTTGACGAACAGGGCCACACCGCCGCCGCCGAAGAGAAACACCAGCGCGCAGATACTGCGAATCGCCGTAAAGACGATTGGCGCAGTTTCGCTGCGGAACCCGGCTTCGACCAGGTCCTTTTTCAGCTTGCTCATCTCGGCTTCTGTCTTGGGCGTCAGGGGCGCCGCCAAGTGAGGCGAAGCTTTGGTCAGCACGCGGGCGATGGCTTCTGATTTCTTTTCATCGCGTGCTCCATCGCGAGCCTTGCGTGGATCGCTGAGCATATCGAGTCGATTTTCGGCGCGGCCTGTTTGGCTGGAAAAGTAGTCCAGCAGCAACCAGGCAAAAGCACCGATGCCAATAAAGGTAACCAGCGGAATGATGAATTGGAGCGACATCTGCAAGCGACCTTAGACTTTGATGGTAATGATCTTGCGAATAACTAATGCACCAACAAACTGCATTACCAGGGCACCGGCGAGCAGTTTACGGCCCGTGGGATCGCGGAACAGAACCATGCAGTATTCGTAGTTCAAGCGATACATCACGGCAAACAAGGCTGGTGGCAAAGCCAACAGCACGATACCCGACAAACGACCTTCACCGGTCAACGCTTGAATCGTGCCCGCTAACTTGAATCGTTCACGAATCAGCTTACCGATCTTGTCCAAGATTTCTGCCAGGTCACCACCGGTCTGACGTTGCAGGACCACTGCGGTTGCAAAGAACCGCAAGTCCATGTTGGGCACGCGAACGGTCATCGATTCAAGTGCGGTTTCCAGTGGAATACCCAGGTTCTGCTCTTCGAATGCTTGGCCGAACTCTTTGGAGATCGGTTCTTGCATTTCCGAGGCGATCAGACCGAAGCCGGCCGCCAGGCTGTGACCGGAGCGCAGTGATCTACCCAACAGCTCTAGCGCTTCTGGGAGTTGCTTATTGAATTTCTTGATGCGCTGCGTGCGTTTCATCAGCAACCAGAACACAGGCAGAATCCCAGTGCCCAGGGCAAACACGGGAATCAAGAACTTGGGTGCTGGTGTAAAGACGCAGACGCTGGCGCCTGCCGCCGCGGCGAGAACGCAAATGGTCAAGAACTTCGAACCCGACATGCGAACGTCGGCTTGTTCCATCAAGTGTGTGATGTTACCAAAGCGCAGCAAGATTGCGTCGGCGGCGCTGCGTGAGTCCTCCAGTGGACTGCTCAGCAACCCAGGTCGCTCGCCTTTGGCCTTTTCGCCAGCCCGAGCTTTCTGACCGGTGAGCGTCGAGAGGCGATCTTCGGCTGCAGTGCCTTCGGCGGTACTCCGCAGGCTCACAGCAATACCACCGATGAATGCGGCCACACCCACACCCACGGCGATCATGATTATAAGGGTCATCATGGTTACGGTCTCTGGCGACGTTTCTGGCTGACGGTTAGTAAGGGGTAACTAAGGCGTTGCGACGGGCAAGTCGACTTCACCGAATTAGGCTTGCATGATTACGCGTTGACGGAAGGCGCTGGCCGGCAATCGCACGCCAGCCGATTCCAAACGATGCATGAAATTAGGACGCACACCGGTGCACTCAAAGTGCCCGAACGCTTTACCGCTCTCGTCGATGCCATCCTGGCTGAACTTGTAAATGTCCTGCATCACCACCGTATCTTGTTCCATACCGACCACTTCGGTGATGTGCGTCACGCGACGCGGGCCACCTTGTAAACGGTTGGCTTGCACGATCAGGTTCACGGCGCTGGAGATCTGTTGACGAATGGCCTTCATCGGCAAATCAAAGCCAGCCATCATGACCATCGTTTCCAAACGGGCCACACCGTCGCGAGGATTATTGGCGTGAATGGTGGTAAGCGAACCATCGTGACCGGTGTTCATAGCTTGCAGCATGTCCAGCGTTTCACCACCACGACACTCACCGATGATGATGCGTTCAGGACGCATACGCAGGGCGTTTTTAACCAGGTCGGTCGCCGTTACGGCGCCGTTACCTTCGATGTTGGATGGGCGAGTTTCCAAACGTACCACGTGGTCCTGTTGCAACTGCAGTTCGGCCGCGTCTTCGATGGTGACGATACGCTGATCGTTCTGAATGAAGCTGCTGAGCGTGTTGAGCAGCGTGGTTTTACCGGAACCCGTACCGCCGCAAATGATGATGTTCAGTCGAGCCTTGATACAGCCCTCTAGCAGCATCACCATCTCAGGCGTGATGGCTTTGTAGTTCAGCAAGTCCTCCAGCTTCAGAGGATTGGACCCGAAGCGGCGAATTGAAACCGCGGCTCCATCCAAAGCCAGCGGTGGAATGATCGCGTTCACACGCGAACCATCTTCCAAACGCGCGTCGACCATTGGGCAGGTTTCATCAACGCGTCGACCAACTTTGGAAACAATGCGGTCGATGATCTGCATGAGGTGAGTGTTATCGCGAAACTCGACTTCGGTCTTCTCCAACCGACCACGGCGTTCTACGTAGATATTCTTGGGACCATTGATCAGAATATCGCTGATCGTCGAATCTTTCAGCAGTAGTTCCAATGGACCCAGACCAAAGGTCTCGTCCAGCACTTCATCGATCAGTCGATCGCGTTCAGCGCGGTTAAGCAATGTGTTTTCTGCGTCGCTGAGGTGTTCAACCACCATGCGAATTTCGCGGCGCAGTACATCGCCTTTCATGTCACCGATGCGGCTGAGGTCGAGCTTGTCAACGAGCTTCGTATGAATACGACGCTTCATCTGTTCAAACTCTTCCGCCTTCGTCTGTTCAGGGGTACGGAGCGGTTGATTGAGAGTCTTCATGAGTTCAGCTGGCCTTTGAACAAGCTTCCGCTAGGCCAGTGAACTCGTAGGGGACCTCCGCAGGTGACGCTGAGTTTGCTCTTCAGCCGCTTACGTAAGCAATTGGCGGAAGTTCAAGCAGCATTACTTCGGACTGGAGTCGGCTGGCTTGGCGGTAGGAGATTTCGCGAAGCGCAATTCTTTGTAAATTTGGGCGGTGCGGCCCATGTAATCTTTCTCGGCGTGGGCGATGGAGCTATCCAGCGCTTTCGCCGCCTCTTCACTTTCTCCGATCGAATCGTAGTAAAGCCCTACATAGAGAAATCCGTAAAACAAAGCCATTTTTCTTTCGGGCCCCTCCTTAGTATTTGTCTTGGCTGCTACCAACACTTCGTCCGGCTTAAGCGTTCCCTGCAGCATCTTTAGCACAGACATCATGGGTTGACGTCGATCGCCGCGGCTATTGATGATCGACGCTTCTGCGGCCTGACGGCCTTTGGTCTTGGCTACACATAAAAAGTACCACGCAGAATTCTCAACGTCGTCAGGATTTACGTCATGATGCGAACCGAATTGATCGGCACCTTCGGCAAACTTGCCGATACAACCCAACGCCACGCCTCGCTGCCAGTTACGCGGAGCATTCTCCGGCATCAGCTTGTTGGCTTTGTCGAAATAGGGAATCGACTGCTCAGCTCGGCCGCTCAAAAAGAGGAGTTCACCCGCCACTTGCTGGATGTCAGCCATTTCGGGTGCGAGGTCACCGGCCTGTGCCGCCAACTTGGCCGCTTCGTCATACTTGTCAGCTCGGTAGGCAGCTTGTGCCTCGCGCAGCAAGCTGCGCGGCTGCTTGGCCGCACCCTCTTGCCCGCGACAGGCGCCGGCGGTCAATAACCAGCCACTGGCCAGGCAAACAAACAAAATGCGGTTGGTCGTGTAGCTCATTGGTACGCTCATCGGTTCGCCCATTGCTCTCTCAAAGGATGGAATGTAAGCTCGCACAAGTTCCCTGTACGCAGCGCAGTAGCCTAACATGCCACTAGGTATGGCTTCCAGCCTGCAGGCGGCCGTAGGCCGTAGCGGAATGCGTCAAGCATTTCGATCCGTCCATTTCGCGCGGGGTCCGTTTGGCAAGGAAGATATGAGAACGAAAGCCTTGACGGCTTCCGCTACGAAGACGAAAGCCTTGACGGCTTCCGCTACGGGCTTCCGTTACATCAGAAAGTCAAATCCTCGATGAATCAAACTGTTTTAATCCGCGGTGGGCGCGTCGTGTTGGCTGACCAGGTGGTGGAAACCAACCTGCTGCTGGGAGGCGGCAAGATTCTGGCGATCGATGCTAGTGCACAGTCGGCGGCCGACGAGGTCATCGAAGCTGGTGGCCTGGTGGTCATGCCGGGCGTGATCGACGATCAGGTTCACTTTCGCGAACCTGGGCTGACTCACAAAGAAGATCTTGAAAGCGGCAGCGCGGCCGCGGCTGCCGGCGGCGTCACAACTTATCTGGAAATGCCGAACACCAATCCACCGGGCATTAATCAAGCTGCGATTGAATCGAAGTACGCGCGGGCCGCCGAAGTATCGCACGTCAACTTTGGCTTCTACATGGGCGCTACCGAAGACAATGTCGCTGACCTGAGAAGTGCCACCAATGTTCCAGGCATCAAGATCTTTATCGGTTCCAGCACAGGCAGTCTGCTGGTCGATAGCCAAGCGGCCCTGGAGCGTATCTTTGCTGAAACGACTTTGCCAATTTGTGCTCATTGCGAAGACGAATCGACGGTGCGCCGCAACAAAGACCGTTTGGGCTCAAGTCTTACGGTCGAAGATCATTCACGTATTCGCGATGGCGAAGCAGCGGTGATTGCCACCAGCCGTGCCATCGATCTGGCTCGACGTCATCGTCATCGATTCCATGTACTTCACGTGAGTTCGGCCGCCGAGTTGCCATTGCTGTTGGAGCCCGCACCGTATATCACCGCCGAAGTCTGTTTGCATCATGTCTTCTTTTCGACCGACGACTATGCGCGTTTGGGTACTTTGGTGCAGATGAATCCATCGCTTAAGTCGCCAGCGGACGCCCGGGCATTGTGGCGTGCCTTGCTATCGGGACGCATTCAAGTTGTGGCTACCGACCATGCGCCACACACGTTGGAAGAGAAGGCGAAACCGTATCCCCAATCGCCCAGCGGTTTACCGGCTGTAGAAAATAGCTTAGCCTTGATGCTCAACCAGGTTCACCTCGGTCAGTGCACATTGATTCAAGTGGCGCAGTGGATGAGCGACGCTCCGGCACGGGTGTGGGGATTGGTCGGAAAGGGGCGGATCGCCGTAGGTTACGATGCAGACCTGGCCATCATCGATCCGAATATGCAGCGCACGATCAGCAATGAATCGCAGTTCACCAAGAGCAAGTGGAGTCCCTGGGCTGGCCAGAGTTTGACGGGCTGGCCCGTGCGGACATTGGTTGGCGGACGCACCGTTTTCCAAGACGGCCAGCTGATTCCCAACATCCGCGGCCAACGAGTTCGCTGCGATCACGCCCGTGGCGGTTATTGGTCGACAACCAGCGGCATCGGCCTGTAGCGGAACTCGTCAAGAGTTTCTAACCGTAGCGGAACTCGTCAAGAGTTTCGAATTGCGGATATCCAACGAGAATCATCGAAAGCCTTGATGGCTTCCGCTACAATGTCGCGCTCCATTACGTCTCGCTCGTTGCGTTCCCCAACCCCATAGTACAGAAGGCATTCATGGAAACAAACACCCCCCTCACACCACCAGTTGCCACCGAAGTTGATTCCGCTCAGTTGCAAGCCCAACACGAAAAACTCTTGCAAGAACAAAACTTGCCCTTGGGTATTGCTGGTGGATTCGTGGCCGCGCTGCTGGGTGCAATCATCTGGGCAGCCGTTACCGTCGCTACCGGATATCAAATTGGGTGGATGGCAGTGGGGCTTGGATTCCTGGTTGGTTTGACAGTGCGGGTGTTCGGCAAAGGCGTCACACAACCCTTTGCAATCGCTGGTGCCGTGCTGGCGCTATTGGGATGCGCTATGGGAAATCTATTTTCGGGCTGTGGCTTCTTGGCCCAAGCTACGGATACTTCGGTAGTCGATACCGCCATGAACGTACTCCAGAATCCATCGCTAGCCGTTGAGATCTTGAAAGCCACTGCCAGCCCGATGGACTTGCTGTTCTACGGCATTGCCGTTTACGAAGGATATAATTTCTCACTGCGCAAAGTAGACTAAGCCGAGGGCGTTAGTACGTGACCACGTAGCAGTGTCTCTCCGAGACACTGAACTGCTGTTGCCAGTGTGATGCAGTGGTTGTGTCGAGTCTCGGAGAGACTCGGCTACGTGGTTTACTTCACCAACAGCTTGGCTAACGTCTGGGCCAATGCGTTGAGCGACTGGTCATCGGGTAGAGTCAGCTGCAGTTGCGGTCGGCCTTGGGAATCACGCGAGACGCATTTACTTAAGTTCTCGGTAATGGCGTTGACAGATTCTGTGGGCGCAGCTGCGCCGTTGTCTAGCAATTGAACGACCAGATTCAATGCGGCCCCTAACAGTTCACCGCTGGCGGAGGCTACTTTGTCGCGTTTAACGTTGATCGACTCGTTCTCTTCAGTAACTGCCAGTTCGGTCGACTGATCGATGGGCGCGGGCGGCTTCTTGCCGACCAGGCGTTCCAAGCGTCGCTTCAGTTCATCCATACCGCCTTGTAGTTTAATTTCCGTGACATCGCTATCGACATCCAGTGCGGCCAGTGCCAGGTCTTGTTTGGCGGCCAGCGTATCAAGCATGCGCTCTTCGATTGTTTCTTCGGTAACCAACAAGAATACGTGTACCGGATTCTTTTGACCCATGCGATGGGCTCGGGCGATGCGCTGTTCCAGTACCGCTGGGTTCCAAGGCAAATCGACATTGATGACGGTATTGGCTGACTGCAAATTCAATCCAGTTGCACCTGCGTTGGTCATCATAATGCAACGACAGTTCGGATCGTTTTGAAACTTCTCGACAATCTTCTGACGATCCTTTTGCGGTACGCTACCTTCCAAACGCACAAAATCAATCTTATGCTTAGTCATTAGAGGCTCGATCAAATTCAGCATGGTCGTCCATTCGCTGAAGAGCACGATCTTACGCGTGGCTTCGTCCGCCATTTGAGCTAACAATTCATCCAGTGTCTCTAGCTTGCTGGAGTAGCCCGGAGCTTCTTTATCGCACAGGAACGTGCTATCGGCTGCCATGCGGGCGAACAAAAGATGTTTTTGCAGCATCAGCAAATCCATCTCCGTCAGGAACTTCTTGGCCGCAATGCGTCGGGCGAGCGTCAGGCTGGCATCGGACATTTCCAGTTGCTCGGCCGTGGGACGAATGCGCACGATTTCATTGGTGCGTTCGGGCAGTTGCTGCATCACACTACCGCGAGTGCGGCGAAGCAGGATGGGTTTGAGTGATTCACGCAATTGGTCGAGATTGTGATAACCCTGGACTCGGCCCGAGTCATCGACCACGCGGTGTTTGTGAAAGAAGCGGTACGCTGGACCCAACGAGTGCGCGTTCACGAAACCGACCACGGTGTACAGTTCTTCGAGTCGGTTCTCTAACGGCGTACCGGATAAGACCAACGCAAAGGGCGATTTCAGTGCGCGAAAAGTTCGCGATGTTTTCGATTCCCAGTTCTTGATTCGCTGGCCTTCGTCCAGAATGATCAAGTCCCATTTGACTTGCGCTACCGAGGCTTCGTCGCGCACGATCTGTTCGTAGTTGGCGATCGTAAAGAAGGCATCGCTGCGATATTGAGCGGCGCGTTCTTCAGCATTGCCCAAAACCTGTTGGTGCGTGCGACTAGAGAACCGACTGATCTCGGATGCCCACTGGCATTTGACCGAGGCAGGACATACGACCAGGACGCGTTGGACATCAGCCAAACGCGCGAACATCTCGGCGGTGCCGATGCCTTGGATCGTCTTGCCCAATCCCATATCGTCGGCCAGCACAGCCCGTCCTGCGCCGACGGCGAAGGCAATTCCATCCAATTGATACGGCAGCAGTTCAACTTTCAGAAGTTTTTTGCGCAGTGGATGGCCCGCTGGATCGCGCCTGATCTCAGCTGATTGTTCAGCCAGTCGCAATTGCAATAGTCGGTGATCGATGAACTCTTCGGCATCGGGGTAGACGTGCACACTAATACCGGCCCGCTCGATCTCGCGCACCAGCTTCATACAACTTTTGACATCCGTGATGGTCTTGTCGTCTTCTGCGCCCAAGATCTTCGTCAGCGCGGCAGGCATCTTGGTGGGCAAGTTGAAGCGCAATCCCAACTGGGCGCCATAGTCCACGCGCAGCGAGACGTTTTTGCGAACATATGGCTTGTCCAACTCTGCCTGGTTGAATCTCTTGGACAAGGATCGCTGAACCCGCAGGATGTGTTTGCAAGTTCCCAAATGATTGATACGAAAGTCGGGACAGGAGCAATACGATTGACCCGCTTCCATGCCACGCAAGGAAACGCGATAGCTCTGACCTGATTCAAGACTGGTAACGGTATAGTCGGTCCACGGTCGGCTCTTATCGCTGGCTACCAGTCGCATGCGTTCGGTCTGGGCACGAATCTCGCGTTCCGCGACCGCGCGCAATAGCAACTCTTTTTCAGTCAGATTTTCAATCGGTTCGCGCAGGTCAGGTTTCTCGGCCAGCCCCAAAGCCAGCTTGCTCTCCAGGACCACGCCCAGCACGGCCGCTGAGTGCAGGCAAGTCCCGCTGCAGTTATCGCAGTTTAATTGCAGGCTCTGCGATCGTCCGCCCATCTCCACGATGGTCACGCGAACTACCCCGCCGTCGACTTCTGGATCGGGAAACTTGGCGATGAGCGTGTCGGTTAACAGCGTGATGTGCTGAACACCGACGCCAATCTTGGACGCTTGTCGCAATTGCGTCTGGCCTTCAGTTCCCAACAGGCGACAAGCAGCCCGATAAGTCAATTGACTGAGGCGGTCTAGCAGTGTTAGACGTTTGGTGACGCGATGCTTGCTCTTGGCTTTCGCTTTTGTCTGAGCTTGGGAATGGTTCTTAGAAAGCTTCTTGGCCCGTATCTTGGATTGAGCTTTTGCCTGAACCTTCTTCTTGACATTAACCGGCGCTTTGTCTTTCGAGGCTGGCGAGCTCCGCTGCGCGGTTTGGGTGGTCACCTGGGAACGCAATTTCTTCTTGGCCATAACGAGCGATCCTTGCACAACAAAGGACTTTGAACTGGAGGCAGTGGAACAGGCTTTCCCAAACGCTTAACAGGCGCCACATTCTAGCACCTCTGTCCAGGGTCGAGCAGTGAGTGTCGACGCTTCCAATGCGGGATGTGGTACATTCATGGCCACCTTTAAACCACTGTTTACCGGAGCAACGTCCATGTTAACTCGATCTGTTTTAAGTGGCCTGTTAACCGTGCTGGTCATGGGCATGAACTCGCCGGTCGCCCGCGGGCAGGATAAGGCCCAACTGATGAAGTCGCTCGTCTTTCATGCGCCATTCGATGGAACGGCCGATGCGGTCAAGAGCCAAGGTGATGGCAAAATTTTTACGACCGAATCGTTGGCTCGAAAGCAAAAGACACCGGGCCTGGTGCGGCCTCATGTGGAAGTGGCCATCGGGCAAGGCAAGTACGGCGACTGTTTGCGATTCACCGACAAGACGCCACAAGTCTTGTGCTTCGAAGGTAGCGAAGTGCCGTATAGCGATAGGGATTGGTCGACGACGATCTCGTTCTGGATGAAGCTGAATCCCGACCAGGATCTCAAGCCCGGTTATTGCGATCCCATCCAAGTCACGCAGAAGGCGTGGAACGATGCCGCGATTTTTGTGGATTTCGATAAGGACTTGCCCCGCGATTTTCGTTTGGGCGTGTTTTCGAATTTGAACTTCTGGAATCCAGACAATACGCCGTGGGAAAAGTGGCCAGTCGCCAAGCGGCCGATGGTGACAGTCGCCAAGCCACCTTTCTCCAAGAGCGCGTGGACGCATGTGCTCCTGACGCTCGAACATGTCAACGCGCCCGGCGATGGCATCGGTACGCTATACCTCAACGGCCGCTCGCAGGGTTCGATCAAGCAACCGCTGAAGTTCACTTGGGACCCGGCCGAGACAGCCATCATGCTCGGCATCGAATACATCGGCGACCTGGACGACCTGATGATCTTCGATCGAGCCCTGACAGCTGATGAAGTAGCCGTGCTCAGCGCGCTCTAGTCACCTCCCCCAGGCTTCGCTTGGGGAGGTCGCAGACGAGGCGTTTAGCCAAAGTCTGCGGGAGGGGGCACAGCGCCAGGCAAGACTCCTGCGGTACTAACCACCTTCACTGCCCGGACCCCTCCCGAATCTCGCTACGGCTCGATTCGACCTCCCCAAGGCAAAGCCTTGGAGAGGTGACAGTCACTTGCCGCTGGCTTCCTCGGCGGCTTGCATCACGCGCAGGATGTTTCCGTGCATGATCTTCATGATGTCCGCTTCGGTGTAACCGCGGTCCAGTAGAACTTGAGTGAGTACTGGGTAGGTTGATACGTCTTCCATCTGTTTGGGAGTCATCGAGATGCCATCGTAATCGCTGCCGATACCTACGTGATCGATACCGGCGGTCTTGACGATATGATCGATGTGGTCAGCCACGTCATGAACCGTACCGGGTTCCATGGGGTTTTGTTTTTCCAAGCGTCCGGATTCTATTTTGTATTGATCTTTGTTGTCGCGATACTTTTCGCGCAACTCGCGATACATGGGTTGCAGTTTCTTACCGATCTCGGCGGACTTGGCAACGACGAAGCCGGAATAGAAATTGACCATCACCACGCCGCCATTTTTGGGCAGCTGTTTCAGGATTTCGTCGGGCACGTTGCGGGGATGATCGGCAACGGCGCGGGCGGATGAATGCGAGAAGATGACCGGCGCGCTGGTAACGTCCAACACGGCTTGCATCGTTTCGGGTGAGACGTGCGAGATATCGACCAGCATGCCCAACTGGTTCATCGTGCGCACAACTTCTTTGCCGAACTCGCTCAATCCGTGGCACTTGGCCTGGTCGGTACAAGAGTCGGCCCAGTCGAGAGAATCGCTATGAGTCAGAGTCATGTATCCTGCGCCCATGGCGTGTAGTCGCCTGAGTTTCTCGAGGGAGTTATCGATCGAGTGACCGCCCTCGACGCCGATGAGCGAAGCGATCTTGCCGGCAGCGCGGGCGGCTTGAATGTCTTTCACGGTTCTGGCCGCGGCGAACACATCGGGGTAACGTTGGATCATGGCTTGCACGATCTCGATCTGCTCGAGCGTTTTCTGATGAGCCGAACCATCGTAAGCCGTATCGGCCGGCACATAGACTGACCAGAACTGAGCACCTACATTTCCGGCTCGCAACCGCGAGATATCGGTATGCATTTGTGGTTGCGGTTGGGAGATGTCTACTTTGTCAAACGAACGCGAACCGTTGGTGCGAATTTCCCAAGGCAGGTCGTTGTGGCCGTCCAGCACGTAGCAGCGCGAGTGAATCTCGGCGGCCTGGGCTGAGACCGTCACTGGTCCGCGAGCGGGCTCGATGGCCTGAGCCAGTGGAGTGAAAGCAAGTAAAACGAAGGCCAGGTTTGCAAATGGTCGCATCAAATAGGTAGCCTTTGGAAAAATGACAAATTGGAGTTTTAGTCCATTGTAAACAGTTCGCCCGCCCACGTTCTTGGTTGCCAAAGCTCAGTTGGCATGACCATAATGCCACCGTAGGTTGAAAAGCCTAGGCCCAGATTTTAGTCCCAAAAGCTCATCTCGCTTATGCCCAATCAAAACACTAGTCAAGCTGAAGTCGTCAGTCAGGGACTGTTGCCTCAAGTTCGTTTAATCTGGTTCTTTTTGGCCATTACGGTTGTCGCCTTGCTTATAACGCTGGTGCGTTGGGCTGGTCAGGGGCAGGCTTTGATGGTTTCTATTGTTTCGATTCTACTTTGGTTCGCGGGCTTGTTCGCGGTCTTTGGTTTAGTCTTCTTGGCGACGTATTCTCTGGGCGTTCTGGAAACTCTGCTGGCACCTCCTGAGAATGAAGTGCTCAGCCCCTTCGCTGGTGATCGTCTGCCCGAACAAATCGTGACACCCATCCACGTGGACGACAAATAGATGCTCCGCGCTTTCGCTTTCACCAAATCGGGCAGACCTGTCCGTGCGTGCTGTTGGAGGACCAGTTGGCGAGCTTTGCTACTGGTACTGCTGCTGACTTCGTCAACAGCATTGGCTCAAATGAACAATACTTTCGGTGGCCGCATTACGACGCGTGGTAGCGCTGCCGAGGTACTGGACATCGACTACCTGTTCGAGTCCAGCGGCATCGATAGTAATGGTCAATTGCAAGTTGTCGTCTCTGCGCCTGGGGCCAGTCCTCGCGATCGCAAACTCGACCTCCGCCTGTTCACCAGTGCTGAAGACATCACCAGCATGCGGGGGATTGTCTTCAGTAAACAAGTTGTACTTCCCGAAGGCAGCTCGTCAGTTTCAGTGTCGATCCCATTTTTCGCTCACAGCAATGCGACTTCCAGGGGTAACAGCCAGCATATTATGAATTGGGATATCGGGGTCTTTGAAGAAGGCAACGATATCGAGCAAGTTCGATTTATTATGAATGGCTTTGGCGGAGGATATACGCCGCTGAAGTTAGGACCAGGTGAGCGACCGGATTATCAAATTCAAGTGCGTGGTTTGGTCGGAAGTACAGCGTTGCACTTGATGAGTGACAATCAGTCGCCATCGGCGCAAGATGCGCTGTTGCTGCAAGGGCTGCAGTCTCAGTTTAGTGCAGGGAGCAATTCAAGCGCAAGCTTCTTTACGACGGTCAATCCATTCGACATCAGTCGCGACATCAATCGCGTGGCCACCCATCGCCACATTGATTCTGCCCCTGCCACTTGGCAGTACTATCTTCAGTTTCGAATCGTGATGCTGGACGCAGCCACTTTCGAACAAGTGCAGACCACAAGGCCAGCTGTGGCAGATGCCATTAAAAAGTATGTAGCTGCGGGTGGTAACTTACTGGTTATTGGCAGTCCTCAGTACGCAGGCAAAGCAGCGGTAGCAAAATGGCTGGGAGAAACCCAGCCATCTCAGCTCGCTTGGGCTCCGATTCTCAAACCGCTTGATTTCTTGAGCCTGCAGGGAGGCATCGGCGGCGAAAGTTACGGTACCGGTATGTCTGGGCAATCCGTAGTGGTCCAGTCGCCGTATGCCGCTCAGCAAATGACGATGACTAGCGCTGGGCCGCGGCCCATCGGTTCAATAATAGCCGCGCCCAGTGGCCAAGCCAACCAAAATGAAGGTGGCGAATTTCAAGCTCTGGTCAAGCAGCTGGCCCAGAACAGAAAAGCAGATACGGACTTGCGCGTGACGTTAGGTGGCCTGTTTCGGGACGGGCTACTGACGGCCGATTTGCTATGGCAAGCGAAGTCGACTCAGCACGATATGTTGGCTGAAGAATTTTGGTCGCTACTGATGACCGGCGAATCGGTATCGGGCTATTACGGCGCAATGGGTGGGCAAGTGGCTCCGGAAGACCCGGCCTTCACGATGGCCAATCCTTCTTCTGGCAATTTAGGCCAGATGATCTACAGCAGCAAATTGTTGGTGGATTGGAATACCGTCTTGACCGGGGACATGACACGTCTGTCACTGCCAGTGCTCGATTTCGATACATCCTGGATACCGAGCTACCTGCGCGATCGGGCCACGCGTTTGGTCGCCGCAGCGGAAAAGAATGACCCTAGCGGCGCGTCCGTACGATCTTACGTGATGGGTCGTATCGCACTACTCGATCGGCCGCTTGGTGATTTTCCATTGGTGATGCTGGATGGTTTGAATTCAGAACTCACCAACAGTATCGGTCTACGAACAAGTTCGATGACCGACGGCACTTGGAATCTACGCAATATGATCGAAAGCGTAGGTAAGCCTCCCGTCTGGACCTTCTGCGGCATCGTGTTGCTATTCGGGTTGATATTGGGCCCCGGTCTTTTGGTGTTAACCGGGTGGATTGGCCGGCGAAGTTTAATGATCCTGCTGGTGCCGTTGATCTCGCTTGTGACCACCGGGCTGATCGTCACTTATGAAGTTTTGCACGAGGGCTTTGGTACCACGGCGCGAGCGACCAGTGTGCTGCACATCGACGGCAATACAGGTGATGGCTTTGTTTGGTCGCGACAGACCTACTTCTCCGGCTGGCCTCCGCGCGAAGGCCAGATATATCCCAACGAAGTTTACTTCAGGCCGGTAACGGAAAGCATTCCTTACTACTATTACGGCGGTAACGGAATTCAATACTCGCGGCATCCACGCGATGTTTCTCAAATCAATGTCCGCTATGCGGATCAGCAGACAACAGTCAGCGGGGCTCTCAAATCCCGACAGCAACAGCAATTCCTGATCGGTCATCCCGTCAAAGTCAAATCGCCTATTTCAGTCAAACGAGCGGGCCCGACAATCGTAGTAGAGAACATTAGCTCCTCCGACCTGCCGTTCGTGATTCTGCGTGATGCAGACAAGGGATATTACATGTGCGAAAGTCTGCTGGCCGGACAATCCCAGACTCTTGAAAAGCAAGTCTTTGGTGACCTGGCCAGCACCCTCTCGCGTATTCGAGCGGATCACTTACCCGACATGCCCGAAGGTATTCGCAGCGCCGGCTGGAATGCCGAAGGTGGATTTGGTTCGGACATCATCGACCTGGAATGGTTGAAGCAACTCAGCGAGCAAGAAGAACAATCCCTGCTGCAACCTTTCGGATATATCACCCTGCAACCAAACTTACCCGAGATATATATGCCTGTTCAAGGCAAGATTGTGGAATCGCAGACGTTGACGATTGGGAGGCTGGTATGGTAACGGCCCAATCATCTGAGCCCGTGGTGCAGTTGCGCCGCCTCTTTCGGTACTTTGGCAAAACCAAAGCCGTAAATGATGTGTCGTTCGAAGTCGAACGGGGACAAGTCTTCGGATATATCGGGCCCAACGGCGCTGGCAAGACAACTAGCATGCGCATCTTGGCCACGCTCGATCTGCCCGATTACGGCGATGCGCTCATCGATGGTTTTTCAGTGATCAATGATCCAGACCTGGTACGCCGACGCTTGGGATTCATGCCCGATTCGTTTGGTGCCTATCACAGTATGAACTGTGTGGAGTACCTGGATTTCTTCGCCAGGTCGTATGGACTGATTGGTCGCGAACGCACTAAAGCCCTGCGACACACGCTGGCCTTTACTGGACTGGACAAGATCGCACAGAAACCGGTGCGAGGTCTCTCCAAAGGCATGCGTCAGCGGCTGTGTCTGGGTCGAGCGATGATCCATGACCCACTGGTCTTAATCCTGGACGAACCGGCTAACGGTCTGGACCCCAGAGCCCGTATTGAATTGCGCGTCATGATTCGCGAACTGGCCGCCGCCGGCAAGTGTGTGCTGGTCAGTTCGCACATCTTGACCGAGCTCGGAGAAATGTGCGACACCGTAGGCATTATCGAACGCGGCCAATTGCTGGCCACTGGTAAAGTCAGTGAGATTCAAGCCAAGTTGCGACCGCACACCGATATCATGGTTGAGTTGATCACCGGCGGTGATCGGTTGGGACCTTGGTTGCAGGACCAACCGTCGATTAGCCAAATCCAAGCCACCGACCGCGTAGTGCGTTTTCAGTTTATGGGCAATCAGCATCAACAGGCGCAGTTGTTGCGCGCCCTGATGGCTGAAGGCTTTGAGATCCTGCAGTTTCAGACCGAGTCGCGTTCGCTGGAAGATGTGTTCCTGCAAGTAACCACAGGAGCCGTGCAATGACGCGCATCAGTCTGGCTGGCGGTCGTATCGATGAAAAAGTCGACTTGGAAAGCGTACACCGCATTTCTGAGGACCCGGTGCGCACTTGGGAAAAATGGTGGCAGTGGGGTGGTGAATTCGTCAACCCGATCTTGGTGAAAGAAGTTCGTCAATCGCTCAAGAGTCGTCAGTTCGAGATCAGTTTCGGATTGACGTTACTGGCAGCGGTTGGCTGGACGCTGCTGTTTATGTCGTTTTCGGTGCCGCGCATTTTCTATGTCCCCAGCGGCGGACTGGACTTGCTGCGTGGTTATGCCGTGATCCTGCTAGTCCCCTTGTTGATCGTCATTCCATTTTCGGCCTATCGTTCGCTGACTTCGGAAATGGAAGAAGCCACCTTTGAATTGCTGAGCATTACCAGTTTATCGGCTAAGCAAATCATCATTGGCAAGATGGCCACCGCCGCGCTACAACTGCTGCTGTATGTTTCGGCGCTGGGGCCATGCATTGTGTTGACATACATGCTGCGTGGAGTGTCGCTGGTCTCGATTGTAGTTTTGCTGGGGACAACCGTTATCTACTCGGTGATGCTCGTTTCTTGCGCGCTGATGGTGGCCACGGTCGCTCGGACACGCTCAGGTCAAAACGGCATGAGTGTGTTGCTACTTGCGCTCTTGGTGATCTCGTTCTTTTCGTTCATCAACATGATCATGTGGAACGTGTTGGACAACGTTATCAGCGTCCAATCGTTGCCACGGGCGGTATCGATAGTGATCTTTGCCATCGTCACGATTTTGGTGGCGTTGTTCTCGTTGATGATGCAGACTGCTGCGGCGGCTATCGATTTTCCGAGCGAAAACAAGTCGACGCCGATACGCAAGCGACTACTGATCTTGTTGGCCGTTCTGCTGTTTTGGCTGTCGATGTTTTTGGCATCGATGCCCAGTTCGGCATTTATCGATGTCGCTGATATCTGCACTTGGCTGCTGATACCATTCTTTCTGATTTGGACGGCAATCGGTGGGTTGGTATGTGGCGAGCGTGGCATTATCTCGCCGCGAGCCCGGCGATCGTTGCCCAAGACTTTTTTGGGCCGCGTCCTGTTAACCTGGTTGAGTCCGGGGGCCGGGTTGGGCTATGTGTTCATGGTGGTCGTCTTCGCCTCAGTCGTCGTCTACATAGCGGCTCTGCTCAATTCGATCGCCACCATGGGCCGCACGGTCAACAAAGTCGACGAGTTTGTGGCGCTGGGATATTTGCTGAGCTGTTACCTGGCGTTTTATGTCGGCAGTTGTCGGCTATGCATGTTGGTTTTGGGGCGGAAAGTGGCCGCTCCGATGGTGGTGTCGTTTTCAGTGCTAGTGGTGCTCTGCCTTGTTTTGCAAGTCCTGCCGTATTACCTCGCTTCGTACTGGAATGACTTTAGCCGAGTCGACTATGAGTGGCACCAGGTGCTGAATGTCTTTTTAGCGATCAGGTCAACTCTAACGACCGGGTGGCAGTCGATCTTGGGGAATATGGTAGTCTTATCCCTAGCGTCACTGGTAGTTTTCGGTTTGAATCTATTGCTCACCACGAGAGATGTGATGATCCTGCGCATCGCCGCGCCAGAGAGGGTTCTGCAAGAAAAGCAAACCAACGTCCAAATAAGCCAGCCGCCAGCGACGGATCCGTTTGCCCCAGACTAACCATTTTGTAGCAATAGCTCTCGCGAGCGTCGACACACCATGACTTTTCCCTTTTCGCCTGATGATCGCCCCGACCCCAACGAGCAGCACGCAGTCCGCGCGCGAGTACCGGATCACGTTGCGCGCGGTGTCTTCAGTACCGGCGTCATCGTGATGACAGCGCCCACTGAGTTTGTCATCGACTTTATTCAAAACCTCGGCCGGCCGCATCAAGTGGTCGCTCGAGTGGTCATGCCGCATCCAGTTTTACCGCAATTTGTCGATGCCTTGCTGAAGAACATCGAGCTGTACCGCGGTCGATATGGCAACCTGCCGACGCCCAATCTTAGCGGCATGATGGTTACCAACGCGTCAGGCACGGTGCCTGCGCCAAATTCGCCACCGGCCCCGCAGACTCAGCCCAAATCACCAAATCAAACAGGTGAGTGGCCCGATTCTGGAACAAATAGTCAACTTGGTCCGGAGATTGCCCCAAGACCTGAAGCTGGCCCAGAGGCTGGCCCATTCGGTGCTGGTGGCGGTTCGGTTCCAGGTAGTGCGCCCTACAGCGATACCTCAACAGGACAACCCTTTGGTCCAATACATGTTGGACCTGGTCAAGCCATTCCCTCTGGTCAACAACCGCCCGGCGTCGGTAGTCAGAATCAACCTCAAGGTCCAGGCTTTTTGCCACCCGAGCAAATACCGCCTCAGAATTTGCGACGTGCATCGGCTCAAGAAATCTATGACGATTTAAAGATGCGCGACGAGATTCTTAGCGGCAGTTATGCCAACGCGGTGATGATTGGTCACGGTCCGCACGAGTTCAGTTTTGACTTTATCACCAATTTTTATCCCCACTCGGCCGTGAGCGCACGCGTCTTTCTGGCAGCCGGTCAGGTTGCCAGGTTGGCCGATTCGTTGCGAGGGGCGTGGGAGCAGATACGACATCGCTTCCAACCACCTCCGCCAGGCGGGGACGGATCAACTGGACTATAAGAGCCATTTCGCATGACTGTTATTGAAACTCGCGATCTCATTAAAACCTATGGGACGGGCGAAGCTCAGGTCTTTGCGCTACGCGGTGTGTCGATTCAAATCGAATCGGGCGAATTCGTGGCCATCATGGGGCCGTCGGGATCAGGCAAGAGCACGCTGCTGACGTTGCTGGGTGGTGTGGAAACGCCGACCAGTGGCCAAGTGCTGGTCGAGGGCGTCGATATCGCCAGCCTCAGCGACGATGACCGTACCAAACTGCGGCGCAGACGATTAGGTTTTATCTTTCAATCGTTCAACCTGCTACCGAATCTATCTGCCCTCGAAAACGTTACCTTGCCATTGGAACTGGATGGCATGAGCAATCGCGAAGCTGTCTCACGCGCTCGTCAGGTGTTGGCGCAAGTAGAACTGGATCACCGCCGCGATCACCGCCCCGCGCAACTCTCCGGTGGCGAGCAGCAGCGCGTGGCCGTGGCGCGGGCCCTGGCTATTCGCCCGGCACTGCTGCTGGCCGATGAACCAACTGGCAATCTCGATACGCGTCAAGCTGGACGCATTATCGAACTGCTCGAAAATCTCGTTACCGCCCACGGTCAAACGATCGTTATGGTGACGCATGATCGCGCCGTGGCAGAAGCCTCCAAACGCTTGATCACCATTCGGGATGGAATGGTTGAAAGCGACGGACCGATCGAGAATGGTATTCCCGAAATGCACCTGGTTCGCATCCAAGGGAACTAGCACATGCCGATGAGCAAGATTTCTCTGCGCGAAATTCTCTCGCGACCTACCCGCGCCATGTTGACCTTTGTCAGTATCGTGCTGGGTGTCGCGGCGGTGGTCGCCGTATTCTTGACCACAGCCAACACGCGCGTGGCCCAGCGCGAAATGCTGCGGGCTGTTTCGGGTAAAGCAGATCTGGAACTGGTGGCCAATAGCGCCCAGGGTTTTCCATTTAAACTAGTCGATACCGTCCGCAGTACGCCTGGTGTTAAACTGGCCGCACCCTCACTCAATCGCATTGGTTCGCTGTTTTACGGAGACAAACAAGCCAGGGCGCGGGTGATGGGCATCGATCCGAAAGTGGATCAACAAGTTCGCGACTACAAGATCGTCGAAGGCCGCGAATTGCAAAGCAGCGGTGAAGTTCTGGTAGATGCCAGCTTTGCGCGCTCACTGGGTGTCAAAGTCGACACCACGCTAAAAATTTTGGGCAGGAACTTGCGCCCCAATGAAGCCACCGTGGTTGGTATGGTCATGCCCAGCGGCGGATCGGGCGTGGCAGTTGGTTCGTCGGTGTATGCCGAAGCTCGCGACGTGGCCAAATGGTTCAAGGCGGGTGCCAATGCGGATCAGATTCAGATCGTGCTCGAAAACAGCGAAGATCTCGAAAAAGTTTCGGAGAGCCTGCGAGCTTCGATGCCCAGCGAAGTTAGTGTGCAACTGCCGTCTACGCGGAGCCAGATGGCAGAAGAAGCCATGTTCGGAACCGAAAATGGTCTGCATATGGCCATCGCCTTTGCGCTGCTGATTGCGCTGTTCATCATCTATAACACTTTCCAAATGTCGGTCGGCGAGCGCCGCAAACAATTGGGAATCTTGCGAGCCCTGGGTACCACGCGCTCGCAAGTGCGGTGGATGATCTTGCGCGAAGCCCTGGTGATGAGCGTGATTGCCTCAGCAGTCGGTTGTGTGGCAGGCATCTACGGGGCCACCTTCTTGTCGCGCGCCATTCAACAGGTGCAACAAGTTTCCTTACCTGTGATTCAAATCACCGTGTGGCCGATCGTTATCGCAGTCGTATTTGGTGTCAGCATATCGCTATTGGGCGCGTACCTGCCGGCCAATCGTGCGGCCAGCGTGCAGCCACTGGAAGCCATTCGCCAAGTTGATACCGGGCAGAATCAGTCGCTGATTCGCATCGCTACGCCAATTGCTTTGATCGCTATCGCTGCTGGTGGCTCTATACTATGGTTAGCCACGCAAGGCAAACTGCCCTTAGGCGGTGATGTGACAGGCATTGTCATGTTGCTGTTGGGATTCGTCATGCTGATTCCCATCTCGCTCTCGACCATCTCGCTGGTTCTGATGAAGATGATGCGACCTTGGTTTGGACCAGCCGCCTTGTTGGCGCAGCGTCAGCTCGTACGACATTTGGGACGCAGCACATTAACGGTGGGCGTATTGTTTGTTGCCGTGAGCACCAGCATTGGCATGGCGGGCAATGTGCTGGATAACGTCGGTAACATTCGGAATTGGTACACCAATGCCATGAAGGGTGACTTCTTTGTACGGGCATCGATGCCGGATATCACCACGGGCGCTGCCGCCGACTTACCTGATGAAACGTACCAGGCGGTCAAGTCGATGGAGGGTGTCCAGCAAGTCTTTGAACTGGCAATGGAACAAGCTCGCAGCGATGAGGATGATGTGCTGGTAGTGTCACGCGATTTTCGCGGTGCACCACTGGGTCTGTTCGAAGTCGACCGCGACCAGCAAGATAAAGTGGTCAAAGCCCTGACCCAAGGGCAAGTTGTCGTCGGGAGCGTGCTGGCACAGCGCAAGAACATCCAGGCTGGCGGCAAGCTGCAATTGCAAACGGCCTCGGGCCCAACCAATTTTGATGTCATCAGCGTCGTCAATGATTACCTGGCGGGTGGCTTGACTGTGTACATGGATAAACCTGTGGCCAAGCTAGCCTTGGGAATGGAAGGGGCTGACATCCTAATCGTCAAGGCGGAAGCCAATCGCATTAACGATGTCGACAAACAACTGCGAGATTATTGCAACACCAATGGACTTGTCCTGCAGTCCAACCCTGAGCTAGTTGGAATGATTAACGGTATGGTCAATGGCGTAATAGCCAGCTTGTG
Organism: Rania fehmarnensis; assembly: GCF_056494185.1. NCBI lineage: Bacteria > Pseudomonadati > Planctomycetota > Planctomycetia > Pirellulales > Pirellulaceae > Rania > Rania fehmarnensis. The sequence continues at coordinate 3,040,179 of NZ_CM151398.1, forward strand.
GACCCTGCTGGCCATGGGCTGTTCCATTGCGGCCATGGGCCTGGTCAATACCTTGACGATGAACATCCTCGAGCAAACCCGCGAGATCGGGATGCTCCGCGTGGTAGCCATGACACGCGGTCAAACGCGGCGCATGATTCTGGCCCAAGCGATCATCATGGGCGTGCTAGGCATCATTCCGGGTGCCGTAGTTGGCGTCTTTGTGTCGTACGCAATCAGCCTCTCGGCCGAGGCGATTTTGGGTCACGATATTCAGTTCGTGTTTCATCCGGTGCTGGTGTTCGGCTCGGTTATTTTGGGACTTGTTATCGTGCTGGCTGCTTCGCTGATTCCCGCCGAGCGAGCCGCGCGCTTGAAACTCTCGTCGGCGTTGCAATACGAATAATGATCTGGCACCAACAACAGTTTTCGCTCAAGAGCCGGGCGCGCGGGTTCCACCTGGTTACGCGCGAAATTGTCGATCAGTTACCAGAGTTGCGGAACGTCGAAGTTGGCTTGCTGCATCTCTTCATTCTGCATACCTCGGCCAGTTTGACGATTAATGAGAACGCCGATCCCGACGTGCGTACCGACATGGAAACGGTGTTCAATCACGTGGTGCCAGAAGACCTGCCACTGGTGCATACGATCGAGGGCCCGGATGATATGCCGGCACACGTCAAGGCCTCGATGCTGGGGGCGGGATTGACGATTCCGATTCGTAGCGGTCAACTCGTGTTGGGAACCTGGCAAGGCATTTACCTGTGCGAGCATCGCAATCAAGGCGGCTCGCGAAGCGTAGTGTGTACGATTATGGGCAGCGCGGCACCACCGAAGTGAACTATTTATCGCACGGTTTTCGCTTTATCGACGACCCGTATTACGTGGCTGGTACTGCCCTGCCCGACTGGATGAACGTGGTCGATCGTCGCAACCGCTCACGCAGCCATTTGGCCGAGCCCTGGTCGCAGGCAGATGATCCGCAAGTAGCTGCGTTTGCGCGTGGCGTGCTCCAGCATCACCACGACGATACCTGGTTTCATCAGAACGAAACTTTTACGCGGCTGTGGGCCACTTTTGCAGTCGAACTCCGCCCGTTGGTCCCGCTGAGCCATCAAGCCGGATTTTTGGGGCATATTAGCGTCGAGTTGTTATTGGACGCAGTTCTGATCGAGGACGTCCCCGGCCGACTGGATGCATATTACAATGCTCTTTCGCAAGTCGACCCGCAGCGCATGCGCGAGATCGCCGAAATGATGCTGCCCCGGCCGGCCGAGCGTTTGTCGCTGCTACTGCCACGCTTTATTGCAGAACGGTTTTTGGCTGATTACCCTGACGATGCCGGATTGTGGCGCAGGCTCAATCACGTCATGCACCGCGTCGGTTTGGAGCCGCTGAACGAACAAGTGATTCCCTGGTTAGCAACCGCGCGAGACCGCGTGCGGCAGTCGGCAGACTTGCTGCTGACTGATGCGAACAACAACTCGATCCGCCTGGCCGACCGCCGCCGGGCGTGACTAGGGCGAAACTAACTCGCCGTGACAGAACCTGGAAACAACCGACCAACGAACCATTACCTAACGACACAACTGGAGAACATCTGAAAATGAAGTACGGCATGAATCTGTTGCTGTGGACCGGCGAACTAAACGATAGTCTGCTGCCAGTTCTCGACAAGCTCAAGAAGTTTGGTTACGACGGAGTGGAACTGCCGATGTTCAACTTGGATTTGGACTATGCAGCCTGGGGCAAGCGTTTGGATGATGCTGGCCTGGCACGTACGGCCGTAACGGTTCGCAATGTCGAAGACAATCCGATCAGCTCGGATCCGGCTGTGCGGGCTAAAGGTGTTGAGCTGAACAAGAAGACCCTCGACTGCTGTGCTGCCGCCGGTGCGCAGACGCTGGTTGGTCCCTACCACTCTGCACTAGGGCATTTCTCTGGCGCCGGTCCTACGGCCGATGAATGGAAGTGGGGCATCCAGAGCATGCGCGAAGTTGCCGAACATGCGGGCACAGTGAAGGTCAAGCTGGGCGTAGAAGCTCTCAATCGCTTCGAATGTTACTTCCTGAACGCTCACGCGGACTCGGCCCGATTTGCGCGCGAAGTCAATCATCCAGCTTGTGGCATCATGTACGACACCTTCCACAGCAACATCGAAGAAAAGAGCATTCCCAAAACGCTCCGCGAAATCAAAGACGTGCTGTGTCATATTCACATCAGCGAAAATGATCGCAGCACGCCAGGCAAAGGCAACGTGCGCTGGCGCAAGAATTTTGATTCGATCGTCGAGATAGGTTACGACGGTTGGCTGGTAATCGAAGCGTTCGGTTTGGCCCTGCCCGAGTTGGCCGCAGCCACGCGCATTTGGCGCCGTATGTTTGATGACGAACTGACTCTGGCCAAAGAAGGTCTGGAGTTCATGAAGTCGGAAATCGCTGCCCGCAAGAAATAATGACCGAGGCTAGTGTGACTGTAACTGACAAGTATTGGATCGGATTCGATCTGGGTGGCACCAAAATGTTGGCAGCGGCCTTGGATCAGAAGTTCGCTGTGATCGCCTCGCGCAGAAAGAAAACGCGCGGTGATCAATCTGCCATCACTCTTGAACGCATCGAAGCGTTGATTCGCAAGATGCTGGACGAACACGAGCTCGATCCTGCGCGCATCGCGGGCATTGGAATCGGCTGCCCCGGACCAGTTGAATGGCAAACAGGCGTGGTGCGCGTGGCCGTAAACTTGGGCTGGAAAGATGTGCCTGTCGGAAAGTTTTTGAGCGACCGGTTCAGTTGCCCGGTGGCTGTACTGAACGATGTCGATGCAGGCGTTTACGGAGAATATCGATTTGGTGCTGGCCGCGGTTCACGCACCGCGCTCGGTATCTTTCCAGGTACTGGAATCGGTGGCGGCTGCGTCTACGATGGGCAAATTCTGCGCGGCAAGAATTTGACGTGCATGGAAATTGGACACGTGATGATCACCAGTTCACCACGCCAGGGCGCCACGGCGATGACCGGTACGCTAGAGTCCGAAGCCAGCCGCCTGGCCATTGCAGGTGAGATCGCCAAGCTAGCCTATCGCGGCGAAGCACCCAGTGTCTTGAAAGGCGCAGGCACCGACCTGGCCAAGCTGCGCAGCAAAGCGATTTCCGAGGCCATCAAGTCCGGAGAGACCGCCGTACTGCAAGTGATCGAGAACGCTGCGCGTTTGATTGGCTATGCCGTGACCAACATGGTCCACTTAATTGGTCCAGACTGCATCATCTTGGGCGGCGGCCTGGTCGAAGCCATGCCCGATCTCTTTCTGAAAGAGGTCAAGAAGACTACCGACCGCAGCGTGCTGGCCTGTTACGCCGATACTTACACTATCAAATGTGCCGAGCTAGGCGACAACGCTGGCATCATGGGCGCTGCCGGCTGGGTAGCGCAGTCGATCAAGTAGATCGGTCATTCACATTTGCGCTTTCACGTAGCCATCGCTGCCAAGCGGTGGTAAATCGGTACGATGAGTCCACCGTCTGGCGACGGCGGCTACGGGTGGTCCAGCGTCTGGCGACGGTGGCTACGTCGTTGTCGATCGCGACCGGTTTACGCAGCACAACTAACATCTCGCCAATGTAGAAGGGTATGATGGCCGCCCGCAATGATTTGGGTAGTGCGAGGGAGAGCGTGCTGAGCATTCTATAGATCACTGGATTGAACTCTTTGAACTGAGTCAAACCGTAATCGAACGTAAGCGGCTTAGACGTCTTACTGGTCCGCAGTGTTTCCAAACCGGCACGCCCGGCAAGCTGGGTGATCGTGCCAGGGGCAAAGTAGTGCAGATGTTCTTCGGGGATGTAGAACCACCAGTTCTTGCCCATGAGCCTGGCAAAGATCGAGCTCACGTCGGGTAAGGTCAACACGCAAATGCCGCCTGGGTTGAGACGCTTGTCGATGGCCTGTAAAAAGCTGCGAGGTTCCAAGACGTGTTCAATGACGTCGAAAGCGGTGATGCAGTCAAAGCGTTGCTCGGTTGGTAACTCTTCTACCGTAGCTTGACACACCTGCAGTCCTTGACGGCGAGCCTGCTCGACAGCGACAGCCGAGAGTTCAATACCGCAAGCATCGGCACCGGCTTTAGCCGCGGTGGCTACGAATACACCATTGGCGCATCCAACATCCAACCATCTGCCAGTAGGCTCTTTCCAGCGTACGACCTGGCGCAGTCGATACTCAGCGGTGCGAAGCTTCATTTCTTCAGCTTCGGTGAACGTACGGTACATGCCCTGCGCAAACTCTTGGTCGTAATACTCCGCCAGTTCGGCTAGAGAAGGCAGAGGCCATTGCAATCGCAATCGACACTGACGGCACCGATAGAACGTTCGCTGCTTCTTCTTAAACAGCGCAGCGGCAGACACTTGACCACAAATCGGGCACTCAATTTTCATCGATAATCTTTTCGATCTGAACGGGGATCGACCAAACTTCCGTATCATCCCATTATATCCAAATGTTAGGTAGGCCCCGAGCGAACGACGGAATGTGCGACTATAACACCCGCGCTCGTAGCCACCGCTGCCAAGCGGTGGTAAATCGCAGCCAGTGGTGTCCACCGTCTGGCGACGGTGGCTACGATATGCACAGGTGTGCTTAGATAACTTGCTGTCCGACAAGATATTGCACAACTTGTTCGGCCAGCTGAGGTGGCGTGCGATCTGCGGAATATAGATGCAGTTCGGGGGAATCAGGTGCTTCGTAAGGGTCGCTGATGCCGGTGAAGTTGGCGATCTTGCCGGCGCGCGCCTGCTTGTACAAACCCTTGGGATCGCGACTCTCACAAACTTCTAACGGTGCATCGACAAAGATCTCTACAAAGTCGCCAGCTTGACCTTGGCTTTCGATCCACTGACGTACACGCTTTCGATCACGACGGTAGGGGCTGACAAAGGCAGTTAGGACGATCAGGCCAGAGGCGGCCATCAATTGCGCTAGCGCGCCCACGCGGCGAATGTTTTCCTCGCGATCCAGCGGTGAAAACCCAAGCCCAAAACGCTGCGCGAATTCTTCACCATGCACATCTTTGAGCATGTTCGGCGCAGCACACAAACCATGACGAATGTTATCGCCGTCGAGCAACATGGTGTGCACACCGCGCTGATGCAACAATTCGTCGACGGAATTGGCAACGGTGCTTTTGCCCGATCCACTCAAGCCGGTAAACCATAACACCGCTCCGCGATGTCCCATCAAACGCTCGCGCGCAGCCCGATCCACAGCGTGCGCATGCCAAACAACTTGCGGGTTCTCTGAACTCATTGTGCGCCTCAGCTCAGCAACCCACGTCCATCGATCGTCAATCGTTCCAGCGAACCATCATCGCGTTGCCACCACGCATAGCTCTGCAGATTGACGCACGGACAAATGTGATTGGGAATCACGGCTAAGCGGTCGCCCAGTTTCGGTGGCTGGTCGACGCTGCGCACATCAACCTGGCCATGCTCTTCGCTCAGCTTGACGATGCGGGCGGCTGGATAACCGACCAGCTGACCAAATCCACTTTCGCGATCTGGTACGCAGGCATCGCTGGTAAATGTTTTGGAACCGCCATCGATCACAACTTGTCCAGCCACTGCATTGCTGATGACCGTCACGATGATCTTGGCTGCGCAGTCGGCCAGCTGGTTGAAGCCGCCTTTCAGTTCATTTACATCGTTGAAGATATAGGTGCCTGGCCGAATCTCAGTCAATTCGGGCACGAGGTGCGATTGATAGGCTGTGGGAGTCGAGCCGCCGGACACAATGCGAGCCTGGAGTCCACTGGCTGTCCACAGGTCTAAGGCTTCACGCAGGATCGCCGAAACTTTAGCCAGCGGTGCGGCTTGTTCTTCGGCTTTGCACCAGATGTGGCCTGGATAACACATGATGCCCTCCAGCTTGACGCTGGGGAGCTGGGAAATTTGTTGCGCGAGCTGGCGCGACAATTGCGGCGTGGCCACACCTGTGCGCCCCATGCCGACGTCGAGGTCGACTAGCAAGCCCAGAGTGGAGCCTTCGGATTTCGCAGCCGCCGATAGTTCTGTCGCGGCTTGAAGACTATCGACCGCCACGATCGTTGGTCGTCGGCCGGCCAGGCGGGCGGCCCGAATACGGCGAGCTGCATCGAAGACTGGATAAGCGATTAAGAACTCGGTATCGCACTCGGCCAGCACTTCACCTTCGCCAACCTTGGCGACAGTCAAGCCGCAAGCGCCGGCATCGAGCTGCATCTGCGCAAGCTTGACCGACTTGTGCGTCTTGGTATGCGGACGAATGCCGAGATTGTGTTGGCGACCGTAATCAGCCAGACGCTGAATATTAGCCGCCACCGCTTGCGAGTCGAACACGAGCGCGGGAGTGGGAAGTTGATCAATGCACGGCACTTCGCGCGGCAGGGAGTCGTTGAAGTTCATGGGCAATCTGAAAGATGGTAAGCGGGGATTGGTTAAAAGCGGGGAATTGGTTATTGGAGAATCGGACAATTTGAAATTCTGTTAGCCAGCAAGATACACCTGTTGCGCACTCCGGAACAGGCTACGATGGTAAGAGGTACGCAACTTAACATCCTCAGGCTGGAAGCCTATGCCACAGAGCGAACTATTTCCCGATCCACTCGAGCCTGAACTGGAATTTGTCACCGTTGCCAAGGTCGGCGAGATCCCAGAGGGGCGTGGCCGCGCCTTTGCGGTGGCGGGACGAATGATTGCAGTTTTTTGCGAAGCCGGCCAACACTTTGCGATCGATGACTTTTGTCCACATCAAGGTGCGTCGCTGGCCGAAGGCTGGGTCGAAAATAACTGCGTCGCCTGTCCTTGGCACCATTGGCGTTTCAGCGTTCGCGATGGCAGTTGGTTAGATAGTCCGCGCATTCGCGTCGATGCTTTCCCGCTGCGCATTGTGGGTGATGAGATTCAAGTCTCGGCGACTCCCAAAAAAATTTGAAATGCGACATCATGAATAGCGACCAGCTGAGCCAATTGACCACCGAATCGATCAATCCTCGTTCGTCGGAAGTCGACCGCTGGCATGCGTTGGAAATTGTGCGGCTGATTAATCGCGAAGATCGCAGTGTCATCGATGCCGTGGCGGCTGCGGAACTGCAGATCGCGCGGACAGTAGAAGTGGTTGAGCAGGCCTTTCGACTGGGCGGCCGACTGATCTATATGGGCGCAGGCACTTCGGGACGCTTGGGCGTGCTCGATGCCAGTGAATGCCCGCCAACGTTTAGCACTCCGCCAGAGATGGTCATAGGTATGATCGCCGGCGGCGATACCGCGCTGCGCCGCGCGATTGAAGGCGCCGAAGATAATCCTCGACTGGGACAACAAGATTTAGAGCAAATGGCGCTATCGCCTCGAGATGTCGTCGTCGGTATCGCCACCAGTGGCCGCACTCCCTATGTCATCGGCGGTTTGAAGTATGCCAGATCCGTTGGCTCGCAGACTGTTGCCCTGGTGTGCAACGCGGGTAGTGAGCTGGAGTCGCTGGCTGATATCGTCATCTGCGCGGTGGTGGGTTCGGAAGTAGTCAGCGGTTCTACCCGCCTGAAGGCTGGTACGGCCACCAAACTGATTCTGAACACCATCACAACTGCGGCCATGATACGGCTAGGTAAAACTTACGGAAATTTGATGGTCGATGTGCGAGCGACCAACACGAAACTGATCGCGCGCAGTCAGCGCCTGGTCCGTATATTGACGGGACTGAGCGAATCGGCGGCAGCCGAACTTCTCGATCGAGCAGGTGGCTTGGTGAAGATCGCCGTCGTCATGCATCATCGCCAAACCGATGCTGCCATGGCTGAAGAGTTACTAAAGCTCGAAGGTGGTCATCTGCGCCAGGTTATTGGCGATGTTACTATTCACGACCTGAAGCAAGCATGACAGAGTCGAACATTCCAGGTTGGGTCATAGCGATCGACGGTGGTGGTACCAAGATTGCCGTAGCCGCCCAGAAATTTGGCTGGCCAAACACGGAACTACCCATCGATTTAACTTTGGCCAAGACGTGGCAACATGCAGGCACAGGCTCGGCACATCCCACTACCTGGCTGACTGCATCCAAGAATTTGCACCAGGCGTTGCAAGTAACGCTTGACTCCCTTGCAGACGATTCGCCCATACACTGCATTTACCTGGCGCTAGCTGGAGCCGGGCGCGTGGAGGATCAACAGCGCGTTGTTCAATTTATACGTGAGTCTTTGGCAAGTACATTGTCAAACTCGACGCGCGTACAGTGCACTGGCGATATCGATCCGTTGCTGGATGTTTCCGATGCACGCGGGTCGGCCACGCTGGCGATCATCTTGGGCACTGGTTCGGTTGTGGCAGCCCGCGATGCCGATGGCTTGATGGTCCGTGCAGGTGGCTGGGGACCGCTGCTGGGTGATGAATGTAGCGCGGGTGCAATTGGTTTGGCTGCTTTACAGAGAGTAACGCAGACAATCGATAGCGGGCGTGAGCCACTCGAAGCCAGCCGACTGGTGCGCGCAATTGTGGACGAACTCCGCACTGCTTACCCCAGCACACCTTTGAATAATTTGATTATCGAAACCGCAGCCGACCGCACTCGCCGAGCTCAGCTGTCGCTGGTTGTAGCACAATTGGCTTTTGGGCAGAACGATGCCGAAGCCTTGCAGATCATCGACCATCAGATCCAGCGGCTAGTTGATCAGATCCAGCATGTTGCGCGGCGCCTTGGCCGTCAATCACCACAGTTTCATCTGCTCTTCAGCGGCGGATTGGTCACGCGCTGCCCAGCCCTGGCCCAAGCCATCACCGACCAGTGCCGACGATCCCTGACCATCGATCACTTCAGCATCGCTGACCCGCTGCTGGCAACCTTACGCAGCGCCGTTGCACGGCGGGCGTAGATCATAGAGCAGCCGGTCGTAGAGCAGCTGTCCCCAGCTGCTCGGAACCTTCTAATCCAAGCATCATCCGACCGATGGACCTATGTAGAGCAGCTGTCCCCAGCTGCTCAGCACCCTCTAACCAAAGCATCTTCCGACCAATGGACCAGTGTAGAGCAGCTGTCCCCAGCTGCTCGGAACCCTCTAACCAAAGCATCTTCCGACCAATGGACCAGTGTAGAGCAGCTGTCCCCAGCTGCTCGGAACCCTCTAACCAAAGCATCTTCCGACCAATGGACCAGCGTTACAGGGCAACGACTTGCCGGGTGCTGAGCGGCTGGGGACAGCCGCTCTACGACAAAGCATCTTCCGACCAATGGACCAGTGTTACAGGGCAACGACTTGCCGGGTGCTGAGCGGCTGGGGACAGCCGCTCTACGACAAAGCATCTTCCGACCAATGGACCAGTGTTACAGGGCAACGACTTGCCGGGTGCTGAGCGGCTGGGGACAGCCGCTCTACGACAAAGCGGCTGGGGATAGCCGCTCTACGACTTATGCTTCCCAATAGAAGTACTCGCCCAGGGACAATCTTGCTTTATTGGGGTTGTCGGCAATGTAAGTTCGAGTCCTTTCAAACTCATCTGTGCTACGAATCAAGTGGTCAAAAGGATCTGCTTCCCAGAAACAACCAGATCTACCCAACAGCTCATTAATCTGGCGAGCTGTGTAGCGCATCCAGCTCTGACCAATTACTTTCAGCCTGGCATCCTTGTAGAACATTCCCAACACATGTACATGATTAGGCATGATGACGAACCGATCGAGTTCATGTTTAGTACCACGATGATAGAGAATCGCGTCGGCGACAATCTTGGCGATCTTGGTATCTCTTAATAAACATTCACCGTGGCACTCATCGAGGCTGCGATGAAAAATGCGGTCACTTAGCCGCTTAAACTCATGCACCTCCTTCAAACTCAGTTGTTCCAGCAATTTAAAATGGTTTGGCGTTTGTTTTTTGACTGTCGAAGCAGCTAGTGCTATTGGAAGCCTACGCTCGATAAGCCAGCTTTCGAGCTCATATTGCCACGATTCTATAACCTCCTTTGGCATAGAATCAAACGTTCGGAATGTAACGAACGTAGCCGTACCTTCTTGAAACCAATGAGGCAAATTCCGGCCCGTGTGAATGTCTATATCGCGTTCGGGATCCAGGAAGCCAAATTTCTCTTTCTCTTCAGCACAGACAAACATCGCCTCATACCTCCTGGGCGAATTATACCATAGCAATTGAGCAGATCCGAACCAGCGTAGAGCAGCTGTCCCCAGCTGCTCGGAACCCTCTAATCCAAGCATCATCCGACCGATGGACCAGCGTTACAGGTAAGCGACTTGCCGGGTGCTGAGCGGCTGGGGACAGCCGCTCTACGACAAAGCACCTTCCGACCGGTGGACCAATGTAGAGCAGCTGTCCCCAACTGCTCGGAACCCTCTAACCAAAGCATCATCCGACCGATGGACCAGCGTTACAGGGCAGCGACTTGCCGGGTGCTGAGCGGCTGGGGACAGCCGCTCTACGACAAAGCACCTTCCGACCGGTGGACCAATGTAGAGCAGCTGTCCCCAGCTGCTCGGAACCCTCTAATCCAAGCATCTTCCGACCTGTGGACAAGTGTTACAGGGCAGCGACTTGCCGGGTGCTGAGCGGCTGGGGACAGCCGCTCTACGATGTTAATAATGTGGTGGTCTATCGAGCTTGGGATCAAAACTTTCTTTTAGTCGTTCACGCAGTGTTTTGATCTGCTCTTCCAGTCGCAGGTTGACGCGTTCCAGACGCATGATCTGTTGAGTGTGTGAGGTGACCACGTCGTTGAGTTGTTCGCACAAGCGTTGATGATGGGCGAGCTGTATCTCTAGTTCAGTGACTCGGTCGTTCATGTCAGCCATTAAAGTCCTGCGGCCTTCTGTGTTTCGCTGGCGCTGTTATAGACATCTGTCAGACGCAACAGCAATTGTTCGAGTTCATTCCAGTATGCTTCGGTGGGCGGATTGGGACGCTTGGCGCGCAGGGCTTCGATTTGCGATTCGATCTCACTTCGTTGGGCTAGCTGCTCGGGCGTAAGCTGCGGACCGCCGGGCAGGACTGAGAGCACGATCTTAGCAGCGATTGCGCCGTCGGGTTGTTTGCCGCCAGCAGCTGTTTTGACGGTGCGTACACCGCGAAAGAACTCGGCACCAGTGCCAAGTTTGTCACCGTTGTCGTCGATCAGCGCATGTTCGGTCGCCAAACGACTAAGCTCTTTATACAACTTCTCAGTCTTTAGTGATGCCGCCAGAAAGGCCTCCAGCAGTGAGACTTCGTCGTCGTGATCTATATCGGTGGCCGGGTCGAGCAGACTAGTCGCCAGTTGCTGACCGAAGCGAGCGTAGTTGTTCTCCGATCCGCTCTTAGTGGCCGTGACAATCACCCGCCCTGGCTGGCTTAATTCCGGTAGAAAGGGAGAACTGGATGAAGTGCAGTCAATAAATACCAGCTGACGGCCCATGGGTTGCAACCAAACCGACAACTCTTTAGAGCTGACATCGGGACCAACAAGATTAAATTTATGCTGGCCACGTTCGGAGGTGCCGTGTCCAATAAACACAATCCAGATCTGCTCTTTATCCGACTGGGCCGCTTGCTGGATCGACTGGCTCAATTGATCATGTTGCGACTTGGCACCAGCATTTGGCTCACTGCCGATTTCCGTGTACTGCCACTGCTGGACCTCGGACAGGCGTTTCCACTGATCGGCGGATTCTCGGAACTGCTGACCGTACTCGGGAGTGCCCGCAGCGCCCACCACTAGTATCAACTGCCTGGTCGGTTCCGCCGCCGTGGTGGTCGCAGGCAGGCAGCTTAGCCCGATCAGTAAGATAGTTGATGTGTAAAGTAATATGCTTGACATGTAAAGTATTTGTGATGTGGAGGTTTTAACACAGGCTGGAAGCCTATGCCACAGACACAGGCTGGAAGCCTATGCCACATTATGCCAGGCCGCGGAAGCGGCGGAGGCCCCATTCGATACAGAGGCAGCCGATGGTTAGCAGCAACCAGCTGGAACGGTGCCACAATGGTTCCAATCGCGTCTCGGTGATGGGCACCTGGCGGGACGGTAAACTGGCGACAAACGAATCGAGTTCGTCGATATCGATGATCTGACCGCCCGATTGTTTGGCCAACGCACTGAGCTCTTCCAAGTTAGGTGTCAGGTTGCGAAACTCAAGAGCCGACGGTTCGGCGGCCCAGCCGGTGTCGACGTCAGCGATGGCCGTGCCGTCGGCACTGGAGGCTTTGACGGATACGACGTAAGGGCCATCGGTTTGCGACCAGAAGTTGGCTGAGTACACTCCCGGTCGCTCGCGATCAGGCATGACATCGACTCCTACGAGTTTGCCATCGGGCGGCATCACGGCCACTTCGAATGTGGCGTTGTCCAGCGGGTGAAAACTTTCGTCGCGCACATGCATGACGATCTTGTGCGGATCCAGGGCGCCCTCAGGCGGAATGATTTCGACTTTTAATCGCCGCGGTACATCGGCCGTCAGCCACCGCGCTAGTTGTCGCCAGCATTGGGCCAGGTCGTCGGTGTCTTCGGTAGCGCGGCGCATGGTCCAACGCCACATGTCGCCAATGGTCAGCGCGCCGACACGGCCGCTTCCAAAATTTTGCACGATCATGGCGGGAACGGATTTGTCTTGTTCGTCGCTGGCTACCGCCATGATCGAGGCACCCGGTTTGATGTCCTTCAACTTGTTCCAAGTATAAAAGCGCGGCATTTGACTGAGACGTTTGGCTTCATCAACTTCGCTGGCTCGCAATCGCATCCATGGTTCAAGACTACCTTCGCGCGTCAGCCGATAAGCGATGCTGGGCGGTTCACCTTCGTCGGAACCCAGCACACTTAAAGTGGACTCCATGGCACTGGGCTCTTGGCTATCGGATTCATTTAGCGTACCTCCGGTACGCAGATAAACCGGCAGCAAGTCACCAATCGGTGTGTCGCGATATCCGCCTCGCTCGAACGATTCGCTGCCACCCATCATCAGCAAGCCACCACCTCGAGTCGCGACGAATTGGCGAATCAGCAGCATCTGCTCTTGGGTAAAGAAGCCGGCCTCGATGTCGTCCATGACAATTGCGTCGAATTGATACAGATCACTTTCGGCTTTGGGAAAGCCGCCTTTCAATTCTTCTGATTCGCGAACTCCGATGCGCAGCAGGATAGGTTCATCGTATTGCTCGGTGGCATCCTGTTCGTTTTCAAAGCCGGCGAACAGGGGATTGGTCGAACTGACGCTGCGATCGCGAAAATCAAAGCGGGCTTCTTTTTTGGCGATGCGAATGAGCGCGGCCAATCGCAGTTCTTGATCTTCTTCCACAGCCCGCTTGAAGAATTTAAAGTCCCAACTTGTGCGACCAGCGATGTACAGAATGCGATAGGGACCTCCGCCCCGATCGACCGCCAGCAAGCGCGTATTGTTGGTCGTCGTAACTTCCTGCCGACTGTCCGGCGCCAGGACTTCGGGATCATCTTCGCTCTTCAACATGGCTCGTACGCGTACGAACTGGATGCCGGGCTCGGTCGGTCGATATTGGAAACGCAATCGCTTCTGAAAGACATGGCTATCGGATCGGACGGTTTCGTCGGCAACGCTTTTGCCTTTCTCGTCGATCACGCGGACCACGATCGTCTGATCCTTCAAGCCTTGGCAGTTCACCGTGGCTTCGATTTGCACAGGCGCTAGTTCAAAGGCAGTCTGAGTAACCATCGGATCGGAGATCGAAATATCGCGCAGGTCATCGCGACCGATGTCGATGATGGGGTAGATAGGCAGTTTGTTATCGGCCGCGGAAAGGTCAGGTAATGAATCGGTAGCCATGCCATCGGTGAAGAGCATGACACCCACAGCGGGACGATTGACATAACGTTGGCTGACCGTGTCCACGGCATTGCCGACTGCAGAACTGTTGCCATCGAACTTGATTTGTTCGAATCCGTCCAGTGCTTTCAAGCGATTATCAAAGCCGTACAGTCGAACAGAGAAATCTTGAGCGGCCCGTGTGTGCCAACTGGCTTCGCGCCTCAAGACCTGCTTTAGTTTGTCTTCTAGCGAAGTCGTTTGGCCGGGAGCGCGGATCGACATACTGCGACTATTGTCGATCACGACCGCCAGCGCATTGGCACCAGGCTTGGGGCGAGTGGATCGTAGTTGGGGTTCCACTAAAAAAAGAGCCACAGATCCCAAAGCGGCAATCTTGAAAAGCGCCGAGAGCCACACGACCCAGCCTCGCTGAGGGCTGCGCGCCAGGCTCAGCACTACACAAATCAAACCGACCACGAATAAAGCGATCGCCACCGGTAACCAATCGCGCGAGCCAAACTCCAATCCTTCGGGCATCAACGACCACTCCCTAAGTTCTCGTAGTATTGACGCACCGATTCATTGAAGCGACCTGGTACGGGATCGCGATCGATTGGTACCAGCGAATTCTTATCACCAACTTTGCGCAACAACTCTTGAGAAACTTGTTTGCCCAGTTCACGGAGCGGGTCGGCGACGAGTTGTTTGACTAAATCCCAACGCGGCTCGGCTGCATGCTTCTTCACTTCAGTGCGCAACTCGCGAGCCGCCTGGCGTATCTGGGTCGCGCGGCTGCGCAGCTCAGGATCATTAACAAGCTCTTCGACTTCGCGCAGTCGATCCGAGAAATCGCGGAAGCCATCCCCCGTAATTGGACCTTCCCAGACACTGCTGTCGAACGCTTCTGTCCACGCGCCACCCGTGTTTCCACCATCACGCTGAGAACCAGGTTGTGAATCCCGCATACCAGGCTGCTGTTGGCGATTCGCATTGCCACGCAGCCCCGAAGGACCACCGCCCGACTGATTCGGCTGCTGTCCAGGTTGATTGCCTTGTTGTCCAGGTTGATTGGATTGCTGGCCAGGTTGGTTTTGTTGTCCAGGTTGGTTTTGTTGTCCAGGTTGATTTTGTGGCTGACCCTGTTGGTTGGGCGTGTCGCTTTGACTGGGTTGATTTGATTGCCCTGGTTGTTGCCCTGGTTGTTGCCCTGGTTGTTGCCCTGGTTGACCCTGTTGCTCCGAATTCTCAGGTTCTGCGCTGGGTGAGCCAGGTGTTTCCGCTTGAGATTCAGTGTTGGCAGTATCAGAATTTCTGCCGACCTCTTGCTCAACTTGCCGCGAGAGTTGCTGGAGTTGGTCCATAGCCAGGCGGAGTGAATCGACTTCGCTACCGAGTACCGCTTCGGCGGCTTTATCGATGCCTTCGCGCAGTTGTTCAATTTCTGTTTGTGTTTGCTGAGCCAGTTGTTGTGCATCGGAGGTTAAACCACGCTGCAGCAACTGCCGCGTGGTTTCCAAGTTCGCATCGGTTTGCTTCTGCTCGGTTGTGCGGAAAGTGTCGTACAGTCGCTGAGCCAAGAGCGGTTCGGGTTCTTCGGCGGCTTCGACCGTGCGCTTCATGTCTTGCATCAGTTGATCCAGCCGAGCTTGTTGCTCGGCCACTTGTTGTTCATATTCCTGGTCGGGTTGCTGGCTGCGCAGACGGTTGGAATCATCTGGTTGGTTGCTTTTCAGTTGCTCGGCCAGTTCTTGTTGGGCTTGCTCCAGCTCAGTTGCGGCGCCTTGCATATCGCGCATCGACTGGCTGAACTGGTTAGCTGATTCCTGTCGCACTTTGTCTTGCAACTCTTTTAATTCTTGTTCGGCTCGCGTGCCCGAGGCCAATGCCTGCGAAGTGTTGCCTTGGTTGAGTGCTTCGGATGATTGACGCAGGTTCTCGCGCGTTTGCTCCATTTGTTCTTGCGCTTCGGCTAGCGCCTCGTTGGACTGTTGTCCTTCCAGCTGCTCGCGCAGTTCATCCGCGTCTTCGAGCATCTGCTGCTGTTGTTGACGCAGTCGTTCCAAGCGTTTTTCGATCTCTTTGCGTTCTTCTTCGGTATCGGCCGTTTGCAGTGCGGCTTGCAGTTCGCGAATTTGTTCGTTGAGATCTTCTTGCCGAGCTGCTAGTTCGCGCAAGCGACTTTGAATCTGCCGCAGTTGGCTGTTCTCTTCCGATTGTTCTTCTTGAGCGGTCCGTTCACTCTCGTAACGGTTCTCTTGATTTTCGAGTTTCAACTGGTCGAGTTGTTGTTGACGCTGACGCGAGCGCGACGATTGGCCTTGTTGGCCTTGTTGTTGCTGGCTGCGACTAACTTCGAATTCTTTGGCCTGCAACCGCAGCAGGTCTTGGTAAGCTAGTTGAGCCATGCTGAGGGCTTTGCCCAGATCTTTAACGGTCAGCGATTCAGCGGATTTTTCTAATTGTTCCGCCGCCGATTTCATATGTTCCGCAGTCTTTTGAATCAGTTCCTCGCCGCCCGGCACGTCGATCTCGGCAGCCTTCTCGGCCAGCAGTTCGATCACTTCGCGTTGCGACTGAGCCAACACGCTGATGTCTGCCTGAGCCTCGGCGGGCAATTTACCTTTGGTTGCGGTACGACGTACGTTCCATGTACCTGTCACAATTTGCTTTTGGACTTCCAGCAACTCTTCGCTCTGACCGCCCTGCCCTTGTTGGCCTTGTTGCTGCCCTTGTTGGCGTCGTTGTTCTGCTGATTGTTGCTCGCCTTGACGGAATATTTCTTCGAAGGGTCGCACTTCAGCAAAGAACATATCGCTGGTAATGCGTCGGACTTCGTTGTCGTCGTCGCGATCTTCGACCCAGACATGATAGGACAGCAGCTGATCAGGCTGGGCTTGCAGATTTTCCATTGCGACCAGTTCCGCTAACTCGGCTGTCTTGGAGATCTGGGGCTTATCGCCTTTGGGTTCGATGGGCAGGGCAACGTCGACAGGCTCTTCGCCGGCCATTTGATAACTCAGCCCGATGCGCTCCAGGCCAAAATCATCACTGACTTTGGCCGAGATCAAGAACTCTTCTAGCGGCGAGACACGTACGTCGCCGGTGGCCAATTTGATCTTGGGTGCCGTATTGGGCAGCGCTTTCAAGGACAGCTTTACCTCAGCCTTGTTGGTTCGCTGGGCTTCATCGGTCAGCTTCAATTGCCAGGTGTGCGACTGAGAGACATGTTCAGTCGCGCGCAGGAGCTGTGGATTCTTTTCATCGGCGATCAGTTGTAATTCCGCGCCTTCTTCATCGACCAGTACTGCACGCGTGACCGCTTTGTTGGTGTAGCACAGCCATGTCAAATCGCTGCCGACAACTGCGCTAACCCGGCGCGTGTCCACAATCGTCTTGTCTTGCAGCTCCGTGTAAGCCGGGTATTTCAATTCGGCATCCGCTCGTACCAGGGCGGGATATTCGAAGACCTGGACTTTGTATTCTTGGCTAGACCGCTCGTCGTACTGGACTTTGTAAGTCAAGGGTGCCCGGATATCCGTCATGTAGGCGGCGTACAGTGGATCATCCAGCGATCGTCGCATGGGTTGCATGCCGGCTTGAGTATCGCCAACGCGATGCAAACTGACTTGGGCCGGAATCGAACTTGGAAACTTGGCGGTGACAATCAGACTGGAACCTAGTTCCACTTCCGTGTCGCCCGGTTCGATGACCGGTTCGACTGACTTGGACTTCGAAGAAGCGGATGCGGCAACCTGCTGCTCGGGTGTTTGTCTACCAAGGGTGGCTAGTGATCCGGCGATGACTAGCAGCACGACCAGCGCCGGTAGATTTAACAACCAGGCCAACGTCAGGCGGCGCTTGGGGATAGTATCAGCCCAGCGATGTTGATCATCATGTGCGACCGCAGAATCGATCAGACTCTTCTGCAGAAATCCAAACTTCCCATCGGGACGAGTGGGACGTTGTTCGATCGCGGCCAGCAGTTTCTCGCCCAACGTTGGAAAGCTTTGCTCGACATGCTGAGCCGTGGCTCGCAAGTCTTGACGCTGCCAAAAAGCGGCCACGCTGAACCACACGCCCAAGAGACAAGCCGCGATCAATAGACTGGCGGCAATGCTTGGTCCAATCGACCAGGCCGCATTGCCAGCCATGATCAAGCACACCAAACCAATCAGCGCCAACACCAACCAAGTGGCATTGAGTCGCCAGGCCAAACGCAATGAGCGCATGCGCGCGGCCACTTGTTGCAGCCGTTGCTGAATTCGGAAATCCATCTGAAGAGCTCCCGTGTTTCTGGGACACCAGAACCTTCAGTATACAAGATTTGAAGTCTCAAACTTCAAATCTCGAATTTGAAATCTGAATTTGAAGGCTAGACGTGTCGACGTGCCTAGCTCTGCAGAAACGACTTGCTCGGGTCGATCAGAAATCGCTTGGAAATGGCCGAGCGTCCTAGCAGCATGCGAAAACCCATTTCGTCGCGATTGGTCAGCGTCAACTCAATCGACCAGGTTCGTTCGCCCATGCGCGCGATCGTTTCGATCACCGGCCGCCGCTGGGCATGACCTGAGGAGGAGCGGACCAGTCGATATTCGAGCAAGCGGGCTCGAACTGGAATGGCTGGTTCCGTGTGGCTTTGCAAAGGATGTACCACAAAGTGGACCCAATCTTGCTGGCCATCGTTTTCGATTCGCACATCAAAGGCATGCAAACAACTGGAACGCGCGCCCGTATCGACCTTGGCTTTGATTTGCGGAATACCCAGTTCGGGCAAGGCAACCCATTCACGCCAACCGAGTAACGGCCTGTTCACCAGCTCTGTTTTATGCGTCACGGCGTCCCCAATTGCCTTAGCAGGTCGAATGTAAAGATGCCTGAATCGTGTCCATCGGAGAAGGCGATGTTATAGGCGTAGTTGCCCAGCGGTTGCATCCGCAAGATCCGCAGCGGTTGAAGTTCGCCAGCCGAAAGGACCGGCAGCGATCGCAGCTTGCCGGCACTGGCTGCGGCCTCTTGCTGTTTGGCTCGCTGCTTCTCTTTGCAGGTTGCGCACGGGCAGCCGTCGCGGAGTTTTACTGCCGTATAGTTCAGCTTTTGACCATCACTCCAGGTAATCGCCAATCCAAACTCGCCTGTGCGCTGGATCGCTTCAGGCACAATCGGTCCCTCGGGTTCAAGACTCATGCAGTAAAAGACTTCATTTCAAGTTAGAATCACTAAGCTGTTGACCGGCTTCAGCTGGGGTCAGCAGTCCCTAATCTACCGAACGATTCCACACTGAACAATTGGAAGGAAACAGGTTTGCCACCAGCGATCGACGCGGGCGATTCCTTTGCCCATGCTCCCATCAGTCAGTTTATTGGCCTGAAAGTGGAACCAGGTCCTATCGGCCAAGCAGTCGTGCATCTGGCTGTAGACGAAAAAATGCACAATCCGATGGGAGCTGTTCATGGTGGTGTAATCGCCCTGCTGGCCGATGCGGCCATGGGCATCGCCTTCGGCCGTACGCTCAGCGATCCATCTGCCTTTGCCACGGTGGAAATGAAGGTCAGCTACCTGCGGCCAGTAAAAGCATCGCGACTGACGTGCACCGCTACGCTAGTCTCGCGTGGCTTGCGAATCGGCTTTGTAGAGTGCATTATCGTTGACTCGCGCCGGAAAGAAATCGCGCGAGGTTCGTGCACCTGCACGGTCAATTCATTGTAAACTTCCGACTTTCCGGGTTTCGCTTACCCCTTACCCCTTACACATCGTCCAGCTTTTATGTCGTGGACGCGAAATCATAGGCGTGGTGCATTCCGCTGCAAACACTTTCACTGCGGTAACGAGCCCCCTCCCGGAGCCTAGCTTAACGCTGGCTCCGACCTCCCCCAAGCAAAGCTTGGGAGAGGTGACATAAAGCCCATCACACAACTAACTTAAAAGCTGTACCTTACTCCTTACTCCTTACTCCTTACTCCTTACTTACTCCAAATTTCAAATTCGAATCACAATTCGCAAGGTCTTGGGCTGACGACGCTGGTGCTGCTGGTAGTCGCATCGATGATTGGCATCGGTTGCTTCTTCAGCAGTGGTTATGCGTTATTGTCGCTGGGCAATCCATCGCGAGTGATCTTGGCTTGGATCCTGTGCGGCGTATGGGCCCTGGCTGGCGCGATTGCGTACGGGGCCTTGGCCAAGCGTGTGCCACTTTCGGGCGGTGAATATCTATACTTGACCCGTTTGATCCATCCGAGCATTGGCTTTCTGGCCGGTTGGATCTCGCTGGTGGCGGGTTTTACGGCACCGATCGCGGCCATGTCCAAAGCGGTGGTGACCTATGCTCTGCCTTCAGTCGGTCAGGGCCACTGGGCATCGCTGTGCGCGTCGCTGATTATCTTGCTGGCCTGCGTGATGCACGCAGTGCGCGTCGAACTGGGCGCCACGGTTCAGAACACAATTGTCTTCGTCAAGCTGGGGTTTGTCGCGGTATTTTTGATCTTGGCTGGGTTGCAGCTGGGGAACACTCCAGTCTGGCAAGGTGGGCAGTTGCCCGAGCGCAGCTTGGATATGTGGCCCAGCGATTTTTCGGGCTATGTAGGCTTGCTCGCCGCGATGAGTTGGCTGTCGCTCAGCTACACCGGCTTCAACGCGGCGGTCTATGTGGCCGGTGAGTCCCAAGCAGCGCAGCGCAATGTGCCGCGTGCCATGTTACTGGCCACGGTGTTGGTGATGATCATGTATGTGACGCTGAACGCCGTTTTCGTATGGGCCGCGCCGACGGCGGAAGTGCAGAGTGATCCTGGCACCATTGGCCTGGCAGCCGCGCGCAGTTTCGGACCAGGCATCGAACCCATGCTGCGCACGATTGTTTCTTTAGCGGTGTTGAGCAGTGTCTTCGGCATGCTGATGGCGGGACCGCGCGTGTATGTGCAGATGGCGCGCGATGGCGTCATGCCACAGTTTCTGAATGCACCCAGCGGAGTTCCACGCCTGGCCATCTGGTTTCAAGCCTTATTGAGCATCGTCATCGTCTGGTTTGCCCGACTGGAACAGTTGATCGGTTATTTAGGCATGACCCTGGCGGCGTGTAGTACGCTGGCAGTAAGTGCTCTCTGGTTTATGCCACGTACCCCAGCGCAGCCAGACGACAACTCGCCGGCCTTGGCCCCGTTGACCATCGTCGAATTCGCGGCCGCCGCTCTTTATTGCTTGGGCACGATCGCTATGCTGGTGGCCGTCTTGGTGGAAGGTCAGCGGCGCGAGCAACTGTGGGCCATGTTGGCCACTTTTGTCGTTGGTGGGCTGGTGTATGTTTTGTGGCGGGCCAAGGCTCAGCGAAGTTCGTAGCTTCTTGTTTGTTATCTCAGGTCGGAAAGGATGCCACTCAATGGCGCTTAGCAAGCCGTGGCGCATGGTGCGTTTTATTCGCGAGTACGCACGCTTTGCGCGGCTGCATCGCGCGCAGCGACCTGAACTGCCGCTGCAGTGGCAAGACCGCTGGCCTAGGCTAAATGACCGCACGACGCATTTGCCATTTGATGCTCATTACACTTATCACACCGCTTGGGCCGCGCGGGTTCTGGCCGAGACTCGTCCTGAGCGGCACGTCGACATAAGTTCGCTGGCGTACTTTGCCACACTCTGCTCAGCGTTTGTGCCGATCGAGTTCTACGATTATCGACCAGCTGGCATTCACTTGAGCAATTTGACGTGTGGGGCCGCCGACTTGTGCCATTTGCCATTCAGCGACCTAGCACTGGAGTCTGTATCGTGTATGCACACGATCGAACATATTGGACTGGGGCGCTACGGAGATCCACTGGATGCCACGGGCGATCAGCGCGCACTGCGCGAACTGGAACGGGTGGTCGCGCCTGGGGGAACGTTGATTGTGGTCGTGCCGGTGGGTGCTCCACGCGTCCAGTACAATGCGCATCGCATCTACGATCCGCAGATGATCCAATCCAGCCTGCCACAACTGACTCTTGCCAAATGGGCTCTGCTACCAGATGATGCCAAGAATGGCCTGGTTGAAAACCCGCCGCTGCAAATGGCGCAGAGCCAACGCTATGGCTGTGGCTGTTTTCATTTTGTCAGGCCGCAATAAACCAACCTTCAAATTTCGATGCCTGCAGGTCACTATGAGTCAAGAAGAGAAACCCAAACTGATTATTGACGAAGATTGGAAAACCCAAGTTGAGCGAGAGCGCGAAGCGCTCAAGCCGGCTCCAGAGACGGAGCCATCGCCACCGGCGGAAACTCCGGCCAGCTCTGCCGCCGAGGATGAGCCACTGCAACTTCCGCCTGCATCGTTTCCGTTTTTGGTCTCGATGCTGGGTACACAAGCCCTGGCGGCCCTTGGACAACTGCCGCCCGAACAAGGCGGCGCGGCCACACCGCAACTGGATCATGCCAAGCACTTCATCGACCTGCTCGACGTTCTGGAACGCAAGACCAAGGGCAATCTCGAACAGGCGGAATATGATCTGCTGGCCGATTGGTTGCATCAACTGCGCATGACCTTCGTAGCCGCATCAAAGCGCGCTTAATTAGACATCGCTAAACAAACCGTAGCCACCGTCGCCAGACGGTGGACCGCGAATTGGTGGCCGCAGTTGCCCTTGCTGTTTGTCCACCAGCTGGCGATGGTGGCTACGTTGGTACGTGCCACTTTAATTCGATGGTCACTTGACCATCGATCAGATCCGCCAGGCGATCGCAGCGTGCGACGATCTCGATCAAGCGCTTGCAGAGGTTCAATTGTTCGCTGACAAACTTCTTTTGCTCAGCCACCGCGGCGCGGGCTTGAGTGGGTGGTTTAGTTTTAGCCAGCGCGTCGGCTTGCCATTGCAATTGCAGCTGACTGGCTTGCAAATTCTTCAAGAGCGGATCGAGCCATTTGCGGCTGAGCGGCAAAGTCAGCTGCGGCATATCTTCGGCACTACCATAGAACAGTATATCCATTTCACCTGCGCGTTTGCCACGCTGCAAGGCTCTTACAACCAGGCAGACGCGAGGCGTGGCGTCGACCTCGTCGAACAGTTGCCAGGTGCACTGCGACTTGGGCTCGAGCGTTTGCGTTTCGGCAGCAGGACATAGAAAACCATCGGGACGCTCAAGTTTCATGGTCGCCGCCGTGGGTTTGCCTCGCACGTCCGAACTGCGTGGTGCCGTTACGTGGATGCGGAATTGATCGCGTGTGAGCATCAGTCCGCTTACGGATGTTTCGCCTGTGGTCGTATCCTCGCCGCCAGGGCCCGTGGTATCTGCGGCGGTTGCATCGCTGGCCTGCGCTTCTTTGATCGTCTGTGCGACCTGCTGCATCACATCCGCAGGTTCAGTTGTAGTTATATCGGTTGTTGAAGTTACATCGGTAGTTGAAGTTGAGTCGGTAGTTGAAGTTGAGTCGGCAGCAGTACCGTCCACGGCGGAGCTTGAATTATCGATTGAGGCAAGTGAATTGGGTTGGACTGGGTTAGGGGTGAGCGTTGCGTCGAGGCTGGGGCTGATGGCGACGCTGGCAGCAGCTATCGACGGTTGTCCAGCGATGATTTCATCAAGGCTTTGCGGCTGGGCGAGCTGCTCGGGTGATAACGACTCCATGGCCAGCTCAACATCCTGCTGCGCGGATTTCGCAGACGCTGCCGACTGCTTGGGCTCTTTTGAATCAGAAGGGCCTGCGGGTGTCGATGAAGCTGCGGTCTGCTTGCGTGTCGCTGATGGCCCCCAGGCTACAAAGGCTAACACTAGCATCACTAGGGCTCCAACTGCGGACACGATGATGTTTGTCTGTGACCACGACTTAGCCCGCGTTGGTAGTCGTCGTCGGCTGCGCGCGGTTGGCGCGACTGAACTGGGCGCTGCTGAGCTGGTGGCATCGTACGTGGTGGCAAGCGGCTCGGCCACGAAATCCGACCCTGCCGCAGGTGGCGGTGGACACGCGGTTGGTTCCAGCCAGGTTCGTAGATCGGCCAGTCCCTGGCGACACATGTCCGAGGTGGCTCTTGTCAGATCCAAATGGCCGTCGACAGCCACGCTGATGTCCATCCAGCTTTGATTTGGGGTGATGCCCGACGCTTCTTTAACGGAGGGTTCAGAGAAGTGCGCAGCGTGCAACTGCCACGCCCAATCTCGGAGGATATCGCGAGGTGGCAAACCGTGCATATTCAATAACTGACCAACAGAAGGCATCGGCCCCTCCTTCTTTGTAGCGGAATGCGTCAAGCATTTCGAGCAGCAACTCGTAGCGGAATGCGTCAAGCATTTCGACCAGCGGATCCATAGTGCGGCGATAGCATGCCTGCTGTCGAAAGCCTTGACGGCTTCCGCTACCAGTACAAGCGTCCTGCTGTCGAAAGTCTTGGGCGGCTTCCGCTGCCAGTATATGCCCCCAGCCGAGCGACACCCAAGTGGTGGAAGGCCGGGATTCCGCGCCAAGTTGGACAGGGTGGTCGTCGTCGAGTCAGGGACTCCGGGAGCCCACTTTCTGCGGCAGCTGCTCGAGCGTAGCCCAGGTGATGCTAGCAAATAGCCTAAGGTATTGCCCGCCAACAACTTACAAGATTGTCTAAAGTTTCCCACTTGGTTGGTCGACGTAAGTGTCAACATTTTTTCCACGGAAGTGGGCTAGCGTTTATTAAGATTTTAAGAGAGGCTACCCTAGTGGAAATAGTTGTAAGCTCCGCTGGTCGCGGGCCTTTCGCTTCTGATCGTCTCATCCGAGCCCTGACTGTGTTTGACACTCAAGCTAGCAAACCTACAATCGGCCAGACCCAATGCGGACCAGTACCAGTGGAACGCCCGAGGGACTATTCCGCCGACCGTTTGCAGCGCCAGGATTTGTGGCCCTCTTTTTGTGCGATGCAAGCGTTCGATGCGCGGGGCAGGGTGTGCCCCGTGGTCTATCAAGGAACCCATCTCGCGCGAATGATCGCGCGTAGAGACCGATAGGAGTGCGCGCCCAGCATGGCACAAGATGTGAACCAGAGCGAAATGGATGTCGCCACGCAAGTGCGATTGGCTCTGGTGGCACGGATCAGCCACGAGCGTTACGAACTTTGGATGCCCGAGGAAGCTCGTTGGCAATGGAGTGATGGTACCCTGACCATCGCCATGCCGCATGAGTTCTCGCGCAACATTGCCAAGCGCATGCTCCACGACGAGCTGCGCGAAGTTGTCAATCAAGTGGTGGCGCCTGCTGCTACGATTTCATGGCAAGTAGCTGAACCGGAAGACTCTGAGTTCATACTGGTGACCGCTGGGGTAACCGAGCGGGCCGGTGGCGAACAGGATGTTGTCACAGTCGCTGGTGCTGAGCCTATCGAACTGGCCGGTGCACTTCCTGACTCGAGCGACTCGATGCGCCACATATCAGTTGGCGGTGAGCCGATTAGTGATGCGGCTGCGCGATATGAGACTGGTGAAAAAGAGCCAGTAGAAAAAGAGCCATCCGAGAAAGAGGCTAGTTGGAAGCCCACTGTGCAGGTGAGCAACAGGCCGCCAGCCGATTTGTGGTCCGAGTTCATTCCAGGTTCAGCCAATCAAATGGCTTGGACCACGATCAACATGATTGCCAGTGATCCGGGCAGCATGACCCCTGCTCTGCTGTACGGTCCATTCGGTGTGGGCAAATCCCACTTGGCTGCCGCGCTTGCCCAGCGTTTACGTTCGCAACGTCGTCAACGCCGCGTGATTCATATCACTGCCGAACAATTTACGAACGACTTTACCGAAGCTCTGCGTGGTAGCGGTTTGCCGATGATGCGTCGCAAGTATCGCGACGTCGACACGTTGATCTTAGACGATCTGCAATTTGTACTGAACAAAAAAGCTACCATTGGCGAATTGCGACAAACGCTCGATAACTTGCTCAAAGGTAACAAGCAGGTGGTCTTCCTGTCGGATCGACCACTAGTGGAACTGGAGGGTCTGGGAGCCGACTTTATTGGTCGGCTGCGAGGCGGACTGGTCACACCTCTGTTGCCGCTGGATGAAACCACACGGTATGGGATTCTCAAACGTGACTTGCGCATTTGCGAAGTCAGTTTGTCGGATGACATCGTCCTGCAAATTGCCGCGCGAGCCATTGGTGATGGCCGCTTGCTCAAAGGTATTGTCAAGCGATTGATGGCGACATCGTATTTAAACGAACATCCGCTAACCTGGGATGAATCGTGGAACGCCATTTATGACTTGGTGCAAGCCACTCAGCCGATTGTGCGATTGGGTGATATCGAGCGCGTGGTCTGCGAAGTCTTTGGCCTGGAGCCCGAGAGCTTGCAGTCCGATCGCAAGACGCGTCAAGTCAGCCAACCGCGAATGCTGGCCATGTTCTTGGCTCGCAAGTACACCCCGGCTGCGTATCAAGAGATCGGCGAGTACTTTGGCAAACGCCGCCACAGCACAGTCATCTCGGCTGAAAAAACGGTGGGTGCCTGGTTGGCAGATAACGCGAGCTTGCAGTTGCCCCGCGGTCGTCTGTCGATCCGCGAAGCCATGCGGCATGTCGAAGCCAACTTGCACGTCGGCTAAGGGTAGCCACCGTCGCCAGACGGTGGACACTCGTAGCCGCAGTACGTAGCCACCGTCGCCAGACGGGGGATTCACGTGGCGGCGCAATCCACCGCTTGGCAGCGGTGGCTACCTAAACAACGAAGTCTATTCACACTCGGCCCAGTTGGTGCCAGACTTGGCGTCAACTTTTAGGGGCACAGCCAATTCGATGACTTGGGTCATTTCATGGCGCACGAGTTGTTCGAGCTCGACTGCATCTTGTGGGGCCACTTCGAAAATTAGTTCATCGTGAATCTGTAACAATAGTCGGGCTTGCACGGACGATTGCTTCAGCCGTCGCCACACATTGATCATGGCCAGTTTGATCAAGTCGGCGGCTGTGCCCTGAATGACTGTGTTGACCGCAATTCGTTCGGGTTCGATCAACACGCGCCTGCGCTGTTCGGGAAGTTCCCGAAAATTGCGGACGCCTTTTACTTGGCGCCGCCGCCCCAGCAGCGTTGAGACCCAACCACGCTCCCGACATTCGCTGAGCGTTTCAATGATAAATTCGCGCACTCCCGGCAAGCCGGCAAAGTACGCATCGATAAACGTCGCGGCTTCGTCTTTCGAGATCTTTAACGACTTGGCCAGGCCGAACGGACTCTGGCCGTAGATGATTCCGAAGTTAATGGCTTTAGCGCTGCGACGTTGGGCGGAGGTGACTTCTTCGATCGGCACACCATAGACTTGAGCTGCGACTTGCGCGTGAATGTCGCGATCTTGTTCAAAGGCGGCAATCAGATTTGCATCGCGACAATAATGCGCCAGCACGCGCAGTTCAATTTGAGAATAGTCAGCTGCCAGCAATAACCAACCGGGCTCGCCAGCGCAGAAGGCGGAACGAATCTGTCGACCTTCTTCGGTGCGAATCGGGATGTTCTGCAAGTTAGGATCGCTGCTACTGAGTCGACCGGTGGCCGCTACATCTTGACGAAACGATGTATGAATGCGGCCGGTCTTGGCGGAGATCAGACGTGGTAGAGCATCGATGTAAGTGCCCTTCAGCTTGGTTAGCTGTCGATATTCGATCAGCACGTTGGCGATCTCGTGATCGGATAACTCTTGCAACACCTCCACATCGGTGCTGGGACCAGAGGGCGTGCGTTTGATAACCGGCAAGCCCAGCTTTTCAAACAGGATGCTGGCCAACTGCTTGGGTGAATCCGGATTAAACTCCTCGCCAGCCAAGGTCACGATCGTGTCGCGCAGGTGGGCAATGCGGGCATCGAAGCGGCCGCTCATCGCTGACAACTTTTCGGGCTCGACGCGAATACCCAGGTATTCCATATCTGCCAAGACTTCGACCAACGGCATCTCGACGCGATCAAACAGCTCCTTCAGTTGCAGTGAGTGCAGCTCGGCCATCAAGGGCTCAGCCAAACGCCAAGGTACGTCAGCATCTTCGCTGGCGTATTCGGCGATCAACTTGAGATCCACTTGATTCATGCACAGTTGATTTTTGCCGCTGCCGATCAAATGCGTGATCGGAATGGTCTCATGCCGCAGTCGTCGTTTGGCGATATCGTCCAGCGAATGATTGCGTTGACCGGGATCGAGCAAGTAGTCGGCGACCATCGTATCGCAGTATAGGCCTGCGACTTCGATACCCTGGTTGCGCATGACCACTAAATCGAATTTGAGGTTCTGTCCAACTTTGCGAATCAGTGGATCGGCCATGATGGGAGCGATGGCAGCGTTGACCTCGCCAATGGGCAAGATCGTTTCATGGCCAGGTGCCGACACGGGAATATAGGCAGCTTGCCCTATGCCCCAGGCGAATGAATAACCAACTGGATCACCATCGCGCGGATTGGTCGAGGTGGTTTCGGTATCGAAAGCGATGACGACCGCCTGCGCCAACTGCTTGACCACATGACTTAGCTGTTCGCTGGTTGTGATGCATTGATAGTTGGTTAACCAGGCGACCGGTTCGGGTTCAGGAACTGGGTCTTTACCCAACAGACGTTCGGACAATCTTCGCAGGCCGAGCTCTTTGAACAGTTCGTCTAGCTCCGCCACATTTTTGCGGCTGAAGTTAGCGCTGCCCCAATCAAGTTCCAGTGGTACATCGCTGCGCAGGCGCACCAACTCGCGCGATAGCAGTGCTTGGTCGCGGTAGTTGCGTAAATTTTCTTGCCGCTTTTGACCGTTGACCTTATCGGCATTGGCCAAAATGTTTTCGAGCGTGCCAAACTGATTGATCAACTGCTCGGCCAATTTGGGGCCAATCAAGGGCACGCCGGGAATGTTATCAACTGAGTCACCCACCAGCGATTGGAAGTCGACAACTTGGTCCGGCGCGATGCCCCAGGTTGTCTTCAGTTCGTCGATTCCGAACATCTCGTCCTTGCGGATGTTGTAGATGGAGACTTGTGGATTGAGTAACTGACGGCAATCTTTGTCGGCGGTCACCAGGATACAACGTCCATCGCCAGCGGTAATTTCGGCGGCCAGAGTCGCCAGCACATCATCGGCTTCGAAGCCCGGCACACCAATCAGCCCGACTCCCAGCGCCGCCAGACCACGCTGAATCAGCGGGATTTGCAGACGCAATTCATCGGGCATCGATTCTCGATGGGCTTTGTACTGCGGGTAGATTTCGTTGCGAAACGTAATCTCGGACATATCAAAAGCGCACCACATAAAGGCCGGTTCGAGACGCTGGCGGAGATCGGCCACATCGCGCAGGAAACCGAAGACCGTGGAAACTGGGAAACCGGCCGGCGAGCTCATGGGGGCCATGGCATGGAATAGTTGATAGATCAACGAATGCGAATCGATAACCACGACTGTCTGGCCTGCCAGATCGGGCGTCACACCCGGAGGCGGCGAATGGGCCGGTGCTGGCCAGGTGTCTACGGGTGGTGCCGAGCGGGCCGCGAGGGCTGGGGCACGCATGGCCGGTGTGGGCACGACAGGCGGCTGTGGCGCGGGTTTGGCAACGGGCGCTGGCTTGGCTTTGGAGGCCGCTGCACCGCGGCGCCGGGCTGGCCGCTCTGGCTCGGGCTCAAAACCTTCGAGCATTGGCTGGTAGTCTGCCATCGTTCTATTTGTGCAATCCGTTTTAGCGAGCTGGAATTGGAAAACTGAATTGAAGCCTGCTGGCTACCGGTGAAACCACCCGGGCCCGTTAAAATCCGCTCCCCACCGGAGTGGATAACTCACGTGTTTGCTGGAAAAATTTGACGACCCCACCCCCTCTATATAGACTCAGAGAGTCAGAGGACCTCGTCGCCACTTCCTTACCTTATCAACGGCACGCGCACATTATGGCAGCTCGGGATCGGAATCTCTTTGCCTGGCAGGCATACGTTATTGTGACGTCCATCATATCGCTCGGCCTGTTGGTTGGCGTGTTCATCCTATGGAAAATCCATACCGATTTGGTGAAAACCAACACGGCCAAGGTTGAAGAAACGACCAAACTCAACAGCGAGAAACTGCTGGCCGACAAGCGGGTTGCGCGGTTGAAGGCCATGTTGGGCTACGGCGACAACAAAGACAACTATCTGGCTGATGAGTTGAAGAGCGATCCTGAGATGCAGGATGTCGAAAAGAACTTTCCGATCGACATGGAAGTATTCAGTGCGTCCGAAGCTAACAAGAACTATCGTCAGTTTCCTGCGACCCTCATCGATACAATTCGCGCACGCAACAAGCAGCTCGAAGAGAATAAGAAGGAATTGCAGCGTTTGACCGAAGAAAAAGCTGCGTTGGCCAAGAGCGAAGCCGAAACCCGCGCCGCTAACGATGCTGCCAAAAAGAAAGCCGAAGACGATCTGGCTGCTACTCGCGAACAACACGCGCAAGAGATCGCCAAACGCAATCAACAAGAAGCTGAAACACAGCAAACGATCGACAAGATCAAGAAGGAATTCGATAGCGAAAACGACAAGCTTCGTCGCCAAGTCGCACAACTGACTTCGGATAACAAAAAACAAGCTGAAACGATTGCCGATCAAGCGGAGAAACTTAAGGGTTTCATAGATAACTCTTTCTCGGCTCCTGCGGGCTCAGTGGTCAATGTGGCGGATGCTGGTCGTAAGGTGTGGATCAACATTGGCTCGGCAGACGGGCTACGTGAGGGCGTGACCTTTGTCGTGCTCGACGAGAACACCCGCGACGCCGCCACCGGCAAGGTCAAGGCCGAGATGGTCGTCGAGAAGGTCGTTGAGCCTCATTTGGCCGAATGCACCGTGACGTCGGGCGTATCGAAGAATCCCGTCGTTCGCAACGACTTGGTCTTCTCCCCGGCTTGGAGCAAAGGTCGCTCGGTTGAATTCGCCTTGGTCGGTCTGATCGATACCAACAACGACGGCCGCGACGACCGTGA
The DNA here is from genome assembly GCF_056494185.1 of Rania fehmarnensis. Classification (NCBI taxonomy): domain Bacteria; kingdom Pseudomonadati; phylum Planctomycetota; class Planctomycetia; order Pirellulales; family Pirellulaceae; genus Rania; species Rania fehmarnensis. The sequence goes on from NZ_CM151398.1 coordinate 3,070,803, forward strand.
CCTGGTTAAATCGCTCATCCAAGCAGCCGGTGGCAAAGTCGTGGCGGAAGTCCTGCCTAATGGCACCGAAAACAAAACCCCTGGCATGAACGTCAATACCGACTGGGTGATCATGGGTACCGATGTGGTCACCGGCGGTAACCCCACCGGCGAGCAATTGGAACGGGCTAAAGCCTACGCCAAGTTCGTGAACGAATCCAAACTCTTCAGCATCCAGCAGATGAGCACCGCGAAACTTCTCGGGTACCTCAAGTCGAAGAACGACATGCGGACTATTCCTCTGGGCACCCAAACCCGAGGCACCGACTTCCCCGCGTCGTCCGTAAATGGGGTCATCAAAGAATCCAACGGAGCCGTTTCCGACCTGTTCCGCCAACGACGCCCACCCAATTAATGGGGGGTAAGTGCTGTACAGTTATGCTGTATGGCAAATATCAATCTAGTTCCAGAAGAGTTCCTTTAACTAAACTTCTCCGCAAATCCCGCATATTTAATTGACGGCCGTTGTCAGTTTGCGTAGACTAGAGCGAGTTTGAAAGCTAGCAAGTGCTCGCGTACAGTTATGAGAGCCCTAAACTTTCCCTCAAGGTTACATCAATGAAGCGTCATTTCTTATTTTCTTGGATGGTTGCCGCCGCTGCGATGTGCGCTGCTCCGGCGTCAGCTCAAGTGTCGCTCTTGCCACCCCAAGAAACAGTGCCAGTCCCGGCCTCGACAAGCAACGTCAGCGCTCAGAACTTTTTGAATCCACTTCATCAAGAAGAATGGGTTGTGTTGAGCAGCGACGGGAGTGTCTCTGGACGCTTTGTGCAGTTGAATATGGACGGTACAGCCCAACCGGTCGGCAGCGTCTCACTTTATCTGACTCGCAATGCTTCGCCTGTGGCTACTGTGAATACCGATGAAGATGGTCGGTTCTCCATTAGCGGTATCGGCGCTGGTACCTACGGCTTGGTTGGTCGGTCGGAACGCAGTTTGGCAGCCTTCGCTCTGCACGTTCTGCCTACCGCTGCATCGGACAAGCTGGATTCGGATTTCGTAGTGTATGGAACCACCATGAATGGTTCAACATTCGAAGACGTGTTGCGTGCCCATACCGTTCCAGGCGGTTCGGCCATCTATCCTGACTTCCAAACTGATCCACTGGGCAATGAGCGTCAATTTACCGACGATTCTAAAGTTCAACTGCGCGAAAATGGTCTTCTGGTTGGTCGCGTTTCCAAGCCATCGGGTTTGAGCGGCACCGACTTGACTGGCAACGTCGTTCACATTCTTCGCAATGGCATCGTGGTTGGTCATCAACCGACCAATGCAAAGGGTGAGTTCCAAGTGCCCAGCATGACCGCGGGCGTGTATGACCTGATCGTGGCTGGTAAGGACGGCATCGCAGCTGGATCGTTCCAAGCTCTGGCTCCTGCTGGTGTAGCAAGCGTTGCCAAGACTTCGGACGTTAAGTACGTTACCGTTCAAGACGGCGATGTGGCTGATTCTTTGAACGTAGAACTGATTCCAACTTCGGACTACTATGTTGGCGAAGTTGAAGAAGTTCCTCCAGTGATTATCGAAGATCCAGGTATGTTCCCAATCCCTGGTGGTGGTTTCGCCGGTCCCGGCGGCTTCCCAGCCGGTGGTGGATTTGGTGGCGGCGGCTTCGGTGGTGGAGCCGGCGGCGGTGGTGGTGGTCTCGGCGGTATCGGTGGCCTGGGTGGCTTGCTCGGTATTGGTGGTCTGGCCGCAGGTATCGCAGCCCTGGCAGCCGACGACGACGGTTTCGATCTACCACCCGCTTCAGTAATCATCCCCTAATGCGGGATTGATCAAAACTCAAAAAACAAAGGCGATGGCAGCTATGCCATCGCCTTTTTTTGTTATAGAAAAGGGTAGCCATCGTCGCCAGACGGTGGAAGCCTAACGATTGGTCTTGGCGTAGTAGCCACCGCTGCCCAGCACTGGTGTTGGCGTAGCCACCGCTGCCAAGCGGTGGAAGAATGATCAATCCACTCAGATCCACCGTCTGGCGACGGTGGCTACCCGGGAAACCAGCTATGCATCGTGATCAAATCGAAAAGTACGCACGAGGCGGTTCTCAAATGAGAAGTGCGTTTGTTGGGCTGACTCAGGATGATTTGCTGAGCACGCCCATTCCAGGCACGTGGTCGCTGCAACAAATCGCAGTGCATCTGATGGAAAGCGATGCTATCGGCATCGATCGAATGAAACGCATTGCCGCCATGAACACACCGCTGCTGATCGGTTACGACGAAACCGAATTCAGCAAACTGCCAGGTGTCAGTTCACTGAATATTCACGAGGTTTGCGAGATGTTCGATCGCAACCGTCAGATGACTGCCACGATCCTACGAGCTCTCCCTGACGAGAGTTTTTCTCGTTGGGGAGTCCACAATGAAATCGGTCGCGTCACGCTGGCTGAAATGCTTGCCAAATACATCGACCATTTGGATGGCCACCTGAAGTTCGTAGCCACCAAACGCGAATTGCTCGGCAAACCGCTGGCCTGAACTTAGGCCATCTTCCAGCCATCGGGCAACGTGGCATCTTTAACAGCGATCGGAATGCCGTCGCGAATTTCGCAGGGCAAGTATTCATCGCTATCCTGCAGATTGCGAGGATTGGCGATAACCACATTGGTGCCAACGCGACAGTTCTTGTCCAAAATCGCGCCCGAGACCGAGGAGCCATTGCCAATACCTACCGATGGCCGCGACAACTTGGCGTTTTCAGTAACCTCTTCGGGCGTTTCGTAATAATCGGCGCCCATGATGATCGAATCGCGAATGGTCACCCCTTCTCCGATAACGCAACGCAATCCAATGACGCTGTTCTCGATGACAGTACCCTTGCCGATTCGACAGCCGTCAGCAATCAAGCTGTTGCGAACGGTTGCTCCCGACATCAGCGAGGGTGGCAGGAAGCGGGCACGCGAATACACGGGCGCTGAAGGACAAACCAAATCGAAGGGTGGATTCGGATTGGCCAGGCTCAAGTTGGCTTCATAAAAGGCTCGAATTGTGCCAATGTCTTCCCAATAATCGTCGAACATGTGCACCTGCACCCGACGCGAGCGAATGGCGGCTGGGAAGACTTCTTTACCGAAATCTTCGTACGTGGTTTTGTTCAGCACATCGAACAGCAGATCGCGGTCGAAGACGTACAGACCCATGCTGGCCAGGCAATCTCGTCCACGTGATTCAATACCTTGCGCGTCGATCCACTCCGGCGGCGTGCGAACCATGTCGATTTCACGGTCCGTTTGTGGCTTCTCCAAAAAGCCTTCAACGCGCCCGCTTTCATCGCAGCGCATCACGCCCAAGCTGGGTGCCATCTTGCGCTCGACTGGAATTGCAGCGATCGTCACATCGGCTTTGTTATCCAAGTGGGTTTGCAGCATGTCCATGTAGTTCATGCGGTACAGCTGATCACCGGAGAGAATCAATACATACTTCAAATTCTGTTGATCCAGGTGACGCAAGTTCTTGCGCACAGCGTCAGCAGTGCCCTGATACCAGTCCGTTCCGCCTTCCATGGTCTGCTGGGCAGCCAATAGTTCGACAAAGCCGCCACTGAAGTTATCGAAACGGTACGTCTGACGGATGTGGCGGTGCAAGGAAACTGACAAGAACTGCGTCAGCACGAAAATCCGATTTATATTGCTGTTGATGCAGTTCGAGATAGGAATATCTATCAAGCGATACTTGCCAGCCAGAGGCACGGCGGGCTTTGCGCGAATCTTGGTCAATGGCGAGAGTCGCGTACCGCGACCGCCACCCAAAATCAGCGCAATCACCGAGCGTGGATCAATGTTCGACATGTTCGACTTTCAGTTGGTCAGGATTTTGAGGCATCGATGCGACCGGAGATTATAACGGCTTTCCTCGGTCACGTGCATATGGTTTTACGTCGCGACAACTCACCCTAGTCGCCAATCCAAACCCAAGTCCAGATTGACCGCTGAATGTGTCAGCGCACCAAGGCTGATGCGGTCGACGCCAGTCAGGGCAATGCCGCGCAGCGTCTTCAAATTCACTCCGCCACTGGCCTCCAGCTCAACTCGGCGATCGACCTCGTCGCGCATCTTGACCGCTTCTGTCAGCAATTGCGGTTCCATATTATCCAGCAGCACAATATCCGGATGAACGGTTAATGCGTCAGCCAAACCGGCCAGTGAATCCACTTCAACTTCGATCATGGTCGCTGCACCATTACCGGGTTGGCTGGTTAGAAATTCTCGAGCTTTTAATACAGCTTCACTGGGCGAGAGTACGGTGCCTCTGGCTCGCTGATAACAGGCCAGGTGATTGTCCTTGATCAGGATGGCTTCGTTGAGACTGCCGCGATGATTGTGTCCACCACCACAACGCACAGCATACTTTTCCAAATGCCTCCAGCCCGGCGTGGTTTTGCGCGTATCGTAGATGCGCACCGGCAGATCTGCGACCAAGGACACATGCTGGCGCGTCCAGGTGGCAATGCCACACAGTCGCCCCAAAAAATTCAGAATGGTTCTCTCGCAAGTCAGCACATCTCGGGCATTGCCGCCCAGCGTGGCCAGGCACTGCTTGGGTTCAAAGGGCTGGCCATCCTGGACGAATGTCTGCACGGTAACATCCGCTTGCAGGCAATTGACGATCCACTCAATCAACTCAATGCCGGCCGCCATTCCGGAGACCCGTGGCAAGATGTCGGCCGTAGCCGGCAAATCTGGCGGCACGATGGCCACGGTGGTGATATCAAAACCTCGCTCGAGATCTTCGCGAATGGCCAATCGCGTCAGTTGCTCTAGGCTGTCTCGCAAAAATGCATCTCGCTCTTGTTGTTTGAAGTCACGCATCGCCGATCTCGCCTGTCGCGGTTGTGGAACTCATGCCCCCGAGTGAAAGCAGAATCCTACTCTACTGCCGCGCATCCGTCGACGCGCGTACAATAGAGGCAGCAGCCGCAGCCGGCCGGACCACGTCCAAAAACGTGCTCGTTGCCTGACGCCGTCAAAGAGTATGTCTGCCAGGCTGCGGTGACTGCGACGGAACGATCCCATGGAAGACAGTCAAACCGCACCAGCTCTCAGGCACGCCGGAGGTTGGTTAGTCCTAGCCTGCGCGATCATGATATTAGGCATGTGCCATTGGCTGACTAGCACTCCACAACCTCCGCAGTTGAGCTCCGACCAGCCATTTCACTCCACCATCGACATCAACCGGGCCAGTGCGGCGGAACTATGTGCATTCCTCACGTCGGACCCAGCCTGGCTCAGAAAATCATCGACTATCGCCAAACCCACGGACCGTTTCACAGCCTGGCAGACCTCGACAACGTACCCGGTATCGGCCCCAACTTGCGTGAGGAGATCGCAGGGGCCATCGACCCACTCGATGAATAAATTTCGGCTTCATCTTTTACTCACTTCAGCGCGGCTAAGCTAATGCTCCAGCCCTGCCGCTTGAAATAAACAAGAACAACCAGACGATGATAACTCCTAATACGACCGGCTCAACCTTTCAACTAGCCAGTCAGTTTGCACCGGCTGGCGATCAACCTCGCGCGATCGAAGCCCTGGTGCGTGGCCTCAAGAGTGGTGCCAATCATCAAGTGCTGATGGGTGTTACCGGCTCGGGTAAAACATTTACAATGGCCAATGTCATTCAGGCCGTCCAGCGTCCGACCCTGGTGCTCAGCCATAACAAAACTCTAGCCGCGCAGTTGTATAGCGAGTTCCGCGATTTCTTCCCCACCAATGCGGTCCACTACTTCGTCAGCTACTACGACTACTACCAACCTGAAGCTTACATACCGCAGCGCGATGTCTACATTGAAAAAGATGCCTCGATCAACGAAGAGATCGATCGCTTGCGTTTGGCCGCCACCAGCGCACTGGTCAGCCGCCGCGATGTGGTCATCGTGGCCAGTGTCTCCAGCATCTATGGCTTAGGTAGTCCCGACGACTATCGCAATATGGTGGTCCACTTGAAAGTAGGCCAGAGCATCAACCGCGATGATGTCTTGTTACAACTAGTCGATATCCAATACGAACGCAACGACATCGCCTTCGAACGCTCCAAGTTTCGCGTGCGCGGTGATTGCTTGGAACTGTGGCCCAGTTACGAAGAGTTTGCCTATCGCATCGAACTCTGGGGCGATGATATCGAGCAGATCGCCATCATCAACCCAACCAGTGGTGAAGTTCTGCAAATCATGGATGAACTGTTTGTCTATCCAGCCAAGCACTTCGTCACGACGGAGTCGCGCATCGAGCGGGCGATCGTCGAGATCCGCGAAGAACTGCGTCAACAACTCGAGAAGTTTCAGGCTGAAGGCAAGCTCCTGGAGGCTCAGCGTTTAAACGCACGCACCAAGTTTGACCTGGAGATGTTACAAGAGGTTGGACATTGTCCCGGCATCGAAAATTATTCGCGACCGCTCTCGGGCAAACCACCCGGCGCGACCCCCGACACCTTGTACGATTTCTTCCCGCAAGACTTCTTGCTGATGATCGATGAGTCGCACGTAACGGTGCCGCAGGTGCGCGCCATGTATGCCGGTGATCGTAGTCGCAAACTGACGTTGGTCGAACATGGCTTTCGTTTACCCAGCGCCTTGGATAACCGACCGATGAAATTCGAAGAATGGGAAGCCAAATCGGGACAAGTGATTTTTGTTTCGGCCACTCCCAACGACTATGAACTAGCCAAGACTCAGGGCGAAGTTGTCGAACAGATCATTCGTCCCACCGGACTGCTCGATCCGGTTGTCGAAGTGGTGCCAGCCCGCGGCCAGGTCACGCACTTGTTAGACGAGATTCGCAAGCGGGCCGAAGCGGGCGAGCGCACCTTGGTAACTGCACTCACCAAACGCCTGGCCGAAGACTTGTCCGCCTATTTGACCGAACAAAACATCCGCTGTCGCTGGCTCCATAGCGAGCTGAACGCGTTCGAGCGAGTTGAGCTGCTGTACGAATTGCGACAAGGCAAATTCGATGCGCTAATCGGAGTCAACTTGCTGCGCGAAGGTCTCGACTTGCCCGAAGTATCGTTGGTAGCCATCTTGGATGCCGACAAAGAAGGCTTTCTCCGCAGTGAGACTTCGCTGATCCAAACTATCGGCCGCGCGGCTCGAAATGTGAACGCTAAAGTAAACTTGTACGCCGACTCGATCACCGATTCGATGCGGGCAGCCATCGACGAAACACAACGCCGTCGCCGCTTGCAAGAAGCCTACAACGAAAAACACGGTATCACACCCGCGACGGTCAAACGGCACATTCGCGCCGGTATCGAAGCCGCTTCACAAGCACATCGCAAAGCCCGCGATGCCGTCAAAGGTCATGCCAGCGGTCAGGTCATCACGGAAGACTACTTGAAGTTGCTCGAACAAGAAATGCTGCAAGCGGCAGAGGACCTCGAATTCGAACGCGCCGCTACCTTGCGCGACAAACTCTTGCACCTGCGTGAACACATCGGCGAATCGGTCTCCGACGATCCAGATTCCGAAGGCCAACAACCCAAAGGCCGCAAAGGCAAGAGCAAAAGCCGCATCCCAAGACCTAAACGTTAATCAAGTAGCGGAACGCGTCAAGCGTTTCGGATTTCGTAGCGGAACGCGTCAAGTGTTTCGAAGGTGAATACCGAAAGCCTTGACGGCTTCCGCTACGAAGGGATCCAGTAGCGGAACGCGTCAAGCGTTTCGAAAGAACCACTCACCGCGGTGGTTGGCTGAGGATCAAGATCACTTTGTCATCAGGCGAACTGGTTTGCTCGCTGGCATCGTTGGGCAGCACTCGCCAGAAACGCAGCATTTCATCGGCCTTCGGTTTTTGAACCGTGGCCAGAATCTTTTCCGCTTCGGCTTGAGTGACAAACAGCATCATCGTGCCTGGCGACTGCGCACTGGCGGAGCTGTTTTTCATTTGTACATTCGCTTGTGCCAATGACGCTACATCCCCGCTGGTCGAAAGGGATGTCAAATTCAGCTTGGTCAGTGGCTGCACACTCTGAAAATCGGTCAACCACTTGTCGAGATTGTCTTGGTCGAGAACTGTAGTGATGATTGGCGCCGCCAACACGGCCGGCTGATCTTGCTTCAACTGAGCTACTGCGCCCCCAGCAGGTGGCTGCTTGTCTAACGCGGTACCACCGAAGCGCGCGGTTGTATCTCGGCCAAACTCTGGCTCGGTGGGCAGTTGAGCAGGCTGTGGCAAGAAGCCTTCCACGACGGGCAAGGTTGATCTCACTTCCTGGTCGGTCCACGCGTTGGAGTGAGCACAAACAAACGAAAACTCTGCTTCAGAAGCAGCCTGACGTTCAATGACTCTACCCGGCGCGGGCGGCAGATTGGGTTCGGCTGGCAGACTTCGAGCCTCAATCGCTGCGGGATCGCTGGGCACGATTGCCTTTCCAAGGGCCGATGGTGGAGCAAAACCTTGCAGCCGCTCGTCCTCCGAATTCAACATCGCTTGAGGTGCATTTTCAGCTAGCGAATCTTCCATCGCTGCCTTAGGAGGTACCATCCTCAGGTTGTTGCTCTGCGTGGCGTCTTCCTCGGCTCTTTCTAATGAGAATGCCCCAGGGGCGCGTCTTAGTTGGTCGATGGCTGCGGCAGATGCTTGGGCATCGAAATTACTCTCGGTCGTTCCACGCTGAATCTCATTGGGTGGCATCGCATCTGCCGACATGCTACCTGCTGCGTCAGGGCTGATCTCCGCAGCCATAGGCATCGCCGGCGTTGAAAAGGTTTCGCCTTGGCCCAATTGGCTGGACCCACCGCGCGAGCCTGGCGCCGCCTCCCCAACTTTGCCTAAGCTGAAATTCTGCGCAGGACCGTATTGTTGCCAAACATAGGCACCACCTAGCAGTACCAATATCCCGGAAGCGGCAATGGCCAAGATAGTTCGCCACGTGCCATAGCCATCACCTGACTGTGAACTTGGTAAGGCTCGCTTGGTTGGCTGACTGAAGGCGGGCGGTGCGAGTGCGATTGGGCCCGACGAGTCCGACAGGTCGTCGCTTGCTTCCTCCAGCGATTCGATTTTCAATCCGCTCATATCAAGCTGGAAGTCACCTGGCCAGGGCGGCAAGGTGGCCACCATGCCGCGCACGCGTTTTAGATCGCTCAGCAACTCGCGAGTCGCCGGATCCTCTTGCAGACGTTGTTCCACCAGCGCACGCTCCTGCGCCGACAATTCGTCGTCCAGGTAAGCTGATAACCAGTGCTCTTGAAACTCTTGTGTCATACTTTCAGGCTTCGTGAACTACGAACTGCCCCAAATGTCCAATGCGCTGCTGCAAGATCTCTTTTAGTTCTAACCGAGCTCGATGTAGCCGACTGCGAACCGTACCGATCGGTATTTCTAGTGTTTCGGCAATTTGCTCGTAATCCATACCGTCAAAATCGCGAAGTAGCAAAACGGCTCGCCGCTCCTGGTCCAGCATGGCCACCGCCGCGCGGACGCTTTCGCGCAGTTCGCTCCGCTGGAGCTGTTGATCGGCAGTCGACTCTTGTCCCACCGTGTTCATGGCCAACTCGAACCCATCGCGCTCAGCCTGATTCTCGAGCCGCTTCCTGCGTCGCTCGGTGATCAGCAAATTCATCGCAATGCGACAGAGCCACGTGTAGAAGCTGCTGCGGCCTTCGAACAAGCGGAGCTTGCGATACGCCCGAGCAAATGCTTCTTGAGCCAGATCTTCGGCCTCGTCCCTCGATCCGGTCGCATGATACAACAAGCCTAGCAACCGCCGCTGATACCGCTCCACCAGCGCAGCATAAACCGCCTGATCCCCTTGCAAGACCTTGGCGATATCGAGCTGGTCTTCGGTCAGCATACAGTTTCTACAGCAATCGATGGCTTGTACTAAGAGTGCAGACGCCTGTTCCGACCAGGCAGTTCCCAGTTTTTCAGTATAACGCCGTTTGCCCGGACTTTGGAGTGCTGCGGCACCAGCCGTAGCTTTGATGTCCTAACCCAACTGTACCGTAGCCAGTACGAACCACTGGTCATAAGCGTTATCACGTTCGCGCCGTCAACGCTTACTAAGCCGAGGGCGTTAGCCCCGGTTTCTACTCAAACGCGGTGCAACCGAGGCTAACGCCTACGGCTTAGTGAATCAACCGAGGCTAACGCCTACGGTTTATGGCAGCGAATGAGAATGATCGTCGTTGTCGACTTTTTTGATTTCGACTTATAGGTTAGGACGTTGCCCACAAAAGGTATGCGTCCAAGTCCGGGCACGCTGCGTTTGGCTGCGGATTCTCGGATACCTAGTCCGCAGCACAACGCAATGGTGTGGTTCAGGGGCGCGCGGCAAGTTTCTTCAGTCCGTCGGGATTCGAATACTGGTTGCTGCACCGTTCGTGGTCCAGCGGCGGTATCGAGGGTAAAGTCTTCGATTTGGTCCAAGCGCGTATGGCCATAGGCAATTCTCAAATCAACGTTTTCTTGCTGGTCGACCAGCGTGCCGATCAACTTGAGGGTAATGCCTTCAGGAATCGTCGCCAAAACGGGCTCTAAGTTTTCAGTGTCGTTGCCCTTGTCATCTTTCGTAGGTTGGTAGCTGACCAAACATTCGACGTCACGACCGACGCGCATCGAAATTTCAGCCCCGTTCTGTCCCACGATCTTGGGCAAGGTGATGACCTTTCCCAGTCCAACCAGTTCGTCTATCTGTTCATCATCAAGCGGATCGGACTTGCGCGTTTGGTAGGTCTCGACCTGAGTAGTAAAAGAAGCTGGTACGACAGCATTGAGTGGCCCGAAGGCGTTGTGGTCCTTTATGGTGCTGGTTGTGCTGCTGGTCAGATTCCATTGCTCAACGATCGCTTGAGCCTTTTTGGTCGGTACCTCGATCACAGCCAGCTGGTATTGCAGCTGCTCGGCACCTATAGCCTGGCTAAGCTCAGCCACTTGACCTACGCTATCTTGTGCGACCGAGATTCCGCTGCTGAGAAAAATGATAGTAGAAGCGAAAAGCCCAACGATCATCAGCCAAAATGAGTGGAGTTTTTGACATCCGCATTCAAATAGCATGAGAAACTCCCGGCTACTCGCGGTCGCGAGCTGAAGAGTACGTACGTGACCTTTGCATTCGAGACTGCCCAGCGGTTTGTATTCGATGGCGGGCGTTAACCGCAATAGCAACCATCGAGTGTTTTAGTAGCGGGTGCTTGGTTTTTTCTAAGACCTTGGCCTTCGCTGTTGATAAGTATGAAATTGCGCCAACTAAGCTACACCATGAGCGGGGCTCACCGTCCGGCTGCAATTACTTTATATGTGAATCAAATACGATCAGTCGTGCGAATCCATTGGTCAATTTTGCTGACCAGCTGAATGAGTTTAAAACGATTCACATAATGCTCCTGGTAGACCAAGATCCATTCGTCGCTGAGCTGTTTGTGGAGCACTATCTGTGCTAAATGGCAGTCTTCAACTTGATCTCTGCCATGGTTTTCGCGAACCAGTACGACATCAATATCTGAGGCCTTAATCTCTGTCTGCATGACCGTTGAACGACTCGAAAGAAATAGCTTGCGTGGAATAAAGCATCTGACCGAAGAATCCCATCCCGCAATGTCCGCAATATGCAGGAATCAATTGCACAGCAATCACTTCGGTCCGCTACAAGTCCTTCATAAGGGGGCCCTGTATTGCGGAAAGACATTTTTGCAGCGATAGTGGCCGCAGGTGCCGCATCTAACCGCTGACTGGCATAGCCGTTTATTACACTTCATATGAGGCACTGACATGAAACGCGTACGGACTTCGAAGACTGCGAAGCGATGGACCACCTGCGGGTTTTTCAACCCAGACGCTCTGCATTCGACTCGACGTAGACGGCTTCAACTTGAGCAACTTGAGAGTCGACGCGTTTTTACACTTCCGACAGTACAAACTTTCGCTGAAGGCCACCTGATTGCGTATAACGGACCGACTGTGGACTTGGTCAATGATTCGGCTTCCTTCGATGCGTTTATTGACTTCGCAGGTGATGTCGATTCGTATTTCTTTGCTCCACAATTTACCGGTACCTACACAATTGACGTCGGCGACTTTGGTAATACGGTCGATCCGGAGGTCGCGGTCTACAATGCCAGTACTGGTGTAAGGATCGGGTACAACGATGATTTAGACGCAATCAACGATGATGCACGATTGATTTTAAATTTGGTTGGCGATGTCCGCTACATCGTTGCCATTGCAGACATGCCGGGAACGACTGCTGGCAACGTATCGATTATTGTTACTGCTCCTTTCAGGACTGGTTCCTTCCTTTTGGCGCCTGACAGTTTTGGTGATGCCATTGCCAACGTATTGCTCGATGTGCCCACCGACATCGACTATTACTCAATAACTGCACCGGCTAACGCGACGGGAGGCCTGTCGGTCTCTACTTCAGGCAGCACGCTCAATCACCGCCTGGCATTGTTCAATTCGGCCGGCACATTAATTCAAGGTCCATTGGTCTCGCTCGCTATCACTAATGCCGTTCCGAATCAAGAGTACCGCATCGCAGTCTATGCCAACGACTACGCGACCTTTGGCTCGTTGCAACTGAATGTGAACTTCGCTAACCCGGGCGTGGTAGTCACCAACACTTCAGACTCTGGTACTGGCTCATTGCGACAAGCGATTCTGGATGCTAACGCACATCCCAACGATGGTCCGAACCTGGTCGACAAAATCCTCTTCAACATTCCAGGCGCCGGTCCGCACAATATTGTGCTCGCCAGCGCGCTGCCCGATATTACCGATGCCGTCGATATTAATGGAGGCACTCAGATCGGGACTGGCGCAACTCCCACTGTGGCTATCGACGGCACAGCGCTCACGGGCGCGATCGACGGACTCAAGATCCTTGCCGCTGGCAGCGCTGTCCATAAACTCAACATTCGTAAATTTCCTGACGACGGCATCGAAGTTCAAGCCAGCGGAGTTTTCCTGGACAGTAACACTATCGGCACCGATTGGAGTGGAGTTGTCGCGTTTGGTAATGGTGGTTACGGCATTCGCATTCAGGGAGGAGATAGCAATCGACTCGAATCGAACGTGGTCTCTGCCAATGGCCTTAGTGGCATTGCGATCGTGGGAGATACGGCCGATGGCAATCAGCTGGTCAACAATACGGTGGGAGCTCGATTTGGCGGCGGGTCTGCACTGGGAAACGCCGTTCACGGGATCCTTGTCACAGATGGCGATACCAATACGCTGGAGGGCAATCTGATTTCCGGCAATACACAGTCCGGCGTGGTGCTTACCGGTACAGCAGTGACCAATACGCTCACGGGTAACAAGATTGGTACGACAATCACCGGCAACGTGGCGATGCCCAACGGGGGCGATGGTGTATTCATTCAGTCGCCGCGCAATAAGATCGGTGGAAATCTGCCGAGCTTACGCAATCAAGTTTCAGGTAACGGTAAGACCGGCATTACTCTTAGCGGAATCGGCGCGTCGAATAACGTCATTGAAGGTAACTTCGTAGGAACGAATGCCAGCGGAACAGGTGCCGTTCCCAATCTCAGCGATGGTATTCGCGTTGTGAATGCCGCCAGAAATCGAATAGGCTCAGCGACGGAGGTAGCGGCGGGCAATTTGATTTCCGGCAATGCTGGTTCCGGCGTGGCGTTTTTAGCACCGGGCTCCACGGGTGGGCTAGTGTTAGGAAACTTGATTGGAACAACCGCTGATGGCTTGTCGGCGCTGGGTAACAGTGGCAGCGGTGTGTCGCTATTCGGTAGCGCTACCAATATTCAAGTCGGTGGCACCAACGCCACTTCGCGCAACGTCATCGCGGCCAACGGTTCGTCGGGTATTTCTATATCGAGCAGTGCGAACAATAACCGAATCTCGCGCAATCGAATTGGTGTTAACACTGCCGGTGCAGCTCGCGGCAATACCAACGCCGGCATCTCGATTCAAGGCCCCAACAATACCATTGGCGGTATCAACTCCACGTTCGCTAACATCATTGCTGGCAACCCACATGGTATTCTTCTCTCGGGCACTAGTGCTTCCAACAATACTATTTCCTTTAATACGCTTGGCACCGACACAGCTTCGAATACGGGACGAGGTGTTCAAGTAATGAGCGGGGCATTCGCTAATACAATCGGCCCCAAGAACACTATCCGCCGCAATGAAACCGGTATTCGAATTGATAATGGCAGCATCGAAAATAGGATCACACAAAACTCGATCGCAGAAAACATCAATCTCGGAATCGATCTATTTCCAGCGGTGGGTGCAACTGTCAATGATGGAGGAGACGCCGATACCGGGGGCAATCGATTACAAAATTATCCCCAAATCTCGGGCAATCCGCTCTTAGTCGGCACTGATCTGGAAATTTCCTTCAGCGTTAATAGTTCACCTGTTCATGCAGCCTATCCGTTGACGATCGAGTTTTTCGTGAGCGATGGTGGCAGTGAAGGTTCCAGGTTCCTGGTCAGCACGCTTTACACCGAAGCCAACTTTGCGACGGGAGTAAAGACAGTCAACTTTGCGGGAGCAGGCACAGGTTTGACAGCTGGAGTTACCAAAGTAGTTGGAACCGCAACTGACCTGCGAGGTAACACCTCTGAGTTCTCTGTTCAACGCACGCTCTCGGCAGGCTCGGCCTTACTCAGCAGCCCGTCCGTCCGCCAGCAGCGAAGTGCTCTGGATGTCAACGGCGACAGCCGTTTAACTGAGCTCGATGCTGTGCTGCTAGTTGGCTATTTCAACACCAGTGGCAATCTTGCACAAGATAGACCGCAAGTGACGTCACTGCGATACGCTGACGTTGATGCGGACAGTCGAGTCACTCCACAAGATATCTTGCTTGTCATTCGCGGTATCCAACTGGCCGCATCGAATCACCAAGCCGTATCGGCGAGCCATCAACTCGTTAGCAAAGATGTTTGGGACGCTAGCCTGGTCGAACTGATGACCAAAGACTTGCCCAATGTCCGTCAGACGCTGTCAAAGAGCCTTTGGGTGCGATAATTTGCAGTGGCACCTCCACTGCCCAGACCCCTCCCGAATCTCGCTAGGGCTCGATTCGACCTCCCCAAGGCAAAGCCTTGGAGAGGTGACTGTCACCTCTCCCGCGCAGCGGGGGAGGTCGCAGACGAGGCGTTCAGCCTTCGTCTGCGGGAGGGGGCTCTGCGCTAGGCAAGACTCCTGCGGTACTAATCACCTCCACTGCCCAGACCCCTCCCGAATCTCGCTAGGGCCTCGATTCGACCTCCCCAAGGCAAAGCCTTGGAGAGGTGACTGTCACCTCTCCCGCGCAGCGGGGGAGGTCGCAGACGAGGCGTTCAGCCTTCGTCTGCGGGAGGGGGCACTGCGCTAGGCAAGACTCCTGCGGTACTAATCACCTCCACTGCCCAGACCCCTCCCGAATCTCGCAGAGCCTCGATTCGACCTCCCCAAGGCAAAGCCTTGGAGAGGTGACTGTCACCTCTCCCGCGCAGCGGGGGAGGTCGCAGACGAGGCGTTCAGCCTTCGTCTGCGGGAGGGGGCACTGCGCTAGGCAAGACTCCTGCGGTACTAATCACCTCCACTGCCCAGACCCCTCCCGAATCTCGCTAGGGCTCGATTCGACCTCCCCAAGGCGAAGCCTTGGAGAGGTGACTGTCACCTATGCGCAGTCCACTTTCGACTCACTGCGTCTGACTGAAAAACAGGATGGGCGAGAACACCTTGGCTGGCATGAAGTTTCCCTTCTTGTCTTTTACCTGATTGGCATGGATCGAAATTGAACCGACGTTCGACAGGTTGGAGCCACTGACAGGACCACAAACTCGCGATCGCCAAGTTTAAGGCGAGATTGCGAATGATCTTATTGCGCATGACGTGACTTCTGGCTAGATCTAAAGGGATGGAAAACGATCGCTCACAACAGCCTGCGACGCAATCGCGACACAGGTTTGCGTAAAGACGAAACCAGCAGCGGAACTATTTCCTAATCAGGTCCGCGCTAGGTTCTGCGAACTCGCCAGGTAGATTAGGCAGAGCTCCCGAAGAGAATCGTATTCCCGTCGTGCCCGATCGCTTGGGAGCTGGAATGCCGTCGCCCCAGCCTAGGCCGTCAGCTTCGCGAATTAAATAGTCGAGACGATTCTTGAGAATGTCAGACTTTGATGCTGCACGTTGTTCGAGAGTCGCTTTTAATTTTTGAACTCGGGCTTCAAGCTCGCGGAGTTCCTTGACTCGTTGTTGCTGGCGGAGGTCAAAGATCCTGTCCAGTCCCTTGGCAATTTCCTCTCGCTGCTTTGTGCGGGATTCTTGATCGTCGGTTTGAGCGTATATCGCCAAAGCTCTGCTCACCCAGGTTTCCAAGTGTTCGTCTTCAGGAACATCCGTCTCGCCCCCGAGCACAAGTACCGAGCCACCGTCCATCACCCTTATGGGATCGCCCTCTATGGTAGCGGGAGATTCCTCAATCTTCGGCACTTGTCGGGTCTCAGTTTGAATGCTCAAAGACTCTCCGAGATTCTTGAGCTCGTTGAGATCGATATTCTGTTGAGCGTTCGCTGTTTCTGGAAACGCGCAGGTCATCCCCAGTGCACCCAGAAGAAAACTGGCAATGACGGTCTTTCGAATTTGCATGAGAAACTCCTCAAAAAGGTTTAAACTAAAGCTTGAAACTTCTACTGATTCGGAGCCAACTTCTGCTCCAGCTCATTCGCGGCCTGAGTGGCTTGGGTCCACGGGTCCTCCGATTCCCAAAAGTCAACGGGCCGTGAAGGTACTAGATGCCGCTCCAGTTCTTCGACAGCTATTCTCAACTCTGCAATCTCGGCCATCGCGGGATCGTTTAGCAAGGCGCTTTGCGCGACACCTGTAGACTCTGAGGGCTCGGCGGTGACACCAGTGGCTGGTCGACCCGCTGCGTCATCGTCAGTCGATACCGCACCTTCGGAATGTATGATTCCGTTCGTTTCAACTTCGCCAAGTATCGGCAACCATTTCGGTGACCACGCATAGGTCGCCCACAGCAGACAACAAATCAATGCCATCCCTAAAACAACGGCGACGGGCCTGGCGCTTCGAGTCCAATGATGGCCCACCCATGATCGATCTGGGCGAGCGATACTGACAGGGTTTTGCAAATAGGCCAGCTCTTTTTCCAAAATTCGCGACACGTCATCAGCGGACTGAAATCGACGGCTTACATCCTTGGCCATCAATTTCGCAATGAACACTTCTAGCCATTCCGGCACCGTCGCGTTCATTTGACGCAGCGGTCGCGGCGCATCGTTACAGATCCGAGACAGCGAACCCATCACCGTTTCAGCTCGAAACGGTGGATGACCAGAACACATCGTGTAGAGGACACAACCAAGACTAAATAAGTCGCTTCGATGATCAATCAGTTCGCCACGAGCCTGCTCCGGTGACATAAACTGTGGTGTCCCCGCCACCATTCCACTGTGAGTCAAACTTGCATCATCTGCTGCCCTGGCCAAGCCGAAGTCTGCCACCAGAACGCGCTCAATACCGTTCTCCAACAGGATGTTGCCCGGTTTCACATCGCGATGCACCAGTCCCTGAGCATGAGCAGCAGCGAGTGCCGACGCAATCTGACGTCCAATTCGCAACGTCTGCTCGTTGGAAAGTACGCCGTCGCGTGGCCCTTATCTTCGCCAATGTCAAAACGAGCGATGCCTTTGGAAACCGCGACCAACACATCTTGTAATAAGTCCTGGGCGTCAGAATGCTGCATCCCTTTGCGTGCGGCCAGTCTGTAGATTAACGGTTCGTAAAGCGAGGCGAACTCGTGCCACGCTTCCTCGTTTCCAGTCTGACGCAGCCGAATGATCAGGCTGATTCGCGTTTCCGGTAGTCCTTGCATGCAAAAGTCTCCACTAAGTTACACAAGTGACTTGGCAACTTCTTACGCCTGATGAACCGAGTTTTTAGAATTATTTGCGCCCCGGCGGTTTTTATGATACCGCCCTCACAGCGAAGATCTGCCAAACGCGGTACGGGCCGGGGCAGGTTGAGCTATCGCCTGCGGTAAAGAAGCTAGCGTTGTTGGCTTCGACGAATGTATCGAACGTCATAGCCAAATACCCCGGCCCGGTGAATGATGAATGAGCTACGTATCGCTATTCGGCATCATTCCCGCTTAGCAACTTCGATTCTAATGAACTCTGGAAGGTACGAAGGTGTGCAGTTTTTGGCCACATGTTCGTCCTTGTAGAGTCCCAAGGCTTCCCCAAGTTTGATGCACCTGGATCGAAACTTAGACTCGTGAACACCAATTTGGCAGGCGCAAAAGTTCATCGCCCATTGAACTTCGGGTTCAGCATGAGCCATGTCGTTTTCCAGGGAATTTAGCAGATCCGCACTATTCCCAGGCGGAGCTTGTCCGACCCAGCGCAGGCGAGCTTGGTGATACCAGAACAAGCGACGCAGAATAGGAGATGGATTCTTCTCCCAGCTTACGAGCATGGAGACCAGCTTCTTGTCTTTGGCTAGCTGGTTTGCCAACAGCCAGTCAGCCAATTGGGTGCGTTCTTCCGTGGGATGCCCCGACATATCCAAAGTCAGCTGATCGATGACATCTTCTGCAAGGCGCTTCCTATCAAAAATGAGGGTCGCGAGAAGTCGAGGGTAGTACTCCCCTGTTGACCAAAGCTCCATTGCCAACTCGTGATCTTTTTTGATCTCGGCACCACGCTTTTTAAGGTCACCCAACTTCACGTTTCCCTCGGTGATCTCGACGACCAGCTTTACTGCTCTTGCCGATAAAGCCACTTTGACTATCTCCCTTCAAGTTACCAAGCGTGTTCATAATGGGCGTAGGGTCAAACTCAGGAAGCACTAAATTCGAAATAGTTTGTGACATAAACCACCTTCCCTTCAAAAACTTACTCTACTATTACATGACTCATGCAACGCTTCTACACCACTAGAGATGCAGTGTCGAATCATGCGTAGAATAATTCGCTAGTCTTCCGAGAGTCTCATCCCATGCGCGCAATGTTAGCTCGAACCTCCTGGTCACTGGCCGCACTCTGGCTGCTTGGGCTCATACCTGCGTTGGCTTCTCCACAAACAGTCCCGGCAACTCTCAAGCCAGCCCAGGTCGTTTTGCAAGTGATCGATGAAGCGGGCAAGCCAATTGATCGGGCCAAAGTCAAAGCCTTCCAGTGGACAGGCGAGATGTTACCCGACTCCCACACTACCATCATGCCCGATGGCGAGCGAATCGTCGTAGGCAATATCGATACCAATACGATGATCTACTTGACGATCCAGGCCGATGGCTACGCGGCGTCGCAGTTGTCGCTCGTCGGCATGTCACCAGGCGAAAATCGATCCGTCGACTTCAAGCTGAGCGCAGCCGCCGAGAGTTGGATTGACCTCGTTGATCCCCAAGGCCAACCGATTCAAGGTGCCCACATCGCTGCTATCGATTTCATCGACTCCAATAAGTCAGATGTCTATATATCGTATGCAACCGCGCACGCGATGGACTATCAGTTCGCACCCAGCGATGACCGCGGGCGGTTGAAGTTGCCGCCACTGCCCCTGCACGCCAAAGCTTCGATCAAGATTATGCATCCCGATTGGCAAATGGGATACTTAAGCAAACAGGAAATCACACCGGGATTGCTCACTAACATGATGCTCAAACCCGGTGTCAAAGTCGTATGCAATCTGGCCGCTCGGCCAGGCCAACCCGCGCTGGCAGAAGGTGAAGTGATCCATGTATCCATGTTTGCCAGCGAGCGCCGGCGCGATGATCCCAAAGACGTTCGCTTTGGCTTCCCGTTACACCACGGGGCCATCTCATTCACAGCCAGCCCAGTTGAATACGACGACCTGCGCTTGAAATGCTCGTCTCACTTCATCGCCATTCCAGTTGTTAATCGTATTAATTCGCCAGATCCACGCTTGTGTTTACAGAAAATAGAAGCTGGTGCGGTCGCCACGTTCGACTTCACGACACTCGCTAAAATGAAAGCTCGTGGTCGCGTTATCGATAATCAAGGGCACGGCATTCAAGGCGTGTCGGTTTCCAGTGACGTCGCTGCCATGGAGACCGCTGCCTATCCTTCTGAGGTGAAAGTCAAAGATCGTGCACAGTATGGTCGTGAGTGGTTGGGAGCAGGCTATGCTGATACCGATAGCGACGGCAATTTTGAAATCGAACTTTCGCCGGGCAAGGCCACCATTGAGTTGATCGCCGATGGCTACTTTTCCGACCCCACCATTTATGAGTTTGTGGTGCCTGCAGATAAAATAGACTTTCAATTGCCCCACTATACTGTGCACGCAGTTCCCAAGCTAAATGGTCGCGTGGTCAACGGCGACGGCTTGCCCGTCGGTGATGCTTATGTGCGGTTGCGGCATACTGGCTATGGCGACGCAGATCCAGTGGCCATTACAGATGCCGAAGGCAATTTCTCACTCACCATGTCCCGCATTCCCTACTCAGCCAGCTGGGGTTTACAAACGGAAGTTGCTGTGATGGCGCTAGATGCCATCAGCGACACGGCGGGCCTGTCCACCGTGAATCTCAAGGACGCTGCGGCCTGTGACAAAATCGTGATTCCATTGGCTAAACAACCAGCTGGATGGTTAATCGATGCGGTGCCCGAGTACCGATTTCTTTCTGCGGAAGCCGAACGAGATTTGCTCGACAAACAACGCCAGAAGTACTCAGCGGGAACAACTGGCCAGCCTGTTCCCGATTTGAAGAGCGGTAGCTGGGTGAATACTTCGGCCAAGAGCCTCGAAGATTTTCGTGGCCAGCTAGTGTTGCTAGATTTTTGGTTCATCGGATGCGGACCTTGCGAGCGCGATCAGCCCAGCTTGATCATGCTGCAGCGACAACTGGCTAGTAAAGGTTTCACGATTGTGAGCATTCACACCGACGATCAGAGCGTAGAGAGCGTAAAAGCCTTTGCGGAGCAGAGGCACTTGAACTATCCGATCGTGGTCGACACAGATGGTTCAATTGGGAAGCAGTTTGAGAACCTAGGACTGGAAGGTTATCCGCACTACATTCTGCTCGATCGAGATGGTCGCATTCTGCATAACGACGCCACCACAGGCATAACGCCGGACCTGCGATCGTACAAAGTCGAAATGGTCTACGAAGCCCTAAAGGCGAGCAGGCTGTTAGACAACAAGAATTGAGAGACCCCTCCCGAATCTCGCTAAGGCTCGATTCGACCTCCCCAAGGCAAAGCCTTGGAGAGGTGACTGTCACCTCCACCGCGCAGCGGGGGAGGTCGCAGACGAGGCGTTCAGCCGAAGTCTGCGGGAGGGGGCCCAGCGCTAGGCACGACTCGTGCGGTAACACCTGTAGCCGAAGTCGCCAGACTTTGGATGCGTCACCAATTGATTCCCAATCTCTGGCGAGATGGGGCTACGTGCCCAGACCCCTCCCGAATCTCGCTACGACTCGATTCGACCTCCCCAAGGCAAAGCCTTGGAGAGGTGACTGTCACCTCCACCGCGCAGCGGGGGAGGTCGCAGACGAGGCGTTCAGCCGAAGTCTGCGGGAGGGGGTCCAGCGCTAGGCAAGACTCCTGCGGTACTCCCTGTAGCCGAAGTCGCCAGACTTTGGACACGTCACTAATTGATTCCCAATCTCTGGCGAGATGGGCTACGTGCCCAGACCCCTCCCGAATCTCGCTACGACTCGATTCGACCTCCCCAAGGCAAAGCCTTGGAGAGGTGACTGTCACCTCCACCGCGCAGCGGGAGAGGTCGCAGACGAGGCGTTCAGCCGAAGTCTGCGGGAGGGGGCCCAGCGCTAGGCAAGACTCGTGCGGTAACGCCTGTAGCCGAAGTCGCCAGACTTTGGACACGTCACCAATCGATTCCCAATCTCTGGCGAGATGGGCTACGTGCCCAGACCCCTCCCGAATCTCGCTAAGGCTCGATTCGACCTCCCCAAGGCAAAGCCTTGGAGAGGTGACCGGAGGATCAGGCAGGTGAGTTGAACCAACGGCCCGTGAATGCGCTCAGCGAGAGCCCAATTCCACTAACCATGCAACAGATTGCAAATAGGATGCCGCGGAGCAAATGCGCCTGAGCATCGTCCATAGCAGCGGGCAACCCGACGGCGAGCACAAAGACTCCAGTCAGGCCTGCCAGAATGCGAAACGGGAAGCGTGTTTTCGTCATGATCAGTCTCCTCTCAGCGTGGTTCTATTATCGTACCATCCGCTAGACCTATGCCTTGCGATTGACGTTCCGCCCGGCCGTAGGTGCAACCTTCAATTTATCACCTTTCACATGGAAAGAACAGATTTCAAGCTTAAAGATCTTCCCTACGAGCACGCGTTGTTAAACTCAATGAGGCGCTCAAGCAAATTAGGTCGCTTGTCAATTAGGAGCATTGTAGAATAGCCTTGAGGAGAAGCCGCTTATGTCAGTCACTTCCAAGCATAGTTGGAAATGTACCGTGTATCTCAATTGGTGCAAATTGTTTGGGCGCCTCTCTGTCTCCCATGTCGCCGTGTCGTACATGGCATTAATCGGCATGTTATTTGTTGCAGGCTATAGCCAGGCAGACGAACAGTCTGCGTTAAAGGCTCTCAAAGCTCTCGAGGCAAGATACAAGCAAGATCATCAGCGCGAAGGTATGCCCGTCGTACAGCTTTCGTTGCAGGGTCCTCAGATCAACGATGACCTGATGGCAACCCTCATTGAACTCAATAAACTCAAGTCGGTGACAATTAGCAACGCTTCGATCAGCGGCGCTGGCTTGAAACGGCTGGCCGCCCTGACGGATCTAACAAGCTTGTCGCTGTACGGTTGCAAGCTTACTGACAATGACTTTGAGGAGTTGTCCAACTTCACGCGGCTTGAGTCGCTCGACCTCCGTAAGACTTCGGCGTTTACTTCAGAACAGATCGAGCCAATGCGTTTACCCGCACTCAAGCGTCTTCGAATTTCGTCGGACAATAAATTGGATCTTTCGTTGTTGGCAGAGTTGCAGACTCTTGAAGAATTGACAATGGTTGGAAACACTTTCCCGACCAGGTCGACGGCCTTGTCACCGCTGGAACGACTCAATAACCTGACTGTCCTTAGGCAAATCTACCTTCCAGAGGCAGCGTTGGAGGGTATTGAGGACCTGACCAGCTTGCGTGAAGTCGAGCTGACCGGGACGGGTTGGTTATTGGCGAATTCAGGCCATGTCCTGACGGAAAAAGGAATCCTGAAGCTCAAGAGCTTGGCAAATTTGCGAACTCTCGTTTTGACGGGGCGGCAGATAAGTCCAGAGGGCTTTGAAATGCTCGGTCAGTTGACCCAGCTGCAGCAATTGAATCTCAAAGGTAGCAACATCTCCGATGATGAATTGACACATGTGCAACACATCAAATCCCTGACCAATCTTGAGCTGGACGGAACCAACGTAAGCGAGAAAGGCGTCGCCGACTTGAGGCTATCTCTGGCGGCGGCGAACATTGTGTTTCACGTCCCCAAGGAAACCGAGGCATCCAGGGAGGCGAAAAAGGCAATGAGCAAACTGCGACCAATTTACTCGATCGCCATTCGCGGTGATACTTTTCAAGAAGCAGTGTCCTACGTCGGTCTGCGGCGAAGCCGAGTTCGGGACGATGAGCTGAAACATCTTCAGGCTTTTTCAGAGCTCAGCCATCTTGATCTTAGTGAGACAGACATAACCGATCGCGGCATTGAGCACTTACTGACTTTGCAGCAATTATCGACCCTGAAGCTAAGTCATACGTTGGTTACCGACACGGGAATCCAACAACTGAGCAAACTATCGAGCCTGATGACACTCGAGCTCAATGGCTTGCCCATCACAGAAGCCGGCCTTGAGAAACTGAAAGAGCTGAAGAATCTTCGAAAACTGACGATCAGCGGCAGTGAGGTCTCTGCAGAGAGCATCAACGAATTGAAGACGGCCTTGCCTAAGTTGGAACTAAAAGAAGAGTGAAAATCGGTTGACCCAAGCTGGCGAGTGATTCGTTTAACCCGTAGCCGCCAGGCGAGGTGAACCCTCTAACCAATCGATGCCAAACTCTGAATCAGTGACTGTTTAACGGGTTCACCTAGCCTGGCGAGTGATTCGTTTGACAGTCAGCCGGTCGATCCTATCACATGGCTGATGAAGTTACCGAGTACCTGGCCAGATTGCGAACCATCCACCGACAGAGGCGATGGTCAGCCTGCGGCGATGTTTTCAGCGCATGAGTGGCTCAGTGATCGGGCACTTGCGCTCCTTGAACGTGCTACAGTTCTTCCTCAAGCTTGTATCGGTGGCACTGTTCTCCTGGGCTATCGCTGCTTGGCGACTGGCAATTGAGGCACGCGCCGATGCCGCCGAGATCGATGTTCAGCTCAGCCTCGAAGGGACGATAGCCTATTAAAACCTAAGTTTGTCTCATGCTTCTGTTTGCGAGCGGCAGGCTTTTCGAAGTCAGGTGCCATTTTCGACTTTTCCTAAAAATACTGTATCTTGAGTGTGACACTTTGGTTAACATTCTGCCGTTACGGATAAATGTTGCTTCGTGCCAATTTCATTGGAATACGCCCTATGTCCATGTTTAGTCGAAATCGTAACCTTCGTCAGGCTTCTCGTAGCAGTCGTCGCACTTGGGTGCGTGGTGAGCAGTTGGAAAAACGCCTGACGATGGCTTCCGATCCAATTGTGGCGTTGAGTTTGGAAGCTGTCGATTTCGACGGCAATGTTCTAACTAAACTAACCGTAAACCAACCTTTTGACCTTCGGATTATTGCCGAGGACCTTCGGGAGGAACCGCAGGGTATTTTCGCGGCCTACATGGATGTGCTTTTCCCGCCGGACCTGGTCGAGGCCACTGGTAGCTTTGAGCCTCGAACTCCGTTCGTCAACGGCGTCAGTGGCACGCTCGGCGATGGTATCTTGGACGAGATCGGTTCGTTTTCCAATTCGCTAGTCCCGCTGGGAGGTGGCCGATCGATAATTGGTATCTATCGCTTCATGCCAACCAAGCCTGGGGCTGTTGAGTTTGTCACCGATGCCGCCGACAGCCTGCCTTTCCATGACGTCCTGGTATACGGCAAAAATGTCGAAGTCAACACGGGTGAAGTCACTTACAACATCCTGCAAATTGACAGCGAAGCTCTCCGCTCATCGAGGCTGACTTTGATTGCCGAAGCTGAGGCTTCCACAGAACTCATTGCCGTAGATGATCACAGCAAGCTACTCAGTGACAGTGATGCGACGACGATCGATGTGATGGCCAATGACACACTTCCATCCAGCGGCAGTGTTTCGCTGGTCTCTGTCTCACCCGCCAGCGGCAGTGGATCTGCTCAGATATCGGCCGATCAAAAGGCTGTTGTTTACACACCGGCACTTGGAATGATTGGTACGGAGACCCTAACGTATGTGCTTCGCGACCAATCGGGTAACGAGTCGTCTGCAGAACTTCACATTGTTGTCGCCAGTCGATTCCAGAATCAAACCTTGGCACAAGATCGGGACAGCAGTGGCACAGTCGTACCGCTAGATGTGCTTTATGGCATCAACGCTCTGAACGTACTTGGTCCTAGAAAGCTCCAGGGCTCCGACCTGAGCTTCGAAGGCAAGACGCTGTTCTTTGATGTTAACGGTGACGGATTCCACTCGGCCATGGACGAACTGCTTTGCATCAACATGATCAACCAAGGCACCGCCAGTGGCGAAGGCGAAGTACTCAGTCCCGCTAGTGATCAGTCTGCCCACGCAGTTTCTGCTGCGCCCACAATAGCTTCCCGCGACGTGCTGTTCGGTGCTTATCCAGGTTCAGACTGGTCCACCAATGAAACCACCTTCAACAAGCGACGTCGGTAGTACGTAAGCGCGAGTCGGAAGGCCACCATAAATTTAACGATCGCGAGCTCTCGAGATGAAAACTGCTATTGCTCTCTTCTGTGTCTGGTCGATCTCTGCTTTCATGTTTGCAACATCGGCGAACGCGGATGTCATCCTTTGGTACAACGGCGACTATCCAGCATTGGGTGGTCCTGGCACTGCTAACCAAGAGGCAACAAATACCGGCTCGCTCAATGTGTTCGATGACTTCACCGTTGGCCAGGCAGGTTGGATTGTTAACCGGGTCTGGTCCAACAACTCGATGAGCATCATAGGTATCACCCAGGCCAGTTGGTCGATCAGAATGGGAATGTCCGAGGGGAACGGTGGTACGATTGTCGCCAGTGGTATAAGCAACGCAACTCAAACGCCAACCGGACGAACCGGAATTCCGAATGGCACGGAGTACACCATCGAGGTTGCTGGGCTAAACGTGGCACTCGCACCGGGAAGCTACTGGCTTTCCGTCGCACCAGTCGTCGGTACCGACCCATTCACTGGCGGTTTCTTGGGGTCGTATCTTTCTTCCACCAACAAAGACAATGCTATTGGTGACCCTGCGACCAACAATGGCAGTCTTATAAAAACAACGATAGACAACTACGCAGCATTATCGAACGACTATTCGATGGGAATAGCTGGGGTAGCAGTAGTTCCTGAACCGTCAACACTTTTTCTAACCGCCATCTCCGCCGGCGGTATCGTCGGCTCGCTTAGAAGAGCCCGCCTACTCAACTCAGCGCCACAGGGAAAACGGTGACAGGCAACTGAACGTACCGACGCACGATCTATTTGGTCACAGGCCTGCTCTGCAGTTCATGGCCAGCGCTATCGTTGGATATCAGGAGCGAATCGAAGATCGAACTGATCAGTCCCGGCGCGCTGAGGTTGAGGGGTTTTGTTAGTGGAGCGGAGGGGAGTTGAACCCCCGACCTCTACATTGCGAACGTAGCGCTCTCCCAACTGAGCTACCGCCCCATGTGTTCTAGTTCACAAATATTCTATCACCAGCACACCTGATCTCAAGTCTGCCAATTCAGAACGGGCTACTTTTGAACTACATCGCTCAACTGCCGAAAGACAAGGTCGTTTTCCTCCCGGCTATCGCGCTTGAGATACTCTTTGACCATGTCTTCCGAGCGACTGGTGACATCCGTTGGGTTACTTGAATCTTTGATTTGTCTTAGACCTTGTCTGAGCTCTTCGACAAACTTGTCCTGCTTCTGACGACGCAACTCAAGCGCCTTGTTCAGAGCCTTTACGACATCCGCAGATACATCAAGTTCTTGTGCCTCGTCGGAAAAATCCCAGTCGACAAGGTTTCCGAAGCTCAAATGTCGGGATCGGTATTTGTGAATCTCTTCCCCATAAACGCAATCGACAGAGATGCCCAGTTGTTGCAGCTCTTGAGCGCTTGGCACCGATATGCGGCTCGATGAGGGCTCGTCCGCGTTTACGATTGGAATGTCTTGGGCGTTAGCTAGCCCGGTCAGCAAAGTGGAAACGCCGATGATGAAAAAGGTAAATTGGCTTTGCGAAACCATAGTTCACTCCGTTGATACATGGTTTAACTGGGTTTGGCGCGTACAGCTCTGCAGAGGACTCTCAAGGTTATTGAGGGCTATGAGTGGAGTTGTTGAATACTCCCGGTCAGAGTCAACTAACGAGTTGTTCCGGGATAGTCGACTGGTAATTCACACAGGCTAGAAGCCTATGCCACATACCGGCTAGAAGCCTATGCCACACACAGGCTAGAAGCCTATGCCACATGCAGGCTGGAAGCCTATACCACATGCAGGAAGACAAAGAAGTGCGGCTGAGAGGGTTTGAACCTCCACGTCCCTTTCGAGACTCTAGGCCCTCAACCTAGCGCGTCTGCCAATTCCGCCACAGCCGCAATCTTTGATGGTTTCCTATAGCCCTTGTAGTCTAGGGAGTCGACTTTCTGCGTCAAGGGGCAATTCTACAGGTGACCTTTCGACCAGCCAAAAACTGCTCTCCTAACCCAAAATCAGCCCGCCATCGCCACTTTTACTCAATTTGCGAGCCCCCTCAGCCCGAATAATCCTAACAGCCTTATACTTGACTAAGTTGCTCATATTGGTAATGATTGCAAATGCCAGCTCGGACGCGGCTACCCGAATCGTCGAACTTTAGGAATGTGAGCATGCAACCTCTGCGAATACTGCGACCAGACGAGCTGGAACCGCAGCCAGACGAAACCAACGACCAGTCGACTCAATCAAACATCCAACAGCTGACGCTGACACCGGAACTGGCTGCCGAAATGGAGCGAGCCAGCCAACGGCTGGAATCGGCTACGCCCGAACAGATTCTCAAATGGGCCGTCGATCGATTCGCGCCTCACTTCACCATGGCCACGGCTTTCGGCGCTGAAGGCATGTGCATCATTCACATGTTGGCCAAGATCGCTCCACAGACTCCCATATTCAATCTGGACACCGGCTACCAATTCCCCGAAACACTCGAACTGCGCGAGCGAGTAAAGGAAATCTACGGGATCGAA
This sequence comes from Rania fehmarnensis, assembly GCF_056494185.1. Lineage (NCBI taxonomy): Bacteria > Pseudomonadati > Planctomycetota > Planctomycetia > Pirellulales > Pirellulaceae > Rania > Rania fehmarnensis. Next base: position 3,099,153 of record NZ_CM151398.1, read on the forward strand.
GTCGAAATGAAACGGCCCGCGCAATCGGTAGCTGAATACGAAGCGGCCAACGGCGGGCCGGTCTATAGTCATGATCCCAATCGCTGCTGTGCCGATCGCAAGATTAAAGTTCTACACGAAGCAGCCCGCGGTTATCACGCGTGGGCCAGCGCCATTCGCCGCGATCAAAGCCCCGATCGCTCGAACGTACCCATCGTTGGCTGGGACAAAAAGTTTCAGTTGGTGAAGGTCAGCCCGCTGGCCAACTGGACCAAAAAAGAAGTTTGGGCCCTGATCACCAGCGAGAAAGTTCCATACAACCCGCTGCACGATCAGAACTACACCAGCATCGGCTGCTGGCCATGCACACGTCGAGTTATGACCGGCGAAGACGAACGGGCAGGCAGATGGAGCGGTTTCGCTAAAACCGAATGCGGTCTGCATACGCAAAACTAACCCTTTGCCAATCAGTAGAGACCATCATGCAGTTGCCCATCAAAGCACACTATGCAACCGTCGCCATGTTGGCTCTGGCTCAACATTACACTAGCGGACAACCCGTGACCGTGCGTGTCATTGCTGATCAACACGGAATCCCCGCGCAGTTCTTAGTCCAAATCATGCAGCAACTCCGCGCCGCCGGCATGATCACCAGCTCTCGCGGCGCTAGTGGCGGATTTCGTTTAGAGCGAACTCCATCGCAAATCACCATCGCCGATATCGTCGAAGCAGTTTGCCCGAGCTCATCCTCGAGTGGAGTGGAATCCGATTCACCGCTGAACGCTGTCATGCGCAGCGTATGGCAAGAATTGAGCGAGATCGAAAGCCATCACCTGGCTCGATGGACCTTGAGCCAATTGTGCGATCGGGCCGAAGCTGATTCTCAGGCGATGTTTTATATCTGAAGTAGTAACCACGGCTAATGCCGTCGTAGGACGGGTCTCCAGGCCCGTCCGATTTAGTGTGGCATAGCCTTCGAGACTGTGTATTACGCGCACCGTGTTAGCCGCGATTCCTACAAGTTCGCAGCGAAGAAACCGGGACTAACGTCCACGGCTCAGGGGCGTTCACGCAGAATTTGGACGGGCCTGGAGACCCGTCCTACGGTTGAGTCACTTCGGTGCGTTGTGATTCTTCTTCTGGCTTGTCCTGCTCTTCTTTGGGTGGCACGATGATGGCCAGGTGTTCGCTAATGTCGTGAGCCAGAACGCCGAGTTGCTGGATGGTGAAGAAAAACAGCAGGGGCATCAGCAAGCCACCAATGCCGGCCAGCACCGGACTGCCGCCTAGCAACAGCGTCCAAGCGATAAATATCGCGAAATAAGCCACGAATGTCTTGAAGTAGTAAGTGGCCCAAGCTTCGGTGCCAATGCCTATCGACCGCAATACATCCATCGAAAATGGATTGATGGCACTTTCATTGTCGAGCATCGATAGCAGGATGATGGGAAACGAGATGAACGAAGTGATCATCGTCACCAACACCACGATGATCGAGTTATCCACCGTCTGGGCCAGCATTCCACCGACGATAAAGCCCGGAACCGCGGAAGCTGCCGACGCGATGCCGAAGACCATCAATTCGCCCATTTGATCAAAGAAGTTGAATCCATGCCAATCGCGAACTCTAGGTTGACCATTGGCAACCGACTCGAGAATGGAGATGGCCGTACCAAACATGGGGAAGGCGGTGATGATCATCATCAGCGGCACACCCAAGCCGGCAAAGAGCAGGAACATGCGATACTCGGTCGACATGTTGATACTGTACTGCAGAGCTGCAAACAGAAACCCAAACAGCACACAGTAGGTAAGTACTTGAAATAGCGAAGTCGGATCGTGCAGGAAACCGAAAGTACGACGCAAAAATGACTGCGTGTCAAAGTCGTCGTTGTTGTTGTACATGTTATCGAGGTCAGAATCATCCAGATCCTGGGCAGCCTTCTTGAGCAAGTCGTCCGCTTGCTTGCTGCGATGTTCTGAATCGCGCTGAGCTTCTGCCTGCGTCATCTGCGCCAGATCGGTACTCCAGTTCAACGTGGCGGCTTGCGTTGGTTTCCAACCCGGAGGAGGTGGTGTGATTTTGAATTCCAGAAAACAATCTGGGCAGCGAACCGTCTTGCCTTGTTTGGCCAAGGTGACATATTGCGGAGTGCCACACGCTGGACATGGGCAGCGATACTGCGCGTTGTTGGGATCGAGCGCTACCGCTTTCTTGGGTTTGTCTTTCTTGTCCAGTTCGTTCTTGGTGGGAGGCTTTGGCGAAGTTTTTGGCGGAGCCTGGCTGGGCTTGGCAGTCGACGCTGCCGCTTTGACTGGCACAAGGTCTTCGATATCATCGACACCCAAGAGGCTCGCCATGCTGGTGCGGGGCCTGGGTGGTTCCAGTTCGGCTAGCTCTGGCAAGTCATCATCGAAGATCGAACGCGTAGGTTCCGGGGCCGTGCTAGTGGTTGAGGCCACGGGACGCGACGCGGAATTGGCAGCCGGGCTGGGAGTCGAGGCAGATCGCTTGGCAGGCGCGGCAGTCGGTTTGGATGCGGGTACAACTTTCGCCACCGGCGGGGCGTCGTCCTCTAGCTTCAGCCAATCATCGTCGCTGCTAACGACAGGTGCCGCACCTGGGACCTTAACGCTTGATCCGCAGCTCGGGCAATTGAAACGCTTGCCCGCAGCTTTGCTGGTCGCCTTTAGTTTGCGCGCGCACTTAGGGCATTGGAACTCGAGCGTTTTGTCACCGTCGCTAGACAACGCGTCACCCTTGCCTGGTCAGAAGCCTCATGGCTGGCTTTGCTTTGGTATCGGCCCCCACTTTGATCGTAAACATCCCAAGGCAGAAAAGCTAGTAGCGTCACATCGTCAAGGCGAAGCCTTGGGGAGATGGTTAGTACGGCTGAAGACTTACGTAGCGCTGTGCCCCCTCCCGCAGACCCGCAGACGACGGCTGAACGCCGCGTCTGCGACCTCCCCCGCTGCGCGGGAGAGGTGACGGTCACCTCTCCAAGGCTTTGCCTTGGGGAGGTCGAATCGAGGCTTTGCGAGATTCGGGAGGGGTCTTGGCAGTGGAGTTGGACTACTGTTCCATGACGTCGTTTTCGCGAGCCTTAGCCACGTCGGAGGCTTCGGCTTCGTATTTCTTGGTGAGCTCTTGGACTTGCTCTTTGGCGGCGTCGCGATCGTCTTCGCTGATCGTCTTATCTTTTTCAGCGGTTTCGATGGCTTTGTTGGCATCGCGGCGGATACTGCGAATAGCGATCTTGGCTTCTTCGGCCAGTTCCTTGATGCGGGCGACCATCTTCTTGCGAACGTCGGTGCTCAACGGAGGAATGTTGATGCGGATGATGCGACCGTCGTTTTGCGGATTGAGTCCCAGGTCGCTGGCGACGATGGCTTTTTCGATGTCTTTGATGGTGCTGGTGTCAAAGGGACGAATCACCAGTTGGTTGGGTTCAGGTGCGCCGACGGAAGCCAACTGCTTCAGCGGGCTCTGCGAACCGTAAGCCTCAACTCGAACTGAATCGACCAGCCCGGGAGTAGCGCGTCCGGTTCGAATACCGGCCAGCGAATTCTTCAACACGCTGATCGCCTTCTCCATGCGCTCTTCCGCATCCAGCATGACTTCTTCAACACTCATGTTGTCACCGCTCCAGTCAAAAGGTGCATCCCTCGCTTGCGCGTTGGGTTGTGATGGTTGTGCATCCCTCGCTTGCGCGTTGGGCCGGGGATTACTAGCCTACTCTTTTTTCTTGCCGATACGCGTGCCTACGCGTTGGCCGGAAATTGCGCGAACGATATTGCCATCCTTTTTGAAGTTAAATACCAGGATAGGCATGCCATGCTCGCGACATTGGGTTATGGCCGTACCGTCCATAACACGTAGATTCTGAGTAATGACGGTTTGATAGTCCAGTTCCCGATAGAGAATCGCGTGCGGATTCTTTTCGGGATCTTCGCTGTAGACGCCATCGACGCGCGTGGCCTTCAGCACGATATCAGCTCCGAGCTCCAGGGCTCGTTGCGTGGCTGCGGTGTCGGTTGTAACGAAGGGACTGCCCGTTCCAGCAGCCAGGACCACGATACGGCCTTTTTCCATATGGCGGATCGCGCGGCGGCGCACGAACGGTTCGCACACTCCATCCATGCGAATAGCAGACATGACACGCGTGGTGCAGCCCACCGCTTCGAGGCCTTCTTGCAGAGCCAGCGCGTTGATGACGGTGGCCAGCATGCCCATGTAGTGGGCTGTGGCTTCTTCGATCTTGACGTTGGTCGAGCTCTTGAATTGTGCTCCACGCAATATGTTGCCACCGCCCACGACGACAGCGATTTGGCAACCGCAGGCGTGCGCTTGCTTGATCTGACTGGCGATGGCTTGGACTTCGTCCATACTAATGCCGCGTTCACCAGCATGCGACAGGCTTTCGCCCGACAGCTTGAGGATCACGCGGCGGTAGTAAGGTGCTCCGGCGTTTTCTGGCGAGCTCATGCCTGGCCCAACACGTAGAAGACAAATTGCTTGATCTGCATGTTGTTGCTCTTGGCAAACTGACCAACCGTTTGCTTGTCATCTTTTACAAACGGCTGTTCCAGCAGGACCTTTTCGGCAAAGAAGTTGCGGAGTCGACCATCGACCATTTTGTCGACAATCGCTTCCGGCTTGCCTTCTTGCAGGGCGGCTGCACGCAGCAGTTCACGCTCTTTGGCCACCGAGGCTGGGTTGAGCTCTTCGGTACGCAAAGCTTCTGGACGCATCGCCACGATGTGCATGGCGACGTCTTTGGCCGCTGTTTCATTGCCACCTTCGATCTGCAGCAGCACGCCAGCGACAGTACCGCTGTTGTGGCTGTAACCGCCGGTCGTACCAGGCAGCTTGGCGATCCGACCAACTTCGAACTTCTCGCGAATCCGGTTGAACAGTTCAGCCTTTTGCTCGGCCAAAGTGATCTCGGGCTTGCTGGGTGATGGCAGGGCCAACAGTGCGTCGGCATCCTTGACTTCACCCGGCGCTTTGGCCAGAGCTTCAGCCATATTGTTGACCAACAAGATGAACTCTTCGTTTTGCGTCACTGGAGCGCTTTCGCACTTGAGTTCGACGATTGCACCAGCCTCTTTATCATGGCCAGCGTAAATGCCGAAGCGACCGAAAGCGGTTTCGCGGTCAGCCCGCTTGTCGCCCAGTTTTTCGCCGCGCATACGCAGCAGCTCGTAGGCCTTTTGTTCGTCGCCACCCGCTTCGGTGAGCGCTTGCTTGCAGTCCATCAGCGGCAATCCAGTTCTTTCACGGAACGCCTTGACCTTGGCAGCCGAGATATCCGACATGACTCGAGTCCTCAACACGTGTTAATAATGGAGTTTTTTCAGTGGTCACCCTCTGCCCCAGGTTGCCTGGAGCAGATGGATGCTTGCTCATTAGATAGGACAACCCATGACGCCTTTAGGCTCGCGAGGGCAACGCACAAGAGCGTCCCATCGCGCAAGCGCCGGGTTGTGAATGGACTATCCCTCGCTCACGCGAGCGGATGCGTAGGATCATCCCGCGCGATTAAGCTTCGGGTTTTGATTTAGGATCTTGCGCCTTGGGTACATCTGGGTTTTCAGCCTTGCCGGCCAGAACCGCGTCGGCCAATTGAGCCATGATCAGTTCGATGGAGCGAATACCGTCGTCGTTACCTGGGATTGGCAAATCGACCGACTCAGGATCGCAATCGGTGTCGATCAAGGCCACGGTGGTGATGCCCAAGCGACGAGCTTCGCGAATGGCATTCTTTTCTTTGTTGGGATCTACGATGACCAGGCAGGCTGGCATGCGATTCATGGTGCGCAGACCATTCAAGTTGCGATAGATCTTGCGATACTCGCGATTGAGGGCCGACTGCATCTTCTTGGAGTAAGTGTTAATCGCATCGGTGTTCATGATCTGCTCGAGTTCATCCAAGCGACCAAGGCGATTGCGAATGGTGCGGAAGTTGGTCAGCGCACCACCGAGCCAACGCTCGGAAACGAAAGGCATACCGCAGCGGAGTGCCTGCTCCTGAATCGTTTCGCTGGCTTGACGCTTGGTGCCCACAAACAGTACCAGCGAGCCGCTGGTAGCGATATTGTTCAAATGCTTCTTGGCTCGCAACAGACCGCGCAGAGTTTCGCGGATATCAATGATGTGAATCAGATTTTTGCGACCGTAAATATACGGTGCCATCTTCGGATTCCAACGGCTGACGCGGTGACCAAAATGTACGCCCGCTTCAATCAGTTTTTGTACGAATTCGCTTTCCACAAACAAAGCCTTCCTAAGCTCCCTCGCAATCAATGCCCCACAAAACGTTTTTCAGGGCACAGGTTGGCGCTCGGCCGAACCTTCCGATTGAACAGTGAAGGAGTCACATGAGAGTTTTCGATGTCCCAGCAATGCCACCCACATTGGGGGCTGTGACGCGCTAAGAGTCGAGCGAAAAAGGATAGTGGCAAACCGCGTTAGAGTCAACGTGGTCTGCCACTGTGAAAGAGATTTCAAGGTGATTAGGCGAGCTTCAAATCCGTTATCACACGGAAGTTAACGCCAAGCTCTAGAAGCCTGCGCCGCCACCCTGCCCGGCTTGAACTGCTGCTCCAATGCCTTTCAGCACGCCTTCTTCAACGGTGATCTCGTACTTGCCACCGCGAGGAATCAGCGACATTTGCACGCGAACCTTGTCCTTGCCCTGAGATTGCTGCATCTGCTCGGCCGCTTGTTCCAGGGCTGGATTGGGCGAGACAGTTTGGGCAAAGTTCAGGATCTGGCCAACTTCGACAATCATGTCGATTGGCGAAACCTTGGCGCTCTTGGTCGAACCCAGTCGATCCAGGGCCGACTTCAGCACTGCATCGCCATCGGGGTCAATCGAGATAAAAAACGCTTTAGGACCGGTGCCAATGACCAGCTTCAGTTCACTACCAAAGACCTTTTGGACCTTGGGGTCATCGCTCTTGATCGGAACGATGACTTGGTGCAGGTTGACGTTCTGGTGTTTGCCATAGCCCAACTTGAACGTAGGGATATCGGGACCTGAGCCGAGCGAAGCGACCAAGTCCTTAACTTCCTTTTCGATCTGCGCGCCGTCAGCTACCGCGCCGCCAAAGACCGCGCGGATCTTGCCATCGGCCAACGAGACTGCGCCGCCGCCGTCAAACTTGCCCGAGTCGATCGTCTTTTCCAAGACGCTGATCATGCCTTTGGCAAACTTCTTCAGCGCTTCTTTGGTGGCCGTGGGCAGGCTGCCACTATCATCAATCTGCTTTTCCAGCTGGCCATAAGCGTTCTTGATGTTGTTCTTGCTGAGCGCTTTATCCCCTTCGGAGACTAGCGAAGTTGACCGCATGGTGATGGCAGCGCCGTCGATCAGCAGTCCAGTGAAGTCCGAAGTCATATCTTTCAGCTTGTCGGTTTGAGCGGCTAGCTCGGAACCGGCAACAAACTGAGCGCCGACATCCAACTGTACGCGCTGAACGCTGGGGCCGGTGACTAGTCCAATCAGAACTTGTTCCGTTTCATTGATCAATCGTTCCAGTTGAGCGATCGACGCTTTGCCCATTTCTTCGGCAGCGGCTTTTTCTTCATCCGTTTGATTGCGTTGCTCTGCCAGCGAACGTTCGAAGCCTTGCTTCATTTGCTCGACAGCGGCGCCACGAATTTCGGGTGGTAGCGCTTGGACAAAGATCCGCACGCCAATGTCGTATTTGTTGGGTGCATCGCCCAGCAGCGCAGCTGGATCTGCAGGCAACTTCTTCAAGTCATCTTCTTCTTGCGAGATGAACAACCACTTGCCTGCGTCTTTGGCATAAATGGTGCGTCCACCTGCATCGAAGGCGAACAGACCGTCGCCCAGGTCGTCAGCGAATTGCCCAGCACCTTCCAGCGCGGTGAAGAATCGACCGCGATCTTCCAATGGCAAAAAGGCCAAGGGCACAGGTTGGCCGTCGACCAGTTGCACCGTAACACCGGAGGGACGCTTCAGATCCAATCCGTCGCTCCACTGCTTAATCATCATCGTGCCGAAAGCGCCGATCGATTGAGCTCCACAGTTCTTCATCAAGTAGCTGAAGTCCTGGGTAATTCGTTCCATAGGTGCAATGGAGACAATGGCTACGGGTTTGCTTTCCGACTGACAGAAGCCCAGCTGCGAGGCCGCAGCCCCACAGGTAAAGATGGCCGCGGTTGCGACCAAAGTGCGAAATTTCCGCATGCAAGTCTCCTCGGTGACGCGATGAGTTTGGTGGACAATGTGGCAGAATCAACAGGCGTTTTGGCTCGGGGTGGCCTAAAAAGAGACCTGACCCCTTTTCAGCAAAGCGTAACGCAGAACGCTCGGTGTGACCAGTCGGTGCACAAGTTGTACCTGTGTTTCGTCGAAAAGTTGAAAATATTGCAAGTTGGGGAGTCTACTTCTTTGTTCAGCTACTCTTTCTTCAGGTACTCTTTGAAGAACTTTTCGAGTTTGTCCACTTTGCTTTTCACGATGACTTTACAGTATCCGCTATTAGGATTGGTGTTGTAGTAGTTTTGGTGGTAATCTTCGGCCGGCCAGAATTTACCTATAGGTTGGATTTGGGTAACGATCGGCTTGGGAAACACTTTGGCCGCATCCAGCTTTTCAATAATCTCCTTAGACTCTTTGGCCTGGTCGTCGCTGTGCGTAAAGATGATGCTGCGGTACTGCTCTCCGGCATCTGCGCCTTGCTGGTCGAGGCTGGTAGGATCATGGGTCTTCAGGAAGATCTCCAGTAACCGCGAGTAGGGAACTTTGGCGGGATTGTAGGTCACTTGGACCACTTCGATGTGCCCAGATTTTCCGCTACAGACCTCTTCGTAAGTGGGGTTCTGGCTGCGCCCGCCGCTGTAACCGGACACTACTTTCTCCACACCATCGACTCGCTGCAGCACGGCTTCGACGCACCAGAAACAACCACCGCCAAATGTGGCGAGTTCGGTTTTGGTTTCTTGCTTGTCGGGCCCTTGTGCGAGCGCTGGATGGTCGAAGGCAACACATGCGATTCCGCATAGTGCCAAACCGTAAGTAAAGAGTCGCGATAACATATTCTGGCTCCCCTGTTCGATCTCGTTGTGTGAGGTTGGCATGGTCATGTATTGGTTTGCTTCAGCGCTGCCTCTAGCGGACAGTTGGCGTTCTCTTTGCCTTGCCGATATTTTTCCAACAGTTCGCGCGAGCGGGCAGCCAATCTGCGGCGAACTTCGCGACGTTGGCCTTTAACGCGCTGGATGATCATGTTGTCATAGCCGGTGGTCTGATGACGCAACCAGGCAATCACGGCTGATTCAGCCCGCTGTTCAATCGGAATGCGTTCGGTCCGGGCAACGGTGCCCGATCCAACGGGAGTGGCATGGTCGGTAATAGCTTTGGACAAACGCCGCGCTAAATTCTCATGCCGCTCATGAAACTGTAGAAACCTATAAATGGCATCGCTGAATTCATCCACGTACTCAGCTTGCTCTTTATCGCGCCGCGCCTTAGCCGCGAATTGACGTTTGGCGTACGATTCGGTGGAACGTTCTTTCTCAAGCGATTCGCTGGCTCGGCGGATGTTCTCAGCCGGTGCCCAGACGCCTTTTGAAAAAGTTTTGCGTCCCTTTTTCTCTTGTACTGTCCAACTCGGACCAGCCGCTTTGACGCGCCGCGTCAGGCCAGCGTCGCCTGGTGGCAGTAGTTCCCAACCTTCAGGCACACTCAAGAGGCGACCATCGGCCGTCTTGACTGTGCCTGGCTCCGTACCGGGTGCAACGTTCAGCGAATCGGACATGAAAGAAGTTTGAAGTGTGAAGTTTGAAGTGTGAAGGTTGGGGCGTTCAATTTCAGTTTCAAAAGTCAGATTTCAGATTTCAAATTACAAGTTCGCACTGAGTGTGCTGGTATCTCGAATCAAATCGACTAGCTCTTGGGTGCTCATCCTGGCGGCGCGGTCGGCGCCATCAAGCACACCGGCTAGCAACTCGCGTTTCTCTTCATGCATGGAAAGGATCTGCTCTTCGATGGTGTCCTTGGCGACCAAACGATAGACGGTAACCGGGCGCGATTGACCAATGCGATGCGCGCGGTCGGTCGCCTGATCTTCGACTGCCGGATTCCACCATGGATCAAGGTGCAGTACGTAATCGGCAGCGGTCAAGTTCAATCCTGTTCCACCGGCTTTGAGCGAAATCAGAAACAGATCGCCTTCTCCCAGCTGGAAATTGTCGACCGCTTCTTGGCGTTTATGCGTGGGAGTGCTGCCATCGAGGTACTGGTAGCTGACGCCGGCCTTGTCCAAGGCGGCCCGCACCAGGCTCAAGTGCTGTACGAATTGACTGAACACTAGCGCGCGGTGATTGTTCTCGCGCAGCTCTTGAACGGTCTCCAAGAATAGATCCAACTTGGCCGATGACTTGGTCCAAGCCGGATCTACCAGGCTCGGGTGGCAAGACAACTGTCGCAAACGGGTCAGCCATGCCAGCACACGAATGCGTTTTTGTTGTTCGTTCTCTTCACCGGGGCCTTTGGTCAGTTCGCTGATGGCGGCTACTCGCGCGGCATCGTAGCGCTTGCGTTCCGCTGGTGAGAGTTCGGCCGAAAGCACCACTTCGGTGCGTGGCGGCAATTCCTTGAGCACCTCTTGTTTAGTGCGCCGCAGAATAAAGGGACGCACCACATGGCCCAGGGCTTTCAGGCGCTCGCGGTTCTTGTCGCGTTCGATCGGTTCACCAAAACGTTGACGAAAACGTTCCCACGAACCCAACAGTCCGGGACTGAGCACACGCATCAAGCTCCACAATTCACCCAAGTGGTTTTCAAGTGGCGTACCCGACAGGGCCACGCACCAATCGACTTCCAAGCGCCGCACGGCTTGATTGGTCTTGGTTTGAAAATTCTTGATGTATTGAGCTTCGTCCAGGACCAGCGTAGCCCACGGACGACTGCTGATGCGTTCCACATCACGCTGCAACATTTGGTAGCTGGTGATGATCAACTGACCCGGGCCCGCGCTTTGAATCAAATGATCGCGATCGTGTTCGCGATACAAATGCGGTTGCAATGATGGCGAGAAGCGTTGCACTTCGCGCACCCAGTTGATACCTACGCTGGTGGGAGCCACGATCAAGGCAGCGCCTTTATCAGCTCGATCCAGCAGCACACCCAACGTCTGAACCGTCTTTCCCAGACCCATGTCATCGGCCAGGCAGCCACCCAGTCCCCAGCGGCTAAGTTTCGATAGCCATTGATAGCCGGCAACTTGATAATCGCGCAGGTCTGCCATCAGCGTAGCTGGTGGATCCGGTGGATTAACGGTCAAGTCGTTCAAACGCGTAATGGCCTCGTGCCATTTCTGATCACGCTCAGCCGGTATGTCCGATCCGATGGCTTCATCGATCAGCGGCGCGGCCGCTTTGGATAGTCGCAGTCCATCGCCATCTGGCGTCGACAAATCGTCGATGGTGGCCATGCGGGCTCGTAGCTCTTCGCTGATCGTGGCAAATTGATTTTCGCCCAAGGGAACATAGCGACCACCGTTGCGAATGGCGACCATCAATTCCGCCAGCGGAACATGCAGCCCTTCCAGTCGCAATTCACCATCGACTCCAAACCAGTCACGCTCGGTTGTCAAACGCACGCGCAGAGCTTGGGGGGTAATATCTCCGATCAAGCGCAAAGGCTTGGTCTTGGGCCAGCACACGACCGGCGCATTTTCGCCGAGGGTACGCACGCGCTCGATAATTTTGAGCGACTCTTCCAATCCCAGTAGTTGCCAGGTGTATGGCCCATCGAAATGAAAGTCGCCCAGATTAAGATCGTTGGCGATGCGATCCGCCGCGGCAGCTTCCGCCGTTAGGTCGCGCACCAGGTGATATACGCCCGCTGGAGTATGCACCAACATGCGTTCGGGACCCATTCCAGGCGTAGGTGGTTCGTCCAGTTCATTGCACGCTACGCGCAGACGAGCTTCCAAACCATGATGCTCCAGTGGATGCAAATGCAATTGCACTGTGGGGGGCATTAATTGATCAGGACCGGCCAGCGACTCCGGTATGTTCATCGCAAACTTCTGATGCCGCCCACCGGTGCTCATCAGCTTGGAAAACTTTTCCGCCGACTCACGATCCAGCACTGCCCCACGCGTTACGGCCTGGTCGACCATCAGCAGCAGTTTCGATTGTTCGGCCGTCAACGAAAAATAGGTGATTCGAGTTTCCTCTTCGTTGACGTCAATGCCACCGTATCGACCGCGACCGATGGCAAACAAATCCGAAGGCGAGACCTCGAAGTCATCGACCAACAATCGCGGCGCATAACAAGCTCCGTCAATGTCGCTTTCGTTCTTTTCCATCAAGTCGAGCTTGATTTCCGATCGACGAATCACAGCCGGTGGATAACCTGGGCTGTTCCACACCACGTTGGGACATTCTCTGAGCAGATCGAGAATATGAATCAGGGTGACGCCACTGGGGTCATCGGCATAAGGGCCAAAGTGTGTTTCGTAGATCAGCAATAGAGCCCGATCAGCTGGATGACTGAACGCTGATTCGGGCAAGTTCTCGAGCGGTTCACGGACGCGTTTGCCCACCGTCCAACCACCACGACCCTTGGGACGTTGTACGACTAATTCCAGTTCCATAGGGGAGTAGCGGGTGCCACGCGATACACGCCAAACTACTCGGCAGTTATCAGGCACTTCGCTGGTAGCGGCATTCGCATTGGCATTGCGGTCCGCTTCAAGCGAATCGACCAGTTCCTTGCCAATCGCATCGGGCTGGGCCACGCAGCTGTCCAACCAACCGAGAGCTTCATCCGTAGTGGCTCGTTCCAAACGCTTGCGCAGGAATTCGACTGCAGTGGCGGCATGCGTGCAAAAAGTTGAATATTCGGATTTAGCCTGGCACGTACAGGCTACGGCCAGATTGGTGATCAATCGCTTCTTTAACAGGGTATTGGCATCACCGGCCGACTCAGCCGATTCGTCGAAGAGTGACTCGGTGGCCAGTTTGACAATCGTATGGTCAATCGTCCCAGCCCGCGCATCGTTAAAAGTAAAATCCCACTGCAGAAGGTCGCCGATGATGTACAAATGCGGACCATCAGTGATCGGTGGTGCAGCGAAAGAGTAGCGGAATATGTCTCCAGTACGTTTTTTGTAGATCTCTAGAACTTCAACCAGTTGAGACAAGAAGCGATGCTGTCGCCTCTTGGAAAGCTGGGATAGATTCGGCACGAGGTCAGTTTCCTTACTTCAATTGAACGGGCTTTGATTCCGCAGGACCCTTCATTGAAACCGAAACGCTGCCGCTGAGCAATACGGGAAAGCGTTCCCAGGCGTTGAGAGAGGGTTCGGAACGGGCAGATTCGTTTAAAACGCAGAGGGCGCAAAGGCCGCGGAGAAAAGTCTGTCTTCTCTGCGATCCTCTGCGTCTCTTTGTGTTTAACAAACGAACCATCTAACCAAAGATTCTTCCGCCCCGAGTTTTCTTGGTGCGATCGCCCAGGCGTTGAGAGCGCTTAGATTCTTTATGAAACGCAGAGGGCGCTGAGGCCGCGGAGGAAAGTCTGTCTTCTCTGCGATCCTCTGCGTCTCTCGGCGTTTAAAAAACGAACCTTCTAACCAAAGATCCTTCCGACCCGTGTTTTCTTGGTGCGATCGCCCAGGCGTTGAGAACGCTTAGATTCTTTATGAAACGCAGAGGGCGCTGAGGCCGCGGAGGAAAGCCTGTCTTCCGTGCGATCCTCTGCGTCTCTGTGCGTTTCGAAAATGAAGCCTCGATGCTCGCGATTTACTTGGCTTGATTACGCAAGTACGAATGGCATTCGACGCACCGAATCGTCAAGTCGACATAGCCCAAGGCAACGCGATCGCTGTTCTTGTCGCGAGCGGCTTGTTTGATCAGATTGATCGAACGACGAAAGTCTTTGCTATGCTGCAAATACTCTTCGGTGGAAACCACGTTCCAAGTACTTTCAAGACTCAATAAACTCAAGGATTGAGCATTGGAAGCAATCTTGTCAAAGTCTTCCAGCGCCATGCCTTCCAATATCGACTTGGCATGTTCCAGCTTCTGTTGCATGAAAGGCTTGAGCCCTTCGCGGCCGGTCTTCTGTTGCGAGCGACCGTTTGTTTGCCACAATGCAATCACCGCCACCACTACTAAACTACCGACGATCCAACTGCGAATTCTTGTAACTCTCATAGTTCCATCCTTAAAATAGCTTGTTAGTCAAGTGCGAAGGTCGCCGTAGCCGAAGTCGCCAGACTTTGGATCTTGCGTAGCCGAAGTCGCCAGACTTTGGATATCGTAACCGAAGTCGCCAGACTTTGGAGAATTGAGATTCCCCTTTCCAAACTCTGGCGAGTTCGGCTACAGGTTTCATATTGATAGTCTAGCTGACTCAGCAGCTCAGTTGGATACAGATGCATGTGGTGAATAGTCTCCTCATAGGACACAGGCTGGAAGCCTATGCCACAGAACACAGGCTGGAAGCCTATGCCACAGGAGTCCAGTGCTTTGGCACGCGAATCGCTAATGGGCTTGCATCATGATTCAACTTGCATTGCTCCTTGGACTGATTTTGCAGACGCCAGCGGATTTTCCGCCTGGGACGCTTGAGCGGCAAGCATTGCCGCAGAGTCGTGCGCTAGACTATGAATTTGACGATGTACGCATCGCCACAATTCTGGGGTGGCTGAAGCGCGTGGGGGTGGAACCACCTGTGCCAGTGGGTGGACGCGTGTCCGGTTGGTTGTGGGCTCAAGCGCCCTTGAGCGGCTGGTGGCGCGTGGCCGACTACTTAGTAGAAGGCGAACTAACTTCACCGCTCTTAGACGTGGATCGATTTTCCATTCGCACCGCCCGCGTGCGGTTTGGCTATCGCCAAGGCTTGTGGACATTTGGCGCAGTTAGTGGGCAAATCGAAAGTCGCCCTGACGTTGAAAGCAACGAGCGTCTAGTGCTCGGTCAAGCTAACCTGGCGGCTGTATTGCCTATGGCATCGGAAGGGACCGCCCGAGCCAATGGCCGCCTTGAACAAGTCGCACTGACCAAACTCTTAGCCACCTTTGGCGTTGGCGACAATGTTCCCACAGGCACCGCGCGCGGCACATTTGAGTTATCAACACCCTTGAGTGACCTGTCTGAACCACTTGCCTGGCAAGCCAGTGGAACCATCGACGCCAGCGATGTCGCTTTCGGTCAAATCGCCGGTGTGCAACTCGCCAGTCAATGGCGATTGCAAGATCGCGTGCTGGCCCTGCCGCAAGCCAATATTGTTCTTGACCGTCAATCACTGCGAATCGGGGCGGAGTTGGGTTTGAGCGATCAATTTGCGTGGACAGTAACACTGCCACTGCAGCCGGTCAGTCTGACAAGCAATCTCTTTGAGCGCCTGGCGGTCGAGCCGGCGACTATGAACTATCTGCCACTAGGGAACGTCAATCTCGCCGTCAACGCAGGCGGCTCGCTCACACCCTGGCAAGCTGCCTATACATTGCAACTGAACAACGGACAGCTGAATTGGATGGGCAACGACATCGCCAATCTGAATACGCAAGCCAGGTTAGTCGCTGATGGACTCTTACTGGATAATCTCAGCGCCAATATCGCCAGTGGCCAGATCGCCGGGCAGGCAGCTTTCACTGCCAACTTGGATGATCCATTGACGCTGAACATGAACTATCAACAGCTGGACCTTTCGCGGGTGAATATTCCAGCCTCATTGGGTGAGTATGCACTGCGCGGTGTAGTAAGTGGTTCGGCGCGAGTCTCCGCTGCCAAAGAGAACTTAACGGATATCGAATCTCTGGCGCTAGAATTAAACGGTAATGGCGCTGGAGTGCGCATCAATGATTGGGGGTTGGGCGATATCGAGTATGCGCTGAAGAAAGAGGCCGGTAGTAACGAGCTGGCGCTGGATTTGAAAGACGCAGGCGTTGCCAAGCGTTGGCAAGCCACAGGACAAATTCGACAAGCTGCCGATCGCTTGAGCTTCGACATCGATTCGCAAGGCAACGAACTGGATCTATCGGTTCCACAACTGGTCAAGCTCTTGGGTGTGGAGCCTACCTTGCCAGTGGCCTTAGAAATCTTGCTGGTTACAGGCAATGTTAAGTTTGAAGGTGATACCGTCGATGGTTTGACGGCGACTCAATTTAATCTCAGTAACATCACGACGCTGGAACGCAATCGAGTCGTCTGGGCTCAAGGCAGCTTGATGGGGTTTACTACTCCGCAAGTGATTCAAATTGATCAAAGTCAATTTACGGTAGGCGGTAGTCGCGTTGCAGCCGCCGTAACCTGGCACCGCGCACCTGGTGGTATACAAGCTGACCAGGCTGATGCAGTCGATAAAGATCGATTGGATCTGTCGATTGATGAACTGACGCTACAAACTTTGCAGGGTTGGAACATATTGCCATTACCTGCTGGACTCAGCCCAGCTAACTCACCTGCTGGCACGATCGATGTTCGTATCCAGGTCGAGCGACCTGTTATAGAAGGTGCTCCGATTGTGGCCAATTGGCAAGGCACTGTGGCTGCGAATGTTCGCGATTTGCAGATCGGCAGGCAGGCATTCGGCGAGTTGGCCTTGGATGGACAACTCACACCCGATCAGTGGCAGGCCAAAGCCCAGGGTACGTTGCTAAATGCTGCCCTGGATGGTGATGTTACGTTGGTGTTCGATCGGCAACCGGAATGGAATGTGCGCGAGGTTCGCGGCGATGTGACTTGGTTGGGAGCCGAGATCGGCCGGCTGACCAGTCTGTGGCAATCGGTCGACCAGGCATCGCAGTGGCAAGGCTTGGCAAATGTTCGCAGTCAATTCAATTGGCAACTGGCGGGCACTCGAACAGGCACGGCAGAAATCGAAATTCCTCAGTTAGCTTATCGCAGTCGTTCGATCGTGCGCGACCTGCGAGCTCAATTGGTGCTGGATGGCGAGCAACTGCGCATCGCGCGAGCTGGCGGTGGCCTGGGCGGCGGTCGGGTAGATGTCAGCGGTGCATACAACCTGCCAGCCAATCGTATCGAAGGTTTGACTATCAACATGATACGCATCGATCTGGCCGAAGCTGCGAAGCTGATCGATCCCAACATGTCATTGGATATACAAGGGCGTGCCGACTTGCGAGCCAAGGTTTGGCTGAATCACGGAGTCGATCTGCATGGCGATCTGCGCTTGCATGATGCCGTATTCAGCGGCATTCCCATTTCGGAAGCTCATAGCGACGTCGAAGTGATTTCGTCAGCAGATCAATCTGTCACGCGAGTCTATGCTCACAACATTCGCGGTCGAGCATTTGGCGGAAAACTGGACGGCGATGTCGAAGCGCGTTTGAGCGCCAGTCGCTCGATCAAAGTTCAAGCTCGTATTCAACGTGGCGAAGTTGAACAATTGAGCAAGTTGACGGGAACTTCGTCAGTGGTGGGACGCGGAAGATTCGCCGCCACTCTCGACCTGGCAGCTCCGCGATACAAGACGCTGCGCGACTTGCAAGGTCGACTCGACTTGGACTTTGAAGATACCGATGCACAGACTTTGCCTGTCTCGGATCAATTGGCTCGATTCGTGCCGCTGTTCGGCTTGGGTTCGACAGAGTTTGAAAGAGGACGACTGACTGGTACCATCAGCCAAGGAGCCTTGCGCATGCGATCGGTGGCGCTCTGGGGCCGACAACTGTCCGTGCTCGGTAGTGGCAACGTAGGACTGGTCAACGGTCGCCTGGACGTTCAATTGGTCGTACGCGTTGGTGGTGGTCTCAGTCAACAAATCGCTGCCAATTATTTGACACAGTTAGCAGCGACAGCTGTGCCGCCAGTGGAACTGGTGTTACAGATCAATCGCCTGGTCGCCAATCGTGCCATCTTCTTGCGCATTGGAGGCACTACCTCCCAACCGATCATCCAACCTCAAGCTGCTCGATTCATCGAGCAAGCCCTCCTTCGCACGCTCTTGGAGCAGGCCGTAGGTCTGCCTGGCGCCATTGGTGCAGTACAGGCCACATCAACACGTTAGTTGTGTGGCATAGGCTTCCAGCCTGTGTCCAAAACCGCTCTGAATCCCTGGAACATCGGGAGGGCGAATGCTCCTAGGTAAACGCAAGCTTGGGTTAGCAGGTGCACCTCGCCGTAATCGTTTAACCCGTAGCCGAAGGCTAGGCAATCGAAGCGGTGAACGTGCAGGGACACGACCTATACTGAGCGTGCAGATGCTCACGTATGCGCAAGCTTGGTTAGCAGGTTCACCTCGCCGTAATCGTTTAACCCGTAGCCGAAGGCTAGGCAATCGAAGTAGTGAACGTGCAGGGACACGACCTATACTGAGCGTGCAGATGCTCACGTATGCGCAAGCTTGGTTAGCAGGTTCACCTCGCCTGGCGGCTACGGGTTAAACGAGGATGCTCAGGTGAACGCAAGCTTGGGTTAGCAGGTGCACCTCGCCGTAATCGTTTAACCCGTAGCCGAAGGCTAGGCAATCGAAGTAGTGAACGTGCAGGGACACGACCTATACTGAGCGTGCAGATGCTCACGTATGCGCAAGCTTGGTTAGCAGGTTCACCTCGCCGTAATCGTTTAACCCGTAGCCGAAGGCTAGGCAATCGAAGTAGTGAACGTGCAGGGACACGACCTATACTGAGCGTGCAGATGCTCACGTATGCGCAAGCTTGGTTAGAGGGTTCGCCTCGCCTGGCGGCTACGGGTTAAACGAGGATGCTCGGCATCACTTACTTAGATCCAAAAACGTTATCATTGAAGGATTACCAACAGCTGCGTAGTGGCCGGTGAATTTGAGTGTGCCCTTGTCACGATTAACTTCAAAGACGGCCAGGTTGTCGGCGCGTTGATTGCAGGAATAGAGAAAGCGTCCGCTGGGGTCAAAGGCAAAACTACGGGGATAGTCGCCGCGGGTCCATTCTTCACCGACGTAACTGAGCGTCCCATCGCTGCCAACAGCAAAGATACCGATGCTGTCGTGCAAACGATTTCCGGCATAAACAAATCGGCCATCGGGCGAGACCAAAATCTCCGAGCAGAAGTTACTGCCTTTGTAACCGGGCGGCAGCGTAGAGATCGTTTGCCGTGGCTTGAGCGCACCGCTCTGGGCATCGAAGTCGAACAGGACCAGCGTCGAGCCTTCTTCTTGAATGCAATAGAACCAACGCCCATTGGGATGAAAGTAGAAATGACGTGGTCCATCACCTGGCGGCAATGAAACGACCGGCGTGGCGGCCGGCATGAGTTTGCCATTGGCAGCATCGAATTTCCAAATCAAAATTTGATCCAGACCCAAGTCGACGTGATAAACAAACTTGCCGCTGGGATCAGTTTCGATCATGTGCGCGTGTGTGCGATCATGGCCGCTGAAAGCAAAGCTGCCCGGCGGCGCATGTTGGGCTCGTGTAGGTCCAATTTGGCCTTCGTCATTTTTTACATCACTGGCCGCGGCCAATTGGCCATCGTCGCCAATGGGTAGCACCGCTACCGAGCCGCCAAAGTAGTTGGCAACTAACAAGTGCTTGCCAGCCGGATGCAGGCTAACGTACGTCGGCCCCGCTCCACCACTGGATACGGTATTGAGCAGTTTCAATTGGCCACTGGCGCGATCGATTTGAAACGCACTGACCGAGCCATGCTTTTCACTACCAAGGCGATCGGTTTCGTTCGCCGAATACAAACGCGTGCCGGCTTGGTTAATCGCCAGGCAGCTGGGGCTGGTGCCCAACTCAATCACACCATCGGGCGTCAATTCACCACTACTTCGATTAACCTTAAACAGATGGATACCAATGCCATTACCCGGTGGCAGATCGACTTGTGTAGGCAACGTGTCCTTCAGTGGTGAACTGAATGTTCCCACGTACGCCATTAAGGGTTTGGCATCAGCTTGCCCGTGTGCCGATTGACCGGTGCCAATCATGCTTGCCAGCAAGCACAGCGAGAGGTATTTGGTCATCATCATCGGTTGTATCATCTGGAATTGCTTTCTGTAAGCAGTGCGGACGCGTCAGAAACTTTAACGCGAAAAGCGTTCAGTGGCAGAAGGATTTTAATCCACTTTCCATACCCAACAAACTGCATCTCGAGTGCGTTCCAAGTTTCGCTCGGAATAGATGGGATTGGTGGAGTATAGCTTGGCTTGCGTTTGGGTATTGGTGTATTCATACAACGGGGCAAGCGCCGTAGAGGTATTGTTCGGCGGCGCAGACCGATAGGCGTAGAACATGATCGACTTGGGCGGACTATCATCGCCGGCAAACACTAGTCGGCCATCGACGATTTTTATGCCCACGCATTTGGCTGCCGGGCGATCTAGGGCCCAGAAGGCTGCTTGCGGCCCTTGCGATTGCTCGGTGGGTGACAGTTGCGGCCAGGTGCAGGGCTCGTGGCTGCGATAAATGGCCACCGGTAAATTCAACTCGCTGTTCTTCAGGTCCAAACGATACATGATCTGGTTGTAATCGTAGCGCTCAGTCGGATGATCGCTCCCAGAAAAGGTCGTAGTGTAGGTACCTTCGAAGTGGAGCAGGCTGCCATCGGCGGAATCGAAGAAGGGATGATGTTTGGGGTTGTAAAAAGAATAGCGGTTATGGGTCACGATCTTGCGGGCGTACACCCAGGGGCCAGTCGGTTGGTCGGCTTCCGCGTACCAAACTTCACCCAAGTGCGAACTCTGGCCACCGATTTCGACAGCGATCATGAGCCATCGCTGACGATAACGGTTCCAATAGACTGAGCCACTATGGGCGATCACTGGCTGATCGGATTTTATATCGCGCAAGCGAATCAGAGCCTCGTGCGGTTTGATCAAGCCGGCGCTGATGAACTTGCGTTGCTGTTGCGGTGTAAGTGCAGGTGTGTTCGTTTTCCAAGCATAGATCAGCTGGCCACTCGCATCGCGATCGAGCTCTGGTGCTTCGAGCGTCGTGTTAGCTTTAAGGCATGAGTAGCCCTCGTATTGTGCGGGATCCATGAAGGCATCGATCGTAGCCTTAACACGGGTCAGCGGCAGCGGATTGGCAAAGTAGATATAATCGATCTCTGCTTCGCGATGCAGGAACGTATGAGTTTGTGGCTCACAGAACATGTGCGGACGCGTATCAAACGACTTGGTCTCCTCGAACTGTGCGGTTGTATCATTCCAACGAGCGAAACCCCAGCGGTAAGCTTCTAGTTGATTGCGCACTTTGATAAAGCCCGCAACCATTTGAGTCGCTGATGGCTGCGGTGCAACGCTGCTGGATGAAGTAAGAGGCAGAACGGTTACGGCGCTTAACCACGTGGGACCATCGCCCGACATTTTGGCGACGCTGCGGACGGCGGATTGGGAATCGGTGAAATAGGTAAATGGCGGAGGTTGGTCGGGACTGATGTCGAGCGGCGTGGTTGCCCCGGTCATATGAAAGTTGCCGCCGATGGGATAGTGTGGCCGATTGGTATCACCCCAAAACCAATATCGTTGACCTTTATATTCGGCCGTCATCACACTATCGCAACCTACCACGTCACCTGGTAAGTCGTTGGTTAACTGACCAGTGAGTGCTGGCTGATCGGTGGGAGATTGCAGACCGGCAGTTACGGAATGCACAAAGATGCCCGAACCGGTGGCGCGATAGAGTCGCAGGGCCAGGTTCTGTCTGCGGATCGCCAGTTGTGTTTGGCTGCCGCGACGCAGTTGCACTGCCTTGCCCGCAAAGCCAAAACCGTCTTTGTCAAACTCGTATCCGTGGCTGCGAATGTTGAAGAAGATGTTTCGATCCAGCAGATCCACGGCGGTGATGGTCGCGCGACCGTAACTGTCGGTGACCAGGCGCTGGTGGGCAATCGTTTCCAATTCCACCAGCGGTACTCCGCGGCCGGTTTCTGCATCGACAATCTGGATGACAGCGCAATTCTGGTTGATTTGAGCCGATAACGGGCAGGCCAATGGCCACAGGATTGCAGCAGCGAAAACAGGAAGTCGCATATGGGGTGTTTGAGATCTGAGAGTGAAGAAAGGGAAATTGAAATCGGAGATTCGAAAACTGAGATCACAGAAATGGATTTGAGAATCGTGATCCGCTTGTTATTCTAGGGGACAGTCCTACCTCTTTCCCCCGCCTTGGAGCCAATTCTGATGCGCACCGTGTTATTTCGTTTAATGACTTCCACGATCGTCTGCCTGGGGCTGAGCGTCGCTTGCTCCGCACAAGAGGTCAAGCCGCCGGAGGGCTTCGTGGCTCTGTTTAATGGCAAGTCGCTCGAGGGCTGGCATGGTCGATCCAATGACACGGCTGACCCTCGCAAGTGGGAAGCCACTTCGCCTGAGCACAAACAAATGTGGCAAGATGAACTGACCAAGCACTGGACGGTTGTCGATGGCGCGCTGGTCAATGATGGCGAAGGTGCCTACATGACCACCAACGAAGAATTCGGCGATATGGAACTGCTAATCGATTACAAAACAGTTCCACTAGCCGATAGCGGTATCTATCTGCGCGGTACACCCCAAGTGCAAATATGGGATTACACCGAGACTGCCAAGTTTCCGCTGGGTGCTGACAAAGGTAGCGGCGGACTATGGAACAACAAAGACTCCAATCCAGGCAAACATCCGCTCGTAAAAGCCGATAAACCGTTTGGTCAGTGGAATACGATGCGCATTCTGCAAGTTGGCGCACGCACCAGCGTGTGGTTGAACGAGCAGATGGTGGTCGATCATGCTCCTCTGGAAAACTACTTCGACAAGAATGCGCCGCTATTCGCCAAGGGTGTGATTCAGTTGCAAACCCATGGTGGCGAGATCAGTTGGCGCAACATCTTCGTGCGTAAAATCGGCTCTGAAGAAGCCAACAAGATCTTGGCCGACAAGTCCGCAGGCGAAGGCTTCAAGCAACTGTTCGATGGCAAATCGCTAGCCGGCTGGGCTGGGGCAACCGACAATTATGAAGTGATCGAGGGCGCGATTCAGTGCAAGACCGGTCATGGTGGCGTGCTGCGCACCGAAGAAATGTACAAGGATTTTGTGGCGCGCGTCGAATTCAAACTACCACCCGGCGGTAACAACGGTCTGGCCATTCGTTATCCAGGCGAAGGCGATACGGCTTACGTTGGTATGTGCGAACTGCAAGTACTCGACACGGAACACTCCATGTATGCCAAGTTGGATCCGCGTCAAGCCCATGGATCCGCCTACGGTATGGCCGCTGCGGCTCGCGGTTATTTGCGCCCAACCGGCCAGTGGAATTTTCAAGTCGTCACCGTCCAAGGCTCGACCATCAAAGTGGAACTCAACGGTACGCAGATTCTCGATGCCGATCTTTCGACCGTTACCGAGTTGATGGCCAACACGCCGCATCCCGGCAAAGATCGCACCGAAGGCTACTTTGGTTTCGCCGGCCACAACGATCCCGTCCAGTTCCGCAACGTATCGATCAAGAAGTTGTAGTGTCCCAATCGTCAATCTCGTAGCCGAAGTCGCCAGACTTTGGAAGAACCACGCTTAGCGTGTCCAATCTCTGGCGAGATCGGCTACACAGAGATCGGCCACGAAGCCTAGCCGCCGCTGACCGGTGGGATGAGGGCGAGTTCTTGATCGGCCGAGATCTTGGTCGATAGCGGCATGAACTGATGATTGATGGCCCAGCGACTGGCGGGGATAAGAGATTTGAGTGCTGGATACTCGGTGGCCAACTGATTGGCCACCGATTGCAGATCGGCATCTGCAGGCAGATTCAAATCGACGGCGCGCAGGCCGGTAAGTTGCGAGGCCGAAGCGAATAGCAGGATCTGAACTCGCAAAGTTACCAGGCTCCGAACCGTTCCAATTCTTGACGGAAAGCTTCTTTAGCAAGTTCGTATCTGCGTCGCGCTGTTGGTTCGGCAACTTTTAGTTTCTTGGAGATTTCTTTGAAGGTCATGAACTGAATGATGCGCCAGCGCACGAGTTGCTGATGCTCGATCGACAGCGAGGCCAACGCGTCGTCCATGATCTGCCTGTGCTCTTCGGCGTCCATGATTTTCGAGGGCGTCATGATCGATTTGTCTTCCAAGCCCCCAATCAATTTGCTGTCGTGTTCTTCTGCATTGTGAGCACGTAGTTCCTGATTCCAATAGCGACGCACATCTTTGGCTTGATTGCGCACGATCTGGACTACCCAAGCGCGCCACTGTCCCGAAGTCTGGCCCTCGAATTGATCCATGCGTTCGATGGCTTTCAAGACCGATATCTGCACGATGTCGGACTCGTCGTCTTTACAGTTCGGAATGCTTTGCGTTTGTTGCCGAGCGACCCATTTCAATTGTGGCCTCATGCGTTCAAACAGATCGGCCAGAAATGACTTGGAGCGAGCCACGATTCGGCTGGAGGTACCCGAGCGAGACGTGCCCAACAGTGAATTGCCAGATTGCGAACCGGAGAGAGCTTCGTTGACTGACATTTTTTGGTTACTCATTACGCCATGAAGGACGAAAGAAACTACGTCAGCTTAGGGGCGAACTGGTAACAATGTAGTGGGCCGCGTCCTAGAATGCAACTTGCCATCCAATGTCGACTCTCAAGGCGCGGGTATGCATGGTTCCTACTCCTACTCCTACTCGAAATGGTTGCGAGTAGGAGTAGGAGTAGGAGTAGGAGAACTGACGTCTTGGCTAGTGGTGACGTTTAGTTAAACGGATTGGGAGCTTCGCCGGCGGGTTCGGCTGGCGTGGCTGGTGTATCGCTGAAGGGATCAGCCGGTGCGGCTGGATCAGCCGGTGCGGCTGGATCGGCCGGCGTGGCGGGAGCTGGCACTTGGGCATCATCCTTGAACGGGTCGTCCTGCGCATCGGGCGTAGCAGGTGGCGTGGCTGGATCGGCAGCAGGTGGTGTCACAGGTGCAGCTGGCGATTGATTGGACATTGCCGGCGGTAGCGAATCGGGAGTGATCGCCGGTGGCTTGGCTACGTTGGGATTGGACAGCGATTGTTGAGCATCCATTTCTTTCTTGGCACGCTGTTCTTGAGCGACGGCGACGCGAGCCATCATGCGGGCCATTTCAATTTCTTGACGCACTGGTCCTTGAATGCGCTGTAGCGCCCAGCCGATGCTGGAAGTGCCTTTGCCACGCGCTTCTAAATCGGCTGCATGTTCAAAGTCACTCTTGGCTGCGTCTTGCATGCCCATTTGATAGGTCACTAGTCCACGGAAATAGTGAGGACGTGGATCTTCAACTCCTGAATCGATGACGATATTCAAAACGCGCTGCGCTTCTTGATAATCGCCAGCGTAATAGCGATGTACGCCGTACCCATACAGCTCGGTCAACGCTCCATCGGCTGCGGTCGCTTGACCAGCAGTCATTGCAGAGCTGGTCAAAGCTCCCAGTCCAGCTACGATCCAGCGCAGATTCTTTACCCAGTGGGCCATCGTTGAAGTCTCCCTCATCATGTTGTATCAGCCTCAGTATTTCGCATTGCCGCGCCGCCCCGTGCGTCGGGCAATTGACCCCTCGATAGTAATTAGAGCCCGTCCCCAGGGCAAATAGGGGCAAATAGGGCTCAATCCCTGCTTGCCCCACTGCCCCACTCTGGCCATGCCACACGTTTTCCGATTCGGTCAGCTGGACTACAATTGCGGGAGACTGAACAGCGGTCAACGGTCGCCTGAGCCATTCACCGCCGACAAGCCCCTGCCCCAAGCCCCTGCCCCAGGCAGCGCCTCCGCCAGCCCGCAGCCGGCTTGATGGCCGGTCGACACATTGGTTAGAAGATTCGAGCCGCTCCAGCAGCGAGTGCTCTACAAAGTTCGGAAAATCCCATGCAAGGTCTAGCATTCGTGCTTCTATTTACGGCCCTCACCTTTTTGTCGTGGGGGGCGTATGGACCACTGCTGCGCTATGGGACAACCGCCATGGGACACGATGGTTTAAAGGCGTTTGTCGGAGTTGGGCTGGCCTATTTCTTCATTGCCGTCGTCGTGCCGTTCTGGATTTTGCAAACCAAAGGCGAAAAGGGTCGTTGGAGCTTTCTAGGCACAACCTACTCAATTATCGCGGGATCGGTCGGTGCCATCGGAGCTTTGGGCATCATTCTGGCCCTGGTATTCAAAGGCAATCCGGTTTACGTCATGCCCCTAGTTTTCGGATTTGCGCCAATCGTTAACACGCTAGTGACCGCTTGGATGAGCGGCACACTTAACAAGATCAGCCCAGTGTTTGTCTCAGGTATCGTCGCAGCAGCCTTAGGGGCTGGTGGAGTGTTGTACTTCAAACCACCCGCCAAACCGGTTGTGCAAGTTGCCCACGCCACCACCAATGTCACCCCCGAAGCCACACCGGGCTCGGCGCAGGGCGCTCCCAGTTCAACTTCGACACCCGAGATTCAACCGGCCATTCCAGCCCATGCGCCCAGTGAATCTCCAGCACCGACCGCCCCCACCGTCAAACCAGTCGAGCCTGGCGTGGTCAAGCCCACACCAGTCGAGCCAGCACCTGTTGCACCAGCACCCATAACGCCGGCACCAGTGGAGCCAGCACCTGAGCCCGCGGTTAAGCCAGAACCAACTCCAACGCCACAACCTTCACTACCACCAGCGCCGGTGAAGTTTGCCGAACTGCCGCTCGAAGGAGTGCCTCCAGCCCCGGAAACACCAACCGAAACACCACCACCTGAACCCACGCCCACACCTGAACCCACGCCTGAGCCAACTCCGGCTCCGGCAGCAGTATCACCGGTCGAACTGCCGCCGCCGGTTGAGAACCCCGAAGAACCAGCCGTCGAAGCACAGGGCGTTGAAACCTCCCAACCAGAGCAACCCAAGGCCGAAGAACCTAAACCCGAAGAACCTAAACCGGCAGAGCCTGCCTTGCCGCCAGCGGTGCCCAATCCGGAAGCCGATGGGCAAGCCAATGCGGCTCGCAAGATCGTCTATGTCTCGATGCTCGCTGCCGACGATAAGTCGGCCAGCGCCGAGCCAGCGCACAAATCTGATAGCACTGCGCACACCGCCGCCGCGCCCAACTACAGCATGATCGCGCTGTCGATTTTGATGGCTGCGTTATGTTGGGGGTCTTATGGTCCGATGTTGCACCAAGGGCAAATGAAGATGGGAGGCAGTCGTCTGCGTCCCTTTGCCTGTGTGGGCATTGCGTACTTCATCATCGCTGTCGCCGCGCCGTTGATATTGCTCAACTCTTATCCCACCGTCAGCCAAGGTGCGTGGACAGGCTTAGGATTGATGTGGTCAGTCATTGCAGGTGGGGCTGGGGCCATTGGGGCCCTGGGAATCATTTTGGCCTTTAATGCTGGTGGCAAGCCAATCTATGTCATGCCATTAGTCTTTGGATTCGCACCAGTTATTAACACCTTTATCAGTCTGACCGAAGCTGGTACTTGGGCTGATGTAAAGACCATGTTTTGGGTCAGCTTGGGCGTAGTAATTGCCGGAGCAATCACCGTGCTGATAACGGCTCCGAAAGCTCATCATGCTCCTGCGGCGCATCCCGTTCCAGCCCGATAGTCTTGTAACCGAAACGCAGTATGAGTCAAAGTGAATCGACCGGCATGGATTGTCGCGCAACGGACTTGTTCACTCAGCCCATGACTTGGGTTGATCTCATGGCGCGAGCGCAGCCCACGGGCGCGCCGCTGGAACTGGAAATCGGTTCGGGTAAAGGTTTGTTTCTGCAACAGGCGGCCCAGGCTCAACCTACTCACCACTTTATCGGCATCGAACTATCGGGCAAGTTTGCCAATCGTGCCGCCCAGCGATTAGCCCGCTCACACTTGACCAATACCCGGATGTTGCGTGGTGATGCAGAAGCTTTTTTACTGAATGTGGTACCCAGTGAAAGTGTAGTTGCTGTGCATGTTTACTTTCCCGATCCTTGGTGGCGGCGCAAGCACAAGAAACGACGCGTACTGAACGATGAGACGTTGTTGGCGATCCAGCGCGTGCTCGTGCCCGGCGGTGCTTTTCATTTTTGGACCGATGTATTGGATTACTACGAATTGATTTGCAGGCACGTTATCGAACAGCTCGACTTGAGCGGTCCGCGATATGTACCCGAGCGACCGGCTGCGCATGATTTGGATTACACCACCCATTTCGAACGTCGCGCTCGCCGCAATGCTCAACCGATCTACCGCGCTATCTTCGACAAACACGCAACCTAATTACATGGTGACCGGTCACCATGGTGACAAATTCTTACGCGCGCGCTGTGGCCATGCTGATCGTCGTGCTGCTGGCGTTTGGTTTGCGTGTGGCTGCAGCCACCAAGT
Source organism: Rania fehmarnensis (assembly GCF_056494185.1). Taxonomy (NCBI): domain Bacteria; kingdom Pseudomonadati; phylum Planctomycetota; class Planctomycetia; order Pirellulales; family Pirellulaceae; genus Rania; species Rania fehmarnensis. The sequence continues at coordinate 3,127,378 of NZ_CM151398.1, forward strand.
GGCATGGCGATACAGTCGCTGCCGGCAAATTGCTGCGCCTGGGCGACAGCGATAGTTATTGGATCCTGGCGGGGCATATCGCGCGGGGTGAACCTTACCAATACGGCAGCCCGGATGCCAGTATCTTTCGCGCGCCGCTGTATCCGCTGGCCTTGGCTCCTTTTGCTACGTTTGCCGATGCAAGCAGTGGCATCTACTGGGCTCGCATCATGGGCTGCGTGTGCGGCGCGTGGGCCGTGTACCTGGTCATGTGCATCACGCGTCAGTTGATCACGATCACCTGCGGAGCCCATGAGCCAGCCGAGCAGAATTGGGTGCCAGAAATCATCGCCGGTGGGCTGGCAGCGATTTACCCGGGCGCTATCGGCATGAGTATCGTCCTATTGAGCGAAGCTATCTTCTGCCCCCTCATGTTGCTCACACTCCTGGGTTGGCAACGCGCGCTAGTGGCCCCGCGCGTGCGGCCCGTCGCCGGAACTGCATTTATGTTAGGAATGGCCAGCGGCCTGGCGATCTTGGCGCGGCCCAGCTGGTTGCTGTTCATGCCTTTGGCAGGGGCCACGGTGCTGCTGGTATCCAGGCGACGCATGCATCAGGGGCTGGTTTTGTCCGCGATGGCCGCTGGGTGTGTGCTGGTGATGGCACCCTGGTGGTATCGCAATTGGACGCTAACGGCCCGCCTGGTGCCGACGACTTTGCAGGTGGGGGCCAGTCTCTACGATGGTCTCCATGCGGGGGCTAGCGGGGCCAGCGACGAGAACATGGAATTTGTCGAACTCTTTATCCAGCATCAGCGAGCTGAAGATAGCCCACTGGGCCTGACTGCCGACAATCCCGCCCAGCAGCTGAAAGAATACAGCAGTTTTGAATACCGCCTTAATGCTAGCATGCAACGTGCGGCCTTGGATTGGGCCCGCAAAAACATCTCTGGGGCAATTCGGCTAGCTTTGGTAAAGTTCGCACGGACCTGGAGTCTCTGGCCCGGAGCTGGTCAACTGGGCTCGAGTGGTTTGAAAGCCGCGTTAACCCTTGGCTGTTTTGGCATCCTGGCTTTGGCGGCAGTGGGAAGCACTCGTTTGCGAGTGGCCGCGCGGCGCGTAGGTTCGCAGAGGGCGATTGGCTGGCCAATCGCTGTGTGTTGGGGACCGGCGGTTTACTTTACGTTGTTGCACATGGTGTTTGTGGGTTCGATTCGCTATCGCGAGCCAGCCGTATTGGTTCTATCGGCACTCGCAGGTTGCGCCTTCATTCACCTCCGTTTTAAATTTCAAAAATCAGATCAGAGTACGATCAGGCACGGAAGCCAATCGATTGAAGCCACAAGCGGCATCACCAGCGGCTGATCAGCGACAAGCTGCGCGACGAAGTTCAACTTCGGGCGCGGTCTGGCTGATCGTCTTGTTGGCGGCTGTGGCTGCGATCCTCAGTTATCGAGCCTTCGAAACTCGCGTTGAACGAGAGTTGCGCATCGCGGTACTGAAACGTTTGGCTGAAACGTTCCCTCAAGCGCGTGTGAAAATTGAACGCGTCTCTATCGAGAGCGCCAACAAAATTGCCGTGCATGGACTGCGCGTGGCGGCCAAAGACAATCAGCGTTTGCGCCAGATTCTAGCCGTCGAACGTATTGAACTCTCTGGCGATCTCGATATCGCACACATCATTCAAGAGCGCGTAGCCGTGCATCGTGTTGAGATGTTTCGCCCTCAAGCTGACTTGTGGAAAATGTCCGATGGGACATGGTCGCTGATGGCCCTGAACACCAAATGCAAACCGGGAACGGTGACTCCACGCGTCACACTGCATCAAGGTGATTTGCGTGTGCACCGCGGAGATCGCGATGCCGAAGCCCCGATCGTCATCCATGATATAAATGGTTCTTGTGGGGAAGGACGATTGATTCAGCCCATCGATGATCTCGACTTCTTAGCACCCGCACTGGCGACGAAAAACGTTTCGCACGTGGCCCGGCAGTCGAGTGCGAGTGCAGGTTCAGCAGAGACATGTACGCTGCCACTTACTTACGATGAAAATGTTCAACCCGTTCCCATGCGTTTGCTCGAAGGCAAGTTTACGGCCCGCAGCAGCGGAACGCTGGAGACACTCTCGCTGGAAGGTTCGCTGAACCGAGCCAATGGTCGCATGCAGCTTAGCGGGCTGGTGGCCAGCTTGGATTTCTCGCCGAATCTAGTTGGCAAATTGCCTCCCGATCTATCGCGGCTGTTAGACCAACTATCGGGCCTCAGTTGCAAAGCATCGGCTCGCGTACGGATCGAACGCGCCGATACGAAAGCCCCGTGGAAGTTTCGCGTCGGTGGCAAACTATCCAACGGACGCTTAAACGTCCCACGCTTGCCTTACCCTTTGGATGAATTAAGTGGCGACTTCTTCTGCGACAATGATTCGCTAAAGGTTCGTGATGTCAAAGCCAAGAGCGGACAAGCGGACTGTCATCTGAACGCAGATATCTACGGATTTCATCCTCAATCACCGGTCCATATCCAAGTCACGGCCAACGATCTGCAGCTGGATACTCGACTCTATGAAGCCTTGCCGGCCAAATGGAAAACGTATTGGGATCGCGTACGGCCAGCTGGCACGGTCAACGCTCAACTGACGCTCAAGTCCGACGGGACCAACTTCACCCACAACATCGATGTTAATTGTCGCGATGTCGAACTGGAATGCTGGCTGTTTCCTTATCCGCTCAGCCATGTCCAGGGACAGATCAACTTGCAACGCGATCGTTTGATTGGCAAGGACCTGCGCGGCAAAGCTGGTGGCGAGCGCATCCGCGGCGACTTGAGTTTCCAGCGCATCCAAGAAGAATGGTACGGCGACCTGAGTATCCAGTGCGATGGTCCGGTGACTATCGATGAAAAGGTGCTCAGCGCGCTGACGATTCGTGGTCAATCGACCAGTGCCGTCGAACGCTTCGTGCGTTCACTCGAACCCAGTGGCACATTCAAAGTCGAGAAGGCGGTATTCAAACGCAGTTACGGTGAAGCCAACTACTGGCACAAAGATCTATCGATCACCGTCTCTGAGAGCAACTTGCTGTATCAAGGTTTTCGCTACCCGCTGCATCGCATTCGTGGACGTATCGAAGCCCATGATGACCAGTGGAAGTTAATTGGCTTCGAAGGTTGGAACGATAGCGGTCGCATTCAATGCAATGGCGACTGGCAGGAACTGCGCAATACGAACATACCTTTTAATCTCGTCTTTAGCGCATATGGCTTGCCGATGGAAGACGAACTGAAGCGGGCACTGCCCGATGATGCGCGGCAGATCTGGGATCAATTGCAGCCCAGTGGCAGCATTGATCGAGCCGAAGTGCAAATCGTGCGTGCGGCTGGTCAGTCGCAGGCAGATGTTGAGGTCACGCTGCACGAAGACTTGCACACGGGCACCAATTACGGACAGAGTCTGCGACTTCACCCGCGTTCCTTTCCGTCATGGCTGAGCGACGTTACTTGCGATTTGAAGTACACGCCGGGTAACCTGGTCATTTCGCAAGCTTCGGCGCGGAACAACAACTGCGATGTCACGATTCGGGCAGCGTGTCAAAAGAACGTGGCCGGCAATTGGGCTGGGACGGTCCATTGGTCGCCCAGTTCTCGCGTGTTAGTCGATAGCCAATTATTGCGTGCCTTACCTGATTCGATCAGCCAAGGTTTAGCGCGGCTCGATATGCGCGGACCGGTCAACATCAGTGGCGAAACGCAATTCGAACTACCTATCGATGGAGTGACCGCTCCGACCACTGACATCAAGATGCAGCTGGAATTGGAAGAGGTTCAACTGGGTGATGGCAAGACGGTCGATGGCATTCGTGGCACGGTGCATCTGGCTGGTCGTCGCTCTCCCACGCAGTTGGTTGCACGCGGTTGGCTGGATATTGCAGCTCTTAGTTTGCGCGGGGTACCGGTCACGGACGTGCGGGGCCCCTTTGCGATTTCTGGTTCGCAATTGTACTTTGGTTCGGATGTCGCCAGTCGTTTCTCGGCTGGGCCCAATCCCCCCACAGAGATCACCGCCAGTGCTCTGGCCGGTGCGCTAACTGCCTCGGGTAGTGGGCAATTGGACACGGGCCGTTTTCAATTGAACGCCAAGCTGGTTGACGCCGACTTTCGCAGTATGCTCCAAGACTTGGGTGCTTCCAGCGCGCCGACCGATGCCAACTGCAGCGTCGAGTTAGCCATCGCAGGCGTGCCCTGGGAAACACAAACCTACAGTGGTTCAGGGGCCATACAATTACGCGATGCCGAGTTGTATCAACTGCCTACAATGATCCGAGTGCTGCGGGCCCTCTCGGTGGCTCCGACCGACAAAGCCGCCTTTCATACGGCCGATGTGAAGTTCAGCATTGATGGAGATCAAATTCCGCTGGAACTGAAATGCGATGGTGATTTACTCAGTTTGCGTGGTTCGGGCTATACGAACTTTCGTAAAGAGCTGAACCTCGAGCTATATAGTTATGTAGGTGGGCGCGTGCCGGTGTCGAGCATCCTAACACCGCTGATCGCCGAAACGCCGTATGCATCATTCATGTATATTCCGGTAACCGGCACGATCGATAATCCGGTCATCGGCAAACGCACCATTCCACAATTGGGCTTGTTCCAGCAGATATTCCCGGAAAAGATTGCCACCCCCGAAGAGCCACAAACATCAAGTAGGATCCTGGATCGTCTGCGCCGATAATTGACTCGTGCCTTTAGGGAGCTTCGAGCATGCAGATTCAACCCACCGTCGCCGCTGCAGGCGCTGCCGGCAGTGTCTCTCAAGCATCCAGTAAAGATCGCTCCAGTAGTGCCAGCTCATCTGAGTCGGCCGCTCTACCAGCGCAGACCGCGCTCGAAAAAGTTGCTCGCAGCGAAGAGGCTAGCGCCGATCGCGATGCCGAAGGCGGTATGTACGGCCAAGCCAATCAACAAGACTCACCCGAGTCGCATCAACCACCTGTCCACCAAGCCAAGCCCAGCGGCCTGCCAGTAAAGCCACCGGAACCACCCAGCCAACTGGACATCGTAGGCTAAGCACGTCACCTCCCCCAGGCTTCGGAGATCTCCTGCTCCTGCTCCTACTCGTACTCCTACTCGTACTCGAAATGGAGTTCGAGTACCCGGTCGAGTAGGAGTAGGAGTAGGAGTACGATTAGGAGTTGAGCTGCCTCAATCAGCATCCACATGATCAAGATGCCCACTGCGGCTGATGGCTCGCAGGAGCCTTAGACCAATCAGTGTGCTGAAGGCGTATCCTAAGATACCGAACAGGCTCAGGCGTTCGATGCCCATCCAGCCAGGCGTCATGAACAGCAGGGGCGGTACTTTGAACGCCAGAAGTATAGACGAACCCAAGAAGAGCGAACTGACGAGCAGACCGAGCACCATACGATTGACCGACGGACTCAGTCCGCGATGCGAGAGGTGCACATCCAGTTTGCCCTCCTGAACTAGTTGCATGACGTTGCTGACTTGTCCTGGCAGCGTTTCTAATAGATTCTCCAGTTCAAAGTAGATGCGCCGCATGCGTTTGACTTGTCGTTTGGGCGACAAACGCCGGATCCACATGCGACGAAAGAACGGTTGCATGACTTCGATCAAGCTGAAGGTGGGCGACAGCGAGTGCAGCGTGCCTTCGAGAGTTATCAACATCTTGATCAACAGCGAAGTCTGCGGTGGTAGAGTTATCTGATGCCGGTGCAAGATGTCGGTGACGTCGTTGAGTGCCCCACCCAAATCAAAGCTTGACAGAGGCTGCGAACCATATGTTGAAATCAACTCGGCTACGTCGATCGATAGATTGGCTTCATCCAGTTTCGGAGGCATGCGGCCGACACGCTTGATCAGCGATGTCAGTAGTGAGGCATCGCGCGAGAGCACTGCCATCAGCATCTCTTCGATGTTCTCGCGCAGCCGATCATCGATGCGACCGCACATACCGAAATCGAGCAGGCCAAGTTTGCCATCGGACAACACGAGCACGTTGCCCGGGTGCGGATCTGCATGATAGACGCCCATCATAAAAATCATTTCGACGTAAACTTCGGCGGCCAGGCGCGCCAATCGTTGTCGAGCTTGTTCGGAGAACTGGGATTCTTTGGAGTATTCGCTAACGTCCCGGCCATGTAGCAGTTCCATCGTCAAGACGCGTTGCGTACTGTACTTGGGAAACGGTCGCGGAATGCAAACTTCTTTGTAGCCATGCAATTGGCCAGCAAACAGTTGCAGGTTTTGAAGTTCACGAGCAAAGTTCAGTTCGCGACGCAGTGACTTGGATAACTGTTCGACCAGCGTGCGCGGTTTCCAGGCCGCCAGTTCTGGTAAGTGCTCGGCCAACGTGGCCAAACCGGCCATGACCTCGAGATCTTCGCGCACGGTGGCTTGAATGTTCACGTGCTGCACTTTTACGACTACTTCGGTGCCGTCGAGCAGTTGAGCCAGGTGGACTTGGCCGATCGAAGCCGAAGCGATCGGTTTCTCACTGAAAGTCAAAAAGATTTCGTCCAGCGGTTTGCCGAGTTCTTGCTCGACCACGCCTTTGATGTCTTCGAACGAATCAGCGGCGACCTGCGATTGCAGTTGAGCCAGTTCTGTTGCCAGCGCCGGTCCAATGGTATCGGGCCTGAGGCTGAGGACCTGGCCTAGCTTGATGAACGTGGGGCCTAAATCGCTCAGGGCCATGCGAATGCGGGATTCGCGGCTGTAGCTGGCCAGCGGCACGCCCTGCTCGTCTTTGATCCAATCGCGAATGAAATCGACCTTCAGCTGACTGAGCCAATCGGCCAGCCCGTAACGCCGCAGGATGACGATAATTTCCTGCCACCGGCGAAGATTGCGATAAATTTGCGGTATAGATGTAATTCTCATACTTCTATTGTAACCAGACACCGCCCCGCACCTAAACCGTAGGCGTTAGCCTCGGTTTCTTTGGAGTGCTGTGGCGCTAGCCACAGCTTTGATGTAATAACCAAGCGTTCAAGGCCACGGCTGCGCTGGCCAACTAAACCGTAGGCGTTAGCCTTACACGCACTCTTAGCGCTGATGACCAACGGTTCGTATGGGCTGCGGTACCGTTTGGTTGTTACATCAAAGGTGCGGCTGCGCCGCAGCACTCCAAAAAAAACACGGCCTCCGTCGGTCGAGAATTGGGTTAGAGGGTTCTAAGCGGCTGGGGACAGCCGCTCTACATTCGGTCGAGAATTGGGTTAGAGGGTTCTAAGCGGCTGGGGACAGCCGCTCTACATTACAAGGCGGTGTTTGGCTCAGGAGGACCTTCGCCCTCCCGGGCACTCGGCTTAGTCGTGTACGTTGGGTGGCCAAGGTGCTTATACTTAGGCTATGAAACTCATCTTTAGAACTCAAGTCGACCAACCGCTCGAACAAGTCTGGCAGCGATTCGATCGCGAGCTGTTTCTCAAGCTGGCGCCACCTTTTCCTCGTATACGCCTGTTGCGATTCGATGGTTGTATGACCGGGGATATCGTCGAAATCGAACTGAATATGATTTTCTTTCGGCAAACCTGGACCAGTGTTATCGCCGATCAAGCAGCCAGGCACTCGGAAATCTACTTTGTGGATAAAGGGCAGGATTTGCCCTTCTTCTTGCGCTACTGGAAACATCGTCATCGGCTGATCCGCTCTGGCGATGGAACCGAAATTATCGACCAAATCGAGTATCGCTCGCCTACGCTTATCTTGGATTGGCTGCTCTATCCGGCTATGTGGCTACAGTTTGCGTATCGCAAACCGATCTATCGTCGAGAGTTCGCTCTGTCCAATAAAGCATCCAGTGCGCCACCGTCTGCAGATTGAGATCAGGTTGGGTTGGCACTTTACCAACTTTCTTGGCCACTACTCTGCGCTAACACGCCAGCGAGAATTCCTCCGCATAGAACTATGGCTACGATGGCTGCTATGGCCACGCGCGACCAAGGCCCACGCCGACTTCCAAATCGATAATCAACCAAGCCAATAAGCGCGGGAACAGTTAACGCAATTGGTGCCAGCCAGGTCGGCAAGGCGATTTGGCTGTAGTCGCGAATGTGCATCAGTATGCCTGCGCTCAAAAGTACAACAGGCAAGGCCAAGGAGAGGGACCATGATTCCATGGTGTCGGGCATTAAGTCGGTGCGGCGTTCACCAGTGTTGGCAAGAGTCGTCGCAGTTGTGCTGCGTAGCGGAACCAATATGCGTACCAGGCTAATAATCGCTAGTCCGAAACTGCCTTGTTTGCACCAGTCGCCCCAAGAGCCGTAGCAAGTCATGACCAGTGCGGTGGCTGTGAGTAGCTGCGCCAGAAGTACCAGCAAGCACCAGCGCCCTGCTCCACTGCGTGCCAACCATTCTATAGCCAGGTAGTTCAGGCTCAGAGCGGCCAGGGCTGCTAAAGTCCAAGCCCCATTGCCCGCATGCAACGTTTGAAATCGCTCGGCGGTGGCGAGTGAAACGGTTAGCGTGATGACCGCGAGTAGAATTGCCAGTCCCAAACGCTTTCCGATAGAGGTCGCCGTGGCCTGCCGCAGAGGCGGCCACAGGCAGCAACTGACAAACAGCGGCCACACAAACATTTCCCACGGCTCCGCATCCAGTGCGCCTGCCGTCAGAGCCAGAGGTGGCCAGCGTTCATATTGCAAATAGAAACCTAGTACGCAAATGGAACCCCACGCTATGGAAAGTACATGCGCGGCAATGGTTCGGTATCGGCCAGTACGCTCGATGGCTACGGCCAGGCCGCAGCCAACGAGGGCGATGATCAGCGTAATAAGCGTGGGGCGATCCACCGAGAACTACTTCTTTAGTTCAATGTCGGCAACTAGTTCGACTTCTTTGTTGATGTTTTCTGTCTTGTAGTTCATACCCCACTTGGTGCGGTCGATCTTGAAAACGGCTTTCAGTACCAGCGTGCTATCGTCGGCCACGGATGCCTTGACCGGCACCTTGGTTTCCACTGTCTTGCCAAGCATGGTCAACTTGCCAGTGATCTCCGCTTCGGCTTCGCCCTTGATTTCGATCTTGGTAGATTCGAACGTAATCGTGGGGTACTTCGGGACGTTGAAGAAGTCCGGGTTCTTGAGGTGGTCAGTCAACTTGGCATCATCGGACCAAATGCTGGTGGCATCAATGGTTAGTTTCAGCGAGCCTTTTTCAGGTTCGTCGTGATCGACCACGGCTTCGCCACTAACTTTTTTGAAACCGCCTTTGTGTTGTCCGTCCGCCTTCTTGCCAACAAATTCGACTTTGGATTTTTCCGTGTTGACCTTCATCGTCTCGGCGGCCATCAGGTTAGATGCCGCGGCTATGCAGGCCAGAGCGCAAATGCAGGAGCGCAATTTCATCGATCAGATCCTCAAAATGAGAAGTGGGAAAATAGACTACGGGCAATTCTGACACATTGTCAAGCTGATTTCCATCTGTGTAGCGGAAATTGAGGGTTAGGTGACTGGTCGTCCATACAAGCCATTCCAAGCCAGTGGAATTACTACGCACATAACACTCAACACGAGCAAACTCACACTGGCCGTATCCAAATCGAAGCGCGACCGACCATGCATAGTTTGCCAAACTGCATACAGCAGCCAGCACACCTGTGCAGCGACGATCCCTTGAATGATCGCATAGGCGCTACGCCAACGCCAACGTTCCATCAACCAAGCGCTAATCGGCAACAACTGAATCGCATGCAAAGCCATACCGTGTGGAAATTTTAAGACCCCGGCCCGGCCCCACAATTCAGGAGGTCTGCCATTGGCCAGATTCCAGTGACCCAATACCGTGGTACCTACGCCCAATAAACAAGACACAAGCAGCAAGACCAGGCCCGCGCGAATGGCCAGTACCATGCTGGCGGACCTGTCGATCGGCTGCACGGCTCGTACACAAATCCAACCAATGAACCCGGTCACTACCAAAATCAGCGCCAGCATCGTCAGTTCAATGACACGGTCCATGTTGGTGGCATGATTGAAATGCGAGGCCACGCCGCGCCAATACTGGAGCGTAATCAGCCCCACTTCCACCAGCAAACACCACGCGACGGTGTGCATCCAGAATCGATTCCGAGGCTGAGACTTCAGGCAGCTCAGCACCCAGCCGAGCGACCACAGCGTCAAGCCGCTGGAGATACCAAAGAGCGCAGGCTTTCGCAGCGAGACTGCTCCCTCCCAGGATTGTCGCCACACCATCCATAGCCCAAAGTGCAGCAGCCCACTGAGAATCAGCAGTCCAGCAATTGAGCTGGTCGTTCGATCCTGCACGCTTAAGGGCAGAATACGCTGCTTCATCTACTCGACGCCATCCATGCGATCGCAGAGTTTTTCAAGTTCGTCGGCTGTCGCCTCGTAGAACTCTGTCTTTTGTTGATAGCTGGCACGGGCAATGTGACCCATGATATCGCTGATGATGCGTTTCTTGCGCTGATCGGTCTCGCGATTGAACCACTGAGTTAACGCACCGCCCTTGCCGGGAACGCTGGCCAATCGCTTATAGGCTAAACCGTCCAACATCTCGCTCGGAGTCAACCTGCGCAAATCTTCAGCCAGTTGCCTGACACTCAATACAATTTCAGCGTTGTCCATGAAAACCGTGTGCCTTCAAGAGTCGTGGCCACCCGCTGCTGGTCGAAAATTGAACCCGTAGCTGCAAACGAGGGCCGCCTCCAGTGTAACGACTCACCGACCAGGATGTCATCCAAATGCACGAAACTGCTCGTCATCGGCGTGAATCGATGGAATCTCCGGCTAAGTTCAGAACCCGCCAACCACAAGATGGCGGATCGCCAGTTACTCCACCTCCACCTCCACCTCCACATACTCCTACTCCTACTCCTACTCCTACTCCTACTCCTACTCCTACTCCTACTCCTACTCCTACTCCTACTCCTACTCCTACTCCTACTCGAATCCTTCGGCGAGTCAACCAATCGAGTAGGAGTAGGAGTAGGAGTACGAGTACGAAGAAGAGCAAGCATTGGGGTGAGACCTTTAGTACTTGGCCGCCTACCTTCAATGCGAGAGCACAGTTCACGCTGAGCGTCTATCCCATGAATCGTGAAAGCTGTGGAGAAATATTATTGCTGACCTCGATAAATACATTAGTAAAAAATATATTCCTCTGATATCTGACAGTGAATCCAGCTTTTATCTGACAGTGAAACCAGCTTTTATAACCGACGCAGGATCGCTAGTTGCCAAAGATTTATAAAATTTGTTGTGAAACGGATTTGCAATTGATAAGATTTGAACATTCAACTCGTAGACTCTATCGGTTCACGAGTTTGAATAACATGTTCTGAAGCGAAGAGGTTCTCAGCCATGCCGTTTGAGCTTTCGCTAATTGATCTGGTTTCGCCCTATGTGCTACAAGGCGATACGTTTGGCCAGTGGCATGCGGCTCTCTCCATCTTGCGTGTGGCTGAGTACGAAATTGCTGCAGACGAAGATGGGATTACGATTCGCGGGACTGTGGAATTTGAGGGCAACCTCACCATTGATCCCAGCACGATGTCGATATCGACCTCGAACACCGAGAACCATCCAGAAACCGATTCATCGCGACGCGATCCATGGATCGATGTGCGCGATACAAGGTTGGACTTTCAGTTGCTCGTCCCTCGTGTAGCGTCGCAAAAGGTTTCATCGGCTGTCGCCTTGATTGGAGCCAATGCGGCCTTCGCCAATACTGCCCAAGTGCTTGCAGCCTACGACGCAGTGCCCGGCGATTTACCGCCGTCGGACTATCCAACCACAGGCTTTACGCTTGATCTATTGCTAACCGGCGTGGTGTTGCGGCCTCCGTTTTTGCGTGGTGCCAAACGTGAAGCCAATGGTCAATTGGTACCGGATCTTCAACACGAGAAGGTAACCATAACTCTTCCTCGGTTACGATTTCGATTCGCACAAGGGCCGCTGGTTAACGATCCCATTACGGCCACCTTGCTGTCGTTGGGTGCATCGGGCTTGGACGACCCAGGCGATCTGGCTGTGGCCGAACTGATCAAAATGGAACCGCCGTATGCGTTTATAGGACCATCGCAGGTCGTCGGATTCGGCTTTCGTTCAGGCATACTGGATCTATCCGACCAGTCGACGCCGCCAGATGTTTTATCGCAGTTTGGTTTCGATGAATCCTGGACCGGGTTGTACTTGCCCGAGATTCGGCTCTTCATCGCGCCGCATGGGGCTGAGGACTTTGCGGTCGATGCTGGTGTCGAAAATCTCTTGATCGGTATTGGGGCATCCTCGGGCATTACCGGCGATTTCTCGTTGAATGTGCTCGACCAGGGTGCCGGTCCCTTGAAACTGTCAGCGCGATTCTACGATGCTGAGCAACGCGGTTTTGGCCTGGTGCGCACGTCCCCCACAACTGCCACGGTCGAATTGCCGACCAAATCGCGGATGGTTGTCGATGTCGGGGGTGGGCGCACGCCGATTACTACCATGGTAGCGATCGACGGCGCTGCGCCGGCTAACGTGCGTGAAGTCAATATTGATCTGACGGCTTCGACGAGCGTCACGATTGAAATTGTGGCCAACGATACCAGTAGTCCGCAGCGCACGGCCACTCTGACGATTACCTGTACGCGTCGGGCTGAACCGGTTTTTATACCGGGCACTTCGACTGCCGGCCCGATTCCCAGTGCAGAGTTGCGCGGCGCCAGCACTCTGCAGGATGGCGTGGTGGTTCAGTCTCCACGCTTGGAAATCATTTCATCCAATAGCAATTCGGTTGTCGTAGGCCTGCGAGATCTCGCGCCCAATCGGGCCGCGCAGACTGTATGGACGCAGAATGGATCACCCGCTGGAACCGGCGCTACGTTGACGGTGGAATTGCCCGCAGGTGGCCCCGACGTGGCTGTCAGTGCCAGCTTGCCGGCTGAAGTGGGCGTCGGCCAGTTCACGTCTTATTTCCGCTTTGATAAACCTCCCGCCAAAATCATTGGCAACCTCCAGACCGAATCTCAAACCCGCGCTTTCGCTCTGGATTCCGACAATACGCACACTACGTTTGCAGAAGATACGGGCACAACGGCCGATTGGGTTGGTGGAGACAGCGTCGCCACTAAGCTCTTACCGATTCTTCGAAACCTGGCCAATGATGTGGACATCGTTATTGAGGGCTTTGCCAGCTACGAAGGTCCATCACCACCGGCGGCAGTCGACGAGACAAAACGCGTCTATAACGCAGCCTTGGCCAAACGCCGTGCGCTGGGCTTGCGCGCCATTATTGAGAATCTCGTTAGCCAAGACAGTGCACTGCAGGCCAAGAACATCAAGGTCGTCGATCATCATGAGAATATGACCAACTGGCCCAATCAGGGCTTTCCCGAAGTTGAAACTCGACGCATCTGGTGGAAAGCTGTGGCGCATTGGCCGCCGGCATCGACACCAGGTTCGATTTCTACTGGCACGCTGCATCGCGATCCGCAAATCATTACTGTTGAACCGGGCACGGTACTCGATCCACCACCTCCGCCCAATCAACAGCCGCCACCGCCGCCGCGTTGGTTCAAACAAATGGGCGCCAAGGTGCGCATTGTTCGTAATCAATTTGTGGCATGTGAAGTTACGGCCAAAATCGATGTGCAAACTGCGGCCGAGGATCGTTTGCAAGCCGGTATGCCACCATCCCATTCAGGTACCTTGCCCGAAGGTGAAACGCTCGGCGCCAATCCAGCGGATGGCCTGATTGATTTACGATTGGTCATTCAAATCGATGATGCGACCGATAGCGTATCGATTACTGGCTACTACGGTACCGATCCAGCTGACATCGATGGATTGATGTTATGGGGCACCAGACCTGGACTGATTCCAAATACCGAACCAGGTTTCGGTTTGAATTTCTTTGGCACGACGATTGTCTTCATGCCACTGATATCCGCAGGTGTAGGCGCGGTTGCCAACGAAGGTGCTCTGGCGGAACTGGCCATGACAGGTGCCATGCTGCTGATTCCAGCCGGTATTGCTGGCCTGGCGGAAATCGGAAGTAGCCCAGTCAAGGTGCGCTGCGAACGCGTGATTTGGTACGGTGGCGAACTGCAATTTCGACAGCGGCCCTCGGGCATCGAAACAGCCATGCTGTTCGATCTAGAAGCCGCGATCAGTTTGGATGTGTCCATCGGCGGCTTGACACTAATCAATATCAAACGTGAAGACCCGCTATGTATCCGTTATAAAGCCGTGGGCGTGCGCGTAGGGCACACTACCGATCAACCAGGCTTTCAGTTTCGACCAGTATTTGATGCGTCGAAAGGTTATACGATCGATGTATCCAAGCCCGGATCGATCACAGTTGCTTCTCCGCTGGACAAGATTCTGACAGTGCTCGGTGCGCGGATCGCGCGCAATAACCCGCTGATCTTTGAAATCGATTTAGGATTCGCAGTTGACCTGGGCGTTGTCTCCATCGAACGGGCTCGCATTCGTTTGCACTTTGACCCGGTAAGTGCTCCGGAGTTAACTGCCTTTGCGGCCAGCATTAACATACCCGGCGCGATCACCGCTCGAGGTGTGCTGGAGATGAATGAGCGCGAGCTCAAGGGACAGCTTGATCTGACCATCGTGCCAGTCCAACTGCGCGTGGCCGCTGGCTTGGGCATCGCTCATATCACGGAAAGTGGGCGCGATGCAACCGGAGTTATCGTTTCTATCGAAGTCGAATTCCCAGTAGCTATTCCGCTGGCAAATTCCGGCTTGGGCATCTACGGCTTCCTGGGCTTGTTTGCGATGCACTATACGCGCAAAGAGCCTGAAGTGGTCAACATGGCGCCTGCCCTGCAATGGCTTAAGGAAGTGGCGCACGGCAATCCGACGGACATCACTGCCTGGGAACCCAAGCTAGATAGCTGGGCGTTTGGGGTCGGCGCCATTCTGGGCACGATGGGTTCCAAAGTCATCTTCAATCTCAAGGGAGTGGTTCTACTGGAGCTACCGGGGCCGAGATTGCTGCTGATGATGAAGGCCAAGTTAATGGCGCCAGCTCCCGAACTGCACGGTGATGCTGAAGGAACCTTCTTGGCAGTCATCGATCTGGACATGGGCCGCGGTACATTGACCGTTGGTCTTTCGATCAACTTTGACATCAAGCCGCTGTTGGAGATTCGTATACCGGTCGAGGCTTTCTTTGACTTTGGCACGCCCAAGAACTGGCATTTGTTCGTGGGCAGATTTGTCGATCAGGTTCACGCCAAGATCTTGGAAGTCTTTGAAGGCTCCGGCTATGCAATGCTGACAGGCAAAGGCTTCGAGTCGGGGGAAATCGCCGCCGGCTTGCCCGTGCCGGTCAATGGATTTGCGATCGCTGCCGGTTTGCATGTTTCTATTGTATGGGGCAGCAAGAGTGTCGGACTGTATGTCGAGGTGGCGGCTGGGTTCGATGCGGTGCTGGGCATCGAACCGTTCTTGTTGGCAGGTACGCTCTATGTGCGTGGTTCACTGCATCTGTTTATCATCGACATCAGTGCTTGGGCCAATCTGAATGTCTTGATCGGCGAATTGCCTGATCATTCGCGCGTGTCGCGAGTATCCGGCGACATTTGTGGCAAGGTCGAATTCTTTTTCTTTGACGTGGAAGGCTGCGTTCATTTCCAAATTGGTCCCGACTCTAATCCGGTAGCAGATCCGCCCGCTCTGTTTCAAGCTTTGAAACTAGTTAGCCGCAGCCCTGCCTTGGCGATCGGCACAGGTATTGATAAACCAATCGATGCCAGTATCGCCGAGGGCATCCAATCGGACAGCCAACCAGCTGAGCCACCCGATCCGCCACCGCCACCGCCTCCAGGGCAAATCGCTGATCCAATTCCGCTGCGCGATCGACGAGTACCGATCGATGCGATCCCATTAGCCATGTTCTCAATGCCGCCGGTAATCGCTAACACGGCTTACATCTTCCGTAACCAAAGTCTAGTAGATCCGCACCCCGGAACACCTGGCGCGCCTGCGGATGGTTGGGTGCAGCGCGGCGATGATGTGTACATGTATGATCTGAAAAGTGTTCAATTGATCGGTGACTTGCTTGATGGCAGTACACCTGCAGTCTGGTGGCCGCAAAAGGCAGGTAATGAAAACTTAGCGGCGCAGCTTGGTTTGCTCAGCTGGGTGCCTGATCCGACTCCCAAAGCCTTGATTCGCAACGACTACACCGAGGAGTCCTTTCATGAGACTTGGGGCACGGTGTGCGCTCAGGCGGCTCCGCCCACCACAGTCCTGTTTACATTCTTGCACGAACCTTTCGGGCCCAGCCTCTTTGGTTGGCGACTGGATGGCACTGCCTGGCCTGATCCGCCAGGTACGGTGCGATCGACCGGGCCCAATCTCATGCTCAATGTCATTGAATATTGGCGCACCGGTGTCGCGTCCATTGACAACTTGATTGGTATTGTGCCGGCAGCAATTGAAGGTATGCCGGTCGTTTGTCCGCGTCCGCGCAATCCCGATCGTCCACCGCGTCGTTTGCCACTAAATCCGGTGGCCGCCGCTCGTGGCGAAAAACATCCCGACGTCCTTTCGAGTCAAGAGTTCACGTTGGTCGAGTTGGCAGCTCGCGCCAACAATGGATTGGAAGTCAGTCGATCGATGTTGTCGTCCGTAGTTGTCGCGCCGCGTCGCGTCAATCAAAACGAAACTGGTTGCACAAGTCGTGTCCTGGCAGCTCCCATCTTCGATGGCCGCGAGCCATTTCCACTAGGTGATGTGGAGCGAATCCAACAAGCTCATAAAGATCGTAACGAACTCGGTTTTATTCCTGCACCGTTGGATGACACCATAGTCTTGCTGACCGGGCCAATCGAAACGACGACGATCTATCTGTTTGTTCAGCGCGAGGTCCTGAAATCGAAGATCGTCGTCGTGGCTACTACGGATCCTTTCGGGAACATACTCACCCAGCAGACGCTCGATACATCGTTCATAGTGCCCGGCACTGGGTTACCGCCTCAGTGGCTCGATCCTAGCGGACCATGGAGCGACGATGTGCAGCACTTGACGCAGCATCAACTGCGACTGCAATCGCAAGGCTACGTCGGAGTATTGGTGCAACTGGATGGACACAAAGAGGCTGATCGCGTGCATATTGGGTTGCAACCGCGCGATACCAAGTGGCACCTCGATCACCTACTACGCCCGTTCTATGTAGCGGCCATTGAATTGCTAACAGCGGCGGAAGTACAGCGATCCGACTACGACACACTCGAACAGAAACGCAAACAACAAGTACTCGAGGCTGCGCTTGGGGCCAGCAGTTCTGGGCAGGCGCTGCTGAAACCGGCCACCGCTTATGCGGTTGAAGTCAAATACGATGTGTCTCATGGCAAGCGACCGCCCGGCCAGGCGGTGCAACCCTTGAGCACCCTGACTGATCAGGTCGAGAAGTTCTGGTTCTTTACCGACAAAGATCCTCCGCCTCGGTTGGATCCTTGGGTCACATGTTGTTCGCCCGAAGACGGCGAGCTTCATTACTTTGGTGGAGTACCATTGCGTTTGTCTTTCAATACGCCTGACGTTGGACGCATCTATGAAGCGTATGGCCAGCAGTTGCATGTTCGCATTCGCGCTGCATCCTTCCGACCACTACCAAGCACAGGCTCGGTGCTGCATCCATTCCCAATAGACTCAGTTTCGCTCAAGCCCGTAGCGGCCAGTTTGTTGTCGCCGTGGGAAGCGGTGGCGATCGAACAATTATCTGCATCCTGTGTGGCGATCAGCGGAACTCGCGATCGGCATTCGGTAACCACCATCCCCATTCCCTTGGAACCGCTAACTGACTACGAATTGCAAATTGAAATGTTGCCAATTGGCGCCGCCAGTACGTCGACAGGGACAGTTGTTTGGCGATCCAACTTTAGCACCGGCAGGTTTTTGACTTTAAAAGAGTTTGCTGATTCGTTCCGCGTGGCGCGGATCGTTGATCGCTTTGTAAAACCGAATGCCCTGCAAGCTATCGCCGGCGCGCCTTGGGCGATGGATCCTAAAGGCAATCAATTGGACGCCGCCATGATGGACGCTGGCTTGGAACCGATGGTCGTACCAGCTTCGCCTGGTGCAATTGTCTTTTGGCAAGAAACGCCCGGTGGCCAGCCACAACCGGCTGCAGTGCTGCTCGATTCTTCGGAGCCGATGTGGCGCTCGCGACGTTTACCAACTGAATTGCAGGATCCGCACCCGCCCCATGCCATGCAAACGCATTTGTTGCCCGTTGAATGGCTGCGGCTGGAAGCTGACTCTAGTGCAGACGCAATCGTCCAGCAGATTGTGCGTGCGCCTGGCGGCCAGCGTGCGCTAGTCATCCTCAAACCTAATGCTCGCGGTAAGCGCCTGGGATTGAGTTTGCGAAGGATAGCACTCAAGGCTTCGTATCTCGATGGACCAACAGCCAGCGACGAGTTGTGCTCCGTGCTCAACACCGTGCTCCTGCGAGCGCCGTGGGAGGAAGATGAATAATGGCGTTTATTGTCGATGCACAAAAGTTTCAAGCTGAAGGTGCCATAGTCAATTGGCCCGTCGTCGCCCGCCGCTTGGGCATTGAACGTGGCAATCTTCCGACCGTGTTGCACTTGCGCTGGCTGCTGAACACAACTCAAGGTTTACCGACTGAACCGTTTATCGTTTGGCGGCGCAATCGTCGTTTAACCAGACCGAAAAACATCAGCGTCACCAGCGTCTCTACGCAGCTGCTTGGACTGGGGCAATTGCTGTACTTCGATCGAGCCTACTCGAAAGTCGTCATAAACTTCTCGGGTTCGGGCGGAGTCGTGTATGGGTTCATAGGACAACTGCAAGCGCGTCACATCGTGGCTTTGGCTACGATACCGCCAGGCGCTAATCAAGTGGTGCAATTGGCTGCGCCCGCCATGGAAGGTGTGGTTCTGCCCAATGGACCAGTCATCAATTCAATCGCTGGGGTGGCCAGCCATGATCTATCAGCTGATGATGGTTGGGAAAGGTTAGAACTTGTTGGACTGCCAGTCGAGAAGGATCGGTGGGCGGGCCAGGGTATTGGTCTGCATGGTATTGAACAAGGCATATTTGGGTCATTCACCGACTCGAAACAAGCTGCGATCGAGAGAATTATTCGTGGCATGCCGCCCATTGGCTGGGTTCCGGAAATCGCGCCTGGCCTACCTGCTCCAACATGGGTTGCACCCGATCCGGTGGCGGTCGTGAAAGAACTGCAAGATCCACTGCTGTTTGATCTGCGATCGATTGCCGCTGCAGCACCTCAGGATCATAAGTTCAAGCTCATCAATAAAGAGATGCCACCACCACAAAACTCATCGGGTCAATCGATGACCGAGCCCGGATCGAGTTCCAACGTGTCGCCGCTGGGCATGACCTACCTGGCTGCGGGCACAGATTTGTTCAACTGCATGGGCTTGGGTTTCGGCACGGCGTATCAATTTGATCGAACACAAGGTGGTCAGCCGGACGAATTCGACTACATGATTACAGCTCGCTTCGAAAAAGGCGCCGATGGACAAAGTGATCCGATCGAGCTGGCAGCCCTGGTGCCCACACCATCTCAAGCAGTTCTACCACCGATTCCTGTTGACATGCTGGCTCAAAAAATGGGTGACATTCGGCCACAGAGCCGAGATCAGGATTGGCGAGCCTCGTTCCGCGTATCGTGGGAACGACCTATTCCAATACCACTGTTTCGACCGCGGTCCTTTGCCTTCGCCAGTGCTGGGTTGAGTCCACCGACGCCTTCCACATTGATCATGAACAAGCGTCTGGATGGTACGCCGCTGGCCATCGCCATCAATTACTTTACTCAGCCGGGTGACGTTGAACCTAACAGAGTCAGCGCGGTCCAACGCGAGATTGATATACCCAGTAATCCCGGTAGTCGCACTCTTCAATTCGCCGTAGCCCATCAAGACATATATGGTCAATGGAGCAGGTGGGTTTCAGTTGTCAGTACTGCCCAGCAACCACCGGTCGACCATGTGCGTATCGTTTCCGCTGAATTGCTATTCCGACAAGTGCCCACGGCACCTGAAACAGTATGCACAGCAAATTTGGTGGTGGAGTTCCTATGGGATTGGCGCGTTCGTAGTCCATTGACGATAAGTTTTCGCGGCCGCTTGTTTGCAGCTGACTTCCATGGCCAACCACCTGTCGATGATTCGTTGCCCAACGGGTTGCAAACCAGTCTAACTGGTCCGGCGACCACCACCTTTACGTTGCGTTTCAATGCGCCAGCCGCCAACGGCGCACCGAGTGCGACTTGGCCAGGTTACGATCCGTTGGTTCACTGCCTGGCCCTTGACCCCAGTGGTGAAAACATTGTTGCCTTTGGTATACAGCAAGGCGCCGAGGCGCGGCGATATCGAGTCACGATTCCGGGGTTCGCCTTGGACTTCACTGGCACCGGACATATTGGACTTGCCCTATGGGCTCAAGGGCGCGAAGCGATCGCTCCGCAACGTGTCGGTGGCTGGAGCCCGCAGTTGAAACTTGTATCGACTTCCGATCCGCGGCCGCCGGTTATCATCCCGGACATCGTGGACTTGACCAGCTTGCCCGATGCTTCGGGACAAGCTCACGCGATACTCAAATGGTCGGCCTCCGCTGGCGCAGCGGGCTATTTCATTTATGAATCTTCGGAATCACGTTTGCGTGCCAAGGCTCGCGAACTGGGTTTTAATGTTTCTTTGGAACCTGACCCCAGTTTAACGCTCAGCCAACGGCTGACACAGTTGAAGAACATCTTCAACGCCCATGCCGATCAATTGCGTTCGGAGTTCACGCGAATGGGCAGTCGCTTGATAACTGCCAACTCTTTAGATGTTGCATTGCCGCGCGGTACGACCTCGATTCATGTGTATATCGTTCAAGGGGTCAGCGCAGGACAAGTCGAAGCCAGTTGGCCAACTTCCGTAACATCGATGTACGCCTTGGCTGTTCCCCGCGTACCTAAACCCGCAGCGCCGACACTGGAAGTGGCCAGTTTTCTTGATCCCGCGGCCAATCAGTATCGCTCTCGTCTGCGATTGGAGACGCGACCAGGTCCTCGAGTCAAACGTGTAGAGCTATTTCGCGTTCGCGTAGATGATGCCGCCAAAGAACTCGATACGATGGGTCCACCGGTGGCGACGATCGATTCAAATTCTCCAGGTTGGGAAGTAACGCAGGTCAGCGATACGCTGGGGCCACATATAACTCTGGCTAAAGGCATTGATGCACCCGGGGAATCATGGCGCCGAGTTTGGTATCGAGCCGTGGCCTGGTCGGGCGACGATGTATTGCGGGGAACATTGGCCGCGCGTTCACCAGCCAGTACCGCGGGCTGGGTAGTGATTCCGCCGAATTCGCCACCAAATGCTTCGCCATTAACTCTCGATTGGCCTGGCACTTCGCCACCCGATGTGCGCATTACGTGGACCAGTTCCGCGCCGGTTGCCAAGACGCCGCTTGGACCACATCAACTATCACTAAACGCTAAAGTGATTGGTGGCGACAGCAACGCGCCGCCGCTCTTGGCCTATGGAGGTTCGCTGGCCGCGTTGCCCACCAGCCAGCCCGGAACTGAGCCGATGCTGTGGCGTTCAATTGGTGCTCCGAATCAACCGACGCTGTATACGGCTATCGTTCGCCGCGCAGATATTAATCAAGCTGTCGAAGTTAGCATGCGCATTATCGATCCGCTTGGCCGAGCGGCTGAGTCATTGGCGACGATTATGCCGGGCCACATTTTGCCCGAGCCGATACTCGAAGATTTTGAACTGACCACCTTCCCTATTCCAACTGGCAAGATGCTCAGATGGGTCAGTCCTACGCCGATCGATCCTGGCAACTACACTTTGCGCGTCACTGTTTTTCGCCCGCCATTTGTGATCGGTAACCGCATCGTGGCGCGACCAACGATCTCGCAGCAGTTTTTGTTGTCGAGTGTTCCGCTGGATGTACTGGGCCAGGTGCCGGAGGGTACGGATGCATTGCGAGTCCGTCGCTTGTTGGGCGATGGTCCAAGTTACCAATACTATGCATTTGTGCGCGTTCCGTTTACGCGAATTGAGGTGCGATTGAGCTCTCCTGACGGACGTACGACTCAGCACACGGAGGTCGCGAACTAACCAATCATGTCCACTATTAATTTAGCAACCTTGACCCCCAATGCCGCGAGGCAAAGTCTACAGAACAATGGTTTGGCTGCGCTGGGACTGACCACAGTGGCTCTGGGCAGTCGCTGGTGCGACTCGACGCCCACTTTGGCCGACTACGATGCCAATGCGCTTACGCTCAACATACCTGGAGTGATGCGCGCACCCTTTCTGGGCGTGCGGCAGAACATCTATCAAGCGGCCAGTGCCACACTGGCCAATGCCATCGCTCCTAGCGATACTACGATAACGCTGTCCGCAGGCAGCGGCAGTGCCTTTCCGAGTCCAGTTGCTGGTCGGGTGCTGCTGACAATCGCCAATAGCTCGGGTAGCGCGCTCGAGATCGTTGAATGTACAAGTCGAGCCACGGACACGTTAACAGTAGTTCGCGGCGCATTGGGTACATCCAAACAAGCGTTTGATGCCAATGATCGCGTTGCCTTGCGTTTGACTCCCGCACAGCAGGCTAGCCAGTACTACGAGGTAGATGGCTCACCGTTGAATGTGCATGGGACGGTTTTGCGTTTTCATCCACAAGCCTTCCTGCGACTGCAGACGATTTGTACTGGTCGCTATGCAGCGCCGGGCTCGCCGCTAACTCTGCCGCTGCCGGTGGTGATGGTAGTACGTGGCGCAGAAGGTTTTCGCGCCGCCCGTTGGTATCGACCCGATGAAGTGCTGGACGGCGTCAGCGGAAGCCTATCGTTTCATGATGCGCGCGGATTCATTCTTGATCCGCTGTACGTAGCCAGTTTGCTAGCCGATCTGCAGAGTGTGGGCGGGTTGCCTGGATTGGTGCCCGCGGCGGTAACAGCGGGAGCCAACGGACCAGGTGGTGTGCAAGCGATTGCCACCCTTGCACCTGGCAAAACGCAGCTGCACCTGATGGATCCTCATGGCAATCCTCCACGCATCGCTACACCGGGTGTCAACTTGATAACCATCGACGCCGGTGGTAACCCAACTGGCAATGTCGCTGGCAATTTACTTACCTTAAATGCAGGTCAACGCTTAGCAGCCAACGCGCTGAATACACCGCTGCGTTTCGGCTTGGCAACCAACGGTTTGTTGACGGCCAATCCGTTAGCGCCACCGACTTTGGCAGGAGGCGCGCTGGCACATCAATTTTATCGAGTGATGGTTGTCGATCAAAATTGGTATCTGCTGGGCAATCGTACCAATGCAGCTGTGCTGGGCATCGCAGCGGATGACGCGCGCATACCTAACGATCTATTGCCGATCGTGCGCGATCAAGTAAACATCAACTATCTCGTTGATGGTCCTGATACGTTGGCCGATGCGACACGCATCATGAACTTGCCAAATCAAAACATGATCGTTGCGGTCGCAGCGAACATCGAACCGACTCTTATTACACCCACGGCCATCGGGGCCGCCGCACATTGGCCCCAGTTTCCAGCGCCCAATACAAATGCAGCGTTTCCTGTCCCGCCAGTTCGCCCGTCGTCGGCCAACGTAACCGCGGCTTTCAACGGGGCCAATGATGTGGTGGTGACGCTGGCTAGCGGTACAGCCCCCGACGGTGCCAGCGTCAGGATTTATCCTCAGAAGTTTATTGAGATCGCTACGATCAATGTCGCAGAACCATCGTTTGTCCGCGGTGATGGTGGATCGAACATCGTAGTTGGCAATGCGCCGGTCAGCATCTTGCTGCGCAATCCATTTCAATTGGGTGCTGCGCAGCCCGTACCTAACCCTGCTATCCTGACCATGGATATCGTCATTACGCCGCGCAATGGTCGCCGGCGATTGACAGCTGCCGTAGCCGTTAACGTGGCTACCGGCCCAGTAGCCGCACCGGTCGATCCATTTTTTGGGCCGCCTGGTAGCACGCTCATGAGTGTGTTGCCGGTAGTGGTACAAGGCATCAGTGATGCACCGCTGTTTGGTATACCTAAAACTGTCTCTCCGCCAGCCGCTGCTCCCACCAACTTGCTAGAGTTGGCGATCAGTCTGGCTGCTGAACCATCACCGCGCAAAGCGCCTCGCTTGCCGACGATGGCTCGATTTGAAACCGTCGTGGCCGTCGGAGTGACCAGCCCCGCGGCCCAACCTGCCGGTTCGCTCTTGTGGCAAGCGGTTCTAAGCGGCGGGCGGTGGTCGCGCGAAACACGTTCAGCGTTTCATGCCGACGGTAACCCGGGCAATCCAGCAGCTGCTGATGTTCATGCGCCTGGTGTTAGCGTAACGGGCGCATTAGCGTATGACTTAGCTGTGCATGCGCTCAAGCGCGCTCAACCGCTGATGCCGCTGCCGACATCCAACGTCGGCACGATGCCCGGATGGTTGGTCAGTTCAGCTGGAGACAATTTTGATGTTCCGTCGGATGCGGCCAACACAGGCAATACGGGCGCGGGAGTGTTGTTAGAGACCGTTGCGGTCGGATGTGAAACGCCTTGGTTGGGACCATTCACTCCTCCGCCACCCAACCTGACTGTTAACCAGATGATATCCAACGCTGCGGACGCCATGGGCGTGTCTGCTCCAGCTGTAACCATCACCATCAATAATGAACCGCGACTGCAGCGCGAAGTACGACGCGAGTTCTTCGCAGCTCAGCAGGGCTTTCGCGATGCGCAGTGGTCATTGCGCCGCGCCTTTGCGGAGGCGCGCGAACTGGTCTATATCGAATCGCCTCAGCTTGCCAGAACAGCTCGGCCCGATGGAGCAGCGCTGGCCTTCGAGGTCGACTTGATCGCTGAACTGGCCAGTCGTTTAGCCGCCTTTCCCAATTTGCGCGTGTTGATTTGTACCCCTCGCCATTCCGATTTCGCAGATAATTTTAAGAGCTTTCAGCGGCAACATTATCAAGCTCGACTGGAAGCTCTAAGCAACCTGCAAGCTGCCGCCAAGGAGCGTGTGTTGCTGTTCCATCCAGTTGGATTCCCTGGTCGCACTGCGTTTATTCGTACGACCTCGGTGATCGTCGACGATGTGTGGTGCCTGGTGGGAGCCGCCCATTTTCGCCGCCGTGGCATGACCTTCGATGGTAGCGCTGCCATCGCCTCATGGGATCGACAAATCACCGATGGTTATTCGACGAAGGTGCGCAACTATCGTCGCGCCTTGATGGCAGCCAAGCTGAACGTGCTTCCGCCCGTAAACAATCAAGGCCTCACCGGTGAATGGGTGCGCTTAGGCAGTCCGGCCGGCGCCTTTGATGTGGTCCACGATATGTTGGCTCAGGGCGGTCTGGGCAGAATTCAAGAGCTGTGGCCCGGACCTCCGCCGGCTGATACCAGTGTGCTGGCGGCGGAGCCCAACGTGGCCGACCCCGATGGCTCGCGCGGCGACTCACTCTTTACAACGTTGGCCGGCATGCTCAACGAAGCCGGCTCCCCATAGCCCCGTAGCCGAAGTCGCCAGACTTTGGATGAATCCCGTAGCCGAAGTCGCCAGACTTTGGATGAACTACGGTTGACCCATCCAATCTCTGGCGAGATCAGCTCCCCAATCGCTGGCGAGATCGGCTACGCAGTCGCTTACTGCGGAAACAAATGTCGATGGGACCGACTCCAGAACTTCGCTGCCAGCTGCCGACTGCCCAGCGGACCCGGGATGATACTCAGCGTCGCATAGGTTCGTTCGCTTTCCCAGACGCTCGTCTGGCAGTACTGCAGCACTTGTTCTTTGGTAAAACTATCGGAGCTTACTAAGAATTGCAGGTACTCGTCATCTTCCTGCAATGGACCATCTTCCAATGTCGGTGGACCGTAGTCGTCGTTGATTAGATCCTTGAGGCTTTGGTAGACTTCGAGCAGTTAAGTGTCATCCAACGGGCGAGATTTGATCGTGCCCATCAACAATTCGTTCAGCGAACTCTCGCTGGCATTCTGATCTCCCAGCAGCTTGGCAAGCGTTGATCCGATGCCACTGCCCAGAGCGGACTCAGGGCTGTCCAGTTGCGTCAGAAGGTGCCTCAGGCTACGCGGACGAGGCTTTTCAGGCGGCGATTCGCGCTTCCTAAAATCCATGATGGTGGGCATGATTGCAGCACCCACGCAAATCAGTTCTTCTCCGTCCATCAAGAATTGATAAGTCACGCATAGCTGCAATCCGTTGTGCTGGACGTCGACAAAAATTGCGACTGGCATCACTCGACTCAAATTGTCTGCCTCTACTGCGCGAACTTCATCGTGAGTCATACCCCAAGTGACTCTCCGAAAATCGGTGGCCGCGGTCCGACGCAGCCATTGTCCTTCGGTGTTAGTTGAGACTGGGTCAGATGTCTCGCTGGGGAGCACCAACGACACGGTCTTGGTTGCCACGCCTAGTTCCTCTAGATCGGCGATTGCATCGTCGAAGGTCTGATAGCGTTCACGGGGCGTGAACGCAGTCATGCGTTGGACGATCTGCGAGAGCTGCGGGGATGCATCAGGGCGCAGCTCGTGGATGGGAATAAGATCGAGCCGTTTCACCAAATGCTCGTCGCCATCAATCGTCGGGATTTTGCGATTAGCCAACAGTTCGAACAGTAGTGCCCCTAGGCAATAGATCTTCTGAAGGCGGAGTTGCTCGCGCGTGTACTGAGCAATGTTATACTTGTGCGAGTCATACTCGGGTGCAGAATAGTGAAGCGAAAAGCTTAATTGTTCCGTTGATCTCACCAACGATATAGCACTCTCCCGGGGGCAAAACTGATCCAACAAAATACCGGCATAGGTTGTGATCTTGACTTGTCCATCATCCAGGATTTGTATCGAATTGAAATGAATGCGTTCCAGTTGAGCGGTATCTCCCAGATGTCTTGACACTTTCAGGGCAGTCAGCCCTATGGTCACGGCATCGGAAACACTGATTTGCCCACCGATTGCGCGCATGCGCTGTGCCAGGCTCATGCCGTCGATAAAGTCCATTGTGGCGATGGCGACATCACCGTTCCACACGACTGGATAGACTTGTATCAATCCTGGATACGGTGGAATTTCTGAGGCATGATAGGGATCACCTAGCCCCCTATCGCGATAGTTGACTAATTGGGAGTAATACATATTCTCCGCAGCCAGCAAAGTTATCAAAATCTTTCTGCCATCCCTTTCAGCGACGTACACCTTGGCTGGCGAGTCCCATTCGGCTAATCCTAAAATGCGAAAACCTGTAATATCTTCAAGACTTGGTCCAGCCTCAGTTGCATCGAGCTTCGATTGACAGAAACTGCAACGTGGATGCGTCGCCACGCTACTGGCAG
This sequence comes from Rania fehmarnensis, assembly GCF_056494185.1. Taxonomy (NCBI): domain Bacteria; kingdom Pseudomonadati; phylum Planctomycetota; class Planctomycetia; order Pirellulales; family Pirellulaceae; genus Rania; species Rania fehmarnensis. The sequence goes on from NZ_CM151398.1 coordinate 3,154,688, forward strand.
GCAGCGCATTCTTGTTTTGGCAGACAGGACACAGCGTAAATTTTGTATTCGATTCGGGCATCGCGACTATCCTCCTCACCAGGAAAAACTAAAGATTCAGGATTATAGCATTCATTTGATCTGAACCAATAACGGCGTCGCCGCCCGTCGCCGCCGAGTCGAGTAGGAATACTTCACAAGTAAAGATGGTGGGCATGATTGCCGCACAGGACTCTCCGAAAATCGGTGGCCGCGGTCCGACGTAGCCAATTGGTTTACGAATAAAGTAATAGCTAACCGCAGGGGCTTTGGATGAGAGGCCGAGTTCGAACTTGACGTCCCTTTCTGCGCTGCTTCAGGCTTCCAAAGCCGACTTTTCCTGCACTCCAATACCCCCAGTCGTCTTAGTGATAGACATATTGCACAGAAAGCGTCTCCTCGGTGCGGATGGCTTCAAGATCGGTCGTCGAGACTGCTTGGCAGTGGTGGCGGGATAGTACAATGGCTGGCATGGTACCAGCGTACGACCGATGGCTAGTTGAGTGAAAAGAGTCCACAAAAAATGCAAACTAACCTCTGATCACGTGAGGCTTCTCTGATGATTGGCAGATGTTGCCTTCGCGAATTGATGGCTTTAGCAACTGTAGTTGCGTTAGTACTTGCACTCTCATCTTGGCTGAATCTGTTGCTTCCGGAGTCATCGAATTTTCTTGAGACTCAGCAAAAAACTGGCTTGGATGCATCGAGTCTCATAGAGGCTATTCTCTTAAAGCATATGATGGCCTCGCAGCTATTGAACCTTCCCGTGTACATACTCGCGATCCTGTCTTGGCGCTCGATTGGGATCGCTCTCTTTCTAGCGCCATCGTATGTGTTGTTCATAGTGTCTAGCCATGGCCCTTCTGAGCGGCTTGACGTGGCTCTGCTTTTCTGTTCGTGCTTTATCGCTGCTGGTATTGTGGGAGCGAAAGAAGCCACATTTAAGTGCCAGAAGCAGAAGTTCGTGCTTTTTTGCCCCGTGCTAATGGTGCTCGGCGTAGTGGCAACTCACTACAGTCTCCTCAATGTTCTATCCACTACCATCTCTTCCGTAGGCGTTGGGTTGTATCTGTATGCACTCATTTCACGCAGAAGGAATAAAATTCGCGTTGCCTTGTTTGCAGTGTTAGTGTTCATCGCAGTCTTAGCCATGGTTTCATCAGATTTTGCCCCTTGCATTTCTGGAAATATCTACGCTCTAGGAAGATTTCATAAGTCGATTAGTGCGTCACTTATTCACGCGCTTACGGCCATAACACTTGTCACCCTGGGATGTCTCTGCGCATTCTCGAGCTGTACGCTAAACACGGCAATACCGCAGGCGGAAAGGACCGAACCCGCTACGTCGAAGAAAGAATAGTTTCGGCGACGTACAGTCCAGTGGCATGCAAAGCAATCTCTAGCACCGGCCTGAGCTGCATCCCGCCTTATTAGTTTACGTATGAAGTAAGTGGTATGCGCGGGGTCCCCCTTGTTCCTTCGGAGATCTCGCCAGAGATTGGTAATCGACCGGTGACGCGTCCAAAGTCTGGCGACTTCGGCTACAGGTCACCCCATTTCTTTTAGATGCGGTATAGCAAGTGCTGTGATACCCTTTTGTCCACGAACCAAATCACGTCAAGTTTTCACCCTGCCTCCCACGATCAGCAATGCCCACTGGATGCCCGCTTGATGGGTCGCCAGCGAACAACGGTGAACGCTGAGAGTTCAACTGGCGAACAGGCATTGAACCGCTTGACTCAACTCATCGATTCATCTGTTGAAGATGAAAATGCCCAAACGGAAGTTACACGCACGCCATAGCACTATGATGATATCCAATGTCGCCTCTCGATCGATAGGAACGGTGGTCGCGGTACGGGGAAGCGTCGTCGATATTCGCTTCGATGCCCAACTGCCAGCCATTCACAACATTCTGCGGACAGGCTCTTCTCAAGAGATCGTAATTGAAGTGCTGGCGCAACATGATACGCATCACGTGCGCGGTATTGCATTGACACCTACTCAGGGTCTGGCGCGCGGCATGGCTGTGGAAGATAGCGGCGGGCCGCTGCTAGCACCTGTTGGCAACGGTGTGCTTTCACGAATGTTCAATGTGTTCGGCGACGCGATTGATCGTGGTCCGCCGCCCATGGATGTCCAGTGGCGCAGCGTCCATCGAGCGCCACCCCCGTTGGCGCGACGATCCACTCAATCACAAGTCTTCGAGACCGGTATCAAAGTCATCGATGTGCTGGTGCCCTTGGAGCGAGGTGGCAAGGCGGGGCTGTTTGGTGGTGCGGGAGTGGGTAAGACCGTGCTGCTAACCGAGATGATTCACAATATGGTAGGCCAGCACGAGGGCGTCAGCATCTTTTGTGGTATCGGCGAGCGGTCACGGGAAGGAGAGGAACTCTATCGCGAAATGAAAGAGGCTGGCGTGTTGGCGAATATGGTAATGGTGTTTGGCCAAATGAACGAACCGCCTGGCAGTCGCTTTCGCGTGGGACATACAGCACTAACTATGGCGGAGTATTTCCGCGACGATGAACAGCGGGATGTATTACTACTGGTTGACAATATTTTTCGCTTCATTCAAGCCGGGATGGAGGTTTCGGGATTGATGGGGCAAATGCCGTCGCGACTGGGGTACCAGCCGACGATGGGCACGGAGCTATCGGCGCTGGAAGAGCGCATCGCTAACACCGATACCGGTGCAATCACTTCCATACAAGCGGTCTATGTTCCCGCGGATGATCTGACGGACCCGGCTGCGGTTCATACTTTTTCGCACTTGTCTGCATCGCTTGTGCTCTCGCGCAAGCGGGCCAGTGAAGGTCTCTATCCTGCAGTCGACCTACTGCAGTCCAGTTCCAAAATGTCAACGCCAGGGATCGTGGGTGCGCGGCATTATCAGCTGGCACAGGATATTCGTCGCACCCTTGCGCAGTATGAAGACCTCAAGGACATCATCGCCATGTTAGGGTTGGAACAACTTTCGCCAGCCGATCGCAATGTTGTGGCTCGCGCGAGGCGACTGGAGCGATTCTTGACACAGCCCTTCGTGGTCACCGAACAGTTCAGTGGGATCGAGGGGAAACTGGTCAGCCTTGAAGACTCGCTCGACGGTTGTGAACGGATCCTCAACGATGAATTCAGCGATTATCCCGAGAGCTCGCTCTACATGATCGGGCGAATCGACGAGGCAAACAAAAAGAAGCGGCCACAACCAAAAACTGACGATGCATCTCGAACGAAAGCCGACCATGCCGCAGTCGCTAATGAAGCTTAAAGTCTCGTTGCCGTTCCGAGTCTACGCGGAAAAACAGGGTGTGAAACGCATTGTTGTCGAGACGCAGCAGGGGTCGGTTGGTCTCTTGCCGAATCGGCTCGACTGCGTGGCCGCTCTTGTACCAGGGATCTTAGTATATGAAACCGAAGCCGGTGGGGAGACTTATATCGCCGTCGATGAAGGTGTGCTCCTGAAGACTGGCCACGAAGTGTTCATTTCCGTTCGCAATGCCGTTGAGGGAGCTGAGCTGGCTGAGCTCCGCGAGGCAGTTGAACAGGAGTTCTTGACGCTGGATGAGCAGGAACAGAGCGTGCGTCAGGTGTTGGCGAGAATGGAAAGTGGCTTCGTGCGCCGGTTGGCAAGGTTCCATCATGAGTGAAAAGCCAGACCCGCGGAACGTCCCAAAGTCTTCAGCCCTCGGTCGCAAGATTGGCACTAAGGCAGCACTGAAATTAAGGGCTCGGCGTAACCCCGCGCCCGGCGTCTGGTACGGGCTGGGCATGATGGGACTGATCGGCTGGTCGGTGGCGATCCCTACGCTCCTAGGCACGGTCCTCGGTCTTTGGCTTGATCAGCAGCATTGGAGCAAACGATCGTGGACATTGGCTCTGCTGGTAACCGGACTTGCAATAGGTTGTATGAACGCCTGGCTGTGGGTGGCCAAAGAAGCCAAGTCGATTGGTGAGGACGAGGGTAATATTGATGAATGAACCCATGGAACTTTTGCTGTCTGCGTTAGCAGGATTGATCTTAGGTGTCGTCTTCTATGGTGGGTTATGGTGGACCGTTCGAAGAGGCTTGGTTGCTAAGCAGCCGGCACTCTGGTTTCTCGTCAGTTTCATTATCCGGACCGGCGCTGTACTGACCGGATTCTATCTCATCGGCGGCGGACATTGGCCGCGACTTCTGTGTAGTCTGTTGGGGTTTATCGTTGCGCGATTCATGATCACGTGGATGGCTCCGCCGATTGTCGTTTTGTCATTGTCGGCAAGGAAGGAGTCCGAGCATGCAGCTTAGCCCCGACGAAATCATTTTCTGGCAATACGGTTTCTTCAAACTCAACGCCACAATTTTCTTCACTTGGGTATTAATGCTTATCTTAGTGAGTGGTTCGCGATTGATCACGCGAGGTCTCTCAACGGAACATACGCGAACACGCTGGCAAAATCTGCTGGAAATCATCGTGACTGGCATCGTCCACCAGATTGGCGAAGTTGGTCTTGCTCAGCCTCGCAAGTATTTGGGCTTTCTCGGAACGCTCTTCTTGTTTATCGCGGCTGCTAGTCTGTTCACGGTCGTCCCTGGATATCAACCGCCCACTGGTTCACTCTCAACCACTTCGGCATTGGCAGTGAGCGTTTTGGTTGCCGTACCCCTGTTTGGCATCCAAGAGCAAGGTATTGGCGGCTACCTTAAGTCGTACATACAGCCAACTTTCATCATGTTACCGTTTAATCTGATCAGTGAAGCGTCACGCACATTAGCGTTAGCGGTGCGTTTGTTCGGAAACATGATGAGCGGCGCCATGATTGTGGCGATCTTGCTGACCATCACGCCATTTGTGTTTCCAATCGTGATGACATTGCTCGGCCTGCTGACTGGACTGGTTCAGGCCTACATTTTCAGTATTCTTGCAGCGGTCTACATCGCTGCAGCCACTCAAGTTCATCCACTCAGGCCCGACCACCAATCGGCTAAAACAACAAAATCAGACATCGACACTTCACTCGTGCCCTCTCAATCCAATAGGGAATCCCATGGATAGCATGACCATCATCGCGGTCGCCTCCATCATCACAGCTGGCGTTACCACCGGGTTTGGAACAATGGCCCCCGCTTTTGCCGAAGGCAAAGCGGTTGCCAACGCCTTAAGTTCGCTCGCGCAACAACCCGATGCATCACCCACGATTACTCGGACACTGTTCGTAGGGTTGGCCATGATCGAATCAACTGCCATCTATTGTTTTGTGGTCTCGATGATTTTGATCTTCGCCAATCCATTTTGGAATCATTTCATTGCCCAGACCACGGGACAATAGTCATGCTGATCGATTGGTTCACGGTGGTTGCCCAGACGATCAATTTCTTGATCTTGGTCTGGTTGCTCAAACGATTCCTCTATAAACCAATTCTGGATGCCATCGATGCGCGCGAGCAACGTATCGCTCTGGAACTAGCGGATGCGGATGCTGCCAAGATCGAAGCTCGCCGAGAACGAGACGAGTTTGAAAACAAGAATAAAGAACTGGATCAGCAGCGGGCAACTCTGATTCGTCAAATGAAGGACGAAACCGACATCCAACGACAAAAGCTGCTCGAGGATGCCCATCACGCCGCGGACTCAATCGCTACGAAGCGAGAAGAAGCCTGGCAGCGCCAGCAGCACATGCTCGGGGCAGAGATTAGTCGTCGCGCACAGGAACAGGTGCTGGCCATTTCTCGCAAAGCTCTCAAAGACTTGGCCGACACTAGCTTAGAAGACCGCATGGTCAAGACGTTTGCGCGACGTGTGCGAGAATTGCAGGGTCGAGCCAAGGAAGAGATTGGACTCGCGATCAAGGACTTAACAGAACCGGCTCGTGTTCGCAGCGCGTCCGAATTGACAATCCAACAGCAGAGCGAAGTCCAGCGGGCCCTTGATGAAACCTTCGGCGCCCATATTCCCCTGCGGTTCGAGTTCGCTCCGGATAACATCAGCGGTGTCGAAGTGGAATGTGATGGACGCAAAATAGCTTGGGGCATCGAAGAGTATATCGATGGATTAGAGAAAAGTATCGCCAACTCGCTAGAGCCTCTTAGTAAGTCGAATACAAAAACCATCGAGCCAGAGTTCGATCCGGGTGGAGTTGAAAGCGAAGTAGTCACATGACCAAATCTGGGGAAAATATTCAGGCGATGCTCGATGCGACGTTTGAGAGAATCGGGCAGTGTACGGAAGCGTTCTCACCCAAGTTGTCGGTACGTGAAGTGGGCACCGTAGCGGCAGTCTCCACTGGCATCGCCAAGGTTACTGGACTACCCAGCGTCGGTTACGAGGAGCTATTGGAGTTTCCAGGGGGTGTGTTTGGTATTGCGTTCAACGTCGACGCCGATGAAATTGGTGTGGTGCTGCTAGGTGACTACTGGCATCTTCAGGCTGGAGATGAAGTTCAATCCACAGGTCGCGTGATGGACGTGGCTGTGGGCGATGGACTGTTAGGCCGCGTCATCGATCCGCTTGGTCGACCGCTGGATGGCCGAGGCCAGGTGCAGTTGACTCAGCGCTGGCCCATTGAACGGGCGGCTGCGCCGATTATGGACCGCTTGCCGGTAACACAGCCCTTGCAGACAGGTGTCAAAGCGATCGACGCGCTGGTGCCAATCGGACGTGGTCAGCGCGAATTGATTTTGGGTGATCGACAAACAGGTAAGACAGCGATCGCGCTTGATACCATTCTCAATCAGCGCGGCCAGAACGTGGTTTGTGTCTACTGCGCCATTGGCCAGCGAGCCGCGACAGTAGCTAAAGCGGTGGCCACTTTGCGCGAAAAAGGAGCGTTGGACTACACGGTTGTCGTCGTGACCGAAGGTAACGACGCCCCCGGCCTGGCCTATGTGGCACCGTATGCGGCTACCAGCATTGCCGAGTATTTTATGGAACAGGGACGCGATGTGTTGATTGTCTATGACGATCTCACCCAACATGCACGCGCTTATCGCGAACTTTCATTGTTACTGCGTCGGCCGCCGGGCCGCGAGGCTTTTCCCGGTGACATCTTCTATATTCACTCGCGTTTGCTAGAACGTTCAACCCACTTGAGTGCAGAACTGGGCGGTGGTTCGATGACAGCCTTGCCAATCATTGAGACAGAAGCCCAAAACATCTCGGCCTATATTCCCACCAATTTGATCTCGATCACCGATGGTCAGATATACCTGTCTCCATCGCTATTTGATTTGGGGGTGTTGCCCGCGGTGGATGTCACGAAATCGGTTTCACGCGTCGGCGGAAAAGCTCAACTGGCCGCTTATCGGGCTGTCGCGGGCAATCTGAAGCTCGCTTATGCTCAGTTTGAGGAACTGGAGAGTTTCGCCAGGTTTGGAGCTCGTATGGATGATGATACGCGCCATACAATTGATCATGGTCAGCGGATTCGTGCTTGTCTCAAACAACCTGAATTTTCTCCTGTTTCCGTTGAAGGCCAAATCGCGGTACTCTTGGCACTGACAGAAAAGCTGTTTGAACCGGTCGCACTCGAACAGATGAACGACGCGGAGAAAGCCGTTCGAGAGGCGGCGTTTAAGATCTCTATCGATTTGCGAGACCGCCTGGTTAGCGGCGACAAGTTGAGCGATCCAGATCGAGACACGATTCTCGAACTGGCTCGTCGAGCGATTGAAAAGCTGCTCGCGGTGTCAAACGCTCCCGCCAATAACGGGACAGACGTTAGCGAGATCGTATCATGACCGACACCGTCGTCAGTCTTCGCCGCAAAATCGTTGGAGCCGGCGACCTCCAGTCCGTCGTACGCACCATGAAAGCGGTGGCAGCGTCCAGCATCTCTCAATACGAGAAATCAGTGCTGGCGCTGTCCGACTACGCAAGAACCGTCGAGCTGGGCTTAAGCGTCTGCTTTCGTCAACTTGGCCCCAGAGCATTGCTTCCGGCTACGCCATCTTCAAAACCGCCGAGGGTAGGCGGAGTGGTCTTTGGCACCGATCAGGGCTTGGTGGGCCGCTTCAACGACGTGATTGCAGATCATGCCATCCAAACATTGACTGAGCAACATGGTGAACTGCAGGTGTGGGCCGTCGGCGAACGAGTTCAATCGTATCTAGTCGACGCGGGTCTGCCGCCGGTCCATGTGTTCCCTGTACCCACATCGGTGAAAGCCATCACGCCGCTGATTGGTCAAATTCTCATCGATAGTGAACAGCATTTGGGAAATGATGCGGCCATCGAACTGTATCTCATCTACAATCGGCCTACTTCCGAAGCTGTCTATGCGCCGGTCAGCCAACGTTTGCTTCCCTTGGACGCAACCTGGTGCCGCGAACTGGCAGAGCGTCCTTGGCCTACCGAGAAACTGCCTGAGGTGCTCAGTGAAAGGACATCCACTCTACGGGCTCTGGTTCGCGAATACCTATTCGTTTCCCTCTTTCGTGCCTGCGCAGAATCGCTGGCTGTCGAGAATGCCAGTCGATTGGCTGCCATGCAACGTGCTGACAAGAACATCGACGAACTGCTAAGCAACCTTAACAGCAACTACCACCACCTTCGCCAAACCAGCATCGACGAAGAATTGTTCGACGTTGTGTCCGGCTTTGAAGCGCTACCTCCATAACGACCAAGTACGGATCGACACTTCTGATGGCACGAGGATTGCAGATTGCATTTAGTGAGCATTTTGCACTCGAAACGAGCAGCCAACCTATCGTCCAATCCATCATCAGAATTGAAGTGAGCGATGCCACAGAGCGCGAAAACTAATCGTCGTATTGTTCTCAAGGCTCGTCCGCATGGAGCCCCTACGCCGGAAAATTTTCGGCTCGAGGAAGCTGCAGTGCCGAAGCTTGACCAACGGCAGGTGTTAATCCGCACGGTCTATCTATCGCTAGATCCGTACATGCGAGGTCGCATGAGCGATGGACCTTCTTATGCGCCGCCGGTTGAACTGAATGAAGTCATGGTTGGTGGTACGGTCGGTCGCGTTGAACAGTCACAACATCCGGACTTCAAGGTTGGCGATTGGGTCCTGGCCAATTCAGGTTGGCAAGACTACGCCGTGTCCGATGGCAGCGGAGTAGTGCAGCTAGGTCGCCAACTGGAACATCCATCCCATTCTCTAGGCGTGCTGGGCATGCCAGGCTTTACTGCTTACATGGGCCTGCTGGACATCGGACAACCGAAGGCTGGCGAAACGGTGGTCGTGGCGGCGGCTACGGGCGCAGTTGGATCGGTCGTCGGCCAGATCGCCAAACTAAAAGGTTGTCACGTAGTTGGTGTTGCAGGTGGCCCCAAGAAATGCCAAGCCGCAGTCGACACTTTTCACTTCGATGCGTGTATTGACCACCACGCTGCCGATTTCGCGCAGCAATTGGCGAAGGCTTGTCACGAAGGGATCGATGTCTATTTCGAAAGCGTGGGCGGAAAGGTATTCGATGCCGTACTTCCGCTACTGAATGTCAAGGCTCGCATACCTGTGTGTGGATTGATCGCTGGGTACAACAGTACGCAGCTGCCAGACGGCCCAGATCGTTTGCCGCTACTGATGCAAACCTTCTTGGTACGACGCATCAAAGCTCAAGGGTTCATCATCTTCGACGACTATGGCTCTCGCTATGCGGAGTTTCAATCGCAAATGGGCCCCTGGGTAGCCGAAGGCAAGATCAAGTTTCTCGAGGACGTAGTCGATGGCTTGGAAAACGCCAGTGAAGCCTTCATCGGCATGCTCGTCGGTAAGAACTTTGGCAAACTCGTAGTGCGCGTTGGAGAAGATGATTCCCAGTAGCCGGGATCAACTAAGCCGACGGCGTTAGCCGCGGTTATTGAACGTAGGAACCGTCGGCTAACGCCCACGGCTTAGGCCGGTGACTAGCAGTCCGATTAGTCCGCCTAACATGATCCACTGCCATACTTGTAGTTTGTACTGAGAGTGGAACTGGAGCTGGAGTTCCAGGGGGGCGTTCTCGGTTACTTGCACGCTGCGACGAAAATTGTAGATGTTGCCCTCTTCAGGCAAGCTGATGGTGATCGCTTGCGGTGCGGGTTCGGTGGTGCGCTGATGCTGGACCAAGCGGCCCGCAATCTGGCTGAGGGTAGCATTGTCTTCTTGACTGTTGCCAGCCAATAGCTGACTCATCTCTTGGGGGCGATAGTTTAACTGCTCATATTGCAAGATTGGATTAATGGCAGCGGCTTGTCGCATCTGCTGATTGTCCGCACCAGATTCGTCTACGCGATTTCTATCCAGGAGCAATCGCTGACGGCGCGTATTCAAGCCTACGATGGCTTGCTGAGTCTGCAGGTTCTCCAGCTGGACTCGTGCATCCTCATTCGAAGCTGCATCCAGCGCGTACCGATTGGCGACGTTATTGAAAGCCCACTGTGCCTTGGATTGCTCGCCGGTTTGGAGCAACTGGTTGGCCTGCTCTAACAATTGGGCTGCTTGCTGAGCTTGAACCTGTCGTTTGCCTTGAAGGTCGGACAAATATGCCTGGCGACCATAGCCCGCGCGACTATCGCGTCCTACTATCTCTAAGTTGCCGTCGCTATCGATCAGCTCAAATCCACTGGGGGCGATGACGTTCCACTGAATATTTTCTAGGGGAACATTCAACTGCGGACTGACCAGATTCAGCTGGCGCAAACTATCACCCATCAACGAGTACACAAAGCGAACTTGAGCCGTGCGATCATCGATGCCAGGCAAAATGTAGAACTGCCAAGTATTGGTACTGTCCTGCTGGCGAATGGAGTGCACGCTTTCGCCATTGACGAAGATGCTAAACAGCTCGCCGCCGCTGGGCAGTTGGACGCTCAAGCTACCGCGTTGAATGACTTCCATGTTGACTTCGACGGACGTCAATTGATCACCAGTGGGCGAAAGAATCGTGGTCAGTGTACCGGATGCGACTCGCAACCTGAGCGCATCGGCCAATGAGTGGCGGATGACTTTCAGACTCAGCGGCGTTGAGGGATCCATGGCTCGCAAGGTCAACACAGGCGCGTTGCGATTACCAGCTTCACGTAGAGTCTGCGGTACACTACTCCAGTCGCTGCGCTGCCAACCTTGAGTTAACGTGCCGGCTTCGATCTCCAATCGACCACCCGCACGCACAGCAAAGTAGTAGGCCATCTGCCGGGCGTCGGGGAAAGCGACTTGAGCCAGTGACTCGGTATCGTCAGAGCGCTGTCCACGGCGCTCGTACTCGATTTGAAACTGCACAGCCCCGATGATGCGCCGCTTGAACCGCAGTTCCCAGAGGTTGTCATCTTCGGTCGAGCGCACAAAGTCGCTAACCGTTTCACCGCTGGCGCGGACTGTCTTCAACTCATCAGCGCCCATCGCCGGCAGTTTGACCAGCAGACTTCGTACCGCCGCGTTTTGCACATTAAATTCAGCCAGCAGTGTCGATCGAGTTTGTCCTTCACGCAGCGTAACTTCGTGCAAGACTTGTCCGGTGACCCAAGGTGCCAGTTTCTCGATGCCCAGTCGTAGGTTCCAATCGCGTTGTAGCAATCGGAATCCCAACGCCCCCTGACCCTGCGCCCCTAGAGAACGTGGATCCGCTTCGGAGATGTTTTGTCGAGTTACCGTGCGCAATCGAATTCCTGTGATCGGTTGGACGACCAGTTCACCCGACTGACGCGTCGCTTCGTTCAGTTCGAATCGCGGCACTGCCCATTCGCTTAGCTCGCTGGGGGCCATGCCCGCTAGCGTCAAAGCGAACTTATGCGTGCCGATCGTCTTGCCCTTCAAGTGCAACACGATTTGTGACTGACCGTTCTCAGTCAGTTCGGACCAATGATGCAGGGCATCCCCAGTCAGAGATTCGACTTCAAATCCAGAAGGCAACGGAAAGCTCAACTGAAACAGTCCGGTACGCGTGATCTCGGTGACGAAGTTAATGCCCAAAACAATGCGTTCATCACCAAAGGAAATGACTTGCTTGCTGAGGGCCCGCACTTCGGGAGCAACAGGCGCTACTTGCACGGACAGGTGGCCACCTTCGGCTCCATAACGATAGACTCGGTGCAACGTGGCCCCAGGATTGGTGAGCAGACTGGCATCGAAGTCGCCGAGATTAACTTGCGACAGCGATTTGGATTGAACACTCTCCGGTTGGGCTTCCGATCCGAAGGCCAGCGCGATCAAGCCAACTTCACCCGCAGCTCCCTCGACGCGCAAGGGCGAAAGATCGACGGCCGTCGGCAACGTGTCCAAGCCCCGTTGTGTTTGCACGTTGACGGTAAACTCAGGAGGCGTAGTGGGTGCAATTTGCAATTGTAACCGGTTCTGATCGGCATCAAACTGCCAAGAGCTGACCGGGCCATCGACAGTGCTAACAGTCAATCCGGTCGGGATGACAACGCTGAGCGTTTGCACGCGGCCTTGCGAAGTGCGAATCTTCAGTCGGTGCATACCGTCAATCACACCTGGTCCTGGCGTGTAAAGATCAGCAGCTTCGACAAAGAATTGCGTCTGTTCGGTAGTTAAGTCGCGAGACTGAGGATGCAAGTGGATCTTGGCCGGACCAGGTCCAAGCAGTATGTCGACACTTGCTTTACCTGTTTGTAACTGATCCGCTACAGGCTCGATTCTCGCGGCGGCTTCGCATACTACTTCCCAACTCGGTTCATCATACTCGAGCGTTATGCGTTGCAGGGCTGCACTGCCGGTCAGAACCGGAATGCCCTCCGCCGGACTAGTGGCCTCTAATTGATATTGAAACGTGGCCGCGAACTGCCGCAAGAGGTTGGCATCATCCGCTGGCAAAGGTGACTTCGCTTCATCACCCTCAGGCTCCGTGCCTGCATCGCTCTCAGAGGCGGGGATAGTTACTACATACGCCAGACCTTGACCAGGCAACTCTTCTTTCGTCAAGCGAAGTCCTGGCCCTTTGAATTCCGTTAAGACTGCCGGCCCACGCAAGAGAACGAAGCGGTCACCAACTCGGCCAGACAGGACGAAGTCGCCCGAGGCTGTCAATCGCTTGTCGCGACTGGAGAGTGTCCATTTTTGAATCAGTGAACTGGCTGATTGAATCGTAGTAAGCGCGACTGGATTTGACTGGGGGCGTGCGCTCTCTTGATTGGCCGGTGCTCCAGGTTCTGTCGGTGGCTGATCCGCAGCCATCAATGCATGAGGCGAGCTCAAGCAGATCGAACCGATCAAGAGCAACCATGCAGGTGCAGTGACGATCGGACCTGCCTGGCCACCCGCGGTTGGCTGGTCGCCAGTTGTGATGGACGTACTCTCCGCACCGCGACTAGCGCTGGCTTGCCATTTCATGAGTGCAGGCAAGAATTGAAACAAGAGAAGTGTTAAGGCTAGCAGCCCAAAGAACCAGGGTCCGCCGTTGTACTGCAACAGCACTCCGATGGCGACCAATCCCACGGCTAACCAGCGCAGCAACCAACCCATTGCGCGTACGCGCCAGGCGAGCAATAGCACTGCGCAACCCGCTACCGCCATCACAACTCCCGGCCACGAGATATATGCTCGCCAGCTTGGAGTGTTACTAACTTCTAGTCGGACACTTTCACCTGCTGCCATGACGGGCAGACTTAGCTGTAACGGGGCTGCAGGTTCCAATTGATTAAGTGCCATCCAACTCGATCCGCCTGAAAACAAAATCATGATTGCCAAGGCAGTGAGCCTGATTGGAATTGAATTTACTGCCACCAGAGCCATTGCTAATAGTGACACGATCGTCAGCGGCAAGAGTCCACTCCCTGCCAGCCAATCAAACCCGTTAGGCCACAGCACGGGCCGCGTAGGCTCGACCGAGCCGCCGCTCGGAACGAGCACATGGTTTTCAGCGGAGTACAGATTCCACTGAGTCTTTAGGATCGGTGCGAAGACGATCGGCAACTCGAGCTCGGCTCGACCTGGCGCCTCGGCTGGTTTGCCAAGGCGCAAACTAACTTCGATCGGCACGTTCGGATCAGCTCCACCGGGCAACGGAATGAGCGTATCATCTCCGGCTTGTCGCGCGGTCACCGGGCGGCCATCAATCGATACCGCCCATAGTCGCACTGGATCGCCCGGCAAGCGTAACTTCAACGTGCGCTCGCCGCGGGATTTGACGTAGTACAACAAATCGGTAACCAACTCGCCATCTGGCGATACATGGCTATTGGCTTCGGAAAATTCGATAACTTGTGCGGCGGTGGTCCCTGGATCAAACCAGTTGACCTTCAGCCGCAAGTCGAATGGACGCTGAGTATATTGCCATGTTCCGAGGGCTGGGGCTGTGCTGAGCAGGCGGAATTCGGCCGGCAGCTCGAGGGGATCCAAGACTAACAATTGGCTCGAAACCAACAATGTATCGATCTCTACTTGCACAGGACTGACGACTTCGATGTAGCCACGATCACCTTGTACATTCAGTGGTACGACCAGGCCAGCCTGAAAGGAACCATCGGCTACGTTTGGTTTCTCTTCGAAAGTCACCAGCAAGGTGTAGTCGCCGAGAATCGGCTGTTGTAGCGAGACAATCAGCGTATCGCCTTCGCGTCGCCAGGTGCGAACATCTTGCCCGTCGACGGTCACATTGCCGAGCGACTGTGGAACACTCAGCTGCCACTCGGCTACCGGAGCGCCGGTGACCGAGTAATTGATGAGTGCACTGCCATACACCGTGCCTTGGCTGAGTGAAATCAAGTGGAATGCATCCGCTTGAACGCTGCGCTCAAGTTGTTCAATCTGCAGCGTAGCCGACCAGCCAGGTTCGCGAATTCGAAATGCTTGTTGAAGATTGGCAACCGGTCGCGGAAAGTACGATAGCGGCTTTTCGACTAGCAATTCGGTTGTGCCTATGCTCGCGCGGAAGCCTGGCGCTGCGACGATTCCAATATCTCCGCGAACCGATTTGGCCTCAGGAAATAGGATGTGTGGCAAGGTCCATTGACCCGTGGTGGTGACTTCATTTTTCTCTAAGCGAATGTTAACCAGTTGTCGCCCTTGTACCTCTTGGCTAAAGAGTACCTTGAGATTGCGCACCTCATCAGTCGTCTCGGAGGCGGCCACATAATCTGCGACGCTCGCTCCTGTTACGGACACGATTGAGTAGTCTGCAGGCAGTTGCAGATTCCAATCGCGAATGGCCGCTTCGCGAATGTCCAGCTCGATATCGGCCAGGATCACGCGATCGGATTCCGATACTTGATACAGCACCAGCTGAGTAACGTTGATCTCGGGCTGTACCCGATCAGCCACAATGGTGAACCCATAGTCGGATGATGGAAAGCGATATACATACAATTGTCGCGCTTGCACGGCATCCCCAGGGAATTGTTCAGGGGCCAGTTGGGTTAAGCCACGCAGGTCAGTCGGTTCGATGCTTACCGAACCGGCATTGATAATGCGCAGATGTCCCGAGTTGCGAATGGCACCTTGAGGTCGAAGGCTCAGCCCTTCTACACGCACTGGAAATGAACCCAGCGATGTTTGACTACGCACAATTACTTGACTACTCTTCGCCAGCGGTTGATTGAGCGCGATCTCCAGTTGCCGCTGGTCGCCTTCGCCTACAACTTTCCAAGCCACAATGTTGTCGCCTTCGACATTCAAAATCTCGCCAGGGCCGACAAGCTGAATGGTCAGCGACTGAAGTTGCCCTTGCAACAGTTGATAAGTGATGCGGTGTTCTTGACTCAGCAAACCGGGACCAACTGCGGCTTGGATGATGGAGCTAGTGGTAAAGAACAATTTGCTCTCCGCCGCACTGCGCGCTTCTTGCCAGCGCATACGCACACGGCCCGTTGCTGGTAAAAAGCCATGCCACTCTTTTTCGACCAGCAGCGGGAGAATCGCGTGTTGCTCGCCCGCAAACTCAAGATCGGTATCCAAGCCGCTGACAGTCAGCGGAACTACCGCGCTAGCCGCGACGGTGAAGTCGATGTCTTGCCAATTGGCTGAATCTGTTTTTACAGCTGTTACAAAATCTAACGACACGGCGAAGTTGCCGGTTTTGGGAAAGACCAAGTCATAGGCTGGACCTGACTCTGTGTTGGCTAATTCCAATTGGTAGTCCGTGCCAGTGGGCAACTGACTGATGGCTGCATTGCCCGATAATGCTCGCAATCGTGTACCTGCGACGTTGACCGCCGCAATGGCTCGAAGTTCAAAACTGATCGATTTGCCGCTGGGGTGAAGTTTGCCCGCCAGGGTGGCGTCGACCAGTTCAACGGCCGGTGGCAGCGCACTGCTGCGATCGATCTGCAACTCGAGGCGGCCACCGGTGGCAGTTTGTAAACGTTTGATAGACTGGTTCGAGACCAGTGAGGCAAAGCCTTCTGCAGTTATCAGCTTGCCGGCCACGCCTTCGATGAATTCGATCTGAATTTGTGAGTCGAAGCCCAATGCCTTGCCCGGTTGCAAGTGCGCGATCTGGACAGTGGCTGGTAACTTCGTGTAACTGCTACGGAGGCGGATAGTTGCCTTCGTTTCCGTCATCGGCTCAACATCTGCCTTGTTCTCATTGGCCGGTTTGAGTTGGAGATCGAGAAAGCGTTGCGATTGAACTGTGCGAACGGCCCAGGCGGCGATCGATTCGCCCTGAACATCCATTACATCTCCCACTCCACCAATACCCAAGCTGATCGTCTCGCCTTGCCCTTGTACGATCCGCACCGCGAGCTCAATGGTCTGCTCAATCTGCTCTAGGCCGACGCGAACTTCAGCGCGAGCTGTTGCTGCGTACAGGAACGCAGGCGGCTTGGTAGGTCCGGCACTGAGGATGATCGTATGGGATTCAGGCGCCGGTGCAGTGCTGACGTTTGACTCTTGGCAGAGACCGCTTTGCGCGAAGATGATTAGCAGTAGCAAGGCCAATGCGCAGCGCCAAGGTGCCTCGTGCCCAGGCACGTCCTCGTGCCCAGGCTCTGCCTGGGCACGCACTGCACTGCGGGCTCCGCCCGCGAAGACCGTAGGAGGCGGAGCCTCCAGGCAGTGCGTTCCCAGGCGGAGCCTGGGTACGAGCAGACGAGATGAAACGCAGCCTGAGGACGTGGTGTGAAGTTGCATGGTTACACCGTTGGTTGTTTCGGAGACGAAGGAGGCGGGAGCCTCCAGGCAGTGCGTTCCCAGGCAGAGCCATGGGAACGAGGGATTATTTGCTAATCGATTTGGCTTGTTCGATCATGGCGCGCAGCTGTTGTACTCTGGGTTGACTAGCGAACCGCTCGGATAAATTCGCGAGCAGCTGCTGCAACTGGGCAAGGTCGACACTATCGGCTAACGGTCCACCGCTCAGTTTGGCTGCGAATAACGCTGCTGTAGATGCCAGCTGCATCGACGCGGCGGCTTGTTCCAGTCTGGGAGTACTCGGCTGGTAAACGATGGGCCAGCGACGTTCGATCATTTGACCAGCGGCTACGTCGCGGAATCGCACCGAGACACTACCTACATCACCACTGCCATCGGGTTTGACTTCGAATTGGTATACAGCCACTCCAGCTTCGGCGGCGGCCATTTCGGCGGCATCCACTTTGTCGTTACGAAAGTCTTCTTTGTTCAAGCGATGCTTTTCGAATCCAAGCAACTTATATCGTCCGACTCGATTCGAGTTGAACTCTACTTGCACTTTGACATTTTGTGCTGATGGTCGTAGTGCTCCAGCAATCTGTGCGGCAAAGCTCTCATCGATCGCTTCGGCCGAGTTGAGCAGGTAGTAGCGACCGTCGCCTTGGCGCGTCAGCGCTTCCAGCACTTCATCGTTCAGATCCTGAGCGCTAATCCCAGCGGCATCGAAAGCGATACCCGCGTCGCGAGCTTGGGTGACGAGCTTGGCCAGGCTCTCGGGATCAGCATCGCCCAAGTTGACTGCGCCATCGGTCAGCAGCACGATTCGGTTTTGAGCGCCCTCAAGTTTTTGCTCGACGGCTTTCTCGTGAGCCAGCGACAAAGCGGCCTCGATATTGGTACCACCTTCGCTAGGCAAGGTTTCGATCAGCTGCAAAAGTGTCTCGCCTTGATTGCCCGGTACCTTATCGGCGAGCAATCGCGGTGTGTTGGCAAAGCTGATCAGCGTGACCTGGTCGGCGGCAGTTAACTGCATGATCAGCGATTGGAAGGCTCGCAACACAGCCTGACGTCGATCGGGGCGTTCCATAGAACCGGAGTTATCGAGCAGCAGAGTTAATCGCAGCGGCGTAGATTGCGAGCGACCGGCGGCGGCGGTGCGCAGCGAGATGCGCAACAAATTGCGTTGCATCAGAAAGGGGTGAATTGCCTGTTCGACCATGCAAGCCACTTTGTCCGTAGCACTGGGCAGAGGATCGTGATAGTCCAAGGCATTAACAAATTCCTCGATGCGAATCTGGGCTGCTTCGGGCCATTGGCCTTGAGCCAGAGCTGTTTGCGCGAGCTTGAACGACACATCGCTCACATGCAATGAGAAGGTCGAGAAAGCGTCGGCCGCGGCCGTTTGTTCGTCGAGTGCTTCAAGTGGTTTGCGAGCAAGTGGTTTGCGCCCGGCTTCGACGCTGCTTAGAGAACTGTCAGCCAGCTCTGGACTTGGGGCTGGGGTGACCATCCAAGTGTTGGAAGTGAAGTCTCTACCGTTTTTGGAATCTTCGCCATCAGACTGAATCGCTGCCGATTCAGTCGAAGCAGTTTCTTTCGAATGAAAATCGAGTACAGACTCACGGTCGGCTTTGAGTTTGGTGTCCTCTGCCCGCCCCTCGCTCAATATTTTGATATCGGGTGCTTTGGCTTCACTTTGCTGTTTAGCACGTTCAATGAACTCGAGCGTGTGCTTGGCATCGCGCTCCGCACCTTGGATGACGGCCAAATCGACATCTTCGATGTGCTCGACGCGAACATCGCCGAACAGCCCGTCGGTAGCACCAGCTGTCTCTGGCACGCCGAGAGTCATTAGTTGATCGTCCTTCGCGGGCAATGCCAACGCATCCTCGTCCCAACGCTCGCCACTGGTCGACTCATTAAGCTTGCGACCATCGGCTGGTTGAGCGACTTGCCCGACTACTGGTTCTATAGGCTTTGATTCATTACCCAATAGAATAGGCTCAGCTTCCTCTTGGATGATTATTCTTGGAGATTCGTTGACCGACAGCGCAGATGGTGAGCCATTGGCGATATGGTCATTACTCTTGGATCGGAGTTCGCCTCCGGCTGATTCTCGTTTGATGCCGCCGAGCAAAACTGTGCCACCGGTTGGACCAGCGATTGGACCAGCAATATCGGTGGCTTGGTTCGCACCAGGTTTGTTGGGTCCAGGAGCCGACTCTTCGGCTTTACCTGAGGAATCGCCGCGATTTGAATTGGAATACTGACGCCCGAGAGTCAGTCCATAGGGTTTGGGCGATTCTACGTCGGAGCTGCCGCTGAGTGCGTACCCCTTTGCGAAGTCCGGCGAGTTAGGCTGGGCCTCTCCCTCAGTTGATGCTTCCGACCTATACATAGTACGAGTTGAGTCAGAGAATGTCTCTGTGCCTGAGGTGCGGAGCCCTCTGCCATACATATCGTTGGCGGTTTTCATGCCTTCCATAGATAAAGGTACACTACCCGCAGCGGGCCTTTCTGGCTCAGTCTGGAAATACTGAATATCGTCTTGAAGATAATAGGCTGCTTCGGTCTCGCCACGAAACCTTCTCGCGGCTACTCTGGCTGACTGAACGCTGGGCAGCATTAATGCCACCAATAGAACGGCCGCTGCAGTTACGGACAGCCCAGCCACATACCATCGCGACAGCAAGCCACGCGGCTTAGTGAGAGATACATCACTGAGCGCCAACTTAGTGGTTGCACTGGTTTCCTGGCCATCGAAGACTGCCAGCAACTTTTCACGACAGTCCTCCGGCAGTTTCCACATCTCATCGTTGGTCGCCCAATCGGCATCGATGGCTGGCTCGCCTGTTCCAACTTCGCACAACAAGCCATGCAAGTGCTCCAGATGGCGATAGTAGTCAGCCAACTCAGGGCGTTGTTCCATCAACAGCTGCAATTGATCACGCTCGAAGTCGGACGCTTCACCCAATACCATGTTCATCAAACGGACTTGCAGCTCGATATCGATTGAACTGTCATCGAAGGAATGTTCGTTCAGTGTGTCACTCATGATTCATCTTCGCTTCCCCGTGGCACCATACCGGCGGCAAGTTTCTTGAGGACTTGATGCAATCGGAAGCCCACATTGCTGATCGTTAGACCTGTTCGCTGGCTGATGTCCCGGTACTTTAGATCCTCGTAGTATTTCAATTGGACCAGCCGGCGATCTTTCTCGGGCAGCTGGCTGACAAGTTGTCGCAACTGGGCCACTGTCTCCATGTGAGCGATCAACTCGTCGGGGGGCTCATCGGCACTGCAGCCCTCGTGCGGAGCAGCGTCGTCACTGCCGAGCGTTTCGCGTTTACTTTTGCGCAGATAATGGAAGGCTTGATTGCGCACGCTCCGAAACAGCCAGGCTCGCGGATCGTTGACCTCTGTCCAACGGGCATGCAGCTGCAAGAAAATCTCTTGCACAATCTCCTCCGCCACCGCTCGACGCCCGGTCAGTGAAAAAGCAAAACGCAGCAAATTCGACTCCTCGCTGGCGAACAGCGTCCGCAGCGTCGGCGAGCCCTCCTCGGGCAAATCCGTCAGTTTGACTTCCGGAGTCGATTTCAACATGGCCTCTTCACGCTGGTCTTCTCCCCACCGCTCGCAGGTTCGTGGTCACTATCAGCATGACCATCGACAGCCAACTTTATTAGGGCATATCGAGAAATTTTCTCGATTGAGGGTGCACCTCGTTTGTGGCCCACACGTGGCATAGGCTTCCAGCCTGTGTTAAGCGTAGCATAGGCCTGAGCACACAGGCTGGAAGCCTATGCCACATTTCACACAGGCTGGAAGCCTATGCCACAGTTGATTGTCGTCGCTTGGCAAAGTTACTATGTTGAGCACGCAGAGGCCAAATATCAGCAGCGATTGGTTAGCAGGTGCTCCTCGCCTGGCGGCTACGGGTTAAACGAGGACGCCTCGCCTGACGCGGCTACAATCGTTTAACCCGTGGCCGAAGGCTAGGGAATCGAAGCAGTTGTCCTCGCGCGGCTAAGTTATGATGTTGAGCATGCAGACGTTAAGTGATAGCAGCGATTGGTTAGCAGGTGCTCCTCGCCTGGCGGCTACGGGTTAAACGAGGACACCGCGCCTGACGCGGCTACAATCGTTTAACCCGTGGCCGAAGGCTAGGGAATCGAAGCAGTTGTCCTCGCGCGGCTAAGTTATGATGTTGAGCATGCAGACGTTAAGTGATAGCAGCGATTGGTTAGCAGGTGCTCCTCGCCTGGCGGCTACGGGTTAAACGAGGACACCGCGACTGGCGCGGCTACAATCGTTTAACCCGTGGCCGAAGGCTAGGGAATCGAAGCAGTTGTCCTCGCGCGGCTAAGTTATGATGTTGAGCATGCAGACGTTAAGTGATAGCAGCGATTGGTTAGCAGGTGCTCCTCGCCTGGCGGCTACGGGTTAAACGAGGGCACCGCGCCTGGCGGCTACAATCGTTTAACCCGTGGCCGAAGGCTAGGGAATCGAAGCAGTTGTCCTCGCGCGGCTAAGTTATGATGTTGAGCATGCAGACGTTAAGTGATAGCAGCGATTGGTTAGCAGGTGCTCCTCGCCTGGCGGCTACGGGTTAAACGAGGACACCTCGCCTGACGCGGCTACAATCGTTTAACCCGTGGCCGAAGGCTAGGGAATCGAAGCAGTTGTCCTCGCGCGGCTAAGTTATGATGTTGAGCATGCAGACGTTAAGTGATAGCAGCGATTGGTTAGAGGGTGCTCCGCGCCTGGCGGCTACGGGTTAAACGAGGACACCGCGCCTGACGCGGCTACAATCGTTTAACCCGTGGCCGAAGGCTAGGGAATCGAAGCAGTTGTCCTCGCGCGGCTAAGTTATGATGTTGAGCATGCAGACGTTAAGTGATAGCAGCGATTGGTTAGCAGGTGCTCCTCGCCTGGCGGCTACGGGTTAAACGAGGACACCTCGCCTGACGCGGCTACAATCGTTTAACCCGTGGCCGAAGGCTAGGGAATCGAAGCAGTTGTCCTCGCGCGGCTAAGTTATGATGTTGAGCATGCAGACGTTAAGTGATAGCAGCGATTGGTTAGCAGGTGCTCCTCGCCTAACGGCTACGGGTTAAACGAGGGCACCGCGACTGGCGCGGCTACAATCGTTTAACCCGTGGCCGAAGGCTAGGGAATCGAAGCAGTTGTCCTCGCGCGGCTAAGTTATGATGTTGAGCATGCAGACGTTAAGTGATAGCAGCGATTGGTTAGAGGGTGCTCCGCGCCTGGCGGCTACGGGTTAAACGAGGGAACTTTTGACACTAGAGAACGCAGACAAAACGTCGACACAGCCTGTTCGCAGCGTCATCAACTCGGCAGCGTACCACAATGGTGTGCGCGTGGCGGATGTGCCGATTGCGGACCTGGGTGATGCGTGGAGCCATTCGGATCGCTTTCTGTGGGTTGGGCTGTACGAGCCCAGCGAACAGGTGCTGGCGCACATTCAAGAAGCCTTTGGACTCCATGACTTGGCGATCGAAGATGCCCATCGAGCTCATCAACGTCCGAAGCTGGAAGTCTATGACGACTCGATGTTCATCGTCATCCGCACGGCCAAACTGACCGATGGTGGTGAACAACGCATCGAGTTTGGTGAGACGCATGTCTTTTATGGCCCGCGGTATATCATCACTATTCGGCATGGGTCACTCAAATCGCACTTGGGGCTACGCGCCCGCTGCGAATCGATGCCCAAACTCCTGGCCAAAGGCGAAGGCTTTGTGCTGCATTCGTTGATCGACTTTATTGTCGATCAGTATTTTCCAGTCATTGACGCCTTGGAGGCGGAGCTGGATGAACTGGAAGAGCAAATATTCAGCGGGAAATTTGTGCGCAGTGTTACCGCCCGCATTTATCATCTGCGTCGCGATTTGCTCGCCTTGAAACAAGCCGTCATGCCGTTGCTGGATGTCTCAGCCCAGCTCAGCCGCATGAACTCAGAGTTGATACCGCTGGACACCCGTCCCTACTTTCAAGATGTCCATGATCATGTCAAACGCATTGCCGATCTGATTGACAACTTGCAACAGCTATCGCACACGGCGCTGGAAAGCAATTTGGCATTGATCACGGTAACTCAAAACGACGATACCAAACGCCTGGCAGCTTGGGCCGCCATCTTGGCGGTACCGACCATGATCGCGGGGCTCTACGGCATGAACTTCAAGCATATGCCTGAAACCGAGTGGCAATACGGATATCCGCTGGTACTGCTGATGTTGCTGGGCGCGTGCTCGTACCTCTATCGTTGGTTTCGCAAATCTGGCTGGCTGTGAGGCGGCTGGCTCACGCGCTGACGACACTTTGCCAGCGTTTGGGCAAGGCATCAAAGGCTCGAGCGTAGGTGCTTTCCAGCGGCACCAGCACGTATCCGTCTGGTTCCAAGTACAGCGGCATATCGATCAGCACTTCGCCGATTGCCAGCGGTTGAACGAAGGCCCGCACGGCGAGAGCTGACTCATAGGCGACCAACGTCAAAGGGCGATCGGTGGGGGCCACCCAAGCTTCCGCAATCTCTTCCCAGATCTCGCCGTGAATACCATGCGGGTCATGTTTACCCGGCAGATGCAGATCCACGATCAGCAAATGAATTTGTTGATCGATCTGAATTGGACGTATCCGCGTGCTTAGAGCGAGTGCTGCGAGGCCAGTTGTGACGCATGCTTTGGTAGTTTGTGGGCAGCTAAAACCAGCCGCGTTCTTGCCAGCACCTTGTCTGGCGAAGTACAATCAGTCTTGACAAGGCATAGAGGGTGCCACTCCGTGCATCGTGCGCTTGAATCATGGTCTTTCTAGGCGGATAGAATCATGTACTTCACTGCCATGCGGCCGACGTTTCAGATGAAGTTGCCCTTCACCGTTGATGAGGTGATGAGCAGGCTGGTTGTAGAGTTTCAGAAGCCCGAGCGCGACATTCGGAGTTTGCTGTTCAAGCAATACGTCGAACTGCATATCCCCAAGCCGCAGATTCGCTGCTGGTCACCACATCTTTCGCTCAGTTTCGAAGCGGATGGCCAGGCTACGCGAGTTCATGGTCGTTTTGCACCACGCATGGAAGTCTGGACATTGATCTGGATTGTCTACCTGGTCTTGGCCTTTTCGGCTTTCTTTGCAGCTTCCTTTCAGTGCGCGTTTTGGATGCTGGGGCAGGCGACCTGGTGTGGTTGGGCAGGAGTCCTGGCTCTGGTTGGCATGGGCTGCTTGTACGTGCTCAGCCAGGTTGGCCAGGCGTGGAGCGCCGATCAGATGCTGGCGCTAAAGTCGGATTGGGAATCGGTGGTCGATCGTACTTTTCGTGCTGATGACACCCATCATGACGCCCATCATGACGCCTCGACGTCCACATCGGAAAGCGAGCATTACTTTACACATTAAGTAAAATACTTTATGTGTAAAGTAACGCTTTGGCTCGCTGGTGATCTGTCGACCGAAGGTGTCATTTTCGTTTGAGCTTCTGGTTGAGCATTTTCTTGCGTTCCTTCAGGCTCTTGGGCGGCGGAGTCACTTGCGGCGAGTCGGCTGAAGTGAAGGATTGAGCGACTGAGTCAACGAATTGCGACTGAAATGGAGAGGCCGAGTTGCTTCGCGGCTGGACGGGAGCTTGGCGGGCAGCGTTGAATTGCGCGATGAAGGCAGCCAACCCGGCTTCGCTGCTCATATCAAAGCCGGCGGCGATACCGGACATGACCAGGCTTTTGGCGGGGTCATAGTTGGCCGGATTGCTCATCGCCTTGCGAAACACTTCGCGCCATGAGCGGATCTTGGTTGCCAAGCGGGCTGCGTGTTCAAAATGATGAACTTTACCGCAGTACTCCCAAAAAGCGATCATTTCATCGATGGTTTTGTCAGACAGGTCAGCCGCCTGACTGACTTTGCGCGGAAACAAATCGAGCAGGATTTTTCTGGCGTCGCTTTCTGTCAAAATTCCGGCATGCACACTCAAGTAGCTCAAGCCGATGTCTAGGAACGAATAGACCACATCTCCGCACGTTGGATCGATTGAACCGGCTTGCTGCTGGTATTGTCGAAATGAGGCGCGGGCATTCGTCAAGTAATCTTGGCAGGCTGCTTCATCGAGTTCGTCGTCTCCGAACAATTCCACATCTGAGAACGGACCGATGCCCAGCTTGCGCCGCAGTTCGTCAAAAATATTGATGGGCCGGTCGGGCATGGGTAAACCCAGTCCTGTCACTCCCAGTCGTTTACGGACCGTTTCCCAATTCCCAGTGACGCTGCAATCCACCAGGTTTCTAGAGAACGCACGTTCGATTACTTCGGCTGCCTCAGTCAATCGCCAATCAAACGCCAGGCTGACTAGTTGGCCGTTGAGTTGCGGTGACGACGTTTCAGGACGGTTCAGTAACTGAAAAACTCTCGGTGCCAAATTCTGGGCGATGGCCGGATCCTTATCAGCCATTATGCCGATTCCATCCACGATAACCGATGTGACCATGCAGTCTTTCTTGGTAGGCTGAACAAGCTCGAGCCAATCGGAGGCGGCAGCGGGCGGGAAAACGCCGACCACGTCAGGCCCGCATTCGGCCAGAAGTTCTTCGTCTTCATTGGCCATATCCCGGAACAAACGCATGATCAGCGGAATGCTGGCCGAAGAAATTTTATGCGCCAACAGCTCAGCGGCGTCTAAAGCCAACTCGAAACCGCAAAACTCCTCCATCGATTCCGGGAATGAGTACCATTCGAAGTCTTCGTTCTGGATAACCGCTTCGATCAGGCTTTGCAGCGCAGTGACGGCGCTGTCATCCAGATTTTGGGCAAACTCTCTCAGCTCGGCTTTTTGCTCAAGCGACTCACGCAGAATCGCCAAGCCTTGTTCAATGGACTGGGTATTTGCCTGCGCGTTAGCCTGTAGTGGTGAGGCCATGGGATCCTCCGATGATCTAGAGTCAGTGGCAATAAAGCAGACGGTTCCTGATTGCAACTGCAAATTGCAGGTGGGAAGTTTAGCACATTCGCCCCTCCCAAAGCAAACCTGACCCAGACCTGACCCCAGTTTTTAAGCTCCCCCAATGAGTAGAGATCGTGCAGAGAAGTTCGATGGTTGACTGAAGGAAGACTTTCACGCTTGGAGGCTAATCCCCGCTGTCAAGAAAGAGAGCAAACGCGCTGGCCAAAGTTGATGCATCCTTAGATGCCGAGGGCCTTGATTCGTGAATTGAGCGTAGTAGCTTTCAGTCCCAGCAGCGCCGCGGCTCCATTTGGGCCATGCACCTTTCCGTGGCATTTTAACAGAGCGGCTCGGATGTTTTCGGCTTCGAATGCTCGCAGCTCTTCATCGGTCAAGATCCGCTGAGGTGTCGGAGATTCTGAACGCTCAGGCAGCTGGCGCGGGGAAGTCGTTGGAAGTTCAAATCGAAGGCGTCCGTCAGCGGCAATGATGCATGCACGTTCCAACGTATGCTGCAATTCGCGCACATTTCCGGGCCAGTCGTAACCCTGAAGCTGCTGAACATTGGCCAGAGTCAGTCGCGGGCGCGGACGGCCCAGTTGTCGAGCAATCAGGCTGAGAAAGTGTTCAGCCAGTAAAGGTATGTCTTCCACTCGCTGGCGCAGCGGCGGCAGTTCCATTGGGAACACACTTAGTCGATAAAACAGGTCCTGTCGAAAGCGGCCAGCCTCGGATTCAAGTCGCAGGTTTCGATTGGTCGCCGCAATGATACGCACGTCGATCTTTCGAGTTCGGTCCTCGCCAATTCGCTCAATCTCGCCCTCTTGAAGAACTCGCAACAACTTGGCCTGCATGTCCAGCGGTATCTCGCCGACCTCATCTAGGAATAACGTGCCGCCGTCGGCCAGTTCAAACCGACCGGCTCGATCACGCAGCGCGCCGGTAAACGCACCTTTGGCGTGCCCAAAGAACTCACTTTCGAAGAGCTCCCGCGGGATCGCCGCGCAATTGACTCGGATCAAAGGTCGCCCGGCTCGGCGACTGTGACGGTGGATCTCTCGAGCGACGACTTCCTTTCCCGTGCCACTCTCGCCGAGAATCAAAACAGCGGCGTTGGTGGGAGCAACAAGTTCGATCTGTCGAGTCACAACCTGTAGCACCGAAGCTTGGCCGAGCAAGTCGCCAAACCCAGCCGCATGCTGTACTTCTTCGCGGAGATAATCATTTTCCTGTTGGAGCCGCTTCTTCAGGAACTCGATTTCCTCAAACGCAGTCGCATTGGCAATGGCAACTGCCGCGCTGTCAGCAAACACTCTTAGCCAGGCAAACTCCTGATCGCTGGTCTCGGACCGACTGAACACTGCCAGCACGCCGAGGATTTCATCTCTGAATATTAAAGGGTGGCCCAAAAATGATACTACGCCCTCGCGACACAACCAGTCGTCGCGCGCTATCCACTCCGAATCATCCGCTGCCTGAGAAAGTTTCTGCGAACCACCAGTTGCTCCTATAACCCCGATCCTGCGGATACCAAGAGGAAATCGGCGGTAAAAACCATCCGTCCGATACCACTCGCTGCCACTGGCCGGGTTGCGAGGACGTGCGGCCGTGGCAACATGGTGCAGGCATCGCGTTTGACCGGGGCATTCTCTGAGCATCGGGCATTCGCGGCAAATGTCCCCAGGCCTAGTCAACCAGATGCGCGCCAGCGCCAGGTCAGATGTGTCAGCTAGAGATTCGACGATCAGTTTCAGCACTTCATTGACGGTTCGGTGCTGGGCCACCATCGTGGCGATCGCCTGCAGCGATATGAGGTTCAGGGAATCGCTACGAGGCGGCATCTTCGGTCAATCGCCTCTTAATGAAGTGCGTTTGTGACAAGCAAATTGTAACGAGATCTCGTTAAATCACAACGATATCTCATTGAGTTGCGATATCTCGTTCTGTAGCGAATCTACGCCCGTCTTCCTAAAGTGGCTGCAGCGTGACACTTAGGGAAATTCCTGGTCCCGGCATGGGAAGTGTATTAGATGGCAGCCATTGACGTTGGTTGGTTTGGCAATTGGTCGGACTGATTCCAAGCCTGCTAACGATAGCGACTATCAGCGATTCCCATTTTTACTTTCAGGAAAAAACATGACGAGCTGCGAAACACACAACGCTGAAACCAGTTCTTGCGGCCATACCGAGGTCAAATCCAAACTCACCGAGATGCTTGGGATGCTCCAGAAAGGCCAAATGACCGAGGTTCAGGAGAAATATTTCGCGGACGACGTTGTTACCCAGGAGGGCAACGATGCAGCTGTCACTGGCAAACAGTCGGCCATTGAACGGCTCAACAAATTTCGGGAAGCCCTCGGAATCACGGGCTTTGTGAGCTACTCGATCGGCAGCGTGGCAGTAGAAGACAACGTTAGCTTCTATGACGCCGTGCTGAGCGTTAATGTCAAGTCAGGCGAAACCATTCACCTTGAGCAAGTGGTTCGTACCGAGTGGAAGAATGACAAGATCGTTCACGAGCGTTACTTCCATGGATGAAGTTGGGCGCTACGACCACAGGATCGCCCATTTCTGAAAGCCGGAATTAACGCAAATACATGGTGCCCGACATGGGCGATTCACTTTCAACTGTTTCGACATCCAATGAGGAAACACAATGTCCCTTCCCAACCCGGGATTCTTGATCACACCCGAAAATACTGCGCTAGTGGTAATTGACCCGCAAAACGATTTTCTAAGCCCCAAGGGAGTCGCATGGGGTGTAGTCGGCCAGAGCGTCACAGAGAACCGAACCGTCGAAAACCTGGAGTCTCTTTTCAGAGCCGCTATGGACGCTGACATGCAGGTCTTTGTTTCACCGCACTATTACTACCCACACGATCACCAATGGCGTTTCGAAGGAGCACTCGAAACCCTGATGCACGACATCAACATGTTCGATCGCGAAGGCCCGCTAAATCTTGATGGACTGGCTAATTCAGGTGCTGACTGGCTTGAGCAATTCAAGCCGTACATTGACGACGGTAAAGCTGTCGTAGTAAGTCCTCACAAGGTCTTCGGGCCCGAAACCAATGACTTGGCGTTGCAACTTCGCAAACGCAATATCAGCAAAGTGTTGCTGGCAGGCATGTCGGCCAATCTGTGCGTTGAGAGTCACATGCGAGAGCTGATTGAACAAGGCTTTGAGGTCGGTGTCGCATGGGACGCTACGGCTGCCGCAAGACTGCCCGAGTGGGACGGGATGGCGGCTGCGAAAACGAACTTCCGCATGATCGCCAGCGAGTCAATGACCACTGCCGATGCGGTTGAGCGAATTCGGTCCGTTTTGGCGGTTCGCTGATCCTGAATCTGACTTCAACTTAGAGTCCATCAAAGAAATGGCACTCTGGGTCTGAGCACAACACGTCATTCGCAGCCATGACGGAGCTCAAACGCAGGTGTCGAATGTGGGATCAAGTGTCCAGTCCATTCATCAAGCCACTGAGCATCCGTGAGCTTTCCTCGAGTCGCTGTTTCAGTTTCGTATGATGTTCATCAGAAACGAGCTTTCGCCGGCGTGCGAGCTCAAGCTGCGGGACGCATTCCTGGACCGATCCTCGCGCAATTCCGAAAAAGTGTTTTCGG
This sequence comes from Rania fehmarnensis, assembly GCF_056494185.1. Taxonomy (NCBI): domain Bacteria; kingdom Pseudomonadati; phylum Planctomycetota; class Planctomycetia; order Pirellulales; family Pirellulaceae; genus Rania; species Rania fehmarnensis. The sequence goes on from NZ_CM151398.1 coordinate 3,184,284, forward strand.
TCAGGCTTGGTAAACCGACCATTGCCCTCGGCAAGGGAGGATGCGATCGAAAGTGATGCGCGATTCACTTGGTCAGCAAGATGGTTGTAAAGAGCGGGAAATTCTTCGGTCAGGTCACAGATGGCATCGGCGAAGTCGACAGATTTCTGGTAGTCCAGCAGCTTTTCAAAGGCGAACTCATTTGGTTTCCCCAGAGTGAAACTCGATGGAGACTCTCAAGAAAGAGAGTAGTGAGTAGACCGAGTAGACGAGGAGAAAGTTGAACGGTGATGAAAGACTGATTGCCCGAGAAAATCTCCAGGCCTCGAATCTTTCTACTTTCTACTTTCTACTTTCTCCTGTCTACTCTCTATTCGCCGAAGGCGAATGGAGGATAACGGACTTGAACCGATGACCTCTACAATGCCATTGTAGCGCTCTCCCAACTGAGCTAATCCCCCGGTTTTTGGGCTGAAGGCAAAAAGTTAACCGGGAAGCTGGCGGGTGTCAAGCACGGCGCTGGCGTTCGGCATCGAGCAATTTTATCCACGGGCCGATGTAGGCGCCGTTGTCGTGGAACGTGCGCCCGCTGATCAAGTTGCCGTCGATCACGCAAGCTTCATTGACAAACGTACCGCCGCAGATTTCCAAATCAAACTTGCATTTTGGCACCGTCGCCATGCGGCGGCCACGTACGCAATCAGCGGCCGCTGGAATTTCAACGCCGTGGCAGACGCTGGCTATCGGCAAGTTTTCCGCAAAGAAATACTTGGTCACGCGAATCAGGTCAGCGTCATATCGCAGGTACTCGGGGGCTCGGCCGCCGGAGAACATGATGCCCACATAGTCCTGTTCGACGATCTGGCTGAAGGCCACATCCGCTTGGATCGTGTAGCCTTCCCATTCCTTAGTGATCGTCCAGCCCGGTTTGACCTCGTGCAGCACCATTTGATAACGCCGCTGCTCTGGAGCGGCAACCACCGGCTGAAATCCAGCTTCCTGCAAACGGTAGTAAGGGTACATCGTGTCCAACGTTTCCGTCGCGTCGCCCACAATGATCAGTACTGGCCAGATTTTGCTCATGCGAAGTCCCACCCCGACGAAGAAGCTGGAAAGCTGGGTAGTCTATAGCTGATGCTGGCAGGCGACAAGCAGTAGCCGGAGTCGCCAGACTTTGGACTCCACTTCAACCACTAGGTCTGTCCCCAATCGCGCACGGGGACAGAGCACGCGCACGCCCCAACTGCAATGCAAGCAATTCGGCCGGACGTCTGTCCCCGATCAACTGCGCTCGATCGAACGCGGGGACAGACAACTGGTTTGAAGACGCATGCTGAGCGGGTTCGGAGCGGCTGGGGACAGCCGCTCTACGAGGCGGGTTCCGAGCGGCTGGGGACAGACGATCTACGAGGCGCGTAAAAATTTGCCGGTTTGGCAAGATTTGCTGATTCGGCAGACTCTGCTGGGTCGAAGATATTGCACGATGGATTATCTAAGTCGTGATGGGCAATCAACGCTAGCAAGCTTTGGTTGCCTCTGCATTCGATCAAAGGATTGATGGCTCATGCGGTCGCAAGCACGCTATAGTTGGTTGGCTCTGATTGCCTTGTTCTTGGCAAGTGCTGGTTGCTGTTGCGTGCAGGGCATGCCAGGCCAGTGTGGTTGTGGTTCATGTGGCCTGGGACCACTAGGCGGCTATCAAGCTTATGCAGGTGGTTGCGGTGAGACGTACGTCGATGAATGGGTCAGCGAACCACCTTGCGTCGACCAGTGCTGCGTAGGCGATAACCGACCAGTTCGTTCGCTGCTGCGAACGCTGTGGGGCAGCCGGTTTGTACAAGGCTGCGATATGTGCAGTGGCGGTGGTTGCGATAGTTGCGACGGCAGTTGCGGCTATGCATCGGCCGGCGGCAGTGGCTGCACCAGTTGCGGTGGCGGTGGATCCTCCGGCGGTTGCAGCAGTTGCAGCGGTGGCGCAACAGTTACCGAACCCATGATGCCTAGCACCGTACATCACGCCCCAGCGCACCATCAGCAAACGGCTCACGCTGGCGAGCCACGCATGGTTCCCGGCTCGTACAAGATGTCCGCTCCTCGACGCGTGCCAGCTTCCGTCGCAAGCGAACGCATCAACCCAGCTCGACAAAAGATCGATGCCAAACGAGCCAGCTACAGCAACTGAGCGCTGAGCTAGCAATGACCGAATGTTAAACTACGTCGTCTCGATCTGAGATTCGCGCTTTCGATGTGAGTCTCAGATTTCGTCGTTTAAAAATCTTCAAAACTTTTTTTGAAGCTCTCGCAACCGTCGCACTCGTGTCCTGATTGACAACCAGGCAGACTTCTGAAGTGCAAGTCATTTAAAGACTTAACGCGACGCATCTCCACTCCAACACAGCGTGTTCGCGCTCATCATCCAAAGCTCCGTTTTCGCCGCGCGCTCTTGACGCATCACTATCGTAGTAGTGTCGGAATGATTCGCTGGCACCGGCCGGGGCAGCGAGTGCGACAAGTTGTTTCAGGTGAGACCAAATGAGCTGACAAAAAACTTTCCGTGAAGGAGCGAAGAGATGACTGAACAGTTGAACAGTTGGGTGGTGCTGCGCGATAATTCTCAGCGGCTGTGCTGCACCGAAATTAAACCGTCGGAAGAGCTTGTTTACCTGGCGTGTTTGTCTAGCGACCCGCGGAGTATTGAGGAGTTCGCTGTAGCCTGGTCGCGATTCCGACCAGAGCAACCGTTGATGGATGCCAGTTGGATACCGCTGGCCGAGTTTGACACCGCGCCGGCGCGGGACCAGGTGTGGCTGTGGATCGATATGGTTCAGTGCTGCTTCGGGTGGCGCGGCAGTCGCGGTCAGTCCTTGGAGCCAGGCGGTTACGCGGTCCGGGCTCCAGAGCGCAAGCCGACTACCACATTGAAGATCTCAAAAGCCCAGCGGAAGCGCGACAAACGCCGCGGCATCAATCGCCAAGCTCCACCGCTGGAAAAGCCCAGCGTGTGGCTGAATATTCCGGCTTGGTGGCATCGCGCCACCCGCCCAGAGTTCCCGGGCTTGCACGGCGATCTGGACATCGATCCAGCCTTGTTGCCTCCGACCGAACCGCTCGACTTTCGCCAAGTCCTCTACGGTCGACCCTTCGCAGAATTTGTAGCCACTTGCGTGTTCAGCAGTCAAAAGTCGGCCCACAGCACCCACGCTGCCACGGATGGCAGTGGGCCGACTCATTGCGATGAACAGCACGATCGCCATGTCATAGATCAGAGCGATGATGATCACGCCGTCGAAGACGTGGTCGGTCACGATCATGATGACGATGATGATGAATTGCGATCGCTCCAGCAGTCAGTTTTGCGCGCGATCAAATGCATCCATGTCGATTGGCTGATGACGCCGCATGTGGCGTTAGGTGGACGCATACCGCGCGAGTTCTTGCACGAGCATCGCGCGTGGAAAGACCGCGAGTTGGATTATCGTCGCAATCATTGGTCGATGACCAAGCGGCCACCCCCTGCTCTGCCACTGAATAGTCATGCGTTTCGCTATGGCCCGATGGGCACCGAAGAAGTCGTCATCTATTTCGATTTGTGCCGCGAGACGATCATGACCGCCTTGCGCTGGATCGACGACGAACCGATGATTGAGCGCGAGAAGTTAATCCAAGAGATCTTGCGATTCATCGATGGTTGGCTGCACAGCGAACTGGCCGATAGCGATGGAGAGACCGCGCAGCAGTTGATTGACATTGATCGCCAGATGTTGCCACGCTTGGCCAGTAGCGAGCCCTTTGATTGCAATTGTCCGCTCTGTCGTTTGCAGTCTCAGAATTCCGAACTGTTCGGACCGGCATTCACGATGTGCGACGGATATCACTTGGAGATTGAAGACGAGTTTGCATTTTCACTGTACGCTTCGCGCGAAGAATGGGAAGAATGTCGAGAAGGCTGGGACGACGAAGATTGGCCAGCCAGTATGCCAACACCTGGGCGACAACAGGTGACGATGGCTGTCGTCCGAGGTTCGCTCAGTGCCAGCGACACGAACGTCGAGCTGATCGCGGCAGCCAGCGACATTTGGAAGTCAAGTTACATCGATCCCGCCATGCGCTCGCCGCAGTTGTCGTTGTTGGCTATCGGCACGCGTTTATCGGAGGTGATCACCGAGTTGCAAGAGATGTCGGCGCCTCAAGCCACCATTGAAAGTCTGAACCTGGCGTTTGACGACCTGGGGCGCGCCGTACGTTTATGGCTGGTTGATCAGTCAGCCGAAGATTCGAACGCTGCCACGCTTGAGGACGTAGTCGAGCAGATGATCAGTCAACTTGAAAGCGTAGCGAGTGACTATCCCGCGCTTACTGCGCAAAGCGCTGACCTTCAGAGTCTGGTGCACGACTGGCAACGGCAGTTGACCTAAGTCTCCTTTCGCTCCGCGAAAGGCAGCGCAGCGCGAGTGAACACTCGCGCTGTAGGCTAGGGGTGCTCCGTCTCCTTTCGCTCCGCGAAAGGCAATGCAGCGCGAGTGAGCACTCGCGCTGAATACTGGACGTGCAGGATGAGTGGCGGTGAGTTGAGTTGAGTTGAGAAGTGCTCCGCGATGCCTTTCGCGGAGCGAAAGGAGACAATGATGCTCGGACATGCGTTTGATCCGAATGGAGAATTGGGAATTAGCTACCACGATCGACCCCATTGGTGGCAGCGGGGTGCTACGGCATTTGTCACCTTTCGCACATACGATTCGATACCGCAGGATGTCGTACTTCGCTGGGAGAAAGAAAAACAGGAATGGCTGGACAAGCATAATGTGTCGACGGGTAAGCATTGGTCGCTGACTCTCCCATACTTGAGTGACGAAGTTCGCGAGCGCTTCAATAAGTATTTCCAACGCGAGAGAGATCTGTGCTTGGATCAGTGTTTGGGCAAGTGTGAATTGAGAGATCCACAATTAGCTCAAATCGTAGCTGAGTCGCTATTGCACTTCGACGGTCAGAGATACCACATGGGCGACTTCGTGATAATGCCTAACCACGTGCATCTGCTGGCCTCGTTCACAAGCGAGCACACGCTGGTCGAGCAATGCGATTCGTGGCTTCATTTCACGGCCCGAAAGATCAATAGCCAGCTAGGTCGTAAGGGTAAGTTTTGGAAACAAGAGCCCTTTGATCACTTGGTTCGCAGCTCCGAGCAATACGATTATCTCAGGCAGTACATCGCCAACAACGGCCCCAAAGCAGGACTGCCTGAGACCGACTATTACCTTCGGAGATTTCCAACATAGTCTCCTTTCGCTCCGCGAAAGGCAATGCAATGCGAGTGAACACACACGCCGCATGCCAGACATGCTAGAAGTGCTCGAAGTGCTCGAAGTGCTCGAAGTGTAGAGCCTTTCGCGGAGCGAAAGGAGACACTATTGCGGAGTTCTGCCGCCGGTGGCGCCGTAGACTTCGCCAGTGATGTAGCTGGCCTGGGGAGACGCGAGCCAGACATACAGCGGCGCTAATTCGGCGGGCTGGGCAGGACGTTGGAATAAAGTGTTGTCACCAAAATGCTTGACCTTTTCGGGCTTCATCGTTGAAGGGATCAGTGGTGTCCAGACCGGACCAGGGGCAACCGCATTGACACGAATGCCTTGGTGGATAACCAATTTGGAAAGGGCTTTGGTGAAATTTACGATCGCGGCTTTGGTGGGGGCATAGTCGAGCAACTCGGGCGAGGGATCTGACGCTTGGATCGACGCTGTATTAATAATCGACGAGCCAGGCTTCATTAGCGGGACTGCTGCTTGACATAACAAATACATGGCGATGATGTTCGTACGAAACGTACGCTCGATTTGTTCGAGCGAAAAATCTGCTAATGCTGTTTGAGCCATCTGGTAAGCGGCGTTGTTGATAAGTACGTCAATGCGTCCAAATTTGTCGAAGGTATCTTCCACCAGGCTCTTGCAGAACTGCGGATCTTGAATATCGCCCCGCACGCTGAGCGACTGACGATCAGCTTGTTCGATCCAGCGCACGGTTTCAGCGGCATCTTGTTCTTCTTCTAAGTAAGCGAAGGCGACGTGCGCGCCTTCGCGGGCACATGCGATCGCCACTGCTCGGCCGATACCACTATCGGCACCGGTGATCAACACGCCATAGTCCTGCAACTTGCCACTGCCCCGATACGACTCTTCGCCGTGATCTGCTGCGGGATGCATTTGATCTTCAGAGCCAGGATGCGATTGCTGGTGCTGACGCGAGTATGGCGGCTGATGCCCTTCCTCTCGTGGATCCTTTGGCGGTTTCGACGCAGTTTTGGAAGTGGCTTTTGATTTTGATGACGATGTCGAATTGGATTTCGATGGCATGTTATGAAGGTCCTTGATTTTGAATACGGTCGAACCTGGCAAGCAAGCTCTGTGCCATCAGCAGCCAAGCACGGTTTCGTTACAATTGGTTGCCCACCACCATCATCCGACTTGACGAGGTTTGCTTTATGGATCATCCGCCTGTTGAAGACATCTCCGTGCCCGATCCTGCTATCGTGCTGGATCTGGTTGAAGCGTTTCGTCGATCGAAAACACTCTTTGCCACAGTTAGTCTGGGCGTGTTCGATGCGCTTGCGTCCGGCAGCAAGACGCTGGCAGAGTTGGCCGACGAATTAAAGCTCAGTCGCGACGGCCTGGAGCGGCTGCTCAGCGCGTGTGTGGCTTTGGGGTTACTCAGCAAGCAGCACGATCGATTCGCCAACGAACCAGTGGCTGACACTTACCTGGTCTCAACCAGTCCGCGGCGAGTGACTGGCTACATTGCCTATTCCAATACAGTCATGTGGAAATTGTGGGCACATTTGGAGGATGCAGTTCGCGAAGGCACGCATCGTTGGCCGCAAGCTTATGGTTGGGACGGGCCGATCTTTTCGCACTTCTTTAAAACCGAAGAAGCCAAACGCGAGTTTCTGATGGGCATGCACGGTTATGGCGTGATCAGTTCACCCCACGTGGTAGCGGCGTTTGACTTGAGTAGGTTCAAGCACTTGGTCGATCTGGGTGGCGCGACTGGGCACTTGGCCTGTGCCGCATGCCAGCGCTATCCGCAGCTGCGGGCTACGGTCTTCGATTTGCCTGATGCCATTCCGCTATCGCGTGAAATCATTTCGCTAACGCCAGTGGCTGATCGCGTAGATGTTTGCGGTGGTGACTTTTTTGCCGGCGCCCTACCGCAAGGCGATTTATACGCAGTGGGTCGTATTCTGCACGATTGGAGCGAAGACAAAGTGCATCAGTTGCTTGAACGTATGTTCGAAGCGCTGCCCACTGGCGGCGGTGTGCTGATTGCTGAAAAATTGCTGACTGAAGAAAAAACTGCGCCTAGATGGGCGCTGATGCAGAGCCTCAATATGTTGACCTGCACCGAAGGCAAAGAACGCAGTTTGTCAGAGTACGCCGAATTGTTGTATGAGCATGGATTCAGTCAAGTCAGCGGCTGTCGTACGCAGTCGCCCTTGGATGTCGTGTTGGCAGTGAAGTAGCGTTTGACCACCGTCTGGCGGCGACTAGGGTAGCCACCGCCGCCAGGCGGTGGATTGCAAATGAGATAACTATGAAAATACTTGACGTAGTCCTGATAGTGGCCACCATCGTCGGCGCGGTATTCCTGGCGCGCGGGCGATCGGAGTTAAGCTCGCTGAAAAAAGAGTTGGCCAGGATCAACGCGACGGTGGGCGATATGGTTGTCGAGGACGAGACCAAGCTCTACGCGCAAGCGCTCAAGCACGAGAAACCTTGGCAATGGGCATGGCGCATCTACTTGCCCGACAAGAGTTCGGGCACTATTCAGCATGTCAGTGGCGGTGGTTCCGGTAGTCACGGTTTCAGCCACGGCAAGCAAATGCTGATTGCGCGCTGCAATATCGGACAGACCAAATCCGGTGCGGTGGGTGTTTACTTTCGTTTTGCCGGCGGCTCTAGCTTTTCATCGTTTGGTACTGAAGAGTTCTTCCAGTTCTTGCAGCAAAACTTTGAACGACTGAACATAACACAGTACGGAGGCAGTCAAGCAGAGTCGTTGGCTCCCGGCAGTCAACCAGTTACGTTCTTAAAGGTCAGCATGCCCGCAGACCTGGCACGCGAAGCCGAAGAGCGATTTAAAGACGAGCCCAATGTTCGGCAGTTGATCCCAGATCTGATGGAGGTGACACTTGACCTTAACTGATGCTGGGCAGACAGGTGGTAATGTTGCATCAGGCCCTACAGGTTCGGCTGCTCGACCAAAACGCTATCGCCAGATTGGCCTCAGCACATTGCTGCTGGCCACAGCCTGCGCGGCCGTGTGGTATAGCGTCTGGCTTACGCAGCACGGTGTGGCGGTGGTCAAAGATCAGCTATTGGTCAGCCGGCCGTTGATGCGCGAGCTGGTTTTGAAAGATCGCGATCACCTGTCGGCTGTGGCCCAAGATCAGCTGATGTACGATGAATATGCCTGGCAAGTTTTTGTACCAGGCGACGGGTATCAGCTGCAGATCGCCACTACCGGAATCGAGCGGCAAGTGAGTTCCAATGTCGTCACTTCTTTGCCAGCTTCGGAAGACTCTGTGAAACTGAGTCCTGGCCAGCATTTGGTTCAGTTGGAGACGTATCAGCAAGGAGACCAGTGGTGGATCGAGGTTCACGTCGATTTGGAGCAAGTTATCTTGGTTAAGCGTCCCAAAGAATGGAACATATCGTCGGGATCGCTGGGTGGTTCGATAGTGGATCAGCAAGTTGACCATCCGGCTGATTCGAGTTTGACCTTGTTCCGCCGCGTGTATACCAAAAAGAATCCGCCCGGCGGCGGACCGATGGTGCCCAACGACGATGGCAACGGCGTACAGCTTTGGATCACTGCACCATAACGTTTGACCCACGTAGGCGAGTCTCTCAGAGACTCGCAACTACAGAGTTTCATTTTGAAAATTAGCGGACGATTATCGAGCGCACTGGATTAACGCAACTCGGCGAACAGCGACTTTGTCACAGCGATCGGCGTCTCGGAGAGGCGCCGCTACGTGAACCCACGTAGGCGAGTCTCTCAGAGACTCGCAACTACAGAGCTTCATTTTGAATTAGCGGACGATTCTCTAGCACACTGGATTAGCAACGCGGCGAACAGTGACTTTGCCACGGGGATCGGCGTCTCGGAGAGACGCCGCTACGTGGGCTACAGATCGAACGGCGCGAGGGCTTTGGTTTCGCCTGTCACTTCGGCTGTGAGCGTGGTGCCGTCTTTCGAACCGTATTTGCCTTTGAGCAAATCGGGGCCGACGTCGGCGGTGCCCATCATGATTTGGGCTTCAGTGGGCTTCTTAGTGGGATCTGGATAGACGACGGTGACTTTGTACTTGCCGACCATCAAGCCGTGCTGGGAATTGGTGTAGGGAGTCAGCGTACCATCGGCAGTGGCCGTCGCGGCGCCCACGGGTAAGTTCTTGTCCTCTGGGTGGAACATGACGACCGCACCTTCGGCTGGTTTGCCTTTGACTGTGACTTTACCGGTCACCGGCATCAACCGTGGCCCATTGGAACAACCCATGACAACGCATACACAAAGTGCCAATGCCAAGCCTACAGAACGCATAGTGCTCATACCTATCCTTGATTCGGTTGACTTAAAAAGAGACGAGCCAGATACGCAACAGACGTACCCGGCTCAAAACGTTTTCTCATGATACTTTATGTATCAACTAATTTTGCTACTCGATCTGAGCCACTTCACCACCATCGCGGGTGATCAGAGCGGCCAGCACCGTGACGGAAATGCTTTCGGAAACGAACTGCACGGAACCGTCACCCATGGCATTTTGAATGCCGCCAACGTGGAAGGAGTACAGTCCATTTTCGTTGTAGACGTTGACAGGCGAACAACCGGTCTGGTTGGGTGTTAAGATACTGGCTCCGCTATAGGATCGCAGTTCGCGAGCCGTATTGTGATCGCCGTAGAAAGAGTTGAGCGTCAGGCCGAAATCGGTGAAGCCCACGCCTGGCGTGGGCTTACCACGGAAGTAAAGCTTTTGGCGTCCAGCTAGTTCTCCGAACATAATCGTGTTCGAGAGACCATCGGTGACTTCGCCCAATTTAATCTGAAACTTGGTTTCAGCATTGGTGGTGCCCAACAAACCGTTGCGGTTCGGATAAGTACTTGGATTGGCGTAGCCGGCGCAAGTCACGAACGAACCGCGATGCAAGCCCTTGATAGGAATGTAGTCGGTGCGCGGCAATACGAATGGTCCCAGAGGAATGCCAACGGATGCGAAATAGGGACCGTAGTCGCTGGGAGGATTGCCAGGAGTAGATGGGCAGATAAACGTGGTGATGGTGGTGAAACCTGCTGGGCTAGCAGTGCCGTAAGCAGGAGGCATATTGATCGGGTCGATATAGGATCGCTTGGGATCGAACAGGTTGTAAATCTGCGTCTGCTCCATAAAGGGCAGGATCTGGAACAGCGTGCCGAAGGTGGCGCGCTGGCCAAATGGGTTGGGAGGATTCGTGGGATATTGGGCTGCAGGAATATCTTTCTCGCAAGCCGGGAAGTACTTGTAGGCCGATTCAAAGTTGTGCATGGCTAACCCCATTTGCTTGAGGTTGTTTGAGCAAGACATACGGCGAGCGGCTTCGCGCGCAGCTTGTACGGCAGGCAACAACAGGCCGACCAAAATTCCAATGATGGCAATGACCACTAGCAACTCCACTAGTGTAAAACCGGAACGCTTGTCCTTACGCGACATGTCACAGATCCCCGATGGTGTCAGAAAAGATAGCAATAGATATATCGGATTGGCTGGTGTGGCTGAGGGGCCCAGCGTTTATTATGCGGGTTGCGTGCACGGGTTCAAGAGAAAACAAAACTTATTTGCGTTAAGTGTCCGCTCACCCCTGCTAATGGCGGATGGAATCTCGCTGATTGCATGTGACCTCTTCTGCCCGCTCCTGGTTTCGCCTGCGAGCGTTTTTTCGATAGCCAGCATTAGTTGGAATGCGTATGTCCCCTATCAGATCTATGGTTTGAAGATGCGGGGTAAGCGGCTGGGGACAGCCGCTCTACGGCCAATCAGCCCTGTGTCTGTCCCCAGTCTGGAGTGCATTGCTAGCACGAGTATTCGCTTCGGGGACAGACCTGTGGTTTGAAGATGCGTGGTTAGCGGGTGCGGAGCGGCTGGGGACAGCCGCTCTACGGCCAGGCAGCCCTGTGTCTGTCCCCAGTTTGGAGTGCATTGCTAGCACGAGTGTTCGCTTCGGGGACAGACCTGTGGTTTGAAGATGCGGGGTTAGCGGGTACGGAGCGGCTGGGGACAGCCGCTCTACGGCCAGGCAGCCCTGTGTCTGTCCCCAGTTTGGAGTGCATTGCTAGCACGAGTGTTCGCTTCGGGGACAGACCTGTGGTTTGAAGATGCGGGGTTAGCGGGTGCGGAGCGGCTGGGGACAGCCGCTCTACGAGCAAAGCCTTGGGGAGCCGGCCAAAGGCCCCTTGACCATTTGGGGGTTTTGCTTGTACGATTTTGGATTGATAATTTGAGGGGAATTAGGGCGACATTCTGCCCCTCACGATGCAATCGGCCAGCGTAGCTTCAATTGGCAGAGCACCGCATTCGTAATGCGGGGGTTGTGGGTTCGATTCCCACCGCTGGCTCTTTGGAACGTTGTCATCGGGCGCGAGACGAGGATTATGACAGGAAAGACCGCCACCATCACTGAACAAACATTAGACGTCCGTGAACTGGTTGTTTCCAATCAGTCCTTTGGGCCAGCAGAGATCCGAACGCTCTGCAAGACAATTTCACAAGACTATTCGCAATTAGCTGTGCTGCGTGACGCTGCCAACGAATTGCAGCAGTCCACTTCGCGCACCCCAGCGCAGTCCACTCGCTTAGGCGTGGTCTTCTACTTGCTCGGACGCTTTCACGAAGCTCGCGAAATACTATCGCAGGCCGACGGTAGCGCACTGGCTATTTTCTACAAGGCTAAGGCCGCGTTCCAGATGGAACAGTACGAGGAAGCCATCCGTTTGTACAAGCAAGCGGCCGACGAAGCTGGTTACGATCGCGATGATTGCAACATCGGCACTGCCGAAGTCTTCCGCTATTGCGGGCGGTTGGAAGAGTCGATGAATCTGCTGGACAATATTTTTGGACCAGCCGAACAGACTGCCGAATATCGCTATCAACGCGGCGCGACCGTGGCTGCCATCGGCGGCAAAGACGAAGAAGTGCTGGCCCTGTACACGCGGGCTCTGCAGATCGACGATCATCATCCAGGTGCCCTGTTCGGCTTGGCATTGGAAAGCGATCGCCGCGGGGACGATATGGAAGCCCTAGGCCTGTACGAACGTGCCGCATCGTGTTTTCCGGCTCACATCGGTACGCTGGTCAACCTGGGCATCATTTACGAAGACCGCAATGAATACGGCAAGGCACAAGCTTGTTACAAGCGCGTGTTGGACGTATATCCTGGTCATCCTAAGGCGCGTCTGTATCTGAAAGATGCATCGGCCTCGGGCAATGTGATGTTCGATGAAGAGTCGCAGAAGCGCAACGAACGTCTCAGCCAACTGCTGAACGTACCGGTCAGCGATTTCGAGCTCTCGGTTCGCAGTCGCAACTGTTTGACCAAGATGGGCATTCGCACGTTGGGAGATCTGGCTCGAACCAGCGAACAAACGCTGCTGGCCAGCAAGAACTTTGGCGAGACCAGCCTCATCGAAATTCGCGAAATGTTGGCGGCCCGCGGTTTGTCACTCGGCCAGTTTGCCGAAGAGCAACGCGAACCGGATCCACCGCTGGACCTGTCGGCGATGACGCCCGATCAACAAGCGGTGCTGGATCGTCCGATCTCGGATCTGAACCTGTCAGTGCGTGCACGCAAGTGCATGGTCCGCTTGGGCATCAACACGATTGGTGAATTGATGCGCAAGACCGGCGACGATCTGCTGGAATGCAAGAACTTTGGTGTGACTAGCTTGACCGAAGTCCGTGCCAAACTTGATCCGCTCAACTTGAAGTTGCGTGGTGACTGATCAATCTGCTGTGGCTGATGCAGCTACTGCCAAGAGAGCTGCATATTTCGAGCTCCGCGCCCAGGATACTGATTCTGCGGCGCGGCTAGGCTATCTGCACACGCCGCACGGAAAAGTAGAAACGCCGGCGTTTATGCCGGTGGGAACCCAAGGCACGGTCAAAGGGCTCACCATAGATCATCTGCGCTCAACCGGTGCGCAGATGATTCTCGGCAACACCTATCATCTCGCCTTGCGTCCAGGTTCGCAGCGCGTGGCCCGCCTCGGTGGCCTGCACAAGTTCATGATGTGGGACGGTCCGATTCTGACCGATAGCGGTGGCTTTCAGATTTTTTCGCTGGCCGATCGTGCCAAGATCACCGAGCAGGCGGCGACCTTTCGCTCGCACATTGATGGCAGTTTGCTCGAGCTCTCCCCGGAGCGGGCGATTCAGATTCAGGAAGATCTAGGCAGCGATGTGGCCATGGTGCTCGATCATGTCGTGGCGCTACCGGCAGAACTATCCGTCGTGCGCGATGCGATGGATCGATCGCTGCGCTGGGCTGAGCGATGCTTGAAAGTGGCTCAGCGGCCAGAACAAGCCAAGTTTGCGATCGTCCAAGGGGGACTCGACGAAGCCTTACGTATCGATCATGCGCAGCGGCTGAGCCAGTTGCCGTTCGATGGTTTTGCGGTAGGCGGATTGAGCGTTGGCGAGCCGCCCGAAGAGATGGTTCGCATCCTGAGCGCGACCACGCCACACTTGCCCGTCGATAAACCGCGTTACTTGATGGGCGTGGGCCGACCGATGGATATCCTGCTCTCGGTGGCGCGTGGAGTCGACATGTTTGACTGCGTCATGCCCACTCGCAACGCGCGCAATGCTTTGGCGTTCACTTGGAATGGTACAGTCCGCTTGCGCAATGCTGTGCATGCTGATGACCCGTTGCCACTTGACCAATCGTGCCCGTGCCTGGCCTGCAAACACAGCCGCGCTTACTTGCGCCATCTTTTCATAGCGGGTGAAATGTTGGGGCCAATCCTGCTGACCCATCATAACTTGACATTTTACCAGCAGTTGATGGCCGCCATTCGCGAACATATCTCGCAAGGCGATTATGCTCAGTGGATGAAGGTCACGCTCGAAAAGCTCTAGCCAGGGAGGGAGAAGCTCCTGCTGAGCCAACAACGCTTTGAAGTACGGACAACGCCTCGGGGAAGGCGTCAGTTAAGATTCATCCAAAGTCTGGCGACTTCGCCTTCGGGCGGTAGCTGATCTCGCCAGAGATTGGCAAACCTGGCCTGCGGTTAGAGGCAAAGGGTAGTGCATCCAAAGTCTGGCGACTTCGGCTACGGGCGGGGTCGAGCGAATTAGTTCCATCATGGTTTTGAGGCCACTGTGATCTACTTGGATAATCATGCGACGACACAAGTCGACCCGCGTGTCATCGACGCCATGGTGCCGATGATGACCGAGTATTTCTCCAATGCCGGCAGCACGACGCATGAAGGCGGCCGGCAAGTGGCTCAATTGGTTTCCGAATCCATCGCAGGCATGGCAACTCAACTGGGTTGCGCGGCCGATGAGTTGGTGATGACCAGCGGTGCGACCGAGAGCAACAATCTGGCGCTGTTGGGTTATGCATTGCATCCGCGGCAGTCGCGACGGCAGATCATCAGTTGTCAGACAGAGCATCGAGCGATTCTGGATCCGCTCAAGCGCTTGGAGCAATTGGGTTTCGAAGTCATCTACTTGCCGGTCAAGCGTGCTGGGCAACTCGATGCCGGTTTGATTGACCTTGATCAACTGGCTGCAGCCATCTCGGATCGCACGGCACTGGTGACGATCATGTTGGCTAATAACGAAATTGGGGTGATTCAACCTGTCGCAGAGCTTGCCCAGCTGTGCAGACGATTCGAATGTATCCTGCACACGGATGCTACCCAAGCGGTCGGTCGCATGCAGGTTGATATGCAGCAGTTGGATGTGGACCTGGCCAGTTTTTCTGCGCATAAGTTTTATGGTCCCAAGGGTGTCGGCGGATTATACGTCCGCAGTTCTCCACGTCGTGTGCGCCTGTATCAACAGATCGTTGGTGGAGGCCAGCAAGACAATCGCCGCTCTGGCACGCTGAATTCACCGGGCATTGTGGGTATGGCCAAAGCCTTGGCACTTTGTAGTGAATTAGCCAGCCAAGAATGGCCGCGCGTGCAGCAGCTGCGAAATCGATTATTCCAAGGGCTGCGAGCGGGTATTGAAGGTCTGACACTCAACGGTCCCACGCTCGATCAGCCACATCTGCGACTAGGTGGCAATCTCAATTGTGGCTTCTGGCCTGTGGAAGGTCAAAGCCTGATGTTGGCTGTGCCGGAGTTGGCCGTCAGCAGTGGTAGCGCGTGTACTTCCGCCGAGCCTCGACCCAGTCACGTCTTGCGCGCACTGGGCATCAGCGACGATCTGGCGCGCAGTAGTTTAAGATTCGGAGTGGGAAGGTTCACAACAGAAGCGGAAATTGACCAGGCGACCGCGTGGTTAGTTGACGCATCAAGAAAAATGCAGCAGCTGCTGTAGTCACCTCTCCCGCGCAGCGGGGGAGGTCGCAGACGCGGCGTTTAGCCGTCGTCTGCGGGAGGGGGCACCGCGCCAGGCAAGTCTCCTGCGGTACTAACCAACTCCACTGCCCAAGACCCCTCCCGAATCTCGCAAAGCCTCGATTCGACCTCCCCAAGGCAAAGCCTTGGAGAGGTGACTGTCACCTCTCCCGCGCAGCGGGGGAGGTCGCAGACGCGGCGTTCAGCCGTCGTCTGCGGGAGGGGGCACCGCGCCAGGCAAGTCTCCTGCGGTACTAACCAACTCCACTGCCCAGCCCCCTCCCGAATCTCGCAAAGCCTCGATTCGACCTCCCCAAGGCAAAGCCTTGGAGAGGTGACTGTCACCTCTCCCGCGCAGCGGGGGAGGTCGCAGACGCGGCGTTTAGCCGAAGTCTGCGGGAGGGGGCATTGCATGTAACCAATCTCGCCAGAGATTGGAAATCAATCGGTGACGCTTCCAAAGTCGGGCAACTTCGGCTACAGCACGCGTCGCGTTATCATAGATAGTGTTCACCAACCTGTGGCTTCGGGTTATACGAGATGGCCTATTGGACTCGCGCGGCTGAAGATGTGTTAATGGAACTGAAAAGTTCTCGCGATGGCCTGTCGACTGCCCAGGCCAATGTTCGCCTGACCGAAGCATCTCAGTTTAAGATTGGCGACAAGCGAAAGTCGAGCCTTGAACTCTGGTTGGCGCAGTTCAATAACCCGATCATTTGGCTACTATTTGTATCGGCGATTCTGTCATTCTATTTGGATGATGCGATTAATGCTTTGATCATTCTGGTGATCTTGGCGTTGAGCGGTATGCTGGGGTACTGGCAAGAAAGCAGCGCAGCGGACGCGGTGTCCAGGCTGCTGGGACTGATCGATACGCAAGCCACGGTGCTGCGCGATGGTCAGCCAACTCGTATCTCACACGGGACAGTCGTGCCGGGCGATGTGTTGGAGGTTAAGGCTGGTTCGATCATTCCTGCCGATTGTCGTCTGATCGAATGTCGTGAACTGCTAGTCGAAGAATCGGCGCTGACCGGCGAGAGCTTTCCGGTAGAGAAGTCGATCGATGTCTTACCAGCTGATGTGCAGTTGGCGCGACGCAGCAACTGTCTGTTCCTGGGCACCCATATCTCTAGTGGTGCTGGGCGAGCTGTAGTTGTTCACGTCGGTACGCAAACCGAGTTTGGGCGCATCTCCAAACGGTTGTCATCAAAAGTGGCCAGCACGGACTTTGAAGTGGGTCTGCGCAACTTTGGGCGACTGCTGGTTATCATCACCAGCCTGTTGGTTGCAGCCGTATTCTTGGTGAACATCAGTTTTCGCCGAGAAGGTACCGACTTCCATACGCAAGTTATCGAGTCGCTGCTCTTCGCACTCGCACTGGCTGTTGGCATGACTCCACAACTCCTCCCGGCTATTACCAGTGTAGTCTTAGCCTCAGGTGCCAAAGCGATGGCTCGAGCGGAAGTGATCATCAAACGGCTCGTGGTGATCGAAAATTTCGGGTCGATGGATACGCTGTGCATGGACAAGACCGGGACGATCACTTCGGGCACGATCGAACTGAGCCAAGCGACTGACGTTGCCGGCACGTCGAGCTCTGCCGTGATGCGCTATGCGACTATCAATGCATGTCTTCAAGCAAGTTTTGAGAATCCCATCGATGCAGCTATCCGTCGCGCAGCCGGTAATCAGTTCGATACCCTCTGGGATACGTGCTCGAAGCTGGACGAATTGCCCTACGATTTCCGACGTCGACGGTTGAGTGTGTTAGTTGACGAAGGTGGGCAATCGCTCATCGTCATCAAGGGTGCATTCAGCAATGTGATAGAGGTCTGCAGCCAAGTCGAAGTAGTTCGAGGAAACGGTGCTACGCAGGTAGTGAGTATCGACGAAGCGCGCGCGCAGATCGAAGCGAGGTTTCAAGCTTGGAGCCAGGCTGGCTACCGTGTCTTGGCCGTCGCGACCAAATCGCATGCCGCGCGTTCTCTCAGTAAACATGACGAAGCGGACATGACGCTGGTGGGTTTCTTGACCTTCGCGGATCCACTGAAGCCTGATATTGGCGCGGCACTGGCGGAAGTGCGCGCGGCCGGCGTTGAATTGAAGCTAGTCACGGGCGACAACAGCGCAGTGGCGGGCGCGCTGGCAACGCGGGCCGGATTTAGGCGATCCAACGTTCTGACTGGTGCTGAAATCCATCACATGTCAGCTGCGGAACTGGCGGTGCGGGCTGGCCAAGTGGACATTTTTGCCGAAGTGGAACCAGAGCAAAAAGAGAAGATTGTGTTGGCGTTACGCGCCGGCCGACGTGTAGTCGGGTTCTTAGGTGATGGCATTAACGATGCCCCTGCCCTGCACGCGGCGGACGTCGGTATCTCGGTGTCTAGCGCCGTGGACGTGGCCAAAGAAGCAGCTCAAGTGGTGCTCTTGCGATCCGATCTGCATGTCTTGGCCCAAGGAGTGCGCGAAGGTCGAAAGACCTTGGCCAATACGCTCAAGTACATTTACTTCGCAATCAGCGCCAACTTCGGTTATATGCTGAGCATGGCCATCGCCACGCTCTTCCTGCCCTTCTTGCCCTTGCTGCCGACACAGATTTTGATGATCAATCTGTTAGCCGACTTTCCTGCCATGGCATTGGCCACGGACCGAGTTGATCCCGAAAGCGTGCAGCGTCCGCGTCGCTGGAATATGCGATTGATCGTACGATTCATGTTGACTTACGGGTTGATCGGTACCTGTTCTGATCTGTTAACGTTCTGGACGTTGCTGAATATATTCGAAGCCAGCGAGCCACAATTTCGCACGGGTTGGTTTACGCTATCGATCATCACAGGAGTTTTGATCATGCTGGCCATTCGCACCAGCCGGCCCTTCTTCATGAGTCGTCCCGGTAAGCTGCTAGTGATCGCGGCAGTGAGCGTAGTTGCGATTACCTTGGCTCTGCCATATACAACTCTCGGTCGCTTGTTGGAACTCGAGCCTCCCACATGGAAGCTATTGTTGGCCATCACGCTAATCGCCAGTTTGTATGTGGGCGCACTTGAAATAGGCAAATGGATATACCGACGAATGGCTTAGCTCCTTGTTCCTACTCCTACTCCTACTCCTACTCGTACTCCTACTCCTACTCGTACTTGCAGCCATTTCGAGTACGAGTAGGAGTACGAGTACGAGGACAGACGTCATGTCAGGTGTGTTAGCGAGTTCAGAATTGAGCTCCAGTGCTCAGCAGAGATCGTGCAGCTTTTAACTGTTGAATTTTAAAGGCCTTGGGGTGGCACTGGCAATGCTGCGCATAGCCAGTGCCACCCAGAACCCTTAACGCCATGCTTTTGCACTACTTAAAAGCTGTACGATCGATCTCGTCGCCGAGAGAGGTGACTTCAACTGCGTTCCCAGCGGAGAGCTGCGAGGCGGGCGATGATTAGAAACACAAGGCCGCAAGCGGTTAGCACCAGCAGTTCGTTGCGAATTTCGATCAAGGGCAGCTCGCGCCAAAAGATCTTGTTGTAACCATCTAGTGCCCACGCGTTAAACGTCAGTTGACCAACGCGCTGAATCGATGGTCCCATCAAGTAACGCGGCACCATGCTGCCGCCCAGAGCGCTCATCGATAGTATGACAATCGTTGAGACCCAGCCTAGCTGTGTGCGCGAACGGCAGAGGGCAGCCAGCATCAACGCAAATCCGGCGGCCGCGCCACTGGTTACTACGGTCATGATCGCAAAACCGTCCAGATGGTCTTGCAAGTTCAGATCAAACGCTACCATGCCCCATAGGAACATGAGCGTCATCTGTGCACAGCCGACCATGGTCAAGTAGCACCACTTGCCTAGCAGCAAGTGATCCATGGTGGCCCGGCTGCAAAGAATGCGCTCAAGCGTCGAGTTCTCTTTTTCTTCCAGCAGTGAGCCGCTGGCCGTGGTGGCGCTGAAGAGTAAAAACATCACGGCAATGCCGGCTGCGTACATAGCGATCACCGGATTGCTCTTGCCGGCGCCTAACACGTCCACAACATCCACTTGCGGAATCGCCATCGCGGCTGAAACTGTTGCCAGCGGTGAACTGGTGGTAAAAGACGCCGCTTGCACAGGGTTGAAAGCGATGGCTGGGTTGGGTAGCTGAACCAGGGATTGTTGCACCAATGGGGCCACAACGCGCGAGGCCAACTGATCGAATGAATCGTTCAGCACTTTCACCACGTAAGGACTGTCAGGTGACTCGCTACCTGCCGCTTGGGACTTGGCTTGCATGATAACGATAGCCGCTGAGACTTGACCGCGACGCACTAAGCGCAACGCTTCTGGGCGACTGACCGTGCCGCGCAGTTTCTGGGGCTCGTCAGCTTTGCGATTGATCGACAAAACGATCAGGCGGTCCGAAGCAGCCAGTTGCTTGATCGCTTGCTGAGACCACTGATTTTGAACTTCGTCGCACACGACGACTTTCAATTGTCGATCGTCGATGCGCGAGCCCCGTGAGCCAAAGATCCACGCAAAAATGCTGAAGAAGATCAGCGGCACAATGAATGTGAGAACCAATTCTGGTTTGTTGTGCCAGAGTCGTCTCAAACTGATCAGCATGATCGTGCGTATCATTCGCGCAGCTCGCAACCAGTCAGGGTCAAGAACAACTCGTGTAAATTCGGTTCACGTATTTCCATCTGTGCGATATGACCACCCAGTGCACGGATCTCCGAGAGCAGCAGTGGCAAGTCTTCGCCTATATCGTAAAAACCGGCGACCCAGCGCTGCGAGTGACCGTCCCATTCCAAGCCCTGCAAGCGACCTGGTGTCCAGTTTTCCAAACGCAAATAGACGCGGCGATAGTCGCCCAACGTTTGTTCCAGCAATTGATCAAGCGGTCCGTCGGCGACGACGCGACCATGATCGACGATCAGGATGCGATCGCACTGCGATTGTGCTTCGTCCAGGTGGTGCGTGGTGAGCATGAGTGTGGTCCCGGCTGCATGCAACCAATCAATCATCTCAAAGATGCGCTGGCGACTTTGTGGATCGACGCCTACGGTTGGCTCATCCATCAACAGCAACTTGGGCTCGTGCATGACACCGCAAGCGATATTAACGCGCCGCTTCATGCCGCCGGAAAATGTGCGTGTCAGGTGTCGCTGTCGATCTTTCAGGCCAATCCATTCCAAAGCCCAATCGACTCGCTGGCGTAACTGTGCTCCTGCCAGGCCATGCATTTGACCGAAGACTGTCAAGTTCTCGCGGGCAGTCAGATCGCCATAGATCGCCAGGTCTTGAGGCACTACTCCCAAGTGATCCATCGACTCAGGATCGCGGATGGGCCGCCCCAGTAGCTCGACGCTACCGCTGTTAAGTTTGACTCGCCCAGCGATTGCGCGCACGAGCGTCGTTTTGCCTGCGCCGTTGGGACCCAGCAGTGCCACGCGTTGGCCTGCCGGCACTTCGAATGATAAACCGTCCAGTGCCCAGTGCTTGCCAAAGCATTTGCGCAGCTCGACCACCTTCAACGCGGACGTTGATGAAGCTGTCATCGAATCAGCACCAGGCGCAGTTTGAGTAAACATTGTGCGAGCACCATAGGGGAATATCGTGCAGCACTCAATGGCAGTCATTTGCTAGCAATTAAACCGCGGTTTCACGTAGCAGCGTCTCTCCGAGACGCCGATTAGCTTCAGCCCTATAGCGATTGAAGGTTATTCAAACGAGTCTCGGAGAGACTCGGCTACGTGGTTTCACGTAGCAGCGTCTCTCCGAGAGGCCGATCGGCATTAAACCTAGAGCGATGGATGGTTAATCAAACGAGTCTCGGAGAGACTCGGCTACGTGGTTTCACGTAGCGGCGTCTCTCCGAGACGCCGATTAGCTTCAGCCCTAGAGCGATGGATGGTCATTCAAACGAGTCTCGGAGAGACTCGGCTACGTGGTTTCACGTAGCGGCGTCTCTCCGAGAGGCCGATCGGCATTAAACCTAGAGCGATGGATGGTTAATCAAACGAGTCTCGGAGAGACTCGGCTACGTGGATCGAGTGAAACTAGGCAGGTTAGTGCAGTTATTCGCTGATATCAAATTTCTTATCGATGCTAGCAAAATTGAAAATCGCAAGTGGCGTGTAAGCGCCGTTCGATGCTGAGAGTTACATCTACCGACATAATCGAAGTGCAGTGGTGCTGCGGAAAAGCGCCTGGAAAACACAGATCGCATGGAGGCGAGCACTCGATTGCGAGTCAATATCAATGTAGATGGCTGGTTCGCCCTGGGGCCGATGGCAAACCGATTGGTTGCAACAAGGACAGGAATCAAATGTCTCAGGCATGCGTGCGCTACCAGCCGCTTCGTAGCTGGCGATCAATGGTATTAGGCTGGGCTTGCCTGGTGCTTGGACTGGCAGGTTGCAGTTCGACGACGGGTTTGACCTTGTGGCCCAATCAGTTTCCGCTGTTACCACAAGCCAAAGAGTATTCCAACGCGGCTCGCATTCCCACCGGCTTGCCGATCGAGAAATGCAAATCGGTTTTGCCATCGTACTTTGTGGAACCGGGCGATGACTTGCTGATCGAACCGGTCGACTTTGCCGCTGACTTGCGTTTGCCAGCTGACCAGCGCGTGCTGGTCGATGGTACGATCGACTTAGGTGAATACGGCCGGGTCATCGTTTCTGGCATGACGGTCGAGCAGATCGAGGAACTGGTGGAGGGTCGCATCGAAAGTGTGCTGAACAAACGACACGCGATCAACGTGCGACTGCTCGAAGCCAATGCCGCGCAAGTGTATGTGTTGGGTGAGGTCGGTTCACCGGCTGCTTACCCGATCGTAGGTCGCGAGACGGTGCTCGATGCGATTCTGCAAGCGGGCGGACTGACCAGTCGTGCATCGCCTTGCGATATCGTGCTGGTGCGACCCACCGGGCCATGCGATTGTCGCGTTGTCTTGCCAGTTTGTTATCGCCAGATCACACAGATGGGCGACACAACGACCAACTATCAATTGCAACCCGGCGACCGGATCTATGTGGGTGGTCGTACGTTTTGCCAAGAACTGCAATTCTGGAAAGCCACAGAAACCTGTGAACGTTGCTGCAACAGTCGCTGTGTAGAGCGCGATCCACGTCGCGCCAACTACTTGAACCCGTTCTGCTACTTGCCTGCTCCGCCCGCTCTGCCCTGGATCAAAGCCAAGGAGTCGGACGGGGACGCGAATGCAGATGCAGAGGACAAACCCAAGCCAGAAGCTGGCGAAGCCGAGAAAGTCGCTCCGGTGGTTGACGACAAAGCTGCCATGCTGGAATACAGTTCACGACGCTGAGCCGAAATGTGTGCGTCATGCCCGCTTCATCATGTCCAGTAGAACGTAAGCGGCGCGCTCGGCGAACATCGGATCATTGATTTGGCAGTCGAGCGTCTCGAAAGGGATATCCTTGCGCAGGTTGGATTGCCAATGGCTGCGCAAGGATTCATCGGCTACTGGATCTGCAAATGGTCCGCCGGGAGCCGAGATGACGCTGATGGCTTGTAATGGATACAGTACGTGGACTGGGCCGATCGATTGGTTTAGTTGAGCTGCAATAAGTCTACCCAACTCGGCGCACTCGGCGGGTGTGGTACGCATGAGAGTGACTTGTGGATTGTGTTGGTAGCGCAACCGAGACTTGTATCGTTCGGGTACGGAGCTCGGCTCGCCGAAGTTGACCATGTCGAGGCAACCGGGAGCGACGACCGCTGGAACGCCGCCCAGTGCAGCAGCCGACAGACGCTGCGGTCCGCCGGGCATTACGCCGCCGACAAGCTCGTCGGCCCATTCGGTAGTTGTTATATCCAACACGCCTGCCACCAGGCCTGAGGCGATGATTGCTTCCATCGATCGCCCACCTACTCCGGTTGCATGAAAGACAATCACTTCGTAACCGGCGGCTTCAAGGATCGCTCGCGCATGCGCGATGCACTGGGTGGTGTTGCCGAACATAGACGCGACGACCAGCGGCTTGGTATGGCTCTGCGATTGTACGCTGGTTGGTGGTTGGGATTGCGCATCTGCGTGTGCTTCGGCCATGGCCGTGACTGCTGCAGCGGCTTTGGTAAAGACCAATTCGGAAATACGATTCAGCCCACTAACATCGACGATGGCCGGCATCATCGTTATATCGCTGACATCGACGTAGCGCGCCACATTGCCACTGGCGAGCGTCGATACCATGACCTTGGGAATACCCAGCGGCAAGCCGCGCATGGCTGCAGTGGCGATCGAAGTACCGCAACTACCACCCAAGCTAATCACGCCGTCGATTTGGCCTCCATCGTAGAGCTCGCGCAGAATCGCCGGGAGGACCGCCGACACTTGTTCGATGGCTTGACCGCGATCGGTCGACACGCCGCCTGGGATGTGACTGAGAATAGTGTCGCGCGAGACATCGGCCTGGATAGTGGCCGTGCCTGCGGTGCCCACATCGACCAGCAGCGCTCGGTGACCGCGCGCGCGAACCAGATCAGCCACAAACTGATGTTCCTGGCCCTTGGTATCAAAGGTTCCAATAACGGCGATCGTCAGTGATTTGCTACGTGGTTGGGACATGATGGGGCAGCGGGCTCATAATCGTAAGGCAGTGAACTTGCGAATTTCGCTAGTGATGGCAATTTCAGTAGGCAAGCGTTCCATCGAACTGGCGCCATAGAAGCCATCGAGATTTCGGCAACGTTGAAACAGGTAAGCCGCATCCTCCGGTGTGGCGATTGGCCCACCATGACACAAGACTAAAACGTCCGGCCGCAGTGCTTTGCAAGTATCGATAATGGCTTGAACTTCGACCACCGATTGATCGAGCGTTTTGGCGGTGTGGGCGCCGATGGTGCCACTGGTTGTCAGACCCATGTGTGCCACAATAATGTCAGCTCCCACGTGCGTCATTAGCCCGGCGTCGTGCGTATTGAAGACGTAGGGAGTGGTGAGCAAATCAAGTTGCCGCGCGGCCGCGATGCATTCCACTTCCAACGCGTAACTCATGCCAGTCTCTTCCAGGTTTTGTCGAAAGAGACCATCGATCAAACCGACAGTGGGGAAGTTTTGAATTCCGGCAAAGCCCATCTCTTTTAGCTCGCGGAGGAACGGCTCACGCAGCATGAAAGGATCGGTGCCACAAACACCGGCCAGCACCGGCACTTGTTTGACGATGGTTAATACTTCGTGGGCCATCTCTTTGACGATTTGATTCGCATTGCCATACGCCAACATTCCCGAGAGTGACCCACGACCAGCCATCCGATAGCGCCCCGAATTGTAGATGACAATCAAGTCGACTCCACCTGCCTCTTCACACTTGGCCGAAATGCCAGTCCCCGCGCCAGCGCCGATGATGGGATAACCTTGGCTGCGACGCGCATGCAGATGAGTCAGGATAGATTCGCGAGTATGCATGGGATTTTATAAATTTGTGCGGGTGAAACTAGAATTGGAAAGCGTCAATGGTAGTCTTCGTAGCCGATCTCGCCAGAGATTGGAAGCGTCAATCGTAATACGTCCAAAGTCTGGCGACTTCGGCTACGAGTAATGCATCCAAAGTCTGGCGACTTCGGCTACGGAAGTCTTCGTAGCCGATCTCGCCAGAGATTGGAAGCGTCCATGGTATACGTCCAAAGTCTGGCGACTTCGGCTACGAGTAATGCACCCAAAGTCTGGCGACTTCGGCTACTATTGGCGACTGTAGCGCATCAGGATCAGGCCCCCGATCATCAGCAGGCCACCGATAATCTGACTATAGAGCACCGGTTCGCCCAGCGCAAGCCAACCACCGAGAACGGCTACTAGTGTAACGACGTTTTGATAGATCGAGGCGTGCGAGCCGCCCAGGGCTCGGACACCGATGTGCCAGGTGGCATAAGCCACGCCGGTGGAGAATGCGCCAGAATAAATCAGTGCCCAGAAGTTCTTGGTGTCGTAGAACTTCGGCAGCTCTTGCGACAGCTGGCTGCCGACGATCAACAAGTGGATTGGAGTGGTTAGCAGACTGGCAAAGAATGCCAATCGCAAGGCGCTAACCTGTTTCAGCAAGGGACCGCTGATGACCGTGCCGCTGGCCCAGACCAGCGCGGCCAGTAGGATCAGCAGATTGCCCAAGAAGTTTTCCGCAGACAAACTAACTTTACCACCGGCGACGACAATAATAGCTGTCCCCACAAAAGCGACACCGAAAGATAGCCAGGTAAGCAGCGGCAAACGTTCGCCGATAAACAGCGCGGAAACAATCGCCGTCCACAGAGGCATAGTCGATAGCAGGAGAGCTGTATTGCCGGCGGTCGTGCGGTCGATACCCCACATGAAGACGATTGGATAGAACAGCCCAGAGAAGAGCGCAAAGATAACAAATCGCTTGAACGTAAATTTGGCTTGGGGTTGAACGACCCACCGCGATTCGGCCAGGGCCAGCAAGCCCAATACGATGGTCGATAGAATCATGCGTGTGGCGTTGAAGGTCAGCGGGGGAACGCTGCCGGTGACGAACTTGACCACCGGAATGTTAATGCCCCACAAGATAGTTGTGAGCAGCAAGGCACCATCGGCAACCAAACGCTGATAGGCCGTAATCGCGTGCGGGGAAGCGGGTACGATTCCGACAGACTGCAGTGGAATGGGTTCGTAAAGCTGATCTTTACCGGTGGGCTGCGACTGGTCTAACAAATCCGCCACCACTGTTCTATCGAATGTCCAAGTTGCATAGCTGTGCTTTCAATTTGCGCGCGGTAGCGTTTGGCATCTTGCGGATAGCCGGCCGTAGGGGCCAGGCCTGCGATGTGCGACTGCCAATACTGATTGATACCAGCCATCAAACGTTCGCGCAAATACTTGGCTGTCATCGAAGCCAGCGCAGTCGGCGGGAAGCTATCGCCACCGACCGAAAAGTGGAACTGCAATTCAGGCTGGCGCTGACGTCGATAGCTCGAGCGTTCGTTTCGCTCGCACAGAGTATCAAACCAGTCGTCCGGCATGGCTTCCAAGAGGACACAGGCGTACTTCTTGCGGCCACCTTGTCGATCACAGAAGACTTCGATTGCCTGGTCATCGTGGCCAGCGAGCAGGTTACTGACGAGTTCCATCGTTAGAGTCGAGAGCAAGCGTCCCTTGGAACCGAGGCGGGCAATCAACGCGTTGTAGCGCGATTCAAAAACCACCAGTGAGCGTACCGCCAGTAGCTGTACGCCGTGACGTTCCAGTTCGCTCGTAGCCAGTTGGCTCAGTCGCAATACTTCACTGGAGGTAACGTGGCTTGTGATTGGATGGTCAATGGCGGTGTACCAAGCGTGACGCTCGCTAGTGTGGGGCTCGGTCCACAAGTCAGCGTTGATGTCGATTTGTGCCAACAACTGAGCCAAGCCGGAGCATTGCGGCCAGCAGGGTAATTGAGCGAGCATGGCCATCAAACCCGCTTCCAGAGTTTTCAGTCCAGCTGTGCTGCTATAGAGTTGTTTTGAGTCACCCAGCGGCACGTGCTGGCAATCGTCGCTCCAAGCCTGTGTATTAAAAGAGTCTGACAAGGCATCGGCCAGTCCTTTCTCATCCATCGTTTTCGGAATTCGCCAGGCACTGCCGGCGATCAAAAGCGGCCCGATATTGGGGCCATAACCGGCTTCATCGACACCGATTACGATTCGGCAATCTTGAGGTAAACCGGTGGTCAACTGTGGCTGGCCTGTGGGATAGGCATCGTCCTGGCAGACGGGTATTTCGCTGAGAATTTCGCTGGCCATCGGTCCGACCTCTGGTTGGATATTTGAATTGGAGTATTGCCTGCCAGAATACAGTCTGGGGCGAATTTGCGTTATTAGTCCGGGGCTGCCATAATCAGTAGACAAATTGTCGCCCAGTGCGCATCAATGGAGTCGCCCAGAGGCCGACTTTTTTCGCATTTGGGACGTTGTCTGTAACGCACAATAGATCGACGTTCAAGGAAGTGACGCTTGGGATTGACGCGTGACCTTGTAAGTGATGAGATTCTACATCACGGTGGCCGATTTTTGTTACCCCTCAGCAAACTCTAACCTTAACCACCATTTGATAGTCGCCTGTTCATGATGCCGAAACCTATTCGAAATCAGTTCCGCCCGGCCCAGCGCGGTGCCGCTCAGTGCTTTACTGCACTGTTTGCCGGGAGCCAGACAATCATGGTTTTCGCCACGTTGTCGATCTTTGTTTGCAACGCTGTGGTACCGTCTGATGCAAGCGCGCAAGCGCCGATTGTGGTTGATACTTCAGCCCCAGATGAACCATCGCCAGCTGGAACGCCACAACCTGGCGCTGTGGCTCCGGCAGGTGCGGTACCACCGGGTGTGCCGCAAATTGGTCCTGACGGCAAGCCAATACCGCCCGATGCCAAGAAACCCGATGGCAAACCGGGAGAGCCGGCCAAAGACGGTGCCGCGACACCCGTTACACGTCCCACCAAGCCACCCGAAGCACCAGACCCACGCGAGTTGCAAGTCAAGCCGGATAAAGACGGCCTGGTGCAGTTTCAGTTTCGCAACCAGCCCTGGCCAGAGTTGCTGCGGTGGTTGGCTGATGTTTCCAATCAATCGCTCGATTGGCAAGAGTTGCCCGGTGACTATCTGAACCTGGCCACCCAGCGACCCTACACGCTGGTGGAAACTCGCGATGTTATCAACCGACATTTGCTCTCACGAGGCTTTACGTTACTGGAGAGCGAAGGTGTGCTGAGTGTAGCCAAGATCGCCAACATCAATCCGGCTTTAGTGCCGCGCGTGTCACCGGAGGAATTGTCCAACCAGCCACCCCATCGATTCTTGCGGACCTCGTTTGAGTTATCGTTCTTAGTGGCCAGCGAAGTCGAAGAAGAATTCAAGTCGATGACCAGCCCCAACGGCAAGATCACTGCCCTGGATGCCACCAATCGATTGGAAGTGATGGATGCTGCGGCTAATTTACTTGATATATCAAGGGTTATCGAACAAGAGCAATCGACGGCGGCCCTCGAAGGCTTGGCTCGCGAGTTCAAACTGGAACACGCACGAGCCGAAGCGGTCAAGATGCAACTAGAAGGCTTCCTGGGCATCAATCGACCAGCGGCTCGCGGCGGCGGTGGCGGCATGGGCATGGACCAGATGATGCAAATGCAGCAGCAGATGCAACAACAAATGCAGCAGCAGATGCAGATGATGCAACAGCAGCAAGGTGGTGGCGGCGGTGGTAAGGCTCGCGCCCCTGCTCGACAAAATGCTGAAGTCTACGTCATCGCTAACACACGCAACAACAGCCTGATCGTTTCAGCTGCTCCGCAAAAGATGGCGATCGTCGCGGCCTTCATTCAGCGGATCGATGTGCCCAACAGTGGCGGGCAAGATTTTCACCGCTTGCAGTCGCGGATGAAGGTCTTTCGCCTGGCAACTCTCGATCCCAAGCAACTTGTGGCCTCGCTAATTGAAATGGATGCACTGGAGCCATCGACGCGGTTGCAGGTAGACGAAGACAACTCGGCAATCATCGCTTACGCGTCGCTGGCCGACCAGTTTGTGATTCAAAGTGTGATTGAACGTTTGGATGGTTCAGGCCGTAAATTCGAAGTCATCCAGCTGCGCAGGCTGGATGCCGAATCCGTCGCTGGAAGCATCAAGTTCTTAATGGGCGCCAGCGAAGAGAAGTCCAATAACGACGATAATCGGTATCGCTACTTCAGCTATTACGACAGCTTCAACAGCCGCGACAACAAGAAGAAGAACGACGACAAGATGCGAGTCGGCGCTAACGTGGCCGACAATCAAGTCATGCTGTGGGCCAACAAGATCGAGATGGACGAAGTTCGCAACTTGCTGGTCAAACTGGGTGAGATACCCGCTGAAGGTGCATCTCGCAGCAACGTTCGGGTCATCGATGCATCGCGCCAACCTGAGACGCTGGAGTATCTCAAGAAGCTGCAGGAGCGCTGGAATCGCATGTCACCCAATCCCTTGGTACTGCCCGAGGCCGAAGAATTCAAAGAGAAAGAACCTCCTCAACGCAAGTCGGAAGAAAAGGTCCCACAAGCTAACACCACCGATGAAACTGTCACGGCCATCAGCGACACCGCTGCGGTCGTGCGGCTAACCAGCGCTCCGGTAACTCAAGATCCACCCACCAGTGAAAAACCAGCCAGCGAGAAGACAACTACGGAGCAGCCAGTAGAAGAAGGTGCTACTATCGCTCAGCCTGAGGTTCGTGCGCCTGGTCCAGACCTTGTAGCCAAAGGCGATGCCGAGCGGCCGGTCCGCAATGTGCCCGCTAACCGACTGGATACCGAAGAGGCTGAGGCGGCTGCGGCCGCTTTGCCGATCGAAATCATGATCGATGAAGCAGGTAATCTGATCTTGCGTAGCGACGATGTGGCGGCTCTCGATAAACTCGAAGAGCTGATGCAGATGAACAAGCCGCCAAAGAAGCCCTACGATTTGTTCTATGTCAAATACACGCGGGCCACCTGGGTCGTGCTGAACTTGGAAGACTACTTCAAGAACGAAGAAAAGAAAGACAACTCGCGAGATGACATGTTCCGGTGGTACTTCGGCTTCCCATCGGACGATAGCGGCAAGAAGTCAGACGGCGAGCGCCAGTTAGGCAAGAAGAAGCCGCTGAAGTTCTTGGCGGATAACGACACCAACACGATTATCGTGCAAGGCGCCACCGATAGTGATCGGGCTACGATCCAAGAGTTGATCGAACTGTGGGATGTGGCCGAGCCGATCAACGATACCAATGTGCGCTATACCAAGATCGTCAAGATTCGCTATTCGCAAGCCACCGTCATCGCCGAAGTCGTCAAGGAAGCGTATCGCGATTATCTGAGTGCCAACGACAAAGCATTCCAACAACAGCAGCAAGGCGGTGGTGGTCGTGGCAATGAAAGCAAACGCGATCGCGAAGGCGATACATTGTCTTCATCCGGCGGCGGCAGTTTCTCGCTCAAGGGCAAGCTGTCAGTTGGCGTCGATTCGGTCACCAATTCGATTGTCGTGTTCGCTCAGGGCAAAGCCTTGCTGGATGTGGTCTGCAAGATGATTGCCGAACTGGACGAATCCGCCAAACCTCAAGGTAGCATTGAGATTTTGGATATGTCGACCAGTCGAGATGCTACCAGCGTCTCCAAGGCGCTCAAAGCTATCATGGGCAAGCAAAAGGGCGGCAAAGAACAACCCAACCAGCGCGGGCAGCAGGGCCAGCCTAACAACGGCCAGCCGGTTCAACCCAATTCGGGCAACAATTTCACAGCGCCGGACGAGTAGTCTCTTCGGGCGCGGTCACCTCTCCAGACGCAGTCTGGGGAGGTCGGAGCGAGCGTTAGCGATGCTCCGGGAGGGGTGAGTCCTCCTACTCCTACTCCTACTCCTACTCCTACTCGTAGCCATTTCGAGTAGGAGTAGGAGTAGGAGTAGGAAAAAGAGTACCAATACGAGCAACAGAGCAACAAAACTGGCTTCTACATTGCTCTGGCGTTGGACCTGGGGATCTGCGTAGAATCTCGCGAGAAGTCCTTGGATTCTCACGGAGCGAGATACTATGGCCCGACAGCATGATGTTGTTGATGACGATGATCTGCCACGGTCGCGTCCTGCCCGGCGCAAACGCAAACTTAAGAAGCGCTACACGATTCCGCTGGTCATGGGCGGATTGTTCATATTGCTAGTCGGCGCTGCGCCGATGGTGTTGACCAAACGTGCCGTGCTGGTGCCGCTGATCGATCGCTTTGCTGGTATCGCGCCGCTAAAGGTTGACTTCACCAACGTCTCGGCCGGTTGGCTTTCGCCGGTCAGTATTGTAGGACTGCGGGTGATCGATGGCCAAGGGAACGACGTGGCCAAGGTAGGCGCGATTGAAACTGAAAAGAGTTTACTATCTTGGATTACCGCTAGCCAAAATCTCGGCACAATTCGTATCAAAGATGTCAATGTCGATGTAGCTGTCGCCAATGGAACATCCAGTATCGAACAAGCGGTAGCCCCGCTGATGCAAGGCGAACCATCAGCACCTAGCACGTCCACGACGCTTTATACCGGCGCAATTGAACTAACCGAAGCCAAAATCACGCTGCGCGACTCCATGCATCCCGACGCGTGGATGGTAAAGATCCCTTCACTAAAAACACAATTGCCGGGACCCAATCAAGTTGTGGGCCCCACGCAATTGGCAGCCACTATTTCCGATAGCAGTGGTCAGTTATCTGGTACGATCGCAGCAGATGTCGCCGAGTCGATGGCGGGCGAGGTGCGCACGTTTAATGTGCGCGCGGTCGTCGAACGCGTACCGCTGGCGTTTTGGCATGTGGTGCGTCAGCGATTACCGGATCTGCCTGTCGATGAACTCAATGGTTCACTCTCGGCCCGCTTAGCCGGTTCGATGGTCGATCAAGATCGCTGGAGTTTCAACGTCGAGAACTTCAGTGGCGATCAACTAGTGGTGGCAGCCCCAACACTGCTTGGTGACAAGCCGGCTAAACTCGAATCGATCAAGCTGCAAGGGCAAGCGACTTTGGCGAGTGGCACACTGTCACTGCAAGGCACACAGCTGACTACGGATGTCGGTGGTGTGGCGGCGGCAGGTACCCTGCCCTGGCCTGTAGTCATGCCGACCGTGACTGCGCCTTGGTTACCTGGTGCTCAGTTGAATGCCGAAGGCTCAGTGGACTTGGCCAAGCTGGTGAAGGTTGCTGAGACGCTGGTACCGATGCGCGATGATACACGTTTGCTCTCTGGTTCGGCGACATTCAAAGTCGCACAGCAATTGACTAGCACGGGAGCGCCCTCGAGTACCGTAGATTTGCAACTGGGCAAGCTAGTAGCCGTCGCAGGTGGTCAACAGCTCAAGTGGGATGATGCGTTAAAACTATCACTCAGCGCCGAGCCTCAAGCTGGCGGCGCGGTATCGCTGAGCGGAACTTGCGATGCCGAATTCTGCAAGATCACTGCCAAGGGCACTGCCGCCGAAGGAGCCTTCAGTGGTCAATTCGATCTCGATCGACTGCAGCAACGCCTGGCCCAGTGGATTGAACTGCCTGTCTCCACTATGGCTGGCCAGGCTGCCATGAAAGTACATTGGTCGCAGGCCGAACCCGGCGTCGTCGCGGCCGAAGGACAACTCGAAACGACACCGCTGTTGATTGCCATGTCCAGTGGCGGACAATTGAACGAACCAGCCTGGAAGGGCACATTCTCGGCTTCGGCTCGTTTGGCCGGAACACAACTCACCAGCATTCAACGCGGCCATATCGAACTGACGGCACAGACTGAGAAACTAAAACTCGACTTGCTCGAGCCGATGCAATTGGTTGCGAAAGATGCACCACCTGCCGCGTTTACGCTCAGCACTGAAGGCTCGCTGGAGCTATGGCAGAAGCGCGCGGTCATGCTCAAGCTGCTCGATCCCGGTACGACGATGGCCGGAAAATACTCGCTGGGCGCGAGCGGTAGCTTGGATCTGGCCCATTTAGAATTGCGTGAAGCCAATTGGCGCAGCCAGCCTTTCTCGATCGGCTCGGGTGGTACCACCCTCGTTGAACCTGAGATGATCGGTAACTTTCAAGGCAATGTAAACACAAACGATTTGAGCAAGCTGGCCATTGAAAAGCTAGTTGTTCAAGCTCACTCGTTCTCACTATCGGCAGCCGACAAAGCCTTGGGCAATGCCGATGCTGGTCGAACCGGAACGGGCGCTTACATCATCGACGTGGGTACGTTGATGCGCAATGTCAAGAGTGAGCCGACAGCCAATGCCAATCCTAAACAGTTGGTATTACCACCAGGCGTCGGTACACCAGCAACTGCCCCAGCCAGTCAATTGGTCTTCAAAGGTCAAGTGGCGGGTAATCTGAAGTGGCAAGTCGATGCCAAGTCAGCCACGCTGGATATGGATGCCAAAAGCGATCAAGTAGATGTAATGCAACAGGTCGCAGGTGCGCAGCCGACCAGTCTTTGGTCCGAAGCACAACTGGTGGCTAACTTGAAGGCCCTCTACGACATGACCAGCGGCGATGTCAAAGTCGACTCGATGCAGTTCCAAGCTCCATGGATGCATTATGCCGGTACAGCTCAAGTCGAAAACAAAGGTGATGTCCAGACGATTCGTTCCAATGGACAATGTTTGTACGATGCGAACATGGTGGCTACCAAGTTGCAACCTTACATCGGCAATAACGTGCAATTGTCCGGTCGCAAACAAGTGCCCATCGAAGTTGTGTTAACGAGCGATTCAAAGAATCCGAGCGCTACGATGTTGGCAGGCTTGCAAGCTGCCACACGCATCGGTTGGGAACAAGCTCGCGTGGTGGGTATCGAAGTTGGCACCGCCGATGTGCCAGTAAATGTCACCAACGGTCACTTGACGACCAACGCCGAGATCCAGGTTTCGGGCGGCAAAGTGCGTTGGGATATGGAAAGCGATTTGACCGCCGATCAAACCGTACTGATCCAAAAGCCCATGACCGTGCTGGAGAATGTGGCCATCACGCCACAAATGTGCCAAGGTTGGCTGAAGTACGTGACACCGTTACTGGCGGAAGCTACTAGCGTCGATGGTCGATTGAGCTTGACGCTCAACCAGGCTCGATTCAACATCGCCAATCCTCAAGATCAAACTGTCGATGGTCAACTGGTCATTCATAACGCTGTGGTCGGTCCCGGGCCTTTGTCCAATCAAGTGATTGGCTTGGTTCAGCAGATCAATGCCATTCGCAAAAAGGAATTGGCATCGACCGTCGGTACGCAGCAAGTTTGGATGCAACTGCCACAGCAAGCGATCGCTTTTCGCATGGAGAATGGTCGCGTCATGCATCGCGATCTGAAGTTTGGCGTCGGCGATGTGACGCTCGTTTCGTCGGGTGCGGTAGGTATTGACGGACGTATGGAACTGAATGCCGCCATGCCCATCCCGGATGATTGGATTGAGAAGTCGCCTTTCCTGGCGGGCTTGAGAGGCCAATCGATTCAAATACCCATCCGCGGTTCGCTGACGGCACCGCAGTTAGATACGCAGTTCATTCGCGATCTTGGACGCCAGGCGGTAACACAAGCCGCCGAGGGTGTGTTGCAGCAGCAGCTATCGAAGGGGCTCAACAAACTCTTCCCGGGTGGTTTGCCTGCCCAAGGAACTGGCCAAAACGCAGCTCCAGCCAATGGCACAGCCGCACCTCCAGCTCAAGGCAATCAGGGCTTCGGTCTGCCTCAGTTCGGTTTGCCCAATCTCGGTTTGCCCCAATTTGGTTTGCCAGGCCAAACGCCACCGCCCAGCGGCAATTGAGAAGTTATCTCGTAGCCGATCTCGCCAGAGATTGGATGTAAGTCGTCCAAAGTCTAGTGACTTCGGCTATGGTGGGTGGTAGAGTCGCTACACTGGGTGCGCCTCGCCTGCGGCTACGGGTTAAACGAGTCCAGGGATTGGGCTACGATTTTGATCACGAACTTTCAAGCTGTACTTCATGAAACTGCACTGCCTCGGAACGACTGGATATCATCCCAGCCCAACGCGGCACACGGCCTGTTATTACCTGCCCGAAGCTAGTTTGGTGCTGGATGCGGGGACCGGCATGTTTGGGCTGACTGGACTCTTGAGACAAGAGCCGCGTGAGTCGCTGGACATTTTTCTGTCGCATGCACATTTGGATCATGTGATTGGGCTGACGTTTCTGCTGGATACGGTGGCGGTTACCTCGCTTAAACGCGTGCGTGTGCTGGGGGCGGCCGTAAAGCTCAATGCCATCCGCGAGCACTTGTTCCAGGAGCATTTGTTTCCTCTGTTGCCGGATTGGATTGAGTTTGTAGCGCTCGATGATTTTCGCGCGCCGCTACAGCTCGAAAGCGGAGCACAGCTCAGCTGGTTTCCGCTGGAACATCCGGGCGGATCGTTGGGGTTGCGCATCGAGCACGGCGGCAAAGTGTTGGCCTACACGACCGACACGGTCGCTCGGCCCGAATCGGACTATTTGCGGCACATTACCGGTGCGGATTTATTGCTGCATGAGTGTTATTTCACCGACGAATATCAAGCTTTGGCGGAAAAGACGGGCCACTCCTGGTTGGGTGCCGTGACTGAACTAGTTCGGGAGGTTCGGCCCAGAAAAACTGGGCTTATTCACCTTAACCCATTAGCCGAAGTGCTTGGGTCGTCTATGATACTGACCAATGAGCATGAGCAACTGGGGATGTTCATTCCGACTGACGGTCAGGTCATCCAGATTTAGAGCATGATCTCGGAGGCGATGGGTCGCTTGAAGATACTGCTAGATGAAGACAAACTGCGCGAAGGCGTAGCGGAAATGGCGCAGAAGATCGCCGCTTTCTATGGCGATCGTCCGCTGACAATCGTGGCCATCATGACTGGCAGTCTGGTACTGCTGGCCGATTTAAGTCGACGACTGACGATGCCGGTGCGCATCAGTCTGATCCAAGCCAGCAGTTATCGCGGTGGCACGGAATCAGGACAGTTGTGGCTGCGCGATGACATGATGCTGGATGTGCGCGGCCGCGATGTGCTGGTGCTGGACGACATCTTCGATACTGGCCGAACGCTCAGCGCTGTACTGGGCTGTGTGGCTCAGATGGGACCCAATAGCCTGGCCAGTGCCGTGTTGTTGCACAAGCAAGGCCGACAAGTGGTGGAGATGGAGCCCGATTTTGTCGCTTTCCATATTCCCGATCAATTTGTGGTTGGCTATGGGTTGGATTATCAAGATCTATATCGCAACTTGCCCTACCTGGCAGTACTGGAACCACACGACATTGCGTGCAGTGATTCCATGGCCGAAGCCATTTCGTAAAGTCGAATTTCAGTATGAGCTCCGGGCCACGCGTGCAATGGGTGACACGTCGCTTTTGGCCGATCGTTTCTGATTCCGTCTGGCATACGCTTGAGGTATCCAGTGCCATGCAGCAACGTGGTTGGTCGATTGAGATCATCACGGCGGGCTGGCATTCATCTTGGCCGACCGATGTGCGCTTGCGAGAAATTGACGTTCACCGCATCCAGCCCAGTCCCACAACTCCGTTTCGCACCCGCCGTTATGCGCGGCATCTATTGGAATGGATCGATGCAGGTTGCCAGGCCGCCCAGGTACGAGGTCAGCAGCGATTAATTGTTGCCGAAGCGGGCGAAGAGGATGCTCTGCTGTTG
Organism: Rania fehmarnensis; assembly: GCF_056494185.1. Lineage (NCBI taxonomy): Bacteria > Pseudomonadati > Planctomycetota > Planctomycetia > Pirellulales > Pirellulaceae > Rania > Rania fehmarnensis. The sequence goes on from NZ_CM151398.1 coordinate 3,220,980, forward strand.
GTTGATCATTATCGTGATCGCCTACCGGTGATCGTGCGCTACGATTCGATCGATATGCTGGGACCGCTCAGTACGCGCTTAAGGCAACGAGCGGTGACGGCTTGTTCCAGGGCCAGCCTGGTGATCGTGCCGCATGATTACGCGCGGCGCGAATTGATCGGGGCTGGCGTAACACCTGCACAGATTCGAGTTGTCGGTGACGGTCCGCACCAAATTATCGATCGGTCCTCTACCGCCCGCAGCGCAGCGCGACGTGCATTGGCGGATATCAATTACGAATTGTTCGTCAGGGCAGAAGACCGCGTCGTGGTAGTGTTGGCCGAGCTAACCAAAAGTGCGGGCGTGGAATTCGTGGTCCAAGCCCTTGGTCCACTAATCGAAGCGCGACGCGGCGTGCGGTTATGGATTATCGGCGATGGCCCCGAGCGTTTGCGTTTATATGATGTAATCAAGCGGCAAGGTTGGCGCCATGACATGATGATGCCGGGCACTTTCGAAGATCCCGACTTGGTGTTGTCCGCGGCCGATCTGTGCATTATTCCCAGCCCTCAGCAAGGTTGCTCCTGGCTGATGCAGACCGCGCTCGCCTCGGGACTGCCGACGCTGCTGTGCACCGGTCCAACTGTCATCGCTCGCCTGGGTACCAGCGCTCAAGCGCTCAGCTTCGAAACCGGCAACGCGGCCCGATTACAAAAGCTGTTCACTAGCTGGTTGGATGATCCCACTAGCATAAGTGGATCGCTAATGGCAGCTGCGAATATGGTGAAAGCCCAAAGCTTCGATCTGGCAGCGATTCTGTAATTCGATAGCGCGTAGCCACCGTCGCCAGACGGTGGACTCTGGGTAGCCACCGTCGCCAGACGGTGGACGCGTTACGCGTTGACTATCCACCGCTTGGCAGCGGTGGCTACGTCAAGGTTACTGTTCGACGGTTTTTATGGTCAGGCCATCGGAAGAACGCAGTTCGATGGCGTAGGTCTTGCCTTCTTGGACTTGGATCGAGACAGCTTCACCATGCGCAGCTCGAATGCCTTTTTGTTCGGCTTTGACGGGGTCGTTGGCTATTTGCCAAAAGTCGGACCAGAGCTCTTTTTCGAACTGCGTTAGTTGTCCACCGCGCGCATAAGCTTGCGGCCGCATACCTACTTCGTCCAGTTGCTTTCCATCGGATGGTTTTAGTTGATCGCTATAAATGCGTTTGAATAAACAGAGCGATGTCCCGCGTTGAATGTCCGCTTGTTCGACATACTTGTCATCGAACTTGACCACCCAATTATCGATATAGATGATGTCGCCGGGCAGCTCAAACTTTTTGGGCTCGGAGATCGGATCGCCCGCGGGTGATAGTTCGGTGAACTCGAGTCGAGTGCGCACGGCCTGGCTTTCTGCATCGCGATCGATGCTGGTAACTTTCAGGCGCGCCAACCGTTGATTCGTTTTGAGCAGACGCAGAGATGTCTCCATCTTTTCGATCTGCACGATTTTCTTTTTTAGCTCGACATTCAGTTCGACCAGTTGTCCGCTGAGCTTATCGACTTCGCCCTTCAGCTGGGCTGCCTGGGCATTGGCGGTAGCCAGAGCCCGTTCGTGTTTGCTGTACTCGCTGTATCCCCACCAACTAGCAATTGACAATATGCCAACGAAGCCGGCAGCCAGTGCTGTGCGGACCGTGGTGTTAAAGGTCTTGATGGCTTCGTGGATTTTGCCCATAGCTATCCACCGCCTGGAGACTCGGGCGGCTTTTCCTGCTGGTCTTTGTTCTCGTCATCATTATGTTTCGTGGGTTTAGCCGGAGGTGGCAAGGGACCACCCCAAGCATCGAAGACAACCAGGATGTTTAACAACCCAGCGATCATCGTATAGAGCGTGCCCATATCGAAACCGGAAGACGATTGATGATTCCATTCTGAGAGGTCATCGACTGACTTGGGTGGAGCCATAAACCCGCCGAACATGACGGACTGATTCTTACTGACCCGATAGTATTGCAACGCAGCCGGCATGGCTGGCAGTCCCACTCCGGCTTGCAGAATGTATTGCCAACGGACTTCGACGTTGTTCCATGAAGCGTAGACGCAGCGACCGCCACCGACCAGCATACCCAGCAGAAACGTGCTCATGATCGACACAAAGAAGATGAGCGACTTGAGGTATCGACGTTGGTAATAGTGCCCGGCACCGGGGATGAGCCAAGCCAGCAGTGCAGCCAGTTCGCGGTTACCCAGATCCAGCGGCTCGCCATCAGCGATGACGATTGATCCTTTTGCCGACTGAACGGCACTGTTACTCATTCCATCCAACCTCCGAAGTCGCCCTGCCTGAATCGCTTGTTCCCGTGCGCGAGAACCATTAGGAATACCACAGTAGAACTCAGAGCGAAAGGGCCTCTTCTAAGCCGAGGGCGTTAGCCCCGGTTATTAAACTAAGCTGAGGGCGTTAGCGGCGTTAGCCCCGGTTATGGAACCTTGCGCATAGTCGCTGCCGAATCGTAGGCTGTATTTGAAAGGCGCAGGCGGAGCCTGCAAGACAGTGGGTTACCAGGCAGAGCCTGGTAACCAGGGCTAGAAGGGGGACTCGGGTTCTGGTTCTTCAGGTTGGGTAGCTGGGGTGGTTGAGGTTGTACGGGCGGCTTTCTCGGCGGCTTCTTTCTTCAGAACGCTTTCTAACTCCGAGGGCCGAACGCCACGACGAGCCGCTTCGGCATTGCGTTCCTGCAGTTTGTCCATGCGCTGGCGTTGATCTGGGGTCATGCGTTCCAAAGCCATTCGATAATACACTTTGGCTGCTGCCACACGACCGACGGCTTGCGCTTCCGCAGCCTGACCCATGAAGTAACGCACATTATTCTCAGTGGTACTGGTTTCCAGCGGCGCGTCACCCGGCGAGCCGAGGGCGATTGCCCAATCATTGGCGGTCGTCGTCTGCCGCGGCGCTTTGTTGGTCATGGCATCATATTTTTTGGGTGCCAGCGTATTGATCAGCGGCTTGCCCTGGTACTTGGGTGGATAGCTGTTAGGTGGCAAGTACTTGGGAGGGCGATTCAGTAGGGCTTCGTCCATGGCCTGCAGATCGATGATGGTAGCTGTAACGCTAACCGAGCTGCCGCCGACGCCCACGCCCCGCGCTCGCGAAGCCAATGGCCCAAATCCAGAACTGGACAGACCCGAGCGCATAGATGAATTGCCACCCATATACGCAGCGCCCTGATCGGGCACGCTCACCGTACCGGATGTGCCAAAAGTCGTGACCGAGGGTAATTGAACGATCTGGCCAAAACCCGAGTTACAAAGTGCGACAAACAGCGCCGAGGCCCACAGGTATCTCATTCTCTTGATCCCGAGCGAATAGAAGTGAATCACTCACTATAATAGACCGATCCGGGTTCCGATGCACCTGTTTTCCAACGTAATCATGGGCTGTAGTCAGCCAAACTGCCGAAAACGCAGTGATCAGAGTATGGGATGGTAATGATATTGCAACTTCGACTAGGACTCGTTTGGCTAATCTGCGGCATTCTGATTGGCACACATGGAAACGCACAAGATGCACCATCGGCCAATGCACCTGGTGCAACACCGCCCGCGCTAAAAATCGTCAAACTTCTGTGGACGGCTCAACCAGCCGGCGCGGCCTCGGCGCTGGAAAAAGCGATCGATCAGGCGCTGGAGCGCAATTCGATCGACGAGCTGAAACCTCATTTGGCTCAACTGTCCGACAAGATGTTGCCCGTCTTGAGTAAAGGCCCTAGCGACGCCAGGTGGTTAGCTGCAGTTGCTGCGCTCACGATCGTCGGACAATCAACGGCCGAGACGCAACTCCAACAGGCAATCGCTGGAGCAGAGTTTCATTTGGCAAATAGTCAGCGCGAGTTCTTGCTGCGCTGTTGGTTGGCCGCCCAGCCCAATCCGGCTCGCACTTATTTGAAAGAGTTGCTCACGCGAGCGGAACCGATGTCTGAAGCTGAAATCAACTGGCTCGAGCTGTGTGTCGCGCAGGCTTTGGAACATGATCGAGAAGCTGCCACGTCGATTCTACTGACGCGCTGGGCCCAGTTGCCCCGGTCAGTTCAAGTGACGGCCATCGAGCCGCTGACGCAAACCGCCAGCAGTATGAAACAGCTGGTAAGTGCCATCGAAACGCAAACGGTTGCCAAAGATATGCTGAACACCAATCAACTCATGAAGTGGGTGGCCAGCGATGAAGCCGATTTAACAGCGGCGATCGAACGTGTCTGGGGACGACTGCGCACAACCGAGGATACTGATCGCAAACTCGTCGTGCAGCGCACGATGCAACTGTTAACCAGCGGCAAGTCGGGTAACCCAGTGCATGGCCAAAGCCACTTCAAACGCATCTGCTCGCAGTGTCATCGCTTGCATGGCGAAGGTGTAGAACTAGGCCCAGACATCACCGGCAATGGTCGCGGCAGTTTTGAACAACTCGTTTCCAACGTCATGGACCCGAGCCTGGTGATTGGCAAAGCGTTTATGGGTAAAACTGTTTTAGCCAGCGATGGCCGCGTGCTGGCTGGACTACTAGTCGCGGAAGATCCACAACGCATCACCTTGAAAGTGCAAGGCGGCAAGCAGATCGAGCTCGATCGCCAGGAAGATATCGACACGATCAAAGACAGTGTCAAATCGCTGATGCCTGATGGCTTGGAACAACAAATGAACGAACAAGAATTGCTGGACCTGTTCGCTTATCTCAGTCTGGCCAAACCGCTGGCTGCTACCGAAAATGCAACCATCCCCGGCACCCCAGAGAAACTAGTGCCGTGAAACTAGTGCCGTGAAACTAGTGCCGTGAAACTAGTGCCGTGAAACTGGTGCCGTGAAACTGGTGCCGTGAAACCGGTGTCGTGAAATTCTTGACGCTGAGCTTAGAAAATTCCCAGTTGATCCCGGGCATCTTCGGTCATGCGTTCAGGTGTCCATGGCGGATCCATGACGACTTTCACATCGACTTTGCCGACGCCTTCCAGCGCCTCGAGCACCTGGCGGCTATTGCCGACTAGCTGCGGACCAGCTGGACACATGGGACTGGTCATCGTCATATCGATAGCCACATCGGTCTTAACCTCGTCCTCTGCGTTGGCAGTCAGGTAGACGTTATATACCAAGCCAAGGTCGACGATGTTAACGAACAGTTCGGGATCAATGACCTGCTTGAGCTGTTCGCGGACTTTGTCTTCGCAGATGGGTGTGGACATGGATCACAAGTGTTAAAGGTTAGGAAGAGTATCTCTTGTCCGTAATTGTACGCGATGCGGTTAAAATTGGAAACTAAGCCGAGGGCATTAGCCCCGGTTGTTGTATCCATCCTCGTGAACCGTAGCCGAAGTCGCCAGACTTTGGAGGCGTTGTCGTAGTTCAATAACCGAGGCTAACGCCTGCGGTTTAGTCGGCCAGGCGGACGATGAATTCTTCGATGGCAAAGATGCCGCGGTCTTCTTTAGAGTGCGAAAGCTTTAACTTCATATCGAGTTCGAGCAGCCAGTCCAGCAGTTTCAGGCCTCGGGCTCGACCTAAGCGACGCAGTTGGTTTTCGGCTGTGCCCAGTTCATAGGGGCGGAAGCCTGCGCGAGCTAGAGCGTCGCGAAGATTGGGTTTGGCCTGGTGGCGTTCGGCCTGGGCGATTAGTTGCGTGGCATTGCCGAAGCGTCTCAAGCTCCACGACATTTGCGGCGCGATGGCCATCGGTGACTCGCCTGCCTGGACGACTTTATGCAATTGCTCCAAGGCTTGCGAGGTGCGTCCTTCCAAAGCAGCGGCCACAATCTCCCAGACTGTTTGGGTGCGCCAACTACCGATGGCTTGTTTCAGCTGTGCATCAGTGATCGTGCCATCGGTCTCGGCGTAGAGCGCGGCCTTGGCTAACTCTTGATCGAGCAAACCAAACTCGGGCCCCACGCGATCCAAGACAAAGCCGATCTGGGCAGCAGCTAGTTTCAGTTTGTGGATGTTCAGCGCCCACTTTTTGATCCAATCTTCTACCGCTTTGCCTTTCGGTGCGCTGCACTCGATACACCAGCCCTTTTCGGCTGCGATCTTGAAAAGCTTGGTATTAGATGGAAACGAGGATAATTCGAGCAACAGCAAAGATAACGGCACCGCTGATGAAAACCACTTTTCCATGAGCGGCCTGGCGGCTTTGACCAGGTCGTCGCCATGTTTGACAATTGCCACGCGACGTTCATCGGGGTCGAACAGTGATATCGTGGCCAGTTCGTCGTGCACATCGCGCCATGCACAAGATTCGCCGTCAAAGGCTTTGACTTCGTCGATGGGGATCTTGGCCAATTCGAGCAAATGACGCGAAGTTTGTTGGCGCAAAAAGGCATCATCGCCAAACGCAACCACGATCGGCGGCAGCTCGCGCGGCAATTTTGCAGCAAACAGCAGGTCAAAGCAGTGAGTTCCCTTACTCATAACCGCCAACGATATCAGTTGCGAAAGCCGTTGCAAAGTAGGGTCGTTCTTGCCAACAATAGAGGGGCCGATCAAAGTTAGTAGCCAAATGCAGGCGCTGTGGCGATGTTGGAACGAAAGCCTTGACGGCTTCCGCTACGGGATGCGAACGAAAGCCTTGACGGCTTCCGCTACGGGATGATTGAAGAGTTCACAATAGGGAGCGACGCTTGGGCTGGTACAAGGCGACAGGTGGACGATTAGTAACGCGCAGTTGGCCGACGGTCATCGCCGCCTGGATTCTGGTAGCCCTATTGCTACGCTGGCTTGCACCGGCTTGGGAGAAGATCGCGGCCGATGGCGATCTGGCTTATCTGCCCGCTAACGTTCCTAGCATCATTGGGCAAAAACAACTCAAAGAAGCCTTCCCCGCTTCGCATGCTCGCAGCCAGATGATGATCATCCTGGCTCGGTCAAAAGGTCAATTGGCGGGAGGCGATATCGCGCTGGGGCTCGACCTGGCTCGTCGACTGCACTGGTTCGCCGCTTCTGGTCAGTGGGCTAAGCTGCCGCTGGATAAAACCGATTGGGCTCCCGAAAAACTGTCGGTCGGTCAAAAGGCGCGCGTTGATTCGGTGGCTTATAGTCTCGATCAGTGCATCAGCATCGATGATCAGTTGGCCGAGTTCCTCGAGACGGAGCAACCGGATTACAAATACGCTCGACTGCGTGATGCTTTCGATCTGCGCGCACACATTCATAAAGCCCTAGGCGAGGAGGTCGAAGCCGAAAAGGCTGAAGCAGCGGTCAATGCGATGACCGAACAAGGCACCAAGTCGTTAACGTTGCGGCATCCGGTGTGGGCCGAGCAGTTGAGCGACGTTTGGACTTGGCGCGATTTCGTCTTGGGTACCAAGTTGGGCGGCAAGAACTCGCAAGCACGCATGATCGCCATGCACTTGGATACCGAGTTCACAGCTGTCTCGAACATCACGATTCTGGAAGGCGTTGAAGCTCTGATTCGAGAGATGCGAACCGAACATGGGCCGATCATCTCGCCCGACCTGCGCGTCGAGGTCAGCGGTTCAGCAGCGGTGGGCGCCGATATGTTGCGAGCGTCGGCTAGCAGCGTTCGCCAAACCGAAGGCGTAACGATCCTATTGGTGATCACTATCCTGGCTCTGGTATATCGCGGTCCCTTCCTGGTTGCCATACCGTTGACCAGTATTGCCTTGAGCTTGATGGTGTCGACCAGCCTGGTGGCACTCCTGGCGCGAGATCCGGCCAATCCTGACAGTGGTGGACTGGGTGTGTTCACCACCACCCGCATCTTTATCGTGGTATTGCTCTTTGGTGCCGGGACAGATTTTTGTTTGTTCTTTCTTGCTCGATGTCGTGAAGTGCTCGAACGCACACCCACACCCACTCGTCCCCACTTCTATCGCGCAGTCAGCCGCGCGTGGCGCAATGTGCATCATGCGATCGTCGCCAGCGCCATGACTACGATTGTGGGACTGACGATGATGTGGATGAGCCGCTTTGAGAAGTTTCGCTTTTCCGGTCCCATCATCGCCATCTCGCTGGCTGTGACCCTGGCAGTGTGCCTGACCTTTACGCCGGCCTTGCTGAGTGCGATCGGGCGGTTGGCTTTTTGGCCTTCACTTCGAAAACATAAGTCGGCGGGGTCAGCCGAAGATGGACTGGGCGGTGGCCAGCACCAGTCAGCCCGAGCACCAGTCGCCATCGAGGATCAATTCTGGAAGCGGTTGTGGATGCGCCTGGCCGACTGGGTCGTCGCGCGACCCACGATGGCGCTGGGCATCACCACCGCGTTCCTGGCCGTACCTGCCGCTTATGGTTGGCAGTGTTTGGGCTGGGTGACTTATGATTTTGTAGAAGAATTATCCAGCGACGCGCCCAGTCGACGTGGAATCGATCTAACCAAACGCTTCTTTTCGACCAACGATAGCAGCCCAGTCACGATACTGATGATTCGCAATGAACCGTTCAGTGACGATGCGGAACTGTTGAAAGCCAGCGATAGTCTATCCAACTCGTTGTATCTGGATGGCGTCGAATCGGTACGCAGCGTCAATGATCCGCTGGGCGACTATCCACCCAAACGCGCCATGGGACTGCTGACGACCGATGCCTGGATGCGCCGTTTCTTGCGTGAACATCGCACGACGCGTGAGCGTTACTTGAGTCCGGTCAAGGATTACGAGAATCGCCTGGCACGCTTTGATGTGGTACTGAAAGACAATCCATTCTCGATCAGCGCCACCGAGACGCTCGGTCGTTTGTCCAGCTTTGTTGATCAAGAGACGCATCGCGCCGAATCGCCTTGGCACAAAGCGCAGTTTACGACGGTGGGTACCACCGTAGGTATTACCGACCTGCGCTCGGTGACTCAAGCCGACCAGGGGCGGATTCAGATACTGGTCACCCTGGGCGTATGGGGCGTGCTGCTGTATTTGCTGCGGCATTGGGTGCTGGCGACCTATTTGATCTTCACCGTATTGTTCAGTTACTTCACAACGCTGGGTCTGACGTATGCGTTCTTTGGCTGGCTGTATGGTGACCAGTACAATGGTTTGGACTGGAAGGTGCCGCTGTTTCTGTTTGTGATCTTGGTAGCTGTGGGCCAAGACTACAACGTTTACTTGACGACACGCATTTTGGACGAACAGAAGCAGCATGGAATGCTGGTTGGTATTCGCCGGGCGCTTGGATTGACTGGCGGTATCATTACCAGTTGTGGTGCGGTGATGGCCGGTACGTTTGTGGCCATGACCAGTCCGGCCATTACCCGCGCGCTTTCCACTGCTGTCCCCTGGCTGGGGATCACCAGCGACGCGCCGGTGCTGCGCGGGATTACTGAGTTAGGTTTTGCCTTGTCACTGGGCGTGTTGCTCGATACGCTGGTCATTCGTTCCATTCTGGTGCCTGCCTTTTTTGCCTTGTGGTATCGATCCCCAACTCGTCCAAATTGAAAATGCTTGTCAGTTATTCAAGGCCAGGCAGTGCCTCAATGGCCGGCTCTTAACTTTTGCAGATCTTGAAAGCATAGCCCATGGCCAATTCGCCCCAAGAGGTTCTGGTTGAATGTCGACAACATGATGTCAAGGTCGTCGCCCTGCACGTTACTGATTCGTTGGGCAAATGGCATCAACTGAGCATCCCGATTGCACGCTTGACCGAAGAAGCATTCGAAGATGGATTTGCCTGGTGGTTGCCGCACCTGGCCACGCGGCGCGGCGAAGTGGCTGATGTATTGTTGTTGCCGCAACCTGCGACCGCGTTCATCGCTCCCTTTGCAGAAACGCCCACGCTCTCCATTCTGTGTTCGATGAATGATCCGCTAACTCGCGAAGAATTGCCGGGCGATCCACGTACTATCGCCATCAAGGCAGAGAAGTTTGCCAGAGATAGTGGCGTCGCCGACGAAGTCTTGATCGGACTGGGCATTGAGTTCTTCCTGTTGGCAGGCGGCCCCAAAAAGTCGCGACGCGGTGGTTATCGTCGGATGGTCGATGAAGCTCGCGATCTGAGTTTTGAGACTGATCGCGGTACCAGTTTCAATCACGGCGAGTTATTGGACGACGACTTTCGCAGCCAAGTGATGCAGGCGCTGGGCGACTGTGGAGTGGCCGTCGCATCCCATCGTCAGCCCGGTAGCGATCGAGCCAAGTCGCGTTTGGAACTGAGCGAGAGTGGACTTGTCGCCAGCGCCGATAATGTGATGATCACCAAACACCTGGTGCGGCAATTGGCTGCACGGTGGGGCAAGTCGGCTACGTTTATGCCCCTGCCGGAAGCTGGTAGAGAACCAGCCACCATGCCGACTCAGCTGGGCCTGATGCTCGGCGGCGACTGTGCGCTATCGGGCTCTGGTTACGCCGGCATGAGCGAAGTCGGCTTACATGCCATCGGTGGAATACTGAAACATACCAAGTCGATAGTGGCGCTGACCAATTCGACCACCTGCAGCTACTCACGCTTTGGACTGGCGCCGATGTCATCATGTGCCAGCGGAACAGGCCGGCCGCAGATCGCGTATTCCCAGAGCGACCTGCGGGCGGCGATTCGCATTCCCAGTCATCGCATAAGCAAGCACAAATGTGTTGAGTTCCAATTGCCCGACGCTATCTGCAATCCTTACCTGGCCTTCGCCGCTCTACTGATGGCCGCCGTCGACGGAGTGCAAAACAAGATCCATCCCGGTCCAGCCTTGGATCCTGATCCTTATGGCACCGATGAATCGTCAGCAGTCGACCATCAACCCGTACCCTCGAGTTTTTCAGCCAGCCTGGCCGCTTTGGAAGAAGATGGCGAGTTCTTGTTGCGCGGTGATGTGGTTTCGCCGGAGTTTCTGCAGTCGTGGATTGCACATAAACGCTTGATCGATATCGAAGCTCTCAGGCATCAACCGCACCCGCACGAAGTGGCCGCGTACTTCGAGGCGTAAGATAACTGCCCGTGTGCGGCATAGGCTTCCAGCCTGAGTGTGGCATAGGCTTCCAGCCTGTGTATAGCGGATCTCGCCAGAGATTGGAATGCGTTGCGGTAGTTCATCCAAAGTCTGGCGACTTCGGCTACGAATGTAGCCTAGCCTGAATTCGGCAAAGGCCTTTCGCGGAGCGAAAGGAGACAAAATGCACAGGTAATTACGCTCACTAGCAGTCCAATTGTTACGCCTGGGGCTCTGTAGAGCAGAGTGATCTGCCACTGGCCGGGCGGAACGTGCAACGTTTGGAAGAGGCCCAAATGCGAAGCGTGGGGGCGAAGCGCGATGCGCTCCGAGCCCGTTCCGCTTAAGTTGGCTTGCCACCCGCCGTCTTGATACAAACGCACAACCAGGTCGGATGCCTCAGCGCACTGTACATTCAGTTCGATGCGATCGCTTTGAAAATACTTTATATGTAAAGTATTGGCTGAGCTCGTGTTTTGCCAATTGATCAATTTTTCTGAGGACGCGACCGCTTGCAGCGACAGCCCTGGAGTTGCATGTGCAGCCCGAACCAGGCGATGGCTGATACCTAACCAGGCCAGCGCCGCTTCCAAGTTTGGGTCGGAGGCCTGCAGATGATCCTGCGAAGCCAGCACACGGCGTATGCGCAAGAGCGCTTGCGGTGGTAGCGATGTCAAGGCAGAGAAGTTGGCCAGGGAGTTGAATGCGGATGTGTTGCTTTCGTGGCCCGCATGTTCTAAAAGATGAAGCTTAGCCAGGTAAAACTCGCGCTGATATTCGCACAGCGCCGTCACACGTTCAGCCTGGCCGGGCGGTAACTGAGGTAAATCTTGAGCCACGTTTGCCTGGCCAATCGGCGCCCAAAGACGTGGTAATTGATCAGCGGTGTTGAACTGAATCGCATTTGGGCTGCTGTGTCCCTGCGGTGGCGGTACAGTAACCAGCCAGCTTCTGTCGGCCATCACTAACTCCAGCGTAGTCAGCATCAGGATCGCTGGCGTCGCGGAGGATGGTGACAGCTTGCAAACGGCAATCGTTAAACTGCAAATTGTCAAACCAATCATCAACCCGCTCACGACGCAGGTAAACGCCGGAGCCACTGCCAGCTTGCCCAGCCAGGGATCCACTGGAGCAGTCGCGCTGGAGCGCTCAATCAAATCCCAGGCCCATTCAGCCCCCGTGAAGCTCACCAGGCCGAACACACTCATAATCGCCACCACGAGAGACAATCGACCAATGGTCTGGCTAACTTGGTGCCAGTTGCTCAGCGCATGCGCAGCACACATGCACAGCGCCAGCGCAAAGGGCACGCTCCACTTGGCGGGATATCGAAACGCGTGGTAGCTCGGTACCACTTCGCTCAACAGCCAGTACATACCCAGCGTTTCATCTCCCGGTAAACTGGCGGCCCACTGGTGCTGGCCAATCATTAACAGGAAGTTGCGGCACAACCACATCGGTGCGTAATTGCCTAGCATGGCGGTACCAGACAAGATGGCCAGCGCCCACCAAAACCAGGTTCGGCTCCGCAGCGGTCGATGAAAAAGAGTTGCCATGGCCAGTAGCCAAGTGGGCAGTCCAATCGTGAGCGAAGGAACCCACATCAGTGGCTCAGCTGCCCAGAGCGAGAAGATACGCGTGTACTCCGGCATGACGAATCCGGCTAGTCGACCCCAAACGAGAGTCACCAGGTGCCAGGGCGCCACGCTATACGCATAACGCGAACCTCGCGGCAATGAGGGAAACAATCCCTGTTGGCTCTCAGGTGCGATGGCTGGCCGCAAGAGTTCGGGCACTTGATCTCGTTCCATGGCCGCGGATGTTAGACATGCTGCGACCGAGGGTGGCGTAGTGGTGGCGTGCTGCACCAGGTACCAACTGGGCAGCCACTGCACGGCCGTTAGTCCAACAACGACGAACACAGCGAGCACAAATTGTTGGGCGCTGCGAACACAATCCTGCCAACGGCGACTGCTGACCAGCGCATGCGCCACAGCCAGGCAGGTGATCAGTCCTATATGTACGGTCGTTTGTGGATCTCCGCCCAGGAGTGCAAGGCTGCTGGAGGTGATCCATATCGACCAGCGCACACGGGGTGCAGCCTCCGAGCGTTTATTGCCTTGCGACAGCACCCAGCATTCGGCCACAGCCCAGGGCAACCAGGCGGCGCCAACTAAAAAAATTGGGTTGGTGTGCTGAAAAAAAACAGGGCCCGACAAACTGTAGGCTACTCCTGCCAGCAAGCATGCGTGTCGGTTGAGTCCACTGCGCTGAGCAGCATAAATGGCTCCCACACCACCGATGGCCAAATGGACCAACAAGTAGAGGCCCAGCCGAGTGGCCACGCTGATCCCCGGCACCCATAGTAATACTCGTCCAGGGTAAAACAGGGCCGTGGATGCCTCACCAATCAAGTTGACGCCGGTACCGTCCAGTGGATTGTATTGAGGAAAATAGTTACCCAGCGTCGCTTGGTGATCCAGCCATACTAGTAGTGGATAATAGAAATGAAACGCATCGCGGAACGCAGGCACACGACCGGTCAGTAAAGGCCAAATCACGATCAGCAGCACTGCCATCAACCCGCTGCAGGCTACAGCCCAAGGAATGTATCGGCTGCGCCAGTATTCGGACATGCCCAACCTTTTGGTAAACTAAAGCCCAATCTCTTGTGGCATAGGCTTCCCGCCTGTGTACTGCTGTGGCATAGGCTTCTAGCCTGTGTTCGCTCGTAGCGGAAGCCGTCAAGGCTTTCGTCATTTTGAGGTAACGCTCGAAATGCTTGACGCATTCCGCTACAAGTTTTTTGTTTGCCCACCTTCCGGATCGTGTAGCATAAAGGATAACCTTACGAGGCACAGGCCTGGATGCGTTTGCCACAGAAGAACACAGGCTGGAAGCCTATGCCACAGAAGGACACAGGCTGGAAGCCTATGCCACAGCAGGACACAGGCTGGAAGCCTATGCCACAGAACAACACAGGCTGGAAGCCTATGCCACAGAACAACACAGGCTGGAAGCCTATGCCACATTCGAGACTGAGATGTACATGATACTGAATCGCCCACATTTATCCTGGAACTGCTTGGTACTGACACTGGCATTGTCATTGGTGGCCAGCGGTAGCCTATTGGCTCAAGCACAACCCCAGGCACCAGCACAATCTCAGGCGAAAGCACCAGCCGCGGCTCAGGCCAAGCCTGCGGCCGACGTGCCGCCGCCGCCCAACTTGTCGATTCCGGCTGGGGCGGACAAAGAAGCCATATTGAAAGTTATTGCGACGGCCAAAGGATTTCGGCCGCGCAGTGCGACCGAATACAGGTTGCAGCAAACAGCCATTCGCGATGCTTCCAATTTGTTGCTCAAGCAGATCGAGAACAAAGAAGACCCGGTGCGCATGCAAGCAGAATTGGATGCGATGGCTTGCAATGCCGCGTTGATGGTCAGCGAGTCCGATGACGCGCGCGACAAAGTGTTCGAGAAGATCATGACCTATCTGAAGAGTCGCAAGCAATTGACGCTCTCGGATATTCAGACGGGGATAATCGTGTCGACCTACCTCGAATTGCAACCGCGCAAACAACCGGCTCACGATGTTTACGCCCTGATGGCCGAACTGCTTAAAGACGACGAGCGCGAAGAGATGCAGGCTTTGCGCGTGGATTTGAGTTCGCGAGCCCGGCGCTTGGAGATGTTGGGTAACAAATTAGAACTGGTTGCCGAGTCGATCGATGGAAAGCCTGTGCGCACTGAGGATTTTGAAGGCAAGTTTGTGATTGTCGACTTCTTTGCTTCTTGGTGCAAACCCTGCATCGATGAAGTGCCACGCCTCAAGAAACACTACGAAAAGCACCACGATAAAGGCTTGGAGATCGTGGCCATTAGCCTCGATGACGACCGGGCGGCGCTCGACAAGTATTTGGGAGATGCCAAACTGCCCTGGGCTGTTATTCATGATTCAGCCGCCGAACTGGAAGATAAACTGCAGTCGAAATTTGGTATCGCATCACTGCCCACCGTGTTGCTGTTGAATAAGGAAGGCGTCGTCGTCTCATTAGAAGCCCGCGGCGCGGAACTCGATCGATTGATGGATCGATTGTTCGAAATGCCCACCCCTGCCGAACCCGAAGCCAAGTAAAGTATGCACCAACGAAGGGAGTCTGAAATGGAATCAATTGCTCAGCCAACGCGGGTCATCCGCTGCGCGATGATCGGTATCGTCTTCTTGGCCGCTTGCAATCGCGCCGAACCCGAAAAGAAGGCTTCGGCGACAACTGACAAGGAGAAGCTAGTTCAGGCAACTCCGGCCAGCGGAGAGTCGCAGCCTGCGGCAGGTGGCGGTGCACCAACGAGCTCGCCGGCCAACTCAACAACTGGTTCACCAGTAGCGGAAACTGCGATTTTGCCGCCCGGACCGTCGGCAATTTCTCCGCCGGTATCAGAAGCTAACCAAGCTGCCGAAGTTGCTTCCGTGGCGGCTCAGAAACCTGGTGTGACGATCGAAAATGTTCCCAATCTTGACGCTTCGACCGACTCAGCCTTGGATGCTTCTCTCGAGTCTCGTTTGGGTGAGCGAGGTTTTCTGAAGCTGCAGCTGCCCGATGCAGTCGTAACGGCGCCTCCGTTGTTGGCTTTTTTGGGAGATTGCGATCGGGCAGTGCAAGAGTTGGCGCTCGTGCAGCAGACGGTCAAATTGAAAGACGAAGAGTTCGTCAAGTTAGCTAAACGCATCAGCGAACTGAAACTATTGGCCGGCAAACGCTTGAGAGCTGCGGCCGATGCGACGGTCGCGCAGCGCAACCTGGCGATCAAAGTTCAGGTCGAGGCTCTCTCGCAGCTCTCTGGTTTGGGCGATGTTCAAGCTGCTCAAACACTGCAGCAAGTGGCTAATGAACTCGTAACTTCTTCCGACCCTAAACTCGTTCATCAAGGTCGATTGGTGTTGATGGGGTTTAGGCTGAATCAGCTGCAAGCTGGTGTCATCAAAGATCCGCAGGCCATTGTTGACGAGATCGATCAGGTGTTGGCATCAAGCGAACTTTCGCTGGTGGAGTTCTTGGCCGTTCAGCAGTGCTCGGTTATCTGTAGTCAGCTGGGTTATGCCGAGGCGGCGGCTGGTATTGATCAGCGATTGGTGCGCGCCTTTCGTGGTTCCAGCGATCCTGATGTAGCCATGCGCGCCTGGGCCATCGAAGTGAATAAGTCTCCTCAGTTGGTCGCATATCACGAAGCCTGCATCGCCGTTCATGAAGGGCAAGAGAGCGATGAAAGCAAAGTCGCCACGACGGCCAGCGCCTTGTTTGATGCTTTTCCCTCGGCCAATACGCTTGCCTACTTTCTACGCATGATTGGCGATATGGAATATCGCGGACGCGTCACTGCCGCCAGTAAACTGGCCGACTTGGTCGCTAGTAAGAAAACTCAAGCCGAAGCGAGCCCCTGGAAAAGCGATATCGAAGCAGTCCTTGCTGGGCACGCACGGCGGATGGATTTAATCGGCAAACCGATTCAGCTAGAAGAACTGATAGGCTTTGATGATGTGCCACTGGACTGGGCCAGCTACCGAGGCAAAGTTGTATTGGTGTATTGCTGGTCGAGTTTGGACTTGCCCAGTTTAAACATGCAGACCTACATCAAAGACTTGCGAAGCACGATCACCGGTCCCAGCTTTGAAATTATCGGCATCAATATAGACGACAACCTGACGACTTCGAACTTGCAGAAAGCCGAGTTGACGCAAGGCAACTACGGCCGCTTGGTCCACAGCAGCAATCCAGCGGCCAGCGGCTTTAATTCAGCCGCCGCCAAGGAGCTGGGAGTCAAACCGCCTCTGCCGCACTTCATGGTGCTAGTCGATAAAGCAGGCGTAGTCCGCGCGATTCATCCCACCTTCGACAAGCTTCCCGAAATGGTGGCTGAGTTGATGAAGTAACTTCGCCTTGGAGTGCTGCGGCGCAGCCCTTGGAGTGCTGCGGCGCAGCCGTAGCTTTGATGTAAGCGTGGTCTGTTCCGCAGCCTGCACGAACTAGGTTACTCCAAACATTCAGAGCGACTCAGGCTGCGGCATAAGACTTCGCTTACATCAAAGCGGTGCCAGGTGTCACCGCACTCCAAAGGTGACTCCTTGGAGTGCTGCGGCGCAGCCGTAGCTTTGATGTAAGCGGACTGTCCCGCAGCCTGCTCGAACTAAGTTACTCCAAACATTCAGAGCGACTCAGGCTGCGACTGGAGACGTCGCTTACATCAAAGCGGTGCTAGGTGGCACCGCACTCCAAAGGTCGCTTACAGGCGGCAGTTGCGGATGCTGGTTTCCAGGATGGCCGATGCGCCGATGGCTTCGAGTTGTTCCATGGCGGGGATGATGTCCTTGCTGCGGACCATGACGCGGACTGCGCACCAGGCGGAGTCTTCCAGTTCCGAGATCGTCGGTGACTTAAAGCCCGGTGTGATTGCTTCGGCTTGGGCCAAGCGGTCTTTGGGAACGTTGTATTCCAGCAGCGAATAGTCGCGGGCGATGACCACGCCTTCCAAACGCCTGAGCACGCGCTCGCATGTGGCGTCGTGACGGGTGCGTGGGTTTTGAATGAGCACAGTTTCGTAGCTGCCGATGTCGGTCAAGATGCGGAGTTGATTGGCGGCGAGCGTCGAGCCCGTTTCCACCAGGTCGACGATGGCATCGGCCACGCCCAAGCCGATCATGATTTCCACGGAGCCGGACAGGTTCACCAAATGAACTTTGGCCTGGTGCTGGGCCAAGAAATTCTCCGTGACGTTGGGAAAACTGGTAGCCACTCGGGCACCGTTCAGTTGGCTGCAATCTTTGATGGGCGAACTTTCGGGCACGCACAGGCTCAGGCGGCAGCGGCCTACACCCAGCGCCATACGGGTTTGAACATCAGCTCGGCTTTCGCATACCAAGTCGCTACCGGTGATGCCCAAGTCGATCGCACCTTCGGCGCACAGCACGGGAATGTCATCGGTGCGCAGGAAGACGATATCGATCGGCAAGCCGCTAACGCGGGCGAAGAGGGTGCGTTCTTGGCGCCGGAAATTGATGCCTGCCTGATGCAGTAGTTCGCCGGCTAGTTCGCTCAAGCGACCTTTGCTCGGTACGCCGATGCGGAGATTATCGTTCATGTTGCTTCTTTTCTGCGACGTTTCTCTTCCAGACCCGATGTGCCTTCGCGGCGTTCCAGTTCGGCTCGCAGGTCATCGGTGTGGATGCCAAAGCTACCCAAGAGGACCCACATGTGATAGAGCACATCGCCGGCTTCGTAGATCAGATGGGTGCGGGCAGCCTGAAGTTCGGATTCCGCCGCAGTGCCGCTGGCCCGCAGTTGAGCCAGATTTTCCGCGGCTTGCACGACTTCGCCGGCCTCTTCGGTGACTTTCGCCCCCATGGCAGGCACGCCACCGGTGATCAGTTTGGTGGTATAGGAGCCGATCGGCAGCTCTTGGGCTCGCTGATGAATTTGCTGCATCAAGCGGTCGAGGACGTCATCAGGCATGGTGGTCTCGCGAGTGGGAAAAAGACAACGATAGCTCAAAATGGCAAATTGCAAATCTCAAATTGCCGATCTGAAATTTGAAATTTTGAATTCGAATTCCGAAAATTGAATTTTCAATTTTCAAATCCTGCCTTGCAGTTCGGACGGCCTTTCCTATAATCCTGACGCATCGAGCCGGGACAAGCGTTAGCCAGCCTTGGCAAAAGCTTTCCTGGCTAGTATGTTATTCAGCCATGCTGACTCTCATGCGTGGCTTCAAAAGCTTCGAGCGAAGTTGCCAGTAAAGGCGTGGAACGAAAAATGCGGGTGTAGCTCAGTTGGTAGAGCACAACGTTGCCAACGTTGTTGTCGTGGGTTCGAATCCCATCACCCGCTCTTCCTTCGCTTGTCCAAGCGTCTCTTGCGGTTTGTCGCTCCCCAGGGTCAGCCAAACACAGCTCATTTTTGTTTGCATACGGAAAAGTGATTATGGCCAGCACGGAACTGGATTCGCCAGAAAATTCTGCGGAAGAAACTCCCAAGCTCCAATTCGACGTCAAGGTCAACAGCAAGTCGGCCTGCGAGCGGCATGTGGTGGTTACGATTCCACGCGCGGAAGTCGATCGCTACTTCAAAAAAGCCTACGACGAAGTGGTGCCTAAGGCTGAATTGCCAGGTTTCCGGGCTGGAAAAGCTCCGCGTAAGTTGATCGAGACCCGATTCAAGAGCGAAGTGGCCGATCAGGTGAAGCAGACGTTGGTCGTCGAGAGCCTGCAGCAGGTTACCGAAGGCGATTATTTCTCGGCTATCAGCGAGCCAGATTTTGATTACAAGGTAATCGAAGTTCCGGCGGAAGGTGATTTCGTTTACGAATTCGATATCGAAGTTCGACCAGACTTTGATACGCCCAAGTGGGAAGGTCTGGCACTGAATCGCCCCGTCTTCAACTTGTCGGACCAAGATGTCGAGCGTCAGACAGCTCGGACTTTGTCGCGATTTTCGCAAGGTGAAGCTGTCGACGGCGAGGCCCAACCCGGCGATAGCTTGACGCTGAATATCAAGTTCCTTGATGGCGATAAACTCTTCTCCCAAACCGAAGAAGAAGTGGTCACCCTCAGCAATTCGCTCTCCTTTGGTGATGCGATCATCAAGGACTTCGGTTCGCTATTGACTGGCGCCAAAGAAGGTGACAAACGCGAAACGACGATCACCATTTCGGATTCCGCGCCCAATCCAGCCCATCGCGGCAAGAGTTTGCGAGCCGAATTTGAAGTGGTTGAAGTTCGTCGAGTACAAATCGATGATTTGACCGAACAGACGCTGGATGAGCTGGGCTTTGAGACGCCAGACGAGCTGCGTGGCTTCGTTCGCGAAGAGCTCGAGCGTCAGTTCGTGTATCACCAGCAGCAGATTTTGCGCAAGCAAATCGTTAGTCAGCTGACCAAGGGTGCGGACTGGGAAATGCCCGAGAGCATGGTCAATCGTCAAACCAATCGCGAATTGCAACGCATGGTTCTCGAGCTACAACGCAGTGGATTCAATCGCGATCAAATTACCCAGTATGTCAATGCTTCTCGCAACAATGCTCGTATGACGACCATTGAAGCTCTGCGTGAACACTTCGTGCTCGAGAAGATTGCTGAAGAGCAAAAGATAGAACCGAGCAGCGACGAGTACGATGCAGAAATCGAACTGTTGGCTGATCAGAGCGACATGTCAGAGCGACGCATGCGAGCTCGCTTGGAAAAGTCGGGGCAGATGGATGCTGTCCGCAATCAGATTATCGAACGCCAGGTGATCGAGAAGATTGTGGCTGCGGGCAACATCACCGATGTACCTGACTCAGAGTTCCTCAAGCGTGATCTCGAAACGGCCAGCGTTGACTTCTTGATCTCCGGTGAAGTCGCCGAGATTCCAGAAGCAGCTCACGATAACGACGCGCCGGCGATGCCTGGTGCTCCTAAGCTGCCAGAAGCCGAGAAGTCGTAGTTTAAGAATTGAAATCTAAAGTTTGAGATGGGAAATTTGAAATCTGGAATTCTCCAGAATTCAAATTTCCAGATCAAACCTCTTAATTCTGTGTGCAGCGCCATCAATTCTCTGTCAAGCGGGCTTGCCAAAACGCCGCGTTTGGCCAACACTGCGCACTAGAGAGTCATTCGTGGCTTACACGAATCTTTACCCTGAATCAGTAGAAGGAGCGCGCGTTGGATTCTCGGCTGCCCCCATTTGATCAATCGATCAATTCAATCAATTCCATTAGCAACTCTTACGCGTATCAGAGTTATCAGCGTCAGCGTCAGTTGACCCTCGGTGACTTGCTGCTCGAAAACCGCATTGTGTTTTTGCAGGGCGAGATTCACACTGGCAATGCTAATGAAGTGGTGATGAAGCTGCTGTATTTGCAGAGCGAAAATCGCCGCAAAGACGTGCATTTTTATCTCAACAGCCCTGGTGGCGATGTCGTGGCGACGCTGGCCATTTACGACACGATGCAGATGATGTCCTGCCCAGTGGCGACTTACTGCGTCGGCCAGGCGGCCAGTGGTGCTGCGGTCTTGCTGGCCGGTGGCACCAAGGGCAAGCGTTATTGTTTGCCTAACAGTCGCGTGATGGTGCATCAACCTGCCGGCGGTGTATCGGGTCAAATCTCGGATATTGAAATTCAAGCCAACGAGATCCTGCGTTATCGCGACCTGCTCAACCACATTCTGGCCAAGCACACGGGCCAAACTGTCGAGCAGATTGCCAAAGATGCTGATCGCGATTTCTTCCTGACGGCCGAAGCCGCTAAGGAGTATGGGTTGGTCGACCAACTGCTGACCAAGCAAGTCGCTGAAGAAGAAGATAAAGACGAGTAGGTCGCGCAAGTCGATTTGTCGAAGTTGACACTTCCCGAGCATCACATACAGCCAGAACGGATTGAAAGAGAATGCCCACGATTCCGTATGTCATTGAGAAGAATGGACGCGAAGAGCGTGTCTACGATATCTACTCGCGTCTGTTGAAAGACCGCATTATTTTCTTGGGTTCGCAGGTCGATGACGAAGTCGCCAACGCCCTAGTGGCTCAGATGTTGTTCCTGCAGTCGGACGACCCCAAGGCCGATATCCACTTGTATATCAATTCGCCCGGCGGCAGCGTGAGCGCGGGACTGGCAATTTACGACACGATGCAATTTGTGTCGTGCGATGTGGCGACGTATTGCATTGGTCAAGCCGCTTCGATGGGCGCTGTGCTGTTGGCTGCAGGCGCTGCCGGCAAGCGTTATGCCCTGCCCAACGCCCGCATCATGATTCACCAACCGCTGGCCGGCATGCAAGGCACCGCGGAAGAAATCTCGATTCATGCTCGCGAATTCAAACGCATCAAGCAAAAGTTGAACGAGATCCTCATCAAACACTCAGGCCAGTCGTTGACTCAAATCGAACGTGACACTGACCGCGATCGATTCATGTCTGCCGAAGAAGCGGTCGAATACGGCTTGATCGACAAGGCCATCGAGTCCATGCCCCGCGATGCCATGCCACCTCCGGCCACCTGATCCTCTTAGCCGAAGTCGCCAGACTTTGGACATGAACTGGTAGCCGAAGTCGCCAGACTTTGGACATGAACTGGTAGCCGAAGTCGCAAGACTTTGGATATGATGAGCATTGAAATACCTTGAATCGCGTCCAAAGTCTGGCGACTTGGGCTACACATGTAACTCGTCCAAAGTCTGGCGACTTCGGCTACTTATAAATCGTGTCCAAAGTCTGGCGACTTCGGCTACGGAAGTGTAAATGACTACAGCTACCGGCCAAACACCCTCATCGGCTATTCAGCTGGATTTGCATGATTACCTGGCGCTGGTGTTGACCACTGGCGTCGGGCCAATGACTCTCTCTGCCTTGTTGGCAAATTTCCCGTCGCCTGCGGCCGTCTTGTCCGCTTCGCCTAATGAACTGGCTGAAGTTCAAGGCATCGGTGTCGCGCTGGCTCGGCGCATTCGCTCGGACGAAGGACGGCAACTGGCGGGCCAGGTCATCGAGCATTGCCAGGCGGCAGGCATCGACATCTTGCTGCCTTCGGATTCGCGGTTCCCGCGTTTGCTGAAAGAATTGCCCGATCCGCCCAGCGTGTTGTATGTTCGCGGCGGCCTGGCAGCTGGCGATGGTCTGGCGATAGCGATCGTGGGCACGCGCGGTGCGAGTCAATATGGACGAAGCCAGGCAGAACGATTCGCGCGCGTGCTGGCGCGGGCCGGCATCACAATCGTCAGTGGTCTGGCGCGCGGAATTGACGCAGCTGCTCATCGCGGCGCGCTTGATGGAGGCGGACGGACCATTGCCGTGCTCAGTAGCGGAGTCGATGAAATCTATCCGCCCGCTCACGAGGAACTGGCTGAGCAGATTATGGGCAGCGGTGCGCTGATCAGCGAGATGCCGCCTTATTCCAAACCCAAGAAGGGCATGTTTCCGCAGCGTAACAGGATCATCAGTGGACTGTCGCTTGGGACACTGGTCGTTGAAGCAGCCGAGCGCAGCGGCGCATTGATTACGGCTCGGCATGCCGGCGAGCAAGGTCGCGAAGTGTTTGCTATTCCCGGCTTGGTGTCATCTCCCGCGGCCCGCGGCTGCCATGCCTTGATTCGCGATGGTGCGTACCTGACCCAAGATCCGGAAGATATTCTCGACCAACTCGGACCGCTGGTCGAAGGCATTCAGTTGACACCCGAAAACAATGTGCGGCATCCGCTGCAGTTGCAGTTGAACGAACAAGAGTCGCAAGTCTTGAACGCCATTGGTCTGGAACCCACGGATATCAATCAAGTTGTGGTGACCAGCGGATTGCCCGTATCGCGTGTTCTCAGTACGCTGAGCGTGCTGGAAGTGCGGCGGTTGGTCCGTCGCATTAGTGGCCAGACGGTGCAAAGATTATAACTCGATAGCTTTTAGGCGCGATGCCCACACCTCAGGAACTCATGCGGCTGATCGATGATCAGGTGACTCACATCTGGATGGTCCGCACATTTCTAAAACACTCGGACGAAGTCAAGGATGACGAAGAGCTAGCCAGCGTGCATCGCGACTTGTACGATTTTATGCTCGCGCTGGGACCATCGTTGGATACCGGTGATGCCGAAGGTTATCTCAAGCTGGCCAAGAAGAAATGGACGCTGCTGCGCAAGGCGTCTGATCTATTTTCGGAGATTCAACCGGAAGTCTCTGGGCATATGAACTTTCGCATGGCCGCACAGTCGTTGGCCTTGGCTGTGGCCAGAGTTGGTCAGTACTTGGAATCACCATGCCCGACTTGATCGCCCAAGGACCTCGTCCACAAGATCGATGGCGCCGGCCGCTGACAAGCAGTCAAGCGGAATCGGTGCTTGGTCGAAGTGCCGAGCAGTGGACAGTGCCATGGGATGACCGCATTTCGCGTAAACATGCTTTTTTGCGATGGAATGGCAAGTCGCTGGAAGTGCGCCGCATTTTCGATGCGCGCAACGCGATCTTCTATCGAGGTCAGCAGCGTGATCAGTTCCAGGTCCAAATCGGCGAGCACTTTGTTATCGGTCAAACAACTTTTACGATCGTCGATCAACCGGTTCAGTTCTCGCAGTTGAATGTGCCTGCCTTTTCCGAACAGACGTACTCGGCCCATTTGCTGCGGCAGAGTCGGTATCGCGATGCCGATCGACGCATTGAAGTGCTGGGCCGCGTACCTGAAATCATTGCGGGCAGTAGCAGCGACGAGGAGCTGTGCGCACGGATCGTCAATGTATTGTTGTTGGGAATCCCTGAAGCGTCATTTGTGGCGATTGCCAAATCTGCGGCAGACGACACGATGGAGATTCTGCATTGGGATTGTCGATCATTGACCGGCCAGCATTTCAAGCCTTCATTGCAGCTAGTGACGCGTGCCGTGCGGACCAAAGAAAGCGTGTTGCATATCTGGAATCGTTCGCAAGGCGTGGAAGCTTTTACGCAGAGTGAGAATGTGGATTGGGCGTTCTGTACGCCAGTGCTAGCGGACGCTTGTCCGAATTGGGCCATTTATGTATCGGGTGATTTTGCTGGTCCACCGACGGCTGGTGGCGTTCCGAATGAAGCTGAGCATTTGCGTGATGATTTGAAGTTCGCTGAATTGACGGCGACGACACTGGCCGCGATCAAACAGGTGCGCTCGTTGCAGCGGCGGCAAGATAGTCTGCGACCGTTCTTTGCCCCTGTCGTGCTGGAAGCTCTGGCGCAGCGCGATCCTGATGAAGTGTTAGCGCCGCGTGAAACGAATGTCTCGGTGCTCTTTTGTGACCTGCGGGGTTTTTCGCGCAACAGCGAAGACTCGGCCGATCGCTTATTGGATTTGCTGTCGCGCGTAAGTGATGCGTTGGGAGTGATGACGCATCACATTCTGCATGCGGGAGGAGTTGTTGGCGACTTTCACGGTGATGCCGCGATGGGCTTCTGGGGCTGGCCGATTGCCGAACAGCAGTCTATTCATCAAGCCTGCGCGGCAGCACTGGCGATTCGCATGGAGTTTGATCGGAGTTCCAGTGAAGTCGGCCATGCGCTGGCTGGCTTTCGCGCGGGCATTGGAATCGCATCTGGACCAGCCGTGGCTGGACGCATTGGAACGATTGACCAGGTCAAGGTGACGGTGTTTGGACCAGTGGTCAATCTGGCGTCGCGTTTGGAAGGCATGACCAAACAGTTACAAGCGTCGATCTTGATCGACGAGCCGACTGCCCAGTGGATTCGACAAAACGTGCCGCGATCGCAACTGCGCGTGCGCCGTGTCGCTAAAGTGCGACCTTATGGTATGCAGACGGCGCTGACCGTCAGCGAACTGTTGCCGCCTGCCGAACTGGATGGTGGACTGACCGACGCGCATATTGAAACTTACGAAACAGCGCTCGATCACTTCCTGGCCGGACAATGGCCGGAGGCATTTCGTTACTTGCATCAAGTTCCCGCCGAAGACCAGGTGAAAGACTTTCTGACAGTCTACATCGCTCAGCATCGCCGTACTCCGCCAGCCGATTGGGCTGGCGTAATTGAGTTGCCCGCCAAGTAATCCGTAGCCGAAGTCGCCAGACTTTGGACGAATCACCTGGGCGTTTTCCAATCTCTGGCGAGAATCGGCTACGGGGACATCTGGTAGCCGAAGTCGCCAGACTTTGGACGAATCACCAGGACGCATTCCAATCTCTGGCGAAAATCGGCTACGGGGTTCAAAGGGCCCAGGGTTGTAGGATCCACTGACGCCAGGTCCAGCCTGGTGGCTTGGTAAATGGGATGGCTGTCCACCATGGGGCGTCTTCAGGATCTGGAGCCGTGGATGGCTTGATAGGACGCAGAGCTTCTTTGGCCGGATCGGGAAAGGCCCAACCACTTTCGGGAGTTGGTAGTCCCATGGCCGTGTGGTAGTCGCGTTGATGCTGGTCCAGCCAGACTAACGTTTCGGCTCGACGCTTGCGCATGGTCAATGGGCTCATCGTGGCCAGTGTTTCTTTGGCGGCAGGAAAATCTTCGCGGGCTGCTTGCGCTAGGGCCAGGTTATGTTTAGCGGCGTTGCTCCACGGGTAGCGTGTTCGGGCAATGGTCCATTCGGTTTCTGCCTGGTCCCATCGTCCCATGCGGGCGTAACCATTGCCGCGCCGAATCTGACCGGCACCGGGTTGCAGCCAGGGCAGCGCGATGACCACGTCTTCTTTTTCTAAATAGGGCGTTACGGCTTGCCAGGTTTGGCGAGCGCTGGCTGCAATGACGCGATCGCGACCGAGCGGATAGGCATACTGCAGATCTGGATGTTCGCGATCGACTTCGAAGCGATCGATGGCCAGCGTTTGATTGCCGATCATTTGACCACTGTTAACATCGAACAGTCGCCAAGCGATGGCGACTCTTTCGGGCTTTTGCAATGAACCTGGACCGAGGAAGGGAATAGTCGGTGGATTGAAGCGTGCGATTTCGGCTGGCAGTTTCTCATCGGTCGATGTGGTACCGAGATCATCTTGGACGACTTCGCCCATCATCAGCAGTTGGGCTTGTGCGTGTCGGGCTGCCAGGATCGCCGTCATATCCCCGGTCAGAGGCGCGGTCGAGGCCAGGCGAACCGGTGACGCATTCAAGAGGTCGTTGGTAGCCAACATCTGCAGTTCAGGCTGTGCCGGCGGCAGTTGAGCCCGCAAGGCATCTTCAAGCTCGCGGCCAAGAGCCGGACTGGCCACGATGGGGGCGAAGGCGACTCGAGTGGCTCCAGCGGCAGCCAGTCGCGGAGGATGCAGAACACGTATCGGAGCAGACATGGCACAGCCGGTTGTCGCCGCCACGGTGATCAGAAAAGCCCAAACCATCCACCTGCGCAGCAGCAGTCGCTGTCGCGTGGTAGAGCGGGTCGTAAGGGCTTGAATGAGTGAAGGCACTCGGCAATGCATGCAAAAATGGGAGCAGGTTTGGAAGCGGACAATCCACCAGCTATGTCCCTACCAAACCGCAACCCCTAGCGTCAAGCTCGCCGCACTTCGTAGCCGATCTCGCTCGTAGAGCGGCTGTCCCCAACCGCTCAGCACCCGCTGAGCATGCATCATCAAACCACTGGTCAGACGACACCCGCTCTACGACCGGGGACAGACCCCGGGGTTGATTTGCTGGCATTGGACGATTGTCCCGCGTGCGCGTGCTCTGTCCCCGGGTGTGACGGGGACAGACGTTGGGTGTGAGGCGACATGTGTTAGAGGGTGCCGAGCGGCTGAGGACAGCCGCTCTACGACCGGGGACAGACCCCGGGTCATTTCGTGGCAGCGATATGTTGCCAAGCACAAAAGACCACACGCGAATCGGGCTGCGGTTGGAGTTTGGTCCAAACTCTGGCGAGTTCGGCTACAGACCAAACATTGGCGAGTTCGGCTACGGCCTGCGCCAACGCAGGATGCGTTCATCGTCGGCGTGGTTGCCGACCCAAAACTGGTAGGAGCCGACGGGCGCAAAGCCATAGCGGCGATAAAAGGACAGGGCACGGTGATTCTCGGACCAGCAGCTAATGTACAGCTCTTCTGCGTTTTGACTTTCGGCCCACTCCAAGAACAATTTCATGAGGGCGTCCGCCACACCCGTGCCGTGAAAGTCGCTGTGAACATACAGTTGCTTCAGCTCCAGAGCCACTCCCGGGCCAGGCTCGATCGGCAAGCCGAGTGGGCCCATTTTGCAAAAGCCAATCCAGCGATCATTCTGAAGCGCCACCCAGATCTTTCTGCCTGCCGCCAAATCCTGGGCAATAGAAGTTGGCGAAAATGCTTTTTGCAAGAAGACTTCCAGGTCCTCTCGTGCGTATAGATAACCAAAGGTGGCCACGAACAGTTCGCGTCCAAGCGTCTCGAACTGTGAGAATTCGTCGATTTTCAGCGGTCTGTACTGGATCATTGGTGAGTATAGTCTCCTTTCGCTCCGCGAAAGGCAGGTTCCTTTTGCGGAGCAAAAGGAGACACTTGGCGACGTTGCCTTTTCTGGCGCGGGCGGAGACAATAAGATACACATTGTGTCCTGATGTGGTTCAAGCTTTTAGGGAGATCGAGATGCTGGTTAGCCGTATTGTGCGTGCGGGTGCTTCGTGGTGCAGCCTTAGCCTGCTGTCTTGTGGTCTGTTGCTGGGAGTAACTGGTTGCGATGCTCCGAAACCTGCCGCTCCTCCAGCAGGACAAGCCGGTGAACACGGCCATGATCATGACGACTTACCGATGGGCAACTACGCCGAGTCGGTTGGCTCGCTGCGAAAATTGCATGACGAAATCAAGACCGCTTTCGAAGCTGGCAAGCCCGATGACGGCCACCACGCCCTTCATGACATCGGGCATGTGCTCGAAGCCATCGAAAAACAAGCTTCGACGGTAGCGGCCGACAAGCAAGAAGGCGTCAAAGCAGCCACCAAAGCGTTGCTGGATGGATACGGTGCGATCGATGGTGCTATGCACGAGAACAAAGAAGTCAATTATGCTGACACCGGTGCCGACCTGGCCAAACATGTCGAAACACTTGAAGCAGCCAAGTAAGAATGCTGGAGAATATCATGCAACGGTGGCTATGCGTTTTCTCGATGTTGGCAATAGCTGGCATTGTGGTTACCGGTTGCGATTCAGCTCCAACCATTTCACCTGCAGTCCAAGAGGCTCGCGCGACCTATGTGCTCAGCGAGCCTCCCAGTGATCCCATGTTGATCACCGACGCCCGCAAACTACCGCCTAATAGCCCGCTGGTTATCGCCGGCCGGCTGGGCGTGGCTGGTCAGCCGACTTGGGAAAGTGGCAAAGCCATGTTTGCGGTGACCGATGCTCATCCGTCGATTGCTAGCCACACGCATGCGCATGGCGACGATGAGAGCGACTGTGTCTTCTGTAAACGCAGCAAAAATGAGCGGTTGGCGATGGTGCAGATCGTCAATTCCGCCGGTGAAGTGCTGCCGATCGACGGCCAGGCTTTACTGGGAGTCGCCGAAGGGCGCGAAGTCATCATCCGCGGCACCGGTGAAGTCAATTCGCTGGATATGCTTGTGATCAACGCCGACGGCATTTACATCAAATAACCGGCCGGCGGTCGACTGCGGATCTCCTTAGTTGCCAAGAGCTTGGGCAACAACTTGGGGCAGGTCCTGGTGCCTGGTTTGCGTTTTCTGCGGTTAGTCAAGAGTATTAGCTTGACTTTCAAGTCGATTTTATGAGATACTTTGTGCGCTCAAACCACCTTAACCGTTATGTGTGTTAGAGTTTACTGCCCTTAGGCTATGCTTGCTCGCTATGTTTGCTCGCTATGCCTGCTTGGGGGGTACGAACTCCAGCATCCCCAAATTCTCTACCGTTTGGCATCAGGTCTGCTATTCGTAGAGCGACTTTTTTGTATCGACCTGGTTCAGCATGAAAGGACAAAGCAATCGACCGCAATCAGACCAGAGTGAACAATCAGATTCGAATCCCCCAAGTCCGAGTTATCAGTGATGAAGGTGAACAGCTCGGCATTCTCTCAACTGACGATGCCTTAGCCCGAGCTCGCGAAGTTGGATTGGATCTGGTTGAAGTGGCACCAACTGAAAAGCCACCGGTTTGCCGCATCATGGACTACGGCAAATACAAGTACGAGAAGAGTAAGAAGAAGCATGGACAGGGACATGCTCACCATGGCAAGACGAAAGAAATTCGTTTGCGTCCCAAGACCGGGGAACACGACATCGGTTTCAAGGTCAAGCAAGCCAAGGGTTTCTTGCAGCACAAAGACAAAGTCCAAGTGTCCGTAATATTCCGTGGACGCGAAATGGCGCACGTCGAAGAAGGTAGACGCGTCATGGAAAATGTTGTCAAGGAATTGCTCGAATTCGGAAAGCTGGAATCTTCGCCGCAGCAGCTAGGCAAGCGGATGATCTGCACCCTTGCGCCGAAGTAGAAAGCCGGACTGCCTTGGCGAGCTGGATAATTGAAAGTAAAAGACCTCCAGGTTGATCTTGATTGAGTCAAGCGAGTCGCTATTCTTTCGGCTCGCTCTGACTATCCTAATGCAAGATGTTTGACCTTTTATGTCTTTGACTGCCCCTGGGCGCGATTCGCTCGCGCCTGTCCGATCCATGCTTGCCAATCAGCCTACGGCTCGTTTCCCTCATCTGCGACGCAACCTGGCGCTCAGTACCAGTGAAGCCGGTGCTTACGGCGCAATGGTTGGTATGGGCGAGACCTACTTGCCTGCCTTTGCCCTGGCTTTGGGTATGGGTGAAGTCACCGCCGGTATCGTGGCCAGCGCACCAATGTTAGTCGGTGGAATACTCCAAACAATTTCACCCTGGGCTATCGCGCGCTTGGGTTCCTATAAAAGCTGGATCGTTATCAGCGCTGGTCTGCAAGGACTCAGTTTGATTCCTTTGGTGATCGCAGCTTTTCTAGGCAATTTATCACCCGCTGCGCTGCTGTTGATCGCATCGCTGTACTGGGCGGGCGGCCTGGCAGCTGGTCCTGCTTGGAATACTTGGATTGGTCATTTAGTTCCTGGCAAAGTGCGTTCACGCTTTTTTGCCAAGCGGACGCGCGTCAGCCAGCTGTTAACGCTGATGGGTTTTCTGTTGGGCGGACTGTGTTTGCAGTATGCCGGATCCAGTTGGGTGCTCACCGCGTTTGCCCTGATCTTTGCTTGTGCCTGCGTGTGCCGCTTTGTTTCGGTAGTACTGTTGATGGCTCATCAAGAGTCCGCCATGGCGCGTGATTTAGTTGGGCACCTCAGCGAAGTTCAACTGACCGGCGCAGGCAATCACACCAGTCCGCGCGGTATGCGCTTGATTACTTATCTGGTCGTCGTTCAAGGCATGGTCCAAATTTCGGGACCCTACTTCACGCCTTACATGCTCAAGCAATTGCATTTTGACTATGCGAGTTATGTGGCGCTAGTGGCCACCGCATTTGTCGCCAAAGCCGTATCGCTGTCCCTGTGGGGTAATGTCGCCAGTCGCCGTGGGCCTCGGTTTTTACTGTGGCTAGGTGGAATCGCGATCGTTCCCTTGGCCAGTTTATGGACGGTCAGCCAGACGTTTGCGTGGGTGATGTGTGTGCAGATTCTCAGTGGCACGTTCTGGGCCGCGTATGAGCTGGGTTTCTTTCTGATGTTCTTTGAGTCGATGCCAGTGGCGCAGCGGGCACGCATGCTGACCATCTATAACCTGGCCAACACCTTCGCCTGGTGCACCGGCAGTTTGATTGGTGGATTTGTGCTCGCGGCTTTAGGACCCAGTCTTTCGTCGTACTGGACTATATTTGCGATGTCCAGCACAGGTCGACTGGCTGCGCTAGTGCTACTGCTGCGCGTGGATCCCATTCCATTGCCGCGTCGTCCACTGGAACTGGCTTGGCGCGTGTGGGGCATGCGGCCATCGGCCGGCACGATGAGCACGCCAGTGCTAGCCACGATCGAAGCTCCAGAGGGCGACGAAACCATAGCGGCCGAGTCTGAAGCTTCGGAAGCAGTTGCCATAAAGCCGGTTGAGAAAGCCGCCTAAGTGTGGAAACAGGCGATCTGGGTTGAAAATCCCAGCTCGCTGACATGTTACTGCAATGCTATCACCAGAGGTTCTTTCCTGGTTCGCAGTGATATTTCCGATAAGGTCAACCTAATGTGACTCAACTCGGGGCAACGGATCATCCGATACTACCGGCACAACCAGAATTTTGAGTGCGCTGTGGTCCCTGTCACATGAGAGGTTGGCCCGCGCTGGGGCGATCCGTTTGGAAGCGGTGGAAGGTGATTATGTCGATGTTCAATCAAGTGTGCCGACTGGCAGCCATCCTAGCACTTGCAGCGATCCCATCCACTGCACGCGGGCAGGCATGGCACCCGTTCGCGGACCCGATGGAGTTTGATCCTGACTATCAGTTCTTGGCTCCAGTGGACGCGGACTATTTAGAGGAGCTTGCTCCTCGCAAACGAGCCAACGTCGGTTGGTTCGGTACCTACGATCGTGAATACACGCTCGTATCACGCAGCCGTCAAGAGGCTCCCAACGGCGGCGGCGACTTCACTTGGGCAAACCGTTACGAGGTCGGCCTGATGAATGAAAAAGATTCGGGCTGGCTGTTTACGATTCGCCACATGGGCGGTCCCAACATCTATGACAAGGTCTACCAGCCTCGGATCAACGAATTCAATGCTGGCGATGACAATGATGTAGCT
Organism: Rania fehmarnensis; assembly: GCF_056494185.1. Classification (NCBI taxonomy): domain Bacteria; kingdom Pseudomonadati; phylum Planctomycetota; class Planctomycetia; order Pirellulales; family Pirellulaceae; genus Rania; species Rania fehmarnensis. Next base: position 3,253,024 of record NZ_CM151398.1, read on the forward strand.
GATCCGCTGTTCCCGTCGATCGAACGCAATGATTACTACACCGGTGAGCGATCCTATACGTTGGGCGACAGCTTGAACGTTGGTGCTTACTCGAGCTTTGAACTGAACAAGACGTTCCGGATGGAACCCTATCGTTACGGCGGTATCCTCGAGCCACTCATTGGCTTGCGATACAGCAACTTCGAGGACTATTCGTTGAATCAGTCCTACGATACCACCAACCTGCAGATTTCCGATGGTGCGGTTGCCGCGACCAATCTGACCGAAATCCTAACCACAGGTGAATGGCGAATTGAAAACCGGATGCTGGGCGGCCAGTTAGGTTTCCGATACTTCAACCATGTTGGACGCTGGACACTCTCCAGTGAGTTCCGCGCCTTTGCCATGGCCAACTACCGCCGTGAACAAATACGGATCTACAACATCACCACTCAGTATGCCGGTGTGACCGAAGGTGCTGACGTAGTAGCGGAACGGACCAGCTTCCCAACCGTGTTCAAACCCAAGAATACTTCCAGCTTTGTACCTGGCTTTGAAATTCGAGCCGAAGCCGCTTACAAGTTGACCAAGTACATTGACCTGCGAGGTGGTGTGGACTTCATCGACCTGGCTTCGAACATCCGCCGCGGTACCTTCCTGCCGGATCCACTGCAAGGTGTGACCCCGGGCCTGGCTGGCAACAACAGCGTGCAAATGACCGGCTTTACTTTTGGTGTAGCCATCAATCGCTAGTTGTCGCGGTCTGAATCAAAAAAACGCCAATCTGGCCAAGGTCGAAAGATCTGGCCAGATTTTTTTTTGATACCAATGCGATTTGAGATTTCAAATTCCGGACTTCTGATCTGCTCTGGAACTGGTTGATTCAGTTTGCTACTGTCCCAACCGGTGGTTATTAGGGAACATGCCCGTCTGGGCAAACAGAGCCGGAGAGTCATTGGGATGACTGCTAGCAGCGCGAACAACAACTGGCTGAGCCGTTCGGTTCGAGTCGGTCTGAAGTTGTCGATCATCGGCTGCTTCGGAACGTGCCTGGGCTGTGCCGACGGTCCCATGTTCCAGCTTAAAAGACTTTCGCCCTGGCACCAGCGCGAATGGCAGCGCGACCGCGAGCTAGGTCCCACGTTCGCCCAGCGGCTTGAAGAACTGCAACTGCTTAAGCGAAACATCGCCAGTTATCCACCTGAACAACAAGCCAAGTGGGCTGAGCAACTGGCGCACATCGTGACTGAGGATACCAGTCCCGAAATGCGAGCCCAGGCGGCCCGCACTCTGGCCAAGATCGAGAGCCCGGCTACGCTGCGCGCACTCAACGCCGCTTCGACCGACGAAATTGAAAAAGTGCGATTGGCCGTGTGCGAAGCGTGGGGCGTGCGCCGCGATGAACAAGCTCGCGATATGCTCCTGAGTATTGCCAAGACCGATCAGAGCGATGATGTGCGACAAGCGGCCATCGCAGCCTTGGGGCAATTCGATAGCCCCGAAGTTCGCGCACAACTGGGCGAATCACTCGAACACAAGAACCCGGCCATTCAACAACAGGCAGTAGTGTCACTGCGAAAAATTACCGGCCGTGATTTTGGTGGTGACTTCGACGCGTGGAAACGATATCTCGGTGGTGAGAATGTCACCGATCCGGAGCCAGTTAGTTTTACTGCTCGGATCATGGAATCACTGCCCTTACCCCGATAACGTAACTGAACTCGCCAGAGTCTGGACGTAGCCGAACTCGCCAGAGTTTGGACAAGGTAGCCGCGTCTTCCATCGATTACCGCAAACTTTTTGACGAGATTGACGAATTCATGAAAATGTGGCTTGGCGCGGACCGACGCTCGACTGCACGCTGGATGACCTTGGGCTTGATGGGACTGGTTTGTTTACCTGTGTTAGCCTTGGACCTGCCCGATGACAAGGGACAGAAGTCTTCGCGCAAGGGTCAGAATCAAGCGGACGCCGCATCGACGACCAAGCCAGAGCGTCTGGAATTGACCGATCCGGCCGAACCTCCAGAGCTGGAGGTTGAGTCGCCAGTGGAAAGTGGCTCTGTCAAATTAACCTCCGGCGATGACTTGAGCGATCAAGATCTGTCTATCCAGCGGCAGCAGGAAAAGGATCAAGGCGAGTGCCCAGGTTCCGAGGGTTCCAAGGTCCCGGCTACACAAAACGTCAACGACGTGCCGCTGGAGCAGGAAGAGCATCCCTTTGATGCTCCCATGGCAGAGACCGAAGAGATCACGCACGCCGACGAGGACGATGCTGCCAAGGTCAAGCCTGCTCCGGTAGCCAAGCCTGCGGCCAAACCGGCCAAGAGCGAAGCTGCATCCCGATTGGAATCGCGTCTGAACGCCTGCCTGGCTTATTACTACACGCATCCCGAAAACTTGACCAAGCGCAGCCCCTGGGCTGTCATGCACACCATTCTGCCATTTGGCGTGGAAACAGAAATTCTGGCCGGAAATCGACGTGTCAATGCGATTGGTTGGATGTGTTACAACGGCGTTTGCAAGTCGCAGCGCATGTTTCAAACGACCAAAGCAGGATTCCGCACCAACGTCGGTCCAGGCGTGCAGGGGCACGAGGGCCAATTCTTAGCCGTGCTGGCGCAATCGAGTGTGCCGCGTAATTTTCCGGTGATCGTCGGCAAGACGCGTTATACCGTCAACGACTTGATTCGCTATGAAATGGCGACCTGCCGTGAAAAATCCGAGTTGACCTTCAAGCTGATCGCCCTCTCGCACTATCTGGCTCCCAAGCAAACGTGGCGGGACGATCATGGTCATACGTGGAACTTGGAGAAACTGGTCCGCGAAGAGGTCGATCAACCCGTTGTCGGCGCGGCCTGCGGTGGTACACATCGACTGATGGGGCTGAGCTACGCCTTAATGATGCGCAAGCGTTACGAACTGCCCGTTACTGGCCATTGGGCTCGCGCGGAAGTATATCTGCAAGACTTCATCAAATATGCATGGACACTTCAAAACCCCGACGGAAGTTTCAGCACCGACTGGTTCGAAGGTCGCGGCAACCAGCCCGATATGGAACGCAAAGTCCAGACCACGGGGCACATTCTTGAATGGTTGATCTTCACCCTGCCTGCCGATCAACTGGACGATCCGCGAATCACCAAGAGCCTCGAATTCCTGCTCTCGCAGGTGTACGATCATCGCGACAAGGACTGGCCTATCGGACCTCGAGGCCACTCGTTGCGGGCGATCTCGCTCTACAACCAACGCGTCTTTGGCGCACCGACCGGCCAACTCAAATCGCACATGGCCCAGTCCGGTTTTCTGAAAGACGTGCGCTAGGTCAGCACAAGTCACGGTTTCATCGAAATCGGCCTGCGACTTAGCATTGTGCCATCGGTATGCCTGGGGTAGGATTCAGTCGGCATTCTAGTCCGACTGACCATTGAGCACACGCCTATGTCCGCCCAGAAGTTCACCAAGCAATTCACGACGATTTTGCATGCGGCGGGCGCTCTGGTAACCGAAGCCCATGCCGATGCATTGCTGGTGCTCCTGGAAGGCAGTACGGACTGGCAAAAACTGCGGCAAGCGATTCCCGAAAACGTCGCCCGGGTCATTGTAGCGGCCGATCTTGAACAAGACTTGGCTGGGGCCGCCGAAGCGGGTTTGATCCCCTTGCCGCTGAACAAAGAAAAGTCGCCGCTGCTGGAACGCTTGCAACACGCATTGCTAGAAGCAGTAGCCGACCAGGTCTTGAAGAACAATTGCGACGTGATCGCTGTTTACAGCGGTTTCGAACACCACAAGATGGACTCGATCAGTCTGATTCGGCTCGACGACCGCATGCGACGCTTGACCTCGCGCGACCTGCAACAACTTGAAAGTAGTGTGCCGCTGAAGAGTCTGAAGGTCGTAATTGACTTGGCATCCCAAATTGGCCGCGAAGGTCGCGAAGGCAAGAAGGTCGGCACGATGTTCGTCATGGGCGATACCCGGCGCGTGCTGAACCATTGCAAGGACAGCGGCCTGGACCCGGTGCGCGGCTACGATCGCAAGAGCCGCAATCTGTTCGATCCCCGCGTGCGCGAAGACATCAAAGAAATCGCGCAGATGGACGGCGCCTTTGTGGTCACGCCAGAAGGCGTCGTCGAAAAGAGCCGCCAAATCATCGAAGTCAAACATACTGATTTGACGCTCTCCAAAGGCCTCGGCTCGCGGCATTGGGCCGGTGCAGCCATCTCGCAAATCACTAAAGCCGTCGCCATCGTCGTCAGCCAGTCCAGCGGCACTGTCCGCCTCTTCCAAGGTGGTGACCTTGTTCTGCGCATCGAACCGATGGACTACAATGTCAAGTGGCAAGAGTTCAGCTACGAACCACCCCAAGCCTCCGAAGACAGCGACTGATTGGCGACTGGCGATTGATGATTGCCGATTGATGATTGCCGATTGGCGATTGATGATTGCCGATTGCCAATCATCAATCTCCAATCTCCAATCTTCAATTACTTACTTCAGGAATTACATCGATGTTGCTTTTCAAATTTGCTCGGTATATGTGTTGCGCTTTGGTGTTGGTGCCAGTTTCGCTTTCGGCTGCCGATGGCGATGGTCCCACTTTCACTGACCCCAAGAATGCGGGTGAAGAATACGCGCTGCAAGGTGAATACAAAGGCGAGTTGGCAATCAACGGCGGGCAGGCTTGGGGCGCGCAGGTGATTGCGATGGGTAAAGGCAAGTATCGGCTGGTCGGTTACCCCGATGGTTTGCCCGGCGATGGCTTTGTCCCTGGCACTGACAAGCGCGTCTCCGAAGGGACTCGCCAAGGTGACCGGATTGTGTTCAAAGGTAATGATGTGACCAACGAGGTCAACGCCGAAGTTACCGCTGAGACGATCACGGTGACTTACAAAGATCAAAGCGTCGGCCAACTCAAGCGAGTTGTCCGCGAAAGCAGCACCCTGGGCAAGCAGCCGCCGGCCGGTGCGATCGTTCTATTTGACGGCAGCACTGCCGAGCACTTCGAAGGCGGTCAGTTGACCGACGACAAGTTATTAATGGCCGATACGGCTAGCAAGGAAAAGTTCGGCGATCATGAGATGCACATCGAGTTTCGCACTCCGTTTCGACCGGAAGCTCGTGGACAAGCTCGCGGCAACAGCGGCGTGTACGTGCAAAGTCGCTACGAGCTCCAAGTGCTGGATTCTTTTGGGCTCAATGGCGAAGACAACGAGTGTGGTGGCATTTACAAGATTGCCAAGCCCAAGGTGAACATGTGTTATCCACCGCTGACCTGGCAAACCTACGACATCGACTTCACCGCCGCCAAGTATGATGCGGCGGGCACCAAGACCAGCAACGCGCGTTTGACCGTCAAGCACAACGGCGTCATAGTCCAAGATAACTTGGACTTGAAGTCAGGCACCCCCGGCCGCTTACCCGAAGGTTCATCGCCCGAAGGCCTCTACCTCCAAGGCCACGGCAACCCAGTCGTCTACCGTAACATCTGGGTAGTCAAAAAGTAGCCACAGCCTCGTACTCAGGCTCAGCTAACTCGTTTAACCCGTAGCCGCCAGGCGAGGCGCACCCTCTAACCCAACGCTGCGTTCACCTGAGTATCTGTTTGCTCAAGGAGTTCACGTGCTGCGCGAGGTCAACGCCTTCGATCGCCTCGCCTGGCGGCTACGGGTTAAACGATATAGCCGCTAGGCGAGGTTCTTCTCTGCGATCCTCTGGGTCTTTGCGTTTAATACTCTTGCCCTGCAGATGCGCAGGCGGAGCCTGCGGTGCAGTGGGTAACCAGGCAGAGCCTGGTAACCAGACTCTGCCTGTGACGTAGTCCATTGGTTGCGAATAGTAGGACGGGTCTCCCGGCCCGTCCATCATGGTGCTTGCGGCATTTAGGCAAGCAAGAATCAACGGACGCTGAATCGGACACGGCCAGCACGCCAAGACGATCGGACGGGCCTGGAGACCCGTCCTACATCCTCTGCGTCTCTGCGTTTAATACTCTTGCCCTGCAGATGCGCAGGCGGAGCCTGCGGTGCAGTGGGTAACCAGGCAGAGCCTGGTAACCAGACTCTGCCTGTGACGTAGTCCATTGGTTGCGAATAGTAGGACGGGTCTCCCGGCCCGTCCATCATGGTGCTTGCGGCATTTAAGCAAGCAAGAATCAACGGACGCTGAAGCGGACACGGCCAGCACGCCAAGACGATCGGACGGGCCTGGAGACCCGTCCTACATCACAATCGGTGGGACGGGGCAGCCTAGGGCGTCGGCGATGACGCGGATGAGTTCGCCTTCTTGAACGGTGACGTGATGGTCGGCTGCGATGCAGGCAGTAAAAGCGGCTAACATGCTCCGCTTGCTGGCCGGGGCGGCGGACTCCAAGCGATCCAGGGCCGCGTCCAGCGACGGGACACTCAACGATTCAGCAGCTAAGATCTGGCCCGTCTTGAGTGAAGTCCCGTGCGCATCGAGGGCTTGCAAGCCGGCTGAAAAGGCCACTTGAGGATTCTGCGGATTGCCCACGCGGGCCAACATCGAAAGCACTTCATTGAACTCTGCGCGAAATTCAGTGATCGGGCGTTGGCTGATCAGCTTGGCAGGCCGCTCTTGCAATCGGGCCACAAGCCGCTTGGCGATGAAACGCTGCACGGCGAACTCGAAGAGCGTGGTCCGATTGTCCATGCGAATTAGCGCTCGCGAGATGTTTCTCAAGTCCAACGTCTGCGCCGGTGATAGTTGATGCAGAGCCGGCAATGCCAGGCAGGCTACTGGCAATCGCTGCTCGGCGGCCAGGCGATCGATAGCCGGCATGACACGAACCAACTCTCGTAAGATCAACTGATCGCACATGTTTTGCAGCGAGGTCAATTGTTGACCACGCATGGGATCTTCGGCCGGGGCCAGCAGCAAAGCATAGACGACCGCCAGTGCACCCATAGGATCGCGGACGTTGGTCGCTAGCACGGGTTCCAGCTGATCGACCAGGCCATGGATCTGTTGAATATGCTCCATGGTGGGCTGGCCAATCGAATCCACCACCGCTGTCGGATGCGCGGCCAGGTGTTCGGCACCAGCGACCGCGATTGCATGAGCTTGATTCACATCGCGACCACCAGCCGCCAGGCCCATGGCCGCTTCGCTGCGCTGCATGGTTAAGCGACGCGGGTCGATAATCTCATCGGGTGTATGTCGGACTGGCGAGACCTGCGGAAACGTGCCATCAAAATTCGGTTGTAGTCGGCGAATGCGCTCTTGGAGCGGTGGATGCGTGGCGAACAAGTTCGACGTCAGTGCGCTGCCAAAGAACATGTGGCTGGCTTCTTCTGCCCCGGCGGCTTTGATCTTGGCGTGATCTTTCCAGCCGCCGATTTTCATCAGGGCATGACTGATGCCATCGGGATTGCGTGTGAACTGCACCGCGGATGCGTCGGCTAGAAATTCACGTTGACGCGAGACGGCCGCTTTAATCAGTTGAGCGAAGAACACACCCACATAACCGATCGCAATCAAGGCCAGGCCGGCAATCATAAAGAACGCGCCGCCATCGTTCTTCTTGTTACTACTGGAATACGAAGCGTGGCCGCCGGCTCGCACCAAGATGTAACCCAGCATGGCTAGCAGCAGAATGCCATGCAACCAACCCATCAAGCGAATGTTCAGCCGCATGTCGCCGTTGAGTATATGACTGAACTCGTGCGCGATAACACCTTGCAGCTCATCACGCGACAGCGTCGAGACAGCCCCGCGCGTGATACCGACCACTGCATTCTGAGGCGTAGTTCCAGCAGCGAATGCATTGATGCCCTCTTCGTCCATGATATAGACCGGAGGAACGGGCGTGCCCGAAGCCAAAGCCATCTCTTCGACGACGTTCAGCAACACGCGTTCACCCAAGTCGCGCGTATTGGAATTGACTTCGTGTCCACCCAGTGACAGCGCGACTTGTTCGCCACTGCCACCGATTTGCCAGATCTTGTACAAGCTGCCGCAGGTAATAACGATCAACGTACCTGCCGAGACGGCTGCGAACAATTCGGGGATCCACAGGCGAAACTCGTGAGCTTGGTCGCCCTTGCTCTCCGCCATCGTTACGATGCCCACCGCCGCCGCATACACGGCGATGATGACAACGATAACGGCAATGATGAAGACAGCCACCAGCCACAGGGTGCTGCGGCGGGCTTGCTCTTGATGCTCAAAGAAGTCCACAAAAGTGATTCCAGATAGTCGAGCTGATTAGAACTGAACTTTAACCGCTTCGCGCTGTTCAGGCAGCTCGATTTCAAACGAACTGGCCGGTCGGAAGTTGGCAAAGCCGGCCACGATATTGCCTGGGAACTGTTCGATGGCTGTGTTGTAATTCATCACGGCATCGTTGTAGGCCTGGCGTGAGAAGGCAACTTTGTTTTCGGTGCTGGCCAGTTCTTCTTGCAAGGCCAACATGTTCTGATTGGCTTTCAGGTCCGGATAAGCTTCGGCCAAGCCGAGGAACTTGGTCATCGCGCCCCCCAAGGCCGCTTCGGCAGTGGTCAAGCCCTGCATGGCCTGCGCGTTGGTGGGATCGGCCACGGCAGTTTGAGCAGCGCTGAACGCGGAGTTACGAGCCTTGATGACCGCCTCGAGTGTTTCGCGTTCATGCTTCATGAATCCCTTGGCCACTTCCACCAGGTTGGGGATCAAGTCATAACGTCGCTTCAGTTGCACATCGATTTGAGCCAGCGCATTCTGGAAGCGATTCTTGAGGCTGACCAGCCCGTTATAGATCGAGACCAGGTACAGCAAGAACAAGACAACCATCACGCCCAAGGCGATCAAGATAATTAACGCAGTCGACATTTCGATGAGCCTCTATCGGGTCAAAGGGTTTTCAATCAACTAGCAAAGATACAGTGTTCAGGGCCGGGGAACACGCTCTCAGGGGCGCGCCGCTGGCAATTTTGCTCGGTTTGTTATGTGGCATAGGCTGCGGCCTGTGTTGTGGCATAGGCTTCTAGCCTGTGTTGTGGCAAAGGCGTTGACTTGTTCAGGGCTTAGCTCGCCCTGACACAAGGAGTGCCCTAATCCCGAATTGGACGTGTCCACGTGCTGATTACGCCTTGTGGATGAAACAAACTACCGTTAGAATCCTGCGTTTTCCGATACAGCTTAGTATTTTCGCACCTGAGGCCAGACTCCAGGGAGCCAGCCGAATATGCCCAAGATGAAAACGCACAAGGGAACCAAGAAGCGGTTCCGCATTACTGCCAACGGCAAGGTTAAGCACCGCGGAGCGGGCACCAGCCACTTGGCCGTACGCATGAGCAACAAGCGTAAGCGAAATCTGCGCGGCACCCGGGTACTCGATACCCCGTTCACCCGCATGATTCACGACGCTCTCCGCCACAATAGCTACTAATTGTCTCCTTTCGCTCCGCGAAAGGCAGCGTTTTTCGAGTCTCGGAGAGACTCGGCTACGTGGTTCACGTAGCAGCGTCTCTCCGAGACGCTGAAACTGTTCAATACGAGTCTCGGAGAGACTCGGCTACGTGTAGTGCGAACGCTACGAATAGAGGGGTTTTTTAGTCCAGTTACCTGGGTGACAACTCCGCCGACCAAACACAGCCCACCCAAGTTAAAAACGGCCATTGTGCCCCCCTCTTGGGCTGCAAGCATGCATCAGTCAAGCACTGATCAGCTAACTGTCGACGGGACCTGAGGTAAGCAGTTCGAAAGTGATTTCGTTCGATGAGAACACGTAAAGGTGCCGCCAGGCGGCAAGCAACCAAGCGCATTCTGAAACGCGCTGCTGGTTACGTCGGTGGTCGTCGCAAGCTGTTGCGTACCGCCAAGGAAACGCTGGTTCGAGCAGGTGTGTTCGCCTTCCGCGACCGCCGCGCCAAGAAGCGTCAATTCCGTCGGTTGTGGATCATTCGTATCTCCGCAGCCTGCCAGCAACATGATCTCCGCTACAGCCAGCTGATTCATGGTATGACCAAAGCCAACATCAACCTCGATCGCAAGCAACTCTCGGAAATGGCTATCCATGATCCGGCTGGTTTCGCCACGGTGGTTGAGAAGGTTAAAGCCGCGCTGGCATAAGTTAGTTCAGCGTTTTCTAGTTGGACTACTATGCAACTGGACGAGCTAATCCAAGCACTCGATCGCTTGGCGCAGGATGCGGAGTCTGCGCTAAGTGCCGCTAACGACGCGGCCTCGTTGGAGGCTGCGCGTGTGCAGTTCGCCGGCGCTCGCAGTGGCCAACTGAAAGCACTGCAGAAAGACGTTGGTACCCTGGCAGCAGCCGACAAGCGCGCAGGCTACGTCAAATTCAACGAAGTGAAGGATCGTATCCAGGCAGCGTTGGATGCGGCGGCTACGCGAGTTGAATCGGGGGCCGAAGAAGCCATACCGGTAGGACTCGATCCCACACTGCCGGGCGTGCGTCGCCGTTTGGGCCATGTGCATCCGATTACGCAAACGATCGAACATCTCAAGCAAATCATGGGACGCTTGGGGTTCGCGGTAGTGGAAGGCCCCGAAGTCGAAGACACCTGGCACAACTTCGTCGCGCTCAACATTCCCGAAGATCATCCGGCCCGCGATCCACTAGACAATTTCTTTTTGGCTACGGCTGATAAGTTGGCCGGTGGTGTTATCGATCCCGCGGCAGCCGATGCGCGATTGCTGCGCAGCCAAACCAGCACCGTACAGATTCGCGTGATGGAGAAACATGCGCCGCCAGTGCGCATCATTTCACTCGGTCGCGTGTATCGCCCAGATCCAGCCGATCAAACTCACTTTCCTATGTTCCACCAAATGGAAGGCTTGTGGATCGATCGCTCGGTAACGATGGCCCAGCTCAAGAGCGTGTTGCGGATGTTCGCGACCAACTACTTGGGTTCGGATGTGACGATTCGCTTTCGGCCCAGCTTCTTTCCGTTTACCGAACCAAGCGTCGAAGCGGACTTCTCTTGGAAAGGCAGTTGGATTGAGTTCGGCGGTGCCGGCATGGTCGATCCCAATGTCTTGAGAGCCGTGGGCTATGATCCCGAAGAAGTTACGGGGTTCGCCTTTGGTTTGGGTGTGGAACGTTTGTGCATGGGGCGGCATCGCGTAGAAGATATTCGCGATTTGTTCCGCGGCGACGTACGCTTTCTGGAACAGTTTTAATTCCGAGCGTTTTGTGCTCGAACCATGTTGTCAAGAGTTAGGGCCTAAGCCATGTTGGTTTGCTGGGAGTGGCTGGAACAGTACGTTCGCTTGAATGTGAAACCAGACGACTTGGCTAACCGCTTTGCCATGTCGGGCCTCAATCATGAATCGACGACCCAAGTAGGTCGCGATACGGTCATCGATCTGGAAGTGACCAGTAACCGCAGCGATTGTTTAGGTCACATCGGCGTCGCGCGTGAAGCCGCGGTGCTTTTGGGCAATGACTTATGCGTGCCCTCAGCCAAGATCGTCGAAGACTCAGCTCTGCTGGCGAGCAATTTGGTTAAGGTCGAGAATCGTTTTCCCAGTGGTTGTCCGCGCTATACGGCTCGCGTGATTCAGGGCGTCAAGATCGGCCCAAGTCCAGAGTGGCTAGTGCGACGGTTGGCTGCAGTTGGTGTCAATTCGGTCAACAACATCGTCGACGTGACCAACTATGTCATGCTCGAATGTGGTCAACCGCTGCATGCTTTTGATCTCGATCGCGTGCGTGGTCGCCAGATTATCGTGCGCCCGGCTGAGGCCGGCGAAAAGTTCTTGGCGATCGATCATCGCACGTATCAACTCGATCCACAAACAGTTGTCATTGCTGATGCCGAGGGCGCAGTGGCCTTGGGTGGCGTGATGGGTGGCGCCGAGAGCGAGATATCGCCGACCACGACCAACGTGCTAATCGAGGCTGCGGCCTTCGAACCGTTAGCGATTCGGCGCACGGCTCGCAAGTTAAAACTGCATAGCCCATCATCGTATCGCTTCGAACGTCGCCCCGACCCCAGTGGACTTGATTGGGCCAGTCGCCGCTGTTGCGAATTGATTCTGCAAGTGGCCGGAGGCAAACTGGCCACCGGTTGCGTCGATAGTGGCGGAGCCAGTGAGAAGATTGCTCCGATTACGTTTCGCCAATCGCAATTGCCGCGCGTCTTGGGTATCGATGTACCGCGTGAAGAGGTGATGCGCATCCTGCTGGCGCTGGGTTGCGAAGTCCAATCGGTTGACGCTGCGACGTTGAAAGTCATCGCGCCTAGTTGGCGGCGCGATGTCTCGCGCGAAATCGATCTGGTGGAAGAGGTCGCGCGCATCTATGGCTACGACAAGATTCCCGAAGATGCCATCGTGCCACTGACGGTGGCGCCGGTGCGTCGCAAAGACATCGTACTCTCACGCGTACGCGGCGTGCTGAGTTCGTATGGCATTGACGAAGCGATTACGCCCAGCGTCGTGCCGGCGGCGCAAGATAACTGTGGCAGTCCATGGACCAGCGCCCCTGCCCTGGTGACCGATACGCCGCTGCTGGAAGGCGCTAAAGCCTTGCGACGTTCACTGCTGCCAAGTTTATTGAGCGCGCGAGCTGCCAATCAAACTGTGGGTGGTCGCGATGCCAGCTTGTATGAAGTGGCTACGGTCTTCCTGCCAAGTGCCGATGGTGGTTTACCGAACGAACAATCGACGTTGGCACTGGTTACCGGCGATGATTTGTTAGTGGCCAAGGGGTTGGTAGAAGACATTGCCGCCGCCTGTTTTGCCCGAGGCACCAAGCTATCGCCGCAAGCCTTCGAGCATGAGTTGTTCCAGCGAGGCACAGCCACACGATATGAAGTCCATGGACAACTGCTGGGGTATGTGGGCTTGATCAGCAAAGCCACGGCCAAAGCCCTGGGTGTTGATCCTAAGACGGCGATGGCCGAACTGGTGGTGGAAACCTTGATCGAATCGTTAGAAGAGATTCGGCGTTCGCAGCGCGTCAGCCCCTACCCTGCCATCAGTCGCGACTTGAATTTTATTCTCGACGAAGCGCTCCGCTGGGCTCAACTAGAATCCGTCTGTCGCGCCAGCGGCGGTACGCAACTGCAGCAAGTCGAATATCGCGAAACTTATCGCGACGAAAAGAAAGACGGAGCTGGAAAGAAACGCGTGCTGCTGTCGCTGGTCTTCCAAAGTCCAGATCGCACGCTGACCAGTGGCGAAGTCGACGAGGCGGTCGCCAAGATTATTGCCAATTGTCAATCTGAGTGTGGTGGACATCTGCTGAGTTGATTACTTCTATGCATCGCATTCGCGTGATCGATACGCATACCGGGGGCGAACCAACTCGAGTTGTCATCGCGGGTGGTCCAGATCTTGGCACCGGCACCATGGCGCAGCGCAAAGAGCGCTTCGCGCTTCGATTTGATGATTGGCGACGAGCCATCACCTGCGAACCACGCGGCAGCGAATGCATGGTGGGAGCGCTCATCACCCAGCCCGAGCGCCCCGAGAGCGCATGCGGTGTGATCTTTTTCAACAATGTGGGTTATCTGAACATGTGTGGCCATGGCACGATCGGCATCGCCGTCGCCTTGGCTCATGCAGGTCGCGTTGGTCCGGGACGTCATTCAATCGATACGCCAGTTGGGCAAGTCTGGTTTGAACTGCTGGACAAGGCGCGCGTACAAATTGAAAACGTACCCAGTTATCGCTATCGCAGCGATGTGCCAGTCAAGCTGGACGATGGTAGTTCGGTTTGTGGCGACATTGCTTGGGGGGGCAATTGGTTTTTCCTCTGCCCTGCCCCGCAACTATCCGTCGAGCGCAGCAACTTGTCGCGCTTGCAAGATTATGCGAACCGAGTACGTCGCGGACTGGCTGCTGCAAACAGCTGCGGCACCGATGGCGCGGAGATCGACCATGTGGAGCTGGTAGGTCCAGCCATGGACGGTGACCAGGCCGATGCTCGCAACTTCGTTTTATGTCCCGGCGGTGAATATGATCGTTCACCTTGCGGTACGGGCACTAGTGCCAAAGTCGCTTGCCTGGCCGCGGCCGGTAAACTCGCTCCCGGACAACTGTGGCGTCAAGCCAGCGTGATCGGCAGTCGCTTTGAAGCGAGCTACAAAACATTGACAGTGGATCAACAAACCGGCCAACCCGCTAGTGTTCAAGTGAGCCTGGTTGGTTCGGCTTGGGTTAATGCAGAAGCCGACTTGATTCTCGATCCAGCCGATCCATTTTGCATGGGCATTCGTTCATGAATTTGAATTCTAGCGACCGTGGTTCGATCGTCATCATTGGCGGTGGCTTGATCGGCGTGGCTAGCGCAGCCTACCTGGTCGACGATGGTTGGCAAGTTACGGTGATTGATCGCGGAACGATTGGTGGAGCGTGTTCGCTGGGCAATTGCGGACTGGTCTGTCCCAGTCACGTATTGCCCCTGACGGAACCAGCCGCTCTGAAGGGAGCGTTCAAGGCACTCTTATCGCCTTCAGCCCCCTTTCGTATCAAGCCGCGTTTGGATCCGAGTCTCTGGAGTTGGATGCTGAGTTTTGCCAAGCGCTGCAACACGCGTGATATGCTGGCCGCCGCGCATGCCATTCAGCCGCTGTTGTCTTCGTCGATGCATGAATACGAACAAATGTTCGCCAGCGACCAGTTCGATTGCGAATGGGAGAAGCGTGGGCTGCTGTTTGCGTATTTGAGTCGTGCGCAGTTAGATGCGTACGAACCGACCAATACGCTGTTGGCTGAATCGTTTAATGAACCGGCCACCAAGTTGGATGTCGATGCGACCTTGGCGCTCGAGCCGGCGCTCAAGCCGGGGATTGCCGGTGGATGGTACTATGAGCATGACGGTCACCTCAGGCCCGACCGCTTGATGCAAGCCTGGCGAAGCAAACTGAGCGGGCAAGGTGTGCAGTTTGTGGAACAGTGCGAACTGCGCGAGTTTTCGGGCCATGGCCGCGTGGCTCAGGCTGCTGATACTTCGACAGGACAATTCAAAGCGGATCGATTTCTGATTGCTACGGGAGCCTGGACACCCAAGCTCGATAAACTGATCGGCAAACATATTCCGATCGAGCCCGGCAAAGGTTATTCGATTACGATGCCCCGCCCATCGATCTGCCCAACGATTCCGTTGATCTTCCCCGAGCATCGCGTGGCAGTGACTCCGATGAAGTCCGGATATCGCTTGGGTTCGATCATGGAGTTTGCCGGTTACGATGAATCGATTAAGCCCGAACGTTTGGAGTTGCTCCGGGCCGGTGCCAGTCATTATCTGCGCGAGCCGCACTGCCAGCCGGAGCTGCAGACTTGGTTTGGATGGCGGCCGATGACCTACGATAGCTTGCCGATCATTGGCCAGACGCCGCGATATGAAAATGTATGGTTGGCGGCGGGCCACAATATGTTGGGGCTGACCATGGCGCCGGCCAGCGGAAAGCTGGTGGCCGAGCTGTTAGGCGGCCGCACCCCCCACATCGATCCGCAGCCTTACGGCCTGCAAAGGCTGTAATCACGTAGCCGAGTCTCTCCGAGACTCGGTTTGACAGATTCGGCGTCTCGGAGAGACGCCGCTACGTGTCTAAAAAAATCCAAAATTGCTTAGACAAATCGGCGGCGATTGCGCATCCTAAGAGGATCATGTCATCTCCTCTACCCCTGAACCAGCGAGTTCGACAATCTGCGCACTGCATCGCTGAAAGCGGCGAAGCGGGTCTGTCAGGGCTTTATGATCTAACGGCCAATCGGCTGGTGCGATTTGCGACCACGATCACGCGCAATCAACACGATGCGGAAGATGCCGTTGGTGCAGCTCTGCTGAAGGTGGTGGTCGATTGTCAGTTGCTGATTCGGGCCGACCATCCGTGGGCCTATCTGCTGCGCATGGTCCGCAATGAATCGTTGGTGATTCTGCGGCGCAAGCGACGTTGGAGCTTCATCGACAACCTGGCTGACCTGTTGACCCGGCGATCGGTTGATCAACTGGAGCAAGAGGACATGCATCGCGCCATCTGGTTGGCGATGCGCAATTTGCCTACACCTCAGAGCGAAGTTGTGGTCCTGAAGATTTGGGAAGACATGACGTTTGCGGAGATAGCCGAAGTACTCTCGATTCCACCGGCTACAGCGGCCAGTCGTTATCGTTATGCGCTGGAGAAGCTGGCTGGTCAGTTGCATGGCCAACGCGTGGAGGTGCAAGATGAGTAATCTGCCCGATGCGCTGGCTGAACTGGAAAAATCGATCCGCGCTGCAGGTGGTTATGTCGTGCCCAGCGATAACCTGCGCCCGCGCGTGCTGGAAGCCGCCCGCGAGCAAGCGAGATTACAGCGCGGTTGGTGGCGCATGCTGCAAATGGTTGTCGTGCTGCTAGTGTGTGGAGTGATTAGCATTCCAGCCAGCCGACATGTCGATCAATGGCGCAGCCGAACCAGTGCTCCCTCCAGCCAAGAGATGGAAGAGCGAGCCGTGAAGCTAGCCGAACAGCCCGGCGTTGGTCATTCGTGGGCCATGTACGAAGCATTTCAGCAAGTCAAAGAGTCGACCTCGCTGAAAATGCATCGACGTTAGACACAAGTGCTCTTGTGGATAGACAAATTTCCACCGCGGGCGCATCTACTTGCTTAGTTGAACAGCGCTATTACGTAGCCACCGCTGCCAAGCGGTGGATTTAGCCTCACGAGGAATCCACCGCTTGGCAGCGGTGGCTACGTAAAAACACCGCTTGGCAGCGGTGGCTACCCAGATTGAAAACTGTCATAGTTCGGATGCACCGCATGTCCTCCTCTTTATTGCCGCCTATTGCCCTGGAAGACGTGACGGAGTTTCACGATCAACTCCGTCAGTTGCAACGGGCGGGGTTGGACTTTGACTTAGGCTACGCGGGCCAACTGCACTCGGGCCAATCGCATGCGGCTGAGTTAACCGAACAAACTCTCGATCAACAGCTCGACTTGATCACAGCCCATCTGGCTAGTGAGCTATCGCGTGGCCAGAGTATTCAAGAGACGGTCGCCCATTCGCGTGGCGTCTCGGCCGCTTATCGCCTGGCCTTGCAGAGTTGGTGTTACGGCGATCGTTCGATCGTCGCTCTGGACATGTTGCATCAACCTGCCCGCAAGCGGCAAAGTGTAGCGATCGATGTATCATTGTCGCTGCTACATCCATTGATACTGTTCGGGTTGTGTTTCGCAGCCTGGTTGTATTTGACGATTGTCGTCGCACCGCGCATCGTCAGCATTTACGAGCAAATGAACGCAGTCCCCAGTTGGCAGACGCGGTGGTTAATGACCATCAGGGACTGGGCGCCATGGTGGGCGAGTATCGTGCCGCTGGTGGTACTAGTGGTTCTGATGGCATGGCGTTGGCGTTTGCCGAGTTGGCGTTTCGCCTGGTTACCTGGCAGGCAACGTGCGCTTGCGCGATCTCGAGCGGAACATCTGGCACTGGGGTTAGCCCAGATAACCCACGAGCGGGTGCTGCCGGCCAGCGCGCTGGCTGCGCTGAGCGCAGAGCAAGTCGGAGATGCAAAATCTGCTAGTGGTCGCAAGCTGCCTATGTTGCGTTGGGCCCTGAGTAAACTGCGATCCGAGGCGCCGGGTACACAAGCGGCTACCACCTCAAATGAGTTTCCGCTCACGTTGGCTGCATCGTTCTATCGCTTGATCAATGATGACCAGGAGCAGCATCGCAAGCGCTGGCTGCCGGTCGCAGTCGGAATCGTACTGGGTGGATCGATGGTGCTCATCTACTGTTTAGCGCTCGTGACACCGATTGTGGCCCTGTTGTTTGATGTGATCAGCGCATCCCGGTGATGAAAGACAGACATGCCAATTTTTCAATATGAAGCCCGCGATGAACAAGGGCAAACGCGACAGGGACAGATCGATGCGCCCAGCGTGCCCCTGGCTATCGAACTCCTTGCCAATCAGTCGCTAGAAGTGATCGGCATTCGCTTGTCCGAGGAACCAGCATCGCCCGCTGAAGCCGCTGCGCTACAAATTGCCGCCATGCCTCGCGAGCGTCCCGAATACTTGGTGCGGCTGGATAAGATCCTGGCTGGTCGCGGGCGATTGCTCGAGATACTCGAGGCCATTGCAGCTGAGCAGACATTCGTGGTGGGCGATCAGCTCCAGTACGTCATCAATCGCATCAAAGCCGGGATTACTTCAGAGCAATTGCTGGCGGATCGTGAACTGCTGGTGTGGTTGCCAGTCATCACCGCCGGGCATGATCCCGAGCTGTTGCAGCGGCAGTATGCGCGCTGGACTGCGCAGGTGGCCAGTCAACAGCGGCGCGTAACCGCCTGGTGGTGGGCCCTCAGTTATCCATTGTTTCTAGTTTTTTGTGCCGTGCTGTTGCTCTTGCCACTGTATATCTTGATCGTGCCTGGGTTCAAGCGGATGTTTATGGAGTTTGGATTGTCGTTACCTGCGCCCACGATGTTGATGATTGGGATTAGCGATCTGATTATCGGTTACCCGGTTACCTTAAGCCTGGCCGCGCTGGGTATCGTGATCTGCGTAGTGTTGGCCGCCAACTATTGGAACGCATATGCGGCGACCACGCGCGTGTTTGGAATTTTCACCAGTGGCAGTAATCCTAACTTGTTGGCGATGAGCCACATGTTGAGTGTGCAAGCCGAGTTGCTGGAACTCGGCGCTCCGCTGAGCGATTCATTAGTGATCTCCGGTTCGGCTAGTCGCTTTGCGTTCTATCAAGATTTGTGGCAACGGCTGGCAGGCGAGGTGCAAAGGGATGCACAGGACTGGCAGCACTCGCAACTGCGAACCGCGCTGCCGCCGACGTTTATGCACGCGCTAGTCGCTGGTCCCGATCGAGCACCATCGGTGCCTTTGATTCGCGAACTATCGGAAATCTACAGCACGCGTACCCAGTATCGTTTGCAGGTGAATGCCGGACTGGCGACGCCGGTGATGATCTGCCTGGTAGGCCTGGCGATCGCATTCGTCATTGTGGCGCTCTTCATGCCTTTGGTGCAAATGGTGACATCGTTAACATGATCAGCCGTTACTTCCCGACACTCGGCAAACTGCTTGAGGACCTGAAGCGCAGAACTTCCTTTGCCTTCGGAGCAGGTCCCACCTGGTTTGTGCAACCCTGGTTTGGCGATACGCTACCGGGCATGCAGAAATCACTTTTGCGTTTGCTGGCGGTGGCCTCTCGCGAGCACTTGGATGTGGCGCCGCTGGTTGCATGTATGGCGCTGGAACATCGCCGACAGTACCGGGCCAAACTGCTTCGGCTCGCGCGGCGATTGGATGCGGGCATACCGTTGTGCGCTGCCCTGGAGCAGACGCCTGATGTGCTCAGCCACGAAGATGTGCTGGCCATTCGGTTTGCCAGTCAATCAGGAACCATGTCCGCTGTATTCGATCAATTGCTTAGCGATCATCGGGAAGACGAACAGACGCAACAAGTTGGCTACAGTTATTCGCCCGCTTACTGGATGATCTTGTCAGCCGTGTTGGTGTTGGCCCTGCTGTTCATGACCCTGGTGCTCGCGCCGGGCTTTCGCGCGATGGGAGACGATTTAGGTGTCGAACCACCTCCAGCCTTTGTGGCCCTGCAAGCTGCCTTTGGTCAGCCTGCCAGCATCGCCTGGATCTTGGTCGCGATCTTGTTTGGCACCTGGTTGGCGTTGTGGTTCCGCGTGCCCCGCCGTTTCGTATCGCAGCAAATTGCTCCGCGCCTGCTACAACCGGTAGCCGAGCGCCGCGTGGTTCACCTCTATCGCCTGTTCGCATCGGCGTTGGACGCAGGTCGACCGCTGCCCGGCGCGATCTCGACGTTGGCGCGTTACCACTTCGATGCCAACTTGCGGCGCAAGTTATTGGTTGCCCGCAACGAGATCGAGCAAGGCGAAGATGTTTGGCAGAGCATGGCGGAAACGGGTGTAATTACCAGTGGTCAAGCCGAAGCCTTGCAGAGCACTCCACGCAGCGATTTGCGCGCCTGGATTTTCAAGCGCCTGGCCAACAAGAAACTCGAAGCCATCGCCGCGCGAACCGCTGCTCTGACATCGCTGCTCGAGCCGCTATTGGTCTTGCTGTTCGCCAGTCTCGTACTCTGGATCTGCTATTCATTTTTTGCTTACCTGGTGAGGTTCATCCAATGGAACATGTAATCCGTAGCTGCACTCGCCAGAGTGCGGACTGGCTATGCCGTAGCTGCACTCGCCAGAGTGCGGACGCACCTCACCAACGATCGGGAATCGCGTCCTTTGAACTGGTGGTGACAGCCACGTTGCTCCTGGTACTGATGTCGATTGTGGCCCAAGTATCGACTGCTTGTGGACAACTGTGGCAAGATGCCCGCAGCTATCGGCTGGCGTCTACGGAACTGGCGACCCAGTTGGAACGTTTGACCTTGTTACCCGCAGAGCAGGTCAGGAGCGAGTTGGGAAATTGGAAACCCAGCCAGGCTTTACAGCAAGTATTACCGGCGGTGGAATTGCAGGGCGAAATGATCAGCGATGATGACGGCCCGCGACTGAAGCTGACCATCAATTGGCAACGCCGGCATAACGGCCCGCCACTGGTATTGATTGGTTGGCTCGTCCCTCGCCCAATGCCTGCCAACGATGAAGGATAACCACAGGTCATGCATATGATTCATAAGCACGTGGACACATCCAATTCGGGATTAGGGCACAAACACGAATCGAGGATCGTGGTTGGCATAAACCATATCCGAGTGAATAACACTTAGTAAGCTTAACAACTCCAATCAAAGCTTGGAGTCACTGTTGAATGAAGTTCCTCGCTGCTACCGGTGGTGGGGCTGCTAGTAAGTAATGATCGTAGGCTTTGGCTGAAGAAAATAGTCCTTGATTGCAGGTTTGATAGGAGGATCGCTAGCGGCCTGGCGGTAGTCCCGCACCAACGAAAATCTGTCCGTAGAGCTTCCCATATTTTCTTTCATAGAATCTTTAGTTCGTTCGGGGCTTAGTTTGCCCTGACACGAAGAGTGCCCTAATCCCGAATTGGATGTGTCCACGTGCTAAGAACTCACCGTCGCTCCAAGGGCTTCACGCTGATTGAACTGTTGGTCACGATGATTGCCGGCGTAACGCTGCTGCTGCTGGGGATCAAAGTCGTTCAGCAAACCATGCAGTTGTCCGACCTCAATCGTGATCGCGGTGATCATCAGCGTGTGGTCGCACGCTTGATCGATGACTTGCGCAGCCATGTCCATGCAGCCACCAGTGCGGCCATTGAGAAGGTTGCCGCCGAAAATAGTACCACTCAAAATATTGCCACTGAAAATATTGATCGTGAAGAGCTTAACAATTTGAAACTTTCGCTGCCCGATGGCTCGCAAGTTACCTATGCATTCCGTGCGGGACGGGTCGAGCGACTCGGGCGACCGTCCGTCGACGCCCAGCCGACGACCTTTGAAAGTTATCAACTGTCCGCCGAGCACCGAGCGGAGATTACCATCGAAGCTGGGATGGTGGACTTGAACCTATGGCGGGTGATCGACCAAGAGAAACGTTTAGAAGCACACGTCGGCGCAGTGATCAATCGGCGTTAAGGGTTCTGGGTGGCACTGGCTATGCGCAGCATTGCCAGTGCTCAAAACGAAGCGTTTGATATTCGGCCGGCGGTTGCATAATCCAAGGAAATCGAAGTTAGTGAGCACTCAGGCGATGGTTCATTCCCAAAAGATCAAACCGGTCCCACCAGCGTCCCCCGACAGGTGCGACCACAACTTCGCTTACGTTGGCTGCTCCAGCAGGCTCGCCAACCGCACCACTTCGTTCCATGCACTGGCAATGCTGCGCATAGCCAGTGCCACCCGCCAAAAGCGCAAACCTCGCTCTGGGACGATCATCATCGGCGTCTTAGCTTGTATGGTCGTCTGCAGCGCGATGGTCTCGGTGGCGCTGCAGTCGGCGTTGCGAGGTCGTCGCGAAGCGCGGCTGGCTCATCAACTGGTTCAAGTGCAGTTGCTGGGCGAAGCTGGCGCGCGGCGGGCGGTGCAGCGACTGACCCAGGACGATCAATATCGAGGTGAGAAATGGCAACCTGATTTGAAGCTCGCCACCTACTCGGGCTGCGAAGTAGAGATCCAGGCGGCACCCAGTGGCGCGGGTGACCGAGAGTTTGATATCCGTGTGAGCAGCCGCCTGGAGGCGGTGACTCACCATTTTGGCCCACTGCAACGCACCTTGAAATTTCAATACACTATTCCAAACTAAGTTAATCGGAGTGTTCAATATGTCACGCATGCGCACCGCGTTTACGCTGGTTGAGTTGCTGGTGGTGATCGCGATCATCGGTATCCTGGTAGGCTTGTTGCTGCCCGCAGTCCAAGCGGCCCGTGAGGCGGCCAGGCGTTGCCAGTGTTCCAACAACGTGGGACAACTTGGCCTGGCGCTACATCACTATGAATTCAACATGGAGCATCTGCCGGCCGGCTCGATCAATCCGTCGGGACCGATCCGCAGCGAAGCCATTGGTCAGCATGTCAGCTGGACCGTGTTGATCCTGCCCTACATGGAGCAGAAAGCTGCCTTTCGCAAGTTTGATCAAGCTGAAGGTGCTTATTCCAACTTCAACTCGCCGGTCCGCAAGCAGAACATCTCCGTGCTGATGTGTCCCAGCGATCCCTTCGTCAATCAACTGCAGATTGACAATGTGACGGTCTACGACAGTAGTTATGCGGGCTGTCATCATCATGCAGAAGCCCCCATCGATGCCAACAACACGGGCCTGATGTTCCTCAACAGTCACGTGCGATTCGCCGAGATCGAAGATGGCACGTCGCATACGATTCTGATCGGTGAGAAGATCGCTGAGCCGCAGAGTTTGAGCTGGGTCTCGGGCACGCGGGCCACGCTCCGCAACACTGGCACTCCGATTAGCGGCAGCCAGTTTAGAACCAATGCCGCACTGCCCAGTACCCCCATCCCGCCGCCTAATCCGCTCGAAGTTGGCGGCTTCAGCAGCCATCACACCGGAGGCGCTCAATTCGCCATGGCCGATGGCTCAGTGACTTTCATCTCCATGAACGTCGAACCCAAAGTCCTGCAGCAACTGGGCCATCGCTCCGATGGCGAATTGCCCAACGACGTTCGCTGGTAGTTTCCAAAGGATTACTCGCTAAATACTTTATATATAAAGTATTGGTGCGGCGCAGTCTTTCGTTCTTGTGCCCAGTCGTGCAGCGCAGTTGGTAGTTGCCGTAAAGGTAGACCCGACATTTTTCGCGGGTCTAATTGTTTGTCGTATCAGGCTTTGTCCGCAAGCGATCAAGCGGGCTCACAACGCGGATGTCTGGACGGTTAAGGACATGTGTGTAAATCATCGTCGTCGAGATGTCGTTATGACCTAGCAGTTCTTGGATCGTTCGGATGTCTGTCCCGTCCTGTAGTAGGTGAGTTGCAAAGGAATGTCGAAAGGTATGCGAAGTCACATGCTTATTGAGCCCGACGAGCTTAACAGCGTTACGCAAATGTGTGGGAAATGTGTTGCTGTGAAGATGATGTCGATGCCGCTTGCCGCTTTTGGGGTCCCGTGAGAATTTTGAGGAAGCAAAGAGGAATTGCCATTTGAATTCTTGGTGTGCCGACGGATATTTTCGGCTGAGCGCGTGCGGCAGCCAGACGGACGCTTCACCGTTGGCCAAATCGAGCTCGTGCAGCTTGCTACGTGTTTGAACGAGTCGCCGTAAAGCGTCAACAAGTTGATTGGGCAATGGCGCAAAGCGACTCTTATCACCTTTGGAACTGTGAATTTCGATCAGGCCTTGATCGAAATCGAAATCTTTCACTCTCAATCGCAAACATTCGCTGATTCGCATGCCGCATCCATACAACAGTTGCCCGATGACCAGATACACTCCGTCGAGCGCCGACAGTATGCGCACGACTTCCTCTTGGCTCATTACCGTCGGTATTCTTGCGGTCTTGTTCGAGCGAATAGCATTGATCTTCCCAAAATCACGTTCGAGAACCTGTTCAAAAAGAAACAGGAGTGCATAAAACGCTTGGTCTTGGGTGGAAGGAGCGACGTCGCCATCAACTGCCAAATCTGTCAGGTGAGCCTCCACATCTGACGCGCCGATGCCATTGAAATCCTCGAGGCACTTCAAACCGCGATCCAGCATAAAGGCTCGGATTTTCTGAACATAGGCTTTCTCTGTGTTGAAAGCTCTCCTTTGCATTCTCAGCTTTCTACGTAAGACTTGGATTACGTCGGGTTCACGCGGATTTATCTTGCCGACTACGTCTTCGATTGTCGCCAGGTCGCTTCCGGCCTCTTGTGATGCAATTTGTTGCAACTTGGCACGCACAAGCTCCAGACGTGGCAAGGAGGTTTTGCGCACGTGGTCGCGATACCAAATGACGCCTTCCACGATCTTCAGCCGTTTCCAGGCTGGGACATTGGCTTTCAACTTGGATCGCAAAAATGCAATGAGATCTGCCTCGCTGAACTCCCAGGTTTCTGGATTTGGCACGCGGTGGAAACGGGCCATCGCCGAGAACCAAAAGCGGGCGTAATGTTCGGGTCTCTCGTTAGGCTGCAAACTGGCAGCTGGCGTGATTGGTTACGTCCGTGCGGGTTCCCCATCGCAATCCTCCCAGGAGCTTAGTTGACGCCATTGCGTTCGAACTTAGATTCCGCTGAACCGAATAAGGGTTCGCGCTCGATCTCACTCAAAGGCGACAACTCAGAGTTGAAGACAATTGACATGCGACACAAAACAGACTTGACAGAAACACTTGTCGCAAAGGAGTTGAACTAACGATATCGGTCATGTCAACTACCCAATGTAGGGAGTTAAGAAATATTCTTGAACGATGGTGGATCGACCAACATTCCTACGTCGTCCCATGTCGTCTAGTCTGCCTATTTTGTTGCCGCAAACGGGGATAATTACTTATCCCTGGTTGGACGAAACTGGGATAAGTGCCGCTCAACCGGGGATAATTAAGTTGACAAACCAGGGATAAGACCCCAAAATCCGGTTATCCAAACCCCAACTGGGATAAGAACAAGTTCGTCCTTGCAGAGGCAAACCACTCATCGAATGGAAGCTGATTGTTGTCCACACTCAAAGGCAAATCGTTCGTAGCAGGGCTTGTAACTGCAGTAGCGTTGTGGTGTCTTTGGTGGATTTTCTTTACGCCTCATTTCATGGGTGGCCATGTAGAGGACTCTCCGTCTGGGAAATACACTCTCACTATATTTGCACCGATGGATGAAACCTTCGCGGGAAACTACGTGATCACGCTGATCGATAAACCAACTGGCAACACGCTTCGCTCCACGACGGTGAAACTCAATACCAAAGAGAGAACAAAACCCCTGCGTGGCTGTCCCATATCGATGATCTGGGATGCTACCGAATCGACCGCGGACATCACAATCGATGGAGATTTTCTAGTGCGAGTATCCGTTCCGGAAGTCTCGCCATAGTATAAAATCAGGACGAACAAAGACGTGCACCGAAGCACGCGAACAATCGTTTCTTCGATGGTCGACATCACCGCGCGTGCTCGGTGACGTCTGCCGTTCTGAGATCGATGGAAGCAACACACCAACACCAAATGAGATACGTTGCCTGCATTCTGTTGGGGTTTGGTCTTGGCGTGTTTGCCACCTATTGCTTCGTCAACTTTGCCAGGAATACACCTCTTCCGACACCCATTCTTGCACAACCAAAATCCATCACAGTATTTCTGCATCCATGGGGTGGATACGAGGCCGGGACGACAAAAGCCGTACGTATTCCGATCGAGCGGCAGGATGAGATATACCGTCGACTGGTTCCCGACACATATTACGGCAACATCTATGAACACGTGACCCCGCTCGTGGCCGAGGCGGTCATTGAGCATCTCGACCAAACCGAAACCAGAGTGTTGGTAAGGGAGGGCGGACATAACCCCGCGATCGTATCCGTAGATGGGGTCAATTACTTCTACGCTAAAAACGAGCCTAACGTGCACGAAGGAGCGATTGAAATCATCAGTATAGCGAGGGAAATCGCTCATGCACAACAAATCCAATCCAAAACCAATTAAGATCACAGAACAAAGGGTTGCAGACTAAGCCCTCGATGGGCCGGTGTGACTTGCGTTGAGCCACTTGCTCGGGCTCGCTGAACCCGGACGTTCGTCCTTCACAGCCGAGACCAACACTATGGCGCAATTGACCAAGAGTGGATTTGAAAGCCAAGCAGTAGTTTGGTCAGGCTGTGCACTTTCCGGCATCGCGCTTCCATGGATGAATCAAACAGCATATCTGTTTGCATTGGGCATTACACTCACTTTTTTTGGACTGGTCCAATCGTATTGGGGCAGTCTCACCGAGTTCCCGGAAAGTCCACGAACCTACTGGTACGTTATGGGTGTACTGTTGACAATGCTGATAGGCATTACAGTCCCAACGACCATTCGCGACTATTTGCCCGGACCGCTCGCGATCTTACTGCTGATGTTGATTGCCTTCGCGATTCAACTGGCGATTATCGCAATTGCCAAGAAGTGTTGGGCGAAACGGGCTTCACTGAACTAGGTCAAACCGAAAACAAAATGGACGAACCAAGTGTTGCACGCGAGTTGCCGAAATCGCGTTTACGTAATGGAAGCTCATGCGCGGCAACCGCGTGAACACTAACGTTCGCTGAGAACCATGAACATCGTCACCGCGACAATCGAAGAATGGCGTGACCTCGGATTCCACTACGACGTGGACGACGATCATCGCATTTGGATCCTAACCGGCTCCCCGAAGGGACTGTCGCGATTCGCGAGGATTCTAAGACAGTTTGCTTCAGACCCTCGCAACGATGTCCGATGCGAGCACGATCACTATGGCCCCTACGGCTATCTGAAGATCATGAACAATCCCGACGAACGAGGATTCAATTCGAATGCGATTTTTGCGCCTCGCTGTGAATTTGCAAAACTGGCCGACCTCATCGACTCACGATTGGCTAATTCCAAAACTGGGTCCACGATTGACCTCTCACGCGACTTTGCGCCTAATTCTGAATACGAACTTCGGTTGATCGTTGCTCCTGAGGGTTTCGATCCCGGCTTGTTCGATCCTTGGGTGCGACAGAAGATCAGCGAACAAAGCGGTGAACCGGAGCCGCCGATGACGCCGGATTTGAAATCATAGTTTTTGGCGGCGGCCCGGTTACCGCCGTCGTTCTGTCGCTAACTTGCAACCGACATTGCCATGCCACACGATGTTGCTTCCTATGATGATGAACAGCAGCTTACGGCGTATGTCTGGCACAACTATTGCCATCTGCTCACACCGCTCGAAGCATTAACCGACAAGACGCTGCTCGCGGAATCAAAAGCAGAGCATACAAGCGAACAGATGGCTACATTGCTTCGACAACGTTGGAACGCGAAGAACAACCCAAATGTGTTTGCTGCGCTTGCGGATGGATCGGATGCATTCCGACGGCGCGTTCGGGAACGAATTGTGAAGGAATTAGCATTACAAATTGTCATCAATCGATGTCCACAATGTTCGCGATTGGTGGCGACTCCCAAAGCACGGCAGTGCTTGTGGTGTGGACATGACTGGCATTGACTCGTGTCGCCGACATTGTCGTACAATGGGAAGGACATAAACGGCGCGACAGAACAAAGCCGTGAACCGGAGCACGCGATCCGGCGTTTAGAAATGGAAGCCGTACTGGCGCGTGCCCGGTTACGGCAGGTCGTTCGTCCGCTCAATCATGAAACTGATTGCCCAAAATTGCGACGGAGTATCCACGCATCATCTGCAATGGACAATGACGGCCGAGGGAGGTTTCGCGACTGTAGTTGCTTACTGGTACGAGGGCCAGTCTCGTAGGAGCAGGACATTCCAACTGGACTTTTCTGACGCGAGGATCGCCGATGTGGCTAACCTTATTCGAGGGCTCCGCTCTAGCTATGAGGGAACAGCGGACGATGCGCCTGACTACCGATTAATGGTGTCAATTGGAGCAGAGCGATTGGAAACAAGTGTTTCCAACACATTGTTCGGGGATGAAGATACTGATTCTGATAGGATACGATTTCGACAGGCTTGGGAGCCAATCGCTGTCGAAGTCGAAAACACACTTTCACTTCCTGGTCGCGCTTAGAACGCGGACGAACAATCCGATGAACCCAAGCGGCGGATCAGGCGTTTGCTGACATCACAAATTTTTTGCCGCCGCTGGGTTATCGGTGGCGTTATTTTGCTTAAGGCCATGAACTAACAGTGCAGATTGAATTGGAACTAATCGATGCATTGTCTCGCCCTGCTATCTTTAGGGTGGCGTTTCTCGGTGCGACCGACCGCTTCTTGCTGCAATACCCGCAATGTCGCGGACTACGGTTCTACACTGCGAATGGTGACATCGCTGCCGAATGGGGAACCCGCGTACTGATATCTACTCCGCTTGACGACTTCGTGCTCACTCCCAAATCCAGAATCGCATTCGATCTGCTCGCTAACATCAATCCAGTGCCGACAGCTGAAAGTCTGTGGAACATCATCCTTCCCAACGGTGAATACTCAGTCAAATACGTGTATCATGTAGATCGCGACACAGACTGGTACGACTTTCTTGCAAAGCGATCTCGGTTTGCTGGAATAACACCGATTTGGCGCGGGACTGGAGAATCGAACGCAGTGACCATCACAATCGCCAACAGCACTGTGGACACTGCAAAATAACAAAGAAATGCACGCGAGTTGCGGATCACGCGTTTCCTGATGGTGAATCACATGGCCGCAACCGCGTGATTTCAATCGTTCCCGCTGTCAGATGCTCGCAATACTTTATGCATCAATTAATGCTTGCTCTTGTTCGTACCGGCAGTTGCGCTGTCGGCCTGCCGGTGCCTTACGGCGACCGGCAGAGGTTCTGTCGGCCTTTCAGGCCTGGACACTGAGTTGGTTTGACTCCAACGCTCCGAGCATTGAAAGTTAGCTGCGCAGACTGTTGGTCTGGAACCGAAGGAGTAAACGCTCATCAGCGAACGTCCAGGCCTGAAGGGCCGGTAGAATCTCTGCCGGTCGCCGTCAGGCACCGGCACGCGCGATCGGCGAAGGTTGTTGGCAAGTTCAAGACATGCTGCCGAACGGACAATCGATAAACCGTGGTGGTATTCCTCTGTGTTCTCTGTGCCTCTGTGGTTCAATCAGCCTTGGCCGATGCAGATGTTGCGGCTCCAATTGTCGACCGGCTATACTGCAAGCTGGATTGCCTGGGTGCCAAAACATCGGGAACCAGGCAATGCACCGGAGCCGCCGGTCATCTCCAACTTACTAACGAAATCATCCCGGCGGCCGCGGTGATTGCGAACCGTTCCCGATGTCAGATGCTCGCAATACTTTATGCATCAACTAATGCTTGCTCTTGTTCGTACCGGCACTTGCGCCGCCGGCCTGCCGGTGCCTTACGGCGACCGGCAGAGGTTGTGTCGGCCCTTCAGGCCTGGACACTGAGTTTGCTTGACTCCAACGCTCCGAGCATTGAAAGTTAGCTGCGCAGACTGTTGGTCTGGAACCGAAGGAGTAAACGCTCATCAGCGAACGTCCAGGCCTGAAGGGCCGGTAGAATCTCTGCCGGTCGCCGTCAGGCACCGGCACGCGCGATCGGCGAAGGTTGTTGGCAAGTTCAAGACATGCTGCCGAACGGACAATCGATAAACCGTGGTGGTATTCCTCTGTGTTCTCTGTGCCTCTGTGGTTCAATCAGCCTTGGCCGATGCAGATGTTGCGGCTCCAATTGTCGACCGGCTATACTGCAAGCTGGATTGCCTGGGTGCCAAAACATCGGGAACCAGGCAATGCACCGGAGCCGCCGGTCATCTCCAACTTACTAACGAAATCATCCCGGCGGCCGCGGTGATTGCGAACCGTTCGTTGCGATAGAATACGGACATGGATACCGTCTACATCGAAACATCGGTCATCAGCCACGCGACCGCTTGGCCGAGCATAACCCAGCGATCGCCGTATTGCAGGATCAAGCCAAGCAGTGGCTCGAATTCGAAGCGCCGAAATATAGGTTGGTGACGTCTCAATTCGTGATTGATGAAGCATCGAGAGGTGATCCAGATGCAGCCACACGAAGGCTGAGCGCATTGCAAAATGTAGGCCTTCTGTTGCCTGATCCTGAACTTGAAGCCATTGCCGACAAGATCGTGTCGGGATGCATGATGCCACCCAAAGCCAGATTAGACGCTTTGCACGTAGCCTCTGCTGTACTTGCTGGAGTAGAATATCCTCTGAACGCAGAATTGCCGGCACATCGCTAACGCAACAGAACTTCCAAGACTCTATCGACTCCTGGACGATCTGCAGCTGCCTCGGATTTTGATTTGCACTCCTGCTCAATTTCTCGGAGACCCAGACGATGACATCTAACCCAATACTGGATGAAATACACGCAACGAGACAAAAGCTACTAGCAGAGCACAACGGTGATCTTCATGCGTACGTGGAAGCCGCTCGCAAACGGGCACGTGAGTCAGGGCGTCCTATCATCCAACCTAAGCAACGAACAAAGCATTGCATCGAAGTCGCCGATCAGCCGCTTCCTGATGGTGGCTCTACCCCGGCGACTCGATGAATGCCAGCGTTATCGAAAACAAGCTCAAATTTGCGACTGTTCGTGAAATGCAATTCAGGATTGTTACAATTGGATGGGTCATGGTGTACGTGGCATTGGCGATTAGCTCACTGCGCTATCCGACAACCGAAATTGCGACCGCTGTCAAACTGCTCTGCGTAATATCTATTGCCTTAGCCGCTGTGCTTGCGTTTGACCGGAGATCAACTTCACACTTCGCTTTTGTCGTCTTCGCGATAGCGACAGCGACTCACCTGGAGGTTGCTTCGCAAATGATCATCTCGACTATGCTGCAACTCGGGGTCACCACCGGATCAACCGAGTACAGTAATCTCAAAGAAATGCTATACTACCACTCGGTATTTGCTGTCGGTCTTTTCGGATTCCTTTTTGGCACGCTGATAACGAGGGCACGCCTCAATGACGCGCAGAAAGAAGATCGATAACAAAGCGGTGAACCCAAGTCGCCGATTGTGTCGTCCCTTGAATCAACATCAAACGCGGCGACTGGGTTACCGCCGTCGTTATCCCCGATGAACATGAGTCCTCCAAGCGTCTATCTCTACGACTTTCGCGACGGTAAGCATTGCCTTTACCTTGGCGACTACACAACGTCCGAGGGACTGAGACTCGTGCCCGGTGGTTCTCAGATACTTATAAAACACATCTACGCCGATACGATGCCTGAACTGCCTGATCACTTAGCAGGGCCGCAGAGTATTGATACGACCGTTGGCTTTATCGACGCCATTCACTCGATCGTTGACTTCGAATGCGCGATAAACGCAGGAACGACGCTATCATCACATGACGATTGCGAATGCCATTTTCAATTCGTTGATCGAGATGGCTGCGAAAATGTGCTACGATGCGCCGTATCACTGACAGTGGCTGAAACTTTGTGGAATGCACTGCTTGCGAATCGCGGCAAGTACCTAACGATCGACGATCACCTTGTGTTGTCCACGTATGACACGTTCGATGACTATTTGGCTACGTTGAAATGAAACGCGGATAACCACGCGTTGGACCATAGCCGCGTTGGCTACCCATTTTTCAATGGTTGATCAATCGACGCGGCGATGGTCAACGCACTCGTTATTTGCCAGAAGACGGGTGATGGCGAAGAAAAAGCAATCCTTAAACGACCCGAGGGAACTTGTCGCGATTCATGCTGATGTCGTTAGCGCGAAGTACTTTTCAGTGGTTGATGAGAAGGGCAAAGAACGCGCCTCAATGTCACTGGCAGGAGCGAAAGAGGATTGCGCGCAGATTTGTATTTACGGAAATGATGGTAAACCTCGAATAACCATGCAGGTGAATCGAGATGAGTCATCTATTACAATTGAGCAAGCCGGTTCAATACCAGGAGTGTCGCTTGTGGTTTCGAATCGTTCTAATGGAATTGGTATTGCTGACTCGCTAGGTAGACCTATTTACCAGTGTGGCATTTATCACGATCCAAATTACGCGGGTCGAAACGGAAAGCCCGCAATCCTACTCCGCGACTTCGAAAGTGGTGAAGGTTGGGAAATTATCGTCGGGCAATCTGACAGCTAGTGGCAAATAACAAGGTCGTGCACCAAAGTTCGCGGTCAGGTGCTTTTGATAGGGTAGCGTCACCTGCGCGAACTTGGTGACGACTAGCGTTATTTGGCACAGGCAATGAATCTCGCACTACTCCAAGCCTTCATTGCTGATCAACGCCGGGCCAAGTCGCTTGTCGCATCTAAACTGGGATTCCCAACGGACATCCGTGCTCTTGAATGGGCAACCAGCTTCACTCAAATACGTAACGCCTACGCCGCAAATCCGTTTGCAGATGTTTTTCGCCCTCACGGCTATGGCCTCGAAATTAAAACCTCTGACTTGTACATCGATTACGACTACTCCGAGTCAGGGCGTCCAGATGGATTTGACTCATGGCGAATCTTCACACACATCATGGCCGGTGACTTTGACAATCGCGGCAACGACAAACACATTTCCGATCGAGTCGATGCTTGGTTTGACAAACTGATTGCTGATGGCACAATCATCAAGCACGACAATTTGTTCTACATGGCCGACCCCGATTTGACCGTGAACCGCTGACAGTCATTTTCCACACAGGTATCATCCACTATACTGAACCTTCGGCACGCGTCATCGGATCCAGCCAAATAACCAAGCCGTGAACCGGAGCACTCATTCACGCGGCAACTGAACTTATAGTCTTCCGTTCGTGCCCGGTTACGGCGGTCGTTCCCGCTGTCAAATACTTGATCCGTAAACTAATGTGCGATGGGCTCTCCACCGACCTTGTGTCGGTGGGAGCACGACTTTCTGGCTAGCACTCTAGCCGAAGAAGTCACCGGTCCACCGAGCAAGCTCGGTGGGGCCGCAGGGACACTGGACGTGCTTCCATGCTGAAGACAAATGCGTCTTGGATCATCAGAAGCTGCATTGGGGTGATTTACTTCGGAGATTACTGCGAATCGGACAGCTCAGAATCGGTGGGTGCTAGAAAAGACACGCAGCGAGAACAACGATCGGCAACGGCGGTTGCTCTTCTCTGTGTCTCCGTGCCTCTGTGGTTCAATCTGTCTTTCGTAATCCTGCACACTGATGAAACTGGCGATCGGCGGAACGTAGTTGCGGCTTCG
Source organism: Rania fehmarnensis (assembly GCF_056494185.1). Taxonomy (NCBI): domain Bacteria; kingdom Pseudomonadati; phylum Planctomycetota; class Planctomycetia; order Pirellulales; family Pirellulaceae; genus Rania; species Rania fehmarnensis. Next base: position 3,286,185 of record NZ_CM151398.1, read on the forward strand.
ATTGCATACCGGCTATACTTCAAGCCGTGTTGCCGGGTGCCGAAAAACATCGGGAACAAAGCGATGCAACCGAGTTCTCGATCGTCCCCAGCTTACTATTTGATCAACCGCTCGAACCGGCTGATCGCCGCCGTTATTCAATGCAAAATGATGATCGTCAATTATGGCATTCACTAGAAAAGCGGGCACTTGGGACGAGTTGTGTGGGTGCCTCGCGCGTTTCTACGGGGAAACTGTTGCGCGAGTTTGGTTTGGCGATTATCTCGCGATGTACTTGGAAGTTGGCGACCAAATTGGTGCTTATCCGCGTAGCGGACGCGTCAAGTGCTGTCGAAATGTATTCGTGGGTTACGATTGGTTTCTTTTGACAGCGTCAGAAGGCACAGTTGAACGAAATGCTCCCGGTGCGGAGGCGGCTGTAACGCGCCTGCTCTTGCACGCGACGATCACATGCGCGACTAGCGTTATCGGCGGCGACCTATGCTTGCACTTTGAAAATCGATGTGTACTCCAGTCGCGTGGCGGACCGGAGTGGTCTCTATTTGAGGCTCCAAATGTTAACTTCTCACTGGATAATGGTGATCCAATAATTGAGTATACTCATTGATGGCTTAAACCCTTGCGTCGGCAAGAGAGAATAACAACGCGTTGGACCACAGCCGCGTTGGGGACCCCTTTTCCAATGGTCAATCAATTGACGCGGCGATGGTCAACGCCATCGTTCCCGCTGTCAAACGCTACAGACTTAACGCACGATCAGAGAGACTGCATCAGGTCCAATCCATGACAGACGAAAATGCATACGCTCCGGTTGTCGCAGACTCAAAGGTCGCGCCGCGTAAACACCGTTGGTTGTATCGATTTCTAATTCTAAACGCATGGTTGTTCGGGCTACCGATTGGGTTGGCAATCGCGGCTTTGGTAATGCTTGCAGTGAACGGCGTTCAAATCAGTGGTACGTCGGGTTTCCTTGGACTGGACACAATGCTATTCGCGGTGTCTTGCATTGCGATTCCGAATCTGATCATGGCTGTGGTGTGCCTAAATGAAAAACTTCGTGGTGTCGTTACTCAGCAAGAATAAATCTCTCGCCCAACTCAGACACAGCAAGAATCTGGCGATCAGCAGAAATCAGTTGCGGCTTCGATTGCATACGGGCTATACTCCAAGCCGTATTGTTGGGTGCTAAAGAACATCGGGAACAAAGCGTTGGACCACAGTCGCGTTGGCCGCCGCTTTTTCAATGGTCAATCGATCGACGCGACGATGGTCAACGCTACCGTTACCCGACTGAAACCTATGTTGCTCTCGGACTTCGAAACGTTACTCGACACTTCAACAGCTGACGCAATCGCCTTTGCGCGATCGATGGTGCTCGACGAATTGCCCGACAGCATGACGTATCGCGTTTTCCCCAATCAATCCTACGACGAACACTGCGAGCCTGACGACGTTGTGTACCCGGATGACTCGCTTGATCACACTCATGATTACGTCGAAATGGGGCGCGATGACTGCATCCGATACCTCTACCGTGACGGGCGTGTTCCTCAGTGGATCGACATTAGCGTTGGGGCGGTTGATCAAAATCTTACGTACATACACTTGCGTTGTTGTGGACGTTTCACCGCAGACGATGAAAGGCTATACTACAAACGATTTGATCGCGGACCATTTGGCATCAAATCACCGGCAATTCCACCTCACATCGAACTCGGAGACCGTTCGACCAAGTTTTGGATTGGCGACGCGGTTCAGCCGCCTTGAATCGGGTAACAAAAAAATGCACGCGAGTTGCGGATCGCGCGTGTCCTGATGGTAAGTCACCTGGCCGCAACCGCGTGATTTTTGGCGTTACGTCACAAACATGGACCGAACAATCGCCTATCTGTGGTCGCGACACAAGCCACCCGCTGATGACGCGGCTGACTGGGCAATGGCGTTGCTCGACGCGGGGCACGACTCTGACTCTATTCGTCGCCTGACTGACCGACAACTGGCCAACAGTGATCGGGAACGTTTGACGGCAAATGTACTTCGCGAATTGAACCTTATCGATTTGTTGGATGCGTCAACACTAACCCAGGAATACGAACGTGGGGTAATCGATGACTATCTTCAGGGCCGGATTGATGGGGAAACGTTAATCCAACGCTGTTGTGACATTCACTGGGACCGACATGATGACGACGGTTACCGATTCTGGATGGCTTTGGCGGATGACTCATGCCAACACGATGGACTGGGCTTCTGCATCACTTACGATTTCATAAATCAAGACTTTGACACTGCACTTAGATCTGCGATACTTCAATCGGGACGACCACTACCGGAAACTGTGACGTAACCAAGCCATGAACCCAAGTCGCCGTTAGCGTCGTTCATTAAATCCAAATCAATCTCGGCGACTGGGTTATGGCCACCGTTCGCATCAGTCATGCGTAAGAAATTCATCGTCATTGCATCGTTGTTCGTCACGTTCGCCTGTGTTGTTGCTATAGTCAATCAGCGCAGTATCTCGGTGTCGTATCATCGTTATCAGATGCAACGCAACTATGATGCGACATTTGCTGATGACGAAGACCTCGGCGGAGGGTTCCGTGGGTTCACGCTTGGCGCATCCTACGATGCCTTTGAGTACCATCGAGACGCACTGGTCACGCTAGGTGAGGTACATGCAAACAAATATTTCCTGAACCATTTGGTGCCAGGGACAGAAGAGAAGAGGCATTTTTGGAGAATGATCTGCCAAAAGGATTGCCCGGACAACATCTACATCATTGGTGAGCGAGACGATGTCGGAAAACCGTGGCCTATGACCGTATGGTGTTGGCCAAATGACACTGTAAAATGGAACGACTACATAGCTTCTCGTGACACAGATAGCTACGCCAAAGACTTTATGGAAAGTGGATCGGCCGATAGCAAGTGAGATGCGAACAAAGCGTTGGACGCGGAGCCGCCGATCGCGTCGTTCTTGAAGTCAATGTTGATTTGCGGCGGCCCGGTCAACGCAACCGTTCCCGATGTCAGATGCTCGCAATACTTTATGCATCAACTAATGCTTGCTCTTGTTCGTACCGGCACTTGCGCCGCCGGCCTGCCGGTGCCTTACGGCGACCGGCAGAGGTTGTGTCGGCCCTTCAGGCCTGGACACTGAGTTTGCTTGACTCCAACGCTCCGAGCATTGAAACTTAGCTGCGCTGCATGGTGGTCTGGGATCGAAGCGGGTAAACGCTCATCAGCCAGAGCCCAGGCCTGAAGGGCCGGTAGAATCTTTGCCGGTCGCCGTCAGGCACCGGCACGTGCGATCGACAAAGGTGGTTGGCAAGTTCAAGACATCCTGCGGAACGGACAATCGATAAACCGTGGTGGTAACTCTCTGTGTTCTCTGTGTCTCTGTGGTTTAATAGGTTTTGGCTGATGCAGACACGCCTATGAAACTGGCAAAGCAGCCAAGCGAAGTTGCGGCTTCAATTGTCGACCGGCTATACTGCAAGCTCGATTGCCTGGGTGCCCAAACATCGGGAACTAGGCAATGCACCGGAGCCGCCGCTCATCTCCAACATACTAACAAAATCAATCCCGGCGGCCGCGGTGATTGCAAACGTTCGTCGTATCAGACAAGAAGGACCAAAATGAGATCTTTAATGGGTATATTGGTTATCGGGTTCATCGCCCTAGCTTTAGCTGCGATTTCACACAATGAGCCAATTCGAGCGCAATCGCAAGGCAACTTTCCGAACGTTCCAAGATGGGAATATAAGGTCCTTGAACTTCCCAGCAATACTCGTGATGATCAACTGAATACATTAGGCGCAGAGGGCTGGGAATTGGTGGGTTCGGCGCCGCAGAATGGGGCCCCTTTGACCCTCTTGTACTTCAAGAGACCTCGCCCCTAGTTGTGTGTGAATCAAAGACGATGCCGCAAAGAACAACGAACAACACGATGGACCAAAGTCCTCAATAGTCTCGACTTTCAATGGATGCCCAATCCCTTCGGACTTGGTCATCGTCAACGTTCGTCGACCATAAACCTGTTGAAATCCTCAAGGAATCTCGCGTCGTGACTGTTCGAGAAGTTCTTCGTATAATAGAAGACGATGGTTGGATCCTGGTTTCTCAAAAGGGCAGTCATCGTCAATACAAGCATCCAACCAAAACAGGGCGGGTTACTATCGCTGGGCATCCGAAGGACGACTTAGCTCCCGGCACACTGAACAGCATTCTGCGGCAAGCCGGACTGAAGGACTAAAACAATGACACCCAAGTATTTGATCGTCATCGAGAAGACGCTGAACAACTTATCTGCGTTTTCGCCTGACCTGCCCGGTTGTGTCGCAACGGGTGCTACGAAATCCGAAGTGGAAGATCGCATGCGTGAAGCGATCCGCATGCATATCGACGGAATGCGTGAAGACGGCTTGGAGATTCCAGAACCTTCATCGGTCGCCGAATACATCGAAGCTTCCTAGCCGGTTCAAATTGCCGACGAACAAAGGCGTGAACCCAAGTCCTCAATAGCGTCTCTTTTCGAGTTTGCCCAATCCCTTCGGACTGGGTTACGCCTGGCGTTATGTCGCGAGGCACTGTGATGATGACCAGTGAAGAAATGCATCCGCTCGCACGCGACGTACTTGAAGCATTCGCAACACAATCGTACTTCCGGTCACTTCGCTTTGCGAATGCGATTGCTGAACGGAATCCGACGCAATGTGTCCGTTGGGCCTTCAATCTTGTCGAGTCGTTCGTTAACGCATCAATGCCACACGAGGTCATTACTCAAACGCTTTTGGTTATACGCCACGCAACTGAATCCCCATCTGCCGACCAACTTCCGCAATTGGATGAAGTGTCCTGGCAATCGTGGTGTTTAGGTTCGTTCAACGTCGAATCGCCTTTCGCGCAACGTGCTGTAGCGAGGCTTGGCTGGGCATCGATGATTCTGGTCGGCAACATAACTGGAACACACGTCGAATCAGAAAACACAGGGATTCACATTGCGGCAAACGACAATGGAGCGATCCGAGAAATGGCGAATCAATGTGGAATGGCCGTGGACATGCTTTATACTGACACGAACGACGGACGACTGATGGTGGCTGCATCATTCTCGCGCGCGATGGCGGCCCCTTGATTTGTCCAGACCTCAACCCTTCGGTCGAGGTACGACAGAACAATCCAATGCACCCCAGTCGCCGACGGTGCTTTGCTTGATGGTCAATCACTCTCGGCGACGGGGTGATTGGTGACGTTCCCGATGTCAGATGCTCGCAATACTTTATGCATCAACTAATGCTTGCTCTTGTTCGTACCGGCACTTGCGCCGCCGGCCTGCCGGTGCCTTACGGCGACCGGCAGAGGTTGTGTCGGCCCTTCAGGCCTGGACACTGAGTTTGCTTGACTCCAACGCTCCGAGCATTGAAACTTAGCCGCGCTGCATGGTGGTCTGGGATCGAAGCGGGTAAACGCTCATCAGCCAGAGCCCAGGCCTGAAGGGCCGGTAGAATCTTTGCCGGTCGCCGTCAGGCACCGGCACGTGCGATCGACAAAGGTGGTTGGCAAGTTCAAGACATCCTGCGGAACGGACAATCGATAAACCGTGGTGGTAACTCTCTGTGTTCTCTGTGTCTCTGTGGTTTAATAGGTTTTGGCTGATGCAGACACGCCTATGAAACTGGCAAAGCAGCCAAGCGAAGTTGCGGCTTCAATTGTCGACCGGCTATACTGCAAGCTCGATTGCCTGGGTGCCCAAACATCGGGAACTAGGCAATGCACCGGAGCCGCCGCTCATCTCCAACATACTAAACAATCAATCGCGGCGGCCGCGGTGATTGCGACCGTTCGTCCACTGGGACGGCCCAACACGCTGTGTCGACATGGGCGCTAGTCGGAGCTAGAATAGCAGAGTGGAGACGAGCTATGGAAATTGAAGCTTTTATTGACACACTCAACCCCGAGCAGCAGCAGGCCGCCTTTGATCTTCTTTGGCAGCGCTTGGCTGCTGATTCACTCGCATTGAATTCTCCCGCCTGGCACGGGGATGTGCTTGCATACCGCACAGCAAATCCCAGTAATGAACCCAACATGTCAGTTGCCGAGGCAATGATCGCAGTAAAACGGATGGTCAATGAACGTCGAAGTTCGCAATGAGGCGCAGTGGGATAATGCCGAAGGCGTAGCTTTCTACGACCGGCAAGGTTTTGGCGCTGGCGACTATTTTTACCAACGTATCTTTGAGGACATAGAATCGCTTCGCGAGACAGCAGGCATTCATGAAACACATTTTGGCTACCACCGCAAGATCGCCAGTCGCCATCCTTTTCTGATCTATTACCGATTGGTCACAACAAGCGTCGAGGTAGTCGCTGTCCTTGATGGTCGGTCAAGCCCCTCTAATACCGATGCGTTGCTCCGACGCCGTTAAAGTAGACCAACCAAACGCGACATGCCGCGATAGACATGCCGATCAATCTGCCATGCTGACGAGGGATGGCAGTGGAATCACCTATCACTGCTTCGAGATGGCTTGAAACTGGCGATCGGCAAAACCAGTTGCGGCGTCGACTGCAGACCGGCTATACTCCGAGCCGCGTTGCCGGGTTCAAAAAACATCGGGAACAAAGAATTCCACCACAGCCCGCGACGGTGCTTTGCTTGATGGTTGATCAAAAGCGCGGGCGTGGTGATTGCCGTCGTTCGCCACTTTTGGTGTGATCGACAGGCCGAGTAAAGATAGGCACCACGAAGGACACGAAGAGCACGAAGATGGAATTTGACGATTTGACCTATAGGAAATTGGCGGAAATAAAGATCGGACTGCTGATGAACTTCAATGTGACCAAACTTGAAGAGGGCATCAAGCGTTTTGTGCTCTGATTTCCTTCGTGCTCTTCGTGTCCTTCGTGGTAAGACAATCGATGCTCGAGGCTGCGGGTAAAACGTGGCGAACCATCGGATGCACCAAAGTCATATTGCAGGTTCGGTCACGCTGAACCAATCCCTCGCGGCGGGCTGATCGCTAACGTTCCCACTTAAGGACGATCCAAACGATGTTTCATTAGTCGGTTGAATAACATTCGAAGCTGTGGCGACGTAGCTTCACGTGAACATGGCTTTGAACCCAAGCGGCGGATAGGGCGTTTCCTGAAATCAATATTTTTTGCCGCCGCTGGGTTATCGGTGGCGTTCCCGATGTCAGATACTCGCAATACTTTATGTATCAATTAAGTCTTAAGCTTGGTCGTACCGGCAGTTGCGCTGTCGGCCTGCCGGTGCCTTACGGCGACCGGCAGAGGTTCTATCGGCCTTTCAGGCCTGGACACTGAGTTGGCTCGACTCCAACGCTCCGAGCATTGAAACTTAACTGCACAGACCGCTGGTCTGGAATCGAAGGAGTAAACGCTCATCAGCGAACGTCCAGGCCTGAAGGGTGCCTGAAGGGCCGGTAGAATCTCTGCCGGTCGCCGTAAGGCACCGGCACTCGCGATCGGCGAAGATGGTTGGCAGGTTCAAGATCCACATGCTGCAGAACGGACAAACGACAAACCGTAGTTGTAACTCTCTGTGTACTCTGTGCCTCTGTGGTTCAATAGGTTTGGGCTGATGCAGACACGCCTATGAAACTGGCAAAGCGGCCAAGCAAAGTTGCATCTGCTTAGTGGGCCAATCCCGAACTGGACATGGTGAAGTGCTAAGGCTGCAGCCTATATTTACTTAACTGTTGCCCTGCATTACTTTAATGACGAAGTCGTCCCGCCCTAGAAACGCCCGAGACTCAACATGCAAAGAGAATTGCCCAACCCTGCAGAATTAAGAGATCGAAACGCCAAAACTTGGACGTGGAAGTCTGGAATTGGCAGCGACACTTTTCACAATATTCTACATTTAGAGCACAAGTGGCTTTACTGTGTAATGAACATTGGCGATGCGGGTACTCGCGACCAACTGACAGAAGCACTGAAGGGACAGCATCCTATGCTTGCCTTTGGTCAGCCAGATTTGCTGCATATTGATTCGATACGGAAGATGACGGTTGCAAGTTCTATTAAGCTGTTCGAACTAGACCATGGCGAACCAGTTCCGTTCAAAGTCGAGTCCTCGAACAGTGTGGATGACATCTTTGAGACCCTGCGTACCAGAATCACCAGAAAGACTCAGCTAACCGAAGACACGCTTCCTGTAGGAAAGGCAATCCAGGGACCGGCCACCTATTTCGGTCTGCTGGCGATAGGTGAGGTAGCGATTATTTATACCGTCCTCACATCACCACAGGCCAGCCCATTATTCAAATATATTGTTCCGGCGATACCAGCGGCAGTAATGGCTTACTTTCTGATAAAGATGATTTCCAGGATTGTGTCGCCTCCGTCCATGGTAACGCTGGCTGTCGTGGATTAGTTCAATCGCACCTTGGTCCGCTATAATTTGAGCCTTAGTGCCTGGGTGCTGAAAAACCCGGGAACAAAGACGTCCACCGAAGCACGCGAACAGGGTTTCCCTAATGGCGGAGTCAACTGCGCGTGCTCGGTGACATTCGCTGTTCGGCCTACATCCATGTCGAGAAGACCCAAGTATTGCGAGCAAGACTTTCCGCCGCCCGGAACAGTTTTCGCTGCGCCGACGCGTGATGGTCGTTTTGCAGTCGGCAGGGTTCTCCGCCGACAGCTTCATGGTGGCGCGCAGGGAGCACTTATCGCGGCCACTCCCTGGTTGGGCAACGAAGTGCCGTCGCTGGATATTCCAGAACTGCGCGAGACGCTGATCCTTGATCACCATAAATGGCAGTGCACACCGAGCATTGTTTGGGTCCACGACCCCATGCCCGATGATTTCATCCTTGTCGGGCAAATTGAACTGCCGGCGAACGACCTGGCGGCGAAAAGCGACGCATTTTCCGGTTGGCAGAGTGTGCCATTGGACGCCCTCGTGCAATGGCGGTGGAATCATGATCGTACTGCCCTTTTGCGCGACGAGGCTCAAGCGGCGGCAGAACATGCGGAAATGCTGCGCAAGCGAGCCGAGGCTCGTGCCGAATTGATGCGTACGCTGACGCTCGACGATCTGATCAACCGAAACTGGTTTGAATCATGGGATGCTGCTGATTGTAATCTGCCGCTCAGCGAGTGCCGTTTCTTAATGGCCAGCTTCGTGAACGGGTTGCAATCCCTTCCCAAGCTCACGCTTGGAATCGTAAAGAAACACTTGAAGCAGTCCGTGCGGGAGTTCAATCGACTGGACGCCGAACATCACTTCATCGCAACGATCGAGCGAGAAGACCTCTGCGAAGCGTACGAACAGGTCGCATGTGCCGCGAAGTTTCCGCAGGCCGTGGATCAGATACACAAGTGGCGGGATTGGTGACTGTCGAAGAATGGCAGCGCGCTGATGTCGGCTTGGAGTACTGTTCGGCGATCCAAATGCTTCGCCTGGTGCCAAGGTCAGTCGTAACCCGTTATACTCGACGAACCAAACGATGCACCCAGCCGCGAACGGTGCTTTAATTCAATGGTCAACCAATCAATCGCGGCGGGGCGATCGTAGACGTTACGCTATAGAGACTGGAACTACATCTAGATGACAAACTTCCTTTTCCGAAAAGGCGATCCGCCGCATCGCAAGCATCATGAAGAGTGGTTAATGACCGCGCTTATTAAAGCTGATACCGCTTCCATATTCGTCGCCTTGGCCGCAGGAAAAGGAATTTTCAAACTACTCAAATCTGCGCCACTGGAAGCATTGAATGAGCCTCGTGCGGACAAAGACATTCCTGATGGTGGACGGTCACAAGCTTTCCGGCGAATCCATTCACCCTGGCTTCAAATCAGTTCATTCCGGGCCGGGATTCATGTGTATGGAAATACACAGTCACTCTCCAAGAAGTTAGATACGGTAGTTTATTCGACGTTCGATACAGAAGATGGTTTTTCCTATCTGCTCTGCGACAAGGGCAAACTGATCGAATCATATCAGCGATCGTCGGAGGATGCATATGACTGGGTACCCGAAGAGGACCGAAAGAAATCAGATAAAGTACGCAGTGACGGTAGCGAGATTCTCAACACCAAGCGAAAAGTCGATTTCAGTACGGAGACTGGCGCAGTGGCTGATTTGGAGTCATCGCTGTTGGACGAGTACGAAATTGATCCCGTACCGGTCGAATGGTCCTACTCAAGAAAGTCGAACGTCTTCAAAGCCAAGAAGCCTTACAACTTGAAAGACATTTCCGAACTGTATTGGTTGGACTTCGGAATGGAGGAAGACTGAGCTTAACCAAGCGGTACTATTAAGCGGAGATCGTCAACCGCAATAGGAATTGAATCCGTAGCGACTTCACCGATGACTGCGTTCCATGCCTCTCATCACTAGAAGCATTCCGTGATTTACGGATTGAAGATTCAAGGATGACTGATGCGTCCGTGGAGAAGCTGCAAATGGTTTTACCTAATACGAAAGTCGACACAGAGCGAAGTGGAGTCACCTACTTAAGCTCTAAAAAATAGGGACAGAACCATCGGATGCACCCCAGCCGCGAACGGTGCTTTACCCGAATGGCCACCCAATCCCTCGCGGCGGGGTGATCTGTGTCGTTTTGCGTCTATTAGTGTTCCTTCTTTCGATCTCTGTTGGGAACACTAATGAACGCTAATCTTCACTAATCCTAGCGTGCCGCCAAACTTGATTGCTGGGTTTGATCAAGCTGCTGAGGCTGGCGAACCGTGTCGCGTACATTCGCATGGGCTGCTAAACTCAGCTACTGTGAAACTGACGGTCGAATTGACACTTTGCCTTGGACCGATAAAGACAAAATTGTGTTTCGCTTACCTGCTGTAGGTGATGCCAACCCTCGAGGTCAAGACCTCGGATAACCATCGCATGTAACGGAGCCGGCGGTCGGGTCGGTTTTGAAATCAACGCATCTCGCGCCGGCCCGCTGATGCGTGTCGTTCTGCCCATGAGTTTCTATGACCCCTGAAGACGAAGCAGAGTGCCGAAGAGTTGTCTTTGGCTATGCAATTGAACTCAATGATTGGGAAATTCAGAAGTTTATCTTTGATCGATTGCAGGACGGCAGGCATGTGGCGCCTTCGCGTGCAGCATTGGTTGAAGGAATGACTGCGGAGCAGTTCATAGATCGCCACATTGATATCTTTGAACGTTACATTTTTCCACGTGACAGAAAGTATGGAACAAATCCTGGTGGTCCAGCGATGATTGGAAGAGACGGGAGATTCTTCGATGTGAATCTGGAGACCATCAATTCGGTAGTCGAACGAACCAAGTCTACGATTGAAGTCATTACATCTTGGGGATGCATTCTTCCTGGTGGTAAGACGATGTTTGTGCTCAAGAGAAAATCCGGACGCTGGCTAATTGATAGTCTGAAGTGTGAGAAACACGATGGCGGCTGGGAAAATGGCCTGATATGATGGCAGAACCAACGGGTTGCAGACGAAGTCGCGGTGGTGCCCATTTTTAGTGGAACGTCACTGGCTGCGACTTGGTGACGTGTGCCGTTCCTGAGAGATTCCAAATGCCCGAATTATTCAAGCGACTATCAGCTGCATTGGTCATGCTGGTGATGCCAACCTTCGCTCTGGGCGATGAACCATTGGTTGGCGAGTCACGAAACACTGCCATTGCAAAACTTGGCGCAGTGTATGGCGAGCTTGCCGCGCTCAATCAGATTTTGTTGAGCGACCTGGAAGTCGCGGGCAAAGCCCAAGATGTTCCCGCTATTCACGCGGTCCATGCTCAAAAGGAGAAAGACTTCGAGAGCCGTGCAGGGGAGCTATTGAATTTGGCACAACGAGTTCCAGACACGGAACTGGCTCGGGATGCAGCAATCTTGATTCTTAATACCACGTACTACGGCGAACGTGATGCAGCAATTGATCTGCTGCTCGAGCACCACATTGAATCGCCAAGGATGCGAGAGGCAGTAACATGTTTAGGTTACACAACGAGAAGAACGGAGATCGTTGAGCGTGTGCTGAGAGAAAGTAAAGATGAGCATGTTCGTGCGCACTGTCGCCAAGTTCAGGCTGACACGTGGATGGAGTCCGAATCCACGAGGCCCGAGGCAAAAGAAATCCTGTACGACTTGCTACGAGTTGGCGAGGGAATTCCGTTCCATCGCGGTGGAGTGTGGGGGCCAGGATTGCCAAAACGCACTGTCTCCGAGGTCGCATCGCTCATGCTGAGCAAGATAAATGCTCAAGATTCAGTACAAGTCGGGCAACCACTCGCCAACTTTTCCGGAAAAGATCTAATGGGCAAGCCCGTTGCAATCTCGAACTACCGAGGGAAAGTCACCTTAGTAGTTTTCTGGGCAACGTGGTGCGGGCCATGCATGAAGCTCGCTGAGCTGGAAAGAAAGCTTGTTGAGCGCTATGCTGGATTGCCCTTTGACATACTCGGAGTCTGTGGGGACGCCGAGGTAACACAGGACGTGATCAAGATCGCTACCGAGCATGGAATGACTTGGACGAGCATGCACGATGTTATCGATGGCGGCCAGAAGTTTTCTGAGGCTGTCGGTCTTCATCGCTGGCCATTTGTGATCTTGTTGGATCGAGACGGTATCGTGGTAGATACAGAGTTGTCAGGAGGCGTCACTGATCGTCCTGATCTTCAGCAAGCCGAATTTTGTGAGGCGATTGAGAAGTTGTTGCCTGAGTTTAAACCAACAAAAACTGACCAGAGTGGATCGAAGTAAGGATTTGACGCAAAGGGCCAACGCCCCTCGTTGGATCGTAACATCGGGAACAAAGCGTTCGACCACAGTCGACATGTCGTGAGGTCCAGAATGAGATATCTTAGCTTTGTATTTCTGCTGGCAATCTACATGTCCACGCCATTTGTGGCCGAACTACCCGCTCAGGATATTCTCGGTGCCTCTGTGGTTCAATAAGTCTTCGCCGAGGCGGACAGGGCTATGAAACTGGCAAAGCGGCCTAGCGAAGTTGCGGCTTCAATTGTCGACCGGCTCTATAATGCCATACCGTACTGCAAAACTATCGTCCTACGAAGCGTATCGGATATCTGAGAACGATGATCCGGATGAACGATTGTGCGCGCACGAAGAGCGTGGTCTTCTGTTGTTGCGATTCCCATTCGCAGTGATGCTGGAGGTCGCCTATCCAGAAATGGACTTTGCAAATCGCTGGTGTTGGGAGACGCTTGGCCCCAAAAACGGTCCATGCTACCAGTTTCAATCCAACTATCCATGCTGCACAGACGAGTCTGAACACGAGCATCAAGGTGTATGGTGTACTCATTGGTTCGCAAAGACTGACTACGATTTTGGATTCAACGAATGGTATTTTCGCGACCGGCAACATCACGAAATGTTCCTGTCTTTCGTGCCAATGATAAACTGGGGCGAACGCTTCCCAGACTGACCTTGCGATCAAAGTTGAAGAGGCGAACTAAGCGATGAACACGAAGCCTTCGAACAGCCGTTTTGACTCGCGTTGAGTCGACTGCTCGGGTTTGGATATCGCGGTCGTTCGTTATGTTATGATGCGCCCTCAATTCACAATTCGTACCTTGATGATTGGCACGATGGTCTTCGCATGCGTTTGCGGAGGCATTGTCTGGAATTGGCAACGAACGCAGCGTCGTCATGAAGCGATTGTTTGGTTAGGGGATCAAGCCGGACACGTTTCATATTACGGACCGAACCTTGTCCACGAAATCAACCTAAGCGGGAAACGTCTCGACAAGAAGACATGGTTTCATGTGTCGGTGCTGCGAGAGGTGCGAATGGTTTGGCTAGACGAAACCAACGTTACAGGGGCTGACTTGGACTGCCTGTCGCATTTTCAGAGTCTAGAACTCCTTTCATTGATGGACACAAATTTAACCGATGCGGAGTTGCCGGTGCTATTGCGCCTTCCAAAGCTAGAGCAGCTGTATTTAAACGGGACCGGTATCACGTCCGATGGGATCGACACACTCTCCAGCTTGCCGAGGCTTGTAAACCTCAGTATTTCCAATACGCAGGTAGACGACGAAGCGATACTCGCCCTCATTAAGATGAAGCGACTGCAGACTCTCAACGTTTCTTCAACTAGCATTTCGGCTGACGGACTTTCTCGGCTGCGGCATGCGATGCCCAGATGCCAGGTCTTCCCAAATCCTGAGACGAACAAAGCCGTCAACTGAAACGATCCAATACATTGGCGCCGCCTCAGAGGATGTTCGAAGTGAGGGGCGACTGGGTGATCGCCGCGGTTCGTCCAATCAAAGTTCGTAAGCTTCACCGTGAATCCATACGAATCGCCAGCGCAGACTCATCAATGGAAACCCCAATCGCCATGGCCGCGTTTTTTCGACTGGCTTAGCTGGATGTATCCTATATGTTTCGCGGTGACTGCCATTGGGACCACGATGTTTCTCCGAGCCAGTTCGATCAGCATAGGACCAATGCAGTATGACTTCTACTTTGTGAATGCTGGGAATTGGCAGCAATTTTGGTATCGGATGACATTGATGCTGATTATCTTCTCGCCGATTGCCGCTCTGGTTGGACCTTGCGTTCAGCTCGTCTGGCGCGATAGGCCGATGCGGCAGCGGGTTCAGTTTGTTGGCGTCACGGTTGGAGCCTGGCTTGGGGCAGTCTCGCTATTGTTAATCGCAGGGGTGCCAGTAAGTGACTTTCTTTTCGATTGAAACAAACCTACTGCAGGTTCGACTACGATGGTTAAAAGAGCCACGTTGAGCAGAACTCCTTGCTCGAATGTATGAATAATAAACCATTGGACTCGAAGCTCTTGATCGGCCTCTTTGACTCGCGTGAAGCTATCTGATCGGGCTCGATCCATCTTGTCGTTATCGCTTTGGGTATCAACATGCGTTTTTCAATTTTATGCCTGCTTTTCGCAACGATAGTTGGTTGCAAAAGTCCTGAGTTACCGTCAGACCCGATACCGCAGCACGACACCTTCAAGATTCAGTCCTCGTCGCTTGGAGAAACTCGTGTAGTTTGTGTTTGGATTCCACCAGAGTACAACGACACCGAGAACTCTTATCCAGTACTGTACATGCCCGACGGTGGCATCAAGGAAGACTTTCCCCATATAGCCAATACACTGGCTAAATTGGTCGCCACGGGTTCGATACCGCCTACGATATTGGTTGGAATTGAGAACACGGAACGTAGACGAGACCTCACTGGACCCTCGGATGTGGCTTCTGACGAAAAGATTGCGCCTTTGTCCGACGGATCAACCAAGTTTCGGCAATTCATCGCTGAGGAACTTGTTCCGGAGATCAACCAGCGTTATCGAACAACCAGTCGGCGATCGATTATTGGCGAGTCTGCGGCCGGACTGTTTGTCGTTGAAACTTTGTTGTTGCAGCCTGAGATGTTCGATTCCTACATTGCGATGGATCCAGCACTCTACTGGAACGACAGATATTTGGTCAGAACTGCAGTAGAGCATTTCGCGAAGTTTCCACCCACAAAGATTCGTTTCTGGTTTGCTGGCTCCGAGGCTGGTGACATTCAACCGCACACTCGTCAGCTTAAGTCACTTCTCACAAACAGCGCGCCTGACAATTTGGAATGGAAATACTCGGACGAGCCTGGCGAAAAGCACAACACGATTTTCCGGTCCAAGAAAGAGGTGGCTATCAAGTGGACTCTTGGCTCGATCCCAAACAAGTGATAACCACGTGCTTAGCTGTCGATCCACTGCATCATGGCTGTGGTCTGGGCAGGGCATTGATGACGACGGCCCTAAAATCTATTCATGCACAGGGTTTTCGGAAAACTGTTCTGTGGACGCAGCCGTCGATGGTTGTCGCACAGCGGCTTTACGAAAGCCTGGGATTTGTTCGCAATGTTTCTCGTGACCCAACCCTCGATGGCACTCCGTTTCTGGCTTACGATATTGGATGGTAATTGTCAGCGTTCGGCGAGTGAAGGAGTGGTACATGGCTAGTGGCGTCACTGCGCGAATGCGAGTGGTTGAGGGCGACATCACGCAACTAAAAGTCGACGCGATCGTCAACGCCGCGAACGAGTCACTTCTCGGCGGTGGTGGCGTGGATGGAGCTATCCATTTGGCAGCCGGGCCGGGACTGTTGGAGGAATGCAAAGAACTAGGTGGATGCCCAACGGGACAAGCCAGAATGACGCTGGGCTACCGACTGCCGGCACGCCACGTCATTCATACTGTTGGGCCCATCTACGATGGTGGTGGCTACGGTGAGGCTGAACAGCTGGCGTCGTGCTATCGAGAATCGCTCAGACTGGCCACGGAGGCTGGGCTGGAATCTATAGCCTTTCCCTGCATATCGACCGGCATTTTTGGTTACCCAAAAGATGAGGCATGTGGAATTGCGATCTCGGTTGTCACTGAGTGGCTGGCCACATACACGGCACCGAAGGTGGTGACGTTCTGTTGTTTCTCGTCCCAGGATGCGGAGCTATATCGCGCTCGTCTGGCAAATAACGCCGAACTATAAAATGCAGGTTATGCCAAGGCGCGAAGGCGCAATGGTGGTGCCGAAGCGATCTAGCCAATCAGTCATCGGTCCACCGAGGCGAGCTCGGTGGGGCCGGAGTGATCTAGCCAATCAGTCATCGGTCCACCGAGACGAGCTCGGTGGGGCCGGAGTGATCTAGCCAATCAGTCATCGGTCCACCGAGACGAGCTCAGTGGGGCCGGAGCGATCTAGCCCATCAGTCATCGGTCCACCGAGGCGAGCTCGGTGGGGCCGGAGTGATCTAGCCGGTCAGTCATCGGTCCACCGAGGCGAGCTCGGTGGGGCCGGAGTGGATCTAGCCAGTCAGTCATCGGTCCACCGAGGCGAGCTCGGTGGGGCCGGAGTGGATCTAGCCAGTCAGTCATCGGTCCACCGAGACGAGCTCGGTGGTGCCGGAGTGATCTAGCCAGTCAGTCATCGGTCCACCGAGACGAGCTCGGTGGGGCTGGAGTGGATCTAGCCAATCAGTCATCGGTCCACCGAGACGAGCTCGATGGTGCCGGAGTGGATCTAGCCGGTCAGTCATCGGTCCACCGAGGCGAGGCTCGGTGGGGCCGACTTCAGCTGTCTTAGGCGACAGCCTTCAAGAAGCTTTCCAGGTGTTTGGCGCGGACTGGATTCTGCATCTTCATGACTGCTTTGGCTTCGATTTGGCGAACGCGTTCGCGAGTCACCTTGAAGATGCGGCCGACTTCTTCCAGCGTATACGAGTAACCGTCGGCCAGACCGTACCGCAAGCGAATGATTTCACGTTCGCGGAAGGTCAGTGACTTTAGTAAGAACTCGATCTTGTCGCGCAGCAAACCGTTGGTCGCATTCTTGACGGGGTTGTCATGTTCGCTGTCTTCGATGAACTCGCCGAAGCTGTTATCTTCGCCTTCGCCCACGGGACGATCCAGGCTGATAGGATGTCGACCAATATCCATGACGCGGCGAATTTCTTCGATTGGTATATCGGTGTGTTGGCCAATCTCATCCACGCTCGGTTCGCGCTTTAGTTCTTGCGTCAACTTCTTTTGAATGTTGCGCAGGCGACTGAGGACATCGATCATGTGCACAGGGATGCGGATCGTGCGCGCCTGGTCAGCGATCGCGCGAGTGATGGCCTGGCGAATCCACCAGGTTGCATAGGTCGAAAACTTGAATCCACGGCGGAATTCATACTTGTCGACAGCTCGCATCAGGCCCGTGTTGCCTTCTTGAATCAAATCCAAGAAACTCAAGCCCCGATTGCGATACTTCTTGGCGATCGATACGACCAGTCGCAGGTTGCCTTGCGACAGCTCCCGTTTGACAGCTTCGAATTCTTCGAAGTGTTTGCGGAAGGTTTCGCAACGATTCTTCAAGCTGCGCGGGCTTTCTTGCGTCAGCACGATCAGGGTCCGCAATTCATGTTGTAAGCGTTCGCATTCGGCGGGCTGGCGTCCTTCTTGCTCGAGCGCTTCGATACGCTGGGACAGCAGTTCCATGCGCTGCGCGTATTGCTCCAGTTGACGCATCAGCGGGTAGATGCGACGGGAACGCAAGCTGAGTTCGCTGGCCAGAATGATGGTCTTGTCGCGCAGTTGCACATATTTGCGAATGAGCAGTTTCTTGTCGGTACCCGAAGTGCTCTTGCGCACGATTAGCGAAAAGACTTGACGCTTCTTTTCCAGCAGTTGTTCTAGCGTCCTCAAGTTGTGCGGCATGCGGGCCGAGATTTGTTCTTTGGTCAGCCGCTCTGTAAGCGAGACTTTGATCGTGCGATCGAAAGGCAGTTGACCGGAATGAACTTTCTTCAGCAGTTCAACCGTGTGGCGCATGGCGAAATCGTTGGCCAGTACCGAGCGACGAAATCGTTTGCGGGTGATCTCGATCTTCTTGGCTAGCGAAATTTCTTCATCGCGTGTCAGCAGCGGGATCTCGGACATCTGGCTCAGGTACAGCCGAATTGGATCATCGCTCAGCTTGGGGCCGGTGCTCGGAGCAGCCGATAGTTGCAGAATATCGTCGGCTTCACCCTCGATACGCTGCCCAGTGGGGATGGGTTGGTCGATCAGTTCGACATTCATGCGTTCCAGGGCGACCAGCAGATTATCCAGTTTTTCACTGCTGACATCCTCGTCAGGCAAATACTTGTTGACATCTTCGTAAGACAGATAACCTTGGGCCTTGGCCTTGGCGACCAGCGCTTGCATTTCCAAATCCATTACATCCACAACTCAACTCCTTCTGATTTGCCGACCGCAAGTTGGGTCCATGCAACAGGTCTCTTTCCTCCTGGAGACTAGTCACACAGCTTGTGGTCAGTATGTGGAAAACGCGAGAATACTTTACATATCAACTATCTATAACTAGCCTTGGGTTCCGAGAATCAGTTCGATGTTGGATGGGCTGCTGGTTTATCTGCTGGACCTGTGGTACTGGTACCGGGTCCTACTGGGTTTTCAGCGACATCCAAATCATCGTACAGTCCGGGACCTGTCGACTTTTGCTCCGGAGATTCGTCGAGCAACTGGCGATCATCTAATCCATGGCTCTGTCGAGCCTGTACGATAAACTCGCTCAATAAACTCAACTCGGTTTCATCATCGAGACCTCCATTCTCGAATCGCAAGAGTTGCCGACGGCGCTCGTGCTCTTCCTGACGTTGACCCATCCGTTGAGTCAACACGCGCAGCCGTTGCTCGGGTGTGTCTTTGACAAATTGTTGCTTGACTTGGGCCTGTTCGTAAAGGGTGACCATCAAACTTTTAATGGACGCATCCTCGATGGCTACCAACACGCTATCGTAATCCAGCGAATAGCCTTGGAATTCGAGATCCAGATAAGCGGTCAGCATATCACGGGCAATGGGCGATTCAATCCACTCGGGTTGAATACGCTCGATAATCATGGGCGCCAGGTACGGGGCAGAGATAATCAGTTCGAGCAATTCGCGTTCGATGGGTGATAAATCGCTTGGTCGAGCCAGACGGGGGCGACCAGCATCAGCAGTTGGCTCGGCGCCAGTGCGCGTGTCTTGCGAGAACATTCCATGCGGAGCGGGAATACCCGGTTCGCCGCCCTGAGCGCCACCCTGTGCGCTGCCCGGGTCTCTGGTTGGGTTAACCGGTGCCCGGCTGGCGACGCTCGGTCGTTGAAAGTCGGAACTGTCATCGCTGCGCTGCGTGCGGGCCGCTCGATCGCTGAGGCTGCGCAAGCGGTTGCGCAGGTCATCCTCTTGAATCATGAAGCGCCGCGCCAAGCGCGCCAGCACTTGATTGCGGCGCATCAAGAACTGATCGTTGGCAATCAATTGATTACGCGGTACTTTTGCCAACAAGTTCAACATCTGCTCGACGGCCGAGTTGGCGCGATGTGTCTCTTCGATCGGATCAAAACCTTCGCACACGCGGCGCATCTTGAACTCGAGGGCGTCAGGCGCTGACTTGGCCAGGTCCAATAGTGATTGACCACTCTCCTTGAGCAGATAATCGGCGGGGTCCAGCCCTTCGGGCAAGGTCAAGACGCGCACATCCATCTGGGCATTCAAGAACAGTTCCAGCACTTCGTCGGAACGCTTCTGACCCGCTTCGTCGCCATCGAGCAGCAGGATGACTTGATCGCTAATATGTCGCAAGTGCTTGAGATGGTTGGCGCCCAAGGCGGTGCCGAGCACAGCTACTGAACTGGTCAGTCCGCATTGATGAGCGACGATGACATCGGTGTAGCCTTCCATCACGATTGCTTGACGCAGTTCACGAATCGTATCGCGCGCCATGTCCAAGCCATACAGCGTTTGATTCTTGGTAAAGAGCGCCGATTCGCGCGAGTTGATGTACTTGCCGCCTTCGGTCGCGCCCGGCAGATGCCGACCACCAAAGCCGATCACGCGATTCTGTGTGTCGCGAATCGGAAACATAATGCGATTGCGAAAGAAGTCATAAACATGACCGCGTTCATTGCGATTCAGGAGGGCAACCGCTTCGAGCTGTTTGGCGTTGTAGCCCGCCGCTGGGGCTTGATCGATCAAGAAGGACCAGGCGTTGGGCGACATGCCCAGTTCAAACTTCTGAATGCTCTCGTCGGTGATACCGCGGCCGGTCAGATACTCGCGGGCTACGGCCGCTTCGGGGCTCTTGAGCAAGTGTTGATGATAGAGTCGGCTGGCCCAAGCCATCACGCGATACAGAGCTGGTTTATCTTGCGCGCCGCCAAAAGGTGATTTCTTGGCAAACTCGGCCGATTGAATTTCAATGCCTGCCCGCTCGGCCAAGACGCGAACTGCTTCGGGGAACGTGACGCCTTCGCGCTGCATCACGTAGTTGAACACATCGCCCCCGATATCGCAGACCCAGCACTTCCAGGTTTGCCGTTCAGGATTGACTTGCATGCTGGGGCGGCGATCGCGATGGAACGGGCAGAGGCCGACGAAGTTGCGTCCTTGTCGGCGCAGCTCCATGGACGTGCCGAGCAGCTCAACAATATCTGTTGCCGCGCGGACGCGTTCTTTGGTATCAGCATCAAGAGTAAAAGCCACCATCAACTCCAATGACGCGTAAAGCCACCAGTCAAACCGAGCCAGCAATTCAGCAAGTTATCCATTTTACCGAATTTGGCTCGCAGCAACATGAGCTGAACATCCGTTGGTGAACAGATGTTCCATAATGCTGCCGATAACCGATGCTTTACCACGTCGTAACACAAGGTCTCGCGATGCGCTCGGCGATTTTGCAATCAACCCGAGAGCACGCAAGAGCTTGCGGCGATTCCGTTCGCATGGACCCCAACAGACACCGTGGATTTCTTGCGGGATAGCCACAGTGATGCGTTAGTAATCCTCCGTCTCCATACGCTGCTGCGGATTATGCCGAGAGACGCAGGGCCGAGTCAACATCAGATTTTTTACTTCTGGGCGTAGCGGTTTTACGCTGGATTTAGAGCGGCTGTCCCCAGCCGCTCAGCACCCGGCAAGTCGCTCAGCTGTAACCGGATGTAAAAGAGGAGTAGGAGTAGGAGTAGGAGTAGGAGTAGGAGCCGAAAACTTCCGTTGCCTGCGAAAGCAAACCGCGGGCTGGCTTTCGGGTAAGCGTTCTGTGCGGTGCGCCACTTCTCGGCTACACTCTTGGCGGTGCGTATTTTTGCTTATAAATATGCCAAGGTGCCGATGCCGAAACCTACGAATCACCCACAATCCAATTTGCTGTTGGCAGCTATCTTCGTTGCCACGGTGCTGGTTGTGTTCACGCTTGGCTACCGGATGGCTGGTTGGTCATGGAGTGACTCCGTCTACATGGTGATGATCACAGCCTTTAGCGTCGGCTATGGTGAAGTGAATCCTGTAGAGACCGTGACCTTGCGCCTATGGACGATCGCTTTGATCGTAATGGGTTGCACCGGGATCATTTTCATCACAGGTACATTTGTTCAATGGCTGACGCAAGCACAGATCGAACGCGTATTGGGGGGCCGCCGCATGGAAAACGAGATCGAGAAGCTCAAGAATCACATCATCATATGTGGATACGGACGCATTGGCCGCTTCATCGCCAAGCAACTGGAAGCGGGAGGTCAGCCGTTTGTCGTAGTTGACCTATCGTCCGACCGGGTCGCCGAAGCTCGAGATGCCGGTTGGTTGACTTATCAGGGCGAAGCGACTGATGAAACGGTGCTACGAGCTGTGGGAGTGGCGCGCGCCCGCGTGCTGGCGACCGTTCTGCCCAACGATGCAGCCAACGTCTTTATCACGCTGAGCGCGCGCAATATGAATCCTGCCATTCAGATTATTGCCCGCGGCGAAGTTCCATCGACTCAACAGAAACTGATTCAGGCCGGAGCCAATCGGGTCGTCATGCCTGCCCATATCGGCGCGGATCGCATCGCGCATTTGATTCTGCATCCCAATGCCCGTGAATTGCTGGGAGGCAAGAGTAAGGCCGCGGCCAATGTTCGATTCGAGAATTACTTGACGGAGCTGGGATTGGATTTAGAAGAGATTCAGATTGGTCCCAATTCTCCTTGGCTGCAACGTGCGATCAGCGATGTAGAAAGTGAGGCCGCCGGTCGGCTGCTGATTGTCGCCATCATCCGCAAGGAAGGCGGTACCGATATGAGCCCAGCGCCGTCTGCGACTTTGTTCAGTGGTGATGCACTGGTCGTGATGAAACGCGTGGTACGTGCTTGATTGGCAGGGGAGGCGATTGCCTTAAATGCCGACAGTCTCATTCAGGGCGGTGGAGACTGAGGCATACATGCTGGCGAATTCACTACTGCTGCGCACCGTGCTGTCGCGTGGGATGGGTAGCGAATTGTCGACCCACTTCATGATCCGACCTTTGCCCAAGATCGCCAGGCGGCCGCTGAGATTGATGGCTTCCGCGATATTGTGCGTTACAAACAAAATCGTGCGACGCTTGCGCATCCACAATTCGATCAGCAATTCATTCATCCGATTGCGCAGGATCTCGTCCAGTGCCCCAAACGGTTCGTCCAACAGCAATATAGCGGGATCGGTGACGATCGCGCGGGCTAGTGAAACACGCATGCGCATGCCGCCTGAGAGCTGACGTGGAAACTTTTGCCAGCTGGCTTGTGGCAAGCCCACAGCGCTCAAGGCTTCAGCCACGCGTTGTTGCTCGTCGCTGGCCGCATTCCTATGCCTCAACACAGGCTGGAAGCCTATGCCACGGGGGCGATCCTCGCTGGCCGCATTCACTTGTCGACCGGCCAGCTCCAGCGGCAGACGCACATTTTGTGCGGCAGTGCGCCAAGGCAACAACGTAGCATCTTGGAATACGTAAGACAAATCGCCAGCGCGACGTTTGGGCAGCTGGCCAGTCAATTCCACGTGACCGCTAGTGATCGGTTGCAGCTTGGCGATCGTGCGCAGAAGCGTGCTCTTTCCCGAGCCAGAACCACCCAGCAAAGCCACGATCTCGCCGGCGCCAACTGACAGCGAGCAATCCTGCAGGACAGGATGCTGGTCGAACCGCACGCACAGATCGCGCACCTCAATGCCAGTCATCCGGGAGCGGTCCTATCGTATTTCGCGCAAGATGTCGTTCAGAATTGCAAAGGCCATCAAGCCCAGCAGACACATGACGCCCAACATCGTCAAACGCACTTGAATCGCTTCGTTGATCGGCTTGCCCCGAATCGCTTCGGCGGTCAAGAACATCAAGTGCCCGCCATCCAGGGCTGG
This sequence comes from Rania fehmarnensis, assembly GCF_056494185.1. NCBI lineage: Bacteria > Pseudomonadati > Planctomycetota > Planctomycetia > Pirellulales > Pirellulaceae > Rania > Rania fehmarnensis. The sequence goes on from NZ_CM151398.1 coordinate 3,309,844, forward strand.
GATCGGCAAGAAGTTCAAGATCGCCAGGTTGGCACTGAGCAATGTGAGGAACAGCAACAACCGCGATGGCGAATCAGAAGCTTCATGCGAGGCCGCCTTGGCTATGCCCCAAGGACCTGCCAGGTTGCTCGCGCTGGCTTTGCCGGTCACCAGGATCGTCAAGAATTCAAAGACGTTGCTCAAACATCGGCCCGTCTCTTTTACGCCCCAGGCTAAGGCTTGACTGACATTGCCAGTGCGCTGAGTCTTTTGCAGGGGGCTCATCAACACTCCACGCTGGTACCAAAACCAATCCTGGGCGTAGTAGACTGGCAAGACTGCTTCGCGAGTCTTCTTGTCGCGTTCAAAGGTACAACGAATGCGAATGCCTTCGGGCAACGCTTGCGAATTGGCCAACAGAACGGGTACGGTGAAGAGCGAAGACAGCGCTCGCGCCTTGGGCGGGATCTCTAAGTCGTCTTCCGCGTATTTCTCGCGCTCTTCTTCCGTGATTTCAAACTGTACTTGAGTCAGCTCATCACCGACCTGCACCAAGGACGAAGCTTTTTCCGACGCTGGATCGACCCAGCTGACCTTGGGTGACACCTTGTAGGCGATACCGAAGTTGTCGATGCCCCAGGGAGCAGAGACTCCACCGATCGTACCAAACGAGGGCGGATCTTTTGTTTCGAGCAAGAAGGTTAGCAACTGGCCTTCGCCGACGTCGGCTGCGGCGACCGGTGGTTTGTCTTCGCCCTCTTTGGTTTCTGCTACGGCTTTGGTCGGACGACGTACGACTAGCTCGACTGGACTTCCCAGCTTCTCGGCAATTTGCATAGGCAAACGCAAAGCATCGACGACTGGCTCACCGTTGACCTTTTCGATAATGTCGCCGACTTTAATGCCTGCTGATTCAGCAATCGATCCGGCTCGCACTGCTGAAACCGGTCCGATGGCGAACCCCAGTCCGAGCGTTTTAACGGGTACGGGTGGCAGCGTGAATTTCAGTTCTTCTGTGCTGGCCGCACCCGCGGCAGCTTCACCGGCCGTGACACCTGAAGTGGCGCCAGCACCACCGGCGAGATTCTTCGAATCACGCAGCACTGTGATCTCAACGGGTTGGTTCCAACGCGCTTGAAACTTATCCGTCATCGCAATGCTCAGGATTTGTCCCGAGTCGGCATCCATTGGTAGTGGTTGCCCATCGACAGCGATAACTTTGTCGCCTTTGCGCAGGTCGACATTCTGCGAACCCAAGTACGAATACTTGCTGGGCGCGTCACCGATGACCGCGATATTGGCTGGGTTGATGCCCACCAGGTAATAACCATCAGGATGCAGTTCTTTAGTAGGCACGACATCGATGGTGGTGCGACCACTATCGCGCACGACGGTAAAGGGGATGGCTGAAGCGCCGCGTTTCATCCCATGAAAGATTGTCTTGCCGCCCATGTCTTCGAAGCGCAAGTAGGGATCTTCTTCGGACATGCCAGCCAGCTGAACCACGTGGTCACTGGGCTGCAGTCCTGCTTGCCAGGCTGGAGAACCCAGAGGCAACGTGCCAATGGTCGTCGGCATGTAAGGCACACCCACCAAGAATGCGGCTGCTGCGAGGAAGACAGCAAAGATCACATTCATCACGACGCCAGCGGAGATGATAATCATGCGTTGCCAAACCGGTTTGGCTTGGTAACTGCGCGGATCCAGGGACGATTCGCCCCCTTCACCTTGGCGGATGCGTTGGGCTTCCGCTTCGGCATTGCGCGGATCATCGTCTTGACCGAGCATCTTTACGTAACCGCCCAGCGGAATGATGCCGATGCCGTATTCTGTCTCACCCCAGCGGAACTTGCCCAAGGTGCGTGGTAGAGCGATCGGGCCGATGTGAATAGGCACGTCGAAGCCCACATAGAATTTCTCGCACTTCACGCCAAAGGTTTTGGCGGCCAAGAAGTGCCCCATCTCGTGGACGAAAATCACAAATCCCAATCCAGCCGCCACTTGCAGAATGACCCCGATGAAGTTCATCCACCTGGTTAGAAACGGAAGCTCGGCCGCCAACGGAAAGAGCCAGTCGGTAGGATCCAACATCCAACCACCCAGCAGCATCATCGAATTCATCACGTTTAAAACGTCCATCATTCCCAAGTCCAAGTTCCGCATCGCAAAGCGACGTTAATCTGTTTATGTATCGTCCCGAACTACACCAGCATCGCCCAACGCTCGATTTCGTTTCGCGACCAATGGTCGAGTCTCAGCAACTGCTCCAGCGTAGGCGATGGCTCAAAGTCGTGTTCATCCAATACGCGTCGGCAGGCGGGCACAATATCGACAAAGCGGATCTTGCCATCCAGAAACAACGCAACCGCTGCTTCGTTGGCCGCATTAACCACTGCGCCGGTCGAGCCACCTCGCTGAGCCACTTCCCAACCCAGATTCAAGGCGGGAAACCGATCCAAATCGACTGGATGAAAGGATAATTCTGAGTTGACATTCCAATTCATTTTAGGGCAAGGACAATCTCGCCGCTCGGGGTAGGTTAAGGCGAATTGAATCGGCAGGCGCATATCCGGCGGGCTTAGTTGAGCGATGACCGATCCATCGACGTATTCGACCATGGAGTGGACGATCGATTGCGGGTGGACTACGACGGCGATCGACTCGGCCGGCATCTCAAAAAGCCACTTTGCCTCAATAATTTCCAGGGCTTTGTTCATCATCGTGGCTGAATCGACGGTGATTTTGCGGCCCATCGACCAGGTTGGATGCGCCAAGGCGTCGGCAATCGTGGCGGCTTCGATTTGGGCTGTCGACCAAGTGCGAAATGGACCACCGCTGGCCGTGAGAATTATTTTTTTCACTTGTTTCGGCTCGCCCGCAGCCAGCGCCTGAAAGATGGCGCTATGTTCACTATCGACGGGTATCAATTCTGCGCCGCTTGCCTTGGCTGCCTGGGTTACCAAGCTGCCCGCCACGACCAGGGATTCTTTATTGGCCAGGGCGATTCGCTTGCCAGCTTGGGCAGCTGCGAGCGTGCTGAGCATCCCCGCGGCACCCACGATGGCGGCTACCACTGTGTCCACTTCAGGATGAGCGGCTAGATGCGAAAGCGCCTCCTCGCCGGTTGCCAATTGGCACGAGCTGGGTAGCTGATCAACGGTCAGCTGGGCAGCGGCTTTGGGGCAGGTGGCCACCAGCATCTTCGCGCCAAATTGCCGCAGGGAAGGTAAGACTTCGGTCAAGCGGGAGTGAGCGGACAAACCGAACAACGACCAAGGTTTTCCCAGCTTATCCAGAACATCAAGGGTCGCGCGTCCGATGCTGCCGGTGGCCCCTAAAACGGCTACTGCGCGACTTGCCTGCACTGAGTGGAGATCCTGTGATGGGGAACGATGAGCTGCTGTCGGGTCGCTATAACCGACAAACATGGCGCAGGCTCGCCTGCATGGGGTCCTTGCCAGCGGCCTGCCGGTGCCAAACAATGCGATTAGCCGGCCGGGTGTGTAAGCTGAGCAAATTGGACATGGGCACTAAGATGGCACAATTGTCCTTTGCATGCAAGTTGAACCTAGGCCCCGTCAAACGACAAAACCTGAGGAAAATATGGCCAAGAGTAACGATGACGGTAGCAAAGAGCGATCCGGTGAACCTAAGACTCCAGGCAACTGGATGTGGTATTTGGCCCTGATCGCCGTCCTGCTGCTGACCGTTAGCGTCTTTGTAGTAGACAGCACGACCAAACAGCTCAGTTACGATGACCTGGTATCGCTACTAAAGAATACGCGCTACGTGGAGCGACAATCGGAACGCTTGCAAGAAGGATTTACTGGCAAGACGGTTGTCAATCTGAAGAATCGACCCGAGCGGATGGAGGTCAGCAAGCTGACCGATGTCAAACTGGACAAGACCGTGGTCTACGGCACGATGACGTACCGTTTGATCGATAACGGTGGCAATGAAGTCCAAGCCCCCAAGACGGCCAAGTTCCGCACGCGCAAAGACGATTCGGAAAAGACCAACGAAGAGATGCGCACGCTGTTGCAGGCCAGCAACGTTGATTGGGGTTTCAGCGATGGTCCCACCTTCATGTCGCAATACGGATTGTTGCTGTTGATCTTGGTGGCGACCATTTTGATCATGATGATTACGGTGCGGCGCATTAGTGGCATCAGTTCGCCCATGTCCTTCGGTCGATCGCGCGGACGATTGTATGCTCAAGAAGATATCGGCATCACCTTCGATGATATCGCGGGTGTGGATGAAGCAGTGGAAGAGGTGCGCGAGATCGTGGACTTCTTGCGTTACCCGGACAAATACCAGCGCTTAGGTGGACGTATCCCTAAGGGTGTGTTGTTGGTTGGACCTCCCGGCACGGGTAAGACCTTGCTAGCCAAAGCGATCGCCGGCGAAGCAGGCGTGCCATTCTTCAGTCTGAGCGGTAGCGACTTTGTCGAGATGTTTGTGGGCGTGGGTGCGGCGCGCGTACGCGATATGTTCCAACAAGCGCAAGCCAAGTCGCCCTGTATCATCTTCATCGACGAACTGGATGCCTTGGGCAAGAGTCGTTCGGGCAGTATGGTCGGCGTGCATGACGAGCGCGAACAAACTCTTAATGCGCTGCTGGTGGAGATGGATGGTTTTGATCCGAACAATGGAATCATTGTTATCGCGGCCACCAACCGGCCTGAAACACTTGACCCAGCTTTGCTGCGCGCCGGGCGCTTTGACCGCAATGTGCTGGTGGATCGCCCTGACAAATCCGGTCGCGAAGAGATTCTGAAAGTCCACGTCAAGAATGTCAAGCTGGGACCAAACGTCAATCTGAAAGAGATCGCTTCGTTCACCAGCGGTTTCTGCGGCGCAGACCTGGCCAACTTGGTCAACGAAGCGGCGCTATTGGCAGCTCGCAAAGGCAAGAACCTCGTCGGTCAAGAAGAGTTTGATGAAGGAGTCGAGCGCGTTACGGCGGGCTTGGAAAAGAAACGTCGCATTATGGACGACGATGAAAAGTTGCGCGTAGCCTATCACGAAGCGGCTCACGCGCTGGTGGCTTACTCGTTGCCCAATACCGATACCGTTCACAAGGTTTCGATCATTCCACGCGGTTTGGCTGCGCTGGGTTATACCTTGCAGCGCCCTGAAGGCGATCGCTACTTGATGACGCAGCCCGAACTGGAATCGCAGATGCAGGTCCTGCTGGCCGGCACCCTAGCTGAAGAGATCGTGTTGAAGGATATCAGCACCGGCGCGCAAAATGATTTGGAACGAGCGACCAGTATCGCGCGCAGCATGATCATGGAGTTCGGCATGAGTCGTCTGGGACGCGTGAACTATCGCGAAAGCAATCGTTCGCCATTCCTGGCTGCTAGTCGTGGTGAGTCGTTCACTCGCGATCACAGCGAACAGACTGCGCGCGAAATCGATGAAGAAGTCAAACGCATCATCGATGAGATGGCGATGAAGACCCGCCAGATCTTGTTGGAGCGTCGCCAGGCGCTCGAAGCGGTGACCCAGCGCTTGATCGAAAACGAAGTAATGGAAACGGCCGAACTGTCGCGGATTATCGAAGCCAACTTGACCGGCCCGCGCGTCGTGCCCGGCACGGCTCAAGCTTCACGCAAGATCGTGGTTCAAACTCCACCAGCTTCGGAAGATATCAATCAAGCAGGTGGATGAGACTGTCACCTCCCCCGCGCCGCGGGGGAGGTCGCCGACGCGGCGTTAGCCGTCGTCGGCGGGAGGGGGCACAGCGCTACGGTTGACTCATGCGTCACAGACTCGCCCCTCCCGAATCTCGCAGAGCCTCGATTCGACCTCCCCAAGGCAAAGCCTTGGAGAGGTGACTGTCACCTCCCCCGCGCAGCGGGGGAGGTCGCCGACGCGGCGTTAGCCGTCGTCGGCGGGAGGGGGCACAGCGCTAGGGTTGACTCATGGGTAACGGACTCGCCCCTCCCGAATCTCGCAAAGCCTCGATTCGACCTCCCCAAGGCAAAGCCTTGGAGAGGTGACCTTGCGGGCTCTATAAACCTACTTCCCAAACTTGATCGGTGCGCACGCGTGGGCGGAGCTCGCCGCTGATGACGATCAGCGTCTTGTGGCTCGGTCGCTGCACGGGAATAGTGGTGACTTGGTTGGCCGGCGACGCGCCGCCGCTGCGCCATTGATCGAGCTGGACATCGTAGATCCATGTACGTTTGGCAAAGCCCGGATGATTGTCTCGGAGTGCTTCAGTTTGCAGAAACAGTGCTCCATCGTCGCCGCTGACGACTGCAATTGCTCCATCGCCAATCGGGCCAGCACCACCCGCTGCGACGGCTACTGGCAAGGCTGCGCGGGCTGTCCATTGTCGCGTTCGGCAATCGTACAACCAAACATCGCGCAAGAACTCGACCTCAGCCTGGCTTGCGCGCCGCCCTCCCATAACTAAGAGTTGCTCTGTGGTAGCACCGGTTCGCGTAACCATGGCCAGCGATCGCGGCCCACCTGGGCATTCGGGAATCGGTTGCCATGGTTTCGATCGCAGTTCCTCCACAGACCGCGCGATCAGTTCCCAGCCTTGTGCCGTGGCTGAACTGAGGGCTTCGCCGGTTTGACCGCTGCAGACGATGAGGCGATCATCCAACCAAACTGCCTGCGCATTGGTAAGGCTGGTGGGCAAACTAGTCAGTGGCTCATGCTGCACGGTGAAGCCGATTTGATTCCTGGTGATGCGGATAAGCGATACATCACTGAAGGTCAGCGATTGGTCGTTGCCACCGATGACCACGATGCCATAAGGTGTCGACACGCAAGCACTATAAGCTACTGCGCGGGGCAGATCCTGCAAACGTTTCCATGAGTCAGCCCTCTTCAGGTCCAGGGCATACAGAGCTGAATGGTACTGTTTGTTGTTTTGCCAGACAGGTTTTTCAAAGTTAGCACCGCCCGCGCAGATGAGTATATCGTCGTGAAGACCAACGATCGGCCCGGCCAAACCCAGTGAATTCGGAATCGAAGGTAACGGGCGCCAACGTAACGCTGACTCCACACTTGGAATCGCGATTGGTTCTTGGGCCAAGCTATGGCAGCTGAGAAGTATCAACATTACCCCGCATGGTATGCCCAGTCTGGTCAAGCGAAACTGTAGCGAGTGTCTATAATGGGACACCTGGGACGGTCCTATCGTAGTTGGCCGAAAGGTGTGGAGTTTGTCTGGTCGTCTAGTCATTATCTTAACACTCAGCGTATGCTTTCTGTTGGTCGGGACTGCGCTTTGGAAACGGTCGACGGGCACGGCCCAGGTGCGCCAGTTCTGGGGCGCAGAGCAAGCTCGTTTGATTCAACATGCTACCCGCGTCGAAGTGATGGCGCTGCGCAAAGATGCGATGACTGCGTGGCGCGATGTATCGCACGCACCTGGGCTGATCCATTTACGCGCTACGTTGGTGGATGATCGCTACTACCTGTGGCCTGTTAAATCGTTGAAGCCGCTCGAGGGGGCGACCACTTGGCTCTTTCGCTTCACCGAAGATGGCTCGAGCGTCGAACTGAGTATCGATACGGCCGATGGCGCGGTGGGCAATCCCCAGACGCGGCAAGAGGTGAAGCTGATCGCGGCCAGTCGCAAAGCCGTAGCTGCCTACCTGGCCGAAATTTTGAAAGCGGAACTCTAAACCCTGCAATCATCAATCATCAATCATCAATCATCAATCATCAATCATCAATCATCAATCATCAATCTTTTCGTCCGGGTGTTTCGGCCACAGCACGAGCATGGCGACCAGTCCAATCAGCGGCACCAGTCCCACGCAGGCCACGCCCGTATCGTACGATTTGGTCCGGTCGACGATGGCGCCGAAATATGGATGCACGGGTGCCGACAGGATCCAACCCAAGAACGACAAGATGCCGGTGATCTTGCCGACGCGTGTAGCATCGACTTCTTGGGTGAACGAGTAGTAACACGGGAACAAACCCAGCGTGCCTGCGCCGACGATTAGCAGGATGCTCAGAAACGGGATGCCGGCTGGCAAGATCGATGCGGCGACCGTTAGCGACGACAGCAGCGCGCAGACTCCATAAACAACCAACCGCGATGAGTGGGCAGTTAGTCCGCGCCTGGCCAAGGCCAGCGCACCGGCACCCGCCAGGATGCAGCCGACGTCGGTGGCCAGGTAATAAGCCGACATGAATGTCAGGCTAGTGGTTTCGCTGTACCCCCTGCCCTCTTGCAAGAACTTGGGCAACCAAGCGCGAATCATTTGCCAGGCAATGTTGATCGACACCACCATCAATACCAAGGCCAAGAACTTGCGGTTCATGACGATGCTCAACAGGCTGCGCGCGGCCGGCTGAGCGGCATCGGCCGGTTGATAGGGATTGCTCGAACGATCGGTATAGCTATCTGGTGCCGATGTACGCTGTGAATTGGGCAGCGGGCTGGGTGCTGCGTTTCTACGCTCAGTTGCCGAGGGCATCGAATCTTTGCGGACGATCGCGAACCAGGCGATGACCCACACGATGCCGACGCTCCCAATGATCAAGAATGGCGGCCGCCAGGCTTCGGGAGCCGTATTGCCACTGACCATACCCAGGATGATGAGCGGGGTAATGATCGCACCCAACGAGGCACCGCTTTGCAAGATGCTGTTGGCCAGTGGTCGATTACGGCTGCTGAGAATCGAATGGGTAACGACCAGTGCACATGGCCAATGACCTGATTCGAAAAAGCCCAGTGCACCGCGGCAATAAAACAAAGAGTCGTAGCCATTGGAAAGTCCGGTGACGAAACCGACAGCCGACCAGGCCAGCAGCACCAGCGGATAGAGGATGCGCACGGGCACGATGTCGGCTAGCACGCCCCACACCAGTGACCCGCAGGCGAAGGCAATAGCAAAGACCTGCTCCAAGTTACCGTACTGTTCTTGCGACAGATCAAACTGCTTCGTGATGCGCGGCGCCAGGTTGGCCAAGGTTTGCCGATCCATGTAGTTGATCATGGTGGCGGCCAGGAGCATAAAGCTGACGGCCCACTGCCATGATCCCATACGTTCGGCGGTTCGAAAGTTGATCACTGATTTAACTCTCCGCGCGGGCCGTGGTGTGTCATCGATGTCGTGCAATGGTCATAAAAAGGCTCTGCCAATATAGCAAGGCAGTTCCGTGAAAAACTCACATTCCGCCAAATTCCGGCCAGGCGTGACCGAAGTTGTCCGCAGGCTTGCGATAACTATGGGCGTCAGGGCAACACAATCGAGCCCCCAACAACCCCCCGAAAAATCAAGCAAGGAAGTCGACACCATGGCCAAGTACTACATTCAAAGCGGCACTGTGCGTCAAGTTGTAGCAGCCGATGATCAAGAGAAGGCAGCGCTCTGGACCGTGCACAAGATCATGCAACAAGTCGTTCCCGTGTACGACGATGTGGAACTGTCCGCTGAAGAGAAGAGCGATGTAGCTCTGGTTCAAGGCATCATGGTTTTGGGAAACACCGTCAAAGTCAACGAACGCGGATTCGATCGCGACGACTCCGTCGAGCTGGATACTTTCGAACTGATCGCACACTGGCACCAGCTGATGTTAGCCTTGGCCAAGTTAGAAGATCTGCTCAACTAAGCACCTTGGAGTAGAGCGGCTGTCCCCAGCCGCTCAGCACCCTTTAACCCAAGTATCTGCCAACGACTGGTCCCTTGGAGTGCGGTGCCCGCGGCACCGCTTTTATGTAAGCGAAGTCTCCAGCCGCAGCCTGAGTCGCTCTGAATGTTTGGAGTCACCTAGCACGTGCCGGCTGGGGTATAGTTTGGTTAGCACATCAAAGCTATGGCTACGCCGCAGTACTCCAAGGTGGCTCGCGCCACGGCACTCAAAAACCGGGGCCAACGCCCACGGCTTAGTTGTAGGCGTTGACTGTCCCGCAGCCTGAATGCACTCGGTGACGTTTAAGACTAGTGGTTCGTACAGGCTGCGGTACAGTTGGATTATTACATCAAAGCTGAGGCTCACGCCGCAGTACTCCACGGTGGTTTAGGCCGTTAGTTCTTCGATCAACTCCACGGGTATTCCGATGGGTAATACGACTAACTGGCCGACGTATGGTTGCGAGGCAGCCATGTTGAAGCCCGGTTTGCGGGCGACGAAGGTGAGCGTAGCTGAGGCGCGAAACGTGACAGGCGCAGGTTGGCCGGTGGTGGCATCCAGTCCGGTTGGAATATCGATCGCCACCCGCTGAGCGCCCGAGGCGTTGGCTCGCATAATCCAGTCCGCTAGCGGGGCTCGCGGCGTTCCCCTCGCGCCCGAGCCCAGCATGGCATCGATGATCAGCTCGGCAGAGTCGATCGCTTTGTTAACCGCAGAGTCATCGCCTTGTAACTGCGAAGCTGTCCCGTCGCGGCGGCTGTCGACGACCCAACAGCCTCGGCTGTGCCGCGCGGTGAGAATGTTCCAGTTGGCTCGAGCATCGCTAGTGAGTTGATCTAGCGGGCCGAGTTGCACTACTGTTACCGGCCAACCCAAGACGCGCAGGTGCCGCGCGATGGCCAGGCCATCGCCGCCGTTGTTACCGCGTCCGCATAGAATTGTGGTTGGCCGGCGGGCGGGGCAATTGTGCAACAGCCATTGAACACAGCCGAGGGCGGCGTTTTCCATCAGGACCAGAGAAGACATGTGATACTCTCTGATGGCCCGCTCGTCGACTTGACGAATCGCTTCAACTGACAACGTGGACTCGCTAAGTCGCTGCCACGAGTTTGGCGGTTCGGGAGGCAGGTTCGATCCCGAGGTGTTGGCGTGCGTTTTCATCCAGCTCTCCGGCAACCTGTGGGCGATTCCATTGCGTTGACATCATGACCGAATTGATGCCAGATCCAATGCCCAACAGCGCTACGCGTTGTCCGGCCGAGATCGATCCGCTGAGAATACCCGCCGCGAGTGCATTGGGTAATGCAACAGAACCGGTGTTCCCTTGCCAATGGAAAGTCGAACAATCGGTTTCGGTGCTCAGTGCCAGCGTGTCGAGCATCAGTCGGCGATGAGCCTGGCCAACTTGATGGCACACCGTCCGATCGAATTGGTCACGCGTCAGAGTTGACTCGGCCAGCAGGGCTTCGAAGGTGCGTTTACCGACGCCGACACCTGCATGCAGCAATTGTTCGCTATCGGTTTGCATCAGCGGTTGCATAGATGTGCCCGCTCGGTCGCCTTCACTCTGACACAGTTGATGATGTTGGCTCTCAGCGCGGGCAACCGAGGTGGACAGTAGATTTTCGGTATGGCTCAGGTCTCGATGACACAGCAAAATAGCGCAGCTGCCCGACCCGATGGTTAGTGAAGCAAACGAGGGCTTGATCGACTGACGCGTCAAGGTCGTATCGGCATTGAGCGCAGCGATGGTGGCTTCGACCAGGTTACGAGCGCTTTCGGTGCCCACCACAATTCCCGCTTTGATCACTCCGCTTTGAATCAGATTGGCGATTTGCGTCATACCGCTCAGCAGCCCCAAGCAGGCGTTGGATAGATCGTGCACCCAGCAATCGCTGGTCAGCCCCAGAGCTGCATGAACTCGGCAGGCGGTGGCGGGTTCGAGATAATCGCGGCATACGCTGGCATGGATTAAGCAGCCCACATCCTGAGGCGAGATGCCCGCTAGTTCCAAAGCGGCCGCCGCCGATTTGCAGCTCGGGTCACTAATAGGCGTGCCTGGCTCCCAAAAGCGACGCTCAGCAATGCCGCTCATCAACTCTAGTCGCCCCTCGGGCAATCGCAGTCGCTCGTAGGTCGGTGCCAGTTGCCGCTCGATATCCAGCGACGAGACAACGACAGGTGGCAAGTGAAAACCGATGGCCTCGATACAAACGCGATCAAAATTCAAGATCGTTCCGCCACTGAAAACTAGAAGTCCCCAACCACCACCGCCCGTGACGTCCTAATCGTACCGCAAAGTGGCTTGGGCTTCCAGCCTGTGGAATACTCCTACTCCTACTCCTACTCGTGCTCGTGCTCGTGCTCGTGCTCGTGCTCGTGCTCGTGCTCGTGCTCGTGCTCGTGCTCGTGCTCGTGCTCGAAATTTGGTCGCGAGTAGGAGTACGAGTAGGAGTAGGAGTAGGAGTACTTCAAAACGCAACTACGACACTGCGGAGTGCATCGTGAAGTGAGGCCGGTGGTTGGCCACGCCTGGCTGGTGGGGACGCACGATGCCAACCACGATGCCAATCACTTCGCTTTCAATCACTTCGCTGGTGATCGCGTGGTTGCCATCGGCAGAGACAGTTGGTGATGGAGTGCCAGTGTCATGGCTATCGATGTGGATAGGCAAGCAGACCGCTTCGGTGGCGTCGGCCTGTGGTTTCAATTCGATGACGCCGTGACTGTTCTTGACTAGAGTCAGCGTGCCGTTGTCGCTGGCCGAGGCATGTTCGACGATCAGGATGTCACCATCGGCTATCGCGTAATCACGCAAATCATCGCCGGTGTACTGCAGCAAGTAGCGTTCGGGACGTTGAATCATGCTGATGACATCGACCGACTTGGGAGCCTTAAACAAGTTGCACTTTCCACGTGTAACTTGACCGTGTACAGGCAGTCCGATGTGACTTTCGCGCGTCTGACGTTCGGTCAGTTCGATAGATCGACTCTTATTGCGAGTTCGACTGATCATGCCTTTGCGCTCGAGAGCTTTCAAATGGCACATGACTCCGTTAGGAGACTTGATGTCTAGAAATTCGCCGATTTCTCGAACCGTGGGGCCGTAACCCCTAAGCGAAATACGTTCCTGGATAAACTCGTACACCTGCTGCTGGCGCACAGTCAACAATCGGGCCATTATTATTCGTCTTCTTACCAGAGGGGGTGGTAAAGAATCTCATGGTGCCAATCAGATCACGTCTAGTATGAGGATTACCAGCACGGACTTAATGGCATCAATAGAAACCAGCAATATGCTGTTTCAGGTGAAATTCTATTTAAAATTGCAAGGCGGGGATAGGCGGGAAATGGAAGTTTCCTAGATACAGTTGTGGGCCGCATCCTGAAACTACCACTTTGTTTTCTTTTTTCGCGTCCTGGTTACTTCTTGTTTCCGGTACCCATCTTGTTTCCAAGTTTTCAATCCCTTACGCTGCTAACTACCTGACCTCCCCTCGGTCCGTTCCCGCCTGAAATACCCTCCCAATTGCTATGACTTTCGAACAATACTGCGCGGTGATTGAAACCACCGCGTGCACCCATGGATGGAGCATGTTCCTGCCCTCCTTGTATGAACTAAGCCCGAGACCGCAGCTGCGTGTTTACGAAAGCTTGCCCCAGCCTGGCACCGATCGAGCCGTCGCTTATGAGTGGGCGCAAAGCTACACAGCTGCCGGTACCGATGTCTACTTGGCTTACCGCGACGGTGAAGGCATGATCCTCATCGAAGAAATCTTGCAAGGCCATGTCACACGCAGCCATCTGCTCAGCGTTACCTCTCCATGCGAAGCCTGGGGAGGTCGAAGTTAGTTGTACTCCTGGTTGTAGCCACCGCTGCCAAGCAGTGGATAGTCAGGGGCAGCGCATCCACCGTCTGGCGACGGTGACTACTTTTATTTCGAGAACCAGTACGAGAACTTGCTGCGGCCTCTTCTCCTGCGGTATGCCGCCCCCTCCCGGAGCCTAGCTTGACGCTGGCTCCGACCTCCCCCAAGCAAAGCTTGGGAGAGGTGACGCCGCTCCATGCACTGTTGGCTATTGTTCCTACTCCTACTCCTACTCCTACTCGCATTTCGAGTAGGAGTAGGAAGTCCGACGGCCTCTTCTGCTTGAGCATGCCACCCCCGTCTCAAGCAAAGCTTGGGAGAGGTGACTACCATGTTCCAACAGCACACCTTACAATTCCCACTCAGCATTTTTTGATGGGTCTTTGTAAGGTCAATAGCTCTAAAATGAACGTCCAATCAGCCCTGGTGGCCGCGCAAGCCGCGGTTGCCGATCAGCGTCTGAGCGCATCTGCGCTTGAAAATTTGACAGTCTGGTTGGAGGAATCTCGATATGCAGATTACCGACCGCAGATTCTGGCTGATATCCAGGCCGGCAAGTGGCAGCAGTTGGACGATGCTTTCTGGACGATCATTCCCTTCGGCACCGGTGGCCGACGCGGCCGAATGGCTCCCTACGGCTCCAACTCGATCAACGATCGCACCATCGGCGAGAGCGCTCAAGGCGTGGCCACTTATGTGCTCAGCCAACGCAGCGGTACATCCCAACCGGCTTGCGCGATCGCTTACGACACTCGCCACAAGTCGCGACACTTTGCCGAGCTGTGTGCCTCGATCATGGTTGCCAATGGTTTCAAAGTTTATTTCTTGGACGACTATCGCGCGACTCCGCAACTCTCGTTTGCAGTGCGTCACAAGCATTGTGATTGCGGCATCATGGTGACGGCAAGTCACAATCCTCCTAGCGATAATGCTGTGAAAGTTTATTGGTCCACGGGCGGACAAGTCTTGCCGCCGCATGATAAAGCCATCATCGATCAAGTGATGAACGTCGATGAGATCAAGCTCACGGATTTCGCCGCGGCCTTGGCAGCCGGAAACGTAGAGATCGTGACCCAGGAGATCGATGAAGCCTTTCTGGCTGCGGCCAGTCAGTTTGCCTGGCCAGGTCCACGCCAACTGAAACTTATCTATTCACCGCTGCATGGCGTGGGCGCTTTTGCAGTTATGCCGCTGCTGGCCAAAGCCGGATTCATTGATGTGACGGTTTATGGTCCGCATGCTGAACCCAGCGGCGATTTTCCGAATGTGCCTGGGCATGTCAGCAACCCTGAGAACAAGCACGTCTTTGACAAGATCATCGAATCGGCCAAGGCCACCGGGGGCGAATTGATTTTGGCCACCGATCCCGATTGTGATCGCATGGGCTGTGCCGCTCCACTGGGTAGCGATATCGCTGGTCCGTGGGGTACGCTCAGCGGTAACCAACTGGGTGCCCTGCTATCCGATTACGTCTGTTTGCAGATGAAATTGCATGGCCAATTGTCAGCCAAGTCGTATGTCATCAAGACGCTGGTCACTACGGAATTGATTCGCAAAGTGGCTGCCAGTTATGGCGTGCGCTGCGAAGGCAACTTGCATGTGGGTTTCAAATGGATTGCAGGTGTAATGGATGACGTGGGTCCCGACGACTTTGTATTCGGCACGGAAGAATCGCATGGCTATCTGATTGGTCAATACGTGCGCGACAAAGATGGAGCCGTGGCATGCATGCTGATGGCCATGATGGCTGCTTATTGGAAAGAGCAAGGCAAGTCACTGCATCAGCGGTTGGATGAGTTGTTTGTTCAGCATGGCGTACACGAAGAGTCGCTGGTCAATGTGCAAATGGAAGGCAGCGAAGGCATGAGCAAAATGCGTGAGCTAATGGCCGCCTTTCGCGCACGGCCGCCCCGAGAGCTCGGTGGCATCGCTGTGGCCGCCGTTCGCGATTACAAAGCGCTCACCGTTACGCCGCTGGGTGGCTCCGCCGCCAAGCTCGACGCGCCCCCGGCCGATATGGTCATGCTCGACCTGGCCGAAGATGGCAATTACTTCGCCGTGCGTCCATCGGGTACCGAGCCAAAAGTAAAATTCTACACCTTCGCTGCCGGTGCGCCGGTGGCCCTCTCGCAGGTCGCTGCTCAGAAGCAGGTGCTACAGGATCGCTTGGCTGCGCTTGAAAAAGATATTCGGCAGTTTGTGAGCACGGTGTGATCGGTGACCTCTCCAAGGCTTTGCCTTGGGGAGGTCGAATCGAGCCTAAGCGAGATTCGGGAGGGGTCTTGGCGGTGCGAGTGGTTAGTACCGGCTGAGTCTTGCCTGGTGCATTGCCCCCTCCCGCAGACATCGGCTGAACGCCTCGTCTGCGACCTCCCCCGCTGCGCGGGGGAGGTGACAACCTCTCCAAGATTGTATATAATCGATCGTGACTTATATATTTTACGGGCGGGGTATTAGCGTGGCGAAGAAACTGGCAGTGGCGCATGGCGACAAGCGTGAAACGGTGGTGGCAGCCATCCTGGAGCGGATTGTGTCGGGGCAGCTGCGCGGTGGCGACCGGCTGGTGACTCAGGACGTGGCCGAAATGCTGGGCGTAAGCTTGACGCCTGTGCGCGAAGCGCTGGCGGAGCTGGCTGGAATTGGCGTTGTCGACCTGGCTGCCAATCGCGGCGCAACCATTCACGCTTTTTCGCCCAGCGAAATTCGGCAAGTCTGCCGCGTCCGCCGCGCCCTGGAATGCGAAGCGGTGCGTGGGGCGATCGGGCGAATTCCGCCTGGCCAGCTGCGCGAACTGGATGCCGAACTCTTGCAACTGGCCAAAGCTCCCATTAAAAACGTGCGGCAGATTCGACGCGCCCAAGCGCTCGACACCCAGTTACATGACCTGGTGGCAACTTACTGCGGTAACGCGTTTCTGCAGAAGGAACTCTCACGCCTGGCGCGATTGTTTCGTTCACTGCGCGATGCGGCTTGGATGGATGAACAAGAACGCGAAGATGGCGATCGGCTGGCCGAAGAAGCTCGAGAGCATCTGACAATCGTGCGAGCCCTGCGCAAACGCGATCGAACCGCTGCTGTTAAAGCCATGGCTCAGCATATCTCGATCTCGGCCAGGTATTGGTCGCGAGGAAATCAACAGTCTCAAACTTCAGATCTTCAATGTAAAAGGCGCTCCCGATGAAATCGTTTGCCATCACACCTTCCGAAGCCGAACTGCAAGCCCTCGATCGCGATTTGCACTTCTATCCAACCGAAAATGCCAGTCCCAAAGTGCTGACGGCCGAGCAAGTCGATCACTTCAATCGACGCGGTTATGTCGCGCCTCTGGAGATCTACTCAACGGCTGAAATCGATGCGATTCGCGCTTACTTTGATGATCTGCTATCGCGCGTGGTAGCCGCCGGTGGCAATAGTTATTCGATCAGCTCGGCACATATGAAATATGGGCCCGTGCATGACATCATGACCAATCCACGCATTGTGGACCTGGTCAGCGATCTGCTGGGTGAGAACGTGATCGGTTGGGGAGCCCACTTCTTCTGCAAGATGCCGGGCGATGGCAAAGCAGTGGCGTGGCATCAAGATGCCAGCTATTGGCCGCTGTCGCCATCGAAAGCCGTGACCGTCTGGCTGGCGATCGATGATGCGGATGCCGAGAACGCATGCATGAAGTTCATCGCCGGCAGTCATCATCATGGACACATGACCTACCGACCCAGTAGCTCATCGGATCACAACGTGCTCAACCAAACGATCGACAATGCCGAACAATATGGCGACGTAGTGTGGAATCCACTCAAGGCAGGTTCAGCCTCGATTCATTCGGATCTGTTGCTGCATGGTTCAGAAGTTAATGACTCCACGCGACGACGCTGCGCACTAACCATTCGCTATTGTGCTGCCAATGTACATGCGGCGCTAGGTTGGAACGAGAAAGGTGTGCAAGTCCGCGGTGTCGACCAGAGCGGTCATTGGGCCAACGTCGCACGTCCAGCCGCCGAATAATCGTCCTCCGTAGCCGAAGTCGCCAGACTTTGGAGGCGTTACGTTTAATTCATCCCGTAGCCGAAGTCGCCAGACTTTGGACGCGCTACGTTTAGTTCATCCCGTAGCCGAAGTCGCCAGACTTTGGAGGCGTTACCATTAATTCATCCAATCTCTGGCGAGATCGGCTACGTTAATTCATCCAATCTCTGGCGAGATCGGCTACGTTTAAGTCCAATCATCCAATCTCTGGCGAGATCGGCTACAACCAAGAGCGTATTCCAAAATGTCCGATACCAATTGCCAGCTCGACGCAGCCGCCGAGCTGATCAGCTCGGCCGATGGACTGTTGATCGGTTGTGGCGCGGGGATGGGAGTCGATTCGGGGCTGCCGGATTTTCGTGGTCCCGAAGGCTTTTGGAAAGCGTATCCCGTCTTCCGCGGCAAAGCGTTTGCTGAGATGTCGACGCCGCATTGGTTCACCACCGATCCCGAGTTGGCTTGGGGGTTCTTTGGTCACCGGCTGCATCTTTACCGGACGACGCAGCCGCATGCGGGTTTTGCGATTCTCGCTAAATGGTTCAAGCGCGTCAGTGGCAATGCGTTTGTGTTCACTTCCAATGTCGATGGCCAGTTTCACCGCGCTGGCTTCGAAAGCGAGCACGTGGTCGAGCAGCATGGTTCGATTCACTATTTGCAGTGTGTCGCAGAGTGTGGTCGAGCGATTTGGTCGGCCGAGCAGGTGCAAGTGGACGTCGATCTGCAGACGATACGTGCGCGGGGCGAACTGCCTGCGTGTCCTGATTGTGGTGGCACGGCGCGGCCCAACATTCTGATGTTTTCAGACTGGCAATGGGACGATAGCCGCCACTCGCAGCAGATTGCGCTTTATCAGCGGTGGCTGAAAGATAATCGTGGTAGTCGATTGATCGCGATCGAGATTGGTGCGGGCCTGGCGATACCTACGGTGCGGTTTGAATGCGAGGGGCGAGCTGCGGCGGTTATTCGCATCAATCCTCGCGACTGCGACGCTCCGCGCGCGGGTGTGGCCCTGCCGCTGGGTGCCCGGGCCGCGCTGGAGGCGATCGATCTACGGCTGGCCCAGTAGATTTCAAATTCGAAATCGAGATTTGAAATTCTCTAGAGTGGCAATTGGGCTCTCTGC
The DNA here is from genome assembly GCF_056494185.1 of Rania fehmarnensis. Taxonomy (NCBI): domain Bacteria; kingdom Pseudomonadati; phylum Planctomycetota; class Planctomycetia; order Pirellulales; family Pirellulaceae; genus Rania; species Rania fehmarnensis. The sequence continues at coordinate 3,328,456 of NZ_CM151398.1, forward strand.
GCCTTAAACTACGATTCTGCGCTCGGCCCTCTTCCCTAATTCCCACCTTTGATATCGATGAAGGACAAACTCAATGACACGAGCATCTGGCTTGGATCGACGCCGCTTCTTGCGAGCTACTGTGGCCACGGGTGCTGCAGCGGCCATAGCGCCGGTTGTGATTCCCAGTACCGCGCTGGGTCGCGATGGAGCTGTGGCTCCCAGCGAACGGATCGTGGTCGGTGGAATTGGTATCGGCAATCGTGGCACCTACGATTTGACCTGTTTCCTCGAGCAATCGGATGTGCAGTTCGTCGCCGTTTGCGATATCAAGGAAGCGCGTCGCAAAGCCGTTAAGGCGATGGCCGACAAGCACCATGGCAACTCGGATTGCAAAACCTACATCGACTTTCACGAGATCCTGGATCGCAAAGATATTGACTCGGTGTTGATCGCTACTGGGCCGAACTGGCACGCCACGATGTCGATGTATGCGGCGCGAGCCGGCAAAGATATTTACTGCGAGAAACCGGTTACCAAGAACATTTCGCAGAGTTTGATTTTGGCCGAGACGATGCAGCGCACGGGTCGGATCTTCCAAGCTGGCACACAACGCCGCAACTTGCCGCACTTTGCCTTCGCATGTGAACTGGCGCGCACAGGACGCTTGGGCAAACTCCAACGCGTTTACGCTCACCCCATGGGTCTCAAGTCCTGGATGAGCGGTTGGATGGAAGAAGAGCCAACACCTGACAAGGAAATCGTCGATTGGGATATGTACTTGGGACCAGCTGCTTGGCGTCCGTTCAACAAGAAGCAACTCGATGGATTCAACTTTGAGAAAGGTGGCGGCTTGGCCGGCGGTGGCGTGCTGGAATGGGGCTCGCACTGCGTGGATCTCTGTCAGTGGGCTGTAGGAGCTGATAAAGAAGCACCTGTCGAGTACTTCCCGATCGAGAACGAACAGCTGCGAGCCAAGTATGCCAACGGCGTCGAGCTGATTATGCGTGAGAAAGACTGGATCGGACTGGGCTCGTGCCCTGTGCGCTTCGAAGGTTCTGATGGATGGATCGAAACGGGCGATAGCGGCAAGATGGTGCTAAGTTCACCCACGCTGCTAGCAGGTCGCAAAGTGGCCGAGATCGATGGTTATCCAGCCACCTTCCATGTGCGTGACTTCTTGAACTGCGTCAAGACGCGTTCGCAACCCAAGACCAACGCTATTGCGGCGTGTTACGCGCACATCGCTTGTCATGCGCTGGGTATCTCGCTGGCGCTCAACCGCAAGCTTGAGTACGATTTGGCCAAGCATGAATTCAAGAACGACGAAGTCGCCAATCGCATGCGCTCCGAAGCTCTGCGCGAACCTTGGCGCATTTAATCTCGGCCTGTCAATTCCGTCCCAACTACAAGAAGCGCTGAACAATCAGCCGCTCCGTTGGGGCGCTCAACGGGATCATCCATTCATCACACACAAAAAACTAACGAAGATAGATTCATTATGCGAATGACAAAGATCATCAAACGTGCGGCCCTGTGTGGCTTGCTGGCACTCGTATGTGTCAACTCTGCAGCGCCGGCTTGGGCACAGCAGCGAGATTCGGCCAAAGAGAAAGAGCTGATCGCCTTGATCAGCAACGCCGACAAGCCCAAGGCGGACAAGGCGATGGCCTGTAAAGAGTTGGCCTTGCATGGCGGCCCTGAGTCAACAGCCGCTCTGGCACCCTTACTGGCTGACGAGCAATTGGCATCGTGGGCACGCATTGCGCTAGAAGCGATACCAGGTCCCGAAGCAGCGGCCGTGCTGCGCGATGCTTCGCAATCGCTCAGCGACAAGCTGTTGATCGGGGTGCTCAACTCGATCGGTGTACGTCGCGATGCCGACTCGGTCGAAGCCCTGGGTAAACGTCTAGAAGATGGCAACGCTAATATTGCTGGTGCCGCGGCCTTGGCCTTGGGACGCATTGGAGATGCTGCGTCGGAGAAACTATTGCGAGCCAAGTTCGCCAGCGCTTCGGGCGAAGCCAAATCGGTTGTGGCTGAAGGCTGCATCTTGGTTGCCGAGCGTCGCCTGGCCGAAGGACAAGCTGGTCCGGCGGCTGAAATCTATGACGAAGTTCGCTTGGCTGATGTAGCCAAGCCACGTGTCATGGAAGCCACACGCGGCGCGATTCTGGCCCGCACCGGTGACGCTGTGCCGCTATTGATGGAGCAGATTGCCAGCTCCGACGTGGCCATCCAACGCTTGGGGCTGACCGTCGCACGCGAGTTGCAGAATCCCCAAGTCACCGAAGCCCTCACAGGGCAATTAACTAAGGTCAAACCGGAATTGGCTTCCCTACTCTTGTTTGCACTGGCTGATCGCGGTGACAAAGCGGCCTTGCCCGCGGTGTTAGCCGTGGCCAAGAGTGGTGATGATGCAGTGCGTCAAACGGCGGCTGAAGTCTTGGCGAGTTTGGGTGACGCGACTTGCCTGCCCACGCTGCTGGACCTGGCACAATCGACCACCAAAGATGTTTCCGATGCAGCCATGAATTCGCTTGCATCTCTACAAGGCGACGAGATCAACAAAGCTCTCCTATCGCGGCTGGATTCATCGACCGGTACTACGCAGCGATTGTTGATCGACCTGGTAGGTCAACGACGATTGAAGGCGGTGCAACAACTTCGCAAAGCGCTCGATAGTAGCGAGCAATCGGTGCGTCACGCCGCTTTGGCAGCTTTAGGGGAAACGATTGAACTGACCGACATGAGCATGTTGGTGACGCGGTTGAATTCGCCCAAGACGCCCGCTGACTTGCCTGTCACGCAGCAGGCCTTGCGCGCAGCGGCAGTACGTATGGCTGATCGCGAAGCGGCTGCCAAGCAGTTGATCGACTCGATGGCCAGTCAACCCACGGCGGTGAAAACCAAGCTGCTGGAAATTCTGGCTGAAGTTGGCGGTAACAATGCGTTACAAGCCATGCGTACGGCTTTCCTGGGTAACGAGAATGCCCTTCGCGATGCTTCATCGCGCCTACTGGGCAATTGGGCAACCACCGAGGCTGCGCCGCTGTTGCTTGAACTCTCGCGCCAACCCGCCAATGCGTTTACCTCGCGAGCGGTTAAGGGTTACATTCGCCTGGCGCGTCAATTCCAGATGCCCGAAGAACAACGGGTTGAAATGGTTAGTAACGCGATGAAGTTTACCAAGGTTCCTGCTGAGCAGCAGTTGGTGGTTGAAGTCATGGAACGTTATCCCAGCGTAGCCATGATGGACGTAGCCATTGCCGCTCAGCCCAGCGCAGTAGTCAAAGACGATGTCCAGCGGGCCATATTGATGATCGCTGCCAAGTTGCCTGAGAGCGAAGAAGTGAAGACGCGCTTGAATAAGATCGGTCAAAAGCCGGTTAAGGTCGAGATCGTCAAAGCGGAATACGGTACGCCTGACGTTAAACGCGATGTGGCCGAAGTCTTGCGCAAACAGTTGCGTGACTTGCCCGTGATCCCACTGCCCGCACCGAGTTACAACAAGAGCTTCGGTGGTGATCCGGCTCCCGATGCCAAGAAGACGCTGAAGATCCAGTATCGTCTCAATGGCAAAGAGGGCGAAGCTACCTTTGAAGAGAACGACTCGATCATGCTCAAGTAGCATCGCACCGAGCGCCACGGCGAACAGATCGTTTAACCCGCAGCCGCCAGGCGAGGAGCACCCTCTAAACAACTTGGCCTGACCTTCCGCCGTCATCCAGCACGGCGGAAGCGTAACTCTGCAAAGCATAACAAAATGCAAGCCATGGTCATTCGCTTGGAGGACGATAGTCTGTCCACGCCAACAGTCGATCTGCGTTTGAAGCAAGTACCGCTTAATTCATACGGCACCCTCACTTTCTGCGGAAGATAACTGTGATTGTCGACGTCCATAGCCACGCGTGGTCGTATCCTGAGCATTTCAGCGATGATTTTCGTGCTCAGGCCAAGCGAGCGCGAGCTGGAGTGGAAGTCGACTTGACGGTGCGATATTCGGAGTATCGGCAAACGGCTGCCAGCGCGGATGTGACAGTCGTCTTTGGTGGTAAAGCTCGTTTGAGTGGGTTGTGGGTCGATGATCAATATGTTGCCGACTACGTGGCTCAAGATCCGCAGCGTCTGCTAGGTTTCCTGTCGGTTGATCCTACGCAGCCGGACTGGCAGTCCGAGCTGGAGCATGGTCACCAAGCGTTGGGTCTGCGTGGCATCAAGCTGTTGCCGATGTACGCAGGTTTTCGGCCTGACGAATCGCGGCTCGATCCGCTCTGGCAGTATGCCCAGCGTCATAGTTTGCCAGTGCTCTTGCATACGGGCACGACCTTCATTGCCCAAGCACCGCTCGAGTGCACCTTGCCGCGGCATCTCGATCCCGTGGCCACGCGGTTCCCGGATGTCAAGATTATCATGGCGCATTTGGGGCATCCCTACGAAGGCGAGTGCATCGTCGTGGCTCGCAAACATCGGAATGTCTTTAGCGACATTAGTGCCTTGCACTATCGTCCGTGGCAACTTTACAACAGTCTGATGCTGGTCCAAGAATATGGCGTGTGGGACAAGATACTCTTTGGCACTGACTACCCGTTCACCACCGTAGATGCTTCGATTAGTGGCTTGCGTGGCTTGAATAACATGCTCGAAGGCACCGCCCTGCCCCGCTTGAGCAGCGAGCAGATCGAGTGCTTGATCAATCGTGATTCGCTGGAACTGCTTTGGAGTGCTGAGGCGAAGCCCCAGCTTTGATGTAATAACCAAACCATACCGCAGCCTGCACTTCGGAGTGCTGTGGCGCTAGCCACAGCTTTGATGTAATAACCAAACCGTACCGCAGCCTGCACGAACTACGGGTCGTGCACAACTAACGTGCGTGCAGGCTGCGAAACAGCCAACGCTTACATCAAAGCTGTGCCTACGCCACAGCACTCCAAAGTAGTACCTCTTCGCTTTTTTTGTTCCGCTCCAGGGTTTACACTATTACTCGGAACTAACCCTCGTCGACCCTCCCTTTTCTTATGCGGGCTCTTGTTATGGCCATTCGTGTCTTTGCTCTTGGGTTGTGGCTGATTTGCTCGTGGTTGAACTTGCATTCAACTTGTTGGGCTCAATCCGATTCGACGCCTGCCAAGCGTTCGGTGGCGTGGACCGGCTCACGGATTGTGGGCACACCGGAAAAACCGCTGCCGCTGACGATTGAACCGGCGTTCAAGCAGGTAAAGTTCACCGATCCGATGCAGATGCGTTGGCAACCCGATGTCGAGCGATACTTTGTCTGCGAACTGGGGGCCAAGATCTGGAGCTTTCCGCATGACGAAGACGCCAGGCAGGCGGACCTGGTCGTGGATCTTAAAAGCGCCATCAAGAATTTCGATGCCAGCAAGACGCGCGGTTGTGATAACGTCTACTCGATTGCCTTCGATCCTGACTTCAAGAACAATCGCTTCATCTACGTCTGCATGATCTTCAACAGTCTCGACGCCACGCCTTACCCAGAAGGTAGTCGAGTGTCGCGATTCGAAGTCAGTCGGACTGAGCCGCCGACGATCGATGTAGAGACGGAAGTGCCGATCATCAAGTGGTTGGTGGGTGGTCACAACGGCTGTGACTTGGTATTTGATAACAGTGGTTGTCTGTTGATTAGTACTGGTGATGCTACCTCACCTGTGCCACCCGATGGTCTGAATACCGGACAGGACTGCAGTGATTTGCTGTCGAGTATTCTGCGCATCGACGTGCGCGGGGCCACGCGCGACAAGCCCTACACAATTCCAGCTGACAATCCGTTTCTGGATAAACCGGGTGTGCGACCCGAGATTTGGGCCTTTGGTTTGCGCAACCCATGGCGCATCACGGTCGATCGGCCGACAGGCCAGTTGTGGCTGGGTGATGTGGGTTGGGAAAAGTGGGAGATGGTGCATCGTATCGAGCGCGGAGGTAACTATGGCTGGGCGGTGCGCGAAGGTCATGAACTGCTGCAACCCAATGCACCGATTGGTCCAGCTCCGATCCTGCCAGCGCGGATCACCATGTCCCATGCCGATTCGGCTTCGGTTACGGGTGGCTTTGTTTATCGCGGTGAGAAACTGAAAGAGATCATTGGCCAATACATCTTTGGTGATTGGGTCAATGGACGCATTTGGACGGTGCCGTTGGACGATCACTCGCCGCATACCGAAGTGGCCAGTGGGCAACTGCGGATCATTGCCTTTGAACCGGACCGTGATGGTGAACCACTGATTGTTAATCACTTGGAAAACACCACCATGTTTCGTTTGGTTCCGAATACCAATTACGAAAATGAGCTGGCCGCGTCGCGAAGTTTTCCAGGCAAGCTGTCCGAGACGGGTATCTTTGCCGATGTGGCTGGCCAGCAACCGGCTGCAGGCGTAACGCGGTTTTCCATCAATCAACCTCAATGGCAAGACGGGGCGGTGGGTACCCACTTCCTGGCAGTTCCTGGCACCGAGCCGGTTACCGTCTACCGCGATCCTCAACCTGTAGGCGTGTTGGCGATGTTCAATTCGCGACTGCAATATCCGGCCGGTACAGTGTTGGCCAAGACACTTACTATGCCTGCCAGTGTGGCTAGCGGGCGGTCCAAGGATGTCAAACTAGAAACGCAGGTCCTGCATTTTGATGGCCGGCTGTGGCGCGGCTACAGTTATGCCTGGAACCAAGAACAAACCGATGCCACGCTGGTGGATGCCCGCGGCAGTGAAATCATCGTGCCAGGTTCAGACGGCCAACGTTGGCGCATTCACAGTCGCACCGAGTGCATGCAGTGTCACAATCCCTGGCCGGAAACCACGTTGGCTTTCAGCCCGGAACAATTGCATCGACCCGAACTGGGTATGAAGTCGCAATGGATGAAGTTAGTCGACCAAGGGTTTGTGGTCACCAGAGAATCTGCTGATAAGACGATTGCGCCGGAACAATGTGTACGCGCGTCGTTACATGCCGATGAAGGCAACCTCGCCCAACAAGCGCGCGCGTATTTGCACGTCAACTGTTCGCACTGCCATCAGAACGGTGCGGGCGCTGGTGTGCCCTTGAGCTTGCGCATTCAAGATTCCGTCGAAGCCATGCAAGCAGTGGATAAGTTGCCGCTGAAAGGCGATTTCGGAATTCAGCCAAGTCGCATTATCGCCGCGGGATCGCCCAGCCGCAGCGCGCTGTTCTATCGCATGGCCTCCAGTTCCGCTGGTCGCATGCCACACATCGGATCGCGCGAAGTTGATTTCGCTGCCCTGGAAACGATCAGCCGTTGGATTGAATCGCTCGACCCCGAAGTTGCCAAGCAAGAATACGCAGGTGACGGTGCCCTTGATCAGTTGATGGATCAATTGGCCAAACAAATCGAAGCCAGCGATGCCAGCGATGCTGTTGAAGTTCGCAGTCAACGCTTGAAAGCCGCACTAAATCTAACAGTGCGATATGGTGCAAAAGCTGGTCGCGACGATGCGAAGAACGGTGCGCAAGGAGTCCAACGACTGGCGCGTTCCAAAGATCCGCTCATTAGCAGCCTGTTCGAAGGTCACTTGCCAGCCAACCAACGTCAACGTCGCTTGAGTCCGGGCGCGCAGTATGCTGAGATTGCGGACCTGGCTGGCGATGTCCAGCGTGGTAAGGCTTACTTCATGGATCAAACAAGATCGCAATGTTCCAAGTGCCATCGCGTCGGGCAGCTTGGTGGACAAGTTGGTCCAGCGCTGGATGATATCGGCCGCCGGCAATCTGCTTCGCAGATTTTTGAGTCCTTGGTCGATCCCAATCGCGTGATCGACCCCAAATTCCAAAGCCACATGGTGATTCGCACCGATGGGCAAGTCATCACCGGTTTGCTGGAAAGCGAAACGGATGAGCAGTTAGTGCTGATCAATAGCCAAGGTGAAAAAGTTAAGCTCGATGCCCAGGACATTGAGACACGTAAGATCGATACGAAGTCGCTGATGCCCAGTGGTATGGTCGCGGAGATGACGGCGCAGCAAGCCGCAGATCTAGTGGCTTACCTGCTGACGCTTAAAGGTGATAACGCGGGCGCTGTTGGCAGCACCACCAGTCACAAGTTGCGCATCGAATCGACGGCCGACAAGTTGACTGTCTGGCGTGGCGATCACCCTATTCTGGTGTACAACATTCAATCTCCATCGGCTCCCGAAGGTATTGACAAGATCTACGAGCGCAGCGGATTTATACATCCTGTGTTCACACCTTCGGGACAGGTGCTGACCGCGGCTTTTCCGATTGACCATGCGCATCAACACGGCATCTTTACCGCTTGGGTGAAAACCAAGTTTCGCGATGCTTCGATCGACTTTTGGAACCTGGCGGGCAAGACAGGCCGAGTGGTTCATGAACAGTTGGTCTCGAGCGATCAAGCCAGTGACGGCAGCGTAAGTTTCGAAGTGGATCTTCTGCATCAAGCCATGATGGACCGGCCGGTCGATGTACTGCGCGAGCGCTGGAAAGTTACGATACAACCCACTGACGGCAGTTATTACGCGATCGATTTGCAGACCACCCAAAGTGCGCTGACCGGTGATCCGCTGGTAGTCGAGAAGTATCACTACGGTGGCGTTGCGTTTCGTGGCAATGTGCGTTGGCTGCTACCCTCGGACGGTGGTGGTCGGGAGGTGCATGAACCCAAAGAAGTCAACATCCTGACCAACAGCCTCGGCCAAGATCGTATTACGGGCAACCATGCGCACGCCAAATGGGTCGCTATTAGTGGCAAGTTGTCAGAACAACCAGCGACGCTCGTCATGCTCGATCATCCCAGCAACTTCCGCGCACCGCAACCGGCCCGCCTGCATCCCACGAAACCTTACTTTGTCTATGCCCCGTGTGTGGATGGCGAATTTATGATCGACAAACAGCATCCGTATTCGGCTCGTTATCGTTTCCTGGTAACGGACAAGCCGTTGGAAAACACTTGGGTCGATCAGCAATGGAACGCTTGGGTCAACTAAGCACGTGGCCACGTGCTTAGAAAATTGAAGTTAAGCTCAGACTTGATTCTCGGTTTCCACAGTGATGGGCTAGGCGATTTCGTAAGCGACCCTGGGTAGCCACCGCTGCCAAGCGGTGGATTTTGTCGGGGTGAGGATCCACCGTCTGGCGACGGTGGCTACGGGGTGCTGAGAGTCCACCGTCTGGCGAAGGTGGCTACGGAGTGCTGAGGGTCCACCGTCTGACGATGGTGGATACGGAGTGCTGAGGATCCACCGTCTGACGATGGTGGCTACAGGAAGTGCGTTTAGTGATTTACTTTGACGAGATCAAGAAGTGACGGGCCTCTTGGACGAATTACCGGCACATCTTGGAGAGCGGACACGCTGGCATCCAAACTCTAAAACGACTGTACTGAACAAGAGTGGACGTTTGGTGTTGTACTGGATGCAGACCGCGATGCGCTGCGACGAAAACCCTGCGCTCGACGTAGCCTGCCATTGGGCCCGGCAATTGGGGCTACCCTTGCTCATCTACCAGGGCGTTTCGTCACGCATGACATATGCGTCGGACAGGCATCATACTTTCATTCTGCAAGGTGCGCGCGATTTGCAGCAGGCTGCTGAGCAGCTTGGACTAAGCTACGCGTTATATGTTGAACGCGCTCGTTCGAAAGCTCCGCTGGCCGAACTGGTGCAGCAAGCGGCGATAGTGATCGTCGAAGATATGCCGACTGATCCGCATCGCCAGTTCGTGCGTGCGGCTTTGCGTAATAGTGCCTGTCCGTTTGTGGCTGTCGATACAGCTTGCGTGGCACCGATGCAATTGGTGGGGCGGAGTTATGAACGCGCCTTTGAGTATCGCGATCGCACTCGATCCTTATACAAAGCCAGGCTCAAACGTCCATGGCCAGTAGTTGAGTCGCTGCCCGAACCTTACCACCTGGCGGAACTCGATTGGCTAGTTTCAATCCAGCCAAACGAAACGGCGATCGCCGAGTTGGTAGCGCAGTGCGATATCGATCATACGATTGCGCCTGTGGCCGAAACGTGTGGTGGCATGGTCGCGGGACTGCAACGCTGGGAGAATTTTAAGGCTCGCAAATTGCGGCGTTATGCGGATGATCGCAACGCTCCGCTGAAAGAGCCGGGCAGTCGTATGTCGGCTTACTTGCACTATGGCATGGTCTCGCCGCTGCAGATTGCGCGCGAAGCGGCGATGCTGAGTGGAACGGGCGCCGAGAAGTTCTTGGACGAGCTGTTGATCTGGCGCGAACTGGCGTATGCGTTCTGCTGCTTTCGGCCCGATCATAACTTGTGGAGTGCCATTCCCAAGTGGGCTCAAGAGACGCTGGCCGAACATCAATCCGATCGCAGGCGACATCTGTACTCATGGGAATCATTGGCACGCGCCGCGACGCATGATCGCTTTTGGAATGCAGCTCAGCGATCGCTGCTGATCGATGGTGAACTGCACAACAATGTACGTATGACTTGGGGCAAAGCGCTGCTGAATTGGTGCGTGCAACCCCGAGAGGCGTTGCGGCTGATGATCGATTTGAATCATCGTTATGCCCTGGATGGTCGTGATCCCGCGTCATACGGTGGCCTGCTCTGGTGCTTGGGGCAGTTCGACCGACCGTTCTCGCCATCGCAGCCTGTTTTTGGCACGGTGAGGACTCGGCCAACTCAGGATCATGTAAAACGTCTGGATGTGGTGGCCTACGAACAGCTAGTCTCGCTTACTTCAGCATCGCGCCAGCGGCGGATTGCTGTAGTTGGTGCCGGCCTGTCAGGTTTATTTGCCGCGCGAACGCTGCGCGACCTTGGACACCAGGTGACCGTGTTCGAAAAGAGTCGGGGCCCGGCGGGCCGTATGTCGACGCGCCGCACGACGCATGCCGATTTTGATCACGGTGCGCAGTACTTCACTTGTCGCGATCGTCGCTTTCGACGCTACGTAGAGAGTTGGCTGGCACGGGGTTTGGTCGCGAAGTGGGAAAGCCCGATCGCTATTTACTCCGGCGGCTCACTCCAAGGCCAGACAACAGCGGAACGATTTGTGGCTGTGCCAACCATGAACGAACTGGGCAAGTACCTGGCACATGATATGGATGTGCAGTATGAAGTTAGAATTGCATCGCTGCAGCGTAAATCGAAAGCTTGGTCGTTGAGCGATGATCGCGAAGGTGTCCGAGGTGAGTTCGATCAGGTGATTGTGGCTGTGCCTGCGCCACAGGCGGCCGAGCTATTGCGTGAAGCATCACCGGAACTATCCATCCAGCTAGGTCAACAAGAGTACGCACCGTGTTGGTGTGTGTTATTGAATCTCGAGCAAGCCTTGCCCGTGAATTGGGGAGGCGCGTTTATAAACACGGGGCCAATTCGCTGGGTAGCGCGCAACCAAACGAAACCGGGACGACAGGCTCAACCAGAGTCGCTGGTCTTGCATGCTCAAGGCGCGTGGAGCCAGACGCTGCTAGAAGCCGATCCAGCTCAAATTGTTGATCAACTCGTCACGGCCCTCCGTGCAGAGCTGGGCATCGAGTTATCGGCCATCACTTACTCTGCCGCCCATCGCTGGCTGTATGCCATGCCCGTCCATGACCAGCCCCTGAGTATGCGAGCGCTCGTCAGCGATGATCATTCTTTAATTGCTTGTGGCGACTGGGCCAGCGGCTCACGCATCGAAGGCGCGTTCTTAAGCGGCGCAGCCGCCGCCGGTCCTCGTTTAACCCGTAGCCGTCAGGCGAGGCGCACCCTCTAACCAATCTCTACTACAACCTAACGTCTGCGTGCTCAACTTCATTGCCAAGATGTCCTCGTTTAACCCGTAGCCGTCAGGCGAGGCGCACCCTCTAACCAATCTCTACTACAACCTAACGTCTGCGTGCTCAACATTATCACTTGGCCACGCGAGGACAATCGCTTCGATTGCCTAGCCTGCGGCTACGGGTTAAACGATGTTAGCCGCGTCTGGCGAGGGTACATAGAGCAGCTGTATTCATCAGCGTTTCCAGCATCGGCTCTAGATCCGTCGTGTGCTTCTCCAAGGGCACGATATTCAGTTTCGCCCATGCTCCGCTGTGCAGCGAGCCGAAATCTGATTCGACACCAAGTGCCAGCGCGGCATCACTGGTAATCGCAGCCAACGCTTGGCTTGGTCGAAGAGATGGATGTTGCGCCAAGGCGGTGATGGCTTCACACCATAAATTCAAATCGGGATTGGTACTGCGTGAATCGGTGCCGAAGACGACCGTGATGCCGCGCGATGTTAGTTCGCCTAACGGATACGGCTTATGTTCAAAATGCCGATGAGTTCGCGGGCAATAGACGACGCGCAAGCGATCGCGATAACCGCTGAGATGATCCATCTCGTTAGTCGTCAGATAGTTGCCGTGAATCAGCAAGCCGCGCGGAGCAGCGGCTAGCGCCTCGATGATCGATGGCACCAAGTCTGGTTGCGGTACAGAGTTCACGCCGAATCGCTGCAGCATGTCAGCCATGGGGCCGGTGCCGGCGTCCAGCCACTGTCGCTCTGCCAGGCTTTCCGCCACGTGCATCGCAACCAGCGCGTTGCGCTGGGTCGCCAAGTTGACCGTCGAACTCCAGAGTGGCTCTGGAGTCGAATACGGAGCGTGCGGCGAAAATGCCAACTGCAGCAACCAGCCAGGCCACTGAGAAGCAGGCGAGGTCAGTACTTGGTCACGCCACTGGGAGGCTTGTTGCATGCGTTCCGCCGACAAACCGAGCTGCTCGATACAGGCGATGACTGCGGGGAAGGTGCCTCGCGGCAAGTGCTCGGTGACTAGCTGCTGCGCAGCGGTGGTGAGCTGCGCGCTTGGAAACGGCGCAGCACAATGATCAGGATTACAGTCATGCAAAAAATCGCCAGGTGACCAAGGTGGCGTGACAATGTCGGCCAGAGCTGCAATGCCGAACTGATCTGATTCTGCGAGCCCACGGAGAATGGCTTGCGGCTTGGTGAGTAGCGGGTTAGTTGTACCAGCTTGTGTGCCCACCTCGAGTCGACTTTGCCGCATGGCCAACACGCGCGAGATCCATTGAGGGAAATTCGCGCCTGCTGGCAGTGGTTGATCCAAGTCACTGAATTCTAAATGCGTATGTGGATTGACCAGGCCGGGCACAATTGCCATGCCATCCAACCGCACATCGGCAGTTGCATCCAGCCGACCTGTGACCTCCAGTATTCTGCCATAGCGAATCAGCAGCTGGCCAGGCGCCAAGACCTGTCGGCTGGAAGCGATTACTACATCGGCTTGGATGCGAAGTGACACAAATACACTTTTACTTGCGAAACAAACTGCCTAGGCCGCCAGAGATAAAGACATAGCCAGGCTGCTCAGATTGTAACACTCGCCTCCGGTAGCGGAATGCGTCAAGCAGGTAGCGGAATGCGTCAAGCATTTCGAGGCATATCAGTAGAGAAGTCGAAAGCCTTGACGGCTTCCGCTACGGAGGAGAAGGTAGCGGAATGCGTCAAGCAGGTAGCGGAATGCGTCAAGCATTTCGAGGCTACGATTCTGACGCTTGGCGGGCGACCGTTCTGCGCACGACACGTCTGAGTTCGCGATAGACGCGCACCGGCAGTGGGCGTTTGACTTTAGTGGACGTTGGCTCGATCATCGGCTCAGTAATCTCGACCGAGCAAGCTTGGGCTAGTCGAGCGCTAAACTCGTCGCCCTTCAACCAACTGGCCATTTGTTGGACACGGCGCCGGAGCCAGCGTGCCTGGTCGAGGGCTTTGCTGCGACTGAAGACTTCTTCGACGAAGAATCGCTGATGTTGGCTCCACTGAGCTGCCACCTGCGCATCGTCAAGCGCGGCGGCGGCCATGGCGTTGGCTTGTTCGATACTCTCATACATGCCGGCCTGCTGCAGATCAGCAGTGCTCAGACCAAAGTGCATGCCCTCAAACGCAAAGGCAGACGACTTGTGAAACAGGACCGGTACGCCTAGCGCCATAAATTCGATCGGGTGATAGTGCACGTGATAACGCGACTTGCCGTGATAAATTGAAACGCGTGCACTAGCCGCAGCGCCATAATATTGATCGTCATCCAAGAAGCCCACGATCGAGGGATCGTTCAGGTCGCCACCGCCGGGCGGGTTGCCACCCAAAATCTTCAACGGCAGATGACCATGATCGCGGCGATACTGTTGATACATCTCCATGTAATAGACTTGTTTCTGAATACGGGGAATGGTTTCGACCACATACGGTTGGCTAGACGTCGCCGACCAGCGCACGTGGCCTAGACGCTGCGGTGTTACGTATGCGCCCAGGTGCTGGGCATTGGTCGTCAAACGCGGATCTTCGGGCTCGGCCAGTGTGGTCAGAATGGGAACCCACATATAGTTGGGTAAATGAGCCAAGGCATCCAAGTTGATGCGATAATGTTTGGCGATGCGCGTGTAGGTATTCAGATCGCCATGGCCGAAGGGGCGAAACATGACCGTCCCCCGAAACTTGCTTGCCAGGCGAATAGCCAGGTTGGGAAGCACCGTCATATAGATGCAGTCGACATGCTCATTGAGCAATTGCAGATGCTCGGCCGAAAGTTCATTCTGGCCTTCGTTCTCGCAGAGGTTCATCGACTGCAACTGCTGCACAATATTCGAAGGCAGTCCGATGGAAGACTTCCACTGATCGCACAGTTGAGCATCGATAGCCGGGTTATATTTGTAAGTCCAAAAGTCGGTCAGCAGAGGCACGACTCGAAAGCCTGCCTCCAGCAGCATCGGAATCTCTTCTGCAGCTAAAGTCGAATGGGACGAACACCACAACATCACCGGTGCGGAACTTGTATGCGAACTGACTGTCACTGGACCATCCCTTGCCACTTGCCAATCTGAACTGCACTCATTCTGCAAGCGTCCCTGCCCCGCGGCAGGGACCCACTTTGCGCAGAGCGCCAGCCGCCGTTTTAGAGAAACTTGGGTTCCGGTGTCAATCTCACCTCGGTAGGGCCAGTCACCTCTCCAAGGCTTTGCCTTGGGGAGGTCGAATCGAGGCTTTGCGAGATTCGGGAGGGGCTTTGGCGTGTAGCCGATCTCGCCAGAGATTGGACGTCGATTGGTGACGCGTCCAAAGTCTGGCGACTTCGGCTACAGCAGGAGTCTTGCCTAGCGCTTTGCCCCCTCCCGCAGACGAAGGCTGAACGCCTCGCCTGCGACCTCCCCCGCTGCGCGGGGGAGGTGACGGTCACGTCAAACTCGATTCGAGCGATTTTATTTCGCGTTGCATGTCATTGGCGAGCCGCTGGTGCTGCCCACTGTCTCTCCACCATGCCAGGCTGACGCTGATGATGAGGATCAACCACAGCCCATCGCGAATATGAAGTTTCATACCAAGTACCTGTGCGTTAAGCGTGCACCTGCGTCATTTGGACGGCGTTGTTGATCAGGGTCTTTAACGCATGCTCCGTGCGATTCCGCACCGTCTTGGACATCATGGGCGAGAGGACCAGCCAAGGAGATATGGGCAGTACTGTCAGCGTCATGCAAAACAGCATCCACATCCAACCTTGTGCCCAGGGAACGCCGAACCCAACGCCGAATTGCTGACCAAAGAAAAGGCCGCCACCAACTGCAAAAAACAAGCCGAGGCCCAGCCCGAGAAATAGGGGAAAGCGCGTCAAGAACTTGTGCATGAAGTCGACGCCGCCAAGTTCTGCATCTAGACGCAGCCTGTCACCATCGAGGACCAGAGAAACTTTCGAGGCACCCAATAACGGATTCTGCCGCGTGCTATTCAAGCCCGGCCCCGTCAGCCGCGCGCTGTTCTGGTCGCGTTTGACAATCGCGAAACCGTTATCGCACAGCGTCACCAGAGCCGCTTGAATTGCGTCCACCGTCGGTCCAGCCACCTCCGCCGAAGTCGAATAGGTACTCGCCATGATTCCCTCTTCCCCCTGAATGATAATACTTTATATGTAAAGTAATGACGGCTGTCTTACACGTCACGTTAGTTCAGTTTTATCAACATCAGCTTTACTTGCGCAAAGTCATGAGGTATTCGATCAGGTCAACTAGTTCGGTGGCCGTGAGGTTTTCATGGAGATTGTCGGGCATAAGTGACTTTTCAATCTTCTTTAGCTCGGACAAATCTTCGCTGGTAATCGTGCGGTCGATGCCCTGTGCATCTTTCAGTACAACCTGCGCCGGCGAGCGACTGACAAGCAGGCCGTTGATCACGTTGCCATCTTCGGTCAGCGCCGCATAGTTTTCGTAGTTGTGGCTAATGCCTGCTGAGGGATCTAGGATCGAGACCAGCATGGCTTCGCGCGAGAGCTTGCTGCCGATCTCGCTCAAGTCTGGGCCAACTGCTTTGCCTTGACCTTTGACCAGGTGACAATTGGCACAGGTGCCCTTCAGCTTGAACACGACCAGTCCGCTCTCAACATTGCCTGGTCGAGCCACCAATTCGGCCAGCGGTGGTAGAGCTTCTTTGGCAGCGCCTTTGGGGGCTGGGAATATCTCAGTAGCAACTTGTCGAATTTCCGGATTGGGACTGTTCCGCAAATTCGAGCCCACGATCAATCGAGCGCCGGCGGGCAGTTTATTCTGCTTGGCCAGTTCCAACAGTAGCTTGCCGCCCGGTACCGAGTTGGAAAGGGCTTTCGCCAGATCTGTTTTGGCCTCCGGCAGTACCTCGGCGCTATCGAGACACTGACCGATAAAACGTTGACTGACATCCAACTTGCACATGCCGATCACCGTGGCCATCCGGGTGGCGCTAGGCAGATTGTCTTTGTTGGTCAGCACAGCCATGAGTTTGCTAGCTGCATTGTCGCGGCGCAGCAGCCCTTCCATCGCGCCGACCGATTGCGAATCGGGTTCGGCATCGAGCACCATACTGAGCAACAGATCGACCGTGTTGGGCAGCTTCATTTGACGAATGATCTTCAGCTTCTCAGCTCGGCTGGGCGTTTGCTCGAGATATCGCAGCACAGCTTGTTGCTGGTCGGCGTCCAGACGCTCTCCGGCTGAAGAGCCCAAGCGTGCCAGGCTTTCAACGAGCAGTTGGTCTTTGCGCTGTTGCTTGACGTCACTACCAGGTAGGGCAGCGATAATCGAATCGATGGCACTTTGACGATCTTCAGGCGCTTGGAAATCGAGCGCTCGAATAAACTTGGGGACTTGATCGTCGGGCAATTTGGTCGATGTCAACAACTGGCCGATGCGCTCGGCGGCTTGGCCGCAACGAGCTCGCCAGGTGATGTCGAGTTGTTCGTTTCCTTTTTGAACTTGCGATGATGCGAGATACTCGCGGTAACATTCGTTCCACCGTCGCTGAGCACCGATGCCGAGGGCTTCGAGGTACCAGCGGTCATGGCCGTCGTAGGCCTGGGCCAATTGTGCCCACACGCTGGGCATCTCATTGGACTTATCAAGGTGCAGGGCCACTGCCAATTCACGTCGCACGCCCGCGGAATCGTCGTTGGCCAGTTGAGCATAATCGGCCAGTGGCAAATTCAGTTGCCGGGCCAAACGAATCGCGACCATGCGGATATTCGGATCGCGATCGCGCATGGCAGCGTTCACCGCGAATTGACCTTTCCCAGGCAGTTTGCCGATCGCCCAATAGGCGCGCGCTCGCATGCGCGGGTTCTCATCGCGCAGCATGTTTTCAAGAGCAGTGTGCGCCTTTTCCCCGAAACCTTGGATGGCTTGGAATGCCAGGTAGCGGGCTGAATTCGAGGGGCTGCGCAGGGCGCTGACCGCTCCCTCAGGCGTGCTGAAGTCATACTTGGGCACTACATATTTGCTGCCCGGAGGAGCCAGGCGGAACAAGCGTCCGCGTTCGAGGTCACCCATGTTGTGACCACCCACACCTGGATCATACCAGTCGGTAATGAACAGTGAACCATCGGGAGCTACGCACACATCGGCCGGTCGGAACCAGCGATCACGTTCACCCACAATCATGTTGACAATGTCCGCTTTGTAGCCAGCACCTTCTGGCGCAGCGGGATAGGCTCGCACCACGTTGGGGCCAGCATCGCAGTGAATGACTTGACCCTGAAAGACTTTGGGCAGCAGTTCACCTTCGTAGACCGTGATGCCAGTTGGCGAACCGGCACCGGTAATCAACATGGTCGGAACGACTCCCGGGTCGTTCAGGTGCCAATGCTGCTCGGGGATCTCGCGCTCCATATTGGTGCGTTCGACGCGCCACGTGTCGCCGGTCTTTTCGTCGACATAGCCGTAGTTACCATACTCCATCACAAAGTTGATGCGCGTGGCTCGATTGCCGTCATCGTCATTATCGCTTTGCCACAGCGCGCCGAAGGAATCGACCGTGACTTCGTAGTTGTTGCGAAAATTATAACCGAGCACTTCGAAGTCAGAGCCATCCAGATTGCAACGAAACGGCATGCCTTGTCGATACGGCTGGCCGTTGTCGCGGACTTCGTGGCCGGCCATGTCGCGAACCAGGTTGCCCTGCGCGTCGTGAACAATTTTCCCGGTGTTCCCAAAGTTCCAATAGACCTTGCCATCGGGGCCAAACAGGAACGAGTGAGCTGAGTGATCGTGCTGCGCGTCGCCGGTCTTGCTAAAGAAGAGTTCCTTGCGATCGGCTACATCATCACCATCGTCGTCGGTCAAAATCCAAACATTGGGAGATGCGGAGACGATAACTTTGTTACCCAGGACACAAATGCCCATCGCCGAATCGATGTCACGACCTTGATAGAAGACCTTTTCCGTATCCATCACTCCGTCTTGATTGGTATCTTCAAGAATCAGGACGCGGTCGCCTTCGGGCCGCTGGCCATTGTGGCGGCGATAATTGACAACTTCGCAGACCCACACGCGACCGCGATGATCGACATCGAGATTGGTAAGGCTGAGCAGCTTGGGTTCCGAGGCAGCTAGCGTAGCCTCTAGTTCTGGATGCACATCCAGGCCAGCCACCGCATTTTCAATCTGACGCAATTCTTCTTGGCTGTTAGTACCGCTCAGGTTGCGTGGCGGGGCATCGGCATAGATGGCGAACTGTACCGAGGTGGATCCACCGCCATTTTGCGATGTGCCACCAGCGTCCAGCCCGCAACCCACATTCAGCTTTTCCCAAGAGCCATCCAAT
Organism: Rania fehmarnensis; assembly: GCF_056494185.1. Classification (NCBI taxonomy): domain Bacteria; kingdom Pseudomonadati; phylum Planctomycetota; class Planctomycetia; order Pirellulales; family Pirellulaceae; genus Rania; species Rania fehmarnensis. The sequence goes on from NZ_CM151398.1 coordinate 3,347,500, forward strand.
TCGAAACTGATGATGCTCTGCGCATGAGTGCCAATGCCTTTGGCAAAGTTGCGACCATGCACGACCAGTGGGCCGCCATCCACATTCTTGTTCTTGTGGACCTGGCCCCAATCGGTCGAGGCGGTTTTCCAACTGAGTTCGGCCAGGTCAGTCGTGGTTGAGCCTTTGCTGATTGTGGGCTCGAGCCAATCAGCCCAATCGCAACCAAAGCCATCGCCACCATCGCTTACGACCAGGTAGAGTTTCTTGACGCCTCGTATATCGACGCTGGCATCGACTCGGTGATCTTTGGTTTGTGAAGTTACGATCGGACTGATGAAGAGTTGACGTGCCTTGGCACTGTTCTCCTTGGCACCGCCATTTTTAGCATCACCGTCTTTGGTTACTGGTTGCAATGTTCCAGCAGTGCTAGTGAGTTTGAATTCAGACTTGATTGCAGCGGCATCAAAACGTTCGGGGATCGGTTCGTCTTGACCTTCTTTGAGAGTTTCGATCGTCGGTTGTTGCGTACCCAGACCGGCTTCAGGAATTTCGACATGCGCGGTCCAACAGATGGCGTTAGAAACGAGTTTTAGAATTTCAGGTCGGCCCCAATTCCAGTGAAAGTGACCGCCGGTGAAGCCGAACGATCGACCACCACCGGCGCGCTCGTAGGCCCACGCCATATGTTGAGGCAAGCCCTTGGCCACTTCGGCTCGCACGGCTTCGTTACCGCTATGAGGTCCATTGGGGCGCGACATGGTGCTGGCAGGTGGCACCGCCGAGAGGATGGGCGTGACGCCTTGCATCTCTGGACGAAACCGCATGTGAAAATACCATTCGTCATTGGCTGCAAATGGTTTCACGCCGCGCGTGATCGGATGCTCGGGCAATTTTTCGTAGTTGGCTACCCAGTGAGGATTGACCGACCAATCTGTTTCGAAGTATCCGCCCAACCACTCGAGAAATTCTTGACCGCCTTGGTCCTTGGGAATTTCGACTCCGTAATGCAAACAGACAAAGCCTGCGCCGCGCTGCATGTGTTTGGCGAGTGCTGCGCGATGTTGGACGGCTGGATGTCCGCCACCGCCATCGCAGTACATGATGATCGTATCGGCGCCATCGAGCACGGTTTCATCTTCGGGCCAGCCACCTGAGTAGACTTCGCACTTGACGCCTGTGGCCGAGCGTTGGATTGCATCGGCCAAGATGCGACACCCGGCCAGGTGTTCGTGCGAGCCATAGCCGTGACTGGGTCGGCCTGCCAGGAAGACAATGCGTTTATCAGCGGCCTGGGACTGCTCGGCCGTCGTCAGCAGCAGACTGCCAAAACATGCGAGAGCCATCCAGATTTTTGAGACGAGGCTTCTTGAGACAAGGCGCGCGGTCAGAGAACGACCACAACGAGAACGTCGATGACTCGACATACGCACTCTCCGAGGGTGAGCTGGTGGGTGGGATAGGCTGAATCGAGGAGGTGGAGCAAGTTCGATAGGCACTGCAAAACAATAAACTACCGGACTTATCGTAACGGGGTGACTTGTCCTACATTCAAACTTGTTAGCGTTCATGGTTCTATGCCGATGATCCAAACAAGCCGAACAACATACTGTGGCTACAGTTGCGTCAAGCGATCCACTGCAACTTCGCTTTTTCCGCAAACTGCATTTCGACATCGTTGTTCGCAGATTGAATTCAACTGAACTGTCTTTGATGTCAACATCATTTGAGTCTTGAGAACTGGGAGTCCGGTAGTTTATTGTTTTGCAGTGCCTAGTTGATTATTGATTGCCGGCTTGGACATTTACCCAAGCCACGTAGGCCAGGCCGACGAGCCACATAGCATACAGCACGATCATGATGATCAAGCTGCTCTTGCCAGTTACTTGAGCGGGCGTGCGGGCGGGCGCCGTGGAGCCATGCGTGGTCGTAGACTTCGATGCTCTATCAGGCTTCATCGCTACCGCTCAATTCAAAGACGGGATCGAACGCAGAATCGAATTCATAACAATCGTTGAAGTCTTCGCGGCGATCGGATTCTGATTTCTTCATCTGTTTGAAGCGAATCAAGTTGTAAACGATTTCACCGAAATCGCTGGTCGAAAAGACTCCCCAGTTATTCAAGACGATCTTGGCCATGAAACCAAATTGATCGAGGGCATACAGGCGAATGGCTTCGCACAGTTGTTGGCCGGTCAGGTGCCTTTCACCTTCACCACCGGCGGTGGGTTGGTGAGGCATCTTCAATATTTCTTGAGCATAGGCCAAGGCTTCGCGCACGAACTGATAAGCTTCAGGGTGAAAGCGTTGGTCATGCTTGAGTAGCTCAAACATTTGATTCATTTGGTGTCATTCTTCTTCGTCGCGTGACGGTTTACTGGATGGTGCGGGTCGACGAATGACCGACAGTACTTGATCAGCATTCATTATGACACGCCGATTGTCTTCCATCGACACCACCAATTGCCGAGTTAGCAAATCTTGACCAACAACTCGACCCCGGCCATCCGTGGTGACGATATCTGCGCCTAGTGACGGTAGACTCTTGCGGTTCTCCTCGTATGTATCATATTCGTAACGTAGGCAACATTTCAAACGTCCGCAGCGTCCAGAAATTTTATTTGGGTCAAGGGTCGCTTTCTGCAGCTTGGCCATCTTCATCGAAACCGGTGGCATTTGCACCAAGTGAGTATTGCAGCAGACGGGCTTGCCACAGTCGCCGTAGTCGGCCAACAGTTTGGCTTCATCGCGCACTCCGATTTGCTTCATCTCGATGCGCGTTTGAAACTCGTGAGCCAGGCGACGAACCAGTTCGCGGAAATCGATGCGGCCCTCGGCCAGGTAGTAAACGACCATCCTTTCGCCGCCAAAGATGCGTTCGATATCGACCAGGTCCATCTCCAAATCCATCTCGCGTATGATGGCCAGGCACTGATCGGATTCTTCATCAGACTTGGCCAGGATGTGCGCAAGTTCGCGCGCATCGTCATCGGTCATCGCTCGCTGGATAGACCCCGTGGGTGGTTCTACCAGTTGAGCTAACGCCTTGTCATCGGCAATGCACAACACATCGCCCACTTCCAAGCCGCGGGTAGTTCGGGCAATTACGCGGGTAGCACGGGCAAACTCTTGTCGAGACTGCATCACGTACAGCGTGCGAGTAATCCCGCAGCGGACTATGTAACTTGGCATCAGTTTGAACGGTCTTGGAGGGCGTAATGGGAGTGGGCAGCCGCGCCGCGAATCGGACGCACCCGCCAGATGAGGTTGCTCGGATGAGGGGCATAAACTAGCGGTTGCTAGTATACCGATATACCGCTGCGGAGGGTAGCGTGTAGGGCGATTGCCGATTGGCGATTGGCGAATGCCGATTGCCGATTGCCGATTGGTTCAATCGGCAATCATCAATCGCCAATCGGCAATCAGTTGGTTGAGATGATGGCTTGACGCTGACCGTTGGAGAGAATGGATAGATCGCAGCGGAGCCACTGCTCGGGCCAGGTTTCTGGAAACTTGTCCGCCCACTCGATCACTACCAGTGCCGGTTCGGCCAGCCATTCGTCGAGCCCCAGGTCCCAGACCTCTGCGGCTGAATTCAGACGGTAGTAGTCTAAATGGATCAAGTCGATTGTGCCGCGATAACGTTGCATCAGCACGTAGGTCGGACTGGTTACCAGCTCGGCAGGAATCGATAGATGTACCGCCAACGATCGCACCAATTGTGTCTTACCAGCACCCAAGGGGCCACACAGGGCGAGCATCATCGGCACTTCGATCTGCCTGGCCAGAGACGCGGCCAAGCGATCGGTGTCGGATAGAGTCGCCAAGTGCACCGGTGGCATCAGCTTTGGGCCCCATGCACATAACCTGTGGCGGCCAGTTGCTCGATGCGGCTACCACGCTTGGCCCACAGCCCGGTACGACTGGTGAAGCGGCCTATGTCGATCGCTTGCTCGGGGCCAACCAGTTCTTGCAACGCAGCCAACTCCGAGGCGGGAACGGCTAACAACAACTCAAAATCTTCACCATCACCCAGCGCGTGCTCAAGAGCGGTGCGTCCGCTGTGCGCAGCTTGCTCGTGTGCAGCTGCGCTGATTGGGATCGCATCCATGTGCAAGACAGCTCCACATCCGCTGGCATTACCCATGCGCAGCAGATCGATGGTCAAGCCATCGCTGATATCCATCGCCGCATGAATAGCGATGCGGTTTTTAACTTTGCTCGACCAATCCAAACGCGGTTGGAAGTCGAAGTGTTTACCTAACAAACTACCGCCCAAAGGACCAGTGACCACGATGGCATCATCGGCTCGCGCACCGCTGCGCGTCCAGACACCTCGATCATCAGCCCGACCAACTGCGGTCAGATGCAGAGCCAATGGTCCATTCCAACAATTGGTATCACCACCCGCGATCGCACATTGATATTGTTCGGCGGCTCGACAAATTCCTTCGAAGATCTCAGCGGCTAGTTGGTCAGCGCCGCATCCGGCTGATCCGGCCGCTGGTAAACACAGCGATACGAATAACGCTTCGGGCACTGCGCCCATCGCCGCTATATCGCTCAAGTTGACGTTAACGAGCTTTTGACCCAAGCGCCGCGGATCGACTTCCGACAAGATAAAGTGCGTGCCGTCTAGCAAGCTATCGGTGGTCACAACCGGATCACCCCGCCCTCCATCCAGCACAGCTGCATCGTCGCCGATCCCCAGCTTGACTTGCGGCAATCGCGACGCCCGCATCTTGGCCCAAGCCACAAAAGATTGTTCCATCGTTCCAAACCTAAGGTGTGACCACTGTGTTTGTAGCGGAAGCCGTCAAGGCTTTCGGCACTTTCAGTCAGTCGTAGCGGAAACCGTCAAGGCTTTCGTCGCTGTCGGGTTTTAATACTCGCCGAAATGCTTGACGCATTCCGCTACGGGTCGAAATGCTTGACGCATTCCGCTACATGTATTCCGCTACTTTGACGTTTTGTATTCACCGTTGAGGGCTTTGCGTTCGATCTCGAGGATCTTGGCAACACGTTGAGCGTGGCGCGGTTGAGGCGCGTAGACGGCTGAGAGGAACGAACGCATGATTTCATAGGCCAGCTCGGGGCCAATCACGCGAGCGCCGATGCACAGCACGTTCATATCGTCGTGCTCGACACCTTGATGAGCCGAATAGGTGTCGTGGCACAGGCTGGCGCGGATACCAGGGATCTTGTTGGCAGCCACGCTGACGCCCACTCCCGAACCGCATACCAAGATACCGCGCTCGGCTCGGCCGGCCAGGATTTCCTGGGCAACCAGCTCGGCAAAGTCGGGGAAGTCAGAGGGTTGCTCGCTGTAGGCTCCGCAATCCTTGAACTCGATGCCCGCGTCGCGCAGAAACTTATCTACCATGACTTTCATTGAATAGCCTGCATGATCACCACCGATCACACAGCGCTGGCAAGCCCACTTGGTCATCAAACGATCCTAAAGCGTCAAACGAGTCAAAATCTGCGACACGAGATGGCTTAGTAATGTATCAGAATTTTCAGATTTGAAATCAGGCGCGATGGAACCAGGCCTGGACGCGAGCGGTTTCTTGAAAGCCGGCTTGGAAATAGAGCCGCGTAGCGGGCCAATTGGCCGCATCCACAGCCGCCAGAAAGACTTCCGCGCCCAAATCAATAGCCGATCGCACCGCTTGCTCCAGCATGGCTCGGCCCAGCCCGCGGCCGCGCGAGGTCGGTCCCAAGCCCATGTAGACCAGCTCCGCCGCCTCGTCCGGCAGCGGGTTGATCAACACACAACCGGCCAATCGATCGTCATGTTCGATCAGCCACCAGTGAGTTCGAGACTCGACGGATTGACCATCCAAGAATCCCTCCAGCACATCTTCGGGTGTGCGCAGACCATTCAACTCAGGGCAGTCGAGCGTTTCGATGAACGTATGAGCCAACAGTTGAGTCAGCTGGGCACGTGTGGCCTCGCGCGCCGGTTTCCACCGATAACCCTCGGGCAGCCTGGCCGGTTCGATCACATTCGACTTCTTGGGTGGCAACATCATGGTGACTTGCAACAGCTCGGCCAGCGGAACAAAACCCGCTAGGCTGACGATCTCTGTCGAAATCGACTCTGTTGAATTCAAGATGGCTTGGATTTGTACTACGCCCACCGCACGAACTTGCTGGACCAACTGCGTCAGGATGGCCGCGGCCGTGTTGGTATGATTATCGATGGCCCGCACGCCACCCAAAGCAGCCACTCGCGCACCGAGCAGCACCATATAGGCGGCCGCGACCCGCTGTCGGTCAAGGATGGCTTCCAAGGGTAAGGGGCAATGAGGATGTTGATTATGTCGACGCTGCAGTTCCGCCATGACATGATCAATCTGATGCTGGTCCTTCAAGGGATCGATCCACACAACCAGTTCGTTCCAGGCGTCGTGGGGCACCGGTTGGACAATAGGTTGTGGCTTAACAGACTTGATTGACGAGGCAGATTGAGGTTTGCCAAGAAAATTCATGCTAACTTGTCCAGTCTGAACGGCGGCAGACGCGAATTACCCAGCTTACAATATCCGGCACGCTCTTGCGCAGCAAGCGGATCGTTGCCCCCAAACAGAGACATCGTACAGCGTCTAACCGTTGCGTTGCAAAGAGTTTTCTCCTACTCCTACTCGCAGAAATTTCGAGTAGTAGTAGTAGTAGTAGTAGTAGGAGTAGGAGTAGGAGTAGGAGTAGGAGTAGGAGTAGGAATAGGAATAGGAATAGGACCAAGCATAGGCGGTACAAAATGATGATGAGACGATTGTGGGTGGTGGCCCTGTTGATGCTGGGAGACAGTGCCTGGGCGCAGTTGCCCAAAGTCGAAGTGACCAACGTGCGCCGAGTCTTTCATAACGGCGAACACAATGCGTTTACTGATCTAGTCAAATTTGGTGGCAAGTACTATCTGACCTTTCGCTCGTGCCCCGATGGTCACATGGTCCATCCAACAGCCTCGATCATCGTGCTGGTCAGCGAGAATCTGACCGATTGGCAGCAGGTGCATCGATTCTCGGTCAAAGATCGCGATACGCGTGATCCTCATTTTCTAGCTTTCAAGGACAAGTTGTTTGTCTACACCGGCACCTGGTACAGCGGCAAAACGACAATTCCACCGGCCGAATACGACCTAAATAAACATCTGGGGTATGCGGCGTGGACGAGCGATGGCCAGCAGTGGCACAGCCCCATTTTGCTCGACGGTACTTTTGGGCATTACATCTGGCGGGCTGCAGCCCTAGGGCCCAAAGCTTACTTGTGTGGACGGCGCAAGCTCGACTTTGAAGAAGGACCACGCGGTGAAGGACATGCTGTCGAGTCGCTGATGCTCGAAAGCGAAGATGGACTCGTATTCCGCAAGTCGGCAGTTTTTCAACCGATTGAAGGCGACGAGACAGCTTTTTTGTTTGAAGCCGACGGAGCCGTAACAGCCATCGGCCGGCGCGGACGCGGGACAGCTCAATTGATCACCGGCCGACCGCCCTACGTTGACTTGGAACGCGTGGACTTGGATCGGGCCGTCGGCGGACCGCTGATTGTCAAATGGGGCGAGCGGGTGGTGGTGGGCGGTCGACATACCACTAGCGATCGCGGTCCCAAAACCAGTATGTGCTGGCTGGACAAAGGGCGACTGGAGGAGTTTGCCGAGCTACCCAGCGGTGGCGACAACTCATATCCCGGCTTTTTGGATCTGGGTAACGGCCGCGCGGCGATGTCTTATTATTCCAGCCACGAGCAACTGGATGGAAAACCGATCACGGCCATTTATATGGCTGATTTGAAGAGCCAATAAGGTAGCCACCGTCGCCAGAGGGTGGACCCCGTAGCCACCGTCGCCAGACCGTAGACCCCGTAGCTACCGTCGCCAGACGGTAGACACGCGTCCACCGCCTGGCGGCGTTGGCTACGTGCCGACTGACCAAGAAATCGAATTGCACCCGCTAGCATTTATTGACGGTTGGGCCTAAGTGGTTTACGCTTTGGCGCGTTGTCAAGTGCTGAATGAGTTGGAATTTGTAGGGTAAGCCACCATGAGCGATTGGGATATCGGGGTCTTTGCCAGTATTGATGCTGGCTTGGGTGTGAAGTTGGAAGTCGCTTCCGATTTGCAGATTCCCACAATTCAGTTGCATGCACCGCATCGCAGTTCACGAACGCCGGAGCAGGCTGAACGCTTTATTGCTCGGCTGGAAGAGCTGAACATTCAGCTGACTGCGGTCTTCGGTGGCTTTGATGGCGAAAGTTACGCTGACATTCCTACGGTTGAACGCACGGTAGGTTTGGTGCCTCCCGAGACGCGGGCCGCGCGGCTGCAAGAAATGAAAGAAATCAGCGATTTCGCTCGTTTGTTGGGCTGTGAGGTCATCGCCTTGCACCTGGGTTTTGTGCCTCATGATGTGACTTCGGCCAGCTACCAAGAAGTAATTGACGTAACGCGGCAGATCTGCGATCACGCTACGCGCAATGACCAGGCAGTGCATTTGGAAACCGGGCAAGAGACCGCCGACGGACTGCTCAGCTTTCTGGGCAATGTCCAGCGGAATAACTTGTTCATCAATTTTGATCCCGCTAACATGATTCTGTACGGCACTGGTGAACCGATCGAAGCACTCAAGAAGGTCGGCAAGTATGTGCGCTCGGTGCACTGCAAAGACGCGCTATGGAGCGATCAGCCGGGCGTAACCTGGGGACGCGAAGTGGCTTTGGGTGAGGGCCAAGTCAATTTCGAGGCTTATTTGTCGACTTTGCGGGACATTGGTTACCGAGGTCCACTAACGATCGAACGCGAAATACCGCAAGAGCCCGAACGTCAGAAAGCTGAAATCGGCGGCGCAGCACAGCTGCTCACCGATTTGCGCAAGAAGTTATTGAAGATCTGAAGCCTTGCGGCTGGTGTTATTTTTGCAACGCAGAGAGCGCAGAGTCCGCAGAGGGAATGCCTCCCTGTTTTTCCTTCAGCATGTTTTCTCTGCGATTCTCTGCGTCTCTGCGTTTTAATATACAAAGTATTCCAGGGCCATTTTTGAAACGCAGAGAGCGCAGAGTCCGCAGAGGGAATGCCTCCCTGTTTTTCCTTCAGCATGTTTTCTCTGCGATTCTCTGCGTCTCTGCGTTTTAATATACAAAGTGTTCCAGGGCCATTTTTGAAACGCAGAGAGCGCAGAGGGAATGCCTCCCTGTTACACTCCATTAAATTTCGGTGGACGTTTTTCGGCGAAAGCGCGAATGCCTTCTTGGGCGTCGGGCGTTTCCAAGCATCGAATGTAGGCCTCGGTATCGGCGCGGTAGGCGACTTTGGGTTGATTGCCTTCGTCTAAGTGAATGGCACGCTTGGTTTCACGCAGCGCCGCGGCGGGCATTTTCAACATCTTGTGAGCGATTTGTAAGCCGCGAGCTAGCAAGTTGGCTTGCGGGACCAGTTCGTTGACCAGTCCCCACTCGAGGGCTTGCCGCGCCGAGATGGGTTCGCCCAGCAGGCACAGCTCCAGGGCTCGCGACTTGCCGACCAAAGCAGCGAGCTGCGCAAGGCCATAACCCGGATTCCAGCCCAAGCGAATTTCCGGCATGGCAAACCGGGCCGCATGCGCGGCGATGCGTAGGTCAGCCGAATAGGCGGCCACGCAGCCTCCGCCGAAAGCATCACCGTGAATCAGAGCGATAACCGGTTGCGGCAGGCGTTCCAAGGCCAAGTACATTTCCGCTTGCCGCAGACTCAGCGACCGAGCCGCCGCGGCCGGCATGTGGGCCAGTTCCTTGACATCGTCGCCCGCACAGAATGCTCTTCCAGCTCCACTCAGCAGCACCACGCGAACATCGTCAGGATGCACCATTAGCCAGGCGATGGCTTGCTCCAAGTCGTCGGTCATCTGGGTATCGACCGCGTTGAGATGCTGCGGGCGGTTCAGTTTCAATGTGGCGATACGGTTTTCCACGCCGAGTTGCACGCTGGCAAGTTTTGGTAGCTGGCTGGTTGTGGCCGGTGTGTCCATGGTCTGTGGTGATTCTGGGCTGGCTGATTCTGGTCGAGTTGGATCGGAGAGTTGGGAGAGGCTATCGATCATGCGCTGCAGGCTGACGATGGCTCGCGCGTGGGTGCCGCGGCCGATCAGACGTTGGCCCTGCCAGGCCTCGACGTCGAAGTGAATGCGTTTGCCTTCGATGCTGGTGACGCGAGCCAGACCGTGGACGACGGAACCGAGCGTGGCGCCGGCCAGGTGTTCGATATTGACGAGTACACCCACGGATTCTTGATCGCTAGCCAGGTAGGGCCGCAGGGCTTCGCGAGCGGCGCGTTCCATAAGCAAGATCATATTGGGTGTGGAGAACACGGTGGCCCGGGGATCGCCGCCCAGGCTGATCACCATCGAAGCATCGACGGTCCAGACCAGGCGTCCCGTGTGGCCGATAGAGAGGTTAGGGAGCATTGCTTGAAATTTAAGTGTGGGATTCGATAGTCTGAAAAATCGAGTTTTGAGCTACTCATTTCTAATGCTAGCACACTTGATAGCAGTAGCATTAGCCTCGGTGCGCAAGATATAGACAAACTGTTGCAATGTCTCAGTTGGCTACTAGACTCTCTTTCAATCGTGACGGTTGGCAGTTTTTTGCTGTTGTCCGTTGATCACAAGGGTGTCTTCTTTAGGGAAGGAGCGAGGCACGGGACTGGGAGCGCACTGGATTGTGCAGAACTAGCCAAGCAAGCGATTACTTTCTGGCTCCGGTCGATCAGAGGCAAACCATTATCGGGACGATATGGCCTTGATCTGTCACAGGTAGGAGCGAAGTAACCAGCATGGAATGCTAAGGTTAGATTCTAGCAGGCCGCGACAAAATGTGCACTTGTAGTTTTTTGCTTGCTATTTTTCGACAGAACGAGAAGCGCTCCGTTCTCATGACCGAGGACGTTTGTTTTGGGTCTTAATGTGATGAGGATTCGCAGATGACCTTTCGACCTCTCATTGGTTTGAATGCCGATTATCGTGCTGCAACACACAACCAGCCAGCATTTTCGTATGTAGCCGCCGGCTACTATGACGCGATTGCAGCTGCGGGAGGGATTCCGGTTGTGGTGCCACCGCTAGAAGATGATGCATCGCTGGCGGCAATCATGGATCGCGTGGATGGATTTGTGCTGATCGGTGGCGCAGATTTGGATCCTCGCAACGACGGCTTTATGCTGCATGCTTCGGTCAAGCCCTTGGAAGCTCGACGCGAACGCTTTGACCGCCGCTTGATGCATGAACTGTTTGAACGTCGCGTACCTGTGTTCGGAATCGGCACCGGTATGCAACTGCTGAACGTAGTTTGTGGCGGCAATTTGTTTTTGCACTTGCCTGAGGATCTGCCCAATGCGTTGCCACACCGCGATGTGCAGGATCCCAACCATCGTCACTCCTTGGTCGTCGAATCAGATTCGCTGATCGGCCGAGTTTATGGCGAAGGTGAAATTCGCGTAACCAGTCGCCATCACATGGCGATTGATCAAGTTGCACAGGGCTTCCGCGTGACAGCCCGGTGCCAAGATGGAGTTATCGAGGCGATCGAGAGCGAAATGATTGATTGGTTCGCTCTAGGCACTCAGTTCCATCCCGAATCGACCGCAGCTAGCGCCTTAGACGTTCGCATCTTTGAAGAATTCCTCGAGGCCATTCAAGCACGCAGCGAAGTGGCGCGTATCGCCGCTTAAGACTTGCGTGTGTGTTTTTCCGACCCGAGAGCTCGATTGCAGACCCAGACAATCCGGCTCCTCGGGACCTATGCACCATTCCATACCGGGGCGGATGGCGTTCACCAAGAACATCATCCGCCCTTTTTCGTTGGCCGACCACGCAACTATTTTCGCCATTGGCCGACAACATCAGGTAGTGAAAAACCTCCGTAGCCACCGTCGCCAGACGGTGGACCCTCTGTAGCCACCGTCGCCAGACGGTGTTGGCCTGGGTTTTTGATTCCTACCTCAACAGCTATTTTTTTCATGGAGTGGGCTATGAGCGTTACGATTTCCAACAAAGTCGGTCGCAGTACAACCAATCCCAGCCTGGCCGTGCGCAACGATCGCAACGATGTCTTGGCCGTCCAGCGGCTGCTCAACACGGCCCACACCAAGCGGCAAATTCCACGCACAGTGCTGGACGTCGATGGAGTCGTCGGCCCAAAGACGGCCGGTGCTATCGCCGAATTCCAACAGTCCATGTTCGGCTGGAAGGACGGCATCGTCGAACCCAATGGGCAGACTTTGCGCAAACTGAATGAAATTGCAGGTGCGGCCGGGGGCGGTGGTGGCGGTGGTGGCGGCGGTGGCGGCTCGGGTGGACAAGCCTCGCGTTGGGCCGAAGAAGCCGTTCGCTCGGCCTTGACGCAAGATGGCGTGCGCGAGCAGCCGCTGGGTTCCAACGGCGGTCCAAGAGTGATGGAGTACTTGCGTTCGGTCGGCCTCACTCAACCGGACTTGTGGTGCATGGCGTTTGTCTATTGGTGTTTCCAGCAAGGTGCCGCAGCCGCAGGCGTATCCAATTCGCTAATGCGCACCGCTTCGTGCACTCAGCTCTACAGTTGGGCGCGTTCCAACGGCAAACTGGTCACCACTCCTCAACGTGGTGATATCTTCCTGGTCCGCGGCGGTGCCCAAGGCCGCACTCATCAACACACCGGCATTGTCACCGAAGCCACTGGAGGCAGCATATCAACGATCGAGGGCAATACCAACAACGACGGCAGCTCCAACGGCATCGGCGTTTTCCGCCGAACCAGAAACACCTCGAACCTCGACTTCGTCCGCGTGTAGTAAGGAGTAGGAGTAGGAGCCGTGCGCGCTTGGTTGCGATCGACCCAATATTTTACGCATAAACTATTGGCCAACTGCTCTCCACCGACCTTGCGTCGGTGGAAGCACGACTGATTGGCTAGAGGCCAGCGACCAAGCCCATTAGCCATCGGTTTACCGAGACGAGGTGGGACGCGGAGAATCGAGTACGAGTACGAGTACGAACTTGCGTCATGCACTATTGTTCTCAGTCGGCCTAATACTTTACGCATAAACTATTGGCCAACTGCTCTCCACAGACCTTACGTCGGTGGAAGCACGACTAATTGGCTAGAGGCCAGCGAGCAAGCCCATCAGCGATCCGTTTACCGAGACGAGGTGGAATGCGGAGAATCGAGTACGAGTACGAGTGCGAGTACGAACTTGCGCCGTGCACTATTGGTTGCGATCGACCCAATACTTTACACATGAACTATTGGCCACTTGCTCTCCACCGACCTTGCGTCGGTGGAAGCACGACTGATTGGCTAGGCCAGCGACCAAGCCCATCAGCCATCGGTCTACCGAGACGATGTAGAACGCGGAGAATCGAGTACGAGTACGAGTACGAGTACGAGTACGAGTACGAGTACGAACTTGCGTCATGCACTATTGGTTGCGATCGCCCCAATACTTTACACATAAACTAATGGCCAACTGTTCTCCACCGGCCTTGCGTTGGTGGAAGCTCGACTGGTTGGCTAGGGGCTAGCGACTTGGCCAATTCGTCATCAGTCCACCGAGACCATAATGCTCATGTTCGATGTGAACGCTGAGAATGGAGTAGGCGTAGGAGTACGAGCACGAGCATGGTTTTGAGTGATGCGCTATTAGTTCGCGGGCTTCAAGATTGACGTGCCGCAAACTAGCGCGGTGCCGACCTAAATTGCAGGTTCGGTCACACCGTACTCCTTACTCCTACTCCTACTCCTACTCCTACTCCTACTCCTACTCCTACTCCTACTCCTACTCGTGCAATCCGCGAATAGTAGTAGGAAGAGGAATAGCTGTACGATCTCGTAAGGTGTAAGTCTTAAGTCTTAAGCCTTACACCTTACTCCTTACTCCTCCCTACTCACAGACTCCCGAAGAAGTCATCCACGTCTTCGACATCCGCATCCTCGCTCTGCCCGATCAGGTCCGCCAAGAGCGATGAATCGTCGCCGCTTTCGGTGTCAGCGGAATTGATCTTACCCAGCAAGCTATCGGCGGCCGAATCATCGCTGGTCCAAGCCTGGCAGGCAGCCAGTTCTTCCATCAACTGGGCTTCGATCTGACGAACGATTTGAGGTCCGACGGTCGCGATGATCTGCTCTGGAGTAACCATCGTCACGATCATCGGTGCGGCCAGGCTGGATAGGTCAGCTGCGTCCACAGGGCTTTCACCTTCACCGGCTCCAATGCGCGTGTTCAGGTAGTTGATCACCAGCAAGGCATCCAGAGGCGAGACCCGCTCGTCACCACTTGGGTCCAGGTATGGAGGAGCAGTGACACCGGAAGTCGGCAGGTTGGTTGGTCCGCCCGCGTTGAGGTAATTGATAATTAGCAGAGCATCAATCGGCGAGATGAAGCTATCGGCGTTGACGTCCAGCTCCAGCGTTGGGTTGCGCCAAGCGCTGCCGACGGTCACATTCACTGTGGCCACGTTCGATGGGCTACCGATCGTGTCTTTGACAAAGTAGCTGAAGCTAGCTTGACCAATGAAGTCAGTGGCTGGCGTGTACTGGACGCGGCCGTTGGCTTGGACCACGACAGTTCCGCTCGTCGGCTGACCGACAATTTCTACGCTGGCGGGATTTAGTGCTCCGTCCAAGTCGAAGTCGTTGGCCAGGACATTGATCAACACTGCCGTGTTGCGTGTGGTCACAGCCGTGTCATTGGCGGCACGTGGCACGTTGTTGACGATCACCGTCACCGGCGCTTCGTTGGAAACGTTGCCGGCCGCGTCTCTGACGGTGTAAGCAAAGTTATCGATACCCACAAAGCCGACACCGGCGGTGTACCGAACCGTACCGGCTTCAACAGCTACCGTACCGAAGGCAGGCAGACTGGTGATCGAGATGGTGCGTTGATCAATCAAGCTGTCGATATCGGTATCGTTGGCCAGCACGTCCAGCAGCACTGATTGTCCAACTGGGACCGTGAACGAATCAGCAACTGCAACTGGTGCGTCATCGACACCGGTAACTATGATCGACACGGTAGCTTGACTGCTGGTGGCACCGGCGGCATCGCGAGCCTGATACACGAAGTCATCGGTCAGGCTTTGGCCGGTGACCAATCGTTGCATCGCGTCGACTGCGCGTGGGTCGTAGCTGATCGAGCCATCGGCATTGATCGTAACCAAAGCCCCCAGCCGACTGGTTAGCGTGGCTGGCACAGCCGTCAGGCCGACACTGCCATCGACATCGATGTCATTGGCCAGCAGACCGGGAGCAGCAATGTTCAAGACCGCATTTTCGGAAGCGGTGTAATTATCAGGTACGGCCGAAGGCGCGTCGTTGACCGCATTGATAGTAATGGTCAATGTTTGCACTGCGGATGTGTTCTGATCGTTCGGACCGGCTGGTCCTAGATCGCGTGCCACCACAGTGACCACTGCCACACCCGAAGCATTCGGTGCTGGGGTGAAGGTCAACACGCCAGTGGACGAAATCTGCGGACGTACCGAGAACAGGGACGGCTGATCGGCCACCAGATCAAACACAACCACTTGCGAAGCTTCGTCGGTTGCAGTTTGTGGTGTGAGCAGCAGGCCAGCAGCAGGCCGGATCGAGGATGCCCAAGGTTGGCTGTAGGCACCGCTATCTTCTTCGATGGCCACTTGTCCACCAGCAGTAAACACTGGCGCATCATTGGTGGGATTGAGCGTGATGGTAAAGGTCTGAGCAGCCGAACGATTGACGTTGAGACCCACGTTCGAACCATCATCGACGGCGACCACGGTTACAGTTGTTGTACCTACTGCGTCCTTGGCAGGTTTGAAGCTGAGCGTTCCGTTAGAGCTAACCGTCGGCTGCACTTCGAACAACAGCGCGTTGGTCGCATTGACATCGAACAAGACGGTCTGGGTGTTCTGTTCATCAATCGATGATGGAGCACCAGCCAGTATGGAGGTCGCCCAGTTCGATACGGTGACCACACCGATGTCTTCCAGGACCGTTTGATCGGCACCCTTGGTAAAGGAAGGTGGATCATTGACACCAGCGATGGAAATCGTGATCGTGCCCGTGCCACTGCGGCTAGGCGTACCATTATCGCTGACGACATACAGGAAGGTATCGGTACCAACTGCGTTGGCAGCAGGACGATAGATTAGCGATGTGATAACGCCGGCGGTGAGTACCGGAGTAACAGTGCCACCGTTGGCCGTAGTCCGCTCGACTTGAGTAATCGATAGGGATTGTCCCGCTTCATCGGCGGTTGGACCAGGCACGTCACCGTTTAGAATATCCAAGGCCTGGATTTCAATCTGCGTGTCTTCTGGCGTCTCGGCCGAGTAACTATTAGGAATCGGCGGATCATTCTCGGGCGTAACGGTTATCGTAAAGGTCTTGATGTCCGACACGTTGACGTTAGGCGCATCGGACGCCCCTAAGTCTCTTAGTTGAACGAAGACCACCAAGTTCTTGTTCGCCGAGTTGACGTTAGCGGCAGTCCTGAAGGTCAAGGTACCGTCGACTTCAATTCGTGGAGGTGAGTTACTATCGAAAGCGGATGGATCTTGCGGGGTGACATCAAAAATGATCTCTTGACCATTTTCGTCATCGGTACCGACTGGGCCTCGACGTACTTGGGTGGCAAACCCTGGGCGGCTGACCAGGCCTTGGTCCTCATTGACCGTCAGGCCACTTTGGATATTGAACTGCGGCGCGTCGTTAACCGGCGTGATGTTAATCGTAAAGGTCTTCGATTCAGACACGCTGATATCCGGAGCCGTTGAGGGGCCGCCGTCGTTCAGGCGAATGATGACGACCGACTTGCCATTCTTGTTGGCGGCAGTCTTGAAGCTCAACTCGCCGTTCGGCGAAACTTGAGGCGCGATCTCAAACAGCTCAGGTGACGAGTAGGTCAGCACGCTAAAGCTGGGTGACTGAGTAAGCGGCTCGTCGGTCGCGGTATCCGGACCGACTTTGATCGTGTTGGCAGAAACCACTTGAACCCGAGTCATCGTCGTGCCAGCCAGCTGTTCGGCATCTTCATTGACTGTCACTTGAGGCAGTGCAATGTCGAAGGTTGGCGCGTCGTTAACCGGCGTTACCAGCAGCGTGAAGGTCTGTTCGGCGGACGTTTGCGGAATCGGAGTTCCCTCGTCCACCAGCCAGACGCGAACTCGCAAGTCGATGCCTGGTGTATCGCTATTTATATTCTGGGCAGTTCTGAACCGCAGGGTGCCGTCGGCACCGATGGTCGGAGCGTCGATAAAGGCGCTTGGATCGACGGGTACCACATTCACAGTGAAACGTTCGGTTTCATCGAGTGCATTGTCTGGACCGGGACGCAGTTGGGTAGCGAAGGCGGGCACGACGCGAGCGCCGGCGTCTTCGAGTACCGGGAAGGTCGGAGGAATGGTGAACTCTGGTGCATCATTGACCGGTGCGATCGTAATGGTAAATGTCTGCGTGGCGGATACCAGTGGTTCCGATCCATCGACATTTGCATCGGTCAGCTGGACAACGATAACGGCGGTACCGTTTTGATTGCTGGCCGTATCGAATTCCAGTGTGCCATCGCTCAGGATATGAGGTTGGCCACTAGCTTCGAAGAGGTCAGGATTGGTGTTCGAGACGACTTCGAAGACTGGCGTTTGCCTGGTAGCAGGCAGCGTGGTCTCGTCAATCGCAGTGGCTGGCCCGGCTGCCAGTGGATTGGCGAAAGCGACGATTCGAGTCATGGGTTGGCCAATGACTTCTTCGTTGTCTTCGGGCCTTTCGACCAAGGTTTGCGGAAGGTCGAAAATTGGCGTGTCGTTCACAGGCGTGATGCTGATCGTAAACGACTTGGTCGTTGACTTGGGAGCAGGTAACCCGTTTTCGGTGCCATCGTCGGTCAGGGTGACACTAACAACCAGGCTGTAACCAGTTTGGTTGTTGACATCGGGCTTGGCTTGGAAGGACAACGCACCAGTAGTTTCGTCGATGGATAACGTTTCGAATGCGTTGGTATCGAAACCATACGTAAAGGTGAGACTCTGTGACTGCTCATCCAATGCGCTGGCTGGTCCCGGCGCGAAGGCGGTCATAAAGTCTGGAACCGTAACCAAGCCGGCGTCTTCTGTCGTACTGACTTCAGTCTCAATCGTGAAGATGGGTTCGTCGTTGATTTCGCGCGGCAGAATGGTGAAGGTCACAGGCAATGAAGCATTTTCATCTGGTGCAGTACCGGCCCCGGTATCGCGAGCGACTACTTCAACCAGGATCTGCGGGAATCCTAAGACGTTGTTGGCCGTATCTTCCAGGATTTGATTGACATCAGGGTTCAGTTCATAGGTCAACTGACCGTTCTCGTCGATTTGCGGCAAGGTGGTGAACAAGGACGGGTCCAGTGCGCGGACTTCGAAGGTCACTTGTTGGTCTTCGATTGTCAGGGCTGGTCCATCTGCTTCATCGGTCGCTTGAGTCGGGCCCGGGCGAATGCCAGTTACAAAACCAGCTTGGGTTACCGGGCCTGCGTCCTCGGTCGACGCATAGACAGCCGGCATGGTGAATTCGGGTCGATCATTGACCGCGGTGATATGAATCGTCAGCGTGCTAGTCGATTCTAGTGGATTGGCATCGCCACCGGCCACACCGCCATCGCGGATCGTCAATCGAACCAGTACTGGTCCATTGATTTGATCGTTGTAATGGGCTGGTGGGACGTAGTTGAGCGTATCGTTGACAACGCTGACCGTTCCGCCTGCTGCGGTGATCAGTTGCGCATCGACCAGTGTTAACGTTTGATCGTTTTCATTCGGAATGTTGCGCAGGTGGCGCCAATCGTTAGTCCAGAACGTTGAACCGGGTAACGTGGTATCCGCATCTTCCAAGATCGTGATCGTATCATCGAAGGCGGTAGGTGCATCGTTAACTGGTGTCACGGTAATGGTGACAGTGGCTGGCGTGTTGCTGAGCAAACGTGGATCGGTGACGTAGTATACAAACGTGTCGTTACCGAAGAAATCTTCGTCCGGCGTATACGTGAAAGTACCGTTGGTGCTGAGAACTAACGTGCCGTTGATTGGTGGAACAGCCGGTTCGACATTGGGTGTCGATGGATCGGGATCAAACACTTTCAAGTCCGCGGCCACATTATCCACGTCGGAGTCGTTGGTCAAAACGCTGGGCGTTGCGACCAGAACATTATCTTCCGCGACTGTGTAATTATCGTCTCTGGCAACCGGTGGAGTACCGTCGACAACTTCGATTAAGTGATCTTCGACTTCACCGCCAACGGCCAAGCCGTAGGGCAGTAGTCCACCTAGCGAACTCAGACGGAATCGAGCGGAAGTCAGGCCGATGCGTGCGGCGGTTGGCGTGGCCACATGGAACACGTTGGCTCCGGCTACCACTGGTTGGCTAGAGATAACTTTCTCACCCACGTCGGAATAATCACCGTCGCCATTCCAGTCGATCCAGGCATCGATCATACCGGCGCCAGTTGAGGTGATGGTTACCGGCACTGGGTTGGAGTTGCGGTTGAACAGGCTGCCGAAGCTAACACCGTCTTCGTCATTAGCGCGGATGACTACGTTACTATCGACGACTGAGGTCACACCGAGTACCAGGCGGCGAGCCGCTACTTGCCCGCTAATCGCATCGGCAATCGCTTGAGCGAAGCTGTTGGTTGTGGCTACGGACAAATCGAGGTTGATGGCTACACTGCCCACTGCCACCGCTGGGGCGCTAGGAGCTCCGGTCGGAACATGATTGATCTCAAACGTCACCGAATTGCCAGCTCCATCGTTGATGCGGAAGTTAGCACCGTCCAGACCAATGCTGATCGTGGCGGGCATTTCCAACTCAACGTTGCTGGTCAACTGACGAACAACAGCTGGAGCGGCCGAGAGGTTGAACTGATGAGCGGAGGTTCCGCCCAAGGTAACAACCGCGCCGTTGGCAACGGCAGCGATACCTGCCACTCTACCTTGCAGGACAGCGCCGTTGACTGCCGTCGCAAACTTGGCAGCAACTTGAACTGCTGTGTCGGTAATGAGAATGTTCACTGCCACTGAGCCCGGTGCAACCGAACCGGTCGTATTGAATTCAAAGATGGCCGACTTCAGCAGTGGATCGGTCACCACAATGGTTTGACCGTCCAACCCCGCCGCATTACCGGCAGGCAATGTTAGCGTTGCAGGACCCGAGTTGGCCAGGCGAACTCCAGCGGACCCCAACGTTAGCAGTTGGACTAATGAATCGTTGTCGTCGCCTTTGGCCGATGTGGTTGGTGTACCATCATTGTCGGCATCGGCGAATTGACCCAATTCGAGTTTAGCAATATCGATCGGCAACAATCCATGTCGTGCACCGTTGTTGGCTTGCGTAACGGTTAGTGGATTGGCCGAGTCTCCGTAGTCTAATGTGACATCGGGCATGGCAATGGTGAACTGGGTCAAGCTGGTCGCGCGGTTGGCTGCCAGTGCATTGCCAGCCACGTCGCGAATAGCTCCCACCGTTTGCAGAGCCAGCGGGGCGGTTGTCGAGCTGGTGTTCAACGTTACGCCAGTCGTACCTGTGATCATCAGGACGCCACTGCCTTCCAGGTAGGCCGTCAAGCTTCCGCCGCCGCTACCGTTGATGGCTGCCGCCAGAAGGGCCGACATTTGGTAGTCGGTGTAGTTGGGCTGGAAGGGTACGGCGATATTACCCGGCGTCACTGTGCCATCGCGATCGAATTCAAAAGTCCGCGTTCCGCCCGATGTTACGGCCACTACCAGGCTGTCTCCATCGACGTAGTCTGCGGCCGGACGAGAGGTCACCCGTACTCCGTCACTGTTCTGGAGTGTGATTTCGTATACGCTGTCGCTGCGCCAAATGCCAGCCAGAGGAGTCAAGCGAATGGTACGGCTGTTGGGACTGTAACCAAAGACATAGTCCACGCCTTCCGATAGACGTCGTCCGTTTTCCGTCAGCACCACTCGGCTGGCCGTTACGGTGCCAGCATCTGGACCGGTACCGTTGGTTTCCAGCAGCAAGATAGAGAAGTACTCAAGCGAACCACTTTCAACAATGATGTAGGTCTCGCTGCGATCGCGATCATTCAAGTCAGGATCATTGTCAATGGGTTGCTGAATGACAGCCCGAGGACCTTCGAAGTCGCTGCGATCAATGGCCCCGCGATCTTTGAAGACGTTACCACCCAAGCCCACCGGTGTGTTAACCAGCGGATCGTCCACGCGCAGTTGGCCGGTGACGTCCGTTTCAGGAGCCACGATTGGACTATCGGCGATGCCCAGTGGCTGACGTACGGTTGTCATGTTAGGCCGATCAGCGACCGAATCAACGGAGCTATCGATGGCCAACGTGCCGTTTGCCAAGTAGTAGTTGCGTCGGTTGCTATCCACGAACAGCGGCTGCGTGGGGCCCAAGATCTGCGCGAATGAACCGGGATTGGCCAACGCGCCGCCTGTGTTGGCAGTGTTGTTTTGGTAGACCATGCCGCCCAAAACTGTCAAAGCGCTGGATGCATCAACCGAAACGCCTGTGCTCAAACCGGCCACGATGTTATTGAGCAGCGTTGGGCCGGCATTGTCGGTAACGTTGATGCCGACACCACTACCGTTGAGACCCACGATCGTGTTGTTAATGATGCGCCCGAAGGGAACCGCGCCGTCTGGGGTGGTCGTGTTTTGAGTGTCGCCACTGAACAGAATGCCTCCGGTTCCACTACCATAAATCAAGTTGTTGCTGATCGTGGCGCCAGGCACTAGTTGAGCTTGATTGAACTGGAACAAGTTCGACGGCGAACCTGGGTGTGGCAGGTTACCGGTTAGCGGTGTCAGCACACCTGGGTTGCGCGTGCCAGCGTCGACCATAATGCCATAGGTGCTGGTATCACGAATGATGTTGCCTAGGATCACCAGTTGTCCTTGATCACGGAACCGGTTCGAGTCCCCTAGATCATCGGACGCGAACAGATCAAAACCGTTGGTGATGAAGCCGACAAAATTTCCATCAGCCACCGAGTTGATAATGCTCAACCCAGTCATGGTTGTAGCCGGCACGCCTAAGAAATTGGAGCCAGCCTGATTGTTCACGGCGACCATGCCATGCAAGTTGACAATGCGCGAGGTGGATGGCGTATTGAGACCAGAGTAGATGAAGTTACTGCCAACGACCGTGCCGTCGCTCATCGCAGCGGTAACATTCAATACAGCCTGAGCGGCACTACTGTTGATCGCGTCACGAATGGCGCGACCGACCGTATCTGGATCGTCGGTAGAGACGAACGGTACGCGGACAGCACCTTGAGCCACGCCCAGGTTTGGACCAGTGGTAATGGCGGTGTCATCAAACTCGAAAGTAACGGTATCGATACCATCGCTGAGCGTGAACGTTTGTCCGTCGAATAGCGAGGAACCACTAGGCGCAACCAGCGAAATCTCTTGGCTCAAGCGATCGTTTGGATCGAAGGTTCGCGTACCTGGGCCGGTAATGGCCATCTCTGGGAAGGTCGCAGTAGAGTTGATGCCGTAGGTAGCGCCGCGACGAATTTCAACCTGGTAGTAACCTTGTTCGGTTTCTTCGACTGTTGCGTCAGGTTCGTGTTTGGGATTCGTCGAGAAAGTAGTGTTTCCGACCGGGCCGGTCACCATCTCACCACGTTCGGCAAAACCGATAATTACGTCGTCAATGAACACCCCAACGAAGTTGTTATTGAGGTTGCGCTGGATGGCTGGACCGCCCAAGTTCGTGCTTTCGCGGACACCGTAAGTATCGCCGGCCAACGTTTCGTTTAGACCCAACGGACCGGGGTTAACGATATCCTTGTTCCACAGGTAAATGGTGCGATCGTAGAATTTGATCGTCGAGGTATTGGTTAGCTGGCTACCAGGATTCCAAGCTTGGGCCATCGATTGGCGAATGGCGTCTCGAACTTCGTCATAAGTCATACCCTTGTTGACCGACACACGCCGGTTGGTACCTGCGACACCGGGACGATCCGCAATGAAATTGGCAGGCAACGAAGCGCTCGGCAGGACGACCCCGCTGGTCGCATTCTGAATCGAGATGCGGGCCGGTGAAGATGGATCGGCAACAGCGCCCAAGCCTCGAGCGTTCAACTTGGGCAACAAGCGTGCCGCAATTGTGCTACCAGACTCGTTAGGCGCGAATAGCACGTTGTTGCCCGCATTGCTTGCGGTGCTGAACGTATACTGCACGCTATCAACAGTGAACTGCGCACCGTTGGTTATGGCACGACCGGACGGAATGTTCAACATGAGTCCGAAGTCGAACTCGAAGGTGGTCAGGCCACCACGTATCAAGTTGTTGATCGAGAATACCTTGTTGTTGTCAGGGATCATGTAGCCTGGAACTGAATGCAGTTCAATGCCACCTGAGCCGGTCGGTCCCATGTTCTTGTTGGCACCGGTATCAAAGTCAAAGCGGACGCGCACCAGCTTGTCACCAGCAAACGGGCTCAGATCCAGACGGGCTTGACGCCAGCTGTTAGGCGCAGTTTGGCCACCAAAGACCTCATTGACGTCGTACAGCTCGTTAACCTGGTAGGCTGCGTTATCGCCCCACTGAGGATAATCGAACTCGTCATTGGCGTTGAAACGCTGATCATCAAAGTCTGAGTTGTTGGTTCCCAGTAGCTTCCATTCACCGTCATCGCCGCTGACAAACACGCGGAAGGAGTCCCGCATGAAGTTGTTGTCCGCAGGATTGTTGGCGTTGGCCTTTTCGGTGTCGAGGTAGTAATTGAAGTACAGGATCGGTTTGTCGCCAGGCGAATAACCGCTCAAGTCAATGTTGTTACTGATCATCGAACCGCTGGCACCACCGGCCAGATCGTACGTGTTGTACGTGGCGGGGAAAGTGGTGTTGGGCACCGCAGTTGGATTGCGCAGTCCCGTCCAGTCACCGGATTGTCGGTTGGCATTTTGCGGGTCTTCGAAACCGAAGTACATGCTATTGCCGCCGTCGGTACGATCGATTCGGCTGCCATCAGGAGCGATTTCAACACCGTGGCCGGCATCGGTATCCCGCAAGCCAGTTTGGTGCCACAAGTTCACATCCAGATTGGAGAATGCCAGGCCTGTGGGATTGCTGACGTTGGTCTGCACAAACCACTGTGCATCTTCGAAGACGAAAGCTGGACGACCCTGGGTATCGAACGCGTACAGCACACCCAAGGCATCGATACCGAAGAGTATATCGGAGAGGTTTCCGTTTTCAGCGTTCAATGGACCCGCAGTGACCCCAACGAAACTGACACGGTTTCGGGTCAGCGGGTTATAGATTGTATCAATGAAGTCGCCAGCGTTATTGCTGCTGTCTCTATTGAAGGAAGTACCCACACGGTACAAGTCACCCGTATTGCTGACGGCATACATCTGATTGCCACCGATCATGGTTAGACCGGTCACAAACGTGTAATTGGGAGTCGACAATCGTGCGTTCCGAGCTGGGTTGTCCAAGCGGTCATTGGTACCAGCCGAATTGAAATTCGACGAGCCTGGGACCCACACGAAACCGTCGTTCATCAGCAGCGCGCCGGGCTCGAACACTTGAACAGCTGCTAACAAGCGCGCGTTCAAGGTTGCCGCCGAATCGTTGAAGCCGAAGTTCAACTGCGTAACGCCTCCGCCGCCGCCGGCCACGCTGAACTGAACTGTGGAAATTTCGGTGAAGTCCGCACCGGTGGCACCGTCGAGTATCAAGCGAGTTCCGATGCTCGATACGGGATTCAAATCAGGCGTCGTATTCAGAAACGCACCGATCGCCGTGACCATTTCATTCATGGCTCCAGGCGTCGACGGTGTAGGCGCAACCTGATTGTCGAGCAAATTCGTGTAGAACTCTTCGACCGACACTGTTTGTGTCGTGCCGCCGATCGAACTGCCTTGGAAGCCCGTGATCTTTAACGGGTTAATGATGGTCGGCGTGTCTGCAGAAGTCGCGACCAATCCCTCGTAATTGACCAGGTTGATCATATTGGTCGTGGCTTGACGCGTGGCGCTAGCCAGCCAAGTTGCACCGGGAAGATTGGCGACAATCTGCGGATCGGGGGCATTGATGGCCGCAATAATCGCGTTGGTTAATTGCGTGCGCGTGAAGGCTGGACTGGCGGCGATGCGGGAGTTGCCTGGTGCAACACCGTTGTTGTTGAAATCCAGTTCAAACGTAATTTGATTCAGGTTTCTATCCATCAACGTAAACGTAGCCCCGTCATAGGACTGCCCGACGCCCAGCGTCGTCGGATCGTAGAGGTTGATGAAGGCTTGATCGAGTACCAGCGGGTTCTTGATAGCCGTGGTGGGCGTGCTGAGCGTAATGCCATCATCACCGGTGATCGATATGCGATCTGTACCCGGTAGCAAGATGGCTTGATACACCCCGGCACCGGTGGCATTGATGGCGGCAATGATCTTGGCAGTCATCGTGGCCCGATTGTCATTGGCGGCATCGATTGCAATCTGGGTGTTGCCCGCGGTGAAGGCGTTGTTGGTGTCAAATTCGTACGTATCTACAGTTGCATCTGGCCGTGTAATCGCAAATGTGGAAGTATCGTAAGAACCAGAAATTGTTCCATAACGGTTGACCAAGACACTACCGGTATCAACTTCGAATGTCTGCGTTACGTTAGCTGCATTTGTAATATCGAAATGCATGCCGTCCTTGAAGAAGTTGGCGGGGACGGTTGGGAACTGCGTCGCTTGGGTTTGAGTATCGGCTACCAGAGTTGCCGACAGTGTAGTCGCATTCCATTCGAAGACGCGCGTTCCCGTAGGGGTTACCAGCGTGATGCGATCGCCGGGCAACAGCGAAGGAGCATTAATTGGCGAGGCGGCTGACATCGAGACCGCTTGGTACTGGATGTTCTGCGAAATGTCGCGTCGGGTATTGATGTAACCACGTTCGACGATTTGCGTACCGCCACCAGTGGCTAAGGCCAAATCTGTACGGTCGGCTTGGGGTGCGCTGGTCGCGGCCATGCTGGCCGGATCAAGCTTGTAAACGTAGTTCCGAGCGTCAGTGGTCCCCAAGGCTCCCAAATAGTTTTGTGGGTCGTTATCACCACGGCTACCGACGGCGTACAGGAACAGATCGCCCACTGCGCCCGTTTGTGGATAGGTTAGACCGTAGACGATCATACCTTTACCCACCCGGTTTCCGTTGGTGTTTAGCGCTTGCGCGGCAACGGGTGGGTTGGCAGCTGGATCGATTTCATAGGTGCTAATGCCCGTGGCGCCTGCTGTGCCAACTGCGCCGGTTGTTTCGTCAATCGTATAGATAACGCCGGTATTGGCATCGGTTTGATTGCCATTGACTTCGTTGGCAGCGTACAGTTGACCGTCGCTACGCATCGCCAGGTCTTGCATAGGCGTGCCGGTAAAGCGTGCCAAGGTACCGGTAATTGCACCGGTCATGGCGCTGACAGTCTGCAACTCAGTTCCGCCGCCCGAGAGCACGAACAGTGGAACGTTGCCCAGCGTCATGGGCACTGAGTTTGCGTTGCCAGAGAACGCAACTTGCAATGGTCCATTACTGGTGGTATCCGTGGGAGCATTAAAGCGGTCTTCGGCGATCCGCTGAACAGAGTCGACCGGCTCCACTCTCACCAGTGGATTGCCGCTGGCGTCGCGACGCTCGAACTGGTTCATGTAGTCGGAAATTAACTGATTGCTGGTAATAGCCAGGAAGTAGTTACCAGAGGGCAGTTCTTGTGTGCCCAGGAATGGATCCAACAAGCCGGCAGAACCACGCGAGAGATCGTCCATGTCGGTGCCTTGCAACGGTGCACCCAAATCGTCTGCCACGTTCGAATCGGTACCGAAGTACGCCAGGCGGATGGCGCCGCCAGTTGGTGGCTGATAGAACAGCCACAGAGTCGTGTTGGCGCGGCTGAGGCCGTCAGCGTAATCGACATCGATGATGGTCGACAAGTGCTGGGCCAGGCCGTCGGACTGTATCGAGTCTTGATCGATGTTAAAGCTGTACCAGTCCACATCCGTAGCGGTCGACAGTTCACCAGCCACACTCAAGGCGGCTCGATCGGTGTTGCCAAAGTTACCAAGGTTCAGCGCTTGCGTTACTGCGTCGTTAATGGACGCAGGTTCCATGGCTTCACCCGCAATGTTGGAGTGGCCAGGCATGCCGAGCACTTCAATGCCGGTGGTGGCAAAGCGAATGTCCGAATAGCGCACAGTCGAGCCAGCCACCTCATCCATTTCGCGTAAACGAACTTGTAGCTGGTATTGTCCTTCAGTCTTGCCCTTGTCCAGTTTGGCTGGGTCTTGCAAGTCCGCGCGATTGGCCCCCGGATTGGCCGAGTCAATATTGCTGCTGCGAACACGTACGAAGTAGGTGTTCTTGGCACCTGAGGCACCCGGCAGCACCAGACGCATGCCTGCATCCAGTGGGTTGGTCGAATAGAAATCACTGAAAGTGTTGCTAAGGCTATTGCCTGTGTTACGCGGTGCAAACGGGTCTTGCGGCATCGAGTTAACTTGATGAGCCGAAATCAGAGCAGCGTTCTTGTACAGTGGTAGCACACCGCGTGATTCATCGAAGCTGTTATCGCTTTGCGCGATAATGGTCCCATTGGAATCCACTAGTTCGACAATGGTATCCAAGCTGGCATCGGTGCGATCGATATCAATCCAAATCTGCGTACCGGCCGTTCCCTGGAACGAATACACGTCGACGTCATCAGGATTGTTGATGGTTCCAATTACAGTGGCGCCCAGTCGTAGTCGATCATCACCGGCTTTTTCGTTTGGCGCAATTTCACCCAAGTTTTGTGCTACGCTTGGACGACCATTGACTCCAGCCCCGGTTGATTGAGCTGGTTCCAGTTCAGTTGTAATATCGACGTTGCGATCGTTGCTGTATTTGTCGATGCGAATGCTTCGCCAATCGCCCCGCGCTCCACTAGTCGCATTTCCGTCACTGGTGGCATCGACCTGCGATCCTCCAGAGGGATTGAAGCCAGCACCGATGGTATCATCGCTGATGCTGGTCAGAACGACTGGGAAGCCGGGAGTACCCAGCACTTGCAGGGTACCACCGATGCGGTCATCGATGTCCAGCGGCCGACCGGTGCTGGTGAAACCAGCGTTGCGTCCAAGCTTGACCACCAGGCTCTCGTTCGGGTTGCTCTGCAATCGCAGGCCACCATAGATGTAGAAATCGGGAATCACGATTTCGTCGTACACGATGTGCACGATGTCCGTATCATCCCAGATACTTTCGGAGTTGATCGTTTCACCACGTACAACCAGACCATTGCTGTCGTTGCCGCCAAAGGAGTTTCCTCGGAACAACGGGCCTTTGTTTTCAGTGATCGCAGCCCGACGATCGGCCTGGCCGCGTTGACGTCCCAGATCGCGAACCGTGTTGCCACTCATCGCAGCCGCATTGATGCTGATGGCCGCACCGGAATTGTTTTGCACCACGTTGTCGACAAAGACTGGTTCAGCGCCGCGAACGAAAACCGATGCCGGCTCGTTGAAGCCATACCCGACGCGATTGAACCCAGCCTGGCCACCAGTGCCCTGGGAGTTTCGCTCAATGATCGTGTTGGCCACACGCACATCAGCCTGATGGATTTCGATGGGATTGAAACCAGCGAACGTACCACCTACTGAAACGACACCTCCACCGAAAGTGATCAGGGCATTGTCGATCGACCCAGTGCCGGTTTGTCCGAAGTAGATACCACCCCAATCACCGCCCACGGGTACTGTGGTGGCCTGGTCATTGTTCGTATCGAATGTGCCGCTAGCACCATATCGGTCATCCTTGCGGCTGGTGAAAATGATTGGCAGATCAGCTGTACCTTCAGCGATGAAGTTCGCTCCCACGCCGGTGATGATCTGGCCACCAGACATCTTGATGAGAGTGCCCGGATCGATCACCAGGCTCGCATCCAAGCGTGCGCGATTGATCGCGGCAGTAAGATTTAGCACGGTCGCTCTGGCTGCCGAAGAGTCGATGTAGAACGAAGTACTACGATCGATCTCAGCTACCAGTTGGTACGCTCCGCCGTTGAAGCTGCGGTAGAGTCGACGAGCTACGAAACCTGATGAAGCCGCCGGAATGGCATCCAAGCGAATAGCGTTAGAGGCTCCCGCCAAAGTCAATTGCTGAGTCGGCGTACTGGCGATACCTTCATTTCCATTGGCATCAACGAAGGTCATGCGATAGTTATACTGGCCAGCGGTCAATGCACCGTTGGCGACAGTCTGGGCAACCAGGTTAACTACGTTCAACGAAGGCTGAGTAGTTTCGCGGCGTGGTCCACCAGGCGTTGAACTAATTGTCAGCACATCGCTGATAACGTGGACAATATCCGTGTCGTCAAAACGACCGGCGACCGTCAACGTCTTGGCAGGCTGGCCCGGTAGGGTATCGACCTTGACGAACAAACCGTTCAACGAATTGTTCAGCAGGGTATTTCGCTGGATTACTGGTCCAACACGGTTGTAGTCTGGTGTAAAGGCTGCGTCGGACTGATAACGGTTGGTCGTAAAGTTAGTTTCTTCGAAGCTGTCCGGATCGGCTGAAATTGCCGCATCAGCGCTGAAGGTGAAGAGGCTGTTGATAACCGTCGGTCTGGCCGAAACCATATGAATCGGATTGACCACAGTCTGCTGGCCGTCGATGTTGACTCGACCACCACCAAATTTCATGTTCACAAAGCTGACCTGGTTCACGAATCGACCAGACAATTCTGAGTCGAATCGACCTTCGGCCCGGTCGATGGCGTTGCGGAACATGACGCCACCCCAATCGCCAGCTCGCGGAGTTGTTACCAGCGAACTGGTATCGACTCCCATCGACTCATCGTTGTAGCTAGTGAAGTACACGCTATTCTCAGGTGTACCAAGCAACTGCAAGTTGGCTCGGCTGCGATCGGTGGAACTGGTCGAGCTGCCCACGCCGATCGAGGATGCGCCCATCTTGAACAGCACGCCAGCGTCGGCCATCACGGTTACTCCGCGCGGCAGTTCCATCGTTTCGCCGTCGGCCAAGACTCCGTTGCCCAGCCCGCCGCGACCGATTTCGTAAGCCCAGTTGTCATTGGTGGTGTCCACCAAACCATCTAAACCACCGTTAGGCAGCAAGCGAACAATGTCGGTGGGTTGAGCGGCAGCAAATGCGGCTTGGATCGTGGGGTAAGGATTACCCAGCGAACCCAGTGGTTGCAGGGGATCGGTGGCTGGCGCCTTGTCCACGAACAGTGTGCGGCGCTGACCGGAAACATTGGATCCAGCAGGTGCGGCGGCATGGAACCAGAAATCAAATACTCCACCGGCGATACCATCACCATCGCCATCCAGGGCACTGCCACCCACATCAACAATCGGTCGTGGCAAAGCTGGATCCGTGGTCGAGACTATCGGACGAAAAGCGACGCGCAACTTGTAGTCGCCTTCGCTGACTCCGCCTAATCCGCTGTTGTTGATCTCGGGGTTGTAGTTGGCATTTCCGCTGGCACTGACTCCCAAATAGTAGACGCCTGGTTGCAGCGAAAGCTCTAAGAATGAATCTCTACTGAAGTAATTGTCGTTGACCGCTACGACTTCGCGGGAGCCATTGGGCAGCTCGCGATACAACGTCAAGAAGCTATCCAGCAAGCTGGAGTTGGGATTGCGTTCGGCCAAGACTTCGGCAGAAAACAATCCTGGTTTGCCGGCAGCGACTTCGAAGCGATACATGTCGATGTCGCGGCTGTCAGGACGGTAGAGGTATTTGCCGTTGATCTGTTCGTTGGCGCCTGGGAAGACCGGCTCAACGGGATTACCGTTCAGTGCCAGGTAGCTGCCTTCGCCGCCGTTGGTAGCGTTGCTATACAGACCACCCAGCGTCGTGCCTGGCGGTTGTTCCGATGCGTGTCCCAGGCCCATCAAGTGACCAATTTCGTGCATAGCCACGACAAACCAGCTGGGCTTGACGGCTTGATCGCTAGCTCCAAACTCGTCATTCCAGTTTTCAGACGCATCCATTACGACGGTGGCACGACCGAAAGTTGAAAAGTTAATGCCTGGCAAAGCAGGAATCGAACCGGCAACGGCCAGCGTTCCACCCTGCCCACCTTCAGCACCGAAGACGCTCAAGTCGCCGGTGACAATCGTCCAAGAATTGTTTTGGAAATCGTCGGTTTCGATAAATTTAATGCCCAACATCGAACCGTAGAAATCAAAGACTTCGCGAGCTCGTGCCTTTTGCTGCTCGGTGATCGAGTTGAAGACATCTTGGCCTAATGTGTTTCGACCGTAGGGCAAGGTCTTATTGAAGTTATAAAACTGAACTGCTACTTCAACGTCAGAGTCGGGATTATCCTGCAGGTACTTAGACTCTGGATTGATTTCGCGCGTGCCAGGCATATCGGGTCCGCCTGGAAAATCCAGTGGAAACGCAGTGGCGTTACGAATGTTTTGGTTTAGTTCAAAGCTCGAAATTGTTCCGAAGACACCCAGTGAAGTATTGGCAGAAGTAAAGGTCGAAGCCGGATCAGCGGGCGCGACGATAGTTGGCGCAGCAGGCGCCGATTCGTTGGTCCCAATGCGCAAACGGAACGAGGTATCTCTGGTCGGATCCAGGTCCTCTAAGTTACTGGCAAAAGTCAAAACGGCCAGATTGCGATCTGGGAAGTATTCGATGGATGTCGGACGATAGGTCGCGTCGTCGGTATTGCGCACAGTTCCGCGATCGGCGATCAAGGCGTAAAAGTTCGGATCAACCACGGTTGGATTGATCGCGAAGTCGCCAGTCTTGACCTGTGCAGCAAACAGGTCGTCATCATTGAAATAGACCTCGATCTGATTTCTGGCTTGGACGTTGACGCCGGACGCATTGCGCGAAGTCGGTTGTGGAACCACCGATACGATTTGAGCGCCGAGTTCCAAACGGAAATCGACTCGATCGCGATCCGTGCCCGCGATCCGTGGAACCAGTTTGTCGCCCAGCAAGTTTCGAATGGCGACCAAACTATCTGCGGGGATATCCTCGCCCATCACTTCGATGCGATACAAATCATCGGGCAGCGCGGAAGCAAAGCGGACAATGACGATGCGATTGGTGTCACCAAATCCAACGTAGCCGGGTTGCACCACGATATCGTCGCCATCGCCGAACACACCGTCCTTATTGGTGCGCAAGATGCGAATGCCTGAGGCGATGGTGGATGCGTCCAAGTCGCTCGCACCGTCAAAGCGGAATACTAGCTCCGTGGGTGACACGCGTATCGTGTTGACATTGTTGAAGCTGAAGATCTCGCCCGAGTTGGGAGCAACGGAAAGCAGGCGTGGTCCCAGAACTTGAGATGGGTTGGCGATAATGCCCGCCATCGTGATGCTGAGCGTGTACAGCTGCGGCTGCGCACCGCTGCTTCCCGTGATGCGAATAAAGTAATCCCCACCGCCGGGCAACTGAAGATTGTTGATCAGTTCTTCCAAGCCCAGTCCGTTAGCATTGAGATTGGCTAGTTCCGTTCCGTCTGCCGACGTAACTTGCACAGCCAAGTCGAGATTTCGCTGGGTATCCACGGCTTGTGGAATCAATGTGTCGGGCGAAACCATGTATTGCTGGCCGACGGGTGTCAGCCGCAAGGTCATGCGGCCAGCCGATGGTATGCTGAAGTTAAAGTAGTCGACGTCATTCGGAGCGTTGATCGAAACATCATTTACCGCAGTTACGCCATTGGCTAACTCGCCCAGTGCAGTGGCCGTGGCGACTGTGTCATTGTTTTCCTTGTCATCGCCATACAGGAAGTGAGCGCCAAGAATATCATCGTGCTGTGAACCCAGGAACTTGTCCGAAATGAACGGCTCCATCAACTTGGTTTCACTGAGCGGTTGCACGTGCCCCAGGCCGATGCCGTGCCCGGCTTCATGCATCAAGACGTTGAAGAGGATGCGGTTCTCGCCGTTTGGTCCATCTGCCGAGTCTCGGAAGAAGACATCGGTGGTGTCGATGACCATGTCGCCGTCAAAACCGGAGTTGCCGCCGTTGGACGGATAGTAGTTGTAAGCCAAGACGCCAAAATTACCATCGATGCGGTGGCCGCCGATACGTACGTCACCTCGCACTCCAGAGACGCCTCGGTTGGCAGATCCACCGAAGGGAGTGCCATCGTCATTGGCTTCGTAGACAAAAGTCAGACCTGATTCGCGCGCCCAGCGATCGTAAGCATTGGAAAAGAGGTGGAACCAGGGCCGAGCCGAAACGGGACCTGCCCCGCCTCCGTAGATACTGTCCATGAACGCAATCAAATTGCTCGATTGATTGGCATCACCTGCGTCCAAGGTACCGTCGGGCACGATGCTCCACGTCACAACCGATGGGTCACCCATGTTGGGGCTAACGCCGCCAACCGGATTGGACCAACGGAAAGTTGAAGTGTTGAATTCGCCGCGGATTCCGCCGCCGTCTGGAGAATTTGACGTTCGCACCAGGTTGGCCTGCTGCTCCCAGTTCTGCCAATATTCAGTCGTCGTGTTCGGCGCAAAAGCTGCACGCAACACATCTGCGGCCATCAATTCCCGGCGCTCGAGGCTTTCCAGAATGGCCCGGCGCAATCGATTGCGACGAGTAGCATTGTCCATAGAGGTATTGGTGGGAGAAGATTGCAGGCTTACCATGCGAGTTACCTTTACGGTTTCCAGTTCCAACGTATTAGATCGTAGGATGATTCGTCTTGGGGTGATCAGGTAGCTCGTGGTGAGCTACCCGACCTATTTGTTATATCTTTTTGATGAGTTTTGCCATCATTTTGGGAAAAGGTGGTACAACTGCCACCCCTTCGCGGGGGCAACTTGGCCGCCTTATCGAGCTCGCGGCATCAAGTCTGCCAAGAGACTCTCCAAAGCCTCGTCATTGGTAGACGACTGCGTGGTCGGTTGAGCGTCTGCCCAATTTCCCATAGCAAATTCGCCCTCGCCATCGAGTTCGTCAACCAAGTCGATCAGGCCCAATTCCACAGCTTGTTCAAGCGTAAACACCTGAGTCTGTGGCACCGACTGGACCGAGAGAATCTGATTCTCCGAGGTCCGCGAGACGCTGTATTGGAACGCCGAGCAAGCTGCCAAGGCGTCCATGTTAACATCTGAACCTTCGCCTTCGCCACCGATGGTCGTGTTCAAGCGGTTGATAACGAGCAGAGCGTCGATCGGCGAGATCTGATTGTCCCCGTTAACGTCCATGTACGGCGGAGGCGTTGGCACACCGCTGACCGGTCCGCTTCCACTGGTATTGATGCGGTTAATAATTAGCAACGCGTCAATTGGCGTGACAAAGCTGTCCACGTTCACGTCGAACTGATTGACCGGGTTCTGATGCGGTGGAGCCAAGGCGGCACCGACCACAATGGTCACGGTCGTCTCAACACTTTGTGCCTGGCCGTCCGAAGCGCGATAGGTGAACGTATCGGTCGTGCGCGTCGATCCGGTGTGACGGTAAGTGAATGTGCCATCGGTGTTCATTGTGACCAAACCGAAGTTCGGCTGACGAACTACCGATGCGGTCAGCGTACCATTTTCCAGATCCGAATCGTTGGCCAGGACACCATTGTCGGTCGCAATCGAGTTGGTACCGCGTGGGTCAGTCGTAACCAACGTTCCACCCAGCGGAACCGTGTAATTGTCGGCAACAGTCGTAGGTGCATCGTTGACCGGATTGACCGTCAGCACAAAACTGTCAGTCACCGCCAGGCCAGTGCCGTCGGTGGCTCGCACCGTAATCTGCGACACGCCAAACTGGTTAGCGACCAGCGTCAACCGAATACCGGTACCGTCGATCGTGGGCGTTACCAGCAGTGCATTGGAGTTGGATACCAGCGTCAGCGTTAGCGTATCGCCATTACCCAGGTCCGGATCGAAGAAGTAAGTCGGGCTGAGAGCAATGCTCCGCGGTGCTTCGTCTTCGTTCATCGAAGTATCGGGCAGAGCTGTGACCAGCCGTGGTGGATCGTTGATCGGCCGCACGTTCAAGGTCAACGTGCTGACAATGGAGGCGCCAGCCAAATCCGTAGCGCGAACTTGGACCAGAGCTTGACCGTTGCGGTCGGCTCCCAGCGGCAACGTCAGGATGTTGCCGGTGATCGTAGGTGTCACCAGCGTAGGATTGCTGTTGCCACCCGGGGCGACCGAGTAGGTCAGCGTGTCACCACTGGTGATCACATCCGGATCGGAGAAGATCGTCGTCAGGTCGATCGACAGTGCCGCCGAATCTTCATCAACCGTGCGCGATCCAATTTCTTGTGCCACTCGCGGTTGGTCGGGACGATTGTTCACTGTGACCGTGACCGTACCGATCGAAGTCTTCGGATCGGGTTGGTTGCCGCTCAGGCCATTGTCTTGAACGTTATAGAAGAACGTGTCCGTACCAGCGAAATCGGCCGGTGGCGTGTAGGTCACCGTGTTGCCAACCAGCGTCACCGTACCGCCAGCAGTACTGGTGGGATTGACGCTAGTAACTTGCAGCAGCTGACCCGATTCATTGCTTGGTCCGGGCGAATCATTGGCGAGCAAGGTAGTCGTACTGATCGTGCCTGCAGTATCTTCATTGACAGAGAGCGTATCAGGTCCGGCTGTCGGTGCATCGTTGCGATCTTGAACCGTGATCGTTACCGTTGCCGTAGAAGACAGTGGAGCAGCTACACCGGCAGTCGTACCGTTATCGGTAATCGTGTAAGTGAATGTATCTGTGCCACTGAAGTTGGCTGGAGGACTATAGGTGATCTGTCCAGCAACCAGCGATACCGATCCACCACTGGAACTCAGGGGCGAGACAGCTGTGATGGTCAGGACCTGTGCATCTTCATTGGCCGGACCCTTGAGGTCGTTAGCCAGCAGAGTTGCCGCAGGAATCACTTGCACTTCATCTTCGGGACTAACGACCGTGTCGTTGACGGCCGCCGGGGCGTCATTGACTTCGCGAATGTTGAAGGTCACCGTGCCGATGTTGTTGCTGACCAGAACTCCATCGCTGACGCGATAGGTCATTGTCAGCGGGCCGTTGAAGTCAGCTGCTGGTTGCAGAGTGAATAAACCGTTGTCGCCAATCAGCGTAACTTGAGGCGGTACACTCACCGGAATGATCGTAAACGGTCCGCCATCGGGATCGACATCGTTGGCGGCAATACCGTCATCGATGCGGAAACCTGGTGTCAGCGTGCCACTGACATCGGAGGTAGTCAACGTGCCGTCTTCATTGATCGCATAGGTGTCATCGATAGCGGTCGGCGGTGTGCCGGGCACAATCGTAACCTTGTAATCTTCGACTTCGCCGTCGGTAGCCAAACCAGTCGGCAACAATCCACCGACGCTGCTCGAACGGAAGCGTGCGTACGAAGTAGTCGGAGCCGAAGGCACAGGCGTGTTAGCAGGAATGGTTACTTCGAAGCTGCGGGTCAGTTGATCGGCAGCAAATTCAACCGAAGTCAGAACTTGCTCACCTGGATCATCCCAATCGCCGTCGCTGTTGAAGTCAATCCAGCCATCGACAAAGCCGGGGCTGTTCATCGTTACCGTCACCGTGGTGAAGATATGGCGGTTGAACAGACCAAGTGGATTGAGAGTCGAACCAAAGCTGACGCCATCATCGCCCGTGTCGCTGTCAGCACCCGGAACAGGAGTGGCATCGATATCGGCATCAACTGAGGAGCCTAGTATGGCTACGTCACCACTGATAGCGTGACGAGCACCGTCGTTAATGTGGCGCACTGGGTAGCGACCTGGTGTGGTGCTGACCGGATCTGGTGCATCACCGTAATCCAATTCAACACCCGGCATCAAAATCGTGAAAGCCGTTTCGTTGTTGATTCGGTTGGGCTTGAGGTCATTGCCGCCCAGGTCCGAGATTCCACGCAGGAAGTAGTTGTCGATTTCCGAGCTGATCGCTACGGCGTTTTCGACAAACAGCGTATCTCCGCCGCGATCTTTGGATTCGAGCGTCGTGTCGGCCGAAGCGTTGATCGCTGCGATGATGGCTTTCTTCAGCTGAGCTGAATCAAAGCTGCGATCTTGGATAAACGTTACCGGCTTGGCACCGCCTGGCACACCCGTGCGGCGCAAGCTGGGCGAGTTGCTGCTGTCGATCGTGAACCGCGGCGTATCGTTCAGCTGCAGAGTTCCATCAGCCAGCACCGAAGTCGTCAGACCGAGGGTCGTGCCTTCGATCACCGCCTTCATCGTCGCCACTACCGTTTCAGGAGTGCTGTTGTTGCGGAAGAAGATTGGAGTGCGACCAGCAGTGAAGTTATTTCCCAGATCGACATTGTCGAATTCAAAGGTTATCGAAGTCGTACCGTTGTTTATCGTGAAGTGTTCGCCATCGCTGACTACGCCGCGACTGGTGGTCATGCCGGTCGAGCCAACCAGAACCTGGTTGCTTTCCAGAATGCCCATGTCGATACGGCCATTGTTCAGCACAACTGGGTTCAGATTTAATCCAGCCGATAGGACAGCGGCCGCAATCGCATTGGCCAGTTCTGTGGCGGTGTTGGTCGTCGTGTACCGCACCAACACATTGCCAGGTTGGGATGGACCGATGAAGTTGCTATCGAACTCAAAGACGATCGTGCGACCATTGTTGCTGATCGTAAAGACACGTCCGTCGGTAATGTCGACACCACCTCGCGTGGGCACTTGCAGTATCAGCGGTCCGAAGACTTGCAGTTGCGTGTTGGTTTGCACGCCTGGTGCACCGAACAGTCCCAGCACTGGCGACAGCGAGACATCGATCGAATGATTTTCGCCACCCTTGACCGAGATGTTTCCATCGCCGACGTGTACCGGGGTCAATCCCAAACCTGCACTGGCGATCGCCGAAGCAACGCGTGAACCGATTTCATCTTGGGTTTCGCTAAGCGAGACCGAGATGGCGATGTTGCCATTGGCGACGTTCACATCACGAGTGAACTCGAAAGTCTGAGTGTTCGTGCCATCGGAAATGGTGAAGGTTTGACCGTCGGCCAGCGTACGAGCCACACCCAGGATAACCAGTCGAGTTGTGTCCGGTACAGTCACCGTACCATCGGACGTCAGGCCCAAGTGAACCAAGTCCGTGGACACTAGCGATGGGTTGATGGTCAGCGGGCTAGCTGCCAAGGCATCACGAGTGATGCGAGCCAGGTCCGAGACGCTGCTGGCGGCCGCGAAATTGATCGCGGTGTTACCGGCTAGAACCGAAGCATTGTTGTCGTATTCGAAGGTAATCGTGCGTCGACCATCGCTGATCGTAAAGGTCTGGCCGTCAGTGATGCCACCTGGACGTGGTCCCAGGTCAGGAATCTTTAGGGACAGGGTTTGCGATGGTTGGTCCATGGCGGTGAAGTTGGTATTCACACGCACATTGGTCTCAGCGCCCAAGAACACGCGTCCACCGGGCAGGATGCGAGGCGTCACTAGGAGAGCACTGCTACTGATCGCATTAGCTACCGCTTGAGCGATCTGGATCTGAGTGCTGCCGAGTGTAAAAGGAATCGCGACGTTACCGGCCAGTGTATTACCGTTACGATCGAACTCGAAGGTGACCGTGCGGACACTGTCGGTGA
Source organism: Rania fehmarnensis (assembly GCF_056494185.1). NCBI lineage: Bacteria > Pseudomonadati > Planctomycetota > Planctomycetia > Pirellulales > Pirellulaceae > Rania > Rania fehmarnensis. Next base: position 3,386,006 of record NZ_CM151398.1, read on the forward strand.
CGATGATGCGATCCCCGTCAGCGATACCGCCTGAAGCACCACCGGCCAGTGGAGCTTGCAGGGTCAGGCCCTGTGGGACTTGCAGGCGATACCCACTATCGAATTCATAAACCACTACGCCGCCGTTGGAATCGGTGACCGAGAAGGTATCACCATCGGCAACCTGATTTCCACTAGGTGCCGAGATCACAAAGCGGTCTTTGTTATTGAGCGAAATTTCGTAAACGCGATCGTTCTTCCAGACACCTGCCAGAGGCGTCAGAATGATCTCGTCGCGAGTTGCGTTGTAGGCAAACGTGTAGTCGATGCCTTCAATCAGCAGTCGCCCGTCTTCGAACATGACCACGGATGCACCGGTCAAACGCTTCTCGGGCAAGACGGAGTTCACGACCGTGTTGTCGTCGATGCCGACACCGCGAAGCGGGTTGGTTGGTTCGTTGCCATCGGCCAGTTGAATGCGAAACTCTGGATAGACTCCGCCAGATAGTTGCACAACCGATACGGACGAATCGCTATCGACTCCCAAAGCATCATTGTCAATCGGATCTAGCAGCAATGCGGCTGGGCCAGCGAAGTCGGCACGATCAAAGGCACCGCGATCCTTGAATACGTTTTGACCTTGAGCGGCAGGTGAGGCCACATCAGGATCGTCGACGCGGAGCTGGCCCACCAGGTCAAGGCTCGGGGCTTTGATTGGCGAGACCGAGATGCCCATCACGCTCTTGACTGCAGCCAGGGCCGGACGCTCTGGCAGCGAATCAACGGCGCTGTCGATAATCGGCGAGTTCGGTGCCGGCAGGTATTGGCTAGCCTGCGCGTTGACGAACAACTTAACTCCACTAGGCACGGTCGTATTGAAGTCCAGGCTCGTGTTAGGCACGTTCGTTGGACCGCTTTCGATGCCTGTTTGGAAGCGATTGCGGGCGACACCTGGTTCGAAGTACTGGAAGGTCGAACCACCCAGCACTACTTCACCTGGCTTGGTGGGCGCGTTCGGATTGTTCGAGCCATACGGTGCTGGGCCGCCGGTCAGTGGGAAGAATCGCGATTCTTCGTTGATAACCGGTGTCTGCAGATTGAAGAACACGTTGTTTAGAATCGTGGGGCTGGCACCGCGCGAGGCCAATATACCGGTTTCTGGTAAAACCTGGTCTAGGTTGTTATTAGCGTTGGCATCTGGGTCGACGATGATCGATCCATTGCTGACAATGAACGCAGCGTTGCTGATTTGAACGAACTTCTCATTGGTTCCGTCGGCACGCGAAAGATGCGAAGCGGCGCGAGTAATATCACGATCATGTCCCAGGCCCATATGCGAAAGGTTGGTTGTGATGGTGAATGGTTTGCCGTTGAAATTATAGGATCGGGAGGTCAGGAAACCGTCATTACGACGTGTGAAGACCTGAAGGCCCTGATTGACTTCGCGGAACTTGCCGCCGATCTGGCGTTCGATTTCGCGATAGCTGAGAGCATTGGTGCCCTTTTCATCAACTACCGAGAACTGGTCCAGCACCAGTGCCAGGTCACCAGTGATGTCGTTCATGTCCGCATCAATCACCGTGGATATACCGCCCAGTGCCTTGGCAATCACCGGTGGCAATGGATTGGCAAGTCCGAAATGTCCGTTGTCCAGGTTCTGCACATTGGTGACAGCCGGACCATCGTTGACACCTTCGTTGATGGCCTTGGCAATCGCACGAGCTACATCGGGGAAAAACCAAGTATTGACCAACAGGATTGGCACATTGCCAGGTGTCACCGCGCCGGTGAAGGTGAATTCGAAAGTTCGACCGGCACCGGGGGTGCCATTGATGTCGGGCACGCCAAAAATCGTAAATGTTTCGCCACCGGCGTAAGCACTGGCATTTTCTGCGGTAATCGTAAACTTCTGCGGATGCCGTACCGACAGCGACAACGAATAATTGCCGGTGGTCGTACCGTTCCTGCGATTTGCCAGCGATAGTGGATCGTATTCTGTGTTGCCCACGGAGCTGACCACGGCGTAGTACACGCCTTGGGCTGTAGCCGTGAAGTCGATGAATGGGTCGACGCCTAGAGTTTCACCGGGTGCTGCATCATTGTCGCTGCTGGTGGTCAGTTCCCCACGCGAGTTGGTAAACTGTTGCAGTTCACCACGGCTGTTGTAGATCTGCAGTACGGAGTTGAGTGTCCCGCCGGTAATCGTGTCGACATCCACGATGACGCGATCGCCTACACCCATCTCGAACTGGTACATGTCGATGTCTTGCGACGGGTTGCGAGCCATGGCTGGATTGTCGCCGATGGCTGCCGTCGTGGTGTACTGGAGTGGATTGTGCGAGGTACCTTGCCAGGTTTCAGTGGCAGTTGAGATCGTATCGTTCGATTCGACAGGTGCTAGTGCGCCATCCAAGCTCGCCCGTCCGTCGGTGCCCACGATTGTGTTGTTCACTAGTCGCGCTTGAGGCTGGGGCGTTTGACCTAAGTCTAGCTGGCGAATGATGAACGGATTGCTAAATCCAATCGAGTTCAAATACTGGACGTTGGTCGGGCCTTCCAAGTACAAGGCTGGACGGTTGTAGTAGTTCGGATAGCCAGCGGATACAAAAGTCGGTGCCAGTAGGTCTGGACCTTCCAGGCTTTGTCCGACGGTGGCTACTAATTGCTGCGTCGTACCGTTGCCGACAAACATGCTGCCCAGGAGCGAATCTCGCAGGGCCATCATGGTTTCCAAGCCCGTGGTCGCAAACGCGGTTAGGTCGGTGCCACTCAATCGCTGATAGAAACTGCCGCCTTCATCACGGTACCAGGCGATGGAGCTGGATAGACCGAAACCATCACCCTCTTCGACGCCGCTTCCCCAAACCGGAGCGGCAGTGCTGGCGCCCGCTAGATCTTCGAACTCGAAATTGAGTCGAGTACGATCCATATCGATTGCCAGGATATCGCCATCGTCCACGTAGTAACCGAAGTGTGAACCGTTCGTGTTGGGTGTAGTATCCGGATCAGTCGGAGGTATCAACTGTGGCGTCACCATCCAAATTGGGTTCTCACCTTGAACGTGGATACCGCCCAGACCACCTTCTTCCAAAACGTTATTCTGAATCACAATACCAGGCACCAAACCACCGATGACGCTGTCATTGGGATCCAGCAGATTGCGGACGGCTTGAGTGCCAACCAGGTTAGGCTTGGCTTGCATAATCAACGACTCAATGAAGTCTGGAGTATCGCGATCGTCAGACAAACGTCGAGCTGGCTGAGACCAGATGCCATAATCGCGCGAGTCGCGAATGAAGCTATTTTGAATGATGACCTGGCCCTGGTCACGAGCGACGTTTTTGTCGCTGGAACCTGCTTGGGCCTTCACGATCACAGCCGAACCGGGCAGCGTGGCCTGCAGAACACGCACCGAGGCGTTGCCAAACAGATTGATGCGATTGTCGCGACCGGCGGTACCAGTATCGATGCCGCCCGAGGTAGCTGCGCGAACATTCAATCGCGACTGAACACTCGGATTGTTGATCGCATCACGGACCTTTTGGGCCACCATGAAAGCTGTGTCGGTGGCCAAGAATCGCACGGGAACATTGCCCAGACCAACCGATGCATCTGTCGAGAACTCGAACACAATGCGATTGCCGCCATCGCTGATTTCGAACTGATCGCCATCGGTCAGTACGCTGCCAGCAGGCACAGTCAAGGTAAGTTGTTCGGCCAGGCGATCATTGGTATCAATCGTCTGGGTCAGCGTCGGTGCACCGAAGGTGTTCGATTCGAAGAACGTTTCTGCCAGGCGGACTTCGAACTGGTAGGAACCTGTCGTGACCACGGTGCTGGCTACAGCCACAGCCGCGTAGGTCGAGTTTGGTTCACGCGAATTGAAGCGCGAGCCATCGGCCAGGATCATCGTAACTTCGCCCACGGTACCAGTGGTCGGATCGTTGTCGCGCGTGCGGAATTCCACTCGCAGACCCGGCTGACCAGCCCACTGACGCAGACTGAGCTGTTGGTCAAGCTGCGGCGAACCTCGCGTCAACCGAGTTTCGCCCAACTGAACGTCGTCATTGCTCGTCGCAATTCGAACTGGAAAACCACCTTGAGGGATCACGAAAACGTCGAGGTCCCCTTCGAGAATTTCATAGTCGAAAATGATCGAAGGATCTTCGGAGAACAGGTAGGTCTCGAGCGAGAAAGTTCGAGTTGGGCGGACCAGGTTGGGCGACAAACTAAATGCGTTGGTCAACGTCGGTTCGTCACCAGCCCCGATTTGTTCGCCACGTTCAGCAAAGCCGATCACGATGTTATCGATCGTGGTGGTACCGGCAGCATTGCGGAACACCAGGCTCAATCCTTCTTCACCTGCAAAGGCACCCAACGACATCTTGGTCGAGTTGGTGCCGTTGAAGAGATTAGCACTTGGGAATACGGTGGTACCGATTCGCGTTTCAGTGTTATTCGAGCGACGCACAAAGACTTCGAACGTACCGACGTTGGAGTAATCCAGATAGATACTGGGCAGATCGGCAGCGGTGTAACCCGCTAGAGAAAAGGTGGCCGAGACCAACTCGCCACTGGCACCGATCGTGGTGCTTGGCAAGAAGTTCTGCACTACTGGTGGCTCGGCAGTGGTTACGCCCGGAACGTAGTCCTGATCCACAATGCGTCGAATCGAACTGATGGGTTTGACATCGAACGGGTTGAGAATCTTGGTACGCGGTTGATACGCGGCCGACGAGACACCGATCAAGTAAGTGCCTTCGGGCAATGCGATGGGACCGATGTATGCGTCTTTGGTGCCCAGCGAACCGCGCGACAAGTCTTGCACATCGGTAACGGTCAGCGGTTTGCGTTGATCATCAGCGATGTTGCTCGAATCGCCCGAATAGACCAAGCGATACTGAGTGCCGAAGCGTGAGAACTCTTCTTGGAAGATGTTGATCGATGTGTCGGGCCGGTTCATGCCATCGGCATAATCCATGTCGAAGACAACTGGTACATAGCTGCCGAACATGCTGCCGACCAGATCTTCTTGACTGATGGTCATGCGGAAGAAGTCGACATCCGATCGTGAACTGAGCGTACCACCGACGCTGATCGCGCCTTTGGCCGTCTCCAAGATATTGCCGATGTACTGTGGGCGACTACCAACTTGGACCTGGCCGACCGAGGTGCCGTTGTTGGCATTGAACTGACCTGTGCCCACGCTTTCATCTTCTTGAGCTTCGCCGATCAGCGGCGAAGTTCCAGGCAGACCGATGAGATTTACGCCGTTCATGGCGTAACGAATGTCAGCGAAGTCGATCGTCGACCCAGCAAATTCTTGTTGCTCGCGCAGTCGGACTTGTACTTGATATACGCCCTTGGTCAGACCAGCATCGATGGCGTTAATGTCAGCGCTGGCACTTCGAATTCGGAAGTAGAACGTGCTGCGGGTGCTGAGAGCACCTGGCAGACGCACACGCATGCCTGGGTCCTTGGCATTGGTGGTGCCATCTTCTTTGACCAGTCCACTGGAGGTGGTTCGCACACCATCGACGCGAACCGGCATGCGATTGACGTTGCTGGCCGCGATAAGCGCGGTGGTTACTAGTTTCGATGGATCAGCCGTTTCTTCCGTGCTGTTGTCGCTACGAGCCAGCAAGGATCCGTTGGCATCGAGCAGTTCCAGAACCAAATCGCTATCGTGTTCGGTGAAGTCGACGTCCAACCAAATTTCCGTACCGGCTTCAGCGGTGAAGCTATAAACGTCAACGTCTTCGCGTTGGCTCAATACGCCTTCGACATTGAAGCCGAGTCGCAAAGTTTCGCTGCTGGCCGATGGACTTGCCGCCAGGTCTCCCAACACTTGAGCGCTCAGTGCCGAGCCGTTGGGTCCCGGGGCCGCAGCTGTAGGACTTTCCGTTTCCAGTACCGGTGCGACGTTGCGATCGTTGGAATCTTGATCGAGCAACAAACCACGCCAATCGGCGGCTTGGGGAATCGAACCGATACCATCGTTGTTGGTATCGGTTTGTGGTGAACCATCAGGTTCCAGACCAGCGCCCACGGTATCGTCGCGAAGGCTGGTCAAGATAACTGGGAAGCCAGGCTGACCGAGCACATGCAGAGCACCGCCCACGCGATTATTGCCCGAGGTCAACTGACCGCTGGCTGTGATGCCGGCGCCCAAGTTGCGATTGAAGTTCGAGCCGTATCCGTAGAACTTGACCACTAGCGATTCATTGGCCGCGCTCTGCAACCGTAAGTTGCCTTCGTGCTGCACATTTTCAATGAAGATGCCGTCGAATAGAACGTGCACAATATCGGTGTCGTCCCAAACGCTGGCGGTTGTTAGCGTGTCGCCACGAATTTCCAGACCATTCAAGTCGTTATTGGACAGCCGATTATTGCGAATCAGCGGACCGCGGTTGCTGTCATAGGAAATCGAACGATCAGCAGCACCGGTTTGTCGTCCCGAATCGCCCATGATCGTTTCGGTCATGCTGTTGGCATCAATATCGATCACACTGCCGTCGTTATCGCGGAAAGTGTTGTTGATGATGATCGGTTGAGCGCCGCGTACAAAAATTGTCGCCTGAGAGTTGCTCAGTCGGCCGAAGCGAGCGCCGGGTCCTTGACCACCAAAGCCATCGGCGTTGTCTTCAAAGATCGAGTTGGCAATGCGAGCTTCAGCTTGTTGAATCTCGATGACATTAAAGGCTCGGAACGTACCGTCCAGCCTGGTAACGCCACCGCCGTAGGAGAAGCGGGCGTGATCCACGCTCAGCGTAGAAGTGGGAGCCATGTAGATGCCGCCCCAATCTCGAGGCGCAGGTCCACTAGCGGTACCGTTATTGTTGGTATCAAAAGTTCCACCGGCCCCCACCAGGTCATCCAACTTGCTGGTGAAGACGATAGGCAAACCATCGGTACCTTCGGCAATAATGTTGGCTCCGAAGGTCGCTTCAATACGAGCTGCTTCCAGCTTGATAACCGTACCGGGATCGATAACCAACGACGCTGTGGCCCGCGGACGTTTGACCGAGAAGGTTTCGATGTCCAGGGCGCCGCCAGCGGTGGTGCCATTGTCCAAGAACTGCGTTACACCCGCGAAGGTGGCGTCAGGCATATCGGCCACGCGCACGTAATTCACGCCATCGGTGCTGCGATACAAACGCCGAGCCACATAACCATTTAAAGTCAGCGGCAGATTCTGCAGCAGAATACTGCCATCAGGTGCCAGCGTAAATGTGTCCGTCGGATTGGATGCCAGACCTTCGCGGCCAGCACCATCGACCATCACGACGCGGTAGGAGTAATCGCCCGCCGGCAGTGTGCCACCGGCGGCGCGCTCCAGCGTCACTCCAACTACATCAGCCCGATCGCGGGCCAAGGTTCCGCCCAGCGCTTTTCCGATATCCAAGTAGGTTGACGTCTGACGATCCAAGGTCGCGACCAACTCGTAAGGTCCCTGACCATTGCTGTTGCTGCGATACAATCGCCGCGCTATGAACTCACCTGTAGCCGACGGCAGACCGGCAATCTGGATGGCGGTTTGACCTGGATTGATCAGTTGAGAAGCCGACGCATTTGATGGAATGCTTTCGTATCCATTGCCATCCATGAAAGTAAGCTTGTAGCTGTAGGTGCCTGGCAACAATGTGCCACCCACACTCGCCGCGGTCGAAATCAATTCTGCTGGAGGGACGGTGCCATCGAGCAGCGCGCCACCGGTCGATCCGCTAACGATCAGGTTTTCAGTGATGATGTGCACGACATCGATATCATCGAATCGACCAGGGACGGTCAATGTGCGAGTGACACCGTCGGCTGGCGTTTCAACGCGAATGAACAGACCGTTCAGTGAGTTGTTGACCAGGCGGTTGTTATGAATCTCTGGGCCGACGCGATCATAATCGCTAGTGAACGCCCCATTGGCTTGATAGAACGGTTCGTTGAAGTTGGTTTCTTCAAAGCTGTTGGGCAATGCGCTCAGCGCGGCATTAGCGGAGAAGCTGATGAAGTTGTTGGTAACCGTTGGTCGCGTATCGAGCATTTCAATCGGATTGACCGACTGCTGAATCGAATCGACGATGACGGTGCCGCCACCATAACGCACGACTGCGTGATTGACATACTGCAGGAAGATACCTTCATCTTCCAAGTCGGTGCGACCGGCCGAACTATCTACGTCACGACGATACGAGATACCTCCCCAGTTACCGCTGGCAGGCGTGGTGCGAGGTGTGTAGGTATCCAGGCCGATTGTTTCATCTTGCCAAGAGGTGAAGTAGACGCTGCCAGGCACTATGGCGCCAGTGGTAGATCGCACAGCGTTACCGGATGCATCCAACAGCAGCGGGGCGCCCAGAACTTGCAGAGCAGAATCCGACCGATCGATGTTCAAGTTCGAGCTGCCCACGCCAATGCGAGCTCGGTTGAGTTTGAAGATCGCGCCGGCATCGACCATAGCCGTTACGCCGCGAGGTACTTCCATGGTTGATCCATCCGAAAGGACGGACCCCGGCAATAGACCGGTACCAATTTCGTAGGCAAAGTTATCGCCGATGGTGGCGATATTACCGTCCACACCACCGTTGCCTACGATGCGCACGATGTCACCGGGCAAGGCCGACGAGAAGGCATTGGCCACTCCGGTCGCGGAGATGTTATTAAATGGTCTGGCCAGGCTGCCATCAGCATTGGGACCAGCCGCTTTATCAACGAAGATCGTCTTGCCAGAAACGTCGATTAGCACCAGAGCTGGATCGATGCGAATCGTACGCTCTCCGCGCAGAGTCAATCGAGCTCCATTGGCCAGCGCGCTAACGCCTAGCTCGCTGCGCGAGACGATAGCCGCAGCCAAGGCATTGGCCAACGTACCGGCAGCATCGCCTGCGGCATATGTGATCGCAATGCGACCAGCCGCAACCGAACCGTTGCTATCGAATTCAAAGTCGCGCGATACGCCATTGCCACCCACGACGGTGATGACTTTGCCTTCGATCGAAGCGTTGGCACCGGCGTTGAAACTAATCAGGCGGTCCAGAGGTCGAGTTTGGAACCAGAAATTATACGTGCCTCCAGGTGCACCATCACCATCACCATCGACACTCACGGCAGGATCGGTCGAACTGGAGATGTCTTGAATCGTGTCCGAGGTATCTACCTGGGCGCGGAAGGTGATCCGCAGCTGGTAATCGCCTTGCGACTTGCCGCCGAAGCCGGTGCCTTGGACCGTGGCATCGTAGTCTTCATTTCCACTGGCCGAGACGCCGATGTAGTACACGCCCGAAGAGAGCGACTGATTGATCAGCGAGTCTCGGCTGAAGTAATCATCGTTTTGAGCCACCAGTGCCATGCCGCCGCCACCCAGCACGATTGGGTTTTGGGTTAGTACGTTGGTGCCGATCTGAGTTGACGGCAGGCCACGAACCAATGAGGCTTTGACCAGCTTGCTAGCAGCGCTCGACTGAGCCAGCGCGACCAAAACGTCCTCGACGGTGCTGATACTGCCGGGGGTCGTGTTCAAATCGATACTGACGGAGTTGGCACCTACGGCAATACCTGGCTTAACACCTGCTCCGCGTCCCGATTGCGTCAGGATGATTTGGAAGTGGTTGCCTTGAGCCCCAGGACGCAACGACTCGAACTTAACCTGTAAGGCATCGCCCGCACCAAAGCTGGTGGTCGCGGTAGCCTGAGTGGCGCGGAACAATTGAAGGTTGGTGTTCAGCGCGCTGCTGTTGGTCAAACGCTCGGCATAGGTTTCAGCAGTAAAGAGCCCCACGCGATCGTCGCCACCAAAGTCGACATCGAAGCGATATAGATCGATATCCGAGCCGTCAGGACGATAGAGATATTGGCCGTGCAGAACGTCTTGATTGCCGGGGAAGATGGGCTCGTACCGCTCATCCGAAGCATTTAACTGCGCATCGTTGGCATTGATCAGGGTGCCGCTGCCGGCCAAGAACTCTGGGGCCAAGCGCATGAGCGTGGACTGAGGCAGGTCGCCAGCGTGTTCCAAGCCCAGCACCATGCCCACGGCAGTGGCCATCGCGCGGAAATAGCTTTCGCCATAGTTATCATTCCACGTATTAGTGGCCGACAGAATGATCAGCGAATTAGCAAACGATGGATCGATGCGCACGCCGAAGTTGGCACCAAACTCATTCTGAACTTGAGTATTTGGCAGCGAGCGTAAACCGGTACCGGAACCGGTTGCAATCGTGATACCCAGATCCGAAGTTTCGACAAATTGTACGCCAACATACTTGGCCCACAGTCCGAGGGCTTCGCGCGTGCGCTGTTTTTGCAGTTCGCTAATTGCATTAACTAGCGGAACATTGAATAAATCGGAGGAGTAAATCGTCCTAAAGTTGTAGTAGATGGTCGTGATGCCATCTGTACTGTCAGCACCAAAGGCTGAGTTGACATGATTTTCGAACGCACCAACTTGATTTTGCGGCAGCACACGATGTCCCGGATCGTCGCTTGCGCCCATCAAGTCCAGCACAAAGCTTTCAGGATCGATCGACGAACCCAGGATCAAGCTGCTTTGCAACTGGTTGGCCGAACCGAGCGTGCCGATGTTGGTGGCGGTATCAAACGAACTGCCCAAGCCCACCAGAGTCAACGGCGAATAAGCCAGACTTCGGTTGCCAACCTGAGTCGCTCCACTGCTGCCAGCTTCCAACGACACAGAAAGCAGCGCCGAGGCTGCGGACGAATTATTGACCAGGGTGACGAATTCCGTGGCGGTCAAAGTCGATCGCCCCATATCGACCGTTACTTTACGACCGGCGGTCGTTACCAGCGGAGTACCACTGCCCGAGTTGATAACTTCGACTTGGACGCCCGAACCTGCTTCGCCCACTTGCCGCGAAGTAAAGCGGAACTTGGCCGCGCCACCAGTATTCAAATCGCTGATGACAGTTGCGGCCGCTTCGCTATAGGTTGGCGAAATCGGAGCCGACTCGCGGGTGCCCACGCGCAAACGGAAAGTCGCAGGCGCATTTCCAGCCAGCGTATTGATGTCGCTGGCGAATTTCAAAGTGGCCGTGTTGGTGGTCGCGTTGTACTTGACGCTGGTTGGCAAGAAATAAACGTCGTCGGTATTGCGGACCGAGTCTTGCGTCAGAATCAGTTGATAGAAGGCAGGATTTTCAGCCGAGCGGGCCGTGGGATTTCCAAACGCATCGTTCTCTACCAACAGTTTGTCGGCGTCGAAGTAGACCACCACCGTGTCGCGTTGTTGTTGCAGACCGCTGGCGGTGCGAATAACCGGTTGTGGTACCACGCCCACAACTTGCGATCCCAAATCCAAGCGGAAATTAACTGTGTTCTGGCGCGTTCCCGAAACACTTGGGATAAACAAATTGCCTGCCTGGCTGCCTTCGCCCACGTTTCGCAAACCGACGATGCCACGCACAGGATCATCAAAGCCGAAGATCTCAATGCGATAGTTATCGTCCGGCAATGCTTCACTGAAGCGGAAGGTGACTTCGTTTTCGTTAGGGCTGGCACCTACCAGCATGGCGCCGGGTTGAACCACCACATCATTGGCTTGGGTCAGCTGGACTGGCGAGTAGTTAGCTGGATTGAGCGAGCCGATAGCAGTGCTGCCCAAACCGCCATCCAGTCTGGCCACCAAGACCGGCGCGGCCGTCGGCGAAAGATTGATGGCATCGACCAACTGCGCGGCCGTAGTGGGCGAAGCAAGGTTCGAGTTGAGCACGACGCTCAACGTTGAACCGCTCAGCGAGAATTGAGGCACGCCACTGGGCCCCAAGTCCTGCTGCGTGAATTGCACCGTCAGCGCTGTGGCTTGGGCTCGGGCAGTCAGTCGAACATTGACCGCTCCACTAGAGCCAAAGTCGGTCGACGCGCTGAACTGACCGAAGGTGCCGTCGTTGCCCGCGCGCGACAGGCGTATGCCCGTCAGCGTAGAGGCATCGATCACCTGCGCGTCATCGAAACGGAATGTCAATTCGCGCGGAGCCACCGAGCGCACCGTACCATCGACCAGCAGGTCACTGTTGTTGGGCTGAATGCCAATCAACTGTGGTCCTACGGCCATCAAGTGCCGGTTCTCGAGCGTCTCCAAAATCATCCGACGCATCAGCTTCCGAGCTACGTCAGTTTTGGATTGCGAAATGGGGGATGCGACGGTGCGGAACTTGCGGTTGGTCATTAACCAGCCCCTAAAAGCGTTGCTGCCTGAAACCGACGACAGGAAAACTCCCCCACAAACGGGTGAGTCTTAGTCCTGGTCTTCGCCCATGGTTGAGCGAACGAGCCCGAAAAATATTGGATGAGACGTGGGAACGGTCCTCAAGGGGTCGCGGCACTCGGCGCACTAACCCACCGTTCGGACGTTGACGGTTGATTATAATTGCGACGATTTTCGATGCAAACTCGCCTGGGGGGTCGGTATGCTAGCCTACCGATCTTTCCTAGGTTTCCAGCTGGATGCGCGTGCGGGATGGCCCTGCTGGGGTGTCACACCGGGGCCACGATTGAGGGTACACACAACCTCATCGGGGGAGTGAACGGAAAAATAATGTCGCTTTGACGCTAGCGATTCTGATAAGTTCCCCATAATCCGCAGGATCATTACCATCTGTCCGACCCGCAAAGAAAAAATATGCGGGAAAATTCCCATGCCTGGCTGTAGAGCGGCTGTCCCCAGCCGCTCAGCACCCGCTAACCTCAGCCTCTTCCGACCAATTGCCGTCGATCGCCGTCGTTTAGCGGGCTAGTTTTCAAGACGCAGAGAGGCGCAGAGGATCGCAGAGAAGACCGGGCCCAAGCCGTAGAGCGGCTGTCCCCAGCCGCTCAGCACCCGCTAAGCCCAGCCTCTTCCGACCAACTGCCGTCGATCGCCGTCGCTTAGCGGGCTAATTTTCAAAACGCAGAGACACAGATGATCGCGGAGAAACCGGGCAAACTTATCGCAGCGCGATTTGCCGGGTGCTGAGCGGCTGGGGACAGCCGCTCTACAACTGCTGAGGACAGTCGCGCTACGACATTCCGCAGCGGCTGCGCCAGGCGTCGGGAATCGGCCGGTAGGTGCCGTAGAATCGCTTGATGAAATGTCGGCCAGACCACGCCAGGCAGTGACGCTCCCAACCCCAGCGTTCCATCAGCCGATCGCTCAGCCGGTCATTGCTCAACTCAGTGACGATTGCATGGCTGCCTTTCAAGCGGGCGATCTCATCCAGAACCAGCGTCGCGCAGTAAAACGATGAAAGCGACGCAGCCGGGTGACTGTGAACGTAACCCAGCACCAGAAAGTCGGGATTGCCCCAGCGATGATGATAATAAAGTTCACACGTACAGCCGCGGAGCGGACGACGCACGCGATCCCACACCACGCGCAACCGACTGGCTCGATACGCTAACCACCTGCGCTGAATCCATTGCAATCTGCCTTGACCAGTGACAATCCGTCCAGCTCGCCACCTTGCCAATCGCTGGCCCTCAGGTCCAAGTTCCCTGACGACCGGACAGATCCAGCCTGGTACCCCGCCCAACTGTTCCATGTTTTGATGTTCCCTCACCTTCAACGTCGGCTGCGGATAAGTCTCGTATCGAGTACTTGTGAGCTCAAGAAAATACTCCGCATCTTCACCGCTGCAGTTGTAACTGTTCGGTCGAAGTATCCACAGCTTGCCCATCGCGATACCACAGCCCACCGAATATTGGTAAGCACACCAGCGCGAACCATTGGTATCCGGTCAGCCCTAGCCAAACCTCTGGCTCTGGCCGGATCAGTTCCGTCAGCAGGCGATAAACCAAGTAGCTCATGATATAAAACTTCACCAGTTGTCCTCGCCAGACACGCTGGTGGTAGAGCCACGCGAGCACTCCAGCCATTGACAAATGGAAGGCAGACTCATACAGCTGAGTCGGATGCCGTGGCTGCTGATCGGTCAGTGGAAAGACCACACCCCAAGGCAAAGTAGTCGGTACGCCATAACAGCAGCCACCGACAAAGCAGCTCAGTCGTCCGATACCTACAGCCACCGCCGCCGGTACCGCGAATGAATCGCCTGTCTTGACGCGGATCTGGTAGATCCACTTGGCCAATTCGACACCCGCGTATGCGCCTACCATGCCGCAAACGATCGTCTTGCCATTAGAGAACCAGGCTGCGCCACTGCGCAGGGCTTCCCAATCGTAGAGCGCAAAGGGCAACTTGGCACCTAACATAGCGCCACAAAAAGCGCCCAGACCGATAGCGGTCTTCTCAGCTCGCGTTAGCTTGAGCGGACTTTGGTATTGCCGCAAGACCTGCCAGCCTGCGCCCAGAGCGGCCAGCATGATCAGCGGATAAGACCACGCCGCAATCATCGTCCGCCGCCCAATATCTGCATACACATAACAAAGAGTGAGATGAAAGCCGCGATTACCAGTAGGCAAAAGATGGCCGCTGTAATGACGCCGGACCAGATGAAGACCATAAAGAGCGATGAGGCTCTGGGACGTTCACCTTTAGCCAGGCTATAGAGCGCTCGCGTGCCGACGGCCAGCAAGGTGGGCACTACGATGATCGAGTAAACAACCAGCAGACCTGGGTCTTGCACCGCGATACCGATACCGATCAAAACCGTGAGCACCACCAGTAGCCCGAGCAGAACTGTGAACAGCCCTTCGACGCGCGAATTCGTTTGACCGCTGGGATAGGTCGCTGCACTATCAGCCGGTGCGCGCAAGGCCGGTGGAGCGGCAAACGGATTGGCTTCTCTCCCATCGCAGACCCAGCAGCGATCGGCATGGGGCGGATTGACCGCGCCGCACTTTTGACAAACCAGCGCAGGTTGGAGAGGCGGTAGCTGCTCGCTCATGGCCGCACCTCCGCCTGGCTCTCGTCACCTTGGCGAGAACTGATTTCCAACACGACTTGCTTGATCATCCGCACCAGCTGGCCGGTAACAATGCCAGTAGATGCAATGGCCAAGAGGGTAATCATGATCTCGATCGGTTTGAGATGAACCACTTTCAAGACCGATAGGCTGGCCGCCCCACTGAACTGACCATGCGCGAACAGTAGTACCAGGTAGGCGAGCACACAACCAATCGTCGTGACCCAAATCAACTTCAGACTCCCGCGCAGTCCCGCTAGAGCGACGATCAGCGGATAAGTCATCATCAGTGGACTGGCAGGTCCACTACCGGCACTGGCCATGATGCTCAACAAAACGATATCGACTGCCGAGGTCACGTATTTGGAGATGGGCGGAAGTTGTTGCCGGGAGATCATGACCACCACGGCCAGCGAAGCGAACAACCAAACTGCTGACAAATAGGTCGCCAATCGATGGAATAGCGCCTCGGCCGGCTCGCCCGAACTCCAGCCCAGATAGTTGACCAACTGAACCGAATAGAAGGCAATGATCAAGCACACACGCAACAGCGCGACTCGCAATTCCCCTTCCACTTCTAGCCATCGATTAGTCACATGCAACTGCTCAGCAGGCGCAAGCCTCATCATGCCAACTCCTCCTTAATCGCCAAACACAACCCGAAGCGGTAACCTTCGGACGCCACCAGTGTAACGACTTTCGCCAACACATTGCGTCAGCGTGCGGAAGGGCGAATGCCGAGCCTCCGCGGACCTCGCGTCAAATTGCGTGGGCAAAAAACTACTGGATCCATTTTCAAAACGCAGAGTCCACAGAGTTCGCAGAGTAAACGCTGAGGACAAAGCAGTCTTCTCTGCGATCCTCTGCGTCTCTGCGTTGGTACGAGAACCCTCAGCGCTGGTTTTGCGGTGCCAGCGGTTTGGGTCAAAGGGTCGTTGTCGGTAGAAGATTTGGTTAGAGGGTGCTGAGCGGCTGGGGACAGCCGCTCTACTACACCGGGTGGCTGTGGCGGATGCCGCGGACGCTGCCTTTGATCAATAGATAAACTCGCAGAACCAGCCACAGGATGATCAACGTGCCGCAGAGAATGCCCCAGGTCACTAGCGGTGGCAGTTCGAGCAACGGAGCCGCGTAGTGGCGACGGAAATATTCCCAAAACACCATGACACACACTGCAGCCATGCACAAATACGGACCGTAGGCACCAGCGCGATCACCTAACAACAGCTTGCGAATCACAAAGACAAGTATCGCAAAGAACGGCGCCACGAAAAACACCAGCACACTTGCTTGCCATCCCAAGAACACTCCGATCATGGCCATGAGCGTCACATCACCAAAGCCCAAGGCTTCCACGCCTAGACCTTGCCGTGCTGCCACGCGCACTAACCACGTGTAACCGCCCGCACCTAGCAGACCAAAGTATGCGCTCAGCAAATATTGCCATCGCGGCAACTCGAAATGCCATGCCAAATACGTCGTCGAACACAGCAGGATCCACAAGGCCAGAGCGATGATCCACAGATACGACCGAAAGATGACGGCCACGAAGTACTGAAATGCCTTCTGCCAGCCACGCCGAGTAATCCACACGCGATCCAACAAACCAAAGCAATAGATGCTGATGATCCCCAGCGCGATCACTAGCCCCCACTGGCCATCCAACCAAACTGGCCAGCTGCCAATGGACGAAGCATGCATCTCCACTACGCTGTTAACCAGTGGTATCGGCAAGAACCATCCAGCCAGTAGCCCACTGCCCAATAGACCTATCAACGTGCCTGGCAACGTGATCGTATCGGGGATCATCTGTTCATCGAAGTCGATAAACGTAGCCACCATCATCAGCGCGATCAGCAGGCAGTGTCCCAAGAATTGATAATGCAACTCCAGTTGCATGTTCGCAGCCAAGCGCGGCGATGGCAGCGTTTGCCCGCTGATGATCCAGCCATACAGCCAAACCATCGACAATGGAAACAGCAGCTCGATCAAGAATGGGCGCAACCAATAGCGTTGGCCGTGTGGTTTTGATTCGCGCTGGAGTCGCCACCATCCCAAAATCGGTAACCAATCCAGCCAACTGCGCTGCTGGCCACCAGGCGGCAACTTACTCCAAGCCCCGATGGCCAGCGGCCGCGAGTTTTGTGTAATGATGGCCCAGTTGATCAACCAAGCTACGATCGTCGTCAAGCACCAGACCAAGACGCGTGCCAAGAATGGATGTGCGCTGAGCCAGGCGATCATAGTGGGCGATGCGTCTCTTGAAAGGAGCTGAGCCAGTGGGCGATTTCTTCGACTATTGCTTCGACACTCAAAGTCTCAGTATCCACTATTTTTTGCGCAACCGCACGATACAGTGGTTCGCGAGCTGCCAGGATGCTGACAACTTCATCATAATCGTTCAGCGCGGACAGCGCTGGCCGCCGGGCTTGAGTTGATTGATCCGCCCGCGTGCGCTCGAGCAGCTTTTGAGGTGAAGCGGTTAACCAGACGCGATAGCCACTGCCGCTGATCGCTTCGCGATTGGCCGGCCGCAGGATGGCTCCACCACCTAGCGACACGACCTGCGGACGAGTCTGCGCTTGTGTGGCCAATTCAGCCACGACCGCTTGTTCACGCTGCCGAAAGCCATCTTCACCTTCGCGCTCGAAGATTTCTCGAATGGTTGATCCGGCGGACTGCTCGATCAGGTCATCGGCGTCCACAGCCGGCAGGGCCAGCCGCGCAGCCAAGATTCGCCCCACGGTCGTCTTGCCAGATCCTCGATAACCGATCAAGTAAACGTGCATTCTCGACTCAGATGTTCAAGAGGCGTTTCTTGTCGACAAAGATCGTTTGTTCGCGATCGGGACCTACCGAGATAATTTCGACCGGTGTGCCGACCAGTTGGCTGATGCGCTTCAGATAGTTCTGGGCCGCCGACGGAAAGTCTTCCACGCGCCGCACGCCGGTGACGTCTTGTTTCCAACCTTCCAACGTTTCATAAATCGGCTTGGCCTTGCGGAGCACACTGGCTTCGCATGGAAAGTTGGTGACGCGCTCGCCATCGACATCGTAGGCCACGCAGACCTTCACTTCATCCAAGTGCCCCAGCACATCCATCATCATCAGCGATAGAGCATCGATACCGCTGAGCCGGGCTGTGTATCGTACGGCAACGGCATCGAACCACCCGCAGCGACGTGGACGGCCGGTCGTCGTACCGTACTCGCGGCCGATCTCGCGAATCTTTTCACCGACGGCGTCATTCAGCTCAGTCGGGAACGGACCACCACCCACACGCGTTGAATAAGCTTTGCACACACCGATTACGCGGCGAATCCATTTGGCTGGTACCCCCGAGCCACCCGAGATTCCTACTCCCGATGAATTGCTGCTGGTGACGAATGGATAGGTGCCGTGGTCGATGTCCAGCAACGAACCTTGGGCCCCTTCCATCAACAGACGCTTGCCAGCATCGAGTTGGTCGAGAAGTTGATTGGTCGTATCGCCAACCAATGGTCCAATCGACTTGGCCCAGCTCTGAGCCTGCGCCACGATGGCTTCGGTTGATAATTCATTGGCCAGTTCTGCTCCGCCCATACCAGCCAGCAGCGTCTTCTTGGCGGCAACGATTGTCGCCAGGCGCTCAGGTAAATCGCTCTGCAACAGGTCTGAAGCGCGGACCGCAAAGGTGCGGCCGACTTTGTCGCGATAACAAGGACCAATGCCGCGCAGAGTTGTGCCGATGTTCTCGCCCTGCACCACCAGGCTGTTGAGCAGCTTGTCTTCCAAAATGTGCCAAGGCATCACCAGGTGAGCTCGCTGACTGATCATTAAATTACTGCGAGGTTGGATGCCACGAGCTTCCAGGCCTTCCAGTTCGCGAATGAGAGTCGACGGTTCGATCACCACGCCGGGCGTGATGTAGTTCATGACATTGGGATGCAGAATCCCACTGGGCACGTGATGCAGCTTGTAAACTTCCGCTCCACAGACCACCGTGTGTCCCGCATTGGCGCCGCCTTGATAGCGAACGACACAATCATGATCCGGAGCAAGCAAGTCGACCAATTTACCCTTGGCTTCATCGCCCCACTGCAAGCCGATTACACAAGCTGCTGGCACCTAACACATCCTCTTCTGAACGCCGAACTCGGCCCGCCTGAACACCCACCCGCCAGAGGCACAAGCCTCAGCTCAAGACAAGCCCAGCAGTGTATAGTCACCCACGCCCCCGCGAAAGCCCCAATGTGTCTTTGTGGCCTAGGCCTCCAGCCTGTGAAATTTGTGTGGCATAGGCTTCCAGCCTGTGGAATTTGTGGTTTGGATCGAGCAGTGGATCGTTTAACCCGTAGCCGCCAGGCGAGGTGCACCCGCTAATCAATCGCTGCCTTCAGAGTGAGCCAGAGATTGATTAGCGGGTGCACCTCGCCTGGCGGCTACGGGTTAAACGATTGCGCGGCGAGGCGACACGCAAACTAAGTTTTAAAGAACTCGCTGGCATCGTAGTATTTGGCGCCTAGGCTGCGGGCGAAAGCTTCGTCGCTGTCCATGTCGCCGACCATGATCAAATGCTCGGGGGCCAGTTTGTATTTGTAGATCAACTGCACGCCTAGACCCGGCATTGGCTTGCGACAAAAACAACCGGCGGGGAAAGCCGGATGGGGACAATACGACGTCTCAGTGACGGGCAAGCCGAGAAGTTCGACGGTTTTGTCAAAACAAGCCGTGGCTTGCTCGGCGCTCAGGTGCCCGGAAGCGACCCCGCTTTGATTGGAGACCAGGAACAACTGATATCCCTGCTCGATCCACCGTTGCAACACTTCGCGCCGCCCCGGCAACAGCTCGATATCATCAGGCTGACGCGGATAGAGTTCTCCGCTTTTGGTCTTGCGCAAGGTACCATCGACATCCAGGAGCAAGCCCTTGTTGACTAGCGATGCATCCGCGCGGCGCACGAATGGAATCTCATCAACTACTGAAAAGCCTTCGTCCAATGCCGGCGGTTCGAAGCTATCGAGCCAGCGTTGCATGGCAATGGGTGGCGGCAAGTTCGGATCGCTCTTGGCTAGCTCTTTCAAGTCATCCGGGCTCAGCAATCGTTCGTAGCGCAAATACATGCGCATGGCGACATTGAACCGTGCATCAGCCGCGGAAGTGGCCAGGTATCGACAGCGGACCGGTAGTCGATGTTGATGCGCGGTGCTGATAACGCCCTCACGCGAGATGCGCGTTGGATAGGTATTATCGAGGACAACTTTGCGCGCACCGCTTTCGAGCATGCTCTTCAATTCCGGGACCAGATCCTCCAGCTTGCCACCTAAGAGATCGCGATTGAGTCGCTGATAGCCGGCTTGCTCATACGCCTTCACCAGCGCCGATTTGCCTGCGCCTTGGATACCCATCAGCAAGACTACTTCTTCGGTTCCGACGGCCTCGGGGCCTTGATTGGGCTTGAGCTTCGGTAAATCGGCCGGAATCACGCGCGGTGCAATCGCAGCCAAGGCCTCGGGTGTGGGCGCAAACGAGACCTTGGCGTATAGCGTTTCCAAATCTTGCGCATCCAAGTTGATCTCCAGTGCGCGCAGTGAAGACTCCAGACTGCTCATGCGCCGGGCACCAAATAGCGGTAGTACATTTTCGGCTGTGGCCAAGACCGCCGCGATGGCCAATTCATAGGGTGGTTTACCATGGCGCTTCACCAGCGGAGCCAAGGCGCGGTTCTTTTCCAGCTTTTCTACTTTGGCATAACCGCCCAGCGGACGATAAGCCAAGAAAGGTATGCCGAGTTGTCGCGTCATCTCTACCAGACCGCTGGTCGCCGCGCTGCGATCCATAACGCTCAGTTCATTCTGAACGCTCACCACCGGGAAGTGCCGTTGGGCTTGCCGAAGTTCCGCTACCGATACGTTGCACAATCCCAGATGCTCAATTTTGCCTTCGCGTTGCAGCTGAGCGAGCGCGGCCAGCGTCTCCTCGTAGGGTACGCGTGAGTCTTTGGCGTGCAACTGCACCAGAAATAATCGCTCTACTCCCAGCGCGGCCAAACTGCCTTCGACTGCCGCGCGCAGTTGTTTGGCTGAGCCGGCCGGTACCCATTTGCCTTTAGGCCGAGCCAGACCGACTTTCGTGATCAGCTTGATGTCCGACTGTGGGCCAGACCAACTCTTGATGGCTTGATCAGCCAATTGCTCGCCGTAATGCAGATCTTTGTCATTCAAGCAGTAGGTATCAGCGGTATCCAGTACGCGGACACCGGCATCGAGCGCCCGATGAATCAGAGCCAGGCTTTCTTCGGTCGAAGGCCGATCCTCAGTGCCCAATCGCAGCAGACCAAAGACCAACGGGTTTTCAAGTACGCCCAAGACGCCCGCGTTACGCATGATATATCTCAGTGGAGTAGTGTTAGCGCGCCGCTAGACCGCACAGCTGCGGGCGTGAGCTCCGCGTTCTACACCAACTGCGGCGAACGTTCAATAACACCCATGCAGGCTGACGGGCTCCCGAACCCTACTCCTGCTCCTGCTCGTGCTCGTGCTCGTGCTCGACTTGTCAGTGCGGCGATTCGAGTAGGAGTAGGAGTAGGAGTAGGAGTAGGAGTAGGAGGCAACTAAGCCGAGGGCGTTAGCGGCGTTAGCCCCGGTTCCTCCTCAAACGCGCTGCAACCGAGGCTAACGCCTACGGCTTAGGGGGTGGTGGCAATGGAGGTGCATCGAGACTCTCCATTAGTTCGCGCGGTAGTTCCGCGCCGCGCAAGGCATGCAGCTTTTCGATGGTCGCTTTATCGACGAGTTTTTCAATTCTGGAATCGACTTTGGTTTGGTTCTTGCGCACTAGTTTCTGGAAGCTAGCCTGGTCTGGTCCGCCAGGCCCGCCATTGGTGAAGATGCGCCGCATCTCTTCGTTGCTTTCGCGCATCGTCTCTTCGCGAATCGTATTGATCTCGCCCTGCAGTTTCGTTGCGGCCTCAGGCGACATGCCCAGTTTGTCGATCGCGACCAGGCGATTACTCAGGGCCCGCAGGTTCCGGTGTTGAACAAAGACACCGATCAGACGTTCGTATTGCTCTGGAGGTAAAGCACTCAAGTATGCTTGAAAGGCGCTGTTTTCTTTATCCAAGCGATCTTTGAACAGCTTGGGCCAATCGGTATTGGGATCGCTTTCGGCTTGTTTGCGTTCGTCTTCCAAACGCTTTTGCATCTCCGCGAAATAGGATTCGAATTTGGCGCTTTGTTCGTCATTGGCACCGATGAATTGCCGCACGTTTTTGTACATCAGCAAGGGCATCAGTTCGATCGGACCGCCGTCGCGGCGCACGGCCTCAAAGATGAAGCGATGCACACCACCGCGGCCGCCGCGTCCACGTCGATCACCACGATGATTCTCGTCGCCATGTTCATTGACGTTGGGCGCGGACTTGGCCGGAGAATCCGGGGGTTGAGGGCAGGCTGCACATAAGCCAGGCGTAAGCCCATTGGTCATAGACTCGCAGGGAGCACCGACCGTGAAAATGGAGCCCAGTATGAGTTTCGGTATGACTAGCCGCCTTGCCATATCGCCCTCAGATAAGCCGTCGCGGAACCTGTGACAGGTTCAGTGGTCAAAAGTCAGTTCACTAAGTTGCTATCGCTAACTCAACTATCACTAGCACTGCGACTCGGGGAAATCGCCAAGCGAGAGCAGCCAGTTATCCTGGCTGCTCTGCTATAAATCATTTACTGATCAATTATTTATTGATCAATTATTTTGATCCATCTCTTCAGGAAGATTAGGTGCCGGATTCCGAGCCCGGACGATTGCGTCCGCCTCGACCACCACCGCCACCGCCGCCGCCGAATGCTTCGCGCATGGCGTTCATGTTGGCTTCATTGATCTTGGCGATATCGTCTTCGCTTAGTCCGAGTTTCTTGGCAGGCAATTCACCGGTAATCGCGCTGGTGCCGCGGAGTTGAACGTACAGACCGATCAAGCGATCGAGACCTTCAGGTGGTAGCACTTCATCGAGCAGATCT
The DNA here is from genome assembly GCF_056494185.1 of Rania fehmarnensis. NCBI lineage: Bacteria > Pseudomonadati > Planctomycetota > Planctomycetia > Pirellulales > Pirellulaceae > Rania > Rania fehmarnensis. Next base: position 3,408,828 of record NZ_CM151398.1, read on the forward strand.
TGTGCTTTCTTGGCTGCTTCTTCGCGTTGGGCTTGCATCTTTTCGAAGTCAAATCCAGGGCCACCGCCGCCGCCACCAGGACCGCGACCGCCGCCGCCACCGCCGCCACCAGGACCACGTCCGCCACCGCCAAAGCCGCGGCCCATGCCCATCATGCCCATCATGCCGCCGGCACGTAGCGATTCTGGAAATTCAAACTTCTTGCCCTTGAGTTCTTCGACAGCCTTCTTTTGTTCGTCGCTCAGCACACCCATGATGGCTTCCTCAGCCTTCTTCTGGGTTTCGGCCATGCGCTCGCGCATTTCTTTCATGCGTTGTTCACGTTCGGCGCGTTGTTCATCAGTTTGCTCGCCACCACCGGGAGGGCCACCAGGTCCGCCGCCGCCAGGTCCGCCAGGTCCACCACGGCCGCCAAACATGGCTGCGCGAGCTTCTTCGGCTTCTTTGAGCAATTTATCAACTGCCTGGCCGCCTTCTTCGCTCAAACCAACTTCTTTGCGAACTTCGGCTGCTGAGAGCAGACTGAGCATATCCGAAGCAGTGCCTCCGCGAGGAAACCCTCGGCCACCGCCCGGTCCACCGCGACCGCCACCCTGAGCATGGGCACTGGCAGTCATCAAACCTAGCACAACAAGTGTTGTTCCAACACGGAAAACACGCGACAACATGTGGCTCTCCTTAAACGGGGTCTCGACAAGGTTGGAAAAGCGCTGGGACAAGTCTATGGCAATTTTTAGCGACTGAGTACTTTTCTGCCTGACACAGATGTCCGGCAAGCCAAAACGTGCGCTAACTGCCAAAGGCGCTTCAGTTTATGAAACCAACGAGCTGAACAAAAGTTCCGCGGCCAGCTTTTCGGTATATTTATTTTGCAGAAAGTAGTATCTATTTTCCCATCCCGTCACACCTGTCGACCGCCCAGGGACTTGTCAGGTTCCTTACAACAGTTAATGGAAGGAGCTTATCAACATGCAACCTGACACGTCACTCACATCCAATCGCCCGCCTTTTCCGTCGCGAGCCGGGGCCGAGGACTCCTCGGCACTTACGCCACAGAAGCTGTTCGATCCCATTCAGTTTGTGCCCGGCGTCGGTCCCAACCGCGCCGAACTACTCAACAAGATGGGCATCCACCGCGCCGTGGACCTGCTGTTCCTGTTTCCCAGGACTTACGAAGCCGTCGCGCCCGTCCGCACGGGCGAAACCTTGGTCGAAAACGAACGCGTTAGCGTCGTGGGCCACATTGTCGAACTGGACCAGCGGTTTACTCAAACGGGCAAACACATGCTCGGAGCACTGCTCAAACTAGACGCCCTGGCCCATCTGCGACTGATGTGGTTCAACCAGCCCTTTCGTCTAAAAGACTTGAGTATCGGCCTGCGGCTGATGGCCACGGGTCTGGTGAAGTCGACCGGTACCAGCTGGGAAATCGTGCATCCTGAGATCGTTCCGCTAGGGGAGGACGAAGTTCCCGAGAGTCTCAAACCGCTGCCGGTCTATCCTCTGACCGAAGGCCTGCAGCAAGGCGCCATGCGCAAGATGTTTCGCAAAGGAATCGAACGCTTGATCCCGCTGGTTGAAGACGCCCTGCCTGCGGCAGTCCGGCAGAGGCTCGACGTGCTGCCAATCCAAGAAGCTCTCTCGCAGATTCACTGGCCCGACACGCTGGAGCGCGCCGCCCTGGCCCGTCGCCGCTTTGTGGTCCAAGAATTATTGCTGCTGCAACTGGCCGTTGGTATGCAGAGACTCAGTCGACAGGCGGGAGCCAAAGCGCCTGCTCTGGAGCACTCCGGCAAAATCCACGCACGCATTCTGAATCGCTTGGGATACATCCTGACCGGCGACCAAGCGCGAGCTATCGATGATGTTGCCCGGGATATGCAACGCGATATCCCTATGAATCGGTTGCTGCAGGGTGATGTAGGCTGCGGCAAGACCGTGGTGGCCCAGTATGCGATGCTGTTGTGCGTGGCTGGTGGCTATCAAGCTGCCCTGATGGCGCCCACCGAAGTGCTCGCCCGGCAGCACGCTAATTCGCTTTCAAAAAGTCTCGCATCCAGTCGCGTAAGGATCGGCCTGCTGACCGGAGCCCTTACGCGAACGCAACGCTCGGAACTGCTGGAGAAGATTGCCGGCGGCGAAATTGACTTGGTGATCGGCACCCAAGCCTTGCTGAGTCAAGACGTAAGGTTCGCCAGGCTGGCGCTCGTGATTATCGATGAACAGCATAAATTTGGTGTCGAGCAGCGAGCCAAGATCCGGCACGACGATCATCAACCACACTACCTGGTGCTCAGCGCCACTCCCATACCGCGCACGATCGCAATGACCGCCTTCGGCGATTTGGATGTCTCCATCATTCGCGACAAGCCACCCGGACGCAGCGAAGTGCGAACTTATCTAGGACAACCCGAAACGCTTAATAGCTGGTGGCAATTCATGGACGACCAGATTGCAGGTGGTCGTCAAGCCTTTGTCATTGCACCGCGCGTACATGCCTCCGAATCGGATGATGATGCCCGCGGCGCCACCAGCGTGGCCGAGGAATTATCCACCGGTCGATTCGCTCATCGCCGCGTCGGCTTGTTGCATGGCCAGATGCCCAGTGCGGAAAAAGAACGCGTCCTATCAGAATTCGCCGGTGGCGAACTGGATATCTTGGTCGCAACCACCGTGGTTGAAGTCGGTATCGATGTGCCCAATGCATCCGTCATGACCATCTTGGATGCCGACAAGCTTGGCTTGGCGCAGCTTCACCAATTGCGCGGCCGAGTCGGACGCGGGCGACACACTGGTTATGTCTGTGCCTTCGCCTCGCTGGGCTCGGACCTGACCGATAACCAACGTTTGAAAGCTTTCGAAAAGACCAGCGATGGATTCGAACTGGCCGAGATGGATCTGCAACTGCGTGGACCGGGCGATTTAGTCGGCACACGCCAACACGGAGCGTCAGAATTGCGAGTGGCTGACCTGACACGCGATGCCCAACTGGTCGAAGTTGCTCAACGCGTCGCTCGAGAAATGTTGGACCATGATCCTCAATTGGACGATCCCACTCTGCAACGCCTCAAGAAACAGGTCATGGGCCGGCACGCCAGTTGGATGGAAGTCAGCGACGTGGGTTAACCGTAGCCGAACTCGCCAGAGTTTGGACTTTCTTTGTAGCCGAACTCGCCAGAGTTTGGTTGGTTGCAATCCAAACTCTGGCGAGTTCGGCTACAAAGAGTTCGGCTACAAAGAGTTCGCCTACTGCGAGTTTGGCTACGAGGAATGCAAACTTCTTAAGATGGCAGTTGCTACGGCTTGAGAAGATTGCGGGGCCAAGCGCATCCACAATTCGGGTTCGATCAATTCCAGTTCCATAATCATCCATCGGCCGGCTTGATCGTGAACCATATCCACGCGCCCGTAAGCCGGCAGCGAACTGCAAGCCCGCATGGCGGCGATGGCAGTATCGATTTGCGCGGACGTGACCTGACAAGTGGAAACTGTTCCACCATGATCGTCTTGCACACGAAAGTCGCCAGGCTTGGCGCGCTTACGTATGGCATGCGTGAAAGTGTCACCGGCCATCACCAGCGTGTCTTCGCCATGTTCAATAATCGATGGCACAAAGGGCTGCAACATAAAGGCTTCGTGTGCACGCAGTGGTTGAAGCAGCGAATCAATCTGTGCAGCATTCTCGCGGTCGATGCGATACGTGTGACGGGCCGCGCCTGAAATGCATGGCTTGATCACGGCCGCGGTCCACTCATTTTCGACCAGCAGATCCAGTATGGTGTCGGACGAGCCCGCCTCGATGAATACAGATGGAACAACGTGCAGTCCACTACCAGCCAGGTCTTGCAGATAGTGTTTGTCGATATTCCACTGCACTATCTCCAGTGGGTTGCACAGGCGAGTCTGACTGGCGACATGTGTCAGCCACTGATTAAATTCTTGAAAGCGGTGAAAGTAATCCCACGTGGAGCGAAGGATGGCCGCATCAAATTTGCTCCAGTCAACATGGGGATCGGACCACGAAACTCGCGCGCACTTACATGCCTGCTGGGCCAAGGCCTGCGACAGTAAGGCGTCTTCGCGAAGGATGTTCCCTACATACCAATCATCGGCCGCGGATGAACTGACGGCGTACGAGTCGCAAGTGACCAAGGCTAGGTGCATAGTGCCAGCCACTTCTTGGGATTGTCATATAGCAGCCGTTGGCGATCGCTCGAACTCAAGCTGACATGTGCCGCCAACCACGCATCTGCATCAGCCAGCGTTGAGGCTGCGCCGACGAAGTTTTGTCCATCAGCGCTGCGCGCACATTTGTCGGCACCAACTTGCACGCGTTGTTTGCCGATTTGAAATTCGCCTGGCCCCAGTCCAGCTGCGGCAATTGCATCGGAAACCACTGCCAGGTTCTCCGGCGATGCACAGCGAATCAAGTTCTCGATTACGAACGCGGGCAAGTGCCAGCCATCGGCAATAAAAGTCGTCTTTAAACGTGGTGACAGACTCATCGCTCGCTGCAGAATATTGTCATGGCGATGCGTTTGCATTGGGCAAGCGTTGCCGATATGTGTGAACATCGTCAGGCCGGCTTCGATGGCTCGTTCGAGTTGTGGGACGCTGGCATTGGTGTGACCCGCGGCCACCAGTATGCCGCGATCTACCAGGTGCTTGATCAATCGACAATCAGGATCGATCTCGGGTGCGAGAGTCACCAGTTTGACATGGCTGCGCCCGGCAAAGAGCAGTTGGTCTAGCGCCGCCACATCATCTCGCAGCACGCAATCCACCGGATGTGCGCCGACATAGCCGCGCTCGGCACTGATGAATGGTCCTTCGATATGCAGGCCACCAATGGTCTGACCCACCGCTGGGTCGTCGTCGATGGAGCGGGCGATCCGCGACAGGCAAGCGCACATGGCTTCCAGCGGACCGGTGATCACTGTTGCCAAAGCCGTTTCAACACCGCCCTCTCGCATCTGGGCGGCTGCTTTACTGATAGCTTGATGAGTGATGTGCGGATCGTTGAAGTCCACACCCATAAAGCCATTGACTTGCAGGTCGACGTACTTGGCCATACCGCTATGTTAACCGCTGGCTGAAGTCCTAGAGATGTTCGCTGAGGGCCAGCGTTTGCGAACTGAGTAGGCTGCTGCTGGTCGCGTCCAAGATGAGCGTAGTCGACGGATGATGACTGAGCGCAGACGCTGGTACCTCGGGACTCAGCGGACCTTCCAGCGTAGCTTTGACCGCATCGGCCTTGCGACGGTCGGGCACGCTACACAAGATCCGCTCAGCCTTCAAAATCTGATGAATCGTCATGCTGATCGCTTGGGTTGGAACTTGATCCAAGGTATCGAACCAGCCTTCGCCAACTTGCTGGCGACGGCAGGCTTCGTCCAGCTCGACAACTTTGTAAACTTCCTGGGTCGCAAAATCAGCCGGGGGATCGTTGAAGGCCAGGTGCCCGTTTTCGCCGATACCGCACAACAGCAGATCAATCTTGCGGCCGCTCAGCCTTTCAGTGGCCAGGCGAATCAGTTCGTCTGGTGGTACGGTGCCATCGAGAAAGAAGAACGACTTCAGCGGCACCTTATCTACAAAACGCTGTTTCAAGTACCCGCAAAACGAGGCAGAGTGAGTGCAAGGCAAACCCAAGTACTCATCGAGATGAAAGCCGTTGACGCGCGACCAATCGATACCAGGCATCCGAATCAGATTGTCAAGCACTTCGAACTGGCTGGAGCCAGTGGCTACCACCAGGTTCGCCTCAGACTGCTGAGACAGACGAAGTTGAAGGTGCGCAGCAGCGGCTTCGGCTACGTAACTTCCCATGGTCGGTCTGGAATCGGCGATCACAATCTGCATCCGTTCTCGTCCTTTCTGGTTTTCATCCGCGTTGGTTATCAGCTCGGCGCGTGGTGCCACTAGTGTACAGCAATTGCTAGCGTAGCAGTGGAGCAGACCGGTCAACGCAAAGCTGTACTTAGTTGAACGGTAAATGCCATCAACTGGAAGCCTAGGCGGCACATTTCCGGTGTCTTCAAATCAAACCGGCTCATGTCATCGGTCCGTAAATTGCTTACTGCCAACCCAACCGCAGACGGCCTCTGCTCTTCATACGATCTTGGCTGATATTTCTTTTTGCGTTCACTTGCGCACCCAAATGCTAGCCGTAAAGGAATGGAGTTCGTCTTTAGGGTTGACTCGACGAGTTGTTCCCGGGATAATCCCTCAAACCCGTTGATCGGAAGTTTATATCGCCATGAGCAGTGTCTTGGTCTCTCCTCGAAATGCTCAACTCGGAGGTTTTATGGCGTCAGGAGTCCTATTCATTCGCCCTTGTCCAACTTGTGGTCGCAATTTGCAGATTCGCATTGAATTGCTCAATCGAGCGGTCCAGTGTTGTCATTGCGAGGCAGAGTTCATAGCTACCGAGCACAAGGAAACCCCTTGGATCGACGAAGCTGCCGACCTGGCGCTGGCCCGGGCCAAAGAATACATCGATTCGGTTAACGAACGACTATCGGTTCCATGACGGCTAATCGGCAAAGCCCGGAACCCTCCTACTCCTACTCGGGCCCATTTCGAGTAGGAGTACGAATCCGAGTGCCAGTAGGAGTACGAGTTCCCACACCTACTGAGTCAATGTTGCCAGATCTTGCCAGTAGTTGGGATATGTTTTGATCGTGCAAGCGGGATTGAGAATCCGCACGCCCGGTCGCTTCAGACCAATTAGTGCCAGGCTCATCGCCATGCGGTGATCATTGTACGTTTCTACGCTTGTTACACCTTGCGTGTTCTCGTTGGAACCGGACAAAGTGACCGGCCAAATGGTCAAACCGTCATCATGTTCGTCGACGCGGTCGGTGAATTTGCGAAGTTCTCGCGCCAGGTCCGCAATGCGATCGGTTTCTTTGTGGCGGTTGTGGGCTACACCTCGGATGCGTGTGGGGCCCTCGGCATACAGCGCGACGGCCGATAGCGTTTGAACGGTATCGCTAATGTCGTTCATGTCGACATCGATCCCCCGCAAATGCCCACCGACGATGCGTAAGTTTCCATCGCCATAAACGACCTCGCAGCCCATCTGCTGGAGCACTTCACAAAAGCGGATATCACCCTGCAAACTGTGTCGGTCGAGTCCTTCCACGGTAACATCGCCGGCGGTAATAGCAGCTATAGCCCAAAAATAACTGGCCGCTGAGGCGTCAGGTTCGATGTCGTAGTTGGTTGCACAGTAGCCAGTCGGTTCGATCTGAAAAGGACCTTGATCGGGTCCGAGTACTTTCGCGCCAAAAGATTCCATGACGCGGGCAGTCATGTGCACATAGGGAACTGAAACCAGTTCGCCTTCAACTTGCAACTGCACGCAGCTTTGAGCCAATGGGGCCGCCATCATCAAGCCCGATAGGTACTGGCTGGAGATGTTGCCAGAGACGCGCGCCACTCCGCCTTTTAATCCATGTGCATCGATGGAAACCGGCGGGCAATCGGGTAGTTCTGCATTCAAGCTTTTAACGGATGCGCCTAATTGTTTCAAAGCAGCCAGCAGATCACCAATCGGTCGTTGTCGCATGCGGGCGATACCATCGAGTGTGAATTGACCGTGGCAAGCGGCCAGGGCTGCAGTCATAAAACGGATCGTGGTGCCACTGTTGCCAATGAACAGATCAGCGGATCGATTGGGCAGTTCTCCACCACATCCATGAATGGTCAACTGGCCAGAATTGGCCTGGCCTTCGATGTTGATACCCAGCTTGCGCCAGGCTTCGATCATGACGTGCGTGTCTTCGCTATCCAGCACACCGCTGAGTTGCGATGTGCCTCGCGCCAGCGCTGCCAGCACCAGGGCTCGATTGGTCAAGCTCTTGCTACCCGGTGGTCGAATGCGACCGACCACTGGTCCACAGGGTTGAATATCGATGGCCGCAGTCACAGGGGCTGCGCGGTGCTCATTCATTGATCGGCGGCAATCTTCCAAAGAGCATCGACGCTGCGCACCAAGAGGGCGTTACCGGCTACTGCGGGCGAGCCCAAGACTTCTTCGCCCAGTTCACTTTCGCCAACAATCTTGCCTTCTTTGTCGGACAGTTCAACTGCGACGCAACGTCCCTTGACGCCAAAGATGTACAGTTTGTTACCAGCCACGATCGGTGAAGCCCAAACCTGACCCAATTCACCCAGTCGCGTTTGCCACAGCAGTTCTCCTTTTAAACTGATCGCAGCTAACACCGAGCCTTTGATATTCAGGACCATGTTATCGGTCACCACTGCCGAAGAGTTACCGGGTGACACGCGCTGGGCTTCCCACAACAGCTTCGGTGCTTCCAAACCCCGAGGCAATTCGAAGGCTTTCAAGTTACTGCCGGGTATGTAGAACTTGCCATCGACGGCGACGCTGGTCGGTACAGAGGAGCACTTTTCGTCCAGCTTCCAAACTTCCGAACCGCTGCGTGGATCCACTGCTACGATTCCTACTGAGCTCTGCAGCAACACAACCATTTGGCCATCGGCGCCACGTAGAACTGCTGGCGAAGCCCAATTGGCCTGGTGTGGTCGTTCGATTTGCCACAACGTGGCACCCGTCTTAACATCTACACCGGTCGCGAACGAATCCGCCTGGCATTCGCTTTGAACAACGACCACGCCGCCGGCGATCACCGGCGAGGAACTCATGCCCACATCGTTACCAGCTTTCGGATTATCGTAGGCCAGGCCACGATACCACATGAGGTTACCGTCCAAGTCGTAACAGACCAAATCATTGGAGCTGAAGAACGCGACCACGTGTTGGCCATCGCTACAGGGAGTGGGGGCTGCATTGGAACTGGTTGGATGGCAATAAGGGCGGCCAGTGGTTTTGATCTTGCGCGTCCACAGTTCTTTGCCGCTCTGCAGGTCGACACAATTTACTTCGCACCAACGTTGTTCAATGCCGCTGCTGCTGGTTGAGAAGACTTTATTGCCCACCACGACTGGCCCGCTTACCGCTCGACCTGCGATGGGTACGCGCCACTTGATGTTGCTGGCGGTTTTACCTTCGGCGGCAACCGAGAACGTCAGGGGCAAACTGCTTTTGGGCGCAAAGGCGTTACCGCCGTTGCCCAGAAATCCTAACCAGTCTTCGCCGGAGCAAGTGCTCACCACTGGCCACATGCATGCGGTCAAGCCAACTATCGCAAAAAGTCGTCGCAACATAATCCTGCTTTCTTGCATTTCAATCTTGATTGTCTCCTTTCGCTCCGCGAAAGGCGAGGCTGTTAACCTTTCGCGGAGCGAAAGGAGACACTTACTTAAGAGCTGCGCCGGTGAAGTCAGTGAACCGCAGCATGAATGAAAAGTCTTGCGCCCAAGCTTCGGTTTGTTCGTTTTGGCACAACTTCAAGAGCACGGTGTTGACGCCGCGTTTGAGTTGGACACCAGTCGCATACTGATCGATTTGCGCGCCGGTGTGATACACATTGTTGCCGGTAATCTCGCGACCATTGATCCAAATCTTGTTGGCATTGGGCGTGCCCCAGCGTACTTCGCACTCGACGTCCGCCGGCCGTTCAATGGTGGTATAAGCGTAAACGACGGCGCCTTTTTCGTTTAAGAAAATGGGATTCAAATCCACTGCGCCGTCGGGTTTGTCAGTCGTCGCAGGTTGCCAGGCAACTTCGCTGTTTTCGTTTTTGCCTTTGTACATCATCTTCATATCCAGCTTGCCTTGGCGGGAAAAGTCATCTTCCGGCTTATAGGCCAGCGGAAAACCGACTTCCTTGCGATTGTCGAATGGCCCGATAACCTGCCACTGGCTAACAAATCCAAAATGCTTCAGGAGGTTAACTTCTGCGCCGAGCTCTTTCAGGGCACCAGCGATCGAATTAATCTGTTCATGTTGACGCGAGGCCTTCAAGAGTTGTTGATAACCAGCCACAGCCTGCTGCTTCAACTGGTCATCGCTTTTCGCCGATTCAACGCTGGGCAGTTTCTTGATGGCTTCTTGAATTGCTTCGAAGCGAATATCCAGACTGGCATCTTCGGTGCGCCCATCCAGAAGTTTTTCACGCAGAGTGATATCGCTGCCGGCCAGTCGGTCGAGCACCCAGTAACGCACTTCGCCGTCAGCGGACTGGTCGACCAAGATCTTCTCCAAGGCGGGCTGGGCTTTATCGATGCCTTGTCTGTCGAGCATCGATCCCGCGATGGCCAGCAGCCAGTTCTTAGCTACTGGATTGGCGCTGGCGGCTTTGCCGAGCAATGCCTCGATCGTCAGACCGCTGCGTACCAGTTGCTCGGCGGCAGCATGGGCTTGAGCGATGCCTTGACCGCCACGTTGGATATTCAGAATCGAGTCGAGCGGATCTTGAGCACATGCGGGCTCTGCCCACGTTAACCCTGCGCCCACCAATCCTGCACTCAACACAACTGCCCGAGCGAGCGCCGTGGTACGAAAAGTTGGCCGAACCAAACTGCAAAACATGATTTGGGCTTTGCGAGCGACCGAGTTTACGTGTAATTGACAAATATTCATTGTGGAAAACTTCACAATTGCGATGTTCTGGTGAACCTGAATGTCACCATAAGGTAATCTCTTAATCTGAGCTCCGCTATGCGGGGATAGCCAATCGGCACGATTGGCCAACGTGGATTCATTGCGGAAGAAATTTACGTGGAAACAAGTGCATCAGCCGATACCGGCTCTGCCCAAACTGTACCGAAAAACCGCGCGCCCCTGGCGCTGTGGATCGTCCTTGCGCTTTTGATTACTGCCGTGGTGGGACTGTCCGCCCTTCGTAGTGTGTGGCGCTACGATGTACCGGAGGTTGCAGAATTTGATCGCTCCCTGGCGGGGCAATTCGATTTTCACAATGGCGTCTATTATCCGACGCGCGCATTTCTTGACGGCGTGAGTCCTTACGGCGAGCGGTTCTCGAGAGAATACCCGGTGACCCGCCCGCTACCACTAATGTCTCCGCTACTACTTTGGCTGCATGCACCGGTGGCCCTGTTGCCCGTCCGCGCGGCGGAAATCATCTACTTCGCACTCAATTGCTGCTTGCTGCTAATTGTGGCGTGGCTAAGTGTGCGTTGGATCGACGACACCACGCGGCGGACCACTTGGCTACTAATGACTTGGCTGCTGGTGCTGGCCAGTCGCTCTGGCCATACGACGCTGTTCACCGGTTACCTGACCGCGTGGATGGTTGTGGGCACGTTGTTGGCTCTGTCGCTGGCGCGTGAACGTCCCTGGCTGTCCGCTCTGGGTGTAGCTTTAACGTCATGCAAACCAACTTACGCTATACCACTCTTTTTGTTGATGTTCGCTCGCGGAGATTATCCAGCCGCCCTGCGCGGCTTGGGGTTGTCGATCGTCGGAGTTCTCTTAGGTGTGGGACGCCTGCTGTTGGTGGCGACGCCCATGCAATTGTGGCAAGACTTGCAACATGGTCAGACGGCTCACATGGAAGATTCGTACGAGCTGCCGATCAACACGTGGACGCGCATCGATTCACTCGCGCTCTTTGCCAAGTGGGTGCAATGGCAGCCCAGCGAAATGACGCATTTGATGGTGATGACCGCGCTCTTGCCGCTGCCGGCCATTGCGCTGTGGCGGATGCAATTCGTGAAAGGCGATTATCGCTGCGCGGGCCTATCCAGCGGCATCGTGGCTGTCAGCATCCTCTCGACACTTTATCACCACGTGTACGATGCACTTTTGATTTTTCCAATTGCCATGGGGCTGCTGCTGAACGAACCGAGCACCGTTCGCGGTTCGCAACGCATGCGCTGGGTGATCGCCGGTTTGCTGCTGTTGGTCGCCTGGAACTACCCCAGCTCCGAAGTTTTCCTGAAAGGCGGCGCGATATCCGATGCCAACCATCGCATGCTCACTTCGACCGGACCGGTAGCCATGACCGCAGCTTGGCTGGGCATTTGCGCCCTTCCCTGGTTGGGACGGGCCAAGCGAAATGCTTGACGCATTCCGCTACGGGGGCGACTTTTGGGAGATTCTGACTTTTAAACTGTAGGGGTCAGGTAAACTTTGCCGATGATATCGTTAGCCGCCGGGGGGTGGTCGACGTGTTTGTTTGCATTTATTGCCACGTAGGCCGGCTTGTCTTTAACCATTGACAGAGCCGACTAGTGACTCTCGCTCAAGCTAGCAACTCACCAGGAATGAGAATTGGCCTCTGCCGCTGGGTGGTTGGCTACTGTGTGTCGATAGCTTGCATTGCGATTTCTACCGGTTGCAGCTTGATTCCTGACATCAAGCACAAGCCGCAGTACAACAATCCGTTTCCACAATTGAAAACGATTGCGGTGCTCCCGTTTGTCAATCAGAGTCAGGAACCTACTCTCTCGGGCGAGCGTGTCGCTCTGGCCTATATTGACGAACTGCAAGCGATCCCGGGCTTTGAAGTGCTGCCCTTGGGGGTCGTCAAGGCCAAGTTGGAAGAGTATCAGCGCCCGCTAGCTAACGGACAGGACTTTCAAGAGTTCGCGCAAGCACTCGGGGTGGATGCCGTCCTGTTGGGTTCGGTCATCGACTATACGCCCTACTATCCACCGCGCATGAGTATGAAGGTCAATTGGTATGCGGCCAATCCTGGCTTTCATCCAGTGCTGCCGGGTTACGGCATGCCTTGGGGTACCAAAGAAGAGAAGAAGATTCCTGATTGGGTGCATCGCGAGGCACAGCGGGCTCTGGCAGCGGAGCAGTTGAAAACGCAGACGCCGGAACTGACTGCGCAAGGTTTGCCCATGGAATCACCTGCGCCTCCTCCGATGGAAAAACACTCGACACCTCCAGCATTGATGCCAGAAGATCAAGTTGAGGACGCAGAGCTTATCCAACCGGCATCGGTGTCAGAACTGATCGCACAACAAGCTGACACAGAGATAGTAGTTGGATCGAGCGGGCTGCCGATGAGCGGCGAAGCGACTGCGTTGGCTTTGCCTAATGATTGGCCAGATCCACGCGGTTTTGTACCTGACGGACCCTCACCAGTGCGACCTGCAATGCTGCCACAGCATGAGCCTATCATCTCGCACATGCGGAACTATAACGGTCATGACGAAGATTTTACACGACGTGTTTCGGACTACTTTTACTTCCGAGACGACGTACGCTTCGGTGGTTGGCAAGCGTATCTCCAAAGAAGCGAAGACTTTATAAGAGTCTGTTGTCACTTTCACGTGACAGAAACGCTCGCTTGTCGCGGCGGCGAAGATGAAAGCCGCTTGATCTTTCGATGGCCAATAGACCGATACCAGCGTTGAAGCGATAGAGCGCGAAGTCCCTTGCATATCTAGGGTTACGACGCGATCAATCGCTACAGACAGCACTGCTGGTCGTCATCAGAACTAACGGTCTCGGTTGTTTCAAACCGAACAGTTTGCCGCTTAGGTCTGTTCGTCATGCCCAGCAATGTTACGGCTGAATTTGCAGTAATGGATTGCAACTAAGAGACGTTCATCCAATGTCACGATTCTTGTGCGAGCGACCCACTCGTCATGAATCAACACTCGTGACAAACAGGTGAACAAGTGCACGTGCATGCTCCAGGGAGGGATGAGGCATGAGCAAAGAGATCAATGTGTTGGCGATGGTCAAAGGCGAAGAGCGGTACATCTTTTTGTATGACGACGAACATCGCGTAGAAACTCTACGCATGTTAGGTCGTTACGCTGCTGATCCCCAGCTGAGTTTCAGCTGGTATGATGCAGCGGTACTGAGCAAGAAGATTCGCGAAACGGCGGCCGCCGTGGATGCTGGCCAATTGTCGGCCACACCACTACCCAAGCCCGATCGAATGGTCACTCCCCGCTTTACGATGCCACAATAGAATGCGTAGTGAGATTACTCAATTCTTGCGTTACCTCGACACCGAACGTAACGCTTCAGATTTGACGATCAAGTCGTATCGCGAGGACTTGCTGGACCTGGCTGAGTTCTTGGTCGAGCAGCTCGGGGGTGACAAACCGCCGGGTGACATCACTCCGCGCGATTTGCGTGGCTATATTTCGGCGCTGCACGAGGCCGGCTATGCGCGAACCAGCATATCGCGGAAACTGGCCTCGCTGCGCAGCTTTTATCGCTTCGCCCAAAAGCGGGAACTAAGTGCGTCCAATCCAGCCAAACCGCTTCGTAACCCGCGCGGTCAACGCAAGCTGCCGCACTTCCTGACCAGCGACGAAATCCTCCAGCTGCTCAACGCACCACCCAAACGCGACACGATGGGTTTGCGTGACCAGGCCATTCTAGAAACCATGTACTCCGCCGGCCTGCGGGTGAGCGAAGTTGTGGGTTTGAACGACGGCGACATCGATTGCGGCGAAGGCGTGGCTCGAATTCGCGGTAAAGGTCGCAAGGAACGCATGAGTCCTTTAGGACGATATGCAGTCGACGCTCTGCAAGCGTACATGCGCAAACGCATTCTCTCACCCAAAGAGCCCCAAGGTCGCGAAGCACCCGTATTCGTCAATCGCTTTGGAACCAGGCTGACCACACGCAGCGTTGCGCGGATGCTCGAAAAGTACCTCAAGCTGACCGGCCTGGACTTGCGCACCACGCCGCACACTCTTCGCCATAGCTTTGCCACACACTTGCTGGATCGCGGCGCAGACATTCGCAGCGTGCAGGAGTTGCTAGGCCACAAGAGCCTGGTAACGACTCAAATCTATACGCACCTCTCCACAGCCAATCTCAAAGAAGTTTACAACCGCGCGCATCCTCGAGCCCAAATGTAGAGCGGCTGTCCCCAGCCGCTCAGCACCCTCTAACCCAAGTCTCTTCCGACCAATGGTCCTGCGTTACAGCTAAGCGACTTGCCGGGTTCTGAGCAGCTGAGGACAGCTGCTCTACAGACCGGGACGAGGGTCCTCCTGAGCCAACACCGCTTTGAAGCACGGACAAAGTCCCGGAGACTTTTGCGGCGCGCACGTCACCATCACGAACAAGCGGTGTGAAGCAGCTTGGATTAGAGGGTTCTGAGCAGCTGAGGACAGCTGCTCTACAGACCGGGGCCGCTCACGGGTCGCAGTATCCAAGGCATGTTCTTCCATCACCACATCCCCCAGACCCTACGTCCGTAGTTCAAAACGGTGTTGGGCTCAGCAGGAGCATTCGCCCTCCCGTGGGCGCAGCTTCAAATGCCACGCAGCAGCCATGGCTGCCAGGCAAGATTCTAGCGGGCCATCCATATCAGCGATCGAGCCCAATTCGACTTGCGATTCGCCAATCGCACCGATGATCTTGCCGGAGGTGCAGATGACCACCGGCAGGCCCGCCAGCCGATGTTCATTCAATGCCGGCAGATTGGGATCTGTCGCCATCAAGATCACGCCAGCTTGACTGAGTGGTTTCATCTCCAGGGCCATCGGATCGGCTGCGTTCAAGATGGCGGTGCCGCCTGGCAAAATGACATCGACCGCGCAGCGGAACACACCAAACACTTTGTCGCGATTGAATAAATCAAACTCGCCACCCAGATGAGCTTCCCAGTCTACATCGGTGACGATTGCCACATCACCGCGATCAAACTCCAAGCCCGCCCGCAAAATACTATCTGGATTCAGGGCCAGCACAGCGACCGTGCATTGCGGATTCATGAGCAGTCGACGCGAATGATCAGCCGAACAGGTGGTCTTGCGATCCAGCACCGTATCGTTCAGATGCAAACCTACGCCATCGGACCAACCAACGCGATGTCCACTGCGCATCAGCAGGTCTTTCAGCAAATGGACTGTCTTGGCGACGTAGCGGGAACCGGTGACGGTGATGATGGGAATGCGCGCATCACCGGGCTGGCTAAAGATGTGATCGACGATGGCCTGGCCTACCGGTTGCGCGGTACCTTGCGATGGCTTGAGGTGCATCAATAATCCGGGTCCGGCGTTCACTTCGACGATCGCCCCTTGTTGCTCCTCCAGTGGTCGCGAAATGTCCGTGGATACCAGGTCGACACCTGCTATATCCAGACCGACCATTTCGACGGCTCGCACAACGTGATTGGCAACCGTCGGGTGCACCTTTTCGGTAATGTCCATCGACAAATTATCGTGCCGCTTAATCAAAACTTCACGGCCCGCCGGCGGGATGCTGTCGAGCGTCAATTGTTGCTGAGCCAAGACGATATGGAGTGGCTCGTTGACCTCCACTGGGTTGAGCGGTTGCGATTCGTCATCGCCGCGGCGAGGATCTTTATTGACCACGTTGATGATCAGTTCGTGAACCGTTTGGCGGCCATCGGCGATTACGGTTATCGGTTCACCACGGGCCGCAGCCACCATCCGCTGGCCGACGACGAGCAAACGATGTTCATCGCCAGGAATGAATCGCTCGACCATGACACCGCTGCCTTCGACAATGGCCAGGTCGTAAGCTCGGCGAATTTCATCGGCATCGATCAAGTTGGGAATCACTGCCCGGCCATGATTGCCATCGACGGGTTTAACCACAACTGGGGCAGCAATTTCTGATGCGGCAGTAACTGCATCCTCGGCGCTGACTACGCGCCGACCTTCCGGCACCGGCACGCCTACTGTGTGCAACAGGCGTTTGGTCAGTTCTTTGTCCTGCGCGATGGACTCGGCAATCGCCCCGGTGCGATCGGTTTCGGCCGTCCATATGCGGCGCTGCTTGTGTCCTTGGCCCAAGACACACAGCGATCCCATCGTCAGTCGACGAAAGGGGATATTACGCTCAGCGGCAGCGCTCAAAATGGCTTTGGTACTCGGCCCCAGCAAACGCCTATCGGCCATATCACGCAGCTTGGCAACTTCGGCGACAACGTCATAAGGCAAATCGTAGATGCAGGCTTTCAGCAACTCGCGGGCAGCATACAGGCAAGCCGCCCCGACGCTCTCTTCCTCAAAACGAATCGCAACTTTGTAAACGCCTTCTTCGCTCATTTCACGCGCGCGACCAAATCCGACTTCGCTACCGGCTAACGTCTCCAGTTCTAGCGTGGTGTGTTCGAGAATGTGCGCTAAATAGGTACCTCGATCCAAGCGTTGGAAGAATCCGCCGCGCTCGCCGACGCTACAACGATGCTCGATGACACCTGGTAGCCAGACTTTGTAACGTTCATTGAAGCCCGGCATAATCTCGCTGGAATGATCCTTCAGCCGGCCCAAGTCAACCCAAACTTCCATGCACGAACGCCGCGACCATATATTGGGGCCGTGCAAGTAGAATAGCCGCCGAAAGTTCATAAACGGTTCGACTTCAGCCAGCGGCGGCATCGGGACAGCAGTCATAGGCGGTTGAGGCCAATCGGGTGGATTTGAGGGCGGAGTTGAGGTGTGTGCTGTAATTTGAACCAGCTAGTCGACTTAGTCAACTCCGCCACTGCCCGCAGTGCCTTACTGTCGCCGGAACTCTTCTTGGCTGACCGCCAGGACCGATTCGAAGGTCGAAACAGCAATGCGATACTCAGGTTCGCTGCTGGTGTACTTCTTACAATGTTCCGAAACCAGTCGATACAGAAAGCGAAACAGATTTCGCGGCACGCGCAAATCGCGCATCGCAGAAATCAAACGCTGCTTGTCGACCGACGGATCGAACAAGTCGGTCGGCTGTGGCTTGGACCCGGGCGAGGCACACGCCTGCATGCGAGCGCACACCAGGTCATACAGAGCTTCGCCGGTCCAATCGAATCCCGAGATGACATTCTGTTTGTCCAGCCTGGCGCGTTCGTGAAACTCGCGACTTTCACGCTCGACAAAATAATGCAACTCTTGCGGCAACAGCAACTTAAATCCCACTCCTGGATGCTTGAGCAGTTTGTTGTCCAGTAGTGGCCAGATCAAAGTCCGCATCCGCTCCGGTTGACCGTTGACTAACTGCGGTTCATCTACTCGGTCAACCAGTATAAGGATGCCGGGAAACCCGAGTGTGCGCAGAATGTGCTGAAACTTTTCCAGCAGTTCGTAGCGCGATGCCGAGACGCGATCGCCCGGCATGGGCTGACTTGACCAGGCGGACCACGGTTGCTTGAGCAATAAACGCGTTTGCTCCGTGGTACTCTGCCGACGCACGCGACAGTTGCGGATGAGTTGCCCGGCGCGCATAAAGCAGCGAATCGCTCGATACAAATATTGACCGCAAGCTATCAGCGCTACTACCACAAAGGCAATCACCGCCCACTTCAGAGATAGTTGATTGGTAAAGTAAAAATAGCCGCAGGCGATGCCTGCTCCGATGGTGCCCAGCCAGGCAATGATCCAGTCGATTGAGGCTTTCCACTTCGGTATACGCAAACGCGAGCGCAGTTGTTCCCAGCGAACGCTCGTATTGCCCACTGTCGATTGATCATAGCAGGTGGCCAGCAGCAACAAGTCGCCGCGCTGATTGCCGTCGAGCCTATCGACTGCATCCTGTTGCACAATCTCATCGGGACCCGTCGGACTGCCGGTGGTCTGCAAGATGCGATCGACCAGCGTGGTGACACCTTGAATCAGAATGGCGTCCATGTGATCCTGAATACCGAACTGCTGCAAGACCTTATCGGCTTTGCGAGTTCGCCACCCACCCAGCCGGGCTTGCATGTGCCCGATGTATCCATTGAAGTCATCGTAATGAATGACGAAGACTCGCTGGTCGCCATGCTGGCGATTGTGATTGCGAATGTGTTTGTCCAGCTGCAGTCGCATGGCGGTCTTGCCTGAACCCTTGGGGCCAAACACAATCGAAGTCGAAGGATCATTCGGGCTGCCGAAGACCTTGTCCCAGGCCGGGTGAAATGTACTGTCGATACAATGTTGTTTGAACACGGCATCAGTCTGCGCATCTTCTTCGGCAAACGGATTGCGATCGAGATGATGATGTTGCAAGAAGTCTTGCACATTCATAGATGAGTTTTCTTTCTAGTGTGAAGCTTCAGGCTTCGAACCTGCACCGAATCTTAGTCCCAACCCGTGGGTTTCGACGCTGCACTTGTTGTTTGTTCTTGTCGAGGACGAGTGCAAGTTCAAAACCTTGCGAAGCGGCAAGCGGTGAAGACACAGGCTGGAAGCCTATGCCACAGCTATGCCACAATTAGGTTACATTGCGGGCCATGAGCAAAAACGAGGGGTTGGCGGATTCCATTCGCAGCTCGTCCAACTGTTGATTGCTCCTGGCCAGGTTGATCATAAGTACGTGAACTTCGACGGACTTGCTTTGAAGCAAGCGTTGGGCCATGACCAGGTTTTCCATGCTGGCCACATTTACTACCATTCGTCCGCCTTGGCGCAGTCTTGGCCAACCAACCTCAATCAGTTGCGTTACGGAACGACCGGTCCCTCCAATGAACATAGCATCTGGATCGGGCAAATCGGCCCACGCCTTGGGTGCTTCACCTAAAATGGGCGTCACGTTAGTGGTGCCAAAACGTCGCGAGTTTTCAATAAGCAGATTGTAATCTTCCGCATCCATTTCGATAGCGAATACGCGTCCATGGGCCGCGATACGGGCGGCCTCGATCGCCACTGATCCGCTTCCGGCTCCCACATCCCACACGATACTCTGCGGACCCAAGTCCATTTCGCATAGAGCGATGGCCCGAACTTCCGATGGAGTCAGCAGGCCGCGCTTGGGTCGACTCTGCAAGAACATTTCGTCGGGGTTGCCAAACAGTCGCTTGCCAATCATGTCGGCCGGGCGATCCGGAACATTGGCATCGCGAACCAACACCACTACGTTCAGCGGCGAGAAATCCTGTCGAGCGATATCGACCGCTTTGCCACGCGTTACCCGTTCGTCGCGCGAACCCAAGTTTTCGCAAACATAGATCGTAAAGTACTCGATCCCCTTGTCGACCATCGCGGCGGCCAAGGCTTTGGGCGGAGTTTCTTCGGTTGTGAACACACCAACCTTTTCCGCGCTGCGCACGCGATCGATAACGCGATCGAGCGTTTGGCTGGCGAGATTCGTTAGATAGGCTTCATCCCAACTCTCTTTGACGCGTGCAAAGGCCAACTGCATACTGCTGACGTGGGGTAAGACTTCGAAGCGTTCTTTGCCCAAGCGATCGCAAAGATAACGGGCAGTTCCATAAAAGAGCGGATCGCCGCTGGCCAGCATGACTACCGGTCCCTTTAGTCCCTCGTCCAGCGTGCGGGCGGCTTGTTCCAGATCGGCCGACAATGTAACCAACGCCTGGCCGGGGCGCGAAAGTCGCGTTAGCAGATTCGATGGTCCCACAAGTGTCGCGGCTGAACCAACCAACTCGCGCGCTTGACGGGTGAGACCTTCCAGGCCATCGTCGCCAATACCAATGATCGTAATCCTATCGGCCATCTCTGCGGTGCCTTCATTGAATTTCGGAGCTACAGTTCAAAGCTCAGTTTAAGCTAAGCGGTGCAATCGTCGCGCAAACCACTCAATTGTCAAGCAGCCTGCGATCAATCCCATCAACCAGCCCAGCCAACGAAGTTGAAAACGCCGATTGGGGACACCCGGCAAGAAAGAGATTTGATCTTGCGAAGTAATTGCGGCAGAGAGCACTGTTTCGTTGCCCTTCTCTGCCGGCTCGATGGCCGAAGATACACCCTGAAAATAGCGCCCACCAGTTTGTGTGGCCAACGGCAACATGAGCGCATCGTGCCGCTCGGCACCCTGCATCTCCATGGCAGGCACGCGTGCCTTGACTGTAGCTTGCAGTATTTCATCCGAGCCCAGTCCGCCTAGTTGCAGTTGAATTGTATATTCACCTGCCAACTGCACGGGAAACTGACCAGTGTAAATGCCAGGTTGCATGCCACCAGGTAATGGCCGAAGTATCAAAGTGCGACCAATCTTTTTTGGATCGAGCAACCGCGCCGCTACTTCACTCTGCACCAGCGGTTGAAAGCGTTCGTCTTTCAACACGGCCCGCACGCTGACTTGATCACCTTGAATGGCTACTTCGCGATCGACCAGCAAAATTCCTCGATCGGAATCCAACAACAATCGTCCAGCGGATAACCAGCGCACCAATTTCGTATAGTAGCGATCGAAATAGACTTCGCTCAATTGTCGAATGCGCCACATCTCGCCGCCACCTTGATAGACGACTCGACCGGCCCCATAAAACTGGCTAGCCAGGTAAATGGGCAAGTTGCCGCTGCTATCGGAAGCGGATGGATCGTTAAATGAGGCCAGCGTCTTGGCGGCCGGCTTGGTTTCGAAGGCGCCGTTAAAACTATAGACGCCGCTAAAATCTTCCCACAGTTTGGCACTGGTGACCGGATCATCGCTCAGCCACATAAAGTCGGTCTGCTTACCATCGTCGGTCAACTTCAGCGGATATGCTTTTTCCCCTTCGACCCGTCCAGTCGACAGTGAGCGACTGGCCGATTGCACGAGCACTACGGGCGATAGCTCACGCAAGATCCTTGAGCGATCGCCACCGGATCCTTGTGCAATCCACTTGGGCATTTCGACATCGCCGGCGATAATCATGAGACCGCCGGCTTGTTCGGCGACCCATTGCTCAATCGCTTTGGCCTGAGCGTCGCTGATCTTGGTCCAATCGGCATCGAAGGCCAGTATGGCATCATATTCTTTGAGTGCATTGCGATCGGCGGGAAACTCGTCTAACAATTTGGCCGCTTCCTGCGACAGCGGATCACCGCCGCTCTGCAGCAGCACATGGGATTCAACATCGCGATCTCGGAAGAGCAAGTTACGCACGAACTGGTACTCGCGCGTAGGACCACCTGCAAAGATAAGTACGCGGTTCTTACGTTCGATAACGGCGACATCGGCCGATTGCGCGTCATCGCGCGCATCCATGTCGCCAGCGACCGGCAGCACCTTGACCTGGTACGTCCAGTTGCCAACAGCCTTCGGTTCAAGTTCAAAGCTGGCCGTCAGCAGTTCTTCTTCGGTAACTGCTTCCACGGTCTCTTCCGACTCAATCGAATAGGTAGTCGGATCAGCACCCTTGGCACCGGCGGTTACTTGTACCGTAACCGGTTTACCAGCCAGGCCCGACGACTGAATCAAAACCTTCATCGAGAACTTGTCGCCCGGATAAACTCGTTTGGGCACATCGATTTCTACCAGCCGAATATTCGGTGGATTTTTTTCTGAACCGACTCCAACGAAGTAGAGCGGTACTCGCTGATTCTGTGCCGCCAACGTAATCGCCTTGGGGTCTAGCCCGGCGTTGCTGCGACCATCGGTAACGATCACGATGCCTGCCAGAGGACTGCCTTGCTCGCGCTCCAGTACGTTTTTGATCGCATCACCCATGCGAGTTTCAATGCCTGCAGGAGCCAGTGCGGCAGGCCAATCGGTCGGTAGTTTGGTGCCGTCGGCCGAACCCGCTTCGCCAGCGCCATCAGCTGCATCACTGGCTTGAGTTAACTGAGGTGCAAAGGGATCATCATTGAGGTTTTTGTAACGGTCGACTGCCGTTTGCGGATCGACAAACAAAGCAGCTAGTGGAAAATCGCTGGCGGGCAGAATGCCCATGGCTAACACAATCATACCGGCTAGCGCCAACACGCTACCGCTAAACAGACTCCAACTGCCGCCTGACCAATTGCGAGCACCAAGGATCTGCGCCACAAATGAAATGAGGATCATCAGCAACGCCACCGCACCCAAGCCGCAAGCGACGAGCGTCAACGTATGAGCTCGCGAAAGCACTTGCAGACGGGTATCGTCGCTAGAATCAGCGGCAGTGGTCGCAGTGGCTGGCTTGACCAGCGAAGCAACTTGCACGGGGCGCGGTACCTGGTCAAAGCGATACACCGTCACATCATGTTTGGCCGCCAATTCGTTTAGCACTGGTGATGAACTGATCAGCTGTGAAGCTTCCTCACTGCGGGCCAGTGGATTTGGAGTACCGCTGGCACTGGGCGTACCTGGCAACGACATGCTCAGCGATGTATCGACCAGAATCGCGACGCGAGAGTTACGGGTGACCCGCAATTCGGAGCGTTTATCCAACTGCAGAAAGAACAGAATCAATCCACCAAACGCCACCAAACGCAACATCAACAGTGCCCAGCGTACTGGCCGAGCCTGTTCTTGCGTATCGTGCCGATACCACCAGATCACATACCCAATCACCAGGCACAGCAGGGCGACCAGACCCAGATAATGCCACCACTCATCGAGTTGTTCAAATCGCGTCCACTGATAATAAACTCGCGTTTGTCCAAGCATGCCAGCCATGGATTCCAGACGATCCAACATCAGCCATCCATAACGTTCCATATCATGCGACTCCTGATTTGGCGACAGCAGGCACATGATAGCTGGCTGAATACGCCAGCGCTTGTTCCAGCAGTAGTACTATGACCAGCAAGGCTAACAGCAGTGAGCTGTACGAGGCTTTCTCAGGTGACCAGGCCGCGCCGCTGAGTGAGTCGGCCGATTGCACACTGATTTTCATCGGGCTAAAGCGTTCTTCAAGTTCGCTGCGCGTGACCCGGGACAGGTTGCCTTCGCCAGAGGCAACATTATGGGCCAGGTTGTGTCCAGCGTAACCACCATCGGTCGTTTGCATCCAAAACTCAAAGATGCCCGGTCGCAGCAGTGCGTCGACTTGCCCATTCTCTTCAGACAGATTGACCGAAACTGTTAGCGGCACGGCTTGCTCGGGCGAGGCTTGATCGGCGGGCAATGTAATCTTAGCGCGCGGGCCATCGCCTTGCGCAGGCAGAATTAAATCCGCGTTGGGCAGAAATGTCTGACCTACGAAGTTAGCCTTGAGCGTCGTGCCCACGGGCTCACTCGTTTCGGCGCGACGGAAGCTGCCTAGATAACCAACCATACGCAGCGTCAGCACCACAAAGGTCGGGTCCTGCGCCCAATTGCTCCACGCCACTTTTTGATTGCCGCTGAGCAAGCGTGAACTTCCGCTGGCGGCATCGCTGGTCAAACCCGTCAGCAGGGCCACCACGTGACCGTCGCCGTAACGTTTATCCAGAATCAGTGGCATCTGCTCAGGACCATATGCGACCACCTCAACGTTTCCGGTCGCATCGAGCTTGCCAGCCACTTTCAACTGCTTGCGAATCTCGACCAATTGAAATGGCGAGGTTTCAAGCGTTTTTAGCGGAGCCAAGATCGGATGATCCGTAGCGGTTACTTGAGGCTGATCGTTGCCGGGACGGATCAGATGCTCAGTGATGTCTGAGATCGGCGCAGGAAAGAAGCCGTTGCCTTCGCGATGATAGTTGTTAATCGATTGCACGGTCGAACTGGGGCCAGCAAAGTAGGCTACGCCACCACCGCCCTTGATATACGCCTCCAGCATCGTTACGGCCTGCGGATCCAGTTGCGGTACTTCCAGCAGCACAACCACATCCCAAGTAGCCAGCGTCTCGGGCGTAGTATCGCGCAGGTAAGCTGGGTCTTCGCGCTCCACGGTCATACCTGTCGGTTGCCGGCCGTCTGGTTGCAACGCAAATTTGACGAACGATTGCGTATTGGGATCGGCGCTACCGTCGATCAACAAGATCTTCTGTGATTGACGAATGCCTATGACGCACCAGCGACGATTGTCTTGCGGCAAGCGATCATCGGCGATCGAGGCCTCGATAACATGCTGGCCGGCTGTAGGAAAGACCAACTGCACTTGTCGCGTGGCTGTCTCTCCGGGACCGATGCGATCAATCACAACTGGTGGAGCCTCGATGGCTTCACCGGAATACTGCGTATTCAGGTTAGGTACAATTGCCCCCTCCGAATACAGGACGGATCGAACTTTGACGACCACATTTTGAGCGGCTAGTTGGCCGTGATTAGTAACTTGGAACTTGGCCATCAGCGGTACACCTGCGGCCCAGGTCTCTTGTTCTGGTTCCAACCCCGCCAGGCTCAAATTCGCTGGTTGCCCTTCCGCACAATCGATGAATTGCACTCGTGAGGATCCGCGAATCAAGGCCGACAACTTGGCTTTCAGCGATTCGGGTTGGCTCCATTCATTGCGGCGCAAATCGGTAACGAAATACAGTTCTACCTGGTCGTTGTTGTTCGTCGATATGAGTGGCTCGATCAATTCCACCGCTGGCTCGGCTGATATCTGCAGCGATGATGGTTGCGAAGCGGCAATCCGGTCCAGCAATCTGGATGGGTCTTGCGGAATCGTTTGCGAGATCAAATCTGCCGCCACATCGACGCGGGCTTGCTCCTTGCCGGCGCGCGTCGCCAGCTCAGCCCGGCTCCAGCGCAGCAGCGTTAGTTGATGCTCGCCAGGTTGAGTCGAAATAGCGCGAATCAACGACTGCACGGCAGTGAGGGCTTTGGCATAAACCGTTTCACCCTTTTCTTGTTCGCCCATCGATAAACTATCATCCAGCAGGATGTAGTGATGGGTCACGCGACCACCGAACCAACTCAGGCTCTGCGAATTGTTGATCCAGCGTGCGAGCATCGCGACCAATAAGAACATCGCCAAGATGCGCAGGGCCAGCAGGATCCATTGTTTCAGCAGCACCCAGCGCCGGTGCTTGCGATAGCTTTCCAGCAGAAAGTCCATCGCTGCCCAACTCTGTCGCCGGTGACGCAACATGTTGATCAGGTGCACCAAAATCGGTACCCCAATCAACATAAAGCCCCAAGTCAGTGGCTGAAAAAGAAACTGCATTCCCATCCTTCAAACTATGTAACACATAACGTTGCGCGAAACAATTTGTGTGGTGCATTCCGCTGCATAACATATTCGTTTCGGTAACGAGCCCCCTCCCGCAGACTTCGGCTAAACGCCTCGTCTGCGACCTCCCCCAGCTTCGCCGGGGGAGGTGACATAAGCCGGCTGAGGACAGTCGCTTTACGATAGATCGTTCAGCCAAGCCCAGATTATAACGCACTATGAAGCGGCTGGGGGCGGTGGCTGGCTTCGGCGCCAGCCGCCGTTGACTTCGATGACTTGATTGTTGATGAAGGATGATTGGTCGCCAACTAACCATGCAATCGCGCTGGCTACATCGTCGGGCTCGCCCCACCGCGCCAGGA
The DNA here is from genome assembly GCF_056494185.1 of Rania fehmarnensis. Lineage (NCBI taxonomy): Bacteria > Pseudomonadati > Planctomycetota > Planctomycetia > Pirellulales > Pirellulaceae > Rania > Rania fehmarnensis. The sequence continues at coordinate 3,434,749 of NZ_CM151398.1, forward strand.
TCGCTTCGCTGCGTGCGCGGTGGTCCCAATACTCACTGGTTCCGGCGCCCCAGGCTGTACGAATCCAACCGGGTGCCACACAGTTGACACGCGCCGTCGTACCCGCAGTTTGCGCGAGGCTTTTCGTAAAGGCCATTACGGCGGCTTTGATGGTGCAGAACAATTGACCACTATCGCCTTCCATGCCCTGTGGTGCCTGGTCCCAGCCAATGTTGACCAGGGCCGGTCGCGAGCTGCCTTGATGCTCTTGGGCGCAGACGTTCCAGCGGTCGAGCACCGCGCGACTAATCAGCATGGTCCCGGCCACATCGACTTGCCACAATTCGCTTAGACGCTCTTCGAAGGAACGCTGTCGCGCTTGACCGGTCAGTACATCAGCCCCGGCATTGTTGATCCAAGCGTCGACGCGGCCGCGCCAATTGAATGCGGCGTCGACCAGCTGCCTGAGAGTCTGAGGCTGTCGATAGTCGGCCGTGATTGCCCGCACTTGGGCGCCGAGATCGCGAGCGTCACTACAGGTCTCTTGAAGGCCGCGCAGGTTGCGAGCCGTATGAGCCAAGATTGCATAACCATTGGCGGCCAGTTTCAGAACTGTGGCTCGCCCTATCCCCGAAGCGGCTCCAGTTATCACCGCCACTGGAGCCTCTGGAAAATTCATCGCCTATTTCTTTTCTTTGGCCAACTGCCGGAAATATCCTTCAATGACTTCACGATAGTGCGATGGTAACTGTTGGGTCATGCGTTGCAAGGAGGCTTGCCGTTCGTGCGGCGGCAAGTTGCCCCAGCCCGATCGCTTGCCTTCTTCTTTCTTGTCGACATCACCGGCCGAAGGCGGTTCGCGGGCCAGCTGACTATCCTGCATCGGCTGAGATTTTCCGTTTTGGCGTTGCTGCTCGCCACTTTGCTGTTGCTGTTGTTGCTGTTGCTGTTGTTGCATTTGATCTTCGATTTGCTCGATCATCTTGTCGAGTTTGTCGACGATCTCTTTTTCTTCATCACGAACTTGCGTACCGGCTCGCCCCAAGTCCAGGCGACGCTGCACATCGTTCATCAATCGTGCGACTTCGTCCAACGAGTCATCTTTTAATGGCTGGATGTCCGCGGCCATCAGTTGGGCCACCTGCGTGAAACGGGCCGGCAATTCGTCGCGACGCTGCAACAATAGGTCGACGTTGGTGATGCATTCCTTCTTTTGCAGCAAATTGTGCTGGCAAACCGCACGATAGAAAACCAGCGAAGCTGGATCGCAAACTTGAGCTATTTCCAATCCGTCGAGCGTTTCGAGCCCTTCGTCGTACAAGCGTCGCTGAGCCAAGGCGCGGCCGCAGGCCAAGCGCACTGCATCTTGCAACCAGCCCGGCACATCGCTGCTGAGCCATGGCAGTTCCTTAACCATTACCGGCGGAGCCACAGGGTCGTTCAGTCGGCTGACGACTTCGGCAATTCGCTTGTCGATAATCGACGCGGCGGCCAGAATGCGCTCCAGCAGCGGTGGACCTTGGACCGCTTCAGCGGATTCTTTCCAGGATTGCAGGACCTGTCCGCGGACTTCTTCCGAAGCCTGCGTCTGATCCATATAGCTGATCATGTGCTGCTCGATGACCGCGATATCAGGCCATTTCCACGTAGCTTCTTTTTCCAAGTGGTCAGCTGCAGGTGGACCACCATCGGCCGCCCGAGATGGGAGCGACCCGGTGCTAAAAACCGCACCGCCAACTAGAAACGCTAACCCCAAGGCACTGCCAAACTTGCGCAGGGTTAGCCTGTGAACGCTTGCTCGCTGCATGCTTTCGATCCTTCGGTCCAGTCCGGGCCAAACTCTAAGGAGCATAACGATTATTCTGCCACCGCACGCAGCACTGCACGGCCACCTGGTTTGGGCTAGATACTTCATTCTACCAGGAAGTACAGCGCCGGGCCAATAATAATGCTGACGAATTTCGGCGATTTGTGGCATAGGCTTCCAGCCTGTGTCTTTCTGTCTTCATGCACAGGCTGGAAGCCTATGCCACACGAAGACACAGGCTGGAAGCCTATGCCACACGAAGACACAGGCTGGAAGCCTATGCCACACGAAGACACAGGCTGGAAGCCTATGCCACGCGAAGACACAGGCTGGAAGCCTATGCCACACGAAGACACAGGCTGGAAGCCTATGCCACATAAAACAAACCTGGGGCGTATCCGACCTAGCACGCTCGCTAGCAATTAGATTAAGCTATCGGCTCGGCAGCGAGCCAAGGGCGGTGGTTCGATTCCCGTTTCGAGTGCGAGGAATTGAACGAGAATGCAAATAGATCATACGTTTCAGCAATACGATCGCGAAAATTTCTTCGACGAACTGTTCGACGAAAACGGCCAGCCACGGGTCGGGGCTAGGGTCCTGATCCAGCGAATCAATTCATTGCCTCCAGGCGAATTGAAACAGCGGCAATCCGCGATCGATCGGGCCCTGCTGCGCATGGGCATTACCTTTACCGTCTACGGTAATGACCAGGGCACTGAAAAAATTTTCCCCTTTGATATCGTGCCGCGCATCGTCGAAGCCGACGAATGGCAGACGATCGAAGCTGGCCTCAAGCAGCGTATCGCCGCTCTCAATCGCTTCATCAACGATGTCTACCACAATCAAGAAATCATCGAAGCCGGCATTGTGCCTCGCGAAATCTTGGCCAAGGCCAAGTCCTATCGCGCTCAATGCCATGGCCTCAACCCGCCGCACGGTATTTGGTGCCATATCACCGGTACCGACTTAATTCGCCACGGCGATGGCAAGATCTACGTGCTGGAAGATAACTTGCGATGTCCTTCAGGGGTGTCGTACGTTTTGCAGAATCGCATGGTCATGAAGAGCAGCTTTCCGCAAGCTTTCAAAGATTCGTGTGTGCGGCCGGTGGACAGTTACCCAAGCCGACTTTACGACACCCTGTCCTACCTATCGCAGTCGCAATCGCCAACCATCGTCGTGATGACCCCTGGCATCTATAACTCAGCGTACTACGAACATGCCTTCCTGGCGCAGCAGATGGGCGTGGAACTAGTCGAAGGCCGCGACCTGGTGGTGAAAGATGGTTACGTGACCATGCGCACCACCGATGGCTTCCAACGTGTCGACGTGATCTATCGCCGCATCGACGACGACTTTATTGATCCACTCAGCTTCCGCGCCGATTCGATGTTGGGCGTGCCAGGTCTGATGGACGTCTATCGCCGCGGCAACGTGGCCTTGGCCAATGCTCCTGGCACCGGAGTGGCCGACGATAAAGTTATCTATGCATATGTGCCGGATATGATCCGCTTCTACTTAGGCGAAGAGCCGATTCTGCCCAACGTGCCAACCTACGTTTGCGAACGCGAAGAAGATCGCAAGTATGTGTTGGCTCACTTGGAGGAACTGGTCGTCAAAGCAGCCAACGAAGCTGGCGGTTACGGTATGTTGATCGGACCACATTCGACTGCCGAGCAGCGAGCCGAGTTTGCTCACAAGATCGAGAGCGATCCGCGCAACTACATCGCCCAGCCGACCTTGGCCTTGTCGCGTGTGCCCGTGATGGTCAACGGCAACTTCGAAGGGCGACATGTCGATTTGAGGCCCTACGTCCTGTACGGCAAAGATATTTGGGTGCTGCCGGGCGGACTGACACGCGTGGCCCTTAAAAAGGGTTCCCTGGTCGTCAATTCATCGCAGGGTGGTGGCAGCAAGGACACGTGGGTCGTTGCCAGCAGCGAAAGCGAAATTGACGATTAGGCATCTAGCTGAATCGCACAGCGAACTAGATGAATACAAAAGCGATGGTTCAGCGCTTGGCGCCGGACCTCATTGAATCTTCCGACGCCCCGCGTCGGGCTACAATTTGCGTCAGACTACTTTGGAGTAATCCTGCTGACTATGCTGAGCCGAGTTGCTGAGTCGATTTATTGGATGGCACGCTATATCGAACGTGCCGAAAATCTTGCCCGCTTCATTGATGTTACGCTCACTTTGATTCTCGACCAGCCTTCTTCGGAAGTGCCGCAGTGGGAACCACTAGTCAGTACGACAGGTGATGTCGAGTTCTTTCGCGAACATTACGGCGCGGCCACCGCTGAAAATGTCATTCGCTTTTTGACCTCGGATACTCAATACGCCAACTCCATCATCACTACAGTGCGGGCCGCGCGTGAAAACGCGCGCACCGTGCGTGAATCGATCTCTTCGGAAGCTTGGGAAGAACTGAATGAGTTCTACCACTTTGTTAATTCCGAAGCCAAGAACGATGCGGCTCTGAATTCACCCGGCGATTATTATCGCAGTGTCAAGCAGCACGCGCACCTGTTCAACGGCATCCTGGATGCCACCATGTCACATGACGCAGGTTGGCATTTTGCGAACCTTGGCCGGTTGATGGAACGGGCCGACAAGACCAGTCGCATTCTGGACGTCAAATATTTTACGCTGCTGCCATCGGCCGCCGATGTGGGCACGACGATCGATGATCTGGGATGGTCGGCCGTGCTGCGATCGGTCTCCGGTTTCGAAATGTATCGTCGCAAATACCGCTCCTTGCGCGTCAAGAAAGTAGTCGACTTCTTGATCCTGGATCGCGCCTTTCCACGCTCGGTACAGTTCTGTTTGTCAGGGGCTGAATGGTCGATGCGCGAAATCACCGGTTCGCAACCCTTGACCTATCGTAACTCTGCCGAGCGTCGCTTGGGCAGCTTAAAAGCCGAATTGGCTTACACTGATGTCGATACGATTGTGGCTAGAGGTCTGCATCAATTCATCGACGATCTCCAAACCAAAATCAACGACATCGGCGGCGCGATTCACGAAACTTTCTTTGCCATTCGCCCCGTGGAAAGCACTCCTGCGCCATCTCAATCTCAATCTCAAACACAGTCGTCCCAGACTCAAACGCAAAAACAAGGTTGACAAGTTCCCTCCTCAATTTGTCATCCGCTTCACTTTTTATAGATCCAGCACTGACCTATGGCCATACGCGTCGCTCTGCACCATGTCACTACGTATAACTACGACCGATTGATCAGCTTGGGCCCGCAGATCATTCGTTTGCGACCAGCACCGCACTGTCGCACGCCGATCGTTAGTTATTCGCTAAAAGTCTCACCGCACGAACACTTCGTCAATTGGCAACAGGATCCGCACAGCAATTTTCAAGCGAGGTTTGTGTTCCCCAAACAAACTCGAGCTCTGCGCATCGAAGTTGACCTGGTGGCTGAGATGACGGTCATCAATCCGTTTGACTTCTTCGTCGAACAGTCGGCCGAAGAGTTTCCGTTTGAGTACGATGAATCGCTGACCCGCGACTTGCGGCCGTTTATGGAATGTTTGCCGCTGGCAGCCCACGGCCAGAAATTCTTGGCAAGTGTTGATCGCACGCCGCGTCGCACCGTTAACTTCCTGGTCGATCTGAACCGTCGCGTTCAAGAAGAGATCGGCTACACGATTCGCCTGGAACCTGGTGTGCAGAGCGTCGAGGAATCGCTGACTTCCAAACGCGGTTCGTGTCGCGACTCGGCCTGGCTGTTTGTGCAGATGGCCAGGCACTTAGGCTTTGCAGCCCGATTTGTGTCCGGCTACTTGATCCAGCTAACGGCCGATGTGAAAAGTCTGGATGGTCCCTCAGGGCCGGAAAATGATTTCACCGATCTGCATGCTTGGGCAGAAGTCTTCCTGCCAGGCGCGGGCTGGATCGGATTGGATCCAACCTCTGGTTTGATGGCCGGTGAAGGGCACATTCCGCTGGCCTGCACCCCGGATCCGCAGACCGCGGCGCCGATCTCCGGAGCGCACGATGAATGCGAAGCCGATTTCCAATTCGAGATGAAGATCACGCGCGTGCATGAAGATCCACGCGTCACCAAACCCTACACAGCCGATCAATGGCAAGCCATCGAAGCTCTGGGCAATGCCATCGACGAGCGCTTGCAGCGCGATGATGTGCGACTGACTATGGGCGGCGAACCAACTTTCGTATCGATCGACGATATGGAAGGCGCTGAATGGAATTCAGCCGCCGTGGGTCCCCACAAACGTCGACTCTCCGAGATCTTGATCAAGCGCATGCGCGAGCGTTATGCGCCCGGTGGCATGTTGCACTACGGACAAGGCAAGTGGTATCCGGGTGAATCGCTGCCGCGCTGGGCGCTGGGTTGCTATTGGCGACGCGACGGTTTGCCCGTGTGGCATGATGCGCGACTGATTGCGGACATCGATCATGATTACGGTCTAGGCCTGAGCGCGGCCGCCCGCTTTGTGGAACATCTAACGACCGTGCTGGGCGTCACCGCCCAGTTCATTCGTCCGGCTTACGAAGACATCGCGCATTACGTGCTGAAAGAAGCTCGCTTGCCAGTCAATGTCGACCCACGCGATCCGAAATTAAAAGATCCCGAAGAGCGCGCACGTATGGCCCGCGTCTTTGAACGCGGGATCGAAAAACCCGTCGGCCTGGTGCTGCCACTGCAAAGACAATGGTGGCAGTCGCGGCATCGCTGGGTCAGTGGACCATGGCCCACCCGCAGCGATCGACTGTTCTTGTTGCCGGGTGATTCGCCAATTGGACTGCGCCTGCCGCTGGATTCGCTGCCGGTGGTCATCACCTCCAGCGTCTTGCCTTTTAATCCAGTCGATCCAACCGTCGCCCTGCCTCCCCTGCCCCATCCGCTTTATCGCAAGCAGGGTTATGTCGAAGCGCCCAAAAGCGCCAAGTCGATTAAGGGAATTAGCGAGCAAGAGCTGCCAGCAGGCGGTGATCATAGCGGCGATCAGTTACCCGAATCGATTATCGAATCGGATGGCACCGTCACTGGCGGTATGAGCGTGCGCACTGCCTTGTGCGTTGAACCGCGCCATGGCCGTTTGCACATCTTTATGCCACCCGTGGAGTCGCTGGAGGACTATCTCGAAATCATCTCCGCAGTTGAAGCCACTGCCGAACACTTGCAAATGCCTGTGGTCATCGAAGGCTATCTGCCGCCCAACGATCCTCGGCTGAACAATATCAAGGTCACTCCCGATCCCGGTGTGATCGAAGTCAATATTCATCCGGCCACCAACTGGCCTGAATTGGTTGCCACGACCACTGGGTTATACGAAGAGGCTCGACTGACGCGACTGGGTACTGAAAAGTTTGACCTCGACGGCAAACATTCGGGCACCGGTGGTGGCAACCACGTGGTCATTGGTGGTGCTACGCCACTGGATAGTCCATTCTTGCGACGGCCTGATTTGCTCAAGAGTTTAATCGGTTATTGGAACAACCATCCCTCGCTGTCGTACCTCTTTAGTGGTCGCTTCATTGGGCCGACCAGCCAGGCGCCGCGCGCCGACGAAGGCCGCCAGGATGCGATCTACGAACTGCAGTTGGCCTTTGCCCAAGTGCCACCTGCGGGCACCTATTGTCCACCGTGGATGGTCGATCGCATCTTCCGTAATTTGTTGATCGACTTGACAGGCAACACGCATCGCGCCGAATTTTGTATCGACAAACTTTATTCGCCCGACAGCAGTTCAGGTCGTCTAGGTTTGCTGGAGTTTCGGGGCTTTGAAATGCCACCGCATGCGCAGATGAGTCTGACGCAGCAGTTGATGATTCGCGCGCTGGTATCACATTTCTGGCGTGAACCTTACACTCGGCCGCTGACCGTCTGGGGCACTTCGCTGTACGATCGCTTTATGTTACCGCACTTTGTGTGGGAAGATTTTGCTGATGTGATCAGTGATCTGCAAACGGCGGGTGTGCCCATGGAACGCGCTTGGTTTGCGCCTCACTACGAGTTTCGCTTTCCGGTGATTGGCGATTTGAATTTCAAAGATTTGTTCGTCGAATTTCGCTCGGCCATCGAGCCCTGGAATGTCCTGGGCGAAGAACCTGGAGGCGGGGGAACGGTGCGCTTTGTGGATTCATCTGTCGAAAGATTGCAAGTCAAGGTGGCTGGACTATATGGGGATAGATTTGCTATCACATGCCAAGGACGTCGATTGCCATTGCATCCAACGGGCGTTCCAGGCGAATATGTAGCGGGAGTACGTTACAAGGCCTGGGCTCCGCCGAGCGCTTTGCATCCGACAATTCCTGTGCATACGCCGCTGGTTTTCGATATCCTGGATACATGGACCAATCGATCGCTCGGAGGTTGCACGTACCACGTCGCCCATCCGGCAGGCAGAAACTACCAAACTTTCCCAGTTAACGCATTTGAAGCAGAAGCACGGCGTGCGGCTCGATACTTCCGTATGGGGCATTCGCCAGGTTACCGGCCACCACCTCCCGCCGAACGGAATCCGGCCTTTCCGCTAACGCTCGACCTGCGTCGGACCCCACATCCCTAATGAACGCACCGGCCGAAAACGCTTCCGCTACTGGGTTGTTTGCTGAATACAAACCCAGCTCCGAAACGTATGACGAAGCGTTTGACGGCGGAGTTTTGCGGCCTCACTACCGTTCCCTGGTCAAACACATGGATGCGATGGGTGTCGATACACTCAAGTCGCGGTGGGAACGTGTGCAACGACAAATCAACAACGATGGCGTGACGTTCGCGATACGCGACGCCAACGAAGCCACGCGCCCTTGGCGCTTGGACGCGATGCCCGTCATTCTCAGCGCCCAGGAATGGGAAGGTATTGCCGCGGGTTTGGTGCAGCGCGCTCGGCTCTATGAGTTGATCCTGGTTGATCTCTTCAGCAATCGATCGCTGCTGGTGGATCGCTTGTTGCCACCCGAAGCCCTGTTTGCCAATCCTAGTTTCTGTCCCGCTTACCAAGATCTCAATGCCAGTCATCAGCGGTACCTGCAATTGTTCGCCGCTGACCTGGCCCGCGCACCGGATGGCAAGTGGTGGGTAACCGGCGACCGCACGCGCGCCCCATTTGGCTTGGGATACTTGCTCGAAAATCGCATTATCACTTCGCGCAACTTGCCGGTCCCCTTTCGGCAATGCCGCGTACATCGACTCGCGCCGTTCTTCAAGACGCTGCGCGAATCATTGCAGGAGTTGGCTCCGCGCTCCAAAGAAAACCCACGCATTGTCCTGTGGACCAAAGGCCCTCACAGCGTCTCGTATGTCGAAGATGCTTACCTGGCTCGCTATCTGGGCTATACCTTGGCCGAAGGAGACGACCTGGCAGTGCGCGAGAATCGCGTCATGCTCAAGACGCTCGGCGGACTCTTGCCAGTCGAAGTGCTGTTTCGGCGCTTGGATGACGACGATTGTGATCCGGTTGAGTTAGCGCCGGATTCGGGTTCGGGCGTTTCAGGACTGGTGGAGGTGCTGCGCTGCGGTGAGGTTTCAATCGCCAATTCACTGGGTAGCCGCTTGGTTGAATCGCCGATTTTGTTGCCGTTCATCGCGAACATCTGCCGTCATCGACTGGGTGAAGAGTTACTGATTCCGACCGTGCCAACCTGGTGGTGTGGCGATGCAAACGCGCGCAGTTATGTGCTCGAGCATTTGAACGACCTCTTGATACGCCCTGCTTTTCGCACCTACGATTCACCGGCTGCGCAGCCAGCCCGCTTGTCGGCAGCAGCGCGTGAGACGTTGATTGCGCAGATCAATGCCAAGCCCTGGGCGTACGTGGCACAACAGCCGATTCAACGTTCGACCGTGCCAGTGTGGGGCGATGGACAACTGCAGCCGTGGTCATTCGCGCTCCGCGGCTTTGTGGTCGAAAAGCATGGCCAGTACATACCGCTGCCTAGTGGCCTAGGGCGAGCCGCTTCCAATCCAACCGCCCTTGAGCAAGTTATGACCGCTGGTGAACTCAGCCAGGATGTGTGGGTGCTCAGTGAGCGGCCGGTTGAAGAAACCACTTTGCTGGCCACGACCAAAGAGAATTTAACGCTGCGTCGCAGTGGCGATGACTTGCCCAGTCGTGTGGCTGACAATCTGTTTTGGTTGGGCCGCAATGTGGAGCGGGCTGAATCGCAATCACGTTTGCTGCGCACCGCGCTGATGCGACTGGTTGGTGAGCGTGAGGACGTACCCGAGATGCCAGTGCTCTTGCGAGCCCTGGCCGAGCGCGGCCAGATCGAGCCCGATTACGTCATCGAAGAGCTGAACCAGAACTTGCCAGAAATCGCCGAAATGCTGCCCCTGTCGGCGTACGATGAACGCTTGTCGATGAGCTTGCGAGCCAGCATTCACCAGGCGGTGCGCATTGCGTCAAAAGTTCGCGACCGCGTGGCTCTGGACTTGTGGCGCATCGTGACGCGTATTGAAGAGACCAGTCGCGCGCCGGCCAAACGCAAACCTGACGCGGCCGAATCGATTGCGATGCTGGATCAACTGGTGACCGAACTGGTCGCGCTGTCCGGTTTGGCGGCGGAGAGTATGACGCGAACTCAGGCCTGGCGTTTCCTGGATATGGGGCGTCGAATCGAACGCGCTTGGCAAACAGCCATCCTCTGTCGCTCGACCATGGCGACGCCGACTGCGCATGAGAACGAGGTACTCGAAGCGGTCATGGTTACGCTCGACAGCGTCATGACCTATCGCTCGCGCTACCTGGCCAGTATCCAACCGGCACCGGTGATCGACCTGGTGATTACCGACGAAACAAACCCGCGCTCCTTGGTCTATCAACTGGCGATGATCAGCACGCATGTGGATCACTTGCCACGCTCGGCTGTTGACGGACCGCGTTCCATCGAGCAGCGTTTCGCGCTGGCATTGCTCAACGCTGTGCGATTGGCCGATCCGTATGAACTGGCGCGCGTGGATGCGCAGCAAAGTCGTTCGGCGCTGGCGCGGCTGTTGGATCGCGTGGTCGATATCTTGCCAAAATTGGCCGATGCGATCTCCGGCAAGTTTCTCATTCATGCTGGCCAACAGCGACATTACGCGCTTGGACAGGATACGAAGCGATGAGATACAAGATCACTCATACCACTTCGTACATTTACGAATCACCCGTGCGGGTCTGCCACAACCTGGTCATGTTGACGCCGCGCGATGATGCACATGTGCGCGTGCGTTCGCACAAGCTTACGATTCTGCCCAAGCCACAGTTGATGCATGGTCGCGAAGATTTCTTCGGCAATCGCTTTCACGCATTCTCGATTGAGGAAAATCATCGTCAATTGAAAGTGACTTCAGTCAGTCGCGTACGGGTCGTCCCTCGCAAACTGCCGTCAGCGGAAACGACATTGCCCTGGGAATCGGTGGTGGCGATGATCGCCGGCAGACTTGACTTGGGTGTTGAGTCGCCCAGCAATCAGAGCTGGATTGATGCCACCAAGTATCTTTACGATTCGCGGCGCGTGCATCGCTCGCAGGCGTTTGCCGACTACGCACTGCAGGACTTTACACCTGGCCGACCAATTCTATTGTGCGCTCAAGCCCTGACAGCTCGAATTCACAAAGAGTTCACTTACGATACCGCGGCAACCTTCGTCAACACGATGCCCTCGGAGGCCTTGGCGCTGAAGCGTGGTGTCTGCCAGGACTTTGCCCAGATTGCGATCAGTTGTTTGCGCTCGATTGGTCTACCGGCGCGTTATGTCAGCGGATACTTACGCACGGTGCCGCCCCCGGGCAAGCCACGCCTGGTGGGGGCTGATCAATCGCATGCCTGGTTCAGCTTGTACTGTGGCGGCCAGGCAGGTTGGGTTGATTTGGATCCCACCAACAATTGCGTCGCTGCCAAAGATCATATTCCGATTGCCTGGGGCCGTGACTACCACGATGTAGTCCCAGTACGCGGCGTCTTTTTAGGCGGCGGCAATCATGGTCTGAAGGTTAGCGTCGATGTGCTACCGCTTCGAGAGAAGTAGCGACCGTCGCCAGTCGTGTCCGTAGCCACCGTCGCCAGACGGTGGACTCATCCGTAGCCACCGTCGCCAGACGGTGGACCTGGTCCGTATCGCATCCACCACTTGGCAGCGGTGGCTACCACTTAGGCATTGGCCGAGCACAGCTTCACTGCTTCTTCCTTGGTCGCAGCTTGGTCAAAGGGAGCTGCCTTACCGTTGCCCGAAGCGATCAGTTTGCACATGCGAAAGAGTTCTTGCACGAACTCGCTGAGGTTGCAGAGCACGATGCGATCGATGCCGGATTGACGGCGGATAGCTAGAAACGCCAAGAAAGCGATGCTGCCCAAATGTTTCACGTTCGATAGATCGATAACCACGTTGCGAGCGCCCGATTGTTCGATCGCCGGTATTACACCTTCTCGCAAATTCTGAACTTCTTTGACATCCCGCAGTTGCTCGGCAAGTACGTTGACGACCAAGATGTTGCCTTCCAGCGAACAAGCTACGGTACTGTTATCGGTCTTCATCTCAATTCGATTCCTTGCCTGCTGGGCGAGTTAAACAAGTCATTGTAACAATTGATCACGCCACGCTTTTACACGTGTCGCTTCGGCGGTGGCTGTCTCTGTGCTATCGCGTTCCAATCGCTCGGCCGCGGACTGGAGCGCCTGGGCTGCGCGATAGGGATGATGTTCATTTTGCGCCGCAATCATCAACCATTGTCCTACGGCTAGTGGACCTCGATCGATACGCGATAAACGGTCAGCCAAAAATTCGGTGGGACCAAGTTGCATGGGTAACGAGAGCGTATCCCGAGCTTCGAACCACTTGTTCATTCGACCAGTTGTCTCAGGTGGTGGCACCGCGCGCCACAGTTGCACTGCGGCCATCTTGGCGATCGTCTTGTTGGGTCCGGCCTGCAGCTTTTGCAGCATTTGCTTGGCTTCTTCATGGCGATCGGTCAGCAGTAGCCAACTGGCCCCCAGTAAATTGGCCCACGGGTCTTTGTCATTGATCCACGCGTGAGCGGCGTCCAGGATGCCAGGTGTAACTTCGCGCGACGTCCAGTTCAACGGTATCGTGGCCAGCACGAAATCCGGAGGCGATTGCTGAGTTAACAATAGGAAATACTTGCCAGCTGACTCCGGTTTGCCCAGTGCTTCGAACGATTCCACAATCTCCGACAGCAGGATCACTAACTGCCACTGGGCCGCGCGATCATTGCGCAACACCTCAGCATTCTTGCGCAGAACTTCGACGTACTTGCGATCCACAAAGCGTTGATGAGCGGCGGCGGTTGCCTCGGTATCCCACTGGACCTCGATGCGTTCGATACGATCGCTGGCCAGCTTGTGTGGCTTGCCTTCGGTGTCGATGTACTCAATAAACTGACTGTTCAGCTTCTCAATACTGCCTTCGATAACAGTCGTTTGGTGCGGATTCCAGGCGTTGGCTGGTCGCGGTAAATCAGGTCCGTAATGGATGCGATCCTGCGCGACAACCGATGCGCAGATCAGCGATAGCAAGATGGCAATTTCAACTTTTAACGTGCAAACCACGACGGTTGATCTTCCTGTCAAGCAAACTCTTGCGCGCTCTGCAACGCGGCAGCCGCTTCGATGGCACTGGTTGTATCGCAGACGATCGCCCCGTCTCTCAAGACCAGGTTGCGTTTGGCGGTCTTGGCTACAGCCAGATCGTGAGTCACCAGGATTACGGTCAGATTATGTTCCGCGTTCAGCTTGGCAAACAGTTCGATGATTTCGCGACTGGTTCGGGTATCAAGATTGCCCGTCGGCTCATCGCCCATCAACATACTGGGGTTGGTAGCCAAAGCGCGGGCGATGGCCACGCGCTGCTGTTGTCCGCCGGAGAGTTGACCGGGATGGTGATCATGACGATCGGCCAGGCCGACCAATCTCAGGGCTTCGATGGCTCGTTCGCGGCGTTCTTTGGCCGTTAAGGATTTACCATACAGCAGCGGCAGTTCAACGTTTTCCAGAGCCGATGTGCGGGCGAGCAAGTTGAAATTTTGAAACACGAAGCCGATTTGCTTGTTGCGAATTCGCGCGCGTTGCTCGCGCGACATGGTGACGACTTCTTCACCGCCCAGCAGGTAACTGCCGCTGGTGGGGCGATCCAAGCAGCCCAACGTATTCATCAGCGTCGACTTGCCGGAACCCGAAGGACCGATTAGTGCGACCGATTCGCCACGTTCGATTTTTAGCGTCACATCGCGCAGCGCATGGACTTCGACTTCGCCCATCACGTAGACTTTGGAGACGTTGGTCAGTTCAATCAGCGCCATCGATATTAAAACCTGCCACGGCGGCGCAAGAGATATTCCATCAGCGCCTTGTCATAAGGTTGGCTGGTATCCAACGGTACGTAGTCGATGCGCATTTGTTGCAGGTCTTTCTCCAAACGTGTGCGCATCTGGTTGACCGCCGCGCGATAGTCGGCGCCGGCGTCAGCCGCGTTGACATTCTGCCGTTCGCCGGTCTCCGGGTCGATCAGTTCTACATTGCCGCTGAAGGGAAAGGTCACTTCGGCTTCGTCCAGCACATGGAAGATAATGATGTCGTGTCCCGAGTGTCTCAAGTTGCGCAGAGCTTTGAACATACTGGTTTCGTCAGTCAGCAGATCACTCATCAGCATAATCAAACTGCGATGCCGAAGCATGGCAGCCAGTTGCGTCAGCGACCCAGCCAAGTCGGTTTGGCCGGCGACCTTCAACTTGGTCAGTTGGCTGAGAATCGTCGGCAGCTGCGAACGCCGGCTCCGCGGGGGCACACAAGCTTTGAGGTGCGTATCAAAAGTGACAAGCCCCACGGGATCTTGTTGCTGGATCATGAGATAACTCAAGGCGGCTGCCAGGCATATTGAATAGTCTAGCTTGGTTAATTGTTGGCGATACGTATAGTCCATCGACTTGCTCAAGTCGATCGCCAGGTACCCAGTCAAGTTCGTTTCGGATTCGAATTTCTTGACGTAATACTTCCCCGTTTTCGCGTAAGCCACCCAATCGATGTCTTTGGGATCGTCACCGGCAGCGTACCGCCGATGTTCACTGAACTCGACGCTAAAGCCGTGATAGGGGCTAGCATGCAATCCCTGCAAAAATCCACGCACCACCATCTGCGCGCGCAAATCCAAACGCTTGATCTGCGCCGCCAGTTCCGGTTTCAGATATTGTTCAACAGCTACCATAGCGCGTAAGTATAGCATGAGCTCCTATAGTGCGGCTGTCCCGGGAGGGCAAAGGTCCTCCTGAGCCCAACACCGAAAATGTAGAGCAGCTGTCCTCAGCTGCTCGGCACCTTCCAACCGAATCTTCAACCGACCATTGGTCCGGGAGGGCGAAGGGGCGAAGGTCCTCCTGAGCCAAACACCCTCGTGAATCACGGACATAGATGCGGGGACCCACCCAGTTCCCACCGTCGCAATTTCGGACAAGCAGTATGAAGAGACTTTGGTTAGAGGGTGCTGAGCAGCTGTGGACAGCTGCTCTACACGAGGTGACGTTACTCCCCGGCTGTTCTTCGGAGTGGCTTGTTCACAACCTTTAGCAGAGGGACGGTGGTGGGACCGCCGTGGAAGGTGCGGCCGCTGTCGAGATAGTGATCGTAGACGAACACGCCATGTTTGGCATTGCCGGCTCGCAAACAACGCAAGATCGATGGATTGCCACACTCGGGGCACTCCACGCGCAAGCCATGATTATCCAGCAATTGATGCAGCAGCTTGGCAAAGCGTTGATTCTCTTCCAGCGATCCAAATCCCCAGCCGTGAAACTGCTGCACGCGCGACTCAATGGCGCGGCGAATCTGCTGCTGTTGCACGCTGATCTCGTCAGCCAACTGCTGCATTTGCTCGACCGCTTGACCAATCGTGGCACCAGGTAAACTCATTCGCTGGCGCAGTCCGCCGTATACCCGTTCGCCGACTAGTTGAATGGAACGCAGGAAGAGCTTCTTCTGTTCCGGAGCCAAAGGCTGTTCGGTATGTGGCAAGGCCAGTTCCACCAACGCGATTGGTTCGCCCAAGTGCATGACGGGACCAAACAGCAGTGCGTGACTGGTTGGGCTGCTGCTGGCAGAGGCTTTGCTTTTGGGTGCTTGCGGTTCAGCCAGCATCGATTGCCGTTGTCGCCAGGCTAACTGGACCAGCTTTTCATGTTTCTTCTGATCGAGCGTCGACTGGATGATGCGATCCATTTGATAAGGCACACCAAAGATCGCGCCGCCAGAGGCATGGGCTTTCAGCCATACGACGCCCGCCATCGCCGAAAAAAGCTCGCACAGTTGCGGGACGAGTTGTTCAAGAAAAGATTGCAACGGCAGATCGCCATCGACCAGCTTGGCCAGTTTCTTGATATGGGAACTCGTCGGCAGCGATGCATTGCCAGGCAATTCCTGCAATGCGTGCTCGAGGGTATCTGTACTCATGCAGTTTCCTACCTGGTCGTTACGCCTTCATCCCAAGGACGAATTTGCCAATTCGATGCCACTAGCGCCTGAAAGTTCCGGCCTATCGCTCTGCCTCTAAGGCATTCGACGGTGCCAAATCAGCGTTGGTAAAGGTTTCTTCGGGGAAAAAATTTTCCACATCGATATTTTCAAACGCTGCTCGGCATGTTTATACTCTACGTACGAACATGGCCGATTGTCGATACCGGGATGGATGAAAAATACGAAAACTAGTTTTCGGGCTTTTTCCTGGGAACTTTGAGTTTTATAGCTCATCCAAACCCCCAAGTTCCGGGGGCGAGTCCGGGTTGCCAAGGCTGTGGAATTGGTATAACCATACCAGGCATGGCCACGGATTGGGTCAAATCGTTAGTCCTCACCAACCGGGCGGGTTGCATGGTCGCGTGAGGCACTTAACTTCAAATCTGCAATCAACACCGATCAGCCACCAGTGGTAAGGTAAGTATGTCCTCAACTCCCTCGCAAGAAACCGTTGAGCAAACCAAACAGCAGATTCGTGGGCTGATCAACGAGATCTCCGATCTCTCGCGATCGGATCATCCGGCCGACGAATATTATCCAGCGGTCCTCCAACGCATCATCGACGCCCTGGCTGCGATCGGTGGCGCGATTTGGTTGATCGACGAAGCTGGTTCGCTGCGGCTGAGTTACCAGATCAAAGTCAATCAGAATCTCTTGCAAGCCGACAGCGAAGATGCGATGCGGCACGGCAAACTGCTCTCCCGCATGTTCGCTCGGGGGCAATCGGACCTGGTACCGCCTGGGGCTTATATCGGCGAAGATCAATCCGAAGGCAATCCCACTCCGTTCTTGCTCGTGCTCTCACCACTATCGAGCGGCAAACGGTCGATGGGGATCATCGAGATTTTCCAGCGGCCAGACTCGGCTCCCAACATTCAACGCGGCTATCTGCGATTCCTGGATCAAATGGCCGGATTGATCGGCGAATGGTTAAAGGGCCACACGCTCAAGCAGGTCTCGGATCGTCAACACCTGTGGCAACAGGCCGACCACTTTGCTCGCTTGGTTCACGATAATCTAGAACTGCGCGATACCGCCTACACGATTGCCAACGAAGGTCGCCAAGTGATCGAATGCGATCGCGTCAGCGTCGCTATCAAGAAAGGCGGCAGCTGCAAGGTTATTGCCATCAGCGGTCAAGACACGATCGAAAGTCGCTCGAACATCGTTTCAGCACTTAACAAGCTCACCTCGCGCGTGGTCGCCGCTGGTGACCCGCTGTGGTACGACGGTTCGGTCGAAGATCTGCCACCACAGTTAGAAGAAGCTATCGAAGACTACGTCGATCTCTCGCATGGACGCACCGTGGCTGTGCTGCCGATTCGTCGACCTGAAAAAGTGGTCGAAGGCGACGTGATGTCCAAGCAACATGTGCAGCGCGAAGACTTGTCGGCTCGTGAGATCATCGGCGCGCTGGTCATTGAGCAAATTGAAAGCCAATTGCCGTCGGATCTGCTGCGTTCGCGCGCCGACTTAGTATACGAACATACAGCTCGCGCTCTAGCCAATTCGCTTACACACAACAATCTGTTCTTGATGCCCTTGTGGCGCGGACTGGGTCGCGCGACTTGGTTCTTCCGCGGTTCGGCTCTGCCCAAGACCGTGGCCATTTTGACCCTGTGCGCAATTGCTTTGCTACTGCTGTTCCTGGTGAGGATCAACCACGATCTGGAAGCCAACGGTACGTTGCAACCGGTCGGTCAAAAACAAGTCTTCGCCCACGTCGATGGCGAAGTGGTCGAAGTTTACGTCGATCATGGTTCCAAAGTGAAGAAAGGTGATCCACTGGTCAAGTTGCGGAATCGTGACTTGGAAATCGAGATCACCAATATCGAAGGCCAACGTCAAGAAACCAACGAGCAGATCGCGACGCTGGGCGCGCAGATCAACTCCAAAGCCTTTCAAAACGATCCGACAGAAAAGGTTCGCATGCAGGCCCAGTTGAACGAAGCCATCGTTCGCAAGCAGGCCCTGGATGCTCAGTACCAACTGCAAGTCGAAAAATACAACCAGCTAATTCGGCTCAGTCCCATCGATGGCGAGGTAATGACTTGGGACTTGAGAAAGAACCTCAACAATCGACCAGTGGTTACCGGCCAGATCTTGGTCACGGTGGCCGATACCAATTCCGACTGGGAACTCGAACTGCTCATGCCCGAAAAACGCATGAAGTATCTCGACAACGCGTTCTCCGAACTCAAGGTGGATGCTTTGCCAGTTGAATACATCATGGTTACGGACCCATCGGTCACGCTCAAAGGCAAACTTGAAAGAGCCAATGTGCACGGCCGAGCCGAACTGGATCAAGCTGAAGGTGCGGTCGTTAAGCTCCGCGTCAAACCAGACGACGTTAACGCGCTGTCCAAGCGTCCTGGCGCTGAAGTCAAAGCTGACGTTGTTTGCGGCAAAGCCTCCGCAGCCTTCGTGTGGTTCCACGAAGTAATCGAGTGGATTTATGCCAACGTAGTCTTCTAGCGTTCTGCGTAACTGTTCTCCTTTCCATTTTCACATCAGCATCGACTCCCCTACCTTTTCGCAATCCTCGGGAGATTGAATATGAAAATCGCCAAGTCAATCAAGTGGACCGCAGCCCTCGGCGTCGGCATGTTGGCCGCCGTCGCAGGTGCACAGTCACCACAACCACCAGCTTTGAATCCAGCCAATTCGCAAGCTCAGAATCCACTGCCCGAAGCCCCTGGGCGTTCGCCGCTGGGTAGTGCGTTCTCACCGACGACTCCTCGCGAACCATCGCTCAGCGGTAACTCGATCACTAATGTTAAAGGTGCCGTGAAGTGTTTGCATGACATTAAACTAGCGGCTCAAGCCGACGGTATCCTGCAAGAATTGCTGGTGGACGAAGGCGCCGCAGTTGAAAAGAACCAAATGGTTCTAGCCGTCGATGACCGCACTGCGCAGGCAGAAGTGGCCGTAGCGCAGAAAGAGTTCGAAGCGGCTAACGCGCAAGCCAAGCAAGATGCGAACCTGCGATTCTCCAAGAAGGTTTCGGAAGTCTCCGACGATG
Organism: Rania fehmarnensis; assembly: GCF_056494185.1. Classification (NCBI taxonomy): domain Bacteria; kingdom Pseudomonadati; phylum Planctomycetota; class Planctomycetia; order Pirellulales; family Pirellulaceae; genus Rania; species Rania fehmarnensis. The sequence continues at coordinate 3,454,041 of NZ_CM151398.1, forward strand.
AATACATTGAGGTCAAAGGCCTGTACGACAAGGGCTCGTCCTCCAAGCAAGAGACCCGCCGCAAACTGCTAGAGGCTGAGAAAGCTCGCTTGGGCATCGAAGTAGCCGAAGTTGATCACGCCAAAGATATCCTGGCCGCCGCTGTGGCCAAAGAAAAAGTGCAAGCTGCTCAAGTTCAGTTGACGCTGCGCAAAGTCACTTCACCCTACGACGGCATCATCGTAGAGCGTTACCGCGATCAAGGTGAATGGGTCAAAGCCGGCGAACCGATCTTGCGTTTGGTGCACATGAAAGAAATGCGCATCGAAGCGATCGTGCCTGTCCATAGCTCCGACGCCGCACGACTGCACAACGCCATCATGACCATTCGCATCCCAATCAATGGTAAAGAGTGGACTCACACCACCCGCGTCGAATTCGTCAGCCCAGTAGTCGAAATGGCCACTTGTCGAATTTGGGCCAAGGTTCCCAACACCGTTGGCGGTAACGCGTGGGTCCTTCGCGACGGCATGCAAGCTGTAGTCGACTTGACCTTCGCCATTCCCGAATAACCCTGTGGCATAGGCTTCCAGCCTGTGTCTAAATGTGGCATAGGCTTCCAGCCTGTGTAGAACTAAAGAAACTAAAACGGTACAGGCTAGAAGCCTATGCCATAGGTACAGGCTAGAAGCCTATGCCACACCCAGCACACCTCCAGCCAAACCAGCTAATCTCATGACCACAATGGCCGACAGTCTAGTCAACAGCGCAATGCGGCCGCTGAAGCTGCGCTGTCGTCCGGACTTGATCGCCAAAAAGCATAAATATCATGGTCGCGTCTACTGGGTTATCAAAGAACCGGTCGGCCTGAACTACTTCCGCTTCCATGAGGAAGAGTTCGCCATTCTGAATATGCTCGATGGCAAAACCAGCTTGCATGACATTAAAGAGGCATTCCAGCGCCAGTTTGCACCCCAGCGCATTACCCTGCAAGACTTGCAGCAATTCGTTGGTATGTTGCACCGCAGCGGGTTGGTGATCTCCAACGCCAGTGGTCAAGGCCGGCAATTGCGTCGGCGCGGTGACCAGCGCAAGAAGAAAGAACTGTTGGGCAAGTTGGCCAACGTTTTTGCACTGCGTTTTCGCGGTATCGATCCCGAACGCATACTCAACTTTTTGATTCCGTTCACCTGGTGGCTGTTCACGCCCCTGTGCGTCGTCTTCGTGGCGCTCTTTGGACTGAGCGCACTCATGCTGGTAGGTCTGGAGTATCACGAGTTTCGTGCCAAACTGCCCACGTTCGAACAGTTCTTCGCGGCTGACAAGTGGATCTACTTGGGCTCGACGATGGCGATCGTCAAGATCTTACACGAGTTTGGGCACGGCCTGAGTTGCAAGAAGTTTGGTGGCGAGTGCCACGAGATGGGGCTGATGTTCCTCGTGTTCACTCCATGTCTGTACTGCAATGTATCTGACTCGTGGATGTTGCCCAATAAATGGCACCGTGTGTTTATCGGCGCGGCGGGTATCTATGTCGAATTGATATTGGCCTCGATCGCGACTTGGATTTGGTGGTTCAGTACCGACGGCATGGTCAACTTTTTGTGTCTGTCGGTGATGTTTATCTGTTCGGTTAGCACCGTCATGTTTAACGGCAATCCGCTGTTACGCTTTGACGGTTACTACATCCTGATGGATATTCTCGAAATTCCTAATCTGCGTCAGAAGAGCACGGAGATTCTGAAGCGCTGGTTCCAGCAGTACTGCTTAGGCTTAGAACTGCAAGACAACCCGTTCTTGCCGCATCGCAATCGATTCTGGTTCGCGCTTTATACAGTAGCTGCGGTAGTCTATCGTTGGGTAGTTGTCTTTTCGATTATTCTGTTCTTAAACAGTGTTCTAGAACCTTATGGTTTGAAGTCAGTTGGCAGGCTGATTGCCATCTCGGGTTTGGTTGGCATGATTGTTCAACCGCTGTGGGCCACGATCAAGTTCTTCCGTACGCCTGGTAGGGCCAGTAAAATGAAACGCAATCGAGTTTTGACGACAGCGGTTGTAGGTACCGCCTTGGTAGGCACCTTGGCCTTCTTACCATTGCCATTCCACGTCGATTGCGCCATGGATATTCAGCCTCAAGACGCGTCGCAAGTCTTTGCGATGGTTCCCGGTCACTTGGTTCGCTGGCACAAACAGCCCGGCGATACTGTAGCCGCTGGTGATCCGATTGCCGAACTGGATAGTGCTGATGTGCGACTACAAGTCGTTAAGAGTTTCGGTGAATTAGAAACCGCCCGAGCTCGGTTGTCTGCTCTGGAAGATTCCAAGTTTAACGATCCGCAAGCTTTGGCGCTCTTGCAAGTCAACAATGAAGTTGTAGCCAGCAAAGAGCATTTATACAACCGAGCCATGGAACGCGCGGAGATGTTAGTCGTGCGTTCGCCAGTTGCCGGTACAGTTATTCAGCCACCCAACAAACCAGATCAAAAAGGCGCCGGCGGTGAAGAACAATTGCCAGGCTGGAGCGGAAATCCTTTCGCATCTAAGAATGATGAAGCCTTCTTCGCCCAATCCGACCTGCTATGCATGATCGGTGAACCCCAGAAGATGGAAGCCGTGCTGGTTGTCGACCAGGCCGACATCGACCTGGTCAAAGAAGGCCACGAAGTCGATATGAAGATCGAATCGGCTCGACTGAATACCTTCAGCGGACAGATTGGCACGATCAGCAAAGCCGAGATGAAGAGCTTGCCTGAGAATTTAGGTACTCAAGCCAGTGGCGGTGTTGATACCGAAATGGATGCCAGCGGCCGCATGCGACCAATGAGCACTTCTTATCAAGCCCGAGTGCCCTTGTCGGATGCTAAAGTCCCACTGCGCGCCGGTTATCGAGGCTATGCCAAAATCTATGTCGGCTGGAAGTCAGTCGGCTGGCGTTTTTATCGTTTTCTAGCCCGCACATTCCGTTTTGAAATGTAAGGTAGTTTTGTTTTTGGTATAAAGCGATTTCGAGGTCGTCCCATGCAGTTTAACGTTAAACTGCACGTCAGCGAAGTCAGCAAAATAGTTGTGTGATCAATCGTTGATCACGTCACAAGGAGGCTGCCCTCAAGCAGTCTGGGAGTATCACTCATGTCGAAAGAAACAGACGTTATGGAACAAGAAGCACCAGCCGCAGAAACCCGCGCACCACAACAAGTGCAAGTTCAAGTCAAGGACGATGACGTATCGGCTTGCTACGCCAACTTCTGCCGCGTTACTGGCTCGCCCGAAGAACTGATCGTTGACTTCGGTCTGAACCCACAACCAGTTGGCATGCCTAAGGACCCAATCCATGTCAAGCAGCGCGTGGTCATGAACTTCTACACCGCCAAGCGTCTGTTGGCCGCTCTGCAAATGTCCGTTCAACGTCACGAAGCTGTCTTCGGCGTTCTGGAAACCGACATTCAAAAGCGCTTGCGCGTTCAAAGCCAGTCGTAAGGACAGGCCGCCGGCCCGCACCGGGTCAGCTTTGGCTATGCTACAAGCCCTGGAGCAAATTTTTGCTCGAGGGCTTGTTTTGTTTTACAATCAGGCTTCAGGCTTCAGACCACAGGCTTCAGACTTCCATGAAACTATTTGTCGTATTCCTCAGCATGTTCTTGGCTGTGCCCGCGCTAGCTGAAGATCCCGTTTTCTCGGGGCCGCAAGTTGGTGAAGCTCTGCCGGAATTCAAAGTGCGCGGCGTCTTGGGCGAACAAGCGGGTAAAGATCTCGACTTCGTCGCCGAGGCCAAGGGCAAGCCCATCTTGCTTGTCTTTGTACATCAACTCAATCGACCAGCAATCGCTTTCACGCGAACCCTGACCGCTTATTCAGTCAAACGCCTCGACGATGGTTTACACACCGGCGTCGTGTGGCTGGACGAAGATGCGACTACCGGCGAAAGTTCGATCAAACGCATTCAGCATGCGCTAACCGCGGAGGCGCCTATCGGAGTATCGCCCGATGGCCGCGAAGGTCCTGGCAGCTACGGCTTGAATCGTAAAGTTGCTTTGACTGTGTTGTTGGCTAAAGACAACAAAGTCACAGCTAACTTTGCCTTGGTCCAGCCCAGCTTACAAGCCGATCTGCCGAAAGTGCTGCAGTCAATCGCCGATGTCGTCGGAGGTCCAGTTGCCAAACTCGAAGACATAACTAAACCGTAGGTGTTAGCCTCGGTTATTGAACCCACCTAAACCGCAGGCGTTAGCCTCGGTTCAACACACACTAAGCCGCAGGCGTTAGTCTCGGTTGCAGTACATTGAGTAGGTAGTGACGCGAACATTCATCCGCCGCAGTACCGATTGCTTGACCCCCTGGCTGATCTTCTCAGCTAGTCTCTGCGGGCTTTGTTTGCTTTCTTCCGCCGCCGATCCCGTCGACTTTCATACGGAAATCATTCCGCTGCTGACGCGATCGGGATGCAATGCGGGTGCATGTCACGGCGCGGCTATCGGTCGTGGCAATCTGCAACTGTCCCTCTTGGGCAGCCGACCCGCCGATGATTATGTCAATCTCGTCTATGCCTTCGAAGGCCGGCGCGTCAATGTGGAACACGTTGATACAAGCCTGGTGCTCCGCAAACCGAGCAGCCAATTGGATCACGGCGGAGGCGATGTCCTGCCAGTGGATTCAGTCGGTTTCCAGTTGCTCAAGCGCTGGATTGTCGAAGGTGCCCGTCCTGGCCGCGCCGAGCCACTGCAGGAGTTTCGTATCGACGCGCAAGTGGTTAAACAACAGCCTGATCGGATCGTCGACCTCACAGCGTGGGCCACGTGGACCGCGGACCAAACGCGTAATGTAACCTCGCTCACACTCTTCACCGCCGATGATCCTGACGCAGTTCAGTTTGTCAATCAGAGTGCGGGCGCTGACTCGCAACGTATTCGCCTGCTGCGACCGGGCCAACATGTGGTCTTGGCTCGTTATCTCGATCGAGTTGTGCCGATTCAAGTTCGCTTGCCATTTGAGACCGACACGGAACAGCCACTGAGTCCCCAACTGGCTGGCAATAACTTTATTGATCAAGAGATCCATCAGTTGCTCGCGGACGTGCGCTTAGAGGCTGCACCTGCTATTGATGACTATGGGTACTTGCGCCGCGCCACTTTGGATTTGACGGGACGTCTGCCTGATGCGGCCACCGTTGAGGAATTTGGAGCCGATGAACGCCCCGACAAACGCGCGCGAATGATTGATCGTTTGTTGGCCAGCGCCGCGTTTGTTGATTACTGGACGTTGCGGACGGCTCGTCTGCTCGAGTTGCACGGACTGCCCAACGAAAGTCGATCGATCGACGCGTATCACCAGTGGATACGTCAAACGATTGCCAGTGGCACAGCCTGGCCGGAGATGGTGCACCAACTGCTAACCGCTACTGGCGATGCCGAGCAAGTTGGTCCCGCAAATTTCGCGCGCATGGTTAATGATCCGCGCGCGCATGCAGAACTGGTTAGCCGTGTCTTCATGGGTGCGCGCCTGGGCTGCGCCAATTGTCACGATCATCCCTTGGACCGCTGGACTCAAGCCGACTATCACGGCCTGGCCTCCATTCTGGCTCGCGTGGATCGCGGACCACAAGTGCGGCTGATGGAACGTGGCGCCGTCACCAATCCGCGTACCCGTCAGCCAGCGACACCCCGTCTGCCCGGGGCTCGCGATCTGGTCGATAACACCGCGCCGCTGGATGCACTGGCAACATGGCTCACAGACGAATCTTCAGAAACACTCGCTCGCGCGTTCGCCAATCGCCTCTGGCAATCCATGCTGGGTCGTGGCCTGGTCGAAGCGGTCGACGACCTGCGCGACACCAATCCGCCGTCGCATCCAGAGCTGCTCGACAAGTTGGCCAGTTCAACGTTCACGCATCAATATGACCTGCGTTACTTGTTGCGAACCATCGCGCTGTCGGAGAGTTATGCGCGCGCAAGCACGACCCGGGCCGACGCGTTCTATGCTCATGTGCCATGCAAGCCGCTGCCACCGGAAGTATGGTTGGATGCCATCGCCGACGTTACTGGCGTCGTGCCCGACTTGAGTGCCAGCAACTTGAATGATGTTACGGGCAATGTGCGAGCTGTACACGTCGTAGATCCGCTGATGAAGGTCCCCGCCCTCGACAGCTTGGGCCGTTGCTCGCGTGTCAACTGTGGAACTTCGAGTGCCCAAGTTGGACTGGCTACCCAGTTGCACCTGGTCAATGGCCAGCTAATCAACGGGGCTCTGCGCGACCCGAACAGCCGCTTGGGGCGCATGTTGGCGGCGCGCATGCCGTACCAAGTGATCGTGAAAGAGTTCGTGACGCTCGCCTGGTCTCGCCCACCGACCGACCAGCAGTTATCAATTTGGTGCCAGCAGCTCGATAGCCCAGAAGCTTTGGAAGACTTTCTGTGGGCGGTGCTCAGTAGTGACCAGTTTCAAAAGAACCACTGATATGAAACGACGTGATGCACTTCGCTGGGGTTGCCTCTCGGCACTTGGTTTGTCGATCGTGGACTTTCTGCGTTTGAGCGCATCTGGTGCAGTCGCTGAAAATGCGAAAGCCAAGAGCTGCATCTTGATCTGGCTCGACGGTGGCCCGAGTCATCTGGAGATGTTTGATCCCAAAACCGAGGTACCACTAGAAGTTCGTGGCCCATTCTCCGCGATTGGTACTCGACTGCCGGGAGTCGCTTTCAGCGAACATCTGCCGCTAACCGCTGGGATCGCTGACCAGTTGACGCTTCTGCGCTCATTGACATCGCCGCTGGGTGAACATGGACTGGCCAATACCTACATGTTGACCGGTTACAAGCCGTCGCCTGTTTTGGATTATCCCAGCTTAGGCTCTGTCCTGGCTCATCAGCGGCCGTCGACCACGTTGCCATCGTTTATTTCGATTCCTGATTCACGAGCTGGCAACGCTGGTTTTCTCGATCGACGCTGCGAACCGTTTGCAACTGGTGGCGATCCATCCAAGCCTGAGTTCAAAGTCCGCGATCTGCAACCCCATCCAGAGATCACGGATCTGCGTTTGCACCGGCGCCGCGAATTCTTACAGCAGTTGGATGCGATGCGGCGATCCAATGATGATCAATTGGATGGTGTGGATCCGGCCATGCGTCAAGCTTTTGATTTAGTCTTGTCGCCCCAAGCAATGCGTGCCTTCGATTTGCAGAGTGAATCGGAGTCGACGCGCCAGCGCTATGGAATGCGGATGATCGGTCAAAGTTGTCTGCTGGCGCGGCGTTTGGTTGAGCGCGGGGTGCCGTTTGTTTCCGTGGTGAATACTGGTTGGGATACGCATAGCGACTTAGTTCTGCAGTTGCGTGACGGATACGCTGGCGCCAAACAAGGCGTTGGATTGATACCGACATTTGATCAAGCCTTCAGTGCCCTGGTCAGCGATCTAAAAGATCGAGGTTTGCTGGAGCAAACGTTGGTGGTGGCGATGGGCGAGTTTGGGCGCACGCCCAAGCTGAATCCTCGAGGTGGTCGCGATCATTGGCCCGGTGTGTTCAGTGTAGCTCTGGCCGGCGGCGGAGTAGCTGCGGGCAAAGTGATTGGCCGAAGCGATGCGACCGGCGAAGGTCCGCTCGACCAACCCGTTACTCCAGCCGACCTGGCGTTCACCATCTATAGTTTGCTGGGCATCGATCCTGGTAAGACCTTAATCACCCCTGACGGTCGGCCGGTAACGATCAATCGCGATGGACAGATGATTGATGGAATAACGTCATGAGCAAGCCTCTGGCTAACTTTCCAATTTGTTTGACCTCGATTGTTACGCTGCTAGCGGCATTGGTGCTCAGTCGTAACATCGATGCGCAACCGCCGGTCACAGCCCTGGAGCTCGATGAGGCACGCAGCGAATTAATAGTGGGTTCGCAGTCGGGAGTGATCATTTATAGCTTGCCCGATCGGCAAGAGCTGCGTCGCATCTCCACCAAGCTTGTGCACATTCATGACCTGCAACTGTCGCCCGATCGCACGGCGTTGTTAGTGGCCGGTGGCAGTCCGGCTGAAAGCGGAGCCATCGAGATTCACGCTTGGCCTAGTGGTGAGGTAACTGCTAGCGTATCACGCTACGACGATGTCCTCCATCGGGTTGCCTGGTCGCCCGATGGTCAACGCATGATGGTCGTGTCGGCTGCGGCTGACAGTGAGTTGCTCGACTTGCAAGGTCGCTCGATACAGCGTTATGTTGGACATACGCGGATGTTGACTAGCGGCTGCTTCTTAACCGCAACCGAGGTAGTCACCGGTGGAATCGAAGGTACGCTGCATTTGTGGTCAGCAGAGACTGGCCAGGTGATTCGCATCCTAGATGGCCACACGGCCCCCATCTACGATCTGGCCCTGCGAAAAGGCGCGCCGGTTCAGTTGGCAACCGTCGGTGGTGATCAAACGGTTCGACTGTGGCAACCACAGATCGCGCGGCAGATACGCTTTGCACGGCTCGACTGTATGCCGCACTGTGTGGCCTGGTCCGATGATGACCAATCTATCGTGGTCGGTAGCGATGACGGAAGCGTGCGTTGGCTTTCAAGCAGTGAGATGCGCGTGCAGCGCGTGGCTGCAACTGAGATCAAGCCGATTTTTGAATTGCTGGTAACCAGTGAGGCAGTTGTGGTGGCTGGCGGCGGCGGCTTTCAAGTCTTAAAGTAAGCACGTGGACACATCTAATTTGGGATTAGGGCACTCTTCGTGTCAGGGCAAACTCAGCCCTTGGAGTATTGGTTATGTCGCAACAATCTTCTGGATCGACCGCGATTGTAGCGGCGGTGATACTGTTGCTGCTACTGTCCGTAGGCGGAGGCTTCTTCGTCTGGCAGCGTACACTGCGGCAAATGAGGCTCGCCGATCTAGCCGCCAGTGCCGCCAGAAAACAGGAAATGCAAGCTCGCGAACTTGAGGCGCAGGCAAAGTCGAGGTTGCATACTGAACAAACGCGAACCAATGCATTGCAGCCTATAACACCTGCTAAGTCGACTCCCGAACCTGCGTCAGTCGAGTCCATTATTCGCGATCAGCTGGCCGAGCAACAAGCGGCTTGGAACGCCGGTGACATCGATCAGTTTATGCAGGTCTATTGGAAGAGTGATCAACTGACCTTCGCCTCCGGTGGTAAAGTAACTCGCGGATGGCAAGCCACCTTGGATGGCTATAAAACACGCTATCCCGATGCGGCCACGATGGGCCAGTTAACTTTTGATCAGCTGGAGTTCAAACCCATTGGATCCGAAGTCATGTTGGTCATCGGCAATTGGCATCTGAATCGTGAGCAAGCCATCGGCGGCAAGTTCTCACTGATCTGGCAACAAATCGATAGTCAGTGGGTTATCGTCCACGACCATACCTCGCTGGCCGATTAATCGCGTGGATGCGACCACGCGCTCAGTCCCAGCTCAATCCTTCGGGCAATCGATTCAGATTCAGCGGTGCATCGTCTTTTACGACCAGCATATCTTCGACGCGCACACCACCGGCGCGGCGGCCGTACAACCCCGGTTCGACGGTCAGCACTTCATTCTTTAGCAGTGTGCCCCCGTTATCATCCAACAGTATAGGTTCGTGCACTTCCAAACCCACACCGTGGCCGGTGCCATGTGGCATGATCGCATCGTCGGAGATCTCTCCACGGGCAAAGGCGTACCCGTGTTTGGCCAACGTATTCTTGGTGGCTGCGTGGACGCTATCGGCCGTTGCGCCGGTGACCAGCGCGGCGCAGGCGGCGCGTTTGGCATCGACGACTGCGGCGTGCATGCGTTTGACTTCATCGGAGACGGTGCCATGGACTACGGTGCGCGTGCAATCACCCCAGTAACGCGTTTCCAGCGATTGGGGAAAGATATCGACGATGACTGGCTGGCCAGTTTTCAGCGGCCCGGCGCCACGATCATGACAATCGGCTGAATGAGGTAACGAAGCGACGATCGAATCGTGATGATTGGAGTAACCACGTTGCAGCAAGTAGACGCTAATCATTTGCCGCATACGCTGGCTGGTCAATTCGGCACCATCGTGATGCAGTGTGCCGTCGCGATCGGCTTGAGCCCAGGCGATGGTTTGGCAAGCCATCAAGATGGCGTCTTCGGTCACTGCTTGGGCTTCTCGCATCCACTGAATTTCTTGATCGTCTTTGCTGCGGCGTTCGAGGACGCCCATTTCGGCTGAGTATTCGAGTTTGATATGAGCTTGCTGGATATGCCAGGCGTAGATAAACGGCAGGGTACGATCGGTGGTGACGGTGGTTACGCCGTGACGCCTGAGACATTCGGCTACTGACTGAGCGGTCGCGGTCGCGCGATCGCCGGACAATCCGCCGGCGGGCGTAAATTCTGCGGGCGGCGAAACCTGGTCGACTTTCACGGCCGCTCGAGCTCGATCGCATTCGATATCGCGGACGATAAAGATCAAGGTTTTCGCAGCTTTCGCGCTGGCTTCCAGTTCAATCCAAGCGGCCGGATCACCGACTCCAAATCGCACGCGGTGATACAAAGCCGAATTTTCCGCTGGGATACCCGCCAGGAGCTTCGCACGCATAGTCGCTTTCCAAGTACAAGGAGAATCTGAACAAGCCCTCATAATATAGCCATTTGCCCGTGGCGTAGGCTCCCAGCTGCAATTGTGGCATAGGCTTCCAGCCTGTGTCCGACCTGTGGCATAGGCTTCCAGCCTGTGTTCGACCTGTAGCATAGGCTTCCAGCCTGTGTTCGTGGCATAGGCTTCTAGCCTGTGTATTCCACCCCTCAATTCCCCTCCAGCTCCAAAACTTCATTACCGCCAGCGGACACGATTGACGACTAGCTCGCGAAATCCTAAAATCGGGTCGTTCGCAACACGGTGGATGTAGCTCAGTTGGTAGAGCACTGGATTGTGGCTCCAGTTGTCGCGGGTTCGAGCCCCGTCCTCCACCCTTTTCAAACTTATTCGCTGGCATCAAGCGTCCCAACGTCATATCGCTCTAAAAAGAGACCTGACCACCTTTAGTTCGGTGATTCAAGGCCTGCCATGATGCGTTTGATCGGCAGGCTTGGATTTCTCTGCGACCCTCTGCGTCTCTGCGTTTTCTACAATGGCGTTCCTCAAAGAACCCAGGTCGGTCCGAGAGAACATAAAGTGAGATCATCTAACTCGCTTCGCCCAATCATCCTTAGAGTAAGCGAACTCTACCCAGTCTAGTAGCATGGGCGAAAGGATGGCGCACAGCAAGACGATGCCACATACGCCGCACGCTAAAAAATATGACTTCCAGAATGACAATCGCAGTCGATCGATCATCGACTGGGACCAGATCATAGCAGGGATGGTCGCTGCCAGGGTAAACAAAGCCAGGTAGAGTGTTTCGTCGGATGCAATGAAGATACGTACGACGCTGTGAAAGGAAAGTGGCATCAGAGGCGGCAACGCCAGAAACCAGTAGCGACGATCAAATGTGCCCGTACCCGAACGGTGTCTGTCAAACTCAGGTGGCGTGTACGGATTGCTTACCACGACATGGGCTCAGGTGACACCGTACGATGTTCGCACAATTCCTTTGACCGCGTGTTTTTGCCCGAACATTGGAACCTCAAAGTCAATCCAGGCAGGCTCTTTCGACGCATCGATAGTGAATTGGCCATACTCAAAGGCAGAAACCTCTGAGCCAAGGAGGTAGCGATTTGATGAAACCTCTGTCGAAAGACGCCAAGCCACCTCTTCGCCTTGCTCCTCTTGTTCACCAGCCACAACACGTGATTCCTCCACCCAATAATGACCAGCAAGTGATGAAACCATCTTGTCATTGTGAATTTGCTGTTGTAGTTCGGCCACTGTCTGCTCAAGCGCCGCAACTCTCGCGGTAAGCGAGTCTTCCGTCTGCAGATGGGAACTGTCTTCAACATCCGCAGGAAAAAGGCACGCAACGCAGGCCAGTACCAATGCGCCTGCAGAGCCCACGAATGTTTTGTTAGCCATTGCGGTTTATCCTTCTGCAAATAACGCTTAGGATCAGCTCGCTGAGAGCGATTGGGTGACTATTGAACCAGTTGCCATTTTATCCAAGCTATGGCCCCGTCGGCACCACTGAGCTTGCCTCGGTGGACCGATGACTGATAGGCTAGGGTCGCGGCCACTACTAGCCATTCAGTCATGCTTCCACCGACCAAGGTCGGTGGTGAGCCGGAACCGAGGCTAACGCCCACGGCTTAGTTGAACGTCAGGGAATCGATGTTCATTAGTCCGCCAGGTTGCTCTTCGTTCTTGAAGACGAAAATCAAATCATCTTGGCCGTGGCTGGGCTCGAGCTGTATGGTCTTTTCATAAAACTCCTCCCACTTGCCGTTGACCTCCACCGGCGTCTGCCCCAGAAGCGGTCCGTCGGGCGTGGCGCGATGGATCTCGATGCGGCCTCCGACTCCTGCGCTGGCGACGCGGACCGTAATGTTCTTGAGCTCGTCGAAACGTACGCGCGAGAACTTCAAGTACGCGTTGTGATTGATGGCTCCCACAAACTGTTTGTTTTCCGCTTGCCCCGATCCCAGAGCTTGAGCGCCGACAATTTCATCGGCCGATTCGGCTTGCGAGTGGCGATTGCGCAGCAGCACACTGCCGCTGCCGATCAATTTGGGAATCTCGCCTCGACCAGCATCGGTGTAACTGGCTTCCAGTCGAATCGAACCCTCGGTATTCTGCGCGGTCAACTCGTTATTGAAACCAGGCGCACTGGGATTGGCAGTACCGGCTGTGGCACTGAAAACGTATTCGACCATGCTACGCACTTCGGCTTCGGTGTGTTGACCATGCGGCAACATGCCGACTTTGCCCCACACACCGGTAGAGCCTTTGATGACCCGCTGCACCGTTTGATCAACTTGGTGCGGTTGATCGCGATACTTGTTGGCAATCTCCAGGAAGCTTGGACCGACCAAGGGTCGACTGGGCGCGTGACAATTCAGGCAATCGCTTTTGCGAATGAGACTCAGACCCGGGGCTACCTCCGCAGCCGCCGTGTGGGGCGCTACGACGATCGCTTCGGTGAATAGTCGCGATGAAGCAGAAACGTCGATCAATTCCCAGTCATCCTGCTCAGCCTGCTGGAGATCACTGGTGCCATCTTCGCTATCGCGAACGACGACTTGGTATCGCACAGGTTGACCCGGCGTAAAGAAGTCTCCATCGAGTGGAGTCACAAACGCCACTTCAGGCCGGGAATTACCAACGATGACCGGTAGCGTCGTGAGATCGGACAAGCCGTGCGGATCGCTGACGGTCAGTTGAACTGTATAGACACCGGGCTGGTCGAACACCGCTTCCAATTCAGCGGTGGTGCCAAGCGACATGGCTGTAGCCCCAGGCTGAGCCGAGGCGATAGCGGTCCAATGATAACGGAGCGGATCACCATCTTTATCCTGCGAGCCAGAGGCGGATAATTGAACAACCAACGGCTCTCGGCCCACGCTACTAGTGGCTTGAGCCATCGCTTGCGGTTTGCGGTTGCCGCGCACGTAGTCGACGCGCACCAATCTCGCGTCGGTATTAACGCCCCAAGTCTCGCCGTATTCGATAACCAGCAGCGAACCTTGAACATCAACGACCATATCGACCGGGCGAATGAAGGGCATGTGCGGCAAGAAATGTTCAATGCGCTGCAAGTTGGATTGATCGTCCATGTGGACTGCGTAGATCGCATTGCGCGACCACTCAAAGGCGAACAGCGTGCGATGGTATTGTTCCGGCAAGCGATTGGTGGCGGTCGAGGCGGCATCGAAGTAGTAGACAGGGCCTGCGCAGGCAGTGCGCCCACCCGAGCCGACTTCGGGAAATTCTTCTGACGCGCCGCCCGGATAGTAGATCATGGCTGGTTGAGCTGGTGGCAATTCTTGACTACCCGTGTTATTGACCGAACGATTAAACGGCTTGCCTGGATCCATGGCCGACTGAATTTCGCCGGTCTTGAAGTCGATGACTGGGTACGCAAAGTTGTTGCCAATGAAGTAGGGCCAACCAAAGTTGCCGGCGGCTCGCGCTTGATTGACTTCATCGTAACCGCGCGGGCCACGCTCGCTGTTACCGCCGGCATCGGGACCTACATCGCCCCAATACAGAATGCCCGTTCGCTGATCGACACTGATGCGCCAAGGGTTGCGACAGCCCATCACATAGATTTCGGGATGGCCGATCGATCCATCTTTGGGAAACAGATTGCCGTCGGGGATCGAGTATGTTCCATCGGGTTCGGGATGGATGCGCAGGATCTTGCCATTGTAACTCCGCGTGTTGCCGCTCGAACGCTGCGCATCCCAGGGCTGGCGATCGTCGCGCTGGTCCAGCGGTGCATAGCCTTGCGAGTCGTTAAACGGATTGGTGTTATCCCCTGTGCCGATATACAGGTGACCCTCGGGACCAAACTCGAGTGAACCTGCATGATGGCAACACTCGCGACGCTGCTCTTCGTAACTGAAGAGAATCTTTTCGCTGCTCAACACCAGTTGACCGTCACGAAAATCGAACCGGCTGATGCGCTGGCCGGAGTAGTCAGGCGGCGAATACTGTAAGTAAATCCAGCTGTTTTCGGCGAAGTGCGGATCGAGCGCCATGCCTATCAGGCCATTTTCCTGAGCGGTGGTTACATCCAGCTTGCCCACAACCGCTTGTTTGCCGGTCAGTGGTTCGATGGTTTTCAAAATGCCACCTAGCTCGATCAGAAAAATCGTACCATCGGGGGCAACATCCAGTTCGAGCGGCTGTACCAGGTCACCGCAGACGGTTGTCTTTTCAAACCGAGTGAGATCCAGCTCTGCCGCGTGAGATGATGTGACAATTAGCAGCCAGCAGACGAGCACAAATGAGAGTTTACGGAGCATAGTTTTCGGTTTTGGGTGGGAGGCGTAGTAGCGGATCTATTGGGTAACACTTTAAATGAAAGCCGCGCGGAAGTGAAGAAAGTTCGTCATCGGCTTGTGCTATATTGCTCGTAACTTTTCGCCAGACCTAGTTTATCCCGGAGTACAGAGATGCAGAAATACGCATTGGATGAGTTTCTCAAACGCACCGCCCAAAAAGACTCCAATCAAGGTTTATTTGAGATGGAAGGCGACCGCGTTCTGGAAGTGAACTTGAACGGTTCGGTTTGGACCAAGACCGGTTCCATGGTTGCGTATGTTGGAAATGTCAAATTCACGCGCGAAGGCGTACTGGAACAGGGCGTCGGCAATTTGCTGAAAAAAGTCGTCAGCGGTGAGGGTACCAAACTCACGCGGGCTGCTGGGCAAGGCAAAGTTTATCTGGCGGATGCCGGCAAGAAGATCACAATTCTCTCACTGCAGAACGAATCGATTTTCGTCAATGCCAACGATGTTCTGGCTTTCGAAGAGTCCTTGCGCTACGAAATCAAGATGATGCGGAAGATGGCGGCCATGTTGTCCGGCGGTCTATTTAATGCCCGGTTCGAAGGCACCGGCATGTTGGCCATCACCTCCCATTATGATCCACTGACGCTGGGTGTTACGCCTTCGATGCCGGTGTTCACCGATCCCAACGCCACGATCGCTTGGAGCGGATCACTGTCACCAGAATTCAAAACCGATGTTTCGCTGAAAACATTCTTCGGCCGCGGCAGCGGTGAGAGCTTGCAGATGAAGTTTCAAGGTAACGGTTTCGTGGTCGTGCAGCCCTATGAAGAAGTTTACATGCAGCACGGTGGTTAGAGATAGTTTATGCATAAACTATTGTGGCATAGGCTTCCAGCCTGTGTAAATTTAACCTTGGCTGCGGCGTCCACCGTCTGGCGACGGTGGCTACGGCTACGGCGACGGTGGCTATGGGCTCAGGAGTTGCCAGCAGGTCCATTGCATTCTGGGATGATGAAAGCAACTTTTCCAGAGATTGCCTTTGCTCGTTGAAGACAAGCTGCCATCGCGATGCAAGTATCCAAACCATTCGCCGTGAATTGGATCGGCGAAATGCTGATGACTCCAATGGTGTATTTGCTCGTGCCACTGAGCATAACGTGCGTCGCCCGTGGCTTCGAAAGCCATCAGCGTAGCGATAATCGCTTCGTTATGTGGCCACCAGAATTTCATGTCATGCCAATACTCCTGAGGTGGCTTGCCCAATAGATCACAAAAATAGAGCAGGCCACCATACTCCGCATCCCAGCCGCGGCTCCACATCCAGTCGAGCATTTGGCAACCCAGCTTTATCAATCGCGAGTCATTGCGATATTCGCCTTCGCGCATGATAAACCAGGCGCCTTCAATCGCATGTCCTGGATTTAGAGTCCGACCATCGACGTGGTCCAGGATCTGGCCATCGGGCGCGACATTTTCCAGCACGGCCTGATGATCCGGTTTAACGAACAGTCGTTCGATTTCATCGATCGCGCGATCGATCCAAACTGTCCAGTGTGGATCGTCGCCCAGGTTTGTGCGCAGCTCTTGAGCTGTGACCAAAGTGATCATGCGCGGAGCCAGTCCGATCATGGGACGAACGTCGGTCGACTTTAGCGGCATGCGTCCCGGAGTAAAATTCCAATCGGTAAACTGCGCGAAGGCTCGGCGGGCAATGTCGGCTGATTCGCTGGCCTGAGTCGCGCGGTAATGAGCTGCAAAAGCGATCGCGGCAAACGCTTCGCTGTACGCGTAGCGCCGCTGGCGTAGCGGCTGGCCATCACGCTGCACATGAAAAAACATGCGGCCATCTGAGGCGAATCCAAATTGACGCAAGAACTTCAGTCCATACTCGGCCCATTCCAACCACTCTGCGCGCTGCTCGTACTGGTTAAATAGCGTCAGCAGCAGCCAGGCCATGCGACCTTGAGCCCAGATCGATTTGTCGGTATCGATCAACGTGCCGTCGCGATCCATGAAGTGAAGATAGCCGCCATGCTCGCGATCCAAACAACGCGGAAACCAAAAGCCCAGCGTATCGCTTAGCAATCCGTCGCGATAACTGGCGGCCAACTGCTGTCTGCCTGGCTGGCTAAGAAGCTGAGGTATGGCAGGCATACTCATGGCGCTTGCGTGATATAGCTCAGTGGAAAACTCGCGAAAGTTAGTGTGCCTTCGACTTCGTACAGCAGACCAACGTCGCCCTTGTCCAAGAGGGTCAAACACGAATACATACAGTGCCTCGGGTCGATCAATCGGCCCTGGTTCCACGTGCGGCCGCCATCGGTGCTAGCCCGAACCGTCATCGCCACTCGCTCGCGATTGTGGTTGGGATTGGAGAACAATAGTGGGCCATCGGGTACTTGTAGTAGACTGGCCATGCACGTTGGGTCCGGTAAGACATGCCAGGGCTGTGACCATTGACCAGGTCCTTTGTCAGCCCCGCCCGAGTTCCATTGCCATCGAGCCCACAGGCGCTGGCCGCTGCGCGATTCATCGCGCATCGTCAACAGCAACGAGCCATCGTCCAGTTCCGCAATCTGCGATTCACTAGTCGGTGGCGATGTGGGAATTGCAGCCGGCGAGAGTTTCCAGGTCAAACCATGATCGCGACTGAATAAGAAACAGGCATGCGAGGTACCGTCAGCTTCGCGATACTGGGCTGCGAAGACCAGCGTACCGTCGCGAAGTTGAATACCGCTGCCTGGGCCATTAAAGAGCAATCGCCAAGCGGCATCACGGCCGTCGATCTTGTCTGTAATGTTGATCGGAGCAGACCAGGTGACTCCATCATCGGTGCTTTTGGTGAGGACTAATTGGCCGGTTTCGTCCGGAGTCAAACCTGGACCAGACCCTTTCCAGCCACGGTCACCCTTGGACCACAGAGCTGCCACGAAGATTGTCTTAGTGTGATGATCAATCAAGATCGCGGGATCGCCCACACCGTTGCCGCGCGACTCTGGCACCTGTTGGTCGAAATCCAGAATGGTTTGCATGGCTGACCACGTCTGGCCGCGATCGGTACTGCGCATCAGACCGACGTCGATGTTGGCTGGCAAATCACCTGAACCATCGTGGCGAATATCGAAGACAGCCAGCAAGGTGCCTTGAGGCGACGTGGCCAGACCTGGAATGCGATACGCCTTCGAACCATCATCGCCCGCTTGACGCACGATCGTTCGCATAACCTGCGTATCATCAGCTTGAGCTGAGCCGACATGCGGGCCAATGAGTATCGCCATCGATGTCAGAAGCGGGAGCAGCCAAGCGATTCGGTAAGTTGTCATGTTCGTGCATTACATTAAAGGTGAATAGCCGTGCGGCAAATTATAGCGGAAAGCGGGTGCTGAGCCCAACACCGCTAAGTTGTAGAGCGGCTGTCCCCAGCCGCTCAGCACCCGGCAAGTTGTAAACCTGTCACGCTAGTCCGAACCAGCTGCAACGCAGGTCATCGGGTCGGAAGAAGCGTTGGTTAGAGGGTTCTGAGCAGCTGAGAACAGCTGCTCTACATTTAGCACCCGGCAAGTCGTAAACCTGTCACGTTGGTGCGAACTACCTGCAACGCAGGTTATCCGGTCGGAAGAAGCTTTGGTTAGAGGGTTCTGAGCAGCTGAGGACAGCTGCTCTACATTTGGCACTCGGCAAGTCGTAAACCTGTCACGTTGGTGCGAACTACCTGCAACGCAGGTTATCCGGTCGGAAGAAGCTTTGGTTAGAGGGTTCTGAGCAGCTGAGGACAGCTGCTCTACATTTAGCACCCGGCAAGTCGTAAACCTGCAACGCTAGTCCGAACCAACTGCAACGCAGGTCATCCGGTCGGAAGAAGCTTCTGTTAGAGGGTTCTGAGCAGCTGAGGACAGCTGCTCCACGCGCAAGGCCGGGAGGGCTCAGACCTTCGCCCTACTGGGAAACTAGGTGTACAAATGTAGAGTGTTGGGTTTAGTAACATGGTTATGGCGAATCGCACCCGCTTTTCAACTGGGGGGGTAAGTAGTAAGATCTTGCCGCCTTCAACTTCTCTGTTGAAACAGCATTTCTCCCACCTCAACTTCCCCAAGCGAGGCGCCCGTTATGAGTTTTCGAAAGAGTTTCATCTCCAGTAAGAGTCGTGGTTTAAGTGAGAAGCAGTTGCGTTCCAAGCGCCGCCGCTTGCTCAATGTTGAAAACCTCGAAGTGCGAAATCTAATGGCGACTTATGTCGTCAATAGTCCGCTCGACATCGAAACGGACGATCCCGGTATCGTGACCTTGCGTTCGGCGATTAACCAAGCCAACAACAACCCTGGTGCCGACAGAATTGAATTCGCATTTGAGTCGACGCCGGAAACCATTGAATTGCAGAACACATTATTTGTTTTCGGCTCGGTGGATATTGTTGGCCCAGGTGCGACCGAGCTAACCATTGACGGTGGCAATGAGGTTCG
The DNA here is from genome assembly GCF_056494185.1 of Rania fehmarnensis. NCBI lineage: Bacteria > Pseudomonadati > Planctomycetota > Planctomycetia > Pirellulales > Pirellulaceae > Rania > Rania fehmarnensis. The sequence continues at coordinate 3,473,311 of NZ_CM151398.1, forward strand.
CCTGTTCGAGCTGTTTGTAGATCCATCTGAAGAACAGGACACTAGAGTACTCTTTGATGGTTTGACTTTGCAGAATGGCAATGGTGGTAATTTCGAGGGCGATGGCGGGGCAATCTACAACAACAGCACCGACCTGACGATCAACAACGCTATTCTCAACTCTAACAGCGCAGGTCGTGGCGGGGCCATTTTCCACGACAATCAAGAAGTCATTTTCGATTCGTTTGAAAATGCTATTATCGGTTATGTGCCGTTGATCATCACCAATACCCAGATAACGAACAACTCGGCGATCACTGGGGGTGCGATCTTCAACAGCTATGGACACGTTGAAATTCTTGACGGCAGTACCGTTGAGGGTAATTTCGCCTTTCAAAATGCTGGTGCGGTGTACACGGTCAGCGAACCACAACAATCATTCCCCAATACGACGTTGATTGTGACTGATTCTACGTTTAACAATAACATCGCCGAAAGTGGCTCCGGTGGTGCGGTCTACTCGGTCAACGATCACGTCGAGTTCAACAACAGTTTTGTGACCAATAACCAGGCAGCCGTTGATGGCGGGGCTGTTTATGTCGAGAACGAAGGTCAAATTCTATTAGAAAGCCTCGAATTCAATTCGTCGATCGTCTCAGGCAATAGTGCCGGCGGCTTTGGCGGTGCAGCCTACTCCTTCGGAGACACGGTCCGGGTTCGCAACAGCAGCCTACTGAACAACACTGCCCGCGCTGGTGGAGCAATCTACTTGGAAGGCGAGTTTGCATTTGCCAATTTGGATGCGTTTGAGTCACTTTTCGAAGGCAATGTGGCGCAAGGTGCAAGTAACCAAGACGGCCGCGGTGGAGCAGTGTTTGTTGGGCTGGGCGGGACCGCATACTTTAACCGTTCCCAATTGAGGAACAACACGGCTCGCGGCGGTAACTCCGACACCGAAGCTGGCTTTGGACTTGGTGGAGCCATCTATGCGAATGCTAGTTTCCAAGCTGACAATTCGACTTTTTCCGGAAACGTCGCGCAAGGTGGCGATGGCGATATCGGCGGCAATGGCGAAGGGGGAGCAATCTGGAGCAATGCTCTGTTCGGTATTTCTGTTACCACGTCAACCATTAGCGACAATTTGTCTGTCGGCGGAAGTGGTAGCTCTACCGCAGGTAGTGCATTCGGTGGTGGAGTTCTGTCACGGGGCGCAGGTCTTGGAAGTGCAAGCTTTGCAGCCACCTATCTGGAAGAATCGTTGTTCACCAACAACGCAACTGAAAAAGGAGAAGGCTTCGATGGCCTGGCAGACGGGGGAGCCATTTGGGTTAGCGATGGCGTCTTCATGTCGAACTTGACCGCCTCCGGGAATCGGGCCGATGATGATGGCGGCGGAATCTATTTTGGTCCGTCCGAAATTACAGTAGGCATAGTGGAACTGCGTTCCAGTACGGTCGTCAATAATCAAGCGGGCATTGATGGTAATGAAAACGGCGTCGGAGCCGGTATTAACGTTAACACGGTGTTCCTACCCACCGTTTCCAACACCATCGTCTCGCTCAATTCAGTTGGCAACGCCTCCAATAATGTGTCAGGTTCGTTTGCATCGCCCGCTTCCTTTACCGCGAACAACTTGATCAATGATGATCCGCTGATCGGACCGCTGTCGGACAATGGTGGGCCCACGTTTACACACGCCTTATTGCCTGGCAGTCCCGCCATCGATGCTGGCAATTCGTTGGCTGAAAGTACTGATCAGCGACAGTTTGGGCGTTTTGAGCCGTTTGATATTGGAGCCTACGAGGTTTTATACGACTTCGGAGACGCATACGTGGCACCGACAGATGCCAACCCAGCGGTCTATCCGACTTTGTTGGAGAATGACGGTGCGCGGCATTTGCTCTCGAACTTGTTCTTTGGCGACTCTACTCAATTTGGATGGGCGCCGATTGATGCCGATGCGGATGGTTTCACCGACCCCAGTGCTTCAGGTGATGACAGTTTCGACTTTAATGACGACGAAAACGGCATTGTCTTCGCCACGGCCGCCTCAGGCTTTTTGGCCCGCGTCAATGTAACGAGTTCGGGCGCCGGCTTTATCAACGCTTGGATCGACTTCAATGCCGACCGTGATTGGGATGATGCAGGCGAGCAGATCTTTACTGCGCAGCCGGTCGTGGCTGGGGTGAACGAACTGACGTTTGCGGTGCCTGCCACAGTTGGGGCGCTCACCGACGCCTACGCTCGATTCCGTCTATCCAGCCAGGCAAATCTAGGCCCAGCCGGTGAAGCACTCGATGGTGAAGTCGAAGACTATCGCTTGAGCGTGCAAGCGGTGGTTCTACCAGATGAAGGTGGTGGCGGTTCAGATGGATCGTTTACCTTCACCGATGTAGTTGAGCGACGCGTCCGCCGAACTTACGATCCGCTGGTGGCCACAGGTTACGAATATCAAGTCACCAGCGGCCCGAGCTTTGCCGAAGTTGAAGTCTTTGCAGGCTACGGCGACGATACCTTTACGCTGCTTGTCGAAGATCCCGCTAACTTGGGTGTGTTTGTTCAAGTAGCTACCCTCGACGCTGGCGATGTTTTCGACTTTGAATCGCTGGATGTTTCACTCCAGGTCGCCGGTGGCGGCGTGCAAAGGTTCCGTATTGACGGAATCGAGATCGATGCCGCCTTGGATCCTGATGATCCGCTAGCCTTTCCGACTGGCCTAAGTTTCGTCGCCGATGGCGAAGTTGTCTTTACTCAAACTCCTCTGACAGTCTTCGTTAATTCGCCGGCAACCATTACAGGCTCTGACTCAGGCAGCGTAACTGAAGATGATGAGACGTCGATTGTTGGTGGCGACCTGGAAGTAAGCGACGCTGACGCAGGCGAAGACGTCTTCGAGACACCCGCTACGCTGGTGGGCACTTACGGCGAGTTCACGTTTGATTCGGCAACCGGCATTTGGAGTTACGCGCTCGATAATCTCGATAGCGACACCAATGCGTTGGCTGCTGAGGAAGTCGTCGTCGATACCCTGACGGTGACCTCGCTGGACGGTACGGCCAGTGCCATTATTACTGTGACGATCACCGGGGCCAACGATACAGCTACCATCACGGGTACTTCAACCGGCGAGCTGGTCGAAGATGGTGAAGAAAGTTTATTGACGGGCCAACTGTCGGTAGAAGATGTGGATTCGCCACTGAACTTCAGCGAACCTGTCAGCCTGACGGCAGTTTATGGCTTCTTCAACTTTAACACGACTACGGGTGAGTGGTCGTACAACCTGGACAACTTGGATCCAGACACCGACGCCTTGGAAGCGGGCGAAGTTGTTCAAGACGTCATCACCGTTCAGTCGAGTGATGGCACCGCGTCGGTGGACATCGTGGTGACGATCACCGGTGCCAACGATGCAGCCACTATCACTGGTCTGTTGACCGGCGAGGTGATTGAAGATGCGGCACCTTCCAGCGCCTCAGGTGATCTGGACGTTAGCGACGTAGATTCGCCAACGGGCTTCCAGGCACCTGACGCCGTGGCGCTTCAAGGTACCTATGGTTTGTTCACCTTCGATGCGGAAACCGGCGTTTGGGGTTATGCGCTCGATAATGCTGACGCAGATACCAATGCTTTAGCCGCGGAACAATCGGTTGAAGATTCATTGGTCGTAACGACCGTCGATGGAAGTGCCCAAGCCACGATCGCTGTCACCATCACCGGTAGCAACGACGCGGCCACGATTACGGGCACCTCAACTGGTTCGCTGGTTGAAGATGCGGCTGTAAACAGTGTGAGCGGCGACTTGGATGTTGCCGATGCGGATTCACCTGCCACGTTCCAAACGCCAGCGTCGCTAGTGGGCACTTATGGTAGTTTCACCTTTGATGCCGCCACTGGTCAGTGGACTTATGTTCTCAACAATGCTGATCCCGATACCAATGCATTGACGACCGGTCAGGTTGTTCATGATACGTTGACTGTCCAGTCGCAAGACGGCACAGCGTCGCAAGTCATCGACATCACGATCACGGGCGTAACGGATGCGACTGGCAATACGCAACCCATCGCCAGCCTAACGGCTCCAGCCCGTGGCGTGCGTGGTCAAGAACTGAGCTTTACTCTCAAGGCCAATGATTCGGCGGCTGATCGCGCTGTGGGCTTTACCTACAAAGTGATTTGGGGAGATGGCACACCTGATACGATTGTGCCCGCCACAGCCGGTAATGGTTCTGGGGTCATTGTGACTCACACCTATACTCGCGCGGCCAACTTCACCGTCAAACTGGTCGCCACTGATCAAGGTGGTGCGACCAGCAACGTAGTTTCCAAGAGTGTATCGGTCAGTTCAACAGCTATTCAGTCGACATCGGCTGGTAGCGTCCTGGTTGTGGGTGGCACCACCGGTTCCGATACCATCAAAGTTGATAGAACCTTCACCGGTGTGGAAGTCAATATCAACGGGTCGAAGACCAGGTACAGCCAGTCGCTGGCGCGGATCGTGGTCTACGCCCAGTCCGGCAACGATACGGTAATTGTCAGTCCGTTCATCTTGACGCCAACGTTGATCAATGGTGGAGACGGTAACGACAAACTGTACGCTGGCAGCGGTCGTTCGATTGTCTCAGGTGGCGCCGGTGACGATTGGATCTATGGCGGTCTGAACCGCGATGTCCTGATCGGGGGGCAAGGCAAGGACAAACTCTTTGGCGTAGCTGGTGGCGACATTATGATCGGCGGGCAGAGCACGCACGAGAACAATGTCGATACCCTGTTCTCCATTCTGAACAAGTGGAACGCCAACTCGTCTTACAACAATCGCATCAATAACCTTGCTCCAGAGCTCAATACCAGTACCGTATTGAACGATTCGGCTGAGGATACGCTCACCGGTTCGCTGGGGGCCGATTGGTTCTTCGCTCGCCGCACGGGCTCAGCTCGCGATACTATCTTCGGTGCTTACAACGAGAAAGTCACCGACATCTAATCTGATGGCCAATGCCCATCGTAGGTCGACTTCTTCGAAGTCGACCTACGCATGTGGCTGCTTGTTAGCTTCTTCAGCTCGGCTCTCCAGCTCCTTCAGCAGGACTTCGGGACGAATGTCTTTTTCTAGCTCTGCCAAGCCTTTGGCGTGCGTATGAATCTGTAGCCGCTTAGCTAGTTCATGCGACAGAATCAGAATGCGCGTGATCTCGTACTCCGACAGCAGGTTGATATGCAGATCGAGTTCGGTTCGGCGGTCTGCAATGTGAGCCTGGCGATTCTGACTGACCAACACAAAGGTGGATAGAAAGATCGCTTCCAGCGAAACGATTGTGGTCAGCATGCCGTAGGGATACGGATCGAAAGCTGGCAAGTGGAACAAACCGAGGTTCGCCATAATCCAGCCAGCAAAAAGTACGATGTGCAGGTAGACAAACGGCATACTGCCTGTGAAATAAGTGATCGCGTCTGCGATTCGGTCTTGCGTCGACCGCAAACGTTCGGCCTCCTGGCGGTGCGCGTCGATCGCCTGCATGTTTTTTTCAATGACGGCTGCCAATTCGGGAGTGCTCTTGGAAACCAGATCGCTTACCCGACGCTGGGTGTTGGATCTTGAAATGTGGGATTTTTTGCTCACCATCGACTCCTATATATCTCTGTACTGACGTTTTTTCTGACTTAGGTCTTGGGCCCGCCCAGAACGAACCAGATCAAAACGGATGCCAATTCCTCACGCCTGTGCTGACCTGCCCTCAACTGACCTAAGGGCATATCTAATATCTCAGGCGGTATTGCGCGGCTGGAAGAAAATTCCTTCATTTGATTGAAAGGTTAGGTGTTTTTGCGCACTAGTTACTGTAGAGCCGTCCTGAAGTCCCACGTTGGCTGAGAAAATTCTCCCTTTCGTGGAGCCTGGTCCTTTCGTTTTGGCAAACGGCTACGTCTATGAGTATGGGTACAATCCCCTTTACCCACCGTAGGAACGACCACCCATGAAAACCGTTGACGCTGACTCGACTACCATGCTGGCAACCTGCAATACTCGCCACCAGATCGATTTGTACCGCGACCTGAACTGGGTGGGAAGCTGTATGGTCGAAAACCGTACGATATCGGAATGCTGTTCAATTCAGCTGGGCCAAAGTGGTTCCGAGACCGATCACATTTTGAGCGAAATACAATCCGCCCTGCGGGCCGGCAAGAGTTGCTTGGAATTAGACGGACGCCGCTTCAGGTGGCAAGTCGTCGGCCCTTTGGAGTGCGGTGCCGGCGGCACCGCTTTGATGTAGAGCGGCTGTCCCCAGCCGCTTAGCACCCTCTAACTCAAGTATCTGCAAGCATGGCGTTTAGGGTGCTGGGTGGCACTGGCTATGCGCAGCATTGCCAGTGCTCAGAACGAAGCGATCGATATTCGGTCTGCGGCTGCATAAACCAAGGAAAGCGAAGTTTGTGAGCGCCCAACGGCGGTTCATTCCCGAATGAGCAAACCGGTCACAGTAGCGTCCCTCCAGAGTAGCCAGCATAACTTCGCTTACATTGGCTGCTCAGCAGGCTCGCCAACCGCACCACTTCGTTCCATGCACTGGCAATGCTGCGCATAGCCAGTGCCACCCTAAGGCCATGGTATTTCGATAGTCAATAGCTGTACGATCTCTGCACGCATGAGGATTCGTTCATGACTAATGGTTCGTGCAGGCTGCGGTACAGTTTGGTTATTACATCAAAGCTGTGGCTGCGCCACAGCACTCCAAAGAACCGTTAGCCGCGGGCGCGAGAATAGAGGGCGCGGATCGGCCAGGTTAGCGTCATGAATAGCAAGTTCATGGTCCGCGCGACGGCGGCCAAGACATGTCGCATCAGGACCGCAAACGGGCGAATGACCGCGCGAAAGGCGGGTACTCTTTCGTACAAGATATGCCCGAAGATAATCGTAAAAATACCAGCGAACTTCACGGGCTTTTGAAAGTGAAAGTGCCCTGAGTCTTCGTGAATGATCGGGTAATTGCCGAGAAACACTTCGCGTTTGACGAAAGTGTCCCAGTTCAATTCAACGGTCAGCAACAGTCCAACGAAGCCGACCAAGAGAAACGCGGTATGTTCCAGCCATGGATGTTTCTCTAGCAGTTTAATGCAGTAACCCGCTACCAGGCGCAACGTGATGATCCCGATGGTCACTCCGAGATACACCAGGTAAATGTTATCACGAGCGAAAGCCACGGCTGCGACTACGTTATCGAAACTCAGACTTAGGTCCAGAAACGCGATCATGGCGATAGTCCGCCCGAAACTGTGCGGCACTTTTCCGCCTTGCTGGCCATGCTCTTCTGCCTGTTCATCCTCGGCGAAATGGTCACACATCAGCCAGATCAAATAGGCCGCGCCGATCGCCATCAGGAAGTGATTGTTGATGATCACGCCGGCCAGGAACAAGGCAATAATCCGAAAGCCATACGCCCCGGCATAGCCGATCGTCATCGCAATTTTGCGTTTCTTCTCATCCAAATGGCTGGCCATCGCCGCGATAGCCAAAGCGTTATCGACTGACAATAGTCCCTCGATCACTACCAGCGCTGCCACCACCTGGAGGGCATGCAGGGTGAATAACGAAGAGAAACTGTCGGCCAACAACATCAATGTCATCAAGAAACCTCGGCGGAAGAAACTTTGCCACAACGAGTCACAAATATAGCAATTCCTTGACGAAACGGTAACCCGAACCGTTGCCGGGCTTAGAATCTCTTCACTGGAGAATCGCTTCACTGGAACTGGTATATTGCCACGCCGCCCGATTTGTTCACTAAAACGCTGAGGCATCAACCATGTTAAGAAACTTGGCCATAAGCTGCGTGGCTGCGCTGCTGTTGACCAGTACCGTCCAAGCTCAAGCAGACGGCAAGTCGAAAACCGTCGATGGTCACTCCTTTGGTCGACACGTCGATCAGTCGAACCACTGGGAGCAAGTTGGCGGCGATCTGATTCGCAACTTCCACAATATGTACCACCTGACCATCTTGAAGGAGCCTACCGACGCGCACTACCCATATCGCGGCTGGTTCTTCGGGTGGGTCGCCGAGGACTGTAACAGAAGTTTGGGGCTCAACCGTGGTTGCGACATGATCTTTGCAGCTCGTGCGGCCCGCTTGGAAGGTCCCTGGCAAGTTTACTGTGGTGAAGATCGTTGGGACGATGGCCAGCAGCCAACCCAATGGCGACCAGTTATCATCGCCGAAGATGAAATCTACAACTCGTGGCACAATGGCGATCCATCTGTCGTCAAGCACGGCGATCAACTGGTGATGGCCTACAGCGCCACCGGTTTTAATCAAGATCGCATACCGTTTGGCAAGCCTGGTGATAGAGACTCCGATCTGAACTGCATCATGGGGGCCACGTCCAAAGATGGCTTGCAGTGGCAGTTAACCTCCGCGCCGATTCTGATCGACCATCAGAACATCGGACAAGCCCCGGCTAGGGCAGGTGATTTCATGCCTCCCTCCGGCGCGTACCATCGACCGTCGCTGCTGAGAAGCGAGAACAAATGGCAACTATGGTTCGATGCCTGGGACGGACGTGATATGGGTATGTGTTACGCGGAAAACCTCGGCGACTTCAAACAACCGGCCGATTGGAAAGTTATCCGAGGCGCCGACAATATGTGCCTGGGCAACTTTCCAAATCCCGATGTCATTAAGATCGAAGATGTCTACATCGCTTTCGCCGACCCAACGGGGTATCAGCCTAAACGTCCCACCGATCCAGCCCAAACCAAGTTTTTGGCCTCATGGGCTTCGCGCAAAATCTGCCAGGCAGTTTCGCTAAACGGTATCGACTGGGTGCCTGTTGGCTTTATTGAACGCGACGATGACGCGCAAGCCAACCAAGTGCCCGTCGCTTATGTCGAAAGCCACGGAGAGCACGAGCATTGGCTTTATCTAACTTACGCTACGCAGATATTCGGCGACTATCGCTATGATCGCATCCGCATCAAACGCCAACAGATTGGCGCTGCGGAATTGAATCGATATCGAGCACTATGCCAGTAGTCTGATAATCACCAGAACATCAGGTGCTTAGAGAACTCACTCGGTGAATACAGGCGCGACCTTTGCAAGGTGGCCGAACCGACCAGTCGCTGACCAAGTTGGTCAATCAAGTTTTACCCACACGACTGCGTTTGTTCCCACCTCAAAGGAGTAACTACAATGCTGAAGCGGTTGGCTCGCAGCCTGTTTGTTGAGAATCTGGAAAACCGTCGCCTCTTAGCCGGAGACGTCGCTGTCTCGCGAAGCGGAGACAACTTATATGTCACTGGAGATGGTCTGTCGAATACGATCTCCATTGAATCCAATGGCAGCGGTGGCATCCGCGTTAATGGATTCAATGATGCATCGGCTCAACCCACTAGTATCAACGGCACGCCTAATGGCTCGTTTCAATCAGCCAACTTCTCCGGTAGTGTTTTCGTCGTGATGAACGGCGGTGACGACCAGGTACGCGTAACTCGCTTGCAACTCCAAACGCTCAACGTCAACTTGGGTGAAGGCAACGATGAACTAGTGGCCGGCTTACAAGATGCCGGAGAAACTCGCTTTGGCAATAGCGTGGCTGTCCGTTTGAGCGTCGCGCAGAACTTCAACATTTTAGGCATTGGTGGCAACGACGATATCCGATTGCAGTCGGTATATGTTGCAGGTTCGATGGTTATTGACACGGGCGAAGGCAATGACAACATTGAGTTGTTACCCGGAGTGGATGGGGCCACGCTGGCCGACACCGCGCAGCGCATTGACGTCGGCGGTGCGTTGACGATTGTTCCCGGCAATGGCGCAGACTCTATTTCAGCCAAGGCGGTGATCACTGGCACCAATCTGATCATCGATGACGCTGGTGGCCCCTTAACTGCCACTCTGAACAGCTTCCGCGCAAACTCCAATGTCTTCATATACGGCTCTCCGCAAAATGATCAGATAAATATCAACGACGGTCGAGCCATTGCGCTTCTGCAAGTGATCACCGAAGGCGGTGATGATCTGGTCGCTCTGCGCAACACCTATGCGGGCAACTTGAACATCAACACCGCTGACGGTGCGGATCGTGTTTCCCTGGACAACGTTCGCGGACCGCGAGCCGACATTCAGTTGGGGGTAGGCAATGATCGCTTGGCACTACGTCAATCCGACATCGATGTGTTGTTTGCCTTCGGCAATTCCGGCGATGACTACTTCGACTTCCGAGGCAGCTTCATCGACCAAGCTAACATCTACGGTGACGCAGGCTATGACACTTTCATAACCGACTTGCTGGCACCCAACCTGATCGGTGAGCTGAACCTGTACTCCATCGAACGCCAGCAACAGGTGTAGAACCTCTGTAGCCGAAGTCGCCAGACTTTGGATGAACACCCCGTAGCCGAAGTCGCCAGACTTTGGATTAGCATCCGAGACGCTTATCCAATCTCTGGCGAGATCGGCTACGGAAGAGTTCACACCTGGCTTGGGTGCATCAAGTACGCTATCAGATCGCGAACTTGTTCACTGCTGAGCGTCTCTAAAATACCCTCAGGCATCGGAGACTGCGTTGTTTCTTCGATTCGCTCAATATCTTCAAGCGATATGGTTTCTTGAGCGGTTTGTGTTTGGATGACCAGCGACTGTGCACTGCGACTAACGATCAAGCCGCTAACGACGCGACCGTCGTCGGTTAGAACTTTGGACATGTGGTAGTTCTTGCCCACCACGGCGCTGGGATCCACGATGTTCTCAAGCAGATAATCCAGGTTGGTGCGTTGCGAGCCGGTCAGTTCCGGGCCAATGGGTTTGCCATGGCCATATAAGACGTGACACTGGCTGCAGCTCTTGTTGAATAGTTGTCGCCCAGCCGGCAGATCAGCTTGGCGCAATTCATCCGGCGTAAGCTGCCCTTTCAGCTTGGTGATCAGTTCGCGACGTTCTATGGGCGTATCACGCAGTTGTCCCCAGACCTCGGCCAACTCTTCAGCCAACTGCGGATCGTTCAAAGAAAGAATTTGACGCGCATGGAAGGCATTCAAGTCCGCTGCAGCGATCGGTGAATTCTTTTGTGCCATAACTTTCAACAGCTCGCGCGCGAATGTCGCTCGCGATACCAGTGTTTCAATAACTGACAAGCGATCTTCGGGTTGAAAGCGTTTAAACTTCAAAGCAATCGCGCGTCCTACGGCCGGATCGTTGACCAGCGCCAGACCTTTGACTGCGGTGGCGTTTAGTATGCGAACATCGAGGACGCTTTCACACAGGCTGCGCAGGTCGCTGGCCCGTAGATCGATCAGCGTCTCCAAGGCGCGTTGCCGCGTCACCATCTCGGCTCGATTGTTGACCACTAATGCTCGAATCTCGTCCAGCGACTGTCCATCGCCAAAGAGCGTATTCAACTTGCGCAGGACTTCATCCGCTCGCGCTACACCTGGCTGTGCGGCCAGCGCATCCCAGCCGCGCGGCTTAGCGACCTGGCGCATGCCTTGATAGGCTTCGCCCATACCAAGCACCACTTGTTGTTGCGATGCGTCTGGTAAATCCCGGGCTACAAGCATGAGGGCTTCGATGGACGTCGGTGTCCTCAATCCGGACGTCGCCAATTTGCGGGCGATAAAGCGATGCAATTTGGGCCAGCGACTGGCGCGAGCCACTTCTACCAGTTCCTGCGGATAGGCACTACCCAGTGGCGCCAGACCATACCATACCAACAAGGGCAAGTCGCGATCCTCTGCATATTCCACATGCGACGCTATAGCTTGCCCCAACTTGCTTCGCAGTTCGATCGGCAGACGCTGCAGTACCGACGCCAACGTCAACTGGACCAATCCTGATGTATCGCTCTTAGCCATTTGAAGTAATTGCTCGAGACTGCTGGCAACATCCGGCGGATACTGCGCGTGTGTCTGCGGTCCCAGGATGGTGTCCAGCGGCCACAAGTCGGTTAGCAGGCGAATACCCCACACGCGTATATGTTCATCACGGTCATCCAACATGGCCAGCAGTTGCTCGCGTGTGAGCGAACCGCTGCGGTAAGTAGCCCAAATGGCCTTGAGTCGTCTTGCCACCTCACTCGCTTCATCGACGGCCGCATCCGATGTTGGTGTGTTCGATGAAGGCTTGGTGGCTTGGTAGCTGAGCTGGTAAATGCGGCCGCTGGTGCGATGAACCCCGGTACTTTCATGGCATTCGCCCGTGTCGCTCCAATCGATGATTAAGGCCTGGCCTGTCTGATTGAAACGTAGATCGAGGCCGCGAAAAAAAGGATCTTCAGCGATCAGCAAATCTTTCTGGTGCCTACCGACGTACCCTGCCCCGCTGCGCTCAAGTCGCTCTGTATTGATGCGCCGACCATGCATATTGATGGTCAGCAAACGACCATGATATTCCGCGGGCCATTGATCACCTTTATAAATGGCAGCCCCGATATGCGCATGGCCACCGCCCAAATCGTTGGCCAGTCCATCTCGACTTTCCGACCAGGTACCTTTCGTGTCGAAGTGATAATGATCAGCGATCATCTCCATGCGCTCGTAAACATCCGGGTTCATACTCTCGCCGAATGATTCTTTCATATGTGCGCCGGGCAGCATGTGCCACAAGTGCCCAATGACGGTGTTGATAAAGAACAGTTCACCATGCTCATCCCAGTCATGTCCCCACGGGTTCACAGTGCCATGACAGAGCACTTCAACTTTCTTATGCTCAGGATGATAGCGCCACAGCCCGCCATCGATGGGCACGCGTTGTTCGCGCGGCGTACCGGGTGGGCCAATCCAACCTGGGCAAGAGTGACCACATCGTCCGTATAGCCAACCATCGGGCCCCCAACTGAGACCATTGGCAAAGTTGTGGTAGTTGTCTTGCGCTACATCGAAACCATCCAGGACAACTTGGGCCGGGCCATCAGGCTGGTCATCGCCATTGGCGTCTGGAATAAACAGCAACTGGGGTGGGCACATCAGCCACACTCCCCCGCGACCAAGCTCGACACTGGTCAGCATTTGTACCTGGTCGGTAAAAACGCGTCGACTGTCGGACCGGCCATCACCATCGGTATCTTCAAAGATCAGCACACGATCGCGCATCGTCATGTCAAATCGCTGAGTGCGATCAGAGTAAGTGAAGTTCTCTGCGATCCACACGCGGGAGCGCGAGTCGAGCGCTAAGGCGATAGGGTTTTGAACCTCGGGTTCGCTGGCGAAGAGATCAACCTTGAATCCCGCGGGCACTTTCATGCTCGCGGCTGCCTGATCGGCTGGCATCGGAGCCAGGTGAGCTTCAGCGGGACTGTTCTTAATCGGCGGGAAATCGTCGGCCCTGGCCGATACCGATAAGGCGACTACGGATAAGGCTACGAAGAGCGCAAGGGGAGTGACTAAGCGCATCGACACGTCCAATTCGGGATTAGGGCACTTTTCGTATCAGGGGGACTTAAGTTCAGAACGAACCAGACAATCTAAGACAAAAAATCGAAGGTGCGCTCTGCGGACAGATGAGGTCGAAATCAGGACGAAAAGCGGTGGTGTGGGACTACTGCCTGGCAACAAGCATTGCTCGTATCCAACTGGACCGGCAATCCGAACGTCGTTTATTGACCAAAGCTCTAACTTCGACATCATCAGGAATCCTGTTAGTGCCCTAATCCCGAATTGGACGTGTCGATGTGCTTAGTCTCATAAGATCCGCCTATCATTTCTTGTCGGCAGCCGCTTTGGCGGCGGCTGCGGCCTCCGCGGCGGCGGCGCGATCGGCTGCCTCTTGATCCTCTTGAGCAGAGCGGGCCCTGGCCGCTTCCATATCAGCCCGAAACTGCTGAGGTAAATCTCTCTCGACATGCTTCTGCAAGATCTCGCGCGTGTCCTTGAGCATTCTATCGATGCGAGTCTTGGCACCTTGTGATCCAGGCTCGCGAGCGGCCTCTAGCATGCGTTCGTGAATCGAGTTCATGCGATCCGACATCGTCTTGTAGTCGGGCATCAACGTGACTTCGCGGATCAGTTCTTCAGCTTGCGCATACTTGCCATCCTTCAGCAGCTGAGCCATGCGCGATGTGCTGATGGCGCGTCGACCGATCAGATCCAACACCTCACCTTGAAAGCCGCGGAAGTAGGCTTCGGCTTCTAGACGAACTGCGTCGCTGGGCAGATCAGCCACATCAACTTCGTTCAGCCCAGGTACCAAAGGCAGACGAGCCAAAACTGTGTCGCCGCTTTTGACGTACAGCAGCACCAACGGTTGCACCAAGGGGACCGCCGCATCGAGAACATGCTGATCCTGTTGATTGGTCTGCGGTAGCGGTACAGGTTTATCGGCCAAGCCGGGTGCTGCCGCACCTTGACCTTCGATAACTTTGGCTTCTGGAGCAGGTTGACCGGCGGGACCGCGGGCGTCTTCGTCTGAGGTGCCACTCTCTTTGGCCTCTTGCGCCGCTTTCTTTTCCGCTTCGCGTCGAGCGACTTCGGCTTCCAGGGCAGCTTTGTCGGCTTCGGCGGCTGCTAGTTGTCGAGCTTTGACTTGCGCGATCTTGATGCTTTCCGGAACCAAGCTGCCCAGGACATCATCTCGCTGAATTGTGATGATGCCGCGCCAATCGGTGTGTCCCAAGAATCGCATATCGTCGGTCAACAAATCGCGCTGATAAATTTGGCAACCCGCTTGCGTCTCGTTGGGGTTGGTGCGCACAACCAGTTTGACATCCGAATGGTCGCTGAGCGGTCGCACGCGTAACGCGATGCGCTGTGCACGCCGCGTTTGTTTGCCTTGCAAGACGTTGCCCATGGCAGAATACGCAGTGCCTTCCAAGTGGATGCCATCATCGGCCTGCGTTACACCAATGTATGTCCAGGGAATGGGTTCCAGCAGGACCGCACCGCCGCGCCGATCCTCGCGGCGAATCATCGGCTGCAACACTTCACCCGCTCGAATCACCGCAGGATTTGGTCCCACAGCCAAGCCACCAGCCCGGTTGAGCATAGTAACTAGTCGGCCGTTGGCTTCCTCGATACGGGCTACGGGCGCGAACGCGGTTACCGTGGACGAGCACAATAGATGCGCCACGTTAGTCCAGTTGGCCGTCTGCTTGCTGACCAGCGGACCGAACTGACGCATCGGACAATCCAGTTCGCGCACTTCGATCGCATAGCCATCGCCGTCACTTTGGCAACGCATCAAGAACAGCTTGTCATACTCTCGCAAGTATCGTTCTGTATGCCATGGCAACATGGTGGCGATGGTTCGCGTGGTATTGGCAAAGAGCGGCATGCGCATGCGTGGGACGAACACGCCCGGAATGCGATTCAACTTCAGAGCCCCTAGCAGCTGCTCGTAATCTTCGAACAGTTCCGTCGTCTTACCCAACAAACCGGTGACCTGCTCCGACTGTGCCAAGGGCGCTGTATCTACCAGCAGTTGTTGGTGATCCCCAATCGTCATGCCGACGGCAGGCAACTGCTGCAGCGCGGTATCAAATACCCGCAAGGATTTTAGTTCCTGGTTGTCTTTATCCAGCAGCATTACCATGTCGAGGTCTGAGAAGTCTTCCACTGCGATGCCGTCGACCCCACGCTCCAACGTCGTCTGCATGTTCGGAGGTACAGGTGGAAATTCTATAGCCCAGGTCGCGCCAAAGGTGCGTTTCAGACCCGCGCGAATCTCTGCGGTCAATTCCTCACGCGCGATGTCCGATTTATCAATCGCGGGATCGATGGCTAGCCAGACAGCGACTTTGTAAGGCGAGTATTCCCAAATTTCCGTCTCATCCGCCGCACGGCCAGTGTTGACGGCGCAAACTGCGCACCACGCCAGCGCTAGTGCGACAGCCAGCCAGCTTTTTGACCAGGACCACTGAATACTCAATTGAAACCCTTCGAATCTGTCATCGGGTGCGACTTCGTGCTCTTACTGACTGGCAACGGGGATACCGCTGGGACCCAAACGCCAATCTTGAATCTTGTCATACAACGTCACCGATCGATCGCCGACGCCTTGCAAGCTGGGTGAGTAGGCAAAGTAATCGGAGATCTGCCACAAGGGCAGTATCGGCAGATGATAATCGACCAACTGATGCAGGCTTTGCAGCGCATCGCGCGTCTCACGCCAACTGCGGGCTTTGCGCACTTTCGTCAGGGCTTGCACGATAAATGGATTTCTAGTTGCGGCCGGGCTAGCGCCGCCCAGCAACCGTTCAATATCAATTGCTGGTTCCCACATGTTGGCAGTTACGTATACCAGGTCGCAGCCCAAATCGGGATCGAAGGCCATGCCTTCAGGTAGCATGACCGTTTCGGCTTTGATACCGATCAGTGACCACTGTTCGATCAACGCTTGCACAGCCACTTTAGCCACCTCAAAGTTGGGGATACCAATTTTCAGTGGTGTGTTATCAGGCACTGGCAACTTCATTTTGCCGGCTTGAGCGCGAACTTCTTTTTCAGCCATATAGACCAACAGCTTGGCCAAACGTGGATCATAAGGCTTGGGTTGGATCGAGGGATCGTAAGCGTAGTTCAGCGGATCATTGTCATCGGCACCAATTGGAAATGGGCCACTCAGCAAGCGACCGTCGCGTGGGTTGTCGCTGTTGATCAATTCGCCCCGCAAAATTTCGCTGCGGTTAGTGGCATACATCAGTGCGCGTCGAAACTTCTCTTTTGCCAGATACGGATGTTCCGAAGTTGGTACGAGCATATGTACTGAGGGCAATAAGTACCCACCCAGTTTCATCAGCTTCGATTGTTCGTAACGTCGCGCATCCGCTGGATAGATGCGGTCTAGAGCGTCGATCTCGCCGCGCAGCATCTCATTGACGGCCACTTTCGGATCTTCATAAAAAACTTCGACGATCTCGACGGGCATTTTGGAATTTGGTACGCGCTCGCGGAGTACAAATGAAGTTTCATCGCCATCAACGGCCGAAAGTTTGTACGGTCCGGGCAGTGGCGATGGCTGCTCGGCGGTGTCCGGATAGCTGTACTGCAATAAAGCTTGCGGCAAGACGTGAGGCCGCTGCAGTCGAACCAACAACTGCGTAGGACCGGGCGTCGATATGGACTTGACGATCGCCGCCCAAGATGCGTCGTAGGCCGGGTCCTCCGGTGTGGCTCGCGCGGCCAGGTCTTGGGCCAGGTCATAACCGTCGATTCCCGCTTGGATATCGGGATCGATGCTCATGGTTAGCTGCAGATTGTCTTCGCTCAGTTTCAGCTTGCCGAGAGCGAACTGATAACGGCCACCTTCGGTGCCAGTGTCCAAGAATTTGACCACGGGTCGGTAAACCAACATGCCAGCGCGACGACCTGCCCAGTTAAACAAGTTGCCGGGATCCATCGCACCAGCTTTTTGAGTAACGCCGACGCGAATCATGGGATGGCGGCGACGAATCTCAGCCACCAGTTCTGCCCCGCCTTCGATATCCGACGAGATGTTGGACATATCGATCGCCGCTCGCCGGGCTTCGCGAAACTTGCCAGCGTTCATCAGGGCAATCGCTTGCTCTTTGCGTTGCTGCGCCAGATTCAAGAAGGTGCTCTTCCATTCGGTTACGCTCGGCAGTTTATCGCCGTAGGTTTTGGCCAGTCGCTCGAGCAATTGCTTGGCACTGGCCATGTCGCCTTTATTCTGATAGTAACGCATCAACGTGTCGGTAACTTTGGAGAGACCTGTCAGCACGCTGTTGGCTTCGTATTCCGGTGCCGTGGTATACAGCTCTTCCAAGGTGGCCATCGTTTGGAAGTTGCGATTGAAATCCGCTCGCGTTTCCGCAAACTGCACAGCGGCGCTCTGAAACATAAAATCGCGACGCAGTTTCTCCAAGTTGGGTGTCTTGGGATAGTTCTGCATCAGGTAACTCAAGTTCATGAACGCGCCGATAAAGTCGCGCTCGGCGAGTTTCTTGGTGGCTTCGTCGTAGATCATGACTTCGAAGAATTCGACGCGGTCGATATCGCGCCATAGCACTTCGTACTTGCGCTCAGGGTGCGATAGCAACACGACTTGCAAGCGTTCTGTGTCCGCCGGGCGGCGCTCGAAGTTGCGCACCGGCAGCGGAGCGATCTTGACCGACTTGCCACCAGCCGTGGTGGTTAGCGTCACCAGGTCAAACGGTGGCGTATCGATCAGAGGTGGTTCGTAAGTCTGTGCACCCAGTTGAGCCAGGCAAGCCAGCCATATCACCAGCGCCGCTACAACTCGCGGCGCGCAGGTTCCGGCAGGCTTAATACATACACTGCGCCGAAGGATCAAAGCCAGGGTTGACCGTTTGTTGCTTACCAAGGGCTCATTACTGAGCATTGTTAGCCCCCCTGGTCGACACAGGTGTTTCACTGCGAGGCAACAGTAATACGCTGCCTTCATCGGTCCCTAGCAACATGCCGCCCTGCACAATCAGTGGAGCCGCGCTCAGCGGTTGATCGACGGTTTGTTGGGATTGCACGCTACCTTGCAGCGGATCCACAAACCAGATTTGACCACTGGTGGCCGCCAGCACGATCGCGCTGCCGTTACTGGTCGGTGGCCCTACCAGGCGAACGCGAGGAAAATCAAGTTCCCAAATCTTCTTGGCTCCCTCGGTGAACGCTTGCAGCTTGTGATCCGTCTGCACCAACACCGCATCGCCCTCGATGGAAAACGGTCCAGCTTGCCAACGTCCATCCAAGACCGCAACACCATTGCGAGTCAGCGAGGCACTTTCGTACATCACCAGGCTCTCTTCGGTTTGTTTGTTTATCACTACCGCGACACTCTTGCCCGAGGCGGCCACGGGTCCCAGAGGCGCGCCGCTGAGATCTATCTCAGAAAGTGGTCGCAACGAATCGCTCACCGCCAAGCGATACAGCTTGCGATTGTCAGTAGCGAATAGCGATTTGGAATCAGCCATGTAAGCCGATTCGTTCCATTGATGCTTCTTCCCTGGTTCAACTTGCGGTTGATAGGGCTTGGCCGCGGGCAGACCAGTCGACGGATCGATCACCAACAACTGTCCGTTGTCGAGTCCGATAGCCAAGTTGTTGCCGACCGCAGTTGCTGGCGCCGTAGGCCGTGCGCCAGAGAAGTTGGCTTGAGTCTGTTTGACCTTTTCGCCGCTGGGGTTGGAGGCGTAGGTCAGAATGCGATTGGTCGTCGCGGTATTCTGGAACGCTATGGTGCCACCTGCCAGCACTCGTGGATGGGTGTAGTTCATTCCGGGCTTGAAAGTATCAGTATTGTATTCAGCCCGATTCAAGGCCAACTGAGATGGATCGATCGCGAATTGCGCACCGGTCGACAACACCGCGTCGAAGCGACCAGCAGCCGGTGAGGCCAGATGAATGACCGGCGCGCCCAAATCGACGACCCACTGGATCGCAGCCGCGTCGGCAGTCACGGCGCTGACGCGCACACCTCGATTGCCGCGCGGAATGCGACGATGCACGATGATGTCGCCAAACTTCAGCGGCGGACCGACAAACTGATCGCCTTCATCCATGATCCATGGTCGTACCAATTTGCCTGTGCTGACCTGCACATCCCAGCGTGTGAAGCGGGCATTGGTCGTCCAAAGCTGGTTGCTTTCGATCACGCCCCATGATTTGATCGGCTTCGATTCACTCGCAACTTCCGATGCCAGCACGGAAACTTTGTTCTTGTCGTCACCAGCTTGAATGTCAAAGACCTTGATCTGTCCCAAGTCAGACATGACCACCAGTTTGCGACCATCGATCACTGGCATCGTTGTAATGTTGCCATCCATCTCGAATGGTTCTTGCGCGGGGCTGACCTTTAGGCCCGCATCATCGGTTTGCAGTACGCGCACCGTCGACTTCGTAGGTGTGCGATTTTCAAAGACAAACAATTGACCTAGCAAGTGAATCGGCGGTACGACAATGGAACCATCATTGTGTCCCAGGTAATACACTTCGCGGCACTTGCCGTCTTGGCGCGAGATGACGTACAAGTTGTGATGGTCAGCTGGCACATAGATGACGGGCTTTTCTGCATTGACCGTCGGAGTTACGCGCAATGGCTGGCCGGTCTGCGCGGCCCATTTCACCTGACCGCTGTCGGGTTCGATGTTCAGCAGTGTTCCGTTCTTGAGTGCAACCAACATGTCTTCCGCATCCACGCGCGGCGCGTTGGTTGGACCCCCCAAATCACAGAACCATTTGACTTTGCCAGTGGCTCCATCCAACCGAGTCAAATGCCCCAAGTCGGGACGGCACACGATGACATCCGATTCCAGTTGATCGGAAGTGGGCAGTGGATCATCCACCATGTCGCGACCCACAAAATAGCGCCACTTGACTGCCCCGCTTTGCGCATCCAAGCCATAGACGGTTCCCTTGGCGGCTACCGTAATAATGCGTCCAGCCTGGCTTGGAATTTCTTTCCCGGCGCGATTGGCCAGCACGATCGATTTGGTGGAAGCACTGGCGGGCGCGTCGGGCAGGATTTTGATTTCCGGTATTTCGGATCCAACTTGCGCCTGTTGAATGCGAGCCGCTTCTTGGACGCGTTCCATTAGTCCAGGATCAGTTTCCAGTTGCGGAAACCGCGAGAGCAAACCGGCGCGCACCAGATAAGCTTCGCCGGTTTGGTTTTGTTTCAGTTTCTCGTCAATGCTGACCAGCGATGCTTGCAGATCTTCTTCGCGAGCGATATCGCGTTCGATGCGTTTGGTATCTTCTTCGATCGAGCGCATGGCGACGCCGAATTGTTCGCGCGTGGCGTTACCGACATACTGAGCCTCAGTCATCAGTCCACCCAGGCGTTTCATTTCCGCCATCAGTTTCTTTTTACCTTCGATGTCCGGCGCGTTGTCGGCTCGCTGATTGAACTTTTGGGCCAGCATGACCAACGCGCCAGCCACATCGCCTCGCTCGCTGGCAATGGCGGGTTCTTTGGCAATCGTGGGCAGCACGGCTTCTGCGGTTTTGAGTGCATCGATCGGATTGGGCAAGCTCTCGATGTCCTTGCGAATCTTGCTCATGCCGATGCGCACGCGGGCCAGCGACGCATCTTTGTGACTGCTGAACGTGTTGGCAAAAGATTCGTAACGCTTTTGCGCCATTTCGTAGTTATTCGGCTTGTAAGCGTCTTCGGCCAACTCCAGCATCTTGTCGGCGCTCTCGCTGGTGAAGTAATAAATCAAAGCGATGGCAAAGACGCCCAGCAGACCGAGCACGGCACCGACCGTTAGAATGCGGTGTGAATCCCACGGGTTCTTACCATCTTTGCTCGACGCCATCAGCGGACGTTTGTTGGGTATCGGCTTGGGCGTCCGTTTTTCCTTGCGTTTACCGGTCGACTCGATCTTGGTGATGCGTTTAGCACTCTTGGGTTTGGGCTGCTCGTCGACTTCGACTGCATCTACCACTTTGCGTTGGGCCTCTTCGACCACTTCGACTTCCACTACACCATCGTCATCGACCAATTCCACTTCGACGATATCGTCGTTGGGATCGATCACTTCGACGTCCACTACATCGGCATTGCGCTCATCGTCGTCGAGAATGATGGCCTTGTTGGCGGGGACCTTTTCAGGTGCCAATCCCAATTCCTCTTGCGCCGGTTGGCTCGAACGCTTCTCGGGCGCGTCTTTGCTCTCATCCGAGATCAACTTGGTGGCCTGGAACTTCGTCAAGTGACCGTTATCGACCAACAGCCGCGCCAGCGTACCGGCGGTGATGCGAGCCTTGCTTTCTTCAACCTGGCGGCGCAGCTCATCCAAAATATCCGGCGACAGTAACCCCAGCACTTCCAGCTTATCGATGAATTGCTTTGCCGTCATAGAGAAGATTCAGCAGTCTATTTAAAAGATGAGTCGATGGGATTAAAACTACTTGTCCAGGAACACGTAGTCCGGTCGCATAGAAGTGTACCACTCGCGCCAATACTTGGCCGCCGTCCGCCTCTGATCCTCGGTTGGCTCTTCAGCCAAATGTCGCACCGTTAACTTACGAGTTAGCAAACGCAAACTCTCTTCGGCGATCATCGGCACCAAGGGATCCGTATCGGTCAGAGCGTAGATTAAGTCGGGCACGAGATTGATGTCATCGCTGCGGCCAAGCAACTTGGCGGCGATGCGCCGCGACTTCCAGTCTTTACTACGCAGCAAACGAGCCAGACGCCCAACTTGTGCTTTGCGCTCGGTGGTATCTTTGGAGAGCGTCAAGTTTTCGGGCAGCAGACCTACTTCGACATTCTCCGTGCCATTCTTTTCCATCAGTTCCAGCAAACCGTCAACAGTCGCTGTTTCTTCGCTGACGATCTTATCGCCCACACGCCGCACAGTTGACGTGTTGCTCGGCAGCGAATAACCACCGACTTGAAAACCTTCGTTCAGCTTGGCAATGGTCTTTTGCGTACTGCGGATCATGTACAGGATTGCAAAAGCCGTGCAGACTTCTGGTGGGCAGAAGTCGCTGTTGAGCTTGCCCCACGCACCATCGGGCGACTGCAATCGTTTGAGTTCATTGACGCCCGCGTTGTACCAGGCCGGACTCTTGTCGCGACCTTTGCCGTTGAGCACTTCGACGAAGCTCTCGTAACGTTCTTCTGAATAGCGATAGTAGTACAGCCAACCTTTGCCGACCGGTGAATAGGGATAACGCTTCTGATAATCGACGGCCTTTTCGACCGTGGGTCGAATGTCATCCAGCTTCATGCCGCCACCGCTGTTCTTGATCTTCTCGCGTTCTTTCTCGATCAAGTCGATGCGCATGAACGCTTTAGGAATGTCGGGATCCTCTTCGACTAGCGCTCGTTTGCCCAAGATGCCCAGAATATCGGCGCCGATCAACGTGGCTCCAATGCCGGCGGTGGCTAACGACTTGCTGACCGCATCTTGAGCAATCAGCTCGCTTCCGGTGGGCAACTTCGCCTGGTACCCCCAACCGCCCGATGGATCTTGTGAGGCCAACAAATATCGCAAGGTGTTTTCAACCATATCAGTCGGCACATCAATATCGTTCTTGGCCATGGCCCACATGGCCAGCATGGCATACTGTGTCTGCGAGGTATCGCCAGTTTGGTTGTCCAGATAACCAAACCCGCCGTGGCGCTTTTGAACATAGCGCAAGAAATCACGAATTTGGATCAGCTGCGGACGATATTCCACTGCGTCCATGTCGGCCAGGAACAAGGCGGCCATGGATGCATCGTAGACGATCTTGTGGTGTGCTTTGGGATTGTTCAGAGCAGTGTTGGCCCGTTCGACGGCCGCTTGGAGACCTTGCTTGACCAGCGGATGATCTTTGTCGGCCGTAACTTTGTAGACGGTGTAGCCGACCAGAATGTGGCCACCTTCGTATTCGCCGACGGCATTCTGCATGCCAGAATTTTCCAGATAGCGAATGCCTTTGTCGACCATGGCCAACACGGCAGGGTCATCTGGGGTGTAAGCGGTCGCCTGACGCATACCGATAGACAAGCCACCCGACAGGAGTAAAACCGCCAGGCATACCTGCGATTTTATGGAGAAACGCTGATAAAAGTCGATCCATTGGCCCGTCATGCCACTCATGCCTTCGCTCCTAGCCAACCCGCTTGCCACGCCCCACTAACCAATTGTCGTTTTTCGAGTGCCGCTTTGCAAGTATCAAAGTTCTAATGGACGGGTGTTGCAGAGAGTCGTGCGAAAAGTATGAGCCCTGTAGGACTCTTCAGGAGCGAGCAAATATTCTCAAATCGAAAACTTCGGCTTGGCAATTCTGAGCGGCCACGGCCACATAGTAGTCGCGGGCAGCCAGGCAAGCACCCTCCAGTTTCCTCTGGTGATCGAGCATCGCGGTCAAAGCTTCATCCTGCAACGCAAACTCGACTGTCATCCATTGTTGGCCAAGCTCTTTCTGCAGGCTAGCGCAATGCAAACGCGTTTTTTTCTGGTTCGTGCGTACCTCGACCAGGCATATCTCATCGTGTTGGGGGAATATTTCCAGCGAATAATCGCCAACCTGTTCGGTCATGAAGATAAATTTTAAGACAGATTCATCGTTCGTTTTTGAGAATCGAAAGCTGGTTCGTAGCGTGATCTGGTTGGAGCGGACGTGGGCATAGTTCATCCAGACTTGCCAGTAAGAGATGGCGTTGATCTTCAGCAGTCGATCTTCGATGGTGTAATGTTCCGCGCTGCCATCGCCCATCGAAGTGGGAGTTGTCAACTGGTGACGTTGAAAGTTAGCAATCGACTCCGATTGAGCATCGGAGGCTGGGGGCAGAGCTATGGGAGCGGGATCAACTCCGTTAGTGCTCGGCTTGCGTTTGTCGGGCGCTGGCTTGGCTGAGTGCCACCATTGTCGACGACCGACTTCCAACAGACCCACGGCCGCCACGGCCGAAGCGGCTATAACGAACGTGCGGCGAGACCTGGTGGGTTGGACGGCTGCGGTCGGCGTTGGCAGCGAAGTGTATTGACCATCGCAGAATGGCGCGAGCACTTCCATGATTTGGGCAGCTGATTGAAAGCGATCATCGGGTCGCTTGGCCATCATCTTGAAAACGATCGCTTGCAACGACTCAGGCAGGCCAGGGATGGGTGCAGGTGTTGAGTAACGATGCGCATCGAGCTTGCCGAGCAAGGTTAATCCGATGAAGGGCGCGTGACCACTGAGCAGATGGTAGAGCGTACAACCCAGGCTATAGATATCGGAACGCGCATCTGCCTGGCTGGGGTTAAGAGCTTGTTCAGGAGCCACATAGTCTGGCGTACCCATGACCATGTTTTCACCGGTAATCGATGAATCGTCGGTGGGATCGACTACCAAACCAAAGTCGAGCACTTTCACGATGCCGGCTGAGTCGCGAATCAAGTTCCCGGGTTTTACATCGCGATGAACCAGGCCGGATTGATGTGCGTGGTCTAATCCGCGCGCCGCATCGTGAATCGCATGACAAGCGGCGGAAATCGTGAGTGGACCCTTGGCAACCTGGCTGGCCAAGGTTTGTCCTTTGATATATTCGACGACCAGGAAATGCGTGTTGCCGACTTGTTCGGCATCGTAGGCGGTGACCACGTTGGGATGATGCAGTTTGGCCGCCGCTTGCACTTCGCGACGAAAGCGGGCGATGGCAGCGGGTTTGGATAACAGATCGGGCCGGATGACTTTTAGAGCTACGGGCCGATTCATGAATGTATGCATGGCTAGCCACACCGTTCCCATGCCGCCGCGGCCAATCTGTCGAATCAATCGATACCGTGAATGCGTTGCCAGTTCCTCGGGAGCGTTACTAAACTGTGCGTGCAAATGCCCGATCGAGTTGACACTCACTGCACTTTCAGTCATGGCCGCCGAGATCGATACCGCCTTGGTTGGCGGCCGCGGGTTCAGGTAACCGTTGACGCTCGAGAGTAGAGAAGTTGAAAAGCCGTCGGAGAGCCATTGATCGATTTCCCACTGGATAGCCAATTGCTGCGCCAGTTGCGGGAATCGAAGTTGATATTCGGCCAAGGCAGGTTTGTCGCCGGCGCGCAGTCTGAGGCAGACTTCGTTGCAGATTAGCGCTAGCAGATTGTCATGGCAATGGGAGTCGGAAGGTAAGCGCATGAATAGATGCTCGATAGGTGTAATTTCACCGGACTGCCAACTCATTTCTTGGTTGACGAGCAGATCGACCAGCGCTTCAGCCATATTTACCTCAAACTCCCACCATCGGCCGCCCCTTTGCCTCGGGTTCATTATAAAGCCCGGCAGTCGCCAAAGATTTTTGCATCACTGTACTTAGCCAGACGTGGTGGTGTGGGCAGAGAGTTCACCGTGGGCAGAAAAAATTCAGCTTTGGTCATGCCGAATGCGACCTCCCCAGCCCTGGCCCGCCTTGCCACGCAGAAGTTGGCAGGTAGAATCGTGCCCGTAGCGGAACTCGGTAGCCGAAGCCGTCAAGGCTTTCGGCGTGCCCAGCGCACATTTGGGGCTCGACAGCCGTTAAAATGGCTCGTAGAATCCTCCGAGCGAAAAACCGCTGGTTAAACAGCCAACCCGATGGTCGGGTAGCTCAGTTGGTAGAGCAATGGATTGAAAATCCATGTGTCGCCGGTTCGATCCCGGCCCCGACCACTTTCTCTTCTGGCGAATCAATATGTAGAGCGGCTGTCCTCAGCCGCTCAGCACCCTCTAACCAGATTCTCCACCGACCGAACGTCCGGGAGGGCGAAGGTCCTCCTGAGCCAAACACCGTTGCGAAGCGCGGACAAAGTCCCGGGGGAATGTGGTGTTGGAAGCATCAGGTTGGTTCAATGACGCAAACAGACTAGTCCCCGAGTCTATGTCCGTTCCTCATGACGGTGTTGGGCTCAGCAGGAGCATTCGCCCTCCCGTTCCAAACACCGCACAGAACAACGGACAAAGTTTACGGGGAATGTGGTCCGGGAGCGCGAAGGTCCTCCTGAGCCAAACACCGTTGCGATGCACGGACAAAGTTCCGGGGGAATGTGGTGATGGCAGCATTAGCTTGTTAGCAATGACGCAAACAGACTAGCCCCCGAGTCTATGTCCGTTCCTCATGACGGTGTTGGGCTCAGCAGGAGCATTCGCCCACACGGCGTCACCAGAGATCGTTAAAGAGCTTCTGCATGGCTACACGACAATTCTCGGGCATGGCTTGGCAAAGCTGTTGAAAAAGCTTTACGTCCAATTCCTTTTGCTCCTGTTGGTATTGTTCGTTACACTGGCGCACCGACTCTCGAACTGAGGCCAGTTGATCAGCATCGAGCTTCAAGTAGGCTACAACTTCTGTTCGACCAAACATCGACAAAGGACTAAATCGGAACTCTTCCTGAGCTCGACGGCGAGCAAGGAAAATCCACTGTGTAGGTGTCAGGATCTCCTTGATTTGGCGAATGCCTTCTTTCCGAACGGCCTCGGCATACTCCGGCAATCGTTTAATCTTGTTCTGAGATGCGAAATGACTAAGACGTGATGTTTCAGCAACCTCTCTCAAAAGAGCTACTTGCTTTGGTGTTAAGCTTGCAGATTCGTGAAATTCTTCATCTACGCCAGCTAGATTGATCGTACTCAACGACTCGGTATAGCTGGGAAACGGTAGCCGACTATATTCGGCGCTGTCGGGCGTTTGAGCACCAACTGGCTTTCCCAAGCTGAGGTACTCATCTAATAATATACGTGCATCGTCTGGAATAGAACGCAAGACTGCCTGGCTGCGCCGGTCCAAGGCCTTCGACAAATCGCTTTCGTAAGCCTTTAGTCGAGGCTCGGCTTTCTCGAGCAATTGCGCACTATCTGCAGGATCTAACTGTATCAGCTTGCAGACCTCACCATCCCTCAACGGAGCAGTGGGATCGTTGAATCGAGCTCGCATAGCGGCCGATCTTAGTGACCTAAGCTGCTCGACATGAAGAACAGTACCAAGTTCTTGCTCAATCTTCGCATCCAGCTCGACGTACGCGTCACGTATGGTATGGAACTTCCCTTTCTCTGCTAACTCCCGCCGCTTCGCTGCAATCAGTTCGCTCAAGTCGGGGCGGCTGCGCATCTTCGCAATCTCGTTGATCTGATGTGGCGATATCTCCAACTCAGGCGCAAAGTTCGAGTTGCTTACGATTTCAAAGGAAAGTTCCCAATAGTTCAGACTGGGGAGAAAATTGATGCCCTCAGATTGCGCCAGTGCTTGACCAGACTGACCGAGAACAGCCAGGCACACCACGTAAAAGGAAACCTTCAGAGTCTCTGATCGCATGAAAACACCTCCGATCGCGTCCGCCCATCTTTTTTAAGTGGGTAAGGCGGGTATGGCAACATGATAGCGAAGTCAACTCTTCATAGCACCCATATCACTATTGAGGTCGGCGGCTGTCCCCAGCCGCTCAGCACCCTCTAACCAAATTCTCGACCGACCGCATGCCCGGTGGGCGAAGACCTACTTATTAATCGGTTAAAGTCACTGGCGTAGTCCCTCACCCAACGACTATTCCAACCGCTCGAATTGTTAACCACAGAGACACGGAGGCACAGAGAAGTCGCTGCCGTTGGATAGTCGCCTACCAAACGAGGATGGTGTCCTTCGGTGGCGAGTCTCGGAGAGACTCGGCTACGTGGGGCGAGTTCGCCTCCAGTTCTCAATGGCCACTGCGACCGTTAGCTTGACGAGGATCGCCATCACGATCAACGCCAGTAAGGCATCGATCGACAATCGCAGTTTCTCCCAAGTTAATGCCTGGACAGGCTTATTCGGCGCTGGATTGAAAAAGTGCGCGTGCCAATACAGATATTCACAGTAGACCAGAGTGGGACCAAAGAAAGAGGTTAGTAGACAGGCTATCATCCAAACTCCAGGCTCGGTACGCCAATTGCGCATGGCCGTGCAGTAGATGCCAAGCGACAAAAGCATAAAGCCCGTTAAGACTCCAAATACCCAGTCACGTGGCAAAGCGAACGGAGTCATCATCAGCATCAGCCCGGAAAGGACAAACGCACGACGACGGGCAATGATCCTTTCAATTTG
Source organism: Rania fehmarnensis (assembly GCF_056494185.1). Classification (NCBI taxonomy): domain Bacteria; kingdom Pseudomonadati; phylum Planctomycetota; class Planctomycetia; order Pirellulales; family Pirellulaceae; genus Rania; species Rania fehmarnensis. The sequence continues at coordinate 3,501,714 of NZ_CM151398.1, forward strand.
CGTTTCGGTTAACATGGCACCTGTTTCCCCTGGGCCGCTTTTCGCCCGCTACAAGATGGACTTAACCGTTGGTTGGTGGAGGTAACAAATCTCCTTCAGGTGTGGCTGCGCGACCGTTGGCTGAGTTGTGGCGCGACTTTAGACAGCTGGCCAAGATGCCGTTACCACAACCGACAAAAAGCGCTGCGATGAGATGACCGATGGCCATGTAGTGCCTGCGGTTGGGGACAAGGCCGGGGCCGTAAGCATACTTCGCGTAGTCCATGGCCTCAATTTCTTGCCAAGTTTTTATCATTCGTTTCCTCGGACCAGTTATCTGTGCCGTCCCGTTGCCAAGGTTTCGGACGGTCTCGCCAGCAGGCGTGCGTCGCTCACGTGAAAACTGTAAATGGGCATCCATGAACTCCAGTCCCATGTCCGTAACCAGCGTGCCGCTGCGGTTGGAACCGTAGGGCTGCGTCAGGTATAGGTAAGGCAAACACGCGAGCAGAAACCCCAGAGCAAATGCTCGACTGCGATTGGCACCGAAAACGGAAATGGTGGCGGCAATGACAACGGCCGCAAACAGAATTGAGTTCATGACGCGGAACCACTGTTCATTCGAGCCCACCAAGGCGCTGATGCTAACGCCCATCAGGGTGACGATGGCCAGCAAGACGGAGACTGAGTATCGCATAAAGAGCTTCCATAGTGACTAGATCAGCCCAGTAGCTATTATGCGCTATTTCATCTGCGAAATGACATAGTCTCCTTTCGCTCCGCGAAAGGCCATTCCCATTTGCTTAGCCGGAGACGACACTACCTGGTCCTGTTGCCGAGCAAATGGAGACTGTCCACGTGCTTAGCGTTCGACACGGTCTGCTTGAGGGTTCTAATTTCCGTGTCCAATGAGCAGCCACTCGGGCTTAAAGATCATCAAGATGCCCAGCGCCAATACAACCAACCCGCTGACGAGTTTAAGCCAACGGCCTTCGCGTTCTTGAAGTTTACGACGGGACAGCGTGGCAACGACGATCACCATCAGGATCGTGTCGTCAAGCATATATGCGAAAATATAGATCGCTAAATAGAGATAATTATTCCAGGTGGGCAGTTTATGCAATGTGAGTATCTGAGTATAGACTGCAGGCAAACCGGCGGTACAGAGTAGTTCGATCATGTTGACAAAGATTGCGAGCGCGACCGCGCTGCCGATGGCCACCGCCAAGTACTTAGCTTCAACGATAGAGCGCACCCGACGATAGAGTCCGGGCTTTTTGCTTTCAGGTATTGAGAGGGTGACACCTTGCTTGAACGCAAAGAAGTCTTTGATGTTGACGCTGCCAATCAGAATCGCCAGGAACCCCAAAGCAATTTGAACCGGGCGAGCAATGCCTATCAAAAGAAAAAGATTCAACCAGGCAGCCATAAAAGCGAAGTACGCCAGACCGCTGACTAACACGAACGTGCCCGCAATCAAGATGATCTTCCGTCGATCTTTAATGTTGACAAGTACTGAGAGCAGAAATACGAGCACCCACATGGCGCAAGGGTTAAAACCGTCGACGAGTCCAACGATAAACGAAAATAGCGTTAGGCCAAGTTCGCTGACTCGAAGTTTGCCGAATATCGGGACTTCTATACTGTCTTGTTCGGGCGGGGCCAGTGAGTTTGTTTCCGCTAGTGTCGCTTCTGGTGCTTCTGCATCGCTGGCTTCTTCCGGCAGTTCCAGCGGTGGTGGACCGCGGACATACGCAACTGGCAAAACGATCCCAGAGTGGGCAAACTGACGTTGCTTGGTAATAAACCGCTTCGGCAAAACAGCAGGCTCCCAACTGGAGTTCAAACTCCGACTCGGTTTTGGTCGGGCGTTGTCCGGCTCTTCGACTTTTGATTTGCGTTCGATCAACACTTCCAGTTGCTTGCCAGTAACATCATGTCCTTGGTAGCCGATAATCACGTGACCAGCAAAGTCAATTGTCGGCAAGCCGGGCACGGCACCCGCCCCGCGGCATAGAGTTTCCCATCGCTGCCGTGCGACTGCGTCTTCGGTAATCTCATGGATTCGAAACACGATCGCTGGCCAACGCGTTTTCAATTCTTCAATGAACTGTTTGGCCTCAACACAACGGGGGCATGTCTGACGAGTGTAAACATCCGCGGTGAACAGGTCTTTGATGGTGGAGTCACTCGTAGCTGGACTACCGAAACCAAAATGCATTCGTCCACAACAACGAAACGCTGGCACGACTGGTTTCGCCTGTCCAACCCGTTTGGACATATCGTAGAATCGCTCGAGTTGTTGCGGATCAAGAACATCACGCAGTATGACCTCAAGTCCCTTCACATTGTGAGAGAGCTCATCAGCATACTTTCTGACGGCTACTGCCGATGGTTTGTCGCTCCGAAAAAACACTTCTAATTGGACGGTATGAACAGGTTCATCTGCCGTTAGACAATTGAGTTGCGTGACGGCGATTGAATAGAGCAGGCCCAATAACAGGACGTTGTACCGCATGCTGTGCATATCGAGAGGTGCCTTAATTACTGCTCAAAGCTATCGACGGCTTGACTAGCGCGCTGCCCGGGCGACGGTTCGAATTCGAGACTCGGCCGGTGCACCGCCGGAGATCTGTCCCCGCTCAACAGCCCGAAATAGTGCGGCTTGGGCGTCGCGTTGGCTTGTATATTCCCCCAGCAGGACCCAAGGAACTCGACTGTTGTCGCGATGCTCGACTATGTACCACGTTTGTGGAGCGCGGCGGGACCGGCTATCTTCAATGCCTGTGCGCGAAGCATCGGTAGTTGACGTGTTTACTTCTTCGTCCGCAGAAGCCCTGCCAGCTGTTCCTTGAAGTTGGAAGTTCACCACAGTGTCGCGGTCGCTGAGAATGATGGTCTTGCCCGCGGGGGCTTGCCCGTTGGCCATGACTTTGATGGCGTAGTTACCCGGGGCCAACTGCACACTGTAGTTGCCGGCGGCATTCGTTTGACCTGTAGCAACTTGCTTTGCACCGAGCATGATAGTCACTTGCGCGCCAGCCAATGGGTCGCCAATCGGTTTAATTGAAGTCGATGGCCGCCCCGCGCGTCGAGTCACATGGACGGTGACCGTTGGCTTGTGAATAGTCTCGTTTCCGGCTGCTCCGCCGCCAATGAGCACGAGTTGTCGCGTCACGTCGCGACCGGCGACTCCGATTTCGGCGACGGCATTGGCATAACCCAGTTTGGTCGCAACCACCGTGTAGGAACCTGGCTTGACGCGGACGCTGTAGTTGCCGAGCGCATTGGTTTGGCCGGTATATAGAGGCTTGCCTGCTTGCGAAATTTGAATCGTTGCGCCGACCAAGGGCGGTAGCATTTTATCTACAACACCTACGCGTCGCTCGACAACCGAGATGTTCAACAGCGCATTGGCTGTAAGTTCGGCATCTGCGGGAGCGGTTCTGGAACGTTTCAACATGAGACGCAGGGTCGCCATTCCCTTTCGAATGTCGGCAGTTGTCTCTAGCGGATCATATCCGGCGGCTCGCACATGGACTTTGTATTGTTCGGCAGGCAAACGCTGCTTGAACCTGCCATCGTTGTCGGCAGTTACTTTGCTTACGCTACTCCCGCGGACGAAAAGAACCTCGGCTTGAGGCACACTGGTAATGCGACTGCGGCCAGATTCGGTCACCACCTGGCCAACGACATCAATCAACTGAACAGTAGATTCTGGATTGACGTTCGTTGTGCGTTGGACAATGAAGTACTTCTCTTGTTTACCGGTGAGGACTTCCACTGTCTCTGACAGCGGCGCGAATCCAAACGGTGGTTCGATTCGAACTTCGTAATGGCCCGGCAACAGTTCGAGCTGGTACTTACCGTTATTCGCCGTAGATACAGACTGGCTAAAAGCCCGTTGCTTCTGATCAACGCGTTCCCAAGTCAAATGAGCGCCGGCTACTGAACGCAATTGGCCGTTGGGTTCTCGAAAGGCCACGTAACCACTCACATCAGTGCGGGCGAGGTCCGCTTGTTCAGCTGGTGGAATGAGCGGTTCGGCAGGTGCTGAGATCACTGGCTTCAGCGAGATGGTAACTCGATTCAACTGATTGTTCTGGACGTTAGTTTGAGTGCCTCCTGGATCATAACCCCTGAGCTGCGCCATCACCGTGTACTTGCCATCATGCCCAATCTCGAGCGTCGCCTGTCCTTTAGCGTTGGTAACGCCACGAATGGCTTTCACCAGGGACTGTCCCTCTTGTCGAGCCAGTACATGTGCATTTGCCAGAGGGCGCTTGTTTGTCGCATCGACAACGTCGACTACCAGAGCCAGCTCGGTAGCTATTGCCGCATCTTTGATCAGTTCAATAGCCACTTCGTGCTTTTGATTCATCTCAACGTCACCGCGCCCGGTGCCGACCTGGAAGCCCTTTTGATGTGCCTCAGCAACATATTCGCCAGCTTCTTCAACGACAAAAATTGCGTGGCCAGAATGGTCGGTAGCACCCTCCTGCACACTTTGCGGTACGGCCCCTTGTTTTGACAAAGTGACCTTGGCGCCTGCTACTGGTGTGAGCGCCGGAGTACCGACAGACTTTGTATAGACGAACACTTCTACCGATGTTTTGGGTTCGGGAACGGTTTTCGCGCGCAGAGCCAGATTGACCTGTGTATAGCGACCCGACATAACGAAGATGGGCGGGCTCTCGCTAACTGGGAAACCCTCTGCGCTCGCTGTGACACGATATTGGCCTGGTGGCAAATCGCGAGAGAAAGTGATATTGCGCCCTAGCTGAAGATCAACTGGAGGTCCGGAACTGCTGAGTGTCGTAATCTGAATCTTGATGGGCGGTGGCGTAACGCCGGAATCAACAATGGAAATCACCCCACGAATTCCCTGCCCTTTGCTGTCGGCGTCTATAGGGCGTTTGAGTTCAAAGTCTTGTTCTGTATCCGTGTTATTCTTGATCGTGATGGTATTTGGAAACGCCTCCGCTACGAATCCCGGCGCTACCACGCTAGCGCGATAAGTGCCAACTTCCAAGGCAAATTCGTATTCACCGATTCGACTATCATCCCCACTCGCACGACTACGAGCAAAAAGTAACTTTCGCGAATCCTCGCGTCGAAGGGCAATTCGTGCCCCAGCAATACCAACGCGAGTACCGTTGATTACTTCGAACACGGTGCCATGTAGTTTGCCAAAATCCCTCTGTACCAACTGGGGCGGTTGGCGGTTGGGATCATCTTGTCCTTCGGTTAGCGCTAAATTGAAAATTGCGTAACCATCGCTCTGCGTTAAACGCAAGCCTCGTCCTACATCCTCCTTGCGATATCCGCTGGCAACAATCGTATATAGGTATTCGCCTGGAGGCAGGTCAATTTTGAAGTAGCCATTCTTGGCAGATGTCGTCTGACCAACTGTCTGGCCGCTACGATTCTGAAATTCAATCTTTGCGTCAGCCACTACACCCAGCAGCTTACCCTCTTCATTGTGACCGAGCACCCGACCGTGAACTCCCGGACCGGCCGCTTGGGCCGTACTGCTCACAAAAAATATTAGCAACGCGACGAGTGTGTTCATCGAGAGCGATCGCCATTGACCGTTACGCGACATGATTTGTTTCCTCAGTTCCAATGCAGCAGTTTCAAGAGTCAAGTAGCTCACATACCCAATAGGCGCAACCCCACCAGCGCAGGCGCGTGCTGAGGGTCAACTGCGTCATGATGAAACGTAAAAGTTGCGCGGAATGACATCATTCCCGGTCCGACTAACGCCGTGTCGATGTCGTGAATCACCGGTGCCAATGCGGTTGGTGGTTGTGCTGGATCAGCCTCAACATTAGCCACGCCAGCCGGAAAGCCAATGTGTAAGGACGGATCTGCGATGCTCTGCACATGCACGACGGACGTTACATGCACGGCGGCATGTTGCTGGACAGCCCCAATAAAGCCGCAATAGGCAATGAACCTGTGATGACCTGGTGGCAACAGACCATGCACCACAACTGTAGACTGATCGCCGTTGTTTTGAGCGCGAGTGACAATATGATGTTGTAATGGAGACAAGCTCGCTACATCGATTCCGTTGTGCGTAATCGTTTCACCTGCTCTCCAAGCGGCTGGACCGGGCAACTCGGGTTCACCCACTGCGGACAAAGGCAAGTGCTGAGCCAAGCCGCCCATTGGTGTGTATTCGAACTCATCTTGAATGTGGAAATTCGATAAGGGGTTCATGGGCCGTGCAGGCACTGCCGCAGAGAAACCTGGATCTACACCTAAGGCTGGGTCCATGGGGATCATCGTCACCCGATACGAAATGTACGAACGACTGGCTTCGTCCGCTGTCCATGTAGGCATCAATGCCTCGAGCTCTGACCATGGAAGCGATCTTTGTCCCGCAGAAACGGTATGAGGAGTGCCGAGCACTTCCACAATTGGCACATCGAGATCCGGGCGAATCAGGACGCGATCGATTACGAAGTGATCTATCTGGCTATCGTCTCCGATGACAGACCATTGAATGTCTTGCGTCACATAATCGACATTTACATGTTCAAGTTGTGGTGGTGTACCCACTGGCTCTGGGATCACGCCATCGGGCAAATGGTCATGGGAATGGAACAAGCCAAACAGAAATAGATCCAGCCAACTCGGCCCGTGATCGTATCCGGGGCCCCAGCCGTCCTGCCAGGTTGAACCCCAGTCAGGTAGCCAACCTCCCCCAGGCACCCAGCCGGGTTGCCAACTTGGTCCGAAGCCAATTTCTCCAGGGAAAGGTTCAGCCACTGGGTCATACCAGGCTTCCTGCTGTTGGCTAACATCAAACTCTTGGTTGATGACTACAGCGGACTCTGGCTCCGGATAGGTTGGTTCGTCGACTGCTGGCAACGCATCGGCACCTCCATGCGCCAGGTCCAGACCGACACCGCTGCCTGCTTCCCATACGAATACTTCGCGTGCGATCGGCGAGTTGACCACGACCTGGCCAGCGAAATTGAGATGGGCAGGCGGAATCAATCGAATGGCCGAGAGAGATGCGCGATCGACGCTATTGTCTTCGCTGTCATACATAACTCGGTCATCCACCTCGACTCGTAACCGTTGTGGATGCCAACGATCAGGCGTGTCGCCCAGAGGCTCGTGCGGAGCCAGTAGTCCCAAGGCAAAACCGCGTAGATCGCTAGCGGTTAAGGGCGTATTAGTCAGATCGAGCGTGAATTCTTGAGGGCCGAATTCAGGCGATAGTGGCCGAATTGCAGAACCGATCAAGTATTTATGTCCACCAGTGCGGAAATAGACGAAGTTGAGAGTGCTGGCAGCTGAGTGTGGCGCTGTCGTGACAATCACTTTTAACTTTTCTATCTTCCCCTGGCCGCGCCACGCCGACTGAAATCCAGTCTCATTGTAGAAAGGTGCAGTCCCACTGAGCTGTCGTTCCAAACGTTTGACTTCTTCGGTGTGCGGGCCCAAAGATTGTTCCAGTTCACCAAGGCGCTGACGGTCTGCGTCGGTTGCCAGCTCGGCCGCAACCAATGATCGCAGATCTGTAAGCTCCGCTTGCTCTGGATCCGATTCACGAGTCAGCTCCATCAAGCGCTCCCGCGCACTATCTTGGCAGCCGCGACCGTTCGCATTGACCGAATGGTTTTCAAAGAACAGCTTGCCGTTTATGCGGATGGAATAACTTTCGAGAATCCAGCCATGGTCCGCTTTGCTTGTGAATCCGAGGTGGCTGATATCCGACATGTGAACGCCGGCTAGCAGCTGAGATGTGGTGCGTAGTTCGTCCAGTCCCGTTGAACTAAGATTGAATTCAAACGCGGCTTTCTGCCCGGCCGGAACAGCATGACTGTCTGTGCCAGTCTGGGAGATGGCGCCGAAGGCGGCTGTAGCGCTATCGACGCGCCCCAGCCTATGCAACCACAGTGGAAAACCCAAACCAAGGTCCAAGGCAATCGGCTCATCGAGATCCTCACCGCCGGCACCGATGCTCAGCTCAACTCGGATGGACTCGACAGGTTCATTTGCTTCGAACGCTTTTGATGTGGGTATCTGCGTGGCAGCTGTGACCATCCACGCTCCCAGCATCAAAGCAGAAAGAGCAACACCCAAACCCACGAACTTGCTGACCGACATTTTTGTTCCCCGCTTGCAGACGTGCGGATTAGAAAGTGATCATCGGCAATTGTGTCACCGGTTTGTCAGATCGCCTATCGCGAGGAATCGCAATTTCTAGTGGTTGAATTTACTACGTTGCCTCCCCCTGCGTTTGAACGCCCGATGAGGCATTTGCGCTGTCAGCGATGCCTTGTGATGGTATAGGACTGGCTCGGCAAGAGTTCACCATTTCGAATTATGTAAAGGTTCATCCGCGAGCTCTGCTCGAATATGACAGTATCGATGAGGGTTCAAACGGAGATGGCATATTACGGGCTTGTGCGTGGTCGCGATGGGCTTGAGATCTACGTCATGTGCGAAATTCCATCGAATGTTATACTGGCAGACAAGTTCTGCGAATTTTTAACGGCTTTTTGAATGGTTCGAATGACTTGACGCAATTGACTTTGGGAGTCGATCGTGATTCCGCTATCGTGGCTGACGTCTCTGATGAACGCGACTTAGCGGTTAAACGGTTGATTACCACGGTCATCAAGACGGCCAAAGCTGATCACGTCAAGATCGGGATCTGCGGGCAGGCCCCAGCGACTATGCAGACTTCTGCGAGTTCCTCGTTCGCGAGGGTATCGACTCCATTTCGAGAGAAGCACACGGTGAGGAAACATGTTCACCACAGAGACATTTGTCGAACCGCTTTTAGATCAACTGCTTGCTTTAGAGAAATGCTTGAAAGTGTTGAGAAAAGACTGTTCGCCATCGGCGGTGCACTCAATCCGTGTGGCGAGCCGTAAGGCGGAGACAGTGGTCCTCCTATTTCAAGATTCTTTGCGCCCAAGTGACTACCGATTCTATACACGCAAGTGCAAACGCATACGCTCGTTGAGCGACGGAGCACGCAATTGCGATGTGCTACTCGCATCGTACGCTTTTCAAGAAAACAGCCCCAGGATCGTCAAGAACATGGTGAAATGGGGAGACCGGTCGAGGCGACAGTTTGCGCGCTGCATCAAGCGATGGTTGGCCGACGACGTGTTTTCCAAACATCGCCAGAGCGTCGCGCAAGTCGATCGCGTGAGAGTGGCAGAATTCGTCGGTACCCGCATGGTCCAACTTGGTGGCCGGTACGTGACGGCGTCCACGAGCGGTTCGATCTGTGACACCAACGTTCATCATTTGCGCATCGCCATCAAGCGCCTACGCTACGCGTTCGAGTTCCTTGCCAAGTGCGGTTGCACGGTGGATCTCTTGGATGTTCTCAATATGCTCCAGCAACTGCAGATCAGACTTGGTGCAAGAACAGACGAGCTGATGCAACATAGATTGCTACAGATTGAAATCGTCGATCGATCGTTTTCGCTCGGGTACGACACATTGCGATCACTGACTGAAGTCAAACAGATTTTTTTGAGGGTCGCTGAATCGGCAGAGTGGTGTTGCCGCACACGGGATGCTGTCGCCGGTCAGTAAGGAGAGTTTTGAACAAAAGAACAATGGCGAGGCACAAGGAAGGCGAAGCCTTTCAATTCATGGGTGGCTGTGGAGCTCATGAAGTGATTATCGAGTCGCCCGGTCACAATCGCCCAATCACGCCCACGGCCTCGAGGCGTGCACGTCCCTGACACACCCACATTGGCAACTGCTTGCCAGGCCCGTAATACCGAGGCTCTTACGTGTCAAGCATTTCGAAGCCAGCGAGTTCGTAAGTGACCATGGGTTTGGCAGCCGGTGCGATATTTGTTTGACCACGAATATATTCCCGCCCGGCCGCTGGGCGATGGCCGGTCCGGTATCTAGACCAACGATCAATGGGCACCTCGAATCTAGTCAATTCACCCTGATTAGATTGACAATCGAAACAGTTGAGTCCAACTTTCTCACCAACTCCTGGGCTAGTTGTTTCAGATAGTAGGAATCCACCTGACCCCGAAGCACAACAACTTGTCCGTGGCTCTCACAAACTAAGCCTCGAAGTTGCATGATGTCGTTTGACTCCAATTGCTTTTGAATGACACTGTGCAGATTCAGCATTGAGGGGGCCTCTGGCTCAACCACTGCTTGATTTGACAACATACTGACCATAATACCCTCGATCTTTTATTGCCTAGATTTCCAGCGACCGTCATTACCCTGAGCTTTTGTTCGGGCGGAAGCGATTTTCCCATGTCAAACCAGGTGTGAAAATCGATCAAACCCGCAATTCTTGGATCAGGGAATTTGCTACCCACGCGGACACGGACAGGGCTCCAATCCGAATTGGACGGTGCTTAGTTAGGCAACTCATTATCGATAACGTAGTCAGTAGACACAAAGTGACTATGAATTGACAGCTTCTGGCCGCTTGAACATCGGGACGTGACTCGATAGCGATGGCGAGGATAGACCCAGCCAAATCCTAGTGGTACACGCTGGCGACAGGGCTGTCCGTCGGTGTCAATTAAGCGAAAACAGTTGCCTATCGTACCAGCGTTCGTGACGATCCATAAATTCTGCGCTAAACTGCGCATAGAGGACGAAATCGTCAATCCATCAAAGCGTCCTCCTGAAAGGCAGAACAAAATATCTCGATCTAAGTCACTTGCCATATCCCACGGATCGACACGCATGTTTCACCTCGTAATTGAGACAGACCTCGAAATTGTGATCGCCCAAAGATTTTCAAATTGAGGCTTGTCTTGCATATCGTTGGAATCGCCATTTTCTGGTCATCGACTTTGCTTAGCGCGGGGCCGTGAGCTTAGATGCAGCTTTTCTCAGCGCGAGCGTACACGACTATTGTTTTGGATATCGGTGGAGGGATGGTTGATAATGCGGTCCCCCGCCTCAAGCCCTGCGGTAATCTGGGTCATAGTGCCATTGCTCAAGCCAACTTCGACTTGACATGCCTGAGCCTTGTCGTTGATTATGCGATAGGTTAGCCATTTGTCATTGGCATGAAAGAGCGCAGCGGCTGGGACGATAAGCGTTTGAGGATCGGTCTCGGTGACAATGATGGACGCCTCGAAGCGAAAGCCGTCGCCCAAGGTTGCTCGAGCTTGGAATGGACTTACAAAGTCGGCCAGTACGTAGACTCTCTTTTCTTCAATGCCCAAAGCGGACACTTTGGTCCTGGCGGCTGGTTCTACGCGTCGAACAATACCGCTTAACTTTTCCGGACCGCCCCAGTGATCGATAACGACCTTTGCATTGAGCGGTATTTTGACGGCGTCTTTGGAAAGAACGTCTATCTTCATCTCCAAATCTGTCAAATCTCCAATCTCTAAGATCTCGCTGCCTGCGGAGACTATGCCGCCATCTTCGCGCAATACCCTTAGCACGCAACCGTTGATTGGACTGGTCAACTCCATGGCATTGTCGCCGTTGCCGTTGCGTGCCGGGTCGAGTTTCCTCAGAGCGACACGGGCCAAATCCAACTCGTATTCGCTGACTTTGAGAGCAAATTCGGCGGAGCGGGTATTGTGAAGCGAAATCCGGTGTTGATGTTCAGCTTGATCAAAGTCGGCTTGCGAGATTGCGTTGGATTTTTGCAGTTTCTGAGCTCTGTCGAACTCGTGGCGAGCGATTTCGCTGGCCTCCTTAGAGCTTTCTAGCTCGGCCTGAGTACGCAATCTGGATGCTTCGGCGGCGCTAACGCGTGCTTTGCTCTCGGCCAGGAAACGCGCATCCAGTAGCGCAGGATCACCAGCTTCAATGCGCGCGATTAGTGTCGCCCCCAGTTCCACTCGATCGCCCGCATGCAAATTCAATCGAACTAGTTTGCCGGCGATTGGGGCAGTGACCATGTACCGTTCTCTTACCTGCGTCTCCCCCTCTGCGTCGACCGTAATTTGCAGAGATCCCGTCTTAACTTGCACGACATCGACGAGCGTTGGCTCCGGTATCAAACCGTAGGCAACCAAAACAATTAGGAGGACGCCAGAGAATATCCAAGGTAGCTTAGTCTTATGACTCTTCTTCATTCTTTCACTTTCAGCACGCTCACCAACTGGACCTTGCGGAACATCTGTCTGGTTACTAGCGAAGAGCCCAGCGCCGCCAAGAGAATGATCAGCGCGGAATAGGCAAAGGTGTGAAGCCCGATCACTAGTGGAAAACGATGACTTTCGGTATCGAGTGCCCGAGTCACCAAATAGGCAAAACTATACCCAACCGGTACACCCAGTGGTATAGCCATGAAAACGAGCAGGGCTTGTTCACCGACTAACACGAACAGGACCTCGCGGTGAGTAAATCCTAACACTCTGAGTGTCGCCAAGTCGCGCCCACGTTCCGCCAGCGAGATTAGGGCAGAATTGTACATAATGCCAAGGGCAATGATCATGGACAGAGATGAGTTGATCCACCGCATCAGCCCAGTGCTTTCGGCAATCAATGCGCGAAAGTTCTCTCGCGCTATGTTATTGTCAACAATGGAGAGCACCGATGGCGTTGTTTTAAGAACTTTATAAAACCTGTCGCGATACTGAAGATCTATATCTACGAAGGCGCCTGACAGCCGTGGGCCTTCGCGCAAGCATTCGTGAAGCGAGTGGCGATTTATGTACGCAGCCGGTTCTCCATAATTCGGAAACACAGTGGCTATGGGCATGCGTACCGTGCGCCGACTCTCCTCGAGAAATTCTACTTCCAACTCTTGTCCGACTCGGACGTCCAGCAATTCAGCCAATTTTTGAGTCAGCGTCAGGCCGCCTCGAGCCGGAAATTCGAGAGGCCGTTGGTTGGCATCCAGTACGCGAAAGAGTTGTGGATTTTGTTCCAGTCCTAACAGTGCTACGCGGCGTTCACGCAGCCCGTTTCGCAGTCGCACTGCGATGGCGCGAAAGGGCTCCACACGCTGGACACCAGGTTGTTGCATCAAATCGTGAAGAATGGAATACGAAGACACTTCATTAAATGTCAATTGCATATCCTGCCGTTGAGAGAGCTCATATTGTTCATCGATGACGTAGTCAATCGTGTCTTCCAGGAACGCACCCACGACGACGACGGCCATACCCAGAGCAATGCCCAGAACAGTCAACAACGAATTTGCAAGATTGTCCTGCAGCCTGCCGACGATCAGTCGAGCCAGAGGTGAGAAGAAACTCCGCAGGCCGAGACGGTCAATTACCAATCTCGTGTGTCCGGTGGGTGACTCCGGTCGCATGGCGACCGCCGGTTGCAATACGATGATCTTACGCAACGCGGCCGCAGCTCCAATGGCCGCAGCCAACAAAGATAGTGCGAACGCCAGGATCATCTCCCCAGTTCCTAGCTCATGTGATGTACTAGGAAAGCGAAAGAACTGCGAGTAGAGTCCAGTCATCCACCAACTTAACCGGTAACCGACTAGCAGACCTATGCTTGAACCTAATGCAACCCACATGAGCACCCAACTGAGGTAGTGGAGGACGAGTTCACGAATTCGAAATCCGAACGCGCGTAGGGTTGCGATCTGTTCGCGTTGCTGATGAACCAACCTTCCGAGAACGATATTGAATAGGAAGGCTACGACGGCCAGAAAGATGGCTGGTGTAATGTAGGCCATCATGCTCATTTGATGGATTTCGTCCGAGACGCGAGCATGGGAAGTTTGGTATTTTCTCTCGTAGCAGCCGCGACCGCCGTAAGGCTCGGCCAGTCTATCGATTTGTTGCATCAGTTCAGCGCTCGACGCGCCTCGTCGCAAGCTAAAGGTGATGTTGTTAAACGAACCTTTCATATCAAACGCGCTTTCCATCTGCGCCCTTGGCATCCATAGAATCCCAAAATGTCGATTGTCCGGCGCGACTTGTCCTGGCTGCACAGCATAGACGGCCTCGGGTGAAATGCCCGTTCCTACAACCGTTAGCTTCTGTCGTCGACCATTCATTACAACATCTAGTTTTGAACCAGTCCGTAATTGGTGTGCATTGGCAAACAGTTCACTCGCGACGACTTCTGCGGTCGATTCGGCAGTGGGGTAGCGACCGCTGCGAAGATAAATTGCATTCAGATCGCTGGCCGGATCAGTGCCGAGCGACACGATGCGACACGCAGCAGGCTCAGGCATGGATGGGATATCAAGTAGTACTTGATGGACAATGCGAGATTGCGCGCGTATCACTCCAGGAATCACCTGCATCCGGTCGGCCACTGAGTTGGGTGCACGGGTCAACTCTAAGAAGACATCTGCGAAGTTATACTGACGATAATAATGATCACAGCTGGAGGATATCGACTGCATGGCGCTGGTCATCATCACCCACGTGGCCACACCGCATGCTAACAGCAGACTGATGGCCACCCCTTGTCGCCGGGTTTTCAATAGATCGGAGAGTAACAGTTGGCTGCGCGTGTTCACGGTCATCTCACCAGACTAATGCCTGCGGTGACTTTTTAGTAGAGTTCCTTCGAATTGAGTCGATAGAGCCATCTCTCATAAATACGATTCGATCGGCCATTTCTGCGATAGTGGCGTTGTGCGTGATGACGACCGTCAGCGTCCCCAGTTGACGGTTTACGTTTGAGATGGCTTCCAAGACGATGATTCCAGTAGCCACATCCAAGGCACCTGTCGGCTCGTCGCAGAGCAAGACGTCGGGTCGTTTACCGATGGCGCGAGCGATGGCCACCCGTTGTTGTTCGCCGCCAGATAATTGGGAAGGATAGTGGTTGGCTCGCTCCGTAAGTCCAACTAGACGTAGAGCCTCCTGTGGTTCCAGCGGAGCGCGTGCGATCTCAGAGACCAGTGCCACATTTTCGAGCGCCGTAAGCCCGCTGAGCAAATTGTAAAACTGAAAAACAAAGCCCACGTGTTGACGTCGGTATTCCGTCAGATCGGCTTCATCGCTGGTTGTCAGATTTTGCTCACCGTAGTGAATAGTGCCACTGGACGGGTTGTCGAGCCCACCGAGGATGTTCAGCAGAGTTGACTTGCCGCTGCCCGAAGGTCCCAAGATCACGACGAACTCACCAGACCACAGATCGAGATCAACACCGCGCAGCGCTTCAACAAGGACATCACCCATCCTGTAAGTCTTTGTCAGCTGGCGAATGGATAGTACCGGAGTCTTATCGCAGGGGGAATCTTGCATGCTGCAGCAGCTCTAGCGAGTCGCATCCATTTAAGAGTTATTTCTATACCGGTACTTTGTAAGCACGTGGGCGCGAATTTTGACTGGACTCCCAAGTGTGTCTCCTCTCACAGCGATTCTGCAGCGATTGACTGCTTGCCAGTGGGCAATCGGAGATGTGGTCCAGACTGTTGCGAAGCGCGCGCCTTGTCGGGTCGGCGGATAGTACAGGACACTACGGTTCCGCCGCCTGTGCGAGGACACAGCCGTATATCGCCACCTATTAGATTTGCACGGTATTTCATGGTGCGCAGGCCAATTCCTTTGCAGCTATCTGTCTGGTGGATGGCCGAAATACCAATCCCATTGTCATGGACCTCGAGGACGATTTTGGCCGACTTCTGCGCAAGGGAAACGTCCAATTGAGTTGCCTGACTATGGCGCTGGGCGTTGTTGATTGCTTCCTGGCAAATTCGATACAGTTGCGTGGCCGTGTTGGAATCCGGCAGTTCGCACGTAGGATCTGATATGAATGTACAGCGCATGCCATTGAGCTTGTCATTCCTGGTGACAAGTTCTTGCAAAGCCCCTATCAGTCCATCGGGTTCGACTTCTTCGGGCATAAGTCCGTGTGCCAAGTCACGAATGTGGGTCCCGGAACTTACCAGATTCGTCAGCAATGTACTGGCTATCACTTTTGCACGAGCAATTTGTTCAGATCGATTGTTGGCTGAGTCACAGGACAACGAGGAGATGACCTGGACAAGACTTGAAGCCATAAGGGCCGATGCAGTCAGTTCTTGTTGGACACTATCATGGAGTTCCTGAGCAATGCGCTGTTGTGCATTCTCGGTTGCATTCAAAATCTGCTGCTCGAGTGACTTTCGTTCAGAAACATCACGAAAGATGATAGTAAACATGTCCAAATGTTGATCGTAGCTGCATGATAACTCTACTGATACCAAACCGTTGTCTCGATGCCTGGCCTGAATTCCAACCAACTCCTGCACGGGCTCTGCATCGGATGCCCCTAACGATGTCACGCGACATGCTTGGGACTTGGCCGATGCAAACACGCTTTCTAAACGAGCAAGCACTTTAACTTTCTTGCCCACCAATTGATTTCGCGAATACCCGAACAGTCTAGTCGTGGCCGGATTGCTTTCCGTTATCGTCTCAGAGCCGTCGACCAGTAAAATTGCGTCAACGGCCGAATGAAGCAGCGCTCGCAATCGTTGCTGCTCCGTCAAAAGCTGATTGAGCGCAATTTGCTGTGCGGTAATATCTTCGCTATACAGAATAATACCACCAATGGAACCGTCTTCCTTCAGCCAGGGTCTTGTGTCCCAGCGCAACCACATTTGCGTGCCATCTGGCTGTTCCCATAAATCGCTGTTGCTTGACTGAGTTTCCCCATTTAAGGCACGGCCATGGGCGACTCTCCAACGCTCAGGAAGATCCGGATAAAGTTCGTAATGGTTTATGCCGGTGAGGGAGGAGCGTCCCTTTCCAAATGCCCTTATCCAGCTTTGGCTTACAGCCAAATAGTTCATGGAGCGATCAAACAACGCGATTGCCAAGGGAGCTTGTTCGACAAACGATGCCAAATGGTCGCGTGAGATGGGTGTCAGCTGCCCGGCACTTTCTGCGCGGTCTTCTCGCAGATTTGCCGCACTACTCTGGTCCAAGGCAATGTCCAGACACTTGGGGTCCTGTTCGGCCACAGAGTATTCTCCACCACGAGAGTTGCTGGAGTTTCAGTCGCGAGAAAACGACATCAACCGTTCGCCACCTGCGTCAGTCTACCAATCTGCTAAAGCTTTTGCTCACCCAATCCCTGGATTGCCATTGAAGAGGGTGGACGTGCGACAAAACGCCCCCGAGTGAGCGCTTCAGATGTTTCATGCCAGGACCTCTACATTTACGTGTAGCTTGATGGCATGTCCACGTGGTTCGATGAATTCACTCGATAGAGTGGCGCTAATCAGACCGGCGCGATACTTCATAATCTCGGAGGTGAGCGAATAGCTGGTCACCGATTCACACGGTCGCCTTCCGCGGTTGTGTGGACTGTGGGCAGCATCGTCAATTACTTCTGCAACTAGCTCCATCTGTTTGGAGATTCGCACTTCAATCTGCGTAACCGCTTCCCGTCTGCAGGCGTTGTCGATGGCTTCCTTGATGATGCGGAAAATATGTGCCGCTACGGTGTTATTTCGAACTTCAACCAGAGCATTGGACTGAAAGGTGCATCTCAATGCGGTCAGGACCGTCGTGTCCATGCACAATTGACGCAGGGCCACATCCAATCCCCGCGAATCCAATTGAACCGGCATGATTCCGAACTTCAGTTTGCTCAAGTTGCGTAGAGTTTCACCAATTCCTGCCGTCAACCGCTCGGCGAGTAAACAAATTTGGCCGAATTCATTTTCCGACACGAATGGCGAAGTCTGGCTTGCCTCCATATTCAGCATTCGCGACTGCAGTAAATCTGCGAGAGTTGTGGCTAGCAGATGAATCGCGGTGACATCTTGTTCGACACCTTCCTGCAACTGGTAGCCAATTTGCCGCTGCTGCTCGCCAGCGACTTCCAGTATTCTTTGTTGAATTTCGCGTCGCGAGGAGAGGTCTCGGATAATGCCCGTGAAAATTTTTGAGTCATCGACTTCTGTTACGGATAGGTCGATGGGAAATAAGCTCCCGTCTTTTCGCTGACCCGTCAGTTCTCGACCGATCCCGATGATTTTCGCATGGCCAGATGCGAGATAGTTTCGAATGTATTGGTCGTGGTTTCTGCGAAAAGGCTCGGGCATCAGAATGCTCACGTTTGCGCACAGCAATTCGTCCAATGAAAAACCGAACATCTTAACCGTGGCGCGGTTGGCTGAGACAATTTGCCCATGCTCGTCGATGGTTATGATGGCATCGACGGCCGTGTCCAGTACCGCGGTCAAGTGTCGATGTTTGGCGAGCAACGCATTTTCCATCAGTTTACGTTCCGTCAGATCGCGTACGATAGAAACGTAGTTCGTGCAATCGCCTTGCAGGTTGAGAATGGGGGACAGGAACAGCTCGACATCGTAAGCAGTACCACCTTTGCGATAGTTGACGAGTTCTACCGTGCATGATCTACCACTGAGAAGTTCCGACTTAAGTAGATCGAGTGTGGCTCTATCCGTGGCTTCACCTTGGAAGATTCGAGGCGACTGATGGAGCAATTCGTCGCTTGAGTACCCACTGATCCTGCACATTGCCGGATTGACGTACAAAATGAGAGGTCCAGGCTGCGTCAAGTTGCAGTCCGTGATCATCACACCCTCACCAAGATGCGACAATGCGGCAGCCAATAAGTTGACGTTCTCTGTCACGATGCCTTGAACTGAATTTTCGAGCATTTCAGGTCGCTTTCTTTCGTGTTGTCCAAACGCGCAGTTGCAAATCATGCGAAGGTAGACTTCGAGCCCAGAGTCTACATTTGGTGATGCCCAGCAAAAGCCCGTGGTGCTGTAGGCTCTCTATGTTTTTTAGAAACACACCACAACCGCATAGCAATAGAGAATTTCGTCAAATCGTCGCTGGTGGAATTCGCCATAGTAGCATACTGCTTTGTAATAGCCGATAGAGCGGATAGACTTAGCTTGATGGTCAATGGTTCCTAACTACTTGCTGGGGATGAATGTGCCAGCTCCAAAATCTGTTGTGATCGTCGACGATCATCCTCTGGTTCGTGAGGGCATCGCTATGCGTGTCGGCCTGTGCCCAGAGTTTCAGGTCGTCGGACAGGCCGGCACAGAAGATGAGGCAGTCGCTCTCATTAAACGACTCCAGCCCGACATTGCCACCGTCGACATTGCACTCAAAGTCGGCGACGGCGTTTCGCTCTTGCGAGAGATCAGGAAGAGATCGCCCCACACGAGATCATTGGTGGTTTCTGGATTCCAAGAGGGACTCTATGCCGAACGATGCCTGCGAGCAGGCGCTGCCGGCTTCCTGAACAAACAAAACTCCAGCGAGCATCTCATCGAGGCACTGCAGGCGATCGCCTCGGGCAAACGCTATATCAGCCCCGAACTGGCGGAACACTTGTTGACCATGTCGCTAGATGGATGTAAAGAAACTGAAGACCCCATTGAACGCCTCAGTGCTCGTGAACTGGAAGTCTTTCGGATGATCGGAGAGGGTTTGTCCAGTCACAGTATTGCCGACCAATTGCTGTTGAGTACGCACACAGTCGATACCCATCGCGAGAACATCAAACGCAAGCTGGGGATAAAATCTGCCCCTGAATTGTCTCGACATGCCGTCACTTGGTTGCTCAGCCAGAAATGACCAGAGCTTCCATGGAATCAACCACCTCTTCATGCGCAGAGCAACTGTAGCCGAAGTCGCCAGACTTTGGACGTGTCACCGAACGATTTCCAATCTCTGGCGAGATCGGCTAGATGCCGTGCCCCCTCCCGCAGACTCCCTGCTGCGCGGGGAAGCTGACCGCCAAATATTCTCAACTTTGGGGGTTGAATATTCGAATTTGAGATCTCAGAATGATGGGTGGATTTACTACAAATCGGAACCGAGCGGAGGTGCATTATCGCTGTTTCACCGGAAGAGAAACAACCGACCCGACGTCGAGCCACCGTCTCGCGCGAACTGTTCAAGAATCGCGCTTACGATGAACTGCATGCGCGGCTGCTCAATTGCCAATATGAACCAGGAGCCTTTTTGTCAGAGCGACAATTGGCGGCTGAGTTGGGGATGAGTAAGACGCCAATCAAAGCCGCTCTGGAACGATTAGAAATGGAAGGCTACATCGTCGTCTCACCGCAATCGGGCATTCGCGTTCGCGAACTCACACCCACCGAGATTGCCGAATTATACGACGTTCGCGTGGCTCTCGAGTGCTTTGTAATTAAATCCGTAACTGGCCAGTTAACTCGGGATCAATTCGCGCAGTGGGAAGCCAACTTGGAGGCGCTGGCTGAAATCGCTGCCGATACCAGTCAGCGTAAAAAGATCGTCGACCTGGATACCGAGTTTCATGCGCTTCCGAGCCAGTTCTTGGGGAACATGCAGATTATCAAGTTGATGCAACAGTATTCGCAGCGCATTCGACTGGTGACGATCAATGTCTTTACACGATCCCCCAACCGCGCCCCGCAAAGCGTTATTGAACATCGAGAGATATTGGAAGCAGTCCGCAGCGGCCAAGCTCAGGCGGCTAGTGAGTTGATGGAATTGCATATTCGTCGCGGCCAGCAGCTACTCCGCGAAGTCCTGTAGTTATCGCTTTGACGCAATCTTCCAAAAGTGTTCATCCCCTGCCTGACCGCCTTTGAAGATAACTTCGAGGCCGTCAAATGCGTTGGGTGCGCGGACGCGGCAAAGTGGCGCGCCCGGTGCCACTGGCACCAGCGCTTCGATCGCCACGATCCCCAGGTGACGAGCTACATAGATGCTCGTATCGCCGCCTGATAGGCCTAGTCGCTGGACCGGATGTCGGCTGAGGATCTGGCTCACGAGTTCACCCAAGATCGGTCCCAAGCGTTTGGAGTTTTCCAACTGTATCTGTTCTTGCTCTAAACCGAGTTTGGCAAAGGCGTTCATGAGTTGATTGCGCCGACGATCACTGGGCCCAAGGACGGTATGCATGATCAAACTGTTGCTGGCACCCAGCGATTTGACGGCCAGATCGATCACACGCTCCAGTTCGGCATCGCGAGTCTCGGGATCGACCAACAGGGCTGTTTCAATTTCTATCGCATCAAAACCTGCTTGCCGGGCCCACAGGATTTGTCGTTCGTTGACCGGTGAATAACTGCCCGACAACACCAGCATCTGCGCGGCCTTGGCCGGTTCACGCTCTGGTTGAGTATGGGCTGGCAGCGCTTCTACCGGTGGCGCATCTTTCCAGCTTGCTAACAAGCCGCTTTCGATGGCTGAGGAGCCCACCAGAAAGAGAGGCGACGAGTGGCTGGCCAAATCGTGGCAATACTGGCCGAAAACAGCCACGTCCTGATCGGTTAACGCGTCGAAGAGCATGATTTCGCCTGAGGTTCCCCAAGCGTTCATCAGCGGTTGTTGTGTTTGAAGACAATCGACCAGTTCGATGGGCAGGGATGTTTGCAGGCTCAGGTGAGCGCGCACATCCGCTTCGTACATTGGAGTAATTGGATGATAACGCGCCACGGGATGTCGATCGAGGCGGTAAATCTTACCGGGCTCACCGTGCGTTGCAAACAAATTGCCGAACGCCTGGTATCGACCGAGTGACGGAGCGGCAATTAAGACGGGGACCTTATGGGCACCGCAACTAGTGTGTCCCAGTTCGATGGCTTTGCCAATGCTTCCGGTGCGTGGCGATGAGTCCGCGGTGGAGCTAGTTTTATAATGCAGGAACTTGGGCGCCAGCGCCTGGAGTGCTTGAATCAATGGCCCAAGTGCAGCATCCATTCGCTCAGGTGTCATGCAGCGGGCCTGGGTGGCCACGCCTATTGCCTGGCAGTCTGCGTACTGGCTCAGATCCGTTGCCGCGGGTGTCTTGAGAAACAGAACAGTCTTTAGTCCAGCCCATTGCAGGGCTTCCAGTACCTCGATTGAACCGGTGAAGTCGTCACCGACGTAGGCTATTAAGGGCTCCATCAGGCTGGGCCTCCATTCATGTCGAGCGACGGGCTGCGGTCCCAGCGGCTCAGGGCGTATTCGGGCGAATCATGCGCGATATTTCATACCCGTCCCCTGCGACTCACGCAATGCCAGATCGAAGCGATGGGTTCCAGGTTTTCGATATCTCAGGTTAAGTTGCTATCCACCGGTGTCTGAATCAGGATGTTGCCGCCAATAGTTGGCTAATACTGACCCTGTCACATTCATCAACGGACTAAAGATCATCCCGGCCAAACCGGTTGTGCCAAGTAGATCCATACCACGCGCCAACCCGATCGCCATCGCTCCGTTCTGCAGTCCAACTTCCAGCGCGACGGTTCGGGAGTCGCTGCCCTTGAGGCCAAGCAACCGACTTGACCAATACCCCAGCGTATAACCGGCCAAATTATGAACTGCAACGGCCACGACTAATAGTACGCCGACCGACAGCAATTGCTCTCGACCCTCTGCGGTTGCCACCAGGGTGTAATAAATAATGCCAAACATGCTCAGCCTGGGCATCCAGGCGACGATCTGGGGGAGTAGATTAACTAGCCAATGATAGAGTGCACCAAACACAAAAGCCGCGGAAATAAATCCGGGCAGCGACATCAGCGACGGCGTCAGCGTAGCCGATGCGTGCAGGGTTAGCCATTGCCACCCGCCCGCCACGCTCAACCATACAAGCCACAGACTGCTTAAGCCCACACAGGCCCACGCAGCTCTGCGCACACTTGTGCTTGATGAACTTAAAAAGTCATGGACGAAGGCGGCTAAGATCGGCACCAAGACCATCTTGACAATATCCAGCGACATCTTCAGGGCGTCTATCTTCACCATCGAAGTAGCCAAGAGGCGCATCCACAGGGGCGTAAGCACCGGCGCCAACAAGGTGGTTAGAGTTGTCAACGTCACCGAAAGCGCCAAGTTTCCGCGAGCCATAAACGTCATCACATTTGAGGCCAAGCCACTCGAGCAACTGCCAATCAAGATCATGCCAGCGGCTATCTCCGGAGGGAGCGGTATCACTCTGGTCAGCCCGTAGGCTACTAAGGGCATGATCACGAATTGACAAGTCACTCCAATCGCGACTGTGCCCGGCATCTTCAGCACATGACAGAAGTCTTTGAACCGCATCTGCGTTCCCATGCCAAACATGATCAGTTGCACCATGATCAGCAGAACCCAGGCATCGGTCAGGCTGACATTGCCCAAGCTCTTAAAGATGCCAGGGAAACACAGGGCCACAAAATTTGCGATCAAGATCCAAAGCGTAAAGCGAAATGCGCGAAGTCCATGCCAGAACGAAGCCAGAATCGGTCGGTTCGCAGTTGAATTCGATTGGTGCACTAATTCGCTTTGGACTGTGGATTCATCACGGATACTATTGGCCCTCGTAGCCACCGTCGCCAGACGGTGGACTGTCCTTCGTGGCCACCGTCGCCAGACGGTGGAATGGCGTGGACACGGAACTAAAATCGCAAGCCGGCACTTGACTACCGCTTGGCAGCGGTAGCTACGTTCCGCATGCCAGCGTTTGACCGCCGCTGGGCAGCGGTGGCTACATGCCGCTTTTATTAATGCGTGAACAACTGTTGAACGAACTTGGGCAAGTAGTCCTCGCGCCAGTTGATCCAAGTATGGCCGCCGGCGGTTTCTTCGTAATCGACTTTGAACCCATGAGCCTTTAAGACTTTGACGGTCTCTTGGCTGGTGGCCAGCAGAAAATCATCTTTGCCGGTTGCAAACCAGATTAGACGCAAGTCCTGCTTGAGTTCTGCATCGTCAAGTACTTTAGCGTGAGTGTCTTCCCATTTGGCATCGCTGCCACCTGGAAAGTTGCCAGTGATGCCGAAGACTCCGGAACTGAAGACACCGATGTAACCGTAGTCCTTCAGGTTGTTGATGGCAATATCGATCGTTTGAGCGCCGCCCATCGATAATCCGGCCACGGCGCGATGGTCACGGTCGTTAACAGTTCGATAACGCTCTTCGATAAGCGGACGAAGGTCGCTGGTGAAGTCTTGACGGAACTCTTCCATCTGCTTCTGCAAGCTATTGCCTTCTGGACCAAACGAAAACGGGCCGGTGTGCCCCATGGGCATGACCACGATCATCGGCTTGGCTTTCTTGGCCGCGATCAGATTGTCTAGAATGAAGCCAGCACGGCCGACAGTGCTCCACGAAGCATCGCAGTCCATTGCACCGTGCAATAGATACAGCACCGGATACTTGTCACTACCGCTTTCATATCCGGGCGGAGTATACACGTGAGCCCGGCGATTACGATCAAGTGCCTTAGAGAAATAGTTGAGCTGGGCTACGGCACCGTGTGGAACATTTTTCTCGTCAGAGTATTCAGAGCCTGGTACATGCAGCAAACTCCAAGTGTTGGAGTTCGATTCGCTAGTGAGAGGATTACGAGGATCAATGACCGTCAAGCCATCGACGTTAAAGCTATAGCGATACGATCCTGCGACCACCGGATCGACTTTGCCTTCCCACACGCCGTTATCGCCCTTGGTCATCGTCGGGCCAGGACCAAAGGGATTGGCACCGGGCATATCGCTGCTGGCGATTCTGGCTTCTTTGGCGTTGGGAGCCCACAGGCGGAGCGTGATCGAACGATCCTCGGCCACTTCCACCGATTTGAACGCAGGCGGGCGAGCCGGTCGCTCCTGCGCCATACCGAGGGGTGAAGTCGAAAACAAAATGCAACTCAAGAGTAGACTTGGCAATCGCATGATTGGACCCGGGGGTTAGAAGACAAGATTAAGCCAATGGCGAAAATAGTGTAACAGGTTTTAATCTCGTGATTATGGGCAACAGCCAGCAACATGCGGCAACAGGATAGTTGCGTAGAGTTCCACTTTGCAAAGGATTACCTGACATGCGTGGCAGATTATGGGTGAGTTGTGCGTGGGTAGCGTTCATTTTCGCTGGTGCCAGTTATCCTGGGATGACCGGTAACTGTCACGCAAATGACTGGAATCAGTTCCGCGGTCCGCATGGTACCGGCCTGGCCAGCGAGTTGCGATTATCGGATACGATTGCCGATTCAAATGTTCTCTGGAAGGTTGATTTCGCGCCGGGGACATCTTCGCTGGTGTTTAGCCAAGGCAAGATGTTTGTTACTTCATTTGAAGACAATCGCAGAAGTGTGCATTGTTTGGACGCAGCCACGGGGAAAGAATTGTGGTCCAAGTCGATCGAAAGTGCGCGCAAGGAAACGGCTACGCCACCGAACACGCCCGCAACCTGCTCGCCGGTCTGCGATGGCAAGTACGTGTGTGCCCTCTTCCCCGATGCTGCTTTAGTTGTTTACTCGATTGAAGGTCAGGAAGTCTGGCAGAAGGACTTGGGTCCGTTCTACAGCATGCACGGCATCAGTGCGTCACCGATTCTGGTCGACGGTCGATTGATCGTGGCTCTCGATCAACTTCGCGATCCGTACATCGTAGCGCTAGACGTTGCGACAGGTAAAGAGTTGTGGAAAGTGGAACGTCTGCTGGGTGTCACTGGCGGTTATTCGACTCCCACCTTGGCAGAAGTCGGCGGCACGAAGTTGATCGTCAGCGCCGCTCCAGGCGAAATGGTCGGATATGACTTGATGACTGGTGAAAAGCGGTTCTCGGTGCTCGGGCTGAGTAATGCGCCGGTGACGACGCCGGTCGTCGACAAACAATTCATCTATTACTCGGAACCGCCAGGAGAGCCACTGCCGATGGCCGCCTTGGGCAACGCGGACAAAAACGGCGACGAAGTCATTGAGCTCGAGGAGGTCAAACAATCGGTGGGTACCTATCGATTGATCGAACGCATCGATCAGGGTTTCGGCAACGGTGACGGCAAAGTTGATCTCGAGGAATGGAATAAAGGCTTTGGTTCCTTCTTGAACAAAGGTGGGCTGTCATGCGTCCAGCTCAAGAGCGAAGGCGACAAGATCGATGCGCAAGTTGCCTGGAAGTACACCAAGAATACTCCTTACATCCCATCCGCTTTGGTCATGGAAGATTTGGTGTACATCATCAACGATGGCGGCATCATGTTATGCTTGGACCGCCAGAGCGGCGAGGTGCTGAAACGCGAGCGTTTGAAAGGCGCGACCGGTCAATATTACGCCTCCCCGATCGGCAGCGGCCAGCGCATCGTGTTGGCCAGCTTGCAGGGCAAGCTAAGTTTGTTGTCCGCAGGCAAAGAGTTTCAGGTTCTCAGTACGCTCGACTTGAAAGAACCTATCGTCGCGACACCCTCCATCGACGCCGGCCGGCTGTACGTGCGCACCAAGAGCCAGTTGATGTGCTTTCAGTAGCAAGCAAAGTCCAGCAAGGCTCCTACGCCTATTCGAGAGTAGGAGTAGGAGTAGGAGTAGGAGTAGGAGCAGGAGTAGGAGTAGGAGTAGGAGCAGGAGTAGGAGCAGGAGTAGGAGTAGGAGTAGGAGAATTGACGTTCTGCCGAGTGGTGACTGTCACCTCCCCCGGCGAAGCTGGGGGAGGTCGCAGACGAGGCGTTTAGCCGAAGTCTGCGGGAGGGGGCCGGGCACTAAGCAAGACTTAAACGTTGGCACAACTTCGTTCCATACACTGGCAATGCTGCGCATAGCCAGTGCCACCCTAAGGCCTTTGTAGCCCTGTCTCGCCAGATTGGAAGTCGATCGGTGACGCCTCCAAAGTCTGGCGACTTCGGCTACAGTTGCGCATGGAGAGGTGACCTTTAGCGCGCGTGGCAGCAGGTGCAGGAGATGGAGGATTGGAATAACATGGCGGGCTCTTGGACATCGACTTTGCCGCTGTCGCAGACCCACTTGGCGGTTAGCTCTTCCATGTTGTTCAAGCGACACATCAAGACATCTTTGTAGGGCCAGGTCTTGTACGCTGGGATGCGGGTAATGCTTTCGTAAATCATGCGCGCCTGGCGATGTTTGCCTTGCTTGACCAGCGCGTCGCCCAGACCCAGCAGTGTGCCTTCAACGTTGTGAGGCGCGATGTCCGTGTTGTAGCAAACCGTTTGATTCTTGGACTTCTTGGCGAGGATGTAGAAGCCGAATTCGCCGAGACGCGGGAAGCTGCGCGGCACGCGAATGCCAGCACATGAATCTAGCGTTTCATAATATGCTTCGACGGCGGCTTCATAACGTGGGTGAGTGGGCGGCAACATGGCCGTCAGCACCCAGCCTTCGACGAAGCCGTGGAATTGCGGGTAGACATTCGTGTTGCGTTCCAGTTCCATCGCCGAATCATCCATCATGTGGCAATTGCCTTGCATGGCGCCCAGCTGATACTTGGCGGAACTGACAAAGCCCGGCGTTAAACGGTTGCTCGGATCCATGCAGGCAGCTTGTTGCACGTACTGCAAACTTTGCACAGCTAAATCATGCGTTGCTGCCGAAGGGATGCAGCCTCTATTATGCTCGACTACCTTCCAAAAACTGCAGAGACCAGTGAGCGATACCATGTGTGGGTCGGTTGGATCAGCAGCAGTTGCCGCCGTCAGTCCTGCTAGAGCTTGATCGGAGTGCGCGTAGTCGGCAGACTGAAATACCGTCCAGAAAAACTGTGCGGCTTGTGCCGATTGCGCATTGTGGTATGCGTGCGGGGGTTTTTTGTAACAGACAGGTGTATGATTCGAAATAGCCTTACAGCTTGCCAGACTGACAAGCATCAAGCACCCAACTATAAGAAACGGGCGTAGCATCACGACCTCCCTGTCTGCATAAACCGACTTCTCCGAAGTCGGATTAGATTTCCACTCGGCATTTTCCGTGAAGCTGATTTCCATCCAAATCAGCCAACTATCCCAATCTGCTCCGCTAGCAGTTTGTTCGACAGGCGACTATCAAAAAGAGATCTTTCTTGAGCAGAAAGCGTTGTAACGTGTACGAAGACCTGGACGAGTAAAGCATAGCCTTATTCGATGGGCTCCATCTTCGGCAGAATCAAGTTCAGCAGAACCCAGGCGATGATATATGCGCTGCCAGCCCAGATAAACAAAGGTGTATAACCGAAACGGGCGATGATGATGCCGGCCAGCGGGGCCAAAATCATGCCACCGATCGCTCCAGCAGTACCTCCAATCCCTGAAATCGATGCCACCAGGTGTTTGGGAAACAAGTCAGAGCCAATCGGATAGATATTGGCCGACCATCCTTGATGGGCTGCAGTCGCCAAGGAGATGAGCGCGATGGCCACGACAATGCTACTGGTCGTCGAAGCAAAGTAGATCGGCATAATGCATACGGCGCAAATCAGCAGCGTTGTCTTGCGAGCCCGATTCAGCGACCAACCCATCATCATGAAACGCGTCGAGAGCCAACCAAAGAAGATCGATCCAAAATCGGATACGAGATAGATGATCAGAAACGGGAGTCCAATATTCTTTAAGTCCAGGTTCGTTCCCAAGACCGAGTTGTCATTGAAGAAAGTTGGCAACCAAGTCAAATAGAACCACCAGATAGGATCTGCTAAGAACTTGGCCGTCATCAGTGCCCAGGTTTGTCGATACTTCAGCAGATTCAGCCACGATACGTGCTCGGTCGACACCGGCTCTCGATCTTGACCGATGTGCTGAATTTCTGCTGGCGAAACACGGGGATGCTGGCTGGGAGTGCGATAGAACGCCAGCCACACAATCAACATTCCAAAGCCCAAGAGACCGGTTACCAAAAATGAGACGCGCCACCCGAAGTACAAGGTTAGCAGCGGAACTGCGAAAGCGGTTACGATTACGCCTACGTTTGTACCGGCATTGAAGATGCCGATGGCGAGAGTGCGTTCGTGTTTCGGAAACCACTCCGAAATCGCCTTGACGGAACTTGGGAATATCGACGCTTCACCTAAACCCAAAACAAATCGCGTCGCGCTCATACTCTTGACCCCGGCTGTCAGAGCTGAGAGTACGCCGGCTAAACTCCAAACGGTCATGCCCACCGCCAGTCCCAGCTTGGTGCCCAAGCGATCGATCAGGTAACCAATCACCAAGAACCCAATGGCATAGGCGGTCTTGAAGGCCCAGTCGACATAGCCCATCAGCTCTTTAAAGCGAGCAATTTCCGCTGCGGTTAATGTCTGACCATCTGGCAATCCCAGCATCGATCGACGAAACCCATCATCGATCATCGCAAACGACAAGACTTGTCGATCGATATAATTGATTACTGTAGCAACAAACAGAATCGCTACGATCCGCCATCGATAGCTGGTCATGGACAAGAGACTCATGGTTATGATTATTTAAGGACCAACGGCATCTCTATTACCAGCAGAGCCTTGATCGCGAATGGGACGCCTGGACGTGTTCTACAACCGCTGTGGATGAGTCTAAATGCGGCTGATGTTCTTCTGGATAAGCTCAGTGAGATTTACTTGCGTGCGTAGTATAGCGCAACACCAATGGGCCGGGCTATGGGTTAAACTAACCAAACTCCCCCATAGCACCTTCTCCTCGATTCAGAAATTCTGCCATGAAAACTACCCTTTGGATCCATTGGATTTTATTCGGATGTTTGGCCACCTTGGCTCTGTCCTCTGCGGGCTGGACGCAAGAGAAACTGCCGCCAGTCAAACGTATTGTTTTTCTGGGCGACAGTATCACGCATGGTGGCGGGTACATTGCCAGTTTGGAAGCGGCGGCCATTGCGCAGGACCCCAAACGGCAGATCGAGTTTTTGAATTTGGGCCTGCCCAGCGAAACCGTCTCGGGCTTGTCCGAACCCGGTCATGCGGGAGGGCAGTTTCCCAGGCCCGATCTGCACGAGCGTTTAGCGCGCGTGCTGGAACAAACGCAGCCAGAGCTGGTAGTTGCTTGTTATGGGATGAACGACGGGATCTACTACCCGCTAGGCAAGGATCGCTTTGATAAATTCAAGTCCGGTATTGAGCGACTGCATCAAGCGGTGGAACGCAGCGGCGCTAAGATCATTCACCTGACGCCCGCATACTTCGATGCGTTACCGAATCAAGACAAGTTGTTGCCGGCTGGTTTGAGTGAATACACCACGCCGTATGTTGGCTACGACGAAGTGCTGGAGGAGTATTCCAAGTGGCTGCTGAGTAAGCAAGCCGATGGTTGGGAAGTTTACGATGTCCACGCTGCCATGAAATCAGTAGTTCAAGAGCAGCGCAAGAGCGAGCCTCGTTTCACATTCGCCAGCGACGGCGTTCATCCCAACGCCGCAGGCCAGGCGGTGATCGCTCGTCCGCTGGCCAAGGCTTGGGGGTTACGGTTGGACGCGAATGGTTATTCAGAACATCCGCACGGTGAACAACTTCTCAAGCTTGTGCAACAAAAGCAGCAAGTACTGAAACTTGCCTGGCTAACTGCTACCAAACATGTGCGACCCGGCATCACGGCCGGACTGCCATTGACTGAAGCCAATGCCCAAGCCGAGGCTCTCGACACACAGATAAGAGCACTAGTAAACAATTGACCGGGCGCCACAATTAGATTTCAGCGCCTTGATCCACTGGTATCGTGCTCTTGCGCACACGCAAGTTCAAGAACTCGACCATCAGCGAAAAGGCCATGGCGAAGTAGATGTAGCCTTTGCTGATAGGCGTCCCGATGCCTTCGGCGACCAACATGATGCCAATGATCAGCAAGAAATTCAGGGCCAGCATTTTGATGGTTGGATTGGCCGAGACAAAGTTGCCGACTTGGTTGGCGAACAAGATCATAACGGCCACGGCCAGGATCACCGCGGCAATCATGATCCACAAATGATCGGCCATGCCGACGGCAGTGATGACGCTGTCGAGCGAAAAAATGATATCCATCAGCGCGATTTGAAAGAGCACGTTGTTGAAGCTGGGCTGCTTGACTTTAGTGTTTCGGTCAGAATGTTCGCCTTCGACCTCACCATGAATCTCGTGGATGCTTTTGTAGAGCAAGAACAGTCCACCCGCCATGAGAATAATGTCGCGCCACGATACCTCAATGAACTCGTTCCAGGCATGTTTGTTCAGGACGAGCCGCTGGGGAGAATCACTTGTGTGACTAGTCGTGTCGGCGGAAGTTTCGCTATGGTCAGCAGCAGGGTTGGATACTTCAGGCTCGTCGTCATAGGGTTCGATCATGAAGTAGCGCTGGAGTCCGTCGACGGGCAAGATGTCATTCATGTGAAATATCGGCGCTGTCATGCGGGACATCCAAAAGATCATACTCAGCAGCAGGATGCGCATCACCAGGGCCGCAGCAAGTCCCAAACGTCGAGCACTGGTTTGCTGATCCAACGGCAATTTGCTGGTCAAGATGGAAATGAAGACGAGGTTATCGATGCCCAGCACAATTTCCATTGCGCTCAGCGCGATCAGAGCAACAACACTTTCGAAAATCACTTCCATTTAAAATCACTCACGACAACCATGGATCGAGCAAACATAGGACCGCCATCCATACCAACAGCGCATACGTGGCGGGCCGCAACCAGCGATCGCCTAACCGGTTGCCAACTTTCAGCCCGATAATGGCCCCCAGAACGACCAGCGGTAGTGCAATCAACGAGACTTGCATGCGCTCAATAATCCTCGGCCCAAACGTAAGCAGCATGATGATCAGCTGCGGCAAGAAGCTCGATAAGTATATGGCAAAAAGAAAACTACGGGCGCGCTTGGCTGCAAATCGCTGGCCATGAATCCAGAGCAGCATCGGTGGAGCGCTCATGCCGCTAAAGCCCTGGAGCAGACCGCTCAGCCCAAATGCGGCCAGCACCCAATACCAACGTTTGGCACTTTCCCAGGGCCGCGTCTGGACAGTCTGCGCCGCCACCGCAGCCAAGACAATCAGTCCCACCAGTGGCTTGATCAGGTTTGCGGAGTTGGCTACGACATAAGCCAAGCTCACGATGCCTAGGGGCAGAAATGCCAACCGAATCGTGGCCGGGCCCGCGACCTCTCGCCAAGAGGTGTGCTGCCTGAGCCGCCAGAGCGACAATGCATTCTGTGGCAACATGGCGGTAATGATCATTACCTGAGCATCCGGTAACGAGTTGCCTGCCCACAGCAGTAACGGAATTCCCAATAGACCCGCGGCAAAACCTACCGACGCCTGCAGGCACGCTGAGGCAGCCAAAATCGCAATGCTGACCAACGTTTGTGGATCCGTAATGTTCACCGGTTCTTTAAATCAACCGCACTCTTTAAGCATCAAATGCACTCTTTAAGCATCAAATGCACGGTTATCAATCGCAGGGTTAGCAATCGCACGGTTAACAATCGCACTGGTTGTCGACGCCAGCCAGTTGCATAGTTGAACGCTGATCCAAGTTTTTAGCAACCCGGTCCGCAACTTGCATGCTGGCAACTTGTTACGCTTAATTTTGGAACCCAACCAGCTCGGTGAAACCATGTCCCGTCTGCAAATTTTCGCTGCCCTAATTGTGACTCTATTGTGCTCGTCCTTCGCCATGGCGCGCACGTGGACAGATGTTAGTGGACGATTTAAAGTCGAAGCAGACATGATTGCTGTCAGCGAAGACGTGGTAGTCCTGAAGACGACTGATGGCCGATTAATCGCTGTCGAGATCAAGCAGCTATCAGAAACGGACCAATCCTATCTCAAATCTGAAGAAGCCGGTGCAGGCAAACTGTCTGATAGAGATAAGGATCATGTATGGCGGCTGCAAGGTGATATGAAAATCATCGGTCGGATCGCTGGCTACTTTGCTCATGACATGGTGGTCGAACGACTAAACGCCAAGCTGATGGTCGATGGTGCAGAAGAGAGCAAACTGCCCGAGACGTTGCTAGCCATTCTGCCCAGTATCGTCGAGCACTTCGAGACGGCCAAGATCACCGCTCTGCCCGAATTGAAGTCATGGTTGACCGAGCAAGGCAAAGTGCCTCATATTTATGCCGTCGAAGGCGTAAGCATTGCCCTAACGAGTGGCGAAGAAGTTAAAGTGCCGATCTTTTTGTTTGGCAGTGCCGAGCGAGCGATACTGGAGCCGGGATTGGCCCGCTGGCGCGCACTTCAAAAAGAGAAGATGGAAGACACAGAGCGTTCGCGGTTGGCCCAACGTGAAGCCCTGATGCTCTCGTCAGCAGCCCGCGCTTATCAATTCAACGCCGCTCAAGCCGCCCAGGTACGTTTACTTCAACTGGACATGTTGGCCGTCGACTCTGGTGCAACCGACTTGTGGGAAGTGGTTGTAGTTCCTCCCAATCCTTACGCCTATCCTTTTTCCATGGTGGTCACTGCTCGCGATAGCGGCACAGCTCAAGCGCTAGTACAGCAGCAATATCCGGCTTATGCCATCGATGTTACGCGCAGGTTGGCGCCCTGAGCACGCTGGGCGACGGCCGCTTGAAGGCTTTGCCGCTCACGATCGCAAACAGAACCGTGAAGCCATATACGACTGCGGTATAGTCGAGCATAGGGCCGGCCAGCGAGGTTTGCGATAGCGGGATAAAAAGCAGCAATACCCAAAAGTACTTGGCAACCGAGAGCCACGTGCGTTTGGTCGTGGCATAACGCGCTGCGGCCAATCCGGTCAACATTCCGAAGGGCACACATGTCAGCAGCGAGACTTGCAGGATATGACGTGAGAAATCGCCAGGCGCACCATTAAAATGGGCGACCAGGGGTGCGGCCAAACTGGCAAAAGCTGCGAATGAGACGACCAAGCCAAATGTCAAAATCGCAGATCCCAGCCAGGCTGATCGCTTGACGAGGGTCTGCGGTACAGCGCAAAGATTCATGGATTCAATCTCCAGACTCGCAAAGGATTAACACCAGCCCACTGGTGTAATTCGCTGTCCAGATAGAAATCTTGTCGCTGATCTTGCCAGAGATTGGAGGCTTTTCAAAGTTTAAACGCCGAGACTCAGAGGATCGCAGAGAAATCAACGATTTCTCCGCGGGCTCAGCGTTTCAAAAAAGATTTACGAAACGCTGAAGTCCGTAGTATAGGTCCAAAGTCTGGCGACTTCGGCTACGTCATAAGCATAGCATCCAAGGTCTGGCGACTTCGGCTACTTCTTACCTACGGCTTTGCGGAGTGCGTCGGCTTTGGAAGTGGTCTCCCAGGTCAGGTCGGCGTCGTCTTTGCCGAAGTGGCCGTAGTTGGTGCTCTTGCTGTAAATCGGGCGCAGCAAGTCCAGTTGCTTGACGATGTCAGCGGGCTTGAAGCTGAAGACTTTCAGTACAGCAGCGAGAATGGCATCGTCGCTGTGCGTGCCGGTACCGAAGGTATCGACGTGCACGCTAACTGGTTTGGGATGGCCGATGGCATAGGCGAACTGGATTTCGCACTTGGTGGCTAGTTCCGCAGCCACAATGTTTTTGGCAACCCAGCGGCCCATGTAGGCAGCGCTGCGATCGACCTTGGTTGGATCTTTGCCGGAGAACGCGCCACCACCGTGACGGCCCATGCCGCCGTAGGTATCGACGATGATCTTGCGACCGGTCAAACCGCTATCGCCTTGAGGGCCGCCGATCACGAAGCGACCGGTGGGATTGATCAAGCATTCGGTCTGGTCGGTCAACATGTTCTTAGGCAGAACCTTCTTGACGATTTGATCGATGCAGAATTTCTTGATTTCTGGGTGATCAACATCAGCCGCGTGTTGCGTTGAGATAACGACGTTGATAATCCGCGTGGGCTTGCCATCGACGTATTCGACCGATACCTGGCTCTTGGCATCAGGCCGCAACCACTTGACCTTGCCGCTCTTGCGAACGCGGGTCAGTTCGCGACCGAGGCGGTGAGCGAACATGATGGGAGCTGGCATCAGTTCCGGAGTTTCGTTGCAAGCGAAACCGAACATAATGCCCTGGTCGCCAGCGCCTTGTTCGGCAGTATCTTTGTGGTCCGCTTTCTTGGCGTCCACACCTTGCGCGATGTCGGGCGATTGGGTGGTCAGGTAGTTGTTGATGAAGATACGATCAGCATGAAAGACATCATCGTCATTGACATAGCCGATACCGCGAACAGCATCACGAATAACTTTGTCGATGTTGATGGCTTCGCCGATGGGCTTCTGGCCAAGCTTGGGGATGGTGATCTCTCCACCCACTACGACCATATTGCTTTTGACAAATGTCTCGCAGGCTACGCGGCTTTTTTTGTCTACCGTGAGGCAGGCATCCAGAATGGCATCCGAGATGGTGTCACAAACCTTGTCAGGATGACCTTCGCCAACGCTTTCAGAAGAAAAAATGTAGCTGCTGGACATATTCTTTCATTAACTTTCAGGTGATAGAGCTAGAACGCACACCAGCCATCGGGCGGTGCCACAATGCTGCCTACGGGCGGCAGTCCGCCCAGTATAGTCACCACCCCTAAGGTTCGGTAGGGTTAATGGCGTAGCTTGCCGATTGCCAAACCCAATTTGGTGGTTATTTTGCATGCCCCAGCCACTTGGCCCTCTAGACCCTCACAAAGATCCTCTGCCGCATCATCCAGTAACAGACTAGCCAGAACACCAGGCCTACCCAAGTGGCGGCTAGCATCGGCTGATAGGCTTCGCCCAGGAAGTTAAAGATGCCTGAGCCGAAGTGGACGCGCAATTGCCGCTCGGTCCACGGCCGCAGCAGCTGGCCCATCATATAAATGGCGATCGAGTTCATACCCACGACCACAAAGAACCAACTCCATAATCGCCAACCCAGCACGTCGATCACCGCATAGAGCGTAGCCAAAATCCAACAACAGATCCCAGTCGAGAATAATGCCCAACTGGGTGTCCAGATGCGCTTGATGATCGGCCAACCCAAGCGCTCGCCGGCGATTCCCAGCCCAAACAGCACGGCACCCATCACGACCAGCACTGCGACTTTGCGCCACCCACCGTAGCTGAACTCGCCAGAGTTTGGATGCCGCTCGTAGCTGGACTCGCCAGAGTTTGGAAGCCGACCAAGCGACGACCGCAACAGCTCGCCGCAGATCAGTCCCAAAATCATGGTGGCTAGTGACGGAATGAAGTTGATCGTCTGGTAGCCGCCGCCGTTGTATTCGAAGGGCACAATGGCCAGCTCTCCGGTCGGCTGGCCATCGTCACCCTCTTTGGCGACTCGAGGACGAGGGAACCAGTTCAGCACGACGCGGTCGACCGCATGGCCAAGGTTCGCGTTCTTATGCCAGGCAGCTGGCACACCGGTTAAATGTTCCTGAGCCCACTCAGCCTTAATGCCAACTTCGGGGTTGCCTTTCTCCAAATCGATGCCTGTGGTTGGATAGCTGGTATAAGCCAACCCAGTGCCTGCCAATAACAAGGCGACCACAATCAATTGCACAACCAGTGGTCGACGCCACATCAAGAACAGGAATGCATAACCTAATCCAATTTGAGTAAGTACATTCATCAAGGCCCAATTGGTCGTAACGATGCTTGAACCCTGAGAGCTCAGAAAGACACCTAGCAGGATCAGCACCAACGAACGCACGATGGCATGGCAAAACATACTGCCCCAACTATCACCGCGCGACTCGCGTTTGACGTAGGAGTAAGCCATCGAGACGCCAACCATGAACATGAACGATGGTTGGATCATGTCCCAGAAAGCAATTCCGCGCCACTCGACATGCGTGAACTGGAAGTTGAGTTGTTTCCAGAAGCTAGAATCGGGCTGCGATGCCAAATGCATCTCGGCAGTCTCGGCCAGCCCAAAGCCATTGAAGGCCAAGGCGACCATGATCAGTCCGCGATAAGCATCCAGCGACAACAATCGCTCTTCAGTTGCCGCAGGAGTATTGGCAGTTGGTGGTGCGGCAAGCGTAGCAGGGGCAGTCATAGGTAGGTTACCATTGAACGCAATAGGTGGGAGATGGTTTAACATGATAACGTAACGTAGAGCGGCTGTCCCCAGCCGCTCAGCACCCTCTAACCAATTCTCTACCGACGGCATCAGCGTCGTTTCTATGCTGCAAACAGATTCTCCCCTTCCGCGCGGTGTTTGGTTTAGGAGGACCTTTGCGGCTGAGGACAGCCGTTCTACGTCGGTCGAAGATTTGGTTAGAGGGTGCTGAGCGGCTGGGGACAGCCGCTCTACGTCGGTCGAGGATTTGGTTAGAGGGTGCTGAGCGGCTGGGGACAGCCGTTCTACGTCGGTCGAGGATTTGGTTAGAGGGTGCTGAGCGGCTGGGGACAGCCGCTCTACATTCAGCTGTATAATCTGTCTGTTTTCATAAGCAGACTGGCAACTACTTTGGTTGGGGAGTTTTTCATCATTGCCAAGCCACGCGTATTGGTTACGCCTATCGAATTGGTGCGCAAGCACGAACCTGCGCAGGAGGTGCTCGAGGCTGCGGGCCTGGAGATCGTGTATCCGCCGGTAGGTATTCACTTGTACGACGAAGATCGATTGATCGCGCATTTGCCAGGAATCGATGCGATGCTGGCTGGCATGGAACCGTTGTCGGCGCGTGTCTTGGCTCAATCGAACTTGAAAGTTATCGCGCGGTTTGGAGTGGGATATGATGCCATCGATATCCCGGCTGCTACGGCGCAAAACACTGCGGTGACCATCACACCTGGCACCAATCAAGTATCGGTTGCTGAACACACGTTGGCATTGATTCTAGGTGTAATGCGTGGTTTCCCGGGCCGAGACCGAACGGTTCGTGATGGCACTTGGATTCGTCCACCGCTGGGGCGACTGCAAGGCAAAACGCTGGGCATGCTGGGCTTAGGACGCATCGGTAAAGAGGTCATCCCGCGCGCCAAAGCGTTGGGAGTGCACATCATCGCTTATGATCCCGTGCCGGACGAGTGCTTTGCTGAGCGACATGGTGTGCGTCTGGTCAGCTTTGACGATGTATTGCAGGGTTCGGATATCGTCAGTTTGCATTTGCCATGCACAGTCGCGACGACCAATATCATGAATCGTGATACACTTGCCCGAATGAAGCACGGCGCGATCCTGATCAATACGGCTCGCGGCGGCCTGGTGGATGAGGTTGCCTTAGCCGATGCGCTAGAGAGTGGGCATTTGTGGGGTGCGGGCTTGGACGCTTTCGCGGTTGAGCCACCAGTGAAAGATAATCGTCTGTTACACTTGCCCAATATACTGTTAACTCCTCACACCGCTGGCCTGGATTACGAATCCGTGCGCGCCATGGGCAAACTGGCCGCAGAGTGTATTGCGAACTTGTACTGTGGTCGAGGCGTGGACGAGGGTTGCCTGGTGAATGCCTCGCTGGAATCTGCGTGGAACTGGAAACGAAATGCGACATAATCGCGTCAAAGATAAATTGAAAGCTGGCCAGCCGGTGTTCGGTACGTGGCTATCGACTGGTGATCTGCTAGCAGCCCGCGTTTTAGCCCGCATGAACTTCGATTGGTTGACGCTCGACTTGGAGCATTCGCCAATCGACTGGTCGCAAGCAGCCGCAGTCTTCGGCGCTATTGCCGATGCCGGCAGTGTGCCTCTGGCCCGCGTACCCGAAGGCAATCATCACTTGATCAAGCGAGTGTTGGATGCTGGAGCCTGGGGTATTGTGGTTCCGATGGTCGATACAGTTGAGCAAGCTCGCACCGCCATAGCTGCGGCCAAGTATCCGCCCACGGGCAATCGCAGCTTGGGTGGCAGTCACGCGGCTTTGAACTTCGATACCAATTCCGCTGAGTACATGCAGCGTGCTAACGATGAGATCCTGGTCGTGTTGCAAACGGAAAGCCCACGCGGTATTGCTAATGCCGAAGCGATCTATAGTTTGCCCGGCGTCGACGCGATCTTTGTAGGACCAGTCGATCTACGCGCTCAGATGCGCGCTTCGGATGGTACCGAAGCCACAGACGAACAATTCGAAGCTGCCTTGGCCAGCATCATCGCTGCGGGCAAGAAAACTAGCACGCCCACCGGCATGCATGTCATGGATCCGCAAGTCGCCCTGAGCCGCGCTGCCCAGGGCATGCAGTTCATCGCCATTGGCAGCGAGCTGCGTTTCATGAGCGAACGAGCTACGCAAGTTTTAGAAATTGTCCGCCCCAATGATGAAGCGTCCAACCTCATTCGTTACTAACGTAGCCACCGTCGCCAGAGGGTGGGCGTCACGTAGCCACCGTCGCCAGACGGTGGACTGGGCGACGAAATCCACCGCTTGGCAGCGGTGGCTACGTAAACATATCCGTCCAACAAAGCACATCCTGCGATTCGTTGCATAAAAACAATAAAGGAACAACCGATGCGTTCGAGAACAATACTGCGGTGTCTGGCTACGTTATGCGTGGCCATGCTCTGCCTGGCAACAGCTAACACACGGGCTGAAGACTGGCCTCAGTGGATGGGAAAAAATCGCGACAATCGCTGGAGCGCCGACAACATTCTCGACAAGTTTCCGTCGGGCGGTCCCAAGATCGTGTGGCGCGCACCTGTGGCTGGCGGATATTCGGGGCCCGCTGTCGTTGGTAACAAACTGTATATCACCGACTTCGTCTCGTCAGGGAATGCGAAGGTCGATAACTTTGATCGCAAGTCGCTCTCTGGCACCGAGCGCGTCATGTGTCTGGATGCCGCATCGGGTGATCAACTGTGGAAGTACGAATACCCGGTCAGTTACGCGATCTCTTATCCAGCTGGTCCGCGCTGCACGCCCGTGGTCGACTCAGGTAAAGTTTACACGCTGGGTGCCGAGGGCAACTTGCTCTGCCTGGCGGCTGATAGTGGCAAGGTTGTATGGCAAAAAGATTTACCCAAGGAATACAATACCAAGTCAGCCCTGTGGGGTTACGCAGCCCATCCTCTAATTGATGGTCCCCGATTGATCTGCCTGGTCGGTGGCGAAGGAACACACACGGTGGCGTTCGACAAAACCACCGGTAAAGAACTGTGGCGTTACGGTACGGCGACCGAACAAGGTTACTCACCACCGACGATCATCAAAGCTGCCGGCGTGCGTCAGTTGATATTGGCTAACCCCAGCGCCATCAATGCAGTTGAACCAGAGACCGGCAAAGAGCTCTGGACCACGCCTTACGCGGCCACCAATGGCTCGATCATCATGTCGCCAGTTGTCGTCGGCGATTACTTGTTTATTGGCGGATACTCCAATCACAACTTGTTGCTCAAGCTCAATCAAGATAAACCCGGCGTAACCGAAGTGGCTCGGGACAAGTCCAAACGCTTTGTCTCGCCGGTCAATGTGCAACCGTTTGTCGATGGCGATGTGGTTTACGGCATGGATCAAAAAGGCGACATGGTCGCGTTTCGTCTGCCTGATGGTGAACATCTCTGGACCAACAACGATGTGATGGGGGCTCGTTCGCAAGGCAGCGAATCAGCATTTATGGTCAAACAGGCGGATCGCTTCTTTATGTTCAACGAGAAAGGCGAATTGGTAATTGCCAAACTTTCGCCGCAAGGTGTGACAGTGGTTGATCGCGCCAAAGTAATCGAACCGACTAACAACGCGTTCGGTCGCCAAGTCGTCTGGTGCGCACCGGCCTTCGCCGGCACCCGCATGTACGTTCGCAACGACGCGGAATGTATCTGCGTGGAGTTGAGCAAGTAACAGTCACCTCTCCATGCCCCCTCCCGCAGACTTCGGCTAACGCCTCGTCTGCGACCTCCCCCGCTTCGCGGGAGAGGTGACAGTCACCTCTCCCAAGCTTTGCTTGGGGGAGGTCGGAGCCAGTAGCCGAAGTCGCCAGACTTTGGACGCGTAGCCGATGTTCGTCCAATCTCTGGCGAGATCGGCTACGTACAGAGCTCCCTCCCGCAAATTTCGGCTCGAACGCCTCGGGGTGGCACTGGCTATGCTGCGCATTGCTAGTGCCACCCAAACAACTTAAAAGCTGGATGATCTCCCGAGCTTGGTGGAGGTGACGCAGCGTTGCCCTTAAGCCACGCTGGATGGCTTGAGTTCTGCCATTGCGATTTTGGTGTTTCATCACCTGTAGCGGAGCATCGCGCGGACGTTTAGGCTACCTACACCAAGGACGCAACTTCAACAGGCAGCTCATCTGCACGAAAGCGAGATTCGATGGTTCCTGAGAGCGTGTTGGCACTAAACGAAGAGAGTTTGGCAAACCAGTGGCATTGGATTCTGGAGTGCTTGCGAGATGTGCTGAATGAGTCGGGCGAACACGAGTTGGCTGAGAGTTTGCCGATGGCCGACACGGCACCGCAGATCGCTAGCTCGCTGAGCGACTCGGTTCATTTGACGCAAGCCTATTCGATCGCCTTCCAGTTGCTGGGAATGGCGGAGCAAAACGCGGCCGATCAATT
Source organism: Rania fehmarnensis (assembly GCF_056494185.1). Classification (NCBI taxonomy): domain Bacteria; kingdom Pseudomonadati; phylum Planctomycetota; class Planctomycetia; order Pirellulales; family Pirellulaceae; genus Rania; species Rania fehmarnensis. The sequence continues at coordinate 3,542,633 of NZ_CM151398.1, forward strand.
TCGCAAAGCGATTGAGCGCAAGAGCGGTTTGGATGCGCTGCCCGCGCTCTGGGGCGAGTGCTTGAAGCAACTGAAAGATAAAGGCTGGTCGGCGCAGCAAATTGCCAGCCAACTTTCGAGCATGCAAGTTGAACTGGTACTGACTGCGCACCCGACAGAAGCTAAACGCGCCACAGTGTTAGCCCATCACCGTCGATTGTACGAGCGTTTTCAACTGTATCGACAAATACAAAGCGATCAGGATGCGCTGACGCAGTCCTATCAAGAAGAAAACGACTTTGCCGTGCGAGCACTGCTGGCCATCCTGTGGCGCACGGGCGAAATCTACCTGGACAAGCCTGATATTCAATCCGAACGTCGTAACGTGCTCGACTACTTAACGCACGTCTTCCCTTCGGTGCTGCGCCCACTGGATCAACGCTTGCGTCGCGCGTGGACGGATGTAGGACTGGATACTTCGGTCTTCGATGATCCATTGATTTTCCCCAAGCTGACATTCGGTACCTGGGTGGGTGGTGATCGTGATGGGCACCCGCTGGTAACGGCCGATGTGACACGGCAGAGTTTATTAGAAATGCGCCGTAGTGCCCTCGGCTTGATTCAACGTCATTTGCAACAGTTGGCGCGACTGCTCAGCTTGTCCGCTTATTGGCAGCGACCCAATCCGGCATTTCTACAAGCTCTGGCCAGCGCGGCTGAACAATTGGGAGCTCAAGGCAAGAAAGCAGTTGATCGCAATCCCAACGAACCATGGCGGCAATTCATCAATACGATGCTGGCCAGGTTACCCAAGGTTGATCCCAATTCCGATCAGATCGTGCACGAGCCAGCGCCAACCTATCAACAAGCCTCTGAGCTGTTGGCTGATCTACGTTTGTTGTATGACAGCATGGTCGCCACCGGCCTGCGCCGGCCCGCTGAGTACGCTGTGCAGCCGTTGATGCGGATCGTGCAAACGTTTGGGTTTCATTCGGCTGTGTTGGATGTGCGTCAGAACAGTGCCTTTCATGACCGCGCTGTCGAACAACTCTTGGCGGCTGCGGGTATTGCGCGCACGAATTTTTCGCAGTGGTCCGAAGCAGAACGCATGGAGATGCTGCAGCGCGAGCTGGCTTCGAAGCGACCATTCGCTCGACCTGATGTCTCGCTAGGGTACGAAGCGGATGCGGCTCTCTCAGCCCTGCGAGTGCTGAAGGAATACCGCACGGCTTACAGCGATGATGGCTTGGGGTCATTGATCGTCAGCATGACTCGCAATGTTTCAGACTTGTTGGTCGTCTACTTGCTAGCCCGCGAAGTCGGATTGACGGAAGAGACGGCCGATGGCTTGGAGTGTCCACTACCAGTCGTGCCGCTGTTCGAGACGGTCGATGATCTGCGCGCCAGTCCGGGGATCTATGAGCAGTTTCTCAATCATCCAATTACCAAACGCAGCCTGGTAGCAATTCAAAAGCGCCGCCGGCAACCCGATCCCGTGGGCCAAGTGATGGTGGGCTATAGCGACAGCAACAAAGATGGCGGCATTCTGGCCAGCCTGGTCAATCTCCGTCATGCTCAGCGTGAACTCAGCCAGGTAGGCCGCCAGCATGGAGTCCGGGTGCGATTCTTTCACGGTCGCGGCGGTACAATCAGTCGCGGAGCGGGCCCGACGCATCGCTTTATCAAAGCGCTACCGGACGAGACACTGCGCGGTGACTTGCGCGTGACTGAACAGGGGGAAACGATTCCGCAAAAGTATGCTCACCAGTCGACGGCCATCTATAACCTGGAACTGTTTTTGGCGGGAGTCACACGCAAGACATTGCTCGATCGCAGCAGCGACCCAGTCGAGCATCCGCTCGAGTCGACATTAACTCAACTATCGGAATGGGCCCGCGAGTGTTACACCTCGCTACTGAATACCGAAGGTTTTGTGAGTTTCTTCCGCGGGGCGACACCAATCGATGCGATTGAACAAAGCCGGATTGGATCGCGACCCGCGCGGCGCACGGGGCAACAAACCTTGGCTGACCTGCGCGCCATCCCGTGGGTATTCAGTTGGGGCCAAGCGAGGTTCTTTTTGTCAGGCTGGTATGGCGTCGGCACAGCGCTGGGGCAATTGAAAGCCGCTGATCCGCAAACCTTTGCAACCTTGGGCTCGACCATGAACTCATGGGCACCCTCGCACTATCTGCTCAGCAATGTCGCTACCAGCCTGGCGGCGACGGATCTAGAGATCATGCGCGCATATGCCGATATGCTGGAAGATAAGCCGCTGCGTGACAAGTTTATGACTAGCATCGAAGCCGAGTTGGCGTTAACGCATTCGATGATCGAAGAAATCTATGGTGGCCCGCTGTCGGAGCGACGTCCTAACATTCAGCGCATGATGAACTTGCGTTCCAGCGGGCTGCGCGTATTGCACTATCAACAGATTGGCTTGCTAAAGATGTGGCGCAGTTACCATCGCATGCAGCAACCCAAAGCCGCTGAAGACCTCATCCCGCAGTTGCTGTTGACCGTTAACGCCATCGCTAGTGGACTAGGCACCACCGGCTAAGCCGTAGGCGTTAGCCTCGGTTGACTCGCCCCTCCCGAATCTCGCAAAGCCTCGATTCGACCTCCCCAAGGCGAAGCCTTGGAGAGGTGACCGTCACCTCTCCATGCGCAGCATGGGGAGGTCGGAGCCAGCGTTAGCTAGGTTCCGGGAGGGGCGAGTCCTGAACCGTAGCCGAAGTCGCCAGACTTTGGACGCATCACCGATCGATCTCCAATCTCTGGCGAGATCGGCTACATGCACTCGCCCCTCCCGAATCTCGCAAAGCCTCGATTCGACCTCCCCAAGGCTGCGCCTTGGAGAGGTGGCCGTCACCTCTCCATGCGCAGCATGGGGAGGTCGGAGCCAGCGTTAGCTAGGTTCCGGGAGGGGCGAGTCCTGAACCGTAGCCGAAGTCGCCAGACTTTGGACGCATCACCGATCGATCTCTAATCTCTGGCGAGATCGGCTACATGCACTCGCCCCTCCCGAATCTCGCAAAGCCTCGATTCGACCTCCCCAAGGCTGCGCCTTGGAGAGGTGGCCGTCACCTCTCCATGCGCAGCATGGGGAGGTCGGAGCCAGCGTTAGCTAGGCTCCGGGAGGGGCGAGTCCTGAACCGTAGCCGAAGTCGCCAGACTTTGGACGCATCACCGATCGATCTCTAATCTCTGGCGAGATCGGCTACATGCACTCGCCCCTCCCGAATCTCGCAAAGCCTCGATTCGACCTCCCCAAGGCGAAGCCTTGGAGAGGTGACACGGCGCTAGGAGCTGCGAAACTCGCTGGGGGCGATGCCTTTGGCTTTCTTGAAAACGACGCTGAAGTATTCGGTGTGCATGAAACCGCAACGGTCAGCGATGGTGGCCAAGGGCAAATCGGTTTCTTTCAGCAGCTCTTCGGCCCGCATGAGTTTCACTCGCAAAATAGCATCATGCGGCGAGTGGCCAAAGTACTTTTTGAAGCGGCTTTCCAGTACGCGGCGAGTCAAACAAACTTCGCGCAGGACATCGTCGACCTTGATGCCCGAACATGCATATTGACGAATGAAGCGCGCTGCCTTGATCAGTTCTTCATCGTTGATGGCCAGCGAGTCGGTGGAAAGTCGCGTCACAATACCCAGTGGCTTCAGCAGGTGAGCCGTCGGGGCCACTTTGTTACCAGCCAACATCTCGCTCAGCAACGACGCTGCTTGATAGCCTGCGCCATGTGCGTTGGGAATAATGCTGGATAGCGGTGTTTCTGCCAGGTTGCAGACTAGTTCATCGTTGTCGACACCCAGAATTGCTACTTGCTCGGGTACAGCCAGGCCATTGCGTTGACAGAGTTCGATCAGCTGTCGTCCCCGCAGATCGTAACAAGCCAAGACGCCAATGGGCTTGGGCAGCTTCAACAGCCACCGAGTTAATTGTCTTTCCTCGTCGCCGCGATCGTTGGGTCGTGGACGGTAGGCATGGCATTCATAACCGGCCATCGACACCAGCCTCTGCATGCCTTCGCCCCGGTAGCGTGACCAGGCGAATCGTTCATCGCCACAAAAGGCGAAATTCTTGAAGCCCCGTTCCAGCAAGTGATCGACGGCCAGTTGCGCAATCGACTCGTCGTGCGTCTCGACCCACGGTACACCAGGCAGAGCTTGCGAAGCGCTGACATCGACCACTGGCAATTTCAACCGCGAAACGATGCGTGCGATTTGCTCGTTCTCGATGCGGGCAATAATGCCATCGCCTCGCCAATGCTTCAAACTTTCCGGCGGCAGATCTCCGCGACTCTGTTCCGGAAAATAGGTTGCCCAAGTGCCGTGTTCACGGATATACGAATAAATGCCGCTCAACAGCCCCCGCGCATAGGCGTTGGACGTTTCGATTAGAAGTGCTACTCGAAATGTGGAGCGTTGTGGATGCATGCCGTAGCCGATCTCGCCAGAGATTGAAAGCGCGTTACTCGTAGCCGATCTCGCCAGAGATTGGAAAGCGTTACTCGTAGCCGATCTCGCCAGAGATTGGAAAGCGTTGCGTTGGCGCGGCCAAAGTCTGGCGACTTCAGCTACGGGCCAAAGTCTGGCGACTTCAGCTACGGGCCAAAGTCTGGCGACTTCAGCTACGGGCCAAAGTCTGGCGACTTCAGCTACGTTTCGCCCGAGCGTAAAAAACCTCATGCCACATGTACAAAAATCTCATGGCCAGCCGCCGCTGAACACACTATTCTGGAATTAAGCCAGAATTTTGCAAGGAAAACTGCGAGCCCCAGCTGTAAAAATCCTCTTATCCCACCGACGGAGTGTCACAATCGATGAAGACGCCTAGGAATTTGGAGTGCCGACCCCGCCCGTGGACTGTCGCGCGGATGCTGGTACTGGTCATCGCTGCAGCACTATTGGGAGTGTTGCATGCTGAATTCGCTGCGGCTGACGATGCCCGACTGAAAGTTCTCTTTCTCGGCGACCAGGGGCATCATCAACCTGCTCAGCGAGCCAGACAGCTGGTACCGGTTATGGCTCGCGCGGGGATCGATGTGCAATACACCGACGACCTAAATCAGTTGAGTGTCGACAACTTAAGACAGTTCAACGTACTATTGGTGTATGCCAATATCGATAACTTGGATGATCAGCGAGCCGCAGCGATCGTGGAGTACGTAGCCGGCGGTGGTGGTTATGTGCCAGTCCACTGCGCTTCGTATTGTTTTCGCAATCAACCGAAACTCGTCGCGCTCTGCGGGGCTCAGTTTCTCAAACATGGCACAGACGACTTCGCCACGCAGGTCGAAGTTGACAATCACCCAATCACTCAAGGGTTGATGCCCTTTGTAACTTGGGACGAGACCTACGAACATCACCTGCACAACGATCAAGATCGCGTGGTTCTGCAAACACGTCCGCAAGGCGGCAGCCACGAACCGTGGACATGGATTCGCAAGTACGAAAAAGGACGCATCTTCTATACCGCCTACGGTCACGATCATCGTACCTGGGAGAACCCTGGCTTTCATGCACTGCTGGAACGCGGCATTCGCTGGGCAGCGGGCGAAAAGGACATCTACGACAGCACGGCTCATCCGCTGGCCGGTCCAACCCCTTTTGAGTATCAGACCGACGAAGGTAAAGGTCTGCCCGATTATCGCCATACACAAGGCTCCGGCGACACGATTCGCAAGATCCAAAAGCCGCTGCCACCAAAGCTGGCCGCCAAGCGGGTTAGTTTGCCACGAGGATTCCAAGCTGAACTATTTGTCAGCGAACCCGAGATTGGCAAACCTTTGTGTGTGACCTGGGACCATCGCGGTCGGCTGTGGATTGCAGAGACGATCGACTATCCCAACGACCTCAAGCCGCGTGGTCAAGGACGCGATCGCATCAAGATCTGCGAAGATACCGATGGTGATAACCGTGCCGATAAGTTCACCGTGTTCGCCGAAGGGCTTAGCATTCCGACCGGCATGGCTCTGGCCAATGGCGGTTTAGTTGTGCATCAAGCGCCCGATACTTTGTTTCTCAAAGATGAAGATGGCGATGACAAGTGCGATTCCACCAAGGTCTTGTTCACAGGTTGGGGCACTTTCGATACGCATGCTGGTCCCAGCAATCTGCGATACGGTCATGATAACTGGCTATACACCATCGTTGGTTATTCAGGCTTTCGCGGAAAGGTTGGTGGAGAGAATCACCAATTCGGCCAAGGCATCGTGCGTTTCAAAGCCGACGGAACGAAGCTGGAGTTCGTGCGGAGTACCAACAACAACTCTTGGGGCTTAGGCTTCAGCGAAGAAGGATTGGTGTTTGGTTCAACTGCCAATGGTTGTCCAAGCGTCTATGCGCCGATTGCCAATCGACATTATGAACTGGTGCGTGGCTGGAGTTCGAGCGTATTGGAGAACATTGCTCCTGGCTTTCGCTTTTACCCGATCACAGATAAGGTTCGTCAAGTCGACTTCTTCGGTGGCTTTACTTCTGCTGCTGGTCATGCCCTATATACTGCTCGCAACTATCCGCCAGCCTACTGGAACAAGACGGCCTTTGTGGCTGATCCGACTGGCCACCTGGTGGCGACCTTGGATCTCACACGTGAGGGAACAGATTTCGTTGCCAACTACGGTGGTAACCTGGTCGCGAGCGATGATGAATGGTGTGCTCCGATTGCAGCCGATGTCGGTCCCGATGGGAATGTGTGGGTCAGCGATTGGTACAACATTGTCGTCCAGCATAATCCCACGCCCAATGGTTTCAAAACCGGTGCGCGGGGAGCTTATGAAACGCCTTTGCGCGACACGCAGCGTGGACGCATCTATCGCATCGTCTCGACCACCAATACATCGATCGAGCCTGCGCCAAAGCTGGATATCAGTAACGCAGAGGGGCTGGTCAAGGCACTCGCGCACAGCAACATGTTGTGGCGACTGCAGGCGCAGCGCTTGTTAGTCGAACGCGGCCAGGCCGATATTGTGCCGGCTCTCTTAAGCTTGTTAGCTGATCCTCAAGTCGATGAATTGGGATTAAATGTCGGAGCGATCCATGCGCTACGCGTACTGCAAGGATTGAACGCCAAGTTGACGCTCGATGCAAAGGTGCTGGCCAAGTGGAGTCAAGCGCTCAAACATCCGGCGGCGGGTGTACGCCGCGTGGCTGCGTTGTCATTGCCACCGGTATCCGACTCGGTGGTCCGCATCGTCGAAGCTGGGCTACTTGCCGACGCAGATGCTCATGTGCGGTTGGCTGCGTGTTTGGCGATCGCTGATGCACAAGCGGCCGAAGCCGCGGGCCCCGCACTCTTGGCTGCTTTGAATCTACCGGGCACCACCGAGGATCGCTGGCTGCCCGATGCCCTGACCTCGGCCGCGGCTAAGAATGATCTGGCTTTCCTGCAAGCGTGCGCGGATGCCAAGACGGAGTCCAAACTGAATGCAGAGGCCCTTGCGGTCATCGGGCGCGTGGCTGAGCATTTCGCACGCGGTGACAACGTGGATTCGCTCGAGACGCTCTTGTCGAGCCTGGCCGATACCCAGCCTCAAGTCGCCACTGCCATCATCGGCGGACTCTCGACCGGCATGAGCGAAGATCGGCGCCCCAAGTTATCCAGTCGCTTGGAAGATGCGCTGGTCAAGCTCCATGATAGTAGCGACTTGCAAGGCAAGATTCGCGTGATCACCTTGGCACAGCGTTGGGGTAGCCAGTGCCTCAAGGACCAGGGCGATGCCATGGCCAAAGAGCTTTTGGCATCCTCTGAAGCTGACGATGCGGAAGTCGAGGCCCGCATCACTGCTGTGAAAGAGCTGACTCGATTTCGTCGCGATGACGCGGATGTGGCCACTGCGCTAGTGGAGTTGTTGGGAGCTCGTTCGCAACCCGAACTAGTCGATACGATTGTGCAATCTCTCAAAGCCTCAACGGCCGCTGGTTTGGGAGAGCAATTGGGCAGTGCTCTCAATCGTTTGACTCCGGCTACCCGTCCCAAAGTATTGAGTGTCATGCTGATACGCGCGGACTGGACCACGGACTTGCTGGATTGCTTCGAGAAAGGGCAGCTCGAGATCTCCGATTTGCCACTGGATCAGAAGCAATCGCTGGCAGCTCATCCGAACCAAGCGATTTCCAAGCGTGCTCAAGAGTTGCTGAAACGTTCAGGCGGGTTGCCTGATGCAGATCGGCAAAGTGTGATCGATAAATATGCACCAATCGTAATGCAAGGTGGTAATGCTCAGCGCGGCAAAGCTTTCTTCAAAGCTCAGTGCGCCAACTGCCACATGCACAACGGCGAAGGCAAGAAGTTTGGACCCGATCTGTCCGGCATGGCGGCTCATCCGAAACTCGAGTTGCTGACTGCCATTCTCGATCCTAGCCGCAGTGTGGAAGGTAACTTCCGCACCTATACCGTGCTGACGACCAATGGCCAAGTCATCAACGGTATCATGGCCAACGAAACGCGGACGGCGATCGAGATCTTGGATGCTGAGTCCAAACGTCACACGTTGCAACGCGAAGACATCGAACAGATTTCGACCAGCCGCAAATCGACGATGCCTGAAGGATTTGAAAAGCAGCTCAATCCGGAAGCCATGGCGGACCTGTTGGAATTTCTGGCCGCTCGCGGCAAATATTTTCCGCTCGACCTGCGCAAAGTCGCCACCACGATCAGTACAAAAGACATGTTCTTTGAAGGAGAAGGGCAAGCGGAACGTTTGATTTTCCCAGACTGGACACCGAAGACCTTTGAAGGGGTACCGTTCACACTAGTCGATCCGGAGGGTGAGCGCATTCCGAACGTAATCATGCTGCATGGCCCTAACGGCGTCGCACCACCCAAGATGCCCAAATCTGTTAAACTGCCCGTCAGTTCGCCGGCAGCAGCCATCCACATGCTCAGCGGTATCAGCGGTTGGGGTTACACGGGTGGTCAGCCGCGGAAGTCGCTAACGATGACCGTTCGCATCCGTTATCAAGATGGAACTACCGAAGATCATCGTTTGCTCGACGGCATTCACTTTGCCGACTATATCAATTCTCAAATCGCTGTCCCCGAATCCGAACTGGCCTTTCAACTCCGTGGCCAGCAGGTACGCTATTTGAAAATTGTGCCGGCCAAAGCGACGGCGATTGAGAGTATCGAACTAGTCAAAGGCACCGACGGCACAGCTCCGATCGTGGTCGCCATGACGATCGAATCGCGCTGACAACCTACCCACCCCTACAATCCCAGTCCACGGAGAAACAAGCATGAGTAAAAAGTATCGCGTAGCCATGGTCGGTCTTGGCTTTGGCGCCGAGTTCATTCCGATTTATCAGCGGCATCCGTTGGGTAGCGTTGAAGCGATATGTCGTCGCAATGTGACTGAGCTGAATGCTGTCGGCGATCGTTTTGGGATTGCCAAACGTTATACCGATTACAGTCAGGTTTTGTCGGACCCGGATATCGACTTTGTACATATCAATTCACCGATACCCGACCACGGTTGGATGTCGATCGAAGCTTTGAAGGCTGGCAAGCACGTCATGTGTACCGTACCCATGTCGACCTCGATCGACGAGTGCGAGCAGATCTGCCAACTGGTTCAGGATACCGGGCTGAAGTACATGATGGCTGAGACCGTGGTGTATAGCCGCGAATTCTTGTTCATCAAACAGATGTATGAAAGCGGCGAATTGGGCAAGATCCAGTACATGGCCGCTTCGCACCCGCAAGACATGGATGGCTGGCCTGAGTATTGGGAACGCATGATTCCGATGCACTACGCAACACACGTGGTCAGTCCCGTGCTGGGACTGGTCAATGGTCGCGCTGAGTATGTCAGTTGCTTTGGTTCAGGCACCATCCGCGAAGATCTGGCCAAGAAGTCGGGTAACAAGTACGCGGTTGAATCTTGTCATATCAAGATCAAGGATTCCGACGTAGCGGCCCACATTTGGCGCTTCTTGTTCGATACCGCGCGGCAGTATCGCGAGAGCTTTGACGTATACGGTACGAAGAAGAGCTTTGAGTGGACGCTGGTGGAAAACGAACCTCACGTGTTGCACACGGCCAAGAAACCCGAACCCGAGATCGCCAGCAAGATCGAAGTGCCCGACTTTGCCCATCTGCTGCCCGAACCGATTCGCATGTTCACACAATCGATTCAAGATGCAGATCACTTATCGTTTATTCAAGGCGGAGGCCACGGCGGCTCGCACCCACATCTGGTTAACGAGTTCCTGAGCGCACTGGATGGCAATCGCGACCCATGGCCCAACGCCGTTCAATCCGCCAACTGGACCTGCGTCGGCATCTGCGCTCACCAGTCCACCGAACAAGGTGGCAAGCTCGTAGAGCTACCCAAGTTCACGTTGGTGTAACAAGTAAGACTGTGGCATAGGCTTCCAGCAGGGATGTGGCATAGGCTTCTAGCCTGTGTCCTACTCCTACTCCTACTCCTACTCCTACTCCTACTCCTACTCCTACTCCTACTCGATGGGCGCGCTCGCCTGATATTTCGAGTAGGAGTAGGAGTAGGAGTAGGAGACTGACGTCATGCGAAGCTTTTGGCGGGTTCGGTAAAGCCCTTGCCTTCCGACAGTTAATGGCTGGGCGATCTCAGATGAAATGCGGGGCAAGCTGATGGCGTGTGTTAGTGGTCTTTGTTCACAGGCTGGAAGCCTATGCCACAGGAAGACACAGGCTGGAAGCCTATGCCACAGGAAGACACAGGCTGGAAGCCTATGCCACAGGAAGACACAGGCTGGAAGCCTATGCCACAGGAAGACACAGGCTGGAAGCCTATGCCACAGGAAGACACAGGCTGGAAGCCTATGCCACATAAGCCTATGCCACCTTGCGATTCTGCTGATGCTCTGTTGTCAGAGCGTCTGGTCGGCCGAGCCAGCGGAGCGGGTGCTGATCAATGGCAAGTTATTCACGGTTGATGCTCAGCGTCCGTTGGCTGAAGCCATGGCGATCAAAGCGGGCAAGATCATAGCGGTCGGTACCACGGAGGAGATTCGAGCTTATATCAGCACCAGCAAGCCGGCGACGGAAGTGATCGATGCGCAGCAGCGGTTGGTTGTTCCGGGTTTCAATGATTCGCACGTGCATTTTCTGTCTGGTGGTAAACAGCTCTCTAGTGTGCAACTGCGCGATGCCCGCACCCCGGCTGAGTTCGTTCAGCGTATCGCCGAGTTCGCTGCCAAATCACCTAAAGGGCAATGGATAACCGGTGGCGATTGGGATCACGAGAACTGGCCAGGAGCGGAGTTGCCGATGCGCCAGTGGATCGATGCGGTAACACCGGACAACCCGGTATTTATCAGCCGCTTGGATGGTCATATGGGCCTGGCCAACTCGTTGGCGCTAACGTTGGCGGGTGTGACCAAAGAGTCCAAAGATCCGGCAGGTGGGCTGATTGTGCGCGATGGGCAAGGCGAACCGACAGGCATTGTCAAGGACGCAGCCATGTCGCCGCTGTTTGCCGCTCAGCCAGAACTCTCGATCGAAGAGCGATTAAGATCCGCTGAGGCGGCTACTAATCATGCCGCCTCGCTGGGTGTAACCAGCGTGCATGATATGTCGGGCGACGGCGACATCATCATCTATCAACAGTTGCAGCGCTTGGGTAAGTTGAAGACGCGCATCTATGCAGCCGCTCCGTTGCCTGCGTGGAAGAAGTCAGCTGCGCTCGGACTGAAAGCGGCTGTGGGTGACGACATGCTGCGTCGCGGTGGCCTGAAAGGCTTTGCCGATGGCAGTTTGGGATCGACCACCGCGTTCTTCTTTGAAGCTTATGCCGATGACGCGCGCACCAGCGGCTTGGCCAGTGACGAAATGTATCCCGAGGGTGCCATGTTGGAGCGCGCGCTCGCTGCCGATCGCGCTGGCTTGCAACTGATGATTCATGCCATTGGTGATCGAGCCAACGATAACATCTTGACCATCTATGAGACATTGATCACTCACAACGGTCCGCGTGATCGACGACCGCGGATTGAGCATGCTCAACACTTGCGTCTGAGCGACATCGCTCGCTTTGCCAAGTCTGGAGTGATCGCATCGATGCAACCGTATCATTGCGCCGACGATGGACGCTGGGCAGAGAAGCGGATCGGTCCCGATCGAGCCCAAGTGACGTACGCCTTTCGTGCCTTGCTCGACTCGGGGGCTACGCTGGCTTTTGGTTCCGATTGGAATGTGGCCCCGCTGGATCCAATTCAAGGCATCGCGGCGGCCGTAACTCGTCAGACGCTGGATGGTCAACATCCCGACGGCTGGGTGCCCCAGCAGAAGATCAGCATTGAAGAAGCGATTACGGCTTACACCTTAGGTTCCGCCACAGCGGAATTCGCTGAAGGAGTCAAAGGAAGTCTCAGCGTTGGCAAGCTAGCGGACTTCGTAGTACTCTCGCATGACCTGCTGAGCATCCCGCCTGACCAAATTAAGAACTGCCAGGTTGTCATGACCTACATCGCCGGCCAACGCATCCACCCTTAGCCTCGGTTCCTAAGCCGTAGGCGTTAGCCGGCGTTAGCCTCGGTTTCCACTCTGCGATCCTCTGCGTCTCTGCGTTAAACAATGCATTTAAAACGCTGAGTGCGCAGAGCCCGCAGAGAAAACGCTAAGCGGCTAACGCGGTCCGCTGAGTGTTTTGCAGAGTGGGCAGATTTCGTGGTAGACTAGGGTGCAGGGATTGAAAAATGACATATAGGACGAGCGAGTAAGAACAATGCGATTGAGCCGACGAGAATGTTTGCAACAGTTGGCTTTATCCACTGCGGTGGTAACAGGTTACAACATAACCGCTGCTGCGAATCAAATTGCAAGTCGCCAGTCGCCTAGCTGGCAACCGGCGATTCGTTCGGGGCTAGACTATCTGGCTCGGTCGCAATCTTCGCGTGGAATGTGGAACGCACCGCCTTATCCAGTGGCCATCGCCGCTCTGGCTGGGACCGCCCTGCTCTGTTCCGGTTCGACCGCCACGCAAGGACCTTACGCCAAGGCGGTCGCGCGCTGCAGCGACTACCTGATCAGCAAGAGCCGCGGCAACGGTTTGATTGGTGATCCTCATGAGGACAATCACTACACGTACAGCCATGGTTTTTCGATGCTCTTTCTCAGCCAGGTACTGGGTGAAGAAGGCGATCGAGATCGACGCACGGAGCTGTTGGATGTACTAAAGCGAGCGGTCGAGTTTAGTGGCAACGCCCAAACTCCCGCTGGCGGATGGGGCTACGTCAGCGCACGCGATGGTCAGAACTTCGATGAGGGCTCGACGACTATTACGCAAGTGCAAGGATTGCGCGCGTGTCGCAACGCAGGGGTAGCTGTTCCCGGCGAAATTATCGAACATGCGATCAAATACATTTACGATTGCAAGAACGAAGACGGCGGCATTAGCTACTCGAGCAATCAAAAAGGCACATCTCGACCAGCCATCACCGCCGCCGCTTTAGCCGCTCTGTACAACGCTGGCCAGTATGACGGCAAGCATGTGCCCGAAATGCTCAAGTACACTCGGCAAACATTGCACCCGCTCAATGACGAAGCCTCCACGTTCGGTCATTGGCATTACACCTATCTCTACTACAGTCAGGTTGTCTACCGACAAGGCGATCAAGAGTGGCTACCGTTCCGCGATCGCTTGTACCAGCGCATCGTGTCGGAACAGGCGAGCGACGGATCATGGAACGGCATTGTCAACGCCACTTACACAACCGCTTGCAACTTGATCATGCTTCAGCTGGACCACGGTCTACTGCCGATCTATCAACGCTGAACGGCATTCTTTGCAGTGCTGTGGCGTTCTTTGGAGTGCTGTGGCGTTCTTTGGAGTGCTGTGGCGTTAGCCACAGCTTTGATGTGATAACCAACTGTACCGCAGCCTGGACGACCACTGCTCTGTGCATCTCGACCAGTTGTTTGAAGAGACTCGGGTTAGAGGGTGCTGAGCGGCTGGGGACAGCCGCTCTACATCAAAGCTGTGGCTACGCCACAGCACTCCACAGGAACCACTGCTCTCTGCATTTCGACCGGTTGTTTGAAGAGACTCGGGTTAGAGGGTGCTGAGCGGCTGGGGACAGCCGCTCTACATCAAAGCTGTGGCTGCGCCACAGCACTCCACAGGAACCACTGCTCTCTGCATTTCGACCGGTTGTTTGAAGAGACTCGGGTTAGAGGGTGCTGAGCGGCTGGGGACAGCCGCTCTACATCAAAGCTGTGGCTACGCCACAGCACTCCAAAGGAAGCACTGCTCTGTGCATCTCGACCAGTTGTTTGAAGAGACTCGGGTTAGAGGGTGCTGAGCGGCTGGGGACAGCCGCTCTACATCAAAGCTATGGCTGCGCCGCAGCACTCCAAAGGTTTATGCCAAGATCTCGCGGATGACTTTGCCTTCGACGTTGGTTAGTCGGCGATCGATGCCGTTGTGTTCAAAGCTCAACTGATGAAAATCAAGCCCCAGCAGGTGCAAGATCGTGGCATTGAAGTGGTATAGCGGATGAATATTCTCGATGGCGCGTTGGCCCAGTTCGTCGGTGACGCCATGGCTCACGCCGGGCTTGACGCCAGCACCGGTCATCCAGCACGTAAAGCCATCGGGATTGTGGTCACGGCCTTTGGCGCCGCGTTGAAAGAACGGCATGCGTCCAAATTCTGTACACCAGACAACCAGCGTATCGTTCAGCAAGCCACGCTGACGCATATCGCGAATCAGGGCGGCGGCCGGTTGATCGAGAACTTCGGCATGCACATCGTATTGTTCTTTAAGTGCATTGTGACCGTCCCAGTTCAGTTTGCCTGCGCTGGCATACGCGCCATTGAACAATTGCACGAAACGCACGCCGCGTTCGATCAAACGACGAGCCAAAATACAGTTCTTGGCGAAAGCCGCTTTGTCACTGTTCTTGGTATCATCTGCCCCATACATGCGTAAAACATGTTCGGGCTCTGTCGACAGGTCATTCAACTCTGGCAAGCTCAACTGCATTCGGGCTGCCAGTTCGTAACTGGCGATGCGAGCCGCTAATTTGCCATCGCCAGGATTGGCAGCCAGGTGACGCTGGTTCATGCGTTGCAACAGCGAGCGTGCAGTCTGATCGAGATCGGCGGAGACGCCGGGTGCTTGCAAGTGACGCACCGGCTCGAGCGAACTCATCGTCGTACCTTGGAAGGCAGCTGGCAAGAATCCGGGTCCCCAGTTGTTGGATCCATTCTGCGGAACGCCGCGCGGATCAGGGATAGCTACGTACGCGGGCAAGTCTTGATTCTCGCTACCCAGCGCGTAGGTAACCCACGAACCTAAACTTGGAAAACCATCGAGCACAAAACCGGTTGATAAAAAGTTTTCAGCTGGTCCATGCGTATTCGACTTGCTGGTCAACGAATGCACAAACGCGATGTCATCGGTCAATTCCGCCATGTGCGGAATCATGTCGCTGACCCATTTGCCCGTCTGGCCGCGCTGCCGAAAATTGTATTGGGGCCGAGCCAGATTGCCGGCCGGACCTTGGAACGTGACCGATGGACCACCGGGCAAAGGTTTGTCATCCCACTTGATCAGCTCCGGTTTGTAATCCCAGGTTTCCAATTGACTGACTGCGCCAGCGCAAAAGATAACCACCACATTCTTGGCTTTGGCTGGAAAGTGAGCTGGACGCGGCGCGTAGGGTTGAGCTGGGTCGATCTGTGGTGTCGACTTATCGCTAGCCAGCACACCATCGCTGTGCATCAAACTGGTTAATGCGATCGACCCAAGGGCGGTGGCACTATTATTCAAGAATTGACGGCGATCGAGCAGTTGATGGCCAGCTAGCGAGAGCAAGTGGGGCTGTCTTTTCATGGCACAAACAAGGCCTCGTTACTATTGAGCAGCGCGCGACACAAGGGCTCTAAACCAAATTGTTGGCAGGCAGTCGTGGCATCGTCCAGTTCGTCGGGCGTAGGGCTGCGCGAGAAAGTCAGTTGATAGGCCAGTTCGATTTGACTGTGCAAGTCTGCAGATATACTGCGCAGCCGCTCGGCCATCGCAGCAGACTGTTCGAGCACAAAGACGCTATTGAAGAGATTGAGAGCTTGAATGGGCGTAGTCGATTCGCGCCGCCGTGAAGTACTCTGACCAGCATCAGGACAATCGAAGGCTCCAAATACTGCTTCGCGCTCGCGCCGTACTTTATGTGCGTAGATCATTCGGCGAAGCCCATCGCCTTGAAAAGACTCGACCGGCTTAAAACCACTTAAACCACCGCGCCGATCAAACAAATCGAAACCGCTGCCATACATTTGTGTATTCAGTTGACCACAGATCGACAGAATGGAATCGCGAATGACTTCCGCCTCCAATCGCCGGGCCGGGTACCGCCACAGCAATCTCACATCGGCATCCTGTTGCGCTGCGCCCGAGTTCTCGACATGCGAAGCTTGGCGATACGTGCCAGACATCACGATCAGCCGATGCATGCTCTTGACGCTCCAGCCCGACTGAATAAATTGTGTCGCCAGCCAATCGAGCAGTTCAGGATGAGTGGGTGGTGTACCGCTGTGCCCAAAATCACTTGATGTATCAACTATTCCTGAACCGAAATGGCCTTGCCAGATGCGGTTGACCATAACGCGTGCTGTAAGTGGATTGGCGTCACTGGCGATCCACTTGGCCAAGGCTGTGCGGCGGGCTTGTTCGTCGGAAGATTCGACCGTGACCGGCGGCTCGAACGAACCAGGTGTAGCCGCAGCTACAATTGGCCCAGGCTGTTCGGGATCACCACGTTTGAGCAGGTAGATTTCATCGGGCGCTCGGAATTTACCTGCGAACGCCAATTGGCCGGCCTCGAGCGATTTGATTTGAGCTTCGAGTTTCTTCTTTTCATTCAATAGTTGCGTGGCGCGGGATGTTTCATCAGGGGTCAGGCCGCCCAGGACAAACTGAGGACCAAGATCCATGCCCGCGATCCACTTGCGCCGGTCTGAACTATCGGCTACCAGTTGCCAATCATCGCTTGAGTCTTCCGCTGAGATTTCGATGGTATAGTCGGTCGCCAAACGATCTTCGTATGGGCCATCGCGATCGCGACTCCACAAGATGCGATCCACTTCATGCGGCTGGGCAAAGGTCAATTCGACCCAACCTCCCCCCGGCTGATTGCCTAACCAACTTCGCGAGTTTCCATAAACTCCATCATTGATGAAGGCTGGATTATGCCGATCCTCGGACAAAATGTCACCCGAAGTTTTGGTGATCGTGCCAGCACTGGCTAGCGCTACATTGCGGCCATCGTTGGTAAAGACTTCTAACTCATCGATACACGGTTCGAGGCTGTTGGTCGAAAGTATCTTGAATCGCAAACGACGGGCCAGCGTCGGTTGGATGCGATCGGTAGTTAGTCGCCGATTGACCGCCGGACGAACTGGAGGTACATCACGGAGGGTGGTTAGTTGGTCAAGAGTCAGTCCGGCTTCGATACGGTAAGCCGTTGGCAAGCGGTCACCCAATTCACCCAGCCGATCACGACTCCACACGATGCGATTAATCTCGGTGGCTGCAGGCAGTTCGAATAGTAACCAACCTCGACCCGCGGTGTCGGACATCCAGCTCCGGGCGTTGCCGAGTTGACCATCGTTGACGTGTTCGAGTTTGTGAATGTCGGAAGTGCGGCTGCCCGAAGCCGTGACCTTCGTGCCTTGAGAGGCCAAGGCCACATTGCGCGATGGCTCTTGTCGAGTGAAGATCTCCAATTCGTCGATGCATGGTTCGATCAAGCCCAGCGATGGATGTAGATTGGCGTCATGAATCGTAAAGCGCACGAACTTGGCCAACAGCGGCTCAAACGTCTCGTCGTTGCCTTTGGGATCGGTAGCAACTTGTGTTGATCCCGGGCTGGCGATGGGCACGTAGCTAAGCAGCTGGCGATCGATCTGACTGACCTGCGCGCGCAGCGGGATCGCTTGCTGCTTGCGTGCTTCGGCCTGGGGCGTGCGCATTTCGCGATCTTCGTATTCGACACCCGCCACAAAGGCTTGCATCGCATAATAGTCGCGACTGGAGATAGGATCGAACTTGTGATCATGGCAGCGGGCGCAGCCAATGCTCAGTCCCAAGAAAGTCTGACCAATGTTGTTAACGATTTCATCCAGCGCATCTTGGCGCGCTAAACGAATGGATGGTGCGTCTTTACCGATTTGGCCAGGCAGCAAGACTGAGGCGGTGATTAAGAAACCGGTCGCTGCGTCTTGCCCCAGCGCATCACCGACGATCTGTTCTTGTATAAAGCGATCGTAGGGTCGATCTTCGTTAAAGGCATCGATGACATAATCGCGATAAGGCCAGGCATAGGGGCGTTCGGTGTTAACTTCGAATCCATGCGTGTCAGCATAGCGCACAACGTCCAGCCAATGCTGCGCCCAGCGCTCGCCATAGCGTGGCGATGAGAGCAAACGTTCCACCACGGCCGTGTACGCTTCTTCACCTGCCCCTGCATCCAGGCTGTTCAGAAAGTCGCGGACTTCTTCGGGTGTTGGTGGCAAGCCAACCAGATCGAAGGATACGCGTCGTTGCCAGGCAACCGGCAGCGCAGGCGGGGCGCGTTGCAGGCCAGCGGCCGCCAAACGCTGATCGATGAATCGATCGATCGAACTTTGGGCTCCATCAACGGCCAAAGGCTTAAACGACCAATGATCGCGTAGGTCTTTTAATTGCGCCAGATCAACTCCATCGGGCCAGTTGGCTCCCTGCGCAATCCAGCGTTTCAGAATATCGATCTCGGAAGCACTGAGGCCAGGACCCTCTGGCGGCATACGTTCGTCGCTATTGGTCGAAACGACCAGTTCGATCAGCGGGCTATTGTGAGGCTCGCCGGGCACAATGTCGGGCCCGCGGTTATCGCCACCGACTAGCGCCTTGGCCTTGATATCCAGACGCAAGCCTGATTCGTCTTTGTCTGCGCCATGGCACTGGACGCAGTGTTGCTGGAAGATCGGTTGCACGTCGCGCACGAAATCAACCGGGTCCTCTGCCCAGGCGAACTGGCACATCAGCCAACACGCGGAGGCCAGAATAGTCGACAATGGGTGACGCATGGCTCGGGGGTATCGGTGGCCGGTGGGGTGCTGAACTGGAAGCAACGGTGGGTAGGACGCCGCAATTGATTATAACCGACCAGAGTCTACTTTTGCTCCGCAAAAGGATTCTGGTTGTGGTTGTTATCGCAATTGGCACACGGCCTTTCGCGGAGCGAAAGGAGACAATACAGGACCGAATCGACACAATTAGCACACGATTTGGCGGCCAAGCAGCATTATCTGGCTGCGTCGCCTTTACAATCGGTGGCTACGGCCACTAGTGTACGCGTACGCGAAGGCAAACGCTTGGTGACCGACGGTCCATTTGCGGAGACACGCGAACAATTGGGCGGCTACTTTTTGATCGAAGCTCGTGACCTGGACCAGGCGATCGAAATTGCCAGTCGTATTCCGGGTGCTCGCAAAGGTACCGTCGAAGTTCGACCCGTTTTGGAATTGCCGAACCTGCCAGAGGCCTAGAAGTACAAACACGCTAATAAGACCGCAGAGTGCGATGATGAGTGAGAGTTCGCCAGAAAGTTTGCCACAGAGTTCGACGCCGAGTTCGCCACCAGCTGCGCCGCAGTTGCCCGAACTCCAGGCACCACGTGTGGAAAGCTGCGGTGAGTTGATGATCGTGGGGCTCGCCAAACACTTCACAGCGGAAACGCGGCCTGACATTCCTATGTTGTGGCAGCGCTTTGCGAAGTGGATTGGCGATGTACCGCATCAGAGCGGTCATCAAACCTATGGCGTCATTCGCAACAACAACAAAGGCCGAGGTTTTTATTACCTGGCTGGAGTAGCCGTCAGCTCCGATGCAGCCGTGCCCGATGACTTAACATTGGTAGTGTTGCCAGCCAGCCAGTACGTCGTCTTTACGCATCGCGGACCTGTATCCCAGATGTTCCAAACGATGTGCGCCATCTACGCCAACTGGGTACCCACAGCCGAAGTCGAACTGCTCGACGCGCCGTGCTTTGAATATTATGGCGCAGACTTCAACCCGCAAACCGGCTTGGGCACCATCGAAATCTGGTTGCCCATAGCCGGTGAGTCGTCTATTGTCGTTTAACCCGTAGCCGCCAGGCGAGGCGCACCCAGTGTAGCGACTCAACATGCACTGGGCGCCGGACGTTTCAGGCAGAGCCAATCTCTGGCGAGATCAGCCACGGAGGCCGGGCCAATCTCTGGCGAGATCAGCCACGGAGGCCGGGCCAATCTCTGGCGAGATCAGCCACGGAGGCAGAGCCAATCTCTGGCGAGATCAGCTACGTAGTTAGGCGGCGGGCTTCTTGCTCTTGTTGACGTCGCCTTGTAGCCAGCGGCTCAGTTGTTCAACTTCGTTAGTCCACTTCTTGTTGATGCGACGATCACAGAACGCTTTGAAAAGCAGGTCGACGGTTTGACCCAAGTTGCGGATTGAATCGATGCGATTGGTGCGCATCTCGTGGATGTCCTCGGCTTCATCGGCTTGGATCTTGGCACCGGAGATACCGAACGTCTCGGCTTGCAAGGTCAAATCGAACTGCTGGTTGTGACGGACGAGAGTCAGTCCGGCTTTGCGTGGCATTTTGCCGGTGCGAATGGCCTGCAGAGCTTCGGGTAACCTGGTGGGGCATTCTGACGAGATCGATTCTTTGCCAGTCTCCCCAAGTGGGCATTCCAACGATAACGAGCGGGCGAACATGGCGGTGACTTCGGAATTGTCGGCCAGTTCAATAGTGTCGGATTGTGTATCCAAGTACCACCACAGCCACATCATGAACTCGTTGCCGAGATAGTCATAGCTTTCGGCGAACTCGTTCAGCCACACGCTATCGGCCGGCGCGTAGTCTGGGTGGAATTGGGAGGGCGAGAGATCATCCAGCATCGAGCGCTTGTCGTTCTGGTCCGCCCAATCGTTGACGAGTGTGCCTGCGGATACGCGTGACAATTCCAGCTCAAAGGCGCGCGACAAGAGGTCCGCGGTTTGCGTAATCGCTGAACTGCTCGAACTGCCGATGTACAGTAATTGCTCAGTAGCATCCCACAGGATTGGAAACTCGGACATCTTGTGATACTTGCCCGATCGAGCTTCTTCTTCGCAGCGAGCTTCCACGGATTCTTTAGCTTCTTGACGTTGAGCCTTGGTGGGGCGACCGCTGGTGTTGTCTTTGGCCAACGCGAGCAGTTCGATCTGCATCCAAGCCTTTTTGATAGCCGAAGGGACTTGATTCGTATCGACCCGGATCGCGCAGTGTAGGGCGTTGTCGATTACGTTCTTATCGATGTCGAAGATATTATCGAATAGGTGGTCACCGCCAATAAAGCCGGTGGTAACGGATTCAGCGCCGGCGGCATTGGCCGGACCAGCCGCATGCCGGCCGAGAATCTCGATGTGTTCATCCTTGAAATGTTTGAAGTCTACTCCAGTGACCTTAAATCGCTCAAAGCCTACGCTACCGGAGAGAAACGCCATGCCGGATTCCTGTGATACCAATGGATTGAAAAGCCGAAAGTCGGATTAAGTTATCCATCGGTCGTCCGACTTTCACTCCTGATGCATTACGCCAGAAGTTACCCCATGTCGATCGGGCAAAATGTGACGCTCTATGTAGAGCGGCTCTCCTGGGGCGCTCAAACTCTCTAACGAAACATTCATCTAAGCTAATGACTTGTGTTACAGATGGCTCGACGTAGAGCGGCTCTCCAGGGCCACTCAGAGCGCTCGAACGTACTGGACTTTTTAATACTGGATCTGCTAAAATGCACGGGCAGTGTCATGGGCCGGTATGCTGCAACTGCTTGACAAATATCCCACCTATCCATCGGCTCACCAGGCTAAACGTTCTATGAGCCGGGAAGTTGTCTATTGGTTAATGAGTCTCAAGTCTGAAGGCCTGGCCTTCTTGGCTTACGATGACGCCCATGCCATTGCGTTCTTGCGCATTGATGACGCGTTGTATGAGTTTGACTACGCTGATGTTCGGCAATGTATTCATTCTCCCAGTGACAGATTGGTACAAGATCTCAAGCGCATCGGTAGATTAGTGGGCGGATTGTCAGTAACTTCCGCAGAGCCTGAGAGTTCACCGTCGTCTTATGCACTGACAGAAGATCAAGCCGATCGGCGCTGCGGTTAGTACCGCAGGAGTCTTGCGACAGTCACCTCTCCAAGGCTTCGCCTTGGGGAGGTCGAATCGAGGCTTTGCGAGATTCGGGAGGGGTCTTGGCGGTGAAGGTGGTTATTACCGCAGGAGTCTTGCATGGCGCTGTGCCCCCTCCCGCCGACGACGGCTAAACGCCGCGTCGGCGACCTCCCCCGCTGCGCGGGAGAGGTGACAGTTAGCGTCGGACGTCGGCGTTAAAAGCGACAGGAACAGTGTTTGCACTTAGGTGAATCTATTGAGATTCCGAGCGCTACCACTGTCCTTGAAGGATGTGCACCTTGAACTTCCATGCCTTGGCCGTCGATTATGATGGTACGCTGGCCCATGATGGATTGGTCGATGACCAAACTGTCGAAGCGCTGAAGCGCTTGAAATCTACTGGTCGTCAATTGGTACTGGTTACCGGACGCCGGCTGGAACCGTTGCAGGAGCTTTTCCCTGCTATCAAGCTTTTCAATTTGGTTATCGCTGAAAACGGCGCGGTGCTGTTCAATCCTGCGGATGGTGAAGTGCGTGTGCTGTGCGATCCGGTTCCACCAGAGTTCACGCAGCAGCTAGCTGAATTCGGTGTGCAACGCGTTGAAACAGGTCATGCGATTGTGGCCACCTGGCAACCGCATGAGATCGAATCGCTGGAAGTCATTCGCCGCTTGAATCTTGATCTGCAAATCATCTTCAATAAAGATGCGGTGATGATTCTGCCTACCGGAGTCAATAAGGCGGCAGGGCTGAAGTGCGCTTTAGACGAACTGGGAATCTCATCGCTGAATACAGTGGCCGTGGGTGATGCTGAGAATGATCTGGCCATGCTGAAGTATTGCGGCGTGTCGGCGGCCGTTGAAAATGCGCTCGATACGGTCAAGGAAGTGGCGGATGTCGTTACGCGCAGTCCGCGTGGAGCGGGCGTTCAAGAACTAATCGAAGAGATCATCGACAACGATTTGGTTCGCTTGGATGCGCAGGAGAAGCGGAGACTGGTGATAGGTCATCAACTGGATGGTCAGGAATTTACCATCGATTTGTTTGCCGAAAGTGTTTTGGTTACCGGCGGCTCGGGTGGCGGCAAGAGCAAGTTTGCGATGAGCTTCGTTGAGCAACTGAGCGAGCGTGGCGCCCAGAGCGTCATCCTCGATCCAGAAGGCGACTACCAAAACATCGAAGGCTCCATCGTCCTGGGCACTGGTGATCGACCACCGGAGATCGAAGAGGTCATGCGGATTCTGGACCAACCTTCGGGTCACTTCGTAGTTAGCTTCTTCCGCGTATCAGAAGACGAGCGCCCCAAGTACTTCGATCGGCTACTGCACGAGCTCTCTTCAATGCGCAGTCAGAAAGGCCGACCACACTGGATCATTGTCGACGAAGCTCATTATGCTGCACCGAGCCAATGGCAACCAGCCGAGAATTGGTCGGCTCATCAATTGCGCGGAGTTATGTTCATCAGTGCCTATCACGAACGGCTCTCCAGCGTGATTATGCGAAGCGTTGACACGGTGGTTTCCATCGCTGCTGACCCCCAGGATGCCCTGCAGCAGTGTTGTCAACTGCTAGAGCGTTCGTGTGAGGGTATAACCACACCTCGCGGAGAACCAGGTGAATATGCGGTGGCCTGGCGCCGTGGAGAGGACCAGCCCGCCTGGTTCAAACGCATGGTTTCAAAAAGCGATTCCCAGCGTCATAAGCACAGCTACTTTGACGGCGATATGGACGAGCCGCAGCGATTCGTGTTCCGCGGCCCAGATAGAAAACTGCAGCTGGAAGCTCAAAACTTAAAGATCTTTATGCAGATCGGCGAAGGCATCGATGACGGAACGTGGGAGTTTCATCGAGAAAATCACGACTACTCACAGTGGTTTTCGGGTATCATCAAGGACAAGGAACTGGCTGAAATCGCTTACGGTATTGAAAGCAATACAGCGCTATCAGCCGATGCGAGTCGTGAAGCCATCTATGAAGAAATTCGAAAACGGTTCGACCCGCAAGCCTAGATGAGGATTAAGTTTCTATCACCCTTCCCTGCAACCAGGACTCTTACCATGCGCCACTGCTGTCTTCCAGTTTGCGTCGTCTTGCTCTGCGCGTCACTGCTATCTGCACAAGAAGAGTCGCCTGCTGGCGTTCAAAACACTAAAGAGACTAGTGATTCGCCTCAGGTGGTATATCAACTTGACTTGGTAGAATTTTCGCTAAAGGAAGAAGCCGATACCGAACTGTCCTCCGCCGCGATTTTGAAACTGCTGCAAGAGAAAACCGATCGCATTCAGCGTCTGGAGTCGATGCGCCTGACAGCCGTCTCGGGCGTTCGTTCTACGGTTTCCGTCGGAAAAACAGTGCACATAGTCATGGGCGTTACGCAATCGCAATTTGGCAAAACCAAGAATATGCGCGACATGCAGGTCGGTACGATGGTGCAAGTGTCACCCCGGCCAATCAGTGATTCACTGGTCCACATGACGCTCAAATACGAGGCAGCGCGAGTCAAAGACGTCGAATCGGAAGACGACCCACCTGAGGTCACCACGTTTAATATCACCACTGAGCTGCAATTGAAACCAGGGACTCCAACTTTGGTCAGCGGTTCGTCGGCTGATGATAGTAGTTACCTGGTCGCCACCATTCGCGAAGTCAAATAGTTAGTTGGACAGCGCACTTCGTAGCCACTGTCGCTTCGTAGCCACCGTCGCCAGACGCTGGACTCTTGTGACGATGAAATCCACCGCTTGGCAGCGGTGGCTACTTAGGTTCGCCAAATATCTTGCCTCAGGTGACTATCATGGATCGATCGATGGCCGAAATCAATTGCTCAAAGCTTACAGGCTTGGTTAAGTGCAAGCTGTAACCGGAGTCGATCGCGCGGCGGATGTCTTCTTCCATTCCGAAGCCGGTTAGCGCGATGGCGGGTACATCGACTGTCGGGGCGATGTGCTTGAGCAGTTGACTACCATCGCCATCGGGCAATCCAAAGTCGCTAATGATCAGATCGAATTGACCGTCATGCCAGGAGCGACACGCTTCGGCAATCGATCCGGCGACTGTAACGGTGTGACCGATTTTTTGTAACAGTTTTTCGGTCAGCTTGGCGAAAGCCCGCTGGTCCTCGACCAGTAGGATGTTCAGGCGCTTAGCCGAACCTGGCGCTGCAATCAAGTTGCTGCGCGGATGCACGTTCGTCGCGCTATCTGAGCTCTTGGTCGTAGCCAATTCCAAGGTAAATGTGGCTCCTTGCTGATGTCCGGCACTTACGACCGATAGCTTACCTTCATGCAATTCTGCGATCGCTTTGCTGATGGCCAGCCCTAGGCCCAAGCCGCCGAACTGGCGCGTGATCGACTGACCACCTTGTTCAAAGGCATCAAATATAACTGGCAGTAGATCAGGTTGGATACCGATGCCGGAGTCAGCCACGCTCACACGCAACATACCATCTGAAGTGTTTTGGGCCGTCAGTTCGATGCGGCCATCTTTGGGTGTAAACTTAACTGCGTTATTGAGCAAGTTCCAGAATACTTGCTGAATGCGAGCTGCGTCGGCGTGGACCGTGCTTGCATCGGCCTGGTTGCGAAACTCAAAGCGAATACGTTTGCGTTGATAATCTGGCTCGATAATTTGAATGACATTTCGAATCAGATCGATCACATCGACCGTCTCGTACTTCAACTCGAGCTTGCCTTGGGCGATACGGTTGATATCGAGCATATCGTCGATTAGTCGACATTCCAGATCGACATTGCGGCGAATCATGTCGAGCCCTTCGCTATACTCGGCCGGTAGCTTCTTTTCCATCTCCCATAGCGTGGTCAACATGCGAATTGGTGCCAAGGGATTGCGGAGTTCATGACTGAGGACTGCCAGAAAGCGGTCCTTGGCTGCGTTCGCCGATTCGGCTGACAGCTTGGCTTGTTCCAAATCCTTGATGGCCTTCCATTCCGCGGTTGTGTCGCGAGTGACGCACAATACATAGTCGACTGAACCGGAGTGATCGACTTCGGCCACCAAATGCGACTGTAAGCGCAGAGGCCCGACGATCGATTCATAGCTGAATTGAACCGTTTGAGGTTTGCCGGTCGCGAATACTCGTTCTAACGCGGAATCCCAAAGGTCGCATAGATCCGGAGGCATGTCGAGTTGACGGTTGGTCTTGCCTAGAAAGACGCTAGCCTTGAGGCCCGTGATCAGTTCAATGGAGCGACTGACAAACACATGGCGTAGTTTTCGATCGAAGCGGGCGATGACATTCGGCGAGTTATCGGAGAGACTTCGCAACTCCTCTTCCGCAGCTTTCTCGGCGGTGATGTCGCGTTGCACACCCATCATCCGAAGAGGCTGGCCTTGGGCATTGCGTTCCAGCTTGGCCATCCACAGTACCCAGCGTACGGTACCGTCGGCACGCATGATGCGAAACTCGCAACGCAATCGCTCGCCTGCATCCAGACACTCGGCGATCGCGCGTTTGACATTCAGCACATCATGGTGGTGAATCAGTTCAAAGAAGCTAGTGGCCGATGACACGCAACAAGATGAGGCGTCACGCGTGACCGCCGCTTGCTGGGGCCACGAGATTTGGTCGTCAGCCAAGTCCCAATCCCAGAGCGATAGTTCCGCTGTTTCCAAGGCGATTCGCAAACGTTCTTCACTATCGTGGATCGCATCGCGCTGCCGCACGATCTCCTGGCGTTGCCTGGCCAGTTCGATAAAGACATTGACTTTCGAAACCAGAATTTGGGGGTCAAAGGGTTTGTACAGAAAATCGACAGCGCCGGATTCATAACCTCGAAACTGCCGACTGTGATCGGGGACGCCCGCAGTCAAAAAAATGATCGGAATTCGTCGGGTGCGTTCCGTGCCTCGCATGATCTCGGCCAATTCAAACCCGGTAATATCGGGCATATGGACATCGATGATCGCCAGGGCGAAATCGTGTTTGAGAAGTAACTCCAGCGCATGGCTGCCGGAGCGTGCCTGGATCAACTCAATACCTTCTCGGCGGAGTACTGCCTCCAGCGCCATGAGGTTCTCTTCGAGATCGTCGACCAGTAATAGTTTTATAACATCCATATCGACTCAGCGTGTTCTTGCAATAACAATCAGAAGCTCTGGAATAATTCAGCCAACTCGCGCATCGACAACGAGAAAGCAGCTGGGCACTTGGCCAAGGCGCTTTCGGGCATCATGGCCGCTTCGGCTTCGCAAGGCCGCTGCACCGCAGCCAGGCCCCCTTCGTCATAGATCGCCCGCAGTCCACTGGCGCCGTCTTGATTGGCACCTGTCAAAACGATTCCCAAGACTTGAGGACCTAACGCATCGGCGGCCGATTCGAATAGGACATCGATCGATGGTCGTGAGTAGTGAACCGCTGCGTCGGTCGAGAGCGAAAACTGCAAATTGCGTTCAATCAACAAGTGGTAGGCAGGTGGGGCAAAGTAAATATGCGTTGGGACAATGGGCAGCTTGTCGATGGCCTCTTCAACTGGCAGGCTGCAGCGAGCTTGAAACAGCGAAACTAACAAACTCTCTCGGTCCGCTGGCAGATGCACCAGCACGGCTATCGCCAGTTTCGACTGACTGGGTATGGCGGGCAACAACTTCATCAGCAATTCGATGGCCCCGGCCGATGCGCCGATACACACCAGTTGCACGTTTTGCGTACGCAGCTTGCCGAGGATCACATCGACTTGAGCATCCATTACGAACTGCCCGCCTTTTGGTAGATCCTCGATGGTTTAGAGAATTCCTCGAACGAATCTGCGTGATCAGAAAATCGCAGGCTTTCCTTGCTGCCTAATCCGAGAAAACCACGACGCGCCAGCGAGTCTTTAAACAACCCGATCACGCGACTCTGCAGTGGGCGATCGAAATAGATTAGCACATTGCGACAGGAAATGAATTGCACCTCCGCAAATACACTATCGGTTACCAGGCTATGATCGGAGAACACTACGTTCTTTCGCAAGTTGGGATCGAACCGGGCGCCACCGTAGGCCGCCGTATAGTAGTCGCTCAGCGACGCTCGGCCCCCGTAGTGTTGATAGTTAGCACTGAATCCAGCCAGCCGATCCAGCGAGTAAATGCCCAAGCGTGCCTGTTCCAATGAATGCGAGTTGATATCAGTCGCATAGAAAATGGTTCGAGATTCCAGCCCCTCTTCCCGAAACAAAATGGCTAGCGAGTAGACTTCCTCGCCCGCGCTGCAGCCAGCGATCCAAACCTTGATCGATGGATAGGTTCGCAACAGCGGCACAACCTTATCCCGCAACTCCCGGAAGTAGATCGGATCGCGAAACATCTCGCTGACTTGCACGGTCAAATAAGACAGCAGCTCACTGAAGAGCGATTGATCGCGGAGGAGTCGCTCTTGTAAACCGGAATAGCTGGCACACCCAAATCTCTCCAACGCTTGCTTCAGCCGGCGCTTGAGCGAAGCCATGGCATAGCTGCGAAAGTCGTAGTGATATCTTTGGAATATCGCCTCTAGGAGCAGGTGAATCTCGATCTCTTCGGTATCCCTCGCCATTGTCTGAGATGATTCCTTCAGTAATTAAGTCGACCGCGGCATCCATACCCGAATCAAAGAGATCAGCCGTTCCACATCTAAAGGCTTGGCCATGTAATCATTGGCCCCTGCTTCCAAGCACATTTGATGATCGTTCTTCATCGCTTTAGCTGTTAGAGCGATGATTGGCAAGCTCGACCACTTTTTGTGCTTACGTATTTCTCGAATTGCAGTCAGTCCATCCATCTCGGGCATCATTAGGTCCATCAAGACCAAATCGACCGGACCCTTGGCTGATTTTTCCAATGACACTAACGCTTCTTTACCATTGCGAGCAATCTCGACCGCGATGCCCTTGGGCTCGAGAATACTGGTCAAGGCGAACACGTTACGTACATCGTCTTCGACCACCAGTATGCGCTTACCTTCTAAAAGACTCTCGCGGCTCTGAGCCTTACGAAGCATCTCCTGTTGTTCGGCCGGCAGTTCCTGTACGACTTGATGAAGGAACAGTGTGACTTCATCTAGCAACCGTTCGGGGGATCGTGCTCCTTTGATAATGATAGATTTGGAATACCTACGCAAACGGTGTTCCTCTTCGCTGGAAAGATCGCGGCCGGTGTACACAATTACCGGCGGGAAGGAATATCGATCTTCTCGACTGAGAGTTTCCAGCAGTGTAAACCCAGTGGCGTCCGGTAGGCTCAGATCGAGGACCATACAATCGAAGGTTGTATGTTTCAGTTGCTCCAGACAGTCGCTGGCCGAGCGCACGCCGATCACTTCTACATCTGGCGAACCCAAGAGCGACTTCAGACTGTTCAATTGCACTTCATCATCTTCGACAATCAAGACGCGGCGCATGGCCTGGGCCAACCGCTCGCGCAGGTCTTCAAATGCCTGGACCAACTGTTCGCGCATGACGGGTTTGAGCATGTATCCAATCGCGCCCAACGACAATGCAGTCTCTGTGTAATCGCTGCCGGAGATAATGTGCACGGGGATATGGCGCGTCCGCACGTCGTGCTTGAGTCGATCGAGCACCGATAAACCCGATTGATCTGGCAGGCCAACGTCCAGGATGATCGCCGACGGCAAGTGCCGCGTCGCCAGGCTCAAGCCTTCATTGGCGGTCGCGGTACTCAAGCAGTTGAAGTTCTGCTCTCGAGCCAAGTCGCCAAGTATTTCTGCAAATGACGGATCATCTTCAATCACTAAGATCGTGCGTTGGTCGGGCCGAGTCTGGCCAGTGAAACTCACTTGTGTCGTTTGAGATGGGATTTCAGTCCGTCCCACTGACTGCACTTCGTCAGTTTTCATAGGAAGATCCGCGGGCGTCTCTTCAGTCGCAGTTGAGCCTACTTCGACTGCTGCAAAATGACTCGTGAAATCCGACTCGCCATTTGTCGCCGGCACTTCCAGTTTGCGCGGCAGGGTCAGAGTGAAGACGCTGCCCTGCCCGACCGCGCTCTTTAAGCTAATCCGTCCGCCCAGCAATTTGGCCAACTCACGCGATATCGATAGTCCCAATCCCGTGCCGCCGTACTTGCGATTGGTAGTTCCGTCGGCCTGGCGAAATGCTTCGAAGATGATCTCCTGTTGATTCTCTGGGATGCCAATACCGCTATCGCGGACTTGAAACTCAAGATTGCCGTTCAGGCCATCTTGAACGATTAGAGCAACTTCGCCATGCTCAGTAAATTTGCAGGCGTTGGACAAGAGGTTCTTGAGGATCTGATCCAAACGCGTCACGTCAGTGTGAATCTGGCGGAATGTAGTCAACTGTTCGGTTCGCAACCTTACACTCTTCTGAACTGCAATGGGCTCGAATGTGGTACGCAGTCCATCAATTACGGTGTTGAGCGAAACAGTGACTGGACGAATATCCAGGCGACCAGATTCGATCTTCGCCAAATCCAAAATGTCGTTGATCAGAGTCAGCAGATCGTTGCCGGCACTATTGATTGTCTGCGCAAACTTGACCTGTTCCGCTGTCAGATTGCCGTCTTTATTGTCTGAGAGCAATTTAGAGAGAATCAGCGATGAATTCAGTGGCGTGCGCAGTTCATGCGACATGTTCGCCAGGAACTCGGACTTGTAGCGGCTGGAACGTTCGAGTTCCCTTTTTTGAGCTTCG
The DNA here is from genome assembly GCF_056494185.1 of Rania fehmarnensis. Classification (NCBI taxonomy): domain Bacteria; kingdom Pseudomonadati; phylum Planctomycetota; class Planctomycetia; order Pirellulales; family Pirellulaceae; genus Rania; species Rania fehmarnensis. The sequence continues at coordinate 3,573,429 of NZ_CM151398.1, forward strand.
AGTTGTGTTTTGGAACGCGACAAATCATTCTTCTGAGCTTCGAGTAACGATGCTTGTTCTTCGAGTTGCGAATTGGTTTGTTCCAACTCGGCTTGCTGCAACTCAAGCCGGGCTTGAGATTCTCTAAGTGCCCGGCTTTGCTCTTCTAGCTCTTCGTTGTTTACTCGCAATTCCTCACTTTGAGCTTGTAGTTCTTCACTCTGGCGAGTGGTTTCTTCGAGTAGTTCTTGTTGCCTGCGCAGATAATGGCAAGCCTTGATGCCCACACCAATCGAAGGACACACGCGTTTTAGCAGTTCCTCGTCCGTGTTGTAGGTCGATTGAGCAAACGCGAGTTCCAGTACGCCCAAGACGATGCCGTCGGTGATGATTGGACAGACCAGTACAGCTCGCGGCGCCATATCGCCCAGCGACGAGCCAACTCGTAAATAATCATCGGGCAAATTCTTCAAATGAAAGGTGCGTTCATCGCGGGCGGCTTGGCCCACGGCCCCTTGTCCCGATTCGATTGTCGCCGGCGGCGTGCAGCCAGGAGGAACTGCATAGCTGGCGACCAATTGATATTGTTGGCCAAAGCGCACGTATAACAAACCACAGGTTGCATTGACGTACTCTCCAAAGAAACTCAGTACGTGACGGCCAAGTGATTCAAGCGTTTGTTCGCCGGCCATTTTGCGACTCAAGTGTACCTGCCCCTCCTGCAACCACTCTTGCCGACGTTCGGACAGTTTCTGACGAACAGAGTGATAACAAACGGCACCCACTATCACGATGGTTACCAATCCCAGACTGCGATTGGTGAGTGCAACGTTTGAACTGACCCCATTGGGACTGGTCAGGAGGCCCAGCATCAGTAGCATGCCCGAGACGATGGCCACCGCAGCGACATGCGAGGGTCGCCACAAAAAGAGGCTCATCGCCACGGGCAGTAAATACAGCACCCATTCCGCGAAACCCAGAGCCGTAAAACTATCAGCCAAGAACACTGCCAGAATGGTCAGGCAGATGCCCCACCCCAGCGCCGGCGAGGGATTGCGTTCGAATCGCAACATCTAAGAAACTCTTCTGTGAAATGATGACCAAAAAAGATCATCGGCCCAGTGACGATCGTATCCAGGATAGAGCGATTGAGCAACGTACTTCGTCACATGTGCGTGCGCTTCGCTGGCGGAGGTGACAGTCACCTCTCCAAGGCTTCGCCTTGGGGAGGTCGAATCGAGCCATAGCGAGATTCGGGAGGGGTCTTGACGTGTAGCCGATCTCGCCAGAGATGGGAAGTTGATTGGTGACGCGTCCAAAGTCTGGCGACTTCGGCTACAGCCCAGGACTCGACCCTCCCGAATCTTGCTACGCTTGATTCGACCTCCCCATGCTGCGCATGGAGAGGTGGCAGCTTACTGCAAGTCCCAGACCCACAGTTTGTCGTTGAATTGATCGACTGCGGGTGGATCGGCTGGAGTTTCCGAGATTTTGCGGTCGGCATCGAAGCCCCAGAGCCTGGCCTATCTGAAAGTTGTACTTGAGTAGGAGTAGGAGTAGGAAGGCACAGCCTCGGAGAGGGGACTGTCCTGTAGCCGAAGTCGCCAGACTTTGGATGCGTTACCGATCAATTTCCAATCTCTGGCGAGATCGGCTAGATGCTGTGGCCCCTCCCGAATCTTGCTAGCGCTCGATTCGACCTCCCCAAGGCAAAGCCTTGGAGAGGTGACGTGGTCTTGCTCACGGTGTGCCTAGTCTCGATGATATCGGATCCGGCGAAGTGTGCCCTAATCCCGAATTGGACGCGTCCACGTGCTTATGACCGCTATTAAATCTGATTTGTTTTTTCGCCTGGCGGCTTGTTGGGCTGGAATGTGTTTGGCATTGGCGTATGCGTTGCCCGCAGCCGCTCAAGAGCTAAATGACGATCGTTTCTATAACGAGCAGCGGATCGTTGAAGTTTCAATTCGAGTCGCTGACGAAGACTGGAAGCTGTTGTGTGCGCAGACTCGCGATCCCGGCAAAGTATTCGCAGGCAAGATCGAGGACCCCTTCACGTACTTCAAAGCGGACATCACGATTGATGGCACTACTATAAAATCAGTGGGACTGCGGAAGAAGGGCTTTATTGGCTCGCTGGATGATCACTTCCCGTCGTTGAAGGTCAAGTTCGACGAATACGAAGATCAAAAGCCGATGGCCGGTGTTGATGTTTTGACGCTGAACAACAACAAACAAGACGCGCCGCTGGTCACTCAATTCCTCACCTACAAGTTGTTCAACGCCGCGTCGGTACACGCTCCGCGTTGCAATTTTGCGCGAGTTACTGTCAACGGCGTGTACTTGGGTGTCTACAGTAACGTCGAGTCGATCGGGAAACCCTTTCTCAAACGGCGTTTTGGCAAGGCCAATGGAAATCTCTACGAAGGCACGCTGGCCGACTTCTATCCCAAGGCCATTGATCGAATAGAAATCAAGTCCAACAAGAAAGATCACGATAGCTCCAAGCTCACGCGTTTAGCCGAGTTGCTCGCCGCTGAAGGGCCACTGGATGTGGCAGCGGTCGGTGACATAGTGGATATCGACAACTTCCTGAACTACTGGGCCATAGAAAGCCTGATCGGCTTTTGGGATGGATATTGCAACAACCAAAACAACTACTGGCTGTACGAGGATCCGGGCAACGGAAAATTCTATTTCATACCTTGGGGTGCGGATGCGACTTTTATGGCGGGCGGTTTTCCTGGCTTTGGTCCACGCGGACCTCTGTCGGTTTACACCGAGAGTATGCTCACCAACCGTCTGTATCACGACGAGAGGATTGCGGCTCGGTATAAACAAACGCTGGAAAAGATACTGACGGAACTCTGGAAAGAAGATGACTTGATCAAGACGATCGATGACTTGGAGCAGGTCTTGACGCCTCATCTTCATGCGCGGCAGATGGGCGCTCCGCGGGCAATGAAGTCCATGCGCCAGTTTATCAAACGTCGCGAGAAGATGATTCAAAGCGAACTGCAAGACTGGCCAGTGACTGCTGCGCCGCGCCCTCGCAAACCGATGTACATCGTTCACAACGGCAAAGCCATAGGCAGCTTTACCGCCAGTTGGTCAGACCGTCCGCCCAACGATATCAGCACAGTTGGTCAAGTGACATTAAACCTCGAATTGGATGGGCGCATCGCTGAGATTGAAAAGATGGGCGCAACCGTGAATCCACCACCGCGTAGTGGATTCCCCGGCTTTGGCGGACCGTTTGCTCCCATGAAACCCACCGGCAACATCATGCTCAGCGGTATCAAGACCAGCAACGCTGGCCGATTTCAAATTGTCCTGCCCATACCGCTAGATGTGCTAGAGAAAAGCGCCGGTAAAACGCTTGAAGTTGATGGCTCATTCATGGATGACGTTCGCCCTGGTGCTCCATTTTCACCCTTTGGTGGTCGGACCGTTAGCGGCACACTTACTCTCACTAAAGTTAGCTTGAAACCCGAAGAGACCATCGAAGGCGAGTTCGATTTGACGATCTCCCAAGTCCGCGGGGGGTTCTTCAATCGCGGCGCACCTTAGCTACGGCTGTCAGATACCCGCGCGACATGTAGCGGAAGCCGTTAAGGCTTTCGGTTCTGCGAGGTCTACACATTTCGAAATGCTTGACGCATTCCGCTGCAGCACACATATCGAAATGCTTGACGCATTCCGCTACCTGGTTGAGGTGCAGCCGACACGCAAGGTTGATTACTGGGATTGCCACTCCTTGGCCAGTTCCGACTCTGACTTGCCGGTCAGTTGTTTCCAGGTGTCAGGTGTGTAGTTGCCATCTCGTAGAGCCGCATTCAATTTCGAGATCAGGTCGCCTTGGCGATCATATTTGCGTACAACGAAGTCGATGAAGTTGGCGGAGACGCGGTAACTGGCATCATGTTTGGCGGTAGCCAGAGTCGGTTTGTTCAAGAGTGCGCCTTTGGTTTCAGGTTCGTATAAGAACCAACGGATGTAGTCGGGGATACCTTCTACCAACCACCCCGGCGTTTGTCGTCGCCGCGAATTTCGACCTTGCGAGCCTTGATAGTTCTGCACGATGTGAACCATTTCGTGGACCACCGCTCCGCGGGCTTCGCGATCGAGTTCACCTCGAAACCAATTGGCGTTCATGGAGATCGTCGAACCCTGAGCCCAAGCCGGAATGCCGCGCATGCGTTCACCCGGCAAAAAACGAAACGTAACTTCCCTGGGCGCTACATAGCCTTCACTGGGTAACATCTGAACGATCTTCGGATACCAAGCTTGGATGACCAATTTCAGTTTCGTTTCGGACCAATCAACTAAGTCGGGCGCATGCGTGGCATCGATGATAAATTGAAATTGGTCATCGGCGGTTGCGAAACGGAGCGCTTGATTTTCCGGAACGGTTATAGGTTGTACTTGACGATCCTCTTGCGAGTAAACGTCGACTTCGCTGAAGAAAGTGTGGCTGAAACGATCGTTGGCATCGGTGGCTTGGATGTCGAACCGCAGATAACGAAATTTCCCCAGGCCGGCTGAGCCGTTGGCAATCGCCGCCGCATGCTGGCCGCCGAGCGTAGCGCCCACTGCACCACGTTTTGCACCAACCGAACGTGTATCGACTTCGGCCAGCAATTTCCAGCCGCCGCTCAACGGGTTCTGTGCGTCTACTTTGGAGTCAGAGAATCCTTCGTCGAGACCAGAGGCGGCATACAAGCTGTAACGTTGGGGAGCGCGCGAACCGGGATGCCAGGAATAGCTGACCACTTCCTGGATATCAACTTGCGAGCCGAGGTCGGCCAGCAACACTCCACCGTCACTGCCGGCGGAGAGAAAGAAGTTCTCGCGAGGCGCATCTTCCGTCGCCGGGATCTGGCCGTCATTTAAGACATGGGGTTTGCCTGAATTCTCATCCGCTCGGCCGCGAATCAATGACCACTTGGCTTGGGCCCCTACATCATTGATGGCTGGCAACTTGATGCGTTGGAATTGAAACCACTCAGACGACCGCGAAACTTCCGTCTCGACCTTGATATCGGCTATCACCAAGGCGTTTAGACAAAGCGACAACCCCACGGCCAGCCATGAACAGTGTCTCCTTTTGCTCCGCAAAAGGGTTTGCCTTTCGCGGAGCGAAAGGAGACAAAGGCAATTCACCCAGTTATACACCATTCAATTCCAGCCTAATTTCGTCGCCAATAAAAGTAGAGTCGCTCCGCCGAAGGATTGGCCGTTCGCGGAGCGAATGGAGACCAAGCAGTTCACTCAGTTATACCACATACTCATGCGCCACTTTCCGATATCGATGCCGGAGTGAAATGTCTGCTTTTGCTCCGCAAAAGGATCTGTGCCTTTCGCGGAGCGAAAGGAGACTATTTGACTGCCAATCAAACAAAGTGTTTGCTTAGCAGCTCCTGGCAGCGATAGACTAGCGTTCGTATCGCAATGCGTTAAACCTCGCACACCAAAGGAGCCAGAGATGTCGATTCACAGGCGGACGCTTCTCAAGCAAGTGGGACAAGGGATGATCGTGGCAGGCGTGGGCACAGTTTGCGCCAGCGAATTAGGACTGGGCTTTTGCCTGGCTGACGAAACACCAGAAGCTCTAACTTTTGGCGATCTTGAACCGCTCGTGCAATTGATGCAAGCAACTGAACCTGATGCGCTCGTGCGCGAGCTCGCGCAGCGTATCAGACGAGGTGAGAACCTGGCTACTCTGTTAACTGCGGGCGCCTTGGCCAATGCGCGGACTTTTGGTGGCCAAGACTATATCGGTTTTCATACTTTCATGGCTTTGGCTCCGGCGTATCGTATGGCCAGGCAATTACCGACCGAGAAACAGGCTCTACCGATTTTGAAAGTCCTGCATCGCAACGCAGTACGCATCCAAGCTCAAGGTGGCAGAGCCAATGAAGTCCTCCATGCCGTGACACCAGAGCCGGTTCCAGCCAACCAGAACGCAGGTGAATTTCTGCGTAGCGTTGCCCGAACCGGTGACATCGAGCGCGCGGATCGCGTGTTCAGTTCGATGAGAGATCTGCCTGAGGGCGAAGCCTTCAATCACTTGATGATGGAAGTTGACGACGAAGTCGATGTACACCGAGTCGTACTGGCCTGGCGGGCGATGGATACACTCGATATCGCCGGGACCAAGTGGGCAAATTGTATGTTGCGACAATCGGTGCGCTATTGCGCCAGCACCGAACAACAAATATTGGCGAACAACCGAACTCCTTCGGCTATTCGCAACATCTTGCCCAGGTTGCTCGACCAATACCAACTGCTGGGACGTTCAGCAGGTACACGTAGTGGCGATGATACTTGGATGGAAGAGCTGGCCACGACCATATTCAGTAGCAGTCGCGAGCAAGCGGCCGATGCTGTTGCCCAAGCCTTCCGTGATGGCTTTGCGGCCGATGAGATTTGTCAGGCCATCTCGATCGCAGCCAACAAGCTGGTGTTGCATGATAAGGGACGACCTGAAAAATGGGCCAACGCAGAGAAGCCAGCCGGCAGTTGCCATGGTGACTCGATTGGCGTCCATGCTTCGGACGCAGCCAACGCGTGGCGCAATATCGTCTGCGTGTGCAATCAACCTCAAGCTGTTTCGGCTCTGATCGTGGCCGCCTTTCACACGGCCGGACAAACCGGAAACTCCAGCGCTCAGCCCATTCCTACCTCGGAGCAACTGGCAGAAGTCCGTGGCGAGTCGATCAAGCAGTTGCTCGATGAAACCAATATGGCGATTCGTAACCAAGACCAGATGCGCAGCGCTGCACTGGTCAAACGTTATGGCGAACTAGGTCATTCTGAACAACCGCTGATGGAACTGCTATTGCGTTTTGCGACCAGCGAAGATGGAGCGCTGCACGCCGAGAAGTATTTCCATACCGCAACAACTGAATTCGCCACGCTCCGTCCGGCATTTCGCTGGAATCAACTGGTGGCGCTCGCCCGCGTCACCGCCAGCCAGTTTGGGCGCAGTTCTCCGGGCTACCTCGCAGCGCAAGAAGCTCTGGGTGTTTCGATCTGAAGCAGCTTCTGAGGAGGGCTTATTTGCTCTTGAGTTCCAATTGTACGTCGCTGCGAGCTCCGTCAATAGTTACGCGCAGTTCATTAGCGCGCGAGTAACGCAGAGGTATCTGCGCTCGCGGTATGGGCGGCTTGCCGGCAAATCGCCGCGCCTCGAACTCTTCCAGTTCTGGCTTATTATCGCTGACCGTTACGTTGTATTGGCCAGCGGCCAAGCCGGCCCTAGAGTCAAGCTCGAATTGGCCGTCTTGCGCTAGTACGCTCGCCCCCGCAGCGCCCTCCGTGGCGGGATTGGGAGTGAACACGACGACAGCGCTCTTAACTGGTTTCTTATCGAGCTTGATCATGCCTTTGACTGGATAGGTCGGCACTGACTGTTCACAGCCAGCCAGTAAACAACCAACTACCAGCACAACACAGAACTTAGAGGCCAGCGTCATTGGACTGAACCTCTCCACCGGCGCGCGTCGAAATCGCTTTGACGATGTCTCCATTGGTCGTGTTACTCAAGAAGCGAACACTGCCATCGACAAAATTGAAATGCAACCCGCCCACATGCATGCTGGTGTAGCCGCCGATATTGGGCATCACGTGTACGTTTAGAGGATATTTGGTCGAGCCCATCGCGATACGTGGATAACCGACGATCCACCGCGCGGTACCCCAACGCGGTGTGCCTCCCAAACCCCCAGGAGTCGTCGCGCTCCATAGGTAGTCTTTGAAGTCATAGGTGGTTTCGCCCACGGCTATTGTGCCCGACGTACCATCGGTCACGTCCGCAAAGCGAATCGGACGGTTGGAGTAAACGGTTGTACCCAGAGTTCCCCACACGGCACCAAAAATGCCATCGCTGTTGGTCATGTAATCGCCCGTGCCTTCGTTGAGCAGATACGTGGAACCAGAGCCAACTTCGACAGGACTGCCACTTGCGCTCAGCACGCTCGAAGGTACTTCGCGATGAAAGTCCACCGAGGGACAAATGTAGGTTGGAATCTTCTGCTGGCTGACCGCCACGTTAACTGGATGGGTATAGTACAAACTAAAGTTGTACGACTGAACCAGGTTGCCCTGTTCCAAGTGAGGCAGAATCGAAGCAAAGCCGCTGATGAAGTTGCTATAGATCGAACCGGGGGGAAAAACCTTGTAGCTACTTTCGTAGTTATGCAAGGCCAGACCGATTTGCTTGAGATTGTTGCTGCACTGCATTCGCCTGGCCGCTTCGCGGGCCGCTTGAACTGCCGGCAATAGCAAGGAAACCAGAATGCCGATGATGGCGATCACCACCAGTAGCTCGACTAAAGTGAAGGCCGAACGCAACGACCGAGCACCAACACTAGACATTTGCCCAACTCCAAGAAGAAGACTGGAGAGCCGCTCGCCTGAACGTAGCCATACTGCCACGCCCGGCGATCAGCTCAAAACGCTCTTTGAACGACTTCTACCTGGCTGGCTTCAACAGGCCCTTTTGACCTGCCGCAATGGCTCGCTTGGTGCTGATGAGAATCAGTCTCAACAATAGACCTGGGCTGCAGATTATTGTCAATAGGCGATGTGAAAAAGTTGCAAACGCGCCTCGCGACGGACCTGATGCTGGGCTTGGGTGGGTGAAATGAGGGGCGAACTGCCCAGCAATCTATGCGCTAACTGTGAAAAAATTTCGAGAAGACTGGCATCGCTTCTTCCCAGAAATCGCCACGTTTCCCTGGCATTTATCGACAACCGGTGAAAGTGACGATACGGTTGCCTTCCAAGCGGCAGTTCGACTTGCTTGGGGTTGTTGAATGGCTAAACTAGTTGAGACAAAGTCTCAGTGTAGAAGGAGATGTCAACGCCAAGAGCAGTGGTTGTTGACCGCCAAATTCGATTCGTTGCACAATTTTTGTCCTCCATGATGGGTATCAATTCCATGAACTCAAAATTAGCAGTCACCTTCCTGTGCATTTGCTGCATGTCGACTGCCACCTACCGAAGCGCCAATGGTGCCGAGCCGGATGCCGCGCAGTGGAGCGGCTTTCAGAATGGTGGTCAACGACTCGCAGCTTCCCCTAAGCTGCCACTGCAATGGTCGGATACGGAAAACATTGCTTGGAAGTCTCCCATCACTGGGTACGGCCAATCGTCGCCCATCATCGATCGCGATCAACTGATCGTGACATCGGTCAGCGGCGACAACAAAGAGCAGTTTCACATCAGTGCGTATCGCCTGGACGATGGACACAAGAATTGGCAGCGCGACTTCACCAATCCAACCAAAGCCGAAAACAACAACTATGTCAGCCGGGCAGCTCCATCGCCTACCTGCGATGCTGCAGGCTACTATGCATTTTGCGAAGGTGGACTAGTGGTCGCCGTTGATCGCCAGGGCAATCCACGTTGGCAACGAGATTTGGTGGCCGAATATGGTCCCATCGAAGCGCGGCATGGATTGGCTTCCTCGCTGGAGCAAAACGAGAAGCTCTTGTTTGTATGGGTTGAGCGCAGCCAAGAGCCGTATGTCTTGGCCATCGACAAAGCAACAGGGCAGAATGTTTGGAAGTCGGTGGGGCTGGGAGCTACGACTTGGTGTTCACCCAGGCTGGTCACCGTCGGTGGCGCGCAGCATTTGGTTTGCAGCGCCAGCGGCAAGTTGGTTGGCTTTGAGCCTGCAACTGGAAACAGGCTTTGGGAGTTTACAGGAATTGCCAACAACACTGCCTGCACGCCGATACCACTGGGTGAAGATCGTTTTCTGATCGGGGCTTCGGAAGGGCGTGGCGAAGCATCGGCCGGAAAATCAATAGCATCGAACGGTGTGATCAAAGTCACCTTGAACGCGGACAATAAATTCGAAGCTGCCTATGTGTGGCAGGCCAAGAAAGCGAGCTGCAGCTTCGGTAGTCCGGTAGTCGCTGACGGTCGCGCCATCTTTGTCAATCGGGCTGGCGTACTCTATCAACTGGATGCCAGTTCTGGAGAAGAACTATCGGCCGAGCGTGTCAAGTCGGGCAGCATTTGGGCGACACCCATCGTATCGAGCGACCACGTGTATCTGTTTGGTCAGAAAGGTACGACTTCCGTAGTTTCACTTTCAACCGGCAAGTCGCTTGCAGATAACGTCCTTTGGCCTCTGCCCACGGAAGCCGCCGGCGACAGCGCCCCGACTGGACAAGTGTTATACGCAGCCGCAGTCGTGGAAAACCGGCTGATCATCCGCTCAGGCAGCATGCTGTACTGCATCCAAGCTGCGGAGTGATTATTGCGTTGGCGTATAAACAGTGGTTTTTCTGATTGGCAACTCTTGGGAAAAACGAGCACAAGTTGATGAACCAAGTAACCAAAGCCGGCGTTTTCAAGCTGCAATACGAATTCGCTGGTCCGACAGTTTAAGGAATTGGCACAGGCCTTAAGACTCCAGCATCGTTCGGCCAGTTTTTTCCGCAGATACGCTCGCTGTGTTTGTGCAGCCGAGAGACAGTTTGTCTTGAGATACCGCAGAGCTGCTTCTTCACTGTGAATTGCTTCACCAATAAAGTTTTCGTCGCGGGGATCAAGGTCCATGGCGAATCGCTTCAGCGAGAAGGGTTTGAATCGAAAGACTGTCTGCGAGCTTAGGGGCCGTTTTTTGAAGCAAACAGACCGTAATGCCAGATCAGTTCGCCGTCGAAATCGGAATGAGTGTGGGATGCAGAGCCAGGTAGTCTTCAGGGTGTGGTACCGCGAGCGATCCCTGGGGACGCGCAGAGGCGGCGAGGAGTCTCGCCCAAAATTCCATACGGCAATTGGTTCGGCAAACCCTGAAAATGGTTTTCGCCCAGCCGCAACCCTGGCGTAAGCGCAAGGGCGCGGGGCATTGGGCAGGAGCTGTCCCTAGCCAACGAGTCGTGCCTCCACTGACGCGAGGTCAGTGGAGGCAAATCTACTGCCCTTCTGAGAAATTCGATCGACGTTAAAATACCACTTCACGTATTTACGCCGGCAGCGGCTCAGCCACTCGAATGAACAGCGAACAACGACATCCATGGGCATACTCTTACAGATTCAAGGGGCCGAGAAGAGCTACGGCGATCAAGTTTTGCTGGACGATGCCGACGCTACCATAACCGACAATGTCAAAGTTGGTTTTGTCGGCCGCAATGGGGCGGGCAAATCGACGTTGTTGCGTGTCTTGCTAGGTGAAGAAGAGTTAGAAAAGGGTGAAGTTATCCGTCACCCTCAACTGCAGGTCGGCTATCTGCGGCAGCATGACCCGTTCTTGCCAGGTGAGTCGGCGCTGGACTTTCTCATCCGCGACAGCCAGAAACCGGAGTGGAAGTGCGGCGAAGTAGCGGGACAGTTCGAACTGAAGGGCAAGTATCTCAACGGGCCGATCGCGGAGTTGTCGGGTGGTTGGCAAACACGCGTCAAGCTGGCTGCGTTGCTGCTGCACGAACCGAATTTGTTGCTGTTGGATGAACCGACCAACTTCTTAGATTTGCGCACCCAGATTCTGCTCGAGCATTTTTTGCGAGGTTTCAACAAAGCCGCCTTGATCGTGTCGCACGATCGCGCTTTTCTGCAAGCCACTTGCGATCACACGCTAGATTTGACTCGCGGGCGCTTGACCATGTATCCCGGCAAGATCGAAGAGTTCTTGGTGTTTCAAGCCGAACGTCGCATGCACGACGAGCGCGAGAATGCCACGATCCAGACCAAGCAGAAGGCGCTGCAGAAATTCATCGACAAGAACCGCGCCCGCGCCAGTACGGCCAGTCGCGCGAAATCGAAGAGCCGCATGCTCGACAAACTGCAGACCGTCGAGATCGAAGCTGACTTGCCAACGGCGGCCATTCGCGCCCCGATCGTTGCTCCACGCAAAGGTCCCGCGGTACGTACGATTGATGTCGCCATTGGTTACCCCGATCGAACCGTGGCCAATGATATCACCATTGAAATCGAGCATGGTCAACGCGCGGCGATCGTGGGCGACAATGGCCAAGGTAAGACCACCCTGTTGCGCACGCTAGTCGGTTCGTTGACTCCATTATCCGGTACAGTGCGCTGGGGCCATGGTTGCGAAGTTGGTGTTTATGCGCAGCACGTATACAGTTCGTTAGAGCCGAAACAAACGGTGCTCGAATACCTGGAATCCAAAGCGATTGTCGGCACCACCAATCAAATGATCTTGGCCGTGGCTGGCTCGCTCCTGTTTCGCGGGGACCATATACGCAAGAAAGTTCAAGTGCTCTCTGGCGGTGAGCGAGCTCGACTGTGCATGGCGGGTTTGTTACTGGGGTCCTACAACGTCTTGGTTCTGGATGAACCTGGTAACCACTTGGATGTGGAAACGGTTGAATCGCTGGCTGAGTCGCTGCTGGAATACAAAGGTACAGTTATCTTTACCAGTCACGATCGACACTTCATGCAGCGCGTGGCCACGAGCATTGTGGAAGTTCGCGACGGCTGTGCTCGCAATTACAATGGCGACTATGCAGCTTACTTGTACTACGTTAACAAAGAGATCGACGACGGCGAACGTGAACGCGGCCCAGTTAAGACCAAGCCACCCAGCGATGGAAAAAACAGTGGTCCACCCGAACGATCCGCAGCCGAAAATAAGAAACTCCAAAAGGAACTGAAGGCACTGGAAAAGTCAGTGCAGAGCCTCGACGCGCAGCGCCGCGAGATCAACGATCAACTGATGCAAGCCACCGATCCCCAAGAAGCTCTACGCTTGCACAACGAACTGAAAGCCGTCGAAATGGATCTTGGCCTGGCCGAACAACGCTGGCTCGAACTAAGTGCGATGGAATAACTTCGTTTAACCCGTAGCCGCCAGGCGAGGCCGCACCCTCTAACCCAACACTGCATTTACCTCAGTATCTGGCGGCTGAAGGTGGTCACTTGGTCGTGGACGTGAACTCCTGCGCTCGCCTCGCCTTCGGCGTAACTCGTTTAACCCGTAGCCGCCAGGCGAGGCCGCACCCTCTAACCAATTCTGCATCTACCTGAGCGTCTGGTGGCTTAAGGCGGTCACTTGGTCGTAGACGTGAACTCCTGCGCTCGCCTCGCCTTCGGCTGCGGGTTAAACGAGTTAGCCGCCAGGCGAGGCCGCACCCTCTAACCAATTCTGCATCTACCTGAGCGTCTGGTGGCTTAAGGCGGTCACTTGGTCGTGGACGTGAACTCCTGCGCTCGCCTCGCCTTCGGCGTGACTCGTTTAACCCGTAGCCGCCAGGCGAGGCCGCACCCTCTAACCAATTCTGCATCTACCTGAGCGTCTGGTGGCTTAAGGCGGTCACTTGGTCGTAGACGTGAACTCCTGCGCTCGCCTCGCCTTCGGCTGCGGGTTAAACGAGTTAGCCGCCAGGCGAGGCCGCACCCTCTAACTCAACACTGCGTTTACCTCAGTATCCGGTGGCTTAAGGTGGTCACTTGGTCGTGGACGTGAACTCCTGCGCTCGCCTCGCCTTCGGCGTAACTCGTTTAACCCGTAGCCGCCAGGCGAGGCCGCACCCTCTAACCCAACACTGCGTTTACCTCAGTATCCGGTGGCTTAAGGTGGTCACTTGGTCGTAGACGTGAACTCCTGCGCTCGCCTCGCCTTCGGCGTAACTCGTTTAACCCGTAGCCGCCAGGCGAGGCCGCACCCTCTAACCCAACACTGCGTTTACCTCGGTATCCGGTGGCTTAAGGTGGTTACTTGGTCGTAGACGTGAACTCCTGCGATTGCCTCGCCTTCGGCTGCGGGTTAAACGAGTTAGCCGCCAGGCGAGGCCGCACCCTCTAACCAATTCTGCATCTACCTGAGCATCTGGTGGCTTAAGGTGGTTACTTGGTCGTGGACGTGAACTCCTGCGATTGCCTCGCCTTCGGCTGCGGGTTAAACGAGTTAGCCGCCAGGCGAGGTGGCGCTCGACATTGCACGGGTATTGAAGTAAGCTGAGGGTTTGAGTCCAGGTTTTCAGAATAGTTTCACACCAAAGGGGCACACAAGTCAAATGATCTTTCGATCGCACCAGCGCGGACGACAGATGCCTTGGCTTGGCTGGCTACTGCTGTGGATTGTTGCGTGCCCGTTCCCGCGACCGCTGGTTCACTCGCATGCTGAGCTGGGACAAGCCGGCGTGAGTGCCGACGTGCTCGCGCGACATATGCTTGCTCAGCACACCGACCTTCAGGCTGAGGTCGCATTTGACCAACCCCATATCCACTGGACACTCGTACCTCGGCCTTCGAGTTCCTCGCCGATCGATGGCTGCGATGACTTGGCGCTTTCTCAGTCATCTCCTCAGTCGTCCTCGTGGCCAACGACGACTTGCCAAGCGGACTTGCCTGCGACGCCTGGCCTCAGCCCGCACGAAGTACTGGAAGAAGACCGATCAATCGGCCAGTTGCAGGGCTCACCAAACTTCAATCTCTTCCCTGGAATCTGCCAACGCATTCGCTTCTGCGTTTGGACGTGTTGATCTTCGCCTCCAGGGTAGCGGAATGCGTCAAGCATTTCGGACACCTGATTTCACGAAAGCCTTGACGGCTTCCGCTACGGATCAAACGTGTCGCCCACGAAAGCCTTGACGGCTTCCGCTACGGATCAAACTTGTCGCTAACGAAAGCCTTGACGGTTTCCGCTACGGCGAATCTCTCTAAGCATTACTTTCACTCTCTTGCAAGCTCAACGAATCATGCATGCACTTCAGCGCAATTTTGACTCTCTCTCGACCGATAGGCTTAGTACCCGACAGATCATGTTCGTGATGATGTGGTTGATGTCGGTAGCAATCGGCTTACAGGCCGCTGTGGGCCAGGCTCCGGGCGAGCCATCACAGCCGTCTGAGGCTCTGCCGACTCCGATGCCCAAGCTCACCGTCTCCCCGCTACAGATCAAAAGATCAGGCATTCAAACTGGCAAGCCCATCAAAGACAAGTTCGCGATTCAGATCAGCCTGACCGGGCGAGTTTCTCTCAATGAAGAGAAGCTGGCACACATTTATCCTATCGTTAGCGGGCAGGTAGAAAGTGTAAAAGTTGCACTGGGCGACGTGGTCAACGAAGGTGACTTGCTGGTGGCTGTGCACAGTCGAGAAGTGGGCACAGCCAAACTAGATCTGTTTCAAGCTAAGCTGGCTCTCGAGCTAGCCACGCTGAAATTCAAGTTGCAAGAAGAATTGGGTGGCAACACCAAAGCACTGCTCGATGCACTGCGGAAAAGAGAAGAGATTGCGGAAATTCAGACGCAATTCTCCGGACGGTCGATGGGTGACTATCGTGAAAAGCTGTTGCAAGCCTATGCGAGCTATGTGAAGTCCGAAGCCGATGTCCAGCGGCTCTCGGGTATCGCCGACTCAGGCGCTATTTCATCAAAGCAGTTGGTCTGGGCGCAGTCGACCCGCAATGCTGACCTGGCCACTTTCTTGGCACGAATTGAACAAGTCGAATATGAGATCAAGACGTCTCTACTGCAAGCCTCGCAGCTAGTCAGGGAAGCAGAGACGCGGGTCGCAGTCAGCACCACAAACTTGAGCATCATGGGCTGTCGCGAAGAAGACATCGCCGACATTGACCCCAAGCAACAAAAGCAAGCCGTGTCGGACTATCTGATTCGCGCGCCTTTTAAGGGCACCGTGATCAGCAAAGATGTTGTGTTGGGTGAACAACTGCGTCCTGATACGCAGATCATGGCCATCGCCGATTTATCGACCGTTTGGATCGAAGCCAACATCTACGAGAAAGATCTACCGCTTCTCGACGCGCTGAAAGACCAGACTCTGAAAGTTCGGAATGCAATTTGGCCGAATCGTCAATTCGCAGCCAAGATTTTTTACACGGGTGAAATCATGGACGAGAAGACGCGCACCGTCTCCTTGCGGGCCGTGGCGCCTAACGTCGACAGTCTATTGAAACCAGGCATGTTCGTTCAAGTTGAATTCGAATCGGGCCCGAGTGACGAACTGGTTCTACAAGTCCCCAACGATGCCGTCATGGAGCACGAAGGTCAACAGTTCGTCTTTTTATCTCTGGGCGACAATCAATTCGAACGACGCGACGTTCGACTCGGTCCTAAGAACGCAAGTAGAACCGTCATTGAGATGGGGCTAGACGAGACGGACTCCGTAGTGACCACCGGCGGGTTCATCCTTAAGTCGAAGATGCTCGAAGGCCTGCTGGGTGAGGAATAAGAATCATGGTTAACCACATCATAGAATGGTCGTTGAACAATCGCTTTATAGTCATGTTGCTGGCCATCGTTACGTTGGGTATGGGTGCGTTTGCTGCCAGCACCATTCCACTGGATGCAGTGCCCGATCTCACCAACGTGCAAGTGCAGATACTCACCAATGCGCCGGCACTTGGACCCATTGAGGTCGAACAGTTCATTACCTTCCCGGTTGAAAACGCCATGAGCGGCGTACCGGACGTCGACGAGATCCGCTCGATCAGTCGTTTCGGACTGAGCGCGGTGACGGTTAGTTTTCATGATGGAACAGACATCTACTGGGCGCGCAATATCGTCAGTCAACGTCTGCTGCGAGCCAAGGAGGAGATCCCGCCGGGAATGGGAACGCCCGAGCTTGGTCCAATTGCTACCGGGATGAGCGAGATCTATCAGTTCGAGGTCCGCGCCGAGCCAGGTTTTGATCACTCGCTGAAGGACTTGCGCACGATTCTCGATTGGCAACTCGCTTTTCAGCTGCGTAGCGTGCCCGGGGTAATTGAAGTTAATACTTTCGGTGGCGAACTCAAAACCTACGAAGTGCAACTCGACCCTATCAAGTTGCAGGACTACAACCTGTCGCTGAGCGATGTATTCCAAGCGCTGCAAGAGAACAATGGAAACGCTGGCGGTGGTTATATCGTGCATGGTGCCGAACAACGCTTGATCCGTGGCGAAGGCTTGATTGGTTCATTGTCCGATGTCAGTTCGATCATTCTGGCCAATAACGACGGGGTGCCAGTCCGCGTGCGCGATGTGGCAGATGTGCAGTTCGCGCCCATGCTGCGTCAAGGTGCCGTTACGCGGGATGGGGAGCGCGAGGCAGTGATCGGGATGGTCATGATGATCATGGGAGGCAACTCGCGGCAAGTCGTAGAAGATGTGAAGCACAAGATCGCCGAAATTCAAAAGTCGTTGCCTGAAGGTGTGGTTATCGAAACCTTCTATGACCGAACTGAATTGGTGGAGAAGACGATTCACACGGTAGCCGAGAATATTGGACTGGGCGTCCTGCTGGTCGTGATTATGCTCTTTTTGCTCTTGGGCGACGTGCGCGCGGGGCTGATTGTGGCAGCAGCTATTCCGCTATCCGCGATGGCGACCTTGATTGCCATGCGTTATGCGGGAGTGTCTGCCAATTTGATGAGCATGGGCGCAGTGGACTTTGGCGTCATCGTCGATGGTGCCGTCGTGATGATTGAAAACTGTGTACGGCGGGCTGCGCACTATCGCAAAACGCATCAGCAAGATCACGTACCCCTGGGCGTGTATCGCGAGTCAGCCAAAGAGGTTGGCAAACCAATTCTCTTCGCCGGACTGATCGTGATCATCGTCTTCATTCCGATTCTCAGCTTGCAAGGCATGGAAGGCAAAATGTTTCGCCCGATGGCCTTCGTATTCATGACTGCACTTTCTGCGGCTTTGGTTCTGGCGGTGACAGTCATGCCCGTCATGGCCTCGCTGTTTCTGGCACGGCGCATTAAAGAGCACGAGACGTTTCTAGTCCGCTGGATCAAACTGGCTTATCGACCCATGTTGGCATTTGCCATGGCTCGGCCTGCGTTGATGCTGAGCCTATCGGTCATCATGTTTGCACTGAGCATGGTGGCAGCGTCTCGTTTTGGAGTCGAGTTTGTACCGAAACTGGACGAAGGCGACATTGCCATTCAGGCCACTCGCTTGCCGAGCGTTTCGCTGGAAACCTCGATCGAGATGACCAAAGCCATCGAGCGCTGCCTGATGGAATTCGAGGAAGTGGAGACAGTTGTATCGAAAACCGGACGTCCAGAGATTGCCAACGACCCGATGGGAGTTTACCAAACGGACATCATTGTGCGTCTAAAACCCGTCGATGAGTGGAAGTCGGGGCTCACCAAATCAGAGTTGGTCAAGCAGATGCGCTCCAGCTTGACTGAGCAGGTTGCGGCCAATGCGTACAGCTTCACTCAGCCGATTGAACTGCGTGTACAAGAGTTAGTCGCAGGCGTGCGTTCGGATATTGGCTTGAGCTTGTATGGAGATGATTTGGATGAACTCAAACGCAAAGGCGACGAATTGGTAGCGGCGTTAAACAAGGTTCCTGGGGCGGCGGATGTGCAGGCTCAGCAGATCGCCGGTCTGCCATACCTGCGTATCGTGGTAGATCGAGATGCAGTGGCCTTGTATGGCATCAACGCGCGGCAAGTCCTGGATGCTGTCTCAGTTGTGGGTGGTATGCCAGTAGGGCAAGTGTTCGAAGGCCAACGCCGCTTTCCGTTACAAGTGCGCTTGAAATCCCAGTGGCGCGAGGAAGCTGAACAAATCAAGGAACTGAAAGTCGAAGATCCCGAGGGGCGGCAAATCCCGCTCTCCCAGTTGGCCAAGATCTTCGTAGAAGAAGGCCCGGTAGAAATCAGCCGTGATTCCATTCGTCGGCGCATTCTGGTGCAGTGCAATGTGAATGGTCGCGATCTGGCCGGCTTCGTCGCCGAAGCACAGGAAGTAGTAGAACGCGATGTCAAACTGGCCGCTGGTTACTCGCTGCGCTGGGGAGGCCAGTTCGAAAACTTGCAACAAGCCAGTAAACGCCTGGCCATAGCTGTACCCGTTGCGCTTATCCTAATCTTCGCCCTGCTGTATATGACGTTCAACTCAGTGAAGCTAGCGCTGTTGATCTACCTGAACGTACCGATCGCCGCCACTGGCGGCATCATGCTGCTATGGTTTCGTGACATGCCTTTTTCCATCTCTGCCGGCGTAGGCTTTATTGCGCTCTTCGGTATTGCCGTGATGAATGGCGTGGTGTTGATCGAACATGTGCGGCACCTCAGGCACTCTGGCGATAGTCAGCGAAACGCGGTTGTTAGTGGAGCGATGGATCGTCTACGGCCGGTGCTCATGACAGCGGCTTGTGGCGCGTTGGGCTTTACTCCGATGGCTTTGTCGACGAGTTCCGGGGCCGAGGTTCAACAACCCCTAGCCACAGTGGTCATTGGCGGCCTGTTCACCTCGACGGCGCTGACCTTGCTGGTGCTGCCGACCATCTACCGCTGGTTCGAACCCAAAGAGCCAGCAGCCGAACCGGTCGACATGTCCGAGTTTACGCATTGACATGTAGAGCGGCTGTCCCCAGCCGCTCAGCACCTGCTAACCCAATTATCGACCGACCTCACGCCTCTGGATGGCGCAGCGTGCAAAGGTAGTTGGGAATTTTGATACTCAGCTAGTCCGGAGCAAATTAAAAACGCAGAGAGACGCGGAGGATCGCAGAGGATACCAACTGGTTTTCTCTGCGAGGCTCTGCGTCTCTGCGTTTTAAATTGAAGCCCTTACTCTCAAATTTCCCAAAACGCGCTCTTGCCGGTACTTAGTCTCTGTGTATACTGTGTATATGACAATACACAGTTGGATCACCATCTCGCTCAACGATCCACGGGCGTTGTATCTGCAGGTGATAGAGCAGATCAAACGGCGCGTGGCGGTTGGCGATTTGCCACCTGGCACGGAGTTGCCCTCGATTCGCGAGTTGGCTGCCGAACTGAAGGTCAGCGTGATCACGATCAAGCGGGCCTATCTGGAACTGGAGCGCGAGGGTGTGATTGTTACGCGACAGGGGAAAGGGTCCGTGGTCGCCGAGAAGCCTGGCCTGCAAGCATCTATGCAAGAGCGCGAAATGCGTCAGCACCTAAGCGAAGCGAGCAAGCTCGGTCTCTTAATGGGCATCTCGAAAACGGAAATGCAGCGTCGTCTGGCCGAACAGTATGAGAAAGAACAGAAAGCCAACCAATGACCACACTTTTAGAAAATAGGCCAAGCCTCGACCGCGCGGCAGTGCTGGACGGCGTCAGCAAACACTACAAGCACTTCCAGTTGAAGAGTATCAGTCTGGAACTGGCTCGCGGCAGCGTCATGGGCTTGATTGGTCCCAACGGCGCTGGCAAGTCGACAACCATGCGAATCATGATGGGCCTGGTCAATCCTGATAGCGGCAGTGTATCTGTGCTGGGTAAATCCATCTCGTCGCACGAGGCGTCCGCCAAACAAGAGATTGGCTACTTTTCAGACGATATGCGCATGTATAAGCCTGAATCAGTGGGCTGGCACATGCAGTTTGTGCGCTCACTTTATCCGAACTGGGATGATCAGTATGCACAGCAATTGCTGAATCGCTTTGGTTTGATCGAACGCCAGGCCGTTAAAGGACTATCGCATGGACAGCGGGTGAAAGCCATGCTGCTGTTAATTCTGGCGCGCAGGCCTAAGTTGCTGATACTTGACGAGCCAACTAACGGGCTAGATCCCGTCGCCAAGCAAGAAGTGCTGAGCGAACTCATGCGGATCGTTGAAGACGCGGATCGGACGATTCTGTACTCGTCGCACAACACGCAGGACATTGAATTGATTAGCGATACGATCACCTTCATCGATCGAGGCGAAGTCATTGCTTGCAAGGATCGCGATGAATTTTTGGAAAACTGGAAGCGCATCAAGGTCCATGTCAACGACACCTGGCAATTACCGCCGATCGCCGGATTGAAGATCGAGACCACTTTTCGCGGCTTGCGCGTGCTCTCTCTCAACCAGTTCGACGAGACGGTCGCCGCGCGCTTGACCGACTCTGGCGCGGATATCGAATCGATTGACCCCATGACCCTAGAAGAAATCTTTGTTAGTTCCGTAATGCGTGGTCGCGAAGGAAACCTCTCATGAATGTGAATATGCAAGCGATTCGGATTCTATTCCTGAAGGACCTGTTCCTCAGCCGTCGACACTTGTTCGCCTATTTCGTGGCAGGCTTGGTGAGCTGTCTATTGGCGTGCATTCCGGATCCAACTGTAGCCTTCGTTGGATTTATATTGGTCATCACCACCGCGATTGCCTCCGGGATTCACTTGATCGGTACGCTGATGTTATCCGAGTCGGTCGACCAGACACGTTTGTTCGTGATGAGTCTGCCGGTGAGTCTGCTGGATTACTCGCTGGGCAAGATCAGCGTTGTGCTGACAACGTATTTGATTCCTTGGGCAACTATGTTTGCCTGTTCGATAATCTTGACGTTTGTAGTCCCTTGGGCCAACCATGGCTCGGCGGTCGTTTTGCCCGCGATATTCCTATTCTTGCTCAGCACATTCATGTTGCAACTGGTGACGGCCGTGATCAGCGAATCGGTGGGTTGGACCATATCGGTAATGGTCGGATGTAATGTGGCGATGAACGTGTTTCTGATGAAGCTGTTTGGAAACGCCGAGATCTCTGCCGCCAGTAAAGGCGATGTGGTCGTATGGCCAGCGGCTCTTCTGCAGATTTTGGCCATCGAAGGCGCCGTAATCCTACTCGCCTTGGCCATAGCCTTGGCATTCCAAACTCGCAAACGCGACCTGATTTAACCCGTAGCGGAATGCGTCAAGCATTTCGAACACTAGGCACGACGCCAGATTCGTACTCGTACTCGAATCGTTCGAGCACGAGCACGAGTAGGAGTAGGAGTAGGAGTAGGAGTAGGAGTAGGAGTAGGAGTAGGAGTAGGAGTAGGAGTAGGAGTAGGAGTAGGAGTAGGAGTAGGAGTAGGAGTAGGAGTAGGAGTAGGAGTAGGAGTAGGAGTAGGAGTAGGAGTAGGAGTAGGAGTAGGAGTAGGAGTAGGAACTCAACTTTCGCAACTTGTTACCTTAATGCAGCGTATTCATTATCTCGATAATTTGCGGGCATGGGCCATGCTCTTGGGCGTGTACCTGCATGCGGCACTGGCCTATGCTGCGCCGGCCCAGAGCGTCTGGCTGGCGACCGATCGAGGCTCGAGCCGATTGATTGACGGTTCGATTTGGTTCATTCACTTGTTTCGCATGAGCCTTTTCTTTTGGCTGTCAGGTTACTTTGCCAAGCTAGTCATGGAGCGCAAGGGATGGCGGGCTTTCTTGCTGGGGCGAGCCCTGCGGATTTTGCTGCCGTTTATCTTGTTCTATCCGTTTCTGTTGGGTTCCATGGCAGCGGTGATCGTGTTTTCTTTAAACTACCAAGATCAGCCGCAGGGGTTGATGGGCCTAATTGCGCAGGCTGGTAAGAATAGTGATGGCCCACCCCAGAGCCAGCCGCTGACGACCATGCATCTGTGGTTCTTGTACTATCTGATGATCTTTACGATCCTGAGCGCAGTTCTCTCACGCTGTAAGTCGGTTCAGTTTACGTGGCTCAGGTCTGCTTCACTCAGAGTTCGATTTGGGATCCTGTTGCTGTCGCCATTGGCGCTCTTGCCTGGAGTCATGGGCACTGATGTACCGCTGCCCGCTCCCGAGTCGTTCTGGCCGCATTGGTGGCCACTGGCTTTTTATGGATTGTTTTACCTGGCAGGCTGGCAGACGCGTGGTCGTGAAGAATGGTTGCAGTCTTTGCAACCATATGCCTGGCCCCTAATGGTAATCAGCTGCGTCATGTACGGGCTCTACTACCTTTGTATGCCACTGCTGGACATTCGACAATTGACCGAGAGCTCGATGGCCCTTGGTAGCTGGCAGAACGTGGTTACGCGTTTGCTGACAGCGTATCTCTCGGCTAGTTTGACAGTGTGTGCGCTGTTGCTGGGAAGTCGCTATCTTCAGCAGCGCAGCCCGCTGATGAGCTTTGTGGCGGATGCTTCCTACTGGGTCTATCTCGTCCATTTACCATTGGTACTTTTTTTACAGACTTGTCTGATACCCCTGCCCTGGCCAGCGCTGCTAAAGCTGGCCATTGTTATCATAGTCACGATGCTGGCGACCGCGGCCAGTTATGTAGTTTTCGTTCGCTACACGCCGCTGGGTTGGCTCCTGCACGGACGTCGCAACTTTCCATAAGGCACCGCCAGACCCAGATGCCCGATCGTATGAACAAGAAACCGATTGCCTACCAGGCTTATCAAGAGTTGGCCGAACACTACGCGGCGCGGATCGATACCAAGCCTCACAATGCATATTACGAGCGTCCGGCCATGGTGGACATGTGGCCGGATGTAAGCGGCAGGCGCGTGCTCGATGCCGGCTGTGGTCCGGGAGCCTATGCAGAGCTATTGATCGCGCGGGGTGCGCACGTGACCTCAATCGATATTAGCGAACGCATGCTGGACATGGCCCGGCAGCGTTTGGGGTCGGCGGCTGATTTGCGCTTGATCGATCTAACACAACCGCTCGACATGTTCGCCAGTGCGGAATTCGACTTGGTCAACGCGCCGTTGTGCCTGGACTATATCGAAGATTGGCGCAGGCTATTTACAGAGTTCAAGCGGATTCTCAAGGTCGGTGCGATTCTACAGTTCTCCTGTTCCCATCCGGCTTCGGACGCTGAGCTATTCAAAACTAAAAAGTATTTTACAGTTGAGCAGGTCCGCTGCACGTGGCGCGGCTTTGGTCCGCCAGTGGTTGTTCCCAGCTACCGCAGATCGTTGCAGGAAATGCTGATGCCCGTTATCGAAACAGGTTTTCAGCTACTGAAGGTGATCGAGCCATTGCCCAACGAACAATTTCGCGCCGCCGACTTGCGCAAGTATAACGAGCTGATTCATCGCCCCTGCTTTCTGTGCGTTCAAGCCTCAGCGCTGAGCTAAGTGCCGCTCAGGGCAAATGTTGCAAGTCAACAACATCCTGGGGGCGATTGGCAGCAGCTTTTAGGCGCTTGAGCCATGCAAGGCTGGCGAAATGCCTGCCATGGCTGGATTGGGCCGCAGCTAGAAAATCGTCGAGCTCGTCAGCGGCCACTCCTGGCAAGAAGTCGAACAAGTCCACATATCCGATGCGTGTCCCCAGCATCATGAGATGATTCGACTTGACGTATTCGAGGCTCACTGGGACAGTTTTTTCGATTCCGGTTAAAGGATCCATTTCGTTACTGATCCAGTAACCTGCGAATTCTGTCAGTGTCTCGAAGATCGCAATTTCGCTGACCGGATCACGTCGGAAAACGATATCCAAGTCTTCCGTAGCCCGAATATACCCGTGATAGTTGACCGCGTGGCCGCCGATGATCGCATAGCGCACTTGGCGCTGGCTGAGTCGATCCACAAACTCAAACACACTGGCAGCTGTCATGGCTGTCCGTCATTACACGATTGGCAGCGCCAGTGGGTTTCAAGTTCCCGCACACGCGCTGCCAGCCGTTTCTGTCGATTGCGGTGATGAAACTGTGCCAGTGCCGTGGGGTTCGAAGCTAACAGCTGTTCAGCGCCACGCTGCAAAGCGGCGAAGCGTTCCAGACGCTCTTCCGGCGTTAATAACCAATCGCGCCGTAACCGCTTGAGGCGTTCTGCTTGGATAAATTGTCCGCAATCGGGAATCGTCATGGAAATTTTGGTTGAACCAGCTTGAGTTAAGGTCGTGGGGGCGGGCAGTTAAGCCTATTATAACCGAAGGTTTCTGCGCTTTAAGCACGTGGACAATCAATTCGGGATATGGGCACAAACAGGTATCGAGGATAGTGTTTGTTCGTTGGGGCTTAGTTTGCCAGCATGGCGTTTAGGGGGCTGGGTGGCACTGGCTATGCGCAGCATTGCCAGTGCACAAAACGGAGCGATTGACATTCGGTCTTTCGGCTGGATAAACCAAAGATAGTTAATAGCTGGACAATCCCTGGATTCAAGAGGACGTAGGCGATGTGTATTCGATTCAGTTTATGGCTTAGTTTCTTCTACGCTTTCAGCATGGCCAATGCAGTGGTTTCAGGTCAGTCGCTGGATGTGTGGATTGGTACCGGTAGTAGTTCGCTCAGTCGCGGGATCTACCATTGCCGCTTGAATACTGCCGACGGCCAGCTGAGTGAGTCGCGGTTGGTTGCCGAGATGTCAGGACCAGGCTTCCTGGAGAAGCATCCACAGCTACCCATCTTGTATGCCGTTGGAGGCGTGAGTGGTCAGCCGGTGGTGGCCGCGCTGGCGATGGAAGGCCCTGCTGAGCATCGCACACTACGCCTACTGGGCTCGGTACCTATCGGAGATGGTGGAGCGGCTCATGTGTCGCTCGACAATACGGGCAGGACTTTGTTGACAGCGCAATACGGTGGCGGCTCGGTCGCCGCCTTTGCTGTCAAGGCCGATGGCAACTTGCTCGAGCGAACCGCTCTGATTGAACATGAAGGTCCATCGAGAGTTGACGCAGGCAGGCAAGAGGCGCCGCATCCCCACTGGACCGGTGTTTCGCCCGACAACCGGTTTGCGTTTGTACCTGACCTGGGACTCGACAAAATCGTAGTTTATAAACTTGATGCCGAGAAGTCTCTCTTGCAACCGCACGGCCACGGAATTGTCCCGCCTGGCAGTGGTCCGCGACACATGAAGTTCCATCCCAACGGACGTTGGATTTACGTCGTCAACGAATTGTCGCTGACAGTTACCCTGTTTCATTACGACGCTTCGGCCGGAACGATGACAGCCGTTCAAACGATCGAAACAGTTCCCGCCGCCGAATTAATAAAAGAGAAGGCCAAGAGTACTTCAGAAATACGCGTCCATCCCAGTGGCCGTTTTGTCTACGCCGCCAATCGGGGTCATGACACCATCGCTGCGTTTAACGTGGATGCTCAAGATGGACGTTTGAGTTTGATCGAACGTGTGAACGTGCGCGGTGCCACGCCTCTTGTCTTCAATCAAACTAGCACTTACGCCCCGACGCCAATTTGTATCTTGTTCGACCAGTGAAGCCGTTGCCTAGACGTCGAACGCGATATCGATGGCGGTTGCCAAGCAGGTATTTCTGTGCCAGTCGCGTCATTACACTGCTTTCAGCACGACAACCGTATTGAAAAATTGTTCAGTATTTTCTTTTCTTATTTTCTCAAAACAGCTGAAAATTGGTAGCTCGGGTGCTGAGAGGTTGTTAACATTACGCGCATCGCAGATCATTTCAACTTTGTTATTTCTTGAGGTACCGACTATGTCTCGATTAGCGATGATAAAAATTTTCCTCGTTGGTTTGTTGGGTTGTTGGTTTGCAACTCCTTTACCGGGAGCGATCGTTCTGTATGGTGGGGCTATGAATGGAGCCAAAGAAGCTCCCGTGAACGCTTCACCTGGTTCGGGACAAGTATTGGTTTACCACGACAATGTTCTCAATACCATGCGAGTGGTAGCTTCGTTCACGGGGCTAAATGGCAATACAACGGCGGCGCATATTCACGGCCCGACCGGAGTGCCAGGGACTGGTACCGCTGGCGTGATGACGACCACGCCTAGCTTCGTAGGCTTTCCTCTGGGGGTGACGAGTGGGAGTATGGATCAAACGTACGACTTGACCTTGGCCTCGACGTTTAATCCTTCGTTCGTAACAGCACAGGGAAGCGTAGCCAATGCCGCCGCCACACTGGTCAATGCGTTGGCCAGTGGCAGTTCCTACTTCAACGTTCACAGTCAAGCGTTTCCCGGTGGCGAGATTCGTAGCTTCTTGGTTGTAGGGGTTCCCGAGCCTTCCAGTATGGCTTTGCTGGGCAGTTTTGCAGTCGCAGCTGCTTGGAGATCGCGCCGACGCATGAGTTTGAAGCGCCCAGTCGTCTAACGCCGACTAACATCGTTTAACCCGTAGCCGAAGGCGAGGCGACCGAAGCGATTGTCTTGGCATGGCTAAGTCATTACGTTGAGCAAGCCGACGCTCAGGTAAACGCAGAGATTGGTTAGCGGGTGCACCTCGCCTGGCGGCAAATCGTTTAACCCGTAGCCGAAGGCGAGGCAATCGAAGCGATTGTCTTGGCATGGCGTAAGTCATTACGTTGAGCAAGCCGACGTTCAGGTAAACGCAGAGATTGGTTAGAGGGTGCACCTCGCCTGTCGGCAAATCGTTTAACCCGTAGCCGAAGGCGAGGCAATCGAAGCGATTGTCTTGGCATGGCTAAGTCATTACGTTGAGCAAGCCGACGTTCAGGTAAACGCAGAGGTTGGTTAGACGGTTCACCTCGCCTGGCGGCTACGGGTTAAACGAGGACACCTTGCTCGGCGACAAATCGTTTAACCCGTAGCCGAAGGCGAGGCAATCGAAGGGATTGTCTTGGCATGGCTAAGTCATTACGTTGGGGAAGCCGACGTTCAGGTAAACGCAGAGATTGGTTAGAGGGTGCACCTCGCCTGTCGGCTACGGGTTAAACGAGGACACCTTGCTCGGCGACAAATCGTTTAACCCGTAGCCGAAGGCGAGGCAATCGAAGGGATTGTCTTGGCATGGCTAAGTCATTACGTTGAGCAAGCCGACGCTCAGGTAAACGCAGAGATTGGTTAGAGGGTGCACCTCGCCTGTCGGCTACGGGTTAAACAAGGACACCTTGCTCGGCGGCAAATCGTTTAACCCGTAGCCGAAGGCGAGGCAATCGAAGGGATTGTCTTGGCATGGCTAAGTCATTACGTTGGGCAAGCCGACGTTCAGGTAAACGCAGAGATTGGTTAGAGGGTGCATCTCGCCTGTCGGCTACGGGTTAAACGAGGACACCTTGCTCGGCGGCAAATCGTTTAACCCGTAGCCGAAGGCGAGGCAATCGAAGGGATTGTCTTGGCATGGCTAAGTCATCACGTTGAGCAAGCCGACGTTCAGGTAAACGCAGAGGTTGGTTAGAGGGTTCACCTCGCCTGGCGGCTACGGGTTAAACGAGGACCCTTTGCTCGGCGGCAAATCGTTTAACCCGTAGCCGAAGGCGAGGCAATCGAAGGGATTGTCTTGGCATGGCTAAGTCATCACGTTGGGCAAGCCGACGTTCAGGTAAACGCAGAGATTGGTTAGAGGGTGCACCTCGCCTGTCGGCAAATCGTTTAACCCGTAGCCGAAGGCGAGGCAATCGAAGCGATTGTCTTGGCATGGCTAAGTCATCACGTTGAGCAAGCCGACGTTCAGGTAAACGCAGAGATTGGTTAGAGGGTGCACCTCGCCTGGCGGCTACGGGTTAAACGAGGACACCTTGCTCGGCGACAAATCGTTTAACCCGTAGCCGAAGGCGAGGCAATCGAAGCGATTGTCTTGGCATGGCTAAGTCATCACGTTGAGCAAGCCGACGTTCAGGTAAACGCAGAGATTGATTAGAGGGTGCACCTCGCCTGTCGGCTACGGGTTAAACGAGGACACCTTGCTCGGCGACAAATCGTTTAACCCGTAGCCGAAGGCGAGGCAATCGAAGGGATTGTCTTGGCATGGCTAAGTCATTACGTTGGGCAAGCCGACGTTCAGGTAAACGCAGAGGTTGGTTAGAGGGTTCACCTCGCCTGTCGGCTACGGGTTAAACGAGGACACCTTGCTCGGCGACAAATCGTTTAACCCGTAGCCGAAGGCGAGGCAATCGAAGCGATTGTCTTGGCATGGCTAAGTCATTACGTTGAGCAAGCCGACGCTCAGGTAAACGCAGAGGTTGGTTAGAGGGTGCACCTCGCCTGTCGGCTACGGGTTAAACGAGGACACCTTGCTCGGCGGCAAATCGTTTAACCCGTAGCCGAAGGCGAGGCAATCGAAGGGATTGTCTTGGCATGGCGTAAGTCATTACGTTGAGCAAGCCGACGCTCAGGTAAACGCAGAGATTGGTTAGCGGGTTCACCTCGCCTGGCGGCTACGGGTTAAACGAGGACACCTTGCTCGGCGACAAATCGTTTAACCCGTAGCCGAAGGCGAGGCAATCGAAGGGATTGTCTTGGCATGGCTAAGTCATCACGTTGAGCAAGCCGACGTTCAGGTAAACGCAGAGATTGGTTAGAGGGTGCACCTCGCCTGGCGGCTACGGGTTAAACGAGGACACCTTGCTCGGCGACAAATCGTTTAACCCGTAGCCGAAGGCGAGGCAATCGAAGGGATTGTCTTGGCATGGCTAAGTCATTACGTTGAGCAAGCCGACGTTCAGGTAAACGCAGAGATTGGTTAGCGGGTGCACCTCGCCTGGCGGCTACGGGTTAAACGAGGACACCTTGCTCGGCGGCAAATCGTTTAACCCGTAGCCGAAGGCGAGGCAATCGAAGGGATTGTCTTGGCATGGCTAAGTCATTACGTTGGGCAAGCCGACGTTCAGGTAAACGCAGAGGTTGGTTAGAGGGTGCACCTCGCCTGTCGGCTACGGGTTAAACGAGGACACCTTGCTCGGCGACAAATCGTTTAACCCGTAGCCGAAGGCGAGGCAATCGAAGGGATTGTCTTGGCATGGCTAAGTCATTACGTTGGGCAAGCCGACGTTCAGGTAAACGCAGAGATTGGTTAGAGGGTGCACCTCGCCTGGCGGCTACGGGTTAAACGAGTCAAACCAAGTCATGAACATTCAGGTCCAAATTGTCGAGGCGCGGGTGGTTTCTGCTTTGCGAACACGCTTTCGATCTGAATGTGATCAGCAGATTGTTCATGACTCATTGCACATGCGATCGGGTTGGACGGTCTGTTATCAACTCTCACTGGACAACTGGGTGGTGGGGTTCGCATCTACCGCGGTGGCAGGTCCTTGGAAGGATCGACCGACAATTTACGAATATTACTTGCTGCCCGAGGCTCGGCTGTGGTCATTCAAGATCTTTGAAGACTTCTTGAACTTTAGCCAGGCCAAGTACTTCGAAGTTCAATCGTCGCAGGCTCTGCTAACTTCGATGCTCTTTCGCTACGCCGAGAACATACGTAGCGAAGCCATTGTCTTCTACGATCATAGTTCCAGCCAGCTGGCCGTCCCCGGCGCAGAGCTGGAAGCCCTAACCTCCGCGGAAGATATCGCTGCGGCGGTCAAGCGACGAAGGGGCGGAGGCAAGTGGGCCCTGAAGATCGACGGCATTCAAGTTGGAACCGGTGGTGTCTTGTTTCATTACAATCGTCCCTACGCCGATATCCATATGGAGATCGAAGAACCACACAGGCAGAGAGGTTGGGGAGCGTTTCTGGTCCAAGAACTTAAGCAGCAGTGTTACAGGCTTGGCGGCGTGCCATGTGCCCGTTGCAATCCCACCAATGTCGCCTCACAGCGCACGCTTCAGAAAGCGGGCTTTGTCCCCTACGCACACATTCTCGATGGTGATCTAAGCACGTCGACGATTGGCTAAGCATGTCAACATTGGCTCGGATGCTTTAGTCATGCAAGCCTTGGCCGCTGAGAATTCTTTCCATACATTTCTCGATGCGGGTGTACCGAGTTTGGGATTGTTTGGCGGCGGTAAAGTACAGAATGTAGCCGCGTTGCCTGCCAGGAGTTAAAGCCATGAAGGCTGTCTCCAGGGCAGGTAGTTGCTCAAACTTGTGCTGCAGTTCGTCGGGAATCACCAGTTCATGCTTGGCTTTGAAATCGACTTTTTGCCCAGATTTTTCGATTTCAATGGCTTGGTGAACGAGGGCTTTCAAATCGCGTTCGATGGCAGATATTTGTTTGACACTGGTGAAGCGAATCAAGCGGGCTGACTGCGAGTTCTCGCCGGGCTTTTCCAAGATGCCAGTAGGGTCCTTCAGCAGTACACCTTTAAAGAAGCTCAGCGAGCAGTAATCTTTGAAGGCACTTACGATCAACACGTTGTGATTGTCCACGGTATAACACGGTACGCCCCATTTTAGTTCTTCGGTCAGCCCACATGCCAGAACTAGTTTCCTCAATCGCTTCAGTTCGGCCGGCCAGTTGTTCACTTTGCATTCCGGCGTGCCACCGAGCGCACATCGACCACAGCCGTCCACCAGGTACTTGTCAACATTCTCGTTCATGTTCCGCTTTGCTCGACTTGCCTACTCATTGCAATGATATGTTCAGCCCCTATTCTACCTGCAACTTGTCCTCCATCGAGCGCCTCTCGGTGGAGCTCCGACTGGTTGGCTAGGATGCGCCGACGCAATGTACGTGAAGGCTTATCGTTATCCCAACTCGGGAATGATCTGACCTTGATCGGTCGCTTGCGTTGGGCTGCCGAAGCTGGTGGTGAACTCGGTGTTGGGTTGAATGTCGAAACGCTTCAAGAGGGTGGCAAACAGGTCCGCTACTTGGTACTTTGGCCCTTCAATTTCGGTACCATCTCGATTGGTTTTCCCAATCACTTGTCCGCCCGCGATACCGCCGCCACCAACGACCACTGGCGTGATATCTGGAAAATGATCGCGGCCGTTGGCACCGTTGATGACGGGTGTTCTGCCGAACTCGCCCATCCAGAGCACGATCGTCTCGGCCAACAACCCGCTGGCCGATAGATCATCCATCAAGGCAGCCCAAGGCTGATCCAATTGTCCGCACAGATTGCGAACTGCAGCGAAGTTGTCATTGTGCGTGTCCCAACCGCCCAGTTGTACTTCGACAAAGTGAACACCAGCTTCGATCAATCGTCGAGCCAACAAGCACTGCTTACCAAAGTCGGTTTCTCCATAACGCGCTCGCGCGGCAGCCGGCTCCAGGTCGAGGTTTAGGGCATCGATAAAGTTGGTCGTGACAATCCGCTCAACTCGACTAAGCATTGCTTGACGTCGCTCGACCATCGCTTCGGGGTGCAACGTATCGAATTCGGCGCTAAGCTTATTGATCAGGCTCAGTTGGTTGCGGCGCCGTCGCAATTCCAGCAGCAAGTCTTTGGCCTGGTTGGCATCCTCGATTATAAATGGTGCATGGTCTTGACCCATGTAGGCTGGACCAAAGCCACGCCCTCCCAGTGATACATACTTGGGTATTTCAGCAGCCGGCGTGTGCGCGGAAACCACGGCACCCACTGCGGGCCGCGGAAAGGAGGGCACGGGAGTGAAACCGGTATGCAGATAATAATTGCCCCGCTCGTGGTCGCCCTCGGTGGATGTCAAGTTGCGAATGATCGAAAGCTTGTCCATATGTTTGGCAAGCAGCGGTAGCGAATCACTAATCTGAATACCTGGAACGGCAGTTGACATCACACGAGATTCGCCACCGGTTTTTGTTCCCGGCTTGAGATCAAAAGTATCCAACTGACTTGGACCTCCATCCATCCACAGTACGATACAACGGCGCGGCGGTGCGGCGGCGGTGAACCAGGCATTCAAGCGACGCGCGGCAGCCAGTCCCAGCAAACCACCCAAGCCACCGCTAAAAAGTCGTCGTCGATTTAACGGGAACATGCTAACACTCCGCTCGATAGACCAGATGTTGGATGGACGTCCGCTTAATGATTGAAGAAGAACTCACTGCTATGTACGAGCGCAAAGGCTATCTCATCGATCGAACGGCCTTGGCAACTTTGGTGTTGCGATTCGGTCGGCAGTCGCCCAAGGGTGCGCAGAAATAGTTCGTCCAACGACTGCGTCGGTGATTTGACTTTCTCAGTCAACCGCATCATCAATCCTTGAACGGATTCACGATAGCGATGGGTGTCACTGAACTCTTCATCTGCCGAACCAATGCAATACCGTATCAATTCATCTCGGCGCTCGACAGTGAAAGCGGTATCTAAGGCTTGAGCCAGCGAGTCGACCAGCTGTTCGGGCGTTAAGGGTTTGACGGTTCGAACCACGAATAACTCTTCGTCGGTAGTTGAACGATCCGACTTGATCGATGTTCGCTGATAGGCTTGCGAATTGCAGATTCGTCGCACCATGCTGCGGATGTCGAATTTTTCTTGCCGGGCTTGGTCCGTCAAATAATCGAGCAGAGCTCGGCTGCTGGGGACGTTCTGAGGATTGAGATCGTCGGGTGTGGCCACAATGCCTCGCCCCATCAGTTGATACCAGATGCGGTTGGCGAAGGTGCGGGCGAATGGTTTACAAGATGTTACAAACAAAGCAAATTCGTCACGCCACATCGGCGTGCTGGGCACTGCCGAAGTGAAGAACTTTGGTCGCTCCTCTTTAGCCATGCGGCTGGTGGCTTCAATCCGGTCCAACAACTCAAAGTTCTGATCCGATACCTGTCGCACGTCCATGCCTTGGAAGAACCGAGACACATGTTCAAAATCGGCTTGCGTCCAACGATCAAATGGATGGTCATGACAGCGAGCACAGTCAAGTCGTACACCTAAGAAGACACGTGAAACACGCACCGCTGGTTCTTCGCGATGACGCATCAGGAACGCTACCTGGCCATCCAGGGCTAGTTGCCCCTTGGCCGTAATCAGTTGTTGCGCAAGTTTGTCGTAGCCCATGCGCTCATTCAAGGCCCGCTCCAGCCAACCTCGCAGCGCTTCTCGTCCGAGTTGAAAATCAAGATCGTATCCGACCAGCATGCTGGTCCAGGTCTCTGCCCAGCTAGTAGAAAACTCGTCAGCATCTAATAGGCGATCAATGGTGGAGCTGCGATCGGGTTCGGCTTGGAACTGGCGAATTTCTTCCAGGGTGGGAATGCGTCCAGTCAGGTCCAACGTTACTCGCCGCAGAAAGACTTCGTCCGAACAGAGGGCGGCGGGTTGCAGGCTGCGGCTGGCATGTTCGCTGGCCAGTATGGCATCGATTGACGTCTGAGCCGAAACGGGGATCGACATCATCGCCACACAAGCCAGCACCAGAAACAAGACTTTAGAAGTCGTCATTGACCAGCTCCTGCTTGACTTGATCGACGTTCTCCAAGATGCCAGTCAGGACATACTCGTGACCTTCCTTGAGCATGTATCCATCATCGCTGGCATCGAAGTTCTCGCTGACCCAAGCTGCGAAGCCGTCAAAGTATTGTCGACTGAGTCGATCTTGCAGCGAGCGCAAAACCAACGCTCGACCGGCGGTCGTTTGGTAAGCGGCGGAGAGTCCGGGATGGTCGATCTGCTTCGCGAATTCGACGATATCTAACCCCTTACGCCGCAGCGCTCGGGCGCTGCGCAAGCGTTCGCGAGTTTGATACAGTACGTCTTCCTGTTGCTCGGGTCGAACCGTCAACTTGCCATTGTCAGCGTCGATCAGCCACTCATTCAGCCAGCTCTTTAACGCCGACTCCACATCGGCAGCTGGAGTTCCGATGTTGCCTACGGTCCATAAATTGGCAACTTCTGAAGCTAACACCGATCGCCACTGCTGCGCTTCGGGCAGCGCGTCTGCCAACTGCTGCGCCATGGTTACCAGGTGCGGTTGAATTTTGGCACTGAGGGACTTGGTAGCGGCGTATATCTTTAACTTCTCTTGAATCTCTACCAGCGATTCGTCGTTGGGAATCAAACCTTCTGGCTTGTCGATGAAGGCATTTTCCAAATAGTCGAAATAGTTATCGATCTGCTGCTCGCCCGAGTAGTCTTCGTTAAAGCTCTCAATGGCGAAGAGTGCAGCATGAGCCTTCTCGCCCATAGCGCTGCGAATGGTGATTGCAACTTCATTGGCTTCCGATAGATCTTGTCGCCACTGGCCCAAAGCGCGATGCAAACGATCAGCCAGTTGTTGAGCCTTGATCAGCTTTTTTAATCGTTGATCAGCCAGTCGCTTGGCTCCCGATCGATAGACCAAGCGGTTGTTGCGATCCAAGACGAAAATTTCGCTCCATTGCTCCCGGACGATTCGATAGTCGGGGCGGATTTTGTTCTGCACTTGCTCCATGTAGATTTGGGCTGCCGAATCTTTGTCCATGAAGAAGCGTTTTACAAGCTGATTGGCTTCACCTTCACCATCTAAACGGTTGGCATAGTCTTGCAAGATTTTGGCGACGATTTGTGTATCGTTATCAAATTGTCGGCAGGCGTTTTCAAAGCGAGTCGCGAATTCGAGGTGCTCTTTTTTCAGCGCATACTTCTCACCTACTTTTTCGAACATCTCGCCAGCAAAAGCTAACGTCGATTCAGCTTCAGCTTGCTGCCGCAATTGATTTTCGTACTCTGAGGCACTGCCAGACAGGACGACCAACCCGGCTGGAGTTCGCACAGCTTCGATAAACCGCTGAACCAACTCGCGATCGTTATCGCTCCGGGCGGTGAGCTTGGCTACAAAAGCAGCTATGGCGGCTTCGCGTTCGGATGGTCCCACGACTGGAGGCTTATCGGAATCTTGATTCGGCGCAGACTGCTCCTGCGCAGTGTCAGCGCTGGTAGCTACATTGTCAGCTTCATCGAGTTGTCCAGCCACCGCGCTGGAGACTAGTTCAATTCGAAAGAATGTCGACGCGATCAGTAGCGTGAGCATGCTTGCCCAGAGTGCCTGCTTGAGGCGTGTGTCGCGCCTGGTGTCAAACGCCAGCAAACGGCGGATGCGACGCGAGACGGATGCTCCACTGGCCGAGCGAGCCGCCAGCGGATTGGAGCGCGGATACTCGATCAGTTGAACCAAAGCTCGTGCGTAATCGGTCGGCTTTATCGATGCATCGCGTAATAAACTTTCGTCGCAACTCAGCTCGGCGCATTCTTCGAAATGCTTCAGGGCATACCACGCGAATGGATTGAACCATTGCACGGTCGCCAGAATTCGAGCTGCAAAAGACCAGGCGATATCATGGCGCTGATAATGCGCCAGTTCGTGACGCAAAATCCCCAAACGTTGAGCACGATTGAGTTCCTCCCAGAAGTCACTGGGTACAATGACGGTCATGCCCCGAGGGGTCATCGTCAACAAAGGACCTAAGCAGGCATGTTCATACAAGTGAATCGGTGTCCGGATCTTGCAAGAAACCATCAAGGACAACCATTGTTTCTGAAACTCTTGCCGGGCAGGCACAGCATCACTAATGGCGATTTGAAACGTGGCCAAGTGAATCAGAGTCTTAACTAAGATGACAACCAGTCCAGCTAACCACACAACCACGATCAACTGTGCCGCAAGATCGAACCAATTGCCCGAAGATTCGAGGAGCTGCTCTGGGACGCTTGACCCGGCCTCGATCGGAGCGGCTGAAACTGGAGCACGAGAGAACAGACTATCGAGTGGTTCCGACGTGGATGGCTGCAGAACTGTCTTGGAAGTGCCCGGTAGAGTCTCATCTATGTTGCTCGCGAATCGCGATT
Organism: Rania fehmarnensis; assembly: GCF_056494185.1. Classification (NCBI taxonomy): domain Bacteria; kingdom Pseudomonadati; phylum Planctomycetota; class Planctomycetia; order Pirellulales; family Pirellulaceae; genus Rania; species Rania fehmarnensis. Next base: position 3,609,380 of record NZ_CM151398.1, read on the forward strand.
GTGCAGTTGCAACGCTGTGATCACTGAGATGGCGATGTTGTTCACGGCTGTCAACGCGTGAGCTCTCGAACGACTGGTGTGTTGGCATGGCAATCACGTGATCGCCACCGGGCTGCGCGGGCTGACGGGTCAAGCGAGATTCGAGCTGGGCAGCCCCCGTGCCTGCGTCGATCCATCGTGATGCAATGGCCACCGGGTAACGAACATCCAGCAAGCAGCAGGCGGGTAGAAGCACCAGGAACCACGCGACTTGTTGCCAAGCGGCTGAGTTAAGTCGCCAGCAGCTTGTCAACGTTTTTACCGCGACGGCGGCCATCGCTATCCAGCAAAAGTTATAGATCAGCAGCAGAGCCAAATTGTTGTGATCGAGCGACATGATTTACCTCGCGTTACGTTCTTCCGCGTCTTTGATAAGTCGTTTGAGATCGGTGATCTCTGCCTGGCTGAGTTCACGATTATGAAGAAGTTGGGCAACCAAAGGCACCACATGGCCTCCGGAGACCTTTTGAACCAAGACATCCAAATGATTGGCACTGACCGCTTCGGCAGTCACGACCGCTGAATATTTACTGGGCCTGGTCTCCGAGCGTTGCACAAAACCCTTGTCGACCAGTCGATTCAGTCGAGTTTGAATCGTCGTGTAGCCTAGCGGACGGCCGATGGCCTCATGCGCTTCAGCCAGCGAGAGCTCGCCCTGCTGCCAGAGCATACTGAGCATTTCCATCTCGCCCGGTGAGAGCTTGACGTTGCGTTTCTTCACTCTTGCGCCCCCCCCGTCGTTCTGGCACGGCCCTCAAGCTACCACTGTTTACTACCTGTGTCGTACAGTTTTACGACCTGCGTCGTAAATGTCAAGCGTTTTCGAAAAAACGAAGGACCGTCCACTTTCGGTGCATGCTGGCACTCTAGTTGCTTTGAGATATCCGGTGGCTGCCACCTCGTTTTGGCAGCGATTGGGTCAAGCGATTGATTAACGAAATACGGATGGGGCGTGTTGTGCGCCCTGCGCACAGATGGTCGACCATTATCGACTCGGCTGTTAAACCACTGGAGATTCAGGCCATGCAAGTCCAAGTGAATACCGACAACCATATCGCTGGCACCGCAGACTTTGCCGGTTACGTCGAAGGCGAATTGGAAAACGCCCTGTCGCGATTCAGCGAACGAATCACGCGAGTGGAAGCCCATTTCACTGACGAGAACAGCCGGCAGAAGTCTGGTGGCAACGATCAGCGATGTTTGCTGGAAGCGCGCCTGACAGGGCTCAAACCCATAACAGCCAGCGCTGAAGGATCAACACGTGAGCAGGCGTTGAGCGGCGCGACCGATAAACTTGTCAGCGTGCTCGATCGCTTTTTGTCGCGTCGCGACGACCCCAAAGGGCGTACATCGTTTTCCGGCGACCCCATGCCGTAGGTCTGCTCTGCGGTCTCTGCGTTTCAAGCTTCATTAGAACCCGCACGGAAATTGCCCACGCCATCGGGAGGCTATCCGTCAACCTGCTTCAATTTGACTTTGTGACGTCCAACGCTCCCGTTCGAAGCGCTTATCTGATAGCATATTCCTGTGGTGGATAATGCGAGGCGTGCGGATGAGTCGTATAGGTTGGAGTATGGCGGTCATTGTATGGCTAATGCCAACGTGGGCCCCTGCGCAAACTCAGCCCGCTAACAACATTGACCAGTACATCACCGAAGTATTGATCAGCTCTGGATATGGCGGCGCGTTGGCAGAAGAGATTTTGCGACGTCAGCGACTACTCGCTTCGGCGCTTAGTGCCATGCCTGTAGCGGATGGCTCAAGGTCGAATGCTCAGCTGACCACTCACACGTCGACGTGGAGCTTTCAGAGCGTGACCGAGCGTTCGCGCAAGATCTTGGAGCTACGAATTCGGCTGGCCCAGCTAACGAAGAACCGGCGCGTGTGGAAGCAGGTCGAGGTCCAGCCGCTTCAAACGGTTGCCGACATGGGCTGCGGCCAGCTGCTAAACACATCCGCAGCCAAATTCTTTCCGCGCTTGGTCCAACGAGTTTCGCCTCAGTCTGTGATCGTACAGGTCTTCCCTGTCAACGCTGAAGGCGAGATGGTTTCTCAGTTGCTAATGGTTGACAACGTTTCTGAAGAGACCGAGTCTGAGTTCGAGCTGACCAGATTGTCTGGCTTTTATGTGGTCATCCTGACCGAAGTTGATCTACAGACAGAAGCCGGCATCGAGAGCATCTATCGCGGTCGATATGTAAATGCAAATGCTGTGCAGCGTGTACAAGATTTCGCAGAACACGAGCGGCCCACAACTGTAGAAAAGTGGACCAGTGCCGATCGTCTCTTTTCGGTCAACGCGAGCGTGGCTGATGTTCAAGCCGATGCGATTATCTTGCAAAAAGAGGACGACACGCGCATCACCGTTCCTATGGCAAAGCTGGCGCCTGAATGTGTGGAACGCGCTCGGGCATACCTGGACGCGCGCCAACCACTCATCGATCCGTAACCTGGCTCCCAGCCTCTGCCTGGGAACCCGCTGCCCCGCAGGCTCCGCCTGCATACAAATGCACAACTTAAAAGCTGGACGATCTCCAAAGCCTGGGTGAGGCCCCGGGTGGGGCGAGTCTTAGGGTGGCACGGCATGTAGCCGATCTCGCCAGAGATTGGAAATCGATAGGTGACGCATCCAAAGTCTGGCGACTTCGGCTACAGGTCACCCCAGGGCACTGCATGTAGCCGATCTCGCCAGAGATTGGAAATCGATCGGTGACGCATCCAAAGTCTGGCGACTTCGGCTACAGGTCACCCCAGGGCACTGCATGTAGCCGATCTCGCCAGAGATTGGAAATCGATTGGTGACGCATCCAAAGTCTGGCGACTTCGGCTACAGGTCACCCCAGGGCACTGCATGTAGCCGATCTCGCCAGAGATTGGAAATCGATTGGTGACGCATCCAAAGTCTGGCGACTTCGGCTACCTACAGCGAATATCGGCTTTTCCCGCAGTGGCGCGCCTGGTTTGAATTGGAACCGAGCCAGTTGCTGATGCATGGAAGTTTCAGTTGTCTAGCCGCATGGAAGCTTGACGCGGGCTTGTCATTGCCGTTATGTTTTGCGACAGGTTTCAGGCTCACCAATTTAAGTTGCGCAGGGGGTCGTACAGCCGCTATGGGATTGTTTGACAAAATTCGGGCAGAGTTTGTAGACATCATCGAGTGGCTCGATGATACGCGGCACACGCTGGTATGGAGATTCCCGCGTTACCAAAACGAGATCAAGAATGGGGCCAAGCTTATCGTGCGCCCTGGCCAGATGGCCATCTTTGTTTCGGAAGGACAATTGGCCGATATCTTCGGGCCTGGCACCCATGATCTGACAACGGCCAACTTGCCAATCCTCGCCACGTTGAAGGGCTGGAAGTACGGATTCAACAGTCCCTTCAAATCCGAGGTCTACTTCGTCAGCACCCGGCCTGTCACCGATTTGAAGTGGGGCACGCCCAATCCAATTATGCTTCGCGATCCCGAATTCGGACCGATTCGGATTCGGGCCTTCGGAACTTACGTGCTCAGAGCGACCGAACCCAATGCACTGTTGAAAGAGATCGTCGGTACCAATGCAACAGTATCGACCGACGAAGTTACAGAGTTGGTGCGTTCGATCATCGTAGAAGCGTTCACCGACATGCTGGGATCATCGCAGATCGCAGCTCTGGACCTGGCCAGCAAGTATCGCTCGCTGGCTAGCGACCTGCAAAAGATGGTCATCGAGCGTATCGATGACGAATACGGCTTGGACATTCCACAGCTCTTGATCGTGAATATCTCGTTGCCCGAGGAAGTCGAAAAGGCGCTGGATACGCGTACCAAGATGAGTGTGCTGGGTGATCTGGATCGGTACCAGCAATATCAGATGGGCACGGCGGTGACTATGGCTGCTTCCAATCCAGCCAGTGGCGGTGCCGCGGATGGTCTGGGGCTCGGTTTAGGATTGGCGATGGCCAATCGCATGGGCGGAGCGCTTGTAGGCATGCCAGGTGCGATGTCGGGGGCGATGCCCGGTGCCATCGGCAGCGGGCCACCACCTGCACCGTCGGTGCCGAGTTGGTACGTGGCTACCAACGGACAAACACACGGGCCGTTTTCACAAGAACAGATTGCCACTGCCTTGGGAAGTGGCCAGCTGCAGCCTACTTCGCTGGTCTGGTCGGCCGGTATGGCTCAGTGGACTAGTATCTCTCAAGTTCCCCAATTGGCGTCGTTCACACAGACGCCTCCACCACCGCCACCTCCAGCGGTTTGAACCCTATGTCGCGACAGCCAATTGGACTGACCTCCCCCACGATTGATCGTGGTCCCGCTTCTCAAGCAGTTGTGGGATGCGAGTGGATCGTCGATGCACACGGCTGTGATACCTTGCGCCTGCAAGATCTGGCGCTGATGCAAGGTTTGTGTCAGCGCGTCATCGACGATCTGGAGCTGAAGGTTGTAGGCCAGCCACAGTGGCATCAGTTTCCTGGACATGCCGGTGTCACCGGATTGTATCTGCTCAGCGAGTCACACTTGGCTTGTCATACTTATCCTGAGCATCGACTGGTTACGTTTAATCTCTATTGCTGTCGCAGTCGGCCGGCCTGGCCGTGGCAGAATCATCTGACGATGGATTTGGCTGCAGAAGATGTGCAAGTCGCCGAAGTCATACGCGGTGGACACCAGGCACCGCACGCCAAGGAGCCCGTATGAAGACACGGGTTGCAAACTGTCCAGCCTGCGGAGCACCCGTCGAGTTTCGCGCCAGTTCCTCGCTGGTAACCATCTGTGAGTTCTGCCACTCGGCCGTCGGCCGCGGTGACAAACATCCGGAAGATCATGGCAAAGTCTCCGACCTGGCGGAGCTCAAGTCACCGCTGATGCTGGGCATGACCGGCAAGTATCGTGACAAGAAATTCGACGTGGTAGGCAGAGTACAGTATCGCCATCCGTCAGGTGCCGTGTGGAACGAATGGTATCTCTTGTTCGCTGGTGACGTTTGGGGATGGTTAGCGGAAGCCCAAGGTCGTTTTTATATGACCTTCGAAAAGCGACTTAAATCGAGCACATCTATTACCCCTTTTGATTCCGTGCAGCTGGGCGAATCATTCGAAATGATGAAGAGCCAGCTGACGGTGACAGAGAAGGCTGCGGCGCGTGTTCATTCTGCTGAGGGTGAGATACCTTGGGAAGTGCGTCCTGATGCCGAGCATTTGTATGCAGACCTGCGCGGAGATAATGGACTGTTCGCAACAATAGATTACGCCTCCAATCCGCCAATCATTTACGTCGGCTACGCTGTTGATCCCGCTACCTTGCAACTGTCGGGGTATTTGGATGCTTATGGTAGCGACACGATCGCTACGACGGCTGTCCATTTGAACTGCCCCAAGTGCGCTGGCTCGCTAACACTTCACGCACCCGACGATTCGCTGCGCGTCACCTGCCCCAATTGTCATGCGATGCTGGAGTGCGATCATGGCAAACTAAGTTACCTGCTCACTCTTTCAAAAAAGCAAATTCAACCGTTGATCATGCTCTCGAGCAAGGGCGTCATCAATGGTATTGAGTTCACGGTTGTGGGTTTCATGGAGCGTTATGTGCTGTACGAGGGCACTGCCTTCTCTTGGACGGAGTACCTGCTGTACAACAATCCGAAAGGCTTTCGTTGGTTAGTCAACAATCAGGGACATTGGTCGTTCGTTGAAACGATCGATTACCCGGCGACCAAGGGCGCAAGCAGCACCGTCAGCTATAAAGGTCGGACGTACCGCAAATACGACCAGGGCACCGCGTTTGTGCGCGGAGTCGTGGGTGAGTTTCCTTGGCGAGTCCACCTAGGCGAACAGGCAGAAACGATCGACTACATCGCGCCGCCCTACATGCTATCCTTCGAAAGCACGATCCAGATTCAAGCCGGCACGGAGCGTGACCAAAACGATCGACGAGTGCTCTCCTCGGTGGCCGCCGAAGAGGTCAATGTATCGTTGGGTACCTACCTGCCAATCGCAGAGGTCGAAAAGGCATTTGGACTCAAGGCATTGCCGCGTCCGTTCAGCGTTGGCCCGATCCAGCCTGCTCCCGAAGTAGGGGCTGGTTTCATCGGATCGCACCTCGGTTTCATCATGCTGATTGGGCTGCTACATGTGGGCTTTACCGCGCTGCATCCCAACAAGGCACCTGATTTTTTGGTCACCTTCTTGGCGGCTGGTTTGGTCTCGATCATTCCTGTTTTGGCCTACTTGTACAGATATTCCTTCGAAGTCAAACGCTGGGAAAACAGCGACTATAGCCCCTACGCGCGCGAATAATCCAAGAAGAATCGGAGTCGGATAGTGAGACTGTTATTCCAAAGTTACCTAATCATGGGCTGCTTCGTCTGCTTGTGGTTCGGCGTGGCTGCCTTCAATGGTTGGAAGATTCCACGGCCGGCAATGGGCAGCGGTACCAGTAGCAGTAGCAATTCGTACATGGGTCGATCATACGGTGGATTTTGGGGAGGTGGAAAGTAATGCATCTTTTGGATCAAACCTGGCACATTCTTCTGCCGCTCGCACAAGTGTCAATCGAAGAGAGCAAGTCTGGTCTGCTCGGGTATCATTTGATGGCCGTGGGGATCTTTTCTTGTGTGGGCATTCTGGTGCTGCTGGTCTGCCTGTTGTTGATGGAGAAGTTAACGCCCTACTCGATCACCAATGAAATCGTCGAAGAACACAACACCGCTTTGGCTATTGTGGTATCAGCGATTGTGCTGGGCGTCTCCATGATTATCGCTGCTTCGATCATAGGCTAAGTGCCATGCTAACTCGCGCGCCACTCTCGCTGCTGTACTTGAACGTATTAGTAATAGCGACTTGTGGCTTGGTTTATGAACTACTGGCCGGCACCTTGGCCAGTTACGTCCTCGGCGATTCGGTAACGCAGTTTTCATTTGTTATTGGCGTTTATCTTTCAGCGATGGGGGTAGGCGCATGGCTGAGCCGTTATATCCATGACCATTTGGCGCGGTTCTTTATCGAGATCGAACTAGCGCTTGCGTTGCTGGGCGGCATCTCTGCACCAGCCCTGTTCCTGGCATTCCCCTTCGTCGATTGGTTTGCCCCACTGCTGCTGGGAATGGTGTTTGTCATCGGTGTATTAGTCGGACTGGAACTGCCGCTGCTCATGCGCATTCTGAAGGAGCATCTGGAGTTCAGCGACCTGGTGTCGCGCGTCTTGACGTTTGATTACATCGGAGCGCTGCTGGCGAGTCTGCTGTTCCCAATCCTATTTGTGCCCTACTTGGGCCTGGTGCGAACTTCGCTGGCCTTTGGCATCCTCAATGGTGTTGTGGGACTGTGGAGCACTTACTTACTCAGGCCGCTGCTGAGTGCCCGCGGCTTAGAGCGACTGCGTCTGCGGGCGGGTATCGTGATTGTGCTGCTAAGCGTCGGGCTGCTCAAGGCCGATCAGCTGACCTGGCTGGCCGAAGAGAGTGTTTTGGGCGGCGCGATCATTCACAGTACACAGTCGCCCTACCAACGCATCGCGATCACTCGTAAAGGCAAAGGTTTCCAGCTGTTTCTCAACGGCCATTTGCAATTCAATTCGACCGATGAGTATCGCTATCACGAGGCGCTGGTACATCCAGCCATGCTGGGATCCAAGCATCCGGAAAACGTCTTGATACTCGGCGGCGGTGACGGACTGGCCGCCCGCGAATGCCTGCGCTATCCGAGTGTCCAGTCGGTTACGTTGGTCGATCTGGATCCCGCCATGACTGGGCTGTCCGAACGGTTTCAACCATTAAAGGAACTCAACGGCGCCGCCTTCTCGGACCCACGCGTCCATGTGGTTAACGATGATGCGTTTGTCTGGATCGGCACCAATGATGCTACCTACGACGTGGTCATCATCGACTTTCCAGACCCGAGCAATTATTCGATTGGCAAGTTGTACACCACGCGGTTCTATCGCATGCTCCTGGAGCGACTAAAGCCTGATGCTGTGGTTTCGATTCAATGCACCTCACCAGTGGTGGCCCCCAAGTCTTACTGGTGCATCCTGGCGAGCATGCAGTTCGCTGGATTTCATGTGCGTCCTTTTCAAGCCACCGTTCCCTCATTCGGCATTTGGGGATTCGCGCTTGCCAGCCCCCAGCCACTCGACGATACGCCACCGCTGGATCCCAACATTGGCGGATTGAGGTTCCTGACCAACGAGGCTCTGCGAGCTATGTTCGAATTGCCTGGCGATATTCGGGCGGTCGATACGGAAGTCAATCGCTTGGACAACCAGATACTCGTTCGCTACTACGACGAGGAATGGCATGAATTTGATTAAGCACGTGGAGACCTCCAATTCGGGATTTATCTTCGATTCTGGGTGTGCCCTCATCCCGAAATGGAAGTGTCCACGTGCTTAGTCGTCGTGAACTGCTGCAAGCCGTCTTGGGTTCATCCAGTCTGGCCCTGGCTGGTTGTAACCGCGTCAACTTACCGCCAGAAGGCGATTACCTGGCGCCAGACTTCGCGCTTGGCCACCGCCTGCGCGACCCGGCCGCTGCGCTTACTCAGCCTACCGATTGGCAATCGGTGCCCGTGGTCATCGTCGGCGGCGGCCTTGCCGGGCTGGCTGCCGGTTGGCGACTGCTCAAGCAGGGCTTCCATGATTTCCTGGTGTTGGACCTGGAGCGCGAAGTTGGCGGTACTTCGCGCAGTGGTAGCGCCGGCCGATTCCAGTTTCCTTGGGCGGCGCACTATATCACCACACCCATGGCCGACAATGGCGAGTTGATTGAGCTGCTGCAAGAGATGCAGATTGTCGAACGCCTGGACGGGGATGGATCGCCGATCATCGCCGAGCAGTACCTGTGCCGCGAACCGGAAGAGCGTCTCTTTCAAAATGGCACCTGGATCGAAGGTCTGTATCCAGCCTTGGAAGCCACGGAAGAAGACCATCGCCAGATGAACGAATTCCAGCAATCGATGCGTCAGTGGTCGCAGAGCCGCGATGCGGATGGCCGGCGCGCCTTTACTATTCCCATCGCCCGTTGTTCCACTGCTGCAGAGTTCTTGAAACTAGATCAAATCTCGATGGCCCAGTGGGTCCAGCAGCAGGGATGGACATCCATACGTTTGCGTTGGTACATCGATTATGCCTGTCGCGACGATTATGGATTGACCATCGATCGCACCAGCGCCTGGGCTGGCATCTTTTACTTTGCGGCCCGGCTGCGGAGCGATCAAGCCGAATCACAAAACGTGATCACCTGGCCGGCCGGTAATGGTCGCATCGTGCAATACCTGTCGCAGCAACTGGCGACACACTTGCGAACGGGTCAACTGGTGGTACGCATCAGTCAAGCGGAACCCTCTCCGCCTCAAGCCCAGGAAACGCCAACCAAACCGCCCGTTGACCACCAGGCTGATAGCCGTGTTTACCTGACCACGATTGATGGCCAGACCGGTGTCGTGCGCGGCATCGCTGCCTCACGCGTCATCTTCGCTGGGCCACAGTTTGTCGCCCAGCGTGTTATCGACGGCCTGGCTGCGCGCCACGCGACCAACCACGATAAATTTCAGTACAGTTCATGGCTGGTGGCGAACTTGCACTTGAGTGGACGGCCGCAAGCAACTGGCTTTCCCATCTGTTGGGACAACGTGTTTTACGACAGCAGGTCTTTGGGCTATGTCGTCTCAACGCATCAAAGTGGCCTTGATCATGGACCGACCGTGATCACCTGGTATTACCCGTTTGCCGAAATCGAAGGCAAGCTGTCGCGCGATCAACTCTTGCGTTTGGAATGGAAAGAGTGGGCCGACTTGGCTCTGACCGATATCGAGCAGGCGCATCCTGACATCCGTCAGTTAGTCATGCGCATCGACATCATGCGCTGGGGTCATGCTATGATCGAACCTCGTCCCAACTTTGTCTGGAGCGACGCGCGTCGATCAGCCGCCCAGCCGCTGGGTGCCGTTCACTTTGCCAACACCGACTTGAGCGGTATCGCGCTGATGGAAGAAGCGTTTTATCACGGTGTCCGCGCGGCCGATGAAGTATTAGCTTTTCAAACGCATCTTTAGGTAAGCTCATCAGGCTAATCGCGCCATGGACATCACAGTTGATTCAAGTGCAGAACAGCACCTGAAACCAAGGGCAAAAGCCGCGCGAGATCTTTGGCTGTTTTCGCCCCAAGTCGACCTGTTGGCATTTGGTGGCAGCTTCGCGGTTTCGATGCTCCTACTGGCGGTGGGGTGGCCGCTGGGTTTGACTCAAGGCGAAACGCCAGACTTGGTTTGGATCGGGGCGATCCTGCTGATTGATGTCGCGCATGTATACGCCACCGGTTTTCGAGTTTACTTTGTGCCGAGCGAATTAAAACGCCGTCCTTGGCTGTATGGTGCAACACCGGTGTTGGCCTTCATCGGTTCGTGGCTCTTGCTGCAACAAGGTACGCAATTCTTCTGGCGAGTCCTGGCTTACCTGGCCGTATTCCACTTCGTCAGACAGCAGTATGGCTGGGTCGCTCTGTATCGTCGGCGTGAATCGGACCAGTCGCGTGCAGGTTGGTGGATCGACGCCACGGCAATATACGCGGCTACAATCTTTCCACTAGTCTATTGGCATACGCACCCTCGTAACTTCGCCTGGTTTACGCCGGAAGATTTCGTCACGTTGCCAACCTGGATTTCGCCCCTGGCTGCAACCGTCTACGTACTGGCACTCAGCACTTACGCTGTGCGTTCGATCACCTCTGCCCGTTCGGGTCGCTGGAATCCAGGCAAGGACCTGGTTGTAGCGACCACGGCCGTCTTATGGTTCGTAGGTATTGTCGTATTCAATTCTGACTATGCATTTACGGTAACCAACGTCGTTGCGCATGGTATCCCGTACCTGGTGCTGGTCTATTGGTATGGCCATCAGTCGCATAGTGAGAACCATGTGCGAGAGCCTCACATGCCAGCGAACCCAGTGAAGGAGGAGCATGTGAAGGAGCAGGCCAGCGGCCAGGCCCGTTGGCTCAAGTATTTGGCGCTATTGTGGTTGTTGGCATACGCCGAGGAATTTCTGTGGGACGTGGGCGTTTGGCACGAGCGTAGTTGGCTGTTTGGTTCGCCTCAAGATTGGAGCGCTTACCATGCAGTGCTGCTACCGCTGTTGGCAGTGCCTCAAATTACGCACTACGTACTGGACGGGTTCGTCTGGCGACGCCCTCGTACTCGTACTCCTACTCGTACTCGTACTCCTACTCCTACTCCTACTCGCAGAATTTTCGAGTAGGAGTAGGAGTAGAAGTACGATAAAACCCTCTGTTTGACAATTACTTTATATGTAAAGTATGGCCCTTCCGTTTCATGCCTTCAGTTAGTTCCCAAATCGCCATGTCCACTGTGGTCTCACTTGAGGGTTCGCCTTCGGCTGTACTGGGGAACTGCTGGTTTAGATGGTTGATAACCAACAGGGCATCGATGGCACTCACGTGACCATCGTCGTTGGTGTCAAAGTCGAACAGCGTATCGTTCTCTGCCTGGCTCGGTGCAGATCCTGCGGCCATGTTCAGCTGATTGATGATCAGCAGGGCATCCATGGGTGTGACCACTCCGTCGCCATTGACATCCATCGGTTGACTTGCGAAAGCCAGGCGAGCGGCGGGGGCTTCTGTCACCGTTAGTGAAAATACTTGATCGATTGTCGCACCAGCGGCATCCGTCGCGCGCACGGTAACCAGGTAAGACTGGCCAGGGACCAGGCCGGTCCGACTGAGCACCACCAACTGATTGCCGCTCACTCCAAATTGTCCCGCAGGACCAGCATTGACCATCGTGAAGGTATGGCTGTCCGTAGTGTCTGCATCAGTTACCGTCAGCACTCCAATCGTATTGGAGTTGGTGACCGCGCTGGAACTTAGGGCAATGTTCGTCGGCGCATCGTTGCGTCCAGCGATCGTGACCGTTACTGTGGCAGTTTGAGTAGTACCCAACGCATCGGCAACTGTGTAGGCAAACGTTTCCGTGGCATTGACACCGAGCGGCAGATAGTCGAATGCTCGCAACGTATTGTAAACGTATGAGCCATCGGCCTGGACAGTTAAACGTGCACCAGAATCCAAACTGATCGGCTGGCCCACAACGGATTGGCCATTGACAGCGATCACGGATCGCGTGTCCGCGTTGTCAACATCGCGCGTGCCGGCCAACAAGCCGGCGGCGCGATAGTGGGCTAGGACCTGGCTGCCCGTTAAAGCGGAATTGTATAGAGCCACATCGTCGATCGTGCCACGGAAGCCAAAGCCCAAGCCGGCTGCGCCGTTATGAAAGCGACTATTTCGTGAGAAGCCAATCGCATTTTCGCTCGGCCCCGCGCTGATCCCCCCTGCCCCATCGAACGCCGTTACCGCCGAAGCCACTTGAACGCCATTGACGTACAGTCGCGATGAACCAGTGGCGAATACGCCCGCGACGTGATAGACCACGTTGCTGACGATAGGAGTGCGCACCAAGGGACTGAACGTACTGTTATCCCAAGTGCCGAAATAGAGCTGACCGGCATCGATGTAGAGATTCAAGCCGGCGACCGAGCTGCCCTGTTCGAAAATCATCTGGCGAGCTGATGTGTCGACCGTACTGAACCACAATTCGATCGACTTGGCCGCGGCTTCGCCACTGTAAGAGTCGATCAGCGCGTTGCTGGCGATGCTGACATACTCCGTACCCCCAAAGCTCATCGCGTAGTCCGGCGAGTTGGGTATCAAGCTGGGCTGAGCCAACTGCACGTTGCCGACGATTGTTCCATCGCGCGATACGGGGGCTAACGTATTGGCGGCGACCGTGCCTTCCCGTTCTCCGAGTCGGAAGTAGGCCACCGGCGTATTAATCAACACCGCGTCGTCGGCCGTACCGCTCAGCGCACTGGCTGTGGCGCCGGCAGCCACGCTAAAGGACCGAGGAAACACCTGCGGCGCGTCATTGGTTCCCTGGATCGTCACGGTCAATGTGTTGAGCGCAGTCTCTACCTCGTCGCGCACATTAAAAGCGAATGTATCCGTCAGAGTTTGCCCAGCAGCCAATTGCTGGACAACTGGCAATGTGTTGTTGAGCGAATAAGTGTACGCGCCGTTGCTGGACCAACTAAGCGTTCCAAACTGTCCGGTGGTCAGTGTCGCGGCAGAACCGGCGACGTTCAGGATCGACAGGGTTGTATTGCTGTCGGCATCCGTCGCTCCGCTGAGCAGCGAGCCGCTCACCGGCAGAGCGTCTTCGAATAGCGCGTTGATGGCAGCGACCACTTGCGGCCGATCATTACGGCCTTGTACCGTTATGGTAACCGTACCCGTGCTGCGCGCACCAGAGTCATCCGACAGTACATAAGTGAAGGTATCTGTCGATGATTGACCCGCTTTAAGAGCGTTGAAGGCAGCGACTTGCGTGGGATCGTAAGCGATCGTGTTACCTGTTAATACTACATTGGCACCCTGGCTCGAACGGCCACTGACCGCTACGACGGAGAGCACATCTTGAGGACCAACGTCACTATCGTTGCTCATCAATACAGAGCTATTGATCTCCAACACGGCATCTTCGTTGGCAATCAATCCCGTGTCGTTCACAGCTACTGGAGCCACGTTGGTCACGTTGACCGTAAAAGGTACGCTGCGCTCCGCGCCTTCGTTGTCCTTCACAGTTAGCGTACCGAAGTATTGGCCATTCTGCGGATAAACATGGGTGGCTTGCAAGGTGCCGCCAGCGACTGGACCAATTGAGTTGGATCCATGTCCCCAGTTGATTACGAATTCATGTGTATCACCAATACCGGCATCCGAGACGACGGCCGACAAAGTGACCGCCTGGTTCTCGCGCGTGGTCCGGTCATCGACAAACACGGTTGGGGCCAAGTTATTTATTGTCAGCGTCGCTGGTGCCGCTGTACGCACAAAGCTCCGCGTGGCGAAGGAGCCATCGGGACTGCGGATAACATCGGTGACCGTAGCGTTGATCGTAAACGCTCCACCTCCCGCAATATTGTTGTTAAACAGGACGCGAAACTCTTGATTGTCAGCGGATGGAAGTACGGTGGTGTTGCCGCCGGTGATGGTCCAGGCGACCGAGCGTTCGCCCAAGCTATGGATGGCTGGTAGATTACCGAGTGTGAATAGAAACTCGCTACCTTCAGCAATCGGGGTCGTAGGCAAGTTGATAGTGACAGTGGCTGCTGCGGTTACGGTAAAGTTGCGCGTTACAGTACTGGTCAGTTCAAGCGATTGAGTAGTACCACTAAAGAAGCGGTCGCGGATGACCAACTGAGCCGAATAGGCGCCCGCTACTAGCGGTACAAACTCAAGACTCTCGGCAGTACTAGTGGTGACTGTCGTTGTACCACGGCGCACTGTCCATTCGTAAACGCGAACCACCGAACGCCCCGAGCCTTGCAGATCGCCCGCTGGAGCCAGCGGACTGGACTGGCTGCTCGTAAGTTCAATGATAGAACCAGCCGTCGGAGCGGGGCTTACTTCTACGAAAGCGATAGGACTAACCGTGATGGTCTGTGCGAATGTGGTCGTGGCTCCATCGCTATCGGTGACAGTCAAGCGCACTACGTAACGACCTGAAGCAGCTGGCGCAAACTCGAACCTGAAGCCTTCCGAGGAGAGAATGCGGGTACCATTGTTCGAGGTTACATCCCACAAGTAACTGAGCTGCTCGTTTACGCCAGCGTCGATGACATCTCCCGCATCGAATTGGTACTTGCCAAAGCTAACTGGGGCCACCGAACTGGCGCCGATCGGACCCAGCGTGTTGAGATCGTTGATCACTGGAGCGGCGTTCTGCACCGTGAACGGTTTTTCAGAGATCGACAGGCCACCGTCTTTATCCGCCACTTGCACACGCAGAGTATAGTTGCCGTTGTCCAAGGCGGTGAAATCGCTGGTCGTCGCCGCAGGAATATCGGCCGAGGGGCGCGGACCATGCGCGTTGGTCAGACGAGCTGCAAAGCGATCGGCAATCTCAGGGGATGACAACGCCCGATCGTAGATCGCCAGGTCATCGATCCGTCCGCGATAGAATCGCGTGGTTCCACCCAGCGACCCAATGTTGGCAGCCGTCAAGTTGGTCACGACCGGCGCACCGCTTTGACTATCCAGCAGTTGACCATTGGTAAAGACGCTTACCGTACCGCTCACTGAGTTGTAGGTAACAACCAAGTGCGTATAAGTGTTGAGTGGGAAGTTGGAAGTTGTTCCGAAATCGCGAGTGGCTGCGCCGCCAATCGCTACGCGCAAAGTGCCTGGCAAGGCAAAGGAAATCTGCAAGGATTCCGCGGCCGTCGCTTGCGTGGCATACAGAATTGGATTGGATTCGAATTGCTCGGGACGGATCCATGTTTCCAAGGTAAATTGCGGCAAACGCCCCACAGCGGGCACGTTCACGGCGCCATTAATCATGCCCAGTGCAGTACCCAGATTATTGTTGACACTGGTCGCGCCGCCACTGGCATCGCCCGAGCGCGTACCGTGCCGTCCGTTGCCAGAGGCATCGGTGATGAAGGTACCCGTATCATTCATTGGATAATAAAGCACCGGTCGACCAGCCAAGAGTGTGGCTGCGTAGGAGCTGACAAAATTGCCATCGCGAGCCGCGCTGCTGCGATCCTGGGCCAGGCTGCCAGCTACTTCGTTCAGCGGCAACCACACGCGCAGCCCAGCATCGCTTGTTGATATCCGGCCGTTGAACACGGCAGTGAGCTCAGCAAAGGTCAGCGCGCGATCCCAAACTGCAAACTCATCCAATAGTCCCACAAACTCTTGCCCCGATTCGAACCCACCGTTGCTGGTGAATCTTTGGCCCAGTACCACTCCCGCGTCGGTAACGCTCAAGCGACCTTGCGTGACAGGAATAGAAATCGACCCTGTGGCAGTGGCTGCAAGGCCATCGATGAACACGCGGTATTGCCCTGCGGTGCGATTGCGAATAATCGTGATGTGGTGATATTGATTGTTGGCCAGGTTCGCAACTGTAGCCGGGACGTTATAGGTGACCACGCTGGATGAAACTAGATCCGTGATCAAGACTTGCGTTGCACTGATTTGTACTTCGAAACGATTGCCTGCTTGATCGGCTTGAGCACTGACGACTGTCTGGGCGGGCGTCTTAGTGGTCTTCATCCAAAACGCTAACGTCATATTCGAGAGACCATCGAGCGTATCGGCGGGCAGGAACAGAGCGTCATCGGCAAACTGGCGAGCTCGTCCAGAAAGATCGGTGACGGTTCCGTCCTCAGCAATGATCGACACGGTCGAGTCAAGCGATTGCGCATCGGCAAATCCAGCTTCGGTGACCACGATGGGGTCGCGAGGGGTAAACGTAGAGCCATTACCGACAAGTACCGGTAGCTCCATGCGCACTGGACCGGACTTGGTCCACATGCCAGCTTGCGCGGGCATTGCAGGATTGATGACCGTCATCGTGTTGAAGCCAGTTGCCGCCACATTGCCTTGGGCAAAGCGAGCTTCCATAAACTCGCCAAAGAACTGCTCGTAGAAGGCAATCGCAATGTTGTAACTACCGGCTGGCAGATTGATAGATCCAACGGCATTGACTACGGCATGGACACCGCGATTGTCGACGAGTAGTTCGCTGGTCGAGAACAAGCCATCGCCATTCACGTCGAGATAGATCGCTGAGCCATCGTCACTGGCTGTTCCAAAGGTTACGTCACCAGCCACCAATGGCATGCCTGAGCCGGCCGCCCCGATAGTGACGCGGCCAGTCCACAGCGTCGCGAATTCGTCCAGGTCCATCAGACCACCCACGCGCGCACTGAATTCACTGCTGCCATAACTGAGCGGTTGGCTGAGTGTCGAAGTCAGGATCGGCGTCTTGGCTGCGAGGCTGGCTGAGTTGACGACTGGATCGATCGGGAAGATCTCGGCGTCGCCAAAGCTGCCATCGAACCAAAACTCATCCAGACCGGCATTCATCAACCGAGCACTGCCCAGTCGTATCGATTGTCCCTCAGTGATACTTGTGCCTAGGTCCGGTACTTGAATCAGATTGGGAGCTGCGTTGCGAATGAAGATCGGAAAACTTTCACCGCGTGTCGTCACCGTGGCCAGGCCGTCATCGGTCGGTGTAAAGCGAATCGGTGACTGGAGACCACTAGCATTAATCGCCCCCGTTACGCTCCATGGCGATGGCAAGTCGATGTACCAGCCTGGACCGTTGACCAGCGTGCCGGAAATGGCGGATGGTGGGGTGCTGGATACTACCGTGCCTGTCCCTTCATCGAGTGGCCAGAAACCAACTTGGTTGTTGATGACGCCATCAACAAAGCCAGTTCGGATTTGATTGATTTGGTTAACATCCAACGCCGTGTTCCAGATACCTACCTGACTGAGCCTGCCGCTCCAGATTTCATCCCCTTCGATGCGTGCGCCGATGCGTACTTCACCGCTCGCATTGGCCGCGGGCGCGTTGAACGGACGGTTCTCGACAAACTGACCATTGACGAAGAAGTTGACTGAGAAGTCGGGCTTCATGGTCATAGCCACGTGCGCCCATACGCCTAACGGAAGCACCGGGTTGCTGGTTTGGTAATCATGGATACCAAAAGTCGTGAAGATCAGCGTTCCATTGAGCTGGCGGAATCCCCAGTTGGGACCACTCAAGATCGAATGAAAACTGGTTAGCGTATCGGTTTTGATCCAGGCAGCAATCGTAAAGTTGCTGGTGAGATCGGTGATCGCGCTCGCGTTGCCCAGTGAGACATAGTCATCTATGCCATCGAAATTCAATTGATTGAGGATCTCAGTGCGACTATCGACCCAAGCGGTTGTTCCGAACAGTTGACCAGCGAACGTATCGTCACTGAAGTTAGCCACGGTCACACCACTGCCCTCGGTGAAGCGCCAATCAGCTTTGAGTGTACTGTCTGGCGCGAGCGTACCATGCATGTTGGCGATCACATCGCTGGATGAAAGTGCCCTTTGCCAGATGCGCACATTGTCCAACTGGCCATCGAAGAATCGATTGCCCCCGAGCCATGCTGCCAGATGGACCGTCCCGGCACCATTAAATGCCCCCGCGCCCGTGCGCGTGGCGTCCAGGATTCCATTGACAAACAAGCTCAGGTTGCCGTCCGCAAGACGCCAGGTGATGTGCACCCATTGGCCGGGTTCAAAAACTGTTGTGCCCGTTAGTTCGACGCCCAGTATCGACGCAAAGGCGCGACCACCGCGAATGGTCAGCAGCAGAGCTTGGCTGGCCGTCGGGCCGCCCGAACTAATGATTGGGCTGTCGTCGGTTGGACCACCGTAAGTGTCGGCTTTCAGCCAGGCCGAAGCAGTGAAGTCGCCTTGCAGTCCGAGACTCAGCACCGTACCAGCTAACATGCTGGCATCGACGCCATTGAACTCGACGGAGCGCAGGGTAGTCGGCATCGATGTTGGTTGGCTCTCCGTGAGCACCACATTAGTACCTGGCACCAGCAGCGTTGAATTCAGATGCAATGTGTGCAGTTGATTGAGCGAGGCCAAGGCACCAATGCTGGCAGGTGCATTGGGATCGATACCAGTGCGCTGTAAGTCCAACTCGTGCAATTGAGTCAACCCAACCAATTGCGTTACATCGCGAACTTCGCTGTTACCTGCGAGTTTCAAACGGTGCAACGATCCAGTCCCGATTGGGTCACCGGTCGAAGTTGATTTAGGCAGCAGCCGACTAACATCCGTGTCATCGATACTGTTGTCCGTCAAATCGATCGAACGGGCATTAACGAGGTGCTCAATGCCATGCAAATCGCTTAGGCCAAGATCGCTAGCGCGGAAGTGAACGATCGATCCAAACTGACTGGCCGTGAGTGGTTGATGGAGCAGTGGTGCGCCGGTGATAACGCTGGTCGTGATCGGCATTCCCAGTTCACGAGCCACGGCGGCCAACAACTGGGCTGAGCCTTCTGTTTTGATTATCGAGACATCATCTACAAACCAATCATCGAAGAAGAGGGCAACATCAGGCGTTCCGATGCTACGAAAGCGAATTTGAAGATTGGCCGAGATGGCACTGGCCGGCAGATTGATCGAGCGCGATAGGAAACTGGTCATATCGGGTCCAGCACCCGATTGACGATCGACCTCGGTCCATAGACCGCCCCCATTCGTGCTAAACTCGACAATCAAATCATCGCCCGGGTCAGGGGCTTCGCCGGCTCCTTTGCGTTGGAAAGCGTATCGCAATTGAACCTGGCTACTACCCAGCAAATTGATTGGTTGGGTTACCAGTGAATCGTTGCCACCGGGATTACCGTTCAATCTCGCGGCGAAGTTCCCGATTGGAAAGTTCAACGTGTTATCCATCACCACATTGTTGACGGATTGCCACCGTGCCCCGCTGAAGCTACCGCTCTGGAAATTGTCAGTGAACACAACCGAGGAAGTGAAGCCCACAACTGGATCGAGTACTGGCACCACGTTGCCATAACTTGTTTCCGCTGGTGAAACAACCAAGTCCAGCAGATCTGCTGTGTCGCGATCGTGAATCTCGACTGGCTCGCCGGTGAATTGATCCGCGCCGCTACCACCGATCAAGGTATCGATACCAGAATTGCCGACTAAGAAGTCATTGCCATCACCGGCGCGAAGAATGTCGCTATCGGGAGCAGACGGGCTACTGTGCGTTTGACCACCGATAGGCGCACTAAATGCGATGGTAAATTGATCGGCCAGGCCTTCGGTATTGGTCACTCGCAAGTAATAGGTACCGGCGACAACCGTGCGTAGGTCTACTGCGCCCACGTTGCGCAGTACACTCTGACCCTGTATGTCGAATAGATCCATGCGCACGCCTGCCAAGGCGCGATCGTTTTCACCGGTTAGCGCGATGAAGTTACCCGCCTTGCCATCGCCGAGCGTCGAGAACTGGTACCAGCGCTCGCCTAAACCAACTCTGGCATTGTTGGTAGGTAAATTGAGAAGCGTATTGGGGATTTGATCGAACCAACGACCACTGGGTTCGACTTCATTGAAATTCACGCTATCCATAAAGAGGGACAACCGGTCGCTACCTGATAGCCCTTCATCGCTAAGTGAAGTGGTGAATGAGAACTGATTGCCCTCGACTTGCAGGTCAATCAATTGCCCATTCAGAATTGGGCGAAACTGACTGTCCGCATACAATTCCCACTGCGCAGTCGATACAGCGTTATCAAATGGAGCGACTGCATCGACGTAGATTCGATAGCCCACACCAATCCAACGCGGATCACCCACGGCGGGAATTGGCCCGCGCGTGGTAACGGTGAAACGCATACGATCTTGGCCGACGATATCGATCGATAGGTTGGTCAAGTCGAGATAGGCATCTTTATCGAGATCAATAGGATCTACCAGGTTGCCGACGGATGCACTCGCAAACTCAAAGGCTGCGCCGCCCGCGTCAAACGTCAGTGGCCGGCCAGTACCGCGATCAACCACGTACGATCCGCTGCCAGAGACAGACGTGTTCTCGAGAATGGCCACCGACTCGGGCAGGGCCACGCGAAGGGCTGAACCGTAGCTAACCAGTAAGGAACCGGCGCTGGTAATGTTATCGGGACTAGTGGCGTATCGCGCGAACATGACCAGGTCATCGCTGCCATCGCTATTCAGATCCAGGCCAGCCGGTGAAGCGACCATCGGATTGTCTATCGAGCGGCGCGATCGCAAAGGGTTGGTTGTCAAACCTGCGGGCGTATAGTCACCATTGAGGTGCCTGCGTGTGCGATCGACCAGTGCGGAGCCACTGGTTTCGCTGAATGGATACAAGGCATGCAGTCCGGCTTCGGATCCAGTTAGTCCGTTGTTCCGGATGTTGCGCACATCTGCTTCCGAGAGAATGCGATTGAATACGCTGAACTCGCTGATCAGACCATCGAATTGACCCAATCCCCTGCCAATCGTCAGTTCATTCTGCCCGAGTTGAACGGTTGACACAGGTACGGATTGGCTACCGATCAGCTTCCCGTCGACATAAACAGTCACTAGATTCTGTGAATCACTGGTTGCGACAGCCAGGTGATGCATCTGTCCATCGGCGACAAATGGTATCGCGAACGTGATTGAGTTCGTCTGGGTGCGCACTTCCAGTGTTCGCGCGTCCTGCAGATGCACAAAGATGCGTTGATTGTCCAAAACCCCTTCACTAGAGTCGGAACCGAGGACAAGCCCCTGACTTGTCGTGCGGGTAGTGCTAAACCACAACGACGTGGTGTGTTCGGGGATATTGTTATAGACCGACGAGGGTAGAGTGGCGAAGTCATCAAAGCCATCCAGTTCGATACCTGTAAACGAACGGTCTAGCCCGGCGATCGTCATCGTCGAGCCGTTGCTGGGCAAGAGATGTGGCTCAACCGGAAAATTACCGGCCGCCTGGTAGACGTGCGTCACGCGTGCGCTCGCGCTCGGCGTCTCACCTATTTCCAATCGAGCCCCTGAGAAGACCGCTTGGAAATTCGAAGTTGGCGCAAACACCGCCACAGCCAATGTCAAGAATTTTGCTCCCGCCGGCAGGACGGTATCGAGTGATGCGTATGGACCGCGTGGAAACAGTTCGATAGGAAATGGCGCGGTAAAACTCCAGACCCCAGCGTTGTTGGTAACTGCAACAGGTTGACCATTGACGTACCCAGCCAACACGCCACTGCTATTGCTGACTAAGACAATCAAATGCCCTTGCCCCACAGTAGCCGAATCATTGGAACCCATCCGGTCCGCCACGAATCGCAGCGTCTCCGTCGCCGAAATGTCACCGGCAGCGCGGATTTCATCTAAGTCAAAGGTGATGGCCGTGTTGGGGCTCATCCCGATGCCATCTTCAAACGACGTAAAGAATCCGCTGTTCTCCAACTGAACGCCGCTGGTGCGAATGCCTGCGTTCGACGTCAGTGAAACACGATCGTTGGCAGGCAATCCACTGGCGGCCGAATTCCACTGCAGATTGGCAAAGTTGAAATTGACCGAGCCGTTGATGCTGAAGGTCGGTGGCGAGGACTGCACAACCCGATCAACACCTAACCGGCTTTCAGATACACTGTCGGTACTTGAATCGCTGAGGATCGCATCCAGCAATCGTTCGCCATTGAAGTCGTCAAACAGGTTGCTCAGCGGTATCTTGTAAAACGGTCGGCCAGTGACCACGACTTCGCCAATGGTATCGCGGTCAAAATCGCCTGCCGTAATGGTGGCGTCGTTGGCAACTATCCGCATGTCAGTGGTGGTAAACATGCTGCTGATGTCAATTCCACCGTTGAACACTTGAATAATGTTGTCTGAGACGAACGCAAACTCATCGCGACCATCGTTATCCAGGTCACCTAGAGCAACGGGTTGCGAGCTGCGATAGTCACTCGTCGAGAGACTTATGCGAGCTACTTGGTTATCAAACAGGCGACTTACTATTGGGTAAAATCCTGATTGACTTGGCGATAACGTTTCGGTGTTAAGCGTCGTGTTCACCGTGAAGACTTGGACGCCGGCCGATTCGTTGCCAAACAGCAAGTCTTCGATGCCATCACCATTAACATCTCCAGCGATAATGGTGGCGATTTGTATGGGTTGGGCGTTCAACGACATAAACGTTGGTTCGCTCAACTGAATCGACGCCATGGCTTGACTAGCCAACAAGTTGGGCTGGCCTGAACTTGGAACAAACGCACTGATCGTGGCACCTGAAAAGACATAACCCAGTTGGTATCGTCCCGCGATGGTTGTTCCCGCACCAGCGGTTGTATCCGAACTGAACACAAGGTCGGCTCGATTGTCGCCGGTCAGGTCACCTAACTGCAGAGATAGATTGCCATGGTCGCCTAACAGGTCCCTGGCAATGCGCACGGTGCGGGCACTGCTGAATGAACCGGTGGTGTTCCCGAGCAAGTTTGCATAGTTGCCATCCCAAGTGCGCGGCCACGGTGCGAGGTTACCCCCCGCAAAACCGCTCGTCTCGCCACCGAATACGAGTGTAATGAGATAGTCGGTGCCGCTATTGCGAACAAATGCCATATCTGCCGTACCGTCGTTGTTTACATCGCCGAATCTCGACGCAGGCACACCAAAGCTGGCATGCTCGATGACGATGTCGGCCAGGTCGTCGATCTTGTGTTCGTTGGTCAACTCGACGGGGCCAAACAGTACGAAACTTTGCGCTGCCTGGCTGGCCATATAGTCTTCGCGACCATCGCCGTTGAAGTCGCCGATCGAGATCAGGCTATTCAACTGATCGTCTTTCGTGGAACCGCTAATGGTCAATGCATCTAAATTGACATCTCCTTTGTCAGTTGGTGCAAACTGATAAAGCAACTCGACTTGATCTGGCGTTAGCGAGTGATTGTACAGAGCTACGTCATCCAGGTAGCCAGCGAACGGTTTGCCACCTGTGCTGACATTACCGATGGACTGAATACGCGAACCATCGGCAATACTGCGAGCCACCAGCACTCCATTGAGATAGACCGTAACACCGATGCCCGAGCCAACAACGGTGATTTGGTTCCATGTGTTTCCCAGCACGGTCGGATTCAAGTCGAGCGATGAATCGATAAAAGTCACGCCCTTATACAAAATGCCGACATCGTTTGTGCCTGGGGCGATCATAATGATCTCTTCGCCGGCCAAGGTTTCGAAGAGCGTATTGGCGCTGGCCGTATTGAACACGCCTTTGAACCAAGCGCTGGCGGTCCAGGAAGAACCCAAGTTGATGCCTTGTGTACCGATCTGCAATACATCATTGATGCCAGTAAACTGAACTGCGGTACCACGTTTCCCATCGGCGGCCAATGTTAACCCCGAGGTTGCGGTCGCATTATTGTTGTAGCCCGATGAATCTTTGCCTAGGTTAGTGCCATCATCAAAGGTGTAGTGCACGATCGGCGTAGGCAAGCTGACGTCAAACCCTGGTCGATTCACCGCGATCACATCGGTAAACGGGGCAGCCAACTCAGGCGAAAACGCTTCGGGTAGTGCGCTGGCGGGAAAGCCAGCGGGCTTGGCGAACAAAGCTGGTGCGAAGAGACTGGTCGTTCCGCCGTCTGGTTGATTGCCGTACAGCGTGTCTGTGCCGCCACCGCCATCCAACTCATCGTCACCCAGTCCACCTACCAGGTAATCATTGCCCTCGTTGCCATCGATGCGATCAGCCAGTGGTCCACCAAAGATCGCATCATTGCCTGGGCCACCATCGATGCGCATGGCAGCGATGGTTGCCTGTTGCTCGAAATCACCTAACTCAAAGCCATAGGCTGGAAACTGACTGGCGCCTGTCAGACCGATGCGTCCCGTATTGAACATGGCCACAATCTCAGCCGAAGTCCGCGCGGCATCGTAGACGCGGACATCATCAATCAAACCATCGAAGAAGTCGACTGCGCCTGCGCGGCCGATCGCAAAGTTGTTACTGTTTGGGACGGCGTGCACGCCGGTGGTGGGCACATCGCTGGCGACTTGCGCTCCGTTGACAAACAGCCTTCGGGTCGTGCCATCAAACGTCGCTACGACATGATTCCAACTGCCGACCAGGTTGCGAACCGAAACCAGGTCGTTGTTACCCCAACCATTGACGATGCCTGTGCTGGTCAATCGCAACGAGGTAACTTGATTGGTGGCGCCGAAGTTGCCCCAGCCCACGATACCGCCTCCCATAACATCAGGCTTGATCCAAGCGGCGAGGGTGTAGGGTGCGTTACCGATCGGTACGCTCGGCGCAGGCACCGATACAAAATCGGATGTCCCGTTCAGAGACAATGCGCGATTGAACACAAAGTTATCAGCCGCGGTGGTCGCACTGGCTTGCAGCGACCCGTGGTTGTTCTTACCGCTGACATCGTTGGCGTTGTTACCATCAAAGGAGTAGTGTGCACGAGCGCTGGAGTCCGCGGCGATCCCCAATGGCAAGAAGCGGAAGCCGGCGTCGGCGCGGAAGGTGTCATCCCCTGCCCCGAGACTGACTACGCTACTTTCGATGTCATGCGGCTGATAGTAGACATACTGCTGTTGATAGACCGTCAAGCCATTGGCATCGGTAGTAGTGCGGAACGACTGCGTGCCGATATCCCACACCAGGTCCGTCAGTTCGTACCGGTGTAGCAGCGAATCATACTGCACAGCTGCATAGTCTGGCACATCGAAACCACGACGATCCGTATCACCACCCAGATACAACACGCGATCGTTGCCTGGCCCACCAAACAGCTGGTCGCTGAGCGTAGTGCGCACCGTCTTAGTAGCTGGATCAAAGTCGGTGTTGGGCTGATTGCCCAGCAAAGGAAGTGCATCGGTGATCAATTGGAAGGTGTCGTCGCCGCTACCACCAAACAATAAATCGCTTTCACCGCGATCTTGACCGCCTGTGAGCACATCATTGCCGGCGTTACCAAAGATCCAATCCTCGCCGGCTCCACCGCGCAAAATGTCATCACCCGTGCCACCCAGAATCACATCGCGACGTTGCATATCGGTGCGCAACGCCAGATCGATCTTCGGAATGGCAGCCAACGTAGTTGCTGAATTGGTACCGACTAGATTAATGCGCAGACTGTAGGTCGTGGGTACGACATTCGGCGTGGTGACCTTGAGCAGATAAACCTGGTTCGCGACCAAACCACTCAGCCCAATCGCGCCGGCATTGCCTGTGGTGGTACCGAGCTTGAGGCGATTGGCCAAGACAGCGGTGTCGCTGCCTTCGGCATAGATCTCCATGCCCAGTCCATCGATGGTGGAACCGCTGGCCAGGTCGATACGGGCGTTGGCCGAGGGCGTAGCCGCCAATGTGAAGCGATACCAATCGACGTCGTTGGGACTATCGATGCTCAGCCCGTTAAATTCCAAACCACCGGTGCTGGCCGCGGTGCCATCGAAGGCCTGCAACGCTCCGCCATCGATGCGACTGAGCGTAAAGGCTTGGGTCGGCAAGTCATTGCGACCTTGAACGCCAGTTGCTGTGTTGATCGTGCGTTCGGTCTTATCAACCAAAATCGAATTGCCGGTGCGAATTTCAACGGTGTCATCACCCGCACCTGCATCGATCCACACCGATTTTTGTACCGTGGGCCCGACCGTGATTTGATCGTTGCCATCCAAGGTATCGATCAGGATGACTTGGAAATCACCTTCCGGTGGAATGATACTGGCCAGCAAATCTGCGTTGACTCTCTCGACAGTAGCACTACTAATTCGCGACAGCTCGTTCGTGCGTGAGTCAACACTTTGATCTGCATGCAATTGATCGACGCGGAACTTGAGCGAATCCGCGTCCCATACGGGATTGCCTTGACTATCCAGTGCATCAAAGTCCAAACGCACCTGGGCAGCGAAGCTGAAGTTGCCATTGTTGTTCGTCAGCCGCGTGATCAAGTGGTGATCGGTCAGCAGTCCAGGTTCGGTTACAAAGTCGACGCGAATCTCATCCGCCGCGTTGCTGCCGCCGACATACCAGACTTGATCGGATTCACGCGCATAGCGTTTCCAGTCATCGCCGGCCAGGCCTTCATCCATCGACTCGAAAGTCGAGCCATCGGCGCGGTACATCGTATCGCGACCACCATTGCCGTACATAAAGTCGACGACAGTGCCTCCAAACAGATTATCGGCCCGCTCTCCGCCCAGCATACGATTCAGACCAGTGTTCTCGCGAGCATGCGGCAGTCGGCGCACACCCGATGTCACGCTATCATCGAGGTCCAAGATGCCGTTGTCGTTCAGGTCGCCATCATTGGTAAACAATCGTCCGGCGCTGTTGACGAATACGCCGAACTGGCCGCCTAGAGTCGGATCAAAACTCCACGCGTAGAGACTGTTGGTTCCTAGTCCTCCAATCAGATCATCATTGCCCGCACCCGCAAACAGACGATCGACATCCGCTGCTGAGCCGTTGCCTTGGTCGCCCCACAAACGATCATCGCCAGCGAAACCATACAGTGAATCACTACCCAGACCGCCATCCAAGTGATCGCGACCACTCGATCCCAGCAGCAAATCATTGCCGCTATTGCCGTCGAAGACACCCACGAAGTCGCGCGATCGCTGAGTAAGGCCGCTCGTATTGATAGGCAAGAAGCCAGAAGGAATCGAAGCACTACTGATCAGATTGGCATCAATAGCGCTGAGGGAATAGAAGCCGAGCGTGTCGCTGCCGGCCAGGCCTGCAATGCGGAACTGCTCCACCAGGAAGTCGCCAGTGGCACTGAGCATTGTCACCGGGATTTCGCGCGTGGCAGCTGAGCCCACTTTATAGAGCACGGCAGCTTGGGTACCGCGCGTGCCGATCAGAATGGTATCTGCGCTGGTCGTGCCGCTGATCATCAACAAGTCCGTGGCATTGTCATCAGCTATATCGCCAGCTGTGAAGTTACCGAAGTGTCCATCGATGGTGTCGTTGAGTACTTCATCGGTGCGGAGCTCGAAGATATCGATGCCCGAGCCACCAAACTGTTGATCGATGCCGCGCTGGCCATCGATCAAGTCGGTGCCCGAACCGCCCCAGATGACGTCACTACCTCCACCGCCATACAGTTGATCTTCGCCACCGCCGCCAACCAGGCGATCTGCCCCGCCGTGCGTGTCGGCTTGGGTCAAGACGGTCGTCGCTCCCGATGGCAACAGGATGTTGGCTTGAGTATGCGAGATGTTGTTAGGACCGACCGTGATGTCCGCAGCGATGTAGTCGTTGCCATCGCCGCCATCGAATACTTCGCGGCGAATGTTGCCGTATAAGAAGTCGCCATCGTCGCCGCCAAACAACTGGTCGCCAACCAGGAGCGTCTGGGCTGTGAAGTTGGCTGCGGTCACAGTGGGTGTATAAGCATACAAACTATCGCGACCTGCACCGCCGAACAAACGTTGACCGGCTTGCACATCGCCGGTCGCTCCGGCCCCGCCCAGCAAACGATCGTCGCCGTCGTCCCCATAGATGTTGTCGATACCGGCGTCGCCATTGACGATATCATCACCGGCCCCGCCGCGCACGACGTCGTCGCCACTGTCACCTCTCAAGATAATCTCGTTGCCCGCGCCACCATCCAAGTAGTCTGCATCAGCGCCGCCCCGGAGTTCGTCCTCTTGCGATCCACCCAGCAATACATCCAGCCCTGCGCCGCCTAGCAAGACGTCGCGCCCGTCTAACGCGGCGCCATCAATGGTTAGACCACCTAAGATCGCGGGCGTGATCAAGACTGCGGGAATGTAGCCCCCTACGGCGATGTCTCTCAAACCAAAATTGGCTAGGCTGGTCGAATAGAGTGCTTCGGTCGCGACGTAATCAGGCGGCAGTGTGAAGTCATTGGTGTTCAGCTCATAGTCATCGCGCCGGCCGATCGGCAAACCTCCGAACATGACATCGTTACCGATGCCACCATCGAGCGTATCATCGCCCAGCATGCCCACCAGAAAATCGTCACCGTCTTGTCCGCTGAGCGCGTCCAGGCCTGCGCCACCAAAGACATCATCGTTACCGCCACCGGCTAGCACTGTATTGTCGCCATCACCGGTGTAGATAATATCGCGACCTTCGAGCGTGGTGATCAGATCGTTACCGTCGCTGGTGGCTTCAAAGAGAGTCGCGGAAATCGCGACTCCGCTGGCGAAGACAACGGCTCCATCATCGCCGAGCACAAAATTGTTGCCGCTGCCTGCAGTAACCGTATCGATATTGCCTCCGGCCATGATGGTATCGTTGCCCGCGCCTGTGGTGATCGAGTCAATGCCGCTGAGCGACGAGATGATCGTCCGCGCATTGGTTGGCAGACTATTCACTAATTCAATGGATCCGCGATCACCCACGATCACGTTGCGGCCGCCACCATCGATGATCGTGTCGTTACCTAAACCACCGATGACAACGTCGTTGCCAGTTCCAAGCGTGATCGTGTCATTACCTTCGGCCGGGCCGATCAACGATTGCATTGAGATGTTGGTACCCGAGGACGAGAGCAGTATTACATCGCCCGCGACAAAATTATTCCCGTTGCCCACGACAAGCGTATCGTTGCCCAATCCACCGAAGACAAAGTTGTTGCCGCTGCCGCCGGTCAGCCGATCATTGCCCGCAAAGGTCGCCAGCACGCGCACTGAGGTCACCAATCCGCCGACGGCGCTCACAGTGGCTGAATCACCAATCAACAAGTCATTGCCATTGCGACCCACGATCACGTCATCGCCGTCCATGCCGATTAGTCGATTGTCAAAGTCGTTACCAGTAATGGTGTCGCCAGCGGCACCGCCCACAACATCTTCGACTCCCGTAATGGTGCCGACATTATTTGCGCCGGTAAACAAATTCACGGTAACTGGCACGGTCCAATCGATAAAGCTAAGCAAATCGCGTGACCCGGGGCCCGCATTGGTTGCCCCAGTCAAGCCTGATAGTGGTGCCATCGCAAAGGTGTCATCCCCTGCTCCGGTAAAGACCGATTCAACCAGTTCGAAATTCATCAGCGGTATGGAACCGACAATCGTACCGGTGTTGGTCGCGCTGACGTTCACATTCAACGGGATAGTGAAACTGGAAAGATCTAAGCGATCGGAATCGGTGCGTCCGGGCGTGGCAGTACCCAACAGCTTGCCGGTCAATCGACCGCCAGCCGAGACCATGAAAATGTCGTTGCTGTCACCGCCCGTCAGGTTTTCGAAGCCCGAGAAAGCAAACGGAACGGTGGTTCCATTGTCCAGGATCGAACCCGCATCGGGACCAGTGATGCTCCAGGTGGCCGTTACGGTGCGGCCTGTCAGTTGATCTGCGCTACTGGCGCCACCCAGAACCGCTTCAATGTTATCGAAACGCGAGATGCCCGGTGCTGTGCGAGCTTGCCGGTTGACCGTGACGGGTTGTGAACTGCTAAACGCCGAGTAGTCCAGCATATCATTGCCTGCCCCAGCCGAGATCGATCCACTCAAGCGATCTTGGCCGTCGAAGACGAAGCGATCATCTTGGGCACCACCGACCAGGTTCTCCACATTCTCAAACACAAAGGCGCTGTTGATATTGCCCTTGTTGACACCGGTCATGGTCCAGACATTGCTCGAGCCCGCACCGATCACATTGCTAACGGTCAATTGATCATTGCCAGCGCCCGACAATACACGTTCAATACCAATGACCGGTTGGCCCACCTGGCCACCATTCACTGTGTTGGCGCCGCTCACCACAGTGAGTGCATTGGTGAGCGTTAAATCCGCCGTCACAGCGCTGAGATCAAAGGTATCCAGCGCATCGGTGCCCAGGGGCGGTTCGATAATCGAATCGATTCCCCAGCCATCTGCAAAGACATAACGATCGTTGCCCAGCCCGCCGGACAGTTGATCATCACCATCCCCGCCGACCAGCACGTCGGCGCCGCTACCGCCGACCAGGATGTCATTGCCTGTCCCACCAAACAGTCTCACGGGCACTGTCACACTAGGATCGACAGTGATTTTGTCGTTGCCACTACCGCCGGAGAAAAAGATTCGCTGCACACCCGTAAAGATGCGAGTTTGCGTGTCGGGCTCGCCATCGCGGTTGAGATAGTTAAACGTCACGTTGATCGCCGGCTGACCACCTTCGACCGTTTGCGTTACTGTGAACTCTTCATCGGGATTGGTGCCGTACAGGGTGCTGCGACCTTCGGCGTAGTCGCCGGCGTACAGCAGTAAGGTACCATTCTCAAAATCGCCGCGTCCCGCCGTGACCTCGCCCAGGCCTGGAGCAACGCAATGATGATTGAACTCAAACAGTTTGATGTCGGCGATCGTAAAGCTATCGCCACCCAATAAGGCAACCTCGTAGTAAGCCCGGATGAAGGCGTTGATCGATCCGTGCGCATCGAAGACGCAAATGCCTGGAAAGTCGGCGCCCGTCGATGGAGTAGGCATGAGCGAGAATAGATCGACCAATTCATCCAAATAGATCTTGCCATCCCCGTCCAGGTCGTTCCAATTCATACCGATATCGGCTCTCACACCGCCTTCGATACCAGCTGTGGCAATGGCCAGGTCGATTGCCGCGCCGACGCTCGCTTGCAGACTCAAGCCAAACTCGTCGATGTCGGCGCCCGAAGTGACGTTGGCCAGGTCACCGAAGTAGAAGCCATCGATAAAGTTGCCGGTCTTGGCAATGCCGCGTGTATCGAAGCCAATCGAGAAATCCGCAAAGGCATTCAAGCTGGCTTTGAAGGTGGCATACAGCGGCACAGGCGGAATCGGAATCGGTCCAAATCGCATGCTGAACGGGACATTTAGGTTGAGCGTCGGAATGTCCCACTGAATGATGTCCGCTTTTTCACCCGTGAACAATTTGAAAATGTTCGACGGATCGGAAAGCAACGGAATCTTGATCCCCAAACCACCTTTGCCGCGCGCATCCGATTGGCCGGTCAATCGATTGAGCAACGACTTGCTGCGCGAGAGACCAGGGTTCGTAGAATTAGTTGATTGATCAAGTATATTGGAGGACGGTGCGCCGCTGGGGCTGGTCGGGATTGTCGTCTCCAATGCACTTGGCTTGACTTTCACCGCCGTGTTTTTGTTGGTCAAGTCGGTGGAACCACCTTCGGTCGTGGTGTAACTGGCGGTGATCGTGCCCGTTTGCGCGGTGGTGAAGACGATCTTGCTCTTGCTGACGGTGCCTTCTTTGTAACGCACTAGTTTGTAAGCGGTGCGTGGCAGTTCTACGTTGTTGCGGAAGACGCTCACCGGCGTGCCAGCTCTGGGATTGCTCGGCAGAATGCGCTCAAGCGTTGTACCAGTGGTGGCCGTCTTGACTACCAGCAGTGGCTTGCCGGTTACATAAAACGTGCCGAAGTTGATCACGATGTTGTTGCCATCGCGCGTGGCTTCTTCCAGGCTGTCGATGAACACAAACGCTTCTTGCAACAGACCGACCACCTTTTGTGCCTGGCGAGCGATCGCGATCGACTGCTCTGTCCGGCTGGCACCTACAATTCCCAGGGTCAAGAAGGTCAACTCCGGACCATTCAATAGTTGTGACAGGTCATTGAGTCCGGGAACCGGCGAAGCCAGAAAATCGATCAGTGGTCGCAGCGGTCCGATGTATTTGGTGTAGCTGTCAAACACGGGCGTGATAACAGTCGTCAGAAAGCTACCCATGTCCAGTTTGGCATCGCGAATCACAATGTCAGGCAAGCCGCCGCCGATCAGTCCATCGCGAGTCGTCAAGCCAATCGCCCAATCGAGCGTCAAGTCTGCGTTGATCTGCGGCAGTCCGGCACCTATATCGGCACTCAATCTCAGATCAGCAAACGCTTCCGTGGTAATACCGGCATTGAATAGAGCGTTCTTCGGCGTCTGTTTGATCTCACTGAAGGTCAAGCGGTTCTTGGCATCGCCGTCTGGATTGACGATGTCGATAAAAATACTACCCGACAGGCCCGTGCCCTTGGACAAGCGACCGTTGCCATCGATATCGACTTCGGTAAGCAGGTCGCTGATATCGCCGTCGCGGTTGTAGTCGAACTGGTCCGCGGCTTCGTTTAGTCGCGGTCCGCGGCCACTACCGCTGCCACCATCATTGATGATGCCATCTCGATTGTAATCTTCGGTCGCGTTGGTCGTGGCCGAAACGTTCATGAAGAACAATTTGCCAGCGAGCGTCGTGCCGGGCTTGAGCCGCACATCGACGGCCAGGCCAATTTCGGGGGTACCGGCCGACGGCAGGCCACCGGTGTACGTCACATTGGGATTAACTTGGAAGAAGAAACCACGCTGCAGGCTAACGCCAAAGCCGAAGCTGAAGTTGTAGCGCCAATCGATCTGTACGCCGCCTGTCGTATTCAATTCGAAGGCCAGAGCGTCGACGCCCAAGTCGAAAGCGGCTTCGAATCGATCGCTGCCACCGATGGTCAGATTAATGGCAAACTCGAGATCGGCCGGCGCAGTCGTAACCGGGTTGGGGATGACGATATCCACATCGCGGGCGTCGGCCCGCTCGCTACTGTTGTCGACGTTGGGATCATCATGCAGAAGTGGATTCAGCTGCAGAACATTCGCGCCAGCAGGTCCCAACGCATTAAAGATCGAAGATTGAATCTGGAACTTGAGCGAGTCCACGCTGCCCGAGACCTGATTGAGCAGCGTCTCCAGCCTGTCGATCATGGTTTTCAGATCGCCGACAAACGTATTGTCTAAATTGACATTATCACCTACCAGAGGCATCTTCTGCAGCAAGTCATCTTTCAAACCCGACTCGAGCAGACTGACCACAGAGCGCGCGCCGGCGACCAACTGCTGCAGATTCATGCCGCTCAGGTCGGTCAAGCTGTTGATGTAGTTCTTGACACCATCAAATCGTAAATCGGGCGATCCTGGATTCTTCAAACCCACCACGACGGTGACGGCGTCATCGATCGATTGACCTAACAGGCTGGCATCTAGCGATGCGATCGCCATGCCGTTAAGTGCGAAGCCAAATTTATTGGCCAGTGGAATCGCAGATGAAAAGACCTGCGAAAATGGTAGCCCGCCGATGGTGTTAACTTCGGTAGGGGCTAGATTCTGAACGTTGATGTTAATGGACGCATTCGCGGGACTAGTCGCCGTGGCATACTCGACTCTTGTGCCACCAGTAGTCGCGGTCTTGAATCGCAATCGTGCTGGTGAAACATTGGTTTCCAAGATGTAGTCTACGCCGACGTCAGTCAACGCATTACCGCGTTTCAATACAACGCCATTGCGTGTGACCACAACCAGGTTATCTAAGGCCACCACGGGTAATTGGAATTGCGTCAGCCCATTGCCGATCGGCGTTTCCGTCGAACCGCGCAGGCGCATTTGGCCCGTGAGATTGCCTTCGATGCCGCCAATGCCTGCGGTCAAAGAGACCGCCGAGTTGATCGAAGTGCTCAGGACGATGGAAGTCGACTTGAGTAAGTAGGGAGTAAACGTTCCAAAGCGGAATGCAAAATCAAGATCAAGATCCGCTACTACGGTAAAGTCGACGTTCCCACCGGTTTTAACAGTAACGGGTCCGAGATCGGGCAGGTCGAGATCAAAGCCTACGTTCTTGGTAATCGTTTTGTTGATGTCTAAGCGTATTACAGCGGCTGCTTGGAAGCCGGCGAGGTTGGTGTCAGCATCGACGAATTGCAACTCTAATTGAAAAGCTCCTTCGGGCAGTCCCAGACGTTCCTTGATGGCATCACCGATGATCTTGCCGAGGTTGGCTTGCGAAGCGATCGCGCCGCTCAACTCAGCCAGGGTAGCGTTCATGTCGTTGCGGCCAGCTACTGTGCCAGGCATGGCCAGCAAGGTCTTGCGCAGCAACGTTGTGGCGGCGATCAATGGCCCAGTGGTCACAAACGTAAGTTGTTGAACCTCGCTGGTCGTGTTGGCTAAACCCGGAGTTAAGGTGCGCGTTTGAACGGTAGCTCCCGTGGTACTTGTGCCTTTGAGCGAGGCCACGTCCCCGAGCGTGCGGTTAAACGTTACCGTAAAGGGTCCGCCACGCTCGCCCGTGACCGAATCGACGACATTGGGACCAAACAGTCGAGTCAATTCGTCGAAGACCTCGCCTGCAGCTGAATCCACTGGTATGTCGGCTGGGTCAGCGACAGGTGGCGCTTGAGTGAGCGAAAGGCGGAAGACGTGATTCGGATTAGCAGCCGATTTTGTTTGCGCGAGTTGCTCGCGCACTTCATCGATTTGTTCCGGTGTTCCACCGAGATCCACTAACAAATCTTCTAACTCGGCGATCTTGGCATCGATCAACTCTTGATCAGGGCCACCTAACAGCTCGGCCGCCGCATCGGCCAGGCTGCCCACAACATCCAGGATTTCATTGGGCGTTTTGTTGACGACCGGCACAACCGTATTCAGGCCTTGCAGATCGCTGTTTTGCAGCAGTTCGACCACACGCTGAATGACACCAACCAGGTCAGCGACCGAGAAGTCTTTGAAACTGGACAGAGCAGTCTCTAGATTGTTGACTTGAAACTGCAATCTGGGTTTGAGCGAGCTAGGCTGATTGGCCAGGCTGACTTCGATGGACAGCGGCGACGATCCGCCCGGCAGAAACTGTGGTGGCAAGAAGGTCAGTAGCGAGCCATCGATGGGCAGGCTGGTCAAGCCACCGTAGGTGAACGAAGGCGTGAGAATATCACCAAAGCCAGCTGTGCTAAAATCGCTCAGGCGCAACTTGCCATCGGTACTTTCATTGGTCGGCGTGTCCGGATTGTCAACGTCGCTTAGGGTTAGTGATGCATTGATACTGAAGTCCACCATGCCGCCCACGATGGCCAAATCCAAGATGCCCAGCGAAGCAATTAGATCAATGTTCTCCGCTTCGATACTTACGTTGGCGAAGGCTTTGCTGCTGCCAGTCTTAATGTAGAACTGATCGGTGATGGGTGCGGCCAACAGCGGTATGCCTAACAACATGTCGCCGTCATTGGTTTCATTGGCGGGCGTACTGGGGTCATCACTTGCAGGAATCACTTCGGTGATGATGCCCAAGATGGAACCGATGGGGCTGATACCGTTTTCGTCGCTGGCTGCCATAACGCGAAACTTGTTGTCGCCCACTGGCGTGGTCTTGTCTCGCAGTTGGACTGCATCCCCGACAAAGGTCACTTCTAAAATGTTGGGTCCACCCGCCGCGGCTTCGATCTTGGATTTGATATCGCCCAGAGTTTGGCTGAAGTCCAAATCGACCGTAAACGTATTGCCATTTCGTAGTTCGACCACCAGGTCGGGTTGATTGCTCGTTTGACCAACCGCAAATCCTAGAAATGCGGAAGTACCGGTGCGAATCGTAAAGCCATTGATCGATTTGGCATTGGCCACGATCAGCAATTTGCCATCGAGAGCTTGCACTTCGATCGGCGCGATGCCACCGACCGTCGTCAGCCCAGGAATACTGACCGCCCGTAGCGCATCGGAGAGATCGCGCGCCAGGTCAGTGAGGCTGGTGTTATCAGCCACTTGTGCGGCTGGAATCGTTACGCTGATATCGTTGCTGGCACCGCCTGCCCGGTTGAGCGTCAAGGCCAATGTCATGCTTGAAGCCGTAGTACCTCGACCGCTTGAGTTCACAGGGGTGCCCAGACGCCCAACTTTGACTTGAACGCCGCGGCCTTTATCTAAACTCGAAAGCGGTGTGGTCGCGCTCACCACCTGGCCAGAACCGATGGCATCTAAATCGAGGCCCACAGTCAGTTCGACACCCGCATTGGCAGTGATGGTGGCATCGACGTTGCCCGCGACGCTCAACTGTGTAAAGCCAACATCCAAGCCTTGATCAAAATTCAGACCGACACTCTGGGTAAAGGTGGTACCCATAGCCAGGTTGAACGTCACCGTGCGCACAGGTGAGGCTGAGTAGTTCAGCGAAGCAGTGAACGGCAGACCGGCGAACTGTTGTTGAATCAGGCCATTCAGTACATGCACTAAATCTTGAATCGTATCGACGCGGAAAGTGGGGCTGGCCAACATGCCATCGCGGAAACCATCGGCTGAACCACCTTCGCCGTCGGACTCGACTTGGTTCTCACCCAAACCCAATTCGGTTTGGGCCGTGTTAATATCCTTAGATTGGCTATCAAGAAAACCTAAGAGTTCAGCGCCGTTGATATTCAATTCGATGGTAGCGCTATCGATGCTGACCAGTCGCACGCGCGAGCCAATCAACACGGCTCGCAACTTCTGATCCAGGCCCGCGCCGGCAAAGGTGGCTTTGTTGAACGCCTGGTTGATACTGCCGATCATGTCTACGGGTTGACTGTTTTGCCGAGTTGAGGCGGCGGGAATGGTGACGCTGATGGGACTGCCATCAATCTCCAGTTCAAACGTCAAGTCTTCGCTGACCTGGCTCGGCAAGTCCGAAATCGCCGTGATTTGAACAGTGTTTAACTCGAGCGATATACCGGCCGTGGGGCTGGTCGTGCGCAAAGTCAGTTTGTTAGCATCATCGGGATCGTAGATGTTGACGGCCCGATCCGCTGCCATACTCGGGGCCGCTTGTGTGTCGGCGAATCGCATATCAATGGCGGTTAGGGACATGGCATCAATTGAAGCCGACTGAATATTGCCAGTTGTATCGAGATACTGAATGACATCTCCCACGCGAATGCCCAAGCTGAACAGGTTTTCACCCGAGCTGAACGTAACGCGATAGCGGCTGAAGCCCACAGGCAGTGGTTCAACATAAGACGGCACGGGACTGGACGTGATATCCGCTAATGTGATGGAGGTCGAAGTAAACGGTTCTTGACGCTCGGCGATTAATTTGTCGTCCAGGTCGAGACTGGCTAACGTTTGATTGATATCCGCGTAGAGATCGTCGATCGAGTTATTGGTTGCAGTGGCGCTGGCTGGGATGGTGATAAAGAGCGGCTCGCCCCCTTCGATGCGTACCATAAAGGTTGCATCAGCGGTCAAGCGACCATTGGTGACAGCAATATCACTGGCGCCGATCAACTTTGGATTGAAATAGAGCTGGCGCGCGAAGTCTTGGGCCGTTTTAGTAAAGTCGACGACACCGCTGATTGCATCTTTAACAAACGGAATGCCATCGGGGACATCCAACTCGGCCGCGATCTCTTGTACCGAGTTGCCGAGTTGGACGAACATGGTGACCACCGACTCGGGAGTCAGCGAAGTGAACGAACCGATCGAGTTATTAATGGTGATCTTGTCGAACAAACTGCCCAGTTCAGCCAGGCTGTTATAGGGAGCCGGTCCACGTGTGCTGCCACCGGCCGTGGTGGTTGTGAAAATGGAAATGGAACCAGGTATTGGCGTGCCGGCAACTTCTGGACGAATCACCAGGCCATCGATATCGAAGGCGCCACCGACGCTGGGTATGAAAGTGGTCGAAAGATTGCTCGGTGTTAGCAACTCACTAATGGTGGCGCGACTATTGGCAGCCGGACCTACGCCTGGATCTTTGATGTTCAGCGCGAGGTTGGTGGTAAACAGGATACCCTTGTTGTCGGGTGTAGCATCTTCGCTCAAGCGGACGGTCACAAAGCCCAATGAAGCGCGAGCTTGTGGATTGTCGAGTTGGGCTGAGATAGCCAGGCGTACTTCGGGTTCAGCATCGTCGATGATCGCGACGCGATTGGTGGGCGTTAGCCCACTATTCAAAGCCAGGTTGATTTCCAATGGTAAACGAATGGTCGGTGCAGCCGTAATCAGAAATTCACCCGATGCGCTAAAGCTCAAGCCAGGAATTTCGTCGCCAAAGTCGAGTTTCGATTTGAATTGCAGCGGCTTAGGGGTAAAGGTCGGTGTAAAGGTTAGGAGCTTGGTTGTCGAGTTGTAACTGATGTTGGCAAAATTAATGCCCAGGGGTCCTGCTAACTCGTTCAGCAAATCGCCGAGCGACGGTGCCAGCACACTTGGATCCGAGTACTTGGCCAGTGCAGCTCGCAGTGTATCGGCTAAAGTACCACCAACTTGGAAGATCAAAGATGGATTGACCAAGTCTGGCTGGTCCGTGCGGTTGTCTGGATACTGAATCGTGACCAGTTCGTCTTCCAGCGTGGCAACTTCGGCAGCATAACGTTCGCCATTGGTGGCGAGGAATGTCACGACATCGCCTGGGCGGATACCGAGCGCAGCGGCTGAGCGACCGCCTGTATTGAGTCGCGCAGTGAACTGTCGAAAGCCGTCTGCGGTGGTGAGAGCGGTAACTTCCAGAATCTGGTGACTATCAAATTGCCGTGGCTCGGCGGCGGTGGCTAACACCTCACCAATCGTTTTGTTGACCAGCGGGATTTTCGAGGCCAGTACGCTGCTACCGCTGGCGCTCTCCAGCCACTCGGCCAACTTGACCAGGGCACCCACAACAATGTCCGATGATAAGCTGAGTTCGAGCGAACCCATGTTGGCAGTGAAGGTTGGGGCCACTGCATCGAATAGATTGGAATCGACAACGCGAATGTTTGGCAAATTGGGAGCGGTGGCGATTGGTGCACCAAAGAGCGTGGCATTAAATGCAAAGTTCAAGTCCAAGGAACTCGTCGGTGTAATCGACAGTCGATCCGAAATCGGCGCAGCCGAATTCACAAGTACAATCGACGCCCCGGCAGCAATCAAAAGTGAATTGGCAGTGACATTGCCAGTGACCGTACCGCCCGCTAGAGCAAATCCAATCGACGATCCGGCTCCATCGACCGACGCATTGATGTTAAAGCGATCGAGCGAGAAGTAGGGATCGATGCCAGTCGCTCGGCTCAAGGACACGCCGAACTGAGCCTGCATGTCGATGTTGGTGTTGACGTTGATCATGGCGTTGGCATTGAACTCGATGCCGTACTTGTTCCAGTCAACATCCAAAGCGCTCAGATCGAAATTGAAATCGCGATTAAAAGTTCCATTGACCGCCAGCTTGAAGTTCAACTGGTTGGTCGCCAGGTCTACTCCACCTGAAAGCGAAATAGGTGAAGCGCCGCCGCCGATTGAGAATCCAGTGGAAGAAACTTGTTGGATCTTATTGGTTAAGGCAGTGCGGAGGTCGAGTACGGACGGCTTCTTACCAATGTTCGTGGCTAAGAAGTTTTGGCTGCTAGGATCAAAGCTGCTGAAGTAATTAGAGGCCGCCTGTTCAAGCTTGATCAGATCGCCCCAACCCGCAGTTGAACTCGGACTGCTCCGCAGTATGCCATTGAGCGACTGACCAACGCCTGGGATGACTTTATTCAAAAATGCTTGATTGGATATACGATCCGCGGCCGCATCGAGCGATGCCATGACGTTTAGCAACTGATCTTGAATGGCTGGACCGATCTCGAGATCGATGACAACATCGGGTCGGCCAGCGAACAGGTTTTGTGAAGCGGCACTGACAACTGGTCGACCGAAGTTGGCCAGGTTGAAGCTCGTCGCACTATTGGTCAGGTTCAGCGGCAAACGCAGGTCGAGCGCCGCAGTCGGAGTAATGGCCACCAGGCCGCGTAGGTCAGACAGGCCATCGACAATATCGTCCAAGGTTACCTGGCTACCACCTTGCGGGCTCTGCAAGGCCACGCGGGCTTTGGCATCTAAACTGAAGTGGCCATTTTCGACGCTTGCCGTCACGCTACCCAGCGTGATACTCGCGTCGAGATCGGGAATCGAGGCAGTGCCGCCTAACTCCAGAAAGAGATCACGCACGAATAGTGATTGACCGAAATCATCGCTGTGCGTCAGATCCAGACCTAGCACACCTTCCAATTGCAAATTGCCTGTGAAGGTAAAGCCACCACTGTTGAGAGTCGCAGACGGACCGAGATTCAAGCTACCGACATTGATCGTTGGTATACCACCGGTGAAATGCGTCGCATTGAAGGTGAACTTCAGCGACTTCTCGTTGGCTGTGTCGGCTTGCACAGTTACCGCCGGCCCCAAAGCGGCTGCGATCTCGTTCAGTGTGGCCGATGCATTGGTGCTCAGGAGCGTACTGAGCGGTGTCACCACACGATCTTGCCAAAGCTGTTCGATAGGTAATAGAGTTGATAGCTGCGTATTGACATAAGCAACTGTGCCGGCCAGCGGACCTTGCGATTTGGCCTGAGACAAAAAGTCTTTGAATCGCAGGGCTGCGGTTTGGAGAGCATCGACCGGTCGCACGATGCCG
Organism: Rania fehmarnensis; assembly: GCF_056494185.1. Taxonomy (NCBI): domain Bacteria; kingdom Pseudomonadati; phylum Planctomycetota; class Planctomycetia; order Pirellulales; family Pirellulaceae; genus Rania; species Rania fehmarnensis. The sequence continues at coordinate 3,649,934 of NZ_CM151398.1, forward strand.
AGCGCGATCGACTTAGCGGCTGAGGCGGCGGCGGATTTGACCAGCGTTGTCTCGAGATTGGCCGCAGTGAAGTTCGTGGCACCAACGGCGGAGAGAATTTTGTTTTGGGATAGTGGATTGGCCAAGAGCGCATAGTGATTAACATCACCACCAGCCGCCGCCGACTTGATCGGGGTCAAACGCAGCTTGCCCCCGATGCGGGCATCTTCGATAAACGGATCGATCGACGAGAAACTGGAGACGACGCCATCGCCACCATGGCCAGATGGTACGCTTTCATACCAAACTTGACCCGCGGTCGGGCTAACGCCCACGATGTTCGTAAAGGAAAGCAATTCATCGCTGGAGAATCCATCGGCGGCAGGCCCAACTCGTTTGATCAGTCGATCGTTTGTGTCGAGTTCGGTGCTGTAAACAATGTTCGTGCGACCAACGCGGCTGAGCCACGCATTTTTATCGGCGCCTGCCGGTGATGTGGGTGGCGCATTGAGGTCGGTCAGCAGATCATTGACCAGTGTATTGCCGGCAGGCACGGCACTGCTGAGCGGCTCAAAGAGACCGTCGTTGTTTTCATCGATAGCCGCATAGGTGGGCAAGAGTTGTTTGAGTGAACCCACATATTGCTGCACGAACGAAGTCAGAGAGATATTCGGGTTGTTGATGACGGAACCCGGCACGCCAACTACGTTGAGGGCAGTTCCGCTGCGCATCAAGTCGTAGGCACGCTCGACAATCTGGCTAGTCATACTGGGTGTCGATTCCGATTCCCAGTTATTACGCGTGAGATTCCAAACGTCCGAGACGCCTTGATTGGGAACGCCGACCATAACCAGGTCATCGATAGCCGGCAGACCTCCTTGGGCGTACACGTTGCTTTGGATATAACTGCGGGCGATCAAACCACCTGCGCTGTGGGCAATCACATCCACCTTGGTGGCTGACGGGTAGAGCGTTTTGACTTGGGCTAAGAGATTGCCGAAGTAATCCAAGCCGGTTGCGAAGACGTTATCGGTGATGGTCGCCACGGAAGCATTTGATAAGACTCCATCAGGCGCCGACAGAGCGGTGGAATCCACGCGCGAGATGGGCAAGCGCCAATCCCATAAACCCACGAACAAGTTCTGTCCTGGTCCCGTCGAGGTATAGCCGACGTTCTCCAGCGACTTGATGATGTTTTGATTGACACCCGAGAACGGTTCGAGCGCGAGTTTGGCTGGAGCGAGCCCTCGGTTGGAGTACCATTCGGTCAGCCCGCTGGTGGTTTCATCGCGAGCAAAGGTGCCCCCGAAGCCCGGGATGTAGATCAACGGATCGGTGCCGGCCGTTAACATCTGCCGAGGTTCGAGCGACTCGAGCGTCATCGGCCTGGCGACTTTGTGGAGCAGTTTGCGAAGCTTGGCTCGATTGGATGCGTGCTGCGAGGAAGAGCGGCGACTCATGAAGATGGCTTCTAGGAGGGGGAACGCGTGCAGTGGGAACCCTATAAGTACGCACGATCGTCTAGTATCTTCCAGAAAATGTTAAAGCCATCGCCGCCCGATTCTCGCTTCTCCCCCAATGTAGCAACTGAGATCGTACAGCTTTTAAGTCAGTTTTACGGAGGGCTTTATGTAACCTCTCCCAAGCTTTGCTTGGGGGAGGTCGGAGCCAGCGTTAAGCTAGGCTCCGGGAGGGGGTTCGTTACCGAAGTGGAAGTGTTTGCAGCAGAATGCACCACACAAATTGTTTCGCTGCAACGATTGCTTCATGTGTAAACTAATGCAACGAGCCCCAGTTCTCCCCCTTCTCCCCCAATGTACTGAGATCGAGCAGCTTTTAGGTGGTGCAATAGCATGGCGTTAAGAGCTCTGGGTGGCACTGGCAATGCTACGCATAGCCAGTGCCACCCAAAGGCCTTTGAACTTCAATTGCGATCTTTCCTTGAACACCGTTGTTGCGACTCTCCAGCCGGGCATGGGCGAGCGGAATGTCGGCTAGCGAATAGACGGCACCAACGTGTGGCCGCAGGTAACCGCGCTCTATCAAGGCGCTCAACTCATCAAGCTTGCCGCGGTTTTGTCTTGTGAAAACGAAATGATAACTCGCGTTCTTGCCCCAAGCCTGAACGAGGTTTTGCGGCTGAGCAGTGTCGACGATGGTGACGATGCGACCAAGTTGTGCGAGCGTGGCGGGGCAGCGCGACAAGGTGTTGCCGCCTATGGTGTCGAACACGACATCGACTCCGCGGCCGCCCGTTTCTCGCATGATGGCATCGACATAGTCTTCCTTTTCGTGCTCGAGTGTCGGAACGCGTACGGAATGTGTCGCAGCCGATCATCAGGGGTAAGCGACGTCGATAGTTGGACAGACCGCGTCATCAAGCACACTCCTAGCCAGCGCAGCTTCCCGCTTAACTATTCACCGGCGGCCCATCCAGTAGTTTATTCTACCGTCGCTGCTCAATGACGCCACGGTCTAATCGAAGGGGCTCCCATTCTCTCCTAATGGACTGAGATCGTACAGCTTTTAACTACCGAGATACAAAGGCCTGAGGGCCCGAAGCTCGCCATCTCCGATCTGGCTCGCTATGTCGCCGGCGTGGCCATCAGCGATCAGTGACTGGTTGGTGACTCAGGTAGTACCATCACGATCAGATCCAAGGATGACAGGAACCAAGACAAGACGGGCAGGAAGTAGAGCACATTCATTTGATGCTCTCAGAAATTACAGGCCGTGGCAAAGGCCCTCTGCAGTGAGGGGCTGGGCTATACTAGTATGCAAGTCGTCGATTGTGGTTTCCAGGAAACCTCGCGTAACGTGGTGCGGCTGGCACTTGTGCTTTGGTGGCTAAAGTCGCTAATGTGTTCTTGTTGCTTCCCGCCAGCTTTGTGAAAGAAAAGTTCAATGGATGTGTATTACCCGATCTACTTGTTTGATATGCAGGAATGCGAAGCGGCCATGCAGAAGCAAGAAGCTACTTTCTTTCAAGTTGCGATTGGTGACGAAGATAACCCGGGACTGGCCGTGAATGCCGCCGGCGATTTTCCCCATTACTACGACTATACCTGCGAATGGGATGCGACGCTGATCTATCTCGCCGTGCGCCCGAAGCTAACCGGGGCGCAGATGGAAATAGCGGACTCATTGTTTGGTCCGCTGTTCATGTACAAGCACTTATCGGATCCAGAAAATTACCGCTTCTTCGCCAATCCGCCAATCCCCGCTAGCCAGATGCAAGCCGACAAGAGCGCATTTCCAAAAACCTGGTACGAGGGAGACGTCGTGCGGGTCTTCTCGACCGAGCAAGTAGAAAGTCTTCTTGATATTTGGGAGCAGCTAGCAACCGAGCGCATTTTTGAGTTGGCGCGCAAGTTCTTTCCCCAATTTGACGACGGCGACATTTTTCAAGAAGCGGACGACTTTGAGAGCTTCGTTCAGGCCTGGATCGACGCCCTGAGCGAAGCCCGAGCCAAGTCGCTATGCGTGCTCCAGGTCGCACTAGAAGATTAGGTTTCCACCAAGCTAACATGTCCTACCCGATTGGCCCATCGGCCTCGGGCATTTCGAGGCGAGTTGGGGTCGAGCCGAACCAGCGCTACTTTTTCTTCTTCAGTTTGTGCAGTCCCCAGCGTTCTTCGGTGGGGCCATCCCAAGTGTTCAGCTCGCTTTTTGACTTGAGTTGCTTGATCAGTTGCTTGTACATTGCATCGTTGAAAACGTCCAGTTCGAGAAATCGCTCTTTGGGCGTTTGCACCAGAAAGACAGGCGTGACCTGGTCTCTTGTCCCTAGCTGAACGCTAAACATCGGCAAGTGCCAGAAACCTTCTTGCGGGAACGCCTTTCGCACCTGATCTGGGTGAAACGTTTTCAGATAACGACCATCAAAATGTACTCCGCCTGAGCCATCCTTTTTGCGGAACTTCTGTGAAGCTTTAGGTGCATCCTCTGCGGGGACACAAAGTGAAATGAAAATACTTTGCAGCTCGATTAATTCGTTGATTTCACCTGACAACTCATAGCACTTCGCAAGTGCTGACTTGATCGCGGTATTGCCCGCGAAATTCAGCTGAATTCCACCGTGGGTCTCGCTAATCTCCTCGGATTGATCATTCACCTCGAAAGCAACCTCGTCCTCGAACGAGACTTTGGCCTTCTTCAGCACTGGGAACTTCTTTAATGCAAGTCCCCAAATCTTCTTCATCGTCTTCAGAGCCTTAGGCTCACTTTCATCGATTGACGAGAGATCGATTGTCCACGCTAACTGATCGCCCTCATTATTCAACGTCAGTTCCAGCGCACCTCCATCTTGGGGCAATTCGTACATGATGGTATTGAGAAACTCGAGTTCCCGGGCAATCGACTTGGCGATCAAGTCTATGTGATCTGTTAAGTCAGAGATCAACTTCGGGGACTCCATCAGCGTACATGTATTTGGATCATCCCCCAGTTCGGTATCCAGATCGCACCAAGTGGAAATCGAAGCCCAATCAAGCAATGTATCCAGCTTGAAGAAGTTGAAACCAAAGGACTTCGCACCCTTTACCTCTTTGGGTGGAAAATACACTTGTGGTACTTTTTGAAAGCAAGACTGAACTTGCTTTATCGACTTGTCCAGATTGTCTTGGTCATCTAGTTCGATTCGTACAAACATCATCAATCCAGTGTGTCAACTATAACGACTTGAGCGTTGTCCAAGTACTTCTTGGCACTCTTCAACTTGTTCATCTGCTTGCGGGCCTTGGCAGCTTCCGCTGGGGAACCTTCGTCCACAGTTTTTTGGAGAGCGTTGATCTTATCACCCAAAAACTTCTTGGCGTCGTCCATTAAGGTCCCAGGCTTTGGAACGATCATGTAAAAGGTTCCATTGGGCCCAATCTTCTTTTTATAAGCCAGAATTTTATCGGCAAACTGATTAGTCGACTTCAGAGCGGCCTTTGAAATCTTCGCTTCCGCACCAATTTTGTTCACACCATCTTTGGTGATCACCTGGGAGAATACGTCGGCATCTGACGCTTGTTTCCCCTTGATGTTGTGGGGCATTTTCTTATTCAGTTCGAAGACACGTCCGGGGTTATCTTTAATCAGCTTGGCCATCCCCCGAAGTTCTAAGACTTGTGCCTTTACGTGAGACGCTGCTTTATCCGCTGAAGTGCCAGGGTTGGCCATTTTCCTCAAGTTATTGACTATTTGTTTGATCTGTGAAGCGTCAGTTGCAGCTTTCCCAAGAGCTTCCAAGTCGGTTGCAAATGCAGCCAATGACTTCGGATTGGACAATGCACCAGACTGGATCGCATTCTGGAGGGCCTTATTGAGATCTGGAAAAGTGACTGCAAGTGGATTGCCTCGTTTGCTAACCGCCTGACTCACAAATGACCCAAGCTTGGCGATGGCTTTTGCGGCCGCATCGGGATCGTTAGCTAATCGCTCGGCAAAGTCCTTCATCGCTCTGTCGTTGCCCTTGAGCGCATCGCCCAGAACTACAAGGCCACGAATAAAGTCTTGGTCGTTTGCTGCTTTGCCGCTGGCCTCCACTAGGACCTTCATTAGCTTCTTTTCGTCCGGGAATTTAGCAACTAGACGATCAAGGGCCTGCGCGACACTGGAGCCACCAGGCGTGTTAAAGACTTTCTTCAAAACATCGAGATTTTCAGGATTAGTGATGCAAGACTTAAGCAACTGGACCCAGTTTCCAATGTGCTTGGCGGTTTCGGCTTTAAAGCCTTTAATGGCACTCGTCAGGAACGACGCAAAGTCCCCTGCAGCGCCGCCGCCAGCACCAGCTAGTCCCGGTCGAAGTGCGAAGGAGTCTGCGCCCTTGCCACCTAGTCCTTTTAGGCCCGATGCCGCTGGGGCCGCTGGGGCCGCTGGGTTGGGCGCCGTCAGTGAATCCCAGAGTTGCTCTAGGACGCTCACGAAGATAGGTTCGAGCAAGATTGCCAAGGGGGCAAACTTCGCTGAGACCTTAACGAGCTTTCTTGAGACGCGCATAGCGTCGAGCAAGTAGTCAACTGGCGGGAACGCTTCCGAGATAATGCCTGCAGCCGCGATCAGCGCATCGGTGGAACTAAACTGGCCAAACGTTTTGACGCCCGCCAGGTTTGCAGCACCGATAAAGAGTTGCTTGCCCAAGTCGCGAATATCCGAGTACACCCCGACCACGGGAATCAGACTTACGCCGATATCTGCCGCCAGCCCAATATCCAGATCGTTGCTGCCCGCGATCGCACCAACGACCGCGTCGTACATTAGCAGGGTGCTCTGGAGCATTCGGGTATTGGCGCTGATATCAGTTCCAACCGTGATGGTCCCTTCACCGCTGACATCGGAAACCTTATACCAACTGGTCAATCCTGAACGTTCAAGAATGAACTTTACGTTGGCAGCACTCTGAGGACGTTGCAAGAATGTAGAGTCGATTCGAACATCCTTCTTGCCGGTGGACGGTGCAACAAACTCGAAGGTGTTGGTGGAAGGTGCCACACCAGCCAGTGTTGCATTTCTCGCCAGCGAAACCCAACCCAGTTCGTTGTTTTCCAAACGAATTCGGTATGTCGCGCCGTCATCAAGTCCATCGATCCTCAAGTATGCGCCTTCTGCGACTTCGACTGTCCTCTCGATGTACTGGAAGTTGTCATCCAGTTTGGGCGATCGCAGTTTTACCAACGCTGCGTCAAAGCCATCCGCGTTCGTATAGGGAGTGGCATTGGCAGGCAAACTACCGATGTTGGGGTTGGTCAGCCGCATGTTGATCGGCTTGGAGTCATAAACCGGCACATTCACGGAGCCCCCCGCCTTGCCAGAGGCCACCGTCACCAAGTTGTTTCCAAGCGCAGAGACGCCAGCCATCAGCCCTCGTCCGACAAACGAGATCTTGGCATGCGCGAGTCCCCCGTAGGTTTTGTCATCGGAGGTCATGATCATGCCGCGTGCATCGCGCCAATGTACCGGTGTACCGTCGGGCGCGGGCTGAAGCGTGCGAGTGTTGTACACTCTGGCGGTCAGAATAACCTTTTCGGGACTCTGGATATCGATACGTGGAGCCGCAGTAGGAGTATTCGAGAAGAATCCTTCATAGGCCGCCGTAAGCTGGATCGCGTATACGGCCTGGTCGGTCTGCAGGTCGGCAATCACACCGCCCACATCTGCTTGAATTACGGTTGTCGGCGGAATGTCGTCAACTTCAACATACGTCCACGCCTTGCCACCGACAGTTTCAGTGTTTGCCTTTTGCCCTGTGTAGAACTTGTTGCTCGGGAATGCTTCGTAAGACGACCACGCGACTTCTGTGCCATCGGGAGCGGGGTTACCAGCGAGATCGGTTACTTCTGCCGTGACGTACAGCTGGCTGCGTTCGCCAAAGTAACCAGTGCGGTAAAGGCCCAGATCGCTGATTTGTGAGAGTGGAATTCGCTGAGTACCACGTTGGACGTAGCCGTTGAGCGTTACACGTTCGGCGTCACCAGGGACGACCTCGATCTTGTTCGACTTCAGCTTTTCGCCGCGCCACCTGGCTTGGATGTAGTAGTTGGTGTTCTGGCGACCGATTTGCAGCGAAGGCAGCTTGAACTCGGCCATCGCCACACCATCTTCCAGATTTGCGTCAGCTGCAGTTTGCGCTGTGACCTGCGTGTCGGTTCCGTTGGAGTAGTACAGAATGAATTCAACATTCTGACCTTCGATCTCGGCTAACTCCTCTTCATCGCCAGACACTACAACCATGGCGGTAGCAATACCATCGTTGGCATCAACCAGTGGTGAGACCGTGAGCGTAAAGTTATTCACGGCACCCAAAGTGACTCGATCAACACCAGGCACGGAGTCGTCGTCACCGGATTGCGTGCCACCATAGCGAGTCGATTCGGCAATGATGGAAATCGTCTCGTCTAAAGTGTCTGACGCTTCTGCATAGAGCGTGTACTCCCTGTTCAGATCGAATTCTGTGGATTCGAGAACTTCAGAGAGTGTGCCTCCATTGTCCCACCACAGTCGGATATTGGCTCCGACCTTTCGCACCTTTACTTTTTCGGCAAAGGCTGATGTCGAAGAAGAAACGACTCCCTCGGTCTTTAGACGCAGTTTCACCAGTTCATCGTCGTTGATGTCCTTGGGAGTATCGGAGTAGTCTGGCTGGTTGTTATTGTTGTCATCATCCAGGTTCGCGCTGATCTGTATCCCGTAGTCGCGCGCATTTTCACCGCTTTCGATTCCCGTTTCCTCTTCTTCGGGGATATCCGTGCCATCGTCAATGATGTCCAAATCCACCGAGATGGGACGACTAATCGCCGCAACTCCAACTCCCCAGTCCCAGGTGTACGTGTGCGGATTATCAGCTGGCAACCAGAACTGGCATGTGTAGGTGTCACAATAGGTCGATTCTTGAACAAGCGTGATCGACTCGACGGTCTGACCTTCCGGAACCCCAAATGCACTGAGGTCGATACTAGCAACGCCTCCGTAGTTCCGCGGATCGTCGTTGGCAAGTCGACTGTCATTCCACCAATTCCATGGAAGTTCGTGCATGTATTTGGATTGGCCGGTCGACAGTTCAATTTTCGTAGTTGAATAGCCGTTTTCGTATCCCCAACCCCAACCCCAACCCCAGCCGCCCCAGCCCCAACCACCCCACCATCCGTAGCTGCCCCAACCCCAGCCGCCCCAACCACCCCAACCCCAGCCCCAACCCCAACCGTAGCCGCTACCGTAGTAGCTGCCGTCGACTTTCCAAAATGCGTCCATGCTGATTACAAAGTCAACTCCAGTGGCGTTTACCAGGTCGCCAGGCCGGAAAGTATACTTGACCGTATAGTCATCCCCCATGGGAATTGTCGAGGTTACGTCGTTCCACTGGAAGTGCTGCAAGAAATCCTTGGTGTATTTGTTGTCGGCTGTCAGACTATCCGAAACCAGATCCACGTTGTCGGGATACATCAGCGGAATGCGGTAGCCGAGCGTCTCTTCATCCGATTCGGTCTTCTTAAGAGTGTTGGCTGAAGTCGCAGAATTAGTCTCAAAGGTTGCCTTAACCGTAAATGGCGTGGTTGAAGATATCTCCTCTGGCGCGGTGTAAGTGCCGCTGCTATTGATCTGGCCCGGTCCACTGACCACAGACCATACGACGTTCTTGACCTCCACGGCTTGATCAAACTGATCCAACGCGCTGACGGTGAACTTTCTCGTCTTCTTGGGGAAGACAGTCAGACCCTCTTGATTGATATGAAAATCCGTAATCTTGGCTTTGACTTTTACATTGACGCTGTATTCGGCCGTCTCGCCTTTGCGATCGCTGACTTCGACCGAAAACTTGTAATCGCCTGCCATGTCGAAAGTCACAGTGGTGTTGTCCGCGAGATTAGTGCCATTCTCCGAAAAGAGCGGATTGGCCTCTTCGGGTCCTTCGTCCAGCGTCCACCAATAAATCAGATCGTCAGGCCGTCCATCATCCTGTGCTGTCACACTCAACTGCGCGGTGGTCGATTCGACTTCTTCAGGACTGGCGGTGACATCGGTTATCTCAGGTGCCTGATTGGGAGTTTCAACACTCTGAACTTCCGACGAAGGTGAGCCCATGCCATCGGAGTTGTACGCCTTTACTCGGTACGCGTAGGTATAACCACCGACGCTCAGCCCTGAGGCGTTCCAAGTCAGTCCACCGGTCGATCCCAACATGACCCAGTTATCGGTACCCTCTTCCATCTGCTCAACCGTGTACAACACGGCATGTTCAGTATCGGACCACGAGAGAACTGCGCTGGTGTCGGAGTCCAGCTCGGCCGTGAAGCCCATCGGACGGTACGGAGCGACGTTGAAGGTCCGATTCGATAGCGAATTGGAGTACGCGCTCGTGGAGGCCACCATCAAGGTAAACGTATAAACCGTCGCAGGTTCAAGTCCCGTAACCCGCATCATCTCATCGTAACGACTGGCGCCACCATAGATATAAGTGTTGCCATCAGGCTCGGTGATCTGCAGCATTACCGGGGTGGAGTCGTTGGTCACGCGTTGCCAAGTGACTACGATCTCGGTCTCCGACAGCGTAACCGCGTTGGTGAGAATGGGCGGTATGAGGGTGGTTGCTACCGTGACGACATTGGATGGATCGGAGCGGTCCTGGTTTTCGAGCGCTAACACGCGGAACATGTAAGCGGCACCCGGTTCCAATCCAATAATCAAAGCCGACTGTTCATTGGGCTGCAGAATGTAAGCAGGCTCAAATGTCGCTCCGCCATCGAGTGAGACTTCCAGCAATTGGCGAGTCTCGACATCGGCATTGTCATTCCAAGTCAAGCCGACGGCCGTGTTCTGGACGAAAGTCGCCGTCAACCCAGTGGGAGCGGGAATGATGTCGGTTGTTGCTTCCACCGGTGCACTGAATATCGCATTGCCAGCGGCCGTATGGACGCGCACGCGGTACTTGTAATTCGTATCTGGAACAAGCTCCCTGTCGATGTACTCATCGCCTTCTTGATCGGTGACCACAGACACGTAGGTTGCGCCGCCATCATCCGACCGTTCGACATCCACCGTACTGGTATCGTTCGCTGGGAATGTCCAACTGACTTTGATACTACGTATGGACGAACCAGCCGCCGTAACTGCTGGTGCCGTCGCTGAGGTGGTCACCGAGACTTTATTGGTCGGGCCGGATTCGGAAGTATTGCTGACGGCTACAATCCTGAAGCTATAGTCCTTATCCGGTGATAATTCCTTCACGATCAAGCTGGTCGCATTAATCGCCACGCTTTCGCGATCGGTGAAGGTTACTCCCGCATCGAGCGAAATCTGGACCTTGAAGGCTGTCTCGTTGCTGGAGTTGTCTTGCCAATCCAAGCGCACTTGCGTATTCGAGATCAGTGTAGCTGCCAGGTCCGTCGGTGCCAGCAATCCAGAGGGCGAAACCGCGATCACGGGCGAATAGGGGGCATTGCCTCCTGGCGTCCAGACTCGCAAGCGGAAATAGTTGTATCCAAGGATCGTGGGTATCGCAGCTGATCTCGCCACTTCCGGCTGGCCGATGGCAACAAAGACCGACCCCATCATCGATCCTTCCAACACAATCAAACTGGCATCGCTCTCAGGCATCTCCCAACTCAAATCGATCATGTTGTTGGTGATGGTCAATTGCACGTTGGTGGGCGCATTCATGCTAGTCGTATGAATCACCGTATTGGACGCTGCGGAGTCGCCGACGGATAAACGATCGGAGTACTCTGTAGCCACAACTCGCACCTGAGTCGTCGAGCCAGGCACTAGGTTCGGCAACGCAGCAGAGGAGGTGCCGGCGGGTAACCACAGTGCATTTTGGAAAGTTGCTCCAGCATCATGGGAAACCTGGACGACATAGCCATTCTCTCCAACGGCGTTTTCGGTCCAGCTCAAACTGGCCGTCGTATTGCTCAATCGGCTCACGGTCAGGTCCGTCGGAACCAACAGTTCGAGAGTCTTGCCCCCAAAGACCTGCGTAAATTCCGGCTCGGCTCCTTCGACTAGTACCTTCAAGCGGAAGAAGTAGATAGTTCCCGGTTGAAGTTCATTGACCACAACGCTGTTGCCAGTCGTGGGCACGCCATAGTCGGTGACGACTGGACCAGTATCAGAGGATTCCAGCATCTGCACCTGGATCCTGCTGCGATCTCCGTTGAGCCGACTCCAACTGACTTCGATCTTGCTCGACGAAACGGCTGTCGTCTGCATGCCTACCGGAAGAATGACTTCGGATTTGGATTCGATAATGTTCGACTTAGGCGACCAAAACAGATTTTTCGCTTGCACATAGAACTGGTAATTGATTCCGAGGTCCATATCTTCGATCAGGAATTGATCGCTGTTGGCTTGCAGCGAAGCCACCGTCTTGAAGTTGCGGCCACCATCGATCGACATGAAGACCTGGTACTCGAGCTCATTGTCGGCGTTATCGACCCAAGTCAGCAAAGCTGAGCGCGAAGACACTGGAGTTGAGCGCAGTTCCGTGGGCGCAGCGGGTGCCGACTCCGTTGTCACACTGGTCGAAACGAAAGCCGATGAAATCGAGTCAGTTCCGACGCTGCGCACGCGCAGGAAGTACTCGGTATCGGGAGCAAGACTGACACCTGCCTTGTACGTGGTCGTATCCTTGTTCGTACGGTACTTGGTCCAAGGGCCCGCTGCGTTGGTTGCGACTTCGACTTCGAAGCCCGTTTCGCGGGCTGAGTTATCCAGCCAGGTCGCAGTCAAGGTAGCCGAGCTGTTCACAACCACCTCGATCTCACTAGGAGCTGCGGGCTTGGTTGTAAAGCTCTTGGTATCGCTTGGTAGTGAAGAACCCAATTGATTGATGGCCACCACTCGGTACCAGAATCGTTCGCCTTCGCTATGCCCGCTATCGAGATAGGTGGTGTTTGGCGCGTTGACGGTCGCCAAGGTCGACCAGTTGTCTGTCCCCGTGGTCGAGCGTTCCACGCGATAAGATTGAGCATTAGCAACAGCTTCCCAGGTCAGGGGGATGTCGGTTTCCGTCGTGACTGCGGCCGCCAGTCCCGTCGGTTTCGCAGGGAAAGCGACCGTTCGTAGCGTGGTGGTTGCCGCAGTTGAAGTTTCCGAATTGCTCGATACGGCCGAGACGCGGAAATAGTAGAGCGTATCTGGCAAGAAATTGGCGTTGATGGTCCATGAGTTGGCGTTGGCGGTCGCCCCAATTGTCTGGTAGCTACCGTTCAATTGTGTGGAGTACTCAACCTGGTAAGATACTTCGCGCGTAGAGTTGTCCACCCAGTCCAGGCGAATCGCCGTGTTGCTTTCTGCGGTCGCAGTGAGCTGCGTTGGGGCCAGTAACTTAGTCGAGCGGGTAGCGATGTTGCTATAGCCCGATGCGTCAGTGGCATTGACCGCTTGAACGCGGTAACTGTACGAAGTGGACTCTTCCAGGCCAGTGTGCACAAAGGTTAGCGTCGGGGCATTGACAGTTCCTACCGTGTTCCAATCGCCTTGAGCATTCCTGTTTTGCACCACATACTGAGTTGCATTGAGAACCGACTTCCAGGAGAGCGAAAGGGAGTTCGTTTCGGCTGTGTCAACCTTTAACTCTGCAGGAACTGTTAAGAAGGCAGGCGTAGTTACTGTGGCAGTCACCTGTGTCGATTCATTGAATCGATAGGCATGCAGTCGGAAGAAGTACTGGGTATTGGGGAGAATTCCCTGCTCGATGGTAGTGGTTGTAGTGTCGGCCCATGAACTGAGCGACGTCCAAGGCCCTTCAGCGCTGGTTGCGTACTGAATTCTGAAGTAAGACTCCATGGAAGAGTTGTCTTGCCAATTCAGCTTGATAGAAGCTCGGGGGACATAAACTGCTTCAAAATTGCTGGGAGCTTTGGGACGCGTGCTGCCGGATACCGTCGACGACGGAATGGACCTGCCCACCGCGTTGATGGCCACCACGCGATAAGAATAGTCGGTCCCTTCGTTGCGCGCAGCATCGACAAAGCTGATGACTCCAGCGGCAACCGAGCCGGCAGTGACCCAGGCATTGCCTTCCAGGCGTTCGATCACATACTCAGTTGGCGGTGTATTTCCCAACCATCCGAGCGTGACGCTCGATTCGGTGGTACCAGTCACACTGACACCTGTTGGCTTGGGCGGATATGCCGGAACGCGGGCAGTGGTTTCAAGATTGTCGGATACGGCGCCAGCCGACGTGTTTGCCGAGAGTCGTATCGTGTAGGTGGCGTCAGGAATAAAAGTTCCGCTGATCGTCAACGAAGTCGTATTCGCAGCCGCGGAAGCGTAAGCCGTTTGATTGCCATTGAGCAGCACGAATACCTGATAGTTCTGTTCACGCGATGAGTTATCCAGCCAGCTCAACTCAAGTTCTGTAGTGTTCTTGAAGGAAGCAGTCAGGTTGGTTGGTGCCTTCAACCGCGTGATTGTGCTAAAGACGCTGCTCGGTATCGATTGGCCCACACCGTTGATGGCGATCAGTCGATATTGGTAGTTGGTCCCCTCGACAAGTCCCGAATCGGTGTATTGCGTCACGTTGGCGGCAAGATCGACCAGTGTTGTCCAGGAGTCACCCCGGTCGATACTCTTCTGCAAACGGTAACCGGTTTCGCCAGCCTGATCGTTCCAGGCCAGACCGATGGAGGAAGTCGTAACCTGCGTACTCTTGAGCCCCGTGGGTATCGCTGGATAGCTGGATGTGCGAATCGTAGCGGTTGCCATTTCGGAAACTGCCGTCGACTGCGACGTGGCCCGCACGCGGAAGAAGTATTCGGTATTGGGCAGGTAGCTGGCAACCCAATCATAGGCCTGAACATCCGGTCCAACGGTGGCCGTTCTCCAAGGGCCTTCAATGTCTGCTGAGTACTCGAGCTTGAACCCGGCTTCACGACTGGAGTTGTCAATCCAAGTCAGTCGCAAGGTATCACTCAGCAATTGGGTGACCTGAAGATCGGTCGGCGCGGCCAGGCTGGTCATGGCTGTTACGATGTTACCAGGTTGGGATTGGCCATGGGCATTGGTAGCGAACAGTCGATACTGATATTGCGTCCCTTCCAACAGACCATAGTCTGCATACAAGTTGGTGTTCTCGCCAGCAAAGCCGACGGTCTCCCAACTACTTTCGCCGTGGAGCGTGCGTTGAATCTGATAAACCGATTCCCCGTTGGATGCATCCCAACGCAATTTGACACTGTGCTCAGTCGTCTGATGAACGACTAAACCCTTGGGCGCATCGGGAAACGCTGGTGTCATCAGCTGAGTCATTACGGGTTCCGAAGCTGCCGAATAACTGACCGCAGTGACTCGGAAGTAGTAGGTCGTTGCCGATGCAAATGGGCCCGTCGCTGTATAGCTAGTGGCATTAGCGGGTACTGTATAGTAAGTCCAGGGGCCGCTGGCGTTGGTCGCCTGTTCGAGCCGATAGCTAGTTTCACGAGCCGAGTTATCAAGCCAACTGAAATCGATTGCCGTTGCGCTGCGGAAGGTAGCAAGCAAGACTTTCGGTGATTTCAATTTGGTCTGTGCCGTTACGAGGTCGCTGGGCACAGACTCGCCCAATCCATTGGAAGCTATGACGCGGTAAGCAATCGTTTGACCTTCGAGAATTGGCGTATCGCTGAAGGTCAGCGTTCCGGCGGAAACCGCGCCGGCACTTTCCCAATTTCCGCTACCCAGCCGCCGCTGAAGCTTGTAACCGGTTGCGTTGGCAACTGCATTCCAGGTCAGGACGACCGTTCCATCACCGACGCTGGCAACGGCTAAGCCTTGAGGTGCGGACGGGTAAGCTGGTGTGGTGAGGTTGGCCGTTGCGTAGGTCGAGTCACCGCTCCCATAGGCTCGATAAGCACTGACGCGCACAAAGTAAGTGGTCGATGGCAGGAAAGATGCCTGGATGGTATGCGAGGTACCTTGGGCCGTAGTCGCAGTCCAAGGACCGCTGGCCGATGTGGAATACTCCACTCGATAACCTGTCTCGGCGGCTGATTGGTCGACCCAGGTAGCAGTTAGCTGGGTACTGTTGACAAAGGTCAACTGCAACTGCGTCGGTGCCTTCAGACGCGTCGTCACAACCAGCGTGTTGCTGGGACTGGAGGATCCTTGCGCATTGCTGGCCAATAAGCGATAGTTGTAGCTGGTGCCCTCGCTTCGTCCTGCGTCGGTAAAGCTGCTGACATTACCCGCCACCTGGCCTGCGTTATCCCAGGTCGCTCCACCATTGTTTGATCGCTGCACCAGATAGTTCGCGGCATTGGCCACGGTCGTCCAGGTCAGGGTGACCGACGTGGGTGTGATGACCGATGCCGCGAGGTTGCTCGGTGCCAGTGGAAATGCCGGCGTGGTCAACGTCAGCGAGGCGGGATCCGAACTGACCGACCACACTACCGCGCGTACGCGGAAGAAGTACTGAGTCGAGGGCAGGAATGAAGCTTGGAGGGTGTAGCCAATCGCATTGGACGCCGCGGATCGATAGGTCCACGGACCATTGCTGCTGGTCGCATAACCTACTTCGTAGTTTGTTTCACGCGTTGACACATCCGTCCAAGTCAAACTAACGGAAGTACTGGAGATGGCCCCAGCCGCCAGATTAACTGGGGCTTTGGGCTTGGTCGTCGAAGACAGTAAGTTACTCGGCAGCGACTCACCGGATGCATTGAAGGCCACGACTCGATACATTACCGTCGTACCCTCCAGTCTCGCAGTATCATCGTACGTGGTGGTAGTGCCGGAAGTTGTGCCGATGGTTCCCCACGATTGCCCACTGTTCTCGGATCGCTGCACTCGGTAGCCGCCTGCATTGGCCACACCCGTCCATACCAACTTGACCGAGGTATCTCGATACTCAGGGCTGTTCAGGGCAGTAGGAGCCGACGGGTAACTGCCGGTCGTCAGCGTCGTCGACACGTAATCAGAGTAGGCACCAAAGCCATTGGCTCGAACGCGGAAATGGTAGGTCTTTCCGGGCAAGTAGTTGTCAGTAATCGTCAGCGTGTTGAGATTAGCCGATCCGTAGCTATAACCCCAAGGTCCATCGGCGCTGGTTGAGCGTTCTACCACATAGCCATTCTCAGCGTTGGATTGATCGACCCAATCGATGCGAATCGATGTGTTGCTGAGGAACGTCGCAGTCACTCCAGTTGGTTTATGAAGAGTTGTCCGCGCAGTGGTAGTCGCAGTTGGCGAGTCACCAGAAGCGTTGATTGCAATCAATCGATACTGGTATGCAGTCGCCTCGGTAAGACCTGTGTCGGTCATGCTGGTGCTGGTTGTCGTACCTACGACGTCCCATGTCGATGAACTGCTCAGGGCGCGCAGCACACGATAGCTGGTTACTCCACTTACCGCATTCCAAGTCAGTGTCACGCTGGTGGGAGTGGCCGCCGAATTGAGATTGGAAGGCACCTCTGGAAATGCAGGCGTCAGAAGAGTCGTGGTCGCATAGTGCGACTCGCTTGAGTAGGACTTGACCGCTTTGACACGAATCGTATAGGTGGTACTGGGAAGCAGTGAAACCTTTAATGAGTAAGGACTGGCCGGCGTGGACTGTGCCCAACTCCAATTTGAGTTGCCCGCTTTGTATTCGATGTTGTAATGAGTCTCCAAACTTGACTGATCTACCCAGTTCAAGGTGAGCTCTGAACTGTTGACAAACGTCGCCGTCAGCTGTGTCGGAGCTTTCAACGAAGTCACAGTTGACAGCGTGTTACTGGGCAATGACTCGCCATGGTCATTGTGCGCGACAACTCGATAGGAATAGCTGGTGCCCTCCTGCAATCCTGTATCGGTGTAGGTATCCACGTCAGCCAAAGTAACCGCAATCTGCGTCCAATCAGTACCATTGGGGCTACGGAGGATCTTGTATCCGAGTTCCGTTGCCACATCCTGCCACGTGAAGGTCATGGAGGAGTCGGTCGTCGTGGTGACCATCAGCGAGCCCGGCATCTGCGGATAAGCGGGCATCAAAACACCGCTAACGACCGGCTCGGAGCGCGTGCTAGCAGCAGTCGCGGCCACACGGAAGTAATGGTTGGTACTGGGCAGGAATTGGCTGGAAACCTTATACGTTTGCACACCGCTTGCGACATTGGCAACTAACGACCAAGGACCTTGCAGCGATGTCGACCGCTCGATCACATAGCCTGTTTCGCTCTGGGATTGATCTCGCCATGTCAGGTCAATCGCAGTGCTGGTGACGTTCGATAGAGCAAAGTTTGTGGGAGCCCAGGGTCGTGTATAGACGGTCTGAGTACTGCTTGGAGCAGACTCGCCCAACTCGTTCTTGGCCGACAGGCGAAACTCGTATTGCTTACCTTCCGTTAGTTGCGAGATAACCGCCGACTGTAAACTGGGATTGGTGATTGCGATCACGGTCCAGTTATTAGCCGGTGTCGCCACTTGGCGGTAATGCAGTTCGTAACCGTTCGCAAACCGAGTTACATCCCAAGCGATTTCCAGACTCTCGGATTGCAAATCAACCACGCGAACATTTCTTGGAGTTGCTGGAACATCGTAAACATCGAAACCGAACTCCGCAGGTTCGCTAGCGGTGTCCAAGGCACCGTTGCTGCTGCCACCATCGTCGGAAACGAGATAGCTGAATAGACCTCGGATCCCGCCAGCGGTCAAAGTCGATGAGGGTACAAAGCGCAAGGCAGTCAATTGATTTTTGGTAATAGTGGTCCCAGCAACAACGGGAGTCCCCGCTAGGGCTAACATTCCATCCCTGGGATCGGGAACCGTCTTCAGGGTAATCGACTTCAGCTGGTTGCCAGGATTATCGCGTACATCAATCACTGGAAAATCATCCGCAGTAAAGCTAAACGGCTTGCCGAGCGCTAGATCGCGAATCTGATTGCTGGATGTCGGTGCGTCATTCACCGGCGCGATGTTGATGGTCAACTTTTGGACCACCTGATACAAGTCGCTACGGTTATCAAGCGTGCCACCATCATCGCGGAACTGGACATCCACGGTAGACAGGTTGACACCATTCAAATCCCGGGCGGGCTTGACGATTAGTGACGGCAGATCGGCAACCAGGATTTCCTGTGCGGGCGCGACCGATTGTCCGTTCAACAGTAACTGAGCTACCTTGGGATCGGGAATGGTCTTGATCAATACCGACTTAAGTAAACGGGTCGGGTTATTGGCAACGGCTTGGAAGTCGAACAATCCGTCATGAAAACTAAGCGATTGATCTTCTGCAAGGTACAGTTGCTGTCCAGGTTGGTGAATGTGGAAAGTGAATTGGCTCGGCGACTGGCTGATATCCAGACCGCCGTTGGCAGTACCGCCGTTGTCTCGGACACGGAACGTAAACGACCCGATATTTGAGCCAGTACGTCCCGTTGCTGGTACGAAGGTTAATTGGCTGACCTGAGCCGCCGAGACAACTTGCCCTGCGGTGACATTGGTAACGCCAAGTTTCAAGGTACCGTCGGCGACCGCGGGAAGTGTGTCGATGATGACTTCTGTCAGCGAATGAGCAGGACTGTCCAACAAGTCGACCAAAGCGAAATCACCTGCAGCGAACTGATACGACTGATCTTTGCGAATTGTACGCGCGGCATTCAAACCACCTGGCGCATCATTGATAGCGGTCACATTGAATGCAAAATCCCGGGGCTGGGGATCTGTGTCCAGCCGACCATCAGTTGTGCCACCGATATCTCGCAGCTGGTAAGAAAATGTCCCTAGGCCATCGCCCGCTCGATTCTTGGCTGCGACGAACCTCAGTTCTGTAAGATCTGCCAGTGGAATGAATGCGCCCGGTTGTACGACTCGCTCGTTGATAAACAACGACCCATCCGTCATCGTTGGCGGCGTGCGAATCACAATACCCTCAGTGGGGAATCGCGGCGAAGCGTAGACGTTGGGAAAATCAGCCGTGCTGAAGGTATAGCTTCCGTCTTCCAGAATGGTACGCACTTGAGGGACGCCGCGCGGCGTGGCCGCAAATCGCACGGTCACCGGTTCGCTGGCAAATAGTGGGCTGTGGGCCAAGTACTGGAACTCATCACTACCCTGGAACGTGGCATCGGGTGTGTACGTGAAGTGACCGTTGCTTGCCAGACGCAGCGTTCCATGCGAGGGCGAACTGTGCAGAGTCGCCGTGAACTGGTCAGGTGTTGACATACCTGTCCTATCAACGTCGTTCGCCAGTATCGATACCGCCGTGGTATATGGCAAGCTATCAAGCAGTTGGATATTGTCGTCGACTCCCAACAACGCGATTGTCGAAGAGCGCGTGATGCTAAAGCCGCGATGATTAAGCGTACCGGTAGCGTTGTCATCAATCAGCTGGCTGTTCACTGGCGAGAAACTGGTACGAACTTCAAAATCCGCGTTCGTCGCATAAGTATGGCTGGCTCTTAAGCGATACCGCGTGTAGGTTCCAGCAGCCGTGTAGCGAGTGGACATGTTTTCCCACTCGATCCCAGTTGTCTGCAGCGGAGAGCCGTCACCCCAATTGACCGTAACTGTGTAGGAACCTGAGTTCACACCGGACCACGGAGGCGTACCAACTGGCTCGAACAATTCAATTGTTGTCAACTCCGCTCGCGAAATCGGATGTCCTGAAGTCCCAAAGATCGGTTTGGCACCGTAGACGTTGGCAACCTGAGTGGTCTTGACGGTCGAGCCTTGCAAGCGCGTGATCGTTACCTTGACATTAGGATTGGCTTCCTTGAAGAAGGTATGGTAGCCGCGCACGCCGAAGGTGTTGGCGTTTACGACCTCTATCGTTCCATTGGAGTTGGGCGTGCCATCACCCCAGTCAATGATGGCCTGGTAGTTGTTCGGGTTGCCGGATAGGCGATCGCTAAAGGTGGCGACCAAGCCCGACCAATTGATGTCGTCGACTGTATCGATCGGTTTGGGTTGAGCGATCAGTGTCTGCTCAATGACTTTGGCACGTGTCAAACTAAAACCACGATGGGGCACACCGGCGATTTCATCGCGAAGGTTGGAGTGATTGGGAGTAAAGGTGGTTCGAACTTCGTAATCGCCAGCGACTGCATAAATGTGTTGTGATTTGATTCGATAACGACCGGTGTTCGTACCAAAAGACCAGCCGCCGCTAACCCATTCCCACTGCACGTTGTTGGTACTGGAGGTGCCGTCACCCCAATCCACAGTTACCGAGTAGTCCGACGGCAGCGTCCCCTGCAATTCAATGCTTGTCAACGCGACCATATCGGTTTCGGTCGTCGCGCTGGCGGTGATCTGTGGTGCCCCGAAAATCTTGGCTTGAATGGCCGTCTGAACGGTGGCCCCTTCAATTCTGGACACCGTCACCTTGACCGTAGGGTCGAACTCACGATTAAACGTGTTGGTGGCGCGGACCCCAAACTGATTGTTGCCTAGAGCCTGGATCGAGACACCTCCGCCAAGCAGACCACTACCCGAGGAATTACCACCCCAGTCGACGGTCGCCACGTAATCCGTGGCGGTGCCTGGCAGTGAATCGGTGAACGTAGCGACGACCCCGCTCCAATACTCATCGTCCACTGCCAGGATGACTCCCGGAGTGATCGCCAGGGTCTGGTCGACAACCTTGACCTGGGTCAAGCTGTAGCCGCGATGTTGAACATTTGAAGTATCGTCGATCAGTTGTGTGTCGATCAGTTCCGTATCGACGGGAGTAAAAGTCACGCGAACCTGGTACTCGCCTGCGATCGTGTAAGTGTGGTTTCCGCGAATCCGATATCGATTCTGGTTGTAACCGCTCCCATAACTGACCCACTCCCAGGTGACGGTATCGGTTTCGACGGGTGAACCATCTCCCCAGTCAACTTTAACTGAGTAGGAGGCGGGAGAAACGTTGTTTCCGTACCACGAATAATTGTCGCTCAAGACGACGCTGGTCAGTTCAACCGAAGATAAGGGAGTGCCTGAAGTGGCTACGATCCGATTAGCCCCGTACACTTTTACTGGCGCTGTCGCAGAAATCGCTGGTCCCTCGACCTTGCTGACTAAGACTCGGGCAGTCAAGTCGGATTCAGTTTGATAAGCATGCGAACCACGCACCGCGAACTTGCCATTGCCCAGCGACTCCACAACGCCCCAGGATTCAGAAGCATAGGAAGAGTCGCCCCAAGTGATCGTCGCGCGATAATCGGTCAATGGGCTGGGCGCGGAATCGGTGAACGTTGCGACGGTACCCGACCACGTGATGTCATCGATGACATGAATGGGTTGAGTCGTAATGGCCAGGGTTTGAGGTACTACTTTAACGCGAGTCAAACTGAAACCACGATGCTCGGTATAAGTGCCATCATCGATCAGCGATGCGTTGACAGGCGAGAAGGTCGTTCGAACCTCGTAATCTCCGACAGTTGTATAAGTGTGACTGGCGCGAATTTTGTACCGAGCCGAGTTGTAA
Organism: Rania fehmarnensis; assembly: GCF_056494185.1. NCBI lineage: Bacteria > Pseudomonadati > Planctomycetota > Planctomycetia > Pirellulales > Pirellulaceae > Rania > Rania fehmarnensis. Next base: position 3,671,763 of record NZ_CM151398.1, read on the forward strand.
TTAATGTAGCTATAGGTGCTTTCCCATTCCACGTCTGGCGTCGTTGTCAGGGCAGAGCCGTCACCCCAGTTCACCGTTACCTGGTAGTCGGCCGGATTGTTTCCGCTGCCCCAATCTCCGTAGTAGTATCCTCCATACAGCAACTCGACCGAGGTCAGTTCGGCGCGTGACAATTCGCTGCCCACACCCACAAAGATCTGGCGAGCCCCATAGATCTTGGCGATCGTCGAAGTCTGAATAGTCGGACCCTCAAGACGATTGATCGTCACGACGACCTGCGGGCTGGTTTCGCGATTGAACAAGTGGTTAGCGCGGACGGAGAAGGCTCCATTACCCAACGATTCGATGGTCCCGGAAGTGATGTAAGTACTATCACCCCATTCGATTGTGGCACGATACTGGGTGAGGGGCTGCGGATCCGAGTCCGTAAAGTTTGCCACGATGCCTGACCAGGCCTCGTCATCCACCGCGCTAATGGGCATGGCCGAGGCCGTCAGGGTTTGAGGAACGACCTTGATCTTCGTTTTGCTGAAGCCTCGGTGCGATTGCCAGGCAGAATCCTCGACTAGTAGGCTATTGACGGGAGTAATTGTCGTTCGAACTTCATACTCGCCGGCTAGCGCGTACGTGTGATTGGCTCGCAAACGATACCGTGTGTTGCCGTATTGCCAGTAGCCATAGTTGTCCGGAATGATCTCCCACTCGACGTCAGTGGTCAGTGGCGAGTTGTCCCCCCAGTCGACCGTTACGTTGTATCCGCTTGGCAAGCCCAGGGGATTAGATGGATAAGACCAATAATCGTTCTGCAACACGATAGTGGTCAGCTCGGCGCGGATCATCTCCGTGTTGGTGCTGCCGAATTGCTTTCTCGCACCGTAGACCTTGGCGTTAGAGGTGCCATAAATGGAAGGGCCGTTCTTTTTTGCGATCAGCACGCTGACGCCGGGGTCGTCCTCAAAATTGTAGGTATAAGACCCGCGCACCTCGAAATTCCCGCCCCCCAAAGCAATGACTTGACCGGTCCGATTGTATGCGACGTTATCGCTACCCATCCAATTGATCGTCGCAACATACTCGCTGGCGACGGCAGCTTGTGAATCAGAGAAGCGGGCCACGACTCCGGTCCATGCTTCATCATCGACCGCTTCGATCGTGGCGGGAGAGAAGGACAACGTTTGCGGTACGACCTTGACTTTGGTCAAGCTGTAACCGCGGTGGGCCATCGAGACGGTTTCATCCATCAGCGAAGAGTTGACCGGAGCAAACGTTGTTCGAATCGTGTACTCGCCAGCAGCCTGATAAGTATGGTTGGCTCGAATGCGATAGAAGTTCGAATAGTTGCCATAGGTGTAACTGTAGTAACCGCCTGAAACCGGTTCCCACTCGACATCCGTAGTCACTGGAGAACCATCACCCCAATCCACGGTCACTGTGTAATCACCAGGGCTGGAGTTGTTGCCGTAATAGTAGTAATAGTCGGATTGAAGCTCGATGGTCGTCAAATCCGCCCGGTGCAGCTCGGTACCAACAGCTGCAAAGATTCGTTCGGCACCGTAAACTTTGGTTGGCGTGAGCGTTTGGATAGTCGCGCCTTCAATGCGGCGGATCGTGACTTTAGCATTCAGATCGGTTTCACGGTAAAAGACTCGCGAGGCTCGAACGTTGAAATTGCCATTGCCGAGCGACTCTACCGAGCCAGTTGTCGAGTTGGAGTAGTATCCGTTGGACCAATCATCCCAGTCGATTGTCGCAATGTAATCGCTAGGATTGCCCGCCAGAGTGTCGGAGAACGAAGCCACGATCCCACTCCAGGATTTTTCGTCTACCGCTTCGACCATGGCAGGAGTTACCGACAACGTTTGAGGAACTACCTTCACCTTGGTCAAACTGTAGCCACGATGCTGTGTATATGCCTGTTCATCTTGTAACTGATTGTTAGCAGGCGTGATGGTCGTGCGAACGACGTAATCACCTGGTTCTTGGTAAATATGATTGGCCTTCAAGCGATAACGAATCGAGCCACCATAGTAGCCGTATCCACCACCACCTATTGCATCCCAAGTAACGTTAGTCGTAGTTGACTGAGGCGTACCATCGCCCCAATCAACGGTGACCGTGTAAGCCTGCGGAGTGCCCATATTATCGCCGTAGTAGTAATAGTCGTTGACCAACTCTACGGTCGTCAGTTCTGGGCCGAGCAGTTCGTAGCCCGCGCTAGCATAGATCGTCGCCGCTCCATAGACCTTCACTGGAGAGGTCGTTTGGATAGAAGAGCCTTGCTTTTTGCGAATCGTCACCGAAGCATTCAGGTCAGCCTCGCGATAATAGGTGATGTTGCCCCGGACCGCATAATTGCTGTTACCTAGCGAAACGATGATGCCGGTAGTCGTGTAGTTGTAGGCCTGATCACCCCATTTAATTGTTGCGGTGTAGTCGGATAGATCCCCAGGAGCCGAGTCGAAGAAAGTTGCAACAGTGCCCGACCAGGCAAGGTCGTCGATGGCTTCAATCGTCGCTGGAGTTGCAGTCAGCGTTTGGTTGACTACCTTGACCTTGGTCAAGCTGTAACCGCGGTGTTGCCCGCTGTATGGTTCATCCAAAAGACTGGAATTGACAGGCGTGAACGTCGTACGAACTTCGTAATCACCGGGAGTCGTGTACGAATGCTCGGCGAGAATCTTGTAGCGGCTGTTTCCATAGTAGTAATAGTAGCCGTCGTTGTCGGCTTGCCAGACCACGTCCGTCGTAGGCGGCGTACCGTCGCCCCAATCCACCGTCACCGTGTAGTCTTCAGGCAAAGTGAATTCGTTTCCATAGTAATAGTTGCTGGCCAACTCTACAGTCGTCAACACAACTTGCGAGGTAGTCAGATTGGCCGTAGCAAAAATTTGCTCAGCCCCATGGACCTTGGCCAGGCCCTGCACGCTTCTGGAAGCCCCTTCCTTTCGGCTCACAAGAACTGAGAAAGTTGGGTTGATTTCACGCTGGTAAGTATGCGTACCGCGTACCGCATAGGTTCCGTTGCCAAGGGATTCAATCGTACCGACGTTGCCGTAGCCACTGGTTCCATCGCCCCAGTCAATCGTGGCCGTGTAATCGCTGGCTACGCCCGATTCAGAATCCGTAAAAGTCGCAACGATTCCCGACCACTGCACATCATCTACAGCATCAACTGTACCAGCGGTCATTGAAAGCGTTTGAGGGACAATCTTGACCTGTGTGTAGCTGTTGCCGCGATACGGAAGGTAAGTGGCATCGTCGGTCAGGTTTCCAATTGGCGTGATGGTGGTGGTGACTTCATACTCGCCCGGGGTCAGATAAGTGTGCGAACCTACGACGCTATAGCGCTGCGAGTTACCACCGTACCAATAATTGTCCGAAGAAGTCCATTGCCATGAAATACCTTGCGTGGTCGACCCACTTCCATCACCCCAATCGACAGTGACCGTGTAATCGCTGGGCGAATTGTATTCGTAGTTCCCCCAAGACGAATTGAGGACGACCGTGGTCAGTTCACCTTGGCGAATCTCAGTATTAGCGCTGGCGTAAATCGTTTTGGCTGCGAAAACCTTGACAGGACTGATCGTCTGGATGCTTGTACCACCAGTTCGCGTGATTGTGACAGTGGCCGACGTATTCTCTTCCAGGTTGTAGGTGTGAGTTCCTTTAACGACAAAATTGCCACCACCCAACGCCTGAATGGTTCCAGATGTTGTTCCTTGTCCATAGTAATCAACTGCACCATTCCATTGTATCGTTGCCTGGTAGCTACCCAGTGGCAGCGGATTGGGATCGATAAAGGTCGCCACCACTCCAGTCCAACTGATGTCGTCGATGACATCAATGTTTTCGGGTTGAGCACTGAAAGTGGGAGGTTGGATGTTGACGATGACGTCGACGCTGTCGGTATCCGTGCTGAACGGTGTCGAACCGCCGTTGGGAATCACGCTAACACGGTTACCGCTCTTGCCAGATGTTTGATCCCAAGCACGCAGTGTCAGAGCAGCAATGGATGTTCCGCTGAAGGTTCCACTCCGAGCAAAGTACAGGCGATGGTTCGCGCTATGACCGATCAGTAATGCCGACTGATCGCTGACAGTTCCCACTGGCGTCCAATTAGTTCCGCCATTGAGGCTGAAGTACCACACTCCATTGGTCTCCTGACTGCCAACGATCGCTATGCCCTTCAGTGCCGCTGCATCGATGTCCTGCGCACCGCCAGTCAACAGGGTCACAGGGACCCCCATTTTCCCGACTGGTGGGTTGGCATCGGTCGTGATCGTAATGGTCAGCGCTGTGTCGGTGAGAGTCGGAGCATCGTTAACGGGCATTACTTGGACTCGTACTGCCGCAGTATCGACACTAAAAGCGGTTGTACCTCCATTGATCAAAGACGAGGCTTTGGTCCCGTTGGTCCCGCTGGTACGATCCCAGGCTCGAAATGCAAAACCAATTCCCATGTCGCCGCTGTAGTTAGCGGTGGGACGAAAGTAGATTCGCGATTGCCCATCATCTGCCAGTAGCAACGATTGGGTTTCGGAGACGGTGTTGACCAGAGTCCATGTCTGCCCTCCATTGAGCGTGAAGTACCACTGGCCATAACTTTCGTTGGTCGTATAGATTGCGATGCCCTTGAGTGGATTGGGATCAAGATCGGTTACTGAGGTCACAAACACTGAGATCGGATAACCGACCGCGCCGGTCGGCTCCGGTGCATCTTCATCGACGCTTAAAGGAATGCTGGTCGCTCCATAACTATTTAGCTCTGGTGCATCGTTAACCGGTACGATCTCAATTTCAATGGTGGCAACCTGGCTACTGAATGCCGAAGTTCCTCCACCGGCTCCAGGATTGGCCAAACCACCGGGGTAACCCCAGGTCCGATCCCAGGCACGAAACTTCATTCCCGGGAAGGGTGTGGAATTCGTGAATGGATTGGGACGGAAGTACAAGCGCGCCGTCGAAGGCAGCAGCAGCGCAGAGGTCTCCGAGACGTTCGAAAGGGTCTGCCAGTAGCTGCCATTCTGGTAGTACCAAGTACCATGACTTGTGCCCAACCAGGTAATCGCGATTCCCAACTGTGCACCGGCGTCGACGTCAGTGACTCCACTGACCAGCTGACTGACCAGATAGCCATCGTCACCATATGGAATGTCGTTGTCTTCGCTGAATTGCAACGTCTGAGTCGTTGCGACTACCACGGGCGCATCATTGATTGCGTTAGCATTCAAGTGAACCAAGTTGGTGCCTGTGCTGAATGCCGTGGTACCGCCATTGACCGCAGTCGACACCTTAGAACCGCTGACGCCGCTGGTCTGATCCCAAGCTCGATAGGTCAGAGCACTATTGACGGAGATGTCGACGTTCGTATTGGGTTTGAAGTAGATTCTGGTCTGTGTGTTGTCCTGTAGGAGCAAGGATGAAGTATTGCTGACCGCTCCGACCGGGTTCCACTGGGCACCACTGTTGAGCGTGTAATACCACTGCCCCTTGGTTTCATCGGTCGCCTGAATGGCGACGCCTTTAACCGCGCCCACATCCGGATCAGATATTCCGGTGGTCAGTAGGCTGATGGGTATACCCACTGTGCCAGTCGGAACCGGATCATCTTCGGTGAAGGTATACGTGACGGGGTAGGCGGAGGTCAGCAAAGGCGCATCGTTTTGATTGTTGACAATCACATCGATACGATCCGATGCCAGGCTGTAGGCTGAAGAGCCGCCCTGGGGACTGATGCTGGCGAGCATGCCTGCAGTACCCACGGTTTGGTCCCAAGCCACGAATGTCAGCGCATTGGCAAGCGTACCGTTGTAGTTTGAGACTGGTTTGTAATATAGCCGGGTCTGCGTGTTACTGGCCAGCAGCAATCCAGTACCCGCGTAGGCTGCGCTGAGCAGGGTCCATGAACTGCCACCGTTGAGCGAATAATACCAACTGCCATAACCGCTGGTTCCAGTGACTGCGATACCTTTCAGAGCGCCAGCGTCGACGTCGCTAATGCCTCCGGTAAAGGAACTGATTAAACTACCGACGGCACCGGTAGGAACCGGAGCATCCTCACTGGTCGTCAACGTGAGCGGTGTATCACCTAGTACAGGCGCGTCGTTGACCGGCGTGACCACAACGCTGATGACATCGGTTGCGGAACTGTACGCACTGGTGCCGCCATTGACCGTCGTGTTACCCAGTCCGCCGCCAGTGCCGCTGGTACGATCCCAAGCCCGTACAGTCAGTGCATTGGAGATCGTACCGTTGTAGTTTGCATTAGGCTTGAAGTACAACCGCGTGGACGAGTTATCCTCCAACAGCCGGGCAGAAGTGGTCGATACTGTTCCCAGGAGTGTCCAAGTCGAACCAGCATTGGTGGTGTAGTACCACTGCCCGTTCGTTTGAACACTGCCGACCAATGCCAGTCCTTTGAGCGCGCCCGCATTGGCATCGGTGATACCGCCGGCAAAAGTGCTGATTAAGGAACCGACCGCGCCGCCTGGGACTGCCGCATCTTCAGGTACAGTCAGCGACAGATTAGTATCGGCCAAAGCTGGTGCGCTATTGGTGGTAGCTACTACCAGGCGGAAGGACAGAAAGTTCTGCTGCGTCGCAACGTTGTTGCTTGCTCCCGAATCTTTTACCTTGAAGGCAAACGGGCGTTTGGCATAGCCGCTACCCACGCTCGACAGATATGCGTTGACGACTGTCAAGTCAGCCGACGTCAACGCATTATCTCCATTGACATCGAAATAGCGATTTGCATCCACCGTGGTCGTAGGATTCGGTGGAGGCGGTGTGGTTGGCAGCCCCATCCCTGAACTGATTCGCGATGACAGAGCGGATGCATCGTTGGAGTCGATAATCCCGTTGTGGTCGACATCGAGAAAATTCAAGTAGTTGCGATGGGGCTTGGTTGTGTCAAACGCCGTGGCCGTGGGTTGGAACTTCAGCTTGCCCAACTGAATGTCGGTAACCGTGATTTCTTGCCCCACGATTACCGGCGCATTGTTGAAGAGGATCGAGCCGCCTTCGTATCCTTGATAGGCAGGCAACGATTGAATGATGATCGAGACGAAACTGTTTGGAGAGGGCACTTCGTTGGGATCACTGAATCCAAAGTCAGAAACCGCCAGCGTGTTAGCCATGTTCTCAGTGACATTCTGCTTGACGCTAGTCGTTCCCAACGGCGGAAAGTTCGCGCTGGGCAATAGAGGTCCATCACCCTCTGCCACCAGCGCCGTCCTGAAGTTGTTGCCGTCTTCGGAGAGAACTCCGTGTGCCAAGACCACTCGTGGCTCGAACTGTTCCAACAAAAGCTTGCGAATTTTTTGCTTGCGAAGATTCCTCAGACGAATTCCAAAAATCGTCATCGCACCGGCCCTTTGTGTTCAAGACAAGTAGTGCAGCTAGAGAATTAGGGCCAGATGATAGAACCCCTCAGAGTGTAAAGTCAACCATTTACGAAAGATTTTGGCCTCGTGAGGGGTCCGCCTGCCCCCCACGAGACAGCTGCATACGATTTGACAAACCTGCATCACCGAGTCGTTCTCTCAGTGGCGCACAAAGTTGGAGCGAGAGGCTGAACCATCGGCGTCTCCTATTCCATCGCTGCTGCCGATCAAACCGGTCAGCGTCCCCGCGGAGTAGCCCAAGCCCGCAGCTAAATGTTGCATTCAAGTACTGACACCAACTGGTGTCTGCCTGACAGTCCCGTAGGGCAAGTACTTCTTTGTTGCCAAAGGTAACGAGGTACAATCAACAGACGAAATACTTCGCTCGCTTTGCCGTCGAGCGCAGATCGCTACGTTCCGCCATCGATAAGAATTAGAGCAGCTGTAAATCTAACCAAAAGTTGTCCATATCACATGACACAAAACACTAGAACTGCTTTCGCGCCTGAACTTCATATTCCAAACGGCACAACCAACATTGATTTTTACTTCAATTTCGGCGCAAAGGAGCATTTTTGTTTTCGCAATGACGACGGGAGCATACACGTTGTCGAACTGGAAATTGATGGCGCGATATTTCATCTGCATGAAACAATGCGTGATGCTTTGGAGCCAGCCAGCGCCAAAGGGGTAACCTCAGTTGTTGGCCTCTTTGTGGAAGATGTTCAGGAGGTTTTTAATCGCGCTATCTCAGCAGGTGCAACCGCAATCAATCCTGTTACTGACTACGACTACGGCTACAGACAAGGAATGTTCCGGGATCCGTTTGGGCACCTTTGGCAAATACAAAAACGAATTGGCAACTGACCATTTTTTGAACGACAGGTTTGGCAGAAAACGCCTATGTCCTAGCTCGCGGGCTTCAGATAACCATGCATTCCGAGCCAACGCACATAGGCATCGAACCAGCCGGTGCTGGTAGTGGTTTTCTGGTACATGCCAAAGCCGTGCCCACCTTGTTCGTAGTAATGCAGTTCAACAGGACGATTTGCTTTACGCCAGCTCTCAATCAGACCAAAGCCAACAGGAAAAAGTGGGTCGTCGGCTGCAATAGCTACGAAAAGCGGTGGTGCGTCGGCGGGAACTTCGACCGCATTTAAGCCGCCATAGATGCTGGCGATGAACGCGGGTTTGGCTTCGCCTCCGCTCAGCGTTGTAGTCATGGTGAGCATCGCGCCAGCGGAAAAGCCGATCATGCCGATGCGGTCTGCATCCACGTGCCATTTCTCGGCATTGGCGCGAATGAGAGCGAAAGCGGCAGTCGCGTCGGCAACTTGCGGTGCGATACGAGCGCTCATCTCAGCAGGGGTAGGACGCCCCGAACGCGGCCCGCTCCCTGGCCGCGGTCCAGTCGGATTTGCGAACTCAGTGAGATCGGCTGCAGTCTGATTAAGACGATACTTGAGAACAAAAGCCGCCACACCTTTGGCGGCCAGCGCCTCGGCGACTTGCCAACCCTCATTTTCCATGGACAACGTTCTGAAACCTCCCCCTGGCGCAACAATCACAGCCGTTCCGGTCGCATGTGATGGATCAGGTAGAAATGGCGTCAACGTGGCCACAGTAACGTTGCGAGCGAATTTGCTCCCGTACTGACTGTGCCAAGACTCGGGCGTCTTGGCGTCGGGCAGTGGACCGGTTCCCAGCTCTATGGCGTTGGGCTGTGCGGGGGTTTCGATCGCCGTCATGGCGTCTCTGGGAGCGCTCTGGATCGGTGCGTTTGGGCTTGACGCTTCCTGAGCAATTGCTGGAGCAAGCAGCGATAGAATGCACGCTGACGATAACGACACACAATACAACGTTGTCTTGACCTCTCCAAACAAACGAGAGACTACTTTGCATGTATTTCTATTTTTCACCGATGACTCCAATACTTAATGGGTTATTCGAGCGAAGGCCAACGTCGGATCTAAGCACGTGGACACGTCCAATTCGGGATTAGGGCGCTCTTCGTGCCAGGGCGCAAGGCATTGGTGCGGCATGACCCACTGGCCACGTATAAGCCAACGATCTAGCCGGGCCTGCAATCCGAACGCACAATTAGATCACGGAGTCCATGACGCGTCGATCAGTCTAGCAGGGTGATGAAAAACTCGGATTTCTATTTAGATTGTTGCATCACGGAAGGAGCTTGGGATGCGAGGCGACAGAGACGGGCAAGATTTTTTGTTTTTGTCATTGATCCCACGAATTCAATGAGCATCCGCTAGCGGTCGGCACTTACACGCAATCAGCATTCAAGTTTGAACAGTTCGGGTACTACACGTGTGTAAGGTCACGCCCTCATGTGCGAGTTGGTGCAGTGGTAGCACCAAAGTGCAGCACAAATTGTAGATACCAACTTTGCCCTATCTGATTTGCGCCTTGGGCAATGCGGCCTTCAATTCGGCAAGGCCTTTCTCCGTGACACTTGAGCCCCACAACGCAATGTGCAGGTTCGGAGAATCTGACAATTGGGCCAGCGACTTGATGCCTTCATCGGTGATTGCCTTGCAATGGGCCAAATATAGGGACAACGGCTTTTTCAAGTTGCGCAAATCAGCCAACCCTTTGTCCGTCACTCGTGTTTGGACCAGGAACACATACCACATTTCAGGGCACTCGCTGAGCGCCGCAACCGTGCCATCGCCAATGCTGCAATGCTCCAGCGACAGCCAAGTCAATTGCTTCATCTTACGGATCGAATCTGCCATTCCGTCGTCCACCAACGAATCGTCGAGGGTGAGAATCGTGAGCTGCTTTAGTCGAGACAGCTGTTCGACACCGACATTGGTGATTGATGTGTCCCGTAGATAAGCCGACTCTAAGGAAGTGAACGTTTCAGCGATAGTTCGCGCAGCTTCGTCGTCGTATTGTTTTCCCGACAAGCTGAGCGTCTTGAGATTCGGAAACTTTGCAAGGTCACTCAGTTCAGGCGACATCGCGGAAGCATCTAGATTGGTCAGGCCCTCGAGTCGACTCAGAATGTCAAATGCTCCTCGCGTGAAATTCTTGCCCAGCGAGACGCGCTGCAGCTTCGGCAATTCCTTTGGCCAACTTTCGCTGTTCTTCAGACCGTCCGCCGCCCATGTAGGTACCGGGCAAAACAACTTCTGCTGACAAATCATGGTTCGCCTGCTCCAACAAGACTCTCCATCGCAACCTGAGTGACGGATGTTCTTCAATCGCCCTGCGAAAAACTGTTCGCTGAACTCCAACGCGTCCTGCCTTCTCCAGTGGCTCTACGCCAGCTCTCAGAAACAAATGTGGGCGCGGAGTCTCGTCGACACGAACGAGACCTGTGGCCGTCAGACCAAGGCTAACCAAACAGTACACCCGGCAACTCGCATCACGGTCGATCCTTTTCAAGAGTGAGTACGAATAGTGCCGACATCGTTGGTCAGTCAGTTGGAGTGATTGGGCCAATATATTCTGTGGCAACAACCAGATCATCATACCAAACACGATTGACGTGACCGGGCGTCCCCTTGGTGATGTACGTGTAGAGCCAGATGAAATTGACGTTCAACTCCTCCGCTGTCCGAAATCGAATTCCGTCAAAGGGATCTCCGCCAGGTGCCGTTGTGAAGTATTCGCGGTCACCCTTCGCCTGATTCCAGCGAACTCCATCACCTTCCGCATGTGGTACGAACTTGTCGAATGTCCATTTACCGTGAGGGAACCCCTTGCCAAGGTGACTGACCTGCTTGCCGTCGATCCAGAGTGCCAGTTCCCCATTGGTGTCGCCGACGTCATTCATCTTTGTCATGACCTCAATGCAAATCCATTCATTGCGGCGAACGACGAGTGATCGATTGTGGATGAAAGAGTTTCCCCACGTTTGACCGCGGGGCGGGCTTCCTCGCATTTCGCACCAATAGGCGTAATAGTCCCATTGCCATTGGTCACCAAATGGTTCGATGCCAACCCAGAATGACTTGTCACCGAGAGTGGGTTGCCCAGCCTTCACACTCGGCCAGGCGGTCGACGGATTGTTGCCACCGATACAAGTTCCGAAATGATGAATTGGTTCGCAGTCGTCTGCAAACCTCACGTACATTCGTGCGTGAATTCGTTCGTGCCCATTGCCTAGACGGCGGTAAAGATCTCCGCCTGTTCCTTTTTCGGCGACCTGTGACATCAGCAGCGATCGCCGCCCGGAACTGGCGCGTGGCACTTCGCTGCTCAAGGACATCACGTCTGCGTCGCGCACGGTTTCCCATCGACGTGACAGAGTTTCCAGGCCCTCGTGTTCAAAGTTTTCACAAAACACCACACTCGGATGACAGTCAATGTCTTTGTCACCAGGATAGGCTGCGGCGATTCCGGCGACTCTCTCGTCAGCTGACAATTGTGCCATGGCGAATAGGAATAATGTCGCCGCGGACGTCGCCCTGCGAATGATGGTCATGTCACACATTTTTCTTAATCTCCCCGGGCAGGCGACGCATGGCTCTATCGGTCATAGCTCGACATCTGTCAGGACCGTACCGTCCAAACTGGTCATTTTCAAACGCAATGTGTCCTGAGCCGCTTCACCGCAGATCCACGTCGCGTGAGAAACGCTCGGCGCTCCGCCAATGAGTTGGGCAATCGGTTGCCCTTCTTTTGCTGGCATCCAGAGGTAATCGTGCGTGTGCCCTGAGATGACGAGCTTTACTCCGGCGTCCACCAAAGTATCCAGACAGAGCGATCGAATGTTGGCCGCCACGTTGCTGGTGCTGCCGGGAATCTTGGGATGGTCAAACCACAATGGGATGTGACAGAAGAGAACCTTATGTGGCGCTTCGACGAACCACGGAGTCTTCACGAACTCTTTGAGCCACGCGGCTTGTTCTCTAGCCATTTTTTGGAATGCACCCATGCCGCTCAGATACGGGCTGTCGTCCGATTTATCTTCACCCGTATCCAACACAATGGCGGCCAGTGGACCGCTTCGGAATGCGTAGTAAAATCTGTCGCCCGGTGTTCCTGTGAAGTCTGCGACGGATCGTGCGGCCGGCCCACGACAATCGTGATTTCCGCGAACATAAGCCAGTGGCCATTTGTCCGCAATCGCCAGGCCTTCCGGTGAAAGAAACTGCCCTGCCATCTGATCTTCAAAATGCACGTCGTTGGACTGGTCGCCATTCCACAGCATGAAGTCAGGCCTAATTGCGTTCGTCAGCGCGTCCAGAACCTTCAGCGTTTCCGAGTTCTCATGAGTGTCATTCCAGACCGCAAACGTCGTTGTGCCAGCGGACGGATTTAGCGTTCGAAAACTGTACTCAGGACTGACCTGCGGCTCACCGACCTTGAACTCGCCATGGTAGAACTGCCGAACCTTGATCCAGCCTGCGGCCCGCGCAACGCATCGATGACGAATGACCCGTCCAGGCGGAAGCGGGGGCAGCCGAAATTTCAGAACATGCTGGGCGAGCGGAGCCAGTCCATCGTCATCCGCATCGACTCGTTGCCATTCGCCGCCTTCGACGGAGTATTCCAGATAGCCAGTGGCGAGCCTCTGCACTGGCTGCAAAATGCAGATCTCGTCGGCTGCCGGACCACTGACGACCGGGCTTCCGGCAAACACCGGTCCATCCGGCCCACCTGCAGTCCAAGCACCGTCAGCCACATCAGGTCGAGGATCTTTCGAGTAGTCGGAGTAATCCTGAGCCACAACGAGTGAAGCCGATAGTGATCCTCCTACCGCTGCCGAAGCTGAAAGAAATCTGCGACGATCCATGAGCGGACTGCTCCTTTTAGTAGGTTAATGCTGGTGACTTATGTCAGACCTTCATGCACTCGTCCATGACTGATTGGAATCGTGAGTCCGCATTGTTCGTGGGCGAATGTTTCTGGCGGCAGGCCGAGGCCAGCCATTGCAGCGGACATCAACTCCAATAGTGAGGTACTTCAGCATCGAACATCGCTGGTCTCCGCGTTCACATCTCTGGGAAACGTCCTTACGATAATACTAAGCGACATTCGTTTGGTACACCACTGCTTCTAAACGATCGAGATTTTCAGCGCACAGGACGAACCGTCCTTTCGCTTGAGTTGCCAAGCGTAAGGTCACGCCCACCTGAGGCAGTCATGAACGATGTTCACCTTGGTTGGAGATACACCAATCAAAAGCGAAAGCCGATCAGGTTCCAGTAGAACATGTACGGGACAAAAAGTATCAAGCTTAGAACATCCAATGAGCCACGGATATTCTGGGCCATGGTCCTGCTTTGTTCGCGGCGAGCACTGGCAAGCACAACCAGCAGTGCAAAGGTCACAAGCGTAGAGACAGTTCCGAGCAGCGGAAGGAACAACAGGACTGTAGGGCAACTCGGGTGAATCTGGTCGAACACCAACAGCACGACGCACTGCATCGCGGTCAGGATGAAAAGATTGAGGGCACAGGTCGTTTGCTTGAAGTTTAGAACCTTGTTGGATTTCGGCAAAGCCCCGCTTGCTTGACGGTGGAACAGTCGCGAAAAACCGCACCGGAGACCGGCAAGCGTGTTGCCAAGAAAGCTGAACAGGAAGAGAAGCAGGAGCGCGACCTGAACGGTGCCGTTGCCGAACCATCGCAGTTTTTCGTAGCGTATGAGTTTTGAAAGCACGCCTGTTGGTTGGGCGGAACCCACTTGTTTCATGGCGGGGATGTTCGCTGGGTCGTCAATCACTCCGTGTACCCAGTCCGTCATCGTTTTCAAGGCCCCGGGCGCATAGCCGGGCGACGGGCGGTGAAGCTCGCCCGTTTCGGAAACTTTCAGATCGTGATTTGCCTTAGGCAGAATCATCATGGTCCATTTCTGATTGTTTGCCTGAGCCAGAGAATGCTTCAGACCCAGAATGCTCTCGCCGACTGGTTGATGCTGATCCAATTGTCCCCACATCACCAACACCGGCTGGCTAACCCGACTCCACGCGGGTTGCAGATATCGTTCCGGCGGAGGATAGGTTCTCGGGGCAAATGTCGAGAGAAGGGACTCGTCTCGCAAATTGAAGAACAGAGTATCTGCGCCGAGCTGGGCTTTCTCAGCCACGTCACGCAATGTGGTCGACAGACCATATCTGCGGAACAGGTTGTCACGATAGTAGAACAGCATGCCGTCAGCCACCCCAGACCCCACGGCGACAACAAATTGAATGTCTTTGGATCGAGATGCCGCTGCGGCGCTGATGGAGCCGCCTTGACTGAGTCCCCAAATACCAATCTCCAATGGTTCGATCTCGGGGCGTTGTTTCAGAAGTTCGACGGCCGCAAGCGCGTCGTTAACCAGATTTTCGTAGGGGCTACGACTCTCATAGGCCCCGCCGGATTCGCCCGTTCCACGTTTGTCGTAAATCAATGCGGCGATACCTTGGCTTGCAAAAAATTCTCCCTGCTTGCGATACTGCTCGCGAGTCTGTGGGCCAGCACCATGAACAAAGACAACAGCTGGACGCGGTCTCTCGCTCTTTGGCAGTAATAGACTTCCAGCCAATTTCACATGGTGGTTGTGGAACTCGACTCGATGCTCCTCAAAGACGGAATGCGCACCAGTTTGATCAGCACAGGTCGCCGGTCCGGCCATGCCTATCATCATCGCGATAGAACATACCGCAACAGGCAAGATCGGTATGCGATTGACGTGTGACATAATTAGAAGTTCGACAGGGCTGCAGCGATATTGGACAGAAAGCTCATAATTGATCTATGGGTTTTTAAAGCCTCACAGGCAAATTACGGAAGACTCCTCGCAAGGGTCGCTTCGCTCCGGACGAAACGTCCGGCACCGTTGATTTCCGCGAAAGTGGCACCATCAAACTGATTCTGCCAGTGCAGAGAGCTTCGTCAACACCTGCAATTTGACGAAGTGTATTCATATTCAATCGTCGAGCCCGCCAGGCAAAGCTCTTCCCCGACATTTGCTGGTACACGTTTTGAGCCACTAGCATCACTGCCTGCCTACAGAACGGCGGGGCGTTGGAGCAGGCTCAGCGGATCGCGGCCCATGAGTTCGAATTCGAACCGAAACACCGCGTATGTCGTAAGACTTGTTATACGTACCATTTGAACAGGGAGTTTGAACCATGGTCCGCAGCTTGTTGTGGATGGCGCTGACGATCGGTGTGTTTCCTCTTTGTGGCCTCAGCCAAGACGGCCAGGCCCATTCGGTCTCACATTGGAACCAATGGCGCGGGCCGTTAGGAACGGGAGTGGCCCCGGATGCGCAACCACCGATCGAGTGGTCCAGCGACAAAAACATTCGCTGGAAAACTTCACTTCCAGGAAGAGGGCATAGTTCTCCCGTTCTAGGGGCTGATCACGTGTTCGTGACGACGGCAATTCCGGTCGGTCCCAAATTGCCTCCACGCATGAGCGGACGGCCTGGAGAGCACGACAATTTGCCGATTGACAGCAAGTATCAATTCGTGGTCATGGCGATCGATCGTCATCAGGGAACCATTCTGTGGAAAACAGTAGTTCGTGAAGCGGTGCCGCTGGAAGCTGGCCACACGACCGGAAGTTTGGCCACGGCCTCGCCGGTGACCGACGGTAATTTTGTCTACGCGTATTTCGGAGCTCAGGGAGTCTATTGCCTCGACTTGCGAGGGAATCTTGTTTGGGAGCGAGATTTTGGTCCCATGCACACGAAGCACGGCCATGGCCAAGGAGCTTCACCCGCTTTGTACGGTGATTCGCTGGTGGTGAACTGGGATCACGAGGACGGGTCTTTTTTGGTGGTTTTGGACAAACGAACTGGCAAGAACCTGTGGCGCCAGGACCGCCAGGAAGATACTTCCTGGAGTTCGCCAATCGTCATTGTCCGCAAGGACAGCCAGGGAGTTGACCAGCCTCAAATTGTCGTTTGCGGTACCAACCGCGTTTACGGATACGATCTGAAATCGGGCGATGTCCTGTGGCAGTGCGCGGGCATGTCTTCCAACGTTGTGGCAACACCTGTCTACGGGAACGACATGCTGTACGTCGGCAGCAGCTACGAAAAGAAGATCCTGATGGCCATCAACCTCCAGGGCGCCCAGGGCGATCTCACCAATACCAAGCACATGGCGTGGACTCGCACTAAAGGCACGCCCTATGTTCCCTCCATGTTGCTGTACGACGACGCTCTCTATTTCCTGAAGCACTACCAGAATGTTATGACGCGTGTGGACGGCCCGAGCGGAAAGGACCAACCGGGCGTACTTCGGCTCGGCGAACTGGGGAACATCTATTCCTCGCCCGTCGCCGCTGGTGGCCATGTCTACGTGACAGACTTAGACGGTACCACCATGGTGCTAAGCCACGAAACGACTCCCAAACTGGTCGCCGTAAATCGACTCAATGAGTCCATTAGTGCCTCGGCAGCCATCGATGGAGACGAAATATTTCTCCGTGGCGATGACCACTTGTTTTGCATTGGCAGTACATCTCCACCTGGCGTTAAGTGACATGGCCTGATGATCATGTCACTCGCAGGAATGTCACTGGCGGGATATTCGCTCGGCGAAACGATGTCGCTGGGACCGGCTTCGCTATTAACGTGGTTGTGCGATATCACGCTTCTGGTGATAGCGTGCGCTCGCGAGACGTCGGAAGTGCAACATGATGACGTCCGCAACATTCAGCTCAACCAATCGTTCGAAACTCAAAGGAAGTATCATGCAAATCCAAGTCCCGACCGCCACAATACTTTACGCATAAACTATGCGCCAACTGCTCTCCACCGACCTTGCGTCGGTGGAAGCACGACTGGTGGGCTAGCGTCCTTTCGCGTCTGCCTCATTGAAGAGCACACGCCCATAAATACGGAACACCATTTTACCGACACTGACGGGCAACAGTATTGCCGACGACCGATTAACGTTAAGTTCATGAGCGAACGTGGGGTATACTGGATCCGAGAGTGTTTCTGGTGCGAATCAAGATTTTAAACGCAAACAGTTTGAAACATAGCGGAAGAGTGCTTAGCACAATGGACCTGCCCTGCATTGGCGAATTGCGATACAATTGGATAGAATTCGACGAAGCCCATTCGAGATCGAGGTCCTGCCCACACTTCTGAACCTTGTGAACTCAGCTCAACTCAACCAAACTTGAAACTGCGAGAATGATCCGGCGCGTTTCACCAATCATGATGAAGTTGACTGTAGGCTCCCTGTTTCGCCTTACCGCAGTGGCAGCCGTCGGCATTGCAGTTGCCAACTGGTGGCCGCGTGCGACGCCCACTTCATCGGATGGAGTGGTTGCGTGGTACCACGGCGCATACTGGGGCCGCTCCTATTATTTGGTTACAAAAGTAGACGACTTTAGTTGCATGTGTCGAGCTTCGGTCACCGAACTGCCACAATTCGCTACTTTGACTGGAATGTATCCTGACGGCTCCATCCGTGAGGAGTCGGAAACATGGGTCGAGGGACATCGAGATGGATGTAACATCGTTCGAACCAAAGTTCGTAACGGAATTTATTTTGCGCCTAACGGCACTGAAGTCGGACGTGTGGTGAATGGGAATGGAAACATCAAGCTGTGTCGACCTAACGTGGCACCTGCCCAAGAGTTTTTCCTCGTCGATGGGGTGATCATACGCCACAAAGTGTGGTGGAATAATGGCACTTTACAGGCTGACAAGGAATTCAAAAACGGGAGGTTGCACGGTGACAGTAAGGACTTTTACTTCAACGGCGCACTTCGATGTATTGGAACTTACGACAATAACACCTGCATGAACGTTCAGTACTTCGACCTTCATGGAAATGAGTCAGCCAGTGCAGATCCACTTGCGCCAATTGGAATGTACTAGATCGTAGAACCAGCCGATAACGGGCGCGACATTCAAATGGTATTATCGCTGATAGATTGGCAGCAGTTGATAGGCTGGTGTCAGGGCGAGGATGGCGAGTGAGGTGCTGAATGCCGTGCCGAAGTTGCGTTCGGCGCCGCCAGCGATGGGCCAGTTGCCTTCTTTGGTTTGCTCTGCCAGAAGATTGCGGGCGATTTGGGGGAAGACCTGGTTCCAAGTGTCGCCGCCTATCTGAGCCATGGCCTGGCTGCTGTAGTAGGACGACAGATAGTAGTAGCCTTCCTGCCATGGTCGAGGATAATCACGACTTCGGAACCATTCTGCGCCGGTGGCGATACCTTGGTGCGTGTGACGTCCACCCAGGATCAGTGTCAGCATCGCGGAGGCGGTGTTCGCCAATGTGATTTGTGGATTGGCCCCTAAGTCGGATTCCAACGGACGGTATCGAAAGACACCCTTCTCATGCAGCGAAGTATCTTCTTCATAGCAGCGCTGGACGAAGTCCAAGCCTTCGTCAAAATACTGTTTCGGAACATTGAACTCGGCATTACGTGCCGATCGCAGAAACATCAGAGCCCAGCCTGTGACGGACATGTCGGAATCCGCGTTGGGTCCTTCCGGATAACCGTAGCGAAAGCCACCAACGTCACTCGGCTTGCCCTTCTGCCGCGTCTGTACTTCGCGGTGATAGATCAGCGCGCTCGTGATGGCGGCTTCGATCTTCTTCGACCGTTCACCACTGGTCATGCCGTAAACTTCGCCTAACATGAGTCCGGCGATCGAATGGTTGTACGTCACCGTTTGCGCTGGACTTCCGTGACTGGCCGGTGGCGCGACTGGCAATAGCGAAAAGTAGCCGCGCCGCTTCTGGGTCGATAGGACAAAGTCGATAGCCTTTGAGATCTGGGCTCCGTACTTGCCTTCGTCAGGCATGTGGCCACGTGAAAGAAACGCCATGACCGCGAGCGAAGTCACTGCGGGTTGAGCCGACTCTTCACTCGGGAAGCGACCGTCGTCTTCCTGAATGCTGGCTAGATGTGCGAGGCCTCGATCAACAGCCGATTCGACGTTCGACCACTCCGCCGGCGGCAGCGCAGAGTAGAGGTTGGATGATTCAGAGATAACTGAGGCCGCAATCTCCTGGCCATAAAGTTGCTGCATGAACCCCATTGTTATCAGGCCGGCCGCCATCATGAGCCGCCAGGCGCTAGCCCCGGTTGCCGAAGCGACTGATGCACACTGGGTTTTCTTTGTCAAATGAATGAAGATGCGGACTATAGCTCTTCGAAAACCGGGGCTAGCGCCCTGCGACTTAGGGGCAATTAGCAATGGGGGCACTAAATCAACAGTCCCCTTGTTCCTGTGGAAGTTAAAGGCGGTCGGCTTTCTCATGTGTCTTCTCCATTCTCTCACGGTGTAGTCCCGAATTTGCTAAGTCGCTTAAATAGAATCGCGAAAGAGAAAGCGCATAACGCACTCGGATGGAGCGTCTATGTCCCACTTGCATATCACGCCGTCTAAGGTCCAGGCCCAAAGATTGTTATCAACAATTTGAACCCCACAATACGCATACTCAACCGGAATGGCGATTAGAACTCTTTCCGTGGAAACGTCCAATACTTTTATAGTGTTTTTATTACTGGCGACCTCATTCTCAATGATTGCCAACTGTTCACCGTCCCCTGAGAGTGCAAATCCACCTGGAGCGAACCCAGGAACAGTATAAGACTGAGTCAAAGGTGAGCGATGTGTGTTGACGTCGATAACGTGCAGGTCACTCCCCGATGTATAAGCAATTCGCTTGTTGTCATTGGCCATCTGTATGAGGTTCGCCTCGAATCCGATTGGCAGGCTGCCTACGATCTCACCCGTCTGCCACAATGCGAGTCGGTACTGACCGTTCTGCGAAAAACCAAAGCAGGTGCCGCCTGTCGGTACAATCAGCTCTGACCTTCTGTCGAAATCATGTTCGCAGACAAATAGACGTCCCAGTCGATTCCAAAGCCGGATCTTACGTTCTGTAGAAATCAGCACTATCGTACTATCTGGCGACCAACCGAGGTCACGCACGCGATACTCGTCCAACGGAATAATAGTTTGCCTCTGCAGTCGATTGGGAAGTGCAATTTCGCTGACCCAAAGCGTTCCATCATGACAATAGGACGCGAGATACGTTCCGCAGGTCGACAGTTTAGTGACGAGGGAGTCCTCGGGCCGGAGATGTCCAATCAACTGTAAGTTGTCGTCGCGAAAAAAGAGTAACTCTTTCTCCACATGGCGTGAAGGCCCTTCATGACGGTAGTTTCGCGATGCTACGACCATTGAGTTACGAGGTAGTACGTCAAAGTTGATCAGTCCCGGTGGTAGCGATTTAAGTTTTGGCCAGCCCGGCATGCGGTTGAGATGCAAATACTGAATACCAGCCATTGCGATAATGAGCGGCATAAGAATTGCGAAATAGAGCAGTACGCGTCGAGCAAATTTTGCAGTGTTAAATGTTGGCAAATTGCGATACGACATGGTTCATTTCTCAACGTTCATGCGCGATCAGATACTTAGTGAGCTGCTTGTTATGCCGCATAGAGGTAAATAAGTAGAGTTCCCTGAACTAGTGCCAAAACACCAACAATCGTACAGGCTGTGGATTGAAGTTGTTCGTACAGCCCCGCTAAAATCGCGCTGACCAAACCTGTGCCAATCAACTTGAGATATACAAACAGCCACACAGAGCCTGCGTTAGAGGCGATTAGCCAAGCTCCGATGGGATTGCGCTCGAATTCGACTATCAACTCTTGATTCAGCACCAGCAGGCCAGCATCGTGAACTGAGACAACGATGACGAAAATCTGGAGGCCAAGAAACCACAAAAGTCGATGGCGTCCACGGGCCGCAAACGCATGCCGCTTACTTGATTCATCGAACATACCTGCTCCCTTAATTTGGATCGCCATACTAAACCCATCTGCGACTAATGCTTTGTATCAGCTGCCGCCTTTGAGCAAACGGATTCGGTCCTGGTACTGTTCAATCGCCTTTCGATAGTCCTCAGGAGGAGTCTTGCCGCCGACTTGTCCGAGGCCATCATCCAATGTCGACATCAGCTTGTTCCATTGATCGTCGGGAAGAGTCTCACCCTTCGCAAGGGCTTTCATCGCGGCTTTCGTCTGATCGGCCTCAACCATGCGTCGCCAGAGTTGTTCTGGGGACAGCTCATTCTTCATTTCTTCCTGTGCCTGTGCCAGGCGCTGAGCCATCTCCTGCATTTGGCGACGCTGGTGGTCCGTCGTGGCCGGATCCTTCATCCGTTCTTCCAATTGCTCCATGGATTTCTGCATCTGGTCCTTCAACATCTGTTGCATATCTTTAGATTCTGCGAGTTGCTTCTTTTCCTCTTCAGTCATCTCGCGAACATCCTGAGGCTTGTCATCAGGCTTTTGTTCTTTGCCGCCGTCGGCGTCCAACTGCTCCTTCATCATCTGCTGAGCCCGCATTCTCGCGGCCTCGCCTGACGTCCCCAGCATCATGTTTCCGTTTTGAGACCACTGCATCGTTTCCTGAAGAACGCGAATGTTACGAGGTCGATTAGGAATACCCAACCGCGCTTCGATGTCGGGTTCTCGCTCCAAACGTGCCAGGAATTCATCCAGTGTTGGATCTCGCAGATCGGCGATGTTGGGATCCTGCACTTCTTCCTTATCAAGCGACTCGATCGTCTTGCGGCGAAGCTGATCGAGGATCTTTCCAGCTTCTTCAAATCCCTTCAGAGCCAGTTCCTGCTGGGCGGCACCCGGTTCAATACGATCCCTTGCGAAGGCGAAGGTAGCGGACGCTTGATTGAACGTAACGGACTCCATCACTCGCAGCAGATCCTGAGTGAGATTCGCGATTTCCTGAGGCATCGGATTCTCATCATTGAATTCTCCTGCCAGGTCCGCTTCGATGTTCAGCATCTCCATTCTGAGCAGTTCCGTGGCGATCGAGATCTGTTCCTGATCCATGTTCGCCAGCCCAGAGTAACTCTTCTTTTCAATGGCAGCCGCTGTTTCGGTCCATGCATCGGCTTGATCCGCCAGAGATCGATTTTCGGCCGTTCGCAAACCAATGTAGTCCTCGACGCCTGCCTGTGTGCCTGATTCGAAATTCAATTGATCCAGCGATGCAGCGAGTTCCCCGATTCGATATACCAGATCGCTCGCGGCGAGACTCAACCGACTGGTCGGCGTGACTTCTCCACCCGCTTTGCGAAGCTCGCGAACTTCGAAGTCGCAGCGGCGCACGTCCAATGCAATCTGCTTCGCCAATGCAATTGTTCGCGCAGCCGTGCCCTGTGTTGCCTCCAGCACCAGCGGCATTTGCTTTTCAATGCGATCGGCAAACTGTTGAGCCTCCTTGGCAAGTTCTTTTGGCAGATCGAGTCGCAGATCAGAGACCTGCAGCCAATAGTTCTCGCGTTGATTCTCAGACACACTCAACCAGCCCAAAACTTCCTGCGCCGACTGATCCTGTCGGGCGGCCAGTTCCGCCAGTTGACTTCGCAGCGAAGCGCGGCGGCGTTTGATGAGATCAAGATAACGAGAGCGAAGTCGTGGATCATCGCCAAGGATTTTTGCCAGTTCCGACATCATGTCGCGACGCATGCGAGTGACTTCTGCCAGTCGATCCAGGTACGCCTGATCGACTTCGACAACCTCCATCTCACGCTGCAGTTTCAATGGGTCGAAATTCTGAGCCGCTTCGCGCATCAACCGCTGCGAGCCTTCAACGTACACGGTGTACATCTTGATAGCTTCGTCGATCTTCTTGGCGAGTTCCTGCTCCTGTTTGACCCTGTCATACTTTCGCAGCAGCGCCAGCAGAAGCTCCCGCGCGCTGACCACGTGGTGCAGAGCTTCCTCAGCATGCACGTCGGCTCCGGAGTCCGGTTTGCGAATCGCCACGAAGACGGCATCTCTCGCCGGCGTGACATGATTGGCACTGATGTCGACCATCTGCAGGCCGACAAATTCGAATGCGCTGTCCTGCGTTTCGACACTGAGCTCTGTGACGAACGCTTCGACGTCGCCAAGATTGACATCCAGTTCCTTGAAGCCGTCGCCTCGCAGGCTTTCATCGACCTGATGCCGGTAGAGGGCGTTCAGTTTGCCTTCGATCACTTCCAGCATCTTGTCGATCTGGACGACCTTGGCACGGACGGGGTTTTCGAGTTGCTTCTGATCGTCAGGTCGTATCACCAGTGCATCGAGGCGTCCTGTGATTTTCAGCTTGCGACGATCCGTTTCCTGCTGCTGGCCAGCATCGGATCGCTGTGCTCGCATTTGGACTTTAGACGAAGGCATCACGATTGAGTTGACGATTTCCGTGTTTGGCTTTTTCTCATTCGGCTGGTTGTTGTTTGGCTTGTCATCGTTGGGTTTTCCAGGCTCCGGCTTGATGGCATTGTCTGAACCGCCGCCGTTGGTGTTGGCATTCTTTGCGTTGTTGTTGGCATTGTTGTTTGCGTTGCTATTGGGGTTGTTATTCGCATTGGCTGGTGCGTCGGATTTCAAGTTTGAAGTTTTAGATTCTGCATTTGCAGCGGCGTCTGCGAGCGGCATGTCGCTAGCCGATGGTTTCGATGTGGGTTCTTTCGCAGATGCCTCCTCTGGTTCTCTGGAACTGACAGCTTTCTCGTGGTCAGCAAGATTTTTTGGATGTGCCGAATCGTTACCCGAATCTTTATTCTGAGGATCGCCGTCGGCGTCGGAACTGGCGGCGTTTCTAGGGACGCCATTACTTTCGTCAGGAAATTCACGGGCCGCTGGCGCATTGCCGCTCTGACGGACTCGGCTATCGTTGAGCATTTGTGCGTATTGATCGGCAGATGGTTGTTGATCACCGGCGTTGGCGATCGGAGCTTTGGCATCGGTGGCTTTGGCATCGGTGGCTTTCTCGACGATGTCACTGGCGTCGCCGTTCTTCGATTTGTCGTCGCCAATTTCCGCAGCAGTCCCCTCTGTGGACTTTTCGTGGCCTTGTGGTTGTTCGTTTGCCTGAGCTTCCGATGAGGCCATCAGTCGATTGCGAGCGCTCTCTGGATCCATTTCCAGGATGCGGTTATCAGTGACTCGAACGGCGTAGCTGATGCTCTTGCCTTCTTCCAGGCCAAGCTCTTTCAGATTCAGCTCTGTCTTGCCCAGGACGTGCTTCTGAAACTGCTGATCACCGAGCGAGATCTGCTTAACGGCCAGGATCTTCGGCTCCTCACCTTGTTTCGTTTCGGTGTCGTATACCACCAATTCCGCCGAAGTGATTCCGTGATCGTCGTGCGCTTCGAATTTGATCTCGATGGTCTCATCCGGGCTGGCGGCCGACTCTTCGTTCGGACTGATGATTCTTGCCACCGGAGCCTTGTCTTCGATCACTTCAATGCGACACACACGAGGATTCTCATTGGTCAATCCATGAGTACTCACCAGCATCGGCGACAGGCTGAAGTTTTCCGTCAGCTCGGTTTCGAAATGATACCAGCCGTCGTCGCCACAAGTTAGAAGCATTGACCGCTGAACGGTTTTGAGATCTGCAGTGGTGTCTGTCTCCGTGTTGCCAGTGGCCTTCGTATCGGCAACTGTAGAATCGCCTTCAACGACTGGCGCGGGCAAAGTGAGCAGCAAGGTCAGGGTCTTCAGCTGCTGGGCGGGTTTCATCGCCAATTCAAACTGACTACCCTGAACTGCGCGGACGCGGCCGGGGATGAGTGTCTTCTCAGTTGCAGGCTCATCGACATACTCGGGTGGAGTGACCGTGAGCCGAATGTCGGACAGTGTTGGAAAATCGATTGCTGTGACAGAATGCCATTCCGTTCGACCGTCGCCGGCCTGAACGCGATACTTGAAAGATTCGTCAACGTCGACGGCCACACTGAGCAATCCGGGTTGATCGGCGACTGGCTTGAGTTCAATCTCGTCGGAATCAGTGATCTGCTTCTCCATGGTCATGGCCATCATCGCTGATGACCTCTGTAATCCGCTCATGCGAGTTACGATCTCAATGCTCTGACCGCGAGGTACGACGATATCTCCTGTCACAGATTCCAGCTGAGTTGCAGAAATGTTGAGAGTCGGAAACCAGAATCGCTGCAACAACATCGACGTCTGCGGCAAGTTGATGAGCATAAATCCGATCAATGCCGTAGACGCGATCACCAAACCGATGGCTGGCCGTCGCAGATTGACGCTTTGAACCACCTGACCGGGTTTCACAAGCGTGTTCATCGCAACAGCTTCGCTGGTAACCAGCTGCAGCATGGCTTTCGCGATAGCGCTGGTCGGCTGATGTCGCGATTCTGCAAAGCTCGCGACGGTTCGCCAGCGTTCCTGCAGGACAGGAATGCGTGCGTCAACGCACCCGGCAGCCCGAGTCCATCCGAAGGCGGCAATGATTGGCCGCATTCCAGTGATCAACAATGTCGCCATGCCAAGCAGTATCGTGGATGTCGTCAGCAGGATTCTCATTCGAGTATCAAACAGCGTGATAGCCCAGTCGATGATCATCGACACGATCATCCCCGCCAACAGCACCGCAGCGCCGATCGCGATAGCCCGCGCCGCCGATAACCCCGCCTGCCGCCAGCGAACGCTGCGCAGTTTTTCCCGCATGACGGATGGAAAGACGCTGTCGTGAGTCAGTTGTGACATGATTGATGATTCCAGTTCTCTACCGTACACCTGTTGCTACGCCAGCGGAGCGTCGGACTACACTACGACAAACCTTTTACTTTTCGAAAAATCCATTCCGCCTGCAAGCATCCGAACACAATCCACAAGTACTTCCACTGCAACCACAGAGGCTTAGACTCCAACTTCTGAGCCACCTCAGGTTCCAGATTTGTCAGCCTTAAAATTTCTTCCACGGCCGTTGGCGGAATCACCTGACCGCCGGTGATATCAGCAATCTGCTGAGCCAGCGCACGATTGCAGCGAGTGTCCAGAAATTCGACGGGTAGATCGGCCTGCACGCTGAAGTGTGCCGTGACAGTTTGCTGTTCGGTCGTCTGCAGCAGTTGACTCAGCAATTGTCCGGTGGGCTCGACCTGATAGTCCCCCGGAGGCAACGACTTGAACTCACCGTTGTATTGTCCGGGAATCAAATCATCGGCCACCAACGGCGCGGAATGCTCCTGATCGCCTTGACGAGCGATCGCCTGCATTTCGTCCGACGACACAACGGGCTTGCCCGAACTGTCCGTGAGTCGTACGAGGACCTGAATCGATTCGTTCGAGTTGTACTGAGCCTTGTCAGCCCGAATTCTGACCATTTCTGTTCCCGACGACAGATCCGATGCCAAAGCCCAGCGAAGCATCTGGCCCCAAAATCGATAGTGCAATCGGTCGCCTCGAAGGAACCGCAAGCGAAACGTTTCTGGCCCCGCCAGATAGACGACTCGACCACGACCTACTGGCTGCCAACAGAGAAACGCACTGGTCTTCGCAGCGTGATCTTTGTCCAATGTCCCTTTCGGAACGGCCGAAATCAGCGTCGTTGCCGATGGACGAGGTAGCCGCCAGGGCGACACTTCGTGCAGCGGTGCGAACTGATTAATGAAATCCCACGCGACGTTGGTCGCTTCTTCCGTTTCTCCGATCATTAACGCATTGTGCGACTGACCGGCATCCGTGACATGGAACGAATACCCGCTTCCATCGCTCGCTGCGGCTCCGGCTTCCAGATGAGTTACCGGCAGCACACTGGCGAGCGGCGACTGAGCGAAAGCGGCTGGCATCGATTCTTTACCTGCGATCAGAATCACCGTGCCGCCGCGTTCCTGCATGTATTCGACCATGGATTCCTGAGCCGCCAGCGGGAGATGTTCAGCCGTCAAATCGCCAAGGATCACCACGTCGTATTCGTCCCATCCATCCACAGTGACCGGGAATGTGCCCGAAGTACTTCGCTTGCCGGTTGCAATCGCTCGAGGATGAAACAGCATTTCGTCCAGTTCAACTTTTGGATCACGGCGGAACAATTGAGCCAAGTAGCGATACTCCCAGCGAGGCATCTCGTCGGCGAGCAGCAGCTTGATTTCACTGCGCGTTACGTTGACTTCGAAGTCGTCGACGTTGTTCTGTTCGGTCAACTCTTTGGCAATGCCGCTGACAGAAATTTGAAATCGCTGAACTCCGACGTCCGACATTTTCTGGTCGAAACGAACTCGGCGAGTCGCAAATCCGGAATCCAAACGCACCGCTGTGCTGTCGATCACATTTCCATCTTGCAGCAACTGAACGACGCAGGTTTCACCTTCGCATTCGTAGGCCTGAATGACGGCTTCAATCACGATGTCGTCGTTACGCATGGCCACCGCGGGGCAAAAAACCGATTGCACCAGGATGTCTCGCACGTACTGCGTATTACCGATCGGAATCACGTATACAGGAGTTCCGCCCAGATCTGCCGCAACGTCACGGGGATTGGCAACGCCTGATTTGTTATGGGAAACGTCGGTCAAGATGAATGCGGCCGCCAGCGGTTGATCGCGACGATCGCGACTGAGTTGTTCGAGCACAGACGAAATGTTTGTCCCGAATTTGGCTGCCATCTCCCGCTGCTGGTCGGTATCTTTGTCGGCCGCAGGCAGCAAGTTCTGGATAGCACTGGTGACCGTTGTCTGAGCGCTGAGTACTGACGATGATTGATCGAATGTACTGACTCGAACGTCGGCCTGCTCCCGCACAGTTGGCAACGCCGTTGTGCTGAGCGCATCCAAAAACCCGGCTGCGCGCGTCATCCGGGCAGAACCCTGGATGGCGGTCATCAGCGACGCTTGATTGTTCTGAATTGAAGGTGTTTCCAGCAAAGCCACATCGCGAGCGAGTTCACTTAACTGCTGGCGAATTCCGACGAGTCGATTCTGTAAATCAGGGAGACTCTCACGCCAGCCTTTTTCCGGCGGCGTGCGTCCCTTCTTTAATGCATCGCACAGTTCACTGAAAGCGATGAATTCTGAACCTTCCAGTTCCTTGACTAGATTTCTTGCAATGACTTTCGCGGATACACCTGTCTTGTCAGCTCCCGCTGTTTTCAGCGCTTCAGATAACAGTTTCAGATGAGTCAAAACACTGCGAATGGCTTCCCTGGCCGCCGCTGTTGATTCGACCACCAGACTTTCACGCTGATGCTGTACAAGCGCCTGGGAAGCCTTTTGCAGATGCTTCTCCGCAATACCGGCGGCCGCGTGTGCCTGATCGGCTGCTCGCGTAGAGCTGAATAACTCATTCTGTCCCTGTGAGATCGCCCAGCGCAGGTCATCGGCCGTGCCTTCAGGATCCACGGTTTGCATACTGCCGCTGACATCCATTAGAAAAGCGACCGATTTACGCGTCGTTGAAACTTCAACCAGCACACGAGTCGGATCCATTAACATCCAGATCGCAACACCCAGTGCCGTCGCGCGAAGAACCCAGAACAGCACTGTGAATCGAGTTCCCAGGATCAGTCGTTCACGAGTCAGCGACCATGTAAACAACCCCAGCAACACCAGCGCAATCCCAATCGCCACGGGTAATCCCACCGGGCCATCGAGGGCAACGTGTTCCAGATTGTTGGTTGTGGTTGGCATAGTTGTGTTCTGTCGCACTACACGCGACTAGCCCCTTGCGGCTCGCGAGTTGCGATCTTCTTTTCAAACACCACCGGCATCGCCAAACCGGGATCGCCAATTCGTTCCGATGTCTCCGAGATCGCGGCCGTGCCGAAGCGTTCGCGGGAAATCATTCCAGAGAGAATTAATTCGATACTCATGAACGCGATTAACATCATCAACAGCATCGGCCAGACCGGATCGCTCTGACTAGTGCTGCTCAGATTGGAATTCAACAACCTGCTGCTCAGTCCAGCCGTATCGGCGAGAAGCTTGTGATCTTCTTCCGAGAGACCTGCAAGATTCGATTCCTTCGGATTTCGCTGTACATGAAACGGGATTGAATCGCCAGACAGTCCCAATTGCAGCGTGTAATCCCCGGGCAAAATTGTGCGGCTCGAACGAAAGACCACGCCATCCGGAACCGTGTCGGCCGTGAGTTCGATCTGGTCACCGTGAGGTGTTTTGAGAAACGCGTCGCGGTTATCTGTCTCCGCAAGATGCACGGAAATGGGATCACCGGGTGAAAGATTATGCCGGGTCGCCTGAGGCTGAGTCAGATAGGCGACCCAGTCCTGAACCATCACAACGAACGCCTGAGCCTTCGCCAGCTCGCTCCAGTCGCGCATCGTCAACGGAATGCCCAGCACGATCACACGACCCTGACCAACGTACTTTTCCACCGCCAGCGATTCACCGTTGGTCAAACTCAGCAAAGCCGAAACGTCTTCATCGCGTGGAGGCGGCACAAAACGAAATCGTCGACGAACTCGAATGTCGTTCGTATCCAGTTTTTCGTGGTCCGCCAATCCAATTGTCGCTGGATGCTCTCGCAACGCTGCACTGATCTTCGGGGCAGAGTCGGAATTTTGTTCGGCAACGATTCCGTCAATGGCAAGTGGTGACAACCCGTCCCCATGAGCGAACACATATTGATTGAACATCTCGATGTCAGCTCGCGGTCCAAGAGCGATCCAAACACCGCCGCCGTTGGATGCGAACGCTTTCAGCTCGGCAACCGACCGCTCAGAGATCGCAGTGAAATTCGGAATAATAACAGCTCGATATCCGGCAAGACTCATGCCCTCTAGTTCATCGGGGCTGACGGTGACCGGTCGATAGACGGTGTGAGCTTCCATCGCCTCGCCGTTAATCCATCCCATCGCCGCCTGAAGGAAGAAAGCATCCTGCTGAAGCTCCGCTTGTCCGGCCGCCCCTTCGACCACAAGCACCGGAACTTCTTCGATGACTTCAATCACCACCGTCGCGCGGTTGTCCGGGGCAAGGTTGTCATCCGACTTGAGCTGACATGACAACGAATAAACACCTGGCTTGGAAAACGAATGTCGCCAAACGGCTTCATGAGTGTTGCCGCCGGTCAATGAGGGAACTTCCGCCGTCTGCTGTTCATGAGTTCCCACCTGCCATGAGACCGTGCATCCCGGAGAATCAACGGCCGAATGATTCTGAATCTGCGCTGTGACCGTAAACGTCTGATCGATACCCGTTACCAGCCGATTCGATCGCAAAGTGTTCACGGCGATGTTCGTCGACTTCAATGTTTTCGCATCCAGCTCAATCACTTCCAGTTGAGTCGGAATGGCTGCCGACTTGAGCACTTCCTGAAACCGTTGCCAGCCGCTGATATCCGCTGTTTTCCAATCCGCAGCCTGGCCATCGGTGAGAAGCACGATTCGACGCTTCTCGGTCTTTTGTTCGGAGTCCACCTGCACGGCGGTAAACATCGCCGCCAGCAGATCGCTACTACCGTTGGTCGGACGAACCTCATCGAGTTGCTCGGCAATCATCCCTCGCGAGCCCGAGTCGACTCGCAGTTCTCCAGCGGTCGCCCACACCGGATACGGTGAAGCGAGCAGGATGCGGACGGTGTCGCCGGAAGGCACTGCGTTCAACTCGCTCTTCGCACGTTCAATCAGCTTTACAAAGAGAGTCGAGTTTTCCGATTCGCGCAGCGTGGACATCGAATTGTCGATGACGAATACCGTTTCGCCTCGTGCACTGTTTCCAAACCAATTTCCCGGCAGTTTTGGTCTCGCGAGAGCCAGCACCAGCGCGGCGATCGCCAGAAATCGCAGAGCTAGCAGCAGCCACTGTTTGAGCTTTCGAGCACTCGTCCGGCGCGTGGCGGCATCGAGCAGAAACTCCATCGCTCCCCATTCGATCGTGACATTACGTCGCCGATCAAACAGATGCAACAGAATCGGTGCCAACGCCAATGGCAAAGCGATCAGAAATGTGATACTCAGAAAACCCACGTTCTTGCTTGGTCCTTAAGTTCTTGCCGCACGTTGTCTCAAAAACCAACCCAACGTTTCCGCCAGATCCTTGTTCGTAGTCATCCTCACATAATCGCCGCCGAGGCCTGTGACGATGTTCTCCAGTTTCTCCACGAAGGCTCGCACGCGCTTTAGGTATTCATCTCGAATGGCTGCTGGGTCAAGATTCATTCGATGTCCAGCCACTTCCAGCGACTGAAACGACGACCAGTGTCGGAAGTCGAAATGGATTTCCTCCGGCGCGAGCACATGCATCACCACCACGTCATGACCTCGAGCCCGGACGATGCGGAGCGACGTCGAAAGTTCATCAAGGTCGCCGAAGCAGTCCGAGAAAAGCACGAACAGGCCTCGTCGACGCATTCGCGGCACCATCGCTCGGATCTGAGTCGCCAGAGAACCGCCACTGGACGGCTTCGCTGCGGAGAGAGTCGAGAGGATCGCCTGCAAATGGGCAGCGTTCTGTTTTGGTGGCAGAAACATCGGAGTTTGCTCGTTCAGAATCGCCGTGCCGACGGCATCTCGCTGTCGCAGCAACATCCGCGAAATGCACGCTGCCGCCCGGCAAGCGTAATCAAGTTTGCTGACCGTCGATAAACCGAACTTCATCGACCCACTGGTATCGAGCGCCATCACCGCGTGGAGATTTGTTTCTTCTTCAAACTGCTTGATGAAGTACCTATCGTTGCGAGCGAACACCTGCCAATCAATCTGGCGAATCTCGTCACCTGGAGCATACTGGCGATGCTGAGAAAACTCACAGCATCCGCCCTTTGTCGTCGATCGATGCTTGCCTGCCAGCAGACCATCAACAACCGTTCGCGACAGCATTTCCAGATATCCGATTTGTTCCATCACTTTCGGATCGATCAATTCCGAAGCGTAACCTACCGCAGCGCCCGGAGCGGGCGTCGGAGGATTCGGTTTTGATCGAAAGAAGCGGAACATTAGATTGACCTCTTACACTTTGCGGCTCAGGCTGTCTGCAACGACTTTGTATTCTCCAGAATTCTGTTCAACACTGAATCCGCATCGATCCCGGCGGCTTCAGCGTTAAACGTCAGAATCACTCGATGCCTCAACACGGGCAATGCGACCGCAGTCAGGTCAGCCGTAGTTGCATGACAGCGACGATTCAATAAAGCGCGAGCCTTCGCGGCCAGCAGCAGGGCGATCGTGGCACGCGGGCCCGCTCCCCATTGGACGAGACTCTGAAGATCAGTCGCCATGGAACCTTCGTCGGGCCGAGTCCCTCGCACCAAATCCAGGGCTGCTTCGTAGACGTGATCTGCGACAACCACATTGCGAACCAGTGACTGCATGGAGTGCATGTGGTCGATATCGATGACGGTCTTCGTCTTGAAGCTGTAGTCGGTTGTCTGGCGACGAGCGATCTCTAGTTCCTCTGCGCGAGAAGGATACTGCACGTGGATCTTCAGCAGGAATCTATCGAGCTGAGCTTCCGGCAGTGGATACGTTCCTTCGGTCTCCACAGGATTCTGCGTCGCCAGAACAAAGAATGGATCCGGCAGCTTGTACGTCTTTCCACAAACCGTTAACTGACGTTCCTGCATCGCTTCCAGCAGAGCGCTTTGAGTCTTTGGAGGCGTGCGGTTGATTTCATCAGCCAGAATTACGTTGCCGAACAGCGGGCCTTCGATGAACTGGAACACTCGCTTGCCGGTTGTGTGATCTTCCTGCAAAACCTCGGTACCCGTGATGTCGCCTGGCATCAGGTCAGGAGTAAACTGGACTCGCCGAAACGACAAATCGATCAGCGAGGCCATGGCCGACACGAGCATCGTCTTCGCAAGTCCCGGCATCCCCTGAAGAATACAGTGACCTTTGCACAGCATCGCGATCAGCAGTTGCTCGGCGACTTCATCCTGGCCGACAATCACGCCGGCCAACTGTCGTCGCAGTTCAAGAAACTGCTCGTGCATAGCGTCGACCGCTTCCGCAATATCTTTGGATGTTTCCATGATCGGAGTCTTCGCGTGCCCGTTGTCACTGTTTGTGCGAATTCGGTCGGTTGCCAGGTGAGAGTCGATTCGGTTCATATTCATTTCTCCCATAATGTGAGCCGCAAGGCACCAGCCGCGGGTTATTCTTTTGTGTCAGCATAACTCAGGGCTGTTTTGTTTAACCCTTGGCCGCAGGCTAGGCGAACCCGCTAACTAGGTTCGCCTTTAGCTGAACGTCGGTATTCGTGGAAAAGTCTTAGCGCAATTGCATTTATAGGTAACTGGATACAAACACCTCCGGCTTCCTAGCCTGCGGCCACGGGTTAAACAAAACAGCCCTGCGCGAGTTTATGAACAATCCTTAAGTCCACGCCATTCGGCTAGCGCCCATTAGGTCTTTTGTTGGCTTCACTGGAACTAATCAATTCATCATTATCACTGTCGAGCTCTTTAAACTGTTCGTCCGTGCCAGGGAACTCCTGGCGAGTTAAGTCGCTGTCCTTGTTCTTGTCCATTTCAGTGAACCAATCCGGCCCGGGTTCCTGAGCTGCCGAGTTTTGCAAGTTGACTTCTCGCAGCAATGCCAGCGGTTGATGGGCGGTTGGTCCCAGGCCGATGCAAACTCGGAATGTCGGACGAGTCTCGTTTGATCCAATCTGTCCGTCAGAATTTTGATCGAAGGCTGCCAGGCGTTCGTTCAACTGCCGCAGTTCGCGGATTGAAAATCGACCGTCGGCATTCGGATCGATTTCCTGAAGCATTGCGTAACCGTCATTAACTGCACCAATCGAGATCTGATCGCTGCTCGTGCCTTGTGCAGCTAGAAACTCAAGATTGAATGACGGAAAGGTGAGTGTCAGGCTGGACGGGTTCTTCTTCACACCATCTTTCAGCCCCGCAAGTTCATCGCTGAAACCCTCGATGGTCAGTCGAGATGCTTCCGGCTGGCTCGTCATGAGCTCAAGTTTCAATCGAATGTCAGCCGGACGTTCCAGTAGCTGCTTGAGTTCCTCCGGAATCAATACACCATCATTGTTCGGATCGAACTGCGGCAACATTGGCGACTTCGCATCAGGAGCCGCATAGTGAGTCGCCAGTCGTCGCAGAAACGCTGTCGCGTTAGCATCGTTGGGGAGCCGGAAGACGAGCTTGCCAGTAGATGCAGTGGGCTGGTCACGAGCATCGTTGGCGACCTGAGCCAACTCTGTTGCATCAACCATGTCGTCGCGATTGAGATCACATTCCCGAAATGCCGCGACGGCCTTTGTCAATTCATTTGCAGAGACGAGGCCATCGCGATCTCGATCAAGAACCCTAAAGACAGGCTGTTGACCTGCTCGGAAACGCTGAAAGTTTTCGTTCACGAACAACAGTAACGGACCATCCACCCAGTTGGTCAACAACCACCGAACTTCATCCGCAGTGGGCGCTGCGTTCGTAGCTGAAGTGTAGCGCTCGATGCGTTCGTAAATCGTGGCCGGAGCCGCGTATTTGGGAGTCGCCCGTTCGGAAGTCGCAGGAACGGCAGGCTCGACCGCTTCTTCTGACTTTGACTCTGGTGTTGGGTCTTCAGCTTTCTCTTCCTGAGTCGCTTTCTCGGGAGCCGGCGTTGTGTCGTCGCCTTTTATCAAGTTGAGCACCGAATCAAGAAGTCCAGGTTTGTTCTTCGCAGTTGCTGCGGCCTGCACTTCCGCCGCCTGCTTTGCAGCTTGGGCGTTGAACGCCGCGGGATCGGCGAGGTACCGCATGATCTTCTGCACACGTTCTTCGCGAGCCTGTCGAAACGGCTTGCCATCAATGAAAATGGCTGCTTCTATCAACAGCGGTTTCTCCGGCAACGCAAGCACAAATCGCACATGTGGCGAAGCAGGACCACCTGGGTCGCCGAGGTCTTTGTGATGCAATTGATATTGCGGCATTCGTGCGGCTGGAGTCGCCGGAGGTGCCTCTTCACGAGCAACCATTCCGGGAGCCATGGCTGAGGCTGGGGCAGGGGCGCTGAGAATTCGCACGGGAACGGTCAGACCGTTTTCGTCCGCATGACCCGCTGCAAATGTCGTGATTGAAAGCAGGCCTGTCATCGCCAGATGCGTCAATGGCCGGAAAGCCGAGGCGCATCGTTGCAGGAAGGTCGATCTGGAGCGGGAACTTTGCATAGGTATGTCTGATGGATCTGCGAGATCGTTTCATGTGAACCGCATGGCACTCTTGCGGCTCAGAGCCGTTGAGAAAATTACGCCAATACAGCTTTTGCGGCCACGCCTTCTGTGATGCGAATTGGTCGGCCGTTGTCATCGATCTGAGTGGCTTTCTCTTCCAGACCTACGGCTGCGCACAATGTTGCCAGCAGATCTTCGGCGCTAATTAGTCCGTCTTCCACGGCCAAGCCGCTGTCGCTGGTTCGACCGTAGGCTTGACCACCCGCGATGCCCGCTCCAGCAAGTACGGCAGACCAAGCCGCCGGGAAATGATCACGTCCGATGGTGTTATTGATTTGCGGCGTCCGGCCAAACTCGCCCATCCAGAGAATCGTGGTGGACTCAAGCAGGCCGCGATCGGAAAGATCTTTCATCAATGTCGCCCAGCCATTATCGAGATCCGTGGACAGAGCTTTGACTGCGTTGAAGTTGTCTGTATGAGTATCCCAGCCCGCCCCACCGCTGCTGGTGCCCAGCGAAACTTCTACAAACGAGACGCCTTGTTCGATCAATCGGCGAGCCAGCAAACAGCCCTGACCGAAGACATTTCGACCGTAGGCTTCACGCAGCTGTGTCGGTTCTTTTGACAGATCAAAGGCCTCGGCATCCTTGCTGTTCATCAGCCTTACGGCGCTTTCGTAAATTGTATTATGCGTCTTCGCAGCCCCGGCCTGATGTTCGGCGAGAAATCCCGACTGCAGGTTCTTCCACATGTCGAGTCGCTTCTCCATTCGCACATCCGTTATGCTCTGGGGACGACTCATTCCCTGGACTCGAAGTTGAGGAAATCCGTCTCCGCCAGTCGTCATCGCGCTGGCCACGTCCGACGCACCAACAATCAGAGGCTGCATTTTCGGTCCTAGAAAACCAGCACCGAATGCGTCCTCGTTGAACGTTCGAAATGCTCCGATGCTGACACATCCCGGCAGGCCAAACTCGGACGATCCCAGTTGATTGGCGATGGAGCTACCGATACTCGGATATCGAACCGGCCCCATGGGTGCATAGCCAGTTCTCATGTAATAGGTGCCTCGTCCGTGGTCGCCTTCACGCGTCGACAGACCTCGCAGCACGGCCAGATGGTCGGACATTGCGGCCAGTTTCGGCAAATGTTCACTGAACCTGAGTCCGGGCGATGCCGTCTGGATTTCTTTGAACTCACCGCCGTTGGCATGGCCCGGCTTCAAGTCCCAAGTATCCATTTGAGACGGTCCGCCGCTCATCCAAAGCAGGATAACATGGCGAGATTTCTTCTTGGCCTCGGCTAGTTGCTGCTGAGCGAACAGCGGAAACCACCCACTGGCACTGACGCCGGCAACGCTGGCTGCAAGTGAGGAGATCCATCTTCTACGGGACAGGATTGGATTCATGTGAGTTCCTCTACTAAAGTTCGTTCCGTATGATCTCGTGGGCCCTAATGTAAAGCTGCTGTCCTCAGCAGCTCGAGGGCAGCCAAGCCATTCCCTACCGACCGAATGGCCGCAAGGAGTGTAATGAGGTCAATGATTCATTGTAAATTCAGCACTGTTCAACAGTGCCCAGAGCACATCCGACAAGGCCTCACGGAGTTCATTGCCAGACAGGTCCTCCGTGACGTACTGGTTCAATAGTTCCCTTTCAGAAGGCTTCGGCTGACGAGACAATGTTGCGAAGTACAGGATCTCAATTCGCTGATCTTGCGTGAAGAAGGGAGCCTGCAGGGACTTCAACAAGCCGCTGGATGCGAGCCCTGTTGCGCTGTCGATCAGCGTTCCATTCATCAACGTCAACGCCTGAGGAATTCCACCCTGATACTCGGTTGCACGACCAGAGGGCGTTCTGAAGTCACGCAGGAATTCGTCTCGCGATACGTTACCGAATCGAGTCACCAGGCCCGTCATGTCAGTCGTCTGAGTCGAACTGGGCATCGTGGCGACGGTGATGCAGTCATACACCTGTTCAGCCGTCAGCATCTTCACATTCATCTGAGCAAACCAAGCCTGGCGCTCTACATTGGCGTCTTCGGCACCGCTGGATAGACGGTAGGCTTTTGACAACGCGACGACTCGGAACAGATCCTTCAGGTCGAACTTCGACTGGATGAAATTTCCCGCAAGCAGGTCAAGCAGTTCTGGCGACAACGGGGGATTGCCCACACCGAAATCATCCACGGGATTCACGATCCCCTTTCCAAACATCATCGACCAAACCCGATTGGCGGTTGCCCGAGCAAAGTAGGGATTGTCACTGCCAGTTAGCCAAGCTGTCAGCTTCTTCCGGCGAGCATTCGATTTCTCGTCGGTCAATACTTCGTCTGCATTCAGAAACTTAGGCGACACAGGAGTCGTGGACTCCGGCATCATCACTTCGCCACGATCCACGTCGCGAACCTGCATAACTGTTGAGACAGTTTCCAGCTTGCCACGAGGTCGAGAGATCCTAGCGAAGAAAGCCGCGTAGCCCCAAAAGTCTTCCTGAGTCCACGGTTCGAACGGATGATCATGACACTGAGCACATTCCAGCCGCATTCCGAGGAACACTCGAGCCGTTCGGCCCGCCAGCTGATCAGCTTCAAGCTTGGTCGCTGAGTAAAACAACAGCGGACCGGATTGAGCCAGACGGCCTTCTGCCAGCAAAAGACTCTGAACGGTTTTGTCGTACGGTTCGTTCTTCTGAAAGCGAGCCGCCAGCCACTTCTCGAAGGCTTCGACCCCGCCGAAGTTTGTCAGGTCGACTCCTTCTGGAAGCAGGAACGATCGAAACTTGGCCGCGAGATGGCTCGCATGGTCCGGGCTGTTCAGCAGTCGGTTGACCAGAGATTCGTATCTGTCCGGCGAAGTGTTTTTCAGATAGTCGCGAACCTCATTGACGCTCGGCGTGCGCCCTGCAAGATCCAGATAAACCCGACGAAGCAGTTCTTCGTCGGACGCCGGGCTCACAGGCTTCACATTGTTCTCTTCCCACAGCTTTGCCATCAGAAGATCAAGGTCCTGAACCGCGTTCCCGGTGACGCTTGGCCGAATTTGAACGGCTCGCCATTTGGTAGCATCACCCGGCAGCGGAGCACTTGCATGCGGATCTGTTGAAGCGCTGTCATCGACTTTAGGGGCAGCAACTTTAGGGTTAGTGACCGCTGCTAAGGTTGGTTCAGTAAGTTTCGGTGATTCGTTCGCAGTCAACTGCACTTCTTCGGCGGCAATCACCTCAGCAATCGGTAGGTCGTCGGGAAATACTGCAGCGACTCGGGCTGCAGGGACATCGTGGGAATAGGTCAGTGGGCGATAGCGAGCTTTGTTCACAACCGGCAACGTACGTTTACCTGTGACATCGGCATCTGTCACGTCTGCCAAGTCACAAGCCAGCGGAAGCTGAGTCTTTGGATCCAAGAGAATATGCAACACTGAATGCGAGCCGCCGGATTCACAGGAGACATTCAGTTGAATTCGCTCCTGCCCTTCGATGGTGACTTCTTCCCAGCCGCGGTCGACGATTGTAGTCGACTTACTCGAAAAGCCACCGCCTGAATCGCCCGCGATGAACGCGAACATCAGGCGATTCTGAGCCTCACTGCTCTCAAACGTCAACGACTCACGTTCGATCACGTTTCCGCCATGCTGCCGACGAAGGACCACCTTCTGATTCACATCGAGCAAAACGCAGGATTCCGAAGTCGATTCACTTACCAGCCCTTCAGACAACGACAACCATCGCGTTGCGTTATTCTGCTCAAACTGCACAATCCCTTGCTGGCCGAGCGCGCTTAGCATCGACGACCAGCGATACTCCGCGCCCGAACTGTTCATCACGGCCACGCAGAGGACGACTAGAGCCACAGTTGCAGCGATCGGACCGCGGACCCAGCGAGAGCTTAGAGTAAATGTGCGTTGTTGTTTGTTGATACGCACATTCGCCAGGCGAGGCGACTCGCCCCATTCCTTAAGGATACGCTGATCAAGCCGCTTCAGCACCGACCGCGGCACCGGAGGCGCATCGAAGGCGTCAGCGAACAGCTCTTCCAGCTCGCGGTCGTCCACAGACTCAGGTGATGAATTGTTCATATTGGAATCAACCATTGAAGCTGTACCAGGAAACTGCGTTCCGAAAAATCTGTTGTTCCATGAGCCGCACAGCGCTAGCTGAGGGCATTTTCGTTGTTGTTCAGGAGTTCATCTGCAACTAGCATCCGGCTCACCGCGTGTCATGAGATCACATCTGTTCGTTCTTCAACTCGGTCACGCGCTTCAATCCCAGGACGACAACCTTTGCAGTTTGTGTCGGCTGAGGAATTGTTTTGATCTTCCTTCATCAATATTCGCTGTCGAAACTCCTTTCGACCGCGAAACAGAATCGACTCGGCCGCCTTCTCTGTAACATCTAAACGATCGGCAATTTCCTTGACGCTCAACTTGTCGATGTACTTCCATTCCAGAGCCAACCGAGAATGTTCCGGCATGCGATCCAGCACTTGCCGAATTTCTTCTCGTCGCTCACGCTGCTCTTGCGCCTGCACCGCATCCTTTTCATCGTTAGCCAGAACTGATTGCTTAGCCTGATCGATCAAATGCTGCACTCGAGCCGCCGCTCGGAAATGGTCGGCGACCTTATGAGCCGCCACGGACCTGAGCCACGCGACCGGGTTGCCGATATCCAGTTCTGTATCCGAAACAGCTCGAATCAAAGCCAGAACCGATTCGCTGACAATATCCTCTGCCAGATGCAGATCGCCGTTCACCCGGAAGTAGACGAAGCGCCAAACCGAAGGCAGAAAGCAATCCGTCAGATGCTTCACTGCCGCCGGGTCGTGACGACGAAGTCCATCGACCAGTGCGGAATCGTTCAAAATGGCCTCATTTTCCGAATTCCCGAGTTAGCACCGGGTGTTCTTCGAGTTCTGCAACTAGGTCGCCCGCCCCACAGCTTTCACGCAGAAATTTTATCAGATTGGCAGTAACGATCGAAAAAGGGTGCATCGCGGAATTTTGTGGGTGCACCTGCTCTCCAAGGGACTTGTCCGGAATGGCGTGGAGTTAAGGATTGTTCATGAGCTCACGCAGGGCCGTTTTGTTTAACCCGTGGCCGAAGGCTAGGCAGCCGGAGGAGTTGATGTTGGCCTGCTTATGCGTGCGGATAGGCTGAGGTTTGTCCACAAATACCTGCGGTCGGCTAAAGGCAAGCCTGGTTAGCGGGTTCGCCTAGCCTGTGCGGCCACGGGTTAAACAAAACAGCCCTACATTATGCTCACACTTGGCTTAAGTCCACCGTCACGATGTCTCGCCCTGGGAACCAGCGACCAACTTAGAGTTTGCAGAGAAATTCTGCGTGAAATGCTATGCTCATGCGACTGATGAATCAGTCGCACTCAATTTGCACGTGCTGGAAAGCTGAGAATTTCCCAGTTATGCG
Source organism: Rania fehmarnensis (assembly GCF_056494185.1). Classification (NCBI taxonomy): domain Bacteria; kingdom Pseudomonadati; phylum Planctomycetota; class Planctomycetia; order Pirellulales; family Pirellulaceae; genus Rania; species Rania fehmarnensis. The sequence goes on from NZ_CM151398.1 coordinate 3,712,403, forward strand.
TTCCAACGAAGGTTGTCGGTGAGACACGGTTGAAGACATGCCATTCCTAAAAGGACTCCTGACAGTGATGCATGCGCGGCAATTGGCTGTACTTCATTGCAGCATGTTCCTCATCGTAATGGGGCAGTTAACAACGACGATCGCTGCCGGGGACACGACCAGGTCATTGCAAAACCAAAGGCCGTGCCCTGGATTCAAAAAGGCGAGCGGAAGACGTCAAGCCGCTGATTGTGTGTGGTGACTCGTTGCCATGGGGACGGAAGAAAAAAACGCATGAATCGCAAGCACTGGACTCTACTTTTCGTTGCCATGGCAATGCAGTTCCCAACGTTCTTGGTCATGGCAGCGATGCCGCAGGAGGAGGGGACTAAACCGCTAGCTGGTGTGCGATCAGCACTCGGGGCGATCTTTGCAGATGAACACGTGGCCCAGGAAGCATTGCAGATTCATGACCGAGCGTTGAAGCTGAATGAAACGGCACGCTTTGAACTCTTGTCGGCATGGGTCTTGCCATCGCATGACCATCCAACGCTGAGGATGCAGTGTGAGTTCACTCAGACCTGTCCAGCTCCCATAGCTGATCGGTCTGGAGCTGCTCAGCCTGAGAAGTCTGGTTTGAACCGAGGACAATTCACAGGTGGAGATCTCGTCTCACCGGCGATGGATCTTGTCGAAGTCGCGACACGTTTGAATCAGTTGGATGAGATTCAATCAGTCGTTGATCGGTGGCAGGGGACGTCGCTCGAGGATAAGAAGGCTCGCGTCGTTTTTCGGCTTCTCATCGCGATTGCGCAGGAAGATTCTGGCGAGGCAGAACTTCAGATGCGTCAGATCCTCGCGATGGCAGGATCAGTACCCGGCTCGGCCTGGGAACGGCATACGGAAGCTGTCGCGGTCTGGGCAGGTGGCGATTTCGATTCGACACGTGAGCTGGCTCGCGAACTGGCGGTGCTGCTTCAACAGGATGTCTGGTCTGGAAAATTTCTACGCAGCGAACGCTGGAAGCGACAAGTTATCGCACGAAGATTTCTTCTGGATGAAGCGATTCATAACGGAAAGAAGTCCGTGAAAGAGGCTGCCGAGCAGCCGTCGCTGAAAACCTGGGTTCCAGTCAGTAGGATGACTTCGGAAACTCGAGGAGCTGGGTACCCGGTTCCGATCTGGAGTGCCACGCCTGGCGAAGCGCGACACGTGGCCGGGCATGACCATGACTATCTGTACTTGGCATCGCCGCTGGTGGGCGATTTTTCCGTTGAGGCGGATCTGACCACTTTTGAATACCGAGACATCCATCTGGGGCTCGGCAGCTATTGGGCAGGCTCCAGCTCAGAACGGAACAGTGTTGTTAACGCAAGCTTCCGTTATGACGGTGCCGCAATCCCGATTGATCCACCTCTGACACGCATGTTTGAATCGATGCGCGTCCGAATGATCGTTGATCAGGGAACGAGGACAACATTGACCAACGGACGAAACATCTACCAGCGTCAACACGGTGTGAAGGACGACCCATGGCTTTCGATTCACAGTTGGTGGCTCACAAACGGGGCTGTTAAGAATCTTCGAGTGCTGGGTGATCCCGTCATACCGGACGAAGTGAAACTGATTACGCCAGATCTTGCCGGTTGGGTAGCGTACTTCGACGAATCGGTCGGCTGGCAGGACGCAGATTGGTTTGCCAAAACGGTGCCTCGAACTCGCGGGGAAACTCCTGGCGATTCAATGGAACTGATCAGTCGTCATCGCCCAGATCGCGAAGGCACATTCAGTCAGAGCCTGATCCGATACCATCGCCCGATAACTGACGACGGCACGATCGAATTCGAATTTTTCTATCAGCCAGGAAAATCGCTGGTGCATCCGGCTCTGGATCGATTGTCTCTGATGCTAAATCCGGCAAGCGTCGATGTGCACTGGATTACCGACGGTCGTCACGATCGCACTTCACTTGGCCCTGATAATCTCTCTGCGGAACCACAACACCAGAAGCATGCAGGAGCCTTGCCATTCAAGCCTAACGCCTGGAACTCGCTGTTGCTGACTGTTCGAGGCAAAACTGTCGATGTGACGCTGAACGGCACGCTGGTGTTTTCGCGGGAACTCGAACCCACCAACCTGCGAACGTTCGGCTTGTTTCACTATGCCGACCAGACCGAAGCTCGAGTCCGCAATCTTCGCTGGCGCGGCGACTGGCCGAAGGTTCTGCCCGAGCCGTTGAAACAGGAACTGGCAACAAATGACATCGAAGAACTTGTTGGGGACGCAGTGGCTTTGCCGCTGGTATTCGAACATGATTTCCGCAACGGAGTGCCGTCGGGATTGTTTTCCGTCGTGGGTGACAAATGGGAAGAAAATCTCAAGCAGGTTGAGCATGGAATCCAGTTGAATCGGCCAGGCGGTGAATACGTGAATTATGCCATCGTTTCACCCGTTCTGCTCAGCGGGGACTTTGACATCACCACCAGCTTCGCAGACTTTGCTACTCAAACGGAGATCAAGGGCGGGGAGAGCAGTATCCAGCTTGCCGTGACTCTCGATGATGACCGATCGCGTGAGTGCTTCTTGTTTCGCAAAGTGTTTGGCGTTCCTCCTGGGGCTCGCGAGCAACTTGTTCAGGCTGCAATCTTCGAGAAGCGAGGTGGAGAAACACAATTCATCTTTTTCAGCAACCCGGCAGAAGAATCCACCTCTGGCCGCATGCGGCTTGTCCGACGCGGAAGCAAGCTGTCGTGTCTGTACGCCGAGAACGAATCGACGGAGTTTCGTCTGATTAATTCGGAGGCGGTTTCAGGTGCAGATGCAACGGTCAAACTTGTTGTCGGCCAGCACAAGGCGGGATTTGCCAGAGTCGTCTGGAAGAACCTCATTGTTCGCGCTCAGTCGGCGTTTGGAGGCACAGAAGTGGCCGTTAAGACCATCGTTGAGCTCGACAAGGAACGTGCCGCGTTGGTCGACGAACGTTTCTATAACTTCGGAAGCCTGAAGCCTGTTGCTGGAACAGGGGATCTCAAAGGGTTCACGGTGTGGAGCCATACGAGCGCGACCTATGCCAGAGACAAGCTTGGACTAACGATCACTGTCCCGGGCAGCGACAACTGGCAGGCAGCAGGACTGGTACCACGAGTGTCCATTGCCGGGGATTTTGACATTTCGCTCGAGCTTGACGTTCTGCACATGGAACCCTGCAAGAAGTTCGATGAGTCGGTGGTTCTGCTGCAGGCGGAGTTCAACGACGCGCGTAAATCCAACAGTGAAGTGAAATTTTCAATTCACAATGGCGGTGATACGAAAGCAGAGACTCAACAGCGCCGAATCCGCGGAGACGGCACATTCAACTACCAGGAAATCGTGTCGCGCCCAGCAGAGACTGCCAGCCTGCTTCGGCTGGCACGTCGTGGTGATGTGATCTACCAGATTTTCCGCGGCAAGCCAGACGCACCACCGGAAATTCTCGGTGCGATGAAGATGGGGACCGATCCAGTCCCGCTGGGAATGCTCCGGGCTCTGATTCACACAGGCGGCGAGAATCGAAAGTCCGTAATCCGGTTCAAAGCTATTCGCATTCGTGCCGAGCAAATCGTCGATGGCTGAACAGCATGATCGATTCGTTGACTTCCGTGAATCAATTCGACCGGCGCTCGTGAAATTCTGTGCGTGAGACGGGAGTTTGGTACGACTTATTCTGTGGGCCGCGAGGCGCTGGCCGCAGGTGAATTTCAGAAAACACGTGGAAAACCAGCCGCAGATAGCGGGGGAGCTGATTTAGACATTTCATTAGCCGCCGGGCGCTTGCCCAGGTGAATTTCCTGTATTCTTGTAGCGAAAACCGGACACTCTCGATCACGTGCCGGCTGGTTAAGACAAAACCCACGGCTAGCGACTGGCGGCTCAAAGGATGGACGGTTAAGCAAGATGATCGCCGAACAAAACAAATGAATCGGACCATGCGATTTGCTCTTCTGCAGACCTGTTTTGTACTGCCGGTGCTGGTCATGGGCATGGGGATTGCGTCACGCTGCGCGCGGGCGGGTGATGGGCCGTCCATGGAGGCGACTGGAGAATTGTTTGAAGGCGAAGTGCTGGCCGACAACGTTGTTGCCATTAGAGAGGCTGCAGCCCGACTGCCGGCCGTCGATCGCTATGAGCTTCTCAAATCGCACGTTCTACCGGGGCAGTCGCATCGTGAATTTCGGTTGTTCGGAAAACTAACGCTGACAGACGCGCCGGATTCGGCGATCTCTGAACATCCGGTTGATGTTGCCAGAATGCAGGCGGGAAGTCAGCGGAATCAAAGACGAATTCACACAGGCGGTATTTTTGTGTCGCCTGTTTTTGATTTGATTGAAGCCGCGAAAGAGACGAGCAAGCTGGATGAACTTCGAGCTGCTGTTCAAGCCGTCGAATCGAATGGGGAAATTCAGCAACGATGTCAGCTTTCACTACTCGCGATGATTGCGATTGCGAAAAGCGATTCTGATGAGGCGGCTCGCATTACAGACGAACTGTATCAGCGATTCGTGAAACAGCGTTTTGATCGGCTGCAGGATCGCATGCCTGAAACACTGCTGCTTGTGATGGCGGCCCAGCGGGGTGTCTTGCTGGACGAAGCTCTACTGTTTTTGGTCAGCATTCAGGATTCACAGATACGAGCTGGCAAATCTCATGGTCCCATCGAATGGGATGTGCTGATGATTCATCTGATTGGTCGGATTCATCATCACAAGCTGCCGCAGAATCAACAGGCTCAGCCGTGGACAGCAGGCCCCGATTTGAAGACCTGGCACTGGGTGACTCGCAAGCATTCATGGTCCAACGGAGTCGGCATGCCACCGGGACATGTTCAGAGAAGTGATCGCACTGTCAATGTGCTCGCCAAGATGGATGATGAGCTCCTGTTGTTCACCAGCCCCGTAAGAGGAAACTATACGCTGGAATGCCTGTGTACCTGCTTTGGCTGGAAGGAAATTCATCCTCTGATCAACGGCGGTTGGATCACGCCGGTTTGGCATCACGAATCCGTGCAGGCTGGCGAACTGTTCCGAGTTGATCCGGAGATCGCATTGCAACCGAAGCTATCGCGAGTCGACAACTGGCTGCGCTATCGAGTCGACCTGCGAGACGGCGTTTGTTCTCGCTATCTCAACAGTCGCCTGATTTCTCGCACGGTACTTCCGAAGGAGCATGATCCGTGGATCGCCATTCGCAATCCCAGCAGCGGCGTTGGCAGCATTCGTGATGTTCGCATCACCGGTGCCCCGATTGTTCCGGAAGAAGTGCGACTTTCGGAACTGCGGTCCAGAGCCAGAGAGACGACCGACAAGCTCGCAGATCTTGCCAACGAATCGACCTCGCTTTCGCCAAGACCAATTTCAGATCTTCCTGGCTGGATCACCTGGCATGAGGATCCGTGGACTCCGGACAAGCAATCGTGGAAGCTGGAGCAGGACTCGTCCGGAGTTACGCAGATCATTGGTAATCACCGGCCGGAGCTCTCTGGCACAGGCGCTGAGCGAATGCTGCGGTACATCTGGCCGCTGGTCTGGAACAGCGAAGTTAGCTACGAGTTCTATTACAAGACTGGCAAAGCAATCGTGCATCCTTCACTCGGACGCCGTGCGTTCCTGATCGATGGCGGAGCAGTCAGGCTGCACGATACAACCAACGGCGTTTGGGAGAACTCAGGACTTGACCCGCACCATCAAGCCGCGGTGGGCCGCCTTGCCGGAGTGGATTCCCTGCCGCTCAAATCCGGCGAGTGGAATCGAATGGTCGTTCAGATCAACGGCGACATACTTCGACTTCGGTTGAATGATGTGTTGATTCATGAATCAGAGATCGCTGCGACGAATGATCGTTCCTTTGGTCTGTTCTACTACTGCGATCAGACGGAAGCTCGTATTCGAAATATTGTGCTCAAGGGCGATTGGCCGAAGTCTGTTCCTCCCGTCGCTCAGCAGGAATTGCGTGGGACTGATACCGACGCGTTGGATCGTGAACGTGAAGCACTGGCCGAGTCCTTTGAGTTTGATTTTACGAGCGCGACAGAGGTCCAGCGCAAGACGGCCTTTACAGACTACGTCGAGGGGCAGTCGTCCAATGCTCTGTTTCCAGTCGGCTTGCAAATGAGTGGTGCCGCTGGGCCCCGAGCAAATGCAGATTCGATCACGCAGCCCCGTATTGGGATTTCGGGCGACTTTGATGTGATCGCCGAGTTCGCCGATTTGAAGCTCAAAGCTTCCGACAACGGCGCGGCGGCGATTTACATGGGTCCTCGAATGATTCAAGGGCAGTTTGAAATGCACATGCTGTTTCGAGGCATGATTCAACATCCTGATACACCACTTCGAGAAATCACGCAGGTGGAGATCATCAAATCGGGAAAAAACGGGCGAGGCTTTCAGTACCCCGCCATCTACGCCGACGAATGCCGCTCAGGGCGCCTGCGTGTTGCTCGGCGGGGAAAGATGTTCCATTACTTAGTCGCGCCGCTGGATTCGGACAACTTTCGTCTGCTGCATTCGATGGAGGTGTCTGATATACCAATCCTGCCCGGAAATTTCGTACTGCGGATCAGCTGTTATTCTTCAGGTGTTGAATCTTCGGAAGTGAGCGTCGTCTGGAAGAAGATGTCCGTCCGAGCAGAGTCGATTGAGAACGCTCGGACGTCGACAGCCAGAAATTTGTACCTGCTCGATCTCAGGAAAGCTGGTACTGTACAGAAGGACGAAACGAAAACGAAAGCGGCAGTTGAATCCATCAGGCAACTTGCTGCAGCTGACGAAACGTACATGCAGATGAAGTGGCCGACGTGGTCTCAGGATGGCAAGTTTATCGTTTATGAAATGAACGATGGCAGGTATTCGCTGCTCACAAAGCTGACGATTAGCGACTCTCAAGTGCGTTCATTTGCCATTGGCACTTTGCCAAGCCTTTCACCAGACGGCTCGCAGCTGTTAATAACGAATGAAGGCGGAGGCCTGTCCATTGTTCCATGGAACATCGTCAATGGTGCTGCTGGCCAGCTTGCTGTTCGACAACTTGATCAGAGCGGCATCAGCGGCACGTGGTCCCCGGATGGTCGCTTCATTGCCTGGATCTCTAACAAACGCATCGTCGTGCATGATGTGAAGACCGAGCAGCAGCGCACGATCCCTGCGGACGACCAGCCATCACAATTCCGCTCGATCGAAAAAGGGCTCGGGTGGTCTCGAGACAGCAAGTCGCTGGCGTTCAAAGCCAAGTTAATGAAGGATGAAGGGGATGCCGTCGTGATCGTCGCCCTTGATATCGATAAACCTGACAAAATGAATGTGCTCTACAAGGGAGTTCGGCTGCATTCCGATGTGTCATGGCATCCGGATGGAAATCAGATATTGTTCTCGGGGCTCGATCCTTCCATCGGGAGACCGCAGATGTTCATCGTCAAACGCGATGATCCCGAAAAAATCTTCCCCGTTCCCGGCCAGCCACGCCAATGGCGAATTATCGATTGCGACTGGTCGCCGGATGGACTCAAAATTGTATTCACGGCAGAACCACCGCCGTGAACTTTACTAAGCACGTCAGGGCTGTTTTATTTAACCCGTGGCCGCAGGCTAGGCGAACCCGCTAACCAGGCTGGCCTTTAGCTAACCGCTGGTATTTGTGGACAAACCTCAACCTAATCGCATTTGTAGGTAGCTGAATACAAATAACTCCGGCTGCCTAGCCTCTGCGGCCACGGGTTAAACAAAACAGCCCTGCGTCAGCTCATGAACCATCCTTAAGTCCACGCCATTCGGGCTTGCCCCCTTGGAGAGCTGGTGCACCCATTAGATTCCGTGATGAACCATTCTTTGAAAGTCCTTTCCTAAATGCGAATCACTTTCCACTCACTTATTCTCGCGGTTGTTCTGCAGTTTCCGGTGGCAGCCCAAACACGCGTACCTGCGGCGCCGGTGGCGCAAACAGCGACTTCGATCAACAAAGCCATTCTCGATGCTCTGCGAGAAGATGATCTCTCGAAAGCCTTCAAAGCTCTGGAGGCCTTGGATCCCCAGACCGTAAACACTGAGGATCCGTTCTTTGCTCAATTGTCCGCAGCCTCTGGTGGTATGCACCGAGCACTGACGCAGCTCGGTACTGATCAGCAGTACGACTGGCTTCGAAAATGGTCGATCCCGAAAGACACAGCCAAGCCTGTGCGAGTACTCATGTCGCTCGTGCCAGAGATCGCTCCTCCGATGGAATTCGCACGAGCACTCGGCCAGCGACCGAAGAAGGAATCGTTTGCGATCGCGACGATCGGCGAGATCCCGGGACTCTTCTGTTCCGCATGGACCATGGTTGTGGCTGCAGACGAAGCGGGTAGTCTTCGTCAGTTGATCACTGAACTGGAGGCTCTGGCCGCCAAGAAAACAGCCCATGCGGATTTCGTTCTCACTCTAGCAAAAATTCGGGACACGCGTACAACCGACGCAGAGCTGATTGCCAAGCTAACGACTCGAGTCGCTCCGGAAGGAGACAACGGCGAACTCACGGCTCTGCATGACGCAGTGCTTGTGTCCGCCGCGATGACGCGAGCCGGTCTTGGGCCCGTATGCGAACAAATCACTGAGCGTTTGAATCAGTTCGATTTCACCAAGGCGACTTCGCCGCATGTGTCTTTCCTGAGGCGGTTGCGAGCGATTGTGATCATGAAAATTCGCAGCCCGGAAACAAATCCGGCGACAGTTCTCTACGAAACGCCTGAGCTGTGGGTCGCAGCCGATGATCAAAAGCATGACGGATCTTCCACGGGGTCCGATCGCGCAATCTGGCTGACACATGAAGATCACATTAAGCGACTGTCTGGGCCCGGCGACGATCTGCTACTGCTGAAGTATCCGCTCACTGGAAACTTTGAGTTCAAAGGTGAAGTCGCCGCCATGGACCACGGCGGCGCGGGGATGACATATGGTGGACTGAGCTTTGATGCGGATCCGACTCTCTTCACCGTTCGCGACGTTCAACGCGGCTACTTTGAAAAACGACAATGGCCGTTTGTGGCACCGAAGGAGTTGCGGATGTTCAATCGCGTTAACATTCGCGCCACACCAGAGAAGATTACCTTCCTGTCAAATCTGCATCCCGGCTGGAATGGAACTCCGGCGACATGCGCGGGCAGCCCGTGGCTTGGTCTGCATGGGTTTGGCGATGGACGGGTTTACTACCGCAATCTCGAAATCGTTGGCGAGCCCGTGATTCCTGGCGAAGTCCGCCTTGCCGACAGCAGCGACCTGCGTGGCTGGACGGCCGCGTACGGCGAGACAGTTCCAAAAGCCGTTCAGCCGTTTCTACCTGGACCGGCGGTGAACGGCCCGGTCGCTCCCGAAGCAACGGACTGGAAAGTCGTCGACGGCATTCTGCATGGTCGAATGGCTGCCCTACCAGAGGCGAAGAAGGTGGCTCAAAGTCATTTGACCTACATGCGGCCATTGCTTGAAGGTGAATCCGTGAGCTACGAATTCTTTCAAGAAGACGGCAAGACAACGGTTCATCCAACTCTAGGTCGACTGACGTTTCTCATTGAATCTGGCGGCGTGCGCATGCACTGGCTCACGGACAACGACAACGAATGGACGGGACTTGCTGCAGATAACGCCATCGTCGAACCGCTCAATCGCCGAGGTCCTCGATCCCTGCCGATCAAAAATGCCGCCTGGAACAAAGTCACTATGAAACTGACGGAGGACAAGATCAGCCTGTCGCTCAACGATGAAGAAATTTGCCAACGACCAGTCGAAGATGTTTCGAATCGCCACATCGGCTTTTACCACGATCGCAACGAGTCTACGGTTCAGATTCGCAACGTCGTCTTGACCGGCAGCTGGCCGAAGCAGTTGTCCGTCGAACAGTTGCAGAAGTTGGTGGCGCTGGGAGGTCCATAAACGCATGGGCGGATTGGAGCTTGTAGCGGAATTCGTGAGAATTCCGTGCGCAGAGGATTTCTGACGAAATCCTCGACGGCAGTTAGTAACTCCCCAACGTTTGCTGGAGGAACAATGCAGTATCAGAGCCTTCACTTGTTCGCAATGATATGCCTCCCGGTGTGTTGCAGCTTTCATGTTAACGCGGGCGAAGCAAGACCCGCTGCCGGAGCTTTGTTCGAAGAGACCGTTCTCGCGGACAACGCCACTGCGGTTCGCAATAGGGCCGCATTGCTGGATGATGCAAAGCGATTCGACTTGCTGTTGAATTGGGTGCTGTCGTCGGAAGCCCTCGCATCGATTCGTATGCGAGGCGACTTTACGCAGACAGACCCGGCGCCGATCAACAGAGTCGATTCGTCGGAAGAACATGCATCAGGGGGACGAATCGTCTCGCCTGTCTTCGACCTGTTGGACGTAGCGAAGCGGTTGCATCATCTGGATGACCTCGTCAAAACAGTAAACGCCATTCCGGAGCCTGAACTGGAAGAACAGCAGCGCGCGAAGGCGGCGCTGCTGACTTTGCTGCATTTGGAACTCGGAAATACGGACGACGCTGTCAAATCAATTGATCGTCTTTCACAGCTCGTGCGAAACTCGAATGCGAACAAGGCATCCGAGATGTGGCCGGAGACGCTCGTCGTCTATCGTTGTGTGATCCGAAACCTCAAAGAGCCAGGAATTGAAGACCTGCTGGGGTTCCTGTTTGCACAACGCACACAGCGCGATATTCCCGATAACTCACTGGCGTGGCACAGTCAGATTGCGGCGCTGGCGGGACTGAATGGTCATCGTGAAGCTGGTGCGCCAGTCGATGCCGCAAAGGCGGCCTGGGAACTTACGCAGTGGATTCCGATCAGCCTTCGGCGAGCTCAGACGCGAGGGCAGTGCCTTGCGGCCGCTCGCTGGGCTCGCGTGGGTTCACAGGTCGAGAAGTTCACTGGACATAATGACGATTACCTTTTCTTTCGAAGTCCTTTGGCTGGCAACTTCGAAGCGCAGTGCGATGTGTCTGCGTTTTCGATGCAGGCGATGACCACTGGGACGTTTCTTGGCAACGACGAGGACCGTTCGCATCTTTGGCAGGGAACTTTTCGAAACAGCGCCAGTCGCGTCAAAAGCGATCTCAAGTTCTCCGGATTTGATCAATGGATCCATCATCGAAGTGTTGTTCGCCACGACATTTGCACAGCCAGCCTCAACGGGCTGGTCGCATTGACTGACCATCCGGCCACTCCGCTTGATCCGTGGTTTGCCGTTCGGTGCTGGTGGCGAATGCATGCTGCAGCGCGAGATATCAGGATTTCTGGTAACCCTATTATTCCGGAAGTCGTCGAACTGTCGGCCGTACGCGACCTGCGAGGTTGGTATCCGTACTATGAAGTGTCTGCTGGTACTCCGGGCGCAGTCTGGGAACATTTGCCGGATGAGGATTCGTCCGGCCAGATCGTTGGGCATTTCGGCGCGCCTCCTGGGTCGTTCTGCGAGAGTCTGCTGGCGTACCAGCGGCCCTTGGATTCCGTGGGATCGATTGACTACGAGTTTTTCTATGAGCCAGATAAGACCGAAGTTCATCCGGCTCTCGATCGGATGGTGTTCTATCTGCAACCTGATGGAGTTCGCATCCACTGGCTGACCGACGGACCCTTTGATCGAACAGACCTTAGCCCCGAGAACATGTCAGACGTGCGGCCGCGATCCAATGCGCCGGCGCCTTTACCGTTGAAGCCTGGCGCGTGGAATCAACTGAAGATTGAAGTGAACGCGCAGCATGCGATTCTGCACCTGAACGGGCAACCAATCTGCCGCGCCGATATCGATGCAAGGAACGACCGCGTGTTCGGCCTGTTTCATTTCGCTGATCAGACCGAAGCCAGAGTCCGCAATGTGAGGATGCGTGGAAACTGGCCGCTGGAACTTCCCGCGCCGAATCAACAGGAACTCGCCGACCCTCGGCCCAAGCAACTCGACGAGGATCTGTCGGAGCTGAAGCATGTGTTTACTCATGATTTTGCACAGGACGGACTCCCCGAGCGTTTCTTTAGGACGGGGAATAACCAGCCGGCTGGAACTGTCGATGCCGGCAGAGGTGGACTGACCATTCAGCGTCCCGGCGGCGGCCCCTGGTTTGATACGTTTGTTAACTTGCCGTTCCTAGTCCACGGTGATTTTGACATGGAGGTCGCCTTCACCGAATTCCATGCGATCGGCGACGAGTTCGGCTGCATCATGCTGGTGATCGAACTGGATGACGACAAACGACGTCAGTGCCGCATCCTGCGGATTCGTGACGAACTCCAGCGACAGGAACTGCACTCGTCACTTTCAGAAATTCATCAAGATGGCGGTCGTTCGTTTTCCGCACGCCCACCAAAAAAGACAGAAGCCACCGCTGGTCGCATGCGAATGGCTCGCCGCGGGACGAGGCTTTATTACCTGTTCGCCGAAAACGACTCCTCCGTGTTTCGAGTGCTGGAAACCGAGGAGATCTCGGACAGTTCATCAGTCGCGGATGGTCTTCATTTTCACACGATGTGTGATGGCAAGGGCGAGACAAGCGTTGTGTGGAAGTCGATCACGGTCAGAGCAGAACGTCTCACTTTGACGCCTGACCTCGCGAAACAAAAACCATGACACCTGAAAATCGGGGTCAGGTCTGAATTGCAGTCCGAAAACGTACAAGTCGTGACCTGACCCTATTTTCCTATGCTTGTTCCCGGTTGCCGAAACGATGCCCCGACTTTCAAAAGACAAAAGACAGCCTCACGCAAAGGCGCGTGGGCGCAAAGAAGTTAACGCAAGCATCTTTGCGCCTTCGCGCCTTTGCGTGAGATATGCGATCTAGTCCGCCCCCTATCTCGAAAACGCTGCAACCACGCCAGCGCTGACACTGACCGCAGACCCAATACCACGCTTCTAGGAACGAACAATGTTCGGCTCACTATTCATCGATAACCGTAAAGGCCCTGTTGTGCCAGCTATGACCAGCGGTGGGCACATCTCGTTGCAAACTGCTGCAACTGGCACGAACTACACAGAAAAACGGGGTCAGGTCTCAATAAAGGGGGCAAATCGAGACCTGACCCAGACCTGACCCCAATTTCCGGACAACGACAACGAATGGACGGGACTGGCTGCAGATAACGCCATCGTCGAACCGCTCAATCGCCGAGGTCCTCGATCCCTGCCGATCAAAAATGCCGCCTGGAACAAAGTCACTATGAAACTGACGGAGGACAAGATCAGCCTGTCGCTCAACGATGAAGAAATTTGCCAACGACCAGTCGAAGATGTTTCGAATCGCCACATCGGCTTTTACCACGATCGCAACGCGTCTACGGTTCAGATTCGCAACGTCTTCTTGACTGGCATCTGGCCGAAGCAGTTGTCCCTCGAACTGTTGCAGAAGTTGGTGGCGATAGGAGGTCCATAAACGCATGGGCGGATTGGCGTGTGTCATTAACGCGTGATGTCTCCGCCCCCAGGTGCGACGCCATTACCAATTTGAGCAATCTGAGCGTCCTGTGTTCGGTCTTGGAAGTTGAGGATTTCTTCAATCGTCAAATCATGACGCCAATGCTTCATCCAATTCCGAATCATCGAAGCTGGAACGCGATGCGTGTATTTTGTGCTCGCTGACAGGCTTTCAGCCCACTTGTCAAACAAAGTATCCGACACGTGATCCTTATACTTGAGCAGGACCCGCAACTCCTGCCACCAATTCGAATCAGGTTCTGCTAAGTGTAACTCGTAACCATGCCGCAATGCGTACTCGGCAAACTCGCGAGTCTCAGCGTTCAGCCCATTTCCGCGATCGATTACAATGGGCGAAATGTTATCGGCGATCGCATCGCACAGCCTCGAAAAATTCCACTGACGAGCAGCAGGGAGCATGTCTTTATCAAAATCGTAACTGGTCTTATCGCTGCCAACTTGAGTGTAGAAGTACTCGTCAGTCTCCAGTACGATTCCAGAATCCCCAGCCAAGCGTTTCGCACGATGGCTTTTGCCGCATCCAGGTAGTCCCCGCATCAGATAAACAATTCCCTTAGCACTAGTGCTCATGCTGTCATCAATTCTCTTTTGCGTGGGAAGGCGATTCGATGAACACTCAGTTAAAATCACAAACACTCCGGACCAATGAACCAGTCCGGAGTGTTTTGCTTTGTTGCGGATCAACTCTTCCTACTGAATGTTACATGATCAAAAGTCGGTATCGCTCCAAAGCTCACTAGCGGCTTTATCTGTAACAATATCCAAGACGCCTCCGTTGTCGGCAACGCTGTTGGCAAAGAACCAGTCGGTTCCCTGGCCTCCGGTCAACGTATCGATATCGTTGTCATTAAAAACAGTCTGGTTCGGACCATCATTACCATCCAGACGATAACCAGCAGTGAGTCCTGTTCCGTTGGTGATGTTCGCTTGTCGCGTGGCCATGCTATTACTGCTGGTCCACTCCTTCATGATCGCGGCAATTGCGGCATTGTTGTTGTCCCAGTTCGTATATCCAGCAATCAAGATGTCTTCATCTTTGTCGCCAATAATCCGGTCGGCGCCCATTCCTCCGATTAGCAAGTCACGTCCATCACCACCTTCGATCAAGTCGTTGTCCGCGCCGCCTAGCAAGGCATCATTGCCTTTACCACCTTTAATGGTATCGTTTCCGGCACCGGCTTGGACCGTGTCGTCGCCATCACCAGCATCGATTCGATCGCGACCGCTACCTGTGATGATACTATCATTGCCTTTTCCAGCATCGACGTCGTTATCTCCGTCCCCGGCATTGATCGTATCATTTCCATCGTCGCCGCGAATCTTGTCCTTACCGCTGCCAGTGCTGATCGAATCATCACCTGCGCCGGCCTGGATGTCATTGTTGCCATTGCCAGTGGTAATCGTGTCGTTGCCCTTACCTGCGTCGATATCGTTGTTGCCGATCAAATCGGTGATGTTGTCGTCTCCACCGCCACTCCAAATCTGATCGTCTCCGGCACCGCCGTCTATGGTCGCTGGGATCATGACTTTCTTGTTGACGTGCAGATGATCGTTACCGCCACATCCGATAATCAGAATACTGGTCACGTCGCTCAAGTTGTACGTAAATTGATCGGCTCCGCCATCTGAGCCACCGTCTGAGCCACCATCTGAGCCACCGTCTGAGCCACCATCTGAACCGCCATCTGAACCGCCGTTGGGCGAGTTGAAATTGGCCATAACTTTCAATGTTCTATCGGCCCCGCCGTCCGAGCCGCCATCGCTACCGCCGTCAGAACCTCCAAGACCAACATGGACCACATCACGGCCGCCAGTCCCGATGATTTGTAACTGGCCATTGTGCAGGCCGACCCCACCGATTGTGGCCGTGGAAGTCCGTTGCGAGGTGCCGCCGTCATCATCGGTGAGTGTCACTGTAATCGTGAAAATACCACCGGTCGCGTAGATGTGATTTCCGCTCACCGAACCGCTACCGCTGCCCTGAACGACGGCCCCGACCGTGGTAATCCCATCGCCCCAATGGATCGACACCGTATGTGTATCGAGCAAACCGATGTCGGTAAACGCAGCCGCAATTGTGACTGCATTCATACCCATAAACGCATTACAGGCATCCGGCGAACTGTTTGTTAGGCCAGCGAGGACTGGATTAATATTGTTGACGGTGATTCCCACCGTAGAACTGGCCGAGACTCCGCCATCATCGTCGGTGACCGTCGCGGTAATCGTATAAGCATCGCTGGCCGTGCCGGTGGGATTATCATCCAAGTATTGATGCGTGGCCGTAAAGGTCCCGCTGCCATTGCCTTGAACGACCACAGATGCCGAAGAGACCTCGCCATCACCCCAGTTGATCAGCACGGTGTGCGTATCTTGTGAGCCCACATCGGTAAAGCTGCCGCTGATGGTTACTGAGCCATTCTCATCGATTACCGCTGAGTCGACACTTAAACCAGTGATCACCGGCGCGACGTTATTGATTTTGATCTCGAAGCTCTGTTGTGAAGTGCCTCCCAGCCCATCGCTGGCCTGAACGGTGATCGTGCGTGTGTCAGGGCCGTCCAACAATGCCCCATTGGCTACGGTCACGACACCGGTCGACGAATTGATGGCAAAGCGGCCACCGTCGTCGTTGATCAGCGAATAGGTCGGCGTGTCCCCATCGAGATCGCTAGAGAAAGCGATCACGCCTACCGTGGTGCCACTCGCAGCCCCTTCTTCAACCTCGTTGACAGCATTATCAACGTCTGCCGGATCGGTCGGCCTACGATTGACGATCAGAACGACATCGTTTTCATCCGTCCCGGCGTGATAGAAGATGTGGAACACGGTACTGCCAACGGTGAAGGCCTCACCGTCGGACAACCCAGCGAAGTTGCCGGTCACGCTCGAGCTGATGTCGACGTTATTAACAATCACGAACTCGTCGCCGGCCACCGGCGTGAAACCCAAGTTGACGTTCAGCGTCGCGTCGCCCAGGTCGACAATCTTTGCCGAGCCTGTGACCTGCAACTGATCGTAACCAACCAAAGCGGCCCCTGCGGTCAGCCCGTTCAGTTCGACCGAATAGGCATCGCCGCTGGTGAAGGACACGTCACCCTTAACGATCAACTGGCCAGTTGCGCCCGGTCCAGCCGGCGCCACTTCACCGTTAACGATGACATCGCTACCGGCAAAATTTGTTCCAGCTTCCGATTCTCGAATGAATCCCGTCGGTGCCGTTAACGTGACGACTCCTGTTCCGGCATCGATCCCGGTCGCCTGGATGCCCGCTGCGCCACCCGAGCCGGTACCTGTCACCGCGATATTGCCGCCCGCACTTGAAACACTGGACGAACTCACGAGAACCCCTTGGCTGACGCCAGCCCCGCCGTTGCCTTCAAGCAGAATATCCCCCGTGGCACTGCTGATACCAGCATCAAAAAAGATGATTCCTGAGCTACCGGCGACACTCGCTTTGCCATTGATCTCCACGTTGCCCGAGCCGGTTGACGTAATATCTGCACCATTCGACATGACCACGCCATGACCGCTGGTGCCTCCTCCTCCAAATCCCGTGATGATGATCGGGCCGGACCCGGTTGAAGTCACCAGGCTCGTCAATTGCAAGTCCACACCATCCTGGAAATTGCCTGTTGCGGTTGCGCCGCCTGTACCCGTGATCTGAATGGTTCCCGACGAAGAAGACGACACCTGGCCACTGTCGAAAAGTTGAATCCCAGCATTCGAAGAGCCACCCACGCCGCCCGTGCCGGTCAGCGTGATGTTGCCGGAACTGGTAGATGAGATAACTGCCGATGCCGTTATGGCGATGCCGCGGTGGAAGGTTGTCGCAGTGTCGTTGCCCCCCTTGCCAGTGAAAACGATGTTGCCCATACCTGAGGTCGTTACGAGCGCGCCGGCCATGAAAATGCCACTAAAGTTGCCCGCAGTCGTTCCCGCCGAATTGGCCATGAGCGTGATGCCGCCATTCACCGTGACAATGCTACTGCCGGAGCTCATCGCGATATTGCGATCGGCCGTCAGACTAACCATTCCCGCGCCACTGGTGGAGACGTCCGAAGCGGCATTGGGAAGATTGATCGCGTCGGCCGAGCCGGTCAGATTTGCGCCAGATACCAAGTTGATGGTTCCGTTGAAGTTCAGCGTGTCGAAGCCCGCTCCGCCGTTGACAACCAGTCCCGCTGGCAGCGAACTCCCCAGTGTCCCGACGTTGACCACATCGTCGCTACCAAAGGTATTCAAGATCACGTTTCCCGAAAATGCCGATAGCGGCACCGTGACCGTATTGGTGCCGTTGCCGCTCGCTCCCAGGATGCTGGTAGCAATCCGTTTCACCGAATCGGAGACGACTAGGTTGCTGCCAACGATTGAGAGGGTCAGATTGTCGGCGGTATCCGCGCCATCGGTATCCTCGATCAGCAAGTTCGTTCCGGAAAGGCTGACCGTGGTCGTGGTCAGGTTGATCGTGACAGTCGCCGTGTTGGTGCTGTTTGCCTGGCCGTTGTTGTCATTCACGCTCACGCTCAGATTGAACGTTGGATTGGTCTCAAAGTCCAAAGCCGCCGTGTTCGCCACCGTGATGACGCCCGTTGTTGGGTTGATGGCAAACGCTCCGCTGGTGTTGCCGCTCAAGATACTGAAGGTCAGGTCGGTGTCGATCGTGTCCACGTCGCTGGCCGATACCGAACCCACGCTCGTGCCGTTGTTGGTGTTCTCCGGCAGATTGAACAGATACGGAGCCTGGCCAAACGTCGGTTGATCATTTCTACCCGAAATGATGACCGTCACGGTCGCCGTGTCGAAGCCGCCATTACCGTCACCGATCTGATAGCTGAACGTGTCGCTAGCAGTTTGGCCGAAAGCCAGGTATTCGAACTGGCGGTTCGGATCGTAAGCTAGCGAGCCGTCGCTTTGTACGGTCAGCAACGCACCGGATCCCAACGTGGTCTGGTTGCCCACGTTGGAGGTTGACCCATTGACTTGGGTTACCGTCAACGGGTCACTGTCAACATCAAAGTCGTTTGCCAGTACTCCCACCGAAGCGAGCACCTGAACCTCTGCTAACGATAAGACGCCATTGCCTTCGTTGTTGTTTCCCAACAGTTGTACGCGGACACGGTCTCCATTCGCACCGCCTGGAAGTGGAATGGTAAGACTGCCGCCCTGCGCCACCGACCCGGAACCCACAAAGAAGTTCTGGCCGAACACCTCGGTGGCACCATCGAAGACAGAGACTCGGAAATTAGAGAGCCGAAGGCCGCAACAATCGCCGCGATTGTGCAACACAACCCGTTGCAAAGCGTATTGGTTGTTCAGGCTGACTTCCCAGTAGGCGTTCGAAGATCCATCCGTGTGCGTTACCGAACCGCTTCCATAATTCCCGTTCGTGTTGCCATCGATGGCCCGGCTGGCGGAACCACCGAAAGCCGTGCCCGACTGGGTGGCGATTCCCGTTAGTGCCACGTTCGTCAGCGTCGCAGCGTTTAAGTTAAGCACTTCATCCTCCGACGTGGTGAACGCATCGTCATTGGCCACCGGTACGTCGTTGACCGGTACCACGTTGACGATGTTGGACGAAGTCAGCGAGAGGACGGGGGCTCCGGGCATGCCGCCGTATTCGACCACGAAGCCCGCGGGAACGAAGGCTCCGCCGCCGCCGACGACTGCCAAGTCGTTCCAACTGCCGCGCGGGCCAATCGCCGTATTGAAGATCATGTGTCCATAATCTTCGTCGCCCAGGTTGTTGGGCTCGCTGCTATTCCAATTGGCGTATTGGCCTCCCACAGTAGCCCCACCGGTGCCGCTGGAGGTGCCCAGCCAGAACTGCGTGCCAGCTTCCGGCCCGGTGACCCAGCGCCACACGCCTTCCACTGCCGCATCACTGGCACCAATCCAGCCCACGCCTTGCAGCTTCGAAGCGGCAAACTGGTTTTCCACGGCAGAGGTGATAGTGGCCAAATAGCCCGGCAATCCGAAGAACGTTAGGTTGCTAGCGGTGTTCTGGGCGACATCCCAACGTATGGCGGGTGCCGTGACAAATTCGTAGAAATGCCCGTTGTCGGGATTGGCTAGGGCGGTGGAAAGCGTGAAACTCACAGTCCGCGGCGCGGCGTTCGGTGCCTGGCTGGTATTGCGATAACCAACCGACCGCAGAGCAGTCTGGTAGTTGGCCACCGAAGTAATGCCCGTCAGCGTGAGCACACCACTGGACGAGTTGTAGCTGCCGCTGATCCCATTTTGGTTGGTAAATTCCAGCAGGTCCTCGCCGGGCATGAAATTGCCTGTGATGATCGCCGAGGCCCCGTTCAACGTTGCGCCGGCATCGACATCGATGATCGTCAAGTTCGGATCGACCGGCTGAGCAAGGGCGTCTTCGACATAGGTTGCTGGCACGCTGCCACCGGTCAGCACCGGCGCGTCTTCGACGCTATTGACGTTGATCGTGATCGTGTTGGGGCTTTGGTCGAGGTTGACTCCACCATTGGCCGTGCCGCCGTCGTCTTCCACCTGGAAGGTAAAGCTGGTGTAGGGAGCGCCGTTTCCGTTAGCAGCCGGATCGAACGTCAACTGGGCAGCGTCAATCTGCGCCTTGGTTACGAAACCGCCCGCCGAAAGTGCCATGCCGTTGAGTTTCAAGGTACCAGCGGCTGGCAACGTCGTGATCTTGACGCCGTTAAAGTTATTGGACGGCGTGTCGAGCGGATCGCTGAAGCCGAAATCGGCCGCTGTGAATTCCAGCGTCGAGTCTTCCTCGGTCGTCAGCGTCTTGTTCGCACCCGCAGGCGCATCG
Source organism: Rania fehmarnensis (assembly GCF_056494185.1). NCBI lineage: Bacteria > Pseudomonadati > Planctomycetota > Planctomycetia > Pirellulales > Pirellulaceae > Rania > Rania fehmarnensis. Next base: position 3,732,638 of record NZ_CM151398.1, read on the forward strand.
TTGACAGGCGGGACGCCAAAGAACTCGATCTCGGAAAGCTGAAAAAGGTCGTTGTTCCCTTGGACGGTACCCATCGTCCATATCCCAGTCGCTGTGGTAACCATGCGAAAAGCGGTGAAGGGTTGGCTGGTCAGAAAGGCGTCGCCGTCAGCCGGAGAATAGCGATTGACCTGCAGACGCGACGCCCAGTCGCTGCTAGCGACGGAGTGGTTGTAGATGGTCGTCCAGGTGCCGTTCAATCCGGATGTCGTATCGTTGGATCCTTCGATTTTCCAGACCCTTGGATCCCGTCCGGGAGTGTCGTCGGCCGACGAAATGGTGAATGACGTCAGCACCCTGGGGCCAATTGTCGTCCTGAAATCTGCGCCAACAATCATCGGTTGTAATTGGTCTTGTGCAACCGGAAAGCCCCACAAAGCCTTTTCATGGGCCCCAGTCCCGACAAGGTTGTCAAAGACGTTGAACGCTCCCTGATAGGAACCGAAATACGATTTTGTATTTGAGAAGAACACCCCGTCGAAACCGGCAAGATTGGACGCGGGGTTGTATGACCCTTCCACACCATTGTTGCCAATATCGGTGAGATCATTCCCCACCAACGCACTCGATCCGATTCCGAGTACCGTGGCCAGCAACCGTCGATCTTCCAGCGACTCAAAAAACGCTTTTCTCTTGGCGGCTCGAGACTTGGATCGGAGAATTGATTTGCGGGCACGCCAACTGGATGGAGCCAGAGTCGCAAGTAACTTTGTTCCAAATTGGCTGACCTTCATAGTTTTTTGTCTTCGTGTGAGAGTTTGATTAACACGGCTTGGGAAGCCGAACTTGCGAGCGGTCCTGAGTTCAAAACAATCGCTTCAGGTGTTTAATGGAAGACAATTCCGCTAGCCTTCAAACCTTTTCGAAAATTTTTTAGCTTTGGCTCCAGAAGTTGCAACTATCAACCAGAAGCTGTTCAAAAGCCGCTGATGTGCGGCCTCGCAGCAAGTTGTGTATCACGCTTGGGAAGTGCGCTGCGCGCCTAACCGCGGATCTGCGTTGATGAGAAGAAATGGCAATGAAAGTCCCCGTTCCCAGGTAACGGACGGAGTTCTAAGGAAGCAACCCCCACGTTTTTCAATATGAAATTGAAGTGCGAGTTAAAGAGAGACGAGGGCTAATTCTTTCCCTCAAAGGCTAGTGTGCAGATTGGCATGATCAACCAAACATCACCCGTTGACGATCTCTTCCAGCTTGTCACGAATGGCTCGGCGATATCGCTCAATGGATGACGGAGCACAATCCAGAGCTTCTGACAACTCCGTATTGGACAGGGACTCCGACGTGATCAGCATCAGTACTTGCCGGGGTTTTTCGTCCAGTCGCTTGACCAGTTCAGAAAATAAACCCTGCACATCTGAGCCCAGTCCCCGCAGCATTTGCTCAAGATAGGCTTGTTCCGGGACCGTCAGCAAAGCAGACTGTTCGTCAAGCCAAATCGAATCCGCTGTTTCCCCTGCATATTCTTGGACGGATGAAACAGATTGCGACCAGTCCCGGTCATCGTTGAGTTTGATATGGCGTTTTTCTGCGAAGTGATATTTCCTTCGGTCACGGATCTTGCCGATCACAAATTTTTGGAGCAGGCTGCCAAGCTCTATTTCTCCAAGGAACTCGCAGGTTCCCTCGCGAAACCGCAGGCAGATCGACTTGACGGCGCTAATCGCGACATCTTCGTAGTCGTCCATCGGACTCAGGGCCTGCATCCTGAATCGGGCCATTTCAAAGGCCTTCGGCAGCAGGTACTCAGCGATTTTGTTGAGGGCCATCTCATCACCCGCACGCGCCTCCACAATGATTTGATGGAGAAATCCGGAGTTACCTCGTTGGAGATGTGACATGCTGGAAGAAAATTTGATGAAATGCAGAGGAAGCGTATTCTTTTCCAAAGGTTCTTCTGCGAGCATTCCATAGTAGGGAGGGAAACACGTCATTGTAGTCCTCTGTCATGTCATCGTCTTACCCCCATTGGCAATAAACTTTTAAGAAGATAACGACACACTGAGTCCCGAACCGTAACATTGGTGCTTCGGCGTCGATCTTAACGCGGGCGTCCCACCATCGCCATTTCCCTTAACCAATCCAAAGTCACTCCGCCGATGAAATCCCGCCAACTGTGAAACCTGAATCCGAAGATAGACTGATCGACCAGTTTGAAGATGACATCAAGAGAGGGGCATTGCCAGACATTGAGAACGTCTTGGCTCAGTTACCGGAAAATTCAAAACAGCGGATTTTGCTGGAGCTGATTTCCGTTGAAATCTTCCACGGAATCAGAAAGGGGCGGCAGGTTGGCAATGCGAGTTATGCGAGGTTTGGAGAAGAGGCTGTAGCTCACGCCAATCAAGTCCGGGAACAGTTCATCAATTCGAAAACAAACCCGGGAGCCAATAGGGATCCTCTGACCAGCGGCTCTCCATTTCCTGCAAGTTCTGGTATTGGTAACTCGGCACTGCTGACATTCGAAACAATTGGACCGTACAAGCTCATTGCGCAACTTGGCGTTGGCGGGATGGGAACCGTGTGGCTGGCCGAGCAGGAAAGGCCGGTCAAGCGACGCGTGGCACTCAAGTTGATTAGGTCTGAATTACCTACCAAGGAGGTCTTGGCACGCTTTGATGCTGAAAAACAAGCACTGGCGATGATGGCCCATCTTAACATCGCCAGAGTAATTGACGCGGGACATACGGACGAGGGGCGCCCGTACTTTGTGATGGAATTCGTTGATGGTATTCCGATCACAAAGTATTGCGACAGCCATCGACTTAGTATCGTTGAAAGGTTGAAGCTCTTTGTGCCTGTTTGCAAGGCTATTCAACACGCGCACCAGAAAGGGATCCTGCACCGCGATCTTAAACCATCCAACGTTCTGGTTGCGGACATGGATGGTGTACCGGTTCCCAAAGTGATTGACTTTGGCATGGCGAAAGCGGTTCAGCCCGATCTCAAGCTTACAGATCATACGATGCACACCGAGTTCGGCAGTATCGTCGGAACGCTGCAGTACATGTCGCCCGAGCAAGCTGAACTGAGCTCCGTCGATATCGATACGAGAACCGATGTCTATTCTCTCGGCGTGATGCTGTACGAACTGCTAAGCGGTACTACACCCTTGGACAAAGAAACGCTGGGCAAGAACGCGTTATTGAAATCACTGCAGATCATTCGCGAGAAAGATCCGCTCAAGCCAAGTAGTCGACTTGGTGCGTCGTCCGGTGAGGCGACGACGAAGGTAACCGAAGTACGCAAAATCTCATTGGTCAAGCTTCAGAAGATCCTCAAAGGTGACCTCGATTGGGTGGTCATGAAAGCACTCGAAAAGGAGCGAACTCGACGATACCAGTCGGTTGATGATTTTGCAGACGACATTTCCAGCTATCTAGCTGGCGACGCAATTCGGGCCCGCCCTCCTTCGACCTGGTACCAAGTTCGGAAGTTTGCGAACCGACATCGCGGCCTGGCTGTTGCCCTACTAGCGATTGGTGTCACGCTGATTGTTGGAATCATCGGAACGACTTACGGCATGCTTCAAGCGAACCAAAAAAACCAACTTGCGGAACGCAAGTCGCAAGAAGCGTTGGAAGAACGCGCCAATGCCGTCGATGCAGAAGGAAGAGCTATTGTAGATGCTCAACGTGCACGCGATGCCGAAGCGGAAGGAAAGTTTCAGCTTGCGGTCGCCAGGTACGATGCTGATCGAGCAGTGGAGGCTCGAACGCTGCTGCATGAGATCCCAAAGGAAAACCGCGACAACTTCGAGTGGCACTATTGCGCCAGGCGTTTTCAGGGGAGCAACATTACCTGTTACGGACACACAAGCGATGTGGTCGAAGTCGCTTTTACTCCTGACGGAAAGCGGGTGGTTTCGGCAGGCAAAGACGGGGCGATGCGATTATGGGATGCAACTACCGGAGAGCAACTCGGCTCACTTAAAGGGCATAAGGGACGCATCGACGGTCTTGCCGTTAGCCCGGATGGCTCCTCAATTGCGTCGGCCGGGAGTGATGCAAAGGTCAGGCTGTGGGATGCAAAGTCAGGTGACATCATCCATACAATAAGTGGACATCTAGGTGCTATTAACGGGCTTGCCTTTAGTCCCAGCGGAGATCGAATCGCGTCGGCATCGGTTGATAAAACCGTCAAAGTGTGGAACCCGAAGTCGGGCGAGGAGATATTCACGATTACCGGTCACACGGAGTCCGTGTCGGGTGTCGCCTTCAGTCCGGACGGCAAACAACTTGCTTCGACGAGTAGTGGTGACACAACGATTCGTATCTGGGACTCACAAACCGGGGAGCAAATCAAAGTCGTCAACCATCCATATCCGGAAGTGCGACGCCTAGCGTTCAGTCCCGATGGTACTCGGTTGGCGGCCGTCACGTATAGCGTTTGCATGCTGTGGGATACGCAGACCTGGGAACATGTCGGCGGAGTGAGTCGACACAATCGAGTTGTTCGTTGCGTTGCCTTCAGTCCGGACGGAACTCAGTTGGCGACCGCGGGCGATTCTATGGAAATCAAGCTCTGGGACACTCGAACGGGCAACTTGATCAATACGCTCAATGGACACGCCAAAGCGGTATGGGGCATCGCCTTTAGTCCCGACGGGACGCGACTGGTCTCCGGCAGCAGGGACGGAACCGTCCGGATCTGGAATGCGCACAGCGATAACGACCTCACATTGGGTGGGCACGCGGGATTTGTGCATTGCGTCGCCTTTAGTTCGGATGGCAGGCAACTCGCATCGGGATCAGAATCGGTCATCCTGCGGGACGCGCAAACGGGCGATGCGAAGTTCAGGCTGAAAGGGCATACAGATAAAGTCAACGAACTGTCCTTTAGCCCGAACGGGTCGCGGCTTGCTACGGCAACAGATGATAACACGGTTCGCTTATGGAACACCGAAACGGGTGAAGAAGTCGCCGTCATGAAAGGGCATACAGGTTCGGTTACCGGAGTCGCATATAGTCCGGACGGTAAAAACCTTGTGTCGTCAAGTCGGGACGGAACGATCAAACTCTGGGACGCGCACGCACATAAGGAAACCGCCACGCTTACGGGCCATCAGGGTACGGTCTACGATGTTGCATTCAACCCGGATGGTTCGTGCGTTGCGTCCGCAGGCTATGACAATACTGTCAAGCTGTGGGACGTAGAGACCGGTACTGAAATTCGAACGTACATTGGGCACACAGGGCTCGTGAGGACGGTGGCGTTTGACCGAGCGGGTAAGCGACTTGTGTCAGGCGGCTATGACACAAAGATCCGGGTATGGGATGTTGCCTCAGGCAAGCAAATTGCGACCGCTCATGCCAGCAGTGGCGCAGTATTTGGGGTCGCCTTCAGTCTTGATGGCAAACGGTTCGCAGCATGTGGAACAGACCATTCCGTTCATCTATTCGAAACTCTGAGCGGTCAGGAGATCATGACCTTTTTCCCAGGCAAAGATGGTGTTGAATCCGTCACCTTTAGCCCTGATGGCACACGACTGGCCGCCGCCGTCGCCGGAATAGGCAACATACGAATCTGGGACGCACCACAAAAGCATGAAACCGCGATCCTCAGCGCACATTCCGATACCGTGACAAGCGTGACCTTCAGCCTCGATGGTTCACGAATCTACTCCGAGTCCGAAAATGAAAAACTGGTCTGGAATGTCGCGACCCGCGAGACGCTTCCCAATGCAATGTGGGAGCCAACGGAAGTGATCAACCACACTTCTCCCGACGGTCGATGGTTTGTGACCACCGAAACCAACAACGTCGTGCTGGTCGATCTGGAATACAAGAATGCCCCCGACGAAAGAGCAAGGCGAAAAACGAAAGCGAGCTTCGATCCGTTCCGGCATCAAGAGCAGGCGACAGCAGCCACCACAGCAAAGAACTGGTACGCAGCGACATTCCATTATGCATGGCTGATACAGAACGATCCTGATCAGGCGTCGCTTTACGATGGCTTGCAATCATCCTACGAAAAACTTGCTTCTCAGTTTGCAAACGAAGAACGCGACGTTGATTCTCACCTGGCGACCATCGTTAAGGAATCTCTCCAGTTTCCACGTGGCAGCAAATTGCCTGAAATAAGTGCGGCGGAAGCTCAAACAATGAACAATGCAACATGGCAACGAGTCAAAACTCCTGCTGCATTCCAAGAGGCACCACTGACGGATCTGCAACTCAGTCAATTCCGTGAGGTGGTTCGGCAACACCCGCGCGAAATCTACTACAACACGCTCGGCACGGCCGAATATCGCATGGGCAACTACCGGGAAGCCATTGATGCAGCCTTGAAGTCGGTGGCATTGTCGCCTCAGTCCTTTCCCGGCGATTACGCCATCCTGGCGATGAGCTATTCAAGACTTGGCCAGATCGAAGAAGCCCAGGATCATCGCGAGAAATTCAACACCGCCATGAGACTTGACGCATTCAAAGACGACAAAGAATGTATGTCACTCGCGCTCGAAGTAGAGAGCATGTTCAAATCCATTTCAACGCCCTAAAGAACGAAGAGCATGGACTCGCGATGGACCATTGAAGTAATCGGGCTGAGACAGCGAAATTCTTTGCTACGCAGGTAACTCTGGTCTGCTACAACCGATGGATGGCAACACTCGCAAATACTTCCATCGGACTCGCCGCTCCCTGAGATGATCGTGAAAGGTTCGGAACCGGAGACCAAAGCTGGAAGCAACATAAGACAGTTGCCAAAATAGCCTTATACATTTGGTGAACTCGCTTGGTTTGAAAGGTGTAGCCCAGAGCCAAAAAGGTAAAAAAGTGCAGGAGTAACGACTTGGTCTAGAACGGTGGATGCAATCATGCCGCCAAACAAGACAATGGAAAGCGGATAAAGGATCTCCTTGCCAGGTTCGCCGTACCCGAACAACAAAGGAAGCAGTCCTACAAAGCTGGTCATGGCTGTCATCATTACAGGCGCGAGGCGTTCGAGGCTGCCGCGAATGATCATTTCCTTTCCAAATGGCATTCCATCAACTTCCATCAAGTGTTGATAATGCGAGATCATCATGATGCCGTTGCGACTAACAATGCCTATGAGCGTGATGAATCCCACCCAGTGCGCCAAAGATAAATGGGTCGCCTGAATCCAAATACCTGGCCAGAGATACCAAGCTTGGCCCACGAACTCAGAAGCTTCAGGTCTATTCACAATCAGGAGCGCAACGATCGCGCCAAACGCCGCCAATGGCACGTTCACAATCACCTGGAGTGCAGAACGCTGCGAGCCGAGGGCTTTCATCAGCAGCAGGTAGACGCCGACGATACTCAGCAGTGCAAATCCCCATAATCTGTATGTGGCCTGCTGCTGTGCTTCGAACTGCCCACTGTAGTCGAGATAATACTCTCCTGGCAGCTCATGAAGAGATTGCTCAACCGGCTGGAGTGCTAGTTTGATATCGCGTACGACACTCGCCAAGTCTCGCCCCTGGACATTGCAGAAAACGGCGACTCGGCGTTGAACGTGTTCACGATTGAGCACATTGGGGCCGGTCGTATCCAAGATTTCGGCAACTTGTGACAGTGCGACCTTCGCTCCGGAAGGTGTCTCGAGAATGGTTTCTTCTATGACATTAGGATCTCGGCGCGCCTTCTCGTCATACCAAACCACTAAGCCGAAGTACTTATCCTCTTCGATGACCTGTGAAACAATTCTGCCCTTGAAGGCCGTCTCCAACACTTCCGCCACGTCCCCCGGTGTAAGACCGTATCGTGAAGCCTCGTCACGCTTGACTCGCATCTGGAGTTGCGAAATCTCAATCTGTGGCTCAATCTGCAGGTCGACGATCCCGTCAGTCTCTTGCATCCTAGCCTGGATATCGTATGCCGCGGAGCGAAGTTCACGCAGATCAGGGCCAAATACCTTCACTGCGATCTGAGCCCGAATGCCGGACATCATGTGATCTAAACGATGGGAGATCGGCTGGCCGATATTGACGGCCGCACCCGGAATACTTGAAATTCGATCGCGTAGGTCCGCAATCACCGATTCCTGCGCTCGCCCCTGGTATTCAAAGCTCCAAAGATGGGCGATCGGAATCGCTCGCAGTACAGCATTGTGCCATCCCACTTTCTCAATCTTATGTTGAGCAAAGCGTACTTCGAATTCCGTGTTGTTTACACCTTCTGCATGCTCATCCAATTCGGCGCGTCCGGTCCGGCGGGCAACCGAGAGAACCTCTGGCACTTCAAGCAAGATATCTTCAACGCGTCCAGCAATTCTCTGGCTCTCGCCCAGGGAAGTGCCTGGTTCAAGTCGTAGATTGATTGTCGCTGTTCCTTCATTGAATGGCGGCAGGAACTCACCGCCCATCCAGGGAAGGGTCATGCAGCTGAGCAGAACTAATACGCTTACTCCAGCGAGGACTGTCCTTGGACGACCAAGCGTCCATCGCAGCAGTCGCTCGTCCCAATGCTTCAGCCAATGCATGATTAGAGGTTCGCGTCTATCGGCTAAGAACGGCCTGCGAGGCAGTAAAACACTCGCCAGTACAGGTGTGAAGGTTAAGGCGACCACCAACGAGCACAGTAAGGCGACGATGTAGGCAATACCCAGCGGTGCGAACAACCGCCCCTCGATTCCGGACATCATGAACAGCGGCAATACAACCAACACGACGATGAGAGTTGCGTAGACAATCGAGTTGCGAATCTCGCTCGATGCCGAGAAGATAACATCCAAGGCTGGCTCCTGAGCTTCAGTTGGCAACTGCTTGTTTTCGCGAAGTCGCCGATAAATGTTTTCAACGTCAACGATCGAATCGTCGACCAAGTCGCCGATGGCAACCGCGATCCCGCCAAGTGTCATCGTGTTTATGGTGATACCGAACAGGTAAAAGACGATGACGGTTAGCAATATTGACAGCGGCATGGATGACAATGAGCTGATGCTTGTACGAAAGTTGCCCATCAAAAGAAACAGAATCACGATTACCCAGATAGCGCCGTCTCGCACTGCTTCACTGACGTTGTCAACCGCCGCTTCAATGAAGTGGCTTAGGCGGAAAATTTCGGATTCAAGCTTTACGTCCGCTGGCAACTCTCGCTGAACCGAAGCCAACACATCGTTTATTCTTCGGTCGAGCTTTATCGTGTCCGCGTCGGGCTGCTTTTGAACGGTAAGCATTACCGCCATACCGCCTCTAAGCTCGCGGTACGGCCCGGTATGTGGTTGGCCAGGGAGAACGTGGTCGCTAGATGCAAGATGTGCGCCATCTTTCATCTGCGCATATTCCGCAGCTCGATCGACGGCGAAATTGACGTCTGGCTCAATCTTTACAACTGCAGAAGCGTCGCCGCGCTTAATCGGTCCGCCTAGTTTGACATCGGCCACATCGCCTATTCGTATAGGTACTTGCTCACGCCAGAGGATAGGAGTTGCGGCGACCTCCTCGAGAGTCAGCGATTGGCCCTGGATACGAAGTAGCGATTCTTTTTCGCCGCGATTCATTACACCGCCACCTGCAAGTACATTTGCTTTCGTGGTGGCGTCAGTTAGCTGTGCAAGGGTTACATTGCGAGCCGCCAGCCTCGAAGGGGAGGTGAGGACTTGATACTGCTTAAGAATTCCGCCCATCACGGAAACCTGCGATACGCCTTCAACGGCAAGGAGTCGATTGCGCACCGTGAACTCGCCCAGCGTGCGCAACTCCATCGCCTTTGCGTCTGCTTCAAACTCAGAACCCGGTTCAATATCGCTGCGAAGCGCGAGCAACATGATTTCACCCATGATGGATGAAATAGGTGCGAGCGTCGGGGTGGTACCCGCCGGCAGTCTTGATTGAGCCAGTTGCAACTTCTCATTCACGATCTGTCGATCAATGAAGATGTCGGTTCCCCAGTCAAACTCAACCCAAATGATCGAAAGACCGATGGCCGATGACGATCGAACGCGTTTGACTCCGGTCGCTCCGTTTAAGAGCAATTCGATCGGTCGCGTCACAAGCACTTCGACTTCTTCCGGAGCCAGGCCCGGTGCTTCGGTCATAATCGTCACCGTGGGACGATTAAGGTCAGGAAACACATCGACAGGCATGGTCCGAAGCAAAGATGCTCCGACCAGCATTACCAGCAGTGATGCAATCGCAACGATCGCCCGGTTTTGTAATGAGAAACGAATGATGCTGTCGAGCAAGGATACTACCTCAATGATGCAAAGGCCGTCTGTAACTCACGACCACCAACGGTGACGACCAACTCACCCGCTTCGATACCGTCAACAATTTCCGTGTACGCACCATCAGAGCGACCAATCTTTAGTCGGCGTCGATCGACGTATCCATCGTCCTTTTGAACAAAGCTGAAATAGTGCATCCCCTCGCGAAGGATCGCGGAAGAAGGGATCGCTAGAGTCGAAGTCGGACTTCCTATCGGCAAGACGACCGTAATCAATGCGCCTGAGCGAAGTTGCGGGCCACTTGAGGTCGCAATTGGTGTAAGCCATATCCTCTGTGTGCGAGTCGACTCGTTTACTGTTGGACCGATTCGTGAAACGACGACTGGAAAACGAATGTCTGGGTTGGCAAGTATTGTGGCGATGCCATTTACTTCTCCATGTAGAGAATGAGTCTCGTGCGATCGTATATGCGCCTCAATCCATACGGATTCGAGATTGTGAATTTCGACAAGAGGCTGGCTCGCTGAAACTGTTTCGCCTAATGTGACTACGGACGAGGTAATGCGCCCCGCAATGTTGGAGCGAAGTGGAAGATAGTCGAGGATTCGCCGTTCTTTGACGATTGATTCTATTTCGTTTTCAAGTAATCCCAACGTAGAAAGCTGTCGCCTTAGGCTCTCGGCCCGCGCCTTTAACTGGTCCGCTTCCGAGCGTGTTTCCAATACGATGCGTAGTGAAACCGCATCGCCTTTGACGCTATCGAGCCGATCAGCGCGACGAAGCGAGAGGTCGGCGTCAAGCGACGTGCTGATCAGGTCGAGCTGGAGCTTGTGAAATTCAGGCGAAGCAATCTCCATCAACATTTCACCGGCCTGAACGAATCGCCCCGGATTCAGTTTGTGCGACTGGACCGTTCCGTTTAATTGAGATGAAAGTACGCTTCGGTTCTCGGGGGGCAACGTCACGGACGCAGTTAGCTGCGTAGTCCAAGCAACTTCGCGGTGACTCGCTGGCTCGGTCCGTATCCCTAAACGTTGCTGGTCACTGCTAGAGAGCTTTAGAACGCCAAGAAAGAACAAGCTCGACAGCTCGTGACCTCCCTTTACCACCACTCGGTCACCAGGATAAATGTCGCCTTGGAGCACTTCGACCATCGGCTCGATTTGCTTATGCGCTTCCAGAGTACGCTTACCCAATTGGATAGTTTTCTTCCGATACTCTGCGGACGTCCGAGTCGATGCCTCTTCAATAAATACATAATTCTGTAGCCCATCGCTGTACACTGCCCGCTGCGGAACGGTGAGTTTCTCGTCTTGCTCTGATGTATAAACCGTGCCCTGACCAACAAGTCCAGGAATGATCGTTTGGTTTGCAAGTGTCACCCAAGCTGAACTGACTTGAGTCTGGGGATCTAAACCAGCATCCATTCGATCGAGAACGCCTTCGACCGAGATCGACGACGCAGGGAACTCAATCTTCACTCGGTTGCCTACTTTGGCCTTAAGAAAATCCTTTTCCAAGAGTTGAAGCCGAACCCATACTTCTTCGGTATTTACAATTTCAAATAGGTGTTCTAACGCCTCCACGTACTTGCCCTCTGCAAGGTCCGAGTGAAGGATCTGGCCAGCAATAGGCGAGCGAATGGGATAGTTCAACGAGCCAGATGCGCTGTTTTGAAAGGCATCGGGAGAAACGCCAAGAGTATGGACGCGAATTCTCGCGACTTCCACGCGGTTCTGGCTCTGCTCAACTGCGTTTTCGATTTCCAGCAATCGTTGCATCGGCACAGCACCGGCCAACGCAGTTGGTCTTGTCATGTCAAGAAGACGCTGGTTAAGCCTTAAATCATTAGCTGCTTGCTGATAATCCAGTTTGAGCAGTTCCAGCTCACGGCTACTCAACTCGGCAATGATCTGGTCCTTTTTCACAAAGTCCCCAGGACGCGACAGAAGTTTGGCTATGCGACCAGAAATCTGCGCCGAGCCGAACGCCTTTGCTTGCCACGGCGTAACAGCCTCCGCATAGACCGTCATTGTGGAAGCAACGGTGCCTACCACAAGTTCTTCCGTTTGAAGTCCAATGGCATCCCGCGCTTGCGCTGACAATGTCAGTTGACCATTCTCTGTATCAACTTGGACACCCTTGGTGGGAAGCGGTTGATGCCCCTCATGGCCGCGAGCCGCCGACGTAGTCAGGGCAAGCATTAACACTGCGATGATTCGAGCTTGCGATGGAAGAGTCATAACCTACTTCTTGATAAAACTATCTGGATCAGGCAGCGGGTCCGTTGACTCTTTAGCGGAAGCCAAAAATTCGTCGACGCACGGAGGGCAACAGAACTCGTAAGGCTTACCATCGATAATCCACGTAAATTTGGAATTCGCCTTTGTTCCTGAGATAGGACACAGCATGTCGCCGACTTCTGGCTTCATGTCATGTTCCGACTTTATCCCTTTGAACTTTGGCGAAGCCGTCATATTGCCATTGGCTTCGATGTCCGCAGCGGTGTAACGACCGCCCGGTGTCAAATACAATTCTCGTTCTGCTTCGTTAGCGACCTTAGCCGGCATGTCGGACGATTGATCATGACTCTCCTGTCCAGAGACAAAACCCAGACGAAATCGCTCGCCATCGATTCGAATGTTTGGAATGGTTACATCCAGCTTGCGCCCCACCAGCTCCTGTGGCAGTTGCCCCATGAAAAGCGAAGTCCTCCCAGGGCTGTCGCCGTCCTGTGGGGATGCCTCAAATGAAATTGATTTGGAATCCGCATCCCCTTCTGCTTTGACAAACCCATTCAGCGTCTGGCTTTCCACGTCGATAACTCGACTTTCATCCTTGCCAAGGGTGTAAAGCCGAACGGCACCTGCTGAATCGATGACCGCTTCCACGTGATAACTGTCTCTCCCCAGTGAAATCATGATGCCGCCGTGGGCACCCGGGATATGACCATGTTCACTGTCAACGTCGCCGGCGCCTGAGTTCGTTGCAGATCTTTCATCGCTTGAAACGCCAGCCTTTTCCCTCTCAACGCGTGGCGCAGTCTGATCTGCGGTCTTGTCCGAATGCGACGGATTACACCCACTAACGAAGAGCAGTGTGGTCACCGCTAAGGGAAGAATGAACAAACAACGCAAGTTCCATCTTTTCATTTCTAAATACCTTCAGTCTAAACAGTAGAATCGAACGGTTACTTCTTGCGCGACGCTTCGTAAAGGTCATCAAGCGGGGACAAGAACTTGGCTTGGTCGGCTGTCATCTTCTTTACACATGGCGGGCAACAGACATATACAATGTGCCCGCCGACAATATCGTGCTTGGATTGGGCATCATATGTTTCGTCTTTTGTTGTTTGCGCATAACTTGATGCTGCCGCAGAGAGAGCGAAAACGAGAGCGAGAATACTGTTCTTGATCATGGTTTAGTTCTTTATAGAACAGGGAGTTGGAAAGGGATGTCGAATTCGTCGAAGCGGTACTTACAACTTCAGAGACGCTACCCAGTGATTCACTTCAGTCAGATCAACTGCGCCGACGATCGTCATTTGCCGATCTTGGTTTCTCCAGCTAACGGCTAGTTGTCCTGCCGACTCAATAATCTTGCAAGGCATGCCCACGCACTGCGTCTCGATTGACGGGGAGTCGCCAAACCAGACAGGTTGCTCATCTCTGTGTTCAAAGACAATCAGTGATGTGCCGTCGCTTCGCTCACAAATAGTTGCCGAACATTTGCAGCATGGCATGTTCAAAACGTGTGTTGACACACGAGTGAACCCTTCGGGAACAACTTTGAATAATGCTGGCTGATAGCCAAGGTATTTCGTAGTTTCTTCGGTACCTAGTTCACGGCCATCGTACTTCTCGCTCAGTTTGGCCAAGGCGAGCTGAGGTTCCGTTCTGGCTGCACGGAATACCTCTGCAAAATCTACGGCTGTGGAAGCATGCGTGTGCAACGCATAATCCGAACCGTGCTTGTCGGGAGTAACATAGCGCAGTGCTGCGACTACAAGAAAAACTGCGGCAGCGGCGGCCAAAATTGAAGTGCCATAGCGCTTCGCCCAAGCGTTCCACTGGGATTCTGTTGAAGCAAGTGTCACAACTGGAGTTTCGAGTTTGCGAGAAACTCGTTCCCATACTGCATCCGTATCGACTACCCGCTCCGAACGTCGCATCAATACGCCCATCGAGCGGTATTCAGACATCAGCCCACGGCATGCTTCGCAACGCTCAACATGCTCCTCCAGTTGGAGACGAGCCGCTGCGTCAAGCTCGTGGTCGACGTACACCGACAAGTGCTCTGCAACAATATCGCAATTCATATTTATGCCTCCCAACCCAAGTGGGTCAGAGAAGTCCTCAATTCGTTTCTAGCCTTGTTCAGTCGTGAACCAACAGTACCTTCGGGAATGCCCAGAACGCTTGCGATCGCTGAGTATCCAAGCCCTTCGACTTCTTTCATGTGCAAAATCGCTCGTTGTTCACCCGTGATTTGCTGCATAGCTAACTCAAGAACCTCAATATCTTCGTCTGCTTTGATCTTTTGATTAACAGTTAAAGACACTTCTCCAGCCTCCGCGACTTTTTGAATACGCAGTTCTTCTCGTTTCATTTTTCGCAGGTACTGCAAGCTCTGATTAACAGCCATGCGGTGCGCCCATGTTTCAAGCGTCGATTCGAAACGAAACTGACTAAGCCTTGAAAACAAGTGGATAACGAAGTCCTGCATTACGTCGTCAGCATGACTATCGCCAACAATTTTTCGAATGACTCGATAGCACCTAGCTGCCAATAGCTCATAAATGTGCTTTTGTGACTCTCGATGTCCGTTGCTGGCACGACTAATCCACAGCGTCAATTCTTCTGTAGTCAGCGGTGATGCGCGATCCTCCGCTTTTCCATTCATCTCATTGGATGACTCTGTTGGTATCATTCTTCACTCCTTCCCGCCGAAAAGAGAAAACTGCCCGAAACTTTCGGTAGCTTCGAGCAGGACTCAGTCTCAGACCGTACTTGTCGATCTAGCGAGGGCAGCAAGGTTGAACTACTGCACAGCAATCAGCATGTTTCATGCAGCGGATAGGTTCGCTAACGAAGGCCTCAGACGCTGCATTCGTGCTTTGCTGACTTGCATTTACAGAGTAGGAAACTGCGGAAAGAGCGAGAGCGCCCAGAAGAGTGAGTTTTGCCAACATGATTCACCTATTTTGTATAAGAAACTAAAAAGCCAGTGGTATGTGCCTGAAGTTAAGCACACAGCCAGTCAACAAGTCCGAAGCTAACGGATTGTGGGGCTTTTCATTTCTTCCAAATACAGGTGATCGACTGCCAGGAACAACCCGCGAAGGGAATTGGAACTTCATGTCTTTGAAACACAATCCGTTGTGCACGAGGGATGATGTCCCAAGTCGCTTGGGTAGTCGCGATATACTGCACAGCAATGGACGGAGATCGAGGTTCGAGTTGAGCACTAGCGCTAGAAATGGCTTTCGCGCATTGGCATTCGTTGCTCCCTGCAACGCTGGAACTTCGAAGTCCCTTGGAATTCACACTTGTCGCAACGGATGCTTGGGAAGCAGCACATTTGGGGCATTTCGGCGCAAGGGACACGTTTAGCATCGCCTGATCAACGCTGACTGACGCAGACACGTGCGCAGTCGTCAGACTTGCAATGATCGTTCGCGAGAGGCAGCAACACGAAACCCCGCCAAAGATCTGGCTGTACGCAACCGCGAACAGCAAAACGATATGGAGGGTTAGTGATGACATGACTTGTGGTTCTTCTTCAAATTTCGAGGCTGACGTGCTTTTGATGGACGGCAAGCCGCGTTCCTTCACGGAATTTCCGATTTTTTCCGATTTTGGTTCCGCGAGTCGAAGTGCGGGCAGATTTCCTCGCGAACAGGCCCATTCTACCTGAAGAATCGGTGACGTGCCGGCATCCAACCTAGCGATACGGCCACTTCATCTCTATGCCATTAACGGAGGTAAAAATGAACCAAGAACCACGTAAACAGGTTTTCCAGATCACTGGCATGACTTGCGGACATTGTAAATCAGCGGTTGAGTCAGCCATCCGAGCCACCGATGGCGTAACCGCCGCCCAGGTTGATTTGAAAGCAGGAAAAGCAGTTGTCGAGGGGCAATTCGTCGACAAATCAATCGTGGCCTCCGTCGAAGAAGCCGGCTATGAAGCAGTAGCCTCTAATTAGCAACCTCTAGCCAAGTGGTGGGGCTTTTCAATCGAGGAGAAAGAAAATGATGAATGCTGAGCAGACGATCGAGATTGGCGTAAAGGGCATGACCTGCGCTGCGTGTGTCCGACGCGTCGAGAACGGACTGCGCAAGATTCCATCCGTGACCAGCGCTTCAGTCAACCTCGCGACGGAACGTGCGGCGGTCGAGTTCGACCATTTACCACAAGCTGGCGAACTCGAAACGATCCAAGTGGCGATTACAAAGCTGGGCTATGAGGCAGTTGAGCTCTCCACGATACGAAACGCGGGGTCGATTGAGGGCAACGATTTAGAAGCTCAGCATTTGTGGCATTTGTTCGTCGGGGCAACGATCTTTGCATTACCGATCGTCGTGCTTGCGATGGCTCCCATGTTGTCCGGCGGAGTAATGAGTTTGATGATGTCCTGGTTGTCGATGGAGCAGTGGAATTGGGTTATGTTCGGCTTGGCCATTCCTGTTCAATTCTGGTTCGGCGGACGCTTCCTTCGACTGGGCGCAAAGAGCCTCTTCTCAACATCTCCCGATATGAATTCGCTGATTCTTCTGGGCACGATGGCCGCTTTCCTCTACAGCTCCGTCGTCACGGTTTTCCCCCAGTGGATTCCTCCGCAGTCGCGGCATGTCTACTTCGAGGCGTCAGCAGTGGTGATCACGCTGATCTTGTTAGGCAAGTTCCTAGAAACCAAGTCCAGACATCAAGCGTCTGACGCTATGAAGGTACTGCTAAAACTGGTCCCGAAAATGGCCACGGTTATACGCAATGGTGAAGCGGTGACCATTCCTGCGGAGGCTGTTGTCCTCAATGATATTGTTGAAGTCCGGCCAGGATCGGCCATCGCGGTGGACGGTATGGTCGTTAGCGGCTCTACCTATATTGATGAGAGCATGGTGACTGGTGAGAGCGTACCAGTGGCCAAGGAAGCGGGGGACGAAGTGGTGGCAGGTACGATCAACGGCAGCGGAAGTATTCAGTTTCGCGCCACTGCCATCGGAGCCGACACGACTTTAGCGAAGATCGTGGCGTTCGTTGAATCTGCGCAGGCTTCGAAGCCGCGCATTCAAGGCATTGCTGATCGAGTCGTCGCGTACTTTGTGCCCGTGGTATTGGTGATCGCACTGCTTACTTCCCTTGCATGGCTTTTCGCGATGCCAGGTGGTTCAATCGATCAAGCACTCATCCATGCGGTCGCTGTACTCATTATTGCTTGCCCATGTGCAATGGGACTCGCGGTTCCGACGAGTGTGATGGTGGGTACGGGCAAGGCGGCGCAACAAGGGATTCTGTTTCGCTCGACGGATGCCATCGAGTCTTTGAGCCAAGTTGCATTGATCGCTTTTGATAAAACCGGAACGCTGACAGTTGGAAGACCGCATCTCTCGTTATTTCACGCGTTGCCACCGTTTTCAAGCGACGACTTGCTGGCCCAACTGGCTCTCGTAGAGCAGCGATCGGAGCACCCCTTGGCCAGGGCTATTGTGGATGCCGCTGCCAAGGGGCGCAAGTCGCCTCTTACCGTTACCAGCTTCAAGGCCATTGCAGGCGCGGGAGTTGAAGCCGAATTATCCAACGGTCACACGGTACTCATCGGCTCGGAAAAAATGATGCGAGAACGCCGCATCGATACATCGTCGTTGGATGCACAAGTAGCTGATGCAATGTCCGAGGGGAGCGGATACTTTTTTGCGGCCGTCAACGGTTCGCTCGCCGCGCTCATGATCGTGTCAGATCCCATCAAACCGTCGACGCCAAGTGCAGTGGAGCAACTAAAACAATCGGGCTATGAAGTGGCGCTCATCTCAGGTGACAATGAGCGAACCGCATTATCCATTGCAGATCGCTGCGGGATACCAGCAACGATGGTCTATGCGGAAGTGCGTCCGAATGACAAGGCAGACGTGGTATACGCGCTCAAGCGAGACGGACGACGTGTGGCTTTCGTGGGCGATGGCTTGAACGATGCTCCAGCATTAACGATCGCCGATGTCGGCATCGCGATGGGCACAGGAACAGACCTTGCGATCGAGAGCGCCGACGTGATCGCGATGTCTGGCGACATTCAGAACATTCCGCGTGCGATAAGCTTGTCGAAGGCCGTGATGTTGAATATCAAGCAGAATTTGGGCTGGGCATTTGGCTACAACATTTTGCTAATCCCCATTGCAACCGGCCTGCTTAAGCCCGTGACGGGTCTGAGTCTGTCACCGATAGCGGCAGGTCTGGCGATGAGTCTTTCTAGCTTTTTTGTCGTGACAAACGCATTGCGATTAAGGTCGTGACGATGAGTTCGGTTTCGAGCCGCACCTGAAGAGCGGCCCGCAACAACTGGCTCTTCATTTCACTTCCAGGTTGTTGCTATGCAATCATTTCTGAACGTGCTCGGCCTTCTGCAACGGGCAGGCTGTGACACGATATCGTCGATCAAGTTCGCAACGGATGACGAACTGCTACGCGTCAAACGATTCGGAAATAGACGCCTGGCGAAAGGTCGAGCTGCGCTTGTTGAGCACGGGTTCTAAATCTGAGGGGACGTCGCAGTCCCTGATGCAACGAGTGGGAAAATTAGCGAAGCGTCGTTAGGACTCGTTGTTCGCCCAAAGACGCTTCGCGAGAGCAGAAAAAAATTGAGTGATCTATTACCAGCGTTCGATCGCGATCGACTTTCCGTCGATATCGATGTGATCAGCCAAAACTACGTTGTAGTCTTGAAATCGTACAGGAACGCCACTAACAACAATCTTCGTCTCGGGCTCAATCTTGACCTTCAGTTTGTCAGCGGGTCCTAGATCGATGATTCTGCGATCCTCGCCGACTTGAATGATCGCCAGGACATGTTCCACACCTTTGACTTCAGCTTGACTAATGTCCACAACTTGGCCAGTGAGTTTTGGACCACTGCGCGTAATGACAACTTCCTTTTCCTGTCCAATAGAAACGCTCTCAGCGATCAGAATGCGTTTCTCGCCTACCTTTTCGAGTGGTCCAGTTGCGGTGAGTGCATCGCCTTCGCTTATCTCGACCTTTCCTTTCCAATGGTCGGATGGACCAAGATCAACGATCGTTTCCGGGGCATCCGTGTCAGTTGTTTGAAGCTTTGCAATCAGGTTTTCTGAACCGTTTACCTTCGCCAATTTAGTTGCTTCAACCTTACCCTTTATCGTATGGCGGTGCGAATCGCTTAGCTGGTCGTTGGTCGCTGCCACGTTTTCCGGCGTGCTGAAATCCAGCTGATCATAAGCCTGATATGCGCCGCTTTGATCTTCATCGCGATAGACCGTCAGTGAATCATAAAAACCGTCATCGTCAAGATCGTAATATCGCGATGCGGTACTGTAGTAGGTTGATCCAGACGTAGGCGGAGAATAGTAGGTTGGACTGTAAGTGTAGTAGTCGTAGAACCAGCTGCGTTGGGTGTTAGGCTGGGCAGTTGTGTAGCCGTATCGCGCGTTGGCCGATGCGTTCGCTGCGACTGCAGCCCGATTTGTTGCATTGGTAGCTGCATTTGCCGCTCGCTGTGCGGCGTTAGCGGCTCGGCTTACTCCAGCTTGAACTCGATTTTGAGTCACCCAAGGGTCAAGTTGGGACCATGTCTGCTCACTAAAGTATGGCGTGCGATTGTTACGTCGGACATCTTGCCTGGTCTCTTGCCGCTCATCACGCCGCTCTTGGCGACCTGGTTGACGGGGCGCTTGAGCTAAAAGTTCCTGTGAAAACAGGACAATACACCCGACCGCGAGAAGCCTTCGCAATACTAACTTACGCATCTTTTCACCTATTTTTGAACTTGCCTGCTATCTAAGGTCCACCGATTTGACGGACAGTGCCTAGAAGGGCTGCAAGTTAAAACGCAAAGTTTGTGCCACGAAGTTGTGTATGCGATTTGAACAAGACAGCTGAAAGTCAAAGCGTCTCAAATCAGAACTTTTCGCGAATGGTGTTCTCACCACGGCAAAAAGGAGCCAGATTCTCGCCCGAACATTTCAGACAGTCAGTACCTATCTTTCGAGATGGTTCTAGAAGTTGTCATGTGTTCGCTCTCGGCCGATCAATCATCTGAAATCTCGGGAGTTTGACACGGCTCGGATGCATCCTACAAAAGCATGCACCAAAACTTGAATTCAAAAAGGACGCCAACTAGACTCCTTTTGAACCCCCTTTTCAAGGAGCATACATGCCATGATTTTTCGAAGTTTGTTCGCAATTACGACACTGATCACTTGTTTGCCGTCTGCGAATGCTGCAATTGTGGTCTTCAACGCCCAGGGGGTTATCACCACTGTCAATCAGAATGGCCAGAACGGTACACCGATTCCAAACGCTGGTCAAATCAATCTGGGCGACACTTTTACTGCAAGCTTTAGCTACGATACCGCTTCTGCTGGAGCCGATTTGATTCCGGGCAATCCTGCAACTGGGACCTACATTATTGCCGCTGGAGCAAATAATTCCGTTTCGATAACAATAGACGGATTGACCTTCCAGTCGAATGCTGGATTGATTTCACAAACGTTCAACAACACGGTTTCGACGTTGTCCAACAACACCGACCTCCTCGCAGTTCAGTCGGGGAACAACTCGCTTCCGGCACTTTGGTCCGGTGGTTCAACTGCGACGATAGGCATCGCAGATCCTACAGGATTAGCAATGCCAGGAGATGCGCTGCCTACATCCATATCCTCTTTGTTCTCCTCAGGTCTAATGCAGATATCCTTCGCTGGCGGAGCCACAATTAACGGTAATCCTATCAGCGGCTTGTTTATTGAAGGATCCTTCAATATTGCCGCAGTACCTGAACCGTCATCGCTGGCACTTCTTGGCCTTGTGATACCAGCAGTTTATTCGCAGCGAAAACGTCTCAAACTTCAAAAAAGGCCAACTTAATTCTCAGCCCAAGACAGCCTCGTCTCGCGTCCTGAGAGCCCCAGCATCGTGCGAAGTCATGGCAATGATGGTCAACAGATCGCATTTTTTCGCTTGGATGGAGACATCTAAGAAGTGAATTACGCCTATTTATATTCACCTATGCGAACCGAGGAGCAGCTACGCAGACTAGTTAAACTGGCAGGTAGAGAAGTCTGGATACAAACGAAAAAGCAGGCGTAAAGCGGCTCGCGAAAATAGTAACTTTTGCAGAACCTGATCGGTGCTTTCTGTCGATAAAGATAGTGCTCGAAACGCGAAGGGTCTTAATCGAATCCGCACTATTGAGCCTCAGGTAGCCCACGGCGCAGCATTATCCCATAAGCTCTCGCCGTGGGCTTTCTTCGTAATCGGCGTCGTTCCTATTGCAACTCACCCAGTAGCCAAGATAGCGCGTTTTCTGGATCTGTGAATGCCCTAATCGAACACAAGTTGGTTTTCGCCGAGATCGCGGTGAGCAGGTAGGGCATAACGTGTGTGGATTGAACCACAACATACGCGACTCTTGATTTGAATCGGTGCGCAAGCAATTAAGCTAACGGCCATCTTCGGAATGTCCTCGGGCGGAACGGCACCAGTTAGGTGACCAAAATCGACTTCTCCAGATGGAAGGTCTTTTCAGATAATAAAATCAACTATATCCGATACACCTTGCGTGCCTGATCCTTGGGTAGCCAGTCAACCGAGTGCTTGAATCCCTGCAATGACGCAAACGAGATTGTCGCAGACGTCATGTTCTCTTGAACGTGAACGTCTTTGACTTCGCGTTAGGGAAAGTCTGCGAAGGTCATTCGCCCAAGTACCTTCTGCCTGACGATCATCAAACGGTGGCTTGTAAGCACAACTGCGTCGGGTGAAAAGTTCGCAATCGGACGTGGCTGGATTGCCATGTACAACGGCTTCTCACTGCTCATGCAGATTTGGTTGACACGTTCGAGAACCTTGGCCACCATACTCGTATCCTGACCCTCGAAGTAATATCGTTTTGAGGGACCTCTAGCATTCGTCTGGGCCATATTCGGGATTCGCAGTAACTTCGTTGGGGTCAGTCGTGTACGTGCGAGGTGATAAAGCCGAAAACATGATCACGATCGACAGCTTAGAGGGATTGACGTTTGCAAGGTGCGAAAGGTCGTTTCTTTCAGACTTAGTTTTTAAAACGTTGTTCACTAGAGAGGACCTTCCAGGCGAAGGATTTTGTAGCAACGACGGCTCGAAAATCCACTGGGACCTAACGCAGCTTTTAGGATTACCATCTGTCTGTCCTTACGAAGAGCTGGGTGAGAGCTTGGTCTATGATTACAACTTCGTTTTTACGGCCGCAAAGTCTGCGAATTACATTAAGACCACAGGGGAGCCGTTTTTTATCTCGAAGTACTCGCTTGGAAAAAGACGACTATTGCATTTTCTCGGTGAGTTCAAATGGAGGTTGAATGGTTGTGAATCATTGCCATCCATCGCCTGGCTCCGAGACACATATTTACATGCGGCGTGGCCAGGAATAGACCGTGGATTGGCAGATCGAGTGCTCGATAGTGCGAAGAATGTTTTTCCGGCGAAGGAAGCCATATTTGGATTTGTCACCGATGAACTGGTTGGAGCGATTGAATTTCGCGTACATCTGGGAAAAACCCGGTACCTGGTAGACTGCTGGGCGTTGCTGCGCCGCGAAGACGGCCTAGAAGCTAAAAAGCCACGCGAGGTCTACTTTCCCTTAGACGACGTTGGTCAAAAACTGCTGTTGCTGGGAGAACTTATTTAAATGACACATGCTCGCCTGGGGTTCGAAGTGACTAGTAGCCAAAGCAGTTGGCTGGACGTTGAGATCGAAATGTGGAATGAGTTCGAATGAAAATTGCCAAAGCGCCTTTACTCAGAGATGGCGAATCGATTGCTTGGTTCCCGCTGTTTTTGGCACCCAGCAATTCAGTTTGGAGTATAGCCGGTATGCAATCGAAGCCGCAACTAAGTTTTGGCGACTACCGATTTCATGCGGACATTTATGCAGACCTGTATGCTTGTTTCCGCTTGCCGAAACGATGCCCCGACTTTCAAAAGACAAAAGACAGCCTCACGCAAAGGCGCTAAGGCGCAAAGAAGTTAACACAAGCATCTTTGCGCCTTCGCGCCTTTGCGTGAGAAATGCGATCTAGTCCGCCCCCTATCTCGAAAACGCTGCAACCACGCCAGCGCTGACACTGACCGCAGACCCAATACCACGCTTCTAGGAACTTACGTTGCAACTGCGCGCCTAGGACCAGTTTTCATCGAGCCCTAACTGAGCAGGTGTTAAGCTTCTTAGTGCGCACTGGAAATTCATGAATGTCTGATGCACCCCCAACACATCAGTGGCCTGTCTTCGTTTCAAATACCCCATTGTATTTGCTACCGACTACCGTGATCTTAGCCCTATGGCAGCTGGGAGCCACAGTGGTCGGAGGGCTGATTGTCGAATTGCGCGGGCGTGGTGAGGCCAACCTTGCGGCTATTCAGCAGAGGACGTAGACATGGGATCATGCACGCCATCGAAGTGGACCATCGTCGCTGGTCTCCTCACCGCTTCGCTTGGCATTGGCATCGTCTGGGCGTCGGGTTTTGAGTTTCGCACAGTCATCCCGCCGGGAATCCTTTTACTACCGATGGTCGCGTGTGTAGTGGCCGTTGTGCGAAGGCATTGGCCACCTCTGGTCGCAGCTGTTATCGCGTTGTACATCGCTACCGGGATTCTCACGAACGACGGGCTAAGCGTTCTCGCCGGTCACCGTGGTTATGGAATCGCTGTCGGACGTTGGATTCAGCTGATTGGGTTGCTGATTGCACTGATCTTGGGAACGGTTTATGTGTGGCGGCAAATCGGAGCGTCGTTGCAAAAGCGAAGAATCCTTTCCATCACCGGAGTCTTGCTCGGTTCACCAATTTGTGCCGAATTCTTGCAGGCCTACATGTCGTTCGATGCGGTTTCGCTTCCGCTTTTACTGATTTTCTTCGCGCCACTTTACGGTGGGGCGGCGTTGCTCATTCGCGAAGCTGCAGTTCGGACGGGGCGAGGCTGGGTTGGTATTCTACTCTTGGCCGGGGCATTCGGCATTCTCATGCCCGGCGTTATCGATCTCGCAATGTGGGGCGAACAACGTAGCGACATTGCCTACTGGAGTGATTTGAGGCTCCCGACACTGATACCCGCTCTCGGATGGAGTGTATATCCTATGATGCTTTGGGTCCTCGGACACATTGTAATGAGCATCGGTACGCCGCTAGCGCTTCTGGATGGCTTGGCTCCTGAATTGCGCGGTCAACCGCTTCTTCGGTGGTGGAGTATTCTGCTGCTTGTCATGCTGTTCTGCGTTGTCGCGTGGCTCGTACATCTGGATGGGCGCGAGAGATATGGATTTATCCCTACTAACGCCCAATTGGCCTCCGTCACCGGAGTCGCAGCGGGGCTGGTGCTGATCGCCTTTAGTCCATTTGGCCGACCGCTTACACCGCGTTTCCGAAGCTGGACTCCGGGCTGGATGGAAACCTTTATTGTGGGGCTGCTCGGCCTCGTCGCTGGTGCGTTCGCATCGCCGAATTGGGCTGGAACTGCTTGGATGTGTGCAGTGATCTCGACGGTATCGGCTAGTGTGATATGGTTTGCCCGCTCTCCTACGTGGGGCTTACCTCAGACAACAGGTCTTGCCTGTGGAGCATTAACAGCTCAAACACTAATGGGCTTCCTGGCATCGAGTCCCGAAGGAATGGACCCATTTTTCAAGTACACACTCCATGCAGTCTTTCTCGTGGCGGTCCTGGGTGTATGTACTTGGGCCAGAATAACCAGCCAGAAGCCGACGCAGTCAACCCATGATTACATCGATGCGACAAGTGTGTAGCCAATGGGCGGTGTCACGGACGCCGAACAAAGACCATGGTCCGGACGCCAGTGTAAGTCCTTTGAGTAAACAGGTAAGTGCAGAAAAACTAGGCTTCTCGTTTTTCTAGACCGTTGATCAAGCCGGATAGCATGCGAGAGATTTCTTCGAGCTGAGACTTGAGCTCAGAGTGCTTAGCTTCGTCAATCAAACCTCTCCGTTTGGCCAGTTCGAGTTGTGGTATACATTCTTGGACCGAGCCGCGTGCGATGCCGAAGAAGTTTCTGCGGTCGGCTTTGGTAAAGCGACCGTTTCCTTAAGCGATGTTTGACGAGATTGAGAGCGCAGCGCGATTGAGTTGGTCAACGAGGAATCCGTAACCTCGTTGAAACTGTTCCGTGGAAATGCAGACCGCATCTGCAAAATCGACGGACTTTTGGTAGACGAGGAGCTTTTCGAAGGCAAAGGTCATGGACTACTCCAAAACGAGAGAGTAGTGAGTAGAAAGTAGACCGAGTAGATGGGAGAAAGTGGGCTTACGAACTGGATCGGTCGTTGGCTTATGAATTGCCAATTCTCCAATCTGGTCTTTTCTACTTTCTACTTTCTCCCATCTACTCTCTATTTGGTCTTTGGCCCCTACAGGGCCAAAGACCAAATCGGGGTGGCGGGATTCGAACCCACGGCCTCTACGTCCCGAACGTAGCGCTCTAGCCAGGCTGAGCTACACCCCGGTTTGTGCTTAACTTGAATTTAACGCGGCCGCGCGGCCAGTCAAGAATGGGCGCCCGGGAGTGTATTAAGGACCGGGGAAGAGTTGAGGGAAATCTGGTCTGGCTCTCTTCCCCAAGAGCCACGCTTCCAGAATAATGGGCTCGAGGTGCGGCTGTGGGTTTCTTGGCGGGCTAATGACCCAAGCGGCGGCCGTGATGAGCGATTATGCGTTCGAAGCAGAGGTGGGCTTGTTCGCTACAGTCGGATGTTACTCCGTCTTCTACTTCTTCTTCAAAAAACGTGTTCATGATTATGAAGTCCAAGTCTGGCTTTACCTTGGTCGAACTCTTGGTGGTCATCGCCATCATCGCGATTCTAATCGGGCTGCTCCTACCAGCTGTCCAAGCGGCTCGTGAAGCCGCGCGGCGAATGAGCTGTTCGAACAATCTCAAACAAATCGGCCTGGCCATCCATAACTATGAGCTGGCCAACCGCTATATCGGACCGGGCGGGACGTTTCATGGCGGCACTCATCTCAATGATGTGGGACCTGGTGGTCGCTATTCAGGTCTAGCCAACGATCGTCAATCTTTACTGTTCACCATCTTGCCGTACATCGAACACTCATCCGTCTACAACCAGTTCGATATGGCCTGGCCTATGGACGACTGCCGCTTTCCACCAGAGGTCAACCAAGGTATGCGCTTGCGAGGCTGGCGCACCACTACTTATGTATGCCCCAGCGACAACAATCAGATCATTGGATCCGGCGTGGGGCAAATTTCACCTGCCAACTATCATCCCAGTTTTGGGCCGACCGCGACCATCAGTAACAATCCGAGCTGTCCCTGCGCGCTGGTGCCGACCTTTGACACTTTTTCGTTAAGCGGTACCAGTGTCAATAATCCCGCTGGCCCCTACACGCGACGGGGTATGCCCAGCAACGTAAAAGGACCCGATGGAAATGCCAATGGGGCCGGCTATATCGGCAGACTGGCTGATATCACTGATGGGTTGTCCAATACGATCTTTGTAGGTGAAGTTCGAGCCGATTGCTCGGCGCACGTGAGACTGGGTTGGAGCCATTCGAACAAGATTGGCATCTTTACACAGGTACCCATCAACTTCGATAGCTGCGAACCCGATCAAGCAACAGCGATGGCCAAAGGCAAAGATGGCTGCGCTGCCCGTTGCACCTGGAACTCCGAAGCGGGCTTTAAAAGTCTGCATCCAGGCGGAGTGCAGGTGGTCCTGGGCGACGGCTCCGTTCACTTTCTGACTCAGTCTATCGATATGATAACGTATCAACGTTTAGGAGCCAAAGCGGATGGACAACCTCTCAGTAACTGGCCCTAAACGTCCCTCAGCCCTGACCACACTTGGGCTCATCATTCTGATTGCATTGAAGCTGGGTTGTGGAGCCGGTGATGGCAAAGTTTCGGTAGCGGGTATCGTCACGATCGAAGGCCAACCGCTGGCTCAAGCCACCATCGGTTTCGTCAGCGAAAATGGGGCTTCTCTGTCCAGCTCGGTCTCCGGCAACGATGGCAGATTCACCGCCCGCGTGACGCCGGGTAAGACCAAGATATCGGTTAGCAAACTGGACTTCGGAGCAGCCCGGGCAACCGCCAAATCGGATGAACAAATGGTTTCGCCGACCGACAGTGAACTTGCCAAACAAAAGGCGAAAGCCCAGCTAGTGGGTAGCGTGCCGCCGCGTTATTCCAATCCCAATACGTCGAACCTTACCGGTGATATAAAAGCGGGAATGAAGCCGCTAGAGATCAGCCTCACAAGCGAGTAAATCAGCCATCGGGCTACGCCAAAATGTCGCTTACGATTTTGGCGTCACAAACGCTCTGGCTAGAGTCACGCAATGTTGCTACCCTCGCTCGCGCCGGCAATTCCGCTACCAACGCGCTAGCAAGAGTGGTCGCTGGCATAAGTACAGTAAAAAGGATTGGGTATCGCGCCGGGTTTGGTCGATGCTACTAACTGTCGCAAGTACATGGGCGCCTGCTGTTAAGATGGATTCAGGAAGCATGTGCGTGAATCTGTGCTAGCGAACTTCAGCAGGACTAAATACTAGCGGCACCCAAGGAGGGGCCTTCCGATGACATTCAATCGCCGTCGCTTTGTTACAACTGCCGCCCTGACCAGTGGCGCCCTTCTCTTCGGCCGACAAGCTCTGGCTCAACAACCAGGCACGACCGAACCTGTCTTTCGCATATCCAAGAATGATGTGGGCCGCGTCGATCCCAGCCAGCCACATCCGCTGGATCCCGCTCTGCAAATCGCTCGCGATAGCTTGAAACACATTCGCGAGAACATCGTGGACTACACGGCGATCATGGTCAAGCGCGAGCGCATCGGCAACGATTTGGGCGAATACGAATACATGGCTGCCAAAGTGCGCAATCGCAAGATTGTCGACGGCCAAATCAAACAACCGTTCAGTGTTTACCTAGGCTTCCTGGCCCCCGCAGCTGTTAAAGGCCGCGAAGTCATCTACGTCGAAAATCGCAATAGCAATAATATTGTGGCTCATGAAGGCGGATTCCGCGGCAAGTTCCTGCCGACGATGGAACTGGATCCCAATGGAATGCTGGCTATGAAGGGCCAACGCTATCCAATCACCGATCTGGGCATCGAGAACCTGGTGCTGAAGCTGATCGAAAAGGGCGAACGCGATCGACATCAAGATGAATGTGATGTGCAATTCCGCCGCGGTGCCAAAGTGGGTGGTCGTCAGTGCACCATGTTGACGGTGACGCATCCCAATCCCCGCGCTTACTTCGACTTCCATGTCGCCGAAATTTTCATCGACGACGAGTTGCAAGTTCCTGTACGCTACGCCGCTTACAGCTGGCCTAAAGTGTCAGGTGGTGAACGAGAATTGCTGGAAGAGTACACCTACCAGAAGATCCAAATCAATGTCGGCTTGACCGACTTGGATTTCGATCGCGGTAATAAGAACTACAACTTCTAATGCCGGCCGCTACTGGCATACGAATTAATAGTTGAAGACATCGGTTTTGCAGACTCACCTGACCGCTTACATGGAGGTAACGGCAATGGTTGAAATTGAGACCAGCGTCTCTCACAAGTTGGGAGACCTCGCCGCGCTCAATCGGCTTCATCAAATGGTCGATTCGTTGCAAGACCGATATCGCGACCAGGTTCACTGCGTGGAAAGCAGCTGGAACGGCAACGAGCTGGACATCAGCTTCGCCGCTTACGGTTACCACATCAACTGGCATGCAACCGTGCTGACCGATCGCATAGCCTTGGTCGGCCGCATCCCCAGTTCGGCTCGCGCGTACCGCAGTAAAATCGAACAAGCGATTGTGGCTCGCGTCGAGCAAGTTTTTCAAGAACTCTAGGTTTTGCTCGCGGGAGTCGCCCCTCCCGAATCTCGCAGAGCCTCGATTCGACCTCCCCAAGGCGAAGCCTTGGAGAGGTGACTGTCACCTCCACCGCGAAGCGGGGGAGGTCGCAGACGAGGCGTTCAGCCGAAGTCTGTGGGAGGGGGCACGGCGCTAGGTAAGACTCCTGCGGTACTAACCACCTCCACTGTCCAGACCCCTCCCGAATCTCGCAGAGCCTCGATTCGACCTCCCCAAGGCGAAGACTTGGAGAGGTGACTGTCACCTCCACCGCGCAGCGGGGGAGGTCGCAGACGAGGCGTTCAGCCGAAGTCTGCGGGAGGGGGCACGGTGCTAGGTAAGACTCCTACAATACTAACCACCTCCACTGCCCAGACCCCTCCCGAATCTCGTTACGGCTCGATTCGACCTCCCCAAGGCGAAGCCTTGGAGAGGTGACGCACGCTCGGTGGTGGTAGAATGTGGCTCCAACTTCTACCCTGTTTTTGATTACCCCATGGAGCTTTCAGCATGCGATTGTTTTCTTTGCTTTGGTCAGTGATTGGTCTGATGCTGTTCAGCCAAGCGGCTGGTGCACAGACCTTTGAAGACTTTGACTCGATTCAATTGGCCACTCTCAAGAATTCGCAAGGGATGGTGGTCAAGGTGACCAACTTTGGGGCCACGGTGACGTCTATCGTGGTTCCGGACCGGCAAGGGAAAATGGCGGACGTGGCCCTGGGTTACAACCGGGTGGAAGACTATATCAACGCGGTAAACAAGCCGTACTTTGGTGCGATCGTGGGTCGCTACGGAAATCGCATCGCCAAGGGTAAGTTCAGCATTGGTAACGAGTCTTACACGCTAGCTACGAACAACGGCGAAAACCACTTGCATGGCGGTATCATCGGCTTTGACAAAGTCGTTTGGAACATGAAGCCGCAGGCGAGCAACGATGGTCAGTCGGTAGTGCTGACGTACCTATCCAAAGATATGGAAGAAGGATATCCAGGTAACTTGAATGTCACCGTCACCTATTCGCTTAATAACAAGAACGAACTAAAGGTCGACTATCTGGCCACAACAGACAAAGCGACGGTCGTCAACCTGACTCAGCACACCTACTTCAATCTTAAAGGAGAAGGTGAAGGTACGATCCTGGATCATGAGCTGATGCTGAACGCGGAAAGCTATACGCCGGTGGACGCGGGCTCGATTCCTACCGGTGAGATTGCGCCCGTCAAAGGCACACCATTTGACTTCACGACTGCCAAAACGATCGGTCGCGATATTGATCAAGACAACGAGCAATTAAAGTTTGGCGCGGGCTTTGACCATAACTTTGTGATCAAGCGCGGGGCGGGTGACAAGTCGTTGCAGTTAGCGGCGCGGGTGGTGGAACCCAAGTCGGGCCGCGTAATGGAGATCACGACAACCGAGCCGGGCATTCAGTTCTACTGTGGCAACTTCTTAGACGGACGGCTCAAGGGCAAGGCTGGCAAGTCGTACGTGCAGCGAGGCGGATTCTGCTTGGAGACACAACACTATCCCGATAGCCCAAATCAATCGAGCTTTCCGACAACGCTGCTGGAACCGGGTAAGCAGTACGTAAGCTCGACGGTCTTTAAGTTTTCGGTCCAGAAGTAAAGAGCGTTTTGACTTCGCGACAAGTTGCCCACAGGGTATGTCGCAGTTCGGGCAAGCGAGCTTTGGCCACGACGCGCAACCGACCGCAGGGCGTCGGCTGGGCTCGCAAGTCGGCTTTGTATTTTTCGTCGCCGCGCAGGTAATCGAAAGCAGACAAGCCTTGTTCGATGTGGTGCCGCAGCGAGACCGCTTGCAGGATTCGTCCCACCTTGTGAGCGTCTTCGGCGGGATCGCGTCCGCATTGATATCCAAAGCCGATATTGTCGCGAACCAGCCATGCGTTGGCAGCTAACCCACGGCCATCGCGTTCCAGCAAGGCAATGTCCGCCGAGCCATCGATGATCATGTCCCGCATCGCATGACAGAAGAACTGTTTGAAGTTGCTAGTGGAAAAGCAACCAGGCTCGCCGGCCGTTTGCCAACGCAATTGATGCAAGCGAATTAGTTCATCAATAAAGTAATCGATGTTGCCCGCATGCTGCGATGCCAGCTGAAAATGATAACTGCCCTTTTCGAAGCGATTAATGAAGTTGCGCAGCTGGGCGCGTTGTGTGCTAGAAAAATTATCTTTGACACTATCCCAGCCGCGACTCAAGTCGATGCGCCAGGTATTGAGCGTTTGTTTCCAGTGGGTCACGTGATCGCGGGCAGCCATCTCTTGGTGAAATGCGTTCATCCAAGCGTCTGCTTCGCAACAACCTTCCAGTTCCAGTTGATCCCACTTTTGTTGTCCGCCAACGAGCCACTCGATCAAGCTTGAGCGGACTTCGGTAGCAAATTCTGGATGATACAAGACTGTTTGAAAGTCGCTGCATATCGAACCATCGGCCAGAAATCTCAAGGTCGTACCGGAGGCGAAGCCGTCCTGGCGATACCAAGGGGCCAAACCCACGAGTTGGTTGGCTTGATTGCGAAACGTTAGAACGTTGAGTTGATCAGTTGGCTTGCGAAACGCTTGCCAGGCGTTTAGCATCCACAAGGGTGTCTGCATAGGCGAAGGGCAGCGAAGTCGATCCCACTGACACAAGATGGAGTTGAGCGATTCAGCATGGGTGAGTAGATCGACAGTCAGCATCATGAGTCGCGACATTGTTCAGGAAGGCTGGCGGTGCACAGAAATGGGCGGCGCGCACCGCGACATGATGATGTAGCTTGTAGCTATTCAAGACGCTCGCTTGCAGCTTGGCGAATTGCCTGTGATGCGCTTGCTTGGGTTAGCACAATTGTTACAACCCTCAGAGTCCCTCCCCGTAGCCGAAGTCGCCAGACTTTGGAGGCGTTACGTTGGAATCATCCAATCTCTGGTGAGATCAGCTACGAAGAAGTCCCGTAGCCGAAGTCGCCAGACTTTGGATGCGTGACGTTGGAATCATCCAATCTCTGGCGAGATCAGCTACGAAGAAGTTCCCGTAGCCGAAGTCGCCAGACTTTGGAGGCGTTACGTGGAGATCATCCAATCTCTGGCGAGATCGGCTACGAAGAAGTTCCCGTAGCCGAAGTCGCCAGACTTTGGATGCGTTACGTGGAGATCATCCAATCTCTGGCGAGATCGGCTACGAAGAAGTTCCCGTAGCCGAAGTCGCCAGGCTTTGGAGGCGTGACGTGGAGATCATCCAATCTCTGGCGAGATCGGCTACGAAGAAGTTCCCGTAGCCGAAGTCGCCAGACTTTGGAGGCGTGACGTTGGAATCATCCAATCTCTGGCGAGATCAGCTACGAAGAGATCGGCTACGAAGAGTTACTCGATGTGGTCCATGACGTTTTCGAGGCTACCGGCGGGTAGATCGGGGACGCGGTTGGGCTCGGAGAGCACTTGAAAGGAGCGATAGATCGTCAGTGGTCGTTCGCCCTCAAGGCATTCTAGGAGATACAGGAATGGGTAGATGATCAAGCTTTGCTGGGGTGAGGCGACGCCGATGACGAAGGTTGAATGATCGAACTTGACTTTGACCCAGGCCCAGGACAGAGCGTTGACTAGTTGCGTTCCCCAGAGGCACCCGAGCACAAAAGCTTGCTCCTCCAATTCATCGTCGGGCTCGCCTGGCAATTGGTTCTCGAGGACGTTGGCTACATAAATGTCCACTGCGGCGACGCACTGACCTGGTGAGGGTCGCTTGTCGCTCAGTCCGAGCCACTGAAGGGCTTCGAAGGCGGCCTCGCTTATATCCCCGAGCATTTCCGGGTCCGAAATAATTTCAAATGTCTTAGTCGAATCATCCAATCTGACGGTTTCCTGAATACAAGCATCAAGCCGGTGGGACTTGACTAAGTGGGGGTTTGTACGCGGTTGGGAGGGTGGTTAAGTACGGGCGTTGGAGTATGAAAGCCATAGCAGCGGGATCCAAGTTTAGCGTGTTTGTGCACGCGAGGACGAAAGACGGAATAGATTGCCAAACCGAAAGAGATTTTTTTAAAAAAAGGCAAAAAACCGTGATTCACTTATAGCAATTCGGTCCTAGGTGATAGAGAATTCTCCCAGCGCGACAGCCGATGAGGGGCCATGTCGGCAACGGTGTGGTTTCGGCCTGAGCGCACTTGGGTCACCAATCATTTGTGATCGCTTTACTCGGGCGTAAGTGGTTATCGGTGGTTGGTGGCCTCTTTTCTTTTTGGGTTCACCTTTCCTAATTCTGGTATAAGATGGATGGGTAGGTCTTTAGGAAACGATTGAGGACTTAGTTTCTGCCCGCACGAATTCGTCTGGGACACGATGGCACAGAGAATTGGACTTCTATTGTTGATGGCGCTGGTGGTAGGTTGCGGTCCGCGACCGGTGCCACGCATGCCCGTTGGCACGCACGGCCCAAAGGGGTCGCTGGTTACACCCGAACCTGAGCACCAGCGATTATTGGCACTCAAGCAGCGAACGCCGGCTGAACAAGCTCAGCTAATGATCTACGAAGCCTATCAAGCTCGGGGCAATAAACGTAAAGGCACCGATCGTGCTCAATGCGAATTTTCGCCAGGAGTGGTGTATCCGGTGCAAGCCCAATGGCACTTCGATCCACGCTGTACGTCCTTGACGGTCAACATTAAATGGGACCCACGTATTAAAGCTGACCGCGATATTCATGTGGCTATTTCACGCGTTTTGAACAACGGCTTTTTCCGCAACCTGGATAGTTTCTTCTTCGTGCATGCGGCTTTGCATCTCGAGACGGCCAAGCAGACGCTCAAGCCCGTTAACTCCAACGCGATTTTCTATTGCAGTTCCAAGCGTGTATCGCCCACGGAACTGTTGATCAGCGCCAGCGCCGTTGAGCAATAGCGACAGGGGGTGCCTAGGGTGCCTGGCCCCAGTTTGTCTGTGCCCCAGTTTTCAGCCCAGCTCTGCTCGCGTTTTTCCAGGGCATTTCATTACTAGTTGTGAATGGCCAATCTTTCTTGCGGTACAGAACCCGGAGGGAATCGGCGAACAGGGGTTCACCGAAATCCGATCCAAGTTATATTTAGGCACAACTCAGGTGACGAGGGCGTAGCTCAGTCGGTAGAGCAACGGACTTTTAATCCGTTGGTCGTGGGTTCGAGTCCCACCGCCCTCACTTCTGACGTGTCAGGCATAGTTACCTGTGGTGGCATCGCCTGGCAATCTCGTCTACCATTCGGCTGGCTGAACTCGGATGTGGTGGCGTACTCTTATTCGCACCCCCGGTGGATTCAGTGTCCATGGACCTGTCGAAGGGGGAGTCTGTCATGCGATGGACGTTGCGGCAAATGGTGTTGGGCACGTTGGTGGTCGCGCTGGTCATTCCCTATGTGCGCGCTGTTTGGCCAGATCAAGATCCGCCTCTAAAGCACTTTGCTATCTCCGACGGTGAGTTTCGCCAGTGGCTAATCGATGAGGACCCTTCAATCGAACTCGAGCCAAGCGGGTACGTTGGCATCGTTGGCCCGCATCACTTGCTTGGTCGACTTCGCATAAAGTCCTCCGAACTGACATCCCAGGAGATGTTGGAATCGATCCGAACGAAGGTCCGAGCGAAGATTCAAGACGAGTCCTGGAAAATTTCCAACGATGTAGCACTGGAAGAGTCGGCGTTATTCGAGTTTACAGACGGACATAGCAAACGCTATCTCTACCTGAGCGTTGAAGGCGGGGAAGCGCGAGCCATTCGGCTGATTAGTATTCGGGATCCGTCGTATTAGGCTTCGCTCGGACCCCTCCCGAATCTCGCTTGGGCTCGATTCGACCTCCCCAAGGCGAAGCCTTGGAGAGGTGACTGTCACCTCCACCGCGCAGCGGGGGAGGTCGCCGACGCGGCGCCAGCCGTCGTCGGCGGGAGGGGGCACAGCGCTAGGCAAGACTTCTGCGGTACTAACCACCTTAACTGCCCAGACCCCTCCCGAATCTCGCAGAGCCTCGATTCGACCTCTCCAAGGCGAAGCCTTGGAGAGGTGACTCGCTAGGATGCACAAGAGGAGATGACGCTGGTATCGTATTTGAAACGGCCGACGAGTTGTTGGAGTTGATTAGCCATGCGCGAAAGTTCGTTGGCGGCATGCTGGGTATCGCTGGCAGATGATCTGCCGCTTTGAGCACAAAGAAAATACAGAGGCCAAGCGTCTCCAGGTATGCTCAACGAGAGCTTAGATTATTGCCCAGTAGCAAATGCCGGCCAACAGCGCGGCGCAGGGTACTGTGCATAGCCATGCCAGTACTATCTCGCGAGCTTTCTTCCAATGAGCCTGGCGAGTAGCGACGCCGATTCCCAAGAGTGAACCTACGCTGACATGAGTGGTGCTGACCGGCAAGCTATGCAGGCTGGCGGTGGTTACTAAACCTGCGGTGACCAGGCTGGCAATGAAGCCTTCGCCGGCGTTCATAGCGGTGATCTTTTTGCCGAGCGTCTCGGCAACATTGCGCGCATCAATCAAGCCTCCGATGGCGATCATAATCGCCACTATCAAAAAGCCGTATGCAATATTGATGCTCTCCATCACGAGCACCAGGGCCACCATCTTAGGTGAATCATTCAACCCCCGCGCAAAGCTGGCAGCGCCGGCGCTAAGGAAGTGACAAACGTCGAGCCGCCTGGAACGCTCCGTTGGCAGTCGCCTCAAGCGTTTGAGCATTGTTGTGGCCAGTGCACCAAGCGTCAGGGCGACTAGCGGGCTTAATACAAGAGGATATACAACACTCGTGCCCAGCGCCGAAAAGTTCACGCGTGTGCCGCTGCCCATCCAGCCCGCGCCCACCAGCGCTCCCAATAGCGCATGAGTGGTCGAGACTGGAAAGCCTAAACGTGTAGCTAAGAAACTCGTGATCGCTGCGCCAAGCGCCACTGCGCAGCAAAACTGGGGTGATTGAACCAGTTCATCCGGCACGATGCCGCGGCCGCTGAACTTCTTCAGCATACCATCGGAGAGGTACAAGGCCGCCAGCGAACCGACGAAGGTCAAGGCCGTGCCCCACAGGAGCGCGGTTCTCAGCGAAGTTGTTCCGCTGCCATAGAGCGAAGCCACGCCTTTGAAGTTGGCGTTGGCTCCATTGGTAAACGCCACGAACAGAACCGAAATCAGCAACAAACCGGCCAGCACTATTATGTACCTTGGCCGAGTTTGTTTTCCTGGGTCTCAGCCGGATGCTGCTTCAACGAAGCGTACTCTTTCCAAGAACCCTCGTACAACCGCACTTTCCGATAGCCAGCTACATGTCGCAAATAGAATCGTAGTAAACTGCCTTCGCGCGATGTGCCACAGTAAACAACGATCTCTTTGTCAGGCGTGATCCCAGATGCTTCTAATTCCGCCTGGTTGCGATCCAAGGCTAAGAATTGATGAGTGTTATCAGCATCCATCAGTCGTGCCCAATGGAAACTAACGGCTCCTGGGATGTGTCCTTTGCGCATCCAGATGTCATCTTGACCGAGGTATTCATTGCGGGGTCGCGCGTCGACCAGCACGACTCCTGGTTGCGACTTCTTGTTTAGAATCTCACTCAAGTCGATGCCGATCTCGTTGCGTTTGGCGCTGGACAGTTGTCCGATCGGATTACCGAAGTATTCTTGCGTGACGGGCAGCTTGGCCGCTTGCCAGCCGGCCAGTCCTCCGTCGACGATGCGAATATCATCGATGCCAAACTTCTCGAGCACATAAGCCACCATACTGGCGCTCAAGATTTCATCATTCGGCAGCTTGTCACCGGTGGCATAGATCAAATGTGTGCGACCATGCGTGACACCGGCGCGCTTCAGTAGGGCTGCGGTCAGTTCATCAGGTAGATATTGCACGGGCACACCTTGGTCCGTGCCGCGAAGCGTATCGAAGTTGATATGGTGGGCGCGAGGCAGGTGCGCGCGAAAGTAGTCCTTGTATCCACCGCGCGTGTCAAGCACGATCGGCTTGGCCGATTCCGGCGAGCTCTCGATTAGCTTTTGAGCCTCCGCAGGGGAAATCAGTCCAATCTCTGCATGCAGTATTGAAGGTAGCGTAAGCCACCAGCAAACCGCCAGACAGCTACAAATCATGCGCTTCAACATCGTATTTTCCCTGGATTTGGCACCCTAACGCCAGTACATTCAAATGAACGTAAGAATATGTTTGGCCCATGTCAAGTAGGACAAAAGTCCGGCCGCCCCGTGAAAACGGTCGGTTAGTGTTTGATATTTCATTTCTGAAATCTAAAATCGAACTCAAGTCTGCTTTACCTGCATCTGCGATTCACACCGAGGTTTCCGTGATTTTCAATCCAACTGCTTACCGCTGGTTACCGCGCCTGGGTCTGACTTTGGGGCTGCTGGTCTACGCGTTTTCTGTATCTACCGCTGAGCGCCTCATCGCTCAAGATCTCGTCAGTCAGGCGCTAGCCACCACTAGCGAAACGCTCGACAGTAGCCACACGGTCATCAATGGGCTCGATCAGGAAATCGCTAAGGCGATCAGCGATTGGCAGGTGCCCGGTGTGTCGGTTGCGGTCGTCAAAGACGACAAGGTGCTATTGAGCAAAGGCTACGGCGTACGCCGCCTTGGCAGCCCAGAGAAAGTCGATGCCGATACGTTGTTCGCGATCGCTTCGAACTCGAAAGCCTTCACTGCCGCTGCGCTGGCGATACTGGTCGATGAAGGCAAGCTGAAGTGGGATGATCGAGTGTCCGATCACTTGCCGTGGTTTCGATTGAAAGATCCGATTGCCTCGGCCGATATTCGCGTGCGCGACCTCTTGTGTCACCGCAGTGG
Source organism: Rania fehmarnensis (assembly GCF_056494185.1). Classification (NCBI taxonomy): domain Bacteria; kingdom Pseudomonadati; phylum Planctomycetota; class Planctomycetia; order Pirellulales; family Pirellulaceae; genus Rania; species Rania fehmarnensis. Next base: position 3,770,712 of record NZ_CM151398.1, read on the forward strand.
TCTAGGCACGTTCAGCGGTGATTTGTTGTGGTGGGGTACCAGCTACTCACCTAAAGAAATTCTGCAGCGGGCGGTTCACTTGGAGCCCGCCGCGGCCTTTCGCACCGATTTCGGTTACTCCAACTTGATGTTCCTGGCTGCAGGCGAAGTGATTGAAGCTGTTAGTGGACAGAGTTGGTCGCAATTTATCCAGTCGCGAATCTTTGCACCGCTCGAAATGCATCGCTCGGTAACCAGCGTCCGTGATTTGGTAACTGTCGATAATTACGCCACGCCCCACAAGACACTCAAGGACTCCTCCAAGCCGATACCGTGGATGAACTGGGACAGCATGGCAGCGGCCGGCGGCATCATCTCGAGCGCCGACGATATGTCCAATTGGCTGCGCTTGCAACTACGAGCCGGTGAGTTGGCCGGCGACAAGCGACTGTTCAGCGCGGCGGCCAGCCATGAGATGTGGCAAGCTCATACAGTGCTCAAGTCGCCCATGAAACCATCCAGCCGTTTTCCTTCAACACACTTCCGCGCCTATGGCCTGGGGTGGTCGTTATCGGATTATAAAGGTGTCAAGATGGTCGCTCACAGCGGCGGGTACGATGGCATGTATTCGCAAGTCATCCTGATTCCCGAACAGAAACTGGGCGTGGTCGTACTGACTAACAGCATGACTGGCCTATCGAACATGCTGGGTTACCGGGCCATCGATCTAATGTTGGGCGGCGAGCAAAAGGATTGGAGTCAAGAAAACCTGGAGCAATTCAAGAAGTCTCGCGAGGAATTTGACAATCGCATCACCACCGCGATCACCAAGGTGGCCGAAGGCACCGCCCCGAGTCATCCATTGACTGCGTACGCAGGCACATTCCGTTGTCACTTGTATGGTGACGCGACCGTGGAAGTGACCAGTGACAACAAACTTGTCTTCAAACTCCTGCCCTACCCTGCCCTGGTCGCAGATCTGGAGCATCTGCATTACGACACCTTCGTCATTCGCTGGCGGCAAGAGTTTGCCTGGTTCGCTGGCGGCACAGCTCACTTCGTAGCCAACGCCAAAGGCGAGTTTACCAAGATCGAGTTGGATGTGCCCAACGATGACCTGTGGTTCTACGAGTTGAATCTGCAACGCGTAACTCCGTAGCGGCATGCGTCACCTCTCCATGCGCAGCATGGGGAGGTCGAATCGAGGCTTTGCGAGATTCGGGAGGGGCGAGTCCTGAACGAAAATCAGTTAACGCAAGAGCCAAATGTAGCGCCGAGCCCCCTCCCGCAGACGACGGCTGAACGCCGCGTCTGCGACCTCCCCCGCCGCGCGGGGGAGGTGACAGTTACCTCTATGTGCGTTCGAGATCAGCTTTCCCGTCAAATAGTTCAGGATGGATGTTAAACCATCGCGGGCGTTGCGAGTTGGCTTCGAGTGCGCGTTGGGCGGAGCGAGCGTATTGCTGGCGAGCACTGTGAATGTTGCTGGCTGCGCGCAGTAAATAGTCTTCAAATTGAGCCACCGCGCGACCTCGCGAAATATCGGCAGCCATCAGTAGTTTGCCATCCTGGACCAGACGTTTGAGATCGGCGCCTGAGAATCCATCGGTCGCAGCGGTGATTTCGCTCCAGCGATCGGCCTGCGAAATCGCTACCTGGCTACCCATCAGGTTTTGCAGCAACTCGCGTCGATCCTTGGCATCGGGCAACTTCATTTCGAGCCACAGCTCAATGCGTCCGGATCGCACTAATGCGGGCGGGATATTACCCAAGTCCATCGCGGTCATCATGACGCAGACGCTACTGGCGCTCTTGCTTTCCAGGCCATCGAGCATTGTCAAGAGATAGCGATACAAACCATGTTCTTTACCGCTTTCGAAGATTACGTCGCTATCATCGATAAAGACAATCGATGGCGCATTGGCCATAGCCATGGCAAAGATGTGATTGACTTGTTGATAGAACGACTCCGTTCCCGAGATAATCGTGCCATCGATCAGGAAGAATTTGCCACGGAGTCGTCGGGCCAGTGCGCGGCCGATCGTGGTCTTGCCAGTGCCCGGAGGTCCGGCCAGCATGACACCGCGTTTCGGCGTCAAACCGAGTTGCTGAGACAGCTGCACATTCTCGAGCGGCATGATGATGTTGTCTTCGAGCGCTGTGATGACTTCGTCGACGCCGAGCAAATCTTTCAGTTCGACCTGCTGAACTTCGCTGACTTCGACGTTGCTGCCCATACCTTGGTTCTGAATAAACTCCAGCAAGGTCTCAGTATTAATGCTCGATTGAGCGTTGAAGTAATCGCAAATGCGTCCGATGCGGGTTGCGTCCAAATACGGTGCAAACCTGTAAACAGCCGTAAAGTCGATTTCTGATACATCGTGATTCAGAAAGAAGGCATACAGCTGTCGATAGTCGTCTTCATTGTAGTACTGGATCGATGTATCCCACTCGACATTATGCCAAGTGTATGAACCACCTCCCGTCGTGGCGACGACCAACTGGGCACCTCGCTGTTTGACCAGTAACAGCAGCCCTTTGAATATCGTGTCGTGGTATGAACCACGTGGACCACTATTGCAACCTGTGGCATACTCAAAGAACAGTTCGAAGTCATCGATGATCACCAGCCGGTGTTTTTGTATTGTACGAGCCACCAGGTTGTACAGCGCGTCTTGCAGCGACAGCGGATGCAGGGGCTGAACCTCCTTGATGAACGCAGCCACATCCAACCAGTGGCCGCCTGTCTGCCGCTGAAACTCACGCAGCACAGTTGTTCGGCCCAAACCATTGGATGCACACAGGTTAAGGACTGGCGCTCTCTGTTGCCAAGCGAGTAAGAAATCCAAACATGATTGTTGTGTCGAGCAGAGTTTGATGGGCTGAGTTTTCATAGGCTGCTGGTGGATTGTGAGATTGTCTCCTTTTGCTCCGCAAAAGGATGCTGCCTTTCGCGGAGCGAAAGGAGACAATTGTCTCTGATGGTTGACACAGTTTGCTAAAGAAAGTTCACAAATTGTGGCTTACATTCTGAAATTCCCGGGTACTGCGTCTGGTTTGCAGCGCGCATGGAATCTAGATTGAGAACATCCCACCGACAACTTGACCAATCCTCGGAGAAACAAAAGCATGCACGTTTGTATAGATAAGCGACGAATGATCGGTTGCCTAAGCCTGCTGGCACTAGTGACGTTCGCTGGTTCAATCACGCTTGCCCAAGATGCGTCGGTGAAAGATCAAGGCCAGGCCAATGGCAATGGAGATTACATAGTTGGTCCCGATTACCAGACCGATCCGGACTTGACCGATCGCGGGAACGCCAAGGGTAAGAGTTTTGAGTTTTCGATGCCGTTGGCAGACAGCCAGATCTTTCGTGGTGACGACAGCACATTGGATAAACGCAAGGATGTGCGATCGGAGCGTAAGATCTACGTCTATGTGCCAGCCGCATATAAGGATGGGGACAAAGCGCCGCTGCTGGTCATTCACGATGGCCCTGGTCAACTGCCGTTGGTGCGCAATGCTCTGGATAACCTGACGATATCCACCGATCCGCAACGTCGCTTGCCGGCGTTTATTGTGGTTGCGGTTCAGAATGGCGGTAACGATGGTAAAGGCAGCCAGCGCGGTTTGGAATATGACACCATGTCGGATCGATTGGCCAGATTCATCAATGATGAAGTCTTGCCCGCGGTGCTCAATAATGCTGAGATCAAGGCTGCTTATCCAAATATCGCTTTAACGGATGACCCCTGGGGGCGAGGCGTGATGGGCTGCAGCTCCGGTGGCGCTGCGGCTCTTTCGATGGGTTGGTTCCGCCCAGACTTGTTCCGGCGCTTGATCACCTACTCGGGGACCTTTGTCGATCAGCAAGATGATGATGCTCCCGAAGAGGCCAAGTATCCGCTGGGTGCTTGGGAATATCATTCGGGTCTAAAGTTGATCGAGAACAGTGAAAAGAAGCCACTGCGCATCTTTACGCATGTGGCCGAATTCGATAATCGGGCCAACGATCCAGAAGAGACGTATCATAATTGGGTCATGGCCAACGTGCGAACGGCCGCCGCGTTAAAAGCCAAAGGCTATGATTACCGCTACGTATTCAGTCGCAAATCCAAGCATTGTGATGGTAGAGTGTTCCAACTGACCCTGGCCGACACCTTGGTGTGGATGTGGCAAGACTACGGCAAATGAGCACTCGATGAAAGCTGAAGTTCGATATGAGTGAGAAGCGCATCTTGCCGGGCCAATGGCAAGAGGAGACTCCTCGGACATCGGAGGAGACCAAGCGTAGCGCGACTGAGCCGAGCGATGCGGACCCGTCCTTAGCAACGGTTGCGCGCCAGCTGAATCTGCAACAACCTTTGCCCGTGCTGGAAAATTCACAGCCACGGCAAACTGACTCATCGCCCACTAGCGATCAAGCCGACGCGGTGCCGAAGATCGACGGCTATCAAGTACTGCATGAGATAGCTCGCGGTGGCATGGGGATCGTATACAAAGCGCGGCAATTGAGTCTCAATCGAATCGTGGCTCTCAAGACCTCGCTGGCCACTCACAAATCCAGTCCGGATGAAATACAACGTTTTCGAGTCGAGGCAGAAGCTGCAGGTCGACTGGATCATCCTTGCATCGTGCCTATTCACGAAGTGGGGCAGCACGATGGTCGGCTGTACTTCACCATGGGATTTGTTGAGGGACGCAGCCTGCGCGAGCTGTTGAGCGATGGACCGTTGCCGCCCAAGCAAGCGGCGCAGATCATGCAGGCCGCAGCCAGCGCCGTGCACTATGCACATACGCAAGGCATCGTGCATCGCGATATCAAGCCCGCCAACATCATGATCGATGCCCATGGGCAAGCGCGTATCACCGACTTCGGCCTGGCCAAGGTGGTTACGCACGATAGCCATCTAACCACCTCCGGACAAATTCTCGGTACGCCCGGTTTCATGCCCCCTGAGCAAGCGACTAGCAAGTCAGACGAAGTTGGACCGCGGTCGGATGTTTATTCACTAGGTGCCACCTTGTATTGTTTGTTGACCGGCAGACCGCCCTTTCAAGCAGCCAGCCTGGTAGACACCTTGCTGCAAGTGACAACGCAAGCCCCGATATCTCCGCGCACGCTCGACCTAACATTACCGCGGGATCTGGATACTGTCTGCTTGAAGTGTTTAGAGAAACATCCCGCGCGGCGATATGCGACCGCTGCGGAATTGGCTGACGACCTATCGAGATTCTTAGCCCATGAACCAGTCAAGGCGCGACCACTGGGTTCAATTACGCGCGCTGCTCGGTGGTGCCAGCGCAATATTGCAGCGACTTGCCTGATGGTCGCTGTCGCCCTACTGCTATGTGTACTACCGCTGGGCCTGTGGTATCGAAGCCAATACTCTGCGGCCCAGGATCGAGCGACCGCCGCCGAGGAACTGGCCCGGTTGAGCGAGTACTACAATCACCTGAGCCGAGCGAAAGAGGCCGCTGCGAGTCCACATGCGGGCTCGACCGTCGCGGCCAAGAACTCGTTGGCCAAAGCGATCGAGTTGATGCCAGCGACTCAAGTGAGTGACGAATTGCGATCATTGCAAATCGATCTGGCTAGCCGTACGGACTTGCATCGCATTCATTCGCTAAAGGTCCCCATTCGTGCCGGCGTCATGAAACATTCGCCGGACGGACGGCGACTGGCCGTTGGTCAATTCAAAGACTCGGCAGGCTTTGCGGTTATCGTCTATTCGACCAGCGGCGACTATCAGCGGCTGGCGACCTATCAACTTTCAAATCTTGGCACATCGCTGAGTCGCTTGTTAGCTGGCCAAGAAAAGTTTCAGGACGGAGCGCGGGCTCTGGCATGGAGTCCCGATGGTCGCTGGCTGGCCGTCGGTACACGCTTCGGCAGAATCGCCGTGTGGGATACATCAGACGCTCAAGCCAAGGCGATTACGTGGGATGGTCATCGCGAGGAGATCGACGAGTTGGCCTTCTCTAGCGATGGCCGCAAACTGTTTTCGTTTGCTGAAGACTCTGGCCAATGGGACGCCACCGATCAATGGAAAGAGCTCACGCGTAACAATGATCGATTCCAATCGTTTGCACTGTCCGCTGATATGCAATTGATCGTCGCGCACCGTGCAGACCAAGGGCGGTGCTCGGTGCTATCTGCCAATGATTACACAGAAGTGCATACCTGGCCGAGGGATATCAAGCCATCGATCTATGCGGTCAGCCCCGATAAGCGGCTGGTATTGGGCATGGAAGACTGGCGAATCACCTTGCGATTCTTGGAAGATGGCCAGCTCTACAATTCATGGCAACCGGCCGAAGAGAATGAAGACATCCGCATGCATGAGCTGAGGTTCTCGGCCGATGGTAACACGATCATCGGCCGTGATACCGATCGGCGCTTGCGATTCTGGGACACAGCCACAGGCAAAGCACTATTTCCTTCGCTAGGTTCCGCTCAAGAAAATTTTCAGTTGAGCATCAGCCGCGATGGCACTTCGCTGGCGTATGGTGACTTTGATAACCAAAATTTGATTCACTTTTTTCGACTGCAGAATTCGTCGATTCGCCAAACGATTCCGCAAGCCGGCTGGGTTCGGGCTGTGGATTTTGCGCCAGATAATCGCCAGCTGGCAATCGTGTCGACGCTCGATGGACAAAAGCAGCTCAATCAACACACGGACTTGAGTCTGTGGAGGGTCGATACCATGCAGGAGCAGCATGTCATTCGGGCTCGACATCCGCAACATCAAACGTTGCAGCCTCCGTTCTCAGTTGCCTGGCACCCGCTCGGTGATCGCTTGGCATGGTTCGCTGGCTCATGTGGGCTCGCCGTCGGGGCAATGGACCAACTGGAACGCGTCAAGTTTCTTCCTCGTCCAAACTACGAAGAGGCACTTGATTTGTCAGTGGTGCAGCCCACCAGTCAATCGAACCGTAGGACTTTTACGATAAGTGAACAGGATGTGCAGGCCAGCGAGCCACAGTTAGGCATGAACAATCGCGCCCTCAACCCCATCTGGTCTCCAGATGGTCAAAGACTATATGCGTTAGCTGATGATGTAAAACGTGTGGTGGCCTGGGATGCGCGCACGCTGCAACGTACGGGTTGTTGGACCAACCAATGGAGCCAATATGCATCGGGCCTGGCCAATCTAAGTAGCTTGGCGGTTGATCAAGAGAATGTTCTCTGCGGTGGTGAAAACGGAATGCTGATCCAACTAACGCATAGCGCTGAACGTTTAGAGGCCAGCGGAGCACGACAAGGACCTGGTGGGAGTCTTAATGGACTGGCGTTTCTGCAGGCCCTGGAGCCGCCAAACCATCCGAGTAGCAGAGAAGACGCAAGGTGGTTGATGATCGGAGCGCAATCAGGTCGAGTCGAAGTGCGCAGTTGGCCCGCCGATGTATTGATTACTGAATTGCCGGATCAATTCGGTTCGATAGGCGCCGTCACTGCGCTGCCTTCGGAGTCTGTGTTGGCCACGGGCGGAGACGACGGCATGATTCGCTTGTACAAGTACAAATCAGCTGGCAATGTCGATGCCTGGCTGACACTCGACAGTCGCTGTGGCCCCATCTTGCAAATGAAGTTCTCCAAGGACGGACGCTACCTGGCAGTGGTTGGCAGGCACGTTAAGTATGTCGTGCTCTGGAACATGCACGCGATCGCAGCCGATCTGGCCAAAGGTCTCCCGTAGCCGATCTCGCCAGAGATTGGACGTCTCTCGTAGCCGATCTCGCCAGAGATTGGATGGATCCAACGTTGCGCATCCAAAGTCTGGCGACTTCGGCTACGGGATTTCGGTAGCCGATCTCGCCAGAGATTGGATGGATCCAACGTTGCGCATCCAAAGTCTGGCGACTTCGGCTACGGGATTTCGGTAGCCGATCTCGCCAGAGATTGGATGATCTCGACGTTGCGCATCCAAAGTCTGGCGACTTCGGCTACGGGAGAAAATGTAAAGGCAACTTGACATTTAGTTTGCTTGGCTTTACAATTTGTCCATGGAAACCAAGCTGACCAACACGGTTCGACAGGTTCGCCGGGCGGCGGAGATGACGCAGGAGGAGTTGGCCGAGCGGGTGGGTGTGACCCGGCAAACGATTCTGGCGATTGAGAAGGGCAATTACACGCCTTCGGTGGCTTTGGCGATTCTGATCGCGCAGCAGTTGCGCAGGCCGGTGGAAGAGCTGTTCCAAATACAACGTGAGGGTGCCGATGAATCAAGCTGCTAAGTTCTGGGCTACGACGCGACCATCGATATCCATGGTCGCCGGCATCCTGGTTATTGCGGGACTGTTCTTAACGACTCACAGTTGGTGGTGGCTGCTGCTAACGATGGTGGGTAGTGTCGGACCGGGTTTGCTGCGCGAGCTCGGTTGGCTGAATGATCGTGACGAGTTTCAACTGCAAGCGATTCACCGAGCGGGTTATCATGCGTACCTGGTAGCGGTGGGAGTTGGACTATTTTTGATAGCCTGGTTGCGGGCGACAGCGGCTGAGCGAGATATGCTGCAAGACATTGGCGGCGCGCAAAATCTTGCCATGTTTATAGTGGCCTTGGCTTGGTTTACATGGCTCTTCAGTTGGCTTGTATCTTTTTGGGGGGCGCGGCGAGCTGCCTCGCGCGTGCTCGTTTGTTTTGGCTGTGTCTGGTTGGTGTTCACTGTGTTGTCCAATACCGGTAATGAGTGGACCGGATGGGCATCGCTGGCGCTGCATGTGTTGTTGGCGGTGCCGTTTTTCGTCTTGAGTTACTTGGCACTGCGCGTTCCCAAATTAGCAGGTGCTGTCTTGATTGTGTCCGCCGCGCTCTTTGCGTGGATGTTCGGCGCAGTGAGTTTGGACACGGCGTCGTTTTTGCGTCAAGGACCAGTGCTCGTGCTATTTATCGGTCCGTTACTAGCCAGCGGCTTGGCACTCCTGGCTCACCAAGGCAACTCAGACGAAGGCGAATAAGAAACAGTTAGCGCAGGAGTCTTGCCTGGTGCGGTGCCCCCTCCCGCAGACGAAGGCTGAACGCCTCGTCCGCGACCTCCCCCGCTGCGCGGGAGAGGTGACAGTCACCTCTCCAAGGCTTCGCCTTGGGGAGGTCGAATCGAGGCTTTGCGAGATTCGGGAGGGGTCTTGGCAGTGAAGGTTGTTAGTACCACAGGAGGCTTGCCTGGAGCGGTGCCCCCTCCCGCAGACGAAGGCTGAACGCCTCGTCCGCGACCTCCCCCGCTGCGCGGGAGAGGTGACAGTCACCTCTCCAAGGCTTCGCCTTGGGGAGGTCGAATCGAGGCTTTGCGAGATTCGGGAGGGGTCTTGGCAGTGGAGTTGGTTAGTACCGCAGGAGTCTTGCCTGGTGCGGTGCCCCCTCCCGCAGACGAAGGCTGAACGCCTCGTCTGCGACCTCCCCCGCTGCGCGGGGGAGGTGACAGTCAACCTCTCTCCGCAATCGCAAAATAACCGCCCGCGCGGAAGTATTCGGTGAAGGACCTTGTTGCGATCAGAGTGCTGCCGGTGATGTTGACGGGCAAGATCTGAAAGTGATCGAAGCCAGCTGTTCGCAGGTCTTGCTCGAGTTCGCGTCGACTGTAAATGTGCAGGAACATTTGCGGCAAGCCTCGATACACATAGACGCGATCGCCCAGTTCCCAGTCCTTATTGAGCCAGCTTTTGGCCCAGGTAGAGAGCAACCAACCTGGGCCCTGCGGATCGAACCAGCTGTGGCCGCGATTGTGGACATGTAGTAGAAAAGTGCCACCAGGTTTCAGAGTCCGCCGAACATGCTTCAAGAAACTCAGGCGATGGTCGCGACCACGAATCATGCCCAGGCTACTAAAGAGACAGACTGATAGATCGATGGTCTGATCGCGGAGCCAATCGAGTTCGACCAGGTTGCTATGCACCTGGCTCGCGTTAAGAGATGTATTCGGGTTGGGCGCCAGTCCCGCGGTGGCTGCCTGTAGCATGTGCAGACTCAAGTCAACATTCAGCGTGCGCAGGCCGCGCGTCTGCACATGTCGAGCTATGCGGGCTGTACCACAGCCAAAGTCGGCCAGAATGCACGACTGCGGTTCACGGCCGACCAGGATCCTGTCCAGCTGGTCATCGACCAGCTGAACATCAAGTTGCATCAGAGGATGCTGGCCATGATAGGCGTCGTATTCGGTTGCAATCGTCGGTTCAGCCACATAGTCCCAGGTCCCAGAGCTCACCCCGCGAGGTAGCTGCCACGCGCGACGAGCTGAATTTGATTTGGACTTGGGTGGCATGGGCTGAACTAGATGTTAACCCAACGGCCACTCTTGGCACTATCCAGTACCGCATCGCAAACGCGCTGAGTTTCCAGGGCATCACGGAACGTGGGATGCGCTGGTTCGCCAGTTTCGAGACTCTTGAGGAAGTCAGCGACTTGGTGAATAAACGTATGCTCGTAACCGATTTGCAAACCTGGGACCCACCAATTACCCATGTAAGGTTGATCGCCATCGGAGACGTGAACACTGCGCCAACCCCGGACGATGGACTCGTCACCATGATCGAAGTATCGCAAACGGTGCAGGTCATGCAGATCCCAGGACATGCTGCCATGTTCGCCATTGATCTCGAGCGTATAAAGTGCCTTGTGTCCGCGGGCGTAACGCGTCGATTCAAAGAGGCCCAGCGAACCATTGTTAAAGTGGCACAAGAACGAACAAGCATCATCGATACCGACTGGTTGTTTCTTGCCGGTCTCGGCATGCACGCGTTCCTTGACGAACGTCTCGGTAACGGCCGTCACGTCGCGGATGCCGCCGTTGAGCCAAATCGCGGTATCGATACAGTGTGCTAACAAGTCACCGGTCACTCCGCTGCCAGCGGCTTCGGCATCCAAACGCCAAGTGCCCGCGCCACCTTGAGGCACTTCGGCATTGATCGTCCAGTCTTGCAGAAAGTTGGCACGATAATGGAAGATGCGACCTAGCTTGCCAGACTCTAGGATCTGCTTGGCTAGTGTCACGGCTGGCACGCGGCGATAGTTGTACCAGACCATGTTGGCCACGCCAGCTGACTCCACTGCCTGGCACATCTCTTCGCCCTCGGCCACATTCATGGCGAGTGGTTTCTCGCACAAGATCATCTTGCCAGCCTTGGCGGCGGCGATGGCGATCTCTTTGTGAATGTTGTTGGGCGTACAAATGTCAATCGCATCGACGTCATCGCGGGCGATCACTTTTCGCCAATCGGTTTCAATCGATTCATAGCCCCATGTGTCAGCAAAGGACTTGGCCTTCTCCGCATTGCGAGCGCACAGAACTTTTAGTACCGGCTTGTACTCGCTCTTGAAGAAGTGATTGGCTTGCGAGTAGGCGTTCGAGTGCGCCTTGCCCATGAAGCCATAGCCGATCATTCCAATACGCAATTCTTTCATGGTGAGTGCTTTCTGAGTGAGTTTAATTTTGGGGAAGTTGGTGCCTGTGTGGCATAGGCTTCTAGTCTGTGTTTTTGGTGTGGCATAGGCTTCTAGCCTGTGGCTTTTTTAGTGTCACACAGGCTGGAAGCCTATGCCACATTTGGGTTACCACAGGCTGGAAGCCTATGCCACATTTGGTTTTCCACAGGCTGGAAGCCTATGCCACATTTGGGTTACCAGCCGTGGGCTTCGCGGACGGCGATCATGGTCTTAAGGATCGTGTTCCAGGTTTCGGTTTTTTCGAGCGTAGCATTGGGGAACATGCAGCCGTCCCAACATATGTGCTCGATGCCACGCGCGGCTGCGTCCTTCAGCCAATAGCCCGAGCAGCGGACGATATCGAGCTTGCCATTGGGATCGTCAGCCGGGCAGTGCTTGCCCGTCTTGTCGTGAGCGCCTGCGCCGTGCACCTGGCCGTCGTTCTGGGCGACGTGGAAGTCGATGGTCCAAGGACGCAGCTTGTCAGTCATTTGTTCATACGCTGCGTAGAACTCTTCGTCCTTGTAACCTTCCTTGATCAAAGCGCACTCAGGCGCGTTGTAGCCTAGCAAGTACAAGTAAGTGTGTGCCAGGTCGGCTTGGAAGCCCAACGACTGCGGCATGCCGACTTCTTCCAACAAGTTCAGCATGTCTTTCCAGCTGTGCATGCCTGCCCAGCAGATTTCGCCCTCAGCTGCTAAACGTTCGCCGCTATCGGCGGCGATCTTGGCCGCTTCGCGGAAGGTCTCGGCGATCTTGGTGGTGTTGGCCTTAGCTTCGGCCCGCCACTTCTCGACACCGAATTCGGCGGAGTCAATGCGGATGACACCATACTTGCGCACGCCATGTTCGTTGAAGACTTTGGCAATGCGGCAAGCGACCTTCACGGCTTCCAAAAACTTTTGACGCGCTTCGGCATCACCCATGGAAGAATCGCCAACGGTCCCCGGCCAGACAGGCGCGACCAGCGAACCAACTACGAAACCCTTGGACTGAATCAAGTCGGCGATGCGACGCAGTTCGGCATCGCTGGCGTATGGATCGGTGTGCGGATGGAATAGAAAGTAATCAATGCCCTCGAAGCGCTGGCCGTTGACGTTGGCTGAAGCTGTCAAGTCGAGCATCCGTTCCAGGCTGATCGGTGGCTCTTGGCCTTCGCCATCGCCTTTGCCAACAAGGCCGGGCCACATGGCGTTGTGCAGTTTGGGTTTCAGATGCTGACCCATGTCAATACTCCTGAGAGGATGAGGTGGTGGTGTGATTGTTGGTGAGAATTTAGCGGGGTAACCAATAGAAATCCCGGATGGTCATCCGGGATCTCCCTATCGAGTTGGAAGGGTTGCGTTAGGTCGGGTTCCTCGTCTAACGTCGTTCAACCGAGGCTAACGCCAACGGCTAAAATGCAACCGAGGCTAACGCCTACGGTTTAGTTCTGCTTCCAGGCACCGTTCTTGGGCAAGTCGGCGTGTACATCTGGACCGAAGTAGCGCAGGCCGACTAGTGGTTCGGCACCAGTGTTTTCGATGACCACACCGGCGGTAGCCGCTTCGTACGAGATAAAGACTTCGTCTTCGGTATTCTCGCCGAAGTTGATCATGGCTGGTGTTTGCAAGGCCAGTTTGCCCATGCGACCTTTGCCTTGAACCGTAATCCAACCGCTTGCACCGGGATCTTTCAGTGTGCACTTGGCACCAGGCTCGATCGTCAACTCTTTGGCACTGAACAACTGTTGACCATCGATGCTGCCGTACACTATCCACTTGTCGGTATAGCCATCGCCACTGGATTTGGTGTCGACGATGGGTTCCAAGTAGTTGCTATCCTTGAAATGCGTATCGACGTTTTTGTCCCAGTCGAGCTGGCCGATGATGAAGTCGAGGTCGTGGTGTTTTTCTTTCGGCATGTCTTTCACTAGTAACGACCAAGGCACATAGCGACCTTCGACGATCGATTGGAACATACCGAACACATCGCTGCCCCACTGTGGTTCGTAGGTGCACAGCGAACCAGGTGCGTGCAAGACGCCTGGCGGAATCAGCCAACCGGTACCGCGCTTCAAGCGATAGGCGCGCGAAAGGTCCAGAATGCCATTGTCACCTTTGTTCCAGTTTTCCAAGCAGCGACGCAAGTCATCTTTGGTCGTGCCAGGTTCCAACCCCATAAACGTATAACAGAAGTTGTTATCGACGTTGTTGTATTGAGGTGGGAAGTAATAGCTTTCCGGCTTACCCTCTTGTCCCACCAACGCCGCATCCTTTTGAGACTGGTGCATGTGGTGCGGAATTGGGCCCATGTTGTCGAAGAACTTGGAGTAGACTGGCCAGCGATTGTACTTGCCAAAAATCTTGTCGCCGACCAAACGCTTGCCCGCTTCGCTGACTGCATCGCGGAGCAAAAACTTTTTGCCTTCGAACAAACAGAAGCTCAATCCTTCGTGCCACACTCGACCTTCATTGGCGGCTTCGGTCGTGGAAGAGAACCAGCGTTCATCGATACCACCGCGATCCGCTCCGAAGGCATAAAGGTCGGTTGGGTTTAGCTTGATGCGGCGGCCGGGGTGCAAGAAACTGCGCGGGACCCAAGTCGGAGTTAGTCGCAGAAGACCTTGGCCGGCATCGAGCGCACTGTTGAGAAGCTTGGCAATACTGTCGCCCTTGATGTGGCCTTCGTCGAGTTTAATTTGTGACATTTCTGTGGTTCTAAGATCGAAAAGGGGGTGAGTGTTGGCCAGCGTCTCAGCAGGTTGCATGATGACGCTGACGTTGGAGTGTTTGAAAGGTTCGGTTTGGGGGGCTCGAAACGCTTGACGCGTTCCGCTACGCCGGCTGGGGGCCGAAACGCTTGACGCGTTCCGCTACGAAGACGGGGGTCCGAAACGCTTGACGCGTTCCGCTACTGGCTTTACGCAGCATGCCTGTTTTATTCCGAGCGGCTACCGGTTACAAGTAAGGGCATTCACTTTCCCCGGCCCAACTTCAAAATGTGAAAATTATGCCAATTAAACTCCCACCAGCTCGAACAGTCGCCGCAGTCCCTAATCTTGCCCAATCGTTTCTTGCCACTAGCCTGACGGCGCGATGCGCCGGGGGCGAATTTCGCATCGATCGCCTGTTGCTGGAGGGCGGGCGGCGTGGCGGGGTTGAGATCTTAATGGTGGATACAGGCTCGGTAAGGGCAGCGATCGTGCCGACGCGTGGTATGAGCCTGTGGAGAGCTCATATTGATGGCCTGGACTTGGGTTGGCGGTCGCCGGTGGATGGTCCCATTCATCCCCAGTGGGTGGCAGTGGAAGAAGCAGGCGGACTCGGCTGGCTCGACGGCTTTGATGAGTTGCTGGTGCGGTGTGGCCTGCGGAGTTTCGGCGCACCTGATTTTGACGCAGACAGCGGTCGACTTGCTTATCCGCTTCACGGACGCATTGGCAACCTGCCTGCGCAAGACGTCACGATTGAACTCGATGCCGATCACTCGCTGCTGCACGTCAGTGGGCAAGTATGTGAGACGCGTTTCTTGCAATACGATCTGCGGCTGACCGCCAAATATACTTTTGCGATCGATACGCCTACCATTACCATCAGTGATTCGGTGCGCAACGCCAGCGACAGCCCGGCGACCATGCAGTTGTTGTATCACATCAACGTCGGTCAACCGCTGTTGGGCGCGGGCAGTCGGATGCACCTGGGCGCAGCGCGAATCGTGGCTCGCAACGCACACGCAGCCCAAGATTTGGAAAAATGGTCGGATTATTTTGGGCCAACCCCAGGTTATTCGGAGCAAGTTTATTTTTCTGCGGCTGCTCCAGGCAACGATGGTTGGGCTACGTCACTGTTGACATCGCCCGATAGCAAAAGTGGATTTGCCGTCCACTATCAAGCCAGTACGTTGCCTTTCTTTACTCAATGGAAGAATACGGTCGGTGCGCGCGACGGATACGTCACCGGCCTGGAGCCTGGTACAGGCTTCCCAAATCCGCGTTCCTTCGAGGAAAAACAAGGCCGAGTAATAACGCTGGACAGCGGTCAATCTCGTGACTTTAATCTAAGGCTAGAAGCTGTTACTTCGGGGCCGAAGGTTAGCCAGCTAATTAGCCAGTTGGCCAGCGTTAGAAACAACCAATCAGAGCTCGCCCCTTTTGATGCTGATTGGTGCGTTCCTAGAGAATGATACAAATGGACAGTACAAGATCGGCCTGGGGATTAGCCGCACTGGTAATCCTTACGCTCAGCGTCCGCATTGCGGCCATCGCCCTATCGTGGCCAGAGTTTGCCAAAGACACCGATAGCTATGGCGCACTGGCCGTGCATCTGGCAACCACTGGCACCTTTGGCTTTCCAAAGCAAGACGAGCAGCCAAAGGATACTGAGCAGCCGAACGATACTGAGCAGCCGAACGATACTGAGCAGCCGAACGATATTAATATTTCAGAAAATGTCGAGCAGTCAAAGTCATCCGATCAGAAATCGGCAGTTGAATCCAAGTCAACAGGGCCCACTGCGAAAGAAGGCTTAAAAGCTGCTAAGAGCATTCCGATGCGGCCGACTGCGTATCGGCCGCCGTTGTATCCTGCTCTGCTGTGCGGCGCATGTGTGGACGGCAAGATCGACAAGATGATTGTGGCGGCCATCCATGTCACTCTGGGACTGCTGACGGTGCTGACCGTTTATTATCTTGGATATCGCATGTACCTGGTCCATCCCTGGGTACCTGCGTTGGCCGTGGCGCTTGATCCAATTCTGCTCAAGCAGAGCACAGAGTTGATGACCGAAGGCCTGGTCACCTTTCTCTCTGTGTGGGCTTGGGCGCTCTACTTGGTATTGATCAGGCCAACTCTTGCGGAACTGGGACAAACTCTGTTTGGTATGCGGTTGTGGCTAAGGACTTCGCTGTTCTTGGGCTTGGCGTTGGGCCTGGCGTGCTTGACTCGGCCGACCATGTTGCCATGGGCATTTATCGTGGTGGGCAGTTTGGGGCTGCGTACCAGTGAAGCTGGAAATCGCGTATCGATTATCTCCGCCGCGCTGCTGGTCCTGCTGGCTTTGAATGTCGGTTGGATGATGCGGAACAAACGCGAATTGGGACAGCCTATCCTCACCACTACTCACGGCGGTTACACGCTGCTGCTAGCCAACAATCCGGTCGTGTACGATCATTTTGTAAAGAAAGGCCCCGGCCGAGATTGGCCAGAAGACGTCTTTCATTACTTGTGGTCCTTGCGTGATCAACGTGGCCAACCAGATGCTACAACACCGGAATTCTGGAGCAAAAAGCAGCAAGAGTTGGCTGTGAGCGAAATGGAACAGGAAATCCAGCACGTAGCTCCCATCCAGCTTGAAACTCCCATCGATGAACTAGCCGATGACCAGCGAGCAGCCACTGCGGCAATCAACACGATCAAGGATCGACCGGCGGTCTTTGCACAATCTTGTTTGTATCGCCTCAATTGGTTCTGGGCGTTGTATCCGCATTTTCCACAGGACAAGCTGACTGACGAGGCGAGTACTGTTAGTAAAAGTTACAAAGAAGTCCTATTGGTCTACAAGAAACCGATGATGCAGTGGATGATCGGAGTCTGGTACACCGCGTGGTTCCTTATGGCTGCGCTGGGCCTGTGGCGCTTGCTGGACGTAATCTCCAGCCGGCAGTGGTTGGTTCCACTGATGTTGGTGTTGACGCTTACAGCTATTCATTGCATTTATTTCAGCAACATGCGCTTCCGAGCTCCGGTGATGCCGGTCGTTTATATGATCGCCTGTTGGCCACTCTTACGCGTCCGTACGCTGCCTAGGTTTGCCCTCTAAGCTCATTTCGTAGCCACCGTTGCCAGACGGTGGACGCGTTCTCGTAGCCGAAGTCGCCAGACTTTGGAAGCGTTTCGGTGGTTCATCCAATCTCTGGCGAGATCGGCTACGGGACTAGCGGTGGTTCATCCAATCTCTGGCGAGATCGGCTACGAGATTAGCTTTTCTTGAAATTCGCGCTGTTGCCCGTCTTGTCGCGGTCCGCTCCAGACTGGACAATCTGGCCAATTGACGGTCAGCTCGTCTGTGTCGCTCAGCCTTAAGAGCGATCGAAAGATGGATTCGGCGAGCATTGGGTACAGGGATGTGGCTAGTGGTCAGTGCAGCTGAGGGATCGCCATTGTGCCAGGTTCGATCAAGGGCAAAGTCACGCAAATTGACAGTTGCGGCAGCCTAATAACCGACATCCAAGCCGACCAACTAGTCGACGCTCCACGCGATGCCAGTGTACGAGTCACCGTGGATGAACATGAAACCTTTGGCATCTTCGGTTTGGAACACGGTCAGCCGGAGATGACTCTGATCGCCATTCTTCCTGAGTCGGCTGGATCGTTGCGTATTGAATTGGTGAGCGATAGCGCTAGTGCCATGTTGGGCGTACGCGCCGGTGCACCCGTCGAAGTAATTTGGTGACCGCCAACCATTCAATGCCTTCGAATAACTCTACAACTGCGGGAATCGCCATTAACGCCCAGGCAGCTCCCGCTCGTCAACAGCTGGAACAGTGGGACCGCGAGCACTACTGGCATGCGTTCACGCAGATGTCGGAGTATGTGCCCTTCATAATCGAGCGGGCTGAAGGCGTTTACCTGTACGACATGGTGGGCCGCGCTTACCTGGATGGTGTCAGCAGTTTATGGTGTAACGTACATGGTCATCGCCATCCGTACATCGACGCAGCCATTCAAGCTCAGCTGCGCAAGGTCGCGCATGTAACTTCGCTGGGCATGAGCAACCCAACGACCATTCAGCTGTCGCGGCGTCTGGTCGAACTAGCTCCGGGATTTGGCAGCCCATCAACATCTCCAGATCAGGCCCTCTCGCGAGTCTTCTACAGTAGCGATGGAGCCTGCGCGATCGAAGTGGCTTTGAAGCTGGCCTTTCAATACTGGCGTCAATGCGCAAGTCCAGAACCCCAGCGCAATTTGTTTTTAGCCGTCGGCAATGCGTATCACGGCGATACGCTCGGTGGTGTCAGCGTGGGCGGAGTCAGCCGCTTTCACGCGATGTTTGATCCACTACTGTTTGATGTAGTTCGCGGACCATGTCCCGATACGTATCGCTTACCTGCAGGTGTGAATTTGGCTGATGCCTGCGACTACTACATAAACGAATATCGACAACTGCTTGCGCGTTTCGGTGAGCGAATCGCGGCTGTGATTATCGAGCCACTGGTGCAAGGTGCAGCCGGCATGGTCATGCATCCACCCGGCTTTCTGCAGGCTCTGCGCCAGCTATCTCAAGAATACGGCATCCTGATGATCGCCGACGAAGTAGCCGTCGGGATGGGACGCACGGGGAAGATGTGGGCTTGCCAGCATGAAGAGGTCGTACCTGATTTCTTGTGCTTAGGTAAGGGATTGACCGGTGGCTACTTGCCGATGGCTGCCACACTGACCAACGATCGGGTGTGGAATGCCTTTCTCGGTCGATACGACGAAAGTCGTTCGTTCTTTCATGGTCACACATACGGTGGTAATCCTCTGGCAGCTGCCGCGGCGCTGGCCACGTTGGATTTGTTCGAGATCGAAAATACGCTCCAGCAAGTTGCCCGTCGAACTGATACATTGACACAGTTGTTGGCACCGCTGTCCGAAGTTCGTCAATGCGGCCTGATCGCGGCTATCGAACTGGTGCGCGATGCTCGTACAAAAGAACCTTATCCCTGGTCCGAGCGACGCGGGCATGCTGTCTGTCAGAAGGCGCTACAAGACGGTGTTTGGTTGCGACCACTAGGCAATGTGATCGTCATCATGCCGCCGCTTTGCATCAGCGATTCTCAGTTGGGGGAACTGGTGGACGCCGTGCGAAAAGCCCTCTGATGATTGAAGCCGCGCGCAAACATCGAACATCGAACATTAAAGACTGAGACCCATGCGTACCTTAGCCGTACTCTGTACGTTACTGCTGGCATCAGCAGCGCCAGCTCAAGTCACCTGGCACGAGTACCCAACGGGTTCGTCCGCTAGTTTGCGCGGCGTGGCGACTGCAATGCAAGCGGATCAAAAGTCGGCGGTTATCTGGGCCAGTGGGACAGCTGGAACCGTGTTACGATCGCTTGACTTAGGTCGGAGCTGGCAAGCGGTAGGCCCGGCCGAGCATTCCAAGTTGGACTTTAGGTCGCTGCACGCCTGGGATGAAGAGAAAGCCATCATCGCTAGTGCGGGAACTCCGGCGCTGGTGCTGGTCACCAGCGACGGTGGCGAGCACTGGCAGGCAGTACATCGCGACGAGCGCCCAGCGGCGTTTTTCGATGGGATGAAGTTTGTGGATGATAAGCGCGGCGTGTTGTTTGGCGATCCCATCGAAGGTCGCTTTTGCGTCTTTACGACGCAAGATGCGGGGGCGTCTTGGCAAGCGGTCGATAGCCAGAATTTGCCCGAAGTGCGAACAGGTGAAGCCGCCTTTGCGGCCAGCAACTCGGCCATGATCGTTCTTGCGCCAGCTACCATCCTGATTGGAACCGGTGGGGCCGAACAAGCTAGTTCGCGTATTTTGCGCTCCCACGACTTTGGAGTGACCTGGCACGTTGATACTTGCGCACTGGTCAGTCATAAGTCTGCAGGTGTGTTCTCATTGGCTTACGAGCCTGCGATGCAGCGCCTGGTTGCCGTTGGTGGCGATTATCAACCCGATGCCCAGTCAGCAACGACAACTGCTGTGGGCGCGATAGGACACGGCTTGTCACCAGCCAGCGTTCCAATTGCCGAGTATCGATCAGCCGTGGTGTACAGTCTCGGCAATTCTTCAACCCAGCGTGGATTCTACGCCGCCGGTCCAACCGGGACCGATTATTCTGAAGATGGATTAGTCTGGAAACAGTTAGGCTCGACCGGATTCCATGCATTGGCTGTGCTGCCCGATCAATCCATCGTAGTCGTTGGTTCCGGCGGTCGATTCGCGCTGGGGCAGTAAATGTGGTTAAACGCCTCGCCTGGTTACCAGGCTCTGCCTGGTAACCCACTGCCTTGCAGGCTCCGCCTGCGTGTCCCAAGACGCGACAAGCGTTGTGGCTTTACTGACGAATCAACGAAACGCTTGACGCGTTCCGCTACCGATGAATCAACGAAACGCTTGACGCGTTCCGCTACGAAGGGGAAAGAGCTATGACGTTGAAGCGACGCTTGACATGGTGGCTGGCACTTGGTCTATGTCTGGTGCTGGCAGTTCTCTTTTACCAGCGATACTTCTTAGCGCGACCGATCGGCCATGGGCCGGCAGGGCCAAAACTTGACCAGGCTCCGTTTGCCACGATCTGGAGCGACCAACCAGTTCGGCTGGTTGGCTTGGGCGACAGTGTGACAGCGGGCCTGGGCGCACGCTCGGTGGCTCATTCGTACTTCAATCGCATGTTGCGCAATCCGGATGATGAATATGCAGAGATGCAAGGCATCAGTCTGTCACATGTCTTGCCAAACATCACGGCTGAGAATCTCGCGATCTCAGGTTCCACTTCGGATACGCATCTGGAAGTCATCCACGATAGACTCAAGACCGCCGAGCCCAATGTGTTTGGCATCGTGGTTATGACCACCGGTGGCAATGATCTGATTCACAGCTACGGAAAGGCTCCACCCCGCCAGTGTGCTATGTACGGCGCGACGCTAGAACAAGCTGAACCGTGGATCGCTGAATTTGATCAACGCTTGAGCGAAATGATCGTGGCAATTCAGGCAGCCTTCCCAGGCGGGTGCGAAATCTATGTGGCGGACATTTATGACCCGACCGATGGCGTGGGCGATGGCAGCAGTCTGGGACTCTCCGATTGGCCGGATGGTCTCGAAATTCATGCTCGATATAACGCCATCCTGCACCGCTGCCAGGATAAACACAGCGGCGTTTACGTAGTGCCTCTGCACGCGACGTTTTTGGGACATGGTTCGCACTGCGCGCAGTTCTGGCGCAGCACTTATCGCCGCGATGATCCTCACTACTGGTTCTACCACAATGTCGAAGACCCAAACGACCGTGGCTACGATGCGATCCGCCGCGTGTTCCTGCAGACGATCGTTGATAAGACCAGCCTGCGCAAGTAGCGGAACGCGTCAAGCGTAGTCCTCGTACCCAGGCTCTGCCAGGGCACGCACTGACTCGGAGGCTCTGCCTCCGTTGCTTCAAGCGCGATAGCAGCGATGAGACGCGCAGGCGGAGCCTGCGGGGCAGTGGGTTACCAGGCAGAGCCTGGTAACCAGGAAGCGGTTTTACAGACCTGCACCCATACTGGCGGCGTCTTTGCCACGTTTGAAATTGGATGGCATGCCGCCGCTGTTGGGCATGCCACCGCTATTGGGCATGCCACCACTGCTGCCGGACATTCCGGGCGTCATGCCAGGCGTCATACCCGACATGCCAGGTGAAGACATACCGGCCATACCGCCAGGCTGTGCACGCATGGCGCTGGATACGATGGGGTCGAGGATCTGATTGAACTCTTGTTGTGTCTTGGCTTTGGCCAGGGAAGCGAGAATGGTGTTAACAACAGTCAAGCCTCCCTTTACTTGTCCGCGCACCGTATCGATTTGAGCTTGATCCATGCTCTCTAATTGGCTGCGGAAATCGGCCAGCTGTTGCATGGCCTTCTCCAGTTCTTCAGGTTGCCAGTAGCCATCGATCTTCTTGTAAGTGACGATCTTCTTTTTCTTGTTGGAGCTCGTCACTTCGACTTTGGCGGAGTCAGCCGTCTTTTCCAGTACTTTGTATTTTTCATCTTGCAATGCAGGGAACGCTTCTTTGCCAAAGGCGGCTTGAAGAGCCGGCAGCGATTTGTTGTACGCTTTCATCATGTCGTTGCCGAAGAGCATGATCCACGGGCCAACGTTGCCTTCTTTAAAATTCTCGCTGCTCCAGGTCGACTTCTGAGTCATCAATTGGACTACGGGTTCTAGCGCTGGCAAACCGGCAGTGACCGCCTTGGCTACCTCGGGTTTGGCTGCCACCAGAGGATGTCCAGCAATGAATGAACGTTTATCGCGCACGATGGTTAATACATTGGGCAGTACAACTTGCAACTGGCGGAACGTATTGGGCCCTAGAACATCCGCACCTTTGGAAATAACCAATTCAAGTTCCGTGCGCATTTTTGGAGGCAAAGCATACCAGCCCGCCTCTGGGTGACCTGCCTTCATCTGGGCGTACAGAGTGTCAAGGTACTCTTCGATCGTCGAGTCGGCCGGGAACGGATCAGCCGGCAGAGGCGGAGGAGCGAAAGACGATGGCAATGGCGGCGCATCAAACGCCTTGGGATCAGCCATCTTCTTTGCTTTGTACTGACTCGACAGGCTCAGCTTGGCATACGGCACAGCCTTGGTCTTGCCATCAGCAGTTTGCAGATTGACGTTGCCGTCGGTCAGCCCCATAAACTTGGCTTCGATCTTGAATTGTCCCGTTTCATCCAGCCAGGTTTCCACGTTGCCCGATTGAGCGTGAAGAGACGTAGCCATGCTGAAAACCGCTACAGGCACGACCAAAAGCAGGCGGCGCGTGCGGTTACCGATGGACTTGAGTGACTCGAGCATTGAAAGGTGCTCCGGCGTGAGAATATCTGAAAGCAGGCAATAAATGAATTTTATCAGCAATCGAGTCTGATCGCCAAGTCGCTGGCGGTCAACTTAGGGGAGAATTAAGTCTCCTTTTGCTCCGCAAAAGGCGCAGGGGCCTTCGCATCGCCATCGATTGCGGTTGGATTTTGCAGTGCGGCGGGATTGGCTTTTGCGGCGGGAACGGAAACGCTGCCTTTCGCGGAGCGAAAGGAGACGATTACTTTTCGGACTCTTGTACAGCTCGGCGGAAGGCATCGTACTGTCGCCGGAGCGATTCGGGGGCACGCATACGCGATCCACTGTCGCGCAGACCTTTCAATTTGTCATCGCGACCAGCCGCAGTGGGGCCCTTTTGGCTGGGGGGCACCAGCCCCAACGCTCGCAATTCGTCGTTCCATTTCCGTTGTTTTTCAGGATCGGGCGAGCTAGCCAGGCTACGAGCCGCTTGCCAACGTTTGAGAAATGCATCCAGATCTTCTTTTGTCCAATTCAGTTCGTGCAACAATTCGGGATCGGGCTGATCTTTCTGCTCGGTCAGATAGTCCAACACCATGTTCGTAACCTTGTTGGCGTATTCTTCATTGGCTGCAGCTTGTCCGCTGGGCACCGCGTTTGGATCGATCTCCCTAGGTTGTTTCGGCGCCGATCCAGAATTGCCCCCACTAGTCGCACCCTGCCCCGACTCTCCACCAGACTGGCCGCTACTGGTCGGATCGGATTGCCCCGAAGGCTTGCCCTGGCCGTCTGAATTCTGACCACCAGCAGACTCTTGTCCCGCATCCGAGTCTTGACCAGCATCAGACTTCTGTCCCGCATCCGACTTTTGTCCCGCATCAGACTTTTGTCCCGCATCAGACTTCTGTCCTGCATCAGACTTCTGTCCTGCATCAGACTTCTGTCCTGCATCAGACTTCTGTCCAGCATCAGACTTCTGTCCAGCATCAGACTTCTGTCCAGCATCAGACTTTTGTCCTGCATCGGACTTTTGTCCTGCATCAGACTTCTGACCAGCATCGGACTTCTGACCAGCATCAGACTTTTGTCCTGCATCGGACTTCTGTCCTGCATCGGACTTCTGTCCTGCCTCAGACTTCTGTCCCGCATCAGACTTCTGTCCAGCATCAGACTTCTGTCCAGCATCAGACTTCTGTCCAGCATCAGACTTTTGTCCCGCATCAGACTTCTGTCCCGCATCCGACTTTTGTCCCGCATCGGACTTTTGTCCCGCATCGGACTTTTGTCCCGCATCAGACTTCTGCCCTGCATCAGACTTTTGTCCAGCATCCGACTTTTGTCCAGCATCCGACTTTTGTCCAGCATCGGACTTCTGTCCAGCATCGGACTTTTGTCCAGCATCGGACTTTTGTCCAGCATCGGACTTTTGTCCAGCATCGGACTTTTGTCCAGCATCCGACTTTTGTCCAGCATCCGACTTTTGTCCAGCATCCGACTTTTGTCCAGCATCCGACTTTTGTCCTGCATCAGACTTCTTTGTAGCATCCGACTTTTGTCCAGCGTCGGACTTTTGTCCAGCGTCGGACTTTTGGCCGGTGGGTTGTTGAGCTGAACTTTCGGAATCTGACTTTGAGTTACTTTGCTGTTTGTCCATTAAGTCTTTAACACGTTCGATGACATCGCCATCGTGTTTGGGCTTGGAGCGTGATTGCGCATCGGACTTGCCGTCTTGGTTCTTGGATGAACTCTTGCCCGTATCGCCTGACTCTCCCTTGTTCGAACTGTTTTGACTGGAATTGCTCTGTCCAGCTTTGTTGTTTGATTGACTGTTGCTGCCTTTGTTGGAGCTGGACTGCTTTTGACCAGCGCTGCCTTGTTCGGAGCGATTCTTACCGGAGCTCTCTTGGCTGGAATTACCTTGACCAGAAGTACCTTTCGATTGATTCTTCTGTGACTGTTGGCCGCTTTCACCCCCAGCACTCGAACTGGCCGCCGAGGAATCCGAATTCTCGGATTGCTGTTGGTCTGATTGAGACTGCGACTTGGAATTTTGAGACTTACCCTGCTGCGACTTGCCTTGCTGAGATTGTGAGTTTTGCGATTGTGAATCCTGAGACTGGGCGTTTTGCGACTGGGAGTCCTGCGAGCTGGAGTCTTGAGGATTTGCGTCTGACTGATTGGCGTTCTGCGAGTTTGCATCTTGCGAGTTTGCATCTTGTGAGTCACGGTCCTGTGACTCGCCGCTGGTTGATTCAGCGTTCTGTGACTTGGGAGCGTCCGAGGATGAGCTATCGCCCGAGTTGTTCGCTTCGTTGGATGAACTGCTGGAATCGTCGGCATCAGATGACTGATCTGGTGGCAGTTCGGGGTCGGCTTCAGGAGGATTGGGCGGTGGTTGATGAGCGGCGTCGGTTTCCGCCAATTTGTTGGGCTCGACGATCTCGATCGTTAGCGGATCGGAGGTTGTTTCATTAGGAGCTGGTTCGCCGGAGACCGGGTCATGTCGATTATCGGCCGCACTTGCCGAGATGACGAAGCGATCGCCGACGGCGGCTTGGAAGTCAGCCGCGCGAAATCGCCACAGTTTCACTTGACGTCCGAGCACTCCCTCACCGCGCAGCACAACGGCTTGCTTCAGCTTTTTTTCTTGGCGTGACACATGGATGACAACCTGTTGTAGACCAAAGTCGGGATCAATCGCCCGCACCTCTATATTCATTTGGCCACTGGCCAGCATGCGCATGCGGCGATCTTCGGGACCGGGGATGCTAACTTCGGGAGCCACATCGGCCAAGATCTTGGCGCGGAACTCGATGGGATCTTCATTTGCATCACCGCGATCGTTAAAGCCGCGAATGCGATAGCGAGCGACTGTGGGATTGTCGCGAGCCTCATTAACTCGCAATAACCATTGGCCGCTCAACTTCTGGTTGGACACTTGCATGGGCAGCGATGCGCGAGCCCGCAGAAGTTCTCCATTACCATCCAACTCGGGATCAATTTCAATTTGCCCGCGCTGCAGCTTTTGATTGCTGGTGGCCGAAATGAAAGCGGTTGAGCCCTCGACGGCTTCGATCTCGCTATTGGTCAACGTGCGTTTGGGTAGCTTGGTGTACTTCGGAAACTCGACGACGATGGTCTCTAAGCTGACGGCCGGCGTGCGGCTGAGCGTGATACGGTACGGGCCGCTGCGCAGATCGCCGGCTTCGATCCAATAATCGAGTTCGTGTTGCACTCCTCGTCCAAGACTACCACTGGCCTGAGCGGTTGAAAGAGTGCCGACATAATGAAAGCCCTCTTGGGCAGCATCAAGTGGTTTACTTTGGTCAACCAGCTGACCATCCAGTGTGCTGTAACGAATGGTTACTGCTTCGCCAGTCCGCAAGCCGCGCAGTTTGACATCCAGTTTCAATGGCTTGCCCTGCGTGACTTCTCCGGCGCCTGGTTCCAAGGACACCAATTGCACGCGAGCCGGTGCGGCTAGCGACGACCAGGGCATGATCAAACGCTTGCCAGTGTCCCACACGCTTTTCGGCGAAAACATGCCATACACGGCCAGTCCAGCTAACAGCAACATCATCGTGGCCACAGCCTTGATCAAGTTGCGTGTGTCCAACGAGCTAGAAGGGTCTTCCGCGTGAATGTAACGCGCAGCGTGCCTGGCCAAGCCGGCCATGATGCCGCGCGGCACACCATTGTCCGGCAGCGACTCCAGTTGTAACCAACTGACCAAACCGGTTTTCAGTTCCGGCTCGGCCTGCTCGATCCGCTGGGCCACATAATCTGGATTGATTCGACGATACAGCAAAGGCATCACAAAACGAACCATCACCCAAGCTGAACTGCCTAATAAAGCGAACCAGACCAGCCAGCGCGCGAGCATCGACATGGGGATCAACCAATGTTCAATCACACTGGCAATCAGCCAAGTCGCGATGAGCGCAGAGAGCCACACAATAATCAGAGTGGCGAGATCTTGAATTCGCAGCAGAATGGCCGCCCGCTGGATATGGCGGCGCAGCATGATCTGGATTTGATCCGATGTCGAGGGCGTGGTTGTCCCGGTGGCGGCCGAAGATGAAGTGCTCATGGACGGATCGAATCCATATCGAAGTCCGGATAGTACAGAAAAGCGCTGCCTCTAATTATAGCTTAACATCGGTCCATTTAGCCACTCCTCTGGGGCTAATTGAACGCTAAGCAAAAGGACACGGAGGCGGCGGATTCTGGAATTCCTCTGATACTCCTACTCGTACTCGAAATGGTCGGGAAGTGCACCAATCGAGTAGGAGTAGGAGTAGGAGTAGGAGTAGGAGTAGGAGTAGGAGTAGGAGTACGAGTAGGAGTAGGAGTAGGAGTAGGAGTAGGAGAGCTAGGTCTCAGTTCACGGAGTTTCGCAAGCGAGAACTTAACGGCCGGAGATCAGTTTGCTGAGCGCTCGAAACTTGCTGGCAGGCGCGCGATGCAGCTTGGCGAATTGCTCCCAGCATACGTTGGCTCGGGCTTGAGCATACGCGACCAGGCACTGGCTAGCCGGTGTGTTTTGAGGCACGGAGAAGATGACATCGTCGATGACCTGCACCATGCGAGGTGTGCGCGCTGTGCACAGAGCGGTAATGATGTTGGCCAGGCCAGGCCAGTGGGCTGGATCATGAGGCAAGGGAGGTGCGCATAGAAACAAACGCGCGTCGTCGATCAAAATTATGTCGCTGGGCCGATCACATAGGCAGGCCAGTTCGTCCATCAATGGACACTCGTCGTCGTGACCCGCGGTCTCGCCACCCGAGTAATGTCCGTCTAACCAATACACCGTGGGTGTCGGTCCACTCTGCTGTATGACCTGCGGTAGCACTTTTCGAGAGTCGCCCAAGTGAGGCGTTACACCCGGCAATTTGGACAGCCTCGCACTATGTGCTTCAAACAGTGAGGCGGCTCGTTCAATGGTGTGAACAGTTTTAAAATGCTGCGCAGCCCACTCCGTTGTCCCACCATGAAACGTGCCCGTTTCAACGAATGTTTTCGCGCCGCAGAGTTGGGCAAGCTCGAGAGTAATTTGCTGCGGTATACCGCTGGTGACCAAACCCATTTCGATGCTCCTGCCCGAAGGTACGAATTCTAGACCAAGAATTCTCAGAAGCTGTACTTACGAAATTTGGGCAAACTGTGTCAATGTTACTTAGTCTGTGCTACTCGGTCGCGCTGGCAGATTCGGGATACTGCAGTTCGCTTTTGACGTTTACCACTCCCGGTTCCAGGCCTACTAAACGGATCGCTAGTTGAGCATCGGATTGCGAGTCAACTTTGCCAGACAACGTCGCCGTTCTACCATTCATCAACACTTTAACGGCCGCGAGATTCGGCGACTTGAGGTTGTTCAAACGATTCTGAATGCGCACTGCAGTCACCGTCGACCGGGGAATTCCGTCATCCATAACCAGTGGGCGGCGTCTGGCTGGCAGAGGGCGAGAGGTCGATGCATCGCTAGCGCCCGCCCGGTTGTTGACATTGCGAGCTAAATCCGGCGCAGCTTTGACACTTGGTCGCGCGGTGGGTCGGGTGGGCATGGCCCCCGCGGACATCGAGGCATCCATTCCCATTTCCCCGTTGGCCCCAGGGATCATCATGCCGTTGGGTGCGACGCCAGGATAGTTCATGCCAGGGTAGTTCAAACCCGGAACTGCCAGACCGCTGTTGGCCAGTGCGGCGTAGTTGAACGCACTGCCAAAATCGCCATATCCAGGACCATATCCCAGCCCATTTCCCAGGGCACCCGCGGAAGCTATCCCCACTTCACCACTAAATATCTCAGCCGCTACACCCGGTGGAAACATGCCGGTTCCAAAACCATAAGGCAAGGGTGCCCCAAAGCCCAAGCCAGGTGCTGCGTAAGTATTCCCCACGCCACCATAGCCATAACCACCGAATGCTGGAGCAGCTTGCATGACAGCTCCACCATACGCCCCATTGGAAAGCCCGCTGTATCCACGAACCGAACCCACGACGGGCGAACCAAAGTAGTTGGAGTTGGTGGTCGAGTTAGACAGACCACCGCCGGTTCCAAAACCACCTGCGTTTCCCAAGCCACCAATGTTGGATCCAAAGGCTGTTCCGTTATAGCCATTGGCCCCAAAGCCATTCAACTGTGCGTGCGTGGCGTGGGAAAGCGACAGCGTTAACAGTGATACTGCACCAGCCACAACGAACTTTGCGCGCCACATCATTCAGCACTCCACAGGTTTGGTTCAATCCATCTGTTACTCACTCTAGCATTATTACAGTCTGTGCTGCAACATCCGTGCCTCACGTAGCCGAGTCTCTCCGAGACTCGGATCTGACCAACGTCTCGGAGAGACGCTGCTACGTGTTCCACGTAGCCGAGTCTCTCCGAGACTCGGATCTCATCAGCGTCTCGGAGAGACGCTGCTACGTGCTGCACGTAGCCGAGTCTCTCCGAGGCTCGGATCTAAACAGCGTCTCGGAGAGACGCTGCTACGTGTGAGGCTAACGCCTACGGCTTAGGAATGCGTTCGAGTTCGAACAGGTTCTCGCGTTTACCTCCGGTAAAATCTTTGGGGGCATCGCCACCGGGGAGAGCGTAAACGATTTTCAGTTTCTTGCCGTCTTCAGACAGCTCGATCAGCCCTTGGCTAAGTTGAGGTTCGTCGGCAGCCAGTTCACCGCCAGCAGTTGGATCTTTCGTCCGTTTGGGTATCACTGTCATCAGGATATTCCAAGGTCGTTTGTCAATGTTCAGTTGGTAACTGGCGCTGTACCTCTGCTGCTTGTCGCGATCATAAGTGGTGATCGTTTTCTCCGTGATTTTAACGGTCACGTCGGTCAAGTGATCTTGGCGAATGTCTTCGCCATCGGACTTCCCCGCTCGAATCACGTAATCACCAGTCAGTTGCTTGATGATCTTGGACTGAACTTCGGGAGTGTTAGCTGGTTTAACTTCTTGGGCAGAGAGCCCGGCGCCGATAGCTCCCAGAAGTACCATAGCGTAGCCAGCTAGAAATTTCTTGCACTTCATTTTTCCACCCATTGGCATCTTGAGTCACTTTACTTGAATCCAAGGAAGTGGGAATGCAATGGATGTGCCAATTTGGACAATCGATTAACGCCAGCAGGAGGTTACCTTTTGACCCTCGAAACCAAGCCTTCGCTTTTGACGTGAATACCATGGACGCGCGAGTGTAGTTGTTCGCGATTGGGAGAAAACTCTTCAGCCACACGCAGATCGACCATTTTGGATTCGACCAGGCGCAGCAAGCTGTCGTTGAAGGTATGCATGCCTTCATCTTTAGAATCGGCGATAGCTGCGGTGAGATCTTGCTCGCGCGAGTCGCGAATACACTGGGCGACGATCGGCGAGTTCAATAGAACTTCGGTGGCCGGGACGACGCGCACGTCGGGTTGTGAGCTGGGTAAGAGTCGCTGAGCCATGACGGCTCGTAGGCTGTTGGCCAAAGTCGAGCGGATAAAGGGCTGCTCGGAAGCTGGAAAGAACTCCAGCATGCGCGAGAATGACTGCGTTGTATCGGTCGTGTGTAAAGTCACAAAAACCAGGTGCCCAGTTTCGGCTGCCATCAGTCCGGCAGTCAATGTTTCTTTATCACGCATTTCGCCGATGACGATCACATCGGGATCTTGGCGCACCGCGCCCCGCAGGGCAGTTGGGAAGTTCAGCACATCGATGCCGACTTCGCGTTGACTGATAACGCTCTTAAGTGGTTTGAAGAGATACTCGACCGGATCTTCTATCGTGATGATATTGTAGGCATGAGTGCGATTCATGTGATTGAGCATGGAGGCCAGCGTCGAGCTTTTGCCGCTCCCTGTTACTCCACAGATCAGCACTAAACCATCGTGGACATGCGTGGCCACGTGTTCGTAAACCGGCGGCAAGTGGAGCTCTTCGAAGTGTGGGATGTTGGAATTGACGCGACGGATCGAAGCATGCAGTCCGCCGCCTGCGCGAAACACACTGCAGCGAAACCTCCCTTGATCATCGGTCCTCGAAAAATCCACGCCACCTTCGTTTTCCATCTGCGAAACTAAACGCGTGGGAATGATTGGTTGCAGCAGGCGCGAGGTGTCTTCGACGCTCAGCGGGGGTAGCTCCAGGTGATGTAGATGAGCCGCGACACGGTAGGCAGGCGGCGAGCCTACGGTGATGTGCAAATCCGAAGCACGAATCTCGTGCATTTTCGTTAGCAGCCGCTCAATTGTCAGTTCACCGTGCATGAATTACTCCCACTCTAGTTGGCATTCGAAGCGCGACAAACTCGTATTCTCTTCCCAATCAAGACGATATCCTAGCCCCATATTGCCGCAGGCACCACCTCGTAGCAGAAGCCGTCGTAGCGGAAGCCGTCAAGGCTTTCGACACCTCGTGCAGTCCAAGTAGCGACCTGCCGCTCGAAATGCTTGACGCATTCCGCTACGCGTAGATAAGTCGCGCAAAGGCTTCCGAAACCTAACAGCAGCGTTGCCTTAAGTTTCGCGCCACCCGCGAGAACTTGCAACTTTGTCATTATTGTCGGTGGAGTAAGGGACACAGCGTAGGATTGGCTCCCTTAACGGACCGAGTGATATCTGCATTCAGTACGATTGATTTCGCCATTTAATCACATCGGTGGCTGATCAATACTTAAGACACGCTTAATCTAGGCTAAAAATTAATTAGTTATGATCTTGTGCTATGAAAGCGAGATCCTATCTAATTTACAGACAATTCGCGACGAACCTTTGCACGCATTTGAGTAGAAATTCCCCACAGCTTATAGACTTCTTAAAGCATTACGTAACATTAAAGCTCGCTAGCAGGCGTCAGTGGGGTAAGCGTCCGCGTTCTTTTGACCGATAGTCTGAGTTGTATAGAATCGCAAATACATTTCTCAGCGATCTTATTTCTTATCGGGAGCAACAAATGAGAACGAATATCTGGGCGAGATCTCCTCGTAGTGCGTTCACCCTCGTTGAACTGTTGGTAGTCATTGCGATCATTGGAATCCTGGTAGGGCTACTTCTGCCAGCAGTGCAAGCGGCGCGCGAAGCGGCTCGGCGCATGCAGTGTTCGAACAATGTCAAGCAACTCGTTCTAGCTCTGCACAATTACGAATCGGCTTTTAAATCCTTTCCGTCGCAAGCCGAGTTCGGGGCGGGCAGCACGAAAGTCAATTTTACCACTGCCTATCATCACACTTGGCTGGAAGACATCTTGCCGTATATCGAGCAACAAGGTCTGTACAACGCCACCGATCGCATTTTGCCGGTGTGGGGACAACCGATCGTCAATACACTGATTCCAACGTTGCGGTGCCCTTCGGATGCATCATATCAGCGCGTGCGGGACGCACACGAAATCGCCCCAACCAGCTACGGCGGCAGTGAAGGCTATCACTGGTGGGAAACTGCTGCTGTCGGTAATTGGGCTCCGTGGAACGCGCTGAGTGATCCGTTTACGGCCAGTGGCGATATGTCGGGTCTGTTTACGGTCAACAGGTACAGCAAGATGGCCGACATCGTCGATGGCACATCCAACAGCATGGTCATTGGTGAATGCGATTCGGCAGGATTCTACGGCGGACCATTCAACACCAGTGGAACTGGTTTGCATCGAGGCAATATTGCCGACATGGTATTTCGTTCCGCGTTTGTGGCTACCGCACAAGCCGGTTGGGCTGGTAATGAAGGCGGCGTTCCTCGAACGCTCAATCCCGACAGTTCCGCCAAAGCTGCCAACAGTTGGTACCGTGTTTCACCACATACTTACACGCCGACCTACATCACGGCGTGGGGCATTAACTCGGAATGGCCTGGTACGGGCAGCTATCACACCGGAGGAATTCAAGCCGGGTTCGCTGACGGCAGCGTTAGTTTCATGAGCGCTACGATGGATTGGAGTACCTACGTCAAATTGAATGCGATCGCTGACAACAACCGTTCGAACGATTCGCGCGAATAACCTCCTTCCCTGCTGACGACAATTAGAGGATTGATAGTTGTGAACATAATAAATCGATGTTTGTCTCTGGCACTTTGCGGCAGCTTGCTACTATCGGCAGGCTGCGGCGGCCCCGATCCACGCGAGAACCCAAACTTCAATGAAGCTTCGCTGAAGAATCCGGGCGCCATAAAGATGGAACCCCTGAAGAAACCTCGTGGTGCACGCTAACTGGGTCCAAGCCGCAATGGTGGGTTGCGGGCTGGGTTTGAAGGACGCTAGTGGAGCGCCGACCACGAATGTGGCCATTCAATTCACTCGCGATGGCTATAGCGACCGCTAGCTACGTTGGGATCCGATTGGAATTGTGACCCCATTTTTTTAAGTCGTGTTACTTTACATGTAAAGTAAGCGGCTAACCGCAGGGTCCCCCTTCTCCCTCAATGTGCTTAGGTCTGCGTGGTCGGCTGAATGCGAAGTTTACGAAAGATGGTCAGATGTCCAATTAGCGCGGCTGCGACTAAGACGCTGGGAAGCCATACAAAGGGAAAAGTGGCCACCCAGCGACTGTCGGGTTTCAATAGTCCGATTGTAGGAAAGCTGACAAAGCCGATTACGACTACCCAAATCAACAAAGCGAGCGCCAGCGCGTTCCAAATATGTAGTAGGGCACGAGGCAGACGATGAGCCAGCGGTGCCAGTAAGAGCGCCGAAACACCTGAGAGGATATCGAAGTTCAGTCCGCTCCAACTCATTTGTGGTGGCGCAATCCCCGCGTCGACCGCTTGATGAATTAGGATCTCGACCAGAATCCGGAAAGCGTGAAAACCTACTAACCAGTTTATTGGTAGCTCGACAATCGCTTTGGACCATGTGGACAGGGCCAAACTGCTCGAGAGTATAAAACCCAGCACAAACAAAGCCGGTATCAGCGGCGGTTTGCCAGAGAATCTCTGTTCTCCGCCGAAGAGTCCTACGATCGCGCACAGCATCACCCAGGCAGCGATCATCCCCGCCACGCGAGCTGATTTGGATGCAATGGCAACCAGGGACGCTACCAAAAGTGCCAAACCGATGAAGGCCAACTGCAAACTCATCGTTGAATAACCGCTTCCAAACCCAGTTGTATTCCAACGATGGGGTTAACGAGTGCGTAGAAATTTCCGCGGTGCGAAAGCTGATTGTACAGATGGTCGATGGGCATCTCGCACAAGCGATGATGCTCGAGAATGTACTGGGCCAGCGGTTGTGTGATGATGTATCCAGTTGTGCAGAGTGGCGTACCGTCAATGCGATAGTAGGCACCTTGCTGGCTTAACTTGCGATACTCTGAATTCAAATCGAGATCGCGCTGCAGGTGTATGTAATGAAAATCTGCCGGCAAACAGGATTCAATATTGTGCAGACCAAAATCGGGATCCGCCTCGAAACAGAAATCGTCCTCTAAGATACATGCCCAAGGCAAGCGATAGTCGATGATTCGTTGCAAGGCGCGCAAGTGTGCCAGGTAGCAGCCAACCTCGCCTACGTTTAGCGACGCTTCCGACAGTGGCCGACTCAGCGGCAGCTCAGACTCACGCCACTTGCCACACTCCACGCCATCGACGATCTCGAATCGTAAGCCGCTCGCTTGCAGTTTCTGTATGGCTGAATGCCGACGAGGTCCGGGCTGTGGCATGGAGATCATGAAAATGTGCATAGCGAAAATTGCCAACTTCAAAACTGTATCGAGAATTGTCGTAGTGAGCGGGCGTTGCCATGCGCTATTGGAATTTTACCAAGATGACGACTGGTGATCAGCCCATTGGGCAAGACTTGCACTTCACCAGGATGGCGATCGTGCACGCAGTAGTTCCAACCTTCATCAATTTTCTGCCAGCGATCTGGGTGGCTGTGGCAATAAACGTTCAGGCACATTTGGTCTCCCCAATCGGTCGTACCGCGCAGTTCAGGACCAGAGCGCAACTGGGTGGCAGCCATAAAATATTTGGCCATGCACTGGGCTGTGCCGGCGGCAAAACCACTATTCAAAAATGGGTTGCGTTGGAGTAGTTCCAGGGCTCGGCGCCGATGAGCGGGATCGTGGATCGACAGACTCCAGGGCGCGATAACACCATTGTGTGGGTAACCCTTGGGTTCCTGTACGGCCAGCAACTTGTCGGGCGCGCTCGTCACGGCACGCCATAACGGTTGCAGTGACGTTTGAAAGATGACATCGGAAACATCCCAGTAAGCGACAGGCATTTGTGGCGGCAAGCGACTGGTGATGTGGGCAAAATCATTTAAGCGACGCACAGGTACCATGACGCCATTGTTGGGCAGGGCCACAACTTCAACTCCAGGCATCAGCTTCAGACGCTGCACTTCCGATGGATACAAACCGTAGGTCACGGCAATGACCGTTTCCTGATTGCCCCAAGCTCGCAGAGTGCGCAGGAATTGATCTTCAAAGCGCCCGATGTCTCGCCGGTCGAACGCCGCCAGTACGCGCGCCGGTAAGTTTGGGCCGGTACTGCCAGAACTGCGGCGCCGCAAGTGCCTGGCGTCGGCGAGCGCATGATATTCGATGCAATAGCCTAAGCCGCGGACGTCTTGGCAGCAGCACGAACATTCACACATTGTCTCGGTCGAGCGAAACTCAATACGTGACAGCACCTCGCGGCGGAACAGGCACGCACCCATCCCAATGTGTCCACGCCGAAGCGGATTGGCCAGATCGCCATCATAGTCGGCGGCCACTGCGCCTAGTTCAGGAATATCGCGTAGGGCATTGACCAGCGTCACCACGCAACGCGCACCCAGTACAACATCATCATCCACGAACATTACCCAGTCGGACTGTACTGCTCGTTTGATTTCGTTACGAGCCCGGGCAATCGTTTGCCATCGATTCCTATCGCTGGCTTGGGGCCGGCCTGTTGATATGACATGTCGACACAGAACATCCTGTTGAGCCTCGATGGCGCGAACCACCTGTTCAGGCGGTCGGCTATGCGGTCGGCAAAGAGTCAGAACGTCCACCATCGGCCGACTCTGCGGGCTGCGGTTCACTCTGGTGCTCTCGGGAAGGGGGTGAGATCAAATTGGCTACAGTGCGCCACCATCGACATGGAACGCAAAACTTCAAAGTCGTCTTGGGCCCCAGTCGACAGGTCGTTATCGCGATCTTCAATCGCGCAGGAACCCAACGGCGAGCAAGAGCGTTTGAGTTCATCCAGCAGACAAGATTTGGGTGGCAAAGTGTGCGAAAGCCCTGTATACGGGTCATAGTGATTGACTGAGCGATCGCTGGGCAATGGCGGATAATATTGACTGCTTTCGGCGGCGGTCATCCCTGCACTAACGGCCAGCAACGTCGCTGTTTGTTCGGTAACAAACACGATGCCACGCACGCGTGCTTGATCGCTCAGCAACTTGACCAATCCTGGACCGATTTCATGTTTCAGCAGCCAGGTACCTTCGTTGATGTCGACCTGCTGCGCACTGTGGGGGATAAAGACCGCGCTGACCGCAGATAGCAGTACCTTGCGATGGATAGTCACTCGAGGGCTCGAACGCTCCGTGGCCACCAGTAGTTGATCTGCTCCGTTTGATCCGCACAACAATTCGCGTTTATCCTCCGCAATGGTCTCCAGCGATAAGTCGGCCAAGCCGGGAAAGGTGGCTGGGAATGTTACAGTGCCCGCCAGGAGCAGGTGTTTCAATTGCTCTCTATTCATAAAGTTATCGCTTCGCTTTTCTCAGGAATGCATAATATGGAATTTGTCTGCCGGAAAGTTGTAAAGCTAACTATTGTACAAATCGACTAATAAGAACTCCATCTAATTCTCAAGGTGTGTTCTGACAATTCTAAAAGACATATAGACGCGAACGTCAGTACATGTTTGTGCGTCGCGCTGTGCGGCCCGCGCGTCTAAAGGTTGATACAAGATGCCGCCGCCTCGGGTAACGATTCGCAGGTCTTCGCCAACTTGTGCGCCTTGGATACTGGGATCATCCATGGGGCGACTGCACAGGCGTGGGTACTTGGCTTCAGTAGAGGAGGTCCATTCCTTGGCATTACCGAGAGTGTCAAACAGGCCATAATCGTTGGGTAAAAGACGACCAACTGGATGCGTTTTAAAATCGGAGTTCACTGCGGTCCAAGCATGTTCGCCTAGTCTGTGTGGGTCGAAGCCAAACCAACGGCCTTTGTTGACTCCACCCCGGCAAGCCCATTCCCATTCGGCTTCCGACGGCAGGCGGTATCCGGTTCGGCGGAGCATGTCCGGTGGCAATTGCATGCCTGGTTTGATTTCATCGAGTGGCGGATAGCACATCTGCTCTTCAGGAATATCTTCCATTTCACTTAGTCGTCGGCAATATCGTATGGCGTCAAACCAAGTCACCCCGATCGCGGGGCACTTTGGACTGTGAGCGTAGTTTTCGGCAAACTGATAGTCTGGTTGTAACTTCTGAAATCGCTCGATGGTTACTTCCTCTGCCGATATAGCATACGAATGTTCAATGGTGACCGGGAAAAGCGGTTCTTTGTGGCCATCGCGTCCAGGCTCGTTATCGTAAGAGCCTAGCCAAACCACTTCAGGTGTACGAACAACGATCATCCGATCACCTGCAAGCGACTGAAACTCGTTGGCGTTGGACGTTATATCATTGTTTGTCAGGTCGACTTGCCAGGCGCTGGCCACAGCCATAAGTGCCGATCGGAAACCGGAATCGATAGCGCTGCGAACCAGTTGCGGCAATCCGGCCACGAAACGGTCGCGATCCGCACTATTGACTGTGTTTGGGTCGATCAGAGCCAATGCGCAGGCACAACTTCGCTGCATACTGAGCGGTGTTTGGTCGTTGGTTACTTGCTCCATCAACCACTGAGCTGGCAGGCCAAATTCGCTAAATGCGGCGATCATGGCCCCGCGCATTTCGGCTGCATCTTGATTGCTCAGCGCGTTGATCACCAATTGAGGTTCGTCCAGCTTCAGCAGCGCGACCGCCAGTCTGGTCAAGCGTCGGCTTTTCAGAACCTGATCGCTGATGTCGGGAAGTGACCGCCACCAATTGGTTGCAAACTGCACAGATGAGTTGGACTGGCTGGTGACCGCGTGAATGGAGACAGGATAGTAACCTTGGTCAAACATCCGACGGGCGCTGCGCATATGGTCTATTAAGGATTGGTAGTCAGCCGCTTGAGCCGTGACTGGCACTCCTTGCCACCAAATGGCATTTACTCCGGCCGGTTCATTCGCGTTGCGAAGAGAGCTCCTACCTTCCACCAGATTCAGCGACTTGCTGTAGGTCTGTCGTCGACCAAACTCTTCGCGATGCAGATTCCACGCATCTTCATAGTCGAACTGCTTGGCAGTCTTCCAGCGAATGGAGCTAAAGTAATCATACCCATCAGACTTTTGCACATGCAAATTGGAGCGAGGAAAGTTCAATCCCTGTTCCAGTAGTGGCCCCCAACCCTGGGTGTCATGTTGGCCTTGATGCACATCGATGTAAAGGTCCGCATCCTGGACGATCGAATCGTCGGGCGGATCGATCCAGATGCAGCAATAACGAATCTCGCCATCCGGCCGGCGATAGCAGGCCAGGGAGTCAGCGATAAAGCCTGTGGAGCGATGTTGCGTGGTAGTGCTGCGCACTTCTTCCGCCGTACGATCGAGGCAGAATTTTGCGCAAATGCCGTCGCGTAACCACAGAACTCCACAATAGAGTTGATCTTGCATGTAATAGGGGGCGAGAGCGGCCACACGAAAACCGTTTGATTCAAGCTGCCCGGCCAAGCCCTCCACCTGCGCAGCGGGTAAGCGGTGAGTGATAATCGCACCCGGTTGAATCACCGACTCCAGGGCGGCCAGTTCCTTAAACAGCGCGTCGCTAAGCGGTGGCGCGCTGACGGACAATGGCGTACGATCTCCGAGACACCACCAAGGTGAACCCCAGGGCGTTGACGGACTGGCAACGTGTTCGTACTTGGCAGACTCTTCTCGATACAGCCGTTCAATAGCCGAGATACCGTCGGCTTGATGCTTGGCAATGGCGTCTGTTAGCAGCGGTATTTCCGCAGGCTTGGCATCCAGTAACAGACTGACCAGCAACGTGAGGTCATAGGCTGCAAACTTCACCACCAGATTGACCGCGTTTAGCGAAGCTTGGGATCGTGATTCGTCTTTTAGGCTCTCAACCAATGGCGGGATCAGTTTTGGGGCTACTGGTGCAAAGCCTTCGCGCCAACGATCGATCCACAACGGATTCTCCGCTAGCAGCAGGCGACACAAATGCTTGCGATCATTATCGCTATCGAGCCAATTGGCCAGTTCCGGCGGCGTTTCACTAGTGGATGCCGCATTGGCCAACACACAAGCGGCGCGAATTTGTTGCCTGCGGTTCTCAGTTTCCGATCGCCAGACCGGCAACATAATCTCGCTAAGAGTCGTCAATGGAAACTTGAATTCTTTAGCTATCTCGACCACGTCGTCTTCATCACCAGTGAGCACATACTTACCCAGGACATTGATGGCCCGCGGTTGATCATTGAGCACTAGCGCCGCTCGCGCGCGGTCGTCTGGCTGCGTGCGCAAATCATCCAGTAACTGCTGGCACTGGCCGCGGACATACGACGACGACCGTAGTGACTCTGCCAATGGAATCGCCTCGTGAATTTGAGTATCCAGCAAGCGTTGGATGGAGTTTTGACCTGCAATCTCCGCATTGCGAGCCGAGATCCAATGATTGATGCCCACTAGCAGCAACAGGATCAGACCGACGACGGCCAACTTGCTAGCCACCGAACGCAAGTGTCGCTTCTGCGCAGCCGCCATCATTTGTTGCTGCGACGGCGTCCAACTGGTGGGATGAACGTAGCGACGCATCGATAGGAACTCGGTTAGCGTAGGTAGCGACTGCTTGCGAGGTCGAGCGCGGTATAGCTCCGCAAACTCCTCTAAACGCATCTTGGCTTTGCCGTGCCGGTTGGTTCGGTTACGAATTTCCGTCCAATAGCGAATGGGTACGATCAAAAAGTCGTGCGTTAATTGGTAGCCAGCCGTACACGAATCGACCGAAGAACTCTCAGCACTCAAACTTTCATCATCCATGCGATCGGTAGGAGTGATCAGGTGCAGTTCGCGGTCGAGAATATTCAGCAATTGTGCGAATGTGGCTTTGTCACGATACCCCGACGCAATGAAGAGGTCTTCCTCGGCGTGGATCGAGCCTTTAATTTTTGAACCAGCCTCGGGCAACAAGGTCCGCAGAACGCGATGCGCACCTTCGGCGTGAATGCACATGCGCCGCGTGGCCGATTCAGAGTCGAACGTTTCCTCCAAGAATCGCACGCCAATTCCGACCCCGCCTTTATCGAACAGATTGGCCGGTTTGTCCCAGGCACGATTCTTAAGCATTTCCGTCAGCAGCGCCAGCTGCACGCAAACGACTCGCCCATCCTTGGCCAGGTAATTAACAGCTGCATCCAGGAAGTTGGCTTGACCCACGCTCAACTCGTCAATCGAGTTGGACAGCCGACCGTGAGCTGCCCCAAACAAGTGCAAGACTTTGCGCGCGTGGCGTACATCAAACAAGTCAACGGCCGTTATGTTCACATCTTCGGCGATCGTGATATCCAAGGCCTGCAGCAACCGCGAGATACCCATCCAGAAGTCATCGCGTACCAAGAGGATGCACTGCAGAAATTCTCCATCGCATTGTCGCAAGGCCTGCGTCAGAGGTTCGCGCTCGCAGTCGGTGTGTGCGAACAGCCACTGCTCAAATTGATCGATGAAGATCAC
Source organism: Rania fehmarnensis (assembly GCF_056494185.1). Classification (NCBI taxonomy): domain Bacteria; kingdom Pseudomonadati; phylum Planctomycetota; class Planctomycetia; order Pirellulales; family Pirellulaceae; genus Rania; species Rania fehmarnensis. The sequence goes on from NZ_CM151398.1 coordinate 3,811,362, forward strand.
TAATTTTTTTTCTCGAGCGCGACGCACGATCGCACATGCGTCGATCACGGTTGTTTCGTCGTTGATCACCGTGCTCAAAGTGTGAGGAAACGCAGTTGCGATTTGATTGACTAGTTGTTTCTCGGTGTCATTGGCCGACGCCGCGATGTAAATAGAAACGACTTGCTCGGGGATTCGGGGAATGATGCCCGCGCGAACCAAAGATGATTTCCCGCAACCGCTGGGACCATAAATCAAGCCTACTGGCACTTTGGCTTTCAAACTGTCGGGCGTAATTCTGGACAGCCAGAAGTGGACGATTTCGGGCAGGCCTTCTCGATCGCGTGGCCCTGGCAACAGCTGCAGAAAAAAATCGGCATCATGTGTATCAAATGGACGCAAGCCTTTGGGGGTTATAGGCGGTCGTTGCACAGCCGATTCGAGCTTGATGAAGTCCGACGTCTCCGCTACTCCACTGCCCCCAAGCTTGGTAGCCAAGATGGCTCGCAGATCAGCCGACAACGAATCAAATGTTTGGTATCGATTGGCTACTGACTTGCACAAGGCTTTGAGGCAAACGTTGGCCAGCTCGGTCGGTATCTCGCGATTGACTTTGCACGGGTTGTCGGGTTCGTGAAACAAGATTTGTTCGAACAGCTCTGCTCGGCCTTTGGCAGAAAATGGTCGCTCCCCAGTCATCAGTTCATACAGCATGACGCCAAAGGAAAATATATCGGAGCGTCCGTCGACGCGATGTCCTTCACCCCGCGCTTGTTCGGGACTCATGTAGGCGGCGGTACCAACGTAAGCTGGACCTCCGCCGGCTTCGACATCGCGCAGCGCCAAACCAAAATCTGCTACAAACGGATAACTGCTTTCATCCAATAGAATATTACCGGGTTTGATGTCGCGATGGACGACCCCATGTTTGTGCGCATAGCTTAAGGCTTCGGTGACTTTGATCAGCACTGTGACCAGTTGTGACCAACTCGGTCGATTGCGCGCATACCACTGGCCCAGATGGCATCCTCGAATCAGCTTGGTAACGATGTAGCACGGAATATTCGGCGCGCTGGCCGCTCGATAGACCGGAATGATATGCGGATGATCGAGGCTCGCGATTGCGCGGGCTTCGCGCAGGTACATATCGGCGGAGTCGCCTTGCTTGACCAACAGCCGATGCGGGATCTTCAACGCGACTTCACGCTCCAAGAGCTGATCAAAGGCCAGGTAGACCGTCCCGAAACCGCCACGTCCGAGTTGTCCTCGGATGATGTACTCAGCCACAGAGACCGGAATTTGTGAAGGTACGTCTGCCGCGATATCCGGGCTGAAACCATCTTGCTCTACGTACTCCGTTTCATAGCTTTGCGTTGGGTATTGGAACGGTGTTTCTTTGGCCTGGCTGCTGTTAGGTTCTGTAAAATCCTCGGACTTTGTCTCCTCAGGATCTGCATCGTCGGGATACAATTTCGTCTTCCTTTAGTGGGAGGCAAATACATTGCGCACTTCAGGGGTCGGTGGGAGCATGGATTTCAAAATAATCATGTTCGGTACTTCCCATATTCATCAATACTCCAAGCTATCGGCTGCAATCAACCAGCGTTATTGCCAATACCATGGGTACGCATTTGCCTTCGAGCAGTATGATGGCGTGGCGCTAGCTCCGCAACACGAGAAGGTGCGTTTGCTGTACAAGCATCTCGGGTCAGCGTCCTACATTATGTGGATTGACTGCGACGCATGCGTTGTTGACTTCCGAAAAACTCTGGATGAGTTCTGCCCGGCCGACAAGGATTTCATCATCGCTGGCCACGAGAAAGGCTTCGATGCCGATGGAAATCATGTGGCGTTTCAGTCAGGCAGTATCCCCTGTGGCCTCAACACAGGGGTCATGATCGTTCGCTCCTCGACCTGGAGCTGCGAATTCCTGGAATCATGGTGGAATCGTTGCCTACGTCCACAAGCCAGGCATGAGTGCTTTCACGAACAGGGGCAGCTTCAGCAGATGTTTATGAGTAACCAACTCGAACTGCAATCGCACACGCACCTGGTGGTGCCCGCGTCAAAGTTCAACCGCTGTAATGACAATTCCGAGGACGTGTGTGAATTCATTCTGCATCTCTGGGCGGCTGACAATGTCCTGCGCGCGCAGACATTCCAGTCGATATTGGCCGGTAAACGCCCCCAGCTTCACGTCAAGCTGCCGAGCTTCTGCGTGCCATCGTGATACGCATTGGACGTGTCCACGTGCTTAGTCGAGTTGGAAAACCATTTTAGAGAACGCTCACTTGTTCAGCACTAGCTTGCCAGCTTTGGTGCGTCGCAGACAATACAGTCCACCAGCATAAGAAATATGAATCGTGGCGTGACCTCGAGCCAGCTCCTCAAAACTGTACTGTGGAACGGTGGCTAAGTCCGGGCACTCTTGTTTGCTCGGACTACATTCCGTTTTGGGTGGTGGAGAAATCTCACGGTTTGAATCTGAATTGCTGGTCGTCATATCGACTCCTAGATTCCATGTCTATAAAGGATCTTACGACCCGCGCAGCAACAAGAACATTGCAAAACCCAAACCGCCTGCGGCCACGACACTCAGCGCCATAGCGATCGTGCCCCAGCGACGCGTGGCTTTGATCTGCCACCACATCACGATCCCACTGATTCCCCAAAAGACCATGACGAAAGCCATGACATCTACCATGATTGCCCACAACCATCGCACGCCCAGCTCGGCGGGATACCCGTGAGCCGTATGGAGTCGCAATAGAAAGCGACGCCATGAGAAGGCATCCTTGGATCCGGCTGTAGGCGCGCTGGCTTGAACCGATCCGCTTACTTCATCGTGCCGACATCGCCACACCTGGCCGCCGGCTTCAACCTGAAAGCTCAGCGCTGGGAATGAAGTCAGACGAACAGCTTGTGCGTCCACTTTCAACTCGGGTTGCACACGCCTAAAAGTCTCTGTGAGGCTTTGCTTTAGCTGCTCAGATAGTTCGGCATTGAGCTTGAGGGGTTGCCGCGAAAGTGGCCTGGATTTCTCTGCGTTCTGCAACGTTGCATCATCGTTGCCCGCGTGGCCAATTGGGCTGGCGCCGCGGCCCGTCGGGCCGCGCCGTTCGTTACCGGCATTGTTGCCACCGGGAACGACTTCGAAAAAGGCAGTCTCACGGCGCTGTTCGGTTCGTTTGGGCACTCCTCGAAATGTCCCACTTTGGCCATCGATGTTGATCGAAAGGAAATAGCTCATGTCCGCGGTCTCAAACGCGCCGACGACCTGACTGCCTTCCCAGTCCGTATGGGATGGGTCGAGGAGTTTAATGGAGCCAGCATCAGCCTCTCCAAACCTGGCATTCAGCTCACGAACGACGGCCTGGCTGCGCTGCTGAAGATCCCATGAACTCATCGGCCAGGCTTGAGGTAAGTCGCTGGTGGCTATCGAACGGATAACATTGTTCGAAAAGTGCGTGGGATGGTTGAATAAGTAAGCGGTCACGCCATACATCAAAGCCCAGGGTGCGAGCAACAATCCGAAATAGAGGTGGCTGCGTCGCAAGAGCATTAGCGCGGCTCGCAGGATCGGATTGCGGGGGTGGCGCTTGAGGGTTGGCGAGTGCCTGGGAGTCATCGACCGCTCAACAGCGGTCGCTGGCGGATTGCTGGTTGGCTCGGACGCGACATCGACAATGGACATAATGTTTTGAATCTCGCGGATATATCGCATTCTGGGCATGCACTGCCCCTCACACCACGATTGACTACCCCTGCGCCCGACCCTCGCTGAGCTGTCTCGCTGTGCAAATTCTTGGTTCCAAATGAGATTAAGTCTCAATAGTCTAGCGGACCTCTGTTTTTACACAAGGTCGATGGAGAAAAATATTGTTGCGGAGTGCGTGCCGGCCACGCCAGAGCATGACCGGCGGGCATATTTCGAAGGATCTGACCAGGTCTGCTTGTTGAGACTTGATATCGCGGCTGGGTGTTGAAGGGCGTTAGAGCGCGGCGAGTCCAGCTACGAATGGTAGTTTGACACATCTGTGACTGTCTGTATAATCGCGTTTCGTTGAGACGTGATCTCAATAGATCGCCAGCAAGCAGCCAGCCATGCTTCGATTCAAGTTCTTATGAGTCGAAACCAGCCAGCCACCAGCCACACGCCAGTGACGAGTCGCTAATTCTTGGGCTGAAGTATTTTATGAGCTCGCCATTCGATAGCGTTGCCTCTCTCGGTTCTTTGAGCCCAGAGTCAAATGGCTACAATGACTTCGAAATCTGCAACCACTGTTCGATTTTCACTTGATCAAGCTTCACCAAAGGAACGATGTTGTCGGCAATTCGCTGGCGGGGTCGGGCTGCAGTTGATCAGGGCAACCATTAATTTTGGAACCAAAACACTCATGAACGTCAACAAGCTTTTTTGCATTCTGGCCTTGGCCTCGATGGGGCAGTGGGTAGAGGCCGCTGAACCGCCGGCAGTCAAGTACGCGCCACTTCCCTTTGCGATTACCAGCTTCGGCGCCGCGCGCAGTGGCGATCAGCTGTATGTCTATGGTGGCAACATGGCCAGCGCGCACACGTACTGGAACAAGGGCCAGTCGGAAAAATTGTTGCGGTTGGATTTGAAGAACCCGGCCAGTGATTGGCAAGAAGTTAGTAGTGGCCCACGCATTCAGGGTCTGGCCATGGTCGCTCACAACAATCGCTTGATCGTTATTGGCGGTTTCAGCGCGCTGAACGAAGAAGGGCAAAAGCAAGATCTGCATTCTTCGGCCGAAGTCCGCGCTTATGATCTTGCAGCCAACAGTTGGAGTCCCTTGCCGGCGCTGCCGGAGGCTCGATCCAGTCACGATGCTGCGATCATTGGTAACACTGTCTATGTGGTGGGTGGCTGGAAGTTGGCCGGTGAAGGCGAAACACAGTGGCATGAAACCGCTTGGAGCATGGACTTGAGTGCCGCTGAACCCAAATGGACGGAGCTGGCCAATCCTCCTTTCAAGCGACGCGCTGTGGCTGCGATCGAACACAAGGGCAAGTTGTTTGTGGTCGGTGGCATGAATGAAAAAGGCGGACCGACTCGGCAAGTGGCCGTATATGATCCGTCAAGTCAAACGTGGTCCGAAGGTCCTGAGCTGGTCGGCGAAAAAGCGATGGCCGGTTTTGGTGTTTCCGGTTGGAGTGTCGATGGTAAGTTGATCGTTACCTCGCATGAAGGTTCCATCGAGCAGTGGAACGAGAAGGACAACTCGTGGACTGTCCTCGGTCAATCCACCGACGCCCGCTTCTTCCATCGTATCCTGCCCATCGACGCTAATTGTCTTATCGCCATCGGTGGTGCCAACATGGGCAGCGGAAAATTCTTGGACTGCGAAGTCATCGCCATCAAGTGAGCGGGTCTTGGGAGTGCTGTGACGCTAGCCTTTGGAGTGCTGTGGCGCTAGCCACAGCTTTGATGTAATAACCAAACGCTACCGCAGCCTGCGCGGACCGATAGTCATGAGCGGCGTTAGCCGTAGCTTTGATGTGATAATCAAGCGTGACCGCAGCCTGCACGAACCAACAGTCATGAGCGTACGCTCGTGCGTACAGGCTGCGGTACAGTCAACGCATACATCAAAGCGGTGCCGCGGGCACCGCACTCCAAGGTCTATTGGTCGGTGTGCGGTTTGGTGAAGGCTAAGGCGAAGACGCGTCCATCGCGCAAGCCCAGAGCGATCCACATCACGACGCCGATGATAATGGGGAAGACAAAGTTGTCGTTGATGCGAACGTGAGTAGCTATGGCTCCACCCAGATAGGCACTCAGCAAGATTGCGCCGATGAAGGCTGTGCGTGGAATTAGAAATAGCACGGTACACGCAATCTCCACGATTCCGATGGGGATCATGGCTGCGGTTGTCCAGCCCATCTTGGCGAACATTGCTTCTTTGTCGGGGAAGTCAACGAACTTTCCGCTCGCGCTGACAACGCCTAGAAATAATGCCAACAAGATGCTCAGCGACCAGCCAACAATCTTGCGCGGTTTTGACATATTGAATCCTCTGAAGAGTATGGAAACGCTTGGCTCGCAGTATTATGACCATATTCAGTTGCATTCCAAGGTATGAAGGCGGCCAGCGGAGGACGCAGAAATGGAGCCACGCAGTGAGACACCTGGCATTGAGCTGCCGCGGGACGTCGCCCGTAGTGTGGACGGGGCACCGACGCTAGGTTGGCAAGCGGCGTGGCTCTTGTTGCCGGCGATCGCATTGATCTGGGGTTGGTTCATGCCAGCCTTTTATGATTGGACTGGTAGCGATCAAAGCCGCATGCCTTGGATCGTGCCGGCAATTGGGGGCGCCATCCTAGCGTTCGACAGCGCCGTCTGGTTGTGGCTGGTTTGGTTGCATAAGACCGACGCTGAGCGTGATCGTTTATTCCATGCGCCGATGACTTTCAGCATCCGGCACTGGTTTATTGCCATGTTGTTGGTGGCGCTATTGTTAGCCATCTTCATGCAAAGGCAAGTGATATTCGCCATCCTGCTGATGATCGGTACAGTGATTTACTCCGTCTATGAACTGTGGAATCGCCCAGACCGTTGGAAGCTGGTCAATATGTTAGCTTGCCAATACTTGCCCTTCATTTGGCTCGTGGTATCCGGACAAATGAGTATTGAGTTGTTGATGAATGGGTCGGGACTGCCAGCCCTCTTTCCCACTTTGTACTTTGAGCAATGGGCGCAGCAAGGCGTAGGTAGGTCGTTGTGGTTTTCGATAGCCCTGACAGCGATGCAAATCTTGTTAGGCATCTGGTTGGCGCGGGGTGGCACGAAACGTTTGTATGCTTATCTGCTGTTCATTTTGACGCAGTCGTTGTTCGGCTCGTTTGTGTTGCATGCCTTGGTGCGCGCGTGAGCGCAGCGATCAGCCGCCCAGCCCAGCTCCTCCGCCCATGGCGACATCTTCGCCAGTGAAGCGACCGTGAGCGGCCACGAACAAGGCCAACTCGGCAACTTCGACAGCGTTGTTCATGCGTCCATCGAGTGCGATTTCGTTGACGCTGGCATGAACTTGTTGCGGTTGAATATCCATCATGGCTGTCGATGTAGGGCCCGGTGAGATGCTGTTGACGCGAATGCCGAAACTGCGCAGTTGCATGGCCGCGCCGTTGACTAGGGCCACCACACCGGCTTTGGTCGCGTTGTATACAGGATTGACACGTGAACCCGAGCGCGCTTTGGTACCGGAAATGGAACCCAGCAGCAGAATGCTGCCGCGGCGAGCTGGACGCATGAGGGCGGCCGCTGCATGCAGACAATAAAACGCTCCGGACAAGTTGATACTAATGGCCCGATCCCAAATCTCACTGGTAGTATCTGTTAGCGATTCGATGTTCAGAATCCCGGCAGTGTAAAAAAGATAATCAACTCCACCTGCCATTGCATGTACCTGACCAAAGTAATCATTTACGGCGACTGAATCGGTTACGTCGAGCGTCTGTGTGTGGAGGTTGGTTGATTTTAGTTGGCTAGCGAGTTGATCCAGTGCCGCCTGGCTGCGGTCGGCCACACACAACTTTGCCTGTTGGCCATTGAGCAACGTCGCGATGGCTCCGCCGATCCCGCCCGCGCCCACGACGACGACTGATTTGCCGGTGTATTGTTGAGCGATTCTCTCGAACATGGTGTGCTGGTGCTCGGGTAAATTAGGACGGAATAAGAAGCTACAATTCGCGGTGATTATAGTCTCCTTTCGCTCCGCGAAAGGCCAGCCCCTTCTCACTAGAGCCTGCGCGCTGCTCTTGGCAGACGCCGCGTGTGGGCCATCCGGCCCCGGCACTCAAGTGCAATCGCTTTTAACCGCCGGGTCGATAGAATGAATGCCATATCAGCCCAGCACTTTCGATGTGCCTGGCATCTAAGTGACAAAAACAAAGATACGCAGTGAAGAACGATAACGCCCCTATTAGTATTACCGACAAGATGTTGATGGTCTTGTTGGGCGCAATTTGGGGCGCGTCGTTTTTGTTCATGCGGGTGGCTGTTAGCGAGTTTGGACCGATACCGCTGATTCAAGTTCGCGTGGCCGTGGGTGGCTTGGTGCTGCTTGCCTGGGCTCTATTGCACGGCAAACGCCGTGAGCTTTTCCAGTCGCCCGTCAAGATGTTGATAGTGGGCATCACCAATTCCGCCGTGCCGTTCACCTTGTTCGCCTTTGGAACGACCGTACTATCCGCCGGCCTGGCTTCCGTACTCAATGCCACCTCGCCGTTCTTCGGAGCCTTAATAGCGGTGGTGTTTTTGCGGCAGTCACTATCGAGACGCAAGTGGTTGGGATTGGCCATTGGATTTGGCGGCGTATGCGTGTTAGTCGCGGGCAATCGTACGATTGAGGGTACGGCCTGGGGCGCATTGGTGTGTTTGTTGGCGACCTTTTCCTACGGAGTTGCGGCTCACTACTCCAAACGTCAACTGACTTCGATCACGCCTATTGTGGTAGCTGCATCGAGTACTGTGGCGGCTAGCTTGGTGTTGTTGCCGCTGGCGCTTTACTACTGGCCCGCCCAGTCGCCCAGTCTCCAAAGCTGGTTGTCAGCCATTGCGCTCGGAGTCATATGTACCGGTGTTGCCTTGGCAATTTATTTTCACTTGCTCAGTGTCATCGGCGCCACGCGGGCTATCTCCGTGGCTTACTTGATTCCACTGTTTGGAGTCGTTTGGGGTGTAGTGTTTCTGGGCGAACAGATATCGATGCTCATGCTCGCAGGCGGCGCATTGATCCTTGGCGGCCTATGGACCATCTCAGCCGAGCGCACGCCGTAGCCACCGTCGCCAGACGGTGGAAATGAATGTAGCCATCGTCGCCAGACGGTGGATGCGTTACGCTTGATCTTCCACCGCTTGGCAGCGGTGGCTACCAGTTTTTCCACCTATTGATTTTGATTTGCAACTCATGAAATTCTGTACTTTGGCGGCCGTCGTACCACTGGTCGTGTTGTTGTCCTCGGCTTTTCCAACGTTGGCGTCATCGGCTGAGCTACCAAAGTTCATTGTGCCCGGGCACGAGCAGTCGATGCAGTCGCTCGAACTGTTGCATGCGCTGCATCACGACAACGCGTTTACTTCTTGCACACTGTGGGATGCCTGGCTGCCGATGTCGACAGTTTGGACCGGTCCCGGGCCGCGTGCCCGCTATCGGGATTCGCTCTTGAATCGCCGTATTGACGATGAAGGCTACGTAGCCATGCAGCAGCATCGAGGTATGGCACATAGCGACGGCTGGCCATTTCCAGCCTGGCAGCAAAGTACCGGCAAGGGGTTTCACTTTTCGATCTTGGGCGAAGAATGGTCCGTGCAGAACTTTCGCACGCAACCGTTGCCAGATACGCGTGGCTGGAAGATCGATGGCGCTGAAGTAGCAGGCATCGATCCTCAACATGGTCTGACCCTGCATGCCACCAGCGACACGATCAGCATCACTACGCCACTGATCCGCTGCGGTACGATCGTCGCTCCGTTTGCGCGCCTCGAGTGGTCAGGCGAAGACTTGCCGCCATCAGCCACTGCCACCATCGAGTGGTTGCTCGATAGCGATCAAGGCTGGCCAGCCGAACGCGTGGTTCCCGTCACCCTGCCCCGTGGTGGCCTGCAGTATGTCAACGTACCGCTCTACCGACAGCCGGGTTATGCGGGACTACTGCGCAATTATCGACTGGTTATTACGAACGCTCAGAATGCCAAGCTGCATTTGAAGTCGATCATCACTGCCATCGACACGCGTCACCCCACGACAAACTGGAACTATTTGCAAGCTTGCACCACCTATTTCAACTGGTCCGGTGACATGGACTTCTTGCGCGCCAACCTGCAGCGCATGCGGACAGCCGTGCGTTACGGCGTCGACGAATTTTCGCTGGCCAGCAGTAAACACATGGTGGTACCTTGGGTCGGGCATGAAGGTCGGACTGGACTGGGTCGCCAGCCCGATGGGTCCAAGCAGCTGAAGCCGGGCGTCGGTGTGGGCAACAACTACTGGGACTTGTTGCCCTTTGGTGGTCACGATGCCATGGCCACGATGTTAGCATACGATGCATTAGGCGCGATGAGTAAGTTGGAGTCGGCCATTGCCCAACATGAACAATGGTCGTTGCCAGTCCCGGATCCGAGGTTCACTGCGGAGAAACTTCAGACGCTCACGGATGAAGTGCGTCAAGATTTTCAGCAGCGATTCTGGAATGCGGAAACTGGACGTTTCTATGGGTGGATCGACGTGGATGGTCAGGGATACGATTATGGTTTTACATTCGTCAACCTAGAAGCCATCTATTATGGTGTGGCATCGGACGCGCAAGCTCGCCAGATACTCGACTGGGTCAGTGGTCAGCGAGTTATCGAAGGTGATACGTCGACCGGAGCAGATATCTATCGCTGGCGATTCGCTCCACGTGCTACTACGAAGCGGAACATCGAGACCTATGTGTGGGCCTGGTCGGGGCCGGAATCCATTGCATGGGGCAACCAAGTTCAGGATGGCGGTGCCGTGCTGGGCTTCAGTTATCATGACTTGATGGCCCGCCTCAAGACCAATGGCCCAGATGATGCATGGGAGCGTTTGTCGAAGATCATCACATGGTTTGATGAAGTGCAAGGCGAAGGTGGCTATCGCGCTTATTACGCTAAACCTGGGAGAGGATTGCTGCAAGGCGGTGGCCCACCCGGTGGTTTGGGACTGGATCAGGAGTTCTTGGAGAGCGTGCTGGTGCCCCAAGTCATGCTGTACGGATTCTTGGGAGCCCAGCCGACGGCTAACGGGCTGCAATTGAATCCTCGCTTACCACAAGCCTGGCCTGCATTAACTGTTACTGGGATACATGTGCAGGACTATGCGCTAAACGTCACCGCGCATCAAAATGGTCGCCTCGAAGTCATTCAGACTCAGCCCGGCCAGCGTCCGCTCGACATCCGCGTTGGCGAAAAGCAGTACACCTTAGAGCCAGGCAAGACGCTAACGATTGAGTAATCCTTAGAGTGGTTCCTTGGAGTGCGGAAGCATCTGCTTCCGCTTTGATGTAAGTGTTGACGATACCGCAGCCTGTACGCACGGTTGACGCTCATGACTATAGGTTCATGCAGGCTGCGGTACAGTTTGGTTATTACATCAAAGCTGTGGCTGACGCCACAGCACTCCAAAGGCTACCACAACCTGTGAGCTTGCGGGTCGCGTTCGTACTGGCGATGCAGAATGGAATCGGGTTCACGTTTGAGTTGCATTCGGCAACATAGTGCGGCCAACGCTCCGGTTGCGAAGCCTCCGATGTGAGCCATGTAGGCTACGCCTCCGACGTCAGCTGATGTGAGCGCGATCGATCCGACGCCACTAATTAATTGCATCACAATCCACATCCCCAAGACCAACACGGCGGGTACGGTCACCACGCTGTAAAAGAAGATGGCGTTCACGCGGTTGTATGGAAACAAAACTAAATATGCCCCCATGACGCCGGCAATAGCTCCCGAAGCGCCGAGACTCGGAATAACGCTGCCGGGATTCATCATGATTTGGGCCAGACTACCTACCAAACCTGATGATAAGTAGAAGATCAAGAACCAAACGTGACCAAAGCGATGCTCGACGTTGTTTCCAAAAATCCACAGGTAAAGCATGTTGCCGAAGATGTGCCCAAAGCCGCCGTGCATGAACATGGAACTCAAAAGAGTTAACCAAATAATCGGCGGGCCTGGTGCTTGCGGAATCGCGACCGGCTCACCTCCGGCGTAGCCAATCAGCTCTGGTTCCACCAAGTCAACACCGGTGGTAATTTCGCGAGGAATGACGCTCCAGCCGTACGTGAAATCGGGCTGAATCATCTGCACGACGAACAGCAGCACGTTGGCCAGCAGCAGGCCGTTGGAGATAAGCGCGGGCGAGTTGACTTCTTGATCGTCATCGCTGATCGGAAAAAACATGGGCAATCTTTAGTGAGTAAAAAGTAGTGTGCCGAGTTGGAAGTGCGACCAACGTTGGATCTCAGTTTATGAGCAAGCATCATACCCGTCGAGATAGGTAGCCGAAGTCGCCAGACTTTGGACAGGAAGTTGAAGTTATCGTCCGCTGGTTTGTGACATGCTGATGGGCTAATCTACGGTTATTGAAACCTCAACTTTGGAGAGCAAACATGAATCGCATACTGTGTTACTACTGGGCAGCCTGTACTTTGTCGCTGGTTGCATTCTCAACTCATTCCGCGTTAGGTGCTGAACCGACGCCAGGCAAACAAGTTGAAATGAGTTTCAAGGCCAGCGATGGAGCCGAGGTGCCTTATTTGTTGTACCTGCCGGAAGCATACGAATCAGCTGCGGATCCTCTGCCGCTTGTGTTGTTCTTGCACGGTCGCGGCGAAAGCAATGGACCGTTGAGCATCGTGGCTGCGTGGGGCCCGCCGCAAATGGCTGCTCGCGGCGATAAGCTACCGTACATTTTGATTTCTCCCCAATGTCCACGCGACGATAGTTGGAGAAGTCCGACGCAACAGAAACGCGTGAGTGAACTACTGGATGCGACCGTCAAAGGCTTCAAGGTGGATACTCAGCGTCTGATACTGACGGGCCTGAGTATGGGCGGTGCCGGGTCGTGGCGGATGTCAGCCGATAACCCTGACAAGTTCGCAGCAGTTGTGCCTATCTGTGGCAGCGTCACAATCGAAGATGCGCCTAAGCTGAAAGACATTCCGCTGTGGGCGTGGGTCGGCGATCGCGACGGAGTTTACGAAGCCAACGTGAAAATGCAAGCGGCTATTGAGCGAGCTGGCGGCCAGTCATCTCGATTGACAGTGCTGGAACATATCGGCCACAACTCGTGGTCCGCCGCGTATGCTTCGCCCGATTTGACCGCTTGGATGCTAAAGCAGAAACGCTGACAACTACGCCCGCCGCGTCGTCACTCTAAATCGTCCTCGGGCGGACCGTACAATCGCTGACCGTGAGCGCAAAAGCGTCCGCCATGGACTGGGCAATCCCAGGTCTGTTCGGCTTCGTTCCAGTGAACCACACCGCCCATGTGAGTGCAGAGCGGCTTGCGAACGTGTAAGGCGCCTTGACGATCTCGGCAGGCGGCAATGTGCTTGCCGTCGGATACGCCGACCTTACCTTGACCTGGGTTCAGCTGTTGTGGGTCAATGCGTTCGGCCGGCAAGACACGCTCGGCATAGTCAGCGGCTGCCGTGGCTTGTTCGCCGATCATCGTAGGCAGCGAGTGAACTGCCCAGCGTGCAGGACAAACGACCGAGTGCAAGGGCGTCTCAACGCCCGCGATTTGTTCTGCCACGATGCGTCCGGCAGCGGTTCCCCAAGTCAAACCGACACCGCTCAAGCCGGTGATGACCCACACATTGTCTTTTCCGGGGGCTAGCCCGATGATCGGTAGTTTGTCGACGGGTTCGAAGAGCTCAGCGCTCCATTGATCGACAACATCGAGAACTTTAAAACGTGAGTTAACATAGTCCAATAACTCACGTTGTGCCTGATTCGAATCGTGAGCGCCGGTTCGTTGATCGCAACCACCTACTATAAGCAGTTGAGGATCCGAACTGCTGACATGGCGCGTGTAGTAATACGGATCGGAATTATCCCAAAACAGGGCATCCGGTGGTGGGTCAGCGACGCGTACACACACCGCATACGATTGATAAGCGGGTGTTTGAAAGTAAATGCGCATCACCTCGGTATAGTTGGAGTGAACTGCACAGACCGCTCGCTCGAACTCGATGGTCGCCTCGCCGACTTCAATCTCGGTTGGATGTTTGCCCAAGGGGCCACTGGCGATGGACTGTTCATAAATTTGTCCACCTCGCTCGGTGACCAGGTTAGCTAAGTGCTGGACATAGGCCAAGCTATTCATGCGGGCCATCGATGGAATGCGGTAGCCGAAGCCGGCCTGTGGTAATGGTACTTCATCCAACCAACTAGCATCCAGACCCAGTTGCAGCGCTGCTGTCAGTTCAGCTTGCATCGCTTCGCGCGAGGAGCAGCGAGGTGCTGGTTGCCCTGTCTGTGGCGCTCCAGCATGGTTGGTGTAGTAATACGCTGGGATGCGCACAAACTCTGTCGGCTTATCTGCTCGTTCGGCAATCAACTCGATCGCCGTTTGACGAGCAGCCACAACTGCCCGCGCGTTGTCCAAGCCCACATCGTGTATAAACTTGTGCGGGCCACTTTCGGGATGGCTATCGAGATGCCCGGTACTACCACCGGTGGTCCCGCCGCCGATCACCAGCGCCTCGAGCACCGTTACCTGGTGACCACGCTCCAGTAATTCTAGAGCAGTGCTCAGCCCGGCGATGCCGCCGCCTAACACCACGATCTCGGTCTGAGCTCGACCGACAAGTTGCGGATACTTGGGTTGCAATGGGCTCCGCTTGAGCCAGTGGGAACGATGCGTGGAATGGTCCGGAAGCACAGCGGTCACCCTCTGAGTTTAGTTAGTGCATGCGATATCAAACTGCACGCCTAACTAGTCAGTAGCAATCCGCGGGCCATTGTCACCACGCACTCTGCAGCTGGTAAACCACAAGCTTAGAGATTTGCGCCGGGCCACTGTTGGTCTTGATCGCATACTGTCGATTCTCTGGCGATACGTTGATGGGCATCGGCACATAGGTCAGCCCACCACTGGCAAATACTTCTAAACCTGTGCGGTCACAGTAGATGATCAAGCTCTGTCGCCCTTGTTGTAATGGGGCTTTAGCGCGTTGACCATGGACTTCGAGTTCCTGGGTGCCGAAATCATAAACGACTTTTACTCCACGAATCGACAGCTCGACTTGAGCTGCTCCGTCGCTTTCCATATCAACGCGTAACTCCGAGAGTTCGGCTTGAACGTTGGCTAGTGGATTTGGAGTATCGAGCTTCAGGGTGAGTGCATCGATCTTTTGGCTGCTCTTTCGCAAACTTGCCAGCTCACGAGCTGGCGTAAAAGTCAGTCGCGGGCCATCGGTCGTCTTGGTCAGTCCTAGCTCAAGTGGAATGGTCATCGATTGATTGAAGGGCATGTCTTTGGTTTCGGTCTGAAACCAACCGACAAAGATGCGTCGACCATCAGGTACATCGCTATAGGACTGTGCCGCATAGAAGCCGCGACCTTGTTGCCCAGTCAATCGCTCGACTTCTGGCGTAAATATTCGGCCGTCAAATTGCCCGACGCCGTACTGGCTATCAGCCGCGATAAGCACCCACTTCTGGTTCGAAGCATCTCCATCCACCGGAAGCTGAAACATGTCAGGGCATTCGAACAAGTAACGTTTGCCATCGGGATCGCCCGGTGACACGCTGGCTAGCTGCCAGTTGCGCAGATTTTCTGACGTAAAGAAGTGGACCGTGTGTACCTTGTCCTTCTCGACGTACAACACCATGACCCAGCGTTGGGTCGGTTCGTGCCAGAAGACTTTGGGGTCACGATTACCGGGTGTAATCTGATCGATAACCGGGTTCTCCGCATACTTGGTGAAATTGCGGCCATCGTGGCTATAAGCAATACACTGTACGGTCGGGTTGCCGGCGGCCGTATAAATTAGAACCAATGGCGGCTGGCCATCTTTGCCCAAGCCGCTGGTATTCTTCCAATCAACGACAGCACTGCCAGAGAACATCGGACCATACTTATCGGGCATCAACACATCGCCCAGCTCTTCCCAGTGGATCAGGTCTTTGCTGACCGCATGCCCCCAGTGCATATTCCCCCAGCCCCAGCCATAAGGATTGTGCTGAAAGAACATGTGGTACTCGCCGTTGTAGTACACCAGGCCATTGGGATCGTTATTCCAACCACGGCGCGGCGAGAAGTGAAACTGCCCGCGCAGCGATTCGCGATACAACTTGTCAGCATTGATTAGTTCGTCGGACGATTGAACTTTGGCCAGTGGGTTAGCGTCCTCGGCGATGCGATCGATTTTGAGCGTTACGGTTTTGCCCAGGTAAGCACTGACATCCATCGGCGCCCACCAGTCCGGCGCGTCATTCGAAACAGCAATGTCATTGACGACGACAACTTGAGCCCCAATCAGCAGACTCACTTTGCGCAAGGGGGCATCATTCTTGATGGGCAAGTGCAAGAACTTGGCGGCCACTTGAAACTCGCGTGTGACATCGCTCAACAACCCAGTTGGTTTCTGGTCAGTCTGGACTAGATGATCAACGTTGATATGTCCCCAGCCACCAGTGGCCGCGTCGATAATCTTCAGGGCAGCATTGCGACCAGCGAATGGACTAACGTCCCAGGCTTCGGCGGACAAAGCTTCGCTACCGCCAGCGCGGTCATTGGGTCCGGTGGAACTGCGTACCACCTGGCCATCGACGATCAGCTGCAATGCCAACTGTTCTGGATTGCGACCGCCTCCGATCAAGAAGGCGATGTACTTGCGCTGGATCTTGAACTCGGGCGAAGTGAGAGTGCCAGTCGATTTGTCGCCGTCGACAAACGAGTTGACCAGCCGCTGCCCGCGAAAACCCTCGACAGGCATTTGTCCCGGCAGCGTTCCCTTGGCCGGGCCCATGCCGAAGGCTTGGCCTTCGATTTTCCACTGCCCATAACTGTCCGCTTCGAAGTCGGCAATCAGCAAATCGTCGGCCGCTTGGGCTCTAGTGGTAATAGCCAGAATGAGGCCACAGACAAGACACGCAAAGTTGTATTGAGACATGGTTGGCAAGATTCAATGAGTGGATCGAAAGCGGGTTAGCCCACTAGGATACACCGATTCGCCGATGATGTCTCAGTGCGAGAATCGATTCTCACTCTTTAAAATCGACGCACTCAGATATATGAAAGACATTTCCGGAATTAGAGTTCCGGAATGGTAGTTCCGCTATCAGTTGGCGATTGTGATTTGGCCGGCGGGCA
Organism: Rania fehmarnensis; assembly: GCF_056494185.1. Taxonomy (NCBI): domain Bacteria; kingdom Pseudomonadati; phylum Planctomycetota; class Planctomycetia; order Pirellulales; family Pirellulaceae; genus Rania; species Rania fehmarnensis. The sequence goes on from NZ_CM151398.1 coordinate 3,828,209, forward strand.
CATCGATGCCGCGTCGATCGGCTAATGCCTTAAGCGCAAACTGAAAATAGGGTAGAGGCACGCGCGGGTTGCGTTTGATGGCCCACGAGTACACGACGTTGACCATGGCTCTGGGTATTTTGCCTTGATTGACCAGCGTAACAACTTGCAGGACATAAGCCCGTTGTTCGCTGTTGACGACGCGCAAACCGTTGATCAGTTGGTCTTCGAGTTTGACGACTTCGCCCGGATTGACTTCAGCCTGGTTGGCATCAAAGTCCGGGACTTGAGCGTTCGCAGTGGAAGCGGAGACACAGCAGACCAAGCATGCTGCCAAAAATTTGGACATGGCAGATGCGATGCAGGCTGCGAACCTAGGCGACACGTGCGAATCAGTAGTCATCTGGAATTCCTTGGTCGATCGCGAAACACTTGATATGTCGAATATCAAAAAGCCGCCCTTGGTTCAAGCCCAAGTCCGTCTCCTTTCGCTCCGCGAAAGGCAAACATGGCTCTCTTTCGCGAAGCGAAACTAAACAAAGCTCACTTTCGCGGAGCGAAAGTAGACACTTACGCAGCCGCGTTGAACTGTTTGGGTATTTCTTGCAATACTTGTGCGACGATGCTTTCATCGATGCGAGCACACTGGCGTACTGCGCCAGCGATTAACGCCAAATCGGCTAATTGCGAAAGGCGACGAGCGATACCTTTGGTGCTCTCGTGCATACGCGCGATGGCTGAATCGCTGTAGATCGTCGTTGAACCGTGGCAGCGTGACAGTACGAACCGCACATACTCGCGTGTTTGTTGCAAGTCCCAGGGCGACAGCTCGATATTCAGATAGCTGCGTTCTAGCAACCAGCGGCTGACCGTGGATGTCAGGCTGGCTTCGATCGACAGCACGATACTCACATTTTTGTCTTCCGCCATTCGTACCAGGCGGACCAGGTCTGTTTCAGCGCTAGCTCCGCAGTTCTCGACATCGTCAATCAAGAACAGCGTGTGTGCATCGCTGCGTTGCCGTGTGTACAAGCAATCGGTCAGCACGCTCCAAGCCTCTGATAGGTTGGCAGCACCGCGACCGCAAGTTTTCTTGGTCAGTTCGCAAGCCAGGTCGCCTCCGGCCATGCCCAACATCGATACCTGGCAGACTTGAGGAGTTGGCAAATCGGTTTGTCGAGGCGGCTGATGGACCAACCAATTCAGTAAGCATGACTTGCCCACACCACTGGGACCGACCAGTGTAGCCAGATTGCGTCGTTGGCTGCACAGGAATTCGATGCGGGCCAGCGCTTCCTCGACCGACGCTCCGCGAAAAAAGAGGCTGGAGTTGTGCGCAAAAGGAGCTGCACTCAGGTTCCAATATTTCCAATAGGTCACGTTCGCACCCTCCCCGAACTGTCGATCTGCTTGCCCAACTTCAGTTATCCTCTACTATCGGCTCACGGAAATTACGAATTCAGTACAATCGATAAACTCAAGCACATCAGAAAACTTGAAGTTCAAAGCCTGACCTGAAATCTAAAACCTGCGTATGTCTCCACCACGTTTCTACTTGCCCCAGCTTGCCAAAGCTAACGCCGCTAGTCTGGGCTACTGTCAAATCACAGGTCCCGAAGCCAAACATGCGACCGCCGTGTTGCGTTTGCGCGAGGGTGACGATGTTGAACTGTTTAATGGCCTTGGCGACTCAGTGGTTGCCAAGATCGTAGCTCGACGCAAAGATGCGATCGACTGCGAGCTTCAGCAGTGGCAGACGACGCGGGGTGAGCCAGCTATTCAGCTGACTCTCGCCATCGCTCTACCTAAGGGGGATCGTCAGCGCGTGCTAATCGATGCGATAACCGAGCTAGGAGTGGCCCGGCTCGTACCGCTGATAACTGAGCGTGGCGTGGCCCAGCCAACCGACTCGGCGCTGGAGCGCTTGCAACGCACTGTCATCGAAGCCTGCAAGCAATGCGGACGCAATCGACTATTAGAAATCGCCGCCCCTCAATCGATATCCGCGCTGCGGATGACAACCGCTGAAGCCGACGCGACCTTGCGACTGCTGGCTCATCCGTACCCCGGCCCTTACAAACTGAGCGCACTGATGCCCAGCCTGCACAGCGGAGTGACCAGCGTTTCACTGGTGATAGGTCCCGAAGGCGGACTGACCGATGATGAGACGCTCAGCCTGGCCACTGCCGGCTGGCAAGTCGTAAGCTTGGGTGAGACCATCTTGCGCATCGAAGTCGCCGCCATCTCCGCCGTCGCGCAAGTCTTGGGCTGGTACCACGGGCTAAGTCTTCAACGCGAAAACGCTATTTCGAGCATATGACGATTTGCACAACGTATGAAGTTAACTTCCCCCAACATGTTGGCTTGACCTCCATTCAAACTGTGGCAGCTGAAATGCCACGAAGGTACTTTGTTTTTTCAATACCGAAGGATTGCGCGCATGCGACTCATCTTGGCTAGTCAATCACCGCGACGTCGCCAGTTACTGCAGTCAGCTGGATACGATTTTGAAGTTATAGCGCCGAGCGAGGAAGCGGAAAGTGGCCAGCCCGACGGCGATCCGACCAGCGTCTACGTGACGCGTCTGGCCGTGCAGAAAGCGGCTGATGTCGCCATGCGAGTAACGCAACCGGCGATCATCATTGCATGCGATACCGTAGCCGACTGCGAAGGTATGGTGCTGGGCAAACCACGTGATCGCGATCACGCGCGACATATGCTGGGTATGTTGAGCGGACGACTGCATGAAGTGTGGAGTGGACTGTGTGTGTGGCACACAGAAACCGGCGAATTCGATGTCCGCCCCGTGTGCAGTCAATTGCAAATGGCCCAGCTGAGTCCAGCGATGATCGAAGAGTATCTCGATAGCGGCAACTGGCAAGGAAAATCAGGGGCCTTTGGTTACCAAGACGACCTGCCTTGGCTCACCCTGGTCTCCGGCAGCGAAAGCAACATTGTCGGTCTGCCCATGGAGGTTTTAGAAACGATGCTCAGTGAGGCCTCCAGGACTACTTAGTTTATGGATATCGTGCAGCTTTATAATCAGTTGTGTGAAGGGTATGTCACCGCTCCCAGCGAACAGGTCGTCCGATTTAAAATTAGTTCGCGATGGCAAATGCAAGCTAAATGATGACCTTGGTGAAAAAGTAGGGCGTCGAGCATATTGCTCGAGGCCAGACCCGCTAACTCATGTCTCTCGCTTCCGACGTCTATCCCCGATCTTGAGCGCGGGGACACACCACTGGTCTTTTTGCTAGCGTCACCCATGCGCGCGGGGACAGACGCGGTGCTCGTCAAGTGTCTGTCCCCCAGGCCGATCTGCCCCGCTAACGCAAGTCACTCGCGACCGACGTCTGTCCCCGATCTTGAGCGTGGGGACATACCACTGGTCTTTTTGCTAGCGTCACCCATGCGCGCGGGGACAGACGCGGTGCTCGTCAAGTGTCTGTCCCCCAGCCGATCTGCCACGCTAACGCAAGTCACTCGCGACCGACGTCTGTCCCCGATCTTAAGCGCGGGGACACACCACTGGTCTTTTTTGCTAGCGTCACCCGCGCGCGGGGGACAGACCCGTGTTCGTCAAGTGTCTGTCCCCCAGGCCGATCTGCCCCGCTAACGCAAGTCTCTCACGCCTGACGTCTGTCCCCGATCTTAAGCGCGGGGACATACCACTGGTCTTTTTGCTAGCGTCACCCATGCGCCCAGGGACAGACCCGTGTTCGTCAAGTGTCTGTCCCCAGGCCAATCCGCCCCGCTAACTCACGTCACTCGAGCCCGACGTCTGTCCCCGATCTTGAGTGCGGGGACACACCACTGGTCTTTTTGCTAGCGTCACCCATGCGCGTGCGTGGGACAGACCAATGCGGATTTCTAAATCGGACGACCTGCGAAGCCGAGGGAGGTCGCAGACGAGGCGCTCGAGCCGAAGTATGCGGGAGGGCTCGTTACCGCAGCGAAAGTGCTCTGCAGCGGTTTTTCCCCGCGGCGGAGTGATATCAACGCAAAACAAGTCGTGGAATTGTGGCGGGACGAGTAATTGACCCCGGCGCGCCGTTCAATCAAACTGTCGCCAACTTGCTGGCTTGCTTTGCTGTGGAGTGCCACTAACGTTCAATCGCAGGTTTCGTAAACTGTCGAATCAACAATGAATTCAATAGCAAAAGTCGCGATCGTCACCGGTGGTGGAACAGGTGTTGGGCAAGCCACTTCGTTCAGCCTAGCGCGACAGGGCTGGTCAGTGGTCGTCAACTACTCGCGGTCTAAGTCCGACGCCGAACAAACTGTTTCTCAAATTCAACAGTCAGGTGGTCAGGCGTTGGCCGTGCAAGCGGATGTGGCAGATGATTTAGCTTGCCGCACCCTGGTCGAAACGACACTCAAGAAGTTTGAACGCATCGACGCGCTGGTCAACTGCGCCGGGATTACCGAGTTCATACCGTTTCAGGATTTGGAATCGGTTACCGACGAAGTTTGGCAGCGGCTGTATCAAGTGAATGTCGTGGGCGCCTTTCATTGTGCCCGCGCTGTTCGCGAACCGATGCGCGAAAGTGGTGGCGGAGTAATCATCAACATATCGAGCGTCGCTGCGCAATTGGGACAAGGTAGTTCGATCCCATATTGCTGTACAAAAGCTGCCCTGGACAATTTAACGGTCGCGCTCGCACGAACCTTTGCACCCGAAATTCGAGTCAACGGAATCGCGCCAGGCTTCATCGACGGCCGCTGGACTCAAGGCGGGCTAGGTGAAAAATTTCAAAGCATCAAAGAGGCCTACGATCGCACACTCCCGATGCAACGTGTATGCCAGCCTCAGGATATCGCCGATGCAATATTGAGCTTGATCAACGGTAGTTCCCTGGTCACCGGCCAAACTTTAACAGTAGATGCTGGCATGATGATCAGTGGTTTTCATGTCAAGTTTGATTAAGCGATACGCATCGGATGGCAATCGGACATTGAGTGACGAGGTGACATGAGCCTGAGTGACTGGATGTCCGATTCGCTGCATCTGCTTTTTCCGTTGCTTTCAAGTTTCTTGTTTGTCTTGGCGGGCACGCTGGCCAAGCAGGCCACTGTGCGTGGGGTCAGTCCCTTCACAGCGACGGCTCTTTCCAACTGCATCTTAGCCTCGTGCTGGTTGGTCATTGGAACGGTGCATGGAGACTGGCTACAACTATCCGCGTGGTGGTCAGCTCTTGGCATTGCCTGCCTGTTCGTGACTGGGCAGCTCTCAACCTACTTGGCGTTTCGCTTGGGCGATGTATCGCTGGCAACGCCGGTGTTTGGAATCAAGATCATCATGGTGGCGGTGATCATGTCAGCGATGGCTCAGCGCGGCATCGAAACTCGAGTTTGGATCGCCGCGGCGCTAGCAACGATGGGCGTGGCTGTCATACAGTTGGGGTCCGGCGGCGCGAACTCGCCGGCCCTGACAAGCCGCCGCGCTGCCATGGCAATTGGTTTTGCAATTCTGGCAGCGACATCATTGACACTGTTTGACATCGGCGTTCAATTCGCGGGCCAGCGGCATGGGGCGATTCGATTTTTGTCGACCATGTTCTGCCTGGTGGGCGTGCTGTCGCTGGGCTTATTACCCTGGAGCGATTCACCTGCGAGTGTCAAACGCATGGGGGCAACTCAGCCTTTGATGGGGGCCGGTGTGCTGATGGCTCTGCAAGCCATCAGTATTACTTTCGCGCTAGCTCAGTTCGGCGATGCTGCGCGAGTTAACATCGTGTATTCACTCCGCGGCTTCTGGTCTGTTATTTTAGCTTGGCTACTTAGCCGCTGGGCTCGTAACACGCACGACCAGTATTCCACGAGAACTCTACTGTATCGATTTGCAGGCGCAATTCTACTGACAGCAGCGGTGGTGGTTGCGCTGTGAGTTATGCACTGTAGTCACGGTTCGCCAGACGGGGACATGTAGCCACCGTCGCCAGACGGTGGACTCGATGGGCAACGAAGCCATCGTTTTCCAGCGGTGGCTACCTAACTATTCATTAGGCAACTGTCTCCACTTTGCCAGCGAACAGTAGCATGCCGCTTTCTTTTTCGATGATGGCAAACAGGAATGGATGATCAGCAAAGAAGTCAGGAGTGAACGGTCGGCTAACCGGCGCGGCTGTCAGTTCCATCGATACGACCGTAGCGGCGGCAGCTTCGGTACCTCGTTCATTGACCTCGACGAAGGCTTTGTGAATAACCAGCGAAATTTTCAATCGATCGGAGGCAGATCCACTCTCGGTTAGGCCAGTGAAGTCAGCTTGATCTTGAAACGCGGTCTGCATGCCGAGTTCTTTCAGACTGGGCACCAGGTTGTAGTTGGTACTCAGAGTGAACTTTGGCAGTTTCACATTCAGCTTGCGCGGCTGCAGAGCCGACAAGAATGTGGCTAGTTTTTCGGCAGTCAGTGATGACAGGATTGCATCCAGCCGGCCGACCTTTTGAGGTAACACAGCAATCATCGACAGCTTGTCACCACCGTAGGGCAACTCTGCGACCTGGAATCCATCGTCGCCTGGATAGAGCGTCGCAGGTTCCACATCGAAGCCGACTTTTTTCGGTGTCTCGAAAACTGTACCGTCCTCGTTGAAGGCCGCGTATCGCGTACCCGAAAGACCGTGGGCATTCATCATGGCCACTTCGGCTTGTTGTCCACGGCTGGTTGTAAACTTGGCCGGCTGCGTTAGTTGCTCCTCGAACGGTGTGGACCAATTGCCCTTGAAGTAAATTGCATTGGCGATAACCAATCGCGTCAGCGGACTAAGCGCATCGGGTGGAATGATGTTTTCAATTTTCTTTTGCGTGTGGTCGCTGACCCAGTCGTTTATGCGCATGCGTTCGCGTTCGGGGTTGGATTGGAAGTCACACTCGAACGCGCCGGCCGCGCCATAAAATTCTTCGACGTGTTGTTGATAAGTTTTCGACAGTGGATAACTGTTGTCCAGCCACAGTGAATTGGCATTGGCCAACTCCGGATGGCCGATCGAAGCGGACAACGAATTTATTTGAGCTGCCAGCGCCTTGGCTTTGACCGACAGTTGTTGATTGAGGCGGAAATTGCCCTGCTGGATGGCTTTGTCCGAATCGGAGTTCAACGCTGCAAGCTGATCCTTGAGTTGTTTGAGCTCGTCACGCATCTTATCGCTGACGACCGGTGGTTTGAGTGCTTCGACCTTGGCTCGATACTCTTTTCGGAAAGCGGACATGTTCCAGGGCACATCTCCAGCAACCTTGAGGGCTGGCGGAAAGCCGAGCGCTGTTCCCATCTCCTGGGCGGTTTGACCGCGAGCACCTTCGAGCGCAATGGCTAGCGCCGACTCGATCGAGAACGGTGAAAAGAACTGATTCTTCCCTGGTTCCGCTTGGCTAAAGAGTTTCAGCAGCTCAAGCGAAAAACTGTTGTTAGCTGCCACCAGGTTATTTTCCAGCATTGCAATTTCGCTCGCATTTAGAACTCCCGGACCAGCAGCCAAGGTCGCCGCCACAGCCAACGTAAAGGCACGTCTCGAAATCACCAGTTCACTACCCATTCTCGTCACTCCTAAGTTCCAATGTGGCATAGGCTTCCAGCCTGTGTACAAAGTGTGGCATTGGCTTCCATCCCCAATGTGGCATAGGCTTCCAGCCTGTGTGCACCAGCATAGACACTTGATCTTGCAGCCGCGTTCCCGATTCGGCTTTCAAACCGCGTGCAACTTATCGCTTCGAGGCTCCCACCACCGGGCGGTTGCTCATGCCAAATAGTTCTCTTCAGCATAACGAGTTTGCCAAGCCCAAGTCACGGCAACTGCAAAGACGACCGTTACGGCCACCAAGCCAAGATTAAAACTCAGATTCGACCAGTCGAGCTGACCGGTGACATCGGCGTGGAAGGGCCAGCCGCTGGTGATCAGTTGCTTACCAGCCCCGTAATCGGTGATTTGCCGGATTCCGTAGTATGGTTCGGGCCAACCAAGTTTGTATTCGAGAACATCTACTTGGCGGACTAAACCGGTCAAGTACTTCACTTCGCCCGAATAGGTAATTTGCGGCGATCCCCAGCGGTTGAGTGCCACGAACACGGCCACGACTGCTGTCGCGACCAAAAGTTGGAGTACGGTGAGCCGATATTGAACTCTCATCATGCCGCAATTCTATCGCATTGCAGAGTCGTAAAACAGCTAGCCGTACAAATCTCTGCCATGGACCGAAGCCCGAGACGATTTGCCCCGGGCCTCGGTTGGATGAGTGCGCGCAGCAACTCTCACACCTCACTTACTCCTTACTCCTACTTCTTGCGAACCAGTTTCATTTTGCCGCAGTGTTCAGGCGCAGGCTTGCCACCTTCCCAGGATTCGCCGACGATTTCGATATGATCAGCGTCGACGAAGGTGAGCGTAGCGGCATGCATATGAGCATCTTTGGCTGGATCGAGATTCGTTCCGCCCGTAAACTTCCAGCAGATCTGATTCTCTGGAGAGGCAGGATCGGCTTTCATGCGCGGTTGATTGCCTAGCATGCAATAATGGGTCATTAGCAGTTCGTTTTTGTCGAGGTGATAAACCGAGACCATCTCCATATCGTCGCCGGGAAAGAGGGTTTCATGTACAGCGGACCCGCCCGCAGTAACGCGGATAACCGACATGACCTTATCGGTTGGCTTGCCATCCTCACCCGCTTCGACCCAAGTCCCAGCCAACTTCTTGAGCTGCTCGAACTTCGCCTTCTCCTTACCCGGCTTCTTCGCGCCGTCATCACCAACAGCCAACCCACACAGAACCACCATGGCCAACCCAGTGGCCAAGACTTTTCGCAACATTACAGAGCTCCTCTAGGGAAAGAGATATCGCAACGCAACCTCCCGGAACGGCATGCGAGAGGTGCAAACTATCTCATGGTCGTTCGCGGTGCACTCGGTTCGACAGAACTGAACCAAATTTTGCGCACTTCATTTGTTAACGCGACCTACCGGAGCTTGATGGTCGTCCACAAAGTACTCAAACTCAACCATAGGCATGGTTTTCAATTCCGATTTTTGTAGATCGAGTTTTGCTTTCAGATGAATAAAGCCTTTGTTCGCGAACCGGAACAAGATGGTCGCGCGTATTGTCCCAGCTGCGGATCGCTTGGGGACTCCGTCGTACGTGTGACGTTGGACCATCACATACAACCGCAATTTCGCTCGAAGTTAGGAAACGACGCCTGGTTTTGTCCGTTTGCCGACTGCAAAATCGCCTATTTCGATTTGTATCAGCGCGCGGTCTCGACGGATCAGCTCCAAGTTGCCGTGTTTCCCAAGACTCTCGATGCACCTATTTGTCCGTGTTTCGGTTTCACCGCCGAGCAACTAGAGCAAGCAATTAGTGATCGCGATCCATCGTCACTCAGAGATCTGCTAGCGAAGTCGAAAACACCACAGGCCCGTTGCGCAGAACTCGCCGCCAACGGTCGCTGCTGCATGAAAGACGTACAGCGACTTTATATTCGCGGAACCTCAGTGGACTGAACTGCCACGCCAAATAATTAAGCTCCAGACCGAGTTGATGCGGGTCAAGCTCCGTTCAAATGCGCGTCTTGATGTTGGCGGCGATTCGTTTAGCGGTGCTCGCGGGCGAGTACTGCCATAGCGGCGTTGCGTCCTGGGATACCGCTAACGGCGCCACCTCGATGGGCTGACGAACCGGCGCAGTAGACGCGATCAATAGCCGTCTCAACGCCCCAGCTTCCCTCGACGCGTGAGTCTTCTGCAAAGAACCATGAGGGCGCCGTATGAAAGATGTTACCAAGATCCAACCCGAGCTCACGCTCAAGATCTTGAGGCAGCTTGATCTCGATACACGTCTCTCCGCGTGAATCGCAGGCCAGGCACTGGCGGAACGAGCCTTGGCACAACTGGTCCAGCGCATCGAGATAACGATTCAACACGATCTCGCGTTTGCGCTGAGCATCTTCCACAAACAGCCGATACGGCATATCCAAACCGAACAAGGTCAGGGTGTGATAACCCTGTGTTTGTAGTTGGGGTGAAAGAATTGAAGGGTCCGTAAGCGTATGGCAGTAGATCTCGAAGGGCGGATGTGTCGGAATCTCACCAGCTGCTGCTTGCTCGTACGAACACTGCATCTGCTGGTAACCCTCGCTCACATGAAACGAACCCGCAAAGGCATCATGGCTTGATACATTCACGGCCTTCAGCTGCGGAAGTCGCTTCAGCAGCATATTGACTTTGACCACCGAGCCCTCGTCGTTGGCTGTAGGCGACCAGGATTGATTGCTCAGCTTGGCAAACGTGGAAGCACCAGCGTTGATCAAGACGTATCGGGCATCGACCGCCTCCACGCGATCACCATGAGTGAACTCCAGCGAGTGCACTTGAGCAGTAGTAAGTCGTTCGGCTGAAGCCCCACTGAGTAGCTCTACACCCAGAGCTCGGCAACGCTGCAAGAGCGAATCGGTCAGCGATTGCATCCCGCCGATCGGTACTTGCCATTCACCTGTTCCCTGGCCTACAACGTGATATAGAAAACATCGGTTCTGCAGTAGCGAAGAATCATGTGCGTGCGTAAAGACTCCGATCTTGGCATCGGTCAGCAGAAGTCCGCGCACCAAATCGCTACTCACAAAACTCTCCAGCGATTCGCCAAGGGGCTGCTCTACCACTGCCTGCCAGGCTCGCAACTGCTCGCGATCCAGTTGGCTCTTAAAGGTGGCTCGACTCTGGAGTGGCTCTAGCAACGATGGCCAGATGCGCGCTGCCAGACCGCGAAGCATAGCTTGCCAGTTACAATAGCCCTGCCACTCCGCATCCGAGCCGCATAACTGTCGCATGGACCTGCGCGAAGTGTCCGTGTCGACATTCGAGATAACAAGTGCATCGAGGTCGCCGCTCACAGTCTGATAGGGTGTGCACGATGCGACTCGACGACGGCGAGTCGCAAAGTTCAATTGCAACTCGTCAATGATCGCTTGAGGCAGTAGCGAAACCAAATAAGAGTAGCGCGACAGTCGGGCATCGAACTCAGGAAAAACTCTCTGAGATACCGTAGCGCCGCCCAATTCCAAATTGCGTTCCAAGACTGCGACGCTCAAACCACTACTAGCGAGGTACGCGGCAGCTATCAATCCATTGTGACCGCTGCCGACTATTACTACATCGTAAGCTGATTGGCGAAGTCCATTTGTCATGCATGTAACCTCGATATTTGCACGCGGCTTGCTACTTGTTGCTTGCTATCTTCTTTCGACACAGCTCTCATGGCTGATGAAATTGTAATCTTATCGCGAGTGATAGCGAACTGCACACGGATATACTGAGATTGCCGAGCGAATCGAGTCCGTATCCTCGCAGTTTGTCAGCCCGTTTGCATGAGTTTTAAAACAGATCGAGCCAGTGCAGCGCCGCCTGACACGCTGATGGCTTCGCAGATTACTCGCCGTGATCGCTGGATCATCAGCGGACTTGCAGTGCTGGCTCTGGCGGTGGCACTGTACTACTTGCTGTGGCGCGATGATGAGGCGGTTTCTTTATCGGCAGATAGTTTGCCGACAGGTGTACCAACTGCAGCAGCGTTCGACTACGCGCCGCGCGATGCGGTTGACGAAGCCGGCTTTCGCACGGTGCTGCCCAACATTCCCGCCTGGCCACCCGACGCTACTTCCAGCGAGATAGCCAAGTACTTCGACGGCGCTGCTGAACGCATGGTTGCAAACATCGAGCAGTACCTGTCGCACAACCAGCTCGATGAGCAAGATGCCATCTTGAGCAGGTTTTCGAAGGCGGTCATGTTGAACTTCGATGGCAAAACCGATGCCGCCTACCAAGTACTGACTGAATGTCGTCGGCTGTTGGAGGCGAAGCCTGAGTTAGCCCGAGACAACTTGTACACGATTGTTTATTTGCAGGGACTGGTGGGGCTTCGCCAAGGCGAAACTGAAAATTGCGTCATGTGTCGCGGCGAAAGCTCCTGCATATTGCCGATCTCCCCCGCAGCCATTCACCAAAATGAAACTGGATCGCGACTAGCGATAAAGCACTTCACTGAGTACCTGAGCCAATTCCCTGATGATCAGGGAGTGCGCTGGCTACTGAATGTGGCTCATATGACGTTGGGCGAACATCCGCATAAGGTCGATCCGCAGTATCTCGTCAGTCTTGAACACTTCAAGGACGATGCGGAGTTTTCTATTGGTCGCTTTCGAGATATAGGACATCAAGTCGGAGTTAATCGTTTGAACTTGGGCGGGGGCGGAATCATGGAGGATTTCGATAACGATGGCCTACTGGACATTATGATCTCCTCGTTTGATCCGACTGCGAGCATGGCCTTCTACCGCCACACAGGCAAAGGCAAGTTCGAGGATCTGACCAAGTCAGCTGGGCTGGATGATCAAAAAGGGGGCATTAACTGCATGCAAACCGATTTTGATAACGACGGTGATATGGATGTATTGGTTGTGCGCGGTTCGTGGCTATTACCGCAGCAAGCTATGCCGCTCAGTCTGTTGCGAAATAACGGAGACCAAACCTTTACCGATGTAACTCGCGATGCGGGGTTGGGCGAGCCACTGAATTCGATCGCCGCGAGCTGGGCAGACTTTGACAATGATGGCTGGTTAGACGTTTTTGTGGCCAGTGAGTATGGCCACAACCGGTTGTACCACAACCAACACGATGGCACGTTTAAGGATGTCGCTGATGCAGCCGACGTGGCTGGATCTGGAACGAGTCCCTGTAAAGGCGTCGCTTGGCTGGATTTCGATAACGACGGCTACCAAGATCTGTTTCTGACCTACATGGGTTTCGAGTCTGCCCAACTGTACCGCAACAAACGCGATGGTACATTTTCGCGCGAAGGCGAGTATTTGGGTATCGATGGACCTCAACAAGGTTTCACATGTTGGTCGTGGGATTACGATAACGATGGTTGGTTGGATATCTTCGCTACCACCTACGATCGAACATTGGCCGATGCGGTCGCCAGTTTCACCGGGCTGCCTAATGGTTCAAAATCCAATCGCTTATTCCATAACGATTCGGGGCAAGGGTTCACCAATGTAACTACAGAAGCTGGTTTGGATCTGTGTTTCGCCACCATGGGAGCGAACTTCGGAGACTTCGATAACGATGGATTCTTGGACATGTATTTGGGAACGGGCGACCCCAACTATTCGCTGTTGGTGCCCAATCGCATGTTCCGCAATATGGCCGGTCAGAAGTTCGTAGACATCACAGCTTCCTCGGGTACCGGAAACTTGCAAAAGGGGCATGGCACTGCGTGCGGCGACTGGGACGGTGATGGCAACGTGGACCTGTTTATTCAGATGGGTGGCGCTGTTAACGGCGACAAGTATCACAACTTACTTTTTCAAAACCCTGGTCATGATAATGCGTGGGTAACGCTGAAGCTGATCGGTACCCAGACGAATCGTGCCGCCATTGGTGCTCGCATTAAAGTGGTTATCGACGAGCCACAGCCTCGCACGATCTATCGCTCGGTGAGCTCCGGAAGTAGCTTCGGTGCCAACCCACTGCAACAAACAATCGGCCTTGGCCATGCCACAGCCATCCAGCGCGTCGAGATCGACTGGCCGGTTAGCGGTCAAACGCAAGTCCTAGACGACGTGCCTATCCGCCAATCCATGATCATTACCGAACCCTGATCTCCTTGGAATGCGGAAGCCTTTGCTTCTGCATTGATGTCAGCGTTAACTGTACCGCAGCCTGAACGCACGTTGGACGTTCATGGCGAGTGGTTCGGACAGGCTGCGGTACAGTTGGGTTATCACATCAAAGCTGTGGCTCCGTCACAGCACTCCAAAGGTACAGCACTTCAAAGAGTCAGCTGCGGCGGAGGTGGACCAGGCACATGTCGTCGAATTGGGGATGGTCGCCGATGAACTGATCGACTTCGGCAACCACTTGCTCGATCAGCGGCTGCGGTTGACGCGAAGATTTGATCAGCAACGGGCCAATACGCTGCTTGCCAAATCGCTGGCCACTGGCTGACTCGGCATCGGGGAAGCCGTCGCTGAAGATGGTGAGACTGGTGCCCGGCAAAATAGAGATCGTCACGTCGATGTATTCTTCACTATCTGAAACGCTCAGCGGCAGTCCACTGAAATCATCACCTATTTCGCTCAACTGGCCTGACTGGTCAATTAACATGGGATATTCATGTCCCGCATTAGCAATCGTTACTGTGTGATCGATGGGATCGAGGATCGCGATGAGAATCGTGATGTAGGCACTGCCCAAGCGTTGATTGAGGCGTTGGATAACAGCGCCTGGAGAAAGAAGTGTCTCAAAGCACACGCGGGTTTCCGTGGCCAGCCGCACCATGGTGAGAGCTGCTGGGACTCCCTTGCCGGCTACGTCGCCCAGCACGATCGCTAGCTTGCCGCCGGGAAGTTGTATGAAGTCGTAGTAGTCGCCGCCGATATGCCGCGCGGCACGGTAGAATGCGGCTAACTGGTAGTTGTCGATCGTCGGTGTGCACTCGGGCAAATACGACTGCTGGACAATCCGCGCGTTTTCGACATCGCGACGCACGACTGCATCACGCATGGCGGCTTTGTGTACAACCGAGAAGTTATAGGCCATGGTGATCATCGACGAAACCGAGACCAACAGCTCGAGATCTGTTTCGCCAAAATCATTGGGCAGTGGCGAGTCGACATAGATCAGCCCCACGATCGCGCCTTCGCTGTTCACAAACGGTGCTGCCAGCACTGCGCGAGTGTTCGCGCGAAGCACGCTCTTGGGGTCGTCCAAATCATTGGGTGCGTCCGCAAACAATACAGCTTCGCCACTCTTGAGCACGTGGGAAACAATCGTGTGACTCAAAACAACGTCACCGGATGTGGACTTGCTTCGCCCCCTGACTTGTTCTTGTTGGAACTTGCCTTCGGGAGACAACAATCCAATTGCAACCAGTTGGGCGTGAGGAAAAATGAGTAGCAGCGATTCAGCTGTCTTGGCCAGAATGTGATCGATCTCCAGTACGTTGCGCAGCGATTTAGCGATCTCAAAGACTCCGCGCAGTTGCCCCATGACGCTCGTTAGTTTATCGGGCGAAAACGTTGAGACGGCACGCGTTGCCGAAAGCTTGAGCGATTCGTTTTTGTCGCGAGTTGAGGTGAGTAGCTTGGAATCGTTGATGCTACTCTGATCGGCTGAATTGATCAGCTGAAAATGAAAGTCGCAGATCTGGAATTTAGCGCCCGTTTCCAATCGATACCAACGAAATGGCTCCAGCCGCTGACCGGCCAGTAGCGTTCCGTTGTGGCTGTCCAAATCCCGCAGCTCAACCAGGTTGTCTTGGACCCGTAATTCGGCATGCTGTCGAGACACAGACGCCATCTTCGATTCCAGGACAATGTCGCAATCTTTACGACGGCCTAGTAGCACGCGACCGTTGTATAGGCTGATGTCGTGACCAACTTGAGCCGACCGTAGAAGCATAGTGCAAAGCTCATCTGTCCAGAGCAACAATTTCCATGTCTCACTAGTTATACCTCCGCAACCTCACCTCCAACATGGGATTTTGGCGAATGGGCAAAACACGCTTGCACCCGAGTTAATCAATAGTGTGCGGGCTCGCTGCGACCGTTTGTCGCCAAAGTGAGTCAATATGAGATAATGGCGACCGCGTCGTTGGCATGGTGTTTGCCATATTGTGTTCGTCCAATTGGTTTTAAAGTCTACTGAGGATGCCTTAGACCAACATCCTGTGCGGCTCGCGTCGGCTTGAGGGGATTGAGCGAATTGAAGGGGGAGTCCCCCACGGCCTGTGCGTGCCCGCTGCTACGAATATGGCAGGTTCATATTATTGCCTGCCGGTAACTTAATAAGTTGACCAGACCTGGCTAAACCACGAAAATACGCGGCATGGAATAATCCATTAGTCAATTTCTTCCGGCTAGGTGGAGCTGAGTTTAGTGGATCAAAAAGCAACCGATAACGGCGGTAGAGTGCGATGGCTGCTAACCAACGGCATGGCTCTTGGTGCGGTGGCGGCAGCGCTGATTGCTAGTATCATCACCCAGCCCGTTATCGACTTGCCCTTTATCGCGGTGTTTGTCGCAGTTCTATTTTCTGCCATGACCGCTGGTCGAGTTTCCGCCGTTTGTGCTTTGGTCGTCGGGGCGATTGGCGTCTGCTATTTTTTGTTGGAACCTAGCTTCAGTATGGCGGTCGCCCGGAGAGAGCACCAAGCGGGGCTGCTGTTGTTCTGCGCATTGAGTCTAGCTAGTATCGCCATTATCGAAACCCTCCGTAAAATTCCTTCGTTGGCCGCAGGCATTGCTGCTCGCAAGACAATCGATGATCACCTGCGACGCAACCACGATACCTTTTATCATTTGATTAAAAACAATCCGTTCGGTGTGTACGTAGTCAATGCGGACTTTGTGCTAACTGAAGTTAGCGCAGGAGCCCAGAAGGTTTTCTCCACTGTTGATCCTCCGGCACTGGGGCGAGACTTTGCCGATGTGCTGCGTGCGATCTGGTGCGAGCCTTTTGCCGAAGAAGCGATTGAAAAGTTTCGACGCACGCTGGCAACTGGTGAGCCGTATGTTGCTGCAAGTACAGTTGAACGACGCGCCGATATCGACATGATCGAAGCTTACGATTGGCGGATTGAACGCATTAGTCTCCCCGACGGACGATTTGGCGTGGTGTGTTACTTCTACGACTTAACCGAGCGTCAACGATGGGGCGCGGCTCTACGCGAAAGCGAAGAGCGGCTGCGATTAGCTACGGAAGCTGCAGGGCTGGGGATCTGGTCCTGGCAGCCTGACGAGGATATTGTCGCTTGGGAGAACGAGCGTCCTTACACGATCATGAAGTTGCCGCTCGATGAGGCACCGATTGCAGCAGCCCGGTTTGCGGCCGAGTATGTGCATCGCGACGATCTAGCGGCTTTCCAGCAAGCCATGAGTCGCACGGTCAATGACTTGCAGCCTTTTTATTTCGAAGGCAGAGCTCGCCGAACCGATGGCAAGTGGATCTGGCTTGAATTCACTGGCAAGCCTATACGAGCCGACTCGAGCTTGCCGTTGCGCGTAATCGGCACGATGCAAGACATTACTGCCCGCAAGGAGGCAGAGGAGCAGCTGATCGATTCCGATCGTCGCAAAGACGAATTCTTGGCAACTCTGGCTCATGAACTTCGCAATCCACTTGCTCCGATCCGGAACTCCATCGAGCTGATGAAGCAAGCCGATAACAATTCAAAGCTGATCCAACAAGCACGCTCCACCATGGAACGGCAAGTAGTCCAGATGGTCCG
Source organism: Rania fehmarnensis (assembly GCF_056494185.1). Lineage (NCBI taxonomy): Bacteria > Pseudomonadati > Planctomycetota > Planctomycetia > Pirellulales > Pirellulaceae > Rania > Rania fehmarnensis. The sequence goes on from NZ_CM151398.1 coordinate 3,845,461, forward strand.
CTTAATCGACGACTTGTTGGACGTCAGTCGAATTACGAGTAACAAACTCGAACTGAAGATGAGTCAAGTTGATCTGGCGAGCATAGTTGAGCATGCTGTCGAAGCCTGTCATCCTCAGTACCAGCGCGAGGGGCACCAGCTGAAAATATCTCTGCCGCCTGAACCAGTCTATCTCCAAGCCGATCCTACGCGCCTGACCCAAGTCTTGGGAAATCTGCTTAATAACTCGTGCAAATATACCAAACCTGGTGGTGAAGTCGCTTTAACTGTTCATCGTGAGGAGCGACAGGTTGTCATTCGCGTCAAAGACAATGGTATGGGCATTCCTCCGGAGATGTTGACTAAGGTTTTCAACCTCTTCTCGCAGGTCGATCGTTCACTTGAGAGATCCGAAGGCGGTCTGGGTATCGGTTTATCATTGGTGAAGCGGCTAGTTGAGATGCACAACGGCACGGTCTCGGCCCACAGCGATGGCTTGGAAAGGGGCAGCGAATTTGTTATCCGACTGCCTGTCGTGTTGGACGAACCGGTGTCAGCAGGTCAAACCGTCTTGACAGCGTCGTCTGTGCAGACGTCGTTGGTGCTACACCGCTTTCTGATAGTGGACGATAATAAAGATGCAGCGAAAACCCTGGCGCTGCTCCTCAGCTTGACCGGCAACGACACCATGATCGCCCACGACGGAGTTGAGGCCCTTGAAAAGGCCGAAGCTTTCTGTCCCGATATAGTCGTACTGGACATCGGTTTGCCCAAGAAGAACGGTTACGAAGTCTGCCGCGAAATCCGCCATCGCCCTTGGGGAAAGGACATCAAGATGGTCGCCTTGACAGGCTGGGGCCAAGATGAAGATCGGAGGAAGTCCAGCGAAGCTGGATTTGACATCCACTTGGTGAAACCCATCGAGCATACAAACTTGATTTCGTTGTTGTCGAAGCTGCCCAATAAACAGTAAAGGTTCCAATTTTGTCAAATCACAATCCAGTGCACCACGAGATCAACTATATAGAAATCGCAGCACTCGACCTGGTGGCGACCAAGCATTTCTACGCGGCCGCGTTCGGGTGGACATTCAACGACTACGGCCCTGCCTATGCCGGTATCCGGAGGCTGAGCGGCGAAGGTGAGTGTGGCGGCTTCTGGCAGGCAGATCAGGTTAGTACGGGCGGCCCGTTGGTAGTGTTGTACTCAGATTCACTTGAAGATTCTGCAGAGCGGGTGGTGGCTGCGGGTGGCAAGATAACCAAGCCTATCTTCTCGTTTCCCGGTGGACGACGATTTCACTTTACTGACCCTAGCGGTAACGAACTGGGGGTCTGGTCCGACCAGGCATAACTAGCGTTCGCAGGCTATCCTCGTTCGGGCCAGCGTATCTCAATGTTCATCCATGACGTGCAATTATTGGCCAGACCTAAATGGGAGAGACCAGTTAAGGTTGATCAGTTGCTCGAATCCTGGGAGTCACCATGTGGTGTCCAGTCCGATTGACGACGGACATCCTCTTCTAGTTCGGTCAGCTCTTCGAAACCATCCAAGCTCTCAAGCAGCTTGAGATGAAACGGTGAGATGGCCTCGGCTAGCTTATAGAAGCGGAAATGCCGGTCGAGTCGCGAGTGGACCAGGTGAGCCCGTTCCAGCAGGTTCATTTGCCAACTGAGCTCGCCACGTGGCATCTCAAAGAACTGGGCGATATCGTTCTTGCACAGTTCGCCTTTATGACGCAACAAGTTCAAAATACGGACGCGCAGCGGATCTGAAAATGCACGACACAAGGAAGCACGCGGATCGTCTCGACGGTTGGACATGTAGGCGGGTCAATAGTGAACGAAGCTGGACAACCGTATCTGTACCACGCTCTCGCCCAAGTGCGAAGCTGCGAATTGTAAAGATGTGATGAAGAGTAATGGAATTGCTCGCGATGTTTGTAAGTAGCTTCTTCAATCGGACTTTGCCGCAACGGTCAGATCTCAGAGCTTCCAAGTCGTGTTGTCGCCGGACAAATTCCAGCGAAACTGCATGGAAGTAGCGCCAGCCGGGTTGTTCACCGAGCGAAACGGTGCGCTGCCAGGTCCATTGGAGCTGACACCAGTGTTGGTACCCGCCACTAAATGCTCGTTGACGTTTACACTGATGACAACTGCTTCGAGTGGATCCTGGTTGCTTGTGTTGGTTGGATCGAGTCTTAGCAGTTGCTCCAAGTCACCATTGTCAAACCTGACTTCCAACAAACCAACTTGACTATTCTCATGACGGAAACTCGAGTCAAACTCTAGCACGACCCAATTGGCAGCGATGTTTTCTAGTTTGATCGGGCGGGTTAGGTGGTGTTTTGAACGACATTGATCGCGCCTTGGCCTTTGGCGACGGGAGTGTCAAAACGCCTTTAGTGCCTTGGTTTTGCGAATCTCAATAGAATCGAACAAACGCCCTTCGAGATCAAAAGCCTTCATCTCGAGCACAGGGCCGTTGATCGCCACAAACATGAAATGGTGACCGCGTCGGACGTTATTCTGAAACCATGGACGAATCGGGCCGGCTTGCTCTAGCCCACCACCGCCTCCGCCGGTGACCATGTAGGTTGTACCACCTTCCGTCTTGGTCTGCCCTTCGCGCATGGGCCAGGTGCGTTCATAAGAGTGGATGTGGCCGTTCCACACGATATCGATACCATGCTCGTCAAACAGCTTGGTCAAAGGTCGCAATCTCATGTCTCCCCACGTGCTCTTGCCATTCCATAAGTCCCCATAGTCGTTCTCGTCGGACGAATAGACTGGATGATGAAAGCTGACAAACTTCCACTCGATATCTGACTTGCCCTCGGTTTCGCGTTGCTTGATTTCCTTCAATTGGCCTTCCAGCCACGTGTATTGTTCAGTGCCTTCGCCAACTTTTTTGTTTGAGTCCAATACGAAGAACACGGCATTTCCATATCGGAACTGATAGTAGTACTCAGGATCCGGTACGTTCATATACCGATAGTAGTGATCAGCGTTGCGTTCATGGTTACCCAACACCGGGTAGAGCGGTACTCGTGAAATGAGCGGATTCATGCTCGCGAAGAATTCGTGTACCCATTGATGTTTCTGGGTGCCGTCGTCGACTAAATCGCCGGGCAATAACAAGAAGTTAGGACGAAGGGCCCAAGCCATTTGCGCCAGTTTTCCATTGACCTGCGGATTGCCCTGAGTGTCACCCATGACGATGAACGCGTACGGATTGCCTGGCATAGTGGCTGTTTGAAACGAAAACACTTCGCTACGAAACTCCTGGTCACTATCAGTTTGTTTGACGACCACCTGGTAGTAGTAACCGGTTTCTGGCTTGAGCTGGTCCAGCAACGTAGCGTGCAATAGCTGGTCATCGCTGGTTGATGTACGAGACAGATCGAATTTGCTCGTCTCACCGTACTCTACTCGAACATCCCCGGGCTTGGTCAGTTCACACATGACCCGCATGCTATCGGTGGTTCCATATTGCAGATAGGGCTTGACGACAAACTGGAAATCCAGCGAGGGATCTTTGGCCGAGGGTAAACTCGCCCAGGCTGCCTGGTGTTCGAAATCGTGTGCGACCCATTTCTCTTTGGCAGCCACATCGTAAATCGACACCGCCCCGATGCGGCCGTGATGAGGAAAGGACTCGTTGTTGTCCAGGTACGCGCCTAGCGCCAACTTGGCTTCATCCGGATAGAGGACCGCGCCCGATTGCTCGGTGGATTCGGCATCCAGTTGTCCATTGACGAACAGTTGCATTTTCTGTCCATCGTAAGCAGCTACCAAGTGATAGAGTTTGCCGGGTTCGATGAGCGACTTGCCTGTCAGGTAGGTCATCAGCCCATCGCCATCGTCGGCTCCAGCTGTGGAAAGCGCAAACGAAAAGTGCTTCTTGTTGTAACCGACGACCCAGCCCTTCTCGAAGCCACCGTTATCTTGAAACGCGCCGACCAAGCCGCCATTGGAGAGTGTTTTATCGACAGCTGCCCACAGCGAAATGGTAAAAGCCGTTTGAGGTAGCTGGCCACGAATTTCTGACCACGGCTGGGCTGCGTATAGGTAATCTTCTCGGCCATCCAAACGCAGCAGCGTTTCGCTGCCTATCATTTCGGGGAGTGGCTTGCCCGACACGCGCAGGTCCGGACCTTGAATCGCGATCACCGATTTGTCCTTTAGTGACTTCGAGTCGAATGACCAGCTGCACATCGGATCGGGACCGTCATGGGCCTCAAGAGATCGATTTGCATTGAACGTCCAAGATAGCGTGAGAGAGATCAGCAGTAGCAAGTGAGTCAGACGCATTGTGTTACACATCGATGATAAAGGTGGCCACGGGAAAGTGTGGGCGCAAATTTACCATGATCTCTCGTTAGCAGGCAGAGCCTGAAACTATGTGGCATAGGCTTCCAGCCTGTGTGCGTGCTCTCGTGCCCAGGCTCTGCCTGGGCACGCGCTGCCTTGGAGGCTCCGCCTCCGTGGGCTTGTGTACATGAGATGCGCAGGCGGAGCCTGCGGAGCAGTGGGTTACCAGGCAGAGCCTGGTAACCAGGGCTAGTGTTAAGATTGTGTTTAGAACGATTGCGGAAAAATGGAGTTGCGGTAACCATGGGTGGAAACGCCCATGGTGTAACTTTCGGTTTGGAGCAGTCATGAATTTGGTTCGTCGTCGTTCAGCATTTACTCTAGTTGAGCTGTTGGTCGTGATAGCGATCATTGGAATATTGGTTGGGTTACTCTTGCCCGCGGTACAAGCAGCCCGTGAAGCAGCCAGACGCATGAGCTGCAGCAACAATCTGAAGCAGATTGGTTTGGCCATGCACAACTATCACGATACACATAAAGTCTTTCCCAACGGCTTTGGGGTGAACCAGGAGTTCTGGAGTGCACTCATTCTGCCGCAGCTTGAGCAGACGAACTTGCACCAGAATTTAGTGTGGACCAATTCGGCATTAGTTAATTCGGCCTACGCCACCGATTGGACCAACTACGATTCGCCAAATAAGAGAGCTTGTGAAACAGTCGTGCCTGTATTTCGCTGCCCCAGCATGGCGCAAGCCGAACACCTGGACTACAACACCATCGGTCGGCGCGTACCGGTGAGCTATCGAGGCGTGGCAGGTGCCAAAGTAGCATCCGACGATGCGAGCACTCGACCAGCTGGTTATAAGACAGCTGAATTCACGGCTCTCGAGCAAATCAATCTGGACGGTGTGCTGTTCGGTGCTAGCCGCATTGGTTTTCGCGAAATCATCGATGGAACAACCAACACGCTGTTGGTCGGCGAATCGTATACGGACTGTGACTTTGTCAAAGACAATCAAGGCATGGACTACTTCGCCTTCTTCAGTCCTCAAATGTCGACTTGGAAACCAGGGCGGTTGACCGGCACAGAACATACCGAGGGGCTAGGATCGGCAGTGGTGCAAATAAACGCTCGTAAAAATCCAACCATACACGGCGTGTTGATGGAAATGAGCTTCGGCAGTTACCACACCGGTGGTGCGATGTTCTCACTCTGCGATGGTTCGGTACGCTTCATGTCAGAGTCGATGGATATGGCCACGTATCAAGCCATGGCAACCCGCGCTGGTGGTGAAGTGGTCAACAGTCTCGACTAAGGCCACGGACCAAAACTTCATTCTAAAAGATTACGAGTCATGAATAGAAACATATGGGCTGTTGGCCTGCTCGGTGTGCTGGCGTTTGCGATCGGATGCGGTGGAGCTGTGGCCGACTATAGCAAAGTCGACCTTGTTAAAGGCTCTGGCAAAATTACATTGGACGACCAGCCATTGGCAGGCGCCGTCGTAACCTTCGAAGATCCAACCGATGATACCTTCTCTTATGCCTTGACAGACGATCAAGGGAATTACTCCTTGCAGTTCGACTCCGAGATGAAAGGTGTGAAGACTGGCAAGAAAGTTGTCCGTATTAGCACCACCAAGAAGATCTTGGGACTTAACAGCAAACCAGGCCGCGAGGAAGGCGCCGACCCTGATCAACGCAGCCGTGGTGAACTGGTACCCGAACGCTACAACAAGAAGTCCGAGTTGACTGCAGACGTCAGCCACGACAGCCGCTCATTTGACTTCGATCTCAAGGGTAGTTGAGTCTCTCGTTCCCAGGCTCTGTGTGGCATAGGCTTCCAGCCTGTGTGAGTATTATGTTTCTGCTGGCCTTGCCTTGTGGACTAGAAAAACGGAGATGCGCAGGCGGAGCCTGCGGGGCAGTGGGTTACCAGGCAGAGCCTGGTAACCAGGGCTCGTGCTGGTAACCAGGGTTAGTTGAACTTGACCAAATAACTTGTGCGACGTCGGTGCGAAGTTGCTGAGTCGAGTGTGGTGCGTTCGGAAGCAAAGTAGTAGCCAAGCGGCGAACGATTGTAGCCAGTGAAGTCGGACTGGATATCTTTCTCGATCGGGTGCACTGCTCCTGGCGCCAGTCCAATTTTCTTGACCAGCGATCTGGCCAAGCAATGGCCAGTGTCGAGTTGCAACCAGTATTGTGCCCGCTGCTTATTCAGTGGATTATCGGGAGCGATTGCAGTCAGCTTCATCGTCCTCTCTGGGCCACCTCGGCCAGCCGGGTCAATCTCGTAGCGATACTCAGGGCTATGGCTTAGGAGAAATGGTCTGCATGCACATTCGGGCCACAGCTGTGGCCAGGGCGGCAAGACAAACTGTTGACTGCCCTGAGTCGTCTTGATCGCGGGTACGGAAAGTCCTTCACGTACGGGTGGAAATAGCTCTGCGGCAGTGTCCATCATGGACTCATCAATTGGATAAAACTGATAGGCCTCACCGTCGCAACGAGCCAGCGGCCAGGCATCAAATCGCTGTGCGTGCGCACTCCACCAAGCTAGGTCTGGATGATCGGGAATCGCCAACTCACCATCGCGGACTCTGAGCACATCGACTTCGTATTTGACACCTGAGCGCACAAGTCTAATCAGCATCGCTGGCCGAGTTTCAGCCAAGCCTGCGGCCGCATTCAAGCCCGCTTCCATCGGCCAGCTGCGATCGATCACTAACGCCTCATAGTTGTCGAAGTTCAGCACGTCACGCTGGAACCGTTCGGACAGAGCGACCAGGTCACTACTAGCTACTCGATCGACAACGGGAATCGAGCGATCCACTCCCAGATCGTAAATGTCTTTGGGACCACTATCTGGATAGTCAAAACGAGTATTGATATGAAGTCCACTAGCATGACGTTCCTCCCATGCCTCAATGCGTCGACTTCGCTGGTCGCACAGAATAGTGGTGTCCCATTGGATGTCAGCGTTGCTCTTCATGCGCGACTGAAAAGAGTACTGGATGTAATTCTGGCCATCTTGTACGACTGAAGATTTGGTGGTCGAACTTACCACGCATGTGGGCAGTACCGTTGATAGATCGCCGTCGCTCAGCAACGCGCGCACAAAGGCACCGCCGCTGTTTTCGAATCTACCATCGACGCGCCACTTATAGATATTGGCTCCGACGAACGCGACACTTGACTGAATTCCGGCCGCATAGTCGGTAAAATGTCGCGAATCCTTGGTCCGGAAAGCCGCGATCCGCTGCAGTGGCGAACACCAAGATTCAGACTCGATGACTTGCCCATCTTGCTCGACAGTTGTTCGGCCATGAATCCAGGACGAGTGACGCGTCGCCTCGATCGCGGATGCTAAACCCGAGGTGGCAGTGCCCCATGGTGGAACCAAGGCGATGAGTACCGTGGCTGCGACCATGGCCACTGTCACACCTAGCCAGGAGCGAATACGCCTCGGTTGCTTTCTTGCAATTTGTACGGAATGAACACCGTCAACTTTAGACGACGCTGCCGTTGGCGCACTCTCTACTACGACGGGGGATGTGCGGGACAGTAGTTTACTCCGCAAACTAGCTACATGTTCGTCAGAGGGCTCTACGGCCGAGTCATACGACCGAAATGCGTCAGCTAAATCGTTGTCGGTAAAGTCAGTTGGCTTGTTCATCACTAGTAATCACGATCGTTAGTAATGCGCATCAGTCGCCTTAGCCGTTGCCTGGCTCTTGAAAGCGTCGATTCGATGGCTTTGGGTGTCAAGTGAGTCAACTGCGCGAGTTGTGAAACACTCATTCCCACTTCATACTTCTGTCGCAACACAAATTGCCAATGATCGGGCAGCGAGGCAATGGCAGCTTGGAGCAAAGCCAAACGCTCGCCGGCCTGGATGGCAGCCGCCGAGTCACTGCTACTGACCGGATCAGGAAAATCGGTTGCATCACCCACGTACGCGAGGCATCGCGCATACTCACGCCGGAGGTATCCCAAGGCCTGGTAACGTGCAATACCCAGTATCCAATCGATCGGACTACCACGCTGGTCATCCAGTTGCTCAACCTTGGCAATAGCTGACAACCAAACATCTTGATTGAGCTCTTCAACCACATGCGAATCGGCTTTGGTGACGCAATAGATCAAGCGATAAGTTCGCTGACACATGGCTGAATACAAAGCGTCCCAGGCCTTGGTATCTCGCAACCGCAAGAGTTCAATATGGTTTGGCTCGGACAGCATCCCGATTCTCTAAAAGAGCTCACGCTTTTGCTTCGTAGCGGAAGCCGTCAAGGCTTTCGGTTTCGAAGTGATCATTCCGAAATGCGTGACGCATTCCGCTACAGTTTACAGTGACTGCAGGTAGGCGATCAAATCTGCCAGTTGCTCGGGAACCAGGCTACCGACTAGTTGCTCAGGCATAGCCGAGGTGGACTTGCGGGAGCGTTCCTCAATTTCATCGCGTGGCACGACCGTCGAATTTCCTTGGCTGTCGCGGACCGTGATCGCTCGACCATTCTCGCTGACAACAAAGCCCGTGACAATCTTGCCTCCGCTCAGTAAAAAGGCCTGGGTCTCAAAACCTTGTGCGATTTTCTCGCTCGGTTTCAAGATGGACTCCACCAGTTCGTTCGCCTTGTAACGCTTGCCAATGTCCACCAAATGCGGGCCAACCGGTTTCTGTCCAGCAGCCGAGGTGTGGCACGCAGCACAGGCATGGGCTTTGAATAATTGCGCTCCCGATGCCGCATTACCCGTGGCCGCTAGCGTGCGCGATAGTGCGCGTTCGTATGACAGGTTGCCAATTTGATTTTCATTGGAGGGATCAACAGGCTCAATCTTGATGGTCATCGTCGCTGGCTCAGCCATAGGACTATTCGAGTTGGGTAATCCGGACAGACTAACTTGATGCCTGGCCAACTCGGCCCGCAGAACTTGCGACAGTTCAACATCCGCTTCAGCGATCGCCGTGCGTATCACGCTCTCGATACGCGAGCTCTGATCCCAAGTGACCGGATCATAATAGGGACCAGTTGTATCAGGGCGAATTCCCCACCATGAACCATCGTAGTCGCGCTCGTGTTGATACAGACGAATGAGGGTAACCAGGATCGCTTGGCGTCTATCCGTATCCCGCTGCTTAGCCAGCGCCGCAATTAACCCGTCTACCGCGCGAACGTCAACCATCGATCGTAGGGCGCGCAAGGCGCCGCGCCAGTGGACTGTGTCAAGCGCCGCCACGCAAGGCTCCACGGCCTGGGTTTGAATCAACGTGCGGAGGGCCAGATGCGGAATCACCATTTCAGGATGAGGTTGACTGGGATCGGGATGTACTGTGCTGGGCGCATCGGCGAGTTCAATCACCTTAGTCGAAGCGTCAGTAGCTCCTAATCTCCCCAGAGCAATTAGCGCCTGGGCTTGGACGCGCGGCGATGGATCATCCAGATAAGCTGCAAAGATATCTGAACTCAGTCCCTGCAGTTCTGACTTGCGATCCGCCAAGGCGCGGAGAGCGAATTCGCGTACTGCTGAGTCCTGCAGCAACACCAGCAGCAAGTCATGGCACGCAGTTCCTTGTACTTGTTTGAGCGCGAAAATTGCCGCCACGCGACCAGCAATTGGACACGTGCTATCACTGGCAGTGGCCGACAGCAGCTCTGCCGTGTCAGGCTCTTGACCACGTCTAATGAGCGCGCCTTGCGCGTGAAAGCGGACCACCGCGTTTGGCGATCGCAACAGAGCGTTTAGTTCGGCTAGCGTGGCGCTGGAGAGCTCGGGCAGCTTACGCGCCTTAAGTCCGCTCGGAGTTATGCGGGTAACGAATCCTACATGCGGACCAACATAAACCGAAGCTTCGCCGCTCCACCAACTCGCCACGTACAAGTGGCCATTTGCATCCAGATCCATGCCGGTAGCCCGTGATACCGTGGCCCAATCGGCCTGAGTGATGTCGAACGTAGCGTCCACGGCCCGCATCGCGTGATGAAACACACCGCTGCGTCCCCAGTCGCCCGTAAACAATGAATTGTTCAGTGCCGGCGGCCACGCTTCGTCTTCGATGAACAAGCTGCCTGTGCCGCCGCCGTTGCCATAGCTGCCCAGCGCGGGCATGATTTCATCCGAGAAGTTAGCGAACAATCGCGGGTAACCATACTCGGCTGAAGAGTACAACTGGCTCACGCGTGTATCCCAACCGCCACCATCGTTGGTGTTGTCGCGCGTGAACATGTTCAACTGCGAATCGATGGCAATATCGAAAGGGTTCCTCAAGCCAGATGCAAACAGTTCGAGTTCGGTGCCATCGGGACGCACGCGCAAGATTCCGCCGCCGCGCAGCACAACTTTCGAACCGTCCACACCTTCGGCCGCCGGAATACCGTAGTCGCCATCGCAAATGTATAGCCAACCATCAATGCCCAAACGAACAGCATTGGTTGTGTGATCGCCACCACGAGTATTGACCAGGTCAGAAGTAAGTCCGCTGACGAGTTGCTGTTGGCGATCTGCTACTCCATCGCCATCATCATCGTGAAAGACGGATAGGTACGGAGGATGGCACACCCAAACCGAACCAGCTCGATAAGTTACGCCGCGCACGTGGTCGACTTTGCAGAACGTGGTGACCCTGTCCATTTGTCCGTCGCCGTTATCGTCGACACAGCGCAGCACTCTGCCACCGCCTTTGTCAGTTCCTAATGAACCTTGTTGGTCACTGGCAACATAGATGGCGCCAGTTGGTTCACATGCGATCGCCACCGGGTAATTGAGCTGTGGGGCTTTGGCGAACAGAGTGGCTTCAAAGCCGCTGGGAACTTGCACAGCCTCGCGAAATCCTTGCGCAGTGATCGGTTCGTTGGAAGTGTTAAAGCCTCGGCCACCGCCCAAGTTGGGCCCCGCCGGCGCACCGCCCATTCCACCGAAGTTTGGTATAGGTGGGATATAGCCTTCCTCGTTGGGTGTAAGTTGTCGTTTGATCGAAGCGATTCGTCGATCGATGAAATCCATTGGACGAAGCGTGGGTGGCGCGGGAGGTTGACCACCGAACCCCGCTCCACCAAAGGGACCGGCCATTTGTTTCAATCGCTCTTGCGCGCGAGTCGTTTCGGCAGCTCGCGCGACGGCTGACGACGCCTCGAGGGCCTGAATCACCTCAGCCATGGCTTCCGATGCAAAGAAGGTGTTGGTAGCCTGGCGAAGAATCGAGAAGTACTGCTCGCGCGTGACTTCACTTTTCAGCAGTGGATCGATCAGTGGACTTTGTCCGGCATACGGATGGAGCAGACTTAAGTTGGCTAACTGCTCGGGCGAACCCGACAGTGCGGCTCCTCCCAGGGCCGTTTCGAATTCGCTTGCCACGATTCGCAGTTGACCAGTCTGTGCATCAACACACAGATGGTCATTGACGCCGATAGCCGAAAATCCGGACACGTTGGCAGTCAGCGAGTGGGCCGCCAGGTATCGCAGCAGTTCGTCGACCTGCATAAACTGACCAAGTTGCTGTGGAAAGTCAGTTTTAGATTCAGGCGTCAAGATCTTGGCAAATGCGAGCAGGCGATCTTGATGCGCTTTACTTGGCAAAGCCGCAGATCGGAACAGCATCGCATAACCCGACCACTGATCGCCCATGAACTGTAATGTGTTGAATCCGTTGGTCTGGGCTGTCCAGGCCGACTCGGGTATGCCATGCGAATTTTTGAAGGCACTGTCGACTGCTTCTATGGCTGTGTAAAGCCCAATTGCCTCAGCCGCTTGTTGGCCGGTGGCGAAACTGAGTTCCGCGTGCATGGATCTAGTGACGGGCAATTCCAGCGATCTGAAGACATGCTCGGCCACTCTCTCGCGCAACATAGTTGTATCGAATTGCATGGTGTGCAAGCGAAAGGCAGTTGCCCCCTGTATTTCCTGGCCCTCCAGCAGCTCGATAAACATCGGTCGCTTGGGGCTCGGGCCAGCCAGCATATAGGTGAAGTCGCCGTCGTAACGCACGCGACAAGGGATGTCTCGTGTAGCAGCGGCCGGATCCGTCGACTCGGCGAATTGCAAAGTGGCTTTAACCCAGTTGAACTTGGTACCAAACATATTGGTTACCGATTCGCGGGTCGGCGCTGCCTCGTTCGGCAATCGCAATGGCTGCGCTGGTACCGGGCCACCTGGTGCTAGAGCTTGAGGAGCGGCGGGCTCGAGCGCTGCTCGCTCCGCGTCGCTAAATTCAAGTTGCATGGACCACACGTTCTGCGATTTGAACGGCTCGGCGCCCACTGCAATCGAGTGATTCGCGGCAACTAAGCACAAGCTAATGCAGGCTACACAAACGACTTGCTCAACACTACTTACTCTCAAGATCCCTCTCCTTCGCCGGGCCAATGTTTAAATTCGGTGCAGCCTAAGCAGACACTACACAGCTATTTGCGTGGTCAAGGCAAATCCTTCGCGGAATCTTCAGTTTTTTTGAGCTTTCGTACGGGGGCGCAAGTTGGCGATGAGAATCGATAGACAGCCCCGGCAGAAAGGCCAGGGGCAGATCGCACTACGGTATTCAGAAAAGAACTGCGGTTTAGTAGATTTGGACGAGAATGGAACCACGCGCCTGGATGGTCTGTTCGAAGTAGCTTCGCATGTCTTGGACCCTGCTCCACAACTCATCGAGCTCGCGCTGCCTTGCAGTCGGTTCTGACGAGACGGTCCAGTAGATTTTGCGGTGCAGAATGTCGTGTTCGACGTAAGCCGCATCGAACTTCTGGTATGACTGCGTTGTCAGGAAGTCAGCGACTTCCTGCGTTAATGCAGAACTCAGTAAGCGTGCCGGTCCATAGCCCAAGTCTGGCCCAACGTCCTGGCCACCGGAAATGATGAAAGCCGCGGGCCATTCTCCTTCAGCTTCACAGCCGGACATTAGATCGTTCACCAAATCGGGGCACGCCAGTAGATTCTGGGTTTGCGATGCGGTAATTCGGTAAAAGCTGCACAGCATGCTCATGAAAACAGACTCTCCTCTCATTCACCTCGGTTCCGTGTTCAAGTGGCTTTGCCTCCATTATTCTATTTCGCAGACGGAACCTGCAAGGCGGTGGGTTACCAGGCGGAGCCTGGTAACCAGGCATCATCTGCAACGCAATCGCATAGGTTCTATCGCGCATGACTTGACGAATGATCGCCAAGCGTTTCCTGCTGGCCAACTCCTGGTTTCGGTCATGGCTAGCGTTATGGTTAATGGACATTGGTTGGAAGCAGTGTGGACCCATTTCCGCGCCGTCCAGGAATTTCAGACCGACTGTGGACTGCCGATAATTCCCAACAGACCCTCCAGACATAGTATCAAACCTTATTGACGATCAACTTGCACGCATTGCAATTTTTGACCAACGACTTGTCGATGCGAGATCGCAAATTGTTGACCAAATAAACCGGACAAGAAATTTCTGGCGCGTGTGGAATCGCGTTTCGTTATTGCGGTGTCAGAGTAGCGGGCGATGCTGAAGTGTCGCCCAGCGATTCGAGTTCGCGATTGGTTGGGCTCGCAATCGCGTTTCTTCACACACAATCTCTCTGTCAGCGTCTCTTGGGGGTAACACGATGAAATACTTGGCTTTCACAATTTTGATTCTGACCACTGGGTCAACGGTGGCCGCCCAGCCACCTGATAATGTCACCACGAAAGATGAATTGTCCCAGATACTAGAAGATGAATCGACCAGCAATCAACCGCCACGTGGACCGGGCATGGGACCACCGCCCGGAGGACGCGGTCCAGGTGGTTTTCAACATCGCAACCGCCATGGACATGGCCCCAACAGAGGTGGTTCGGATCACGCTGCACCGGGAAACGCTGGTCCACGGCACGATGGACCGAGACACGTTGGACCGAGACACGATGGACAAAGACATGATGGACCAATGCATGAGGGTCCAATGCATGAGGGTCCAATGCATGAGGGTCCAAGGCATGATGGACCAAGGCATGATGGACCAAGGCATGATGGACCAAGGCACGATGGACCAAGGCACGATGGACCAAGGCACGATGGACCAAGGCACGATGGACCAAGACACGATGGACCAAGACACGATGGACCAAGACACGATGGACCAAGACACGATGGACCAAGACACGATGGACCAAGACATGATGGACCAAGACATGATGGACCAAGACATGATGGACCAAGACATGATGGACCGAGACACGATGGACTAGGATTTGGTGGTCGCCAACACCACGAGATGGGTCTTCCATCGGACAAACCAGGCATAGTCTTGTCCAAGTTCATGTTAGATGAATTGAAACTCAGCGAATCGCAACACGATGAGCTTCTTAAACTGCAAGCCATGTTCGAAGAGCGACTGGCAGCCGTTTTAACGAACGATCAACTAGAGTCGCTCAAGAAAATGAGTTCGCGACCTGGAGGGTCAGATCGTCCCTGATGGTTCCGGTCCTACGCCGGGCCGAAATGGGCTCGGCGGGCCACGCGGTCCTGGTGAATCCGGTGCCGCTCCAGGACCACGGCCCGTCGAAGGTCACGGCAAACCGTTGACCACGGACAGAGTTATGTTCAGTACAACGTCTGAGCTACGCAATGACGTAAGTTGCGGGACATGGTATAAAGGGGTGATCGAGAAACGATGGCCGTTGCTTTCTCGGAGTCCATGACTCGGAACTCACCAAGAAAGCCGCAATTCAAATGTCTCGTTACACTCTGGAAACGCTCGTTGTCTTCTTGATTATTCTCTGGTTACTCGGCTGGTTGGTGATACCCGTGGCGGGCAGTTTAATTCACCTGCTGCTGGTCATCGTGCTTGTCATAATCGTTGTGCGACTCCTGCAGGGGCGCAGGCCGTTGGTCTAGCCGCGTTTGAAGGTTGCATAAGTACTTTACATGTAAAGTAATGCAGAGTGCTCGGCGAGCGAATTGCACTTGGACACCGGGTGCGCTTTGTATGGCCGAGGATCTATGCTCTCGATGTTTTGGCTTCACTAAGCCAGGCAATTGCATCGTCTCGACTGGTGAAGGTGTGCACATCGGCACCTTCCTGATTGGCCATAAATGATACCATTGCGTAGGGTGTCACCAGACCAACACCAGTAACGAAGTAGGCGATACGACATTTGAAACGTTGAGCCAATTCGCGAGTCAAGCGCGCTTTCTGGGAGACGTCCGACACGGACAGATTTGTCGAGGACTGGCTCGAATCAATCAGAATCGGCGCTGCCGACGGCATCTCGACGTCCAGAATCAGAGCATGCACACATGCCGCGCAATCCTCCAGCGTAGACGTGCAAGAGGATACCATAACAATTATCTCAAGCTCACGATCAAATCGATAGTCGAAAGGCATCGGGCGATACCATGAGTACGTGGTGGGATACCAGTGTGCATGCAGTCACAAGTCAGGCCCGATTAGAATCGAATTGCTACCGAAAACCTAGCCGCTCGAATGGGTCAATTCAGATTCACAATTTGTTGTAGGAAGAACTCGCTCCTCTGAGGGTTTTTAAGAATGCGTGAATATGCCGCTCGTAGCCACCGTCGCCAGACGGTGGATGCGCTGTATCTAGTCGTCCACCGCGTGGCAGCGTGGCAGCGGTGGCTACGAGCGCACAGTCGAGTCTACTCATTTCGACGGTTCTTCGAGTCGCTCAATTAGGTGTTGTAGCTCCGAAATCTTCAGCTCAAGTTCGACCAGGCTCTTCTGTGTTTGCTCCAGCAAAGCGCGAGAAGTCGCGATGGCTTGTCGGGTCAGCTGCAGCTTGTCTTGGTCCGATTCTCTTAAAGTAACCGAATCATGAGTTTCGGCAGCTTTCATCGCTTGGATTTGACGATCGACCGGTCGCGGTGGAAATCGACTAGCCACAACCTTCCGAGGTTCTTGCGGCAAAGTAACGATACTCTGAATGTCTGGCGAGACGAGGCTTACGCGATGAACCTCAGCCACGAAATTGCCCACCGCAACCTCCGCCGTTGACGAATGAACTATCGCCAAAGCCGTTGGCTGCTGTTCGAAGCGAGCCAGCAGCTGCTGTTGGCCGTTTGAACTGTACTGCAGCAGTCGCTGGTCATTGTCGATCGTATAGAGTTGATCAGCCCCCGCGCTCAACGCAGCCACACCTTTGTCAGATACAGGCCAGCGATGTGCGATACTGTTTTTTTGTACATCCCACAGTTGCAAGAATCCATCTTTGCTCGATGACCATAGCTGATTGGAGTCGGTACTCCATTGCAAACCAGTTACGGCGCTTAAATGACTGCCCACGGTATCAAACTGTACGCCTGCTTGGGCTTCCCACAAATAGACACTGCCGAAACGATCGCCGCTGGCCAGCAGAACGCCATCGTGGCTGTAGGCCAACTGCGTCACCCAGTCGGCGTGCTTTCGCAAGACGTGTCGCCGAGTGCCGGTCGCCAGGTCAATCAATTCAATGACGCGTTTGGGGCCACCCACAGCGACCTCCGAGCCCTCTGGTGAGATGTCCAATGCCAGGACGACGTCATCTTCGAGTTGTATATGCGCGAGGCGGTTTAGCGACCGTACATCCCAACAAACGATGCTGCCCGAGAGCCCACCCACGCCACCGGCAGCCACTAGTTTCTGACCGTCTTTGGAAAACTTGAGCGCCAGCACGTCTCCTTCAGGAAAATTCAATGCACCGCGCCATTGTTGTTGAGCCGCATCGAACAGCAATACTTGACGATAGCCCGAGATCGCTATTAGCGATCCAGAACTGGCGAGAGCAGTGATGGCCATCGGACCCGGCAAGGGCTGGACATCCACCAGACCGTCTAACAAAGTTGCTGCGTTAATTGTCGACGCGTCCGATTCAGAGTCAGCAGACATCATCGCGGGAACCGGCGCACCTGAAGTTTGTTCTGCCAGACTCGATATCCAGGCGGAAATGGAATTGAGTTCGCGCTGCGGAATGCGCGGCGCGTTGGGGGGCATTTTAGGTGAATCTTGATGTGCAGCCAACGTGAACAGCAAACTCTCTTGTGGATTGCCCGGCTCAATGACGGCTCCTGAATTGGAGCCAGCGCCAATGCCCTCCAGCGTCGTCATGTCCAAGCCACCACGGGCTTGTGACTGACTGTGACAACTCACACAGCGTTTCTTGAACACAGCTTTCGCTTGTTCGGCTAGTGGGACTTTGTCTTCAGCGTTTGCAATTGGACCAGAGTACATCCCAGTGCAGCCCGCCAACGCCACGAGACACAGCTGCCAGGTGCGGCTCTGCCTGAACCGAATGGGACATATTGACTTAAGTTTCTTAATACAATGCACGTCGATGCATCCACTTCAGATGATTGGCTAAAAATTAGTGATTGAAAACAAACTCGTTCGAATTCAACAAGGCCCAGAAGAGATCTTCCAAGCCTTCCTGGGGTGTAGAATATTCGGCCAATTGCCGCTGGATGGCAACCTCTTCCTCCGGCGACGGACAGCGCGAGTAACACACGCGATAAAGTTCTTTCGCCACGCCTTGCGTATCAGGCAGGCGTTCCAGTGTTCGCTGAACCAGACCTCCTTGGCGTATCTTGCCATTGGTTGATTCGCCATTTAGCAAATGGAGAGCTTGTGAAAGAGTGGGACTTGTCTTCACTTCACAGGAACAAGGTGTCGCGCGTGTCGAGCGACCAAAGGTTGTCAGGAAGTAGTTGGAGCTAGGGCCGTCGGCAAGCTCAATCGCGCGTCCGTCGGCTGGTAGCCCCGGCAATCGCTCGGGCGAACCAGTAACTTGAACAATACAATCCAACAGAACTTCGGCACGCATTCGGCGCACCTTGCCATGCGAAAAATGTCGCTGATCGAGTTCGTTGGTAGGGTTGGTGGCGACGGACAATTGATAGGTGCGCGACTTGCAGATATCCGCCGCTAACTTGCCCACATCATAGTTGTATTCGACCAAGCGCTTGGCGAGAGCATCCAGTAGTTCTGGATTGCTGGCCGGATTGCTGACTCGGAAGTCGTCGATCGGATCGATAATGCCCATACCGAAGAAGTGCGACCATACAACGTTGGCAATGTTCCGCGCAAAGGCCGGGTTTTGTTTGCTGGTCAACCAGGTTGCCAACGGCTGGCGGAAATCCTCGCCGGGATTGAGTAGGGGAAAATCGCCACCCAGGAATTTGCTAACTACCTGGCGTCCGGCGATTGGGTGCTTGACCTCTCCCTCTCCCAAGTTGTAGATCGTTAGCTCGCGCGGATCACTTGCCGGTTTATAACCCACCTGGCTAAAGAAGTTTGCAAACCCATAGTAGTCATCCATCGTCCAGCGATCGAAGGGATGATTGTGACACTGAGCACATTGAATACGTGTACCCAAAAACACTTGAGCTACACTCTCGGCCATTAGCTGCGGTGAAGTTTCAGTTTGAAAATAGTTAGTGGGTGGATTCGAGAAAGTGCCGCCGCTGGAGGGCAAGAGTT
Source organism: Rania fehmarnensis (assembly GCF_056494185.1). Lineage (NCBI taxonomy): Bacteria > Pseudomonadati > Planctomycetota > Planctomycetia > Pirellulales > Pirellulaceae > Rania > Rania fehmarnensis. The sequence continues at coordinate 3,864,171 of NZ_CM151398.1, forward strand.
CGCGCACGATTTTGTCGATGGTCAAACCGGAATACACCCGATCACGTAGCCATTGATCGTACAAACTAAGCGCTTTGGGGCTCATGCCATTATTGGTACGAATCTGCAAGAGTTCAGCCCAGTGCATGACCCACAGTTTCTGGAAGTCAGGCTGCTGGATTAATTGTTCGATCAGCCGCTCGCGTTTGCCAGTCTGTGGATCGCTCAAAAACTGATCGAGCGCATCGAGTTCGGGCAGCTTACCGGTCAAATCCAAGTACGCGCGACGTAAAAATTCTTCGTCCGTGGTCAGGTCGGAAGGAACGATGTTCAAATTCTTCAGACGTTCGTATACCAGCGTATCGATATAGTTATGCTCAGCGATTTGTGGAAACTCAAAGGGATTCCCGGGTCGCACGATCAAAGATGCACCTTCCGTGAACTGATCAAAGCGAGCCATTACAAACGCAGAACCCGGACCGGTGGATTGAATCATGCCTTGATCGTTGACGATAGCGGTTCCCTCGTTGTTGGAGAAGTAGACCGCTTGCGAACTGACGTCGCGCATTGTGCCATCGCTGTAGCTTGCAACTACTATCAGCTTTTGCAACTCAGATGGTTTGGCAAAAATCGCCTGGTGTGGATAAACGGAAATGGAGGTTGGCACTGCTGCCTGCTCATCATCGGCAGGTGCGCCGCTTTGCATCCACTCCATCAGTTTGGCGTAATTCTCATCGCCCTGGTCGATTAAGCCACCGCCGGTGTGTGGCACCACGCCAAGTGCTTTATTGATCAACAAACAATTTTCTGGATCGGCAAGGTTGATACGTCGACCCACGATTTCTCTGGTCAAGCGAAAATGATCGCCCGCCGGATCGTAGCCAAATAGGCTCAGGCGAAATCCGTCTTTGCCCGAAGCGGCTCCATGGCACTTGCCCGTGTTGCAGCCTGCCTTGGTAAAGATCGGCAGAATATGTTTGCGGAAACCCAACTTGTCTTCTTTGTCCAGACTCTGAACATCGACAGGCAATTCGAGCGTGTGATCGGCGTAGCTGAGCGTGGCGACGCTCTTCCCATTGCCAATTGGCGCAAACACTTCGTTGGAATAGGCCACGATCTTGTCATCGCATTTCACTTGGGCTTCGGAAGTGACGTCTCGAGTGCTGCCATCAGGTGACACCCAAATGGCCACGATAGACAGCGAATCACGCGGCGAAGCGATCGATATGCGTTCGGGGAAGACTTGCAGTTTTCCCTGAAGTGGCTCTGCTGCCAGCGCTGCGCAAGGCCAACCCAATAGCACAAGTATCCAGGTATAGACATGCCGCATCGAGAGTTGTTTTTCAGCGTGCATTGGTTTCGACTTTTCCTTGCTCTGTTCTTTTACGAAGCGCTTCAATACGATTTAGTGGCCGGCCAGATTCATCACGCAGGATTCGCCCGGGCTCGTCAATGGTCAGTTCACCATCGCGCGCCACTACGAAGGAAACGGACTCCTCAGCGATCTTTCCAGTCAGCCTGCATGCCAGGCCGACGTAATGGCCGATGGGAGCGGTGGACTCCAATTGAACTTTGAATCGAATCTCAGCCGAAGGGGCATCGAGCTGCACGGGTTGGAAATCGACGCGATTGGGCAGGCCTTCCAGAGTGGCTACAAGTTGGGTAACTGAACGAAGTTGTTCATTCGCCTTCAAAGAACACACGACTTCGATCTCTTGGCCCTGCTCTGCGGCGGCCGGGACAAAATTTCCAGCCGCCGGTGGGCTGGTCACTGCCAGCTCGATCGGTAACGAAGCGACCGTCGGACCTGTGGCACCGGAGGGTGGAGGTTCTCCACCTGCGCCACCGCCTCCAACGTTTCGACTTCGCCGACGTCCAGCGGCCCCACCGGCAACAGCTTCTAAGACGATGGGCCATGTAGCAGCTTCGGCTTGTTTCCACGCCCGCAGTCGAATCGTTGTTTGCGACTTGTCGGCAGGGACTGTTACACGAGGCTCGCCATCGATCCACGCGGGCAACCAGGGAAGGGAGAGAATCACTTCACCGTTGAATCCCGGCTCTCGCTGGATATCAACTGTCAGATCAAGCGTACCATCTTGGACAAGTGCAGCTGTGGGCTGCGCGACCTTGATTGCGATCGGGGAAGTTTCCTTGGCACAGACTGCCAGACGATCGGCATGGTGTTCGGTGTAGATTGCATCGGCCGGGCCGCGAACCAAGTCGGTCACTTGATGAAACTGTCCAGTGGCGGTACCAGTAGGCGATAGGACGCTGACTTCGACGGGCACTAGTTGTCCTGCCAGTTCTGCATCTTCGGCTGCTTCGAAGACAACCGGGATGATCGCCTGGTCGGCGCGAGGCTGCTGGTAATAGGTCTTCATGCCCGGCGGAAGCTGTGGAAAGCGAACATGGGTTTCACCACTGGCGTCGTCTTTGCGAACAGCCATCAGCGCTAACACTCGATTGCCTTGTGGGACGGCAATCGTCTGCAAGTCCTGACTGGCACGATCGCGACGTGGCAAAAATACTTCGGCTGTGTTTTTAACCGAACTGATTTCAACGCGGTAGGTAAACTCTGGCCCACCTTTCCCACGTTTCTCTTCGATGGCAACACCAAAACGGCCGTCGCTGGGAACTACGAATTCGACCCGACTGTCCAGCGAATCCACGTCATCGCTCGCGGCCAGCACTTCCATCTGCGCATCGACAACCGTCAGCAAGGTATCGGCCGCTGATCCCAGTCGAAATGCAAACACCTCGACATCCAACTTTTGGCCCGCAATTCCGTGAGCCCAAAAACAGTCACGATCAAGTGCCGTCTCGATAATGCCATTGAGGGCGGCTGGTACTTCTATCGTGTGTACATTGGTCCCATAAGCCCAGTCATCGTTGCCAGTGGTTTCAACTACGTTGGGTAACTGCGAGAGCCGGAACGGTAGTGGTGTAGCAGAAATCTTGCCATCGCGCTGGGCCCACAATTGAAAGGGTGCGGCGCTTGTTTCGTGATCGGGCAACACATGTTGCGAAGCCCATGGGCCTGGAGCGTCCCCGAAAAAAGTTAGTTCGATAGAACTGCCCGGCTGGCCACCCAGCGGAAAAACAGATAGTGGGCGAGGACCATCGCTGATATGCAGCAAGTAAACCGCGCGTTCACCCGCGTTACGTCCGGCATCACTCACTTCGATCGTGTGGTCACCCGCTTGCGTGGCTATGAACGAACAGATCGGATCCTGATGATAGAGATAGGAATCATCCACCTGCTGGATGGCTTGCCCGTTGGGGTCGCGAACTACGAGGGCAGTATCGACCATGTCGATGCCCAAACGGATCGCTTCCACGTCGATTGACAGATATTGACCTGACTGAAGTGTTATTTGAAATCGATCCTTCTGGCCATCGCTCAAGTCTCCCATAACACTGCTACCGATCCTCAGCTTGGCATCAGTTGGCAAATCATGAACGACTGGTAAAGCAGTCACAGCCAGCGTCCAAAGCTCCGAATAACCCGCATCTGTTCTCAATCGAAATGCTTGCATACCTGCACGGCAGTCACTGTCTACAAACAAATGCAGCTGTAACTCTTCGTCGCTTTTAGCCTCAATGGATCGACACGCGATACCAGGCTGGTAGAACAATACTTCTCGCGTGCCAGCCAGGTTTGCGCCCGTCACGGTAAGCGAACTCGAAGTTCCGCGCTGAATGGCTGGAGAATCGACCGATTCAATCGAGGGCGCATCGGCCGCCGTAGTGACGGAACCACAACAGCCGAGGCAAAGAAACAATAATGCTAACCGCATGGCGTTCAAACGCTTTCCCGGGATAAGGTGGGTAGCCACCGTCGCCAGACGGTGGATTAGGCGGGCGACGAAATCCGCTGCTTGGCAGCGTTGGCTACCGAAAAATCGCTGGCGCTTTTCACTTAGCCCAGCAGACGCTGCTCAACCTTTCCATTCATGACAATGGGTTGGGGTCGGGCGCCAGGCGACATCAAATCTTTGCGAGGGTCTATACCAACTAGGTGATAAACAGTGGAGACATAGTCCTCAACCGAAAGCGGACTATCTGCTGGTTCAGCAGCCAGTGAATCTGAAGCACCGTGAACGTAGCCGCGTTTGGTTCCGCCACCAGCCATCAGGATACTGAAGACTCGGGGCCAGTGATCGCGCCCTCCGCCCGCATTGATCTTGGGTGTTCGACCAAACTCGCTTGTCACAAGCACCAATGTTTCATCCAAAAGCCCGCGACTGTCTAGATCTTGAATCAAGCCAGCAAACGCGCGATCGAAGTCGGGCATTTGAACCTCAATGCCACGGTAATGAAACGCGTGTGTATCCCAGGCACCGTAGGTGACTGTAACGAATCGGACACCCGCCTCAACCAACCGTCGAGCCAACAACAAACGCGAGCCCGCTGAAGGACGAATTACGGGACCCCACGCTTTCATCCCATAAAGTTCTTTGGTCGCATCCGTTTCGCCTTTGAAGCTAAAGGCATCGCGAGCTTGTGGGGAAGAGAGCAGATCGTAGGCTCGCTGATAGAACGAGTCCATCGTGGCGATCGAATCATCGCGACTGATGGCTCCAAAATGGTCATCGACCAGCTTTTTAAATCCTTTTCGCTGAGCAAATCGCTTTTCATCAATTCCCTGGGGTAGCGATAGGTCACGAACAGTGAAATTAGAACGCGATGGATCGGCCCCCAAGGCAAATGGTCCATAAGCATTGCTCAAGTAGCCGCTACCAAGGTACTGACTGCCTTGATTGGGCACACACACGTAGGGTGGTAACGACTTCTGCGCGCCCAGTTCGTGCGCTACGACGCTACCAACGCTGGGATACACCAAAGCGGGGCTGGGACGATAGCCGGTGAACATACTATGTTCGCCACGGCTATGATCCACTTCTGTGTGTGTCATGCTGCGCACGACGGTCAGTTTGTCAGCCACTTTGGCTGTGGAGGCCATATGCGAGCTGAACTGAACACCTGAGATAGCAGTCTCAACGGGCGATAAGATGCCTCGATACTCGGCAGGCGCATCCGGCTTGGGGTCAAAACTGTCGGTTTGAGCAAAGCCGCCCTGCAAATAGATATGAATCACCGACTTGGCCTTGCCGAAGTTCAAATCGTGTGTCGCAGATCGTTCCCTTGCACTGCTCTTCAAGACATCGCCCAACGTCAAACCTGCCCCCGCCAACCAACCCACGTAGACCATTTCGCGGCGATTAAGTCGATGTGCTGCTCGTGCCATTTCAGAATCCAATTGAAAGTGTTGTGCAGAAATAGAAAACGTCCAAAGGCGATCTTTGGCTCGGCCAGGTGATCAGCGCAAAAGTGCTTGTTTGTCATCGCCCGATTCAGCTGGCTTTGGGCGAAACTCGATCACCAACTTCGGACGTTGTTTCGGATCTTCGTGATCGGACGTATAAAAGTCCCAACCATTGCCACCGGTGTTGATAAAGACCCAGCCATAATTCGGTTTACCGCCACTCCACCGTTGCACGGTATCGGTAACATCGAAATAGACGGTCGATGTATTGGCCGCAATCTTGCCAAAGGTGAGGCTATCCTTGTGGCGCGAGGCTTCGACGCCATCGGCTGAAACACCGGCCACCAGTGAATTCCAAGTCACCGATTGGGGAAAGGGCACCAGCATGCGATGCAAGTGGACCGTACTGCCTTGATCGAAAGCGCTAACCTCTAGCCTGGCTGCCACGATTCGTGAACCGGGCGGTATTTGGTCAGACGCCGTACCAAAGATCCCATCGTATCGCAGCAAGACTTGGCTCTCACCCCCGTCGTTGTTGGCGTCTGAACTTGCGTTGGTATTGCTCTCGAGGATGGTAGTGGGCGCCAGTGCCCAAATTTCTGTATCGATCGCTTTTGTATACCCGGCCACACCTTGCTGAAATGATTGGCTGAGTGTGTCAGGCTGCGGCTTCTCTTGGGCATCAATCTGCTGCAACTGAGTAAAGGCGATCGACAAACTTGCACAAAACAGCACAACGGAAGATTTCATCCTGAATGACCCCTCGAGTTCAAGGCACCGTTTAAGGCAGTAGGTTAGCAAAGCTGTATTAAGGACTGATGAGGATCAATTGAAGTTTCGGGATTTGACCACGAAAACAACCGGCCGCTCACTGACCGATACACCACAGGTGTCCGGTGGTTCGCACAAAGATATTCCCGTCGGAGATCGCAGGGGTACACTGCGTCTCCTCACCCAACTCATTGATAGCTTGAACGGAATAATTTGCATCGTTGGCGATGACTGTGCATCGACCGCTGTCTTCAAATAGGTAGACGCGACCGGCTGCAGCGACCGGTGAGCTATATGTGTTGCCACCGCGACGCACCGTGTTTAGGACTTTCCCAGTGGCTGGTTCGATGCAGTTATAGATACCTGCATCATTGATCACATGCAGCAGGCCGCCGGCTAACACTGGCGAAGGGACATAGGGCATGGCCTTTTCATTTCGCCACAGCACGTGTGAAGCGGTAACGTCGCCATGACCACCCAAGCGTATGGCCATGGCTTTCTCCGCAGGTGAACCAGCGAAGCTGAATACGATTCCGTCGGCGACTGAAGGCGTACAAACTGCCTTCTGATTGGGTCCTTCAACGAACCAAATCAACTTGCCCGTCGTCGGGCTCAGACCAATGGTTTGGTTGGCACCGGTGACAATCAACTGCGGGTGACCCTCGAAGCTCGTGAGTACGGGAGTCGAGAACGAGCGTAGGTTAATCGCAGGTTTGTGTTGCCAGCACGTTTCGCCAGTTCGACAGTCCAGGGCGACGATGAATGCTTCGCCATCTTGCTGGCCGTTAACAATCAGCTTGTCATCTACCAGAATCGGCGAAGCTGCGAATCCATGTTGGGATCCAAAGCCTCCTGGTGACACCTTCCAGCGCACCTGGCCATCGATTCCTACCGCCACGACCCACATCTTCTCATCATCGACCGCCAGGCAATACACCGACTGCGAGTCGGCCGCTGGAGTACTCGACGCGCACGAGTTGAAGCGATGCTGTTTTTCGATGGGCCCTTGATGAATTTCAACGTCCCATTCGATTTTGCCCGAATCTCGATTTACCTTTATTAATCGACGAGAATTATGTTCCGACATAAACGTGGTGACATAAGTTGCTTCGCCCGCAACGATTGGCGAAGACAAGCCACGCCCGGGAATCGGACATTTCCAGCGGACGTTTTCGGTGTCGCTCCATTTCAACGGGACGGCCGTTTCGGAACTAACTCCATCCCCGCGCGGCCCACGCCACATTGGCCAGTCCTCGCCTGCGACCCAGGGCAGGAACTGTACGTAGAAGAAAGCGACCAGCCAGAGGATGGTTGGGGTTTTGTATTGCATGCAAGTACTCGAAGGCGGTTAACGAAAAATAAGGCTCAGGTAGCCACCGTCGCCAGACGGTGGAATCGGTAGCCATCGTCGCCAGACGGTGGAAATCAGTTGGAGGCCAAATCCACCGCCTGGCGGCGGTGGCTACCCTTTGAGCGCAATGGAGAAGTCGATCCAGCGATATCGCGTCGGCGAGGCGGCCGCAGAGAACTCCAGCGGTATCCAGTTCAGCAGGTCTTGATGGGATAACAAACAACGCGAATCCACGTGATCCAAACAGCCCAACAGCTCGATTTCAGTGACCGGGATGCGCAGCGCTTGGCCAGCACCATTCATGATTGCAAGTAAGAACGAGTTGTATTCGTCAGCGGTAGTCATCTGGACCAGCCAACCACGAAATTCACCCAGACGCGGCGTGTTGACTCGAATGAAGTTCAGTTCGCCTTCGATATTGCCCGGCAAGGTCACCACGCACTCAATGCAGCGCTGGATGTTGGAGCCATCGTAGACTTCTGTCAGCAGATCCATGAGTTGGGTGATTGTCGGACGCTCCACTGGCTCACTGGTCTCGCGGTTCATGGCAAGCAGGTCCATCATCAATTCTCTCGCAAAGTCAACCACGATCCGATATTCCAGTGACGGTTGTGAATCCTCTAAGCCTGCAATGGCCAACTGACCAAACTGTTTGTATTCCTAAACCTTTCAGCTTTGGCTACGAAGAACGTGAAAAGCGTGTGAAGTCGCTCCGATACTAAAACGTTTCGCCTGCAGTCATTTGGTCGCTTCTGGATTGAGGAACTCAAGTTTGGGCATCTCGATGTATTCTCGCCAGCGCTCCGGCAGAACGTCCCAAGCTGGACTTTGAAGCGGCTCTTTCTGGGGCATGAGCCAGGTGCGCGTATGCCAACCGCGCGGTTCGCGAACAAGATCGACGTTGGGATCCATCATTAGCTCTGGCTTTCGCCCATTGAGCGATGTAAAAACCAACGCGTAAACCGAGACTGCATGTCCGGTCGTGCGTTTGTAGTCTGCCGCCAGGTAATGCGCCATGTGCAGGATCATCTCCGGGTCTTTGCCAAATTTTTCAGCCTGCTCGGCATTGAGAAACTTCTTGGCATCACCGTTGATAACTTGGCCACTGACCTGATCGCGAATTGCGTAGCCCAAAACCACCTTCTTGCCACGCAGCATCATGCGCCAGGCAAAGTGATGCCCCTGTTCGGTCCAACTAGGATTCGGCGAATAAACTAGATGCCGTAGGGGCCAGACACAATGGAACAGGCAATATGTCACGATTAAACCGCACGTAAAATGCGAGAGGGGGCGATACCAAACCGGCCCGCCGTAGGCGGAGGTGGGATTGAGTTTAGTGCTAGCGACTGTTGTTGCTACCTCTTCGATTTTCGAAGTGTGCGGTGGCGATAGCAGGCGTCTCGGCCAATCTGGCGCGAAGAAAATGGTGGACGCGACGATCATGAACCATGGGAAGACGTGAATGTCAAACAGAGCGGAGTTCATGAGATGAAATCCCACTGCTGCGACATAGGCCCACGCGCGGGTTGGCTTCCACAGCAACAATGGCACGACCAACAAATCAAGCAGCAATCCAGCCCAGGCGAAGGCCATGCCCATGTTAGGTGCTGAGATGATCGTTCCCAGGATTGGCATGCTCTGTTTGGATTCGAGCATTTGCTGCATGGGCACGCCCAGCAGCCAATCACCGTCGAGCTTGGCGATGCCGCCAAAGAAATATGGCAAAGCGATATGGAAGCGCAACACATAAAGAACCCATTGCGGCATGACCCAGTTCTGCTGCCAACCAGCCCGCCAGGCATCGACTGACAAATAGCGATGCAGCGGCATGACGGGCAGCCACACGCTCACTAGCGCGATGAGGTAGTAGTGATTCTGATAGTTGGTGCGATCAAGCAGCAAAACGTAGATGAAACCAATGGCAAAAAGCGTGGCGGATATGCGGTAGAAGCACCCCGCGCAGATCGCGCATGCCAGCACGCACAGCCCCATGAAATGGAGGTACATGCCATTGCCTTCCCATGGCTGCACCCAATCCAACAGATAATAGGTAAAGTGAAATTGAGGGACGACGTACATGTGTCCCACGCGATCGGTGCTCAGGTAGTCCCACGCCCAACTGGCCAGCATGGCACCAAAGGCGATGCGGAAGAAGACGCAACTGGAGGCGTCAACCGGGCTATTGAAGCTCCAGAGTTTATCACGAGCGGATGGCTGAGACGAAGACTGCATGCGCACCATAGAATACGAAAAAAGCTAAGGCAGCCAACGGGAGTGACTGCTGGCTGTCTTAGCTGGGGGGAGGTAACCCTAATCTTCTTGCTGTTTCTGCAACTGTTTCTCGCGTTGGCGATCCGCAGCGTTGGCCTTCTTCAGTTCAATGGGTATGTCGTTTTTGCCTTCGACTACCGAAACTTCTTTCAAGACGACGTCGGCGATCAAAGCGCAGTCGCATGGTGGACTGGTTTCTGATTTGCCAACGCGTACCAAGTGCTTGCCGAGTACTGCACCATCTTTTTCACCATAAGTCGAAATGACATATCGCCCTTCTTGATCAGTCAGGCCGAAGCCTTGTTGGCCAATTAGTGCATTCTTGTCCGACTTGATGGGCTCGAAGTAAACAATGGCCTTGGGCACCGGTTTGCCATCGCAGGTAACCAGTCCCGTGACCTCGCCCCTTGGGAATTGTTCGACCCCGTCACAGCCAAGCAGCACGCCTGCCAGTGGCAAAGTACATAAATAAATTCTCAGCGTAAACACGTTCTTAAACATGGCCATCCAGACTTTCTTACTGCTGAGGATCACTGCCAGGTGCCCAGGACTTGGCCATCGGAAATGTCGTGCAGATTGCTGTAGGTAGTGTTTTCAATGCTCTGCGCGATGAAGTGCACGGAGCCGTCGGCGAAGACGAACTGCGCGCCGCCCGTGTGGTAGCTGGCAGCGCTATCGTCATTGATGGCGTCAAACCAGTTGTTGGGATTGGTGGCAGCATTGATCGGGGCGCTGTAGCGGCCGTTGACGCGAATACATTCGTCGCTGCCAGGTGGACCGATCCAAATTCCCCAGTCTTGAACGTTGCCTGGGTTGTCTGGAGTTGCTGAGCCGCCCCATTTCGTCGAAGTGTTACCTTGCACAATGGTGGCTTCACAGATCGCCAGAGTGTTGCTAAGTCCGTCAGTTACATCGCCAAATTTTCGTCCGGATGGTGTTTCCCAGAGTTTGTGCATAATCCCAAAGTCACCGCGCTGAGAACCTCCCGCACACTTGTAATCGTTGGTGGCATAGCCAATCGTCCAAGTCGTGGAAACCGGCGTTGCGGCACGAGCGCCAGGAATAGTGAAAACTGGCGGGACGATAGCTGGTATAGCTGACGATGGGCACTTGTAGACGGGCAGAGGAGTCGCTCCGCCCGGAATCGGGAAACCAGTCGCTGGCGCACCATTGGCACGCCAGTAGAGTTCGAGCGCACCAGGAGTACCCAACGGCATGGGACCAGAGGAGAGTTGGTTGTAGAGTGCAGTTTGCTCCATGAATGGCAGCAGAGCCGTGCCCCAACCGTATCCGTCATCGTCGTACGAACTCGGTTCACCTTTACGAGGATTGGAAGTCATCGCACCAATGGGCAAAGCCTTGTAGGCGCTTTCATAGTTATGAATGGCCAGGCCCATTTGTTTCAGATTGTTCGAACACTGCATGCGTCGGGCCGCTTCGCGTGCCGCCTGCACTGCTGGTAGCAACAGTCCTACCAGAATTCCAATGATCGCAATGACCACTAACAGTTCCACCAACGTGAAACCAGTCGATCGACTACTTGTTCGCATGCTTCCCTCAGCCGCCCAGGGCAGGCTCAATAAGAAAATTACAAAGACTCGACCCACGACAACTGCGAGTCGAAAGAAAATCCATCTATTCCTCGTGTGATGATCAATGCCAGAGCGAGAACTGTATCGCACTCTCATGAAGAACGTATTAAGCCTGGATGTTTGAAAGGCGAAGAGTGCTCACATCTGCGCAGAGAAAGCGACAGCGCGGGCGGAGCGGCTGAATTACTCGCTGAAAATTCGAAAAGTTCTTGGTCTCTTAACCAGCGACTCAACTAAATCGGTACCTTGTCGGTCATCGGGCATCAGTTTAATTTTTGGATGATCAGAGTTGGAGGTTATTCGATGATTTCAGGCAAGCGATGGAAGCGTTATTTGTCCGTGATGTTGTGGGGCGTGGCCGTCGGTGGTTCTCCGCTTTTTGGCCACGATGACGAGCAGCATCAAGTGATCGCGGTCAAGGCCGCAGATACGTATCGCCCCACCGCCATGCCCGATCGAATTGTCTTGACCTGGACTGGCGATCCTCGCACAACCCAAGCTGTCACCTGGCGAACGAGCACGGAAGTGAAAGTTGGTCTAGCTGAACTTGCGGTAGCCGATGCAGGACCTTATCTCGAGCGCAAAGTAACGCCGTACACCGCTAAATCTCAGCCCCTCACTACCGATATCAACGAAGCACATTTCCATACTGTCGAGTGGCAAGATCTGAAGCCGGCCACCAAATATGCTTACCGCGTGGGCGATGGTACCAACTGGAGTGAATGGTTTCACTTTTCAACGGCCTCAGACAAACCCGAAGCCTTTTCATTCATTTACTTCGGCGATGCTCAAAACAATATTCGCTCGCTGTGGTCGCGGGTGATTCGCGAAGCGTATAGCGATGCCCCCAAAGCCAAATTCATGATTCACGCTGGCGATTTAATCAACAACGCCGAGTCCGATGCCGAGTGGGGTGAATGGTTCGGCGCAGGCAGCTGGCTAAATGCAATGCTGCCCAGCGTACCCGTTCCCGGCAATCATGAAATGGCCAAACTGACCGAAGGTGGACGTCGACTCAGCCATCACTGGCGTCCCCAATTCGCGCTGCCCTCCCATGGGCCTGAAGGCTTAGACGAATCTTGTTATACCTTTGAATACCAAAACGTGCGCTTTATCGGTATGAACAGCAATGAACAGATCGATGCCCAAACGAAGTGGCTGGACGGTATCCTGTCCAAGAACAAGTCTCAGTGGGTCGTTTGCACCTTCCATCACCCGATCTTCTCCACTGGCAAAGATCGCGACAACCCAGAACTGCGCGCAGCTTGGAAACCACTCTTTGACAAGTATCGAGTAGATTTAGTCCTGCAAGGTCATGATCACACCTACGGACGTACTGGCTTGCGCGTGCCGTCCGATCCAAACTCGACGGAAGCTGCTACAGAATCCGCGACTGTGGGCAACGTGGCCACCGGTGTACAAGCGGTTGATCCGGAAACCGGCACAATCTATGTCGTCTCGGTCAGTGGTCCCAAGATGTACAACAATACCCGCTACTCGTTCATGCAACGTCTAGCCGAAGATACTCAGCTCTATCAAATCATTCACGTCGACGGGGATACCCTCCGATACGAAGCTCGCACCGCCATCGGCGAACTATACGACGCCTTCGCTTTCAAGAAGCAACCTGGTCGCATCAACAAAATCGAAGAGCGGATCCCGGACACACCTGCTCGATTGCGAAAGAGCGAAATTGCCGAAGAGAAGGCTAGTACAGTAGGGTCTGGCGCCAAGCCGTAACGTAAGCCTTCAATCCATGGTAGCGGAAGCCGTCAAGGCTTTCGTGGACTCGTAGCGGAAGCCGTCAAGGCTTTCGTGGTTGGTGGTGTTATCGAACGCACGAAACGCTTGACGCGTTCCGCTACGATAGACCGCCAACTCTTCAGCGAAGTTTTGGCAAGTTCGAGTTTAAACCGCGGCTGAATCTAATCACAATAGACTCCCGGTGGTGTCGCAAGTTTCTGGCTGCGAGAATTTTGAGCAAGGATAGAATCGATGATTCGAAAGTTTGGCGTCGCGTCGCTGATGGCCCTGAGTTGTCTTGATCTGTGTGATGCCCAAGAGCCACCGCAGACTTCCACGCCACCCGGTCAGCAGGCGCGGGGAGTTGTTTTCGAGGACCTGAACGGGAATCGGAAACTCGACAGTGATGAAAAGGGGCTCAAGGATGTGAAGGTGTCCAACGGAGTGGATATTGTCGCGACCGACGAGCAAGGTCGCTATTCACTGCCGGTTTCGGACGACTCCGTCATCTTTGTGATCAAGCCACGCGGTTGGATGACGCCGGTCAATGCTCACAAGCTACCGCAGTTTTATTACATCCACAAACCCGCGGGTTCACCCGACTCCAAGTTCCCAGGGGTCGCTCCTACCGGACCGCTGCCCGAGTCAGTTGATTTTCCGCTGACTCGTCAAGAAGAACCTGAACAGTTCAAGGCGCTGCTGTTTGGCGATACGCAGCCACGCAATGTGCGCGAAGTTGAGTATATGACTCACGACATCATCGACCAGGTTGTAGCGGACAAAGCGCACGGAGCTTCGTTGGGTGTGACGCTGGGTGACGTGGTCTTCGACGACTTGAGCGTGTTCGAACCCCATAACCAGGCGATTGCGCTGGTCGGCATTCCTTGGTACAACGTGATCGGTAATCACGACATGAACTTGGACGCGCCCAATGACAAGCTGTCCGACGAAACCTTTGAGAGCTACTACGGGCCAAACTACTATTCGTTTGATTACGGCGCGGTTCATTTCCTGGTGCTGGATGATGTAACTTGGCACGGTGCAGCAGGTTCCGAGCGTGGACACTATACCGGCGGTTTGGGTCCTGAGCAGATGATGTTCATCAAGAAGGACTTGAGTATGATTCCCGAGGATCAACTGGTTGTGCTGATGATGCATATTCCGCTGATCAATGTCGAAGATCGCCAGGCCCTGTATCGCTTGATCGAGCAGCGTCCGTTTGCGTTGTCGATTTCTGCGCATACACACTTTTTGAAACATCACTTTATTGGCAAGGAAGATGGCTTTAATGGTCCAGCGCCTCATCATCACTTTGTCAACGTCACGGTCTGCGGGAGTTGGTGGCGTGGGGCTACTGATGAACTTGGAATTCCGCATGCCACGATGAGCGACGGTGGACCCAATGGTTACTCGATCATATCGTTCGATGGCAGCAAGTACGATCTCGAATTTCGAGCTGCTCGCCGACCGGTTGAATACCAGATGAACATATACATGCCCGAAGAAGTAAACCCATCCGAGGCGCTCTCAACGGCTATGATGGTCAACGTGTTCAATGGCTCACAGAAGTCGAAGGTCCGCTTTCGCCTACTGCCAGAGGGCGAGTGGATGCCGATGGAACGCGTCGAAGGCATCGATCCGTATTTTGCTGAAATGAAGACGGCCGAAGCGAGCGAAACACCACCCAATGGCACACCACTCCCTTCACCATCCAAAACTGATCACTTGTGGCGTGCGTTGTTACCGGCCGGCTTGACCATCGGTACCCATCAATTCGAAGTCGAAACGACCGATGTCAACGGCAAGGTGTATGTCGATCGGGAAACGCTCCGCGTGGTCGATCTACCAAAACCGGCTCCGCCACGTTAAAAGGGGCCAGCTCTATTTTCTTGGGGTTTGGAAAAGAAACCTGACCTCTTTTCTATTCGCCAAGCCCCCAGGGCTAGACTCAGCAGGGTCAAGATGATCGCAGCGTTGATGGTGAGTACTGCAGGGATGTCGCCAATATCCATCCAGAGCATGGCAGCCGTAATCATTCCCTGAACGCCGGCCGCGGCCAGGCTGAAATAAATGCCGAGATGCGTTGACCTGGTGCAGACAATAACCAGTCCTAACAAGACGGGGATGTTACACAGGAATAGCAGTCCGCCCTTGCGATCCGCAGGCACAGACCGTAGCAGGACAATCGTGAAGCTGACAAAAGCAATCAAGAAAATTATAGAGATCACCAGCAGTGTCGGCGATCGATTTGACACGCGCGGTGGACCAGGAAGTGAGCTCGGGCCGTCGGTCAGCGGAGGCGCGTAAGGATTTTCATCTTCCGGTGTGCGCATCATTTACCCAAGAGGATTCGAAATAGAAACTCATTGCCGTCCGAGTACTTGTCCGACTTTGAATAGCCAGGGACTACCAAATGGCATTCGTGTCCCGCGGCGTCGGATTTCTCTTTGAGTTTAACTCCATAAACAGGATGATGGATGCCGTGACCAGCGCTTCGCGAGGGCAGGTCCATCTCAGCGCTGCAGGTCATGAACAACGGAGGGTCGTTGGCATCCACGTGATTGATGGGCGAGAACTCAACATAAAGATCGTGGTGTTGGTCATACTTGTCCAGGGCAGCCTCGATGCTCGCTTCGCCTACAGCATTGGCGATCATCGGATGTTTCAAAACGTTGGGCCCCAGCCACTCTTCGATGACGCGCGGATCGATGGAAGTCTGGCCGACTGAGACGGACGCACCGCAGACTCTGGTGGATTCTCTTAATACGGGGTCCGCCGCGTTGGGATCGGCCAGATCATCGTGCAGCAGCAACCACATCGATGTGCAGGCACCAGCACTTGCACCTGTCAAAGCCATGTGGGACGTATCAATGTTCCATGATTTAGACTGCGTGCGCAGAAACTGGATGGCCCGGGCTGCATCATGGACCGGCGCCGGCAAAGGATGATGTGGCGTCAAGCGATAATTGATGGCCGCAAACGAGATCCCCCGATCGAGAAACGGTTGAATGGCGGGACCTTTCTTGCTTTTGTCCCCATTCAACCACCCGCCGCCGTGGATGTAGATCAGCAGCGGCCGGGGCTGATCACCGTCCGCCACCCAGAAATCGAGCACGTTTCTCTCGTCAGGTCCATACGCGACATTGGCATGCGTCGGCTTAGGATCTGCTGGAGGATCCTCTGCCAGAGCTGCACCGCCAGCAGTTGAGAGTAAACAGATGGCCAGGGTTCTGAGTAGGTTCATAGTTTGACGAGCTTGAAATAAAAGTGATTTGTTATCCGCGACAGCAATAGTTTATATATAAAGTAGTTGGACAGTGCCCGTTTGCCGAAGTGGAGTTATTGTAGAGCGATTTCCAGGGGCATGCATACTCGCTATCATTTGGTGCGGCGTCGAAATTTTCGCGCCGTAGCCACCGTCGCCAGACGGTGGACGGTTTACGTTTGACTATCCACCGCTTGGCAGCGGTGGCTACGTGATAAAGATGCGGATTGACTAAATGCCAATGAATTTCAACCTACCGACCACGTGCCAGGCTGCGGTGATGACCCACGCCGGACAGGAACTGGAGTTGCGCGAATATCCGGTGCCGAGCCCTGGTGCGCAAGAAACGCTTGTTCGCGTGCATTGCTGTACGATTTGTCGGTCGGACTTGCACACTTGGGAAGGTAAGCGCGCGGGACCGCTGCCTGCCATCCTGGGACATGAGATTGTGGGCGAAGTCGTTGCCTTGGGGTCGGACTTGACGCATGATGCTGCCAATCACAAATTGTCGCCAGGCGATCGCGTAACATGGACACTGCACAGTTGTTGCGGCCGGTGCATTTACTGTCGCCAACATCATTTATCGATGAAGTGTTTGAGCCTGCGGAAATATGGACACGATAGCTGTCAGCAGCCTCCGCATCTGCGAGGTGGTTTTGCGGAGTACTGTCTGATTGATGCTGGCACAGCGGTGCTCAAGCTGCCTGATAACGTGACGTATCGCTGTGCCGCACCGCTGAACTGTGCGGCGGCGACCGTGGCCGCAGGTCTAGATGCGGCTCATTTGAAACCCGGCGAGAGTGTACTGATCCAAGGCGCGGGCGGACTAGGTTGTTATGCGGCGGCCTTTGCCAAACTCTTCGGAGCTAGTCGCATCATCGTCACCGATATGCAAAGTCAACGACTGGAGATGATACGCAGTTTCGGCGCCACCGACTGTCTCGACCTGTCGCAGTTATCGCCGAGTGAAGTTCAGCAGCGTATCCAGCAACTGACCGATGGATTCGGAGTCGATTGTGCTCTGGAACTAGCTGGCGTACCGGCCGCAGTGCCCTCAGGGCTGGCAGCGCTGCGCAAGGGCGGACGTTACATCGAAATAGGTTGCTCATTCCCCGAGGCCAATGTGAACATCGACCTGTCGTTGGTCTTATGGAACTTACTGACAATCCGTGGTGTGCATAACTATGACTTCCGCCATTTGCGGCAAGCGGTGACGCTTGTTTCTCAATCGCTCGATCTGTTTCCCTACGAGCAGTTCGTCTCGCGCACCTTCAGACTCGACCAAATCAACGATGCGCTACTATTTGCCCAGACCAATCCCGCTGGCCGTGTTGCGATTGAACCATAGCAATCATCTACGACACCACCGAGCTCGTCTCGGTGGGCCGATGACTGAAAGGCTAAGCACGTGAACTTGTGCACGTGCTTAGATCGCAGGTTCAGATCATCTTGGGTACTTTGTTGCGAACTGAATCAAGCCACTTTTTCCTAACGGACTCACTCGCCCAACGGACTTTACAGAATCGCGTAACTTGCACCGGACGGAACCCGTAATTGCCATGGTCACGGGGCTGCAAGGGGCCGGATCGTTCTACCGCAGGTCAAGTTGCCATATGACCATTCCCACAAATTTGGCGCAATCTCGTTTTTGGGCATGTAGCTTGCTATGACGCGTAAACTACTCACCCAGTTCAACAGCCCCTTAAGTCAGTCCCCATGATTCGCATTTCAAAATCCACTTCGAGCCACTTTGCTCGTTCAGTGACCACGGGACTTTCCCGACCTCGTAAATCCATTCCTTCCAAGTATTTGTACGACGAAAAAGGTTCCCAGCTGTTCGATCGTATTTGTGAGGTGGACGAATACTACGTGACTCGCACAGAGTCATCGATCATGCAAGCCCACGTGGGTGAAATGGTAGCGTTGATCGGCGATGATGCAGCTTTGGTAGAGCTCGGTAGCGGCAGTTCCCAGAAGACCCGTTGGCTCTTGCGCGAATCGTCGTGTTTGCACAGTTATGTGCCGCTGGACATCTCCGATCGATTCTTGCAGCGCAGTGCTCGGGAACTGCGACGAGAGTTTCCTCACCTGTGTATTCGACCCTGTACGGGCGACTTCACTAAAGACTTGCCGAAGTTACAGTTACAGCATGCAGGACCCATCGTTTTTTATTGCCCCGGTTCAACTATCGGCAATCTATCGAGTGCTCAGTCGGAGCGGTTGCTGCAGCAAATGACCGGCTTTCGCCAGTTCAGTGACCAGGTGAACATTGACGACGCGGACAGTTTACACTGGGCGCCTGGTCGCCAGTGTGGACTATTGATCGGGATCGACTTGCAAAAGGACCCCGACGTAATCAATGCAGCCTACAATGATCGCGCAGGTGTAACTTCGGCCTTCAGCAAGAATTTGCTCGTGCGCATGAATCGCGAGCTCGATGCCAACTTCGATCTTGATCAGTTTGAGCACCAGGCGGTCTACGATACCCAGACTCATCAAGTTAACATTGGATTGCGAAGTTGTTGTCGGCAGCGCGTCCGGGTTGCGGGTCAAGAATATAGCTTTGAGCAAGGTGAATTGATCCACACCGAAGTATCTCGCAAGTACCGGATTGACGATTTCAGTCAGTTGGCGCTCCGCGCGGGGTTTGCGTTGCGTGGCCAATGGACCGATCCACAGCGATACTTTGCGATCCTATATTTTGAAACGCAATCTGGGGATCGACGCCGATGAACTCCGTGCTGGGCGAGCGATATCGGCGCATTCGGGCTTTCACCGAGCGATTGTGCAGTGGACTGGAAGTCGAAGATTGCGTCATTCAGTCGATGCCCGATTGTAGCCCGCTGCGCTGGCATCTGGCGCATACGACCTGGTTCTTCGAAACGTTTGTATTAAAGACGCAGACGTCGGGATATGAACCTTTGTCGGGCGATTACGCTTACCTGTTCAATTCATATTACAACGCTCTGGGTGAGCAGTTCCCGCGAGCCAGTCGAGGTTTGCTATCGCGTCCCACCATGCGCGAAGTTTGGGCTTATCGCCGCGAAATTGACGATCGCATCGGCAATGCGATCTTTCGTGAAGGCTGGACGGATTCAGCCGGAGCGGAGCGTTTGCTTGAGTTAGGTTTGCAACACGAACAGCAGCATCAAGAGCTGATGCTAACCGACATCAAGCATGCTTTGGCTCTGAACCCGATGTTTCCTGTTTATCAAGCGCGGGATTCTGAAAACAGATTCCAGCTGTCGAACTCGCCGGTTCAAGCACTGGGGTTTGAAAGGTTCGCTGGCGGGATTCAAGAGATTGGGGCCTGCGACCGCTGTCCCTTCGCATATGACAACGAATTGCCGCGGCATCAAGCGTTGACAGTTGACTTCGACCTGGGCACGCGCACGGTAACTTGTGGCGAATACTTGGCCTTTATGCATGATGGTGGTTACGCACGGCCGGAGCTGTGGTTGTCCGAGGGCTGGAGCTGTCGCGAAAAAGAGCGTTGGACAGCTCCGTTGTACTGGCTCGAGCGCGACAACCAGTGGTATCAGTTTACGTTAGCTGGCTTGCAGAGACTGGATGAAACGCGACCCATAGTTCACATCAGTTATTACGAAGCCGATGCCTATGCGCGGTGGTCCAGTGGCCGGCTGCCAACTGAGTTCGAATGGGAGCAAGCCGCGCAGCAGCGACCGTTGTCGCGGTTATTCGTTGATCAACTAATCGATAGCGGCGTCACTATACATCCTCAGGCTATCGACAGTCATTCGTCTAGCTTAGGTGATTTGCTGGGCAACGTATGGGAGTGGACTTCATCCTCGTACGCCGCGTACCCGGGCTATCGACCCAGCCCAGGTGCCATTGGCGAGTACAACGGCAAATTCATGTGTAACCAATATGTGTTGCGCGGCGGATCCTGTGCCACCAGCAGCGATCACATACGCGCGAGCTACCGCAACTTCTTCCCCGCCCACGCCCGCTGGCAATTCAGCGGAATACGATTGGCTCGCTAAAAAGCGGGGTCAGGTCTATTTCCTTGAGGTTTGGAAAAGAGAACTAACTCGTTTTTTCTTTTTCCATTTAGCTGCCGGGCTGCCACTTCGCCACCAGCGCGGGTGGATGTTCTTCAATCCGATATGGTTTGTGCTAACCCCTATCCTCGATTCCTGTTTGTGCCCTAGTCCCGAATTGGATGTGTCCATGTGCTAGCCCTGCAAGTCGATGTGCTGTTCGACTCACTTTTGTGTCATGAACAGCTGATGGCCAATTTTGATATAAGTATGGTAGTTACGGTCCGAACCACAACGGTCCTCGCCAAATGAAAACCGCAATAAGAAAAAGGGTCAGGTCAATTTTCTTGAAGACTGGAAAATTGGACCTGACCCAGGACCCGGCGCCATTTTTCACATCCCGTATGGAACCAATGTCATGTCAGTAGTTGCTAAAGGTTCGTTCAAAGTCGAGCTGAAGCCGCAGGGAGATGCAGTGGAATCTGACGGCGTCAGCACCGGTCGCATGTCGCTAAGCAAGCAGTTCGAAGGTGATCTAAGTGCAGTCGGTCAAGGAGAGATGCTCACGGCCCTTACGCCCATCAAAGGATCGGCAGGTTACGTCGCTATTGAAAGAGTAACTGGAACCTTAAAGGGACGAGCCGGCAGTTTTGTATTTCAGCACTCGGGCACGATGAGCGACGGTAACCAAGCGCTGTCGATCACCGTCGTGCCTGGTTCAGGTACCGGCGAATTGGCAGGTATCCAAGGCGTGTTCAAGCTGAACATCGTCGACGGTCAGCACCTCTACGAATTCGAGTACGATTTGACTTGATTGAGGAAATCGCACAGCTTTTGACTATCGAAATACAAAGGCCATTGGGTGGCACTGGCAATGCTACGCATAGATTTGCACAACTCAAAAGCTGGACGACCTCTCGCCGGGGGAGGTGACATACAGCCCTTCACACAACTGATTGGAAAAATGGACCTGACAACCTTTTTCAGGAAGCCAGCGAGGCCACGCGCAATGCCCTACATCACCAGCTTTCTGACCCTCCTCCTACTTTCCAGCACGACGCTCGCACAGGTGACGATCAAGAATGACGTGTTGCTTAGAGTTCATCTGATCGATCCACGACTCGTTCAGCATACTGATGCCGTGTTCGACACGAAATATAACGCCAACAAGACGGACTTGATCGCAACACGTTGGCTTACAAGTGCGGAATCGCATGAGCTAGAAAAGCTGCTGGCGGACGACTGTTCAGCGTTAGCGGACGAGTCTCTTTGCGGTCACTCTCCGATGTATGCGATCGAGTATGTTGCCGGCAAAGAAGTTAGAAAGATGATCACGCTGAGCGGTCTCTGCGAGTCTTGGGCCTGCGAGGGAGAGGTTAAGGTACTCAAAGGGCGCGCGAGCATTGAATACTTAGAGAGAATGTTACCACCTCCCGCGGTTTTTCAAGATGCTTCGAAGCCCAACGCCTTTATTTGGGGCAATATGCACGCGCCATTCTACAAGCTCGATACTACAGACGTGGGAAACGCGAAACTCATTCAGCCGCAAAAGGAATAGCTGGGTTAGAAGACAAATGTAAAAGGGGTCCCATGCCTCCAGCGCCGATTATACGTTCAACTCTGTATCGCCCGAGTCGAGCATTTCAGGTCGTTAGTACCGCAGGTGTCTTGTCTAGCGCCGTGCCCCCTCCCGCAGACTTCGGCTAAACGCCTCGTCTGCGACCTCCCCCGCTGCGCGGGAGAGGTGACAGTCACCTCCCCAAGACTCCACCGTCGGGAGGGGTCTTGGCTCTTTTTTTCGGCGTAGCTTGCCAAGATGCCCCCAACTAAACTAGCTCTCATGAGTCGGTAAACTTCGTCGGTTCTTTGGCGCCCAATCCCGAGCCGGAGAAGTCCGTGTGCTTAACCGAGCAGTCGACAGTTTTTCGAGATGCGGTTCGGTGATTTGGGAGTGAGTTACGTGAGACGGCACCGGCTTGGATTGGAGCGACTTGAGCGCAGAGAGCTCTTGGCCAGTGACATAACCTTGTATGCCGCTGGTGAAGTTGGCAGCGAGCAGATGTCGTTGGTCATCGATGGGCAAACGGTTCGGAGTTGGCAGAACATAGGCGGCGCGCCTTATGAACGACAGTTCTATCAGTATTCGTATCACTCCGAGTCAACGCTAACTGCCGATCAGATTCGCGTCGCGTTTACCAATGATGCACTCGTCGGCGGAAGCTCGGATCGCAATCTTCACATAGACAAACTTGTTCTGGACGGTGTTGTTTTTCAGACCGAGTACTCCACCGTCTATTCGACAGGTACGTGGCTCCCTGAGGATGGAATTCAACCGGGCTATCGTCGGAGCGAGGTTTTGCATGGCAACGGCTACTTTCAATATGCCACTGGTCCTGGCTCGCTGATCGAGGTTTACGCCGCCGGCACCAGTGGTCTAGAAAATGTATCGCTCGTTATCGGCGGCCAAACTGCCAATGACTGGCTCTCCATTGGAGGTGATGCGGATCAGTTGGTTTTTAGTCGACTGGCATTGCAGTATCCCGTTGTTGTCACTGCAGACCAGATTCAGGTCTGGTTTCTCAACGATGTGTATGAGCCGCCTATTGACTACAATTTGCGTGTTGATCGAATCGTAATCGACGGTTCGACGTTTCAAACGGAAGCGGATACGACTTATTCAACAGGTACTTATGTACCCACGCTGGATTTGACATTACCGGGATTCTGGCAATCGGAATGGCTGAATTCTAACGGGTACTTTGAGTATGTCAGTCCCATGCGGCGGCCTGGTGCGATCGGTCTGGCATCAAGCAAATTTGCCACACGTGAGGATAGCGGTACTGTAGAAGTGGCTATCGTGCGTAGCGCTGGAACCGATGGTACAGTCACCATTGACTACAAATTAAACGCCGGCACAGCTCTGGCCAACCGTGACTATGTCTATGGCAATGGAAGAATCACTTTCGGACCAGGCGAAGTTCGAAAGACTTTGTTGGTAACGATCTTAAATGATTCCACAATCGAGACCCCGGAATCACTGAGTGTGGTGCTAGAAAATCCGACAGGAGGTGCCCAACTACTGGCTCCGCGCACGGGGACGATCAC
Source organism: Rania fehmarnensis (assembly GCF_056494185.1). Lineage (NCBI taxonomy): Bacteria > Pseudomonadati > Planctomycetota > Planctomycetia > Pirellulales > Pirellulaceae > Rania > Rania fehmarnensis. The sequence goes on from NZ_CM151398.1 coordinate 3,887,515, forward strand.
GATCACCGATGACGATTTGGTCTTGCCGAACTACAACTACTTTGCATCGACCACAGGCATGCGCATCAATGGCTATGCGGCGGCTGCTTACAACACGATTCAGCTAACCAATAACTTGCCTGGCCGCCGCGGTTCTGCGTTTTATTCGACATCGGTACCTATCCAGCATGATACTTCGTTTCGGACCTATTTTCAGTTCCGCACTACGCCTGGTACGGGTGGCGATGGACTCGCCTTCGTTATCCACTACGACAGTCGTGGGGCTGGAGTTTTAGGCACCGGGGGCTCAGGTTTGGGATATGGCGGCATTCGCAAAAGCCTGGCAGTTGCCTTCGATACGATTGGCGATAGTTCTCAGCTAGCCGCCAATCGACTCTCCATTTACGCTAGCGGAGACACGCTCAATGCCCTGGCTCGGGTGGGGCTGAATATCAATCTTAACTCTGGCAATCCAGTCTATTGTTGGGTTGACTACGACGGCGACAGCGACTCGCTGCGCGTTTACGTGTCAACCACTAAAATCAAACCTGAATTGCCGACCCTCGTGCACTCTGTTGATCTGCGAGCGTTAATAGCAAATCGGGCCTATTTTGGCTTTAGCGCCGCGACCAGTGGTGCGCCTCAAGCTCATCGGCTCTATGACTGGCAACTCGACTTTGAACGTCCAGATCCGTTGCCCAGCGCGCCACCGCCTACGACTTTAGTCAACGAACCACTGGTCAGCGGCTTGCTGTTGCCCACGGCCATTGATTTCTATTGGCCATCCAACACGATGTATGTCGCTGAAAAGCAGGGCCGAGTTGTGGTTGTCCGCGATGGCTTGAGACTCTCTGAACCGTTCTTGGATATGTCTGATCAGGTGAATTCAGCCAGTGATAGAGGACTGCTGGACATCAAATTGCATCCCAACTTTCCTAACGTGCCCTTCATGTACTTGCTATACACCTATGATCCAATGGAGGTGTTTCAGCACATCGGTGACGGCCTGGCCGGTCCGGATGGTGTTGGCAATCGAGCTGGACGACTAGTGCGTGTTACGGCCGATAGTGCCAGCAACTATTCGACTGCGCTGGCTGGCAGTGAAGTTGTGCTCCTGGGCAGTAACAGCACCTGGGAGAACTTCAATGCCTTTGTTAACAGCACCATTGACATACAGGCCACGGAAGGCGGACTGGATTCCAATGGCAACTATATTCGCGATTTCATTAACAGCGATAGCGAATCACACTCGGTAGCCTCCTTAGCGTTCGCGCCCGACGGGGCTTTGTTGGTCTCCACGGGTGATGGTGCATCGTACAACACAGTCGACCCACGTGCGGTGCGTGTCCAGAACCTCGATAATCTCTCCGGCAAGGTTCTGCGCATCGATCCAATCACCGGCAGCGGGCTGACTAGCAATCCATTCTTCGACGGTGATGTAAATAGTAACCGATCTAAGGTCTGGCAGTATGGTTTGCGAAATCCCTTTCGCATGGCTGTTGACCCGCAAAGCGGTCGCGTCTTCATTGGCGACGTGGGGTGGACACAGTGGGAAGAAATTGACACAGCCAACGCGGGCGCCAATTTCGGTTGGCCCTATTATGAAGGTGGCAATGGTGTCAACCGGGTCAACGTTGGGTACGAAACCTTGCCTCAATCTCAAGCGTTCTATCAGAGCGGACAAATTGCAACACCTGCCGCTTACGCACTCAATCACGCAGCAGACGGCATCAACGCAATTGTCATGGGCACAGTGTATAGTGGCAGCAACTATCCTGCAGAGTATGCTTCTAACATCTTTTTTAACGATCTCGGGCAGGGAATCGTGCGGGCCGCCTCTGTCGATGCAGCCGGCAACATCTCAAACGTTCGAGTATTTGCCACAGATGCGCAATACGTAGTGCAAATTGTCCAAGGGCCCGATGGCAATCTCTTCTACGTAGATTTGGATAGTGGCGTCGTTGGACGATGGAAGTTCGTCGAAACCTCCGAAACTCAAGCGGTCGCAGATGCGAATACGTTCCGACAAAATCCTGCCAACTCAGTCGATGTAAATAATGACCAAGTCGTCACTCCGCTCGATGCGCTGCTCAGCATTCAGCGGCTAAACGAATTTACTCGGCAAGGTTCGGAAGTCGCAGTCACACAATCTCGTCCCGCAACTTCACTGCAGGACTATTATTTTGACACCAACGGCGATGGTGAACTAACTCCACTGGACATATTGCTAGTCATTAACGCACTCAATCGCCCGACTGGCGAAGGGGAGAACGAAGAAGTTCTCGACCGAAATCCCCCGGCTACTTGGTGGCCCCATTACGATTTGGATCAGCTGTTAGTTCGTCGTCGGTAACGTGCCCCATCGCGCAGCGCGGGGGAGGTGACAGTCACCTCTCCAAGGCTTCGCCTTGGGGAGGTCGAATCGAGCCTTAGCGAGATTCGGGAGGGGTCTGGGTAGTGACGGTGGTTAGTACCGCAGGGGTCTTACCTAGCGTCCGGCCCCCTCCCGCAGACGAAGGCTGAACGCCTCGTCTGCGACCTCCCCCGCTGCGCGGGGGAGGTGACGGTCACCTCCCCAAGGCTTCGCCTTGGGGAGGTCGAATCGAGCCTTAGCGAGATTCGGGAGGGGTCTGGGTAGTGCCGGTGGTTAGTACCGCAGGGGTCTTACCTAGCTTCCGGCCCCCTCCCGCAGACGAAGGCTGAACGCCTCGTCTGCGACCTCCCCCGCTGCGCGGGGGAGGTGACAGTCACCTCCCCAAGGCTTCGCCTTGGGGAGGTCGAATCGAGCCTTAGCGAGATTCGGGAGGGGTCTGGGCACGTCGCCTTTCTCGCTAGAGATTGGGATTGGATTGGTGACGCATCCAAAGTCTGGCGACTTCGGCTACGGTAACAAGTCGCGCAGGCGGTGTTCGGTGCCGGGTGGTAAGCGGTCGATAATGCGGCTGAGAGCCGCTACTGCGCGGTCGCGGGTGTCGGGATTGTCGATGAGTGGTTGTGTGATCGAGCGATACCAGCCGCCACATGTGGCGTCTAAGCCTCCAAACACATTTTCGGCAGGAGCCTGAGTGCTCCGTCCTCCGCGCGTTGTGGGCGACTGTTTGGCTAGCTCTTCGGTTTTGGCCATGGTGGCCACAAAACGCTCAAGGTACTCAGTGAAGAAATTGCAGAACTCGGTCGGTCGAGATTGGTGTAGGCCTTGAATCAATTTCTCGATGGCCTCGCAGTTCTCGCTTTGAGCAATCTCATTTTCAACGTAGGTCACGACTTCAAAGGGAAGGGAATCAAAGCCGTAGGTGCGGGTGTAATACAGCACATGGACCAAGTTTTGGTAGCGTGGTTGGGCGGAAAACAGTAAATCGAAAGCTTGCTTGATCCCTTCGGCGTCGGGCGGCTGGGACTGGCGATAAACACTTAACGTCACACGCATCATCAACAGCATGCTTAGTGCAGGTTGATTTTTGGCGTTAGGTGAGCTTCGATTTTCCATCAACCGCGCTAAGGCCTTACTGTGCGCATCTTCAAGCTTTTCAAGTAACACCTGACCGTCAGGTGATGCCAATAGCCGCGTGAGCTTGTTGGCCGGCTGCGCCTCGATGGGTCGAGTATATAAGCGGCGATCGGGCGGAGTGTTGGCATGCAAAAACATGGCCAACTGATGCATGTACCAGCCAAGCTCCGGGTGGTATGGCTCGTGCCCCAGTAAGTCGGCATAGGCGTTCAGAAACGCGGCCGGATACTTTTCCAGAAGCGTTTTCAGACCAAATCGGTAGTGCCCAACTGCGAACGCATCAACCTTGCCAGGCTGATCACTTTCCCAAATCGAAACCAAGCTTGACCAATCGGATATGCGATTATTGTCAACTACGGGTATGTCGATTGGGTCACGTTTGAGCAGCAAAAGAAGCATCTCCTGTTCATGTTCAGCCAGTAGTCCATACTGAGCCGCCAAAAATGTAGCCACCAAGGTTTTTACATAGCTATCCGGCTCACCATTAGCGTTGGATTCTTGGGCCAGCCGCCACGCAAACTCTCGGAGCAAACTCTCAATGTCTTGCTGCGAAAAGATGCTGGGCAATTTGAGGTCAACAATTCTCATTAAATCTTTGACGATCGTCATCGATTCAGGCGAATGAGAGAGCAGCGACTTCATCGCTATTTGAGTACGCTTGGTTACTGGTGTCGCAGCGGACATGCCGCCAAACCCAGTTGACGGTTCTGTTCGTGCAAAGTGCTGAGCGACGGCTTGAGCGGTTTCGCGCGGATGTGTGTTTGCTAACTTCGTTAAGGCAGCAACCAGATCTTCTTCCCGGCTGTCGAAAGAGGGTTCGAGCAGCCCTAGCAGGACCGCGAGGCTGGCATTGTCGGGGAGGATGCGGTGAATGACCAGCGCTGAGCTGGAGTTTAACGGGCTGCGCTCGCGTGTCATGCCAAACGCAATCGGCGTCGTTGCGGCGTTTAAACTGTTTTCCGCGCGTGCAAGCATGGCCTGAGCCCCACGCACAAGCTCTTGATCCTCACTCGGATTGTGTCCCAGAGCGACGACTACCATCGATCGCCAGGTGGTCACATAATCAAGAAATCGCAGGTTCTCGTTGGTAAGTTTCTTGCCTAGTTGTTCCAGGCCGGCATCCAACCTCGTAAGTTGCTCACGCGACTCGGGAGACAAGGCCATGTTCGCGAGAAGTTCGGCTTTCTGAACGGTACTTTGGATCCCGAAGTTATTATTCGGAAAGGCACTGAGGAGCATGATGCAGGCCAGTCCGCTTGGCTCGTTGCCCTGTTCGAGTTCCTCGATGATGGCTTGAAATCCGGGCTCTGGAAAGAAGCGTGGGTAGAGGTCCACCAACTCCGTCATGAACCAGCCCGATGGATTATCCGAAAATCCGCTCTCCGGTCGACCTGTCATGATCATGCCGCCCAGTCGACGGGCGATGAGCAGTGATGATTTAGCAGCTTTCAGTTTTTGTTCATCTGTTTCGGCTAATAGTTGGATGGCTTGCATGGCTTTAGCCAGTGTGCCTACATCTTTCTCGCGTTCGAAAACATCCATCCAATAAACCAAGGGCTTGCCTTGGTACATCGTGGTGGCCTCGCTGGCTGCAACTTGGTTGTTCATGAGCGGCTGGTCTGCACCGCTGGCTGGTCGCTGGCTGATCTTGACGACCTGCTTGTCGCCACGCATGAGGGCCACATGGGAATCGCTGATCAATAGGTCGTCGCCGTCTACCCCGCTGACTTCAATTTCATATTTGCCACTGCTCAGTCGCAGGATGCCTGGCTGTCTATCAATGCGCAGCTCTTCAACAACTCTTTCGCCTTGCGATACTTTCACGGCCACACCAGGTTGATCAGATTCAATGACCAGCGTGCCTGTGTCGGTAGTTATCATCACGATAATTCCGGCTGCAAACGCCACAGGTATTAGCAGCATGGCGATCCACCATGGCCAGCGGCCTCTCGCTTGATCTGAGTTGTTTTTCAGCGGCAACAGAGGATGGACAGGGTGGACTAAAGACGCGACTGGCGCGGAGCTTGATTCATCACTGCGACTGAGGGCTGCTCGGGCCAGTGGAGCAGTTGACTGGCTATCGGACAGTGCCAATAACTCGTCGGCGATCTCTTGAGCCGATTGAGGACGTTGGTGAGGCTGGTGGCTGAGCATACGGTCGACCAGCTGCGCAACTTGGTCGGGTAGGTCTGAGCGCAGCGAAGTAAGTGGTGGACAATCAGTCGAACTGATGGTCTGAATCATCTGAGCCAGGTTGGTGACCGATCCAAACGGCGCTCGACCAGTGAGTAAGTGAACAAAGGTGGCGCCCAGGCTGTAGATGTCGGCGCGCAAGTCCACGGTGCTGGCATCGAGCAATTGCTCGCGAGCCATATAGGGGAGAGTGCCCATCAAATGACCCACAGTCGTTAATCGCTCATCGGTGGCCAAAGGCGAATCGCCCGAAAGTACCAGGCCCAAGTCGAGCAATTTCACGGAACCCGTTTTGGTGAGAAAGAGATTGGAAGGCTTAATGTCGCGATGAGTCATGCCCAAACCATGAATGGCGCTTAAACCAAGCGCCGCTTGGCGAACAACTTCGCAGGCAGTGGGTAGTGGGAGCGGCCCCAGTCGACGACACACTTTGCTCAAGTCCAAGCCATCCAGATACTCCATCACCAAAAAGTGCCAGCCCGCTTCATCACCGGCGTCCATGGCCCGCACGACGTTAGGATGTTCCAAGGCCGCGATCGAAGTCATCTCGCGATTGAAGCGTTCAAGCCATCCAGATTGCAGCAACTTTTCACGCGGCAATAGCTTGATGGCGGCCAAACGTTTCAAGCGTTGATGTTCGGCCAGGTAAACGGCTCCCATACCGCCTGAGCCAAGCCACTTGAGTAAGCGGTAAGGCCCCAGCATCTCCAGCGGCAGGGTCCCAGGCGGATGTTGAAGCGCACGCGCCAGTGGTTCCATTAGCAGTTGCCCCACGACCGCTTCGCATTCGGGTTCGTGATTGAAGCCAATAGGCTCAGCTGCCGTGACCGCGCGAGCTATCCACGAGAAAAATGATGAACCATGAGATTGCTCGGCCAGCTCTATACAACGCGGGCACGATTCTACGTGCTGCAACACGCTCGCAAACCGCTCCGCGGGCAATCGTCCCGCCAGCCAATCAGCCAACTCGTCGCGCTGGATACATTTTTCAGCATTGGCAATCATGTTCATGCTTTCAGTATAGAAAGTTGTCAGCTCGGCACCGCCACTAACTATCTATCGCCAGCGTTGGACAGGAAAATTCCTCGTCACCTCCACCGCGCAGCGGGGGAGGTCGCCGACGAGGCGCTAGCCGTCGTCGGCGGGAGGGGGCAATGCGCTAGACAAAACTCATGCGGTATTAACCACTCGCACTGCCAAGACCCCTCCCGAATCTCGCTAAGGCTCGATTCGACCTCCCCAAGGCGAAGCCTTGGAGAGGTGGCCGTCACCTCTCCCGCGCAGCGGGGGAGGTCGCCGACGCGGCGTTTAGCCGTCGTCGGCGGGAGGGGGCCATACGCTAGGCTCGACTCCTGCGGCACTAACCACCTGTACTTCCCAGACCCCTCCCGAATCTCGCAAAGCCTCGATTCGACCTCCCCAAGGCGAAGCCTTGGGGAGGTGACCGTCACCTCTCCCGCGCAGCGGGAGGGGGCAAAGCACTACGCAAGACTCAAGTATTACTCGGTGAGGCGTCCAAAGTCTGGCGACTTCGGCTACAGTGATATGCTGCCACCCACAGCCTCTTCACACCTTTGTCCACAACATTTAGAGACGTATCTATGTCGATAACGGTTGAACCAACTTCGGTGCCGACTTCGATCAGCTTGTTAGGTCGCGCTAGTTCGGGCGATGGAGTGGCGTGGCAGAAGATTGTGCAACTGTATGGTCCCCTGGTCTATGCTTGGGCGCGGCGAACTGGGTTGCAACCGCATGACGCGGCCGATGCAACTCAAGAGACTTTTGCGGCGCTGGCGACGCGTTTGCCAACTTTCGACAGTAGTCGACCAGGGGCGACCTTTCGCGGATGGCTGTGGACAATCGCTCGCAATAAAGCTGCCGATCTGGCTCGTCGCGCAGAGCGACAACCAACTGCCCGCGGTGGTAGTACACATCTCGAGAACATGCAGGCTGTCAGTGCCAGCACGGAAAACAATGTTGGTGATAGTCAAGCATCGAACATGGAGGTGGCCAATGACGTTGATCGGCAGCAAGTTGTTCGACGCGCTCTGGCACTGATGCGTACCAGTTTTGAACCTTCGACCTGGCATGCCTTTTGGCGGACAGTGGTCGATGGCTTGACGCCTGATGAAGTTGCGACCGAATTGTCGATGTCGCGCTGGGCCGTTTATAAGGCCCGCTCGCGCGTGCTGCATTGCCTGCGTACGGAACTCGAAGGTTTGGAAAGTTTGGATTAGCTGCGCCGGACAGTCACCTCCCCAAGGCTTCGACTTGGGGAGGTCGAATCGAGGCTTAGCGAGATTCGGGAGGGGTCTTGGCAGTGGAGGTGGTTAGTACCGCAGGAGTCTTACCTAGCGTCCGGCCCCCTCCCGCAGACGAAGGCTGAACGCCTCGTCTGCGACCTCCCCCGCTGCGCGGGAGAGGTGACAGTCACCTCTCCAAGGCTTCGCCTTGGGGAGGTCGAATCGAGGCTTTGCGAGATTCGGGAGGGGTCTGGGCACGTAGCCGATCTCGCAAGAGATTGGGAATAGATTGGTGACGCGTCCAAAGTCTTACTTGACGGTAAACCAAGGTTCGACTTTACCATCTTTGAAGCGAAATACGGTGGCAGCTCGCGGGTCGATGATGATGACTTCGTCGTTGACCAGTGCCAGGCCGACGGGGTTGTCTAGCGGAGCACCCGAGACAGCCACTTCCGGTGCGCCACCGGGTGCGATCTTCCACAGAGCCTTCTTATAACCGTCGGATACAAAGGCTTCGCCTTTGGAATTCACCACGACTTGATGAGGAAACTCAAACGTGCGTTTGTCGACGATGGCTTTACTGGTACCGTCATCTGCGACGATTTGAAGTTGTTGCGGGTCTTGAGATACAACCCATACATTGTCATCTTTGTCGACAAACACGCCGCGCGGATTGACTTTGGCGATGCTCTTGACCTCTTTGCCATCGGGCGAGACGCGCAGCAGTGCGTGGGTTTCCATGTCTGCGACCATGATCGATCCGTCGGCCCTGACAGCCATATCCTGCGGTATGCCGATGGCACCGCCGGTTAACGCTACTGGTTGATTGTTATCATCCAAGCGATAGATTTCGCGAGTGCTGGTGTCGGACACGAGGATCTTGCCATCTTTATCCACCGCTACTGCTCGCGGGGCATTTAGCGGTTGACGATACTTTTTGGGGCCAGTCACCAGCGGTTTGAGCTCTTCACCGCTACGCTTCCATAGGCCGGGCAAGTTTCGATCGACGATGATCAGGTCACCTGAGGCCAGTCCCACGGCATCCAGCGGATAAACCGCAGGTGGCGCAGCGGCAACAGGCGGGGTTGATTGCGTAGCAGCAGCGGCTGGTGGTGGCGGTTCTTGGCCTAGTGCCCAAGATGAGAAACAAGCCGTGCATACCAGAAGAGACAGCGATCGCCAGAAGCTCATTGAAGTCGTCCGCCAAGAAGTACGATACCATCCCCCGCCGGCTGAGAGAGCAGCGCGGCGGACTAGAGATAGTTTAGCAGAACTCAGAATAGAAATTACAAAAACTTGGCCAAGCGAGCACATAAGTCGGCCGTGCGGCAGCTGTAACCCCATTCGTTGTCATACCAGCTGATGACCTTGGCCAGCTTGCCCTTGTCACCCAAAACTTGAGTGAAATCGGCAGCAAAAATCGAGCTGTGCGGGTCGTCGATAATGTCGGAGCTAACGATTGGGTCTTCGGTGTAAGACAAAATGCCTTTCAGTGGGCCTTCGGCAGCAGCCTTCATGGCGGCATTGATTTCGTCAGCCGTGGTGTCCTTCTTGAGGTTGGCGGTCAAGTCGACCACGCTGCCGGTGGCGACCGGTACACGCATCGAGATACCGGTCAATTTGCCCTTCAGCTCGGGAATCACCAAACCGACGGCCGTCGCAGCGCCCGTCGAAGTCGGGATGATGTTCATGGCTGCAGCGCGGGCTCGATAGGGATCGGCGTGAGGCAAGTCCTGCACGTTTTGATCGTTGGTGTAGGCATGCACAGTGGTCATCAAACCACTTTCGATGCCGAAGGTATCGTTGAGCACCTTAGCCACAGGTGCCAGGCAGTTGGTCGTACAGCTCGCGTTCGAAATGCACTTCAAATCAGCATTCAGTTTTTCATCGTTGACGCCGAGCACGCAAGTTAGATCGGCACCATCTTTCGCAGGAGCGCTCAAGACAACCTTCTTGGCGCCGGCGGTCAAGTGCGTGTCGTAACCAGCTTTGCCATTGGCTGCACGAGCGGTGAAGATGCCGGTGCTCTCGATGCAGATATCAACCTTGAGGTCGCCCCAAGGCAATTTGCTGGGATCACGTTCCGAGAGAGCCAGAATTTCTTTGCCATTGACGATCAGGTGCGTATCGGTGGACTTGACCGTACCGTTGAAACGGCCGTGAACGGTGTCGTATTTGAGCAACGTGGCCAGCATTTCGTTTTTGGTCAAGTCGTTGATGGCGACGATCTCGAACTCATTCTGGCGTTCCATAAGGATACGGAAAGTGAGACGACCGATACGACCAAATCCATTGATAGCGATGCGAACTGGCACGACGCGTACTCCTCCAAAAGGCATTGTCAAAATAGTTCAGTGTTTGGGTGGGAATTATAATGCCAGCGGTCAAATGGCGGAAGGAGCCATGTGGCATAGGCTTCTAGCCTGTGTGGTATAGGCTTCCAGCCTGTGTGGTATAGGCTTCCAGCCTGTGTTTGTGTGGCATAGGCTTCTAGCCTGTGTGGTTTTTGGCTTCTACCACTGTGTTTGCTTCTCATTCTAGTGGCAGCCGGTATTCCAATAATGCGGCTATTGGGGCGTTAACACGGGATGAATCACCGGGCTGGATGGCTGCGGGAGGTTGTTGAAATTACACAGGCTGGAAGCCTATGCCACACACACAGGCTGGAAGCCTATGCCACACACACAGGCTGGAAGCCTATGCCACAGGGCTCAGCACTCTACGAAATTCACGGCCAGGCCGCCGAGGCTGGTTTCTTTGTATTTGCTTTGCATGTCGACGCCGGTTTGACGCATGGTCTCGATGACCTGGTCTAGCGGGACGCGATGCGTGCCGTCACCGTAGAGGACGGCTAGTCGCGCGGCATTGATGGCTTTGACGGCGCCCATGGTGTTGCGTTCGATGCAGGGGATCTGCACCAAGCCGGCGATGGGGTCGCAGGTCAAACCGAGATTATGTTCCATGCCGATCTCGGCTGCATTCTCGACTTGGTGGGGCGAGCCGCCCATGACGGCGGCCAGGCCGGCGGCGGCCATGGAGCAAGCCACGCCGACTTCGCCCTGGCATCCCATCTCAGCCGCCGAGAGCGAGGCGTTGCGTTTGTACAGCATCCCAATCGCACCGGCCGTCTTGAGGAACAACTGGCGGCCCTGGCGCGTCGAGCCGGGCATGAAGCGATCGTAGTAGGCCAAGACTGCGGGAATCACTCCGGCCGCGCCGTTGGTGGGAGCGGTGACCACGCGGCCGCCGGCGGCGTTCTCTTCGTTGACTGCCAAGGCGAACATGGTGACCCAGTCCATCTGAATCAACGGGTCATTCAATTCAGGACCGCCTTGGGTCAGTCGTTCATAGAGTGCGGGCGCACGGCGTTTGATCTTTAATCCACCTGGCAGAATTCCCGAAGTATGACAACCGCGTTCAATGCAGTCGTGCATGGCTTGCCAGATCTTGTCCAGCTTTTGCGAAATCTGATCTTCGCTGTAGCGCGCTAGTTCGTTGCTATGCACGACATCTGCCATCGACAGTTGGTAGTGATCACAGATGGCCAGCAACTCTTGACCACTAGTGAACGGATGCGGTTCAGCGTCCGCCTGGTTATCGCTTGTTTCTACCGTGTCATCATCACTGATCACAAAACCACCACCAACCGAATAGTAATCGCGCTGCAGCAGAATAGTTTGGTTACTGTCCATTGCGCAAGCGCGAATGCCGTTGGGATGTCGAGGCAAGACTTTATCGCGATGAAAAATCAAATCCGACTCAAGTTGGAAGGGAACATTGTGTTCACCAGCGAGTCTCAAATGATGGGTATCGCAGATCGTATGAAAGCGCGGTTCGATGATCGCGGGATCGATCGACTCGGGATGATTGCCTTCTAGACCAAGGATGACGGCGCGATCGGTGGCGTGTCCTAAGCCGGTTAACGCGAGTGATCCGAACAGCTCGACTTGAACGCGCGCGACCTGCGGCAACAATTGCAGTGAGTCTAGCTGTTGTGCGAACCGGCTAGTCGCTAGCATCGGACCAACCGTATGAGAGCTGCTGGGACCGACGCCGATTTTGAATAACTCGAAGAGGCTGATCATAAGTTGTTTTGGTCGAATTGTTAAGTTGGCGAGTTTACAACGTACCCGTTGATCGGTTATGGCGAATGAAGCTGAGCAAACGAGCAATCTCACTAAAGTAGATACCCGGCTCGAATCGAAAACAATTTGCGGACAGTTTGTTCTGCTCAGTCCCAACGCATCGATTGTGGTGGGGCGAATGTGGAGCGGCTGGTTCGATTAGGGGGGAATTTGAAAACGCAGCTTACACCATGGGTGTGAGGCCTGCGCGCTGAGCTGAGCATGCTCGCGCACCGATTCTGGCTGAAAGGTCAGACTGAGGTGTGGGTGGCCTGCATCGCACAGCGACCGCTCAAATTCTCTCTGTAGTTGCATTCTATGCAACAGTCGAGGCAGCTAGCAAAGCATTTGCCAAGCGCGTCAGCGTGCGCTGGAGGAGCTGTACGGGGGTGTGGCAAGTCCTAGCGACAACCACCCATCCCTTGCCTGGGGCAAGAGCTAGCAAATGTCCAACCGTGGAGTCGACGGTACGAATCCATTTTTACCGCACGGACCACACAGGAAAGCCCTGACCCAAGTGCTCGCAAATGCCGGCCGTTTCCCGCAAAGGTACGACCAGCAGGTCAGTCAGCCATCAGTTGCTTGTACAAACATTCAACTGGGTTGACAAGCCGAATTTGCGACAGGGGCCAACAGTGCTGGGTTGGATGGATCAATGATTGACGCCGTCCAGCGTAGCTAGAAAATTTTGAAAGGAAAACGGAGATCCTTAATATGAAGGTGTTCACCACAGGCCAGGTCGCAAAGATCTGCAAGGTGGCCCCTCGGACCGTCAGCAAGTGGTTCGACTCCGGCCGGCTAAAAGGGTATCGCATTCCGGGATCGCAAGATCGCCGCATACCACGCGAATACCTCATCAAGTTTCTCAAGGAGCATGGTATGCCCCTGGGAGATCTTGAAGATGAAGCCATGGCCAAAGTCTTGATCGTAGCTCAAGATCAAGTCTTGATCGAAAATCTCAAGCGCGAATTGCCGCTCGAGAAATCGTTCAAAGTCGGTACTGCTGCTAGTGGCTTTGAGGCAGGCATCCAAGCAGAAAGTTTCCACCCAGATTGCATGATCGTAGATTTCTCGATCGGCAAAGTGGAAGCATTGCAGATCTGCCAAAACCTGCGCAAGAATAACGACTTTACCGATATCATCCTGATCGCCTTGCTGCCTGATGACGGCCAGACGTTCAGCTTTGATCGTTCAAGCATAAATGAAACGTTCAAGAAGCCATTCGACGCTCGTCTGCTGGCCGAACGACTGCGTACGCTGATCGGCGGCAAAAAAGAACTCGTGTAATACAAGCTTCAGCACCGAATTATCCATTCCACGATTGCCAGGTGCTTACACGAACCACTTTTGACACTTAGCCCGCTGATCTCCGGACCCACGATTAATAGGCTCGCTTTCTCCAACTGAAGAAAGCGAGCCTTTTTTCGTTTGTAGCCGAAGTCGCCAGACTTTGGATGCCTATCGCCACACTCGCTCTGTACAGAAACTCATCCCTGCATGTGCACTCCTTCGTTTGCCTAGCCTGCCGGCTACGGGTTAAACGATTTGGGCGAGGACGAACCATTCAATCTCTTTCTGCCGACACGACCCGAATCGTGCAGAAGTATGGAAAAATGTTCCATCCGTCCGCAGCAGAACACGTCAAGCGTTTCGAAGTTCTCGTAGCGGAACGCGTCAAGCGTTTCGAAATGCACGAAAGCCTTGACGGCTTCCGCTACGGTGAAATGCGCGAAAGCCTTGACGGCTTCCGCTACGACGGCTTCCGTTACGTGAAGAGTTGTTTGACGATGTTGCCGTGAACGTCGGTCAAGCGGAAGTCGCGGCCGGCGTGTCGAAACGTCAATTGCTCGTGATCGATACCCAAGGCGTACAGCAGCGTGGCATGCAGGTCATGCATGTGTACTGCGTTATGCACGGGCGCGTATCCGTAGTCATCGGTAGAGCCGTAAGTGAATCCACCTTTGGTACCACCGCCAGCCAGCCACATCGTAAAGCCTTGTGGATGATGATTGCGTCCGTCTGCGCCTTCAGCCATTGGCGTGCGTCCAAACTCGGAGCCCCATACGACCAAGGTGTCATCCAGCAGGCCGCGCCGCGCTAGGTCCGTCAGCAAGCCGCAGATGGGGCGATCGACTTTGGCTGTTTCGCCGATCAAACCTTCCTTGACCTTCTGATGATGATCCCACGTGTAATCGGTGGAGACTTGAATGTAGCGCACACCAGCTTCGGCAAACTTGCGAGCTAACAAGCACTGTCGTCCGAAGTTATCCGTAGGCTCTTTGCCGATGCCGTATAGATCGTGAGTTTCGGCGGATTCGCGTTCCAGATCCATCAGCTCGGGAATCGTGGCTTGCATACGGAAGGCCAATTCATAGTTAGCAATCAGGCCTTCGATGCCCTGGTCCGCTTCGGCGCGCCCGAGATGATCTTGATTGAGCGATTGGATCAGGTCCAACTGCTGTCGCTGGGTCTGGCGATCGATGCGGGCGTTGCCCAGGTTTGCGATGCGGGCTTTGGTGATAGGGGTTTCTGCCGATCCAATCGCGGTTCCTTGATGGATAGCCGGCAAAAACGCACTACCGTAGTTTTGAACTCCACCGTGACCACGTGGTGGCGAGATCGTCACAAAGGCGGGCAGGTTTTCGTTTTCGCTGCCTAGGCCATAACTGAGCCACGATCCAATACTGGGCCGCACAAGGTTGGCTTGCCCGGTATGCAATCGCAATAACGCTTCGCCGTGGGCTGCGCCTTCGGTGTGCATGGAGTTAATCACGCACAGTCGATCAGCCTGCCTGGCGACTTGCGGAAACAGTTCGCTGATCCACACGCCACCATCGCCATGTTGTTTGAACTTGAAGGGCGAAGCCATCGCGGTGCCCAGCTTGCCTTTGCGTTTCTGGCTGTTTACTGATTCGCCCGAAATCGGCTGGCCGTGTTCTTTGGCCAACAGTGGCTTAGGGTCGAATAGATCCACGTGACTCGGACCACCCCACATGAACAAAAATATGATGCGCCGCGCTCGTTGAGGAAAGTGCAACTGCTGCAGCTGGCCATGACTCTGGCCTGCCTCAGGCGTTACGGCGCGGGCCGCGGGGTTCGCTAAAATGCCTGTAAGAGCCACACTGCCGAAACCAGCGGCAGAGTTGCGAAGCATCGAGCGCCGTGTCGAGCGGGCGTTGAAGTTATGGCAAGCCATGCTGTACCGCTCCTTAATCTACGTATTGAAATTGACTGGATGCCAACAATGCATGACAAGCCAGGCTCCAAGCTCGGCGCTCGGCTTGTTCAACTTGTTGACTCTGCAGTTGAACCAAGGATTGTGAAATGTAGGTGTGCATGGCCAGTTGCACGTTCTCGGCCGGGCCGTGGCCCGTGACGCGCAGGAACATTTCACGTATACGCTCGCTCATGTGAGCTCCCGGTTGCTCGGAACTGGGAATATCGACCAACAGGCGATCGGCCAATTGTTCGGCAGCTTTCATGACCATATCGTCGTTGAGCACGAACAATGCCTGGCCTGGGGTGGTTGTCTTAGGCCGAGCACCAGTGGCGGCATGAGGATTGGCGAAATCCATCGCTTCGAACAACTCAGGGAGATCGTTGCGAATAACCGGTAAGTAATAACTGCGGCAGGGAAAATCGGTGCGCCGACGCACTGGATTGCTGCCGACCGCAGTAGCCTGGTCACCCAAGTACCACACCGACGAGTCCATCGGTGTGACGTCGAGTTGACCGGCGGCCATCAGCATGGCATCACGAAACGACTCGGGATCCAAACGTCGACGGTTGGCTCGCCACAGATAACGATTTTCAGGATCGACATCGCTACCGTTGTCGGTGATCTGACTGCTTAGGGCGAAAGTATGCGAGAGCGCGATCTCGCGAACGAGCGCTTTCATTGACCAACCAGAATCAATCAAACGCCTTGCAAGATAGTCGAGCAGTTCAGGATGGGATGGTTGTTCACCGGTGATGCCAAAGTTATCGACGGTTCGTACCAGGCCGCGGCCAAACATGTGGTGCCACAATCGATTTGCCAACACGCGAGCTGCCAGCTGGCCACTGCGTTGGTTACTATCGACCAGCCATTTGCTCAGGCCCACCCGACCACTTTCGGATTCCGATATCGACGTGGGCGGACCATCGCACAGGACGGTCAAGAATCCACGCGGCACTTTGTCTGCTTTCTCGTCGAATTTGCCCGCGATGCGAATGTGCTCGTCAGCCGGTTTGTCGACATCGGCCGGAATCATGGCTCGCGGTGGAATCGGTGGTGGGCTGGCCAGTTGCTGCGTCAGCTCTTTCACAAAGTTAGCTTGGGCCTCGATGCGATCAGACGCCTGCAAACGCACATCCAGAGCCGCCGGTGCCAGCGCGTCGCGATACTTTTCTAACTCTTCGTCGGTCAGCAATTCATCGCGCGCGGGGCGCAGCAGCGCCAAGGCTTCGGCCGCTTTCTTGATTTTCTCTCGCGTGGCCGGAAGTTCACGATAGAACTTCTCGTACGCTTCGTCCAGTTTATCTCCGTCCTCGCCCAGTCCGACCAGGCGTTCCATTACTCGCTGTTCGCCCAGCATGAAGCGTTGCTCCATGACTTTCGTCGAAGCGAAGATACCAGCGATCGCATAGTAGTCGGCGGTAGGCACCGGATCGAATTTGTGGTCGTGACAACGCGCACAGCCTAGCGTTTGACCCAGCACAACTTTGCCGACGGTATCCAGCAGCTCGTCGGCGACTTCCATTTTTTGATTTTCTGGATTGTTTCCTAGTAGTACCTTGGGACCAATCACGATAAAGCCAGCCGCAATGCGTTGCCGATCGCGCTGAGCGATAGAGTCATAGGGCAGCAAGTCACCAGCAATTTGTTCCAGCAAGAATCGATCGTAAGTCATATCCGCGTTGAGTGCATCGCGAACCCAATTGCGATATCGCCAGGCTTCGCGGAAGAGGAAATTCTCATCCAATCCATTTGAGTCGGCGTAACGGGCTAGATCTAACCAGTGTCGACCGAATCGTTCGCCGAAGCGTGGTGAGCTGAGCAAGCGATCGACAACACGCTGAACTGCATCAGCCGAAGTATCCTGCAGAAAGGCAGCCACCTCCGCTTGCGTTGGCGGCAGTCCGATCAACTGAATCGAAAGCCGTCGGATCAGCTGCTCGCGCGTCGCATCTGCCACAGGTTCTAAGCCCTGCGATAACATGGCCGCCAGGACAAAGCGGTCGAGAGGGCTCCGCGACCACTGATCATTATCAGGCGTAGGCACGGAGACTTGGGCCAAAGGCTGATGAGCCCAATGGTTGCTGCCGGTTGAATTGGCAGAGGTTCCATCGTCGGCCGCCAGAGCCGCGCTGCACAGCACGCCGAGCGGGAGCATAATGGCGAGAGTCTGCATAGCTTGCACGAATCGAGATTCCATAATCGCAGGCATCGGCAGGTGAGAGGTAGGCAGGAAAGTTGGGCGGGACTCCATTATCCTAGCATAAAGGGGCGTCAGAAGCACTAGCTATCCGTAGCGGAAGCCGTCAAGGCTTTCGGTATTTGGACTACCGCTCCGTAGCGGAAGCCGTCAAGGCTTTCGGTATTTGGGCTTGAGATGAAATGACGGAATTCGAAACGCTTGACGCGTTCCGCTACAAGATTCGAAACGCTTGACGCGTTCCGCTACGAAACAAAATCATGACTTGGAAAGAACACCGAATGTTGAAACTACTCTTGGCACTATGGCTGGCCTGTCTCTTGGTTCTCCCTTGCCGGGCGGAGCTATTGGCAGGCATTGCCAAGCGGGATGTGACAGATCGTTCGGGGCCGGTCAATGATCCGCTGTACGTCAAGGTATTGGCGCTCAAAAGCGGTTCGGCGCAGTTGGTAATCGTCACCGTCGACGCAGTGGCAATTGGCGAGATAGGTCCAATTCCCAGTGATTATTTGCCGAAGGTTCGGGCGCATTTGGAAAAGAAGTGGCAAGTGCCGGCTGAGAGTTTGATTGTCAATGCCAGTCACTGCCATGGCCGCGTTGTGGGAGAGCTCGACAAGCCGACGGGGGAGGCGATTGATGAAGCCCTGCGAAATTTAGTGCCGGTGAAAATTGGCTTCGCTTTTGGACATGAAGATTCGATCATGGAGAACCGCCGTTTGAAGTTAAAGAGTGGTCGCACGGCGGATGTGCGGCATGCTTACGCTTTGCCGCCTGATGACGAGGTTATTGAGACCGGGCCAATTGATCCCAAGATCGGCGTCTTGAAGCTCGAGAAGCTAGATGGTCAAACGTTGGCGGTGCTGTACAACTTTGCGTGCCATCCGATCCAAGGAGTGCCCAGCGGTGCTAACACGGCGGATATAATAGGCTATGCATCCAAAGTGATTGAAGAGAACAGCAGTCCAGGCACGCTGGCCCTGTTCATGCAAGGCTGCGGCGGTGATATCAATCCGATCTTTTATAAGGACGTCGATCATCCGCGTAGCGCGGAACCTCTAGGAAACAAGTTGGGCCTCAGTACGCTGCGAGCCATGCGCTCGATCACTTGTCAATCCACCGAGCAGTTGAAGACGTTGAGCGTCAAGTTGGAATTGCCGCGGGCCGATCGTACGCAGCGCATCGCTGAACTGGAATCACAGCAGCGGCAATTGCTGAGCGCCTTGCAGGGCACAAGTTTGAATATCAAGACGTTTTTGGCATTGGCGGTTAAATATCGCTTGAGCGAAGAGTTTCCGAGTTACTACTCGCATCGTTATCTGCACGATGATCAGCTGGGCAAAGACGATCTGCGTCGACTCGATGCCGAGAACCGGCGCAATCTGCACCAATACCTGGTGAACATCGAAACCATGGAGGAGCTGACTCGAGTGCAAACCAATTTGGCTTTGCTGAAGAAGCATCAAGCAGAGATGGTGGCCGCGGGTAAACGGACGGTGACCGTCGATGTAACGGCGCTGCGGCTGGGTGAATTGGCCATGGTGACCTTTCCCGGCGAGTTAACAGTCCAGATCGGATTGAACATTCAGCAAGCTTCGCCGCATGCCAGTACCTGTGTAGCTGGTTATACCAACGGCTACATTTATTACGCGCCGACCAGTGAGCAGTTATTGAATCCGGGCAGTGCTCAAGAGGATTGTGATTCCATTTTGGCACCAGAGTGGCAAGCGATTTTTGAGGCCAAAGCGGGAGAGTTGTTACAAGCGTTGAAATAGCCAATCGCCGAGTAGGAGTGGGAGTAAATCGTTTAACCCGTAGCCGCCAGGCGAGGTGAACCCGCTAGCCGACGTCGATTTGCTCTCACGCTCCTGCTCGAACCGGGGAGCATGGCAATAAAAATTCTCCATAATTCTGGAAATTTCTCTATTTGACTCGGGGTGGGCGACCTGCTATATTCCCCACAACGTGAAGCCCTTGTAGACCGATCAGGCTATGTTTGATCGGATCATTAGAATGCGATTTCAGCGGTCTCTCCGGTTGGTTGTGCAACTCGTCTCTTGAGTAAATCCACCACGTGAGTCTCTTGCTTGCTACCGCGATTGATGACCTGCCCTACCAGTGCTGCAGCGCACAGACATGAGAAAATTCGCTGCAAGCTCCTTGGCTTGTCAGCGGTAGAAACGTTGGGTAGGGCGATTCGGTCCCGGTGTCTTATCCAGCTGCAAATGCAAGAACGGGACACTTTGGAGTTTGATGATGGGTAAGAAACTGTATTGCGGCAACCTCAGCTACAAATTGCGTTCAGATCAGCTTGAACAGCTGTTCTCCAATTATGGCACAGTCGTCAGCGCGCAAGTAATTGAGGACCGTGAGACCGGACGTAGTAAGGGCTTCGGGTTCGTCGAAATGTCGACCGAACAAGAAGCTGCTGACGCAATCGAAGGTCTCAACGGCCGCGATCAGGACGGGCGCACGCTACAAGTCAACGAAGCTCGACCACGCGAAGACCGTGGTGGTGGCGGCGGTGGCGGTGGCGGTGGCTATCGTGGTGACCGTGGTGGTGGCGGCGGTGGCGGTGGCGGCGGCGGCGGCTATCGTGGCGGCGGCGATCGCGGTGACCGTGGCGGCGGACGTCGCGACTGGTAATCCAGCGCACTAGACTTCCGGATATTAGCCGAAGCGCGACCCGCCTCGGAAAACGTACTGCCGACGCCAACGCGTCGGCAGTGTTGTTTTATAGAAGACTGAAGTGATTTCGTGGCCGATCTCGCCAGAGATTGGATGAGTCTGACGTGATGCAGTCCAAAGTCTGGCGACTTCGGCTACAGAAGTACGAATACGTACGACTACCAATCTGACGTTGTATCTAGTCCACTGGCAGATAGATGGTAAACGTGCTGCCTTCACCAACAGTGCTCGATACGCCAATTGATAGCAATTCATTCGGTGAGCTTTTGTTCACTTGTTCAGCCGATCCCAAAGTATTCGCGCAAATAATGGCGTCGATCTTCAGCCTGCACATACTCAACCAGTGCATACAGTCGACGTTGGTCTCTTAGTAGTTTCGCTTGGCGAGCTTCTGGTTCAGCCAGGATGGCAGGAAGTGGCTGAGCAATATCGAGCTGACCGAGATCGTATTCGTCTTCGATCAAACCGTAGCGTTGGAACATGGACAGTACAGTATCAAGCCGACGGTCGTGGCGTTGTCGATCGCAAAGTTGGTTGTGCAACCACTCAATACCGAAGGCGCGTACAGCGTCGGCTTGATGGGTCATGATGTTATAGGCGCGAGTGTAAAAATCGGCGTCTGGGTTAGACCACTTCATGAACTCCATCTGCGTTAGCAGGTCTTGTTGGTCGTATAGAAGTAGGCACTGAGAAGGCAGACCATCGCGTCCTGCTCGACCTATCTCTTGATAGTAGGCTTCCAGACTTCCCGGGCAATCAGCGTGCACGACAAAGCGAATGTCCTCTTTGTCGATGCCCATGCCAAAGGCGTTTGTGGCCAGAACTAGTTCAGTTTCACCAGACATGAAACGGTCTTGAATGCGTCGGCGTTGTTGGCGATCGAGGTCTCCGTGATAACAGACATGCTCAATACCTATTTGCTCCAGTTGCTCGCTATACTCTGCCAGTGTTTTGATGAGCGTAAAGTAGACGATACCGCTGGGTGTGCGGTTGGATTGGCGTTGCCAGTAGTGCAGCGTTTCTTGGATGGCCTCCAATTTTTCATCGCGGCCCCAAACAGTGCGTACATCCAGGGCGAGATTTGGTCGTTCGATTCCCAGATGAAACAATTGGCACTGGGCCAGGGATGGACCAAAGCCCGGCAAGCCGAGTTGCTGTACTATGTCGCGCTGAACATCCGGAGTCGCGGTGGCTGTTAAGCACAACGTAGTGGGCTGGCCAAGACCGGCGCGCAACGCACCGACCAGCGAGTAGTCGGGGCGAAAGTCGTGGCCCCACTGGCTAATACAATGCGCCTCGTCAATGGCCAGCAATTTGATGTCGCGCGTCTCAAGCACTTCGAGAAACTCGGCTTTCCTGAATCGCTCAGGTGTTACGTACAGCAAACAGTACTGCCCATTGCGGATCGCTGCGTACCGCGCCGTGCGCTGGTTTCTATCCAACGACGAATTGATGTAGGTGGCAGCAATACCGCGCCGGACCAGTCGATCGACCTGATCCTTCATCAGCGAGATCAAAGGAGACAGCACGACGGTCAACGGAGACGGACGCTGGTCGGACCGGCTAGTCGTTGGGTCAGCCGATTCGGCCAGCAACATGGCGGGAATTTGGAAACACAGCGACTTGCCACCACCGGTTGGTAAGATAACCAGCGAATGACCTCCACGCATGGTTCGTTCAATAACCTCAGCTTGTGGGTAGCGAAACTCGTCGAACTGGAAATGGTTGCGAAGAATGGAAGTGGCGGGGGTTAAATCTGTGGTCATGTTCGACAGGCGAGTCAATTGATCTGAAGAATGAATGGTTAAATGGTTCTGATTATTAAACGCAGAGACGGAGAGGATCGCAGAGAAGACACCTATTCTCGGCGGCCTCTGCGACCTCTGCGTTTCACATTTCAGCACCCGGCAAGTCGCTTGGCTGTAACGCTAGTCCATCGGTCGGAGGAAAATTTGGCTACAGGCAGCTTTGGCAGTGAAGCTGGATAATAAGGGAAAAATAACAGGTTGCAGGTAGGCGCGAAAGTCATATGGTTTATCATGAGTCCGCCCCTCCGGTACTCGGGGAGAAGAGTACCGTTTTTGACACGGCTTGAATTGGAGTACAAGGCCATGGAACGTCGAACTTTCTTTCGTGCTGCGCTTCTGGCCAGCGCAGTGGTAGGTGTGGAAACGATGCAGGCCCAGCCCGCGTCGGCCTTCTTTTGGTTCCTCGAACTTCACCCTCCTGGCTTGAGTCTGGTAGAGCCAGTTGGTGAGACCGCAATCACGCTCAATGTAACGGCCGGCTCGCGTGGTGCTCCGGGTGGATTTACTATCCAGTGGATGAAGAAATCCGATTATGAAGCCAACTGCAATCGTTGGTATTCTTCGCGCGACCCGCGGATTTTCAAAGCCGTCTATGCCCCCGACAGTTGTCGCTCTCCGTATTCGCTCGGTTGCCGCGAGACGATTCAGGTGACCATTGGCGATTTCCCAGCGGATGTGTGCACCAATGGCGGGCCACTGATGGCGCAGACCGAGTATATCTTCCGGACTTTCGCCCACGGTTACTCGTGCTTTAGCAAAAGCAAATTCTCTGACGATCTGTGCGTCGCAACCAAGAATATTGGTTTGCCACCCACGTAATTCACAGCTAAGAACGCATCAATCTCTTGGGATCTCATGTCTTTCGGCCACGCTCGAGCCAAAGATTTGAGATCCGTTTTCTAAACAGTAGAAAATGCTTGCATTCTAGTAGCGTACTCCTCTAAACTGCGTGCCATTCCAATTGTGGATATTTTTGTCCACTTTGTTCTGCACCAAGTTTTTACAGGAGACTCACAAGTGAAGAAGTTGACAATTGTTTTACTAGTGGCCGTTGCCGGTCTGGGCTTGGCATTTCAAGCCAACGCGCAAATCAAGAAGGGCAAGTCTCGCCTGGTGACGACCAAACAATTGATGGCGGGTATTGTGCAGCCGCATTGTGCCGCTCTGGGCAATGCTGCCAAGACCGCTCCAGCTGATGACAAAGCTTGGGAAGCAGTCGCCACGAATGCTGCTCTCTTAAATGAGATCAGTTACAACTTGATGGACGATGGACGCTGTCCCGATGCTGCCTGGGCCGACGCAGTTAAGACGCTGCAAACCAGCAGCGAAGCCGTGTTGGCCAAGATCGAAGCCAAAGATGCCGCGGGTTTGGCAGCGGAAATGAAAACGCTAACTGGTTCTTGCGGCGCATGTCACAAGGCACACAAGAAGTGAGCGTGAAAGTTGGAAACTAGAATCTGAAACTCGAAGTCTGAAACTCGAAGTCTGGAACTTGAGCTCTCAAGTTTCAGATTTCTTCCAGGTCAACTTCTCGCTCATCCACTGAAACACGACAAAAAAGACGGGTGTGAAGAACACGGCCAAGATTGTCGAACTGAGCATTCCTCCGCAGACGGCTGTCCCCAACGCTCGGCGACTGGCCGCGGCTGCTCCGGTCGCAAACACCAGCGGTAGCACGCCCAAGATGAACGCAAATGACGTCATCAGAATTGGGCGGAAACGCAACTTGGCTGCCTGCACCGCAGCTTCGCGAATCGACTTACCTTCTTGCCGCTGCTCGCGGGCGAATTCGACTATCAGAATGGCGTTCTTGCTGGCCAGGGCGATGATCAGCACCACGCCAATTTGCACGTAGGTGTTATTGTCGATGCCGAACCAGGCGATGAACGCCACCACACCTAAGATACCCAGCGGTACGACCAAAATCACTGCCAGCGGCAAGAGCCAACTTTCGTACAAGAACGATAGCACCAGGTAGACCATCAACGTGGCAAAGGTAAATACGATTAGGGCTTCGTTGGAGGTTTGTTTCTCCTGCAGCGATAGACCGCTCCAATCGTATCCGATGCGGCTGTCACCAACGTGCGCTGCGAACAATTGCTCCATGAGTGTTAGCGCTTCGCCTGAGCTAACGCCAGGAATGGAGGAACCAGTGATGGTGGCTGTCGGAAATAAATTGAAGCGACGAATGATCTGCGGACCAAACGACTCGCGCATATCGACCAGGGTACCCAACGAGACCATCTTGCCTTCCATGTTACGGACCTTAAGCCGTCGAATATCGCCGGGCTGGTCGCGGTAGGCTTCGTCGGCTTGCAGATAGACGCGATAGGTGCGGCCAAACTTGTTGAAGTCATTCACATAGGCTGACCCCAAGCTGGCCTGCATCGTCAAGAAGACATCGCCGATCGGCACATTCATGCTCAGTGCCTTGACGCGATCGATATCGGCAAATTGTTGCGGCACACCCGCACGAAAGGAGGTGTTCAAGCGCGTCAGCTCAGGGCGTTGGGCGGCTGCGTCCATGACTTCATTGACAGCAGCTTGCAAACCTTGCAGTCCAGCCCCACCTCGATCCTCGATCTGAATTTCAAAACCACCGCTTGTCCCGAGCCCTTGAATGGCCGGCGGTGGAAATGCCAAGACCATGGCATCTTGCACGGACGCTAGTCTCTGACTGAGCGCGCCCAGAATCGCGTTTTGATTGGTCTCCGGACTCTTGCGCTCATCCCAGTCCTCCAAGGCGATAAACATCGTGGCTGCGTTGGACGATTGGCTGCCCTCCAAGATCGAGAGACCGCCGAGTGTAAACCAAGTCTCAACCCCAGGAATTTCGGGCAAGATCTGGTTGATCTGCTCGACCACCTCCCGAGTGCGATCCAGCGAGGCGGCATCGGGCAATTGCACAACAGCGATCAAATACCCTTGATCTTCAGTAGGTAGAAAACCAGTTGGTTGCCGCACGTACCAGATGGCTGTGAGTCCCACAATAACGAAGTAGGCAATCATCACCATCGGTGCCAATCGGATGAGCCAACCGGTAGTCCAGGTGTATGAACGTTCCAGCCAACCAAAGCCTGTATTGAACCACCGCGACAGAAACAACTTCTTCTCTTTGGGGGCTCTCAACCAACTGGCACACTGCGCGGGCTTGAGCGTCAGTGCGTTGACTGCACTCAGCAGGGCTGTGGCCGCAATGGTTAACGCAAACTGGCTGTACAGTCTGCCTGTAACGCCGGCCAAGAAGATGGTTGGCAAGAACACAGCCATCAGCACAGCCGTGATGCCTATAATTGGACCCGTGACCTGCGACATGGCCTTGATCGTTGCATCGCGGGGACTCATCCCATTTTCGATGTGATGCGCGGCGGCTTCGACGATCACGATGGCATCATCCACCACAATCCCGATAGCCAGCACCAGGCCGAAGAGCGTCAGGATGTTAATGGAAAAACCCAGCAGAGGCATAACGGCAAAAGCACCGATGATGGTCACGGGGACTGTAGTTGCCGGCACCAGTACAGCTCGCCAGTCCTGCAAGAACACGAGGATCACCACCAGCACCAGCAAGCCGGCTTCTAGCAGCGTCTTGTAAACTTCATCGATGGCAGACCCCACGAACTTGGTGGTATCGAAGGGGATGTCGTAGCGCATGCCTTGCGGGAATGACCTACTCAAATTATCAGCCGCGGCGCGCACGCGCTGGGCGACGTCCAGTGCGTTGGCATCGGGCAGTTGATAGATCAGAATGCTGGCCGACTCCAGGCCACCACGCTGGGTAAATTGATCGTAGCTCTGCGCGCCTAGCTCCACTCTCGCGACATCACTCAGGTAAGTTACGTCGCCAGCTGGATCGCTTTTGACGATGATCTGTTCAAACTCTTCTGGTTCAGACAAGCGACCAACTGAGCTGACCGCATATTGAAAAGCGGTTTTGTGCGACATGGGTTGTTGCGAGATTTGACCGGCGGCCACTTGCACGTTTTGAGCGCGTAGAGCCGCGATCAATTCGGTGGTCGTAATACCGCGTGCGTCCAGCTTGGTTGGATCCACCCAGATCCGCATCGCATAAGCGCCGCTACCCGAGACGGTCACTTCCCCCACGCCTTCTACCCGACTAAGTTCATCACGTAACTGCAAGTTGGCGTAATTGGACAGAAACAGACTGTCGAAGGTATTGTCGGGGCTAGTCAAGGACACCACCAGCAGAATACTCGTCGACTGTTTCTTGACCGTAATGCCTTGCTGACGCACTTCCGATGGCAGTTGAGGTTCAGCCAGGGCCACGCGATTCTCAACCAGCACTTGCGCCTTATCGAGATCGGTGCCGACATTAAAAGTGATCGTCAGCGAATAAGCACCGTTGGCTGAAGAGGAGCTAGCCATGTACAGCATGTCCTCGACGCCGTTGACCTGCTGTTCAATCGGCGCGGCAATTGTATCGGCCACCACTTGCGCATTGGCGCCTGGATAGACAGTGGTCACTTGGATCGTGGGTGGCGTGATATTCGGATAACGTTCAACGGGCAATGAGAAGATGGCCACCACGCCGAGGATCATGGTGATGATGGCAATCACATTAGCCGCGATAGGTCGGTCGATGAAGAATCGCGAAATCATTTGCTAGTGGCGTCTCCACCAGGCTGGGCACGAGCGGGGGTGGAATCGGTCGGCGACTCCGACAGCGTGGGCGGCGTTGCAGACTGCGTGGCGGCTGATTTATCCCCGTCGATGGGGTCAACGATGCTGCTCGGTCGCGCTTTCTGCAGGCCAGCGATGATCACGCGATCGTCGGCATTTATCCCGGAACGAATGACCACATTATCGCCATGCGTTGATCCGACTTCGACGACGTGCACGTTAACCTTGTTTTCTTGGTCAACCACCAGCACATAGCGGCCTTGTTGATTCATGGCCAGTGCTGATTGTGGGACCAACAGCGCCTCGTAGGGTCGTGTGAAGGGAATTTGAACGCGTGCGAACAAGCCGGGCAGCAAGGAATCATCGGGATTGTCGAAACGTCCGCGAATCGAAATATTTCCGGTGCCCGAATCAGTCACATTGTCTACAAAGTCGATGTAACCTTTGTGCGGATATCCCTTTTCGTTGGCTAGACCTAGTGCGATCTCGATGCGTGTATTGCGGGCACTATCGACTTGTTCTTCGCGGACGCGCGCTCGGTAGTCGAGGGCTGAACTTTCATCGACATCGAAGTAGGCGAAGATGGGATCCATCGAGACCACACTGGTAAGGACGGTCGTATCGGCTACTACCAAATTACCAAGGGTCACCAGAGCACGGCCGGTGCGGCCGGCGATCGGGGAACGGATCTCGGTGTACTCGAGGTCCAATTTGGCGCGGGCCACTGCGGCTTCGAGCGATTTCAACTGCCCCTGACCGCTGGTGAAGCTAGAAATCGCCAAGTCCAGTTCGGCTTGACTGATGGCGCTTGAGGAAATCAATTCCCGGGCTCGAGATAGATCTAACTCTAAACGTTTCAGCTGAGCTTGTTGAGCTGCCAAGTTCGCTTCGGCTTGGCGGATTGTTGCCTGAGCTGGGCGTGGATCAATGCGAAACAACAGATCACCTACTTGGACCTCCGCTCCTTCTTTGAATTCAATGGTTTCGAGATAACCACCGATTCGCGCTCGAATTTCTACTGACTCGATAGCGGCCGTGCGTCCAGTGTATTCGCGGAAGTCTACTACCGACTGAACTATCGGCCGCTTGAAAGTGACTGTAGGCGGCGGTAATTTCGGCGGCTCTTGCTTCGTTGATTGAAAGCACCCTGGTAGAATTGCGATCAGAACGATAGCGATCGCTGGTCGGTTGGCGGCCACGCTGTTTAAATTTCGGCCCACTGCAATGCCTCGCACGATGTACTAGTGTTGATCGATGAACGATCATTGCAAGTGTTGCGCCGATTACGTGTGCCAAGCGGTGAGGAGAATCCAGCCGCAGCGTCCACCGTCTGGCGACGGTGGTTGTCGGCCTGCTGAACCGCAGTGGACTGAGCTAACGACTACGCTTACATGAAAGCGACGGATTAGGCCGCCGCACTCATAATGTCACGCAAACATCGCAAGAACAAAAATCAACAACCAGCTAATCGACGGCCGGACCGTCGCTGGCTGCTGCTCGTCTTAGCCGCTTTGGCCATCGTCTTCGCTATTGCTCTCTATGCCAACCGTTCGATTCCCGCGTACAACGACGAGTCGAAGGCTGAACCACTTGGATCAGCGGGCGTCGAGTCGCTCGCGAGTTTGACCGCTGAGCAACTCGTCGCGCGACTTGAGCTGCCGACTGCAGATGATTCCGACAACAAGGTACCATTGATCGACATTGAGCAATGGACGACCAGCGTCGATGGGGCGTTGGCTACTTTGATGCGCGAGTTTCCTGGTGATGCCCAAGCTGAACATCTTTTCGGCGTCGCCCAAATGCGACTGAAGCGCACGAAGTTGGCTGAGCCTAGTCTGCAGCGTGCGATTGAGCTGGCGCCGCACGATCGGCAGATGCGTCTCGACTTCGCCGAGCTGTTCATGCAACTTGGTCGCAACGCAGAGGCACTGCAAACGCTTGAGGCCGCGCGGTCAGATGGGTCACCTCCGAACGCGTGGTATGAGCTATTGGGGGAATGTCATCAGCGATTGGGTAACTTGGAAGCGGCTCACGCCGAGCTCAGGCAAGTCGTGGCTGGCGCGCCTCAACAAAGTGCGGCTTGGATTAAGCTAGGCAAAGTCCAATTGCAACTGGCTCTAGCCAGTGAATGCGAACAGAGTGCTCGCCGCGCGACGGAATTAGATGCCAATCAACCCGAAGCATGGCAGCTCTTGGGACGCTCACTAGCCATCCAAAAGAAAAAAGCAGAGGCCAACAATGCCCTGCAGCGTTGGCATGAGCTGGTTTCACAAGCCGAACAGGCTAAGCCAGAAGAATCGTTCGAAGTTCGACATTCAAACGATATGAGCAAGGTGTTGTCCAGCATCTATCGGTCTATCGCCATGCTGTACCAGGCCAAAGGCAAAGTGCCTTCAGCAGAAACCATGCTGTCGCGCGCCGTCCAAGTGAACCCAAAGGATGCTATTGCACTGGCGGCCTGGGCCGCGCTGGCGCGGCGACAGGGCGACTGGGATCGAGCCGTGCAGTTCAATCGACAGTTGATTGCACTCGAGCCTTCGGAGGCGGCTCACTATCAGAACCTGGCCAATGTATCTATGCAGCTCAATCGTCCCCAGGACGCGGAAGCCGTCTTGCGCTTGGCATGCCAGCGGATGCCTGACGATGGCAATCTCCATCTGTTGCTGGGACGCTTTCTGTTGCTGCTGCAGAAACCCACGGAAGCTGCACCCATTGCACGGCGCGCTAATGAACTACTCAACAACCAACTCTCGGCTGATCTTGTGCAAGAAGTTTCGCAGGCGGCCCCGCAGCACTAACTGACTCCTACTCCTACTCCTACTCCTACTCCTACTCGAAATAGTAAGCGAGTTCGCCCATCGAGTACGAGTAGGAGTACGAGTACGAAAGGCGTACGAGTAGCACTGTAAACATAGTTGCGGCGTCATTTGTCTACCGACTATACTCCAGGCGATCTATTCCGGTGGCTGTCCAAAGAAGTGCGCAGCGCAATGCAAGAGCGATTGATTAAGACTACAAGACAGATAATTGGCTGTGCGCTCTATTTAATTGGTTCGGCTGCACTTGCGCAGGACCGACCCACATCCGCGATTCGTCTGACGGACATCACTGCTCAGAGTGGCATAAAGTTCGTGCATACCGATGGCGGCAGCGGCCAGCGTTACATCGTTGAGTCGGTCGTCGGAGGTTTGGCGACCTTCGACTACGACGGCGACGGTTGGCAAGACATCTTCTTCGTGAATGGTAAGCCGCTGGGGAAAGAGGTTGGCACCCTCGATGCCAGTCAAGTCGAAGACTATCGACCAAGGTTGTATCGCAATAACGGTGACTTCACGTTCACTGACGTGACTCAGGCCGCAGGAGTTGGCCAGCTGTCTTATGGGATGGGAGCGGTCGTGGCTGACTACGACGAGGATGGAGATCCTGATTTATACGTCAGCAACTTTGGGCAAAACTTTCTCTATCGCAATAACGGCGACGGAACATTTACCGAGGCAACCCGTGCTGCCAGGTTGATGTTACCTGATAGAGTCGGAGCCGGCTGCGCGTTTCTGGATATCGAGAATGATGGTGATCTCGATTTGTACGTGGGCAGCTATGTGCAATTCGCCCTCAGCGATCACAAGATGCGGTATATCGGTCAGCATGCCTTTCATCCCGGGCCGGTTGACTATCCGCCCAGCACCGACGCACTATTTCGCAATGAAGGCGATGGGACGTTCACAGACGTTAGTCAATCGTCCGGAATTGCAGCTCAGTCCAGCTACAGCATGGGTGTGATCGCTGTGGATATCGATGACGACTCCGATTGCGACATCATGGTCGCCAATGACCAACGACCAAACTCACTTTGGATCAATGATGGGCAGGGGCACTTCGGAGATGAGGCTGTGGTTAGCGGAGTGGCCTTTGATCGCTTAGGTAAAGCCAACGGTAACATGGGCATTGACATCGGCGATGTGAATGGAGACGGACTGTTTGATCTGTTCACCACGACCTATCAAGATGAGATGCCAGTGCTATACATGAACTTTGGAGGCGGCCAGTTCATGGATCACACTGCGGTTGCACGGGTTGATAGCCGACTGCACCCGCACGTCAGTTGGGGATGTGGACTGGTCGATTTCGATAACGATGGTGATATCGATATTTATGCTGCGTGTGGGCATTTCATGGACAACATTCAGCACATCGATGATCGAACCGGCGTCAAGGTGCGTGACTTTGTTCTGGAGAATCGCGGTGGTAAGTTTGTCGACATTTCTAATGAGGCTGGTAGCGGTCTGCAGATTCTTGCCAGCAGTCGCGGAGTAGCGCTGGAGGATTTTGATAACGATGGCGACGTGGATGTAGTTGTGCTCAACGCCAACTCGCCACCCAGTGTTTTGCGCAACGATTCAGTGTCACCTCACCACGGAATGAGTTTGCAGTTAGTCGGGACGCGAGCCAACCGTTCCGCTGTGGGCAGCCATTGTCGGTTGGTCAATGACCGGGCTATTCAAGTTCAACGGGTGCTTGCGGGTCGCGGATACCAAAGTCATTACGGCAGCAACTTGCATATAGCTGGCGTGGATACAGCTAATTTGCAGTTGGACGTCCAGTGGCCCTCGGGGCTGCGTGAATACTTCTTAGTGACTTCCGCAGCACAGTCCGCATTGATAATCGAAGGGCACGGCACACCTCGTTAGGCAAGTTGTCCTCACTAAAAGGGTGGGGGATAAAGAAAAAGTTGGAATCAATGCGGCTGGCTTTAGGTTTGATTGCTCCCCTTTCATGCCATTTCTCGGGGAAGTTACTGCGCACTCAGATTGACGAACTGACATCTTAGTGCTTAGAATTCTGGGATCTCAATTTTCCCTTAGTTTTCCTACAACTTTGATGAGGTGAGTTATGAGGCAACCGGACGCTTGTCTCCGAGTCCGTCGCCGAGCTGCGTTTACGGTGGTCGAGCTACTGGTGGTGATTGCAATTATTGGCATCCTGGTCGGGCTGTTGTTGCCAGCTGTTCAAGCGGCTCGTGAAGCAGCCCGTCGGATGAGCTGCAGCAACAATTTGAAACAGCAGGCATTGGCGCTACACAACTACGAATCGGCATTCAAACGATTCCCTGCGCACTGCATGGGAGCCGGCAACATGAACACGGGTATAGCTGCCGGTCTGATCGGTGGTCAACGTGGTGTGTATTCCGGATGGCATGCTCTGTTGCCATACTTGGAACAGCAGCCGTTGTATCAACAGATTGAAACGGCGCAGATTACTCCTTGGGCCGACAATCCAACTGGCAACTTCTTGTTGATTGCCACCAAGCTGCCTTTCCTGCAATGTCCTAGCGATGCTGGTGAGTCGGATCCATCGCGTCCACAGCGCACCAACACTCTGAGCAGCTATGCTTTTTGTGTGGGTGACAACTACGCTTCGACTCAAGTGACACCTGGCGAACGCACTAATGCTGCGTTGGCTATTCAAAAACAACCGATCAACAATCGCGGGATCTTCGGTCGCTACAATTATCCTTCGATGGCCTCGATCACCGATGGTACCAGCAACACACTGGCATTGGGCGAACGTCAACGACCAGTAGACCTGACCAATCGAGGGATGGTAACTGCGGTGGCTGGAACGATCACCACATTGCAACCAATCGTGTGCAAAGCAACCTTGGCAGCTGGAAAGTATATTGATCCGGCGGCCATTCCCACCGGTGACAATGCTGTGGGTTATCGCGGTTTCGGCGGTAACGCTTACTTCGCAGCTTTCACTACGATTCTGCCTCCCAACTCGGCCTCATGTTTGATCGCTGAGGGTAGCATCTCGTATCACCACACCAATGGTATCTGGACTCCAGGCAGTGAACACACCGGTGGTGCCCAGTTTGCTTTGGCCGACGGTAGCGTTCGCTTCATTAGCGATAGTGTTGACGCGGGCAATCCGTCGATCGTCGCACCGCTGATCAATGCTGGCGGAATGAGTCCCTACGGAGTTTGGGGTGCAATGGGCACCAAGGGCGCCGGCGAACCTAACGCGATTACCGACTAGATCGTCGGTGGCATCGCCGCCTTGCGATTCGAGTATGCATGTCAGGTAAGTTTGAATAGACAATAGAAAAGCACGCGGGCCGCCTACGCGGTTTCGTGTGCTTTTCTCACTGTAACTCCAATTTCACGCGATTGTGGCTATTCGGTTGGATCGTATGGGACGAAAACCTTGAAGGTATCCGCTACGCAGAGGATACGAAATGCTTGACGGTGTCCGTTACGGGTAAGCGGACGTCAATCAATCACCAATACGTTTACACGGATCATTGAGACATTTATGAAATATCTGCTAATGTGTCTGGCTGTTTTGGCCACTGGATGCACTCCTGAGTCGGGCCCGAAGACGGTCAATGCTTCTGGCGTGGTCACGCTTGATGGCAATCCAGTCGACAAAGCCCAAGTCGTTTTCATTGACAACAACGCTACCAATCCAGCCTCGGCTACCACCGATTCTCAAGGCCGCTTCAGTCTGGCCCATAACGGCGAGAAGAAAGGGGCGGTACCTGGCGAATACAAAGTGCAAGTTAGCAAGACATTGCTCAAGGGCAACGAGGGCGGCGGCGCAGAAGTCACCATCAGCTATGGCTTGCCCAAGAAGTATTCGTCGGTGGTCACTTCGGGTCTGACCTGCAGTGTGCCGGATTCGGGCAAAGACGATATCAAGATCGAGCTGACTTCGAAGTAGCCATGTAGAATTCGGAATTGGGGCAGGAGTGGCACTTTTGCACGCGGTGCCTTTGGTTAACTTGAACAACCCCGCTGACCAATCTACCTCTACGCAATCCTACTCCTACTCCTACTCCTACTCCTACTCCTACTCCTACTCCTACTCCTACTCCTACTCCTACTCCTACTCGTTGAATGCGCTGACGAATCAAGTAGAAGTAGGAACAACACCCCGCAATTACTTTACACGTAAAATAATTGTCGTTTCCTGGCTGCTTTACGCCATGCCCGCGTTATGCATTCCTGTCAGCATGCTCGCTCGGCGGCGATGCCAGTAAACGGCCATGTAGCCACTTGATCGACAGGACACGTGCAGCCAAAAGATAAAGGCGACGATTAAGAATCGCTCTTCTTCGATTGCGCGGAACGTGGCAATAAACTCGATTAGTTCGCGTGTTATTAGGAACGGCAACGTCAGGGGACCCACATACACCGAAAACGGCAACAAGCAGGCGGCCAGTGTATGTCCGATGCCGAATGCTCGGCGGTCTCCCAAACCAAAGACAACTGCCAGAATTTCGTTCACGATGATGGCGATCGTAATTGTGACTAACGTCGCCAGCCACCAGTCATTGTCTTGAATGAGCGACGCGCAGAACAGCGACGCAATGGCCGTTTGCGCCATGATTTGCTTCAAGCTGAAGCGGCGCGCGAAACTCTTGTTAGGAACTCCAGGCTCGACGCTGCTGGTTGGTGCTGGCTCCATCTTTGCCTCCGTGATTTGACCAATCGCCTTCCGCGGGAAATGCTTGTCACAGTATAGGTGCTAGTCGACACAGCCGCGAATGGCCCTGGCTCGGATTGAGCACATACACCCGTCTACATGGTTAGAATAAGTTGCAAACGTTTCTAAAACTGTGCATCTATCTAAGAGGAATATGAACGATGAGTTTTGAAATAAGCGGCAAAGTGGTTTTGGTGACCGGCGCCAATCGCGGCATAGGTAGAGCCTTGGTGGAAGGTTTGATTGGCGCAGGGGCGGCCAAAGTCTACGCTGCAGTCAGAAAACCCGAGTCGGTCGACGCGCTCAAGCAGCAATTGGGCGATAAAGTGACCGCCGTAGCCCTGGACTTGACGCGACCAGAAACTATCACTGCAGCCGCTGCCCAGTGTAGCGATGTTGAGTTGGTGATCAACAACGCAGGAATTCTAAGAACATCTGGGCCGCTTTCCAGCGACGCCATCGGCTGCTTGCAAGAGGAACTGGATACCAACGTCTTTGGCCTGCTCAGGATAGCTCAAGCATTTGCGCCGGTGCTGAAACAGAACGGCGGAGGCGCGTTCGTACAACTCAACTCGGTCGTGTCGATGAAGTGTTTCCCCGACTTCAGCACGTATTGCGCTTCCAAAGCAGCTGCTTATAGTTTGACTCAGGCCTTAAGGAGTGTCATGGCTGGCCAAGGCACGCAGGTGTTCAGTGTACATCCTGGGCCGATTGCGACCGACATGGCTCATTCGGCTGGCCTGGGAGAAGTAGCCGATTCTCCGGAGACTGTCGTGGCCGCCTTACTCGATGCTTTTAAGAGCGGCCAATTTCATGTCTTCCCCGACAAGATGGCTCGGCAAATCGGAGCTGCCTATGCTGCGTTTGCCCAAAACGTGATCGACGCTGAATAGGCATAGACATGAGTTGGCTGCATTAAGCAGACAGTTTGATTGTTTGGGAGGTGTCCGACTAATGACAGTCGGTTCACTCCTCTTTGGGGTGCTGAGTCCCTGTGGACGATGGGTTCTACCCAAAGCCTGGAACTGTTAAACTTTGCCCAGCTATCACTACTTAACTGGGAATGGAGACCGAAACGCGATGTGCGCTGCTCGAATGTTGGTGTTGGCAAGTTCGATCTGCCTGGCTTTTTCAGCTCAACTGTCGGCTGGTTTCCTGATTGATTCGTGGGAAACTCCACAGTCTGTAACCATAGATGGCGTTATCGTAGGCAGCGAAGGTGGCACGCTGACAGGAGCCGGTATCTACGGGGACGGTCGCGGCTACAGTCTGGGAACGCTCAACACGGCCGTGTCGATGACCGCTGACGCAGGCAGGATTAACCTGGCGGTCAATCCGTATGCCAATCCGTTTGAGGGTCGTTTTCAGTTGAACTATATCGATTCCACCCCCTCGGACAATTTGACAGCGATGGGGGCCTCGGGAATCGAACTACGCGACATTGTCAGCAACTCAGCCTGGAATGTAGCCATAACTCTCACGGGTTCTCCAACTTCGTCGGTGACCAGCTTGACCACGACGATACCAGCTAGCGCCAACTCCGACCTCTTGATACCTTTCTCGTCTTTCTCTGCCCCCATCTCGGGCCTGGGAGCGATTAGCCAAATTGAATTCGTCTTTACCGGCAGCAATGGCGTGGCACCGCAATTGTCGATCGGCCACCTCACTTTTGTGGCCGTCCCAGAACCGTCGACGTTCCTCTTGATTGGGTTGGCACATAGTCTCCTGTTGCTTCGCAAAAAGAAGCGGGCAATAGAGAAGCGGCCTTGCAATCGTTTAACCCGTAGCCGCCAGGCTAGGTGAACCCACTAACCGAACTTGGCTGCGAGCATCTAAGCGTTTAGATTGCATGGCGTGGCCGCCTCTTGTGTTCCTTTGCTCTGCCAATGGCTTCTGCCACTTCACGTGGATGCAAGCCGCCAGCGCTCAGGGTCTATCCGGTCTGTCCGGTCTGTGGTGTGTCCCCGCGCTCGAGAGCGGGGACAGACGCTGGGTGTGAAAGAAATGGGCTAGCGGGTGCGGAGCGGACAGGGACGGACCCTCTAGGTGCGCCGGGTCTGTCCCCGAGCGCATATTGGTGACGCTAGCAAAACACCCCGTGGTGTGTCCCCGCACTCACGCAGGGTCTGTCCCCGCGCGCTTATTGTTGGTGACGCTAGCAAACTGACCAGTGGTGTGTCCCCACGCTGAGTGTGTCCCCACGCTCACGCGCTCGAGAGAGGGGCGAAGAGGGGGACAGATGTTGGGTGTCAGAGACTTGAGACAGCGGGGCGGATCGAAGTGGGGACAGACGCATTGCGAGCGTCGGGTCTGTCCCCGCGCGAGTATTGGTGACGCTAGCAAAATGACCAGTGGGGTGTCCCCGCGCTTCAGGCGATCGAGAGCGTGGGACAGACGTTGAGTGTGTGGAGATGCGGCGCTCTACGAGCGCTGGCCTTTCGCGGAGCGAAAGGAGACGAAGATTACTCCGCTGATTTGGGAAGTCCCAACATCTGGTAGGCTAAGTCGTTGCAGGCTTTGCGGCTGGCGTCGCTGAAGACGTTGGTTGCGATCAACACACATTGCTGCTTGTCAGGCACAGCCAGCGCGTAGCAATACCACGTCGTATTGCTGCCGTTGTGAAAGTAAGCCTGGCCGCCGAGCGAGGGTTGATTCAAGACAATCCAGCCTGCCGCATATCGCTCGCCGTCTGCACTGCCGGCAGGTGGTGTGAGCAGCTCGCCCCAAACTTCCTCGGAAACGTTAAGCCGTTGGTAACCTGCGTCGCTGGCAAAAGGCAGCACAAACTTGGACCAGTCACTCAAATTCATATGTACGCGGCCGGCTGGACCGAGGCAACGAGAATTATCAAGCTGAATTGGCTCCAAGTTCTTGTTGGAATCTGCACCCACAAATGCCGCCAATACATCGGATAAGTTGACCGCGGGCGTGTGACCCCAAGCCCGCTGTGGCAGCGTTTGACCTTTAGGTGTTCCATCGGGCTCACCCACCGGACCAAAACCAGCACTGGTAATTTCCAGCGGCGCAAAAATTCGTTCCTGCATCAACTCTTCCCAAGGTTTGCCGGTTAACTCCTCAGCAATATGGCCCAAGGTGATATAGCCTTCGTTGGAGTAGTTGAATCGCGGCGATTTAGTTCGACTGCGCTTGCACAACGATTCCAGGAACGCATGCCTGGCAGCTACCACAGAATCCGGATGACGCGCATCGAAGAGTGCATAGTT
Source organism: Rania fehmarnensis (assembly GCF_056494185.1). Lineage (NCBI taxonomy): Bacteria > Pseudomonadati > Planctomycetota > Planctomycetia > Pirellulales > Pirellulaceae > Rania > Rania fehmarnensis. The sequence goes on from NZ_CM151398.1 coordinate 3,924,822, forward strand.
CAAGGAGTTACCAGGCATGCCGCTCCGATGTTGCAGTAACTCGCGAACTGTCACGTTTCGCCAAGTTGAACCGGTGATGAGTTCACTGTTGGTAAAGATCTCTCCGAGACTTGTATCGAGAGTCAGTTTGCCCTCGGTACACAGTTGTCCAACAATGATCGCCGTCATGGCTTTGGTGCACGAGCCCAAATGAACAATGTCAGCAGTGTCCGCCTGGTCGTCGGTTTTCCATTTGCGAATGCCCGAGGCCGCCAACAAGCTGGGGCGTCCGTCTGTATAAAAGCTGCCGGCCCATATGGCAGGCAATCCCGCAGTCTTGCACTGCAAGGCCAGCTGAGCCGACAACTGTGACACATCATTGATCGGCTCTTGCGACCGGAGAGAGCGGATCAGCCCTACGTTACTGATCGCAATGGCGATTAGCGCCAGAATGCAGCGACGAGATGAGTTTTGCAGTTGGATACGCATTGAATTCTCTTAGGTTCACACAGCGAAGAAAATGTAGCTCGTCACTAAGCAAGTCGACATTTTGACATACCCGTTGTTGTATTGCACTGTGGGCCGCAGTTTACCGTCGACGTCCCGCAGGCCAATGCACGATTTGATCTGCAGCTGGTAGAATAATGACTCAGGCGGTCAATCAAAGAGCATTTCAATAGAAGGCGGCAACTTGTATGCATATTCGAGCCACGGTGTTATCTGGACTATTCTGCGCAGTCCTGGCTCTGGTAGTCAACGCTCAGGAGGCTTTTCGACCGCCAGCGGTGCCGCTGGTGAGTTGTGACCCGTATTTCAGTGTCTGGTCGCCTGCCGATCGCCTGGCCGAAGCCCCGACCACCCACTGGACCGGACGCCCCCATCGACTCGCAGCCTTGGTGCGCATCGATGGCCGTGCGTTTCGCTTGATGGGAGCCGAGCCTCAAACGCTTGAGGCACTACCACAAGTCTCCGTTAAAGTCCTGCCTACGCGGACAATTTATGAGTTCAATGGTCAAGGTGTGACAGTTACCTTGCGATTCACAACCCCCGCTCTTCCCAGTGATCTGTCGATCCTCAGCCGTCCGACCACTTACGTTAATTGTGAAGTGGCTAGTGTCGACAACAAATCGCACCAGGTCGAATTCTACTTTGAATCGCGTGGCGAGCTGGCGACGGATCAACCCGATCAGAAGGTGACCGGGTCCGTTGAAAAGTTGAATAGTTCTGTCGCTCTCAAACTCGGGGCCTCACGCCAGCGCGTGCTAGGGCGATCTGGTGATGATCTGCGTATCGAATGGGGTTATCTGTACGTCGCGGCCGATAAGTCAGCCAAACCATCCGCCGCGTTTGGTCCAGCACTAGAAATGCGTCAAGCATTCGACCAGCGGGGTACTGGTGGGCTGCAAGAACGCCACATGAATTTTCCACTCGCCGCGCAAGATGTTGCTGCCGCGATCTCCATGTCGCTAGGCGATGTTGGCAAACAGAAAGTCTCCCGCTACGCGCTGATCGCTTATGACGATCTGTACTCGATCGAATACATGAAGAATCCACTGCGACCCTATTGGAGGAAGGATGGTTGGGAGGCTGCCGACCTGATCGCGGCGGCCGTCACAGAGCATGCTGCGCTTGAGCAGCAGTGTTTGGAGTTTGATGCTGAGCTGATGGCCGATCTAAAACACGTCGGTGGCGAGGAGTATGCCCAGATCGGCGCACTAGCTTTCAGACAGTGTTTTGCGGCAGGCAAGTTCGTGGCCGATGCCAACGGCCAGCCGCTACAGTTCAGCAAAGAAAATCATTCCAATGGTTGTATCGCTACATCAGATGTCTTTTATCCTATGGCTCCCCAGTTCTTACTCTTCGGACCAACGTTAACCAAGTCGTTTTTGGTTCCCTTCATGGAGTATGCCGCTTCGGATCGTTGGCGATTTCCGTTTGCCCCGCATGACTTGGGAACTTATCCAAAAGCCAACGGGCAACGGTACGGTGGTGGCGAGACCAACGAAGCCGATCAAATGCCGGTGGAAGAGTGCGGCAACTTGCTACTGCTCTTTGGCGCCCTGGCACGCATGGAAGGCAACGCTGACTTTGCCACGCGTTATTGGAAGCAACTTAGTCAGTGGGCCAACTATTTGCGCGAAAAGGGATTTGATCCCGAGAATCAACTTTGCACCGACGATTTCGCTGGACATATGGCCCACAACGTCAATCTCAGTGCCAAAGCCATCTGTGGTCTCGGCGCCTACGCTCAGCTGTGCGAGATGCGCGGGCTCAACGATGAAGCAGCCCTATATCGTCAAACAGCGCAGCAGTTCGTCACGAAATGGATCGCCGCGGCGGACGACGGCGACCATTATCGCCTGGCATTTGATCAAGCCGGATCATGGAGCCAAAAATACAATCTCGTGTGGGATCGAGTGTTGGAGCTGAATTTATTTCCCGAAGAAGTGTATCAAAAAGAAATGGCTTTCTACCTGCGAACGCAGCGTGAGTACGGACTGCCATTGGACAATCGCTCGGACTACACCAAGCTCGATTGGATTCTGTGGACAGCTACCTTGACCGAAAAGCCCGATGACTTTGCTGCGCTGGTAACTCCCGTTTATCGCTTTCTGCATAAGACGCCGGATCGTTTGCCGATGACCGATTGGTACTTTACATCGACGGCGAAGAAGACCGGCTTTACTGCTCGACCTGTCGTGGGTGGTGTGTTCTTGCGATTACTCTACGACCAACAACTCTGGAAGAAGTATGCTTCTCAAGACAAGACGCGCTCTGCGGGTTGGGCCACGATGCCGGTACCTCCCAAGACGCTCGCACTGGTGAACGTCGGTTCGACCGACAATGCCGCGTGTCGCTATACGACGAAGAAGCCGGCAGACGATTGGTATGCCAAGGACTTCTCGGATGACAAGTGGACTAGCGGTCGCGGAGGGCTCGGCACGCGTGAAACACCGCAAGCCAAAGTCGGAACGGAATGGAACACGAGCGATCTATGGATGCGGAGAACGGTCAAACTCACCGAACTGCCTCCACGAGTCGGCATCCGCCTCTGGCATGATGAAGCCGTTGAGATCTATATCAATGGTCAGCCGGTGCTCGAGTTGGACGGATACACGACAGACTACGAGTTGATCGAAATACCGGCAGCTGCGTTAGAGGTCGGCGAGAACGTGATTGCCATACACTGTCATCAAACTACTGGCGGCCAATACTTGGACTTTGGTATCGACGCCATCGTACCGGTTGCCAAGTAAGTCACCAGGACTTCTGCGGCACTAACCACCGCCGCTGCCCGTACCCCTCCCGAATCTTGCTAGCGCTCGATTCGACCTCCCCAAGGCAATGCCTTGGAGAGGTGACAGTCCACTCCGACATCGAGCCATGGCACACAGGCTGGAAGCCTATGCCACACAAGCGGAAACCTATGACTGGCGCTGGGGCCTGCGGCATGCGATATGCATTTCGAGCGTGTCCGACGAGGTTTCATAGCCCGGGTCGTCGAGCGAAAGGTCACCACTACGGAGGCACAGGATGGCGGAGCTGAATGCGGACTTACATGGTAATGCTCCCGACAAATCGGAATATGCTTTGTTGTTGATCGATGTGATTAACGACCTAGAATTTCCCGGAGGTGAGGAGCTCTTGCGTCATGCGATACCGATGGCCGAGAACATCCGTGCCTTGAAGATCAAAGCTCGCGCGGCACGCGTGCCGATCATTTATGTCAACGACAACTTCGGGAAGTGGCGTTCCGATTTTAGCGCCCAAGTCCACCATTGCCTTAATGGGTCAGTCAAGGGCAAGCAGATCGTCGAGCTACTCAAACCCGAGGATGACGACTACTTCGTGCTCAAACCCAAACACTCGGGATTCTTCTCCACAACGCTGGATACGCTGTTGCAATATTTAGGTTGCCAAACGCTCGTGTTGACTGGCATGGCGACTGAAGTGTGCGTCTTATTCACCGCCAATGACGCCTATATGCGAGACTTTCAACTACAAGTTCCCCACGACTGCGTAGCCTCTATCCAACAATCCCAGACCCAATACGCGCTCGAGCAAATGAAGGTCGTTTTGAAAGCTAATGTCGATGGTGCTGGGCAGTTAGATTTCAAAGCCAGATAGACACGGATTGTTGGCACGGATTTGAGGTCAGCAGATCCGTTTTGAAACGCAGAGTTCGCGGAGTCCGCAGAGAACACGCTGAGTATAAAACGTCCGGCAACTCTTGATATCGGGAAGTTTCAAGCTCTTTGTCCCACCGGTCTTCTCTGCAACCTTCTGCGTTTCTGCGTCTCAAAAAAGTCGTTACAAGTCCCAGTTGCAATCGAGACCTGTCGCCGCTGATGGTCATCGGCCCAGCAATAGGCCGATCAAGATAGCAATGATCGATTTTGGTTCTGGTGGAGAAAGGTTGTCTCTGTGCCAGCTAATCATTTTCAGCTCCAAATCGCGGTAAGGTCGGGAATGGTAAAGTCAGGAGTTTCATGCTCCTGTCGAATTCAGGTATCGCCGCGAATGCCGCATCTTTCAGAAAATTTCGCGAACACGAGCAACTTCTTCCAGGTGAAATTGTGCACGCAGAACTGTCGGGCACTGAAAAGCTTGACCAACCTAGTCCGATCGTTTGAGATACTCCGGCATCAAAGGAGTGTTTGTCATGCGAAGAAATCCACCTGAAATCAGATTTGACCAAGAAGCCGAAGAGATGAGGGCCGGTATCGAAGCCATGGTGGGCCAAGAGGTGCCCATCAGCATGCGATATTGTAGGGGGGCTCGTCCGAAGTTGATTGCTATCGATGGCGAGGTCGCACTGTTGCAGTTTCCCAACGGTGCCTGGCTAAAAAACGTACCGCTGCGAGATCTGGTCGACGACAGCGGTTACTGGCGAAGTTGACTAAGGTCTTTCAAATTGTCACGGCTTTAATCTCTGCATACGGATGGGTATCGACAACCGTGATATCGGTCGAGCATGCACGACCCGATTTGCGTTTTTAGGCACATTCAAGTATTCGGAAGTGGTCGCTGAAAATCCAGTGGCGGTTGCATGAAAGCGCCAGTTCGGCAGCTGGGTACTGTGTGTGCTGACCAACATCGTGTGGTATCCAGTGCACAAACAGTCATTCGCTGTTTGCGTTGCTTGACCGTTTCCATCGGTCGCGATGACCAACCAGGACTGCGTCGAATCGTCACACAATCCCTCTGCGTCGGCGCGAATATGAATGATCGCGTTGGCAATCGGTCCACCGCTAGTTTCATCGACAACCTCAAACCGAAGTTCGATACTTGCATGGCCCACCCAGCGCGCGGTCGAGGCGAACGTTACGCATGCAACTATCCCTGGAAGTGAAATCACCGCCGATGCTGCCAGCAACCAGCGATAGGTCGTACGTATGTTCATAGCAATGTCGCTATATTAAGGGCTTCGCCTGCTGAATGCGAGAGGAGTCCGCTATGAGTACAACGAATCAATCCACAGCCTGGCATGCGCTTACAGTCCATGAAGTCGCTGAAAAACTACAGTCATCCGCTATCGGCTTGGCCGAACAGGCTGTGCGCGACCGCCAGGCCCAGTATGGTCCCAACGAGCTGACTGCCGGGCAAAAGGTATCCGCCTGGAGCATTCTGCTCGATCAGTTCAAAAACGTATTGCTGCTGATTCTGATCATTGCGACGGTACTGTCGATCGCCACTGGGCATGGCACCGAGTCCATTATTATAGCCGTGATTGTGCTGTTTGCAGTCGCCTTGGGTTTCTTCCAAGAGTACCGCGCTGAGCGGGCTATGGAAGCCCTGAACCAAATGACCGCGCCGACAGCGACCGCCGTGCGGGACGGCGAAGAAGTTCAACTGCCCGCGCGAGAATTGGTGCCTGGCGATGTAGTATTGCTCAAGGCCGGCGATAAAGTGCCGGCTGACTGTCGGCTGATGGAATGTCACAATTTGCAAGCGGACGAGGCTGCGTTGACGGGCGAATCGGTGCCCATCATCAAACACATTGAACCACTGCCCGAGCCAGATCTATCCGCGGGCGATCGTACCAATACACTCTTCGCTGGGACGGCAGTAACCTACGGCCGTGGACGCGCCATGGTGATCGCCACTGGCATGAGCACCGAGTTTGGCAAGATTGCCAAGATGCTGCAAGGCATCAAACAAATGCGCACGCCACTCCAGGAGAATCTGGATCGCGTGGGGCGAGTGTTGGCTGTGGTGGCCTTGGTTATCGTGCTGGTCATCGTAGTTTCGGGACTGGTGCGCCGACAGGAACATGAGCAATCGATTACCGAATTAGTATTGTTCGGTATCGCCTTGGCTGTGGCGGTTGTCCCCGAAGCCTTGCCGGCAGTCGTCACGGTTTCGCTAGCCATCGGCGTGCAGAGAATGGTCAAACGCAATGCACTGGTGCGGCGTCTACCGGCGGTGGAAACACTCGGTAGCACGAGCGTGATATGCTCCGACAAAACTGGGACGCTCACCAAAGATGAGATGACCGTGCAGCAATTGTACGTTGGTGGCCAGCTGCTGACAGTTTCCGGAGCGGGTTATGAGCCACATGGACAATTCAGTATGGATGGCCAGCCCGCGGAACTTACGCCTGTGCTCCGAGAATTTTTGCAAGCCGGCGTGTTGGCTTCCGATGCACACCTGGTTCACGACAAACAAGAAAACCGCTGGCACATTCAAGGTGATCCCACCGAAGGAGCGCTGGTGGTGGTAGCGGCGAAAGCCAAATTGGAACGTCCCGAATTAGAGGACGAATATCCGCGCGTCGACGAAGTCCCATTTAGTTCTGAATCTAAACGCATGACGACTCTGCATCAGCACGCGCAAAGTCGGTTGGCCTATTCCAAGGGCGCGCCCGAAGTCTTGCTGGCCAGGTGCAGTTCATGGATCACCGGCGACGGAACGCAACCCCTCGGTGAAAGAGATCGGCATACGGTAAACCAGGTCGCCCGAACCATGGCCGAAAATGCGCTACGCGTCTTGGCGATTGCCAAGCAGGAAAACGCCACTCGCGATTCGATCAACGAGAATCTAACGTTGTTGGGCTTGGCAGGTATGATCGATCCTTCGCGCCCCGAAGCGAAATCGGCCGTTGCCAAGTGTGTAGACGCAGGCATCAAGGTCATCATGATTACCGGTGACCATCCGCTGACGGCTAAAGCCATCGCGGGTCAACTGGGCATCCACAAACAAGGTCGGGTCGTCACGGGCGCAGAATTGGATGCGATGTCCGATGAAGCCTTGCAGGATCAGATCACCCACATCGAAGTCTATGCGCGCGTATCACCCGCCCACAAGTTGCGTGTCGTGGGCGCGTTGCAAGCTCGCGGTGAAGTTGTGGCGATGACCGGTGACGGGGTCAACGACGCGCCAGCGCTGCGCAAAGCCGATATTGGCATTGCAATGGGCATCACGGGGACCGATGTCACCAAAGAAGCGGCCGTGATGACGCTGACCGATGATAACTTTGCCTCGATTGTCGCGGCTATCGAAGAAGGTCGGGGTATTTACGGCAACATCAAGAAGTACTTGATGTACTTGCTGTCGGCCAATATTGGCGAAATTGGATTGATGGCTGGGGCCTCGCTGGTCGGTCTGCCCATGCCACTGACCGCCGTGCAGATTCTGTATGTCAATCTGGCCACCGATGGTCTGCCCGCGCTGGCTCTGGCGGTCGATCCGCCCGAAGATGACATCATGAGCTTGCCGCCGCGCAATCCTCGCACTGGGATCTTTACGCCGTCAGTTGTGCGCTTGATGCTCCTGGGTGGTTTTTGGTCCACGTTTGCCAATCTAAGCTTGTTTATCGGCGCTCGCGCTTGGGGATATAGCGACCAGCACGCCATGACGATGACCTTTGTGTCATTGGTGTTGATTGAGTTCTCCAAAGCTTACGCCTATCGCTCGGACCACCAACATGTGTTGCACCGGCCGTTCTCCAATCGCTGGTTGAACTTGGCGATTGTTTGGGAAATTGGGCTCTTACTATTGATCTTGTATGTTCCGTTTCTCCAGCGCGCGTTCGAAGTTTCGCCGCTGACCCTAGTAGAATGGTTGTGCATCGTCTTCTGGGCTCACACCATTTTGCCAGTGCTGGAGTTTGGCAAATGGCTGGAGCGCTGCTACTTTAAGTCAGCCTTGTAGCGGAAGCCTTGTAGCGGAAGCCTTGTAGCCTTGTAGCGGAAGCCGTCAAGGCTTTCGGTTCGCTACTTACGAAATGCCTGACGCATTCCGCTACTTACGAAATGCTTGACGCATTCCGCTACGGCACCTTGGGTTGGCCGGCGTTGAGCGGGTAGACGGCATGGCAATCGTCTAGTTGGGCTACCATGGTTCGCATCATGCGCGCTAAAACTTCGGGCTGGGTGCTGGCTAGATCATGTTGTTCGAAGGGATCGCTGGCCAAGTCGAATAGTTGGTAGTGCGAATCGCCCGATACTTCGGTCGGAAAATAATGATAGATGACTTTCCAGTTGTCGTCGCGCAAACTTGTCCAGTAGTTGGTGCGATGCGGTGCGTGAGGATAGTGCATCAAGAATTGCTGCGGGCGGTTGGGATCGGTCCGGCCGGTCAGCAAGCTCTTCAGTGACCGGCCATCGACGATATGTTGTGCGGGCGCGTCTACGTTGGCCAACTCCAACAACGTAGGGAACAGGTCATAAACGGCTGCCTGCTGCGATTGGATGGCTGCCTGCGCAATGGGCCACTGCTGTTGAGTCACTTGGCTCGAGTCAGGCTTGGCCCAAGCGGCAATAAATGGTACGCGCATACCACCCTCGTAATGCGAACCCTTCTTGCCACGCAGTGGAGCCGCGCAGGCTACAGCATGTTCATGTCCAAGTGGCGCGTCAGTTCCGTTGTCGCCCAAAAAGATCAGTAGAGTATTTTCGGCTACGCCTAGTTCCTCGAGCTGATCGAGCACGCGGCCTAAGGAATGATCGACGCCTTCGATCAATGTGGCAAAGGCTTGCGCGGGCTTGGGTTGGCCGCTCTGCCCGTAATGATTCGCAAAGCGTGGATCAGAGTTGAATGGAGCATGCACGGCATACTGGGGAAAGTACAAATAGAATGGTCGTTGATCACTGACGGCTTGCGCTACATGCTTTAGTGCTTCCGTGGTCAACGCATCCGTCAAGAACACATCGCTGCCAGCATACTTTTCAAGACCGGGCACGGCCGATGGCGACGACTTTTCGACACTGCCCCCGGCGTTGCCATAGTTCTGCTGGCCGTAATAAGAAGCGGGCGAGCCAAAAGCGCCACCGCCTACGTTGATGTCGAATCCCAGATTCTGCGGATCTGCTCCCTCAGAATTGCGTGGACCGAAGTGCCCTTTGCCCACGTGGATCGTGCGATACCCCTGCTCTTGCAATAGTCGCGACAAGGTAACATCGGATTTCTTGAGTCCTTGCCAGTTCCAGTCAGGCGGACCTTGGGGACCGCCGTTGTTTTGATCAGGATTGATCCAGTTGGTCGTACGATGCCTGGCCGCGTTCTGACCGGTCATGATCGACACACGCGTCGGCGAACAAACACTCATCGCGCAGAAGTTGTTGAAACGAATTCCCTGAGCTGCCAGACGTTCCATATTTGGCGTGCGATAGTAGTCATTAAGTGGATAACGAGTGGGGCTACCCTGCTGGTCCGTTAAAAACGGTACTGATGTATCCATCACTCCCATATCGTCGACCAGCATCACTACAATGTTGGGTCGAGCACCATAGGTCAGACCGGCTAGAGTTAAGGTTATACAAACCGCTAAGATGTTTTTCACGATTGGGTCTCGTAGCTGATCTGGCCAGAGATTGGAAGCGTTACGGTGATTGGCAGAGTCGCTACACTGGGTGCGCCTCGCCTGGCGGCTACGGGTTAAACGAGCGCTGGTCACATCACATCACATCAGGCGAGGATTTGACTAACCACGTTTCCATGCACGTCGGTCAGACGATAATCTCGGCCGTTGAAACGGTAGGTTAAGCGTTTGTGGTCGATGCCAAGCAAATGCAACATCGTAGCTTGTAAGTCATGAACGTGCACGGGCGAATTAATCACGTTGTATCCAAACTCATCGGTGGCTCCGTGAATGTAACCTGGCTTGGTACCTCCACCTGCCATCCAGATCGTAAAGGCGAAGGGATGATGATCACGACCTTCTTTACCAGTTGCTGAGCCGCGGCGCACTTCTGCCATCGGCGTTCGACCGAACTCGCCGGCCCATACCACCAGTGTATCGTCCAGCAAACCACGCTGCTTCAAATCGGTCAGTAGCGCGGCTGTGGGTTGATCGGTCATGGCGCAGTTGGTTTGCAAGTTGTCGTTCAGGCTGCTGTGATCGTCCCAGGTGGAATGAAATAGTTGAACGAAACGCACACCGCGCTCGATCATGCGGCGAGCCAAGAGGCAATTGACGCCAAACGGCCGTGTCACCGGGTTATCCAGACCATACAGGGATTGAGTCTGAGCGGCTTCGTGGTTGAGGTCGATCAACTCGGGGGCTGCCGCTTGCATGCGAAAGGCCAACTCATAAGCAGCTATCCGCGACTCGATTTCGGTGTCCCCCGACTCCGCCAGCTGCATACGATTCAGTTCGAGAATGGTATTCAATCGCTCGGACTGAGCCGCCTGGTCAATGCCTTTGGGATTGGACAAGTGCAGAATGGGATCACCTGTGCTGCGAAAGGTAACCCCGCGATAAGCCGATGGCAAGAACCCGCTGCTCCACAGGGCTGTACCTGCATCGACTCCCTTGCCCGAGTTGGATAACAGCACGACATAGCCCGGCAAATTATCGCACACGCTGCCCAGTCCATAATTGACCCAGGCCCCCATGCTCGGATTGCCAAACAAGGGCGTCCCGCTGTTGAGCAGCAGCTGCGCGGGATCATGGTTGCTTTGATCGGTCACCATCGAGCGAATCATGCAGATCTCGTCAGCCAGTTTGCCTGTGTGAGGCAAGAAGTCCGAGAAGTCCATACCGCACTGACCATAACGCCGAAATGTGCGTGGGCTGGCCATGACTCGCGCACTGTTCTTGATGATCGGATCAGCCAGCGTAGTCAACAACGAGTCAGGTACTGGCTGGCCATGCAGCTTGGTCATCAGAGGTTTTGGATCGTGCAAATCCAAGTGCGATGGTCCACCCGACATAAAAATGAAGATCACACGTTTGGCTCGGGGTGCAAAATGAGTGGCCGGTTCGTGTGCACTGGCCGAACCTTGCATGTACTGCCACAGGGCGGTGGCCCCCAAACCGTAAGCAGCACGCTGCAGCAGCTCTCGGCGCGAGTGAACAATCGGTGACGTCGTATAGTCGCGAGCGTGATTCATGGCCTGTTAATCGCTTCGTCAAGATTCAAGAGGACACTGGCGACCATCGTCCAAGCAGCCCACTCCGCGACATCGTTATGAGGCGCAACATGTTCCGGTCGATGACTAACCACATCGACGGCCTGTGACGGCTGATTTGCGAAACGGTTCATTTGAGCTTGCCAGAAGTTCATCAAGATCTCGCGCTGCGATGCAGTGGGTGGGTGGCCTAGCAAGTGTCGATGCAGATTGTCGAGCCGCGCCGCACTCGAACTGGATGGGGTGTGAACGAGGCGATACGCGGCCATCACGGCCCCTTCGAGCAAGACCGGATCGTTCATGAGAGCAAGGGCTTGCAGTGGAGTATTGGAGCGCTCGCGCCTGGTGCAACTACGGCTGCTGTCCGGCATATCGAAGTTAATCGACTGGGCAAAGGGAGAGGTGCGTTGCCAAAAGGTATAGAGTCCACGTCGATAGCGATCACCACCAGGGCTGACCTCCCACTTGTTATCAAAGCCTTCGCTAATGACACTCAAGGGCTGTGGTGGTCGCACGCTTGGGCCGCCAAGCCGCTGGTCCAACAAACCACTGCTGGTCAAGATCATGTCGCGAACCGCTTCGGCAGGCAGACGCAAGCGCGAGCTGCGGGCCAGCCAAACATTCTGTGGATCCAAGTTCAACTTACGCGGATCGGCATACGAAGATTGTTGATAGACTTGGCTACTAACAATCTGTCGAATGAGTTGCTTCAGACTCCACTGCCTTCGAACGAGTTGGCTGGCTAACCAGTCGAGCAGTTCTGGATGCGATGGCACAGCCCCGCGCACGCCCAGGTTTTCGGAAGTGCTAACCAGTCCGCGGCCAAATAACTCTTGCCATATTCGATTGACCAGCACACGGGCGGCCAGCGGGTTTTCGGCAGAGGTTAGCCAAAGTGCCAATGCATGACGATCGGCGGGTTGTGGCGTGGCATCACTAACAAAAATCTGAGGGATGCCCGGCTGAACGGCCTGAGCTGGTCGTCGGAAATCTCCGCGCGTGTGCACGTGCGTCGTCCGGAAGCGGCGTGCGGTAGTGATCGTTTGGGGGCGACTGACTGAAGGCAGCTGGGCTGTTAAAGCGGCAAGCTTGGTGCTGAGCCTCTCCAATTCCAACTGTGTGAACGCGGTGGAATCAATCAGCGACCCGTGCTGCAGAAAATAGTCTTGCAACCTAGCGTGTTCGGCAGCTGAACGCAGCTCACGCGGAGTCTTTACAATGTTCAGGCCTTCCAGTTGCCCTTCTCCGTTACCTTGTCCCCAGATCAGCCCCAGCACTTCCAGCAGCCGATCCCAGCGATGATCGACACCTGGATTCTTCTCGGTCCACAACAGCTTGTCTTCCCACGCAGCTTGCAGTCGCTCCATCTCTGCAGACTTTTCGCCGATGATTTGTTGCCGATTAGCCAGGTAGTTAGCCCACGCGATTGCAAATGTCGCTTGCTCATCAGCGAGCGGTGCATCGATGTTGACTTCGTCGCAGTTATTAAAGTAGGCGTATAGTCGATAGAAATCGAGTTGCGTCAGCGGGTCATACTTGTGGTCGTGACATTCGGCACAGGCGATGGTCAGACCTAACCAGGTCGTCGATACCGTAACCGTGCGATCAACGACTTGACGCACGCGATACTCTTCCAAGTCCGCACCGCCTTCGCGATTGCTGAGAGTATTGCGCAGAAAGCCTGTGGCCATGCGCAGTTGTTGCGCTTCGTCTCCCGACGCACCCTCAGCTAATAAGTCGCCAGCCAACTGGGCGACGGTGAAACGATCAAATGGCATGTCGCTATTGAAGGCATCGACCACCCAATCGCGATAACGCCATGCATGGGGTCGCAAAAAATCTTGCAGATAACCATCGCTATCGGCATAGTGCGCCAAGTCTAACCACCAGCGCGACCAACGTTCACCGAATCGTGGACTGGCCAGCACGCTATCGATCATGCGCTCCAACGCATCGTCCCGCTGATCATCTTCGATAGTGCGTAAATCGACATCCGACGGCGGCATACCGGTCAAGTCCAGATACAAACGGCGTGCCAACGTCAAGCGACTGGCCGGAGGATTGAAACCCACCAGTTCCTCCGGCATGGCTTCCAATACCAACCGATCAATCGCTGAGTAGGCGGTAGGCTTGTCGGTCAGTTTGGCACGCATGTCAGGCCGGTTGGACAGCGGTGTTAGCGACCAATGCAGTTGATACTCGGCGCCTTCGATGATCCATTGCCGCAAGACTTGAATCTGTTGATCGTTCAGCGATTTACCGTGAACTGGTGGTGGCATGCGCTGCTCGGGATCAGTCGACGTGATCCGGTCCATCAATACCGAACGAGTCGGTTGACCGGGCACAATGGCGGCAGCATGCAGAGTGCTGTTGGTCGCGTCTGCTAACGTATCCAGTCTCAACTCGGCTTGCCGCGTCGCCCTGTCGGGACCATGACAAGCGAAACAATTATCCGCCAAGATTGGCAACACATCGCGGTTGTACTCAATGGCATCCGCTGCTTGAAGCGACGGACTCATCGCAATTATCGCCAGAATTGCGATGCGGGCCATGGTGGCGAGGTCGCCCGAGTTTGCGAGGTGGGATAGATTACGCACGTTGTCGCTGACTTAAACCATGATTGGCGCGGTGGGGTAGGTAGCATTATTTTACATCGTAGCCGATCTCGCCGGAGATTTGGATGAATTAAATCGTAGCCGATCTCGCCAGAGATTGGTCGGTAGCCGATCTCGCCAGAGATTGGATGAATCAGAGTAGTTCGTCCAAAGTCTGGCGACTTCGGCTACGGGATTGGATGAATCAGAGTAGCGCGTCCAAAGTCTGGCGACTTCGGCTACGGGATTGGATAAATCAGAGTAGTTCGTCCAAAGTCTGGCGACTTCGGCTACAGAATGCGGAAATCACTTATGAATAGAATTCTATTGCTGGCTTGTGTTGTTCTCGATCCGTGGGTGGCTGTGGCTCTTTGCCAAGACCCGCCGCATCCAGAGAGCGCGATCGCCTATCCTGACCATTCCAAATTGTTGGTGCTGCGCGACGCAGCGGGTCAGGAGTCGCCGATTACGACCGCTGAGCAGTGGCGGCAGCGGGCAGGCCACATTCGTGCCGGTATGCAACAAGCGATGGGACCACTGCCGGATCGTAGCCAGCGCGTACCGCTAGAGGTCGAGACCGTATCGGAAGAACAGACTGGCTCCTACTTGCGTCAGAAGATTCGCTTCACACCCGAGCGCGATGACCGAGTACCTGCGTGGCTGTTGATTCCCAACACACTTCCAGCCAGTGGTCGAGCACCGGCCATGTTATGTTTGCATCAAACGGTCGGAATCGGCAAAGACGAACCGGCGGGCTTGGGTGGCAAACCGTCATTGCACTATGCGCATGAGTTGGCCGCGCGAGGTTATGTCTGCATCGTGCCGGATTACCCATCATTCGGAGAGTACGCATACGATTTCAAGCAACAGGGGGCTCACTACGCTTCGGGGTCGATGAAAGCCATTTGGAACAACATGCGCGCAGTCGATCTGCTTGAGAGTTTGCCACAAGTCGATCCGGATCACATTGGCGTTATCGGCCATTCGTTGGGTGGACATAACTCGTTGTTCACCGCGGTTTTTGATGATCGATTGAAGGCGGTAGTTACCAGCTGCGGTTACACGCCTTTTCACGACTACTACGGCGGCAAAGTTGCGGGCTGGACCAGCGATCGCTATATGCCGCGCATCCGCGAGGCCTATGGTAACGATGCAAGTAAAATACCATTTGATTTCTATGAAGTTTTAGCGGCCATCGCCCCGCGCGGCATCTACTCTTGCTCGCCGAAACGTGATAACAACTTCGATATCAACGGGGTGGAGAAGGCAGTGGCGGCAGCGGGCCGGGTATACGATATCTTCGGTGCCGGCGACAAACTGGTGCTTGACGCACCTGATGCCGAACATGACTTTCCTCAAGCGCAGCGGCTGGCCGCGTACGTGTGGTTGGATAAGCTGTTGAAGCCGTAACCCCTGCTGCAAAGAGATCGTACAGCTTTTAAGTTGTGCCATTGCATGGCGTTAAGGGTTCTGGGTGGCACTGGCTATGCGCAGCATTGCCAGTGCTTGGATCGAAGTGGTGCGGTTGGCGAGCCTGCTGACTAGCTAAGCGAAGTTGTGCTCGCACCTCTGAGGGGACGCTTCTGTGACCGGTTTGGCCTTTCGGGAGTGCCCCACCGTTGGTTGCTCACAAACTTCGATTCCCTTGGTCTATGCGTTCGCAGACCGAATATCAAACGCTTCGTTTTGAACACTGGCAATGCTGCGCATAGCCAGTGCCACCCCAAGGCCTTTGTATCTCGATAGTTAAAAGCTGTACGATCTCCAAACTCGCAGGGGGGCACAAGTGATGCCGCGCGCGGTACGCAGGCAATGTTGAACCAGCTATACTAAAGGCTCGTTTTACGCACACTCACGATTATGGAAGACAGTATGTCGTCTCGCTGGCAAGGTTTGGTGCTGGGCAGCTCTCTTAGTACGTTATTGCACACGCTGCTGGGGCTGTTGCTGTGGCAGGCATGTGGGCAGGGCGTAAGGGCCGAAGATTGGCCGATGTGGCGATTCGATGCCTATCGCAGTGCGTCCTCTACGAATCGACTGCATAGCGACCAACTGCAGCTCGCCTGGACGCGCGCGATTGGTCCGCGGAAAACGGCTTGGGATGATACGCTCAATCGCGATTTGATGAGTTACGATCGACTGCTCGAACCGGTCATTTACGGAGGCAAAGTTTATCTCGGGCTGAACGACCGCGATCAAGTGATCGCCCTGGAATTGGCGACGGGGAAACTGGTCGCCAGCTATTTTTGTGATGGACCGGTACGCCTGCCGCCCGTGGTTTGGCAGGAACATGTTTACTGTGCCAGCGACGATGGCTTCCTGCACTGCATGACGGCCGACGGGTTGAAGCCGGCGTGGAAGTTTAAAGGTGCCCCGGGTGGAACACGGGCAGCCCACAGCGGTGACTCGTTGGGCCGATTGAGTTTGGGCAATCAGCGATTGATTTCCGCCTGGCCGATGCGTGGTGGACCAGTGGTTCGCGATGGACATTTGTACGTAGCAGCCAGCATCTGGCCGTTTATGGGAACGTTCATCTATGCACTTGATGCTCGAACAGGCGCGGTCCAGTGGTGCAATGATGAAACGGGTGCGCAGTACATCAGGCAACCGCATAGTGCACCTGCCTTTGCGGGCGTAGCCCCACAAGGTGCACTCGTGGCCACTGAAGATGCGCTGATTGTGCCCGGTGGACGCTCGGTGCCGGCGGTCTTTGAACGAGCCACAGGACAACTTCGCTACTTTGAGTTAAACGCTGGTGGTAAAGGTACCGGTGGTTCGCTGGTGATGGCCGACGAGGCATCGTGGTATGTGCACACACGCGAGCGTGGCACGCGCGAGTTTGCCTTGGACACCGGCCTCAAAACTGCATTTATGCCCAACGAACCAGTGCTGGCCGGTGAGTTCATTTACGCCTACGAGCGTAGCGAGGACAAAGACCTGGTGATTTGTTATGCCCGAGCAACCAAAGAGAAAATCTGGGAGCTGCCCTGCAATGCCAACGGTGATTTGATCGGATTGAGCGATCGCCTGGTGGCAGCCGGTACAACCAGCGATGGCAAATCAACCATCCACATTATCGCCTTGCCCAAAGATGGACAGTCGTCAAGCATTGTGGGTAGCGTCGATGTTGCAGGTCGCGTCGAGCGTCTGCTGGCCGCCGATGGCATGGTGCTAGCCGTTACGCGCGAAGGTGCTATCCACGCACTGACCACGGATCCCACGCCCAGCGCTGCAACCGCGCCTGCAGCAGTTGTACTGTCCTCCGAATTCGATCGCTTGGTCGCAGATGCATCCACACAGCAAGCTGCCCAGAGACTTCGCGCATCCGGCCAGGCGGAGGGTTACGCAGTTTTGCTGGGAGCCGAAAGCCAGACGCTGGTCAACGCACTGGCCCATCAATCACCGTTTGTGGAACTGGCCATGTTTGACTCCAGCGCCCAGCGCGTGGATAAACTTCGACAACAGCTTGATCAACATGGACTCTATGGCAAGTTGACTGCTCACACTTCAGCGCTCGGTGATCTGGCGCTGCCGCCTTACTTGGCTAACGAAATGTTTGTCAGCCCAGAGATGACACAACAGTTGTTGGCTCAGCCGGACCAGTTGGTTCGGCTGTATGAATCGATTCGACCGTACGGCGGCGTTATGTGCCTGGTGGCCAGTGAATCGCTGGAAGCCGTAGCAGCGGATAAGCTGAAAGAGTTGAAAGAAGCAGTTGCGCGTTGCAATCTCAGCCGAGCGGAAGTGGACGTGCTGGATTGGGGTGTGCGAATTAAACGCACTGGTTCGCTACCAGGCAGCGGCAGTTGGACTCATCAGTATGGCAACATGGCCAATACGCTGAAATCGGAAGACAAACTGGTCAAGTTGCCACTGGGTGTGTTATGGTACGGTGGTGTGACTCATGAAGATGTGCTGCCGCGGCATGGTCACGGGCCGCCCGAACAAGTAGTCGATGGTCGCTTGTTTATCGAGGGCATCAACACATTGACGGCTCGCGATGTATACACAGGTCGGGTACTCTGGCAGCGCAAATTCGATGACCTGGGTACCCAGGATGTGTACTTCGATGAAACGTACAAAGAGACGCCGTTGGATCCAGCATATAACCAGGTTCATATACCAGGTGCCAACGGGCGTGGCACTAACTATGTAGTGACTGCCGATCACATCTACTTGGTGGAAGGGGCAACCTGCCACGTTTTAGACACGGCCACGGGTGCAAACCTCTTTGACATACAAATGCCGAGCAATGAAGCGGGAGATGTCAATGAGTGGGGCTATGTAGGCGTGCTGGATGACGTGCTCGTCGGCGGCAAAGGTTTTGCCAAGTTCCGCTCACGCCAGGCGATCGAAGATGATTCCGAGAAGTTTACGGGCAACAAGGCAGGGTTCGGTGCCAAGAGTCTTGACCGAGCAGCCAGTATGGCGCTCGTGGGTTTCGATCGCCACACAGGCAAACAACTCTGGCAAGTCGACGCGCGCCACAGCTTTTGGCATAACGGCATTGTGGGCAGTGGTGGCCGCATCTTTGCCATGGACAAGAACCCCAAACCTGTGGAAGACTTCCTGCGTCGGCGCGGTCGCTCGAATCCGAAGACATATCGCATCGCATGTTTTGATCTACTGACTGGGGCGACGCTGTGGGAACAATCCGGCGATGTGTTTGGTTCCTGGTTGGGTTACTCGAGCGAACATGACCTGTTGCTGCAAGCCGGGGCAGCCGCGAGCGATCGCCTGGCCAGCGAAGTAGGACAGGGCATGAGTGTCATGAAGGGGGCCACGGGCGAAACTGTTTGGACCAAGCAGGATTTAAAATACTCGGGGCCTTGCGTCCTCTTCGATGACTTGATCATCACCAACGCCAATTCGTACACCGAATCGTCGGGCGCGTTCTACATTCAAGATGGTTCGCAGAAGATGACCAAGAATCCACTAACAGGGCAATTGGAGCCCTGGAAGATTACGCGGGCGTACGGTTGCAACAGTATCATCGCTTCGTCGAATTTGCTCACCTTCCGCTCTGGGGCCGCAGGTTTCTACGACATGCATACCGAAGCCGGCACAGGCAATCTTGGCGGCTTTCGCTCGGGATGCACTTCGAATCTGATCGCAGCCGATGGCGTCTTGAATGCGCCCGACTATACGCGAACTTGCAGTTGTTCTTATCAGAATCAAACGTCATTGGCGTTGGTGCATATGCCTGAATTGGATGCTTGGACCATTAGCAACTCTGCGACCTTGGAACCCAAGTCAGGGCGACTGGCCCAGATCGGTATTAACCTGGGTGCTCCCGGAGATCGCCGTGCTCCCGACGGTCGCATGTGGCTTGAATATCCCTCCGTGTCCGGTGATTCACCTAACCTGCCAGTGAAGTGGGAAGGCAGCGCGCGGCTCTTTCAAGATCATCCCAGTTGGTTGCCCGAGGCTTCGCTGCCCTGGGTCCACTCCTCGGGAATTGAAGGCCTCAGTCGTCTGCGAGTAAGCTTGGTCGCGGAACCTCGCGATAAACTGGCTACAGGCTGGCCGATTCAAAGTGTCAGCGATGATGCAGAAGAGAATAGCCGGGGAGAAGTTGTGCTGGACAGCAGTGGAATTGAGCTGGGCCACGACGGCCAAGAGCCTCAATGGGTAGCATTTCGCTTTATCGATTTGCCACTCGCCAAAGGGGCCAAGGTTCGCGCGGCACATCTGCAGTTGACCTCCAAGGGCAAATACGAAGACGAGTCGGTCTTGGAGCTAGCGGCAGAGTTGTCAGCCATGCCAGCCGAGTTGGATAGCGACCAAGCTAAATTGTCTCAGCGAGCGCTGACCAGCGCTAAAGTCTCTTGGAAGGTTCAGCCCTGGACTGCCGAAGGCGAAGCCAAAGAGGCTCAGAAGTCGCCAGACATCAGCAGCCTGATCGAAGAGGTAATCGCGCGCGATGATTGGGTGCCCGGCAGTTCGGTCGTGATACTAGTGCGTGGAACGGGCACTCGTTCAGCTGCCGCTTTTCGTGGTCGCGATTCGGGTGCGGCTCGCTTGGTTATCGATGCCGATGAAGTACCGCTGGTCGATGAAAGTAAGGTCGCTCCGCAAGCATACCGCGTCGTGTTACACTTCGCTGTGCCGCAAGGAACGTCGGAACAACAGCGAGAATTCGATGTCGATGTCGCAGGTCAAGCGACCTTGCCATCGATCAAGCTAGGCGGGGCTGATCCACTGTGGCGAGTCGAGACCATTGAGCGCGTCGAATTGCGAAATTGGCTTGAATTAAAGTTCAACAGCAGGCGCGGAGCGCCGGTTATCTGCGGTATCGAGTTAGAACGCTTGTAGCCTTTGCACCCTTAGGTCGCAGCGGTTGTTGCCACCATACAGATGATTGTTGACAAAACTGACGCCGCTTTTAGAAAGTCGGCTTAATGAACTATGTATAAGCTTTTGTTATCGACAACTGCAGTTTTGCTCTTGGCCATTAGCGCGCTGGCGTGCAACGTGCCCGTCTTTCGCTATGCGCTTGACCATTGGTCTGCGGACAGCTACCGCGTTGTGGTCTTGCACAAGGGACCACTTTCGCCTGCAGCAGGCCAAGCCCTGGACCAACTGAATGCTTGCGTTGAGTCCAAGCAGTGCAACCTGGTGATCCACTCGATCGATACTACGAGTACCCTGTCCCAGGCAGACCAGGCTTATGTCGATACGTGCAAGATCGAGGTGGACACCGAACCCACTCTGTTGCTGCATTATCCAGCGGCGCTTGACATACGAGAGCCTGTGCTAACCAGCCCCTTGGAAGGCACGCGTGTTTCAACTCTCGTTGATTCGCCCATGCGTCGCGAACTATTGCAGCGGCTGGCCCACGGTCAATCGGCGGTGTGGATGTTGGTCAAAAGTGGAGACAAGGCTCTCGACCGTGCGACCGAACAGATTATTGAAAAAGAGTTGCGACAGCTGCAAGCGACTTTGGAATTGCCCAAGCTGACCGACGATCCGGCTGACGCGGTTGTCGGTGGACCTGAACTGCGCGTCGAGTTTTCACTACTCAGCCTGGATCGAAATCGTAGCGCAGAGCATGAACTGGTTCAAATGCTCATCAATAGCGAAGTTGATCTGAAAGAATTGGATCAGCCAATTCTCTTTGCGGCCTTCGGCCGCGGTCGGGTTCTCTGGCCTTTGGTGGGACCTGGGATTACAGCCGAAAACATTAGGGAAATGGCTGTCTTTGTAACTGGTGCCTGCTCGTGCCAAGTCAAAGAACAAAACCCAGGCTTCGATTTACTGCTGAAGACGAATTGGGATGAGCTATTACCATGGACCACCACGATCACCACTCCAGGATTAGTGGATAATAACGCTGCCCCTGAACTGGTGCCAATTCCTAACGGCAACGGCCAGGCGGAGGCGGTCAGTAGCCATCAAGAGCCCATGCCAGTGGTGAAAGTTATTAGCACTAGCAATAGACCCGTAGTCACTGGGCGGAACTGGACACAGATTTTAGTGGTAGTTTGCTTAGCGATTGCCGTGCCGCTGGTCTTGCGCCGATTGTGGGCGGATGTCCGCGCAGGTGGACGGCAAGACTAGAGGCGATTGGGCGACGCAGGTCAGATGGCTGCGATGAAGAGAATACACACAGGCTGGAAGCCTATGCCACAATACACACAGGCTGGAAGCCTATGCCACAATACACACAGGCTGGAAGCCTATGCCACAAGATACACAGGCTGGAAGCCTATGCCACAAGACACACAGGAGCACATGTGAGCGACGCGCGAAGACGAATCGGAATTTTGACCAGTGGTGGAGATTGTCCGGGGCTGAACGCGGTTATTCGCGGCAGCGTTAAGACGGCGATCAATCTTGGCTATGAAGTGTTGGGGATCCTGCGTGGCTTCGAAGGACTGATCGAGCCTGTGTCGACCATGACGCTCGATTTGGTCAACACCTTCGGCATACTTAATCAAGGTGGTACCATTCTTGGCTCGACCAACAAAGGTCGTTTCTCGGCGAAGGTCGGCATTGATGAGAAACGCGGTTTGGATCCTGCACTGCTGACAGCAGTGCGAAAGAACTTGGAAGAGCTCCAGATCGATGGTTTGATTTGTGTGGGTGGCGATGGTTCGCTGTCGATTGCGCAAGCCATGCATGACCATGGAATTCCGGTGGTGGGTGTTCCTAAGACGATTGATAATGATCTACGTTGTACGGCCTTCAGCTTTGGTTTTGATAGTGCAGTGGCCTGCGCGGCCGATGCCTTGGATCGGCTGCACACGACCGCGGCTAGTCATGAACGAGTCATGGTTCTGGAGGTCATGGGGCGTCACACCGGTTGGATTGCTTTGCATGCTGGCATTGCCGGCGGTGGAGACGTGATTTTGATACCCGAGATCGCTTGGACGTACGAGAACGTTTGTGCAAAAATCGTCCAACGCCGACAGATGGGCAAGCGTTTTACTTTAGTAGTAGTGGCCGAAGGCGCTCATCAACCCGGAGGTGGCCTGGTTACGCTCGACGGCAGTTGCTCCGACAAACAAATTCGATTGGGCGGTATCGGCCAGGTAGTCGCCGAAGAAATACAAGCTCGTCTAGGCACCGAGACGCGCTGCGTTGTGTTGGGGCACTTGCAGCGTGGCGGACAGCCGACCTATTTCGATCGCATGCTGGCAACACAATATGGTGTGCATGCCGTGCGTTTGATCGAAGAACGTCGCTTCGGCGAAATGGTCTGTTACGATCCACCCGAGATTGGCAGTATACCGATATCAAAAGCTGTCGATCATATCTCAACGGTCGATCCACTCGGCTCGGCCGTCGTGGCTGCGCGAGGTCTGGGCGTCAGCTTTGGCGATACTGCTACGTTCGTTAACCCATTTCCGAACTCGCAAGTGGCTGCGCAGACCCACGCCGAAAAATTCAACGCCTCCGCCGACTATTGGGCCATCCTGGAATCGGACTACGAATAGTGTTTTGGAGTGCTGCGCCTTTGGAGTGCTGCGGCGTAGCCGTAGCTTTGATGTCCTAACCAAACGGTACCGCAGCCAGCACGAACTAGGTGACTCCCAACTTTCAGAGCGACTCAGGCTGCGGCTTGAGACTTCGCTTACATCAAAGCGGTGCCAGATGGCACCGCACTCCAAGGCACGGCACTCCAAGGAGCTTACGGTTGGATGGCTTTGATGCGGGTGACGATGTCCTTGGCCCAGAGCTTGTCGCTGTAGAGTTCGATAATGCTGCGGTAGAAGATGGATAGCTGGGCTTTGGGCATCGTGGCTTCGGCGGCGTGGATGACGGATTCAAGTTGAGCGGTGGCTTCGGTGGTGGGAGTGGCGCGTGCGTGAGCCAGCGTTTCGGATGCATGTTCGGCTAACTCGATGTAACGCTTGTCCTTGGGCGCCAGATCGCCAGCGTTGCGATATACCGCTAGGAAAGCATCAAACTTGCGTCGCGCGTCCGTGGGATCGCGATCCATGGCTTCGATACAGTCCAGAAAACCTTGTTCGATTGCGTTCAACTGATCGTTGCCGTTGCGTCCTCGACGGCGAACATTGCGAGCCATGCGGAGCAACTCAGCTTCGTCCAACCATTGCTTGACTTCCGCCGATCGCTCGTCGTCAGGGAAACGTTCGATGAACTCTTCCATGTCCGGTATCACCCCTGACAGCTGGTTGTCATCACCGGACTCCACGGCAGTGATGATCTGATCATGCAGAGCATCCGCGGTAAGTGGTTGCAACATGTACCAGGTAGCTCCGACTAGTCCGAGCAGCAGCATGATCATGCCAGCGATCGATAGATACTGAATTAGCTTGGCATGTTTGTCTTGCGGAGGATGATAGAGTTCGGTCGTGTACTTGCGAGTGTCGGCATCGGTGATCGGCGTATAATGCGAGGTGGTGGCCGGTAGCGGAGTCTCGGTAGAGGGCAGCGAATCAGCTTGTGAATCAACCGTATGAGGCATAGCCATCGAGAGGCCTGTATCGCCATCGACATGTCGCGGCTTAGTGGCGCCGGCGTCTTCGCGACCGAGCTTGGCTAGGATCGACTCAGAGGCGATCGCCGTTGGTTGATCCTGGGTCGACATGTGCCCGGTGGCTTTCAGCTCTGCATCGTGAACATCATTCAGATCGATACTGGTCAGTTCCTTGGCGATTGTATTGCCAGAGACAGATTGATTGGGAGCAGCCGCTTGATTGCGGGCTCGATCGGCTTCCAGGCGAGCCATGCCTTGTTGAATGGCTTTTAGTCGATTGCCAATGACCAGCGCCGTGGGCGGACGCTTCAACGGATCTTTTTCCAGCATCTCGGAGATCAAGAGGTGCAAATCGGGAGGCGCGTCGACGGCGTAAGGCGTTGAATCAGGGGCAGGCGAATAGCGGACCGCGTACAGCACTTCAGGCACGCTCTTGCCAGCAAACGGCGCGCGGCCAGCCAAGAGTGCATACATCACGCTACCAAGGCTGTAGATGTCGCTGCGAACGGTGACACTCTTGCCTTCAGCTTGCTCAGGCGGCATGTAGTCGGCTGTGCCGATGACACTTCCCGCAGCCGTCATGTCGGTCGCACCAAACAACTTGGCGATACCAAAGTCGGTCAATTTGATGCGACCTTCTTTGTTGACCATCAAGTTGGCTGGTTTGATGTCGCGATGGATAATGCCCATGTCATGCGCGTGTTTGAGCGCGGCGGTGACATCGATGCCGATTTGAATCACTTCGGTCCAGTCGATGCGTTTGTACTGACGCAAGTGGTCATGAAGCGAATGACCGTCGACGAACTCCATGACGTAGAACAGCAAGCCCTGCTCTTCACCTACGCCGATCAGCTGGACAATATTGGGATGTCGCAAGCGCATCAGCGTTTCGATCTCGGCACTGAATCGTCGCCGGAATCGCATTTCGTTGGCGACTCCGGGCGAGATGACTTTGATCGCAACTGCATCGCCGGATTTGGCATGCAGGCCCTTGTATACGGCGCCCATGCCACCGCGTCCCAGCACGGCTTGGATCTTGTAAGGGCCTAAGTACTCGAACTCACATTTGTCCATCGAATGACTAGTCCCGAAACAGCAGAGGTGTCTTAAACGCCGACCATGAGCCCGTAGTTTTCTAGTGTATCTCGCAGGGCGTCCTTCTGCTTGTCATCCAGCGGTGTCATGGGCAATCGCAGTTCTCCCGTATCGCGACCTAACATTTCCATAGCAGCTTTGACGGGGATGGGATTGGTGGCCAGTCCCAGCATGTCGCGGCACAGCGGGAACAGTCGGTGATGCAGCTGACGAGCCCGACTGTAATCATTGGCCGCAGCCGCCTCGACCAGAGCAATAATATCTTCAGGCACGATATTGCCCGCCACTGAGATGACGCCCTCGGCTCCGACGCTCATCATCGGTAGGGTCAAGCTGTCGTCGCCACTGAGCACCGTCAGATCGGTGGTGTTGAGGATCTGCGAGCATTGGTCGAGCGAGCCGGTGGCTTCTTTAACCATCGTGATGTTCGGCAACTCGGCCAGGCGAGCAATGGTCTCCGGTTCGATGTTTTTGCCGGTGCGCCCGGGAATGTTGTAGACGCAGATGGGCAAGCCCACATCTTCCGCGATGGCTTTGAAGTGCTGATAGAAGCCTTCTTGGGTAGGCTTGTTGTAGTAAGGTGCAACCTGCAAAGAAGCATCGGCACCCGCTTTGGCTGCCCAGCGCGTTAGCCGCAGAGCTTCGGCAGTGCTGTTACTGCCGGTGCCCGCCATGACTTTTATGCGACCGGCCGCAATCTGAACGACTTCGCTGATAACACGTTCGTGTTCCTCGTGCGAAAGCGTGGGTGATTCGCCGGTTGTACCTACGGGCACCAGGCAACGCGTGCCAGCTGCGATTTGAAATTCGACTTGTTCGCGCAAACGATCGATATCCACTTTGTCATCGCGCAGAGGGGTAACAATGGCGACCGATAAACCGCGATACTCCGAACCTTTACGTGTACTCATTGCTGACTGGCTAACCTTCACTTGAGTGTGGAATTGGTTGTCGATTCTATTTGTGCCCTAATCCCGAATTGGACGTGTCCACGTGCTTAGCGGCTGCTCGACTGGATGATCAACTGTTTCATGTCACTGACCGCTTGGGCCAGACCAACGAACACGGCTCGGGCGATGATACTGTGGCCGATGTTCAATTCCTCCATATGAGGAATGGCTGCGACTGCGTTGACGTTTTGATAATTAAGACCGTGACCGGCATGTAGTTGCATGCCGAGTTGGGTCACCAATTGGCCGGCTGATTTCAAGCGGTCCAGTTCCGCCTGCTGCTGAGCGCCACGGGCCAGCGCATAACTGCCCGTGTGCAGCTCGACCATCTTAACGCCCAGGGCATGCGTGGCCTCGATTTGAACTGGGTCCGGATCGATAAACAGGCTGACTTCGATCCCGGCGGCGGCCAGATCTTCGAACGCGCGCTTCACGCGTTGCGGGTCGGCGGCCACTTCCAAGCCGCCTTCGGTGGTGACTTCCTCGCGGCGTTCTGGAACCAGCGTCGCTTGATGCGGTTGTACTTCAACTGCGATACGCACAATTTCGCTATCGCAAGCCAACTCCAAGTTCAGGCGGGTCGTTACGGTTTGGCGGAGAATATGCAAATCGCGATCTTGAATATGTCGCCGATCTTCACGCAAATGCACGGTAATCAAGTCTGCCCCAGCTTGTTCGGCCAGGCCCGCAGCCAGCACTGGGTCCGGCTCATATGTCTTACGTGCTTGTCGAATCGTCGCCACGTGATCAATGTTGACGCCCAACTGCGCCATTAGTTACTCCACAATTGCACAACACAAAATCGCCATAACTCACGTCAGCTTGGCATGCCTCGGAAGATAATCCCCCTGAGGGGCTGCCTAAGAGGCTACCTAAGGCCGTCCTCTGAACCATCGGAGTCTACCAGAATCACGCAATTTCAACCAGCGCCAGCCTCGACATGGGAGCGGTTAGCCCGCGGAAATAAGATGGCCGAAGATGGAAAAAGGCTCACGATGCGTACAATTTCACTGCAGATGCCGTAGCGGAATGCGTCAAGCATTTCGGGGCCACGTAGTGGAATGCGTCGAGCATTTCGGGAATTTCGAAAGCCTTGACGGCTTCCGCTACGAGCATTTTCGAAAGCCTTGACGGCTTCCGCTACAATTTGGAGGCAAGGTTGGGGATAGGCTTCTAGCGCGTGTGAATTGGGAGTAGACTTGAAATTCCAAGTAATCTCAGCCGTCGGCTGGGAGCCTGCGTCCACAACTCCTACGAGGCAGCACAATGACCCATTCACTGGAACGTCGCCGATTTCTGAAGCTTTCTGCTGGCGCTGCCGCCATGGCCGCCACCATTCCCAGTCATTGGGCTCTGGCCCAAGATGCCAAACCCAAAGCAGCAGAGGCCCAGGCTCAAGACGGCAACCGGAAACCACCACTTTTCCGCATCTCGCTGGCCCAATGGTCGCTGCACGACAATCTATTCAAAGGAAAGCTGGACAACCTGGATTTTCCCAAGGTAACCAGAACTGAGTTCAAAATTGGTGCGGTCGAATACGTCAACCAGTTCTTCAAAGATAAGGCCGAGGACCAAGCCTACCTGGCCGATCTGAAGGCTCGTCAAGAAGAGCACAAGGTTCGAGCTTTGTTGATCATGATCGATGGCGAAGGGGCGTTGGGCGATTCCGATGCAGCCAAGCGTCAGCAGGCTGTTGAAAATCACTACAAGTGGGTTACCGCTGCCAAAACACTTGGCTGTCATAGCATTCGCGTCAACGCGCAGACTTCAGAGAAGGACTTTGAGGAAGCTAAGAAGTTGGCGGCTGACGGCCTGCGTAAACTCAGCGAATTCGCTGTCCAGCACAAGATCAACGTGATCGTTGAAAATCACGGCGGTCTGAGCTCCAACGGCAAATGGCTCAGCGAAACCATCGCTGCGGTAGGTCTACCCAACTGCGGTACCCTCCCCGACTTTGGCAACTTCTACGAATACGATCGATATCAAGGCGTGACCGATTTGATGCCCACCGCCAAGGGCGTTAGCGCCAAGAGTTACGAGTTTGATGCCGACGGCAACGAGACAAAAATCGACTATGCCAAGATGCTCAAGATCGTGATCGATGCCGGCTATCATGGCCATATCGGCATCGAGTTCGAAGGCAAAGGTGACGAATACGAAGGTGTGCGTGCCACCCGTAAACTACTGATCAAACTGCGCAAAGCGATGACCGTGTAGCGGAATGCGTCAAGCATTTCGTCTTTACCCAGTAGCGGAATGCGTCAAGCATTTCGAATGGACAACACCAACGAAAGCCTTGACGGCTTCCGCTACAAATACACTCACGAAGGACCGTCGATGACAATTACAATGTCGCTTGAATACTTACTGCTGTATCTACCGCTGCTAGTGGCAGTTTCGTTTGTCGTCGGCGCTACGCGCCACGAGCGCAAGGATCTGATCTTCGACCAAACTCGCAAAACCGCCATTTGGATCACCAGTTTTATGCTGGTGATCTATGCTGTACTGCAACTAATTTCGTGGTCGGTGTAGATTCAGTGATCTAAGAAGACTGAAGCCAGCGCCAGTAACCAGATGGAGCTGACGATCACCACCGAGGCGCAGGTGATACGCACCCATACGCGGGTCGAGGGTGCGCTCCATGGCTCCACGGGTACCGGCTCGATCAAGCCATGGAGGAATCGCTGGCGATGAGCCGGATCATCCATCAGCGCTGCTCGGCAGGGCTCCATCAGCCCAAACTGCACGGAGAACTCCAAGGCTCCATAAAGTCGATGTTGCCGTCCTACAGGATCGACGCCAATGGCTTCAAAGAACCAAACTTGACGGCCAAAAGACGTCTCTGTCTCTTGGGTCATGTAAACACAGCGCACTGATTCGACGCGCGACTGTTCTGGGCAAAACTCCTTACGCACCAGTGCACTGCGTGCCTGGTTGGTAACGGCTTGCCAAATCTCTTTCGAGAATGGGTGAAAACTGGCGTCCGGCCTCATCCTTGCAACCCTGCAAAAGAACGAATGGGAATTGTCATCACTGTCTGTATCGGAATCTTTCTAGGCAAATCTCGAAGAGCAATCCTAGTTCCGCCGAGCTAGAAATTCTGCAAGCTTATTCCTAACGTGCTAGCATCGATCCCGACCCGCTATCATTACTATAGTGAACTCCTGCCCCCTAAGTCACTATGCTTTGGGGCATTCTGGCGCATTATCGCCACAATTTTAAAGGTCGATTCATGTAGCCATTGTCACATCGGTTTGATAGCACGCGAAAATTTAAACGTCATCCTTTACCTGTATTGTAGGGGGCTGACAAGAGTGCACAGGCTCCAAGAGATAGACTTGATACTCCTATTGTTACTGTCTAAGCCACAAAGTTTCGCAGGCGGAAAATCTGCCCAGCTCTCGTAATGGTCAGTCAGGCACCATTGATTTTCGCAAATCGGCTGCAAGGGAGAACTGGTCTCCAGAACTACCTATACATAGTGAGAACCGCTAGGTGAATCTAAAGACCACGAACAATTTCACGAGATTTCTCGACAATCTAACGCAAAACGTTCGCTGCCTGTCTAGCTAGACCGGCTTTTGTAGCGGAAGCCATCAAGGCATTTGTAGCGGAAGCCGTCAAGGCTTTCGTCGTGCCGGCCGGCCAGGCGTTGGTGGCCCCGAGTCTTTTCTTTCCAAACTCTGGCGAGTTCGGCTACGAAGAACGGTCCAAACTCTGGCGAGGTCGGCTACGGAGTTCGGATACATGAGTCGTTTCCGCTCATCTTTCAGAGAATTCTCACACACAAACAGCTATTATGGATGTGTGCTTTTTCTGTAGTTCGTTTCGCCGCAGGAGCAGGTGGTCCGATGCGATTGTTGAATGTTGTGTGCGCAGCATGGTTGTCGTTGGTACTTTCAAGTGGAACATGCGCGACCAGTTTTGCGCAGAAAGAAGCTTCGCCACCTGATGCGGGGGAGGCGCCGGCTCCTGAGCAAAAAGCTGTGGCTGAGGCAGCGCCTGGCGAGGAAAAGAAAGTCGACCAGCCTGCCGCTGACGAAGCCAAGCCGCAGCGAACTCGTCAGCGTCGCTCCGATAAGTCGGCCGATAAAACTGCCGATAAAGCCGAAGCGGCTCCCGTTATCCGGGTGCTCGAACTCTCAGGAGAATATGTTGATCTGGCCCAACCGATGGGGCTAGATCCAGCCGCTTTACTAATGGGTGGCGATTCACTGAAGCAGAAGTCGTTCTATAAACTCTGCGACTATCTCGATGCGCTAGGCAAAGAAGCCAGTGTGTCGCATGTGGTCTTTGATCTATCGGACGCCGGGCTGGTCATGAACCCTGCTCAATTGGACGAGATCTCGCGGCATTTGGACAAGCTCAAGTCGGCTGGCAAACATACGATTGCGTGGCTTGAAAACCCAAGCAATACCCATCTTGCCTTGGCCGTGGCTTGCAAAGAAATAGTGTTGGCTGAATTTGGTGGCGTCGATATGCCCTCGATGTCGATGCAGTCGATGTTTTATCGTGACGCCATGGACTTAATTGGTTTGCAAGCTTCTGTGGTACGGGCCGGTGACTTTAAAGGTGCGGTTGAACCGTATCTCAATCCGCAGATGAGCGATCACTTGCGGGAGCATTACCTCGAGATGCTCTCGGCTATCAACGATGCGCAGGTCGATCGCATCGTGCGTGGTCGCTCGCTGACTGCTGCTCAAGTTCGCGAAATGCAGAAGCAACGCATGCTCCTGCCGAGCGAAGCACTCAGTCGAGGCCTGGTCGACAAACTTGCGCCGTATGGTTCGATGAAAACCACCATCGATGAGATGATCGGCAAGAAGTTGGAATGGACCAAGCCCAAGGCCGCCCCCAAACGCGAAATGAGCTTCTTTGAACTCATGGGCATTCTCATGTCCGGCGAAAAGAAGCCAGTTTCGAATATCAAGGAGGGCACGATCGCTGTTCTGCATTTGAGCGGTGCGATTGTCGACGGCAAGAAAGAGTCGCCTGGCTCTATCGTGTCCGGACCAACGGTGAAAGTCATCGAGGACTTGACCAGCAATGACAAGGTCAAGGGCATCGTCGTGCGCATCAATTCGCCCGGCGGCAGTGCCACGGCTAGCGAAGCCATCCGCCGCGCCTTGGCGGCGATGGCCGAAAAGAAACCTACGCTCATTTCGATGGGTGAAATGGCAGCATCCGGCGGCTACTGGGTCTCATGTATCGGCCAGCCGATTTATGCCGAGAAAGGCACGATCACTGGCTCCATCGGCGTCTTTTCACTGAAGATCAGCGCCGGTTCGCTCTTCCGACGCGTGGGCGTGCATGTCGAATCCATTGCCCTGGATGATGCCGCCAAGAGCGACAGCATCGATCGCTCATGGAGTGAGCAAGACGTTAAAGTCATGCAGAGCTTTATCGATGATGTTTACACTAAGTTTCTACAACTGGTTAGCAAGTCACGTGGACTGCCGGTCGAGACACTGAAAGAACTGGCCGGCGGACGCGTATGGTCCGGCACCCAGGCCAAGGCTCACAAGTTGGTCGATGAAATCGGCGGACTGGATGATTGCCTGGCCGCAGTGGCCAAGAAGGCGAAGCTGGATAAGTTCGAAGTTATTCATCGCCCAGTCGTCAAATCCGGTTTTGATTTGCTCGAACTCCTGGGTGAAGAAGAAAGCCGTGACATCGAAGTCCACAGCTTGCTCAGCGGTAGTGTGTTCAAGACGATGGCCCATCAAGGCTTTGACCTACGCGCCACCACCGCCCTCATTCAAAGCTGCCTGCAGCCTCGCGGCCAAGCCATGAAAGCCTGGGCACTCATGCCCGGCGAAATCTTGATCAAGTAGCGGAATGCGTCACCTCCCCCGGCGCAGCTGGGGAAGGTCGCAGACGAGGCGTTCAGCCGTCGTCTGCGGGAGGGGGCAGTGCATTAAGCAAGACTCCTGCGGTACTTAACCTGTAGCTGAAGTCGCCAGACTTTGGACGCGTCACCAATCGATTTCCAATCTCTGGCGAGATCGGCTACGTGCCCAGACCCCTCCCGAATCTCGCAAAGCCTCGATTCGACCTCCCCAAGGCGAAGCCTTGGAGAGGTGACGGTTACCTCCCCCGGCGCAGCTGGGGGAGGTCGCAGACGAGGCGTTCAGCCTTCGTCTGCGGGAGGGGGCAGTGCATTAAGCAAGACTCCTGCGGCACTTAACCTGTAGCTGAAGTCGCCAGACTTTGGACGCGTCACCAATCGATTTCCAATCTCTGGCGAGATCGGCTACGTTCCCAGACCCCTCCCGAATCTCGCAAAGCCTCGATTCGACCTCCCCAAGGCGAAGCCTTGGAGAGGTGACGGTCACCTCTCCCGGCGCAGCTGGGGGAGGTCGCAGACGAGGCGTTCAGCCTTCGTCTGCGGGAGGGGGCAGTGCGCTAGGCAAGACTCTCGCAGTACTTAACCTGTAGCTGAAGTCGCCAGACTTTGGACGCGTCACCAATCGATTTCCAATCTCTGGCGAGATCGGCTACGTGCCCAGACTCCTCCCGAATCTCGCTACGGGCTCGATTCGACCTCCCCAAGGCGAAGCCTTGGAGAGGTGACTTCCGGCACATGGGTTGCACCTTAGCGCTGTGAACCGTTTCACAACTTTCACAACACGAGGTGTTTATTATGGCTCGAAATGTTAAAGAATCGCTGCAGGATATGGGCGAGTCGGTCAGCCAAGCAGCCAAGAGTACTGGCCGCGCCATCTCTGAAGGCGCCGAAAATATGGCCGAGGGTGCTAAAGACATGCTGGGGACGAACGAGCACGAAGGTGATCAGTCAACCAACATTCGCAACCACATGCCCGTAATTGCTTCGTGCGGCAAAACCATCGGACTGGTCGATGGCGTGGAAGGCAATCAGATCAAGTTGACCCGTAAAGATAGTCCCGATAACCAACATCACTTCATTCCGCTGTCGTGGGTCGCCCGAGTCGACGAACATGTGCACCTGAACATCGACTCCCGCCAGGCCATGCTGAACTGGGTGTAGTGCAATGAAATTCCAGGGTTGTTGGCACCGCACATTTGCGCGCTGGTGCCTGCCTGGTCTTGAGTGGGCATCGGCTGTTGGGTAGGCTGTGGGCATTGAAATTTGCCCACGTTCGCTCCACCAAAGGAATCGTATGACCCCGGCCAATGGCGCGCAGCCTTCGTTTATTCATTTGCAAGCCAACGATAATGTAGTAGTCGCGCTCAAGGAATTGCCCAAGGGGACCGTTATCCACGTCGGGCGGTCGGACATAGCTGTGCGACAGACGATTCCACCAGGCCACAAAGTAGCCATCACTACGCTTGAACCAAATGAATCCATTTGGAAGTTCGGTTGGCCCATTGGTTTGACCACTTGTCGCGTTGAACCAGGCGATCATGTGCATTCACACAATTTAAAGTGCGATCACACTATTGATTTGGAGGCACTGTCTACTGAAATACCGGCCAGTCCTCAGCCGCTGACTAACTATACTTTCGAAGGTTACGTGCGACCTGACGGGCAAGTGGGTACACGCAACTATCTGGCGATTATCAGCAACGTTAATTGTTCGGCTTCAGCAGCCCGGATGATTGCGCAAAAATTCGATGCCGAGTCGTTGAAGGATTTCCCGAATGTCGATGGTGTCGTAGCCTTCAAACACGACGGTGGATGCGCGATGGCCTACGATGGATCGCGGCACCGCATGTTGGCTCGCATCTTGGGTGGAGTTGCGCGCCATCCGAACATCGGCGGCTTCATCTTGATTGGACTGGGGTGCGAACAAGGTACCTTGGGGCACTTGGTTCAGTCGCAAGGGCTTCATCAGATCCAGCTACCTGCTCATCTGAACAATGGCTCGCATAGTACCAGTGCGGCTACAGCCACTGTTCCAGTTCTATCGATCCAAGACGAAGGCGGCACACGCAAGACCATTGAGCGCGGGGTAGAGATGGTTAAGAATCTGCTGCCGCATGTTAACGCAGCGGAGCGCACGACCGTGCCCGCAAGCAAACTGATTCTGGGGACCAACTGTGGAGGTTCCGATGGCTATTCGGGTATTACTGCTAATCCTGTCTTGGGTTGTGCATCGGACTTGATTGTGGCCTGTGGTGGCACCACCGTGCTGGCTGAGACCACTGAGATTTACGGTGCCGAGCAAATTCTAACTCGTCGCTCGCGCACGCCGGCGGTTGCTCATAAATTGCTCGAACGTATCGAATGGTGGAAGTGGTATACCTCGGTCTTTGGTGAAGAGATCGATAACAACCCATCGGTCGGCAACAAAGCCGGTGGACTAACCACCATCACCGAGAAGTCGCTTGGCGCGGTCGCCAAGGCAGGGCATACGGCTTTGGAAGCGGTGTACGAATACGGCGAACCGATTACCGCCAAGGGCTTTGTCGTGATGGATAGTCCGGGGTTCGATCCAGCCAGCGTTACGGGGCTGGTCGCCAGCGGTGTCAACCTGGTCGCTTTCACCACCGGACGCGGCAGTTGTTACGGCTGCAAACCAGTACCCAGTTTGAAGATCGCCTCCAACTCGGCATTGTATCGACGCATGCTAGACGACATGGATTTCAACGCTGGACAGGCAGTTGAGGGCCACAGCGTTGAAGAACTAGGTCAAGAGCTGTTCGAGCACCTGCTGCGGGTAGCCAGCGGAGAAAAAACAAAGAGCGAGTTGCTAGGTATTGGCGACGACGAGTTTGTGCCTTGGACGGTGGGCCCAGTATTGTAAAGTGCTAAGCAATTGCGCGCGTCGACGTGCTCCGGCAATTTCATCTTGATATTTTCCGATTAGAATCTCTAGGGATCTGTACGCGGAAAATCTCAAGCATGAAAACTGCCAGGCCGAGTAAGCTATGTCCGACACCGCTGTCTCACCGATTGTCTCGCCGACGACCACATCACCTGCTGTAACCACTACTGCCTCGATGTCGACTGGATCGATGTCGACTGTTTCCGCAGCTGCGCCGGCTGCGTCGCCGCGTTTGTTGTCGATCGATGCCTTGCGTGGCTTCGATATGTTTTGGATCACTGGGGGCGATGCGCTGATCCTCAGCTTTCTCGCGCTCTATCCCGCGCCTTGGGCAGCGAATCTATCGTTGCAGTTTAAGCATGTTCAGTGGGAAGGATTTCGGTTTTACGATTTCATCTTTCCGCTGTTCCTGTTCTTGGTTGGCTGTGTCTTACCTTATTCCCTTGAGAAGTATCGCGACAAACCGCGCGACGCATACATTCGCATCGCCCGGCGCGTACTGGTGTTATTCTGCTTGGGATTGTTGGGCAATGGCATTTTGCGATTCGAGTGGAGCGAACTGCGCGTGGCGGGTGTGTTGCAACGCATTGCAATTTGTTATGGCGCGGCGGCACTGCTGTACTTGCACTTCAACGTACGCGGACTGGCTGCGTGGCTGGTCGGTATTCTGTTGAGTTATTGGGCAATTATGGCTTGGGTGCCTGCACCTGGCGGCGTCGCCGGTGATTACTCGATCGAAGGCAATTTATCGGGCTACATCGATCGAAATTATTTGATCGGCAGTATCAAGAAGACCTACTATGGATTCGGTGACAACGAAGGCTTGCTGTCAACGATTCCTGCAGTGGGTACTGCGCTGATGGGTGTACTGACTGGGTATTGGCTGAAGTCTGCAGCGGCTCCTTGGACCAAGGTGGCTGGCATGATGATGGCCGGTACGGGCTCGCTGTTGCTGGGGCTTGTATGGAGCAGCGCGTTTCCCATCATCAAGATCTTGTGGACAAGTTCTTATGTACTGGTCGCCGGCGGCTGCAGTCTGATTCTGTTGGCCTGGTTCTATGCGATCATCGACGTCATCGGTTGGCGAAAGTGGGCGTTCTTTTGGGTCGTCATTGGCATGAATGCGATCACCATCTACGTCGCGCAACGTTTCATAGACTTTGATGGTATGGCTGAATTCTTTCTGACGGGAACCGCACAAGCCGGCGATTATTGGGTGCCAGGACTCGCCAAATTTGTATTGAGCGCGGGTACAATTGCATGTCAGTGGTTGTTTCTGTGGTTTCTGTATCGACAAAGAATCTTCTTGCGAGTTTAAAAAATGGACGGCCGCAAGTTTCGCGAAATCTGGTTTCGCGAGCGTTCGCAGAGATTTGCTGCACGCATGGCGGTCGTCGTAATTACGCTCAGCATCGTACCGGTTCTGTTGGGCATCGGGCCGCCAGACCTGGGAACTGCTCTACCACTGGTTGTGTACGCGCTCTTCTTGACATTTTTGGGTGCGCGTTACTCGTATCGCTTGTGCTGGTTTGTAATCTTGACGGTCGCTTTGCCCGTTTTTTTTGCCAAGGGCGAGGCGTTTTGGGACGAGCTGCGCAATATGCTGTTCGTTTCTGTCGGGGCATTTGCGCTGGCTTGGGCTCATCGCCAACAACGTCATCGCTTGCAGCAGCGTGCCCGCATTAGGCGTCAGCTGGTCGGACGCGTGAAGCGTCGAGCCAGGCAGCTGCAACGCACTGGGTCCGAACTGCAGTTGGCGGTTGAACGCTCCGAGATGGCCCATCGCACGCTCTTAGAACATCTGCCGGTACACGTGATTCAGAAGGATCTCGATGGCCGCTTCATATTTATTAGCCAGTCCTTCAGCGAATTGCTGGGTCACAGCATTGATGACATTCTAGGCAAAACCGACTACGACTTCTACGAAAAAGAGATCGCGGATAAATTCCGTCAGGATGATCAACGCGTGACTCGCGACGGGAGATTCGTCGACCTGGTCGAGCGCACTCAGCTAGCCAGTGGCAGCTTGGCATTTATGCAAGTGCGCAAGGCACCCTTGCGCGATTCGAAGGGCAAGATTATAGGCGTCCAGGGAATCTTCTGGGATATAACGGAGACTCTCAGCGGCAAGATTCAGTTGCAGCGCATCGAATCCTGGGCACATGCCTTGATTCAAGCTGCGCTGGATGCAGTGTTGATCGTCGATATTGATGGTCGCGTCTTGGAAGTTAACCCGGCCGTGGCGACGATCCTGGGCTACCAACAGCAGCAGCAAGAGCATCCTCCGTTGGGTGAGATCATGCGTCCGGCTACTTCGGACATTGGCGGATCGGATTCTGGTCCACTGCGTGTGGAGGACAGTGACGATACGGTCGACCAAAACTCAGCCAGTCCACCGCGCGTTCCATCGGCAGCCGCATCCGACGCGTTGCTACTGAACCGCTTACTAAAAAAAGCCACCGGTCGTCGGATTGAAGTCCGCCTCAAACGCCCTGACGATACCTGGTTCGATGCGGAGATTTCTGCGCATCCGTTGGTGGTTGAGAATTCGTCTGGGTGGGCGATCTTCATTCGTGACATTACTCGCCGCAAACGCAACGTGGCGGAACTGCAAACGGCTAAGGAAGCTGCCGAGCGAGCCAATATGGCCAAAAGCGAGTTTGTGGCGAACGTCAGTCATGAACTGCGCACGCCGCTGACTGGCATCGTGGGCCTGCACGAATTGCTAGAGCGATCCACGTTGGATGAGCAGCAGCGCGAGTACCTGATGCTGGCCAGGACTAGCAGCGATAACTTGTTGGCTTTAATCGACGCGCTGTTGGACTTCTCTAAGATCGAGGCGCATCGACTGGAATTGGACAACGAGCCATTCAATTTAGTGAAGTGCGTTGAAGATGCCGCAGCCTCACTGGCCGCCCGTGCACAGCTTCGCGGGTTGGAACTGGTTATCGACTGTGCGCCCGATTTACCTCAGCAAGTTGCCGGCGACGGTCAACGCGTACGGCAAATCCTGCTAAATCTGATCGGGAACGCCATCAAGTTTACGCAGCGTGGGAGCATCTGCGTGCGGGTTGCGTTGCAGGATGGCCCTGAACCTAACAGCAGGCTCGACGGTCACGTGCTTCATGCGCCCGTCGTAGAAAGGATTCGCTTTGAAGTGATCGACAACGGGATTGGCATTCCCCCGGAGATGCAAGCGGTTATCTTCGAGGCGTTTCGCCAAGCCGATAGCAGTACCACGCGCCGTTACGGCGGCACCGGTTTAGGACTCGCCATTTGTCGCGAGTTGGTGCATTTGATGGACGGCGAAATAACTGTATCCAGTCAGCCTAAAGAGGGCAGTACTTTTAAATTTGTGCTGCCCATGCGCGTCGTTACTCCGGCACCTGAGCGAGTGATCGCTAGTGGCACAGAAATTTCAGTCGTCACACATGTGGCCATCGTCGCTCAAAAGACGTTGTGGAGCCAAACGTTGGAGCGCGACTTGGTGGCGCTGGGCTACCAGGTGGTGACCATGGATCTTCCGCAACTAATGGCTCGCGAACCGAAGCAACTCTTTGCGGCAGGCAATCACACGATAGTTATCGCTGACTTTCGTGAACTGGCGAACGAAGAGCCTGGAAGTTTGCCCGTTGTCGTGAGATACCTATTGGCCGTGCCAATGGCCCTGGCCAGACCTTCTCAAACACCCTCTTGGTTACGGCACGCCGACTATCGATGGTTGCAGCGGCCCATCTGCCGCGCGGAACTGAAAGCGGCCCTGACCAACAACGATCAGCAGTCCAAAGATGCGGACTATGGTAGCTTAAGTAGCGCCGAGGCAACACCGTGCGCTAATATCCTGCTGGTTGAAGACAGCCCTATAAACCAGACGGTATTGCAAGGCATCTTGACGCAGCTGGGACACTATGTAACTCTGGCCCGCAATGGCATCGAAGCAGTTCAGAAATGCGCTGACGAGCGATTCGACATTGTGCTGATGGATATTCAAATGCCGGATGTCGACGGTCTGGAAGCCACGCGGCGCATTCGTGCCAGAGAACAGGCCAGTGGGTTGAGTCCCGTGCACATCATTGCCCTAACTGCGCATGCGATGCCCAGCGATCGCGAAAAAGCACGACTGGCTGGAATGAATGGCTTTCTCGTTAAACCCATTCCGATGGAAGCCTTGCGTCAAGCAATCGGTGCGGCCGTGCCAGCCATTGAACCTACATCGACGGGGACTTTTCAGACATCGACATCGCAAGAATCAAGACAGCCTGATCCGCAACCGTTGCCCGATTGGGGCACGATTGAGTCGCTGATGGGTGGCAACTCTGAACTGGCAACCGAAGTTGTGGGCATGCTACGCACCGAATCTGCTCGATTGCGGCAACTATTTGTTAGCAGTGTTGAGCAACAGAATAATCGTGAAGCCCGACGTGCGGTTCACACTCTGAAAAGTAATTTGCGAAATGTGGGCTTGACCTCCGCTGCGGATTTAGCGGGGCAACTCGAAACGCTAGCGCAACGAGCCGAGTGGGAGCAGATTCAATCGCAGTTGGCTGAGTTTGAGCAAACGATTCGTCAGGTGCAGCAATGGTGCGCGCAGATGTTGAAGCAGCGCGCAAAGCACTTTGATGCGTCCAATTCAGATTAGAGCAAAACGGGTAAGTAGACGACATCGTAGCTGAATCAAACGCAAATCAAGTCTCGACTCGGCGTGCATCACTTTCTATAATGCAGTCGTTCTCGCTGTTCGCCCGGCACGAGGCAGTAAGTGGTATTAAGGCACGAGCAAGACCTGGAGCAGCTATGGCGAGCACTCCGCGGCCAAAGACAACAGTGACACAGCGCACCCGAAAATCCAACGCACAACTCGCGCAATCTCAACGGATTCAAGCGCAGCGCATTCTGGCGCAGAAACACCGCGAGCAGGCCCACTTGCTGGGTCAAGTTGTTGGCCAACGTCACTTGGTCAAAGAAGACATACGGCATCGCACGGATCAAATTGCCGAGACCGTGCTCGGCCATTCGCGCGCGATGAAGTCAGCCAACTTTACATCCACCACCGCGGCTGATTTGCAGCGGATGGCGGAACTGTACGATGTGCTGTTCTTTGATTCGAGGTTGTTGTCGCTAGCCCGACTGCATGGTTTGTCGTTTCGCTGGTCGAGTCGCATGACGAGCGCCGGTGGCAAGACAATTCGTTCCGTGCATCGTTTGCGTGGTCGAGGCGGTGCGCGAACATCGTACGAAATTGCTTTGTCAGCTACGTTGCTCTTTCAGACGTTCGGCGACTTGGAGCGACCGATTCGTGTGACGGGACACACCTGCGCCAATCGCATCGAAGCCATGCAGAGGATCCTGGAACACGAACTGATCCATTTGGCCGAAATGTTGGTCTGGGAAGACAGCAACTGCGCCGCCGGTCGCTTTCAAACAATTGCCCATCGCATGTTTGGCCATACTGAACATAAACACGACCTGGTGACTCAGCACGAGCGGGCTGCCAAGAAGTACAACATTCGCATCGGGTCGATGGTTTCATTCCAGCACGAAGGTCGCACGTTTATTGGGAAAGTTAATCGCATCACC
This sequence comes from Rania fehmarnensis, assembly GCF_056494185.1. NCBI lineage: Bacteria > Pseudomonadati > Planctomycetota > Planctomycetia > Pirellulales > Pirellulaceae > Rania > Rania fehmarnensis. The sequence goes on from NZ_CM151398.1 coordinate 3,965,068, forward strand.
CGCCGAGCGACCATCCTCGTTCCCGACACCAGCGGTCAGAAATACTGCGACGGCAAATCCTACCGCAAGTTCTACGTGCCCCTAAGCCACCTACAGGCCATCTAAGCCGTTGGCGTTAGCCTCGGTTTTTGCACGGCTCCACCGAGCTTGCTCGGTGGACCGACGACTTGTTCGGCTAGCCAAACAGTCGTGCTACCACCGACCAAGGTCGGTGGAGAGCCGGCACCGCACAGCGAAGTTAGTAGGCACCCCACATGGACTGCTCGTCGATCTTTATGCTTTGTAGCACGCGTTGCACATGTGCTGCTTGCTCGGGTGTTACCTGCGAACTGCGAATGATGAGAGCGCTAATTTGGCGACCGGCCTGGAGCAGTTCGCGCGGATCAATTGGGTTGTCGCGAAATGTGAGTTCATAGGCACCTGTACGAATCGCGGCTGCCAGGGAGACTCGAGTATCAGATAGATCGAGCGTCGTCAGGTGTGGCTGGTTGAATCTGCTCAATTCAACTTCGCTGACACTGGAGTGACTGAGGTCGATATGATCGCATCGCAAATTTCCGGTTGTCATACAAGCACCAGTGAACTTGGAATGATTCAGACTCAATCGCGAGAAGGTACATACCGGCAGCTTCATCAAGTCTTGCTCAGTGATCGGGCCTTCACCCAAGGTCAATTCCATGGGTCGTGCCGCCAGGCTGGGTAGCACTGCAGCCGTAATGCCTGTTCGGCGGATCGATACAGCTTCAGCGCTGCCCGCCGCCAGCGCCGCCAGGTTTTGGTCGGTGATCTGCGTACCGTCCAAGATCCATCGGGTGATACGTGGCCCGCTGATCGCGGAAAAGCCCGAGCCGTCGATAGGTGTATCGCTCAAGTCGAGTTTTCTCAGTGATGTAAATGTACTTAAGTGCTTCAACCCAGCATCTGTAATCGAGTTGCCAGCCAGCGACAGTTCACTGAGAGAAGCGATTCCGTTGACTTCTGCGAGTTGATCGTCAGTAATGCCTGTACGCCCTACATCCAACGCAAATAGCTGCCACTGTTGAGCAATATCTATTGCTTGTTTCAACGTAATGGGTGTACCGGCAATCGAGAGGGTATGGAGGTTCGGGCCCCGTACTGGAGGAAGTTCTGCACTGGTGATTTGTGTGTCAGATAAATCCAGCACGCCTAGCGATTTAGCACGTGCCAGGCCAGCTAGACCCGCTCCAGTCACCTTGGATCCAGCCAGGTTCAATTGTTCAATGGTCGGAAACCGCAGCAGCAACCGCGCCAGATCAGCATCGTTGAATTGGTCCGTTACCGTAACCTTGGTGACTCGGTTATCGGGCGCCCAAATCTCTGCAATGTGCTCGTCTTGGTCCTTGAGAATGTTGCTGACGGACTCCCAGAAACTCCTCTTGCGTTGATCGGCAATTATCTGACCGACGGTGAACGAGCAAGCCACGCCAACGACCAACGTAACCACAGCACGAGGATACCAGCGCGATTGTATATCCGTTGTGGTGTTGGAAGTAGAAGATGACGCGTCGCACTCATCCAGCGGATGGGTTGACAGTAGTCCGGTGGTTGGACCATCGGTGCTGGTTCCCGAAACCGCATGGACAGCTTGGCGTTCGAAATGTGTCAGCCGAAGCCCGCTGGCACGTAAGACGACGCAGCCCAGAGCTGTGGTTACCAACGCTACTGCCAAGCTGTTCCCAACATCCGTTATCGCCCGGTCGATAGACAGACCACCCAGGTAGACTACGCATGGAACAGCAATCGCACACGCACAAAAAATAAACAGCAGCCACAAACTCAGGCGAGCAAGCCAGCTCTTAGCGCAAAAGCCGATGTAAACAGATGGAATACCGATGACGGCTCCGATAGCCAGCGTAATACCCATGACGATAGGGATGCCACCCTCCGGCCCTGCCCCAAGATATTCGTCGATGTGCGTAAAGATGCTGATGCACGCCGCTGTGACAACACCAATCAAGAACAAGTCTTCCACGCTGGACCGGGCTTTGGGCTGCTCGAGAGTTTCGCTTAACGTCAGCGACCAACCTCGCAGATTCCGCATAGCGATCAGCGGCATACAGCTCATCAAGACGATCAGGGGAACCGTCAACAGTACCGCATAGACACTCGGGTCGCCATCCCACGCGGTGCGTGCAATCATGCACGCAATGCTGATGGAAAAGAGGATGATGGACACCAGCCAGCCAGTCACCCAGCTTCGGCCAACTGTCCCCCCAATGATGATTCCTAGAAAGGCGAATCCAATCATCACGCCGGAGAAAATTTCGCGAGCAACACGCGAGCTGGCGAACCAATCGAATCCGAATACGGCTATCTGAAGCGTCAACAAGCAACCGTACGCCGTGACGGCCGGCCAAAGTCGTAGCCAACTTTTCCGCGAACTAACATCGGCCATGTTGCCCCGGTCGATAATCTACGGGCGGCTCAGCAGCCGCTTATCAACGAACTATCAGACTAAGTCGCAAGCTTGCAAGTCGCTGGCATGAGGGACAGCGTTGTAGCCGATCTCGCCAGAGATTGGATGAGTCAAACGTGATGCTTCCAAAGTCTGGCGACTTCGGCTACGGAGTTGTAGCCGATCTCGCCAGAGATTGGACGAGTCAAACGTGATGCTTCCAAAGTCTGGCGACTTCAGCTACGGAGTTGTAGCCGATCTCGCCAGAGATTGGACGAGTCTAACGTGATGCTTCCAAAGTCTGGCGACTTCGGCTACGGAGTTGTAGCCGATCTCGCCAGAGATTGGATGAGTCAAACGTGATGCTTCCAAAGTCTGGCGACTTCGGCTACGGCGTTGTAGCTGATCTCGCCAGAGATTGGATGAGTCAAACGTGATGCTTCCAAAGTCTGGCGACTTCGGCTACGGCGTTGTAGCCGATCTCGCCAGAGATTGGACGAGTCAAACGTGATGCTTCCAAAGTCTGGCGACTTCGGCTACGGCGTTGTAGCTGATCTCGCCAGAGATTGGATGAGTCAAACGTGGATGCTTCCAAAGTCTGGCGACTTCGGCTACAGGCTGGAAGCCTATGCCACACTTTAGCGAACATAGCCGCCGGTGCCGAAGTTGGCTACGGTTTGATCGTTGTTGGGATCGCGAACGGTGATCGTCCCTGTGCCGGCCATGGAAGTTCTGAGTCGACGTGCACCTTCACCGGTTTGGGTTTCGATACCTTGAGCGGTATAGCCCTTGGGCAAGAAATCGGACAGCAGGATGCGTCCGTCGGTCAAGTGAATTGCATAGTTGAGCGTGTAGTTGTTGCGCGGAATCGGATTAGCCAAACGATTCACATAAGCAATCGACGCAGGTCCGCTAGTGCTTGGACGCGATACCGGCGGAGCATACTGCGGTGCTGGTGGAGTGTAGTGACTGGCTGAACCGTATCCCATTGATGGATAACCCATTGATGGATATCCAGAGCTCATCGATGGATAGCCCATCGAATAAGAACCGCTTGAACATCCACATTGTGCGCTACTCGATCCAGCCATTTGAATCAATGCAGCCATCGCCAGCACAATTGTTCCAGTCTTCATCATGTTAGTCTTCCTCTATCAACAAAGATGTGCCCTAAAGAACGTAGCCCGATAGTCTAACAAGTTGTTAAAGCCAATGTGAGCATTTGGTTTAAATTGTAACACCAGAAATTTCGAGGCGTTCATGCGGCCCCGACGGGTGTGGCAGTCTCATCAGCAGATTTTACTAACTCTGCGAATAATCCCCCACGCGCTACTAGCTCAGTGTACGAACCTTCCTCAATAATTTTCCCATTTTCAAAAACTAGAATCCGGTCACAGATCCTGAGCGTCGATAGCCTATGTGCAATCAGAATCGTGGTGCGATCTTTGTGAGCAGCGCGGATTCCCAGCGCGTCCTGCACGTGGCGTTCACTAATATTGTCCAGTGCACTGGTGGCTTCGTCCAAGATCAATAGCGGCGCGCTCTTCAGGAACAGCCGGGCTATGGCAAGTCGTTGGCGCTGGCCGCCAGAAAGATTTTGGCCACGTTCGGTAACGGCCGCCTCATATTGTCCAGGCATCTCCATGATTTCATCATGCAAGTTAGCCATCCGCGCGGCATGTTGGATATCTTCGTCGCCAACGTCGTGATTACCGTAAGCAATATTGTCGCGAATGGTGCCGGCAAAGACGAAGGGGTTTTGGCCCACGTAGCCAACCAAACGCGCGAGCTCCGGTCGACTCACTTCCGTCAGCCGCCGGCCTGACAACTTCAGCTCACCTTGGCTGGCATGAATGAGTCTCAATAGAGCTTTCACCCACGTTGATTTGCCGGATCCGGACCGACCGGCCACGCCAATGGTCTCTCCATACTGAATCGCCAGGTTCAAGTGCTCCAGGGCAATTCGTTGCCGACCATCTGCCGTGCGGTAATGCACCAACAGGTCGCTCGCTTCTATTAACGATTGGTCGGGCGTTAGTTGCAGGGGTTGGGCCGGATCGAGCTGAGTGTCAAACGAGCGATCCATGGGTTGAGACAACATGTCCAGCAGATCGCCTACTCGCAAGCTGGCTTCGTGTCCTTCGTCCAGCACTCGATGGACTTCGTTCATGGGCGTCATCACGTTTGAGAATAAAACGGAAAACGTTAGTACATCGCCGAAACTGATCTTGCCATCGATGGCCAGGTACGTTGCCAAGGCCAGCACAGCGATATGAAAGAAGCCTTCATTGAGCGCCTTGGCGCAGCCATACAACGACATTTCGAAATGATGTTTGCCTTCACGCTCTCTGCGCTTGTCAGCCACATTGAATAGGCGCAACATTTCCTGGTCGTACGTATGGGCAACTCGAATGTACTCTGCACCACTCAACTGTTCGACGACCGCTCCATCGAGCTCTTCGCAATCGCGCATTAGCGTCAGCCGCACATCCTTCTGCGAGTGTAGCTGACGAAGTGTCAGGTAGATCGCCATTGGTATGACTCCCAACATAACAAAGCCCAACACAGGCTGCTTACTGACGGCCGCTACAAATGCGAATGCGCCCGTCAGCAGGGCTGGCAAGCAATCCAGAAACATCAATCGCACGAAACGGATGAGACCGTCGACACTGCGAAAGATCTTGCCGTGTAATGCGCCAATCTTCTCGGTACCCAAGGTTGTTAAATCGCCGCGCAGCGCATGACCGACAACCTTCAACTGCATATCGCGATTGAGGCGAGCCACGCTGCGTTCGACATACATTCTGCGCACTACGTTCAAGGCTTCGCGCACCACGTAGATACCTGCCAAGCCGCCCAGGATCGAACCGGCTGCCCAGTACATTTCAGTGTTTGTGAAACCACGGCTGATGCCGCCTTGGATTCGATCGACTAACCATCCCAATAGCAAGGCAACGCCGGTGTTGGCGGCACTAGTAATTCCCATGAGCACTGTCGCTGCGCCCAACGTTAACTTGTCTTCGATAGCCACAAAGGGCCACACTTGCTTGGCTCGTCGCACCAACGTGCGCAATTCATTGAGGATGCCTGGTGGCATAGGCGTGTTGCCCCTGAGTAGAGATTCTGACATTCGTTAATCCACTTTCGCTCCGCCTCGGAGGTGTGGGCCCCTAGCAAACGTCGTTCCTCTCCTGCGCGCTCAGGAATCGCGCTATTGATCGCTTTGCGTTCATTGCGACCGGATTGATATCGCATGCACAGTCAAATGTAGGCTTATTGGGGAATCGAGGCGTCTTGGTACGTCACTTGCGTAAGGTTAAGGCTAACCCCAACTGGAAGTCTTTGGGTTTCAGTACAAGTAAAGGATCGAAAATGCCTACACCTAGTTCCGTTGTCAAGAGTCGTGTCCTCTCCGCCGTCGATCATCAGCAAACCGAAGAGCTGGTGGCCGATAGCCGCACGATCATGACTCCTAGCCAGCGCGTAGATCAGAAACTGGCCGCTTGCACCGGCGGATCGCGATATACATATTTGCCTTCGATGCGGTCATTTACTGTTCGTCGAGCGAAATAGGTTTTCACTTGCGCCCGGAGTGTTGATTTAGTTCGATTGATGGCTGTAGTTGACGCAGAAGTTTATGAATAATGAGCCAACCGGATTTGCTCTGGACGATCACCATCTGGACGATGATTTCAGGCCGTTGCGAGGTGATTCCTATAGTGCTGAACACTTGGAGCAGCACTTTCGCCAACTAGCCGCAGCCCAGCAAACGGTTCCAGGCCGTGGTGTAGCTGCCAAGGCGTTCGCAGAACGCTTTCAGAATCAGGCCAGCGAAATCGCGGTGGCGCATGCTGCAGTCAGTCGCGCAGCCAGCTCAGGAGAACCAGTTCCTCCTGAAGCCGAATGGTTGCTCGACAATTACTACGTTGTAGAAGAGCAACTGCGCGAGATTCGCGATGACTTACCGCGCGGCTACTACAAAGAGCTGCCCAAGACAATCGATGGTCGCCCGCGAGTGTATGGGCTGGCCCGACAGCTAGTCATTCATACCGACAGCTCCATGGATGCGACGCTGATTGAGCGCTGCGTGCAGAGCTTTCAGTCGGTCACGCCGCTGCAGATCGGCGAAGTCTGGGCGGTGCCCATTATGCTCCGCCTGGTTTTGGTGGAAAATCTGCATCGCCTGTGCAAGCAGATGCTGATTACCTATCACTGTCGCCAACGAGCTCATACGATGCTGCAATGCAGCGACGGCAGTAAACCTTGGGAGTTAGAATTGTGCGATGATCCGCACTGCGTTCCGACGGTGGTGCAACTGGTCGAGCAACTGACTGATTACGGTAGCCAGCATCGCGAGACAACTCAGCGCTTGGAGCAACGCTTGACGGAACACGGTTGGCAGATGGCCGACGTGGTTCGCCATGAACATCATCGCCAAGCCGCAAATCAAGTTTCGATTGGTAACGTCATCACCAGCATGCGATTGATCGCGGCCCTCGATTGGATTGAGTTCTTTGAACGCGTCAGCGTGGCCGAGCAAGTTTTGCGAGAAGACCCGGCCGGTGTGTATGCCGGTATGCACTTCGAAAGTCGTGATCAATATCGACATGAGTTAGAGCACCTTGCCAAGCGCACACACACTTCAGACATCGATGTGGCCAAGCTAGTAATCGCCCTGGCGCGACAAGCTCACATCGCGACTATTCCCACGGCGACCACCTCCACGGTGACCACTTCCACGGTGACCACGTCCACAGTGACCACTTCCACGGTGACCGCCCCTAGCAGTCGCGAGGCGCATGTGGGCTACTGGTTGGTTAGTGATGGCCGAGCGCATTTAGAGCAGCGATTGGGTTATCGCATACCCGCCGCCAGATGGTTGAGGCATACGCTGCGCGCCCACGCGAACTTCGCCTATTTCGGCGGCTTGTGCATGTTGACACTGATCGCGCTGGCGCTGATCTGCACATGCCTGATAAGCTGGCAGATTTCCGCAGGCATAAGCCTCCTGCTGGTCGTCCTGTGGTTGATACCGCTCAGCGAGACAGCCCAAGCAGTTGTCAACTTGGTAATCACGAATGTGCTACCCCCGCGCTTGTTACCGCGGCTGGATTTCAAACAGGGTATTCCGCCACGATTTCCCACGGTCGTGGTGGTCCCCTCGATGCTCGGCAGCTCGCGCGAGGTCGAATCTTTGTTGCAAAGATTGGAAAGTCACTATCTCGCCAACTCAGATGAGGCGCTCAGCTTTGCACTGCTGACCGACTTTGTCGATGCAGATACCCCGACACTGCCAGAAGATAAAGGGTTGATTGCCCAAGCGTTGGATGGCATTCGCACGCTCAATGCGCGTTACGGACACACGACTTACCAACCGTTTTACTTCTTTCATCGTTCTCGCCGCTGGAATCCAGCCGAGAACAAGTGGATGGGTTGGGAACGCAAACGCGGGAAGCTGATGGAGTTTGGTCGGTGGTTGCAAGGACATCAAGATACCACTTATACAGTTACCGAGGGGCGTCTAGAGTCGTTGGTTCAGTTGCGTCGACCAGATGTCACACCCTTCATCATAACACTCGACTCCGATACGCAGTTGCCTTTTGAGGCGGCGCGTAAAATGATCGGCACCTTGGCGCATCCACTTAATCGTCCGCGTTTTTCAGGAACCCATGAGTCCGTGGGTAGCCACGGCGACGATGTGCCAGCGCACGCGTTCGAGACTGAGCGCGTAGTCAGTGGATATACGATTCTCCAGCCGCGCGTCAGCGTGCAACTTGAGAGTGCTTCGAAGTCGCAGTACGCGAGTTTGTTTTCGGGTTCTCCCGGCGTTGATCCGTATGTGACTGCGGCGTCCGATGTCTATCAAGACCTGTTCGGTGAAGGTAGTTTCACAGGCAAAGGCATCTACGATCTGCATGCTTTTGAACGTTCGCTAGGTGATGCATTCCCAGAGAATAGCATTTTGAGTCACGATCTGATCGAAGGTTGCCACGCGCGGGTAGGCCTGGTCAGCAACATCGAGGTCTTCGACGCATTCCCATCTCGCTACGATGCAGACTCGCGACGGCACCATCGTTGGGTTCGTGGCGATTGGCAGTTGCTGCCTTGGCTTATGCCCCGCGTACCCTATGCAGACGGCTGGAAGAAGAATCCACTTTCATGGCTCTCATGGTGGAAGGTGGCTGACAATCTGCGTCGCAGCCTGGTAGGACCGCTGATGATGGTCGCCCTGATTTGCGGATGGCTGTTAGCACCGAAGTTGGCCTGGCTCTGGACGATCTCTGGGCTGCTAGTCCTCTTCTTTCCCGCATTGTCGACTCTGCTGCTGGCCATTCGCAACTGGCCAACCAAGTTAGACGCCCGTGATCATTTATTGATCGCGGCGGGAGATTTTAAACGGGCAGTGATGCAGTGTACGTTCGCAACTGCAGTGTTGCCGCACAAAGCTATGCTGATGGTGGATGCCATCCTCCGCACCTTGTGGCGAATGTTCGTATCCCGCAAACGTATGCTGCAGTGGCAAACGGCCTCGGCTGTCGAGCAGCAGTTGAGCAGCCTCAAACATAAGTGGTGGTGGCAGTATTGGTACATGCCGATACTGGTCGTCGCTTTGGTGTTTCTGTTGCCAACGAGCGCAGTCGGCTGGGCAGCACCACTGTTGTTGCTGTGGTTGGTGGCCCCTGGGTTGGTAGAGCTGACCAATAGACCGCTGACAACCAAACGCTCCCTACTGGATGATGCACAGAAGCGTGAACTGCTGGTGCGGGCTTCAGAGACTTGGAGCTTTTTCGAAGCCTACGTAGGGGCAGATGACAATTGGTTGCCGGTCGACAATGTTCAGGAAGAGCCACAAGAAAAGATCGCGCACCGCTTGTCACCCACCAACGAAGGCTTGTACCTGGTTTCGGCGCTGATCGCGCACGATTTCGGTTTTATAGGCTTGCATCAGTTGATAGATGCATGGAACAACAACCTCGATAGCGTCGATCGGCTCGAAAAGCTGCATGGACACCTCTACAACTGGTATGACACGCAAACGCTAGAGCCTTTGCATCCTCGGTATGTCTCGACAGTCGACAGCGGCAATCTGATGGCTTGCCTGTTGACGATTGACCAAGGTATCCAAGAAGTGCTGGAGGACTACCGACCGCAGCCGCAGCGCTACCTAACGGGCCTCGAACTGGCGCTCGATCTGTTGGATAGCGCCAGCGGTGAGTTAAATTCGGAGGATCCTCCCGAAGTCTCGATGTTTGTGGCTCAAATACGGGAAATTTCGCATATTTTGCGCGGTCGCCTGCTGAAGGTTAATCCGGATAGCGATGCTTGGGCAGCGTGGATCACTGTGCAGTCGGACCTCGCCAGGTTGTCGGAGATGCTCTCGCTTCCGATCAGTTGGAAACTGACGCGTCGAACGGCCGATCGCTTGCGTCGCATGGCCAACAAGATCACCATCGCCGCCCGCAGAGTGGATGGGCTGGTCGCCGAGTACAAGACGTTGTATGCCTGGTTACCACTGATTCAGCAAGATGCAAGCGATGCATCGCTGGCCTCGCTGAGTGCCCTGTCGAGTCTTAAGCAGCTATCGAATATCCCGTCTCAGCCCGAAGCTGCAAGTGCATACGTGCATTCGCAATTTGGTTTGACCATCGCTACAGCCAGTCGGCCAGCGTGCAGTGAGTTGTTGGTCGCCAGTGGCGAGACTGCTCGTCGCGTTAGCAAGCAGTTAGAGCGCATCGCCATTCGAGTTGAATCGCTCGCCTTGGGTATGGATTTTCGCTTTCTCTATAATCCACAGCGCAAGCTGTTCTCGATCGGCTTCAACATCGAAGAAGGCATGCTCGATCGGTCACACTACGATATGCTCTGTTCCGAATCGCGACTGTCCAGTTTCCTGGCGATCGCCAAAGGGGATGTTGAATCTTTGCATTGGTTTCGCTTGGGCAGACATGCCACGCTAGTTAAAGGGCAGTTTGCGCTGTTGTCATGGGGCGGAACCATGTTTGAGTACTTGATGCCGCCGTTGTTCCAGCGACAGTATGCAGGTTCGATGTTGACGCAGAGCTGCCAGGCTGCGGTCAAGCGACAAGCTGACTATGGTCGTCAGAATCGTGTGCCTTGGGGTATTTCGGAGTCAGCTTTCGGGGCCTTGGCCATTAACGCCGATTATCACTATCGTTCATTTGGCGTTCCAGGTCTGGGACTAAAACGTGGATTGACTAAAGACCTGGTGATATCGCCCTACTCTACTTTGATGGCCTTGACTATTGATCCCAGTGCAGCCTTTGCGAATCTGCGGGCGTTAATCAAAGAGGGCGCTCTTGGGCACTACGGTTACTACGAAGCAATCGACTACACGGCCGAACGTGTACCGGCCAATAAGAGATTACTGATGGTGCGTTGCTACATGGCCCATCATCAAGGCATGGGACTGCTGGCGCTGGCCAATGTGCTGAATAACCAGTGCATTCAACGTCGCTTCAGTTCGCATCCCATGCCGCGGGCAGCTGAATTGTTGTTGCAAGAGCGGATTCCACAATCGATCACCCCGTTCGAACCGCACGCCGACGAGAGCGAACACGCTCAGCCGCAAGTCGATTCGCAGTCCCTGACCAGCCGACGCCTGGTGGGAGTGGAAAGTCCCTGTCCACGCACACACCTACTGTCCAATGGCAACTACAGTGTCATGCTCTCCAGCGCAGGTGGCGGCTACAGTCGATCAGGCCAGCTGGATGTTACACGCTGGCGCTCGGATACCACGTTGGACTACTGGGGGCAGTACATATTTATTCGCGATATGGCGAGCGACCAAATTTGGTCGGCGACGTATCAGCCCACACGCATCATGCCCGATTTCTATGAAGTGCTGTTCGCGATAGACAAAGTCGACTTTCATCGACGTCAGGGCGAAATCGAAACGGTCCTGGAGGTCGCGATCTCGCCCGAGAACAATGCCGAAGTACGCCAGCTGCGCATCACCAATCACAGCACAGAGACCAAGACGCTCCAGTTGACCAGTTACGCGGAAGTTTGTTTAGCCCGGCAAGCTGCCGATGCGGCTCATCCCGCCTTTCAAAAGTTATTCGTCGAAACTGAGTATATCCAAGACGAAAATGCGCTGATCGCTCGACGCCGGCCACGCGATCAGGCCGAACCTGCACAGTATGCAGTCCATGTCTTGGCGACTCCCTCGGAAGGTGCCAGCCATATACAGTTCGAATCTAGTCGCGATCACTTTCTTGGCCGTCGGCGAAATCTGGAGTTGCCGCAAGCTGTAACCCAAGACAAGTTATCTGCGACCGCCGGGGCCGTGTTGGATCCCGTGTTCGCCTTGCGGTGCGACGTTGAAGTACCGCCCGGCGGTTCGATTTTGGTGGCTTGGACAACCGCGGTAGCCGAGTCGCGTGACGAGGCGTTGACGCTGGTTGATCAATATCACGAGCTACGCAACGTGCAGCGCGTTTTCGAATTGGCATGGGCTTACGCGCAAGTCGAACTGCGACATCAACACCTTGGACCGGCGCAGGTGCATCTCTACCAGCGACTGTCCGCCTACTTGCTCTACCCGCATTGGAGCATGCGTGGTGATTTGCAATTGATCAAACATAGTCGTTTGGGACAAAGTGCGCTGTGGCGGCATGGCATATCAGGCGATCAGCCCATTTTGATGGCTCGCATCACTGAGCCCGAGCACGTTGCGTTGGTACGCGAACTTGCACTGGCGCAACGCTTCTGGCGTCAACGCGGCTTCATGACCGATCTGGTCTTGATCAACGACTATCCAGGCAGTTACTACGACGCGCTCCAAGATCAAATCACCAACGTGCTGCGCGACATCTATCGTTCGCCAGAGTTGACCGGCGTATTCGTGCTGCGCGGATCGCAGTTGCCGCCTGAAGAGGTAGCGCTGTTCCACAGCGTGGCTGCTTGTGTGCTCGAGGGTCAGGAAGGCACGGTCGCTCAGCAATTGGATGCAGCTCAAGTCCGCGCCCAGTTGAGGGCTGTCGAACTGGCCGAGCTAAGAGCCGCTGATCCACCCCATATGCGCGCAAGCCCGGTATCGCCCCAGCCAGGCAACGGTCAGGCACTGGAATTCTACAACGGTTATGGTGGATTCGATCAGGACGGTAGTCGCTATTGTATTCATGTCCGAAAAGATCGTGTGCCCCCGGCTCCTTGGTCTCAAGTAGTCGCCAATCCACGCCTGGGATTTTTGGCAACCGAAAGCGGCGGAGGTTTTACGTGGTTTGAGAACTCCCGCGAAAACAAGTTGACACCCTGGTGCAACGATCCGACCAGCGATTCACCTGGCGAACTGCTGACAATCTGCGACGAGCAGACGGGGGAAGTCGTTCTCCCGATGACCTTTCAGCCCGAAGTGGTTGGTTGCAATCAAGCACTTGATGTTACCTATGGCGCTGGCTTCGCCAAGTTTGAAAGACACTGCGCGGGTTTGAAAACTTCGGTCCACTTAGCTGTTGCTGAGAGCGACCCGGTAAAATTCATTCGCTTGACCATTACCAACCACGGCTCGGTCGCTCGCCAATTATCGGTCACTTACTTCGCAGAGTTAGTGTTAGGGGTCTCGCGTGAGTCGTCGGCCTGGCATCTGCAGACTGAGTTTGATGTCGAACATGGAGCCATCATTGGCCGCAATCCCTATCATCCGGAATACTCAACGCAGGTCGTCTTTGCCAAGTCGCTCTCGTTAACTTCCAGCTTCACCACCGATCGCTTGGAATTCCTGGGACGGATGGGCAGCAGCTTTGCCCCGGCAGCTGTTCGAACTCAGCGCTTATCGGGTCGTACTGGAATTGATCTTGATCCATGCGTGGCCTTGCGGACGATGGTTTCGATTGAACCTGGGCAAGCGCAAGAAGTTGTGTTCATGCTGGGCGCTGGACGCGACTGGGCTGAAGCTCGACAATTGCTCGCGAAGTATGTCAACAATTCAGTGGCGGGCGAAGCGGTTGAGGCGGCGCTAGAAAGTTGGCGAACCACGCTCTCTGCCGTACGCGTCCAGACTGAAAATCGCGGCCTGGATATCATGGTCAATAATTGGTTGATATATCAAGTATTATGCTGCCGCATTTGGGGACGTTCCGCCTTTTATCAATCGGGTGGTGCCTACGGGTTTCGTGATCAGTTGCAAGACTCCATGGCGATTGTCTACAGTCGACCCGAGATTACGCGCAGTCAGATATTGCTGGCTGCGTCGCGTCAATTCAAGCAAGGCGACGTACAACACTGGTGGCATCCTCCGCTGGGCAAAGGCACGCGGACGCGTTTTTCCGATGACCTGCTATGGCTACCATTGGTCGTCTGCCACTACATCGACATCACGGGCGATACTGCCATACTGGATGAAACCATCACTTATCTCGAGTCTCCAGAATTGCAGCCTCATGAGATGGAACGTTACGAACTTCCGCGCGTGTCGTCTGAATCGGGCTCGCTGGCTGAGCACTGTTTGCGAGCGCTCGAGCGCGGCATGCAATTCGGGCAACATGGATTGCCGCTGATGGGTTGCGGCGACTGGAACGACGGCATGAACAAAGTAGGTGAAGGTGGGAAAGGGGAAAGCGTCTGGGTCGGTTGGTTCCTGCTGGTTATCCTTGATCAATTCTTACCCATCATGCGCGCTCGAGGTTGGCATGAAAAGGCGGATCAGTTGCAGTTGACCAGCCAGCAGTTGCGAAGTTCCCTTGAAACTCACGCCTGGGATGGCCAGTGGTATCGTCGCGCGTTTTATGATGACGGTTCACCGCTTGGATCCAGCAGTAGCGATGATTGTCAGATCGATTCGCTAACGCAAACTTGGGCCGTGTTGGCCGGCGGTGATCATGTTCGTTGTCAACAGGCGATGGCCTGGGCCATGACCCGCTTGGTTCGAACCGACGAGCGTCTGATCTTGCTCTTTACGCCGCCCTTCGATAAGGGCTCCAAGGATCCAGGCTACATCAAAGGATATTTGCCTGGCATTCGCGAGAACGGCGGTCAGTACACTCACGCCGCCACCTGGATGGTCCAAGCACTTGCGCGACTCGGCCAACAACAAGCGGCTATGAACCTTTGGGACATGATAAATCCGATCAATCATACCTCAACGCCCGAACAGGTTGCCGTCTACAAGACAGAACCCTACGTCGTGGCCGCCGACGTCTACTACGCCACGGGCCACGTCGGCCGCGGCGGCTGGACCTGGTACACCGGTTCCGCAGCCTGGCTTTATCGAGTCGCCATCGAAGAGTTGGCTAGCTCTCGTTTAACCCGTAGCCGCTAGGCGAGGAATCGTTTAACCCGTAGCCGCCAGGCGAGGTGAACCCTCTAACCCAACTCTGCTACATGACGAGTAGCTGATCTCGCCAGAGATCGGATGAGTCACTCGTGATGCATCCAAAGTCTGGCGACTTCGGCTACGGCATTGTGTAGAGTCGCTACACTGGGTGCGCCTCGCCTTCGCTAGGCGAGGTGAACCCTCTAACCCAACTCTGCTACATGACGAGTAGCCGATCTAGCCAGAGATTGGATGAGTCACTCGTGATGCGTCCAAAGTCTGGCGACTTCGGCTACGGTGGTTGTAGCCGATCTCGCCAGAGATTGGATGAGTCAACCGTGATGCGTCCAAAGTCTGGCGACTTCGGCTACGGCATTGTGTAGAGTCGCTACACTGGGTGCGCCTCGCCTTCGGCTACGGGTTAAACGAGCACAACTTGATGCATCCAAAGTCTGGCGACTTCGGCTACGGATTCAGATTGACTGAATGACGCGAGTTTCGGCTGGATGAATACCTTGGCCGAGTTCGGTGTTGCAGTAGATCGCTTGGTAGACTTGATCGACTGCCTGACTGACACATGCGTGCATGTCTTTGCCGCCGATGGCCAGGTGAGCCGTAATGGCGGCGGCTAGGATGCAACCACTGCCATGTGTGTTACGTGCGTCGGCGATGCGCGGCGTCTGGATACAAACATTCTCGCCTTCCAACCCCAGCACGTTGTAGGATTTGCCATCGACTTCTCCAAGCTTGATCAGAACGTGTTGGGAGCCTGCATCTTGCAAACGGTAGATTGCCTCAGCAACTCGCTCGTCGGAGTCCAGCGTCAAGCCAGTTAAACGTTCCGCTTCGAAGCGATTGGGGGTCACCAGGGCCGCTTGCGGCAACAGGTATCGCATCACGGCTTCGACGACTTCAGCGTCGGCCAGCAAATGACCGTGTTTGCTGATCAGCACCGGATCGATCACTTTAGGAACGTCGACTTGGTCTAGCAGGTCGCTGACCGCTTCGACCACTTCGACCGTCCCAAGAGCGCCGGTTTTGATAGCGCGTGGCGGAATGTCATCCAGCACCGCCAGCAATTGCTCAGCGACCAAGTCGGGTGTCATCACCTCGACGCGTGACACGCCCTTGGTGTTCTGCACAGTCAGCAGCGTGACCACGGACATGCCATACACGCCCAGTTGCTGAAAAGTTTTCAAGTCAGCTTGTAAGCCCGCGCCGCCGCTGGGGTCCGAACCTGCGATCGTCAGCGCGGTCGCTCGCGGGCGAATGGTTATTGTGCGTGACTGAGCCATGGAAGTGAGCACCTAAACTAGCGCGAAGCTTTAAGTTGTTCCGCCAACGATTTCATCTGGGTTACTGCTTGAGGATCGTCTGGCAGGGGTTGGCTCTCGAAGGCCGGCAGTAGTTTGTCCCAGACAATGTTCAATTCACCTTGCATATCGGCTGTGTTGGCTGTAATTGCGATCACCGCATTGTGCTTGGGGATCACGATGCAATACTGTCCGTCTTTGCCATCACCGC
Organism: Rania fehmarnensis; assembly: GCF_056494185.1. Classification (NCBI taxonomy): domain Bacteria; kingdom Pseudomonadati; phylum Planctomycetota; class Planctomycetia; order Pirellulales; family Pirellulaceae; genus Rania; species Rania fehmarnensis. Next base: position 3,981,282 of record NZ_CM151398.1, read on the forward strand.
GAAAAGCGTCATGGCGACAACGCCAAAATTGAAATCCATAGCCTTGGTCCCAGTCTTTGGTCGGATCGCTACCGTTGGATACTTGCTTGCTAGTGGCTTGATCGATCCACGCACTGGGCACCAGTTGTTTACCATTCCATTGGCCTCGCTGTAATAACAACTGACCGAACTTGGCGATGTCTTCGGTGCGCAGAAACAGCCCATATCCACCCAGCGATACACCTTCGGGACTTTCATCCCAACGTGGTGCGGCAATACCCAGTGGATCAAATAAACGCGTTTGCAAATAGTCGACAACTTTCTCACCCGTCACGCGCTGGACGATGGCCGACTGCATATAAGTGGCTGGGGTGTTGTACTTGAAATGTGTGCCGGGTTTGTGTGGAACAGGATGCGCCAAGAACTCGCGTGCCCATTCTTTCTTATCGCGCAAGGCAACTTCGTCCTGATGGCCCGTCGACATGGTCAATAGATCGCGCACGCGTATGGCTTTCAAATTGGCCGAAGGCTCAGCGGGTGTTTCGTCTGGAAAGTACTTCAACACTGGATCGTCAATCGATAGCTTGCCGTCTGCCACAGCCAAGCCTACCGCCGTCGACGTGAAACTCTTGCTCAACGACCACAACACGTGAGGCTTGTCGGCGGCCTCAGGCGACCACCAGGCTTCGGCCACTACTTGACCATTGCGCAGCAACATGAAACTGTGCATCGATTTGACCTGTTGGTTCGCGGTCTCGATGAACTCGATAATCTTGGGAGTGCTGACGCCTTGCGCTTCAGGCGTGCTGCGTGGCAAGGCCGACTGACCATAAGCAATCGATGTCGAGGCAAACATGAACAGCAGTACCAGTTGGGTTTGTGTACTCATGGCAGTCCTTGAGGTGTAGGTGAGGCATTGCAAACTTTGCCTGGACGGTGGGGCAACGCAGAGGGGATCGCAGAGAAGTCGTACTACGGCTGCGGCAGATTGTACATGATAGTTGTGCGCATTTGATCATGCACTGCGCTCAATTGCCGAACTTCGATGCAGCGAGAGAATCAGTACGCCTGAGGCGACCAGCATACTAGCCAGGAGCAGTCCAGCTCCTGCGTATACGCCGCTAGTGTCTTTTAGCCAGCCTGTCATGAATGGTCCTACAAAACCACCCAGACTACCCAAGGAGTTGATCATGCCGACAGCGCCAGCGGCCGCACTTCCGCTGAGAAAAGTAGTGGGATATGACCACCAGACGCCCAAAGCAGCATACACACCGATCGCGGCAAGCGTCAAAAAGCCAAAGGCAATGTGAGCCTCACTGGTCGAAGTACCACCGACCAGGCCTATCGCAGCCAGGAACATTCCACTGGCGCCGTGCCAACGTTTTTCACCCGTCCGCGATGAATTGTGACCGACCCATAACATTACCACCAGCGATGCGGTCATCGCCGCCGCAAACAGCCAGCCGACTTGTTGATTGCTGTACCCAAGCCCCTTCAGAATGCTGGGTGTGTAAAAGTTGAACCCCCAGTACCCTGTCATCCACAAAAAGTAGATCAAGCTCAGTTTCAATACCTGCGGATTGGACAGCGCTCGCGCGAAAGATGTTTCATGGGTTGACTTGTTCAAAGAATCCCCCACAACCTTTTGGAGGTGTTCTCGTTCGGGAGTTGTTAGCCACCAGGCTGTTGCGGGACTATCGGCTAGCCAGTAGATGACCACTGCCCCGAGAGCGACGGCCGGCAGGGCTTCGATGATGAACAGAAATTGCCAGCCCTTCATTCCAAAGAAAGGGCTATCGATCAGCCAGGCGGCCAACGGCGCGCCGATGATGGCCGAAACTTGCAGCGACGATAGCATGATCGCTATGGCTCGTGCGCGATCGCCGGCTGCGAACCACCGCGGTATCACACTGGCATACAGCACTGGATACAAACTGGCTTCGGCCGCACCGATCAAAAACCTTAACACGTAAAACTCGGTGGCGTTGGTGACCCAGGCCATCAGCGCAGTAAGAACTCCCCAAGAGATCATGATGCGTGCCAGCCAGATGCGCGGGCTGGTGCGTTCGGCGATCAACGCTCCTGGAATCTCGAACAGAAAATAGCCCGCGAAGAAGATGCCCGCACCCAATCCATACACGGTTTGCGAAAAGTTCAAGTCTTCGCGCATGGTCAGCGTGGCATAGCTGAGATTGTTGCGATCGAGATAGGCCACGATCGAAATCAGAAACGCAGGCAACACTACATTGCCATAGACTTTCAGGCGCGCACGTCGAGCAACGCTGTCAGCAGTCGGCTCAAGCACGTAAAGCCTACTGCCGCAAGTAGCGTTGGTCGGCTTCGCTCAATCGCGAACGCGGCACGCGGACTACTTTGCCGTCCTTCTTACGCAACACCACTTCTTTGTCAGTGGCCTCCAACAAGATTGCTTCGATGGAGAAACTGCCTGAGCGATCGTACCACATGCGATATCCACTGGCCCCGGCATCGGTCGAAGGTACGGTGACGCCTGTTCCCGGCGCAGCTGAAGCAATCGATTCTTTTTCGCTGGCCGAAACTGTTTTGCCCATGACGACGTCGCTCAGTTCCTCGGGCGCAACCTGCTTGAGGATCGTCAGCGAAGCCGACGGCCCACTGGGAATTTGTATAGTTTGGGTACCGCATACATAAACAGGCGTAGGAATGATTTCCGAACCAGGATAGAGCCCGGAGGTGGAATTCATCACCAAGATGTAGGGCACGTCGTCGATCAATACAATGGTGTCACGATCGTTGAAGGCATGCAAGACCGTAGCTTCCGACACAAAGCCCACCGAACCCACGCGACGCGTATCTAGCGGCGGACCATACATGGTTAGCAGCTGCAGCAGCGCATTTTTGTCTTTCTCATCAGCGGTGCTTTGACTGATCTTGTTCAGATCGCGTATTTGCGCCTGAATGGTACCAACGATGCTGTCCTTGATCGCCTTGCTGCGGAAGTACCAGGTCGTGCCGCGCGGGCCCTGGGCGCGCACGATGTCGGGAGTCGATTCCCCGACGCGCGAGTTAGCCCGCGACTGCAACTGCTGCGGGATGGAGGTTTGCCCATTACTCATTTCCTTGACGGTTTTGCGCAGACGAGCAACTTCGCTGACCAAGTCTCGCTTAAGAGACTTGAAATCGCTCTTACCGGTAGAGGCATATTGCTCAATGGCCGACTTGGGAATCGTGGGCGTGTCGACGATGCTCTCTTTTCCACCGCTTCCACCGCGTCGCCGCGGACCTTCTTTATGTTCAATCGTGCCTACCCCGGTTACCAGGGGCGTTACCGGCGCGTTGGCGCTGACCGTCGATAGTACTTGTGCGATATCTTGCGACGAGATGCCAAAGTTCAAATTCTGCGCACCTTGCGAAGCCAGCGTGCTCATCGCCACCACATGTCCGAAACTATTGATCACCGGGCCACCACTATTGCCTGGTGAGAGTGCGGCATCCAATTGAACCCAGGAACCACGATGCTCTTCCCCCTGAACCGACTCACTGTGCAGTTCGCGAGTGATCTCAGCTCCATCGCGAATAGCGCTCACCACGCCGCTGGTGGCGGTAAAAGACAGTCCTAGCGGTGAACCCAGGGCTACTACGGATTCGCCTTTGCGGGCGGTCGTTGATGATAGTGGCAGAATCGGAACGTCATCGGCAGCGTTACCGTCCAACCGAGCTAGCGCGATGTCACGCGAACTATCAATGCGCACTGTTCCAGATATCTTGACCTGCTTGCCATCAGGGAAAATAGCCGTAGCTTCTTGGCCGCCCATCAATACATGCACGTTGGTAGCGATCGTATTCTTGGCGATCACGAAACCACTACCTTGGCCTCCACCATCTTTCGATTTCACTTCGATGCGCACTACGCTGCGCTCACAGCGCTCGATCGTGTCAGCCAAGGAACCTTGAGCATAGATCGTTCGTGTCGTGAAAAGTGATATGAGAGCGATGACTATGGAAACCGCAGAGCGTTGGGCAGCCGAGAAATGCAGGCTCGGGGTGCGCATCGTAAGACGAACCTTTTAAAGAACGGGTGAGGGATTTCTGCCCCCACAACGGAGGGCAATCTGGATTCTACCCGCCGGCAAACGCCTGTCAATTAAAATGCAGGCTGTGGCATAGGCTTCCAGCCTGTGTAACTCTCTGTGGCATAGGCTTCTAGCCTGTGTAAACGGCTTCTTCCTCGGCAAGGCTTGTTTGAAGAGGCTGGAAGCCTATACCACACAGGCTGGAAGCCTATGCCACACAGGCTGGAAGCCTATGCCACACACAGGCTGGAAGCCTATGCCACATGGGGCACGCGTTGGCGACCTAGAAAGCTCAATAGCCCAAAGATCATGACCCATTGGAACAAATACAGGTGCATCGTGACTTCGATCCCGAGGTGGAAGAGCACGCCGACAATAACCGCCCAGACTCGCAGTCTGGGAATCCACAGCGCGATGGGCAAGACGGCTTCGAAACCCAACGCACTCCAGGTCGTCAGTTGCACAAACCACAAATGATCGAACCAGTATCGCGAAACGGGGATGCGTCCAAAAAGATCAGTCATGTAAGAAACGTAGTACATGGCTGTGCCATCACGCCAGGTGTCGCCGTGTAGTTTATTCCACGTAGCTGACAAATAAATCAGCGTCATCTGGAATTGCATCAAGCTCAGCGCCCAAGCATCGCGTGAGCTTGGCTGCGATACCGTGTGGCCCATGCGCGAGGCCCACCAGCGAGTCAGCGACCAACCGCAATCCAGTGGCAGCCAAATCATCATGAAGGCAAACAGGCGGAATAGCGTGTCTTCGCCATCCAGAATCAATGGATTGCGATTCTGAAACGATACCAACCACACAAAGATGCAGGCCATGTTGAAACGCGACCATACGCCAACCAGCAGTAACATGCACTGCAAACACATGGTCGCCAAACAAGAGTGCACCACCCAAGTCGTCGCAGGCAGCAGATACAGAAGCGACCAGTTGCCGTGACCGCCTAACTTTTGCGCCGTCTGCGCGGTCAGAATTCCTTCATCGGTGAACCAACGTCCCGCATGCAACCAGAATCCAGCCACGCAGATCAACAGCATAGCTGCCAACATGATGCGCAGCAGCGGCACGATTCGAGGATTATTCTCCACGAACAGCCAGTGATCAAATGGTTTGCCGAGTCTGACTGCCCATCCACTCATTTCGTCTGTTGCCGATCCAGCCAAGGAGCCGATGTCAGTCGCCACTCGGCTTCATCGCGAGGCGTCAAGGTTCCATCTTCGGGCACAATCAGATCCATCCGATTGCGAAAAAGTTGCACATGCTCGACCGGTTCCTGTGAATTGCGCGCCAAATACTCGATCAAATCGCCGACGGCAAAAAAGTTGGTAGGCTTGGTTATGCGGTTGAAGTAGTTGACCGTCCGGAACTTAACGAACTTTTCAATTCCACTTGCACGCGACCAGATCGGCGACTCCCACTGAAGTTTTTCGCCACTTTTGGTCGTCATCTCGGCCGTGATCCAGCCGTTATTGATCACAGGATTGGGCGCAAACATGGCCCATTCCCCTTGTGTCAGCCCTACGCGGTTGAGCACTGCCGATAGAGGCCTCTTTACGTAACTCACCAGCGGCCAGCTGCTGGGACAAACATCCAGCAGCAAGACAATCATGATCACTATTGCCCACACACGCGTCATGGCGTTTAATTCTCAACAAGCGTTCAACGAACTGAAGCTGCGCCAATGTAGAAGTTTCGCCTAGCGGTGAAAAGACGAAACGTAGTCATCTCTCCTAAGGTTCTGGGTGGCACTGGCTATGCGCAGCATTGCCAGTGCTCACAACGCAGCGTTTGATATTCGGCTTTTCGCGTGCATAGACCAACGAAATCGAAGTTTGCGAGTCCCCAACTGAGGTTCATTCCCGAAGACCAATCCTTTCACAGTAGCGTTTCCCTCAAAGGTACCCTAAGGCAAACTGACCCTTGCCGAATCAACCCAGGATCGAGCTGACTTCGATGGCCAGCCCAGCGACTTTCTGTGGCGTCAATGTGTCTCCGGAACGCGCGGTCATGACGGTTGCAAAGCGGCCATCGGATTGTGGGTCAAGATAAACCTCGATGGTGGCCTGATTCAAATTCACGATCCAATATTCGAAAATTCCCGCCTCGGCGTACACAGATCCTGTGATTTGGCGATCAAAGGCCAGAGACGAATCCGCCACTTCAATCAATAGCAGTACATCTGCTGCGACGGGGCGCCGCGACGCGTAGAGATCTTGATGATAACTCAAGATGGCAACATCCGGTTCGGGCTCGCTGTTACCAAGCCAAATCGGGTTTTGGATGCTGAGAATTGCATCGTCTTGAATGCGTTTCGAGAGAAGGCGATTCAAGCGATTTACGGCAGCGGCGTGGGGATTTCCGATGGGCAATTTCCTAATAATCTCCCCTCGAATGAGTTCGATCGGCTCGTCTTCCCTGAAGATTCCATGCTCGATCATCTCGTGGTACTGCTCAACTGTAAAGAGATGACGTGTTCTCGCCATTGATGCGGGTGTAACCGTCGAAGGAGATGGCGTATTCGTCTTTGAATCGATCGAAGTCATGGAGGTGCCTAAACCCAAAAACCGACCACTTCTCACAGTTCTATAATACCGCGCACGCATGTGGTTTTCTACGCGGTCTCTGGGACGTAAGCGTTCCTTAGTTCCCAGGAAGTAGCAATCGCTTGAAGTCTTCGTTGTTTCGTAACGCGTCGAAATTGGTATCCGTTTGGACGTCGCTCGCGACATTCTTGCCGGCGGCAATCGCCTGTTTGAGGTAATTGAGAGACTCGGCCACAAACTGCTGCGCTTCTGGGGCAGGTATTGAGGAAGCCTCATCGGTAGCCAATGAAACCAAGAGTGCCAAATTGGAGGCCATGTCATATTTTGCATTGAGGGAAAGAGACGACATTGCCCGACGCGTGTCTGCGGCTCCTTTCAACGAACTAACCGCTTCGACAATCCTTCCCAAGCGATGCTCCGTGCGTCCCAACCCTGATAGGCAAAAGGCCAGGCCGTTCTGGTAATCGTAAATGTCGGGAAAGTCCTTCACGAGTTGTTGGTGTACATCTCGAGCTCGCTGGAAGTGAGGTTGCGCCGCATCAAACTTTCCAGCGTCAAAGTAGTTGTTAGCGAGCGTCGTCAGACTCCGACCAAGTTCTCGCCTGAAGTTGCCATCGCCGGGAGATGCAGCGACTAGCTCTTCTTGAATCTTGATGGCCTTCTCCAGATCTCGGGCGGCCGCGTCGTATTCCTTTTTGGCATTCATGACGATGGCGATATTCTGCAAATTCTTGGTGACTGCCAAGCCGTAATCGGTACGCTTGGGATCCTCGATTCGCAATTGCTCCAAGATGTCAATCGCTTTGCGATATTGGACTAACGCCGCATCGTTGTCTCCCGCGAATCGCGACGCGATCCCCACATTCTGATAACTCTGTGCCAGTTCGCTGCGGTACTTAACGAGAGTGGGATAGCGTCTAACGATTTCCTCTTGAACCTCGACCGCCTTCTTGAACTCGACCAAGGCTGCTGGCATGTCGTTTCGCAACGTTGCACCGAGATTATTATGTATCACTGCCAGTTTAGCGCGGTACTGGACCACTTCAGGATTCTCCGCGACGATGCCCTCCTGAATGGAAAGGGCGTTGGAATACGATTCGAATGCTTCAGCCAAAGCTCCTTTAGACAGATTGGCATAGCCAAAATCGTCGTAACAACTCACCAATTGTGTTTTGAATTCGGTAATAGCGGGATTCTCTTCCACCAGCGAGCGGCGAATGGCCAAGGCGACGGCGGCAGTTTTCTTTTGAGCTTCGGCCGAACCAGTCTTGGTGTGGATGTAGACAATGTTTTGGTAACTCATTGCCAGATCTTGCTTCAGTTTCGTATTGCCCGGCTCTTGTTCAACAAGCTTCTTTTGGATTTCCAGCGTGTTCTCATACATCTCCAACGCTGCTTCGGGTTTGCCCTGATTGGCCAAAATGCCGCCGATGTTATTTTGCACCATCGCCAGCGCGCTTTGCGCCAGAACCGAATTAGGTGTGTCGGCTGCCGCCAACAGTGTTCCTTTTGCACGTTGATACCAGTCGAGGGCTTCGTCGACTTTGCCTGAGTTACTTGCCAAGTTACCCATATTGATCATCAATGAGCCGAGTCCAAAAGCAAGATCGTCCACTTGCGCTGACGCGGCCTGTAGCGACTCGCCAATTTTGATCCCTTCCCGATATGCAGCCTCGGCATCGGAGAGATTGCCTAACGCAGAATGCAATTGACCAATGAAGTACAATCGTCGCATCACATCGCGTTGTAGTTCCGGCGCGCGGGAATCATCGGCCGCGATTTGCCGCGCGACCATTAGGCCTTTCTGATGGACCTCCAACGCGCGCGATTGATCGCCGATCTTGGTGGTTAGTTCACCCAAGTCAAAGTAGGCTTGACTGAGAGCGGTTTGCGATTTGCGGTCCGATTGTGACTTGAGCAGTGTTTCAAGCTCGTCGTAAAAATCAGCGGCACTCTCCAATAGACGCGTTCTCAATCCTTGAAACTTGCTCTCCTTTAATAGCAAGTCCTGACTGACGTCTCCATGAAAAACGCCGATTGCCTTGCGGGCCAGTTCGAAGCGGGCAGCTTCGCGTGTGATCGATTCTTGCAGAGCGCGATTGACATCTTCCGTCGCTGCGCGAGCCTCGTTCGCTTCCGTGGCATTCTCGTTGGCCAGCGTCTCTGCTCTTTGGGCGCGAAGTAGCGCTAATGTCGTTCCAACAACTCCGATTGTCAGCGCCAGTATGACCGCTGCGACGGCGGTCACCAGGGCAGTGTTTCGGCGCAAGAACTTCCCCAGTCGATAGGTTGTACTTGGCGGACGGGCTTCCACCGGTTCGTCTTGCAAAAAACGTTCAATATCGCGGGCCAATCCATTGGCTGTTTCGTAACGACGATCACGACTCTTTTCAAGGCACTTCAGTACGATCCAATCGAGTTCGCCGCGCAAGATGGCCATCAGTTTACGGGGTTCGGTTTGCCGCATAGCAGCCAGCGATGGTAGCGCATCACTTGTAGACAATCGCGTCGAAGGTTTAGATGGTAATTCTTCTTGAATGATGCGGATCATCTCACCAATAGCGGCGCGCTTCAATCGCGTCGAGTCAATGGGCCGCAAACCCGTTAACAACTCGTAGAGAATGACGCCCAGCGAGTAGATGTCCGATCGCGTGTCAATGTCGACTCCCGAATAGCCAGCTTGTTCAGGTGACATATATTCGAGCGTTCCAACGACGGCACCAAATTCAGTCGATAGCGTGGCATCGGTTAGTTTGCCACCTGTGGCTTTGGCGACCCCGAAGTCGATGACTTTTGGGACTGGTTGACCGTCGACCATCGTCACCAGAATGTTCGCTGGCTTCAAGTCGCGATGCACAATGCCTTTTTGGTGAGCGTGCTGAACCGCGTTGCATATCGTGACGAACAAAGCCAGCCGTTCGCGTGGGGGAAGTTTGGCTTGGTCGCAATATTCTGTCAGTGGCAAGCCATTGATCAGCTCCATCACGAAAAAAGGTTGCCCGCTGTGCGTTATGCCAGCATCCAGTACTTTGGCAATGTTCGGGTGATCCATCATGGCAAGTGCCTGGCGTTCCTGTTCGAAACGCGTGATGACCGCTCGAGAATCCATCCCAGGCTTTATCAGTTTAATCGCCACAGTTCGCTTCACGGGCGAAGACTGCTTGGCGACCCAAACTTCCCCCATGCCACCTTCGCCTATTTTTTTCTGCAGCGCAAAACGATTGTTGATGGTCACTCCAGAGTGGATCATCGGCTGAAAGTCACTCGTGGCAGCGTTTCCCGCGGACCCCTCAGAATCGAGCGTTTCACCAAGTTCCGGCTTCGATTTCTGTGGCAAAGGAATTTCGATCCGTGACACATCAAGAACACTCTCTGGGCTATCGTTAGCCAACAAGATCGCTTCCACTCGCCGCCGGAGAACTTCGTCCTGGGCACATTCATCGCGCAGGATTTGCTCGCGCTCTGACTGCGAAAGGTTCACTAATCTCAAGAACAGTTCTTGAACGCGTTGTGGATCAACTGTCATGTTCGGTCACTCGGCAATTGAAATAGATCGGGTGTTAACCTCTAAGCACGTGGACACGTCCAATTCAGGATTTGCGGACGTATCGTAACAAAAAGTCACCTCTCCCGCGCAGCGGGGGAGGTCGCAGACGAGGCGTTCAGCCTTCGTCTGCGGGAGGGGGCACCGCGCTGGGCAAGACTCGTGCGGTGCCAATCATCTCCACTGCCCAGACCCCTCCCGAATCTCGCTTCGGCTCGATTCGACCTCCCCAAGGCGAAGCCTTGGAGAGGTGACGGGTCACCTCCACCGCGCAGCGGGGGAGCGACCGTCTAGTTGGTAGTCAAGGAAGAATCTTAAATTTCTTCCCTTCGCTTGGGCATCTTGGGGGCCAGCCCCCAAACCCCCGGGATTTTTCAAGGCATGGCGCCGGTAACTCAATGTTTGATTTCCTACAGGCGCAGCATTACTATGAACTGTGCTAAGTGAAACATAGCAAAGCTCTGCGGGGACGCAACTTTGTAAGGGATAACTTAGTCGCCGGTGAGTCAATGACCCGCCGAGCACGTAGCGCCCGTGGCCAGGCTGGCGACAGCTTGGTCACGTGCCTTCTTCTCGGGGTCCCACATCGTTTGCGTACGTACCATCTCGTGAAGGATCAGGAGCAGCTTTCGCATGCTCGCGATCAACGCCAGCTTCTTCGGTTTTCCTCGGCTTAATAACCTCGAATAGAATTTCTCGACCACTGGATTCTTTTTGGTTGCCACTAAGGCCGCCATGTATAGTGTACGACGCACCGTTGATCGACCTCCGCGAATGCGTCTCTTGCCATCGCTCTGACCGGTTTGGTTGGCCATCGGAGCTACACCAACAAGCTTGGAAATTTCCGTACGAGAGATTTTTCCAAGTTCAGGAAGTTCAGCACACAGAGTGACTGTCGTGATGAGACCCACGCCTGGCGCGCTGGAGATGATCCTTACGTTAGGTGTCTCTTTGCTCATCTCCTTGGCTTGCTCCTTGAGCTGCTCGTTCAGAGCTTTTAGCTGGTTTTTCAGCATTTTCAAGCTCTCTTCAACGAATTGCTTGACCGTCTCATCCTCAAAACGCAAGCGATTCTTCTCTTGGTTGATCATCGTCATGACCTGTACTCGACGACGCGTAAGCAACCGAAGCTTCTTCTCTCGCTCGGTAAGCGGCTTGGTCAAATGGACTTTGACCTGCTCACCAAAATGCCGAATTACTTTGGCATCAATGGTATCCGTCTTTTCTAGATACCCGTGTGCCTTGGCGTAGTAGTGAGTCTTGCGCGGGTTGACCACCGCCACGTTGACCTTCGCCTCGTGTAGCAGGTCAACCATGATATTCTCATAACCACCGCTGCTCTCGCAAACCACAAGTGTCTTTTCAGGCTCTTGGATGCGCTCGATCAACTTGCCAATGGACGAGACCGTGTTGCTAATCGTTGAAGGCAGCTTGCCCTGGGAATCGGAAATGTCTAGCTTCTTGGAAGCTACATCAATGCCGATCACGCGATCATATGTTGTCATTGTAAACTCCTACCTAGTAAATTCAGGCTTCCTCGCACTTGGCGAAGAGCACTCAGCGACCGTTCGGATAGAAAACAATCAGCTGCCCGACTTCGCTCCCCCACGAGCTACAAATGTGTACATTCGTTCGGGGTCGATAAACTGTCTGGGTAGCTGAGTCCGACACCGTTGCAACGACGTCGAACATGAACATCTTAGTTGGCCGCTATATACTAGGTCGCAGACGAGGCGTTCAGCCTTCGTCTGCGGGAGGGGGCACTGCGCTGGGCAAGACTCGTGCGGTACTAACCAACCTCCACTGCCCAGACCCCTCCCGAATCTCGCTATGGCTCGATTCGACCTCCCCAAGGCGAAGCCTTGGAGAGGTGACGACTTGAGTGCTAGCGCACGCGTTTATTGACCATCGAATTCGAATCGAAGCTCCACCACTGCCAGGCAAGCCGCTCCTGCTCGATGGCTACAAACTCGATGGCGCTTTCCCCTTCCCCGGCAGCTTGTAGATTAAGCTGGTTGATGACTAGCAGCACATCGCGAGCAGTGACTGAGTTGTCGCCCGTGGTGTCCAAGAAGCCGTCTGACGGTGGTGCGTCTGACGGCACGGAACCTGGGCCTTGGGTGTTGATGTAGTTGATGATCAGTAACGCATCGCGCGCACTGATTGTTGAATCGCCTGTAACATCCAATGCCATGGCTGAGTTATGCCAAGGCGTCGCGGTGACGACGTTGATGGTTAAGCCAGTGGTGGCGGACGCACCACCCGAATCGATCGCCGTTACACTTAACTGCAACGAACCAACCTGTGCAGCTCCTGCCGTACCGCTCAGCGTTATCGTATCGCGATTGAAGGTTAACCAGGCAGGCAGCGGGAAGCCAGATTCCAACGTGACGAAGATATTCAGCTGGTCACCCGCATCAGGATCAGAGAACGTGCTCGCTGGAATAGCAAAGCTGAACGGCGTGTCGACCATCGCCTCTTGAGTTGGTAATGAAGCATGAACACTTGGTGGTTCATTGCGATCCGTGGCCGAGATGGTGATCGTGGATGTCGCTTCCAGTCCAGCTGCGTCGGTTGCCTTCACGACCACCAAACTCGTCTTGGCACCTTCGAAGTCGATGACAGCGCCTTCATTGACGGTTAAATTCCCAGTGGATGGATTGAGCGTTACCCAAGCGAGCGACTGCGATACCAGGCTCCATTGCAGCGTATCATCCGCGTCTTCGTCACTGGCAGCTAACTGACCTACCGCGCTGCCGGCCAGGCTGTTCTCGGCGATACTTAGGGTCGTCGTCGTTATCTTAGGAGCTTCGTTCACATCGCGCAGTGCAATCGTAACGAGGGCCGATGTAGATTCTGGTGGAACTCCATTGTCAGTCGCGGTGACAGTTAGCACATAACTCGATTTCGCTTCGTAGTTGAGCAGACTGCTGGCTGCGGTACGAATCTGACCACTGTCCGCATCGATCACAAAGTCGGCTGCGTCGGTCCCTGACAAACTGTAAACCACCGACTGCGCGGTATCTTCATCGGTGGCGCTGACGCTGCCCACGACGGTTCCGCTCGCTACGTTTTCGTTCAGTTCAAAACTGCTGCCTCCCAGTATGGGACTGTCGTTTTCATTCGTTACCGAAATCGTAGCAGTTCCAGAACTCGTTAGTGGCGAGCCGTGCGAATCGGCTACGCTAACTTCCAACAGATATTGGCTCTTGGACTCGAAGTTTAACTGCGCCCCGGCCGCCAGAGTTACTTCGCCCGTGTTGGCATTGATTTGAAACAAAGCTTGTCCATCACCACCCTGAATCTGCCAGGTCAACAGTTGGCCTTGATCTGGATCCAGCGCGGTAAGTGTGCCGGCTGATGTACCGCTGGCGCTATTCTCCTTGATGGACAGCGAGCGGTTCAGAAGTTGAGGCGCTTCGTTGACGTTGCTCAAGTTGATGGTCAGAGTTGCTTGAGCCAACTGCGGTGGCGTTCCACCATCGGTGGCGCGAACCAACAGATTGATCAGCGTGAGTTGCTCGAAGTTGAGAGGTGCGGCATCGCGAACACTAACGCGGCCGGTGGCAGGATTGATCTCAAACGCGTTATCCGGGTTTCCACCGACGATGCTCCACGTAAACTGGCCGGCAGCGCCTGCATCGGGATCGGTAGCGGTCATGGTGGCTACGACGGTACCCGCGGGACTATTTTCCGGTAGTGTCTGGCTCTGAGTCGCAATGCTGGGTGGTTCATTGCCGTCTTCAATGGCCAGATCCACCAGTGCCATATCGTTCAGGTTTGCATTGTTCACGTCCTCCAGCTTGACAGCCAGCGTGTAACTGGTCAGAGCTTCAAAATTCAATTCAGCTTTGGTCAGCTTCAATTGACCCGAAGAGTCGATGGCAAAGAGTCCATTGGGATCGCCCGACGTAATCGTGTACTTGAGCTGTTGGCTCGGATAGCCGAGCGTCACGGGCAACGTGGCTATGACGGAACCAGCCGATAGTAGTTCGTTGGCTGAATAGACCTGGTCGGCCAGTAGTGGTGGACGATTTCCGAGTAGCCCAAAATTAATGTCATCGACGTGTTCGTTCCCTGCGATCGTTACGTTGTGACCAGCAGAATTGGCAGGAAAGACTTGATCGTAGGTCGCAGGTTTTTCCAGTCGCACGGAGAAAGTATCGTTAGGAATTGTGGGCAGGGTAAAGCGACCGTTGGCATCCGTGGTGGCTTTCTTTTCGGGAATAATCACTTCCAAGTCGTCCAGACGGCCGAAGGGCGAGGAGTCTTGATAGCTGTTTTCGGGATAGGCCAAGGCCCAGGCGATATCGTCGTTCAGTGAACTGATCGTGAGTCGCTCGGCCTGGTCGGCACCCAATGCCCGCGTGCGCACAAAGCCCAGCGATTGATTGGCTTTATTAAAAATCTCCAGCCTGCCATAAGTTGGTTGGGAGTTGCTGTTACCAATGACGGTGATGGCGATGGCCTTGGCGGGTTCATAAAAGTCCATGCGCATACGCCGGTCTTCGTTGAAGAACCCCACACCTTCGTGCGAAAATATGTATTCGCCGGTTGGGGCAAAGGGCCGCTGCACCACGCGAATCTTGAAACCTTGCGGAACATTATCGCTGCCTGCCGAAATGATGGTGACATAGGGCGACGCATTGCTGACGTCGGCATTCAGCAAGAATGTATTGGGCAAAATGCGATCGACATCGTAGCCTGCCATCGTATCGCCGTTGGCAATAGCTCGAATCGTCGCTCCTGCCACGCCAGCTTCGCCCGCCTGTGGTACACCATCGTCATTGCCGTCTTCGAATACGGTGCCGCTGATACTACCGACCCAGTTCTCCGAACCCAAGTTATCCAAGATTCTGCCGCCATAAGCATATGGACGCGGCGTGCCAAAGACTCCGTGTTGCAGTTGGAATTGCCAGCTAGGATTGCTGCTCTGACCCATTTCAACTGTATTGCCGGCTACCCAGTCATCGGCGTTGTAACCTGTCGAATGATTGATGCGGGCCACATACGCCAATTGGTCGGTCACCACTGAAGTCGTACCCGCCATTACCGTACCCACATTGTCTTCACGAAACGTAATCTGTGCATACGACTTCTGCGGCCAAACACTCTCGCCCCACGGAAAGACCGCGACGCTATCGAGGATCGCCCAGTTCAGGTAAGCACCATCGGGTTGTCCATCGTCGTTACCATCAATATCATTCAGCAGCGATGGAGCCACTGTGGACTGAATCAACAGAAAACTTGTCGAGCCTGTGCCGAACGATTTGGCGCTACTGTCGGACTGGTAGACGTCCCCTGGCATACCCAGAAAGCCATCGGTGCCTCGTAGAACTCGAGCTTGTGGATTGACTGCGTAGCCAGCGGCTGATTGCAGTAGAACCAACATGCCGTTGGAACCTACCGACTGATTGCTCAGGTTAAAGATAGCGCGGATGTCGCCTAGTTCCTTGACGCCATCGGAACTCTGAACCACGACCAGGTAGGTATCTGCGCCCAACGTGGCGTTGGGCTGACTGCGTAGCTCAACATATTGATCCTGATCGTTGTCACCAAAGAGTGGTGCGAAGTGGATCTCGTTGATGTAGGCCGCCAGCGGTCGCCGCGGTTCCATGGACTCGATGGCCAACTTGCGCTTGCGCTGAGATGTTCTGAAACGCATAATAAATTCCGCTCATACATGAACTCTGCCAGAATGAATGGAAGCTATTATGCGCTGAAAGCTCTACATGTGTAAAGAACTTTGTCAACTTTCATTTTTGCGTTTCGAGAACCCAGACTTCGCTGTTCAATGGAGCTGCATGGCCGCCGGCAATCCAGATTTTGTCTTGAAAAACATAGGCCGAATGCTCATGGCGGGCTTTCCAGCCGTCGCCTGCCGATAGCTGTTGCCAACTTTTGCCATCGCGCGAGTACCAGGTGTCGTCCCAATTTTGTGCCGGGTTATTCGACCAGCCGCCCAGCACCCACAACTGCTGCCGATATGCTGTGGCCGCGAACCACAAGCGGGGTGACCAGGGGGCGTGGTCCGTTAACTGTTCCCAGTGCCGGCCATCAGTCGAACTCCAGACGTCATTAAACGCCTGGTACTCAGGCACGTAGTTTCCGCCGCCCATAACAAAGATGCGATCCCCTAGCACCACCGCTTGATGATAGGCTCGTGGAAGCCACGGCGCGTGTTCGATTTCAAGTTGCCAGTTGACGCCATCGGTTGATGACCAGACATCATTCTTGAGGCTGCTGTTGTCGCCGAAGTAGTAATTTTCGGTACCCCCAAGAATCCACATGCGTCCTTGAAATTCAACTACCCCCGCGGCAATGCGTGGACTCCAGGCCGCCTGGCCATTGAGGTCCCACTTAGCGCCATCGATACTCGACCAGACTTCGTTGGTCGCGCCATGTCCGGCCAGGCGACCGTTGGTCCAGCCGCCCATGATCCACATGCGATTGTTGAAAGTGAGCGACATGGGCAAGTCGCTGTAGCGCCACGGCGCTTCGGCAGTCACCAGTTGCCAACTCTTGCCGTCAGTTGAACACCACACATCGCGTGGTGGAGCTGCGAAGGAATCAAACCAGCCGCCCATGATCCACATCCGCTGATCGAATACCAGTTCAGCACTGGAATCGCGCGGTTGCCAGTCGGCTTTCTCGGTAACTTGGCGCCAGCGATAGGCGGGTTCTAGATCCTGCGCAACCAATGAGTGCGACAGCAGTATCATCAGAATCGGTAGCAGGCTGCACGAACGAGGTGACTCCTTGGAGTACTGCGGCGCTAGCCGTAGCATTGATGTCCTAATCCAACAGTACCGCAGCCTGCACAAACTAGGTGACTCCAAACTTTCAGATTGACTCAGCCTGCGTTTAAAGACTTTACTTACATCAAAGCGGTGCCTTGGGCACCGCACTCCACAGCGCAGGCTACTGAGTTTCAAATTTCAAACTTCCAACTTCTACTTGAGCCCGGTAATGCGAATGTTGTCGAAGGAGACGCGGCCGACGGCACCGAAGAGCCCGATCGACAGAATGGCTTCCTTGGTGTTGGGAGGTACAGTGAAATCTCTATTCTTCTCAACCCAGCCGGTGGTACCTTTAAAAGGTCCAATCCAGCTCATCGCCAAGCGTTCGCGTTTGTCATCAAAGAACTGCACCGTAATCGCCGGCCATTCGTCTTTGGCCTGGCCCGCGCCAACATTCTGTGTGCGGACAAAGGCTTCGACACGCAATCTGCGGACGACACTGCCATCGATTGCAAACCCTTGTAACAGCGTGGTAGGTGTCCCGGCGTCATCATTGCTGAAGCTCACATGGTGTCCGCCTGAGGGGCTGCGGTTATCTGCATTCCATGCCAACCCGCGCTGATAATACCAGCCTGGCACGTCACCCGACTTGAGCGGTTGCTCTTCGAAGTCGCCGTTAATCAGTTGGGGATTGGTCGGATCGGCTTGAACTTTGCGCTGATCTTCGGCCGTGCCGGTCATGGGTACAAACAAGGTTGGACGTAGGGCTTCCTTTTCCAAAGTACCGCCCTGCTTGCGCATGCGCATGAGCGTCTGCTGATAACGTTCGCCGATGGGAATAATGATCAAACCGTTATCGACCAATTGATCGATCAATGGCTGAGGTACATTCTCTGGGCTACACGTCACGATGATCTTGTCGAAGGGTGCGTGCTCTTCCCAGCCTTTATATCCGTCGCCTACCTTAGTGTGCACATTTTCATATTTCAACTTGCGGAGCACCTTGGCGGCTTTCTCCCCCAGCTCGGGCACGATCTCGATCGAATACACATCTTTGACCAGCGGACTTAGAACCGCTGCTTGATAGCCCGAACCGGTTCCGATCTCAAGCACTTTATCGGTAGGCTGTGGATCGAGCTCCTGCGTCATCACCGCTACGATGTACGGGCTGCTGATCGTCTGCGACTCGCCGATTGGAATGGCTTTGTCAAAATACGATTGCTGGCGAAATTCTGCAGGCACAAATTCGTGGCGCAGCGTGGAACTCATCGCGCTCAGCACGCGCGGGTTGGTGATGCCCCCGCCTTTCAAAACGGTATCGACCAGTCTGGCACGGGCGACGGCATACGGATCGGCGCCTTGGGCATATATCAGGCTAGTCAACATCGATGCCCATCCACTTGTCAGTCCCAACAACAGTAATAATCGGTACATCTGAGCACCTTATCGAGAGTCCGCCGAGTCGATACCTCTTATTGTACGTCAAATCACAGCCGTAGCGGAAGCCGTCAAGGCTTTCGGTCATAAACGTAGCGGAAGCCGTCAAGGCTTTCGGTCAGCGCAATCTCACTCTCAATCTCGAAACGCTTGACGCGTTCCGCTACGTCGTTGGGACTCGCAATCTCGAAACGCTTGACGCGTTCCGCTACGCAAATGACGACGATTGTAATTGCTATACTGTTCGCACTTACCCGAGACTGAAACCTGGCCGAGAGTACGCAAACGGTGGATGCACAATTCAAGGTATGAACATCCGCTGGCGAGAAGCAAACCATGAACCTACACACCAATCCACAATTGGAGCTCGCTTTTGAGTACGTCCGCGAGACATCCAAGAATCTCTTTTTGACCGGCAAGGCGGGCAGTGGCAAAACCACGTTCTTGCGCCAAGTCAAAGAGAATGGTTGGAAGCGGATGGCCATCGTAGCGCCGACCGGTGTGGCTGCCATCAATGCCGGCGGCATGACGATCCATTCGCTATTTCAGTTGCCATTTGGGTTGCATGTGCCCGATACACATCGCCGCGACGAGCATCGAAAATTCTCCCGGCAGAAGTTGAATCTGATACGCAGTCTCGAACTGCTGGTTATCGATGAAATCAGCATGGTTCGCGCTGACCTGTTGGACGCAATCGATGATGCGCTGCGTGAGTTTCGTGGCGACGATCGGCCGTTTGGCAATGTGCAACTGCTGATGATCGGCGACTTGCATCAGTTACCGCCGGTGGTCAAAAACGAGGATTGGGAAACGCTGGGCCGCTACTACGAGACTCCCTATTTCTTTGGCAGCCTGGCGCTCAAGAAAACGGATTACGTGTCGATCGAGCTCAAGCACATCTATCGCCAGTCCGATGCGACCTTTATCGAGCTACTGAACAAAGTTCGCGACAATCAACTGGATCAGCCCACCCTGCATACGCTCAACAGTCGTTACGTGCCCAATTTCCAGCCGCCACCTAACGAAGCCTATATTACGTTAACGGCCACCAACGCGGCTGCGCTCGACATCAACATGCGCAGCTTAGCAGCCTTGCCTGGGAAATCCCATTTTTATAAAGCGGAGATCGCGGGTGAGTTTCCGGAGAGCTTCTATCCGACTGAACAAACGTTAGAGTTCAAGAGCGGAGCGCAAGTAATGTTCATCAAGAACGATTTGCAACCCGAGAAGCAGTACTTCAATGGCAAGATTGGTCGCATCGTGGGCATCACTGACGAGGCGATTCGCGTGCGCTGTGATGGAGATGTCAGCGACATATCCGTAATGCCAGATGAGTGGAAGAACGTCAAATACGTCTTGAATGAAACCACGCGCGAAATCGAAGAACAAGTGCTGGGAACCTTTACTCAGTATCCACTCAAATTGGCTTGGGCAATTACGATCCACAAGAGCCAAGGCTTGACATTTGAGCGCGCTATTATCGATGCGCAAGCCGCCTTCGCTCACGGTCAAGTTTACGTTGCTCTCAGCCGCTGCAAGAGTTTTGAAGGGATCGTCCTGCGATCACGCATCGACTTTGGCAGTGTCAAGACGGACCCGGTCGTCAAGCAGTATAGTGCTCAAGCAGAAAACAATGCGCCCGACCAGGCTCAGGTTGCACAAGCCAAACGGCAATACCAAGAGCAACTGATCAAAGATCTGTTCAGTTTCGAATCGATCGAGAAAAGTATAAGTCGCTTGAAAAAAACGTATCACGAGCATCAGAGTTCCTTGAGCGCAGAAGCGGCTAGTCAAGTCAGCCAGTTGGCCCACCGTGCGCGCGAGACACTCTCGACGATCGCCGAAAAATTTCGTCCGCAACTACTCGCTTACTTTAAAGAAGACTGGCTGCCAGAGTTGCATCCCGCGCTGCGAGAACGGATCATCAAAGCCGCGGTTTACTTTACCGAAAAGCTCTCGGAATTAATGCAGTTGGCCATGGCCATACCCAAGCTTACCGATAACCAGGCAGTCCGAAAAATGGTTCTGTCGCAGTTCGAAAAGTTACAGCAACAACTGTTTGTCAAACAAGCCAGCTTTGCAGTTTGTAGTCAAGGATTTTCGACCGTGGCCTACAAACGTGCACAGTTTGATGCGGATTTGGATTTCCAGCGCAAATTCCCCAGCCAGGCCCAGGTCGATACCGTGCCCGATGGTATCCCACATCCCAAATTATACGCCCAACTGCTCGAGTATCGCCAACAGATGGCTGAGAAACAGGGCGTCGGACCACGCGCCGTACTGACTACCGATTCGTTGAGGCAATTGGTGACCGTCCTGCCGACCAACCAACATGCAATTCGCAAGATTCATGGTATTGCTCGCAAGCGGCTCGAGCTGTACGGCAAGGATCTCGAAGCGCTTATCACCGCGTATTGCAAAGCCAATCAAATTCGTCCGGGCCAAATCTCCAGTTCCAAATCGCCACCTTCCGAACCTATTCAGGACACCAAACAATTGTCATTGACGATGTTCGAGGCAGGCAAAACAGTCGAGCAGATTGCCCAAGAACGCAAGCTTAGTCTTGGCACCATTCATGGACACTTGGCGCATTTCGTCGAGCTGAATCAACTCGATATCCATCGTGTGCTCTCAGCCGCTCAACTAGACGAGATTGCCCAGTACGTCGAAGCCAACCCGACCAACAAATTGGCAGAAGTAAAAGCGCACTTCGGCACGAAGTATGATTACGGCCAACTGCGCTTGGCCTTAAATTACCACAGCAGCCACCATGCTAAGCCGTAAGCTCCGTGGAGTGCTGTGGCGTCTTTGGAGTGCTGTGGCGTTAGCCACAGCTTTGATGTGATAACCAAACTGTACCGCAGCCTGAACTTTGGAGTGCTGTGGCGTTAGCCGCAGCTTTGATGTGATAACCAAACTGTTCCGCAGCCTGAACTTTGGAGTGCTGTGGCGTTAGCCGCAGCTTTGATGTGATAACCAAACTGTACCGCAGCCTGAACTTTGGAGTGCTGTGGCGTTAGCCACAGCTTTGATGTGATAACCAAACTGTACCGCAGCCTGAACTTTGGAGTGCTGTGGCGTTAGCCACAGCTTTGATGTGATAACCAAACTGTACCGCAGCCTGAACGAACCACTTGTCATGAGCAAATTGTCGTACGTGCAGGCTGCGGCGCAGTCCACGCTTACATCAAAGCGATGCCTCGGGCACCGCACTCCAAAGCCTCGGGCACCGCACTCCAAAGGGAACTACTGTGGAAATTGAAGCAATTGCAAAAACCCTGGCGTTGCTGTTAGTGATCGCGTGGGCGGGGCGAATTACTTTCAAACCGGATGCTAAAGGTGTTGCCTTTACAGCCTGGGTCATGACCTGTGTTCTGGCAGGCTTTCTGTTTCCGAGCGCATTTAGGTCTTGGGGTGATTTCCAGCTCAAGACACTCATTGTGCCGCTCATCCAAGTCATCATGTTCGGCATGGGAGCCACGTTGGCGCTGTCGGACTTCACCCGAGTATTTAAGATGCCCAAAGCGGTGCTGGTCGGTACCGTTCTGCAATTCACCATCATGCCCTTGCTGGGATTTGGACTGGCCAAAGCGTTTGCCTTTGAGCCATCGATTGCGGCTGGTGTCGTACTCGTCGGGTCGTGTCCGGGTGGAGTCGCATCCAATGTGATGACTTATTTGTCCAAAGGAAACGTCGCGCTTTCGGTAACCCTGACAGCCTGCTCGACGTTGCTTGCTCCGATTGCTACGCCACTCCTTATGAGCATGTTGGCAGGGACGTTAGTTGAGATTGTATTCATCGATTGGGTGATCAACATTTTTCAGATCATCATCATCCCAATTGCCATCGGGCTGATTGTCAATCGCTTGCTGATCGCGCTGAAGTGGCGTAGCCCATGGATGGATCGATGCCTGTCGTTGATCGCCATGGCAGGTATCTGCTTCATTCTGGCGATCATCATCGCGGATTCACGCGACAAACTTCTGACTGTTGGCGTGACGCTGGTCGCCGCATCTATGATCCACAACTTGGCCGGGTACGTGCTCGGCTACTATGGCGCCAAGCTCGCTAAGCTAGACGAAAGCAGTTGTCGTACGGTCGCCATCGAAGTGGGATTGCAGAATGGCGGCATGGCGACCGCCTTGGCGATCAACACGCTGAAAGACCCATTAGCCGCCTTGGCCCCAGCCATATTCGGCCCCTGGATGAACATCTCAGGATCGTTGCTGGCTTCCTGGTGGGGTGCACGCGAACCAGCAGAATCGTCTAACCCGTAGCCGAAGTCGCCAGACTTGGATGAACCACGTTGGACACATCCAATCTCTGGCGAGATCGGCAGACTCGTTTAACCCGTAGCCGCCAGGCGAGGCGCACCCAGTGTAGCGATTTTCGATTTTCGATTTTCGATTTTGGGTTTGATATGACCAGTACTCGTTTAACCCGTAGCCGCAGGTTTTGAAGTTGCGCCTTTTTCATGCTAGCAAAAAAACTGCTATTGCAAAAAAAGCGGGTCCATTCCATGAAAAGTTTGTTGAATATCACCAAACATGGAGGAGGACCCGCAATGATTATCGTCGCCGAATCTGCCAAGTCGCTCAAGGGGTATTTGGCTCAATGTAATCTCAAAGAACGCGCATTGATGATGTTCATGCGAATGGTGCTCGCCTTTATTCTGCATCGCGGCCGAATGAGTTGCTCGGCTGCTGCTGGTAGTATTTGCTCCGAGGCAGTTCATCGCGGGGAGGTAACTCGTTTCTTGGCGCAGGCACGTTGGCGGAAATTCGATTTCAATAAAGGTCTGGCCAAGGCACTGCTCGCGAAAGAGTCGAAGCGCGGCAAATTCTTTTTCATTGTGGATGCAACGCAGAAGACGCAGTCTGGTAAGACATCTCAAAACACATACATATGTAGCGCTGGCAATCGCCAACGCAAGAAGAACGGGAATAGTAAAAACAGGAAGCGCGTGAAGACGGATGCTAAATCGATCCACAGCTTCACGTGCGGTGTGCTGATCACTCCCAGTGGCATCCGTGTGCCAAGGCAAATGCCCCACTACACGGAAGAATACAGCGAGCATCGAAAAGTTCCGATGCTGACAACGGCAGAGTGTGCTGCGGAAATGATCCGCACGCTCCCATTGCCAGATGATGCGGAAGTAGTGGTGATAGGCGATACGGCCTATGAATCTCAGGTTGTACGCGAAGCTTGTGAGGAAAAAGGATACACATGGATCTTTCCGGCTAATTCGGAAAGAGTTTATCAAGGCACCAAGGGCAACCGCCCCAAATTGCGGTCTCGTTTAAAGGATTGGACGAGTTTGTCGCTCAAGCGAACCAGGCTTCACGCGAGTACGGGCAAGTACGCCTCTTACCGGCGGCTTTCCAAGTATCGTATTGGGCCGAAAACGAAACATCGCGATTACTATACGCACAAGGAAAAAGCAGAGGTACGGAACGTCGGTTCAGTGCTACTGATTTTTTCGACAACGAAATCCAATCTAGTGAAGGCGACTTCCGACGACGTCAAAATCCTGATGACGAATGCTGTTGATTTGAGTGTGCTTGAAGTGATCGAGATGTACTCGCTCCGCTGGCAAATCGAACTATTCTTCAAAGAACTAAAGTCTACGCTCGGTTTCGATCAGTACTCGTTCAAAGACTTCCGAGCTGTGGAGACTTGGACTGAGTTGGCGATTACTACGGTATTGTTCTTGGAAGATATGCGTATCACAAGAATGAATGACCGTAGGCTCGACGAGGAGAGGCGACGATGGTGGGCCATGCAGCGACTGCATGGACTGTGCTTAGCCTACCGCCAAGAAAGTATGGGCCAAGAACTAAAGTACATCAACGACCGCCTAAAAACTTCTGGAGGCATCAACAAACTCAAACGATTGATGGCTGCAGCACTTCCAACAGAATACAGGATAGCCGTATGATTTAAGCAAAAAAGGCGCAACTTCAAAAGCCGCAGGCTAGGCAATCGAAGGAGTTCACGTGCCGTGGCGAATCTCTGTCTTAAGCACGCAGACGCTCAGGTAAACGCAGCGTTGGTTAGAGGGTTCACCTCGCCTGACGGCAAATCGTTTAACCCGTAGCCGCAGGTTAGGCAAACGAAGGAGTTCACGTGCCGTGGCGAATCTCTGTCTTAAGCACGCAGACGCTCAGGTAAACGCAGCGTTGGGTTAGAGGGTGCACCTCGCCTGGCGGCAAATCGTTTAACCCGTAGCCGCAGGCTAGGTAAACGAAGGAGTTCACGTGCCGTGGCGGATCTCTGTCTTAAGCACGCAGGCGCTCAGGTAAACGCAGCGATGGTTAGAGGGTGCACCTCGCCTGGCGGCAAATCGTTTAACCCGTAGCCGCAGGCTAGGCAAACGAAGGAGTTCACGTGCCGTGGCGAATCTCTGTCTTAAGCACGCAGACGCTCAGGTAAACGCAGCGTTGGTTAGAGGGTTCACCTCGCCTGGCGGCAAATCGTTTAACCCGTAGCCGCAGGCTAGGCAAACGAAGGAGTTCACGTGCCGTGGCGAATCTCTGTCTTAAGCACGCAGACGCTCAGGTAAACGCAGCGTTGGGTTAGAGGGTGCACCTCGCCTGGCGGCTACGGGTTAAACGAGTCGCTCAGGTAAACGCAGCGTTGGTTAGAGGGTGCACCTCGCCTGGCGGCAAATCGTTTAACCCGTAGCCGCAGGCTAGGCAAACGAAGGAGTTCACGTGCCGTGGCGAATCTCTGTCTTAAGCACGCAGACGCTCAGGTAAACGCAGCGTTGGTTAGAGGGTTCACCTCGCCTGGCGGCAAATCGTTTAACCCGTAGCCGCAGGCTAGGCAAACGAAGGAGTTCACGTGCCGTGGCGAATCTCTGTCTTAAGCACGCAGACGCTCAGGTAAACGCAGCGTTGGGTTAGAGGGTGCACCTCGCCTGGCGGCTACGGGTTAAACGAGTCGCTCAGGTAAACGCAGCGTTGGTTAGAGGGTGCACCTCGCCTGGCGGCAAATCGTTTAACCCGTAGCCGCAGGCTAGGCAATCGAAGGAGTTCACGTGCCGTGGCGAATCTCTGTCTTAAGCACGCAGACGCTCAGGTAAACGCAGCGTTGGTTAGAGGGTGCACCTCGCCTGACGGCTAATCGTTTAACCCGTAGCCGCAGGCTAGGCAAACGAAGGAGTTCACGTGCCGTGGCGAATCTCTGTCTTAAGCACGCAGACGCTCAGGTAAACGCGGCGTTGGTTAGCAGGTGCACCTCGCCTGGCGGCTACGGGTTAAACGAGTCGCTCAGGTAAACGCAGCGTTGGTTAGAGGGTGCACCTCGCCTGGCGGCAAATCGTTTAACCCGTAGCCGCAGGCTAGGCAAACGAAGGCGTTCACGTGCCGTGGCGAATCTCTGTCTTAAGCACGCAGACGCTCAGGTAAACGCGGCGTTGGTTAGCAGGTGCACCTCGCCTGGCGGCTACGGGTTAAACGAGTCGCTCAGGTAAACGCAGCGATGGTTAGCGGGTGCACCTCGCCTGGCGGCTACGGGTTAAACGATTAAGGCTGACTCAAACGTTGTCTGACGACTATGGCAACACCTTCATCGTGTAGTGCGCTTCGTTGGGAAACAGGCTTTGCTCAAGGGCGACCTGGCCAACTCGGATTTCGTAGACGCAGTCGGCGCGGAGCGGACCGAATTCCAAGTTAACTGCGTCTAAGGTAGGATCTATCGCTACTCGCTCAATCTTTTCGTTGCGCTCCTCGGCGTCGTTGCCACCGTAGGCAGGCGTGGAGATTCGGCGGTAGGATCGAATGGAGTAGTTGGTCGTACTCGTGGCTGCGGACGCATCGACCGCTCCGGTGAACTCGATACGTAGACCACTGGTTTGAGCTTTGACGCACGCGATGCCCAAGGGCCATTGACCCTTTGGAGTCAGTTGTACGATCGAACCGGTGTTCTGTCCGCCGCCCCAACCGCTGTCGTGAATGTTTCCGACGGTAAGCGCGCCGGTTGGCGATACCGCACATACAACCGGCCCCTCAAAGGTTGGCTGGCCAGGTTCTACGGGTCGCGAGAACATGTACGCACCGCCTTGCATTACGCCATGAAATTCTTCCAGGCTCATACGAATCAAGGACAGCCCGTTGTACTCACAACCAATCAGATGACCTTCAAAAGGACCAAACAGCGGGGCTTCGAATTCCGCGGGCGTATTCAAGAAGCATATACCGTTGACGCTACGTGTCCATGGATGCGGTAAGTTGATTGCGGGTGATTCGAGCGGTGGGGCGAAGCCTGGTTGGTTTTCGAGTTTGTTGATAAACCCATAACGTTTGCCCGCCTGTATGTGATTGACTTCGTTGAAGGGATTGTAATTGCCTTGATTGTCGGTGGTGAACAAACGCTCTTGCTTGTCCAGTGCCAATCCCATGGGAAAACGTTGTCCGGCGGCCACTGTCTCTAAGCGAAACCCGCGCGGTTTTTGGCTAGTGGGGGATTGCGGTATCAACTTTTGAATGGTGCCACGCAGGCGAGCCGCGCTAAGACTGCGATCATCTTGCTGACAAGGCAAGGCCATGTAGTAATTGCCCGCTTTGTCACGCTCCAAACCCACGGCCCAGTCATGGTAATCGGAGGTATATCCCCAACCATCCGCCACGGTCTCCAGCGGCCAAGGTTGATTGGAGGCCAGGTCGCGCTCGGTCAAACGCAACAGCCCGTATTTGACCAAGACATCCAAACCGTTAGCATGCCCCGCCAAGCCATAGGGGGCTGGCAGATCATCACTAATGGCTTTCCATTGATCGGGCAGGCCGTCGTTATCGGAGTCGATCGCTAAACAAACGCGACCTTTCAAAGAACCGATGGCCAATCGTCCTTGATACCAGGTGAGCGCGGTCGGCATCTCTTCGCGCGGCAGCGGCAGCTGCACGGCTCTAAAGCCGGGGACCACGTCCAACTCGATCGGCGCTATCTTGTCATCGGGCTTGCTCAATGTGCTCAATGTACCCGGTACGTTCGAAGGAATGACGGGGACTGAATCGACGGGCCAGCCCGTGATCAATTGAATACTCACGTTCACAGCTCCATCGTCACCAGCGCGAATCTTCAGTTCGTGTTCTGCTATGGACTCGCTGGACGAGCTTGATTGAATGCGGACGATGGAATGATCGTCGACGATGGCGATACCCAGAGAACGCTCGGCATCAAAAGAAAGCCCAGGCAAGTCTTGATTCAGCTTGATCAGGAAGTCGAACCCAGGCGGCGGCTGGCAGTTAATGTCCAGGCTGATACCCGAACGCATGTCCTTGTCCTGGTCAGACTCGGGAGAGTGGTAAGAACCGATTCGCAGTTTGAGCGGCACAGTTTGTTGGGACTGCTGATGCGCCACATGGAGTCGCGTGCGCAACTGTACGCTACCGTCAGTGTGTTCAATCCCATCGAGTTCCATCGCGAATTGTACCGGGGCTTTGGGCCACCACGGCTTATCATCGGCCGCCATCAAACCAACGCGGAACAGATCTGAGAGGTTATTGCCTAGCGGCTGACCACCCAGTTCCCAATACCACGACTTGCCACGCGTCAACTCGCTTGCCGTATCGCCAATCCACCAGCGACCCAGTTCGCCTCGCTCCAAGTCAACCAGCACGTTGTGTCGATTGCGCAGGCCCAGAATCAGCGGTCTCAAGTACTTGGTTTGTTTCGTCTCCACGACATCAGTCAGCACATGGGTCGGCTCGTTCAAATAACCTGGATCATTGTGTCCACGCACAATGCGGACTGGCGCGGCCGCTGGCGGCTGGAAGCCAGGTGTATTGAGCATCTCCCATACGGCATCGATTTGTTTATGGACATCGTTATCCAGAACACCGCGAACCGGAATTTGAATGGCCGGCATTTCCATGCGAGGCACGATGCGGACTGGATTGCGAACCCAGCGATCAAACCAGCTCTGTCGCACACGACTGCCCAACATCGTCAAGTCGGTTCCGCGGGCTCCCAAAGCCACAGTAGGCGATGGTTGGTCGCCAATCTTATGGCAACTCTGGCAACCAAAGCCTTCTGAGGTAACCAGCCGGCTAGCCGCCACGCGGGTCGTCACATCGTCTGGTAACCGCTGCTTGCGATGCGCGGGTAATTCTGCGATCCGATCGTTATCCACAAAATACTTTACTAATAAAGTAAGTGCTTCATCCGTCAATCGATACTTGGGCATGCGAACTTCTAGCCAGGGCCGCAGCGGTTGATCGGCACGTTTAATGGCCGACTGGAGTGCCCGCTCGTGCAACTTGTCGCCCACTCCCGAAAGCGACGGAGGTAACATGGCCGGTAGACGTGCAGCCAATTCCCGCTGCTGATTAAGCGCTTGCATGGCTCGGCTGGTCAGACCCAAACCAGCATCGCGCGCATGGCATGCCAGACAGTTATTCTCAGCCAACAGCAAGTCGGCGGGCAAGGGCAGTGGTTCAGCGGGCGACGAGTCGGCACGACGTACAGCCTTGCGCTGCGTCCAGTAGGTTTTCAAGGCTAGTCGCTGATTGGCAGTTAATCCAAAGCCCGGCAGCAACTGAGTAGCGTTCGCGGCGTTCAAACAACCTCCCGCCCCATCACTGGCCGACGACAGCAATTTGCTCATCTTAACAGGCGACTTCAATGGCTCTGGAAGCGAGTGGCACTGACCACAGCGATGCTGAGCGATCAACTGTTTGCCACGTTCGCTATTGCCTTGGTTGGGTGCAGGATACGGCGTTGAAGCTTGAAGCGTCGCCAGGTAGGCTGCCAGGTCGTCGCGTTGGTCGCTATCAATGTCCGCTAGTGGCATGCGATGCGCAGTATTGATCTGCTCTGGTTGTGCCAACCACCGCGAAAAAAAGTGTGCAGGGCGTTTGCTACCGACCAGCGATAAATCTCCGCCCGCAAATAGTTGATATGTAAAGTATTCCAGGCGACGGTGTGGCAAGGTAATTGAGTCATCGTCTTCATCGCGAGCGCCAATGGATTGCTGGTCAATAGAGTGACAAGCCAGGCAGCCGGAGGTTAGCAGTAGCTCGCGACCCGTCTCAGCACTGGGGCCGTTACGCTGTTTGGATTTTGATTTGTCATTCTTTTTGGTTTGTTCTTTTGCAATTTTGGGTGGCTGGGGCGGTTTCTGGTTCTCGAGCGGTTTGGAATGGGTCAGTAAAGCAGCAGTAATATCTGCAGCTGCTTGCCAGTCTAAGGCCAGGTGTGGCATGCGTCGCGGGACTTCGTCGTCGGCTAAGATATCGTCCGCAGTTGAGGGCTTCGCCTGGCCCATCAACCAGTCGATTAACCACGCCTTTTCCAGATTGCCGTCGAGTGCCCGTAAATCAGCGGCAGGAGTCGGCGCGTGGCCCGTATCAGAGTCATGGCAGGCGGCGCATCGCAGAGCATGCGCCAAGAGTCTGCCGCGAGGAAATAAATCGTCTGGGTGTTGATCCGATAAATGGCTGAGATAGCGCGAGGTAATGGGCTCCAGTTGGAAGCCTGGTCCTTGCCAGTAGAGTTTTATTTCACCAGCGTCCGCCAGCGAGCGATATTCGATCGTGATCGGGTGATATCCAAAACTGAGCGTGAGCTCGTCGCTATGGGACCACTGAGCTACAGCCGTTTGACTCTGAATCACTTGGCGATCATCCAAAGTGACATGGCAGTTGCCTCTCGAGTAGGTGGCCAGCGAGTATTTGCCTTCCGTTTTGACTTCGATCCAGCCAGTAACCTTTAGCGTAATTGGTTGTGACGCGGACAGGCGTTCGTCGAGCGATTGCGAAGAACTCCAGATCCAGGCTGGTTCGAGATCCACACGTTTCCATGCAGACTCACCATCGGAAATTTCAGCTATCAGTCCTGGCCACCGTTCCTGCGCCAACACAGGGCAGAGGTTCGACGCGCAGAGTACTGAACTCAAGATTGCTAAGAGTCGAATCATAATCAGACACAATTGAAGGTGAGCGATGAGGTGGGGATTGTTGTATTATAGAGTGCAGCGACGTAGAGCGGCTCTCCAGGGCCGCTCTGGAAATACAAGTGCCGGTCGGAAGTGACAATATTCGAAGGATACTCCAATGCAACGCCGCGAGTTTGTTAGCGTAACTGGTGCGACCTTGGCGGGACTGGCGCTGCCCGGAGGTGCGCTGGGTTATCAGTCGGCGGCTCGAGTTGATGAGCATCGAGTCAGCGAGCTGCATATAGCCTCGTTTCGCTTTGATGTGACTCCGCCCCTTGGTCATGGTTGTTGCGGCAACTGGATTAAGCCGATCGAAGGATACGACGACCCGTTGGAAGCCATCGGCCTGGTGATTCTGGGCGCTGGCCTGCCGATTGTGATTTGCGCAGTAGATTGGACAGGTTTATTGAACGAAGCTCATATCGCCTGGCGCGTAGCGCTTGCCGAAGCGGCAGGTACGACGCCCGACCGCGTGGCGGTGCAAGTTGTGCATCAACACAACGCACCGTTTGCTTGTCTAGAAGCTGCCAAGATTGTGGCTGATCAAAAGACGTTGCCGTCCATGTTGAACGTCGACTTCTTCAACCGCTGCCTGGACGCCGGCCGTTTGGCGGTGGGGCAAGCCATGCAGCGCGGAGAGAATGTTACGCACATCGCCACGGGTCAAGCCAAAGTGTTGGAAGTGGCCGCCAATCGGCGCATCTTGGGTGACGATGGAAAGGTGCGCGCCAGTCGCAGTAGCTCATGTGCCGATCCCGCGCTGCGCGCCCTGCCCGAGGGTTTGATCGATCCATATCTAAAGACCGTGGCCTTCTATGCGGGCAATCTCAAACTGGCCGCCTGCCACTATTATGCTTGTCATCCGATGAGCTACTACGGCGATGGTCGTGCAAGCTCCGACTTCTGCGGGTTAGCGCGCAAACGCCGGCAAGGTGACGAACCGGGTTGCGCGCATCTTTACTTCAATGGATGCGGGGGCAACATCGGAGCTGGCAAATACAACGATGGTTCACCGGCGATGCGTCCCATTCTGACCGGTCGCATCTACGACGGCATCGTGGCTTCGGAGCGCGAGCTGAAACCAGTCGCGATCGAAAATGTTAGTTGGAAAACCTGCGAGATCTTGCCGGCCATCGATCCACGCTGGGATGAAGCACAGATCATGGCTCAGATCGAAGACCCCTCGCAGAGTTTGGTCAGTCGCAGCCGACCGGCATACACTGTGTCGTGGATTCGTCGGCATGCCAAACAGTTGCCGATTGTTTTATCGTGTTTGGATATCAACGACGTATCCATGTTGCACTTGCCTGCCGAATGTTTTGTCGAGTACCAATTGCGTGCTCAAGAGTTGGCCAAGAACAAATTTGTGGCCACAGCCGCCTATGGTGATGGCGGCCCTTGGTACATACCCACCACGCAGGCTTACCCACAATTGGGCTACGAAGTCAGCGTGGCTTGGAGCAGTCCAGAAGTAGACAACGTCTTGTCGGGGGGCATGCAACAGTTGCTGTAGCAAGTTAAGAGGTAGCCACCGTCGCCAGACGGTGGAAGCGTTGCTGTTACCAAGCGCCTGAGTGGTACAGCTTGACAAAGAGCGACCAATTGATTGGTCGTGAAACAAAATTTGAATTTTTAAATTGAAATTCAAATTTAAGATGATACAAAGAGAGGGCTTCACGACCGATTGCCCCTGCAACACTGTTTGCCCCTGTGTTACTATCGGCCGTGAAGCTGCCCCTATCTTTGTTGAACTGTGGCGGTGCTTTGATAGACCGCTTCGGTGTACGGGAAAGGGCTTCGCGACCGATTGCCCCTGCAACACTGTTTGCCCCTGTGTTGCTATCGATCGCGAAGCGGCCCCCATCAATTTTGGTGCGAGCGCAAATTCTGCAAACGCCGATTCGATCAGCCAATCACCAGGCAACAACGCCAAACGCAGAAACGTGTCGGTGCGGGTGAACGTCGCTAGATGCGACAGGTCGCAAAGAGTTGCAAGACGACTCTGCTCTCGTATTCCACCACAACCAACCGATGACTGCATCCAGCTACTATCGCGTGGCATTCTGCGCATCTTCAAAGTCAGTCTTTTGGGCAAAGACCTTCCCGGGCTTGTCCGTAGGTTAATAGGGACAGTTCCAGGTTTGTGAAGATGAGCAGGTCGGGCTGAGGGGAATCCGGCCAGCAAATCACATTCAGTGTGCCATCCAAACCATCGTCAGGGTTAGGTTTGATTAGCCAACCGAAAGCGACAAGCGCTCAAAAGTCATCAAACAGTACACTCCAATTTGCGCTTAGGCGGCCGCTGAGGTAGTGGTAAGCTGTTTGTTTCCCGGTATCCCCATCGCCTGCGCAACCTGTACCGATTGTGCGATGGGTGGGCAGTTGGGATGAATCGTTTAACCCGTGGCCGCAGGCCAGGCGAGCGCAGGAGTACATCTGGCAGTGGGTAGTTTTGTCTTGAGCACGAAGATGCTCGGGTAAACGCCACGGTCGTTAGAGGGCGCACCTCGCCTGGCGGCAATCGTTTAACCCGTGGCCGCAGGGCCGCAGGCCAGGCAATCGAAGGAGTACACTCGGCAGTGGGTAGTTTTGTCTTGAGCACGAAGATGCTCGGGTAAACGCCACGGTCGTTAGAGGGTGCGCCTCGCCTGGCGGCAATCGTTTAACCCGTGGCCGCAGGCTAGGCAATCGAAGGAGTACACTCGGCAGTGGGTAGTTTTGTCTTGAGCACGAAGATGTTCGGGTAAACGCCACGGTCGTTAGAGGGTGCGCCTCGCCTGGCGGCAATCGTTTAACGCGTGGCCGCAGGCCAGGCAATCGAAGGAGTACACTCGGCAGTGGGTAGTTTTGTCTTGAGCACGAAGATGCTCGGGTAAACGCCACGGTCGTTAGAGGGTGCGCCTCGCCTGGCGGCAATCGTTTAACCCGTGGCCGCAGGCCAGGCGAGCGCAGGAGTACATCTGGCAGTGGGTAGTTTTGTCTTGAGCACGAAGATGCTCGGGTAAACGCCACGGTCGTTAGAGGGCGCACCTCGCCTGGCGGCAATCGTTTAACCCGTGGCCGCAGGGCCGCAGGTTAGGCAATCGAAGGAGTACACTCGGCAGTGGGTAGTTTTGTCTTGAGCACGAAGATGCTCGGGTAAACGCCATGGTCGTTAGAGGGTGCGCCTCGCCTGGCGGCAATCGTTTAACCCGTGGCCGCAGGCTAGGCAATCGAAGGAGTACACTCGGCAGTGGGTAGTTTTGTCTTGAGCACGAAGATGCTCGGGTAAACGCCACGGTCGTTAGAGGGTGCACCTCGCCTGGCGGCAATCGTTTAACCCGTGGCCGCAGGCCAGGCAATCGAAGGAGTACACTCGGCAGTGGGTAGTTTTGTCTTGAGCACGAAGATGCTCGGGTAAACGCCACGGTCGTTAGAGGGTGCACCTCGCCTGGCGGCTACGGGTTAAACGATGGAGGCTGATGTAAACGCAGCGTCTGGAGCCGCTCTACAGACACAGGCTGGAAGCCTATGCCACATTCATGTATATTCGCAGGCTTGAAAACGCCTTTTGCGAGATCTCACGCCCAGTGGAGTAGCCGGCCCCCATATTATGGAAAAGACCAAAGTAGCCATCGTTGGACTAGGGACAGTCGGCAGCGGGGTGGCACGCTTGTTGATCGATCATGGTGATCGCACCGCGCGGCACGCCGGCCGCACGCTCTGGCTCGAAAAAGCGGTGGTTCAAGACCTCGACAAACCGCGCGGTTATGACCTGCCGGCCGGCATTCTGACCGACTCGCTCGACGATGTGCTCAAGAGTAAGGAAATCGAAGTCGTGGCTATGTTGGTCGGGGGGCTCGAACCAGCCCGCACGATCACGCTGCGATTGCTGGAAGCCGGCAAGGATGTAGTCACGGCCAACAAGGCCCTACTGGCTGAGCACGGTGGTGAACTGTTCGATCGCGCGCGACAACTGGGCCGAGCTATCGCTTTCGAAGCGGCCGTGGCCGGCGGCATTCCGATCATCGCCAACATCTCGCAGTGTTTGTCCGCCAACCAAATTCGCTCGCTGCATGGCATTCTGAACGGTACCAGCAATTTCATTGTCACGCAGATGGAAGAGCAGGGCTGGGAGTACTCGCAAGCCCTGAAGGAAGCGCAGCGACTGGGTTACGCCGAAGCGGATCCGACCATGGATGTCGATGGCAGCGATGCTGTTCAGAAGCTGGCCATCCTGGCTCACCTGGCCTTTGGTGCCCGCGTTGCTTGGCGCGAGATTCCGCGCTTCGGCATCGACAAGCTAGACATCTGCGATATTCGTTTCGCGGCTGAACTCGGTTACCGTATCAAGCTGTTAGCGGAAGCTCGACTGGTCAATGACGGCCTGGACCTTTCCGTTTCGCCGACGCTCATTCGTACCGGTCGACCACTGGCTGAAGTTCGCAAGAATTACAACGCGATCAAAGTAGTCGGCGATGCCGTCGGCGATTTGTTCTTTCATGGTCAAGGTGCCGGCGCGATGCCCACCGCTTCGGCAGTAGTGGCCGATATGATCGACATGTGTGTGGGACGAGCGCGGATTACATTCCGAACATTGGAACTGTGGAGCCGCCGCGAATCCAAAGTTCACTTGCGGCCTTACGATGATCTGCCAGGTCGCTACTACCTGCGTTTGCACGTAGTCGATAAACCTGGCGTGCTGGGCCAGATAACCTCCATACTCGGGCAATATCAACTGTCTATTGCGTCGCTCATTCAACATGAACCGAATGCGGAAAGTACAACTCCGATGGTTCCACTGGTCATCATGACTCATGAAGCCCCCGAGGGTGCTGCTCGCAAAGCGGTCGAGAAGATCAGCCAATTGGGCGTTGTCAGTGGACCAAGCGTACGCATGCGTGTTATGGATGAACGCAACTAATCTTCCAGCCAAATGTAATTCGAATCTTCAACAATGAAATACGTCATAGTCATTCCCGATGGTTGCGCCGACTTGCCGCTTGATGAACTGGGTGGCAAAACGCCTTTGCAAGTCGCCAACATTCCCAACATGGATCGTGTCGCGGCCGAAGGCATCGTGGCTCAGACCGATAATGTGCCCGCGCACTTTCCGGCTGGCAGCGAAGTCGCCAACTTGACGTTGCTCGGTTACGACCCGAATGTTTACTTCACAGGCCGCGCGCCGATCGAAGCTGCCGCCCAGAACATTCAACTTGGCCCAGGCGACTGGGCCGTTCGATGTAATCTGGTGACCATCGAAGACCAGATCATGGTCGACTTTACGGCTGACCATATCTCCAGCGCCGAAGGTGCAGAGCTGCTGCAATCCTTACAGCAGACGGTTACCGATGAGCGTTTGCAATTTGTACCGGGCGTCAGTTATCGCAACTTGCTGATCTTTCGCGGTCGGCCTGGTGAGCCGGCTCCGTTTAGCGCCGACACCCGTACGCGCGCACCTCATGACATAACCGACTTGCCAATCGCAGATGACTTTCCGCGTGGACCAGGCTCAGATTTGCTAGTCGATTTGATGAATCGCAGTGTGCCGCTGTTCGCCGCTCATCCAGTTAACCATGCACGCGTTGCCGCCGGGAAGCGTCCGGCCACCAATGTATGGCTGTGGGGACTAGGTGGCAGTCCATCGCTGACAAGCTTTCATGAACGATTTGGACTGAAAGGTGCCATGATCACGGCGGTGGATCTGCTGCGCGGCCTGGCAGTGCTCGTTGGTTGGGATAACATTGCGGTGGAAGGTGCCACAGGCTACCTGGACACCAACTATCGAGGCAAAGGTCAGGCGGCTATCGAGGCGCTCGACAAGTACGATATCGTTACCGTACATATCGAAGCGACGGACGAAGCCTCACACGAAGGTAGGTCCAGCGAAAAGATCAAAGCGCTGGAAGCCATCGATCAACATATTGTCGGCCCCATTCATCAGCGGCTGAAACAAATGGGCGATTACCGTTTGCTGATCTTGCCAGATCATCCTACGCCGTGCTCGACCAAAAAGCACAGCCACGGCATGGTTCCTATGGCCATCTGCGGACGCGGGATTGCAGCTAGTGACGCATCACAATACAGCGAAGCCGCGGCAGCTCAATCGAATGTCGCCTTCCCCAACGGCTGGGAAATGATGGACGCTTTCATTCGTGGTTCATTCTAAACCACGTTCCAGTTTTTCCGCTCTGTAACTCCAACGATCGATAACCCACAACCGAAGCGACTGAGACACGCAATTATGAGTTTGATTGTGCAGAAGTTTGGCGGCACCAGCGTAGCTGACCCCGAGAAGATATTGTCGGCAGCTCGCAAAGCCATTCGCGCTCAACAACAAGGCAATCAAGTCGTGGTTGTGGTCAGTGCCATGGGCCACAACACCGACTTGCTGATCGACCTGGCTCGCCAGGTCAATGACAAGCCACCAGCTCGCGAAATGGATATGCTGCTTTCGACCGGCGAGCAAGTGAGTGTAGCGCTAATGGCCATGGCCGTGCATGCCTTGGGCTACAAAGCCGTCAGCTTGACCGGCGCGCAGATGGGCATTACCACCGACAGCAGTTATACGAAGGCTCGCATCCGTAACATCTCTGCTGAACGCATTCGCAAACGGCTGGACGAAGGCAACATCGTTATCGCCGCTGGCTTTCAGGGGATCGATGACGACGATAACATCACCACCCTCGGTCGCGGCGGTAGCGATACGACGGCCGTCGCGCTGGCCGCAGCCCTTCAAGCTGATGCGTGCGAGATTCATACGGATGTCGATGGCGTTTACACGACCGATCCACGCCAGCTGCCCGAAGCGCGGCAGATGTCACGCATCAGCTACGATGAAATGCTGGAACTGGCTAGCCTGGGCGCCAGCGTCATGCACAATCGCTCGATTGAGTTCGCCAAAAAGTACGACGTGCCGATCCGCGTTCGCAGTAGTTTCAGCGACGCTCGAGGCACGATGATTGTCAGCGAACCTGAGTCGGCCTCGGCTGGTGTGTGCGGCGCAGCCCTGACGCGCAACGAAGCACGCATCACGGTTCAGGGCGTACCCGATCGACCCGGCACCAGCTTTGAGATCTTCAAACGTTTGGCCGACGGTAAAATCACGGTCGACATGATCGTTCAGAACATCGGCCAAGACGATCGCGCCGACATCTCGTTCACCGTACCCAACGAAGAACTGCCTGCCGCGTTGGAAGCCATCGCCGAGGCTGCAGCCTCGGTGGGTGCTACTGGCTATACCCACGACGACAAGGTCGCCAAAGTTTCAGTCGTCGGCTTGGGCATGGCCAAGCAAACCGGGGTAGCGCAAAAGATGTTTCGCGCTATCGCCAATGCGGGCACGAATATTCAAATGATCACCACCAGCGAAATCAAGATCTCAGTCTTGGTCGAACGCGATCAATCGCAAGCAGCGCTGCGAGCCGTACATCAAGTCTTCGAACTGCATAAGCGACCGAGCGATGCCGCAGCTTGGGAAGAGATTCCGAAACGCCAAGCATCTGATACTGACGTCGCGCGCATGGTTGCTGACCTGCATTCAGCTGACATGGAGCAACTGTCGTTGAGCGATGTCAGCTTGGTTGACGATCAAGCCCGCGTGACGTTGATTGGTGTCCCCGATCAACCTGGCCTGGCTGCGAACATCTTCGATGCCATCGCTGCCGCTGGAATTTTCGTCGATATGATCGTGCAGAGCTGCGACGGATACCTGGGCGAGACGAGCATCAGTTTTACGATACCACGATCGCAATACAATGACGCCATGAAGGTCATGCACGAGTTGGGCAAACAGTTCAAGTTTCGCCGCGTGCAAGGTTCGCAAGACATCGCCAAGCTTTCCGTCAGCGGTATTGGGCTGCGCAGTCACACCAGCGTGGCGATCGGTATGTTCGATGTCTTAGGTAATGCGGGCATCAACGTCGAGATGATCAACACCAGCGAACTGCGCGTTAACGTAGTCATCAACAGCGCCACCGGTGCCAAAGCCGTCCAAGCGGTCCGCGAGAAGTTTAAAGAGAACCTGCAATAACGCGTGTCACCTCCCCTGCGCAGCGGGGGAGGTCGCCGACGCGGCGTTTAGCCGTCGTCGGCGGGAGGGGGCACAGCGTCAAGCTGTACTCCTGCGGTACTAAGCACCTATGCTGCCAAGACCCCTCCCGAATCTCGCAAAGCCTCGATTCGACCTCCCCAAGGCGAAGCCTTGGAGAGGTGACGTGTACAATGCGCTTCCTGCCCAACTTCTTCCTTACCCTCGCGAGATCCTCCAATGAGAACCTACGTTCAACTGATTGCCATCCCTACTGTGTTGCTATTGGCGACAGTAGCCTCGGCGGCTGAGCTGAAGTTTGCTTCGATCTTTTCTGATCACATGGTGTTGCAGCGCGACCGACCGGTGGCGGTGTGGGGTACTAGTGATCCCAATGCAACCGTCGAAATTGAATTTAAGAATCAAAAGAAGTCCGCTAAAGCGGGTGCCGATGGCAAGTGGATACTGCAACTGGATGCGCTACCAGCCGATGGTGCCGGCGTTGAATTAAAAGCGTCGTTGAAGTCGACGCCCGAGAAAGCCATCAAGCTATCTGACGTTGTCGTCGGTGATGTGTGGCTGGCTTCAGGTCAATCGAACATGGAATGGGAGATGGGTTGGAAGCAGGATTCAAAGGACGACATTGCTGGTGCCGATCATCCTCACTTGCGACTGATTCAAATTCCGCTGATCGCCAGTTTGACGCCTCAAGACTCGGTCAACGCCTCTTGGGCTCGCTGCACACCGGAGAGCGTAGCTAGTTTCTCGGCCGTCGGTTATTACTTCGGTTTGAAACTACATCAAGATGTCGGAGTGCCTATCGGTGTTATTCAAAGTGCTTGGGGTGGTACGCGCATCGAGCCTTGGACCGATCCGTCCGGATTTGCCGCAGTGCCGGCTCTGCGCGATTTTGGACAATCCGCTGTCGCCCAACTGCCCGGTAGTCCGGAGTATGCAGCCAAATACGCCGAACATTTCAAGAATGTAGAAAAGTGGTTGACCGAAGCTCGTCAACTCGTGCAATCGGGCAGCGCACCACCCGCTCTGCCTGCACAGCCCACGAGCTACTCAGCCGATCCCGGCACACCAACGGCACTTTATAACGCCATGATTCACCCTTTGGTACCCTTCGGTTTGAAAGGCTCGATCTGGTATCAAGGCGAGTCGAATCACGCTGAGGGTTTTGCCTATGTCGATAAAACTGCGGCCTTGTTGCATTCATGGCGGACGGCCTTCAAGAACCCGAACCTGCCGTTCTATTTTGTTCAAATCGCCTCATGGCAATACGGCGACGAAGATCCACAGATTCTGCCTCAGTTTTGGATCGCCCAGCAAGCATGCCTCAAGCTACCTCATACGGGCATGGCCGTGATCACGGACATCGCTGAATTGCAGGACATCCATCCAGGTAATAAGAAAGAAGTCGCCCGCCGATTGGCCCTGTGGGCCTTGGCCAAAGACTATGGCAAGAGCGACATCGATCCAAGTGGCCCTACCTATGCTTCACACAAGATCGAAGGCGCGAACATTCGAGTACTGTTTGATCATACTCATGGCGGCCTGGCCGCACGTGATGGTAAAGAGCTACACGATTTCGAAGTCGCGGGTGCTGATGGCGCGTTTGCGCCGGCAACCGCCAAGATCGATGGCACTAGTGTCGTAGTCAATTCTGACAAGATCGCGCAGCCCAAACAAGTTCGCTTTGCTTGGAACAAATTGGCTATGCCCAATCTGATGAACGGCGACCAACTGCAAGCTACCGCTTTTCATACGCATTGGCCAGTGGATCCCGATCTCGGTGATAACCTGGCCGAAGAGTGCACCTTCGAATGTAGCGACCCAAACATCTGGGGATGGAATGTGGGGCTGACTGACGGGGCTTGGGGTAACGCGGCACCTCAGTGTTTCGCCACTGGCATTTCGGATGCGTTTCCCAAACATGTGACGATCGATCTCAAGCAACCCACTGAAATCAACCAGGTTAGATACGGTGTACCCAACGTTGGTTCGACCAAGACGGTTGCGATATCCGTCAGTGGCGACGGCAAACAATTCACCGAAGTTGGTAGCCATGCGTTTGGCCAGAACAAGGCCGAACGATCCGTGGCTGTCTTCAAGAATACCCCCGCTCGCTACGTTCGTCTGACGTTCAAAGACTTTCACGATGCAGAAACCGGCAACTATTCGAAATTCTTCGGGTTTATCAGCGAAGTGGAAGTTTACCGCAGCAAGTAGGTGAAGCTGTAGCCACCGTCGCCAGACGGTGGACGCATTACGTGTAGCCACCGTCGCCAGACGGTGGATGCGTTACGAGTAGCCACCGTCGCCAGACGGTGGATGCGTTACCTCTGATAATCCACCGCTTGGCAGCGGTGGCTACGGGCTACTTCACCTCAAGGACAAAGTTCTTGAAGCGGACTTCGGTGGCATCTCCTGAGTGAAGTTGTAGGGCAAAGATACCACGGCGGGCTCCTGGCGCGTCATCCATATTAACGCAGGGTTGGCCGTTGATCGAGGTGTGGATATGTCGTCCATCGGCGATGATCTCGTACGTGTTCCAATCGCCCTTCTTGACAAACTCCTCACCGGATTTCGGCCACAATAATCCGCGACCTTCTTCTTCATACAGTTTGCCCCACCAATCGGCACCGATGTCGGCTTGGTAACCTTTGACACCCTGTTCAGCGGGCGTGCTGCGGAACTGAACGCCGCTATTGCCTGCGTTATTCACGAGCATCACCTCAAACGTCAACTTGAAATTGGCCGCCGCCATCTCACTGATTAGAAACTCGTTGTGCTGG
Organism: Rania fehmarnensis; assembly: GCF_056494185.1. NCBI lineage: Bacteria > Pseudomonadati > Planctomycetota > Planctomycetia > Pirellulales > Pirellulaceae > Rania > Rania fehmarnensis. The sequence continues at coordinate 4,022,333 of NZ_CM151398.1, forward strand.
ATGCCTGGGGATTTGCCGACGATCTGCCCATCGACCACGGACCACAGTTCCATATTGCCTTGCCAGCCGGTCAAGTCGCGGCCATTGAAGAGGTTCATGGCGTTCTTCTCATCAGCCAAGATCGGAACTTGCGCGGGCGAGGCCATATAGGCGATCAGGGCCAGGACTTCCGCAGGTGTGAACTGTTTCAATTGATCGTCTGGCATCATCGATTGCGGGCTGAGCTTGCGGCTCTCAATTTCATCAAGCGGCACAACTTCCAATGCTGTAGCGGTTTGAATCTTCAGTGCCTTGTCGTCTTCGCCACGCACAATGCCGGTGATCACCCGGTTATCGCTCGTGAGTACGATTGTCGGTTGATACTCTTTGGCCATCACCGCGCTGGGATCGACAATGTTGCTCAGCAGATAATCGAGGTTGGTTCGATTGGATCCAGTCAGATCGGGGCCGACGTTGCCACCGATACCAAAGAGCGCATGGCACTGTTGGCACGTGCGCGCGAATACGGCTCGACCATGTCCCAAGTCGGGCTTCATCTTGCTGGTGCTGACGAGTTTCTTGTACTCTTCAATCAACTTGGCCTTGTCGGCTGCGGTTTCGCGTACCGTGCCCCAAGTCTTGCCCAAGAGGTCATTCACTTCGGGATGATTCAAATTTTGTAGTTGCCGAACCAGATCAGCGGACAGTTCATTGCTCGCAATCTTCTTGCCTTCGACCGCTTTCAACATAGCAATGGCCGATTCAGCTCTAGCCGATAACGTGGCCAACGCGGTGCGTTTCTCGTTGGGTGAGAAGTCGGCGTATCGGCTGAGGATTAACTCGGCCGTCTTGGCATCGTTGACTTGAGCCAGTCCACCGAGAGCTTGCTCGCGCAGGGCTGCGTCATCCAGCACAGCCGTGAGGACGCTAGCCAGTTTGGGGTCTTTGGCGGCCAGCAAACTCGCTAGCCCTTCGCGTCGCGCATCGCCCGCCTGGTTGCGATCGAGCACACGTTGTCTGACTTTGGCCAGCGCGGCTTCGTCGCCGAAGGTCACGCCCAGCGAATCGACTTGCAGCTTGACCTGCGCATCGTTGCTCTTGAGCAGCTTCGCCGAAACTGCCGCCCAAGCCGCGGGCGGAGTGACTCGACGTTGACCGGTGAGCGATGTGCGAATCGCGTCCAGAAACGCTAACTGTACGCCAGCTTGTTCTGCTTTGCCCAGTCCTTCAACCAGCGAAGCCAGCGCCGGTGCATCACCACGAGATCCAATGCGACGCAGCATGTAGTCGCGTATTAGCGGAATATTCTCGCCAGCTGAAATTGCAAAGGCCAAAGCTCGAGTCGGATCCGCTTCTGCCAATGGCTCCGCCGCGTACCAGATCATTAGAGGCAAGTTATGATCATTGACATCGGCGGCGCGGGATACCAGGCCTTGGAGAATGTCCCAGCGCTCTGCCAGTGGCAAACGACCAGCGGCCGAAGCCAGGTACAAACGCGTTACAGGTGAATCATCTTTGCCGGCCAGTGCAGCCAATTGTTTCACCAGGCCATCCCCAGCCAGCGATTTATCGGTGGCCGCGTGGTCGAGACTTAGCTGAATCGCCCAACCGCGAACATACGGACTGGCATCGGAAAGTAAACGATCACGCGTAGCAGCCTTCAGGTTTCCAGTGACCGCCAGGGCCCAAGCGGCTCGCAGTCGAACGGTGTCTTTTGCGTGGCTGAGCGCTACCTGCGTTAATTGTTCTACAGCCGATTGAGCAATCGAACCTTTGGCTGCGCGCTCTTGCAGCAGTCGGCGACTGTGGCGCACATACCAATCGTTGTCATGACTTACCAACGCTGCCAGTTGATCATCATTCATTTTGCCCAGGTCAACTTGCTCGCTCTTATTCGCACCGTACACGATCTTGTAGATACGGCCGTTGCTGCGATCGTGCCGCTCGATCTCGTTCAAGTGGCAAGCTTGCATGTCGTACCAGTCGATCATCCAGCATTGGCCATCTGGCCCGTATCGGAGATTGAGAATCTGCGAAGCCTGGTCGCCCGTGAGCAAGAAGTCCGGTCCGTGGCTCCCGACGTAACCTGAACCCTGCGGCTTGGGTACGTCCATATTCAAACGCTGGCCGTGAATGTTGTTCATAAACAACTTGTCGCGATATTCGGCAGGCCAGGTGCCACCCAAATAAATCATGGCACCTGCGTGCGCATGTCCGCCGCCAGCTGCGTCGGAACGGCCATTGCCACCGTGTGGACCAGATCCCAAATAATGGAAATGGTCGGCGATGGTCTTGATGTCGTTGTAGGTGTAAGGATTAAAGTGATTCCCAGCTTGACGCTCATAACGTCCGCCTTGAATCACGTGATACAAGTGCGGAATAACACATGCGGTCAAGAACGCCTGACCGCGATCATTGAAATCTACGCCCCAAGGATTGCTGGTGCCGTGGGCGAACACTTCGAAGATGTGTTGGGTCGGATGATAACGCCAAATGCCAGCGTTGATCGGTTGACGTTCGGCATCAGGTGTCCCGGGCTTGCCCACGCGCGAGTGCGTGAACACGCCGTGGCAACCATACAACCAACCATCGGGTCCCCAAATAAAGGTGTTCAACGTTTCATGAGTATCCTGGAGTCCCCAACCATCCAGCAGAATCTGTGGTTGGCCGTCGGCAACATCATCTCCGTCGGCGTCGGGAATGAACATGAAATATGGCGCTGCTCCCACCCACACGCCTCCAAAACCGACTTCGATACCGCTGACCAGGTTGAGACCTTCGGCGAATACTTTGCGATTCTCCAGCGTGCCGTCACCGTCGGCATCTTCGAAGATCAAGATGCGATCGCGACCTTGGTCGCCTGCGGCACGTCTGGGATACTCGTAGGCTTCAGCGATCCACACCCGTCCGCGATCATCCAATGCCATAGCGATCGGTTGTTTAACATCGGGTTCGGCAGCAGCAGGAATGACGCGAAAACCAGTGGGCACCTTCATGTTAGCCGCAGCCGGTCCAGCCGCTTGTCCCTTGAAGGGATAGTCGTCGGCTACTAGCGGCGTATCGGAGGCAGACGGTGGTCCCGGTTGTTCGGCATGCAGTCGAAATTCGTCGAAATTGATATGTCCCCAACCATTGCTGGAGTTATCGACGACTTTGATAAAGATCTCTTTGCCTGCGTGGGCTTTCAGATCAACAATTACGAGTCGCATGTTTTCGCTGTTGCGTCCCGAGTATTTGGCCAGCACATTGCCACTGCTCTTATCGACTAATTCAATCCGCGTCTCTGGACCTTCACCGCCTCCGATGCGGAAGGAAGCGAACGGTGCATCCACTTTGAATGGCGCTGAGCTAAGCGTACCCTTAGGTTGATCGCCTTTGATTTCAAAGGTGCCGATCCAGTACTTGCCTGCATGTTCGCTGCGCATGTCGGCCCGTCGCTTGACGACCGCGTCACCTTCAACCGGCTGGCCGACAAAGGCATCGCCCGTGGCAGTCCAATCAGCCAAGGTGCCGCTTTCAAAGTCTAAGTTAAGCGCAGTGCCATCACTCTTCTTGGGCAAATAACCGCTCGGCAGGCCAAGCTGGATGGCGTCGATACCGACCATGTATTGTTTGACGGCTTTGGGATGGGCACCGACGATCGTCAAGCTCAAACGATGCTTGCCGGCCGTCAATGTAACTGGACCGAGATTCAGCAGGCCAGTGGTAACGACGTCTGGTGAATTGTAGAGATCGATAGCAGCTCCCAGACGTTTGTCATCCAGCGCCAGCTCGACGATGCCGTAATCACTAGCCTTGGTGAGCACACACATGAAATCGAAGGTGCCCGCTTTTTCGACTGGCAATTCCAACTCAAGTTTGTCACCGAGTTTGGCTCCGGTCCACCACAACTGCGAATTGCCACTCCATCTATCTGCCGAGAAACCACCCATCCCTTGTGGATCGGCACTGCCACCGGTGGCCTTGAGAACTTTTAGTCCTTCGCCTTCCAATGTCTTACCAGGCATATTCTGCGCGAGGATTTGTTTCTTCTTGGCTTCGGCAGCTAACGCTGCTTTTTCTTCGGCCGTTGGCTCGTAAGCGACAGGCTGGGCTTTCTTCCACGCGGCCTGGTCAACCACGCGCCGCGTCTGCGTAACCACTGCGCAGCCTTTCATGCCGCCGACAACAATATCGGGCAATTGATCTTTGTTGATGTCAAAGACGCTCAGTTGTCGCCCGATGCCCGTATCATCGGCAGCGCGCTGGGGAATCCAGTCGATGCCCTGTTCGTTACGGACTAGCTTGAACCACACGACGACAGCGCCATCGTTCCAGCCTGGGCTCTGTTTGTGGTGCGAGTAATAAGTCTTGCCCGTGATGATGTCTTTCAGTCCATCACCATCCATATCGACCAGGTTGACCGAATGCAATTCACTGATGGCCAGGCCATATTTGTTATCAACCGGCTTGGAGCCCATGATCAGGTGCTGCTCGAATTCGACCTGGTCGCCTGCGCGCTTTTGCTCGAACCAAGCCAGACCATAGTCGTGGGCAGCCAGGCTGGTGATGACATCGTTATCGCCATCGCCATCTACATCGTAGGCAAACATATCCGCGCCACCGTACGCGTTGGTAAAGGCAGCTTCGCGCAATTCCCAGCGGCCACCGGCTGATTCCAAGTTTGCAGGTTGTTCAAACCAGCCCTTGGAATGAAGGATGTCTGCTCGGCCATCGCCATTGACATCGCCGACGCCCAGACCATGGCCGAATTTACGATCAGTGACTTGTGCCGAGACCGCATGAAACGTCCAGGCTGCTAACGGCTTGGCTGGATCGATCGTGGCGTAGCCGAAAAATCCATCGCGCGTGCAAACTAGTTCCGGCGTCGCATCACCCACTAGATTGGTGAAGTGTGGTGATTCGTTAGAAACAGAATCAAAGACTTGAACCTTTTGCCAATGGGCCGGCTTCGACTTGTCCGCGTCCAATTTGCCTGGGTTCTTGTAGACATGAGCGGGCGTGCCCGGGAATCCGACCACGAAGATGTCTTGCCAGCCGTCTTTGTCGACATCATAGACCCAAGCAAAAAAGTGGTCGGCGTAGCCTTCGCGATTCTGTGGCTTCGGTGGGTAGATCTCAAAGCTCTGCGTGAAATCGGGACCTGCGTACCAGTGGGGGCCGTAAACAATGTCGACCGCTCCATCATTGTTCAGGTCGCCCGCTCCAGCTCCCTCTGAGTAATACTCACTGGAGAGCTGCTGCGTTTTAAAGTCCAGAAGTACCGCATCAGCGGCTAGCGTCAAATTCGAAAGACAAACGAGTCCAAGCCAGAGCAGCTTCGTGGTGCTACTACGCATAGTGCTTCTCGAGGTGATGAAGAGGAAGGCGGGGTGTGGCAGTCGTGGCCAGTTGCGCAAATCGACAATTCTCAGGCGGGTGTCGCCGCGCGTGACCATTCATTGTAAGAGGACCATTATAGTCACTTGAATATGTGCTGTGACGCCGCACCCCACTTGCCACTGACGCCCTTGATTATCCTTGCGTTTTTAATTTCATAAACTCTTCGATGATCCTTGCGGCGAACCAAGGCAAGCTGGGTAAGCAGACGCTTGGCTGTCTGTGGAATCCCATGCTGAATCTTGTTCCAGTCGACAGACCGCAAGCCTGTACAACCGAACATTATTCCATGTCATAAGAGTAACGATTGTTGTCAGCCTTTTTACGCCCGGAGGCCCCTCAATGCTGTCAATGTCTCGTCTGATCGCACTTGCTCTATCCGTGTCGGTGCCGTGGTCATGTGGGCTAGCCATCGCACAGGATCAAGCTCAGCACTCTATTTTGGTGATCGAAAGCGCAGGTGGCGCAGCTGCGAAAACCGCTACTCCACCAGCTGCGATCAGTTTGATATCCGGTGGCAAAAGCACTGTGAAGCCGCTCAGTGAGGAGCAGCGTGAAGGTGAGCTAGTTCGCGACCGCTTCCCCAGTGGTAAGCTGCGCATCGAACGCACGGTGGTGCTCGATGCCGACGGTAACTATGTCAACGAAGGCGATTATCGGGAGTACTCCGAGCGAGGCGACCTGCTGGTCACCGGCACGTATCACTTAGGGCAGCGCGAAGGCGTATGGGCTCGCTTCTTAAACATGAACGATGCCAAATTAATGGCGGGGTATCCATACAACAAATTCCGCGCGCCGCTGAGCTCGAGCGTTGAGTATAAAAACGGCAAGATGCATGGGGTCTGGGTTATATCCGATCGCGATAAACGCATCGCCATGCAAGTCGAATTGCGTGAAGGAGTGCGTCAAGGAACGATGACGCTCTACCATCCCAATGGTCAGATCTACTTGCAATCGCAGTACGACAATGGCGTATTGGATGGAGCGTACCTTGAAAAGAATGTCGATGGCAAAGTTATAAGCGAAGAATTGTACACAGCTGGTCAAAAGATCGCCGTTGAAACGGAGCACTACAGCAACAAACACGTCAAGAGCGTCATGCGGTATTTGACCTCTCCCAGCAAAGTCGCCACTCAAGACGATTGGACAACAACCACCCTAGCCACCCATAGCGCGGCAAGCGGACGACTGCAGCACGGTGACTTCCTTACGTACTACGACAACGGCCAGGTCGCGACCAAAGGCACATACGATCATGGTAAATTGCACGGGGACTTCGAAACATGGCATCGCACCGGCGAAGTCGCTTCCGTTGGTCAGTACGACAAAGGTCAACAAGTTGGTCCGTGGCTTTGGCGACATGCCAATGGTATGAAGAAAGCTGTCGCCACTTACGTCGCTGGTAAACCGGAAGGCGAACTGCGCACGTGGGATGAATCCGGCAAAGCGTTAGTGCGATAAGTTTCGGCACCACCGAGCTTGTCTTGTCTCGGTGGACCGGTGACTGACTGGCTAGATCGCGACCCTGACTAGCCAACCAGTCATGCTCCCACCGACATAAAGTCGGTGGTGAGCCATGTATTATCGACCGCGCCAGCGGACGCGTAGGCCCAGCAGTTGGCCCAGGAGGGCCAGCCATTGGAGAGCTAGAAACAACAGCACGCTCAGCGGATGCAGTAGGACGCCCAGCCACGATTGATGAAAGCGGCGGGCTGCCATCACGCGCGGTACAAACGAGAGTATCGTGGCGATGGACAACTCGCCTATCACCACGGGCGACCAACCCTGAACCAGTCCGACCACCAGTGATGCCAAAGGTAAAATTGCAGCCCCGCTGAGCAACACGGTAAAGATGACGATCCGCTGAGGATGGGCCATGCCTTCGGTGGCATTCTTCAGCAGCCCGCGCACCACTTGGCCCGCGGTGCTGTACATGCGACAGGTCGCTAAGTCTTGCGCGTCGAAAATGTCGGTTTTGAATCGTTGTTTGCGAAACGCGCCGGGTAGCTTTAGACCATCATGACGCGACGCACAAATCGCTTTATGGCCCTCGCATGTCATGTAAGCGGATCGGCGTGCAAAGAACAACTGACCGCAACCGGCCGCGTATTGCGGTGAAGTCGACTGACGCATCCTGGCAATCGGCAAGTAACCTAACAAGATAAAATGCATCAGTGGTATAAGCAGCTTCTCCAACAATGAGCCGGTAAGTTGCCGTGGAAAGCCGCTCAACAAATCAACCTCGCTGGCAGTGGTGGCCTCAGTCAAACGCGGAATCGCATCGTCGCTCAGTCGAACATCTGCATCAATAAACAGCAGCCACTCTCCCTGCGCTGCTAATGCCAATTGCCAGCATGCACGCTGTTTTCCATTCCATCCCATCGGTAGTTGTTTGCCTGGCAAAACTCTTAGCCTTGGATCTTTTTGGGCGATCGCTTCGCAAATTTCCAGAGTGCGATCGGTCGAGCAATCGTCCATGACCAGCACTTCCAAAGTGGACCACTCGCAGGCCAACACACTATCCAAACACTGACCGATGGCCGCCTCTTCATCTCGCGCGGGGATCAACACAGAGACGGTGGTCGCGGCCCCAGTGGCCTGTTTCTGCTTCTTGCCTGCGGTTGGCAATCTGAAAAACAGCGGTAAATTGCTGTTCATCATCCCGAGAGGCAAGAGGGCCAGCAGGATCAGCCCAAAAGCATAAAAATGCAGTAACATATCGGCCATAACAACTCTAGGTGTGCGGGCGAAGTACGAGAGTTGGTAGTTGTAATCATTCGCTGTCGGCACGTGTACTATCAGGAAGACAATCTGGCATGAAAGTTTCCACATCAACCGCTTCCTTAGCAAATTTGGAAGCCGATGCGCTGGTGGTTTTGAACTTTGAAGAGGGACTGAGTACCCACGCGCAGGAGGTCAATCGGCTGATGGATGGGCTGCTGGATCAATACGCCGCTGCCGGCGAATTGCCGGCCAAGCTAGGCAAAATCAGCTCGTTCGTCTTGCCCGTGGGTCTCAATACCCAGCTGCTAATCGTGGCCGGCGCGGGTTCGCAAGCGGCATTTGGTGTCGCCGAAGCTGGCCGCGTTGCCGGGGCAGCCGCCAAGCGTTTGGCCGACAAGCCGCGGTCAATCGTGGTATTCGCCTTGGAAGGCAGCAGCGAGATCATCAGCGCAGCCGTCAGCGCCGCCATGGGAGGTTTCATCGGTCAGGACCTACTGCGCGCGGAAAAGAATTTCAAACAGCCGCAAGCCATGCTTTGGCTGACCGCAGATGCAGCCAGTGTCCGACGCGGCGAAGTCATCGCCGAAAACATGTTGCTGGTGCGTCGTTTGGTAAATCTACCGCCCAATCTACTGACACCAGCGACGTTTACTGCTGAAGCTCGCCAGGTATGCCAACAATGTGGGATCGAGATCGAAGTCTGGGATGAGATTCGATTGCGCAAAGAAGGTTGTGGATCGCTGCTGGGCGTGGCTGCTGGTTCGCAAACGCCACCACGCCTGTTGATCATGAAGTACAAAGGGAAACGCGATACCGCCCCGGTGGCTTTGGTTGGTAAAGGAGTGACCTTCGATAGTGGTGGACTGTCGATCAAGCCGACCGACGGTATGTTGACGATGAAGTGCGATATGGCGGGTGCTGCTACAGTGCTGGGCACTCTGGCGACCGCGGCCATGTTGCAAGTGGATCAACCACTGATCGGGCTGGTGGGCCTGGTCGAAAACATGATCAGCGGCAGTGCGTTTCGACTGGGCGATGTCTTGACCGCGCGCTCCGGGACGACGATCGAAGTTCATAATACAGATGCCGAAGGGCGATTGGTGCTGGCAGATGTTTTGAACGTGGCTTTGGATTATGACCCAGCCTGCATCATCGACCTGGCCACGCTCACTGGGGCATGTGTCGTTGCCTTGGGAGTGGACATCGCCGGCTTGATGACCAACGACGCAAAGTTGCAAAGTGATTTTCAAGCCGCTGCTGAGCGGGCCGGTGAATTGGTGTGGCCGCTGCCCATGCACAAGTTTTTTGATGAACAGATCAATAGCCAAGTAGCCGATATCAAGAACGTGGGCGATGGCCGGTGGGGCGGCGCGATTACCGCCGCCAAGTTTTTAGAGCGATTCGTCGGCGGCAAGCCCTGGCTGCACATCGACATCGCCGGTCCCGCTTTCGCCGATAAACCCAAGCCCTATCAGGACGCAGGCGCTACCGGTTGCATGCTGCGCAGCTTGATCGAATATGTAAGCAATTAGTCTCCTTTTGCTCCGCAAAAGGTTTTGGTTTTGGATTTGGATTTAGTAATTGTTGCGCAGGGACGTTTGTTTGCTTCGCAAATAGTGGCTGCCTTTCGCGGAGCGAAAGCAGACTATGAACTCTAATCGAATGTTCACACATGACAACTTATAGTCGCGATCGCTTACAAGAACTGGTTCGTCAACAATCGCTGCGCTTCGGCGATTTCACTTTGGCTAGCGGCAAGAAGGCGAGCTTTTATCTGGACTGTCGGCAACTGACGCTGCATCCGGAAGGGGCCAACCAGGTGGCCGCCGGGATGCTCGAGCTGCTGGGCAACAATTTGCCTGATGCCATTGGTGGTATGGCCATCGGTGCCGACCCGATCACGGCTGCGACCATTACGCTAGCCGGCCAGCGAGGACTGAACCTCATGGGCTTTATTGTTCGTAAAGAAGCCAAACAGCACGGTATGGGGCGTCAAGTCGAAGGACCAGTCACCGCCGGTCAACGGGTTATCATCGTCGAAGATGTCGTCACCAGCGGGGGCAGTGCCCTGGCGGCCGTCGAAGCGGCCCGTCAATTTGGCTTGCAGGTCGAAGGCATCCTAGCGGTCATCGATCGGCTGGAAGGCGGCCGAGCCGCCGTGGAAGCAGCCGGACTGAGCCTAAAAACGCTACTGACAGTCGAAGACTTTGGCATTAAGATCTGATTCCTCAGAGGTAGCGGAACGCGTCAAGCGTTTCGAGCGCCGCAGAAGCGCCTACTCAAAAATCGGGAGATGGAGGTATGGAAACCTCGGTGCATCGACAACTGAAGCTGGCTTACGCGGCAAGCGTTCTCCAAACCGAGGTCTCTTACGATGGCTACCGGATCGATGCAATCGACCGTCGCGGGCATTTGATCGAGATACAGCACGCTGGGCTGGGAGCTCTCAAGTCGAAAGTGCGAACGCTGTTGGATCATGCGAATGAACCACGTCTGCGCATCGTGAAACCGATTGTGGCCAAGAAGTGGATCGTGATGCGCGATCCCCAAACCGAAGAGGTTATTCGCAAACGTTTAAGTCCCAAGCGCGGACAATTGAGCGATATCTTTCTGGAGTTGGTGCACTTCACCAAACTCTTTCCGCATCCCCGCCTGACGCTCGAAGTCATCTTGATCGACTTGGAGGAGCAGCGTATCCCGAAGACCAAACATCGCTTTCGCCGCAAGAACTATACGAGCCTGGAACAAACGCTGCTGGGCATCGGGGAGCGGATGGAGTTGCGCAAAGCCAAGGACCTGTGGCGGTTGTTACCTAAACTGAAATTGTCCAGGTCGTTCGATACCGCTGAGCTGGCCGTGCAAATCAATCGTCCGCGTTGGTTCGCCCAGAAAGTCGCTTACTGCTTGCGACAGTGCCAAGCCATTGAACCGATCGGCAAACAAGGCAACAGCCACCTCTACAAGAAATGTGCCTGATTTTAGGCTGTAGCGGAAGCCGTCAAGGCTTTCGAGGATTTGGGTATTGATGATGCAACGAAACGCTTGACGCGTTCCGCTACCGTGTGGCTGGTCGTGATGTGAGCCAGAGGCCAGCGAAGGTTAGGGCTCCGTTGATAATCAATGTTTCAAAGCCGATAGCATAGCCGCTGAACAGCTGCTGGCTGTTGGCGCGTAGCAGGAACGATCCGGCAGCGGCGACGATGCACACTAGCGGCACCCAGCCTTCGCGCGTTTGGCGACGCGTGAAGATACCGAAGGAAAACAGACCCAGCAGCGGCCCATAGGTAATCGCGGCCAGGTCGTAGATCACATCGATAATCGCGTCGCGCTGCAACCAGTAAAAGAAGAGCACGATCAACCAGAAGACCACGGCGATACCAGCATGGATGTACTTGCGGATGCGGGCTTGCGTTGCCTCGTTCCACTGCCGCTCGCGAATGCCTAACAGATCAATACAGGTGCTAGCCGTCAGGGCCGTCAAGGCGCCATCGGCGCTGGGGAACAGGGCGCTGATCAAGCCGATGATGAACAGTAGGCCGAGTACCGGTGGAAAGTGCATGAGAGCCAGCGTAGGAAACAAGTCATCACTCTTGGCCGGCAAGCTAATGCCAAGTTGAGCCACTTTCAAATACAGCAAAGCTCCCAAGAACAAGAACAGTAGATTCGTCAGCACGATAATCACGCTGAATACACGCATGTTCTTCTGAGCGTCTGAGAGTGTGCGCACGCTGAGGTTCTTTTGCATCATCTCCTGATCGAGACCGGTCATCACAATCGTGACAAAGATCCCGCTGAGAATTTGTTTGAAGAAAAAGAATCTATGCTTGTAGTCCCAATTGAACACGGTCAGCATCTCGCTTTGCCGCAGCTTCTCCGGCCAGCCTACCATGGAGGGATCGTTGACAATGTAGAGGATGGTACCCACGACGGCGGCTAACATGAACAGTGTCTGCAGGGTATCGGTCCAGACGATCGTTTTCACGCCACCCTGGAGGGTATACAAGAAGATCAGCAGCATCACGATCCCGCTACTGACCCAAAACGGTACGCCCATATCTTGCAGCACAAACCGGTGGATCACATACAGCACCACATAGATGCGAGCAGTCGCGCCTAGCAGTCGGCTAATAATGAATACTGCGCTGCCGGTGCGATAACTGACTGGTCCCATGCGCTGACGCAGGTAGCCATAGATGCTGGTCAGCTCAAGTCGATAATAGAGCGGCAAGAGCACGCCGGCGATAATCCAGTAGCCGATGACAAAGCCGAATATCATCTGCAGATAGTTCCAGTGATCGGCTTGCACCTTGCCCGGCACGCTGACAAAGGTGACCCCACTCAGGGACGTCCCGACCATACCGAAAGCGACGACCCACCAGAGACTTTTGCGTTCGCCGCTGTAGAAAGCGTGTTCGCCAGCGCCACGTGATGTGTACCATGCAATGGCCAACAATAGTCCAAAATATCCAAAGATCACTACCAGCAGAACGGTGGAACTCATGCTATACCTATCGGAGTCAAAGGCGTCGCCGAACCCAAGCGGTCGACGCGCAAGCCTACCAAGTTAGCGATCACAGCCTGCCTTAGGAACCCACCTATGAGTCGCCTCACCGTTATGATTGGCTCGCGCCGTCTCGTCACAGCACTGTTGGTCTGCCTCTGGCTGGCTGGACTGGCACACACCACAGTCTATGCAGCCGAGGCCTGGCAAGTGGGCGCTGCGGCGCGCATCATCACGCCCACCGAACCGATGTGGATGGCAGGCTACGGCAGTCGCAATGCACCGTCCAGTGGCAAACTATCCGAACTTTATGCCAAAGCACTGTGGCTGAAACCGGCTTCAGGCGATTCTGCCTTGGTGTTGACGTTGGACTTGGTAGGCATCGGACGCACGTTGTCTCAGCAAGTTCGCGACGCAATCGGTAACCAAGTAGGTGTTAAGCCGGAAAACGTCCTGATCGCGACTTCGCACACTCATAGCGGACCGGTGGTTGGTCAGAACCTGGCCACCTTGCATTACTTGCAAGTTGCCCCCAATTTTCAAAAGCAGATGGATGCTTACGAGAAACAACTGCTCGAACATTGTGTCAGCGTTGCTCGCGATGCACAGCAATCGTCACAAGAGTGCGAGCTGAGCTGGGGTAGTAGCACAACTGACTTTGCCACCAATCGCCGCGCCAATGCGGAAGCGGAAGTACCGGCACTGCGAGCCGCCGCTAAACTGCTGGGGCCCACTGATCATGACGTGCCAGTGCTGGCAGCCAGATCGGCCGATGGACGGTTGATCGCCGTTTTATTCGGTTACGCGTGTCACGCGACCGTGTTATCCGATTACGTCTGGAGCGCCGACTATCCAGGTTACGCGCAGAGTTATCTCGAAGCCAAACATCCCGGCGCCATCGCGTTGTTCTGGGCAGGATGCGGCGCCGACCAGAACCCGCTGCCGCGACGAACTCCTCAACTGGCACAGCACTACGGTGAACGGCTGGGTGTTGCCGTGGAGCGTGTGCTGATGACCACCAAGATGGAGCCAGTGGCTTCAAAGCTACTGTGCCGTTACGCCGAAGTCGCCGCGCCATTGGCTACTTTGCCTACCCCTGAAGAACTTGAGAAGCAGCAGAATTCAACCAACAAGTATGAAGCTGTGCGAGCCAAGCAACTGTTAGCACAAATCGCAACTGGACAACCGCTGAGCCCAAGCTATCCGTATCCCATTAGCTGTTGGCAAATCGGAGACCAGATTAAGTTCATTGGCTTGGGTGGCGAAGTTGTGGTCGACTATGCCATTCGTCTCAAAGCGGAATTAGGTGCAGGCGTGTGGGTAGCTGGTTACGCTCACGATGTGATGGCCTACATCCCCAGCCGCCGAGTATTGACTGAAGGCGGATACGAAGGCGGCGGCGCCATGCTCTACTACGGACTGCCCTGCCACTGGGCCCCCGAGATCGAAGAAGTGATCGTTGGAAAAGTCAAAGAATTGAGCGGCTTTGGAGTGCGGTGACATCTGGCACCGCTTTGATGTAAGCGAAGTCGTTAGCCGCAGCCTGAGTCGCTCTGGAAGTTTGGAGTCGCCTGGTTCGTGCAGGCTGCGGGACAGTCCACACTTACATCAAAGCTACGGCTGCGCCGCAGCACTCCAAGGAGTCGCTCTGGAAGTTTGGAGTCGCCTGGTTCGTGCAGGCTGCGGGACAGTCAACGCTTACATCAAAGCTACGGCTGCGCCGCAGCACTCCAAGGAGTCGCTCTGGAAGTTTGGAGTCGCTTAGTTCATGCAGGCTGCGGGACAGTCAACACTTACATCAAAGCTACGGCTGCGCCGCAGCACTCCAAAGGAACCATGAACGGTTTGGACTGATTGGCGTGTTTCGACTTGGGGGCGGGCTTTACTCTATTAAGCTTCTCCCACGAACCGATCATGACTCCTACGGAATCGGGCAAGTTGATATAATGCCCACGGAGTCTATGTCATATACTGGCAAAGGAGTAAAGATGCTTGAGTCAATTTGGGGTAACGCTGCGTGGGTGAGCATCGCCACTGTGGGCTTTTTTACGGCCAAAGGTCTGCTGTGGTTAGCCTTGCCGGGTTTGGTCTGGTACCGCTCGCAGCGTAAGAAATAAGCACATCCAATTCTAGCTGCGTTCGCACGTAGCAGCGTCTCTCCGCGACGCTGACTTGTCCAATGGGGCGTGTGGTGGTGGAGTCGAATACGAGTCTCTGAGAGACTCGGCTACGTGTGGCATCTAAGGCACGGACTCGGCCTGGACTTCTTTTACTTCGCGGCCGTCGTCATCGATAAGCTTGCAGAGTGGACGGAGGGTTTCGAAGTCGGGATGTTGAGGTCGCGGATGCAGATCGCAACAGCTCAACAGAATCTTGATGTCTTCGATCGATTCAATCTTCTTCCAGTCAATTACCCAATGCGCGGACATCTGGGTTTGTCTCCGTTAAATGACTGTCCCACATCTGTACCTGGTCGCAGCGTCGTCAAGGGTTGATTGAGATGTGGGTGGCAACCTTGCGGTCGACTATATCACCATCACCGATGCGCAATCAACGTCAGATTTTCTCCTGAATGTCAGTCGCGGCGGTTTGCGACCTCAGCACGCTTCGTGCGTTGAATCAACCACGCAGCTGTCAGGCAGACACCCAGTCCGTCAATCATGACGTCCTGCACTGTGCCAAAGCGATCAGGAACGAAGGTCTGATGCCATTCGTCGGAAGCGGCAAACAGTAGACAGAAGACCATGGCGATTAAGATGGTGGTTTGATCCAATCGGCGGCGCAGGCGATGCACGACTTTGGTCGTCAGCAGCATCAGGATGATGTACTCGGTAAAGTGCCAGCTCTTGACGATGGCGAACCACGATATGCCCCAGAAGACTTGAAACCGCAGCATGGACTGCTGGCTCGCGCCGGTCACTCTGGAAATGATGGCGAAAAATTCTTGTGGGCGAATCACCGTGCATGAAGTGCCAAAGATCAATCCTACCCAGACAAGCAGGATGACAGCGACCAGCCAGAATCTCCGGCGGACTGTGCGTGGTGGACCTTCATTTTGATTGACGGGCTCGACTTTAGTCAATTTCGCACTTTTTATTGTGGATGAGGATTGTAGTACCGCATCATTGCCACTTTAGTCACGCTGTGCATGTCGGGCCTGATTGAACCCTGGGCTGAGTCTAACTAACTAAAAATGGTCTTCCAGGACTCGATCGAGTCGATGTGCACGAAATGCGGTGCATAGTTAGGTGGGGAGTCTCTATATGGTTACGATTGTTGGATTGTTAGTGGTAGTCGGCGCGGTGCTCGGTGGCTTTACAATGGCCGGCGGACACGTGGGTGCCCTCGTTCACCCTTCGGAAATTGTAACTATCGGCGGCGCTTCGCTTGGCGCACTGATCGTTATGTCCCCTATGCCGGTGTTGAAGCGACTGGTAGCCGGTTTGATCGGCACCCTCAAAGGGAATCCCTTTGGCAGGGCAACCTACGACGAACTGTTCAAGCTCATGTACCAGCTTTTCCGTAAAGCGCGACGCGACGGACTGCTGGCCTTGGAACCTCACGTAGCCAATCCGCATGAGAGCGCCATCTTCAAACGCTATCCCAAGATCTACAACAACCACCATGCTACTGCCTTCATTGCAGGCGCCTTGGGCCCCATGCTTGACGGCAGTGTCGATGGTGCTCAACTCGAGATGCTCCTGAATGCTGAAATCACGGCCATGGAGCACGAGCACCATGAACCGGTCGACGTGCTGTCGAAAACGGCCGACGGTCTGCCAGGATTCGGGATTGTGGCCGCTGTGTTGGGTATCGTGGTGACGATGGGTCACATTGGTGGCCCGGTGGAAGAGATTGGTCACTCCGTGGGTGCCGCTCTGGTAGGAACGTTCCTCGGAATTTTGGCTTCGTACGGTTTCATCGCTCCCTTGGTGGTCAAGCTCGACTTTGCTGGTCACGCTGAATCGGCCTTTATGCGGACGATCGCCAGTTCGATTACATGTTTTATGAACAACATGCCACCCAAGATCGCAGTGGAAGCGGCGCGTCGCGGCCTGTCAGGGGATGTACGGCCCAGTGCAGAAGAACTAGAGGCGATGCTCAAAGAAGTCGATTCGTATAACGACTAACGCGGTTCGTTTTCAAGCTGGATGGGGACTGAATAAATGGCAGGTGGCGGTGGTGCATGGAAAGTGGCTTACGCCGACTTCGTAACCGCCATGATGGCGTTTTTCATGGTGATGTGGCTGACCAGCCAAAAACCTGAAACCAAGCAGGCCATTGAGGACTACTTCAACGATCCGTTCGCTCGCTCGCGATTGAACACCAATCGCTCGCGCGATCCATCGGTCACCGATAAACGATCGGGCGATACCGATCCCAAGAAAAAACACTTGGGCAGCAATCCACGATCGATTCCGCACGACGATCCCGAAGCGCCTGATCGCAAGACGCCCAAGCTAGTAATTGTGCGCGCTCCCGAACGTACCACGGCCGGATCGATCATCTACTTCGAGGAAGGCTCGGATGATCTCGTGCCTGATGCCGAAGAAGCGCTCAAGAATCTCATTCCGAACCTAACCGGATTGCCGCACAAAATCGATATCCGCAGCCATATCGCCCCGCAGTCAGGAAACGAGGCCAAGTCCGTCGAGCAGCTATACAACTTGTCGTATCGACGCGCTATGCGCGTCATGAACGAGCTCGCCGACTTGGGAATCGAAGAATCGCGATTGCGCATTAGCCTGGCTGGAGCCCACGAGCCGTTGACCTTGGAACCTAAAGAAGGTGACATGATGCGCAATGCGCGAGTTGAAGTGTTCATGCTCAGCGAGACCGCTGAATCGCTGCAGGGAACACCCAGCGATCGGGCCAACAAAGTGAAACGCTCGTAGCTGCCTCATCGCGTTTACTTTCGCAGGCTCTCCAGTAACTTCTGTTGCATTTCGCGTTCTTTAATAACAGCTTTGCCTGTTGCTGCTCCTGAGACGCGGCCAGCAAGTGAGAGTAACGGCTTGTAGTAGAAAGGCATGTAAGCAGCGCCGGGAACTAACGAAGTCGCTTGCGATACCAGGTCGGCACCAAACGACGCATAGATGCTTGGCGTTAGTTGTTGTTCGAGTTCCCATTCTTGACGCACGCGTGCGTAGCTGAGTACGTCGTTGGCCACATACACATCTTTCACCAGTGGCACGACCGGCAAGTAGCAGGCAGCGAGATAAGTGCCTGGATATTGGCGTGCCCGAAAGTTTTTGGCTTCTGCTGCTTCGTAGAGCGCCATCGATTGCTTGGTCGAGTTGATCGAGAGCGTGTTGGTGTAAGGGTTATAGCTGTCGTAGTGGAACACTCGTCCTGGTAACCACGAGTAACTCAGATGCGCCAGGGTCCCGCCGGTATATTTCCAAAGCGGATGAATGCGCTGGTTGTCTTTTAAGCGTTGCCACTGTGTAGCGGGATCGTATTCGCGCACGTCTATGTGTACATCGGTCAATTCGTTCAGCACCAAGTACTCTTGCGCAGTGAAGACTGCTTGCTGGCGCAGTAGGTGTGGATCTTGGTTCGGTTGACGTTTGGGAAACCACTGCTTGATCTTCTCGATCGGAGTGTTCACGAAGCGTTCGAGGCGATCGAGTTTGGGATGATCTCCGCCCATGGTTATGGGATTGACGTTGTCGAGCGACGGTTTGGGACCTGTTCGTCTAGGGAGGCCGTACTGATAGGTAGGGCTGGCGCAGCCAAGCGCGCAGCTTAGGGCAATCAGTAGAACGGCTCGAAGATTCATAGTCACAGTTGGCTCGTATAACCGGACGCCGGGAGAGTCACTGCCAGGTCACACAACACGTGGAAAGTTGGCTTTGACTTTTAGTGAAATTGGGTAAAGGCGGCAAGACGACTTTGCCACTTCGGTCTTGCGCAGATTCGCTTGGATTCTTGGGGTTTGCTGGCGAAGATTCGCCAAACATGTTGATTGAAGGCTGGACGACATTGACCTTTCAGCGAGTAAACGTTTTTATATGCGAGTCGTGAATGCGAAAGCGATTCACCTTGAGGGAAACGATTCGTTAAGGGGCTACGTGAGGCGACCTCGATCAGTGCTAACCGGCTCATTTCGGGCGCGGTCGGTTAGCGGGGAACGACGAGGTTACTTTGCGGACGCCCTTTAGCGTTTCCCCTTCTGACTCTGGAGTGCGGTGCCATGTGGCACCGCTTTGATGTAAGTAAATTCTCCAGCCGCAGCCTGAGTCACTCTGAACGCCTGGATCACCTGGTTCGCGCGGGCTGCGGTACCGTCCACGCTTACATCAAAGCTACGGCTGCGCCGCAGCACTCCAAGGAGTCAACCTTTGGAGTGCGGTGCCATTTGGCACCGCTTTGATGTAAGTACAGTCTCCAGCCGCAGCCTGAGTTACTCTGAACGCCTGGATCACCTGGTTCGCGCGGGCTGCGGTACAGTTGGTTATCACATCAAAGCTACGGCTGCGCCGCAGCACTCCAAGGTGGCCCTCCCGTGTGGTCGATCGGCATCTTAGAATGATTAGCCCACGATAGGCGTCATGCCTATGTCCCACCTGATCCCCAACTCTGAAAGTGCCCCAGACGATGCCGCGCGTTGTTGCGATTGAGACCTGTATTCCTGACACGATCATGCGAAACTTGTTGTTGGTGCGCGTGCATACCGATGACGGTCAAGTGGGATGTGGCGAGACTTATTACACGCCGACGGCCATCGAGGCGCTCATTCATGACTGGATGGCAGAACGATTGGTGGGCACCGAAGCCACCAACATCGAATCGCATTGGCGATTTCTGTATGAGCGCTGTACGGCGTTTGGTTTTCCTGGAGCGGAACTGCGCGCGTTGTCAGCGGTCGATGTGGCGCTGTGGGATATTCTGGGGCAGGTTTGTGGTCAGCCGATTTGGAAGCTACTGGGCGGCATGGCTCAGCCGCGTGTGCGGATTTACAACACCTGCGGTGGACCGGGTTATGGAACCGTGCAACCCGCTGCGCGGGCGACTACGCATCCGGGCTGGCCGGGTTACGGTGATGAAGGTGTGCCAGGCAAGTTGCAGGATAACTGGTCAGCCTTTCATGCTGCCGGCGATTTAGCGGAAGAGTTGGTCAGCGAAGGTATCATGGGTATGAAGGTTTGGCCATTTGATCGCTTCGTGCATCAAAAAGGCGGCCTGTATATTTCCACTGCAGATATCGAAGCCGGCATGAAACCGCTGCGCGAGATTCGAGAGCGTGTGGGCGATGCGATCGAAATTATGATCGAGGGCCACGGCTTCTTTCAATTGCCATCGGCCTTGCGCTTGGCCGAAGCTCTGCGCGAGATTCGACCGTTTTGGCTGGAAGACGTCCTGCGCGTCGATAACGTGGAAACCCTGGCGGACTTCCGCCGCCAATCGCGCTTACCGATTGCCGCCACCGAGATGCTGCTTGGTCGCTCGAGCTATTTAGCGCTGTTGCGAGCCGGCGCGGCCGACTATGCGATGATTGATCCAACGTGGGCGGGTGGCATTAGCGAAACGCGGCGGATTATCGATTTGGCTCAAGCCCACAATGTGCCGGCCACTATGCATGATTGCACAGGTCCTATGACACTATACGCCGGTCTGCATTGTGCGGTGGCATCCACCAACGTCGTCCTGCAGGAAACCGTTCGCGCTCATATTCGGACCTTCTACGAGCGTCTAATCGATCGTCAGCCGGTGATCGATAGCGGGTATTTGCTACCCCCGACCGACCCAGGGCTGGGGACGGCGTTTCTGCCCGAGCTGTTCGCCCCTGGCAAATTTGGCTATCGGGTCAGCGGACAAACCTAAAATCTACGCGGCCAAAATTGTTTGTGCTTTCCAAATAGTTATACTACTGGTCGCCACGATTCCCTTCCCTCAGGAGATCATACTCTTCATGCGCGCCTTAACCCACGCTCTCGGTTTATTGTTGGCTACGTGCCTGGCGTTGCCTATGTCGGCCCAGCAGCCATCGCCGGCCACTCAAGAAGTTCTGAAACTTATCGCGCCCGATTCGATAGGTATAGTGACTTGGCAACCCAAGTTGCTCATGCAAGATCAATCGATGAAATATATGCCCACCGAAGTTTTCAGTGCGGCAGGTATAAAATATTTCGGTATCGATCCACTGCAGATTGAACGCATTGACGTGTTGTTCGGTATGCCTGGTCCAGCTGGATTGCAATACGGCGGGCTGGTGACGCTCGGTCAAGATGTCCCCGCCGAGACGCTCGAGAAGTTCGAGAAATTGGACAAGGCGGTCATCAAGATCGACAACGCGTACAAGTTGGACCCGCAAGGCAACTTGATCGCTCACACTAAGAGTTCACGCCAGGTGTTGATTGGCACATCGAACTGGGTCGTGCGGGCTGCCCGCTCGAAACCAACCGAGGGTGAACTGCGCAAGTTGGTAGCGGGGCTGGGTGAACCGAGTGTGATCTCGGCCGTCGTCGCGCTTAAGCCGCTGCGAGATCTGCTGGTCAGCGCAGCTGATGCGCCGCAGTTGCAGCAGATCCCAGGCTTGGCCAGCGACATCCAGTTGCTCGCCAACAAAGTCGACATGTTGGCGTTGCGAGTTCAGCTGGGCGCCAAGCCAGTAACGGCCGTGTTGCTCGAAGCTGCTTCACCAGCCGATGCCGGTGAAGTGAAAGATGCGGTCGCACGGTTGATCAAAACAGGTAATCAACTGATGGTAAGCTCCATGCAAGAGGCTGCAGTAGATGCCGAAGAAGAGTTGCCCAAAGCCTTTGTTCAGTACATGCGGCGTATTGGTCCTGAGATTGAAAAGAATGCGGCTTTTACGGTCAATGGTAATCGGTTGCTCCTCAAGCTGGATGTGAATCAACTTACGGCTGCCCAAGGCGGTATCGTCGTCGGTTTACTGTTGCCGGCGGTCCAGTCGGCTCGAACCGCAGCCCGACGCATGCAGTCAGCTAACAACCTAAAGCAGCTACTGCTTTCGATTCACAACTACGAATCGGCCTATAAACGCATGCCTGCCGATACGGACCAAAAGGAACAGGGTCAAGACGAAGCTCCCGTCAATTTGAGCTGGCGAGTGAAGATACTGCCTTATATCGAGCAAGCGGAACTTTACAACAAATTCCATTTGGACGAACCATGGGACAGCCCGCACAACATCGAGCTGCTGGATGAAATGCCGGCCGTCTTCCTGCATCCAGAATCCAAGACCAAACCTGGCCATACCGTTTACCAAATGCCCACCGGACAAGGACTGGCTGCAGAAGCTGGCATGCGACTTGGATTTCGCGACTTTACGGACGGGCTTTCCAATACGATTGCGATTGTGGAAACCACTGACGAGGCAGCTACACCTTGGACCAAGCCCGGTGACATCAACGCCTTTGATAATCCTGAAGTATTGAGAACCAAGAATGGCAATATCCAGTTTGGCATGATGGATGGTTCGGTTCAATCGATCGATCAACAAACAGCGGCGGCGGTACTGAAAGCGATGCTAACCAGAAGTGCTGGCGAGGTCGTCAATTTGCCTTGACCTTGGTGACTTACCAAGCGTCACTCTGTTCTCGTTTCAGTACAACTACTCTCCGCTCATTTCATGCCAGGTTTAACTATGTCAACCAGATCGTGTTTGTATTCGATACTCTTGTTGTTGTCCGCCAGTCCTTTAGTCTTCGCCCAAGCCCCCGACGCAGCCAAGACTTCGTCGCCCGCACCGGCCGGAGCGCTGGGTGGGATGACCGTCAACCTCCAGCAGATGCGCAAAGAACCGACTTTAAGCCTGTTTCCGTGGGAGATCATGGATGCAGCAGGTGTCGATGCGCTGGGAATCCCACTGTCGAAGGTCGAAAAGATCGACGTCTACATGATGCCTCCACCGCGAGAAGAATTCGTGGCCGTGATTAACCTGACGGAGGCCTCTGGTCCAGAAAAACTTAAAGCCGAACTGTTGGACCTTGAAGGTGCGACCACAGTCGGGGGAAAAAAGGTCTATCCATTTTTACCTGAGCCTGACGTTGCGCTCTCGTTCGTCAATCCGCGTCAAGTGATTGTGGGCAGTGCACCTGCGGTCGAAGCTACCTTGACCACTAAGCCTGGCGCGGGTGGAGTCGCTCAGCAACTTGGACGGTTGAGCCAGGCGGGGCATATCGTGGCCGTGATTATGCCTAAAACTTTAGAGCGGCAAGTACTGAGGGACATCGATAATATCCCGCCGCAAATTCAGCCCGATGTGAAGGTGCTGCTGAGCAAGATCACCTTGGTCGCAGTGCGCACCCAAGTCGATATGAACGTTAACATTCCTGTAGTTTTCGAGACCGCCAACGATGCCGATGCCCAAGAGGTCGAAGACAGTTGGAATCGTCTCGTCGCGATTGCACTTGGTCAAGTCGACATGTTCGCAGCTCAGTTGCGTCAAGATCCCGAAGACTCGGTGGCCATGGCTCAGGCTCAATACTTGGATCGCATTAAAGGCGAAGTCAAGCAAATGTTGACCCCTAAACGCAAAGGCCCACGGGTGACTTTGCTGATTGATAACGAGGTTCTGAATTTGGCACGCGGCATAACTACGTTCCAGAATGTCAGCATGATGCTGGACAGTATGGGTGGCATGGGATTTGGCGCTGCGGGCGGTGGAGCGATACAAAGCTTGAAGGAAATCGGACTCGCCTTTCACAACTACCACTCGGCTTACAAAACCTTTCCTGTCGCCGGCGATACCGGTGCCCAGAAGCGCAAGCAGCTTAGTTGGCGCGTGATGATCCTGCCTTTTATCGAGCAGGCAGAGCTGTACAACGAATTTAAGTTGGATGAACCTTGGGACAGCGAGCATAACATCAAGTTGCTCGAAAGGATGCCAGCCATCTATATGCATCCCAAAGCCCAAGTGCCGCCAGGATACACAGTCTTTCAAATGCCGGTAGGCCCCGGGCTAATTGGTGAAGTTGGCAAACCGACCAGGCTGGCCATGATTACCGATGGCACGAGCAATACCGTGTTGATGGCTTTGTCGACCGACGAAGCAGCCGTGCCGTGGACCAAACCTGAAGACTTTAACCCGCTGGAAAACCCGGAGCTGTTGCGCGTGGAGGGCGGCAAGTTCACTTTCGGCATTGCCGATGGTTCGGTTACGAATTTTCCGGCCGATTTAGCTGCTGAGGAACTGACGGCCCTTCTGACGCGCGCAGGTGGGGAAATTTCGCCAGAGCCAAATCAACGCTGATCTGAGCCGTAAGCGCCTTACCTGAGGTTTCAAGTGTCGCGCTAGTAGCCGCAATGCGGTGCATGAGGAGCTTGCCTTTCGCAGAGCGAAAGGAGACTATACACTTGATCGTTTCGCAGGGAAGTTGAACGATGCAGCGTTGGTTGAATTTCGCTTTGCTCTTGCTGGGAACGCTGGTCGCTGATTGGGGAATCGTAGGATTTCTGTTGCCCAATCACTTCATTGATGGCGGTGTGACTGGTATCTGCATGTTGCTCGCCAAGTTCGTGGGTTTGCCGCTGGCATTCTGGATCACCGTGGTCAACTTGCCCTTTGTCGTGTTGGGTTATCGGCATATCGGCTTGGAGTTCTCAATTAAGAGCGCCGTATCGATTATGGTGCTATCTTTCTGGTTGCTCGTGATTCCTTTCACACCGGTGACTGAAGACAAGTTTTTGGGCTCGATCTTCGGAGGCATTTTCGCCGGTGCGGGAGTCGGGCTGGCCATCCGAGCCGGCGGAGTGCTCGACGGCACAGAAATTTTGGCTTTGGTCTTGAGTAAGCGTACGGCTGCGACTGTGGGCGAGCTAATACTCGTGCTGAATGTGGTGATCTTCGTGATCGCTGGCGTCTTCATTGGACCTGAGCCGGCGCTCTACTCGGTGTTAACGTACTTTGCGGCTTTCAAGACCATCGACTTCTTGCTGCACGGTATCGAAGCGTACAACGGTGTTATGATTTTCTCCAGCCAGAATGCGGCAGTTCGCACAGCCATTATCGATCAGCTTGGTCGAGGCGTTACGATTCTGAAAAGCGTCGGTGGTTACAGCGAAGCAGAACAGGAAGTACTGTACTGTGTTGTAACTCGCCTGGAACTGACCAAGCTGCAATCGCTAGTCGATGCCGTAGACGCCACGGCCTTCATCGTCATCTCACCCGTGCACGAAGTTAGCGGCGGTGTTGTGAAAAAACGCAGTTTTCATTGAGGCGTAGAGCAGCTGTCCTCAGCTGCTCAGCACCCTCTAACCAAAGTTTCTTCCGACCAAAGGACCAGCTTTACAAGTATACGACTTGGCGGGTGCCACAATGTAGAGCAGCTGTCCTCAGCTGCTCAGCACCCTCTAACCAGAGTTTCTTCCGACCAAAAGACCAGCTTTACAGTTGAGCGACTTGCCGGGTGCTGAGCGGCTGAGGACAGCCGCTCTACTGCAGCACCCTCTAACCAGAGTTTCTTCCGACCAAAAGACCAGCTTTACAGGTGAGCGACTTGCCGGGTGCCACAATGTAGAGCAGCTGTCCTCAGCTGCTCAGCACCCTCTAACCAAAGTTTCTTCCGACCAAAAGACCAGCTTTACAGTTGAGCGACTTGCCGGGTGCCACAATGTAGAGCAGCTGTCCTCAGCTGCTCAGCACCCTCTAACCAGAGTTTCTTCCGACCAAAAGACTAGCTTTACAGTTGAGCGACTTGCCGGGTGCCACAATGTAGAGCAGCTGTCCTCAGCTGCTCAGCACCCTCTAACCAGAGTTTCTTCCGACCAAAGGACCAGCTTCACAGGTATACGACTTGCCGGGTGCTGAGCGGCTGAGGACAGCCGCTCTACTGCAGCACCCTCTAACCAGAGTTTCTTCCGACCAAAAGACCAGCTTTACAGTTGAGCGACTTGCCGGGTGCTGAGCGGCTGAGGACAGCCGCTCTACTGCAGCACCCTCTAACCAGAGTTTCTTCCGACCAAAAGACCAGCTTTACAGTTGAGCGACTTGCCGGGTGCTGAGCGGCTGAGGACAGCCGCTCTACTGCAGCACCCTCTAACCAGAGTTTCTTCCGACCCATGGACCAGCTTTACAGGTGAGCGACTTGCCGGGTGCTGAGCGGCTGAGGACAGCCGCTCTACACAAAAGCAGCTATAATACTCTTCCGAACTGAACGACCTTCATACTGCTTGCCAATTTATGTCGACTTTGACTTTGCCGCATATTTTCAATCAAACTGATCAACAACTGGCAGAGTGGCTGGAGGATGCCGGGCAACCGTCGTTTCGACTGCGGCAGATCCTGGCCTGGATCTACGAGCGGAGGTCGGAATCCTTTGATGATATGAGCGATTTGCCGAAGGACCTGCGCGAGCAACTGTCGCAGGCATTCAGCTTCTGGACCACCAGCGTTGTCGCTCATCAGTCCGCCGACGATGGCACCGAGAAGCTCTTAGTTCAGCTGCCCGATGGCGGTCGCGTCGAGTGTGTTCTGTTGCGGGATGGGCAACGTCGTTCGATTTGCATCAGCAGCCAGGTAGGCTGTGCGATGGGTTGCGTTTTTTGTGCAAGCGGACTCGATGGCGTCGAACGCAGCTTGACGCGTGGCGAGATCCTCGAGCAAATGCTTCGCCTGCAACGATTGCTACCGCCCACGGAACGACTGAGCCATATCGTCATGATGGGCATGGGTGAGCCACTGGCGAACCTGGACAATGTGTTGGCCGCACTCGAAGTTGCCAAGTCACCCATTGGACTGGGCATCAGTCCTCGACGCATTACGATAAGCACAGTTGGTCTACCGTCGGCTATCGACAAACTGGCCGCGCATGCGACACCGTTTCACCTAGCCATTAGTTTGCATGCACCCAATGACCAACTGCGCAATCGACTGGTGCCCGTGAACAAGAACATCGGCATCGATGACATCATGGCTGCGGCTGAACGTTACTTTCAAGCCACCAGTCGTCGTTTGACTTTCGAATATGTGCTTTTGAGTAACATCAACGACACGCCGCAATGCGCCGAGCAATTAGCCGCATTGCTAAAGGGCCGCACGAGTATGCTGAACGTCATTCCGTACAACCCAGTTGAAGGTTTGCCGTATGAAACGCCTTCGTCGGTGGCCCGCGCCCAATTTCGGAAGATCCTGGTGGATGCAGGTATCAACGTCCAATTCCGCGAACGCAAAGGCGATCGTATTCAGGCCGCCTGCGGGCAACTAAGACGTAAACCCGGTGAGACGCCCAAGCGTTTCGTAGAATTAGAACCACAGCTGAAGGGCACTTGATTCCCGACCGCTTTCGGCTTTCGGTTTCAGTCTGCATCTCACGAACCAAATCAAGTTGGAGACCTTCATCATCCGCTGCAACCTAACCACGACTCTGTCGGTCTTTTTGAGCTTGGCGATGCTCGTGAGCGCGACTGTGCAAGCCGACGTGCCCTTGGCTGGAACAACCATTGTGTTTGCCACGCAGGACCAAGCCGCAGAGTTTCTAGGCGCGGCTGATGATTTTGTCCATGCTCTCAGTGCCTTCGATCGCGCCGCCCGGCTGAAAGCGGCCAAGCCTGTAACAGAAGCCGAATACCTCCAGTTCGTGCGCCAACAGACACTTGATTGGACCGACCAGGAGCGCGAGTCGCTGACTGAGGACCTCAAGGCTATCAACAAGAAACTGGAAGGGTTCAAATTGAACCTGCCCAAACCGGTTCTCTTGATCAAAACCACCGGTTTGGAAGAAGGCGGCGCGGCCTACACGCGCGGCCCAGCCATCATCTTGCCTAAGCGACTGGCGAGTGCCAAACGCGGACGTGAGTCACTGCTGCTGCATGAGTTGTTCCATGTGTTGTCGCGCAACGACGCTGAACTGCGTGAAAAGCTGTACAGCACGATCGGCTTTCAGAAGTGTGACGAGGTTGAGTTGCCTGAAGCGATGCAAGATCTAAAGCTGACCAATCCAGATGGTCCGTTTAATAATCATTGCATCCAGGTCAAGCACAACGCGGGCAACGTCTGGGCCGTACCGATTCTGTTCTCTACGGCTAAGTACGATGCAGAGAAGGGCGGCGAGTTTTTCAGCTACATGAACTTCAAGCTACTCGTCATCCAGCCACCGCAAGCCGGACAGCCCACCCAACCGCTGCTCGAGGTCGGCCAACCAATCCTGCTCGACGCCAAGACCACCGAAGGTTACATGTCCCAGATCGGCAACAACACTGGTTACATTATTCACCCCGATGAAGTCCTAGCCGACAACTTTATTATGGTCGCCAACGGCCGCAAGAATGTAGCGTCGCCTGAAGTGCTGACTAGAATAACAGAGTGCTTGAAGTAATTTTGTCTCCTTTCGCTCCGCGAAAGGCACATCCTTTTGCGGAGCAAAAGGAGACACTACACCGGGCGGCTTAAAATCATGCGAACATTGGCTCTGGCTTTACTACTGCTGTTCTCAACCACGATCGCCGGTGCCGAGCCGGTGAATATTCTGCTGATCACCGGCGGCTGTTGCCACGACTACGAATTTCAAACTAAATCGCTGCGCGAAGCATTCGAAGAAAACAACGTAGCAGCCAAATGGACAGTGATTAACGAAGGCGGCAAAGGTACCAAAGCCGAGATTGATTTGTATAACAATCCCGATTGGGCCAAAGGCTACGATGTGGTTATCCACAACGAATGTTTCGCCGATACCCTCAGTCCCGAATACATTCGCAAGATCACGCAGGCGCACTACAACGGAGCCAACGCGGTGGTGATTCACTGCGCGATGCATACCTATCGAGCCAGCTCGATCGATGACTGGCGACAGTTCTTGGGTGTGACCAGTCGGCGGCATGATCATCAATCGAACTACCCGGTCAAAATTGTCGCGCCCGATCATCCCATCACGCAGGGGCTGAAAACCGATTGGGTAACGCCCAAAGATGAACTGTACATCATCGAGACAGTGTGGCCCAAAGCAACCGTGCTGGCGACGTCCAACAGTGAGAAGGATGGCAGTTCGCATCCAGTGTTATGGACGAACCAATATGGCCAGGCGCGTGTCTTCGGTACGACCTATGGTCACAGCAACGAAACATTTGCTGATAAGAACTTCCGCAAAGTACTAGTGCAAGGCATCAGTTGGGCGGCCGGGAAACTAGGAAACTAAAGCGAGTCAGCAGTTGTATACGCCTGGCAGTTTCAAAGTCGACGACCCACAAGTTCTGCAAGACTTCATTCGCCAACATAGCTTTGCCACCTTGATCACCTGTGAGGCTGGCGTGCCGCATGGAACGCATTTGCCCATGCTGCTGCAAGGGCCGGCCGGCGAGGGTGGCTTGCTGCTGTTCCACATGGCGCGGGCCAATCCACAGTGGCGGCACTTCAATGAAACTACCGAGGCCTTGGCCATCTTCACCGGACCGCACGCATACATCTCTCCCAGCTTCTATCAATCGACGCCCAATGTACCGACTTGGAACTACACCGCGGTTCATGTCTACGGTTACGGCCGACAGGTGGCCGATCAGACGCGGTTCGCCGAGATGTTGTCCCAGTTGGTCGACTTCTATGAAGCGGATCGACCAGACCGCTGGAATTATGATATCCCGACGGAGTATCGCGATAAGTTGATGCAGTCGATCGTGGGTGTGGAGCTGCAAATCACGCGTGTCGAAGGCAAATTCAAACTCAGCCAGAATCGTCCCGAAGAGATCGCCCACGTCCGCCAGGCCCTAGGCAACAGCGACCTCGGCAAACTTATGTAGAAAAATTTCAAACGCAGAGAGGCGGAGGATCGCAGAGAAGGGCAGTCTGATACGAATCAAGTAGTACCGGAAAGTCCAATCTTCCGCATTTCCTCTGCGGACTCTGCGTTCTCTGCGTTTAAAGAAGGAAGCTGCTAAGCGCTGTAGTCCATGCCATTCGAAGCAGTTCAACGTCCAGGTCAGCGACTTGCCGGGTGCTGAGCGGCTGGGGACAGCCGCTCTACGACGCAGGCTAGAAGGCTGGGGTACATGCAGGCTAGAATGTCGGCTTTGATTGCCACACAAGAAATGAAAATAGAAATTTAGCATGTCGACTAGCCAGGCCGAGACTACTGCTCCGACTTACCCGTTCTTTTCTCAGCTTGCGCGAATGATTAATTCGGGCCAGGCCCGTTCGATCATCATCGCCGGCAATGTCAACGATTTATACTTCGATGGTGACAAGTACGTGCCGCTGGTCTCGTTCTTGCTCACTAAAACCAAGGTAGCTGGCATTCTACATGTGGTGTACGAACTCAATGGCCCAGTGCGGCTGAGCGAAGAAGATCGATCGAAGTTGCGCGAGGCCTGGGCGGCTTGGAAGACGGGCGTGGATGCCGGGTCGCTGCCAATCAAGGATCTGACCAACGAAAGTTCCAAGATTGAATTGCGTCGCCGCGAGTTCGATCAATACATGCGTGATGCAATTGGCAATGCCACCGCAGCGCTCGAGTTTCTGCGTCAGTTAACGATCTGTTCTCGTCAGACTCTCAAACAAAATCTGCTGATCTTTATCGAGGCGGCAGACATGCTTTTGCCAGCTGGCGATGGCGATGTGGCGAAAATGAACGATATGCTGGTGCGCCGCGTGGCGATTGTGACCGATTGGTTCAGCGATCCAGACTTCTTTTCCGGCCGCGATACCGTGTGTCTGCTATGCGAATCGCGCAGTTTGATCCATCCGCGGATTAGTCGGCTGCCTCAGGTGCTCTCGGTCGATGTACCAGCGCCGGATATGCAAGCCCGGGCTCACTTCACGACTTATCAATTGCGGCAACCGACCACGGCGACCATTCCAGTTCCTGATTCACCGCAGTCACCGTCCGGCGCGAGCGAGAGCAGCGGACATTCGAATTGGTTGGCTGAAGGCACTGCGGGGCTAAGCATTCATGCGCTGCGGCAATTGCTGTTAGCTGCAGCCTACAACCAGCGGCCTGTTTCCCGGCCCGATGTTGTCTTGCAAGTCGAACAGTTCATTCAAGCTCAACTGGGCGACGATGTCGTCGAGTTCAAGAAACCTGTGCATACACTCAAAGACGTTATTGGGTTCTCCAAGTTAAAGCAGTTCTTGACCGACTACATGATGCCGCGTTTGCGATTGCCCGATGACCGAGCGCTGCCCGGCGCGGCCATCGCTGGTCCCATCGGTGGCGGTAAGACGTTTATCTTCGAAGCGGTGGCTGCGGAACTGGACATGCCCGTGTTGGTACTCAAGAGCATTCGTAGTCAATGGTTCGGACAAACCGATGTCATCTTTGAACGGCTCAGGCGGGTGTTGGAGGCCTTGGAGAAGGTCGTCATCTTTGTAGACGAAGCCGATACGCAGTTCGGCGGAGTGGGTGAAGGGACGCATGAGACCGAACGGCGCTTGACCGGCAAGATTCAAGGAATGATGAGCGATCCGCGTCTGCGTGGCAAAGTGATTTGGTTGCTAATGACAGCGCGCATTCACTTGCTGTCGCCTGACATTCGACGTCCGGGACGCGTGGGTGATTTGATCATCCCGGTGCTGGATCCCACCGACCAAGACCGCGTCGACTTCATCAAATGGATGCTCAAACCGGCTGGGGAAGTAGGGACCAATCTGGTTGACTGGCTTGACAAAGATGGTCTGCCGACTGGTTTTTCCGCCGCTGGTTTTTCGGCTCTGCGCAGCCAAATCAAAGCCTTGCCGCCTGGCAGCGAAGAAGAACTGAAGGCGATTGTGAGGGACTTCATCCAGCCTGCTATCGAACAAACCAGGCGTTACCAGACTCTGCAGGCCCTGGTCAATTGTACGCGTCGCAGCTTGTTGCCCGATCCCAACGTAACCGATGAGCAGCGCGCCCAATGGGAACAAGAAATCAGCCACTTAGAACAGCTGGGCATCCGTTAGGCGGCCGGAGACCCCGTGCATAAACTGACGAATCCTTAGCCACACTCAGAGTCGAATCGTTACACTAAGTGGCTCACGCGCTTACCGTTCGATTTGAGATGGCTGATTACTGAAAAATAGGACTTTTCGCATGCGTACAATCATCTTGATGTTGGTGGCCCTGACATTTGCGTCAGTCGGCTCCGCTCAGCAAAGTTTCCAGGAACTCGTCGGCAATACACCAGTCGGCCCGGTCGAGAAGTCCAAGCCGATCAGCGTACCGTTCATTACCTGGGGCGGCGACGTTGCGACCTTCTTGGCCAACGGAGACCTGCGAACCCAGGCCGGTTCGGAGTATCAAAAGCTGGGCTTGGACCTGCAGTTGGTCCCGGGCGATGACTTCGTTGGTCAAGTCAAGAACTACATGACGGGCAAGACACCATTCTTGCGCGGCACGGTACACATGCTGGGTCAAGCCAGTGAAGTGCTGAGCGCCGATCCGCGAACCAAGCCTGTTATTATCCTGCAATTGTCTTGGAGTGCCGGCGACCACATCGTCTCGCGCGAAGGCATCAAGAGTCTGAACAACCTCAAAGGCAAAAAGGTAGCTTGTCAGCAAGGTGGCCCGCACGTCGGTCTGCTGTATGATTCACTCAGCGCGGCTCAGTTGACCAAGAGTGATGTCACCATCGTCTGGACGAAGGATTTGACGGGCCCCGAAGGAGCGGCCGAACTGTTTCGCAAAGACAAAACCATCGACGCCTGCTGTGTGATTACTCCCGACATGTTGGGACTGACCGGTGGCTTTGATGCAGTCGGCAGCGGAGCCGAAGGCACGGTGGAGGGGGCGCACGTCATCAACAGCACGCAACAGATGAGCCGCTCGATTGCGGACGTCTATGCAGTGCGCCATGACTGGTATCAAGCCAACAAGGAACAAGTCAAAAAGTTTGTGGCTGGTTATTTGAACGCCACCAACCGCACGGTGGTTATGCGCAAGAGTTTTGAAGACTCCAAAAAGCTCAGCAGTGAATATCGCAGTCTGTTGACTCTCAGCCAAAAGATTTTTGGCCCAGCTGTGCTACCGACGCTGGAAGTCGACGCGCACGGTTTGCTACTGGATTGCAGTTTTGTGGGGCTACCTGGGCAGATTGCATTCTTCGAACAAAGCGGCAATCTGAGCGGCTACGAAGCGAAGATGAAAGAAGCGCTGGATCTGGCGACGGGTTGGGGATACGCCAAGTCGCGGCTGGGCTTTGAGCCCAGTGGTCTGGACTATCACGAGATCGCCAAGTTGGCCGGGTTGAATTACGAAGCTCCGACGGCGGCTGAGCGCTTTTCAGCAGCCGAATCGACCGATGTCTTCTTCGGTGCCAACCTGGACGCCAACACCATCGTCAGCTTTACCATCAACTTCGAACCCAACGAACAAGAGTTTTCGGCTGATCGTTATGGTGCAGAATTCAATCGGGCTCTAAAGGCCGCTTCGACATTCGGTAACGCCCGCGTCGTGGTTCGTGGGCATTCGGATCCTACCAAGACCTTGAAGGACTTTATTACCGCGGGCATGCAACGCGGCTTGATCAAGCAAACGGGGACCACTGGCAACTATCGTTACTTCTACAAAGAGCAGCCGCTGGACTTAGGCAACATCAAAGAAGTCATGAAGATGATCGAGTCGGGCGCAGTGGGTGGTGGCAAAGATGATCCAATGGTCACGATGCAAGCCGCCCTGGCACTCTCGAAGGCACGAGCCGACAAGGTCAAGGCTTCGCTACTGTCGTTTGCCAAACAACAAGGCGTCACGGTTGACTTGTCGCAGATCACACCGGTCGGCGCTGGTATCTCTGAACCGGTCATCGCCAAACCGCGTTCGATGGACGAAGCCAAAGAAAACATGCGCGTGGAGTTCCGCATCGTCAAAGTCGATGCAGAATCGATTACGCCCACCGATTTCAATTTTTAGCGCCCCTGTGGCATAGGCTTCCAGCCTGTGTCCAATGTGGCATAGGCTTCCAGCCTGTGTGCTCTGCATCCTAACCTTCCCCCCTGTGACCACGCATCAACAAAGATATGAGTTGATCCTGATGCAACTGTTTAAACGATCAGTTCACAACGTCAACTTCCGCGCGGCGATGCGCCGATCGGCATTGGGGACGTTATGTTTGATGCTTGCGCTGGCATGTGTGCCACTGAGCGCCGGGCAAACTGTCGTAGTGGTACTGGATGACTCCGGTTCCATGGACAAGCAGATGGACAAAAATGTGCGGCGAATGGCTGCGGCCAAGCAATCGCTGGCCAGCGTGCTGCGCAACTTGCCATACGATACCAAGGTCGGCGTATTAACGCTCAATTCGACTGTCAAAGGTTCCCACTGGATGTTGCCGATCGGATCGCCCGATGCCAGCCGTTGGGCTCCGCTGCTGGAACAAGTCCGCGCCAAAGGTGGCACGCCGTTAGGGCAATTCGTCAAAGAAGGTGCGGATGAACTGCTGAAGCTTCGCGCGCATGAGCCCTTTGAAACGTACCGACTGTTAGTGGTCACTGATGGCGAAGCGACCGATGCGCCGTTCCTGGCCAGCATTCTGCCAGATGTTGTCTCTCGCGGTATCAACCTGGATGTGATCGGGGTAGCCATGAAGGAGCAGCATTCGCTGGCCCAGTCTTCCCATACGTATCGCTCGGCCGACAATGCTCAGAGCTTGACCGAAGCGCTCAGCGAAGTATTTGCAGAAACGGGCAGCAACGATCAAGCGGCTCAGGCCGATTTCGACCTGATCAGCGGTATGCCTGATGATGTTGCCTCTGAGGTCGTTAAGGGACTATCCACGCCGCGCAATGACCCCATCGCCGCAGTAGCTCCCTCAGATCTCGGTATGACCAACGTGCCAGGCAATGTGCCGCCCTTTTCAACCGGAACACCTGGGAACGCTCCCACGGCCCAGCCGAAAAGCGGAGTCGGTACGGTAGTCAGCGCGATCTTGAGTACGATATGTTGTTTCGGGAGTTTCTGCTTCATTTTGCTGATCGTCGTCGCCATCGTCTTGAACGCAGTCAAGAATCATACGAAGAGCTAAGAATCGGTCTGCAGGGTTTTCGAGTCATCGGAGTGACGAGTGTTTGACCAACAGGTTGTATCGCTGTGAGTAAAGCTAAAATATTTCTGGCTTCGCTGGTCTGGCTAGTCATCCTGACCATCGCCGTACTTTTGTATCGGCTTTGGTGGAAGCCCTCCGAAGAGGCGAAGCAAGCTCAGCGTGAGCAGGAGATCGTCGATGCGACCAGTTCTTCGACCAGTTATCAGCACACAATCAAACTGGGGCTGGATGGATTCTCTGGTTATGCCCTGCTGCGCAGCCCTGGGTTGGCCAGTCAATTGAAATCGAAAGGTATCAAGCTAGAGATTGTGGACGATGGTGCCAACTACGGTGAGCGGCTGAGCGCGCTGGCCGACGGTCGCTTGCAAATGTCTGCTTTCCCAATCGATGCGTTATTGTCAGCCACAGCGGCGCGCAAGAACATGCCCGCGACGGTGGTTGCCTTGATCGATGAGACGCGCGGGGCCGATGCAATTCTAGCTTATCGCGAACGCTTTCCGAATATCGACTCGCTCAACCGACCGGACACGCGGTTTGTATTGGTGGGTGGCTCGCCCAGCGAAACATTGTTTCGCGTACTGCTGCATGACTTCAAACTCGACCGTGTTTCAGCTCAATCCATTTTGTCGGTCAAAAGCGGTGAAGAAGTAATCAGTCGTTACAAAGCTGCCCAGCCCGGTGGCAACGAAGTGTACGTCACCTGGGAGCCTTACGTCAGCCAGCTCAAGGCCAACGAAAATATGAGCGTACTGCTGGATACGTCGCGTCAAAGTGGTTACATCGTCGACAGCCTGGTCGTCAGCCGCGACTTCTTGATCAAGAATCAAACGGTCGTGCGCCAAGTGCTGGAAGCCTACTTTACGGTGTTGTATGAGACCAACGAGAAGGATACGTGGACATCCACGATCGAATCCGACGCCAAGGCCATTGGATCCCCGCTAACAAGCGCTCAAGCGGCGGAACTGGTCAAAGGTATCCAGTGGAAAAACACGCAAGAGAACCTGGCGCATTTTGGTTTGGTCAACTCATCGGTTCCCAGTGTCGAAGACATGATCGATCGCGTTAAACGCGTATTGGTCGACACCAAAGCCTTTCCAGCGGATGCGCAACAAATCGACTCGACCAAGCTGTTCACGGAGCGCGTACTGCGTGAGCTCAACGATTCAGGCTTTGTGCCTGGTAGCACTTCGGAAAAGATTCGTTCGGGAATCTTGTTACCGGAGCTGACTGAGGACCAGTGGAACAAGCTGGCGCCGGTGGGCACAGTCTCTTCACCACCGCTGATCTTTGCGCGGGGTCGGGCAGCCCTGACCGAATCCAGTCAATTGGTGCTGGATGAGTTGATCGACAAGCTGAATAGCTGGCCCACCTATTACGTGCGCGTCGTCGGCAATTCGGGCTCGGTCGGTGATTCCGAGGCCAATCGCAAGCTAGCCGGCGCGCGCGCCGCTGCGGCGGTCGATTACCTGGTGGCCAAAGGTGTACCACCACAACGAATCAAAGCACAAACTGGCGACAGTCTGGGCGAAATGTCTGTCACCTTTGTGTTTGGGCAGATACCATATTAGTCTTTCGCTGGTAGTGGCCAGGGCTGGGAGTTTCTGCAGAGAAACACTGCAAGTAGCCAAGATTGGCTGAAAGCCTATGCCACAGATACTGACCTGCTTTTGGGCGCCCCATGGATCCGGTTAAGAAAAAGGTTATCTCAGAACTCTTCTTTGCCCCCAGTGTGGTGTTGCCGATTGTGGCCGGGATCAGCGCCGGCTTGCTCTCTTGGGCCGGTGGCGGCGTCAACTATCTCAGCGCTGTGGCCGTGGCTGGTATATTGGGTGGTCTAGGATGGATGGCCACGCGCATCATCTTCAAAATCGAAGAGATCACGGAGGCGGCCATGAAGCTGCACTTGTCTCAGAAGCAGTTGGCGACTCAAGCGGAACTAGATCAATTGCACTCTCAATTGGTGACGGATGGCGACCCCCGCACACAAGACTATTTGACTTTGTTAAGATCTTTGCGCGACGAATTTGCGGAGGTGAGCAACCAGGCTGGTGTAGCTGGTCGAAGTCAGCAATTGGGTGATCGAATTGGCGAAGTCTTCCAAGGCTGTGTCGATCAACTGCGCGAGTCATTGCGCTTGCGACGCCTGGCGATGAAGCTCGGTGGCGCGACGCGTCGCAAGATTGAATCGGAGCGAGAACAACTGATGCAGGAAGTTGCCACCGCCATCGACCACCTGCGACAGACGATTCGCGAATTCAACGACCTGATTAAGAAAGATATCCGCGCGGACTTAAGTACCCTACGAGGTGAATTGGAAACGACCTTGCGCGTGGCCAAGTTGACCGAACAGCGTTTGCGCGAGTTGGAATCTGAGACGCAACTGGATAGCCCTGAATCCGTTCGAGAATAAAATTATCCGGGCCCAAAAAATTTGTAGCGCCTAACTGACCAGGCATTTGGGCCACCAGAACTTAGCACGTCAGCAGTAGCAGAGGAGCCACAACATGTTCAAAGCCGTTGGCAAGTACTTTCGAGCCGTTTGGTACTTGATGACCTTTCGCGTCGACAAGGCTAGCGAAACCTTGCGTATGAATCCTGGAGTAGTTTCTGCCAACTACGATCGCATCATCGATGAAAAGCGTCAGCGTCTGAACCAATACAAAGACGCCGTCAGCGCGATGATTGCCCAAGAGGAATCCAAGAAGGAAAAACTGCGTCAGGTAACCGAAGAAATCGGCAAGCTCGAAAAGCTCCGCTCCGGCGCGGCGGCCAAGGCCAAGAAACTGGTCGATCAATACAACGGCGATAGCGAAGCAGTCAAACGAGATCCCGAGTACCTGAAGTGCCAGGCAGCTTTCAAAGATTTCTCCAGTACATTGGCTGAAAAGCAACAGCGGGCCACCGAGATCGATGATGATCTGAAGCAACTGGTGGCCAATGTCAGCGGACACAAAACGCAGATTCAATCGCTCATGCGCGATTTGGACAAACTGAAGGAAGAAAAGCACGACGCCGTGGCCGACATCTTGTCCGCTTCGGAAGAGAAGCAAATCGCGGACATGATGACCGGACTGTCGAACGATCGCACCAGCGAAGAACTTCGCGAACTCCGCGAACTCCGCCAGAAATCGTCCGCCAATGCCCGCGTCAGTCGCGAACTGGCCGGCATGGATACCAAACGTGCCGAAGCGGAATTTATGGAGTACGCCCAGTCCAGTGACGCAGACGATGAATTCGATGCCCTGATTGGCTTGGCTAAGAAGGAAACTCCCGCTCCCGCCCAGCAAGAATCCAAGATCCCTGAAGCGTAAGATTGTCCCCTTTCGCTCCGCGAAAGGCACGGTCAAACACGAACCCCATTTGGAGAAGTTCAACTATGAAGATTACTCATAAGCTACTCTTGTTGGTAACGATGACCACCTTGGCTGTCGGTTGCTCGCCCGCCAATAAGTCTTCAACCGATGGCGGTTCGGCAAGTGGTGGCGGCGGCGGACCCGCTCCACAGTTCTCGCTCGCTTGGAGCGAGTATCCATCTTGGAGCGTGTTTGATGTGGCCAGTGGCGAAGGGCTGCTCAACGGCGCTGCCGGCGAACAAGGTGAGTTGGAAAAGAAGTGGAATGTCGACGTGGTGCTGAACCAAGCCGACTATGACCCCTGCATCCAGCAATACGCCAACTCCGCCGTCGATGCTGTCTGTATCACGAACATGGACATCCTGGCTCCCAGCATCGGTCGCCATAGCGTGGCCATCATGCCGACTTCAACCAGCGTCGGCGCCGATGCATGTATCGCCGTTGGTATCAACGACATCGCTGGTCTAAAAGGTGTGAATACCTACGGCTTGGAGAAGAGCGTTTCGCAATACTGCTTTGAACGCTGCCTGGAAATGGCTGGTCAAAAGCCTGAGGATTTCCCGTTTGTTACCAAAGATCCAGGCGTGGCGGCTACTGGTATGCAAACCGGTCAAGCGGACTTCAAATCGATTATGGTTTGGAATCCGTTTGTGATTCAGACCCTGCGAAAGCGGGCCGATGCTAAAGTTCTCTTCGATTCCTCGAAGATCCCTGAAGAGATCATTGACATGGTGGTCGTAGGCAAAGACTCACTTAACAAAGCTGGTGGCAAGCGCTTCGCGTACTGCATTGCGGAAGCTTTCTATCGCGTCAGCAAGTTGATCGAAGATCCAACCACTTCGGATCGTGCCCTAGTTGCACTGGGCGCCAAGTTCGGCGGCTCGCCGCTGGAAGATATGAAACTGATCGTAACGCAAACTCAGTTCTACAAAACTCCAGAGACAGCCTTGGCCCTCTTCGAAGGCGACAAATTCCGCCAAGAGACCATGCCGCACGTGGTCGACTTTTGCCAGTCACATGGAATCACCGACAAGAAGCCCACGGTCAGTTTCACCGCTGGCGACTCGCAGTTGACTTTCACTAGCGAGTTCATGACCGGGCTGCGCGATGGCATTCAACCAGACGCTGTGAAGTAGACATGATTCGCAGTCCGATCCCCTACTGGTTGACGATCACGCTCGGAATCGCGGGCGTGTTCATCGTAGCCCTCGTTTACGAGGGCTTGTCGATACGCCAGACTCGAATCAATCCCGATCAGACAGTGGTGCCGGGAGTGACTGGCATCTTCAAAGGTGTAGTGAAAGTTCTCAAGCCGCAAGGCACTCCCGAGAAGCCCAAGCCCAGCTGGCTGTGGGAAGATTTTAAAGCGACCTACTGGCGACTGTTTCTCGGCGTGATGTGCGGCATTGCCATGTCCATCATTGTCGGAGTAGCGGTGGGTGCTTACACGCCCGTGGAGGCATCACTCAATCCGATGATTACCTTCATGGCCAGCGTGCCGCCCACCGCCATGCTGGGCGTGTACATGATTATCTTCGGTACGCACCTGGCAGCCTACGTGGCCCTGGTCGCCTTTGGCATGTTCTTTTCCATGGTTCAAGCAATTGCCCAGGCAGTACAGACTGACGTTAGTCAAGATCACATCGATAAAGCCTACACCCTCGGGGCATCGGAAGCGGAAGCCCTACTGGAAGTTGTCTGGCCCCAAGTTTTGCCGCGGGTCATCGATGCCATCCGCGGCCAACT
The DNA here is from genome assembly GCF_056494185.1 of Rania fehmarnensis. Classification (NCBI taxonomy): domain Bacteria; kingdom Pseudomonadati; phylum Planctomycetota; class Planctomycetia; order Pirellulales; family Pirellulaceae; genus Rania; species Rania fehmarnensis. Next base: position 4,061,924 of record NZ_CM151398.1, read on the forward strand.
CGGTCCAGCCATGATTTACTTGATTGCTGCAGAAGCGTTATTCGCCGCTGAAGGCTTTGGGTACCGCATCAAGATGCAATCACGTTTTGCCAACATGGATGTGGTGTTTGTGTATCTGTTTGTGCTGGGTGCCAATGGATTGATTCTGAATTCGCTGTTGCTCAAGTTGCGACGCTGGTGGTTCCCCTGGTTCGGAGACAAGTAACCATGGAACGCGTCTCGCAATCCATTCAGAGTGATGTCGCCTTGGAGGTCAAAGGGTTGTCGCACTGGTATGGCGACAACCGAGTACTCAACGGTATCAACCTGAAGATCCAACCGGGCCAGATTGTGGCCTTGGTAGGTCCCAGCGGTTGTGGCAAGAGCACGTTGCTGAAAGCCATCCTGGGTACCGATCCAGCTAAAGAAGGGCAAGTGATTGCCAACGAACGTGTGATCACCAAACCGTCGCGCGATGTGGGCATCGTGTATCAGCACTACACGTTATTCGACTTCCTGACGGCTGAAGGCAACGTGGCTTTTGGTTTGAAGCTCGATAAGACTTCGCTACTGTATCGCTACTTTGGTTTGCCATGGTGGCTGAAGGACCGGCAAAATCATTTGCGACAGGCCCGCGAATTTCTCAAGCATGTCAGCTTAGAAGCTGCCTGCGGTCATTATCCATCGGAGTTGTCGGGTGGCATGCGACAGCGCGTCGCCATCGCACAAGCGTTGATCGTCAAGCCGCGACTATTGTTGTTGGACGAACCGTTCGGGGCACTGGACGAAGCCACACGCGAAAGTTTGCAAGTCATGCTCTTGAAACTTTATCAAGAGAATTTGCACGCGATCCGCGAAGGTCGCGAGCCCGAGACCACCATCTTGATCGTGACACACGAGCTTACAGAAGCTCTATACGTGGCTGATCGCGTCATCGGCTTGTCACGCTTTTACGAAGGCGGCGACCGAGGAGCAACAATCGTCTACGATCGCCCTTGCCCAGTCTTCAAACCCGATGAACCCAAAGATCACCAACGATTGGTCGAGCAGCGCGAAGAACTTCGCAAAGCCGTATTCGATCCAACGTACATTAAACGCCACGAAAAGTACGTATCGTTCTGGGACGAACTAGCTCGCCAACAAGCCGAAACGCCGATCAAGAGATAACCGTCACGTGGCGGTCACCTCCCCAAGGCTTCGCCTTGGGGAGGTCGAATCGAGCGCAGCAAGATTCGGGAGGGGTCCTGGCACGTAGCCGATCTCGCCAAAGTCTGGCGACTGTTAAGGGTTCTGGGTGGCACTGGCTATGCGCAGCATTGCCAGTGCTCAAAACGAAGCGTCTGATATTCGATCTCTCGGTTGCACAAACCAAGGAGATCGAAGTTTGTAAGCATCCTTTGTAGCCGATCTCGCCAGAGATTGGAAATCGATTGGTGACGCGTCCAAAGTCTGGCGACTTCGGCTACAGTCTGTATCGAAACCTACCAGCGATTACTCATATGCCCTTGGGCCATAAATTGTCGGGCTTCATCGCTCAGCCCGTAAGGGATACTGGGCTGGTTGAGTTCGAGGAACACTGTGTAACGCGAGTGCTCGGCGGTTGAGTAAATGATGGGAGCGGGCGCGATATGCAGTACGCTCGAGGGCTGACCATTCCATTTGATCAGGTACAAACCGCCACCTAGTGCGGGCTCTTGCTTGAGCTGATAGTAGCCTTGCAGGGTTTGCACGACTCGCGCGGGATCGCCGGTGAGCGCGTGAATTTTAACGCGCTGCAATCGCTGGTAGCGATCAAAGTAATACGTCAACGTGCCAGCCAGGTCACCAATTTCGGTGCCTGTAACCAGCGGCACGCGCAGGCCATCAAAGTGCAAGTCGGCCAAGACGGTACTGACGCGAGCAAAGCGTTGCGGCACCCACTGGGGAGTAATATCAAAACGCAAAACTTCCCGCAGATCTTGAACGGCGGGGCCAGTTAGCGTCGGATTGGGAGCGATCGATTGCAGTTGATCGACCGACGGCGTACCTACATTGAAGTTCCACAGCTCTTGGGTCGTAGTGCCAGGGCTGAGCGGTGAAGTCGCTGAAGATGTACTCATCAATGACCCTGCAGCTTGCCGTGCCGATTGTCCTGCATCCGTTTCATACAACACATACGGACCACCGGCAGCTCCGGCCAACAGTAGTGCGCCGATAACGGGTTTCTTCAGAAGTGGGGTAAGCATGATTTCACTCCAAGTATGTAGCCATTGGCTGTCGGGCGACGAGGCCACGTGCTTGCCTGGGACTGACTCTCTATTTTCGTCTAGCCGACCAAGCGCACTTGCGGCTTGTTCGCATCAAGCGAACGAGCGCCCTATTCGACTTGTGCGCCAAAAACACGCGAGAATCGGAGGCAAATCCGCGCGATTTTACTTGTAAATCGTAAAAGAGCTCTTTCTCCCGTAGCCGAAGTCGCCAGACTTTGGACGAACTACAGTAACGCCTCCCCGTAGCCGAAGTCGCCAGACTTTGGATGATCTACCATATCGCGTCCAATCTCTGGCGAGATCGGCTACGAATCGACACCCATCTCTGGCGAGATCGGCTAACATGAATACAGAACAACTAAACTGGTTAATCCAAGCTGGTCGGCGACTGCTCGCTCAGGACAGATCGACAAGCTTACATCTAAATGCCTGGCAATCGGCGTTGCTGGACGAACAGTCCAAACTGCGACATCGCAGCCGTGACCGATTTCCGGATCCGGCACAGTGGCTGTGGACTGATCGCAGTCTGCAACAAGCATCCGATTGGCAGTGTGCTTCATTCAAGGCGCAGTTGCTGCCAGTTGGCGGTCCCATCGTTGACGCGTGCTGTGGAGCCGGTGCCGATTTAGTGGCCTTGGCTCAACGTCATCTCCACGTGCTGGGTGTTGATCGCGACTTGGCCATGCTCCAGCTTGCTCGGTCGAATGTGGACGCACATCAGTGCGACGCCGCTTATCTGCAAGCCGAACTGCCAACGTGTTTCGGAGATCTGAAAGACGCCTGTTTGCACATCGATCCTGATCGTCGGCAGGGTACCGGGCGCGACACGCGGACCACGCATGGTGAAGCGTTTAGTCCCGCGTTATCCGACTGTATGACGCTCGGCCTGCAGAGCCGCGCGTGCATCATCAAACTGGCTCCCGCCACGCAAATTGATTTATCGGCGGATTGGTCGCGCTGCTGGCTGGGCACCTCTCGGCATTGCCCTCAGCAATTGCTGCTACGCGGTGAATTGACTAATGTCCTCCCTGCCGGTTCAATAGCCGCAGCCTTAGTTGGCGAAACACCACAACTCTACATCGGACAACCAACCCGTTTCTGTAATCGCACTGCCACTGCCGGACAGTATGTTTACGACTTTCATCCAGCCCTATACGCTTCCGGACTGGCCTCGTCTTATGCAGTCGATAACGCCCTTGTAGCGCTCTGTCATCCCGCCAACTACTTCACGGCCGACCAGGCGATTATGTCCCCTTGGATGCAGACGTATCGAGTCGTAGCCGAAATGTCATGGGACGACCGACGCGTACGCAAGTGGCTGCGCGAGCATGCGGCAGGTATCGTCGAAGTCAAAACGCGGCACGTATCACTTAATGCCAACGACCTGCAAGTCCGGCTGAGCAACACCGACAACGCAGAGGGCGAGAGCTACACGTTGTTACTCTACCAAGCGGGCAAGAGCATCAGACTGATCATAGCCTCGCGGATAACATTGGCTTGAACTCAACGCTCCGCTTCAGGCTTATGCTTGCCTGAACGGCGCGATCAGCTCGGCAGGCAAGCGAGGAGTCGCGCCGCTTTGGGTACAGACAAAGGCCGCGACGTCGGTGGCTCGCTGGTTGACGACCGCTAGTGGCCAACCTTGCAACCAGCCCATCAGCATGGCCGCGGTGAACGCATCACCCGCCCCCACGGTATCGCGAATCGTCACGCTGGGCGGGGCACAATGATCGAGGTTGGTCTCTGTTACCAGCGTTGCACCGCGAGAGCCTCGAGTTAACGCAATCAACTGCAAGTCGAACTTCCGACGCAGGGTCTCGATTGCAAGTCGCAACTCTTCTTCACTCCGCAGTTGGTCGGCTGAGCCAATCGAGCAGGCGCGCAGGACGATGGGCAATTCATCTTCGTTCAGTTTCAATACATCGCTCACGGCCAACGACTGAGCAATCGTCTGCTCGCTCCAGTAAGTCACCCGCAGGTTCACATCGAACACGCGCAAAGTTTCAGTCGGCACCGCTTTCAGGAACTGCATGATGGTGTCTTGCGACTTCGCCGCGCGTTGAGCCAACGTTCCGAAACAAACCGCACGACATTCGCAGGCCAGTTGTGCCAGCTGGTCATTCCACTGAATTGCATCCCACGCTGGATGTTCGCTGAACGTGTAGGTGGGTTGACCCTGGTCATCCACATCGACGATCACTCGGCCGGTTTCATGAGTATTGCGTTGGAGCCAGCGTGTTTCCACTCCGTGCGAGACCAGGGCTTCGATGGCCGGTTGCGACAGCGGATCGCTATCGGGTCCCACCGCGCTGGCCATCGCAACTCGGCCACCCAGAGCTCGCGCGTGGCACGCAAAATTTGCAGGAGCTCCTCCGAAGACTGGTCCATCGCGAAACACATCCCATAAGACTTCGCCCAGTCCAACTATCCAGCCATCCATCATGAACTTGCCGCCAATACTACTTTGGATTCACACGTGTAATCGTGCAACGTTCTGCGTTGAGAACCAAAGAACATACAAGCCACGTCAGCCAAAATAAAGATGCCAGTGGCGATGTTTACGTAAATGCCTTCCCAACCAAAGTTGGTCACCAGCACGATCGACAAGATCACCATCCACAGCGGAATGTTGCGCAAGAATTCCCGCGTTACGCGCTTGGATCTACCCAGCGGCAAACCAAACGGATCGACCACCCGCAATTGGCTCAGCCAGCGACCCGGCGTTCGAATATCCCACCAGATGAAGGCTAACAAACAGAGAGGCACCAGCATCAAAAACAAACTTACCATCGGCGTGATCAAATAGGCGCTCATCTGGTCGAGCGACTCCTGACTGCGCTTCAGAACATAAGCCAACCCCAGCGTCGGCACCATCAACCCAATTTGGTCGATGCCGTAGGCCAGTAGTCTGACTGGAAAGCCTGCGGGTGTGGAACCGCGGGGCTGCAAGTTCTCCAGATCCAATCGCAAGTCTTCATAGGTCGCGTAACGTTTGGCCGGATCCTTTTCGAGCAGCTTGGATAGGATATCTCGCCAAGCCACCGGCAACGTCTTGGGCCAGATTTCGGGAAAATCAACTTCAGCCGTGCGATGAGTCTCCAAGCGCTCGCGCAGGTTCCTGCCTCGCAGTTGAAAGGGCAACTGGGCAAAGGTCAATTCAAACAGCGTCACACCGAGGGCATACAAATCTGTTTGCACACTGTTGGCCGCGCCATCCAATATCTCAGGGGCTAAATAATTGGGTGTGCCAGAGAGCGACGAGTTGGGTTCGGACTCGAGAAAGCAGGCCAGGCCAAAGTCAGACAGTTTGATCGTGCCGTCGCCTGAACGCAACAAGTTAGCCGGCTTGATGTCGCCGTGCACAATGCCGTAACGAGTAGCATGTTCCAGAGCACCAATGATCTGCAGGGCGATACTCATCACCTCGGCAAAGGGTAACGGTCCATTGCGCAGCGTTTCTTGGAGCGTATGTCCATCGAGCAGTTCCATCGCAAAGAACGGGTTGGTCTCATCGCGACTGACGTAGTAGATGGTTACAACGTTGGGATGATTCAGTCGAGCTTGTGTGATGGCTTCTTGCAGAACTTTATCGACATCGCTTTGATTGTCGCCGGACTGCCGCGTATGCAAAAGCTTTACAGCTACATACCGTTGTAACGAAGTATCCAAGGCTCGGTAGACCGACCCCATGCCACCTCGGCCCAGCCGTTCGTCCAATTGAAAGTGGTCCAGCTTGTGGCCGATCAGCAAATCTTTGTGCAGATCGAAAGCGGTCTCGTCGGTCTGACGGTGTCGATTGAAATCGATGCTGATCGTGGCTGACATCGATTCCCGGATGGCGGCATAGTGCCAATTGCGATGGCATTCAGGACACTCCGCAACCATATCCGGTTGCACGACAAATTCGATGCCGCAAACACAGCGGTAGCGAACTGCGAAGAGTGTACTGGTATTGGCCATGCGAAAATTGCACCACGACGAGGTCCCATGTTGCTTTTCGGCAACATCATGTCCGGCTGGGAGTCCATCCCAGTCATCCGAGACAGCAGGCTGCAACCCATTGTGGTTTAAGCCTTTGCGAATTGCCAGCGGGTATTCGCAAAACGGAAATCTCGTTCCTGGCATCACCCCTGCTAGAGCCCCCCGTAGCGGAACGCGTCAAGCGTTTCGAAGTAGCGGAACGCGTCAAGCGTTTCGAGCCTCCCGTCACTTCCGAAAGCCTGGACGGCTTCCGCTACGGCCAGCCTTACCAAGGAATTCCTGAATGCATGCCAGGCAACTTGCGCAAATTGCCACCAGCTTTACCACGATTGGCCATTTGCTCAAGCACCCCGAGGTGCGGGCGGTGGGCGACGCGGCTCATGGCTATTGGCTGGCCAATCGCTTTCGCTTCGATGCCTGGCATCAGCGGATCAGCCAACATCGCGCAGCCATTGACCGCTGTGGAACCAGTCGACGAACGCGGCTGTGGCTCGACGTGCTGCCGACGTTGGAAGAGATTTTGATTAGCGAGTCGCTGTCGCGGGTAGTGGCTTATCTGTCGGCTGTGCTGGAGACGCATGAGGCGGATGCCGACTGGTCGGCGCTATCTCATAGTGTGCTGACCAGCCATATCGAAGCCCGCCATCGGTGCCTGAATTTAATGGTCTTCGGTTATGGTTTCCCAGTGGAGCGAGCTGTTGGCCTGAATCGTTTGCGGAGGACGGTCGAGTTCTTCACCGACCAGCTCATTAGTGCTCTTCCGCCTGGGCAACCGCTGGACCGTTACGCCCATGATTTACAGCTGGCAACGCATCAGCAGCGTCAGTTTATCCGTTACCCATTTCGCCTGGCCCTCGATCGTTTGCGTGTGCATGCTTTGTTGGTAGCGTTGGAGCAGTCGATCCAGAGCGATCATCGCCCCACCGCCGCTCATCCGCGACTGAATCAGAACATTGCCGAAGCAGCCCTGGGCATCTTGCCGGCTGAAGTTTTTGATGGCTTCGGTGTCATCCGTTCGCGCGCCGGCTTTGTAGCCAGTCAGCCTTCAACGGATATCGACATCAAAACCGACGACTTCGAACACCCGCTTCAATCGCCCTTCGACCTACTGCAACCGCCAGCCCGCATCCCGGCGAGCAAGACGCGTCGGCGCTAGGGGCAGCTCTTTCCTCGACACCCTCTCGACTGGAGGCTGATCGTTTTCTATCTTGTTGGCAGGTAGTTATTCATGGACGCCTAGCTCAGTTGGTTAGAGCACCGTCTTCACACGGCGGGGGTCACTGGTTCGAGTCCAGTGGCGTCCACTGACCTCGGTTCCTACTAAGCCGCAGGCGTTAGCCTCGGTTCCTACTCTCAGATCTGAGCCATGGAGCGATGTACGGGCAAAGGTCTTCCTAGGTCTCCTGGTCTGCCGATTCTATTGCAGCAAACCGGGATAAGAACAAGTTGCCGATGGCACATGCTCGCATACTTTATGCATCAATTAATGCATGCTCTTGTTCGTGCCGTCAGGCACCGGCACCCACCTGCTTTCCAAGCGGAAGTTTAGTATTTATTTCAGGCTGTTAGATAGCGGGGGGTTGAGTCACCCCCGAAAATTTCCTAGCGTGTATATCCAGCGGATATCCGCCGCGCCAGCGGGGATAACTACACTGGATATACCCGCCAAGAAGCGGGATAAATACATTGTTCCCGCTGTCATAATACTTCACCTGTAAAGTAAGTGCGTTATTCTAAATTGCTTCATTGTATTTTGGTATGCGAGTGAAACTCAGTTGCTCCAACAGGGTTCCACGCAAAGGCGCTAAGCCCGCGAAGGATTTCGGTTTGACCTTTGCGATCGTCGCGCCAATGCGTGAGTCCATGGAGCGGACAGAATGAACTGCTGGTCGACTCTTCAACTGGCTCTACTCTGGACAATTCCAAACTGTTACCACGAAGGGCACGAAGTGCACGAAGGATTCAAATCCAAAACTTCGTGCTCTTCGTGTCCTTCGTGGTTTCAAAATCTTTGTCGATGAAACTAGCGATCGGCAAAACGTTGTTGCCGCTTTGATACGTTATCCTGAAATTGCAAACGACGAGTACGCTCTTATGCATGTCGAAATGTTTGAAAATGGGATCGCATTGCGTTACGATCGGATTAGCTGGACAGACGAAGTCGATTCGTTGGCCGCTGCACGCTATAATCCAGCTCGTTCAAGATCGACATGCTGCAGAACGGACAATCGATAAACTGTCGTTGTAACTCTCTGTGTTCTCTGTGCCTCTGTGGTTCAATCGGTCTTGGCCAATGCAGACACGCCTATAAAACTGGCAAGGCGGCCAAGCGAAGTTGGGGCTTCAATTGTCGACCGGCTATACTGCAAGCTGGATTGCGTGGGTGCCGAAACATCGGGAACCTGGCAATCCACCGGAGCCGCGGGCGGTCTCCAACTTTCTAACAAAGTCAATCGCCGCGGCCGCGGTGATTGCGGACGTTCCCGCTGTTAAAACCGACATGCCGCTATAGACATGCCGATCAATCTGCCATGCTGACGAGGGTGGGCAGTGGAATCACCTATCACTGCTTCGAAATGGCTTGCTTCGAAGATTACTACGATCAGCCAAACTGGCTGGCAGGTTCATGATAGGCGCCGCAAAGCTCGTTGGCCGAATCATTGATTTCTACCACGAAGTGCACGAAGAGCACGAAGGACTGAATCGGAAACTTCGTGCTCTTCGTGGTTCAAAATCTTAATCGTTGAAACTGGCGATCAGCAAAACCAGTTGCGGCTTCGACTGCAGACCGGCTATACTCCGAGCCGCGTTGCCGGGTTCAAAAAAACATCGGGAACAAAGAGTTCCACCACAGCCCGCGACGGTGCTTTGCTTGATGGTTGATCAAACGCGCGGGCGTGGGCGCGAACGGCAAAGGTAGTTGGCTAGTTCAAGACATGCTGCAGAACGGACAATCGATAAACCGTGGTTGTATCCCTCTGTGTCTCTGTGGTTCAATAGGCTTTGGCTGATGCAGACACGCGTATGAAACTGGCCAAGCGGCCAGCGCTCAGTTGCGGCTTCAATTGTCGAGCGGCTAAAATCGTCAGTGGTAAAGTGACCCTTACGCGAAACTGCGACGAACCAAGCATTGCCCCCAAGTCGCGGTAGCCGGGTCAATTGAAATTGACAATCACTCGCTACAAATGGGTGAATGCAGACGTTAAGCTAGACAGCCAAATGAAACGATACAAACTGCATACTCTCGCTTTCACCTGTGTTCTGCTCCTCCCAATGACAGCTTGGGCTCAACTGCCCGTTGAATACTCCGGCACCGTCGATTGGGACGAACAAACCGCAACTATCACGTTTCGCACAAGTGGCACCATGCCCGATGCCAAAGAGGGCTTCTTCTTTTCGGTTCCTTCACGGGTGAAGCAGATAGTCATTGATGCCAACGTACAGATTAGGGGTGGTTTTCGCGTTCTTTACCGGGCAAAGGAGAATCCGCTTCACATTGTCGGCAAAGACCGATCGTCGTCGGTCATTTATGGCACAGACGAAGAGAAGTGGACAGATAGAAACAGCATTTCGGAAAACGAAAAATGGAAATACAGCAGTATCAGTGTAGTCGAGGATGCCGTTGTCTATGTTTCCAACATCACGTGCCAGAACCCTCGAGGATACATCATATCGGGATACGCAAAACACGCCGTCATTCACGTCGACTCGTGCTCACTGATTGACACACGCTCTGGCAACAACAATAACAGCGATGGCTTCGCTGGTGCCGCCGGGTCATCGGTGAAAGACAGCCTGATAAGTACGGCTGATGATGGCATCAAAATCTACAACGATATATCGATCGAGAATGTAACGATTGAACACCATAGGAATGGTGCGCCATTGCAATTTGGCTGGGGCGGCGAAGCCCAAACTGTGAATGCCAAGATCAATCGCCTTGTTATCAAAGGCGTTGATCCAGACAACCGGTACAACATGGCTCCCATGACATGGGAGCGGGGAAAGGACGCCATCCGGAACGTCGCCATTGACGGCCTTGAAGTCGACACCAAAGGGCAAGTCTACGACGAAGTAACGATGTCATGGCTGCCAATAGGCTTGTTGGAGTTGAAGCCTACCGACTGCCAATTTAATCTTACAGCGATCAACGCCAAGCTACATAACTTACCTTTGGGTCATCGTAAGACAGCGGGAACAATCGAAATTTCGGAGCCTCTAACAAAGGAATAGTGGCATAACCAGAAGTTGCATTGCCGGCCTGCCGGTCGCCGTCGGGCACCGGCACTCGCGATCGTCGAAGGTGGTTGGCAGGTTCAAGACATGCTGTAGAACGGACAATCGATGGTTACAATTCTCTGTGTTCTCCGTGTCTCTGTGGTTCAATCGGTCTTGGTCAATTCAGCCACCTATAATACTTGCGATCGGCCAAAGAAAGTTGCGGCTTCAATTGTCGACCGGCTATACTGCAAGCTGGGTTGACTGAGAGCCGAAACATAGGGATTCCGGCAATGCGACGGAGACGCCGGTCATCTCGAACTTACTAAACAATCAACCGCTCGAACCGGCTGATCGCAAACCTTCTGCCACTAGATCCAAGCCGATGACGACCGATTTCCTTTGGATGCAAGTTCACGAAGCTTGGCGTCGATCCGAGATCGCGATTCGTCCCGGTGTTTCGCCAACCGACATTAACGCGTTCGAATCGAAATACGGCGTTGTATTGGCGCCAGATGTTCGCGCTTACTTCATTGCAGCAGACGGAACGGGCGTCGATATGGACGACGGCTTGTACCGATTCTGGCCACTTTCTGAAGTGCGACCAGTTCATGAAGTTTTGGTGTCCGACCGGTTCGAATACTCCGACCGATATTCTTATCCCGACTGTTTCGCCTTTGGAGATCACTGTATAAATTGTTGGGTCTACGCCGTGCGACTCACGACTGACCCTTGGCAACCTGCCCCGGTTTTTCGCGTAACCGGAGGCGATCCGCCAGGCGAACAAATGGCAACGTCATTTCGCGAATTCATGACTCGGTACTCTCAGAGCCCCGACAGCATAATGTAACGACCACGGAAGCCGTGGCAGAACCAAGCGATGCAACGGAGCAGAAATGGCGTTCCGATTTTTCCCCAACATCAAGATCACTCGCGCCATTCCCGCCCGCTGATCGCACGCGTTAGCGGGCAGAATCATGGACGCCGTAATCAGCGACATTCACGGTAACCTCGAAGCGCTAGACGCCGTACTCAATGCAATTCGTCAGCTCGGCGCGGCGAGAATCATCTGCCTGGGCGACTTGGTGTGCTACGGCCCGGACTCGATCGAATGCGTACGCCGTTCTGCTGATTGGGATGTTGTACTCGCTGGCGATTGGGACGTCGCGATGATAGACCATGATCCAACCCAATGGATCCCGACAATCAATGAACATATCAAATGGGTTCGTAGTCAATTCCTGGCGGCGTCTGATTCGGCGACGTTGCTGAATATCATCGGTTCCTTTAGTCGGTCGTTCGTGGAAAATGGACGCCATTTCACGCATGGGACCCCCGATGACATGCGTGAATGGGTCTTTCCCGAGGATATACACAATCCCAAAAAGCTAGACCGAATCGCGAAGCAATTTGACGCTGTCTGCGCCTGCGGACACTCCCACATTCAAGGCATTTTCAAACGAAACGACCAATCGGAATGGGAGTTTGTTCAGCCACAGACTGGAGAGCGTTACGAACTGCAAGCCGGACGAAAGACAATATTGACTGTCGGTTCGGTTGGACAGCCGCGCGATGATGATCCACGCGCAGCCTTCCTGGTGATCGATGGCGACTACGTTACCTTTCACAGGGTCCAGTACAACGTAATGGCAACTTTGAACAAGATTCGCTCAATCCCAGAAATTGACAATATGCATGGCGAACGTCTACTCGTTGGCAGGTAAGCCCGATAATAAAGAAACGCACGCGAGCCTGCGGGTCGCCCTGGGCCTCCTGTCCATCTCTGGTTTGCTTTACCTCCCTAGCGTGATGTGGGTTGTCCTAGTGCCGGGCGCGATCATGTGGTTCGGCTGGGTAATGGTCGTGGTCTATCGACGAACACGGAGCCATCGGCACCGCCTACTCTTCTTGGGCGACGATGAGCGCTTCTTAAACTTGAGCGGAGTGGACGAGGCAGGCAAGGCATTCGAGCAATCTAGCCAGTCAGTCAGCGGTCCACCGAGACAAGCTCGGTGGTGCCGTCAGCGCGTTCTAGCCAATCAGTCAGCGGTCCACCGAGACGAGCTCGGTGGTGCCGTCAGCGCGATCTAGCCAGTCAGTCAGCGGTCCATCGAGACGAGCTCGGTGGTGCCGTCGGCGCGTTCTAGCCAATCAGTCAGCGGTCCACCGAGACGAGCTCGGTGGTGCCGTCGGCGCGATCTAGCCAGTCAGTCAGCGGTCCACCGAGACAAGCTCGGTGGTGCCATCGGACGCGAGCTAGCCTGTCAGTCAGCGGTCCACCGAGGCGACCTCGGTGGTGCTGTCGGGAATTACAGAAAAAGCCTGGGGCGAGAGTTGACTTGCTTACTACCCACGTGGTAACATCGCCTGCAGTTACTACAAATGTCAGAACTGTCGAGGCAGTGAGTATGAAATCGCAGGAGATATCCATTACCGATGCGGAATGGGAAGTCATGGAAAGCGTCTGGCAGGCTCCCCATCAGACACCGGCAGAAATTCTGGGACGAATCGACGTCGGTGATCGAAGTCACCGGACGCTGCGCACTCTCTTGGCTCGGCTGGTTGAGAAAGGAGCGATCACGGTACGCGTTGAGGGTGCCAAGCATCTCTACTCCGCTGGCGTTTCACGCGAGTCGTGTATCCGAACTGTAGCCAGGTCATTTTCCCAGCGCTTCTTCGCCGGCAATTTGAATGCCCTCTTGCTGCATTTCGTCAAAGATGAATCGCTGACCGATGACGAGATTCAACAACTCAAACAGCAATTGGACAAGCTCCCAAGTCGTTCCAAATCCGCTTCCAAATCCACTCGACGCAAACGAGGTTGCTGATCATGTTTAACTCATTTCAACCTCAGCTTGTTGTCGAACTCTTGTGGCGAGCCACTTGGCAATCGGCGGCGCTGGCCGCGGTAGTGGGTGTGCTTATGCTTGTAGCTCGGAAACAAATCGCACCGCGTTGGCGCGTTATCCTCTGGACGTTGCCGTTAGTTCGGCTGGCGCTTTTGGTGATTCCCGGCAGTAGCCTGAGTCTTTTTAATATGTTTGAGTCAACACACGCAATTGGAGCGTCCTCTCTAGTCGGATCGATGATCGCCACTCCTGATTCGAACATTGCATTCAGCGGTACACTGATAGCGACGGACCCAGTAGACTTGCCTGTCATCGCGGACAGCAACCGGTCCGCGCCTGCATCCTCTGGAGTTATTCCGAGGATGGTTGGTGAGGAAGTCGAGTCCGCCGACCAGCCAGGCAAATTCGCCAGCCTGTTTTGGGCTTGGTTGATTGGCTGCGCCTTTAGCGGCCTACTGTTCTTCCTCGGTAAAGCGCACCTAGCGAGAGTGATCGCCCGAGCCATGCCTCTAGACCGATCAGCCCTCGCAGAGCGGCTTACATCACGGTGCCGTGCACTGGGTTTTTGGCGGCGGGTGACATGCTTGATTGTTGACGCTGAAATTGGGCCTGCATCGACAGGACTGATACGCCCTAAGATCCTGCTCCCGCAGGCACTTCTTCGGGAGCTTAATGATGATCAATTGATGACGATCATCGAACACGAACTGCAACATATTCATCGCTTCGATGCTCTCTATTTGCTACTTGGTCGATTGGTTTGTTGCTTCCACTGGTTCAACCCTCTCGCTTACTGGTTGTCTGCTCGCATTCGCGCCGAGATTGAGCTGGCTGTCGACGCGGCGACAGTCGAGCACATCGATGATCAGTCGCGGATCGCTTATGGGAATCTTCTTATACGGCTCGCCACGCGACGTGCTCGCTCGCTTGGGCTGGCGTCGATGGCGGACCGAAGATCGAACCTCAAGCAACGCATTGCCGAATTGGCTTCGCCCATCAAGAATACGACGCTCCGATCTGCCTGTTGCCTGGGAGCGATTCTGTTGCTGATTGTCACGTGCCTGAGCGACATTGCTCGCACGCAGGAAAGTACCGCCTCTCCACCAACCAAGAAGGCCAGCCCAGTGGCGAGCCAGGCCGAGCCACAATCTGCAATTGCTGGCGACGGAAAGTACTTTATTGAAGGGAGGATTACGGATGAAGTTTCCGGTGATGGAGTGCCAGACGCTGAAGTACAGATCCTGGTTCCATCGGAAGAGAATATCGATAAACGGATTCTAAAAACTCGGAGCGATCTCAATGGTCATTACCGAGTTGCAGTTCCGTTGGGAGGAGTGCGTCTCTGGTTTCCCTCGATCAAGCCCGGATATTGGATCAAGAGCCCTGCAGACAATATGACTCAGCTATCGACGTCGACGTCCACGCCCATCGCGGTTCACAATATCACAGCCACTCCCGCGCCAGCTTGGGAAGTCAGTTTTTCCGGTGAGTTACCAGAAGATGAGATGGGCCGAATCGTGGCAGTCATGGAGGTGCCAGACGATGTTCTGCGTCGCAAAATCATCAATCAAGAACAATGGTCTTCGCAGGAGCCGATCAATCAGTGGAATTCGCTATTGAGCAGTGACCAAACCGGCGCATTCACGCAGATCGGCGAAAGTGGCAAGCTGATCCTTGGCGTCGGCACAGCCAGCGCCGAATTACTGATCGAAAGTGGCTTCAACAATTCTAGCGTAGCTTCGGTGAAGCAGATCGACGGAAGCGATGCCACTGAGATGCGCGATGCCAACGGACTCAAGGCAACGGTTAATGGTGCCAAAGTGACTCTGGAAAATGGAGTCGCCACACTGCACTTCAGTTCAAAGATTAGCGATCGATCCCAAGTTAAACTGTCTGGCGAAGTTGTTGACAGCAGCGGCAAACCAGTTGTGGGCGCAGAAGTTCGCATGGCAATGCGACAGCAGTCAGGCGGCGGCATATGGCCTGCTAGCAGTACGAAGACTGACGAACGTGGGCTATTCAATCTTGACATCGACTTCGCACAAGATTGGGCGATGCTGAACAAATCCACCATGTCTGTGGCAGCAAACATTCGCCATATCAATTTTGTCACTACAGAGTCGCGCTATATTCCCTGGACGGAGAATAAGCAACAGCTCGAATTCGGCAGGGTCATGCTAACACCTGGGCATTCCTTAGATTTACAAGTACTCGATTCAACTGGAGCCCCAGCGCCTGGTACCGCACTGCAACTCTTCAGCCCGGCGACGCAAGAGATCATGACCGCACGGACAGACGCTGACGGTCTGGCAACTGTCCGTGGGCTGCCAGCGGACGTCATTCGTATTCATGCATCGAACGGAAAGGCAATGGCGTCGAGTAAAGTTGTGGTCGATAGTAATAACTCTTCGTCGCAGGCGACCATTCGGCTGGCACAAAGCGTCCCCCAGACTGCTACGGCACCTGAGAAGAAACAGTCGCTGGCTGTAGGTACGCAAGCGCCCGAGTGGACCGTCGCCGCCTGGTCAGATGGCAAGGAACGTAAACTGTCGGATTACAGAGGCAAGATTGTCGTAATCGATTTTTGGGGTATGTGGTGTGGAGGCTGTATAACTTCCATTCCTGCGATGAAGCAGTTGGAAGTTGAATTTCAGAATGACGGCGTCGTTTTCTTCGGTATCCACACCGCTGATGGTGACATGGCACAAATCGAGAAGCTTAAAAGGCTCAAGGACTGGTCGATTGCTAGTGCACTCGATCGAGGTTCCTCCATTCAGGATAGTGATACCTGGCTGGAGTATGGAGTCAGCGGTGCGCCTACTTGGGTGATCATCGACCGAAACGGGAAGATCGCATATCGCACTGACATTCGACCTCAGGATACCGAAGCCTTCATGGCCGAGCAACAGAAGTTGGCCGAAGCGAATGGCTTACCATGGCCGCTTCCAGAAAATGGAACACCTGAGGAAATGAACGAAATTGCCAATAAGTTGATCTATGCGAATCTTAGCTCAATCTTGAAGGCACTTATCGAAACCCGGAATTGATTGGATTCCGGGCGTTGGGAGGCGTTCTAGCTACTTAGTCATGGGTCCACCGAGACGAGCTCGGTGGTGCCGGGTGCGCAATCTAGCCTGTCAGTCATCGGTCCACCGAGACGAGCTCGGTGGTGCCGTCGGCATTCAGGATCGTACCTTTGCGAGCTTGGCGCCTTTGCGTGAGGTTAGTGATCGTAGCTGACAGAAACAACTTGTAACAGTTCTTTCCAGTGGCTCAACTTTGGACGTTTGTCGGTTCAGATCGCTTGGTTGCGACTGTCGATGCAGACCAGCTATACTGCAAACCGCCTTGCCGGTGTTCGCGTGCTTTGGCAATTGTGAATCATGTAAGGCGACTGCGTGATCTCAGGCTTTATCGGGGCAAATCAGATGTCCATATTGCTGCAAGCATTCCGCGTCGGCGAGTCAGTACTGCTTGCCGATCAGGCATCGCTCGATGAACTGCAGAATCGTTACTCTGGTCGACTAATCGTGGTGCCCAACATGTCGCAATTTGCTGGTCGCAGGGTGCGGATCCGATTCGCGTGCACGTCGGACGGTTATCAGTTCGACGAGGTAGAGGGCCGTTGGATGGAAGAAGCGATCATTGACCCGTGCCTGCACCCAAAGATCCAAACCACGGACATGATATCGTACGCGCCCGCAAACCAAACCTATTTCGCGAGAGCAGACAACGCAGAAGAGCCCGGGTACGTTTCAATTGTCGATAGTAGTGACGAACTATTCTTACGATTCCGAAGCCAGAGTCCAATTTGTGATGCTCAAGCAATCAATCGGATCGCAGTTATTCGGTGCAGAATTGCGTTCGAGATTAATTTCGGATTCTATCCGAGGAACAGTGCGAAGCAACCATTATGAATGTGATTGCCAGATTCCATCGATGGCGACTTAGGAAAACGAAGTGCTGGCTGCCATACGAATTGCAGTTGCACGACCTTTTGGTATCGGACCGCCATGTGGCATCGCTTCGAAGTGTTCTCTCGGATCAAATCGAGGCGCTTTACATCGCATACCGCTCTCAAGACCCAACAGAACTCGCTGCAGCCTACTCCTACCAGTGTTCACAGTTTTACGGTGTCAAAGATCAGTTCACTCTCTGCGACGTACATGCATCAAACGCCAACGGAGTCATATGTTTCAGTGGGGGTATGCTGGCATCCATCCGATTGAGGCCCGCGACCCCCGTTGTAAATCCCCTGAAATTTGAGCTCAAGAATCCAGCCATCACAAATGTGATGATTCCGTCCCTAATTGATGCGCCTAAAGCGTCAAGCTGGATTGCCGATCTTGAAAACGATGGAATCCTTCGTCGGTTCGGGGCTCCACGTACCGATGTGGCTCGGCCAACTGCTTCTCCCACTCACCGGCAGTACATGGAACTGTTCGAGAACTGTGCCGAGGCCTGCGTACTTCTGAATTCCGAGTCGTTCGACTTTCTCCCCCCAGCAAGTACCTCCCCCATCGACGACGCGCTCATTGGAAATTGGGCTCCAGTGCTCGACCTTCGTGAATTCGGTGGACTTGCAATCACAATAAGTGACGATGACAAGAGCGTTATCTCAAGGCTCAAAGATGGTTCGATGGAGTGGTCGGAGGCAGACTTGGTGACGGCCCTTCGGCGACTGCACGCTGAGTGGAAGAAATAGCAATCGCATGCAACGGAGCCGACAGTCGCGCCGGATTTGAGGATTCATCTATCTCACATGGAATAACAGGCCCATGATGTCTCGGTTGCATGGTCCCAACATCATTGCTCCACGATTTGAGTGGCTAGCGGACTTGATATGCTTGGTAGCTGCGTTCATACTCGTCGTCGCTTTGATATCCAAACTGTGCGACACTGGCTTGGCGTCGTCGCTAACCAAGCGGGGCACCAAAGTCCGCGAATGGCTCAGTTATGGCCGCAATTTTAGCCTGTCAGTCAACGGTCCACCGAGACGAGCTCGGTGGTGCCGGGGTCGCGGTCTAGCCAATCAGTTATCGGTTCACCGAGAAGAGCTCGGTGTTGCCGTGAGTCGCGGACTAGCCTGTCAGTCGTCGGTCTATCGAGACGAGCTCGGTGGTGCCGGGTGCGCGATCTAGCCAGTCAGACATCGGTCCACCGAGACGAGCTCGGTGGTGCCGTCGGCCGCGGTCTAGCCAGTCAGTCATCGGTCCACCGAGACGAGCTCGGTGGTGCCGTGAGTCACACGACTTACTTAAAGGTCGATGGGCTCGGTGGCGTCGCCGAATTTGTCTTGCTTTAGACCCATTTTGTCCATCATCGATAGGTAGAGCCGACACATTTGACGATTGGGAGCTTGACGGTAGTCTAGCACGCGGCCGCCTTGGATCTGGCCGCCGCCACCACCCACCACCACCACCGGCAATTGAGTCGCGTCGTGGTTGCCGTTGAGCATGCTGGAGCACAACATCAGCATCGAATTGTCCAGCACGCTGCGCTCGCCTTCTTGAATGGCGGCCAACTTGCCAGCGATGTAACCCAGCTGCGATACAAAGAACTGATTCACCTTCAACCAATCATCCGTATCGGAGTGAGACAACAAATGGTGGATCATGTAATCGACTCCCAAATTCGGGAATCGTAGCGACGAGTGGTCATTGTTCAGCTTGAGCGTACACAGTCGCGTGGTATCGGTCTGAAAAGCCAACACGAGGATATCGCACATCAATCGCATGTGTTCGCCGACATCTTGCGGTATTCCATCGGCTGGTCGCGGAATGTTCGGTTCACTCAGCGTGGGTCGCCAGCCTTGCATCTCTCCACGTTTGCCGGCCTGCGCAATGCGCTGCTCGACTTCGCGTACCGAGTCGAGGTACTCGTCCAGCTTGCGCTGATCGCGCTGACTGATCTGACGACGGACATCTTTGGCTTCGCTGAGCACTGCGTCGAGTACACTTTGGTCTCCCTGCTGGGCTTCGTCCTTAAATAAGCGATCGAACGCGAGGGCAGGGTACAGCTCTAGGGGCGTAGGCGTGGTAGGAGAGCTCCACGAGATGTGGCTGCTATAGAGCATCGAATAGTTCTTGTGGACCGACGGATTAGCTTTCTCACAGGCTAACACCAGGCTGGGCACCTTGGTTTCATGCCCCTGATGTTGAGCCAGCAATTGATCGACGCTAGTGCCCGAGCGAATATCACCACCCGAAGCCAGTGGTGCTCCGGAGAGCAAGTTACCAGTCTGCGAGGAGTGAATATTACCTTTGAGCGCTTCGGCGTTGAACAGGCCTTTGATGACCACTGTCTTGTCGCGCACTTCGGCCAGCGGCTGGAGAACTTTGCCCAGCTTCAATTCCTTGTCCGCGCTCTCTGCCCACCACTCTCGGTGAAATCCGTTGCCCGCAAACAAGATGGCCATGCGCACCGGAGCGGCATTGGAGTTCAAGCTAGCCGGTACATCCGCAGCCCAACTGGTCATCGACTCCATCCAAGGCAGCGCCATCGTTACGCCCAGGCCACGCAACATCGTACGCCGTGAAAAATCTCGTTTGTCTTGCATTGAAGGTCTCCGTGATATCCGGTTACCCAATCGAAGCCAGGGATAGGCTCAGGGGTAGGTTGGATTTGAGCGAATGGGTGAGTTGCTGGCGGGGTTAGGGGTTCGATGAATTTTTGATGTGCGTGAATTGTTGGCTGGTCACGATGGGCATGAGGGCTGAGGTGAAGCGATAGTCGTTGCCTTTCAGCTCAGTCACCATTTCATTGATCAACTTTTCGTCAGACAACTGCACGCTGCGGCCTAAGGCGTATCCCAGTAGTTTACGACAAAACTGCTTGACCAGTACATCGCGTTTGGTCTCAACCAGGTAGGATCTCAGGCCAGCTGCATCGGCAACGGGTGTACCATCGGGCAGCTTGACCGCGGTATCCAGTGCATGGCCAGCCATATCGAGTTTGCGCAGGCGACCAATGGCATCGTAACTTTCTAAAGCGAAACCAAAGGGGTCGATGCGATTGTGGCAGCCGGAACAAAGTTCGTCTTGCGAATGAATCTCGACCAGTTGGCGCACGGTCAGTGACTCAGTCGATTCATCAGTCGGCAGCTGCGGCACGTTCTTCGGTGGTTTGGGCAACTTCTCACCTAGCAGAACTTCACTGACCCAGTTGCCACGCAGAATGGGGCTCGTGCGCGAGGCGCCCGATTGTTTAGCCAAAGTCGCTCCCAGTCCCAGCACGCCACCGCGTCCGTGTACTTTGACGTTGTCGACCCGGCGCCATTGGTCGCCCGTAACACCGTCGATGCCGTAGAACCTGGCCAGCTGTTCATTCAAGAAGGTATAGTCGCTATCGAAGACGTTCAGCACTGAGCCATCGTTTTGAAATAGATCCGCAAAAAACAGTTCGGCTTCGCGTTGTAGTGGCTGACGAATATCCGCAAACTCTGGAAAATGTCGCTCACTCTTTTCATCCAGTTCGGCTACGTCTTGAATGTGCAACCACTGACAAGCGAACTGGCGCGCCAGGTTGTGCACTCGAGGATCTTGCAACATTCGCTGTGTATGAGCCTTGATCGATTCGGGGTGCTGCAAACGATGGTTCGCCGCAGCCTCCAACAACTCTTCGTCCGGTGGGCTCGACCACAAAAAGTAGCTTAACCTGGAAGCCTGCTCCCAATCGTTGATGCGCGTGATGCCATCGCCCGAAGGTGAATTCTCGAGCCGATAGAGAAAGCTGGTCGAAACCAACACGCGGACAATCAATAACCGCGTAGCCGCCTCATGGTTCAGTCCTTCTTGGCGAAGCTGTCCATAGAGCGTGCGCAGTCCAGTTTCCTCGTCTGAAGTCATCGGTCTGCGAAACGCGCGGCCCGCTAAGTCGATGACAGCTTGAATGTGACTTGGTTCAGCCGCAATCAGGGCCGCTCGATATTCGTTGGCGCGTTGCTTGATGGGTTCACGCAAATGCTCGAACAGTTTTGGATCGCTGTCCTGCGTCGCGAACTGCATCAGTTGTTCGTAAGCGTCTTCAACCGTCAGCAGATCATTGCTAACGAAGTGCAGTTCTTGCCACAGATCATCCAAGTACTTTCGTTCCTCATCACCCAACATCAAACGTTGCAAGTTCTCATCTTCGCGATGGAACAATGCCAAGGTAACCACTTCGTCGACGGGCACAATTTTGGTGTAACACAAGGCGGCTGGAAGCAGATCACGAAACGCGTTGGCAGCGGCAGTGAATCGCTGGCGGGCTTTACTGCTGTTGTGCATCAACAGCGGCAAGGCGGCCGTCAGTGGCGGAGCGGCGTCGAGTTTGGTAGCCGCGACTTGTACTTGTACGCTGCCTTCCATGCCGATCTGCGTGTCGAGCGTAGCTGCCACCACTAAGTCACGACCATGACACAATTCGGCGGGAATGGTCAGCGTCGTTACGCTCGGTGCGGTGACCGCGAAGCTAAGTTCATCGATGGCGACGCCACCCGCGGCCGATCGTCCATAAGCGACATGGTCATTGGACGCCTGCGTGTCAGGGAGAGCGGCCAATTGCTTGTCCTTGGCGGCTCGAGCCAGTGCATCCAGGGCCGGGCCTAGCAGTGGTCCACTAGTGGCATGGGCTTGATCCCACAAGTCGCGATCAGCTCCTTCAGCCTGCGGTCTCGCGGCGAGCAATAAAGTTTGAACTTGCTGGGCCAGCTTCGATTTCGTGGTGTTGTCGCTGGCCGCCAGCCACTGACCTAGTACAGAGGCGGGTGGTACGACCGCACGGTTCGCATCACCAGCCTGCACCGGTTCAGCATAGAAGCTCCAGGTGTCCTGGTTGCCGTATTGATCCGCGTGTGGGTTGCCCTGCAAAATGTTCGGAGAAACATCTGCCGTCAAGTTCCAGACTTGTGGCTCTGCGGCTTGATTTTCTTTTGAGGTTAGCTGGCTGATCTTGAATTCGATATCGGTCAAGTCGCAGGCATGGTTCCCATCGCGAGGACCGATCAGCATCGAAAGCAATTCGCCGGGTCGCACGCGAATGTTGTCGATCGTTGGGATGACCACAGGCGTACCGCCCGCGGCAACTCCAGCTGCCAGGCGTTGACGACCAGATCCACGACGCAGTTCGATAGCCCAGGTTACACCGTTGCCACATTCGGGATGCGCGTGGGTCACCACACCTTCAACCTTAACTGTACCTTGAATGGGGCTGCGCCAGCTGACAACTGAGCTCAGCGTGGGGGCCGGATGGACGACGACTCCATGAGGTTTCAAGTTGCCCGGGATGCGAACATGCATTTCGCCCGAACTAGCCATAATGCTGGGTAATTCCGAAGTGCTCCAACCATTGACAAAGTCGTAACCGCCCCCGCGTTTTTGTTGATTAGTAAACAATTGTTCCAGACGTACCGGTCCGCTGGGGGCAACCGACAAATAGTCGAACCAAGCGGCCAAGGCGGCGCTGTCGAGATGGTGCTCTTTGGCCAGCGCCTCGAAATTCGGGGTCTCTTGGTGTTCGCTGGCTTGAAACGCAGCGGCGGCCGCTAAGGCTGACTGGGTAGCCGCTAGAATTTGTTGCTGTTGAAGCTTGAAGTGATTGGCTACAAGCGCCGCGTCGCGCAAGAAGATATCGGTTCGACCTGGAGCTACTAAACGAGGTTGGTTCCATATAACCACATCGCTCTCACCACCATCGCCCGCATCTCCTGCAGCCAACGATACCGTAACGAGGGCGTTATCCGGTGAAGGCTCAAGTTTCGTGCGGGCGTCGAAGCGATCGATGAATGGTTCCACACCTGCCAACCACTGCTTCATGTGACCTACACTCTGAAATCGAGTGAGCGCATTTTGCCATGCTGCAATTTCATTCAACAGTTCGGGCAGTCGCTCGGCCCCTATAGACCAAAACTGTTGCTGCACACGGTTCAGTAACGCAGTAGGCTGTGGTTGGCTGACCATCTGCCAGACCAACTGCATGTACTTCTCATTGAGTTTATGTTGCGCGGCCAACTGTGTCGGAGTACGCTTGCCAGACTTTAGATCGTCGCGGGCCTCTAATAAAGCAGCCATGTAAGCCGGCAACGGCAAACGTCCGCCTTGATTGGTTTCCCACTGCAATCCCTGCAGATTAACTTGTGTGCCACCGGTTTGGTCGGTGTACCTGGCGTAGAACTCGCGCAGTCGTCGCAATACATCGTCGGTCCAATCGCGACGAGTGGAGAATTGCGAGAAGCGGATGCCATCCGGTAGCAGCCTGGCGTGTTCAGCGACTTCTTTGGCCGCATTCATGTACTTCGATAACAGCGCGGGTGACATGACCAATGAATTGCCGGTGTTCGTAAAGCCCTCACCGGCCGCACTGTCGGCTGGAAACTCACGAGCCGGTTCCAATGGCTGGCCGGTCAGCTGTTGAATGGTCAAGGTATATTCGACATTGTTCAGGCGTCGCAAGACAACTGGGCCAGGATCACCCGCGGTCGCCTCGGCTTCAGCGGCTACAAAGTCATCCAACCACTTTCGTAGCGACTTGAACTCTGCATCGCTCAGCTGCGGTGAATCTTTGGGGGGCATCTCGTGAGTGTCGAGTTGCTCGATGACCTTTAGCCAAGTGTTGGAAGCTTGGCGAATTTGATCGACTGCTCCAAACTGCTCCAGGTCCAATTCACCTTCTTGCTTGTCGGTGGAATGGCAGGTTTGGCATTTGGCTTTTACCAGCGGCAATATCTGGCCGACGTACTCGCGTTGCAGCGTAGCGAAGTCAGCGGCTTGGGCCAGGCTTACGGCCAGAATCCATAGACCGGAAACGACCAGAGTACGTGGTCTGAGCATAGTTGGTGAGTCGCGGAGGAGGGAGGTGGAGGCGGGCAGGTTCGCTGATTATAACACAAGCCGTGGAAGCACGCGAAAGTCGTAGAGCGGCTCTCCAGGGCCGCTCTTAAAATTCCGCAAGACTTTCGCCCCGGAGGAATCGTTGTTAGAGGGTTCTGAGCAGCTGAGGACAGCTGCTCTACTATCGGGTGCGGCCGGCGGAGATGATGGTGTCCAGCTTGTGAATCATGCGTTGGAGCACGTCGGGGTTGGCTTGCGCGACGTCTTGCGATTCGCTAGGGTCGTTCTGCAAGTTGTAGAGCGTATGCAGTTCTTTGGGTGGCTCTGGGTTGCGCGTGCTGACAACGGCTGGTGATTTACCGCGTTGCTTCATGCGTACGAGTTTCCACTGCCCCTCACGCAAACCGTAACTGCCACTTCCATTATCTTGTTGGAGCAGATGATCGCGGCCTTCGGCTTGAGCCTGGCCAAGTAGCGCATCCAAGCAATCAAAACTATCGAGACAATCGGCGCTAGATAGGGTTTGACCAGTCAAACTTGCCAGGCTAGCTGCCAAGTCGATCGTGCATACAAGCTTGTCACTTTCGCCCGGCTGCACGTGGCCCGGCCAACTAACGATAAAGGGTATGCGTGTGCCGCCTTCCCAGACGCTATACTTGCCGCCGCGAAATGGACCTGCCGGTTGATGTTGGCCCAGTTTCTCAACTGCGTCATCTTGGTAACCATCGTCCAGGACCGGACCATTGTCGGAACAGAAGACGATCAGCGTCTTGTCGGTCAAGCCATTCTGGTCAAGTATTTCTGTAATGCGTTGCACACACCAATCAAGTTGCAAGATGCAATCTCCGCGCGGGCCCAATTTCGATTGACCTTGGAAGCGCTCGTGAGCGATGCGTGGTACGTGGATGTCTTGAGGTGTTAGCAGTAAAAAGAAGGGCTGTTCTCGATTGGCTTGGATCCAGCGTTGCGACTGGTCGATCCACATATCGGCCAGGTCTTCATCCCGAAAGCGAGCTTGCATGCCGCCGGTATAGAAGCCAATGCGACTAATGCCGTTATGAATCGTTTGGTTGTGTCCATGTGACCAATTGAGTTTCAACGAGTCGCGATGCGTGAGACCAGTCGGATGATCCGGGCTGGGCTGCTTGTCGCCGACCCACAAGGGATCGTTGGGATCCAAGTTCTTAACCTGACGATCTTCGACGATGACTTGAGGAACTCGATCGTTGGTGGTGGGTAAGAGGTAACAGTGGTCAAAGCCAATATCCAGCGGGCCAGGCTGCAACTGGCCATTCCAGTTCGGTGACGGTTCCCCCAAACCCAGGTGCCATTTGCCTATGACTGCCGTTCTATAACCAGCTCTCTTCAAGATGCTGGGCAAGGTGGTCGTGCCTGGCTTGATGATCGCGGGCCCGTTGGGCGGCGCGATGCCCGTACCTTTCTGACGAAACGCATACGTGCCAGTTAGTAGCGAGAATCGCGTGGGTGTGCAGGTGGAAGCCGAACAGTAGCCGCTAGTCAGTCGTAATCCGCCCTTGGCCAGTGCATCTATGGCGGGTGTGGAAATCTCCGTAGCCCCATAACAGGACACGTCACCGTATCCGAGATCATCAGCCATGATGACGATTACGTTCGGAGTGTCGGCCCCGACCGTGGCGGCTGCTAAAGCGAAGCATGCGAGTAGAAAGTGACGTAGCATGATGATTTCCCATGTAGAGCAGCTGTCCTCAGCTGCTCAGAACCCTCTAACCCAAGCCTCTTCACACCAACAAAAGACCGATGGACCAACGTTACAGGCGAACGACTTGCCGGGTGCGGAGCGGCTGGGGACAGGCGCTCTACAACGACGTAGAGCAGCTGTCCTCAGCTGCTTAGAAGCCTCCAACCCAAGCCTCTTCACACCAACAAAAGACCAATGGACCGACGTTACAGGCGAACGACTTGCCGGGTGCGGAGCGGCTGGGGACAGCCGCTCTACAACGACGTAGAGCAGCTGTCCTCAGCTGCTTAGAACCCTTTAACTCATGCCTCTTCACACCAGCAAAGACCAATGAATCAACACTACAGGCGAACGACTTGCCGGGTGCGGAGCGGCTGGGGACAGCCGCTCTACAATGACGTAGAGCAGCTGTCCTCAGCTGCTTAGAACCCTTTAACCCACCTCTTCACACCAGCAAAGACCAATGAATCAACACTACAGGCGAACGACTTGCCGGGTGCGGAGCGGCTGGGGACAGCCGCTCTACAACGACGTAGAGCAGCTGTCCTCAACTGCTCAGAACCCTCCAACCCAAGCCTCTTCACACCAACAAAAGACCGATGGACCGACGTTACAGGCGAACGACTTGCCGGGTGCGGAGCGGCTGGGGACAGCCGCTCTACAACGACGTAGAGCAGCTGTCCTCAGCTGCTCAGAACCCTCCAACCCATGCCTCTTCACACCAGCAAAGACCAATGAATCAACGTTACAGGCGAACGACTTGCCGGGTGCGGAGCGGCTGGGGACAGCCGCTCTACAACGGTCAGCCGCACTATGCTTTAACTTCAAAGCCTTTGCGGTTTTCGCGTGAGAGGAACGAATTGGCTTGTTCATCACCGACGATTTCGCGCTTGTTGGGGTCCCAATTCAGTTCGCGACCCAGGCGCATGGCGATGTTGGAGAGATGGCAGATCTCGAGCATGCGGTTGTGGGACCAGACGTCCGAAATCGGTTGCTTGCGAGCATTCATGCCTTCGATAAAGTTGGCGGTATGATTGGCACTCACTTTGCCACCGTAGATCTTCTCGATGGCATCTTCCGGCAGTGGCTTTTCCTTCAACTCTTCGACAGGTTTGCCTGTGATCTTGCCACGATTGACGAAGAAGCGACCCTCGGTACCTTCGAACAGAATACCGTTGTCGCCTTCGCTGGTGATGAGCATTTCTACTTCATTGGGCATTTGCACGCGGATGTTGAAGTTGGTCGCGGCGTTGTATTGGTCTTGTACCGTTGGATTGCCATCCTTGTATTCAACGGGCAACTTGTAATCGACCGGTGTCACTTTGCTGGGGCCAGTCTCCGTGGCTCCCAACGCCCAACAAGCGATGTCGACGTGGTGCGCGCCCCAGTCGGTCAACTTGCCACCCGAGTATTCATGCCAGTTGCGGAACGAGTAATGGCAATTGCTAAACAATGGTACGCCACCACCATAACCTTCACGTAGTTGCGGCAACGCGCGATAAGCCACCTTGGGTGCTGGGCCTAACCAGAAATCCCAATCGAGCCCTTCAGGCACTGGGGCTTCGGGAATTACCGGCGATGCTTCCATCGAGTTGATACCGCAAGTCACTTTCTTGACCGTTCCGATGCGACCATGTTTTACCAAAGCCACTGCCAGCAAGAATCGCTGGTCGATTTCGGTGCGCTGCATCGTACCGACTTGGAATACGCGGCCCGTTTCCTTCACCACTTTCTCAATCAGCTTGCCTTCCGCAATCGTCAACGTCAGCGGCTTTTCGCAGTACACATCCTTGCCAGCTTGCATGGCTTCGACGGCAATTTTGGTGTGCCAATGGTCGGGCGTCGCAATCATGACGGCATTGATGTCTTTACGTTCCAGCACTTCGCGATAATCTTTGTAACCATCGGGCTTCTTACCTTGAGCCTTTTCAGACTTGGCCTGGTTGGCGGCCAAGACGTTGGCATCGACATCCACCAGGGCTGCGAAGTCCGCAAACTTGAACGACTTGTTCGTGATCTCCCAACCCTGATTGCGCAAGCCGATGGTCGCAAAGATAGGCCGGTCATTGGCCGACATGTAGCCAAAGGCGCGGTTGGCCGAAGGTAGAACAAGTGCAGCAGTTCCGGCGGTCGCTAAGCCTTGAAGAAAATTGCGTCGAGTAGCGGAGAAGCTCTTGGCCATCATGTCAGTTCCTGCAGTAGGGATGAGGTAGAAAGTTGGACTCCTATTCTAGTTCATTTGCCAGCCGTGTGGCATAGGCTTTTAGCCTAGGTGTAGTTAATCTGAGCGTTCGGAAGAAATCAGGTCCGCCGCCACAGCGGGTAGCGGAATGCGTCAAGCATTTCGAGCGGGTAAGGTAGCGGAATGCGTCAAGCATTTCGAGCGTAAACGTGTATGCTGGATCAACGAAAGCCTTGACGGCTTCCGCTACGGGTATGCTAGATCAACGAAAGCCTTGACGGCTTCCGCTACGGGTAATGTTTCGAAGGACACAGGGTATTGCAAGCGTTGCCACAACCAGCGTCACGCTCGGCGTTTATTCCGGGCCTTGCCATATTGGCTTGGCTAATTGCCTTGGCAGTGCTGGGTAGCCGTACCTATTTCTTAATGCCTTACGCCGCCAACTCTTTATTGACGCCGGCCCTGGAACCCTTCGGTGCATCCGTATCGCTCTTAACCAGCGGACTGCTAGTGGCGCTGATTTGGGTACGGCTGGCTTATCGTGGTACGTGTCGCTATCAGGCCATTACCTTCCTGTTGGTAGCCAGTTTGTCAACGGTGTTTTGGATCTTACGAGTCGCTGGGGTCTTGATCACACCACCGCTGTTTATTGAGACCATCTGGTTTGCGGCGTGGACCGGTTTGAGCTTCGGTGAACTTGGACGGCAAACTCGCGATGAGAGCTCGATTACTTCACCGAGGCCGGATTTGAAGGTGATCGTTTGGTATCCCGTTGTGCTGATCGCACTGGTGATCGCCTGTATTGGTTGGTGGTTCTATCAAGCGTGGTGGTATCACCATAGTTTTCTATTTGGCTTTAATGATTACGGTCACTTCTTGCAGCGCATTGCTAACACTGCCAGCGGTCGCGGTATATTGTTGGAAACGCCCGTCTTGCCTGCGTTCTGGGACCATTTTAATCCGGGCTTGTTATTGCTGGTGCCATTGTGGGTAGCGTGGCCCGATGTGCATCAAGCTTTTTTATGGCAAGCTGCGGCGCTGGCGGGTAGTAGTTACCTGGTCTATCGCATCGGAATGAAGCTCGGAGTCAGCCAGTCTGCAGCGACTATCTTTGGGGTCGCGTGGTTGGTCCAGCCGGTAGTGGGACAGATGAACCTGGCTTATACGTATGGTTGGCATCCTATCACGCTGGCCATTCCTCTGCTGCTGGGGTGCATCTGGGCGCTCCTAAGTCATCGCTATTGGATCGCAGTCATGTGTTGCGTTATCGCCCTATCGATGGAAGAGGGAGTCTTTGTCGTCGTCTCGTTGACTGGCTTCAGTTGCGGCGCATTGCGATGGCTGAACGACAAACGTTGGATTTCAGAAAAGTTGATTCATGAACCATCTATACGACTCGTACAGTTGTTTTCATCTAGCCTGTGGTTTGCGATTGGCGTGATTGTGGCCGTTGCCTTTGTCTTGGTTTACAAACTGAGCGGCCTGGCCGAGTTTCAAACTGGGCGCTTTATTGCTTTGGGTTCCAATTTGACGGAAGTCATTCTCTCGCCGATCTTGCGTCCAACCGCGTTTTGGGGATCACTCTTTAGTTGGGATCGCTGGTATTGGTTGATGCTATTGTGGTTGCCATGTGGACTAAAGAGTCTCATACGTGGTTGGCCCTATGTACTGCCGACGTTATTGCCACTGGGCGTGTTGATGGTGTGGGATCATGCGCCCGCGCATAGCATTACGTTTCAATATGCGTCGACATTACTGCCCTTGTTTTGGGTGGCGACGATGGCCGGCTCCTGCTCGACTGTGCCCCACACAGCGCCAACTGACATGCGTTACGCAATGACCGCACTGGCGACCGGAATTACATTAAGCCTATTCATTGGACAATTGCCCTTCAGCAATCCTACGTTAACCGATGTGGATGCACGCACCTATGGCGGTGACTCACTGATGCGCAGGCGGGTTAACGATCCCGATGGTGTGTGGTTGGCTGAGCAGATCGAAAGTATTCGCGACAACCAGCCCAAGTGTTTGACCACTGGCCGCATCGCAGCGCACCTGGTGGGTATTCCCGATATCGAAACCGTTGGCCAGTATGCCGAGCGTCGCCCCAAGCTGAGCCAATTATCTGACCGCCAAGATCAACCGATCGCACACTATGATGTGATCATTCTCGATTACCAAGAAGGTTTCCAACAGTCACCAGCTCAAATCGAAGCGGTCGCAGCTGAAGCTAGCGCAGCCGGATTTGTCCAGGTAGCTGACAAATATGGCATCGTGGTATTGAAGCGCGGCGAGTAGAGCAGCTGTCCCCAGCTGCTCGGAACCCACTAACCAAATCTTCTACCGACCGATGGTCTGTGCGGTGTGTCTTCTCTGCGATCCTCTGCGTCTCCGCGTTTGGAAAAAGGAACCCTCTAACCCATTTGTCCACCGACCACTGGTCCCTGGGAGGGCGAATGCTCCTGCTGAGCCAAACACCTTCGCCCTCCCGGGACGTTCGGTCGGTCGAGAATTTGGTTAGAGGGTGCTGAGCGGCTGAGGACAGCCGCTCTACAATGTCGACATCATTGGTGAACCAGGCTGCGAATGCGCAGCAGAATTTGCCGGATCGTCCATAGCGACTTGGGCGGTTTGCCTTCGCCCAGTCGCACGTCATCGGATATCCAGTAATTGGTCAAGCGGCGCGACAGCGGCAAAGCATGCACGTTGCGCGCGAAGGCTGTCAATCGACTGCGGTAGGGACGGGGTGGACGACTGACAGCGAACCTGCGCAGGCGATCGTCTTGTTCACTCGCCAGCGTAGATTGTAGAAATCCCCAACCGTGGATCCGCTTGAGCGCTCTAATCGTTTCTTTGCGAACTTGATATTCTGGATCGTTTAGATAGCGCGCTACATTTGGCGCGCCGGTGTATCCTCCGCAGCGTCCTCGCAACCATATCGCCAGCAAACGCAGCCGGCGGTCGGACGTGGTTTCGATAACTAAACTAAGCGTGGCTCGCGCGTTGAGCGCTTCGATTCTGCGGATAATGTGACGCAGCGGCAGAGCCCAAGTGATGCGGTCGCTCGCGTTGTGTGCATCATAAAGCTGAGCGAGGAGGCGGATGACTTCAACACCGTCGAATGTGATTCGATACCACCGACCGTTGAGCAAAAAGCGATGGTCGCTCCGCACCGGAAATTTAAAGCGAGCTGACATAGTCGATCGATTCAATCAGAAATGTGAAAACGTTTCAAATTCTCAATGAGACGCGCGACCTTTAGTTCGATATCGTAGCAAGGATCTGCAACCTGTATTGCGGTAAATTCTTGTGGTGTCTGTTGGGCAATTATCTGGGGGTTGGCACCAAAATCAATTTTGACTACCCGCGAAATCTCCTCCAGATTCAGATTCGGCTCTGTTGCTATCAGGTCCTCCCACGAACTTGGCCAGCTGCCATTGTTTTGTCTGATGTATGCGTTGATTGCTTTCTCGACTTGCAAAAAATGCTGCAAGTGCCTTTCGGCCCTCAGGGAATGTTGAGCTACATAAACGCCAAATCCGGCTACGAGTGTTAGTCCAAGACCCAACACCAAGCACCCGCAAGTAATCAGGCGATGTACTTGGGGAGAAGGATTGAAATTGGCATCGCTCATACGCCACGATTCTGAACATACCGTCGAGCCGACATTTCTGTGAAGTAGAACTTGATCAAGATAGCGGGTGCTATTCCCCAGACCGCAATCAGCTGCCAGCCCCAGTTCGGCCAGTTCATGGCGTTTAAGGCCGCTGGCGAAGCAAAAAAGCTGATCGTATGCCAGACGACTGGTAGCTCGATGGCCAGCATTCCGCCGAAGAGCATAAGGCCTGCAAAGGCAGTTGTCTGCTCACGCTGATTCCACAACCAACCGGCGAGAACCAGGTTGAATATCAACGCGCCAATTGGGACGCAGGCTAGCGGAATTTGCTGAAAAGCTATCAAGAAGCCCGCGACCGGGATCAGCCATGCACTAGAGCCCAGCACAGCTCCACCCCACCAATTGCCAGCGTTCCAATTAAAGGCAGCACTATCGAGCGGCTTAGGTTCCATCATGTTCTCCATTGGCCGGGGTCCCAATTGAACAGAGATTCTAGTGTAAGACATATCGAATTCAGCTACAATATCGCTCGGTCGTGACAGTTCCCACCCCAGTGCAATCACCTAGTGCAATCCCACCCTACACCGCTGTTCGATCGTAGCCTACCAGAAGGACACCTGATGCTCACTTTGCACTCCCAGCATGCTAGCGCTCGATTTTGCGATGGTCTCCCGCGGCGAAACTTCCTGAAAATAGGTGCGCTGGGTCTGGGCGGCACGGCCGTTGGTGGTCTATCGCTACCGCAACTTTTGCGAGCCGAGGAAACCCAAGGCCGCAGCTCGGCGCGGTCGATCATCATGGTCTACCTGCCCGGCGGACCTCCTCATCAAGACATGGTCGACATCAAAGTAGACGCGCCCTCGGAAGTGCGGGGTGAGTTCCGTCCAATCGCTACCAAAGTTCCTGGCATTCAGATCTGCGAGCACATGCCGCAGCTGGCCAAACTGACTGACAAGCTGGCCATCATTCGTACAATGGTCGGTGCCAAGGATCGACATGAATCATTTCAATGTATGACCGGTCGACTGAACGAGCGCAATCCGCCAGGCAACTGGCCCGAGTTCGGCTCGGTAATTTCGAAACTGCAGGGCACCAGCGATCCAACTCTAGCATCGTACGTGAACTTGTCGCCCAAGATGCGGCACACACCCTACAACTATGGGCGCAACAGTTTCCTGGGTTTTGGACACACGCCTTTTATGCCACTGGGCTCGATCAAAGACGATATGGTGTTGGGCGACATTACGCTCGAACGTCTCTCGGATCGTAAGACGTTGCTGACTAGTATTGATCGCGCTAAACGCGAAAGCGATGCTAGTGGAATTATGGAAGGGCTGGACGCATTTCAGTCGCGCGCCTTTGAAATGTTAACTTCCGGCAAGTTGCTGGAGGCCTTGGATGTTTCGAAGGAAGCTGCCGCTACGCGTGAGCGTTACGGTCAAGGTACAGACAAAGAACAAGGTGATGCCGCCCCACGTTTGAACGAACAGTTCTTATTAGCTCGTCGCCTGGTCGAAGCCGGCGTGCGTGTGGTGACGCTCAGCTATTCGTTCTGGGATTGGCACGGTAGCAACTTTGCCATCGCCAAGCAGAACTTGCCCGACTTTGATCAAGCCCTGAGCGCTTTGATCGAAGACCTTGATCAGCGCGGCCTGCTGGATACGACGACTGTCATCGCCTGGGGTGAGTTTGGTCGAACACCCAAGATCAACAAAGATGCTGGTCGCGATCATTGGCCAAACGTGTCGTGCGCGATCTTGGCTGGAGGCGGAATGCGCACCGGGCAAATCATCGGAGCCACAGATCGCTTAGGCGGCGAAGCTGTCCAACGCCCTGTCTCATTCCAAGAGGTCTTTGCCACCCTGTATCACAACATGGGCATCAACGCGACCACCACCACAGTCACCGACTTAACCGGACGACCACACTACTTGGTCGATAACGACGTCCAACCGATCAAAGAACTGATCTAACCTAAGCCGATGGCGATAGCCTTGGTTGCGTGTCGAGTCCCACGTAGCCGAGTCTCCCCGAGACTCGCAGTCTTGAATTCAATCAGCGTCTCGGAGAGACGCTGCTACGTGTCCCACGTAGCCGAGTCTCTCCGAGACTCGATTGCACTGGATTGCGATGTTCGCTCAGCGTCTCGGAGAGACGCTGCTACGTGAAAAGGTCAGGTTAAGATCTCGGTGACTACTCGGCCAGCAATATCAGTTAGCCGGTAGTCTCGGCCGGCGTGACGGTAAGTCAGACGTTCGTGGTCGATGCCCATCAGGTGCAGCATAGTCGCATGCAAGTCATGCGTGTGAACTGCTCCAGTGGTGGGACGAATGCCGTATTCATCGGATTGACCATAAACAAAACCCGGTTTGACTCCGCCACCGGCTAGCCAGGATGAAAAGACTAGATTGTGGTGCTCGCGCCCCAGATGATCAGCTTGCTGGTGAAATGGGGTTCGACCAAATTCAGATGTCCATACCACCAAGGTTGTTTCGAGCAGCCCACGTTGCTTGAGATCCTGCAACAGCCCAGCGATTGGTTGATCGATCGCCTTCGCCAACTTCTCATGATCTCCCATGTTGGCATGCGAGTCCCAATTGCTACTCGAACCAACATCGATCAGTTCCAGAAAGCGGACACCGCGTTCGGCTAACCGCCGCGCGACCAGGCATTGCCAGCCGAACCCCTGCGTTATGCCACGCTCCAGGCCATACATTTTGAGAGTGGCCTCTGTCTCTTGAGAAAGATCAAAGGCCTCGGGCGCTTCGCGCTGCATACCAAAGGCAGTCTCGTACGAGCGCACGCGCGCGTCGAGCGCTTGATCATGGGCTCTGGAATCCAAGTGTCGACGATTCAGCTTGCCAAGCAAATCGAGTTCGAGCTGTTGCAGTTCCGGTTTGCCAACGCGAGGGCGGATGTTAGGCAGCGGTTCATCGCCTGGCACGACATGAGTGCCTTGATGACACGCGGGTAGAAAATCGCTACTCCACGTTTGCGCTCCAGCATAAGGAGCCGCAGGGGCGAGTACCATAAACGATGGCAGATTGCGATTGACAGTTCCCAAGCCGTAACTGACCCACGATCCATGGCTAGGCCGAGCGAACTGGGCTGAGCCTCCGTGTGCGGCCAAGGTGGCCTTGTCGTGCCCATCACTGTCGCAGTGCATGGCGTTCAGAATGCAGAGCTCATCAACAACTGATCCGAGATGCGGAAACAAATCGCTTATCCAGGTACCGTTCTGACCGTATTGTTTGAACGACCATCGCGGTCGGATTAGAAAGCGTTGAAAGTCGCCGGGCTTGCCCAGCCACCGCGAAGCGACGATCGATTTGCCATGATGCGCAAAGAGGTCGGGCTTGTAATCAAAGGTGTCGACCTGGGATACACCGCCAGTTGAAAACAAAAAGATGACACGCTCGGCTTTGGCCGCAAAATGTCCCAGCCTGGCAGCCAGCGGATCAACCGTACTGGCTTTTGCCTCGTCGGCCATGATCCCCGCCAAGGCAAGCGCTCCGAAGCCGCCAGAAGCAGCGCTTAAGAAGCTGCGCCGTGAACTCGGTCGGTTAAAAATGCTGTCGGAGGGCAATCGTGTCATATCAATTCTCAATCCACATACAGGAAAGCATTGCTGGTCAGAAGCACGCGGGCCAAAGCCGACCAGGCGCTCAACGTGCGTTGTTCCGGCGTCAGATCTTGACCAGCCAGCCTGTCTTCATAAGCACTGATAAAGTTCAAGGCTTCAGCCTGGTCGGCCTGGGTTGGTAAACGACCATGTGCCGCCTGGAATGCATACTGAATTCGCGCGACTGCATCGCCATCGATCAACAGCAGCTTGTTAGCCCACGCTGTGGATTGCTCGTGAATGAAAGTGGAGTTCATCAGAAACAATGATTGCGTCGGGGTAGTGGTCGGCAGTCGGTCAGCCACACTTTGGTTTGGATCTGCAGCATCAAACAGCGACAAATAAGGGTGTCGCCGATTGCGCTGCACCATCAAGTAGACGCTGCGATGATTCGATTCATAGACAGCTTGAAACGGTGCGTGAATCGTAAAGCCCCAAGTATCGACGGGAGGAAACGGATGCGGCGGAGCGGTGGAGCTATCCAGCCTTCCGCTCACCATTAACATGGCATCACGAATCGATTCAGCATCCAATGGCCGACGAGTGTGCCGCCACAACCAGCGATTTCCCGGGTCCAACTTCAAGTTACGTTGGTCGTCTTCGCTGGACAACTGATAGGTCCTGGAAGCCATAATCAAGCGATGCAACGATTTCACGCTCCAGCCCGCGTCAATAAATTGCGCGGTCAACCAGTCGAGCAATTCGGGATGAGATGGGGCTTCGCCGCGGATACCAAAGTCACTGGCTGTGGGCACAAGTCCAACACCAAAGTGCCATTGCCAAACGCGATTTACAAACACTCGAGCGGTCAACGGATTGGTAGAACGCGTTAGCCAGTTAGCCAATTCAAGTCGGCCGCTACCCGCAGCCTCCGCCGGCACTGGATCGCTCCCCAGGACTTGCAGAAACCGACGCGGCACTTCGTCACCCAGTTTGTCTGGTTCGCCGCGAAGTTGGATACGGGCGTTTACCGGTTGACCTTCACTCAGTCCATAAGCGACTGGGTAAGGGATCTCGGCGGCCTTTTGCTCACGAGCTTTAGCGCGTGCTTTCATCTGCGCGTCCAACCCGGCGCTCTTGTCAGGGTCAGCCTTGGTTTCTTCTTTAGCTAGTTCGCTTTTCAGCCGTTCGATATCTGCATCCAGTTGAGCGAGTTCAGCAGCTTTGATTTGATCCAGCCGGGCCACTTCGTCCGCTGGCATTAGCGG
Source organism: Rania fehmarnensis (assembly GCF_056494185.1). Classification (NCBI taxonomy): domain Bacteria; kingdom Pseudomonadati; phylum Planctomycetota; class Planctomycetia; order Pirellulales; family Pirellulaceae; genus Rania; species Rania fehmarnensis. Next base: position 4,098,356 of record NZ_CM151398.1, read on the forward strand.
TGCAAAATGAACTGGCCGCTTCTGCTCTTCACCACCTGGGAAAGGCCACTGCGTGCTCTGCATAACTCCGTAGAGCGCGTAGTAGTCGGCCATAGTCACCGGATCGTACTTGTGATCGTGGCAACGCGCGCAACCCAGCGAGAGACCTAATATCGATCGCCCCACCGAATCGATGACATCGGCAAAGTCCAGATATTGAAAGTCCGGTGAAGGGTTGTATCCGTAGCGTTTACCGATGGCCAGGAAACCGGTGGCAGTTACACGCCCGGCCAGCAATTCCGGCGGACCATCTTTAGCCAAGATGTCACCCGCAATCTGCTCGCGAATGAATTCATCGTAGGGTTTGTCGATATTGAACGCATGAATCACCCAATCGCGATACTGACCGGCTTCGCGTACTGGATAGTCGGCTCCGTCACCGGCTGTGTCTGCATAGCGAGCCACGTCCAACCAGTGCCGTCCCCAGCGTTCTCCATAACTGGTTGTCGATAGCAAGCGTTCCACCAGCCTGGCAAAAGCGTCGCTCGCAACGTCGTGCACGAAGTCATCGATTTCGGCGGGTGTGGGCGGCAGTCCAGTCAAGTCAAATGTGGCCCGCCGAATCAGGGCAAGTTTGTCAGCCGGTCCAACTCGTTGCAAGCCGCGCGACTCATGCTGCGACAGGACGAAGCGATCGATATCGTTAATCGGCCAACCGCTTTCGTTGACGACGGGCGGTTCGGGTTTTATTAGCGGCTGAAAAGCCCACCAGCTGCCAGCCTGCTCTACGGTCATACCACCCAGCTTCGGCACGCTCGTTCGCGGATCGATCGCGCCGCGTTGGATCCACTCAATCAAGTCAGCGATTTGCGCTGCAGAGAGTGATTCCCCTTTATCCTGAGGAGGCATCGGTGAAACATCCTCCGCATGTTGGATCGCGCGAACAAGCAGGCTCTGCTGGGCATCGCCTGGAACAATCGCAGGTCCACTGTCCCCACCTTGGCTCCAGCCATCGCGTGTGTCGAGCGCCAAACCGCCACTGGTTTTACCATTGGCAGCCGAGTGACATACCTGGCATCGATCGATCAATATGGGGCGAATACGATTCTCGAAGAAATCCGCTTCTGATTCGTCGTCGGCTGCCAATACACTGACCAACAGCAGATGCGCGCAGAACCCCAGGCCAATCCACCACGAGATTTGTCGATCAGGCGCTAACATCATGAGTTTCTCGCCCCCGGTATAGTAAGTCTCCTTTCGCTCCGCGAAAGGCATTCTGAAATTGTACTCACACGCTGAGGTACGAGTCATGCTGCCATGTGCCTTTCGCGGAGCGAAAGGAGACATAACAATTATCTACTGAATTGCCACTGCTGGTCAAAGTAGCCAGCCTGGGCAACTGTTTCCGATAGTGGCTCTTCCTTCACATCAGCGGGAATCTTCAACACAGCCCAATCGCCCCAGCGTGGAAAGAGCAGATAGTTTAGCTTGGCCAGCTCACTTTCGTGAAAGCTATGCCCGGTATTAAGCACCACATAGTGATTTTCGCCTCCCGCCAGTGGATTGGGCGCTATGATGGCTGGCACATGATCCTGGGCTGAATAGTCCTGGTTCCCCAGACGCAAAGACTCGGTGGTCCAAGTTAGCGGCAACTGGGGCAGTACGCGCGCGATCCACGAATTGCTGCCTGGATCACCGAAGAGGATGAGGTTTCGAGTCTTCACATCTTCTTCGGTCACGTCCGTATCGTTCTTGATTGGCAGATGGCCGCGAAAATAGTGCGCCCATTCTGCTTCGAATCGCTTGAGGCTGGCCTCAGCATAGTTGTGGACTTGCGGATTCCAAGCCTGGCCTGTTCCGCGCACACATAGAAATGCACTCGAAAATGCATCGTCGATAGGCCCTTGCAAACCTGGTCGCTTGCCGGCGAGTTGGTGGCGATTCAACTTGCCTTGAATGGACCACGTGCCTTGTTTACGCACCAAGACAATTCCATCCGCGCCCGACGCCAGCGATTCATCGATCGCCAGTTTGGTGTCCATGACTTGCACCCAGTTGGGCCGCTGGGGCATTTTACTGGGCTCGATCGCCAGGCGATTGATGTTCTTGAGTTTCGAAATGGTTACACCATCATCGACGACGGCGGCCTGGATGTCGGCGCGCACATAGTGTTGATCGAGTCCCAGCACTTCAATCCAGTGACAACGACTATACTTTAGTGTCCAAGTAGTGAACGATACGTGATCGGGATGTGGGTCGAGTCCACGCTCGGCAATCTCCGCGATGCGTCTCATTTGTTCGGCGTGAGTTACGGGGTCGATCACGTGGCCAGTACCAGGCGAGATCAAGTTCACCATCGCGAGCCCTTCGCGCTGCATCGCCTCGCCCATGATGACGTGAGCTTGAAAGAAGACATCTTGGTCGCCCATGCAGGCGATGGCGGGCACAGTGCGCGCGTTGGCGGCGTAGTCAACTGAGTCCAACATGTGCAACCCGAGTTCTTGATGTTCCGGTAGTGTGCCCACCTTTACAAAAGTCGGTATGGGTGTCTCAGAGAAGCGGTGCGTGTCGACATAACCGCAATACGGACCAAGAGCGACAAAGAAGTCCGGATGCTTCAGGCCCAAGTGCCAGGTTCCCGAGGCGCCCATCGACATGCCTCTGAGGACGATGCGTTGCCGATCGACGTTGTACCGCCTGCATACCTCTTCAATCGCTTCGAATACGTCGGTTTCTCCGGCCCAGCGATAACAGTTTTCAACTCTGCCCAGTGGGTGTAGTTCGAGATAAGGCGCGTCGTTACTAGAGGAAGTGGGTTGATCCAGAAACCGATTGATGAATCTTAGTTCGCTCATTCCCACCGGCGACGAACTGCCATGCAGCACAACATCCAGTCGCATAGGGCGCTGCGAGCTGTAACCCTGTGGCACAATCAGACCCAAGGGTTGTGCCGAACCATCTACGCGCGAGATATGCCCGAGAGCAACATAACCGCTCTGTTCACGCCAAGGGCGAATGTTGGATTGTAAATTGCTAAGGCGATCGGAAGCTTGCTGGAGGCCGCGCTGTTGAATTGACCGATCTTCGTTTGTGAATTTTTGATCAAAGCGCAGCGCCCACTCGACGCCCTTCAAGAAGATTTGTACGTCCGCGCGATCGGAGTCTGAAACACCCTTCAGCGCCGCCAGGTCGCCCTTGAGCTGCTGAAGTTGCGATTCGATCGCCGCCTCAGCTGCTGAATCTGAGTCACCCGATGGCTGCCCGAAGCAAAGAGCAGCCCCAACTTGTATAAGTCCCAAGAATACCAGCCAACAGCGTGGAGCGAGTAAGTTGCGTGACATAGTTACTTACAAGACTCCATAACGATCGAAGACTTCGCGAAGCGTCTTGCCTGCCTTCAGTTCCGTGCGCGACAACGATTCTTGAGTGGACTTATAACAGGCTTGCTCGACCACTTGTGGAAAGACTTCGATTGGGATGACGACGATGCCATCAAAGTCGGCAAAGACAATATCGCCGGGCTGCACTAATACATCGCCACAACGTACAGGCACATCGTAGGCCATAACTCGGGCGCGACCCATGGAGTCTAGTGGCCGGATGCCCGTATAGTAAACGGGGAAGCCAAGTTCAATAATCTTCAAGCAGTCTCGAATCTGACTGTCGCATACGCAACCCACCGCGCCGCGGCATTGTGCGGCGGTCGACATCAATTCTCCCCACGGAGCGTTGGTGCCAGCAAAATCGGTTGAATGGACAACCACATCACCCGGTCGCAGCGCATCGATCGCTTCAATTTCCAAGCCGTACGGGTTCGAGTCGTCGGTGTAATCGGCTTCCATCCAGCGCATGGTTCGCGCTCGACCAATGAAGCCGCACTGTTCACGCTCAGGCAACAAGGGTCGCAGACGATGATGCATGGCTTGTTGTCGCAAGCCTAACGTGTCCAAAACATCGCACACTGCTGCGACGTAGGAGAGAGACCGCAATCGCTCGCAAAGATCGTTTAACTCACTGGATTGCACTGCGGCATCGTTCATTGGCTTAACCTAAACGTAGAAGTGCTGGTCACAGACTATCTGTATTGGAGGGTGGGCAGTACCTGGATGCGATCAAGGCGTACAAACCGGCTACTCGCACTAAGTCATCGATGTCGACCCATTCGGAAGTAGTATGCGCGCCGCCGGCATTAGGGCCGTGCGTTATCGCAGGGATGTCGGCACCACTCCAAAACGAATTACCATCGTCCACAAAGGGCTTGCCGCCATGAGGCAAACTTCGCCCGCAGATATCGGTGTAGGCTGACTGAAAAACATTGGTAAAACGATGTTCCAGATCGAGTCGAAACGCGTCGCGCATCAGCCGCGTCTTTACTTGGATACTGGTACCGGTTTCTCGGGCTACCCCTTCGCATATTTCACGAAACTGCAGGTCAGCATCCGCCAGGCGCGTCCCAGGCAACCAACGTCGCGTACCTTCCAATCGACAGGTGTGAGGGTACTCGTTATAGATCGACCCGCTTTGGATGCTACCGATGAACATGCTCTCCGAGCCAGCCAAGGGTAGTTTCAATTGTGATAGTTCGAGATTCAACTGTTCCAGGCGACTAACCAGCTGCGCGCCGGCGGAGATCACGCTCGGTTCATCGGGCCGCAGGACTTCATGGATGGATGGTCCGGGCCGCGTAATTTCGACATTCCAGATAAAGCCCCCGCGACCAACGATTGGCAGCACTTCATTCAAGTACTCAGGTATCAGCACGGCATCGCCGACGATTCCATCGGCGATCAGCGTGTCGAGTTGCCGACCGTCACCCCACGGGGCTTCATGTAAGTCATGCGCGGTCAGCAGCACTTCGCCGCCCGATAACTCGCCGGAATCGCGCAGGGCTCGCAGCGCTTCAACCGCAGCAGCCAGGCCGGCTTTCATATCCGCTGCGCCACTGCCCGTCAGTCGATCTCCAGTAATTTGAGGCGGCACGAAGGGCAGATGGACCGTATCGAGATGACCATCGAACTGCAGCGTGCTTCCGGGCAGACCGGAGGAGTAGCGCACCACGACGGCAGGTGCCGCCGCATGACCAGCCTCGTATCGCACGACTTCAAATCCATCTGATTTCAGCACGGCGGCCAGCTCATCTGCAGCTGCTCCGGCCTGGCCCGTTGGACTAGGTTGACTGATCAACCGCATGGCCGTGTCGAGTAAACGCGCGCGATTGACCGACGCCAATATCTTGGAGGCTGCTGCAGTCGGCATGCTGGATGTTTTAGTTTTCATCAATGTGACGCTCGAGTGCCTTGATGGCTGCTGACCTAGGACCTTTTTTGAACGCGGCTAGTAGTTCCACATGATGATCGTAGAGATGCTTGAGATCGTTGCGCGCATCATGCTCTTGCACCGTTTCCCAGAAGTGAGCCCGCAAGCGATTGACGATTGTCTGCCAGATGGCCAGCAGATCGGCTGAACCCGCACGTTCCAGTACATAACGATGGAAGGCTGCATCGATCTGAGGAAAACTCTGAATGTCGCGTTGTCGAACCGCGCGCTCCATTTCAAAGATCAGACCATCCCACACGCGATAGTCATCGGCATTAAGTTCATTATAAATTTGTTTGAAGGCATACAGTTCAAGCGTCTTGCGGATGGGCAGGATTATTTCACGAATCGCTTGGGGCGCAGGTGGCGCGACCGTGACACCACAGTTCTGCTTGGCCACGAAGATACCTTCACTGGTCAGCAGTGAGAGCGCTTCGCGAATTGGTCCGCGACTCACACCAAAACGTTTGGCCAAGGCGGCTTCTGAGATTCGCTCGCCGGACGTTAGACGCCCAGAGAACACATCTTCGCGTAGTCGGTCCGTAATCTGATCACGCGTACTGAGGATCGTGCGATGGAACATGAAGCCCAAGACTCTAAATGGCGACAATGCTTTATTGCCAGATTGTTGACAATCCAAAAATCGGACTATAGGATAGCCACCGCAACTTGTCAATGATTCCGATGATCTTAGTGGGGTGGGGTGCTGTGCGATCAGGTGGTAGCCACCGCTGCCAGGCGGTGGACCTGCCGGCTTAGGTTCCTTCAAACAGGCTGTTACCTCACGGAAGCGTTTGTGCAATGACTGTTCGGCATGGTCGACGCAGGTTCGGTCGTCCACAGTTTGGCCGCGGTGGATGATGATGACCTGCGCAAACTATGGCCGTGCGTCATCACTCGACATTCTCCCGTCTTGAGAACGCACTATCGATGTCTTTTGTCTGCTTGGAGTTTCTGCTCGATGAATAGACCCGCTGAAAAACATGAGTATCGTTATGAGAAGCTGACCTGGTCGGAGGTCAATGACGCGGTGGCGCGGCGACCCATCTGCGTGCTGCCAGTTGGCAGTATCGAGCAACATGGACCGCATCTGCCGTTGGATGTCGACGTGGTTTGCCCCAAGGGGATTGCTGATGGCGCGGGGCGCGAGATCCCGGACAAGATGCTGGTGTTGCCGACCCACTGGAATGGCTACACTGCTCACGTGATGGATTTTCCTGGCACGCTGAACGCGCACCATACAACGCTGCTGGAGTCTATTCTGGATGTTACGCGCAGCCTGGCGTATCACGGTTTCGAAAAGATCATCTTGTTGAACGGGCATGGGTCGAACTTTCCCATTCTGGATTTGGTTGCGCGACGGACCAATCTGGAAACCAGTGCCGAGTGCGCAGCGGTTTGTTGGTGGAGCTTGTTGACGGTTGACAAAACGTTCTTGCCGAGTTGGCGTGAAAGCAAATTTCCCGGCGGCTGTGCACATGCTTGTGAGTTGGAAACATCGCTGTATATGTACTTGGAAGGCGGACATGTGCGGCGCGATTTGATACGCAATGGCGACATCAAGTTCAACGTTGAAGGAAGCCCATACTTATGGCTGGATCTTTTTGCATCCGGGCCTATGGCGTTTGTACCTTGGACAAGTGCCTACTCGGATACGGGTGCCTTCGGTGAGCCTGAGAAAGCTTCGGCAGAGAAAGGCGAACGCGCTTACATGGAAGCTGTCCGTCAGTTGGTTGGCTTGGTCACATGGTGGCAAGCTCGTCCCAAAGACGTGCGGCGCGATCTGCATCGCCAACCGCCGAAAATGGCCATGCCCTGGGGGCAGCAATCGCTCCCATCCTCGGACGACAAGTAAGGACAAAGCCATTCATGAAAATAACCAAAGTTGAAGCGATCGTTCTGCGATTGCCCAGTATCAACGCAGTCGCCGATGGTACTCAAGATACTTGCCTGGTGCGCATTGATACTGATTCAGGCATCAGTGGTTGGGGCGAAGTAGATTCATGTCCAGAGGCTGTTAAAGCTGTTATCGATGCACCCATGTCGCACTCCAATTGTTCGGGTTTGGCGCGTGTACTGGTGGGTTTGGATCCGATGGCGATCGAAGTCTGTCACCATCGCATGCAACAATCCGCTAACTATTACGCGCATGCTGGCCTGGCGATTCATGCGATGGCCGGTATCGATATGGCTCTGTGGGATATCGCCGGGCAGGCTTTGGGACAGCCGATTTATCGGTTGCTCGGCGGACCATTTCAGACGACATTTCGCGCTTACTCTAGTGTGCTGTTCGGCGACACGCCTGAAGCAACCTATGAAGCCGCTTGTCGATGGGCCGAGCGCGGATTTTCCGCGGTCAAGTTTGGTTGGGGGCCTATGGGCCGCGACGAGAGAACGGATATCGCCCTGGTGCGCGAAGCTCGGCGTGGGCTGGGCGATTCGATCGATCTGCTGATTGATGCCGGCGAGTGTTTTGATGCGCGCACAGCGATTCGCCGAGCCAATCAGTTTGCGGAGTACTGTCCCTACTGGCTCGAAGAGATGTTGCATCCCGAGGACCTCGAAGGCTATCGCATGCTGGCGGCAGTGAGTCCGACGCCGATTGCTGCCGGAGAAACGGCTTCGCGGCTTGATGAGTTTCTGCGGATGCTCGACCAAGGGGGACTGGATTGGATTCAGCCCGATCCATCGCGCTGCGGCATTTCAACGATGCTGGCGGTGGGCCGCGCCGCGACAGCCAGGCACAAACGAATTTGCAATCACACCTTCAAGAGCGGCATCACTATCGCCGCCTCATTGCATGTCATGGCCGCCATGCCACATGTCGATGTAGTGGAATTCTGCATGGCCGATTCGCCGCTGCGTCACGAACTCACCCATGAGCGTTTCGAACTGTGCGATGGTATGGTATCGGTGTCGGACGCTCCTGGCCTGGGCGTGACGGTCAACTTGGACACAATTGCAAAATATAGAACGCACTGAAAGCGACCATGGACCAGCGCCTTAACTCTCAAATTGATCTGCCAACGGGAACGCGTTTCAGAGTTTTGGCATTTTTATGCGCGGTCACATTCATCCTGTATCTCGATCGCATGTGTATTGGCAAAGCTGCTCCGCTGATTCAAGAAGATTTGAAACTCAGCGACTTTCAGATGGGCATGGTGCATGCTTCCTTCATGTTGGCGTATGGCTTATTCGAAGTTGTAACGGGGCACCTGGCTGATCGACATGGAACGCGCAAAATACTGACGCGCATTGTTATTTGGTGGTCAGTGTTTACGATGCTAACCGGCACAGCCACCGGATTTGTGATGCTGCTGATCACGCGGTTTCTGTTTGGTGCCGGCGAAGCCGGTGCATTGCCGAATGTTTCACGTATCGTGGACCAATGGTTTCCGGTCTTGGCCCGCGGCAAGATCCGCGGTTTCGTGCATATGCCGGCGCTTTTGGGTGGCATGATCGCACCCGTGATGACGGCCTACTTAATAGCCTGGATTGGTTGGCGATGGGTCTTTGGTGTCTATGGATTGGTGGGAATTGCGTGGTCGGTCGCCTTCTATCGATTCTTTCGCGACAACCCGGCTAATCATCGGTCGGTCAATCCTGCTGAACTGCGTTTGATTGGTCCACCTCCTACTCACGAAGGTCGACCCGAACTGCCGCTGATGCCCATCGTCCGCAGCTTGAATGTCTGGTTACTCAGCTGCGTGATGGTGACCGGTTCCAGCACTGTTTACTTGATATTTGCCTGGTATCCGACGTACTTGGAAAAGCTGCATGGCGTGTCCAACGTCAATTCTGGCTGGTTGAACAGCTCGATCATGTTGGGCGGTGCTATCGGTTGCTTGATCGGCGGTTGGTTGGTAGACGTTGCGCGACAGCGAGTAACGCACTTGCGATGGGAGAAGTGCATTGTAGGCACTGCTGCGTTCACCTTGGCTGCGCTGGCCATGTTGGCCGCTGCCATGACCGAGTCGGTGGCCTGGAAGACTGGCTGGCTGAGCCTCACTTGCTTGGGTATCCACATGCATGCAGCGGCCTGGTGGGGCGTCAATAGCGCCATCAGCGGTCGTCACATGGCCGCTGTGTTTGGTGTCATCAACTCCATGGGCGCTCTGGGCGGCGCAGCTGCCCAAGTTCTGTTTGGTAGTTTGCCGCGCGAGAATTGGGATCAAGCATTCTACGTCGCCAGCGGTTTATTGCTGCTGGGAGCCATCTGCTGGTCCAGAATTGACGCTCGACGGCAAATTTTTACTTGAGCCGTAGCGGAATGCGTCAAGCATTTCGAGCATGATTGACACTTCACGAAAGCTTTGACGGCTTTTGCTACGGTTTGAGGGGCGGAGTGTTGCTGTATGCTATGAGGGGACGCAGGCGGAGCCTGCAAGGCAGCGGGTTCCCAGGCAGAGCCTGGGAACCAGAAATCAGAAAGTGATTAGTATGATCGAAGTTTCTGTATACGATTCGAAGTCTTATGATCGCGAATACCTCGAGCGTGCTCCCTGCGCGGAGGGCATTCAGTTTCGCTTTCATGAATTCAGGCTGAGTGTGGATACGGCGCAGGCGTCCAAAGGTGCACAGGCAGTGTGCATCTTTGTCAATGATCATGCTGATCGCGCGTGTTTGGAGATGCTAGCATCCATTGATGTGAAGCTGATCGCATTGCGATGTGCTGGCCATAACAATGTCGATATGGTGGCAGCTAAGGAGTTAGGCCTGCCGGTGGTACGCGTGCCGGCTTATTCACCTCACGCAGTGGCGGAGCACACGGTGGGGTTGCTGCTGACGCTCAATCGCAAAATTCATCGAGCTTATAACCGAGTTCGCGAATTGAATTTCTCGCTCAATGGACTGGTGGGCTTCGACCTCCGCGGTAAGACGGTCGGGATCATCGGCACGGGCAGAATTGGACGTATCACAGCGCAGATTCTGCGAGGCTTCGAAACGAACGTTCTCGCTTACGATCCATTCCCTGTACAGGATTGGGCTCAAGCGCATCAGATCCGTTACACCGATCTAAATTCACTCTTGGCCGAGAGCGATATTGTCTCACTGCATTTACCCCTGTCGCCCGAGACGCTTTACTTGCTCAACGAGCAAACGTTATCCCAGATGAAGCGTGGCGCGTTCATCATCAATACAAGTCGGGGCAAGTTAATCGATACCACCGCCCTGATCGCGGCTCTTAAGTCTGGGCATGTTGGCGGTGTAGCTTTGGATGTCTACGAAGAAGAAGAGGGTATCTTCTTCCAGGATCTATCCGGACAAGTGCTGCTGGACGACGAACTCTCGCACCTGCTGATGTTTCCTAACGTGCTGATAACCTCTCACCAAGCGTTCTTGACCCGCGAAGCACTCAGCGAAATCGCGCGTGTGACTACAGAGAACATCAGCCGGTTTCATGCCGGCAAGCCATTATTAGATGGCACTACGCTCTGATACCGTAGCCACCGTCGCCAGACGGTGGACTCTGATACCGTAGCCACCGTCGCCAGACGGTGGACGCGTAACGCTTGATTACCCACTGCTTGGCAGCGGTGGCTACGAGTGCTACGCCATTGAACGCAAGCTAGATAACGCATACACTTCAGGTTGCTCCATGGCGGAGATCTTTTACTTTAGTGGTACGCATTTGACATTTTGCATCGGTATTCGAGTTCGCGACGGCGTGGTCGCTTTGGCTGATACGCGCATCGTGCGCGGTAGCGAACAGATCAACAAGCAAAAGCTGGCTGAATTTCAGCATAAAGATGTCTCGCTGTTCACGATGACCAGCGGACTTCGATCGATTCGTGATAAGGCGCTGGTGTACGTTGAAGAGACTCTAAGGGATGCGACCTTTCCCGTGGAGCGGCTGTATCAGTTCGTCAACCTGTTTGGTGATCAACTGCGCCGCGTCAGAAGCGAAGATGGTGCCGCCCTGGCCTCCGCAGGTTTGCAGTTTAATCTCCACGCTATTATCGGTGGTTGCTTAACGGCCGATCCGTCCCCGCAATTGTTTTACGTTTATCCCGAAGGCAATTGGCTGGAGGCAGCTCCCGATTCGCCCTATTTCATCGTTGGCCGGACTTACTACGGCAAATCGATTCTCGATCGCTTGTTGAAATATGAGACCTCGCTTCAATCTGCTTTGGCGTTAGCGCTACTGGCGTTTGATGCCACGCGCACCAGCGTTACGGATGTCGATTATCCCATTGATGTGGCTGTAATGGCCGTAGGCGCTGAGCGCCCCATATTCAGACGCTACGACGCGCACGATCTGCAACGGACAACCGCGTGGTGGTCTCAGGTGCTGATTCAATCTCTTGACTCTATACCAATGGATTGGGCTCAAGAATTGCTACAGCAGGCAAGCTATCCCCACGACCCACCCGACGAGCCGCCTAATTCGCATCCTTCAACGACCTGAAAGAACACACGCTAGATGAGTACGATATTGATCGGCAGTGAATTGGATTACGACGTTCGCCAACCTACGATCTTCCTCTTCAAAATCTCAGCGGCTCAAACCGATCACCAGAAGCTGATTCACGAGGAGTTGAAGTTCTCCCCAGAGCCGAAAGTGGAAGCCCTAGAAGTTGGTTTGGACGGAAATCGAATCTATCGCGCCATCGTTGAACCTGGCAAGCTGAATGTTTCTTATCGCGCGACCATTGAACTTACCCCGGACGTGGTTACCCCAGAAGACGTTGCCGAAGCCGCCAAGACCCAGATACCGGCCGACGTACTACCCTACTCGAATCCGAGCCGCTATTGCGAAAGTGATCTATTGGCCCGATTTGCTTTCGAAGAATTCGGCGATCTAGAGCTTGGACACAAGCGTGTCCAGACCATCTGCGATTGGGTACATGATTTCTTGGAATACACACCAGGATCGACCAACTCCACCACAACCGCTTCGGATGTGTTATTGATGCGCACGGGTGTCTGTCGTGACTACGCTCACCTGGCCATTTCGCTGTGCCGTGGAATTGGCATCCCAGCGCGTTATGTATCCGGGTACGCCGTGGATTTGGATCCGCCAGACTATCATGGATTCATGGAAGCGTTCCTTGATGGTCGTTGGTTCCTGTTTGATCCTACCAAGCTGGCTCCACTGACCGGCTTGGTTCGTATCGGTACTGGTCGCGATGCAGCCGACGTGGCTTTCGCCACTATCAATGGCTCGGCCACTTTAATTTCAAAAGGCGTATGGGCCTTGCCATCGCAAGATTCGCAACCGGTGGCCGCTGACGGTCAAGACGCTATTTCGACTGCGTGAAGCTGTTGCTGAGCGCTGGCCGACGCGGAGCTACCTCGCGGGAGCTGCCTTTTAGTAGGACGGGTCTCCAGGCCCGTCCGCATCATGAATGCACACGGACTGGCCTGGAAACCCGTCCTACGTTCCACGGGCTAGCTAGCCACTGTCGCCAGACGGTGGATCTCTAAGCTGCGTTTTACCACGGCTCAGCAGATCGGTCGTTACGCATCCACCGTCTGGCGACGGTGGCTACGGGACATCGCCACCTAGAGTCGCGATAGCAGTTCAGCTTTCTTGCTGGCGAACTCTTCGTCCGTTATGTACCCCTTTTCTTTCAACGCTCCCAAACGCTCCAGCGTGCCCAAGATGTCTTGGCCTGCGTCGCTGGTGGACTGAGCAGCATTCGCTGTTGATGGAGACGCGGGCTGTGGAATCGTCTGAGGAACTTCGCGCGGTGGTGTGTTGACGACAACCGAGGGTGCGTTCATTGGGGAGCCAGGGGCTTGAGGAACACCGCCACGCGAGACCACGGGCAGCGTGGCCAGGTTGACCGTGCCGTATTGGCTCGAGAATGTAATTGAGCCTCCCGAACCTTGTTGCTGAGAGAAGCCGCCGATGTTGTGATCGAGGGTGTCGTAAACCCAGACATCCTCGCCGGTCTTCACCGCCAGGCGGTGTGCACCCGAAAAGTAAGCATAGCGCACGTTGTTCTGCGAGCCCGTGGCCGAGGGAGAAACAAACTCCTGGGGCCACCAATTCGAGTTTCGGTCGGGCTCAAACAAACGGCTGCCCGATCCCATCATCCCTGCCGTTTGTGTTTGCGAAGTGTTTCCATTCTGACTCTGCGATTGGAGGGAACCACCGAAGGGCACTAACTGATGCGTGCTGAGCACGTTCGAAATATCGTTGCATAGATTATCGACGCGACTCTTCAACTGGTAATTGAAGAGGTCGCTGACCATCGTCATTCCGCCACGCATCCACTGGCCCGAGCCACCAAACTCTGGATGGCTGAACTGCGCCATCGTGCCATTGCCATTGTGAACCGCGATCAGCATATGCGTAGCCGCATCGGTGGACACTTGGTGTCGCTGAGCCAGGTCTTGAACTAATTGCTTTCCATCGTTGGAGAGATTGCGCACGTTGAAATTGGCTCCCAAAGTAGTGGTTTGTAGGCTCAGCACAGATGCTTCCTGCGCTTATCCTCTGCAATTGTTGCATTGAACGACATTGAAGGGAAGCGTAAAACAGCTGGGCTAACGCCCTGCGCGGCCTCTACCGTAGCGGAGTGCGTCAAGCATTTCGTGAATCCACTTCGCCACGGACATTCAAACGCACGAAAGCCTTGACGGCTTCCGCTACGGGTTTTTCGCTCACTAAGGACGACTGAGAATCTTGCCCAAGGGTTCGTCTGGTAGGGGTGTGGCTAACAATCGATCTGCCGGACGGTGCTGCAAGTAATAATCCAGCACCTCTTCGAAGTATACGAGTCCTTCAGGCGGTGATGAACCATAGCTGACGCGACCTTCGTCCCAATCCCGTTGAAAGGGACGGTCATCTGGGTGAGCGTATAGAGATTGCAGCTCCAAGCGGTCCTTCACTTTACCGGTAGAAATCTCCCAGCCTTCGACGCCGGACAAGATGCGACCCGTTTTGTTCCACGACAGCACGCGGGCCCGCAAGACAGTTTCTATCGCGTCCAACCACTTAGGCTCAGGACCAAGCGCCCGACAGGCTTGGCATAGATGCCAGGCGTGCTCGGGTCCAAAGTTCACCAATGTCGCGCTGGAACGCGGATGTGGGTAACGCCAGCCTCCAGCTGGATCAACCGTCTCGGCCAAGAAGTCTGCCACGGCGCGGATCGTTTCCTCTAACTCGGGCTCGTCGGGGACAATGGCCCACAATTCAGGCAAGCCAGGTAGCGCATAACCGATGATATAGGGCTTCGCGTATCCAACGGTCAGTCCGAGTGCATCGTCGTCAATAAAAGGCGGCTGAGGGTCGAGTGCCTTGCCGCCTTGATCGAACAAGTTGCCCGTCGAGAGCTTGGTGCGGAGCTCACGAAATAATCGCAACGCTTCGTCCAAATAACGACGTTCACCCGTCATGCGATACAAGCGTACAAAATCGCGAACGTCGCCCACGTTGCGACACTCACCGCGATCAGCATGCAGTTCCTCTGCAGCATAGGCAACCTGTGCGTTTAAGGCTTCGAGCATTCGCGGATCACCCGTCTCTTCCCAGGCAAGCCAAAATGAGTCGTAACCTTTGGTACAGAAATGCACCGCCGAATTTGATCGCCACATAAAATCGGTGGTGGGAGGCGTTTGTTGTAACGCAGCTACGTTGTTGTACCGAGTGCCGCCCTGCTTGGGCGTGCCCCACCAGATTGATTGATCGTAAAAGTTATCGCACCACAGCACAGCGGTTTGCATCAAACGCTGATCTCCAGCTCGCCAGGCTTGCTCGAAAATAGCGGCGTTGTGGTTCAGCCGATTCATGCCAAAACTGCCGCTGTGTTTGGCGCCATGATTGAATCCGGTTACGTTCCCGAAGTCGTCACCCACCGCACTCGCTGCCGCAATGGCTTGGCGATGATACTCGACCAACTCAGTAAAAGGCCGAGTGCGTGGATGGTCAGCGTGCCAATGCGGATAGAGTTTCGCCAGGTCGATCGCAGAGTCCTCAACCTGATGCGGGCTCATTAACGAAGCTGGTAGTCTCGCCACGTCAGAGGGTGCGATCACCAGCTCCGTGCGCAGCCAGGCATATGGCTGCATGGGGACGCGGTCGGCAGCCGAGCAGCGCTGGTAGCGGTAGGTGCTCGAGTCTTGCTCACCGCTTTCAATTTTTCCCCGCTGATGAAGCCTGGCCAATGGATGATCTAGCGACCAGCGCTCATCGCGGGCACCTTCAACTGTCCAGCCTAGATCGGGCGCATAGCCATTGTCCTTGGCCACTCGCTGCAGGTGGCCAATCAAAACAACACTTCCGAGTCGGTCTATCCGCAATTCCAACCAACGAGGCCACAAGGGATCCGGAAAATAAATACGCTTCCACGAATAATGAAAATTCGATTCGATGACTTCTTCGGTTGGAGCCGAATCGACGCTGCGCAGCGGAGCATCGTAGCGGCAGATCAGTTGTTGTCCTGAGGCGAAATGGAGATGCACTTCTGAGCCGTGAACTTCAGCGGTCACCGGCCAGTCGCCAGGTCGCTGGTCCTTTGCCTCGCGTGATGATGTCACCGAGGCCAACTGAAAGATAACGGGTGAAGTATCGGGAAACACATACTCAAAGGTCACCATGACGCGCCGCGGCGCAGAGCCTTTATGCTGTCCCACCATCCCGCGACTGATCACTCGTACGCTGGCGTCCAGTTCACGAGCATCGCCCAAGACGCGCACCCGCACCATGGGTGCTGAATGAGCCGGGCCACTTGCCTGTGCCTCTCGCAAGAGCTCATTGCCAGGTAACGCCTCGGGCCAGGGCAACGAGACGCGCACTAATTGCCGACCAGTCGCTGCAGGAGTGACCTTGAATTGCCCAGTGTCCAGCGCGGCACAATGCTCAGATAGACCAACGAGCATCGCCAGCCCAACCAACAGCATCATCCCATGCCTGGCTACGTTTATCATAAGTGTTCTTCCTTCATTTGTATCCCTGATACGAACGCCATGGATACGCTCGCCATCACCCAGTCGAATTTGCTGGTCGCGCCAGTGGTCGGCTCGGTTCAGGCATTCTAGAGTATAGATCATTGGTGCAACGAACCGGGCTCAGTAAAAATCCGCAGGCGTTAGTCTCGGTTATTGAACATTCACAGGTAGTTGATGGTGGAACCGGGGCTAACGCCCACGGCTTAGTGGAGCGTTCTGAATAGCGTTTCGATGGTAGACTAGAGTCTTATTAGCTACTGGCCACCCCATCATGACATCCACTCACTCGTGAAGCATCCGATGCCATCTCAATTCAGGCAAATCAACTCGCGCACCACAACTGTGATCGCAGTAGTTGCCTGCCTGTGCCTCGATGTGTCCGCTGCTCTTGCACAAATATCGAAGGCAACATCGCCCACTCCTTCGCGGCAATCGGCCGGCGATAACACGCCCGGTAACGCTCAGCCCCTGAAGTGTGGTGCAGATTTTTCAAAGCTGATCGATGTTGCCTTGCCCACTTGCGCCGCAGTCATCAACGTCAAACAGCCGCCCTACAATGCCCAAGGTGACGGGGTGACCGACGACACGGACGCGATTCAGAACGCCCTGGATGACTTGATGGGGCAACATCGGGTGCTCTACTTCCCAGCCGGCAACTACTTGGTGTCACGCACGCTCAAGTGGTCCAAGAAGCACTCCAGTGGCCGCGAGGCTTGGGGACACAATTGGCTGCAAGGCGAGCACGTCAACAAAACCAAGATCATCCTCAAAGATGGTCGCTTCTCGGACCCTGCGCATCCACAGAGCATCATGTGGTGCGGCGGTTTTGGTTCGGCAGATTGGTTTCACAACTACGTTGAAGATCTGACCTTCGATGTCGGCCATAACAATGCCGGCGCCATCGCACTCCAGTTCTACGCCAACAACTATGGGGCAGTGCGCAATTGTCGCTTCGTAGATGCCACCTCCCAGGCAGCCATTGGACTTGACTTAAGCTTCCAAGATATGAATGGTCCACTGCTGGTTAAGAACTGCGAAGTCATGGGCTTTCGCACGGGCGTAAAAACCGGTCACGCCGTCAACAGCCAGACCTTCGAGGGCCTTAGCTTAAACAACCAAAGCGAAGTTGGTTTCGTTAATGAAGGACAAACCATTTCGGTGCGACAACTGTTTAGTCGTAACAACGTGCCCGCGATCAAGACCTACGGGACATTTGCCTTGATCGATTCGATCGCCGAAGGATTGCCGGGAGCCGAAAGACACCCAGCGGTTTTGAACTTCAATGGCGGCCGCATTTATGTGCGTGATCTTAAGTCCAAGGGATATGCCAGAGCGCTCGTTACTATAGATTCGCCCGATCAATCTCAAGCTTATCGCCTTCCACCCGGTGAGCAGTTACCAACCATCGGTCCGAACATTGTGGAACACTCGTCGCAGCCAGCGCTGAACTTGTTTGGTGACAAATCGGAAGCGTTGCGATTGCCTGTTTCCGACGCACCAACGTTACCAGAAGTGTCCGTATCTCAGTGGGCCAATGTGGTCGACTTTGGCGCCGATGCAACTGGCCAGAAAGATTCCGCACCAGCAATTCAGCGGGCGATTGACTCTGGTGCCTCGACGATTTTCTTGCCCGGGTTCTTCCGCCTACAATCGACTGTAATCGTACGCGCCAACGCCAGTCGCATCGTCGGCACCGGCGGTTGGCTCGATTACGATGAACAGGCTAGTCCCGATCTGCAAATCGTAGACGGCACCAGTCCCATCGTGCAGATCGAACATCTATCGTCGATCAATGGTGGAATCGAGGTGGATACTGACAGAACGATTTCGCTCAAGAGTCTGGGCGTCCAACTCGTACGGTTCTCCGCCAAGGCACGCGGCTCGAAAGTTTTTATGGAAGATGTAACCACCAACAATTTGGCCTTGGATCAACAGAAGCTATGGGCCAGGCAACTGAACATCGAGAATGAGGGCACGCATCTAGTCAATCGAGCCAGCGACGTTTGGGTGTTGGGCTACAAGACGGAGCGCGGTGGTACTCTGCTGCAGACAGTCACAGGTGGACGCAGCGAAATACTGGGTGGATTCTCGTACACGACCACGGCCGGCGCGCTCGCGCCGATGTTTGATACGGAGAACGCCTCTGTCTTTGCGTTCTTTGGTGAAGTCTGTTACTCAGGTAACCCTTTTAAGATGATCGTCAGAGAATCGCAAAACTCTGTTGAAAGAACAATCGCTCGAGGTGAAGGTGAATCGCTACCTTATGTGGCTCAAGCTCCATAACTAGTGGTCGTACCGACAGATTTACCACTTTTTTTGAATGCGAATCGGTTGCATTGAAAGATACCTACTGCGTACTGAGGGTTGTTAAGTACTGGCGAGCGCGATTGATTTCTGCGGTTACTTGCGCGGGTGTTTCTAAAATGGGTATGCCACGCGGGACTGGGTGCATGAAGATCTCGAGCCAACCGGTATATTGAATCCGCGCCAATGATTGCAGCAATGGACCAAAGTCCAATTTTCCGCGACCCGGCATCTGCAGCAGTTCGCGCTCTTTGGGCAGCTTTTCCATGCAGCCGTCCCCATGTTGCCACGCATACACCATGGCTAAAGCGTCGTTCAGTTCTCCAATCAAGCCGCTCAGCAAATCGGTGTCTTGGGGCAAATGATACGGTGCCATGGCAATCGCCAAATGAGGCGACGGTCGCAGTTCAGCCAGGTAACGCAGAGAGTCGGCTGAATCAATTAGGTTGTTGGCATGATTTTCAATGGCGATGGTCACGCCTGTCTCTTCAGCTATCTCAAGGTGCGGCTTGAGCTTGTCGATGAATGTCGCCACGGCGCTCTTCAGTTCGGCGCCTTTCAAACCAACAGGTCCTTCACCACCGGTAATAATCAGTTGACATCCCAAGCGTTGGGCTAAACGCATTTCGTCTTGCAAGCCGAACGGACCTAACTTGTACTGCGTGATGCATCCCAAACGCACTTGATGTTTTTCCAGCAGTGCCACGAAGCGTTCCTCGCCCAGTCCGTCCAGTTGTTCGCGCTGGTTACCGTGAGGCTTGGGCCAGATATCGATGAACTGCGAGCCACACTTGGTGACTTCGGGCAAGATATCACCCAGATAAATACCGCCATACATACAGGATGCCACGATATAGTTGGGCTTCCACTGATTCGCCACTTGATCTGCAGTTGCAAGAGCCAGCGGGCCAAACAACGGAGCTGTACTAGCCAGCACCGAGGTTTGCAAGAATCTCCGCCTGGTAAGTCCCTGCTCAGCCGGTATGGCTTGAGTGTTGCATTCTGAAGTCATGTGCATCTCCCTTTCTCGTGCCCAGGCTCTGCCTGGGCACACGCTGCCTCGGTGGCTCCGCCTCCTATGCTTCAACCACCACGTGAATGCTATGATGAACGGGCACAGCCCACGAGGCAATGGGTTACTTGGCGGTGCACCTCGTGCCCAGGCTCTGCCTGGGCACGCACTGCCTTGGAGGCTCCGCCTCCGTTGCTTCATGCACCACGGCCAGTGTTATGATGCGCAGGCAGGAGCCTGCGGGGCAGTGGGTTACCAGGCAAAGCAGCTGTTTATGCGCAAAGAACGACTCTACAGAATCGCACTTGTGATTGTGAAGACAATCACCATTGGTTTGGTGATGGCCATACTCGCGGCCCATCTACTGGATGTAAGTACATCTGAGCGGCTGTCGCATGTTGGCCGAGCTAGGTATGAGGGAACATATTTGCACGTGGGCGCAGCGGTCATATTTTGCACCGCGGTTTGTATGGTCAATGTTCGTAACGCTGCTCGAGTCTTTCGCAACGTCAGCATTCTATTCGTTTTCACCCTTTCAGGCATTTCTCTTAGCGACCCAGCGATCCGAGGAAGTTATGACCACCTTGGCGGTGCAGAGACACCATTGAATAACGTGATCGGCGGACTACTAGGTGCCGTCATTGGATACGTAGTCATCCAGGTCTTACGGACGCGACCGCCTTGAGTCCTCGTACCCAGGCTCTGCCTGGGCACGCGCTGCCTCGGAGGCTTCGCCTCCGTTGTTTCATGCACCACAGCCAGTTCTATGTCGCTCAGGCAGAAGCCACACATGGAAAATCCATACACGCCGGCAAATCCCATTAAGAGCGAACAAACTTGGTTGCCCTCAGTTTGGGAAATCTTGATTGTCGTCAGCCTCTACTGTGCGGTGGCATTGCACTATCTGAATGCCACCAGGTCGACGGTATCGCTCACTAACTCGTTTATGCATGTAGTTTTAATTCTGGCGCCCGTTTCCGCAGTTGCGCATCTGAGAAATCTGCTTGCACATACTACGTCAGATAGAGTGCCGATTTCTCTGCTGATGGTTGTCCCGGTGATTGGCTTGCCGCTGGCCTTTGCAGCCTCTTGGATTCCCTATTTCTCCGGCAATCCTTACGAAATGTTCGTACTGACAAACGTGTACTTCGGACCGTACGGATGGATGCAATGGCTGTGGCTGGTTGCTCTTGGGGTTCTGCCGATTGCGACAATTTTCAAGCAAGTTCGCCGATCGAAATTCACTTTGACAGCGATTTCGCTGGTTGCAATACTGACGCACCTGCACAACGCATATTGCGTCTGGAGCATTAGATGATCGCTTTCGCGCCCAGGCTCTGTCAAGGCACGCACTTCCGCACTGCCTCGGGAGGCTCCGCTTGCGTCACTAGTTGAAACTGGTCAATAAGGTATCCTGGCAGATAAATGCTGCCAAAGACTTTACGCATAAAGTAATTCTGCCCGCACGGATTACACTCTCCCGTCTCGCAGTTGCAAAAGAATTGTCAACGGTTCGAGGGTTCCTTGTTCAAAACGCAGAGTCGCAGAGAATCGCAGAGAAGAGAGGTCGGATGATAGTTGGGAGGCATCCAGGGACGAGCGTTTCAGGGATAGTTGAACTTCGGCCTTCTCTCTGCGATGCTCTGCGAACTCAGCGATTTAAACATGGCTCTGACAGTCGCTGAAGTCCACGCCCCTAGCGAACTTACGAGGGAGACATACAGGACGTAAGAATGCCTGCAGCACAGTTTCGCTTAAGTTCGCTTTAGGAGGTTAACGGCGCACGTCCGTCGACGCTCAATCGATTAAGCCCAAGCTTTATGCTAAGCTTGAAAGAGAGAGATCGCTCTACTCGCTCGGAGCCGGGCTTGCAGGGTTTTACACAATGGACAATTAACATTTCAGGCCCGGTGACGGGCGACGTTACCGGGAAGACGGAATTTAGAACACGTGCGAATCCAGGAACTTCCAAGACCGACTCGATTCATGTTTTGGTGTACAGCGCCGTTCTTCCTCCTGACGCTTGCGCTGTTGCCGTTTCTTTCGAATCCTGTCGGCTTGACTGGATGGATAGTGTTGGGGGCATTCGAAGCGCTCGCTTTCTTCGCACTCTTGGGTCTATATGATTCTCGTCGCTTCGATTGGTGCTGGCGCATCGTCGGCGGGATTGTATTTGTTGGCTATTTGGCTTATCTCATTTCAATGATCGTATCAGGCCAATGGTACGGCGACGGACGTCGTTCCTCGAGCACTGCGTTCAACGCACTAATTGGACTTTGTGTTTTTGGCTATCCCGGCTTCATGTACGCTGCGTTTGGTCGGTTTACTTGGTTGGCTGAATCAGATGTATCCGATTACAATGACCAGCGCGCCGGTTCTGTGAAGGTGGAACGTGATTGACTGCGAGTCGCGCGTTTCCTGATGGTAAATCACTCAGCCGCAACCGCGTGACTTCAGGCGTTCGCCGACGGAATCCGATGCCCAAACGAAATCGAATACGCCAAACTGGAATTTTGATCGCTGCGGTACTAATTGCTCTCGCGGTGTGCGGCGTCGCGTATCACATCGTGCGTGTTCGCCTTTGCAACAGGGTTTTGGCGAAGATTGATCGACTCGCGCTACATCCACCTAGCGACATGAGCGAACTCGAATGGGCGGTACACGTCTATTGGACGCACAATCTTCACTGCAACGCGATGCCCCGCGAGCACGCGTCCTACAGTTCCATTCGTCAGGTCGAACAAACACTAGACGACACGCGCACAAACGGGCCTGACAGGTTCGCCATTGATGCAATCTGGAACAGCTATGCCAGGATGACATCGAGCGGCGCTACGTATCAACAGAAATACGAGTTGAAGAAGAACGCGATTGCAGCAGCGGTCGCAGCGCAGGGATTGGAATTCCCCAATGTCAACGATTATCAAGATTTCCTACAGTACGTGCGTTCCTGGCGATGAAAACTGCGGCGAGCCACCCCGTGCACCCGTGCACCCGTGCACCGGAGCCGCGGCTCATTTCTGATTCTTTTCTGGCTCTTGCCTCCGCGCCTTAATCTCTTCAATTTTGGCTACTCTCTCTTCTACCTCTGAAAATTCAACATATGGCCCCAAAAGGTCAGCCGCCTTTGCTTGTTGTTCCGCGCTAAGCTCACTCAAAAGTCTAGCTTCCGCCGCCTTGCGTATTTGCCCTATCTGGGCTTCTGCCTCCGCCATTATCCGTGATCCCTTATCTTCCAAATTGGTTCGCTGGTTCGCATGAATCCCAATTTTGCCTCCTAATACACCGTCCAACAAAGCGGTCTTCAAGCCAAACAATGAGACTTCATGTCTGAGCTTAAGCTGAGCGAGTACCTTCTGTTTGTCGGGTGGAAGCAACTCATCGAGCAATGCGAGCGAAGTGGCTCGTCTCTTCAAGTCCGCCGCTAAGAATGCCTGTGGATTATTCTGCATCGCGGCGCGCAATAGCTCTTGGCCTGCCTCATCGGTTTCCTTCACAAGTCTGGATTGCTCGGGAGTGACTCCAATCAACTTCTGAACGCTCGGCTTCTGCAAAAAAATAAAAAGCTGAAAGCGCTCGTCATCCTCTAGTGTTAGGCCTTGGCCAAATGATACGCTGATTAAAAACAGACTTACTAGTAAACTTGAGATACTGTATTTCATGATTGTTCATTCAGTGGACATATAGCTCGTGCCCAGGCACTGCCCTGGGTACGCACCGACTTGGAGGCCCCGCCTGCGTTGCTTGCAACATTATAGCGGCTACGATAATGCGAGGCGGGAGCTCGCGGGGCAGTGGTTTATTGCATGTGCGAGAGTATCGAAGAACAGTGTGACTCGATTATGCCTGGCTCTAATCCTTCATTCTGATGATCTCTCTCGCCAGTTCTGATGATCTCTCTCGCCCGTACGGAGGATGTAGTATCCATGGCGACTGGAGTGCATGGTGTAAGGGAGATCGTTGACTCGCTTGAGTGGCAGATAGATTTTCCTCGTACCCAGGCTCCGCCTGGGCACGCAGTGCCTCGGAGGCTCCGCCTCCGTGACTTCCAGCGTCACAGCTCGTGTATGATGCGCAGGCAGTAGCCTGCGGGACAGTGGGTTACCAGGCAGAGCCTGGTAACCAGCGATGTTGCGTATCGGAGCACAATATGACTCGACTATGCCTGGTTCTAACTCTGTATTGTCTGATGACCTCTCTCGCCCGTACGGAGGATGTAGTATCCATGGCGACTGGAGTGCATGGTGTACGGGAGATCCTCGACTCGCCTGAGTGGCAGACAGATCTAGAGGTTTCTCCTGTTCAGTTGGAGAAGCTTCGCAAAATGTTCGCAGATAGAGATTTGATGAATTGTTTGCCGGGAGTCGATGGCTACACCGCCATTCATCCTCGGCTGGCCCATGATACTGCTGCAGTGCGACAGGCAGACAAAATCTACAAGGAGGTCTTTTCAAAGATACTTGAAGCCGACCAGCTTGAGCAGCGGCGAATCCGTTATCTCAAGTCTCGCTTTGCCCATCCGTTGGACATCTTCTACTCCGATCTGTTCAGGCAAATTGGATTGTCACCTGACGAATACGAAAAGCTTGAGCCCGAATGGCACACCCAGATTTCGGCCGCGTCAGATCGAGTCGATGAAGTTCGCAGGAAGTATATAGCGAAACTGCTTGAGGTGTCGCCCGAATTCAAGGACCGTTTTGTTGAGTGTTTTGGTGAAACGCTTTTGCCAAAGTCAATGAAGAAAGATGCCAAGGTCTCTTTGAATTCGATCGGTGTTGTTGATGCTGATCGCGCCGAGCTTATTATGAACTCGGCCATTCTACTGGTACTGACAGAGCCCAAGCCGATCACTCAGGCTCAGCGCACGGAGTTGATTAGTTTGAGTAGAGAAATGCGGCAGCGTGCAGCCAAAGATCGTGCATTCAATACCGCGAAGATGGCGATGGATGGCGTCAACCGTATTCTCGACGAATCCCAGAGAATCGCAATCATTGAAGCCAGTCACCTGCATGCATTGCGAACCGACCTCACAATTTTAACCTCTGCAAGAGTTTATGCTTACTTGCAAGTAAAAGAAGAACAGTCCGAAGCGTTTATGAAGGTCTGTGAGGCTGGCTATAAGGAAGTGCAGCTTGAACGGATGCGGAATGAGAAAGAGTGCTTAGCCGTGATTAAACGTGGTCTGCCGCAAGAATCACGGCAACTACTGGATGATTTGCTTGCCGATGTTTGGTCCGACACGCTTTAAATATCGCTCGTGCCCAGGCCCGCCTGGGCACGCACTGCCTTGGAGGCTCCGCCTCCTGTGCTTCTAACGCGACGAGGCAGCTATGATGCTCAGGCAGTAGCCTGCGAGGCAATGGGTCAAGCTTGGCAAAAAGATGTCGGGGCAGAAAGTTGATACTTTACATATAAAGTAACTCTTTGTTGCGGCTCCGTTGTTTCCAACGCCACTGCCGATGCGCAGGCAGGAGCCTGCCAGGCAGTGGGTTACCAGGCAGAGCCTGGTAACCAGCGTGGCTTCGCGCTGCAAACTACTTTACATGTAAAGTAATGCTTTTCCTCTGCGATGCGGTGTCGGATTCTGCGTTATAGCGATCTAGGCAATCAGTCACCGGTCCACCGAGGCAAGCTCGTTGGTGCCGTCGGCACGGTCCGTTAGCGGACTTCGCGTTGCATGCGCAAGCCCATCGGGTATGATAGCGGCTCATGGAATTACGCTCGGCAGGCAACTGGACCCATTTTGGACCCACAACCTGCAAAACAATGACCCTCTTTAGCGGTCCTAAGTGGCGTGATTTCAAGTAGTTAGGCCAAGTGGTGGAATGGCAGACACACAGGACTTAAAATCCTGTGCTCCGTAAGGGGCGTGCGGGTTCGATCCCCGCCTTGGCTACTTGTTTTTCTTGAGAGCTGCCCGCGTTTTTGTCGGAAAATGCATTTTTCTGGCCGCTCGATGGGCGCGTCGGTAAACGCTCAGCTCGCTACACTGACGTGTGTTCCTGGCTTGACCTGCCGGGTTTCGGGTGACCGACAGTTATATGAGAGAAATTCACATGCGGATTCAATTGAGCGTCCCAGGGCTGCGTTTGACGTTTTTGGTCGGGGCGATAGTGGCGGCTGCGGCTAGTTGGCAATCGGCGGCCGAGGCGCAAGATAAGTTACGCGTTTATCTGGGGACTTATACCGATCAACAGAGCAAAGGCATTTATCAGTGCGAACTGAATCTCGCTGATGGGTCGCTCTCCGAAGTGTCGCTGGTCGCGGAAACCAGCAGCCCGTCGTTCTTGGCTTTCCATCCGAACAAAAAATTCCTGTACGCAGTAAACGAGAACAAGGCCCAAGTCAGCGCCTTCGCCATCGAGGAGCCGTCCGGCAAGCTGAAGCTGCTCAACTCGCAGTCAACTCAAGGCGATGCGCCTTGCCACCTAGTGGTCGATAAGACCGGGGGAAGTGTGCTGATCGCTAACTACACCGGTGGCAGTTGCATCTCGATACCGCTGGAAGCCGACGGGCGACTTAGTTCCAAGTCGTTTTTGCAACAGCACCAAGGCCCCAAGAAAAATGGCCACTCCATTCATTTGGATCAAGCCAACAAGTACGCTTTGTGCTGTGACCTCGGGCTTGACCAAGTCATCATCTATGCCTTCGATGCATCGACCGGAGCGCTCAAACCGCATAGCGTTATGAACACGCCCAAAGGCACTGGGCCTCGCCATTTCGCCTGGTCACCCGATGGTCGTCGCGCTTATGTGAACGGCGAAGCGAATATGACCGTGCTCGCCTGCGACTACGACGCTGACAAAGGTACGTTGATTCAGAAACAAGTACTGTCGACGCTGCCCAGCGATGTGACGGCCAGCGGTGGCAGCACGGCTGAAACCGTCGTGCATCCCTCGGGCAAGTTCGTGTATGTCTCCAATCGCGATCCCTACAATTCGATCGCGATCTTCAAAGTCGATCAGACCAACGGGCAACTGACCGCTGCAGGCCATCAGGGCTCGGGCATTAAAACACCGCGTAATTTCGCGATCGAGCCCAGCGGCAAATACATGTTAGTCGCCAATCAATCAGGCGGCGATGTCTTGGTCTTGGCCATCGATCCCACCAACGGCGCTCTGAAGCCAACCGGCAAGAGTACCAAGATCGCCAACGCAGTCTGCGTGCGGTTCTTTGTGAAGTAGCTAAACGGGAGGACCTTCGCCCTCCCCGTGCTGAGCGGCCCTGGAGAGCCGCTCTACGTGCGGTGTTTGGCTCAGGTGGACCTTCGCCCTCCCTCGTGCTGAGCGGCCCTGGAGAGCCGCTCTACGACGATGAGGCTTGCTAAACTCATTTGGATTGTTAGATTAATAAGCGTGGAGAGCGGGCTCGAGCGATCGATGGTCGAGAACCGTAGTTAGTCATTCGTTGTTTGCAATATCCTTACGAACTCGTTTCGGATTCCGTTGCCGCAAAGTTCTAACCTTTGTGGTGCTCGTGTGCTTCTGCGCGGCCAGCGTGCCCATCCCTGTAGCGCGAATTGACGTCTCACCCGAAGAAGATCAAGCCTTTCCGTGCCAGAATTCACCGTGCGGATGCAAGTCGGCTCATCAGTGTTGGACCACTTGCTGTTGCCATTCACCCGCTAAACGAGTGGCCTGGGCTAAGAAGAATGGCGTTACGCCTCCTGCCTATGCGGTGCTAATTGAAAGCAAACCGACTAGCCAAGTGAAGAAGAGTTGCTGTCAACAAAAAGTTGGGGGCGCCGGCCAAGCCAAGTGCAAGGATCAAGTTGCCCAAACGAAAAGTAAAACCAAGCTCGTATTGAGTTGGTGTGCTTTGCAGTGTCAAGGTAAGAGCTCGGAATTTACACTCTTGCCGTGGACCATTCTTGTTCGAACGCATTCTCAAACTCTGTATGAATGCGACCGCGGGGCTGTGATCAGTCTCGCGCAGCCGACCACTGCGTCGGTTTTCTATGAGCCAGCGATTCCGCCACCCAAGTTAGTCGAAGCTCGCAGCTGTTGAGTCGTCAGCCGGGGAACGGCGTTCCATAGCTGTTCCACGCAGATCTGGGCGTTGGCCTAGTAATGCGTGAGCGGCCCTGGAGAGCCGCTCTACGGGGGCCAGCGTTACAGGTTGGCGACTTGCCGGGTGCGTGAGCGGCCCTGGAGAGCCGCTCTACAAAACGACTTGCCGGGTGCTGAGCGGCCCTGGAGAGCCGCTCTACGGGGGCCAGCGTTACAGGTTGACGACTTGCCGGGTGCGTGAGCGGCCTTGGAGAGCCGCTCTATAAAACGACTTGCCGGGTGCTGAGCGGCTGGGGACAGCCGCTCTACGAAACGGACATCTGCTGTATATGCGCGGTTTGAGATGGTGGGCTTGCTCGATGCAAGAGCCCGCTCTCCACAAGTTGGGCTGTGTCGTGGCAAGCTCGCCGTCTTGGACCGCGTACTTTACTGTTACTCAAACCAATTGAACCTCAAAACGAGAGGTTCGCTTTCCTATAAAGAAATGAAATGAAACGTTGTAATACTCGTACTGCCTTTACGCTCGTGGAATTGTTGGTGGTGATTGCCATAATTGGTATTCTGGTTGGGTTGTTGTTGCCGGCGGTGCAAGCGGCACGCGAGGCAGCGCGGCGCATGCAGTGCAGCAACAACATTAAACAACTCAGCCTGGCCATGCTGAACTACGAATCGGCGCATCGCAAGTTTCCAATGGCTGGTACTGTCGATGCGGACTTTTCGATTCAAGCGCGATTGTTACCCTACGTCGAGCAAGCGAACTTGAACAATCTGTTGGACTACTCGCAAGTCGCTTTCACTGGGCCTTTCAATGCGAAAGTCCCGAATCCGAATTTTGCCGCGGCCTTTGCTAACCCGTTGCCCCTGTTTCTCTGTCCCAGCGATCCGGCGCCCAGCGTCTCGCGCGTGGTGGTGGGTGGTACGACCTACTCCTACGGCGGACTGAATTACATGATCAGCTATGGCAGTGGTAAAGGAGTCAACTATGACTTGCGCTGGCGCACCGATGGAATTGTCTACCAACGTTCCAAAGCTGGATTCAACGACATCATCGATGGCAGTTCCAATACGGTCATCATCAGTGAATCTGTTCGCAGTGTGGGCGACGACATGGCGCTGCCGGCAGGTACATTGCCCAAGTTCCCGTATCAATACACGTTAAACGGTTCGGGTGGAGTCAATTCTGGTTTGAATACGGTTCAAGGTTTGAAAGCCACGGGTTCTGGATGGAGTTCGTATGTGGATGGCAACGGCATGATATTCAATCCGCAAATCGAAACGTTTTGGAATACGTTTACGGTGTGGCGCGGCGGTACAAGTACCGCTTTGCGTGGCCGCGGTATATCGTGGGCCTTTGGCGGCGCGATCAATTCATTGACCAATGGTTATCAAACTCCCAACAATCGCGTGCCTGACCTGGTCGTACACTTCACGGGTTACTTTGGACCGCGGAGTTATCACACCGGCGGAGCGAACGTGGGACTGGCCGACGGTTCGGTACACTTTATCTCTGATGGCATCGATGCCAACGTTCATCGCGCTCTGCATAGCTGCAATGGCGGCGAGGTGGTCGGGGAGTTTTAAGTGATGACTGACAATCCACGACGCTGGCCAGATTATCGTGCGATCTGGCGCTGGCACTTCTACGCCAGTCTGTTCTGCATGCCGTTTGTGATCGTGCTGTCGATTACCGGCGCGATCTACTTGTTCAAACCTCAGTTGGACAAGTGGGCGGATAGCCAGTACGACAACTTGAGTGTCCAAGGCGAAGCACAACTGGTCTCAGCGCAAGTCCAAGCGGCTTGCGCGGCCTTTCCGGCAGCAGTGCCGACGGCTTACGAGTTACCCACCAACTCCCAAGACGCGGCGCGTGTCATCTTGCAAGTCGACGGCCAGGCGCGGCGTGTCTTCGTGCACCCAGTTTCGCTCGAGGTGCTCGGCTCCAGGCCTGACGATGGCGGATTCGTGCGACAAGTGCGCAGTTTTCATGGCCAACTAGGAATGGGCGAGCGCGGTTCGAACCTGGTCGAACTGGCTGCGTCATGGACAATCATCATGGTCGTAACCGGGCTGTGCTTGTGGTGGCCAAGACAAGCGGAAAAACTGGCTGGCGTTGTCTATCCTCGGCTGCGCAAAGGCTCGAAGGTGCTGCTGCGCGATCTGCATAGTGTGACAGGCGTGTGGATATCGCTGCTGGTCTTGTTCCTGCTCGCTACTGGTTTGCCCTGGGCCAAGTTCTGGGGCAACTACTTTCGCTCGGCCCGCGAATTGGTCGGCGTTACGGCCGGATCAACCGATTGGACTATCGGTGGCGTGATGAAGTCGGACGGCGGACATGAAGGTCACGGCGCGGCCAGCAAGGCAGCTACGAGCAAAGCGCGTCAAGGTGGACGCAGGCAGCGCGAAGTCGAAATGCCCAGCGACCTAACGTGCTTCGATCGCCTGGCAGCAGCGGTCGCACCCATGCGACTGGCTTATCCAGCGACTATCGAACCGCCAACCAAGGGAGGTCGTGAGTGGATCGTTAAGTCTGACGCTCAGAATAGACCACTCCGCGTCACCATGAAGCTAGACGGGCAAACCGGCGAGGTGCTGTCGCGCGAGGACTTTGCCAGTAAACCTTGGTTGGACAAAGCAGTCAGCCTGGGCATCGCCGCGCATGAAGGGCAGCTGTTTGGTTGGCTGAATCAGTTGTTGGGTCTGATCGCAGCTCTTGGACTGGTACTGCTGAGCGTCAGTGGTTACATCATGTGGTGGCGACGGCGCACGCCTGGGAAACTTGGCGCGCCCATACCGCTAGCTCACGTGGGTTGGTCTTGGGTGTTGGTCGCTTGGGTTGCGCTCCTAGCCATCTACCTGCCACTATTCGCTGCCTCGCTGATAGTCGTATGGCTGCTGGAACAAATGCTGCTCAAACGCATTCACTGGACGCGCGAGTTCTTAGGCCTGCGGCCCGCATAATTCGATCGTAGCGAAACCGTTAAGGCTTTCGGCATTTGAATGTTCGTGATGCCCGAAGTGCTTGACGCATTCCCACGTAGCCGAGTCTCTCCGAGACTCGCCTACCTATACGTAACTACGCTCTGAAACCAGCTGTTACGCTGATCAGCGTCTCGGAGAGACGCTGCTACGTGGTCACGTAGGCGAGTCTCTCCGAGACTCGCCTACCTATATGTAACTACGTTCTGAAACCAGCTGTTACGCTAGTCAGCGTCTCGGAGAGACGCTGCTACGTGGTCACGTAGGCGAGTCTCTCCGAGACTCGCATACCTATATGTAACTACGTTCTGACACCAGCTGTTACGCTGATCAGCGTCTCGGAGAGACGCTGCTACGTGGTCACGTAGGCGAGTCTCTCCGAGACTCGCATACCTATACGTGACTACGTTCTGACACCAGCTGTTACGCTAGTCAGCGTCTCGGAGAGACGCTGCTACGTGGTCACGTAGGCGAGTCTCTCCGAGACTCGCATACCTATACGTGACTTCGTTCTGACACCAGCTGTTACGCTGATCAGCGTCTCGGAGAGACGCTGCTACGTGGTCACGTATGCGAGTCTCTCCGAGACTCGCATACCTATATGTAACTACGTTCTGAAACCAGCTGTTACGCTAGTCAGCGTCTCGGAGAGACGCTGCTACGTGGGAGGACCGAACAACCTTTGACGCCATCCGCAGCCAGTATGGTCTGAGCCCGGGACAGGTCGCGACTTAGGCAACAGAGACCTTCAGAAGCGGATCTTCAAGCCCATTTCACGTTTCATATGCAGCAGGGCTTCCGCGTTACCCTTGGCGTCGTCGACAGGGTGATGCGTGTGGGCTGTCTTGCGCAGGTGTTTCCATTGAGCCTGGGCATCGCTGGTTAGACCGCAATACAAATCGCCAATTCGTCTGGAGGAGTAACCAAACGGATTGCTCCCGATAAAGTGGTGAAAGTACCAGCATATAAACATCCAGTCAAAGCCGTTATTGTCGCTGACAAAAATTGGCCGACCTTTCGATTGCACGGCGATCCAGTCGGCGAAATCTCGCATGACCTGTCGCGGATCTGGAAATGCATACGTCTCCTCGCGCGAAAAACCTGAAATGGCTAACGCCTCTGGATTAAACCGCTCGGAAATGGGTTTCAGTTGGCCGTAGAAGGTTTTATCCAGTTGGTCATCCACCACGACAGCTCCAAAGCATATCATGGAGTAGTCACCTGGAATCGGCCCGTCGGCTTCTATGTCTACAACAATGTAACTCATACGTGTACGACGCCCTTTGAAGTAGGTGAGGTTCACCGGTATCTTTATACTGTGAGAGTTCAGCGAAATGGGGCAGGTCCAACTTTTGTGGCCTAAGCGGGGCTAAGCACATGAAGGTGTCGCTATGTTTGGCGCGAAAGGGCTGAATGGATATGTGCGGTAAATTGTCAGGGATCAAGCCATGCTGACTCAATGGAATCTGGAACGCGATGGTTTCTGCATGCTGCCTCGGGCAGTAGATACGCTGGCTGTGCAGCGCATGTTGAGCGTTTTCGAGGGGGCTTTTGATGCAGAGTCGCCGGCGGTCAGGGCTCGATCGAGTCGCGGCCATGTTTACGCAGCCAGGAACTTGATCGATTCGGTTCCGGAAGTTACCACAGTTTGGCAAACCGAACGGCTGCTGACATTTTTGCGTAACCAACTGGGTGACGACTTTGGCTTGGTCCGAGCTTTGTTCTTTGATAAACCACCAGAACGCACTTGGAATCTTCCGTGGCATAAAGACACTTCGATCGCAGTTAGACACCACGCGACCAAATCCACAAAGCTCTCAAGACCTACAATCAAAGCGGGCGTGCCGCATGTGATTGCGAGTGATGAAGTGTTGCGATCCATGCTGACGTTGCGAATTCACTTGGACGAAGTGACCGATGAAAATGGACCGCTGCGCGTTGTTCCTGGCTCACACGTCTCCAGCGAAAGTAACGGTGTGAGCGCCGATCACGCAGTAGTTATCCATGCGCAAGTCGGTGATGTCTTGGCCATGCGACCATTGATTAGCCACGCTAGTGGATCCTCTCACGCTGGTACCTTTCGGCATCGACGCATTTTGCATTTGGAGTTTGCGGCGGCCAAGCCGCTGCCGGACAATTACCAGTGGCACGACTTTGTTCGGCCGGGGCCAGGTGTTGAGCTGACTGTTCAGAGGGGTTAAAAGATACTCGCATGAACTAACGAAGTGCGAAGGGTTAAGTACTACTCCTACTCGATGAACCTACGAGTAGGAGTAGGAGTAGGAGTAGGAGTAGGAGTAGGAGTAGGAGTAGGAGTAGGAGTAGGAGTAGGAACGCCCGGGCCATTCTTTGCCATTGGATCGAGAGACCCACAACATGGATATTCGAACGCTCCTCAAGCAAACTGCGGACTTTGGTTATAGTGCCATGTCAAGCGGTTGGAGCCTTACAGGCGTAGGTGTAGGTTATGTCACCAACATGGTCGGCACCCTGAATGTCTTTGGTTCCACATCCATCGCCGACAAGGAACAAAGTTTCGACGAGCGTCACTATTTCTTGATTCCAGATAAACGCAGCCCAGATGCGTATGCCCTGGCCATTCATCGCTGCCTGCCCGAAGGTGTGCCGCCCATCAATGAACTTCGCAAACGCCGCGTGCTTCATCTGCCACATCCGGATTCGGAAGCCATGCTGCGCAGTCTTTTGATAAAGCAGACGCAGGCTGAGGAGTTGGCTAAACCAACTGACAAAAAGACAATGGCCGATCGAACGCGCGAGATCGCTGACTATATCGATGTGCTGGATGATCGAGTGTTTGGGGGAGTACTGCTGATCGGAGGCCTGGTGGCCATTTTCAATCCATTGGCTGGAGCAGTAATTGCAGCCAAGTCGCTCATCCCGTCGTTAGGTATGTTTGCATCGAAGTACGGTTTGCGCATAGCCGAAGAGTCGCTCACGCATGCTGAGATGCAACGCCGAGCCAAGCAGGCGGAGAATGAAGTTCTCACGCAGTTCAAAGGGTCCAAGGCAGAAAGCTTTACCAACCCAGTCTTGGGAATTTTGGATCGAGCACTCAGAACTGATGAAGATCAATACGATCCGATGTTGGAACTACACAGCTACATGCAATCAGAATTGTCAGCCGACCACCGGCATTGGTTGACGTTGACCAGCGGTGCGATCTTGGATGTTTATGAAGAGGCCACTAAGTCGGCCCGAGCATCATCGGCTGCGGGACTCGGAACCGAGGACCTGCGGTTTCTTGACCTGCTTAGGACGATAGCTAACAGGAACATAGGAACCGTAAAAAAATAAAGGTCCAGTCTAATCGCATCAGGGGGAATGAGTTCTTGATGTTGAAATTGTTCGTTACTGTCAGTCCGGACATTTATTTTCTTGCGGTTCCTAAGTGATACGACTAGCCGCCCAATACTTCGCGATTCTCTTTGGAACAGGGTTCATTCTCGGCATGATGCGTGTCGGGCTACTCGTGCCGAGAATTGGAGCTCGCTATGCCGAACTACTAGAGTTGCCGATCATGCTCGTGGTGGTCTTTATAGTCGGCCGCTGGATTTCTAGGCAGTCAAGTAGTGCTCGGCACGCTCTGGGTGTTGGGTTGCTAGGGCTGGCGATGCTCTTGAGTGTTGAGGTCGGGTTGGCTGCCATCTTGTTTCAGAAGATGCCAGCTGAAGCCTTGCTGGATAAGGACCCGGTATCGGGGACGGCATATTATGTGGCACTTTTAATCTTTGCGCTAATGCCCTGGCTGACATTTCGGCCCCCACAGTGATAACTCGCGTGAGCCGTTTGGTTTCAGAAAGCATGCGATTGCGGATATTGTTGAAATCAGGGTGGCCACCTATCCCATTGTGCATCTAACTGGAGCGGGTAGGCTATCGAATGTAGGAAGATGTGAGATTTGGCCACCCGTACGAGCGTTGCCCTTTAAGCGGGCAACGCAATAAGGTGGGTGCTGAACTGGTTAGGAAATTCATAGCTGCGATGGAACGATTTACCCACTGAGGAATGCATGGCGATACGCTGGACGGCGGAGAATGCCGCACAGGAGAAAATTAATGCCTGGACCCACGGTTTAGGATTTGTAGCCAGTCTGCCGGCTGGAGTAGCGATCACGATGGTGGCCGCCAAATATCATGCGTCGATGTTTTACGCCTGCTTGGTATATAGCGTCACGCTGGCCGCGATGTATCTGTTTTCGACGCTGTCGCACGCAGTGAGAGTTCCCGAGTGGCGGCACCGCGCGCGGGCTATGGACCAGGGAGCCGTCTACCTGCTGATTGCCGGAACGTTCACACCATTCATCTGGGCCTATATGGAGGACTGGCAACGTAGCGCTTTGCTGCTGCTGGTCTGGGGTACAGCGGGGCTGGGATTTTACTCGAAAGTTTTCGCTGGCCACCGGCTAGATAACATGACCTCGATAACCTACGTGCTGCTGGGCTGGATCCCCGCGCTGCTGTTGATGAACAAAGTGACGCTGGTCTGCTTCGGCTCCATGGCTCTGGGCGGAGTAGTCTACACTTTAGGAACGTTGTTCCTGCACAGCGATCACCGACGTTGGTACTTCCACCCGGTATGGCATCTCATGGTGATCCTCGCCAGCGCCTGTCACTACACTGCGATCATCATGTTCCCGATACTAAAATTGGATCAATAGACTCTTAGCTCTTACGTCCACCGCTTGGCAGCGGTGGCTACATGAGGCCCGCCCAGACTTGCTGATGACACCTGACAAACATCAAATCGAAGCCAATTTGCGACTGCATGTCGATCGCTTGGCGGGGTTGATCGGTCCTCGGTACCTCGGCAAGCCTAAGACGATCGAAGCGACCATTGGATACATCGAAGGCCAGTGGGCCGCGATGAGCTACCACAACTCGCGCGAGTGTTACGAAGCCCTGGACGACCGGGCGACCAATTTGATTGTTGAGCAAGCTGGTACCAGGCGAGCCGACGAAATCATCTTGCTGGGAGCTCACTACGATACGGTGTTTTCTACCCCGGGTGCCGACGACAATGCATCGGCGGTAGCCGTGTTGCTGGAAGTCGGTCGCTTGCTACAAGAGTTTCACGGCAAGCGAACGATTCGCTATGTCGCCTTCGCCTGCGAAGAGCCGCCCTACTTCAACTTGAACTCCATGGGCAGCCAACATCACGCACGGCAATCGCGAATGCGAGGCGACAAGATCCTGGGAATGCTGTGCTTGGAGATGGTCGGCTACTACACCAGTGCTGATAATTCGCAAGCCGTACCGCCGTTGATTCCAAAATGGATGCATCGTTTCTTTCCCAAGCGAGGTGATTTTCTGGCGGCCGTGGGCAACCTGGCTTCATGGAAACTCTGTTGGCGATTCCGACGAGGATTCAAGCGCGGCGCTCGAGCAATGCCGCTATTCTCGATCTGCTTGCCCGAGCGCATCAACGATATTCGACTGAGTGATAACAGCTCGTTCTGGGATCAAGGTTATCCCGCGTTGATGCTGACCGATACCAGCTTCCTCAGAAACCCCAACTACCACCGAGCCAGCGACACTCCAGACACGTTGAACTACCAACGCATGACTGAAGTTACAATTGGCGTGGCGTCAGCTGTGCGATACTTGGCGAGCTAAGTGCTTTATCCCAAGTGCGATTGGTTTGGCAGCTCCCAATTTGAAACGCAGAGTCCGCGGAGTCCGTAGGCTTTCAAGTCCTCATCCGATGGTCTTCTCTGCGATCCTCTGCGTCTCAGCGTT
The DNA here is from genome assembly GCF_056494185.1 of Rania fehmarnensis. NCBI lineage: Bacteria > Pseudomonadati > Planctomycetota > Planctomycetia > Pirellulales > Pirellulaceae > Rania > Rania fehmarnensis. The sequence goes on from NZ_CM151398.1 coordinate 4,134,607, forward strand.
TTAAGCATGGAGCCGTTCAATCAGCAGTCAACACCGCTGCCACTTCAAGCTACAATAGCTGCTGGCCCAGGCGTGGCAGAGTGCCGAAGTGATTTGCATAGCGGAGGAGCATAGTGACTCATCGATGGATAATCCTGACATTAGCTTTACTCTTATCCTTTCGCGAGGTGGCATTTTCGCAGGACAGTTCGGAGCGAGTCACCGACGGCTTGACCGTACTCTACCTGTTTGATCGCCCGGCAGATGAAATCTTACGAGATAGATCTGGAGTAGGTGAGCCACTAAATCTGCGCATTGCCAGGCAGGCGGGTGTTAAGTGGCGCGATGATCGACTGGACGTGAGTTCCGCTAGTCGTATCACATCCGACGGGCCAGCCAAGAAAGTTATCGCGGCTTCTAAAGCATCCAATGCGCTGACCGTAGAAGTTTGGCTCAAGCCGAGTGACATCCAGCAGAAGGGCCCGGCTCGCATCGTTACGCTCTCAGCGGATGCGAATCAGCGAAACTGGACTCTCGGCCAAGATGGTTCGCGTTTCGAACTGCGTTTGCGAACGACAGCCACCAGTACCAATGGCATGCCGTCGTTAGCGTCCACAGAAAGCGTGGTTAACACTGAACTCACGCATGTGCTCTGCTCGCGCGATCCCTCCGGTATGACGCGGATGTATGTAAATGCCCAAGAGGTCGGTGCGCACACGGTGGCAGGCGATCTGTCCAACTGGAGTGATGAATTTCAATTGTCATTGGCCAACGAATGGACGGGTGATCGTCCGTGGCATGGCCAGCTGCATTTGGTCGGCATCTATGACCGCGCGTTAACGGCCCAGGAAGTCGCACGCAACTTTGCGGCAGGCATTCCCGCGCGGGTTGATTACGCCGCCCTGTTGCCGAAGCCCGTCGACCGAGAGGTGGACTTTATTAAAGACGTGCAACCACTGCTACGCCAGCGCTGCTTTGAGTGTCATGCGGAAGGCAATGAAGAAGGTGGATTGAATCTCGGCATTAAACGGCTGGCAATGGCAGGTGGCAAAAGTGGTCGGGCAATTGAGCCAGGCAACAGTGCAGCCAGTCGCCTAATTCACTTGGTATCCGCCATTCCTGAAACGGACATTATGCCTCCCGAGGGCAACGCCCTGACCGATGAACAAGTGGGCATTCTGCGTGCCTGGATCGATCAAGGTGCAAATTGGCCCAGCCATGCCGACGTACTGGATCCGCGCAGCGAGCAAGCCAAACAGCACTGGGCTTTTCAACCTCTGAGCGAGGTTGAGATACCGGTGACTAAGAACCAGGTGTGGGCCCGCACTCCGATCGACGCTTTCATTTTGTCATCTTTGGAATCGAATCAACTGCAACCCGCTCCTCCTGCCGCACTTCGAACACTCATTCGTCGCTTGTATTTCGATGTAATCGGTTTGCCGCCCTCGCCGGAAGAAGTCCAAGCGTTTGTCGACGCCGCGACTCGTGATTCGCAAGGCGCCCTCGAGGCCCTGGTCGATCGCCTACTAGATAGTCCGCGTCACGGCGAACGCTGGGGGCGACATTGGCTGGATGTCGCCCGTTATGCGGACAGCGATGGCCAGGAGACCGATCGCGATCGCCCGTTGGCGTATCACTATCGCGACTTTGTCATCCGCGCTTTTAACGACGACATGCCGTTCGATCAATTCGTTCGCTGGCAATTAGCTGGGAATGAATACGAACCCGACAATCCATCGGCTGTGGCAGCGACTGGCTTTCTGGCTGCCGGACCCTTTGCGGGTCTGCGCGACAATTTGTTAGAAGACGAGCGACTACGCAATCGGTACAACGAGTTGGACGATATTGTTTCGACCATCGGTACCGGCATGCTTGGTTTGACTCTGGGATGTGTCCGCTGTCATGATCACAAATACGACGCAATTCCTGCGCGCGACTACTATGGAATCTTAAGCGCGCTGCACAGCGGTGATCGCGGCGAAGTCACCGTGGGGTCGAGCGAGAAGGTGTATGCCTATCGCGATTTTGGTCCGCAACCCAAGCCGACTTGGCTGTTCCGTCGTGGCGACTTTTATGATCATGAGCAACCCGTGCCTCTGGGTTTTGTCTCGATCATGACCCGCCACAAGAACCCTGAAGATTACTGGGAACAGGCGCGCGAAAGCAGTCCCAACAAGTCGAGTACGCTGCAGCGCCGAGCGCTGGCGGAATGGATGACCGACATCGACCAAGGCGCCGGAGCGCTGGTGGCGCGAGTGATCGTTAATCGCCTGTGGCAACATCACTTCGGTCAAGCGATCGTTCACACCACTGGCGACTTTGGCGTGCGTTCTGATGCACCAACGCATCCAGAGTTATTGGAATGGCTGGCCAACGACTTGGTGCAGCACGGTTGGAAGTTGAAGCGCTTGCATCGCATGATACTGACCAGCGCTGCTTATCAGCAAGCAGGTATCGCACCTAGCCAGATCGACCCTGACAATCGCCTGCTATCGAGGATGAGACCGCAACGATTGGAAGCGGAAGTGCTGCGTGATGCCATGCTGGCTGTTAGTGGCACCATAAATCTGAAGGCCTATGGCCCAGGCTTCAAACCTCAGATCAGTGCCGAGGCCATTGTGGCTCGCAACACCAAAGATCCTTATCCTGGGAAGATCGAAGATTCTCCCGACGTGCGTCGCCGCTCGATCTATATGTTTCACAAACGAGTGGTGCCCTATCCGCTACTGCAAGCGTTTGACAAACCAGACGCACAACAAAGTTGCAATCGCCGCGACCCGACCACAGTCGCGCCGCAGGCTCTGGCATTGCTGAACGATCCCTTTGTGCGCTCCACCGCCCTGAGTTTCTCCGACCGGCTGATCGCCGAGGTAGGCATCGACGAGGATGCTTGGATCGAGCGTGGCTATAGATATGCGCTAGGCAGATCCGCCAGTGCTTCGGAGAAGAGCGTTTCACTCGCCTTTGTCCAAGAACAAATCAGCGCCCGCACAGCTCGGGCGCCCGAGGAATCGGCCGAAGAGATTCGTCGCCGCGCGTTAGCAGATCTATGCCAAACCTGGTTTGGTCTCAATGAATTCATCTATGTTGATTAAGTGAGATGCCAAGCGATGATCCCACCCAGCTCACATTGCGGTCGATACGAAGTAGCAGGCAATCGTCGACACTTCCTGCAGCGCGCCGGTGCAGGCTTTGGCGGACTGGCCTTGCTCGATTTACTGTCCCAGCAAGGCTTGCTGGCCGCCGACCCTGACGACAAAGCTCTGGTGCAACCGCAAGTTGTGCACTTTGCACCCAAAGCCAAATCGGTGATCTGGCTGTTCATGGAAGGCGCGCCCAGTGCTGTGGACACCTTTGACCCCAAGCCGGAATTAACCAAGCGCGACGGGCAGAATATTCAGATCAATGTCTTCAACGGCAGTCCTGGTCCGCTGATGAAGTCGCCATTTAAGTTCAAGCAGTACGGCGAGAGTGGGGCTTGGGTCTGCGATAAATATCCGCATGTCGCGAAACATGTCGACGACTTTGCTTTCATCAAATCTCTTTACAGCGATTCGAACGATCACGTTCCGGCCCTGTATCAAATCAACACCGGAATTGCCCGTCCAGGCTTTCCGTCGGCTGGAGCCTGGATCACCTACGCTCTGGGGAGTGAGAATCAGAATCTGCCTGGCTATGTTGTGCTCGGAAATAATCAAGGCATCAAAGGCGGTCCTTTGAATTGGCATGCGGGGTTCCTGCCATCCAGTTATCAAGGAACGCTCTTTAGGCCCGAGGGCAACCCGATCCTCAATCTGAGTCGCCCCAATGACGTCACGCGTGACGACCAGCGCCGGCAGCTTGATTTGCTCGCTCGGTTGAACGACGAACATATGCAAGCGCATCCTGGCGAAGCTGATTTGTTGGGACGTATCCAGTCCTTCGAGCTCGCGTACCGCATGCAAGCCGACGCGGTGAAGTTGATCGACTTTTCGGATGAGACGGAGCTGACGCGCCAGTCCTACGGGCTCGATCGTGCAGAAACGAAGTCCTACGGTTCGAAGTGTTTGCTCGCACGCCGGCTGGTCGAAAGCGGTGTGCGGTTTGTGCAAGTCTATAGCGATGGCGAATGGGATGCCCACAGCGACCTCACCGGCAATCATACGGGACACTGCCTGGCCACCGACGTACCCATCGATGGACTGTTGACCGACCTCAAGCAGCGTGGTCTGCTCGAATCTACGTTGGTGATTTGGGGTGGCGAATTCGGCCGCATGCCGGTCTCGCAAGGCAAAGATGGAAGAGACCACAACCCGCACGGCTTCATGGCCTGGATGGCAGGCGCTGGTGTCAAGGGTGGCACAAGCCATGGCGAGACCGATGAAATCGGTTACAAGGCAGTCGTCGATCCAGTCACCGTCCACGACTTGCATGCCACGATGCTGCATCTCTTGGGCTTGGATCACAAGCGCTTAACCTATCTGCACAACGGTCGTCGCTACCGCCTGACCGACGTGGCCGGTGAGGTGCTAACGAAACTGTTGACAGGCTGATACGGTATTGATGCGACGCGCCCGGTTCTCCCCTTCTCCCCCAATGTACTGAGATCGTACAGCTTTTAGTCGTGCCACTGCATGGCGTTTAGAGTTCTGGGTGGCACTGGCAATGCGCAGCATAGCCAGTGCTCAAAACGAAGCGATCGATATTCGGGCTGCAGTTGACCCGGGCTAATGAAACCGAAGTTTCAAAGCACCCTGAGAGGGCTCATTGGCCAACGAAAGAACCCGTCCCAGGCTGCACCCTGGCAGGCTGTATCCAAAACTTCGCTGCCACTGGACCAGAAACAGGGCCCGGCCAACTGCACCACTTCGGTCCATGCACTGGCTATGCTGCGCATTGCCAGTGCCACCCTAAGGCCTTTGAATTTCGATAGTTAAAAGCTGGACGATCTCACTACATCGAGGGAGAAGGGGGGCCCCTGCGCTCAGCTCTTACTTGATGCGTAAAGCAATCAGGATTTTTTCGATTTGCGATTGCTTTATATGTAAACCAATACAACGGCACCAGTTTTCTGGAAGATGATAAATAGTGTATAATCGGCGATCCAACAATCGCCTGCCCCAAATTTTTATCGCTTGTGCAGAAAGGCATTTCCCGTATGTCTTCCGATCCCACCTGGCTTCAAGGTTTGCAGCACGCTACCAGTTACCGACAACTGCAAGAAGCTTTCGACCAGATGGCGGCGGCAATTGGTCGTCAAGGCGTGGATCAACAGATGGCCAGCTCGATAGATGAAGCGATTCGACGCATCGAGGAAGAACGGATTCGGGATCAAGGCGAGTTGGCGGAATTCCATGCGCAGTACGCTGCTTTCAAAGGCGAAAATGCAGGTGTCGTTGGCTGGTTCAAGCGTAAACTACCGTTTACCGCCACGCGAAAGCAGGATGTTGAACTGCGAGATATGGTCAGCGATCAAGAAGCGGAGATCCTGGCTGACAACTTTGTGATCGCACGAGCCCAGATGCTCAAGGATTCATTGTTGCCGCCCGCAGAGGCTCGGGGCGGTAGGCCTAGTAGCTATTATCGCGAGCAGTTGGCCGCCAATGATTCGGTTATTCATCTTCGCGCCTTTGGTCAGATCGTAGTCGACGCCAGTCGAGATATTCATACTGCCGAGCAGTTCGTGGCTCAACTAAAAACTGATATCGATGCGTTTTCAGCCGCTCGCTTTGCGCAGCCGGACGACCAGCAACTGCAGAGTTCAGGACTTGAGAAAGCGCGTGCCGAGCTTGGTCAGCTTACCAGCGCCACTGAAGGCAAGAAGAAACTGGTGGCGGCCGCGGATGATCGGTTGCGGCAATTGGTCGAGCAAGAAATGGCAGCGAGCAATCCTGAGTTTCATACCCTGCAGCAACACCTCGTGCAGCTAACTGAGTTCGTCGCACAATGTGAAAACACTCAGCCCACGGTAGATGTACGCGACAAATTGCTGGGCCAAATTAAGCAAAAACTTGTGGCCTTACACGACATGCCGACTAAGGCCAAGTTGATCGAAACCAAAAGTGACAAGCTACAAAGCGATTTGCGAACCGCACAGAGTGCTTTCGACAGGGCGGATATGGAGTATCAGCCCGTATACCAACGTTACGAGGCGGCGCGCCAGGCAGCTGATCAAGCGAACTTGCGCGTGGAAGCCACGCGGCCACTGGTCAACGCATACCTGGCCGAACAAGGACTCGATGCCGACTCGTCCGCTAGTGCAGCTAGTTCGTCGCCGATCTGCGCGGAGTATGAAAGTTTAAAAGCCGCTGCCGCCACCGGCCAGGCTCAACTGCAACAGCTGACTTCCCTTGGTGAAACTGCCAAGCGAACACGCGCGCAGGCTCAATCGGAAGTGGACAAGTTGGTCAAAACGGAAAATGAGCTGAAGTTAGAACTGAGCAAGCTGAACCAAGACCGGGTCGCCATGGAAAACGAACTCGGGGCGCTGTGCGAACAATATCGACTGAGCAAGTTAAGTTTCCAAAGTGCGATCGGGGCTTGGTCGAATAAGCGTACTCAAGTGCAGTGGCTGCCTGGACTAAACGGCGTTGAGACGATACCAACGGAACTGAACGAAGACTTGTTTGGCCCAGCGCTAATTTCCACTGTTCGCACTCACCGCGATGCGGGCACCGTGAATCGTCTCACCGACGCATACTCACGGTTTATGGAACAGTTCCAGCGCAGCTGGAAGACCGCCAAAGCCGCCCAACAACAGTTAACTAGCGATCGCAAGACTGCTCTTCAACAGCGCAGCCGATTGCTGCTAGACAGTGAATTAGCAGCCCGCCTATTTTAAACCGCAGGCGTTAGCCTCGGTTATTGAACGTGCAAGGCCGTTGCACGTACGTCGTCTAACACCCGTAAGCACGGCTCTTCGTACTCCTACTCGTACTCGATAGCTGCGAGTACATACAAATTCGAGTAGGAGTAGGAGTAGGAGTACGAATCCAACCGAGGCTAATACCGTGCGCTTACGTCGATAAACGCACGAGGATCTTATCGCCTTCGAGCTTGATTTCGTGCACGGCTGTTGGTTCGGTGGCGGGCATTAAGACGGCGGCGCCGGTGCGAATGTCGAATTTGGCTCCGTGCCGCGGGCAGACCAGGCAATGATCATCCAGTTCGCCTTCGCCTAGTGGTCCGCCGTCGTGCGTGCACACATCGTCCAAACAATACAGCTGACCGTCCAAGTGCACGATGACCACGTAGTGGCCGTTGATTTCTAAACATTGCTTTCCGCCCTCGGGTAGGTCAGCCATCCGAGCCACTTCGACGAAATCCGACATTCAGTTGTTGCTTTCTGGGTGTGGTAAGGCATTCCTCGCTGGCGTGCTCAGACTGGTTCGCCAGTTACTTGACTTCTAACATGCGCTGCAGAGCTATCAGGGAATTGCGAGTTACTTCCGGGTCGACTTTAATGGCGTTGACCACTGAGTCTTCCAACAAGTTGGCTAGCGTCCACGCCAGGTGCGCGAGATCGATACGATACATGGTCGCACACATGCAGACAACAGGCGACAAGAAGTGAATCTCTTGTTCTGGATGTTCGGCCTTTAAGCGATTGACCAAATGCAACTCGGTACCAATTGCCCATTTGGTGCCTGCAGGCGACTGCTTCACGGTTTGAATAATCTTGCTGGTCGAACCCGAGACGTCTGCAATGTCATTGACTTCGCGCGGACATTCAGGGTGTACCAAGATCTTGATGCCGGGGATCCGCTGGCGAAACTGGGCCACGTGAGCGGCAGTGAACATTTGATGTACGCTGCAGTGACCTTTCCACAAAACCACCTTGCTCGCAGTGATCGCCTCGGCTGTGTTTCCACCGAGCGATTCGGCATAAGGATCGTAGACCGGCATCTGATCGTCCGTGATACCCATCTTCAGCGCGGTATTGCGGCCCAAGTGTTGATCGGGGAAAAAGAACACGCGATCACCGCGTTCAAAAGCCCATTTCAGTACGGCAGCTGCGTTACTACTGGTGCAGACAATCCCGCCATGTTTGCCGCAGAAGGCTTTCAGCGAAGCTGCTGAGTTGATATAGGTCACCGGGATAACGCGCTGCGTATCGATCACTTCACCCAGTTGATTCCAGGCGTCTTCCACTTGTCGAATGGCAGCCATGTCAGCCATTGAGCAACCGGCAGCCATGTCGGGCAGGATTACGGTAACGTGCTGCCCACCGCGCTCGGACAATTTTTCGGGTCGATTGGCCAAGATATCCGCGGTCTCAGCCATAAAGTGCACGCCGCAGAAAATGATTACGCGGCAATCCCGACTGGCCGCAGCCAGCTGGCTCAGCTGGTAACTGTCGCCAGTCAAATCTGCATGCGCGATCACTTCGTCTTGTTGATAGTGATGCCCCAGGATGAGCAAGCGCGAGCCCAATTGCTGCTTGGCCTCAGCAATGATCGACGCCAGTTCTTCATTGGGCCGTTTCTTGAAATCGGCCAACGGCAGTTTGCCTTGGCTGTTTTTGAGCGGTGGTGCAATCAACATTTTTTAGCGTGCCTCGCCAAAGCGAGTAATAGTTTTGTCCAGGTAACTCTTCAAGTCGTCATCCAACTGAAAACCTTGGGAGCTAAGCGCCAGGCCCAGTGATTGACGCAACATATTGTGCGCCAAGTAGCGTCCACCAGCAAAGGTTAGATGAATGTCGTCGCGATATAGTTCGCTCACCTTTTTAATAGGGGCCCCGCCTTGGCGGATATCCAGCTCAATTTGCTGCAACGCCTCCAAGACGCGCGTGTGTCGAATCCTGACCCCGGCATGGCGGTCGGCCACTCCGAGAGCTAATTCGTGCATGTAGTTCACTGAATGGTGCATGGTCGATGCACCGGTGACAGTTATTTCTGTACCCGCATCTGCGGATTCTTGGCTAATCTCGAGATGTTTGGGCCAACCCGAATGCAAAACGAGCATCGCTTGAGGTTGCATGGCCACCCAGCGACTGACCAAATCGATGTCTTCGCTCAGCTTGGTACCGTAGTGAGGTTGGATGCACAACACATCGTACTTGTTCTCTTGGAGCGCTTTGGTCCAAACCAGGCTCGACGGAACGCATGGCTTCTCGGGAGCATTGAAAATCTGCTTCAGGTTCTTGCCACAGTCCACATGCCACTGAGCATCCACGCCCAACGCGGCAGGCACGCAATCCCAGGTCAGCGAATTGCCAATCAAATACACACGCAGCTTTTCCGCACGCGGCACAGTCTGAGCAGACACAGAAGCCGTTTGCGCCAACAGCGATAAAGCAGTTGCCAAGAGCCATATCCAGACAGTACTCGCGCGGGCATGCCTAACCACATGGCTCAAGTTGGCGAAAGATAGGAGGGTCGGAGATTTAAGGTTCATAGGCATCACTCCTTCATTTTAGAGGGTTGCTGCAATATGGAAACCAGTCTCCAGACTATCATCCTGGTCGAGCGTCGAAATCCATAACAATTCACCCATACCACCGCTGGATCGATCACCCAGGGCTCGCATTACGCGGCCTGCGTGTAGCGCCGCCTGTTGCCTGGGCGAAACATGCCTTTGCAAATCTGCCAATAAAATTGGCAAAAACGCCAGCTGAACGGACTCCCAGGGCGTAAATCCGACGTGTAGTTGGGGTTGATCATCTCGTGCGACAATCAACGTGCCGCGTCTCAAGCCCACGCCCATGGGCGACGTAATTTTGCCAAAGGCTACGATTGTCCCTGCAATCATGGAGCAACCTAACCCCAAATCAACTGACCCACCCACAATCAACGTACCGCGGCGCATGCGAAAGCCAGCATATTTGCCCACCGACTGCTCAACGCGGCACACGCCACCCCGCATGCCTCGACGAAAGTTAGGACTCGCGCCACCGCAGTAATCGCCAGCGCTGCCTTCGATTTCAACCAGACCACCACGCAAGTTGGAACACGCGTAATCGCCAACCGAGCCGCCAACTTTCAACACTCCACCTCGCATCTGATCGGCCAGGCGATGACCAGTGCTGCTGTCCACTTGCATTAGACCATCAATCATCGCCCCACCCACGCGATCAGCCCGCGATAGATCTCCGCGTAGGATCAAGCGCTGACGATCACCATCTTCAATGGTGAACACTTCACCAACTGCGCGCGGCGTGCCATCGAGGATGACGGTTTGCGCAGCGATACTGGCCACATCCAGGCAGCCCAAGCGATCGGGCACCAGGCCAGTCAAGTCTAATCGACCAAGCACCTCTGGTTTTAAGGACAGCGTTAAACTACTCATGCCAGGACATCTTTCAAATGAAAGTGATACTGACCGAGTTTGCCACCGTAGTTGCCAGCAGTCACCATTCGCAGACCATAACGCGTGCCGGCTTCACACGCCGCTTTGATACCTACACGCATGGCCCGTGCCACGTCGGCTTGAGTCAGCCCATCAATGACAACTTCCAACGCCGCTCCCACGCCTGCAGGCAAACGGGACGCAGTGATGGGGCGCAGGGTGGGACAGTACATATGATTGGTCGAAGCGGTTAACCACTTGTACTTGGACCCAACCTTTGATCCCGATCGGGCTACTCCGCCGGGAAAAGGCATGATGACACTGTTCAGCTGCTTCATCGCAGCCATGGCTGTTTCGCAGGCGCGCAGGGCACCGCTGAGCGATTCGCTGAGCACCAGGAAGTTACCACCGCCAACCGCGTCGGTTCGAGCCGTGGTTGCTTCGCAGACAAACTCGCCATCCATGACCGGTACGCGCCAGAATCTTCTGCCGCCGATGACTTTGGATATTTGATAACCGTCGCCAAAGTAACGCAGCTTGCTGCCCAGAGCTACTTCCTTCTCACCGGTCATTCCCGCGAAAACGCTAGTCGATGGACAAGTGAGCACACACTGACCCACACGGCGTACAACTTGCTTTTCAAGCTCTTTGGCGCTCATTGCAAACAACAGCACGGCGATCGCAGGGCGTCCATCGGGCGATTGGTCGCTGGTCAGCTCGCGCTCGACAGAGGCTTCGCAACCGCAGGCAATGACGCTGGTTGCAAAACCAGTCAGAGCCTGCGCAGCATGCATGGCCCAATAACGATCTTCTGCAGTGATAATCAAGCGAGTCGCCTTCATGGGAAAGGCTTCCGCAAAACTATCTTCGATATCGATCCCGTTGATCTGCATGAAGACTGGTGTCGCGTTCATAGACTGACTCCAGTGGCATTTGCGATTTCGGCTCGTCCGCCCGACAGCAGCCGACTTTGCAATTCATCTTCGGAAATCTCGAGCATGCCGATCGGAATGCCCAAGGTTGGCTCGATGGCATCTTGCCAATACACAGATAGTGACAAACCTTGCCGGGGTGTGCTGCGCAGCGCGGTTGAGCGTGGACAGGCGTCGAGTGCATCTAACGTCGTGACTTGGTCCGAGCGCGAGGTCGATGGCTGATAGTCGCGAGTCAACAGGAACTGCGGCAGTAAGACTCCGCTCTTCCAAACGGATTGCGCCTGAGAGAACATCGACTCCACATTGTCATTCGGTTTGTAAAAGACCAAGTCAGCCACGGCATCGGGCCGAATCTGTCCACGGTCAGCCAGGCCCAACAGTCGGGCAGGTGCCGCGCGTGTAATGATCGCCACTTCATCCAGCGTGTATTGGCGCTCGAGATCCTTCAAGAGGGTTCGCTCCCGCGCTAGGGGATGGATGGCCTCCAGCGCCGCCTGGCGAAACGTGCGATCGGTCAACAAGCGAATCAAATGTGGATAGCTGGTGAACGGACCACCGTTGGGATGATCGGTCGTCAATAGCACCTGGTACGGATTCTTGATCAGCAGCAGGAGTTCCAAACCTATCGTCCATTGCAAGCTGCTGACGTAGTGCGTGTTGGCATAACGCATAGGCACGATACCACACCCGCCGGTACATTCGACATCCGACACGATCGACTTGGAGGGTTGAGCATGACGGCGATTGCGATATTGTGCTTGAGAGTCAGCCGAGAGGGTTACGGTTTGACCAAAGACAATTTGACCGACGTCCAAGCTGACCTGCGGACTGCGATTGACATATTCTGCCAGCTCGGATGCCCCGCTACCCATGTTCATCGGGCCCACATCGCTATAGGCGTTGAACTGAGCGTGTGTCAAGTGAATGCGATGACCCTCGACGGCCTGTAGCGTGGCCAAGGTTGAACGAATGTTGCCAGGCACGCCCAGGTTGCTGGCATGCACGTGTAGCGGATGAGCCAGCCCAATCGCATCGACGGCCGCGGCCAGGCTGCGCAGCACCGAGCGTGGAGTTACACCATAGCGCGCGTGCGGTTGATCGACATCCAATGAGCGTTGATTGAATTTGAACGCGCTAATGCCCCCGGCATTGACCACTTTTACGGCCATCGCGTGACTGGCTTGAACTGTCCAGGCGACCAATTCTTCTAACAGCGGTTGTTCCAGACCGCGACCCATGGCTCGCAGTAGCCATTCTTCGTTTCCCATGACGACGTAGGCACCGCTATCCAGCAGCGGTGTGTCGGCTAATTGCAGATGGGTCGAGCGAGCTTGAGGCAGCAGCATGGCCGGCTCAAAGCAGGCAGTGTACCCCATGGCCGAATACTTCAATCCGGTCTCAACAGATGACCAAATCGGACCACGCGCGTCGTGATGGCGTCGCGCGCTCAGATCTTGAGTTAGCAATCGCGCCAAATTTAATTTGCCACCGCCGATGTGCGTATGCAAATCAATTCCACCTGCCATGGCGATGCAGCCCGTGTAATCATGCAATGTACTGCCCGGGGCCAGGCTGAGCGCTCGTCGTGGATCATGCGTAGCTACGCGGGTAATGCGTCCCGCGCTCACGTGTATATCCACCACCTGGCCGTTCAGAACATGCGTCGGGTCGATCAGCTGTGCGCCGCGTAGGATGGCATGATGCATCATACGTTCCTTTCGGCAGATTTAGCCAAGGGCGTGTGCAACGTTGGCCAGTGTTTAAGATCCAACTGTGCACTAAGTCCTCGAAGAACTTCCCAGGCGGTGGCTCGCTGTGAATCGTTCACTTCAATGCCGCTCGCATACGCTGCCAGGCCATGATCACCGCGGGTGAGATGTCCGGATCCGTTTAATCCAATCGAGCAAACGTAGCAGCTTTCCGAGCCATGGCTACCGGACTGCGGGACGTTGCAGTCAGCATCGATCAGAGCATGGAAGGCCATCTCGGGCAAAGGCGTATCGCTGGGCAACGATCGCACACACAGTCGATAATCATACTGGGCTTGCCACTGATCCAGGCTGAGTCCAGCCGAATAATCGGCTCGCTGCCAGCCGCGATCACAGTACCGCAATGGAGTAGTCAGATTGGTCAGCCACAGGACAGTATCATGGCTAGTGACGCGCCCTGGATCGCTGGCCAATGGTAACAGCGTGCAGCGTGTAATGGCACTGACAACATCTGTCAGCTCGACCAGTCTTTCTAGCAACAGTCGATCGGCTTGATCAGTCAATTCGTCTTGATTCCAGATGATGACACAATAGCGATTGACCAAGAGACGCTCGGCCAAAAATCCTGCGCTGGCATCCATCTCGGTCGCGGTGCGCTGCGAAACGACCGACTCGTCGCGAATGGCCAGCAGTGTGCGCATCAAACCATCCAACCATTGATGTCTTTGCCAGCCGAGTTCGATTACCTGTTGACCATCCGTGGACAACTCGTCTTCACGCACTTCAGGTGGGCAATGGTCCAGAAAGATGTGTTCGCAAGTGTTCGGTGCAAAACGGGCTAGAAGCAAAGGCATTTCTCGCAGGTGTTGTTGTCCAACGTGCACAATCAGCGTGGCGGCAGAGCGCACTTCGGCCAGCGAGGTGCCTTGCCAGCCAATGGAACTGATGACTGCAGAAACCAAATGTTCGCCCGGCGACTGCGCGACATGCAGGGTGGCTCCACTTTTTTCCGCCAACCGGACTGCAGCTCGCGCGGTCTCCACATCGCAGCTTTCCAGCCAGACCAGCGGGCTGTGGGCTGCGCGTAACAAATGTGCCTGGCGGCTTAGCCAATCCAGCGGGGCATCTGGCGGTAATGACAAATGCTTTATACGTAAAGTATCTTGTACATTCAGCCAGGCGTGCAAGCGCGAACAGGCTGGCGGTTGGTCGTGGTCCGGCCATTTCATGGGCACGGGACACAACAGGCCACACAAGCAGCAGATGGGTGGGGATGTTTTGGGAAGGTGGGTCAAGGGAGGATCAATCAAGGGTTGGGTGGTCCCGGCCACTGCATCATTTCGGTGGCCACCAGCAGAGCCATAGCTCCACCGCGTGGATCACGGCCCAGGATGGCCGGACGATCCAAGTATTCTCTTAACGAGTTCATTTTGCCAGTACCTGTGCAGACATCGACCAGGCTACCGTCGGAGGCGACCCGCGCCTTAATCGCTTGCCAGCCTCGATCGACGCTTGTAGCAAATTCTTGCTTGGACAGCCAACCCATTCTGACACCGCGAGCCACGGCGTAAGTGATCATACAGGTACAACTCAGCTCTCGATAGCTCTCGGGATGATCGATAACTTGATGCCAGGCACCCGTGACATCTTGGTGCGGCAATAGAGCTCGCAAATGCGCAGTCCAGGCAGCCAAGATCTCAGGCCGGGCGGGATGATTCTCGGGCAGGTTCTCGAGCACCAGCGCCAGCCCCAAGGCAGGGAAGCCGTTGCCTCGTCCCCAGGCGGTATCATCCTGGGGTGAATGTCGATGCAAGCCATCCTCGCGCAGGTTCAGCTGCAGCATGAAACGCATATGGCGCAGGCACATTTCGTAATACTTGTTATCGCCAGTGAGTCGACCGACCGTGGCCAGGATCGGACAGCCCATGAAGACCGCATCACTCATCTCGTTGTGACCGGGCATCGACTCCAGCGGTTGGCCCTGCGCATCGAAGGCGCGGTCTGCGGCCGCTTGCGCCAGTTCGCGATAGCGTTCCACGACATGATCCGTGAATAACTCGCCCCACAAGATATGGCCCGCGATATCACTGTTGCTGCTCTTGTCCGTCAAGCCAAATCGACGACCTGCAACGTAGTCATCAACCAATCGCTCGATTTCCGCTTGTGCCTCTTGGTTGCCGATGAGCCGTGCCCAGCGCCATCGCGCCATGCAAGCCACGGCGGGAATATATGCCATGGTTGGCAGATCGTGGCCATAAACCGCAGCCAGTTGACCGGCCACTTCCCGAGCCGTCCGTGCAATTCGCGTCTGCAGCTCGCGACGAGCCGGCGATATGTTCTCCAGCGCAATCGGTTTTTCGTTCGCAGTTTCGAGTCGAAAGTTTTCCAAATTCAAATCCGCAAACGGGACCAAGTCGCCAGCTTTGACGCTGCGGGTGAAGCCCTGAATAAGTCCGACGTTGGCCGCGGGCAGCTGTCCCAGCTGACGGACAAGGCAATCGGCTGGTCTATGGGCTGGATCGATCGTGGCGGTCCGTGGCCCAGGTATCAGCTCGACGACTCGATCGGGCGCGTGCATGCCGATCCAACGCCACAGATACTGCGACTCGACCTGTGTTCGGCTGTTATAGTATTCGCCGGCCGGCGGATAACCAACCGCAGGATTACCGCCTTGCCCGTTATCGTTGATCAGCCCGCGCATCAGCCCGTCGGGGTTACCCGCGACTACGGCTGAAAGTGCCATGACCCGGCGAAGCGATGTGTATTGATCGTCAGTATAAAAACGCCGCATGACATGCCTGGCGGCTGCGGTGGTATCGGGTGAACCGTCCAGCCCGGCCACGAGGAGCATACGGTGTTTTGCGGAATCGATATTCAAGTCCTCAGCCGTTATCCAAGCGGTAATTGGGGCTGACGTGCGAGTCACTCCGATCGGAAAGGCTATGACCGATGGGATGTCGAGCGGCAGTTGCTGCACGGTATCGCTTTGTGCATGAAGCCCTGCGCGCGAAAGCATGATCAAGCAGAGGCAGGCCTTGATTGCAAATGCTGTTTTCATGGTCGTTGCTTCAGGTGGGATCCGCAAATTCACGGCTGAGCGAGCGTGAGCGGAGTGGTAGGCTCTGCCCGGCTCGCCTAGAATTGTACGGCCTGCAAGGTTCTCTCACAAACGCTCAAGAACAGAAACTGTCCATGGACAACTTATTTGCGATCGATGTCATTTCCCGCATCCTTCACGTATCAACGGCCATCATGCTGATCGGTGGCAGCGCATTTATGGCGTATGTCTTGTTACCTAGCTCCGCCCAACTCGAGCAGAATGAACATGACAAACTGCGCAGTTTGATTAACGGCAAGTGGAAACGCTTTGTGCACATGGGAATCTTGTTGTTTCTGGTTACCGGGTTTTACAACTACTTTCGCCAAATGCCCAATCACAAAGGCGATGGTCTCTATCATGCGCTGATTGGCACCAAGATGTTGTTAGCCTTCTTCATCTTCTTTGTGGCCTCGGCACTGGTCGGTCGGTCGGCCGCTTTTGAATCGTTCCGGGCCGCCCGCGGTAAGTGGCTGAACATCATCGTGTTGGTCGCGGCTGTGATCGTGGCCATGTCCGGATTTTTGAAAGTGCGCGGACCAGCCCAGCCTGCCAACGCTGCCGTATCGTCCGAGCCTGTCAACACTCCCTAAACTTCAGCTAATCGCAGGTAGCCACCGCTGCCAAGCGGTGGATGTTTTGGTAGCCACCGCTGCCAAGCGGTGGACGCGTAGGTTCTTCGGTCCACCGTCTGGCGACGGTGGCTACAATGGCGGTGGACGTTGTTCAATCCACCGTCTGGCGACGGTGGCTACGAAGAATCCACTGGTGGCTACCCAACTCCTCCCGACCCCCACGAGATGTCTCATGTCACTACGCATTGCGCTCGCTTGGTTTGTTCTCTGCTGTGGCTGTTCGACGCTGCTGGCGCAGAGTGCTGCTCGGCCAAACATCGTATTGATTCTGGCGGACGACTTGGGCATCAATGATCTGTCGTGTTATGGACGCCAGGACCAGCACACACCCAACCTTGACCAATTAGCCAAGTCAGGTGCACGCTTTACCACCGCCTACACGGCCCAGCCGATCTGTTCGCCCTCGCGGGCGGCTTTGATGACCGGCAAGTGCCCAGCGCGGTTGCACTTGACCAATTACTTGCCCGGCCGACCCGATGCCAACTCACAGAAGTTGTTGCAACCAGTGATCGAAGGACAACTGCCCTTGGAGGAACCAACGATCGCCGAATGGCTGCGGGGCGCGGGCTATGCAACTGGTTTGTTTGGCAAGTGGCATTTGGGCAACAAGGGCTTTGGACCGTCGGAGCAGGGGTTTGATGTAGTGGTTACGCCCCCGGCCAATACCAAGCCCAGCGATGTCGAAGGCGGCAAAGGCGAATACGCGATTACCGAAGCCGCGGAAAAGTTTATGACGGACAATCGCGATCGACCGTTCTTCTGTTACGTACCTCACAATAACCCGCACATCCCGTTGGCTGCCAAACCAGAACTAGTCGAAAAGTACAAGGACAGTTTTCATCCCACTTACGCCGCCATGATCGAAACGATTGATGATTGTGTTGGGCGACTGATGCGCAAAGTCGATGAACTGGGTTTGACGGACAAGACGATCTTCATCTTTACCAGTGACAACGGTGGTCTGCATGTGCTCGAGTTTCCTGGAACGCCAGCGACTCACAACACGCCCTATCGAGCTGGCAAGGGATATGTTTATGAAGGTGGTTTGCGCGAACCGCTCATCGTCCGCTGGCCGCAGAACATCCAAGCTGGCACTACGATCAATACACCAGTTGTGTTGACCGACCTGGTTCCCACCTTGCTTGAGGCAGCTGGCATCGATCTGGGCAAGACAGTTGGTCCACTAGATGGTGTTAGCCTGATGCCATTGCTAAAAGAAGGCAAGGACATGCAGCGTTCGCTGTATTGGCACTTTCCCAACTACACCAATCAAGGTGGCAAGCCAGCCGGAGCTATTCGCACGGGCGATTGGAAGCTGATTGAAGATTTCGAGTTCGGGACGCTGGAACTGTATAACCTGGCGCAGGACGTTTCTGAGCAACATGACCTGGCACAACAAGAGCCCGAGCGCGCCAAACAAATGCAAGCGGAACTTGCGCAATGGCGCGTCCGCGTAGGGGCTCAGATGCCCGTTGAAAACCCCGACTACGATCCCAAACTGCATGCCACCATCTACAGCGATCAAGATTCATCCAAGCTAATGCCCGAAGCCACGGCAGCCGCCACGGAACCTGCTTGGAAAGCCTGGCGAACTTGGATGAACTCCGTTACCCAGAACAAAAAGCCGAAAGTCACACCGGCCGAAGGCGATATTCGTCTGCACGCTAAAGACGCTACGATTCACGCCAAGACCATGCGATATGAACCCGAATCGCACAAGAATGTCTTAGGGTATTGGACCAATCCCGATGATTGGGCCGAGTGGAAGTTTCAAGTCGCCCAGCCCGGAACTTATGAAGTTGAAATTCAACAAGGCTGTGGTGACAAAGGTGGATCGGAGGTCGACGTCGAAGTCGGTGGGCAAGTCTTGAAGTTCACCGTGATACAAACTGGTCACTTTCAACACATGATTCAGCGCACGATTGGAACGGTCGAACTGACCGCGGGTGAACACACTTTGGCCATCAAACCCAAATCAAAAGTGGGCGTGGCTGTCATGGATATTCGCCGCGTCGTGTTGCGAAAGTAAGTACAGCGAGGTTCATGAGTTCGCTAAGCACGTGGACACATCCAATTCGGGATTAGGGCACAAACAGGAATCGAGGATAGTGGTTGGCACAAACCATATCCGAATGAACAACACTTAGTATTTTCTTTCATAGAGCCTTTGGTTCGTTCGGGGCTTAGTTTTCCCTGACACGAAGAGTGCCCTAATCCCGAATTGGATGTGTCCACGTGCTCAGTTGGACTGCCAAGTCGCGAATTTCGCCGAGCACCTTTAGCTCGGCATTGTCCGCGTGTGGTGCATCATCGCCCAGTCCGGCATTTTTGGCGGCCCGCCATTTGACCATGATCAGCTCGCGTACTTCTTCGGCATTATCGATGCCTTCCAGCAAGCCCATGTGGCCGCTCAAGTTTTGTTCGCCATGACCACCCACTGCCCCGCCGCCTCCGGCTGTTTGCACGACCAGGTCGGAGATGCCGTAATAGCGCTGCAGCGGTCCTTGACGAACCGAGACGTTTTGAATGTTCTCGTACGTTATCGTAACTTCGTTGACGATCCAGATGCCGCGACGGATACGCAAGGTTCGATCACTCAGTACATACCACGTGGTATCGTAGCGCAAGTGGATACCGATATAGACAAAGATGTCGGGTACGATGATCACAAACCAAAACAGCGGCGCTAACACAATCCCGGCCACTGGCAGATTCACTAGCAACACCAACCAGAGGATCACGAGCACGATATCCACTGCAAACAGGCCGATCCAGAAGAACAACTTGCGATAACGCAAATAACCTTCAGCGGGACGGAAGGCGCGAACATTTTGGTCGGCTGCGCCGGTTAGTTCCGGTGGAGCAGCCGGGACGTATAACCAACGAGTCACACCGGCCCACACGCCTTCGTAACACCACTTGCTGGCTCGCAAGACTACTTCATCACCAATCATGCTTGACTACTCGTTATGAGACCACATTCCGATCTGCATCAGAGCAGAGTTTCGTAGAGGGCGCGCCTCGCCTGGCGGCTACGGGTTAAACGAACAACTTGTCTTCAGGCTTTTGAACGGTTGACGAGGATTTGCAAAGCATCCCGGATTTCGGTCAGGGTTTGCAATGTCGGAGAGACGACGCTGGCAGTCACAGTTGCGCCATCCCGCGAGTCACCCTTTGCGCCGCGCATTTCGGCGTATAAGAAATCGCGGAGGGCTTCGGCCTCAAGGACACCTTCAATGGTCATTTCGGCACCGGCGTTGCCGGAGGCGGTTTGCAGGCTGATCGTGGCCAGACCCATCCACCGCTGCAGAAGATTGTGGGTTAAATGGATATCCTGTAACCGCCGATAGGTCAGATTTACTTGGCGGCGAAACAGAATCCCATGGCTCATCGAGACACCATCGTCATCAAACTTGTAACGCAACGTGATGAATCGGAAATACAGTGGCAACAAGACCAGCGGAAAAGCTGGTCCCGCCAGCAGCGACGAGAAAAAGTAGTAGCGCATGAGTCGCGGGTGGGGACGTTCGATCGAACGCGGATCGAATTGGACAGGCATAGTGGTAGCCTCCGTTGTGGTTGCTTGTTATTCGCACCATGAGCGACAATATTGGCAATCGCTGGACGTTGTCACTGATTATAGAGACGCTAGCCGTTATCGCTATTTGGATTTTGCACTACAATACCTGGCTGAACCCACCAGTGTAGCCAACGACAGTCTATCTTAATGTCCACTTCTGCAGAAATATTGCCTTCGCGCACGTCACATCCGCGTTGGGGCATGATTTGCATGCTGCTGTCGGTCGGCTTTTTCAGCGTCAATTCCCTAACGCTCAAGTACCTATCGCAACTCGGAGTCAGTCCGTGGGTCGGTCTGTTGTTCCGAGCGGGTATTGGAATGATTGTGGTGGCCACAGTGTTTAGAGATGGCCACCAGGTCAGCTTTGTTCGGGCCACTACAGACAGGCTACTGGCCAGTCGCGGTTTGCTGGGCGTCTTGGGCACGATAGCCTATTACTTCACGATCCCAGCCCTGGGGGCCGGCAAAGCCACGCTGATTAGCAATACGTATGTCGTGCTGGGCGCGTTGATGGCCGTCTGGTTCTTGAAGGAATCGTTTGGCTTGGGCAAGCTGGCCGGAAACGTGTTAGCGCTGGCCGGGCTGACCTTGCTATTGGCGCCTTCGATCCGCACTGGCAGCGTAAGCGGCTGGGAAGTTTTGGCCGTGGTGGGGGCAGTAGCCGCCGCGGGCACTGTAATTATCATTCGCCAGCTGACGCTGACTGAATCGACAGCCATGATCTACGCGTCGCAGTGTATCTACGTACTGCTAGGAGCTTTGCCTTTCGCATGTTGGGAGTTGCAGAAGCACCCGCTTAGTGGCGTCGGACTGGCGTTCTTGATCTTTGCCGGGGTCAGCGCCACCATCGGGCAACTGGCGATGACCGAGGGCTTTCGTCACTTGACCGTTTCGGTCGGTGGCGCGTTTCAAATTTGCGTTCCCGTGGTGATCGCTCTAGGTAGTGTCCTACTCTTCAACGAGCCCTTCGTAGCGCTGCAAATCGTGGGAGCGATCTTGATTCTGGCTGGATGTTACCTGGTTATGATCCTGCGCTAGCCAGGCATAGTGAGTCATTGCACAATCGAAATTCATCAGGTGCTTGGCCTCTTCAGCGCAACTCCAGCGGTGCGTAACACGTAGGTGACCATAAACGTGGCCACTATCATGCCCAGGCCATGACCAATCATTTGGGGTACTTCGGTCGCGCCGATGAACGAAAAGTTGTAGTCGTTGATGACGCTGCCGAGAACTAACAGCACGATGGCTGTCACTGTAACTCCAACTCCCAATCGAAAAACCCAGTTGCGCCTCGACATTGCCGTAAAAAAGCTCAGACCCGCGCACAACGTAATGAGCGATGCTGAACCTATGTGCCAGTTGAGATTGACCAGTCCCCAAATGCCTGGCCACAGAGGTCGAGCCGCAATTGAAAGCAGCGCGCAAACGCACGTCACCATCAACAGTTGCCTCAAGGTCACACGACTTTGTTTGTCTTCAGGTCGTTGGTCTTTCGACAGCGAGTCAGCCCCGTCAGACAAGTAATATCCTCGAAGCCTGGCGATGACTAAAACTGGTACCGCCAACACGCTGGGATAGGACACCAGTGCGATACCGGTCCACGCCAAACCGGCTGAGTCGATCAAAGTCCAGGCCAAGGCACCGAGGATAATCGCGTAGATACCCAACCAGGTCGCAGCTCGATTGACGATGGAGCACTTGGCCAGAATTAGCCAGGTCCAAGCCACAAAGAGGTACCCGCTGCACAGGTACACCGCGTGTTGATACGGCCAACGACTGATCTCGAGCACTGGCCCAGTCGAAATCACTCGATAAACCAACAGGCTCAACAGGAGTATCAACAGGATGATCAGGTCACCCCAGCCCCAGTAACTGCCTGTACGTTCCAGTCGCAGCCAGGCCCAGATCCAAAGGGCACTTAGAACCAGAGCGCAACTTAGCACAGGTACGACCCACCAGAAAGGTCGCCATGTTCCGACGGTCTGTCCGGTGCGGATGTCATGCTGGCGAATTGTGGTGGCTTCTGTCCAGGAAACAAGTTTATTGCCGTTAAGAAGTATGATATTTGGGTCGACATCTTCGAGCTTTTGTAAGACTTCAGCGGTTTGCGGATCGCAGATGATGGCTTGCCGGGTCCTCCAGTTCACCCATGCGGTTTTGGCTCCATCGGGTGAAAAATGAATTCGGCCTCGAAACTCGTCGCCGCCGGTCTGAAACGGGTTCTTGAGCAAGCGACCGTCTGCTAGTGAATACTCGCGCACACTGGGGCCGGCGTAAACACGCACTCCAAACTTGTGGAGGCTAAACTTCTCAGTCGCTGGATCGATGGGCTTGGCCAGTTTCACCGCCTTGGTCAATTGGCCAGCTCGCAACGAGCGATACTCCACCTGCTGGGAGTTGGCGTCAAGACTGACGACTGCCTCTTCTTCAAATTGAACAGCGGTATAAACGTTCGATGCGGCGATCGACCAACTGGACAGAGGCACTATTTCGCCTTGTTTATCCAGGCCATAAAGTTCCGCGCCGAAGCGAGATGGACCAGGGTTGGCAGCTAGCGGTAACTGAACAGATGAGCGCACAAATACGGGCAAAGTTGGATGGGGGATCAACCATGTCTCAGCTACGTGAGGAACCGGCAGGACCTGCCATCGATGCTGCTCGGACTGGAGATCGAGCCAAGACAATTCTTTGAAGTTGTCGGCCACGATCCATCGTCCGGCGACCAACCGCGGAACAGTCATTGGCGAAAATGTATGTTCAAAGCTCCGCACGATGCCTTGTTGCGAGTGACTATGCACATTCACCCGTATTACGCTGCCCGTCTTTTTGGCGCGTACAAATTCAGTTCGCAACGAGAGATCCAGAGCTGAATTTGCATCGACAAAGTCTTTCCCGGCGGAGATCGTTCGCTTGTCAATGTCGTATTCAATGTGTTCTTGATATTTACCGTTCTGTAAGCGTGAGTAGAAACGCTCCCCATCGCTACTAAGGCTGAAGTTTCCAATCTTCCAGATGAATGGAACACCTGTGCACAGCCACCACCAAAGTGCCGCCAACGGCATAGCGAGCAACAACAGACGCAGGCGAGCAATAATCAAGGCGCAGGTCCTCGTGAGTCGATCTGTGTTGGATTAATAAATTTATGGCGGTAGGATGAAGATATCATACTGAAGAATTTGACGCGTAAAGATTATAGCGTTGGACTGGTCGAGACCGCGATTCTGGTGGTATGGACGCGTGGGTTAGAGGGTGCTGTTCATAAAACGCAGAGACGCAGAGAATCGCAGAGAAGACAGGTCGATGGCTTCTCCGCGGATTCTGCGAACTCTGCGTTTCGAAGAGAGATCCGCTGGACATGCTATTCCTCCGTGGGATACTGCCGGCGTAATTCCGCGAATTCATAGGCGCCCCAGCTGTCCAAAAGACTTGCCAAGAATCCCTCTCTGGTAGCGAATTGAGTTACACTGGGGCGTTTCAGGTTTGGATCTTTGGACGATTGTTTGATGGGCGAAATGCAAACGGATTCCGAAAGTGCTGCGCCAGCGGCGTTGCCACCGGCGGTTATGGGGCCAGCGACTGTCGACACTGAAGATGGCCAGTGGCAACGGCTACATGCCAACTATGTGACCGTCGAACGTATCGCCAGTGCCATCTTCTGGGCCGTGCTGGCACTAGTGGCGCTAGGGTCCGTGGGCACTTTGATCGCGCTGGTATTCTATCTGGAAACGTGGTTCAGCCTGGTGTTGGGTTGTGGCACTTTAGTCGTGTTGGCTCTGCTGGGCTGGCTGTTCTGGTATCTGCCGCAAAGGAACTTTGAAACCATCGGTTGGCGTGAAGCGGCAAGCGGTTTTGAGATCAAACGCGGCATTTGGTGGAAACACCATATCTTCGTTCCTCGTCAGCGCATTCAACATACCGATGTAGTGCGCGGGCCGCTGGCCCGAAAATATGGACTGGCAACGTTGGTCATTCACACCGCCGGCACCCACAATCATCAAATCACGCTGGAAGGCCTCGAGTATCGACAAGCTGAAAAGCTCAGACAGTCTCTGTTACCGCAGGATGATCGTGGAACCTGATCCAGTCGCAGAACCGCCCATCGTCGCGACCGTCGCTCAGTCGCATCCGGCTCAACCGAATCAGTTGCAGCTGAATCAGTCGCAGACCAGTGTGACTCGAAGTCTACATCCGCTATCGCTCGTTTTTGAGATTGCGCACCTGGTTCGCAGCAATCTGCTGCCAGCAATTTTTGCCAGCTTCTCTGCGGCATCGGGTGGAATCATTGGAGCCGGCATCGGGTTCACCATTTTCGGCGGCGCCATTCTGGTCTCCGTATTCAAGTATTTGACGTTTCGCTACACAATCACCGATACCAATTTGCTGATCGATCAAGGACTGATCTTTCGCAAACATCGCTCTGTTCCCATCGAACGTATTCAGAACATCGACTCGGTACAAAACTTGTTTCATCGGCTGATGGGAGTTGCCGAGGTTCGAATCGAGACGGCTTCGGGCAACGAACCCGAAGCTGTGATGCGCGTGCTGACGGTGGCCGAAGTCGAACAGTTGCGCAGCAATCTTTCCATGAAAGGTCGCTGGCTGGCTGGTAAGCCTACCGCATCCACAACCCAAGCTGCGGAAAGTGGCTCATCGGCAAACGCCGTGCCCCTGGGCAGCTCTATGCCCGCGGGCCAGGTCATCCTGACGATTCCTACCCAACGCTTGATCCTGGCAGGACTACTCAGCAACCGCGGTCTGGTGCTCGCCAGTATCGCGCTCGGCTACTTCTGGCAAGCGCAGTTTACTGGCCGCGACTTTGATGCCTCTGACAAGTCACAGGTACGCTCCTGGCTGCGCGAAACATTTCAAACGGAGCAAGCCGGTCAGTGGTTTGGAAGCGCTAGTAGTAGTGTCACTGGAATTCTCTTGGCTTGCCTGGCGGTAATTGTCGTCCTATTTCTGCTGAGAGTATTCAGTGCCGTATGGTATGTCTTAAAATTCTACGACTATCAATTGCAACTGCGGGACAACGATTTGGTAATTAGTTGTGGCTTGCTGACGAAAGTATCGGCTACTGTGCCGCGAAGTCGAATTCAGGTTGTCAGCGTGCAGCGTAGCTGGCTGGCACGCAAATTCGGCTTGGCCTCGGTGCGTGTCGAGACGTTGGGCGGCAGTGGCAAAGAAGATGAAGATGCTTCAGCCACCGTCGCTCGTCGGTGGTTCATCCCAGTCATGATCGAGGATCAACTGCCTGAAGTCCTCCAGACGCTACAGCCTGAGCTCAATTGGCAATCGCCTGAGACTCAGTGGCAGCCGCTCTCCAGATTCGCCTTCTCGCGCATGATTCGTATCCCTCTAGCCATTTGTACGCTAGCGATGTTAGTCGGTATAGCGATGATCATCTGGGTCAGCCCAGCCACCGGCTCGACCGTTACCAGCCTGGCAGTATTGTTAGGTGTCGTAGCCGTGTTCGTTTGCCTGCGCCGCGCCAAGAGTCGCCGATTTGCGCATACACCGTTGGGCTTCATATATCGCAGTGGAACTCTGACTCAGAAAACATCATTTGGATTTTGGGATCGTCTGCAGGATGTTGATCTGATTCAAACTCCCTTCGATCGTCGCTGGAAGATGGCCAGTCTGCGATTCGACACGGCCGGCGCAGGTGTCGCTGACCATGAACTGCTGGTGGAGTACCTGGAAGCTGAAGTCGCCCTTCGCGAATATCGGGCTGCGGTTGCGAAACTGTAATTGTCTTCTCCGCGATCCTCCATATCTCTGCGTTTTAAAAAGCAGAACCCTCTAATCAAAGTCTCGTCCGACTAATTTTTTCAAACGCAGAGGCCGCAGAGTCCGCAGAGGAAAGGCCGTCTTCTCTGCGATCTCCTTTTCTCTGCGTTTAAGAAAGCAGCACCCTCTAACCAAAGTCTCGTCCGACTGATTGTCTATTCAGAGTCAAGCGAATAGACGCATGCGCCCGGCGTCAAACTGCAGTTCGATCGGCAGTGCATCGACTTCGCACAGCGGATGTCGACTCAGTTCCTGACAGAGGTCGCCCGAGACGTACAGCTCTTCTAGATGCAAGGTGTTCGGGATGAACATCCAGCGCTCAGTACCGAAACGCTCGGCGATTAGCTTCACCAGGGCCTCGTCATCGGCAATGGTTGCCGGGATCTTGGCGCGATCCATATCGCCTGTGGTCAGTACGTTGATCAGCGTTTTATGTTCATCGATCGCATCGCGCAGACGACGCGTGATAAAGTCCGCCAGGCCGATACCGATAGCATTGCCTTGCGATTCTGCTACCAGCGACAGCGCAGCAATGTTCTTGATACGTGGCCGCGCTAGATCCTCATACTCGGCGATCCCTCGACGGCCGATGACGTTAGTATCCATACCGGTGCCGCTATAGGTCTTGCCAACAGCGTCGACGATCAGCACATTTAAATCATCGACAGGCAGTTCAGGAAAGTAGTGGCGATGACGCTCCAGTAGCTCCGGCTCGCGCCGCAAAATGTCCGTCGGCGCAACTGCATGCAGCTCGGCAGTTTGATCAAAGCCATCTTCGAGAATGGCCAGGCCAGCGAAGATTTTGCCGGTATCCAGCACCGCCTGGCCCATCTCCAGCAACATGTCTTTCATGCGCGCGGTGGGCGTTGAATGAAAGGTCTGAGCCGATCGAATCTTGCCCATGCCCACGACCATCATCTTGGTCAAGCCACTCTGCACGGGCCCCGAAAAGCAAGTGTGCAACTTCACGCGATTCAGTACCAAAACACCGTCCGCTTCGAAGCAATTTCGATCCATGAAGACCGGCCCCGAAGCTACATCCACTAAGTGGACCACTTCCATGCTGGAGAGAATGGGCATGTCCATCGAGGTCTCGGTGATGCCCAGCGACTCGACCATGCTGCGCTGGCCTGCCGCCGTGGCGCCATTGTGCGAGCCCATAGCTGGCACAATAAAGGGTTGTGCCCCGCGCTCGCGCAACCAATCACCACACGCCCGCACGATGCTGGGCAAGTTCGCGATGCCACGACTGCCCACAGTTATCGCGATACGGCCGCGAGGCACGCTGCGCAGGCTGTCCAGCTGCGTGAAGACTTCGGCGCGAATATCTTGGAGTGGACAGGAAACCAGTTTCTGACGAACTTTGTGAAGCAGCATCGGATCAAGTTGTCGCGGGAGTTGGTTTCAAGCCTAGTAGATGCGGTTCAGCGACCAGGTTCACCAAGTCATTGGTCGCATGCATCGATGATACCGTCACAATCACCGCTTTGAACGCAGGTGTTTTCGAACGGGGATCGAGCGTACGTGGCACCAACTCGTTGGCTTCCGGATAATACATCAGTGCATTACCGGCTTTGATCCAAGGATAAGCCCGAGCCAAGAAGCCACGTATCTCACCTACTGAACTGCGCACGATTATGGGCTGATCATTCTGCAGTCCGAAGCGTTTAATGTCGTCTGGATTCATCAATACCAAATCGCGTCGTTCCTGACCGCGATACAGATCCTCTTCTTCATAGACCACTGTATTGAATTGGCCTTCGCTGCGCACGGTCATCAGGCGCAATTCGTTCTCACCGTTACCCAGCAGTCCTGGAATTTTGTGTGTGACCATGATGGCTTTGCCATCCGGCGTATTGAACTTGGGCTCATGAAAGATACGACCATCGATAACAAATTCTTTTTTGGTCTTATCGATATCGCGGACCGCGCCGTAGCCTGGCACAACCGTGCTGATCCACTCGCGAATCGTATTGCCTTGCTGCATCTGCGTCCAATCGACTGGGGTCGAATTTCCAAGTATGCGCTGCCCCAGTTCCGCGACGACTTGAATCTCACTGCGTGGTCCAGGCAAGCGCGTCGGTCCGCCATCGCTCAAGCGTACAAAATTGAACATCGATTCTTGCGTGGTCGGTTGCGGCTCTTCATCGCGAGCCATTACGGGCAAGATAATCGTTTCGTCGCCCAGCGCATGCACGTGACCGGTGTTCATTGTTGTGCTCAAGGTGACCAAAGTCTGCAAGCGTCCGAGCGATTGGCGTGCGTATTGCGCATCTGGATTGGAGCCATACAGATTACCACCTAGCAGCAGTCCAAACTTCAGCTTGCCATGCATGGCTTCTTCCATACAGGCCATGGTATCCAGACCCGGCGACGTGGGCAGTTTGACTCCGAAGTTCTTTTCCAGCCCTTCAAAGATGGCATCTTTCAGCTTGGGAGTCACACCGACTGAGCCAATACCTTGAACATTGGAATGGCCACGAATGGGCATCAGGCCTGCGCCCGCGCGACCGACCATGCCGCGCAGCAGAGCCAGGTTCACGATGGCTTCGACGTTCTCGACTCCGTGCACATGATGGGTGATGCCCATCGTCCAGCCAAAGATCGTCGAGTGCGAATTGGCATAGACCTCGGCGATGTGGCGCATTTCCTTTTCGGTCACGCCGCTCTTGGTTTCCAGTTCTGACCACGTCAGCGTTTTCAACCAATCGACATAGGGATCCGCATCGCGGCAATGTCGTTGCAAGAAAGATGCATCGGCCGCGCCCATCTCGACCACTGCCTTGGCTACACCGCTCAGCAGCGCCAGGTCACCACCGATATGCGGTTGAATAATGTCCGTGGCAATCTTGGTTCCAAAAAGCAAACTCTTGACCGAGCTGGGGATGCGAAACTTCTTCAGCCCCAATTCGCGAACCGGATTGATCACGATGACGCGTCCGCCGCGCTTACGCAAGTGCATTAGCGACGTGAGCAAGCGAGGATGATTACTGGCCGGGTTCGCGCCAATGAGCATGACCAGGTCCGACGACTCCAAGTCATCGAGCGTCACTGTAGCCGTGCTGGTACCCAGTGTCGCATTGAGCCCGACGCCGCTAGCTTGATGGCAATAGTAGCTGCAGTTGTTGATATTGTTCGTACCATACAGACGAACCATCAGCTGCAACAGAAAGGCGGCTTCATTACTACTGCGACCGCTGAAGTACCAGAAACTTTCGTCGGGTTGGATCGCTTTGAGCTTGCGCGTGATTCGCTCAAACGATTCATTCCAAGTGATCGGCTTGAAGTGTCGGGCCCCGCGTTCCCACAGCACCGGCTGAATCAGCCGGCCGGCATATTCCAGTTGTCGTGGCGACCAGCCCTGCAGATCGCTGATCGAGTGGCGCGACCAGAAATCGGCGGTGATGGCTGGTTGCATATCGGAAGCCATGGCTTGCATGGACTTCTTGCAAACTTCGGGAAACGAACCGCGTTCGTTGACCATTCCGCCTTGTTGGCCACCCATGCCCAGCGCGCAGGTCTTGCAAGCGTTCTTGCTGCGAAGTGCTTTGTAGAACTTCCAAAATCCGCCTGCCTGGCGAGCTTTGGTGAACGAATAAAAGATCGCGGGCCAACCGCCCCCAGAATCGACTTTACGCATGAATCCAACCGCCCTGAAGTTCGTGATCGATATGTGGCCTGGTCTTCCAGCCTATCTTTTTTGCCTTCGGCTGTTTGGCCCACATGTGCATTGTGCTTGTACGCGTAATCCTACCATAGGCCAGGAAGTCTCCGCCACAGTGTAGAGCAGCTGTCCTCAGCTGCTCAGAACCCTCTAACCAAAGTTTCTTCCGACCAAGTGACCCTCTGTGGCTTGTGTTACAGGCAAGCGACTTGCCGGGTGCGGAGCGGCTGGGGACAGCCACTCTACAACTGACGTAGAGCAGCTGTCCTCAGCTGCTCAGAACCCTTTAACCAAATTTTCTTCCGACCAAGTGGCCCAGCTGGTCTTGTGTTACAGGCTTACGACTTGCCGGGTGCTAAGCGGCTGGGGACAGCCGATCTACAACTGACGTAGAGCAGCTGTCCTCAGCTGCTCAGAACCCTCTAACCAAATTTTCTTCCGACCAAGTGGCCCAGCTGGTCTTGTGTTACAGGCTTACGACTTGCCGGGTGCTAAGCGGCTGGGGACAGCCGCTCTACAACTGACGTAGAGCAGCTGTCCTCAGCTGCTCAGAACCCTCTAACCAAAGTTTCTTCCGACCAAGCGGCCCAGCTGGTCTTGTGTTACAGGCTTACGACTTGCCGGGTGCTGAGCGGCTGGGGACAGCCGCTCTACAACTGACGTAGAGCAGCTGTCCTCAGCTGCTCAGAACCCTCTAACCAAATTTTCTTCCGACCAAGCGGCCCAGCTGGTCTTGTGTTACAGGCTTACGACTTGCCGGGTGCTGAGCGGCTGGGGACAGCCGCTCTACACATACTCTATGCTAATCGGGTTACCGCGGTCATAATCTTGGGCTTGAATACCGATTCGTATATTTGGAATCTCAACCTATGAAGATCTTGATCATTGGCAATGGCGGCCGAGAACACGCTCTGGCTTGGAAAATTAAACAGAGCCCTAGAGCCAAGCGGGTTTTTGTCGCACCCGGCAATGCGGGTACCGCGCGCGATGCCGAAAATGTGCCGATCCAAGCTGATGATATCGCTGGTCTGGTAAAGTTTGCCAAAGAAGAAAAGATCGACTTGACGGTCGTTGGTCCCGAAGCCCCGTTGGCTCTGGGCGTGGTCGATGCTTTTCAAGCGGAGAACCTGCGGATCTTCGGACCCACGCAGGCATCCGCTCAACTGGAAAGCAGCAAAGTGTTCTGCAAGAGCTTGCTGCGTCAAGCAGACGTGCCGACGGCTGACTTCCAAGTGTTTCGCGATCCTGATGATGCCATGCGCTTTATCAAAGGGCGCTTTCCAGGCGAGCGCGATCGTTGCCCAGTGGTCGTCAAGGCCGATGGCTTGGCTGCCGGTAAAGGCGTCGTTGTCTGCAAACGTCGCGATGATGCTCTAGAAGCCATCGATCGCATCTCACGCCGTCGTGAATTCGGCAAGGCCGGCAATCAAATCATCATCGAAGAAAAACTCGAAGGTCAAGAAGCCAGCGTGCTGGCCATCACCGACGGTCAAACGATCATTCCACTACCTCCGGCGCAAGATCACAAACCTGCGTTCGATGGCGACACGGGGCCTAACACTGGTGGCATGGGCGCGTATTGCCCTACCCCGATCGTGGATGATGCCATGATGGCGTGGATCGAAGAGCATGTGCTGGTGCCTACAGTGCACGCCATGAAACGCAATCGCAAACCATTTCGCGGTGTGCTGTATGCAGGTTTGATGCTAACACCCACGGGCCCTAAAGTTCTCGAGTACAACGTACGGTTTGGCGATCCCGAATGCCAACCGCTGCTCATGCGGCTCAAATCCGATATCGTTGATCTGCTGGAAGCCACGGTGGATCAGCGGTTGGGTGAACTGGAGCCACCAGAGTGCGATCCACGGCCCTCGATCTGCGTGGTGATGGCCAGTCAAGGTTATCCCGGCGATTACGAAAAAGGCCGGCCCATCACCGGCATCGATGCCGCCGATGAACTCGACGACGTTAAAGTGTTTCACGCTGGAACGCGTCTGGATGGTGACACCGTGCTGACCGATGGTGGCCGCGTGTTAGGGGTTACCGCGATGGGGAACACGATCTCCGCGGCGAAACTGCAAGCCTACACAGCCGTGCAAAAGGTGCGTTGGTCGGGCGGATGGTGTCGCAAAGATATCAGCGATAAAGCACTCATCAGCGTTCCAGGTTGATTGGCAAATAGTTGATAGGCAAATATGTCGGCCGACATTGGACGTGTCCACGCGCTAAGTATCGCCCAAGCTGCGGCGGAGCTAATCCAACGCAACGATCTGAGTGCGCTCAGTGAAAGTGAATTGGCAGATGCAATCAGCCTGTTCCTGCCGCTGCGCACCGAGCAGATAACACTGGCCGGTCAAAACCTGCGATGGTACAAGCCCATTGATGCTGAACCATTGCTCGAAGAAGCGGTCGGCCAATCGCCTTTGCCTTCCACTGACATCGATCCGTTCTGGTCTGCCGACTGGCGAGCCGCTTATGGGCTAGATCGGTATCTATCCAAGCTCGAAGTGGCGGGCCGACGCGTGCTGGAGTTAGGAGCCGGTTCAGGCCGAGCAGGTGTGGGGGCGGCGTTGCGTGGAGCACAGGTGACGATCACTGACACAGTCGATATCGCCTTGTTGGTCGCGCGACTAAATGGCTGGCTCTGCCGCCAGCGCATCACCCTGCAGCGTTTGCGCTGGGGTGATCAGCAACTGAGCGTGCCACCCTTTCCAATCATCCTCAGTTCCGACTTGGTCTACGACCCCAATCACTTTCCACAACTCGAGAAGTGCGCCCGAGCGCACCTGGACTCGGATGGTATTTGGTTGTTAAGCGAACCGCAGCGCCATACCGGCGATCGGTTTGGTGTCTGGATTCGCGAGCATGGCTGGCATTGCCGTGAAGAGCTGGTCGACTTACACGATCAACACTTGCCTATCCGCATCTTTGCGTGCACGCTACCGCTTGAAAACTAAGTACTTCAATAATAAAGTTTTCGATTCGGCCAAAATGCCGATACGCCGACGGCCAGCAAAATTCCGTACAGCGTCTGATCGGCCAGCACTGCATAACTGAGCGCCAACGCCCAGCCTGCAATGACTCCGATGCGACGTCGCCAAATACTTGATGGATAAAGTATTGGCCAGAGCCCATAAACTGCCGCAGCGCTGGCAAGAGTGATACCATGTGTAATCATGTTGACGAGCAGGATATGTCCTTCGAGCAGACTGGTGCTCAGCAGGTGGCTATGTCCTGTACTGGCTAACCACCAGGCAGCCACGCCACGCCACCAGGCTGTGAAGGATAACTGCGATACCAAGGCAGTTGCGATAACCAACCACAGATGGACTTGAATCAGACGACCACTGAAGGTGTGCGTCCAGTGATTATCTTGACGCCAATCGCAAATGGCCAGGTATCCCAGCAGAGCCACCAACAAGGGTTCCAGGGCGCCGGTGCTCCAGGTCAAACGCTGCGCCAGAAAGAGCACGCACAACATACTCAGGGCCAGCATGACGCGTGTGGCCAGGTTAAACACGGCCATCAGGCTGGTGACGACGCCTAGCAGGCACCAGATGCTGATCGGCCATGATGCCGAGGTCAGCCACAAAGGCGAGATGCGAAAGCGGGCTGGCCAGGTTCCTTCACTGGTCACGGCTAGTTTGCGACTCAAGTCGGCTGCATGCCAACCTGACGCCCCCCACCAAGATTCTGACATGCTGGCGATGGCCGCCAAGTAAACGGCTGCTACCAGGCATACGCCAACGCGTGCTTGCGCCAGGCGGGCAGGTGAGCTGTCACCAAACCAAAACTCATCCCAACTGGAAAGCCGCGCGGAGACTGGAGCGCTGGCTGACCGAGCGCCAGATTCGACAACGCTCGCTGCAGCCTGTGAGTGCAGTTTGTCCTTTCCCGTTCCTTTGGTTTGCTTCTTCAATTGCCCGCTCCTGCAACTTGTGCGCGTCGCACTTTGTCTAAGACTGGCAACAATCGATGGGTACCACCAGGCATCTGGATGATTGAGCATTCAAAGATAGTGCGATCGTCAACAGTTCCCGGTGGCAATTCCCCAGCACTTTCTAAAATCGCCTGGTCGTAGTCATAAGCCGCTATCCTGCGCAGTCGAATCGCATCGATGGGTAGCTCGGATTGAGCATATTGCTGAGCAACCTGATCAAAAATCAGGGTCAGTACTTCTTCGTTCTTGTCTTGCCCCACAATGGACAGCATGTGTCCGAAATTGATGGCCCGTTGATCGACGAACTCTAGAGATGAACCCGTACCAATTGTCACTGCTTGCCATTGTTCAGGTGCTTCACCCTGCAGGCGCACTTCCAAACGGCATTGCTGATCGAGCTCTTCGCCGGTGGTCATCGCCAGCGGCAGATTGCCGTAGTCCTGGTGCAGTGCCACAGCGTACGGAGACACGACTCGGCCCATGCGCGTCATCAATTGACTTCCGCCGTTATTGCTGAGCAAGCCGAGCGCTAGGATGACGAAGTGAATGGTCACCCAGAGGCTTAACCAGGGTCTAAGCGTTGGCTGCATAGGCACATGTCCGTAAAACAAAAAAAGCCGAGATGATCGTTCGACCAACTCGGCTTCGAGTGTAATCAACACTGGGCATTTGCCCAAGCGTCAGCGAAACACCTTTGGCTATTTAAAATTAAGCCTTAGGTGGTTCTGGGGTAGCAGGTGCTGCTGGAGCTGCAGGTGCTGCTGCTTCGGCAGGTGCATTGATAACTGGAGCGCTCGATGGCGAACCAGCTTCGACGCTGATCGCGCCGCTGTCCATGGTGCTGCTGCAGTTGGTGCAACCGCTAGTTACAACACTGCCACCGCAGCTGCTGCAACCGGCGCTCATCACTTCGCCGCCACCACAGCTGCTGCAGCCGGTGCTAACAACTGCGGTACCGCAGCTGCCACAACCACTGCTAACAACTTCGCCGCATCCGCCACAGCTAGGAGCTGGAGCCGAGCAACCGCCGCAGCTAGGTGCTGCAACTTCGCATCCGCCGCAGCTAGGAGCTGCAACTTCACATCCGCAGCTAGGAGCTGGTGCGCAAGCTGGTGCACAAACAGGTGCTGGTGCACATACAGGTGCACAAACTGGTTCGCAAGCAGGAGCGCATGCTGGTGCAGGAGCGCCGCAGCAATCATTCTTCTTGGCATGCAGGCGAGCCAGCAAACCACCGCCACATTCCTTCTTGTGGTGAGCGAACAAACCACCGCCACCGCAATCCTTCTTGGCATGTGCCAGCAAACCGCCGCCGCCGCCGCAACCGCGACGACCAGCTTGTGCTTGCGTGTCCAACATCAGACCTGCACATAGCAGGAGGGCAAAACTTGCGATGCCCGTTACGAAAACTCGACTCATGGAAAACCCTCCAAAAGTAACCCAAAGCTTTTTTGGTTCCCAACCAGAACCAATAGGGAGCGACCGTCGCTGGCCCTATCTACTCGCAACCCTTCCGCAGCCAGCAGTGCTTCCTCCAAGCCCGACTTGTTCGGGAGCAGTTGGATTGGCCAGCTGCTGAAGATTGCCGATTAAACGGTATGGGGTATCTGCGAAAACTGGTCAATAAGCTATCCAACCTGAAGCGTTTGTCAACCCGGCAGAGAGGCTTTTCCCCCTCTATTGGATATTTGCAAAAAGGAGTTTCAAACGTCCCAAAGCGAATTCTTTGACCCGTTCCAACTTTCCCAGCCCGCAATAACCGATGGTAAGCCTTGTCGATCTGGTAATGTGGATAGCTTGGCAAGTCTCTGCGGACCGTGACCATAGGCCGCGGCACAGAGCACAGCGTGGACCAATATACTGGCCCGTGCCGCCAGCCATGCCACTCGTACCGGGAGCCGAATGCCTAAGGGCTCTGTGATCGATGTTAACTGGGGCGCAAAGGAGTGAGACTGATTGTGTGCAAACGCGATTTAGCTGGCAAAAGAGTTTTATTAACCGGTGGCAGCAGCGGCATAGGCTGGTACCTGGCGACCAAGCTGGTTAATCAGGGCGCATATGTAGTTGTAACCTCGCGGCGCAATGAACGTTTGCGACAATTGCGATTGGCCGTCGGCAATCCGCTGCGCCGCTTGATCGCTGTCCCCGGAGATGTGGCCGATCCCGGCCACCGTGAAGCTTTGATAAAGACTGCTCATGAACAGTTGGGCGGCCTGGATTTAGTTATCAACAATGCGGGCATTGGCGCGGTGGGTCCGTTCGAAAAGGCCAGTCCCGAACGATTGCGACGAATCTTCGAAGTCGACTTTTTTGCCGTGACTGAACTCACCCGCTTGGCCTTGCCACTTTTGCACCAAGGCTCCTCGCCGGCCGTCTGCATCGTCAGTTCCGTGCTGGCTCATCGCGGCGTCCCACGCAAGAGCGAATACTGCGCTGCCAAGTTTGCTCTGCGCGGTTGGAGCGAATCGCTACGCCTGGAGCTCAAGCCGACCGGTATCGACCTGATCACGGTCTCACCCAGCACTACCAAAAGCGAATTCTTTGAGTCGCTGTTAGATACCGAGCCAACCGAACGCAGCCCTAGCTTTGGCATGATGACCGCGGAAGCCGTAGCCAAGAATATCCTCAGCGCAATTCGCCAAGGTAAACGAGAACTCATCCTTTCCCCTGGCGGCAAAGCCCTTGTGTGGCTCAGCCGGCTAGCCCCCACGTTGACCGACAACCTGCTACTAAGATACGCTGCGTAAGCCGTAGCGGAATGCGTCAAGCATTTCGAGCATGGCTTTCGTGATAACGGTACACTACAGATCGAGAGCCCTAACGCCTGGGACGATATCTACAGCGTTGGAGGAGTACCGTGAATCCATACGAAGCCAACGAGACTGAGCGTACATCCGCTGGACCGACAGCCGGCCCAATGCGCTACAACTTTCCGATTGCATTTTATTGTGGTGCAGCCGTTATCTTGGCTGGCACTGTTCTAATCTGCCTTCACTCGAAAGCCTTCTTCTTCGGCTTGTTTTTCGTGCCGTTTGTCTTCGGTCCAATGATCGCACTGCTTTTGCCGATGTGGATCTGCCGCTCGGTCTGGTGCCAGGCACTACTATGTTTAGGCTCGCTGGCCTATGGCGCTTGGTTCCTGCATGTTTACACAGATGTCTTTTATCTTCATCGTGACGCCAATTCTTCCATAGGCTTGCTGTTCGTCGGCTGGAGAGCCTTACCAGCGGTGCTTGTACTAGCTGTTATCGTATTGCTAGGGGAGTGGGCAGGGCGTGGCTGGTCGAGGCGGCAGCCGACGGCAAAACGGTGATGAACTAGACGATGGTTATTCGCCTCGATGCTCAAAACGCGGATAGGTTTGCTTGAGTGGATGAGCATCCGCGCGACCTTGAATCATGTTCGCGCTCCACTCGGCCAAACGCAATCCCAAGCGACGGCAGGCTAGTTCCTGTGCATCATCGGCAGGTGGTCCAGCCAGTACGGCACCATAATGCGCAGAGAACTTGACGCCCGTGTAGTCGGTCAGCCCAAATACCAGGAAGCCGTAGTTGATCAGGATAGCCATCAGCGTCATGCATGTCCATTCTTGACCGCCACCCCAAGCACCACCGGAACTGAATACGCAGCCGATGCGCCCATCGCGTTGCCCCCAATTGTCGATGGGTTGCTCGTCCCACCATTTCTTCATTTGCCAGCTGACCGTGCCATAGTTGGTGGGCGAACCCAGCGCAATCCCATCGCACCAATGCAAGTCCGTATGGTCCGCTTCGGAGATTTCTCTCAACCGAACCTCAGTATCGCTTAGTTGCTGGGCACCTTCGGCCACCAGCTCCGCCATGCGTCGAGTATTACCAGAATTGGAATGATACAAAACTAAGATCTTGGCCACGGCCATCGCCTATCTAATAGTGTTTTACATGTGCAGCAACGATGGCCAGTGATTCTATCGCATAGTCCCGGAAGGGCGAAGGTCCTCCTGAGCCCAACACCGTCTATGTAGAGCGGCTGTCCCCAGCCGCTCAGCACCCTCTAACCCAATCCTCGACCGACCGAGTGACCGGGACAACGTCCCGGTGACCCAAACCGCTGGGCTCAGACAAACCTTCGCTGATGCATCACTTTCCCCCGGAACTATGTCCGTGCTTCAGAGCGGTGTTTGGCTCAGGAGGACCTTCGCCCTCCCGGGCCAGCGGCCGGTAGAGAATTTGGTTAGAGGGTGCTGAGCGGCTGGGGACAGCCGCTCTACATCGGCGGTGTTGGGCTCCTATGTCCGTTTGTATTGTGATGGTCAATTATCTGATTTAAACGCTGGGCTATTGCTGATCGACTCGGTACCAGCTGGAAAGATATTGTTGGCAAATCGCAGGCCGCGCGGAGCATTCGGTTCGCCTTCGATGATTACCGCAAAGCGATACTTGGGGGCGCCTCGGCTGCTGATCAGATTGCCTTGGATCAGAACATCGGTCAGGGGCGGATCGGTGGGTTCTTGCCCATGATCAAATCGCAGCGGAGCTCGATCGGTTCCCCACATCCAAGCGGCGTCGCCTTCACCGAAATCGGAAATGATGTTTGCCGAAATGATCGAGCCGCCATCGGTATTGCCAGAGTGCGATGCCACGCCTGGCATCAGTCCAATCGCCCACAGCGAGTTTCTAACGAATTGATTGTTCGCGATCAGTACGTTGCGCGAGCCATGCATGGCTTTCATGCCGATGAACGAATTGACCACCAGGTTGCCAGTGACAATTGCATGATCGCAGTGCAAGTCAATCCCTTGGGCTGCACTGTCGATGTGGTTGCCGAGTATACGCGTCAAATCGCTTTC
The DNA here is from genome assembly GCF_056494185.1 of Rania fehmarnensis. Classification (NCBI taxonomy): domain Bacteria; kingdom Pseudomonadati; phylum Planctomycetota; class Planctomycetia; order Pirellulales; family Pirellulaceae; genus Rania; species Rania fehmarnensis. The sequence goes on from NZ_CM151398.1 coordinate 4,173,030, forward strand.
TTCCGGCGCGGTCACCACAATGGCCGACCCTTGTTGCCAGTTATCAGAGTAGGCTGCATCCCATACCTGCTGAGCCATTAGCTTGCCTTTGGTCGGATTCTGCTTGACCCATTGCCCCAGCTTGTATTTCTCCTTGATCTCAGGTGTCGCCCGAAAGGTGGTTTCGACAATCTGGTTATTGGCGATGAGAGTACCTTGGGAACTCACGACGCTGATCCCGGTTCCATCGGTGCAATTGAACGCGTATCCCCAATTGGCATCGGCGGTCCGATCATCGATCGAGACGCGCATGTAGTCACGAATATTACACTCGCATATGCGCGCTCCGCTGCTGTTGCGCACGGAAATCGCGGCGGAACGTGTGCGATTCTCTTTGACCTTTAGTCCCTGCAGTACGAGTTCGCGAGCTTTAATCGCCAGTACCGCTTCGCATGTCGTCTCTTGCTGACCCTCGAGCCTGGTTAACGTCAGGTCACGCAATTCAGCGCCGGCCACACCCTCGATTTCAATTATAGGTGCGCCGGAGTTCTGCTGAATGATCGTACCGGGTCCAACCAGTCCAGAGTTATCGCTCGTGATCCGAACCTTATCTGCGATCAGATACTCGCCGGAGGGAACGTAAACAACCTTGCCAGGATTGGCATCCAGGGCTGCTTGAACGGAAGGATAATCAGCTACCGAAATCAACTGCGTAGGCTCGGTGGACTGAACTGTCGAAACGAAAATGCTAACCGCGAGCCACACGCAAGCTAGTGATCTGTTTAGTCTCATCGCGTACCAATTCCAATTTGTCAGCAACACTCGGTAAACTTCGGCAACCATATGGGCGTACACAGATTCTAATCTCCCACTGACACCCCGAGTAATCGAGTCGATGATGCGAAGTACTACTCACGTTGGCTGTTTTGTGCTCTTAGCCGTGGCAACTCATCTTTTGCCAGTGCAGGCGCAAGACGCGTTGCCGCGGCGCATTTCGCTGGGTGTTCAAGTAAAGCCGGTTAGCGACGAAGCTCAGACACGCTTGAAGCTGAAGAATACGCGCGGAGTTGAGGTCGTGTCGGTCTTGCCAGATTCAGTGGCCAGTACGGCGGGGCTCCAAGCAGGTGATGTACTGCTCAAGTTAGGCGAATCCGAATTGGACGACATCCCGAACTTTGTCGAACAAATCGGTCAACTGCGAGCCGGCGGCGAACTACCTATCAAGTTGCAACGTGCTGAGGGTGAGCGAACAATCAATGCTCAACTGCAACCGTTGCCGCAAGAAACCTCGTCCAAATTTGACATCGAATATTCATTCGTCAACACAAAAGTTGGCAAGCTACGTACGGTCTTGACCATACCTAAAGGTGCTGACAAACATAAAGCGGTGCTGCTGTTGGCAGGTCTGGGACTGGGGTTTGTCGAACATCCAACGGCCGATCCGCTCGGAATGAAACAAATCGCCCACGCATTAACCGATGCAGGCTTGGCCGTCATGCGAGTTGATCGGCCCGGATGTGGCGACAGCCAAGGGGGCCCCGCCCGTGATGCTGACTTCCAGTCCGTGGTAGCCGGTTACATCGCCGCCGCGCAAGCACTCAAACTATCTCCGCGCATTAATAGCGACGAAGTTTATCTGCTGGGCTTCAGTGCCGGCGGATTACAAGCTCCACTAGTTGCCAACCAGGTGCCTGTAGCTGGAATCGCGGTTTTCGGATGTCTCTCACTAAATTGGCAAGAGTATCTGCAGTCCACTACTCGCCGACAGTTGCGGTTGGCTGGCGTGGGGCCGGGACAGATTGAGCAGATCGTGGTGCAACAGTCCGCCGGTTGGCACTACTTGATTTACGAAGGTCTGTCACCTGACGAAATCGCCAACCGACAAGCAGACTTAACCGAATGGGTCGATCAAAATTGGGTCGATGGCGAATACTTCTCCGGCATCCACTACAAATTCTTTCAGCAGCTTGGTAAGTCGAATATCCCAGCTGCTTGGGACTCATTTGATGGCAGGGTGTTAGCATTATGGGGCGACGCGGATATAGTCACCTCGGCCGATCAGCATCAATGGATCGCTGATATTGCCAACAAACGGCAAGCAGGCAGCGGGCGGTTCGTCACTCTCGAAGATGTCGACCACAACCTGCAAGCGCCACAAGGCAAAGCTCTCACAACTCAAAAGGTCGTCGAGTGGATTAACGGTTAACTCACGTTGTAGAAGTCGCTCGGCGTTTCAGGGAGGAGGAACCCGGGGGGTGTAGAGCGGCTGTCCCCAGCCGCTAAGCACCCGGCAAGTCGGCTACCTTCGGCATTGTTCCAATGTTCTTTTCATTGGTCGGTAGTGAATTTGGTTAGAGGGTGCTGAGCGGCCGGGGACAGCTGCTCTACATTTTCTCATCTGTCTGCCCAACCGTTCTTTCAGGCAGTGTTCGGCTCAGCAGGAGCCTTCGCCCAACCGGGAGACCAATGGTCGGTAGAGAATTTGGTTAGCAGGTGCTGAGCGGCTGGGGACAGCCGCTCTACGAGCTATGCGTTCTACGCATCAAAGTTATGCAAATAATGCATTGGACGCATGTCTAGCTAGATGCGATACTTGCGGTACTTAAAATCCGCCCGGGCTAATTTGTTCGGTTGTTCGGTTTTTTGTTACCCCATGCAAGGAGAAGGAACGATGAGTAGAACTTCAAGTCGTCGAAAGGTCGCGTGGCTCATAGCGCTGGCGCTGGGATGTCCCACTTCGACCAGTAACCTGGCCATGGCTCAAGAGCCTGAGCAACCTGCGAAAGTATCGCCGCATGGCGCTGGCTTGCCACCAGGCACTCGCTGTCCTATTACCGGCGCTGTGCAAACTCTGACTGCCGTCAACACGCCCACGGCCACCCCTGAGCCTGCCGCTGAAATGAAGGGCTCGACCAACTACTCCACGATGGATTGGTGGCCCAATCAATTGAACTTGCGAATTCTGCATCAGAATTCACCGATGGGCAATCCGATGGGTCCAAACTTCAAGTATGCCGACGAATTCAAGAAACTCGACTTAAGCGCGGTCAAAAAAGACATCGCCCAGTTAATGACTAGTTCGCAGGACTGGTGGCCAGCCGATTACGGTCACTATGGTCCTTTGTTCATTCGTATGGCCTGGCACAGCGCTGGTACTTATCGCGTGTCGGATGGTCGTGGTGGTGCGCGTTACGGCACGCAACGTTTCGCACCTCTAAACAGCTGGCCTGATAACGCCAATCTCGACAAGGCCCGCCGCCTGTTGTGGCCGATCAAACAAAAGTATGGCAACAAATTATCTTGGGCCGACTTGATGGTACTGACCGGCAATGTCGCTTTGGAGTCGATGGGCTTCAAGACATTCGGATTCGCTGGTGGCCGCGAAGATGTCTGGGAACCACAGGAAGATATTTACTGGGGCCCTGAAACAGAATGGCTGGGGGACAAGCGTTACAGCGGTGAGCGACAGCTCGAAAATCCCTTGGCTGCCGTGCAAATGGGTTTGATCTATGTTAATCCCGAAGGTCCCAATGGAAAACCAGATCCACTAGCTGCCGCGAAAGACATTCGCGAAACCTTCGCACGCATGGCGATGAATGATGAAGAGACGGTTGCCTTGATCGCTGGTGGTCATACATTCGGCAAGGCTCACGGTGCAGCCAGTCCGCAAAACAACGTTGGTCGCGAACCAGAAGGCGCCGGCATCGAAGAACAAGGCCTGGGTTGGAAGAACACCTTCGGCAAAGGTAACGCGGGCGATACGATTACCAGCGGACTGGAAGGCGCATGGACCTCCACACCTACCCAATGGTCCAATGGCTACTTTGACAATCTGTTCGGTTTTGAATGGGAACAGATCAAGAGCCCAGCGGGCGCATGGCAATGGACACCTAAGGAAGATTCAGCCAAGGGGACCGTCCCCGATGCTCATGATAAATCCAAATCGCACGCGCCCATGATGTTCACCACCGACCTGGCGCTGAAGATGGATCCCGAGTATGCCAAGATCTCCAAGCGTTTCCACGAGAACCCCAAGGAGTTCGAGGCCGCCTTTGCCAAAGCCTGGTACAAGCTCACACATCGCGACATGGGACCGGTTTCACGCTGCTTGGGACCATTAGTTCCACCAGCTCAAATTTGGCAAGATCCTGTACCTAAGCTCGACCATGCGTTGGCTAGTGCTCAAGATGTCGCCAACTTGAAAGCCCGAATTCTGGCCAGTGGTTTGACGGTGCCCGAACTGGTAAGCACCGCCTGGGCTTCAGCGGCTACTTTCCGTGGTACCGACAACCGTGGTGGAGCCAACGGTGCTCGTATTCGCCTGGCACCGCAGAAGGATTGGGCTGTCAACCAACCAGCCGAGTTGGCCAAGGTGTTGAAGGCTTATGAGAAGCTTCAGCAAGAATTCAATCGCAGCCCCAGCGTTCAAAGCGGTGGAAAGAAGATTTCTATGGCCGACTTGATCGTCCTGGGCGGTTGTGCTGGTGTTGAAGCTGCTGCCAAAGCCGCTGGAGTGGCCGTTCAGGTACCGTTTACGCCAGGCCGCACCGATGCAACGCCAGAGATGACCGATGTCGAATCGTTCGCCGTGATGGAGCCCAAAGCCGATGGCTTCCGCAACTACCTGAGCGAAGGCATATCGAACTCGCCCGAAGCGCTGCTGGTCGATCGCGCGCACTTGCTCAAGCTGTCTGCACCTGAGATGACGGTCTTGGTCGGTGGTTTGCGAGTTCTGGGTGCCAATCATGGCCACACCAAATATGGCGTGTTCACCAAACGGCCACTGGCACTGACCAACGATTACTTCGTCAACTTGTTGGACTTGAACACCCAGTGGCAAAAGGCCGACACTGACGAACAAGTATTCGAAGGTAAAGACCGCAAAACTGGCGAAGTGAAATGGACTGGCACGCGCGTCGATTTGGTCTTCGGCTCTAACTCGCAACTGCGAGCCATCGCGGAAGTCTACGGCAGCTCAGACGGACAAACCAAGTTCGTCCACGACTTCGTAGCCGCCTGGACCAAAGTCATGAACCTCGACCGCTAGCAGTAGAGCGGCTGTCCCCAGCCGCTCCGCACCCGCTCTGAATGTACCTGGTTACCAGGCGCTGCCTGGTAACCGATTGCGTTGCAGGCTCCGCCTGCGTCGATCAAATACGGGCGACGCCTCGGCATCAACTATGCTGAATGTTCAACAACCGAGGCTAACGCCATCGGCTTAGTTGCAACCGAGGCTAACGCCTTCGGCTTAGAGCCGTAAAAACAACTGCCGCTGTTCTAGAAAGCGGACGAAAAAGTAGGTGGTGCCGAAGTACATCACTAAACCCAACAGCACCAGTAGCAGCGGTGAATCTTTGGGGACCACTGACAAGAAGGCGACGGCCACCAAGTGATGGATAATGTAAGCAGCTAACGGATTCTGCCCAAAGGTGCGAAACAGCCCCAGACTTCTGCCCTGTACATCACAGGCCAGTACAAACAGACCCAACAGCGCTACCGCAAAGCCACTGCTGAAAAGCACGAAGGACTGGGTGACGAAGCGTTTGTCCATTCGCCAATAGTTGATGGCTCGCTCGGTAGCTGGTGGCGGTGGAACAAAGGGCGGTTCGGCCAGCAACTCGTGCCAAGGACGTTCTTGAATTTGAGACAGATCGGGTAGCACTGGCGACTTGGCGAATCCGCTGTCGTCCATTAAACGTTCGACTTGTCCATGCTGGGCTGCGTAGCTGACATCGTACAAACGTGTCAGACACGACATGCCATATCCGCCGATCATCAATCCAAGTCCAGCCAGGGCCAACGTGCGCGCAGCCGACATGAGCGAGCTTCGTTGCAACACATCGTAGGCTAGCGAGCCGATCAGCATGATCTCGGCCCAGGACATCAATCCAAACAGCCCACCATCCCATGCACGTTTGGATCCGGCTCCAAAGTAGGCATTCAGCCAATTGGGCCGGCCGTATACAAAATCAGCATTGAATGACCACGAGAAAAAGATGTGCAGCATCCCCAGACCGATGACCGTCCACAAGCGCACTCGAAAACTCTTGCCGATGATCGGCAGGGTCAAGATCTGAACCGCGCCGATTATTGCTAACACTTCCCACATATTGGCTTTGATCAGTTCGGCAAACCAATTCAATACTGCCGCACCTGTCATCTTGTCCCATGACCCGAAGTTCGCATTAAACGCGGTCAGCATCAGCGACAGCCAAATAAGGGCCAGGCTGCGACGGATGATCGACTTGTTAGCGGCGCCCACACCAATTTGCGTGATCCGCTTCAGATAACTCATGCGGTATGTCAAACCGCAGATCATCAAGAAGCTGGGCATAATCGAATCGGCATAACTGAAGTGCGTGTTGTTGTGCTTCAGTACTTGATGAGTAACAGCCAAGCCACCGATGAAGTTCACAATGAACATGGCCGCCACGCTATAACCGCGAAACTGGTCCAACGAGACCATGCGGATTGATTTCTGCGCTGCGACCGGCGGATTCAAGTTTGCGTTCATACTCGCTCAATCATGTGGGCCCAATGTGGTATAGGCTTCCAGCCTGTGTACTAAGACCTTAAATCCCAGTCCCATGGAGTATCTTTTCCCAACCAGTCAAACGTGCTTTTAGATTACAAAAACCAGTTAACACAGGCTGGAAGCCTATGCCACATGTTCACAGGCTAGAAGCCTATGCCACATGTTCACAGGCTGGAAGCCTATGCCACACGCAAGCCTATGCCACAGTCACACGCGGACAAAGATCCCTTGCTTTTCCAGACTGCGTAAAAACAGCCAATTGATCAGGTAGAACAATGCTAATCCGGTATAGGCATACCAGTAGGGTGAATCCTTGGGAAAAAATGGTTGGACGGCTTCGCCGACCATGCTGTGCAGGATATACGCAAGGAGCGCGTTGGTTCCGAAGGTGCGGAAGACTGACAACTGCCATCCTAGCCTATCGCAAAACAGGTAGAACAGCGCAAAGAGCACCAGTGCCAAGCCGGCCGCGAAGGTGGGATAGGAAAGCGTACCGGCTCTCTGGCTCATCATCCAGTAATTCCATTTGCGTTGCGTCTGGTCGGGCGGTTTAACAAATGGCGGTTCAGCCAGGTAGCTCTGCCAACCTTCACTCATGGCCCGCTTGGCAGCTAACTGCTGTTGGCTGGGCCAAACTGGGTGGGCGGCAAGCTTTTGGGTTTTAAGCGCGTTTAACTGTTTGTTCAGTTCATCCAATTTAGGATCTATCGCTTGATCGCGCTGTTCGGCTTTCTTGAGTTCGGTAATCTGAGTTTCCAGTTGCTTTATCTCGTCTTCATAATCCAAACTGACCTGGTTGGGCGGGACATCGTACAGCCGAGTACCGCATGACATGAGCCACGCAACTGCCATAAGCGCCGTGCCGCCTAGAAACGCTTTGCCCATGGCCGCTTGCCAATTGCCCGTCTTGGCGATCCCGTCGACAAACATATCGCAGGCCAGAGTGCCGACGATGGCTGGAACGCACCACGTCAGAAAGCCCAGGGGACCACCATCGACGGCATTTGGATTGGTGTTGCACCACTCGAAATTGAACCAATACGAAAGCAGCACATGAGCCAGGGCCGAGCCCAACATCCACAGCATTCGGGCTCGCGCTCCAAGAGCGATCACTGGCAGCAGCCACAGCGAGGTCACCGCAATATGCATCAGTGTTTGAAACCACGAGCGTTTCAACGGTTCATACAGGGCGCCCCAAGCTCCGAGTTCTTTCAGCGCTTCCCAGTTCGGCGCTCGCGCGGACACGTTGTACACAACGATCGATACTAAAACCAATCCCAACAAGCGACGCAAGATGCGCCAGTCGAGCGCCGCGCTCAGGCCCTGCGCTTGCAGCTTGCGACCAATGGTCAGTCGCAACGAAAAACCCACCGCAAACAAGAACTGCGGCATGATCGTATCGGCGTAGCTGCAGTAATCATGTGTATGCTTCCAGATCTGCGGGCAGACCAAGTAACCACCGAAGTAATTGACCAGCAGCATGCCGATGACCGTGTATCCACGAAACTGGTCAAGCGATGCCAGGCGAGTTGAGGCCGAAGTGGGAATCGATCCAGCTGGCTTGGCAGTCGTAGGCGTAGTAGCAAAATTAGACATAGCAGATGCTTGATTTTTGTGAACTGAAACCGTATTTGCAGACAGTGAACAGCGATGCAACCTGACAAACGCGGACCAATGGGTCGACTCAGACCATCGTTGCCAACCTTCTAACCGAGAACATGGCGGTAGCGATGACTAAGCTCTGCCGTGGCCTCTAGATAACGATGGACGACCGCCAGGGGGTCGCGCTGCACACCGACTTTGTGCAATTTAGCGATGAAAATCAATAGAGCAATAGAAGGGACAACCCAGCCGTGAACGGAAACACCAATTCACGGCCAGGACTGACCCCTCAATTGACAAGCAAGGCAGCTACTTCGCTTTGACTTGGAAATCGAACTTGTTGTTGCTCGATTCAACTTTGTGACTAAACGGAGTCTTGTCGGTATTGTTGTAGATGCCCGCGATGCGCGGCTTGCGACCTTCGGTAATGTCCATGGTCTCTGCCTTTCGCCCCATAAACTTCTCACCTAAAACCGCTGCGTCTTTCAGAGTTACCTTGTGATTGCCGAGAACCGCACCCGCGTGCTTGCCGTCGTCTGTTTTCAAGGCGTAGTGTCCTTGGGCATCCGTTTCGGCAAAGGAGCGTGGCCCTTCTCCGATCGGCCAAAATTCAACCATGATTTTGTCTAACGGCTTGCCGTCAAGAGTGACAGTGCCTTCAACGGGGGCGATCTTTGGACCGCCACCGCAGCCAGCGAAGGCGATCATTGTCAACATCAGCCCAACAAATGCTTTTACTCTGCGCAATTTAGTGATCCAATAATCCAGATACGCGTAAGTGAATGCCGCATTGACGCCCGTCGTCGCTCGATAAGGCCACGCCAGGCACTAAAAAAGATTCGCCGAGCCCATAACGGGCTCAGCGAAGTGTGAACAAACCTGGTTTCGAATTCACTTTGCAAGAGTGAATCCGGCCTTCATCCGAACGATTAATATTCGCCGTTAACTTCACCACCAGCACGGGTTCCGAGCGAGCGGAAGACAATGGGCGAGACCGATTGCGAGATGAAGGTCACCGAACCGTCGGCCAGAGCGAAGTTGGCTCCGCCTGGGTGCATGCTGCCGAACGAATTGATGCGGTCTTCGAACAGCAGTTGCTGGACGCCGCCGCCGAGGGTATCAAAGTTGGCTGGCAGTACGAAGTTGATCGGCACGCTCGTACCAAGATTAGCATCGCCTTCACCACCAAACCACAACCAACCCCAGTCGCGAATCCGGTCGTCGATGATAGGGCTGGAATCGAACACTCGGTCTTCAAAGCGACGCTCGCCCAACATGATCGTGTTGCTAGTACCGTCGATTGCATCGGACATACCGTAGCGAATGCAACGAGTGAACAAACCGTCTGCCTTTTGGCCGCCCGCTACGAAAGTGGCTGTCACCGCAGGCGCAAACGGGTTGTAAAGGCATGGCCGCGAATTGGAAGTGTCAACGCGTGGGTACGAGCGTGTACCTGCACAGCCGTAGTAATGGCCACGGAAGTAAAACCCGGTAGACGAACCATCGGCCGACTCGTTCCACAAACTGCCTGGGTTCGATGGGCATACCATGGTCGGCACGGTCTGCTTAAGAAACCAATTGCCAACCCAGTCGCTAGTCGGATTGTCTTTGTCGCGACGATTGCGATTGAAATCGAATTGGTCATACCAGTTGTACAGAGCCGTTTGCTCAATAAAGGGCAACAACTGGAACATCAATGGATAGCGACGATTTTGGGGAGGTGGTGTACCTGCTTTACCCAAGTCTGGGTGCGGAAACAGACCGTCATTGCGAAGGATCCCATAAGGAAACTTCTTGAAAGTGTCATGGTGCATGTGCACAGCCAGCGCCAACTGCTTTTCATTGTTGGTGCACGACATGCGCCGGGCAGCTTCGCGGGCGGCTTGAACCGCTGGAAGCAATAGACCAACCAGAATACCGATGATCGCAATGACCACCAGCAACTCGACCAAGGTAAAACCACTACGTCGAACTTTCACGATCCAACCCTTTTGAAGAAAAGACTCCAGAGCCGCCCACTAGACAACAGCTCATGAATAAAACGTAAGCAAGGAATGGAACTACCTTCCACCTAGGGAAGATGCGCCCACCTTACCACTGCATGGATTGCCGCGGCATGATAGCACGTTGCGTTAATAGAAGTCAATAATTTCTGCAAATTAATTTAGGTGTTTACGCTTGCTTTGTTTCCCGTAATCGCTTATTGCTGAGATCCTAAATGCGGCGGTCGGACAAACTGCCGCAATCCGTGTTTTAGTCGCGTACTCGGCCGCGTTGTCCCACCTTTTGAGTGCTGTGGCCCTTTTGGGGTGCTGTGGCCAGAGCCGCAGCTTTGATGTCCTAATCTAACTGCGCCGCAGCCTGCTAGAACCGTTGGTCATGCAGGCTGCGGAAAAGTCAACGCCTACATCAAAGCGGTGCCTCGGGCACCGCACTCCAAAGCAGTCAACGCTTACATCAAAGCGGTGCCGCGGGCACCGCACTGCAAAGCCGCGCTTCAATCAACTCCAAGGCGACGGTGTTTTCTTTCATCCACGGGATCCAGACGTCGGCATAATATCGACTGGGTTCGACGTACAACTCGTGCATCGGCCGCACGGTGGTTTCATACTGCAGAGCGATCGAGCGGGGATCGCGGCCACGCTCTTCCAAGTCACGCACCGTGCGACGCAGCAGGCGAAGATCCGACGGCGTTTCGATGAACACCTTCAAGTCGATCAGGTTGCGAATCTCGGGGATCGCCAACAGCAGAATGCCTTCCAAAATCAAGATCGGCCGCGGCTCGACTCGCACCGTCTGTGACGAACGACAATGACCCGCGAAATCATAAACGGGGCGATCGACCGACTGGCCGCTGAGCAACTGCTCAACGTGCTGCACGTAGAGCGCAGTTTCCAACGCCTCGGGATGATCCCAATTCCGCTGACCGTCGGCAGTCTGCGGCAAACGGTCAAAGCTGTAGTAGTAGGCATCATGTGGCATGAGCGAAATCGAAGCCCCATGCGGCCCCGCCAGCAACCGCTCGACCGCGGTGCTCTTTCCCGATCCCGAGCCACCAGCGATTCCAACAACCAATTGCGGCATCAACATAAACTCAGTTCCCGAAGCGAATTTTGAGACTGGCAAAAACATATCACCTCGAATTCCAGGCGGATGGTGAATCTTGGATTGGGATCAAAAAATTTTTGGCGGGCGGCGAAAGCCCGGCGACCTTTACCTGGTGTACCTCAACCACTGAGGCTTGTGAAACACACCATTTTTGTGAGGGTTCCAGTCATGCGTCGATTCGTTAAACAAGTCACTCGTCTACTGCTGCAAGGCTCCGGATTCGCTCTGGGATGCACAGCCCTCGCCGCTTCCGCGTGGGCGGGCAATGTTCAAGTCACGCTGGAAGGTTCGCTACTGAAGATTCGCGGCAGCAGCACGGCGGACACGATTTCCCTTGTACAGACTGCCGTCGGAGACATCTTCGTCACCGCGGGCACCGCCACGACGGTCAATGGTCGAGCCTCGGTGACGCTGCGTCGAGTCGCTCTGAACGCTGTTGATCTGCGGTTGGAAGGCGGTAACGATGTTGTGACCATGCGGGGACTGGATATCAACAACGACTTCTTCATCAACCTGGGCGCAGGCAACGATCGAGTCACAACTTCTGGCCCGATTACGGTGGGTGCCAACTTGGCGATCGAAGGCGAAGCCGGCACAGATGTAGTCCGCGTCATCGATGCCACCGTCGGTCAAGACACATATATCGACGGCGGTATCGGCAGCTTGACCGCGGAAGTTGTCGGTCTGCAAGGTGGCAAGAATCTGACCATCATCTCCGACTTGACCAACGACGTTGTGACCGTCAGCGAAACTATTGTGCTGGACGGCATTTCGATTGAAACCAAAGCCGGCAATGATCGAGTGACGATCGAAGGCGCGATGGCTCGAGGCTTGGATATCTCCGCAGATCTAGGCGACGATGTTATTACCGTCACGGATTTTATGGCCGATGAAGACATCGGCATCTTCACTGGCCCAGGCACCGATGTGGTCAGCCTGGTCAACATGATCGCCGACAAAAACATCAACGTTAATGTCGACGTGGGCAATGATCGCGTCAGTGGTCAAGCCGTCGCGGCCGGTAGCGATGCTGTCTTCGAAGGCGGCGATGGCCGGGATAGCCTCAGCGACTTGGGCATCACTGGCGGCAGTAAGAAAGAAATCAAGGGATTTGAGAACATTACGCGGTAGAGCAACGATCCCGTCATTCGCGCTCGAGGGCGAATTGACCGAGGATTTTGTTGGCGGGTGGCGATCGGAAAACCTTCCGATCGCCATCTTAGCACTTCTTGGTTGATTCGAATCACCCATAAGGGCCTAGACGGTCTACTATAACAGAGAAGCACGCCAAAGCTTCTCAGTGGTTGGAGCGGATGACATGTCGGGAAGTGATAAAAGTTTAGTGATTCAGATTCGTTCTGGCGACGAAGGTGCCGCCCGCCAGCTCTACGAGCGATATGCCGCTCGCGTCTTCGGCCTGGTCCGTGGACAGATGGCCGAATATCTGCAACTGCGAACCGACCCTGAGGATATTGTGCAAAGCGTCTTCAAGAGCATATTTCGGGGAATGAGTGCCGGTGGATACGACGCTCCGGACGGTGGCTCGCTCTGGCATCTGATGGCCGTCATCGCCGTCAACAAGGTCCGCAGCAGCGGCAGGCGACACGCCGCCGGGATGCGCGATGCACGTCGAACGGAGAGTTTGATAGAAGAGGCCGATTCCAGTGCCTCGGATCGCCCGAGTATGCGCGAGATCGAAGTCGCGATCGCTGAAGCCATCGAATGTCTCGAGCCCAGCGAACGCGAGGTAGTACTGCTGCGGGTTCAAGGCTTTAGTGTTGAAGAGATCGCCCAGCGGCTCAGCAAGTCACGGCGTACGATCGAGCGGCTCTTGCAACATGCTCGACAGAGACTGGCCACCGAACTGGAGATGGGAGAGGTCGATGAGTAATCCTCATGATTCTCTGTTCCGCTTGCCTGGCTCAACAGGCACGGCGGCAGCGCCCAACGATACGCTCATCAATCAATGGCTCGATCAGTTCGAGCAGCGTTGGGATCCCACCGGCGCAGCCTTGCAGCAAATTGCACAAGAATCCGGCTTCGAAAACGAAGCGGTCGCGCTGAGCGAAATCGTGCGAGCTGACATTGACCGTCGTTATCAAGCCGATGAACCGGTTGACCTGAGCCAGTACTTCCGTCAATTCCCCGTCTTGCGAAAACACAGTCGGGCCGCGATGGAAATCGCGTTCGAAGATTTTCGAGCACGGCGTTCTCGGGGCCTGACATGCTTTCAATCTCGCTGGTCTTGGATGCCCGAAGTCACCGGCGAAGCCTGGTACCAAGACCTGAAGGACCAGCCCGAGATCAGCGCGACTTCGCAGTCAGTGATCGAGCCCGAAGTAGGTTCGACCTTCGGTGACTTTACCATCATCTGCGAACTGGGTAGCGGTACGTTCAGTCGCGTATTCTTGGCTACCCAGACTTCGCTCAGTTCCAGATACGTAGCGATTAAAGTCACGCGGCGCACGCTTGGCGAAGCTCATCACCTGGCTCAACTGCAACATACTGGTGTTGTGCCGCTGTATTCCATGCACCGCATCGGTCCCTATAGCGTCCTATGCATGCCGTACTCGGGCGCGGCCACCCTGGCAGATTGGTTGGCAGCAGCCAAGAACCAATCGACCAGTCACCCAGTCGATGCCCCATCCGGCCAGCCAAGTCGAACCAGCAGCAGCGTTCAGCGCGATGGTCGCAGCTTGATCGACACGGTCGACAATCGACAAGCTGAGCTGCGCAGCGAGACAGTAACTTCCGATTCATCGACCGAAGCTGGAACTACCGACGGCTCCAGCGTTCCGCCGTCGCCACCGCGCAACAGCACACCCGCGCGCAGTTTGCTGGACAAGCTTAGTCAATTCAATAATGCTCAGTTGTCCTTGTGGCTCGCCCATCGACTTTCGGCTGCTTTAGCACATGCCCATGCGCGGCGCATCGTTCACGGAGATATCAAACCTGCGAATATCTTGATCCGCAACGATGGCGAACCAGCTTTGATCGATTTCAACCTTTCGCGTCAGACCGATGCCGACCAACTGCGTTACGTGGGCGGCACCTTACCTTATATGGCACCTGAGCAATTGGCCTCGTTGATGGGACGCGAAGTGACCATCTCGTTTACGGCTGACGTTTATGCGTTGGGATTGGTGCTGGTTGAAACGTTAAGCGGCGAGTTGGCTTATCCGGTTGCGCTGACTACAGCCGAATGCGATCTGCAGAGCGCTATCGACGTCCGCAAATCGCGGCGCCCTCAGCTGGACAAGCTGGCCATCGCTCCAGGCTATCGCGCTATCCTGGCCAAGTGCCTGGCCTTTGAACCTGAACAACGGTATTCCACAGCCCAGCAGCTGCACGAAGACCTCGACGCTCAATTGAATCACCGACCGCTGGTGTATGCTCGCGAGTCCTTATCTTCGCGCTTCGCCAAACTTACTCGTCGCTATCCACGCGCTTTCTCCTTAACCAGTGTGTCAATTCTGGCCGTCGCCATGTGTGTGGCCATTGCCTCCGTGGCCTTGGCCGCCTGGAATCGGGCTGAGCGCTTCAGCGCCCTGAGCGCGATGAATAGCCATCTGCAGGCGTTGGAGCAGATCGTGCCTGCGATTTTGGACCAAGGCCCAACGACGCAGTTACCATCAGCGTTAATCCACTTAACGCAGTCAACGCTCGAAACATCGACAAACGCCGCTAAGTATCTGACAAACGCAGAATTACAACAAACTCGTCAAGCGGAGTTCGACAGCTGCATAACGGCCGCGCTACTTCTGAATGAACGCCGCGTGGGTGACCAGCAGGCCACGGCTCTGCTGGATCAACTTCTCCAGGCCGGCCAGCGATACCCAGAGTATGCTCAATCCAGTCGTTTATTGAACTTTTTGAACAAAGCCTCACTGCCTGAATTGAGCCTGGTCGAAGCTCCGAGTTCTTTCTCTACCACTGAAGTTGCTTACCGTCCAACTGAGTTCATTCTGTTGGCACGCGTCGCTTTGTCTGCCGGCAAACCTCAAGAGGCGCTCAACTGGTTGAAGTATGTCGAAACGACCCAGCAACAACGTCTGTTGTTCTGGTTGACCACAGGAGCGGCGCAGTTGCAGTTGAGCGAAGCGGAAAGCGCGCAGCTGGCCTTTACATTGGCCATTCAGCATGCCCCCAATTGTCAAACCGCCTATCTTCAGCGAGCACAAGCCTCCATGGCCGCCAACGATTGGCAGAAGGCCAAAGAGGATTGCGATCGCGCCATCGCGATTCGCCCCGATACAGCTAGTGTCTACGTTCAGCGTGCGTTGATTCACGAACGACTCAATAAGCTGGATGAGGCCTTGGCGGATATCGATCGAGCCCTAAGTTACGCTGAAGAGTCGACACGCTTGTGGTTCATTAAATCGCGAATTCATCGGAAAGCGGGCAACGCTCAGCAAGCTCAATCAGCTATGCGCTCAGCCATGGAGCGAACGCCAATCTCCGCAGCCGACTGGATATCGCGTGCATTGGCCCGAGCTGCTCGTGAACCGCAGCCAGCGCTCGAAGACCTCCAGCACGCCCTGCGCATTGATCCTACTTCCGTTAGTGCCTGGCAGAACATCGCCTTCGTGCAATCGGAATACCTCCATGACGAGACTGCTTCACTTGAAGCGCTGGACCAGGTGGTCAAGCTTCAGCCTGATCATCAAGAGGCCCGAGCCGGTCGTTGCGTCTTGCATGCGCGAGCCGGTCGGCTAGAGTTGGCTCAGGCCGATATCGCTTACATCCAGCAACACTTCTCCAAGCCTCTACCGGCCACTGTGTATCAAGTTGGTTGTGCTTATGCGCAACTGACTAACTTCAAACCAGTCTTGCGCGTCGAGGCTTTGCGATTTTTGATGCGCGCTCTGCAACAAGGGTACGGACACGACATCTTGGCCAGTGACAAAGATCTTGATCCGCTGCGCGAGGATCCCAAGTTCGAAGAACTGATCGAACTGGCGCGACTTCTCGAGCAGAAATAGTATTGGTAACCCAACATATCCCGCAATTCACCCTCAACATTGGAGACCGCCCGATGAAACGCAAACCTAGAACTCGCCGTTGCACTCTCCAAATTGAATCGCTAGAACGACGCGATTTGATGGCGACCTTTGGCGTGCCCTGGCCCGACGCGCGCAGTCTGTCCGTCAGCTTTCCCACAGATAGTGCATCCATCGGAGCCTTTCCGAACTCGATTCGCGAGCGGTT
The DNA here is from genome assembly GCF_056494185.1 of Rania fehmarnensis. Taxonomy (NCBI): domain Bacteria; kingdom Pseudomonadati; phylum Planctomycetota; class Planctomycetia; order Pirellulales; family Pirellulaceae; genus Rania; species Rania fehmarnensis. The sequence goes on from NZ_CM151398.1 coordinate 4,189,462, forward strand.
TGATCAAGTCACCGACCGATTGCAGTGGCAATACGAAGTCTTGCGCGCCTTTCAAACCTGGTCGACTATGTCCAACATCAACGTGGGTTTGGTTCCCGATCGCGGCGACGATTTCGGTACTGTGGGTTTGACCAATGCTGATCCGCGCTTCGGCGAAATTCGAGTCGGTGCATTCCCTCAAGGTGCCACACTCGCCAACGCTGCTCCCTTCGACCCGCTTAGCGGCACGTGGAGTGGCGATGTGCTCTTGAACACCGATGTCAATTACTTTCTCGGCGATTGGAACTCCAGCAGCGGCATAACTGTGCCACCACCCAACGAAGATGGACCCGCGGTCGAACTCTTTTCAGTCTTGTTGCATGAAGCCGGCAATGCGCTGGGACTGGCCGATACGACGACCCCCGGCACGGTGATGAACGGAACCTACTCTGTACCGCGTGGCCGATTAACCACTTCAGATATCGCAGCTATCCGGCAGTTGTACGGAGGAGTACGCCGCGATATCTACGAACCAAGGTCCAACAATGCTTTGGTCTCTGCAACTCCCATTGCGACACCTCTTGGCTACAACATCAATGTGCCTTTGTCCGTATCAGGCAGTTTGAATACTCAAGCGGATGTGGACGTTTATCGCTTTACTCCACTGCGCAACCAGGAGAAAGTAACCGTACGATTAATGGCTGCTGGCATCAGCCTGCTCAAAGCCCGCTTGGAGGTTCTCGATCGTCACGGCAATGTGATCTCAGACGCTAAAGCCGACAGTATTTTTGAGAATAACTTGCAGCTGGAGATTGGCTCGCTGCGAGATCATCCCTTGCTGTATGTACGCGTCCTGCGCAACACCAGCGACGTCTTTGCGATTGGCGACTACCGCTTGGAACTAGACTATCGTGATCCTTCGCTACAGCCGAGCATTATTCCACCTCCGCACGATGCCGATGCGATCGATAGCGACCCAGTTGTCGACTTCATCTCAGTAGATCAGCTGTTTGCGCAAGCCGGTCTGTTGGATACCGAACGCGGCGCAAACGACACGCTAGCCACAGCTCGCCCGTTACCAACTCCCGCCGGTTACCTGGCCAGGTCTCGCTATGAAGTGACATCGGCTCTTTCCGAGCGTACGGATCGCGACGTATGGAGTTTTCAAACTCCACAGTTTGCCAGTCCAACGATGACGATTTCAATCGATACGCTAGGGTTGGATAATCCGGATATCGAAGCCTACGTGTTGAATAGTGTCGGAGATCGCATGGGAGCACGAGCCACTCGCAAAGCCGACGGCGGCATGACTCTAGTGATGAACGCACCAGGTGCCCTTCGCAACTATGTGCTCTTTGTACGCTCCGCCTCCGGTTCGGCTGTGGCAGCTGGCAACTATGCAGTTACGATCGACTTCGCTACTGACCCAGTCGATCAACTAACCACTCTCTATAGCTCAACGGTCAGTGCCACCACCGAACATGTGTCTCAGCTGAACGTCCTCAAAACGCAGCTGATGCGTTTCGACCTAGGCATCGCCAGCCTGACAGCCACCGCAGGAGTGCAGTTGACCATCTACAACGCGCGAACCGGCGACATCGAATTGGTTCTGGCGGTTAAACCCAGATCAACGCAGACGCAATACGTATGGCTGAGCGCCGGTTCCTACTTCTTGCGCGCCACCCAGCGTGTGCGAGCCGGCAGCGGCGCATCTGCACCGACTCCATTCAATTTGCGCGTCGATGTGTTGAGCGATGATCAAGGGCCGCGTCCCAGCGATCCTACTCAAACGCCCGATCCCAATGTCAACAATGAATTCTCCTGGCAGCCGATCGACATTGATACTATTCCACCCTTGATCGACTACAACGAGCCACCCGTCGAAGATCCATTCAACAATGACAGCTATCAGCAATTTACCCGCAATTTCTATCAGTCGCTGATCGCATAAACGTAGCGCTACTCGTAGCGGAATGCGTCAAGCATTTCGTGTGCGAGTCTCGGAGAGACTCGACTACGTGGAACACGTAGCAGCGTCTCTCCGAGACGCTGACTAGCGTAACGCCCAGAGTGTAGGCATAATTATGGTAGAGAAGGCGAGTCTCGGAGAGACTCGGCTACGTGGGTTGCCATCCATGCGCGGACCTGAATCGGCTGGGCAAACAGAAGATGCGGTTGGCCAACTAGTTCAATACCCAAAGGCTCACACATCGTATTGCGACGCTGTGTACAACTGGCCTTTGAAAGAGTCCACGGCGGGTGGTCGATCTCGCCTCGGAACAAGTGGCCCTGGCGATCCGCACTGTACAAGCAATATCGGGCGGTCAACCAATGTTCAAGCGAGCCTGGTTGAGCACGAAAAACATCGCCGGTCGCCTGGTAGCTGGCATCATACTCGGCCGCAGGCTCTCCACGGTGAGTTCGCCTGCTTCGATATGCAATCGTATCGCCTGGCTGGTGCAGCGACATCGCCGCGTCCATGTACGGCAGGTTGAATGTAGCCCGCGCTACGCGGACTGCGATTCGATTGGCAGCATCGAGGGAAAAGAACCAGACACCCGGTTTGCCTTCGTAACTCACATACGTACGAACGTTCAGTTCCAGAAAACGACTCAACCCTGGGATCGCTGGACAACATCTGGGGGCAACATCCGACATCAAGAATGGCACCACGCCGATCCACGCTCTGCCATCACGAGTATCGAGTTGAAGTCCTTCAGGAATCAGCGGGGCCAAATTTTCTGGCGCAACTGACCAATGTGCAAATAACAACTCAGACCAGGTCATGCGCATGACCCAAGGTTTCTTTGGTAGATCCCAAGTGCGATCCGTGTTTGGCACCATCGACGGCCCAGATGTTGGCTGAAGTTCGGACTGACTACTCACTGACCGTTTTAGTCGGTCGGAATTAACGGCATTTTCAGATCTCGAGATGTGTCGACGTGCTTAGTGCGAAACGGCTTCGATAGGCGCCCCGCCAGCGTGCAGCAGACAATAGTCGATGCGGTTAGCACACCATAGACAAGTGGATATCCATGCCGTGTGAAATCTACCCGGCCAGCGCGCTCGTCAGAGAGCAGATCGTTATACACATTTACCGGCTCCAGAGAAAGGCTGGCGGGAAACGAGGTCAGCGCAATGGTGGCGACGACATAGCTTAGGATCGCGAAGACACTGCCGCTAAGCGGTTGTCTGAACCAACAGGTTCCCAGAACTGCTAAAGAGTACATGAACGCGTGGAGAATTGGAAAGCATGCGATGTAGGCATAGCTCATGCCACTGGTCATATCCTGCCGTGGCGCACTCCACGCCACCATGATGGTTGGTCCATGCAACACGAGCAAAACAGCAGCCAAACCAATCAGATACTTGTTCCAAAACCAGGTCGCATGTGAAATGGGTAGCGATCGTCTAAAGCTACCCAGGCTCGAGCTCAAATCCGCTGAGTAAAGACTCGAACCAACCACCACGACCCACAACATGCCTACAAAGACCACGGAATGCGGTACGTTGCTCCGCAGGGCAGTTGCAAAATCGCTGCCAGGGTGTGGCTGACTGATCTGAACAGCAATGGTGGAAAGTACCGCGAACAACAATCCAAAGAACGCCAGCGGCAGCGATTGCCGCAGTTCAAGCCATACAAGCGCCAGCCAACGTGTCGGTAAGGGCACCGCGACGTACCCCAAGAGCGATGGGATTGCTAATCGGGCACGAGTCCATTTGTTCGTGACTGGCGCTGAGTTTGCTCGTCCATAAACAAGTACAAAACATCCAGCGATAATCGCTAATAACGGAATCGCCAGTCCCATGGCCAGCCAGCGAAGCTCGGCCAGTTCATGATCAGCGTACGAGCCAGTTCTATCCCCGTATCCCCAAAAAATGATCAAAGACCGGGGATGGATCGCACCATAGAGCATTTGTCCGATTGTCGAGCGCGCCGGATTGTACCAGAGCAGTTCCGCAGTCAACAAAGATGCCAACGCAGTTACCGCTCCCAAAAAGCCTACTTGAGCCTGATTGCGCAACCAACAACCAATCACACTAACGACGAGCAGCATCTCAACCCCGCCAAGAATCAATACACCCGTCACACTCGCAAGCTGTTCCAGTGAAGTGGGCAAGGAGCCAGTGGGTCTCTGCGGCATCTGTATGTAATCGATGAACGCCGTCCGCGGTGCGGCTTGTTCGATCAGCCCCGATGACAAGGCACCGGCCATTATCAAGGCGCCTACCACTACCGGAGTTGAAAGCGTGATTATCGCGCCCAGGATGCGTACGGTTGCCACGCGGCGTATCGAGATAGGCAGCGACTGAGTGTACGGCAATGTACCTGCGGCTTGCTCTCCTTGCGATGCACGGGTTGCCAGAATAATTGCAGCAATCAACGTGTACAGCATGGCTCCCGAGCTAAAGCTGCCAATGGCCGCGCGATAGTGATGCCCCACTTCATACGCAATCGCGTAACCAGCGGCCAAGACTATCCAAGCATTGAAAATCCAAAAGTGCACTTTGGACTCATGCCATTGTTTCCAGATTAGACTATTCATCGACATGCTCCCCCTGCCACTAACCCTAAGCACGTGCACACGTCCAATTCGGGATTAGGGCGTGTCCACGTGCTTAGCACTGATGGTTACGATTCCTTACACAGAAATTGCATCGCGGGTTGGCTGACTAGGCCACCCTTGTACCCTGCCAATAACAAACGCCTCGAATATCTCATCCAGGCGCAAATCAATTACATCAAAATCGATGGCCCTGGCGGACAACTGACGGATGGTTTGTCCCGCATTATCCGTGATGATTGCCCAACGATCGTCAAAGCGGCGCACGTCAAGCAAACCCGCCGGCTTCAATTCGGTCAGGTCGCAATCCGACGACAGCATAAATTGCTTGACTTCGTCGCGTATCGATTCGGTCAAGCCAGTACGCACAATCTTGCCACCATCCAGGATGGCCACCGCATCCGCCACCGCTTCGACTTCATCGAGCAGATGTGAGCTATAAAGCACTGTGGCGCCGGACACCTGCAAATGCTCAACTAGATCACGGTTGAACTCCTTACGTGCGATCGGGTCCAAGCCCATGGCTGGATCATCGAGGATAACTATGGCTGGACGATGAGCCAGGGCGAGCCCTAGCCCCAGCTTAACGGACTGTCCCTTCGATAACCTGCCGATTTTGGCATGCCCAGGAATTTCGAAGCGCTCAAGATAGCTGAGAGCTAATTTCGTGTCCCAACTCGGATAAAACGGGGCCAAGAACTTAAACAGTTCAATGGGCGTCATCCAGGCATACATCGTTTGGTCTTCGGCCAGGTACCCAATTCGACTTAGCACTTTGGTCGAACTCTCGACAGGATCCAGGCCATCTAGACGGACTGAACCAGAATCGGCCGGCAATAACCCCAACAGTATTTTGATCGTCGTCGACTTGCCCGCGCCATTGCGCCCCAGTAAGGCCAGCGTTTGACCGGCAGGTATGCTCAGCGAAACATCTTGTAACACTTGTTCCCGACCGAATGACTTGCAAACCCGGCTAATTTCAATGGCCATGTTACTCATGGTTACTTCTCCGCTTGAGTTTGTTCGAGAATCATCGATTTGGCTTCATTGGCCGCGACCGTCAACATGGCACGCAAATCACTGGTGGAGAGACCAAGCAACAACCCACGCCGGACAACGGCTTCGAACTCACGTCGAAATTGTTCCCTTTGTTCTTTAAGCTCAGAGTCGACTATGGAAGCTCGTGCGGGCGGCAATACAAATGTGCCTTCTCCATGCCGCATTTCTACCAGGCCCTCCGCAGCTAGTCGTTCGTAAACGCGGACGATGGTGTTGACGTTGACACCTAGTTCGCTGGCAAGTTGCCGTACAGAGGGTAGGCAACGCCCCGCCTTCAACACCCCGGCCAGGCACTGCGCCCGTATCTGCTCGGCTATCTGCCGTGAGATCGGCGAAGATGACCCTCGTTCGATTCGAATGTACATGGGAGCGCCCCTTCGATCCGTTCCAAATGAAGCAGAGTACACAGTTATAGTACAGTAGTACTGTTGTGTCAAGCTGCTAATTTTGTCACTGAGCGGATTTTTGCATTGGGGAGCTCCGGTTTCTCAGCCGTCAACAGGCTGACCACCCAGTCTGCAGGCAGCTGAGATCAGGACCAGCCAAGTCGCTACTTGAAGCTTGTCGCAAAATCAACCAAGCTACGCATGTCGCAATCGCAAACAGGTCGACTTCAATCGGTGGGAGTAGCCATGATCACGACAGTTTGAAACGACCAATAGCACTGAGGCACGAACGAAAAGCATATGACCGGTTTCAGCCTAAAAGATCACCTATTTAATCGCCCAAAAGTCGAATACCTGGCGACTCTTTTGGTCGCGCATCACCCGGACTTTGCTGAGCGTAAGTTCGTGGCCAGCGTTATGAAGAAACTGCCCGAGTTAGAGCTGAAGCAGCGAATTGTCCTGATCGCCGAGGTCCTCGCGGCTCATGTCCCGACTCATTTTCCAGACGCAGCTGCGCTGATTGTCGGCAGTCTGCCACCACCCTTAGACGAAACCAAAAGCGATGACGATTTTGGCGACTTCATTTTCGCTCCGCTGGGTGAGTTTGTGGTCCGCAACGGATTGCACCGCGAGCATTTGGAGCTTGCTCTTTGCACGCTCAAGGAAATCACGAAGCGGTTCTCGATGGAAGATGCACTACGCGCTTTTCTCCGGCAGTTCCCCAAGGAAACGCTGCGCGAGCTGGCGCGTTGGACCAGCGATCCCAACTACCACGTCAGGCGGTTGGTTAGCGAGTCAACGCGTCCGCTGCTACCTTGGTCAGGAAGAATCAATCTGCCTGCCGAGGCGACGCTCAAGTTACTCGATAAACTCCACGGCGATCCAACGCGCTACGTGACCCGCAGCGTGGCCAACCATTTGAACGATATCGCCAAGTCCAGTCCGGAGTTAGTCATCCAAACGCTTCAGAAATGGCATCAGCAAGCCAAGCAAGATTCCGCAGAGTTACAGTGGATGACGCGTCATTCCCTGCGCACGCTGATTAAACGTGGTCACTCAGACTCGTTGCGTTTACTCGGATTCAATCCAGCTCCTAAGTTAACCATTGGCGCTATCACGGTGGCCCAACCCAGACTGACTGCTGGCGACACGCTCGAGTTCACGGTGGAGATCACGGCCTTGCGCGATGAGTCCTTGGTGGTCGACTACGCCATCGACTTTGTAAAGGCCGGCGGCAAACGGTCGATCAAGATCTTCAAGGCTGCCAAGCTTGAACTGAAAAAGGGCGAGACTCGGATCGTGCGCAAGAACCACAAGCTGCACGCGCAGGCAACGACTTATCAACTCTACCCTGGCCAGCACCATCTAACCATTCAGATCAACGGCCAGTCAGTTGGTACCCAATCATTCACGATTGTCTAGGCCGAGGGCGTTAGCCCCGGTTGCTGCGTCCAACGGCCGTGAACGTTCAATAACCGAGGCCAACGCCGGCTAACGCCTACGGCTTAGTTGAACCAGTTTACATGGACAGCCGCTGCTTTGTCGGATTGTCTCGACGCGGCCCCACTTTGTCAGCCGCGCGCTGACTCCTACTCCCACGCGCAACGACTTCGAGTAGGAGTGCGAGAGCGCGAGCTGAGATGAGGCCAACAATCTAGGGATTCACGGCTCTTTGTGGCGGAGGAGGTGGAGCCGGCGCTACACTGCTGACTCTCCACGTCAAGATCGCTATTAGGGCCATCATCATCAATCCGCCGAGAATGAGCAGGAGGATGCCCACAAATCCGCAGCCGGCTTGCGTGCGAATTTTTCGCGGCGCAATGCTCGAGGGCTCATACGGGTTCGACGAATTAGTGATCTGTGGCGGCTCGTCAGATGCAATCGTAGTCGACTGACGAGCGGACATCACGATGGCGGTGAGTGCCATTCCGATCGACACACCGGCCACAAATACAAAAATCAGAATTGCTAGACCACCGATGGCCATGGTTGATCCGCTAAAAATAGTTCATCCGGCATACCCAGCAAACATTTGCAGTTGCCGTTGCTATCCTACTCCAATATGAAAAGCACATTCAACAGCTACAGCATGGCTGCTCTGCGACAAATGTAGAGAAATCCTCTTGAATTCTAGAACTGCTACGCTCATCATCACTGCCATCGCCCAATTCGTTGGCCATGCTTTGGAGAATGACAATGGCTAAGACTAAACCTGCAGTCCTTCCGCCGGCCGAGGCACTACCGGATGTCGAGTCGGTACCATACGTGAAAAAGTTCAAAACCTCACTCTGCAAGCGATGGTCCTATACTAAAGCTGAATCGCTGTGGGAGATGAGCGATCTGACAGTATTTTTGTGGGCCTTGGAACGTCGCCACGATGCGTTGCGCATCGCCGAGACCGTTATCGTCGCCATACCATCCCCTCCCGAATTGCCCAGAGGACGATTCAACTTCCACATTTGGTCACCCGCTTCCTTACACCATGGGTTGCTCGTTCATTTGGGCAATGGCCAATGGAAGTCACAAATTCAAACTTCGCTCAGTGCCATCCTCACTCAGCCCGGCTTCGCCCGCGATAACCCCGGATATCTGTTGGAGCAGGTTGACCAGGCCAAACAAGTTCTGGCGACGCCGATGAGCACGGAGACTCAAAAGTGGGAATGTCAGAACCTGGCTCGAAACATAGCCCGCCTCACGTTGTTTCTAGAACTCGCCAAAGGCGGTGACGAACTGTTTGAACCCTATGAAGAGGACGCCATCAACTTGATACCACAGCTCGTATCTAAGCTGGCAGTTCGACTTGTAGAGAAGAAGTAGTTAATCAGCGCCACGTTTCTATACCAAGGGAGCGCCAGCTTTGGAACAATCAATTGCCGCGTTTAACGAGCAACTCGGTCCATCTGATAGGGACATTTGTCTAAAACTGGCCGCTTTGATCGACCGCGACTTGTCTGGAGCGACCAGCAAGATTTGGCATGCGCACCCCGTCTGGTTTCTAGATGGCAATCCAATAGTAGGCTACAGTCGACAAAAGCCAGGCATACGCTTGATGTTTTGGAGCGGAGCAGACTTTGAAGAACCCGAGCTAAATGTGGTTGGCCCCAAGTTCAAAGATGCTTCGATCTTCTACAATGGGCTCTCAGAGATCGACGAGGCCGCCCTTGGTCGTTGGTTGAGAAAATCGATTGCGATTCAGTGGGACTACAAGAACATTGTCAAACGCAAGGGCAAGCTTGAAAAGCTAACCTAGCTGGCACCTTGCGGCTTTACGACCATGAGTTCGTTTTACCTCAACACCTACGCTCCGCTGGTGACCACCAAAGCTGGGCGTCATGCGGCCATTAAGTACTCGCTGCCACCCTTCGTTGATGGCTCGATCCGCCGTGAACCCGACTTTGAGCATGAGTATCCCGCCATCAGCTGTCTGGGCCGCGGACGAAATCGCGCTTTGGTGCGGCGACTCAAGAAAGGCGATTTAGTTGCCTACATGCTGAAGAAGGGATGTTATGGCATGGGTTACAAACACCAGCGGCTGGCAGTCGTCTTGCGTGTTATTCTGGTTCACGGGACGCACGCTGAAGGTGCTGCATGGTATCGCCAACAGCGTCTCCGGCTACCGAAAAATTGTATGGTCCCACGCAACCAGGCCTTTCCAATGGCCAAGAGCCATCAAAAACTGCCAAAACGCGTTAAGAATCGAGCCTCGGCAACATTTGATCAATGGGAGGCGGACAATAACCAACGAGCAAAACGCTGGGGAACGTTCGTAATCTGCAAACGCTTGTTTATCAATTTGGACTGGGACGCTCCGGAAGTTTCCGAAGATATGCTGATCACTGCCTTTGGCAAAGTCCCCAGCACCCTCACCCCCAAACGACAGACATTAAAGGCGGGTCAGAGATTGCTCAAGCAACTTGGACTAAGGTAGTTCATCGAGTATGCGTTTCGTCTCTGCGCGGCCACCGTGCGATTTACTAATCACAGACCAATGGACTTTTTGTGATTTGTCAATGACAAAGGTTGCAGGATAAGCAGTTTCGGCAGCCGCATCCCAACGCAGCCCGTAGGACTTGGTGAACACGTAGTCTTTATCGAGCACGAGAGTAAACTGATCAGGCAATTGAACTCCCTTCAGAAATTCCGAGGCTCGCTCATTGAGCTGCTGGCCTTCGCCGGGATAGACCAAAACCACACGAGTCTCGTGTTTTTCGAATTCTTTGGCAGCCGAGATCAAGCTCCCGACCTGTTTGGTGCATAGAGGACACTGATACCCGGGATAGCCACGCAGGACCACTACTACTACAGGTCCGCGCTCAACTAACTTAGACAAGGTCACATCGGCCCCAGCCAGCGAGGGCAGTGTGAAATCGGGCGCTTTATCTCCGACCCGCGGCGTCATCGGCTCTGCTGCCCAAGCCGAACCGGCCAACAGGGCCCCCAACAGACACATACAATTAATCGTTGTCCGATTCATGATCAATTCATCTCCACTATCTTCGGCTAAAGTTGCGTCGCTAAACTTCTTAGACCGTCACGTCGCGCCCGGGTAGGTTCCGTGTATCCTGCCAGACAAGAGTATAGACGTCACCTCAAGCTAAGGTCTTACGTCCCTGGCGAAAGAAAAAAGTCCTTGGGTTTCGTAGGACGGGTCTCCAGGCCCGTCCGCATCCCGATGTTCACGCGACCAACATTGATTAATCTAAAAAATATGGCGGACGGGCCTGGAGACCCAGGGCTTTAAGACTACACACCAGGCATGCTAATATCGATTACCCATTTCGGTTTAGAAACGTGGCCTCCAGCCACCATTCAACGGCAAAGCTACTCGCTCTTACTTAAAATATATGCCCGTAAAGCCCCTGGGTCTCCAGGCCCGTCCGCATCCCGATGTTCACGCGACCAACATTGAGCAATCTAAAAAAAAGATAGTGGACGGGCCTGGAGACCCGTCCTACGTTGGAAGAGTCTGGCGTGCTGTGGCGCAGCCACAGCTTTGATGTACTAACCAAACTGCACCGCAGCCTGCTCGCACCAGTGGCCGCCATTACCCAACGTGCGTACAGGCTGCGATTCAGTCAACGCTTACATCAAAGCGGTGCCTCGGGCACCGCACTCCAAAGGTGCAGCCTGTAAGATAATGGTTGGTTTGCTTACGAACGTGGAGACATCTGTATGAAGACGAGTCTACGACAAGCCGTTGCCGGGCTTTGCATTTGCATTGCGGCGCTTCCTATCAACATGGCGGATGCTTGTAGTCGCGCTGTCTATTTTGGTCAGATGGGACAGACCGTTACCGGACGCACCATGGACTGGCAGGAAGATATGCACACGGACTTGTGGATCTTTCCGCGAGGCCTGAAGCGGGACGGTGGTATGGGCGAGAGAGGTTTTAAGTGGACGAGCAAATACGGCAGCGTCATTGCATCGGTCTACCAGGCAGGAACAGCCGATGGGATGAATGAGAAGGGGCTTGTTGCCAACCTTTTGTTTCTCGTCGAGAGCGAGTATCCCAGTCCTCAGGGTGACAACCGGCCGTTGATGTCGATTTCGGCCTGGACTCAGTATGTGCTCGATAGTTTCGAAACGGTCGATGAGGCAGTTAAAGCACTTCGCAATGAATCTTTCCGTCCGGTAAGCGTGGTGGCGCCCAATGGAGTTGAAGGCAAGATCCACTTATCGATTTCTGATCCGTCAGGCGACTCAGCCATTTTCGAGTACATCCGCGGGAAATTGGTGATTCACCATGGCCGGCAGTTCCAGGTGATGACCAATTCACCGCAATACGACCAACAATTGGCTCTCAATGAGTATTGGAAACAGATTGGCGGAACCGTAATGCTGCCCGGAACCAATCGCGCAGCGGACCGATTTGCCCGCGCGAGTTTCTATGTCAACGCCGCTCAGCAATCGGCTGACTCCAAAGAAGCGGTGGCCGCAGTATTCCGTGTCATGCGCAACGTCAGCGTTCCGCGAGGAATCAGCACGCCCAACCAACCCAATATATCGTCCACCATTTGGCGAACCGTCGCCGATCAGAAAAATCGTGTTTACTACTTCGAGGACACTGCGAGTCCCAGTATCGTGTGGGTCGACTTGAAGCGCGTTGATTTCGCAGAGGGTACGGGAGTTCGTAAATTGGATCTCCATGGAAAATCCGTGATTGGCGGAGACCAAACCGACGGCTTCAAAGCAGCTGAACCTTTCGTTTTTTTGGCTCCCGAATAGCTTTCTAAGAAGCGTGTGCGATAGCTTGCTCACTAATTCTGCTAACGCAAATTCTCGCCCCTTCTGCCAGTCAGAAAACGCCGACAAGGTTTGGGATTGGGCCTTTATAGATTATTCACGTAGCGGCGTCTCTCTGAGACGCCGAATGTCAGTCTCGGAGAGACTGACCTACGTGAGCCGTTCGCCGATGAAGTCCCGTTGTTGCTGAAGGAAGAATAAGCCATGCACAATCCGTTCGCCGAATCAGTCGATGAATCCACCGACAACGAGTTGATCGAACAGTCACTGCAGGGTAGCCAATCTGCTATCGAGAAACTGGTACTTCGTCATCAAGCCTGGATCTTCAATATCGCCTTGCGTATGGTGTTTCATCCACAGGATGCTGAAGAAGTCACCCAAGAAGTTTTGATCAAGGTCATTACGCGGCTCAGTACATTCAATGGGCAAAGCAAGTTCCGCACTTGGCTCTATCGAATCACCGCGAATCATGTGCTGAACATGAAGCGTCGGGGCGGTGAAGCGGAGAATCAGACTTTCTCCAGCTACGCTGACGCGATCAACGGCACGCCTGACCTTGACCTGCCCGATCCGAAGTCGGTACCGGTCGAAGTGCCGCTGTTGGTTGAGGAAGCCAAGCTCTCTTGCACGATGGGCATGCTGCTGTGTCTTGATCGGAAACAACGGCTCGTATTTGTCTTGGCAGAAATATTCGGTGTTAGCGACTCAGTCGGTAGCGAGATCCTCGAGATATCGCCTGACAACTTCCGTCAGTCACTGTCTCGCTCACGCCGCGACCTGTACCAGTTCATGAACAACCAATGTGGTCTCGTTAACGCCAACAACCCGTGTCGCTGCCCCAAGAAGACCAAAGGTTTTATTGAGGCAGGCCATGTCGATCCACACAACTTGAAGTTTTCGTCTTCACATGCCAGTAAAATTCGGAGTGTAGCCGCTGACACCTCTGCTCACATTGACGATGTCTTGGATCAGCAGTATGCGGCGCTCTTTCGCGATCATCCGTTCTTAGAGCCGAAAGACCAGGTTCTTTGGCTGCGAAAAATGCTATCGCAACGTAACATCCGCGATACATTGCACTTGAACTGAAAAAAATGCGACAGGTTTGTCACAGTCCTCCTTCGATGGTGTCAAAAGTGGTAGGAGGACAAACCATGTTCAAACTGCAAGCAAAAACCGCCTTAGTGACGGGTGCATCCAAGGGGATTGGGGCAGGTATCGCTCTAGAGCTCGCCTCAGCTGGGGCATCCGTGGTGGTGAATTACGCGTCTGACAAAAACGGGGCAGAGGCGGTCACGCGTTCGATCAATGGCAGCGGCGGTCGGGCCATTGCCGTACAAGCCGACGTGGCCAACGCTGAGGACGTGATGCGGATGTTCAATCAGGCGGCCAGCGCGTTCGGTTCGATTGATATCTTGGTCAACAACGCTGGCGTGTATCAAGCTATGCCCATTGCAGAGGTTACCGAAGCGGAGTTTCATCGCGAGATGAACATCAATCTGCTCGGCCCTCTGTTGACGATCCGCGAGTCGCTCAAGCACTTCAGTTCCAGTGGCGGCAGCATTATCAATATTGGCTCGGCTGCCTCTCGATCTTTGCCAGCTGGATTCTCGATTTACGCAGCCAGCAAGAGTGGCCTGGACGCCATCACAGGTGTGCTGGCCAAGGAACTGGCCTCGCGAGGAATTCGAGTCAACTCCGTAAATCCAGGGGCCACGCTCAGCGAAGGCACAAAGGAAGCTGGGTTATACGGCGTGGGCAGCGATATCGAGAAGCAACTTGTCAGTATGACTCCCTTGGGACGCATGGGCACGCCACTGGATATCGCGCGAGTTGTCGCCTTTCTAGCCTCAGAGGATTCCGAATGGTTGACTGGAGAAATCATCCATGCAACCGGTGGCCTCTGACAAACATTCAAACTTAACTTCTATCTGGAGAATTTCGATGCCTGCCTACATGTTATTCATTCGTGAGCAAACGCTCGATCGCGCTGAGCTCGAAGCGTATTGGGCCAAGGTTGCAGCCACGCTGGAAGGAGTTCCGATCAAGGTGCTCTCGGCTTACGGTCCACACATGACGCTTGAGGGGCCAGACGTTGAAGGAGTAGTGATTGCAGAATTCCCAAGTGCCGCAGCCGCTCGCCAATGGTACGACAGCCCTGTTTACCAGGAAGCGGCCGCCCACCGACACCGTGGCGCAATCTACCGGGGACTGATTGTCGAAGGGACTCCCACGTAGCGGCGTCTCTCCGAGACGCCGATTTGCCTGTCTCGGAGAGGCTGGCCTACGTGGTAGCGTCTCACGTAGCAGCGTCTCTCCGAGACGCTGATTGAATTCAAGACTGCGAGTCTCGGAGAGACTCGCCTACGTGAGTTGCTTTTGGAAATGGCGGAACGAGCCTGGTTGCAACTGGGCTTCTACTGGATGCTATGAGGCTCTCTCGATCTTTGTAGCGGAAGGCGTCAAGGCTTTCGTACCTGCAACCCCGAAATGCTTGACGCATTCCGCTACCGCTTAGGAGAATACTCGTTTGCCTTCGCGGATAAGTTCAACCACCTGCGAAGGTGTAAAGTCATGCGTCTGGACCTCTTCACCAGTGGCCCAATTGCTGTCGACGTCGTATGCCTCTTTGACCAGAGGCGTGTGCTTTTGAAACTCAACTACTGCTCCTGAAAGAGTGCAAGGAACTGTTGTGGCTTTAGGCACGGTCGCTTCGTCATCATCCGTCCAATACACCGCTCCTTCTGTTTGCCCGGCGATCTCGATGTTGTACATCATCCCGCCCAACACTTGCTTCGCAGTCAGGTTGCCTTGAACCTTTAGCCGGCCACCTGCTTCGCCATCATAGCCAAACAGGACGCCATCGACTTTTACATCGCCAGTTACAATGACCTCCACCCAACCTGTCAGAATAAGGTTCTTGACCTGCAGGTTGCCGTTGACGATCACCAACTGTGGCAACTCTGTCGTAAAGCCACCAGCATCGAAGTTACCGTCGATCGTCAAGCCTCGCTTAAAAATCAAATTGCGTCCCGCCGTTTGAGTAGTCGGGCCTTCTGAGTCGAACGAGATCTTTAAATCACAATTCAGTCGACAGGGTTCTTCATAGACACAGAACGACTGCAATGTCTGAGGCAGATACTCTTCAGGATCGTTAGACAAATATTCTTTGAACTCACTTTTTAGATCTTGCCAGGTAGCGATTGTTGCCTCGGGAACTTTGGGCTCGGTAGTCAACTTCTCAAGTTCCATCCTGATCCTGGCCTGCTCTTTGGAAAACTCGACTTCACTTACTTCGCGGAAACCAAACTCCAATGCTTGTTCAATATTCTCAGCAATTTCTGAGGCCGACATGTCCCGCGATAAGTGCCTGACACCAAGTTGCCCAAGCTTGGCTTCTATGAACTTCATTTCCATTGAGTCTTCCAAGACAGTCAAAAACCTCGCCGAGTGGCTCTCAGTCCAATAGAAGTAGCGCGTCATCGATCCTCTTCCTCTTGTCGAAAGATAAATATCACCGTGTCGTAGGTTCTCTATTGACATCGAAAGTCGGATACCACTTCACTGCTGCATCACATGCCAGCACACGCCTGCTGGGTCGATGAAGTTCACTTCTCGGCCCCAAGGGAACCTGGATCAGGCAGCGGAGGCTGCGTTGACTCGGACAACGCCTTAAATGTGACACTTCGAAAAGATGGAGAGTATGTCAGGACATGCATTCGCGGACAATCTAACTTTCAAGCTTGGCGTCGAGGGTGATGTTGGTGTTGAACAGTTTGGATACTGGGCAACCAGTTTTCGCCTTGTCCGCGAGTTCTTCAAATTTGGACTGGTTCACATCTGGGATTTTTGCAACGAGCGCCAAGTGAATGGAAGTAATCGAGTACCCTTGCTCGACCTTCTCCAGGGTCACCGTTGCCTCTGTTTCCATTTTCTCAGCGGTTAGCTTGGCTTCGCTGAGTATGAGAGCCAGCGCCATCGTGAAACAGCTGGCATGGGCCGCTCCTATTAACTCTTCTGGATTACTACCTTGTTGTCCCTCGAACCGGCTGGCGAATCCGTACGGGTACGATTTCAATGCGCCACTTTCGGTGGATATAGCCCCTTTACCCTCTTTGATTCCGCCCTGCCAAACTACCGAGCCTTTTCGTACCATCTTCATATCAAACTCTCACAGGTGTAAAGGGAATAAATTGACAAGCATGCGCACAAAACCTTTGCCACTTGTCGGTGAAGAGTGCTAGATCTAGCAAATGGAATGCCGAATGATATTAGCATCGGCACGCTAGATCGGTCTCACGTAGCGGCGTCTCTCCGAGACGCCGTTGTCCGCTTCGGAGAGGCGCCACCTACGTGATAAATCACAGCCAATTGGGAGCGACGCTATGATTACCGATCGGCAGAGAAACTCGCGTGAGTAGTCTCTCCGAGACGCCGTTGTCCGCTTCGGAGAGGCGCCACCTACGTGATAAATCACAGCCAATTGGGAGCGACGCTATGATTACCGATCGGCAGAGAAACTCGCGTGAGTAGTCTCTCCGAGACGCCGTTGTCCGCCTCGGAGAGGCGCCACCTACGTGATAAATCACAGCCAATTGGGAGCGACGCTATGATTACCGATCGGCAGAGAAACTCGCGTGAGTAGTCTCTCCGAGACGCCGTTGTCCGCCTCGGAGAGGCGGACCTACGTGGCCACCATACTTCCAAAGCTCACCGGAGAAGTTGCAGCGAAACGCCATGGTGCGATTCCGTTCGATCCGTTGATGGGACTTTGACAGTGCAGGGGATTGATTGCTCTAGGTGCCCATGTGTCTAGCCTGACACAGCGTCGGCCGGCCACTGCAAGCAAATTTGATAACCGTCAGGATCTGACAGATACAGTTGTCGCATACCGTAAGGAGCAATCTTGGGTGCATCCGCCGTTATGCCGCTTTCGATCAGGCTTGCAAAGGCTGCGTCGAGATTTTCACATCCCATATACAGGCAGGTGTCATGGTGAGCATTAGTGCGACTTGCTTCAAGTTTCGCTGGACGCGAATCGCGTTCATAGGCTGTGTTCAACATCAATTCGGCAGCCCCATGTTTCAACCAAACCCAGTCAGCTTCCTCACCCTCGCTGGACTTGGCTACTTCGGAGAAACCGAGTATGTCCCTGTAGAATTTAAGAGAGGTCGGCATGTCGAATACCTGAAGAAGAGGACATAGTCCTTGTAGTTTTATTGGCATTTGAGGGACTCTGCTCTCTGCGAGCGGGCATGCTGTTGTACGTTTCGATTGACGCCTTGCGATTGTTTGTCGCTAGTGGATTCGTAGAACTGTCGCATAGTTTCGAATCGACTTCGAGTGATCTCAGAAGCCATCGGATCATGAAGGAGCACTTCGCGCTCGCCGTCGTATACAGAGATTCGAAATGGCTGATGCAGCTTTTGGGTGACATGGTAGACAGTCAGGTACTCAGCGAGGTCTTCAGTGCGGGCCGAACTTCCGTAGAGTGAAACAAAGGGTGTGCGTCCAAGTGCTGTATACAAATCTTTCATGCGCGACGCGTCCATAACCTTGCCACCTGGTCGAAATCGAATCGCCATCAAGTCTTCGTCCACGTATCGAAAACATGAGGATTGGAACAACTCTGGCGAAATCGCGTATCAAATTCTGACTCTTCATCTCTCAACAGGCAATGTTGGGGGCTAACTTTAAAGTCAACGGAATCTCTTCTAAATTTCACATCTTGGCAGCTGAAACGGACTGCTCCGGCACTAACGTGCGTGTCTCGTTGCGCCGATGACAGACTGGCCAGATCGCGCCCACCGCTGGCTGTGAAACCCTAGTTACAACGTTCCTCTTGACGGCATACTGCTGTCAAGATGTGCCTATTCAGTTTATAGCACCGGTTCACAACGAACATCCGTTTTCACCGAGCTGGCGATGAAGCATTCTTCGTGGGCTTCGTGATGCATGGCGTGAATATCTAGTGTGGACGGAATCTGATCACCGCTGAAGGTCACGCAGGGCCGCAATGTGACCACGGTAATCGACAGTCTACCATCAGCGCACTTCTCCATCACGCCTTGTGCATCGTCACGGTAGATGTTGACGACCAGCCCGCGCTTGGCAGCAATGGACAAGAAGCACAACATGTGACAACTTGACAAGCTCGCCACGAATGCTTCTTCAGGATCAACTGCTGACGCGTCAGAATACGGAAGCGGTACAATGTGTGGCGAAGACGACGCAGGCACGATGCAACCGCCATCGAACTGCCAAATATGGGCGCGGCTGTAACGCTTGTCTGTAAAGATCGCTTCGTTTCTGTGCCACGTGATGGTGGCCGCGTACGTGCCCATAGAAAATCTTTCCTCGATAGGTTGCGATTGGGTCGATTATCAAACTTTAAAGCCACACATCGTTCGGCGCGGTCATGTCCCCACCGACGTCGCCGGTGTTGACGACGCCGCGTGGCTCGATCACCAGCACATGGCACTCTTGGTCCGCAGATGGCTTGTGCTGGATTCCGCGTGGCACCACGAATAATTCACCCGCAGTCAATTCGACAGTCGTCTCCGGGAGTTCGATTTTCAATCGGCCCGCCAACACGATAAACGCTTCGTCTGTTTCCGCATGTTCATGCCAGACAAACTCGCCCTGGACTTTGACTAATTTGAACTGATAGTCATTGAGCTCGGCGATCACTTTCGGCGACCATTGATCCTGGAACTGGCTCAGTTTTTCCCGGAAGTTAATGGAAGTATTAGTCATGCTTTTGAGTCCAGTCGCGCATCAGTTTTCAAGTCACTCAAATTACGGTAGTAACACGTTGTGCTGCACGGTGAGCCATCGGGCATGAGTGCGTAGTTAGGAATGTCACCCACGCGGATCCAATCGAGACGTTCGTAGAGCCGAGCGGCATCTCCGTTGGTGACAGCATCCAGTACGAGCAGTGTTTTGCCACAATCTCGAGCCATCGCTTCTGCTGCCCGCATCAGTTCGGCTCCCAGACCTCGTCGTCGCGCGCGGCGATGGACTAGCATCTTCGCCAGATCGGCTCGATGTGGCTGGTTCTCCGGCAGATCGAGTATCAGTTGCACCGTGCCGCAGATTCCCAGTTCGTCCCTAGCGATAAGTAATGCTCGTTTGCCCGCTGCCACCGCTTGGGCAACGCGACTCCAGAATTCTACGGCTCTGTCTTGAGTGAAGGGAGACATGAAGCCGACCGAAGCCCCGCCCTCTACGCAATCGGCCAACACAGCGCACAGACCTTGAATGTGCTCGTCGGTCAGTTCCACAAGTCGCTCGATGAGGTGCTGATGCATCACGTTTTTCTCCTGGAAGTGACTTCCGTCACTGAGGCCACTAGATAGCGAGCAGGCTTACGTGTCGGATTCTCAAAGACGTTGGTCCCCTCCATCTTCACGGCCAGGCAATCGCCCGCCTTGAGGCGATGACATTGGTTTTCGAAAGTGATGTCGATGGTTCCCTCTAGCATTACGAACTGATGATAGATCGCCACGTCGCGTCCTTGGCTTTCAAAAACGACGCGGGCTTTCGCTGGAAACTCGATCTCCACCAGTTGCAGCGGCTGTGGCACATGCGGTGGCGACAGATTTCTTCGGACATATCCCGTCTCGGGATCACGCCACTGAGCTTGACAAGCACGCCGCTGAATGGGTTCACTAGGAACCTCGGTTTCAGCAGCCGCTTCGAACAACGTCGCCAGCGTCACGTTCAGACCGACAGCCAGTCTTTCGAGAATCACCGCCGTGGGACTGCTTTGAGCACGTTCTATGAGCGACAACATCGACCGACTGACCCCGGTTTTCGCAGCCAAAGCATCTAGCGACAAACCCGCCGCCGCTCGCAACCGCCGGACTTGCCCCGCAATTCGTTGATTTATATCACCTGTAGTTTCCAACATGATGGACACTATTGTCCATGCTCGTGGCTCCGTGTCAAGAGAACCTCGCGAAGACGTTCCACGTAGCGGCGTCTCTCCGAGGCGCCGATGTCCGCCTCGGAAAGGCGGACCTACGTGGGTAAGCCGACGGCGTTAGCCGCGGTTGACCGGTAGTGCATTAATCCGTTGTGACCAAGTTGTTCGCGTTAAACATGTTCGTCATCTTTGATCTTTAACGGTCCGATGAACAACACGATTGCCGCAATCGTCCCAAGCACAAGCCCAGCTCCCCAGCCGACAGTCTCAGCTCGCTGGAAGAAAAAACCTTGGAGATCGTAGACGCCAGCCCAAAAGAGCCCCGTTCCCAGGCCAATCATTCCGCACGCCCAGAAGCGTAAAATCAGCGGCCGATTCCATACCGCGAGAAAGGTCAGCGTGAGCGCAATAAACCCTGGTAGAGCAGATCCAAATGTCGGGGCAGTCGCAAATGCTGCCACGACTGCAGTTGCGATAAACAGGTCGGATAGTCTCGCGCGATCACTCATACTCACTCCTGCCATCTCTGCCTCAAGTAACTTTCCGACATGTTTGGACCAATGCATAGGGCGGGTCATACATTCATTCTAGCGTTCGCAAAAACTCTCGTTAGTTTCACGACCGTCAGTACAGCCAAAGCACAGCATGCGCAGATGCGTTCATGCTTGGTTATTTGGCAGCGTAATGCCAGAATGCTGCGTTGGAACGATTTTCTTTCCCTCCGCGTTGTATCGAATGGACAAACGGCCATCCCAACCGCTGTTGATGCAAATGCTACAACTCCAGCAGGTTCCCGTCGAACATTCGCAAAACGCCACGGGTTTACCATGCATCCTCAAACTCGTGGCGCTGACAACAAAGGTGCAAGGGATGGTGGACCGAGGAGACGCGATGCTTGATTCACAAGTGATGGCCTGTTACCTTTGGGGCGCAACGGGAAATCACTTTTTTGAAGTTTCCCTCTGGCCGGGAGCAACCCAGTGCCCGGCCGCGGTTTGTAGACTTGAGAACGTACAAATAGGTTGTTGGCCGTTACTGGAGAGTCAGACAATGACTGAGCGTTTTATGGCTTCCAATTTGCCGCGGTCAAATAAGTATAATCCTGAATGGGTTCTCGAAAGCGCAAGCGGGGGTGCCAATTCTATTTGGCTCGTTGATTGGCTGGCATCTGACCTTGATCTTAAGTCCGGAATGAACATCTTAGACTTGGGATGCGGACGCGCGGCGTCATCAATCTTTCTGGCGAGGGAATACGAGGTAACGGTTTGGGCTACAGATTTGTGGTTTGATCCGACGCAGAATTTGAAACGTATCCGTGATTCAGGTTTTGATCGCAACATCTATCCCATCCACGCTGATGCGCGTACATTGCCGTTCGCATCGGAGTTCTTTGACGCGATCGTATCGATCGACGCTTTTCCTTACTTTGGCACCGATGATCACTATTTGAATTATCTGGCACGGTTCGTAAAGCCGGGTGGAACAATTGCCATCGCGCTCGCTGGCTTCGTAAACGAGATCGAAAGCGAAGCTCCCGACCATCTTACGAAGTGGCTCGAGGCTGAGCCGTCTTTGTGGTCGATGCACTCTGCGGGTTGGTGGCGTCACCATTGGGAACGGACTGGCGCTGTTACTGTGGAGATCGCCGATTCTATGCCCGATGGATGGCGGCTTTGGCTTGAGTGGATTCAAACCATTGCTCCGGAGAACCGTCTGGAAATCGAAACCCTTGAAGCCGATAGTGGCCACTACCTCGGGTACAACCGTGTGATCGGTCGCCGTCGGCCTGATGCTTGTCTAAGTGATCCAATCCTATCAGTGCCCACGGACTATGTGCACAAGCCGTTACTGCGGCGCAGCGAGTAACTGTGACAGCAGGAAGACCGCCGATAATCAGTTGGCGATCAATGAATATTAGCATTGCGGAACAACGTTTGCTTCTCTCGATCTGTATGGACCTGCTGAGATCAGGTTTACTGAAATCCTTACTATCGGAGGCGCGATGATGGCACAACCCAAGAACTCAAACTCATTACCTAATCGTGATCGTGCAGACGAACGTAATGAAGACCCGTTGACTGGCGAGCCAGGTTCTCACCCTGTGGGTACCGGTCTGGGCGCTGCAGCGGGTGGAGCAGCAGCAGGGGCAGTGGCGGGCGCTGTCGGCGGGCCAGTGGGAGCAGCAGTGGGTGCGGTTGTCGGCGGAATTGCGGGTGGCTTGGGCGGCAAGGCAATCGCTGAAGGCATCGACCCGACCGTTGAAACTGATTACTGGCGGACCAACTACGCGAGCCGTCCGTATGCACAAACTGACCTCGACTATGAACAGTTCGAGCCTGCATATCGTGCTGGGTGGGAATCGTACGATGCGAATTCGCGATTTGAAGATAGAGAAAGCGATCTTCGGAGAAAGTGGGAAGCAGAAAAAGGCGAGACCAAGCTAACTTGGGACAAAGCGAGGTTTGCGACCAAGGACGCGTGGGAACGCGTCGCTAGTTCGTCGCGAAAGCGAACATAACGGTCTGCGAAATTCAATTCTGAACGAACGCGCCCCGGCATTTGCTTGGGCGTGTTCTGTGTTTCGCACTCCCTGGCCAAAGAAGATCACGGAAGTATTGTGCGACTCTCGTTTTGAAGCTGTGAACACGGTCGATGGTGGCGCGAGACTTGTATCGTCAGGGAAGAGTTGCAAATCTCTTTTGCTAATCATCACACGAGTACCCCGCGACACGATCGAGCGAATTCATGAGCACTACGTCAGCATCCGACGGCGTCATGTTGGCTTTCCAGCAGGCATTTCGGCCTGAGTTGGAAGCGGCCATTCGTTCGTATGATCTTCCTGTGGATGCGCGTGTTCTCGACTCGCCGTGCGGTAATGGATTTTATACTAGCCTGCTAGCGCGACACATGCGGTCCGGCGCGCTCATTGCGGCTGACCTGTCCCCAGAGTGCTTGACGAATGCTCGAAACGCCGTGCAGCCTATCTCGACGACGCTGGCCGTAGAGTTTTATACAGCCAACGCTTATGACCTCCCGTTTGACGATGGCTCGTTTGATTTTGTATGGTGCGCTCAGAGCTTCATTACGTTGGATGACCCTCTTAAAGCCCTGCGAGAGCTCGCCCGTGTATTGCGCCAAGGTGGCCAGGTAGCGGTGCTTGAAAGCGACGAGTACCATCATGTGTTGCTACCGTGGCCCGTCGGCTTGGAGCATGTCGTGCAGCGGGCGGTGCGTGACGAGTGCGAACATCGGTATGGGGACGCAGCCAAGTTCGCCCAGACGCGCAATCTGCGGGCCGAGTTTCGCGATACTGGACTAAAGCCAACGGTCAGACGCACTTTGGCCGCCGACCGCTCGAGTCCATTCGACCCCGCAACTCGTGAGTTCTTGACTCGACACCTTAGGTACATGCTGAACTTCGTACACATGGAGCTGAAGCCCCGCGAGACCGCCCAATTGAAAAAAGCGACCGACCCCAATGATCCATGTAGCCTCATCAACAGCCCCGATGCGGAATTGACTTGTATCTGCTCGATTTCGCACGCCATGAAGAAATGACAGCTCTCTAAGTAATGCGTCCACGTCGCTTCAGTGCGCGTCGAAGATGGCGTGAGAGGCGTCTACATGTGCTTGCATCCCGACAAACTCACTCACTGGTCTGTCGCGAAACTCGATTAGTGCGATTCACACTGGTTCTTGCATCGGCTCTCCACCGACCTTGGTCGGTGGAAGCCAGACTTCTTTGGCTAGCCGCACAAGTCAGTGGTTAACCGAGTCGACCTCGGTGGAGCCTCAACTGAACAGGATGTCTGCCAGAACGATAGATACCAACTTCGGTGACCCTTAAGGTGTATCGACGCGTCAATGTATCGCGGCGATCGTGCTTACACAAATCGGGAGCGCATGCCCTTTCGCGAATCTCGTACAAGTAGTCGGCTGTGTTAGTCGTTGGATCCGTAGCCTAACACCTTGTACATCCAGTCGTAGAATTGTCCGTATCCAGCGTAGACTCCTGCAGACCTCAAGATAATCTCAGTCAATGGATGGTTGTCAGATTGGCGCACAAGGCGCTCAAGGCAGGCAGCCACCAATGGCCCTAATGTAGCCACCATGGCGATGCACTCAAGGCATAGTACCAAGCGACTCTTCCCGGTCAGCAACCAGAGTATGACAGCCAGCGGCACCCAGAACAAAAGCTGATGACCGAGAAAATAAATCGCGACGTGGTCGTTGTGCATCGCGAACCATTCTGACTTCCTTGGTACTGCTAGCCACACAGCCAGTAGCGTCGTGATCACCAGCAGCGACCAGATCGAAAAACTTTTCTTCGGTGTGACCGGTTCAACAATCGGTGCATCCCCGGTGGAATTATCGTTTAAGAGCATGATCTTGGTCACTGTAACTAGCAAGCTTCACGAGAATCGCCAACAAGAGGTGAGGGGCACTTCGATAGTAATTGTCGCCACCCGATTCCTTGATGGCGCTCATGGCGTTCATCAATTTGTACGCTGGTCCGTCCTCTCGATACATCATCTTCCCTAACCCAGAGAGATTGATTACCAGTTCAGTCTGCTCGGAACAAACCGTTTCCGCTTTCTTCATCGCCTCGATCCAATACGGATCTAGCTCCCATTCATACTCTGATTTGCTCATGATTCTCTTTCCAACGCTGCCTCGATTGACGTCTTGCCTAGTTTGGCCCAGTGGTCATGATACCACTGGCGTTTCTAACCCGAGCGGAAAAAATAGCGCCGAGCCAGCATCGACTGGTACTTCGGCAATCGTCACACCAGTTGCGGCTCGGTTGATTTCCATTGATTTGAAGGTATCTAGTCGCTACTTTTAAAGCAGCGATGCAAGAGAACCTTGATCACTACGTGCCGGTGGCCAGGGGCAATCGCGTAAAATGGCGAACACAGCTTGAACCACAGTCAGTTCCGTATTCGAAGTCCTAAGACGAGGGCCATGAAAGTGAAACGCGATTGATGCCGGAACAACCCAACGAGATACATCAACGAATTGAGGAAGTTTATCGCTCTGAAGCGCGGCGAGTGTTCGCGACCTTGGTACGGCTTCTGCGAGACTTTGACCTCGCCGAAGAAGCTTTGCACGAAGCCTTTGCCGCTGCGCTTGAATGCTGGGTGAGGGAAGGTATTCCCGAGAACCCTCGCGCGTGGCTGGTTTCAACGGGCCGATTCAAAGCGATTGATGTTTTGCGAAGGCGCGGGCGGCTAGATGAAAGGAAGCTGGACATTGCCGAGCGAATGGAGGAGATCGCCACGTCCAATGCGATGCGAGCCGGCAAGGAGATCGAAGACGACCGACTGCGGCTCATCTTTACGTGCTGCCACCCGGCGATTGATGCGAAAGTTCAAGTGCCACTGACGCTGCGCGAGGTTTGTGGATTGACCACCGAGGAAATTGCCAGCGCATATCTGACGGCACCTTCAACAATGGCACAGCGGCTAGTGCGCGGGAAGGCCAAGATTCGGGATGCGGGAATTCCGTTCGTCATCCCATCGCGGGCGGATTTGCCGGAGCGGTTGGAAGCTGTGCTCTCAGTGATCTATTTGGTCTTCAATGAGGGTTATTCCGCGTCGTCAGGCGACGCACATACGCGAGCAGACCTGTCGAGCGAGGCAGTGCGGTTGGCTCGTCTGATGTTGGAGCTGTTGCCCGATCCGGAAGTGATGGGGCTGCTGGCACTCATGCTGTTACACGAATCCCGCCGCGAGGCACGCACCAATGCCGAGGGTGATATTGTGCTGCTGGAAGACCAGGATCGTCGTCGCTGGAACCGTGCGATGATCGACGAAGGCAAGCGATTGATCGAACAGTCCTTCGCATCGCAGTGGCTGGGAGCCTATACCTTACAAGCTGCGATCTCTGCTGTTCATGCCGATGCGGCGACTCCCGACGACACCGACTGGCCCCGCATTGTTGGTCTTTATAATGTTCTGTTGCGAGCCGCACGATCTCCGGTCGTGGAACTCAATCGCGCCGTGGCCGTCTCGAAGCGTGATGGTCCGCAAGCGGGGCTCGAGCTGATTGACGCGATCCTCTCACGCAACGAACTGGTCGAATACTATCTGGCGCATTCGGCTCGCGGCGAGCTATTGCGGCAACTGGGAAACATTCGGGCAGCACGGCAAGCGTTTGAGCGGGCCTTGTCGCTGACTAAGCAGGAACCTGAACGTCGGTTCCTCACACGCAAGTTGCAGTTGCTCGCTGAGGAATGAACTTTGTCAAAGCCAGCGCCAGCCTCGCCCACAGTATTGAAGGCGAATAAACGCGATTTTGTCGATGCAGGCCTTTCTCGTTCGATAACTAGGTGAACGGCTCGAATGTCCACGGCCTTTGAGCATCATGGATTCACTAGCCATGTCGATCAAATGGAGGCTCGAGCGGGAGGACGAGTCCGGATGTCCTTTCCGGACAGTGTGTAAAATTTGGATCCTTGGGCTTTCAGAACGGGAGTCAACTTATGAAATACATGTTCCTGGTCTACAGCGCGGAAAGCTGCTGGACTGATGAGACTCGGCGTGGCTGCATGGTCGAGTCGATGCAAATCTGCGACGACCTGGCGGCGAAGGGAAAGTTGATCGCCGCTTCGCCATTGGAGTATGTGGCGTCAGCCGTTTGCGTGCGAGTGCGGAACGCCCAGACACAGGTCACAACCGGCCCATTCGCCGAAACAACTGAACAACTCGGCGGCTTTTACATCCTCGACTTGGATAACCTGGACGAAGCCATTGCAGTTGCGAGCTGTTTGCCGCCAGCCAAGAAGGGAACGATCGAGATTCGTCCAATTTTTGAGTTGAGTGAATTGCCCCCAGAGAGGTTCGAGCTGATTCATCTGCACGACGCTTCATTACGGCCCTATATTTTCTTGTGCTATGACGACGAAGAGTACTGGCGATCTGTCGGTCCCGAGGCACATCGCGCGGCTATGATGGAAGCCGTGGGCATTACGCGTGAACTTGAGGGGCGCGGCCAATTCATCAGCGCATCGCCTCTGCATCCCAGCTCGACGGCGACGTCCATTCGCATACGCCACGGACAACGCCACGTTTCCGACGGGCCGTTCGCGGAAACACGAGAAGTTCTCGGAGGCTACTACTTGATCCTGGCTGGCGATCAGCAGGAAGCAGTAAGTTTTGCTGCACGCCATCCGGGGAACCGCGTTGGCACAGTCGAAGTACGTCCGCTGTTCGACGTGTCAGGAATTCAGAAAACTTCGTAATCCACGACCATTGTTGTCGATTCGAGACCATTCGAATCGACTAGATAACAGCCACACGCCCGGCGAAACGTTCTTCGCTGAGCGTTTACAGACATTGGTTCCAACAGAAAGTGAAATCGTGATTAGCGCTATTACCCCTTATCTGTTTTTCTCCGGTCGCTGCGAAGAGGCACTGGAATTCTATCGCCAGGCACTTGGAGCGCAAGTTGAAATGGTAATGCGTTTCAATGAATCACCTGACCCCACGCCGCCTGGTATGCTTCAAGCCGGATTCGAGAACAAGGTCATGCATTCGTCGTTTACCGTCAACGGCATCCGAGTGATGGCTTCCGATGGCTGCGACGACAAATCCACCTTGCACGGTTTTCAGTTGGCCTTGAACGTGGACACGGAAGCTACCGCACACACAGTGTTTGACGCGCTGTCCGCAGGAGGCAACGTGCAAATGCCGCTCACCAAGACATTCTGGTCGCCTTGCTTCGGCATGGTGACAGACAAATTTAACGTCGTCTGGATGGTCATGATCCCCGGCGAAAATCCGTAGTCACCTCACGCTCCACATACGTCCACTGAAACATCACCACAAGCCAATAGAATCGAATTATGAAAGTCATAGTCTTTGTTAAAGCCACCGCCAGTTCCGAAGCGGGTGAGATGCCCAGCGAACAGTTGATGGCCGACATGGGAAAATACAACGAAGAGCTGGTCGCGGCCGGAATCATGAAGGCGGGCGAAGGACTTAAGCCCAGCAGTGCCGGGGCACGCATCCGGTTCAGCGGCGCGAACCGCTCGGTTATAGACGGGCCGTTCGCCGAGACAAAGGAACTTGTTGCCGGCTTCTGGATCTGGGAAGTCCGTTCGATGCAAGAAGCGATCGATTGGGTCAAACGCTGTCCCAATCCGATGAACGAAGAATCGGACATCGAGATTCGTCCCTGTTTCGGCATCGAAGACTTTGCCGAAGTCAATCCGACAGGCGAACTGATCGAGAAAGAAAAAGAACTCTACACTACCATCGAGAACATGTCGGGCGACGAAGCAGAGATCCGTCATATGATGCACGAGTGGTCCCGCGCGCTGGAAGCTAAGGACGCGGCTGGCCTGGTCAAAGACTACGCACCAGACGCCGTGCTATACGACGCAATTCCTCCGTATAAGATTGTTGGTGCGGATAGTATTCGACAAGTCTGGGAAAACTGCCTGCCTTTTTTTCCCGAGCAATTCCAATCAGAACACCGCGACATTCAGATTCACGTCGCGGGCGATACCGCCTTCGCTCACTGCATGCATCACTTTATCCCCACGCCTGCCGACCATCCCAGCGGCCAAACTTGGATGCGCGTGACGGTGGGTTATCGGAAAATCAATGGCAAGTGGAAAGTGATTCATGAACACGTCTCCATACCGTTCAATCCATTGAACAGCCAAGCGTGGTTTATAACCGATCCAAACAAGCTCGACATGCCCGACTATGGAAGTGCGAATTGACCGGCACGACTTCTGGACCAATCTCAGAATGTCGCACCTTCACGAAGGACCACTCTATGCCCCGGTATTTAATTTCGTTCGACGATGGCTCGATGGACCACATTTCCGAACTGGACCTGCCGTCCGTTGGCGATGCAGCACGTACCGTTGTCCGCCGGGCCAAAGCAGCGGGTGTCTGGATCTTCGGTTGTGGCATACGGCGCCAACAGGCGATCATCGTCGAATCTGACCACACCATCTCCGACGGCCCCTTTCCTGAGACCAAAGCGGTCCTCGGCGGGTTCTCGATCATCGAAGTCCCCACTCGTGATGATGCTCTGCAATGGGCTGGCCAGTTCGCCCAGGCGTGCCGCTGCGCCCAAGAGGTCCGTGAGATCCTCTACGATCCAGAGTCGTGATACTGGCGCTTTAGGGCCAATACACTGAGCTCGATGCCGACGCTGTGGAATCAGCGCGGGGAGCGGAAACGGAGCTACCCTCTGGCTATGTTTCCCAGTAAAATTTGAGATAGCAAACTGGGGCTTCATCAACCTGGAAGGCTGCAAGGGGAGTCACGCGAAGAGGAAATATGCAAGCCACCGAAGTCGAAATCGAATATCAGCGGCGCGTGGATGCCATGTCGATCAAAGAAAAAGTTGAGCGATCGGCTGCCATGCTCGCGTGGACTCGTCAGCAGATAGCGGCTCGAATTCGGAATGAATTTCCTGAGCTTACCGATGAACAACTAAAATGGCATGTCGCGCTGAAGCTGTATGAGTCGGAGCCTGCTGTCGTTGAAATGATACACGGTCGGTTGGCCAATGTTTCCGGTTGAAGCTTTCCAGCGCACGGTCGAGCAGTTCGTCTCGATCTTACGGCAACTCGAAATCCCATTTCATATTACTGGCGGATCAATCAGCTCTGCCTATGGCGAGCCCCGATTGACTCAAGATATTGATATCGTTGTTTCGCCAGAAGTTACCAAAAGACGGCTCGACGAATTAATCGATGCGCTTAGCCGATCAAACTTCTTGTACACAGCAGAAGTGATACGCCAGGGTGTCGTGCGGGAAGAGATGTTTCAGTTGCTTGATACAAGGGAGTCGTTGAAACTGGACATCTACCCACGAGAGTTGATTCCAGGAGAGCTAGGGCGATCAGAAACCGCTGAGCTTTTCGAGGGCGTTTATCTGCCGATTGTCTCTCGAATCGATGCGGCACTGTCTAAGCTCATTTGGATCGATAAAGGAAGCCATAGGAGCCGTCGCGATTTTCGGGGCATTTATCGGAATTGCAATTCAGATCAGCAGACCTCTATTCGTGAATCTGCTCACGCGCGGGGTTTGACAGCGCTGCTGGAGATTGTCCTCTCCGAATCGGACGATATACGATAGGAAAATACTCTATACGAGCACCTTGCCGTAACTTCCGTAGAGAAAACGAAAGCTCCCCGCGCGCAACCCTAATCGAAATGTTACGCGCGAGAGAGACCGATTGTCCGTTATTCGCCAGTTACTCGATGGCCAGTGTGAGAAGACGCTGGCCCACTTGGCGTGTGTTCAAGCTACCTCTTCTTATTCCGCCAGAAGGTATTTGAACCTGACTCGTCGACGTAGGCACCGCCCACGTTGTCGTCGAACTCATTAAAGGCAATGAAATTATCGACGCTGTCCGCTTCCAGAAACAACCCAAGACTTCCGTTGTCCTCGATTTCGTTATCGATAATCGCATTGTTGGTCGATTCACCCAGCAGCGCAATGCCTTCCAAGTAACTATCGCTGACCTCATTCTTGAAAATGCAGTTGTTGGTCGAGTCGACCAGCAGAATGCCTGCGCCTTCGTCATCGGCCGCAGCCTGGAAGCCATTATTGTAGACGTCGTTCTTCGAAACTTCGATAAATGAAGAGCTGAATAACGAAATACCGTTCAGGCCATTGCCGAAGACGTCGTTTTGGGAGATCTCGACATCTGTTGAGCCAGACAGTGAAATGCCATAGTACTCATTGTCGTAGACATCATTCTTAGTGACTTCAACATTGGAACTGGAGTCTACAAAGATACCTCCTTCGCTGTTGTCGTAGACCTTGTTCTTGTCGACCTCCACGTTCGTGGTATCGATTACCCAAATGCCGATTTGGTTGTCGAAGACTTTGTTCTTTGAAACCTCTGTCGGTCCTGCAAAATCGGTTATAAGGATTCCAGCTGTGCCGGCCACGAGTGGATCGGCGAAGTTGCCAGAGATTCTATTCTTCTCAATTTCAGCCGTGGCTTTATCGGAGATTTGGATGCCGTTTTGGCCAATTACACTTGTAAAACCGATACCGGTGATGACGTTATCTTCAATTTTCGCGTGCGCTTTGGCGCCGGCGACAATATCATCAACATCGACCAAACCCAGGCCAACGCTGACGACGATGCCGCCCTTCTGGTAGTCGGTGATCACGTTGTCTTCAATCACAGCGCTGGCGGTACCTGGTACATTTGGTTGCATCACCAGGATGCCAATGCCTTCCTGGTTACCGCTGAGCGGCTCGTTCCGAATCTTGGTAATCAAGTTGTTTTTGATCTTTGCCGAGCCTCCGTTGGAAACCTCGATGCCGGAAAACTCGGTGGCAGTGAAGGGCCCGCTGACCTCAAAGCCTTCGATCTTGACGTTGTGTGCTCCATCTACAAAGAAGATGAAATTGCCGTCGATGGCTGGCTTGACAATAGCTGCGAGCCTTTGGCTTGCTTTGATCTCCAGGTTGTCCTTGTCGATCGTAACGCTCTCGGTGTACGTACCTGGCAAAACTCGGATCTTGTCGCCTTCTTCTGCCGCGTCTACCGCTGCTTGGATCGTCGCAAAATCAGTCGGCACGAAAATTGTCGCCGACAGCACAGCGCGGGTTTCCAGGGATTCGAATCGCAGCCACTTCCGCTTGCCGCATCGATGACTTCGCTCTCGTCGATTCGGGATGGAGATTATCATGTCAGCTTGCTCCGGTGGGAGATGCAAAAAAAACAGTTACCAACAACACCAAAAGTGTAGTGGGGGCCTTAACGTTGTACAACTACCGACTGAGCTTTAGCTAGCACGAGCGCGCGTTGTCGGACATCCTTTGCTAAGGACTCGGACACGTCCAGAAGCTGCTGTCTGCGAAGCAAAGGTTCGCGCACGTTGAGAGTTGAATGTACTGCAGGCAGTTTGTTTGGAGGTGAATGGGAGGTAGCAGAAGTTCCATGCTTGAATGGTACGATACAGGCTGCTACGCTTGCATTCGATCGGTGTTGAGGCAACGTGGTCGATGGTTGTGTGAACAGATTATCATGGGAATTGGCCGTCGTGAATTTTTAAAACTGTGCGGTGCAGCAATCGCAACTGCGGCATCTCCCACCGCTGCGATCATGATCTCAGACAATCAGTATGTGAATCGGAGGCTGGGTATCGCCTTCGAAAAACCGGATGGTTGGCACTTCGCCAGCGTCCGGCAAATGGCGGATGTCAAAGCTGGTCAGATACTCGATTTTGATGACCCTGGGCTATCACAATTGATTGTTGACGCCACGGAGTTGCCGATACTAACTGTAACAAGAGAGCCGATGCACGCTGACTCCGACCGCTTTGAGCCAGGTGTCACTATTTTCTTGAATCGCCTTACTCCCAACGATGTTTTACGAGCAGCGGATACTCACTTACTTGATGTTGTCCTTCAGGACGATTGTGACTATTGCGCGGGTATCCTAAGGGACTTTGTGACAGTCTCTCCAAGATGGCAACTGAAGATTTCCGCTTGCGACGCGGCAGTTTACGACTCAACATTTACGTTCGAACACGAAAACATGCAGCCAACGCCCGTCCGCATGAAGACAATGGTAGTCGATCAACGAACGGCGTTTTATACGATTCGTATGTACGACGCGCCACAGCTGGGGACCAAGATGATCGTTGATTACTCAGCATTCATGACGAGCATCAGAATGGTGTAACTTGTTTCAGTGCCGCCTGCTAACGCTGCGCGGATAACGAAGGTTTCCATGGGTGGAGAGGCAAGGGCGGCGGAGCGTTGGCCAGTCTTTGTCTCGCTAAGTCTTCTTGGCACGAACGAGATCTTCATGGATTCACTCATTCTCTCGAGTGGCGTGATCGAACTCGAACTCGAACGAGAAGTTGCGCTACCGAAAAACTTCCTGCGTTCACGATTTAGGACTTAGAAGTAACTTCTCGGCCCAAACCGCAGCTTTGGCGTCGAGCGGTGGGCGCGGAGGAACTGTGTAATCGATGGAAGCATAGCGACCGCGTCGATAACAATCGTCCAGCAGCGGTTGCAATCGCAGCACGATATCAGCATCAGAAGGTCGAAGTGGAATTCGGAAATTCGGAACGGCTTGATCCATCGCGATCGGGATAATTTCCGCTTGT
Organism: Rania fehmarnensis; assembly: GCF_056494185.1. Lineage (NCBI taxonomy): Bacteria > Pseudomonadati > Planctomycetota > Planctomycetia > Pirellulales > Pirellulaceae > Rania > Rania fehmarnensis. Next base: position 4,222,727 of record NZ_CM151398.1, read on the forward strand.
TCAGGACGTTGTACTCGACGGACACAAATGATGTACGGAGTCCGCATATCCCAAGGAATCCTATCCTCGGGAGCTGCGACGATGAAAGAGCCAGTGCGTATGAAGTCGATCTCAACCAGGTTGACACCCGCCGCGATATACTCCAGCTGCTTTCGACGGTAGGCATTTCTACCCGCGTCTTCTTTCTTGTTTGTTGGGCTGAGTAATTCGATCGCCGTAACAACTCGGTTACCACTATTAATGTCTACAATCTCGATGTGCCGCTGAGTTGGTTTTTCGTTTGGCAGCGGAATGATGGTCGGCTCGGTAATGGTGGCTTCTGCTATCGCGACACCTGCTCCAGGAGCTGTCTCCAGGCTTTCTACGACCTTCACGTCCGGGTAGATCCAGCGTGACGATTCATCCAAGTCCACGCAAACGCTCTCTTCAACACGCGCTTGCAAGTCTCCTGGCAACTGATCAGCAACTTGGTCACTGATATAAACCATGAGGCGAGTGTGGACATCACCCCAATGTTGTTCCAGATAGGGATCGATTCCTGGAAAGGGACTTTTCATCTTTCATTCAAACCTGTAACTGGTACGATGCGAATCTCCCCCTCAGTTTACTCGATGGGACTTAAATTCGCACAGGCCCATCGAAACGCCATGGCCGCACAGCCAGGCAACCGTAGAGCGAATATTCGCATGGTGCCATTGCATCGATTCGCAGGCTGCCCAAGCGCTTTCGTCTCCGTTGCGGACAAACCTGCAAATTGCCCGTAACTCAGAACCGGCATTGACCAACTACCGTTTACATGTGTAATCTGTGGCCACAAACTGAAGGAGGCTCACGTGCAAATATCGGATGCTGAGTGGGTTGTGATGAACTTGATTTGGAGTAGCTCTCCGATCGAAGCGGCGGAAGTGGTTGATCAAATTGCTGCCGACAATGGTTGGAGCGCGGCCACGGTAAAGACAATGCTTCATCGATTGGTTCGCAAAGGCGCGCTGGCAACTGAGACCAACGGCAAGAAGTATGTCTATACGCCTGCGGTTCGTAGAGACGCCTGTGTACGTCAAGCAAGTCGCTCGTTCCTCGAGCGCCTTTTCGGTGGCGACACGGTACGAGTTTTGTTCTCACTCCGAAAGCTGGCGATGACGACAGCGTCACCTTAGCCTTCAAAGTTACGGCAACTAGCATTGGTAAGGTCTCGCTTGCGAACTTGCCACTAAGATCCACGAACAACGCAGAACCTCTGTTCACGGTGCAAGTGCCAGCCAGGGAACAGTATGAAGTAAGCTCAGCGGTAAAGCTGGCTGCGGGTGAATCGGTGGTCGTGGCTATTCCTCGAGTATTCGATAACAAGCCAGGTGCCGATGCGGAGACCACGATGATCGTCGCATTGACGCCTCGGATCATCGACATGCAGGAACTATCCGATGCTCCCCGAGCAATAAAATAGTAGCGAGGACCGCTTGAATTGCTCGCAAGATCCCAGAATGATCAGACCATCTATGGCATCGGTGCGGCAACAAACATGTAGTGCTACATGAGGTGCGCGCCGAAGGCGGCGATGTCGACTTGCCCGGTATTCGATGCATCAACCCAATGCTTGCCCTACTCCTAGTCTGCCTGCGTGATGCTTGAGCAGGAGCAGGACTGCGGCACTACTTGCGCGACGCCAACCGGAGCCGGATGCGTTAACGGCGTACGTCCGGTTCTGCGAGGGGGCGACGTGCAATCGACGAAGCCCTACATTATGCTAAACTTGCAAGCAAGAGCTCGCTCTAATAACTCACTCCCAGTCGCTGACGGTGCTAAACTAATGGTCAAGTACTTGCCGCGATTGGGTGAGTCGGTAACGCAGAGACAAATCGATGGCTGGTCGCATTCTCGCAATTGGTGATGTTCACGGTTGTCACGCTGCTTTAAATGCGCTGCTGCAGATGATCTCTGCTAATTCAGCTGACACACTGGTCTTTCTTGGCGATCTGATTGACCGGGGACCATCCAGTAAGGAAGTCGTCGACCAAGTTTTGTTGCTTCGCACCCAATGCAGAGTTCTCGTGATTGACGGCAATCACGAGGAGATGATGCGTAACGCGATTTGTGGAAAGGGGATGTTCCAAGCGTGGCTGGATGCTGGCGGTACTGCAACTCTCGAATCGTACGGTGGGTCAATAGATGACATACCGGCAGATCACATTCGCTTGCTCGTTTCGACCATCCCCTATTTTGAAACGGAGTCGGAAATATTTGTTCATGCGTGCCTGGAACCGAGATTGTCACTGCCAAACCAAACATCCGACTTCTTGAGGTGGAAACACATCGGCGGTTGCGAACGGCCGCATCTATCCGGAAAGCGAGTTGTTTGCGGGCACACGACCCAGACGAGCGGAGTTCCCTTTGTTTTTAATGGGTGGGTGTGCATCGATACTTTTCCACACGGCGGCAAATGGCTTTCATGCCTCGATGTGCAGACCAATGTTGTCTATCAAGCTTCACAGGCAGGCGCAACTCGCGTGTTTCCACTTTCCATGTACGCCTGAGTCACACGCGTTAACTCTCCACTAGCCCTGTTAACCGAGAGCCAGAGACTAATGCTTGCTCGTGTTCGTTCCGGCATTGCGTAGCCGCCCTGCCGGTGCATCGTAAACGACTCTTGGGCTATTCGTTCTTGGGCGATTTGCGAAGAAACTCTGGCTCTATAAACTCTTGGATGTCCTTCTCTTCCTTAATGATCCACGAGCCTTGGTCACGTGTCCAATATTCGTAGAGCGTGGATCGCAACTTCGGATCTGTGATCTTGAACTTGCCAGCAGCCTCAAGGGATTCGAGCCACTTGAGGGTCGCATCGAAAGCCTCAACTCCGGCCTGCTGGAAGAGCAGGCGGCCACCACCATACTTTTTGTAAAGGTGTTGTTGGAACTTCCAGTTCTTCATTGTCCAGGCAGCATAGAATTCACCCGGCGGAAGTCGCATTCTCTCCACCGACTGCTTTTCGTTCAGCAGCTTCTTTCTTTCGTCCGCATTGAGTTCCGCCAGGGCGAGTTTCGCGTCAATCGCTTTCAGCAAATCGAGCAGTTCAGATTCCTGCTCCTTCATGCGCTCAGCGTGTTTCGCATCGTAGTATTTCCTTGCCGCAGAAATTTCAGGCGGCGTTGGCGTAATTTCCTTTTCGTGTTGACTGCGATACTCTGCAATGGCGGCAGCCGTGAAAAGGCGATGAAGTTCACCATCAAGGGTGACATTTTTTTCGGTGCGAATCTCGTCACGATACACCGGCTTACCCAGAGCCTCACCGATTTGTTCTCTGGTCTGTCTGTCGACGTCTTGTCCAGATACCGGTGCCACTGACTCCGCAATCAGAATGGCAATCAGCAAAGCGGCTAACGAGCCATGACTTGTAGGAATGATTGAATGGGTCGGCATGATTCATTTCTTTTATGAGTTGTTGAAGTCAGTGTCTAAGGCTAGGGCAACTGGCATGGCCTATGCTGGGTCATGCGCGACAGCTACGGGGGTTGTCGCTACACTTGTTCAAATCTTATTTTGGATTGTCGTACTTGCTCTTATATTGCAAGCAAGGGAGGTTACCTGGGTTCTCGGTAGTGCTATGACTTTTATACCAACCTTCACTGAGGCAGTTTCAGCGAAAGCAAGAACGCATGGATTCGAACACCGCAATTCGTTCGCTACGAAGCGCCACTGCTTCGCTTCTTAGCAGTTGAATTCTGCGATTTTCGTTCTGCGTCATCTCGTACGCGAAGTAGTGTGTTTGTCCAGTAGGCTTCATACTTGTTGATCCACCGCTCGAGGATGTCGCGAATAGGGGCTGCATTCAACGAGTTGACGCGAATCCGTCCTTCACTTCGTGTATTCACAAGTTTGGCGGATCGAAGCACATCCAGATGCTTCATGACTGCGAACCGCGAAAGCTCTGGGAAGCGTTCGACAATCGCTGTCGTTTGCTTCGGTCCGTCTCGCAGCAGGTCAAGTATCGCGCGGCGCGTCGGGTCTGACAACGCTTTCCATGTTTCGTCAGCATCATGCTTGTTCATTTCGACTGCTCGGCCAAACGTTTGGTCTGATCCAAGAGATACTGCCATCCCGGCTTAACTCGCGTCCGGTGATCTTCTTCCATTGGCCCTACCACTCGATGGCGCAAGTACAACTCCACGCCGCCAGCGACCTGCGTCAATCGAAACTGCATGTGGCTCGCTACGGGATAGGACATAAACATTGGACCGTGGAGTTCGAGTAGCGTTGGTGGCTTGATCACCTGCACAAATGCCCAAAAATGTCCCTGACCGGCACCCAGGTCGCGAAACCATCGGCCGCCTGGCCACTGCTCAAGAACCATCGGCATCGGCTTGTTGTCCGGTGTCGAGTTAGCATCCGTCAAGCGACTCAGCAATGCGCGGTAGGCATCTCCCAGAGCTGAGCTTATTGCTACAGACTGCTCGAGATCAAGTGAAAGCTCTATCTTGTGACTCATGTCGTTCGCTCCGGCGTGAATATGAGGTTGAAGGGGTTGACAAGTCAACGCAGTCTAAATACGTTACCCAAAGGTCACGTAATGTCAAGTGAGTAAATTACGGTGAACAGAATATAGATGCACGATAAATGAGGTGGAGCCGATGACCGTAAGTACAAAATCAGTCGAAGGTCGAAGAAAGGTTCGGTATGAATCCTACGATGATCTGCTTAGCGACGCTGAGCGAATTGCATCGATAGACTCCATTCAGACTCTCGGGAATTGGTCGCCGGGCCAGATCTTCAAACACTTGGCCGACGCTATCGAAAGTTCCATTGACGGAAGTGGTTTTGTGCTACCTTGGCCGATCCGAGTTATCTTTACGATGTTGATGAAGCGTAAATATTTGTACGATTCACTGCCGGCGGGGTTCAAAGCGCCTAATAGATTTCAACCGGGACCCATCGACACACGAGAAGCTCTGGGCGAATTGCGTAAGGCCGTTGACCGAATGAAGTCGGAGACCAATCGAGTGATGCATCCTGCTTTCGGTTATATCACGCGCGACGAATGGGACCAATTCAACTTGCGGCACTGCGAAATGCAAATGAGCTTCATAAAGGGATAGCCACAAATGAATCCTTCGTATTCCCCATCCAAGGTACTTCTCGGAACGATCGGGTATTTGCTGGTCACCTTTCCACTAGCTTTTGTTTGGCATCTGGTTCTATTCAAGGAAACTTACGATGGCCTGGGTAGCTACTCCCGTAAGGAACCCATCATCGCTTTTGGGTTTGGCGCCATACTGCTCCAGGGTATTTTGCTTTCACTTATTTATCCGCAACTCTGCAAGGGCAAGTCTTTGGTTGCCGGTGCGTTGAAATTTGCGATCCTCATCGGTGGCTACCATTGGACGGTTCATGTGCTAGCGGAAGCTGCCAAGCAATCCATCGAACCTCTTTCGACATGGTTTGCGTTGGAGACTACCTATCTCGCGATTCAATTTTTGCTCGGGGGCTTCCTGTTCGCATGGATTTATCGCAACCAGGAGAAACCGCAATGACCGAAGAAGACGAAGCCCTCGTTGGCCATATCCGACCTTTCATGAAGCGTCGCAAAGGCTACTCCGAGCAAAAGATGTTTGGAGGCTTGTGCTTTATGATTAACGGCAACATGTGTGTTGGGCCTTGGAAAGGCTCCCTCATCGTTCGACTTGCAAAGGAGGATCATGAAGTTACGCAATCTATGCCTCATGTTAAGCCGATGGATATCACCGGTAAAATCATGAAAGGCTGGGCACGAGTCGAGCCAGCGGGAATCCAATCGGACGCAAATTTGAAGTATTGGATAGAGGCGGCTGTCAAATTTGTTCAATCACTGCCGACTCGCTAAGCACGTGGACACATCCATCAGAGCAACTCCGAACAGCCACAACGATTTTTCACTTCTCACTGCCAGTCCTTTTCGCAGAGAGCGGGTGTGGCCATGATACGCTCTCCCAAGTCATGAATCGATAATTGCTTAGGTGGCCATGGTTTCACGGATAAGATGCTCAGATGACCTCGCGCCGCTGCCAGGTAGACTTTGTCGTCGCCCATTACTGGCGACGCATAAAAGGGGCCGCCGCCGGCCAGGCGCTCTTGAAATTCAATTTTGACTGTCTGTCCATTCAAGCCCGATACCATGCCACACCAGGGAGTTGGGCATTCTGGAACTCCGGAGGCTACTTGGCGCAGCGGTACTCGCACTCCTACTCGATGAACGAGCGCGCCGCCGCCGATAGCAGTCCTGTTTGGCCGATCGGGCGCGAGCGCATCTCTCACGTAAAGGAGCGAGGGCGCAAAGATACTTGCGTCAACTTCTTTGCGCCTTCGCGCCTTGGCGTGAGCGAGGCTGCCGAGTTTGCCCAGGCGTGCCGCTGCCCCCAGGAGGTCCGTGAGATCCTTTATGATACAGAATCGCAATTCTAGGCACGTGGCCAGAGTACAATTCGTGATTGAGGGCACCAATAGTGGCCAGAAGCAGGAATGAGATTGACTGGTTTTTTATGCTGCCATTCCTCGCGTGCGTTTGGCTAGACGTCTCTGGAGCGGTGTACGGACAAACGAGCGAAAAAGATTCGCAACCAGGAGTAACTCAATCGGCACCAACAGAAGAGATGCCGACGATTCGCGCTCGTTCGAAGAACCTGACTTTCATCGATGGATTGCACGCGAAGAAGAACTATTGGTACATCACGCCCGAAAGTCAGAATCCCGATCCGTACTACGTTGAGATTCCACTTTGGGCACACGATGTGACAATCGTCACGGATCTTGAGTCACTGACTCTCCCCGTGACATATGGGATGAGACGACCTTTCCGAATTATTTTTGAAGACGGAACGGAAGTTCGCAGAGAGATTCTTGCCGAATTCAAGGAGCTTGTTTCGTACCGCCGGGCCAATTCCAACTCAACCGACTCAATGGACAGAATTCCATTTACACTAGGTGACAATGACAAGATCTACCTGAAAGGTAGGATCAACGATGGATCGATCCTGAACATACAATTTGACCTCGGTGCCGGAGGGACGATTATCAAGGAGTCATCTACTTCGAAAATAGCGGCTACTTTTGACGAAACGATCACCCTTCAAAACTCCAGTGGCATCCAAAAAGTGCCATTGAGTCGAAACAATCAACTTGAGATTGGAGGATTGATTTGGAGCGGAGTGGATATTGCCGTAGCAGACAACATGACTCACCGTGAGGACATGATTGTCGGGAACTCACTTTTTCGCGATAAGGTAGTCGAGATTGATTACGACCAGATGACGTTGTCCATACACAGCTCACTCCCCAAACTCTCCAGTGATTGGCATCGAGAAGCGATCTTCTTGGACGGGTGCACCGTGCCCTTTGTCCGTGGAAAGATTGGCGTGGCCGATTCGGTAAAAGAGGGTTGGTTCATGCTGGACACTGGTGCCTACACAAGCATCCTGGCCCCCAGCCCATTGCATCGATTCAGCAAATTCGGTGATGAATTGACCCGCTTGGCAAGACCTCTCGTCCGAGGCGCGAAGGGTCCTGAAATTCATGTTGGCGGATTGGTTTTCACGAATACCAACTACAACGTCCATTCGCAAAAGGGGGACGATGACAGGATCGGACTCTTGGGAAACGATATTCTCAAGAGATTCAATTTGGTGCTGGATAATCAGAATGGTGTCGTTTACTTCCATTCGAATAGGAACTTGGACGCGCCCTATAGCAATCCGCAACGCGTCGTATTGCGCTTAGCTGCCACAGGCCTGATCTTGTTATCGGCAGCATTGTTTTGGCGGCGGAGACGGAGACTCAAGAAGCAAGCACGGACGTCCACTAGCCCTAGCTAAGTCGGAGGTGCAGGTACAAGAGCTTTTTTCCAAGTTCCTCGACATTTGCCTGTGACCAGTTAGCAAATACGCCAATACCAAGTTTTTTGTCCGGAAGCATCGCGACGTAGCAACGTGAGCCACCCGAGCCGCCGTTGTGCCAGATAATGTCCATCGCGTTCTCGGAATCAATATGCCAACCAAGTCCCATGGAGCGCTGGGGATGGTCTGTTGTGCCAGTTTTTCGAGTAGCAAGTAGCATGGCATCGCCCAGCGCCGGTACCTTTCCGTCCCAATGTGCGCGTATGTAAATGGCCATGTCGTGGGGCGTCGAAAGAAACGATCCTGCTCCTGCTAAGGTTGTGTCTTCCCATACCTCCACTTCGAGCTTACCATCATGAGGCTGCGCAATTCTGGATTTCTGTGTCGCTGTTAATGTCATACGAGTATCGTCCATACCGAGTGGACGGCAAATGCGATCCACGATTGCCGTCTCATAATCGCACTTCGCAACGTTTGATATGCATTGGCCGAGAACACCAAAACCGAGGTTTGAATACGCGTAGGTCCGACCTGGGTCAGATTGCAAGTCCAATTTGGCTAGCTCTTGATGCAGAAGTGGAACTGTGTAGTCAATGTACGGATTCTTCGGATTCGTGGCGGGCATGTTGTTAGGTAGTGATGGCATACCGGATGAATGAGTAGCGAGATGCTTGAGCGAGACTCTCGCTATAGGTGCGGTCGACAATTCGACAAGGTCTGGCAACAATTCTATGGCCCGCGTTTCGAGTTGAATCTCTCCACGGGTCACCAGATCTGCCAGAAATAGTCCAGTAAACGTCTTACCAACTGAGGCTAATTCAAAGATCGTGTCTTCACTGGGTGGATCACCGTTGGGCAAAGTTCCGAAGGAATAATATTTCTGTCGATCTCCCACAACGGCCACAATGGCTACACAGGCAACATTATTGTCGTGAAAACGTTTGCCCAACCGGCTTACATACGTACCGACTTCGGCGATGGATAGGGACGATGGCATTTGGCCGAGTTCGGCGAGAGGATTGAGAGCTTGTTCATTCACTACCGAATCATAGCACCACCAGAAGAAACCCATCGCCAAAACACCCAGAAGTGTTCCTGCAGCAAAGGCAAGCAGCCCGATCATTGCAAGTATCGCCTTAAGTTTGTTCAGATTCTGTAGTTCATTCGAGCCTCAACTCGCCCTGACACGTAGAGTGCCCTAATCCCGAAATGGACGTATCCACTTGCGTAGGGATAACTAGTGCGCCAAAGGTGACGTGGCGTGTGCTCCCATTGCTGGGCGCCAACGAGTAATATTACAGCAGGCCGGTCCAGAACACCAAACATTGTGGAGAATCATAATGTCGAATGTTGAAGCAGGGGTTGCGACTGGCATAAAAGAGAAGTTAATTCGGGGAGCAATGACTTGGGGCAACTCGACGCAAGCGAGCGGAACCAAGAGATGCGCGCAAGTCGCTGAAAGCGTCCGATGCCAAAGGGAAATCAATCCCGGCGACTTCGTTATACCAGGCGTTATTGCGACTAAAGTTGAAACAATGAAGTGGCTCCTTCTCATGCTCGCTGTTACATTAATCGGATGCCGCGATCCCAATCGCCCCGCGGCGTTTCAAGGCCAAGGACAGTTTCTGATAGCCCAGGATGAAATCCCTCCGCGAGCGATATCTATCGCAAACGCTCTCGAAGGTTTCCCTCGCGACCCTAATGAACGAGAATTTGAATCAATTCTTAGATCGTCGGGTTTGAAAAGAGAATCCGACTGGTTTAAGGACTTCGAACACCGGTGGTATTTCGACGACAAAATGGATGCAACAACTGAGGCAGGTGAAAGGGCCTATATGGTGACAGTATCCTATTACAAACGTCAAAACTCACGAGTGGCGATCCTAAATGCGGGCATTCACAAAACACTGTCGACAGCACCATGGCGCGAGGCCATCTGGCAGATCCAGTATTCAAAATGGTAGCGATAACCAACAAATGAAATAACGGGTTCAGGTCTCATTTACTGGCCGTCAACCAAGATAATCGGGCATATCCAGACCTGCCCCAGTTGATCAGCGACCTACTTGACCTTGCCCAGCAAGAAGTTAACCACGTGAGAAGTTTAGCGGACGCCCGCTGAGTCACGAAAATGAGACCTGACCCCGTATATTCAATGGTCGATTAATGAATACTTCCACTGCTTCCAGATGCTAGCTCGCACGCGGCGTCGCAGCCACATGTGGCAGACAAGAAGTTCCGCATTCAACTGACGACTTCGTCATTAGCAAGTGGCAAGTTCAGAACCCTCGTCTTTCCAACCTTCGATGCCACCAATCATTTCCTTGACTGGTAGCCCTAAGAGTGCGATCTTGATGGCTGCTTTGTTTGCGCCGTTGCAGTGAGGTCCCGCACAATACACGACAAAAATGCCACCTGTTGGCAATTGCGGAAGCGTCTCGGTACGTATCTGTGAATGCGGCAGATGAATGGCTGAGGGTACATGACCAGACTTAAACAGACTTTCCGATCGTACGTCCAGCAGTACAAAGTTCGCGACGTCGTTTGCAAGCGAATGATGCACATCCCAACAGTCAGGCCCAATTTATCAATCGGCCAATTACGCGTTGCGAAGATAGTCAGATTGGGTCATTGCTTCAGTGGATCTTGGCGCATCTGGCAGAAGAACATTCTGTCAAGTCGATGGCCAAGCGTGCCTGTATGAGCGAGCGCACATTTGCTCGTCGCTTTCGAGATCAAACCGGTACGACACCTGTACAATGGCTGGCGTTTGAACGAATAAAGGTGGCACAGCAGTTACTAGAAACAACTTCACTGAGCGTTGACCAGATTGCTACTCGATCTGGCTTCACCTCAGCACAGTTGCTTCGAATTCACTTTCGCAGAGCCACTGGGCGAACCCCCAACGCCTATCGATCATCGTTTCGACCCAAGCAGATAAATTGATTTTATGACTCCTGTCTCAACACCCTTGACTAGCGGCAGGCGAGCCTGCTGGAGCAGCCAATGGAATCGAAGTTGTAGTGGGGTAGGCTCATCAGCCACGACTGAATTCCACTCTGTTGACGATCCAACCCGATCCACCAACTGTATAGCGACAATTAAAAATCCTCAGTTTCGCCTCTCAGCGACAATTAGAATTCCCCGTGCTTAAGTGACGCTAGCAAAAGGATTTATGGCGTCCAGCGACAATTAGAATTCCCCGCGCGGTGGTGGGCGAGTTCAACTTATGGCAAGCAACTTTTTCACGGAGGCTTGCCATGAAAACGGATAGTCAGAAAGCACGAGTTCGTCGACTGTGCAATCAGGGACTGGGCATAACAGCTTGCGCAAGGAAGTGCAAAATGGATCGCAAAACAGTGTCGAGTATTCTCAATCAACAACAGCCGCCAGCGCCAAGAGAGCCGCGTACGTATCGAACGCGACATGATCCGCTGGCTCCGTTCTGGCTTGAGATTGAAGGCCTGCTCAAGCAGGATCCGAAGCTCAAACCATACATCCTCTTGGAAGAGATGTGTCGACGGCATCCAGATAGCTTCTCAGCCAAGTGGCAGCGCACGCTTGAGCGACGTGTGAACCTCTGGAAGGTCGAACAACAAGTCGAACAAGAAGTCTTCTTTGATCAAGAACATGAGCCAGGCGATGTGTTGGCAGTGGACTTCTCGAGCATGAACGAACTCGGTGTGATGATTGCCCATCAGCGCTTTGATCACATGGTCTTTCATGGCGTGTTAACATTCTCCAATTGGGAGTATGCCGAGGTCTGTCAATCGGAATCATTCGAAGCTTTGGCTGGTGGCATTCAACGTTGCTTCCAAGCGATCGGCGGAGTAACAATGCGCCTTCGTACTGACTCATTGTCAGCTGCGGTGAACAACCTGAGTACAGATCGTCACTTTCGTGCCAACTACAAGCGACTGCTGAGCCACTTCCAGGTCGAACCTCATCGCATTAACATTCGAGCGCCTGAAGAGAATGGAGATTGCGAGTCATCGCATGGACACTTTAAAGATTACATCGATCAAAGCCTTCGACTGCGCGGTGATCGAAGCTTCGAAAGCTTGGCGCAGTACAAAGCCTTTCTCACTAGATGTCTCCAGGCTCGCAACCACTCACGCGAAGATCAGTTTCGCGGAGAGCAATCAACCCTAGCAGCACTTCCTGCCACTGACTTCCCTTGCTATACACAGCTCGATTGTACGGTCAATCGAAACTCAATTATCACTGTAAAGCAGAATCGTTACTCGGTTCCAAGCTGCTTCATCGGTCGCCGAGTTAACGTGCGTGTGCATGCTGATCAAGTTGAGCTGTGGTACGCAAGCAAGAAACAACTAGCCATGCCTCGCATGATCGGAAAAGACAAGGAGTTCATCGACTTTCGGCATGTGATCGATTCACTGGTTCGCAAGCCAGGTGCATTCGCGCACTATCGTTACCGTGAGCACATGTATCCCTCTATCGAATTTCGACAGCTGTTCGACAAATTGGTTGAACGATTGAATGAACCTGCTGGTACCAGCGTCTACTTGCATGTGCTTCAGTGCGCCAAGCAGGAAGGATTGGCAGTGGCTGAATCAATCGCTCAGAAGATGATTGCCATGGACTGTACGCTCACTAAGAAGTCAGCGTTGGCCATGCTGAAGGATATTCAATCGATCGCTGTGTCGTCGGCCATTGAAGACTGTGAAGTCGAGATACCGGATCTCGATGATTTCGATTCTTTGCTTGAGCATAAGGAGGTGCTGGATGAATCACAACGAATCCTCGATCACGAAACCAACGGACCCTGCGACGAGGCAACTCGACCCATCTGCAATGGTTTCCCGTTTGAAGATGCTTCGCTTGCCAACGATGAGGACCAGTGCGATAACACTGGCCGAGCAAGCAGCCAAGGAGAACTGGAGCCACTTGGAGTATCTCAACGAGTTGACGATACTCGAATGCCAATCGCGATGGGAGAATCGAGTCTATCGAAGACTGAAGACGTCCCAACTGGAACGCAACAAGACTTGGGAGCAGATCAATTGGAATCGCCTTCCACTGCTCATTCGACAACGCATGGAAATACTTCGCACCGGCGAGTTCTTGAAAACTGCCAACAACGTTTTGATATTCGGCAGACCAGGTTCTGGGAAAACGTTGCTACTGAGCGCATTGGGAGATGCGCTCGTGAGATCGGGTCACACAGTGTGCTTTGCACCATGTGCGAAGTTAGTGCAACATCTGCTGGCTGCCAAACGAGACTTGAGACTGCCACAGATGTTATCACGGTTGATGAAGTTCTCTGCCTTGATCATCGACGACTTGGGCTATGTGCAACAGAGTCGCGAAGAGATGGAAGTGCTCTTCACACTCATCGCCGATCGCTACGAGAAAGCCAGTATCCTCTTGAGTTCGAACCTGCCGTTCTCGAAGTGGGAGAGCATCTTCAAAGACCCGATGACAACAGCCGCTGCCATCGATCGACTGGTGCACCACAGCATGATCCTCGAGCTCAATGTACCGAGCGCTCGATTGGAGGAAGCCAATCGACAACGAGAGGCCCAGAACCAACAGGCCTCTTCCTGATTCTCGACCTTTTCGACTGGGGAAATCTAATTGTCGCTAAAGAGGAAAACTAATTGTCGCCGAACAACCAACCGTGAAATCGTCATAGACGTTTAGTGATCCGAAATTCACCATTGATGAAGCGTATCGACCGATTCTCAAATCTTGCCAGGGCATAGCAGATAGAGATGAGCGAGTATGTCCCTGCAGAACTTCGCCGGCTGACTCATAAACGAGATAGTCAGCTAATTCGTCGTTTGTAATTGCCTGTCGTACTCTTTAAAAGCGGCTGCGAGCAACTCCGTTTCCGTAGCGGCGAGTTGCTTGATCGAAGACGCTTTTGATCTCGCCAGATCGTATTCGGACTTGGCTTTCTCGGTGTCGCCTTGCAACGCATGGACTCGGGAAAGCTCAAGCAAACAGAGCACCATCCGTGTTTCAGCGATCGGGTTTTCTTCCAAGCGCTCTAGTATAAACTCGCACCAACCGAACGCGTCTTTGTAGTCGTTCTCGGCAGCTTGATAGTTCTTCCTCGCCTCATGCCAGGCCGCTTGTTGGCGAAGCATATCAATCAAAAATATCTCGTATTCCAGTTGTTTGGGGAACGCTTTGTTTAGCTTCTGTAAAGCATAGACGCAGAAGGCCACGTCCTCCGCGTTGGTGACCATCCCTGGTTCCATGCACCGGATGTCCTCCGCAGCTTCGCGAAAACGTTTAGCACTAACGGCCAGTCTGGCGCGCCGCATACGCATCGCGCGAAAGACAACGTTATAGTCTTCGATCAACGGATACTGTTTACGAAGCGACTCAATAATGGTGATCGCCTTACCGACGTCGTCAATCGCCTGCCCCAATTCTCCCTTACGTTCACGTACTCTAGCGCGATCGTAGTAGGCCAAGGAAAGCCCGTAGAAGTAGCTGCTATCGGCCGGCTCTGCATCCGCTAGCTCTTGCAACAACGCGATGGCTCGGTCTGCATAGATGACGTCTCTGCCTGTTTCCTCCTTCGTAACGGACGAATTGCCCAGTAAGTCTCCGAGCGATCGATAGCATGAAGCAAGTGTCTTCTTGATACTTGGCTCGTCGGAATCGGCAATCAAGAGTTCTTCTAGCAATAGCCGTGAATCTTCAAAGGCACGAACAGACTCATTTAGCTGACCAGCGGCTTCGTAAGCGCCGGCGAGGGCATTCAGTAGATCTGCTTGGCTGTGTATCAGAGATGTGGATTCCTTGGAAGTCATGAGTTTCGTATCGGATCCGATTGACTCAAAGTATTTCAAGCCTCGCTTTGCGGTCAGAATCGATTTTTCGAAAAGCGAGTCATTCATCTGGAGCGGTACAAGAGCGCAACATGCCTGCGACAAACAATCCTGGTAGCTAGGATTGTTGTATTCGCTCAGCAATTCTTCGTACATATCAACAGCCTTCTCGAGGTGTTGCATGGCCTGTGGTGCTTGCGAGAGTTTCCAGTGAATTAGGCCGCTCTTCAGGTAAGCTTGAGCGCGGATGCCTTTGTTTTTTTCCGAATCATGCTGAAGGTCGGCGAATTGGAGGTATTGCTGTAACGAAGTATTTAGGAAGTTTCGATCGTTTTCGGACAACTCGGATTGGGCCGCCAACCGCGAGGCGGTTACATTATCAAACACCGATTGCAATGTAGCACTCGCCAACTCGTTCGCCTTTTCCAAGTCAGTATTCGCCTTTTCCAAGTCGGCCAGTGCCAGGCTCAACTTGGCGTTCCCTTCGGTCAATTCTCGGTTCTTCGAATTGACTAACGTGGAGGCGTAAAACAGGGACACAAATGCAACGGCAATCATTGCGAAAAGAGCCGCCAATGAAGGATGGCGACACGTCCATTTCCAATAGCGTTCCAGCAATCCTGTAGGGCGGGCAAAAATCGGCTTGCCATCAAGAAATCGCTGCAAATCATCAGCCAATTCGTAGGCGGTTTGGTAGCGTTTGGCGGGCTCCTTGCGCAAGCACTTCAAGCATATCGTCTCTAGGTCGCGTGGGATCTGGGTTTGTAGCCTAGATGGCGGAATGACCTCGGAGGATCGAACTTGCTGAATGGTTTCCATGACCGTGGCTGAATTGAAGGGAGGAGTCCCGGTCATCGCATCGTAAAGAATCGCCCCCAATGAATAAATGTCGCAGGTCGGTCCCAGGGTTCCAAGTTCAGAGTCGATCTGTTCGGGCGCCATGTAACTGGGCGTGCCGATCATGCCTTGAGTGGCTGTCCGTTCGATCGCACCTTCCAAAAATTTGGCCAATCCAAAGTCGGCGATTTTCGGCTCGCAGCGTATTGACAATTGTTTGCTGTCGAACATCGCTAATGGAGTAATCGACGGTACCTCGATCGCTTGGCTTCGATCACTTGGCGTGAGCAAGATATTAGCAGGCTTTAAGTCGCGATGGACCACCGATTGGTTATGCGCGTAATGTACGGCGCGTGCGAGTGTCTCCACGATTTTGGCTGCCGTTGTAGGCAACAACGGTCTTTCCTGTGTGGCTTGTGCCAACGTCCCTCCCGAGACCAACTCCATCGAAAAGTAGGGAACGCCCAAATTGGAACCCACTTCGTAGACTTGCACTATATTGGGATGTTGCAGCTTAGCCACCAGTTCTGCTTCGTTGTTGAATCTGGCAACTGCGGCCGGATTCAAACTCGACAACATATTGAGCGTCTTGACTGCCACTAAGCGATTGAGTCGCCGTTGACGTGCTCGATAGACGACTCCCATACCGCCGTGGCCGATAACCTCCAACAGTTCGTAGTCGCCCAATTGGTCAAACGGAACTCTCCGTTCAATACTCTCCCCTTGCCAGTTTTCCGGGGCGTTGTCAATCGTCGAGTCCGCTGGAGACGGAGTAGCGGTTTGATTTCGAAAGACCTCGTCAATACTCAGGATTTTCCGCAAGTCAGCCTGATAGTCAGGAAAGCGAACTTGGAGCTCATCGAGGGAAATCGGTCGAGCTGCCTCTTGGCTGAGCACGTATTCCAGATAGATCAGCTCCAGGACAGCCTCCCGCTGACCGTTCAGTTCGGGAAAATCTGCCAGTACCGACTCGCAATTCTTGGATTCACGCAAGGCATGTCGACGCTGAAGCTCTGCGATGGCCTGCAACAATGAAGCTCTAACATCTGATGGTATCGCCGCCGACATTGGGAACCTCGTCTCACTTCACGACTTCCAAGTACGGGATCTACAGCCAGGCGCAAGACGCATTAAAACACGCTGACTTGCGTGCCCATTAAATTCCATAATGGGACAAGTTTGTTACATTTTAGCTACCATTTCGGAGAAGTTGTTTCGAGCGATCAATAAAACCACGGAGGCTCGCCTACATGGCTCGAGCTATTGTCCCCGATTCTTGATTTTTCCGCAAATTCAGCGCGTGATTCCACGAAATACCTATTTGGTTTGCGGGGTCGAACTTGCCGCATTGATTAGTTCTTTGAATTCCGTCGAATCGCGTATGCCATCCAAATCAGTGTCTGCTCTAATATGCTCAATGTCGCTGAAGCCCTTTTTGACTGCCAATTTCAACGAACTAATTGCTAACGAACGCAGTCTTTCACGATTTTCCTTAATCGCATCGGGAACATCGCCTCGATTTGGTTCCGTACCCGCAGCGAAGCAAAGTGCAAAGATGCAAGCCGCATTATAGAGATGGTTCTCACTAGCGTTCGATTGCTTGACTAATGTGTTTGCAGCACGAACAGACTCGAGTAAGTCGCCCTTCCTATATAAAACTATACAACGCAACTCGAGAAGATCGTTAATTCTATCGGGGGCCTGCCGCATAATTTGGGCCATGTCACCAAGGGCAACCCCCAATTGTTCGTTAGCCTCCATGCGCGCTATGAACTCGCTGGCCTCGTCTGACAAAACCTTTTCTTCGACCATTTTTTTCGCAAGGTTTTTTGCGTTGACTATTGCTGATTTGAACAAATCGTGCTCGTCTCGTATCAATCTCAAATCTACCATAGATTCTAAGCTCTGCAGAAGTCCAAGTCGGTATGCCACCTTTCCCGGACTTTTTTCAACCAGTTTTTGACTGAGTTCAAGGTCTTTCTGAAGGTGAGTCAAAGCTTCATCATAATTCTTTGCCCAAATCAAAACCTTATGCATTTTAAAATGAATTGAGGACAAATTAGACCAATGAGATTCTTCACTCGATGATGCGTCCTGTTCGGCCATCTTCGCTCTTAGGCGTAACGCAATCGCATAATTGTCGACCGCCTCGACTCGCTTTTTCAACTTCGCGTAGTTATCCGCGAGGCGCTCGCTGGACCCAGCATAAAGTCTTAGGTTATTTGTATCCTGCGGCATTGACTCCAGCCGCAGCTTTCGAATCGTCACGCTTTGCTCGAGAAATCTCGAGCTCTCTTCAAATTGTCCCTGTAAAGAAAGCACTGTTCCAATCGAATGCAGTGTTTGCGAGTGAACATGCTTGTATTCGTAGTTTGATGTGTCTGCGTTAATCAGCAGATCGGAAATTTCCAGTGCCTGTTGAAGCCGTTCAAGGGCTAGGGGATGTTGCGAAGCTTCGATGTGAAGCCGCGCGATACGTTCATGCGCATACCAGACATCGAGAGTCCGGCTCAAGTCGGAAGGATCCTTATCGGAAAGAGACTTTCGGATAGAAAAGTACTCTAAATAGGCCTGCATAGCTTCATCATGTAGCTCCAAATCGCTACACGCGTCACCCAGTCGTTCGAGTGCCAGTGATAAGCCTTTCTGTTCGGATGTTTTCTCCGGATCCAGCGCGACCGTTCTACGACGAATGTCGACGGCGCGTTGGCACATAGTTCTTTGCTCGTCGTACCGGCCCTGTTTTCGCATGAGGCTTGCCATGCCAATACAGGTGCCAGCTAGCTGATTCTGATAATCGACCTCGTCCGGAAAAGATGCCACCAGACTCTCATTGATTCGCATCTCTTCCTCTGTGAGGATAATCGCTTCTGGCAGTTTCCCCGTTATGTACATTGCATAGGCGGACTTGTGTAGGGCGACGGCAAGCTCGCTTTGGAGCAATGAATTATTCGGATTTGATTCAACTAATTTGCGGTAAACCGCAACACAATTCTGTGAGTATTCGACCTGCTTTTGGATGTCGCCTTCTTTATTGAAAATGGCATCGCAATCTGAATAGAGTATCGCCAGCTGACGAAGAAGGTCGTCTTCTTCTGGCTGCGCTTGAACAAGCTTTGTTTGTATTCTAAGCGACTGCTCTAGATGTTTTATCGATTCAGGGAGTCTCGCAGTATCCCTGTATAGAAAAATAAGAGAACGTCGAGAGTAGAATTGTTGGCGACGAAACTCTAAATTCTCGGGATCCCCCTCTGCTAGTTGTGTTGAAATTTCCAGTGCGCGAGAGAAGTAGTTTTCGGCGAGCTTGATAGCGGACCTGTCCTGGTATGTATCGTCCCCAATTCTTTCCAAGCCGAATGACCTAAGCACGCCACCCATGTGATGAAGTGCTTGCGCCGTACTCAGATCAACCTGTGCTTGATCCAAGAATTCGGTAGAGACTGTTTCGAGAGCATTAAGCGCTTTGTTCAACATATTACGCCGAATCTCGCCGGTTCCTGGAAATTGAGCCAAGCCTTGTTGAATGTCGGTTACGACTGACGTAAGTGTTGAGAATGCCAGTTGACTTTGAGTCCTAGCTTCTTCCCGACTGTTTTCTGCTGCCTGCTTTGCGAGTTCCAGTTGAATATTCTTGGCAGCCTCGCGCGATCTCGCTTTCTCAGCTTGATATCCATACCAGCCGACGCCAATGGCGGCAAAGAGCAGCACTGACATGATTGCAAACGCACCAGTAATCGCAAATCGATGCCGCTTCGCAGCCTTCTTCGTGAGGTACGCAAATGACGGCGGTCGTGCTGTGACGACTTCGCCGACAAGGAACCTTTGGATGTCGAGCGCAAACCCGTAAGCCGTTTCGTATCTTCTCGTTCTCTCCTTTTCCAGCGCCTTCATGACGATCCAGTCGAGTTCACCGCGAAGAATATTCTTGAGTTTGCTTGGGTCGATCTGACGTTGTTGGGAGATACCGCTAACGGCTTCATTGGTAGAACTGCTCAGTCGAACACTTGGGCGGGGTGGCTCCTTTTCTCGGATTGACTCGAGGACTTTTAAGATGGCTTGGTTCTTCAGTGTCTCGGCGTCGATCGGCGTGCTGCCGGTGAGCAGTTCGTAGAGGATGACACCGAGAGAATAGATGTCTGTGCGAGTATCGACGTCCAATTGGTTCATTTCGGCTTGTTCCGGACTCATGTATTGCAGAGTCCCCACGACTTGGCCGAATTCGGTGAACAGCGTTTTGTCGGTTAGCTTGGACTGATGTTGCAAAGCTTTCGCCAAGCCGAAGTCGATGACTTTCGGAACCGGCTCGCCATCGTAGTGTGAAACGAGAATGTTGCTGGGCTTCAAATCGCGGTGGATAATACCCTTTTGATGCGCGTGCTGAACGGCATTGCAGATCGGTACGAACAGTTTCAGTCGCTCGTTGATCGACAGCTTGTGCTGGTCGCAGTACTTGTTGAACGGAATACCTTGTACCAGTTCCATGACAAAATACGGCTGACCAATTTCTGTCGTACCACCGTCAAGCACCTTGGCAATGTTGTGATGATCCATCATCGCTAGGGCTTGACGTTCAGCTTCGAAGCGAGCTACGACCTCTTTGCTGTCATGGCCAGCCTTGATCAGCTTCAAGGCCACTCTGCGGCGGACTGGCTTCTCTTGCTCGGCCATCCAAACTGTCCCCATCCCTCCCTCGCCGAGCTTCTGAAGCAGCTTATAATTGCCGATGACTCCCGACTTGCGCTCGCGCTTGTCAGTTTCGTGCGATTGAGTAGCATCGCTGTCTTCAACACGTTGAGCGAGATGGCTGACAATCGCATCCTGGACCAGAGGTAGCATTTCCTGGCCGAGTTGCTCATAGTCAGCTATAGAGACCTTTTCCCAACGCTTGATGCGATACTCGATATCGATCTGAAGGAGCAGCTTGGCTAACGACAGTTTCTGCTGTTCTGAAACTTGAGAGAGGTATTCGGCAATTGAGGGCGGTGAGCCGGATCGCCATTGTGCTTCGAATTGGTCGACGAGGGTATCGAAATTGTCGGGCGGAGTACTCATGGCGAGCTAGCGGGTGGCTTGGTTATCGGGCGGTGATAGCAGGCTTGGAGACTGACAATTGTAATTGATTCGCGCGTTGCCTGCCTCTGGACTGATCAGTCCAACCGGCCTCGTAGACATTGGCATTTTGCCTCGAGTGTTTCAAGTTTGCGGATGAAATTGTATTTCTCTGTATTTCTCTGTGTCTCTGTGGTTCAATAGGCGTTGGTCGATGCAGACACCGATATTGCGGCTTCAATTGTCGGCCGCTTACTGATGAGACTTAATTTGCCACCGCTCGATCATCGGTGACGGCGTAGTGTTACGTCTGAGAAGCTGTGGATGGGATGGAGATTTAGTTCATGAAAGCGGTCACAAAGCCCAACACGCCTCGACCGTTGCGCTTTCGACTTCGTACCTTCTTTATTTGCGTAACCATAGTTTCGATCTTTGTGGCCTACGGTACGGCGTACTATCAAATATCGCGTCGTGGGATGGCCGAAGCAAAGAACTACGGACTAGATGCTTTCCTCTACGTTCCTGCCGACGAAATCTTCGCATCCGAAGATCTTAGCACTCATCATAGAATGGCTGTCGTTTTTGCACCGGCAAATTGGATTGATCGACACATCTTTGGAGGTCCGCCACCAGTTGTGTGCATCCTGTTTCGCCTTTCGTGACCCCAAAACCGAAGTGGCAAACCAATGCACTTGCGTAGACAGACAGGTTGCTCAAACTGCTCTCCACCGACCTTGCGTCGGTGGAAGCACGACTGGTGGGCTAGGGTCGCGCGAGTGCTCCGCGGTGTTCCAAGGCCAGGACAGTCTCTGATAGCCAAGGATGAAATCCCTCCGCAAGCGATTTTTATCGCAAACGCTCTCGAGCGTTTCCCTCGCGACCCTAATGAACGAGAATTTGAATCAGTTCTTATATCGTCGGGTTTGAAAAGAGAATCCGACTGGTTTAAGGACTTCGAACACCAATGGCTTTTCGACGACAAAATGAATGCAACAACTGAGGCAGGTTAAAGGGCCAATATTGTGACTGTATCCTATTTCAAACTCGAAAACTCACGAGTGGCGAACCTGCGGACTTGAAGAATATCGGAGGGCGATTGTACTTTTCTGCCTTTACGGATACGCATGGCTTTGAACTCTGGTCCAGCAATGGCACTGCAGCCGATACTGTTCTGGAAAAAGACATCAACCCGGGCCCCTTCGATTCCTTGCCGCAATAACACTTCACGTTTGTTGCAAAGAAAAAATGGCTTTGCAATTAAAGGTGTGCGTATGTAAAACTTTTAGGTCGCGTGCTTGTCGTCGGTTAGTGCCAAACCTCGCGCTGGCTGTTAACTGGCGGGAGTTTTTCCGAAGGGAAAGAAGGTTTGCGGCGGATAAACAGGGACGCAGCAATTTCGCAGAAAACGGGGTCTTTTGTCTAAGCAGCTTGAACCTATCTACCTTACGGCAAGAAAATGGGGGCAAGAAAATCTTGTTACCGTCTTCATTTTCTTGCCCCCATCTTCTTGTCTAGGAGAGAGCTCGATGCCAGTTACCTGTGGAATGCGAATCGAGCCGTTGACTACGGAGGCGTTTGCCACTCTCGATTATCGCGTGATGAGTTGCGCATACGCCAGCCAAAACCAGATTGGTCGGTTGGCCGATGAACGCATCTATGAAGCGGCGCTTGCCTGCCAGCTTGAGAAAATCGGACTAGCCTGTCGCCGACAAGTTCCCATCCACGTCGAGCATAACACGTTTCACAAGACATACTTTCTGGACGCCGTAGTTGACTGTTGTGGAGTCTACGAATTTAAGACTGTCTCGCAGCTTACGGGCGAGCATGTTTCTCAGTTGTTGACTTATCTTCATCTACTCAATCTGACACGTGGCAAACTGATCAACTTCCGTTCGACAAAAGTCGAATCGCGGTTCGTCAACGCACCACTGACCGCTTCGACGCGTCGTGCCTTTGAAGTCACGCGCCAGAATAGAAACGGGACAGACTATTTGGTTGACCTCGTCCTCGAGATGCTTTGCGATCTTGGCACAGCCCTATCACTATCGCTTTATCAAGAAATAGTGGTTCATCTACTGGGCGGGGAGGAGTCCGTAGTAGCGATGATCCCATTAACCGATGGCTATACCCCCTTAGGCAATCAGCGATTCTGCCTTGCAACCTCCACAGAGTCCTTTCACCTAAGCTGTTTTCAAAACGTCACCGCACAGTACGAACAGCATCTACAGTCCCTTCTCCAGCTAAGTCCTCTGGATGCGATCCACTGGATCAATATAGGCGTGAAGTGCGTGACCTTCAAAACCGTCATAAGAAAACTATAGATCGAGTCGACTAATAATTGGCAGGAAGATGGGGGCAAGAAGATGTTGTTGCGCATTCATATTCTTGCCCCCATTTTCTTGCCAGATAGTCGATTTGCTTACTGACCACCTTAGGCAATCAGCGGTCCCTTCTCCAGCTAAGTCCTTTGGCTGCGATCCATTGGATCGATCTAGGCGTGAAGTGCGTGACCTTCAAAACCGTCATGAGAAAGCTATAGATCGGGTCGACTAATAATTGGCAGGAAGATGGGAGCAAGAAGATGTTGATGCGCATTCATGTTCTTGCCCCCATTTTCTTGCCAGATAGTCGATTTGCTTACTGACCACCTTAGGCAATCAGCGATCCCTTCTCCAGCTAGGTCCTTTGGATGCGATCCATTGGATCAATATAGGTGTGAAGTGCGTGACCTTCAAAACCGTCATGAGAAAGCTACAGATCGGGTCGATTAATAATTGGCAGGAAGATGGGGGCAAGAAGATGTTGATGCGCATTCATGTTCTTGCCCCCATTTTCTTGCCAGATAGTCGATTTGCTTACTGACCACCTTAGGCAATCAGCGATCCCTTCTCCAGCTAGGTCCTTTGGATGCGATCCATTGGATCAATATAGGTGTGAAGTGCGTGACCTTCAAAACCGTCATGAGAAAGTTGGTTCATCACGGATTTTAGTGGGTGGCCTGCGAAAACTCACGGTGGCCCGGTACGATATTGGGCATGAGCCAATTAAGTGAACACTATCGGATGCTGCTAGGCCTGGACGATGCCTGGCAGGTTGATTCAGTCGATCTTCAGCTGGAGGAGCAGATGGTCGTCATTCGCTTGGAGCACAAAGGGCGGGGGCTCGTGTGTCCTGAGTGCGGAGGGGCCTGCACGCAAGCGGATCTTGCTCCTGAACGAACGTGGCGACATCTGGATACGATGCAGTTTACGACCGAGCTTCGGGCTCGCGTGCCGCGGTCCAATTGTAGCAAGTGCGGTGTGAAAACAGTTGATGTTCCATGGGCTGGCAAGCACTCTCGTTTCACTTTGATGTTCGAGGCATTTGCGATTGAAGTCTTGCAGGCTTGCAGCAATGTGAAGCGGGCGGCCACTCTGTTGCGATTACATTGGGACTCGGTCCAGGCGATTATGGAAAGAGCAGTTGAGCGAGGGCTGGAGCGTCGGAGCACTGAATCCGTCAAGCGAGTGGGCATGGATGAAAAAGCTTTCAAGAAGGGACACTCGTATGTGAGCATTATGACTGACATCGATGGTGGACGCGTGTTGGATGTGGCTCCTGAGCGGACACAGGAAGCAGCTGAGAAACTATGGGAAACATTGCCTCAATCACAGCGAGAGCAGGTTGACGCGGTAGCCATGGACATGTGGCAAGCGTATATGAACGCTGCCAAAGTGATGGCTCCCAATGCTGACATCGTACATGACAAGTTCCATATCGCTGCACACTTGAACGAAGCTGTCGATCAGGTTCGTCGGCGCGAGAACAAGCAGTTAAACAGCGAAGGAATCGGCGTACTCAAAGGCACTCGACAGATGTGGCTTTTCAGAGAGGAAAACCTCGATGATGCTTACCTGGAAAGCTTTGACTTCCTCAAGGAACTGAACCTCAAGACAGCCAAAGCCTGGGCTCTGAAAGAACAGTTTCAAGGCATATGGACATTCCGACTACCTGGCTGGGCCAAGAGGTTCTTTGAACGTTGGCACAAGTGGGTCGACGAAAGCGATTTGGCTCCTATGAAGAAGAAGGCCAAGATGCTCAAACGCTTCTTGCCAAACATCCTCAACTACTTCAAGCACTTCATCACCAACGCCACAAGTGAAGGCTTCAACAGCAGCATCCAGACAATCAAATCAGCTGCCAAAGGCTTCCGCACGTTCAAGAACTTTCGCATTCGAATCCTCTTCTATTGCGGAAAACTCAGCATGCAACCCGCCCTCGCCACCCACTAAAATCCGTGATGAACCAGAAAGTTATAGATTGAGTCGACTGATAATTGGCAGGAAGATGGGGGCAAGAAGATGTTGTTGCGCATTCATGTTCTTGCCCCCATTTTCTTGCCAAATAGTCGATTTGCTTACTGACCACCTTAGGCAATCAGCGGTCCCTTCTCCAGCTAAGTCTTTTAGATGCGATCCATTGGATCAATATAGGTGTGAAGTGCGTGACCTTCAAAACCGTCATGAGAAAGCTACAGATCGGGTCGATTAATAATTGGCAGGAAGATGGGGGCAAGAAGATGTTGATGCGCATTCATATTCTTGCCCCCATTTTCTTGCCAAATAGTCGATTTGCTTACTGACCACCTTAGGCAATCAGCGATCCCTTCTCCAGCTAGGTCCTTTGGATGCGATCCATTGGATCAATATAGGTGTGAAGTGCGTGACCTTCAAAACCGTCATAAGAATGTTATAGATTGAGTCGACTGATAATTGGCAGGAAGATGGGGGCAAGAAGATGATATTGCATTCATATTCTTGCCCCCATTTTCTTGCCAAATTTGAGTCTCATGTTGGTGACGCGTGGTTTTGGTTAAAGTCGTCCAGGGACTGTCAGCTCATTTGCGAGTCAGTTGTGCGACTTCCATAAGGAGTGAGAGTGTCTGCTGCCCTCACGCGATGATGTCATGCACGACCTGACCGTGCACATCGGTAAGGCGGTAGTCGCGACCAGAGTAGCGGTAGGTGAGCTTCTCATGATCGAGGCCCATGAGGTGAAGGATCGTCGCGTTCATGTCATGAACGTGCACTCGATTCTCGACGGCAGAGCAGCCGAATTCATCGGTTGAGCCATAGCTGAATCCTCTCTTTACTCCGCCGCCCGCCATCCAGACGGTATAGCCGTAGTGGTCGTGATCCCGGCCTCTTTCTCCCTCGGATGTTGGCGCGCGACCGAATTCTCCGCCCCAGATGACTAGCGTTTCGTCGAGCAGGCCGCGGCTCTTGAGATCCACAAGCAGTGCAGCGATGCCTTGATCACACGCTTTGGCCAACCTTGCGTGACCGCCGATGATGTCGTCGTGGCCGGTGTCCCAGGCGATGTCGTAGCCGTCGATGCTGTGGGAGAGCTGCACGACGCGCACGCCCTCCTCCACAAGGCGGCGAGCAATGAGACAACCTTTGGCGAACTCAGAGTCGCCATACAGCTTGAGCGTTGCTTCGCTCTCTTTGGAAACATCGAACACTTTCGGTACTGAAGCCTGCATACGGAAGGCCAACTCCATCGCTTGAATGCCTGCTTCTAGATTTTGATCCTGTTCGAGGCGCGCTAACTGCATCTGGTTAATCTTCGCAAGGAGATCGAGTTGTTCGCGCTGCTCAGCAGAAGAGAGTCCGACATTCTTCAAATCTTTGATGATCGCCTCGGGCCGCATCTCGTGAATATTCACATAGGTTCCAGCATAAGCACCCGGCAAAAAGGCGTTGCCCCAGTTGGCGAATTTACCTCGAGGCAAAGCGCGCGGGGACATGGCAACGAAACCTGGCAGGTCTTTAGTTTCAGAGCCGAGCCCATAGGTCAACCATGCGCCGAGACTCGGGCGGTTGGGCTGCAAAGCACCGAGATTGGTCATCAAAATGCCACCGGCGTGTTCGGGGATGTCGGTATACATCGAATGAATAAACGTGATGTCATCCACGCACTTTGCCACTTCTGGAAAAATGTCGCTCACCCACTTCCCGCATTGCCCGTATTGCTTGAAGCCGAACGGTGAGGCCATCAGACCCTTTTTGGTGTTCCGCAAAGTCTTGCGGTCCACAACGGCAGGACGCTCTCCAGCGTGTTTCGCCAACATCGGTTTGTAGTCGAAAGTATCTACCTGGGATGGCCCGCCAGGCATGAAAAGCTGGATCAGCCGCTTCGCCTTCGGTGCGAAATGCGGCGGCTTGGGGGCCAACGGCGACACCTGTTCCGCCGCCGTGGCATTGCTGCAACTCATGGACGCAAGACCGATGGCTCCAATGCCAGCGCCCATTTTGAACAGCGCATCGCGTCGGGAAAGCAGGCGCTGTGTTGCAAGACGATAGGCGAGTTCATGCTGGAGGAATTTCATAATGTACCTGGCTGTTCGACCTAGCTATTGTACCTGAATGAGTTCGTGGGCGCTGAGCAGGACTTGAGCGTAGCGATGCCAGCGCTCGGGTTCGGCGTTCGTGCCCAGCCACTGGACACCGAGTTCAACTTCGGAGGGCTCGGGGGCGCGTGAATAGAGTCGTTGATAGGCGGCATCCAGTTTCTGCGGGAGCTCTCCCGGTAGTTGGCGCATCCAGTTGCCGAGGGCTTCGGCGCGGGCTTTCATGAATGCGCTGTTCATCATGAAGAGATACTGCTGCGGCACCGTGGTGGTGACACGCTTCTCGCTAGTGGCAGCGGGCGAGGGCAGATCGAACAGCCGAAGGAAGTCATCGGATTCAAAGATGTCACCCGATCGGCTGGTCTTGATGTAGAGCGTGCGGCGTTTGCTGTTCCAAATCGCATCGGAGGAGGGACCGCCCGTGTTGCGATCAAGCTCGCCCGTGACTGCCAGCAGACTGTCGCGCCACGCTTCTGCCTCTAGCTTGCGCGGATTCATGCGCCAAAGCAGTCGGTTATCGCCGTCCCGAATGAACTTCTCTTTGTCGAACTTGCTGCTCATTTGCCAAGTGGACGAGAGCAGAATCTGACGGTGGAGGCGTTTGAGCGACCAACCGTGCTCCACGAAGTCAGCGGCCAACCAGTCTAGCAATTCAGGATGTGAGGGCTTTTCACCCAGCGTTCCCAAGTTACTCGGAGTCCGCGCCAGTGGCTCGCCAAAGTGCCATCCCCAAACGCGGTTGACGATGACGCGAGCTGTGAGCGGGTTGTTGGTGGCGACAACAGCCCTCGCCAGTTCCGAACGGCCACTGCCTTCCGTGAATGGTGGAGCCTCTTTTCCAGCGATGATTTCTAAGAATCGACGCGGCACCATTTCACCAGGTTTGCGCAGGTCACCGCGAAGAGCCACCGGCATGTCGACGCTCCCGGATTCATAGAGACAATGCGCCGATTCATAGCGTGCCGGTGCGGATTTCCTTAACTCCTCCAGTCGCGCACGCATAGCCACCAGTTCGCGTTTCGGCTCCTCCTCCAGCAACGCTTCCACTTCCTCGGGATTTCTTTTCAACCGATTGGCAGCGGCACTGAAGAAGTCGTTGACCTTCTTGTCCTGCTGCTGGATGGCCGCTTGCGCCGCATGGAAGGCGTCCACCTCGGCCTTGGGAGAGATTGGATACTCCCCATAACCGGTATTCCTAAAGATGCCAGCGATGGCATAGTAGTCCTTGATCGTGATGGGATCAAACTTGTGATCGTGGCATCGTGCACAGGCAGCGGTAAGTCCCAAAAAGGCGCGCGAAAAAGTATCCACGCGGTCGGACAGCGTCTCTGCTTCATAGAGAGCCTTTGCTTCCGGATCACCGCCGTCGTCTCGATAGGTCGGGCCGACGAAAAAGAATCCCGTTGCAACGTGGTCTGGATTTTCACGCAAAGTATCACCGGCGATCTGTCGCACAACAAACTGATCGTAAGGCATGTCTGCGTTGAGCGATGCCACGACCCAGTCGCGATAACGCCAGGCATTCGGCAGAGGCTCGCCATCGCCATTGCCACCGTAGCCGTCACAGTAGCGAGCCACATCGAGCCAATGCCGCGCCCAGCGCTCACCGTAGTGAACAGATTCAAGAAGCGAATCCACGACCTTCGCAAAAGCCTCCGGCGATTCATCTGAGAGAAAATCCGCGACCTGTTCCGGTGAGGGTGGCAGGCCAATGAGATCCAGAAAAGCCCGACGGACCAGCAGGTTTCGCTCAGCCGGAACGTTAGGCTTCAGCCCTGCGGTTTCGAGCTTTGCAAGCACGAAACGATCAATATCTGACTTGACCCATACGGCGTCCGTTAACGCAGGCGGCGCGGATTTCACGATGGGGCGGAACGACCAATGGCCGGTCCGAAACTTCTCCCAGTTGTAGGGTTCGTCGCCATGCGGCTTAGTCACTGCGCGATCGCTGCCGGGCCACGGCGCACCCATTTGCACCCAATCCGTGAGGATTTGAATTTGAGCATCATCCAGTTTCCTCTTTGGCGGCATGGCCATGTCATCGTTCCGGTAGTTTACCGCCTCTACAATGAGGCTCTTCGCGGGTTCACCCGGCGTGAGAGCTGATCCGGAGTCGCCACCTTTTTTCAGGCTCTCCAGCGAATCCACGCGTAGCCCAGCCTTGAGTACGCCCTTGGCCTCCGCTTCATTGGAGTGGCAACTATAGCAATGCTCCACCAACACCGGGCGGACCTTGTTTTCGAAGAACTCCAGCTTCTCCGACTCATCAGCCCCGTCAGAACCAGCGCCCTGAGCGGCGAAGCTGACATGAAGCAGTGTGAAGTAGACGATGAAGAGAGGAATAGTCAATTTTGTTCTCACGGTTTGCTTCTTCACTCTAAACAGGGCCTTGCGGAGCGGAATCGACCGAAGATCCACTTGCATTATAGGCAATTGGCCGAGTGAATCGGCATTGACCAACAACCGTTTACATGTGTAATCTATGGCAGCATAATAAAGGAGGCTCACATGCAAATTTCGGATGCCGAATGGGTTGTAATGAACTTGATTTGGAGTTCCTCTCCGATCGAAGCTGCGGAAGTGATTGATCAAATTGCTGCCGACAATGGTTGGAGCGCGGCCACGGTAAAGACAATGCTTCATCGATTGGTTCGCAAAGGCGCGCTGGCGACTGAGCCGAACGGCAAGAAGTATGTGTATACGCCTGCGGTTCGCAGAGACGCCTGTGTGCGTCAAGCAAGTCGATCGTTCCTGGAACGCGTTTTCGGTGGCGACGCGGCCCCGGCATTAATCCATTTCGTGAAGACGGCCAAGCTGACTGATAAGGATGTAGAAGAGATTCGAGCAATGCTCGACAAGAAATCTAACCGAAACGAAGGAGAATAGGGATGATCGCAGAATTGATGGATCGATTCGTTGAGCTTGCAACAACTTGGTTTTGGTTGGTCATGCTCGCAACCTGGAGAGCTTTTCCGATACTGGTCCTTGTGATAGGAGTTGGATTGGCTTTTGGGCGAAAGTTAACGCCTTCGCTGCACGCACTGCTTTTGACAATCGTCGTTGTCAGATTATTGATTCCAGTTTCGATCGGAAGCCCGGCGAGTCTTCACAAACCGATCGACAAATGGTTTTCGGGCGAATCACTAGAATCAGAGAATCAACATCGGCTGATGATAGCTCACGATCACAGGTATGCAATTCTGCCAAATGTTGACCAGATCGTTGTGCGAGACGCTCCTGTTCAAGCTCAAGTGCAATCTTCGCAAACGAACGAATTCGCGCTAGAGGAGATTCTCTGCTTCGCACTTTTGTTAACTACCATCTCAGTTTCGATGGGTCTACTTTTTCGCAGTGTATTTTCACATATCCGATTTGCGTTGGGACTACGCTCCTGCCGCATGCTCGATAGTCAGCCACTGATCGATTTGGTTCTACGCGAGTGCGATTCTTTGGCCGTGGGACGGCGGCCCGCGTTGCGTGAAGTGCATTCACTTGCTGCACCAGCGGTATTTGGGCTGTTTCGACAAACGATTTGTCTTCCGACCGGCCTCACCGAAACCTTGAGCGAACAAGAATTGCGTTGGGTGATTCGCCACGAACTTGCCCATATTCGTCGCCGCGACATTCCAGTCGTGATTATCGCGTCAATCGCAGGGGCATTCCATTGGTTCAACCCTGTGGTTTGGATGATCGTAAGCCGTCTCCGTGCTGCGATGGAAGGTGCCGCAGATCGACTAGCAGTGCAGAGCCTTACGCAGAGCGAAGTTTCCGCATACGGAAATCTACTGCTTAGATTTGCTCAAGATAGCGTCGCTGCAAAAAAGTCTCCAACACTTGGACTAATCTCCTTCGCATCAGGCAAGCATCTCAAGCAGCGAGTGAAGTTGTTGATGCGAGACAGCCAGCCCAATGGCCTTTTAGCCAAATGTCTGTCTGCGGGACTGGTAGGGACCACAGCACTCATCGGCCTGACTGACGCAACGGAGGCGAAAAATCAACAGTGGCCGAAAATTTATATGGACGGCGGTGATTCAATCCAGTCGAAAGTGGCTCCAATATGGTTTGGGCCTCTTAGCGACGAAGATGCCGGCGGTCCAACATTCGTTGAAACATATGATCTGACGTCCGTTCTGGAATCCATTCCAAAAACACTTGAATTGGATGGGAAATCTGCCTTGGAACAGTTGACTACTTGGATTCCATTGCCGCCATGGATGAAGGAAAAAATACACGTCGACGGCAAAACGCTTTCAGCAGAACTGACCGCAAGCCAGCATCAATCACTGAAGCAAACGCTGGATATTTGGAAAGATGGAGAGCCTGGACAGATTACAATCGAAACAAGGTTTATTCAAACCAATCTCAAGACTGCTGGCTCGATTGAGTGGGCTGAACGAAGCATTGAAGGGTTGATTGTCCGCGGGCTGGGACCAGCTATTGCCGCTCGTATTAACGAAACCGAGTTAGCACAGTTGGTTCGAACTGTATCGGCGGACCGTCAAGGCAACATCTTACTTGCGCCTAAGGTAACAATGTATGATGGTCAGACGGCGAGCATAGCGGATCAGGTGCAGCGTCCCTTCATTACGGGCGTTGATCCGAAAGCCGATGGCAGAATGCAGCCAGTCGTTTCTATCGTCAACGAAGGGCTGAGTTTTGTTCTCACTCCGAAAGCTGGCGAAGACGACTGCGTCACCTTAGATTTCAAAGTTACGGCATCCAGCATCGGTAAGGTCTCGTTCGCAAACTTGCCAATAAGAAGCACGAATAACGCAGAGCCTCTGTTCACGGTGCAAGTCCCAGCCAGGGAACAATACGAAGTAAGCTCAGCGGTGAAGTTGGCTGCGGGAGAATCAATTGTCGTGGCTATTCCTCGAGTATTCGATAATAAGCCAGGTGCCGATGCGGAGACCACGATGATCGTTGCATTGACGCCTCGAATCATCGACATGCAGGAACTATCCGATGCTCCCGGAGCAATAAAATAGTAGCGAGGACCGCTTGAATTGCTCGCATGATCCCAGAATGATCAGACCAGACCGGTATGTCTGTTTGCTCT
Source organism: Rania fehmarnensis (assembly GCF_056494185.1). Classification (NCBI taxonomy): domain Bacteria; kingdom Pseudomonadati; phylum Planctomycetota; class Planctomycetia; order Pirellulales; family Pirellulaceae; genus Rania; species Rania fehmarnensis. The sequence goes on from NZ_CM151398.1 coordinate 4,254,725, forward strand.
GCGCAATCGCTGGCCTGTTTTCGGGATCAGCGTCGCGCGGAGTTGCTCATCCAGTGTATCGACTACGACGGTTGCACTAGACTCATCTTGGTGGCTGGGTGTGGCAGCATGAAGATGGTCTGGAGATGCAATTGTGCTCATCAACACTTACCTCACGCAAAGGCGCGAAGGCGCAAAGATACTTGCGTCAGCTCTTCGCGGCTTGGCGCTTTTGCGTGAGGCAGTCTGCTGAAAGTCTATGGCATCGGTGCGCTTGCTCCTACTCCTAGTCTGCCAGCGTGATGCTCGAGCAGGAGCAGGACTAAGCACGTGGAGGTAGCAATCAACACTCACTTCAAAAAATTCTCTCTTTGTGTGTCTAAAATACCCAGTGTCGCGCGTCTTCATGCAACGGACAGCCGATTCGGGTGATTTTTCAACTAGTAACAGGAGAATTGGAACTCATGACAGGTAAGAAGTTTCTATGTATTCAGCGAAGCCAACCGATTTGTATCCCCAAGGAAGTAGCTCAAATTACCGTCAATATACAGAACTGGAAGGCAGTGGCGGAGGGACTAGTAGCAGGGATAGAATTGGGCAGAGTAGATTTTGATGGTGACAGTCGATGTTCGCCGAGTTGATTGCGCCGGGTCTACTGAGTGGTGCCTCATCATATAGGAATTGCGAGCGGCTTTCGCGAAGCAGAGTTAACTCAACGATGTCTACCAAAACGATTTGTTTGTCGATACTTTCTTTATTCGAGCACCAATCCAACCCTTGAGGAGATAGGCCTGTTGATGCTCCAAAGTGCTGAATGACCTACCGGCAGTAAACTTACGCGACCCACTCGGCCCGTCGCCTATACTGCGGGCTGCATTTTCCCAAAGAAGAATGCGATGACAAGAGACCAGCGTTACGACCAGCTTCAGCGCATCGCGCACTCCAAAAATGGCATGCTCCATCTCCAACCGCTGCGTCAGCACCTGCGCGGCCCGACGCCAGTTTGTCACAACGACTCACTGGAAAAGTTGATCAACGAAATCCTCGATGCAGAGTTTGCAACGCCTCCATTTGACGTGATCGTCCTTGTGGGCGGAGCAACAACTTCGCTCGATGCCCTGCGCTGGGAGACGTCGAATTTTGGCCAGTTTCGATATGATTGCCCCGTCGACAGCTATGTGTTGAAAGTAGCGCGATCGGAGTTTGCGCGGCGGCTTGAACGCGATTACGAGCAGTGTATAGCCGAACTGAAGCACGACGACTCGATCGGAGCCCCCAGCTGCGAATGTTCTTTGCGCGATGTAGGCTATCCGCCGATGCAAGAATTGTTGAACACGCCTGTAGCATTAGCCGAAGCCCTGCAAACCTACATGTGGGACGATTTTCTCGGAGCATTTCTTCAGCCCTCAGTCGACCAAGGATACTTCTTGATTAACTCCATCGATTCAGTCGTTGCCACTGCTGATTTGATTGAAGTTTCAGGCCGAGGCTACTATCTGAATAAACGAGAGGGCTAGGATCGCACACCAATTGCAGATGTGAAAAAGCTCATTAACGGCCTGAACCGAATCGGCCTTCAATCTCGTGCTAAAAAACGCGAGCCAGACGATTCATGGCCGACCGGGATAACTGCCGCCGTGATCATCATAGGCTTTATCGCCTCCTGACCTTTTGTACGTTCCCAGTCACAACGAAATTTTTGACCGCAATCGTTCCGCGCGAGGATTGCATACTGATCTTTGGGATTGCACCGGCTATCGTGCCAAGATTGATGGATGATTGCTCGTTGACTTGAACGGACAATAAGTTGTTGCGGCGTTGTATTTGAAGTAGCGTCCATTCGTCAGCTTTGTCGTCGTTTCGGAACTTGTGTTCCTTTTCCCCGACTTTGATCTTGGTATGCTGAGTGGCTTGTGAGACGTCGAATGTCGTCTCGCCAACGATCAAACGGCACTGCGCATCGTCGATGAATTGCAAACTAACCGTCACCACAAAGTCTGCGCCAACGCCAGGCAGAACGCTGGCAAGCATCTCGCCATTTTCAGGCTTGGCCAACGAAGCTCGTAGTTCTTGGTCCCATTTCCAATTCGTGGCCTTTGCGGTCTCTGAATACGCCTTGCCGACACAAATTTGAGGTGCGGTGATCCAGTTGGAATTCGTAGGTTTTTGATTCGCCGCCAATCGAAATCGCTCTGCACTGTAGGACCGATCGACCTCCGTCGTTTTGCTGGTTTCGACTTGGTCGGTTTGGGCGTTAGCACCTGAAGAACTTTCCGGCTCCTGAGTCTCGGCGGTTTCCGAATTGTTCTCCTTTTCGTCGTCGACTGCGACATTGGCTAAATCATCTTTATCGACCACAGAGAACGGAACGTTGCCCGAAACGAGTTCCAATCGGAGGGCCGGAATCTCAGAGCGAAGAATCGTGACATCAAAGATCGCAGAGTACGTGCCACCTTGCGTTACCAATCTTCCCTGAATCTTTTCGCTGCCGTCTTTCCTTGGCGCTTCGGCGTCCTCTTTCGTTCCGACAACCTGAAACCTAGCTTTGGGTAAAGTGGTCGAGAAAGCATCGTTCGATGAAGCCCTGGAATACGATGAGAGGACGCTTACACCCGTAATCGGTGCTACTGCGCCGGGAGCAAGTTTGAGATGGACGTACTGCTGGGGGCTGAAGAAATCCACGGGCGGTTGCCGCTCGAACATGATTGTGGAACCGGTCTTGTCTTCCACATTAAACAGCCAACCATCGCCTGGGTGCGGCAAGGCGAGCGAACAGTCGATCGGTTGCTCGGTTACATTGGCGACAAAGAGATCTGCCTCGATCGTTGCGCCGATTGAATACGCCTTCGGATCGTCGGTGAAGCGTGCTCCGACCTGAAGTCCCGCGATTGGCTTGCCCCAATGAATATCGCTTTTGGGTATCTCAAGTATCTTCACTGTTGATTCGCCAACGATCGTAAACGGCATGCTGCCTCGATGGGGAATCTCGCGCGTCGTATTCGGCTCAACTGAGTCGGGATAGAAAAATGCCGAACCTAACGCGGCATGATACTCACCAGGTTCCAATCCTGTTGTGTCGATCGAAACGAGATGTTTGATGTCGATGAAGACTTCACCGGGTTCGATTGTGAGTGTCACGGGCTCGCGTTGCCGGTCGAGTCCAAAGCCGCTGATGCGATTTCCGTGGCCAAGCGAAGTGAACTGCATTCCTTTGTTTAAGTAGCACTTCAGCGTCTTGGTTCCCGTCGAAACATTGGCTAATCGATACTCAACAACCAGCGGTTGACCTGGTTTCAGTCCGTCTTTGGGCAGTATCAATCGTGCGCCGGAAAGGAGACCGTTCTCGTCCCCAAAACGCGACCACTGGATGCCATCGCCAAGCCGATCTTTGGAGTCGATCGGAGAATCAAGTTGTCGTTGGACTATTTCGTTTGGTAATTGCCACGCGGCCAGCAAGGCGCCGTGCGCTGCTCCGCTGAACTCACCCACGATCATCCGCCCATCGTCGCTAAACTCTACCTTGCGCACCCATTCACCGGTGGCGATCTGGAAGACTGGCTTGCCGCGAGACTGTAGGTCCCACACGTGGATGCGATGCGGAATCGTAAGTTTCGATTTATCGACGGAGACTTCATTGTGGGCAACCAGATAACGACCGTCAGGCGTGATATCCATCGAGCTCACCATTAACGGCGAACCGACTTCGTCCTTGAGCGACGCGCTGATTTCCAGTGTCCGCATGTCGCGGATCTGGATGCCGTCACCCGAATCAGGCCCTTCAGCCAGATATTGACCATCCGGTGTAAACACCAGGCTATCGATCTTGCGGCCTGCATGAATCGTTTTTACCGGAGTCTGATCGCGCCACCTCCAGAAGTGCAAGTCGTTTTGATCAGAGACAACTAGCCACTCTCGATCAGGGCTGATGGCGACCGCATCAACACGTTTGGTTTTGACCGGCATCGTCGTTTCGACATGACCAGTCTCAGTGCGGTAGACTCGAACTTCATCGCCCGAACCAAGCAGAAGAAAATCGCCACCATTCTCGACATCCACATCACAATCAAACGATCCAAAAAACCCAGCGGCTGTGATTGTGACACCCACTTGTGACCCGTTTTTCGCTCGCAGCACCCTCAGATCATACGAGGGCATTGACCAGGTTTTCCCTGGCGCGCGATTTGAAGCTTCAACGATGTATTTATGATCCGATGACCTGCGACGAAAGACGGGGTCAAGCGTAACTTCAAATTCGTAGCTTCGCGGTAAACGATCGAAAGGTTTCTGGATTTCCATCCCCGTTGTCAGATCGAAATCCTTTCCAATGCTCAGCACGCGGTTCGCGGCAACAACCATGGGTGAAATGCGAAACATTTCAGAGGCCGCGTCATCAGCCGCGAGCTTTGTTTGCCAAAGCGGTACAGGAGTGAAGATCATCTGCATTGCCTCATCCGCCGATTCTTCATCCTGCGATTTTTGATTCTGCCCCCATGCCACGAGTGAAACGGCTAGCAATGAGATCAATGCCATGCCTATGCTGACGCTGCGGCGTGTAAATCCCACTCGAGTCGTTTCTTCAGCACCGATCAATCTCCGAATGCGATAGCCGAGGTCCGTGGAATTGCTACCGCTTGCCGACAAGGTTGCCAGAGCCGCTTTGCGTCGATGGTCGTTGCCAATGCACAGCTCCGCCATTTGCAATAGCGCTCCCGCATAGGGCAATCTTCCCATGCAAGCCGCCGCTACATCGTCACAGCAATTCTCGCGTTCGATACTTACACGGCGACTGATCCACCAAGTGACTGGGTGAAAGAAGAGTAATGCTTCGACGATGCGCTGCAGAAAATTGACGACCAAATCGTATCGCCGAATGTGAGCCAACTCATGACTGAGGATCGCGGCAATTTGATTTGGATCAAGACCGCACAACAACACAGGTGGCAGAAGTATCATCGGCTTGACGATGCCAACCACAACCGGCACTGATACTCGCTGACAAAGAGCTACGACAGGAATTCGCTTCAAACCTACGCGGGCACATTGTTCCGCGATGGTTCTCAGCAACTTGACATCCGCAATCGGCTGAATGGTTCGACGCAGCCGGGAACTGCCAATGATCGACAATAAGAAGCGAGCCAACATAAAACCGACACCGACTATGTAAGCGAGCAAAAGGTACGGCGCAAATGTTTGAATGCGGTTTATTCGTGAAGTCTGGGGCTCCTCCACAAGAGTCGGCGGTTCGATCGATTCAGTCGCTAGCACCTCCGCATTAACTGGCCTTGCTGACGGTGATAGTTCGGGAGCTTCTGCGTTAGCCATTGTGGGGATGGCTTCATTTGCTGTCGCCATTGGCGACTCAACTGGATCACTTGCAATCAACACGATCGGCCCGCGCGATTGATGAACCCACGCGAAGGTAGCGATAACGCAGATCGGTAGTGAGAAAAAGGCAACGCAGGCGATCGTGTTGCGAATGTTCGCCCCACGTAGGTCAGTCTCTCCGAGACTGACATTACCACGACGAAGTCGAAGAAGAGAACGCGAATCTCGGAGAGACTCGCCTACGTGCTGAGCGACCAACAGCACGAAACCAACAACGCAAGCCTGCCACAAATAATGGCCAAACGTGATGACCACTTGCAGCGAAAGCTCCGACCAATCCATCGAGAAACGACTCATGACTTGGCCTCCCGCATTTTCTTGTTCAGCAACTTGCGAAGGCTAGCAAGCTCATCTTCGTTGAGCTCCTTCACATCGAACAGACTCAGCATCACCGCTTCGGCCGAACCATCGAAGACTCGTTCGACTAAATCGCCAAGCATGCCTCGAGAAACATCCTCACGTTTCAGCAGCGGCGAAAACCGAAACGCTTTACCCTGAGTCGGCTCAAGCTTTTCGATCTGGTCTTTATCGACCATGGTGCCCAGCATGGTGATCACGGTTGTATGTGCCAGATCACGTCCACCGACAGCAAGTGCATCTCGCACCTCGCGAACCGTCATCGGCTCGGTATCCCACAGCACTTTCAGTATCTGCAACTCCAACTCCGTTGGATACTCCGAATGTGGTCTCGCCATAGTTCGCCCTTTCGTACTTAATCTCTAGTTAACTAGAGTTTATGGGCGCAACACGCTCGAGTCAAGACTATCTCTAGAACAATAGAAATAGCGTCTCCTAGGCCGAAGCTGTTCGGTCCGTCGGTTGTGCAGATTGCTCGTCGTGTGGCGGGGACTATGCGACAGCAACCAACCGTTCGGCCTGACCAACTACTACTGTCGATCGCCAAAAAGCGGCGGGGTCGCCATGAGACGCTTGAGTTCTTCGCCTTTGGGATAAGCATCGGCGAAATTGGGTTTGTTGGCAGCATTCCAGAAAGCTTTTTCAAGCTCCGCGTCATTGATCACGATCGAGCCTTTCTTTAGATACTCGCGCATCAGTTCGTTCCGTCCGTCGACGGCGATCCACAGACCGAGACTTCCCATGCCGACGCGGCCACCGTATTTCTCGTAAAGCGACTTGCACACAAGCCAATCCATGAGCGAGGCACGCATCATGAACAGCAACCCCGCCCGGCGCTTATCGTCGCTCATCGTTGACCCGGGATGGGCGGGCAACTCCCCTGTCTTAACGACTTCGAACAGCTTGTTGGACATCTCAGGAGTGATTTCGATCCGTTCGCGACGCACGTAATCTTCGACGGCGCGGCGAGCGATCATCCTGAGCAACACTTCACCCATCATTTCGAGTCGCTTGGCTGCAGCCTGGTCCTGAGGAAGTTTTCTGAGCTCCGCTTTCGAACTTTCCTCAGGCTCCAACTGATCGAGAAAGACAGTCGTACCGAAGATGGTGGCGACCAACTTTCTTGGACCCGTCGGCACTGGCTTCGTTGCGGGTAATGTGGTATTGGAGTCAGGCTGATAAGGGCTCGGCTGTGGGGAAGGCGTTAGTACAGAGTTGGGCTGAACGAGGGGGTTCATGGCTTGCAAAATCTGCTCGCGTTCACGCGGGTCCAAGGAATCCAAAACTCTCGTAGCGAAGAAAACCGCCTCAGCACTCTTTTGCGACTTGAGAATCGCCGTTCCGTGATCGCGGATAGCACGAATGTGTTCGAACGAAGCTTTCATTGTATAATTGGCCATCTCCAGCGCTAACATGATCACCGCTTCGTAATCCTTGGACTCCGTGAACTGCTTGACTGCATTGCCAATCACAGAGCCTTCATCAATTGGGTCAGATGGACGTGATTGATAGATGACTTCAGACGCCTCCAACAGCGATTTTGGAATCGGATTGCCTTCCAAAGTTCGGCGGGCTGCAAAGATCGTGATTAGCTCTCGCAAAGAAGATGGCTTGGTGGTGTTCGAGAACAGCTCTTTCAAAATCGGGATCGCATCTTTCAGGCCCAGTTCGATACAAGCTGCACTCGCGGCTTCGACTCTCATGCGGTTCTTGAGCAAATCGAGATAAACCGGCGAGGCTTCAGGGCGATACGGTTTGTTGATCAGGGAGTATGCTGCTGCACTGCGAATGTCCGTATCGTCAGATTGATAAAGTTGAATCAACAGCCTGGTCGACGCATCGGTTCGAATACCGGATAAGCAACCGATGAGGCGAGAAAGGTCCTCCTGTGGCTTCTTCCTGCGTACAGCTTGCTCCACAGCGGCAACGGCGCGATCACCATGGGCCGATAACAACGCCGAAGCCATTTGAGAATCAGCGGCGGGCGGCATGTTCTTCATAGAAATCGCAGATTGAACTAACGCATCAAACATGTCGTCGCCGCCCGCAAGCTGCAACTCATACTTCAATGAATAGCCTACTTGCATCGGAGCTCGCACAAACCACGTGTAACCCAGCCCGTCTCCTAAGCACATGTCGTAAGTTGGCCAACGTGACTTGGCTGGCAACCACGCGATGCGCGATCTCAACTCAATGGGAGCCTTCAATGGTTGTTCAGCGCACAGCACGATTTCGATCTGTTCGGTCCGCCATCGAAACGGCTGGTCAGTTGGTAACATAACCGCTTGTTGCATCAGGTTTCCTGATTCACGGTAATCTCGCGCGAGCACCAAGCGATAACCGGCTGACTTCGTTGCATCAAAGTTGTCAACGACTTGCCGAGCGACCACCGTTGGCTGATCGCTGAGATTTACAATTTGCCAAGTTTCTGCAGGAGTATCCGCGTTCAGCTTTGCCAGCAATTCGTTCGCCAAATCATGCAATGGATGACTCGCTGCAAGTGTTACCGGCGTCGCGGCGGAGCGTTTGCGAAAGCGAGTTCCGTCGAGCAATAGTGTATCGGGCGCCACGATCTCCAATGTCGCTTCGCCTTTCGCTTGGTCGGTTGGCTGCATCACAAACGATTGGAACTTCACCGAGACTTTATCGCCCTCGAGTTTCCACGAGCCGGTAGAGAATTCTACGTAATTCTGCTTTTGTACATAGCGATCAAATTTATCGGGCTCAGAAAATTTCAGCGTCGTCGACTCCGCAATTGGAACCACACTGTTGCTTCCGGGCGTCGACAACACATCCCACTGGCCGAGGATTGGATTCTTCTCCTCGTGGCCAGAGTTTTGTTTGAGTTTTGCCGACGCGTCTGATTCATCCGGCGTCGTCCGGTCCTTCGGCCTGTCCTTAACGCTCGGATCGCCAACCTTCAAATCGCCCAGATCGATTTGTTGTGCTTTTCCTTGCGTCTCGCCAATCGCAACTAGTTCGTTTCGAGTGGCAACGTACATTACGCTTTCATCCATGATCATCGATGCACTGATGCTATTACTAAAATTCATCTGACGGAGGGGAGCGCCGTTGGGGATAGCGACTTTCGGATCCGACGAACAACCGAAAACTGAAAGGGCACCATTTTCATCGCCGAGGTAGACATACTGGCCTGCGATCATGGGAGTTGAATAAATGTTTGCCATTAAATCAAATCCCCAGTGCTGCAATCCAGTGCGACGATCCAAGCAATGCAGGATGCCTTCAATATCCGAGACGAACAGCAAATCGTCCTTGATCGAAATCGTACTCAGGCTGCGCGACATCGTTTCTTCAATGGACAGCTTGCCGTTGCCGTCGACATCCTGTCCCGTAAACTGCCACACGGCTTTGGAATTTGGATTAGGTCGTGTAAAGTCACCATTTTCGACAATGCAAGCTTGAACGCGGCGATGAGGGACTGGTGTGTCCGGATCGCTTTTGTTAAAGACCAACTCGGGGCTTACATCGCCAGTGCCACTTGGATCAACGCACCAAACTCGACCTGGTCCGCTACCGTGTTCAGGATCTTCTCCCATGGCAATGTAAAGCAATCCCTTGTCGACCGTTGGCGCGTGCAACAGGTTGTTGCGTGCGCCGCGACTACCTCCGTTAAATCCGCCTCCCAATATCCACACCGATTCTTTCGGATTGCAGTCGAACTTCCAGATCAACTTGCTCTTTCCGTCCCCAGTGCCCAACGGATCAAAGCTGTAAATCCAACCGTCGCCGCCAGGAAAGATGACTTGCGTTTTGCCCGCAATTTCCGCGATGAGCGGCGATCCCCATTGTCCGTGCAGGACGTTTTGCCCTGGCGAATCGTCCGACCACAACAGCTTGCCCGTTTGTTTGTCGACTGCAATGAAACTCGGGGCATCCGCCACACCAGCTTGATGAGACTCGTCAACACCGTTTCCGGTCACAGCAAACACTCGATCTTTCCATACCGCGACAGTGCAGGTGCTAATGTTGTGCGGACGAACGCCAAGTTCATCCATCATGTCGTAACGCCACACAACATCTGCGTCGTTTGCTTCCGCCAGTTGCTCATCTTTGACGAATCCATCGTTTTCCGAATCGTGAAACCCCTGAGTGTCCAAGCAAACAAGCTCACATCGATTGGTGATGTACCACAAACGATCGCCTTCCACATAGGGACGGCTTGTCACACCTTGCATGGGCCAATCATGATCGCGGCCCGTGGGGAGTTTTTCATTGGAATGCTGCCACAGAAACTTGCCGTTCGACTTTTGAAAACAGAGCAGTACTCCCAAGTCAACGCTCGTTGGATATCGCGAATTGTAAGCGTGGTCATTGTTAGTGCCGACGTAAATATGATCGTCATGTACAAGCGGAGCTCGCATGGTGACGGAACCAAGTGGTACTCGCCAGCGAATATTCCTGCTGGTGGCCAGATCGAAGTCCGTGGGTACACTCTGCAAAAATGCGTCTGATTTCGCCTGTTCTCGCGTATCCGACTGTGCCAACGCAACAAGCATGGCAGGCGTTGCAATACAGGTAAGCAGTGATCCAATCACGAGCATGACTCCGGCTCGCGTAAGTCGCAGCGTTGCCTGATGCCTGATATTCATCAGTCGTTCAATGCGACGTTCTAGTTCGCTTGGGGAATGCCCAGCAGCGGCGAGGGTTGCAAGTTGTGATTTGTTCACCGCAACACACAGTTCTGCCATTCTCAACAAGGCACCGGCATAATTCATCGGCGTGTGGCCTGATTGCACGACCAAATCGTCGCAGCAGATCTCTCGTTCAGCCCCTAGTCGCCGACTGATGAACCATACCGCCGGATGAAAGAACAGCAGCGATTCGATCAAACGCTGCATCAGATTCATCCACAAGTCGTATCGCCGAATATGGGCCAGCTCATGACTCAGAACAGCAGACAGTTCCTGCGACGTCAATCCTGTCATGATCGAAGCGGGCAGCAAGATCATTGGACGCAACACACCAACCACGGTCGGCACAGCGACCCGTTCGCAGTACCCTACCACTGGAATCACTCGCAGACCGATTCGATTTGCCTGCTCTCGCATGCCTTGGATCACTGCAGAATCTGAAAGTGGTTGCGAAATGGACCGCAGTCTATGCCCGCCCCAAAGCGCCCTGCCGAGCCGCATCAGAAGCAGGACAACTCCACAAAGATAAGCGGCCGAAATCCAAGGAGCCAACCACATAAAACTGATCAATGAAAACCGTGGCGACGCAATGGATTGTGGCGGAATCATCGGGACTGGATTACTAGCAACTATATTCTCGATAGTCGGTTCAGGGAGTGAGGGCGATGGTGTCAAGCTTGAGTTGGCCCCCGGCTGATCCGCGATGAGACCAGAGTCTTGTTCAAGAATAGGAATCGCTGGAAAATCGACTTTGACAACTGCGCGTGACGTCTTTCGCAAGGCGTCAGGCACATCTACCATTGCAAATGTACCAATAACGCAGGCTGGAAAACCAAATAGGGCTGCGGCGTAGATTGCATATCGCAATGACGCCGACGCATTTTGAAAAACTCTAGCAAATATTGCCGCAGCCAAAGCGATCAAGGTGCCTTGCCACAAAAAATGCGCTAGCGTGAACATCCAGCGGAGACTCAGGTCGTTTCCCACCAGCAACAACAGTTCATTTAGACGCTCACTCATTGTTCATCTCCCGCAGTTTCTGGTTGAACACGCGACGCAGACGTTTGATTGTGTCTTCGTCCAATTCGGCAGCATCAAACAGACTTAGCACCACCGCTTCCGCCGACCCATCAAATACGCGATCAACGAATTCGCCCAACATTCCCTGAGTGACTTGAGAATCGCTGACGCGCGGCTGGAAGCGAAAGGCCTTACCTTCTGTCGGATCAAGCTGTTTCAATAGCTGCTTGTCCACCATTCGCTGAACGGTTGTGATGACCGATGTATAGGCCAGCGAACGCCCTTGCTCCGCCAGCTGATCGCGAATCGCTCGAGCGGTCATCGGCGACTGCTCCCATAAGACTTTCAATACTTGCAGTTCTAGTTCCGTCGGATTCACGCGTCTCATCGCATCTCCTTGTTCACGCCCGCAATATCTACGCTTGTAGATGTTACGATCAAGGTCGCCGGATGTCAATGTAGAAAATCTACACGCGTAGAATTGCAAGTTCTTTCACAGGTTCCTGCCAACTCGATTCTTCGAAACAAAGGATGGCCAGCTATCCGGCCAAAGTCCTTTGTTGGCTACCGAATACAATGCATAGGCAGAGTTCGTGAAACAAAGGACGCTTAGTGTGATGCAAACTACAGTTCGTGTTAGATATCTCATTTGCTTGTTGGCGCCTTGAAACGTTCGTCGATAACGGGTGTATCGGGCGGAAGTTGGATTCGATTGAGATCGATGATCTCGCCGTCAACAATCAGTTCGATATAGATCGTTTGCTCCCAGTTTCCTTTGGCATCTTTTGCGTCAGCGATGGCGACTTGGCCTCTAGGCGGAGTGTGGATGCAAACGCCAGGGCTCTTCCCATCTATCCAAAAACTTGGACCACGTCGTAGAACGATAGGTGCTCCCTTGCTTTTCACCTTGAGTAAGTGCGGCCACGCGGCCTCGAAGTCGGCGCGCTCGGTGAATGGGATCGCATATGCAAGCAGTGGCTGCTTTGGGCCTTCAAACGTTCGCGATTGCTTTCGCAGCGGTTCCAACTCCTTGGGCCAATTCTCGGGCCAAGTTCCGTGATCGGTCACGCCGTAATCCGCATATAGCGGCAAGACGAAGGTAAACAATAAAATGGTCGTGAGTGGCGTTAGGATTTGCTTCATCAGTGTTCTCCAATGGGTGAGTTGATTGCCAGATTCCTGTTTGATTGACATCGCAGTCCGCTGGGCTTTGCTGTTTTCAGCCCTTCGGCCTTTCTGGTTCTATATTCTTCGTAACCGGGGGAGCACCACCGGCTAGGGTTGTGTCGGCCCTTCGGGCTTTGCGACAAAATCTTTCATAGGTAGCAGGTATGAGACTCGGCTACCGCTTGCATCCTTTGCAATTATTTCTAAGGAAAGTGTTGATAGATTGCCACGCGCGGCCACGAAGCCGACGATAACTCGACCTGGTTTCGATTCGCCCTCTTTCAAGGTTACAGAAAGCAACAGCTTGTCGCCGTCGAATTGCTTGAGCTCACTGTGACATCGCCCCGTAGCCCCAGAGACGGGTTTTAAATCATCGCTTGCCAACACGAGTAGATTAATCTTGTACGTTGCGCTTCTGGTCTTGACCTTGGCTACTTTTACCTTCGCTGCGATTGGATTGCGTTGGTAGTTGATCCAAGCTGTCGAGGCTAATATCGTAAAGGAAAATGTCGTCCTGGAATGGAAGGTCTGCTACACCGAAAGAGAGCTTTCCTGTGATCGTCAGCTCTTTGCCAGTGAAGTGAGCAGGGAGGTCTGTTGTTTATTGCTGAGTTCCATCCTATTAGCAATGAGTTCTTCCACCGTGTAGATCTTTGACGAACCTGGTGAACGAGCGAATCAATTAGGTTGTGGTGGTGGATCTTCATTTTTAGTTGGTTCGTCATTTGAGTGTTCGGTTTCGGCGACCGGTAAGATTAGTTGATCCAGGCTGTCCAAGCTTATATCGAAAAGCAAAATCGTGTCGCGCCCCGGAAGATCTACTCCTCCCATGGATAGCTTCCCTGTGATCGTCAGTTCCTTCCCAGTGAAGTGAGCAACGATGTCTGTCACTCCGTTTCTTTCAAGAGCCTTTTCAACATTCTCCGAAACACGGATCTTAAGTGCGGAGGGATCGAGTCCACCATTGTACGCTTTCGAGCTCAGCCACCAATGCTGAGCCTTCGTGCCATCGGCATTCACAGTTCCTTCTTGTCGGACCGAAACCACCTTGACCCGAACGTTAATTGGCAGTTGTTTGTTACTGAGCTCCATTCCATTGGCAATAACTTCTTCCACCGTGTATATCTTCGACGAATCGGTAGATCGAGCGTCTCCATTTGGTTGTGGTGGTGTATCTTCATTTTTTGTTGGTTCGTCGTTTGAGTTTTCGTCGAGTTCGAATTTTGGCTCACCGGTTGGCAGCAAAGTGAGCGTGAAGTTCATTTCTTGCCTGTTTCTATCAGGCGGGATACGAAAGTAGGCGATTCGTGTTCCCATCTCATCCTTGATGCCGAACCGGAAGTCTCCCGATGACAGTTTGTATCTGACTTCGGGAAACTGGATACTCAGTCGCTGTGCAGCAACAGCCAATAGCTCGGTCAACCCCACCTTTCCTCCAATGGCTACAATTCCCTCGAGCCTCCATAAGCGGTTAACAATTTCACGATGCTCTCTGCGTCTCTTGTCCAGTTGTAGCTCGCCCACTCTTCCCTCTAGATTGATAGCAACACGTTCGGTGCGGACACTCGTGTCGTCTCGTTCGAACTCAGCCATCGACGAAACGGTACTTTCATATTCCGCTCCGATATCCCCCGCCCAATCAACTTGCGCGGCGATGAACTCCACCAGTTTCTTGACATCTTCAATGGGAGCTTTCCCTTTCACGCTCGGCCGGCCAGGGAATACGGACTCCAGATTCATATCCGTCGAAACACGGAGCTTTGCCATGCGCTTTCCAAGCAAAGGATAATTGAAGTCCCAAGCAATCAAGAATCCGTTCAAATCTCTTGAATGATTTGTGTCGGGGTCACTTGCAGTCGCTTGTTGCGGTGGTTGTGGAGTTTCGACCAATTCAGGTGCCTTGTCGTCAACGCTTGCTTGACTAGACGAACCTTTGGGAATTCCTGCAGCCAGGTCGCCGCCTCCCTTTGAATCCGCACTCGGATGCTCAAGGGGAACAATGATTGCTGATGAACCGTTCTGTTTGTTTTTTGCAGGACGTACGATCCACCTCATTTTACCTTGTTGCATCGCCTTCTCGTACAACGGCAAAATGGTCGCCATATCAACATCGGTCACGTATGAATCGGCTCCTAAGCTCACTTCAAAGCTCCAAGCGGAACCGTTATCAATTGGCGTATCGACGAACTCCGTTATCGAAAGTATCTTCACATTCTTGAAAACATGCCATTCTCGCCAAGGCTCATGATCGTAGTTCCTTCGCGATTGATAGACGTCTACATAGTCACCAAGGTCAAATGGCCCCCCCTGATAATCTGTAGAGCGTACGTACAGCGCAACTGTTTTGGGTAACTTGTTGTTGTTGTTGTTGTTGTGCGCTCCTGAATCTGGATCTTCGTAAGTCTTTTGTTCACCGTATACACCATCGGCGACCACGCTTCGCTTCCATGTCAAATCAGCGAGCCTAGGACTGCCGGATTCCTTTTGAGTACCTTTGTTTGTAGTCCATGCCCCCCGGATTTCATTGTCAACCAGTCGGAGCGACATTTTGCCGTTGTGATTCTCGCCTGACTTCCAAGTGCCGTTGAAGCGTTGTTCGAGACGCGACCACTTCAAGCGCAACGAGCCCGATTCGCCTTTGCGAATGGCGATATTGGGAACAGGTCTGAGGAGCGATCCACCGTCAAAAAGTCTGGCAGTATCGTCCTCTGCCGGCCTGTCGCCACCGATGCCGCCAAAAGTGCCTTCGTACTTTCCAAGCCCTTTATCGTTGAGCACCACAGTCCCCCATTCGTCGCTGGTCCATTGTCCGCTGATGTCGGGCGGTTCGGTAGCTTGCCATAACACCATTCCGAGTAAAGTCATTCCAAAAATACCAACCATTATCAATACTCCTATACGAGTGACATTGAAAACAGAACGGCCGGTAGTGGCTTGAGGTACAAGCGACGCTGGTAGAGGCGCGGACGTGGGTTGTTGAACATGAGCCAGACAGCCTTCGAGCAACTCAGCGACTTCTTCGGCCGATTGAAAACGTTCGCTCGGCTCCTTGGCGTGTAGCTTTTCGATGATCGCACACAGCCACTCGGGCACGTCGGGATTGATCTCGCGAAGCGGTCTTGGCTGGTTGTCGGTGATGCGGCGGAGGATGCCGAACGTTGTTTCGGCTCGGAAAGGGGAATGGCCAGCACACATCATGTACAACACACTCCCCAGCGAAAACAGATCACTGCGATGATCGATCGATTCGCCACGTGCTTGCTCGGGTGACATGTACTGCGGCGTCCCTGCGATCACTCCGCTGCGAGTCATCGTGGCATCATCGACCGCGCGGGCCAATCCGAAGTCGGTGATCGTGACGCGCTCGACGCCTCGTTCCAGCAGGATGTTGGCTGGCTTGATATCGCGATGCACCAGCCCCTGAGCGTGTGCGGCGGCCAGGCCGGCTGCGATTTGTTGACCGATCCGCAGCGTGTCTTGCGTACACAGGGGCCCATCGGCTTCGACACGTTTCTGTAGCGATGCTCCGCCGATGTACGGCATCACCAAATAAGGCAATTTTGGGTCGTCGGCGACGCAGTGAATGGCGATGACGTTCGGATGCAGCACGGCAGCAGCCGCTTTCGATTCACGAGCGAACCGTTTTCGCGCCGCGCCGCTGCCAGCCAGATGCGGTGCCATGACCTTCACAGCCACCACACGATCAAGCGAACGGTCATGCGCCTTGAAGACGACTCCCATCCCGCCGCAACCAATCACGCCCGAGACTTCGTAGCCCCCGATGCGACCGAGCATCTCCGGGTCGTCGGTGGGAGCCAACATACCAACGACTTGATCCATCTGTTCAGCGAATGTAGTGGAAGTTGTTAGACCTTCGTTAGTGCTTGGATTGTTAGCAAGATCTATCACGTTGGATCGGCGCGCCCGATGAGTCAACAATTCGCCCGCCTCCCGCCACTGGTCTGCCGCTGCGACGCGACGTTCCAGTTCTTCGCCACAGCTTGCACATTGATCCAGGTGCGCCGTCAATTCGCTCTCCTGCTGTTCACTGAGTTCGCCGCGCACGAAGGCATCGAGTCGATCGGGATCGCATGTTTGTTGTATGTTCATTCGTTCACGTCCTCTAGCTTCTCAACCGCCGCGCGCAACTTTTGCATCACGCGACAGCGACAGGTGTAAATCGAACCCGTTGTTTTTCCCAAAGTGGTTGCCGCGTCGGCATTGCTGATGCCTTCCACCACGGTTAGCTCAAAAGCCCGCCACGTGTCCGGGTGAACTTCGCCGCGAACAGTCTCGGCGGCAATCGCATACAACTCGCGACGCACCTCCAGCTCAAACAGCGATTCCGTTGCCGGTTCCGGTTGCTGGATCTCAGCAAGAAGATCACCAGCGCTGCTCGAACCTGTCGCCAGTTCACCTTTCCGCCGAGTCACAGCGTTGATGATTGCATTGCGCGTGACTCGCCGAAGCCAGTGATGAAACCGAGCCGAAGGAGACGAGCGTTCCCAGCGTGGAATCGCCATCGCGATCGCCATCAAAACTTGCTGAGTCACATCGTGAGCGTCCGCATCCTGCAAACCGCGAGCGATCGCAATCCGGTAGATCACTGGCTGATAGATCGCGACAAACCGCTCCCACGCCAACCGATTGCTCGGGTCTTTAACCTGAACGATCAGGCTTTCGCGTGTTTCGGGGAATGGCGTCAAGACAGGTCTCGCTGCTGAAAAGTGCCGGGAATTCTCGCATCTAAAGGATTAAACACGAGAATTGCGAAACCTTACAGCACAACCTCATCATTATGGAGTTTCTTTGCCACCGCGTGCGCGCGGAAAAGGAAATCGTCAAGAAAGACGATAAACGACAAGCCTAAGGCGTCGGTGGGCTCGGCGCATGAAGGTCACCTGCGGCTTAGGGTTCGCTGCCTCTTGATTTTACAGGAGGTGCATCGAGGGGTATGATCTCGCTTGCTTTGGCATCGTTTGTAAGAATCGATAGCACAGGAGGAAATAGCCGTTGGCGAACCATACATTGGAGGGGAACGAGCGAGCAAGCTTTTTGCATCTTGGGCCGCAGTACCGGTCAACGCGAACGTAATCCGATTGGACTTTGATGAACGAATCTCGCTACCAGTTCAGTACTAGAGAGCTACTTCTTTTGCCTTTGGTCGCAATCGCTGCATTCAATGTAAACGCGGCGTTAAACTATCTGCTTTATGATGTGGAATGGGAATTTGCCAAATTTTGGTTTGACTCAATTGCATCGACCAACTTCATGTCGACACTCCCAACGCCTGTCTGCGAATCATTGGGGGGATTGTTCATTCGAAGTGTCGATATGGTCGTTGCATATCTGATAGCCATTATCCTTGTGATCCTAGGCCGACTAACTCAACCTGCCGCGGTACTCCTACTCATAACGCTTCCGTTTTCACCACAAATCGGCACTCTCTTTCCACTACAAACGATGGTTTTAGATCCCCTGAATACCCTGGCAGCACTCTGGCCTGAGTACGTGATGACGCTTGTCTTCATTCTTGTTTTATTGCGCATTGCGGCCCGCACGAAGAGTTGTCGTAGCTCGCGTACTCAATTGCTCGCTTTAGCTGTTTTTTTCTTTATCGCTGCGTTGGGATGGTGGAAAACGAATCCACGAGGGTACGGCGGCCCACCGCTGCAGAACGAGTTAAAAGCGGATAGCCAATCCGTACAATGAAGCACCAGATTCAGCGTTTTCCCAGCGGGATAGTGTGCCCGCTTACCGACTCAGCCAGGTGCCTGGATTGACTGCGATAATCCAATTGGAGTCGTCGCACTGCATTCCGTTTCTCGGCTCATTTAGAATTTCCCGGACTCGCGAACTACGTCTCGCAGAGTGAGATCCAGTTGCTTCAAGATTGCGATGCGCCCATCGACGAGTTCCCCAACACTCTCATCGTTGAGTCCATACTTGCCATCCATCAGCTCCATTAGTTTTTGAAGCGAGAGAGTCGGCAGTCGCTTCCAGATTGTAAACAGATAATCCACCGCTAGTTTTTGATGCTTCGGCCCAGCGGCGACGATGATGCATTTGGCTGCTCGCACCAACTGGATCTCGTTGTATTCGCTGTCTACGGAAGCAAACCATTTCGCTAACGCGGCCTCGATTGCTGGCTGGCAGGCCGGCAAGTTATGCATTTTACGAATCGCTTCAGTGGCCACGTATTCTTGAACGCCATTTTCCTGTGACTTCGGATTCGCCGTTGCGTTGTCCCAGTAGTTATCCAACCACCATGGGATCGAATGACCAGAGTAAGTTGGTCCTGCGGTTGGCGGCGATTCTCCGTTCGAATTCATTGCGGGCTGCTCTCCATTGCAGGCGTGTCTGATGGCAGAGGATTCGAAGCCGCTTTGTCGTTGTGCTCAGCGCCGACGATCGCATCCTGAACGATATCTGCAGATGCGAGCCAATAGAGATCGTCACCAAATACAAACAGCACCGATTGAGCGTCGCTCAGAGATTGGATCCGAGGCGAGAAAATCTCAACACCGCCGGATGCACTATGAAAGTCCATGCGGATTTGTACGTTCTTCGTCCCTGGAACGATTCGGGCTGTAAACGGGAATTGCAATCCAACTGCCGTTGTCTTCACGTGCGTACGCGTTCCTGATTGGACCGCCTCGTCCATCGCAACAAAGCTGAAATCACGCGAACTGTTCTCACTTTCAGACTTCTCATTTTTCTGAAACGCTCGTAGTTCCTCAGCTTTCTCTGATGAAAGTAACTGTATGAACTCCTGTGTCAAGTCGATGCCGAGCGACTTTACATCGTCTTTGGTGATCTCAATCCCGACTCCGCGCAAGCGAATTCGGTCGTTGCTGATGCCGATATCGCTCATGAAATTTGCGATTTCCTGATGGCCCGCTTCCGTGTGCCCAATCAGCAAGCATCGCGAGCTACTAAGGACCTGCACAAACTTCGGAGGCTGACTGCACGTCGCTGTCACGGTTTTGGCCAAATCCTCTAGCGACTGCTCGATGTCGGTTTCATACTTTTCGTAAACTTGCTTCGTGTCGTAATTGCCTTTGCCTGTAAAGAAGCTCTCTGTAACAAAGCTCCCCACGGAGTAGCGGCGGGTAATCATTTTAGAGTTCGACTGTTCCGGGACAGCCGCACTGGGAGTCTCAATGTTTGGTTGAACAACATTGAGCAGTTCATCGAACAAGCTAGAGATTCGCCAAGTCCCATCTAGGTTCGTTAAAGTCATCACCGGCAATTGTTCTGAACCATTTGAAGTAAAAGACTGCTCCGCAATGTTCGATCCGATACCCACAGTTGCAGGCGTTGGCTCAATCTTCACAACGAGTGTCGCCACCGCTTTATCTCCGGTTTGTGTGACACGCCATTCCCTATCTTTTTCCTTATTAAAGTACCCAAATGGTTCTCCGGTGAGTTCATGGTATGCCTTTAACATGTCGACCGAAAACTTGCGCAGGTCGGTGACCCTTTCAGCGCTTTTCCTTACGCCTGCAACATAAGCGGTGATCACAGATTTATCCTGTATCGATCCACCGAATCCGATAGCAAACATCAATGAGAGTGCTTCACTCGCCGCCTGCTGTTGCTCGGGGGTAGGATTGGGCTTCAACCAGCGATTCAGGGCTTCTTGAATTCGTGCTGGTCCCTGACCCAAGTCACCTCCGTTTTGTTTCGCTAAATCGGTCATTGTCGTAACTTGCATCGCCGATACCATCAAACTACCCGCCAAGTCGCGAACCCCATCGTCGCTAAACAGCGATACAAACTCTTCGTACGATCCGTTATTACTGCACTCGTCCACTCGAGCGAGCAAGGCTTGCGGAGTGTCGAATTGAGGTAGCAAATTACCCAGAAGTTCACTCGACTGCCCTTTGGCCTTCCCGTCGATGTTTACGCGTTCAATCCAGTTTGTTGTGCGAGCATCAATAAACCCTTCAATCGCTATTTCGAATTGGCTTGGATAAGCGTCTTCTACATTTTCAAGGTGCTTGAGAGAAGTAATAAGAAGCGCGTCCACTTTCAATTCGTGGCTCCTCAACTGCTTAAGAAGTTGCATTCGATTATCGATGTAATAGGGGCTGCTGCGCGTTAAGTCGCGAGGTCTAAGTCCAGTCTCCTGCATGGCGAGTTTGACGGCCGAGCGGCTAAGCAACGAGTAACTGCCTTGGACACACGCGAACGGAATATCAGCCGCAATCCATTGGTAAATTGCTTCTTGAAGACTGACCGCTTCTTGTTTGCCTTGATAGTCGACATCTACGATCGCGATCACTTTTGGGGCGTCGTGTTGATGAATTGCAGGTGGAACTGGAAAGGCAGCCAATAGTTTCGAAGTTGCTTGCTGTACTGGGGACTTCCAAATTGCGTGATCAACCGAAACTGCTTTTGTGTTCTCTGGTTCAGCGCGGCGGCATTTGATCAAAGTTACCTTCGTACCGGGAACGAATAACGATGGACGAAAGTCCTTGTTGGCCCTTCCTTCGTCGCTTGCCATGCAAATTGAAAGCTTTGTTCCATCGCAAGCAATAATTCCGCGAATAGTTTGGGGATCTCCATTGGGGTCATAAATAAAGTCAATTGGAAGCGGACCTTCTTCTGTTAGTGTTGGCGATACGACTTCCTTGCAGTCAGCCAGAAAGATTGGTCCTGTTGTATCTTGTTTGCCAACCAGGTATCTCAACGAATTTCCCTCAATTTCGACCTCCACCTGACCAGCCGAATCGGGTAATGCATCTTTGTTGCCAGCGGAATGCGTCTGAACTGTCCATCGACCCTGAATTCTCTTCCTGATAACCGTCGCCGGTGGCTCACGGGGGACGTATGGCATACTTACATTTGACGGGGAAACAGACGGAGGCAACAGCATTGCGAGGTTGCTTGAGCTTTGATTCGGGGCAACAAGAAGCTGCTCACTCACTTTCCCTGCATCCCATTTCAAATTGGGATTTAGCAAATCTTCGACCCGTCGCTCGATGACCTTTTCAGCCAGCTTGTCTCGCATGTCGATCGATTGCTGCATGCTCTGCATTCGCTGAGCTAGATCGGCCAACTCGGCACGCTGCAGTGCTTGGCGCGCTTCGAAGGATTTGCGAACTGCAGCTTTTAGTTCAGTTCGTTCTGGTTCGCTTGGCGACTTGGATAGCTTGAGTTTGTCCGCGAGCTGATGAGTTTGTTGCTCGAGTTCGTTGTATCGCTGCTTGAGTGACTCAAGTGATTCACCGCGTTCGAATCCGATTGAGAAACTGAACACTTGAGGTTTCGGGCCGTTTGCGGGCAGATCGATCGATTTCCCGCTGCCTGTATCGCCTTGAGATGGCGTGGGAGTATCTAGCGAACTGCAGCCCTCTTCAAATTCGGGGGAGCTTACATCCTGTGAGAGATAGAGCAACGAATTAGTGCGTTCATCGACGACGAATCCCTTTCCATCGTCTAGAGCGTCACCTACAAGATCCCGCATAATCTTCAAGACATCTGCAGCTCTGGCATGTTTGAATGTGACCTTGCGAAGCGGCAGTTGAGAGTGAACTTCCGGTGACGGACGGTTACCAATTGAGCTTGGCAATTCGCCATCCAGTAAGGCCAAGGTTGCTAGTGCTTCATCGGCAGTCGCTTTGACTGCAATCAACACTATCGAATTGGTCCGTTCATCAACGGTAATGCTGCGCACATAACCGCCAAGGAGTTTCTGCCAGATCTTCAGTACCTCGTCGGCTTTGGCATGCTTGAGTTGGTAGGTCACAAGTTTTTCTTCGAATCCGCCTGAAGCCTCGGTTGACTTGGATGGAGCTGCCTGTGTTGGAGTTGCCGGTGTTGGCACTCTTGTTGCCACTCCTGTTTGGGCCTCAACGTCTGCGCCCGAATAAAGCAGGCAGACAATGAGCAACCATCTGATGACCGCCGTGTGGTTGCGTTGATGAGAAGGCATAATTCAACTCCGTTTGAAAGGTGGTTGTGAGGTCCATTGATGTGTCAGCCCTTCGGGCTTAAATTCAATTGCTAGTCCGGCGACCTGGAAAGCAGCTCCCAGCGTTTTGGTCAGTTTCATTCATGCTGGAAGCACAAGCTTTCCAGTTGGGCCTGTCTGCTCTTCTAGTCTGTCTGCTCTTGTAGTCTGTCTGCTCTTGTAGTCTGTTCGCTCTTCTGGTCTGCTTGCTCTTCTGGTTTTAAGCCTGAAGGGCTGGCACATCCTCTGCCGGGGTCGAAGGCCCCGGTAACGTATGACATGGAAGCGGAAAGGCCTGAAGGGCCGACACACCCACGGAACTCCTGACAAATTGGTTGGCGGCCCGAGAATAATCCTATATGCTGATCTCTACAACTCAAGAAACCAAATGCGAAAGGATAACGATGAGTACACATCAACAGTTGCTTTACCACATCGTCTTCAGCACCAAGAACCGTCAACGATGGCTCACCGACGGTTTTAGAGAAAATGTCTTTGCGTATATGGCTGGTACTGCCAAAGAGTTGAGCGGTTTTGCGATCAAGGTTGGTGGGTTCTATGATCATGCCCACTTGCTTGTTCGCATTCCAGCGAAGATCGCAGTCTCCGATTTTGTTGGACAGCTCAAAGCCAACACCAGCAAGCACATCAATGACACAAGTGGTTTGATCCACAAGTTTGGGTGGCAGGATGGTTACGGAGCCTTCACGGTTAGCCTCTCTGCCAAAGACGCAGTGGATGCTTACATTGAAAAACAGATGGAGCATCACAAGAAGCAAACCTTTGAAGATGAATATCAGGCAATGTTGGCTAAACATGAAGTTGAATACGATCCAAAGTATGTGTTCGATTGATGTGTCAGCCCTTCAGGCTTTCGATTCAGTTTGGTTCTGCAACCGGTGGTTATCACCACCGGCAGAGGTTGTGTCAGCCCTTCAGGCTTAAATTCAATTGCTGGTCCGGCGACCTGGACAGCAGCTCCCAGCCCCTTTGGTCTTTTCCGTTGATGCTGGAAGCGCTTTCTTTCCTCTTGGGTATATCTCGAGTCTTCTGATCTGTTTCTAGATCTTCTGGTCTATCTCTAGATCTTCAGGTCTATCTCTAGATCTTCAGGTCTATCTCTAGCCTTCTGGTCTGTTCGCTCTTCTGGTCTGTTCGCTCTTCTGGTCTGCTTGCTCTTCTGGTTTTAAGCCTGAAGGGCTGGCACATCCTCTGCCGGGGTCGAAGGCCCCGGTAACGTTTGACATGGAATCGGAAGGGCCTGAAGGGCCGACACACCATCCTTCATTTCGACCGTCCAACCGGTGGTTATCTCCACCGGCAGAGGATGTGTCAGCCCTTCGGGCTTAAAGCCAAATTCATTCCTTTGTTGGTTCAATGTCCCACAGCTTCTTAGTTTTCAATTCTATTGGTGCAAAATCTTGCCGAAGTGATTCTAACTCAGCCGTATCGCTCTCCCATTGCAACTGGGGCTCAGCCGTTAGCGACAATGTTCCTGTTTGTGCCGATGCAGCATTGTCACCGATTTCTGTAGGCCGATTGTTGAACCACCAAACGCCCCAGACGAGAGCAATGCAAACGGGCACCATTGCCAACGCGGCAAACCATTTGCGTGAAGTTACCTCTATCTGCAACTCGACAGGCAATTCTACTGTGGTCGGCTGCTGAACATGCGCGAGACACTTTTCAAGCAGCGTGTGAACCTCAACCGCCGACGCATAGCGATCGTCCGGCGATTTGGCGAGTAGCTTCATCACGACTCGTTCAAGCCACTGTGGGATACTTGCATTCGTTTCGCGGATGGATCGCGGAATGTCATCGGTGATGCGGCGCAGGACGGCATAACTGGTTTCGCTACGAAACGGTGGATGGCCGGTACAGAGCGCATACAGCACACAGCCGAGCCCAAACAGATCGCTACGAGCGTCAATCGCTTCGCCACGAACTTGTTCTGGCGACATGTAATGCGGTGTGCCGGGATGAAAACCGCTGCGAGTTAGACTGGCGTCATCGGTGGCTCTTGCTAATCCAAAATCAGTCAGCAGCGCTCGGTCAACGCCTTCATCCAGCAAAATATTCGATGGCTTCACATCGCGATGGATCA
This sequence comes from Rania fehmarnensis, assembly GCF_056494185.1. Classification (NCBI taxonomy): domain Bacteria; kingdom Pseudomonadati; phylum Planctomycetota; class Planctomycetia; order Pirellulales; family Pirellulaceae; genus Rania; species Rania fehmarnensis. The sequence goes on from NZ_CM151398.1 coordinate 4,279,350, forward strand.
AGCCTTGAGCATGCGCGGCCGCAAGCCCCTTAGCGGTCTGCATGCCGATGCGGAGCACTTCGCAGACTTCGAGCGGTCCTTCGCGATCGATGCGTTGTTGCAACGAGCCACCTGCAATGAACTTCATTACCAGGAAGGGATGTTCGCCATCCGTTTCTACGTTGTGAATCGGGACGACATGATCGTCGACGACTGCTGCTGCAGCTCGAGCTTCCCGAGCAAACCGATTCCGCGCCGAACCACTGCTGGCCAAATAGGGAGCCAGCAATTTTACTGCCACCGGTCGATTGAGTTCCGTGTCGTAGGCTTTGAAGACGACCCCCATGCCGCCGCTGCCGATCAAGCGTTCGACATCGTAGCGACCGATTCGGCCAAGCATCTCTGGGTGACAGGCCGTCGATAACAACGACTTGGCCATCGACTCCGTCCAGGCGTTCGGTCGCTGCCAACGCTCGCGGCCCCAACGCGGTTTGTCCCGTTTCAATATGTCGATCTGAGAGGACTTGCCTGCATCGAGCTCTTGATCTGGCTGCAGGCTGTCTCGAATATCAAGCCACTGCGCGGGCTCGGCGGCCAATTGCTCCAAGCGAGCCTGGCAATGTGGGCATTCGGCCAGATGGTTGGCTGAGACCGTGGCGTCCTCGACATCATCGGCTTGCAGTAGGTTCCACAACTGTTCGTCCGAGCAACTGTTGCATGAAGGGTTCATTCGGACACCTCAAATTGTTTGGCCAGCTCGCGCAGGCGACTGATGACTCGACTGCGAGCGATGTAGATGTTGCCGACAGACAAATTCAGCCTCTTAGCCGCATCGGCGATCGAAACTCCCTCGATGTGAGTGAGTTGAAAAGCGTTCCAAGTGCTGGCAGCGACCGCGTCCCGAACTTGTTCCGCTGCCCACCGATACACTTCGCGGCGATACTCAAGGTCGAACTGGCTCGAAACGTCGGCATCGGGGGCAGCAAGCTCGTTCAGCGTTCCAATGCCTGGATCGCCGCCTTGCCCAATGCCTCCATGCGGCCTGCGAGTCAATGTCTTGATAGCAATGTTGCGGGCGATCGTCAGTAGCCATCCGCGAAATCGACCACGCTGAGGCTTTTCCAGCCAGTGGTGGACCGACTGAGCCACTGCAGCGAAAACTTGCTGCACGACATCATCAGCATCGGCCGCTTGCAGCCCCTGACGCAGTGCGAGCCGGTACACCAGCGGCCCATAGATAGCCACGAACTCATCCCATGCCGCCACATCCGCCGCGTCGCGAAGACGCACGATTAAGCTAGCTCTGGTTTCGGGTGGACTGGGAATCATGGGCGCTCAAGTATACCCGTAGCCAGCGTCGCCAGACGGTGGATGGTTTTCAGGCAATTCTCCACCCCTTGGCAGCAGTGGCTGCGTTTGCAGCGGTGGCTACACCAGTAAATTCCACGCCAGACGTGAATCTTGCATGAGCGAGAGAGTTTTTTGGAACAAATTTGAAGCAACGAAGACATTGCCAGTGAGAAGTTGTATTGGTTAAAGACCTTTATTTCCTGCCTCTCGAAAGCTAGAATCAACGGAGTAAGATATCTGAAAGAGGATTTACCCCATGTCAACCGCTCACGACGACCTTCTCAAAACAGCTTTGACGCTCCCTGAGTCGGAACGAATCCTATTGGCAACTGAGTTACTCGATTCAATTCCGGGTACGCTTCCTGGTCTTTCAGTCGATGATGCTGAATTCGAAAAGGAACTTGAGCGGCGGTTCCATGATGGTACCAAGTCCGTATCCTGGGAGGATGTTAGCCAGCAATTGAAGGACGATCTGAACAAGTGATTGAGTTCCATGAACTCGCTTTGTCTGAGGCGAGGAACGCTCAAGCATGGTACTCCGAACGATCGCAACGGGCTGCAGGCAGCTTCCAAGCTCAATTGCAAGCGACGATCGCCAGAATAGAACGATCGCCGGAGCAGTTCGCACAGATCCGAAAACACTATCAATACGCACGTATTGTTGGCTTTCCGTACATTGTCGTATTCCGTCCAAAACCGGACGGAACTCTCTTGGTAGTTGCTATCGCACACACCAGTCGGAAAAGTGAGTATTGGTCGAAACGCGATTGAGTCTTGTAGGGTCGTCACTCAGCACCTCGCAGACTGCCACTCTGAATAACTGCGAGCTTTCGAGGCATCGAACTGACTCGTCAACCCAAAAAACTTCACTCCTCGACATGCTTATCTCTGATCGTTAGAGTTCCCTCGATGGCGACACCAACCAGCAGTGAAGTCGCTACGCGAATAGCTTCCTCTGCGGAGATAGTGAGGATTTCCGCAAGCAATCCAGGGGTATACTTACTATCCTCATTGTCATCGTTCCATCTGGTCTTAGGCCAGCATGCAAGAACTCGTGACGTCTGAGAGCATTGCATCTCAAACTTTGAAATGAACTGGATGATAGCCTTTCCAGCAATCGAAGCCGCGGACTCGTAGTCTGGGCAAGCCGAAGCAACATCGCAAGATAAATCCAAAACCTTCGCCGATCGAAGGAACTCATCTGCATTCATTATGTCTCTCACTTTCAGCTTTCATCAAGTCAGTTAGATATGTTGTGCTTAGGATCCGGTTCGTTGGGAGGCATTTCCCCTCGCTCACTTCTCTGAATATGTTCGAGGAACAGCTTGAAGTCGATTTCACTCGGCCGTGGTCGACCAACTCGATGTCGACTCATCGATTGCCCAAACCCAACATTCTCATGATCAACGAATTCCCGAGTATCCCATGGGTCGGCCAGATTCAGCGTGTCCATTGGAATCGATTCGAGAATCGCACAAATCTCGTATGCTGAACGGATTGAATCCTCGATATCGGTAGTTTCATTTGGCAATGGAACATCTATCGAAAGATGGCTAATCGCTTTCATCTCCTTCCACAGTGAATGATGGGTAGACAGAGTGAAAGCGGGGCGCGCTCGATCTATTTTGTCCTTGTTAAAGCCTCCCAGCTTGCCGATGACTGGCAAGATGGTTAGATCGCCCGATTGAATCTCTGCTAAAGAGAACGACGATTCGACGATTCCCGGAGCATCTTGTCGAAATCCAACGTACCACTGGCTTAATTTTTCGCCTCGTCGCAGTTCTGCTCGTCGCTTGGTAGCTTCCGTCGGGCGAAATGATAACAGCATGTAGTATCGATTCTCGTCAAGCCGCGTTAGGTCGTGCACGGCGATCTCGAACCCCAACTGGACCTCTCGATGAATGGCTTGGTCCAACGCAAATTGCTCGTTGAGCAAGTCATGAGGAGCGACCTCGCGTACGCCCTCACCGAATGAACTGTTAAATAAGTTCTCATCAATCGCAACATCATAGAGTACTTCGCCTCGCTGCCACTGCGTCCACTGATCTTCTTGCAAGCTCTCAAGTGCAAACCTACGAAGTCGGCCAACTCGATCAACCCAAATCGTTGCCCTCGATCGCTTGTCGCTCAAGACGTAACACTCCAGTCTCTCATTGCTTACGACTAAACTCTTTTCTGCGATATTTTTGAAGCTAGATTTGCTTTCAGCCAGCGGGCCTAGCAAGCGTTCTAGTGCGGCGTCAAAACCTATAGACTCTGAACGAATAGCGATGGACTGACCATCTCGATACAACCAGTGATGCTGGCGATTATCCTTCTCCAATCGTACGACTTTGGAATCTTCAAAACTACGGTGAAGTATCCCAAGTGACTGCGAAAAAAGCATTTCATCCGATCGAACCCAACTTCGGTCCTTACCTCGGCTTTCGACCGTAAGGCGAAATGAGTTGGCACGTACCATTTGCGAAATTGCTTGGGCCATAACGGACTTCGGTGATACGATAGCCCAGCCGGTGAACACCATCAGAATGATCGATGCCGCAATTGCAACTTGAGTCCACTTTCGCATTTTGAAAAATGGGACCGAACGCTCTCTTCCAGCGACATGATGTTCCGTGTTCTCAATCAGCACGTCCGATGTCGGGCTATCCAATTCGGCTAGCAAGGCGCTCCGCGTTCGTTCAAGTGCTCTTTCTGTTTCCTCAGCCGTGGGCTGAAGCAGATGACAAACAACAGCTGCGATGATTGTCGAATCATTCATGGTTGATCTCCGTTTGCAATTATGACTTGATCGGCTTGCAGGATACGACGCAATCGATCCATCGCCTTTGAGCATTTAGATCGCACTTGATGTGCGCTTACTCCCAAATGCGTTGCGAGCGTCTCATTCGACATCTCTTCCAGGAATCGCATGCATAACAACTCACGATCGTTATCAGAGAGCATTTCCAAAGCTTGTAGCACCTTCCCAACCAGTTCTGCATGAATCAAGCCATCGGCAGGGCTAATTCCAGGTTGGGTGATTTCAGTTTTGAAATCCTCCAGTGAAATCAACTTTCGATTCTGTTTGCGCCAGTCAAATGCGATGTGAATCGCCGATCGCAGAAGGTACGCTTCTTGGTTGGGAGCTGTTTTGAATCCGCTAGATCGAGAAAGCTTGAGAAACAGTTCTTGGAGAAGATCCTCCGCAGCATCAACTCGCCCAGTCAACTTCGTCAACAAAACGTGGACGCGTGGACCGACAGTCTCAAGCAGATCTAGTAGTTCTTGCACCGATTGTTTCACTCATACGCTCCTGGATTACCCATCTAAACGGCGAATAGCCAAGAGCGCACCCGGTCTTCACGCAAAAATCTAAAAATAGTAGCAGCCACCATCGCCAGACGGTGTAAACGCCCCAAGTAATTCTGCTCCGCTTGGCAGCGGTGGCCACACAAGATCATTGCGGGTATCGACTTTGCGTCCGAAAATGGCAACAACCAGTGCAAGACGCGCAGATGATCGCGGTTGGCGCAAATGTATAGGAATGACTCGTTAACCGACAACTCGACAGAACCAAATCCCACCGTCCCAAAGATCAATATCTTTGGCTTCAAAGTTCATTATCAAAGTTTCGTTGCCTCGTTTGTAGACAAGTGCATTCCAAACCTGCCGTCCCGGGTTTTCCCCATCGTCCAAGTTATCCCCCTCTAAGACAAGTTGGGCCGTTTCCTCGGATTCGTTCATTTCGATTTGAACGGAGATCCAAGGCTATTCCTTCGGTTTGGAAAGATAGTTGCGGGCTGCTTCGAGCACTTCATCTCTACCCTGGGCGATAGATTCTGCTTTGTGGTGGACGACAACATCGGGCTCGATTCCCAATCGCTCGATGGGTCTATCCAGGAAACCGCGATAGGCTTTGACGCTGTAGATTACGCGGTAAGTTCCGCCGAGAATATCAATTGTATTCTTGCGTGAAGAGGCACCGGCAGTTGTGGTGCCAAAGAATTTGGCACGTTCATTCGCCCGAAACCAACTCACCCAGCCCTCACCGGCGCTGATACAACGCGAGTCGATTAAGACAGCGATCGGACCAGCGAACTTGGGTCGATCTGGTTCGGTGTTATCCGTCACATCGAAGTTGCGAAACGATCTCGCCGCATCAAATCCGCCACCACTGTTGCCGCGCACATCCAGAATCAAGCCTTTGCAGTCACCCAATTCCTTGACAGCAGTATCCAATTGAGTGATCAAATCATTGCGGATCTGACGGATGAAAATGTATCCTGTCTTTTCGTCCAAACGCATCCAGTCGATACTAGCCGAGTCTTCAATGCCCTCGATGGGAACCGGCAACCTTGGCAAGTACCGAACGCCACTCTCCGCGTTAGTTTTCAGCTCCTTCTCATTACCGTCTGGTTCGATCACTCGCAAAGTGACCGGCGTGCCTTTTTCCATTTGCCGCCCTAGCCATTGAGCCGCATGGTATTTCAAGTAACGCTCGCTTGAGTAACCAGCGTAGCGTTTGGTTTGCGTCATGATTCGATTCGACACTTCGCCAGCTTCGATTCCGCCAACGTGCGTGACCACACTGCCGACTTTCAAGCCAGCCTGCTGCGCTGAGGACTGCGGGTCAACATGATAAGCGATCAACCGCTCTTCAGCGTCCAGTAAACAAGCGAAACCGGGATCAATGGTTGGCACAGGAACAACTGCGGGTTGTAGCTTGCCTGGCATCAGGTAAGCGTGACTGTCTTCAAGCCTGGCCACCAATTCCTGACACAATAGACAGAACTCGTCTCGTGTCTTGAGCGTTTTGCTGCGAGGCAGCAACTCATCGCCGACAGCTTTCCAGTCGATCTGTTTGATTTCAAAGTGAGCGTAGTCATTACCCAGCGTTCGATAAAGCTGATCGAATGCTTCGGCGTAGTTACTGGGCAATTCCTCGATCACAGTTTGGCCTTCCAGCGCCGTTTTCCATTCCGGCATCTGCTTGAGTTGGGAAATTGCTCCAGAAAAGCCAAATTGAATGCGTTGATCCTTTTTCAAATCTTCAACGCACTGCTTAATGCCACGCTGGCCTTTCACGATCACGGCTGCCGCACCCTTGATTTTGCCTTCTGAGCCAATGACATATTTCTCCACGTAAGGCTTTTCATGGAACTGCGTCTGGCAAAACTCCGACATGGCTTCAGGCGAACCTTTATCACGATGGCGAAACGCAACTACAAACGTCCCCGCGTCGGCAAACTTCTCGAAACTGGATGGCTTTCGCTTGGTCAGTTGCTCATAAATTGCAGTCAGCTCGACCAGCTTGTCCGGCGTAAAAACATCGTACTTCTCCAGCGCTTTTTCGAGATGGGCCGCAACGACGTTTTTCTGTTGTTCGGTTGTCAGAGACCAAATAATTCGACTGTTTGTTTCGCGTGAATGCATGGAATTTGATGAAGCACCAATCAGTATTTCTGCAAACAATTGCAGTACGTTGGGTGGTATGTCCCAGTTGCCGCTCAAACCACTGTAGATGGCATCATACCTTAATACTTCCGGCGAATTCGGGTCTGCGGCGTGATAGAAGATCTCCTTTGCCAATGGATCTTCTGGCCAGCCAGAAAGTTCCGCCGCCCATCCACATATTCTGAATCCATTTTTGGCTTTCTTGAGTCCATTGCGAAAGATCTCGAGTTGCTGTCGTGCTGTGAGTTTGGTGTTCTCACGGTTCTCGTACAGCTCATCGAGTCGTCGACCAGCGGCTTCATCTGCGGGGAAGAAGTTCTCGAAGTCTGGCGGCTGATAGCCATCGGTTGCGTTGAATGCGAAGGATTCGTTCACTGGCGGTGGCTCGTACGGCGGCTTGGCTCCGATGGGCAGGCCATCGGGCAGAAACGCTGCAAAGTCGCGGAGCTGTCGATACTGCAACACCATCGGGGAGAACGTTTCTTTCAATGCGATCTCGCTCCGTGGGTCAGTGTCCAGCTTTTCGATCAACTGATCGCGCGCGCTGATACCCTGCAACAGACAAACACCGACGCGTTTTCCTCGGTCGATTCGCGTCACGAAGGATAGGATCGACTTCGGCTTAACAAAGCGTTCAAGATGCTCTCGTAGTGCCTGATCGCTTTGCGCGTCCTGGTGCGTAAACCCTACGACAAACCTTCCGCGATTGGCAAGATCGCTAGTTTTGGATGATCGCTTACCCGTGGCTTTTTCATACAATTCCAACGCAGCGATCACCGCGTTGTCACTGAGTGTGTCCGGTTGCTCAAGCAACTGCTCTAATGAATTGGCGAACTGCGATGAACCACCATACGTCTTCAGCCCCCAGACAATTCGTTGTTGCATAAGGCCGCCATATTGGTCGTAATTGTTTACGAGCGTTCGGACGACATTCGGCGGACGGTCTTTCAATACAGTCAATCCGTAGTACATCCCTTCATGTGCCCCTGACCCGCGAGCGTCCGAGGCGTGATACAGCAACTCGATCGCTTGCGGATTCTGTTCTTTGACGCCCCAAACGAATCCCCCGACCTGTGCCAACACTTGACTGTGATAAACCTGAGTGTGCCTGAGCCCCTGCCGAATCGCGGCCAGAACATCTTCCGGTTTGTGATGTCCGCCCAGTGAGCCGCTAAATAAGGCATCCAGTTGTTTTCCCCCCGCTGGATCATCTGGGAAGAAGGAATTGAAATCGGGCGCTACGTATTGGTCGGGCCGGTCGTAGGCGAACGGAGGAGTGATTCTGGCTTCGCTTGAGACTTTCAGCTCGCCTTTGTTCGGCTTCTGCTGCGAAGCAAATGGAACGTTAGATCCATCTCGCTCCGGGAGTTCAGTCAAAAAACTCAACGACATTGCCTGATATCGCTGTTGAGCGAGGACGGCATCTATATCGCTGACGGAATACAGAAAAGAGAGCAGCAGGCAGAGTAGTTGACGCATTTGAGTGTGAGCGGTGCGTTCGTTCATCAGATTTTCCAAGCTAAGTGGTTGCTGATTCTGTTCCCGTATTTGGGAAATCGACTGGTTCATATCCGGTGAATACCAAAATTTTATTACGTACCATGACGGGAAGACTATGCTCGCATGAAAGAATAAGCAGCGTAAGAGGCGATGACGGAAGCGCACCATGCGATTACGGGAGCATTAAAGCGTCCGTAACGCACCCGATTGCGAATGATGCAAAGTGAGACCAACAACAATACGGTGCATGTGCCGCTTGCCGCGAAGAACGCGAGCCTGCTATCCAGCGGCTTAGTGAACATGCCAGCTGTGAATCCGGGGAGAACAGGCAACAGGTGCAGCCACGAGCTGTTAAAGGCCCAATAGAACGGGGCATACAATGCTAAGACAATCGCCGCCGTGGAGAATCGCTGAGATCCCGCGATCGGTTTCTGTTGTGTTGTGGAATACAATAATCTCGCCGCAACCAGAAACAGCGAGCTAGAAATGAAGGCGGAAAAGAAAGACGCCGCAAAAACAGCAATTCTCTTTGGCTTCTGAAATACCCAGTTGTTGCCAAGCATCGAAAAAGTGTGAGCGACGCCGAGCCCGCCCATAATCAGTGCGGCGAACACAAGGATTGATGCAAGCGCGAACCGCGTTGCATTTGCCGGCAAATTCGAGTGACTACTGGACGATATTGACGGCGATGAGCACATCGGATGACTCGCGGAAGCTACGTTGGTTAGGTTGATTGGCACATATTCATTATCATGAGAATCACGAAGTCGTTTCGGGTGGACTGGCAACCATGCGGACTCGCTGGTGGTTTTGCACATTGTCGCCACCAGTAAGTTCCACGTCAGGTCGGTTTCTTGCGCGAGCCCGCAGATTTTTCTGGAATATTCTGATTTCCCAGAATGACTCTCACCCGTTGAAAAGTAACAGCTATCCCAAGCAAAGGTACGAGGACAATGCAAACCCAGAAGCCTAATCCGCCCATCAGCTTGTCATAGCCGAATTGACGAAGCGACAAAGCAAGCACTGCATAAGGTAAAGAGCAAAATGAGATTGGCCGAATGACGTACCTTATCCACGGTCTTCCCACGAGCTTGGGATGCAATGGCAACAACTCGGCTGCGAAGCCCAGCAGAAAACCTATCGTCGCTGCGCATAACGCTACCACTAGGATCGAATCGTAATCGTTGTCGCTGCCACCTGCCTCGAGTACATAAAGACCAAACGCGGCGACTGCGAGTCCAATCGAAGCACCCAATGCAACGCCGATTGTGAGAGGTCCGAACTGTCGATTATCTTCTTTCATTGCACATCCACGATGCGAATAGAAAGCAAGGCACAGCGTATTTCAGCGATGCTGCTAGGTAACCTAATTATCAGGCTTTCACGTGTTTCGGGGAATTGTGTCACGGTGATCTCAGGGGTTAGAATAAACTCGCGTCTAAAAGGCTAAACACAGCCTTCCCAGAATTCTGACACAAAAACGGGATGTCAGACGGCATGTCACGCGAAAGTTGTGCAGCCCACGAGTTTTGTTGGTCATCCGCCAATCTGCGCACGCTCGAATACATAGGCTAGAGGCAACAGCTTACAGTAAAAAGCTCAAGGATCTAACCCGCTTCCGCTTGCTTGACCAGACAACACGGTCAATTTGCCATCCTGCCAACGAAAGGCTGCATCGCGATCGAAGGCATCGCCATCGTTGATTCTGGCACCATTATCGAAATCGCCTACAAAGGGATTGTTGATGGCGAAGTCTGGTCGCAGATGGACCTCCGTCCGCTTGTATTCGGTCGAGGTTTCTTGCTTTGTACCGCCGTTCGGAATCGATGTACTTCGGAGACGGCAACTTACGGCGATTTCGATTCCATCTAACACCTGATACTGAATGTCTTCTACGAAGTAGGAGAACGACTCTAAATTTGCAGTGTCCTTGTCTTCGCCAACGCGTCCGTCAGCGAAGCGATTGCCCCTCTCTTTGGAGCTTTCCCATTGCCGTAGACGCCTCGATGGCCCAGCATCGATCCAGACAGTCATGGTTCCCCAATCATTGCGGGCGGAAATCCTTAGACAATCCTGGTCGCCAATCTTCTCCATTCGAACATCGGGTTCCTTTGACTCCATTAGGAGTTCCATCAATGTTCTTCCTTGATTTCCAGGAAAGTGTCCTTCCATGGCAAAGCTGCTGCTGGATTCAAACATTCGCCAACTTGCTTTTTGGCGACCCTTGATCGTTACTAGCCCAGTGAGTTTCTTTTGTCCGACCGTTGTCGTTCTACTGATAAACATTTCACCATCGTCAAGACGCCAATTGTCGAGCGGAATATAGTCCTTGGGCTGATCGTCAAATGTTTGAAGACTGCTTTCGACCATGCGGGGCGCATCGCGGCGGACTCGACTTTCAATTGTGACTTTGCCCACCTGACTGTGAACGTACGAGTTCGTAACTCGCATATCGAATTTTTGTTTCCAAGAAAGAGAATTCTGGCAAGCCTGTAGAGCTTTCCTTGCCTCGACTAGCAACGGCGATTCCGCTGGAGCCGCCTTGGCAGCATCGTCAGCAGGTGGCGCCGAAACGTTGGCATTTTGCACAACCACTTCGCCGGACGTCAGCGGAGGCAGTCCGATTGAATTTGGATTCGCTTCCAGGAATCGCTTCAGTTCGTTCTCGGCACCTGATTCCGTTTCAAAGTCGATATCGATCACGAGCCATTTGTCATCGGTCAGCTCAAGACTGAACACCATGAAGCCATCGCGCTGGCCATCGGGTTGCTTGTGTTCGTCGTCGAACTTGATGGACTGCGAGGGTGCCAAGGCTCGCGTCGGTTTCGCAGGATCGTTAACGTAGACCGTTTCGATCTTCAATCTCTGGACGTTGAGAAACTCAGGAAGCTCCTTGATGCGTTTCGGGTCCGCCGGAGCGTTCTTTGCCAACGCCGCCGCCTTCGCGACATCACCTGCAAGTGCCGCCGCAACGTAGGCTTCGACGACGGAGCGGGCGTTCTTACGATCCAGTTGATTTTCCTCCTCGACAACCTCGATGCCGGGTAGAGACTCTGCGATCGTTGCAATCTCATCGCTTGATAGACCGGACCATTTGGAAAAGGTCAGTTTTCTAAGATGCGGCAAGTCCGTAAGGATCTTGAAATCTGTGCTGGGGTGAACGAACTGGTTTATAGAGAGTTCTTCCAATTGCGTTAGTCCCAGGATAGGGCGAAGATCGTTAATTTCATCACAATCAAGGACAAGGAACTTAGTGTTTCCCCCCGAAGCCTTCTCGGTGCTGCCCTGCGGTAGAACACTGATCGCAGTCGGGTTGGCTTCAACGAACTTCGTCAAAAACTCATCGGCGAGTTCCTCCGTTTCGATGCCGATCTCGGTGACAGACCATCTTTGATCGCTCTTCCTAAGTTCAAACCGTAGTCTCACGTCATTTCGATCAGCACTCGAATTGGTTGGATGTTCCCACTTGAGTGTTTCAGTTAGTGCAATCCCCTTCGACGGACAATCTGGTGAGTTGACATAGACCGTCTTTGTTGCCAAGGATTCGAGCTTTGTAAGATTCAGTATCAGAGAATCGATTGATTTGGCGAGTTGTTCCGGTTCCTGCAAATTACCTCCGGTCAGCGATTGCACCGTCTTCCTATCATCTCCAATTGCTGCCGCAACATAGGCTTCGACAACCGTGCGGGCATCGGGTACCTTCTTGGCCAATTTACTACTAGACGCGATCGACTCACGGACTGCGCTCACGACTCTCCCCATGTTGAGCCTATCTCGCTCAGCAAAGGAAATGGCCACCTTGCTATTGATCTTATTGTTCACTCGCGGAGCACTGAGAATTGTCCCATCAAACTCGATTACCAAATACCCAGGATTTGGCTGGCTGCTTAGTCGAGTTGTTTCGATCAGAAATCGTTCGCCAGCTTCCGGCGTTAGAGTCAAAACGATTTGGGACGCTTTAGGATTGTTCGGGTCGGTGACCGACTCGACCGTCATGATGTCATCTTCAGTCAGAATCGCTGGTTGAGCGGAATTAAGTCGCAGCTGCATTCCGGAGAACTCCACGACTTTGGTCTCAACGGACTGTTGGGATGAATCTGTGCCGACCTTCACACCAGTCGCCTCGCGGATTTGGAGACGTTTTGGATTTAGAATGTTCATCGCTTGATCTGGTTTGCGAGGGGTCATCGCAGGGCGCGCGGCGGGGGCATCGCGTTCGACCTGGGTTACGCCCGGGAGTCCCTGCAGATTGACTTCGACAAGATTCAGACCGGCGGATAGCTTCGTACCCTTGGGAATCGCAAAGTTGACTCGCAAGTCATACTCTTCTTTGCTCAGCTTCTCAGAAAGCGAAATCAATTCGTACTTGTAGTTACCGACATCGCTAAACCGTTTTTCATCTTGTCCAATATTGTGGATCGAGACAGCTGCGAGTTTCGCCAAGGGAGGCATTCCATCAAACTCACTCCGGCCAGATGTCACGATCACAAAATCATAAACGTGGTACTGAATCACCGCGTTGCGGAGGATCAACTCTTTGTCGAGGTGAATCTCAAAGCAGTTCTTGCGATTGCCGATGGTGGCACTGGGGAGGCTGATCAGGCCTTTCAACACGTATCCGTCATCGACTTCGACGGCATTCGATACGCTGAGCATGCTTTGCGTGATTCCAACTCCGCTGGGGAGCAAGTATTCCCAAGCCTTTTTGCCGCCACCGAGCTTGGCAATGTCCGAGCTATGGTGAAAGATCTCCGAATCCCGATTCCAATACCGGTAGTAGCTGAAACAATCGCTTTCGATGGAACGCGACTCGAGTTTGCCGTGCTCGGGATAAATGGCTGTTTCAAGGTCGGCAAGTACTTCGAGTGTACTATCGAAATTTTGACCCGTCCAGATATATCGAATGCGGTGCGGCTGTTGATAATCTTCTGGCAGTCCTTCCGGGATACCGGGATCAGGTTGACCAAGCTTCCTGCTGTGGAATCGCTCTTGTTCGGCCTTTCCACGCGGTGACGTCAGCGTGTCCCAAGTTCGTTCCAACTCGATAGTGCGTTGACTGAACTTACGATCGCGTTCACGAAGTTCATCCAGCAGCTTGTTCTTGTCGATCGGCTTGCCTACGGCGGAAATATCGGGATTGATGGTCGTACTTCCCGAATGGCCGGTCGAGACGTTGGGTGAGTCTTGAGGGCTCTTCGGCACATCAATAGGCTGGCGATATTTTTTGCCAGTCAATTCATCTGTGACAGAGGTCCCAGGCGGAATCCGCAATTGCGTGGGCATATCCACTGCGTCGTTGACTTTTACTTCCGAAGCGACAAACTCCGCGCCGAGCATCCCGCTAGGATTCGCAAACATGTAAGTGCGAACGCGGTGAGGGATTTTGATACTGTCGATCGTTCGGTAATCGTCGACCAATGCAACTCGAAGTGGCATTGAGTCTGCATCACCTACTACGCTCAATTCATCAACGCGCGTAATAAGTAGCTCTTTGTCAACTTGTTCCCAGAAGACTCGATACCAAAGATGTTCAAACGCAGTTCGTCCATTCACTTCACTTGGTTCCTGATGCAGAAAGGTGGCGATCCATTGAACCTTCTGATCAGCAGATTTCTTTTTGTCTAAATGGAACAACGGCCGTCCAGCGGGATCAGGAATGCCAGGCGTGTGAGCTGCCTTTTCCAGAACGATAGACAATTCGTGATCGAGAATAGGTCGGAAGGTGTAGACGTCAGCCCGAATCCAACCTGACCAGGGTTGACGAAGTTCATCTGCTGGCTTCCTGGTAATCGTTGCCTGACTGCGACCTGCCTCCACGCCTATAAGCTGCGTGAAAACATCTCGCTTGAAAAACCACTCCCGAAACATAATGGGCAACTTACCGTTGAGGTCACCGTATCTGATGTGCCCCAAATCGGCGGTATAGTCCCGCTCAATCAACATTGGAAACGGTCCCAGCCCGTCAAAGCTTCTATCCGGCGAAGTATAGCGCTTGATATATTCTTCGTTCGATTCGCCCTCGATTCGCTTTGTCTCGATTTGTTGTGTCTGACGAATGTTGCCAACCAAACTTAATTGACGCAACGACTTCTCCCGCAGCTTCTGCATTTCGAGTAACTCGGTCAAGTTCGCCATGCCCGCATCACGCGCATCCGCCGGATTGGTTAAAGCAACTTGCACTCCGCCCGCGTCTCTAACACCGTCTTGGTTTGGTTTGTCGGGAGATTGCATCAGCAACATCGCCACTATGATCGAACAGACGACAGCGAACATGGCGAAAACTCCAATGGTGCGAGAGCGAAACGAGAAATCACGAGGTACTGACCTATCGACAAGTCCATCCGGTAGTGCAGCCATAGTCGGCTGTTGCACGTGAGCCAAACAATCTTCGAGAAGCTGGGCAACTTCCTGGGTCGATGAAAACCGATCTTTTGCTTGTTTCGCCATCAGCTTGCTGATGATCGTGCACAGCCATTCGGGCACATCAGGATTTACTTCGCGAATTGGGCGAGGCTCTTTGTCGGTGATCAAACGCAGGACGCTGTAGCTGGATTCGGCTCGGAAGGGAGCATGCCCCGTACACATGGCGTACATGACACTGCCGAGACTAAACAAGTCGCTGCGATGATCGACTGTTTCAGCACGTGCTTGTTCGGGCGACATGTATTGCGGTGTACCTGCGAGTGTTCCGCTACGAGTGAGACTAGCGTCATCGACGGCGCGGGCGAGGCCAAAATCCATCAACTGCACGCGTTCGACGTTTTGATCGAGAAAGATGTTGGCCGGTTTGATGTCGCGATGCACGATGCCTTGTGCATGAGCAGCGGCTAGTCCCTTGGCAGCTTGCATGCCGATGCGCAGGATCTCGCGAACTTCCAATGGCCCGTTGTCGCTAAGTCGCTTTTGCAATGAAACGCCGCGTGAATAGGTCATCACCAGATACGGCACACCTTGCCACTCGTCGACGCAGTGAATCGCCATCACGTGATCATCGACCACCGCCGCGACCGCTTGCCCTTCGCGAGCGAAGCGTTTTCGAGCAGCTCCCGATGCAGCCAAATGCGGCAACAACATCTTGATAGCCACGAAGCGATTGAGCGATCGATCGAAACCCTTAAAGACGGCTCCCATGCCACCTTGCCCCAGGAGCCCGATGATCTCATAGGGTCCGATGCGACCAAGCATATTGGGATCATCGGTCGGGCCGAGTAAGTCGAGAACGTTCTCACGTAGGCGAGTCTCTCCGAGACTCGCAACATCAGCACGTCCGTCTTCAGCGTCTCGGAGAGACGCTGCTACGTGAAGCGATGCATGGCTGCGTAGCACGCATTGGACATCGCTCCACCACTGCTCGGGTCCGATTGTCGCTTCGACGCGAGCCCGACATGATTCGCACAGTTCCAAATGGTCCTGCGCTGATTCGTATTCTTCCGGAGTCAAGTTCCCGTGCAGCAGCGAATCGACTTGAGACGCTTCCAGGCATTCAGTAGAAAGTTTCATTTCACATCACTCCAGACTTCGGATACTTCGAGCACTTTTTCTTTCAATCGTTGCATTACTTTAAAGCGAGCCATGTAGACCGCTCCGGGTGATTTGTTTTGTTGACGAGCTACATCGGCAACACTCTCGCCTTCGATTGATGTCAGCCAAAACATGGCCCAGATTGCTTCTGTGAATTCACTTCGAATCTCGTCGGCCGCCCATCGCATGGCCTCGCGGCGGCTCTCTTCCATCAACTGCTGGGGAGTCTCATCGTTTCGCTCTGGCAATTCACGCAGCATCTCCTGCACACTGGTTGAGCCGCCGGGAGCGTCTGGTTTTCTACGAGTCAACGCGTTAACGATCGCATTGCGAGTGATACGAGAGAGCCACACTCGAAACGGCGGCTGGCGCGAGTCAGGCTCCCAATCCTCGATCGCTTTCGCGACAGACAGGAAAACCTGCTGTGCCAAGTCGTCGGCGTCGGCGTGTTGCAATCCCCGCCCACATGCCATGCGGACCACAACTGGCCGATAAATTGAGAGAAAATCAGACCACGAAGCCGCATCCGCAGGGTCTTTAACCCGCAAAATCAAGCTTTCGTTCGTTTCCGGCCAATGGTGCATCTGGATTCCTCTGTAAGTAACACACAGCACCCCAGTTTATCTTTCCAAAAAACTTTCTGGATGGTCATTCTGCACCCTGATCTTCAAACGACTCAGGCCGAAGCGACGTCACTTCGGCCTGGATGTTTGAACCGATCGAGATCAGTTGAGTTAGCAACCCTTCGATCCGCCGGCAGAACAACTGTCTGCGAACCATTGATAACCTTGCGTTGCCAACGCTTAATTTCGAGGACACCAAAAAGTGGTATCCTGGATACCAATGTGCTGACTGAGCCTTCATACACAGGAACGCCGCCTGACATTCGCGTTCAGTCACAACGAGCCGCGATGGCAATTTTCACCAAAAAGGTTGGAGTGATGGGGAACGCTGGCAACACGAATACATTTGGCTTTAATCCTGCCAAAGTAAGAGCGGCTACACTGTTAATCATTTTCCGCGCGGTTTCTAGTTGGTTGGCGGTGTTTCCAAAAATCGCCGGCACATGGCTTGTTTTAGTAGCAGTAGTTAGTCTGTGGGGTGGTATTTCGCGGAGCATTGCATCTGATGATTCGGTGGTCGTGATCGAGCGTTGTAGTTTATTCGATCCCGAATCGGGGCAGATGCTACCTGAGCGAACGATCGTTGTTCAGAACGAATGGATAGTTAGCGTCACTGGCGCTGACGAAACTGGTCCTGTTCCGGAAGACGCTATTCGGATTGATGGGCGAGGGAAGTATGTGATGGCGGGTTTGATCGATGCTCATGTACACCTTGTGCATGTGCTCGACTTCGCGCACCTCACTGGGGACGAGGTCCTGCCTCTGTATTTAGCCGCCGGAGTAACCTCAATCCGTAGCACCGGTGACGAAATCGTGGCCGCGACCCTTGTTGCTCGGTTTGCATCAGCGCATCCGCAATCGTGTCCACGAGTTTTCACATGCAGTCCGTTGCTGGACGCTGATCCGCCGATTCATCGGGACGTTGGGCACGCCATCATTGATCCAGCCAAAGTGGCGCCGTTAATAGATGATCTTTCGAAGTGGAATATCAAAACGGTAAAGATATATGCTGGCACTGGACGACCCATCGCGAGAAAAATCATTGAAGAGGCGCATCGGCGGGGAATGTTCGTTACCGCTCATCTAGGAAGTTACTCGGCACAGGACGCGGTCACTGATGGCATTGATGGGCTCGAGCACATCTGGTCGGTGTACAACTATGTTATACCTACAGACGTCAAGCGAGAGCCAGGGTATCGCGGAAAGCTTGATCTCAGCAATCCGCTCTGCGATTCGCTGGTTGGCGAGTTGGCAAAGCGAAAGGTATACGTCGATCCAACTCTGGCCGTATTTAGAAACATGATCCTCCTTCCCGACGTGCCAGAAATTCGTGATCACCTTGACAACGCTTTAGTACCAGAGCGGCTTCGTGAGTTTTGGCCAATCTACTTGCAGCAAACCGGCTGTCCACAAGGTGGCCCGTTGGAAGACCGGCGGAGAGAGTTTTCTAAGTACCAAGAACTGACGGGGAAATTGTATCGAGCTGGCGTGCCGCTCCTTGTCGGAACCGACTCGCCTGAACCCCAGGTTACCCCTGGATTCTCAATGCACCAAGAGTTGGAGATGCTAGTGGAGTCGGGTTTGACACCGGCCGATGCGTTGCGAGCCGCAACGTTGAACAATGCAACTGCGTTAGGGGAAATAGATCGGTTGGGATCAGTGACGGTCGGAAAGCTGGGCGACATTCTATTGTTGCTGGCAAACCCGTTAGAAGACATACGGAATGCGAGGCAAATCGAACTTATCTTGCGGGGAGGCCGTATCTGCCGCCCATCAGATATACTCGCTCGTGTGCCCAAGAAATGATGATACCGGTGCCAGACCATCAAATGTCCGTCGTTGAGACACTTTCCTGGTTTAGTGATTTTCAGTGAAGCAAAGATGATCCGCCGAAGAGTAGCGAGCGAGGAATCGGTGCGAAACGCCCGTCGCCATCTCGTACAGCACGCAACCCAGACTGAAGAGATCCGAGCGACCATCCAGCGACCCTCCACGCGCTTGCTCGGGCGACATGTACTCTGGCGTCCCCGCGATGAACCCTTGACGAGTTATCGAAACATCATCGGCGGCTCGAGCCAAACCAGAATCCGTCAGCACTGCACGCTCTACACCTTTTTCAAGAAGTATGTTCGCCGGTTTGATATCGCGATGAATCAACCCTTGTGCATGAGCCGCTGCAAGCCCGTCCGCCGCTTGCATGCCGATGCGAAGTATCTCCTTTACCTCCATGGTCCCCGATGCTTTTAGTCGATGTGCAAGCGATTCGCCAGTCAAGAGCGGCGTCACAAGAAACGGCAAGCGGCCACTGGGTTGTACCTGATGAATTGCATTTACGTGCAGATTGACGACCGCCGCAGCAGCCTGCGCTTCGCGAGCAAAACGTTTTCGAGCAAGTGGCGTGTGGGCAAGACGCGGTGCCAGGGCCTTGATGGCGTGTTGCAATCCACGCAGGCCGTTCGATCAACGACTGGCCGATAAATTGAGAGAAATCAGACTATGAAGCCGCATACCCTGAGTCTTTGATCCGCGAAATCAAGCTATCGTTCTGCCGTTTTAGAGCATCGTTTAGATCAGACTCCTTGTGTGAATAGTGCTTTTTGTTGCCGGTACCTGCAAAGGTTAGTTTGGGAAGTCGTAGCAATGGACTTAAGTCACCAGAAACTACGCTCGTTTCAAAACAACCAAACGTTTCCAACTGGCTGCACCCAGTCAAAAATTCGAGTGAGTCTAGAGATCCGCAAAACTCGATAACAATCTTTTTTATGGTCGCGAGCCTACCAAGTGCTCCGAAATCTGAAATCTTTCTGCATCGACTAAAAACTAACGACTCAAGCTTTCCCCCATCTAGTTCAGCAATCGCATTAATTGACGTCAGCTTTGCACATCGTTCAAACTGTAGCCTTTGAATATGTGTGTGTCGTTTGATTCCATCAAGCGAGACGAACGCTGGCTGGACTAACTCAAGAGTGTTAAGTGATGGTACAAACGGAAACTCAGTGAAGTCCTTGCCTCTGTATTTCCAAAGTGTGACGGATTCTAGACTCCTGCAATGAACGCCTAGATCAAGACCTGGCGACCAATCACCGGCGAAGGACTTGAGCCTCTTGAACTCGCTCAAAGGGACCGGTTTCTGGTAGTTGTTAAGGCCAAGATTCGTTAACCCCTGCAAAAACAGTAACCCCCTCAGGTCGATCGCGCCACCTTCACTAACAAATACCGAGGTTACGTCAGGATAGTCTTTGAGAAAATTGACGTCTGTAGCCTTGAAGGCACCCATCGATGAAATATGGATACCAATCATTTTCTTGGCCCGCCATTCACCCATGCATTCTGCTATACGCCCCGAATCAACGCTAATGTAGCGTCCACCAGGGCCGTTGAATTCGTTGAAAGGAGAGTTTGACATCAGCTCAGTTCATCCATTAGGCGCTGGCAACCTGAACCGATTCGAGCAACGACGTTGTCCAAAGCGATCCCTAAAGAAGTATAACCAAAGTCATCGTCCATTCATCCGAGCCTGCGGAATACTGGTTTTTAGTTGCCTAAGTTCGTCAGCGTTGAAAGGACTTTCGACGTCCTACTTCTGTACATTGCACCCCTAGCAATTGTTGCGTATGTAATCGGCACTGCCCGCAAAGAGTCGCGGCTCGTATTATACTTTATCGACCATGAACAACTTGACTCTTGTATTGCACGCTATCGAATCAGGCCAAGCAAGGACGGAAGACCTGCTGCCGTTGGTCTATGACGAACTGCGCCGAATGGCGGGTGCTCAGATGCAGCATGAGCGTGCTGGCCAAACGTTACAGGCAACGGCGCTGGTACACGAAGTCTTTCTTCGTTTGACCAGCGGTGAACAACTGAATTGGCAGAATCGTCGACACTTTTTTGGCGCAGCCGCGCTGGCGATGCAACGAATTCTTGTCGAGCAAGCTCGTCGCCGGCAACAGCTCAAGCGGGGTGGAAATCTCGAGCGAGTTGATCTAATCGAAGTGGACATTGCAGTTTCCGGACAAGTTTCGGACTCGGAACTTTTAGACATCCATGAGGCGTTTTGTGCGTTTGAAAAAGAGGAGCCGGCAAAGGCGGAACTCGTTCGCTTGCGCTATTTTGTCGGTTTGACGGAAGACGAAGCCGCAAAAACGTTGAATATTTCCCGAGCCACCGCGTCGCGTTGGTGGACATTTTCCCGAGCCTGGCTTTTTCAACGTTTAGAATCTTCCACGTAGCGGTGTCTCTCCGAGACACTAGACGCGGGGAAAAGCCGGTCACGCGAGTCTCGGAGTGACTCGCCTACGTGAAAATCTGCAATTTGATGAGGCGCTCCACACTTTAAT
Organism: Rania fehmarnensis; assembly: GCF_056494185.1. Classification (NCBI taxonomy): domain Bacteria; kingdom Pseudomonadati; phylum Planctomycetota; class Planctomycetia; order Pirellulales; family Pirellulaceae; genus Rania; species Rania fehmarnensis. Next base: position 4,300,096 of record NZ_CM151398.1, read on the forward strand.
GTCGCATGGCAGGTTGAGACGATTACTTTGGCGACTACCCTAAGAAGCGACCTACCATGACGGAACCTGAAGAAACAAAACATCGCAATGAACCAACTGGCATCCCCGAAGCAGCGCCAGCCGGTGCGGCTTCGAGCGAAAGTCAATTGCAGCCGGAGCTATCCGTCGCCCCGAATTCAATCGAAGGCTTGTTCCTACAGGCATTGCAACTTCCTTCCCCATCGGATCGAGAGGCTTTCCTCGATCGCAATTGTCAGAACGAACCAGAAAACCGCAAGCGAGTGCTGGCTCTTCTGAGGGCACATGCAGACGCGGGTGATTTTCTCGAAAACCCAGCGGTGGATCGGCCTACAAATGCCCCAATCTCACTCGGATTCCTGAAGCCATGCAATAAGGATGGCGTTCTGGGAACCATCGGGCCTTACGAAGTGCTGGAAGCCATCGGTCGAGGCGGAATGGGTGTTGTCCTGCGGGCCTTTGATCCCAAACTAAATCGCATTGTCGCCGTGAAAGCCTTGTTGCCAGAGTTGGCATCGAACCCCAACTCTAGACGCCGGTTTCTAAGAGAAGCACAAGCGGCAGCCGCGATAAGCCATCCCCATGTTGTCTCAATCCACGCGGTAGACGATAGCGATCAGTATCATATTGGCACGCCGGTACCACCGTTCCTCGTCATGGAGTGTATCGTCGGGCAATCGTTACAACAGAAGCTTGACAAAGTTGGCCCGCTACGACTAACGGAAATTCTTCGAATTAGTCGACAGATCAGCGATGGACTCGCCGCTGCCCACAAGCAAGGATTGGTGCATCGCGATATCAAGCCCGCGAACATCTTGCTCGAGAACGGTGTCGAACGTGTCAAAATTACTGACTTTGGTTTGGCTCGAGCGATCGACGATATAACCGTTACTCGCACAGGTGAAGTCTGTGGCACGCCGCAATACATGTCGCCTGAGCAAGCCTGTGGCGATCGGGTTGATCATCGCAGCGATTTATTCAGTCTGGGCTGTGTGATGTACGCTATGTGTACCGGCCATAGTCCCTTTCGCGGTGATAGTATTGCTCATGTCATCAAGCGAGTCACCCAAGACGAGCCACGATCCATAGCCGATCAAAACCCTGAAATTCCGGCTTGGCTGACTGAGATCATCAACTCGCTTCTTCAGAAGAAGGCTGAGCATCGTTTTCAATCCGCCAACGATCTAGCGGTGATTTTGGATAAGCATCTATCCCGCATTCAGCACCCGAGTGAGTCTGGCTCACACTCGGCGATTAATCAGCAGGTTCCCGCCAAGGGGTCAGAGTCACCTAGGCCCGGCGACACGATCCAAGATGCTGCGTCAGTAATTCAAACCACTAACGACAAAGCAGGGCTAACTATCAAGATCGACACTGGCTGGCTGAGCTATCGGTTTGCGTTTCTCTCAGTGTTCTTGGTCGTGGCCTCACTGTTGATATTGCCTTTTCTGTGGCTAGCGTCACTGGCCGTACGAGACTTAAGCAATGGAAACAGTCTCTCAATTCTTGAGCAAGACTTTTGGACTTATGTGTTCGCTCAAAAAATGCCAACTCTTGCCGCTTTCGGAGCTTTAATTGCAGCGACGCTTCAGACCCTTTTTACAGTCAATGAACGTCGCAAACACCGACGCGTTACATCGCAAGCATACTCTCAAACTGCGTTCGAAACTGAATCCAAGTCCGTCAACGCTCCATTTGTAGGCTCGTCTACCGAGAATGTTTCCATGCAGTTTGGCGGAATTGTTACGTCCGTTCCGTTGGAAGCTGCACTGCACTACACAACCGTCAAGTCGATCGGTCGCACCTGGATTCTGTTGACGCTGGGCGGAGTCGTGCTTTCATTAGTCCTTCACCCAACACTCAGTTTGGCAGCGAACTCGACACAGCTCATCGCGGAAGCATTTCAATTTCCAGCTTCATTGTTTGGGATTTGGGTCATGATGATGCTGGGTACAAAAATCTTTATACCAAGCGGTGTACCATTGCGAACGTGGGCCTTACTGAGTTCTTCGATGTTGGGCTGTATGGCTTTCGGCTATTTCTGGACCACGGTGGCTCGGATGCCCTTTGCTGGCAATCTAAACGAGATTTCGTCGCGAACGCTGATGGGAGCCGCAATCATCCCCACGTTGATCTTCATGTCGTACTGCAGTTGGGTATACCTTGAGATCATTAAGAACCCGGAAACCTTGCAGGGTGTGCGTAACCTCACCGGCCCTCAGGCTCGACTTTCGAATCGAACCTTTGTAGTGCTTATCACCACCGTCCTGCTAGTGCTCGGGTTGGTCGGACTCCTATTCAAGATTAGTCTTCTATCAAGTGTGAAACAACCCGCACCGCTAACCGTCGAAGTCCGTGAAGAACGCTGAGTCCAATCCGAAAGTGACAGAATAGATGACCGCCGCTCCGATAGACAACGACTGACCCCGATGTTGTCGATGAAAAATCTTAGTCTTCTCAAGGGACAGACCACTAGGCAAGTCTCTGTAAGACTTGAACTACAACGACCAGACAAGCGCCACGAACGATACATCGGCTAGCGTTGACTTGCGAGCGATGTAAACGGAACCTTTGAACTCACGACTATTTTCGGTGACGGATTCGGGATTCCAGACTCGTACCAATCGTTCGATGAGCGTTGCTAGGATTAGAATGTAAAGGATGAGCAGCAACCCAGAAAACCAAGATAACGCGACAAGACTCATGTGCGCGGCAGCGGAGGGCAACCAACAGGCTTCTCTGGATCTTCTCCCCTTGGTTTACGGCCAGCTTCGAGCACTCGCTGCCCAGCGAATGAAGCTTGAGAGATCTGATCACACACTTCAACCGACTGCCCTTGTGCACGAAGCTTTTTTGAAACTAGTCGGACCACGCGCTACCCCCTGGGCGGGGGAAGCCCATTTTTTCGCGGCGGCGGCCGAAGCCATGCGGCAGATTCTGGTAGATCATGCAAAGGCCAAAGGTCGCCAAAAAAGAGGGGGAAAGCGAGTTCGTGAGGCCCTGAATCTGGCTGATGTGGCAGCCATGGAAAATTCCGACGAAATTTTGGCGCTCGATGAAGCCCTCTGTCGCTTAGAGCAACAAGAGCCTGAAGTCGGCCGAGTTGTTCGGCTGCGGTTCTTTGCTGGATTGAGCATGGATCAGATTGCCGAGTTGCTTCAAATCGCACCACGTACCGTTGATCGACGTTGGCAATTCGCCAGAGCTTGGCTGTTCCGTGAACTGGCGGATGATGCGACGCCTGACGTTGCTCAATCGTGACATGATCCCGCTAATACGATTGAGGACCCTTTCGATGATCGAAAAACAATTGCGAAAAGTTCAATTGACAAATATGGCTCTTTGGGGATTTGCAATACTCTTGCCAATCGTCGCTCCTGCCTTCGCCGGCAAAGACCCCAAGATATTTGACATTCTGATGCCACTGCTTCAGCTGATGCTTGCGGGCGGATCGACCTCGATGTTTGGTGCGTTGCTGAAATCGGCACAGAATTCTCCCCAGAAGGACGTTGAAACAAAATGAAGCAACGTTCGTCTGAGATCTTCGAGAGCCTCTCCGATCTTAGTAGCCATGAAATTGAGTCAGAGTTGTTGAAGTTATGCGGCGATGACAATGTGCTGCTAGCAGACGTTCGCAGTTTACTTGCTGCGCACCAACAAGCCGGTCGTTTCCTTGACCGGTCAGTTGGAGACTCCCATCAGCCTCTTGATGAGACCTTGATTCACAGCGCAGGTATCGAGGAACCGGGTACGTCTATTGGCCCCTACAAGCTGTTGGAGCAGATCGGCGAAGGCGGGTTTGGAACTGTCTACATGGCCCAACAAGACATACCTATTCGCCGGCGAGTTGCATTGAAGATTATCAAACCTGGAATGGACTCCAAGCAAGTCATTGCCCGATTCGAATCCGAGCGGCAAGCGCTGGCGGTCATGGATCACCCAAACATCGCCCGTGTAATTGATGCGGGAACTGCAACTTCCGGGCGTCCCTTCTTTGTTATGGAACTGGTTCGCGGCGACCCCATCACCAAATTCTGTGATCAAAGGCGAGTAGCACTCCACGAGCGGCTGAGGCTCTTTCAAAATGTTTGTAGTGCGGTTGAACATGCACATCAAAAGGGCATCATTCACCGCGACATTAAGCCAAGCAACGTGCTAGTGACGGTATGCGATGATAAGCCAGTTGTAAAAGTAATCGACTTTGGAATCGCAAAAGCTACTACCGGGCCGCTCACGGATAAAACGTTGTTCACCGAATTTCGACAACTACTGGGCACTCCGCTCTATATGAGTCCTGAACAGGCTGAGCAATCGGGAGTCGACGTCGACACGAGAACCGATATCTACTCACTTGGCGTGTTGTTGTACGAAATGCTCACCGGACGCACGCCAATCGATCCAGGGCGAATATCCACGGCAGGTTGGATGGAAGTTCAGCGAATGATTCTTGAAGAAGAGCCCTCGAGGCCTTCGGTCTTGGTGTCTTCACTTCGACTGGATGCATCTCAGGGATCGCTACTACTGAAGGATAAGTCACAGCTAAGTGCTTTGCTGCGTGGGGAACTGGATTGGATTGTGCTTAAGGCAATCGATAAAGATCGTAGCCGCAGGTATCCAACCGCCAGTCAGCTCGCCGCCGATATCGAGCGATACCTCAATGATGAACCCGTCGAGGCAACACCACCCAGTCGTCTTTATTTGTTTCGCAAGTTCGCGCGGCGTAATCGAGTATTGCTCTTAGCTTCAACCGCAGTGGTCGCAACCCTGCTTATTGGAATCGCGGCAACTGGCTACGCTGCGAAAACTGCGCTGGAATTGAAAGCTCAAGCGGAGTCACGTGAACGACAAGCGATTCGCGCCGCTACTGCAGCAGGTGCATCAATGCTTCTTCCAGAAACCGAAGCAAATCGACTGGCTGAAGGTTGGCTCGCAGAGGTTAAAGAACTCAAAGCCGAAGGCAAAGACGATCAAGCGGTGTTGAGTCAGTCACAATACACAGTGTGGCACGCGACTTGGTTAGCCCAACATCTGCAGCTTAAGTCAGCACTACAACTTACCGCCGACATCTATGAGCGAGCCAAGAGCGACTTAGGATATTCCGATCCAACCTTTCTGGCACTTTGCAACCTTCGCATACAGCTGCTGGAATCAAGCGGCGACAGCCCTTCGCTATCGGCTGACCTATACGGAGACCTCTTGCAGGGCCTTTCAGCTTCTGAAGATAAATCACGGACAGTTTTGCTTCTTCCACAATATGCCTCTGCGTTAGTTCGCGCCGAGCGGACCGAGGAAGCCGTATCTCAACTAGAAATTTACTTAGCCTTGCAAAAAAAGCACTTGGCACCGCCATCTCAACCTGACTTAAAGCGACTTCGCGCTGCAGTCGACAACCTTATGAGTTCTGGAAAGGTAAGCACGAGCTTATTGTCTAGCCTGCAATCGATCATCGACACTGGGCGCATTGATGCAAACAACGTCAGCCAAGATGATTCAGAGCTCTCAGCGGATCTTAAACTCTTGCAAGGTAGCTGGCGATGCGAGCTGTGGAAAGACGGTAAGTTAGCCGAGCGAATGCGAGTCGCATTTTCTGGCAACGACAGTACGACACACTGGGTTGATGAAAAAGATCGAGTGATAAGAGGTCGATCAGGTCGCTTCGACCTTTCGAGAAGCGGCGGTACAAAAGTACTGACGATGTACCTCGATAACAGTGCAGAGGTTGGTGGAACTTTCATCTACCATCTAAAAGACGAAGAGCTACGGATCGTTTCCGGCATGCTAGCCAATCAACCCAGTCTTCCGGAAATTGAGCTGCGAGTATTTCGCCGCTCCAAGTAATTAGTTCACACACTTCAAAGCCGTGAAGAAAAACCGGTAAGACGAACCCAAATTGATTTCTGTCCGAATTGGATTTTTCATCGCCGCGGTAGTGACCGAGATTCCACAGAAGTAGCCGTGCGGCGAACAATCAGACGCGTTAGTCTAGCAGCACGCCCGTCGCCACACACTTCTTTCCCTCGAAAAGCCGGAACCGGTTGCCTGGCGCTAGCACGTCCTGTGGAGCTTCGTCGGCAAGGAAGTAAACGTCGGCTTTCCACTCGAACTCACCCTCGCTGCTGATCCTCTCGACGAGCAATGACCAACCGATGTTGACTGGCCACGGATCGCCGTCGAATCTCACGACCGCGCTGTATGGACTGAGGCCAACGCCGCTTGGTGGCTTTGCGCGTCCACCTTCTTTCTCCGTAAGCCAGTGAACTTCTGCGAGCATCGGTGAGTTAGTTTTTCGAACGGGAAGAAAGGTGCGAGCGGGTTAACAGGAGCGCGAGTCCAGAAGCACACCATGCTCTCTTGGATTAGTTATCGAGGCATTCAACGCCACTGATATTTAACTCATCGTGCCGAGTTTCGCGGATATCTGTGTTCATTCAGTCACCGGCAAAATTGAACGCCGACCGCCAGAATATTTTGTTGAATTCATTGACCCAACCAAAATCTTTTATGTATGCAGAATATCCAGTTGTCAGATTGTCTCCAAGACACTTCTACAGTACCACGCCCAATTATGATCGTCGGTACGTCTAACAAGCCGAAAGCCGATAGCCTGAATTGGTCCAACGTGGGCGGCTGAGAGAAAGTACGAATCGCTTGAACCCTGCTCTCGTTCGTTTACGTGTGGATTGGCAAGGAGCTGTATTACATCCCCTTGTTGGCCACGAAGATGGACGTATACCCATTCATCCGTACCTGCATTCGGTTCGCGAGGTGTATAGTGAGCAACTCTGTATTGGTGATTCGTTTCTACAAAATACTCGGTTTGAAGATCGAGACGATCCATTGTTTTAACCTCACATTGAAATTTCAATATCAGCGACAAAAAGCTGGTTCATCACGGATTTTAGTGGGTGGCGAGGGCGGGTTGCATGCTGAGTTTTCCGCAATAGAAGAGGATTCGAATGCGAAAGTTCTTGAACGTGCGGAAGCCTTTGGCAGCTGATTTGATTGTCTGGATGCTGCTGTTGAAGCCTTCACTTGTGGCGTTGGTGATGAAGTGCTTGAAGTAGTTGAGGATGTTTGGCAAGAAGCGTTTGAGCATCTTGGCCTTCTTCTTCATAGGAGCCAAATCGCTTTCGTCGACCCACTTGTGCCAACGTTCAAAGAACCTCTTGGCCCAGCCAGGTAGTCGGAATGTCCATATGCCTTGAAACTGTTCTTTCAGAGCCCAGGCTTTGGCTGTCTTGAGGTTCAGTTCCTTGAGGAAGTCAAAGCTTTCCAGGTAAGCATCATCGAGGTTTTCCTCTCTGAAAAGCCACATCTGTCGAGTGCCTTTGAGTACGCCGATTCCTTCGCTGTTTAACTGCTTGTTCTCGCGCCGACGAACCTGATCGACAGCTTCGTTCAAGTGTGCAGCGATATGGAACTTGTCATGTACGATGTCAGCATTGGGAGCCATCACTTTGGCAGCGTTCATATACGCTTGCCACATGTCCATGGCTACCGCGTCAACCTGCTCTCGCTGTGATTGAGGCAATGTTTCCCATAGTTTCTCAGCTGCTTCCTGTGTCCGCTCAGGAGCCACATCCAACACGCGTCCACCATCGATGTCAGTCATAATGCTCACATACGAGTGTCCCTTCTTGAAAGCTTTTTCATCCATGCCCACTCGCTTGACGGATTCAGTGCTCCGACGCTCCAGCCCTCGCTCAACTGCTCTTTCCATAATCGCCTGGACCGAGTCCCAATGTAATCGCAACAGAGTGGCCGCCCGCTTCACATTGCTGCAAGCCTGCAAGACTTCAATCGCAAATGCCTCGAACATCAAAGTGAAACGAGAGTGCTTGCCAGCCCATGGAACATCAACTGTTTTCACACCGCACTTGCTACAATTGGACCGCGGCACGCGAGCCCGAAGCTCGGTCGTAAACTGCATCGTATCCAGATGTCGCCACGTTCGTTCAGGAGCAAGATCCGCTTGCGTGCAGGCCCCTCCGCACTCAGGACACACGAGCCCCCGCCCTTTGTGCTCCAAGCGAATGACGACCATCTGCTCCTCCAGCTGAAGATCGACTGAATCAACCTGCCAGGCATCGTCCAGGCCTAGCAGCATCCGATAGTGTTCACTTAATTGGCTCATGCCCAATATCGTACCGGGCCACCGTGAGTTTTCGCAGGCCACCCACTAAAATCCGTGATGAACCCAATTTTTTAAACAACCAGTGATGTCCGAATCAATGAGTGTGCCTTGTCGCCTTCGATCGCCAGTCAGCAAAGAAACGGGCATGTGTTGGCTGGCGATTTTCGTTGGTAGAATCATCTCCGGATTTTAACGCTCGACGTTCACCTATCGCGACATACGAAAGAAGACATCATATTTGGCGCTGTCACCTTCGAAGTAAAGCTTCTTATCTAAGACTTGCTGAGGGTCTCGATATAGGGCGTCGAGTTCTTCCTGTGAGAACCTCAGTTCTTGCACGGAACCAATTTGGTCATCGGGACCAGGAAAGGCGACCGTAGCAATTGGAATTGCCCCATTTAAATCATTGACGAGTCGCGAGACTAACTCATCTCTTGATATCAGGCCTGCAGCGTAAGGCGCGAGATTGCGAACTAGGGACGCTTGAGCATCTATCTCGACAATCGTCCTAACCGTGTCTGGATTCGCGTCGTCGTTTTCCATGCACGCGACAATACAAATGAAGTTCCTCGCTGCACTGATCAACTGTGCGGAACCATTTAATCCCCAGATCAGATTGTTTGGTAGTGAATAAAAAGCGCCTTCCTCATCCACGTCGCTAATTGGGCCAATCCGCGTTACCTTCGAGTTTGTAAAGCCGAGTGGGAGTGAAACATCGACTGCGAACGCCAGGACGTAGGGTTCATCATCTTCGATATCAAAGATGCCTCCCCGATCCGTGTCGTTCTGATCGTAGCATCGGACTCCGCTTGCACTGAGCGTTACAGGGACTGGTACGGCAGGAGGTGTAACTACCGGTCCCTCGCAGTCGCGCAGTCTACTCTTGGCATTTCTGAGCTTTGCAAGAATCTGTCGATACACAGGGTTTGGACGAGGAGGTGCACGAGGCCCTTCTGGATCAAAGATGAATGGATCAGTATTTCCAAGTTGCACTTCCAAATCGGCAACTTCGGCGCGAATTGGGTCACAAGTATCTGGCATGGCTAATCTCCTTTTGCGGCACAGGTGTTGAAAGTACATAAGGGATTTGTCAACTAACTATGCCACTGCGACGAATACTCCGGCCTCAAATATTTTGATAAATCGCCACGATGTTTCTATCCTCTGGGGATGCTCACCGACTGAGGCGCCAGTAGACCTTTGAATCGATTACTTCTCCCGCAACCTTTGGGATTGAGGTTAAGTGGTGAGTTCGTCATTCAACGACTTCGATTAACGTGTTTGCCCGCGCAAGGGCATTCTCATGATCATCAAGCACAGAGATTACCAATAGATATGTGCCAATTTCAAAGTTGCCAGTGTTCCGAATGGTGTATGCGAATTCTGCTCGTCGTGGATTTGCGCTGTTGGAAGCCTTGAATACATCGTCGTAGACTGTTTTGGCTGAACTATTCTCGAACAGCATCGCCCTGAAACGAACCGGCGGTCGTACCGAGGTTCCCAGAGGCAGGTTTGCATAACCGGTGAAAGCAATCGAAGCGCCTTGTTTGTATCTGACTGGCTGCTCACTAGCGTCCATCTCGACAAAAGGCCTCAATGGTGATTGGCTGTGCAGTTGCCTTGTGAGGTCGACGATTCGCTTGTGCGCTGCAACGAGTCGTTGCTGTTGAGTTATCATGAGGACCAAAAGCGAAACGATGATCATTCCGACCAGTATTTCTTTCAGGCTGATTTGCCGAAGTCGCTGTGCTAGTGCCATACCTGAAAGACTCGCTTGTACAGATAGATCATTCCGGCCCGACACGGATTGTACCTAGCTCGGATTGGTGGGTGCTAGAAAAGACGCGCCGCAAAAGCAACGAACGGCAACTGCGGTTGTTCTTCTCTGTGTCTCCGTGTCTCTGTGGTTCGATCTGTCTTTTGTATTCCTGCACACTGATGAAACTGGCGATCGGCAAAACGTAGTTGCGGCTTGGATTGCATACCGGCTATACTTCAAGCCGTGTTGCCGGGTGCCGGGATGGCAGTGGAATCACCTATCACTGCTTCGAGATGGCTTGCTTCGAAGATTACTACGATCAGCAAAACTGGCTGGCAGGTTCATGATAGGCGCCGCAAAGCTCGTTGACCGAATCATTGATTTCTACCACGAATACTCCGAGCCGCCTTGCCGCGACCACAGGCTTGGCACATACTTTATTAGTGAAAAGTAGCGTTTATCAGTGTTCCTTCCTTCGATCTCTGTTTGCCGCCGGAGCGAACGCTGATTTGACAGCAAATCCTACTAAGCTAAAGTGGTAGTTCTGTCATTCCCACGGACGCTATATTGTCAGACCAGCCGGTGATCTTATGCGGCCTAAGCGCCTACTATCCGAATTGCTTGAAGCCCGAACCGTTTTCGCGGGCTATACGTTTCAAGTCGTCGACGATCTCAATCTAATCCCGGCAGAAACCGAACAATCGATCGCAAATTCGGCGCAGTACGCTCTGAATCGCATTTCCAGACATATAGCGTGGCAGGGTACGCTTGACGCTGAGGTTCGCGTTCGCCCTGCATCCGACAATCCCTTTCCGAACACGAATGGTTTGCTGCCATCGATAACTAGCGTATCGTGGATCGACAATGATTGGAGCAATGATACGCTCTATGAATTCAAGACAGGAATCGATCGCCAACCGCTTGCCGCCGATGTCGGCATGACGATCTACTTGGGTGATGATGGCCAAATTCGGAATTATGGACTCCCTGTCTGGTTCGATCCCAATCCGATCGATTACGTTCCAGCAGATGTTCCAGCGGGGAAGTTTGATTACATCGGCGTCTTTCTTCATGAAGTCTTTCACGGGATGGGTTTCTTCGCCGCAACTCAAGAGTTTCGAAATAACACCACAACTATCGACGGGACCGACTATTTCATTGGCAGTGCTACTGAACAGGTGTTTGGTGGAAAGCTACCGCTGGCACCAAGGTTAGGAGGAGCGTTGCAGGACCACTATGGCAATGTTGATCTGCCTGGTAATACGCTAACCTCCGGACTCTTGTTTCAATTCGGCAACTATGAAGGTAACCGCCTGGATATTGGCAAACTCGACTTAGCCGTTCTTGAAGACTTAGGGGTGACGATCAAAAGTAAAGCAGGACTGCCAGTGGTCGATACCCTCGATTCTAAGGTACCTCGAAATACCTTAAGTGAACTTTCGATGAGCGAGAACATCCCGATTGGCACGGTCATTGGAACACTTTCCACCACGGCTGGTAGCGCTGGGTATACCTTTGATTTGGCTGATGGCGGACTAGAGAATAGTGCGTTCGAAGTCTCTGGGAACGTCCTCAAAGCGAGGGTACCGATCGATTTCGAAACAAAGGCGTCGTATTCAATTCTCGTAAGAAACACAGATGCCCAGGGCGTCTGGATAGCGACCCCGTTTACGATCCAAGTAACTAATGTCAACGATCAACCGGTCGCAGTGAATGACCAATTTGAGGTACTGATCACAGAATCGCAATTACTAAGCGTTGCCGCCAATGACCTCGATTTTGACCCGAGCTTGGCACTGAACAGCCTTGAGATTGTGAGCCAGCCGAGCAAAGGAACCGTCCAAGTCAAGCAAGGAAAGATCGAATTCGTACCTACTGGTAACTCAGTTGGAAATGACTCTTTCACCTATCGTATCCGCCACGTAAACGGTGCCATTTCGAATGTTGCACAAGTCGAACTTTTGTTGAATGAAAGGCCCAATGCGAACGGGGATGCAGGTCGCGCTCGCCGCGATGAAGACATTGTTATCGATGTTTTAGCCAACGACACATTCGTCCAGAGCCCACTCGTCCCGGATTCCCTGCGAATCGAACAGCAGCCCACCAACGGGCAAGCAACCGTCAGCGAAGGAAAAATTCGCTTTTCACCCGCGGCCAAGTACTTAGGACAATCCCAGTTTCGTTATTCCATTGAGAATATTTTAGGCGTTCGTTCACTGCCAGCAGAAGTCATCATTACGATAGATGGGAGCCTCTACCAGAATCCGAGTAACAGGTTTGATGTTACTGGCGATACCAACGTCACCGCGCTGGATGCACTGTTAATTGTCAACCAGTTGAATCAAAGAGGCGCAACGCCGATTGAAGACCTCGGCGGCGGCGCTCCTCCTTATTTGGATGTGAATGCCGACTATCAAGTGACACCGATTGATGCTTTATTGGTAATCAACGATCTCAATCTCGCACGTCTCAATGCAGAAGGGGAAGGCGAAAGGGCCAGGTTCTTCGAAGGTCTTCATATAAATGAGACTCAGCACGTTGGGAACCAGACGAAGACTTTTGCGGTCGATGACTCATTGATCGATTCGTATTGGTATGGCGATTCGGCTGAGGATTCAGCTTTCTTATTCGATGTTGCAGAGCAACTCGGTCGCCGCCGCGTAAGGTGAGTTCCGGCAGGTGTCTGTCCGCTTCATCTGCTCCGTGGTGGTGTAGCCTTGTTCATTGCTTCGCCGCTCCCGCTTCTGGCAGTCTGCATAATTGGCTCACTGTAAGCGTTCAGCATCATTCAGAGCATATCCCCGCAACGTTTCAACCGACAGATTTGCTCGATCCATCTACTCAGCGAGTATTGAGGACAGTTTCAACGAACTGCGCACGTTCGCAAGTTGTGACATGACTAAATGCTCGGACCGCAAGCACCTGAAGTGCTTGGTCAAACTGGTAAACTATCGGCATGTGTCGTCCAATCAACTGCACGCCGCAATGGTATCGCACTGGATTCAGCAAAAGAACCCCTTATATTACCACCATGCACTTCATCGCCCACCACCACGGCACCAACCTCACAGCGCGCGACCTCGACGGCGAGGTCATTTTCGATAAAACCGGGGTCCACTTTTTCCAGATGGAAGATGGACTCATTCGGCGTTTCGACGTTAGGGCAACCGTCGACTAGTTGCTGCGCAGGGAGGCAGTGTAAACCCAAATGGACCAAATGCCATAGTCTTGATGCAGTATCAGCCCATGAATTGCCAATCGCATTCCCGCCTTATACTTTACCTTTCCGTTGCATCCCCGAGGTAATGCGCCAAGCGAGAATTTTGGTGGGCGCTCGCTGAGTCACGAAAATGAGACCTGACCCCGAAAATTCGGTAAGACGGAATTAAGAATACGTGCGAGTGTACAGCGCGATCTCCTAGGACAGTTGCTCCTCGACGACATGGATGACGAGTTCATCCACAACGATGGGCCGGTTGCAATTGCTCTACTTGGTCCTCAGGCGTGCGAGCGAGGCTGACCGTCAACGTTTGATATCAATCTACGAACTAGCGCGTCGTTTTTTTAAACGTGGAGTGGTTGTTAGACAGCACACGCTTTGTGAGAAAAATCTAGAACTCCCATTGCCGACATCTGTCGGCAATTGTAGGATGTTTGCCGACAGTTGTCTGCACACTGTCGTCGATTCAACACTGAGATACGACGTAGAAGCAGGAAAGAGTTCGATGGCGACACCAGATGGAAAATTGACCCCTGTACAACATTCGATCATGCAGATGGCATGGCATGCGGGAGAAATAGGGGTGACGGTGACAGGGGTATGGTCACGGATGGATGCCTCACGATCCATTGCTCGAACAACCGCACAGAATCTACTTGATCGCTTGGTCGAACGACGCTGGCTCAAGCGAATCAAACGCGAGGATGGTATTCACTATGTCGCTGCTGTTTCCAAAGTCACCACTGACAAAGAAATAGCCAGTGAATTTCTGGATGACTACTTTGACGGTTCTGCCTCAAAACTCGTAATGAGCTTGTTGGGGGCGAAACGACTCCGCAAGGAAGACATTGAGTACCTGCGTTCTATACTCGACAAGAATCCCCCTGGATCCAAATAGGAACCAAGCCATGCTCGGAAGCACTCAACTCGACTCCCCCCTGATTTTTCTTTTCAATTGGCTCATTGCCCTCGTTGGTTTGACGCTCCTCGGAATCATTGTCACGTCGGTATCGCGACGATGGACGATCGCCAGTCGCCACTGCTTGACCTTAGCCCTTCTTGCTACGTTTCTCCTCGCCCCAATAGCTCTGGCCATCGCTTCTCGATCTGGAGTCGCTTATCTCGACTGGGAATTGCTCTCACAAATTGCCCAGATAGAAAACGTTCCTCGGGAGCCATCGGAACGCTGGCAACCAAACATCGACGAACAGTTTCGAGCCCAACCTGGTGTTGGGCCAAGTGACAAGGAAAGTGACAGGAAGCCGGCAGAGGTAAACTCCATCCATGTCCCAATCGAAACCGATCGTCCCATAGCCATCGTCGATACCAGTCAGCCCGTTACGATCCGTTGGGTCTCAATGGTTCGCTTGGCTTTGATTCTCACTGGAACGGCTTGGCTGATCGGTTCGCTCGTTTGCTTCTTCAGGTTGGTCCGAGATCTGCGATCGCTGCACTTCTTGCTCAAGCGATTGGATGCCGTCCAGGATCAGGAACTGCTATTGCTTGTGCACCAAGCCCAACAACGGATCGGTTTGCGTGGCCATGTAAAGATATTTCAATCGTCGTCGAATTCAGTTCCGATTTCGTTTGGAATTCTTAGCTCCATCATTGTTGTACCGAAGTTCTTTGCGTCACAAGTTTCTCCGGAGCAGCAACGTGCCGTCCTGATACATGAAATGGCTCACCTAGATCGACGCGACTCGTATGTCGGCCTGTTACAGGAAGTGTGCCATGCACTTTATTGGTGGCATCCGTGGATTTTGCGACGCAGCATGGAATTGGACCAACTTCGTGAACTTCTCTGCGATCACAGAGTCGTCGAGATTGAAGGGGACGGTCGAAACTTGGCGGAGGCATTGCTGCAGATCGCGCGGTGTGCTGTTGAACCTCGTTTGCGTTTGCCCTGCCTCAGCTCGATCGGGGATGAAGTCGGGGATATTGCCCAACGAATGCAGGTCTTGTGTAACGTGACTCAACTCGACCTACAGCCTCTCTCGTCAATGAAACGCTTAGGAATTCAGCTCGTTGCGTCGCTATGCTTGCTGGGCACTGCGATCCCAATTCTTCGGGGCCAGTCGACCAAGATCGAAAACGCAACAATGATTGCTGACGATGAAAAACGCGATGCAAAGAAAAACGACGCGCGAAAGGTGCCGTCGAGGAGTGATGATGAGTGGATCGCAATTCTGGTTTCGTCCAAATCTCACAATCCTGTAGCGTTTGAACATGGGCCTCAGATTGTAGCACTCGATCGAGAGAGAGGTTTGTCCATCATCGAACGTGCCTGGCCGCAGATTCAAGTCGGTCAAGTCAAGAATGGCATCCTCAAAGCATTTCAGTTCTCTGAAAGTCCTAACATTTTGAAGGTACTCCATCTCGGGATGACGGACGCCGATCCAGTCGTGCAAGACTACGCTCAAGACTATCTTTGCTATTGGGCTCTGCAAAAATTCGAAAGGAGCTCGCCGGAATACGCCGCGTGGTATGCGAAGCACCGCGGACAATCGCTCAAGGATGTGTTGCTGAACGGCTATCGAGAGATCGCCCAGATGTGCGACAAACTGCCTGCAACAGAAGCGATTCAAAAGCTGCAGGAACGGGAGCGAACCATCGACGACAAGTGGAAATCTCTGTGGTCCGAAGTCCGGAGGAACGCGCTCAGAGAATCTGGAATTGGTGCCTTTCCCATACAGTGGATTCGCTCTAACACGCTCGATCAAGACCAGATGGCCTATGCATGCAAGCTACTTCGGCAAATCCCAGGGCGTCCGTTGGAATCCATGGTTGTCTTACAGTCATGGATCGATGCCAAGGGGCCATGGATGCTACGTTCTTCCGCTGCCATCGCACTGGCCGAGCTTGATCGCGATGCAGCCATCGACTCCATGTTACTAATGATTGAGGAGATCACTCGGGATGAAAATAGCGACAAAGCTGGTGAATTTCGAATACGCGATGAACTGTGCTGGAAACTGTCCGAGTTGGGTGAGCCGCGTACGATTCCTGAGTTGATTGCCATTATGGATTGTGACAATTCCAGGGAAACAATTGGCACGATCGATGGTGCTTTAACCTCCTTTCGACTTGGAGAGATGTGGGTTCGAGAGGAATTGAGACCGATGCGCGATGGCCCGTGGTGGCGCCGCTGGTGGGAGAAACACCGACAGCGAATGCCCGAACCTCTCCGGCAGGTCGCCATTCGAGACATCCCGAAGACAGAGTTTGGTAAAGACTATGTGCCGTTCCCGGCAGACATGGATACCCATGAGGGGTTAAAGGCCTATCTAGAGCAAGAGCTTAAGGAGGATAGCCCTAATTACTTTGGTCTAGGGTGGCTATTTTCCATGCAGCAGGATTTGCGGGGAATTCCAATCCTGATTGGAGCCATTGATTCGGATAACTCATACGAAACGATCTACGGACTCGGATACTACGGACTCGGTTTTTTTAAGGGTGTGAATCTCACTGGTGTCGAGTACAGTCCCTATCATGACGGTGCGTGGTGGCGGCGGTGGTGGGAAGCGAACAAACATCGCTTTCCGCCAGAAGTGCAGGCAGTCCCAATTCCAGACTTCCCAAAATCTGAACACGGAAAATCCTATCGACCGTTTCCTGCCAATATGGATACGTTTGAAGGTCGCGTGGACTATCTTCGACGCGAACTCGCCATCGCAGATTCTCGACTGGATACCGCAGCCGAGGGACTGGAGTCGTATCCTGATCCTCGCATGATTGCGATGCTGATTGGTGTCTGGGTTGCATGTGACGAAGCAGGAATGAAGGAGGAGAGCAATGCCTTCGTCCGTCAACTCTACAATGCAATCGCCAAAGAAAAACAGTTTGACATGCAAGCAATTGTGGACGCTCAGTGGACTGCCAAATGGTGGCGCGAATGGTATCAAATGAGCCGATCAAGGATAAAAGGGCTTGAGGATTTTGACCTGCCGGACTTCCGCGTTGAACTGAGCAAGCGAGCGGGAAAGTAAATTGGTACTGACGATCTCGCGCCTCGGTACGCTTCTTTATGCCGACTTTATGCATAAACTAATGCTTGCTCTTGTTCGTACCGGCCGTTGCGCTGTCGGCCTGCCGGTGCCTTACGGCGACCGGCAGAGGTTCCATCGGCCTTTCAGGCCTGGACACTGAGTTGGCTTGACTCCAACGCTCCGAGCATTGAAACTTAGCTGCACAGACCGCTGGTCTGGAATCGAAGGAGTAAACGCTCATCAGCGAACGTCCAGGCCTGAAGGGCCGGTAGAATCTCTGCCGGTCTCATTGCTTCGAGATGGCTTGTTTCGAAGATTACTACGATCAGCCAAAATGGCTGGCAGGTTCATGATAGGCGCCGCAAAGCTCGTTGACCGAATCATTGATTTCTACCACGAAGTGCACGAAGGACTGAATCGGAAACTTCGTGCTCTTCGTGATCTTCGTGGTTCAAAATCTTGATCGTTGAAACTGGCGATCGGCAAAACCAGTTGCGGCTTCGACTGCAGACCGGCTATACTCCGAGCCGCGTTGCCGGGTTCAAAAAAACATCGGGAACTAAGAATTGCACCACAGCCCGCGACGGTGCTTTGCTTGATGGTTGATCAAACGCGCGGGCGTGGTGAATTCCAACGTTACCCGACCAATCAGAGAGGACGTAGACTTCAATCAACAGTTCGATTTTCTTTATCGCTCGCTTCGCCAACGCCTGACGTTGTTCACTACTATTGAGAGCTGTGGGCATTGGAACACGTTAGTACTTGATGACCTCCGTACGGACGTTGAATTCAACCGAAACGCTGGCGAGCTTCATGAATCGATCGTAGGCCGGGTCTTTGCGCTGAACAGGCCTACCACTGATGGGCTTGGAATCTTGAACGTGATGATCGAATTCGAGAAATCCATTTGCATCGACTTTCAACTATGGTTTTTCGTCGAGCGTGGTGGAAGGCTTGGGCACTCAGCTTCGCCATCGCGATTTTCCGTTACAAGAGCCGCTGATGACGAAAACGTCCCCCTGCCTGAGTTCAACGAGCAATCGCTTGGCTTGTGCACGCAGGTGGTCGATATTGGGACGAGATACGAGTTTCTTGGCTATGTCATTCTCCTTGGTTGCCTGGACCCACAGCAGACTGAGAAGAATGCAATCACACATATAGTGCAACATTTCTTGGCGAGGTTAAACCCTTACCGCGGGTCTGGAGGCGAGCCATTTCACCTGTTAATAGTCTATCCATTCCAAGTTCGGTTTTCAAATAATGAACTCGGTCGAAATGATGGCTCATCAATTGACGACAAACGTGTCTTTCGAAAAGCTTTGCGCGACAAGGAATAAGGTATAAGCTAATCACTTCTTGCTTACACCTTACACCTTACAGCTTGTAACTTACAGGTTGTAAAGGAACTGCCGAACGGGATTCCATGAGGGGCCTAAGGTAGCGATCGCTGGGTGACCAGCTAGTGAATGGCCTGCGAGTCATCCAGCCGCTTCGGGACAAGCAGGTCCAACATGCGAAATTCGGCACCCTCTATCTTCACCACGCGGTAAACGTCTGAGTCAGCAAACGGTATGCGTACCGACTCATCTTTGATCCCAGCCTTAGCGGCGACTGATTCTGCACGAGTGCATCGGATAGGCTTTTCTGGATCTCGGCCCAGTGGTCGGCAATGTCGTCGGGGGGTGCTAGGAACCATCTGCATACACACTTGCAATTGTGAAGGTTTCTGAGACTTCGAAAATGCAACGGTCGTCTTTGCAAGGCGTCTCCATCTTAGAGCAATCGATTTGGTGGGGGCAAATTCCGATCCGTTAACATGAGTCCGATTTCGCTTCACTCACCTTCGAATCTGAGGAAACGAGCAACCTCGCTGTTCCCCATCCGTTCGCGAGGTTGAATTGAATCCACTCAGGGCTCAAATGAATATCCAGCGAATCAAGACGTCCTGGGCCCAAGTTCTGATAGCCATGTGGAATGTTTGCTGGCCCGAAGACAATGTCACCGGCTTCAGCATCGATTGTTTTGTCTCCAACGGTGAAGCGCGCCCGCCCTTCAGATATCGTGAATATCTCGTCATAAGGATGAACGTGAAGCGATGGTCCTTCGCCGGTAACGTCAGTAACGTAGCGGATTAATGTAATGCCGGTTTGAAGTGTTTTCCCCTCTAGTAGTCCCCGCAGAGGACTGGTTAAGTCTAGCCACTGGCTAGCCGCGATCTTTGTGGGGGTTGCTTTAGATTGAATTGGCAAGGTTGGCAAATCCTTTGTCCGAAAGGTTTGGCGTTGGAGACATCGATTGGAGCTAGAGACATGTGACTACATAAGTTCAGTTGTCGTGGATCTCAGACTAGTCGTCAACTAGGTCGTCGGGGGCTCGACTGGCTCATAATCAAGCCAATCATACAGCTTATCGCAAAGTTCAACATAGCCTTGGTATAGGCCGCCCGCCGAGAGAGCAGAACGCAGGATTGGATAGTTGCCCACTAAATCATGTTACCCTCAGCAATCGCAAACGCGATAGGTCCCCCAAAACGCGAGTACAATGACGGCTTCCGCGTAGAGCAAGATTCTAAGTTTGCCGGACAGTCGCGAGACAAGCGTGAAAACAAGTATTCACGGGAATGATTGGTGCGCCCAAGTGCAGGTCAACGAAAACAGCACCGGGCTTATTCCACCGAATGTCATGTGCACAAAGTCTTTGGGCACTGCCATCCACACCGCCAGCAAAGTCATAATCACCAGCAGCGACCGGATCGAGTAATTTTTCTTTGGTGCTTCGTTCACTCTACATGTGCTGGTAGCTTACGACTGAGTCGAGCCCGACGAGCGAGCGGAACGACAGCGAACAAGGAGACTAATCCCAAAGACGTTGGCTCTGGAACGGCCACGACAGATGCAATGATCCAAGGGTTCGGGCCGCCAAGTGTTAGTGGGGGATCACTTGCGAACGTACTCCGTTCCCAATACACGTCGTCATCCGCGATTCCGGGCGTGCCCTTACCGTTTCTGGCGACGTACACCTCAGACACTCCTGGAATTGAGCGACGCCAGTCGATTAGCCCTATATAGGCACTATTGTCCGGTGTATTCTCGCCCATCCCGAAAATGTTGTCCTGAAAAACAAACTGCGTTGCAGGCAATGAAATATAGTTGGCATCTATGCTCAGGAACGCGCCGCTCATGTATAAAGATGGATTCACGGCGGTTAGCGAGTCGACGTTCAGTGTCGGAAGTGTCGGGTGACTTAATGTAAAACGCCAGTTGGTTATTTCGGATGGCTCTAAGAATCCATCAACTGCGGCCGAGTCGATGACTGTTATGAAGCCTGACAGCGTTCCCCCTTCTTGCTCACCGGCATAGCTATTGAGATTGTAGACAATTGCAGCACTCCCGGTGGAGGCAGGCATTATCGCAAGTACCAGCAATGCAAATAGAACATGTCGTGAGTCGCGCAAACAATTCATGATGGATTTCATTGTCTTGAGAAGTATGGGTTCCGGCCAAAGTCCCGTGGTTCCAGCTGCCATGTCGCTCAAGTGATAACCTTCCTTCTTCTCTTGTTAACTGCAAACGCGCCGACAGGAAGCATTGCTAAAAAGCTCAAGGTGGCTGGTTCCGGCACTGCAGTCGCGAGAGGTGTGACAGAGGCAAAAGTATCACCGATTCGTATCTCATCAAAGCTGAAATCGCCGCTGTTGTACAGAATAATCTGCGTCATTCTGCCGATGGTTGGTGTATTCCGAATCAAGTTGGCAGTAGGTTCTGCTGCCCCAACTACTGGATTTATGAATAGTTCGAATCGATCGTTTAGACTGGAGTTGACGTGCGTTTCGAATTTCAAGACCAGCAAGGTTGTTTCGCCCACATTCGCAGTCACGTTGCTTGAAAGTGAGTTAGTACCGCCCCGGTCCTCTAGGGACCACAAGTTGTTTGTGCCCGGCTTTCCGACGAACACATCCAAAAATGCTCCGTCCAGGTACAAGCCTCCAAAGCCATTGAACGCCCCGGCTGTACTCTCACGCCTTATCAAAAAACTCAGATAGTGAGTTCCAGCTAGTGATACATTCGTATCGACACTTCGACCGATTCCGTTGATTGTCTGTCCGGAGGATGCAGTTGTTCTACCGTCCGTTGTGCTAAGTCCGTTGTACTGCAATGTGGTCACCGAATTCGTGAAATTCGTTCTTGCAATGTTGAAACCTGTTGCAGTCCAGAATCCAAGAAAGCCAGATCCGCCATTCTGTTGAACCAGTTGACTACCTGCAGGATAGTTCATGCCATCGTAGGCATATAGGAAATCACCGAGGCCCGTATTCGAGGCAGTCAGCCAGACTATGAATAAAGCGAACCTCGAATAAAGCATGTTCATTTATCGGCACTTCCTTTATGTTATGCGGTGGAGTATGTGGAAGAGTGTAATTAAGGGCCGGCCGCACGTCTACGTTTTGGCAAGTTGCACATTTGCACAATGGCCACTACGGTCACATCCCTCCGCTGGAAGAGCTGCCCGAACGGCTCCGTGAGGCCACAATTTGCGCCGACACGTATTCCAAGGCGTAGGCTGGGATAAACGTCGCGTGCGCCAATTCGTGCGTCCCTGGGCCAGCTAGGAAAACATTACGAAACTCTGGGCACGACCGCTTGCTGCCGTCGCAAAACCATGGCTCATGTGTGTTATCACGTGACAAGGGGAACGGCTCGGTCGGAAGAAATCTTGTGACGGGATTGGTTGGCCCCGACTTCTGTTGAGTTGTGAGCAAGCATGCGACAATTGCCTCCCAGATTTCTTCTCGCGATGGAAACGGATGCGAGTCGTTCAGGTTTCTGATTTGCCGTCGACGAACGAGCAAGTTGTCGCGATGTTGTTCCACGAATCGGCGGACTTTGGCGACTTCATCAGGTTTGACCGTCAATACTAGACGCATACAAACTCACCGCTTCCAATACCCACTATCATCCACCAAATCCCGCATCGGCACTCGCTCCAGCTAAGCGCCGTTTAAAAATTGTCGCAGAGAGAAGTTAACGAGTTGTGGAACGCCGATTGCAACTGTAAAAAGCTCTACTTGACTGCTCGATGACAATTCAAGCATTTGATTCGACCAGGCTGCTCTTTGACAACGCGCAGACGACCGGCTGGTCGAACTGTCCATCGAAGTCGATTCCCGCGCTGGAGATCGAGAAGTACGTCGTTCAGCATATCCGCAGCATTGTCCAGGATCCGGCGCTGACTGCATCGACGATTGAAGAGGAGCGAGGGAAGAAGTGGAGGCGCTGGACCGGGAACTGGCTCGGCTGAAGAAGGACGTCGCCGCATGGACCAAAGAACTACCATCCGCTCCAACCAACCGACAAACAGACCTACACGAACGCCTTTCCGCAGCCGAGCAACGAGCCACCGAACTCCACGAAGCCAAAGCCGCCGTCGTCATCATCGACCCCGAAGAAGCGTCCAAAGCACTGTCGGAATTCGATGACCTGTGGGCCACGCTAACGCCCCAGGAACAAACTCGGGTCGTTGAGCTACTTGTTTCCGGATCGACTACAACGGCCGTTAAGGACGCCTCGTCGTGGCTTTCAACTTGACCTATAGCTATACTTCACGCCGTATTGCCGGGTGCAGAAAAACATCGGGAACAATTCGATGCAACCGAGTTTTCGATCGTGTCAACTTACTAACCAATCAAACGCTCGAACCGGCTGATCGCAAACGTTACCGGGAAGACGGGATTAAGAATCCGTGCGAATCCAGAACCTTCCAAGGCCGACGCGATTCATGTTTTGGTGTACAGCGCCGTTCATCGTCCTGACGCTAGCGCTCCTGCCCTTTCTTTCGAATCCTGTCGGGTTGCCTGGATGGATAGTATTGGGGGCATTCGAAGCACTCGCCACCTTCACACTCTTCGGTCTATATGATTCTCGTCGCTTCAATTGGTGCTGGCGAATCGTCGGCGGCATTGTCTTTGTTGGCTATTTCGCATATCTCATTTTAATGATCGTATCAGGCCAATGGTTCGGCGATGGACGTCGCTCGTCAACCACAGCGCTCAAAGCTTTATTTGGACTTATTGTTTTTGGCTATCCCGGCTTCAAGTATGCTGCGTTCGGTCGGTTTACTCGGTTGGCTGAATCCGATGAACTCGATTACAATGACGAACGTGACGATGCTGGGATGCCGGAACGTGATTCAGAAGGCCGGTAACCAACCGTTGCACCCAACCCCGCGTTCAGGTGCTTCTGAAATAAATTACCTTCATCTCGCGGGCTGGGTGAACGGAGTCGTTACCCCACTGACTTGCGACGGGACCGATTGATCTCGCTAAGAATTGCAATGCGATGCCGCACGTCAAAATAGATCCAGTGCTAATCGAGCATGCTCATGTGCTCAATGGGATCGATGCCGCTGATCCCAGCGCGACCGCACGGTACGATGTGATGTCCGATGCATTGATTTGGTCAGACGAAACCACATTGGACATGCCTGTCGAGCTGATCTGGTCGTTGCGTATGGTCTTCAACCTTCGTACGCACTTGATCCGGGGTACAAAGATGGATGACACCACCATGTGGGACTGCTACACTTCAACTTTTCCGCGATGGATCGGCTTCGCTCCGAACAGACGGGCGGCTACACCGGATTTGCTTGATTTGTATCGGCGCGGTGACGTTTCGACGCGATGGTGTCTTCGACGGATGGAACGAGAATCGCAATCCAACGGCGGGTAACCATCGCATGTAGTGGAGGCGGCGGTGGCGACCGTTTGGGCTATGGTTGAAACTTTCGCCGCCCGCTGAACCGTGCCGTTTGGCTGGAGAGTAAGTTAAGTGGATCAACTTGAGAAGTGGCGTGACAGGCTCAACACAGCCGTTCTTGTACTGCCTGGACAGTGGTTCGGGCTAATGGCGTATTACTGGTTGAGGTTCTACCCGCCGACAAGGCCCTTTCATTTCGAAGTGCCGGTTCCTTCCGGCTTTGTTTTTCTCATGGGATGTGCGGTATCGTGCCTCCCGTTCTTTCTGCCGCAATCGTATTTCATACCTCGCAGTTTTGAATACGGAGGTTTCTATCCTAGACTCGGGTTACGATGGTTTCGCTACCTCGCAACGGATGGTGATTTGATAAACCGATTTTTGCGACGAATCGAGCCTACCTATCGCGTCATCCACGACCGCGCCTCGTTGCTGAAGCATCTTAATGGCACATACTCCAATGAACGATGGCATCTTGCATTCTTCCTGGCCGGAACCTTGACGGTGTTTCATGCATTTTATTCGAAACAATATTTTATAGGCATGTTGATACTTGGAACGAACCTAGTCTTTAACCTGTTTCCCGTGTTTCATCAACGGTATAAACGCGTTCGCATGCGTCGATACGCAAAGAACAACAAAGCAATCCTATAAGAGTCTCAATGGCCGACCATCTAGAGGATTAGACCCTGCGATGATCGAACAGTAGCTGGTGACCACTCGCTGAGTAACGTCTTTGCGATGACTAGAACCTGAAATGAGCGCATGATTGTCTGCAAAACTGAAGTCCATTTTTTGATCCTGTCAGGATGTTGATTTTCGTATTCGGGAATTCTCACCACACAAAGTAGTCTTGCATACCTAGCATGAACGCATCAGCCCACTGTCATCAGGCGCTCCTCGATTGGTGATTCCATTTTCCGGATCTGAATCTGGATTCGCCGCACAGCTGGCGTTAGTCTCGCACATGAAAATCAGACCTTTTCGGTCTGAAACGAGACCCTGTTAACTCCCCAGTTTAGCTGTTAAAAGAGAGTCAGAAAGTTCGATACCTCGCGCATAGGTACCGATCCCAACCCGATGGGTTTGGTTCGGGGTCCCGAGAGCAACCCTCTTCGAACTTTTGAGGCGCGAGACTCGCAGAACCAACGAATTTGTTGGTGGAAACGAAAAACGCCCGAGAGCTGTTTAACAGCTCCAGGCGTTTAAACTTGGGTAGTGAGATTTCGGCACTTGGAAGCCAAAGCTCCCCGAACCCAACCCTCTTCGAAATCTGGCGCGAGAGATAACGCATTTGCAAGGGAAAAGGTGTGGTGGCGGCGTAGCGGTGGTCTGCAGCCGGAGAACCGGTGGTAGCAAACTCGCGCTGGCTGTTAACTGGCGGGTTGGTTTTTCCGAACGAGAGGAAAGGTTGCAGCGGGTTAACTGGGGCGCGCATACCGAGATTCGACGCGCACCAATCCCGAACGACTTAGCGCAACCATTGAATGAGATTTCCTACCACGTCAAGTTTTTCTCTGATGACTTCGCGACTTCCGATCCAAAGATTTTCATATTGAACGAAGTAGTTGGCGAACGACTCCGCAAAGTCTTCAAATGGACTTTCTTTAGCATATTCCGATGTATAACCTTCGCCACCTGCCCGCGCTGCTAAGAAGTTTCCCCAAAAAGGGTTGTCTTCAGCCTCGTGAAGTGTATCCCAGTTATGGCCAATTTCGTGGCACAACACCAATTCCGGATTCCACCAGTTGGATGGGTCGAATGCCAATTGATACATATTTATAGTACCGTCGCTGTCATTATCGCCAAGGGTGTTTGCTTTGTATCCTTGTCTGTAAAAGCGGAGCGGTGCCTCTGTGTGGGACAGCCGCAACAGTCTGTTATTGCCAGTTGCAGCTACAAGGTCATTGAAAAGGCTTCCGGCCCTGCGAATTTCGGAATCGCCCCAACTCATTTGAGCGTCGATAAACAGCAACAACGCATCGTCACTGTCGCGATCCTCCATGGTGTCACCCCTGTACGATGTGAAGGAAGGATGCTCTTCTGCATTAACCAAAAATCTGTCGAAGCCACCACCGCCATTGAGCGAGTCACTACCTTCAGCTCCAAAGAGTCCATCGTTCCCTGAATCTCCAAAGAGAATGTCATTCCCTGAGCTGCCATCCAGCTGATCATTTCCGGGTCCACCATAAATTTTGTTATCACCACTGTTGCCAAAAATGTAATCGTCCCCGATTCCCCCTTGTACCTCCTCTAGAAATGCGCCGACTTCATCAATTGCCGGAATTACTAGCCGAGACTGGGAATAAGCGATGTTAAGTCGTTCTGTCAATTTCACAGTAACGCTGATGGACATAGCCGAAAAATCTAATTTATCCCAACCGCCGTCTCGGCTCTCCAGTATTGAATCGAGTTCGAAAGTATCTAAAGGGACGTCGTCGAACCAGTACGTGTCATCACCTTGGCTCCCAACAAGACGATCACCACCGGAACCGCCATTAAGTACGTCATTGCCACTTGACCCCAGCAACTGGTCATTCCCGGCACCACCACTTAACACTGTAATCACGTCGCTCGCGATGCTCGTTAACGTATCATCTCCGTCGCCCCCCAGGAGCTCGACGCTGGTCAGTTTCACTGTAGAACCGGCTACATGAACGTAAGGCCACTTAACAGGCGCACCGCTGGATAACTGAGAAAGGTCAATTCCCTTGTCGCGGATGTAGATGTACCCGTCATTTTGAGCAACACTCAACTCATTGTTGCTGTCGGTGCCAGCCACCTGCAGTACCTTCCCGTCCTCAACCCAAATCATGTCAACATTCGGACTGCCATCTAGGACGTCATCGCCTGCGTCCCCGAATAGGCCATCGCTGTAATTGCTACTCGACAATGTGTCGGCTCCCGCACCACCGTGTGCAATGAGCCTAAATCCCGAAGTATTCTCAACCTTGTCATCGCCACCGAGCGCTGAAATCTCCACTTGGCTAGGTGCCCACAAACCACTACCAAACATTTCGGTCCAGTTCACCTGCCCCGCTGAACGCGTTAGGAGCTTAATACGGTCGCCATTGGGCACCATCGAAAACTCATCGGAACCAACAGTTCCCTCAATCACCAAACTAATACCCTGCCAACTCAAGTTATCGATCTGCTTGCTGTTGTTAAGAGTGTCGGTACCAGGACCACCGGTTAGAAAATCAGCGGCATTACCGCTGCCTTGAATCGTGTCATTCCCGTCGCCTCCATCGAGGACTGTAAGAATATCGCTGGCGATGGTCGTGAGCGTGTCATCACCGCCATCCCCGTACACTTCAACACGGCGCAGTTTGACATTCGATGACGGGATGGAAGTGTAGGGCCATTTGACCGTCGCGCCCGAACTGGGAAGCACCAGATCCTTGACCCCGTCGCGAATCAGAATAAAACCGTCGTTTTGTGCGACGTGGATGGAATTGCCAGCTTCGGTTCCATGGACTTGAAGTACATAATCGGCCTCTACCCAAATGGAATCGATGTTCGGACTGCCATCTAGGACGTCATCGCCTGCGTCCCCGAATAGGCCATCGCTGTAATTGCTACTCGATAATGTGTCGGCTCCCGCACCACCGTGTGCAATGAGCCTAAATCCCGAAGTATTCTCAACCTTGTCATCGCCACCGAGCGCTGAAATCTCCACTTGGCTAGGTGCCCACAAACCACTACCAAACATTTCGGTCCAGTTCACCTGCCCCGCTGAACGCGTTAGGAGCTTAATACGGTCGCCATTGGGCACCATCGAAAACTCATCGGAACCAACAGTTCCCTCAATCACCAAACTAATACCCTGCCAACTCAAGTTATCGATCTGCTTGCTGTTGTTAAGAGTGTCGGTACCAGGACCACCGGTTAGAAAATCAGCGGCATTACCGCTGCCTTGAATCGTGTCATTCCCGTCGCCTCCATCGAGGACTGTAAGAATATCGCTGGCGATGGTCGTGAGCGTGTCATCACCGCCATCCCCGTACACTTCAACACGGCGCAGTTTGACATTCGATGACGGGATGGAAGTGTAGGGCCATTTGACCGTCGCGCCCGAACTGGGAAGCACCAGATCCTTGACCCCGTCGCGAATCAGAATAAAACCGTCGTTTTGTGCGACGTGGATGGAATTGCCAGCTTCGGTTCCATGGACTTGAAGTACATAATCGGCCTCTACCCAAATGGAATCGATGTTCGGACTGCCATCTAGGACGTCATCGCCTGCGTCCCCGAATAGGCCATCGCTGTAATTGCTACTCGATAATGTGTCGGCTCCCGCACCACCGTGTGCAATGAGCCTAAATCCCGAAGTATTCTCAACCTTGTCATCGCCACCGAGCGCTGAAATCTCCACTTGGCTAGGTGCCCACAAACCACTACCAAACATTTCGGTCCAGTTCACCTGCCCCGCTGAACGCGTTAGGAGCTTAATACGGTCGCCATTGGGCACCATCGAAAACTCATCGGAACCAACAGTTCCCTCAATCACCAAACTAATACCCTGCCAACTCAAGTTATCGATCTGCTTGCTGTTGTTAAGAGTGTCGGTACCAGGACCACCGGTTAGAAAATCAGCGGCATTACCGCTGCCTTGAATCGTGTCATTCCCGTCGCCTCCATCGAGGACTGTAAGAATATCGCTGGCGATGGTCGTGAGCGTGTCATCACCACCATTGCCAAGGAGTTCGACCCTAGTCAGCGTAACGTTTTCGCCCGCTATAACGTGGTACGGCCACCTTACTGAATCCCCTGTTGAGACCTTGTACAAGTCTTTTCCGTCATCCCTTAGGTAGATGTAGCCATCGTTTTGCGCGACAGAAAGAGCATCTGCTTTGTCTGTGCCTCCAACTCTTAGAGTTGAGCCAATGACAATAATGCTGTCGACGTTATTGCTTCCGTACAACAGATCATCTCCGCTTTCACCGAACAACGAGTCTTGAGCAGTATTTCCGGACAGATCATCGTTGCCCTCCCCGCCCGCAATTGCCATTGGCACTTCGGAGAGATTTACTAAGGTATCGTTTCCTTTGAGGCCATTTAATTCGACTACCTCAATACCAACGGATGGGAACAGAATTGTCCGAACATCGAAGTTGGATACAACGATTTTGAACACACCGTCTTGTTGAAGACGCTGAACAAAAACTGCGTCATTGAGAACAGTAGCATTAATTATCAGTTTTGCGCCGGCCTTCGTGACAGTTGCCAAATTGACAGTTGCCAGTTGCCGAATAAGCTGATCGGTCGTAAGTGCACCTGAGGCAAATGCACTTGAAGATTCAACGATCAGCGCAAGCAATGTTTCTTGCTCCGATGCTGTAAGGAACTTGCTAGCCTCGCCCATGATTTGTTCTGGTCGGTCGGCGACACCTCGGTTCACATTGATCATGTTGATGACTAGCAACGCGTCGATAGGACTAACGGTACCGTCGCCGTTTACGTCGTTGCTCTCGGTAATCGAGCTTTGAGTGTTAACGGCGTTTACGACAAGTAATGCATCGATCGCAGTTATGCCGCGATCACGATTGGTATCCGCTCTTATTGAAGACAAATCTAGAAGTGGATTTCCTTCAAGTACGCACCGTGACTCAAGGGATTCCACTGCCAACAGTCGCGTTGGCTTTCGAGATGTCTCCATGATGTAGATTCCGTATCCTAAGTTTCGCAAGTGTAATTGCAACAGCGCCATGTTGCAGCGTTAGCAGCGTGGTGACGAATCTGCATAACCAACAGGGCGATTTTGGTGCTTCTGTTCGCAAACATTGTGTCGATTGCGGCGGGAGCAGAACAGGAAAGATACCGGCAATATAGGCATCAATTGTCCAGGGCCTACTTTTTGGACAGCTGTGAATAAACCAGCCGAGGGTCCCAAAAGTCCCACGCGTCACCGAATTTCTCACCGACCACATGGACCCAACTCGCTCCGTTGACAGTGACGCGTTTTCCTGTTGATTGCAAATCAGTCCAAGGTCCGGTGTGAGTCATTTCCACATGCCACTTACATACGATGAACGACCCGAAGTCGACCGTGTTGGTTACCACAAAAACAAAATCGCTGAAGGAACCGCGGAAATTCTCGATTCGCTTCTTCATTTCGTCGCGATCACAAACCACGCCGGCTTCATGATGAAAACGAAATTGCGGGGAAAGGTGTGACTGAATTACCGAGTAGTTTTCATGATTCCAGACCTGCTCTAGAAACTCTTTAGCCCGCGCTGCCATTGTGGACACTGGTTGATTGCTAACATCATGGCGTTCTAGTGATACGCAGGGAATACCAAGCTCCTTCGCGATCAGCTCACTCGATTTCATCGAGATCGACTTTCCTGACTCGGCTAGACGAATCAGTCGAACGCTAAGGCCTGTCCGGAAGGCGAGGTCCGCTTGAGTGAGGGCATTGGCAGTCCTGTGAACTCGTAGTAGCTGGCCATGAACTTTAACTGACTTCGCTACAGATTCCGAAGTTGGCCCTGGAAAGTCCTCGACTTTCGACGAGCAAGCAGGAAAATCCCACGCCTCTTCGATTCGATCGTCGTTGATGCGAACGCAGGTCACCCCAAACTGCACCGCATCACTCGGCACGTGAGACGGGGTCGGCAACAACCCCCAACTCGCCGCGGCGTATTGACCCGATCTACGCGTGCCCAGAATAGTAGGGGATAAGAACTCACACGACTTCCTCACAGCTGAAATGCGATGTTCGACTTCGGCAAGGCCCAACAGCGTTCCAAGTTCACAAAAGTAAACAACTTGATCTGAAAACAAATCGTTCAACGCGTGGTCGTCACTTGAGCTAAACATATACTTGAGAAGGCGATCAAGAACCGCAGAGTTTTCAGTTGTAGAAGCTAACCCTTGGGCCTCCATCAACTGTGTAGGTGATAACGACGACATCAGCTCCAGATTGAATACATCACAAAGGGCTCTGATAGAACTTAGCTGAATAGGCCGCCCTGCCTCTGCACTCCGAATTGAGCGGTCAGTTAGCCCTGATCGAGCTGCCAGTTCTTCTTGAGTCCAACCACACCGACTCCTTAGCTCTCTTAGCATCGATCCACGTATTCGCTTGGACCTTCCAGGTACGTTCGGATTCGACATCATTCGTATCAGATTGGTGACGAGCCACAAAGCAAAATAAGGAAATCTCCACGCATTTGCATTTACCCGCTGCAGAGTTGTGAAATCGCGATAGAAATTATAACCTAGCCACTAATATACCACCACCAAACCACCCATCACTGGTTTGGAAGTTTTTTGTGTTCGTTTGAAGTCTATTTTCACATTCCGGAGGTTCAAATGGCACGCTCTCCCGCACATCCATGAGCGCAAAGCCAAGCAGATTCTGCCCGCGCCACTGGGTAGGTTCTTGTGCACGAGGGTTATCGGCATCGAGTCCGATGCCCCAGATTTGATCGCGTGGTGCAGCTTTCGACTAGGACTGCGTAGCCGGTCGACAAGAGGAAGTTTCGCAGATAGCCGTTCTGGCTGAACTTGCGCACGTTGCCTTCTGCGACGATAGCCCTGGCGTCGGCCTTCCGCACTTTCATTGAGCCGCGACTTCAACGAATCGTTGAAGCAGTGTCGAGTAGTAATCTGGATCGATAACTGCAGTGCCTGGAAAGACCTCGCTGATGCGGGCAATGAGCGGGTTAGTTTTTCCGAATGGAAAGAAAACGGGCGAAGAGTTAACTGGGGCGAGAGTCTGCAGCGAATGATCCCAACTGGTGTCTAGTCCCGGAAATGCGGACACTTGCCGATTGACAAAGCAATGCTCTCAAGCCCAAACTGCGCAGTTGAAGAGTGGTAGAACTCTACACTCTTCGAGGGTCGAACACTAGTTTGGCGAGAACGCGTGAACATTGAAGCGTCAACGAAAAACGGGTCCAGGGACCTGGTAACAATCATCAACAACGACACTCACGCCGCAGTGGCGTACTGGATCGGGATGCTGATCGGCCTGGGCGTTCTGATGGTCTGGTTGTGCGCTCACGGGCCGGACCATCCGGCCTGTGCGCTAATACTAACTCTTTGGACGTTTATTCTAACGCCCGGACTGGCCGTCCCGGTTTTGAAACGTTTGCCTTCCTCTTGGCATCGCGTCCCGTCGGGCGAGCACTTACTCCACCGCATGCTGGGAGTCAGCATCTTCGGCTGGCTGCTTGAGCGCTCCGGATGGAATCGCCGCAACGTCTATCCCGCGTGGGAGTTGTCAATTACGAGAACCCGCTTAACCCTTCGAGCGCTGGCTGCGCGAGGCGGTGCAGGTGCGCACGGAGCCTGCTTTGTAATCCACATGTTGTTCGCTGCTCTGGCGGTTTTCACCGGGCACCCGTGGGGCGCACTTTGGATGCTGTTGCCGGGTGTGCTCGTTCATCTCTACCCGGTGCTTCTACAGCGCTCCATCATGCTTCGACTCCAACCTCTGTTAGATAAGTGCGCTCGCACTCCCTCAACTTCCAAAACTCGCGCTGGCTGTTAACTGGAGGGTTAGTTTTTCCGAGCGGGGAGAAAGTGGTGGGCGGGTTAACAAGGACGCGAGTCTAGCAGGATACCATTCGCCACACACTTCTTTCCATCGAAAAGCCGGAACCGGTTGCCTGGCACTAGTACGTCCTGTGGAGCTTCGTCGGCAAGGAAGTAAACGTCGGCTTACTGGAACTTCGTTTCCTCAACCAGAACGGCTTCTCGGTCAGACACGAGCAGCTTGAACAAAATTGGCCTACGAAGCGCTAGGCCGATCCAAGCGACCACTCCGACCAGAAGCTGAACTTGCCATGGTTCGGCAATTCGAAGGTGCGTCATGATCGCGCCACCAAGATAGCCGGTTATCAAGATCGCACCCAAAAACGAAGTGCGAGGAATCACGTAGAGCAGAGTTATACAGATCTCCAAAACTCCAAGTTTGGGAAGCAAGGCGACGGGCACGCCAAGCGTTGCCATCGCTTCATCCTTGCCGGGAAAGTCGAGGAATTTTGTAACTCCGCTCATCAACAGCATCGCCGTGACTAGGCCCGTCAAGACCCACCCAATGATTCGCTGTGTTTTCGGAGACATGAGATGAAACCTTCTGTGATGGCGGAGTACTTGGATTAATTGCTCAATGATAGTCGAACTGAACACGGTGGAATCGACAAGGCGGTACGGATCTTGAACTTCTTACCAGCTTAGATGCGTTTGATTTGGGTGGGGCGGTCGAGCATGGCGTTACTTGTTAGGCAGATTTACTTCGTTTGATTCGTCTAGGCCGGTAGCCACTAGTGCAGCATGCACCTCAGTGAATCGTTGATAGCGGGCGACCCGTCCTTTTCTGACCACGAAAAGAGATGCTACTTCCGCATGGCCGGTCTCCGTGAGGTGCCAAGTGCATCGTTGCGCGAAAACTGCGGAGTCGCCATAAGCGAATGCGCGGATGTTCTCAAGGGAATGTTTGCTCGTTCTAACCATTCTTTGAGAACGGTCGTGCCATGAACGCTGCCACGTGGGCCTACGTGGAACGTGAGGTTTCGTTGATGGCAGAGATGAAGGTCAGCCAGCTGCGGGAAAAGTACCAGGACGTGTTCGGCGAGGACACGCGCACGAACAACAAATCGTGGTTGATCATACGGATCGCTTGGCGGATGCAGGCAAATGCACTGCGCGGCCTATCCGAGCGTGCCCGACGTAGGGCCGCAGAACTAGCCAACGACGCCGACATCCGGGTGATCCCGCCCAAAGGCCAAGTATCGATCCCGATAGCGCCACGCGCCGCCGTGGTGGGACTGACGCCGGGGACGGTGATCACGCGGGAATACAAAGGTCGGACGCTAAGGGTGAAGGTTCTGGAAGATGGCATCGAGTTTCAGGGCGAACGTTTTTCGTCGCTATCATCCACCCAATCCCGCAGCGGCACCTTCTCTAGGACTGCGCCGTTTGGAAATGGTAGCAGAGCGAAGTCGCCGTCGATGGCTATCAGGCGTGTGCGTCGTCCGAGGCAGGAGCGAAGTGACAGCGGCACTTCCTGGCCGTCAACTAGCTTTGCTCTCTCCACGACTGCTTCTCCTTCGAACCAGAACTCTTGTGGCTTCCGACGCATGGTGACTTCGGCGACTCAGCGACAATTTCAGTTGATGCGTCGAGACAAGGATCGATTTTTCGACACTCTCTCGCGGAAGTGTCAAAAAGTAGGTGACAAATGGCCTGTCTCGATCGATTAGCTACTGGCGGAGCTAATCACAGCTTGGTTGATCCGAAGGGAAGACAGCGAGCAAGGATTTACAAGAAATTGACGTGGCAATCGATCATCGACGAACACGGCGAAGCGATTTTCCGAATCGCATATCGACTGCTGCGATCCGTCCATGATGCCGAAGATGTTTCGCAAGAAGTGCTCCTGGAGGTGTTCAGGATGCCAGAAATTCCGGACGCATCTCTGCTGAGGCGCGTTGCCGCTTTCCGAGCGATTGACCGACTTCGTCAACGCGTTGCAACCGTGCCGCTTGACGACGATATCAGTCAATTCGAGTCTCGGTCGGTCGAAAAGGCCATTGAAAACGAGGAAAGTGCGGATTTATTGCGGGAAGCGATTTCGCGGCTGCCTCCACAGCAGTCTCGATGCTTTTGGTTGCGATATGTCGAGGGTCTAACAAATCAAGAAATCGCGGTAATCGAGGCGATCAGCGAAAGCAGTGTTTCGACATCGCTTTGCAAGGCACGAAAAAGTCTGCGCAAATTGTTTACTAACAAACCGGAGAATGCACATGAGTAGAGCTACCAACGGCCGTGCTGCCATAGTCGTCCAGAACGGTGAAGAACTCGAACCAGCGATTTGTTCGGCCCTCGCTTCGCTTCTTGCAACCGAACCAACACCTGCTGAAGTTGATTGTGCAATGAATCAATTACATTCGGCTCGCGATTCCATTTCTGTCCCTGTTCAAACCTCGGCCCCACTGGCTTCAATTTACGCCAGCACTAATCCATGGCTGATGGTGGCTGCAAGCTTGTTGGTTTTCTGCATTTGTGGCATCGCGTCGACAGAGGTCTGGGCACAGGTAGCCGAGGACTTTTCTGATCCAGTGAACGAACCACGACCGTTGAGCACACTTGCAGAAAGGACGTCAGACTCGTCGCAGCAAAAAGGTGATATGGGCTACGCTCTTAGACTTTTATTGATCGCCCACGTAACAGTGCTAATGCTTGGTCTTGGAGGAATGGCAGTCACTTGGATGATTGCCATTTCCCGCTGCTTCCTTGATCATTGGCGAAAATCGCGACCGCAAGGCTCTTCTTCCTCAACTCAGCTGAGAATCCTTTTCTCTTCAGCGATATTATATGCTGTGGGGATTATTCTTGGGGCTATTTGGGCTCAAGCCAATTGGGGCCGTTTATGGAGCTGGGACCCACGTGAGACGTTCGGGCTGTTTACTCTAGCGTTTGCAGTACTTTGGATGAAAACTATTGATAAGCCAATCCACTCCCTACCGAACAATTGCCGTTTTTCTGCAAATTCCGCTTCGATAGCAACCATCGCTCTAGGCGCGATTGTATTGATGCTAGTTTTGGGAAATCGATATGCCGCAGCCTTGCATTCATATGGACTACCCGAGCTAACATTACCTAACATTGTGTTTGGCTTATTTGCAGGTTGTTTGGTTGTAATTTGGACATCCTTCGCGCTTTGCACACGATTCGGTCCGAGGATTTCTGACGCCTAGTAAGACGTTCTTTGAAAGTGTGCGCAAATTCGCGACTTCCACCTAAGACAGCCCTGACCTCGTTTCGCTGAGCGTGTTCAGTGTGGAGGCCCGATTCATCTCAGACTCCTGCTCGACAGAAGCGTTCACAGCGGGAGCTGAAAACTATTCTTAAACAGTATCTTTTCGATTTAAGTCGCCCGACCATGTGCTGACTGAGCCAGCCTATTTTCGATTCAGGATTTGTCGAAATACATCAGCGCAAGCAATGCCGAGTAGCCAGCCCAAACATATCGAGCCTTTTCCTGGCTGCCTAACAAGTTTTGAAGCTTGACCGCATCGGTTTTGGAATCACCACGAACGCGGTGATACTCTAAGAACTCGTAGATCGGCGGGATTGTTAGCCAAAGGCCCAAGATTAGCTTTCTAGCGAAGATTTTTTCTGGTGTTGGAAAGAACCAAACGGTCAACACCGCCAGAGTACCAAAAATAAATCCTGCAATTTGATGAGGCGGTATTTTTTGCACTTGACGTACCTTCACTGAAATAATTGACTGTCACGAAAGACTCCACCACTAGTTTCATTGCGAGTCCCACACTTCCGCCAACCTCACCGCTGCCTCAGCCGCCCGCTGCTGAGCAATGGAGCCAGCCGCTTGGAGATACGCCACGTAGCGCCACCGACACTGGCTCCATGACCTCAGGTGTGTAGACGTGCTGGATAGCTTGTCCCCGGCTCTCAGCCAACCACTGTTCCACACCGCGGACGAAGCTCAGCACTAGGCATCTCCCTTGCCCGTCGATCCACGTCAGCCTCATCCCACTTCGGACCCAGCAAACCATCCCAAAGCGCATGCAGGTTCTTGCGTTGGCGGGTCTTGATCTCGTTAGCACCTCGATCGCCTTCTGGAAAGACGCCTTCCACGTACAGCGAACCAGCATGACATGGCTGATGCGCGTCGGCAACTAGGTGCGCGACCCAGCAGAGTGCGATGGCGCGTTCAGAGTCGGGTTTCGTCTTGTCGTGGAGGATTCGCGCGCAGAGGTTCAGCCCCTGACCGATGTGGAGAGAATTGGTCTCCAGTGTGGCGTCGGTTGGGAATTCGCACGAACGCTCGTGCACCTCGCAATTTCCGACCACCACACAACCGCCCAGTTGATAGTGCCAATCAGGCCTGTTGTACTCTGGCTGGTTACGAGCAACGTCCGGCCAGTAGCCAGCGCGACCGATCAACCACTTGTCGGCGTTGCGGACGTTCTTCGGTAAGCGGAAGTCTTGCTCGAAGCGCGGGTGCGCGTTCAGGATGCGGATTAGCTCTGCCTGCTGTTCCTTCGGCAGCTTCCTGAAAGCCATGACCGCTATCAGGTGGTGGCCGCCTTCGGACCAAGCTTGGGCTGGAAGTGGCGGAAGGATCAGGAGGAGAGCTAGAATTAGGCAGAGTGTAGTTTTCATGATGGCGTCGATTATAGCTTTTAGGGGATGCCGATGGTTATACCTATAGACGCCGACGGGAACGATCCACTTCAAAGCCAGGGTCGGAAGTGGGTTCGTATGGAGTGACTGTCATCGGCGGGTCCTGGCAGAATGGTCGTTGGGCCGGCCTCAAGCTAATCATACAGTTACATCCAGCCCACGGTCGAGACGTCCAATGACGACTCGCTGGAACGCCTAATCAAAGAAATCCTTGACGCGGAGTTTCGACCATGCCCTTCACCGCCCACCACCACGGCACCGACAAACTAGGCCTCGCCGCTCTCCTCGATGCCTTCGCCAACGACCAGTGGATCGGCGAGCACTACAGTGATGAACAGGTGTGTGAGGAACTAAATCGATTCAGGCGGTTGGTGGTGGCGGATCTGGTGCTACTCGATTTGAAAATTCACGCGACTGCTGACTAGTCTCAACTCACGGGGTGGCCTGACATCTTGTGCGTTCCTTTGAAGTGGTATCCGCCATGGCAACTCTCGGAGTCTTCTCGTGTTGTATGCTCCACGTGATCCTGTGGACCGTGGGCAACATGTTTACGGTGAAGGCGCACCTTCGCGTGACAGTGTGTACGCCGTATTGCTTCGCCATCTCGTACTTCGCCTCAGCATTTGCTGGGGCGTCTTTTTGTTACAACTCGCATGCACTCAACGAACAAATTTCAGTATGGACTCAGTCACTGTAGCGCGAGTTCGGCATTGTGATTCTTTCGATCCCAGAAGCCAAACCTGGTCCCCAAAAGATAGCGATTATTGAAATACCCAAATAAAGGACAACGTGCTTTGCTCTCGTCAGTCGCCACGAGAAGACTACCAGGGGAGTCCAAAGCATCAACTGATAACAGGTAAAGTAGAAGGCTACATTTTTATTACTCAACGAAAAAGCTTCTGAGCGCCTCGGCAGTGCTACCTGCGGCTTGTCATCGCAGACCCGTAGCCGCAGTGCCGTACGAGCCTAAACGATCTGCGATTGTGGGGGTCTTCCCCTGGCAGCATCGGATTTTCATGACTACAGTGAGCTGCTCACTTTCTTAAGTTTCTTGTTCCTTCGGAAACTAGCAATGAGTTCAAGGCACTTGGGGCGCAAGCTTTCAACAGAGACGCTTGAAGAACGTTTAAATTTCGCAAACTTCGGCTTCGATTCGCGAATTCAGATTCCTGATCGCATGCTCGACAATCCGGTCGACAGCCTTGGCAATATTGCCGCGTTTTCGGGAATCGGACAAGTCATAACTGACCGCAACGGTGATCGCGATTTTACGGGAACTGACACCGCTGGTACAGCTTTTTTGGTCCGGCCAAACTACGCAATGACCGCTGCACACGTTGTCTATTCTCGCAATGAAAACGGACAACTGATTACGTCACAAGCTAGCCAAATGTTCATTCGCTTTGGCTGGAATGGGTTAGAAGCGTTTGGTGGAGTCGTCGGTGTAAAGCGAATTCTACTGCCCAATGAATGGAAAAACTATGTAACTTTGGACGAGGGACATAGAAACGGTCTAATAACCGAAAGTGCCGCACTGTTTGACTACGCCTTCCTCGAACTCGACCAAAATATAAAGTCGAACACACTGGTTTCATTCTATCCAGTGCCTGCGACCACAGTCGAGTTGGTGAACGAAAGCATTGACGATTCGTCAGCTCCCTCAGGTACAAACCAACTTTTTGTATCAGGTTACCCAGCAGATACGCCATGGAGCAATCTCAATTATCCGCAGGTCGTCTCAACGGGCCCAGCACACTTCACGTCCAATGGCGTAATCAAATCCGATGCACGAGATTACTCCATCCCTAACCCGTGGTCCACCTTGATACCAAGGTTGGTTGGTGAAACCAATTCTGCATACAATCTTCGAACTCAACAGTTTCGCCTAACGTCTGGACTAGATACCTACAAAGGGATGAGTGGTGGTCCGCTATGGGTATGGCACGACAGCTCGAGTGGTCGTCAGGAGTATCAATTTGTCGGACTCGTATCCAATAGTGGGCCGTCGGGTAACATCTACACGCCCGTCACCACGCGGATGGTTACTGATTTCAATTCGGTGGCCGGCATATCTGGTTCAGGGATTCACTTTGCTACCGCGCCGGCCGAAGCCGTGGAAGATCGTGCGATCATCGCCAGTTACGACGAGTTGTTTGACACGCACAACGATTTTGCGCCGACCGGCGTGGTCGGTTTGGTTACCGATAGTGGCAACGCCATACACAATAATAGCTTCGTAATCAGGTTCACTCCGTACAACCGGGGGCAGCGACTAGCCGAGACTGTAGTCGTTGACTTCTATGCATCGCTTGACGAGACCTTAGATCCAACAACGGACATTTTGCTGAG
Source organism: Rania fehmarnensis (assembly GCF_056494185.1). Taxonomy (NCBI): domain Bacteria; kingdom Pseudomonadati; phylum Planctomycetota; class Planctomycetia; order Pirellulales; family Pirellulaceae; genus Rania; species Rania fehmarnensis. The sequence continues at coordinate 4,339,475 of NZ_CM151398.1, forward strand.
GTCCTATAACTTCAGCAATGGAGTTCTCCCACAGTCAAGTGGAAGTCTTGATTCGACGATCCGACTTTTTATTGAAGATGATTTTCCGCACTTAACCAACTTTCATCTTGGTTGGATCATAACAACAAACGCTGACCCAGGTGCTGATCGAGGATTCTACCCAGGGACTTTTTCAGTCGACTGGGCACCGACCATTCTGCTTAAACGTGAAATGACATTCACACCGGGCTTCTTAGACTTTACTGGTGGCGACTACATCTACAGTGGGGAAACCAGCACGGTGATTCCAGTCGTCCTATCGGACCCCGGCGGCAACGTCAACACTGTTACTCTACAGGCTTATGCCATGTCCGACGCATCATTCAGTCAGCCGCTCGATTGGGTTCAATTTTCAGGTACGGGAAGCATTAGAGGCGTAACGCTATCGCCCCCAAACGGCTTTTCAGAGACGGCTGTCCGGATAATAGCAACCGATGAACAAGGAAGCAGAAATGGCGTTTTCATTCCGATAACAGCGCCGCCACCCAATTATCCACCACTGGTTGCCCCGATTGATGACATAACCTTGAAAGTCGGAGAAGACTTTTCGTACCAAATCCAAGCGAGCGATCGAGAGAGAACCGCACTGACCTATGGGCCGCCGTGGAACGGGGTTGATGAAACAACGGGTGTGATTCAATTCACCGCGCGAGAAGATCAGGTCGGGACCTCGTTTTGGGTTACCGTAAATGTAACCGATAGCGGCTCGACACCAGCTACATCCAACCGCCGATTCTTAGTCACCGTAGTAGAAGCAAACCAATTGCCAGTCATAACTGGCATCGAGGACAAATCTGTATCGGTGGGCCAGTTCTTGAGTTTCCACGTCGTTGCTACGGATGCGGATCGACCAATGGATCAATTGACTTATTCGGCAGACAAATTGCCCAATGGGGCAACGTTTGACCCAGCGACGCAGATCTTCAGCTGGACGCCGTCTTCCGATCAAGGCGGAGAGCATTTGATTACCTTTGTCGTTAGCGATGGAAAAGGTGTTTCCAGCCAAGATGTAGTCATAAGCGTGACAGGTGCTAACCCGTGGCACAACTTTGCCGCCCCCTTGGACGTGAACGCTGACGGGGTCGTCGTGCCACTTGATGTGCTCCACGTGATCAATTGGTTAAATTCAAACTCTACAAGCCAGCCACCGAGTGGTAGTAATACAACTTCACTGTTTTTTGACGTGAGCGGAGATGTTTTCATAACAGCTATCGATGCACTCTTAATTATCAACTTTTTAAATAGCCGAACGTCTGGAGAAGGTGAGCTAATTGCTGTGGACACGATGAACGCCGCGCCAGCAGACGAGTTTTTCAGGCAGCTTTCGATAGATGTCAATAAACCGATTTCCAATCGTAAGAGCTTGCTGCATCGCCGATGAAAATGAGGTTAGGCCGCAGAAATTTAAAACACATAGAAGGCCAGCAATTGGCTTGGAACTAGCATTACGGCGAAGAATACCGAACCTTCATTGCCTTGGCTCACCTCCTATCCCGCAATCACCGTTGACTCTCCCGCCACCGCTCCCGATCAATCCAGGGGCTCTTGCGGGGCTCCCGACGCGGCTTGGGCTCCGACTTAGGTTTCTCCTCCTCCTTCACCAGCCGCACTCCCAGGTAATGCGCCATGGCGCAGGCGTAAGACAATGCATCGAACCAGTGGTTGGCCTTTCGGATGCGTTCCCACTTCGTGACGATGCCCGTGCAGGCAATGAACTCCTCGGTCTTCTTCTCAGCTGTTAAGTGCTTAGCGAACGCCAGCTGGTCAGTGGGTGTGCCCAGGGCCGAAGGCCCGACATAACCTTAGCCGGTGGCGCAGCCACCGGTTTCGTGCTTATGGTGTTGGATGCCGATTGGCTCGCCGCTCACTCCGCTGGGCGATCACTTGATGGTGGCGTGATCGGTACCGGCGGTTGACACCGCCGGCTAGGGCTATACCGGCCCCTCGGGCCTGGTCGCTTGGTTGCGCCAAGTCGACTGCTTCGAGGAACAACTAATCTGATGCTGCTTGCAAGCGAAGTTGGTTGGACCAGACCGATTAAACTAGCGAAATAACGGGGTCAGGTCTCATTTACTGGCCGTCAACCGTAATGGGGCATATCTAGACCTAACTCAGTTGATCCGCGACTGACTTGACCTTGCCCAGCAAAAAGTTAACCACGCGAGAAGTTGAGCGGATGCTCGCTGAGTCACGAAAATGAGACCTGACCCCGTATATTCACCGCTTCCAATACCCACTATCATCCACCAGATCCCGCAGCGGCACTCGTTCCAGCCGAGCGCCGTTTGGAAATTGTAGCAGAGCGAAGTCGCGTCGATGGATACTAGGCGTTGGGGGTTATGTCTCAATCGTCTTTGTCGCAATTTGCGTATAGGAGAAGCGTTCCGTTGGCATTCGTTCCATGCCACCCCACGGGCAGATATCCACAACAAATCAAATCGCACCATTTTACGAATTCCATGGCACCTTCTGGTTCAAAGAACAATTGCGCGCATGCCCATTCTATTATCGTCGTAGTGATCGACACAAATTCCTCGTACTCTGCCAACTGAGTACCATCAAATTTCCTGCGCACTAGATCTTTGGCGGGACCACCCACCACACGCAAGCCATACCCAAGAGAGTCTATGTGATAGCCAGCAGCATCCAGCCTTTGCCTAATATGATATGCAATCGCAAATATCACCTCTGACAGTCGACTAAGCTCTTGTGGCAAATCATTAACCGTTTTGCAACCGCTTACGTATGTTAACTCTTTGCCTGCGCGCCAATCAGCATTTTCGAGCCGATCGAAGAAGGCGATTAGCGAAGGTACCATCGAAAACTGGTGACTTTGATACAAAGCTATTGAAGCCTTGATGCCTTCCGCTGATAGGATGTTACCCGAATAGTTTTCTACGAGCCGAATGGGCAAGTTATCACACTTAATTCTATTGGCCAATAAGAATAGCTCGTCTAGCTGAACGAAAAAGTTCGGAAGATTGACTGCGTCAAGCGTCTTCAAGTAGATACCGGTACCATCTTTGGCCGCCACCTTCAATTCACTCGTGCTTATATCAGACCTTTGCGAGCGTAATGCTCTCCAAATCTCGGCTGTGCGAACTAAAGTCCCATTATCCACATCGAGGAACGCATGAACGTAAACGCCACTCTTCAAATAGGATGATTCTGTGTTCATAACAGAGCGAAAACTCTCGTCGCGATTTCAGGTCGAGTAAGGTAATGAGGCACTTCAGTCTTTTTCGAAGCGTGGGTGCGTTTTGAGGATCCGGATCAGCTCGGCCTGCTGACTTTTCTCTAGCTTCCTGAACGCCATGACCGCTATCAGGTGGTGGCCGCCTTCGGACCAAGCTTGGGCTGACAGTGTTCCGAAACGACGAAGCCGCATGAGCATAAACTCTTGGCCATCTATCGCAAGCGTAATGTACTCTTTGTCACAGTTGTGGCCCCCTGGGGGATACTCTTCAATTACTTTGGCAGCGAATCGTTCGATTAATTGGACAACGTTTACATCCAAGGCCTCGTGAGAATCGTCTGAGGTCAACTCCAGCCACACGCTGAACCTCCGCCCCATCCAGAGATAGGGTGGCTCAGGCTTTGCTGTGCGACGTATCAATGCCAGTGGCCATCCCATTGTCTGCTACCACCTAACCCTCCGTCGCCAGTAACGCCGTTGTCGTCAACTATCAAAGTGACGTCGACAGTAGCGCCAGCGACTGGTTGCAAATCGTCGTCAGCCAACACTAGTAAACTGATTTGATATGACTGGCCAGTCCGACGATCATCGGTCTTGCCCTTGGCAACACTTACCTTTTCTCCGATTGGATCGCGTTGCAGTTCCAAGTAGATAAATCCCTTGCCAGGTTGAACGGGTGGCCGCGACTGGGGAGTTTCGAGTTCTATTGCCCTACCGTGATAACAAATCCGCAGGGAGTCATTCTCGAGGGAATAGGACCCCAGATACGGGAGAGCTGTTCGAATATCGGGTCCAGAGTCCGTGTCCCAGATATCGATCCTGTCGTCCGGGATGGCCGGATCACTTCCACTTGTTTGAAATGGAAAACGCCAGGGTTTTCACTGCAATTGCGACTTTGTTGATATTGTCTGTTCTTTTCTCAGTACAAGACGCGCAGATGAGCGCGGTTGGCGCAAATGTGTAGGAATGACTCGTTAATCGAGAACTCGACAGAACCAAATCCCACCGTCCCAAAGATCAATATCTTTCGCTTCAAAGTTCATGATCAGAGTTTCGTTGCCTCGTTTGTAGACAGGTGCCCTCCACACCTGGCGTCCTGGGTTTTCCCCGTCGTCCAAGTCATCCCCCTCTAAGACAATCTGGGCCGTTTCCTCGGTTTCGTTAATTTCGATTTGAACGGAAATCCAAGGCGATTTCACATAGCCTTGAGTCCCATCTTCGCGTTCTTCACGGAACCGATCAGGTGGCTGACATTGGAAACTCAGTCGGCCTTCGTCAGTGGCGACGATATTCTTCACTCCCCATTTGAAACGTCCTTCACCGCAATAAATCATTGTCATCAATTACTTCTCCCAATAGTAATGCAATGTCGCGACTAAAAAGGATACACAACTGACACCGCGTCCTGTTACGTGATCCTTCGGGAATTTTGGGCAATTCTCGCGGATCGCCGCAAATAGGCTACTGGCCTGCAGAGCGCTTCTCCGAGGTCCCCTCGACGTCTTCCTGCGGTACTCCAATTGCGTCGCCGTCGGCGTTCAGGAAATTCCCGATTCCCTTGTTGTAGTGCTCTGCAGTCCACAGATCGAATGCACTGACAACCCATTTGCCATTGATGTTTTTCAAAAACGTCACGTGATGGCCGACTGAGACATCTCCAATGGTTGCTGGCGATGTTCGGTGCATGAGTTCGGAAACGACGATCGCTTCTTTGGCAGTGACCCGCATCGGCGTAACAACCTGCCCGCGAACTCTGACAGACTTGATTGCGAAGTCGTTTAGATTCCAGTGTTTGTTCCAGCCGGTGCTTTGGTCCGGTCGTGCTGCATAGCCTTCCGCAAGACAGGCCGCGATTGCAACATCGCCGGCAAGAGACGCGGCAACGTAGGCTTCGACGACGGCCTCGGGATTTGTGCGATCTGCATTCTTGTAGCCAACCATTCTCATGTGCTGAAGTCGGTCTTGTGCGAACTTGCGTTGTTCTTCGTCCGTCGCTTGACGCGCTGAAAACCCCTTCGGGGCTTCGCTGCCTTGATCAGGTGGATTCGATTCGTTCGGTTTTGCCGGGATGAGCTTCACCTGGAGTTGATTATCTTGGACTTCGAACGAGAACTCTCCGGGAGAGAACTGCTGATCTACGGCCGACGGATCTGTATCCACCAGGAAATGCCCTGGCTTCGCATCCTGGAGCGGGTGAAGCAACAGCTTCGTCACAGGCTGCTCGCCTGAGTGGGGAAACGGACGCAACTCCACATGATTCGTCCGGATACGCATGACAAAATGGGAAACGGCGGAGTCACCGAGTTTATCGGTCGGATAGAACCATGGGCCTAATGATTCAACCACCCAGTCTCCTTGAATTGGTTTCAGTGATTCGATAAATGACTTAAGCGTCTCATCAACCACCGATAATGCTGAATCATCCGTGTTGGCAGGGGTCGGCGGTTGTGCCGGCCCAGTGGGTACCGGTCCGTCTTGTTGATTTCCACTTGCATCGAGCCAGCGAACGTTGGGAACCTTGTGTGCCCGAAGTGCTTGGTCGATGGCGATCTTGATTAATCGAATCATCTCTTCTCGCTTCTGAGTCTCCGCAGGCTCCGCACGAACGGGCACAGGGTCGCGTATCTCGGCCTTCGTGAAGGCGTCCCCTTTGCCATCTTCGTGAACTTGGACCGTGACTCCCCGCAGCAATTTGACCGAATTCAGCAGCTTGTCGACCTCCTTATCCTTCGAATTCCAAACACCTCGCCCGGCATAAACATCCAGGAGGATTTCGCCGAGAGGGATTATGAGTGGAGCAGGTTTGGACTCAGCATAGGCCGATATACCTCCCAGCAGAACGTTACCGCCGTCCGGAACCGAGACTACGCTTCGCGTCCCGCTGGCCGCTTGTGGAGGCATGTTGATCGACTTCGGATTGAGCACGTTTGATGTCGAAGCGTTTGCGGTTCCTGCCAATTCTTCTGTGCGCCCGCGCAGCCCAGATAGGGCTGCTTCGATCCCGTTGTGGACCTCTGGCGTCCCTTGCACAACTAACGCGAGCATTTTGGCGTTATAGGCTGCACGAGCTACTTTGCTTTCCCACGATGGCGGATCGACGTTGAGACGAAGATAGCTCAACAGCAGGTCAACATGTTGCTTCTTCCCGTCTTTCGACCAGATGGGGAAATCAGCAATAGAATAGGTTTCCTTCGCTAAGTCCGCGGCAGATTGGGCCGAATTGGCTCGCAAGTCGGCGATTGAATCGGTCGTCGCTAAGTCCTCGACAGGTTGGCCGGAACTGGCTCGCAAGTCGGAGAGGACTTGAGCAATTTGCTGATGCTTTCTGGTATCCCCGCGAACGACCAACACTCCGCGACCAGCGTCGTAGGAAAAAGTCTTGTCTCCTCCGATCTTGGTCGATTCCACTCTCGCTTCAAGATAATGAATGAGCAGGTCAATGTGCTGAGAGTTTCCGTCCTTAGACCAAAGCGGCAGATCCTGGATGGCGTACAACTTAACAATTATTTTTTGGTTCTTCGACGCTTCTACAGACTCAGTTTGACTGCCGAGGGTTCCCGCAGAATCGGCACCCTCAAATGCATCCGCTCCCGATTGCCGAACAACGGTTACTTGAGCAAATGAGATTACCTTTTGCGTTTGCAAGTAGTCAGCGATGCTCTGCACGAACTCAGGGTCGTACTTGGTCGGCGGATGAATTGAAACCCTGCAGTCCTGGTAATCTCCGCCGTCAATAGCGATCAATCCTTTGCTTCCTATGAGAGCTCGCAGTGGGGCGAACGTGCGTTCCAATGATGCGTACTGCGCTCGTTGCTCCTTCGTGAGCGTTACGCTGATGTGAACTTTCCCACTCTCGTGCGTGTAGAACATCGGACGCCTCACGCGGTCGGTGTCTTTGAACTTATCCACAAACTGCATGGACAAGACGTTTGCGGTCGACGTAGTTCGCTGCACATCCGTGATTCTGATCGCGCCGATGACTCCTTTCACACCGTTGCCGTCGTCAGTTGGCCGAAACACATGGAAGACATATCCGACCTTCACATCTTGTGTTGACCCTAAATTCAAAGTCACGGAACTTGTCCCGAAATCCTGGCTGCGAATGTGCCCTTCAGGCATCATCGATGGCGGAGTGAAAATTAGGTTGGTCGCGAACAGGCCATGGTCTTCGTCGGCATTGCGCTTGACCGTAGCTGCGTGCGCTTCCGGCGGTGACTCGGCCGGTTGAGATTTGGGAGCGTTGCGAGTCCACAACAAATCACCGAGCCGAGGGGTGCCGGATTCCTCTAGAGCTTCTTTGTTCGTCGTCCACGCGCCACGAATTTCGTTGCCAACCAGCCGGAGCGACATCCTACCGTTGCGATTCTCGCCCTTGCCCCATGTGCCGTTGTAGCGGCGTTCGAGTCGCGACCACTTCAAATGCAGTGTGCCTGAGTTCTTGAGTACCCCGTCTCGAACATAGAGTTTACTGGGGGTTTTGCCATCGGTTACTGCATTATTCAGGTCGAAGACGTCAGGCTCCGACTTGGGACTCACCCCTAAACTACTGGAAAAGTCAAAGCCAAGCGGCTCGGGGCCCATGCTCGGCACGTTGATGCGAAGACCAAACGTGGCGGGATCGACACCACCGAGAGAGCTATTACTCTGGGTTCGCTTGTCGTGCCCGAAGCCGGTGAACGTCCCTTCGTACACTCCGGGCTCTTTGGCTTCGAGAACCACGGTGCCCCATTCGTCGCTGGTCCATTGACCGCTGATATCCGGCGGTTCTGTCGATTGCCATAACACCATCCCTAACAATGCCGTTCCGAGTGTGCCAAACATGGTCAATATTCCCTTTTTGTTTGAGTTGAAAATCGAACGATGTCCTTTGGCGTGCGCTACCAGCGACGCTGGCAGAGCCACCGACGCTGGTTGCTGGAGGTGCGACAGACACTGTTCAAGCAATATGGCAACCTCGCTAGCCGAAGCAAAACGTTGAGCCGGGTCTTTTGACAACAGTCGTTCAACGATGTAGGTGAACCATGGCGGCAGTTCGGGTGCGAGCGAAGCAATTGCAGCGGGCTTGTCGTCGACGATCCGCCGTAAGGTTGCAATCGTTGAATCAGATCGGAATGGCGATACACCTGTCGCCATCTCGTACAGCACGCAACCCAGGCTGAACAGATCCGAGCGAGCATCCAGTGCCTCTCCGCGAGCTTGTTCTGGCGACATGTACTCTGGTGTTCCCGCTACAACACCCAGGCGAGTCATCGAAACGTCGTCCGCCGCGCGAGCCAATCCAAAGTCGGTGATCACGACTCGCTCGACCCCTTTCTCAAGAAAGATGTTGGCTGGCTTTACATCGCGATGAACAAGTCCCTGATCATGGGCCGCAGCAAGGCCCGCAGCAGCCTGCATCCCAATCCGCAATACTTCCGTCAGTTCTAAAGGCGCGCGGGACTTTAGTCGCTGAGCTAGAGATTCACCGGTAAGCAGCGGCATAATCAAGAACGGCAAGCGGCCCGTCGGCTGAACGTGATGAATGGCGATGACATGCGGATTGACGACGGCGGCTGCGGCCTGGGCTTCGCGTGCAAATCGCTTGCGAGCCACCGAGCTGTGCGCAAGATGCGGTGACAACGCCTTGATCGCTACAAATCGTTTTAGCTCGCGATCGAACGCTTTCAGCACGACTCCCATACCGCCACGCCCAATGATCGCAAGTACGTCGTAGCCGCCGAGCTGGCCCAACACATTCGCATCCTTGCTTGGCTCGAGATGTTCGACGCTGAAGTCGACCTCCGACCATACCATTGGCTCCGGGACCGCTGCATCCAGCTCATCGGTAGTTAGCAACGCTGCTGCTTCCTGCTGCCATTGCTCGCCACCAGCAAGCTGTTCCATTCGAGCACAGCATGCCTCGCAATGCTCAAGATGATCGTACAAAGCCGTTTCTTCGTCCGCCGTTAAGCGATTCGCGACCGCATTGGTTAGTAGCTCAATGGAACAAACATCGTTCATGATTCATTCTCCAACGTAAAAACAACTTCTTTGAGCCGAGCCAACACCCGGCACTTGGCCACGCGTACGGCTCCGACGCTCAGTCCCAGTTCCCGAGCGACGATCGCTGGTGTTTTCCCATCGACGGCCGTGCTCCAAAACGCTTGCCAGGCTTTTGGACTTTGCTCTTGCCGAACGCTTTCGGAAGCACGCTGAAAGTTAGAGCGACGAAGCTCGGTATCGAACTCGATCGATTCGGGACAGTCATCAGCCGCAATATCCGCGAACAGCGATTGCGACTCCTGACCACCAAAGGCAATCATGCGACGTTGCCCGTGCCTCATCCAATTGATGACCAGATTTCGGGTAACACGCCGCAACCAGCCACGAAACGAGCCTCGTTCCTTTGCCAATTCCCAGTGCGCGATCCGCCTGCTGACGGCGATGAAAAACTCCTGCATCAACTCCCGAGCGTCCGCGTCCTGCAAGCCGCATTTTCGCAACTGGCGATAGATGACAGGCTCGTAAATCTCGACAAACTCTACCCAGGCTTCATGATCCTGAGAATCACGAAGTCGAAATAGCAAGCTGGCTCGAGTGGTTGGAGTTGGTGTCATGAGTGTTTCCTATAGAGATACACAACTGACACCGCGTACTGTTACGTGATCTTTCGGGAATCTTGGGCCATTTTAGATTTCCATTTGATTGAAATGGAATACGCCAAATCTTTTACTTCGAAATCGGCTTGTACACCAGTTTTCCGTCGTTAGCGTGAGCGTTCGACGAAGTACATCTTGCCTGGGGTGCTAGATTCGATGGATTTGTTTCGTTTCACCCAGGAGTCTAGCTATGGCAGGTGTAAGTCGTGTAAGTCGTGAAGGTCGTGTGGAAAGGGTTCGGTATTGGCAGGGGCTTATTGAGGAGCATAGCCGATCGGGCCTTTCAGTTGTAGAGTTTTGTCAAGAACGAAAGATTGCGTCTACTTCGTTCTATCAGTGGCGCACTAAGTTGCAGCGGGAGGCGGAGCCAGCAGCATCTCAAATTCCCGCGATTCTGCCAGTCAAGCTGGTCAGCGCCCCCAGTCGAGCAGCCTAAGGCTGCAGCCAGATCTTGCATTCAAGTGTTCACGCCTTCTGGTGTATCTATAACCATTAGTGGATCGGCGACTGAAGGTGAATTGGTCAAAGTGCTGAGAGCGATCGATTCTGTTGAGGCCGCTCGATCATGCTGAAGATCAGTTCTCAGACTCAGATCTACATCGCACTTGGCGCGACCGATATGCGCAAGGGTTTCGATGGCTTGTGTGGCTTGGTGATCGAGCAGCTGAAGAAGGATCCGCTGTGCGGCGCGCTCTATCTGTTCATCAACAAGCGTCGTGATCGCATGAAGGTCTTGTACTGGGATGGTGATGGACTGGCCATCTGGTACCGCAGACTGGAGCAAGGTACGTTTCGCTTGCCGAAGGTCAATCAAGACTCATCAGGTGTCGAGATCCGAAGTGAAGAGTTTACGATGCTCTTGCGTGGTATCGATCTATCAAGTGTGAAGCGGCACAAACGCTTCTCGCTTGCCAGTTGATTGAAGTCCAAAACGACCACCACAATCACCAGCGCTCGTGTGATAAGAGGAGCTTGTCACACGAGCGTTTTTTCTTTGAAAATTTTCAACTACAATGAGAACTTTTTTCGCTTCCCAAACGTTAGTTAAGTATGGACGCAAAGGACCTGCAAATCGAACAACTCAAGGCACAGCTCACTGCTGTGACCGAGCAGTTCAAACAGCAACTGCAAGAGAAGGATAGCTTGATCGCTTCTCTCCAATCGCAAGTCAAGCGATTGCTCATCACCGTGCGTGGGTCTCGTCAAGAACGCATCAATCCTGATCAACTGCTACTGTTCAGCGAAGCTGAAATTCAACAACTGGCCGATGAGTTAGGACAAGCCAAGAAGAATCCAGGTCAAGCCGATGATGAGCCCAACGGCGAACTGAGTGATGATGCAACGACAGGTGATGAATCAACCAGCGGCGATGATAAAGCATCTGATGGCAAAGGTGCAGATGATAAAGCCAAGCCAAAGCGCAACCACAAAGGCCGTCGCCGATTGCCCGCAAACATCGTTCGAGAAATCATTCGCCATGAACTGAGCGAAGACGAACGCAAGTGCCCCTGCTGCAGTGAAACGCGAACTGAATTCAATGTAGAGAAGAGCGAACAGCTGGAATACGTTCCAGCACATTGGAAAGCCATCGAGCATCATCGTGTTAAGTACTGCTGCACAGCTTGTCAAGAAAACGTAATCGTGGCCCCCAAGCCACCGCAGCCGATTGAGAAAGGGTTGCCTGGTCTTGGCCTGTGTGCTTACTCAGTTCTTTCGAAGTTCGGCGACCACATGCCGCTCTATCGCGAAGAAGATATTCACAGCCGTGCCGGTCATATCATTCGTCGCAGTACGATCTGCAATTGGCTTTCACAGTTGGGGCTTCTTGTTGAACCATTAGTAATGCGGATGAAGCATCTGATTCTTGATTCGAAAGTCATTCACACTGATGACACGAAGATCAAGATGCTACAACCGGGGATCTGCCAGGAAGCTAAGTTCTGGCCTTACCATGGCGACCGGTTACACAACTATGTAGTCGTTGACTTTACCATCGACCGCAAACGGTTCGGACCACAACGATTTCTGGAGAACTATGCAGGCTATCTGCAAGCCGATGCGTATTCAGGGTACGACTGTGTGTATGCATCTGGAATGGTCAAAGAAGTTGCCTGCTGGGTACATACCCGACGCTACTGGTATGACGTGCGCGAACATGACAGTGCACGAGCCAACATGGCGCTAGGCTACATCGCACGATTGTTTCAAATCGAGTCCGAAATAGAGAAGGCTTTTCCACGGCTAAACCAGTGCGGTGAACGCGACTTCATGGCTGTCGCTGAAGCTCGACAAAAGCATTCAAGCCCGATACTCGATGAGTTTAAGAACTGGCTTGAGAAGGAAACGATGACTGGCCGCATCCTTCCTAAGAGTGAGATCAAGAAGGCCTTCACCTATACGCTCAATCAGTGGAGTGCGCTCAATCGATACGTCGAAGCAGGCTACCTATCGATGGACAATAACCTGGCGGAACGAATGGTGAAGTATTCAGCGATCGGTCGCAAGAACTATCTCTTCGTTGGCAATGAAAGAGCCGGTCGCAATGCAGCGAACTTCTACTCATTGGTCAACAGTGCCAAGATCAATTCCGTTGAACCTTGGCCTGGCTGAAAGAAGTCTTTACACGACTGCCTTACCATCGAAACGGCGAGGCCTTCCAGCAAGCCGCAGCCGGTGACCGAGTAACAAGCACCGAGCTTGACGACCTGCTGCCAGATCGTTGGCTTCAAGCTCACCCAGACCACGTCTGGAAGATCGACGAGATCCGCCGCCAAGAACGTGAGTCAAAGGACAAGGCTCGAAAGCGAAAGCTCAACAAACGCAAGTAGAAAACTCTGCTCGCGTCAAGATGCAGTTCGTCGGACGCTCACAGCGCACTTACCGAGTTGCAGTCCACGCCGAATCGTTCAATCTCGGTAACGGCAGTGGCGTGACGACACGCGTTATTGATTGTCCAAATTCATCGTTTTTATGAAATCCCAGTTCACCATTTGGCTTAGAAGGACAATTAAACAAAATCCTTCACCGGCTTCAATGCGTTGGATTAGAGTGGGGCGATCGAGCATGCGGTGTGTCTGAAGATTTTTTCAAGGCATGAAGTGCGATCGATGCTCTGTAGTATACTGCATCGCAAGAGTGTGCCCTGAAGCAAATTTGTGCACAGTTACTACAGCCTATGGGAATATCGAATGAGTGGTGACAGCAAAACACCAGCACTACCCCGGTTACCTTTTGAAAAGGATAAAGCTGATATTGTCCTGGCACTTTCTAAAAAGGCTGCTGCCCGCTTTGACAAACGGAAGGACTATGAATGGAAACTGTCATTTGGTGTTTGGGCGGCTTTCGGAGCTGCGGCGGGATTGGTGTGGCAATCGCCGGAACAGATCTCGTTGTATTCCGCGTGGATCGCAACTGGCATTGCGGTAGCGATTGTAGTCTCATATTACGCGCTGATCATAGTTTGGATGGACAACTCACATCGACGTGATTTAAGAACTTCCTTTTATTGGGAAAGTGTTCTGTGCCATATGATCGAAGTAGACCTGTGCCCAGGATTAAAACCATCAACCAGTGACCAACCTAAATCAACCGGCGACCAACCTAAATCAACCGGCGACCAACCTAAATCGTGGCCCGAATTTCCAGGGGACCTCCATTGGTATGGAGAAGCGGACAACACTTTTTGGTCGGGAATTACAAAGTCGCACTATGCGGGATATGGGCAACTTGCAATAACGATACTCCTCGCGATACTCCTCGTTGCAGCATTTTGGACAAAGACGTCAGGAGGCTCGTCTTCCAACGCTGGGGGAAACCTCACCATAAAAGGTCAAGTTCAGAACAAAATTACCATCGAAAAATGAAGCATATTGGCAACTAGGCGTGGTCGTGGGCCGAGGCAGTAGCGCATCGAGATGGGCACTTCCTGGCCGACAACCAGCCTGGCTCGCTCGGCTGCCGCTTCTTCTTCGAACCTGAATTCTGGAGGCTTCCGTCGCATGTTGACACTCCTTTGAAGGGAGAATGTCGGGGAGGAGGTGGACTAGGTTGGTCTACGAAAGAGTCGTTCCAGTGAAAACCATCTGCCGGTGACTGCCACGAATCCAGTCGTGAAGGCAGCATAAACGAAAACTAAAGCTGCAATCCAAAGTTCATCATTCATGCGATGGAAGTCGAAGGTCGCCAGAAAAGCGAAAAAAAAGAGTGTCAGCCCAGCATGAATCGATCGGACTAGCCAGCTTTCTCGACGTCGCTGAATGCGTATACTGGCTGGACCATGACTCGGCGGTTCGTACGGATTCTCATCCACTATTGCCCCCAGACCTTCGCCAACCTACTTGCCCCCTCGCTCGCCCGCTTCTGCGCGACTGCACCAGCGGCCTTTAAATAGGCGTCCGATAAATTCACTTCAGGCACTTCGGTCTTGCCACGCATTGCCACACTTATCGGTTCCATGACCTCTGAAGCTTAGACCGCAGATACCGCTAGTTCACGACTTTCCTTCAGCCACGTTTCGATGTTGCCATCAGCTGCAACCTCCGGCACTTCCTTAGCCCGACGATTGAGATCGCCTTCATCCCACTTCGGCCCAAGCAAGCCATCCCACAGCGCGTGCATGTTCCGGCTCTGGCGAGTCTTGATTTCGTTCGCGCCTCGATCGCCTTCTGGAAAGACGCCTTCAACGTACAGCGATCCAGCATGACATGGCTGATGAGCGTCGGCAACCAGATGCGCGACCCAGCAAAGCGCTATGGCACGTTCGGAATCGGGCTTGGTCTTGTCGTGCAGTATACCTGAACACAGGTTCAGTGCCTGGCCGATGTGCAGGTCTTTGGTGGCTAGTGTGGCATCGTCCGGACAGTCGCACGAGCGCTCAGGCACTTGGCAGTTCCCCAGGACCAGACAACTGCCGAGCTGATAATGCCAGTTCGGTCTGTTGTACTCTGGCTGGCTGCGAGCAACGTCCGGCCAATAGCCAGCGCGACCGATCAGCCATTCATCCTCGTTGCGGACTTTGCTGGGTAAGCGGAAGTCCTGCTCGAACCGCGGATGCGCTTTCAGGATGCGGATGAGTTCTGCCTGCTGTTCCTTCGGCAGCTTCCTGAACGCCATCACGGCTATCAGATGGTGGCCGCCTTCGGACCAAGCTTGGGCGGGTAGTGGCGGAAGGATTAGCAGGACAACTAGAATTAGGCAGAGTGTAGATTTCATAACCGCTCTCTTGAGATTTTTTCGCACGTCGAACTGCATAGCTTACTCATAATCTGTCGAACTTTCCCAGTAGACTTCGTGCGTATCGCCATCGCCCATTGCAAAACATTGATTCGGTACAATTCCGCCGGTACAATCCGGCTCGCAACCTAGCTGGTGAGCCGATTTCAAATGACCGCCTTTCTAACTTAAATGGAGATTGAGCTGATGACACACTTCCCACTACTTACATCCAATGATCTCAAGGTTTTTCAAGAAGCTACTCCAGACAAAGGCGTCGAGATCGGGCAGCGAGGCGACACTATTGGCATTTGGTTTCGAGACGGCAATAGAGGCGATGGCATAACCATCGACAACTGGCAAGCTTTACAGCGAGAAGTTGTTGAGCTGCGAGGGCGCATTGACTTCTTACAAAAATTTTTGTTGAACAACTTTATTCTTGACCCGGATTCACCGCATCTTGTGGCAATTAAGCCAGTCAAGCCTTTACAAGGACTGAAACAGCCTGATGGCGAAGGTATCACAATCGAAGATGACAATAGTCGAGGCAAACTGATATTGCGGAACTACGGTGCCGATTCGAGTATTGTGACTTCTGCCGATGGCGGAAATAGTTTTGGTATCTTGCGACTCAATTTTGGTGAGAATGGAAATAGGGGAACTGTCAAAGCACCTGCAATTCAGAACCCAGACTAACCCACGCTCTTTGCGAATCGGCTCAACCCCAGTCCGGAACGGCAATCTGCCGGAGTGTCCAATCAAAGAAATCCTCGACGCAGAGTTCCCTCCATGCCCTTCACCGCCCACCACCACGGTACCGACAAACTAGGCCTAGCTGCTCTCCTCGAAGCCTTCGCCAACGACCAGTGGATTACTTGACACTTAAAATGACTACTCCTGCGCCAACCATCGCGATTCCAATCCACTCACGCAATAGGGGACGCTCGCCAAGAATCAACACCGCAAAAACTGCGACTAGCACGACGCTTAGTTTATCGACAGGCGCTACTTTTGATGCCGCTCCTGCTTTCAACGCTCGAAAGTAACACACCCACGATACACCTGTAGCCAGGCCCGATAGAACGAGGAATAGTGCAGTTCGCCAGTTTAGGATCAGCGGGTTTTGCCACTTATTCGCTGACACCACTAATGCGGACAAAACGAGAACGATCACAAAAGTCCGAAGAAGTGTCGCGTAGTCAGAATCGATACCGTCGAGGCCCAGCTTAGCGAAGATTGCCGTCAACGCCGCGAAGACAGCAGATAGTATTGCCCACGAAAACCAATCGTTTGCACCGAACATGAATAACTCCAACCAGTAGAAACAGAGTCTAAGCTTTCTGTCAGTGTACAACTGGCAAGGCAACCGAACCATTCCTTGGAGTTACTGCTCAATTACTCGCCAACGACCAGTGGATCGGCGAGCACTATGCCGAGGAGCAAGCGGTCGAGGCGGTGATGGATCGGTTCAAACGACTCATCGAATCTGAACTAGCTTTGGTCGAACTAACGGTGACTGCAGCTTCGTGAGACGGTTCAGTTCGAAGTCGTCAGCGAAGAACTCATCGTTGGCTTCGCCTTCGCTGGCTGCTTGAGTGTTCAGCGCATTAATGACGAACATCGCATCAATGGCAGTTATCGCATCGTCGCCAGTCACGTCCAGGTAAGGCTGCTGGAACGCTGGTGGATCGCCTGGCTGAGTGTTCAGGAAGTTGATGACCAATAGCGCATCGATGGCAGTCACTGAGCCATCTGCATTGACGTCCAGCGGGCTTGCTTCGTTCTGCCACTTCTTCGCTTTGCTGGCGATGGTGGCGTCGATCCAGGCGTTGTCAAGGCGGGAGTAATGCGTGATCGCGTTATAACTATCTCCACTTGCGATTGACGCGATGGCAACAACCTTACCATCAACAATCAGCCCTCCGCCAGAATCACCAGGGAGTCCGTTAATCTGCAGCTCTCTATAGCGATCAGGAAAAAATGATTGGTAAAGGGTCGTCGACACGTAAACTGGTCGAGCTGCGTTTGACGGTACTTTGTCAATAACATTGTCACCTGCCCGTCGATCACCCGTGTAAACTCTAGTCGCAGGCTGGCCAGCAATTTGAAATGTTCGTAAGCGTCCGGGTTAGGCGTACTTGACGTCGCGGTTAGTTTGATGGGTTGGTTTTGAATTTTTAACTCATTGAAGGAACCGAGGCTATGGCTGGTCGTGTTGAGGAATCTGTGTGGGCAGAGCGTCAGGAGTGGATTCTCAGGCAGGAGGAGAGCGGGTCATCGGTGGCTCAATTCTGTCGCGAAAACAGTTTGCATGTTGGGAACTTTCATGCTTGGCGGCTTCGATTTGCGAAGTTGAAAGGCCAGTCGCACATTGGCACTGGGAAAGCAGTCGGGCGGACGCTGCAAGCGTTTGTTCAGCTGCCAGTGCCATCGGTTCCAGTTGTGGCTAGCACTGGCCCATCATGGATCGAAGTTTCAATGGCAGACGGCATGGTGGTGCGAGTGCCATCAGCGAACCTTGCGGCGCTGGAGGCAGTACTGGGTAGCTTAAGTCGCTGGCGACAGGAGTCGCGGCATGCTTAGCCTTTCTAGTCAGTCGCGAATCTTCATTCATGCCCTTCCGACGGACAGCCGATCACCATCAATGCGAAGTCGCCATACGGATGTGCGGGTTGTATCTTTCCACTGCGAACTTCGAACTTCATTGTTTTATGCAGCGTTTGAACTATCAGTTCCTTTAGCGACTCAATTGATGGCTGAATATCGTCGTGATCTATCCCAGGCACTCGACCTATAGTCGCCCCAAGTTCTAACGCTGTAAACACTGATTCGATATTGTTCAGGTCTAGCAGGGTCTTGGAATGGACTTGCTGAAGCCCTCCAATGACCTTGAACACACGCTCAAAGTGTTGCTTCGATTCATTCACTTTACCGCAAGTATACAGGTCAGCCGCAACGTCAAGAAAATTGCCCATTAGTGGCGCGCCGGCAGCCTTTGACGCGCCAGCGCCGAGAATGAATACAACGTCGCTCATGATCTTTTGCTTTTTGATTACGTTGGGAGATGTGGCCTATAACTCAGCAGCTAGTTGCGTAACTTCCTTGCCTGCCTCGTCAGCCTCGACCTGCTTCAGATACTCTCCATCCGCGCGTTTCCAGGACGCAGGACCGCCTTTCTGGAAACCGGCGATGACACTTGCTGCCGCACTGGAACTTTTGAAGACGTAGTCCTGCACAAAGACAAAGTAGTCTGGGTTACTGTCAGGAATGAGCACACCGCTCTTCTTTAAGTCTTCCTTTGCGGCTTGGTACCCACCTTTCAAACTGTCTAAATCGAATGACTTCGCCTTGGAGCCAGCGTATACGACAAACCCTTCCTCCGTCGGATGGCCAGTTGCGATCGCGACGCTACCAACGTCTAACGTGTAGGTCTTGGTAGAGGCTCGCAATTACGCGCTGGAGTATTATTACAAGGCAACGCCGAGGTTAAACGTTCAAACTAATCTCGCGCACCCTCTCCCCACCCCTGTTAACTCCCCGTGAAACCTGTTAACCGAGAGTGATTTCGCTATGGCCCTCAGGCGTAGGCGCAGTCACGGTCAAATCGCAAGCTCTAAGCACTTCCACGAGTTCATCGATCTCAGTCTGGTCGAATTCCCTGTTTGCAATGACGAGGCAGCCGAGCTTATCAATACGTCCGTGAAGTCGGAGGTCTCCGATCGGAACTTCAAACTCTCGTTGTATCCCATGTTCTCTCGATACGCGGGTCGTGTTTTCAATTACGGGGTTCGGGTTTGGCAGCTTTAATTGGGCCGCGACTTCAACGAATCGTTGAAGCAGTGTCGAGTAGTAATCCGGATCGATAACGGCAGTGCCTGGAAAGACCTCGCTGATGCGGGCAATGATAGAGTCAAAGTCCAAAACACCATTGCCTCGAATACACAGGACTTTCATTGGCCAATCTCCGAGAAGCTGGAAGCACGCCTATTTTAGCGTGGCCAGCCTTTCTCGCGCCACCTCCCACCCCTGTTAACTCCCCGGTAAACCTGTTAACCGAGAGTCAGAGAGTTCGATACTCGCGCGCGAGGGTCCGATCCCAACCCTATGGGTTTGGTTCGGGGTCCCGAGACAGACCCTCTTCGAACTTTTCGCGCGCGAGAGTCGCAGAACCAACGAATTTGTTGGTGGAAACGAAAAACGCCTGGGAACTGGTTAACAGCTCCAGGCGTTTACACTTGGGTAGTGAGATTTCGGCTCTTGAGAGCCAAAGCTCTCGCGAACTTCTAAGGGGCCGTTATCGCTAAGTCGCTTTTGCAATGAAACGCCACGTGAATAGGTCATCACGAGATACGGCACACCTTGCCACTCGTCGACGCAATGAATCGCCATCACGTGATCATCGACCACCGCCGCTACGGCTTGACCTTCGCGAGCGAACCGTTTGCGAGCCGCTCCCGAGGCAGCCAAATGTGGCAACAACATCTTGATAGCCACGAAGCGATTGAGCGACCGATCAAAACCTTTAAAGACTGCTCCCATGCCACCTTGCCCCAAAAGACCGATGATTTCATAGGGCCCGATGCGACCAAGCATATTCGGATCGTCGGTAGGCCCGAGCAGGTCGAGAACGCTTTCACGAAGGCGAGACCCTCCGAGACTCGCAGCATCAGCTCGCTCGTCATCAGCGTCTCGGAGAGACGCTGCTACGTGTTGACTCCGTAGCGATGACTCAGTTTCGTTCCACCAGCCATCTTCACCGACTTGTTGCTCTAGCCGTTGGCGACAGTCGATGCAGTTGGCCAGATGTTGCTCCAGCTCGGAAGTTCGCGCTGCGTCGACTTCGCCAGTCAGCAATCGTCCAACTTCTTCGTCTTGCAAACACTCAATTAACGGTTTCATCATTCGTGACTCCAAAAACTGGACAGCTCTTGCACTTTTTCTTTTATCCGTTGCATCACTCGACAGCGAGCGATATACACCGCACCGGCTGATCGCCCCAACGCTTCAGCCACCGCTTTGACCTGCTTGCCATCGATCGCCGTTTGACGAAACATCGCCCAAGTCGATGACGAGAATTCATCTTCAATCGCACTCACCGCCCAAAGAAGTGCCTGTCGGCGGGCCTCAATGGTTATGCTCGAAGACAGGTCGACTTGATCGGGATGCTGGGCCAACAAGTCATCGTGAGCTCCCGCTCCGGTTGCTCGATCCGGTTTGGCTCGCGTCAGCTCATTCAGGATCGCATTGCGAGCGATCCGTCCCAGCCAATTGCGAAACCGAGTCTCTGCGTTGTGCGATTCCCAGTCGCTGACCTTGCGAGCCACTGACAGAAAGACTCGCTGCGCGAGATCGTCCGCATCGGCATGTTGCAACCCACGGCGAAGAGCCATGCGTAGAACCACGGGACGATAAATCGCGAGAAATTCATTCCATGCAGCCGCATCCTGCTGGTTGTTCAACCGCAGAATCAGACTTTCACTTGTTTCCGGCCAGTTATCTATTGGGGTCCTCTACTCTCTTCAACCCAGACCCCAGCATTATCTTTCAAGTTTGCTGAAGAGTCTTGCATTCCATAGACGAAACATCGGTGAATCGGAGGACCGAAGCGCGGGTGCCAAAGCTTTAATCGCACATTTCAACTAGGGATTATCCGACACTTCCATTTTTACTTTTCGAGGCAACGAGGTCGATTAGCGCTGCAGGTTTGTCGGCACCTTGCTTTCATCGGAGATACTCTTCTTGGGATTTGGCAGGGTTATCAATTTGCCATCCTGCCAGCGAAACGCTGCATCGCGATCGAAGGCATCGCCATCGTTGATTCTGGCACCATTATCGAAATCGCCTACAAAGGGATTGTCAATGGCGAAGTCTGGTCGCAGATGGATCTCCGTCCGCTTGTATACGGTCGAGATTTCTTGCTTGACTCCACCGTTTGGAATCGATGTACTTCGGACGCGGCAACTCACGGCGATTTCCATTCCATCTACCACCTTATACTGAATGTCTTCCACAAAGTATGAGAACGACTCTAAGTCTGCTGTGTCCTTGTCTTCGCCAACCCGTCCATCAGCGAAGCGATTTCCCCTCTCTTTAAGACTCTCACATTGCCGTAGACGCCTTGATGGTCCAGCTTCGATCCAGACAGTCATGGTTCCCCAATCATTGCGGCCGGAAATCCTTAGACAATCATGGTCGCCAATTTTCTCGATTCGAACATCAGGTTCCTTTGACTCCATAAGGAGTTCCATCAATGTTCTCCCTTGATTTCCAGGAAAGTGACCCTCCATGGCAAAGCTGCTGCTGGATTCAAGCATTCGCCAACTTGCTTTTTGACGCCCCTTGATAGTCATCAAGCCAGTTAGCTTCTTTTGTCCGACTGTTGTTGTTCTACCGATAAACATTTCACCATCGTCAAGACACCAATTGTCGAGCCGAATATGGTCCTTGGGCTGATCGTCAAATGTTTGAAGACTGCTTTCGACCATGCGGGGCGCATCGCGGCGGACTCGACTTTCAATTGTGACTTTACCCACCTGACTGTGGACGTACGAGTTCGTCACTCGCATATCGAATTTTTGTTTCCAAGAAAGAAAATTCTGGCAAGCCTGCAGAGCTTTCCTTGCCTCGACTCGCAACGGCGATTCCGCTAGAGCCGCCTTGGCAGCATCACCAGCAGGTGGTGCCGAAACGTTGGCATTTTGCACAACCACTTCGCCGGAAGTCAGCGGAAGCAGTCCGATCGAATTTGGATTCGCTTCTTTTTCTATTGACGGAATCTTGACATCCTCAAAAACTAATTCTTGCTGGCCTGGTCTGCCAAATTGAAAGCGCAGCGTGGCTATATCTGATGCCTGAAACTCGCCATAAATTGTGAACATGTAAATCTTGCCTCGCGCCGAAATTGGAAATTTTGGAACTGCTATTGGTGAAATCTTGCTGGCCAAATGCCGAGAATTGAGATCCAATTCGGAAGTCGAACGAATATTAAGCTTTCTAGTTTGCTTGAGCCCATCAGTCACTTGTGCCTCAAACCCATAGGGTCCATCCACATTGTCAAGTCGTTCGATCATCGCAATTGCTCGCATCCATGCATCGGGTTGGCTTTCGCCTGGCCGTTTCGCGCTCTCTGTAAATTCAGCCGAAACTTCCCTCGTGATTCCAAGAAGGGTGACACGATACTCGCTATTTTCCTTTGTCACAGGCTTCATAAGATGCGTAGACTGACCGGAATCTACTCGATCGACAATGTTTGTTGGGCTTGGTGGATCACCGTTTGGACTTGGTTTGTCCGGCGTTTGCATCAGCAACATCGCCACTATGAACGAACAGACGGCAACGAACATGGCGAAGACTCCAATGGTGCGAGAGCGAAACGAGAAAGAACCGGGAACAGACCTGTCGACAAGTCCATCCGGTAGTGCAGCTATAGTCGGCTGCTGCACGTGAGCCAAGCAATCTTCGAGGAGTTTGGCAACTTCCTGAGCCGATGCAAATCGATCATTAACTTGTTTCGCCATTAGCTTGCTTATAATTGCACAAAGCCACTCCGGTATCTCGGGATTGATCTCGCGAATCGGTCGCGGTTCTTTGTCCGTGATCAACCTTAGGACGCTGTAACTGGATTCGGCTCGAAAGGGTGCATGGCCAGTGCACATGGCGTACATGACACTGCCGAGACTAAACAAGTCGCTGCAATGATCGACCGTTTCAGCTCGAGCTTGTTCGGGGGACATGTATTGCGGTGTTCCAGCAAGTGTGCCGCTGCGTGTGAGACTGGCATCATCGACCGCGCGAGCTAGGCCAAAGTCCATCAACTGCACACGTTCGACGTTTTGATCGAGGAAGATGTTGGCTGGTTTGATGTCGCGATGCACGATGCCTTGCACATGCGCAGCGGCGAGTCCCTTGGCAGCTTGCATTCCGATGCGGAGGATCTCGCGAACTTCCAGCGGCCCGTTGTCGCTGAGTCGCTTTTGCAGCGAAACGCCACGTGAATAGGTCATCACCAGATACGGAACGCCTTGCCACTCGTCGACGCAATGAATCGCCATCACGTGATCATCGACCACTGCCGCGACCGCTTGGCCTTCGCGAGCAAAGCGTTTGCGAGCAGCTCCCGAAGCAGCCAAATGCGGCAACAATATTTTGATCGCCACAAAGCGATTGAGCGAACGATCAAAGCCCTTAAAGACTGCTCCCATTCCGCCTTGCCCCAAGAGCCCGATGATTTCATAGGGCCCCATACGACCAAGCATGTTGGGATCATCGGTCGGACCGAGCAGGTCGAGAAGTTTAGCCGTCGATGGTTCGTTTGGTTCCGCGTCTGTCGAAAAAGCGTTGCGTTGGGAGAACGCCCCGGTTCGAGAATTCAGGAGCACGCTTTGGACATCGCTCCACCACTGCTCAGGTCCGATGGTCGCTTCGACGCGAGCCCGACATGATTCGCACTGTTCCAAATGGTTCTGCGCAGACTCGTATTCTTCCGGAGTCAAGTTCCCTTGCAGCAGTGAATCGACTTGAGACGCTTGCAGGCATTCAGTAGAAAGATTCATTTTACGTCACTCCAGACTTCGGATACTTCGAGCACTTTTTCTTTCAATCGCTGCATTACTTTGAAGCGAGCCATGTAGACGGCTCCGGGGGTTTTGTTTTGTCGACGAGCTACATCGGCAACACTCTCACCTTCGATCGATGTCAGCCAAAACATGGCCCAGGTTGCTTCTGTGAATTCACTTCGAATCTCGTCGGCCGCCCATTGCATGGCTTCGCGGCGGCTCTCTTCCGTCAACTGCTGCGTAGTTTCATTGTTTCGATCTGGCAATTCACGCAGCATTTCCTGCACACTGGTTGAGCCGCTGGGAGCGTCAGGTTTTCTACGAGTCAGCGCATTAACGATCGCGTTTCGAGTGATCCGAGAGAGCCACACTCGAAACGGTGGCTGACGAGAGTCAGGCTCCCAATCCTCGATCGCTTTCGCGACGGACAGAAAAACCTGCTGTGCCAAGTCGTCGGCATCGGCGTGTTGCAATCCCAGCCCACACGCCATCCGTACCACCACTGGGCGATAAATGGAGAGAAAATCAGACCACGAAGCCGCATCCGCTGGGTCTTTGACCCGTAAAATCAAGCTTTCGTTCGTTTCTGGCCAATGGTGCATCTGGATTCCTCTGTAAGTAACACACAGCACTCCAGTTTATCTTTCCAATAATCTTTCTGGATGGGCATTCTGCACCCTGATCATCAAACGACTCAGGCCGAAGCGAAGCCGCTTCGGCCTGGATGTTTGAACCGATTGAGTTCCGTTGAGCTGGCGAGTAGTAATTTCTTCGGCAAGTCATCAGCGATGATGGCCCTTACCCGATTTGTGCAGCCTCTTCAGAAGGGCGAGCGCTTCATTCGAAAAAGCAGATCCAGCAACTGACCGCCAAAATGATCATCCACCATGCTCGCCCAAAGCGGTAGTAGAAAACAAACTTCGCTTATGGCCAGCCAGATGAGACGTGGCGATGATTGACGACGTCGCGAAAACACAGAGTGCAGAAGGGAGGCGGTTGGGATTGGGAGGCACACAACCGTGAAGAAGACAAGGTGAAAGTAGAAGGCTTGAGGCGAATCACCTACCTGAGCGAATTGAATTACAAGACAACATATACACCACCGCCGAGAGGCTACTCCCGGGCGATTGCCCTTACTACCCTTCTGTGTACGCTTCAACGGGCCACTTCGAGGACGTCGCCAGCATTACGGCTTCACGGCTTCTTATAGACACGCTGCAACACTCGATACGAAGCCTCTGGCTAAGAGCTACTCCGGCGGGTATCGCAACCGCTTGTCATCAGACCATTTCCAGTTCGCACGTGCATTTCTTTGTTCGTCGCTCGCACTTAATGCAAGCCAGCAAGTTGGCGTGCGATTACAGATCTGATTGTGTGTATATCCCAATCGTAGAATTCACCTTTTGCATACACGGTTTCGCCTGTTGGTGAAACGATGATCGTTCGTGGAATCGAGGCTTCCGGCTTCACGAACAGTCCAAAAATCTTGCCATCTGGGTCCGGTGCGAAAGGAAGCGACATTTTATTCTCTTCGCCAAATCGTTTCACAGAGTCCAACGTCTCGTCAACGCCAATTATTAGTACCTGTAATTTTCCAGACTCTCGATAATCATCCCATATCTTGTCGATGTGCGGCAATTCTTTACGGCATGGACCACACGAGGTGGCGAAAAAATTGATCAACAGCACCTTCCCCTTTGCATCGGAGATGGAGAATCTAGTACCTTGCGAGTCAGTGACTGCAAATTCAGGTAACGCTTCGCCCACTTGGACAATTGCTACTTTGTGATTCCTTTCAGCACGTGCGGATTCAACTCGGTCAATGTATTCGCGGGTGACGCTCCAGTTAAGCACAGCGATTATGCAAGGCAAGAGAGCAACTGCAACAATCAGTCGAATGACATGCGTTCTTCGCGCAGCTCTACGCCAATGAAGAACAATCAAGCCGAACGTTACAAGTGAAAAGATGGCCGTAAGTACGAGCGCCAGCATAAGAATTTGAATGGCTATGTTCATTAAAGCGACCCATTATCATTGCGACGAACGGCCAAAATCACCCGGTTGCCGCGACGTGACTTTGATTCGAGAAAACGCCCGCTCGGCAACTCGGGTGCTTCTTTTGTAATTTGCGATTCTTGGTGTATATGCCGGACGACTCTCTTTGTCATCCCGTGCTCCTGGCTAAAAGTATTCCATCGTGACCGACGCGGTCCATTTGTCCCCAACTTTCGTGGCGACGACCGTTTGTTTGCTGTAGTGGCCACTTGTAACGAACACTGTGACACTGCCGTCACGGTTTTGTTTTAGATTGTGAATGTCACCTGGAGCTACGGCGTGAATCGCGTTGTGAACGCTGACCAATTCGTCGTCCGACAGTGGTCGTGGTTCGGAGTAAGGAATCGTCAAGGCAATCGCAATCGTGCCAACCAGGATGATGCCTGCGGTGTTAACGATGATGTTCCGTTTCAAATTCTTCTGAAGACGCATTATGTTGACCTTCGTTGCAAATAACGATCCAGTAACCCAAACTCGGCGTGTTGCAATCCCAGCCCACACGCCATCCGTACCACCACTGGGCGATAAATGGAGAGAAAATCAGACCACGAAGCCGCATCCGCAGGGTCTTTGACCCGTAAAATCAGGCTTTCGTTCGTTTCCGGCCAATGGTGCATCTGGATTCCTCTGTGAGTAACACACAGAACCCCAGTTTATCTTTCCAATAATTTTTCTGGATGGGCATTCTGCACCCTGATCATTAAACGACTCAGGCCGAAGCAACTTTGCTTCGGCTTGGATGTTTGACCCGATCAAGATCAGTTGAGCTAGGCAATAGCTGCTGTTTCTGTGGAAGTTAAGCACAAGCGCGGGAATAACGGATGAACTACGGAAGCGTGATAGGATAAGGTGGCAACTCAGGGTAGTAATGTCCTGGATGGCCTTCGGGCAGATTGTCGGGATAGTGATAACCTGGTGGCGAGTGATATGGATGATCGTCATCGCTCGCGTAGGTTTCGCCGGAATCCATCATACTGGCCTGCGGAATTTTCGAGATTTCTGAAGAATTCACGTTATGTCTGCTTCACCAATCCTCAAGTAACCAGAAGCAGCGATACTGAACGAAACAGAAAACCAAGGCACTAATCATGAATCAATCAACAAAGGCACCTAGTTCGCCGCGATGTCCACAATGTGGGTCGACGCTCCCCATTGAGGCCCTCGGAGGCATGTGCCCACGTTGCCTGCTTTTCGAAGCAGCCTTGGATACTGGCGACGGAGAGGATTCACCATCGCGACCCTTGCCGCCTGGCATTGAAGCGGTTCAAGCAGCCTTTCCGCAACTGGAAGTCATCGAGTTGATCGGTCAAGGCGGAATGGGGGCGGTGTACAAAGCCCGGCAAAAATCGCTCGATCGCTTCGTCGCCATCAAACTGTTGACACGGAAGTCGATTGGCCAGCTCGACTTTGAAACTCGCTTCACACGCGAAGCCAAGGCGCTGGCGGATCTGAATCATCCCAACATTGTCACGATTCATGACTTCGGCCAAGCCGGAGACTTCTACTTCCTACTCATGGAATACGTCGATGGGGTGAATCTTCGGCAAGCGATGGATGCTGGGCGGATGTCTCCAGCTCAAGCGTTGTCGATTGTACCACCCGTCTGCGAGGCGCTGACTTTTGCCCACAGCCGAGGGATCGTGCATCGAGACATCAAGCCCGAGAACCTGCTGTTGGACAAGAACGGTCATGTGAAGATCGCTGATTTCGGTATCGCTAGAATCGTTCGAATACCGGCTGATCACACGGCAACCGAAGTCGGCAGAAGCACCCAACAAAAAGACTCAAGTTCACCGCTTACCGGTAACGTCGTCTTGGGTACGCCTAACTACATGGCACCTGAACAGAGCCAGAATCCCGAGGCCGTTGATCAACGAGCGGATGTCTATTCACTCGGAGTTGTGTTGTACGAAATGCTCACGGGTGAATTGCCACGTGGAAATTTTGAAATGCCATCGCGTAAGGTTCAAGTCGACGTGCGTCTGGACGAGATCGTGATGAGAGCACTGGACCGGAACCCGGAATTGCGTTGGCCAACAACGGCTGCGCTCAAGGCTCAATTGGCCACTCTCTCTGCCGCAGAAGTCCGCCAAATCTCCCTACCCGCCAGAGCGCCAGAAACGTCGACGCACTGGGGTATTACGTTCGCCGCGACCAGCATGATCCTGTTCATGTTGTCGGCGGTTTTCATGGCAGTACTCCTTTCGTCGGCAACGATGGGTCGATTCCTTGTCGCTGGTTGGTTGCTTTGTATACCCCTATCGATGCTTGCTGCATTCTTTATTTTGTCGTGGAACGATTCACTCGCGGGTCAAGCTCGCGCGTTGGGCGTGGCGCGTCAATATCGACCGCTACTTTTGATCGCTTGGGCAGGTGCGTTACTATTCGTTCCTATCAGCGGACTGGCTGTTTTCTTACTTGACGCGGTGAATGACGATCCGAGTTGGAACCCGGTTTTAAATGAATTGATCGTCTGTTGCACCGTTTGGTGCGGCTCACTCGCGTTGCCCGTTTGCTCGGTGTGGCTCTTCAAAACAGCCAGCCAAGCGCACACCAAAACTAGTGCTTCGACATCTGCATCAACTCGCAGGCCAGCTTTGGCCGCCATGGGAATCATCGCGATCTTGATGGCTATCATGCTCCCGATTCTAGGATTCAGTCTTCACTTTGCCAAAGAATCGAGGCAACTCCATGCCGAAAGTCAGGCAATGACCAAGGCGAAAGCAGCGTTCAACGCCGAACAAGCAGAGAAGGCAAAATTGAATGAAAGGACCACTCTTAACAGCAATAATGATACGTCAGAGTTGGAAAAATGGATTGCCCCACTGACACAAGACCAACACATAAATGAAGCCCAAACGATAGTTAGCACTCATTCGTCGATCTTCGGAGCTCTGTGGACCGCGTTCGTGTTCTCTGTCGTTGCGATCGTATTGGGAACTTGTGGCACCGTGATGTTGATTGTTAACTATATTGAAAACAGAATCTGGAAGGTGATTCTGGCTGTGTTTGCTAGTTTTTGTATCCTTAGCCTTGGAACGATCGGGATTGCAACAATGATATACGCTCAATTGAACGTAGTCACGAACAGTTCGAATGCTGTCAGCGAACCTATCACAGCCTACGATCCAACAACAGTGAAGCATTAGTCAGCCAATCATGCCGAATTCGTCCGAATTGTCTGATCACCAGCCACTCCCTTTTGCGACCACTCAGTGGACGCGAATTGTTGCTGCTCGAGGCGATTCATCTGTAGCACGTGAGGCGCTCCGTGAGCTATGTAATGCTTACTATCGGCCGGTCGAAGCGTTCATTCGCAAGTCTTGTCGATCGTCACAGGATGCTCGTGACTTAACGCACGACTTTTTTGCTCGCGCGCTCGATGGACACGGTTTCGTGAATGCCGAACCGAATAAAGGACGGTTTCGGTCCTATCTGCTCGGTTGCGTAAAGCATTTTCTCAGCGATGCCAATGATCGTCGGATGGCGACCAAGCGTGGTGCGGGAAAAATGCCACTGTCGATTCATGTTCTTGCAATGGATGAGAATAAACCCGGAGTGCTGCCGTTGATCGATGCGCAAGGCTTCCCGCCTGATGCCTACTTTGACCGCCAGTGGGCAGTTGAATTGCTTAGTCGAGTACTAGCGTCGCTTGAGAAGCAACATCAACAAGCGGGCAAGTCAAAGGAATTCGAACTATTGAAACCGTGCCTGACTGGCGATGCAGCAATGCCCACATCGGCGGAACTTGGTGAACAACTCGAACTAACACTTGAAGCTGTCTCGATGACTGTCCATCGTTTACGCAAGCGATTTCGGGCTGCCGTTAAGGCGGAGATTGCTGAAACCGTGGTGGACGAAGAGGAAGTTCGAATGGAGTTGAACTACTTGATAAAAGCTCTGTCGTTTGCAGATGGGGTGGATAAGGCGCACGACTCGTAAACAAGTCGTTAATTGCACTACGAGTAGTCCGCGAGAGCCAAACACCAAACGGCGTTTACTGAGCGTCCGATTCCCATCCATCGATCGCTTTCGAGACGGATAGGAAAACCTGCTGTGCTAGGTCGTCGGCATCGGCGTGTTGCAAACCTCGCCCACAGGCCATTCGTACTACCACTGGCCGATAAATTGATAGAAAATCAGACCACGGAGCCGCATCCGCTGGGTCTTTGACCCGTAAGATCAGGCTTTCGTTCGTTTCTGGCCAATGGTGCATCTGGATTCCTCTGTAAGTAACACACAGCACCCCAGCTTATCTTTCGAAAATTTTTTCTGGATGCGCATCCTGCGCCCTGATCCTCAAACGACTCAGGCCGAAGCGACGCCGCTTCGGCCTGGATGTTTGACCCGATTGGGTTCCGTTGAGCTAGCGAGTAGCAGTTTCTTAGGCAGTTCAGCGTCTGCAATCGTTGCCACCGTGAAGTCGCTGTAGACGGCTCGAAGCTGCTTTTCCTGATTTCGGTACCAGAAAACGATCGATCGCTTTCTGTCCGAGGCTCGCTCTTTTCAAAACTATTTAATAAGTGAATCGAGCGTCAAAACCTTCTCACCAGTCGTATCTGGCGTTAGCTCTTGCATAACATCGAAAACTTCTTGCAAACGATCCTCAGGAAACTGCAATGGAAGTGCCTCACATGAGGCGGAACGGCGATCGTAGGTAACTGTCGCACGAATTGCTCTTCCAGAAAATTGCTCCTCGCCTGATAACGTGATAAGCGACCATCGCCAACGACCTCCGTTGCTTGCGAACTCACGAAGGTTATCGACTTTTAGGGCCTCATTCGATTCATCGCCAGCTAGTAGGAACGTTGGTTCTTGCGCGAACCATTTAACTTCGCCGTCGACCATGACGTGCTGCGTCCAACAAATGAGTGCCTTGGTCGAACTTATTCGCAGTGCATACCAAGTTCCCAATCGTGTGGGTCCGGCTGAAGCCGAGGCAACCGCCTCAATTCCAGCCAACTCTTGGGGAAGCAGAGCCGGATTGCGCTCCAACGGGAACAAATCCTCCGGAGCCTCTTCGTTGGCTCGTATTTCACCAAGCGTCAGTGCGAGTTGAGGTTCGTCACTACCCTTCACAAGGTACAGATCCATTCTTAAAGGAAGACCGTTTCTTGGGTCCAACCATATGCGTTGCAGTGATCCGGGACCACCTGCCACGCTTGCCGATTTCTGTTCATAGACATCGCAATTGACGCCGTTTGCGTGTTCGGATCGAAGTTTTACAAATTGGTCATTTGGCCCATGGATTAATTGCTCAAAAGTTAGTGACTGGATCATATGCTCAATCATCAGTTCGGATGTGTGTGGATCGACCGGTGCCACGATGCGATTGCCAGACGAAGGGTCTTCGCTCAAACGCAAATCGCCATCGATCACCGGGCTTGATTGTTGGAGCTGCAATTCGGATTGCTTCATTCCAATACTCCAACTCCTTCACAAGCCCATCCCGTTCGGCCACAAGTACGCCTAGTTCGCGTTCAAATTGAATCTTGGCTTGTTCTACGACTTCGTCGACCATCGCCGCGTCGTGGCCAACGTGGCGTATCTTGTCGACCACGAACTTCTCGAGCTCGGCGGCCGGTACCGACTTCGATTTGCAATTTTTCCAACCTCGCTTCTGAGCCTTCATGCAGACGTAGTAACGGTAGCGTTTGGTGCCATTCTTGGTCGTATGCGTCGGCGTCATTGAACAGTCGCAACAAGCGCATCGAATGATTCCTTTGAGTAGCGCACCGAATTTGTTTCTCGCTTCGACACCGCCAGTGCGACCGTTTCGCCGAAGAAGCGATTGCACCTTCTGCCAAACGTCCGCGTCGATAATCGCGTCCTGCTCACCTTCGTTGATTTCATCCTTGTAGCCAAGCTTACCGATGTAGGTCACATTGGTGAGCAGGCGGAATAGCGTTGCTTTAGTGAACTGCGAGCCGCCTCGCTGTGTTCCCTTCCGCGTTTTCCATGTCTTGTTGTCCAGCCGCGTTGGTCCAACTCGGCGATCGTCGCCATGATCGATTGCTTATCGAGGTAAAGATCGTAGATGGCTCGCACCTTGTTGGCTTCAATCTCGTTGATTTTTAGTTTGCCGCCTTGGCCGTCGATATCGTATCCGAGCAGTGGCATGCCACCCGACCATTTGCCTTTACGTCGCGCTGCCGCGATCTTGTCACGGGTTCGTTCCGAGATCAGCTCACGTTCAAATTGTGCAAACGAGAGCAGCACGTTAAGCATCAACCGGCCCATCGAGTTGGTTGTGTTGAATTGCTGTGTCACGCTGACGAAGGCAACTTGGTTGCGTTCGAAGACTTCAAGCATCCGAGCGAAGTCCATCAACGAACGACTTAGTCGGTCGACCTTGTAGACCACCACGCAATTCACCTTGCCGGCTTCAATGTCCGCCAGAAGTTGCCTCAGCGCTGGGCGATCCATGTTGCCACCGGTGAATCCACCATCGTCGTATCGATCGGGCACACAATGCCATCCCTCTTGCGTCTGGCTCTTGATATACGCTTCGGCGCATTCACGCTGGGCGTCGAGCGAATTGAACTCCTTGTCGAGGCCCTCGTCTGTTGACTTGCGAGTGTAGATTGCACAGTTCAGTTGACGGTTGTTGGCTTGCTTGCTCATCACTTGCCTCCCTTCTTGTTTAGATTGAAAAAGTGATACCCGTTGCAGTGTTGGCCCGTGATCTTCTTGGCAACGGCGCTGAGCGTCTTATAGATCGCGCCTTCGTATTCAAAGCCGTTCTCCAGAACGAGCACAAGAATCTTCTCTCCCTTGTAGACCCGTTCGAGTACCGATTTTGGCGGCGGGAGACGATTGTCTTCCTCTGGTTGAACGAAGCCCGTCACCGTGTCGCCCGCTGGCCTCCTCAATGGCTTTACGGCCTTGGGAGCGGTCGTGCGGATGTCAGTACTGCGTGCGAGTTCCGCAGCGCGACGCCTGGCCCGCTGTGAGATGTCGCCTTCGATATTGGCTTGCATCTTCCAAGCGATACGTTTGACGAGCCACTGTTTGTTGCGAGTGTTGGTCGGCTCGCCCCACGTCTCTTCGAATTTCTCTCGCAGCTGCCCAACCGTCATGCGTTGGAGCAGAGCGACCTCTTTGTCGATGTCGATTTGCATTGATTACTCCCTGGAATACGGACTCACTGGTCGTTAACCACGTTGGTCACAGAGAGCACGCTTTCCGAAGAAACCTCAAGGCAAGCTGCTGGCAATTCCGCTGGATCGTCGTCGATTTCTGAATCCAGGATCGCCATACGCGATTTCATCCGAACGATGCCGGCCGCCAGAATCGCAGCGATTTCCGATCGCCGAGCCGTCGCGGACAGTGAAGAAGGGGGAACAGACGAGAGCAACTCGCACCTCCATGCTCAACGCCGCTATAATTGGCGGCTCGAAGACAGACATTCGCAGCCACAACAGCCGCGTCTATCTGTAGGAATACCCGGTGCAGGTTCGAAATGACGGAGTAGGGTGCGAAAGAGACGATCGAATTCCTTGCTTGCTGCCCACAAAGCCTGAATACCGAAGCACTCAGCCAGAAATTCGAACTGCAAATGCAGAATCACAACAATCTTGAAAGCGATTCGTAAATCTGCTGACAGTCAGAAAGTACCACGCATTGATAGTTGGACTCGCATCCAAAATTGCTGTCGTATACTAAGTGCCGCAAGCTAGCCTCGGTCAGAAACATGTCGCAATAGCCAATCGCGGAAGTTGCATGGCGAAAGTCTTCAAAATCTCCTTTCTTGTAGTTTCGGGTTCGATCCAGTCTTACAAGAGCATGTAGTGCCGCAGGTATGCTAACGCTTGGCATTTCAGTTGTAATTCGCTTGTTTCGAAATGCTTCACGAATCATCCTACTCACCATTTTTCCGGCGAAACAAAGTTCAGGCTTACTAGTGCCTTCAACTGACTTGCCTTCGAGAACTGCTTGTTGCTGAAGATATTCGCCAATGGCTAAGTGATGTGACTCTAGGACCCCGTCGACTTCGTCTAAAAAAAGGGAATGAAACTGATCTTTCGCTTTTTGGTGCTCAAACTTACCGCTTGTGAGTTTGCTTGCTAGGTCATGGTTTACACGCTGATCTGTTCCGTCACTTAGAGGCATGACTTCGACCATGTCTTCGAATGAACATGACCACAACACATCGTCCATTGCCTTCTGAATTGCATTTGCAACAAGAGGGTCTACTGAATTGTCGTCTAAGGAAATAAATGTATCGCCGAGAACGAAGCCCACGCGTGTCCAGACCATCTGCTCGATTGGGATAAGTTCAACGTGTGGATGAATTATGCGATGATAAAAGTACACAAACTCGCAACCAAACAATGGGTCGGGCGGTTGGATTGCAAAGCCACCGCTGAGTTCGTCAATCATCTTCGCGGTAGCTCCGCGAGTAGCTTTGTCAGTCTGATACAGCAGTTCAGCGAAGACTGGATAGCTAATTGGGCAAATCGTTGATCCGCACTCTCGGAGCCTTCGCAACTCACTGGCGATCTGGACGTGAATTGGTTTTTGTTCCCTACCCAAATAGACATCCCGAACGTAGATCCAGTACTTAGTATCCAAGTAGATGCGTCGTTTGCTAGCCGCTTGCTTACCCCAATCACGCCTTCGTTTTTGAGTATAGGTGATGGCGTCCACATCAGGGTGCTGCAAATGAAAAGCAAGCGTGTCCGGTGTGCTTTTCATGCTTTCTGGAATTGGAATGCTTTTCTTCATTGCCCTTTGTTCTAACCAAGTTATGCGACCTTTTGCGTGACTTTGTAGTTGCATCCTCGTGCCCGACTCGTGTTGCCCTTATGGCGTCATCTGCATCCATGGTACTGATTCGACAGTCCCAACGTAGCGAGTTGTAAGGCGATTGCTGTACGTGTCGCGGTATCCGCAAACCCTTAGGATCACCATTTCGACCATCCATAAACCAGCTTTCCAAGCATCAAGATAAGCCTGAGAGTAAACATCTCGATTCTTGACGTCAGGATGAACGAGTGAATTGCGAATATCGCTAAAGGCGTGTGGCAGATTTGTCCATTTCACGGAGCTATTTGATTGAATCAAGCCATAAATTGACTTGCAGTTTGCAGGAATACTACAAGGTATCCCAAGAGATCCCAGTAGCAACCTAATCTTATCAGATGCCCAGAGATCCTTAAACCCTTTTGCGTCAACAGTTGCTTGTCGTTGACGATGTGTGTGTATGCAAGTAACTCCAAGGCGGCTTGAATCAAGATAATGTTAGCGTCGATGCCAGAATGCGAGTTGCACGAACGTACGTACCAGTAGATGGCTTCGTGAAGCGGACGACCCCATACTTCGCTCGATAGAGTTTTCACAAAATCTGGAAAAAGAGACTGCAGTTGAACAGGATGATTTCGGTCAAACCATGTTTCTAACGGTGGGTCGCAACTGATTGGTGAATTCCAACAACTCCAGACCTCATTCTGCGCTGCATCGAATCCAGTAGCGCATACTGGAGCCAAGCGAATTCCATTCGCAAAGGAGAAGAAATCCTTCAGCGTCGCAAGGAGATTGCTTGCTTCTGCACCGCTAATCAGACTGCCGTCTTGTTTGCAAATCTCGGCAGCATGTGTGCATTTGCAACCGCCCTCGCTTCGGATACCTCTCGCGTTGTCGCTTGTTTCAAAAAGCGAATTGATAACAATGCGGAAGATTTCTGATTTCAGACTGGTCTGATGAATCGCTACCGAAGATCTGCCTCTTGTTTCCGATAACCCTTCCGTCAGCGACATGAATTCGTGGTGATTGAATAAATGAAAGACGATGCGTGACATCATCGTTTGGTCATCTCCCAGGGAAATCACAGGTTCGCTCTCGGGAATCCATACGAAGCAATCCCCAACGTAACCACCATGAAAACCGGCGATTTCTTTTCCCCGGAAGCAGAAGTCTTTCGGTGGTTCTATCATTCCAAGCATCTGTGGAATCGATACTTTGCCATCAGGCACTTTTGCCTGAAAGACAAGCGATGGGCGTGGCGATAAATGAAGCAAAGCCTCACAAGCTGAAGAATACGCTATACCCTCCATCGTGAATGTCGCGGTATCCTTCGCAAGTACTTGAACGGAAGAGTTATTCGCTTGGTCAAGTATGGGCTTGACCGTCTTGGTTTGGATCATGTCCGGCAATGCTCTAACTCCTTTGTAGATGATTGCATTCTGTTTTAGTGATCGAAAAGACAGCATAAGTCATGTGGATGTTCGCTCCCGAGAACCTCCCACACTGATGCTTATCGCGATATCGGCTTCGGTTTTTCGATGGTTCAGCCGGCCAGCTTTGAAAGAGTCTATGGCGATCCCCATCGGTAAAAGAACGCTTAGACAGTCCGCTTCATCGGTTCGAGCAAATTGTAGCCAACAAGTTCGAATCCGTTCTCGCCCGGTCTCCGAACGAGAACTCTGTGTTAACTCTGGAGCCCCCCGAAAAGAGAGAGTCAGAGAGTTCGGGACCGATTTTTGCACCGGCGGGTGCAACCTTGAAGGTTGCGTTCGAGAGACGGAAATCTCTCTGCAAACAGAGAGCGCGGCGGTTTGGGCCGGCGGGACCCGAAAAGCGTTGGAATCCCGCGAATAAGTGGGTAGAAACGAAAAACGCCCGGCGGTCGATCTCTCGACGCCGGGCGTTAAGTCTTTTGGTCGCCAAAGTTAGAACTTTGACGAAAGCTCCCCGAACCAGACCCTCTTCGAAAACTGGCGAGATAGATGGCGTTTTTGCCAGGGAATATCGCAGGTAGCGGAGAATGCGAAGCCGAGTGAGGGCGGGCGGTTGGGTCAAAACTTGTGCTGGGTGGTAACTGGCGGGTTGTTTTTTCCGAACGGGAAGAAAGTTGGTGGCGGGTTAACAGGGGCGCGAGGCCATCAGCACGCCCGTTGCCACACACTGCTTGCCCCCGAACAAGCGGAACCGGTTGCCTGGTAAGAGCACTTCCTGCGGCGCTTCGTCGGCAAGGAACCAAACGTCCGCCAGCCATTCCGACGCGGATTCGCTGCTGAGCTTGTCGACGACCAAAGACCAGCCGATGTTGACTGGCCAAGGATCACCATCAAATCGCACGACCGTGCTGTACGGCCTTAGACCGAATCCGCTCGGTGGCTTGGAACGTCCACCATCTTCTTTTGACAGCCAGTGAATTTTCGCGAGCATCGGCAGGTCAAAGTTTTCGAACGGGAAGAAAGCTGGGGGCGGGTTAACAGAGGCGCGAGGTGAGCGTTGCACACGTTTGGGGGTACGTACTTCCGGTGAAGTGCTTAGTTCTTCTCGTTCATCCTTTCTTCAACCTTTACTAACCTCGTCTGGAACTCCGGATTATCGGGATCATAGTCCAAAAGCTTTCTCACGTGGTAAGCAGCAGAAAACCACAGGCCTTCAGCCTCTGCTCGATCTGCTTTAGCTTTGTGGTAGGAGGGCTCTACTATTAGCCAGCCAGCAATCTTATTGCGAATCCACGCGGCTTGCCCAACTTCTTCGAGTCCTTTACCGACTTCTGCTGTAACTACATATAGATCCTGCCCGTAGATTGCAATGTGTTTTCCATTAGGGCTCCACTTCGCGTGCCCCACTCGTTCTATCTCCAATTTAATTAGCTCTTGACCACTTTCGCTTTCCCAAATTCGAATGGTGTCGTCCTCGCCATGGGACACAATGCGACTTCCATCTGGGCTCCAGCTTCCTCGTGCCCACCCCCAATGTCCCACGAGCTTGACGGGCGACGCTTTGGAACTGGAGTCACGAATTTCCATTGTTCCACCACTCAAACCGACTAACAGGCTTTGTGAATTAGGACTCCAATTGAGCGAAGTAATCTTGGTCGATAGTCCATCAATCCTGGCTATGGTCCCGAGGCTGTCCGGATCAGCGATAATAATGTCTGATTTTCCTTCCACAAATGCGAGGCGTTTGCCGTCCGGGCTCCACCCCAAAATCTTGTTTCCATCGATTGGCTTTGCTAGAAGCATTCTGCCTTGCAAAACTTCCCATATACACACCTGATTGTCGTCGGCGATCGAAGCTAGCCGATGGCCATCCGAGCACCAGGACAATTGATTTACCCATTGGCCATGACCAGTCAACTCTCTCAGCGTTTGACCGGTGCCACAACTCCAGATCTTAATGATGCCATCTTTACCTGATAACGCTATGGTGTCATCGCGTGGGTTCCATTCCACACAAGATGCGTTGTAATCCGGGGTAGGGTACGTAGAAACAACTCGCCCGTCGCGCACATCCCACACCTTAGCTGTTCCGGACAAATTAGTAACAACAAGTCGATCGCTATCCTTAGACCAGCATACATCGTGTACCCACGATGGACTCTCTAACGAAACCATCATCTCGCCTCGGCCTGAGTCCTTCCAAAGTCTGACACTGCCATCCGATCCTCCCGAAGCGATAAGATCGCCATTGGGATTCCATGCCACTTGCTGTATCAAGCCAGAGTGCCCACGGAGTGAAACGTATTCCTGCCCATTATTGGAGTTCCAGATTCTAATTACTCCATCGCGCCCTGCTGTAACGACTCTTTCGCCATCTGGACAAAACGACACGGCTGTTGCATCAACCCAGCAAGACTCTCCAGCCGACTCCCCTGTCCGAGCATCCCAGAACCGAAGTTTCTTGTCGTCCGAGACCGAAGCAATCTTCTTCCCATCGGGGCACCAAGCCACCTCGTTTACCGCATTATCGTGTTCACTGACAATTGTTCCTTGTTGATTGGACCTCACACTCCATACCCTCATCGTGGTATCGTCACTGGCCGTAGCAAGTCTAGTGCTGTCAGGACTCCAAGCGATGCAAAGAATTATTGAACGATGTCCTTCGAATCTATGTGTTTCGTTGCTAGTCGGTATGTCCCACACTCTCAAGCGATTCAACTCGTCAGTGTGTGCAAGGCATTTGCCATCTGGACTCCAGGCAATTGGTCCTAATGCATCCTCCCCTACATGCATTATCAGAATCCTACTTTTAACATCCCAAACATCAATACAGTTCGACTTGTCGATGTAGGCAATACGAGTGCTATCTGGACTCCAAGTCATGTAGTCAGAACTTATCGCTTCAGAGATTACGATGGGGGCTTCGAATAGCGTGACTGAATCCCAGACGGTAAGACCATTTACCGTGAACGCCGCAAGCTTGCGTCCATCAGGACTCCAACACAATTCACTTGAGCTTATAAATTGCTCGTTAAGCGGAACATTCGATTCGTAAAAAAGTGTTTGGAGGTAAGTATACTCCCATCCGCGAAATTGAGTCGCAGTTGATTCAAGTGATCTGATTGCTTGGCTCGCATTCCCTTCTGTCCATCGGCTTTGTGCTTCTCGGATTTGCCGAGTGTACAACTGTTTAGCCGATCTTTCCAACTCGGTGCGAAGGGTTGCCTGGCTTGACTCTGCCGCCACCTTTGCGGCATTTGCGTCGACGAGCGCTTTAGTCAATTGACTGTTCTTTGATTGCACCACTAGTCCGAATAATCCTGAGACGGTCCCGGCGGCGATCAATCCTGCTGCCAGTATTGCGATACCAACGTAGTTCTTTCGGGTCCAGCGTTTCAATCGCTCAGGAAAAGATTCCTCATGAGCGATGACAGGCTCTCCGCCGAGAAATCTCTCGACATCCTGTGCAAGTGCCAAGCATGTCTGATAGCGATCCTCGGGATCGTGATTCATCGCCTTCGAACATACTGACGTCAATGCTCTGGGCAACGCTGACCTGATCTGGACGGGCAAAGACTCAAGGCTTTGCGGATTGCCAAGATGTAGAGGCGAAGCACTGTTCGTCGGTTTGGGAGCTTTCCCTGTCAGTATGCTGTATAAAGTTGCTCCTAAACTAAAAACATCACTCGTTATACCAAGCTCGCTAATCCTGCCAGCAGCCTGCTCGGGGCTCATGTAAGCAGGTGTGCCTATTGCGCTGCCGTCAATCGTTTCAGAACTTTCTGTTGACTGGCGCGGATGGAGCAGTGATCTATCTGATCCCTCAACGCCCCGCTCTCCTAGTACCTTAGCTAGGCCCCAGTCGACGACTAGCGTTTCGCCATACTCGCCGATCATGACATTCCCTGGCTTTAAATCTCGGTGCAAGATACCTCGAGAATGGGCATAGT
The DNA here is from genome assembly GCF_056494185.1 of Rania fehmarnensis. Lineage (NCBI taxonomy): Bacteria > Pseudomonadati > Planctomycetota > Planctomycetia > Pirellulales > Pirellulaceae > Rania > Rania fehmarnensis. The sequence goes on from NZ_CM151398.1 coordinate 4,379,297, forward strand.
GGACCGCATTACAAACGTCGATAAAGCGTCTAAGCATTTCGCGAAACCTAATTCCCACATCGCCCATCATTAGAGACTTGACTACCAGTGTTCTAGGATCCGCATGGAATCTCTCGACCGCATCTTTTAAGCTATCTCCCCGCACGAACTTCATAGCGTAGAATGGACGCCCATCATCGTAGACACCGAGTCCGTAGACGGGAACGATTCCCGGATGTTCGAGCCGCCCTGTGATCTCGGCTTCGCGCAAGAATCGATCTCTCGTATCAGGATTATTTGCGAAACGTCCCTGAATTTCCTTTAATGCAACTTCACGTGAAAGCTCTGTGTCATGAGCCAGATATACTTCGCCAAGCCCGCCTTTGGCGTGAGGCCGAATTATGCGAAAGCGTGAAGTGTATTGATTGACTAACGACCCGCTTGGCTCAGTCCAATGCGGGTCAATGGTGCTTAGGCTTACAAAACCAATAGTTTCCTGCAGGCCGGAATCATCGATCGCCTTGATTTCCCTGAGGGCGTGCGGATCAACAGAACTGAGCTGCCGCAAACTCTGTTCGATGTTCCCGCCACGCTTCTCCACATGCTTGTCAACAAGCGCATCTAGCAGCTTGAACTGGTCATCATTCATCGCGCCGTTGGCAACGAACAGCTCACCCAGCGTCTTCGTCTTATCCAGCACCCACTTGTTCATGCCTTCAACAAGCTGGTCGCGGGTAACAAAGTTTAGCTGGAGCGCGAGGATACCAAACAGCAGATTACGATCAGCAGACATGGGCGGCCTCGTTCAGAAGTGGCATATAGGAAAATGCGCACGAGATTATATCCGACCAGAAAGCATCGCCGCCACCATCGCCCCAATCGCCAGCTAAACGACTAGTCCAATGGTTTCAACTTCCTTGAGAGCCGCCTCGTCAGCCCGTCGCTGGCGAATTCGCCCTGCCGTCTCTGTGATCGGCGATTGCTGGCTTTGAGTTGTCGGTGGCTCAAACGGATACACGCATCGCCTCCCGCACATCCATCAGCGCAAACCCAAGCAGAATCTGCCCGCGCCATTGGCTAGGGTCCTGAGCGCGAGGATTATCCGCACCAAGTCCAATACCCCAGATCTGGTCGCGCGGTGCTGCTTCGACAAGAACGGCATCGCCGGTCGACAAAAGGAAGTTCCGCAGTTCCTCGTTCTGGCTGAACTTATGCACGTTGCCATCGGTGACGATTCGCCGGCAGTTCGCCTTCCACACTTTGTCATCGAAGCCACGAACCTCGCGACCGATAGCTTTGGCGCTCTTGGGGCAGGAGCAACCAGGATGCGTTCTAGTGCGTCCTCGTCCTTGAATAGGCGTGCTTTGCCAGCCATCATCCAGTGCTCGGCTGTGGGGTACAAGACGCCGTCGACGGTGAATGGTGCTGGATACCATTGGCTGAAGCAGGTCTTGGTGACGGGCACCGTTACAGCATGTCCGTAGGAGCACAGGAACGAAAACTTCTCACCGGCATCGATGCTTTGGATTAGGGTGGGGCGGTCGAGTATGGACAGGCCTACCGATCAGGTTTGCCAAATAGTCGATCGTACAATGTAATGACGGCCACCATGGTAATTGGGGCACAAGCAAGCACAAAGGCGACTAGAAATGACCAGGCAGCGGCTTTAAAGCACCAAGCCGTTCCGCTTGCGAAACCGACCGCGTAGAGCGTCAGACCTGTTAATACCAGAACCATGCAAACGTCTCGCAAGGCCTCAACGGGATTGGTTTTGTAACGATTGCTCAGCATTTTGTGGATTCGCTTAAGGACCACTTCGTAACCGAGCCGACATGCTTACTGCTCCATCACGTTCCAGCAGTAGCCACCGAATTTCATGACCTTACTTCACGTCGCTCGCGATGTAATTGGCGGCTTTAAATCCAGCCTGATTTAGACGAATGATTTAGCTTTCTCGCTTTGATAGGGAGCGCGATGACAGTTGCCCACTGATGGGAGGTGCGTAGGGATTGTCGCTAATCTCTGCCGCCCCTTCGTCTCCACAGATCGGTGAAGCGGGTGTGCGATGGAGATACTCTTGGTACTTTCTTTCCATCGCCTTCCAGACAATCGTTGCAAACACAAACCCGCCAATTGGGAAGCCGATCAAGGCTTTGTAGAGATAGATCGACCACCAGTCCCAAGTCGAAACCTGCGACATAACAGCCGACCAGAGGAAGGCTGAAGTGATACCCCATATCACCACGCCATATAGCCACACGAACTTGGTTCGACCAACCTTTCGTGTCTTAGTCCATCGCTTCAATTCGCGTTCGAGCTTGTCCACGTCTGCACCTGTGGAGTTAAATTATGGTAGTCCTCGCTCACCGACCTAATCGTATTGAGCATGGCAACGTCGGGCTAGTTGCCGGGTTGCCCCTTTATTAGTCGGCCCTCACCGCTTCCAATACCCACTATCATCCACCAAATCCCGCAACGGCACGTTATCCAAGACTGCGCCATTCGGAAATTGTAGCAGAGCGAAGTCGTTGTCGAAGTCTAATCGTCGGCTCTGATTTCGTAGTCAATAACGTGGACCGAATCTTCGCCCCAGAAGTCTTTTAGCGATACGACACCGTCATGAGGCACAAGCCGCTGCCAAGTGGAATCGCGGACGTCAATGCATTCGTCGCAGACGTAAATGCTTCCCTCGTTACCCGGACGAATATAGTGTTCCAGCCAACCTTGATGACCACAATGCGGGCACGAACGCTTGACCTCCTGGCATGTCGTGCACTTGAAGACCTTTAAACCAGGAGGATCTTCGCGCTGAAAGTAAACAGTTGGAGTGCCGCAGCGTGGGCATTCAATACCGTTCATGATTTCACTTTACATGACGACTAGACGTCACCGCTTCCAATACCCACTATCATCCACCAGATCCCGCAGCGGCACTCGTGCCCTAGGACTGCGCCGTTGGGAAATTGTAGCAGAGCGAAGTCGCCGTCGATGGCTAGTAAGACGGGTCGCGGTCCGAGGCAGTAGCGCATTGAGATTGGCACTTCCTGGCCGACGATCAGTTTGGCTCGCTCGGCTGCAGCTTCTTCCTCGAATCTGAATTCTGGTGGCTTCCGTCGCATGGTGACACTCCTTTGATAGGAGAGTGTCGGGGAGGTGTGCGACTAGGTTGGTCACTATTTTAAGTACATCCCAACAAGCACGGCAGCAAACCCAGCCCAAACGTAGCGAGCTTTTTCCTGGCTGTCTTTGAGGTCCTGCAGGATGGTCTCCCCAGTTATCTCTCCTCGAACCGAGGCTCTTACGATATGGAACTCGGCAAACTCAACAATTGGCGGAATTATAAGCCATATTGCTGTTGCAAATTGTTTGTACCAGAGACCTATCTCGCTCGTACACAGCGCGACGGTCACCAGTCCCCACAAAACAAAGACTATTCCCAGAATGTTGTAGTACTTGGGTTTGAAGTAGAGCTTACGAAGAATACTACCTAACCACATTTATAGTTTCCCCCACTCGTGCGCCAACCTGCCCGCCGCCTCAGCCGCTCGCTGCTGTGCTACGGAACCAGCCGCTTTCAGATACTCCTCCGACAGCGTCACCAGCGGCACTTCCGTATTGCCTCTACTGGCCACTGAGACCGGCTCCATGACGTCAGGAGCGTAAACGTCGCGCACTGCAGCGCTCGGCTCTCGGTCAGCCATTGGTCAATCCCACCAGCAGCAAGTTCAACCTTCGGCATCTCTCTAGCGCGTCGCTCCAAGTCGCCTTCATCCCACTTCGGACCAAGCAATCCATCCCAAAGCGCGTGCAGGTTCTTGCTTTGGTGAGTCTTAATCTCGTTTGCGCCTCGATCGCCTTCTGGAAAGACGCCTTCCACGTACAACGAACCAGCATGACATGGCTGATGTGCGTCGGCAACTAGATCGCGACCCAGCACAGGGCGATGGCACGTTCGGAATCGGGCTTGGTCTTGTCGTGGAGGACTTTCGTCGCCAGTTCCAGCGCCTGTGCGATGTGCAGCTCCTTGGTGTCCATCGTGGCATCGGAAGGTAGCGGCCCAGGGAACGCTGGTGGGCTGACAGAACCGATGTTCAAACACGAACCGAGCTGATAGTGCCAGTTCGGCCTGTTGAACTCTGGCTGGCTGCGAGCAACGTCCGGCCAGTAACCAGCGCGACCGATCAGCCATTCGTCGGCGTTGCGAACTTTGCTGGGTAAGCGGAAGTCCTCGGCGAAGCGTGGATGAGCCTTCAGGATGCGGATTAGCTCGGCCTGCTGTTCCTTCGGCAGCTTCCTGAACGCCATGACGGCTATCAGGTGGTGGCCGCCTTCTGACCAGGCGTGGGCGGGCAGTGGCGGAAGGATTAGGAGTAGGGATAGAATCAGGCAAAGTGCATTTTTCATGATGACGGCGATTGTAGCCGAAGTGGTGGTACTCCGAAAGAAAGGTCAACATGTCATCACAGTCACCTATTCAACTTGATCTAGAAACGGCACTGATACTATCTCAACCACAAAAGCTGTTTGAGCTGAAGTACGCTGGCGACACAGAAGTGTGGGGGTGCTTTGAAGGCCATGGTGGTGAAGCAAACTTTATTGTCAAAAAAGGCTCGGCAGTTATTGTATTTCGAGGGAATGAGTACGAACTGAAAAAGATTCATCTGCATAGTGGGTCCGAACACGCGATTGGGCATGACGACCACCGAGATATGGAACTGCACTTCGTTCATGCACCAAAAGGTAGCTTGGTATTGTCTCCACTCGTTGCTGTTGGAGTTTTGTTTACCAAGTCGACCACGGCCGCTAAAGACTCTCTCGCAAATCGCGCCGCGGCGAAATTGATTGAATCAGCAATGTCGGAGGAATGCGCGACGATCAATCCGTTATCTCTAATGCCGCGCAGTGATGAAGGAACTCTAAACGCGACCGATTGGTTTCACTACGAAGGGTCGCTCACCTCTTATCCTTACTCTGAAAATGTGAGCTGGATCGTCATGAAAGAAACAGCAAGCCTCAATTCGCACGTAATCGCACAGTTGGCCTCGAACGCAACACAACCTGTTCGCGGACTTCAACCTCTTGAACGCCGCCTTGTCGTGCGGAGCTTCTAGGTATTAGCACACCCATGCCCTTCACCGCCCACCACCACGGCACCGACAAACTAGGCTTAGCCCGCTTGCTGGAGGAGTTCGCCAACGACCAGTGGATCGGCGAGCACTACACCGAGGAGCTGGCCAAATGCAACGCGCGGTGCAGTGACCGAAAACCAATAGATTGTCCTTTCCGCCGTCAGCAAAGATGCTAACTCACATCCATCATTTTAGGGGATCGATGCATACACTTATCACAAAAGGTCACTTTCATAGCGTTGAGTGCGACTGTTATGTCCGTAACACCAAACTGGGTTTTCACATTCAGTAGGTTACAACCAATAACGTAGTCTGTTGGTTTGGCATATACGGTCGCGTGGTGCATCGTGTGTTGAAGGTCCTGTAGGGGCAAAAGGTGGCGACAAAAACGAGCCTTTTCTTTTTCAAATCGAATCATCTTTCGAATGTCATCCTCCACGAAAACACGCCGGTCAGATGGCCAACCCGTTGACTCCATTACATGCTCCGTGAACCTCTGCACATATTCCTCAAGGTCGTCTCCTTCAAGTGTTTCAGGTGCATCATCTGCACTTGCATCGTTTGCATTAAGCATATTAAGGATACTATCGGCATTCGCTTCCTCTTGCCTCAAGAGCACTTCGCCATAAGCCCCGGTCGCGGCTATTCTTTCAATTGTCTGCTCGAAATAGTCGGCCATATCTTCAATTGCGAGTATCCTGGAAAGCGATCGACCACAGTAAGCTGCTTTCGCAATCATTTCGGCGTTTTGCTCGTGCTCTAGCTGGGGAATTACCTCAACAGCGCGGCGGAACACATTCATGGCTTGCAGTAGCTGCTCTTGATTCGCGGTCGCCTCTGAACCGAACCGGACCATAGTGACGCCGAGCGTTTGAAGGATGCCTCCCATCTCGAACAGAGCGCTCCACTCTTCCGCAGAGTATCTGGACTCTCGCGCAACCAGCCGCCCCCGTAGCAGAGAACGCGACAGACGCGAAACCTGGGGCCAAGAAACGCAAGACGAAGGCCGAGGCTCCGACGACAGAACCAGCGCCAGCTATGAAGGACAAGTGCAAGCCAGCCGCTCCAACGAAATCAAAACGCAATCCTGAACAGCCGGCCACTACCGCGCGGGTGGTTGGCAAGCTCTCGGCGATCGACGCTGCAGTCAGGGTGTTGGAAACCGGTGGTCCGCTGAACTGCAAAGAGCTGATCGAAGCCATGGCCAGCAAGCAGCTCTGGACCAGCCCCGGTGGCAAGACGCCTCACGCTACGCTGTACTCGGCCATCCTACGCGAGATTACAACCAAGGGTGATGAATCTAGGTTCGTTAAGACGGAGCGCGGACGGTTTGCGAAGCGGTAGCCGGCTGGCTGGTTCAACGCGCCCTGGCTCTGGCTGGGGCGTTTTTTTGTTAGTCACCGCGTTCTTTACGCATCGCCAAGATCGCTGCCACTAGAAACGCAATCGCAACTACCAAGCTTCCGTAGACCAGCGCATCGTAACTGCTTGGGTAGAAGTAACCACCAACGCCGATGAATGAATACATGGTCGGTTCACTTCGCTCAAACTTTTTGCCCACAAACAATATGAGGGCGACGAGCATCCACACGTTGGACGCAATAAACAAAGAACTGAAGTAGTTGCGATGCATGGTCCCTCCGGCTTTTAATTGACGCTTAGTTCGCAAGCAAACTTCGTTCCCTGTTCATGAGCACCGACGCCTCGGCATTTGCTGGGGCGTTTCTTTGTTCCGGGACGCGACAAACGCCGGTACCATCACGGCACTTGCCTCTTGTAGAACTCCATGGACGTAGAACCCCGACAGATTTCCTTATCACCGTCGAACATAACCACGAGAAATATGTAGACTCCGGGCAGTAGGTCTTTTCCATATAGCTTGCTATTAAAATTCGCTACACACGATCTTCGTCCAGGCACCCCAACCGTCGGCACATTTGAGAACTCAGCGATTGTCTTCATTGTGGCAGAATCAATCATCGAGACCTTACCCGTAATCGGCTGGCTGAACCGTAGTTTATCCGAATGATAAAATTCAGCGGCAACCCCGACTGCACCGCCGATCGGGACCCTGTCATGGAGCGTTGCAGGTGCCCAAACCCAAACGTGCGGAGGCTGAAGAAAGTCGTCGAGCTGCACTCTGGCGGCTCCGTATCGAGCCCGTTCATACAAAAGCGCTAGTACCAGCGCGACGACAGCTGTGAAGAGCAATAACTCTCGAATAGAAAACGGCAAGCGGCGCATCGGGGACTCCCAGTAATTATCAAGGTTCTACTTACGGCCCATTGCGTCATACTGACTGCTTACCACTGCCTGATGGCTGATTGATCACACATTTGACGTCTTACTCAAAGCGAGTAGCTTAACAGCGATATTGCGCCTCCGCCATCTTCCCCCGCAGGAACCCATTACCAAACGCATTGGCCAGCATCGTCTTGAAATACGGATTAGCTTCCATCAGCTCAATGAGTTCCGCGTTCGTTTCCTGGTAACGACGAAGTGCCTCTCTCCACGCTTCTTGGATCTCTGCCCAGTCGTCAGCGAAATACACTCGAGTAAAGATGCGCTGTCAGCGTCGCCACGGAAAATTTTGAACCGTCAGCCAGGTGGCTTGATAAAAATGTCCCAAACCACGGTGTTCGATCCATCTCCATACGACCCTATATCGGGGTACAGTCAACAATGATTCAATCCACATTGCAAGAAGGGGGCCCCAAAGTACGACCACAGCGAACGCGAGAGTAGCTCCAACTAACACACTCTTACCAGACAGCCGCCAGATTAGGCTACCTATGACAGTTGCGATAAGAGACTGTCGAATTAGCCAATACAGAAGATTGTTAGAACTCAGGATACACGGAGAAAGTACTGGGCCCGTCGGAATGGATAGTACCACTGCGATCAACGTGATATAGACGAGCACAGATACCGGAACCCACGAACCAGCTCCCCTTGCACTATGGTCACATCGGTCCGCTGGAAGAGTTGCGGGAACAGCTCCGTGAGGCCACTGTTTGCGCCGACACGTATTCGAGGGCGTAGGTCGGGTAGAAACGTCGACCGAATCGCTCGTGCATTCCAAGGGCCAACCAAGATTCTCTCCGAAATTGACTTGCTGTCCGCGAGTTTCCATGGCTCATGGTGTTTATTCCATTTCAACACCGGAGCAAACCATGACAGACTCAAAAGCCCAACTACGCCAGATCTTCCGCACGATGGACGGCATGCCGTCGCACGAGGTTGGCGCTGGGTGGTATCGTGAGCGTGGACTGGCACTGCCTAACAACTGCATGGTTGCTGGTAACGATCCAGTGCCGCTCGAGCTTAGCCATCGAAAGCACCCAGCGATCAAGGAACTTGGTGACGAAGCTGGGTACAAGCGCTGGGCTGCGATCTACAAGGTCCGTGCCGCAACGTGTGGCGTGTTTGTTATCTGCAAGCCTCTTTACGTCGACCTGGAGTTCAGTGCGCCAGAAGTGACGCCAGAGGCCTTTGAGCGTGTGTTTGGTGGCATGCCAGGGACGGAGAACCCAGGAGCGCATCAGATGTGGACTGGCGAAGCATTGGCCGAGGAACTTGGGATTGAGGTTAGGTGGTGAGCGATGGACTGGACCAGGACTGGTTATCCCACCAAGTACTATGAGGTCGTCCGAAGCTGCAAATGGGCGACAGTTCGTGTGCTGGCATTCTACATTTCGTTCTTCGCCATCACGTTGGCTGCCACTATCTACTTCAACCTGCAACCATACCTCGCAGCATTTGGTGCTGCCATGCTCATATACTTTGGACTGGGAAGTCTGATTTACTTGTATGACACCATCCGCTACGTGCGTGTTATGCCGTATTTCGAACGCAAGCTTGGCAGCATCGATACGTTTCTCTCTGGCTATACACTGGCGCGGTACCTTAAGCAACTCGACGAGTTGGCCATGGAGCTTGATGAAAGGCGAATAAGCTCGTTTGGATTCGCCGACGACCTGCGTGGTGAGACGCTTGTATGGCAAGATCCGCATGAAGGCCTCCAGTGCGTTCGGACGTTGCTTCAGTCGGTTGATGGCCAACCTATTGCTGCCGAAGTGCGGAATGCGATTAAACGCGAACTGGTGGCTTGGGAGCAGGCACTGGAAAAGGCGGAACTGCAAGGTGTTAAGTTCTGTGTGCTGTTGATGCATGGCAATGCGACCAGCGGACATGAATGGGATGTTCGTAAGGGCAGCGCGTTCTGATGTCACCGCATAGCCTCCTCGCGCTTGCCCATCGGTATTGGCGAATCACCAGTGCGTTCAAGAACAGCGGGCTTGCCTGAGAACCTTTGGTAACGGTCGACAATCACGTCACAATAGAGAGTATCAATCTCCATCAAGAATGCGTTGCGCCCGGTTTGCTGAGCACCTATCAACGTCGAGCCACTGCCACCGAACAGGTCCAAGACATTCTCGCCTTTGAGTGATGAGTACTGCATAGCGAGCACAGCCAGTTCTGCAGGCTTGCCCGTTAAATGTTCGAGTTTCTGTGGCGGTATCTTCTTCACATGCCACAGATCGGTCACGTTATTGGGCCCGTAGAACTTGTGACCAGCGCCGAGTTTCCAGCCGTAGAAGCAGTTGTGCGTGACAATGCCATCGGCGATGTAGTGCTGGTCGTGCGCCACCTCCATCGAATAGACGCGGCCGGCGTATAGCTCCGTCTTAACGTCATCAAGATAGCGCCACACAATCGAGCTACCACTGGGCACAGGTAGTTCCATGTCTTCAGGCAGTAGGTCTAGGGTCGAACACACATATGGCTCGTCGCTACCAGTATCACGCACCGTCCACAGATGCTCAGGCGTGCACCATGTGGACTCGCCGGCGCAGTGGACTTGATACAGCGGACCATCGTAGTATCGCGACGTCGTGCGTATAGCGGCCTCTCTAAGCGTCCCTGCGCTCGGGTCGTATGAAACCACTCGATCACCGTCAGTTAGCTTAGAAATCGCTGCCAGGCCCGTTGGCGTGGCTACCATCGTATCTGGTGGCTGGCACCACTCATGCGCGCCCATAAAGTCTTTGCGCGTTAGCACCGGATGCAGCTTGTCCCAGATGATGGCTTGGCTAAAGTACAAATCATGCTTTTTCAGAAACGGCGGATAGTTGGCGCAGTTGGCATAGCCGCCCCAAAGGTAGAAGCTACGTCCAGGCTCGAGCACACGCGCGAAGTTGCCAAACCATGCATCAAGCAAGACATCGAATTCATCGTCCGTCACGAAGTCATTGGCCAGCGGTCGGTCTTTAGCACGCAGCTTGCCGGTTGGTTTGGATTTGGAAGGGTGCCGAGCTAGATCCAGGCTCTGGTGATGCTTGGGACCAGTGAACGAAGACAGGCCGGCAGCGATGGCGTTGTTGGAGCGAGGCTCGACCTTCACGTTGTACGGCGGATCACTGTTGACGAGATGGATGACTGCGCCACCGAGCAGCCGATCGACGTCCGCAGGCTTGCTTGAATCGCCGCACAAGAGTCGGTGAGGACCTAAGATCCACAAGTCCCCGGGTTGCGTTACAGCCTCGTCCGGTGGCGCTGGCACATCGTCGGGATCGCACTCGCCTTCCTCAGCCTCTTCGCCGAGGATGCGAGCCAGTTCGTCGGCCGAGAAGCCTAGCAGCGACAGGTCGAAGTCTTCATCCCGTAGCGCGAAGATCTCCAGCGGCAGCTTATCGTAATCCCATTCAGCGATCGTGGCCGTTTGGTTGTCTGCGATACGATAAGCACGTGCCTTCTCCGGTGCCAAGTCAGCAACCACCACTGGCACTTCGGTTAGCCCAAGTTTCAGCGCTGCGAGCCGGCGAGTGTGCCCAACGATGATCACGCCGTCGCGATCGACAACCAGTGGCTGCTGGAACCCGAATTCGCGGATGGAAGCAACAACCGCATCGACAGCCTCGGCGTTGATGCGTGGGTTGTTCTCGTATGGACGAACGTTTTCAATCGGCCAGGTTTCAACCTTCAAAGTAAACTCCCACTATCAGCAGCACGATCAGTCCGGCCAACAGAATTAACAGCCCTCGCAAACTCATGATGTCGCTCCTTCAATAAACGCGTCCAAGTCCTCGCGCCGAATCCTCCACGTGCCACTGGGGAGCTTCTTGGCCGGCAGCAAACCCTGCTTGATCCAGCGACGAAGGGTATGCACTGAAGTGTCCGAGTACTTGGCGGCCGACTCTAGCGTTAGCCATGTTGGTGTTTGAGCATTCATACATAGCGATGGTAACGGCTTGCTAATCAGCGCCAACATCGTTGGTACCCAGCGGGGTACGGTAGTCCACAAATACTGGTCGGCCCTGGTCATCGACACGGAAGACCTCTTGGTCAGTGGCTTTGCACTGGTCGCACTTCAGATAGCGAGTTCGTAGCTTGCCCTTGGTTCGAGTGCAGTACTTACGCATGGTGCCTGGGCACTGGGGACAGGGATCTAGGTGACGCATTTTCGATTTGCACTCCTCGCACACACACTCAGTGGGAACGGGAACGTGCTTATCTATATAAGCACTTGTTCCCACTGTGTGCTCTCACTGGGGATCACTGGGAACACACTGGGAATTGTTCCCGGTGATTCCCACTGAAAGATTTAGTGTTCCTGGCAGCTTGTACCCGGGATATTTCTGACCGTTACCCTTGAGCACTACCTTCTCGACAAGCTCGATTTTTTTCTCGCTCTCAAGCATTGCGATGACTTTGGCAGCCTCTTTGTGATTAATGTGCAACCTCGCTTCAATATCGTTGTGGCTCAGCGCCATGGCAGCATCTCCTGCATAGACGTTGTCAATTAGCTCTTTGGCTTTGCGTGCTATTCGATCGGCTTCGTTTTTGGCTTTGATCTCGGCTTTGCTTTCAGTCTCCGTTTGCTTGACCTTTTTGGCTTCGGTCCGAATTTCTGAGCCGCGGCGAATTGAATACTCGTATTCAATCTCTGAGTACGACTTGTCGAATGTCTCGCTCATATCCAAGCCCCATGTGGCAGAGTGGCCAGCAGAGCCACCGATCGTTAGCCAAAGATCGTGGTAGCGGGTTAGCGAGTCGTCTAGGTCCTGGAACTTAGACCGGCGGCTCAGGAGCATCCACTGGCGAAAGCTCTCCGCCTTACCTGCGCCAGATACATCTTCGAGCTGAAGGGGTTGGTACTCTTTGGCGTTCTGACTGGAGCGTTTCACGTGATCGTCAATGATGGGCGTAGCACCACGGTCCAGGCACATCTGTGTGAGTTTGTGGATCTGCTCGCCACTCATTGATAGATTCGCTTGCGTCTCTCCATTCATCGCTAGGTAGAGTGGATCGGCCAACATTACATCGGGGTTGATGCCATCAAGACACTCGGCGAAGTAATCCATCATTTCTGCATTCATAATGCGCGGCACCCAGAACTGTAGATGAAGAAAACCAGAGTCTTGGAGTTCGTCGAGATCTATTCCCATTGCTCGAGCCATTCCGCGTAGATTGCGTTTGAGTACACGCTCACCGCTCTCGGCCGATGCAAAAAGTACTCTGGACTGCACTGTCCTGAACCTGCCGAGGAACTGTGCACCCGAGGCAAGAGACAAGGCTAGGTGCAAACTTAATGTCGTTTTCATCGCCTTCGACGCTCCGGCAATGATCAGAGAGTTGTGGCGGACCACGCAGCTATCGACTAGAAAGTCGACCTTGTAGTCTGTGGCCAGGAACTCTTTGAGGCTTATGGGCGGTGGATATCCGCGTTTGGTCCAGTTCTCACGAAGCAATTCTTTCGGTGGGGCCTGCGCACTAGTCACCTGCGACACAATCTCACCTCCACCGTTGATGTTCGTAATCCCTGGCAAATCAGGAGGCCTCAAGAAGTCATGGCACTCTTTAGCGGCTTGCCTCCAGTAGGACTTGTTCACTGGAGACTTCGCATCAACGTCGTATTTGAATGACACCCACAGGGCCGACACCGAATACCAATTGCCCGTGCCACCCTTGCGATTAACGCTGGATAGTGGCTGAGCAGAGCCACTTTTGACCGTAAAACCTCGCCGGCCATCTGTCAGCGTGAATACTTCACCGCTCGGAGAGCCGCTGGAAGAACCTGGTCGAACGAGAAATCGATCGCTGCCATGCCAGCGGTCGTAACCTTGTTGGAATAGAACTGCTTCGACAGTATTGACACCCGTCGCATCAAGATATCGCTCGATGATGCTTTCGCCCTCAGCTCGTACGCTATCCCCTGCGGGTCCACTCCAGTCGGTAGGTTCCGGACTGCCCGGCAAAGGCGGCAGCTCAAAGTCTTCGAGTTTGTACCGAAGCTCTGGATTCCATCTGAACGCTGCTACAGTGTTCTCGCTCTTCCGTTTTGAACCGATCGGCCGAAGCAGGCGGTCAAGATTGGCACCGTGATCTAGGCCGCACTGTGAATTGACTAACTTGATTCTGAGTTCAAGCTCGTCGCGCCATCTACGAGCGATCGCTTCAATCCGTTGACGCTGTTCTTCTGATGTGATGTAGATTGGCTCCTCAAGGAGCCAATAAACATGAAATCCTTTCTCCTCGCCGTCAGATAAAATGATTAGCGAGGTTGGCAGCGGCATCTCGTCGAGAATCCTTAGCACTTGCTCTCGGCTGATGTACTTTTCGCTGTTCTTTTCACCAACGTCGACATCCAAGTGGAAGCCGATGATCGCATCGACTTCCGCGATTCCGCCGATGCCATGCTTATTTCTAGCTATAGTCTTCGAATGGTCCATCACATTGACCTTTATGAAAAGGTCTAGTGGGAACCGCTCAATATGAACGGCTGCCTCGCTTATGCTTGTAACCGGGAAATGGCCATGCACATAGTTTCGCGAGTGACCAACCAGGACGATGTCACCCTTGGTGCATTTACCATACAGCGCTGTTAAGTACTCTACTGGCCCTACCACGCCTGACGGTTCCATTAGCCCTTCCTCAGCAGCAATACGCATCCATGTCCATAGCACGCAGTGTCCGCACAAGGCATTTCTTGCGCGAGTCGAACTTCCGCCGAGATATACCGAGCGCGGCACGAACCTCATCGCGAGGCCCAGTGCCGATCGCAGCCAGAAAGCGCTTTTGCGGCTGAGACAGCTGCCGGATCGCGGTCGCCAGATCCATCCGCAGGTCGACACATCGGTTCACGGATGGCACTGGACTATCCGACGCGAGCGATACAGTCAGCCGATCGTCGCGTTTGGCCGCACGGACATGTCGGATCAGCTTGATCGCCGACGTGCGCACCACGTTCGTGACGAATGCTTCCCACGAGCCACGGTTCTCGTCGAATCGATCGCGCTGTTGCCAGAGCTGAATGGCGAGCTCTTGCTCGATGTCGTCCGCTCCGCATCTGGCAGACCGAATTGAGCAATTTAGCCGTCGCGCCATACAAGCGATAAACTGACCGGCGAACCCGTTGTCCTGCCAATCGAAGGCCAGCATCATATGCGTGCCTCCGGTCGGGTAGCACGATCAGCAGCGGTCGTGGCTTCGATGAACTTGCGGACTGAAGATAAGGTCGTTAGCCTTCTGCCACCCAAGACGACCGTTTCCAATCGCACACCCTGTGCACCGAACTTGAACCACTTGAAGCAGGTTGTGTAAGCGACGCGCCGTCCGGTTTCCATTTCGACGGCATCAACCAGCGGATAGAGCTTCTCTTTCGTTTGCATTGCAATTCCTCAACATGGGACGTAACAAAACGTGACCGCATGTGAAGTATTGCGGAGGATGAGATTGCTTAAAGTGGCTTTTTTACATGGACATGTAAACTCGTAAGAACTTGTAGAAACTTGTAGTTAGTTACGAGGGTCACCAATGTCGAAGTCTTTGAACTTATCAACGAAAGCACGAACTGAGTTCCATGTAACGACTTTGGGCCAATGTTTCGAATCTTGCCAACCGTAAACAGTACTTTCACCCCGCGCGAATATAATGCCGGCTCGATTCTTCTTGCCCACACACAGCTCGCACAAGGTTGACATCTTGATAGGGCAGTCTTTCTCGACGGGCGGTGCTGAGGAGAGGTATCTACTGCCCATGCATTCACGCCGAATCCTATCGCTGATTTCCGCGTGCTCGTCAAACGCCTTAAAGCGTTCTCCAATTTCGAACAGTTCTTTCGCGAGGTGAAGGCATCGTTCGGGTTTCGCGCGAGCCTCATATCCCTTCTTTACGAACCATTGATCTGTCGGATTCTTGTCTGATTCAAGAGCAAGCTGGACCTTGATCCTGGCACTCCACGACATGTACTGCCAATGTTCTACCGCCCAAATGGTCCACGATAAATGAGATGGCGGCTTCGGAAGATTCAGCTCGGCGACCGTCTTCACGAGGAGCCCTTGGTAAGGCTCCAGTCGCTTGCTGCAGTCATCGTTCATGTATTCCACGTCATCCAAAAGTCCCAATAACTGAGCTGCCACATCCGGCCAGTAGTCGTCCGGAACACTCTGTACGAGGAACTTCGAGAACTCACAGCAGTGCCATCGATAGTCGTAGCACGCTTTAACCAGATACGAGGTCCAGATCCCGAGAAGCTCTAGCTCTTCACTCATACCATTACTCAAACTTGGTCACTGATTGCAAAACTTTCTGGGCCAGTTTACCGCGCCACCGGCTAGTTAACAGTTAGCGACCATCGTTAACCAGGAGTGACCATGTCTGAATTGGAATCTGACCGCCTTCGCGAACTATCCCGCATCTTCGCCCGAGCATACCTCCGCCTCTTGAAGTTGCAGAAATCTGTCCCGCCGGCGCTTGATGAGTCGCAGGAAACAAGGCTCTCTGTGACCAGTGGGTTAACAGAGGTTCCTATCTCGGAGGAAGAAGAATGAATATTGAACGCGAGGTTTCGTTGATGGCGGAGATGAAGGTCAGCCAGCTGCGGAAGAAGTACCAGGACGTGTTCGGTGAGGACACTCGCACGAACAACAAGCAGTGGTTGATCAAACGAATTTGCTGGCGGCTGCAAGCCAATGCGCTGGGCGGACTATCCGAACGTGCCAAGCGTAGGGCAGCAGAGCTAGCCAACGACGCGGACATCAGGGTGATCCCGCCCAAAGGCCAAGTGACGATCCCGATAGCGCCACGCGCAAACGTGGTGGGCCTGACGCCGGGGACGGTGCTCACGCGGGAATACAAAGGTCGAACGTTGCGGGTGAAAGTGCTGGAAGATGGCTTCGAGTTTCAAGGCGAACGTTTTTCGTCGCTATCCGCGCTGGCCAAACACATCACCGGCAGCCATTGCTCCGGCAACGCATTCTTCGGATTAAGGAAGCCCAAATAATGCGATGTGCAATCTACACACGGAAGAGCACGGAAGACGGACTCGAGCAAGAGTTCAACACCCTGGACGCACAACGCGAATGCGGCGAGGCCTATGCCAAGAGTCAGAGATGGGACATGATCGCGACGCGCTATGACGATGGCGGATTCAGCGGTGGCAACGTCGATCGACCAGCGCTTCGCAGACTACTGGCTGACATCGAAGCCGACAAGATCGACGTGGTCGTTTGCTACAAGGTCGATCGATTGAGCAGAAGCTTACTCGACTTCGGCAGACTGATGGAGACGTTCGATAAGCACAAGGTTGCGTTCGTCTCGGTCACCCAGCAGATCGATACCAGCTCATCGATGGGTCGGCTGATGCTCAACGTGCTCTTGTCGTTCGCCCAGTTCGAACGCGAGATGGTCTCCGAACGAACCCGGGACAAGATCCGAGCCACACGTCGTAAAGGCAAATACACCGGTGGTCGGCCTATCCTGGGGTATGACGTTGTGGACACGAAGTTGGTCGTGAATCCACAAGAAGCTCCGATGGTCCGAGCCATCTTCGAACTATACGCACAGCATCGGGCTTTGCTGCCAGTGGTCGCCGAACTGAATGCACGTGGATGGAAGACGAAGAGCTGGACGACCAAGAAGGGGATTCACACTCCTGGTCTGACCTTCAATAAGACCAACCTGCACTCATTGCTGACCAACGTGGTCTATGTGGGGAGGGTTCGATACAAGGATGAAACGCATCCCGGTGAGCACCAAGCCATCGTGACGGAAGAAGTCTGGTCTGCCGTTCAGAAGCAACTCTCGCTCAACGGCTCAACTGGCGGTGCCAAGGTTCGGAACAAGTTCGGTGCGATGCTCAAAGGCTTGCTGTTCTGTTCGGCATGCGAGTGTGCAATGTCGCCCACGCACTCTACCAAAGGCAATCGGAGGTATCGCTACTACGTTTGCACGAACGCGCAGAAGACCGGCTGGAGGAACTGTCCATCGAAGTCGATTCCCGCGCTAGAGATCGAGAAGTATGTTGTCGACCAGATTCGAGGCATCGGCCAGGATCCCAAGCTGGTGGCCAGCACGATCGACGAAGCTAACCGTGCGGCCCGGGAAGAAGTACAGGCGTTGGATTCCGAACTGGCATTGCTGAAAAAGGACGTCGCTGCCTGGACCAAGGAGCTGCCAACCACCTGCGCCAACCGCCAAGCCGACCTGCACGAACGCCTAGCCGCAGGCGAGCGCCAAGCAACCGAACTGCACGAAGCCAGAGCCGCCGTTGTGATAATCGACCCCGAGGACGTGTCCAAAGCGCTGTCGGAATTTGACGACCTCTGGGCCACGCTTACGCCCCAGGAACAAACGCGCGTCGTCGAGCTACTGGTTTCCCGGATCGACTACGACGGCCGCACTGGACGCATCGTGGTGGCCTTTAACCTAGCCGGAATCGTCAACCTGGGAGTCGCAGCATGAAGGTCGAAGGAACCATTCAGTTCGGGAAAGACGGTCGACGGAAAGCCATCAAGGAGCCTCGACCGCCAGTTCGTGGTCGCATCCCAAGGATCGCCAAACTCATGGCGCTGGCGATCAGGATGCAGGAAATGGTCGATCGAGGAGAGGTCGAAGGGTACTCGGAACTAGCGATTTTGGCACAAGTGTCCCGGGCTAGGATGACGCAGATTATGAATCTGAATCTCTTGAGTCCGGAGATTCAGGAATGGTTGCTGTTTCTGCCGCCGGTTGAAGCTGGGCGGGATGCTATCAGCTTGCGATCGCTACAGTCGGTTTGTCTGGAGGTGGATTGGATGCGGCAAGCATTTCGCCACCCAGTTGGCTACAATCAGAAGCGTTTACCTGCGCGAGCGCCGGAGAATTAGTATTTACCGGCGCTGCGCCGGAGAATTGTAAGTTCGTCCTATGAGTTGCAAGGAAGCGTTAGATGAAAGCTCTTACTAGATCTCAATACAGTATACGGACATTACTGGCTGCAACGGTTTGTACTGCGGTTCTCATTGTTGCTATACGACAGGTTTATCTTTGGTGGAATTTTGTGCCGCTGGCAACGGCTATTTATAACGCAAACGAAAATCTCGCTCCATCACAGGAATTCACAAAATTGATGCTAAACCAGGAGGATGTCCTAACCGCAATTGAGCAACAACTGGACGACTTACCCGACCAGTTTATCGACGAAGACGCTCGCAAACAGTACATTGAGAAACTCCGCGCACAAATTGCCCCCATCCTCAAGAGCCGATTGCTTCCTCGCGGTTCTCAGCTGGAACTCAAAGAAAGTGGTGTGGCAACCTTGCAAATTCCTTTTGACGCTCGCACCGGCTACAAGTTCGTGATTCGGCATCCTGCTCTAAAACGTGAATCGCCCGATCGAATGCGTCTTGATACTTCGTGGCAACCAGAACCGGGAGCAATTGCGCGTTGGAACGGATCGGAATGGAGCACGGAAGAGACATAGTAGGACGAACAAAGTCGTGCACCAAAGTTCGCGATCCGGTGCTTTCGAAATGGTCTGCGTCATCCCGCGAACTTGGTGACGACTAGCGTTCGTCGACAGTGAGAACGTCAGCATGAAAGACGTTTACGTGATGTTGGTGCTGTTTACTTCACACATCCTGCGCGCTGTTACTGCTGCCGATGACATTGCGGATCGAATAGCCGATACAAAAGCTGAGATTGCATCCTTGCCCGGACATCCATGGGCTGGCGAGTATCACGCTGGCGACGGACTTGGAATGAATCTTCGATTGTGGGTTGCGCCACGCACCGGAGCCGTATTCCAATGGCATGGCTGCATGGGTCTGTACGAACAGAACTTCGGCACAATTGACTCGGATGGGCCACATCTTTCCATCTCCTGGAAGATCGTAAACGACAATCCACTTGTGACAAACACTCGCTACGTCGTGGTACCGTTTCGCACTTCCATCTATCTGGTTCCTGATCACGAAATTCATCGCTTCTGCCTGGCGGCGCGTGGTTTGTATTCGATGCCTACGGGGCTTCTCTTGTCACGATCTGCACCCAAGCAAACGGATCACAAACGTCCTCTATTGCCTGCACCCTATGAGAAGTACCTCGATTTGGATGTTATCGAAGTCAAGGTTGTCTCTGCAAACGCTCCGAATCGAAAGAAGTTGACGGACAAACTTGATCTCGTATCTCAAGATGTTGTTCTCGATGCTGGTCACGACAAGCATCTGATCGTAGGTATGAGGCTGGAGGCAAAGAAAACACAACTAAATAATCGAATTGTTACAATTACAGAAGTACGTGCGAATGAGTCAACGGGAGTATCGGAAATACGACGACCGCCTGGTAAGACTGTGGTACCAGTGAAAGTGCGATGGTTGTTCCATACCGCTACGTGGTAAATTGCGACGAACCAAGAAATGCACGCAAGCCGCCGACAGCGTGCCTACTCAATGGTCGATCATGCGCGGCGGCTCCGTGATTTCAACCGTTCGCCGAACAAGGCACTGAGTGAACGTGAATCCTTACGATAGACCATTGATAAACGACTTAACGCCCTCTGGAACGAACTTTCCAAATGCACGGCGGTCTTTCGTCTCAGGCATTAGCACTGCGCGTGTTACATTTTGCGTGTTCTTGATTTTCGTTGGAATCATCTTCGGTTTGATATCAATGCCGCTAATTTCGAACAAATACGGAAACACGGATACGGTTGGATTGGGCCTACTTGGTCTCGCGGGTTGGTTGGTAGCGACAGGCGTCGCGTACCTGTTTAAGCGGTTTGCGATTGCGGTATTCATTGGTGCCCTTGCTGCACCGTTGCCCATCGTTGCGTTATTGATGCTATTTTGGTTACTGCTCATCGCCTACGCCCTAGTCTGCACGGCAATGCAGTCGTAGTCGGCGAACCATCGCATGCAACGGAGCCGGCGGTCGGATCGATTTTGAAATCAACACGTATCGCGCCGGCCCGCTGATGCGTAGCGTTCGCGATCATGCACTTCGGGAGATAATTGAACTTGCAAATTAGAGTTTCAACCTTATTGTTGCTGGTTGGCTTATGTGCTCTTTTAATCGCCTGGTGGTGTGACCATACAGCGTTGCGGGATGAAATTGTCCGCACGAGCGATCAAGCCGCAGAAATTGCAACACTTCTTTACAGGCAGAGGCTTGAAGCAGGCGTAATTGTCCCGAAGACTTGGATTGACGAAATGAGGTCCGGGAGACCTATTGGCGTCTCCAAAGGAGTCGTGATCGATTTGAAAACATCCTCGGGGCGATATGAGATGTTAGAAAGGCTGCAAAATGGCGACGTGGACTTCGTCGCGAAGACAGCCAGTGGTCTCGTCGAGCTACCCCATGGTAACGCAGTTTGGAATGCTGTCCCCTTTCACGATCACGTTATGGTGGATCCCTGACCCTCGGCACACCAAATACAAATGCATGACCAACAGGGCTTTCGTCATCGACAGATCTGGAGAAGGACTCGCGAACAATGGCGTGAACCTAAGTCCTCAAGAGCCTCTGACTTAAAGTATTCCCAATCCCTTCGGACTAGGTTACGCCCAGCGTTATCTGAAATGTGTATCACGACATGAATTCCTCCGAAGCGACGAAACAGTTGACGCGGGATGAATGGCGTGAACTCGGCTTCTTTTACGAACTCGACGAATCGTCAAAGTGCTGGCGGCTTGTGGGTTCCAGAGCTGGACTCGGCGGCTTTGCGTCTATTCTCCGCGCGTACTGCGACAATCCTTGTAACTCCGAACTCACTGAACACGATCACTACGGGCCATACATGTACCTCAAGATCATGACGTGGAACGAAGCTGGGCTTGATGGCAATTCTATTCACGGGACGCTTGATGATCTGAGTCGCCTCGCCGAGTTGATCGACACTGCGCTGACCGTTGCGCAGCCTGGCGATGCAGTTCAAATTGGTCACAAGTATGCCGAAAACTCTAACTATCACTTGTTGCTCATTGTGAAGGATGATCGTTTCGATCCTGCAGGCGCTGATCCGTGCCTCGCGTAACTAAGCCCAGATAACCATCGCATGCAACGGAGCCGGCGGTCGGGTCGGTTTTGAAATCAACGCATCTCGCGCCGGCCCGCTGATGCGGGTCGTTCGTCGGTCCAAGCTGAAAGACAACACTGTTGCAGGCAGTCGTAATAAAATGAAGTTCATGCCTGTACCCTCATCAATCATGATAAGAAAGCTCAATGCTCTATCTAGTTGCCTCGGTTGGGGAGACTTGGATGGCAGGGCAAAGCTCTTTGACGATGGATCCGCACCGGCTATGTATTGGTGCTCCGACACGCGCGGTGACATGACATTGGACATCCATGCAAACCAGCGCGTGTTGACTCGATCAGAGATCGCATGCGGCAATCGACCTTTCCAAGTGCTGCAGATCCACGCTGTGTCAACGCGCTTTCGCATCTATGCTGGTCCAGTGTTCTTCTCGTTGCCGACAATCGAGGGAATTCGTGCTCTCGTTCAGACTTTGTCACCATTGCTGCATGTCAAAAACTTCGACACGAAAGGCTCTCGAATGGACTTGGTGCAACGGTATCCCACAACATTGATACCGAAGATTCGACCGCCACTTTGGAAGTCGACAGAAATGAAAATCATCGACGGGCAAATTGTCATCGATGAGGACAAACGCCTATACTGGAAACGTCGATTCGCACAGTTCAAACGTCGGGCGACGGTCGCGCGGCAGACCGGAAAACCGACGAACCAGGCGGTAAACCCAAGCCGCCGTCAGCGTCGTCCACAGGAATCGATGTCGAGTTGCGGGCACCGGTTACGACGCCGAGTGTGGGCAACTAAGGAATCGAAAGAGATGCCTGATGGTAGGTTCTCAAATGAAACTTAATGAGCAATCGGCCATAGAGGTTTTGAATCAGCTGTTAAAGGAGATACGTGCGTTCGCAGAGCTGATCTCACGGGACTGTCCCAGGATAGTGTGCGAAGTCTTTTCGCATCGCCACACCCCCGTACTCCATAGTCTTGGTGTCAGTTGTTTCCCAGCAGGTTCGAATAGTCTAGACGAAAGATGCGTCGCGCTGGTCATCAATCTTTTCGGGCAGGAAACACTGTCCATGCGGTGCTTCGTGCAGTGGCAGGCTCCGACATTTTTCATAGAAGCCTCGACCTCTGTCTGCGAGAGTCCGAGTAAAAGCGATCTAGCCATTTTTCACAGTTCAGTCCGAGACCTACTCAATAGCCTAGAGATTGCAGCTAAGCGTGGCAGGCCGCCTTTACGTCTGTGATGGAACAGGTCTGCTCCGCTTCTTCGCTTTTGCGCCCCCGGATGCATCGTCCGACCATCGACTCCAAGCCGACCAATCGGCAGGAGTAAAACATTCGTCGTGGCGTTTTTGGGGAACTTGTCGTTCGCTTGAACTACTTGGCATACGAAAATTCTTATGCGGCAAATTGGGCTGAGCTTGCTGCGATAGAGTCTCCCCACCCTGTTAACTCCCCGGTATTCCTGTTAATCGAGAAAGAGACGTGTCAGGGCTGGCTGATTTGCGATCCTTGTTGCACGGCCAGTCGATACTTTTCCACGGACATGGCCGAACACTTGCCTGGATGAACTTGCGCAAGCCGTCTCCACTTTGAGACATCTTGGTCGTCGAGTAACACATCTGGTTTCGGTAGAAACGCTACGAAGCAATCTGCCAATCCCAGTTCCAGGGCGACTTCGCGGGCGTATTCCGCACCTCCTGAGCTCCAGCAATACAGCACAGCGCCTTCGCCGTGCATTTGACGCACGTGCTGCGAGACGCCACTAACCGGAATACGTTTACTGCCGGCAGTGCGAATGAGCGTGTCGTCGACATCGACGTAGATCACAAGTTGCCTGGCATGCTCTTGGCTCACGGCTGCCTCTCCAATATGACGAGATGGGACTGAGAGAAGATTCTAGCGAGAGATCTCCCACCCCTGTTAACTCCCCGGTAAAGCTGTTAACCGAGAGTCAGAGAGTTCGATACTCGCGCGCGAGGGTCCGATCCCAACCCTATGGGTTTGGTTCGGGGTCCCGAGACAGACCCTCTTCGAACTTTTGAGGCGCGAGAGTCGCAGAGCCAACGAATTTGTTGGTGGAAACGAAAAACGCCTGGGAACTGGTTAACAGCTCCAGGCGTTTACACTTGGGTAGTGAGATTTCGGCTCTTGGAAGCCAAAGCTCCCCGAGTCGTCCAGCATTCACATCACGGATTCGTTGAATTCGGTGCGTTTTCGAGGGTTTCTCGCGGAGTTCTCTCATTTTATCCGTGGAATGCACTGCCAACAATCCCGGAAACTCCGTCTAGAAAGACTGCTTCTGCCCGCGATCCCTTACGGTTACCCCGCTACTACCAGTCGCTTCTCGATAGCGGCGAGTTCAAAACTCGGGCGGATTTAGCCCGCTTTCTGGGGGTAAGCCGAGCTCGGGTAACTCAAGTCCTGAAACGACTCGATGTCCCACACATAAATCTGCCAATCCCCTACTCAGCGTAGGTCCAATAAAAGCTTGCCTGGGATCGAAAAATTCGGGCCGCGAGGAACAATAACCCTCGATTCGAAAAACTCTCATGAAACGATTAATCGAGGTGACCGGCGACGATACCATGAATTGGTCGGAAGTCGAGCTGAACTCGGACAATGCAAATTGGCTGTTTTGTACGAAGCCAACTTGCTCCGGTTTGGGTGGGGTCCACTGGTACATCTCGCCTAAAGGAGTTCCAAACTGCCGCCCTTCGCGACCCGCACTCGCTGCCATCGAGTATTCAGAAGCTAAATGTCAACGCGACCTAAGAAATGATCTGCCAATATAAGTACGTCCTCATGTCGTTTTCGAAATGTTGGCAACTAAGGCAGAAAGTGGCTCAAGCTATAGTAGAACAGTTGTCGGAATCGAGATGCTTCCGCCTCGGCTCATAAGCTTTATGGTTCGATGTGAATTTAGAAGCGTATTTGGTACTGGGAGTAGAAGAAGTCGGCGTCGCCAGAAAACGCAACGCCAGGCGTGTTGTAGTAGTCGCCAGAATTGAAGTGGGAGTAACCGATCATCAGATTGTGTCGCGGGTTGATTGCGATCGTCCAAAGAAGGTCAATCTCGTGTCCAAGGTCCTTGGAAACAGCGGCGTTGCCGGCGTTGTAGGGAGTCATGACTACGCTGTAGGGTGTCGTGGCTTCGTCTAAGAAGAAATAGTGATACCAGACTAAGAAGTTCACTCGTTTGCCGATCGGCGAGATGAACTGGACATTCACGTCGTTCAAATTGCGACGTCCGAAAAGGTCCATGAACCCGTTGTACTTGTGGGCCAAGGGAAAGTAATGGTGGAACCCATCGTCACCGGGAGCAATGAGCGCAGAGTCTCCGCCCGAAGCCCAGTCATACCAAGCCCACACAGTTGGGGACCATGTACCAAACGTTCCATCCGCGTTTAAAACCTTGCCGAGCCCAGCGGCCATGAAGCCTGCATCATGTCCCGAGCCATCAGCATTGTCACCGAACTGCACACCACCTTCGAACTCATAGAGTACTGAATCCACTTTGCCGGCAACTCGGCTGCCAATCGTGTGAAACGAGAAGTTCTGGTCGGTGTTGTCATAGCCAATGTAGTATGTCTCCAGGGCAGACACACCATAATCTTTGCCTAATGATTTGTTGGACAAATAGGCTCCGTAGAAGCTCTGGTTGTTGTTGGAGCTGTCCCATTCGTTTGTGCCTCCAGTAGCGGCGATTCGATTCACTGGATTCGTGTAGAACAAATCGACTGCGTTTTGGGAGCCTTTCACCGTTGCTCGATAGCCGTCAAAGGTTCGCCGAGTGTTGGCCCAGTCGAGCGGAGATACAAGTCGTTCCGCTCCGAGCAGCAACTCTTGGCGACCAACGCGACCGATGACCTGCATGTCATCACAATCAAATAGCGTCGCATCGACGAAGAGATTTTGAAACTCGCCGCGGTTCTCTTCGATCGGACGCGGTGCGAAATCCTCTCCGCCGGAGTCCGCGTATAGGTATTCACCAAACACTCGAATATTCTCGGTTACTCGGTAGTTTGAAAAGAGCCGCACGCGCGAAAGCCAAAACTGGTCGTCGATCCCAGTAAGACCCAGTCCACGCATATTGCTTTCGTGGTGGTAGCGCGATCGATACTCGCCACCCAAATCCAACTTGCCGTCCATCAGCCCCTTAAACGAATCTCCAGCGAAGTGTGGACCATCGTATGCTGGGTTACGCAAATACGAGAAATCATTCGAATAGAACACGCCCTTGTAGGCATCTTTCATGGCGGCGTTCAAAGTGTCTTTAGTTTTGCCCGCCTGCTTCTCGCATTCCCCACACGGAGCCGTCTCCGGTTGCAGTTGCGAAATCTCTTGCGATGAATCGGTCGGCACTTCAGGTTTCACTTGCGTTATCGCAAGGGGCTGAGATCCAGTCGCTTCAAGCTCTTGTGCCACGACTGAGCGGGCGAAAGATGCGAACGTCAGAGTCGCAAGGCCAACCGCGCAAATGGTTGAGCAGCTGAATTGTTTGAATCGCATCTGATGAGTCCATTCATCGTTTCGAGCTACTAGAAAGAAGGGGCCGGCTTGTGCCACGATCCTTCGCGTCAGAAAGCGAGTCTAGATTCCTCTCGCGGTTACCGCCTAAAGTCTAGAGTAGCACACTATCTTTATCGACTTTGTTCGCGTTTCCGGCCAGTGGGATCGTTTTGCCTGTAGCAACCTCGCTAGTCGGCAAACTCGAAGTCGAATTGAAGTTGCTCGACTGAGCCAAAGAACGCTTCGCTGGAATCTCAGGCGTCGGTTCGAACGCGAGACATTTCGCCGCGGTACCTTTTTGCAAAACAATCCTATACCCGCAGGTGCACATTGCGATATATTGGGATGAGACGAGTTCCGACACTTAGCCAAGACTAGCACCTGAGGCCCGGAAAAAATGAGCACAGCCACCATCGAATCGGCCAAAATGTCTCGGGTTGAAACAGCCGCGAATTTGAAGCCGAAGGAGCACGGGGCCTATGCGATTCTTGCGATTCCAATCGTGACAGCCATTTTGGTCACCGGGCCGACTGTCGTGGGCCTGTGTGTTGCGGTTGCTTCGTTAGCAGGCTTTTTGGCCCATGAGCCATTGCTAGTGGCACTTGGTCATCGAGGTGCACGAGCTCAACGCACGACTCCCGCCGCACAACGTAGGCTGGCGGTGCTGCTAACGGTGACTATTGCGGGAGGTGTCATCGCGGTGGTCGTAGGATCGACGAGCGTGCGATACTCATTAGTCCTGTGTTGCGCCCTTTCCATCGCCTGTTTCGTGCTCGCGATCGCCGGCAAACATCGCACGCTTGGCGGACAGCTCTGGGGTGTCATCGGTTTGTCAGTCCCTTGTGTTCCCATCTTACTTGCCGGTGATATACCCGTTGGATTGACGATGGAAGCTTGGGGGACATGGTTGATTGGATTCGGAGCTACAACGCTCGCAGTTCGGGGCGTCATTGCGTCCCAGAAGCGTCAGTCGCGAGCGCTACATTGGGGCGTCATTGCAGGTCTTTCGCTCGCCGTTGCGGCACTCACGTGGGCAGGTTTCCAGATTCCTATCGTTACGCTACCGATGATTTCTATGTCCTGGTACTTACTCTATGCCCCACCGCCCGCGAAGCAGCTCAAACGCGTGGGATGGACGCTTGTTGGTGGGACAGTTGCGACAGCATGTTGGATGGCCATTATGGTTTGAGGCAGTGGGTCTCAAAATGCAGCAATAGCTCGGGAGAGATCATCAAATCACACTCCAAATCGGCAACTGATGTTGACGCTCCTCCCGCGTTACTTAAAGTCGTCTGGATAAATACCCAAGAAACTGGCTATGAGCGGACATAGCCAGTCACTGGGTATGGATTTAACGTGAGAATCGAGCCCGGAATGCAGGCGACGAAGTGGTTAGGCATTGAATTAGTTGAAGTAAGCCTCAAAGAAAAGTTGATCTCGGCAGTTGGCTCAGCTCTCGCGATTTACTGTGTCTTTTGGTGCACACTTTCATTATTGCCATCTGGGGCAGCAATTGGCGTCATTGCGTCAATGGGGGCGACAGCGGTGCTGCTATTTGCGGTCCCTCACGGGCAACTCTCTCAACCATGGCCGCTGATCGGTGGCCACGTTGTGTCAGCTCTGATCGGAGTGAGTTGCGCGCGGCTAATTGCGAACCCCGTGCTTGCAACTGCATTAGCGGTGGGTGCGTCGATCGGCGTGATGCACCAGTTGAAGTGCATTCATCCACCAGGCGGCGCGACCGCTTTCACTGCCGTGATGGGTGGCCAAGCGATTGAAGATCTTGGCTATCTGTATGTCTTGTACCCCGTCGGCCTAAATGCTGTTGTTATGCTGTTACTCGCCGTGCTGATTAACTTCCCGTTTTGCTGGAGACGCTATCCAGCAGTGTTGATAAAAAGGACACCTCCTCAAGAAGCCGCAAACGTCTTGGTTTCAGAAGACGATCATCGCAACTTAGTTGAAGCAGTGCGTTCGCTCGATTCATTCGTGGACGTCAGCGAAGAAGATCTAGTTTACCTTTCGCGGATCATGGCAGGCCATTACGCAGAGCGACACTCTGCTTCCACAGGCGAAGCAGACTTAACTCAATCGGTTCGAACGCGAAAAGCAATTGATCCTTGGATGACACCAAGTGACAGTGCGCCGACAAATCCATAACTTGATGCTGTGAATGTCCCAACCATTCGCTGTGCTCACTTTTCAAAGGTGGAGAAGCGGCAGAGCATTCAACGAATGTCACGTTGTTGGTTCGTCAGTGTGCATGCGGCCGGTAAACACGTTGACGATGAGCTTAAGTGACAAAGTGAGGATAATTAGCCCCAATCCCCAGATGCCAGCAACGACCTTCCATTCTAGTAAGCTCGGTGAGTACTCGACGATCTCGTGAAGTGTTGATGGAATAAACCCGGGGACAATCAAGCCCATACCCTTCTCGATCCAAATACCAACGATCACAAGTAGACACGCCAGAATTCGCACGTGGCTGCGTTCCATGGCTGCAGGCGTGAAGAACAGAACTGTACCAAGCAGATTCATACCGATCGCAGTCCAGATCCATGGTACTAGGCCGCTTTTCCCGTGGTCACCAAAGAACAGGTAATTGAGCGGCGCTGCATGAGCGCTGCCGGTATACAGAACTGTGAAGATTTCGCTGACCAGCATCAGGAGATTGATCGTCATTGCGACTCGGATGATTTGGATCAACGTACGCGCTGGACCAATGGGTGCCGCATAGCCTGTGGTCACTCGCAATACCCGCATCACCAGGATGATGAAAGCGGGACCGCTGACGAACGCCGAAGCCAAGAAACGTGGCGCTAAAAGTGCGCTGTTCCAAAACGGACGACCACCGAGTCCGCAGTACAAGAACGCAGTCACAGTATGAATGCTGATGGCCCAGAAGATCGACAGAAATACAAACGGAAGGTACCACCAGCCGTTCGGCTTGCGCCCCAAATATCGCATGTACAACAGGTAGCCAACGACGTGCAAGTTGATGACCAAGTAGCCGTTTAATACAATCACGTCCCAGGTCAACATGGACATTGGCCAATTGAACTTGCCGATTCCTGGAATCAAGTGCCAAAACCGATCTGGTCGGCCTAAGTCCACAACGACACTTAAGGTACACATCACGATCGCAGCAATCGCTACTGCCTCACCGATAATGACCACCTTATGCATCTCTTCGTCATCGTAAAGGTAGGCTGGAATGACCATCATCACGCCACCAGCCGCCAGTCCAACGCAGAACGTAAAGTTGGCAATGTACAAACCCCAACTGACGTGATCCGTCATGTTGGTGCTGATCATGCCGCCGGCTACTTGATTAGCCCACGCATTAGCCCCGACAAGGAAAACGGCCGTGAGCGCAGTCATCCAAGCGTAGAACGCAAAGGAGCCTTCGGTCGCCAACCATAGCGCTCGTCCGATGAACTTCGGGTAGCTGGTGATGGCCGTTTCTTTTACGGGAATACTGCTCATGTCGCTCAATCGAAATAGTAAAAGAACGCTGGCTTGGTACCGAGTTCTTCCTTGAGGATGTAGACGCGTTTATTTTCCAAAATCCAGCGGATATCGGAATTCTTGTCGAGAATGTTGCCAAACACGCGAGCACCCGTCGGGCAGGCCTCTAAACAAGCTGGTAACTTGCCGCGGCGAGTGCGGTGCAGGCAGTAGGTGCACTTCTCGACGACACCCACTGGCCGCACTCGATTGCTCAAATAGCTCTGGTCAGGATTGATTTCTTCTGCTGGAACTTCGGGCTGCTTCCAATTGAAACGCCGAGCGTGATACGGGCAGGCGGCTTCACAGTACCTGCATCCGATGCACCAGTTGTAGTCAACGACCACGATGCCATCTTCCTCTTTCCACGTTGCCTTCACGGGGCAAACATCGACGCAAGGTGGTTCATCGCATTGTTGGCATTGAACTGGCAGGTAGAACTTGTCGTCTTTGGGAACAACACCCGAATAGGTCGTCGAACCCTTCTCCATATCCATCGTGCCTTTGGGCATTTCGATGACGCGGATGTAAGACTGATTCGTTGAGCGGTCGTGGTTGTTCTCCTTGTGGCACGCTTCGACACACTTGCCGTTTCCGTTGCAAACGCTCAGGTTGATCGCGTAGACGAACTTGGTACCGGGGATCGGACGGTCGTCGGCGATGGTAACGTCAGCGCCATATTTTTCCTTGGTTTCAGCTTCCAAGCGAGCGATGACATCCGCTTTCTGCTCTGGCGATAGTTCCGTGTAGTGCTGCTGCATAAATTCGACTGCAGTCGTGCTCTTGGCGGCTTGCCGAAGCGGCGAAATGGCAGCGACAAAGGCGGCAGCCCCGAGGGTCGCAAAGCCTCCTTTCACAGCGGCACGGCGAGTGAAATTCTCGACGATCGGTAGAGAGCGATTTGCTTTGGATTCAGCCTGTTGGGTGTTGTTTGGCTCAGTGTTTGTCATGCGCAGCCGTCCCTTCCTGTTGGTGTTCCGAGTTTGACGGCTCGTTGAAGCGATCCTTCGGCTTGAACCCGACGATCATTTTCGGATACTTCGGCACGTGAGGATCATGACAGTCGATGCAGTTGTTCTTCATCTGGGGACCACGACTCAGGTCCCAGTGGCCATTCATGCCGCCGTGAGCACCATGAGCGAACGACTCAGCTTGCTTACTGTGGCACTGAGAACAAAGCGTCATCACGTTCTCATAAGTGACAGAGCTTCCGTCAGCCAATCGCAGAGCGTCGGATTCATTTGGGTTATGGCAGGCATAGCAGGCGATGTTTCCGTGATTGAACGTCATGCCTTGGTGAAACTCATCGAGTGTCGTCGCGGTCTTGTTTTCGAGATTGGCTTGGCGAACGCTGTGACAGGTTGAGCATGCAACGCTAGCTATGCGCCCCTGCGGATCGTTCCCAGCGAGCTCGATTCGTGGTGGTCCGGATGGCTTGCGAATGATGACCGGATGCGTTTCGTTCGAATGGACGGACGCGTGCGACGCCTGAGCTTTATCGGTACGACTAGCGGACATATTCGCTCGTGTGCCTGACTGCCAGAGAGCCGCCAAAGCCATCGAAGCGAATAAACACAACAAAACTGCGAAAAATAAACTTGCGATTCGCGGCATAAATTTCCGTTCCAAATGAGGTTTCGCAGACGACATCTAATGTATACACTTAGGTGCATGTTAGCGAAACCTCAGTTTCCAACGATGCCACTACTTTTTAGGAAAGCAAGCGCGGTGCCAATCAGCGGACTTGTCGTAACCTTCCGGTCCCCGGTCACCGAGCATTCCGCGGCTGTTGAGGCTTTACGTATGATACCGGAGATCGACATTGGTGAGTCGGCGGGTAGTAAATTGGCGATCGTCATCGATTCTGAAACGAAGCGTCGCGATCAGGAAATCTGGAACACGGTACAACAGTTGCCTGGCGTGCTTGACGTGGCTGTCGCGATGGTCGCATTCGATGAAGATGATCAGGCCAATTAATGAAGATTCAATTAGGAAAAAACATAATGGATTCCGAACGTCGCAGTTTCTTAAAGTCCGCTGCGATGGTCGCAGCCGGTTCGATGGTTGCTGGCGGCACGTCGTTACCGGTCGTACAAGCTGACGAGGGTGTTGGTGATCTGCCGGTGCTTGATGGACTTTCCTGGAACAAGGCTCCTTGTCGATTCTGCGGAACCGGTTGCCACGTACAAGTCGGCGTCGAAAACGGTCGTGTCGTTGCGATTGCAGGCGACAAAGCTGCGGATGTCAACAAAGGGTTGCTATGCGTCAAAGGCTACCACGTCGGCGGCATCCTTTACGGCAAAGATCGACTTACTAAGCCATTGTTGCGCAAAGCAGACAAGCTAGTAGAGATCGAATGGGACGAAGCGATTGAGATCATCGCGAAACGCATCTTCGACTCGCCCAAGACATTTGCCTTCTACGGGTCCGGTCAGTGGACGATTCCCGAGGGCTTCGCCGCGCAGAAATTCATGAAAGGCGGCTTGAGCAATAATCATATCGACCCCAACGCACGACTTTGTATGTCGTCGGCAGTAACGGGCTTCCTGGCAACGTACGGTGTTGACGAACCAGCTGGCTGTTACCAGGACCTCGACGAATGTGATGTACTGATCACTTGGGGGAACAATCCAGCTGAGATGCACCCGGTGCTGTTCTCGCGTGTAACGGACCGCCGATCGCGCGGAGAAACCGTTCGCATCATCGACATCGGTACGCGGCGAACGCGAACCACTGATGCTGCCACGGACTACTTAGAAATGAAGCCGCATGGTGACGTTGCTATCTCGCTCGGCATCATGCACTTGTTGATTGCGAACGACAACTATGACAAATCGTTTGTTGAAAAGCATTGCAATTTCCGTGGTCCTGAGGCCGAAACGCCAACGCTTCAAGGTGAAGCGATCAGTGAGGAGGAGTTCCGCAAACGAATTGCCAAATACACACCGGAGCATGTCGAAGAGCTCTCGGGTGTGCCCGCCGAAAAGATCCGCATGCTGGGTGAGCTGTTTGGCAACCACAACATCCGCATCACATCGTTGTGGTGCATGGGGATGAATCAACACACAATGGGAACAGCGATTAATTCGCTAGTTCACGGAGTACACTTGTTATCTGGGCACTTCGGTCGTCCCGGTGACGCGCCGACGAGCCTGACGGGACAGCCCTCGGCCTGTGGTACGGTGCGCGAGGTGGGCACGCTGGCCCACGCCTTGCCTGGCGGTCGCGTTGTTACGAAGCCAGAGCACCGGCAGCATTGCGAGGAGTTTTGGAACCTACGCGCCGGCAGTATTAATGAAGTGCCCGGGTATCATACGATTCAGATGTTCGAGCATTTCACGAAGCCAACGGCTGAAGGTGGTGATATCACTACGATGCTGGTGCAGGTTACCAACCCAGGACAAACGCTGCCGAATTTAAACGCGTTGTTCAACAGCAAGAAGGGCCTTGAGGATAAGTTCCTGATCGTCAGTGAAGTCTACCCAACGGCCACGACTCAGCTTGCAGATTTGATACTTCCTGCGGCTTTGTGGGTTGAGAAAAATGGCATGTTCGGCAATAGCGAACGGCGCACTCAACAATGGTTCAAGATGGTAGATCCACCTGGTGAAGCTCGCGATGATTGCTGGATGACGATCGCGATCGCTCATAAGTTGTTCGAGATGGGCCATGAAGGCATGAAGGATAAGAATGGCGAGTTTATTTTTGCCATCAAGGATGCTGACGGAAAGGAAATTCCGATTTGGCAGTTCGAGCACTACTACGACACCAACGTCGATAAGCACCTGTTCGAAGAGTATCGCTTGTTCTCCACGATGAAGCATAAGAATCTCGCTCCGTACGATGAGTATGTCAAAGCTCGCGGCTTACGTTGGCCCGTGGTTCAGCAAGACGACGGCTCTTGGCGAGAGACACGCTATCGCTTCTCGGAGTTTGACGACCCCTTCGTTACCAAAGGACAAGAGTTCGAGTTCTATCACTCATCCTCCAACGATGGTCGCGCACAAATCTGGTTTCATGAGTATGCGCCGCCTCCGGAAATGCCGGATAAAGACTATCCAATGTGGCTTTGCACGGGCCGGGTATTGGAACACTGGCACTCTGGAACAATGACACGCCGACTCGCGCCGCTGAATCGAGCGATGCCAACCGCTTACGTCGAGATGAACAGCGAAGACGCGAAAGCGGCCAACATTCGCCAGGGTGAAAAGGTGGTCATTGAATCTCGTCGTGGAACATGCGAACTACCGGTGTGGATCGATGGCCGTGGCCGACCGCCACGCGGGACAGTGTTTGTTCCCTTCTTCGACGAAACCAAGTTGATCAATAACTGCACGCTCGAGGCACATGATCCGTTTTCGAAACAACCCGACTATAAGAAGTGTGCCGTTCGCGTGGTGAAAAAGAGCGAAGTGAAGAAGCCTCCAGTGAAGGTGCCGTCATGAGCCGGTTCGTTACGGTCTTTCTCTCCTCTGTGATCGCAATCGCTGTCATCGGCTTTTTTGTCGGCATCGGCGATGGTGTCCCGATGCCAGACGGAGTCAACGAATCATCGCTTGTCGACCTGTGGCCTTCCGACTCGGCCGTCGTGGACACGAAATTAGTTCCGGCACTTAGCTATGCCGACATCGCGAGTACGCCCATGGGACCGACCAAAGCATGGCAAGCAACGCTGCAGAGCTTGCCGCAACCTGAGTTTGACTTGTACACCAAGATTGAACCCAGCGAAGCAGAAAAGAAAGCATCGAGCAAATTGCGTGCTTCAAGACGAGCTTACAACGGAGCACCGCCGATTATTCCCCACCCGGTCGAAAACACAAACGATGCAGCTTGCTACGCATGTCACTCGGGAGGCGTGAAGATAGCGGGCTTGAAGGCCAGTGTGATGTCGCATGCGTACCTTGCAAATTGCGTTCAGTGTCACGCGCCGATGGCACCGACACCCTTTCAGACAATTGATTCGACGGTTGAAACAACCTTCGTAGGCTTGCCGGCACCCAAAGAAGGAAAGCGAGCATACAAGGGTGCGCCGCCAACAATCCCACACTCGCGTTGGATGCGAGAGAACTGCAATGCCTGCCACGGCGGGCCGCACGGTTGGGCCGGTATGGAGTCAACGCACCCATGGCGGACCAACTGCGTTCAGTGCCACGCCCCATCAGCCACGCTAGATCAAATGCCGGAATCCGAAGTTGTTCCCATGTTGCCGCCGCTCGATGTGGTGACCGCAAAAGTAGGTGCTGGAACGCCGCAATGAAAAATCGGGCGGGTAGTTTCATTGCTCGCATTTACTCGGCTCTGTGGCGTGCCCTCTACGTGACAATCAAGCTTCCGGTAGCTGCGTTTAAGTATTTGTTTGCGTCGCCTAAGACGAATCAAAGCCGGCGAGATTTACTGCAAGGCCGCATGTGGAAGTTCATTCCATCTGCCAAGTTTCCGCCGCTGGTCATGCGGTATCCGACGAAGTATTCCGAGCCAAGCGAAGAAAAATCGTCCGACGCGAAACCTCGCAGCATCGCGGGTATCAACATCGACCCGGTCCCATCAACCAACTTGGGACTTAGATCGGTATCGCGAACGTTGCCCGTTTTTCGTCCGCCCGGAGCGATCGATGAGTTTCAATTCTTATCTGGCTGCACGCGGTGTGGTGACTGCATCACTGCCTGTCCCTACGAGGCGATTCGCAAAGCACCTGAGCGACTTGGCAGCATAGCCGGTACACCGATTATTGAAGCGGACACAGCGGCTTGCATGATGTGTCCAGACTTTCCCTGCATCGACGCGTGCGAACCTGGAGTGTTGACCAAGCTCCTCCCTCCGATCATGGGCACAGCCAAGGTCACCGAACAACTGTGCCTTGCTCATCATCACACAACTTGCACCGTGTGTAGTGAACGTTGCCCCATCGATAGCGCAATAACGGTTACTGACGGCAAGCCCATTATCAACGAAGAAACATGCACAGGCTGCGGCGTGTGTCGCTACGTTTGCCCAGCCCCCGAAAATGCGATTCTGCTCATGCCCGCCTTCTCTCGACCAGGATTACCAAGACCATGACGAGCAAAAAACTAAGCTTAGAAGATCTTGAGAACAATGTGCCGCTACCGGAGATTCTTCAGGCGGAATGGGCCAAAGACCAAGTGTTGCAGTTGTTCGCCGACCTAGCCGCGGGGGCCAGCGTACAGCATGTGCAATTGAAATCAGCGGCGACCGATGCAACTGTACCGCTTGCGACTGCGGAAGCCGCCTTTGCAGCGGACGAAGCACATGCGATTCAGGTGCGATACGTTTTTGAAGGCGAGATGTGGTGCGACACGATCATGCCGGGAAATCCCACCACCAAAATCACTCGTAATCGTGTACCCAACGGTTGTTAGAACTCGATGGTAGCTTGCGTCGACTTTAGCGATTGCATCAGTTTTTCTGCAGGATCACAGGTTCGTTGCCGATCGAAGTGCAATTGAGTGGCATTTACGAATCTGCCAGCAATGAGTCGCTTTTCTTTAGGCGGGAGAGCACTCGTGACAACTAGTCTCGATACGCTTTCAAAGGGATGGCATGCTATGGTTATTGATTGCTATGACACCTACGCAACGGGACACGACGGTTCAATACTTCATTTTGACGTTGTCGTGGCGGCTGGAACCCTCAAAGGAATTGTCGAGCATGTTGCGGCTCAATTCGCTGGCGGACATTCACCCGAAGTCGAAGCGGAACTGAGTTGCAGAGTGTCGGCCGCTCAGGCAAACGTGACCGCAGAGCACAGAATCGAGCTCAAGCGGCAGGGTTTTGCAATCGTTGAAAAGACGAGTCGCAAGAAACTCGCGGCTTGATCGACACAGAGCAACACCGCGAATTCGCTTTTGTTGATGTAGACCCGCAGACTCTCGGCATTACGGAGAGTCGATCAAAGGGATGATTGGGTTGGTGGAATTCAGCAAGCCAGCGATCGTCACATTGGCAAAAGCTTGCTCCGTTACCTCGTAGGCATGATCGAGTTCGGCGTGCAACGGACACAAAGATGTGTGCGATTGTAGATTCAGCGGACAATGACAAATCCGCTTGATCGGTTCGACCGCGTTGACGACGTCAAGAATCGTGATCGATTCGGCAGATCGTGCCAGCACGTAACCTCCTTGTACGCCGCACCGCGATTCCACCAATCCTTCGGCGGTCAAATTCTGCATGACCCTGGGAAGATAGCGTCGAGGTATCTGCGTCGCTGCGGCAATCTTGTCAGCAGAAGAAGGCGTTTTGTCACAGGCGACTTGCGTTGCTAGGAATGTGACGGCTCTAAGTGCGTATTCTGTTGTCTGCGTGAGCATGGTCTTTCCTAGCTGACGAAGTTTAGCTTGCTGCCCTAAACATACACCTTGACGTGCACATTGAATAGTATACCTTTAAGTGCATGTTTGAGTTGCGTCGCACCACGCTGTCGGCAACCTTCCTGAAAGAACCTCTCCCAAAATTGAGAACCCCACCCATGCTGAGTGAAAAAACGATTCGGATCGTCAAGGAAATTACGCCATTGGTGGCCGCCAACGCGGAGACCATTACGCGACGGTTTTACGAACGGATGTTCGAGGCCAACCCTGAAGTGAAGGCGTTCTTTAATCAGGCTCACCAGCACACAGGCGGTCAGCAGCGTGCGCTCGCCGGTGCCATTTGTGCGTACTTCACGCACATCGATAATCCGGCCGTGCTATTGCCAGCCGTCGAACTGATCGCGCAAAAGCATGTGTCGCTAGGCATCAAGGCAGAGCACTATCCGATCGTCGGCAGCAATCTTCTGGCTGCCATCAAAGATGTGATGGGCGATGGAGCCACCGACGAAATCGTCGAAGCTGTCGCCGAAGCTTACGGATTTTTGGCCGACCTATTCATCGGGCGTGAAGGCGCGATTTACGAAGAGCAGGCTTCGCTGCCCGGCGGATGGAACGGAACGCGAACATTCGTCGTCGCAAAGAAGGTTCCCGAAAGTTCATTGGTAACCTCGTTCTACCTGAAACCCGCTGACGACGGCCCGCTTCCACCGTTTAAGCCAGGTCAATACATCACCGTACACATCGATCATCCTCATACACCAACATCACCACGGAACTACAGCCTTTCGGATTGTGCAAGCCAACCCCATTACCGCATCAGTGTCAAACGCGAAGAACGACTCGCTCCGGATGCTCCTGATGGATTGATTTCCAATCATTTGCACGACGCAGTCGAAGAGGGACACCGCATCGAACTAGGTCCGCCTTGCGGCGAATTCACGATTGATCCAGCGGCCGTTGCTAAGCCGATCGTTTTGATCGCCGGCGGAATTGGCGTGACTCCACTGCTGTCCATGGCCAAGTCTCTCGTCAAAGAAAATCCAGAAGCAAAGGTTTGCTTCATACAGGCTGCTCGCAATAGTCAGGTACAAGCATTTGCGGGCGAGCTTCGCGATCTCGCCGAGTCGGGACGCAATGTCAGCACGAAGGTCATATTCGATGCGCCTCTATCCGGCGACGTGGAAGGCGGAAAGTGTGATACGGCGGGATTTATCACGACAGATCTGCTCAGAGACTGGACTCCCTATTCCGAGGCCGAGTTCTTCTTCTGCGGGCCCAAACCGTTTATGCGAAATGTTCGCGCTTCATTGCAAGAACTCGGCGTCGATGAACATCGCGTTCGTTATGAGTTCTTCGGGCCGAAAGAAGATCTCGTCGCCGCGTCAGTCTAGTTCAGAGAAACGCATAGTCATAAAACCAAAACAAGAGACCTTGGTCACAGGTCCCGATAGCTCTGAAAGTTAAATCAATGAAACGCTTATGGATGGCCTTCGGGGCCGTGATGATTTTTTCATTCCTAGTCCTTGGTTGGATTGGGACTCGCATCTTTCAGGAGATGCCACCGATACCAGACAAGTTTGTAACTACTGCTGGCGCTACGCTAATAGACAGTGGTGAAGTTGGCGAAGGCCAGAACGTTTGGCAGTCACTGGGCGGTATGCAGGTCGGCTCCATTTGGGGCCACGGCAGCTACGTGGCCCCGGACTGGACGGCTGATTGGTTGCACCGTGAGGCCGTGTTCATCCTCGACAAGTGGGCCAAAGCCGAATTCAGCAAGCCGTTTGCAGACCTTGACTCCGAACGACAAGCTCAACTAAGTGGCCGCTTGTCGGACCTGATGCGAAACAACACGTATGAAGAATCAACGGGTGTCGTGACCATCGATCCCATTCGGGCAGAGGCGTTTGAGTCCAACGTCGATCATTACCGGACCGTCTTTATTGATGGAAACGCCGACTACGCGATTCAAGCCGGAGCCATTTCGAGCGAAGAGCGGCTGCGCAAGTTCTCCTCTTTCGTATTTTGGACATCTTGGGCCGCCTCGACAACGCGGCCAGGCGACATTGCCAGCTACACCAATAATTGGCCACACGAACCGTTAGTTGGTAATCGCCCGACAGGTGACAACATTGTCTGGACCGGCGTGAGCGTCATCATGCTGCTGGCTGGGATTTCCGGTATGGCGTGGTGGTACGCATCCCGTCGTGAAGATGAGGAAAAGCCTGATAGCATCGCTGCTAGCGATCCACTGGCTCAGTGGAAGGCGACACCATCGCAAAAGGCAACCATCAAGTATTTCTGGGTTGTTGCAGCATTGATCTTCGCTCAAATGTCGTTGGGAATCATAACCGCTCACTACGGTGTTGAAGGTGAAGGGTTCTACGGCTTTCCGCTTGCAGAGTATTTACCCTACAGCGTCTCACGAACTTGGCACGTCCAAATCGGATTGTTCTGGATTGCAACCGCTTGGCTCGCCGCCGGGCTGTTTATCGGGCCGCTAGTCAGCAATCACGAACCAAAGTATCAGCGTCTAGGGGTCAACATTCTTTTCGGAGCGCTGCTATTGGTCGTCGTCGGTTCACTGACGGGCGAATGGCTGAGCATCAAAAATTACATGAGCGACACTGTTTCGTTCTATCTCGGACACCAGGGCTACGAATACGTGGAGCTTGGCCGAATCTGGCAGATCGCGTTATTGGGTGGACTGCTGTTATGGCTAGTCCTAATGCTGAGAGTTCTTTGGCCCGCGCTGCGTCAGAAGGCCGATCCCACAACGACAGAAGCTAATTCCCAGCGTCATCTCGTCGTACTGCTGGCCGTGGCGACCGCCGCGATCGCATTGTTTTACGGAGCCGGGTTGACGTGGGGGCAGCACTCACATCTGACGATGGTTGAGTACTGGCGGTGGTGGGTCGTTCACCTTTGGGTTGAAGGCTTCTTTGAAGTCTTCGCGACCACGGTGATCGCGTTCGTATTCATGCGACTGAACCTTGTTCGTCCTGGTTTAGCGGCAGCGGCGGCATTACTGTCGGCTACGATTTTCCTGGCGGGCGGGATCATTGGAACTTGCCACCACCTGTACTTCTCGGGAACACCGACGGTGGCGCTTGCATGGGGTTCAGTATTTAGTGCACTTGAAGTGGTGCCGCTCACGCTCATCGGCTTCGATGCGACGGAAGACCTAAGACGAAGCAAAGCGTCTCCGTGGGTCCAGCGATACAAATGGCCGATCTATTTCTTCGTGTCGGTCGCGTTCTGGAACATGATCGGTGCCGGCTTATTCGGGTTCATGATCAATCCGCCAATCGCACTCTATTACATGCAAGGCCTGAACACGACACCGCTTCACGCACACGCCGCGCTCTTCGGAGTGTACGGGATGCTTGGCATTGGCCTCATGCTGATGTGTTTACGAGTACTAATTCCGGGCCGACCATGGAAAGATGGCATGCTGAGAGTAGGCTTCTGGGGCATGAACGTCGGTCTCATGGCAATGTGCCTACTGAGCCTACTACCAGTTGGACTGTTGCAAACCAAAGCCTCGGTAGAACGCGGTTATTGGTTCGCCCGCAGTAGTGAATTCATGCAAACCGATCTTATGCAAACACTGCGATGGATGCGAGTTCCCGGTGACACCATCTTCTTCCTTGGAGCTGTTGCTTTAGTCTGGTTCATTCTTGGGCTTAAGACCGGACATTCGTTCTCCAGTGTCGATGACGGTTTTGATCCTCCCGAAAGTGATGCTTTGGAAAGTCTCAATCCCGACGCCCAAAAGGAGCAACGTGACACAGCACTTGCCTGAGAACTCAAGCAGATCGCGTGTGTCCACGCTGTCACAGGCCATTTCAAACTACTTTGTTTCAACGAACTCCCACAGGAATCAAAAATGATCACTCTCGATCCCGAACAAACCGTCGGTGACTTTGTTCGTCAAAAACCAACTCGCGCCCGAGTCTTTGAATCGCTCAAAATTGACTACTGCTGCGGTGGTAAGGTCTCGCTTGTTCGGGCTTGCGAGAAACGGGGCATCGACTTGGGCGAGGTGCTGCAAGCGATCAGCACAAACGATGAACAAGCTGATCTTGGCACACTAGTCGACGTTGACTCGATGGGACTCACTGAACTAGCTGATCACATCGAAGCGACCCATCATGCTTACCTCCGCGAGGAACTGCCGCGACTGGATGCAATGACCGAAAAGGTCGCGCGAGTTCACGGTGACAAGGACGAGCGATTGTTCAAGATGCGTCAGGCTTTTGTCGCTCTCAAGGCAGAGCTCGAGCCGCACATGATGAAAGAAGAGAGGATTCTGTTTCCGATCGTTCGGCAGCTTGAGGCCTCACCGGAGCGTCAAGAATTCCACTGCGGTAGCGTGGTAAATCCCATTCGGCAAATGGAGCACGAACACGACCAAGCAGGTGATGCTCTGGCGATACTGAACGAGTCCACTGACGGGTACACACCGCCGGAATGGGCCTGCAATACCTATCGAGCGATGCTTGATTCGCTCGCAAGACTAGAAGCAGATATGCACCAGCACATCCACAAGGAAAACAACGTCTTGTTTCCGAAGGCTGTTCAACTCGAGCACGACCGAGTGTGAGAGTTTAGAGAATGTTTCCTTCCTGTTTTTCACTCGCTCAAAAAGGCGCTCCTTATGATTCGCTATCTCTCTCTGATCCAGTTCACGGACCAAGGTGCCCGAAATGTCGACAAGTCAGTCCAACGTGCTTCAGACTTTGGAAAGTCCGTTAGCGATGCTGGCGGAAAGCTTGTCTTGCAAGTTTGGGCCGTTGGCCAATACGATGGTTGCGTCGTTTTTGAAGTCCCTGACGAGGCAGTTGGATCTGCATTGCTCGTCAAGTTGGCAAAGAATGGCAACGTAAGAACTCAGACCCTGCGTTGCTACGACAACCAAGAGTTTGAGACTGTTCTAAAGGCCGTATCATGAACGCACCCTTAGGTTCTATTGCAGAGAGATTCGGGCAAAGCTCCATTTCATTTAATCGAACGACGCTCGCTGTGTTGCTCGGATTCGCGATGGCGTCAGCCTGCTTTGGTGATGATTCGTGGCGCGGCTTTCGTGGTGACGGAAGTGGGGTAGCAAAAGCGAACGTGCCGACCCAGTGGTCGCCTACTGAAGGTGTCGCATGGCAGACGAGTATCCCTGGCTATGGGCAATCCTCACCCGTCGTATGGAACAACAAAGTCTATGTAACTAGCAGTGAGGGTCCGTTTCAGGAAGACTGCCAGGTCCACGCTTTCGACTTGCAAAGTGGTAATAAGTTGTGGACCTCGCATATCGAGGCGACCACGAAAGTTGAAAACTATTTTCGCAACAGCCGCGCTGCCCCAACGTGCTGTGTCGATCAGGACGCGGTTTACTCCTTCTTTGCCAGTGGCGATGTGACGGCGATGTCGCATGACGGTAAAAAACTTTGGAGTCTTCCGCTGCTCAAGACCTATGGAAATGTCGATAACGAACGCGGTGTCGCAAGTTCACTTGCGCAGACAGACGATCACCTTTTCGTGTTGATCGATCACCATGGACCGTCCTATTTGGTGGCGGTAGAAAAGCAGAGCGGCGAGGTGGCTTGGAAAACGGATCGTGGAGAACGAGTGCCTTCTTGGTCTTCACCGGTAGTCGCAAAGTCAGGAGACCGCAACATTGTCATTACCAGCTCTGCCGACACGGTGGATGCGTACGATGCAAAGACGGGAGAGTCGTTCTGGCAGCTTGGCGGTTTGCAGGGTAATCACATTCCCTCGGCAATCATCGATGGTGACGAAATCTTCGTCGGCTCAACGACCATGTATGGTGGGGCAACCGACGAGGACGCGACGGCTGGATCGAATTGCTGCATCAAGTTAACGAATGTTGATGGGAAAGCAGGCTATAAGGTCCGCTGGGGCGCTGAAAGAGCAAATTCGTATTATTCGACGCCGCTGGCATTCGCTGGATACGTCTACTACGTCAACAAGGTTGGGGTGCTGTTCTGCGTCGATCAAGAGACAGGTAAGCAAGTTTTTGCCAAACGAATCGGCAATCCATGCTGGGCATCGGCCGTCGGAGTCACTCAACCCGACGGGGAGCAACTCGTCTATTTTGTTTTAAAGAATGGGTTTACGGTCATTCTTAAGCCCGGCGACCAGTACAATCGAGTTGCCCGCAATCAGCTTTATGACGCCGACGCGATGATGGAGGCGAGCCGTGCGGCGGCGGAGCAAAGGAAGGCGAATGCCGTTCCTCCAGAACAGGCTGCTCCTAAAACTGGCCCCGAGAAAGTATTTGCAGGGATGCCAGAGAATCAGCTCCACGAAATGTTTTCGTATGGCGACCCGATGGTTTATGGCGTCGCAGTAGCCGGTGATCGTCTGCTCGTTCGCACCGGCCAACACTTGTACTGCGTCGGACAGTGACTTTACTAACGTTCCACTCATAAAAACAGGAAGTTCCAATGTCCATTAAACACGCAAATCCATCCGAAGTGATTCATTTGCAGCCGCTGGGTTCCGAGATCGGAAGCACCAAAACTTCTACGTTGTTCAAAACTGAGGTGATGGAGGCGATACGGCTTGTCTTACCAGCAGGCAAGCAGATCGCCGAGCACAAAGCGCCAGACGAAATCACTGTCTTTTGTCTGGAAGGACGCGTGAAGTTCACATCTCAAGGAGAGGCCAAAGAACTTCTTGCTGGCGACCTACTGTACCTGACTGCTGCCGCCCCGCATGCGGTCGAAGCCGTTGACGATTCAACCGTGTTGGTCACGATCTTGTTGAAGGGTTCCGTGAACCGCACCGGCGATTGATTTTCTTCCGCTCAACTCAACTCAATTTCCACATCGTCACCCTTTATTGAAACTTGGTAAGCTC
Source organism: Rania fehmarnensis (assembly GCF_056494185.1). Taxonomy (NCBI): domain Bacteria; kingdom Pseudomonadati; phylum Planctomycetota; class Planctomycetia; order Pirellulales; family Pirellulaceae; genus Rania; species Rania fehmarnensis. The sequence goes on from NZ_CM151398.1 coordinate 4,422,919, forward strand.
TGACGTCACGAACGCCTGGCCCGCTGAGAAGCTTGCCGTTGGTGACGTCAAACTCAGCACCGTGCCATGGGCAAACGGCAACGCAGCCGATGAACAGTCCTTCGCTCAATGGAGCCCCCTGATGCGGACACAAATCGTCGATTGCGTAAATCGTTCCGTCGACATTAAACAGCGCGATGAGTTGATCATCTGCGATTACCATTTTTCTTGAGCCCGGTGGGATGTCTTCCAGGCAAGCGACCTTGAACCAAGTCATTGAATCTAATCCTCGCGGGTAAGTTCAGCGGTCTGTTGAAAGTTTGTCCGTGGCACTTCGTAAACCGTGCTCGGCTGGTTCATCGTGCATCTCCTGGACGCGGATAGGTCTATCGAAGTCAAACGAGATGCCCTATTGTATACATGCAGGTGTAAATTTCCCAGGACTCTTAGCGAGCGTTAACATGACGATCCAACAATTCACGGTTCGCATCGAACGCCAAGACCATCCATCAAAGCCCTCGTACTGGCAGTCATTCACATTCGACCGCGAGCCTGGACTGAACATCACCGCCGTGCTGCAGCGGATCTCGGCGAATCCGGTTACAAACGAGGGGCTGATGGTCGCGCCGGTCGCTTACGAGTCAGGTTGCTTGGAAGAGGTTTGCGGTTCCTGCACAATGCGCATCAACGGGCGAGTACGCCAAGCATGTTCGGCATTGGTCGATCGCTTGCTTTTGGACGGTCCCACTGAGATTGAACTGCGGCCGATGAGTAAGTTCCCGGTCGTTCGCGACCTGTGCGTCGATCGTTATCGCTTGTTCCGTGCCTTGGAAAAACTTCAATGCTGGGTTCCCGTTGATGGCTACTACGACATGGGTAGTGGACCGAAGCAGTCATCCGAACAACAAGAACGGGATTATCCGTTAAGTCAATGTATGAGCTGCGGCTGCTGTTTGGAAGCTTGCCCCCAGTTCAATGAAGTTGTCATCAATCGCCATCAAGAGGAGTCGGAAGAGGCCTTTGTGAAACGCCGCGACGAGGAGCTTGATCAACACTTCATTGGTGCCGCAGCAATGAGCCAAGCGGTGTTGATGAACTCAAGCCCTAATGGCCAATCGCTCGTGACACGCCGTATTGAAGCTATGATCGCACCAGGTGGAATTCAAAATTGTGGAAAAGCGGGCAATTGCCAAGCCGTATGCCCGAAAAACATTCCGCTAATGCACTCTTGGGGACGAGCCAACCGAGCAGCAACCATTCACGTTATCAAGAAGTTCTTTGATGGTTGAAACAGCCCGCGGCGCTAAACGCCTGCTCTATTGGCTTATGGCTGGTGTGTTCTTTCTTTTGGCAATGCTCGGTGTTGCTTTGCCTGGAATCCCAACCACGCCATTCTTGCTGCTTATGTGCTACTTTTTGTTACGCGTCTCACCAGCAATGCACGCGAAGGCGATGGCGTGGCCGCTGGTCGGTGGGCCACTCCGAGATTAGCGAGATCAAGGCGGAGTACGCCGCAGCGTAAAACATCTCGCTTATGGAATGGTGACCTTGCTGGTCGGTTCCACGCTGATCTTCAGTTCACTCTCGGTTATGCTCAAAATAATCATTGCATCCGCTGCTATTTATGGGTTATCAGTCGTCGCTCATTTGCCAATTGCGCGCGACGAGCTCGGCGATCCCAACGGCGAGTTCAAAAATGCAAGCCCAACGCAAGAGTGATTCCGTCCAGTCCTACCGTGCTGTGGGAGTCGACGGGGCCACCAGCGTCGAGCCATAGTTGGCATTCATAGCCGGTACGCACAAACATGCTTGCAGATTGTCCAATCGCCTGCTCATATTGAAGGCCCAAGCCAAGTTCCAAATTGCTGAGAATTTCGCGCTGAATTGCGATGTCCTCCAGCTCGGTCGTGAACGCACCCTTCATCTCGTAAATTCGCTGTTCTGTTTCACTCACCAGCAAAGAAGCCCTTGTTGCTGCAAAGATTCCAAAATGGCTAGCACCGATGCCACGTGTCAACTGAGCAGACAGAGTTGGCCCAGCCGCAGCCAAATCAAGGTCGTTCCGGACGACTTCCTCAAGTGCCCCGCCAGCGTTGAACACTTCACCGCGGGCTGTTTGTTCCGTATCCGCAATGCGAACTCCCATGCCCAAAATCGCTTGGGACTGACGCCAACGAAAGAGCTGTGTTGCTTCGAGGTCCAGCGAACTCAGCTTTAGCGCATGATTAGACACGAGCGTCTGTCCAATGTTTGCGTTAGCATTACGGGACAGATTTCCGCCAGCCCCATACACAAACAGATACACTGGAGTCGCTCCTGCCACGGCAGTGACGGCCTCTCGATTGGCCGATTCGTCAAAGCGGAAGTAGGTCGCACGAAATCCTATCCCGTTACAGGATTGCCAGCCCAACCAAGCTCTCGGTGACAGTTGGTAGTCGTACTCAAACGGTACCAACATGTTTCCGACGGGTGGGTCCACAATCATGGCCACATTCTGATCAAAGTTGGGTCTTATCCAAATCAGTTCCAGGCCACCATGGAATCCTCTGACAGAAACATCTGAATATAGTCGCTGATCCTCTGGCCAACTCCCACAACCCCCGGCGCAGACGCTCGGTGCTAGACATGGTGCCGACTGTGGTGGCAAAGGGAAGTATCCCTGATGGATCGGTTGTGGTGAGCTCGGTTGTTGAAAACTAGAACAGCCATTACCGTCAAAGGCTGTTCTTGGTGTCGTTAATCCATGGCTCGGATAGTACGGTTCCCATCCACGCTGGATTTGTGGAATCGGTGCGTATTGCTCATGCGTTGGCTGGCACAAAAGGGAAGGCCACTGAGATGTCGCCTGGTAGCTGCAAGGTTGCGCCATCGCTGTGTTCAACTGCAAAAACAGGGCACCGACGCCCAAAATGATTCTTCTGATGTCCATTAGGCCCTCCCTGACCAAATCGCCGACCGCACTCAAAAAGCGAGCACATGTGCAATATCTGCACTTTCAGGTGCATTATTAAGCCGGGGCGACCGTCCCTTGCGGAAAACAGAGGGAAGAGTTTCGGATTTGCGACCCAGGCCAACATTATGGCTACTTTGACCGGCGACTAGCGGTACGCCTCGGCGCGGTTGCAATTGTTAAGAAGCGAGCAACTAGTTAAGCTTATATCTGCACCCACGCGTATAGTTTAAGTCGCTACCCCTGGCGGCCCGAGTTTGCTTGTGTCACTGCGATAGGCTCATTGAATGCTATCTAAAACAGCCGAATATGCTCTCCGTGCGGTTGCCTGCATGGGAAGCCAAGTTGATCATCCTCTGTCAGCCAACGTGCTGGCAGAACAGACCAAAGTTCCGCGTCGATATCTGACCCGCGTCCTCCAGGACCTATGCAATGCTGGCTTAGTGCACTCTCGACCTGGCCCCGGTGGCGGTTACGAGCTGACTTACGCGACGAACAAGCTGACGATTCTGGATGTCATCAACACCGTCGAGCCCATCGCGCGGATCAAGAGATGTCCACTTGGGCTTAAGTCGCACACGAGCCTGTGTCCGTTGCATGCAGAACTCGACAAGGCCTACGAAGCCATGGAGAAGGCGTTTGCTGGCGTGACCATCAAGGACCTCGTTGAATCAACAAATGCAATCCTACCGCTTTGTGAGGGTGCATCGCGATGAGTGGCCCCGAACCCAGTTGCCCAAGGCAGATCACAGGCTATCACCTCGACGATGAAGGACACTGGGTTGCGCAACTGTCGTGCGGCCACAATCAGCATGTTCGGCACGATCCGCCATGGGAACAACGGCCCTGGGTTCTGTCACCGAATGGTCGCAACACAATGCTCGGCTTTGAACTCAATTGCGTTAAGTGTGTAGACGACGCCCCAGCCGACGCTCGACCGAAGACCGTTGAGGCCGCGCGATGAATCTGAAAACCGTCTTCGTTCATTTTAGACTACTTGCTGTTTTACTGTTGGTGTCAGCCTTGGTACTCGGTGATGAAAATCAACCGACGAGCCAATCCAAGAGCGAAATTGAAATCTCCCCTCCTAGCAACCCGGAAGAAGCCCGATCACGTGCGAAGCTGTTACACGAAATGGTGCGTGGTGCTTTGCAAATTATGCATCGTGATTTCTTCGACGAAGAAAACTCTCATGCCATCCCATCCGCATCGCTCGAAGACGTCTTTCACGAGATGGGCAAAAGCTATGACGTGCAAATGAAGTGGCTGACTGTGAATACGGACTTGGTCAACGTCGACCATCAAGCAAAGTCCGCCTTCGAAAAGGCTGCGGTGAAAGAGCTCGCAGCAGGAAAGCAAATGGCAGAAAAGATCGAGGAACGCTGCTACCAATATGCCGGAGCGATTCGCTTGGGATCGCAATGCCTTAAATGCCACGTACAGCGCCGCACAAGCAATGAAGATAGAACGGCAGGAGTCGTGATCACCATGCCGATTGTTGCTGCACCAAAAGACAATCCAGCGGCAAGACCCTCTGAAACGACAGGCGTTCCCGCCAAATAGCTGCTTGCTTTCGCGTGGCAATTGATCTTTCCCAAGTCAGAATCGACAGTCCAAGCAATGATGAAGCGAATACTATTCACCTCTTTGAAGATCATGGGCGTTGCAGCGGTTGTTGGCGGTCTGCTCTACTGGAGACTCTTGGCTCCAGTAACAGTGGAGTCCCATGTCGTTGAGCGGGGTGCTCTCGCGTCGGAAGTCATGGGGACGGGCACACTCGAGGCTCGCACGCAAACGATGATCAGCCCTAAGATTGCGGGGCGCATCCTTGAACTGACAGTAGATGAAGGCGACAAGGTCACAGCCGGTCAGAAATTGGTAAGCCTCGATGACGCCGAATTACAACAGCAAGTTGCCATCGCGGCGGCCAACGTCGAAGTCGCTGAGTCCAACATTGATCGCCTCGAATCGGATCAGACTCGCGCGGAGGCGGTAGTGAAGCAGGCGACAAGTAGCCATGAGCGGAAATTGTCGCTCGCTTCGCAAAGTGCCATTAGCCGCGAAGAACTTGATCAGTCGTTGGAAGCCTTGACTGTGGCGCAAGCAGGTCTGGGAGCATCCGAATCCGCCATCGTGCAAGGAAAGAAGTCCTTCCTCGCTGCACAAGAGTTGCTTGCCTACCACAAGGCACGACTTTCGGACACGCTCATCATGGCTCCGTTTGATGGGCTAGTGATCAAACGGCGTCGTGAGGTTGGCGATATCGTTGTTCCTGGTACGAATATCCTCACACTCATCTCGATGGATAGCCTTTGGATTAGCGCTTGGGTTGACGAAACCGAAATCGCAAAACTGCGTCTCGAGCAGCCGAGTCGGATTGTTTTTCGCTCCGAACCGGAACGCTCCTTTCTCGGCAAGGTTGTACGCATTGGCCGAGAAGCGGACCGCGAAACGAGAGAGGTGATTGTGGATGTCGAATTGCTCGAACGTCCGGAATACTGGGCGATAGGTCAGCGTGCCGAAGTCTACATTGAAAACGGACGGTTGGATCATGCACCTACGGTGCCGCTTAAATTTTGCGAACTGGAGGGGAATAAGGCGACCATCTTTATCGAACAATCTGGCGTGGCAAAAGTTCAGACGGTGGATGTGACCCTTCGAGCGAGAGATCGAATTGCTGTTAGCAACGGTGTAAACGAAGGCGATGTTCTGCTTCGCTTACCCGACGGAGCCAGGTTGCGAGACGGGCAGAAGGTGAGGCTTCCATGAACTTGGCGATCAAAGATATCAGTTACAACATCGGGCGTTTCGTACTGACAGCTGTCGGTATCGGAATGTTGTTGATGGTGGTCATGGGCATGGGAGGGATCTATCGTGGAGTTGTCGAGGATGCCACGCTGCTGATCGACCGGCTCGATACTGACCTGTGGGTCGTTCAGCGAAGTACGAGAGGGCCTTTTGCTGAGATCTCTCGAGTTCCTGCAAAGCTCTCCGATCGTGCTTTAGCAGTTCCGGGAGTTCGCGTTGCTCGTGAGTTCGTTTATCACACGATCCAGCGTCAAGATGGCGATCGAGTTCTGCGAATGGCTGTGCTCGGTCTGAGCTGGCCGACCGACAAGGGAGACTGGATTCCATTGGTAGAAGGTCGCCCGCTTGGTCAATCACGGTTTGAACTCATAGCCGACCAAACACTGAAGCTTCCCCTGGGAAAGCAAATCGAGATTGGCAACGAAGTCTATCAAGTCGTGGGCATAAGCCGTGGTATGATTAGCTCGGCCGGTGATGCTATTGCATTCTTAAGTTCAGCGGATGCTTTGGCTGTACAACTCGATGTTCCAGGGGAAGCGGTTCGCTTGGAGCGTGCGGCTCGTGAATCGCGTGGACGCTTGTTTGACGTCGGAATTCAACAACCCGCACTGCTCGAGAATGCAACCCGTCAATCAGGCCAGCTTCCAGCCATCGCTCGTCCATCTATCAGTGCAGTTCTTGTAACTCTTGAACATCCATCCGATGCAAAAGCGGTCGCGGAAGTCATCGGAGGCTGGACGGATGTGACGGTCTATACTGCGGACGAGCAGCGAAACCTATTGCTAAAAGGATCCGTTGAGAAAGTTCGAAGCCAGATCGGACTTTTTCGCATTTTGCTGACCATCATTGCCACGATCATCATGGCGCTCATTCTTTACACACTCACCTTGGACAAGCTGCACTCCATTGCGCTTCTCAAGTTGATCGGCGCGTCGAATAGTGTGTTGCTAGGCCTAATTCTACAGCAGGCGTTGATTCTCGGAGCCAGCGGATTCGCGATCGCGTATGTGGTTGGCCAGCAGATATTCCCCAAATTTCCCCGCCGTGTGATCATCACCAGCGAAGACTTGATCCAGCTCGCGCTAATCGTCATTGTTATCTCCATTGCCTCGAGCGGTCTCGGTGTTTGGAAAGCGATGGTGGTTTCGCCCAATGAGGCCCTCGCATGAGTACGCCACTGCCTGCCGATGATCCCTCGGCGAAGATTGCGATAAAAGCCGAAAGTCTCACTAAGATATATGGAGCAGACAACACTGAAGTCGTCGCCATGCGTGACGCCTCGATGACAGTAATGGCTGGCGAAGTCGTCGCCTTGCTCGGCCCCAGCGGCTCTGGCAAGTCGACCTTCCTTACCGCAGTGGGTCTCATTAATCCACCGACAAGCGGCAAGATCTATATCGCGAATCAACTGATCATGGATGGCCCAAAGGCGTTGACGAACTTGCGTTCGTTTCGACGAATGCACCTGGGGTTTGTTTTTCAAAAATCCAATCTAATCCCGTTCCTAAAAGCGGGAGAGAACGTGCAAATTGCTTGCGAGCTGAACGGCTTATCAAGTAGGCAGGCCAGAATTCGAGCCTTGGAGTTGCTCGACTACTTAGGAATCAAAGACAGATCCCAAAGTTATCCCTCGATGCTGTCAGGCGGACAGCAACAACGGGTGGCGGTGGCGCGTGCACTAGCAAACCGCCCTTCGGTAATTCTCGCCGATGAGCCCACCGCAGCGCTCGATAGCTTTCGTGGCCGGCAAGTCATGGAGCTCTTTACCAAAGTAGCCCACGAACAGGGCACCTCAGTAATTGTTGTCACTCACGATCACCGTTCACTAGACGTCTTTGACACTCTCTACGAAATGGAAGACGGCAAGCTGACGCAAAAAGCCAAAGAACCTCTGGCAGTGGCTCACTGAGGCTTTCGCGGCGAGTTTGCAACTAACTTAGCCTCCGATGGAATACATTGGACGCGACGTATGACCAAAAGATAAGTCATCGGTTCCGTGTCCTCGTTTCTTGGCCGCAACTGCATCAATCATCAGTTTCGCAATCGAGGCATCGTTACCGCCACTACGGAGTAGCGCTCGAACATCGCCGGAATCGTTGCCAAACAAGCAATTGCGTAACTGCCCATCCGCCGTCAACCTGAACCGATTGCAGGTGCCGCAGAATGGTTCGGTAACCGACGCGATGATTCCGATACAGCCTTTGCCATCATCGAATTGATAGTCTCTAGCCGGCGAAGCATCGGGCTGCCCAAGCGGCACAAGTGGCCTGACGTTTTCTGCAAACAGCTCCAAAATCCTTTGACCAGCTAGTACGCCCGCCTCGTTCCACGTCCCGTCCGCATCGAGCGGCATGAATTCGATAAAGCGAATCGGAATCTCAGTGGATCGAGCGAACTCGCCAAAGGCCACAATTTGACATTCTGTGAAGCCTCGCATGGCGATAGCGTTGATCTTCACCTTCACATTCATCGTTCGACAGGCTTCGATTGCGCCAAGCACTCGCTGCAGCCCAGGTCGCCGGGTCGCTTCCACAAAGGATGCCTCGTCCAGAGCATCCAAGCTCACGTTGACGCTCCGCAAACCTGCAGCGTAAAGGGCAGGCAATTGCTCGGCTAACAGGATGCCGTTGGTCGTCAAGGAAAGCTTCCGCACGCCTTCGATCTTGTTGATCGCTGACACCAACTTGTGCAACTGAGAACGCATGAGCGGTTCACCGCCGGTCAACCGCACGTCATCCACTCCCAGTTCAACGGCGATTCGTACGACCCTCGCAATCTCCTCAAATGTTAAGATCGCATCCCGTTCGCAGTAGTCGGGAGTTTCTGCAGGCATGCAGTAGGTGCAGCGCAGATTGCATCTGTCCGTCACGCTTACGCGAAGACTCGTGTGTTTCCTACCAAAACGATCTACTAGCACTAATGGTACGCCGCAAAAAGAGACTCCGATGAGACCGTCGCATTCTATCCGATGACCACGCAGCATCGAATGCCTGCCTCGCATTAAACATCCGAATTGTCGCTCGCTCCTTCGCAATTATTGTTTACGACCAAGTCACTTTTTCTTTCTGAATACGCCGAAAAAGAAAAGCTGGGGTTTACCTGAAGGCGTGGTGTGATGGTACTCGCTGCATTTTAGCGGTTCGAACGATGGCCCCAGCTCTGCTTGCATCGTGGTTGCATCGTATTGGCAAATCGGTAGACCGCTGCACTTTTCGGGCCCGCCTTTGGCGAACGTTCCTAGGACGAAGTGCCCACCGATTGGCAGGGATCGCTTCAGCAAATCCACGTAATGCCTTCGGTCCTCTGGATCGGTGATGAAGTGAAAAACGGCTCGATCGTGCCAAACGTCGAACTCACCAATTGCGTCGCGCTCCGTGATGTCAGCAACAATCCATTCGACCAGCGAAGCCCGTTCAGCAAGTCGAGCCTTGGTCGCCTCGATGGCGGTTTGCGATATGTCGAGTACTGCGACATGCTCGAATCCCGCGTCGAGCAGTCGATCGACGAGGAACGACTGGCCACCGCCGACGTCAAGCACGCGACCTCGCGATTCTCCAGCAACCTGGAGGATCAAATCGAGTGATTGCTTCGGATCAGGTTCGTACCAGCTCACCTCGGTCGAATTCTTCGTTTGGTACACGTTTTCCCAATGCTGCGTTCGGTCCATCGTGGCTACTCATCTTGTGTGGCGAAATGAAAACAGTAGGATTGTATTCGGATATGCGAATACAACAACCCGGAGCGAGATCTTGACTGAAATCGATACGAAATCAGCCACCGTACTGCTGCGAGCCTTTGCGCACCCGACTCGGCTGGCAATTCTTCAAGAGCTTTCAAAAGGTCCGAAATGCGTGACGGACCTCGAAGACTTGCTGCCCGCAAGCCAAGCGAACTTGTCCCAGCATTTAGCGTTATTGAGGCATACGCAGTTGGTGGACTTCGCTCAGGACGCTCAGACTCGTTGTTACTATCTCGCCAAGCCGAAGCTGACGCAAGTTCTGCTCGAAGAGCTTGCGTGCAACGAAACTCCCGTGTCGAAGTCAACAGAGCAGATCAAAGCCGAAAAAGCCAAGCTTGAAGCCAAACAAGGCGCGATTCCAAAGAAGGCGAAGCCATCAGCCAAGCGAACCGTGCGAGCGCGAGCATGAGCCAGCGAATCTACCTGGATTACAACGCAACGACGCCACTTTCAAAGTTGGTCAAAGCCGAACTGTTGAGACTGCTTGAGCGCGATCTCGGCAATCCGTCTAGCCGACATTGGGCCGGTACGCCCGCAGCAGAGATCGTCGAGCTATCGAGGATTCGCATTGCCTCGCTGATCGGCTGCGATCCAACTGAAATCATCTTCACATCCGGCGGTACCGAAGCCAACAACCAAGCAATCAAGGGAGTGTTCTTCGCGAACCACCAACGATTAAAGCAGCCCCATTTCATTATCAGTTCGATCGAGCACCCCGCGGTCAGTGAGCCACTGCGTTTTCTCGAAACTTTGGGGGCTCGCGTCACTCGAGTGCCTGTTGATGAGCATGGCCTGGTTGATCCTGATGATGTTCGACGAGCAATTGAGCCCGAGACGGTGCTCATCTCGGTCATTATGGCGAACAATGAAGTCGGCACAATTCAGCCTGTCGAAGAGATTGCAGCCATCGCCCATGAACACGAGATTCTCTTTCACACTGATGCCGCCCAGGCCGTCGGAAAGATTCCAGTGGACGTTGAATCGATGGGCGTTGACATGCTATCGATCGCGGGACACAAGCTTTATGCGCCGCAAGGCATTGGCGCACTCTACGTTCGAGAAGGAATCGAGCTTGCCCCTTTTATGCACGGCGCGGGGCACGAAGGGGGCCGACGCGCGGGAACCGAAAACATCCTCGAGATCGCTGCGCTAGGAGTCGCTTGCCAAGAAGCAGCAGATTGGATTGACGACGGTCAAATCGAAAACTTGCGTGATTACTTTTGGAAGCGACTGCAGGATGAATTCGGTGAGCGAGTTCATTTAAACGGCCACCCCATTAAACGGCTGCCGAATACGCTTAACATCAGCTTAGACGACATCGCTGGCTACGATCTACTTGCTCAAATGCCCTTCTTGGCTGCTTCCACCGGTTCCGCTTGCCACGCCGGCAAACAGCATTTGAGTCCGGTTCTATCCGCCATGGGACTCAGCGCCGATCGATGCACAGGGGCAATTCGGTTTAGTCTCGGGAGGGAGACTCTTTTGAACGAACTTGATCACGTTGCGAGCAGTTTGGCAAACAAAGTCAGAAGCTAGTTAGTTCGCTCGTCCATTTCTTATTGAAGTGATCATTCAAGAGGTTGTAGTAGTTCCGGAAGACGAAACAAATCTCACCTACTTGAGAACGAGAAGAACATCAGCGTGTAAAGACACTTAGTCCAAGCCATTGATGACCGTGGCACAGGCACGCCGTAATTGCTCCGGCTTGCCACAAGTACTTTAACAGCGAACCGCAAAAAATCTCAGTGCTGTTAACTCAGACATTGATGTGAACGGTGACGGAAAAGTCCCCGAGGCGTCCAGCATTCACATCACGGATTCGTCGAATTCGGTGCGTTTTCGAGGGTTTCTCGCGGAGTGATTGCATTCTATCCGTGGAATGCACTGCCAACAATCCGAGAAACGCCAGCAAAGCAGCGAGCTCCTGCCCGCGATCCCTTGCGATTGGCTAATTACTATCAATCGCTGCTAAACAGCGGCGAATTCAAAACTCGGGCGGATTTGGCCCGCTTTCTGGGGGTAAGCCGAGCCAACGTGACCCAGATCCTGAAGCGGCTCGAATGCGTCGAATCAAAACCAAATATCTCTGACTCTGCATGAACGAATTCCTCGGTCCCCACAGTCTGCTCTGAGGGACAAGTCATTGTGGGATCTAGCTCAATCTAAAATCCAATGGCGACATGCCCCACGATGAGCCAAAAAAAATCACGCCGATTAATCCCACGGTGATGCCGCATACGCTCCCCACCACGATTCCAATTATGGCTTTCGAACTCATGTCCGATCGTCAAATCAGCAATAAACTCGCCAGGCCGACGACGACGGCCAGTGCCTCTCCGACCCACAGCAGAAAGAGTCCAATTCGAGGTACATATCCCGTCAGCAGACCTCGTGGCGATTGGGCGAAAGGAAAGAACAGATTCACGAATTGACCGACGAAAAACACAAACCCGCATCCGAAGGCTGAGCCGAGTGAGATCCATATCGCTTTGACAGCCCGTGAGTGCGGTAGTTGAGTTTGCGAAGTCATGTCGAAGTTTACATGAGCTTCTATCGGCTCGTTAATTATTCATTGAATGTGGTATTTCACTCCGGTTTCACGTCTGATTTAGTGCAGTCGATTTTGTGGCGCGGTTTTAGTCTACCTCACAACACCGAGCAACGTGCTCGTCAAAATTCAATACGCCTTTCCAGACGATGGTCAGTTAGAAATCAACGAACATTTTTCCACACAATAGACGTACCACTGTCAGTGCGTTGCTCCCAGAACAAATGAGCGCCGGAAGAATTACGTGTTCCAGCTACGATGACTGGATCACGTGAAGCGTTTGCGATTTTTTCGACTTTTGAGCCCGACTTTGCGAACAGCAAATCGCCGTCCCGAGAGGCCAACCAGACTACATAGGTCTCATCCGCGTTCGCTGCAATCCATGCTTGCTCGCCTTCGCCAAGGCTGGATTCAAGGTTGGACGGTTTTTCGGTTGTGAAAATTGCACCCTTACGTCGCCAAACCGTAATGACCTCGCCGCTAGGTTTTACCGCCAACATGCCACCGTCCATTGGGCATCCATTGAGCTGCCAACTTTCAATGCCAAGCCTCTTCGCTCCGCCGAATGACTTCCCACCGTCATTTGATGAGATGAGAAACATATCTCGATTGCCGTCAAGCGAATTGCGGAAGAGGATATGAATTGATTCGCCAAAGGTGACGATCGAAGGATGGCAACATTCGCAGACGCTACCATCGGGGGAACGATAGACGAGCTGGTTTTTTCTCCACGTTCGACCTTCATCTTCCGAACGGGATGCGTAAAGCTCGCTCTTGTCGGAACGAAGGTCGATCCATACGCACCAATACACACCGTTTTCTGACACCGTCATCGCGTGCAAGCCTTCGCGTGCAGATGCTTCTATGTCGTTGACTTTTATCGGCCCAAGCCATGTCTTGCCCTGGTCTTTCGATCGGTATGCCTGCAAGTCGCCATCCTTTCCTTTTCCCTGTACGCCACCGATGGCTGAGATCACGATTGACTTGTTCGTAGATGCGATTCGTGGTCCGCGCCGCATTCCAAGTGAAAGATTCGGAACTTCAAACGCGTTCACTGGGTTTGCAAAAAAACCGTCGCTGTTGTTGCAGTAGAGAATCTTACCACCCACACCAAACGTCAAATGGACAATTCCGTCGGGCGACACGCACGCTTGAGGCTGCTTGGGGATGTTTGGTGATTCACCTTTGTAGATAACAAAGGGTTCATCGGCATGCAGCGGAATGACGAATATCGTCAAGACGGACAAACTCAGTACGATCAGCTGATTAAAAATCAATGGTAACTACCCTTGTGTGAGAGAACGAGCGATGGTTGAAGCCATTTCATTTGTGATTTTTTAGCGGTTACGCCCGCGAAAGTACCATTCCGAAGTGCCACGGCGGAAGCTCGAATGAATCCGTTACAAATAAACCACAATTTGCAGCCCATTGACCGATTGCTTCTGGACGAGGCCGAATACTGAGCTTTGGCCCGCGCGGTGTGGATGTGTATTTCCAGTGCGTTACGAGTATTTTTGGGGCAGCTGCCGATGCCAATCGAAGCAGCTGCTCAGGCGCTTCACAATGTAAGATATTAAAAAGCATTACAGCATCCACTTCGCTTTTGAATCCATCGACGAAAACGTCTCGCTTTTCAACGACAATTGGTAAGTCAGTTACTCGCAATTTAGTTCGTTGAATCATTTCCGGATCGATATCGTAAGCGTAAAGCATGCCAGAAATTGACCTTGCAACAGACTCCGAAAACGTGCCGTAGCCACAACCCATTTCAACCACGTCCCGATAACGCGAAAACCCAAATCGTTCGACTGTCAATGAAACATCCACCAATGTCTCCCAATACACTTCCTCTGGCATTCCGCTATCGCGTACTTTCACGGATTGTTCCCTGTCTCAAGTGTTCGGGATAACGAATCTTGATGGCTGAATAGTAGAAACAATGCCGGCGTCACAAGCTGGTCGAGAATCGTCGAGGCGAGCATTCCGCCGAACAAAACGACTGATAGCGGATAAAGGATCTCTTTTCCTGGCTCGCCATAGCCAAAAAGAAGCGGCACCAACCCAATGAAGCTGGTCATTGCGGTCATCATAACGGGGGCGAGGCGTTCGAGACTGCCGCGTATTATCATCTCTTTGCCGAAGCGCATGCCTTCAACCTCCATGAGATGTTGATAATGTGAAATCATCATGATCCCGTTGCGGCTTACTATGCCAATCAACGTGATAAAGCCGACCCAGTGGGCAAGTGATAGATGTGTCGTCTGTATCCAAACCATGGGCCAAGTGTACCATGCGTGATCTACAAGTTCACCAAGATCGGGCCTATTGACTACCAATAGTGCAATGATCGCTCCGAAGGCGGCCAGAGGCACGTTTGCGATAACTTGAAGAGCCGCTCGCTGTGAACCAAGTGCTTTCATCAGCAATAAGTAAACGCCGACCATACTGAGGACAGCTAGTCCCCACAGTCGAAACGTGGCTTCCCGTTGTGCTTCGAATTGGCCACTGTAATCGAGATAGTATTCCCCAGGTAAATCGCGAAGCGATGCTTCCACTGGTGTAAGTGCAGCCCTTATGTCAGCTACGACGCTGGACAAGTCTCGACCCTGTACATTGCAGAAAACGGCAACTCGGCGCTGAACATTCTCGCGATTCAATACGTTTGGACCAGTCGTATCGAGTACTTCGGCAACTTGAGACAACGCAACCTTGACACCCGATGGCGTTTCGATAATCGTCTCTTCGATAACCTTGGGATCGCGGCGAGAATCTTCGTCATACCATACAACCATCCCGAAGTACTTGTCCTCTTCGATGACTTGTGAAACGACGCGACCTTTGAATGCAGTCTCCAAGAGCTCGGCGACATCTCCAGGAGCCAAACCGTATCGCGCGGCTTGTTCGCGTTTGACTCGCATCTGAACTTGGGAAATCTCAATCTGAGGCTCGATCTGCAAGTCGACGATTCCGTCAATGGATTGCATGCGAGCCTGAATGTCATAGGCGGCAGTTCGCAATTCTCGAAGGTCTGGCCCGAAGACTTTTATAGCGATTTGAGCACGAATACCTGACATCATGTGATCAAGTCGATGCGAGATCGGCTGGCCAATGTTGACAGCCGCTCCAGGGATGCTGGAGATGCGATCTCGGAGATCAGCAAAAACTTCCTCTTGTGGACGACCGTGGTAGTCGAAACTCCACAGGTGGGCGACTGGGATGGCTCTAAGGATAGTGTAAAACCAGCCTTGTATATCCGTCTTATGCTCGGCAAACCGGACTTCGAATTCCGTGTTGTTCACTCCTTCAGCATGCTCGTCGAGTTCCGCTCGACCCGTCCGCCGTGCGACGGAAAGAACTTCGGGGACCTCGACAATGATCGATTCCACACGAGCAGCGAGGCGTTGGCTTTCGGAAAGCGAAGTGCCTGGCTCCAATCTTAAATTTATCGTCGCAGTCCCTTCGTTAAATGGTGGCAGGAACTCGCCACCCATCCATGGGAGCGCTAGGCAGCTAAGCACTACCAACACGCAGACACTACTCAGCACTAATCGTGGACGGTTCAAGGTCCATCGCAACATTCTCTCGTCGACTGACTTGAGCCAACGCAGGAAAAGCGGTTCACGCTTATCTGCAAGAAACGGAGCGTTGGGCAATAGCACGCTTGCCAATACCGGTGTGAAGGTTAACGAAACAGCTAGCGAACATAGCAATGCGACAATGTAGGCAATCCCTAACGGAGCAAATAAACGCCCCTCTAGGCCCGACATCATGAATAAAGGCACAACCACGAGAACGACAATCAGTGTTGCATATACGATCGAGTTGCGAATCTCACTAGATGCAGAAAAGATGACGTCGATCGGGGCTTTCTGCTCGGCGAGTGGCAATTGCTTGTTCTCTCGCAGTCTCCGATAGATATTCTCAATATCTACAATCGAGTCATCGACCAAATCACCAATTGCCACGGCAATTCCACCCAGTGTCATCGTGTTGATCGTAATTCCGAAGATGTAGAAGACGATGATCGTCAAAAGGATCGACAGAGGCATTGACGTCAATGAGCTGATGCTCGTTCGGAAGTTCCCCATCAGCAGGAACAAGATAACAACGACCCAAATCGCACCATCGCGAACCGCTTCACTAACGTTAGTTACGGCCGCTTCGATGAAATGGCTTTGGCGAAATATCTCGGTCTCTATCTTGATATCGGCAGGGAGTTCTCGCTTCAGTGATTCGAGTACGACGTTAATCCGATTATCCAGGGCGATTGTGTCAGCATCGGGCTGTTTTTGGACTGTCAGCATCACCGCTGTGCCACCTCGCAATTCGCGATACGCCTTGGGTACAGCATTGTCGCCTTCTACAATTGGAGATTGTTTAGCAGGTTTCTCAACGGTCTTGCTCTGCTCGTACTCCTTTGGATGAGCTACAGCAAAGTGTGTGTCCGCGTCGATCTTGATAACGGCGGATGCATCGCCGCGTTTGATTGGACCTCCAAAAACTACATCCGCAACGTCGCCGATACGAATCGGGACTTGTTCTCGCCATAGAATTGGGGTTGCGGCGATCTCCGCAAGTGTCAGAGATTGACCTTGAATGCGTAGCAGCGATTCTTTATCGCCACGATTCATGACGCCACCGCCTGCTAGTACATTGGCCTTAGTGGTCGCATCAGTAAGCTGAGCAAGAGTGACATTGCGAGCCGCTAGTCGCGAAGGAGATGTGAGTATTTGGTATTGGCGAAGGATTCCACCCATCACCGAGACTTGAGATACGCCTTCGACGGCAAGCAATCGATTGCGAACCGTGAACTCACCCAGCGTACGCAATTCCATGGCCTTGGCATCAGCCTCCGCTGGAGACTTTGCCGGGAAATCACTCCGAAGAGCCAGCAACATAATCTCGCCCATAATTGACGAAATTGGAGCGAGTGTTGGATTCGTGTTGGGAGGTAGCTTGGACTGCGCGAGCTGCAGTTTTTCATTGACGATTTGGCGATCGATGAAGATATCAGTACCCCAATCGAACTCGACCCAGATAATCGAAAGTCCGATCGCAGAAGAGGAACGGACACGCTTGACGCCTGTAGCACCATTGAGGAGCAATTCAATTGGGCGAGTTACCAACACCTCGACTTCCTCTGGTGCTAGTCCTGGGGCCTCCGTCATGATCGTGACAGTAGGCCTGTTAAGATCCGGAAACACATCGACAGGCATAGTACGCAAAAACGATACGCCGACAACCATCGCCAATAGTGATGCGATAGCGACGATCGCTCGATTATGCAATGAGAAGCGAATGATTCCGTCGAGCAAGTGATTTACCTCAGAGATGCAAAAGCGGTCTGTAACTCGCGTCCGCCTGCGGAGACCACCGCTTCGCCCGCAACGATGCCGCTTGTGATTTCAATGAACTCCCCGTCAGCTCGTCCCACCGTCACCCGTCGACGCTCGATATAATCATCTGCCTTCTGCACAAACACAAAAGCATGTAAGCCGTCGCGCAACACTGCTTCCGATGGTACAACCAAAGCAGATGGGCCATCTACGGATTTAATCAATACTGTGAGTTGCATCCCATCACGAAGCTTCTGCTGCATAAGCGAGGCGCGATCTGTTAACCCTTGTTTAAGCATCGGGTTAGGATCGAGACTGGGAACAAGCCAAATCCGCTGTGTCCTTGTCGTCTCGCTGACGGTCGGGCCGATGCGGTTCACGTGAACCGGGAAATGGATGTTGTCGTTAGAGAGCACCGAAGCTTGGCCCTGGCTTTCGACGGAAATTTTGTTTCGAAGTTGTGTTGGCAGATGTGCTTCGATCCAAATCGAATTTAGATTATGAATTTCAACGAGCGATTGATTAGCCACAACCGTTTCTCCCAAAGTTCCGACCCAAGAGACGAGCTGGCCATCAATTGCCGCCCGGATGGGCAAGAAATCAATGATCTGCTTCTGACGCGATATCGATTCGATCTCACCAGAATTTAGCCCCAAGGAAGCTAACTGTCGTTTCAGGCTTTCAGCACGACCCTCCAACTGGTCTGCTTTTGCAGTGGTTTCCAATAGAACGCGACGCGAGATCGCATCACCGCCGGCGTCCTGTAATCGCCGCGCTCGTTGTCGAGCCAAATCGGCATCAAGTGTGGTTTTCAGCAAATCCAATTGCAGTGTATAGAACTCAGGAGACGCAATCTCCATCAGTATCTCACCAGCTCGAACCTCTCTGCCTGGAGTCAGCGTATGTGAATGGATAGTACCAGCGAGTTGAGAAGATGCGACCGATCGATTCTCGGGCGGAAGCGTTACGCTGGCGGCAAGCGGGATAGCATTTGCGATCTGTCGATGAGTCGCAGTCGCTGTATTTATCCCAAGTCGAATGCGGTCCTCCGGCGAAAGTTTAAGGACGCCGAGAAAAAACAGACTTGATAGTTCATGACCACCTTTGACAACGACGCGATCACCCGGGTAAACATCGCCGTGAATAATTTCAATGCCGGAGTTCGCAGAGTTTTTTTCACTCAGCTTTCTGTAGCCAATCTTTACGTTACGTTTCCTATATTCTGCTGAACTGCGCGTCGATGCTTCCTCGACAAATACATACGTTTGAAGTCCATCGCTGTAAACAGAGCTGAGTGGAATCGCCATCCGATCCTTGTCTGAGGTGGTGTGTATGACTGCGCTACCCACTAAGCCGGGAACAACAGCGGGATTCGAAACAGTTACCCAAGCCCAGACAACTTGCGTTTTCGGCTCCAAGCCCGCGTCAACTCGGTCAATGGTTCCTTCAATACGCACCGTTCCCTCGGCAAACTCTAAGAACACCGTTTGCCCAATCGAAACATTGAATAGGTCCTTCTCGAGTAGTTGCAACCTCACCCAAGTTGCGTCACTATTAACGATTTCAAAAAGGTGCTCAAAAGCATCTACAAATTTGCCTTCCGACAAGTCCGAGTGGACCACCTTTCCAGCGATCGGGGAACGAACCAAATGTCGAATTGGCTGCTGATCGCTTTGTTCAAATGCATTTGCGTCGACTCCTAAGGTCTTAGCACGTATGCGAGCGATTGCCAGGCTGTTCTCGCTCTGTTGATACGCATTTTCCAGATCGAACAAACGCTGCATTGGAACTGCGCCTGAGTTGGCGGACGGCTTTGTCATTTCAAGCAATTGCTTGTTGAGTGCGAGTTCCATCTCAGCTTGGCTGAATTCGAGCTGAAGCAAATCCAGTTCGCGACTTGAGAGTTCCGCAACGACTTGACCTTTCGCAACGGTATCGCCGGGGCGTACAAGCAGTCGCGTGATTCGGCCCGATATCTGCGCCGAACCAAACGCTTTTGCGTTCCATGGCGCGATGGTCTCCGCGTAAGCGAATAGGCGTGAGGAAACTTCGCCAACAGTGACCTCAGCAGTCTCAAGGCCGATCGCATCGCGGGCTTGTCCGGACAGAGTGATGTAACCTCGCTCTGTATCGACTTGGACACCTTTTGTAGGTAGTGGTTGATGGCCTTCGTGAGCCAGCGACAATGAACTCGCCAAGCTCAATGTTAAAAGCAAAGCTAAACGCACGAATCCCTCGATTCTCATTTGCATTACTTAGTATACGACTCAGGTTCAGGCAACGGATCCGTAGATGTCTTAGCCGTTTTCAGAAACTCATCGACACATGGTGGGCAACAGAATTGATAGGTCTTCCCGTCAATGATCCAAGAAAACTTTGGATTTGCTTTGGTCTCAGTGATTGGGCAGATACGGTCGCCTGATTTAGGATTCATGTCATGTGCTGACTTGATTCCTTTGAACTTTTGCGATGCTGTGACATTTCCATTGGCAGCGACATCCGCCGCTGTGTACCGACCACCGGGTGTCAGGTAAAGTTCCGTTTCGGCATCATCCGCCAGTTTGTCTGGCATCTCGGGTGAATCACCATGCGACTCTTGCCCGGATTGGAACCCCAGTCGAAATCGTTCTCCTGCGATTCGTATATTAGGAATGGTCACATCAAGCTTTCGACCAACAAGCTCGCTTGGCAACTTCCCAACGAATAGAGATGCTTTGTTTTCCGCATCGCCATCTTGAGGACTTGGCTCGAACAGAATGCTCTTGGAATCAGCATCGCCATCCGCTTTCACAAAGCCTTTCAGTGATTGTCTTTCGACATCAATAACGCGTGTTTCGTCTTTGCCAAGCGTATAGAGACGAATAGTGCCATCCGATTCGACAACAGCTTCGATGTGATAGCTGTCGCGACCAAGGGAAACCATGATTCCGCCATGCGCACCGGCTTTGTGCCCGTGTTCGGAGTCTGATTCCGGCATTGCGGCCGAGAGGGGCGTCACTTCGGAAGTTTTGGCGGTCCCAGACACACTCGATTGAGCGATTGTTGATTGGGAATCTTTTGCGTCTCCTTTGCTTAGCTGATTTGTTGGATTGCATCCTGCGATGATCAACACGCCGAGTGCTGAGCTCCAAACCAAACTCGCAGTTAGCCAGTATCTTTTTGTCATTGTTAAACCTTCTTTGATAGTGAATCGAACTATTTCTTAAGCGACGCTTCGTATAGATCGTCAAGCTTCGCCAGGAACTTCTCCGGGGCGGCCGTCATCTTTTTGATGCATGGCGGACAACAGACAAACACAGCATGGCCTTCTATAATTCCATGCTTAGACTTCTCCGATACTTCGTTGTCAGTCATCACGAGGCAATGACCTTGAGCTTTAGCGAAGTTGCCGCGAATTTTATCGAGGTACTTCGCGTTCGGCTTGGATTTCAAGCAATCCTCGCAACAAACATAAAGAACTTCCTTTGACTCTGAATCAGTCATCTTGACCGGCTTGGCATGACTGGTCAGCGATTCACCGGAGACCGGACAGATTGCTTGTACGGCGATTCGCAATCGTTCCCGACGTTGCTCTGGACTCTCCTTCTTTGGCTCATCCGCAAAAGTAGATCCAATGAGAACAAACGATAGTGCCAACGCGAGAAACTTAGTAAATCTACGAATCATTTTGACCTCTTAGTAATAAAAAAGGGGAAACCAGTTACAACTTCATCGACGCAACCCATTGGTTGACTTCGTCAATATCATTTGCACCGATCATCGTTAATTGACGATCGTCATTCTTCCAACTCACAGCGAGCTGGCCTGCGGCTTCAATAATCTTGCAAGACTTACCGCTACATTGTGTTTCGATGGATGGCAATTCACCGAACCAAACAGGTTGTTCGTCTTTGTGCTCGAAAACGATCAGCGACGTACCGTCGTTACGTTCACAGATCGACGCCGAGCATTTGCAGCACGGCATATTGAGTACATGCGTTGATACCCGCGTGAAACCTTCGGGGACGCTCTTGAAAATCGCCGGTTCATAGCCGAGGTAGCTTGCCGTGGCTTTTGCATCAAGCTCCTTGCCTTGGTACTTTGACACCAGCTTTGCGATTGCGGCCTTGGGCTCAGACTTAGCCGCACGGATGATTTCTTGAAAATCAACGGCAAGCGCTGCATGTTCATGGGAAGCATCGCCATCAAAGTGATTGGATATTGGATTCCTGGCAACAAACCAAATGAGTGCAACTGATGCGGCTGACGCAAGTATTGCGTAGACCCAGTTTTTGGGCTGCGACTTCGTCGAAATCGAGATGACACGATTGACGGCCAATCGATGCTCAACTCGCTCCCAAAGGGAATTCGTATCGACGCGTGCCTCCGACTGCCGCATAAGAGTACCGATCGCTTGATACTCAGCAACAATTCCACGGCATGAATCGCACTGATCGCAATGTGACTCAAATTTGAGTCGCTCTTGCGCCCCCAGTTCATTGTCAATGTAAGCCGATAGCTGTTCTTCAACCCAATCGCAGTTCATCATTATGCCTCCCAACCCAATTGGATCAGCGAAGTCCTAAGTTCTTTTCTTGCTTTATTCAATCTTGAACCCACCGTGCCTTCAGGAATACCAAGCACACTTGCAATTGCCTCGTAACCCAACCCTTCCACTTCTTTCATATGCAAAATTGCTCGCTGCTCGCCGGAGATTTGCTCCATGGCGAGTTGCAAAACCTCTGCATCGTCAGCTTGATTTTGATAGCTTGGATCGTCGACCATTTCCGATGCCAGCGCGACTTTGCGTGTTCGCTGCTCCTCACGGTTAGTTTTCCTCAAGTACTGCAAACTCTGATTGACGGCCATTCGATGGGCCCAAGTCACTAACGACGATTCGAATCGGAACTGACTGAGCTTCGCAAACAACTGGATGACAAAATCTTGCATCACGTCGTCTGCATTGCTGTCTCCTACAATCTTGCGGACCACTCGATAAATCCTCGAAGCCAGAAGTTCGTAAACTCGTTTCTGGAACTCTCGGTTTCCGTTCGCTGCACTGCTGACCCACTTCCTCAGTTCGTCAATCGAAACATTTTCTATCGATGCTGCGTGCGGCGTCGACTTCAGTGGGTTAGATGACTCTGATTGCTGCATTCTTCACTCCTATTTGCGAAAAAGTGATACCTGCTCGAAGTGATCTCAACTCCAAACAGGCTGACTTTCGGTTACACCGCTAGCGACTAACGGCGGCAGCAGGATCGGTTATCGAGGCAGCAGTAAGCATTTTTCATGCAACAGATTGGCTGACCCTTATCCGATAAAGAAGATTCGTTCGCAGCATGAACGCCACCCTTCGATTCGAAACTGAAAGAAGCTAAAGCAACAAAACCCAACAAAGCAATTCTCGCAAACATGATACACCTATGACTTTGAAAAATAACTGAGAGCTTTTCGTTGCTAGCCAACAGCAGAGTCGCAACGCTTTCAACAAACATAAAACAAATGTTCGCTGAAACCCTCAATTCTTCCAAACACAGGCAATCGACTGCCACGAACGTCCACCAAAGCGAATGGGTACTTCAAACTTGCCAAAGTTCGATAAGGAAATCGCGACAGGTTTATGCGATCCAACCGCAACAGATGCCCAGGCGATGGTCTTCGCCGGTACCGAAACTGACTCTGGTGGCTCGCTTGCATTCAAAACAAGTTTGCTGCAATTGCATTGGCCACCCTGACAGATACCCAGATGCAAAGGCCGCGACGTTTTCGTCGCTGACCGTACAGCCTCATCCGTTTTTCCGGTCGGACGCGCAGCGCATTTGGGACATGGGGCCTGTTGTGTGGCAACCGATTTCGATGGCGCAACATCCGTCGCAACAGCATATGGCGTTCCGCCGATGCTCTCGAGAAGCGATCGGCCCAGGCAGCAACACGAAACCCCACCCAGAATTTGGCTGTAGGCAACCGCCAGCAGCAAAACAGAATGGAGCGTCGTTCGGAACATAATGTACTTTGAATACGAGTTTTTTGGGGTCGACACAAGTTGGATGCTGCTGGACGCCGTTTCCTTCACGGCGGCGGAAAATTTTAGCCACGGCGGGTGAAAGTCTCAATGGATCGTAGGAATTCCGGCAATCCACCCCATGTTCGTGCAACTCAAGACATCAGTTTTCAAGAAGACAAGAGAATCGACGCATCCTCAGAATTTTCGTCCGAAAACTGAAGGTTCAGTTACTTATCGGCATCTATCGCGACGGGAGGCGCATTTTCCCGAACCTTCCTACCCAGCTAGCTCAATGGTCAAAATTCGCAAAATGTTAAAGTCCATCCGCCCCGCCGTTGATCGCACGTTGTCGTTGATTGGTTACAAACATAGCGATTGGCATTTGATGTTTGACGCCGATGCATACTGGAAAGGCGAACAACGGCCAGATTTTCACGTGAATTCGCATTGGAGAGGAACAGGGATTTTCAAAGACGAGGAGCGATGGGCGAAAATCGGCAATTTTCATCGATCACTTTTTGATTACATGTCCAAAATGAGCCCGTTCCAGAGCCCGCCTCGCGGCTCAAGAATTCTGGAGTGGGGATGTGGTGGAGGTGCGAACGCGGTTTCATTTGCGAGCATAGCGAGCACATACGTTGGCGCTGACGTTTCGAATGCTAGCTTGAATGAGTGCTCGCGCCAGATGAACTCCATTGATTTCCAAAACTTTCAACCATTGGAAATATGCTTAAGTTCGCCGTCACTACCTAATGAACTGCAAGGTAGGTTTGACATCTTTCTGTGTACCTACGTTTATGAGTTGCTTCCATCTAAGGAATATGGTCTTCGGGTGCTCGAGATTGCTCTCGACTCGCTAGTCGATGGTGGGTTGGCTTTCGTTCAGATTCGCTATGCAACAATAAAACGATCCACGCGGGGGCGGACTTGGGGATACTCGTGGGGTATGACAATGATGGTGGCGTACTTTATCGACGAGTTTTGGGCTGCGGCTAAGCAAATAGGTTTTGAGCCATTGTGCGTTGTCATTGTTCCCTACGAAGCTATCGTTGAGGATGAACGGTACGCATACTTTCTGTTGTAAAAACCTACCGCTAGAGCCTCGTAATTCGTAAACCAGATAACTCGACTCGAATTCACAAAAGGAGAAACTCGAATGACAAATCAAAGCACCCAACACATTTTTAGAGTCACTGGCATGACCTGCGGGCACTGCAAGTCGGCGGTGGAAGAGGCGATTCGACAAGTTCCAGCGGTTACTGAAGTGATAGTCGATTTGTCGGCGGGGACAGCGATCGTGTCCGGAACGCCGATAGCGCTGCAGGTTGTCGAAGCGGTGAAAGAAGCCGGCTACGAAGCATCGTTAAACGATTAGCTGCCAGATATTATTCTCGGTTTCCGGAGCAATGAACAACATGGAAAATGCGATACAGCCAATCGAAGTTGGCGTTGGCGGGATGACTTGCGCGGCCTGCGTTCGTCGCGTGGAGAATGGATTGCGGAAAATCCCGACCGTCGTCGAAGCCAGCGTCAATCTCGCGACTGAACGAGCTCGGGTGCAGTTGGACCATGACGCAAGTCCGAATGATCTCACAGCCATCCAAGATGCGATTCGCAAACTTGGGTACGAGCCGATCGAAATCGGCGGCAATGCGTTAGCGTCCGGTTCCCACAGCTTAGAAATGCAAGCCGATCGTCGAGAACTTGAGACAAACGTACTTTGGTGGAAGTTCGTCGGTGCCGCATCATTCACGATACCTCTGTTCCTCATCGCGATGGTTCCGATGTTATCGCACGATATCATGTCTGCCATGATGGCTTGGCTTCCTATGGAATCATGGAACTGGATCATGCTGGCATTTGCCGCACCTGTGCAATTTTGGTTCGGATCGAAGTTTCTTCGATTAGGCCTCAAGAGTCTATTCTCTACCGCACCGGACATGAACGCACTGATTCTATTGGGCACGACGGCCGCGTTCTCGTACAGCGTAGTGGCGACAGTTTGGCCAGCGTGGCTGCCCGCTGAATCGCGACATGTTTACTTCGAAGCCTCGGCTGTTGTCATCACGCTGGTGTTGCTAGGTAAATATCTCGAAACTCGTTCCCGGCATCAAGCGTCCGATGCGATGAAGTTTCTCTTGAACCTGGTTCCCAAGACCGCGACTGTCGTTCGCGATGGCAAATCCCAATCGATATCCGTCGACGATGTGATGCTCGATGAACTTATCGAAGTACGTCCTGGAGGCGCGATCGCTGTGGATGGCATTGTCGAAAGTGGGAGCACGTACATCGACGAAAGCATGTTGACCGGCGAACCTGTGCCCGTCGCCAAAGCACCAGGCGATACGGTAGTTGCAGGAACGATCAACGGCAATGGAAGTATTCAGTTTCGCGCGACCGCCGTCGGTGCAAACACGACTCTGGCTAAGATCGTCGCGTTTGTCGAGTCAGCACAAGCGACCAAGCCACGCATTCAAGGAATCGCCGATCAAGTCGTTGCCTACTTTGTTCCAGTCGTTTTGATGATCGCATTGGCAACCGCAATGGCTTGGTTGTTTCTTCCCGGCGGCTCCATTGACAAGGCACTCGTTCATGCGGTGGCGGTACTGATTATCGCTTGCCCGTGTGCGATGGGACTGGCTGTACCGACAAGCGTTATGGTGGGGACCGGCAAAGCCGCTCAGCTGGGGATTTTGTTTCGATCGACAGAAGCCGTGCAGTCCCTGAGTGAAGTCACAACGATTGCGTTCGACAAGACAGGGACGCTTACGGTTGGAAAACCAGAATTATCGTTCTTTCAGGCGTTTGCGCCATTTGAAGAAGACCGTTTGCTCTCGCAATTGGCACTTATTCAACGCCGGTCGGAACATCCGTTGGCTACGGCTATTGTTCAAGCAGCGGGATCACGAAATCTGAACACCACGTTGGAACTCATAGACTTCGAAGCGATCCCAGGGGCGGGAGTAAAGGCTAGGCTTACAAACGGTGATCGAGTTCTTGTCGGTTCGGAAAAGCTAATGAGCGAGAACGCCATCGATATTGCAGATGCAAAACATGCTATCGAGCAAGCGATGCAACAAGGCCATGGCTTCTTCTTCGCCGCTGTGAATCAACAACTTGCCGCTCTAATGATCGTGTCTGATCCGCTCAAGCCTTCGACACCGAACGCCCTCGCTGAACTGAAGTCGCAGCACTACGAGGTTGCTTTGATCTCTGGTGATAACATCCGCACCGCCAAGTCGATTGCGAAACAATGTGGCATCGACGAGGCCCGGGTATTTGCTGAAGTCAAACCGAACGACAAAGCAGCCGTGATCCAAAAGCTTCAACAAGAAAACAAACGTGTCGCCTTCGTCGGCGATGGACTGAACGACGCACCCGCGCTGACCGTTGCAAACGTTGGCATCGCCATGGGAACCGGGACAGACTTAGCGATTGAGAGCGCTGACGTGATTGCGATGTCTGGGGACATCCAAAACATACCGCGAGCCATCCGGTTATCGAAAGCCGTGATGTCGAATATTAAGCAAAATCTGATTTGGGCATTTGGCTACAATATCGTCTTGATCCCAGTCGCAACGGGCTTGCTCCAACCATGGCTTGGACTCAGCTTGTCCCCGATCTTGGCGGGCGTCGCGATGAGTCTTTCGAGCTTCTTTGTGGTCACCAATGCACTTCGCTTGCGAGGTTGGCATTGAGTTACGCAGAAAACAATCAAGAGCCTGAACTTGCATGGTCGCCCAATTCTCATTGCCTCGCGCTCGATGGCGTTCGCGGTCTTGCCATCTTGACGGTAACGCTCTACCGATTGTGCAAAGAGCTCGATCCGAATATTCATCCAGCGATAGCAATGGTTCGACGATTCGCCCCAATCGGCGAACGAGGGGTCGATTTATTCTTCGTTTTGTCGGGGTTTCTGATCACCGGCATCTTGCTTCGATCCAAGGGAAAGCCAAACTATTTTCGTAACTTTATCGCTCGTCGCTCGTTGAGAATATTTCCGCTGTACTTTCTCAGTCTTATCGTTGGTTTGTGGATCATTCCAAATGTGGTCGCGACAAGCGTCTTCGATCTACCACGTAGCGAGCAATTCTATCTTTGGACCTACACGTCCAACCTTCGCATGTCGTGGTTGAACGAATGGTGTTTTGGTCCGTTTGATCATTTCTGGTCACTGGCCGTCGAAGAGCATTTTTATTTCGTTTGGCCTGCGGTAGTTTTGATGCTCGCTTCGAAACGGCTGATCGGAGTTTGCGTTGGAACGATTGTCGTCGTAGCAATCGCACGAACCTTGGCAGCGATCAACAGCGACTTCGATGTCGCCGTCGATGTCCTAACTCTTTTTCGCGCCGATGCACTTTGCATGGGAGCATTGCTGGCTGTCTTGCTCAACGACTCTGTCAAGCAAACTGCTGTCAAAAATGTTTCAGTGGTGCTTGCACTTGTATTGCTACCAATTTTGTTAGCTGTCGCATTCACGGAGAAACGACTCCTCGGCATTCCTAACACGCTCTGTCCGATGTTTTTGATTGCGGGAATGGCGATAGTACTGCTGAGTTCAAAAACATCCGTGTTGGTCAAATCGTTTGAGAGCCCGTTTCTGCGTTTCCTCGGCAAGTACAGTTATGGCATGTATGTCGTTCAACTGCCGCTGGTTACTCTGATGCCGCTGACCGCATGGTTCGGACTGCTTCCGTCCAACCCACTAGTGCAAAGTTTGCTGTATGTTGTGGGAATGTTCGGTTTGATCGCGACCATCGCCGTGTTGTCATTCCATTGCGTTGAACGTCCGTTTCTTCGGATCAAACAACGTTTCGAATAGCCCGGTACGATCCGTCGATGAAGCTAGTGATCTGCATGCGCTGGCTGAGAATTGTCGCTTTCCTTGGATCGGTACTCAACCACAAACGGGATCGTGACGATTTCGTTTCTGCGTTGAAATTGTCCCCAGAGCTTGTAAATGCCCGGCGCTTTCAAATGTGCTCCAAACGCGACAATACCCTTGCTTGCGGCCGGGGCGTCCTCAATCGGATGAGCATGGACATACTCTTGGCCGTCTGCACTGACGACCACGAGATGTCCCATTGCACCCAAATACGCTTGAAGATCCGTCACGGGTTGGGCAGTCGAATCGCGAATTTGAAATGTTATCGTTGACTCGTTTCGCATCGCGTCGATCGTGACATGCGTTTTGAGATCTTCAACGATCACTTCCGGTTTCGCATTCGGAAGAAGCGGGGCTGCAGCGAACGATGGGCCTGCAACGGTGACGCGTGCTTTCGCGAGCAATGCACTTCGGTTCTTAGGTTGGAAGTCCGCATATAGAAAGTAGTTTCCTGGCATTGGAAACGTAGCGAGTACGTTCATCGCTCCATCGGTTCCAACCTTAGGATGCAGGTGACTGAATTGATCCAGACCTTCCCGGATGACAATGAGATGCGCGAGCTTCTCATGCAGAGGAACGAGTTCCGTTATGGATTTGCCATTCTCTTCCAAATGGAATTCTAGCGAAATCGGAACGCCAACCTTGAGTTCCTGACTTGTAGTATCAAAGACAATCTGCACTGACGGCATGGTTGAGTTGCCGTGACTACTATGGTCATCAGCAGTCTGTGAACCGGTTGTACGTACCGACTCCTGACAGCCAATAACGCCAGTTACAAGAAACCCAGCGAACAATAGTAATGCTGATTTGCTTTTTAGTATGCATTGAACGCGACACGTCAATAAGCTCATTGGATTGATCCGCCAATATATTAAAAGTCGAATTAATGAGGAATGACTCATTCATGGCGAAAGCCTGCACTCAATTAGATGCAGGCTTTCAGCGTATTAAATGCTGCGAGACGCATGTCGCTTCGATCGAACCCTATCCGGACCAATGCTAAGTTCCTACCGATATCTCCGCGGATCAGCCTTCGAATACTCCCATCGTTCCTTTCGAGCATTCGATCCACTTGAACGAACAGCTTGAGTCGGTTGATACGAATATCGCCGATAGGATTGGACAGCCGGAGCCATCCTGGCGACGTTCGGTTGAGGCTCCACAACACTTGTGACCAACGGCACGGGCTGCACCGCGCTCATCGGCGTAGGTTCGTAAGAGAACCGCTGATAGGACGTAGTCGGTCGCGATGCATCGGTAGAACTTACGCTAGCAATAGTCGAATGGCAGCAGCACGCCGCACTAGTCTGCGCCGATGCCAAATTTGCTTGAACACCGCTCACCGCCAACGCGATGCAACTTGAAAACAACAGCTTTTTCATTATCTAACTCCTGTCCGCAATGGACAATTTGACCCTGCATCATGCGACGTTTTAAACGACTAAATCCGTTTGTCGCCACCTAACATTTAGATGCGACAACCAGCTCATCCCTTCAAGCCTTGCAAAAGAATTTGTGGATTCGATCCAAATCCGTCGGATGGCAGATGGTCGAGGGAGTGCTGCCTTTCGATGCAGCCGCCGCTGAATGTTTGGGCAGAATGGGACAGCCAATACAGTTCAAAATATTTTCACATTTTCTTACTTTAACCCCTGTAAGGAGTTAGCTCAGCGTTCTCGGATCGAGCTCCCCATTTGGCATTCGCTTTGAGTAAATGACTCGCCACCCTCCATTGCTACCTTTCTTTGCTAAATGGAGAAACACATTTCAATAGGCTGGACTGGGCGAATGATTCGATTGCTTTTTGTCGTTTCCCTGATTGCGTTGTTGGTAGCTTGCGAGATTGAAATAGCGTTGTCCGATAACGCCAACCCTGCTTCTTCCTCAAATAATTTTGAAGTCGAAAACCGTTCTAATGGGCCATCGACAGATCAAGTATTGCGACTTTGCGAAGAATCTCGATCGGAACTGTTTCGAGTTTGGGGCGGCGATCAGGCAGGGATCACCTGGGAACCTCGGTGCAAAATCCGTGTGCATCAAACTCGAGCCGACTATTTTCGGAGGATAGGATTTGCTGGTGGGCAGACGAATGGTTGCAGTTCAATTGAATTCAGAGATGGAAAGGTCGTTGTACGCGAGATTGATCTTCTGCTTGATCAAGCTGGTGAACTGCCTGCGCTGCCTCATGAGTTGACGCATATCGTGCTCGCAGATTTGTTACGAGGAAGGCAACCGCCACACTGGCTCGATGAGGGAGTTGCCATGCTGGCGGATACGACCACCAAACAGCATTTACATCTTCGGGATTGTCGCGAGGCGATTTCGGCAGGAAAGACAATGGCCCTATCGCAACTTTTGCCCCTCCAGTCGTTCTCATCAGCCGATCAAATGCCTACCTTCTACGGACAAAGCCTATTGCTCGTTCGAATGCTTGCCGAACAATCGAGTCCCGCGAAAGTTATTGAGTTTGCGAATTCCTCTCTCGATCATGGAACAGAGGTCGCGCTCAAAAGCCACTATCAAATCGCGAACCTCGATGCACTGGAAAGAAAGTGGCGATCTTTCGCCTTCCACCAACTGTCGCTGGAAACCCCAGCGGCTGTCGTTTCCGTCCGATTCAAACCGTAAGGCAAGCGCCTGTCGACAGTTGGTAGAAACATGACAGAGCGAAAACTACTTGTGATCGTGTTTTGACATTTCCATGCATATCTTCGAACAATCGCGGCATGATTTTGCGCAGGCCACCATGTGTTCATCGTTGGGGAGTTTTTCACAAGCGGTTGCGCATTGATCGCAACACTTCGCGCAGCATTCCAACATGTGTTTCGACAGCGGGCTGTTGCGAGCGCACAAAGTCGCACATGCTTTGCAGCACTCAGCACAATCAGCACAGAGCTGGGCAGTCGCGTTGTGCTCAGTCTTGCCATCGGTGACCATCTTGAGGCAGTGGTTGAAGCAGCTATCGCATTCGAGTTGGCAAGCCGAACAGACCTGGGCACATTTCATCATCATTTTGTTCTCCTCATGTTTATCAGCGAAAGGAACGGCTGGCGTGACGATCGCCAATGCAAAGGCAGCAAACAGGGATTGGATTTGGGTCATCGTAAAACCTCTTTGGGCATGGAAGGCTATAAGCCTCGAACAGTTCGAAGCAACAAATGCCACCCTTGCAGTTTGTGCTCCGAAACGCCGAAAAACGCTGTGGCTTCAAGCATTTCCTTAAGATGCGGAAAGTTTTAAGAGTTATGTGAAGTTTCGCTTGCTGAGACGCATCCAAGCCGCTTGCATATAATTATGGCCTTCGTATGTCAGGTCTGGGGAAAAATATTTTCTCGCCGCTCGAAAAGAAACCTCCTGGATCGCGATGATGATCGCTGAGCGACCACAAAACGCAGGGCAAACAAAAATATTTTGACCCCTCGGTGAAGGATATTGCTGTGTCGAGCATCCAATTTAGAAGAAGCCGCCAGTGCTTCGATGTAAACCACTGTCCGCGAATTTGATAAGGTAATTAAACATGAAAGTCGCTGCTACGCTTGTACTGTTATGTGTGGTCGGAATTGGAATCGCGATGGGAGCAAACTTTGCTGTCAAACCCTCGACTGAAGTCGCAAAAGCTGGTGCTTGTACAAGCTGCTGCCCAGATGGAGGTTGTTGCTGTGAAAGCGGCGTCTGTACCTGTGAAAATTGCAATTGCGATTGCTGCGATGAGGATTCCAGAAGTTGCTCCGCAGGCTGCTGTTCGGGCAAGGGAGCTGCTACAGCCACAACAGGAAAAGCCACGTGCAGCATGGGTTGCTGCTCGAAATAGTTTCTGCGTTCATGCGTCAAATGTAAGCAGTTCGGTACTGTGTTCGGCTGCCGGCTGCAAAGGAACGGGCTGGCCAGGTTCCCAGTCATTCGGCAAAACGCCGACTTTCGTCGTTTCTGGGGCGGAATTGGCCTCTGCCGATTTGGCCTTAAAGACGGCGGCGCCTGCATCGCCGTCCAGGCAAAGTTCTAAGTTGTCATCCAGCAGCTCAACGTGAACTCTCGGTTCAAGTGAACCAGGCTGCAGCAGCGGATGCTGTGGGGGTTCGTAACTTCTCTCAACTAATCCAGCGCTGAAAGCGTTTGAATTGAAATAGCCTCACTCAAAGTCATCCTGTACGAGCTAGCACGAAAAATTGCTGTTGCTGACATAAGCTTGCTGATGGGTTGTTCAGTTAATCGACTTGTGCAGCAGGTTGTGCTCGCAAACGAGCGTTTATCGCGTTTACGAGTTAATAAGTGAAAAGGTAGCGTTGCTTTCAAGCTGTAATCCGGAGTTTGATGTATCTGTCGAGTCCGGTTAGGAATTGAGCCACTTTTCCGGTTGGGTTGTGCGCTTGGAACGAGGCCCTTTCCCCTTAGCGTAGTTTGCTCTCTGTTTCGTAAGTAACTCGCGAAGCGGGAGTTACCGATCCAAAAGCGAAAGGGCAAGTAAGTTCCGATGCACAATTTGGTCTGCGCAGCTAAGTCGGAAAAGTGGCAAATAAGTCGGAAAAGTGGCAAAGTTTCTAATCGGAAATGACAATATGTATCCGCGTTTCAATTTGAAACGCCATCTGATTTCCGTTGTTTTCTTTAAATTCGCGAGGTTACGTTGGGGATCGTACTCTGTTACGACAGCTTTCTTGCCGAATTTAGGTCGGTACGTCGGTGATACCAAAGAG
Organism: Rania fehmarnensis; assembly: GCF_056494185.1. NCBI lineage: Bacteria > Pseudomonadati > Planctomycetota > Planctomycetia > Pirellulales > Pirellulaceae > Rania > Rania fehmarnensis. The sequence goes on from NZ_CM151398.1 coordinate 4,455,844, forward strand.
CAAATGGTCTAATTCGAGTAAGCGAACAATTCATACTCAGAAAAGAAAACTTGAAATTCTGTGAAGTGCATGGAGCAGTGGAGCATCTAATATGCAGCAGACAGCGGGAGTTGCTAATTCAATCCGCGATCGCGGCATGTTGCTGCATCGCCCTCTCGGTTAGAGCAAAGTTCTTGAAAGGAACGAAAAATGAGTTTAACACGGTATGCCACTTCGTCATTGATCGCGGCTCTGGTTGCGATTGTTGCTATCGGTACAATGCAACCGGCACATGCTCAGTCACGGATCAACGACAAGGTGTCACGCAACAACGGCGCCAGCTTCTTTGCGAACGAAAGGACGTCGAGGAACATCCAGCACGCGAGAGACTACTCGCGCGGTATTCAACGGTACGCAACCCAAGTACCGATGATCCAACACCAAATAACTCAAGCGGAATCTCAAATCCTTGGCCAGCAACTTCAGGGAATCCAACGGGACATGGTTATCGTTCGCGAGGAGCATGCCTCGAACCCCAAGGTTGTAGAACAAGTAAAAAAGATTGAAACCAAGCTGACCGAATGCACGGCCATGCATAAGTCTCTGCATGAAGAGTGCTGCAAAGCGACACCGGATGGCAAAGTTTGCAGTTCAATGGCAACGAAGCTCGAGGCTAGTCTTGAGCAAATCAAGAAAGAGCATGACATGCTACTGAAGGAGCTAGGTCATGAGGACGCCGCCCATGGAAAGCATGCGGCGAATCACGATCACGGATCTGCAGTACCCTCAACGACAAAGTAATGCGTTGGTATCTGACACAATATGTCATGCGATCATTCGGTCGCATGACTTGGTTGTGGGTGCTATCGGTTCGGGAGCCAATCGCTCCCGACTCCGAAAGCCAAAAGAGTGTAGGTTGATAATTCATTAACTGTCTTCGTTTAGATCTTCAATCGATGAATAAAGAGTGAACATTCAGCGTGCGCTGACTAGTACGACAACGGAATTCGAAGCGAGTGTCAAGGCATCCGACATGATGGCTTCAGACAAGTCGTATTCGATGATGTCATTCGGAGAATCTGCTCCGGTGTCAATGACCTTTCGCCAACGGTTCGACGACGCACGTTGAATTTGGCAGCTTACGGGTCCACAAGACGCATTGACTAAAATATAGAGATCGTCGTCACTTTCCAATTTGCCGCTCAGGAAAAACGCCAACGTTCTGGAGTTAAAAGAAAGGTCGACGGGACCATCAGCACCGAACCAAGCGATATCGTCCCGCCAATAGCAAGAACGCGATAGTGATACGTGTTTTTTTCGGAATACGATCATCGCCTTGAAAAACCGGAAGATATCGGCGTGAGATTGTAGCCGGCTCCAGTCGAGCCAGCTAGTTTCGTTGTCTTGATTGAAGGGGTTATTGTTTCCTCCCTGTGTTTGCATGAACTCGTCACCCATACGAAACATCGGCGTACCATTGGATAGCATCAGCAGGCAGAAGAAGTTCTTGATCTTTTGCTTGCGAAGCCGCATCAAATCGACCGGGACATTAACCTCGCCCTCAATGCCACAATTGTGGGAGTAATCCTCGGCTCCGTCGCTGTTGCTATGTCCATTTGCCTCGTTATGCTTTTGGTCGAAAGAAACCAAATCGTACAAGGTGAACCCATCATGGGAGGTGACATAATTGATGCTTTGCCAAGGTCGAAATGAGTTGTACGGGTCATCGGGAAACAAATCACAGCTCCCGTATATTCGAGTCATCAGGTCTCCAATCATTCCAGAATCGCCGCGAATAAATTTTTGGAGCGTGTCTCGATACCGCGCATTCCACTGCATCCACGAAGCACCAGGGAATTGTTTCCCTAGAAGAAATGCTTCACTTGCATCCCATGGTTCAGCAATCAACCGAATATCTCGCAAGGCAGAGTCGTCTGTAATCTCGGCAAATATTGGCGGATCATTGAGGTTGAGAGACCCATCGGAGTTTCTCGCAAAGACGGACGCTAAATCAAAACGGAATCCGTCGACGTGCATCTCTGTCACCCAATAGCGGAGACTATCGATAATCATTCTTCGAACAATCGGGTTTGACGTATTCAGAGTGTTTCCACAGCCGGTTAGATTTGCATATTTTTCGGCTGGCTTTTTCGAAGCTAGATAGTAGCTCGCGTTATCAATTCCCTTGTAACTATAAGTCGGTCCTGTTTCGTTTCCCTCACATGTGTGATTGAACACTACGTCCAGTATTACTTCGATCTTGGCGGCATGGAGTGCCTGAACCATTCGACGAAACTCGCTTCGTTGTGCGCAGTGATCTGGAGACATAGAATAGCCGTGATGTGGCGAGAAGAAATTCAAAGGCATGTAGCCCCAGTAATTGCCTTCAATCGGGTCGAACTGGAACACTGGCATAAGCTCAACAGCCGTCACTCCTAATTCAGACAGGTAAGGTACCTTGTCGATAACGCCCTGGAACGTTCCGCGATGTTTGGGAGAAACTTCCGAATTTGTGTTCTGAGTGAATCCTCGCACATGCATCTCGTAAATAATAAGATCCGCTTCGTGATGAATATGGTCAGCCGAATCCCACTCAAAACGGCATTGACACTCATCTAATAGCGCAAGCGGTGCCGGAAACACTTTCAAACCAGACGTGGGCGATACAGACAGATCGTTTTCAGAAGGAAAATAGACTGTTCGAGCATAGGGATCAAGGAGTATCCTTTTCGAATCGAACACATGAAAGCCATCAAGAACATCGATATTTGGTCCGTCGATGCGATAGCCGTAAAACCTTGCATCCATTACCGATGCAACAGTCAAACGACAATGCCAGATTGGTCCGGTTTTGTTGCGTAGTGGGTCGAATTGGAACACTTCGATGGGTTCATCGCGGGCGTTGTCACGGAATAGCAGCAACTCCACGCGACTAGCATGTCGAGAAAAGATCGAAAAATTGTAGGCTTGCTCTGACGGCAACCACGAGACGCCAAGAGGAAGTGGCTGCCCGTCAGCCGTGGCCCAGGAACGACTCGACTCCTCCTTACTTGATTTTCGCAAGGGAATCTTACAATGGCGGCAAGAGTACTCTCGCGATAATCCGCTAGCTGATCCTTTCAAGTTGAACGGCATTCTCATATAACCTATCCACGACGAGTCGTTGTAGCGACTTACGATTGGAATCGGTTGTCGCTTGTGGCGCGATGGCGGAATTTTCTTCAATAAGTTTTGCGTGACACAAAAAACAGGGGAGCCTATTTTGATTCCGCAGGTTTTGATTTGCACATAGGAACCTGTAATGGCCACAGTAATGCCCTAAATGCCTGTGCCAGGTTGTCTCAAAAACAGAAGAACGTTACTCGGACGGAAGACGTTCTGTTGAAGCAATTAGCTCCGCTTCGGCCTCGAGCCAGAAATCGACGCCATCACAACAAGGACAGCCGTAGGCTTCCCACTTGTAATAGGCTGCTTTGCGAATTTCATCATCGCAGAGGACGATTTCGCCAATCGATCGATTCTCTTTAGAGGTTTGGCCTGACATTTTCTTTGATGGGATTGGGGCCGATTTCGCGTTAGTCATTTGAATTCTCATTTCACGATATTAGGTAAGGTATCTCGATTGGAATTGGTTGTCGTTTGCTGAAAGCTCGCGGGATTGGCGTTAAAACGTTCTGCGCATTTCGAGGAGCAAAAAAGTAAGAATGCCCACCGTTATCTTTCCTCGCAAAAAAGCCAAGTTTCGTTCATTTTGATCCCGCAAAATGCAGATCGCATTTACGATGTTAGATGCAATGAAATAGCAAATCCTTCATGGCAATACTCTGTCGATTTCGCTTCAAATTTTTGCAGGCCTGAATTTGCCTCTGATTCTGAACGTCGAATTGACTTGCATATTGGATGTTATCTGTCCATCAGGACGAATTGGTTGCCAGCGTACCAGTCGCGCTATTACTCGACGATTCGATAGTGCGAATTCGCACTCTTTTTGAAAATTCCGGAGTTCCCTCGAAGAAATGGTCAACGGGCTGCATCAAAAGGCTTGGTTACTCACTCGCAAGCGGCCGGTTGACGCTCTGAAAGCCAGAGTTGGGTCAATTGCTACAGCGGAAGGCACTGGCGATCTTCAAGGACAGCCTCGGAGGTAAGTGGCAAGCTTTACACGCAAACTCTCAAACTGCTGGGATCCGTGAGCATTTGGCGTGAGGAGTACCAACAAACCGAAGATCACCTGCAGCGGACGCCGTACGCGTATCAGCAACTCGTCTGAGAATAGGGAGCGGCCACGGCGCGAAGCAACTGTGCCGTGGAAATGTTTTCAAGCAATGAAGAGCTTATGATCGCCCGGCACAGCAATCTTCTTTTCCCAAAAGGCCGTTCACGCACATGATTAGACACCAAGGTGATCTACAACAATCGCGAAAAAAAACCTTCCTGACCAAAGCTGCATGCGAAATGACGCCTGACGAAATGTTGTTGGCGGCAGGAGGGGTGAGCGTTGCATTGGGGTTAGCCACCACCGACGTACAAAAGCGTCAACAACAGTTCGGCGAAAACCTGTTGATTGAGGCATTGCCTACGCCGACCTGGAAAAAATTGGTTGCACAGTTCAAAGACTTGGTAATTTTGATTCTGATTTTCGCGGCGGTCCTTTCCGGTGTTCTCGGCGAATGGGTGGACGCGCTCGCGATTTTGGCTATCGTCGTGCTCAACGGTGTGATTGGCTTTGTGCAGGAGCAGCACGCGGAACAGGCGATGTCGGCGCTACTAAGAATGTCGGCGCCGTCGGCTAAAGTTATCCGAAATGGAACGCATCAAACGATTCCCGCCGCCACTTTGGTGCCGGGAGATATTATCCAAGTCGAAGCGGGAGACAATATTCCGGCTGATGCGAGGCTTGTTCAGTCTTTTAGCCTGTCTATCCAAGAAGCGGCACTTACCGGCGAGTCCGTTCCGGTCGAAAAGAATGCTGACGTCGTACTCGCGGCCGACACGCCGTTAGGCGATCGCCGTAACATGATCTATATGGGAACAGTCGCCGCCTCCGGCAAAGCCTGGGGAATGGTAACCCAAATTGGAATGCAGACGGAACTGGGAAACATCGCTGGCATGCTCGCTCGGCATGAACCGGAGCCGACACCGTTGCAACGACGACTTGCGGAACTTGGTCGCGTTTTGATTGTCATTTGTCTAGTAATTGTTGGAGTGATTTTTGGGTTACAGGTATGGCGTGGCGGCAATGTGATTGAAGCATTTCTCGTTTCAGTTAGCCTCGCAGTGGCTGCCGTTCCCGAAGGACTTCCGGCGGTAGTAACGATTGCTCTCGCCCTCGGTGTGCAACGCATGGCCAAACGCAATGCCCTGGTTCGCAAGTTGCCGAGTGTCGAGACGTTAGGCTCGGTATCCGTGATCTGCTCAGACAAAACCGGTACTTTGACTCGCAATGAAATGACAGTGCAGGAGATAGCTACATCGTCTGAACGGTTTCGCGTTACTGGCATCGGGTACGCGCCTCGCGGCGAGTTTATGCGAAATGACACGGCCATCCAAATTACCGAGAAAGATGACGTCTTTCTTGCATTAAAAATCGGAGCATGGTGCAACAGCGCCGAAGTCGCGCCCAATCCGAACGGTGATCAAACATGGAAGGTTATCGGAGATCCGACGGAAGGTGCACTCGTCGTCGCCGCGATGAAAGCACGACTCGAGCTCTCTGCGAGAAGAGCTGAGATTTTATACGAAATTCCATTCGACTCTACTCGAAAATTGATGTCCGTCGTGGTGCGTGCGCGCGACGGTAAGCTGCTGTATTCCAAAGGTGCACCAGAAATTCTACTCGCGAAATGTAATCAAGTTCATAGCGAAGGAAAGATTGAACCGCTTACAGACGCGCTTCGACAACGACTCTTGGATGCCAACGCAGAAATGGCATCGCAGGCATTGAGGGTCTTGGCCTTGGCATATCGACGCAATATCAACGACCAGGTGGGGTCCGATCTAGAATCGCAACTAGTGTTCGTGGCCTTAGTGGGAATGATCGATCCACCGCGCGAAGAAGCGAAGGTTGCGGTGGCCAAGTGCCGAGGTGCCGGAATTCGGCCGGTGATGATTACCGGCGACCATCCGGCAACCGCCTTCGCCGTTGCAAAAAAAATAGGCCTTACCAGCGGCGATGAGCGCGTATTGTCCGGTACCGAACTCGAACAACTGACTGATGTGCAACTCGGCGAGCAAGTCGAGAGCATTGCGGTATACGCTCGCGCTACTGCCGAACACAAGCTGCGAATCGTTCAGGCGTGGAAGTCCCGGGGGCATGTCGTAGCGATGACGGGTGACGGTGTCAACGATGCTCCAGCCATAAAGGCTGCGGACATCGGCATCGCAATGGGTATCACGGGCACCGACGTAACCAAAGAAGCTTCGGACATGGTGCTCACGGACGACAACTTCGCTTCAATTGTCAGTGCTGTTGAAGAAGGACGAGGCATCTTCGACAATATTCAGAAGGTTTTGCAGTTTTTGCTATCGTGCAACTTCGGTGAGATTCTGTTGATGTTAGTAGCGAGTCTATTAGGATGGCCGGCACCTATGTTGCCAATCCAATTGCTGTGGATCAATCTCGTAACTGACGGCCTGCCGGCGCTCGCATTGTCGCTGGAACCGCCAGAGCCCGGCGTCATGAATCGTCCGCCACGTCGGTCCGGCGAGTCCATTCTTTCCTGGCGATTGGGTTTCGTGATTCTCATGCAAGGATTTCTGGTTGGACTCGTTGGCATCATCGCCTTTGCGATGAGTATGCAACACGCACCTGACAATGTAGAACGAGCCCGCGCCATGACTTTTTGCGTGGTCGTCTACGCCGAACTTTTTCGAGCTCTCGCCGCTCGCAGTTCGACACTCACATTAGGCCAACTTGGGTTCTGGACTAATCCGCATCTTCTGCTCGCGATAGTTGTCTCCGGATTGCTCCAGGTGAGCATAGCCGTGTTCCCATTCACTCAGAGTGTTTTTGACGTGTCAGCGCACTCAATTGGCGAATGGAGTACTATCGTAATATTAGCTCTCACCCCGGTGACGGTCATTGAAGTATACAAGCTGGTCAGCCAACGCTTCAGAATAAATCGTGAAGTCGTTACGTCAGGAGATTTGCCATGAATTGGAATCATCTCGCTATTAGAATCGGAATAGCATTTGGAGTGATCGCTCTGCTCGTGGCATTGATTGCATGGTGGCCGAAAAACGCAAAGCAAGGTGAAGCCACAGGCGAGATATGGACGTGCTCAATGCATCCGCAGATTCGCTTGACGAATCCCGGTGCTTGCCCGATTTGTGGAATGAAGCTGATTCCGGTCTCACAATTACCCAACGCGAAAGACGACCTCGAAAGACGCGCGGGACTCGAAACAGAAAAAATCCTCCGCCGCGAACTGTTCAAGGAGATTCGCTCTGTAGGAAAACTCGACTATAGCGAACGGCAAGTGGAACTGATCACGGCCCGTATCGCGGGACGCATCGATCGTTTGTTTGTCGACTTTACTGGAATTGAAGTCAAAGAGAACGACCACCTTGTCGATATCTACAGTCCTGATTTGTATTCAGCTCAGGCCGAATTGCTTCGATCCTTGGACGCCTTTGGAGGACGCGGTACGGGAAACGAACGAACGCTAGATCGATTCGCTGAATCGAATCTTTCGTCCGCCCGTGAGAAGCTGCGATTGTGGGGATTGCGACCGGAGCAAATTGCAGAAATCGAACGCACCCGAAAGGAGCAAACGCATATTACGATTTATGCGCCACTTCATGGTACGGTCATCGAAAAGAGTATTCGAGTTGGGCAATACGTCAAAGAGGGAGACCCGCTCTACCGAATCGCTAATCTTGATCCGATTTGGCTCTACCTCAATATCTACGAGTACGACATAGCCTGGGTGAGATTCGGTCAGCCGGTGGAGGTAACGCTTGAAGCATTCGCGGGTCAGTCGATTCGCGGTATGGTGACGTTTATTGATCCCTTTCTCGACGATGCAACGCGTACGCTCCGAGTGCGTGTGAATCTCAAGAATCCCGATCGGCGCCTAAAACCGCAGATGTATGCCCAAGCAACCATCCGCGTTCCACTTCGGGCAGACGGAACTGCGGAACCAACAGGAGTAGAAGGCAAGTACATCTGCCCAATGCATCCGGAAGTTATCCAAGCCACCTCAGGGAAATGTTCCATCTGTGGAATGGCGCTTGAACGCGTGCCAGTGACTCAGCAGAGTCCTTCACAAACTGATCAATCTGCACTCGCCGCGGTCCCTTCAATGCCACCGATGAACGACAATCTTGAATTGGCTATTCCGGTGTCAGCCGTCCTCGACACCGGGCGTCGCCAAATTGCCTATCGATTAACGCCTGAAGGCGCCTACGAGTTGGTCGAATTGAAGCTTGCTTCGCGAGCGCAAGCGGTAGATGATAACGGACAACGACGTGAATATTATCTTGTACTCGACGGCCTCAAAGAAAACGATCAGGTGGTTGTGCAGAGCGGATTCTTACTCGATAGCCAGCGTCAGATCGAAGGGATGCCTAGCTTGCTCTATCCGACTGGCCAATCTGCGAGCATGTCGGGTCACGCGGGGCATGGTGGAATGTCCACAAACTCCGGTAGCTCCAGTCCAACTCCGCCGCCAACACCTACCATGCCTGCTGGCCACCAGCACTGATCGTACCTCGGAGTAAATCATGACGAACTTTATTATCCGATGGTGTCTAAAAAATCGGTTTTTGGTGATTCTGATTGCATTCGCCGTTCTCGGAGTTGGTTATTACTCTCTGACGCATGCGACGATTGATGCAATCCCAGACATCGGCGAGAAGCAGGTAATCGTTATCGCCGATTGGCCGGGACGGTCTCCACAAGATGTTGAAGATCAAGTCACTTATCCACTCACGGTTAGCTTGTCAGGTACGCCAGGAGTGAAGTCAATTCGTTCCTTTTCCGGCTTCGGCTTCTCAATGGTTTACATCATTTTCAAAGATGAAGTCGATTATTACTGGGCGCGGTCGCGAGTGCTCGAACGGATGAATGTAGCGTTATCCAAATTGCCACAAGGAGTCGTGCCGACGCTTGGACCGGACGCGACAGCACTCGGGCAGATCTTTTATTACACACTCGAAGCCGATGGAGCCGATCTCCAGCAGCTACGGTCACTTCAGGACTGGTATATTCGCTATCAGTTGCAAGCGGTCGAAGGGGTCACTGAAGTAGCGACGCTCGGCGGCTTTGTGAAACAGTACCAAATTGACGTCATGCCGGATAAGCTTCGTGCACATCGTGTGACGTTACCGGAACTCTACGAAGCCGTACGTCGCAGCAACGTCGACGTTGGTGCACAAGTTGTCGAAAACAATCGCTTCGAATTCTTCATTCGCGGCAAAGGCTTTGTCAAGAACATAGCTGACATCGAAAATATCGTCATTCGGCAAGAGGCAGGTACGCCGATCTCCGTTAAGAACGTCGCTACCGTGCAACTTGGCCCGGAGTTTCGGCGTGGTACGCTCGATAACGCCGGGCATGAAGCAGTTGGGGCGGTAGTGCTGATGCGTTACGGCGAGAATCCGCGTGAGGTCATCCGTCGATTAAAGGCTCGCATCGCTGAGATTGAACCAGGCTTACAAGTTCTGCTTGCCTCCGGCAAAGTCTCACCTGTGAAACTCGTGCCATATTATGACCGGACCGAGATCATTCATGAAACGATGGCTACGCTGAAAGACAATTTGATCGAAGAGTCCATTGTCGTTGGTCTTATCGTTATCTTGTTTCTGTTGCACCTTCGGAGCTCGCTGGCCGTGCTGCCAACTCTACCGTTGGCACTGGCAATGACTTTCGCCGCGATGTATTGGTTCGGTGTGGACAGCAACATCATGTCGCTAGCCGGGATTGCCATCGCTATCGGTGATGTGAGCGACATGGGCATCATCATGACCGAAAACATCTATCGCCGTGTGGCCGCCGAACCTGAACGCCCTTACGCCGAAGTTGTTTACGAGGCCGCGTGTGAAGTCGGTGGAGCCATCGTGAGTGCAGTTTCCAATACGGTCATTTCCTTCATTCCGGTTTTTGCTTTGACTGGCTCAGAAGGAAAGATGTTTCAGCCTCTTGCGTACACCAAAACCTTCGCCGTTGCCGCCTCAGTAATCCTTGCGATCACGGTCGTTCCCGTGCTGTGTTATTACTTGCTTAAACCTGTCGTTTGGTCGAAGAGACGGTCGTTGCTCGTTGCTTGTGTAGCTGGCTTGCTTACGCTCATCACAATGCGATTCGCCTTCATATGGGGCCTCGGAATGAGCGGCGTCTCGACTGGCTGGCCTACCGCGATCGGTACTGGTTTGCTTGTGACTGCCCTCGTTTACCGAATGGCCCGCGAACGTTTGCTGCCCCTAGAAGAAAACAGAGTCTCGCGAGCGATCTTCGTCGTCTATAAACCAGCACTGCGCTGGGTGTTGGCTCACAAAGGCACGTTTTTAATGCTTCCCACTGCGGTCCTTATGATCGGACTCACCATTTGGCTGGGCTTTGACCGCATGACGATGCCACTAACCGTCACGATGAAGGCGGTTGGCGTCGAACCGAAAACGTGGCCCGCGTGGCAACGTCTCGATCGCACTTTCCCTGGAATCGGTCGCGAGTTCATGCCTCCACTCGACGAGGGATCGTTTCTATACATGCCGTCCTTATTACCTTCGACTTCGTTGACTCAAGTGCAAGAGGTAATCGCCCAACAAAATATGTCGCTTAAATCAGTCCCTGAAGTCGAGCATGTCGTCGGTAAAGCCGGTCGGGCCGAATCGGCCATCGATCCTGCTCCGATCAGCATGATTGAGACGATCGTCACACTTAAGGCTCCTGAGAAATGGCGAAGGATTATTGAAAAACGTTGGTATAGTGAACTTGCTTGGCTGAATTGGTGTCGTCCGGTACTGCGGAAGATTTGGCCTGAAGAACGTTCAATCAGCAAAGACGAAATCCTGGCGGAATTGAATCAGAAGGTCGCGATTCCCGGTGTGCTTCCAACATGGCTTCAGCCGATCCAAACCCGCATTGTGATGTTGCAATCAGGATTCCGCGCTATGATGGGCGTGAAGGTTTTTGGCAACGATCTTCACGAAATCGAACGCGTAGCGCTGCAAATGGAGCAGCTCTTGAAAAAAGTGCCCGGTGCGGTCGATGTTGTGTCTGACCGACTCGTAGGAAAGCCATACCTTGAATACGAGATCGATCGTGTGGCAGCAGCACGCTATGGTGTCAGCATCCGCGATATTCAGGATATCATCGAGGTTGCTATCGGCGGAGAGCCACTGACAACAACTGTTGAAAAACGAGAGCGTTACCAGATTCGTGTTCGCTATCCACGCGAACTACGCGAACGATTCGACGATCTCGAACACATTTTGGTACCGACATCAACGGGAGAGCACATTCCTATCGCACAGGTGGCAAAACTCACATTCAGCGTTGGTCCACAAGAGATCAAAAGCGAAAATGGTTTGCTGGTTGGCTACGTCACTTTAAACACTCGTGACCGAGACGAAATTAGTGTCGTAGAAGAAGCAGAACGACTGTTACAATCCGAGAAGAAAAAGAGCGACGAGTTGATTGCTGCAGGGCGCGAATCCGAAGCCTCGTTGGTCGTCCCTACGGGTTACTACTGGACCTGGTCTGGCCAGTTTGAAAACCAACAGCGCGCCATGGCGAGGCTATCAATGTTGGTTCCTATTGTTCTCTTGTCAATGTTTTTTTCAATGTACATTGGCTTCGGCAAGTGGTGGCTGGTGATATTGGTCTTTGTGGATATCGCGGTATCGTTTTCAGGAGGGTTTATCGGTCTGTTTTTCTGGGGCAGCAATCTAAGTGTCGCCGTGTGGGTTGGATTCATTGCGCTATTTGGCGTCGCCGACGATGATAGTATCGTTATGCTCACTTACCTCGAAGATCTATCTCGCGATAAGCCACCCCGAACCAAAGAAGATATGCGGAATCTTGTCGTTGAAGCAGGCATGAAGCGCATCCGCCCATGCCTCATGACGTCCGTCACAACGATCCTTGGTCTTGCGCCGATCTTTCTCGACAGTGGGCGTGGTTCGGACGTGATGCAACCTATGGCCATCCCGAGCGTCGGAGGAATGAGTGTGGCTCTCATCACACTTTTCGTGATTCCTTGCATCTACTGCTTAGTTAAGGAATGGCATCTCCCTTTCAATAAGCCGACGGAACCCAACTAAGTAAATCGATTCTACGGGTTATGCCGTCAAAACGGCATGTATTAGATTTGTCGCGTTGCGATTCCGATAAAAGGGTATGCGCGGCTTCCTACCACGTTAGCTGTCGCTTCGACAGAGATCAATGCCCGTGGAGGGGCTCTTAAGGAAGGAAATCCCGAATGACTCAATCATTGAATCAAAAATCTCTCAATCGACAAATTCTGGTTGTGGTGATTCTACTGGTTGTACCGATTGCGGGGTGCACGAGTGCCCAACCTCGCGCAGATTCCCGGATTCGCCTGACATCTACCTCGAACTTCCCCCAAAAGAACTCAAGCGAGGAAAAGCCATCACGAGATCGGGATGTCAAAATAAACAAAACTCGCAGCCCAACAAACGGTCCCATAATATTAGCCTCTGCCAATGTGTTTGCTAATGAGGCGGGCGAGAAAGAACGGAGTGAGCAGAAGAATGAGAAGAACGAAATAGGCGATATAGACGAAGACAAGGACAAAATTGTTAACGATGAGGGGAAGAGCGATCAAAGTGGGGAAGACGAACAGAAGACACTTACAAGTGTGGAAGAGCTAATTCAAGAGGCAATCGCCATTCATCCTAAAATCCAGTCAGCCCGCTCGAGGATTGCGGCAGCACAGTTTCGCATTCCACAAGCTCGTGCTCTTCCAGATCCAATGGCAGAAACCTTGTTCTGGCCAATTGCGAACAACGCCCAGCAACTGGCCAGCGGCCGCATGACGAATCAGCTTTCACTATCTCAAACCGTTCCATGGCCGGAGAAGTTGCGTGCCCAAGCAGAAGTCGCCATCAGAGAAGTCGGAATGGCTCAAGCTGAAATGCGGCAGATCGAGCGCGAGATCGCTGAATCAGTTCGTTTGGCTTACTATGAAGTGTGGTTTTCGACCCAAGCGTATCGGATTGTCAATGAGAATCGAAAACTAGCCGAGCAAATCGTCAAAATTGCACAAAATCGATTTCGTTCAGGCGGATCGCAACAGGATGTCATCCGTGCTGAGTTAGAAGTCGAAAAACGTGATCAGCAACTCTTAGAACTCAACCAGCAACTTCAAGTTGCTCAAGCAGACCTCGCGACGCTCGTTCAGCAACCACTTGAACTCTTCGTTGTTACTACCGAAAGCTTGCCCATAAATGAAGTGGCCATTCAACTCGATTCGCTGTTAGCAACTGCCCAACAATGTAATCCTACCCTTCAAAGCTTCGCTTGGCAGATTCAACGTGATCTGCAAAAGCAACGAGTCGCTTCCCTACAAAAATATCCAGACCTGACCTACGGTGTTCAATATGGCATGATGAGTACAAGCGAAGCAATTAGTCCACTCGCCGATGGTATCGACAACATCAGCTTTTCTGTTGGCACAACTCTTCCAATTTGGAAGAATAAGATCCAAGCTGGAATCTGCCAGGCAGTCTCCGAAAGAAATAGCTCAACTCAGCTTCACCAATCCGAATGGAACTCAATCGCAGGTCGCTTGCGGAGGCTCGCTCAACAAGCTCAATCGCTTGATAAGCAACGCTCGCTTTATGTGGAAAAAATTATCCCGAGGGCAGAGCAGGCCTTTGAAATCTCTCAGTCTGAATACACTGTTGGAAAGATCTCATTTGTTCAGTTGATCGACAACTTTTCGGAGGTCTTGGTTTTTCGAGTCGAGGTTGCTCGTATTGAAGCGACCTTGGCCGGAATACTAGCACAGCTCGAACGAACGGTCGGATGCGAAATTTCGACAGGTTTCGAATGACCTCATTTTAGACGAATGTTGGCATTGCCTGCCAGAAGAATGGAAGAATTGAACGTTAGAGTTTTTTTTCTCTTCTTTCGCGGTGGATTTTAGCACAAGCGCCGCATCTGAAGTCTAACGCCCAAAGTCTGTACCCACGTTAGGCTGGTTGAAAGGCAATCAGTCTTGCTCGTAGGACGTTGACAAAAAATTGTTCGATTTCGTGAAGGTTCCGCTTGGCTTTGGCATCAAACTAATGTGAAGCCAGTCGCTGCCAAAGAAACAAGTTGAAGTTCGAGTGCTTTTACACGGAAAAATGAAATGAAGATCATTGCATCGTTGGTGTTGTTGTGTTTGATCGGCCTTGGAGTGGTGATGGGAGCAAATTTCGCAAACAAATCGAATTTGACTGCCGAACCAAAGGTTTGTGCTTGTGAAACTTGCTGTCCTGATGGCGGATGCTGCTGTGAAACTGGCGTCTGCTCCTGCGAAGAGTGCAAATGCGATTGCTGCGACGGGGGAGCAACGGGCTGCTCGGCTGGCTGCTGTGCCGACAAGGCGGCAAGCACGGTCGAGGCCAAAACCGCGACCTGCACCAAGGGATGCTGCAAGAAGTAAGTGGATTTTGACGTTCAACCGCCACTCGAGGCGTAAACCGCGATGTGCGTCATTCGATCATTCGATATGTACCAAGCTACTGAGATTGACTTGCGATCTGCGGTCGAATATTCTTCCACGTAGGAGATTTGATGTTGGTCCCAAGAATAATTGCGATTTTGATGTGTCTTCAAGTACTGGTCTGCCCAGTGCTATGCAACGATTTCTGCGATTTCCACGAACAGTTTGGCAGTGCTCCTTCACAGTTGGAAGTTCCGCCAGCGTGTCACTGTTGCGATTCTGGCACGAGCGAAGGGGGCGGGTCTGATGCCCCCTGCGATCCATCGTCCGAATGCTGTAATTGTTTCTGTGGCGGTGCTCTCGTTTCAGAGACCGATTCGATCTGCGATCTGCATGACTTCGTGGTCTTAGATTTTGCGGTTAACGAATCATATACTTCTTCGATGGGGCAAGCGGACTGCGCCAAGCCTGCTGATCATTTGACAGATCGGGCTTTGGTGTTTGGGCGGGCGATTCTGCGCGCCTATTCCATCCTGCAAATCTAGCGAATTTCTACCTTCGCGGCCCGATCGCACGCTTGTGTTTGGGAATGTCCAATTCGTGTAGCTCGTCTACCGTTCTGTTCGTCTTTTTTTGACGAAAGCGCTGCGGAACTCTGGCTGGCCAATCTACCTCGACCAAACAATCAAACTTCTGGAATTAGCTATGATTCGCTATACTTCTGGTTCCGTTTTGAATGAGCCGAACAATGCTCTTAAAAACCGAACAGGTGATGAGGCATCGTTTTCGCTACCTAGCGAGACGCTCCGATCGACGCGGCCGAGCTATTTAAAGCAAACGCTGGCAAAGTTCGTTGTCGCCTTAGGGCCGACGTTGGTTCTGGTCAGTTTTGCGGCATTATTCTACTTTGGCCACAAGAACGATTGGAGAATCCCCAAGTTTGGTTCGCTGACCGGGACTTCGACTAAGGTTGTGGATGACTGGTGTGACGAGCACAGCGTACCGGAGTCAATTTGCGTCGAGTGCGACCCAGGGTTATTACCAAAGGGCCCAGATTTTGGTTGGTGTGAAGTGCATGGTGTTCATAACTGCACTTTGCATCATCCAGAAATAGCGCAACTCAAGGTGCCAGCAACCACATTGCAAGCCGATCTAGTACGAGTTGCTCGAGCCCTCAGCATGTCGCCGCGCAAGGCCAACAACAGCGAGTGCAAGATCTATCAATCTCGTATTCAGTTCGCATCAGTCGAATCGGCGAAGCAAGCGGGAGTCGATGTAGAAATCGTTGATCGCCGACCCATCGTGGAATCGATTCGTTGCAGCGGTTCGATCATTTACGATCCAACCCGCAAGTCGAGCCTCGCTTCACGCGTTGCCGGAAGCATCTGGAGTGTTGAAAAAAATGTTGGAGACATAGTTTCAAAAGGCGAACTGCTTGCAATTATCGATGCTGCAGAGGTGGGCGCACTCAAAACAGCGCTGATGCGTTCGCTTGCAGAACGAAAGCTTCAGCAACAGAATGTCTCACGGCTCACGCTGGCCCGAGACGCTGTTCCCGGGGCCCGAATTATCGAGGCCGAAGCTGCATTGTCAAAAGCCCAAGCGGACTTACTGAGCGCGGAACAGTCACTCAAAAATCTTGGTCTACCCGTGCAGGCCAACGAACTGCAGCGACTCTCCGAACAGCAAATACTCGCTGAACTCCGTTTGTTCGCCATACCGGACTCCATTCGCTCGCGACTCAATCTGGAAACGTCGTCTTCCAATCTGATGCCAATTCTGTCGCCACTCGATGGAGTTGTGATTGATCGCACCGCTTCCGCAGGTGAGGTTGTCGATCCGGCTCGAATTCTTTTTCAAGTTGCCGATGTCAGTCGCATGTGGCTAACGATCAATGTCCCACTTGAATCGATGAATCAAATCGCTCCCGGCCAATCTGTTCGCTTTCATACCGACGGTAATAGCAAAGTTACGATGGGTGCGATCGACTGGATCAGTACGTCAGCAGACAAGACGACGCGGATGGTTCAAGCTCGCGCCAGCTTAGACAACCAAAATAAACTGCTTCGAAACGAAACTTTTGGTTCGGTGGAGGTTCTTCTGAGATCGGAATCCGATGCGATCGTAATACCGTCCACTGCTTCGCATTGGGAAGGTTGCTGCCAAGTGGTATTCGTTCGTGACAAAGGCTATTTCGATAGCCCAGAAAGCCCCAAGGTCTTTCATGTTCGTACTGTTCGGATCGGCGCAAACGATGGCAAGTATTCTGAAATTTTATCCGGTGTCTTACCAGGGGAGGTTATCGCGACGGCTGGTAGCGACGTGTTGAAGGCGCAACTCCTCAAGAACAACCTTGGTGCTGGTTGCGACTGCTGCGCTAAATAGAAAGGAAACTGAGATGCTCAATTGGATTATCGACGCTTGCTTGAAACACCGTGCCCTTGTCATTGTGGCAACGCTTCTATTCGCTGCTTTGGGAGTGTACTCGCTTCAGCAACTCGACATCGATGCGTTTCCGGACACAACCCCGGTCATGATTCAGATCAACACGGTAGCACCGTCACTTGCATCCGAGGAAATCGAGCGGCAAATTACGTTTCCTGTCGAGCAAGCGATCAGCGGATTGCCGAGGTTGAACCAGCTTCGATCGATCTCTAAATTTGGTCTTTCTCAGGTCACCGTCATCTTCGACGACGGAGTCGATATTTACTTTGCTAGGCAACTAATCAACGAACGCCTTTCGACAGTGAACTTGCCTGATGGAATTCAACGACCGCAGATGGGACCGGTCTCAACGGGATTGGGCGAAGTCTTTCACTATGTATTGGTCTATGACGGAGTCGATTTCTCTCAGATTCGACAAGAAGAACGCATCAAGCGGATCACTGAATTGCGGACGATTCATGATTGGGTGGTCAAGCCTCAATTGCGTTCGGTTCGTGGCGTAGCGGAGGTCAATAGTTGGGGCGGCTACGAGAAGCAGTATCAAATTCGACTTGACCCCGAGCGTTTATTCAAGTTCGGCCTTACGTTCGAACAAGTGTCGGATGCGTTAAAATCTAACAACGAAAATGTGGGTGGGGGTACGGTTGACGACGGTAGCGAAATGTTATTGGTTCACGGTGTCGGCAGGACCGTGAACCTCAACGAGATCGCAGACATTGTAATCAAATCCGAAGCCGGCAGTCCGGTACGCATTCGAGATGTTGCAGATGTTCAGCTCGGTCATGAAATACGCCGTGGCGCGGTGACGGCCAATGGTCGCGGCGAGGCGGTTTTGGGCCTGGGCTTCATGTTGATGGGCGAAAACAGTCATCAAGTTACATGGGCGATCAAGGAGAAAATCAGGGCGATTCGAGAGACCTTACCGCCAGGAATCAAACTTCAAACGGTCTATGATCGAACGGAGTTAATCGATCATGTCATTCACACAGTGCAAAAGAATCTGTTCGAAGGCGGGTTGCTCGTTGTAGCGGTACTATTCGTCTTCTTGGGAAATCTGCGAGCCGGGATCATTGTGGCGCTCGCGATTCCTCTCTCCATGTTGTTCGCTTTTTCTGGTATGCTGCAATACGGAATTGCGGCAAGCCTGATGAGTTTGGGAGCCATTGATTTTGGGCTTGTGGTTGATAGTTCGGTTGTGATGGTCGAAAACTGCGTTCGCCACTTAGCTCACAATCGAGAAGGCAAAAGCCGTCTCGAAGTCATTCGCGACGCGGCCATTGAAGTTCGCAAACCGACCATGTTTGGTGAGCTTATCATTATGATTGTCTACTTGCCAATCCTAACACTGGAAGGTGTCGAAGGAAAACTTTTTCGGCCAATGGCTATGACAGTTATCTTAGCTTTGGCCGGTTCCATGGTGCTGTCGTTAACGTTGATGCCGGTTCTCGCCAGTCTGTTCCTTCCTAAGAAAATCGAAGAACGAGACCCTTTGCTACTGCGAATTCTGAAGCGACTTTATGCTCCAGTGCTTCGTTACACAATGCACCACAAAGCATTCGTGATTGGCATGGCGTTACTGCTACTCGTTTCCGTTTTTTCATTGGTCGCACCCAACCTTGGATCAGAGTTTGTGCCGCGACTATCCGAGGGGGCAATCACACTCAACGTCGTTCGACTGGCAGGAACAACTATGGAGGAGTCGATTCGCTATAACACCAAAATGGAGCAAGTGCTGCTTGAGAAGTTTCCGAAGGAGATTGCTCAGATTTGGAGTCGTATCGGAACGGCAGAGGTTGCAACCGATCCGATGGGAACGGAGTTGACTGATCTGTTCATTACCCTTCACCCTCGCGAAGGTTGGACGAGGGCAAGAACGCAGGAAGAATTGACAGTGCTTGTTCAGGAGGAACTCCGTGATTTACCCGGTCCGCGACTAGCCATGTCGCAGCCGATTGAAATGCGGATGAACGAAATGATTTCTGGGGTGCGTTCGGATGTTGCTGCAATTCTGTACGGTGACGATCTGGATTTGATGGTCGCAAAAGCAACCGAAGTCGAACGCGTTCTCAATTCAATTCCTGGTGCAGACGATGTCAAAGTTGAACAGGTATCAGGTCAGCCGCTGCTTCAGATTCGCATTAAACAAGATGAGATCGCGCGGTATGGGATTTCTGCAAGTACGGTCATGAATATTGTTCGAGCTTTGGGAACTCACAACGTAGGTGAGGTGTACGAAGGGCAGCTACGATTTCCGCTAATTATTCGACTTCCCGATAAGGCGAGAGCAGATCCCGATGCGATACGTCAAATTCTCGTCGCCACACCGAGCGGTGAACGCATTCCATTGTCGCGACTCGCCACCATCGAAAAGGTCACGGGTCCAAACACCATCAAGCGTGATTGGTATCAGCGCCGAATTACAATCGAAGCCAATGTTCGTGGGCGTGATCTTGGCAGCTTTGTGGCTGAAGCACAGCAAACCATTTCTCATAAAGTACAACTACCCGCTGGCCGTTACCGAATCGAATGGGGCGGGCAGTTTGAGAATCTCCAGCGTGCCCAAACGCGATTGATGATCGTCGTACCAATCGCACTATTGATGATCTTGTCGCTGCTGTATATGACCTATCGCAATTGGGTGGATTCGTTTCGAGTATTCACGGGCGTACCGTTCGCTTGGATCGGCGGTGTGCTCGCGCTTTGGATTCGTGACATGCCATTCTCAATCTCGGCTGCCGTAGGTTTCATCGCGCTCTCAGGCGTAGCAGTGTTAGATGACATGCTGTTGGTATCGACGATCCGACAACTTCGTCGACGGGGGCGTTCGTTGGATGAGGCAGTCGAAGAAGCGGCCATGACGCGTTTGCGCCCGATTCTCATGACCACGTTGGTGGCTAGTCTCGGTTTCGTTCCAATGGCGTTTAGCGATGGCATGGGCTCCGAAGTACAAAGGCCGCTTGCAACCGTAGTCATTGGAGGTGTGTGCAGTGCGATGGTCATGAGCTTACTTGTTTTACGAGTTCTGTACGTAGTCTTTAATCTTCCGAGTACGAGCCACGACGAAGATGATGGAAACGATGATGTTCACCGTTTCCAACCTGTTACCCCGACTGAGCCTGAGGTCTCGCAGGAATGGAGTTCAGACGCTTTGTCTGCCCAACAATTCAAGCGAGAGCGATCAACAGTCTAACCCCTTGTTTCGGCAAAGCCGATGGAGATTCAAATGCATTTGATTACTAGAACACGCTGCTTGGCAATCGGAATGATCGGATTGCTCATCATGAGCGCGATTGGACTGAGTGGATGCAACAGCAAAACCACTTCGGATGATGCCGCAAAAGCGACGATTTCGTCTGGCGTGGATCACAGTCATGGTGGCTGGTGGTGCGTCGAGCACGGTGTGCCTGAAAGCGAATGCGCACGTTGCGATTCTTCGTTAGTCGCCAAATTTAAAGCGGCGGGAGACTGGTGCAAGGAACACGATCGCCCTGAGTCGCAGTGTTTCCTCTGCGGTCCAAAACGCTTCGAGAAATTTGCTGCGACTTACGAAGCAAAGACCGGACACAAGCCACCAAAACCAACTGAATAGATCCATTGCGAAACATTGAAAAACGCGGACTAAGTGAGGAATCTCATGTGTCCGCGTTTGGCTTGATTCGAGAACTGCACTTAAGTTTTTTCGATCCAATGAAAGGAATCTGAAAATGTACCGTATTTCCCTGTGTCTATTGGTTGTCCTGGCGATGACTGCTGTCGCGATCCAGCGATCCGAGGCATCACCTGCGAATTCAAAAAACGCAACAACCATTACCTTGAAAACGCTCGACTGTGAGAGTTGCGCCAAGAAGGTTGGTGCAACGCTGTCTGAATTGGAAGGTGTTGATTCGGTCAAAACGGATGTCAAGTCGAAGGTGGCTGTCGTGACTCCAAAGAAGAGTTCATCATTATCGCCGTTACTGCTCTGGGAAGCGATCGAGAAAGCAGGCAAGGAGCCAGTGAAGCTGGTGGGACCTGGTGGAACTTTCACATCAAAACCGAAGAAGTAGATGGCGTAACGCTCTTACTCCCTTCATCCTGTGCTTCGCAGGGTGAAGGGCGTCCGGCAGGAGGAATCTGGAGGAATGTACATTTGAAAGCCACAACCATGCAAGGAGACTTTTCGCGACTCGCAGTTCCGAGTACCGTTTTGGCATTGACGCTGTTTATTTGCCAGTCTGGATGTATGACTCGTCACGAATCGATAAATATTGAACAAAACTCTTCGGTTAGTGTCGCTCCTCTTCAACTTACGGACCGGACGTTTCAAGATACGCTCATCGGCAGCAACCAGCTTGTGTTGGTCGACATGTGGGCACCATGGTGTCAACCGTGTATCGGGATGAAGCCGACGATTCAGGAACTTGCTCAACAGATGAAGGACAAAGTCATCGTTGCTGAACTGAATATCGATCAAAACCCATTCATCAAGGAGAAGTATCAAATCCAGCGGTATCCGACTGTCTTGATTTTTGATCGCGGGATCGAGGTTAAACGATTAGTTGGTGCGCAATCGAAAAGCGACTTAATCGACGCGTTAGAGGCAGCAGTGTTCGCTAATGTGGGTATGGCTGGTGAGGAAAAGTACTGAGCGAATGCGATGGATTCCAAGAAAGATAGAAGGTCAACTGTGTTGCAATACCGTATCCATGGAATGGACTGCGCCGAAGAAGTTGCGTTGTTGAAAAGGGAACTTGTTCCGTTGGTAGGTGAAGAGTCGTTGAGCTTTGACTTGCTCAACGCAAAGCTTACCGTGAATACGAGTGACTCTTCGATAGGGCAAACCGAGATTGAAGACGCCATCGCGAGGAGTGGGCTAAAGGCTACGCGCTGGAAAGCGAGCCTTGACATGATTGTCGATTCGTATTGGACACGAAACAGACGATCGTTGTTGACTGCTGCCAGTGGACTAGCTGGACTGATCGGATTCTTGATCGAGTGGCTTGGGAGCGGATCATCCAGCGGTGCGATGGAGTGGATTGCGAAGGGTTTTTACGCGATTGGGATCGTGGCTGGTTGCGGGATGGTGTTTCCCAAAGCATGGCGATCCTTGGTATCGCTGCGACCGGATATGAACCTTCTGATGACGGTCGCTGTCGTCGGTGCGGCTCTGATAGGTGAATGGTCCGAGGGAGCAACTGTCGCGTTTCTATTTTCCCTTTCGCTGTTGCTGGAATCGTGGAGCGTTGGACGTGCTCGCAATGCGATCGGCAAGTTAATGGACCTTAGCCCTTCGATGGCCAATGTCAAACAGCCAGACGGTCGATCGAAAGAAGTGGCCCCCGACGAAGTCGCAGTTGGTTCCATTGTGGTCATTCGCCCTGGAGACAAATTGCCGTTAGATGGAAAAGTCGTTTCCGGTGCGAGCAGTATCAATCAAGCATCGATCACAGGTGAAAGTGTTCCCGTCGAGAAGAAAGTAGGTGACTTGGTCTTTGCAGGTACGGTCAACGGTGATGGATTGCTCGAAGTTGAAACGACCAAACTTGCCGAAGATACGATGCTAGCTCAAATAATCAACATGGTCGGCGATGCCCAGTCCAAACGGGCTCCTTCGGAAATGTGGGTCGAGAAGTTCGCCGCGATCTACACGCCGGCGGTCATGATTGCGGCGCTACTTGTCTGTATAATTCCACCAACGCTTTTTGGCGGTTTGTGGTCGGATTGGTTTTATCGATCGCTGGTGCTTTTGGTAATCGCTTGTCCATGCGCACTGGTTATATCTACTCCCGTTAGCATCGTCGCGGCGCTTACGTCTGCGGCAAAACATGGTGTACTCATCAAGGGTGGATTGTTTGTCGAAATCCCGGCACGACTAAAAGCGATTGCACTCGATAAAACTGGAACCATCACCCAAGGTAAACCGACTGTCGTAGAAATCGTCCCGATGAATGGGCATGATGAAACGGAACTTCTCACGCGAGCGGGTGCTCTCGAGCAAAGCAGCTCGCATCCTCTGGCCCAAGCCATCCTCGATGAAGTCAAAAAACGTGGACTCACGCTTCCGTCGTCAGAGAAGTTCGAAATCATCCAAGGCAAAGGAGCACGCGGGACAATCGGCGGCAAGCTCTATTGGCTCGGATCGCATCGCTACCTCGAAGAACGCGGTCAAGAAACACCAGAGGTTCACGAGCAATTGGAAGTGTTGCAAAATGCAGGTCGTTCGATCGTCGTGGTAGGCAACGACGAGCATGTTTGCGGCTTCATTGCGATGGGAGATACGATTCGCAAGGAGAGCATTGACGCGATCAAGGAGCTTCACCGACTCGGCATCGAAAAAATCGTGATGCTGACGGGTGATAATGCAGGAACGGCACAAGTTGTCTCGAAGGCCGTAGGTATCGACGAAGTAAAGGCCGAATTGTTGCCCGAGGATAAGGTAAATTCGGTCGCAGATCTTGTCGCTCGCTTTGGGCAAGTGGCGATGATCGGCGACGGAGTCAACGATGCACCCGCTCTTGCCAGGGCAACGCTCGGAATTGCGATGGGAGCCGTTGGCAGCGACGCCGCGATTGAAACTGCCGACATCGCGCTGATGTCCGACGAACTGGCCAAAGTGCCCTGGCTGATTCGTCATTCGAGGCGAACCATGCAAATCATCCGTCAAAACATCGTGTTTTCACTCGCCGTAAAAGCGGTTTTTGTTGTTCTGACATTGATGGGAATTTCTTCGCTATGGGGAGCCATCGCTGCTGACACAGGCGCATCGCTGTTGGTCGTTGCCAACGGTCTTCGACTGCTCAAATCGTAAGTCAGTCAAACATTCAATGTTGGATTAAATGCATCGTAAGGTTGCCCAGTCAACCAAGAGCTTTTGCTAGCAGATCACTGACTCTGTCACTCTGGAGAAATTGCAAAGAATACGACGAACGGCAATTGGGTCGATCGATGGATTCGTAAGAATTGGTTGGAAGGAATTGTTTGCAATGCCGATAGTGACGAAGGTGTACTAGTGGAACGCTTTGCGTTGGAAAGCGAGCAACTTGTAAGGAATTCATTGTGTTACACAAGTCACAGAGATTATCGCGATGGCTGACGGCTTGGATGCTGTTTTGCTTTCTCGCGCCCCAGGACGTTTGTCTGTCTTGCTTGGTTACGCGCATGCTGTCCGTCGATCGCAGTACAGAAATGTCTTGTGACAGCTGTGTCAATGTTGCTGGCTCGGATAACTCCCAATACGATCACGAATTGCCGCTTAGAAATCCACCTGATGATTCGCAGTGCCCTAATTGCATCATGAAAGATATCGGCGTAGTTCCGCCTTCTGCGGTCGAGATTTACCGCCAAATCGACACCGTCAGTCTGTTCACATGCGAGCTGGAATTCGAAGTAGTGGCGAACCGTCGTAGCCAAGTTGATTCCATGCTGCGTCCGCCCGCTGGTCTCACTGAAGTTTTTCACCTGCGCATTTGAGCCAATCGTCATTTCATCGAACTTCTGATGGCTTGAGCGATTTTCTCGATTCTTGGCTGGGTGAACACAATGAAAAACAACTTCCTTTGTCTGGTAGCCGCCTTGATGGCTTGCTCCTGCGGATGTGCTGTCAAATCCGGTCGACGTTCAGTGGATCGATTTTCAAATCATGCTTCGAATGGCAAGCCCGTAGCGATTGAGTCTGTGGGAAAGGCCACAGACAATCAATTAATTGTCGATTCCGCAGTCATTCCGGCCAGCGGTTCGCTTGACGAGAGAGACTCTGGCGATACGAACGTTGTCATCGCAGCCGTCGACTCAATCCCACAAAATCAGCTAATCGAAACGCCGTTGGCTTCACCCAATGGTATGACACTCGAGGAATTAGTTTCTCTTGCGCTCAACAACAACCCCGCTGTGAAAGAGCTGGCAGCAACCACTCAAAAAGCTGCTGGGTATCGAACGCAGGTCGGTCTCTATGCCAATCCGACCGTTGGATATCAAGCACAGCAACTCGCTGATCGTGGAACCGACCAGCACCTTCTATTCGCAGAGCAAGAATTCGCGACCGCTGGTAAACTCGAACTCAATCGTCGCGTGCAAAACGAAGCGTTGCGTGCTCAACTGCAAGAGCTGGAAGCACAGAAGCTACGAGTGGCAACCGACATCCAAACTCTGTACTACACCGCACTTGGCTATCAGAAGCAACTCATCTTGATCAAAGAGTTTCGCGGCTTGATGGACAAGGGATACGAGCTGGCTCAACTGAGATTGAAAGCTGCCGAAGGGTCGAAGATTGATGTGTTGCAAACCAGAGTACAACGCAACGAGATCGATCTTGCCTATCGACAAACTCAAGCTCGATACGATGCATCATGGCGCGAGATCGCGGCCGTCGCAGGAATACAAGGACTCCCGCCAACGATCTTAGTTAGCGAGTTCCCTTTGCCTTCCGAAACGATGACGTGGGATAGCGTTGCGTCAACGATCGTTGCTTCCAGTCCCGAGTACGCGGCGTCTCAAGCTCGAATCAGCCAAGCACGAGCAGAACTGGAACGACATGGTGTGCAGGCCGTGCCAAATATTACGACACAGTTAGGTGCCGGTTTTGACAACGGTACCGATTCGGGCTTGATCAATCTACAGGTCGGCTTACCTATTCCTGTGTTCAACAAGAACCAGGGGAACATCGCGGCCGCCCGGGCGGAATACTGCCGAGCCTTGATGGAAGCGAAACGCATCGAGAACGCGATTCGTGCTCGGCTTGCAATTATCTCAAACGATTTCGAGACTTCGCTGGAAGCGGTGAACGTCTACGGCAACGAAATTTTGCCAGGAGCCAAGGAAGCTTTAACACTGGCGGAAACAGCTTACAAGGCTGGAGAGATGGATTTCATCCAATTGCTTGTTGCGCGAAGAACCTACTTTGATTCGAACCTGCAATACGTGACTGCCCAAGCACAATTGGCCGCAGCCAAAGCCAAGGTTGATGGCTTTGCCCTTTCGGGTTCGCTCGAAGCGGTTATAGATCGCAGCGGTAGCGATTCGCTTCGCGGTCTGACGTTTAGCCAGCAATAATGAGGAATAAAGGGAATAAGGATTGAGGAATAGGGAATGGAAGTCAATTCGATGTCGTCCGAGTCGAATTGATGACAACAATTGGATGAACAACAACTCGTCAAAAAGCAACGTTAGCGAAAATGCCCGACTTTTCCTCATTTCCCATTCCTCATTCCCTATTACACAACGCTCGGTACGACTCTTGCGTATACCTCGAAGCATCGGAAGCGAATCCTTGCTTCCAACATCTCCATGTTGTGCTTTTAGGAGCAATCGAATGAAAATGGTCTACGGTTTAGCAGTCATTGGCTTGGCATTTTTATTCACGGCAAATGAGGCGATCGCCCAGCATCCGTCCTATGGAGGGTATGGTCAAGGCTATAGCAGACACCACTCGCACCACGACCATCATTACGTTGCACCGCAGCAAAGCTTTGTTCAAGGCTATGGGGGCGGGATTCCATCGTACGGCTACAACTCCCAATTTTCGCAACCGTACAGCAGCAACTACGGCTACCCGCAAACCGGGATTCCCCAGGTTTCATCGTACTATTCGAACAACTATTACGGTCGGCCGGTTCATTCGCACCATAGCTGGCACCCAGGGCACTACCTCCTTGGGCACCACTAAATGGCATGAGGCCAGCTCAATGCAAGCAAAGAAGGGGTGGATTCTCGATGTTTCTCCTTCATTTGCGATCGATGGGTAGCCGATCAACGTGGTAGCGGCTACGTAAATTTGCTACAATCGTCGACTTGGATACAACGTAACCCTCGGAAATATCGTGTTTGAAGCAGCATCCAATTTACTCGCACTAATTGCCTTTATCGTTCATGCGGTATTTGGCTGCTGCGTGCATCATCACCACCACGCCTTTGAATACGCGTGTGTTGCCGTAGATGCTCCGAAATTGTGGTGCCACGATCATGCGTCTGAATCACATGATGTTGAAGCGGAGCATAAGGATTGTTCGGACAAGGATGAGAACCGTTCAGCCGACTCGCCAGAAGTTCCATGTGATGGCTCGCACGATTGCAATGAGCCGAGTTGCAGTTTCATAGCTGCGTCATCAAATAGTCTCACCGACATTAGGGTCTTGTCACCCATCGTTATATGTTTTGGTGATACGATTACCCTAGCACCGTTGGCCTGCGTCTCGTACGCCAAGGCCTCTAGGCACTTTGAATTAGCGGGCCCCCCCGCATCTTTGTCTTTGCGCTGCGCGCTTGCGCAATCTTGGCAAATCTGATTGCCCTAGCGATCGTCTCAGCTTGGGCCACTGCGATCCGCGTGGATTCGCCTTTGGCCTCTTGCCCATCTTGAGTGATCAGATCTATCGCAATTTGTAGCTTGATTTCACAAAGCCAATTTCGCTTTGTACGTCTTTGCACGAATGTGATCTGACGCTTTCGGTTTGTTCTGACTGAACTTGTTAGCTGAATTCCGGTCATCGAGCCGCATTCATGCACATATAGAAACTTCTTATTCGTTGACCACAGGTCGAGGTGAGGCCATGAGCTGGAAATTGATTAGCAATCATAGGAAGAAATTGCTGGCTGGAAGTGGCCTGTTGTTCGCGATCTGCGCTGCAGCAAGCTATAGCTTCTGGTGGCCAACGTTGTCTGCATGGATTGACACTACGCTGCAACAGCGACGGTCGGTCAACGCGTCTGCTGATGCTCATGCTGGCCACGATCACGCGGAGGGAGAGCACGACGACCACGCTGGGCACGATCATGAAGGCCACGACGAAGGCACGTCATTGGAACTCAATGCGCAAGCTTTAAAGAATCTCGGGCTAACACATGATTACTTACAACCGATCGTTCTCCGTGACTACAAACGTACCATTACCGTACCGGCGATTATCGCTGCTAAACCTGGGCGCACTCAAATTCGCGTTTCCTCTCCACTTAGCGGTGTAGTCACACACGTGCATGCAGTGACGGGCGAAGCAGTGACGGCAGGGGAATTGCTTTTCGAGGTTCGACTCACCTACGAAGACTTAGTTGATACACAAACTCAATTTCTCAAAACGTTGAGTGAACTAGAAGTCGAAAAGCGAGAAATCGCAAGACTGGAAGAGATCACGCAATCCGGTGCCATCTCGGCCAAATCTTTGCTCGAACGCCGTTACTCCAAAGAGAAGATTGAAGCCTATCTTGGCTCCATGCGAGAGGCGCTGAAATTACATGGACTTTCTTCCTCGCAGATTGCAACCATTGAGACGGAGCGAAAGCTTCTTCGAGATCTTTCTATCGAGACTCCTGATATCGATTCGCATAGCAAGAATGAAGAACTGCGACTCACACGCTTGCCGTTCAAGCCGGCGTCTTTCACCGCGAATGTTTTGGAAGAACCAATCGCCAGCAAGCGACCGCTCATTGTTGAAGACTTGAAAATTCAGAAAGGACAAGGCGTCACTTCAGGCGAGATGCTTTGTTCGCTCTCCGACTTTTCAAGCTTGTATATCGAGGGCCAAGCGTTCGAACAAGACGCACCAACTGTTACCAAGGCTGCACAGATCGGTTGGATGATCGATGCAATGATCCAGACGACGACAGATCCAGAAGTGATCAATGGATTGAAGCTGGCATTTGTCGGCTCCTCAGTTGATCCAACGTCTCGCACTTTGTCATTCTTTGTGGAACTTCCCAATCAGATTCTTCGAGATGAAAAAAATGATCAGGGCCAGCGTTTTCTAACTTGGAAGTTTCGCGTTGGCCAACGACTCCAACTTCAGGTTCCCGTTGAGGTCTGGAAAGACCAGTTGGTTTTGCCGGTCGATGCTGTTGTTAAGGACGGAGCAGATTGGTTCGCATTCCAGCAAAACGGCGACCATTTCGACAGGATCGCAGTGCATGTGAAACATCGCGATCAAACCAACGTTGTCATTGACAATGATGGGGTGCTTTTTCCAGGTGATGTTGTTGCACGTCGAGCTGCACACCAGCTTCAAA
This sequence comes from Rania fehmarnensis, assembly GCF_056494185.1. Classification (NCBI taxonomy): domain Bacteria; kingdom Pseudomonadati; phylum Planctomycetota; class Planctomycetia; order Pirellulales; family Pirellulaceae; genus Rania; species Rania fehmarnensis. The sequence goes on from NZ_CM151398.1 coordinate 4,484,853, forward strand.
TGGCGCTCAAAAACAAATCAGGCGGTGGTGTTGACCCTCACGCCGGTCACAACCACTAGGAAGGTACCTGAAGATGCTCAATGCAGTAATCCGTTTTGCGCTACAGCAGCGACTGCTGGTGATCGCAATATCCGTATTCCTAGTCGCTTTTGGCGCTTGGCAAACAATGCGCATGCCGATCGATGTTTTTCCGGATCTGAACCGTCCACGCGTGGTCATTATGACGGAAGCGCTCGGGATGGCTCCTGAAGAAGTCGAATCGCTAATCACATTCCCAATTGAAACAACGATGAATGGTGCGAACGGCGTCGAAGCCGTACGCAGTTCCTCTGGAGTTGGCATTTCGGTTGTTTACGTTGAATTCGCTTATGGAACCGATATCTACACCGATCGCCAAATCGTCGCCGAACGAATGCAAATGGTACAAGATCGTCTGCCTCAAGGAATCCAGCCCCAACTGGCACCGATTTCGTCCATCATGGGCCAAATACTTATGCTGGGCATGTGGAGCGATGACTCGAAAATTAGCCCATTGGAATTGCGTACTTCTGCGGACTGGGTTGTGCGACAACGTTTGCTCACGATTCCCGGAGTGTCGCAGGTTTTCACCATGGGAGGCGAGAGAAAGCAATTTCAAGTTCTCGTTGATCCTGAAGCAATGACTCGATTGGGAGTCACGCTGGAACAAGTTGAACAGGCCGTGCGAAAGAGCAACGAAAATGGAACTGGCGGCTATTTGGATCGCCAGGGACCAAGCGAATTATTGGTTCGCTCATTAGGCAGAATCACTTCGCTCGCTGAGCTTGAAATGCTACCCGTGACCATTCGGGACGGAAGGCCTGTGCTGCTTTCCCAAGTTGCAAGTGTTCGCGAGGGAGCTCAAATCAAACGCGGCGATAGTTCTTGCTTTGTAAGAGTCGAGAGTGAGAACGCGGCCAGTAAGAAGCCGGCTGCCAACTCGCAAAACTTCTCAGGTGGCCCCTCTGTTGTTCTCACGGTCAACAAGCAACCAGGTGCAGACACTCGCAAAGTGACCGACGAAGTTTTACGTGCAATCGAAGAACTTCGACCGTCGCTTCCGCCTGGCGTCCGAATTGAAGCAACCTATTCACAGAAATCGTTTATCGAACGAGCGATCAAGAATGTCGAGGAAGCATTGCGAGACGGTGTGATCTTGGTTGTGATCATCTTGTTTCTGTTCTTAATGAATATCCGCACAACATTCATTACGCTGACAGCGATACCGCTGTCCTTGTTTATGACGGCGATCGTTTTTGCCGTCTTCGGATTGTCGATCAACACCATGACCCTCGGCGGGATCGCCGTAGCGATGGGCGAACTGGTCGATGATGCTATCGTCGATGTTGAGAATATCTTTAGACGACTGAAGGAGAACCGAATTGCAGGTAATCCAGTCAATCCATTGCTAGTTGTCTTTCGGGCAAGTGCGGAAGTACGGAGATCGATTGTCTTCAGCACCATGATTGTGATCCTCGTCTTCCTTCCGCTATTCGCACTCTCAGGGATGGAAGGAAAGCTCTTCGCACCGTTGGGAGTCGCTTACATCGTCTCCATTCTCTCGTCGTTGATCGTCTCCCTCACGGTAACCCCAGTGCTATCCTATTGGCTTCTAGGGGGAAGCAAGTCGAAGGGGCACGAGACCGATGGGATTGTCTTGCGAGGACTGAAATGGCTGGGGCAGCGAATCATTCGATTCAGCCTTGCGATGCCCTACCTAAATCTATCAGTAACACTTCTATTTGTTGGCATTGCTGCGATATTTCTTTCAAGGCTCGAGCGAGACTTCCTTCCACCGTTCAACGAAGGAACCATACAGCTCAATGTTGTTCTTCCGCCAGGCACGTCGTTGTCGGCCTCCAATGAGATTAGCAGAACAGTTGAAAACTCGCTGAAGGAGATTGATGACGTTCAACGATTCGTTCGACGAACGGGACGAGCTGAGTTAGACGAACATGCTGAAGGTGTGAACATGAGCGAATTTCTGATCGAACTTGATCCGGAATCGTCCCGCTCACGTGAGCAACAGCTGGACGAGATTCGCGTTGCTATGGAAAACATTCCTGGCATCGTTACTGCCGTCGAACAGCCCATCGCTCACTTGATTTCTCACATGCTATCTGGTGTTAAGGCGCAGGTCGGCATCAAAGTCTACGGAGATGATCTCGATCTCCTTCGTCAAAAGGCTGAAGCAATAAAGTCCAAGATGCAGGGTGTCGCCGGCGTAACGGACTTACTGATCGAGCCGCAGGTGATTATCCCGCAGCTTCGAATCGAGCTCAATCGAGCCGCACTAACGCAATATGGGTTGAACGCCAGTGACGTGAATGACTACGTTCAAACGGCCATGAATGGTGCTATTGTGTCTGAAGTCTTGGATGGCATGCGGACCTTCGATTTGGTCGTTCGCATGAAAGATGAGTATCGTGAAGATATAGCAGGCTTGAAGCGGCTCGCGATTCATTTGCCTGGCGGTGGTACCGTGCCACTGGGAACCGTCGCCAACATCTATGAGTCTGGTGGTCCCAATACGGTGAATCGCGAGAACGTTCGACGGCGCGTAGTCATACAATGCAACGTGAAAGACCGTGGAGTTGTCGATGTCGTCAAGGACATCCAAGAAGCAATTGAGCCAGTCGTTGCTTCGCTGCCACCCGGATATTACCCCACGTACGAAGGCCAATTCCGAAGCCAGCAGTCAGCCAGTCAGATGATCGCAATTTTATTTGCCGTTGCGCTGTTGGGGGTGTTTCTGGTTCTGTACACACTGTTTCGATCCATCAATCTTGCGCTCCAGGTGATGGCGGCCTTACCGATGGCGTTCATTGGATCGGTCGCTGCGTTGGTTTGGACTGGTCAGACTGTAACGATCGCGGCGATGGTCGGTTTCATTTCTCTTGCTGGTATCGCTTCGCGAAACGGTGTGTTGCTCCTTCAGCATTACTTGCATCTTGTGGAATACGAAGGTGAAAGTTTTACGAAGGAGATGATTGTTCGCGCTGGCATCGAACGATTGGCTCCGGTGTTGATGACAGCGCTTACTGCTGGCATTGCATTGGTTCCGCTCGTACTTGCTGCGGGCGAGCCTGGTAAAGAAATCCTCTACCCCGTGGCCACGGTCATTCTGGGCGGAGTGATTAGCTCAACGATGTTGGACTTCTTTGTTCATCCGGCATTGTTTTGGTTGTTTGGACTGCGTTCAGCTGAACGCGTTGTCCGCAGTTCCAAGGAACGAATCGAATTGAATGAAGAGTCTGAGGCGAAGGTAAGCCTCCAATCCCATTGAGTGTTTCAATTGGGTGTTTTGTTGTGTTTTGTTAGCCTCGTAAAGGATTGAAAGAATGAAGATTCGAATTGCCAATTGCTCGCTATATCTGGTTTCGCTCTTAGCGGTTGGAATGAACGCCGGGTCGGTGTCGGCCCAAGTTCAGGCTCAGACAGCGAGTCGCTCCCAGAAGTCACAGCCAGCCCATTCACACGAAGGCCATGATCACGAGCACGATCATGGCAAAGAGACCATCGCGTTTCAATTGGCTCAATGGAAAACGATGCACTTTGATGATGCTGCCAAAGCGAAGCAACATGCGGATTTGGTTAAGAAGCTGGGATGTGAGGTAAAGCAAGGACAACACGCCGGCCACATCGATCTGACCTATCGTTGCACTGAATGGAAATCGATGTCTGTTGATACTCACGCCTTGGCCGAACAGTGGAGTGGATGGCTGAAAGGCTCCGGATTCGATGTATCCCATGCACATCCCGACGCCAGCTATGCCGAAGGCAAGGAAGTCGTCGAATTTCGATTGGTGAATTGGAAGTCGTTTCACGGCAAGGGGACGGCCGAAGCAAAGCAGTTCATCGATTTACTCGGCAAACTTGGTTGCGAAGTCGTTGTCTCCGACCACGCCGGACACTCTGACGTCAAATTCCGAGCACCAACTTGGCGAGACGTCCATGTTGCTGAACACGCTGTCGCCGACGAACTCGGCGCATGGCTAAAGAAGAATGGCTTTGAAGTTGCCCCACATAAACACTAATACCCCTACTTATCAATTTCACAAGGAAACAAACATGTCGAGACACCAATATCTTATAGCTGCGTTACTCAGTATGTGCGGCTTTTTAGGATGCAATCCAAAAGACTCAGGTTCGGAGTCTGGTTCGTCTGCTAGTCTTACGCTGGACATGCCGCCGCCTGCGACTGTTGAGATTCACTCGCATCCTACCGAAGGTCCTCACCATGGCAGTTTGATCGAACTAGGCAAGGAGGAGTACCACGCTGAGCTTGTACATGATGATAAAACGGTGACGATTTACATCCTCGACAGCGCCGCTAAAACGGCTGTGCCGATCGACGCGCAGGAGTTGGTAATCAATCTCGTGCATGATGGCAAGCCTGAACAGTTCAAACTCGCGGCTAGCCCCGATGCTGGTGACCCAGCTGGCAAGTCCTCTCGATTTGCATTGCAAGACGCTGAATTGATTGACGAACTCGAGCATGATCATGCGGCCGCGAAACTCAGCGTTTTGATAGGTGGCAAATCCTATCGTGGCGATATAAAGCACGACCATGCCGGACACGATCACGCACATTAGTATGTACCAATGCTATGGGATTCCGTCGAACGACCGTCATTGCGCGGTCGTCACTGAGGCTGTTTCCACTTTCTGACTGTTGCTTTCGCGTTTGGATTGGAAGATGTCGTGGAAAAGCTCAAAGTTGAGTACCGCTTGCTATTTGGTAGCAGCGTAGAGTCGAAGGATGCGTGTGTCCTTCGCTTGATTTCGATGTTGCAAACGAAGAGCGGAATCGAATCGGCACACCTCGTCGTATCAGAGACCGGAGAGGCTGAGTCGGTTTGTATTCACTTTGATCCATCTATTGTTTCAACCGCGGCGGCAAAGGACTTAACGATGCCGCCGACGACTACTTCGTAGGAACCGGCTTGGTATTACGCTTCCACTGATCCCAATTTAAGCTATCCGCAGACTGGTTTCAGTGACTTGGGTCTCGAAGAAATTCTTCTATTTTGCCAGGCCAATCGTTTCGCTCATACTAGGTAATGAGTTGCTCGAACCGAATTGCGTTGGCAATCTGATTCGTTCCAGATGTCAATCGGCAATGTATTGGCCATAGTCAAGAAACAATTCGGCGTTCAATCCGAAGATGACATTTGGAAGTCAATCGGACGCATACTGCACGAGTTCGTCGTCGGCCCTAGTCGAAAGCGATAGACATAGGCGGCAGCCGAGTGTTACAAATTCCAGGGTGAATCTGCGAGATATAAGATGTCTTATTCGGAGAATCCGATTGCTCAAAAATCCCTAAGTGGCAAGAACGTACGCGTTGCTGGCAAACGCAACAAGTTGTCGTCTTGAAGGATGGCGCCTCTTTTGCGTTCGGTTCGACTCTTGGAAAAGACTTCAATTTCTCCATCCTTAGAAAGTTGCCTCAACGCCGTCGCGATCATCTGTTTCGTGGCAGGCGTCTCATTAACCACACTCTGGAAAAAGTGACGAAACGAAATGGTTTGTCCAAACTGCGAAAGACGCTTCGGGGCTTCCGTAAGCAAAGACTCGTGAGTTAGCGATGAAGCATTTGCGTCAAAATCGAAAGGCAACATTGGTGTTTCCGTTGACTTGTTGGGATCGTAGCCAAGAAGCATCTCGAACCCGGCTTTTCCAAAGTGCTGAAAGTGGTTTTGCATTTTCCAATGCAAGTCGACCATCGCGTTTCGTGCTGTCGCGTGCCTGGAAAAGTGCAGCAACCAATAAGCTCGGTGTGACTCCGTCGAGTTAATGAAAAAAGGCGTGTAACAGTCTGCACCACTTTTCTCGAAGAAATGCTGATGAAGCACATGTTGAATCTTCGGACGCCAATCTGAGCCATGGTCCTTACGAATCTGTACCAGTAGATCCTTTTTTGATATTAGCTCTAGGTTCCGCAGAGCAGTTTCGAACTTCTCAGTTTCGTTTACGAAATCAGCGAGCCAATCTACCGCAAACGTCAAGATTACTTCCGCATTGGGTAGTTGGCTAAATATTTTTCGCATATTGGCAAAAGTAACGTCGGCGTAACCATACTGATCAAGCAGAAAGATTGCCCTGTTTGCTCTACCTTTCAACTTAATTCGATTTATCACAGCGTCCAAATGCTTGCTGAATCGTCCGCAAAGTAGGTTGATCTTGTCTGTTTTGCTATGCGCAGCTTCGCAAAGACTGATTTCCCTTTTGAGGTACTCGATCGTAAGCTTCTTTCGATCTATGAAATAGAAATCTGCATCCAGCTTAAACTGCTTCGTTTTTCCCTCGTTTGCTTTGACTTCCGCTGTTTGCATTGACTCCATCATCAGCAACGGCGACCCAGCAATTTTTTCTCCCGTTCGCGGATGTCGATAAGCTCCTCCGCCGCAAAATCCATCGACTAACGACAGATTAAGCTTTTCGACAACTGGATTGGTTGCGAGTATCGCAACGTAGGTTTCCAGATAGGACTGGACTATGCGATGCTTTGCAAGGCTGTGTTCACCCAGCTCCGGTGGCACTTCCCCAGGTAACCATAGATACTGCGATTGGTCCTTCTTCACCTTTTGCTTTTCGGGCTTTGTTGCAACGATAGCTTCCAAGCCTGGTAATAATGGCGATAAACTCATGTCGGCATCTCACTCCAAATTCGTCCATCTAGTTCGCGACCATTTGCTTTCTTTGATCTTCGCATTCCATCGGGTCCGTGGGAGCCCCATTGCTTGAAAAAGAACGGCACTCCTGACGCGACACATTGCTCGCGAATTTTCCTAACCCAAGTAATGTCCATGGGTCGTGACCCTGGGCCGGATTCGCCACCTACAATCACCCAATGTATTCCATTTAGCGGCATTCTTAGCACAGGCCCCAGAAGCGGTTCGATCGACAGAAAGCGAACCTTAGCTGGAACCGACTTTAGAATGCGAATTCGCTCGATGAATTTTGCGCTCTCAACGCTTGTACCCATCCAAATATTGTCTGCCCACTCTAATTGACCAGCAATTTCCGCCACTCGGTCCGGACGTTTTGTTAGTACCTGAAATGTGTGTTGGTTCGCTTGTTGCATCACTAGAAAGCACCGCTGGATGAATTCAATCGGAACGTCGCGATGAAATAGATCGCTCATTGAATTGACGAAAATCAACCTTGGCATCTTCCATTGAAGAGGCAACTCAACGATGTCATCCTGTAGCGTCAATTGAAATCCGTTTTCGTACCTTGGCTGGCCCATTGCTTTAAGTCTGGCAGCCATGCGTTCTGCGTAACAATGTTTGCAACCAGGACTAACTTTGGTGCAACCTGTTGTTGGATTCCATGTTGCTTCTGTCCATTCAATTGATGAATTCTGAGCCATCTCAACTCCTTTCGGGTGGCGATACGACGGATGAGGCGAGCTTGCTTAGTTTGCTACCAATCCATTCGTTGATAACTGTGGTTCGGTCGCTGATTTGACCGCTCGCTTCGGCAGCTTTGAATCGTTCCCACAGGTCCCGATCGATCCGCAATGTAACTGAAACTCGATCTGTTTTTGTAGTTCCGGCAGGTCGACCAACGCTACGGACAGGCATGTTCTGCCATGCTTTGCGCGCGGCGAGACTGAAATTGGTAACATCCTTCGCAACGAGCGCAAGCACTTCGCCGCGTTGTAAACGGACGGAGAGTTTGTCGCCGTTGACGCTCACTACGATGCCACGTTCATTTGCCGCTTTATGCCTAACTTTGTCCCCAATCTTGGCAGTCATCCCAGTGATTGTATCGAATCTCCAATTAAACGCAATAACAAAATTAGAGGTAGGATGTGTACCAACTTGGGACCGTATTCAAATCACCGGAAGGCCATTTGATGGACACATACCGCCAAGGGTGGTATGGAATGGGGTTGTTACTTACAAGTCCGACATTCGAGTAGAAGCTACTTTTACACGGCATCATGCGCGTCCCAACGCGGCGCATGGGGCCGGTGGTCTGTGGTTTTGGGTACTTCGCTGAAACGGGAAAACTTGCAACGACTTCGGCGGGTTGTGGACTGGCACTATACCTGGCCAGTGCGCAGCCCGTCCGACGTGGAAGGGTATTTGTTTCTAGTTGCCCTTTACTGCAGGAGTTTCTGCCATGGCGACATTGACCCGAGCTCATCAAGAGCTGTTTCGTAGAACCCCCGATGAATGTTTTCCTTCGTTCGATTCGTTGTACAAGAAGTGCGCGGACGACCATATCGCTTCAGATGACTTATGGAGTCGTCCGCAGGATGTGGAGATCTCGCACGACCTGACATTGTGTATCGATGGTTCAACTGCGTTCAATCTAACCGACTGGTCGTTCTCACAATTGTGTCGTATGGCGGGTGTTAGCCGCGATACGATCAATCGTCTGTCGGCCAAGACGGCGAGTCAGGCGTTTGAGGAAACGCTTCCGCACTCGGATAAACCATTGCAACTGTTGACGACCGGAGAACATATTCGGTCGATTCACGGGGCATCTTACACCCGTCTGTGGAACGTCGAACTCCTAGATATGGTCAAGGAGTACGCATCTGATTTTCAACCACCACAAGTGGCGATGGATGGAAACAGCACGGGACTGTACTGCGGCGAGCAAGACATGTTCGCGTTTCTGATTGATCCTACTGGCTGGACGGAGATCGAGGGCGAAGCATTCGCGCCGGGATTCTTCATCTGGAACTCCGAAGTTGGACGTCGCACGCTGGGCATTCAAACTTTCTGGTTTCAGCGAGTCTGCCAGAATCACATTGTCTGGGACGCAATTGACGTTGTTGAGTTCACGCGAAAGCACACTGCCAATGTTCGCGATGGCCTTAACGACATTCGCCGAATCATCGAGAATCTAGTCGCCAAACGCGATTCGCGCCGCGACGGATTCGTCGAATGCATTCGCAAAGCGATGAGTGAGCGACTTGGAAGCGATGCTGACGACGTTGTCAAGCAATTGACTCAGCATGGAATTCCTCGAACTTTAGTGAAGGACGCAATGGAACTAGCACGGGAGCAAGGTGGCTTCACGATTTTTTCGATCGTCGATGCGCTGACGCGACTTTCGCAAAACGTTCGCCTTGCTGGAGATCGCGCTGAACTCGATGCCAAAATCGGTGCGTTGCTGATGTTGGCAGCTTAATCATGGATCCACAACAAGCGTGGAATGATTTGCTCGCCGCTTGGGTTCGCAGGGATTGGGAAGCGGTAATGGAATACTGTGAAGCGCTAATCCAATGGCTTGATAAGGACGGCTTTCCACCTGAATTTAGCTATCCGTTGGATCTCGGTAAGGATTTCAATCGAGCAACTGTCCGTGCAGCATGTGAGTTTGTCTATCAGCGGGCTTCCAGCGTCATGCGTAATCCTGAGCGCATTCCGCAGGATGTTCCATTCACCCTAAGCTGTAGAGGGTGTCTTAACGAAGGTCCCTCGTCATGGTCTCAGTCAGTTCGTAACGGCTGGTCGCGTATTGAATACGTGCCAAATGCTGCGATCGAGAACTTCTTGGGGATCTGTCCGAATTGCCGAGCTAAAAAGCGTTAGCTGGCGTTCTTCCAAATTTAGTTTCTGTTTCATTTTTTTCGGAGTAGTAAAATGTCAAGTAGTACAAAGGTTCGTCCGGTGCACGAAGTACGCATGGGTCGTATCAAGGCAGCGATTTGGGAAAACGATACCCAAAACGGTGCTCGTCACAACGTAACGATCAGCCGCCTGTATCGTGACGGTGAACAATGGAAAGATTCGGGTTCCTTCGGGCGCGATGATTTGCCACTCGTGGCAAAAGTCGTCGACCAAGCCCATAGCTGGATCTTCGAGAACTCGAACGGTTCATCGAGTTTCGATCCCGAGAAATTGCAGGGTTAGTACAGCTACACTCTCAACTCAAAGTCTAAAGATTCAGTCTTGAATCTGTTACTGAGGTTTTTGGACGGTTCTTTGACCACCGATTGCCTCTTCTCAATTGGCTCCTCAACTATGAATTGAGTTTGCTCACGTGCATGTTTGCTTGGTCCATTTGCGATGTGGTCCACGGAAGCGTTGACGTTATTTTGGTTTTTCAAATCGTACCTTGTGGCTAACGCTACTAGAGACGATTCGCCTCATTCAGATTTGTGAATTGGGCATGCATTGAACTCCCGATCGTGCGCACCTTACCGTCGAAGTCTGCGATAGCAAGGCCCGGACGATCGCCGGGGAATAGTGGGCTTTTGGCATTCCTAGCGGTGTGAGCCGTTCCCCCCACTGTAAAAATAATGAACGTGGTTGAAACTGCTTGGCCAGTCGCGAGCGGTTGCAGCCACCTACCTTGGGTTGGTGTACTCGTCTCGCTTCTGGTCACTAAACTCAAACGCCGAGGGCATCCTACGCCAAATACCCCTCCGGCAAATTTGACGCAAGATCCATGCTGTCGTGCAAGACACGGCCGATTTCAATTTCGCCCTTAGTATTAACTCGAAACAATAAGAAGTGCCTGGGTTTCGCGACCATTCCAACGGCCTTTTCGGTTCGCTGACGACTATGCCACAGATGATACGTGCGAGCACCGACCGCTAGTTCCTCGCGCAATATACTACCTGCTCTTTCTGGATTCTCTGCTATGTCGACGATAGCCTGGGTCAACAAGGCTTCGTAACGCAATCTTGCTGGCTCGCCAAAATGCTCGTGGCTCCAGGCTAAGATTTCGACAATGTCCTCTTCCGCGGCCGGGGCGAGTACTACACGCTGCATTGGGATCAACCACTCTTTCCATTTTTAGCGAGCTTTGCCCCCTGGCGGCCCAACTTGGAAATATGATCAGCAATCTGACTGCTGGTCTTAAGTCCAACTCCCTCACCTTGATCGAGCTGTCGAAATCCCTCAGCGGCTAACTGTTGAAGCAGTTCAAGTCGACGGTCATCTTCGGTGGTTCGTTGTTCGAGCAAACGCAAGCCCTCACGCACCACTTCACTAGCATTCTTGTACCTGCCGGAAGCGACAAGGGTATCAACCAACTCCGAGTAGTGTTCAGTCAAACTAATGTTCTTTGTTGTCATTTTTGGCGTTCCCGAAGGCTTGCGATGAATCGATCAACCCAGACCCATTTTAGCATTATTGGCAAAAATTGCCAATAATGTCTTTGCGACGGGGGCCAGGCAAATATCCACTTACCGGTAAAACAGTTCTGTTTCCGAAACTGGACGCGAGATGCCTGTTACTGCCTCCCAAGCCGTCTGCGTCGACAAGCCGTACAGCCGGTGCGGCAAAGTGTACGCTCCATTTCCCTGCTCAGGGTCGGAGCCAAGAGGTTGCCAGTCGATCGTTCCATGGACGAGATCTTCGACATGCATGCCTCCCCATTTCCCATTCGGTTGGAGACAATCAAGACTTGAACTTGTGAGACGAACCCGACCTGTCCATTGCAGAAATCGGAGCCCTTCACCATTCAAATATATACTAAGAAACTTGAGCACGTTGTGGTTAGAGTACGTGTTCCGTAGAGTAACGCTCGCATGGTCATTGCCCTTCGTCAATCGCCATTGAATCACCTCAATTGCCTTTTCGGCCAGCGAGTCGTCGGCATAATCAAAGCACAAATCTTGTCTCGTTGCCGGAAATTCCGACAAGTCGAAAGCCCTCAACGGAACGTAAAGGCGATTGGCATTGACATAGCAAAAATCAGGATCGGTCCCCAGCGGAATAGCGCGTCGCTTTGGCGGCTTCATGTTAGTACCTCGGAATCAAAAGGGATTTAAGAAACTCTGTTTACGTTGCGTTAATGTGATCAATCGTCGGTATGCTTTCTTGCTTTCGACTCTCGTGTTGTGCGAGAGTTCGACGGCGCAGGTGGATTTTGCTTAAGCGGCAAAGGTTTTCTCGAAAGGACTCATACGCAGCGGACTCTAAGTTCGTTTGCTTTGGTCTATGCCGATGTACGTAATGGCCTGCCCTGAGGGGCTGGTGGCTCAACTGAGTCTCCATCGGTATAGTCGTCAGTGTGGCTCCTTTTTGGCCTCGAGCGAACCCGAGTCTAAAGTTCTGGTCCTAGGTTTACTCCTTGGTTTGGAACTGGCAGATCCACCTGCCGAAAAGTAAAAGTTGTGACTTCGAAATACGTTGGTGCTGGGACTCATTCCCAATGGAAACAGAGCATTGCCCGAACTAGGAATTTGGCCGCCCAAGTTCATTGCATGACGTAACGCCACGACAGCTTTGCACCGCAACTAAAGGGAACGAGTCCTGGCACCAACGCGACCGCCAATTCGAAGGCGCTGGGGTTCCCCTCCACCAATTCAATTCTGAGTTCCCGAACAGTTGGCTTGGCCGGCTAAAAGTTCATGCACGACAAATGTCACGCGCAGATTCTCAAAGCGATTTGATAGAGGGGGACCGTGACGCCTTCGGGGGAGCACACTGCAAACCGCTCAACGAACCGGTCAACCGCATGCGATGAAAGCGAGTTACAGGTGCTCTGGCTGCCCGAAGCACCCACGACGTTTCAGAATCGGTAACGCTTCCCAAACAGAAAACGAAAACCCCTTAGTGTGGATAATCGAGAACTGATTGCGGAATGTACCGCGAGACAGATACACCAAAGCCCCCGAACGAATACTTCGGTAACCGGTGTAAAACGAATTACACAGCAGCAGCAAACGATTGCGCGTTTGTACTGGTATGTCTTTACAGCTGACGTGGAAGTCAGCACACTTGGCTAAGGCGCCAAACCTTTCAGGAGACGGTAAAAACCGCTCGACGCTTACCGCTCGAACAATAAATGCTAAGCGGACTACTCACTTTTATTTTTCGAGAAGGTTGGCCTGATTAAAGCGAACCCTTACGGTGCCATCATTATAAACTCGCCAACAATTTGCTCCACTTCAGCAGCGACTTTCTGGCGGAGTACTTTGCCCAAAGTCGCGAATGACTGCGTGTTACTCAGAATTGAAAGCAAGTGAGCTCAAAATTCAGCACTGCCACATCATAGACAATTGAAGTGAGCGGTACAAGTTTTTGGTAAGATTTTTTTCTTGGCCACACATTCTTCAACCTCTGTAACGCACTTTGGATCGTCAAACCGGTCGGAACGAGGACAATCCATGGCAGTTGCAAATCGAACTTAAGCCCTTCCAATGCCAAGCGTTAGCTATAGTTCGAATCCTCATTCAACAAATCATCTCGCCTGAGGGCCCAAAGTAGAGTGCGTCTCCTTTGCAGAACCAGTTGATTTTCATTTCCCAACTGTCCCGCGAACGGCCTAGTGAGCGTGATGCGAGCTGGCTTCCCCAGAAGGCACGAGCGGCGACGTAGTGATTGCGTAATCTCATTCGGCCCTAGCTGAATGAGGTTCGCGGTCACGTCACGACGCAGGCTCAACCTGCCCCAGCAGGTTAGCCGCAAAAGTGCGAGCAGCTGCTCGCAACAGGCTGCATTCGCCCCGAGCGAAACAGCCGCCGAAGAATGGCGAGGAAATTGAATTGCCGATCAAATCCATGGTGAACTAGCACACGGCCAGCCGAGGATTAATCGATGCTTCAATTCACATGTCGCCTCATTTGGCAGTCAAGTAACTTCCCGCATGTACGTTTGCAGTCAAATTTTTTTGAACGGCCGCTCCACATCGAAGCGGCCATTTTGGTTAAGCGAGCTACGCCGACAAGCCATTCAAGATTCGTACGGCGACAGCTTGAATCACATTCAATGAAGTCATCAGTGTCGCCGAATCCCCTCGATAGAGTTGTATGTAGTCGGTCGAACTCTGATGACATTCAATTCCATGTGCCGAACAGACGACAAACGCCACCGCTTCCGCTTCGGTCTCCTTGATCGTGATGGATGTCTCCTGGGTTCGATGGTCAAGCCATTCATGGGCGAGTTCGTGTGCCATTACACTGAATCGATTTGCTGCATCCAATTCTCGATTGATGGCAATTCTCCCTCCAGCAGAGTAGCCTTCCAGGCCTGGCCTGAGTTCATCAAAGGTCAAACGAATACCACTACGTTCGATGAGTGCCTCCAGTTTCGCAAGCATTTGCCCAGGGTCACCTGAGGCTGTCGCCAATCGACTAAGCTCCGGACCATCGGTTTGAGAAATGTCGAAGACATGTACTACGCGAAATCCAAAAAGAGCCGCCGGTTCATCTGAGTCTTTCTCACACCCGTCGTCCTTTCGCTTCTTGCATGCCAACGGGGCTAAAATGGCGATCCCCTTTTCACCTTTGCGAACAGATCGATTCAGTTTTCGCCAGGCGTGAAAGCCAGCTATTTGTGTTGCATTAGGTGATTGGCTCGAAATCAAAAGGAGATTTCGAAATGAGTAGTGGTAGAACTGCCCCATACACCTGAGGTATGAAATGAGGCGTTCGCTCCTACCGGCTGAAAGCGTTTCAGAAAGTTCCAGCAGTGCGTTTTCGGTATGTGTTTTAGCTTGATCTGTAGTCATGTGCTTCATCCTTTTGCTGTTGCATCCGGTTCCTGCAAGCAATTCATTGTTCATCTGACCAACCGGCGGTCTGAAATGAACGGAACACGGCAGGTCAAGGTGGAGCCTTTTGCGCAGCAAAAGCAGCAGAGACGGCCCCAAGGCCGGAACGGACCTTGAACGCCGTGGTACGATCAGAGAAGCCGACGGAGAACCCCAACACAGTCGTTCAAATTTGCATCAACTTCGTGGCGTAGTTGGAAACTGAGCAGCGTCGCTTGCTCAGATGTAGGCTAATACAAAAGAGAGACCATTCCATTTTTGTTGGTCTGGAATTGGTCGATCGACTAATGACTATACAACGGCAACTAATGCCGAATGAAGTTGTCGTCGGGCATATTCAGGGAAATCGCCAAACGGAATTGCCAGTCTTACGAGGCCATCGTCGTACACAGTAGCTGCAATGCTGTTCTCCAGGAGCCGACGTCGTAGGTTTTTCACGCAACTTGTAAACCTCTTGCGGATGAGAATGATTTGACTCTCGAACACGAGTTGCGGTGAAACGACTTCCCAGCCAGCCTCCAAAACGACAGCTTGAACCGCCTGGCGAGTATCCTTTGCCGATTTGTGAACTCTGGCGATCGCATCGACTGCTGCGGCATTGGCTGTGAGCATCGGTAGTATGGGAGCTGTCTCTCCGAATGGATTTACTCCGCCCGTTACAAGTTCATTCGAGAAGACAATCAGTGGATCGTCAACGGCACCGCTATGTAGCCAGCGAGACAACGCCTCAGATAAAGACTGTTGCGACGAACGACGTCCAAGAAACCCGACCCCCATTGGAGTATGAGCACAAAGCCACTTATGACATCCCGCTATCATGAAGTCACAGTAATCAGCTTCGAGTTCAAGCGGAACATTCTCAAATGCCTGCGCTCCATCGACAACGCAGAATCTAAGTTCTGCGAGATTTCTCAAATGATGCGTGATTTCGGAAACTGGCAGTCGGATGCCTAAGTTGTCGACTAACGGGAGAAACAGTCCATCACAGTTATAGCCAGTGAACTCGTTCCCCAAAAGATCGAGTAGCTCAGCAGCAGAAACCTCTCCTCGAAGCAATCTGCTGCGTACAGCGACCTTATGGACACCGCAGCCTGATCGGTGCATTTCGTTGAGCAAGATATTTTCGTACGCAGGCCAAGTCAGGTCCGTAATCATGACGCGACGGCATCGGCGAAACAAAAACTTTGCTGCGAGTTTCATTAGATTAGCTGAACGCGAAGCAAAGATGGTTTGCAACCCGATTGGCAGTTTTGCCAGTGAGCTGAGGCGTTGCCTGAGTTGCTCTGGGCCTTGCCAATCATCGAGTCCTGGATAGCATCCTAGTTGCGAATCTGAAAGACATTGGCTGCCAAAGCGTAGAAAGTCATCTGAGTACAGGGTCGAACCGTGCTCGAAAGAAAGTCGAGCAAAATCGATCGAGGCACGGCATGCTCGAGGTGACATTCGGCCAAGCCGTGCCGTATCAAAGTACAACACGTCTCGCAAGGTATTAGACCTTTGTAAAGAAACTCGTCAACACTTTGGATCATAGTGTTATCAAGTGGAGCGATCCAGTAGATCGCGATACGAAGTTGCAAAAACTTGCAAGCGTTCCCAGATGCTTTCGGCTTGCTTGACTCGTTCGAAGTCGAAGCTCAATTCAAATCGAATGGTTCGTCCTGCGGCATCTGCCATTTGCATTCCAACCGCGCGCGACCCATAAATCCCAAAATCAGAAACTAGCTCTCTCTCACCATCTAGCTGAGATTCTCGAACTAGCTTAATCCAAATTCCATGCATGTATTGTTGCTTCAGCCATGCATGGAGAGGCTCGACGGGAAACAATTCATCCTGCGGCCAAAGATGATCCGCAATAATCGCCGTTCGCTCGATATTCACAATTCCAGCATCGTGCAACTCGAGATTCAGCATAGTGCTCTGTTGGCCGGGACCATCCTGCCAGTAATGTGCTGACTCGATGTGCGAGACGCTTCGGTAGAGATGTAGTCCAGGGCTGCGCAACAACTCTTCGTAGACAATCCTCCAGGCCTCCGTCGAGGGATAGTCAATCGAACCATTTGCCAATCGACGCGAATGGTCAGCTAAGATGCTCAATTGCTGCAGGACGAGCTTGCGGTAGATCGTATCCTTTCGCGTGGAAATGGACCTGAGCGAATCTGCAATCAATGTGTGTCGTTCAAAAATCTCGGGATCTGAAGCCAATGCAATCAAAGTGGACATCGCTTCGTTTTCGACATCTCGTGAACGCACCCTTTGGAGCGTCAGGCCAGCCACGACAAGTAGCGTGATGAGCAGTCCAATTACAATCGAAATCTGGGCGGCCAACGGCAGCAACCACCATATACCGAAAACCAGTGCCGTGATTGTCACGCCAAACGGCAAGTAGACTTTGGGATGGAGAAGTCGCTCGAACGGTCCCATTCGATTCCAGTCAGAGAGTTAGGAGATTACCAAGGCAGTCAAATATCCTCTGATGGTACCACTTGCGCAAGCGGAATTCTGCCTAACGAAGTATCCGTCCGCCATGAAGTGCGTGGTTGGCTAGAATCGCGAAGGCGGCTCTTCGATCACCAAATCGAATGGCATTTTCGATGGATGGCAGAATCTCAGAATCCAAAGCAGCCCAAAATGGAACCATGTCTGCACGCGGAACGACGACTTGGCACAACTCGTCTTCGTTCCGCAGCGTTTGCAGGCCTCTCTCGTTGTATGTTCCGATGAATGATTTTAGCATTCCTCAGATGTACCATAGCGTAATGCAGAAAGTAAAGCAGCTTGACATCGACATCTGGACTTTCTTTCGAGTCAGCTCAGATGAACGTTGTTGTCGATTCTCAGTTCGACCTCGTCCTGCGCTTCTCGTAGCGCTATCAAAATGTCGTGGTAATTCTGGTCGGTGCCATAATGAACTGTGACGCGTACTCCAGTCTCTGACAGGAAGGACTGCGTCGCCTTACCGTTTGAGCGTTTTGGTTTGCCCCGACGTTGGTTGACGAGGCTTGCGGCCTGGCGTGCCGTTACCTCCTCAAGCTTCGCATCGGCTGCAAGTTTGTTTAGCGTTGGCTCGTCCCGCAATTTGCTCAATTCGTAGGCTGCGGTCTTGCCGAGTCCACCACTATCAATCTGTTGTTGTATTGCTTCAGGAAGGTCGAGAAGCGCCAAGCTTCGGCTAACCCGTGATGGAGACAGCCGCAGTGATTCTGCGACCTGTTTGCCATTCCAGTGATTAAGGTCCATTAACGCAGCAAATGCTCGCGCCTCTTCCATTGGTCGAAGGTCTTCCCGAAGTAGGTTCTCAATCAATTGTTGCTCGCGTACTTCCGATTCGGAGATCGCGCCCTCGTGAAAGAAACACTGAATGGAACTCAATCCCGCGACCTGGGTCGCTCGAAAGCGACGCTCCCCGACAATGATGATCCATTTTTCCAATTGCTCATTCCAGCGAACACGAATTGGTTGAAGCTGGCCTTTTTCACGAATGCTGAGTGCCAAACGCTCAATTTCCGCGTCATCGAATTTTATACGGGGCTGCGCTGGGTCAACGATCACCTGCTCAATCTGGACTTCGCCGTACCCACGAACTGGAGATCGCCCCACGTCCTTACGCGACGGAATGGGGCTGAACTGAGGTACAACGCTAATGCTCGACGCTGTTCGCCGCCCCATCGATTCATCCAAATTGTCTTCCAGTTCAGCCAGCTTGCGTTTCATATTGGCCATGGTTACGCGACCTTTAGTGACGTGTTTTTCTCATCGATGCGGTCGAGAATCTCACGGGTTAGTTCTCTAGTCAACTTAGCGGCCAGGGAGTTGGGCATATCGAACTCGACGGGCGAGCGACTTGCCAGAGAGACCTTAAATGCGGATGCTTCCGGAATAACGGTTTCTAATACGTTACTTTGATAGAGCTCCCGCACTCGCTGTTCGTAGGCTCGGTGAATCAGCAGCCTTCTGTCACTGCGAGAGATCAAATGTCCCAAGCGCCGAAGCTTGGGGTTCAATTGTCTCGCGTGCTCAATGGTCTGATGCACGGCTCGCAAACCCTGTGTACCAAAATCCTCGGGTGGGACGGGAATCAAAACATAATCCGCTGCAACCAAAGCCAGCCAACTGCAACGGTACAAATTCGGAGGGCAATCGATTAAGACGACGTCGAACTCTATAGCCTCACGCAATAGCTCACGCAAAGCGTACTGCAACATTCCAGTTGACTCAGGCTCCGGCGTATTGAATCGAGCTAAATGCTGATTCGCGACAACGATGGATATGCTTTCGAATCTTGTCGGGACGACTAGCTGATCGAGGATTGAAAAGAATGCGCGGTCCGTAAACAGACGAGCAACCGTATTCTCGGCTTCGATCATTTCCACACAGGATGAACCGAAGAACCCTTGGCTTAACGAACCTTGAGGGTCAAGGTCAACAAGTAAAACTCGCTTACCGGCTTCGACCATTCCACCTGCGAGATGGAATACTGTCGAACTCTTGCCCACACCTCCTTTTTGATTGAGCATGCAAATGGACCTAGGCATGACGGATTCCGAGCTGAGGGCGTGGACGATTGCATGTTGCAATTCCGTCCAAGTCTTTGAATTCACTTGCCTTAGAGTGGCACGGGCAATCGAAGGTCGTCAACGTTTAAATTCAGTCAGACCAACTTCAAAAGACTTGTTTCCGGTCTCATTTTGTTCTGGTAGTGCTTTATTTGTGCTGAACCTGCAATTGGCTGAATCTTACGGGTGGTTGCGCCAAACGAGACCGGCTTGCTCGCGAAATGAAACCGATTGGATACGCAAAACCAAACCGATTCGAACGCCGAACGGGGCCGAAACGGACGCAAAATGAGACCGCCAATGCGGTGCAAGGATGCGAAACGATTGGCGAATTCTGGCCTTTACTAATGTACCTGAAGTACATGTAACAACGGTGAGTTAGATGACGAAGGAAAAAGTTAAAAGAAGCAGGAACCCAGAGACATTCACCGAGCGACTTGCGAACCTCGCTTACGGCAAAGATGAAATGAATCTTTGTGAACTTCCCTTCGCACTCCTTTCGGAACGAAATGGAACTCGCAAGCATCTGAAATTCGAGATTGAAGATTTTGACCGTGACACTCGGCAAAGTATCACTCGCACTCTGACCGTCAAAGGTGACCCAGAATTTGGATTGCCAACTGCGAAGGATGAAGAGATCTATCTTGGCCTCATGAAATATACCAGCGACTACCATGGATTCGCCGATGCTAAAGTACCGCTGCAACGCGCTCGACTGTTCGAGCTTATGGGATGGCCCAAATCAGACTGGGCGTACGCCCGGCTTACCTTGGGAATGCAGCGGCTTGTCGGAGTGCGGTTGAATTACCAGAATCTGTGGCGCGATAATCGCGATAAACAGTTTCGCGACCAAGGCGCTTTTGGAATTCTCGATTCGTTTCATTTCCGCGACCAACTGCAGGCCAATGGCATCTATTCAGAGAGCGCATCCCTTTTTCGATGGAGTCACGTCCTGTTTCAGAGTTTTGACAGCGGTTATCTGAAACGCATAGACTTCGGTTTGCAACGGGAATTGACCACGACAGCTCGAAGATTGTACCGCTATCTCGATAAGCACTTTCATCCACCTCACCGTCGCAAAATTTCGATCGATCTGGCTCGATTGGCATATCAGCACATTGGGGTGAGTCCTGGAATCGAACTCGACAAGGTTAGAAAGCGATACATTGCTCCAGCCGCGGAGGAGCTTGAATCGGTAGGCTACTTGGAACCGATGGCAACTGACCAGCGGTTCCAAAAAATCTGTCGGGGGCAGTGGACTGTAGCCTTTGTCTACAACATTAAGCCAGCAAATTCCGAAAACGCCGATGCTCGCTCAAGTCGAATCACTGGCCGTTTGCAATCGCTATCGCGCCGGGGAATATCCTTGTCGCTGGCAATCCAGGTGATCGAACGCGTTGACGACGAAGTATTGGTGCGGGCAATGCGTGCAATGGATGAACAACGTCAACGCGGGATCAATATTCGTTCTCCCGACATGTGGCTGAACAAAGCATTGAATGACGGTTTCCAGCCATCGCCAGAGTATACAGCCTCGGTGATGCGGCCAGACCGCAAGATTTTCCGACGGAAATAGTCTCTCGACTAGGAACTTGGTTCCCGGGTTTGTCCGAACGCTTGGTTCATTGCACGATACAGCTCGACGGTCGCGCGTACATCGTATTTCGCGTGATGCCTAGTTTCTGCGGCAAAGGGAATCCCAAAATACTGGCAGAGGGTAGGTAATTTGAAATCTTCGGGGGGAGTCAACGATTTGTTTTCGTGAAACAACCATATTGCACGCTGCATCGTGCAGAGCATACGTCGCGATGCCGGAAGAAACCTGCCAACGCGGTTAAACCAATTGCAAAGGAACTGTCCGTCGAAAGCAGCATTATGTGCGACCATTTGGGCCACCTGGAAAACTCGACCACTCTGGCTGGATTGATCAACGGTCCCGTGGCGGCCGAGGAAATCCGCAAACTCCTCAGCAGCGTCATCGGCGTCGATCGCTCGTCTCCTCCAGGCCTGCGAGTTGTACCGTGATCCGAGTAGCACTTTAGGATTCGCCAAGCTCCGACAGAACTTCAATTGAGCTTCAAAGGATTCAAGCTCGTTCAAATTTGCATCCACCGCGATCGCTGCAATTTCAAAAATTGGACGCCAGGGTTCAACGCCTCCTGTTTCAATGTCAACGAAAACTAGTCGCTCATCGGGTTGATGGGTGTTCATTCACGACTGAATAGCACGGAAACCCGAAGCATTCAAATGTTACAATTTGGTGTCAGACAGATGACATTTGCGTGACTTTTTTTGTGGTACTGATATTCCTCTTGATTCAGGCGAGAGACTCTTCTCGCCGGTCGTCAAGCTTACGCGAAACGTGTTCGCCTGAAATGCAGCGATTCATAAAGCTGCGAATAAGGGCGAAAAGCTGATGTCTCCTGACGGGGACAGCAGGTTCAGGAAACTTGGTCTCATCAGCCGAGCATAAGAGCCGGAAGTTTGCCAACTTCCCAGTGTCGTTAAGTCACTGTGCTGGCCCTTCGAGCTGAGTGCCTGGAGACAGGCTTGCTCAGCTCAATGGAGGCTCGTCGGAGTAATCCCGTTGCTGCGTGTTTCATTTGTTCTGAAGCATGCGGTACCGAAGTAATCCCGGCGTTCTATCCAATGGTTTTCAATAGGACTGGTTTACGAAGTGCGGGCGACGCGGAAATGCCTTTCTCAATATTGAGCAAGGCCGTGTCGACGAAACGATCTGAATCTGGATTGTTTCACTGTCGATTTTTCGACAGGCAAAGCGGGTGGTTCATATTCTTATGAAGAATCCCGTCCGTGGGGTTCGGGCTTGCTTCGGCGAGTTCGTTCAACGCGGCTGGCGTGGGGAGCTGCTACCTGGTGACAGGATGCATCGAAGTGTGACGACTTCGGCGACTATCGGCAAATCCGATGGCGGTGAAAAGCTCAACCATGAAAGGCCCGACCGAATAGGTAAGGAAGGGCTTGCCAGTAAGATTTTGAAGAGACGGTGCTGAACAGTGAATATCCGTGTGGGAACGATACCCCAAGCTTCTGTTTTCGTAGGGGGAAATCTCGTTTTATCGAGGAGAGTATGGCTGGCCGGAAGGTGGCACATACCCATGCGGACCGAGCGGTAACGCGCTCTAGCGACGTGACTTCAGAATCGAAGGTCGACAATAACGCGGGAACCTCTGCGGCCTCCGGGTTTGGCAACTCGGTGCCCTGATTAGTCAACAGGGTGGAAGTAACGCATTCAACTGCGTGAAAAGCCGTAGAGGGGGAGTGTGGCTTGATTAGAACTGGTGCGGAAGCGCCAGCGGTGTTTCGGGCGAAAGTTCGAACATGATTGTGCGATTGTCGAACGGCAATCAATCGGTCATGCGCGGCAAGGCAGTCGCGACCCGTCTGCGATTACTCGGGAGTGATGACCCGATCAGCAGGAACGAAAGAGCCGAGGGGCTTTGTGGTGCTTGTGCATCCGATACCCCGTCAGGAGATGGTACGTTGGGCGGTGTGCGATTGGCATTTGTTGCCGGAGCGTCGGAAGCGACGCTGCACACTCCCTTTGTCCTTGGCTGGCAGCGATGCGGCTAGAGGTGGCTGCTTGGAAGAGCGGCTTCCTCTGGCGGCGGACTGACGACGTACACCCGAGTTGCGTCTCGCAACAGGCGGTGTGTACGGCTGAGGTTCTTTTTTGTGGGCACTATGGATTGGTCGTATGCACTGAGGAAAACAGTGCATACACGACATTGCGTCAGTGCTCACAAAACAGGTGAGCAAGTGTTCTGTGATTGCAGACGACCTTTGTTCGGTCGACGCAGTCAGAGTTTTTGATTGCTCTAGCCAGTGGTTACAAACGGGACAAAACGGCTTGGGGTTGGCCGCAAACAACCCCTTCTTTTCTGACTAAACTCGACTCGCAAGGCATGGGAGTGTTCGCTGTATGGGACCAATGCTTATCTTCTTCTTCGGTGTTGCCACATGTTTGATCACCCAATATCCACATCAAGCCAGTTGGCTAGCATGGGGATATGTGGTTCTGCTGTTCCTCCGAAATCGATAAATGGATTCTGCCAAAGTAGTTCCTGGTAAGCGCAATCGCGTCGCAACAACTCCGGAAGGTTTGGTGCAGCAAGTAGCAGTGTGTTATCTGCGGCACGGATACTGGTACTATGTGACCGGACGAATTCCAGCGGGCAAGGATTTAGATACAGTTGATCAAAAACTCATTGCCAAGTACGAAATCGATTTGACGGAACGTCAGCGTGCCTATCGCAAGAAGCGAGGTTTCGCGAACATGCAATATATCCGATACGGTCGCTGGTTCCTGTTAATGGCGACAGATGGACACCACTCATTCAAGCAGGACGAAAAGAATCAAATTCGAGATTGCCGAAGACATCCGATTAAGTTCGAGGGATATAGTATCAGCTATCGGCGTAGCGGATTGACTCCCAAGGGAGGTGGCGATCCCAAGTGGCATGCGTGCGTTCGCATTGACAATGCCACCTACCGAGAGCTGAAGGCTTTTTTTCTGGCACGTGCTACGCATCGAAGCGTTGAGAATCTATCTGCCGATTTTGCACGGGTTCCGTTTGCTCGCTATGCTCCAATCCGCCGCCAATTGCTTACAATCCATCGCGTTGTCAACAAGGCCCGCCAAAGCGCAGGCTACGAGCCAATTCCCTTGAGCAGTCTCATCCTGCGAAGAGCAATCGTCTCTCCGTTTTCATAGTCTCGCCAACCGACAATTGGGCGATCTGTTAAATGGAAAAGTCACAGCTCGAATCATGGTTCAAGAGGATTCGCAGTTCACACCGAAGTATCAAGCCATTTTGCCGCTAACGCGGAAAGTTGCGCGGCATCGCTTGGGAAATTTATTCGGTTGCATGACGACCGAAATGCCAAACCGCCAAGCTGGACTAGGCATTGGTCGAAAACGCAAAGCGCATAGACACGTAACGTATCCGTTTGAATGGCTTGATTTCTAATCTCCCGAACTAGGCGAAGGACATTTTGTTGCATATCAGTGGCTGACGGTGGCAATGTATCCGTCGCCCAACCTTGCCCGAAAATAATTCGTAGTCCACTTACAAGTGATTCTTCCGATTCAAGATGAAGCAACAGGGAAACTTCAAGCGTTGCAAGGTCAGAGACGCTTGGCCCAGATCCGAAACCATAAGCGTCGAAAACGAATGCTTTAACCCCCTCACTTGAATCTTCCAGTGCAACATTTGTGTAGTTAAGATCACCATGCAGAACCGATTGTTTGCTGAATCGGACGATGTCTTGCGAAACTAGAAGTTTCGAATACCGACTGATCGGACAGTCCAATTGGTCTTGCAATTCCGTGAGCAATTTCGGGCCGCCATACTTCAGCCATTGCGTCTTGACCCTGTCAACATCGTGATATTTCCAGAATAGATTTCGTACCAGAGTTTGGTCGGGGGTGCGATCGCCTAAAAGGCCGATCTGGTAAGCAATTTGTTTTGCGATTAACGAGTGTTGTTGCTCAATTGTCCCTGTATTTCGTCGAACGAACTTTTCAAACGAATACGTTTCAACATCTCCGCTTCCAGCCGCCTGAGTAACGAGAAGCCCTGTGTCGCCAGCGATTTCTGAGTAAACAACCTTGATGTGCTTCAGTTTCTGCGCACATAAACTTGCGCTTTTAAAAACGAAAACAGCGTTCTTGGAAGACTCAAGTTTGAAAAAAGTGTTGAGTGAGTGGCCTCGACCTGCGGAAAAAGCGAAACGTCCCATCAACACTTTTGACCAACCGCTATCCAAGGTCGTTTTAGCAGCCCACCAAGACAGATCGAGTCCGATTGCTTCCTCGTTTTTGAGTACGCATCTACGAAGCAACTCTTCGTCGCGAGGAGTAACCGAAGGGAAAAGTTTTTCTCCAGAATCTCGAATATGGATTCCAATACGGCTATAGCGTTGAACTGCCGATAAGGCACTTTCAATTTCTTCCTCTAGATGGTCGGATTTTGCAAGTACACGCCCGTAGGCAAATGACGCTTGAACGAGTTCGTCTAACTCCATCTGTTTTGCTAGTCCAAGGTGCCCAGAAATCACCAGTAAGGCTGGAATTGGAAACGAGTTGCGATTCGCGAGGGATCTAACAAGTGCTAAACCAAATTCAAGGTTATCCGAATGTGGCCTGCCGTGAGTCTCTGGCAGTCGCAAATCGACAATTGCCAAGTGGTAGATACGTTCGCAGGTTGCTGCAGCCAATCCATCGTCGTATGAGAATGCCCATATTGGCGGAGCTATCGAGTATTTCGACTTGAGCAATTCGAATGCTGCTTCATAGTGTTCCTTTGCCGTTTGCTCATCTTCGATCACAAGTGGCTGGATCTCGAATGGATAACTCATTTTTGGGCACGCATGAACGTCAGTTGGACTCTCAGTTCCCCTTGGTTTACTTCCGCAAGCATTGCGTTGCCGCGCAGCTGAAGGATCGCGTCTTGTATTTCGAGAAGTCCACGTCCACGATGGGGGCCATTTTTGGAGAAGCGGTCTTCAAACGCGATTTCTCGCATTCCCGACTCGAATCCAGCACCGTTGTCGGTTATCGTTACTTTTAGAAATCGATCATCGACGTGATCGAGGCTAATTCGTACTTCGCATGGATCGCCTACCGCTTGGTGCGCATTGATCCAGAGATTCCAGAAAATCAAACGTAACAAATAATCACTCGCCATCACCTTAGTTTCCAGGCATTGAGGGTTCGCATTGAACTCTAGTTCGACTCTATTGAATCGGCCTGAATACTCCATGTTCATCCTATGCAGCCATTCCCTTAATGCAACGGGACGGACTTGAAAGAAAACATCATCTGGCTCGGATTCCGCCATTCTACCGAGCGAATGGAATTCATCTCGAAGTTTTAGTACGAGAGCTTCAAGCTCTGAGCGAGTGAGCCCCTCTTCCACTCCGTCCAAAAGCGACCGAATTTGCAAGATTCGAGTCTTTGGTCCCAACAGTGCATTCTGCAACTCATGACGCATTCTTTCCGAGACATATCTGTAGACATCAACCAGCTGCTTCGGAACCAATTGCTGATTTATAGCCGGACGTACGGTTTGCAATCGAGCTTCCAAAACTTGTTGTATTGAACGTCGCGCAAACTCATCAGTCTCTGTTTCGAGCCAACGGACCAAATGCGGTTCAATCGTACTTCGATCATCAATTGACCTGGCAAAGTTTGCAACAAAATGTCTCAAGCGACCTTCGCCTGGATTGCCTAGTTGGTCCAAAAGTTTCATCAGTAGATCCTTTTTCGAGATCCAAAGCTCTGTGAAACGAATTCGAGCCGCCCTTGGGTCCGCAATTACAAGTTGCTTCAATTCTGCGTAGATCTCGTCAAAATCGTTACTCGCCTGCATACCTTTTCCTTCTCAGTTCAAACGCTTCTTCGCCGCCTTCGAGTAAGTCAATGATTTCAGCTCTGCATTCATCGAGCGTTCCCGTCTTTTCAATAAAACCCCTCTTTCCATCGGAGTTCATCACGACAACCAAATCTGCCCCCCCCAGAACTGGAATATTTGCGTTGTGCGTGATGAAAAACATTTGCCGTCTTTGTTTAAGCCGACTAATTGCATCAACGACTGTTTCGTAGATGAAATGATTGTCCAGGTTGTCCTCGGGCTGATCGATTATTAAGGGAGTTGATCGTCTAGCGAGCAAGAGAGGTAATATGGCTGTACACTTTTGACCTTTGGAAAGCTCAGCTGCGTCCTTAAACAACTCCTCCTTTGTGGTACTAACGTTTAACTCAAGTTTTACCTGATCGTCGATTGCCGTTAATTCCAGTTCGAACATGTCGAGATTTCGGCGGAATGCATCGATGATTTTCCCTGATCTCTCAATTCCTAAGGAAGTGTGACCATCAAACTCTGCAAAGTCGTTTTGACGAACCAACTGACTCAAGTGTTCGGGTCGCATATGCATCAGTTGGGAAAGTATGTCCTCATGATTGCGAACTCCCGCGCCGCGTAGTCCTTCTGTCAATAATTGGCGATAATTCAGGTCATCAGCGTTTTGAAGTACGCGAACGCGAACCTTTTCACCAGCTAGCGATTGAAGTGTCTTTGCGACTTCGGATCGCGAACGCGACACTTGTTCCCGCTTCAGCAAAAACTCGGCCTTTAATAGATCTCTTTTCCCCTGAAGATCTACAACCTTACCATCGAGCCCTTTACGTGCGACTTCAAGCTGCGATAGTTGCAAAACAGATTGTTCCCGGGTCGTTCGTTCTCGTACAGCTTCACTTGCAAGTTGGTGCTTCGCTTGAAGTTGGTTGTATTCCACTTGCTGTGCAGCGTGCGAGTCAATCAACTTCAACGAAATCGCTTGCAAACCACTCAACGTTTCGTCGATTTCGCTGAGTAGGGCAGAAAGCTGCTTTTTGGCTGTCTCTTGAAGGCCACTGAGCAACGAGGGAACTCCACTCGTGAGTTTGTCGTTTTTTGATTGATCTGGAATTTCGACTTCCAATATTTGTTGGGATAGTCTTTCCACTGATAACTTTGCCGACCTTTCAAACTCCCGTACTAAGTCGGTAGATTTCGTAAGTGCTCGCGTCTCCCTCGAATTGAACTGTTGTTGACTTCCAACTTGTAGCAACGCGCCGGTTTCTTCACTCGGATCCAGTTTTGGCAATTCTGCAAGTCTTCCTCTTGCGTCTCCAATTTCCTCAATTTGCTCGATATGCTCGGCCAGTTCCCTGAGTACTGACTTCTGCTGATCGGCATTTGCTTCAAGACTTCGCCTCAGATCATTCAGCTCTAGCTGTATTTCCCGGAGCTCACTCTCAATCAGGTCGTCAAGTAGCGATCGCCTTCGCTCACCTAAAGTCTCATCAGCAATTAGCTCAATATCTGAGCTGCCATATGCGTCCAGCGGAAGGAATGTGCCTCGATCAGCATCAACGTCTAACAAAGGCTTGCCGTGCAAATTGGTTATCGTTGCTGCTTGGGGATACTGTCGACGAAGGATGAATTGATCCAGCCCTTTGGTTGCATGGACCGTCAACATAGAGCCACGGATATTGGCTTGAAGTAGGTCGGTTCTTTGCTTCCCTGCGTTCACTGCCCCCAAGAGCCCAAAGCGAATTGCTTCGGCCAAGGTTGACTTTCCACTTCCACGTGGACCTATGATACAAGTTAATCCATCATGGAGTTCTAATTCCAAGCCTGCAAGAAATCCACCAGACAACTCTATTTTCTTCAGTACCCAATCTGTCACGGCTCAACTCAACTTTTTTTGCATTGGTTGCGGATTATTAGTCATGTGTTTGAAATCTACCCCTGTTAGTGCTGCCCAAAGTACTTCGTCGATAGGCGAGACGAAGTGGACTGGATTTTGTACTTTACGTAGTCTGGGGTCATTTGGACGTCTCGTTCGTTTTCCCTCGGCATGATCACTTCTTTGCATCTTGCGTCGATCGGCGCTTGGAGTTTGGGGAGCACGCCACCGATGGCCAGTACCTTGCCCATGATCGTTATCTCGCCAGTCATGGCAATGTTATTTCGCACCGGTCGGCCAGTTAACGCAGAAACGATTCCCGTTACGATTGTGATTCCAGCAGATGGGCATCTTACTTTCTGCGAAAAGGATTGTTTTGCGGACTAGAGCAAGGTTTGTTGACCAAAAAGTTCACACAGTCTAGGATAAGGAAGTCATTTTTTCAATCACCGGTCCCTCAGTTGTGGACAACAGGCACATGCATTTCGGTGCAAGAGTCAAATCGCTTCGGAAAAGCAAGAGTCTTACTCAAAGGCAACTTGCGACGTTGCTCGGCGTCAGCTTTACCTACATTTCAAAGGTCGAGAACGAAAAGCTACACTTTGGCGACTTTCCCAGCGAGAAGTTCATTCACAAGCTCGCGCGTGTTCTTGACGGCGATGAAAGCGAGCTTCTTTTGCTTGCCGATAAAGTTCCCGATTTCATTCGTCAGCGAATTCGGCAAAGGCCCGAATTTTTCCGTGCGATTGCCGAACTGGATGACTCTGCGATCGATGTTCTTCATGCAGGACTCCTGAAGCAAGACTCGTAAGTTACTGTAAAGGCATTCCAACAAGAATTCGGAGTACGTTTTCGATGGAGCACGTGACACCTATGGTCACGGCTGAAAAAAACCTTCAAAGATTTCTATTCAAGATGATTTGGTGAAGGGACGTATGACAACAATGAATATTAGGTCCGTGGCATTCTGGATGCCGACGCTAAGTCCTACCAATCGATTTCAATGTGTCGTGACTTATTTAGTTTGTTCTGGCACTATCATATAGCGAGAGGAAACGGACGCAGGCTCTGCGGGGACGCAACTTGCTAGGGATACTCTTGCCGAAGCGTCGGAGTGACGTACTGGGGCGGCGCGACGAGCCATTTTTGGCCGACGTCGCGCCGCTTCCTTTTCTTTGAACAGTTGCAACTAGCTGCGCTAGTCAAGGTTTTGCCGCTGCGACCCGGCATTCAATTGGTCGCCTCCCAATGATCTATATTTCTGCCAAACTCATACTCAGCAACCATCTTGCGAATAACTCCGCTTCCAATTGGTACGCAGCTAGTTTTGGCGGATGGGAGGTCAGAGATGTTGCTCAGACGATTGTTGCTGCCCATCACTTTGATGCGAGCCATGCCTCCAGAAAATCCAATCTCAAATTGAAATACGCTCGACGATATTGCGGGTTACTTTACGCTGCCTTCGGTCATAGAGTCTGGTTGTCCTTGGATCTGCGTGTCCGGCCAGGTTTTGCACATCTTCAAGCGGAACGCCTTGGCTGAGCAAGTCGGTGATGGTAGTAACTCGAAACGAGTGTGGCGAAAGCCGTTGCGATAACCCAACGTCATATAGCCGTCGCTTGAGCATTCGTCCGATATCATCGCTCGTTAGCGCATTGCCAGTCAGCATTCGGCTTCTACGCAGAGTAGTTTGGAATAGCGGTACCGCCTTTTCAGCAGATGTCAGCTTTGCAGATTGCAGGTACTCTTGAATCATTTGCTGCAAGTCTTGGCGTACGGGGATTTCACGCGATTTGCCACCTTTCTCATGGAATCGCAGACAGTGCTGCTCACCAATTTTGTAAAAGTCAACGCATCGCAGCCTTGCAACAGCGCCCACCCGAGCAGCTGTATAAATCAGTATGCCAATGACGGCTCGGTCGCGAAGTCCAACCGCATGGGATGCATCGATGCTTCGCAAAAGCAATCGCGCTTGCTCGATTGAAATCTCGGGAGTCTTACCTTCAACGACCTGCAGACGCTCGCCTCGAACCGTTGCAGCCGGATTGAGTATGATCACGTGTCTAGTTACCAATGCGTCAAAGAAGTGTCGCAGTGCGGACAGGATCAGCTTCTTAGTCGAAACAGCGTAAGTTCGACTGTCCAGATAGTTGCCAACATCGCGAGGAGTGATTTGGTGCAACTGCATGTTCCGTGCTTCGCAATGGCTCATGAACTGTCGAATTGCACGCTCATACGCAACGCGAGTATGGGCGTTGCGAATCTTTCCGTAAATGAATTCATCCCAAGCGAACTGAGCGGCGGCGCCAGCATATGCGACAATTGATGGCAAGGTACCGCTGCTTTCGGAGGTTTCCGCAATCGACTGTAGATTAGTCGGTAATTCGTCGTTGGCAGGACAGGCTGCTCTATGCCTTATCACATCTTTCATCGCGCACTCATCTAAGCTCATTGGTCCGCTGCATCTGATTCACGCATACGGCTCATCCGAAAGTCGATCCGGTGAGTTTTTATCTGACTCTACCGTAACGCTGAATAACGTCCTTTGTCCAGCACTGAAGTTCGCCTTCGGTTTCACGTCGATTGAACATGATCGCAAAGCTCAACAGCAAGTTGGATAGTTGATGAGCGTCATTGCCTTATCGATGAATCCCTGGGATTGACTAACAAATGCACTAGCGGAATTCGGCAGCTGCAATTGTCGAGCAAGTTCTCGGTTGACAAATCAGCGAATCGATGAGCTCGCAACGCCTTGATCTCAGATGAGGTCTCAGATGAAAAAGGCTTCGCGGAGGATTATAGAAATTCTTTTGAAAAGTTGTTGACTTAGGTCCATGGGCGCTTATGATTTTGATTGTGCGGGTAAAATCGCACGAGGCTTGGCCGCCCAAAAATATAGTTCATTGCATTTGACGACGTCACGTACGGTATCCCTTGGTACTTCACTTGAACGTCGTTTTTTCGTGCCTTGATGGCAGAGCTAATTGCAATGAATTCTCGATTCTCGCATTCACAGTACGACCGAAGCCGCCGTTCGGCAACTTCTACATTGCGAGATCGCTTCAACCGTCGTTTAGCTGATGGACTCGTTTTCCAATCGGCATTTTCTGCGAAACGAAAAAAGCCCGCCAGCGTGTATCAGACGCCGACGAGCCTCTTTGTTTCATCACTTTCCGAAACGCTCAAATTGTGGGCGCACGGAATCGAGACGAACTCTTCAAACTCGATTTTACGTGCAGAAGCTCAGCAAGTCGAGCGTTCCTTTTTCATTTCGAAAGGAACACTTCATGAACTTCTCCAATTTTCTTTTGGCAATTCAGAACCGGCTTGCCGGGGTGATTGTCTCCGGCATGTTCCGGCGATTTGAGGCGCAACAAGCGCTTGAGATTGCTTCGATACAGGCCGATATGGAAGTTCGCGCAAAGCATTATCGCGACTCCGGTGCATCTTTTGCCGCATCGTTCTTAGAAGACGAGCTTGATACTGGTGGATGGAGGGGCGGAAGCCAAGGGGTGAGCTTCGTCAATGAGCTGTTGTCGGATCACTACATCGATGATTCGTCCAGTAAATCCACCACCGACGATGATGCATCGCTCGAAGATTTGCTCAACGGTCAACCCGTTCGAAAGCCACGCGGCCGTAAGTCGCTGAGCTAACACCTCTCTCTTTTTGATGGCCCCAAGATTTAACGTACCCGATTTCCGGGTTGGGGGCCTACGTACATATTCTAACCTGAAAGTTCAATAACATGTCTAGCACTATTGCATTGGGAATTGATTTAGGAACAACGAATAGCACCGCTTCAATAAAGTCCAACGGTCGGATTACGGAGTTCAGTTTTCCGGGAGAAGGGGCTCAGTTGGCTAGTGTCGTCTACTGGCCTGATGGCGAGGCGCCTTTAGTCGGCCAGAAAGCGATTCGAGCGGCGTACAAGCATCCTGAATTTTTGTACGCGCATTTCAAGCGGCGGATGTACGACGATGCGTACAGTCAAGTCTACGGAGGGCACTCTGCGGTTGAACTGACGTCCATATTGATTCGAGAGATTATTCAAGTTGTATGCAAGTCTGATCCAGAAATTGAGCTCTATCTCTCGGGGCAAAGGCCACGTGATGGTCTGGTAATTGGGGTTACCCATCCTGCTTCGTGGGGCGTACATCAGACCGATGGTATTCGTGAAGCTGGCAAATTGGCTGGAATTGAAATCGATGCTTTCATTCCGGAGCCGGCCGCAGCCGCCTATCGATTGCTCGAAGAAAAGCAGCACCGTGTCAGTCAGAACGACTTGATCGGCATTATCGATATGGGAGGTGGTACCACCGATTGTACTGTCCATCAATGGAAGCAGGGGCTTCTCAATACGGTGGTTGGCGCGACAGGGGACGGTCTACTTGGCGGCGACAACATCACCGGGGAGATCTTCAAATACTTCGTCCAATTGCTAAAGCTCAAAATAGAGGATTGTTTTGATCCAACGCGCGGGCTGAACCTAGCGCATCCATCGTTGAACACGGAGAAAAAACGTCGAGTCGCGATTGAACTTTGGCAAGCTGCGGCGGATGCGAAACAGCAAATTTCGACTTGTGAAAGCGCATCTGTTTTCATCTCTGGTCCCACTGGGCCAGAGGAGTTGGTGTTAACGGCTACTGTCTACGACCAACTGACCGCCACACTGTGGGAGTCGTACCGGAAAGCGATAGCGGGAATGCTCAGTGATTCAAAGCTTGCGTTCAGTGATCTCCAGCATGTCGCACTGGCCGGAGGCTCAGCCATGGCGCGAGGAGCGCTGCAGCACACTGCAGATGTTACTGGCAAGCGAGTCAACGAGATTCTTGTTTCCAGCAGTGCATCTCATGTCGTGGCGAGTGGTGCTGCAATCTCGTGTTATACGAAGGATTCAGCAGACGCGCACATCGGTCGCGGACTTGGACTTCGTATGGTAGCGTCGGTGAACGGAACTAAGCAGTACACCAACAAGATGCTTGTGCCGACGAATACGATCATCAAATCAACTGGAGAGATTTATCAAGACACAGGCCAGAGGCTTGTGGCCAAAGGCTCCAAGACGAAACTGCGACTTCAATTCGTTGAAGCGAGAGCGGCAGTACACGTACCCAAACCTGAACTAGGCATTGCTTCGCTACTAGATGACTCAGAGGTAAATCGACTTCAGGAAGTGGTACATGAACTGACGGTACCTCCTGGCGAGCATGAAGTACGAGTCGGCTTCTCCATTAGCGCTGGTTCAACACATTACCAGGTTTGTTTCCAGGACCCAACAATTGAGGGCGTATCGGGGAGGCTCGAATCCAGCCAAGATTCCGCGACTGTCCCGGAGAAGCAAGAGATTAATTTGGTCGTCTTACTCGACATCTCGTCGAGCATGGGCGGCTCTAAGATAGCGAATGCTCGTAAAGCGATTGAAAACGTAGTTCTGCAAACTGTAGACACAGAGGTCCGTTTGGCGATCGTCGTTTTCGGATCACAAACGGGATTGCTTTGTCCATTTGGAATGCTTCAGGCCGACATTCTCACTACGGTAGAAAATCTGAAAGTGGGCAATGGAACACCGCTAACCGAAGCAATTTCAACGGCGGCACAAGTACTACGTGCAGAAACGACTAATGCTCACAAGCTCGCAATCTTGGTAACTGATGGATTCCCAGATCACGGTGTTTCTGCCGAGCAAGCCGCTCAAGATCTGAAAGCGGATACCGAACTCATCTGCTTCGGTATCGGTAAAGGCGTTGATGAAGGTTACCTAACCCGACTCGCGACGACTCAAGAACATTACTTCTTTACTGATGATCCAAGCCGCATACCGGCTCTCTTCGATTCGATCATTGAATTGTTTATCAACTAGAAAAGGGTGAATCAAATGTTGAAATCTTCTGTTGTAAAAAAGGCAACGCTTGCTGACTTGGAAACGCGAGTGGAAGAGCTCTTCCAGTTCGCGAGCTCGTTACAAGGCGATGTGCGAAAGATTCGCGATGATCGCAATGGCTTGCTACTGGAGCTAGTCGATCGCTTGTTGCAGAGCAAGTCGACGTTGGGCCTAACGCATTCTGAAGAGCCGAGGGACTACAACGAATTGTGTCGGGCGCTGTTGCTAAGCCGCGAACGGTGCGATGCAGCAATCAGTCTAGCAATTCGTAGGTACTTGGACGTTATTCGAGACCAGCAACAACTGCGATCGTTAGTGCGAGAGCATGAAGAAGTTGCCAGGATCTTAACCAAGATTCTCAATCGCTATCTGGTATACCATCGCCAGGATCTCGAAGCGTTGAGCGTGCAATTGGTAGAGATTCATGCGGGTACAGCCATTGATCCCGATCTCCATAGAGTCATTGGAAAACGGCGAGCAACTGCTTCGCAAGACGTGGATACCGTTGCGGAAGCGATTACGCCGTACATGAGTTGGCTGGACGCAAACAACGTCCTTCAATTTCGTACAGCAGATGTCATTGTCTTTGCACGAGAGCCGACGCCAGCTCGTCCTACTTCGATTTCCACAGTGCCGAATGAAGTCAGTCACCGTGATCTTCAGCACTAGGAACTGGCATCTCTTACGGGCGATGTCGCAGTCGATTCGACTCATTACACCCCACCAACTTGCTAGTTGGTGGGACGTGCCAACAACCAATGCATTACGTTCACTCAAGATGCTGACAAACTCCGGGTTTCTCGTAGAAACCCGGGTTCTGGCCAGAAGGTTACCTCCAATTGAGAAGCCGCTGTGTTGTTGGTCACCAGGACAGGCAACCCCGAATTTTGGAAAACTTTCTTACATCGCAAAGCGACGATTTCGGGAAACTCCACCAGTGATAAGCACAGCTTTTATAGCAACCAATTTAACGCATGCACAGTTTACCAACTGCCGCAGTGTGAGACTGAAACGCTCTCAATCTACTCACGATTTAGGAGTGACTGAGGCCTTTCTATTTGCTGTTCGCCGCTGGCCGCTGTTTACGCAGCGGTGCTGGATTGGAGAAAGCCTGTTTTCCAATGAACGAGGTTTTGGTGAAAAAGTCGAAGATGCGCATTTTGTACATCCTCGCAGTGGAGAAGTAATCATCGCAGTCGAGTTCGCCGGAACTTATCCCAAGTCTCGCTTCGAAGCGTTACACGAAGCATTAAAACAAAAACCCTACTGGATTATGTAGCCCATGTTAGTTGAGACCTTTAATCCCACATTGCCAATCAGTCGCGACAACGACTTTTTGCGCCATACCTATCGCATGAATGCCACTACTCCGCCTGTGCTGCACCGGCTTTTTATGCCCACCAAGTCTATCAACGCAGTCAGTCAAGTTACCACGCGATTGGTCAATGCAGGTTACCTGGCGCGACATCGGCTTGCGCACCGAACTTTTTATTACACACTCGGAATGCGGAGTGTACGACACTTTGGTGCACCGCGAAGCAAGGCGATGCCACGCGGCGAACAGGTATTGCCCATCGACCTAGGCACGCTTGCGTTCTGCTGTCTGGGTGATGTCGTACGTCGAAGGCTACTACCGGCCGAGATCATCAGTCAATATCCGTGGTTTCCTAAGCCCTTTCTTGGCCATCCATTCTGCTGGGTAATGGAGGGTGCTGTAAAACGCTTGGCAATGGTCCATGTCGAAATGTCGGAGTTTCCTGAGCAAGTTATTCGCAAACATTTACGGCAGGTTCACTCGCTTCGGGACTGTCAGGAGTTTGCGAAATTGATCGATGACGATCAATTCATGCTGGTGACGGTCACAACTACTGCTGAACGCCGTGATAGCTTGGTTGCAGCTTTTACTGAGAACCCCTGGTATCCAAGTTTTTTCGTACTCGATTACCCAGACCTTTGCAATTTACTTTAGACGAGGTGCGATTGTGTCATTGATAGGTCCACGAACCGAGTTCGGCAATCCTGTCGATCCGAGCAAATTACCAGCGGAGCCATTGTCTCGTAATTGGCGAGTGAAGAGCAACCATCGTCGAGGCTACGCTTGGTACGCCGTAGCGACTTTGGTCGGAATTGCTCTGCTTCCGCTAGCCACGAAGCTGCTTGCAATATTCTTTGGCTCAACATCCGTATCACCGCTGCATGGGTACCTGCCGTTCGTTGTCATGTTCGCAATTGCGATGGTGATTCAGTTGCTTGCATCTTTCAAGCGTGTTCATTGGACTTTTTTGGGTTGTTTTGTTGTTGCTTTTTTCTGGCAAAGCTCCCCCACGCTCGTCGCAATTCTTATGGCTGCCGGACTCTTTACGTGGCTGATCCCTGCTTTCCGCAAACACTATATGGAGTATTGTCTAACAGCACCGATTCCGGTGTCGGTGGCAGCAAATTTCCGCCGATCTGGTGCCATACCAGTTAATGTGCCCCCCATACCTAAGATCGCAGATTTTTGGAATTCCATCGAATGCTGGTTCGAATACAACATTGATGACCATCGCCTCCCAGGGATTTTTCAAAGCCCTGCCGGATACCATTGGGTGCGACTGATCAGCTCGGCTGCGCTGGTAACGCTCATTACAATCACGTTGCCGCACTTCATTTTGTTGCAGTTGGCTCAGATCAGCAACCTTGGACCCATCGAACTGCTACTGGGTATTGTATTTGCTCATTGCACACCAATCCTCATCCCAGGATTAGGTCTATTCATATGGTGCTTTCCAATTCTGGGAAAAGCAGGAGGACTAGCAAGATCTGCCAGCCTTGAGAATTATTGGGCCGACTATCAGAACGACGTTTCGAATTCAACAAACACTATCGAGCGCGATAGCCTTTTGCTCGGTCAAGTTGTAGCCGATTCGTCACCAGTACTAGCGACACTCAAAACTGCAAATTCTCATTCCTGGATTGCTGGTGCAACTGGCTCAGGTAAAACGGCGATGCTGATGTGCTTACTCGAACAGTACATCCATCGCGGCTATAGCGTTGCTTGCATGGATCTGAAGGCGGATTCGTTTGAGCTTTACTATACCCTGTTAGCGTCATCTACAATAGTTGCGGGGTCAACGACAAAGGTTGCCGGATCTACAAGAGTTGCGGGGACAACTATCCCAACCTGGTACTTCACAAATCGAAGTGGTTGGGCGACCCAATTCTGTTCTCCTTTTGAGCATAATTTCTGGAAGCTTTTGGCTCCTGCAGAGAAAACTAATGTTCATCTTTCGGCAATGGGAATTGGCTTCAGTCGCGACTATGGGGAGTCCTGGTTCAACGACGCAACCTACGCGGTCCTAGACTATGTAAATAGTAAGTACCCTAATATCGCGGGCTATCAGGAGCTGCACGATCGTATTTCCTACGAGTTAGCACAGGCCCTTCCCCATGATTTAAGCAAGAGCGTCAAAAAAGATGGTGAGCAAGCAGCTCTGATTATCCGGAGATTGAAAGCGGTGGACATGTTCAATCCCACATCGCATCATTCGCAAACTTCCCGCAACGCAGCCTTGGACATTGGCGAATTATTTGTCAAGCAAGGGATGGCGTATTGGGGCCTCAATCCCCTTATTTCGCCAATCGCAGCATCCGAGATCAGTCGAGTGGTATTGGGAACAATCCTAGCGGCCGCAACCTCTGCGAAACTTCGCAAACGCAATCTGTTACTCGTAATTGATGAGTTTCAGCAGATGGTTGCGCCTGGAGTGTTGCAGTTGGCGCTTAGGCAAGCAAGATCTCTGGGTATCACCGTGTTACTTCTAAATCAAACGGTCGACGATTTAAAGACGGCCAAAAACAACTTTGTC
Organism: Rania fehmarnensis; assembly: GCF_056494185.1. Taxonomy (NCBI): domain Bacteria; kingdom Pseudomonadati; phylum Planctomycetota; class Planctomycetia; order Pirellulales; family Pirellulaceae; genus Rania; species Rania fehmarnensis. Next base: position 4,522,886 of record NZ_CM151398.1, read on the forward strand.
CCGACTGTCGAGGGCAATACGGCCATTCAGATGTGGCTAAATGCATCTGGACGCGATGCGATTGATCAAATCCAACGGCTGGGTGGTAAGTACATCGATCATCTTTACGCAGAAGCGTTTGACGCGCAAGGTAACCGGCGCGTCAGCAAGCAAGAGGTATTGGTGGATAGATATGATGCGACAACGATATCGAGGGTATCCAGTGAGCGCGGCCAGTTCATCGTTAGGATAACCAACAATGATGGCTACGCTCAATACAACGGCATTCCGTTCGTTGCACAAGCCGATTTTCATTTGACGCGCACCGAGTACCTGCGGCGCTGCTCCACTGCCTGGCCTGCCCAATCAGCTCAATCAGTTATCGTTGGACAAGCGGCTCAGACGACTTCGCTCCCAACAGCATCGGTCTCAGCCGCACCAATCGCGAAATCAGTCCCGTTACCGCTTTCTGTCCCTATGGTGGGGCGAACGCAGCGTCGCGTGATTGGTAGCGGGACTCTCGGTCCCCGAAATCCTTAGCTCACTCAAAAATAGTTTTACTGGTTTCCCTTTTCAGTTCGCTAAGTGTGTAAGCCATACCAGGGCCTCTACGCGCTTGTTCGCCGCAGCAACGGCAACGACACAAGCGACTCTGATCTCGGTCCGCACTAATCGATTGCCCGCAAGCAATTGAAGAGGCTCCACGCTCAGGAGTGGCCATTCGAGCATTCCTATCGCGGCCTGGTTTCCAGGCGTTTATCAACACAACACTAGTAATGAGGAGTATGGACCTACAAGCATTATCAACTCACATTCGATGTCAAAACTTGGAACAATTGCCGCATAGCGTTTTTGCAGGTGGGCCATTGTTCAAGCTAGGAAAGGTGGTGTTCGAGCCAGGAACTTGGGAAGCCATTCCCTCCGGTATCCTGCTGCGAGCACTTGAACTGCACAGTTGCGGAGTATTTGGAAAGCTCGAGCTTTACGAAATTCAAAACAACTTCGAAAACGTGCGCAGGCTCGAGAAGGTCAGCCGGGGTCAGGAGACCTATGTCGGCTGTATTTTCTCACGATGGTGTCCTCGCGACTACTTACGATTCATCGTTGTGTCCAACTGGACGAATTCGATGAATACAGCGGTAGTAGCTATGGAAGAGTAGTAAAGCAGCTAGAGCCCCATTTCTTTGGCTCTAGCTGCTCCTTTATGAAAGTAATTCGTCGTGAACAGAGCAGGAAGGCCTGCAAGCGAACGACGAGCAAGGTGCGCAAGTCGCACAAGGAGGAAACATGGCAAATGAACCAGTGAAAAAAATTTCTGTAGGAAATGGAATCCATGCAGCGATTTGGAAGAACGAATCAGACAAAGGTGGGTCTTGGTTCACTGTCAAGATATACCGCAAATACAAAGACGACGAAGCATATAAGGAGACAACTTCGTTTCGGCGGGATGATCTTCTGTTTGTTTCGAAGGCGGCTGATATGGCTTTTGGTTGGTGCATCGTCAACGGTGACGCAAATCGCAAGAACAATCAGGAATAGCCTTTGGCAAAGAGCAGAAAACTGGCAGATGCAATCTGCCAGGTGACATGGAGGTCATATGCAATACAAAGGACCAATGAAACGTTCGCTGTTTCCATTGGGGGAAATGGTCGTAACTCGAGGCGCAATGGCAGAGCTGACTCAAGCAGAAGTGCTGTCAGCATTTGTTCGACATTCGCAAGGTGATTGGGGGGATCTGTGTAATGAAGATAAACAAGAAAATCAGTTCGGCCTACAGCATGGCTTCCGATTGGTATCTCGATACCATTCGGCCAACGGCACGGCTTTCTACGTTATCACAGAGCATGATCGCTCAATGACGACCGTACTTCTTACAACGGAGTATTGAATCGTTCTTCGAATTAGCTGGTTTTAGATGACGGTTTTCTTGAGTGCGACTGGTTTTCCAGTCGTACTCTTTCTCGAACACATGCAAACATTTGAGGTAATTGACACCTTGGAAGACATAACGATTGAGCCAAAGCCCTATGCCATGATAGGAGCTGGACCGCTTTCATCTGCACTTTACAAAACGGGCGATGAGTTGATCGGTTGGCAATACAGCTTCAACATCCATCGAACCGATTTTGCAACAGGATCGGTGTCCAATTGGCTACACCCCAGCGATCTGTTGAACGTTGCAAAACTCATTCAAGTCATTGGCTTTGAGATACTCGCCGACGGCTGCATTGACTCGCAACAACGCAACACGTTGCAGAGTTTGGTCAACAAGCTTGATGAAATTACTAAGAGCGAGAATCGCACTCGTAGGAAGCTCAAATGAACCGCCACCGAACACACGAAATTAGGGCTGGCCAAATCGTCGCAACCATCCGAAGTATTCGCAAGGGGACAGCAATTCAGCATGTTGTTTCAGTGTGCAGACTGGTTCGGAATGACGACAGGTGGGTTGAGTCGACTCGTTTCAATGCAGAAGACATTCCAGTTATGAGACATGTGCTCGATGAAGCGCACAACTGGATCATAAATCAACCAAAAGTGACTAGTCGCTCACGCAATACAAACAACGAGCAGAGATAGTCCGCAACTCAATAAAACCGAAGGATGAACCAGAGGCCGTCCAATGCACGATAAGCCTACACAACCGAGAAGCCTACCGTTCAGTGATACTCGCTCTACGGATACTTCCAGTCCCACTACGACGGAAACAAGAGAAGTTGGTAGCGTTGCATTCGCGGGTGAATTCACTGCTCAAGGCGTATCACCAAGTTCCCAACCAATTGTAGTTGAGCGGAACTGTATTGTCTTGCGAAGCGTAGGTGAACTATTGCAGCAGGGGGGACGAAAATTCGCATGTGTTTATGCAGACCCACCTTGGATGATTGGTGAAGGCAACGAGCTGTTCGTAAACGCGTTCAGCCAGTTGCCGATTACGTCTTTGATTGAAGACCACTGCCATCTGCATATGTGGGCTTCCAATGATTCCTTACTTGCTGCAGTACAAGTCATGGAGAATTGGGGCTTTCGATTCAGTGGATGCCTGGTTTGCATTAATTCCGACGGTCGGCCTAGTCGCTATTGGCTCGACTCACATGAGTTCTTGCTGCTGGGCACGCGAGGAGATTTACCGCTGATGGAGTCGAGTCTGCAAAGTTGGATTCACTGTAATCGCGAACCTAATGGTTGCCCGTCTCCGCGTATTCGGGACCTCATCGAACGAGCTAGCCCCGGTCCGTACTTGGAACTTTTCGGACGCTACCCAGCGATGGGTTGGACAGTCGTTGGTGGCCTGATCGGAGACTGACAGGCCACTTGCTCCTGAATCGTTTTGCCGAAAATTTTTGGGTACCGACTCCATTGGTCCCATCCGTAGAGAAACACTTTTACTGGTTTACCTAAGACTTACCCGCTTGATACACACGCCATACCAGGGCCTCTAAGCATCTTTCGCCTACGCAACGGCGAAGCTAATTACGGGAATGTCACTGGCTATCACGAAGACCTTGCCTGCAATCAAGTTCTTTCGGTTTCACGCTCAGAAGCGCCAAAGCTGAGCATTTCGTGGACTGGAAGTTGGCGTTCTATACGTTGGTCGAAGTCGTTCTGACACCAAGAACCAACCACTGAGCGCTGGGCAATTACTGAGTTTTTTGAATGACGGCCATAAACTTTAGTGTGCCGTTAGGTCATCCAAACCATGGCATCACGCAAATCACCTTCGAAATTGACGCCTCGCGCGGAAGAGCCGCGACGGCGATCGCGTTCGCCGACCGGTGTGATTCTTCGTTTACATACGGATCTTGCAGCAAACGAGAACCACCCTCTCGCAAGCTTAGATCCGTCGACGCGAAACGGTGAGCGGCAGAAACTGATTGCTTCGATTCTCGCGAGACTTGCTGGCGGATCAATTTCCGAAAAACAACCAGTCGATACAATGAACAAAGCGGAAGACCAATCCACGTCCTAAGGTTTCGAGGTGTGAAGATGAAGTCGAAGGGAAAATCGAAGCAAATCCGACCGCTTCGCATCGCAGGCTATGTGCGAGTATCGTCACAGCGTCAAGTCAATGAAGGCGACAGCCTAACCGCCCAACAAAACGAGATCGAACAGGAAGTTGAGTTTAGAACGCGTCGTGAAAATTGGGATGTCGGCTCACTAGAGTTCTACATCGACGCAGGAAAGTCGGCGAAGGACCAGAACCGGCCACAGTTGCAGAGATTGAAACGCGATATTGCGGCAGGCAACATTGATGTCGTTATCTGCTTTAAGCTCGACCGCATCACACGAAGTCTAAAAGACTTTGTGGACCTTTGGGCGCTTTTTGCAGAGCACAGCGTGGATGTCATTTCTCTTCGGGAGAAATTTGACTCCTCGTCTCCAGCGGGTATGGCCATGCTCCAAATCATTATGGTCTTCGCCCAACTCGAACGGAGCATGACTGCCGAGCGGACTTTTTCAATCATGCGAGATAGGGTGGAACGAGGGCTCTGGAACGGTGGACACATTCTCGGCTATAGATCGAAACCGAATGAGCCGGGTGAATTGGAAATCGACGAAGGTGCTGCTGTGCTCGTTCGACAAATCTTTGATGGATTCGAAGAGCTCGGTTCATCGGGAGCTGTTACCCGTCGGCTCAGCGATAATGGCATACGTTATCCAAGCTACACAACTCGGTCGGGCAAACAACGTGGCGGTAACTTATTTGCAAAGCAGAAGGTCACTGGGATATTGCGCAATCCCGTGTACATCGGACAGATTCGCTGGGGAGACGCGGTCCACGACGGCAATCACTCACCGATCATTGCAAAGGAGCAGTTTGACAGAGTCCAGATCAAGATTGCAGAAACGGCTCGTCGGCGAACAGGTCTGAAAGTCAAACCCAAGGGGAGACACTATCTTCTCACTGGCGTGCTTCGTTGTTCGTGCGGTGCCCACATGGTCGGATACTCGTCACCGGGCCGGAGTCGCACGCATTACTACTACTCCTGCACACGCCAACTCCATGAAGGGGGCAAGTACTCTTGCAGTGCTCCGAGAATTCCGGCTGAAGCCTTGGAGCCAGCAGTATTGGGACGTATTCGCGAAATCAGTCGTAGAGCCGAGGCACGTGAAAAAATCGTCGAGCGAGCGCTCGCATGCTTGGATTCCGAATCCGAGAAATTGCGGCAAACTGAGGATATCCTTCGAAGGCAGCATCAGAAGACTAAAGCTGATATTGGTCGACTTGTCGAAATCCTCAAAAAACGAGGTGTGAATGCACTCTCGAGTATCGAAACGGAACTTAGCCAACTCGAAACCGAGGAACGCGGTCTCAAAAAGCAGTTTTCGGAACTTGAAAAAAGACAGAAGCCATTGGAGCGAGTCAGCGATGACGCCAAGGCGTTCATCCGCAATTGGGGAGACGTGGGCGAGCTTCTGGACGCCGCTACTGATGAGGAAAAAACGCAGCTTATTCGCCACTACGTCGAAGTCGTCGAGTTGCATGCAACGGACGCCAAAGGAAAGACCGGCACGTACGCGATGCGTCTTTTCCCGGAAGTCTGTCCTGATCGCGGTTTCGACTGGGGTGCTGCGGGCCCGGAGACGCTTCCGATCAACGGAAATCCATGCCCTGAAACGAAAAACGGGACCGCCATCCAAGAGGATGACGTTCCCGTTTCGTTAACTGAATCCCGTCTGGTGTGTATACCTGACGGAAAAGCTCCTCCGGTAGGACTCGAACCTACGACCCGGCGGTTAACAGCCGCCTGCTCTACCAACTGAGCTACAGAGGAAGGTGATTGGAGTGCGACTTGAGCCCCGCAGCGGAGGCCTGAATGGCTGGCTGGAAGCGGTGGGACGCACGTGTGCTTGAGTATACCCGACACCTGTGGCTGGCACAGGGGTGGTTACTGACGCTCGGGACTCTTTTTCGCGCTCTGGGGCGGTATAAACGGCACAAGCCGCTTGCTGCTCTAGCAACACCACCTCCGGCGCGCGAACTGGTCGTCCACTGAGGCCGTCTTTTATAGGATATTGGCAGCCGGTGACAAGTTCACCTGGACAAAAATTTTTCTCGAGACCCTCGCTCGAATCAGCCCACCCCCGCAGCGCCCTCGGTTTCTTCGGCGCTGACGGTCTCCCGAGCCTCGTCCTTGGACAAGGTGGCTTGCAGAAGTTTGGTTACTCGACTGGCCAATAGCAAACTGTGAGCATTGCTGAGAACCGAAATGAGCTCTCCCGAGTGTAGCTGTGCGGTTACCTGGTGCAGGCCGAGACCTGCGGCTGAATTTTCGCTCTGCGAAAACTGAAAACTGCTTACTTCACTCAACGCCAGGCTCCGCGTGTTCCAACCCCAAAAGGTTGGCTGCTGATATTTCAAACTATGGCCGTCGCACGTAAGGCGCTGCGATCCCCGGGTGATCCACAGCGCGGCCCAGGGTAGCGCGGCGATGGCCACCCCGACCCACGAGCCCACGGCCAGTCCGCCTCCACCAAATACTAAGATCGCTGCCACCGATGTCACCGCACTCAGCAGCGGGCGATGAGTGCGTCGCGACAAACGCAATTCCCAGTTGCATCGGCCACGCTCCTTTAACTGGCCACCATAACAAGCCGCCAACTCCAATAAGCTGGGCGCTCGCGCTGCATGCGGAAAGCCCGACCTGGTATCAAACTTACAAGCTTCGTCAAACTCCTGCGCTTGATCAGCCCGCGGAAGTGAATCGCCAGTGGAGAAAACCGGTATATCAAACTCTATACTGTGAACCAGTCCCCACGTTCCGCTCCAACTCAAAGCAACCTCCCAGTTAGTGGATTCTTTGCGGTTAGTCTCGGCAGCAGTGCTTGGCAACTTAAAACGAACAGGCAACCACGCGTCCGCGTCGCGTCGCACAATCAAACTGCCGTCGACTACATATTGGTTCTCGAAGTGATCGACCTGATACGAGTCTCGCTCATCCACATGCCTACTCGACTGCGCGGCCCTGGTCATGCGCGTCGACGTGCAGCGCAGCGAAACATGGATCCAGCGCGGAAAAGGGAGCGACGCTGGCCAGCGAATCTGACATCGAACAGCTCCGCCACGTCGGAAGGGAGCATCGATCAATTCGCAAACAGTATGTCGCCAGCGATAAGCATCACGAGCAACCCATAGGGCATAGACCATGCCCGCAGCCGCGATGACAATAAAACCTGAAAGGAGAATCACCATCGCCACTGCCGATGGATCGGCCTGGGCGCCTGTGGGATCTAGCAAATAGATTAGCAGGCAACCAATGGTCATCGAGCTCATCGCCAGAGCCAGCCCCAAGCAGGTGATAGCCCGCGGAGTCAGCACGTGATGACTTTGATGATCTACCCAATCGAGCCGATGGCGCCACGCCTGCTTTGGATAAGTGGTTCGCACTTGCCGTTCAATTCGCTCTTTACGCCACACATGCCAACAGAGTCCGAAGAGTAACGCGGATGTGGGGCCAAAAGTGCCTAAGATGGTCGCGGACCAGACCACACTTAAGATTGTCATCCCACCGATGAACAGGCCCCTCAACAACCCGAGGCCCGCCAGGGCAGCAAAAGTTCCAAAGGTGACACCCATGACCAGCAGAACCAACGTAGCGGCTCGCTCCGAGAACGTAGGTTGGTGATTGTCCGCTGACTGCATGAGGACTTCCCGAAAAGTCGTAGCCTTTCGCCGCCGCTATATCGTACTTCGAGCTAATCGCGAAGTGCCTGGTCGGTATCATGCTGGTATGGCAACAAGGATCGCACGCGTTGGGGCGGGGCCTGGTCGACGATATTGACCTGGCGATCCGCGAGGATTTTTCTTCGCGGCGCGATTGTTGATTCAAAGATTACACCGGTTGGTCGAAAACGATCCCCAAGGCGCAATACTGAGATGATGCCAAGTTCGTTAACGGAAACTAGTGTAACGCCCATCCAAGCACGCGAACAGCGCTGTGAACATAATCAGTCGACAATAGTTAAACCTAGTTATAGTGTGGTAATCTACTGGTAACAACATGACACGAAAGTACTTAGCCGCTGCAGCCAAGCAGTTGTCAATTGAATGCAACGCTTGCACCGTGTGGCGGCGTTGGCTACTGTTAAGTCCCCTACTTCCCACCTCCTCTTTTTGATGCCCCTGTTATGAAATTCTCTCTTGCATTGCTACTGGCCGTGATGGCTCTGCCGTCATTCCTGCGGGCCGACATTCAGATTGAGACGCAATCAATCGCTATGCGCGACGGTGTTAAGTTGGCTACGGACGTTTATCGCGACGCGACCATTCCTCGCGCGCCGGTCATCTTGATTCGGACACCTTACGATCGCACCAGGCAAAAAGCCACCGCCGAACGCTTCGCGCAGGCAGGCTATGTGTTTGTCGTCCAGGACTGTCGAGGCACTCGTGATTCCGAAGGCGTCTTGGCTCCGTATAACAATGAGGGCCAAGACGGTTACGACACGATTGAGTGGCTGGTCGCTCAACCGTGGTGCAATGGTCGAGTCGGAATGATGGGCGGCTCTTATGTAGGCGCCGTGCAGTGGCAAGCTGCGGTTGAACATCCGCCAGGCCTGGTTACGATCGCGCCGCAAGCAACCTGGAGCAGTTTCTATCGCAATCTGTACCTAGGTGGGGCCGTGCGATTGTCGCTGATTGCCAGTTGGCTGGCCGGCAATGCACCTAAGCCGCCGGGGGCTGTGCAAGCTGACTTCGATGAGGCGTTTATGAAGCTGCCTCTGAGCGACGTCGATACAGCGATCGGTTGGTCGATGCCGTGGCTAGACGCCTATTTGAATCATCCACAACCCAGCGGCTTTTGGAAGCGAGTGGAACTGACTGAGCAATTGCCCGACGTGAAACTGCCTGTGTTGCATGTAGTGGGTTACTACGATTTCTTCTCGCGCGAAAGTGTCGACAACTTTGTAGTCATGCAGACTAAAAGTAGCGACCCCCAGACGGCCAGTCAGCAACAGCTGGTCCTCGGTCCTTGGGATCATGGTACGATCGGTCGCTCGAAAGTCGCCGAAGTCGACTTCGGACCAGCCGCGACACTCGACATGACCGAGTTGCATCTGAATTGGTTTAATCGCCACCTCAAGCAGGATGCGGCTGCGCTGTCACAGCCACAACCCGCAGTACGATATTTTTCCATGGGCGATAATCAATGGCAAGAAGCCAGCACTTGGCCACCTGAGGGCTTTCAGGCCACGCCGTTCTATCTGCATTCAGCTGGTCATGCTAACTCACGCCGCGGCGACGGCCAGCTCTCACGAGAAGCTCCAGTCAAGGAAGAACCCAATGATACGTTTCGTGCGGATCCCAACCATCCCATACCGGCTTGCCCAGTCACAGCTACGCGACCACTTAAAGCCGCTGAGTGGGGACCCATCGATCAAAGTTCGCTGGAAGATCGCGATGACATTCTGGTCTATAACACGGAACCTTTAACGGAATCCGTTACGCTTGCAGGCAACATTCAGGCCAAACTGTTCGTCAGCGCGGATACACCGGATGCCGATTGGGTGGTCAAGCTGGTCGATGTTCATCCCGACGGCTTTGCGCAGAACCTGGCTACAGGAATCTTGCGCGGACGTTATCGCAACTCGCTCCTCGAGCCCGAGTTGCTGGTAGCAGGACAGACTTACGAGCTAACAATCGACTTGGGTCCGTGCGCCGCGACGATTAAGCAGGGGCATCGGATGCGCGTCGACATCTGCGGCGCTCTGTTTCCGTTGTATGATCGCAACCCCAATACCGCTGAGGGTATCTTCGGCAGCCAAACGGCCATAGCCACCGAACAGGTTTTTCATCGCCCCAATGCGGCATCGCATATTGTGTTGCCACTACGTGGCGCGCATTAGCCCCGGTTCTAACTAAGCCGTGGGCGTTAGCCCCGGTTCCTACTCCAACTTAGCGCTGCCTGGGCCAATACACCGAACGCCTTGAACGATTGGTTGTTACATCAAAGCGGTGGCTAAGGCCACCGCACTCCAAAGGAACTGGGGCTAATGCCCTCGGCTTAGTTGGTCATGCGCAGGAATAGCCAGGCTTGTGCTTGTTTCCAATGTCGGTGCGCGGTGGCTCTGGAGATTTTCAGTGTTTCGCAGAGTTGTTCCATGCTCAGGCCGCCAAAGAAGCGCAGTTCGACCAAACGCGCTTGATGAGGATCGTACTTATCGAGTTCAGTAAGTGCTTCGTGCAGACTGATTAGTGTTTGATCATCGATCTCTGGGGCAGCCAAATCGAATTCTACGTCGACACGATGCCCTTCCACCGAGCGTTTCTTGGCCAGCTTTCTGCGCGCGTTGTCTATCAAAATCTGACGCATGGCCCGTGCAGCGGCGGCGAAGAAGTGACCGGTATTGTCCCAGCGCTTGTTGCCATCGGGCGAGACCAAACGTAAGTAGACTTCGTTGATCAAAGCGGTCGGCTGCAACGTGTGTCCAATTTGCTCCTGACGCATGCGATGGCAGGCCAGCTTGTACAACTCGTCGTATACGATTTCAAACAACCGCTCCGAACTTTGGCCAGACGAAGCGATATCTGTACCGCTAAGCGATTGCAGGATCTTCGTTATGTCATCGGGGCCAGTACTCATCGTTAAACCTAACCAACTTTCACACAAGGTAGCCACCGTCGCCAGACGGTGGACTCCTCTGGCGACGAATTCCACCGCTTGGCAGCGGTGGCTACCAATTAACCAACTTGGAAGATCAGTCGAGGCATCGCGCCCGGACTGACAACCTCTTCATGCACGTGGAAATTTAATTCTGAACCGGCTACGAGATCCTTGACGGTATTGGAGACAAGGATCTGTCCTATAGTGGCGCGCTGCAGTAACCAATCGGCCGACTCGGCGGCTGGACCGCTCAGCTGATCATCGCGAACTTCGCATTCGCCTGTATGCACGGCGATTCGCATGGCCGTACCCAAACGCTGGGCGGATGAACGCATGGCCATCGCCGCGCGCACGGCTCGCGCTGGACCATCAAACGCAGCCTGCACGCGTCGAACTAAAGGCGGAAAGCGTTTGCCCCGGAACAACTCTACTTCGCGAATGGCATGCGCCTGGGCAATCTTGACAGCCTCCAAGGGTTCAGACTGCATGAACTCTGCAGTCAGCACCGTGGCCAGCACATGTTTGATTTGGCTATCGTGCGTTACTCCCGTCAAGAATTCTTCGATGGGTTCGAGAATCTCTTCCTGCCTTCCCACAAAGGGCAAATGATCTTTACCTGGCAGCTCCACAAACTTGGCGCCCGGGATGTTGTCAGCCAGGTATTGGCCTTCTTCGACTTTCAGGCATTGGTCGCCTTGGCGGTGAATGACCAACGTCGGAACACAGATGGTCGGTAAAACAGGCCGCACGTCGATTTGCGCATTCATTTTCGTCAAGGCCAGCACTGCCCCTGGACTGGCTCCCATGCGCAAGTAAGTCGCCCACCAGGCACGGAACTCAGCGTCGTTAGCCAGACTGGGTGCGCGAGCCTCAATACCTACCGGCCCGCCCCAATTGAGTCGAATGTCTTCTAAGAACTTTGCATGCTGACCTTCGTCGGGTCCCCACGGATAGTCTTCGGCTTTTAATCTCCGAGCATAACAGCCGATCATGATCAGGGCTGTCGTCTTCTCTGGATAAGTGGCTGCAAACAGAGCCGACATGGGGCCGCCTTCCGAGACCCCGCACAGCACTGCGCGCTCGGAACCAACTGCTTCCATCACCGCGCGGACATCATCCATACGTTGTTCAAGCGTTGGCAATTGTTGTGTAGGCACACGGTCCGACAGACCTGTACCGCGTTTGTCAAACAGGATCAAGCGTGAAAATTTGGCCAGGCGTCTTAGAAACGAAGCAAAGGTCGGATGCTTCCAGAACCAATCCAAGTGGGACACCCAACCCATCACAAAGACAATATCGATTTCGCCAGCGCCTAGTACTTGATACGCGATGTTTACATCACCACTGAGCGTATAGCGAACCTCGGGACTGGACAGCAACATCTCCGCGGTGTCATCGCTGCGTGCGGCATCGGTCAATTGATTGCTGGGCGATGTGGCGGCGGAGGTCGCAACACTATAAGAGCGAAACAGCTCGTCGATCAACTCCAGCTCAACGACAACTTCACGAGCTGTAAAGAGTCGACGCTGGCGATCTTTGCGCAAGAGGGCACCAATCAAATGTTTCAACTCGTCAGGCAGAGTTGTAGGCATCGGCAATGGCTCACTCTGCAAGATGCTGGCCATGACATCGATGTCCGCATCGCCCGAAAAGGGCAAGCGTCCACAGAACATTTCATACAGCAGCGTGCCCAAGCTGAACATATCCGATCGATAGTCCAGAGGTTGACGTCTGACTTGTTCGGGCGACATATACCGCACCGTACCCAACACCACATGAGCGTCGGTGACCGGCGTGTGTCGCTCAACGGTGCTGAGCTCCGAGGTTTGACCTTTTTGCTCGAACTGCTTGGCCAATCCAAAGTCCAAGACCTTCAGCAGTCCATCCCGGCGAATCATGATATTCTCGGGCTTGAGATCCCGATGGATGATGCCAGCCGCATGCGCCGCTTCGAGTGCACGGGCGATGGCGATGGCGTGTTGGACTAAATTGGTTGGCTGCCAGGTAGAGCCTGATAGAAGCGCGCGCAAGGTGTGACCGTCAACGAACTCGGTCGCCATATAGTGAAGGTTTTCGTGAATTCCAACTTCGTAGATCGTCAATATGTTCGGATGATTCAGTTGGCTGACCGCTTTGGCTTCCACGCTGAAACGTCGGATCCACGACTGATCGGTCGTTCGATGACGCGGGAGAATTTTGATAGCCACTGGTCGATTGAGGCGCGTGTCTTCAGCCAGGTAGACCTCGCCCATGCCGCCGACGCCCAAACACTTCACAATGCGATAGTGCTGGAACTCTTGTACAGCGGCGAAAGCGCGCAGGTCTGACGATAAGCCATCGGCAAACTCTTTATCGAATTCACTCTTACTTCGCAGTTCACCAGTCGCATCCTCGCTTCGCAGCTGGGCCACGCGTCGCACCAGTTGGCCTGGAAACTCGTCCAGCGCGTCGCCGAACTTCTGGAATTGGGCCAACTTCGATTCGATGCGGCTGCGCAGGGCAAGATCATCACGACACACCGAGTCCAAAAAGGCTGCGCGCAGCGCACTGCTATCCATTTGGCTGGCTGCAAGGAAAATCTCGGCCTCAGTCATTGCGTCGGGATTCCAAAAACTTGGATTTTGATTGGCTGGTGGGCAGCTCTCGCGACAGTATTCATACTACAATAACCGAAACCATCCCACCTCGCGCACCCTCCTACCATCGCCGCTACTGACCATGCCCTCAGGCTCCTCAACCATTTGGCTCGTTCGCCTGGGTCTGATCCTAATCGCTTCGATGTTGGGTCATGCTCCCACTTGGTGCTTGGCCGACGATGAGCGTAACTCTCGGCACGAGCTATTTGTGCTGATGCATAACTCGGGTACGGTGCAGCGGTACGACTTGGCCACTGGAGAGCATACCGGGACTTTCATTAGTGCTTTACCTCCGGCCAATGCAATTCTGTTGGCCCCGGATGGTTGTTGGCTCATCTCAACCGGCAAGCCCGGCGAAGTGGGCAACCTATTACGTTTCGATCCACGTGGTAGTGGTAGTCTAACACCCTTCATCGATATCCCAGAAGGTTACGGTGGTCGCCTGTTTCGCCCGACAGGCATGACCTGGTGGGAAAACCGTTTGCTAGTGGCCAGTCAAATCGATGGCAAAGTCAAAGCCTACGAATACCCCAGTGGACAATGGTTAGGCGATATCGTAACCGCCTCGCCAGGTGGTACAACACAAATTGCGATCGACCGCGACCATCTACTGATCACGGATTACGGCGGTCACGCGATACGTCGCGCAATGTTAAAGGGCTTGCCTGAAACAGCCATTACCAGCCAGCCCTGGGCCCAGAACTCGGCCCAGAACCCGCCAGAGTCACCTTGGGGCGTCGCGGTCGACGGCGACGGACGAGTCTTTTGGTCGACGGCCAGTGGCCAGATCTTTCGATCCACAACTAATTCAGCCGGTGAAGTTGAATCAACTGTTTGGGTCAAAGCCAACTCAGGCCTATCGACGCCCTTTAGTTTGACCATTGGACCGGACAAGACGTTGTACTGCGCTAGCCTAGGGGGCGCAGTTAGCGTGTGGAGCGTGGATGAACCATTGGATAAACCTTTGCGATTGATCGCAGGGCCCGAGGTTCAAGGTCCAGCCAGCATGGTCATCGGAACTGCCCCGCGCCGCCCCGAGTTTCATGCGCCAACGGTTGATGCGCTAGCCGAAACCGATGAGAAACTGGCCTTCTTCGAAAACAAAGTTCGACCGCTCTTGCATCAACACTGTTTAGAGTGCCATGACCAGAATGTGCAAGAAGCCAAGTTGCGGTTGGATTCGCGAGTCGGCTGGGAAGTGGGCGGTCGATCGGGACCAGCTGTTGTGCCTGGCAAACCCGAGTCCAGTTTGCTGATTCAAGCTGTTCTGCACTTGGATAAAGACCTCAAGATGCCGCCCGGCGAGAAACTCTCACTCGAAGATGTCGACGTACTTACTCATTGGGTTCGCAGTGGAGCCATCGATCCGCGCCGTGACCAAACAAAAGCAGAAGATCCGAGTACCGATAGTTGGGCTGAAGAATTTCAAAAGCGGCTCGACTGGTGGAGCCTCAAACCAATGCGAGCTGTGTCTCCACCTTTGTTAATTAAAGACAATTGGTCCACGCAACCCATCGATCGATTTGTATTCGAAAAGCTGCAATCTGCATCGCTGGCTCCCGCCCCACCTGCCAGCCCCGAAGTCATCGCACGCCGCTTGTCGCAGGTCCTGACCGGTTTGCCCCTGACGGGTGAGACGCGAGCTGAATATCTACATCGCTGTCAGGTCGATGCCGAAGCAGCGTACCAGTGGTTGGTAGATCACTTGCTTGAATCACCGCATTACGGCGAACGCCTGGCCAGGCACTGGATGGATGCCGTTCGCTACACAGATACTTACGGTTATGAGTGGGACAATCCTGCCAAGGGCTCGCACGAGTATCGCGACTATTTGATACGAGCCTTCAATGATGATTTGCCCTACGCTGACTTTCTTCGCGAACAGTTGGCCGGAGATCTCCTAAGCGAACCGCGCATCAACCAGGCTCAGGGCATCAATGAAAGTATTATTGGGCCCATGTTTTACCACTTGGGTGAACATCGACATGGCAGCAGCCTGGCCTTCAACGGCATTCATCAAGAGATGATGAACAATAAGATCGATGCCTTTTCCAAAGTTTTTTTGGCAACGACGGTAGCCTGTGCCCGCTGTCACGATCATAAACGCGAAGCGGTTTCGCAGCGCGACTATTACGCGCTTGGTGCAGTTTTCATGACACCGCGTTGGGTTAGTCGCCCGGCTGATGCTCCGGACAAAAATGCTACGGTGATCCAACGCTTAGGTGAGCTGCGCGACCGGATAGCCAAGCTGCTGGCTGGCCAGTGGTCAAACTATGGATTGTCGATGCAGCAGCTGACCGAAGTTGTGGTTAAGCTCAAGCAAGCCGAGAAACCGCCCATGCCTGCCTTGGGCGATGTGCTTTATCCGTTGTGGAAACTGGGTGCCAGTGCCGATGACGCCCAGTGGTCCTCGACATGGCAAGAGCTGCAAAGTGAATTTGTAACTACGCGTGCCACGCGAATTCAGCAGAACCAGTCGATCCATGTGTTAACCGACTTTTCCCAGGCAACGCTGCCCGAAGGTTGGGTGATGGAAGGCGAAGGCATTCAATCAGGCTGGGTCGGGCATGGCACACCGTTGATTGCGCTAGAGGGCGATGGCATCATCGCTCAGTTCTTGCGACAAGGTTTGCATACGCACGCGCTATCATCCAAGCTGCCCGGTGTCCTGCGTATGCCTCCTGAACATACTGTGCCTGGTCAGTTTGCGAGTCTGCAATTAGCAGGAGGGCAGTATAGTGGTTCGCTGGTCTTTGATGAGAACTCGTTTCAAAACGAAACCGTGACTTTCTTCAAAGACGCCCAGCCTGTGTGGCGCAGTTATGCTGATGCCGCTCTGAAGAATGGGGTCACGCGTGTGACCATCGATTTTGCGACCTCCGCTTTGAACGCAAATTTTCCGCCACGCATCGGATTGGCTGCTGGACTGCCAGCCAAGGATATGGGATTTGACAAGCGCAGTTGGTTGAGCATCTGCGGAATCGCCACACACGACACCTCGACTGCACCGCAGAATGTGCTCGACGTTTACTTAGACCTCTATCCGGATGCACAGAGCCACCTCACCAAAGCCGAGATCGAATCGCGGGTGGTGGCGTGGTTTGACTCTGCCGTGCGACGTTGGTGCCAAGGAGAGACTCTGGCCGGCGATGTCGATCGCCTGAATTTTTTGCTCGATCAGCGTCTACTGCCGCAAGACTGCGGACCAACTACCGAACTATACCACTTGGTCGAAGAATATCGGCAACTGGAAAGCACAATCGAATTTCCGCGAACCGTGAATAGCATGGACGAGCGGCTGGTTTCTAAAGCTGGCGTCTACTTCAATGTGCGCGGCAATGTCGATGCCATGGGTGAGCTGGTATATCCCGATGGTCTGCAAATGTTTCTCTCACGCAATCGCATCGCGGAAGAGCAGGGCAGTGGTCGACTGCAGTTAGCCGAGTCGCTGCTGACTCACGAACATCCGCTCACCGCTCGCGTGTATGTCAATCGCGTTTGGCAGTGGGTGTTCGGTCATGGACTGGTTGGCACTCCCGATGATTTTGGCCGCCTGGGCGAACAACCGTCGCATCCAGAGTTGCTGGACTGGTTAGCGCGACACTTCATTGAAGATGGTTGGTCGACCAAACGCCTGGTACGGATGATGGTACTTAGCCAGACATTTCGTCAGTCTGGGCAAGTTGATCAACTGGCCATGCAAGTTGACCCGGCCAATCGCCTGCTGCATCACTTTGCCACGCGGCGGATGCAAGCTGAAGAAATTCGTGATGCGCTATTAGCGGTGTCCGGTCAACTCGATCGTCAACTATATGGTCGCCCGATCAATCCACCTCGTACCGTCGAAGATGAAACGAAACGCCTGTTTTCCGGACCTCTTGATGGCCATGGCAGGCGTTCACTCTACCTGACCATGTCCATAATGGCTCCGCCCAAGTTCTTAACGACTTTTGATTTGCCTGACTTGAAACTTCCCAGCGGCCGTCGCAACAGTACTAATGTACCAACCCAAGCTCTGCAACTGCTGAATGATCCGCTGGTCATGCAGCTCGCCCAGCAGTGGTCGCGATTGTTGCTGACCCTGCCAGCTCGCGACGCTTCTGACAGACTGAACCAGATGTTTCTAGCGGCTTACGCGCGGTCGCCGAATTCTGACGAGTACGCCTGGTGGATAAACTTTATACATCAAGTATCTGATGGCGATGATGTTGTGAATAATGAATCGGCTTGGGCTCAGGTGGCGCATGCGATTTTCAATACAAAAGAATTCATCTACTACCGCTGATAGGAATAACCAGGTGGTGAACCGATGAGCAAACTTCGACATACTTGTTG
The DNA here is from genome assembly GCF_056494185.1 of Rania fehmarnensis. Lineage (NCBI taxonomy): Bacteria > Pseudomonadati > Planctomycetota > Planctomycetia > Pirellulales > Pirellulaceae > Rania > Rania fehmarnensis. The sequence goes on from NZ_CM151398.1 coordinate 4,540,437, forward strand.
CCCGGGTGCGTTACCCCGCACTGCCTCGCGCCGCGACTTTTTGCGGCAATCGAGCCTCGGTTTTGGCATGTTGGCCTTGAGTGCCATGACGGCTCGCCAGTCAGTTGGCCAATCTGGCGAGGCGCATTTTCAGCCGCGAGCCAAGCGTGTAATTTTCTGTTTTATGGATGGCGGCCCAAGTCACGTTGATACGTTTGACTACAAACCCATGCTGAAGAAGCATCAAGGTGTGCCCATTGGACCGCGCTTTGTTACCAAACGCTCGCAATCGGATGCCGGTCGCCTGTGGCTGGGGTGTCCCTGGAAGTTTGCGCGCCGTGGTGACAGTGGTCTGTGGGTCAGCGACCTGTTTCCCAACATCGCCAAAATTGCTGATCAGCTTTGTGTAATACGATCGATGGTCGGCGAGTTACCGCTACACGGGCAATCCAATTTGCTGTTGCATACGGGTCGCATCCTTGGCCAGGCTCCCAGCTTGGGCGCTTGGGTTTCGTATGGTCTGGGTACCGACAACCAAAACTTGCCGGCTTATGTGCTGCTGAACAACGATTGGGTTCCCAATGGCGGTCTGGAGAACTTTGGCAGTTCGTTCTTGCCGGCTAGTCATCAAGCGACCGTGATGCGAGCCAAGGACAACCCGGTCGACAATATCGCGCCCAATGAAGATCGAGTCACACAACTTCGCAAGCTGGAGCTGCTCAGCCGAGCTGATCACAGCTTTGCACAGCAGGCCTCCAGTGCCGCTCCCATCGAAGCGGCCATTGCTAACTACGAGACGGCCTTTCGTATGCAATCAACTGTACCCGAAGTAGCCGACATCTCGCGCGAGCCCGAACATATACACCGTTTATATGGCACCGATGCTGCCGACGAACATCAGCGTTACTATGCCAGCCAGGCGTTACGAGCGCGGCGTTTGATTGAAGCGGGCGTACGTTTTGTTGAGATTACATGCCCTAGCTTCGACGGTAACAATTCGCCTTGGGATCAGCATAGCCTGCTGAAACAGAACCACGAGAAGAATGCCCGGGTTACGGAGCAGGCAGTGGCCGCGTTGATCGTCGACCTGGCACAGCGCGGTTTGCTGGACGAGACTATCGTGTTGTGGGCCGGTGAAATGGGGCGTACCCCGCACACGCCCGCGATCAACGACAGCGCCGGCCGCGATCATCATGTCAGCGGGTTTAGCCTATTCTTGGCCGGTGGTGGATTCAAACCTGGCATGGCATACGGCGAAACCGATGAATTTGGCAATAGTGCCGTCATCAATCCGGTTACAGTCCACGACTTGCATGCTACCATGCTGCATCAGCTCGGGTTGGACCATACGCGGTTGACGTATCGATACGGCGGTCGCGATCATCGTTTGACCGACGTCCATGGAACGGTGATCCAAGACGTGCTGACCTAGTCATTAATTGAAGTTTCGAATCTCATCTCCAATCTCGAATCAGTATTCAATGCTAGAAAATCCCAAACGCGCTCGTGTTCGAAATGTCGTCTTGTGGTTTGCAGTGACATTGGCGATCATCACTTACATCGACCGGGTTTGCATATCGCAAGCTTCGCCGATGATGCAAAAAGAACTGGGCCTCTCGAAAATTCAGATGGGCTATGCGTTTGCGGCCTTCGGTTGGGCATACGCGCTGTTCGAGATACCTGGCGGTTGGTTAGGTGATCGCATCGGTCCCCGCCGCGTGCTAACGCGTGTAGTGCTGATGTGGTCTACATTCACGATCGCTACGGGCTGGGCGTGGAATCTGGGATCGCTGGTTGTCAGCCGATTTCTTTTCGGAGTGGGCGAAGCCGGATGTTTTCCGAACATCACGAAAGCATTTACGCTCTGGTTTCCACAGCGCGAACGCGTAAAAGCCCAAGGCGTGTTATGGCTCAGCGCGCGATGGGGCGGCGCGTTTACACCGCTACTGGTCGGTTGGATGTTAGCGGGCGGCCCAGGCTCGGATAGCCAGGTTGGTTTGGGGCTGCACTATAAATGGGTCTTTATGATCTTCGGATCACTGGGCATCGTATGGGCGCTACTCTTCTTCAATTGGTTTCGTGATCGCCCTCAAGATCATCCAGCGGTTAGCCCCGAAGAAGCAGCTGAAATTGGCGATCACGGTCATGGGCTAGACCATGTGATGCCATGGGCCAAACTGTTCCACTCGCGAACCGTACTGGCCCTGTGGGCCCAGTACTTCTTTATGTCGTATGCCTGGTACTTCTACATCACTTGGTTTCCGACTTATCTCAAGGAGAACTTTGTCGGCTTGACCGAAATGCAACGCGCGTTGCTGGGTGGTGTGCCCCTGTTCATGGGCGGCTTTGGATCGATATTTGCCGGCGTCATTTCGGCTCGACTGGATATTGCCTTTGGTGGAGTTGCCAAGACGCGTCGCATTCTGGGCATCGCAGGCATGGGACTGGCTGGCGTGATGTTGATTATATCGATGCAGATTCAGAATCCTTGGATGTCCGTCTTGGCCATCGGAATGGCTAGCATGTTCAACGATTTGGCCATGCCGGGTGCGTGGGGCGCATGTATGGATGTGGGAGGTCGCTACACGGGTGCACTTTCGGGCAGCATGAACATGTCGGGTCAAATATCCGGCGCGCTGGCTCCTATGATCACGCCTTACGTGTTGTTGTGGACAAACAACAATTGGAGCATCAACATGTGGATGTTCGCTATCGCGTACTTCTGCGGAGCCATCTGTTGGACTCAGGTGAATTCGGATGACCGATTGCACGATTGATGGGCCCGGCCTTGGCAATAAATAGACCTGACCCCTTTTCCGGAAGTACGCTGGAGGTTGCCAGAAGGTTGTTGGGGACCGAGTTAGTGAGACAGGTTGACGGCCAGCCAGCCAGTGGCATCATCGTCGAAGTCGAAGCGTATTTGCCCCAGGACGATTCAGCCAGCCACAGTTATCGTGGGCTGACCAAACGCAATGCGGCTATGTTCATGCCTGCTGGTACTCTGTATGTGTATGCCATTCATGCCAAGTATTGCTTGAACATCGTGACCGAACCGGCGGGCGTCGGAGCCGCAGTCTTGATTCGTGCGTTGCAACCTTGGCAAGGTATCGACATTATGCGCGAGCGCCGCGGGATGACGAAGGTCCGCGACCTGTGCACAGGTCCCGCCAGGATGTGCCAGGCACTGGCGATCGACATACAATCCGACCGCACTAACTTGCTAACTTCAGAAGAGATTTGGATTGACCCGCCCCCGCCAGAAGTCATGGCTCAACAGTGGCAGATTACTGAGTCTCCGCGCATCGGTATTTCAACCGCTCAAGAACTTCCCTATCGATTTTTCATCGACGGCCATCGCTGTGTTAGTGGGTTGGCTAGATTGCATCGACAGAAACGCGAGTGGTTGTTTTAGTAGAGCAGAGGGGCCTTCGCCCGCCCGGGCCAACGGTCGGTCGAGAATTTGGTTAACGGGTTCCCATATGTAAACGCAGAGACGCAGAGGATCGCAGAGAAGACCGGATCTATTTGGACTGGTCTGGCAACCACGGACCGAAAATGTTGGCAATTCATTGCCAATCATCACGATCTCCAAATATTCTCACTTCTCGTTACGATTCAACGCCACACCTCTGTGTCTCTGTGCCTTTGTGGTTAGCTAGAAAACAATTGTTACGCGCTCAGGAACCGTGATCCACTCTGTCAACAAGGATTTCCTAACCACAGAAACGCAGAGGATCGCAGAGAAGATCCTCAGCGTTTTCTCTGCGGTCTCAGCGCACTCTGCGTTTCAATAAACGGCATTCCCGGGACTTTGTCCGTGCTTCAGAGCGGTGGTTGGCTCAGGCGGACCTTCGCGCTCACGCTCAGGCGGAGCCTGCGTGGCAGTGGGTTACCAGGCAGAGCCTGGTAACCAGATGCAACAGGAGTACGACTTGCCGGGTGCTGAGCGGCTGGAGAGCCGCTCTACGAGCTATTCTTTTTCGAGCGTGTCGATCAAGGCGGCTTTAAACTGTTCCAGGAAACGTGAGCCGCCGCCGACGAAGACGTGGGTGACTTCGCCTTGACGATCGATGATGACAGTCTGCGGAATGGCGGAAGCTTGATATTGCTGGGCCACTTCACCGTCATTGTCCAGCGCGACTGTCGTCGAAAGCTCAAGCCGTTTAAGTGCGGCCAAGGCGCGATCTTTGGACTCCTGCAAATTCACTGCCACCAAGTCGACTTGACCATCGCCGAGCTCTCCGACAATGCGATCGACTTCGGGCATAGTCTGCATGCAAGGGCCACACCAACTGGCCCAGAAGTCCAGCACGACCACTCGGCCTTTCAACTTGCTAAGCGTGATATTGCTGTCTGTGGCTGTGGTCAATGAAAAATCAGGGGCGGGCTTGCCAATCAAAGGTGAGCCGGATTCGCCGGCCGTTTCGCCTTCTTGATAGACCTTGGGCAGAGTGGCTACCGATAACTTCCACACATCATTTTGTAACTTTCGCGCCAGACTACCTACATCTCGACCAATCAACAACGTGCTAAGTTCGCTGACATTAACTTCGCAATCGCCGAGCAGTTCATTATTACCCTTAACCAATTGATCCACCCTGGAATCAGTATTGGTGATCTCTATCTTGGTCGGCGTGAAGGTGATCGCTTTGCCAGTGCGTTGGATGGCGTGCACCTGCAGTACGTTTGAAAGGGCTGCAACAGGTTCTGCTTGCGCGTTTTCAGTTGATTCATCGGCTTTCGCCACCTGCGTGTCCGGTGGATCGCTAGCCGGTTTGTTGTTCTCTGGCTTATCGGCCTCCGTTTTCTTTTCATCCCAATCGCGCGTATGTAACCAGTAGATTTGGGCGATGGCATCGGGCGGAAATTCGACGTTCGATAATCGGATCTCGGCTGTTACTTTGCCGTCGCTATATTTGACCAGACGACCACGCAGGTAGTCACCATTGGCAGCGACGAACAAGTGCGTGGGAGGATCGGCTTTGGATGCGCGGGGAACGGTCAACAGCTGCTTCAGTTTCTCCGGAGGTAACTCGGTAATGCGCGCTCGGGCGACTAGCGTTACGGAATCCATCTTTTCATGGGGCACAAGCTTCTTTTCCTCGTTGAGAGTGAAGGTCACACCGCGTTCGTCGATCTGTTCTACATCGCCGCGGACAGAATCGCCGCTACGAAAATTGAGACCTGATTCTACAACCTTTGATGCTTCGAGAACCTTCTGATCCTCTACGACTTCAGCCCGAGGTTGGGCACCCCCAAATAGAAATTGTACTCCGGCAGCAACGATTCCCCCGTTCACATTGACGCGGCGCGCGCGCGCTCTGGCACGCTCGTCACCCTTCGCTGCTGTGTTGCGAGGCAACGCCTGGTAAACTACTTTGCCTTCGAAGCCGGTCAGCAACCTCACTGGGCTGAGCGCCTCGGAGGCCTGCCAAATGACTTCACCTGGGTTCAATGATTCACTCAGGCAGCCCGTCAGTTTCAGGCGTTCACTCTCTAACAGTCCGCGACGTGCCTTCAACTCAGGGCCCTTGGCCTCAACTGCATCGGCCTCAATGGCACTACCCGACACGCCAACGATTTGGTCCATGTTAATGACCAGAGGAGTTGCAATTCCAAGGACCTGGAACTCCAGTTTATTATCTCGGGCATTCTTCCAGATTCCCACACAACTACTTTTGTCGGCGAATGAGACTTCGACACAGTCATCGGTCACCGGCTCCGACGGAGCATTGCCCAACGTAGCGCGAGCAACTGTGTTCAAAGCTACGTCGGTATTGGAATTGTCTTCGCGCTGCAGGCGGAGCATCGAAGTCGATGAATCAAACGCTTGGATCGACCCGACGATTACCTCACCATCATTCTTGACAAGGCCGCCTTGATCGATGCTGGCTTGGTTTGGTAATCGCCCGCTCCATTCCCGCACATCGATACGCTCCAGTCGCAGAGTCCCATCTTCGGTGTTGGCATTCAGCAGGCTGACCGTACGATTGGTCGATGCCTTCAGACCCTTGAGGGACAGGCTACCAATCAGCTTGCCAGTAGGCGTGCAAGCGGAGATCTTGCCCTCGCGCTGATCAAGATAAAGAGTCAAATTCAGCCGGCTATCACTAGACAATTCGCCCAAGGATACAAAGTCCGCCTTGTTATCCACCTCGCGAATCATCGTCAAAGTTCTGTCCCACGTTTCCAGTCGCACCAAGGGCGACTCGTTCAGATCCCCAGGCTCCGGCCGCTTGTTGCCTGTGGCCAATTGCAGTTGAAACTGGGGCCGCTTGGACCAAGACATCAACAGTCGCACTTCACACATATCTGTCAACTCGGCATCGCATCGCGTCGGACTGCCGGCCTCGCTGGTAATCAGTGAGCCCGCCTCCATGGTCCACGCAGTCGCTAGCGGCGCGGACTCCCACTTCTGCCCTTGTCGCGGTCCTACGAACAGAAGTCTGCCTGAACCGCCACTGGCGATCAGTTCGCTAAGCAAAGAACGTGGAAAGCTGACCTCGCCTAAGCTAGGCGACTGCACCGTCAGAGATTGCTCAGAAAGTGATTGGAGTTGGCCAACGATACTCGAGTTGTTGCGCAGAACAAACAACCACTGATCACCTGCCTTAACAGCCGGGTCGTCATCAAGTTCTATTGAGTTAACAGCATGAATGGGATATTCCAGCGGCGCATCAAACTCATCGCACTTAACGGCAATGTTCCCTGGTTCTCTGGCTGGCACAAGTGCGCCGAGAATGAAGTCGCCGTTCTTTAGCCGCAACCGCATATCGGACTCAGCGGCTTGCGTGACCGGTGCGTTTAATGCAAGAAGTGTCGGCCATAACACCGACAGGAGAATCAAAACCAGGTAACCATTCGCACTACGAGACAGCATAGGTTTAACGCTCGTATATCGGTAAGAATTTGTAGTTCAAGGCCATGGCCAACAGAGCCATCGAAGTCGAGAGCTGCTTGCCAAAGGTTCCATCGAAACTACCGTCATCGTTTTGGGCTGCCCGCAGTTGCCGTACGGTGGTGCGGTTCCACTTTTGCCAGGCCGCCACGTCCGCTTGAAACAGAGCTTGTGCCTGGTAGTAGCGGCAGTACTCTGGATAGGAACCCGATTCAGTCATGTTCTCGGTAATATACTTTTTCACGGCTTCGAACTGCTTCATGTCTTTTCGTTTAGCGATGCTATAGACCAGGCAGGCGATCGAACTGCGAGCGGACGATTCACCAAAACCCTCCATGCCGCCTGAATAGCCGACGATTCCGTTGTCACCAGTGCAAGAGGTAAAGTACTTGATCGCTTTGTCGATAGCCTCGTCGGGCACTTCGATACCGGCATTGCGAGCAGCTAAGAGTCCGACCAGCACGGCTCCACTGACTGAGGTGTCCGCATCGCGAGCGTTGGGGGAGTATCGCCATGCGCCAAATGGATTCTGCGATTGAGAAGTGATAGCGCAGCGAACACTAAGTTCGAGCGCCTCGGCAATGCTGCGGCTCTTAGTGCTCGCCACTTTGCCTTCCCAAAGATCCACTTCATCGACGCAGCCATAAGCTTCCGCTAAGGCTAACATCGCAAATCCGTGGTGGTACATACTGTCACCAATGTATCCCGTCTCTACATCCTGCGCGCTGATAATGCTCCGCAGTGCCTTGCGGATGGGCAAACTGTACAGACCGTAGTTGGGATCTTCTCCGGAGGCCAAGAATGCCAACATGCCCAAACCGGTCGTACCGGGTCCCTGCTGGCCGTCACCGGTCCAACTTCCGTTGTCTGTTTGCGATCGCATCAGGTACTGCAGACCACGCTCGGTCATCTCACGGACTTCGCGCGGTACGACATCACCATGAGAGGCGATGACGCCTGCACTCAGCCCCAATTCATCCTCTTGCGCCCCGGCAGAGCCGCAGCTGAAAGCGACAAATGCGAAGCAGGCAGCCAGGTTGTATAGTGTTAGCATCCGACTCATCGAAGTGCCGCCTCAACGTTCTCGTAACGGTTAGTAGCGGCTCTCAACAATTGGAACTGCTTGTCATCCAAAAACTCTTTGAGTTCTTCATCGGACACGCGAACGACTTTTAGGTAGGCAACAATTGATTCGTAGTTGTCAGGCAGTTCCTTGACTGGCTGTTTATCAATCAACTCGACCAGCTTCTCACGTTGTGCTTTGACCATACAAAGTCGCTCGTCCAGTTCTGCCACAAAACGCAGCGTGGTGGCATGTCGTTGACGCTTCAATACATCTTGCTGGTAATCCACAATGGTCTTTAGCTGATCTTCGCTGAGCGTACCGCGAACCAGTTGATAGAACAGCGACTGCTTTCCAAAGCGATTGCTTCGCGACTGCTGCATGACCGGCATCAAGATTTGGATGGCCTTCTGCTGGTCTTGGGCATTGTTCATGTCAATATCATCGGTGAGCGCCTGCAGTTGGGTAAGCTCGAGCATGAATCGGCTGGCCACACCCCGCACAGCTAACTCCAGTTTCGCCGCTTGCTCGGGCGACACGGGCTGCGATTTCCTTTCCAATACACCTTTTATCTCGTTGCATTTTTGAAGGCCCATGGTGACGATATTTTGTTGGTAGGCAGCTTCTGTCTGGCCTTGCAGAATCCACATCTGCACCGGTTGTTGGCGGTCCTGTGCAAAGCCAGTGGCAATGTGCCAAGTAACCAAAACAAATAGGAACACCAGGGCCGAGGCGGCCCGTTGAATTCGATGTCTGGGCAGAGTTGGATTCATAGCGTTAGAACTCATCTTGACCATCGATAAATTGCTCCCGTTGCACGCTGACCTCTTGGCAGCCGTGGATGATTTGCAGCTGATCCTTGGTCAGGATCTTCTCATAGAACTCCTCGGGAATCGGCGGCCGATAGGTTTGCGACGAATCTTGTAGGAAGAAGCTCAACTGGATATCGTTGGCCTCCTCCCAGCCAGCCAAGGCTGCCTTCAACGGCTCCACTTGATCGGGCTCGAGCATGACGCGTTGATCGAGTATGACGACCAGACATTCGCCGTTGGCCCGCTTGACGAACTCCTTTCGATCAGTCAATTCGGCTTCGTACACTTTTTGCTGCTCGGGCGTCAGAACTACTTTGTATTTTTCTTGCAACTTGCTTTTGAATCTTTCAACGGTCGAACGACTCAGGTTGCCCATAGCAGGTCCACCCTGAACCTGGATTGCCATAACTTGATTGCGGGCCTGGCGACGGTTCGTTTTAAGTGCATCGGCCGTGAGATCCACACCTAAGCCGGAAACCTCGTTCACCTGTTCATCGGTAAGTGAGCAAGCTCTTTTCAGAAAGGCAATTTCGGTGTCCCGAACGCGCTCCAACATTTTGTTGTTGGCTGCGCGAACCGGATCTTCCTCCGCTTGCTGTCCCCAAGCGATTGGCAGCGGACATTGCGTGGCCGCCAGACCGAGGCCCAAGATGGTCAGAAAGAATGAACTGGCGAATGACGTGAGGCGACGAGTTAACATGCTGCTTGTTAGTTAATTTGATTTGGAGATTATTGACCGGTGCTGGCTTCGAGCCGATTGAAGTATTGATCCAGTCCAGCTCGAAATTCTTCTGGTAGCACACGTCCCGTTTCACCGGTGGCTTGTGAGACTTCGCGCATTTCGCGTTTCTCGTTTTTGTTTACGCCAGTTCCCAGCAGGGCCAAGGCGGAATCTTGGGTGGTACCAGTTCCGCCACCGCCAGGGCTGGTGCCGCCGCCGCCACCACCTTTGGGATTGATCCTTTTACATTGAAGTAACAACTCGATGGCTTCGGTTTCAATAGCGATGGCTTCTGGACCGGTCTCCGGCTTAGCCAACGTGAGCGTTGATTGATCCATCACCTGCGAGACGTCGCTGAGAAGTTTGATCTCTTTACCGAAACGTTTGTCGCCATCGGGTAGTTCTTGTATGGTAGTGACCACTTTGGTCGTGCGTTCGGACAGTTCGCCTTGCGTCTCACTCAACCGGGAACCTTCTTGGCTGTGTTGCTCCGGGCTGACTCCCGCTTTAGCTTGCTCCGCGACGCGCGTGGCTTCGCGGAGGTTTACTTCGCCTTCGAGAATGCGAAGTACTTCCAAGATCACCGAAGGCGGCAAGGCGTCGGAGGTCTTACAGCCAGGGCAACTTCCGCTGCAGGCGGGATCAACCAGGTCTTCAGCCCAACGATCCAAGTTGTCTGCCCAGTATTCAGCCTGCGCGATGGTCATGCCTTGCTGGCTATGAACATCGTCGGCCATTTGCCGCAAGGAGTTGGTGACATCCGACTGCCGCATGTCATCCAATACCAGTTTGAACTGATTCATCCGACGACGTTCAAAGTAGCTTTGCAGGTCGTCCATGATGTAGGCGACTTTCTGACTGCTGGCTTGTTCAACGTCGGAAACGTTTTGCAGTATCTCAGCCGCTTCGCCAGTAGCTGAATCTTTGCCAAACATGGCATCGATACGGTCGCTGATGCGCTCAGCCACCTGGTTCTGCTGGCGTGAAGCGGCCTTCAAACGTTTGACCAATGTACTGCCTTCCAGGTTAGCCAAAATCGTGTTCATTTCTTCGGCGATCTTATCGAACTCGGCCAACAGATCCTCTTGCTCATAGAGGGCCTTGTCCATATTGGAAGAGTCCTCTTCCGTGGCCGCTTCTTCGGGTTCATCTTGTTTGTCGCCAGGCTTGGCTGGCCCGGCCAGGGTTGTCTTGGGCAAGGTCAATCGGCTGCCACCATTCTTCTTCTTAGGCGCCTCGCCTTCATTGGCCTTGTTATCTGGAGGTTGTAACGAGGACTCGGTATCGCTGATTGTAGGCAGCGGAGCCTTGTTGATATTGGCAACCTTCTCAGGTGGTTTGCCTGCACCGCCAGCGGCACCGCGCTTCTGGCCGACGCTACGACCACTGGGCTTCGATTCACCGCTACCGGCGCGGGCCAACTTGCTATCTGCCGACGCTTTGCCCAACAGGTCCGAGACACTGGGCATGCGATTGGCCGAGATATCATTGAGAACTTGTTGCATCTCGGCCCAACGATCCAGGTGGCCTACACCAATTTCAGGATTGCGTGAGGCTTGACGCAACAACTGCTCGCCCAGCTTGGTTAGCGTTGACAGCTTTCGACCGTTGCTGGCTTCGGCAGCCGATTGAGCTCGCAGTTGTTTGCGCAGTTCTTCATCGGCCAGTTCTTCGGGGCTCATCTCCCGCAGGCGCTTATTGGTTTCATGCAATTGCATTTCGCGATCGCGAACATCCAGCGAAGCTCGGTGCCATTTGCTCAGTTGATCGGTAATCCAGATCGCATGTTCGTCGGCGGTGAGGACATAGAAGATGTGCGGTGGCGAGTAAACACGTTGGCGATCGGGCAAGTAATCCTCGGTCCACAAGCGCACTTCAATCGGCTGAGCTTCGATACCTAAGGCTTTAGCCGAAAACGTGGCCGCGCATTGCAATGAACTCTTGTCGGGTCCACCCAACGACAGCAGTTTCTCGCCCTCAGCCGGGTTGGCCAACCTGGTATCGAGCCCACGCCATACAATACCGACGCGTTTGACACCGAAGTCATCTGCGGCCAAAGCCGTAAAGTTCACCTGCTCTGTTTCCAACAACACAGCTTGACGCGGCAATTCTTGGGAAGCAACCGATGGTCGTTCATCTTGAACCGAGCGGAGCAATAGGTCGAATGGCTCGCGACCAGACAATCCATCCTTATCGCGCCAAGTCAACTGCATCGCGCTAGCCGGTTCGGCGATCGCAATTGTTTCGGATTGAAAAGATGCATCCTGAACTGGAACTGGAACTGCGTTAATGGCTGCGTCCTCCAAAGCACGAGAAGCTTCGGCTGCGACACGCGCCACGCTACCATCAACTGCACTCAATGTTCCCCCGCGGATGTCGCGACGAATCTCTTCGGGCAGTTGCAAATAGTCCGGCAGTTTCACCTGAGCGTTGGCCGCCACCAACTCAGGTCGTAGTTTGGGTTCAATACGAAACGTTTGCGCATAGTCGCCAACCAGCACCCGCGCTTGGACAGGCTCCATCTGCGGTGGCAATTCAAACTTATATTGACGCTCGCTATTTAGCTGGGCCTCGATCGTTGCTTGACCGGCGATTTCCAGTTTCGCCGTGGTAGGAGTCCAGCGGCTCGCCTGGTCGAGCCGAACCTGCATCGGCCAGCTCTCGCCGTGCGGCACAACGTGCAGCTCGCGTAGAGGTTCGATGGACGTGAAGGTGTAGCGCGGCGTATCACGCCACGGGGCTGACAAACGAGTCCAAGCGTTCTGAGTCGCTTCGGGTGTTATGAAGGCCAACACTACAGCGCTGACACAGCTAACAACAACCGCTGCTGTCCACAATCGCGCACGCGAGCGCGGAGCAGCCAGATTCAAGTTGCGTTGCCGAGCGGCCTCGGCCACTTGCTCGATGGCAGCCGCGCATAGCGAACGCGATCGAGCTTGCTCGGCATCGTTGTCCGCGAGTTCTATAACGCTCAACAGTTGGTCGCCGATCGATTCGCGCACTCGCAACAAGCGTGCCAACTGATCAAGTCGTCGATGACACCACACCCAGCGATATAGCGCCCAGGGAATGGCGATCCATGCAGCTAAGGTTCCGCAGAAGATAGCCAGGCGAATGATTTTGGGCGTATCCCAGAATCGATCCAGGGCGTACACAACCAGAAACGCTGTCAGCACTCCCGCGATGGCGAAAGCAGCCGATGCCAGCATCTGCGTCGACCACACGCGCCGCTGAAAATCTAAGAGTTGTTGCTTCAGCGATTCAGGAACATTCAGCCTGTGGCGATTCGGGACAGCACTCATCGCACCTACTCCTTCATACGAATGTCAATGAATCGACAATCCAAAACTCGTTAGCAGTGTCAAACGCTGGGCAACCGAGGCTAACGCCTGTGGTTTAGATTAGACCGATGACTTTGCGTAGAACCCAAAATGTACCTAACATTGCTATTAGCGTAACGGCTACCAGCGGGTGACTCCAGAGTTGAACACGTCGAATTTTGGGCTCGACGCCCGGTAAATCTTTGATAGCACGCAGAATTGCCTGCGAATCAGCGTTTTTGATGCTCATGGCTCGCGACACGCGGGCAATTTCATCCATAACTTCAGGACGCGCTGGTTTACCTATCTGCTCCATCGTCGCCCCTTGTACAAAAATCCGTGACTCCAACTGCGATCCGTTCTCTTTGCAACTGAGCAAGACCTGGTGTTGGCCGGGTTCAGTCGGACGAAACGTACCGGCAAAGGCTCCCCATTCGTCGTTGCGGTGAACGAGCGTGACGGTTTCAATGCGGCCTGATGGTGCAGCAATACGAGCCACAACCTCTCCACGACTCAGCGGTTCGCCGCTCTTCTCCATAGCATTGACGCTGAGCGATATTGTCTGACGAACTTGTGGCTGCTCGGGCGAGAAATAGAAACGCATCGATTCGCCTTTGGCCATGTTGCGCTGATAAGCCATCCAGCGCACGACTTGTCCCCAGAAACGATAGTGGTAGAGATCTTCGACTCCACGCCGCCAACGCCATGCGCCGTCGGTGCCCATGAAGAGTACCTTGCCCGCTCCGTAGGTCCGTGTTACCAGCAAAGGAATCCGTCCGTACTCATTGGCAGATTCTTGATGCACGCATAGAACATCTGTGCCAGCTTTGGCGCGAACTACGGGAGCATGCCATTGGAATCCAGGCAGATTTTCCCACACCTCCATGTTCTCATCCTGGGTGTCCGCCAACTTTGTCAGCAGACTGCGCCGCCCAAGTTCCGTCAAACCGAAATGGTTGGGAGTGCGCGAACCCCAACCAGTCGGTTGAGCCAAGTCCATGGTTACCGGCAGCAGTGGCTCCAGCGGCGAATCGAGCAGAGTTTGCCAGTTGCCTTGCGAGCCCGGTAGAAAGACTAGACCACTCGCCTGCTGTTCTACCAAACCTTTCAGCAGCCGACATTGTTCTTCCGTAAGTTGCTTAGGTCCAATGCCGACATCACCCAAGAAGATTACATCAAACTGCGACAGCTCTTCGAGCGCCTGCGGGAAGGCTTGGATGTAATCACGATTTCCGCCGCCAACTTTGCTGAGTTGTGGATGAAACAACAAGCATGATACTTCGACCCCAGGATCGCGCGACAAGGCGTTGCGAAGGTAGCGATACTCCCAACGCGGCACCGATTCGATTACCAACACGCGCAGCTTTTCTTCACGCACGGCGATAGGCGAGGTGCGCGCATTGTTATCCGTTAGACTTTCTTCCGGATGCGTCGGTATCTGAAGTGACAAAGTAAAGTCACCCACTTTTTCGGGCTTCCAGAGCAGTGTGTCGCTCGTACGTCCCATCGCAGCAACTTTCACTTCGTGAGTCAGCCTGGTTCCATCGGAACTGGTCAGCACCACCTGGGCCAGGTGATCGCGGGGCAACGAACTTTCGACTGTAAACGGAATGCGAACGCTCTTGTTGACTATGCCGAAGGTCGGCACATCAAAACTCAGCAGTTCAACATCGGGCAAGCGAGACTGGCTGCCAACCGGTACCGTAAAGATTGGAATTTGTTCCAAGCGAAAGCGCATGGCAGCTTCGACCGGTGGCAGACCACCATTCCAATCGCCATCGGAAGCTAACACGACGGCTCGCAGGTTGGGATGTTCTTCGCGGGCTTGATTAAGAGCCGCGTGGAGATCACTGCTATCCTCGTTGACTGCAAAGGGGCGAATGACAACCTTGACTTCTTCAGCCAGCGATTGCCAGGTGTTTTCTTGCATGAGCTGCGAGATCGCCTCGGAGCGACTCTGCCTGGCTTGACTGTCTTGCAGCAGTCCCACATCGCGGGTGGTCATGCTCTTGGACTGATCACCCAAGATGACAATCGCCGGTTGTTGAGTCGGCAAGAATTTAGCGACCGATTCAGGCTGATTTAGCAGTGCCACCGCAAACAGGACGATCGCAATACGCAAGGACTCAAGACCAAGTACCGATTTGCGATACCCGCTACGCCGCCAGGCAATCCAACTAATGACGCACACAACCGCTATGCTGAGCAGCGATAGCAGCAGAGTGAAGGTTGTCCATTGAAAGGTCAAACTATGCGTCATGTGGAAGGTGGTTACGAAAGCTACAAATGAATTATTAAGAAGTCCGTCCAGCAAAGTTCGTCAGGCTACTCGGTACGCTGGTTGGTACAGAGTTATTTGGTGCAGAGCCAACTGTCTTGCGTGGCATACACAGGGCTGCTTCGGCCAGCAAGGCAACGATCATGGCGAGCAGAAAGAATCGCCAAATTTCACTGACGATGCCCGCCAGGCTGCCCGCCTGGTCATCGACACGCGAAAAATCCAGGCCAGCAAATATGCGTTCCAATTGTTCGTCTTCGACGATTTCGCGTTGATCTTCGATGATCGAGCGATTGACGGCGAACAAGCGACCTTCATCCTCATAAACGCCGGCCACATACGCATATTCGCTCGATAGCGGGGCATCTTTGTTATTGCTGGTGGCCAGTAGTCGCCAGTTCTCTGATCGTTGTTCGATCTTGCCGGCTACGCGCTGAGTGGCATTGCCCAGTGCCAGCAACCCTTGTTCGATCGCGCGTTGAATAACGGCGTATAGCACTATGCCGTTACTGGCCAAAGACGAAGAATCGCTGACTGGTGACACGCAGCAGAAATAGACTCCACCTTTCGTTGTCGGCACTCGAGCCAGCAGCGGCTTGCCGCCGCTGAGCGTAGCCAACTGGGAGTATTCGCCTTCGAGCGTTGCAAAACTGCGGATCTCGAGTTGTCCAACTGGCAAGCCACCGCCACTGCGTGTAACTGCCAACAAATCTTGATCACCGCGCCAGTTTTCAACCAAGGCACTGCGCTGCGCGGCTTCAGCGTCTGGAGTTGGTTCTTCCAAACTCTGGCGAGTTCGGCTACCGGCGTCGGTGTTGGTTGGTTCTTCCAAACTCTGGCGAGTTCGGCTACTGGGGTCGGTGTTGGTTGGATCTTCCAAACTCTGGCGAGTTCGGCTACTGGGTTCTGAGGCAGAGGTCCAGCCGCTCCAGCGCACGCCTTGAAACTGAGTATCGCTGCCTCCGAGGCCACTGGTGACTTCGGTCGGTGGAAAGAACAAGACTTGACCACCTCGGCCCACATACTCCATCAGCGCCGCTGCCAACTCGGATTGCGGCAAAGGCGTTTGCCAAATCACGAGGGCAGCATCGTCCAGCGCCAGTGACTGCAGCTGGTCCGGTTCAATGACATCCACCTTGGCTGTAGTCGATCCATCCGGGGCTATCGAGGCGGCGATCTCTAGAGGGCGGGTCGCTTCGCGGTCGTCAGTAACGAGCACAATCTTGCGAACGTCGTCTTGGTTGTACACAAAATAGAAATCGTTATCCGCGGCGTTTTGATCGGCGGGCAACGAGACTTTGCCCCAACCCTTCTGTTGTTGAGGAGAGACGGGCACGCGATGATTGCGAATTTCGACTTCGCGACCAGTGAGCTCGACGGTTAATTCACTGCGAGCGCCATCGATTTCAATTTGAATGGGAACCGCGCGCTTGGACGCAGACTCTGCATCGGCCACAGCTTGCGAAACTTTCATCGAAATTGCGACGGTCTCACCTGCGGCGCTTGATTCACGATGCACTTCTGAGACACGAATCGATAAATTGTTCGCCGATACTTGGGGATACGCCAACAAATGGATACGCACGGACTGCGGAAAGCTCAGCAGGGCTTCGCGCACAACATTCCAGTGGCTGCTATCGGGTTGCCAATCCGAACTTCGCAGATCCGAACAGATCCATACATCAGTTGGTCCAGGTTTATTCGAATTCAAGTAGTCAACTACTGCTTGCAGCATCTGCGATTGATCCGCTGTTGCACTGGAACCGCGCATGCTTGGCGAATCGACCAAGGTTTCGAGCGAAGCAAAGGTTTGCGGCTCGGTTTGATGGCTGTCGATCAAAACCCATTGGGATCCGCCCAATGTCTGCAGAGCTTGCGTGAGTTGTTGACGACCGGTTTCCAGTTTCGATGGTCCCGAGCTACCTTGCTCTTGCATGCTGGGCGATCGATCGAGCAAGATCAAAGTCGTATCGGTTTTGCTACCACCGACCAGGCCGAAAAAGCCGCTGGCCAGCGGTCGACTGACGGCCAAGATTAAACCGGCTACCGCCAACGTGCGCATGGCCAAGATCAACCATTGCCGCAGCCGCGCGTAACCGCGGTTCATGCGGTTGGCAGCCAGCAAGAACATCATGGCGCCCCAACGCTTGGTCTGATATCGCCATTGATTGAGCAAGTGAATAATGATCGGCAGCGCGACTAGCGGAATGGCCCATAACATCCAAGGTTGTAGGAAACTCATCGCGCCGTCCGCCCCCTAGCTCGCTCAACCAGAAAATCCGACAACTCGAGTTCATAAGGACGCTGGATCGAGATACGCCGGTAGTCGACCGACGTCTCCAAGACAATCTTCTTGAGAATCGTTAAGTAGTTCTTTAGTGCATCGTGATAGCGACCAGCGATTTCAGTGGGCTCAGCAAAGAGGGCCGTTCCGCCTTCCATGTCGAGAAAACGGGTGGGACGCTGGAAGGCAAAATTAAGCTCTTCTGGATCAAGCAGATGAAACGCGGAAACATCATGCTTGCGAAACCGCAGATGCTCAAAGCAATCGCGCAGAATCACCGGGTCTATAAATAAGTCTGATAAAATGATGATCAGCGCGCGCTGACGCACGGTTTCGGCCAGTTCGTGCAAGATCTTGGCAAGCTGTGTATCGCCGCGAGCCGTCGTTTTTTCCAGCGTATCGAACAGCGTCGTCAAATGCGCAGGATTGCGTTTGGGCGGTATGTTATGGACGATGCGCTCAGCCACACATGCCAGTCCGACCGCGTCGCCTTGTTGAATACCCAGGTAGCCCAGCGTGGCTGCGATACGCTGCGCATACTCGAGCTTGGTTGTGCCTACTGAGCCAAAATCCATCGAGCCACTGGTATCGACGACCAGCACCATGCGCAAGTTCGTATCCGCTTCGAACTCTTTTACATAGAAGCGATCGGTTCGGCCATAGACCCGCCAATCCAAACGCCGCAGATCGTCGCCTGGAACATACTTGCGATACTCGGCAAACTCGACACTCGCGCCGCGATGCGGGCTGGCATGCCGGCCCGAGACATTGCCCAGCATGGCTCGACGCGCCGCTAGCGGCAGGGCGCTCAAGCGTGCGACTACTTTAGGATCGAGAAAGCTGCGTGGCGGACGTTCATTATGCATCTGCGTATTCGCTGATCAGCCGCTTGATGATGTCCTTGGCCGTAACCTGTTCGGCTTGCGCCGCGAAAGTTGTAATGATACGGTGCGTCAAGACTGGCGCAGCGACATGTTTGATATCTTCGATGCGGACCATATAGCTACCTTGCAAAGCGGCCCGCGCTTTGGCACCAAGAATGAGATTCTGTACCGCGCGTGGCCCGGCTCCCCAGGCCACCAGTGGCTTGAGCCACTCAGGTGTCGTACTGCCGCTAGGTCGCGTCTTGCGTACCAGTCGCGCCGCATACTCATAGATATGATCCGGTACCGGCACGCGGCGAACGAGGTTTTGATGATCAATGATCTGCTCGGCCGTCATCAGTGCGTTCAGCTCGTGCAGGTCATCACCGGTAGTGGTTCGCGCAATCTGAATCTCTTCAGCTTCGCTGGGATAATCCAGTTCTATCAGCGACATAAAGCGATCGAGCTGCGCTTCGGGTAAGGGATAAGTACCTTCCTGCTCAACTGGATTTTGCGTTGCCAAGACCATAAAAGGCGCTTCCAGTTTAAAGGACTTACCGAGTACCGTTACTCGCTGTTCCTGCATGGCTTCCAACATGGCGGCTTGCGTCTTAGGTGGAGCGCGATTGATTTCATCAGCCAGAATGATGTTGGCAAAGACAGGCCCGTGGGCAAACTGAAACTCGCGCCGACCAATATCATTTTCCTGCAAGATATCGGTGCCTGTTATATCCATAGGCATCAAGTCGGGCGTGAATTGTATACGACTAAACTTCAGTGATAAAGTTTCCGCCAACTTGCTAACCAGCAATGTCTTAGCCAGTCCCGGCACACCCATCAACAGCGCATGGCGTCGGGCGAATAAGCATATAGCCAACTGTTCTATAACTTCGCGTTGACCAACAATAACGCGTCCAAGTTCTTGAGTCAGCCGTTGATAGGCATCCCTGAGTCGATCGATGGCTTGCACATCATCATCATTCAAACGCGCCACCGGATTGCTAACGGTTTGACTCATGCTGTGTCCTAAGAAGAATTCGACAGAGGGGCTGTGCGAAGGCTTTATTGTATCTTGCTCCAAACCTCGTGCACAGACTCTGCCTTTTCGTCCTTTCGAGGCCAACGCAGGGGAGGGCGAATGCGCCTGCTGAGCCAAACACCGCCTGGGATTACGGACATAGTTCCGGGGGTACGTGGTGGTGGCAGGACCCGCGGTGGATGGTGCCAGCCGAGAGGGGCTCCGGGACTTTGTCCGTGGTTCTTTGCGGTGTTGGGCTCAGGAGGACCTTCGCCCTCCCGGGAACGCGCAAGGGCTCGCCTGGAATCCGACAGGCAAATATGTTACCATTTCTTAATACTATTTTGAGTGTTTTGGTGTCGAAGGAGGTGGATCATGACAGAAGGCGTGGCCTGGTCCGAAGCTCGCTATGCGCATTATGAGTTTGACGTAGAGATCGCGGCCTCACGGGAGCGCACGTGGCAGGCCTTAACCGAACAGGTGGATCAATGGTGGTTGCCAAGCTTTCGTATGCTCGGCGAAGCTTCTACGATTCACTTCGAACCCAGAGCGGGTGGCCGCTTGTTTGAATGTTCCGCGGGAACCGAGTTGCTGTGGTATACGGTGATTTCGATCACGCCCAACAATTCACTCGAACTGGCCGGTCATTGCAGCGTTAAATATGGCGGCGCAGCTTCGACCCTGTTATCGCTCGAGCTGAACTCGCTCGAGAGCGAACTGACCGAGATCAAAGTTTCGGATTGTTTGTTTGGTCGAGTCACTGACGGGCTGGCGCGTTCGCTGAAGTCGGGCTGGATTGAGCAGTTCACAGATGGACTACAGCGATTTCTAGATCATGTTCCTAAGGGCGTCTGAATTTGAGTT
The DNA here is from genome assembly GCF_056494185.1 of Rania fehmarnensis. Lineage (NCBI taxonomy): Bacteria > Pseudomonadati > Planctomycetota > Planctomycetia > Pirellulales > Pirellulaceae > Rania > Rania fehmarnensis. The sequence continues at coordinate 4,560,537 of NZ_CM151398.1, forward strand.
CGTAGCCAACGCTGCCAAGCGGTGGACATCAAGCATTTTGTTGGCAATGACTTCGAGGCTGTCGGGGTAACGCGTCCACCGTCTGGCAACGGTGGCTACGGCTGAGCCAGATTGGCTGCGTAGAAAAAAATAAGGGCCGTTTGCACGGGGCTTAACTGCGCAAACGGCCCTATCGATTCACCGCCCATCGGGAGGGGCACCGCTTGGCGGTGGTACTAAGTATATCGACAATGGAAGCCCAAAACTGTGGTAACAAAAAAAAAACGCCAACGATTGCGGTCGGACGCTATCATTGGCGTTCGCGTGCAAATTAAGCCCCTCAGCAATTGCACGCTACTATGGTTATCGACGCCCCTACAGTTTCACTGAAACGTCTCCAACGCTTTTGGCGAAACCTCGCCAGAATTTACAATAAGCGCCTGGATAGACCAATGATTCCAGGCGCGCCAGTCGGTTATGCTGACGCCTCGCCCCACGCCTCCCACAGAAAGCACTAGATCATGCTGCGCGCACTTAAGCACCACCTACTGGCGACCCTGATCACCTCAACTGCCTTACTGTCGCCCCTTCAACTCAATACTATCCGTGCACAGGAAGCCGCAGCTGCCACATCCGACGCAACGCATTCTGCTATCACTCAGGCAATGCAAGCATTCGTCGACTCAAAAGAGATCGCCGGCGCGGTCACGATCGTTGTGACGCCAGACGCCGTGTTGGATACTTCCTTCGTTGGCCATCAGGACATTGCTAGCAAATTGGCGATGAAACCCGACAGTATTTTCTGGATTGCCTCCATGACCAAGCCCATTACGGGCGTCGCCGTTATGATGCTCGAAGAGGAAGGCAAGCTAAACTTGGACGATTCGGTCGCCAAGTTCTTGCCGGAGTTCAAGGAACTGAAGAACGCCGATGGTCAGAGCGTCGAGGTGACGCTCAAACAACTGCTGACGCATTCGGCTGGCCTGAGCGAACTTAACGGTCGAGAGGCAGGACCGTTAAAGACTCTCGCGGAATTAACCGCGATCGTTGCCAAGAAACCGGTACAGTTTCCGGCTGGTTCCAAATGGCAGTACTCGCAAACAGCCATCAATACCGCTGCTCGCGTCGTTGAAGTCGTATCTGGCAAGTCGTTTCCGGAGTTCATCAGCGAGCGCATCTTTGCGCCACTGGGAATGATCGACACGACTTTCTACCTGACCGAAGAACAACTGCCGCGACTAGCCACATCATACCGCCGAACCGACGCGGGTGAGTTGGAAGTAGCGGCCAACATTATTTTGGGCGGCAAGTCGCCCACTACCACCGATCGCGTCCCCTTGGCTAACGGTGGATTGTTTTCAACAGCCGGTGACTATGCCAAGTTTTGCCAAATGTTATTGGGTGATGGCTCATTCAAAGGCCAGCGACTGCTCAAGCCGGAGACCGTCAAACGATTTTCCTCCGTACACAGCGGTGAACTGAAGACTGGGTTTACGCCGGGCAACGGTTGGGGCGTGGGTTGCTGTATCATTCGTGAACCGCAGGGCGTTACCGAACATCTCTCGGCAGGCAGCTACGGACACGGCGGAGCATACGGCACGCAAGCTTGGATCGATCCCGTTCGCAAGCGTGCCTACATCTTGATGGTCCAACGCGCCAACTTCCCGAACGCCGACGCCTCACCAGTCCGCGCCGCCTTTCAAGCTGCGGCCAAGTAGCGCTGTCACAGTAGCCGAAGTCGCCAGACTTTGGACGCTTCACGATAACCTTGGGGTGGCACTGGCTGTGCGCAGCATTGCCAGTGCATGGAACGAAGTGGTGCGCTTGGCCAGCCAGCTTGAGCAGCCAATGTGAGCGAAGTTGTGCTCGCACCTCTGCAGGACACTACTGTGACCCGAATTGGTCTTTTGTGAATGAACCACCGCTGGATGCTCACCAGTTCAGCAAACGAGGCTAACGCCGGCTAACGCCTACGGCTTAGCCTTGGTCTAAGCAACCGAAAGAGCGAATATCAAACGCTTCGTTTTGAGCACTGGCAATGCTGCGCATAGCCAGTGCCACCCAGAACTGCATGTAGCCGATCTCGCCAGAGATTGGAAATTGATCGGTGGCGCGTCCAAAGTCTGGCGACTTCGGCTACAGGTTACATAAGGCCATAGGGTGGCACTGGCAATGCTGCGCATGGCCAGTGCCACCCAGAACCTCTAATGCCATGCAATTGCACAACTTACCAGTTGGACGTGTCACCAATCTACTTCCAATCTCTGGCGAGATCGGCTACAGCAGACTGGGAGGTGACCATAAATGCTTTCCATTGCACTTCGATCAATTCTCAACAGCCATCGCAACAATTCTGCCAGCATCTCGATTGGCTTGAGCGCCAAGCATGTCAAAGTTGCCAGTCCAGTTCGACGTCGACAGTACTCTGCCAACGGTGGGCAATAATGATCATAGCGCGAACGAATCTGATAATGGATACGCGGCGCCGCGGCTCGCAATACTAATTCACAGAACTTCAAGCGACGGATGCACATCGTGATTTGGCCGCGCTCACGGGCACCCGTCAAAATAGGATGCGCGTAAGCTGCTGCGTTGGCCAGGTAACAATTGGGATCGGTCGTGGGTAGCTTGGTGTAGTCGTCCAGCATCATCAATATGGAATAACGTAAGCCTGCAATCCAAAGTCCTAGCCAACCGATCAATATCGCCAGCCAGCTGAACATCCGAGGATTGGCGTCGGGTGATGGAGTGCGAGAGATTTTGACGGCAGCGTATACATACGCAATTACGTTCATGCCCGGAGTGGCCAGCATGATTGGAATCGTCAACCCAAATAGCGATTCCAATATAGGGCTACCAAACAACCGGACCACGACGACGACAGTGGCTACAATGGTCATCAAAAGCAATACATGCCAAATATGGAACTGACGCCGCAAGCGAAAAAAAGGGCTGGCGATCCACAAAGCGAAACGCCATGCGGGCCATACGATCACCGTCATTAACAACATGGCAAAATGATAAATGATCAGTAGCCATACAAAGTACTGAATAGACAACACCACGCCGGTGTACACGCCAACTCGAATCAAGAGTTTTTCACCAGTTCGCGGGGCGATCGCCCAGGTGGTCACACAGGTCATGGCATAGACTATCCCCACGGCGAAGACCAACCAGTTTCTGGGCATCAACAACAATGCCACGTAATCTTGCACGCGCCCCGACTGCCAAGGTTGGTCGGGCACCGGCGTAAGGCCATTAAGCGACATGCCTAGCAGAATCGAAGGCAGCAGCACTCCATGCACCACGACCGTCACGCGCATGGACATAGAAGGTCCACTTGGTCGTCTGGAAACTTCTTCAAGTGCAGTTGGACTGTGAGCAGTACTTTCCACCGTTACAACTCCCTGTAACAACCACGCTCGCGCGGGGGAAACCGACGGCGAGGTTGCTCACGATAGAAAGCTACTCGCGAATCTTGTGCAAAAAACTTTTGTCATTGTGTCCGAATCATGAGCAATTTCAATCGATGGGCATAGTCATATAAAGCGATCCGCCGCCTGCGGCATCCGCGGGATAGACAGCTTGCCTAAACCCGAACCGCTCGTAAATCGCCCGAGCTTGCACGTTGCTTTGTTGGACTTCCAGAGTTATCCGGCAACAACCGGTGGCCCTGGCATGTGAAGCGACCGCGTCAAACAACTCTCGTCCAATACCGCAGCCGCGAAACTTGGGCACTACATAATAGTCGCTAATATTAATTAGCGGTCGAGCAGCGAAGGTGGAAAAGCCTCGAAAACACACGGCGATACCACATGCCTGGCCCCGAACTAGAGCCAGGAAGATGAGGGTCGTGGGATGCGACTGCAGTCCGGCGATTAAGTTCTGCCTGGCGAAACTAGAAAGCGGCTGCGCATCTCCCATCGGATCCGCAGCATATTCGTCGAGCATAGCGACGACATGCAGTTGATGCTGGAAATCACTTAAATCAGCTCGTGTAATTTCAAGATGGTTCATGAACCAATCACTATGATGAGTCCCGTATCAACGATGTGCCGCTTCGCGTTCCATTTTATACCAGCGAAAAATCATTGGTACATAGACCGTGGCTGCCACCAAATGCCCCAAGGCTCCAATGGGTAAAGACAAGATCATGAAGTCGACTCGCCACTGGTAGAATGCAATTGTCCAAACTATCCACAGCATCGCCCCAATACATGCCTGAGGTAGCGCGCGTTCTAAACTCCGATACAAATTGTGTTGCCAGCGCTGGAGCGGAGCACGTCGTCCTAACATTGCGTGGATCACGCGTACAACGCTCTCGCACAGTACCAACCCCCAGTACCAAATGGCTAGCAAGCCTCCGATCAGTGCCAATCCATTGAGGATCTGAAAAACGATCACGATATCCGCGGGCAACCCGCTCATACCTACGCGAGCATTGAAGTGGACGAGGTTGAATATGGCTGGCCCCGCAAGAATCAACAGCAAACGTCGAATATCGCGCTGCGCCGTCTCGCGCGGTATGTGAGGGCAGTCGAGCGATTTCAAATCGGCATGTGGTGACTCATAGGGGTTCATCGTGTTCAGCGAATATCTTGTCCGTCAATCATCAAGCCTATGCCTTGTTGGAATCCTTGCGAATAGAAAAAGCCACCATGGTGCGGCCCCTTTCTGCTGAAAATGGTCTTGTGTTCCAATTCGGGACCCGCAAGCCAAGGTACTGCCTGATCAATCGGAGAATCAGCGATACCAGCTATATCTTTCGATCTGTTGAATGTAACTAACGTATAGTGTCCACGTGAGATATTGTCCGGGTCGGTAGACTCTAGGGCCGTCGATCTTGGGCAACGGAAAATCGCCGGTGGAGTAAAAAGTTCCCGCCCAGTGTCGCTCAAGTCGGAACCAACGGAAACAGTTGCATGCAGATTTTGTTGTTCGACGAATGGCAAAATGTCTACGATCCATCCACCAACCTTACCAGGTCGGTACATGCGTGGGCGCTTCTTGGTGGTCTCCAGAAAATTAGCCACTGCCAGGTTCAATTGATGAATATTGTTCTTGCATACCGTTTCCCGCGCACGTTCGCGTACTGACTGAACTGCTGGAACCAGCAAAGCCAGCACGACGCCGATGATGCCTAGTACGACCAATAACTCTACCAAGGAGACACCTGGCTGCTTGGACATACACCACTTCTTGTCGATAAAAGCTAAGTTAAGAACGCAATGCCCTTGGGCAACTGTGATGGGAATGACCTCAATCTTCGTCGCGAGCCGACGGGGCACTTGCGCGTTGAATCGAAATCCATGCCAGCCCAATCAGTACGCCACCAAGCGCGGCAGCTAATAATGAGCGATTCTCGAGCACGCTCGCTACACCGGCCAGGTCCAGGTTGGCTTGGCCTCCGAATGCACCGTACAGGAGTATAGGAACCATTGAGGCTCCCATGAAAGTACCTGTCCCTGAAAGATGAGCCATTTGGTAGACGCAGTAGAATCCAAAAATCGCCAGGACGATCAGCGCAGTGGCGGGCAAGAACAGCGACATGGCCAAAAGCTTTTTCATGACCCGCCCCTTTCACCCCTTAGATAAATCCAGCGCGGCAAACAGCCGCGTCATCATTCACATCGCGGAACTTCGCGGAACTTCGCGGGACGGTAAACTTGCGCTGCGGCCCACGCCTAGCAGACTAGCCGAACCGGTCTCCAGCAGCAAAAATCTACGCAAGATGCTCAGCATACCTGCGAAAACTCCGATCGTGGCTCCGGCATAACTGCAATTATGCATGGCGCCCGCGCGCAGAAAAGCTGCTGGATCGCCAATCCTCTGACCTCGAACCCACAATTCCTCGGTTCCAATGGTCGAAATCAACATAAACGATGCGCCTAGTCCCACGAGCCCAAACAGGACCGTCGTCAGGAGCACGACAACAAAAGCGCGCAGGGTTGTGAGGACGAATTGCTGCGTGTCGCGAACAATCAGGCCAAAGGGAATTAAAAACATGCCGATGGCAATGCCCATCCACCAAGATGCCTGCCAACCGACCACGGCTACGCCCAATCGACTGGGTAAAGACGGATCAATTCCGAACTGAGCAAACTTGAGCTTAGTGAAGTACTCGGGCGACAGCGAATAGGAGAGTTGATTATGTAACGCTCCATACCCGCCACAGAGCACGCAAGCCAGGACAAACAACAAGGGCACCATCGACAGGCGTCTCATGTGCAAATCCGCACTAAGACCCAGCACCACCGTAAACAATCATCAGCGAGACTCAACACACTGGTTCCTGGACACTGTCGTTCAACTCTTAACACACGACACTCCAATCATTATAGCGGTGACACTGGCTGCAATCTCCCGTATTGGATGTGTCGACGTGCTTACCGTTTCCGGTCCACATCAAAGATCTTGCCTTCGGCTTCATCTTCGTCCGTTTTATTCGAGTTTTGAATAATGATTAGCGGATCGAACTGAATCCAGGCTGACGCGGTTGAGGCGAAGGTGGTGATGATGTGACCCAAGCGAAATGCCCAGACAACCACACCGGTGCTAATTACCGTCCACTTGGCAGGTTCGGAAAACGAAAAACTGTTCTGATTGATCTCTTGGTCGGCTGACACAATATCTTCGCTCGGTAACAAGAAGCCGTCTCCCAATCTACGCGAAGCTAGACGCATAGCCTGGTCGTCATCATGATAACGGCCTTCGAACCCCGAGACGGTCACCGGACTCCAGCTGAGACCGCTCAAGTTCAGCGCCGCTTGTACGACGCCTGCATCGTGACTCCTGGCTACCTCCGCCTGAGCGCTGACCCCAAGACTGTCGGTCATTCCGTGAGACTCGGTATGCGGACTATTTTGTTGCCGAGCCGCTTCGCTTCCTTGCATGTTTCCCACGGGTCCGGTAGTCGGCTGGGATGGATCTTCCTTGACACTAGAAGGCGTAGAGGATGTTGTGGACGTTGAGTTCGCGTCACTGCTGCTGGTGCCGGATGAACCCGTGCTGGATGAACCTGTGTTGTTTGAACTGCTGGCCCCAGAATTACCACCGGTCATGTCGCCTCCAATTATGGCCGGCGGAAGAGTGACATCGACTGTGATGGTTGCCAGCGAACTGAGCGAGCCATCAGATACTTGATACGTAAAGTAATCCCGCCCCACAAATCCGGCAGCGGCAGAATACACAATGGCCCCGTCGACTGCGATAACCACAGTACCATTTCCAGGTCCTTGCGCAATACTAACGAGCGTCCCATCCCCATCAGGATCGCTGATACCAGCTTGAATGGTGGAGGCGTTGACACTCAAGCTTTGTACATTGGATGTACTGAAGCTGAAATCGCTAGCCGTTGGCGTCTCGTTCACGTTAGTGACCTGAATGGTAAAGCTCTGCTGCACCCCAGAACCGTCCTGTGAAGACGCTTGGATCAAGATTGTAAACTGGTTAGTGACTTCAAAATTGAGGCTAGCGCCTGCTGCTACCGATACCAACCCAGTCTGACTATTGATCGCAAAGCGGCCGCCGGCGTTATCCAGCAAAGCGAACGTTACACTGCTCAGCGTGGCATCAGCATCGCTGGCATGAACATCGATACCTACACTGGTACCAGCCACACTGTTCTCAGCGACTGTATTGGGGCTGGCATCGTTATCAAGCAACGCTGACACATCAAATTCGTCGATATCCCCTATCGCGATTACCGTTGTTTGCGTAGTGAACGAACCGTCAGAACTGGTGGCCCGCATCGTAAGGCTGTAGCTGGCGGCGTCTTCGCGATCAACATAGCCCGCAACCGTGACCAAACCAGATGCACTGTTAATCGCAAAACGACCACCTGCATCGTCGTCTAACGAATAGAAAACACTATCGGTACCGTCGGGATCGAAAGCGAACGCTGTTAGTCCTACGCTGGATCCAATCACTGCATTCTCAAGCGTGAAATTGGCAGCCGAGTCGGAATCGCTGATCGGCGAGACAGTCGCTTCGCTGACATCCAGCAAGAAGATTGACCAATCCTGCGTCGCAATCGACCCATCTGCGGAAGTCGCCCGCACCGTAATCACATGGCTAACAGCCGCCTCGTAATCCAACAAGCTGCCGTTGGCAACCGTGACTTGCCCAGTGCTGGCGTCGATCGCAAACCGACCGCCAGCATTGCTGTCCAGCGCGTAGGTTATTGTATTGGCGGTAGCATCCAGATCATACGCATACGCTGTTATACCTACGGCAGTACCATTGACCGCATTCTCATACACTGCGTTCACAGCCGCATCCATATCGACCGGATTCGTGACACTAAACTCATCGAGATCATTGATGGTGATAGTGAACGATTGCGTAGCCGTCGACCCGTCGCTCGAAGCTGCCTGTACGGTGATCGAGCGGCTGGCACCATGCACTTCGCGATTGATGGCCGCGGCCGTAGTGATCACACCAGTGTTGGTGTCGATCTGGAACAGATTGTCCGGGTTGCTGGTAAGTGTATAGGTGATCGTGCTGGTCGTCGCATCCAGATCGAACGCATTGGCGGTGACGCCGACCGCGGTGCCAATCGCGACGTTTTCATCGACCTCGTCGGTTGCGATATCGGTGTCGGTTGGTGCGGTGACGTTGAACTCGTCCAGGTCGTTGATGGTGATGTTGAACGACTGCGTAGCGGTCGAGCCGTCGCTGGAAGCGGCCTGGACAGTGATGGAGCGGCTGGCACCATGCACTTCGCGATTGATGGCCGCGGCCGTGGTGATCACGCCGGTGTTGGTATCGATCTGGAACAGGTTGTCCGGGTTGCTGGTAAGCGTATAGGTGATCGTGCTGGTCGTCGCATCCAGATCAAACGCATTGGCGGTGACGCCGACCGCGGTGCCAATCGCGACGTTTTCATCAACTTCGTCGGTTGCGATATCGGTGTCGGTTGGTGCTGTGACGTTGAACTCGTCCAGGTCGTTGATGGTGATGTTGAACGACTGCGTAGCGGTCGAGCCGTCGCTGGAAGCGGCCTGGACAGTGATTGAGCGGCTGGCGCCATGCACTTCGCGATTGATGGCTGCGGCCGTGGTGATCACGCCGGTGTTGGTATCGATCTGGAACAGGTTGTCCGGGTTGCTGGTAAGCGTATAGGTGATCGCGTTGGTCGTCGCGTCCAGATCAAACGCATTGGCAGTGATGCCGACCGCTGTACCAATTGCCACGTTTTCATCAACTTCGTCTGTAGCGCTGTCGGTATCAGTCGGAGTCGTGACGTTGAACTCGTCGAGATCGTTGATGGTGATAGTGAACGACTGCGTAGCTGTCGACCCATCGCTTGATGCTGCTTGGAGGGTGATGGACCGGCTGGCGCCGTGCACTTCGCGATTGATGGCAACAGCCGTGGTGATCACGCCGGTGTTGGAGTCGATCTGGAACAGGTTGTCCGGGTTGCTGGTGAGTGTATAGGTGATCGTGTTGGTCGTCGCGTCCAGATCAAACGCATTGGCAGTGATGCCGACCGCTGTACCAATTGCCACGTTTTCATCAACTTCGTCTGTAGCGCTGTCGGTATCAGTCGGAGTCGTGACGTTGAACTCGTCGAGATCGTTGATGGTGATAGTGAACGACTGCGTAGCTGTCGACCCATCGCTTGATGCTCCTTGGACGGTGATGGACCGGCTGGTGCCGTGCACTTCGCGATTGATGGCAACAGCCGTGGTGATCACACCGGTATTGGAGTCAATCTGGAACAGGTTGTCCGGGTTGCTGGTAAGTGTATAGGTGATTGTGTTGGTCGTCGCGTCCAGATCAAACGCATTGGCGGTGACGCCGACCGCGGTGCCAATCGCGACGTTTTCATCGACCTCGTCGGTTGCGATATCGGTGTCGGTTGGTGCTGTGACGTTGAACTCGTCCAGGTCGTTGATGGTGATAGTGAACGACTGCGTAGCTGTCGAGCCGTCGCTTGATGCTGCTTGGACGGTGATGGAGCGGCTGGCGCCATGCACTTCGCGATTGATGGTCGCGGCCGTGGTGATCACGCCGGTGTTGGTATCGATCTGGAACAGGTTGTCCGGGTTGCTGGTAAGCGTATAGGTGATCGCGTTGGTCGTCGCATCCAGATCAAACGCATTGGCGGTGACGCCGACCGCGGTGCCAATCGCGACGTTTTCATCAACTTCGTCGGTTGCGATATCGGTGTCAGTTGGTGCGGTGACGTTGAACTCGTCGAGGTCGTTGATGGTGATGTTGAACGACTGCGTAGCGGTCGAGCCGTCGCTGGAAGCGGCCTGGACAGTGATCGAGCGGCTGGCGCCATGCACTTCGCCATTGATGGCCGCGGCCGTAGTGATCACACCAGTGTTGGTGTCGATCTGGAACAGATTGTCCGGGTTGCTGGTAAGTGTATAGGTGATCGCGTTGGTCGTCGCATCCAGATCGAACGCATTGGCGGTGACGCCGACCGCGGTGCCAATCGCGACGTTTTCATCGACCTCGTCGGTTGCGATATCGGTGTCGGTTGGTGCGGTGACGTTGAACTCGTCCAGGTCGTTGATGGTGATGTTGAACGACTGAGTAGCCGTCGACCCATCGCTTGATGCTGCTTGGACGGTGATGGACCGGCTGGTGCCATGCACTTCGCGATTGATGGCCGCGGCCGTGGTGATCACGCCGGTGTTGGAGTCGATCTGGAACAGGTTGTCCGGGTTGCTGGTAAGTGTATAGGTGATCGTGTTGGTCGTCGCGTCCAGATCAAACGCATTGGCGGTGATGCCGACCGCTGTACCAATTGCCACGTTTTCATCAACTTCGTCTGTAGCGCTGTCGGTATCAGTCGGAGTCGTGACGTTGAACTCGTCGAGATCGTTGATGGTGATAGTGAACGACTGCGTAGCTGTCGACCCATCGCTTGATGCTCCTTGGAGGGTGATGGACCGGCTGGCGCCGTGCACTTCGCGATTGATGGCCGCGGCTGTAGTGATCACGCCGGTGTTGATGTCGATCTGGAAAAGGTTGTCCGGGTTGCTGGTAAGTGTATAGGTGATCGTGTTGGTCGTCGCGTCCAGATCAAACGCATTGGCGGTGATGCCAACCGTTGTGCCAATCGTCACGTTCTCATCGACTGCGTCTGCGGCTGAGTCGGTGTCAGTTGGAGCGGTGACGTCGAACTCGTCGACGTCACCTATCTGAATGGTAAAGCTTTGAGTCGAGGTGGAGTTATCTGAACTAGTGGCGCGGACGATGACGTTATAACTCGCAGCCATTTCGCGATCGATAGCGGCAGCTACAGTAACCACACCGCTGCTGGCGTTGATACCGAATCGACCGCCCGCATTGTTGTCAAGGCTGTAAGTTACCGTATCCGTTCCATCTGCGTCTGTAGCCAGGCCAGTCAAACCCACAACGGAACCTACTGTGGCGTTCTCGATGACGTAGTTGTTGGCCGCGTCGCTATCGCTGACGGCTGAGACGGCCGACTCATTAACGTCGGTCAGACTAATCGTGAAATCCTGAGTGGCAGAGGAACCGTCCTGGGATGTTGAGCGGACGGTAATCAAGTGAAAAGCCGCCGTTTCATAATCCAAAAGTGAAACATTGGCCACGGTCACGACACCAGTTGTCGTGTTGATGGCAAAGCGGCCGCCAGCGCTATCGTCCAAGCTATACGTCACAACATTGCCAGTCGCATCAGCATCGCTGGACGAGGCTGTGATACCGACCAACGTGCCATCGGCCGCATCTTCAGCAATTGTGTTGCTCGCGCCGTTGACATCGACAGGCGCCGTAACGGAGAACTCGTTCAGATCATTAATGCCAACCAGGAATTGCTTGTCATAATACGCTCCGGCTGTGTCGGTCACGCGAACCGTTAGGCTGTGTGAAGCGGCCGACTCGCGGTTGAGCAAACTGCCATTGGCGACGCTGATCAAGCCAGAATTGTCGATTGTGAAGCGTCCTCCGGCGGAGTCTATGAGGCTATAGGTAAAGCTTTCGCCTGAATCAACGTCCTGTCCGCCGACTGAACCGACTCCAGTTCCATCGCTCGCATTCTCGTCGACATTTAAAGCAGCCGCAGTGATATCATGCGGAGAATCGTTGGCACCTTGAATGGTTATCGTGATCTGCGTTGTGCTGGCAAGGCCATGGCCGTCTTGCATTGTGTAAGTGAACACATCTAGTAGCGTGTCGCTCAGCGAGCGCAAAGCCTGGACGGCGGTGTGGTTGTTATTGACCGTGTAACTATACGTTCCGTCTGCATTGATCGTTAAGTCACCATAGGTGCCGCTAACGCCTTGGCCAACGTTGGCCGAGGCGCTGGAGAGCGAGCCAGCGACCACGCCTGTGACAGTCTGGGTGTCGCCCGTATCTACATCGGTATCGTTGTTCAGCACATTTCCAGTTGGGTTGGTACCGGGCGCAGCATTGGCTGCACCACCGGCCTCCACGGCTATGTCCGTATCACTATTGGCAACAGGGTCGTCATTGAGCGATGTAACAGTCAGGCTGACCGTGCCGAAGGCGTTGCTGATCGGCGTCGTGCCACCATTGAAGCCACTACCGACCGATACCTTGGTCCCCACCGCTCCGCTCGTCTGATCCCAAGCACGGAAGGTGAAGCTGGCAGCCGTTCCGTTTTGGCTATCGGGTAACAAGCGAACGCGATCTGTGTCACGCAGCAGCAAGGCCTGGTTGTTTGAAACCACTCCGATGTTCAACCAGGACGCGCCGTCATCGAGCGAGTACTGCCAGGTACCTCCGCCACCATCCGCGCTGCGAATGGCCATGCCTTCCATTGATCCGGCACCATCGACGTCAGTAATTGCATCACCCGCTACGGAAGCAATGATGGAAGCGACCGTCTGACCACTGTTGTTGACGGCGTCTTCAGTGATGGTCGTCATCGTAAAGACTGAGGCAGTATCCAACTCGGGCGCATCGTTAACGGCGGTCATCGCGATAGTAGCTGTCGCCAGGTTGCTGACGGCAAACGCATCCGTCACTTGAACTGTGATCAAACGAGTGGTCGTCGTGGGGGCTTCACTGGAGTTGTCGTAGGTTATCGAGCGCAACACTTGTTGATAGTGGGCTGGTGTGTCGTTACCAGTCAGCGTCAGCACCCCACTGCCACTGTTGTACGAGGCGGTGATCGATGTGCCTGCCGTGTTCGCTGTTAGTGTCTCCAGCGTGCCGTCCAATAGGTCGGTAATCGAAACTGTCATCGACTGCAGTTGTGCACTGTCAGTATCGGTCAAGCTGGCATCGATATCGCCGATGGCCACTGGGCCGCCGTTTTCAATCCAAGTGTTCGCGAATCCGCTGCCTGTGACTCCTGAACTATTGTTGGCGTCCAAGTCAACTGACGGGGCTTGAGGTCCGACATAGGAAATGGTCAGGTAAGGACGAAGCGTGACATTGCCGTACTCAGATGAATAGAAGTTCCAAGCGTCAGAATCATTGGTCAGGAGCGTCCAGCCCAAATTGGTTTGACCATTGGCCCACAGTTGAACATCGGCGGTGAGGTTCGTGAAGGTAACCCACCCACCCTGTGTGGCAGAAATAGTAGCAGTCGCAGCGGCGACAGCTTCCGTTCCGTTGGCCGTAACTCCACCTGTAAGCGTATTCCATGTCGATGCTTCAGACCAACTTGCCAACATGCGATGCAGATCGACGACGGAACCTGATTCGGTATCGTTAGGATGATAGACATAGACCGACAAAGACGCGTCCAAGATGGTGGATCCCGAAAGGATCTGTCCTGGTCCTGTTCCGAACAGAGAATCAAAGCGAATCAATCCTTGTTCGGCAAAGCCGCCCCAGTTATTCAGTTCGACTTCCGTGTTGTTGCCGAAAGAGCTGTTGACCGCGTATTGTCGTACGAAGGTGTCTTGTGTACCCGTGTAGCTGTTGGCACCTTGTTGGAATTGAACGCCGCCAACTTGTACGTAGACTATATCGCTTTCCGTCAAATTGCCTCCGCTGCCGGTATTGCCTAAGTCGTCCACAGCCACAGTAATCGCGGCTGTACCGCTGAAACCGGCGTTGGGCGTGTAGATCAAACCATCCAGAGCGGTATTAATCGCCGATAGTGCTCCGCGAATCTCCATATAACTGTCGGATGTTCCATCACCTGTCAAGAGAGTCAGGCCCGTGGTGGTTGCGAGCGTGGCGGTACCATGGGCTACGGACAGAGTAACTTGGATGATATTGGCACTGGCATCGACATCGGCAATTTGAATCGCATGAGCCCCGCTAAGTGTCAGAGTGCCGTTAACCGGAATGACTTGTGAGCCAGGCATGCTGAGCAGTGGGGCATCGTTGATGGACGTTACCAAGATATCACGACTAACAGTTGTACTGGTTTCGTCGCCGTCGCTGATGGTAAAGCTGACACTCCGGGTGGCGGTTGATGGGCTTTCACTGCTGTTTGTATAGGTCACCGAGCGTAGCGCCGTCACGTAATCCGCTTGGCTGGCCGAACCCGTGAGTGTTAGCGTACCCGTGCCTGCATTCCAAGAGCCAATGATTCCATTTTGATCGACAAAGTCCAGTAGATCTTCACCAGTTGCGTAGTTACTCGTGATCTGCACAGTGGCTGAAGTAAAGGTTGCATCGTCCACATCGGTAACGTCAAGTGTGGAAGTGATTGCAACTGGCGCTGCGTTTTCCGTGTAGGCCAGCGCCGCTGCTTCGATTGTCGTCTGTGTCGGCGCATCGTTGGCACCTTGAATGGTAACGGTAATCTGCGTGGTGCTAGTCAAACCACCGGTATCACGCATGGTGTAGGTGAAAATGTCTTGCAGCGTGTCACCCGCCGTTCGAAGTGCTTGAACAGCAGCGTTGCTATTTTCAACAAGGTAGGTGTAAGAACCATCGGCGGCAATGCTGATCGAGCCGTAAAAACCACTGACGGATACATCAACGGATCCACTAGCAGAAGCCTGAACTCCAGCCATGACCCCGATCACCGTCTTGGTTTCACTTGTGTCGACATCGGTATCGTTGTCGAGAACGTTGCCAGCTGGATTATTTCCGGCGGTGCCATTGGCGATGCCACTGGCCTCCGTTGCATTGGCAGTGTCGGCAATTGAAGCAGGCGCATCATTCACCGAATTAACAGTGAGGGCAGCCACATCGGACGTCGTTGAAAACGCTGTTATTCCACCGTTGGTTGAAGTATCTGCCAAACCACCGTTAGTGCCGCTTGATCGATCCCAAGCTCGGAAAGTAATCGCATCGCTAATGGTGCCGTGATAGTTTGCACTGGGTGCGAAGTACAGCAGCGTCGTGCTATCTGCCGTCAGCAACCGAGCATTTGTATCGCTAACTGCGCCTAGGGCAAACCAGTTGGCTCCATTGTTGATCGAGTACGACCAAGTTCCAAAGCTGGAGTTTGCACCAGTAATGGCAATACCCAGTTGGGCACCAATATCATCATCGGCGGCATTGTCGATCTGGCCCCCAGGCAACTGGAAGTCAATCAAAGTTGCGACCGATTGCACCAACCCAGCGTCTTCGTTCATCGAGTTGAAGGCTGGAGTTCGGCCGGAATCCAGCACTGGTGCATCGTTGATATCGGTGACGACGATCGAAGCCGTTTCGGTGGCCGAACTGAAGGCAGTGGTGCCACCGTTGCTGGAAGTGTCAATCTTGGTACCTGTTGTGCCGCTTGTCTGATCCCAGGCGCGGAAGGTGAAATCTGGATTCGATCCGTTCTCATACAGTGGAAGGAAACGAATGGAGTCGGTGCTTCGTAATAGTAGAGCCGACGAGGTGGAAACGGTACCAATGTCCAGCCAGTTCGAGCCGCCGTCGATCGAGTACTGCCACTTTCCGTAACCTGTATTCAAACTGGTAATGGCGACGCCCTCGATCGCACCCGAGTCAACATCGGTGATTCGATTGCCACCAGCCGACATGATAATATCTGCGACAGTGTTTCCAATGTTGCTAATATCGTCTTCCGTGATTGTCGTCAGCGTCATGTTGCCCGAGTTGTCGAGTACTGGTGCATCGTTAATGGGATTAACGTTAATCAACACGGAATCGACGTTGCTCGTTCCACCGTCTCCGTCGGTCACACTCATTTCCACCGTACGTTGCAGCGAACTCGGACTGTCGCTGACATTGCGGAAGCTAACGCGGTTGGCGACAGCCTGGACAGCCGCGACATCCGCATTGGCCGTGAAGGTGACCACCAAGGGA
The DNA here is from genome assembly GCF_056494185.1 of Rania fehmarnensis. Classification (NCBI taxonomy): domain Bacteria; kingdom Pseudomonadati; phylum Planctomycetota; class Planctomycetia; order Pirellulales; family Pirellulaceae; genus Rania; species Rania fehmarnensis. The sequence continues at coordinate 4,576,692 of NZ_CM151398.1, forward strand.
TCTGCAGCTCCGTTGCCACCGCCGATCGTGGCGACGAGTAAACCGTTGATAAACGCTTGCGAACCGACAACTTCGACTTGTCCTGGACCAGTTCCTTGGCTTACCAGGAACAGTCGGTCATCGACTGTGCCGTTGGTTGAAATGGTCGCTGTCAAAACACCACCAGCAAAATCACCCGCATCCACATCACTGATAGTAGACCCGCTACCAATACGGACATGCGAAGCGTTTTCATCGTAGTTGAAAACACTGTTGCTCATGTCGAGAACAGGTGCTTCATTGACATTGGTTAAATTGATCGTGACCGCTTCGCTGTAGGTCAGACTGCCATCGCTGATTTGGACGGTAACGTTATGAGAGTTTGCTGCCTCAAAGTTCAAGAGCGAACCGTCGGTGACCGTGATCTGACCAGTGGATGCGTCGATCGCAAAACGTCCGCCTGCATCGTCGGTCAAACTGTAAGTCAGCGTTGCGCCAGCATCGACGTCGTACCCTCCAACGGTCCCTACCACGGTCGTGTTTGCGGAGTTCTCGGCGACCGAGAGTGCAGGTCGGTTTTCGACGATAGAAAGATTGTCGACGCCCCAACTCTCATTGGCTGCGGGGCTGTCCAGGTTGCTGGAGAAACCCAAACGAATGTTTGAGGCAGTCGTGTTGACCGTGAATGAGTATCGCCTGATCTCGTCCTCGAAACCTCCATCGCCGCCGAGATTGGTAGCACCCGTGGTGAGTTGTTGTGTGATGGCAAATTCGCCCTCACGACCAACGTACATATTCCCGTAAACGTCCAGCCACAGGTCCTGCGAGCAGTACTCCACGCCATCGATCCAGACCTTGAACGCTTCGCCATCCCAAGTATCGAGTTCGTACATATCAAAGGTGATCGTGACGCTCGATTGTGATCCGGACAGGCTGAAGTCCTTGAAGATCTGCGTCGCACCGTTTTCATTGCCCCAGCCGCCGAGATAGTTCGTGAGCGTACCGCCTCCGGACACTGTTTGATTGTTACTCCAGCCGCTCGCTCCACTTTCAAAGTTTTCGGACGCCACAGTTACTGGAATGCGTATATCACTCGGAGCCTCATTCACACTAGTTACGGTGATGAAATAAGCTTGGGTGGCGGAACTACCGTCGCTGCTGGTTGCGCGAACGACGATCGTTTCGAAGAACTGATTCTCTGCGTTCAATGCTCCCGCAACCGTGACAACCCCAGTTGACCCATCGATCGCATAACGTCCGCCCGCGCTGAAGTCCAACGAGTAGGTAACGGTATCGCCTGAGTCGACATCCGTTGCTAGAGCGGTTATGCCTACGGTCGTGCCAATGGTCGCATCCTCTGCGACGGTATTAGCACTCGCATTGGTATCGCTGAGTGGACCGATGTTATCGTTAACGGCCGTAACGGTGATCAGGGCCGTTTCGGTCGCTGTACTGAACGCAGTCGTAGTCCCATTCGCACTGACATCCACTTTCGAGCCGACTGTGCCGCTGGTTTGGTCCCAGGCTCGGAAGTCAAATGAGGCTGTAGTAGCGTTCTCACCATTAGGGACGAAGCGCAACATGTCGGTGCTACGCAGTAGCAACGCCGAACTACCAGATACGGTACCGATCGATGTCCAATTACTTCCGCTGTCTGTTGAGTATTGCCACGATCCATTGCCATTGGTGGTCGCCGTGATAGCGATTCCTTCAATTGCACTCGTGTCGGCATCAGTGATTCGATCGCCACCCGCACTGGAAATGATTGAAGCGACTGTTTGCCCTCCGTTGGTTGTTTGATCTTCGGTGATCGTCGTCAGAGTTATTGTGCCCGTATTGTCCAGGACAGGTGCATCATTGACTGCAGTAATGCTAACAGTGACGTTGCCGGTCGCAGTTAAGGCTCCACCGGTTCCTTGAGAACTCGAGTTGCCGTCGTTGAATGTCCAGTTCACTTGCATGCTCGCTGGTGGTGCGTCGCTACTGTTACTGTAGGCAATCTGACGCATGGCCGAGTTGACGAGCGTTTGCGTGGCGCTGCTGTTGAATGTCAAAACCAACGACCCGCTGCTGTTGGTAGTCACTGTACCGATAGTCGTACCGCCAACGACAAGATTGCCCCCTTGGGTAAGCGCGCTCAGCGTACCCGATGCAGAGAAGACATCCTGTGAATTCGCGCCACCGTTGCGAACGAGCGTTAACGTGGCCCCGCTGAAGTTATTCGTGCTCGATAGCTCGGCATCCAGTATCTGAACATTGCTATCCAGAACGACTGCTGTGCCATTTTCCGTGTAGCTAACGGTTCCGCCAAGCGTGTCGGATGGGTTGAAGGTGGTGTCAGCTGAGCCATCTGAGTTGTAGCGAGCGATGGCCAAGTCATAGGTGCCAGCTTGGGTTGTCGAACCTGCGAGAACAATCTTCCCGTCGGCTTGAACGAACATCCGAGTCCCGCGGTCGTCGGTAGTCGCATTAAAGTTGGTCGCGGCGATACCTGTACTATTGAACGTAGTATCGAGGCTACCGTCGGAATTGTAGCGAACTACGGTGAAATCATTACCAGCGACACTGGCATAGCCGCTGACCAAGATCTTACCATCGGCTTGGACTTTCACGTCATTACCAAAGTCGCTCGAAGAGCCGATTTGGGTCATGACTCCGCCGCCGCTACCGAAGGTTGCGTCGAGCGAACCGGTCGAGGTTAAGCGAATGAGGCCAACGTCGGATGTTCCAAGCAGGTTGGTAAAGCCTGTCACCAGAATTCTGCCATCTGCCTGAACGGCCACACCGTAACCAATATCGGTGCTGCCGCCGCCGAAATCGATGTTGACCCGACCAGTCGAGTTGAAAGTAGTATCCAGCGAACCATCGCTGTTGTAACGAGCAACCGCATAGTCGGTGAACGTTGTGTTGTTGTAGGACTGCCCAGCGAGGAGGAACTTGCCATCCGTCTGCAGCACAATGCTTCGACCGGTGTCGCTACTGCCCGCGAAATCGGTTGTGACTCGCCCCGACGTTCCAAACGAGGTGTCGAGCGATCCGTTGCTGTTGAATCGGGCGACCAGGAAATCGCCGCCATTGGTTCCACCGACGAGGATCTTGCCATCGCTTTGGATGGCCATGCTGTAGCCGGTATCTTCACCCGCGCTACCCGACATGGCTTTACCCGTCCCGCCACCGAAGCTGGTGTCGAGCGAGCCATCGGAGTTGTACTGAACGAACGCAATATCGTTGCTACCCCCGTTGATCGCGTAGCCTTGCACCAGGATCTTTCCGTTGGAGAGCACGCGGATGTCTTGAGCTTCATCGGCACCTGTTCCGACCGTGGTGATGACATAGCCATTTCCGCTGCCGAAGGTTGTGTCCAGCGAGCCATCGTAGTTGTAGCGAGCCACGGCGAAGTCGCGAGTTCCGTTGACATCGCTCCAACCCGCCATGACGTACTTGCCATCCGTCTGTTGCGCCACAGCGTTGCCGAACTCCATGCCGGCCTGCGTTGTGTAGTTGCGGCCATTGCCAACCGAGAAAGTCGGTGCTTCGTTGCTGCTGCTAAGGCTGACTGTGATGGCTTCCGAATAGCTGTTTCCGGATGCATCGGAGACCTGAACAACAATCGTTCGAGTCGGCGCGGAGTCCGCGTCGAGTTGAGCGCTGTTGGTAACGGTGATTTCACCGGTGTTGCTGTTGATCGCAAACGCACCGCCAGGATTGCTGGTCAGGCTGTAGGTGAAGTTGCTAATTACTTCGCTGGCGTCCCATTCGATGACGTAGAACGAACTGGTCGCACTCCCGACGTCATTCCAGGACCCAGTGGAGCGTGTGAGCATCGCAAAGTCTTCAGCTCCGCCGGAATCGCTTGGCTCGCCGGCCGTCCAGTTGGACCACTGGTTGGCTTGTTGGGTACCCGCGGCACCTCCGATCCAGAACGTTGAGCCACTGGCACTTCCGGTTTGCCATCGCCAGGTGCCTTCGGTGGTCGAATCGGTTGCTCCGATGAAGACGTTCTCGCCAAGGGATTGCGCAAACGATTGCACCAGACTGTTTTCGTACTGCGAGCCAATCGTGACCAATTGACCGCTGACTCCATTGACCGTCGCGGTAGTCGCGGCGGTGCGTGCTGTGGCCCAGGTCGCGTAGGTTCCAACGGAACGATAGAACTTGCCCGTGGCAGCATCGTAGCTGAGCGTTGCATCGTTGTTGAGGATCGTGGTGACGGCGGCGGGGATTTCGATGACGCGGATGTCGCCGATGACAGGTCCAGTATTTCCGCCAGCCGTATCGAGCGAGGCAAAATCGAGCTCGGTCGAAGCGTCGGTTGCAGTAAAGGTAAACGACCGATTGGCAAACAGCATGTTACTGGTTGACCAACCTGCCGGTTGCGTCATCGAAAAGTCTTGACTGGTGCCGTCCGCACTGACACGCAAATCCTTGACCGCATCACCACCTCCCCAGTGCCCTGACATCGCAAAAACAACTTGATATTGCCGACCGGCCACGGTGTCGAGCGTCTGATAAATCCCGCCTGCCGTCGATCCGTTCAGATCGACCGTGCGGCCTCCCAGTGGCGATGCTTGGGTTTCAGTGCCGTGGTAACTGACGTTGCCCAATCGAACCGTCCAGTTTCCGAATGACTGACCGACGGAATAGTCCACGTACGTACCCGGGTTGGGGCCCTCGAGGAACAGTCCATCATTGACAATATCGTTGCTGACATTCGGATCGCTTGGCAGGACAAACCCAACACTGGTTCCGTTGGTGGCATTTTCGCTGACATACAAATCGCCCACCGGTGTGCTGGCGGTAAAGCCCGCTCCGGTTGCATGTCCAATGTTCAAGTTGTTGCCGCTGACAGCATCAACGACTTGACTCGATCCGTTAAGACCATCCATCTGCCAATTGGCAATCAGACCGGATGGAAGACTGCCTGCCGCAAACTTGTTTTGATAGTTCAGAGCAATTTCCGCTTCGCTGCGGACCTGGTTCCATATGCGGACGTCGTACAGAGTGCCCTTGAAGGCTTCGGCACTTTCGAACCCGCCGCCCAGGGCATCCTGTTCCTGGCCAATGATCAACGTGCCGCCCGCGTCAATCGTCGCACCAACGGCATGCCCCGTGCCAGTAGCTGCCAGGTCGCCGTCCAAATAGATGTGCCATGAACCGGCCGTGTTGTCCCAGCTAAACGCCAGGCTATGGATATCCCCGTCATTAAAGGCACTCTGATTCACTGCCGTGGCAACAGAGCTCCCATTGATGTGAAATGCCAGGTTTCCACTGGAATTCACGTAGAGATTGAATTCATTCGATTGCGAAGCAGATGCATAGGAGGCAAATGTGGCTCGCGGACCGCTCTCAATCCGAAACGTGGTTTCGAATGTCATTGATGTCAATCCACCCATCACGGCGCCACCATTGGCGGCACTCAAATAGGCATCATTTCCGCCGTCGGTGTTCAGCTCGATACCGCTCGAAAGACTCGTCGGCGCGTTGGATTGTTCTGTTAGGTCACTTAACGAAACTGTGAACGCTCTGTCGAACGTCGCACCGCTGCCATCGGTTACTCGAACGGTCAGCGTGTGACTGGTCTGTGATTCGAAGTCCAGCAGCGAACCATTCGCGACCGTGATGACACCGGAGTCACTGTTGATGGCAAAGGCGCCAGCGACGGTCTGGGACGTGATCGAATACGTAACGGCGTTTGTTGCGTCGAGGACATCATCGGCATTCCATTCGACGACGTAGAAACCTTGGGTCGCCGAAGACGAACTATCATTCCACTGACCAGCGGTATTGATTTCCAGGAAGTCTTCGTTACCACCCCAATCATTTGGCTCGGCGGATTGGAAGTTGGTATAGCTGTCGTTCACAGCGTAGCCAGAATTCGAACCCTGCCAGAATTGATTGCCAGCGGTGGTTCCCGAGTACCAGAGCCAAACGCCCTCATTGAGCGAGTCGCTGCCGCCCAGCCAAGCAGTTCCCGTTAGCATACTGGTGATGAGGGAATTCTCTGTTGCAGATGTGATCGTAGCCAACTGGCCACCAACCCCATTGAGCGCGGTGGAAGTGGCGCCAGTCTGAGCTCCGGACCAGGTACCAGAGCTCGATATGACTTTATAGAACTGTTGAGTTTCAGCGCTGTACCGTAGGCTTGTATCGGCAGACAACAGGGCAGCAATTCTCACTTCACGATTGAGGTCCGTGCCATTGACGGTTCCCAAGATCGTTCCTGTCGTAGAGTTCTCATTAGCCTCGAGAGAAAGGGTTGGTGTGGATGCAGTAAACGATGGCGATGTCATCTGACGAGCGGTCAGGCTATTGCCACTGACAGCATCGGTGATCACTCCGGCGGTCGACAGATCATTCATTCGCCAGTTGGCAACCATCCCGCTTTCGTTGAACGGAAGCGTGCTTCGATAGTTGGCTGCAATCTCATTCGCAGTTCGAACGTCGTTGAAGAATCGGACGTCGTAGAACGTACCTTTGAACACGCTGCCCGGATTGACCTGCCATGAGTCGCCTCCGGCATCCATATCCTGACCGATGACAAGGGAACCACCCGATGCCAATGTTTGGCCAGTAGCCAGACCCGTACCAGCACCCAGCAGGGTACCATCGAGATAAATGGACCAGGCACCGCTGGTCTGACTCCAGGTCGCAGTCATGGAGTGGCGATTACCATCAAAGATGGCGTCCACGTCCGCAGTTGAGATGCTAGTAACTACCCCATTGATCTGCAGGGTAATGAGCTCCGTTGCCCCGGATTTGAAGGCTCCAAAGTACAATACGTCGCCATCAGTGGGCGTCGCGTACGACGCGAATGTGTACTGTCGGCCATCGACAATTGTCTCTGCCTGGAAGTCGAACTCCATGGAGAACTGAGTCAGGCCGCCGAGGATCGAACTGCCGTTGGCGGCTTCAAGATACGTGCTGTTTCCCGAACCGCTGTTGATGGTAACTCCGCCATCCATTGTCGAAGTCAAAGCGCTGTTCGACGGATCCGAATTGCCTGCAGAAGCCGTCGCGACGATTGATTGAGAGAACTCTGACGTGTTGGATGACCGCGTGGTGGTGGCTGTGACCAGCTCACCGGCAGCTACTGTGGCAGACAGCGAAACATTTGTGAACGTTGCATCGCCGCTTCCATTGGTACTCACAGTTGTCGAACCGATATAGCGCCGGCCCTGGCGTGTATTGACCGTGCCTGTTGACGGAGTCGCGTAGAAGTGAATCAGTACGCCTGCCGTGCTGGCGAGTGTGTTGAGCGTACCGCTGATCGTAACGGTCGAACCGTTGGTCGCGGCAGACGTTAGAACAGGAGTGTTCTGCAGCGTGTTTGGCCCGGAATCGGCATCCAGGTTATCGTTGGCCGTGACACCGGATGTCCCAAGATCAATCCCAAGACCTCGGTTGTCATAGATGGAGTTGCCGATGATGCTGTTGCTGGCTCCTGCGGTCGAAGATATGCTCACTCCACTTTGCCAGGTTGCGTTGAGGCGACCACTATCGACAACGGTGTTTCCCTGTCCGGCCGTTGTGCCACCGATCGTGGTGCTCGCCGCCCCATTTTCAAGGAGAATACCACTCTCTCCCGATCCCTGGATAACTGTCCCAGCGATATTGATACCGATAAAGTTACCAAGAATCGATGTGCCTGTGGATGCGCCATCGATCTCAATGCCAACATAACGCGAGCCAAGAATCACGTTGCCCAGACTGATGCCTCCGATGACCGTATTGTCAGCACCGCCGCTGATATAGATTCCATCCCCTCCGTTGCCGAGAACCGTGACACCGTCCGCGGCCAGACCTATCCAGTTATTTTGAATGGTGTTGCCGTCGGTTGTTTCGCCGTCAATATGAACGCCGTCCTGTCCATTCCCGGCGATGATGTTTCGACGCGCTGCGCCGGATCCTCCGATCAGGGTTCCCGTCGCGCTGGCTTCAACACGTATCCCGTCAAACGTATTACCACGAGCAGCATTTCCCGATGTAGTCGTACCGATCAAGTTGCCATAGATCATCGTGCCTGTCGTGCCAGCGGTGTCGACGATGATCCCGTTGGCATTGCCACTAATGGTATTCGCTTCGGTAGCATCGTTGCTTCCGTCGGCATTCGTTCCGATCAGCGTGCTGGTCGAAGCTCCGGTTACTAAGATGCCGTGCAGCGCATTGCCTAGTATCGTGGAGCCATCGGACCCCAGCCCAATAATGTTGCCCTGAATCTGAGCCGAAGTAGCCCCGCTACCAACCAAAACTCCCAACGAACCGTTGGCTGAAACAACATTGTTCGCGAGTAGATTGCCGGTTCCAGATCCCCAGAACGAGAAGCCACCATTCACGTTGCCCAGACCGGTCAAACCAGTTGCATCGGTGCCGATATAGTTGCCGGATACTGTGTTGTTTGTCGACGTCAAGCTCTGGATTTCAACTCCATAGTGATTGTTACCGGAAAAGACATTTCGCGCACCGGCCAGTGTAGAGTCGCCAATCTGATTGCCGCTGGAGCCATTGAGCAGAACGAAGCCTGATTGCGCCGTATTGGACGTCCATCCATTGATATCCGTTGTACCTGCGGAATTGGTACCGACGTAGTTCCCGTAGACATAGCTGTTGTCAACGTTGTCGAAATAGATTCCTTGTTGCGTATTTCCCGAGATCACATTGCGGCTGGAGGTGCTGGTCCCACCGATGGTAAGTCCAGTGCTATTGATCGCGTACAAGCCCCGCAGCGAATTGGCAGATGCGCTGTTACCCGTGTTGCTCAAACCGATCCAGTTCCCCTCAATAACGTTGTTGTTAGATGAGTTGATCTCGATTCCGTCGCCGGTGAATCGATTGATGATAAAGCCGCGAATCGTGCTGCCGCTGCTGCCCGATGCCAAGCGAAATCCATCTTTGGTGGTGCCTGTGTTACCACCGTTGAGTTCGATCACTGGTGTCGAACTGTAACCTGACTGTGTCCACGCGTCGATCTTTACAGCATCAGTGATGTCGGCTAGGCCTATCGTTCCAATGGTAATCGTTTGGATGCCTGATCCGCTGATGGCAAAATTGATTTCATCGACGATACCATTTACGTTGCGAGTCGCGTTGGCAGCCAAAATGGCTTCTCGTAACGAAATGGCATTGTCGCCGCCTTGGTTGGCCCGCAGGGCCAGCGTGGATGTCGTCGTGCCGCCAGTTGTGTCGCCTGTGGTGGTTACGAACATTGGCACATCATTTTGCTTCCATGCGAGGTACATAAAATTGACGCCATTCTGATTGACAGTTGCGTCACTGCCAACTTGAAATCCATCAGACTGAAGGGCTTGCGTCTGGTTCGTTGCACCCGCCACGTTGGCGTTGACGTTGTAGCCGGTTGATTCGGTCTTACCAATGGCATAGTTATTGGCTGACGTCGCTTTGACAATGATGAATTCCGATTCAAACCCAACACCCGTAATGTTGCGGTCGTCTACACCGTTGCCCGTGTAAGCCCCTGTCCGAAAGTAGTTGGAATTGTCATTGAATGCAAAATAGTGATAGTTGATCGCGCTTTGATTGGTTGCCAAGGAATTACCCAGCGCGAAACTGTCGCTGCTGAAAGATGTAATGCCTCCCGCATAAGCGCCGTTATTGGAAAGGTCGAATGTACTGGTGGATTGATTGGTGCGGAAGACTGTTTGACTGCTGGATTCTCCCAAGACGAAGGCCGTTTCGGCTTGAAAGCCAACGTTGCTGATGGTTTGAGACGTGCCGTTACCTGTGTACTGGCCAACATCCAAGTTGTCACCAGCACCGAAAGCGACCCAATGATAAGTGATACCGCTGGTGTTGGCGTACGAGTTCGTGCCCACGGTGAAGCCATCGCTCGTGATCGATTGAATTGCATCCGAAATAACCGCGGTGTAAGCCCCGCCGATTTTCGATATATCGCCAGCCATCGTCGATGTGCGAATGATGGTGCCATTGCTGCTCATCACGATGATCACTTCCGCACGAAAGCCGAGACCAGCGATTATGCGATTGTCACTCCCGTTGCCTGTGTAGCTGCCTGAGATCAGCAAGTTGGCTTCGTTGGCGACGATGTTCCCTCCGAACTCCGAGGTCGATCCAAAGATGCCGCCCGACAGATCGACCGTCGCCGTAGCCGTCACAGTACTCCCTGTAGTCAAAGATACTCCGTTCAACGTCGCGCTGATCGATACGTTACCATTGGCATCGGTCGTAACTGATGTCGAGCCTAGATAAATTCTCGCTTCCCCGTAACCCGTGGACTCGGCTGTACCGTAAGGGTTGGAGTAGAACTCGATGCGATAAGTTGTGTTAGCAGTCGAGTTTAGCTTGCCGGTGATCGTTGTATTGCCATTGATGGTCGTCGCCGTCTTTAGCACTGGAAAGTTTTGAAGTCCGTTGGTACCTGAATCATTGTCATTGAAATCGTTGAAGGTTGGCGTTGAATTATTGCCACCCAAGTCGATAGCCATGCTCGAGTTATTGTAGATACTGTTTCCGAGGAACGAGTTGCCAGTACCAGATCCGATCACTTCGATACCGTCGTCTCCGTTGTTAGCGATGGTGTTACCACCTGAAACGCCAGTTCCGCCAACTGTATTGTTGCTGCCTGCAATGGTTATTCCGTCCCATGCATTTCCAATACTAGTAGTTCCGTCGTTAGCCAAGCCAATATAGTTTCCGCGAATCACATTACTACTGCCATCCACCGAGACGCCAGAAGCATTGTTACCCGAAATAACATTTCGCATCGCGGCCGTACTACCACCAATCGTGTTGTTGCTGGAGTGAATATTGAGTCCGTCGCCATCGTTGGCCACCGCGGATGTACCAGCTGCATTCAAGCCAATGATATTGCCTTGGAGAGTCGTGCCTGAAGCGGTCGCGGATAAATGAATGCCTATGGCACCGCCGCCACTGGTGCCAGTGCCGCTTATGACATTTCCCGCCCCCGCATCGCTACCACCGATCATGTTATTGGCAGCGGATGAATAAATACCAAACCAGCGATTGCCCACGTCGCTCGTACCATCAGCACCAATGCCGATGTAGTTGCCACGAATTTGATTGCCTGTGCTGGCTCCGGTTAAGTTGATACCAATATTGGTAGCGCCGGAGATTACGTTCCGATCCAAAGCGGTCGTTCCGCCAATCGTGTTGTTGGTTGCGTTCCACAAGTTCAGACCGTGGACTACGTTACCAGCGGATGTATTACCTGTCACCGAAGTACCGATCCAGTTACCAGCAATCACATGCGAACCAGAATCAGAAATCGAAATGCCATTGGAGAAGCCATGGATAATGAAGCCACGAATCGTGCTGCCGCTACTGGTACTGCCGAGCATGAACCCGTCCGACAGCGTTCCACCTCCACTGAGCACGATTAGTGGTGTGCTCGAAAAATCGGATTCGGTCGTGGCGTTGATGGTTGTTTGGCCGGTGATCGTCGGCAGCAGCGACGTCAGGTTGATGGTGTGCGTGCCAGCGCCGGCAATATTAAAATTGATCGTATCAGCCCCCGCGTTCGCATTGGCATCCAACACGGCTTGTCGTAGCGAACCAGCACCGCTGTCGTTGATGTTGGTCACCGTATAGGTTGCCAACAACCCATCCCATCGATCATCGCTGTTCAGTACGACTGCATGCTGCGTTTCGATCAGGCCAACCTGAAATTCTAAGTCCCAGTCGGCGCCCAATGCGCTCGACCCTGTGGCATCATCGCTGAGCGCTACATCGACATTGAGGAGCGTTGCTAGTTCATGTCCTAGTGCTTGGCCATCAGCCGTACTTGCGACCTGGCAGCCATATATCAACAGGTCCGCGTCAGCGGTCAGTGCGTCTTGCCAGGCGGCAATCTGCTGGCGATGTTCATCCAGCGAGTAGATGTTGATCCAGTCGCTACCCAGTTGGAATTGCCCGCTTCCACCGTGGGTGACCAGGTGTACCGCCGAATAATCATGCTCGGCACCGGCAAAGAAGTTACTGACCTGTTCAATGCCGCTAGCGTTGCGGTCAATCAAGACGACTTCGAGCGAACTGTCATTTGAGTCGAACGTCGTCTGCAGTTGATCTAGCAACTGCTCAAGGTTGTCCAGTCCAGCGTCAACAAACGCTACTTGATTCTTGTGCGGATCGTCGGAGTGACTAATTGCAGGAGCAAGATCGGTTGTCGCAGCGTTTGACGGAGCAATATCGTCCGCATTCAGTTCTGCGTTTACAAGCGCTAGCAGCGAATCAATCTCGCCCTGAGATACTTGGGGATTGACGAATTCCGTCGAGCCATCGAAGTCGATAGGCAAAGCCGTAGCAGAATAGAGCAAACGGTCTTCCAGCCAGCAAGCATCAATTTCCAATGAGTTGGAAGTCGAGCCTGGCCCTAACATGCTTTGAGTCAGTTCGCGCACCCAAGCGAGATATTTCCTAATCATCCCACCCCTCGACTCACGACAGATACGTCCCGCAGTGTCTTCGTTCGACCTGCAACTTGCTGAACGACCACTAAGGGCAACACTTGGTCAAAGGGCAGAGGGGGAGCCCAGCCGAGTGCACTGAAAAACGAACAAAAGGCTCCCTTCCAGTAGTGCGCACACCGCGGCACCGAAGCTTACGTGATAACTTAAAGATTGCAAACTTTGGTGACAGAAAAGCCGTAGCAAACTCGTTGACTTAGCGCTCTACGTGGAAATTAGCGATTGTTCCTCTTTTGCTGGGTACAAGCACAATCTTGGACGGGCCTGGAGACCCGTCCTACCCATCGTAATGTAGGCCGGGTCTCCAGGCCCGTCCGCTCGTGTCTTGGCATGAGGCATGCTTGCCGTGTCCGCTTCAACGTCCGTTGATTCTTGCTTGCCTAAACGCGTGCAAAGACAATCTTGGACGGGCCTGGAGACCCGTCCTACGTTTGCCCTGATCCCGAATTGGACGTATCCACGTGCCTAAATGATCTCTGGTTCTATCAACTCGGCTTTGTCGGCTGTAACTAACGCCACGCGGTATTCAGCATCGGTACCCGCAGCGCCGTAACGACCTTGTTTGTCGATGGCTAAGAAGTTGATGTGCAGTTCGCTAGCCGGCTTGCGTTCCAGTTTGGCAATCCGCTCGATGGCCGCGCGGCAAGCGGCGGTGGGGTCCATACCGGACCGCATGAACTCCACGATCAAGAATGAACCACAGTAGCGCATGACGTTTTCGCCGATGCCAGTCGCGCCGGCCGCGCCAATTTCGCCATCGACATACAGACCGCTGCCTAGAATTGGACTATCGCCGACTCGGCCTGGTAATTTGTAGGCCAGGCCGCTAGTCGAACAACCACCAGCAATATGACCATCGCTGTTAACGCCTACTAAAGCGATCGTGTCGTGATTGGGTGGCCGGCCACCTGGCTTTTGAGCCGCTTGCCAGGCTTGCCACTTAATCTTCTGCTCAGGCGTCAGCAATTCGGCAGTTTTGAATCCCTGTTCTTTGGCGAACCTGGCTGCACCTGCTCCGACCATCATGACATGTTTCGTCTTCTCCATGACGCGACGAGCTACTGAGATGGGGTGAGTATAGTTTTCCAGTGCCGCCACTGAGCCGGCTTTTTGTGTTTGCCCATCCATGATACAGGCGTCCAGTTGCACGACGCCCTCGGCGTTGGGCGCGCCGCCTGCGCCGACTGAATCAACCGAAGTATCCGCTTCAGTGACGTTGATACCTTGCTCGATAGCATCCAACATCGATCCACCGGCTAGCAAAGTCTTCAGCGATTGTTGACACGCCGGCAAGCCAAACTTCCAAGTCGCAATAAACAGTGGCCGCCCCTGGGCAGGCATGGCCCACGCCCCGCGCGGGGCCGCTACCAATGAACATCCCATCGCCGCCAATGCTTGACCGAAACTTCGACGCTGCATACTCATGATCTCGTCCTCTGGATGACCTCGTTCCATTTACGACCATCTGAATATAGTCGGTCGTTCAACGTAGCGGAACGCGTCAAGCGTTTCGGGCTCCGTCCAGAGTTTGCAAAGACCGAAAGCCTTGACGGCTTCCGCTACGCGTAATAAAGACCGAAAGCCTTGACGGCTTCCGCTACTTGATGCGCTGGAGCTTCACCGAGAGTGTCATGGCGGCGATACCAAAGCCGGCGGCGATCAGGCCGACCATCCAGTAGTGCGTTAGAGGACCACCACGAAAGCGCTCGCCGATAATCGAACCGGAGATAATGGGCCCAACGCCAGTGGCCAAATGCGAGACGGCTGTGTTGACGCTCATAAACGCGCCGCGCATTTGCGGATGTGCCGCCCGAATCATCATGGTCTGGGCTGGCACAACTCGACTGGACGCAAAGGTCATGAACAACGTGGCGGCGAAGATGGCTGTCATCGCCGAGACCACGGGCAAGTTGGTAATCACTACGCTCATGATTACGGCGGTGCCGGCGCAAAACAAGAATACCGGCCACGCCCCAATGCGGTCGGTCATCCACCCGCTGAGATTCATAAAGATCAGTGAGCTAACTCCGCCCACAGCATACATCCAGGGTAGGGCGGAGCGACTGAATCCGCAATTGGCTTCCAAGTACGTGGCAATGTATGGCGCAATCATGAAGGTGGCCAGAACCATGCTGAGCATAAAAGCAAACGAGACCTGATGATTGCGATCGCGCAGCACAGCCAAGAACTCAGTGACCGGATGCGGACGATCAGTGCGATCCATGTGCCCGCGCAGCGATGGCAGGAAACAGGCAGCTACAACCCAGACCACGACTGCCAAGCCTGCAATTCCCACAAAAGGTGCACTAAAATGATGAAAACCTTCGGCCAGCCACAAACCAATCGGTAGTCCCAACACCGACGCCACTGCAAAAGACGAAGTGACCGCGCCCAGGGCGCGGCCCCGCAGATGATGTGGAATCGTATCGCCGATAAAGGCCATGATCCCCGAAGCAACCACGCCACCACATGCGCCGGCTAAACAGCGCGCCAGCAACAAGTGCGTATAATTGGGAGCCAGTCCGCAGTAGAGTGTGGTTAAGGTGAAGCCCGCAAAACTAGCCAGCAACACGGTCTTACGATCAAAGCGATCGATCACCGTGGCAGCTGAAATACCGGCAATCATCGCCGCGATGCCGTAAGCCGAGACGATAAAACCGAACTGTTGAGGCGAGATGGCGAGTTCTTCGCGCAAGCGA
This sequence comes from Rania fehmarnensis, assembly GCF_056494185.1. Taxonomy (NCBI): domain Bacteria; kingdom Pseudomonadati; phylum Planctomycetota; class Planctomycetia; order Pirellulales; family Pirellulaceae; genus Rania; species Rania fehmarnensis. Next base: position 4,591,828 of record NZ_CM151398.1, read on the forward strand.
TCGCCCAGCGGCATGACGATGACAAAGTCGAGAATGTGCGTGAAATTAATCGCGGCCAGTAGCAACACCAGCTGCCACTGACTCCAGGACAGCCTATCGGCGATTGGTTGATTCAAGTTAGAAACTCGACGGTTCTGTTAGCTTTATCAACGCACGTCTCACTGAAGCGGTTGCCACTGAAAGCCTAAACCCACTCCATCGAGCAGTTGTGTTGGGATCGTACCATAGCGCACACGAAACATAGGAGCATAGCTGGCCATATAAGGTTCATTGCCTGCCGGACAATACTGGCGACCATTGCCTTCGATCGCGCCAACTGTTGGCAAACGGCTGGCCAAGCTGGCCGAATGCAAAAAGGAACCGCCAATACAGGTTAGGTCCTGCACACAAACAAACATTTGCTGATGAGCTGCAGCGGCGGCCATGAGCAAACACTCGGACTGACCCTTGCAGGCCTTGAGCGCTATTCCGCTATACCCGCGCTGTCGGGCTAACCGCAAGCTTTCCAGATCGGTTAACGATTCGTCGATGACAATCGGTCTCAGACGAGCAATGCGGTGTACCGTCATTTCCGTTCGCTGAGTCAAATCGCGCGGCGTCGGCTGTTCGATGTACTGCACGCGATCGAGCGCGGGTCGACTTAAACGCTCAATGCGCTCGATCAAGTCCAACACGTAGTCTTCGTTGGGACACTGCTCATTGAAGTCCAACGACACTCGCCACTTGCGCTCTGGGGCAACTTTTTCAGCCACGCGATTGACTTCAATAATCCGGCCGACATCCCAATCCAGATCGTTACCGGCCAATTTGATTTTCAAGTGGCTAATGCCGTCCGTGGTCAGCCATTGCTCGAGCGTTTCTGGTAAACCATCTCCGACTCGATTCCGCAAGTCATCATCGCTGAGCGGATCCAAGGCACCCACTAAGTGGTAGAGCGGCATGGTCGGCTTGGGCTTGGCCGATAAAAACTTGTCGGGATACATGCCAACATACTCTTCGCCCAGATATGCGCTCAGATCCTGGTTGAGATACTCGCTGTTCATCAAGTCGAATGAGTTCTTGCCGTGAGCGCGACCATAAGCGTCATGGATGGCTGCTTCCAGGGGACTGGCGGCGAGCATTACAGCCAGCTTGGGTATCGGCTCGGCCAGGTTGCGTTCCTTGGCAAAGTCGGCAGCGATCGCATCACGTTCTTTGGCCAGCAAGTGCGTAATCTGAAGTGGATCGCCACTGGGTCCTAGAGCTCGCGCATGGTCAAACAGGCGCTCGGCCAGTTCCAGCAGCAACCTCAAAGTCAATGGAGCTGGAATCTTGCTGGGCCAGGCCCAAGCGTTGCCCATCGTCATTTCGCCAGTGCCAACAATTTTCTTTCGCGAGCCGCTAACAGTAACTGTGACGTCACAGCGCAGCACGGTGCAGTCTTCTACGACACGACCGCCGAATTTCATCGGCGATCGGTACAGAAACGCGCGCGATTCAGAAGTTATGTCCTTGATGGCGATATCGGTGGCCTTGCCCATCCAGGTCCCACTTTCTATTTACATGGCTCTCGGGTAACAGATGCCTTAACCTAGCAAAAACTGCAGGCCGATGTCAGGGTGGCTAGGCGGCCGAAAATGTTAAACGCAGAGTTCACCACTGGAACCCGACGGGTTTCTGCGGCAACCTCTGCGTTAAAAGGAACCAGTGCCCTCGGTTTAGTAGAACCGGGGCTAACGCCCTCGGTTTACTTCAACAGGCAACGGTGCTTCGGAAAATTATTAGTTAGACTAAGCCTTTGCGAACTGCCCAAACAGCAGCTTGGGTTCGGTCGGACACACCGATCTTTCGCAAAATATGCTGAACGTGTTCCTTGACCGTCTCGTAACTGATGCTCAGCGCCAAAGCAATCTCTTTGTTGGTCAGACCGTTGGCCAATTGCTTGAGCACTTCGCTCTCGCGCTGGGTCAACGGTACTTCTACGTCGGTTTGCAAGCGCGGTGTGGCCAAGGCGCCGGTCACGCGTCGCAGCTCATCACGCGTCCAAGCGGTGTCACCGCGCATCGCGATACCAATCGACTCCAGAAGCCGCTCGCGTGAATCGCTCTTGAGCACATAACCCGAAGCGCCCAGCGCAACGGCTCGAGCCACGTAGGTTGGGTTGTCGTAAGTCGACAACAAAATCACGGGCAACTCGGGACGATCCAGTTTCACTCGGCCAAGCACGTACAATCCATCGCCCCCAGACATTCTGACGTCCAGAATCATCAAGTCGGGTTTCTTGGTCGCCACCAATTCGAGTGCTTGCTCGCCCGTCATTGCCTCCGCAACTACTTCGCACTCGGTACCCTGCAAGAGATTCTTCAAGCCCAAACGGACTACTTCATGGTCATCTGCAATCAACACAGATATAGCCATATGCGACCCTTAACTGAAAAGTGATGGATGCGTGTTGAAACAAGGGAAGGGAAAAGATCCAATCGAACTTGCCCACGGTATCCAGGACTTGGAACTACAGGCGTAGCCAAAGACAAGGAGAAACTGCGCTGGAGAGGAGTGTTCGAGCAAACCAAGGTTTACCGAAACTCAATAATCGCACCTGACCGCAATGGTCTATGGACTCGTTGGCCTGAGGGGAGAAGCCTTGTCGCAAGGCATCCACGGGAACACAGAACGGGGCGAGCATGAGTTCCAGGATTGCCCGAGTCACATCTTAAGTTGTCATAACTTTTTAGGGTGCGTTAATCTCCCTCACCTCAATTACTCCGTCTCGGTTTCGATCCAACTTTTCAAAGTCAGACGCTTCACCGAAAAACTCGCTCTGGCTGAGCTCACCGTCAGAATTATAGTCCATGCCTGCAAACCAAGTAGGGGCCGAGAGAGCGTTTGTGCCCCTTTTTTCCTGAGCCGTACCCCCCAACCGCGAAGCAGCCCCCCTCGAATCGCTACGTCCGACCGTCAAAACAATCGAAAGTGGCATTTCCTCCCGTGTCAGGACTTGGTCCCCATCCTTATCGAGGCGTTTTGCAGACTGCCTAAACTGCTCAAGCTCGCCATTTACTAATCTACCATCCCCGTTTGCATCCAGTAGTTCGTACCAAGGCGAGGGGCTGACCGCCCAGGAGACTTGAACTTGGTGCTGTCGTGGTCCAACTACCCATGACCAAGCTCGGTCTTCGGGTGCCTCCTCGGGTGGACCTGCCGCCGCCATCAACGGTGGCGTCGATGCGCTTTCAGGCGCACTTGTCGCCTCGTTAGCATCCGCGACCTCCGCCGGAGCAGTTGACATCTCAGAGGATGCCGCTGCGCGCACTAAGTCAAATGCTCCACCCTTGAGGTCGAACGTGGCCGTGAAGCCGCTTTCAAATTGGGGATCGTTCAAGGCCTGCTTCAAAAACTCACCAAAACGCGCTTTCGAACTCGCCGAATAATCATCGCGCACATTCAGCGTGATGATGCAGTTATTTAGTTCAATGCGACCGCCCTCGGCATTCTTGACCCAAGTAAGCACGGCGCTGCTGGATTGTTCATTGACCACTGCAGCAACGGGCGGTAGCACGAATGATATCACGGGCGATTGCCCATCCGACTGACCGTCGTTCGCAGGGCCTTTGCTAAACGTACTTGGAAAAGCTACAACCGAAGCAATCTCGACTGCATCGTCTTTCATCGCGAGCAGTTCTGTCTGAGCTAGTTTGCCATCTTGATCGGTGTCGATTTTATTAAATCGCGAGTCGTCCCAGGCTTCGAATAGCTCCCGAGTAATGCCATCGGAGAAGGTGTAGTAATCCATCAAGGAACGCGCAAACGTCTCGGGCTTGTTCAAATCCCAGCTGGCGATGGGCTTGATATCAATCAAACTTCGTCGCGCCGTGGCCATCATGGCTGGGGGAGCTTCAAAGCTGGTTCGCAATTCGCCCGCTGTAATGATGCCATCGGCATCGAAGTCATACTTTAAAATAGAGCGCGGCACAGCTTCGACTTCTGCCATTGAAAGCTGCTCATCTTGGTCAGTGTCTAACGGTCCCCATGGCGAATCAAGGTTCACGATGGGAGTAACGTTGGTCGACGCGGTGAGTTTTAGTTGTGGTCCACGCGATAAACCACGCGTCAGAAAGGCTCGAAACTCCGCGGCCTCGACCCGATCATCTTTGTTGATATCGTACAAGCTGACAAGTTGTTCGCGCTGCTCGGCGGTGGGCACCAGATTGCCCAACCATCCGGATCCCACCAGCGGTTTGTCTAGCAGTTCGCCCCAAGTTATTGGATGGTCAAAGTCAATGCCCAACTGCTTAGCCAACTCAATGGCCGAGCGTTCCATGCCTGTAGTTAGATCCATGCCTGAGACGTGGATATCCAGCCTCACTAGCCGTGGTCCACCAGGGGCTAGCACGGCTAAACGCAGCGTCGAAACGCTGGCTGGTTTGGGTTCGGCTGGTTCGGTTGGTTTGGTTAGGTCCGGCGGGCTATTCGCGGGACTGGCAGGCTGCGCACCCGCGTTCGACGTTGCTGACGCCGGAAGTGGCGCGGGCGGGTCACTGGGTTTGGCGCTGTTTGTCGTAGCGGCGCCAGCCGTAGCGGAGGTTTGTTCAGCACCAGTTGGAGAAGCTTGTTCGCTGGCCTGAGAACTGGCTGATGCTTGTTCAGGGTCCGCTGGTGGTGCAGCCGTGTGCAGCGATTTCACCGCTGGCTCGCGTGGGTCACTCTGCGCGACAGGCGGAGTCCCGCGAGGCTTGCAGGCGACGGCTTGCGTTAACAGCAAGGCGATAATCAGGCCAACTCGAATGTGCATAACCGCCTCCAGCCAAACGTGAAACTGAACGTTTCATTTTCGACGTTGTTCGCGGTAAATGCAACCTGTTGGCCCAAATGAGTTTTTTCAGCTGCACAGCGTGCCCAGGCCGCGCTAAAGGCTATTGCTTGGGAACAATCGGACCTTGAATGACACCGGAATTCGGGATGTTGGTCATCGAAGGAATCGATTCGTAGGTTCCTTGTACGCCAGTCCCGATGTAGCCGCCATCGACGTATTCGGTGCCCGTGCTGATGCCGCCTTCGTAGGCGCCGTAACCAGCGCAATTTTCGCATTCTTGAGCTTGTGGAGCAGCCGGTGCACTGCACAGGCCGTTACAAGGAGCACCTCGGAATAGATGCGGGAACCAACCACGGCCGCAACCAGTGGTCATTGTCAACAATACTGCCAGGACAATTAGCTTTCTCATGATTCGTTTCCCCGAGTGCAGATTCTATACAAACGTTAGGCTCTCTTTTGGGCCGCACAAATCTACGTTGTGTCTGCTGATGTGCAAACGAAACATGATGAATTTTTTCAACGTCTCGCATGTCGGCTTGTTCACTCGCCGATTCACTAACATGTACACAAATCGATCGATGCCCGAGCCATCAGCCGATTACAATTGAAGTCTCGATAACGATTATGCGGGTCGCGTCAGGCCTAACCTTTGTGCCGCTTGCCATGTTCACTGGATTTCTTATGCAACTTTGTCACTTCACCGGATCGCCCAATCCGCGTCGTGCACTGAGCCTGTTAGGCTTGGCATTGACGCTTTCGTGGTTCGTCGGAAGTGGCATGTGCCTGGCCAATGAATCTCCTCGCGTGCGTGTGGGTGACGAAGTCTGGGAGGTCAGTAGCCGTTGTTTGCCGGACCTGGAACAATGTGTGACTCTACACCCGGTGGATTTCAAGGTCTCACAATACACTTGCCAGTCGGCCTGGAAGGCCAGTTCCGAAGAAGCGCTGCAAGCCAGTTTCACGCAACAACCAACTATGCGCACCATCATCTACGCGCATGGCAATTGGATGGAGGTCGACAATGCGCGGGGGCGCGGCGGATACGTCTACAATCGCGTAGCCTGCCGGGCCGCTGAACCCATACGGTTCATCATGTACAGTTGGCCAAGCCAGCGCGAAGGTCGACCACTGCGAGATCTGTACGAAAAGGCCGACCGCTCCAATATCGACGACTACTACTTTGGCGTGCTCCTCGGACGGATACCTGAATCCGCACCGCTTGGCCTGTTGGGTTTCAGCTTCGGCGGACGCGTCGTTATCGGTGCCTTGCATATGGTCAGTGGTGGCGAATTAGATGGACGCCGCAGCCCTGTGTGGTCCACGCCTCGTCAGGTGCGAGTCGGCCTAATTGCCCCAGCCTTTGATCGCACGTGGTTGGCGGCTGGTCGTGAGTACGGGTTGGCCATCCAACAAGTCGACAAGCTCGTCAACATTTATAATTCGCGCGATCCAGTGCTGCGACGCTTCCGATTTATCAATCGCGTGACCACTCCCATTGCGGCCGGCTTTTCGGGGCTGGCCGATCCTCGCGCCACCCAGCCTTTGCAAGATGATCAACGGATCACACAATATGATTGCCAGTCGGCTGTCGGTTCGACTCACGATGAGATGAACTACTACCGCAAGTGTGCCGCTTACAACAATGCAATCGATAACGTGCTGGGCAAGTAAACGACAGCTGCCCGCAGAAGATAATGCTGGGAATTCATGCCGTCTGACCCAAACGATCCCCAACCTGCCCTTCAGGCAACCGCTTCCCAGCCCACGGCATTTGTGGCTGAGCGCGTTTCAAGCCAAGCCCAGTTGGACTGGTCAGCCGACAACTACTGGGAAGAGTTGTCCACTGCCCGACTATCCTTGGACGACTGGGGAACATTGCAAGGTGCTACGCTGGTCGAAAGACTGCGAACAGTAAACGGCATTCCGTTGGATGCACAAGCACACCTGGATCGATTGCAGGCGAGCGCCCAGGTACTGGGCATCGACATGCCACAATACTTGACATGTAAACTAATTGACGAGTGCGTGCAACGCAATCGCGACGGTTTTGGGCAAGCCGACTTTGGCATCGTGATTCTGCTAACGCCAGGACACACTGGCGACCGTCCCGCTGGACAGAAACCCACGGTAATCGTCCACGCAGCCGCGCTCCACTGGTCGCACCTGGCATATTGGTATCAATATGGCCAGCCCCTGGTCACTGGTGCCACGCGCAATGTGCCCGCCCAGTGTTGGACGCCTCACATTAAGACCCGCAGCAGATTGCATTACTATTTGGCTGACTCCCAAGCCGCCGCCAGTGGCTTGCCTTATGCCGGTGCGGCCATGTTGTCGCTGGATGACCACCTAACAGAATCTTCGGTTGCCAATCTAATGCTTGTTCGCCACGGAACCCTGATTGTTCCGCCACCCGACAGTGTGCTGCAGGGACTAAGTCTGCAACGCACACTGCGTTTGGCCGAGAACTTGGGAATCCCCGTTGCCTTTCGTTCTTTCTCGGTCAGCGAAGCTCAGCAAGCCGAAGGAGTCCTCTTGACTGGCACCTCCGGCTGCTTGTGGCCGGCTTCGCAGTTGGATGGCGTCGAATTCTCAAACCCAACACAGCATTCAACCTTCTTACGGCTCCGCGACGCATGGTGCCAAGACTTGGGAGTCGACTACGTCGAGCAAGCGATAAAATTCGCCACTCTGTAGCGGAAGCCGTCAAGGCTTTCGTATGTAGTCAAGGCTTTCGTATGTAGCGGAAGCCGTCAAGGCTTTCGTATGTGGATTGATCTCAGCCTGGTCGAAACGCTTGACGCGTTCCGCTACAGGAATTTCGAAACGCTTGACACGTTCCGCTACAGGAATTTCGAAACGCTTGACGCGTTCCGCTACAGGATCTCGAAAATAGCTTCGACTTCGACGGCCGACCCGGTAGGTATTTGAGCGAAGCCTAAGGCGCTGCGGGCGTGGAAGCCATTGGTGGTCTTGCCGTAGATTTGATGCAGCAAGTCACTGCAACCGTTGATGACCAGGTGCTGCTCATGGAACTCGAGCGTCGAATTTACACAGCCCAAGAGTTTCAAAACGCGCAGGCCATTGATCGAGCCTTGAAAGTTCCATACCGAGTTGAGGATCTTTTCGGCGCATTGTCGGGCAGCTACTTGACCCTGTTCAACACTCAGCCCGTCACCCAACTTGCCTTTCAAGTCGCTGACATGGCCGGAAGTAATCAGTAGATTGCCGGTCTTGACAACCATCGCCAAATAGCCTGGTTCTTGCTTGGTGAACTTGATGCCGAGCGACTCGGCAGTTTCTTGTGGTGTCACGAATTGGCTCCTGTTGTAGTAAGTGGAAATGGGCCAAGCATTGTAGCAAATAGTCCCGTCGTACAAGTTCCAGGTTTGCGATAGATTGGACGCATGCATGAACTAGATATTATCCCTACGCTGGTCGGAGGTTTAGGCGCTGCGTTGTTGTTTGGCTATGCCACGCAGCGGCTGGGCCTGTCGCCGATTGTAGGTTACTTGTTAGCCGGCGTCGTCATAGGCCCGAATTCTCCGGGCTTCGTGGCCGATTCAGATATTGCCAATCAGTTTGCCGAAGTCGGCGTTGTTCTGTTGATGTTCGGTGTGGGACTGCATTTTGATCTAGACGAATTGTCGCGAGTGCGGCGCATCGCTGTGCCGGGTGCTCTGCTGCAATGTACGCTGTCGATTGCGATGGGCTTTTGCGTTGCAACCTATTTGAACTGGAGCTGGATTCCGGCCCTGATCTTCGGAGTCTCAATCGCCTTCGCCAGTACGGTCGTCGTCACGCGGTTGCTGGCGGACGTAAACGAGCTGCAAACTCAGACGGGCAACGTCGCGATTGGCTGGTTGATTGTCCAGGACTTATTGGCTGTGCTGGTGCTCGTTTTATTGCCAGCCATGTCGGATGATCAAGCGTTTACCGTTAACGGGATCCTGCAAATCCTGTTGATCGCCGCCGCCAAGATGGCGATCGTCATTGCGCTGATCACCTTGGTTGGTGGCCGCTTTATACCTGGTGTGCTGCGCTATGTGGCGGAAACGCGATCACGTGAGCTATTCACGTTAACCGTGCTGGTGATCGTGTTAGGAATCGCGATGTTGTCGGCGCGCATGTTCGGAGTCTCGATGGCGTTGGGGGCATTTCTGGCTGGGATTGTTGTCGGTCAATCCGACTTCAGTTTGCGCGCTGCCTCTGAAGCGTTGCCGATGCGCGATGCGTTTGCCGTGTTGTTCTTCGTTTCGGTTGGCATGTTGTTTGACCCGATTGTATTCTGGGAGTCCAGCCAACTATTGATCCTGACGCTATTGATCATCTTGATCGGCACGCCCATGGTCAGTTTTGGGGCAGTACTGACGCTGGGCTATCCGTTGCGTTCGGCGCTGCGCGTAGCGTTGTGCCTGGGCCAGATCGGCGAATTCACGTTTATTGTGGCCAACCTGGCCATGCAAGAAGGGTTGCTGCCCAAGGAAGCCATGCATGTGCTGGTGGCTTGTTCGATTTTCTCGATCTCGGTCGCGCCCCTGGCTCAGTACCTGGTCGATCCCATCACTCGACTGTGCAATCGATCCAAATGGATGCATCCAGTGATTACAATGCGACGTCCCTTCTCATTGATGCCGGCGGCCACGCAGGATGCGCAGGATGATGAAAACCCCAACGAATTTCGGACTGTGATCGTGGGTTATGGACCAGTTGGCAAAACCGTAGCTCGACTGCTCAAAGAGAACGGAGTTGAACCGACGGTGATTGAGATGAACCACAGCAACCTGAGCACCATTCGTAGCGATGGCTTTCGAGCGGTGCTGGGCGATGCGAATCATGTGGAGACCCTCAAACATGCGGGGGTGGCTAGCAGCCTGAGCTTGATCTTAAGCGCTTCGACCATCCGCGGTGCCACCGAGATCATTCGCCTGGCACGTGAATTGAATCCGAAGATCAAGATCATCGTCCGCTCAGCCTATCTCCGCGATCGCCTGCCACTGATCCAGAACGGGGCCGACACTGTCTTTGCCGGCGAAGGCGAAGTAGCTATGGCGCTGGCCGAATATATGCTCCGCGACTTAGGTGCAACTCCTGAGCAGATCGACCGCGAACGCGACCGTTTGCGCTCCGACCTGTTTACTTGACCGCCTGAGATCCCAAGCTATGATCGACGTTGTCTCCTTTCGCTCCGCGAAAGGCAGTCAAAATATCCGTGCGCGCTCCACGAACGGCCGCGACGAATTCTATATTCCACCAAGAACTGGCGCGCGAGCCTTTCGCGGAGCGAAAGGAGACAATCCAACTCATGGTTCGAGCCTTCCAAATCGTTGTTTGCGTAGTGTTATGGATGCATGGCACTCCGCTGCATGCACAGTCACTACATGACGTAGAGTGGGATGTTGACTCTTTCTGGGGACGTCGCCTGCAAGCCTGTCGCACTGGGACATTGCCGGTGCTAAGCAACATCATGCAAGGCACTCAGCATTCCCACTTTGTGGAGAACTTTCGCATCGCGGCTGAACTGGCCGAAGGTGAACATCGTGGTCCAAGCTGGAACGATGGCGACACGTACAAATGGCTGGAAGCGCTTATCGCCCTGTCGGCGCAGATGCCCGATCCACAATTAACTGAAACGATCGAACAGACAATCGAACTGATCGCTCAAGCTCAGCGTGAGGATGGTTATCTGCATACTCCGGTGTTAATCGCCAATATTCACCAGCGGAAGCGTGGCGAACCACTCACGCCACCGTTTGGCAACCCCAACAACTTCGAAATGTACAACTTTGGCCATCTGATGACCGCTGCATGCTTGCATCATGAAGTTACGGGCCAGCGCCAGCTGCTGGAGGTAGCCATCAAGGCAGCGGATTTTCTCGATCGCGAATTCTCTCGGCCTAATGCTACACACGCTCGGCACGCTATGTGTCCGGCGCACTACATGGGTATCATTCAACTCTATCGCACCACCGGTGAAAAGCGCTATCTCCAGCTGGCTGAGCGTTGGCTGCGGATGCGCGACTTGGTCGTGGGTGGAGGCGATGACAATCAAGATCGTGTGCCGCTGCGCCAGCAGCGGGAAGCAGTTGGGCATGCGGTCCGCGCCAACTACTTGTACGCGGGCGTCGCCGATCTCTTGCGCGAGCAACCCGACGCCCCGCTGCAGTCGGCTATCACCAGTTGTTGGCAAAGCGTTCAAAACCACAAGATCTACATCACAGGTGGATGTGGTGCACTGTTCGATGGTGCTTCGCCCGATGGCTCGAAAGATCAAACGCACATCGCCCGCGTTCATCAAGCTTATGGACGCAACTATCAGTTGCCCAACTCCACTGCCCACAATGAAACGTGCGCAGCGATAGGTTATGTTCTTTGGAGCTATCGCATGTGGCAACTGACCGGCGATGGTCAGCATATCGATGCACTGGAAAACTCACTACTCAATGCGGTCCTGGCTGGGGTGAGCTTAGATGGCGAGAAATTCTTTTACACCAATACTCTGCGACAGCTCGAGCAGATGCCAACCGCTCTGCGCTGGTCGCGGCAACGTGAGAGTTGGATCAGTTGCTATTGTTGTCCACCGAATGTGGCGAGGACTGTCGCGAGCGTCAATCGCTATGCCTATGCATCCCAAGCTGGACGCACAGCCATTCTGCTATACGGCAGCAATCATTTTAAATCAGCCCGAGCCAACCAGCAGTCGCTGGCCCTTTGCCAGACTTCCAATTACCCAGCCGATGGCCACGTCGAGATTACGGTTGAGTCAGCGCCCAGCCAGTCACATGCACTTGCATTTCGAATACCCGGTTGGTGCCAAAATTTCCAGTTGAGTCTCAATGGCGGGCTGCAGGATATCAAACCTGTCGCCGGCTTTGCAGCAATCGATCGCGTGTGGCAACCCGGAGATCGCGTATCGCTGAACCTCGATATGCCCGTGCGGCTGATGTCAGCCCATCCACTAGTCGAAGAGTGCCGCGGCCAAGTGGCCGTGGTACGCGGCCCTTTGGTTTACTGCCTCGAATCGTGTGATTTGCCAGTCGGACGATCGGTTCAGGATGTAGCTTTACGAGCTGATCAACCGTGGGTACCGGACGTCGGTCGGCAAGAGCTCGGCAGCGTCTCAATTCTGCGAGGGCAACTGCTCATCAATAGCCCAACGGTCGCGGATGAATCAACCACTTCAGCACTTTACCAGCCCTTCGTTCCACCCCGCTGGCAATCGATTGAAGCGCAACTGATCCCATACTACGCTTGGAGCAATCGCCAAGCTCAAGAAATGTCGGTATGGTTGCCCGTGGCCAACTAAGTCTCCTCTCCGCGAAAGCCAGAGTCTCCTTTCGCTCCGCGAAAGGCAGCTGCCTGGTTCTCCGTTGGCTCTGTGAACGAAACTGCCTTTTGCGGAGCAAAAGGAGACACTGTCACACAGGCAGCCTAATGCGAAACTTCGAGCCTACAGTGGCCTGGGTTTCTATCTCGATAGTTCCACGCAGTTGTTTGACTATGCTTTGTACGATGCTCAAGCCCAGGCCAGTACCTTTGTCGACTGGTTTCGTCGTAAAGAACGGATCGAAGATCAAATTGACGCTCCTTTCATCGATGCCCGTCCCATTGTCCGAAACTTCTAACACTATTTGCTGTAGTTGACTGGAGTCGTTTTCACTGTAGGTGCGAATGTCAATGTTCCCGATTTCGCAAATCGCATCGCGAGCGTTCAGGCAAAGATTCATTACGACCTGTTCGATTTGTCCTGGATCAGCCAGTAGAGAGGGAAGACCGGGATCAAGATGCATAGAGATCGACATTGAGCTGGGCAACAACTTGCGTACCAGCGCGATGGTTTCGGATACGACTTTATTCAAACAGATCGGCATTGGGCGTTGAGGTCGAGTCCGGCTGAATTCGAGCAGTTGGCGAACCAGCGTGGTAGCCCGAGCCGCAGCCAATTGAATCTGCTCTGCCGATTCGTGAATCGCCGTCAAGTCCGCTTCACCCGCCAACAAATCTGCATGTCCCATTACCACAGTCAATAAGTTATTGAAGTCATGGGCAATGCCGCCGGCCAAGCGACCTACGGCCTCAAACTTCTGATTCTGCGCAATCTCGTGCTCAAGTCGCTTGCGTTCGGTCGTGTCCATACCAATACCGATAACTTTAACCGGTGTGCCTGCCAGATCCATTACCCGCTTGCCATAGGAATACCGCCAACGCGTTGTTCGATCCGGCAAGAGCACCTGAAACTCCGCTTCGTAATCCACACCCGTTTTCACGCAGTTGAAGAACCGTGCGCGAACGTCCGTGCGCTGCTCGAGATCGACCAGCTCCAAAAACTCGTCAGGCGTTTTCGGCAGCACACGATCACCGTAGCCATAGATGCCCGAGTAGACTGAATCCCAACTTATCAGACCTGAGTTGATGTCATACTCCCAAATGCCCAGCTTGGCCCCGCCTAGCGCGATCGCTAGACGCTCCTCTTGATAGGACCTGCCGGATACATCAACTACAACTGCCAGGCGGGCCGGGCAGCCCTCGAATTGGATATCTGACGTGGCCACTTCAACTTCAATCAGTTCTCCATTCTTTTTTCGGTGACGCCAAACTCCTGAAGGCCGATGCAGGCCAGGCTCACGCACCAGTGCTACTATGCGATCCAGATCCTCAGGTGGTCGGATGTCAGCAACCGTCATTGTCAAGAATTCGTCGCGCGCGTATCCATAAACCTCTAGCGCGCGATGGTTGACGGCTAGAAATCTCAAGTTGTTGGGATTGAATACCCAGGACGGAAATGGCAAGTGTTCAAAGACACAATCAATAGGACTCATCGGCCGAAGAGCTCTATTTGTTAGATTTAGGAGCCGTAAAAAAAATGGGAACCGTCAGAATTTTCGGGTTATCGAAATCCGTTTGCGAGCGACGTCGATCTCCATCACCTTAACTTTCACAATATCACCAACCGCAACTACTTCGTTGGGATCTTTCACAAAGGTGTTCGAGAGTTGCGAAATGTGGACAAGCGCATCCTGATGCACGCCAATATCCACAAACGCACCAAAATGCGTGACGTTGGTGACCACGCCTTCCAAGATCATGCCAGGCTTTAAATCTTCCATCGTCTGAACGCTGTCGTCGAACTGAACAGCGCGAAATTCGCTGCGCGGATCTCGTCCCGGTTTGCCCAGCTCGGCAATTATGTCTCGCACGGTGGGCAAGCCGCACATGTTATCGACAAAGTCCTGCGCATTCAACTTCTGCGACAAAGTTGCATTGCCGACCAGGCTGTGAGTATCCACCATTAGTCGGGCCGCCATTTTCTTGACGACCGGATAGCTTTCCGGATGTACGGCTGAATTGTCTAGTGGTTCACTACCTTCGCGAATGCGTAAGAAACCCGCAGCTTGCTCGAAGGCCTTGGCACCTAGCTTGGGCACGCGTAGCAAGTCGGCTCGGCATTCAAAACGCCCATGCTGATCGCGATATTCGACAATGTTCTCTGCCAGTTTGGGACCGATGCCCGCCACGTAGGATAGCAACGGCGCGCTGGCCAGATTCAGATCGACTCCCACACTGTTGACGCAAGACTCCACTTCGCGCTCCAGTCTCTTGCGCAGTAGTTTTTGGTCGACGTCGTGTTGGTATTGACCTACTCCGATGCTTTTGGGATCGGACTTAACGAGTTCAGCCAGCGGATCTTGCAATCGATGTGCGATGCTGATAGCACCGCGGACTGTCACATCCAGGTCCGGATATTCGCGCACCGCCAGCTCACTGGCTGAGTAAATCGAAGCTCCAGCTTCACTGACGATAACCTTCGTCAATTTTAATCCGTTCTCTTTCAGCAATTGACTCATGAAGTGGTCGGTCTCACGCGAAGCGGTACCGTTGCCGATAGCGATCAATTCAATTTTGTATTTCTTGATCAGCTCCAGGATCGCTTTTGAAGCACCCTGGATGTCTTCGTGGGGAGGCGTGGGGTAGACGGTCGTGTGCGCTACATATTTGCCTGTATGATCTACCACCGCCAATTTGCAGCCCGTGCGGAAGCCTGGATCGATACCCAGTGTGACCTTGGGACCCGCCGGCGGGGCCATCAACAATTCGCGCAGGTTTTTGCCAAACACGGAGATGGCTTCTTCGTCCGCCTTGGCTTTCAGTTCGTGCAGCACACTGGTCTCAGTGGCCGGCATTAACAACCTTTCAAAACAGTCTTCGACCGCGCCCAGCAATTCTTGATGGAACTCGAAATCGCGGTTTTTCACCAGCCGCTGTTTGAGTTGGTTCATTTGCGTTTGGGTTTCGTCTTCCTCGAACTCGACGCCCACGCGCAATAGTCCTTCGGCTTCACCGCGCAGCATGGCCAACAATCGATGCGATGGGATTTTGGCTGCCGACTCGCGATGGTCCAGGTAGGCTTCGAACTTGTTGGCTTCGTCCTTCTTACCACGTTTTATTTGAGAGACGACGCGCCCGCGTGAGCGGGCTTGTTCGGCCATCCACAATCGCGTGGGTGGGTCATCACTCCACTGTTCCGCAATAATGTCGAGCGCACCGGCTAGGGCCGTGGCGGAATCAGGCACTTCTTTATCGGGACTAACGAATGACTTCAACAGCTCTTGCTTCGACTTACCGAGTCGCTGTTGGCTTAGCAGCAAGTCGGCCAAGGGTTGCAAGCCTCGTTCGCGGGCCACCGTAGCGCGTGTTCGGCGTTTGGGCTTATACGGTTGATAAAGTGCTTCCAGCGTAGCCAGATCGGCACAAGACTCAATTTGTCGCCGCAAGCTATCGGTCAGTAGCCCTTGACCGTCGATTGTTTTAAGGACTGTCTCTTTGCGCGCAGCCAACTCACGCGCCCGCTCGATGCCATCCTCAATCGCACGCAGGGCCTGTTCATCCAGGCCTTGCGTGACTTCTTTGCGGTAGCGCGCGATAAAGGGAATTGTATTGCCAGCGTCCAACAGTTCCACCGCTTTGGTGATCTGTTCAATCTTGACATTCAATTCGGCGGCCAGAGCCACCATCGCAGCTTGCAGTTCCTTTTGCATCGGTTGATCCATCAGTCATCTAAACAAGTGGGGATACGACGAGACACCGTGATTTGAAGGACGGAAAAGAGACCTGCCCCTTATTCAGTCGGCAAACGTCTGGGGCGTGAGTTTCTTTTCCGCCCAGTAGTTGGGCTCGCGCTTGAATCCAAACATCGAGGGTTCGTAGGTGCCCACAATCGCAACCTCAGCTTTGTCAGGGATCTTGGATTCCAGGCCGGTCAAGTAGTAGGCAGCGTTGACCAGCAGCCGGCGCAGGTCTTCATTGCTTAAATCCGTGGCGGCTCCCATCGTGGTACAGAAGGCTTGGCCTTGTTTCCCTTCAGGTGTTTTATAGTCTTTGATCCAAGCCAGCGGTTGCATCGGGTCATTAATCTTGCCATCGACAGGTTTGTCTTCCGGCTTCATACCGGTCAACACTTGACCATCGAGCAAAATGGTCGCAGCAAATTCGTTATCACCGAGTTTGTTAATACCATAAACGTCCGTGGGTCCCCAGACATCTTTGACGCCTTTTAGTATCGCATGCGCCGCGGCGCCCGGATGAATGACACCTCGCGTGCTCTCGCTGCCGTGTTTGCCGTGATGGCTAACCCAAGTGTCGCCCAAAACTTGCTGGCCAAAACCACCCTTCCATTTGCCGCTGTTGTATCCCCAATCCACAAACTTGCTATCGCGATTCTGGCTGTAGTTGAAGGCATGTGTGGCGGTGCGCAGTCCAATGACTGGTTTGCCTTGCCGAAAGTAATCAACAATGTGTTGCATTTGATCGTCAGGCAACTCGCGAAAGCGCGTGGCGATGATCATCAACTCGGCATCCTTCAACTTCTCCAACCCGGGAATATTGAACGAGTAATTCGGATCGATCAAACCCGATTCGGGGTTGATGGCAAACAGCACGGTCGTATCAAATCCATGATGCTTGGCCAAGATCTTTGCCAGTTGCGGTAGCGCTTCTTCGGAGCGATACTCTTCATCGCCGGAAATCAAGACGACCTGCTTACCCTTACCAGGCAAGTCATGATTTGAATTGCCCGGAATCGATAGCCACTTGGCTGATGCATCTGATTCTTGTGCACTACCGATCGCAACGCAGCTGACCAATACCAACAGAGTGCTACAAGTTCGCAGCCAGCGCTGCGCCAAAGTTAGGATCATGATGAAGCTCCACAAGGGTTCTGGGTAAGCGGTTATTTTGGAGGGTGATGTAGAGTGTACCTAATGGGGTTGCCACTTCGAAGCATACAGAGTCGAATTTCATCACGGAACTACCGACCTTAGGGCGGACCCAAGAGCGGAACTCATGGCGGCTGGTGATCACCCTGGCCGACAACCGCTGATTTGAACCTGACGTTACCCTGGCGTCCCCTGCGGGTGCGACTGATTTGGAGAATGGAAATGCCTGATTCACAAGCACTCTTTGATCGCGTGGCCGCTCATATGCGGGACACAGCCAAACTGGAATCTGCGCTGGCTTTATTGGAATGGGACGAGCACACCTACATTCCTTCGCAGGCCGGCGCATATCGGGCGGAACAGGTCAGCTTCCTCAGTGGCCTGATTCATCAGCGTCGCACCACGCCCCAGCTAGGGCAATGGCTGAGCGAACTAGCGCAATCACCACTGGCCGAAAATCGCCACGAGCCGCACGGCGCAGCCATCGCAGGCATGCGCCGCGACTATGACCGTCAAGTGCAGCTGCCACAATCTTTAGTTGAGGCCCTTGCCAAGGCTACCAGCCTGGGACAGCAAGCCTGGGTTGCCGCCCGCAGTGCGGATCGCTGGACTGATTTCCAGCCGCACTTAACCGAGATCGTAAATCTGCGCAGGCAAGAAGCTCAGCTGCTGGCCGACGATGAACAACTGTACGACGCCCTGCTGGATCAGTACGAAGAAGGCGCCAAGACGAGCGACCTGACGACTATGTTCGGCCAGCTTCGCAACGAACTGGTCAAGCTATTGAATGATGTGAAAGCGGCCCCCAAACCGCCCACAGGAAACAGTTGGAAGCGTACCATTAGTCTCGATCAGCAGCGCCAAGCCAGTCGTTGGATCGCCAGTTCGATTGGTTACTGTTTCGAGCGCGGTCGCTTGGATGAGACAGCACATCCATTCTGTACCACGCTCGGACCGTCGGACTGTCGCATACTCACTCGATACTTTGAAAACAACTTTGCCAGTGGCTTCTATAGCACGCTGCATGAAGCTGGCCACGGAATGTACGAACAAGGCCTGCCGGATCATTGGTACGGCCTGCCACCAGGATCCGCAGCCAGTCTGGGCGTACACGAATCGCAGTCGCGGTTATGGGAGAATTTTATCGGTCGCAGCGCTGCCTTCTGGCGCTGGTGTTTGCCGCAACTGCAAAAGAGCTTCGGCTCGTCCTGGCAAGACCTAAATGCTGACCAATTGTTCCGCGATGCCAACCTGGTCGAGCCATCGCTGATTCGCGTCGAAGCCGATGAAGTGACTTACAACTTGCACATTTTGATTCGATTTGAACTCGAACAAGAATTAATGAACGGCCAGTTGCAAGTGTCCGATGCGCCTCAAGCTTGGAACGATCGCTATAATCGCTATCTCGGAATCAATCCGCTCACGGCCCGTGAGGGCATCTTGCAGGACGTGCACTGGAGCGCTGGCCTGATCGGCTATTTCCCTACTTATACCCTGGGAAATCTGTACGCCGCTCAACTGATGGAGGCTTTGGCCAACGATTTGGGCAATGTTCAACCGTTGCTCGAGCGTGGCGAGTTCCGTGGAATTTTGCAGTGGCTGCGCGATAAAATCCATGTCCATGGACGCTGTTATCCCCCGGCAGAGCTGATTCGCCGCACAACCGGACGCGAATTGTCTGCCGAGCCACTTGTCAGCTACTTGCGGCAGAAACTCGAAGTCGCATACGGCATGGTCTAGAATAGCATGAGCCGAAAATGTATTGCGTGAACGCCGCCAATGGGTTGGTTCAGCGGGTTGCTTCACGTGCTCATCTGGAGACTGCATGTGTTTCAGCTGTTGCCATGTTCCAATTGTCAGCGGACGTTTTCACTTCGCGAAGACGTCTCGGTCGACGCGTTCCTCAAGTGTCCAAACTGCGGGAACCAGTTTCGGTTGGGCGACGCGCTGGACGCATTTTATGCTCCCTGGCAAGTCGTTCCTCCCGGTGGATCAGCTGACACTGATATTTCGCAAGCCGACGACGATCAACTTTTAACCGCGCAGCCGCTGGTTGAGAATGCCGACACCAGCGCCACCGCGCGGGGAAGTTTCTTCGAAGCGGATAGAACGATCGATGATGCGCTCGACATTACGCTGACCGAGCGCGATCAAGCTGAGCCGCTGGAGCTCGATGAACTTGGAGAACTCGAGTATGAAGTTGGTGGGGGCGCCGACGAGCCTGCGCCGCAGTCGTTAAGCCTGCATGAGGATACGCCTTCCACGCCCTCGCAGCCATCTGAAAGTTCACCAGGTACGCGTACTCCCTCGATCAAGTCACGAGCGCGCACTGCCCAAGGCCCCTCGATATGGACGGTGGTTCATGTGATGTTCGGAGGCGCAGCTGCAATTCCGGTGACACTGTTGCTGTTGTGGCATGTCGTTGGCAAAGATGTTCTAAACGCCGGTCCCAAGGTGGCCCAGTTTGCACCCTGGATCGTACCCAGTAAGTTTCATCATCCTTCGATGCCGGACCTGCCAGCGCGGCCCGATCGAACCCCACAGAATCCACCCGCGCCGGGGCAGAGCGGCTTTAGGAACTTTGACGATGTGCTGCCAATGGATGGCGATAAACTAGCCAGCCCCACAGACTTGCCATCGAGCGACAGCACTGAGACGGCGCAACCGGAGACAACGCCGGTAGAAACCGATACCAACATGACGGAGCTATTTGCTGCCGTGGACGGTGCCAAGAAGAAGATTGCCCAGTACGACACCAGTGAAACCAACACGGCCACCATTGTCGCCCGACTGACCGCCATCATGGATGACCTGGCCGCGATTTCCGAGCGGTTGGCCAACGTGCCTGCCGATGGTGGCGCGGTAAAACTGCTGCGCAATGACTTGCGAGACATCGGACGATCGCTGACGGCTGACCCCAAGCTGGAAGCCGCTTTTAAGTCGGGTGTGCGCGCCCAATTTAACGGCGCCATGAAACGCTCAGGTGCCGGCCGGGTATACTTGGGCACTGTAACCGCATTGGTCGAGAGCGACGATTCGTGGCAAGTAGGGCACCTTCAGGAACCCGCTGGCAATACGCCTGGCTACAATTTGCAAGCCACCGTTCCCAAGGCGGTGGCCGAAAAACTTGAACAAGGCAGTCGCGTATTCGTGCTCGGCAATTTGGTTGAAGATAATGCAGAAACCGAAAGTAGCGCGCCTAAAGCGGTGCGGATTAAGGCCACTTTTCTGCAGAACCTCTAAAGTGAGCCATGAAAAAAAACAATCGGAAAAAGAATGCAGCTAAGAAACCGGATGAGCCAGTCACTCCTTCTGCGCTGCCCGTAGCTGAACTGCATGACTCCATCGACATGGAGAAATCGACCGTCAGCGAAGCGACCAGCCATCTGCTGCGTCTGTTTCACTATTCGGCCAGCTTGCCCGAGCGCACATTGCGCAGCGCAAGCGCGCTGGCCGGCGGTTTCATGCGTGAGTCGGCCAACTGGCTTTTGCCGTCGACCTTCCGCAACTCGCGATCCTATTCAATCTTTATCCAGCAGATGCTGGACTTTGTATGCAATGATATCGGCGGCGTACGCAAACTATGGGGTGCCACACCTGCAGATCCCGCCAGCGATTTGAGCGAAGAAGAAAAGGCTGCACAGGATCAAGCTTTCCTGGCGCGCAAGACCGTCGGCAACCTGTTGGACATGAGTGCCCTGGCCACCTTTCACGTTTCGCCGCTTACGGTACTGGCCATCTTCAGCGATGTGGCCTACGGCTCGCGGCATTACTTGGATCAATTGAGCCAGCGGCTCAAGTCGCAAAATATCATCGATCAGAATACGACCATTGACAACGCCAGTGATCTACTGGGCGCCTTGGAACGAGCTTCGGCTAGCGCTGTGGGCGTCTTTGACAAACCACCAATTTCGTTGGACGGCTTGCGCAAAACGATCGAAGAAACTCGAAACGCGATTTTGGATGTCGATCCAGCCAAGCTATTACCTGCGGCCGAGATCGATCAACTCTGGCGTCAAATCGACATGGCTGCGAAAGAACAAAACGCATCGATCTGGGATGTGTCAGCCACTATTTCATTGGTCGCCCTGAACAACATTCACAAGGTTGGCCAAGGCACGATGGTAGGACTGGAAGTTGCCGGCAACCTGTTCCACGAGCACATCATGCAGCACTACTGGGAAGGCTTGCGTGCCATCGAGCGGCAAGGACTGATTCCCACACTCTCCAAAGCCAGTACGCCTTACTTAGAAGCCGTATGGACTAACTTCGCAGTCGATCGCAAAACTTGGACCGAACAACTTCTCAGCGGTGATCTCATCAAGTGGGGTTGGAGCCAAATCAGTTGGCCCAAACTCATGCGCGGATCGGTTTGAGTCCACACGCTGTCTCGACGCACTGGGGCCTCGCAGCGGTGCTTATCTTGCGTACATTGTTTGTAAAGTGAAGCCATGGGACGATTGCGAACTAAGCCAATAAGGGACATCTTCTTAGCGCCAGTCATGGTAGCCTTGGTGACACTTGGCTTGGGCGATAGCGTGAGTGGCGACCAACCCGATGGTAATACACAATTTTTGATTGTAGGTAAGAGCAGAATTGCTGATCCACCTCAATTACAACAACGGGCCATCGACGCCGTTCAGAAAGTTGCAGCAGCCGGGAGTCATGTCACCCATGATCAGGCCCTGATGCAAACGCTGGCGGAAAACATCATGACTGTACCGCAGTATCGTCGAGGCATCGTTCAAGAAACGGTCACGGGTAGAATCTTCAAAGACCGGCTTCGACAATTGGCCAAAAAATGCACGCCACATGATACCGTAGTCATCTATACCCACAGCCACGGCTACAAAGGCGGTTTCGAAGCTTCTCAACCTCTCGGTGGTATCGCCATTGATCTACCGGCAAAGCAACTCGCCCATAGTGGAGCGCTACTATGGGATGAATATACCGATTTGATTCTAGAGATCCCGGCTAAGAACGTGGTGGTACTCACCATGTCCTGTTTCTCGGGAGGCTTTGTCGAATACCTAAATTCAGAACCAGTTCGTACGCGTTGGCAGGATCGAAGACGACAGGCAGGTCGCAACCTAATCGTCATCACGTCACAAAATGCTCAGTTGGTTTCAGAACCCATTCTGAAGGATGGGCAGGTGGTCAATCCATTCACCTATGCGATCACCAAGGCGTTCGAGGGCCAAGCCGATGGATTTGCGATTAGCGATGGCCTCCCCGCTGCGTCCCTAAATAAGGATGGCCAATTGAGCGCCGGCGAAATTGTCGACTACATCTCGTACACCACCGAGCATGCGACTTCTGAATCACCGCGCCATCAGAACACCGCCAGGCCGCAAGCCACAGGCAGCTTTGAACGCGAAGATATTCTTTTTCACCGGATCAGTGCTCCTAAGTAAGGGCTGTATCCCTGCTGTGAAAAACAGCCGTTCAAACAGGAGCGAGTTTCGACGAAGCCGCGCCCGGCAATATTCGCAGACGAGTAGCATTCATGAAGTTCGACTCGAGCGCAATGGCGCTGGGCAAGATCTCGTCATCTGGATTAATAAGACGATTGACCTGAATGCCCGAGAAGAACATTCCGCCCAGTTCGCTATCATTCCCAATTAGCCTGTTTTCGCTCCGCGAAAGGCAGCCTTTCGGGGAGCGAAAGCAGACACTGCGTCTTCCACTGGGAGTCGATCTGTAATACGATGGCCAGCGGGCCGGTTATTTTGGTTGCTAAATATGGAATGAACCACGATGACCCTGCTGAAGCCACCCTATGAAAATGTGCGTGCGCACTACGATCTAAGCAACGAGTTCTTTGCGCTCTTTCTTGGTCCCACGATGATGTATACCTGCGCTTACTATGAGCGCGACGATATGTCGTTGGAAGAAGCGCAAAACGCCAAGATCGATCTGGCACTGAGCAAGATTGATCTGCAACCGGGCCAGCGTCATTTGGATGTCGGCTGCGGCTGGGGCTCGCTGGTCTTACGGGCAGTTGAAAAGCACCCCGTCACCGGGATTGGGCTCACTCTCAGCGGCGTACAGTGCGAGTATTCGCGGAATCTGGCCGACACTCGAGGACTGGCCGACAAGGCCGAGTTTCGTTTGCAAGGTTGGGAAGAGTTTGACGAGCCCGTCGATCGTATCTCCGTCATTTGTGCCATGGAGCACTTCAAGGAAGAACGTTATGCCGCGTTCTTTGAAAAGTGTTACCGCTTGCTACCGCCGCGAGCACCGATGATTGTTCAAGCCATCGTCTTTCCCGAACCAGAAGTTCTACGGCAGATGTGCTTCAATCCAACTCACGAAGGCGTACTGTTCGCCAAGTTCATCGCCAAAAAGATCTTTCCCGGCGGGCAACTGCGAACGGCTTCGGTGATTTGTCGCTACGCCCAGGGAGCGGGTTTCGAAGTCGCTCGCATTCAATCTTTACAGCCTCATTATGTTCGCACCCTCACCAGTTGGGGCGACAACCTCGAGGCTGCCCGCGAGTCAGCCATTGAGTTAACTTCGCTGGAGACCTACGACATGTACATGTATTACTTGCGAGGTTGCGCGGACTACTTTCGCAATGGTCAATTGGACGTAGTTCAGATCTCCTTAGTCAAACCGGAGTGATGCTCCCAAAACATCCATGACATTTGATATTTCGGAGTGGAATCGTCCATTCCAGTCCATGGTAATTTCACCAGGACAAT
This sequence comes from Rania fehmarnensis, assembly GCF_056494185.1. Classification (NCBI taxonomy): domain Bacteria; kingdom Pseudomonadati; phylum Planctomycetota; class Planctomycetia; order Pirellulales; family Pirellulaceae; genus Rania; species Rania fehmarnensis. The sequence continues at coordinate 4,615,533 of NZ_CM151398.1, forward strand.
GTATTCGGTGCTAAGCGTTGTGTTTATGAGCAACTTATCGAGCCAGCCGGCGATAACTTGCTTAACCACCAACACAAGCCACTCGCGGCAGGAGCCCCGATACTATGTCACTGAAATCACTTCGTTTTGTCGGCATTGAGCAACTGGACAAGGCCCTGATCAACAAGCCGCCCATGAAACGCGGCTCATTTGGCGATGGAGTGCGCGCACTTCAACAAGCCCTCTCGGATTTGAAGTACTCGCTTCCAAAATCGTTCGCTTCTTACGGAGCTCCCGATGGAGTCTTTGGCAGCGAGACCAAGTCCGCGGTTATTGAGTTCCAGAAAGCATCCAGCTTGGACCCGGATGGCAAAGTCGGTATGAACACCATCGGTGCCTTGGATGCCAAATTCGAACACGAGCATGAGCCACCCAAGTTGCCCCCGATTGGCATGATCGACTACCAGATCCATGGCACGATCCGGCGAGTTAATCAGAGACATTGGTGGTCGGGCGATTCCCTGTGCTGGGCCGCCTGCCTGACCATGATGTACCAGTGGCGTGATCAGATCGAATACAACACCCGTGACCTGCTGGATGATATCGGCTTCAAATATCGATTGCTATTTGAAACCAACTCGATGATGCCAAGCACGCTCTGGCACTCCCTAATACGGGATGCGGGCATGGATTCATTTCAGTTGTGGAGCATGACGGCACGCGACTGGGAAGTCATGCTGAGGCGACATGGAATGTTGTGGATTGGCGCGATGAGCGGTCTGGGGTCAGGCTCGTTTGGTCACTCATTTATCATGTACGGTTTGACCGAAGGCCTCAAGGGCAATCAGCACGTTCGCATGATCAATCCAGATGGCGCTCGCAATTGGGATATCGACTTCGAAGACTTCACCGCTGCATTCGAAGAGGCCAGCGCCCCTGGCTACCCTCAGATTCGCTTCTTTCCTTATGGAGGTTAAGCGGCCTCTGGTCACTGGAATAGCGTTAGTAAGCAGATCCCCAAGATTGAAACGCAGAGGATCGCAGAGTTCGCAGACAAGACATTTGGGAAGAGACTCTCTATCACCGCTTGTTATGAGTTCAGTTCTCATCCGACCGGTCATCTCTGCGATCCTCTGCGTCTCTGCGTTTTAAAGCTTCTCTACTTCTCTGCGTTTCAAAAATTGCAGTCTACTGCCAAAACATTCTTTAGGACTCCGTAGACTTCGCTGTCCTCGATCAGCTCTTACTCGGCAATAATCACCGTATCCGCTGTCCGACCCAGAACCAAATTTTCATTGAGGGCTGTGAAGAATGGGAATTATGGCAAGCCGATTTTTCAGAGTACGTGCTCCAGTCGTTACCAGCGTATTAGTGCTGTGGACGTGCTTACTGCCCTCCGCAGTATGGGCGCAGTCCGGCCCCTATGACCCACTGTCTGTCGATGCAACTGCCCAAATCGATACAGTGCTCTTTGACGTCGAGTATCTTCCACAGCTGAAACAACTTCGAGGCCGCAACGCCTCGACCGAAATCCGCCGCGTACCGGTGAAAGCCTATCTACCCACCAGCCCCACAGCCGCTCCGGTAATCCTCTTTAGCCACGGCTTGGGTGGTTCACGGGAGGGCTTCCAACATGGTGGTGATCACTGGGCGCGCCGCGGCTATGTCGCCATCTTTTTACAACACCCGGGTAGCGACGAAACAGTCTGGCGCTCCAAAGGTATCGGCCAACGCTTGGGGTCCATGCGCGATGCGGCCAGCGCGCAAAACCTATTGCTGCGTATTGAAGATGTAAAAGCTGTCCTAGACCACCTGGATCTGATTGAGCGCGGCGACCAACAGATAACCGGTGAAGCCAAACGGTTGCAAACTCGCATGGACTTGAAACACATCGGTATGTCCGGCCACAGTTTCGGAGCCATGACCACGCAAATGGTCTCGGGCCAAAGCCCAGTCATGCCCATGCAAAAGCCAACGGACCCTCGTATCAAAGCTGCTTTGGTACTAAGCCCCAGTCAGCCCAAAGCTGGTCAAGTGGAGCGGGCATTTGGTCAAGTAGCCATTCCTTGGATGTTGATGACCGGCACCAAAGACAGTTCACCTATCGGGGATCAATCCCCCGAATCTCGCATGCGCGTCTTTCCAGCTTTGCCTGCGGGCCACAAGTATCAAGTAGTCTTTGATGGTGGTACACACGCCTTTTTGGGCGAACGCGATGGTATAACTTCCTTCGGGGGCGAGCAATCCTCGCATGCCCGCGCTACCGTAGCCCTCTCGACCGCCTTTTGGGATACCTATTTGTTAGGTGATGCAAGCGCTCATCATTGGCTCGACAACAATGGACCCAAGAGCATCCTGGCTCCCAAAGATCAATGGCAGACAAAGTAAAGTGCATCTTCAGCTGAACCCATCTACGACTTCCACCATCGGCCGATTGAATTGGCTGCCATGGGCCATGGCATTTACGCTACCATTTGTATGGACGAACCAAGTCCGCACCGCTATCGGCCAAGGCATAGCAACGTACCCAGCCACCTCAACGGTCACAGCTTCTCTCGATGGGCTGGCGATTCGTTACCAGATCGAAGTCGTAGCGAGCGGTCATCCATTCCCGGTCAATTCAGTACACGGCAAAATTGACGGACGGCCGGCAATGGCGGCCAGCTTACCAGACTACGTTGCACTCTTCACTGCTGAGTTCTCGCTCTACCCGCGACAGCTGGTGCAACGAGCCAACTTGAAGCGTGTTGTGCTATGCGAAGAACTCTCTTTTGCTGGTCAGCGACGCAACGCGGTTCCTGACTTCGAACATGATACGCTGTATCTGGACATCGCTCGCGGCCAAGACAAACCAGACTACCTGCGCAAAGTTATTCATCACGAGTTCTTTCACATTATCGACTATCGTGATGATGGACGTGTCTATCAAGACGAGCAATGGCTGGGACTGAACACCCCCGGATTCCAATACGGCAGCGGTGGCCGATATGCGCAGGCCATGAGCACGACTTCGGTACTAACGGACAAGTTCCCAGGGTTTCTCAACCACTACTCGACCACAGGCGTCGAAGAAGACAAAGCCGAGCTGTTCGCCAACTTGATAGTGCAAGCCGCTTATGTCGATGCTCGAGTCAAGCAAGATAGTGTGATCGCTGCCAAAGTTATCGCGCTGAAGAAATTGTTAGCCGACTTTTGTCCTGAACTAGACGACCAGTTCTGGCATGACATGCAACAAACCAAGCGCAGTGACAGGTAAATTGGTTCTCCGACTCATCTTGGATTAGATGCGTACTTCGAGAGCTGCATAGACACATTCTGGGTTTTAGTCGCACCGTCACCTCTCCATGCGCAGCATGGGGAGGTCAGTGCGGGTGGTTAATACCGCAGGTCCTGATACCAAAGCTGCCCTAATTCCGAATTGGACGCGTCCACGTACTTAGAATGACTTCATGTCCCGCGATCATCCATCCAATCCGTACTCTCCTATTTCCCTAGACGGCCCCGACCAGAACGATGGGAACACCCGGGTAGATTTTGCTCCTGTCATCAAACGTTGGGAACTTTATCGCCTGTGGTACAACGCGATTTTGGCCATTTACGTACTGGTTTGGACGGTGCAATTGGGACCAGAGGCTCTGCTCGACTCGTTGTTCTGGATGCAGTTGGTATTGCTAGGCACGCTCGCCAATATCTTTTTCAGCTTAGGCCCCACCGTCGAAGGATACGGACGTTACCTTCGGCTGTGGAACCCTATTATGAGCCGCCTGCTGTTTGTGGCAGGTTTAGTGCTATCCGCCGCGCTGGCCACCTTCTACCTGTTCGTCCGACTGCGTTGAGATCTGCGATATCACTTTAGTTGGCTGTGCCATTGTTTGACGATGTAGGTCATCTGGCCGATGTGATGGTGAAAGTGGGCCGCGCATCGCAGCATCATCTCAAAGCGATTGGCAACGTCTTCCACGCCCATCGCACTATAGGGCAATTCCCAGCTGTCTGCCGTTTGCAAACCGAGCGACTGGATAACCATCTCGACGGTCGCGTCAAGACTAGAGAGGGCCGCGGACCTGTTTAACGACTTGACGGGCGCGAATTCAAGCTCGCGGTCTCGTATATAACCATTCCCTTGGATTTGAGCACCAATGTAATAGCTTAAATTGCCATCGATGTGCAGCACCAGATTGCCGAAGCTATTCCCGTAATTGAACGGTCTGGTCCAAAACTGCTCATCCGTCAGTTGCCGTGACATGGCATGGACGCGGCTACCAAAATCCGCAAACGCCTTCGAGAATCCTGCCTGTAAGGTAGTTTCGAGACTCATCCTCTTCACTTTCAATCGTCAGTAGTTTGCTGCTATCCCTCGTGCGCATCCATTATGCTCTCAAGATGGGTTGCAGTTGGAATCAGAGCGGCTATATCTGTTAAACTCACTTTACGTCTGTCGCTTCGGATAAGTTGTCTCCCCTTTGGACCACGCCATGTATTCCGACTCCAGTTTCTTTGTGTTGTGGCGATCCATCATCGCCCTAGGCTTTACGCTTGCCTGGTCGCATCTCGCTACGGCTGAGACCTACTACGTTGACTCGGCGGGAGGTGATGATACGCGCAGTGGCACTTCGGCGGAGCTAGCCTGGAAAACGCTGGAGCGCGTTAACAAGCTCGAGCTCGCGCCGGGGGATGCAGTCCGCCTGAAAGCAGGCAGCGTTTGGAGCGGCGGTTTGGTTCCCCACGGCGCCGGCGCAGCAGATAAACCAGTAGTGATCAGCGTCTTTGGTACAGGCGCACGACCGCGAATCGATGGTACCGAGGCTGACGCGGTGAGAATCGAGAACTTCTCCCACATCGTGCTGGAAGGACTCGAACTCACTAACCGCGGCAATGGCGCAGCACCGCGGCGCGGCGTCCACATCGTGGCAGCCGATTTCGGCACCATGGCTGGTGTGGTCATTCGCGACCTGTACATCCATGATGTCCAGGGTACCAACCAAGCCAAGGATAATGGCGGCATCATCTTTCGCACAAACGGTCGCCGCCAACCCAGCCGCTTCGATGGACTGACGATTGAGCGCAACATCATCTGGCGCGTTGACCGCAGCGGTATTGCCGCGCAGAGCTTCCATTGGCCGCGCGACAAGTGGTTTCCTTCCTTGAAGGTAGTCATCCGCGACAATTTTGTCGCCGATGTCGGCGGCGATGGCATCGTGCCGTGGGCTACGGAGGACGCGCTGGTGGAACACAATATTGTGCGCGGCGCCAATGAACGGGCCGCTAGTTACAACGCTGGCATCTGGCCCTGGAGCGCCGATCGCACGCTGTTCCGTTTGAATCGAGCTTCGGAAGTGAAGACTTTGCTGGACGGTCAAGGCTTTGACAGCGACTACAATTCGCAAGGCACGCGTTTCGAATACAACTACAGTCACGACAACGAAGGCGGATTCATGCTGATCTGTTCGCCCGGAAAACGCGATCCTCAGGAAAACATTGGCAATCAAGATACCGTCGTCCGACGCAACATCAGCCGCAATGACCGCGAGCGCATCTTCCATGTTAGCGCGGCCGAAAACACGCTGGTCGAAGAGAACTACATCTACGTAGGTCGTGGACTGGATGTACAGCTACTGCTGCTGAGCGACTGGGACGGCTGGACCGATGGCCTGCTCTTGCGCAACAATCGCTACGTGATCGAAGGCAGTATCAAGTTGGGCTATGCCAACAAGCGTCACGAAAGCGGCGCATACGACCTGGCTGAGGGATGGGGACCGGCTAAGAACGTGAAACTGGAAAACAACGATGAACATGCCAAAAGCGTAACGATCAGCGACTGGAACGGTCCGCAATTCGATCCGGCTCAACCTGACAATTTTCCCGAGTATCTCGCCAAGCATCGCGCCTGGATGGAAGCACTCATGGTCACTCACTTCGGACCGCTGAAGTAGGTCTCCTCAACCAGCGGCCGCTGCGCGTTCGGAGGCCGTACACCTGCCGAACCTCGACTCCCCGGGGTGGCTCTTAAGGGTTTGTCGCGAGTTGAAGTCCTGTGCATACTCAGTCAAGCGCCGGACTGATCTGTAGCCACCGTCGCCAGACGGTGGATGCGTTCAATACATTGGACCACCGCTTGGCAGCTTGGCAGCGGTGGCTCCGAGTCCATCGGCCAGACTACGATTTTGTTGATTTAATTCTCTAGCTGGGCAACTTCACCCCGATCGCGCGTCGACAGGGCGCGCCAGATCAACAGGTCGATCGAATTGCTTACCGAACGCACTGAACCATCCATCAATACCACGTTCACGATCTTGCCAGAGTGATAGCTGCGTGCTGTGATGGCTGCGTAGGTGGGGTTGGTAGCGCTACGACCTTCACGCTGCGAGTTGAAGTCCACATCGTAAACCAATCCACCGATGGTCGCCAACACTTGAGCATTCGGGGCCATGGTTGTTGTAAAGCCGGAGTGGTGAATTGCACCGTCAGGCCATTCCGTGTGTCCCGTGTTTTCATTGGTGCTGGGGCCAAGTTTCTTTTCCGGCGCGGCCGAAACGTAGCTCGCAACTGCGGCGGCCGTATCGGGCACCGTGGCGGACGCTCCGGACATGTTGCGACCATAGGGCGTAAACGCTTTTACTTCCGCAGCCATCAACGTATTGCTCAAGCCATCAATAATCGAGCCCGGCCGAGTTTTTGAATTGGGATGAAATACGCCCTCTCCGCCCTGGCCCGTCGCAGGATTCCAGATAAACCACACACCGAAATTGAATCCATAGTTCAGAGGATAGGAAGTGGGCGCGCCCGAAGCATTAACGCGCACCATGTCGTTCTTTTCGCTTGGACACATAAACGTGGGTATCCGCATTTGCGGCACGCCGTTGGTACTGTTGGGTGGTTGATCGTAGCCAACTTCCAAATCGACCTTGTTGAGCGCGTTCTGTTGCTCGATGTAGCCCAGAATACGACCATGGACGCCCCATGAACCATTCGATGTGGGAAAGATGGCTCCGACGGGCGCATTCATGCTGGGCGGATATCGCTTCATGGCCGATTCGAAGTTGTGCATGGCCAATCCCAACTGCTTGAGATTGTTCTGGCAACTCATCCGCCGAGCCGCTTCTCGCGCGGCCTGCACTGCAGGCAACAACAAGCCCACCAGTATGCCGATGATGGCGATCACAACCAACAGTTCTACTAACGTGAATCCGGTTTTGGACTGACGTGTCATTGCACATTCTTTCAAACGATGACCGACTCTCGTTCGCTTATTCACCGAGCTTGTCATTCCCTGGCTGGCTCTAGAAACGCTGCTAAGCGTTTCGCTGCTGGCTTGGCTTTCTCTAATTGAGATTCAGTCTCACCAATGTATCAGGCGACATAATTGACGCAATAGCTGCTGTGCAAAACTTTTCAAACATGGTCGACGGGAGGCGGATTTGTGAGTGAAAACGGGAACAACACCGTGGATTCGCTTGACAAACGGTGTTAACTCACCACAATCAGGAATTGAGATCAAATCTCAACACTCACGCCATTGGATTTCGAGAAATAGCGTATGAACCCCACAATCGCGGTATTCAACTCCAACACTCCGGACCGTCGCGTGCGAGTTAGTTTGAAGGCGGATACTGGCGGGGGCTTGCAGTTATCCGATGAAACCTTTAGCCGGGATGTGGGCTGGTTCACGCAGTCGAGTATCGATTTGGATCCCGAACAAGTAGCCGCCCTGCGCACGCTGTTGGGCGCTCAGGCCAATAGAACTTCGCCGAAGGCTCGCGATGCCAAGCTGGCATCGCAAGCTGAGTTGTCCGTTTATCGGGCTGGCTGACTTTAGCCTGACTTCTGCAAACTTAAGCCCGCTTGCTGGCTGACACTTGAGAGATTTGAGCAGGCGTGCTACGCAGCAGTTTGGTGTATTCGTCAACGCCTTCCTGCTCGTCCTTGAGGATGTCTTCCAGGAAGATCACCAGTGGCCGATCTTTGGCTTCTTCGGCCAGCGCTATGGCTTGTTGGTACATCTCGACGGCTTTGGCTTCGAAAGCCAGGCTGAACTTCAGTACCTCTTCCAAGTCGCGTGACTGCTTGACTTCATTGCGAGTCGCGACCGGTACACCACCCAAAGCCACAATCTTGTTGCCAACGAGTTTGGCATGTCCAAACGACTCTTTGGCATCGTCGAAGAACTTATCGACAAACACTTCTCTCCAGACTCCTTCGACGATAAAGGCCGCTTGCGAATATTGGGCCACCCCAGTCCACTCGTGCTTTAAAATCTCGTTGAGATGCTCTAGTAGTTTTTCCATCATTTGCTCTTTGCTTGACGCGCCTAAAGTTGAACAGTTCGAAACTCCACACGCAAATTATACCAAATGCTCCCCAAACGTAGAGCGGGCTGTCAGTCGTAGAGCGGCTGTCCCCAGCCGCTCAGCACCCGGCAAGTCGCTCGCCTGTAACACTGGTCGCTCGTTCGGAAGAGAATTTGGTTAGAGGATGCTGAGCAGCACAGGACAGCTGCTCTACAGCAACGCGGTGCTTCTCTGTGCCTCTGTGTCTCTGTGGTCAGCTAGTTGATTGTCAACCACAGAGACACGGAGACACAGAGTAACTGAGGACAGCCGCAATCTGATCAAACCACCGTCACGAACGGCTGACTTTTCACCGAAGATGGTCTCGATGTGTAGTGGGTGCTGAGCAGCTGAGGATAGCTGCTCTACAGCAACGCGGTGCTTCTCTGTGCCTCTGGGTCTCTGTGGTTAGCTATTTGATTGTCAACCACAGAGACACGGAGACGCAGAGTAGCTGAGGACAGCCGCAATCTGATCAAACCACCATCATGAACGGCTGACTTTTCACCGAAGATGGCCTCGATGTGTAGTGGGTGCTGAGCAGCTGAGGATAGCTGCTCAACAGCAACGCGGTGCTTCTCTGTGTCTTTGTGGTCAGCTTTTTGATTATTGACCACGGAGTCTAAACACAGAGACGCAGAGGATCGCAGAGAAGACCGCTCGAGTAATAACTTGAAAGGCTACCTGCAACCGGAGAATGCCAACTGTTGCTAACCTCAGCGTCTTCTCTGCGGCCTCCGCGGACTCTGCGTTTCAACAGGAATCGCGGTTGCTGTGCGGCAGCCTCTTCCAAAAATGCGTTCAACGATGAAGTGATGCTGATCGAGGAACTCCTTTTCATCTTGCGAGCAGAATGCACTATCTGACTTGACGCGAACACTCAAAGGATTCATTATTCGTATATCTGATTGATTGTTGGCAGGCCAAGTGTGCTTCGGTTCAGCCCGTCGCGCGGGGGGAAGTAGCAGATGCTAGAGGATGGCGAAGATTGCGGTTCGGAGGCTCATGGGAGCAAACCGAACATCAAACCTGCCGAACTGCATCTGTGCGAGCGCACAGCCAATATCTTTCGAGCGATGGGGGACGTAAATCGCTTGCGACTCTTGTCGGTGCTCAGCCGACACGAAATGTGTGTAACTGAACTTACCGAAACGCTGGCTGACAATTTGCCCGCCATCTCTCAACGTCTCAAGCTCCTGCGCAGCGAGCGCCTGGTCCGCACCAGGCGGCAAGGCAAACATGTTTATTACCGGCTGGCTGACGAGCACATTGCGCAGTTGATCAGCAACGGCTTGGCTCATGGCAGCGAGCCGCATAGCGAATAATACTTTTCCCGTTTCAACCTCTTACTCTACGTGGTCGGACGATGAGCAAGACGAAGACTAGCATGAATGATTTGAAAACCCTGTTGCGTGAGCATGGCCTCAGAGCCACGCCGGCGCGCATCGCAGTATTGGCATACTTGGTCCAATCCAATCGCCCGCTGTCGCATTTGGAGGTCACCGAGGGTCTGGAAGAAAAAGGACTCGAAAAGTCCACGCTCTTTCGCGCTCTGGGTGACATGACCGAAGCCAGCCTCCTGCGCAAGCTGGAACTTGGCGACCATGTGTGGCGATTCGAAGTCGTTCAGTCGAAGGACCCGTCCAGTCACCCGCATATGTTGTGCGTTGACTGCGGCAGCGTGCAATGCCTCAACGATGGTCAAGTCGAGCTGAAGACCGCCAGGTCGCTCGGACCGATTGAAGACATCCTAATCAAAGGCCATTGCAAAGAGTGCCGCTAAGCACCGGGCACCTCCAATCCGTTTCTGCGCTCGCCGTTTTCTAGATGCATTTTTAGACTTGTCGACTGACGTCCGGTCCGTCTGACAAGTCCCAACAGCACGTAATCCAGAATCCAAAGCTCTACTGGCGAATGTCTCTCACGCGCGCGGTCCTGGTCGCGGTGCCGTTGATTTTGCCAGGCTCTACATTGGCCAGCCAGTCAGCCCTTGCGCCATCGTTCTTCCAGGGCTCATTGGCTTGGCTACCGCTTTCGGTTGAAAAGGCCACAGACCATAGACGTTGGTTCTGCTGCGCGGACCCCACAATTTCGCGACTCCGCGTTTCTTCCACACGGCACAAATATCCAGATGCACACCCTTCCCTCTTGCATACCGTATGCACCTAAGCTAACATGCTGGCTGCGTCGGACCTGAGGCATGGTCGTGTTGAACCGCGGTGATGCCGCCAGCAGCAACGAAGCCGCACTGACAGCAGTTGTCGGTGTACTCATACTTGTTCATCTGTTAGTGCATGGAGTTGCTATGCATCCGAGACGCTATGCTTTTACCTTGGTAGAACTGCTGGTGGTAATCGCCATCATTGGGATATTGGTTGGATTGCTATTGCCGGCGGTGCAAGCTGCGCGCGAGGCTGCCCGTCGCATGCAGTGTTCCAACAATCTGAAGCAGTTGGCCTTGGCTTGCCATAACTATGAGTCGGCCTACAAACGCTTTCCCGGTCCAGCCGACGATTCGCTGTATGCCTACTCGGCCCAAGCCAAGCTGTTGCCGTTTATAGAACAAAGCAACCTGCACGCGTTGATTGACTACCGGTTCCCGTTGCTCTTGCCGCCAGCCAACAATCCAACCATTAATCCACCTCTCATTCCTGTCGTGGATAAGAAGTTGGACGTGCTGATCTGCCCCAGCGATTCTGGCGAACTGTACTACGTAGAGAACGGTCAGCGTTGGGCTGGTCTGAACTACATGGTCAATGCCGGCCCTGGTACCGGCATGACATATTGCAGCCGCTCGGATACCACGGGCATGTTCTGGCGTGGGTCCAGGGTGCGTTTCGGGGACGTCATTGATGGTACCAGCAACACGGTTCTGTTTGCTGAGACGCTGTTGGGCATGCGGGCTGATACACCCGACCTGCGCGATTACCGTACGCAAATCAAGCGGGTTGGTGGAGGAGGCCCTTGTTCTGCAGCGGCCGAAGTGCTGGTAACGCGATCAGCCACAATTCACGAAGGACGGCGAGCTGGACAGTGGATTCGCAATATCACTTACCAGACATTTTCCAATGCATTCTTCCCACCCAATTCCAAGGATCCCGACGTAGCCCACCATGGTGAATGTCTTTCACCAGCCCGCAGTCGGCACCCCGGTGGTGTAAACACGGCTTTGGCCGATGGCAGCGTTCAATTCGTGACCGATGCAGTCGACCTGATTGTCTGGCGCAATTTGCACGCGCGCAATGACGGCCAAGTGGTCAATGCCTTCTAAGCCGTTGGACACATAGTATTCCCATGGTACAGGCACTGCAGATCGTGCCTTAGGTGCACAGGCAAGCAATCGCCCTGCCGCGTGAATCGTTTATCAATCTCTGTCGAAGGTAGGCCATGAGTAATTTGATCGATTCGGTTGCATTGGCTTTTGCAACGTCCGAGTCGGCCTTGGTATCGCTCAGCCTGGTACTTGGTCTGATTTGGCAAGGCTGGGGACTGGTCATATCGCGTCAGTGGTTTTTGATTCCGGTGGCGGCGGGCTTGCTCGGGCTTGGCGCCTTTCTGCTCAATCCAGCGGCTGATTCGACATCGGCCCTCGACCTCCAGAACGAAGTGCTCCGTGGTCGTGGGTTGATGGCTGTCTGCATGGTGCAGTTGCTTGGAAGCGGTGCATCGATTTGGTTAGGGCTTCGCAAGGTGAGCGACAAGTCGGAAAGTTGGTCGCTGCTGTTGGGGTGCCTGCACTGCCTGCCAGTCGCCACGGTACTGATCGGTGGATTAATGATCCAGCAGTGGTGGCTCGCCCATCAGGTTGGTGCACGTCCCGAGTGGGTTGGCGCGATGGTTGGCAGCGCGCTAGCGACCGTCTTACTGCTGCTGGTGGGCGCGTTTGCACTCTTTCCAACAATACTCGGGTACAAGTGCTATATGACCAGCAGCCTGTGGGTAGGGGCCACTGCCGCGCTGTTGACCACGATTGATACCAGTTTGCCTACGGCTTCGTCGCCTCAAGGCGGCGCGACGGTAATTGGTGAACTTCTGCTGGGCGGAGGTCTAGCTGCATTACTGGTTACCATTGGTTTCGGCTGGGAACGATCACTCCAATGGCTTGGAAAATCGAAAGCAGCCCAACCGCACGTCAACGCCAGCTGAGTTGCGGATGGAAGCTTTGACACTTACTTGAAAGTATATGGTTTTCGATGGCACAGTTGACTCAACTCCTGTTCGTGCTCTCCAACTCAATGCTCATCCCCGTAATGTTGCTGTTGGTGATCTGTTTTGTACGCGTGTTGATCGATAGTGGCCGAACGATGCAAGAGTTTCTATCGCGCGGACAACAAGACCAGTCGCGACGAACACTAGAAGCGGCCCTCAGTAGCACGGACCACGATCGCCTGCTGATCGAAGGCAGCGATTTCCTGTCGACGACGTTGCGTGAGGTGGCAGCGGCGCGTGGTGACGTTCCGCGCATCGCCTACACTTTGGCGCAAGCCGAGCTGCATTGGCAGCGCGAGATCGATCGCCTCAAGGGGTTGGTCAAGCTAGGTCCGGCCCTCGGACTGATGGGCACCTTGATTCCGTTGGGCCCTGCCTTAGTTGGTTTAGCGGTGGGCGATATCCAGACGATGAGCAACAACCTGGTGATTGCCTTCTCGACCACGGTCATCGGGCTGTTTGTCGGAATGCTGGCCGGCTACCTGGTTTCGACCAAGAAGCACTGGTACCAGGCTGATGCAGCTCTGCTCAACTATGTCGCGGAACGCCTCTGCCTGGACCGGCCAAGCGATGAAGCACCTGTGCGCACAGATGTGTCGGAGCGGTGTTCGAGCTCGCAGAACAACCAGCATATTTCGATGCCAGGCCGTGTTGCCGAGGTGTCCCATGTCTAACGAATTGGATACCTCGCTGAACCTGGCGACGATGCCATCGCAGACCAACGCACTCTTGCAACTGCGATTAAAACGAAGTCAGCGGGCGGGCTTTCTCGAGGACGACTCCGAGGAAGATCCATTGTCCGGTCTGGCCAATCTTTTTGATGCGGCCATCGTTTTCGCCGTCGCCTTGATGGTCGCCCTGGTTTCCTATCTGCAAGTGCCTGCGCTTTTAGCTAACAAAGATTACACCATCATCACCAACCCCGGCTCGCCCGATATGGAGATCGTTGTCAAAGAGGGGCAAGAGATCAAGCACTACGAAGCCTCGGACTCGCAAGGTGCCGGCCAAGGACAATTGTTGGGCCAGGCCTACCGCTTGCCCGATGGCCGTGTGATCTATGTACCGGCAGAGCAATAGTACTGACCCTGAAGTTTATCGCTGTTTGTGCTGAGGGAATATCGCGCATGTTTAGGAAAATGCTCCTTTCCATCGGTCTATTGGCCGTGGTCTTCGCAAGCGGATTGTGGGCCTATTATGAATTCTTGCGCCCGTTTCGAATCGCTACGATCGGGTTTTCGGATACCGATTGGGCGAGTTGGGAAGATGCCATTCGCCAGACACCTTATTCTCTCCACCGTTTCGATGACACGGGCATCGATAAAGCACAGCTCGACAACTACAACCTGGTATTCATTCGAGGGCAAGGACTGAATCTGACTCCACAGCAAGTGGACCGCATTTCAAAGGCCCGGGCACACGGCACGCACTTCTATGTGCGCACCGCTACCAACGCACTCTCGGAACAACAGACGTCCGTGCCGCAAGATCATCGCCAACGCATGGCCGACTACATGCGACACGGCGGTGCAGAGAACTTGATTGGGATGGTGCACTACGCTGCCCACCATCTCGGCGGTCGTGAAGTGCCAGTACCAGATTTGATTGAACGTCCAATGTCAGGCTTGTTTCACTTAGACGGTCGGGTCTTCGACAACTTGGAGAAATACGAACTCTTTCAGGCTGGTCGCGGTAATGCCGACGATGCCAACCGCCCGCGAGTGGCACTGATCGGCAGCTTCATGGATCCTCAAGACACCATGAATCGTCAACCGGTAGACGAGCTCCTGGAAGCTTTGGAGAATGCCGGTGCCAAGGTTTACCCACTCTTTGGTCGCGACGAAGTCTTCGACATGTTGCGCAACATTCGACCGGATTTGATTTTGACCTTCCCCCATGGAAGGCTGGCTCAAGACAATCGCGGTGAAGCACTACTGCGCCAGTTGGATTGCCCGATCGTCAGCGCGCTGCCGCTGCTGTCCAGTCGAGAGAAGTGGCTTGAGGACGAGCGGGGTATGGAAGGTGGATTCTTAGGTCAATCCATTACCTCACCCGAACTCGATGGCATCGTGGAGCCCATCGTCGTAGCTTCGATGGAACCCAACGAGCGTCGCTTGAATGTGCGCACAAGCATGAAAGATCAATTGACCGCCCGAGTCAACCTGGCCATGAATTGGCTCAAGCTTCGCAAGAAGCCGAACTCCGAAAAACGCCTTGTTATTGTGTACTATAAATCTCCGGGTATGGCTGCCCTGTCCGCCGGTGGTCTGGAAGTTGCCCCGGCACTCTTTAACACTCTCAAGCGACTGGAAGCGGAAGGTTACGATCTAGGTGGCCAACTGCCGCAGTCGCCCGATGCACTCTTTGAGTTGATTCAAGCCAAAGGCAAGACGTTGGGCCAATGGGCTCTAGGAAGCTTTGAAACATTTTTAAGGGAAGCTGAGCCTGAATTAGTGCCCGCCGAAACGTATGCCAAGTGGTTCACCAAAGCCCTCTCGCCAAAACGCCAACAGGAGACCATCGATCTCTGGGGTGACTTGCCTGGCAACAAAATGGTAACCAATGTCGACGGTAATCCACACTTGGTGATCAGCCGCATTCGCCTGGGCAAAGTAATTATCATGCCTCAACCGACCGTCGGTGGTGGTGGTGAAGACGAAAATGAGATCAGTTCAATTCATGGTACCGATCAAGCGGCTCCCCATTTCTACTTGGGCGCTTACTTGTGGGCCCGCTATGGTTTTCAAGCGGATGCCATTGTGCACTTCGGGACCCACGGTTCGCTGGAGTTTACCTACGGCAAGTCGAATTGCTTGAGCCGCGACTGTTGGCCACAAATACTGATCGGTGATGTTCCGCACGTTTATCCTTACGTGATCAACAATGTGGGCGAAGCACTAGTTGCCAAACGTCGATCCAACGCCGTCATCGTCTCGCATTTGACCCCGCCCTTTATGGAAGCGGGACTGTACGGTGAACTTTCGTTGCTGCACGACAAGATTCACGATTGGGAACAAGTGGACGATCCGTTGTTAAAGGAAGAGACGCTGAAATCAGTCACCGAGCTGGTTAATCAACTAAACCTGGCTGCCGATTTGGGAATGGATGCTCAACAACTCAGCCAACGCACCTTGACCGAGAAGGAGCTGACCGAGATCCACAACTATATCCACCAGCTAAAGGACCAGAGCGTTACCGATGGCTTGCATGTTATCGGACGCGAGCTCTCGGAGGAACAAGTTCACCAAACCACCACTGCCATGTTAGGCGAACAAGGGATCGACCAACTGCTGGAAGCACTGGCAAAATCAAATGATCCAAATGCAATGGAGTATCGACAGCAATTGGCCAACCAGTTCGTGCGCGAGGTGCTTTCCAAAGAATTGGACTCCTCCAAGCTGTTTACGGCTGAAGAGCAAACTGCGATTCGTCAGGCCGCGGAAGCCCAGCGTGGCTCGCAGCCCACTGGCCGAAGTCATCCCGGTGGTCATCCCGGTGGTCATCCCGGTAGTCATCCCGGTAGTCATCCCGGTGGACGTCCCGGTGGTCATCCAGCCGGTCATCCAGCCGGTCATCCAGCCGGACGTCCCGGCAGCGAAAAGAACGGTACGGAAGTTGGCCATCCTCCCTCGAAACCGTCAATCACTCCGGCTGACCCTGCCGGCAAACCTTTAATGGATGTCAAGCCCGCTGCAGCAAGTACAGAAGTATCGAGCCGGCCCCAGGTAAACTGGCCATCGAATAACTTGCGATTCGTGTGGCATCTTGAGAACATTCAGGAACCGAGTCCGTCTCCGGCAGCTGTCCAGGCTGACCAGTCAGCCGGTGACAGCGATCAATCTTCTGCGATCGAAAAAGAAGTGACCCAAGCTGACGCAGTAGAGCCAGCGGTTGAGCCAGAGCGGCCAAGTGATTCGCAGGTGTGGCAGTCGCTGGCTGAATTCAAACGGTGGATTGTCTCACAGCCCAGCCAGCAGCAGACGGTTCTCGATTTGATGGATGCCGTTCAGCAGAATGCCGATCAACTGCGGCAGTCGCCGGCTCTCGAATTGCAAGAGATCGTTGCAGCACTCGATGCAGAGTACATAGCACCTTCCAGTGGAGGTGATCCGCTGGTCAATCCCAGTGCGCTGCCCACCGGACGCAATCTGTACTCGATCAATGCTGAGCAAACTCCGTCGACTGAGGCGTGGCGTGTTGGGGTCAAGCTGACTGAACAAATGTTGGTTGCCCATCGCGCCGCGCATGGCGGCCAGTATCCGCGACAGGTAGCCATCTCTTTATGGGGCGGCGAGTTTATTCGCAGCAAAGGAACGGATCTGGCACAGATCCTGTATTTAATGGGCATGCGTCCCGTTTGGAATTCGCGTGGAGTCGTGTACGACGTGGAAGTGATACCAGAGAGCGAGTTGGGTCGGCCGCGCATCGACGTACTTGTTCAGACATCGGGCCAGTTTCGCGATGCGGCTGCGTCGCGCATTGCGTTGTTGGACAAAGCTGTGCAGATTGCCAGTGGTCTTGAACCAGAGGAGCATGCCAACTTTGTGCGGGAAGGCACAGAGCAGACCGAACAAGCATTGAAGGCCCACGGGGTGTCGGCCAAAGAGGCGCGCGATTTCGCCACAGCCCGTATCTTCGGATCCGCAGCCAACAGCAGTTACGGGACGCAGATCATGGGTATGGTTGAGAAAGGAGATACATGGGAGGCGGCTGGTGACGTAGCGCAGCGTTACATACAAAACATGTCTGGGGTCTATCGTGATGGCCAGCGTTGGGGAACAGTTCTACCCGGGTTGCTGGAAGCTCAGATGCAAGGTGTCGATGCCGTGGTTCATCCCCGCAGTTCGAACACATGGGGCCCTTTGTCGCTAGATCACGTTTACGAATTCATGGGCGGCATAACCTTAGCTGTTCGCGAAACGACCGGTCGCGATCCGACTGGCTACTTCAGCGACCAACGCCAACCCGGTCGAGCCAAAGTAACCACATCCATAGGCGCAATCCGCGAAGAAGCCCGCACGTCGCTGTGGAACCCGAAATACATTCAGGGACTACAGCGCGAAGGCCCCAGCGCAGCTGCCTCTATGACCGAGACCGTTCGCAACATGTATGGTTGGAACGTGATGCAACCAGCGGCCATCAGTCGCGACATGTGGGATGAAACCTATCGCGTGTACATTGAAGACAAACACGATCTGAAGATGCGCGAGTACTTTGAAGAAAAGAATCCGTACGCGCTCCAGGACATGACGGCTGTCATGCTCGAGACCGCAAGAAAGGGCTACTGGCAACCCGATGCAGAAGTGCTGCAGCGCTTGGCGGAAGTCCATACAGAGCTGGTGGCCGAGCACGGGGCGGCTTGCTCCTATGAGACCTGCGGTAACGCCGCCTTCCGTGAATTTCTGCAACAACAATTGACCGCTCCGGGGTACGAGCCCAATCCGCAAACGATGTCGGACTACCAATTGGCTGTGTCCTCCGCCTTGCAGCCCAGCCAAACTCTGCCGGATGTTCAGGGTATCGAAATGAACGAAGTTCAAGATGAGTTGGCCGAAAACGATCCGCTGGATCCACAAACCTCGCCAGCCTGGCTGGTCCTGGTTAGCACAGTCTTGATCGGCGGCGTGGTGACGCTTGGTAGCCTGCGCACAGCCCATACTTCAAAGCGTGCGCTGCCGGCGCAGGCCACGAGCGAAACTTGACTTGTTCGAGATTAAGGAATAGACTCGGGATTGGTCGGACCTTTCAAGAACTATCTTGATGGTCATATGCATAATCATCCAATCGAATTCTCCGTGGGCCTGGGCTTTGTGCTCGGTATGCTTCACGCCATCGAGCCTGGCCACGGCAAGACGGCCATGTTCGTCTACATGCTGCGTCAACGCAATGCGTTCTGGCATCCCGTAATCATGGGATTGACCACCGCAGTGAGCCATGCCTTTTCGTTGGCTATCATCGCCTCGGTGGTTCACTTCGGAGCCCACTGGTTGGCCGGCGACACCCATGCAGGAGAAGAGTCAGTTAGCGTTTGCCTCCAGTGGATTAGTTCATTGCTGCTGATCGGCATTGGCTTGCGATTGTTCTACCTGGCCAAGTCACCCGCGACTGAACCGAGAAAGTGCCGATGCTGTAACGGAAACGCGAGCATTGGAAGTGCGATAAATGAGAGTGTAACGGCAGGGGGAAAGTGCCAGCATGATTCCAGCTTAATCTCTGACATCTCGATTTCTCCGACGTTGCAGCGGCAAACACTCAAGCCGCCAGAAGAATTGACGTCCGATTCACAAGCACCTGCATCGCAATTGCGACTGACTTTATTGCTCGGTTTTGCAATTGGACTATTACCCTGTCCAACTGCCCTGGCGGCCTATTTTGCGGGTCTCTCCTCTGGCAATCCACTTGAGGGATACCGAGTTATCGTAGTGTTCTCGGCTGGCATTGCCGTCTCGCTGGCCATGTGCGGATTTGTGTTGCAATGGGTCGGCCAGCGGCTCAGTCGGTGGCTGCCTGGCGAAAAGTCGGCCCGGCGTTTGGCGTATACTCAAGCCGTGGTGATCTTGCTAATAGGCCTGTTCCACCTTACGCAACTCTACAGTGGTCACGCAGGTCACTAAGCACGTGGACACGTCCAAGTGCTGAATATTGCTGTCTCTCGTTTGTATCCCTCTGTATCCCCCTCCAGATATATTTACCTCGCTGATGCACATGCATTGCATCTGCAGAACTGCCTTGGTAAATTATGGCGCGGTCGGTAGGCCGAAGGTTCAGCGGGAGGTAGAGAGAGCACGATGAAAGTCGTTGAGGCAATGTCTATACGAAAACTGGGTAAGGATTGGCTCGGTGTTGCCTGCTCGGTGGGCTGTGCAATTCATTGTGCTGCCATGCCAGTTTTGCTCAGCATCCTGCCAAGCTTGACGGCCGTTCGCTGGATGGCTGATCCATTGTTTCATCAAGTAGTCGCAGTTGTGTGTGCGGCCCTCGTCATCATGGCCATTCTGCCCGCGTGGCGCAAACATCGCAGCCATGCGGTGGCGAGTCTTGCGGGAACGGGAATCGGTCTACTGTTCGTGGCGGCCTTTGTTTTGCCGGATCAATGTTGTTCCATCGACCATGATGGCCAGGACGTGACTACTGAGATGAATCGTTCGGTGGTGGCCAGCACCAAAGCTAGTCCGGCCGTGCGCACCCAGTTGGCTTCTTACGCACGTAGTCCCGAAGCCAACTCAGGTGCTGGTGCCACCTGCGACGATGACTGCGTTTTTTGTCGTCGCAGCCACGCGCATGAACCAACCTATAGCCGTCCACTGTTTACTGTCGATGATCTGCAAAGTCGCTTCGGTCCGTCCGCAGCTCAACGCTTGATCGATTGGCAACCGTTTCTCTCGCCCATCGGTGGCCTCATGCTCATTCTCGGGCACCTGGTCAATATTCGCCTGCAATCGTGCGGTTGTTTGCGTCGACGACATATATAAAACGAGGCTTAAGTTTGTGGAGCGCGGTGCCATCTGGCACCGCGTTGATGTACGTAAAGCCCTTAAACGCAGCCTGCCTTTGGAGTGCGGTGCCATCCGGCACCGCTTTGATGTAAGTGAAGTCTCCAGCCGCAGCCTGAGTCGCTCTGAAAGTTTGGAGTCACCTGGTTCGTGCAGGCTGCGGCAACGCTTGGTTATTACATCAAAGCTACGGCTGCGCCGCAGCACTCCAAGGCCCCTTCGACACACTTGACGAAATGATTGACTGTTGGCCTTTCGCGGAGCGAAAGGAGACTTATTTTGACTGGGCCATTGATGCGCATGCTGTTGACATGCATATTAGATGCATGTGCATGTAATGGTTCGATAGTCGACTTGGAGTCGTGGGCGAATGGCGATCAACCCTGCAGCTCCCAAGACGAATAGCCGGTTGTCGCGGCTGCTGACAACCGACTTTTGTCCTTGGGCAAATCGATTTGTTTATTGGCTGAAA
Organism: Rania fehmarnensis; assembly: GCF_056494185.1. Taxonomy (NCBI): domain Bacteria; kingdom Pseudomonadati; phylum Planctomycetota; class Planctomycetia; order Pirellulales; family Pirellulaceae; genus Rania; species Rania fehmarnensis. The sequence continues at coordinate 4,636,010 of NZ_CM151398.1, forward strand.
GAGCCAATCGGTTGGTTTGTTATCGCCACTTCGGCCAGTGTACTGGTCGGCGCTTTCCTGAGTCCCTTGGGTTGGACCTTGGCTGCTGGTCTGACGGCCGTGCTGGCCTTCGGCATGGGCTTTCCCTGGCTAGCGACGCGTTGCGTGAGCTGCAAACTCCAGCCAGTGTGCGATGAATTGCACGAGCGAGAATCATCGCATTTGCAGTTGCGAGTTCGCAATTATTTGCCGCTGCCCATTATGGGGCTCATGATTGAAGGCTACCTGACAGCCAACGCTAGCGAGGCGGCGAACACTAGTCAGCCTGGTGTACCGGAAGCTGCCCTGGAGCGCATTCCGGCTTTCTCTATAGCCACTTATCGCTTGCCCATCTCGGCGGAGTATCGCGGACAATATCCCAAGCAAACTCCGAAGATCACGTGTGCTTTTCCATTTGGAATCTGGACCGCCAAACGCGACATCCATGATCTGCAGCCTGTAACCGTACTGCCTTTGTTGATTCCACTATCGGGTGAGCTGGAGTTTGCTGGTGAGCAACTTGCGGATATTGGGACTGGCCACCGAGCCTCAACCCATGGCGACTTCTTAGGCGTACGCGATTTTCGCCGCGGTGATTCGCTCAAGAATATTCACTGGATCCAGTCGGCACGGCAAGACCAATTAGTGGTCTGCGAACGCGGTGGCCCTCAAAACCAGGCGATCGAATTGCATCTATCGACCGCCCGCTGCCTGGGAACCGATGCAGAGAGTCGCGAGAATCTGGCTTGGCGGGTACGCATCGTTGCCAGTCTAACCACTTTACTCTCGGCACGACATTTACCGTATCGCTTGATTATCGACGGGCAACTCTCAGAGGTCAGCGATAACGCCTCGGGTCAGCGGGTCGCTTTAAAGTTATTGTCGGCTATACCCTTAGACAGTTCGCCATCTACACCGGAACATACCGAGGCTGAAATCGAGCCTCCTCGACGTGGCGAAGTCTGTTGGATAACAATTGCGCCGACCACCCAGGGCCAGACGCTGCATCCATCCGCTTATGTCAGCGTCGCCATTGGCCTGCGTTCCAAGGATCTGCGACAGCCACGAAGTGCAGGGCGACTGATCGATCTCGATCATGACATCACCGGTCAACTCAATCAATGGCTATCGGAGACCGTACATGCCTGACGCGCAAGTACAGCCTGCCCCAGTGCCAATCGATAATAATGCCGTTCTGGCTGCTCCCAAGCTTGTACGCAGGCGCGAATTCACTGGCCGCTTGCAAGCGAACAAGGAGCTCAAGCGTCGGCGACCTGGAACGATCGCCATGGCAGTCATCGCCATTCTGTTGCTCGTGCATCGGCGAATCAATTACGATAGCCCGACCATCATTGCCGTCGAGAGCCTGGCCTGTCTGGCTTTTCTGCTGTTGGCGGAACGCCTCGCCAGACGCCAGTCGGCAGGCAAGAGCGCCGATGATTCTTCGTCGGGTAACACTCATGTTGCGCAAGTGCCTACGCCCGGCTTTGGAAGTGTGCTGTGCATTGTTGCGAGCCTCGCCATGCCGTGGATCGTCAACATCGTCGCCAAGCAACTCGGAAACGGAAATGGCGCCGAAATAGTGATGCTCGTCAGCTTGGGTTGGGGCAGCTTGGCCTTTGCAATCTTGTCGAAGCAATTGCGAACGCTCAGCTTGTCGGTGGTCTGCAGCGGGTTCCTTACTCTCTTTGCATCGTTCATCTCCGATTCGCCGCTGGCACTCTGGTTCTCATTGGCTTGGGGAATTCTTTGCCTCTGGTGGTTAGTCAATAACCACTGGTCCCAAGTGGAGACCACCGCAGCCATTGGAGTTCAAACCGCTCGACTGCAGCACATCGTTTTCACAATCTTCGGATGTACTGTATTCCTAGCCGCTGCATTTTCAGTCGCAGATCGAATTCCCGTACTCAGGAAGTTGCAAGCGGAACTGGTTCCAACCAGTGGCGGTACCAGCGGTCAAGATCGAGCCGCCCGGCGTGGAGTAGGCAATGGAGATGCGCTGATTGCTGCCAAGAAACATGCAACCTCCTTTGGTGCGGTTGACACCGATATCTTTCTCGACTCGGAAAAACCCAGTCTGTTCGATGTCTTCAGCGATGAATTTGGTGAACCCAAGAAGAAGCTGCAACGCGTTGAACGGGCTCAGGCTTTGATGCCCAACCAACAGCCAAACGAAGGTGGCAAATCTACCGAGGGCAATCGTTCGGCCAGCAGTTCTCAGTTCAGCATTGAGCGCGAGCTGCCTCAAGAGCGGAAACCGGTCAACGACTTGGTATCCGAGTCTTTGATGTTCTGGCAGGGAGAAAGTGGCGCGCACCTGGCGGCTCAGCGCTACGATCACTTCGACGGCACACATTGGTCCCATAGCGGCCAGAACGCGCACGCCTCCGCGCCCAAAATCCAAGGTACGTTAATTGGTCAACAAACTTGGTTTGGTCCCAGCCCTTCTGCTCTGCAACATTCAGCCAGCCCCTTCGTGGATGCTCTCCCAGAAGCGCTGAAGTTTACTCGATACCGCTCGCCAACTATTCCGACTCGCCAAGGCATGCAGTTGTGGTGCATCGACGACATTGATCAAGCAGACTTCTTTGGCTTCGCCCCAAACGGATGTTTACAGATGCCAGGTCGCGAACACGTGCCTGACTACACCGTGGTGCGGATGATCAATAGTCGCATCAACCTGGAGCGCCTGGAAGCGATGGTACGCAACTGCTCACCAGGCAAATTGCACCAGGAACTGCACGATGAGTGCCAGACTGCACTCAATAGCTTGGCGCATGAGTATGCCGCTGAATTGCCGCGCGGTTGGGAACAAGTACAAGCCATCATCCATGGACTGCGCACGCATTTCGAACTGGATCGAAATAATGCAATCACTGGCGAAGAAACAGCTACACCACCAGAGTCACCAGCCTTAACTCAATTCCTCCAACAGCGCCGTGGCCCAGACTACTTGTTCGCCACCGCGGCTGCCTTGATGCTTGATCACCTGGGCTATCGCACGCAATTGGTCTTAGGCTTTTACGCCAACCCCCAACACTACTTGGCTCGCGAAAGAGAAATTTCGATCTTGCCGCGTGATGCCCATGCCTGGCTAGAAATCGATGTTGGTCACGGATATTGGATACCGCTTGAGCCATCGCCAGGTTACCGTGCGCCCCAGTATTCAGCCAGCCTGTGGTATCACATCAAACAGCAACGACTGGCAATTACCATCTGGATGCTGTTGCTGTTGGCTCTATCTTTATGCGTTTACGTGCTAAGGCACTGGCTGGTAGAGTGCACCATGTGGCTAGCTTTTCCAGCTTTACTGTTGCTAAGTGACCGTTTACGCATCTCTTGGCTGACATGGTCGCTCGAACTTCGTTGCCGATTGGCTGGCGTTCCCAGAAGCAAAGGGACGGTGTTACGCGCCCATCTCGCTCAGTTTCGCGCGCACTTGCCCAGCGATCTCGGCCAACAGATTCACATCTATTTGGAATCTGCCGACCGCATGTGGTTTGGTGGGATGCAACGACTATCCCCAAGCGATCACACGGCCATTGCCAAGGTATGGCGAGGTCTCACGACCCAAACCCTCCAGCGCAGCCAACGACTTATCGCCCAGCAGCAGATGGCAGGCTGACCACCGCTAAAATTATTTTGCAGTTCCTAATACGACCGAACCCAAGCCTACTTGCATACGTATTGCATGTGCATTCATAATACGAGGGTAATGGTCTTGGCTGAGTTCGTCAGCAATTTAGGAGGAAAGCACGATGGCTCGAATCTGTACCCTAACTTTGCTGTTGAGCTGCTGCGGTAGTTTTGCTGCTTATGGCCAGGAGCGCGTCAAGCATCAAGTCATCGCTTTTGATCACGATACTGCCAAACTGCTGCCGCCACAGGTGGTGATCGGAGTTTTAGTTCACGACGAGCGAGAGGCGTACGACACGATTAATGCCCGGGCCTTGGCTATGCGGCACGCCACCCACTTTGTCTATCAGAGCGGACCAGACTCTACATTGGCTGGCATGTATCGCGAGCGTTTACAAACTCAAGGCATCGTCGCGATCGATGTACGCCCGCAGCTTAAGCGGCGCCATGCCAAAGTCGATCTGGCGGCAACTGGGCCTCACTTAGTTTCGCTCTTGGAAGGTTCATTGCACAGAGGCGCGCCAGCGCAATAGTAGAGGCACTGATGACAGCCACGTCCATGAGTTCGATACCAGTGCAACAGGCCACTGCCCACTCGCGAGGTCTCTGGTTCGAATACGCCCGCCTGCTGGGGTCATCCACCGTCGTCAGTGTCGCCCTGGCTGCGCTACTGCATGGCTTTTATTGCCAACTCTCCAGCGAGAGCATTCATTGGGGCACAGCCGTTCTAATTATCGCCATTAGTTCATCTATGCTGGTTGGTTACTGGCGAACTCCGCAGATTGTTGCATGGTTGAGCATCAATGCGATCCTGGTCGGCGCCCTGGTGATCAACTTTTCCACGGCTAATGCCTGCGAAGTACACCAGGGGCTGCTGGTGACCTTAACCTGCACATCCGCCATCAGCCTCTTGGCGGCGTGTACCGGTCGCCTGCCTGCTGGAGAAGGTGGGTTAGACGGCGATGATAGAACGGCTCAGCCAGACGATGTCCAGACCGAAGCGACTCTGATCAACTCCGTTCAGACAGAGGAGGTACCGACCACTGAGCCACTCCTATCTGATCAACATCTGATCGAAACACCTCGACCGGTGTGGCAACGCTGGATGGTAGGAGCCGTTCTCTTGGCCGCATTTCTGGTCTACATGGTCTTGGTGCCAGCCATTGGCATGCTAGTCGAGATGTGGACACCCCGCGCGATGATCCGTCGCGAACTAACCGCAATGTCTACAGCCGAGTATTTTCGGCTGCATACTGTCTCGGGCGTCATCATGTTCCTGTTCCTGGCCGTTGGTGCCAGCGTGGGTAGTTTCTTGAACGTCGTGATCTTTCGACTTCCACGAGGGCGTGCTTTGCTGTGGCCGCCCTCAGCATGCGCCTCGTGTGCTCAGCCGATCGCCGGGCGTGATAACATTCCGATCCTCGCCTGGTTGAATCTATCGGGAGCATGTCGTCATTGCCGTGCGACCATATCCGCTCGCTATCCGCTTATCGAAGCCATCGTCGCAGTGGTCTTCGTGATGTTCTTCTATCGAGAACTGCTCTCCGGTGGCCAGAACCTGCCAGTACGAACCCCCAATCTCTACAACGGAATTGTCTGGATTCTCTTCTACACCAAGTGGGATTTGCTGACCATCTACCTCTTGCACATGTTTGTTCTAACGATGCTGTTGGGTTGGGGGATGATCAACTTTGATCGCTTCCGTGTGCCTAAGCTAAGACTTGCGTTTAGTGTAGCGTTAGTGGTTGCTTTGGTCAGTGTCGCGCCTTACTTGAATCCAATCAACGCCATAGCAGTTCACAATGGCTCGATGACCAATGGTCTGATACCGAGTCTGGTCGGCTGCGCTACGGGTGGACTTTTGGGACTCTGCCTCGGTAGTATCTTTCGACTCAGCCCGATCGCTCAAGCAGCATCGGTAACTGAGCCGCCAGCGGTGGCCGACGCCAGCGATGAGGTCCATGCAAGCGATGAGGTCCATGCACAGCCAATCGCTGCGTTGGCAGACGCCTCTGGGCCGACCTCAGAACCCCCAGAGCTTTCGCCGATTGCTTCGCCGAATTCAGCGATGCAACCGAGCGCTGACGTTTATGGAAGCCGTTCAGCGACTCCCCAAGTGACGACCGATGCGGCCGGTGCGCTGGCGTTGTTGGGGGCCGCCTTGGGATATCAATCTGCACTGGGTATAGGACTGCTGGCTGGACTGTCGAGTGTAGGAATCGTTGGGCTGTCCACCTATGCAAGCCGCTGGCGTTTCGGACGTGGGCTGCGCACAATTCCAATCACATTGACCATCTTCGCCATCGCCGTGATTTACCTCGCCTTCTGGAACTCGGCTCATGGTCTCACCAATTCCTTCGTGGCTCGCCTGGCGCGCTAACGAACACTCACTCTTCCCCCTGGACTGAAAATCCAGTGAACTTCGAAGCCCATCCGCACGTAATCCGTCTTGCATACGGTGTGCATGTGCATATACTGCGTCTTGTCTTGAGAATCGAGGTTGAGAATGCAGTGGATATTGGAGAGCGGGAGAAAGTTTGTGACTAAGCAACCCTTGACCGCCCAGCAACTCCGTCAGCATCCACTTCCAGTGACCGTCCTCAGTGGTTTCCTGGGGGCGGGCAAGACGACGTTGCTCAACCATGTGTTGAACAATCGGCAAGGGTTGAAGGTGGCCGTAATTGTCAATGACATGAGCGAGATCAACATTGACGCCGACCTTGTGCGCAGTGAGACCACTTTCAGTCGCACTCAAGAGAAGCTGGTAGAAATGACCAACGGCTGTATCTGCTGCACATTGCGAGAGGATCTGGCCGTGGAGATCTGTCGTCTGGTGCAAGAACAACGCTTTGACTATCTGCTCATCGAATCGACAGGCATCTCCGAACCTCAGCCGGTCGCCGAGACCTTTACGTTTGCGATTGCGGACAATCTGTCGCTTGGAGAAGTTGCGCGCTTGGACACACTGGTCACCGTCGTCGACGGTCGAACGTTACTGCAGGAAATGACTTCGATTGACAGGCTGGCTGATCGCCACCAGGCTGCTGGCCCAGAGGACCGACGCACCATCGCTGAGTTGATGCTGCAGCAGATTGAGTTTGCCGATGTGCTGCTGATCAACAAGATGGATCTGATCGACAGCGACGAATTGGAGCAGGTGCAATCGCTGCTTCAGCGCATCAACCCTTATGCACGCTGTATTGCGACCATGCACGGAAAGGTCGATCCGTCCAGCATTCTCAATACCGGCAGGTTCGATTTGGAAAGGGCCGTTCAGTCGCCGGGTTGGCGTGTACACTTGCGCGAGAGTCAGCGTAGCGAAGTCGATGAATACGGGATTGCATCTTTCGTATTCCGTCGGCGGCGACCATTTCATCCTGCAAGATTTTGGGAGGCACTGCACGGCGACTGGCCAGGCCTGCTGCGCGTCAAAGGCTGGTTCTGGCTGGCTACGCGTTTGGATCGCATGGGCCAATGGAGTCAAGCCGGTCCGGTCTGCCGACTTCAAGGCGGGAACTTCTGGTGGGCCGCAATGCCGCCGGATACCTGGCCACAAGCACCCGAGTTCCATGCCCGCCTGGAGAGCATCTGGGACGCCAATGTGGGTGACTGTCGGCAAGAGCTGGTATTCATCGGTGTCGACATGCCCTGCGAACGGTTGCTTGCCCAGTTGGAATCTTGCCTCTTAACTGATCAAGAACTGGCACTTGGTCCACGCGCCTGGCTTGACTTCGATGATCCCTTGCCTGCGTGGCCACAGGTATCGCGGGCACAATCCGCAGAGGACGCCACATCCGCAGCCCCCGAGCTGGCCCTCGAACACGAGGATCGCTTATGATCTCGGCCGTGACCAGAAGCTCATCAGCCAATCCCTTGCGTCTCACCGACGAGCATCGGCAGTTTGCAGAATGCTTGATGCATCAACAATTGTATATGCTCGGCCGGGACATCGTGGCTCGCGGTGGCAACCTGCTACTGAGTTACGGTTGCCAAAAGTTTGCTTCCTCCATCCCCACGATCCCCAGCATCTATATTCACCGTCCGCAGCGAGGTATCGAGATCGGATTGCGTGGGTTTGGAGTATTTGTCGGCGACAAATCGCTTGGCGGAGCCTTTGTTCGCCGCTTCGAATTCAAGCCTAGGTGGATGCCCTGGACCACGATGCCTCGCGACCTCTGGTTACTGCGAGACCTACCTTCAGGCAAAGCGCCACGCTCACTAGTCGATCAAGAGCGCATCGTGCGCCTTATGCGCATCATGTGCGACTGGTTCTATCAATACGAAACCAACATCAAGCAACAACTTGGCCATAGATACCGACTAGGTCAATTGCTGCATTTTCGACGTGTCAACCCGCTAGTGATTCACACAGATTTGCCCCGAGCCTGGCTGCGTCTGCGTAACTGGCTGACACCTTAAAACCATTGAGATGCCTTAAAAACTTTGTATAGGTCCCATAGAGATTCAGGAGTAAATTGATGACCGCTGTGCAACAGCTTTTGCCCGTCACCGTACTATCGGGGTTCTTGGGTGCGGGTAAGACCACGCTCTTGAATCAAATCCTCAGGAATCGCCAAGGCTTGCGGGTGGCAGTCATTGTCAATGATATGAGCGAGGTGAATGTCGATGCGCGGCTGGTAAAGCACGGCGATGCACAGCTCAGTCGCGTTGACGAACAACTCGTCGAGATGAGTAACGGCTGCATTTGCTGTACCCTGCGCGAAGACCTGCTGGTCGAGGTCCGTCGGCTAGCACAAGAGGGACGCTTCGACTATTTGCTCGTCGAATCTACCGGCATCTCTGAACCGCTACCGGTTGCCGAAACGTTTACCTTCGCTGACGAACAGGGGCTAGTGCTCAGCGATATCTCTCGGCTGGATACTTTAGTGACCGTCATCGACGCTTTAAACTTTCAGGACGACTTCGACTCCATCGAGAATCTGGCTGAACGTCGCATCGGACTAGGTGAAGAAGATCAACGCGACGTTGTTCAATTGTTGGTCGATCAGATCGAGTTTGCCAATGTGCTGATCATCAACAAGTGCGACTTGGTGGACGACGACGAAGTGACGCGCATCGAGCACCTGATCCACCACCTCAATCCCACGGCCAAAATTCTCAGGAGTGTGCGCGGCGAAATCGACTTGCATGAAATCGTCAACACCCATCGCTTCAGCGAATCCTGGGCCGCCGAGAATCGCAATTGGCTGGTTGTCAAACGCGGCGAAGAAGTATCCGAGACCGAAGAATACGGATTCAAATCATTCGTCTATGCTGCCCGCCGCCCCTTCCACTCGGCTCGACTGATGGCCGCCATAGAAGAGGGTCTGTTCGAGGAAATTGTGCGTGCCAAAGGCGTCGTGTGGCTGGCGACACGGCATGACCGGGCGGGTGAATGGTCGCAAGCCGGCCGTGTCTTTACGCTCGAACCAGCCGGCATGTGGGCCGCCTCCACCAGTTCAGACGAATGGCCCGAGGACGAAGCCTTTCATGCCGAGATTGAAGAAGTTTGGCAAGAGCCCTTTGGTGACCGACGCATCGAATTGGTTTTAATCGGGCAGGACTTTGATCGCCAAGAGCTAACAGCCCAGCTCAATCAGTGTCTGTTGACCGATGAAGAACTAGCAGCTGGCCCAGCCGTGTGGGATGCATGGGATGACCCCTTCCATTCGTGGGAAGATTAAGCTCTTGCGTATGGGCTGCGGCCGCATACTGTATGCGTCTGCATAGCCGTAGTGGTTTTCTGTGGAGAGACATTTGAATGCGAGTTTCTTTGAGAATTCATCGATTGAGGATTGACTATTCTGGTCGGATGGATGAAGCTTTTAGGTCTGGTCGGACCGCACGCGTCCTTTGTGCGAAGTCCTGAATGTTTTTCACACGCCTCGTATCCTACCTGCTACTTCTGTGCTACGGAGTCCCCGTAGCACTCGGACCGTATTGGCACGTCCACTGCCATCATGCCTGCAACGGCTTGGTGGACGGGGCAGATTCTGTAGCATCAAGCACCGCGTGCAGCTGTGGTCGGACGCACTCAAGCAACCACCGAGAGCGTGCCTCGAGTAAAAAAACGGAAGCCGTTCTCACCAATCAGCCGGACTCCAATCCTGCATGTGATGGTGACTGTGCGATCTGCGCGTTTTACGCGCAAGCACCTCTGAAGCACGTAGTATTGTTGGCTGACCAGGCGATGGCGGTCTGGCCATGCGATCTTCAGCGCGGTGAAAGCTTGCGTCTTCTGGTAACTAGCTTACCGCTGGCTCGCGGGCCACCGCTTCACTAAAAAGCAGGCTGCGATACTCACAACGTCACAGCCATTGGTGAGCAGCATCGTCCGCCTGATTGGTTCCACCAATTTCGAGCAGCGCTCTCTAGCAGGCAGCAGCAGTATTGATCTCCAACATCAGGGGCTCTCACCAGTGTTGTGATGGCCTTTGCATCAGCCACGCCCTCGTTCAAAAAACAAATTACCACAATCTTTGGATATACTTGCCATGCAACCACTCGCAGTATTGAAGCAAATCAGCTCGCAACTCCGTCAAGCACGACGATTGACCAATAGCAGTCGGCGTCAACGGAGTGCTCACGGTATCCGGACTTTGGAGCGGCTGGAGAATCGCCGCTTGATGGTTAGCGATTTGGTCAACTTTCTGACTGCCGAGCACGTTGACATCAACGTAGGTTTTGCAGGTTCGGAGTGGTCAGTTGGTCCACGTAATTCCGATGCAGTTCCGCCCATTCAGTATGCCAACGATGAAGCGCTGATGGTTGTTGGTTCGCCCTCGCAGTTGTCGCGGCCGGCTGGCGCTGCTTACGATTTTATTGGAGTACCGGCCGGCCAGCCCTTCTATTTACTGCCGCAATCGCAAAACCCAGAGGTGCTCTACCTAGGATTCGCTGGCTACGGATTGGACAATTCACTCGACCGATATAATCCATCCTCAGAATCAAAAGGACGAGCCTCTGGGTACACGCGCTGGGGCAAACTGACTCTGGACGATGTTCGGCATTTCGCTCCCGATGGAACGCCCGGCACTGGACAGTTCTCTTTATGGCAAACAGGCTCCTTTGGCGAAGCCAATGTCTTTATGTCATCCTACAACGATGGAGTTGCCAACCCCAATTCAAATGGACTGGATACAACCGATGGTATCTCGAGCGATGATGCCATTTGGAACCTGGTAGGCGGGCACGCGCACTATAACTTCGGCTTCACTGCCCCGGGTCGCTACGAAATAGATGTCATCGCCTCGGCCTTTATTGGTGATGACGGACTGACCACACCCAATACGGCGGGCTCTAATCAAAGCCAGGCCATCACACTGTATTTCTCAGTGATGAGTGTCGGACAATTGCAGATTGAGCAGTCGAGTTATGCGGTTGACGAAAGTGCCGGGACCGTCTCGTTGGATGTGATTCGCGAAGGCGGCAGCGACGGTCGGATCACTGTCGACTTCACCACTGCCAATGGCACAGCTACTTCACCTAGCGACTATACGCTTACCTCCGCCACGCTCGAGTTCTTGGATGGCGAGAAACGCAAGACCATTACGATTCCGATCATCGACGACTTAGTCTCCGAAGGCAACGAGACGTTCACTGTCCAGTTGTCCGCGCCGCAACCGACCAACATTCACGAGTACATCCGTGATGTCGAATGCGTTTCCGATGGTTTGCTGGGTGCGATAACCATTACGACGATTACGATTGTAGAGAATGTCGACACCTTGGAGGCCAGGGATGATGCGTTTGCAATTTCGAACCAAGCAACGCTACATGGATCGGTGACGCTAAATGATCTCTGGGACAACGGCGCTGGGGCGCCTACAACCTCGGTACAGACGACAACCACCAAAGGTAATCTTTCGCTAAAGCCTAATGGATCGTTCACCTATCAACCATCCACTTCGTTCGCTGGCATCGATTCTTTTACTTATCGGCTTACCAATCCTGGTGGCGAATTCAGACTGGCAACGGTTTCAATCATTGGTTCAACGCGGCCAGATTTTGATGCGGTGCTGAAAGCTGGCCATGCCGATATCGGTGTCAACTTCGAAGACGATGCCTGGGATCTACATATCCACCAACACGAGCCGGACACGGAGTACGAACCAGACGAAGCGTTGATTTACGTCGGCCGGGATGCGATGCAGACGCGCAGCGGCGATTCGGCCGATGCAGCTTACGATTTCTTAGGAGCTGCCGTGGGAAGTACGTTGTTCGTTCTCCCTGAAGTTGAGAACCCGAATCTGCTGTTCCTGGGTATCGGAGGTGAGGAACTCGCCGAAGGTCTGCTCGAAGGAGATGTGGCCACGCTGCGCCTGGCATCCGTTTCAGGGCCTGGTGAATTTTCAATTTGGCAAGCTGGCCTGACAGCCACGACTCCCAAGCTAATCATGGCCACCTCCGATGGCATTGATGCATCAGACGCCTTTGATGTCGGGGCAGGCAGCCATGCTCATGCTAACTATGCCTTTACCAAACAAGGCTTCTATGAAGTGACCTTCGTCGCAATGGCCGTCGATGCTGATGGCAATGCGACCGATAGCGGGCACGTGACGTATTACTTCAACGTCAGCGATGGACTTGTGCCGTTCTCGATGCCGAATTTTCTCGATGTCGGTTTGGGAGTACCTGGATTTCAGTCCCAACTGGCTGATTTCAATGGTGATGGCAACCTAGACCTGATCGTTGCCGGTTCCGGAGCCGACGCACTTGGGTATCGCCAAGGGGTTGGCGATGGCACTTTCCTGCCAGAGCAGAGCGTGAATGCAGGAACCGGCTTGAGTGCTCAGGGTATTGTGGCAGTTGACTATGATCTTGACGGCGACATGGACTTTGTCGCTCTGGAATATATTCAGTCTGGGGCAACCACTGTGGCAGGCTCCGGAGCAGTGACACTCTTCCGCAATAGCGGAACCGCCTCATTCACACGGGTCGTACTGAAAAGCGGGCTTTCAGCGGGATATGAAGTGGATTCGGGTGACCTCAACGGAGACGGTCGTCCCGATCTGGTTTACAACCAAGACACGTCCGTAGCCTATGCATTGCAACAGCCCAGCGGAGAACTCGGGGCTGAGATGGTCCTGCCCGCGACATTGAACAGCATATCAGGCATTCAGCTCGGCGACTTGAACAACGATGGCGACTTGGACATTGTCGTGGGCAACCGCGCTAACAATCCTAATGCTTACTTCTCGGTGTTTTCTAACGATGGTAACGCCATCTTTGATGCACCTCAGAATACGACGACAGGCATTTTCCCTGAAGTACACGCGCTTGCCGACCTGAACGATGACGGTCGGTTGGACGTCGTCACTGGCGAATCCGTCGTCGGCAGTCGCGCAGGGTATTATCCTCAGTTGGCCGATGGCACATTCGGTTCTCGTGTGGTCGTTCTGCCGACTAACACGCAACTAAACTCGATCACAGTCGGAGACATCAACGGGGACGGAATCCCAGATATTGTGGCGGGAGCCATCGTGGGTGGCAGATTCTCAGCGGTATGGAGTCCCGGTCTCGGGGCCGGAACGTTCGGGGCATCGATCCTCATTCATCCCAACGAAGGCAACGCATGGAGCATCCACCTCGCAGATCTGGATGCGGATAATCATCCAGACATCCTGACGACAGGGAGCCCAAGCACTACCGTTCCCTCAGCTGTCAAAGTTTATATCAACAAGACCGGCGAAAACCCGATGGTGTTGATCGCGCCGGCGGCACGCACCCGCGTTACTGGTGACCCCATCGATCTGGAAGTCTACTTCGGTTTCCCCATCGCGGTAACCGGTTCGCCTCGGATTGCACTACAAGTCGGTTCCAACACGGTCTACGCGAACTACCTCAGTGGTTCAGGCACGCCAACTCTCAAGTTCCGATACTTGGTGACCAACACCGATGTAGATCTGGATGGTGTTCAGTTGGCAAGTAACATTATTGATCTCAGCGGCGGCACACTGACCGATCCCGTCGGCGGCGAAGCTGTTCTTGAATTCCCGAATGAAACGTTTGATGGTGTGATCGTCAACGGAGCTGGTCCGCTGGTGGCTGGTATCACGCGACTGGATGCCCGGTCAACAGACGCAGCGACAGTTCGTTTCCAGATACAATTTACTGAAGATGTCACGGGCGTCGATGTCAGTGACTTGGACCTGGTAACCAGCGCGGGCGACTTGAGTGGTTTGACGATTGACTCAGTGGCCGGATCGGGCAACCTCTATGAAGTTACCGTATCCACCGGTAATGGCAGCGGTACGCTGGGATTGAATGTGCTTGGCTCAGCGAGCATCCATGATCTCAACGGAGATGTGCTCGGCAAAGGATACACCGGCGGCGAAGTCTACACGGTACGCAAGCAGCTGCTGGGTGAAATTGATGTCTACTACACCGATGGCCATGCGGACTACCGCCCGGTCTACAACAATGGTGAGTTCCAATACCTTCTGCATGCTGATCCCGGCGTTCTTCCAGAAACAACTTACAACAGCGACGAAGTTTATACTTATGCCGACTCGTCCACGTTGGTGACCCGCGCTGCAGGAGCGAACTACGACTTCTTAGGAGTTCCTGCAGGAGATCAACTCTACGTACTGCCGGCAACGAATGTCCCAGGGCAACCTTACTTGGGTCTGAGCGGCGATAGTTTGGTGGCAGGTACTTTTGCTGCCTATCGCCCATCCGATCCTCGTATCACATCGTCCACCCTTCGCGAGTACGTGAAGGTGCAGATGGTTGGCATGCGTAGCAGCAGCGATGGTGATTTCTCGCTCTACTCAGGTACGGCGCCGACTGTGTGGATGGCATCCAGCGATGGAATTTCCGATACCGACAATTTCTGGTTGTATCGCACTCACTTCCATCGCTTCCTGGCGTTTAGCCAGCCAGGCATCTATGAGATCGATGTCGTTATTAGCGGCTACCTCGATAGCAACGCTAATGGAGCCTTGGATCCGATCATCGACACCTACGTCGAGAGCGGCATCAAGACCATGGTCTTCAATGTCGACACGCTGGGGGCCGTTGATGATGCCGTGACGATCTATGGTTCCACTCCGCTCCATGGTAACGTCACGCTAAACGACCAGTGGCACGATGGCTTTGGTGACTATGTACTATCCCTCGACAGCACCACGACCAAAGGCGCGCTGACGCTTGAGCCCAATGGTGCTTATACCTATGTGCCATCAGCAGCCTTCGATGGTACGGACAGCTTCGTCTATCGCCTGACCAACGAGCGCGGTGGTTTTACGACCGGAACGGTGACCATCACTGGAGCGGCTCTGCCTGAGTTTGCAACTGTACTGGCCGAAGGGCATGCCGATATCGGAGTTGCCCTGGGTGCTCATGGCGACGAAGGCGACCACGACGATCCCGAGTGGGATTTGCATGTGCATGACGGCGAGAATGACATTGAGTACCATCCCGACGAAGCGTTGCTGTACGTCGGCATGGATGCCCTCACAACCCGACCGGCCGATGCCGCCTTTGACTTTACCGGAGCCAATGCAGGTGAATCGCTCTTCGTTCTCCCGCCGGTAGAAAGTCCCAATCTGCTGTTCCTGGGATTCGGAACAGAGGAGATTGATGCAGGAACCTTGCTAGGTGGCTCACTGAACTTGAAACTAAAGTCGGTCAGCGGCCCTGGCCACTTCTCGGTTTGGAGTTCGACGTTGAGCGGGCCAGATGCGGCGATGGCCACGTTCGATGGAATCACCGAGGAAGACGTGCTGACCCTGCTGGAAAATGGGCATGCCCACTACAACCTCGGCTTCACCGAGATGGGCGTCTATCAAGTCACCTTCCAAGCGATTGGCACGCTGGCCGATGGCGATGTGATCGAAAGCGATGATGTGACCTACTTCTTCCAAGTAGGCAATAACGTCAAGGCGATCGATGTTCAGAATGGCCAGGTACAACGCTCCTTTGTGCGAAACGTGGATCTCGTCTTCGATCAAGACGATAGCCTCGATGACCTGCTCGCCGCCGGACGCATTCAAGTTACCAAGTACGACTTTAATGGTGCCAACCCCAGCTTGCTACCGGCTTCCGCGTTCTCCGCAGCCATCTCAGGTTCAGGCCTTCGATTGGACTTCGGCGCGCAAGGCATCGGTGGCAACCGAAACACCGATGCAGGTGACGGGTACTACGGCATCGGTATCGATATCGACGGCGATGGGACTGCCGACACCGTCAAGTACTTCTATCGCATGCTGGGCGATGTCAACGGAGACGGGTCTGTCAATGCCCTGGATCGACTCCTGGTCATGCGCGGTAACTCACCTGGCGCTCCATCGGTGGATGCCAACGGTGATGGCGTTGTCAATGCTGTTGACCTGGCCATCGTGAGCAGAGCCATCGGCAAGAGGCTTAAGAATGGCATTTGGGTCGACGATTGATTTCGATCCGCTTATGCTCCCCTCGCGCCCCAATTAACGCCCGGGTTTACTCGTACCTTAACTTACTTTACTAATACTGGATAAATCGAACCGTGATTCGCTACTACTGCTGCTTGATGACTGCTCTTCTACTGGCGCCGGCGCAACTTTCCCAGGCCGCGCTGGTGCTGACAGTGATACCCTCATCCAACACTTACAACATCGGTGATGTCGGGACTGTCAATGTGTTGATCCACAGCGACAACTCGCCAAATGACCAGCTCGACTCGTTCTTGTTCGATCTCAATCTGACCGGTGGCCCGGGCGTTACATTCGTCGCGCCGCAACCGGAAACCTACCTGACGGACGTCAATTATGTCTTTGCCGACCGCAGCGCTAACGTCGCCTTCAGCTTGAACGCCACCAGTCCCTCCAATGCTGGAGCGACGCTAACCGCAGCCGATGTCAGTTACGATTTCACGCCGGCTACGTTAGGACAACCGCTACCCAGAACTATTCCCGATTCAACTGCCCCACTTCTCCTGGGACAGTTCTCTTTCAATGTTGGCGCCGCTGGCAACTACTCGCTCGCGATCGACCCCAGCTCTTCCTTTAGCGACGTAGGCTTTAACACCTTCGCTTACACAGCCAACACCGCCAACTTCACCGTCGCCGCGGTACCCGAACCGAGTAGCCTGGCACTACTGAGCATCGGAGTTGGCGCTGCTTTACTGCGGAAGCGAATTTGTAGAAATGGGCGACTATCGCCAGCGAAATCGAAAGCATGAGGTTATCGAAGCGGCGCATTCAGAGCGACTCCTTGGAGTGCTGCGGCGTAGCCGTAGCTTTGATGTAATAACCCAACGCTACCGCAGCCTGCACGAACTAGGTGACTTCGGACTGGCAGAGCGACTCAGGCTGTGGCATAGGACTCTATTTATTTCAAAGCGGTGCCAGATGGCACCGCACTCCAAGGCCGAGGCTAACGTCTACGGCTTAGTTTTTACGCAGCCGCGCCTTTGGGGACATGAAACCGGCGCAACATGCTGATGACCACCCAGAGCGTGGCGGCTGAAAATAGTCCCAATACGGTGAAGAATATGGTGTTGTTTAGGGGCTCACCCGTTCGATTGGCTGTAAATGTCAAGTGATTGAGAACAGACATCAGCACCGACTCGAACAACGCGATCGAGGTGATCATCGAGCGTATGTAGGCCAGCGTCGGTTCGCGCCGGTCGGCGTGTAGCCAATACTCGCGATGCGGAATGTTGACCAGCGACGCAGGTATCGCACGCAGCGCATAGGCGATGCCCACCAGGAACCACGGCAGCAGAATCTGGATGAAGATCATCATACCAACCGCACTGCCGCGGCTCATCCAATCATTCGGCTGGCCGTCGCCTCCAAAGTGTGTCGCCACGCGCTCAGGCAGATAGCTCAAGTAGATCAAGTTCTGAATCACCGCCCAAACTGACAACAAAACTAGTAGAGCTAGTTGATACATGGTCCTCGAAATCCTTTCTGGCGATCGCCCGCTATTGCAGTATCACGAGGCAGTGAGGTTAATCTTGGCGGCACGTTCGAAAGCCTTGACGGCTTCCGCTACGTCGGAATTCGAAAGCCTTGACGGCTTCCGCTACGGAAGTTTTAGACTTCGTTCTTTTCGAGAGCTAAACCGGCTGGTGTCAGTTCACCTTGAATTGGGGACGTCTGTGGCTGCTCTTCGTACTCGCTTTCGATCAGCTCAAATCCGAAGACGCTTATGAACTTGGCGTACAGCTTGTAGAAGATCGGTATCTGGAACAGAACCACGACCGTCGACATGCTTAGTCCAAACGCGAGACTGGTGGCCATCGGTACTAAGAACTGGGCCTGGAACGAACGCTCCATCAGCATCGGCGCTAGTCCGCCGATCGTGGTGACACTCGTCAAGAAAACGGGGCGCAAACGTCTGCGACCGGCTTGACGCAAGGCTTGCTCCAGCGGGACACCGCTGCGGACGCTGGAATTGATAAAGTCCATTAAGACAATGGAGTCATTGACCACCACGCCCGTAAGAGCCACCAATCCAAAGAAGCTAAACAGCGTCATAGGCAAGCCCATCAAGCTGTGTCCCCAGACCGCTCCGATCACGCCGAAGGGAATGATCGCCAGAATCAAGAGCGGTTGAAGGTACGATCGAAACTCGAGCACCAGTAACACATACATGGCCAGCAGCGCCAGGGCCGAACCAACAAACAGACTGGACATGGATTCGCGCGTTTGCTGTTGTTGGCCTTCCCAACTGACCGACACCGCGGGATAGTCGCTAGCCAGTTTGTCCAAGAACGAAGCTTTAAGGCCGTTAATCACATCGGTCGTATTCGCCTCGGCTGCATCCAAATTAGCCAACACAGTAATCGATCGTTGTTGGTCGAGCCGATTGATTTCGGAGAATCCACGAGCCACGACGATATCGGCTAGTTCGGTGATTGGTCGTTCGATACCATCGTCACCGCGCACACGAATCTCTTTGAAGTCGGCCAATGATCGACGTTCGTCTTTCGGGTAACGGACCATCAATTTGACTTCGTGCCGGCCACGTTGTAGTCGCATGACTTCGGCGCCATAGTAGCTATTGCGAATGGTCTCTGCCAGGTCTGCAGTGGTGACACCAGTCGCGATCGCCCTGTCTTTGATCTTGATTTGAAATTCCAGCTTGCCATCGGATATGTCATCGCGAATATCATAGACGCCACTGAACGTCGCCAAGGTGGTTTTAGCTGTCTCAACCGCTGCATCCAGTTGATCTTGATGCTCGGTGTTGGCCAAGAGCTTGAATTCGATTGGATTGCCACCTGGTCCGGCCGAAGCCGCATCAAATGTCACGCGTTCGGCGCCGGGAAAATCTCCGGCGGCTTGGCGCCACAGATTGATCAACTGCGTACTGGTCACATTGCGCTTGCTGGCGTCATGGAGTTCGACAAAGACTTGGCCCACATGGCTGCCGCTGGATGACTGGGCCGAGCCCAGCGCGCCTTGACCGGATGCCTGTCCGACTTGACGAAACGTCAGCCGAGCTGGTCCTTTGGGTTCGAGCGGGTCAGCGGCAGTCGCTGCCACAGCCTCGGCACCCAGTTTTTCCAGATCGCGCTGGTAGATATCCTCACTTACTTTGCGTATCGCTTCTTCTAAGCGTTTTGTGCTGGCGTCCGTCATGTTCGCCGGCGTACCATCGGGATAGATGATCTGAGCCAGAATCTGATTGCCATCATTTTTCGGGAAGGGATCGAAGGGCACTATACCGCTGCGCACCGCGCCGGCGGTAACGAGCAGTACCATGAGGGCACCACAGATTGCAATCATGGGATAGGAGAGCAGGAAGTTAAACGCTGGTTGGTAAATGTTGTCACCGACCCAGTCCAGTGCTCGACCGGGCAGCTGGCTAAACCTGCGCAAGGAGTGTAACCAGCCGGCCTGATCTGGGCGGTCGGGCTTCAAATGCGCGAGGTGACTTGGAAGAGCAAACGAAGCCTCAACCAGTGAAATGCACAACATGGCAATAATGGCCGCCGGCATGACGGAAATGAATTTGCCCATTACCCCAGTGACAAACAACATCGGCAAAAAGGCGATCACGGTGGTGGCCACCGACGAGAATACCGAGGGCAATACTTCGACCGCGCCATCGACGGCTGCCCTGAAGGGGGTCTTGCCCATATGTCGATGCGCATAAATGTTTTCGCCAATGACGATCGCATCATCGACCACGATTCCGAGAGCCATCAGAAACGCAAACATGCTCAGCATGTTTAGTGTTTGTCCCGTCAGCAGCAGAATGATCCCCGCACCCAGCACGCTAATCGGGATCCCCAGTGCCACCCAGAATGCCAGGCGGAAATCGAGAAACATCGATAACAACAAAAACACCAGCAACAATCCTTGAATGCCGTTATCTCGCAACAGTCGCATGCGATCGCGGACATCGGTACTGGTATCAAACCAGGTGCGCAGCACATAACCGGCGGGCATTTTCATGCCATCAGGATTCTTCGGATCCGCAAACTTGTTGACTGCATCGGCGATGCTTAGCAGATCCTCTTCGCTGGTGCGATCGACGCTAATGACCATCGACGGTCGACCGTTGACTTCGTTGACGGTTGTCTGATCATCAAACTCATCGCGCACACTGGCAATTTCGCCAACTGACAATACGACCCCATTGGGTTGCTTGATCAGAGGCAATTGCTTGATGTCCTCGCCAATCTCACGGCGATTCTTGCCGCGCAGCAGGATCTCTTGACCGTCGGCTTTCAGTTGTCCGCCAGGCAATTCGATATTCTCTCGGCGCAGCAGTTGGGCCACTTGCGACAGCGTCAATCCGTATTTGCGTAGCGTATCTTCGGACAGCTCGACATCGATCTGGTAGGGCTTTGCGCCCAGAATGTTGGCTTGGGTGACTTCGGGAAGTTCGAGCAAAGAATCGCGCACCTTCTCGGCCACATCGCGCAAGCGCATTTCAGCGTCCGGGTCATCGGTTGCCTCGGGCCCAATCACAGCCAGTCGGATCGCGGGCTGACGAAACGTCAGCTGCTCGACTTGCGCACTTTCGGCCAGCTCCGGAAAGTTGGTGATGCGTTCCACGCGCGAACGGCATTCGTTGACAACTTTTTGAGCGTCCGGGACATCGGCATCTAGTTCAACAATGACGTAGCCACCACCTTCGCGAGCAATACTGCGCAGGCGTTTGATGCCGGCCAACGAGCGTACCGCTTCTTCAACCGGTTGACAGACGCCTTTTTCAGCATCCGCCGGTGAGGCACCGGGATACGGAATGTTGATTAGCACATATTCCAGTTCGAATTCAGGAAACACTTCCCGTCGCATCATCGCAAAACAAGCGATGCCAGTAACCATGACGGCCACTACGATAACGTTGATGCCGGGGCTATTGCGTACGCACCACTGGATCCAACCTCTCATGGCGTTTGCTCCTTGCGAACTCGCAATCCGTCCGTACCATTGCCTACGATGCTTGACAGCGGCGACACGATAACTTTGTCACCCGCCTGCAACGCTCCATTGTTAACTTCGCAAATCCAGTAGCTGGTGGGCGCCGCTGGGCTCGATTGCGACGGGTCGGCGGTGATGGGTTGGTCGACCGTTAGAGGATGCAGCACGTTGATCTTTGACAAGATCTTCAAATAACCTACTTCCCATTCTTCAGGCTTTAGCGGAGCCTTGGCCAGCGGTCCAGCACCGCTGGGTCCACTGCTCTCGACCGGCGCATCACTAGCCGCAACTTTATCGCTGTTCGGCTGAATCGGCGGCAGGGCCGCTGAATCAGGATCGAACTTCCAGATGATATTGCCTGGTTTGACGGCCAGCTTGGGCACTAGCAAGAGCACTCTCGAAGGTTTGGCGGCGATAACTACATCGACAAACATTCCGCGAACCAGCGCGGGCAATCCGCTGCCACGCGACAGATCGATCGGCTGACCGTTGACGGTGTATTCGGTGGGTTTGTCCACGACCACGCGACACGGCACTGTTCGACTTTGCGGGTCCATGCCGCTGCCATCATAGCGATCCAAGTGCCCCTGCCAGCGATAGACGAGATCTTCGCGGCCGCTGACTTTGTATTCGATGGTGACCGGAGTGCGTGGCAGCGCATAGGCCAGACCTACATCGGGTGGCGCAACTTGACCGGTACTTGGATTGGGTTGTTGATCGAGTACCCACATCAATTGATCGACCCGCAAGTTACACTGGACTTCGACTGAGCCCAAGTCTTCCAGCACGGCCAATGTATCGCCCTTGCGAATATACGAATCGGCTTGGGCATTTTCACTTGCGAGAATTCCGTCGACGGGTGCGGTGATCTCGCAACGAGACAAGTTCAAACGCGCTTGCTCGAGTTGGTTGCTGGCTAGTTTGGTAGCCAGGTCCATGCGCGTGCGGCGCGTATCGAACATTTGCAGTTGGTTAGAGAGCGTGGTCTCGGCATTGACAGCTACAAGTCGAGCACGTTTGACATCATCAACTTCAGCGCGACTGGCCACTCCATCGCGGAGCGATTGCAATCGAGCTAGATTTGCGTCGTACAAGTCCAGTTCTTCTTTGTTGACTTTGATCATGCGCCGCGTGTTAGCGACTTCTTGCTCCAATTCCTTGATGGTGGCCCGTTCTTGATCAAGCATGCGTTCCAGACGTTCGACAGTCAGTTCGTAGTCACGTGGATCGATGCGATACAGCGCCTGGCCTTTGCGAACGAAGTTGCCCGCGCGGGCTTCCGCGGCTTTGAACAGGACCTTGCCATCCACTTCAGAAGCGATGTTGATTTGTCGAAAGGGCACCACAGTGCCGGAGACTGTGATGTCGAGCGTACTGGAATAGTCGCCCAGCAGTTTCACCGTCGCCACATTGGCTTCTGGCAAGAGAGCCAGTCGCGACGCTTCGTCCGAGCCGGGTGCAGCGACCTTTTTTGGTTCCGCTTTTCCCAGAGCCACAAACGACCAAATTCCAGTTGCCAACAAACCCACTGGAACGATCAGCCCAAAAAACAGCTTTTGCATGAACACTTACTTTTCCCCAATGGCCCCCGTAGCCGCGTATGGCGCACGAAAATCTCCATAGCTACGAATTTACCCCATCTTAATCGCCAGCGGCCGATGGTGTGCAGACCGGTTAGCCTTCTGATGGGCGGCAAGTTCGAAAAACCCTAGATAATTCACCCCTGCGACCGAATGGTCACCTGCCAATTGGCGTATTGGCAACCGCATGCGACCCGCTATGAGCGCCGCTAGGTTTCTCCCTTGGCCTACCAATCTTCGGTGCGTCAAGGTTTGCGCAAGCCACAAAAGCCTTATGTGCGTCATATAAGCCACTGTGAGCCAAGAGGATTCAGTCTTTCCCGCGTTCGACTGCAGCCGATAGACAGGAACCCGCTAAGGGAATGGCGCGGATCGCACACCAGGGAATTGGTCGCATGAAATACTCGGCTATTTTGATTTCTGTCGGGCTATTGGCCAGCACTGTTCACCAGCAAACCACTTCAGCCCAATCCGTAGTACCGCACGGCCCCTCCCAGTTTGCCCCTGCAGATTATCCTGCCACAAATCGTGTTGACGGCAGCGAGCTTAGGAACAACCTCGCGGGTCCCGATCAGGGAATAGCACAGCTTTCTGCTGAACCGATTTCGGGAATGTTGACCTCTAGCAGCACTCTGGTGCTTGAGGACAAGAGCGATAAGGCCTCCGAGTTCCAGTCAAAGACCGAGGACCGCTTGAAGGACTTAGAAGACGAACTTAAGAAGATGCGCGATGCTGAGTCGAAGAAGAAAAAAGAAGACGCCAGCAAGCCGTCGGTCAAGCCAAGAGTGCGACTGCACACGGACGCCAACTGGTTCGACCAGTCTGATAAGAATCGGCAAAGTGTAGGCGACATCCAAGATGGTACTTTCATGCGTCGAGCCAGGTTGGGCTTTGATGCCAAAGCATTTGAGATCACCGAATACCGCCTGGACTACGAAATGGCCTCTGGCGGCGGGCGGCCTAGCATCTTTGATGCCTACGGCAAGCTAACCGAAATACCGCTAATCGGCTTCGTGCAAGTCGGGCACTTCCGTGAACCGTTTTCGCTAGAAGCTCAAACCAGCTCGAACTGGTACACCTTTCTTGAAAGAGCAATGAACAATACATTTGATCCCAGTCGTAACTGGGGCATCATGTCTGGCAATCACAATGAGAGCGAAACCTTCACCTGGGCCATCGGTGCTTTTCGTGAAGGCAGCGATAACTTCGCTGATGACATCGGTGACTCGGGGGAACGAGCCGTAACCACGCGCTCCACTTGGCTCCCGTACTTCGATGAGAGCACCAATGGTCGCTACTTCTGGGAATTGGGCAGTTCGTTCAGCTACCGAGACCCTGACAATCGATTTGCTGCCGGCCCCGGCAGTGCAGAGACCTCCATAGTGCGCTATACCGGCAGACCCAACGACAACTTAAACGAAGATGGTGTGGGCTCTGTGCCCGCCTTTATCGATTCTGGCAACATAGGTGATGCGTCAAGCGTGCGACTCTACGGTGTCGAAACTTCAATGAATATCGGCTCGATCAACCTGCAAGGCGAGTACATTGGTTCTTCGGTAAACCGCTTGTCGCAAGATGTCTACTATCATGGCACCTATGCACAGGCCAGTTGGTTTGTGACCGGTGAGAGTCGTCGTTGGAATCGAAAAATTGGCACGTTTGATCGCGCCGAAGTGAACCGTCCGTTCTCCTTCAAGAAGTGTCAATACGGAGCGCTGGAATTGGCCCTGCGCTGGAACTATCTAGACCTGAGTGACCCAGCCCTGGACGCTGGTTACTTGGATGCTACCACCTTCGGTGTCAACTGGTATTTGAATCCATATGTGCGAACGATGTTCAACTACGAATACGTCGACCTGCATGACCCAGTTGATGGACGTTCTGATGCCAATATCTTTCACACTCGCCTAGACGTTCATTTCTAACTCCAGGCTTCGAAGAGTTCGACAAACGATTCGACGAGAATCCGGTAGCGTGCCTAAGGCTTGGGCGAAAAGTATCGGCCAGAATTTTCTGAAATTCGTCCGTTTGCATGCAACCAAGTTGGGTCTTCAGCGACCTACTTGTATAGAACGCAAATTGCATGGGACTGAAATGGGCAGAAATCAGCGACAAGTCTTGGTTGAATTACTTGTGATTCAAGCACAAGCCGGCGATCCGCATGCCATAGGCAGCCTAGCGGCGATTCTTCAAAAAGAACTGGTGGCCTTTGCATTTCGGTTCGTTTTGGATTGGCACGCTGCGGCGGACGTTGTCCAGGATGCCTGGCTGAGCGTCATACGCGGCATCGGACGACTGGAGGATCCTGCAACCTTCCGCGCATGGGCATTCCGAATCGTCCACAACAAGTCAATGGATCGCTTGCGAACGATCGTCCGAGATCGCCGTGAACTTGAGTGCTTCCGGCAAACCATAGTAGCTGTTGACACTACTGACGATCCTGAACAGCACGAAGAATTAGAAACGCTACGTAACTTGATTGTCACGTTACCACAAGCAGACCAGATTGCCTTGAGCCTGTATTACGAACACAACCTTTCGATCCGCGAGATATCATCCATCACAGGTACATCCGAGATGGCCACAAAATCAAAGCTTTATCACGTTCGACAAAAGCTCAAACAAAAACTTTCCAGCATGAAAGAGATGAATGATGACAGATCAACACGAGATCGACGCGAAAATCCAGGCGGCTCTGAAGATCGAAGCACCTGAACTTGACGTTTTAAACTTCCACGAACAATCATTGTTCGCGCAAGCGATGCAGATCTTTCGTGGTCGAAATCGAGTGTTCAACTCGATTATGGTCATATGCAGCCTGGCGTGCGTCGGGTTCTGTGGTTTCGCCGCGTACCAATTCTATTGGTCGGTCGATACCAAAGAATTGATCGCCTGGTCGGTCGCCTTCGTGGTTGGAGTACTGGCCGTGTCCATCATGAAGATCTGGGCGTGGCTGGAGATGGAGAAGTACACCACCATCCGCGAAATCAAGCGATTGGAATTACAAGTGGCTACACTGCGTGCGCAATTGACGGAAAGTCGAGTGTAAGTTGACTGTGTTTCCGGCTTCGTCCAAAACCAACCAATAGACTAACGTTACAGGCAAACGACATTGTAGAGCAGCTGTCCTCAGCTGCTCAGAACCCTCTAACCAATGTTTCTTCCGACCATTAGACTAGCATTACATGTGAACGACTTTGTAGAGCAGCTGTCCTCAGCTGCTCAGAACCCTCTGACCAATATTTCTTCCGACCAATAGACTAGCGTTACAGATGAACGACTTCGTAGAGCAGCTGTCCTCAGCTGCTCAGAACCCTCTAACCAATGTTTCTTCCGACCAATAGACTAGCATTACAGATGAACGACTTCGTAGAGCAGCTGTCCTCAGCTGCTCAGAACCCTCTAACCAATGTTTCTTCCGACCAATAGACTAGCATTACAGGTGAACGACTTCGTAGAGCAGCTGTCCTCAGCTGCTCAGAACCCTCTAACCAATGTTTCTTCCGACCAATAGACTAGCGTTACAGGTGAACGACTTCGTAGAGCAGCTGTCCTCAGCTGCTCAGAACCCTCTAACCAATGTTTCTTCCGACCAATAGACTAGCGTTACAGGTGAACGACTTGCCGGGTGCTGAGCGGCTGAGGACAGCCGCTCTACGTTTCTTCCGACCAATAGACTAGCGTTACAGGTGAACGACTTGACGGGTGCTGAGCGGCTGGGGACAGTCGCTCTACGTTTCGTCCGACCAATAGACTAGCGTTACAGGTGAACGACTTGCCGGGTGCTGAGCGGCTGGGGACAGTCGCTCTACGTTTCGTCCGACCAATAGACTAGCGTTACAGGTGAACGACTTGCCGGGTGCTGAGCGGCTGGGGACAGCCGCTCTACTCTGAAGCCATACACTGTTTCAATTCGTCCATAAACAGCGGAATCTCGAGATACCTGGTTTGGGCGTAGTTGGCATTTAGAACTTTCTTCTCGGCTGACTTGCGCTCTTCGCGCTGCAGCCAGGCAGTGGCCTGGGCGGCATCTGTGACGGTTGGTTTCTTGCCTTGGATGACACGGGTTACATCTTTGAATTCTTGCATGGCCGCTTGAGTTAGCGCCGACGCTGCATCGCGCTGGCGCAGTCGAGCGCGACTCAACTCCAGCAGCAGCCAATCAAACGGTGCACTGGCTGCCCGGTCTTGTTTCAATGACTCGCTGGCTGCCTGAATCGCCTCGTCATATTTGCCTGCTCGATAGTGCACCAGGGCTAACGTGTTGCGGTACATGGGTTTCTTTTGTCGCTCAATCGCCTGGCTCAGCCGTTCGGTCAAGCGTTCCCAGGGCGCATCGAAGTGCGTACTTAGACACACTGTCCATGCAATGGAGTTGATATGGTCATCGGTCGTCGAAGCCTCATCCAACTTCGCGCATAACAACTTGCACTGCTGCACATACTCGTCAATCTTCTGGAGCTTCAACTTAACGCGCGTTAGCGTACAGCGTTCCGAGATGCCGTCCGATTCTGCCAGGTAGCTTTGGATGTCTGCCTCGGCTTCTGGCCAGCGATTGTCGTTGAGGTTGTACAGGCCGCGTCGATAAAGGTACGCGCGCTCGCCGAGTTCTGACAAAGCCGTGGCGTGGAAACGCGCCGCCCGCCACTGCTGCTGCCGTACGGCCACGGCAACTTGCGTCTGGTGCCACTTCTTTAGCTCGGTAGCCCGTTCTTCCGGCGTCTTTTGCCCCAGTTTGGCGCTCACTCGATCGTTGCCCCAACTGGCAAGCTCATTGCTGCGCGAGCGCAAAATGTGTTTGCCATCGCGACCAAAGAGGACCACGCCATCGTTGCCCTTTTCGGTATTGAGCAAATGAACTTCACAACCTAACGCGACATCAAACAGTCGAACAGTTTCATCATCACTAATCGATACGACGCGTTGATTGTCGGGACTGAACGAGAATCCACTGATGCTGGCCAAGTGCCCTGTCATCCGCGAGACCGGCTGAACCGCCTGCCCCTTGATCAGGTCAGCTGTCTGAAATAGATGAATTGTGGGCTTGTATTGACCGTCCAGTTCATCATCAAAGGCTACGCCCAAAAGTTCTCCATCATGGCTGAAACGCACATGGCGTATGTTCGTCATAGGCGTCAAGCTGACTACGGCTTGACTAGTCTGGTAATTCCACAGCCGCAATTGCTGATCTCCACCACTGGTCGCAACTAGCGGCTGGTGCGGATGGAAGTCCGCCATCGACAAGTTGCGAGTCAACGAAGTTTGTCGGATGAGCTTTCCGTCATCGGTATCCCACTGGCAGATATTACCGGCGGCATCAATCGAGATGGCGTTGGTCGAGTTGGCGGCCGCGGTTATGTCCAATATCTGGGCGCCATGCTGGTTGAAAGTGCAAGCTGGTTTCTTGCCGTCTTTCCGCCACACTTGAGCAGCGTTGTCCGATAAGCCCACGAGCAGCGATTTCCCGTCAGCTGTGTAATCCAGGCAGGTGGCCACACTGGGTAGCTTGATCGTGCGAATCGATTTCAGGGACGCGGGCTGCCGAATCTCAATGCGCGGATCGCCTAAACTTCGCGAACCACGTGCGGGGTTCTCTTGGACGATCAAGGAGAATTCATCTTTTGTGGGACTCCAGACCATAGCCCCCACTCGACCTGGAAGCGCGATTCTCGTCGGATAGTGATCGCTTTCCGTAATATCCCACAGCATGGCTCGACCATCATGTCCGCAGGTCAGCAGACGAGTACCCGAGCCATCAAAGGCCATATCGCGCACATGCCCCAGATGACATCGCAGTTGACGTATTAACCTGCCGGAGGTGGCATCGCGAATTTCCACTCCCTTCCCAAAGATGGTTGATACTTGCAGTAGTCCATCAGGTGAGTACACGGTATAAGGAACCGCACCCACGGAATCGCGGTGCAGCGATTGCAATTGACCACTTCCGAGTTGAAACCATTCGCGGTTTCCCAGGTAGCTGCCCACCATTACGTGTTGGCCATCGGGCAGTAACTTCACTTGACGAAGATCGCCCAATTCACTCTTGAAGTAGGTCGGTTCGGGCTCACCTAAATTCCAAATGGCCAAATCCCCGCCACGTGAGGTTGCGGCCATCCGCCCCGCAGTAAAGTCAAAGTTCAAATCCAGAATCATTTGACTTAACTGACTTCGATCGCGGCCTCGATACGTTCTGAGTAACTTGCCGTCAGCCACCGAGTGCTCTGACACGGAACCTTGACTGGAACCGATGAAAAACGATTGACCATCTTGATGAAACCTGGCGATCAAGGCATTCACTTTGGCGAAGCGATATCGAGGTTTGCCGGTCTCCAAGTCCCACAGGATTACGCCTCCATATTCTGCATCTTCCTGACTGTTCCAAGCCATGGCCGCCGATAGTAGCAGCCGGCCATCGGGGCTGAAACTGACGTCATGCACGCCACAATTGGGATGACCTCGCAGCGTGTACTTGAGAGTCTGATCCTGGAGATCCCACACATGAATTTCCTGTGGCGCATCAAAACCCCAACGTCCATATCCGGTGGCTACGAAACGACCGTCGCGGGAGAGGTCGGTCGTTTGAGCCGCTTGCGCGTAGCGCGGTGACTGCCAGAGAGCCTGATCACATAGTCCGTTCAGATAGTGCCATTCCCAGTGACGAAAGGCCGGATCGCAGGCGTCCAGCAACTGCTTGCAGCCATCGACGTTAAAGGCTTCGTACTCGCGTTGGGCGTGTTGCAGCTCTCGATCCGCGCTCAAACGCTCAGCTCGTGCACGCTGTCGAGATTCAGCCAGCTGACTAGCGCTGGCTCGCCACCACAGCCCCGTCATGCTGATCGACGAACACAACAAGGCTAGAATCAACGTCGCCAGGCTGGGATGCCTGCGAGTCCATTTCCATGTGCGTTCCATCGCGCCCGTCGGTCGAGCCGCGATTGGTTTGTTCAGCAAGTAACACTGGAGATCAGCTGACAAATGTTCGGCAGTCTCATAGCGCGCGTGCGCTTCTTTGCGCAAACACTTCAGGCAAATGGTTTCTAAGTCTCTCGGCAGGCGGCTATCGAGTCGCCGCAGTGGGGTTGGGTCCTCTTGGCGAACCTGACGCAGCGTTTCCAGAGCACTGGCCGCGTGAAACGGAGGCCTGCCGATGAGCAGCGTATAAAGAATCGCGCCCAGCGAGTAAACATCGCTGACCGGCCCGACCCGTTCTTGATCGGTGATTTGTTCCGGAGCCATGTAGCTGGGAGTACCTAACATGGCACCCGATTGCGTCTGCTGTGTTGTCGCTTGCGAGAACCTCGCCAATCCAAAGTCTGCGATCTTGGGCTCATACTGAGAACACAAATCGCCCGCAGGCTCGGGATGGTTGCTCGGTGCCAAGAGAATATTGGTGGGCTTCAAGTCGCGATGAATTATGCCTTGCGTATGCGCGTAGTGTATTGCCCGCGCTAAGGTCGACACCAACCTGGCGGCCACATGTGGCTCCAACGGCCGCTCAGCGATCGCCTCAGCCAGGTTGGGACCCGGCACCAGCTCCATCGAAAAGTACGGCACGCCATCGTTCTCACCGATGCTGTAGATTTGTACGATGTTCGGATGCTGCAGTTGAGCCGACAGGGCGGCCTCGGCTTGAAAGCGTGCTCTCAGCGACGGATGAAAGCTGGATGCGATATTGATGGTCTTGATGGCGACCAATCGATTTAGCGAGCGTTGCAGAGCGCGATAAACCAAGCCCATGCCGCCTTGGCCAATCTTCTCCAGGATCTGAAAATCATCAAATCCCTCATCCACAGGCAACAGGGCGGGCCTGCGTATCTCCCGATTGGGCTGCGTAGCGCGGCTAGAGAGATCCCCATCCTGTACGGACTGCCACCGCGGGGTATCGGCCGAGGCATTTACAACTGTGATCTCGTTCCTGGCACTTCCCCGCGACCAGTGGACAGCTGCGTCGACCTCCATCAACATACGAATGTCTTCTGCCAGCTCCGGAAATCGCTGGCACAGCGAATCGCCATCGACTGGCTGTGACGCCTCGTAACGCAGCACGAATTCGAGGTAAATTAGCTCCAACTGCGCATCGCGATCGCTGGCCAACTTGGGGTAAAGTTGCAGAACCGTCTCGACCGCCAGCGTCTGCCCTTGCTTGATCAAACGCTGAAGTTCTTCACAAGCTGCTGGTAAATCAGCCCGATTGGGATCATTGGGATTTTGGAAAGTGGGCGCAGGCATGTAGAATACAGCGGAAACGTTGTGCGAAGATCGACCCTAGACACACACGCGCATGGTAGTCAAAATCTTGGATCAGGTCGACTGAATTCAACCTACAAACTTTTGCCAGTTCGCGGCCAACCCTAGTCTTTAATGATGAATCCCGTCGACAATCGGTATAGCTTTCATGGATCGCCCCTCCTCCAGTGAAACCGTTGAAACCAGCGATGAGCAATTTGCACATCTCATGGCCCGCGCCACCTCGGGCGATTTGGATGCCCAAACCAACATCTGCGAACAATACGAACGTCAGGTTCGCATCGTAGCCCGCGTGCTGCTGGGTTCGGCACTTCGACCCCACTTGGACTCGATGGACTTGATGCAGTCGGTCCACAAAAGCCTGCTGATGGGACTGCGCGACAAACGCTTCGACATATCCAGCCCCGAAAAGCTGATCGCGTTAGCGTGCACTATTGTACGCCGCAAAGTGGCACGCAAGTGGCGCACGCATCGTCGACAAGTCATGCTCGATAGCCACGCAACGACCCACGATACGCTAGAAGCTACGCTGCATACGCTATCTTCCGGCGGAACAACACCCATGGAACGAGCCGCACTGGTCGAGTCGATCCAGTCGCTGTGCGAAGGGCTATCGGAGATCGAGCGCGTTATGGTCCAGCGTCGTATGGAAGGTTTTACTACTGGCGAAGTTGCCACCGAACTGAACATCCATCCCGTGGCCATCCGTGTTCGCTGGATGCGCCTCAAACAACGCCTCCAAGCCGCCGGGGTAGTATCGGATTGGTTGTAGACACCTACTCGTACTCGCAACCGTTTCGAGGAGGAGGAGTAGGAGTCCAGGCGTGGCGCAGGCTTTTGGCCTGCATATAGGTGACCTGTAGCCGAAGTCGCCAGACTTTGGATGCGTCACCGATCGATTTCCAACCTCTGGCGAGATCATGCCGTGCCCTTGGGTGGCACGGGCTATGCGCAGCATTGCCAGTGCTCAAAACGAAGCACTTGATATTCAGTCTGCGGTTGTATCAACTAAGGAAATCGAAGTTTGTGAGCAACCAACGGTGGTTCATTCCCCAATGGCAAACCGGTCACAGTAGCGTCCCCTCAGAGGTGCGAGCACAACTTCGCTTACATTGGCTGCCGAGCAGGCTCGCCAACCGCCCCACTTCGTTCCATGCACTGGCAATGCTGCGCATAGCCAGTGCCACCCAGTACCTTTAACGCATCGGTGACGCGTCCAAAGTCTGGCGACTTCGGCTACAGGTGACCGTCAAAAAACTCATCCACCGCTTCACTACGCAGTGGTGACTTCCGTTCTCCTTGTTTCAATTCCCAAAACATCAATTCATCTTCCAGACCATCTTCGAACAGATCGCTCCGCCCTAACTGGTGGCCCAACTCGTGCAACACGACCGTCAGCAGATCAAATCTCTCATCCGATACTTCACCGATAGACCAACCCCAACCGGCAGCGTCATCATCGATAACGATCCGATCGGAGTAGCTCATACCCAAGTACGGACTGGCGCCTAGATCACCAACAATGATCGGTACCTCACGCAAGCGCTGGATCGAATCGGCATCCAATCCTGCACTCGCCCAAATCGTGATCGCTTGCTGCACTACTTCCCCCAGTTGTGCATCGGTCGCCAGCACATAAGAGCTGGCCTGATCAAGCGTGGCGATCGAGAATCCACTGGCAGCGGTGAGCGGGCTGCCGCCCCGCGGCGGTGGTGGAATGGTGGGTGTAGCAGCCGGTAACGCAATTGTGCCGATCGAGCGTACGTAGTTGACGTCACCAGGATTGATCTGATTATTGCCAGTCACATCCCGCCAGTAGTTGGTAGCATCCGGAGTAATTGTGCCGAGACTGCGCAACAAGTTCACATCGCCCGGGTTGGTCTGTCCATTGCGACTAACATCGCCCGGCAAGTAGTTGAACAAGAAATTCAAATCGCCGCCAGCGATATCGTCGCCAGCACTTGCCCAGGTATCGCTGGAGGTTGTGTACTCGCCATCCAGCGCGGCCAGGCCACCGTCGGTAATCATGGCCGCTTCCAAGGAGATCAAGAACCGACCAGTCGTTAGCGGATTGGCCAGGGTCCAGGTCGCTGTGCGCGTGGCACCATCGTATACGTATCCTCCTGGCGCGAGCGCCAAATCAACGTTGCTGCCGCTGAGCACTCGCAGCGCGTTGGGATCAATCAATGCTCCTTCATCGAAGGTGACCGTAATCTGATTAATCGTCTGCCAGGTTAACGTGCTGGATAGAGCCAACTGACTCGGCCCGTCTACCAGGCGAATGCCCCCAGCCACCGAGCCTAAGCCGCTCGATTGCAACATAGCCAGGTAGCTACTGTTCCAGCCGCTGCCTCGCACATAAATGCCAGTGGCACGAATCGGTGCGTTGGTTACCGAGATCGTAAAGGCTTCTTCATAAACTGCGCCTAAGCTGTCGGTCGTTCGCACGCGTACCGTCGGCTGCGGCAGGCTCTCAAAGTCCAGAACCTCGGCCAACCGCAGCTCGTTTCCAACAATGCTAAAGCGATGATTGTCGGCTGATCCAAGTCCATCGACCAGCGTGAAAGACACGGGAGCCGGCGAATCGATATCGACGGCACTCAGTACTCCCACCACCGTACCTACCGGCAGCTTCTCGCGTACCTCACTATTGCTCAGCAGAATATCGTTGGGGGCATCGTTAATCGCAGTCACCGAGATAGTGGAGGTGGCTACATTGTTACTCAGCGAATTGACTTGCAAACTGCTGAGCGCCACGGCGGTACCGGGCAAGGTTTCGTCCGTCCGATCCCAAGCTCGATAGACGATAGCCGAGCCAGACCCGAAGTAATTGGCAGTCGGCTGAAAGCGAATCCGCGTGGTTGCATCAGCAGCCAACAGCAGCACTTGACCGCCGCTCAACATCGGAGCTACTGGCACAAAGTTGATTCCGTCGAGGCTGTATTGCCATTGTCCGTTGCTGTCGTCGACGGAAGCGACCGCCATGCCCAGCCCCGGACCATCGGCATCGACGACGCGTCCTGCGATGATGGTCGATACCAAGGCTCCTGCGTTACTTGCACTCGAAACATCTTCGTTGACATTGGCGAAATTGTAGCTGCCACTGAGCACAGGCGCTACGTTGCTGGTCACTCGGAAAGTGCGTACATAGCTGCCACCGGCTGTGCCATTGGCATCGCCATCAATACGATTGCCAGCCAGATCGATCAAGCCGGAATCGAAGACGGTTAAGCGATAACTGCCTGCCCCCAGTGGGCTGCCTGCAATGCTCAAGCTTAACGTATCGAGCGTCTGAATAAACAGTGGCGTGAGAGCATAGACCACGTCATCGCCATCACCAAACTGGTTGTTACCACCTGCGCCTCGCAATTCATATTGGCTGGCCGTGATGGTTGACAGAGGCAACAGATCTTCGTCGAACGTCAAATTGATTTCGCCTATTGACGCCGCCGATAAACCCGCGTTATGCACGACCAGTGGCGAACTGCCGATAATACGGGGGGCCGTCAGGTCATTGCTATTACCTCGATACTCATATGCACCGATATCACGAGCACCTGGCGACAAGGTCCAACTGACTGAGTTGGCGTTGGTTAGCGCCGTAGCATTGTCATAACCAGGTACCAGTTCAATCATGTAACCATTGCCGTTGGTAATGGCCACCGTCGGTGTCAGACCAGTATTGCCTGGCCCGTAGTCGAAGCGAACTTCGCCGTTGGAAAAGAGTACGATCGCAAACTGCACATCCGAGTTGTCTGCTTCGTTCAATGCGTTCCAGCGGAACTTAACCTGGCCGGCCACACTGGTATCGACAAAGATATCGTCACCTAAGCCATTGGTGCGAATGTTATCCCACATGGCGGCAATGCGCGGTGCGCTCACTAACGCTGCGGGGCTGTTGTTGCCATTGACGTTACCAAAATTGCCGAACTGCAACATGCCTTCGGTCGAAACGCTGACTGACGTGTAAGTCGTGCCGAAGAACGGGAACGTGAATCCACCTATGAACGTGTAGGCAAATTGAACATTGTTGCTGCGCCAGTTCTGTGCGGTGCCCGTAGGGGTGAAGAGGTTGCTGCCGAGAACAGTTGGCGTGAGCGTTGACCGGCCGGCATTGGCAACTCCTGTATCATCGACGGCTTTAAAGCCATCGATGTCGTCATAGCGCGCTGCCCAATTGTCACCACGATCGGTGGCTGGTGAATTCTGCAAGCGGTAAAAGTTGTCATCCGCTCCGCCATTGATGTTCCCGGCGCTGGAATAACCCAGGACATTATCAGCGCCGTCGATATCGACAAACAAGGGATCGGCCGACAGGCTGTTGCCATCGCGACCCGATGCCGTTTGCCAATCAAACAGGTTGCCGCGATCGCCATTCCAGAATCCGATGCGGGCGTTGCTATCGGAACCTTTGTGTAATAAGTTGTAGTTGCTAACAAATCCCGTTTGGCTGGTGTTATCGACGTTGATCGCATAGCCGGACAGAATCCACACGATATTGTTGGCCAGCGTAATATTGCGGGCTGAATTGCGCAGGTGAATAGCATCGCCGACTTGCTGATAGATCGTGTTGTTAGTGACATAAGCAGTCACGGTAGTAGTATTCTCGAGCTGCAGTCCGGTGTTGGTGTTGGCATAAATCACGTTGCTGGCGAGGGTCCCGCCGAAGAACGCAGAACCACGAATACCGATGGAATTCGAGTAGACTCTGTTCTCGTAGACTAAACTCTGACCATTGACGATCAGGCCCACACTGGAATTGTTGTAAATGGCATTGCCCCGAATCAACGTACTACCGCCGCCGGTGTTGTTGATGCCGATGAAGTTGTCGAAGGCCTCGTTATCGAGGACCTTGGCGTTGGTGGGATCACCGACCGGCGCATTAGAACCGACGGTCAATCCGGCGCGGTTGGTGCCCGTATGACCGTAGATCCGGTTGCCTTGTATCGTGATGGGACCGAAGGCTGTCACACCATCGAGGTTGGCGAAGATCTCGTTTCCGACTATTCGCTGCCTGTCCGAATCATTGTTTGTGCCAATTGCGGCTTGAATGCCCAGCGTGTTACCATGCACTTGGTTATTTCTAGCCACAGCCCGCAGTCCGCGCAGCGCTAGTCCGGTTCCGTTATCGAAGATGTCGTTCTCTTCAACCAGGTGATCAACGCCTCCGCCCAAACCACCGACGTTAATACCTAGTTCGAGCGCCACGCCATAGATCTGGTTATCGAGAAAGCTGCCACCTGGCAATCCGAAGACTTCGTTGTTCCGAAACACCAGTCGATCGTTAGTGGCTCCCATATCCAGACCACTGTTGTAGTTGCCGTACAACCGGCTATTGATCACTGTCAGATCGTCGCTGTCGGACGTTTGTGGCGCGTGAATCCCAGACCATGCGCCGGTTATACTGATCGAATCCAGAGTCACTCCGTCGGCATTGTTGAGCACAAAGCCATGCGGAATGAAGCCCAGAGATTGAATCTGTCGATCAAAGACAGCCGACGCATCCGCTGGGCCTTGTATTAGCACGCCGGAGTCATCACTGTTAATCTGAACTTCGCGAATCAGCGGATAGGCACCACTGGCCACATGAATTGTGTCCCCCGCATCGAGATTGAAACTCTCGAGCACAGCACTTAGCGTGCGCATCGGGCGATCCGGAGTTTTGCCACCGTTTAAGTCATTGCCAGTTGGGCTGACGTAAAAGTCAACGCCAGCGTTAACTACTTCAAAGGCGCTTTGCGATTGATCACTGGCCGAGATTCCTTGTTCGGAAATCACCCGAATCAAACTGGTCCGCGTGTTGGTGGGAGCCGCCGGAGTCCAAGCGAACTGCCCGCGACCGAAGACATCAACCGGTACATTCGTAGCGATCGTGGACCAGGCGGCTCCATTATTGCTGGAGTATTGCAGAGTCACCGTCGGTGTCGGGTCAGCGACCGCTTCATCGGCGGTAATCTCGATGGCGCTGATGATACTGCCTAAACTGGTCAGGTTCATCAGGGAGACTTCGAGTGTACCACCGGTAGCTTGGATGCCACTGAACGTCCGAGTTACCGCGCGGTTAACCGAACCAGCGGTAGCCAGAACATCAAAGTTACCCAGCACGGTTGTGCCATCGATACTAACATCGAAGCGACGCGCACCTACGCCTCCCAAATTATCGAACTCGACAAAGTGCAGTCGTATCGTGTAGACACCGTCCGCAATGGGAATCACCAATCGTTGCTGAGCACCAATGCCATCAATGCGGGAGGCTTTGCGATATACCGACTGCGGCGCGGGCTCAGTGACCTGGCTCACGTCAATTGTGGCAGTCGTCGTTGGCTGAAAGACTGTTGTTTGATGTAAGGCACTGGCAGAGCTCCAACGGTCCGCAGAGACATCGCTGGTGGCCAGTTGAGCAACTGGGCGTATAGGTGTCAGGCCCGATGTTTGGAAACGGATCGTCGTCGACGAACCGGCTTCCAGCTTCTCAAAGCCATTAGGCGACAGTACCTGGACTGTTTCTGTGATGCTGGTTGTGGCGAGGCTAGTATTGCCATAAGCCCCCATGTTGACGCGGTTACCATTGGGTAGAGGTTCCCGTGCGTAAAGCGACACAGGATTTCCAGCATCGATAGTCACCGAACCAGCGAGTACCCGGAAATCATCATCCGCCCCGAAGTTGGTCGATGTAAACCCTAGTACGTTGTCAGCGCCATCGATATCCACGAACTGCGGATTGGCTGAGAGACTATTGCGGTCAGCGTTCATCGCGAACATCCAAGTAGTCAAGTCCGCCATGTCGAAGTTGAACTGAGTCCCGATCTTGCCAGCCCCACGCAGTTGGAACAAGTTGTAATCGCTCTGCACCGTGCCGGTTTGGTTTGCAAGCGCGATCGCCGTACCGGTATCTACCGAGATAATGTTATTCTCGATGCGTAGTGAACCCAAACCATTTACCGAAGAGATCGCGTTGCCCGTGACTTGATAAATGGTGTTGCCCAGGATCTGAGCCGACGCACCGTTGTTGACTTGAATGCCCGATTGATTGGCGTAGATGAGGTTATTCGAAAGGGTGGGATTCGTGTTCGCGTTTCCTACGCCAAACTGATCGCGAACGTCGATACCTTGCAGCGACGAGTAGATTCGATTCTCACTAAACGTCGTAGTGCTACCGATCCAGGCACCGGCCAGGTAAGCGTCATAAATGGTATTGCCCTGTGACACACCGGACGCGTGCATGATGCCAACTTCAACGCCATGGATCGTGTTGTTTCGGAAGGTGCCGGTACCGCGGATGCCGGCTGTGTCATTGGAGCCACCAAAGACGCCCATGTTGAAGATGTGATTGTCCTCGACGATTACGAATCCACCGGATGTAACACCGTTGGCTACCGAGTCGCGAATCGTATTGCTGCGGACGATGGTGTGAGGAACTGATTGGGCGTTTACTTCCAAATTGGAACTTTGGTTATCGACAAATTCATTGTTCTCAATCAGGCCACTTGCACCCGCTACGAACACAGCCAGGGTGCTCGACTTCGTAAACAGGTTGTTTTGAAGCACAGCACCGCTGCCGACCAGTCGAAGATGGCTGGTTTGATTGCGAGTTGGTCCGCCATCGAAAGTGGAATCGATCACCGAAGTGAAATTGCCCGATTCGACTCGCAGGCCCATGCTATTGGCAGTGAACAGGCTGTTGCGAATCGTCAGATTGTCGCTGCCCGGCGATGTCAATGCAGCGATACCGGCGGAACCATTGCCGCGAATTGTAAAGTTCTCGAAAGTGATGTTGTCGGCGTTTTCTAAACGGGCAACATAGTTACTGCTAGTGGCCACACCGGCTCGTTCCAGTACAGCCGATCGATCTACGGGGCCCACCAGACGCACTCCCGAATCCGCGTTGCCAATCACCAAATCGCGCGTCAGTGAGTACAAACCTGAATCGACATAAATCGTATCGCCTGGATTGAGGTCATAGTTGCGGAAGACGGCTTCTAGTGACCGCATCGGCTGCGACGGTGATTTACCGGAGTTCGCATCGCTGCCTATTGCCAAGGTAACGCTGTCGCCTAGCAGAGAGCCGTCATTGACGTAATAGTTCGTACCGCCATTGACGATCTCAAATGGCTGATTCGAAACATCCTGGGCTGCTGGTGTGCTGCCACTGGAGATAACTCGCACTAAGTAGTTATTACCTGGCACCATCGAAACTGGTACGGTCCAATCGAATTGGCCACGACCAAAGCGATCGACCGACTGACCTGTTGCCAGGTTCGTCCAAGTCGAACCGTCATTGGACCATTGGAGATCAAACGTTGGGTTGACCACCCCACCGGCATTAACAGCCACCAGTTCCACCCCTGCAATCCGGGCGCCTTGAATCGTGTTGGCAACCAGTTCCAACCTGAGCCCAGTGCCGCCGGTGGCGCTGACGCTCAGCGGAAGCATCGTGGCTTTAAAAGCCACACCGCCTGCAGCCGTGGCCACATCGTAACCAGTTGCCAACGTCACACCGCCCACGACGATGTCCATATTGGCATTGAGGGTTGATAGGGCAGTAAAATGCAATCGCAGTTCATAACTACCATCGGGCACTGGGATCTGGAAAATCGATCGGGCTCCGATGGAGCCGCCCGTCCAAACACCTGACTTGTAAACATCTTGCGGGGCAGGCTGAGGTACACCAGAAACATCGGTCGCTGTAGAGGTACTGTAAGCGAAGCCGGAACTGAGCACCGTATCGGGCAAGAAGTTATCGACTGTCGTTGTGCTGCCAAGGTTGATCAAAGAAACGGGGCGATTGGCGGTTAGGCCCGAGGCCAACCACTGAACATTGGTCGTTGTACCAACCGGCAACTTCTCAAGACCATTTGGATTGAGCATGTAGAGCTGCGGAGTTGCCTGGCTGGCGGCCAACACGGTATTGCCGGTCGAACCAATATTGATTCGGTCTCCATTGGGAAGCGGCTCCCACAAGTAAACGCTGCTAGGATTGCCTTCGTCGATCGTCGGCGATGTGGCTTGAACCACGAAGCTGTCGTCTGCGCCTCGGTCAGTGTTGTCAAAACCGGAGAAGGTGCCCATGGCGTTGCGCGGCACAGTTTGTTTGGCGATGTCAGGCCCTTGCCAACTGAATCTTGTATTGGCAGTGCCCGTTAGTTCGCGCATCTCGTACTTGATTGGATACCAGCCAGCAGCCAGGCCCGTAGCAGTGTAACTGTATTCAACGCTGCTGCTGATCCATTGATCGATTCGCAGCACGTTATCGAGTGTAAACCTTACACCGTCATTATTCAGAGCGTAGAAGGTGTAATCGCCAGTGGTGGGAATATGAATAAAGCCTTCCCAGCGCGCGGTAAAGTTGTCGGCGTTGACTCCCGGCGCGGGCGATCCGGATTGTCCAAATGTGCCAAAGTCGATGGCGGTTTCGATGCGTTGCAGGACCGGTAAGCCACTGAAATCCGTGTTGTTATAGTAACTGACTTGCAACCCGTTACCACGATCGAAGCCGAGCTTGTTATCAGTCCCGTCGATATCGATGAACTGCGCATCGCCAGTGATGCTGTTCGCGTCGAAGCCAAACTGGAAATGCCAATCCGAGACCGACTGCAGGATCTGGCCATTGAAGTTGGCGACGTTGCCGCTGCCCAGGAATGTGTAGTGGTTGTAGTCACTGCTGGTGAAGGTGGCTCCCGAAAGCGCCTGGATCACATTGCCGTCGGTGACTACGAAGATATTGTTTTGTGAAGTCAGCAGACTATTGCCTAAGATTTCGATCGCATGGCCGCTGGTTTGGTAGATCGTATTATTGGCGATCGTAATTGTGCCGCCACCGCCGGCAGTTCCCAACTGAATCCCCAGATCATTGCGATAGATGTTATTGTTCTGGACGAGCGTAGAAGCCGAAGCGGTGAAGACACCGATCTGATTGTCATATATTTCGTTGCCCAGAATGCGACTGCCAGTAGATCCCAGCACGCCGCGCAAGTTGTTATAAATGCGATTGCCTTCGATCAGCCCGGTACCCGCAATTGCATATTGGCCGCCCGAGACGACGTTGTTTCGGACAGTGCCGCCGCTGTTGATCGTCTCGACGGGATTGATTGCCGCAGGATTGATCAAGTTGCTGAACGTGTTTCCTTCGATCAGCGAGTGCAGCCCACTAGCTACAATCCCGCCTCGCAGTGAATCGCGGAATACGTTATCGCGAACGATGGTTGTATCCGCCGCGTTT
Source organism: Rania fehmarnensis (assembly GCF_056494185.1). Taxonomy (NCBI): domain Bacteria; kingdom Pseudomonadati; phylum Planctomycetota; class Planctomycetia; order Pirellulales; family Pirellulaceae; genus Rania; species Rania fehmarnensis. The sequence continues at coordinate 4,677,076 of NZ_CM151398.1, forward strand.
GAGAAGTTCGCGAATACAGATAACACGCCGTCGTTGATGACTTCGTTATTCTGAAACAGCCCACGAGCGCCAATCAGCGTCTTGCTGCTCGATCCACCACCGCCGCCACCTCCGCGCAGGAACTGACTAAATTCGATCGTGGTGTCGGTACCTGCGATATGGAAATGTTGTCGCGTAAAGTTGCTACCATCAAACGACGAACCTGTGATCAAGGTGCGGTCGTTGGTTACATCCAATGACACACCCATATTCACATCGATAAAGCGCAAATTGCGCAAGACCAGGTCGTCGCTGTCCGAGGTGGCACTGGCCAAGATGCCTACGGACGCACCAGATAGTTCCATGTGCTCTAGCGTGACATTGTCCGCATTTTGCAATTCAAAGATCGGTCGGCCGCTGGCCACGCGGTTTAGGATGGTCTTCCGATCAGGGAAAGCGGCATCGTGATAACCCTCGAGGGTAATGCCCGCGTCGCCCGCGGTGATCAGGATGTCCGTGTTGAGCGTATAACTACCCGCGTCGATGCGAATGCGATCGCCAGGTCCCAGATCGTAGGCAGCCAAAATGGCTTGAATGGAAGCTTTCGGAGCATTGGGGCTGAGGCCGTTATTCAGATCGTCACCAGCTGCCGTCGTTAGATCGCCAGCTTCGACGAGGCTATCGTTGACATAATAAATCGTAACTTGCTCTTCGATCGTGAATGGCGCGTTGCTTTCATCAACCAACCCAGATCCGCTCTGCGTGATACGTATCAGATAGTCATTGGCTGGAGCCAAACTGCCGGGAATCGTCCAGGCATACAAGCCCGTGCCCGCCGCTGCCGCCGCGATGTTCAGCACAGGCACAGGATTGCCCACGCGCAGCAGATCGATCGCATAAGTAATTCCAGGTGCGTTCAGATTGTGACTGGTCCAACGAATGTTAAACGTCTGATTGACCAGCCACAGGTCACCACCATCCGGGTTCTTTACTTCCAAAAAAGCCACCGGACTCTTGGAGGCTTGATCAGTATTGCCGAACGCTCCCAGGTTAACAATGTTTCCATTGGGCGTAGGTTCACTAACAAAGCTGCTGAGAGGATTGCCCGCATCAATCGATGGAGATTGCACCGCATCAATGGCCCAAGTTCCGGTTAAAGTTGTCGGCAACCCGGTTCCGTTACCGCTGGCTACCGGCGCGAACGAACCGCCATGAAAACTTTCGTACAAACTCTTCAAATGGAAATCATCGTCGCGGCCATCTTGCGTGGGACTCGCATAGCCCAAAATGCCATCGGCACCTAATGGACTGACAAACTGCGGATTATGGGCCAGACTATTGAAGTTGCTTTGCGAAGCGGCTTGGAATGCTTCGAGGGAAAAGTATCGCACGCCACCCCACTGGCCATAGCCGGCCGAATTGGTGACATAAAAGGCGTTGTAATCCATCACCGCGCTCACCGTCGGTGGCGCGGTGACTAGCAAGGCTGTATTCCCCAGGACACCATCGGACCACAGGATGTTATTGGTCAAGGTCAGACCAAATAGGGCTTGTACCCGAACGGCTTCAGCGGCTGTTTGATGAATTGTGTTGTTCACAACTGTGGCTGAACCACCATCAATCGAAATTCCACGCAGCGTATTGTCGTAGATGAGGTTGTTACGGACGATACTGGAGGCGACTTGCATCCCCACGGCATTGGAGTAGATCACGTTCTTTTCGACCACAGCGCCGGTACCGAACAGGTTGAGTCCCACGTTGAGGTTGTTGTAGACGCGGTTCTGCGAAAATGTACCAATTCCAGAAATAACGGCCCCAGAGTTGTTCCCGAAGATGACGTTGTGTTCGGCCACTACCGAACCACTCATCGACAATCCAGCTGTGTTGTTACCCACGTGACCATACACAGTGTTGCCCACAATCAGCACATTGCCGCTGGCTAAGATTCCCGAACCACCGTTGTTGAAGATGCGATTGCCTTGCGACAGTGACAGATCGGACTGACCGACAATCGTCAGTGGGTCTCCAGGAGACTTGGTAATCTGAATGCCGTGAGCATTGATGCCGGCATTATTGGAAATCGTATTGCCATAGACTTGCGTAGCACCAGTACCTAACAATGTCAGACCCGTTGCCAGGTTGCCGCTGATATCGCTGTTACGCACCACGTTCACCGCACCCAGCACGCGAATCCCACCTCCGGCATTGCCGCTGGCGGAGATTTCATCCAAGGTCAAAGCACTCGAACCCGCATCGATCAGCAGACCTTCTTGTGTGTTACTGTTCAGATGTACCCGGGCTAGCTCTAGATCGAGACTATTGCCGCTCACCCATATACCCTTTGTGCCTCCCACCAAACTGAGGTCGGTGATCGTCATTAAGTCGGCGTCGATCAATTGTAGGACTGGGGCTACAGTGAGCGAGTTGGCGTGATGCAGCTGCGTCGTACCACCATTGGCTCCTCGCATCAGGAAACCTTCGTCGTTACCAAAGCTCGCCGAATTGCTAACAACTAGCGGATAGAGCAGCGGATAGGTCCCGCGATCGATCGACAGCGATTGACTAGCGCCAACTTCATAGATGCGAAGCACGTTGTTCGGGTATGGCTTGGGCGTCGCAGCCAGCTTGCCTGTGTTACGGTTGCTACCTACCGAGGTCACATACTGATCACCAATTGTCGAAGAGTCATTTACAAAGAAGGTATTCGTGTTTTCAGGTACGGTAAACGTTTCAGTGCTGCGATCGAGCACCGTCGTGTTATCGGCCAGCGAAACTTGAATCCGCAGTCCATACGTGCCGTAGTTGACACCGCTACTGGCGGCAATCCAAGTGAATTGACCGTCATCAGGCGTCAAGGCTGCGATGGTTGTTACCAGAACCGGACCATTGGCCGTATCTTGATACAGATCGATGCGAACGGGCGAATCCGTCGTATTGCCGAATGAATCCCAGCGTATCGGTAGCGGTTTGTCACGTTCCCAGTCTTTGTACAGATCGGGACTGCGGAGAACCAGGTGCGCATTCTGAGCGACGTCTTGATTGGTCAGGCTACCGGCCCCAAGGTCAGGCGATGCGGTACTTGGTTGGATATAGACAAACGCACGATCGAGATAAGAATCGTTGGTCGAGCCCGACTGTCGAATGGCTTGAAACTCGAAGCGTATTTTGCGCACGCCCGAAGGCAGATACTGCTTGCCGCCAATCAATTCCCAGCGATCTGAAGTCCGCGATGATTCGGCGACTAACGCGGTACCGACGGAGACATCGCTGCCGTCGAGCAACGTAATCGTAATGCGTCCGGAATCACGTACCGCTTCGTTGGCCGATCGGACTCGACCACCAAAGATTACCGACAGATCTTGCGTATCCAGTGCTGTAGCTGTGTACCCTGAGGCCAAAAGATCAATCGTCTGTACCAGCGTGGTGGTGGGATTAGCGGCGCTGGCAAAATAGCTGCTGCCATCGTGGGGCGCGGGATTGGTGGCTTGAATGACACCGCTAGGGTTGGCTGTCCAACTGCTCAGGCCGGCTTCGAAGCTTGGATTGCTCAGTAGGTTAACCGTGCTTGTTGGAAGAGCGATATCCACCAGCGGGTTGCCCGCATCTACTGTCGGGCTGGTAAAGCGCCCGCGGGCAACCTGGTCATAGATTCGATAGTCATCAGCCGCTTTGTTGATAAACCGTGGCTCTGACCAGGTTGGATTGACCGCGGTGCGGCCGATCGAGTTTAGGTCAAACTGATAGATGTCTTCTTGCCAATCGAGGATATCATCGAAATCTTTAGTCCAGTAGCCGATCTTGCCGTTGCCACTGGTGTGCAGCACGTTGTAATCGCTGTGGAAGCCTACAGTACTGTCGTTGGCCACGAATATGTTGTAACCATCTTCGGTCCAGAAGATGTTATTCATCAGTTCGACTTGACGCGAACCACCGGTGATACGCACGTGGTCACCGACCGGCGTGTAGAAGGTATTGCCTACAATCCGCACGTCAGTCTGACTAACAATCTGAATGCTGGTCGTGTTGCGGTACAGCGTATTGCCACTGATCGTCTGACCGGCGGGGGCGACAATTCCTGTGACGTTGCGTCCAATGCGATTGCCACTGATGCTTCCGCTGAAGTCCACTCCAACCGAGTTGGATTCAATCACGTTGGCATGTTCGGGATCGACACTAACCAGTTGGCCACTCCCTAACACGCCCATACTATTGTTGGTGATGTGTTGATGCTGCATGCGACCGGTCAGCTGAACGCCGGTGATATTCTCATAGATGCGATTGGGTTGTACACCTGGCTGATAGCCCAATCCGTCTGTCGCGGAGTCGACGGTTGAAATGATGCCTATTTGGTTACCAAAAATGTCATTGTCGCTCAGGCTGGCTGCGAACTCGTAACGTACGCCGACTATAGCGTCGCGGAAGTTATTCTGCCGAATCAATCCGGCAAACGCGGCATCGAGATCCAGGCCAGTGTTCGTCGCGACCACATCGTTGCCTGTGATTTCACCGGACGAGGCCACGCGAATACGCAAGCCTGTCGCACTTCCAACAAACCTATTGTTCAGCAGACTTAGACTCGATGCGCCACCGACCAGCACGCCATTGGGATCACCCACCGAGACGCCGTTGACCGCGCCAGTGATCGTGTTGCTGCGCACGACAGTGCTCGCCGCATTGCCGACGATCAGCAAAGCATTGCTGGCATCGGTAAGCTGATTATGGGAAAGCTGGGCACCGCTGCCGCCATTGAGGACAACGCCACGCGCGATAGAACTCTCTCGCAGCGAAAAGTTATTCGATGCCGTGGTCGTTACACTGCCAATGATATTCAATCGTTGCAACTTGACGTCGTTCGCAGCGATGGCAAAGTTACCAGTGATAACCGAACCCGGCGCACCGACGATAGTCACGCCCGCATCCGCCGCCGTGATACTCACGCTGCCAGTCAGTTGTCCATTGACCACTATCACATCGCCCGCGCCGAGAGCATTACTGTCGAGGATCTGTTGAATAGAATTGCCGGTCGGTGATGCATGATAGACAGAACCGGTGACCAAGAAATTATTGCGGCGGACCATCAGCGATGGCTCGCCCTGACTGAGATCGATCCAGGCGATGGCAGCGCGACCACTGGCGTCGACCGAAGCCGACGACGAATCGATCATACGGCCTGTCAAGGAAACTCCGATATTCGAAGCATCGCCGGGGATCTCTTCGACCATCGTCGATCCATTCCATCGCATCGCATAGAGCTGATCGCGGGCTCCTTGCCATATCAACTGTAACACGGTCGAGTTAGACACCAGCTTTGGCATCGCGGATCGATTGACGGTTTCAATTTGACTAACCACCTCGGGTGCACCGGCAGATGACGCATAACGGGTAGTGACAACGGACGAGCTTTCGTCGACATAGGCACTCCAGGCGACGAACAGATCATTGCCCAGGTACGCAAGTGAGGGGCTCGTATTGCTGGTGGGCACGCCGCCTATCACATTGTTCGTGACTCCGCTGACGCCATTACCAGTTGCAGAGCCAGCGATCTCGTTCCAACTCGCACCGGTGGTTTCGCGAAGGTATACCTGGCGAACGCCGGTGTCGACGTCTAGTTGAGTCCAAGCCACTGCCACGCGACCAGCGCGTGTGCTAACCGCGATGTCTTGGATGTCTGACCCAACGCCTGCGGAGGAGACACCTCCGGCAGTATCGCTGCCTACTGCGAAGCTCTGCCAACTACCACCGCTGAATACACGAGCATAGACCTGCGCCACACCAGCGACTACGTTTCGCCAGACAACTACCAAACCGAAGCTGGTTTCGATCAGTTGTGGATGTTCGGCGGTCCCAGTGTTCGAGATTCCCGAAGCACCGAGCGAGGTGCCGAGCGCGATCCACCCACCGAGACCACCGTTGGCAGAAGCGTCGTACTGGGCGACCTGAATATCGCTGCCGGTCGATGAATGTTCGGTCCAAGCGACGGTCGGACGACCGGTGGCGGTGACGATCAAGCTGGGATCGGTCGAGTGCTTGGCGGAACTGAGCACGCCTGCGCCGCTTGGATTGGATAGCTCGTTCCAGTTCGTGCCGTTATGTTCGGCCACATAAACTCGCGAGACACCGCTGGCAGCTTCGGACCAGGCGACGACCACACCGCTGGTTGTACTTGCGATCGAAGGCGCGGACATGATGCCGCTGCGATTTAACCCAGTGCCAGTCGCCGATCCCCCTAGCTCACTCCAGCGTCCAAGATCGGGGCTGCCAGTGGGATAAGAATTGCGAGGTGCCAGGTAGGCCGGTCCGGCCGGTTGCACAGGCGGATTGGCCGTCGGCGGCGCAGCGGTGAACGTTGTGGGATTCGCGCCGTCACCTGTGCCATAGTCAATGAAGTCTAGCGATGCCGCCGGCAACGGTATGCCAGCAATCGAAATATCGTCGTCGATGAGATCGTCATCACCTTCACCGTACAACAGATCGCGGCCGCTGGCGCCATATAGTTGATCGCGGCCTGAACCAGGTTCGTTGTTGCCAGTACCAAAATCGCCATACAAATAGTTCACGGAAACATCGAGCGTCGAATTAGTAAGACTGTAAGCATACAACACATCATGATCACCACCGCCAATGATCAAATCGCTGCCTGCGTCACCGCTGATCACATCATCGCCCGCCCCACCGTCGAGAATATCATCATCGTCGCCGCCCGAGATTTGGTCATTGCCACCGCGACCTGAGATACGATCTCGACCTGCGTCCCCGAAGAGTAAGTCCGCACCGTCGTCGGAACCGGTCAACGTATCGTCGCCAGCGCCACCGCGCAGCGTGTCACCCGTACCGCCGCCGGCGAGCAGTTCATCATTGCCGAGTCCACCTAACAACTCGTCAGTCCCGGCGCCGCCGTCAAGCACATCATCGCCCTCGCCGCCGTCGAGCAGATCATTGCCCGCCTGGCCCCGCAGCCGATCGTTGCCGATGCCACCCAGCAACTGATCATTGCCGGTGTTGGAGCCAATCAGTACGTCATCACCCGCTTCGCCATGGGCCACATCACTTAGTCCACTGCCAACATACACGGTGTCGTTATCAGCTCCGGCCAAGACGAAATCACTACCTTCGCCGGCATCGATCACATCATCGCCTGAACCGCCCACGATCATGTCTGCACCACCTAGTGACCAGACGGTGTCGTTACCTGGCCCAGCGTCGATGAAGTCACCGAAACGCGTGGAGTCGGCAAAGTCCGGATCAAATTCACTGCCATCAGTCGAACCGATCAGCGTATCATCGCCTTCGCCACCGAACAGCTCATCACCCACACCTGAACCGGCATTGAGGTAGTCATCGCCATCACCACCACGCAGGATGTCTCGACCATCGCCGGCATAGATTTGGTCATTGCCAGGGCCGGTGGTGATATCGTCATCACCTTTGGCAGTTTTTACCACGAAGCCCAGCATGACAGAGGCCGCAATTAGAATCGTATCCGCGCCGTCTCCAGTTTCAATTTCTGCGTATTGACCAGCAACTGGCCCGCTAATGGTCACGATCGAGCCCTGTGCATCGCGATCGCGGTAGTCGCCGACAACGCGCAGATTTTCTGCGCTCAGCGTGCTAGAGATCGTGACGTTGTCCGCACTCAAGAGCAAAATGTTTCCATGCAGTGCCGCGATCAAACCGCCACTCAAACCGATGATGTCCTCTCCACCGGCCGATGTTTCCGTGGTAGCCAGTCGCACATCCCCAGCCACGACTGACTGGGCGTGTTGCACATTCAATCGCCCACTCTTCTCGGTGAGGTAGACATTGCCAGCCGCGGCGGCGGATAACAGGCCCGCAGAGCTGTCGGCTGTATTGATCTCCAAGTCATCGGTAGCAGTACCGATAGATGACTGACTGGATACTAGCGTGATCGTGATCGCTTCTATGTCTGCAGCGGCGTCCCCGTCGACGTCAGTAATCGAACCGATGGTCGATACGAGTACATGTCCCGCTGTAGCTTGAATCAAACCGATCGCGATATCGTCGGCTCCAGTTACCGTGATATTACCACCCGTTGAAACCATCGATCGCGCGACAAGATCCGTGGCGGCGTGCAACCACTGATGTTGCGAACTGGACGTTGTTAGCTCCCCAGCGCGAAGGTCGACCGTAATCGGGGCTGTACTGCTACCAATCGTGGCAGCTTGCAAGTAGACGTGGCCCGGCACCGCGCCGGCAGGCGTGTAGATGTTAACAAACGTGCCCGGTATTGATGGATAAGCATCCAGGATAGCCACTGGGGCTCGCAAGTCGACATCGCCCATCGATGTAACATATCCGAGCTGCATCGAGCCCTCTTGAACTACGATATCCACATTGCTCGCCGCATCCACCCAGACTACGAACAAATCGTTGATCGGCTGGGAAGCACCATTGATGATGGCGTCAGCCGAGATCTGCTGAACATTGATCTGTGCACCGCTATTTGCACGCAGTGAACCAGTAGGAGCGATTTGAGTCTTGAATGGCCCGACATTGTTGAACAGCGAAACTCCAGCGCCGGATATGAAGTGCACATCACCCCCGGCCACCAGTGCCGCCACGTTGATGCCATTGTCTTGGATGTCATCTGCTGCTCGCAGAATCACATCCTCACCAGCCACCACCAGGTTAACTCGCAGGGTGTCGGGGGCTTCGATATTCACATGTTGGTGAGCCTGGGCCATGAGGCTCGTGGTCGCCGCTATATTCACATCTTCGGTGGAGCGGATGACCATGGCATCGATCACCCCTTTGTTGGTGACCAGCAGTCCATTGCTCAAATCGACGGCTGGTCCATCCGTAGCTGCCGCACCTTCGACTTTGCGCCAACGCGCCACATCGCGATAGTTTTCGGCGGTCAGATTCAATTGACCTGATGCACCAATGTACTCATACATCCCGATCTGATCTCGATCGTGATTGACTTGCACGCGCTGATTTAGCGATACCACGCGCAGCACGGCCACACTACTGTCTGCCCCAGTGGCGAAATGCGGATTCAACTTAAGCCAGCGGAGTGGATTGCTGAAGTCTTCCAGCGCCAGGTTGACGTTAGCCTGGCCCGTGCCCAAGAATCGGTACACTCCATAGTGCACTCCCAATACATCTTCAGCCTTGGCCGATGATAGGAGCGCGGCTTGAGAGGCTGACAGCGCCGCGTAATTGCGTGGGTTGCTGATCAGGATCGACTCGCCAATCAAACCGATGCTCGAGCCTGGGGACTGAGCGCTGAGCCTGACGTCGCCACCTTTGATATTCAGTCTTTCGGCGAGCGTTACTGGGACGTTGGGTATGGCCTGTCCTGGATTGAGGAATTTCATCAAGCCTGATGAGAGCGGTTGAGTGAACGACTGGGCCGAAAAGAGTCCGCTGGCGACTCCTTGGTCGATGAAACGCTGCTGGACAAAATTAACCGGTTGGGGTTGGCGCGCTAGAAAGTTCTCGCGATCTCCATCTAGGATCGAGCCGGACAGAGTAGTCAGATTGACATCTTCTGTCAGCGATTCAATCGAAGCTGAAGAGGTAAAACTCTGGGCCCGCAGCAGTGGCAAATCGCCCGCCGTTTGGACGATGTAAATGTTGTCATTGGCGAGGGCGGCCAGGCCACCTGTGCCCAAGAAATTGGCTTCAATGCGCAGGGGCGAAACCGAGGTACCGATGGCCCCACGCACAACTTCCAATTCAACGCGATCGCCCTTCACTTTGGAAGTCGAAGATTCGTTCGTCAAACCATCGGGCGCGTGAATGAACACATCTCCACCCGTCGACGAGACCAATGCAACTTCAAAGCGGCTGGAGATATTGTCGGTAGACACCGCAGTGACATCGATATCGCCGCCGGCAAAGATATTGAGCGCTCCGATGTCACCTTCGATCTGCAAGTCGACATCACCGGCGGCGATCACGACTGGGTTGGTACCGAAGATGACAGCGGAATCCTCAGCCACAATGGACCCGCCAGTCGACGTCAACGCCATGGTTGCCGTCTCGGGCGTAAACACGTTGGTCAGGAAGCGAATGCCCCCGTGCGAGCTGATATTAACGCTAGGCGTAGCGGCACTATTGCCGAATACAATTCCGATTGGATAGTCAGCTTTCAGCGTATGTGTGTACAGATCTTTTTGGCCTTCGACCACCGTGCGGATAGTCTCGTAGATGTCGTCATCGATCTCCACAGGCGATGTTGTGGAAGATCGCCGATTTCTGAACGAGCTATCGAACTGCGTGATGTTGTCGAGCACAAAAGTCTGGGCATCGATATCGTCGCGCAGAGTCCAAAGTGCTGTGTCTGCATAATTGGCCTCGGTCAAATCGATCAACTCGCCCGGTGTGCCGATGTACTCATAGACTTGCGAATCATCCGGTACATCGACGATCGGCGGAAACTGCTGCAAGCTGACGAACAGCGGCGGGTTGCGTACCAGGGCACCGGCGGGCAGGGCAGTGCGTGGATCTCCGAAACGCAAGTAAGCGATGGAGTAAGCCGATCCGACTGCATAGTCGGGAATGCCATCGATATCAAAGCCGTTAGCATCGACACCATTGGCGCCAGTAAGCAAACGCAATTCAGACTCGAGTATGGGGCGCGGATTGAGAAAACTCTCTTCACTTGTGGAGGTCGTTTCATCGAAATCAATGAATGGCAAAAAGCTGGTGTACCAGCTATCGTCGCGAACGTAGCGCGTGACCGTCTGACGATTCAAACGTTGACCTTCCGTCCACACATATTGCAAGCCAGTGGGAACTGCATATTCCAGCGAAGCACCAAAGGCGTGCAGATCCGTTGACTGCAAGGTGTATTGGATCGATGAAACCTGGCCATCATCGGTACCGTCGTTGTCGTTTCCACCAGCGACCAGTTGACCTGTAAAGCGTCGCTCCTGGATCTGGTTCGTCGCGGGCAAGAATTTGTATTCGGCCTTGGTTAGCAAACCGGAGTCGATAACTGTGATGATGCCTTCGCGGAAGTCGGTAATGTCGACTTCGTTCATAACCAACATATACGGACTATCGTTGTCGATGTTGATGCTCGGATAGCCACTAGCCACTTTCAAGCGGCCGTTGCCGGTGCTGAGCAATTGGCCAGCGATCGTAATCTTTCCGCCTTCAGGTTTAATATCGTCGATAACAAACGTTTTATTGGCTGCATCCCAGTATCCATCCACCGGTACACCTGCCACACCGTACGAAATGCCTTCGATCAGGTTGACGCCGTCTTCGTCGATGAAGTTGGTGGTATATTCGGGCGGCTCAAAGTCAGAGGATATGCCCAGTTCAATGGTCTCAGCACCGCTTTGAATGAGCCCGTTCACGTTCAGGAAGCGAGCTGTGATGGTGATGGAGCCTTGGGCAAGGATGCGGGACGTGTCCGCTGCGATCGCTTCGGCCAGTGAAACACCTTCGGAGTCTTCGAAGCTTCCATCAGCTTCCACCAAGCGATTCGTTCCGGCTGGAAGATTGACCCAAGGAATCAGATCTCGTAGTAACTCTGCGGCATCGAACAACTCGCCACGGAAGGTGTCGTATTTTAGATATTGCCGCGGATCGCGATTGGTGTGGAACCAGGTTTCCGAGTTGAGGTTGAAGTCTTTGCCTGCCAATATCTCGACGCTCTGCGCCCGGATCTCGGCGTTGACAAAGATACTGCCTTCGACATTGTCGATACGAACATTGCCATCTTCATTAACGATGTCGGCTTCGATGTAGAGGTCTTGATCGATTTCGGCTGGGGTGATCGGCAGGCCAGCCAAATCGAACTGGCTGTAGGCCCCCGCGGAGTTTTGCGTGATGTTGATGACCTTGGCCGAGTTATCGTCGACGTTGGTTAGCGGGACTTGGTTGATGTAGACATTTCCCGGATCCAACGAGAGATACTGACCGTCTTCGTCAGTGGTAACTCGGCGGTTGTCTTTCACCACTGCACCGTTGACGATCATGGTGAAGGGGGATTCGTTGGTCAGATTGATCGCCGCGCCGGCGCGAGCTTCGATGACACCGGTGTTGACTAGATTTTGGAAGAGCAATGCATACGTTTGATCAGGCATCAGCGGCGGTGGCGTACCTTCGATGAAGATCGAGCCTGGCGACGCGATCATACTGGGTACTTCGATAAACAGCAGATCCAGCTCCTGTTTGAAGGTGATCAGCTCGGTATCGTCCGGACCAGCAACAGTTCCGGTCAAACCAAACTCTTCCAACAGAGCATTGACTTCGTCCAGTTGCACCTGGTAACGCGCGATGGCTTCCGCATCATCGGCATGGTCAGCCATCCAACCCAAGATGGTTTCACGGCGTGCGAACAGCAGGTTGCCCATGTTGCGGTACGAGAGTTTTACCGGGTCCATCTCGACAGGCTGGGCCACCGCAAATTTGCCTGCGATTTGGCCAGCGAATACCTGCGAGATATTGCTGTCGTAGAGAGCAAGCACATTTTGCGTGGGAGCGACGGTACCTAGATCTTCCCAGCGAGCGGTGTTGGCAAAGTTCTCGTTGTGTAGTGCAATACGCCTCGGTCCCTCAGCCGTGTTGACTTTGAAGCGATAGTAGTGACCGGCTGTGCCACCCTGCATGGCCCCAGTCACTGCCTTGGCAACGAAGCCTTGGTAGAAATCGAGCGTTATCGTTTCCACATCCAGCGGAGCAAAGTGATAGTTGGCACTGGCTGGAGCGTCGATCGCGTCCAACTGCTCCGGACTGAGTGGTTGGCCTATGACGATGGGTTGGCCAGCCAGTGTGACAGCCCCTCCGTTTAAGATCATCGGTATGATTTGCACCACGGAGCTACTCGCAGCACCAGCCAGCAGTTTAGCCGTGTTGGCAATCAATACCGAATTCGTGCTATTGTCGACTCGGCTCAAGTCGGCATCGGCCGCAAACGGAATCAGCGACAACGACAGAAGATCACCCGCGGCGGTGGCCCGACCTTCGGGCAAGGTGATGCCTTGACGAGCAATCATATCAATGTCAGCAAAAGCGGTTAACTTCGAATTGCCAGCCACATTGATAGTGTTGGATTCAAAGACTTGCGAAATCGCATTGGGGTCAGGGAAACTTGGGAACAGCGATGCCAGAAAGGCTTCAGCCACCGAGACGCTATTGATGACGTTGGAAACGCGGTTTAGATCGCGGCCAGCCATGATCAGAATGCTGTTGGCTTCCAGTTGGGCATCGTTCAGTTCGATCTCTTGTTCGTTGATATTGGTGGCGTTCGAAGTTGAGCCCATAGCGGCTGAGATGCCCGAGACCATTTCCACGTCGGATGTGTTGGCCGAATAGGCATTGCCTTTGGTCCCCATTTCAATAGAGCCATATTCATTCTCGAGCACCGCCCCATCGACTTCGATACGCGAGCGCGTGTCCGATCGCACCAGGCTGTTGGCCACTACCGCACCGTTGGCGCCTGAGACCTGCAGCACGCTGGTGCGATCGATCGCTTCCACATCAGTTAACGTGCTGATGCCAAGAATGCCTGGTTTCTTATACGTGCCCGTGGCCCGCAGCGTCGCGCCAGGTTGAATGATGACCGACGAAGTCAATGGTTGAGTGGCGGTGCCGATGTTGGTATCGCTGGTCTGACCGGCTGCACCACCCACAATCGAGAGCGAGACGGTGGCCAGGTTCACGCCATCGCCTGTGCCGTAGCGATCTTTCTGGACGGTGTTGCGCGAATCGAGCGTGATAGAGTGCGCGTTGACCGTCGCGCCTGGGCTAACAAAGATGCGCGCTTTACTGGTAAGTTCATTGTCGATGAATGCACCGGTACCGGCGATAATGCCCGCGCTGACGGCATCCAGACTCGAATCGATGTCGGCTTTACGAATAATGTCGACATATAAAGTATCGACATTGATCAGCGCATTGCGACCGATGGTAGCTCGCGAGGATTGATCGCTGTGCAATTCAGCAGTCGCACCAGCCACAGCCAGGGCACCGCCACTGGCCGCGACGCTGACGACATCCAGTGTATCAACCGTGTTGGCTCTAATGCGCAAGTTATCGGCTACCAGCACCGTGCCGGCTTGTCCTTCGTCACCCAGGATACCGACTTCCACCTCGTCGATGCCATCGCCACGACCGAGTTCGAGGTCGGCGAACATGCCGCCGAAACCCACGATTCCCGCGGCAAACCCAACGCCCTTAGCAGTGCCTTCGACCTTCTGATTGGACTCTAGGACGACATTGCCGGAGACCAGAATATTGCCGCCGTACCCGATCGTCGCTCGCGACTCTGGGGCCAGGTTCAGTTCGGAGAAGTTGATCGAAACGGCAGCCGCGCCAACGTTGATTCCCAGCGCTTGAGACGTAGCGGTAATGTCAGGATTCGACTTGACGTTGATCGCGCCTACACCACCATTGTTTCCAAAACCAATCGTCGCGTTGTTGCCGATGAAGGCTGCGGTTTCAACAATGCCGGTGTTATCGTTGTCCACGTTGACGACCACAAAGGATGCGCCGCCAGCCAACAGGCCAACACCTGCTTGGCCTGAGAAGCCATAGAAGTTGCGCGTGTCACTAGCAGTGATGTTGAGGCTCTGTGCATCGGTGACCGACGCGCCGTTATCCAGGTAAGCGCTCACTACGGAACTATCATCGAATACTACAACTGCAGCGCCTAGCGAAACGAAGCCACCTGTGCCTGCGAACGCCACTGTATAACCAACAGTGTCCAGGTTGGAAGTTATTGACACATCACCACCAGCGGTGAGTGTGCCGCCTGCTTTGGCTGTTGCATTCGTGGCCAGTGAATTCACTGCCACTGCGGCCCCTAGTGCACCTATGCCTCCAGCCACAGTACCCACAGCCGAGTTGAAGTCGACGGTTTCTTGCGAGTTGACCACAATGTCAAAGCCAGCCACCACGGTGGCCCCAGTGGCAATCATCGCGGTCGTACCCGGTTCGACATTGGGATTACCTAAGTTGAGCAGAGCGAGGATCGACGTCTGAGTTGGTTCAGTGGGATTCTGCGTTGGGCGGTGGCGGTTGAATCGCGCGCGGGCTGAACTGGAGATACTTCCAATGCGATTTGATCCACCAGTTTGGTAGTTGTTCAACAGGCCCGACGTTTCGCTGCCCATCTCATCGACCTCTTCGGCCGAGTCCTCATCGGCGCGATCGCTGCCAACGGCCTGTGCGTCTGCGCTATTGCCGTCGCGATCGGTATAGCTGCGCTCGATCTGTGTACCGACCGACCAGACCGATACCGATGCAGCCAAGGCGATCAGGCCACCTGCTCCGCTAAACGCATAGCCATCGATGTCTTTAAACGCCAACGAATTGACGATCACATCGTTCTTGGCGCGCACCGTGGCGTTACTTTCAATGATCGCTAACGTATCGTTCTTGAGCGTACCAATGTCGATGGCACCAGCTAGCGAACCCAGACCAAACCCTAGGGCACCGGCAAACGAGAAGCCCAAGTATTCATTCCCGGCGTTGACGTAAACACTCTGCAGCGAGTTGGCCGCGTCGGCATTGGTTGCCTGGTTGATGGTCGCACCGCCACGAATAGCAGCCGTGGTATCCGAGTCGAGAATGGAGATACCCACGGCACCAGCCACACCAATGAAACCGCCACCGCCAGCCAAGGCGAGGTGCGTAAAGTCTTGTCGTGAGCGGGCCTGCACGATGACGCCGCGGCCGGTGGTTGTCGTTAACATCCCCGTCGCATCGGTCCCAGCCAGAACTGTTGTATCGCCAATGTTAGCCAACGCGTCAACTGTGGCATCACCAATTTCAGCGATAGCGTGCGTGTCCAGCATCACCACGCCCACACCAGCTCCTATACCAGCGGTCAGGCCAATTCCGAGGCCACCGGTTATGACATCCACGTCGTTATGATCGTTGGCCAAGACGATCACGTTGTTGCCTGCAAAGACAACAGCGTTATCGCCAATGGCCGCGCGGACGGTAGTGGTGATGTCCATAACATTGACGCTGCCGCCGAAGGCCACGCCACCGGATCCCGCCAGGCCGAAGCTGGCCAAGAGAATATCGTTGCTTTGCTGGGCTTCAATCTTGACGTCTTTGTTGGCTTTCACCTGGGCGCTGGAGTTGATCTTGGCTTCTACCAGGCTATCGAGGATTGCCACGCCCAGGGCCGGGGCGGCTGCGCCTTCGACACCAATCGAGAGCGATCCATCGAAGGCGATTTGCGAGAAGTCGCTGGCCGCGGCGATGCGTACAGTTTGGTCATCATGCGCGCCAGCGAGATTGCTGTTGATGTTCGCTGCATCACCTACATACGCACGCGTCGTCGTGTCAATCACGCTGATCCCGGCCGAGATGGCCACGGCCACCGTACCGGCCACACCGATGCTGACCGTGAAAACTTCCACTTCATCGCGATTCATGGCGCTAATGGACAATCCACGTAGGCTGGCCGTTGCAGGCTCGAGCTTGCGTTGCTGGGTTACCGATGGATCAACGTTGGTTTCCCCGGCGCGGTCATCTTTAATGTCTTCGGGATCAAAGTCAGGCGTACCCACTTCGCCTTTGAGGGCCAGTTGCTGAACGTTGGAAGAGTCCGAGACATCGCCGGCGACGACTTGATCATCGTTGGGGTTATCGGGATCGTTGGGTTTGGTAACACCGCCAGCCTGTATGCCACTGGCGCCTCTGCCTGACGATTCATAGGTTTCGATCCACAGACCGTTTTTCGCGTCGTAGCTGTTACCGTTGCCGCGAGCTGTCACCTGCGCGCCGGCACCGATAAAGGCCTCGACTACTTTGTCGATCGTCGATACCCCTATGGCTCCCGCTCCCCCGAAGGACGAACCAACGGCCGCCGCCACGATGACTTTATCAATCTCCAGTCGATCATCGGCATCGATGATGATGTTGCCATCGGCGACGATATTGCCTGGCCCTTGCGTTGGAAAGGTATCGGTGGGATCGTCACCGATGAAGGCTCGCGAAACAATATCGAAGACGTGGACGCCCAGGTCGATTGTTCCCGAATTGCCGCCGCTGGCCGTCAGGCCGGCTGCCACCGAAGTCACATCTTCAATTGACGTGGCCAGTACCAAAATGTCGCCCGCCACCGTGGCCGTTACATTCGAACCGATAAACGCATCGGTAACTTTAATGATCGATGCAGCATCTGCACCCACGCCGCCAGCTCCATCACCGCCGACCGCAATCAACCCCGAGACCGCGACGAGTGTAGTGTGGGCATCAGCCGTCAGTTTCACATCGGGTTTGCCCGTGATGGAAGTGACCAGCGTGTTGATCGTGACGTTGTGCTGAATATAGGCTCGGGTTGTTTCGTTGAGGATCGAAACGCTGACCGATCCCGCCGCACCGGTTTGTCCGCTGAATCCGCCCGCTGCCGCCACGCCAATAAGATTCTCGAGCGAGTTGGCATCCACGATCAGTCCGAGAATGCCGCCTACTGTAATAACCGCCGATGAACTAACGAAGGCTTCAACAGTATCGGTATGAATGAGCGTGGTGATCGATGCCCCGAATCCCACTTCGTTCAGTCCGACACCGACCGAGCCAGCCACGCTGATCAGTTCAAGATTGCCAGTGGCTTTCACTTCGACGCTATTGGTTAAACTGCGCACGTTGGCACTAGTACCGATATGCGACAGCGTCGTCGTTAGCACGACATAGAAAGATATCGAAGCGGCGATGCCTTCCGATTCACCGACACCGGCGTTGGCCGCGGCTGAGGTGATATCTTCATCGGAATTGGTGATGACCGTGACGTTGCCCTGCGCATCGACAAAAGCACTGGAACCTATGTAAGCCTGCGTGTCTTTCTGGATGATGCCCAGTTCCAATCCAGCCCCTACGCCGGTGCCTTCGATGGCCACGCCAAGCGAACCGGCCAGCGATGTAGTGTTCGTGCTATCGGTAGCATCGATCGAGACGGTTTGTGTTGGCAAGTCGGCGATCGGCGTCGGGTAGAGCGGATCAACAACTGGATCTGGGTTGTCGCGATTGATCTTGGCATTGTTGCCCACGTACGCTGTGGTGATCAAATCAAAGTCATTGATGGCCACCGCCCCAGCCACCGCCGTATCACCACCGCTGACCGACCCGGCGACTGCTACGGAGGTAAACGGAATCTCCAATTCAATACCGGGCACAATCGTGATCAGTGGATCGATGATGGTATCCGCATCGATGGTGATCGCGTTACTTGCGTCAGCCCTGCCATCGATATGTGCCTTGGTGATCAAGTCGACGTTGGAATAAGTCAACGCACCGCCGTAGACTTCTTCATCGCTGCCATCTTCTTGCGCCGCAAAGCCAGCGCTAGCAGCCAGGGTTTGCGGGTTCATCACGTTCTCGGCTCGCACCGTCAGGTTGCCAGTCGAGCGTAGTCGCGTGGTTGCGTCCGCGACGGCGATGTACTCCATGTCGACTACGTTGATCGCGATCGAACCAGCGGCTGACATATCGCCTTGACCGCCCGAAGCAGCGGCTGCCCACACAATAAAATCGTTGGGCGAAGCATTGTTGGCGGTGGTTCCTGTAACGGCTTCAATCGTGACCGATGTGCCTTCGATCGTGGCGTTGTTGGCCACCGTGGCCAGGCTTTCTGTATTTACATAACTAAACGCGATCGAGGCTGCGTAGTGATCGGCATCGTCGTTCTCACCCGTTTCCAGCGATACGGAGTCGCTGAGGACTTTGATGTCGGCGCCGTGATCAGCTAAGTTGCCGATGCGCACGGGGCCTGCGACGCGCACATCAATGTTGCCAGTGACCAGAGCCTGGCTGGCAACATCCAAGATGCTTATGCCAACGGCTGCGGCGACGCCCAGCCCTTCTGACTGACTGCCTGTTTCCGTATTGGCAGAGGCGTTAGCCTGGTTGACCTGAGTACCGGCGGGTTGGACCGTCGTGCTGGTGGCTGTGCCCGTGTTGGCTGCGCCGCCGGCGGAGTTGGGATTGCGTTGAGCGTTCGCCTCTTGATCGGGATCGCTACCGCCTTGAGCACCGCGACTGCTGGCGGTAGCCTCCATGTTACTTGTGACGTTGGTCACGGTCTCGACTGTCAAGCCACCAGCGGTCACCGTCAAACTGCGCTCAAGCTTGGCTTCGACGTCATCGTCAATTTGATTGAGCGCGAATGAAATGCCGATACCCTCTTCGCCGTCGCTGGCATTGCCATCGGACTCGCCTCTGACCGCATGGCGATGTTCGGCGCGCAGGACGATATTGCCCGAAGTGGTAATCGTTGCACCAGTACCAATACTGGCCTTCGTATCGTTAGCAGTTAGCACCATGGCCACACCGGCGCCGATGCCGGTGGAATCGGTAGCAGGGTCTCCTTGCTTCTGTGTGTTGCTGGCCCCGTTGACCGCATTAGCAGTTGATGAATGATCGGCGATGGCTTCCACTGTCAGCGACTGAAAAGGAGTGTTCACAGCCGCAGGTGTCAGTGCAACCGAGTTGTCTATTCTAGCAAACGAGTCATGCGTGGTTCGCGTAAGCGCATAGGAGCCACCGAAACCGAAATCTTGACCACTGCCACCAGCCATGTCCTCTACGGGCAAGGCATCAGCGCGACTGGTGGTTCGCGAGTTAGAACGAATGACGACCGGCTGAGCCGTGAGACCCGTCAGGCTCGAACCACTAACCAATTGGGCGCGAGTCAGCGAGTCAACGATGTTGATCGATACCGAGCCCGCAAAACCATTATCACCACCGCCAGCACCAGAGTTAGCCGTGGTCGTCACGACGTGGCGATTGTCGAGAGTTGCTCCGCTACCGAGCGAACGCATGTTGGCTTCGAGCGTCAGGCCATCGGTTGTAAGCGTGGTGCCTGCATCAATATAGGCTTCGTTGTTGATGTTCGCATAGTTCAGGGCGACACCTACGCCTACGCCCCAATCACCAGCTTGAGTTGTCGAAGCGTTCGCAACTCCCGAGACATCGACGTTGGATAAACTGCGAATACTCGATAACCCGGACGCAGTAATCGATCGATTCTGAGGCAGATAACTACGCGTGAAAGACTCGACGACGTTGACTGTAACAGCCGCCGATACATCGATCGAATTGCGCGAAGTGGCTGCGGTTGGTCGACTTTGAGTACCAGTACTGGATGGTCCGCGTGCTCCACCATTGCTGGCCGTTGTGCCCGCGCTGTTAGTGGCTGTGCCCGATGCGCTGTTCGTATTTGAACTTCCTGCCGCCGAACTGGAGGCGCCTTGGGCATTGGCGGTGGTATTACCCGTTGTCCGCGAAGCATTGGTGGACAGGAAGGTTAGATTTCCTGGGGCGTTCAAGTTGCGATTGATCGTCGTCTCGGTGGTTTCATTGACGTAAGACAGCGTCATCACGGCAGCAATGTTGGAGTCGGTACCCGTGGTCGCATCACCTTGACCGGTGGTGTTGACCACACTGGTGTGATCGGCTGTTGCTGTAAGGTTCCCTGTGCCCGTGAGTGCCAGTGGCGATCCTGTACCGATCGAGGCCAGCGTATCTTCTGTGACAATGGCCATGGCTAGCGCACCGGCGATCGCCGTTCCGCCTTTGGCTCCGGCTTGCGCGGTCGTGTTCTTGGTATTATCGGCGGTCGCATTCAGGGTTAGGCTCGTGGCGCCACTTAGTTGCCCTTGATCTAGCAATCTAGCTTCGGTGACATGATCGACAACGTTCAGCGCAAACGAAGCTCCCACGCCTGTTCCACTTCCGCCCGCGCTGGCAGGTTGATTTGGAATTGCGCGAATCGTGTCGGTGGTGTTCATGGTCGCGGCCAGATTCACGTTGGATGAACTGGCATTGACGTTGGCTGCAACCGCCGCGCCATTGGCGTCGCGCTCGCCGATGTATGCGCGTGCGTCGGCCGTGTTGATATTAATAGCTACGGCACCAGCCAGGTTGAGATCGCTGCTAGAAGAGCTACCAGTTGGACCAGATTTCGCATCGAGAGTCACGGTACCAAGACCGGAGTCACCAATTCGCGCATTGATGTTAATCTGGTTTCCATCGAGTGTTGAGATACCACGCACTCTCGAAATGGCATCACCGCTGACATTCTGCAGGGCCACCGCCGCGCCGATGCCGGAACTACTGCTGCCATTGGCGGTCGATCCATCAGCCAGCGTTGTCAGCGTATACTTGGCGTCGGCCAGTTGAGTTAAGTTGCCCCCTGTTGATCTGAGCGTTGCATTATTCACATCCACCAAGGTGTCACCACCGAGATTGCTCACGGCGATCGCGGCTGCCAGGTTCATATTGCCGCTAGGTGTGCTCGCATTATTGCCCAGAGCATTGCTGCCAGCCGTGTTACCACCGCCACCTGTGACTGCGCGCGGAGTCGCATTGGCCGATGAGTTGGCAGTGCGATTGCTATTAGCTGTTAACAATAGATTGCCGACCGATGTGATCGACGAATTGCCTGAAACGATGATCTCGGTGGGACCGGTTATCGTCGTTACTACGACCGTCCCCCCAGCATCGGATGACCCGGCGGTACCATCTGCGTTGGCAATCGCCGTGATGGAATTGTTCGCCAGGACCGAAGCCACACCGCCTGCCGTCAAGACCGCGCCGGTGTTGATGTCCACCAATACTTGATTGTCGATCACCGTCAATACAACAGCGGCATCCTGTTGTTGGTCGTTGTCGTTGGTGTTGCCATCGTCGGCGGGATTGCGCCCAACGTTAGTATTGATGGTGGACTGCGCGCTAATCGACAGATTGTTCGTGGCCGCGATCAATCCGCCGATGATGGTGACTTCAGAACTGCCCGCGAGAATCGCTTCAGCAAAAGTCAGATCGCCACCGAAGGCCGAGTCGGGCGTGACCACCATCGTCTTAGTGGCCGCGGCATCGATCGTTAAATTGGTCGCGTTCAATCGACTGTTCTCAATGCGCACTTCAGCCGACATGGTTTCCAAGAAGGCGCTCGGATCAGTCGCATCGCCTGATGTGTTGCTGGTCGGATTGGAACGCAACAGCAGATCACCAGCAATGTTGGCGTTGACATTAGCGGCCAAGATGTCGGCCGTGGTTATGACGCTTAGCCCAAAACTGACTACCGTAGGGTTAGCTACCGAACCGGCGGCTTCCAATACCAGGCTATCGTCGCCCAGCAACGTATTGACCAGCGGCAGCGGATCGCCACCATTGAAGTTGATGCTCAGTCGTCCACTGTTACTGGCTGCGTTGGCTGCGATGAAACTTTGCAGAGTGGAAAGTGAATCCAGGTCGACACGAATCGTATCGCTGGCGTTGGACAACTGCTCGATATCGCCATCATCGCGGCGAATATTGACGGTGGCGTCAGCCGGTAGAGCTGCCGAGACGATTGTCGAACTGCCCGCGACCAATCTTACTGAGGGCGTTGAGCCATCGAGGAAGCCTTGCAGACGCAAGTCGGCCGAGGGCAGTGTGTCGAGGTCATTCGGATAGACCAAGTCGACAGCCAGCAGCTGTCGCTGCTCGAGTTGTTCGAAAAAGGCTCTACGGCGTCTGGTGGAGGACAACCAGCGGAGACGCGCTGTGCGTCTGCGTGACTTGCGCGACATGATAAACCATTTTCAAAAAACGAGAATTGCCGTTAGCGTCGTCGAAGACGCCAGATACTGCATGCGCTAACGAGCGAGAATAGAAGAACTGCTGAGGGTTCGGGAACAGTGGAGACGTTGATGTTCAGGCGACCAAGGATGAGATCGCTGTTACCGACATTGCCAAACTTCAGACCATCAAATTCACTGGTAGTGAAGTAATTGCTCTTGGGACCATCGGCAACAATCAAGAAAGACCCGGAAACATCTCCGCCTTGACGGTTCAAGAACATTTCGAACAACCTGCGACCGCTGGCAGGAATCGGCACATTGACAAATTCCGCGTTATCGCCACTGACGCTGTAGACCGAATCCTGTAGGGCGATAACCAATGGACTGTAATTATCGAAGACGCGATCGACTGTCGGCTGCGCTACCGAAGAGAGCATCAGCGATCCGGAACTGCCAGCTTCCGGCACCAAACGAATACCGACGCTGAAGGCGTTGAGGAGGTTCTCCGTAGGAGGAGTGGAGTTGGACGAGACCGAAATGGTAATCGGCTGCGGTCCACCTGGCTGGGCTGCCGTGTCCCACTCAATGGTGCCAATCAAGTTGAGAATCATATCGGCCCGCGCGGGCGTAACCCAAAGTGCGAACATCGCAGATACGGCGATCACGCGTAGATTAGCGGCGGCAAACATGTGGGGAACTCGATTCACTGGGGCGACAGCCAACGAGCCACTCTGGCTCAGAGAACCGATTCCACTTAGGCGGCCAATTGTTTCATCAAAATGAAAAATTTTTCCAAATAGTCTCCTGGCGCGCCCTCACACTGGCGGTCGCTGAACGTCTCTGAGTGAATGGAGAAGTCACTCGAGAAACGCTTGACAGACCAAGCGGCAGGCTTATATTTAACCCCTCGGTTAATTAACCGTATGGTTTACAAGGAATCGTGATGGCCGATTTGTTGAGTCAGAAATTTGCGGCGTTGGCTGATCCGACCAGGCGAGCCATGTTGGCTCGGCTGGCTAAGGGTCAAGCTTCGGTGAGTGAGCTTGCGCAGCCGTTTTTGGAAGACATGTCGCTGCCGGCGGTAACCAAGCACTTGCAGGTCTTGGAACGCGCCGGGCTGGTCACCAAGACGACTGACGCTCAGCGGCGACTGTGTGACTTAAATCCCGCTGGGCTACGAGAGGCCGTCGACTACTTGGAGCAATACCGGCAGCAGATGGAAGAGACTCTGGATCGTTTTGGAAATTACCTCGAGACACTAACCTCAAAGAAAACGAAGAAACGGAGCGCGAAGCGCGATGGTCGCCAACCCTAAACCCAATGAAATTCATATCGAACGAATCTACAACGCGCCGCTGCACATCGTGTGGGATGCCTGGAACGATCACACGCAAGCGGCCAAGTGGTGGGGGCCGCGCGGCTTTACGCTCACTACCCACAGCAAAGATCTACGCCCCGGCGGACATTGGTCTTATACCATGCATGGCCCTGATGGTACCGACTACATCAACAAGACTATCTATTTGGAAGTCGAGCCGTACAAGAAACTGGTATACGATCACGGCGGCAGCGATGATCGCCCGCCCATGTTTCGTGTCACGGTGATCTTTACTGAAGCCGATGGCCAGACCACGATGGATATGACGATGAGTCTCCCGACAGCCGAAGAAGCTGCGGCTGCGCGCAAGTTCGTCAAAGCCGCTGGCGGCAATGCAACTTGGGATCGCCTGGCGGAATATCTTGACCAAACACAACGTGATAAAACTTCATTTGTGATCAATCGCAGTTTCGCAGCCCCACCGGAGTTTGTGGCTGGTATGTGGTTCGAAGCCCAGACATTGGCTGATTGGTTGCCACCTGAAGGACTCCAAATGTCCGTCATCAGCGGAGAAATTCGCGCAGGCGACAAACTGCTTTATAAAATGACCGACCAACACGCCCAATCCTTCTACGGTCAATTGGAGTTTGTACGAGTGGGTGTGGATAGCATTGTGTACATCCAACGCTTCTGTGACGCAGACGCGAAGTTAACCGCTCATCCTTACTGGCCAGAGTTTCCTGAGGCCCTGTCGGTCTCAGTTGAATTCACCACCGAATATAAAGCGTCGACGCGCGTAACGCTCATCATGGAACCGTGCGGCCTGGCAACCGATCAGCAGCGGAACGCCTTCGCTGAACAGCGCACTAGCTTGACGCAAGGCTGGACTCAATCGTTCGACCAGCTCGAGCAGCGTCACCTCTCCAAGGCTTCGTCTTGATGAGGTCGAATCGAGCCGTAGCGAGATTCGGGATCGGGTCTTGGTACGTAGCCGATCTCGCCAGAGATTGGGGGATCGATTGGTGACGCGTCCAAAGTCTGGCGACTTCGGCTACAGTTGTTACCGCAGGAGTCTTGCCTGGTGCTGTGCCCCCTCCCGCAGACTTCGGCTAACGCCTCGTCTGCGACCTCCCCCGCTGCGCGGGAGAGGTGACCGTCACCTCTCCAAGGCTTCGTCTTGGGGAGGTCGAATCGAGCCGTAGCGAGATTCGGGATCGGGTCTTGGTACGTAGCCGATCTCGCCAGAGATTGGGGGATCGATTGGTGACGCGTCCAAAGTCTGGCGACTTCGGCTACAGTTGTTACCGCAGGAGTCTTGCCTGGTGCTGTGCCCCCTCCCGCAGACTTCGGCTAAAGCCTCGTCTGCGACCTCCCCCGCTGCGCGGGAGAGGTGACCGTCACTGCCAGAGAACGCGATCCAGTTCAGAACGACGCAAGCGCCTGCGAGTGGGATGCTGCCCATCGAGGGCTGGTTCTTTGATGAATAGCTCAGAGCGACGCAGATCTACCATCGACTCGTCTGCTCCATCGACGCGCACGATGGGGCGCATCGGATCGGAGCGCGAACTGCGGACGACCACGGCTGCGGTGTTATCGTTAAGCAACACACTCGATCCAATGGGATAAATCGAGATAGCTTTCAATAGCGCCCGCATACATTGATAGTCGAATGCTCCGCGCGTGGTTTGACGAACCAGGTAGGCTAAGGCATCCGCTGGTACAAACGACTGCCGAGCATTAGGATCGATTAAAGTCAAATAGGCGTCAACGAGATTCAAAATGCGGCTATGCGTGCTTAGCAAATTGCCGCGCAGTCCTTTGGGAAAGCCGGAACCATCTATCTGCTCGTGTACCTGCGAGATGATCACGCGGACCTGAATCGAGACGTGTCGACAATTGCCCAACAGTTCTGCACTAAAGTCGCCGTGCTTGCGATAGGCCTCTTCGATCTCTGCCGGCATTGGACGATCGCCCAAGTACATAGCTTTGGTTTCTTCGAACAACGCGATGTCATGCAGCGCACCGGCCAACGCGATCGTCAGGCAATCTGCGGTGCTCAACTCTAACTGTGCTGCTACGGCTGAGCCTAAGGCCGAGAGGATAACTCCGCGTTTGATCCTGCGTTCATTTTCTGTCTGGCAGGGAGTATCGATTTCTCGATGAGCGTTAGCCAAGACCACATCGCTGTCGGTCTGCAAGGCTTCTGCAATTTGATCGAGTATGGATTCGAGGGCTCCCAACTGGGGCTCATCGCGCACAGCCAGATCGACGATCATCTGCTCAATGGCTGCTTTGGATTGCCTGACTGCAGACTCAACTTCGCGAACCAAGCCCGGATCGTACGGCCGAACCAGGCGGGCATCCTCAGAAGAAAGCTGGGGAAGCTGCGGCTGATCGTCAAGGGGCACTAAGACTTTGTGAAAACCGTGGCTCAGCCAGCGATCCACGACACTCTTCAAGAGCACATGCCCTTGCTTGAGCAGGACACGTCCAGAGGGATCGATAATGTCAGCAAATAGCGGCTGGCCAACGACCAACTCGCTAATTGCTATCTCGCGCAGCGCCGAACTCATGGAGGAACGCCTGTAGTGGGAGCAGAACCCGGGCCAGGCTAGAAAATTGACCTGACCTCTTATATTATCGGTTTGAATTTTGTCGAATTGTCTACGGAATCTCCGCTGAGTTTGACGATATTTACCCCTGGTGGCTCGCATCCCAGTGATGCCCCTCTCACCTTGTGAGTTCGCCGTGACGCCAACTGCCGCCCAGAGGCTCCAGCGCCCGAAGGCTCTGAGCCGGCAGTCTGGCTGCGGACGACTTTTCACATGGAGTTGTGAGCCAGAGTTGGTTTGGAATTCTCAAACCAAAATGTCGTCGATCGGCTGACCATAATCCAGTTCCAGCCGCTTTCTTTCAGGTAAGGCCAAGTCTCGGCCATCCAGTCCCAGCAGTTTCAGCGTGGTTGCGTGAATGTCGGTCACGTAATGCGGTTGTTCGATCGCATGAAAGCCCAACTCGTCAGTATTGCCATGGACATAGCCAGCCTTGGTTCCACCACCGGCCATCCAAATCGTAAAACCGTGAGGATGGTGATCGCGACCAGTGCCCGCTTTGTTGAGTGCCGTAAACTCCAAGGCTGGTGTGCGTCCAAATTCTGTTGCACACACGACTATTGTATCATCCAACATGCCACGACGTTTAAGATCGCTGACCAGCGCTGCCAGAGGCTGATCCACTCGCGCGCAACTCTTGGCATGCAACTCTTTGATATTGCTATGTGAGTCCCACTCGCCGTAGTCGCTCAAATAGACCAGCGTAAATCGCACACCACGTTCTGCCAGGCGACGCGCGGTTAACAGTCTCCGCCCGTAGAGTTCGGTCGTCGGATTGTTCAGACCATACAGAGCTTGCGTCTCAGCCGATTCACTAGCCAGATCGAGTGCTTCGGGCGCTGACATCTGCATGCGAAACGCCAACTCGTACGCTTTCATGCGCGCCTTGAGCTCGGCATCCTCCGGATGCTGCTGGGCCGTTAGGCGATTCCATTGGTGAATCAACTCAAACTGTCGGCGTTGCTCTTCAGCCGTAACTCCGCCCGTGCGTTTACCAAAGGGTAGGGGATTGGCTGGATCGAGCGAGAGCTCGATGCCCGCATGGGCTGGCCCCAAGTAGTTCGCATCAAAGTTGCGCTTGACGCGCGTGTCGGTGTATCGACCTAGAAATACAAACCGCGGCAAATTTTCGTTCAGGCTACCTAACCCATACGAGATCCAAGAGCCAATGGTCGGCTGCTGCTCATCCAGCGAATGACGCCCGGTATGAAACTGGAACTCGGCGTTGTGATCGTTATCAGTGGTGTACATTGACCGCACGATACACAGATCGTCTACCACGCCACCCAAGTGCGGCAACCAATCACTGACCTCGATGCCGTTTTGCCCGCGCTTTCGAAAGCCAACCTGCAGCGGCATGATCTTGGAGATGACTTCGCGATCCATGCCGACGACTGAACGTGAACGCTCAAGATAGATGGGTAACTTTTGGGGATTGCCCAAGCCTGTCTCATCAAACGTCTTGCCCGCAAACCTATTGAGCATCGGCTTGGGATCAAAGGTCTCCAGATGACTAACGCCACCCGAGAGGAACACCCAGATCACATTCTTCGCTCGAGCCGCTCGCGCGCCTCGTTGAATTACACCGGCGGCCTCGTCTTCAGCCAACAGTTGCCCGGCAGCCAACGTGCCGATGCCCATCCCCAGCCCGCTGAGAAATCCCCGGCGATTGATGCGACCACAAAATGGTGAAGTAGTTCTGGCCATGTATTCACCTGATGGTCACAAAGTCGTTGTGATTAAAAAGGGCCATGATGAAATTCTCGCGTGCCCGCAGGTGTCGATCCTCTGCAGGGGCTTGAATCGCCCAAGCATTGGCGTCCGCCTTGGCAGCTGGAGCATCCTTGACCGGATCAAACTCCAGCGACTGCAACTGCTCGAGGAACTCAAGACTGGCATGCAGTTCTCCTGGGCTAGCGGGCCGGTTGAGACAGTTCTCAAAGGCCGACGACACAAACGCAGCATTACTTGATCCATCAACTATCTTCTGTGGATCTAGATTTGCATTGATTTTGGCAGCGCACAGCCGCGCGTAATGGATCAGCATTTCACTATTGGTCAGCGCCAACGCCTGCGATGGCAAGACGGTGCTCGTACGACGATAACAGTCGCAGACATTGGCTCCATCAAAGGTACTCAAGAAGAGCATCTGTGCTTCGCCGTGCTGTACAAAGTACATGCTGCGGCGTGGAGTCTTGGTCGCCTGGTCGGTGTGAATTTCTGGTCCTCCATGCGTGCGATCGAGAGCCCCGGCACAGGCCAGCACGCTGTCGCGCACCACTTCGGCTTCCATGCGTCGCGCAGGAAAATGCCACAGTGAACGATTATCGCGATCCCTGGCATAGCTCGGATGATCAGTCAAAGTGACATGCGAACTGCGCTGGTACGCTTGGCTGGTGACGATCAAGCGATGGATCGCCTTCATACTCCAGTTCTGACGCATCAGTTCAACAGCCAGCCAATCCAGTAGCTCAGGATGCGTTGGCCGTTTGCCTTGGATGCCAAAGTTATCCACGCTTTCGACCAGAGGCGCACCAAAGTGACGCATCCACATATGGTTGACGGCTACGCGGGCAGTAAGTGTGTTTTCAGGACTGGTCAACCATTTGGCTAGCGCCGTGCGGCGACCAGTGGATTGGTTGGGATACTTGGGTGAAAGCGCACGATATTGACCGTCATGGTTAATCAGTTGGCTACGAGCTGCATCGAGGGCGATGCGACTACTGCCTAACGCATCACTGGCTGTTTTGACAGCTTTCTTGGTCGCCTCAAGCTGCTCGGGCTTATCCTGCGGTGCTTCGGCCGCAGCTCGTTCCGCCTGCAGCAGCGTTTGTTCGGCAACCATGTTTGCATGCCGCAGGTTCAGGTAGTCGACTTGCCTCTCTGAGGCCTCCGCCAGCTTTATCAGTTCGCCCGCCTCACCTTGACCGCGGTACTGCGCATCGTCGGCGGCGATGCGCAGTTTCAAATTCTCCAGTCGCGCATCGGCTAGCTCTAGAGCTGATTGCTGAATTTGGTTAGCCAGGCGCGCATCGTCGCTAGCGCGCTGGGCAGCGCTCAGCGCCCCAGGATGCGGATAGTTGGCAGCGGTTTTCGGACCTTCCGCGGCAGCTTGCAATTTGTGAAATTCAGCTGCCAAGTTCTTGGCGTTTGACTGTGCAGTATCGAATTGAACTTGCTGCTCGTCTCGCTGCCGCTGCAGTTTGGTCAACTCTTCTTCGCGAAGGAAAGCTTGCAGTCCAGGGTAAGCTGCTTCGACAGGCAACTCAATCGGTTCGATCTTGAACTCGCCCCTGGTCAGTTGCCGCGGGGGACCACACTCCACTGCCGGTTGACCTTCGATTCGATTGCGGGCATCGCCACCGCGAAACATGAACGTCTGGGCATCGAGTTTTTCATCAAAGATACGAATGGCGCCGGAGTTGATGGGACCATAGCTCTCGGCATAGACATACTTTTTAAATGGCCCTGGATCTGCTTCGCCGGCGACGCGATCATGTCGCATTTCCAGCGGCTCGAAGAAGGCGCGGAAGCGAAAATAGTCTTCCTGCGATATCGGGTCATATTTGTGGTCATGACACATAGCGCAGTTCAACGTCAAACCCAAGAACGCTTTACCCGTATGCTCGACGTTGTCTTTCATCCAGGTTTCATAGTTCCACTTGTACCAATTGCGAACGATGAAACCAGTGGCCACGACATTAGATGGATCATTGGGCATGAGTTCGTCGGCTGCAATCATCTGCATGACCATTTGGTCATAGCCCTTGTCTTCATTGAGCGAACGTACGATCCAATCGCGCCAGCGCCAGATTTGCGGGTAACTGTTCATAACGTCCGGTACCGCGCGTCGACCGTACCAATCGCTATAGCGCCACACATCCATCCAGTGCCGCCCCCAGCGCTGGCCGTATTCGGGACGCGCTAATAACCGATCGACAACTTTGTCATAAGCCTCCGGTGATGGGTCTTGCAGAAAGGCAGCCATCTCTTGCGGGGTAGGCGGCACGCCGATTAAATCCAAGGTCACGCGTCGCAGCAGCTCGTGCCCAGTGGCACTCGGTAGCGGCTCCGCGCCCAGGTTCGCCTGTGCCGCTTGCAACCACAAGTCGATCGGGCGGGACCCGGCTGAAGCAGGCAGGTCGCGCGGCAATTGTTGTCGCGGTTCTACAAAAGCCCAATGCGCTAGCGGGTCAGCTTGCGGTTGTTCGTCCTCGGGCGCTGCCGCTCCGCTTTCAATCCAACGTTGCAGTAACGCGACTTGCGCGTCGGTTAGCATTTGGCCTTCCGGTGGCATGCGCACATCCGCCTGGCTACTGGTAATGCGTGCCAGCAGCAAGTTAGACTCGTTTGAATTCAAGGCGATGGCGGGTCCGCTATCGCCACCTTGTCTAGCCAGTGCGGCGGTATCCAGACGCAGCCCACCAGACTGCTTGAGCGCCCCGTGGCACGCATAACAATGCGTCGTCAGCAGCGGCTTTATATCGCGCTGGTAATCAACCGGTTCCTGGCACTTGGCCGGACGCGTTGCTAAGAGGCTAATCAATGTTAGCCCGATAAGCCAATAAGTTACTCGGCGACGCTTGCTCGATTCCATCCGCACACTTGCAACCTATGTTATGAGTGCAACCTATTTCTTAGTGGTCTGATAGGTCGCCTGATGGCTTTGAGAGGGAACCTTTACAGTATAGTTAGACGCGTCGGAGGATACTGATAGAAGAATAGGGTGACCATTACACTTGCCAGCATGTTCATGGTTGGCGATAAATTCATCTGGGGCATTGGCCATTTGACCATCGGCCCGCAAATTCTTGTGGACTTGATAGATGGCTTTGACAGACTTGGTTTCTCTCAAATCGGCAAACACGTCGGGTGCGCAGCCTTTCTCATGACCATTATTCATAATGGCCACCGTTGGCTTGACGGTCCGTATCACGACGGGGTTGTTGCTGGCATCGAGTCCATGATGAGTGACTTGATACACATCCACTGAACCGACCAGGTCATAGGGATTAACTAACGAAACTTCTTGATTCCAAGTTAGATCGCCGGCATCGAAGAAGCGGAAGTCGCCACACGAGAGCAACATGACTACCGAGTTGGCGTTATCGGAGCCGTCGCGATCTTTGGGGCGGTGTTGCGAGCCAATCTCGCGATTGTCGCGCATGCCAACCAGTTTGGGATCGATAAACTGCTTGCGTGTTCCTAGACACAGCAGTTTGACCTCAGGCGCACCGGTGTGTTGTTTCAGTTCAACAGTGCCACCAGGGTTGAGCACCGATCGTTTTTCGCACTGGAACTCGCGATACGCTTTATCGGGATGTTCGGGCATGCCGGCGAACTCGCCGTTGTCATGCACCGTTCCGATGGGAATCATTTTCGATAACGTGGCTGCGCCGCCGTAATGGTCGATGTGATAGTGGGTCGTGATCAAGTGATCGATGCGTGTCAGGCCCGCGGTGCGGGTAGCGACTTTGGCGATGCGATCGGCGTCGCGAACGCCGGGGTTTCCTGAATCGATCAGAATTGACTCACCAGCCGGAGTGACGATCAGCGTAGCGGCGCCGCCTTCGGTATCGATCCACAGGATGTTCAGTTGCCCGGGCTGAATGTCAGCACCCGGTACGGCTGTGGTCAGCATACAGGCAAGTGAGAGTGTCACGGACAAGGCCAGGCAGGCAAACCAGGATCGCATAGTTGGGGGACCGCAGATATATGTGTAGGGGAAGGGCGGGGCGGGGCAGGTCAAGGCAGACCGCATTGTATGTTCTGCGGAGAGAGAATTCAAACTTCCGATTTCCAACACATAAAAAAAGAAACGGCCGGCAGCAAAAAAGCTACCGGCCGTTCTACTTTTAGTGTGCTTGTGCTGTTCGGCTAAGGCAACCGTTCAGAACAAACTCGAAGGTTATTAGCCTCCGCAGCTGCTGCATCCGGTGCTGGCAGGCGCTGCTGAGCCACAACCGCCACAGCTGCTAGCAGCTGGAGCGCCGCAACCACCGCAGCTAGTCGTAACAGGTACCGAAATGGTTTGTGGAACCATCTTGGTCACGGTCACAGGAACTTGCTCTTCCACCGTGTAAGGTACACAAACCGTGTAGGTGTCGGTCTTTTCTTCGGCGACGTTGTCATAGACAGTCACGTTGTAAGTACGTTGACGGGTTTCGGTCGTGTAGGTGGTGTATGGAACTTCGCGGGTGCGAGTTTCGGAGCTGTTGACGGTGACGGTACGAGTACGTGCTTCGTCGCTGTAAACAGTCTTCGCAACTTGACGAGTGCGAGTTTCGGTGTTCATCGAGCAGCGCTTTTCCTTGCGGGTGCGCGTTTCGGTGGTGTAGCTGGTCTTGCTGACCATACGAGTACGCTCTTCGGTCTTCGTCGAGCACTGCTTAACAGTACGTTGACGAGTTTCGGTGGTCATCGAGGTCTTGGGAACCGAGCGAGTCTTGGTCTCGGTGGTGTAGCTGGTGCGAGGAACTTGACGAACCTTGGTTTCGGTCGTGTAGGTCGTCTTAGGAACGGTACGAGTACGCGTTTCTTGACGGCACAGGCTGACCGAGTACTGATAAGGAACTTCGCTGCTTTGGCTTTCGTAAACGGTGTAAGGAACTTCTTCGGTTACAACGTTAGGAACCCAAACCTTCTTGCAGACAGTCGTGGTAGCTGGTGCACAGCCACCGCCGCAACCGCCACCGCAGCCGCTGTCAGCAGCGCCGCAACCACCGCAGCTGCTGCCGCAACCGCCACAGCTGCTGCCGCAACCGCCATTGCTGCTTCCGCAACCGCCACAGCTGGAAGCTGGAGCGCTGCTGCCGCATCCACCGCTAACAGGAATTTCTTCCTGAACAGTTTGATACGATCCCATGTCCTTGGTTACGGTGCGAGTCCGGGTAACAGGAACCTTGGTGCATACAGTGCGAGTTGCCGTACGCATTTCAGTGTAAGGAACATTGACGGTGTAGGTTTGTTCTTCTTGGGTGGTGACTGGAACGCTAACGGTGTAGCTTTCGTCGACCATGGTCGTAACTGGAACGCTGACGGTGTAAGCTTCTTCAACCATCGTGGTTACAGGAACGGTAACCGTGTAGTCTTGAACCACATCAACCGAAACAGGAACTGTGACGGTGTAGGTTTGTGCTTCTTGAGTGGTTACAGGCACGGTAACGGTGTAAGGAACTTCGACTTCGGTGTAAACAGGAACCGTAACGGTATAAGCCTGTTCTTCCATAACGGTCGAAGGAACGCGAACGGTGTAGGTTTGCGTTTCTTGCTTAGGCACACAGACGGTGTAGGTTTCGGTGCGGGTCTGTTGAACAGGCACTTGAACCGTGTAGTCTTGCGTCTTGGTCTCAGTGCGTGCAACGCGCTTGTTGACCGTGTAGGTGCGAGTGCGTTGTTCTTGACGGCTCAGCGTCTTGGTAACAGTACGCATCTCTTGGACTTGTTGGGGAACCATCACAGTCTTTTCGACGTAGGTGGTTTGCGATCCGCAGCCACCGCTGGCGTCGCCGCCACCGCAAGCCGAACCGCCACCGCAACCCGAACCAGCACCGCAGCCGCCGCCGCAGGACGATTCAGCAGCGCCACATCCGCCACCACAAGCCGAAGCGGCTGGTGCGGCTTCGCCACATCCACCACCACAGCTTGGTGCAGCTTCGCCGCATCCACTGCTGCAGCTGGTAGCTGGTGCCGACGAGCAACCAGCATCACAACTGCTCTTCTGATGACGTCGATGGCCGAAGCCAGCCGACACCGGGCTGATAACCGCTAGCGTGGTCATCAGACCGAACATGAACAAACGAACTCTCATAGCAAACTCCTCGAGGTTATCTATAGTGACCGTCTGCGGTCACAAAAAAACGCCAAACTTGATCAGGAGTGCATTCGCACACCATCGGAACAAACGCGGAATTCTCCAACGAAAGAGCTTCGGTTGGACCGCCGACTTTCCGCTTGTGCCGGCTGATAAGCGAAGCTTTGATGTCCTAGCCAACGATCCTTCGCGCAGAGAGTTGCTCCACGTTGACTAGTTCGGGCGAACGTTGACTCTGTTTGGGACATCGCCAACGATCAAATTGCTTGGGTGAATGGCCACCGGAATCTATGAATCCCGCGCCTAAAAGTTTCACTTACCACGAAACTTTAATTGCCAGGATTGCCCGGGCAACCCAGATTAACAATTTTTTGGTAAAACAGCTAGAGCTCTAAGCAAAAGAACAAGTAAATTATTGTCGCAGCCCAAGCTGTGTTCTTTAACGATGACCCTACACATGTCGGATGCGGCATTCTGGACCACATTCTGAGGAACTTGGGGGTTTTTCCAGAGAATTGCTGATGCGCCGCACCGCCTGAGTTTGGCGTCATCGTTTAACCCGTAGCCGACAGGCGAGGTGCACCCTCTAACCAACTCTGCGCCATCCTCCAGTTAACTTGGGTTAGAGGGTGCGCCTCGCCTGGCGGCTACGGGTTAAACGAGCTAAGCCTGCGAATGCCCGATAGCGCTGTGCAAACCTACAGCTAACTTGGGTTAGAGAGTGCGCCTCGCCTGGCGGCTACGGGTTAAACGAGCTAAGCCTGCGAATGCCCGATAGCGATGTGCAAACCTACAGTTAACTTGGGTTAGAGGGTGCGCCTCGCCTGGCGGTTACGGGTTAAACGAGCTAAGCCTGCGAATGCCCGATAGCGCGGTGCAAACCTACAGTTAACTTGGGTTAGAGGGTGCGCCTCGCCTGGCGGCTACGGGTTAAGCGAGCTAAGCCTGCGAATGCCCGATAGCGCTGTGCAAACCTGCAGCTAACTTGGGTTAGAGGGTGCGCCTCGCCTTCGCGGCTACGGGTTTAACGAGCTAAGCCTGCGAATGCCCGATAGCGCTGTTCAAACCTACAGTTAACTTGGGTTAGAGGGTGCGCCTCGCCTGGCGGCTACGGGTTAAACGAGCTAAGCCTGCGAATGCCCGATAGCGCTGTGCAAACCTACAGTTAACTTGGGTTAGAGGGTGCGCCTCGCCTGGCGGTTACGGGTTAAACGAGGTTGGACTGGCTTGGCCTTTGCGGCGGTAGGCGGCTGGGCTAACTCCCATGGCGCGTTTGAAGAATGACGAGAATTTGGCTGGCGAATGATAACCGCACGCTTTGCCGATCGATTCGACGCTTTGAGTCGTTTGACCGAGCAGTTCACAAGCTTTCTGAACTTTGATGCGCCGGATGTATTCACCGGGCGTGCAATGCATGGTGGCCTGAAACTGACGTTCAAAGGTAACCCGGGAAGTTTGTTGAAAGGCCATAACTTCCGATACGGTAATGCCCCGCGTCGCGTTTTCGTTAATGAACTTCACCGCCCGTTCAATGGCCAAATCTTGCCCCGACTCAACGCTCGAAGCCCGGCAGGTTAAATGCAAGGCATCCACCAGCACCGGCTCCGAGGGCACCGGTTGGCCCGCGATCAAGCGATGAACCAGGCGAGCGGACTGGTAGCCCAACTCATGATTGGGTTGCACTACACTGGTAATCGACAACCCTGGCAAGCTCAATGACAACCCGTCTCGCAAACTGATGATGGCCAGCTGTTGTGGAATTTGGCATCCTAAACGAACCGCCACTCGCTTCATGTACACTGCCACATCTTCGTCGCTGGCAATGATCACCGACGAAGTTTCGCGATTGCCGATCCAACGCACCAATTCTTCGGTCGGCTCAGGCTGAGTGGCTCTCAACTGCGCGGGCGTCAACCGCAATGTGTGCTGGGTCAACCGCGACTCAAATACGCTCGTCAGATTCGCGGCTATCTTCAAGTCTTCCGTTTGAGAAACCCACATCACCTGTTGGTAAGCGATACTCTGTAAGTGTTGAAGAATGAGCTGTCCCAAACTTGCGACGTTTGTAGTCGCCCCTGGTAGTGCACAAGCTCTGGGAAGATTGTTGCCCACCAAAACAACCGGCACGCTGAGCTGGGCAAAGTCCTCCACATTCGGTGCCCCATCCGGCTCGATGACGCAAACCAACGCATGAGCCTGCCAGGCGAGCGCAGCCCGGATCGCATTGGATCGCGTTTCTTCAAAAGTCTGCAGGTTCCAGTCCTGAAGCGAATGCGCGAAATCATAAATTCCGCGCACGACTTCATAGTTCTGAGGAGTCCAACGACTCATCAGGATTGCAATATTCGGCATTCGCTCTGCTTCTCAATCGGGCGACAGGTCTTGGGATCCCGGGTTAGAATTCCGCCCATGACCACCCTTAAAAATGGTGCCAACTGCCCCAAAGTTGACACTAGCAAATACAGAATTACGGAAGTTTTTCGCTACCACCAACGCAGCTGGAGCCACCAGTTTTCGCAAAGCCCCCATTCCCCCCCTTTCACCCGTAGAGATCGCACAGCTTTTAAGTCGTTCCATTGCATGGCGTTTAGGGTTCTGGGTGGCACTGGTGCGCAACCTACGCCGCGGATCCAATTGGCAGGTTTCTTCAAAACGCAGAGTCCGCAGAGCCCGCAGAGAAAACGTTGAGGAAACACTACCGCGTGTTCTAGGAAGCACTCGAAGTCCTACCGCAGCTGCCGACTAGGCTGACATTTCTACAAGTAGAGGTCAGCCCGTCGACGAACAGCTCCGACTCACTCCAAGGTCAACTCCTGCTTGAGACGTCAACTGCGCCATGTCGACCTTTAGGAACAGTCTCAATGCGATGATTGCATTGATAGCATTGACAAGGATGTCTGAGCATGCGGAATCGGTACAGCTTCAAATTGATGCTTCTGGCAACGGCCCTCGGGCTACCGCTTAGCGGCTGCCATCACGGCCCCAGTCGTCGCGCTCCGTCCACTGGCAAGGTCCCAGCGCGACTGGTTCAACAACCTAGGGGAGTTGAGTCCGAATCCAATTCTGAAATCCAGTTGGCTGCTCACAGCCTGCCCGAAGATTCCCATCGCAGGGACGCACATCAACGCGACAACATCCCACTCAACCTCGATTCATCCTCCGCGCCCAATACGACCGCCGACCAAACGCCACCGCTAATCCGCGCCACCGAAGTAACCTACTTCAGTCAAGACCAGCAGAGCCGAGCGCCCTCTGACGGCACAAATTCCAAAAACGATCAGCCAGAGAAAGTTGATTCATCAACTAAAGACTCTCCGACCGGTGCCACCAATTCAGTTGCTGACAAGCACGATGCCAATACGAGTCCAGTCAACGAAGATCTCTTTCAAGCCACCTTCTCCAGCGGCTATTCACTCGCACAATTGGTCGCGACAGCCTTAGGTGCCAACCCGTCTATCCGTCAGGCTGAAGCAGCTGTTTCTAAAGCGGCCGGCTTTCGCTATCAAGTCAGTCTGCGTCCCAATCCTTGGGTGGGCTATAACGGAACACAACTGGCCGACCGCGGTACGGATCAACATACTGTCGTCGTGCAACAAAGTATCGTCACCGCTCAAAAACTCGATCGCAATACATCCGTTTTGAACTACGAAGTTGAAAACTTGAAGTGGCAAGCCGAACAACAACGGCGAGCCGTCACCAACGACGTCAAACAATCGTACTACGATGTGCTCGGCGCGCAGCAGAAACTAGTGCTTTCGCAACAGTTTGTTCAAATGGCCGAGAAGGCAGTTGAAGTCGTGAGCCAGCGTAAGAAGGCCGGTGAAGGCACCGAAGTCGATGTGTTGCAGTCCGAAGTTCAATTGCAACAAGTAATGATCTCCAACCGACAAGCCCTGGCGAATCTCACTGGCGCGCGTAGCCGTTTATCGGCGACGGTCAATGAACCCAACGCGATCGACCTGGTCGTAAGTGGTGAACTGCCTGAACAGCCGCGTGACTACCAATGGGATGCCGAGTTTGCGCGCATCTGCAACGAGAGCCCCGAACTCATGGCGGCTCACACGCGAGTAGCCAGGGCTCGAGCCAACCTTGATCGTCAACGTGTACAAGCTCATCCCAATATCGACTGGTCGCTCGGCGCAGGGTTCGACAATGCTACCGACAGTCAACTGATCAACACTCAAATCGGCATACCACTACCGATTAACAATCAGAATCAAGGCAATCAATCGGCGGCCCAGGCTGAGTATTGTAGAGCGTTACATGAAGTTCAACGCATTCAGCTGTCTCTCAAGTCACGCCTGGCGACTGTTTCGCAAACCTACGATTCGGCAGCTGCCTCGGTGACCCTGTATCGCTCGGCCGTCATACCTAAAGCCGAGAAAATGCTCCAGTTGGCTGAGATCACCTTCAAAGCCGGTGAGATCGACTTCTTGCAAGTCTTAACAATTCGCCGAACGTACTTTGATTCGATGTTCGAATATCTTTCTGCGCAAACTCAGCTGGCACAAGCCGGTGCGAACATCGAAGAGCTGTTACTCTCGGGCAGCCTCGACAGTGACGTCGACACATCGCTCGATGCCGCCCTGCGCGACCAATCACTCAGCGGCCAGTAAACCTCCTTGGAGTGTTGATGTAGAGCGGCTGTCCCCAGGCGCTCAGCACCCTCTAACCATTGCATCTGCAAACAACCGGTCCGATCGGAATGACCATTGGTGCGTGCAGGCTGCACCTTGGAGTGCGGTGCCCGAGGCACCGCTTTGATGTCAGCGTTGACTGTTCCGCAGCCTGTACGCACGTTTGACGTGCACGGGTCATAAAGGCTGCGCTACAGTTGGGTTAGCACATCAAAGCCGTGGCTGGAGCCACAGCACTCCAAAGGACGCTACACTAAATGCGTCCGAAGATTGTCACATCTAACTTCAAATGGCCCACCATGACATTGCTGCACAAGTTTGCCGCTCTACTTCTAACATTGTTGATCGCTGCTGATGTTGCGGCTCAAGATCTTCGAGCTGGAGCTGCGGTCAAGATCATCACGCCTGATCCGCTGCTGCCGATCTCAGGGGGACTGGGGCCGCCCGCACCGCCCAAGTCGAAGCAAGGCGAACTGACCGCTCGAGCTGTGGTGATCCGACAGGGCGAAACAAGCGTCGCCATGGTCGCGATAGATGCCCTCGGCTTTCCATCGGTCTTGGCGGACCGAGTGCGCGCGCAAGTCAAGTCGATTCCTGCCCACAACATCATCATCGGCGCCACCCACACGCACAGCGCGCCGGACTGCTACGCCTTTCCTGACGGCCAAGGCGGTCATACGGGCGATCTGAAGTACATCGACTTCGTCGTTCAGCAAGCCGCCGAAGCAATCAAAGAAGCTGAAGCCAGCTTGCAACCTGCCAAGCTGAAAGTTGCCACTGGGGAAGCCGAAGGCCGCATCGCTTTCAATTACTATGCGCCCGATCTATATGACCGCCGTGTCTCGGTGATTCAGTTGCTCAGCCAGGACGATAAACCGATCACAACTGTAGTGAACTATGCGGTGCATCCCGAAGTCTTAGGCGCCGCGCAAGGTATCGTCAGTCCCGATATGATCGGACCGCTGTGCGAGCGGATCGAAGAGCGAACCGGCGGAATAGCCATCTTCTTTAACGGCGCCCAAGGTGGCATGATCACGGCTGATAACCGCGAGCTAACGCAACCATCCGATCCGGCTCGCGGCTATTGGAAAGGCAAAAGTGATTGGCCAGAGTGCCAACGCATCGGTCATACCCTCGCCGACGAATCGTTGCGATTTATTCAAGCTGCCAAAGCACAGGACGCCCCGCAACTGAAGTGCCAAAGCCTGTCCGCCAAATTCCCGGTGGAGAATGACACCTTATGGCAAGTCATCCAGAACTCGCCGCTCAAGTATCCCCATAACGCCGATCACTCGATCACCACCACGCTCAACTTCATTCAACTAGGTAACGCCCATATTTTTACGATCCCCGGCGAAGCTTTACCGAACATCGGCTTTTATCTAAAGCGTAAGATGAAAGGCGAACACAACTTGCTGTTCGGTTTAACCAACGATGCCTTTGGTTATATACTGACCGAAGTCGACTTTGCCAGCTTCAAACGCTACGAATACGTCTCGCGCACTTCGCTCGGTGAGAAGACCGGTACGCTGCTGATCGACTATGCTAAAGAACTGATGAAACTAGATTGATCCCCCTTACACCCCACCGTAGCGGAAGCCGTCAAGGCTTTCGTGTATTCGTAGCGGAAGCCGTCAAGGCTTTCGTAAGTGAAACTATTCCGACCAAACGACGATCCCTCGAAATGCTTGACGCATTCCGCTACTGACTTTTTCGAAATGCTTGACGCATTCCGCTACCGACTTTTGCGCTACTGACTTTTGATTGAGCAAAGGTTAACGACAAAATGAAAACGCTTACCACGCTGCTGCTGTTCTGGTTAGCTTTGCCCGTCTGGTCTGCGGATCCCCAGAAGCAGCTCGAGGAAAATCCGTGCCAGGCACTGGAAACAGTCATCGAACTTGTGCTTAGTCATCATTACGCGCCGCCGACTCGTCAAGAAATGGTGTTGGCGATCTTGCGCGATATCGATCCCGAGCATACGCCGGCAGACCTGAGTCGGCAGATCTCGGAGCTGAGTAGCCGCGACGAACTCTACGCGCTAATGCGCGCGCAGTTGACCGACAAACAAGCTGCGGCGGCAATGTACTGCCGAGATTTGGATAAACACGTCGAAACCAACCGCGTGATACCAGGTGGTTTCGCCATCGATGATTCGAAGGTCTTGGCCGTTAACGAACAGTTGGCAGCCAATCGATATGTCGGCATCGGCGTTCAATCCTCCATGGACAAGGGCAAGTTTGTTTTTCTCAAGATCATCGAAGGTGGTCCAGCTGAAGCCGCCGGAATTCTGCCCAACGATATTCTCTTGGCGGTCGATGATCACACGCTCGAAGGTGAATCTCTTGCAGACATCATCGACCTGCTTCGCGGCCCGGAAGGTTCCAAGCTGAAAGTCGTGGTGCAAACAGGCGACGAGGAACCTCGGACGCTGGAATTAACGCGAAGCGTGGTCCGCATGAAGTCGGTTTTCAAAGAAACGAGCAACCTTAAAACTTTGGCTACCATTCGGATTGATTCGATCAAGGCGAGCACCGTTAGTGAGCTCGAAGAAATTTTGGACGAGCTACCCGACTCAGTAACTGCAATTCAATTGCACGTTCCGCGTAGCGATGACTTGCACTTGAATCACTTACTGTTCGATGCTTTGGTCGACGAGGCCACCTTGGGTCAGCTAGTCTCGCGCGGTGGTAAGAGCCCGATCAAGACTCAAGACGGTAACATTCTGGGTAGCAGGCGCGTGGTATTCCTGCTCGAAGGTGGTGGCGCCTTCCCGAGTGACATGACGATTCAGTTTGGATTGCGGGCGGGACTGAGGTGGAAGAACTTGGAAAGCTATATCGTACAGATTCCGCCCAACGGTCACGTTGGGCACGTCTACGATTCCTTCCCGCTGGGAGACGATGTTCATAGCGTTCGCATCGCCACTCGGCAAGTAATTGCGATTCCAGAGTCCAGCGACAGCGGAGCCCAATGATGAACGCTGCGTGCCGTGGGTTGACCTGGGGACTTCTGACCGGGCTGATCCTCGCCTTGTGCGTAGGCCTGGGGCTGAGTTCTTCT
The DNA here is from genome assembly GCF_056494185.1 of Rania fehmarnensis. NCBI lineage: Bacteria > Pseudomonadati > Planctomycetota > Planctomycetia > Pirellulales > Pirellulaceae > Rania > Rania fehmarnensis. Next base: position 4,718,997 of record NZ_CM151398.1, read on the forward strand.
GTTTGGGCGCAAGAGCTCCAATTTGATCGCACGATCGCCATCGCAGTTTCGCCGGACCAGCAAGCCGCTTTTATTTCAGGGGCTCGAGATGGTCAGCTGCGGCGCTTGAGCGTTGACTCGCTGGAGTTGGTGGCAGTCGAGTTAGCTCGTCCGCTAGTGAGCGCCAGTCGCCCAATCGTTGATATGCAAGTCAGCCGCGACGGCCAATTTCTAGCTGCGATTTGCTCACAACCGTCCAGCGTGATGCTGTGGCGTATGAGTGATCTGCTGCAATCGCCGCAGATCATCCCGCTCGTAGGACAGCCAACGCGGATCGCGCTGGCTGACGATGGCGCTGGGCAGCATTTTGCCTGTGTCACCATGACTTGGGACCGAGCAGTTTATTTACTGCAGTGGACTTCTCCAGACAAGGACCAGCTTGTCCAAGCCGATCGCCTGAACTTGGCCTTTATGCCAAAAGACGCCACTGAGCTCGACAGCCACCACTTCGTCGTGGCTGATGCCTTCCGGAATGCGCTGGCCGTGGTGAGCGCGAGTGATTCCAACATACAGTCGGCCGCCACGATCGATGGTTATCACATCGGTGGTCTAGCATTGGATCGCGATCGCCAGCAGCTTTTGGTCAGTCATCAGCAGCTCAGTCGCATTGCGCATACGACTCGAGACGATATTCATTGGGGACTGCTGATCAAGAGTAGCGTGTCGAGCATCACCCTGGAGTCATTACTCAACGGCGCACAGCCGCGAGTGCCAGGCAAAACCTATCGACTTGGCCGAGTCGGCAAAGGAGCGGCCGATCCGGCAGGCTTGGTAGTGTTAGGTGACCGCCGAGCCGTCGCGGTGCACAGCAGCGATGAGGTCGCATTCTTCGGCCCCGGTAATCAATCTCCGAACTTTACCAAAGTCGGAGCCGGCCCTAGCCAGCTCTTTCCGCTGGGCGAGCGTTATCTGCTGTGCATCAATCGCTTGGAGCAGAGTGTTTCGCTGATCGATCATCGACACGAACCACCGCAGGAACTGAAACGGTTCGGCATGCCTGTGCAGCCCAGCACTCCTCAAGAGCGAGGAGAGCGTGCTTTTTATTCTGGACTGTTATCACATGATGGTTGGATGTCATGCAACAGCTGTCACATCGAGGGCCGTTCACCCGACTTGTTGGTTGATACGCAGGGCGACAGCAGCTATGAAAGTCCCAAGCGTATCCCGAGTTTGATGCAAGTAGGTCATACTGCTCCTTGGTCTTGGACCGGCAAACATCTTACGCTTGAGGACCAGATCGCAAACACCTTGGCCACTACGATGCATTCCCCTGGCTCGCCAAACACCGCGGACTTGGCTGAGTACTTGAAACAAGGCCTATCCGCCTCGCTGGAATCGTCACCAGTTGCTGCGGGGGAATCTGGGGCTATTGGTCCGCCACCGCTTTTCCAAACGCGCTGCGCCCGTTGCCACAATCCGGACCAGCGCTACACCAGTGCCGCCACTTATGATATCGGCTTGTCCGACGAAGCAGGCCATCGTCAATTTAATCCCCCGACGCTAGAGGGTGTCCGCCACCGCCATCGTTTAATGCACGACGCGCGTTATGAAACGCTGGAGCAACTGCTGCGAGAGCACCCGGAGAAGGCGACAGACCAAGAGGTTCGCGAGCTGATAGAGTTTTTGCTCAAGCTGTAGCAATATTCCTTTACACATCAACTAAATGAATTCTCTCGGCAACGGTCAACTCGGCAGCACTCCGTTGCCAACGCAATTCGAACCGCTACAATGACGTTCTGTGATCGAAGTCCCCGTAGTTCAACTGGATAGAACGTTGGCCTCCGAAGCCGAAGGTTAGAGGTTCAAATCCTCTCGGGGATATTTATTAAGCTTGATTGCTTCATCGTTTAACCCGTAGCCGTCAGGCGAGGTGCACCTGCTAACCCACTCTGCGGTTACCTGTGCATCCATGTGCATTGGTTATTGCTCCATCGTTTAACCCGTAGCCGTCAGGCGAGGCGAACCTGCTAACCAACTCTGCGTTTACCTGTGCATCCATGTGCATTGGTCAGTGATTTGCCACCTCAGAATCAATCGCTGCGGTTGCCTAGCCTTCGGCTACGGGTTAAACGATTTGCCGTCAGGCGAGGTGCACCTGCTAACCAACTCTGCGGCTACCTGAGCATCCATGTGCGTTGGTCAGTGACTTGCAGCCTCAAAGTCAGTCGCTGCGTTCGCCTAGCCTTCGGCTACGGGTTAAACGATTTGACGTCAGGCGAGGTGCACCTGCTAACCCACTCTGCGGTTACCTGAGCATCCACGTGCGTTGGTCAGTGACTTGCAGCGTCAGAGTCGCGTTCGCCTAGCCCTCGGCTACGGGTTAAACGATTTGCCGTCAGGAGGTGCACTTGCTAACCCAGTCTGCGTTTATCTGTGCATCCAAATGCGTTGGCCAGGAACTTGTCACTGAGAATCAACCGCTGCGTTCGCCTAGCCTTCGGCTACGGGTTAAACGATTTGACGTCAGGCGCGGGCACCGCACTCCAAGGTGTCCTCTGTTCGTCAATATTGGCTCGGCCTATATTGGCCGGATCGACGTGGGGCACACTTCATTCTGGTGGCGGGCAGGTGAACAGGTAATGATCATTCCTAATGGCTTGATGATTGGTACCGGCGAATACACAACGGGTTATGTCCATGACGGTGCCAGCCAATCAGATAAGAGTGCAGGTGTGGTAGCGCTGACCATGTTTGACCTGAGGCGACGAGGGAAAGTTGCGGAACTTTCGATGGCTGGTACTACGGGTACCAAGTTTCCTGGTATCCGCGAGCATATGCAGCGGGCCCTTGCCGACAAGTATTGCGACCTGGACATATCCTGCCGCACGTTTCCGGCAGACGACGTCGCCCGCGATCCCGATGCTTATCTGACAGCCATGGATGCGATGAGACCGGGCGACTTTGTGACCATCTTCACTCCTGACAATACGCACTTCCCGATCGCGATGGCTGCCACCCAGCGACGGCTGCATGTGTTGGTAGCTAAGCCGCTGGTCAAACTCTTGGCGGAGCATCGGCGGCTCATCGAAGCGGCTCGCCAACACAACGTGTTGGTGGCCATGGAAGTGCACAAACGCTGGGATCCTATTTATGCAGATGCTCGTGATCGCATTCGCACCCTCGGCGACTTCAGCAGCTTTGCGGCCTACATGAGTCAACCCAAGACACAATTGGAGACGTTTAAGGGCTGGGCCAGCGACAGCGACATCAGCTACTACCTGAACGCTCACCATGTCGATTTTCACGCTTGGGCGCTGGCGGGCAAAGCCCTGCCGCGTTCAGTCTACGCAACCGCAGCTACTGGCATCGCCAGTTCGAAAGGCCTTAAAACCGAGGATACAATTTCGCTGCATGTCACTTGGGAAAACTTAGCTTCCGGCAACTTGGGAACGGCAACCTATACAGCCTCGTGGGTCGCTCCACCCAGCGACGTGCATTCTCAGCAACGATTCTTTTACATGGGCCAAGGCGGCGAGGTAACGGTCGATCAAGCGCACCGCGGTTACACAGTGGCGATCGACGGCCAGCGGTTTGCCTCGGCTAACCCATTGTTCATGAAATACACTCCGGGCCTAGATGGTCAATTCGCAGGTCAGTTGGCTTATGGCTATCGGAGTATTGACCTCTTTGTCGATGCGGTGATCGCTATTGGCAATGGCCACTCTCAAGTGCACGAGTTCGGAGACATTCTGGCAACTGCCGATCAGACATCGCTTGTTACTGCCATTCTGGAAGCGGGTAGAAGAAGTTTGGATTCGGGGTTGGTCCAAGAGATACACTATGACCTCAGCGGCTTACCCTGTCACATCGTCAGTCGAAACGCCCCAGATTGTTAGATTGACAGCTGTGTCTTCTTTGGCTCTACAAAGGCAAGTTGCCCTTCGCGGAGCGAAAGGAGACACTGTTGGTTTTTGCCATACCGTAGTACTCTCACGACGACCCTAGCTATATAATTTCGAGCACGCGGACACTCCGCAACATTTGCTCGTAGTAGACACGGAGGAAATCAGCGATGGCGACGAAACGGGGAAATAAAAAAGCCAAACTTCAGCGACGCACACGAGTTGGTTCCCTAATACCACACGTCAGCACGCAGCGGGCTTTGGACCGCGTACGCACGGCGTACATTGATAACAAAGATCCGGCACAAGCCAGGCGTTTGTTGCAAGAAATGGAATCACATGGGCCACTGAGTCTCGACGCGTTAAGACTCTACGTGAGCGTACTAAATGAGCTCCAGGACCTCGGTGAATACGCTCGGGCTGCGATGTTACTGGTTGAACGCACTCCTGACGATCCTGATGCAATCATGATGGCCGCCATTGGGGCGTTTGCCACCATGCAACCGGTATCGGCCATTGAATATTACGAACGGTTCTTGCAACGTGCTCCTAATCATCCTGCCGCAACAATTGCCGTGGAAGGGCTGGCTTCCTTGAGGAAGTTGTTGCCTGAGTATCTCGAGTCCTTGATCGACGATTTGCCCAAAGACTTGCCGAGGTTGGCATCTGCGGAAAAGATTTTGCACATCTTTGAGATCGGACGCTTTGATGAGGTGATCAAGCGAGCCGAAGAGCATCTGAAAAACTATCCAGCCGATGTGAGAATTCGCAATAACCTGGCCGAAGCTTGGGCGCTGAACTCTAATAGCCAGCAGGCATTGAGAGTCATCAACGAAACTCTAGATCTGGCTCCGAACAATTTCTTTGCGCGGGCCGTTCGGTGTCGCTTGGCATACTTTAACGGCCAGCCCGATCAGAGCCGGGCCGATGCCGTTGTGCTGATGACACTGCCACCGCGGCAGATCAGCGACTTAAGCAAAGCGGCTCAGTCATTTGCATTCGTCGGTCTGGATGATCGAATCGGCTGGGCCTACGAGGAGGCCAAGCGGCAGAATTGGTTGGAAGAGTGGCCCACGGATGTGGCCATGTTAACCAACTATTACGCGACCAGCCTGGCTCGCGCAGGTGACATTCAATCCGCGATTCCGCTCTGGAAGGAAGCGGTCAAGCTCACCAGCGACAAGTTAACGGCCAAATCAAATCTCGACGACTTGAAAAAGCCTCCACAAGAACAATGGGGACCAGCGTATTTTCATTTGCAAGAATGGTTTTCACGATCTCAACAAACACAGATTCGAGAGATCCTAAGCGGCATGCCAACGACTGACAATGATCGGAAGCAAGCATTCGCGGCCATCACGAAGATGACACGGGATTTCTTAGCCAAATACCCAGAAGTCGAGCGGATGATCCCCGCAATGTTAGAGCGAGGTGATTCCGCTAGCCAGCGGGTTGCCGCTCTGCTCGCCGACGAAAGTCAGCTGAGCCAAACAAAAGCCAGTTTGATCAATTACGTCCAAGGACCACGCGGAACCGATGAGGTACGTCGGATAGTCTTGATGACGTTTCTGGGAAATGGAGTTGCTTTTGAACCGCTCATTCCCTTTTACACGCGCGGCCAATTGCAGCATATCGAACCGTTTGATTTCGAGATTACATATGAGGCGAGCGAAGTCGAAGGTCGAGATGACGAGACCGATCGGCTGCTCAGCGATGCGTTTATGGCGCTAACGGCAGAAGATGGAGCCAAGGCCGAGCACATGCTGCGAAAGGTCCAACCGCCGCAAAGTGAAGAACCTGACGTCCTGAACAATTTGGCTGCTGCATTAAGTATGCAAGGTAAAGCACATGAAGCGGACGTGCTGATCGATAAAATCGTTGAGAAATTCCCCGATTATTTCTTTGGCAAAATCGTGGCAGCGAATCGCGAAATCAAACTCAAGCGATTCGACGAAGCGGAAGCCATACTGGTCCAGTTGCGACAGCGGAAGAAGCTACACGCCACCGAATTTTTGGCTTTGGCAAGAGCTTCGGTCTACACCTGTGTAGGTAAAAGACAGATCGCCCAAGCCTACTACTGGATCGACTTGCTCAAGCAATATCAACCGAACCATCCAGAGATCCCGGAACTCGAGCAACTCATCTCAGCCCAAGAGAGCCTAGGCGCCTTCTTCAAGCGGGCACTCGCGAACATATCGACGTGATTCACGAAGTCATCGTTTAACCCGTAGCCGTCAGGCGAGGTGCACCCGCTAACCCAACACTGCTAGCGTCGGACTTCTGCTGGCTTAAGACGATCACTTGCCAGCGCCAGATGCACGCCTTCGTTCGCCTAGCCTGCGGCTACGGGTTAAACGACTTGCCGGCAGGCGAGGTGCACCTGCTAACCAAACACTGCTTGCGTCGGACGTCTGCTGGCTTAAGACGATCACTTGCCAGCGCCAGATGCACGCCTTCGTTCGCCTAGCCTGCGGCCAAGGGTTAAACGACTTGCCGGCAGGCGAGGTGCACCCGCTAACCAAACACTTCTAGCGTCGGACGTCTGCTGGCTTAAGACGGTCACTTGCCAGCGCCAGATGCACGCCTTCGTTCGCCTAGCCTGCGGCCTGCGGCTACGGGTTAAACGACTTGCCGGCAGGCGAGGTGCACCTGCTAACCAAACACTGCTTGCGTCGGACGTCTGCTGGCTTAAGACGATCACTTGCCAGCGCCAGATGCACGCCTTCGTTCGCCTAGCCTGCGGCTACGGGTTAAACGATTTGCCGCCAGGCGAGGTGCACCTGCTAACCCAACACTGCTAGCGTCGAACGTCTGCGTGCTTAAAGCGATCACTTGCCACCGCCAGATGCACGCCTGCGGTCGCCTAGCCTGCGGCTACGGGTTAAACGACTTGCCGGCAGGTAGCCACAACACTCCCAAGAATCCGCCTACCATTTTCGGCTAATTCATGCAAAACTTGTCTGTCGATTTGCTGGCCGGTCAATCGACAACTACTCACTGGCACTGTGTAGCAATCTGAAGCGTGAGTAAACCTCGAAAACTGGAGCGATCCGATGAGTGGCGTACGGGTATTGGTTGGCACGGCCAAGGGTGCATTTATTTTGTCGGCCGATGGCAAGCGCGAGAAATGGAACATCGAAGGACCGCTATTTGCCGGCTGGACGATTTACCATATGAAAGGCTCGCCGGTTGACTCAGGCCGGATCTATGCTTCGCAGAGCAGCGATTGGTTTGGCCAGGTCATTCAGCGATCCAATGACGGCGGCAAGACTTGGGAGCAGCCCGGCGGTGAGCCACAACCGGAATTCACCGGCCAACCTCCAGGAGCGAGCAACAAGTTTGTGTACGAAGGTGATGTCGGGACGCATATGTGGTACGACGGTACACCGCATCCCTGGGAATTCAAACGAGTTTGGCATCTTGAGCCGTCGCTAACAGATATCGATGTCGTGTATGCGGGTGTTGAAGACGCAGCTTTGTTTCGTTCGGATGACGGCGCGCAGACTTGGCAAGAGCTGCCCGGTCTCCGCGCTCAACGCGGCTCGGAGTGGCAGCCAGGTGCGGGAGGGTTGGGTCTGCATACGATTCTGCTAGATCCGACTAATCCCAACAGGATTTATGTGGCTATCTCGGCTGCCGGAGCCTTTCGAACCGATGACGGCGGAACAACATGGAAGCCGATCAATCGCGGATTGAAATCAAGGTATATTCCCGACCAGGAAGCGGAAATCGGCCACTGCGTCCATCGGCTGGCCCTGCACCCTTCGCGCCCCGACGTGGTCTTCATGCAGTTGCATTGGAACGTTATGCGAACCGATAACGCAGGCGACTTGTGGACAAACATCAGCGGAAACTTGCCGACCGATTTCGGCTTCCCGATCGAAGTACATCCGCGTGAACCCGAAACAATTTTCGTGGTGCCGATCAAGAGCGATTCGGAACACTATGTCCATGAAGGCAAGCTGCGCGTGTATCGCAGCCGCACTGGTGGCACGGTCTGGGAACCACTGACCAACGGCTTGCCACAAGAGAATTGCTACGTAAATATCCTCAGAGATGCCATGGCAACTGATACTTTGGACGAGTGCGGCATCTACTTTGGAACAACGGGCGGACAAGTTTACGTCTCGCCCGACGGCGGCGATCACTGGAAAGCCATCGTCCATGACTTACCGCGTGTACTTTCCGTTGAGGTCCAGACATTGCCATGACGCGGTACTCCATCCGGGTCGTCATGCCATTTCATCTGCAGACACTAGCGAAGGTCGGTAGCGAGATTGCGTTGCAGATCGACGCCCCCGCCACGCATGCTTCGGTCATCGATGCCCTTGAGTTAGCTTACCCAACTCTGCGCGGTACCATACGCGATCACGTCACCAAGCAGCGCCGGCCGCTGCTGCGGTACTTTGTATGTTCCAAAGACGTGTCGCATGAACCAGTCGACACGCCGCTGCCCAAAGCGGTGTTAACCGGAGTTGAACCGTTCATCATCTGGGGCGCCATCGCCGGCGGATAGTCTCCTTTCGCTCCGCGAAAGGCCAGCGGCACCACGCAAGTACTCTCTTCTTCGTCCCTACGCTCCGCGAAAGGCCGCTTACCTTTTGCGGAGCAAAAGGAGACACTCTGCCGCCTGGAGAGTCTATACTAGCGCTCCCCAAATCTAATAGCTTTGTTTAAGGCGGACATCGCATGCGATTATTACTTGCCTCTCTCTTTTTCAGCTTGGCCATCTCTCCACTGGCCGCAATAGCGGCCGAGAACGCGACAACTGCGGGCACTTTTACCGTCGAGCATCCCACGTTGCATCATCTAGGATTCGAATGGTCTATCCAAGGAGATGACAATCGCAATTCGAAGGTCGATGTCAAGTTCCGTGAAGTGGGTGCCACAGATTGGCGGCAGGCCCTGCCGCTAGTTCGTATGGGAGGCGAGAAAATATATCGCCGCCGAGAAAATCTTGAATACACGGTGCCCCATGGGTTCGCGGGCAGCATCCTGAACTTGAAACCGGGTACGCGGTATGAATGCGATTTCAACCTGACCGATCCCGACGGCGTCCAAGGACAAGCCTCACACACAACTATCGTCGAAACCCGAACCGAGCCTCAACCCTTTAGTGGTGGCCGTACCCTGCACGTCTATCCGATCGATCATGTTGGCCCCAAGCAAGAGCCCAACTATTCCTGTCTTATGGAAGCCTACTATGGAGCGGGACTGGGTGACTGGAATATGGTTTGGGAACGACGTGTTCAACCAGGCGATACGATTGTAATGCATGCCGGTATGTATCGATCGGAACGCACCAACTATGTCGACCCCATGATGACACCCTTTGATGGCACCATGCCGCTTACGATCAAAGCTACACCCGACAAGCCGATAACGATCAAGAGCGCGGGGGACGGCGATGTCGTGTTCGATGGCGATGGCAATCATCGCGTTTTTGATGTCATGGCTTCGCAGTACCACATCTTTGATGGAATCACGATCCGCAATACCGATGTAGGCATCTTCGCTGGTCAGAAGGAAGTGCTGGGCGCGATCGGCTTGACAGTCAAGAACTGTCGCTTTGAAAACGTGGGTTTTGGCGTGTGGACTGAGTTCGCGGGCTCGAGTGACTTTTACATTGCGGACAATATCTTCCTGGGGCGCGATGATCGCTTTCGCTTGATCGGCTGGACGGGACCGCTGTGGGCCAGCGCCGGTCCGTATGGATCCCATCGGGTCACCAGTTACTACGCCGTGAAAGTTTATGGTACCGGTCATGTGATCGCTCACAACTCGATCGCTTACTTTCATGATGCAATTGGAGTGTCGACCTACGGCACACCACCTGGTGATCCGCACCATCGAGCTTCCGCGATTGATATCTACAACAACGATATGCACATGCTGAACGATGACTTTGTGGAAACCGATGGCGGAGTCCACAATATTCGCGTGCTGAACAATCGCGGTGTCAATGCGGCTCATGGTGGTTACAGTTCACAGCCTGTGTTTGGTGGCCCGGCTTACTTTATTGGCAACATCGCTTACCATGTTCCCAGCGGAGTAGCGTTCAAATTTTCTGCCAAGGCTGCCGGCGTGTTTGCGTATCACAATACGCTCATCTGTGAACAAGTCGCCAAAGACCCGACGTCCAATATGCATTACCGCAATAACCTCTTTCTCGGTCGCGACACGCCAGATCGAGGCATTATGACTTGGGCCAACGCCACAGACGCCTATAGCAGCGACTACAACGGTTATCGCCCCAACCAAGGTGTCCAGGCGCAATACACCTGGCTCGGCCCTAAACCAGGTCAAACGTTTTACGAACCTACGAATAGTGACTGGCAGATCTTTGGTACTTTGAAAGAGTTTAGCCAAGGGACCAATCAAGAACAGCACGGCATCGAAGTCGACTTCGATGTATTCGCTTCCAATCTGCAGCCACCCAATCCTAAAGAGCGGCACGCTGTCTATCATGCCGTGGATCTCGATTTTCAGCTGGCTTCAGGCGCAGCTGCCATCGATGCCGGCGAAGTTATTCCCACAGTTAACGAAGACTATGCTGGCCAGGCACCTGACCTGGGCGCGCTGGAACAGGGCAAGCCACTACCGGTGTGGGGAGCTCGCTGGCTAAAGGCGCAACCCTTCTATCGATAGTCGCTTCACTGTCACCTCCACCGCGCAGCGGGGGAGGTCGCAGACGAGGCGTTCAGCCTTCGTCTGCGGGAGGGGGCACTGCACCAGGCAAGACTTCTGCGGTTAGGCTATTGGCTGGCGGAACTCTGCTTCATGACAACCTGAGCGGGATTGATGGCTTGGTACTTACCTTTATTGGCGGTAATCTCAAACGCCTGAGGCACCGATTCGATACCCTGCAGCACATGCGTGATTGTCGACTCCAGCTGTATTCGGCCCGACGCAACTAAACGTACAGTATGTTCCAGATGGGCCCTGGTGCTTATATCGGGGAATAAGTAACGCAGACTACGTTCACGCAGCAAGTCGATGTTCATCTCCAATGGCGCGCCGAACCAGGATACGCCGATCAGCTTGCCTCCAGAGCGTACGGCATCGATCGCTTGGCGCAGCGAAGTGGTACCGGCCAGGCCCTGCTTGGGACTCCCCCCTGCGCATTCGAAAGCGATATCGGCGCCGTTACCTTCGGTCAAATCTCGAATCGCCGCTACCACATCGCAGTTCTTGGCGTTTAATGCGTGATCTGCTCCTAGTTCCTTGGAGATCCGGCAGGATTCTTCACGCACGTCGACAGTGATGATTCGCCCGGCCCCGCTTATGCGGGCAACTTGCAAGCACTCCAGCCCCATCGTGCCTTGTCCAAAGATAACCACCGAGTCACCCATTTGAATGCCGGCAGTTTCCACAGCCGCGATACTATCGCTGAGCGATTGCAGACAAGCAGCCTGACTATCCGAGATGCAATCGTCAACAGCGACCAGCGCGATTTCCGGCAACAGTGCAATTTCGCTGAAGCACCCGGGTTGATCAAAACCGATTACCGGACCGCGTCGACAGAGAAAACTTCTCTCCGACAAACACAGCGGGCAGCTTTCGCAAGGCAGCTTGGCCCGGGCTGCTATGCGGTCACCTACTCGAAACCGTTCCACGCCTGGCCCGACTTCGATGATGCGCGCACAGAACTCGTGACCAAACAATTGAATCGGAGCTTCCTCCTGTAATCGGCGTTTCACTCGGTCGTACGCTAACGTGGGAATACCAAAAGCCAATTGGGCCTCAGTTACACTGGGCTGGACGCACAACGGCTCAACTAATACATGCCGCGGTTGCACAGCGGGTACGGGAATATCATCCAGGCGAAAGTCGCCAAAATCATAGAATCGCCAAGCTTTCATCGATCGTCCCTCAGTTGCTATTGGTCTGCGCCTGATTCAAGGCTGACTGCGCAATCATCGCACGCGTCTGCATTACGCTCGATGCATACAACGAAATTTCTGTAACGTATGGCAATCTGGCGCTACGAGACCGCGATTCCCCCCGGCTGACATCACGACTTCGGCAACGTACAAGTCACCGTGACTATCCAGACATAGATCGTGAGGCGCAAAAAAATCGCCAGCAGCGCAAGGTGTGTCGCCACCTCCCCATCGACTGAGCAGTTGGCCATCGGAACTATAGATACTGATGCGGCCGCCCGTTGCATCTGCACGTGGCGGCGAGGTCCCCGGCCACATACCCGCTCGATATCCCAGCTCAGCGACAAGGATCCGCCCAGCTTTATCCAGGACAACCTGGCATGGACGAGCGATATCCTGCCACTGTCGCAGAAATTCACCCGTGGGCGAAAAGAACTGCAAGCGACTGTTCTCGCGATCAGCCACGATCACTGTTCCATCATCATCGATGGCCAGTCCATGTGGCACGCGAAATTCGCCGGGAGCCGTGCCAGGCGACCCCCATGACTGCAACAATTGCCCCGTCGGTGAAAAGCGGTGGATCCGCGCGTTGCCGTAGCCGTCGGATACATAGATGTCGCCCTCGGGCCCCAAAGCTACATTGGTGGGGAAGTAAAACGGCGGGCCTGCACGTTCAATAGTACGGAAGTCAATACTCGTAGCTCCAGTTTTCGATGGTTGGCCACTGGTGCCCATGGTCATAATCAACTGACCGTCGGGCGTAAATTTTCGGACCGTATGATCGAGGTCATCGGTGCAGTAGACCATATCGTCTGGCCCAATCGTAATCCCGTGCGGTCGAGCAAAAACGCCTTCTCCCCATGAACGCAGGAAGTTGCCTTGGCAGTCAAAGACAATCACGGGATGGTCGCCGCGATTAAACACAAAGACCCGATCTTGTGAATCGACGGCAATGGCGGTGACTTCGGTCCACGTATAGCCGATGGGCAACTTTGCCCAATGATCGTCGGGTGTATAACCTGCCTGGCGGCAAACCGTTTCCGCCTGCGTCAATGATGGTGAATTGCTAAGCACGCCGAACGGTCCATTTCGCTTGAAGAGAGATCTTGAATCAACAGGTAGTTACTACAAAGATTGTTCGTTATTTGCCACGCGGCAGGGCCAGCTCTACAAAGGTAGCGTCTCACCCCAGCGATTCATCTGCTGGCTCAGGTAGATAACAAGCCACAATCGCGGCCGGCACAAACAGACAGCCCGCATATAAAAGGGCTACTCGATAGTCGCCGACCTTTGTCAGCAGCCCAAATGCTACGGTCCCCAGCCCAGCTACAATGCGACCAATGTTATAGCAAAACCCAGCACCGGTCGTTCGCAGCAAGGTCGGAAACAGTGGCGGCAAATACATCGTGAATAAAGCGAATACGCCGTGACACATGCCAATGGCCGCCAACCCATACCACATCGCATTTGGATCACGTGCGTTGAAGTACGTCAAGAACATGGCTACGAAATAGAATCCACACAGCAGCGCGATCGTTCGACGATATCGCAGATACTGGGCGAGCCAACCGGCGACGAAATTCCCAGTGATCGAAGATAACATGACTAGCCAAACAATCTGGCTGACATACTGACTCAGCTTGACTTCGTCCCAGCCCAACGTTACTCCGAGATTGCGGATGTGCTGCAAGTGCCAGAACATAAAGGCCCAGTGTCCCGTTAGCGCTAACGTACAGACGGTCAGCGTCAGCAAAGTCGTCCGCAGGACTGCGCCGCGAAACAAATCGAAGAACTGAGGTTGCAATCCAAAGGCGTTCCGTCGAGCTGTGTGCCATTCCTCCGGTTCCGGCACTGCGCGTCGAATCCACAGTACCAACAGCGCGGGCAAGATACCGACTAAGAACACGGTGCGTTTGGGATAGTCGGCCAACAGAAAATTAGCCAAGCCTGCCAGCATAACACCGAGGTTCACACCCGTCTGGAGCACGGCTGCCATCCAAGGTCGCCACGTTCGAGGCCACGTTTCCGAAATCAAGGCTGCCCCCACCGCCCACTCGCCACCAATGCCCAAGGCGGCCAAAAACCGAAAGATCAGCAACTGCCACCACGTCTGGGCGAAATACGACAACCCCGTGAACATGGCGTACGTCAAAATCGTGAGCATCAACGCGCGACTTCGCCCCAGACGATCAGCGATGCGCCCAAACACACTGCCACCCAGTGCCCAGCCGAATAAAAACGATGCCTGAATCCATGATCCGTAATACCCGACAGCTGGATCATTGGGACGCGTCGCATGAATCAGTTCGGCCACGAAAGGCGTAGCGACCAAGACGTACAAGTGCATGTCCAGGCCATCGAATAACCACCCAAGCCAAGCAGCAATGCCTGACTTCCACTGTTGCGATGATAAATCGCGGAGTCTCGGCGCGGCGTTCTCTTTGGTCTGTGAATCGAGCCCTTCGCCCATCGGTGGGCCGGCGACTTGCGTCATGGCTTCACCAGGTGCGGATGGAAGCCCTGAGTCTTCACCGCAATACGGTACAAGTCCTTGTCGATAGTGACATACAGCGAGTGTGAGTCGGCACCCGTGCCAAACTCGACATTACTTGGAATTCCTCGCCAATCATCAAAGAGACCGCTTTGATGAGATGGTCCTGTCTCGAGAAACGCTAGTTCGCGCCCCGTCGGATCGACGACCATAATACCTGGGCGGGCAAGACTGCGGCACGCGAGATAGACATTACCCTGCGAATCGACAGTCATACCGTCGCAACCGTTTTCCTTTCCAAAGTCAACCAAATCGCGGCGTGGCCCGTCCACGAGTCCATCTGAGTTCAGCGGGAACGCATAGACTTTCATGGCTCCGCGGCGTGGTTCAGGATCGGTGGGCTTCAAGCGATTGCCACCATTGTTATGGTCGCCCACATACAACGTTCGCTGATCAGGGCTCAACACGATTCCGTTTGGTTTCTCGACCTCCCTGGTTATCTCGATCACTTTGCCAGCCGGACTGAGTCGATAAACGGCCTCTCGTTCCAATTCACGTGGCTCATTACCGCCGTACCGCGGATCAGTAAAGTAGATGTTGCCCTGCAAATCTACACAGAGATCGTTCGGCGAATTGAATCGTCGCCCGTCAATGCGGTCGGCCAATGTTTCATCCTTGCCAGTCTTTATGTCCCACCGCACTAAGCGTCTTCCGCCACCATCGGCTCCATCGCACGACACCATCGATCCATCCGCCAAGAAAGCCAGACCATTGGACTTGCCCGAGCGATCGGTGAAGACCGAAACTTGATGGGACTTTGGTTCGTATCGCAAGATCATGCCTTGGTCCGCTCCAAAGGGCATGTCCGTGAAATAGATGCTCCCATCGGGAGCGACGGCCGGTCCCTCTGTTAGACCACTGTTCAGTTTGGCCTGCCGCGCATGGACGCGTTCCAGCTTGGCCCCCTCAGCGAAAATCGGATTATCCAGCGGCTGCGTAGCATCGCAGACGCTCAGCTCTATGAGACAAAACGCGACCGCCAGTGGGATGCATAACACACGACCAATCTCTATTGAATTCATGCTGAAGTCCAAATCGCAGGGGAAGTGGAAAGCCCGGTGGCTCGTTGAGTAGCTCTGTACTCTGCGGTGGGACGATCAGCATAACGGCGTTCAGAAGGGAAAAGCAACAGCCTTAACCCAATCCCCCTGCATGTTCGTGGAAAAAGGCAGGAGAGATCTCTTGGGATTTTGTGGCTGCGCACAGCCTCACCCGCATGGCCGGGAAACCACGGGAGATACTTTACATGTAAACTATCTTAGCAAGAATATTAGACGCGGACTCGCCGACCGCTGCGTGCTGCCTCTTCGATCGCGACCATCAGTCGGACGTCTTGCAGACCCTCTTGTCCGGGTGTCCGGGGCTCTCGCGAATCGAGGATGCAGCGCGAGAAGTGATCCATTTCAGCAGCGAAGTGATTCTCGGGGATGATGTCTTCTTCGAGCGTACCGGAGCTGGTATGAATTTTCAAACGCTGGCCGCGATAGGCAAATGCATCCTCCAGTTCTATCACTCCATCGATGCACTCAATTCGATAGTAGCGACTTTCGGCCGCCCCAAAACAACAGCCGCAGTGGGCCAACACGCCATCCGGATATCGCAGGCTGAACGAAACGCTCTCGGGTACTTCTCGGAAGCGCGGATCATCTGCTGGTTGGAAACTGTCGGCTTCGACCTCGATGGGTTCCTGACCCGTGATATAACGGGTCGCATTGAGACAATAGATGCCAATGTCGCCCAGTGGGCCTCCTGCCAACTCTGCGCTCAGTCGGATGTTGGGCGGATTGACTACTTGGGCATTGGTGGCGATGATGCTCCGAATCTTGCCGAACTTCTTATTCTGGCAAAGCTCGATGACACGTTGATTGAAGGGCTCGTAACGCAAGCGGTAAGCGATCATCAACTTGCGATCGGCGGCTTGCGCTGCGCTGATCATCTGCTCGCATTCTTCGATTGAAGCCGCCATGGGCTTTTCGCACAAAACGTGCTTGCCCACGTTGAGTGCGCGAATTGTGAATTCGGCATGCATGCTGTTGGGCAAGATGATATAGACCACCTCTACTTTTTCGACCTCTGCCAGGCGTTCATAGTTGTCGTAGTTGAAGATATTCTTCTGATCAATACCATACGCTTCTGCGACACGAGTGGCCTTATCCGGGTGGCCGCTGACCAAAGCCACGGGTGTGGAATACTTCGCCAGAGCGAACGCAGGCATCACTTCTTCAAGAGCCAGCTTGCCCAGAGCCACGATAGCCCATCCCACCTTGCGTTGGATCACTTTGGGTAACTCCAGGTTAGGCGGTTGCTTGTCGGGCGGCGCAAGAGGAGGATCGTCGGCTGCGTGACTGAGCACTCCCGAAACCAACCCGGTCCCCACTACGCCCGAGGTTGCCAGGAAATGTCGACGACTAGTTTGAAGTGAAAACTGTGACATGATCGTGGCCAAACTCCGACAAAGTCTTAGGTAGGAATGGTGCGATTGCCAATATGCACAACTTATTCCGACTCACTACTGCTACGCGGCTGATTTTCCGTGCCATGCCAATTGATCAGGAACAAACCAACCTGTAAGAACACGAGGGCGTAGGCTTGGCTGAACATTCCCCAGACGATCCACAGCAGATTACTCAGAATGAATAAGCGAAAGCCCCAACGCCGCGGCGCAGGGCGAGGCGAGGTGACCAGCCAGGCAGCCGCTAGCGTAACTAGCATGGCTGGCCACTGAACCAAACTCAGAATACCAACTCCGATGAGCGTTACCTTTGCTAAGTGTTCAGAGGAATTACAGACATCGCTGAGTGCCGACTCCGATAGCTTCGGAATCGCAAACCCATCCGCGGCAGTTAGAAGCAAGTCGGATGCCAAGCTACCTAGGTGGCGATCCGCCTGTCACGAACGCCGTGTTATAGCACTCGATTCTCCGGCAACGTTGGCAGCAGGCGCAGCAATTGCTATATCCGCGTGATTGAGTTCCAAACGTAAACGAAGACTATGTCGAAATGCTACCGATTAGTGAACGCAATGCAGCAGGTTCCAAATCCTCGACTTCAATCTCGCAAGCTAGCTGTGCGAATCGTCACCTTTATCGGCATCTTATTGCCGTTGCTGGGCGTGCTGATTGCGCCCTTCGTTGTTTGGGGTTGGGGATTCCATTGGACAGATCTGTGGCTGCTGTTGGGTATGTATGTTATTACGGTCCTGGGGATCACAGTCGGCTTTCATCGACTGTTCGTGCATAAGTCTTTTGAGACCTTTACTTGGATGAAGTTTGTGTGGGTAGTGCTGGGCTCGATGGCGGTTCAGGGTCCACTCTTTCGCTGGGTGGCCAGGCATAGGACGCACCACCTTCACGCAGATACGCCGAACGATCCCCACTCACCTCACCACGAGGGTAGCGGTATCCTGGGCGTGCTAAAAGGCTTCTGGCATGCCCACGTCGGTTGGCTCTTTGCCCGCGAACCGGTCGACCTGGAGCGTTACATCAAAGACCTAAAAGCTAGTCGTGCACTGGTGGTCGCCAGTCGGCTTTTTCCGCTGTGGGTTACGCTTAGCCTCCTCTTGCCGGCAACTTTGGGTGGGCTCATTTCAGGCACTTGGACTGGATTCATAACCGGATTTGTCTGGGGTGGCTTGGTACGCATTTTCCTGGTGCACCATGTCACGTGGAGCGTCAACTCGGCGTGCCATCTGTGGGGTCAGCGACCGTATAAGAGCAACGATCAAAGTCGCAACAACTTTCTGTTCGGCATTCTGGCTCTTGGTGAAGGCTGGCACAACACTCACCATGCGTTTCCGACTTCCGCGCGGCATGGCCTGCGTTGGTGGCAAATCGACGTGAGTTACTGGGTTATTCGTCTCTTGGAGCTGCTCGGCCTGGCTTGGAACATTAAACTGCCTAGCAGAGAGCTTCAAGGCGATCGAAGCCGCCGTTGATTGGCGGGGAAACTCTTGCCAACACGTTCACATTTCAGTGCATTCAAAAGCATGGCACAGAAATAGCTCAGCTGTACTTCCACCGTACTCTTTCGATATCGAAGTAACGTTTGGAGACATCAAAGTGAACAAGCTACCCCTATCTGAGAAAACGATTGCATTTCTCGCGACCGATGGCTTTGAGCAAGTTGAATTGACCAAACCGTGGGAAGCCATCAAGGCGGCCGGTGCGCAAGTGCATCTCGTATCGGTCAAGTCAGGCAAGATACAAGGGGTTCATCACGACAAGCCTGGCGATGAATTCCGAGTGGACAAACTGGTCAGCCAAGTATCAGCAGAAGATTATGATGGCCTGGTGTTACCGGGCGGTGTTTTCAATCCGGACGCCCTTCGTGTAAATGAAGAAGCGGTCGACTTTGTGCGTGACTTCTTCAAACAACAAAAGCCAGTCGCCGCCATTTGCCATGGTCCATGGATGCTGGTCGAAGCCGGTGTAGTGCAGGGCCGCCAGTTAACCAGCTGGCCCAGTGTCAAAACCGACCTGACGAACGCTGGCGCTCAGTGGGTCGACGAAGAATGCGTCTGCGATAACGGTTTAGTCACCAGTCGCAGCCCGGACGACCTGCCAGCGTTTTGCGATAAAGCGATCGAGGAATTCGCCGAAGGCCGACATGCCGACCAGCATGCATAAGCCGATCACTTAAAGCGGGCGTGAAATGGAAGCAACTGAGCACGTGGACGCGTCCACGTGCTTAGACATGTTGGCGCCCCTGATGATGGTGATACCTTTTCATCATTGGCTTGTCCGTGGTTCCATGAAGAAGAATACTCAGCACAATTGTGATTACACAGCAATCGGCAATTATCGCCAGGTCCGCCGAATGTTCGTCAGCAACGCCCAAATTAACAGCGTGAGACAGGTAATATAGCGTACCAATGCCACGGATGCCAAACCAGGCGATCAGCGCTCGCTGCGTTAGGCTAACCGATCGAACGTGCAAGGATGTTAAAACGCAAATAGGTCGGATCGCCGTGATCAGCACGCAAGCGAATACCCAGATCCGCCAGTCGGCCAGGTTGGTGCGATGTATCAGCGCCCCGATCACGAAGACCAAAAACACTTTGGCGATCTGCTCGAGGGCCGCACCAACTTCTGTTTGCTCTTGCACCAGCGCGGCGGGTGGATTGTCAATCTGGGAATCGGTGGAAGCGTCGACGGAAGATTCATCTGCGTTCATCTCGATGCGTCGAAGACTAATGGCCGCTCCAAAAACTGCCAGAAATGCATACGTATGGAAGACCAGTGCGCTTCCATAGATGATGGCGATCATTCCGATCGTCAACAATTCCTCACTTGACCCTTTGCCTTCGCCCAGTTTTCGAAACCATAACATGCAGCGGCCAAGCAAGTGACCGCCGACCACTCCGATCAGTACGCCCCCACAAATCTTCCAGATCAAGTCAACCAGTATCCATTTCCACAGGGCATATCCAAGTTCGTGTGCAACAGGACTGATCAGGCCAATCGCTAGCAGCACAAACGGGAAGGCAGTTCCATCGTTCAAGCCCGCTTCACCAGTCAAGCTCTGACGCAAACGATCGCCATCACTGGCATCGTGGACCTGAATCTTATCTGCCAAAACCGGATCCGTGGGCGCCAGAACGGCACCGAGCAGTAGGGCCAGCGGCAGTGGCAGGCCTAGCAGCTGACTGGCAAACAGGGCTACGCTTCCAATCGTTAGCGCCATAGTAACAGTTGCCAGTACGATGGGTGCCTTCCAGCGTCCGCTGCGCAATGGGATCCGCATCTTTATACCAGTCGCATATAGCGAGATGATCACCGCAATTTCGCTGGCAATCTCCAACACGGGCGCGTGCGCAATTAAATCGATATCGACCAAATCCAAGCACCATGGACCAGCCACGAGCCCGCCCAACAACTGCAGATGCACAGGCGCTAGCCATGAATTCTTCAGGAGCGGTTCCAACGCACTTACAAAGACGAGCAGTACACCAATCAACATGTACCACTGGATGGAGTCGCTCAGCACTACAAATTCCCATTTCCAAGAAGCTGAATCGATCTACTCTTGCCCTTGAAATTACTCTTGGGACAGATGATTTTCGGCAAGTAGGTTTCAATGTCGCTTTCCGTCGCCGCTAAAGTTATGCCAGTCCAGCTGTCCGCGGGATTATGCACTAATTTAAGGCACACTCACAGTGATCTATACGCGTTGTAGCACAACGACTCCATAGTCCGGTATGTGCAACCAGTCGCCGCCATTGAGCCGTGAGTCGCGGCCGCCGTTGGTATGTTCACCTTCATCTTCCGCTGCGATTGAAAAGGCAGGCCAGGTTGAATTCCACAGCTCGCGATAATCGCCCCACGGTAGTTTCATCTGAGCCAAATTCATGTGGCCCGACCAACCACCAAAGTTCAATACGACAAAGTATTCGTTGTGTTGTCCACGCGCAAAGGCCAAAAGTTGGTCACCAGCAAACCGCACATCCAGCGGGGAGGGGCCTTGAATGTTGGGGTCGCGATGCAAACGGGCTAATTCTCGCCACCAGTTGCGAATTCGACTTCGATCTTCGTTGGCCAAGTATTCATCAATGTTCAGAGTCTCGGCGCTCCCAAATTGAAACTGCTTGTCCTCACCCGACTCTGCGCCCATAAAGAACAGCGGTATACCGCGTGAGAGTAGCGTTGCAGCCGCTGCCACCTTGGACATGCGCCATCCTTGACCATATCCAGCTACGTAGGCCACTCGATCGCGCACGTTGCCCACTTCATCGTGGCTCTCCGGATAATTGACTAGCTTGTACCAATCGTCGCACACGGTGTGAGTCAGCTTCAATGCATCTGCCAATCGCGACATGCCAAACTGTCGGCGGCAAGCGTCAATCAAGCGATCATGAAAATCGTCGCCCCATTGAGTGTCCATCGGTCCGCCATGATTTGTCATGCTCCATTCGTTGGGCAGATGCTCAGCCATCAGTAGGCAATGGCCGCTGACTTGAGATTGCACCGCGCGGCGCAGCCCGTGTAGAAACTCCCAGCCACCGCCCGAACCCAAGTGACGCACCGATCCGCTCCACGCATCCCAGGCCGACGAATGCACAATCGTTGCCGTATGATCGAGCCTGAAGGCATCGATGCGAAATTCATTGGCCAAATAGACCAGATTCTGCGCAAAGAAATGAACGCACTGCGGATGATCAAAGTTGATCAGTGCGCCCCACTGCGTGTCTCCATCAAAGAAGCTGTCGCGTGCCACATCCCAAAGAATATTGTCACCGCCTGCATGATTGAATACGACATCCAAGATTACAGCCAGACCGTGCTGATGGCAGGTGTAAACCAGATGCTTCAAATCATCGGGGCCATCCGGACCACAATAATTGTTCTCGACTGCGTAAAAGTAGGCCGGGTCATAGCCCCACGAGTTATTGCTGCTGACTTCGTTAACCGGCAACAGTTGAATCGCGGTTACGCCCAGGTCACGCAGGTAACCGGCTCTGTCAGAAATTTCTCTAGCCAAGCGTCGCAGCGGTCGCTCGCCGTCAAATCGATTGGTAAACCGACTGGGGTGCAGTTGATAGATGATGTAATAATCGGGTGTGGGCCGGTCCCAAGACTGATTGTGCCAATCAAACCGACTGTGATTGACCAGGCGTGACGCAGCGTTGGTGCGCGAGGCTTCCACCCAACCAGCTGCAGGATCCTGCAGTCGCTCTACCTGGTTGAATAGAAACTGGTACTTAACACCGTGATAGTCGCTGCGCCCATCACTTAATCCGTCTAACACATCGGAGATCTTGACTGTGCCCCACCAGTATGTGCCGTCATGCGTGGAGTGCATCTGTACAGGCTGTTGGAGCCAGCCAGTCCACTCTCCGATCACGTTCACATCGGCAGCATGTGGCGTATGCACCACGAAGTGAATTTGGTCCCCTTCTACATACGCGCCAGGCCGCTGCATGCGAAATGGCGGATCAGTCACCAGGTCCGCTGCAGGCAGCCTGGCAAGCAGCGGCGGTCGATCCAGAACTACATACTTTTTCACGTCAGCATCAGCAGCACCCAATTCTATGGCGTGTCGAAAGCGTTCCCAGCGGCCGTGGCTGTCGTGAAACTTAATAGATGTCGTCACGTTGGGATAAACGTATAAGGTCACCTCACCACTGGCCGAGACGGCCACGTTCGTGTCCTGCGGGCCGCGCGCACGGTTCACCCACACATGCGCAAACAAATCGCCTTCCAGTCGGCTGAGCGCCCGGTTGGCCACGGTCAGCGTGAGCCTTCGATCCGGCTCCGGCCGCGTGTCGAACAACTGACTGTCACCTTCCAGCGTCCAATATTCTGTATCGGCTGTTATGGCGATGCCGGAACGCGTGGCTTCCCGATTCTCCCACTCGTCCGCCAGACCTGGATTGCGGAACAAGCAACTATAGGGAAACTGTGTGAAGAGCTCGCTTTCGAAGGACAACCAACCATCGTCCGCAGCGACGCTGTCTACATCAGTTTTATAGTCGCCGTTATCGGCCCAGAGATGAAGCTGGGCCTTATTCGCGAATTCTTGACGATAGTGAATCGTCAGTGTCGCAGAGGCTGGGACGTTGCGCACGACCGTCGATGTGCCGCTATGAGTCCAGATTTCCTGGCCATCGTCAGCGACGAACCAGCGATTGGCTTGGTCTGCCTCGAAGACCGTGAAGTTTTTATCTTGGTCATGCCCGATGAATTTAAAGTTGAAGTATGACTTTTCATGGGCCGCCAGATCGATATCGAATACTGGTCCCAACTCATCCAGGCTGGATAGTTCTATGCGACGGCCCACTCCGGTAACCGGATCCCACACGAACATCTTGCTTGGTCGAAAACGCGATTGCGAAATCAAATGCACGCGCAGTTTGGTTTGGGTTGCCTCGCGCGGATCGTTCAATACCACGCGTGAGTTGCCCGCAGCACACCACACCGTCGCCGGAAATTCGCCCGAGGTCAACCGCGGCATTTCTCGCTGGAAGGCGTCATTCTCAAAATCTCCCGGCGTGCCTCGTTCGTTGAACGAGAACAACATGAATCGCACCGGTTGCGTCACTGAGGAACTGAGTTGACATTGAAACTCCACCCAGCCCCCGCCCACAGTGCTACTGACCGGTTGCAGAAACAGTTTGATGGCTGTGCCTTCACGCCATACATGCAGGCCAGGTCGCGCCAAGTTGGTGTAGACGAATATGCGATGCATACGATTCTCCTGCACAGAAATTTGGGAGCACGAGATGCCGCACCAGTTCATCGTCGCCTACTGGTTTGAACAGCGGAGTAGCCAAAGCTGAAGTAGTATTCTAGCGTACTACAACCCTGAAAAAGCTACTTAACCATGCGTTTACTAAAAATCAGAGTGCATGACTTGCTTGTACCTGCATTGTACTTTTGAATTGATCCACAGTTTGTAAGCTTCAATCTTTATGGCTACTCCTTTAGCTCGCTTATAAGCACGTGGACACGTGCTTAGAGTTCATTTTATGTCAGTTGTTTGGCTCGAGGCTAGCGATTCGAGAATCTGTCTAATAGCTTGACCATAATATAGACGCGCACCAGCCATTGAGACATGATTATCATCAACGTAACAAAAGTCACGGCCATTGAATAATCGTGGCTGACCTTCAACGTCAAAGAACTCGGAACTGGGATCGACCCAGATGTGCTGAGTGCTATGTAACTCTTTGAATATACGGGTGAACCCAGAGGTTTGTGTCTCGAAATCCTGGCGATTGAGTCCATTGCCAGGCTCAGCCATCCAAGTGTGCAGCGCGTGTTTGCGAATAGCCGCAGCTAGATCACTATTTTGGCAAGGTGGCGGACGGATCCAAAAAACGGGCGCCTTGAGCTGAATCGAACGGGCCGTCTGGGTCAGCTGCCGCGTAAGCACCGCTAGGGAATTCGACTGGCTCTCTGCGTCCGCTAAACCAGCCTCGCCTATATAAGTCTGCCAGGCAACGACAACAAGGATCGCCCGCCATGGACGTGAGTTGATTTCAGAGAGCACATTCCTATTCCAACGCAGGGCGTCTGCTTTTTCCTGGTCCGTTGAGTTTTGTCGCCAGGTGTTGATTAGTGACGGCGTTCCTCCTCGTGAAACCATTCGGCCCGCCAGGCCCATCTCGCGCGCGACTTCGTCAATCAGTGGTGCGAGCGCTTGAGCATGACTGTCGCCCCATAACAAAAACGATGGCTCCGCTTGGGATGCACCCAAGTGTGGCAACTGTTCCACTACAAAATCCACTTCGCTGGTAAAGTAGCGATCGGCCAGCGTTTGCGGTAATTCGGGTAGAGGCATTGCTCTGGCCAGACGCGATGGCCAGCCTTGGCCCGACCAAACACATAGCGAAACCATGCACGGTAACATCGCTGCTGCAGCCGCTCTGCGATAAAGCACGCTGCCCATCCAGTTCGTGCGCCGCCGCACAGGCTGCTCCACAAATTTCCACGATATGAAAGCGATGGGAAAACTGGCAACGAAAGGAATTACCATCACGATCGGCGGAGTCGGAGCCAACAGGTAACGCGTCATGGCCATCAGCGGCCAGTGCCATAAGTACAGCGAATAAGAAACCAACCCAATAGCCACCAGCCACCGATGCGCCAACCAACTTCGCGGCCAGGTATCATAGGTTCGATGCAGGTGGATCAGCAGAGCTGTGCTGCATACCGGTATAGTCGCCTTTACGCCTGGAAACGAGCTATCGGCTTTGAATAATAGTAGAGAACTTACCAGCCCAGTCATACCAAGCAGTGCCAACAGTTGCGGGACAGAGCAATGTAGCCTCGCTCTGATTGATGGTGCCGGCGTCAATGCAATTAAGCTACCAACCAGCAATTCCCAGGCACGCGTTGGCAATAAGTAAAACGCGGCACTCGGATAGCGCGGTGTAACGAAGGCACAAGCAATAAACGAACAAGCTGCAAGAATCGCCACTACAGGAACTAGATATCTGCGAGCGCGGCAAAAAACAAATTGCATAAGCAACGGAAGGAGCAAGTAGAATTGTTCTTCCACGGCCAACGACCAGACATGCAGCAGCGGTTTGACGTCAGCCGGAGCTGCAAAGTACCCCGTCTGTAACCAATAGAAGATGTTGCCACTGCAAAGGAGCTGAGCCAGTGTCGCTTGCGCTAGCTCGCGATAGTCATCAGGCAGCAACAGATAGTGGCCTGCCCCCAGTACGATCGTCATCATTACCAGCACGGCAGGTAAGATGCGCCGCAGGCGTCGCTCCCAAAAATGGCTTAAACTAAATCGGCCGGTTAACAAATCCTGAGCGATGATTTGTGTGATGAGGTAACCCGAGATCACGAAGAAAATATCGACACCAACAAACCCACCTCGCAGTCCAAATCCGGCGTGGTAAACCATAACACTTATCACCGCCAGACCACGTAGCCCGTCAATGTCTGGTCGATAACAAGTGCCGCTGGTATTGGTAATTTGCATTTCTCCGGGCGCACCATAGGCGGTCGAATCGAGTGTAACAAAACTCGGAAAGGGTCTTGGCATTATAGGTGACGGTCACCTCTCCAAGGATTCGCCTTGGGGAGGTCGAATCGAGCCGCAGCGAGATTCGGGAGGGGTCTGGGCGTGTAGCCGATCTCGCCAGAGATTGGACGTTGAGTGGTGATGCGTCCAAAGTCTGGCGACTTCGGCTACAGCAGAAGTCTTGCCTAGCGCAGTGCCCCCTCCCGCAGACGAAGGCTGAACGCCGCGTCTGCGACCTAGTATATAGCGGCCAACTAAGATGTTCATGTTCGACGTCGTTGCAACGGTGTCGGACTCAGCTACCCAGACAGTTTATCGACCCCGAACGAATGTACACATTTGTAGCTCGTGGGGGAGCGAAGTCGGGCAGCTGATTGTTTTCTATCCGAACGGTCGCTGAGTGCTCTTCGCCAAGTGCGAGGAAGCCTGAATTTACTAGGTAGGAGTTTACAATGACAACATATGATCGCGTGATCGGCATTGATGTAGCTTCCAAGAAGCTAGACATTTCCGATTCCCAGGGCAAGCTGCCTTCAACGATTAGCAACACGGTCTCGTCCATTGGCAAGTTGATCGAGCGCATCCAAGAGCCTGAAAAGACACTTGTGGTTTGCGAGAGCAGCGGTGGTTATGAGAATATCATGGTTGACCTGCTACACGAGGCGAAGGTCAACGTGTCAGTGGTCAACCCGCGCAAGACTCACTACTACGCCAAGGCACACGGGTATCTAGAAAAGACGGATACCATTGATGCCAAAGTAATTCGGCATTTTGGTGAGCAGGTCAAAGTCCATTTGACCAAGCCGCTTACCGAGCGAGAGAAGAAGCTTCGGTCGCTTACGCGTCGTCGAGTACAGGTCATGACGATGATCAACCAAGAGAAGAATCGCTTGCGTTTTGAGGATGAGACGGTCAAGCAATTCGTTGAAGAGAGCTTGAAAATGCTGAAAAACCAGCTAAAAGCTCTGAACGAGCAGCTCAAGGAGCAAGCCAAGGAGATGAGCAAAGAGACACCTAACGTAAGGATCATCTCCAGCGCGCCAGGCGTGGGTCTCATCACGACAGTCACTCTGTGTGCTGAACTTCCTGAACTTGGAAAAATCTCTCGTACGGAAATTTCCAAGCTTGTTGGTGTAGCTCCGATGGCCAACCAAACCGGTCAGAGCGATGGCAAGAGACGCATTCGCGGAGGTCGATCAACGGTGCGTCGTACACTATACATGGCGGCCTTAGTGGCAACCAAAAAGAATCCAGTGGTCGAGAAATTCTATTCGAGGTTATTAAGCCGAGGAAAACCGAAGAAGCTGGCGTTGATCGCGAGCATGCGAAAGCTGCTCCTGATCCTTCACGAGATGGTACGTACGCAAACGATGTGGGACCCCGAGAAGAAGGCACGTGACCAAGCTGTCGCCAGCCTGGCCACGGGCGCTACGTGCTCGGCGGGTCATTGACTCACCGGCGACTAAGTTATCCCTTACAAAGTTGCGTCCCCGCAGAGCTTTGCTATGTTTCACTTAGCACAGTTCATAGTAATGCTGCGCCTGTAGGAAATCAAACATTGAGTTACCGGCGCCATGCCTTGAAAAATCCCGGGGGTTTGGGGGCTGGCCCCCAAGATGCCCAAGCGAAGGAAGAAATTTAAGATTCTTCCTTGACTACCAACTAGACGGTCGCTCCCCCAGCTTCGCCGGTGGAGGTGACGGTCACCTCTCCAAGCGCAGCATGGGGAGGTCGAATCGAGGCTTTGCGAGATTCGGGAGGGGTCTGGGCGTGTAGCCGATCTCGCCAGAGATTGGACGTTGAGTGGTGATGCGTCCAAAGTCTGGCGACTTCGGCTACAGCAGAAGTCTTGCCTAGCGCAGTGCCCACTCACGCAGACGAAGGCTGAACGCCTCGTCTGCGACCTCCCCCAGCTTCGCCGGTGGAGGTGACGGTCACCTCTCCATGCGCAGCATGGGGAGGTCGAATCGAGGCTTTGCGAGATTCGGGAGGGGTCTTGGCAGTGGAGGTAATTAGTAGCGCAGAAGTCTTGCCTAGCGCAGTGCCCCCTCCCGCAGACGAAGGCTAACGCCTCGTCTGCGACCTCCCCCAGCTTCGCCGGTGGAGGTGACACAAATGTTACAAGTTGACTAATTGGTCAGCTCGTCCAAGTCGTCAGATATTTCGATATACGATCAATTTGCTAGTTCTCTATTCGTCGTCTATCTTTTTGCGTCGACGTGTGCGCACTGCTGAATTATTGCTGCCAAGCGAATACAGCATCACTCGACCGGGATTCCCTCAGCCCGACATACTGCGCCAGCCAATCACTGGTGGTCCTGCCGCAGCCCGACTACCAGGCGCAGACACTGCCCGGATGCATATGTGTTGAGTTGAGGGGTCGGATGATTAGAAAGTACTTTGAAGGTCTGCGCGACTTAACCCAAAAGGTGTTGGGACGATCAGCGACACCGAGTACCATTCAAATCGAAGCCTGTTGGCTCGAAGATCGTCTGCTCTATTCCGCGACCGCCATGCCCATTGATCTTGATGGCACGGCAGGCTTTGCGGATATACAAATCTCGCAGGCCGAAGTCGATTCGCTTCTGGCTCTGGTGGAAGCGGAGTTAAATCAGGACACGCTCTCAGCCCCACTTGACCTGTCGCCATCGATCAGCAACTCGCCGATCCAGCAGCCACTCGATGAAGTTGACCAAAGCGATGACACGGACCAAAACACGCCCCCTGAGCGTCGCGAACTGGTCGTCCTTCAAAGTGGGCTAGATGATTTCGATAGCATACTCAACAGTCTAGAATCCAACCCAGGGATCAACTACGAGTATGTGGTACTTGACAATAGTCGCAGCGGCTTTGAGCAACTCGACGAGCTTTTGTTACAGTATGCGGATCTGGATGCAATCCACCTGGTTTCGCACGGATCTGATGCAGCGATCCAACTTGGCAACGGTTGGCTGGACGAAACCAGTCTGTGGCAGAATACAGAGACCTTGCGTCGTTGGGGCATGGCTCTGGGCGCCGATGCTGACATCCTCATTTACGGTTGCGATGTAGCTTCATCCCAGCAAGGTCAGCAGCTGATCGAGTTATTGGCGCTCACAACCGGCGCGGATGTCGCTGCCAGTGACAATCTCACTGGCGCCGCTGCGTTGGGTGGCGACTGGCAACTCGAATATGCATCGGGGTCAATCGAAACTGAAATTTTTGCATCCGATTCTTTACAGGAGTCCTGGAACAGCACACTAGCGACAATCACGGTGACGACTACGTCAGATGAGAACAACGGCAACACTAGCAGTATTTCGAACCTGCAATCGAGTCCCGGTGGGACCGGTATCTCGTTGCGTGAAGCAATCATCGCAGCCAATAACACGGCTGGGTCAGACACAATCATCCTGGGCGCTGGGACTTACAATCTTTCTATCTCAGGCGATGGTGAAGGGGCAGCAGCAACCGGCGATCTCGACATTACAACCAATATCACCATCAGCGGTAGTGGAGTCGGATTGACCATTATTCAAGCTAGTGGCATGTCTGACCGCGTATTCGAAGTAACCGCAGGCGGAACTCTAGCTCTCGACACACTCACCCTGACAGGCGGCAGCGGTGGTAACTATCCAGGTGGCGCTGTTTACAATCTTGGATCGCTGACAGCTACGAACGTTGTTTTTGACTCCAACGCTGTGGGTAGCAATGAAGGCGGCACGATTTACTCGTCAGGTACAACTTCGCTCAGTCGTGTTTCCATCCTCAATAGCAATGCCAACAGTGGTGGCGCAATCAATGTCGTGGGAGGAACGACGACGATTGTAAATGCTACGATTTCCAACAATTCTGCCACTTACGATGGCGGTGCGATTCGAGTTACCGGCGGTACCGTCAATATCAATTTCAGTACTATCGGCGACAACACCAGCGATTGGGGCAATGGCGGCGGCATCTACCGATCCGGTGGCACAGTAACTCTTGGTAGCTCAGTCGTGGCTGACAACTCGAGTCTGTATGGAGGAGACGATGTCCACGGGGCCATCACGTCAGGCGGTTACAACATCATCGAGTCTTACTCCGGCTTCTCGCTGGCTGGCAGCGACTATTCGGGCACACTAACTATACCTGCACTAACCCTGGACGCTGATTCTGGCCACTACGTGTATGTAATAAGCGGCGGCGGGTTAGCTCAAGGGGGCGGCAATCCAAGCGGGGCTCCATCCACCGATATCCGCGGTGTCATCCGCGATGGGGCGCCAGACATTGGGTCATTCGAGCTCAACGTTGCTCCCGTTTTAGACAATTCTAAGAGCCCCGTCTTAACAACTCAAAACGAAGACAGCGGAGCACCAGCTGGCGCCGTAGGCACGCTGATCTCCAGCTTGGTAGATCTTTCCACGCCAGCCGGTCAGCTCGACAACGTCACAGATAGCAGCGGTTCGCAAGTAGGCGTAGCCATCACCGCCGCTGACACGAGCAACGGCACCTGGTGGTACAGTATCGACGGAGGGTCGAACTGGATCTCGCTGGGTGCTGTCAGTACTACCAGCGCGCGACTTCTCGCTGCCGATGGAAACACTCGCCTCTATTTTCAATCAAATTCAAACTACAACGGTACGATCACCAATGCGATCACCTTTCGCGCTTGGGATCGCGCTACGGGCAGCAACGGTGCACTAGCCAACACGACTACCAATGGTGGAACTACCGCCTTTTCCACTGCCACCGACACCGCAAACTTGCAGGTCAACGCCGTTAACGATGCGCCGGTGATGACTACTGCAACCCCAACAATGTCAATGTCGGAAGATGCAGCGCCCTATACTGCAGTGGTGTCTGCTTTGCTCAGCAGCAGCGTTACCGATGTCGACGCGGGCGCCGTTGAAGGTATCGCCATTGTTGGTCTAAGTGGTGCTGGGGGATTGCTTGAATATAGTACGAACGGAGGTTCCACGTGGACCGCCGTTGGATCAGTCTCGTCCAGCAGCGCCTTGCTACTACGAGATTCCGACCAATTGCGATTCACCCCCGATAACGCCAACGGCGGGGTGACGTTTGTAAACTACAGAGCTTGGGATCAGAGCGCCGGCTCAGCTGGTACTAAAGTCGACGCTACCTCCACAGGCGGCAGCTCTGCCTTCAGTACAGTTAGCAACACCATTACGGTCGACGTGAGCTCAGTGAATGATGCGCCGACGATTACAGGAGGCGCTACGGTCGGTATGGGTGCATCGTACTCCGAGGATGGTGCATCGGCTGGATTTGGTGTCAGCGGCGTAGTTAACTCTGTCGGCTGGAACGACGTTGACACGAGTGCCGTACGAGGGATGGCAATTGTCGGTACCACCGGTAACGGTACCTGGCAATTCTCAACCGACCTCTCCAACTGGACTGATCTCGGCACGGTCAACAGCAGTAGTGCTTTGCTGCTGAGCAGCACATCGTGGTTACGTTATGTGGGCGACAACATGAATGGTGAGTCGCCCACCATCCAATTTCGCGCTTGGGACCAATCCACGGGCAGTGCCTCATCCACCGGAAGCCCGTCGTATGTCAACCCAGGCGTCGGGGGCGGTACTACGGCTTTCAGCACCAGTACAGCCACTGCGTCCACCTCAATTTTTTCGGTTAACGACGCGCCGGTATTGGATAATTCCGGATCGATGACCCTCACTACCATTACCGAAGACGCGACCAATAACTCAGGCCAATCGATTGCTTCTGTTATCGCAAGTGCCGGTGGAAACCGCATCACCGACGTGGATAGCGGCGCACAAGAGGGTATCGCCATCACATCGCTCAACAGTGGAAACGGCACCTGGCAGTATTCAACCAACGCTGGCACCAACTGGAATGATGTAGGTAGTGTGTCGACTTCGTCAGCTCTGTTGTTGCGAAGTAGTGACTTAGTTCGCTTTGTGCCCAACGCCAACTCGGGCACCTCCGCCGATTTCACTTTCCGAGCTTGGGATCAAACGTCAGGCACCGCCGGTACCAAGCAAGACACCGCATCCGGTGGCGGATCCACCGCTTTTAGTACGGCCACCGAGACAGCTTCCATAACCGTCACAGAAGTAAACGACGAACAAGTCTTGGCGACGAACCTTGGCATCACAGTCGCTGAAAATTCGACGAGCAACGTCATTACCAGCGCTATGTTACTGACGACAGATGTGGATCACTCTGCGTCGCAGCTAACGTATACTCTGACATCGGCGACCACCACTGGCACACTGCGCCGCAGCGGCGTTGCGCTAGGGGCCTCCGGTACGTTTACTCAAGCCGACTTAAACGCCGGCCTTATCGTTTACGATCATAACGGCGCTGAGTCCTTCATCGAAAGTTTTGCCTTTACGGTCGATGACGGGTCGGGGACGACTTCCACAGGTACGTTCAATATCTCGGTCACGCCTGTCAACGACCAGGCAGTGGTAATCACCAGTGATGGCGGCGGGCCCACAGCAGCGGTCAGCATCAGCGAGACTCTCACGCATGTAACTAACCTGACCATAACCGATGGTGATCTGCCAGGCGACACGTTCACGTACAGCATCGCCGGCGGCGCCGACGCAGCCCTCTTCCAAATTGATATCGCAGGTGTTGTAAGTTTTGTAACTCCACCGGACTACGAGTTGCCAGCTGACGCCAACTCCGACAATATCTATGAAGTGCTGGTCCAAGTGAACGATGGCGTTCATACGGATACGCAAACACTCACCATCACCGTGGTGGATATCCAGAGCACTCTCTTGGCGGTGACGACCACCTCCGACACGGACGATTCGGGTTTGGGAGTTGCCTACACGATTGAACAGTTATATGCAGTTCAAGGCGGCACTGACGGTAAGATATCGCTCCGTGAAGCCATAATCGCTGCCAACAATTCTCTCGGCACGGACACCATCACCTTTCAGCTGCTCAACACCGAAGCAGGCTTCACTGGCACGGCCGGCGTCGATGCCTACTGGCAAATCTCACTAACCGCTTCTCTGCCTGCCATCACAGAAGCGGTCATCTTGGATGGTATGAGCCAAACTGCGTTTGGTGGAAACGTCAATCCAGGAATGCTGGGCGACATCGAATATGTCGGCACTAACTCACAATCGCTGACATTGGTGGAGCGACCGGAGATTGCCATCGTTGGGAGCAGTGGATTTACAGGACTAACCGTTTCGGCCGACGATGTGACAATTCAAGGCTTCTCCATGGTCGGTTTCTCAAGCACGTCAGCGATCTTGCTCAACGGTGGATTCGAAAATGCTCTGATTCAACATAACGTATTTGGAACTGGTCCAACATCAATTGTCGACCCCGGTGCGTCATTGAACAACCTTCAAAATGTTCAATCGCTGGGAGCAGACAATGGTGTGCTGACTAACAACATCCTCGCGTACTCACAAGCCACGGGGTTCTACGGCTCATTGAATACGGATGGTTGGCTCATTGCTGGCAATCACTTCATCGATAGTGGCTACAACTACAGCAATGGCGATGCCATTGCATTGAACGGATCCACTGGCATTACGATCCAAGGGAATTTCATCTCGGGTTCATCCACCCAGGCGATCATTCTCTCGGGTTCAGCCAACAATATCTCCATTCTCGACAATACGATCGTAGGCAATGGTGTCGGCCCAATTACTGGACCGCACGTGCAGTATGATGCCATCGCTATTCGAAGTGGCACATATGCAGTCACCATCAGTCAAAATATTATTGCCAATAACTATGGAGCAGGCATAACAGTTAACGACGGCGCACAGTCTATCGAATTCTCTCAGAACTCGATCTACGGCAATGGCACAATCCTCTCCAGACAGGGCGCAGCGGCCAGTGGCAGCCTGGGCATCGACCTGCTGGCCTCGGGAGAGAATACATCCTTCGGCACCGCTCCGTATGTCACAGCCAATGATGCCGACGATATCGACGTTGGTGGCAATTCGTTGCAAAACTTCCCCGTGCTCAGCACAGCGGTAAGCGACGGCAGCCAAATACGTGTCACTGGCAGTTTCAATTCGGCTGCCAATCGAACGTATCGCATTGAGTTCTTCTCGTCGAGTTTCTCGTATGCCAGCGGAGCAGGGCAGGGCCAGGTCTATCTGGGCTCAGCTACTATAACGACAGATGCCAACGGCAATGCAACCATCGACTCGACGTTAGCCAATCATGTAGATGCTGATCATCTGATTACTGCCACGGCTACCGATACGACGACCAACGAGACCTCCGAATTTGCCACGCAACTAGCCGTCAATGGTCCTGTGCTGGCTCAGAACGACGATGGGTACGTCGAATTTGACGGCCTGAATGATCAAGTTACGATTGCCAACAGCGCTAGTCTGACGATGTCCGACACGATGACCATGGAAGCGTGGTTTCGGGCCGACCCGTCGGCCAACGTCAATCAGATGATCATCAATAAAGAAGGCGAATACGAACTAGCCATTCATCCTGATGGCACCCTGCGATGGGCGTTCGCCAACAGTTCACCAGGCTGGAACTGGCACAACACCGGCTATACCATCGCGACGGGACAGTGGACGCACGTCGCTGTTACCTATGACAATGGCACGGTCACGACCTATGTCAATGGCGAGATCGTTGACGTGTTCGCTGGCTCAGGCCTGATTGGTGATGCCTATGTCGGAATGAACGACTTGTACATCGGCGGTCGCATGAACCTGCCATCGGGCAAATACTTTGACGGCGCCATTGATGAGGTCCGTATCTGGAACACCGTGCGCACGCAGACTGAAATTAACGACACGCTGCGCAATCCACCGTCGGGACCTAGTACGGGTCTGGTCGCCTACTATTCGTTCAGCGGCAGCGGGGCAACAGTCACCGACTTAAGTGGCTATGGCAATCACGGATTGCTGGGCGGAGGAGTTGCCAGCCAAGAACCCGGCCGCGTGGGCTACTCAACCAACGAAGACGACATGCTAACTGTCGCCGCAGGCGATGGCTTACTGGCAAACGACCGCGATCTCGACAACGACTCGGTGACGATTACACATGTTAATGGTAATAGCGCAGCGATTGGCGCTGCGTTTACGCTTCCCTCAGGCGCGATCATTACCTTACAGGCCGATGGCAGCTACACTTATGACGGTAGCACGGCATTTGAATCGCTAGCCAGTGGACAAACTGCGACTGATACTTTTACCTACACCGTTTCAGATGGCGCCGGCAACACCGACACAGCTTCCGTCGTCATCCATATCACCGGTCAGAACGATGCCCCGGAACTGGATAACAGCGGCAATTTGACCTTGGCCACGATAACCGAGGATCAAACAGGTAACTCAGGGCAAACTGTGGCCTCCATCATCGCTTCGTCGGGTGGCGATCGCATTACCGATATCGATAGTGGTGCGGTCGAAGGTATCGCCATCACGTCACTCAATGGTGGTAATGGAACCTGGCAATACTCACTCGATGGCTCGACCTGGATCAACTTCGGGACAGTAGCAAATAACTCCGCCCTGCTTCTGCGAAGCAGCGATTACGTGCGTTTTGTGCCTAACGGGCAAAATGCAACGTCGGGTGACTTCACGTTTCGCGCCTGGGATCAATCCGCGGGGAGTGTCGGTAGCAAAGTTGATTCGTCCGCCAGCGGTGGTACCACAGCCTTCAGTACGGCCACCGAAGTCGCTTCGATAACTGTATCTGCCGTAAATGACGCGCCAGAGCTAGACAATAGCGGCAATATGACTCTGACGACGATCACGGAGGATCAAACGACCAATGCGGGCCAAACGGTCGCCTCGATCCTGGCTTCGGCCGGTGGTGATCACCTTACCGATGTGGACAGCGGAGCAGTTGAAGGCATCGCCATCACGTCGCTTAGCAGTGGCAATGGAACCTGGCAATACTCGCTGGATGGTACCAACTGGCTCGACATTGGGGCGGTGGCCGATAGTTCGTCTTTGCTGTTACGCAGTACCGACTATGTGCGATTTGTGCCCAACGAACAGAACGCCACTACTGGTGAGTTTACCTTTCGCGCTTGGGACCAAAGCTCCGGCAGTGCAGGTAACAAAGTAGACTCGTCCGCAGGCGGTGGTGTGACCGCCTTTAGCATTGAATCTGAAACCGCGTCAATTTCGGTGTCCGCTGTCAATGATGCTCCCTTCAATTCCGGTAGCCTGCCAGCCAGCGTCACAGTCTTGGAAGACGTGTTAAGCAATGTCGACTTATCGTCGATTGACCTGAGCGATATCGACGCCAACGGAGGACTACTGACTCTCAAGCTCTCCTCCGACATCGGGGGACATCTAACGGCTGCGAGTGCCGTAGGAGTATCCATTTCGGGCAGTGGTTCGGACTACATCGAACTAACCGGGACGTTGAATGACTTAAATGCGTATCTGAATGTCGCCAGCAATTTGCGCTACCAACATCCAACGCTCAACTTGAATGGAACGACTGCTGACATACTGTATGTGATCGTCAATGATAACGGTAACACGGGTAGCGGAGGGAGTGGCGATGTTTCCTTGGGTGCAGTAGAAGTTCACATCACGCCTGTGAACGACGCGCCAGTCCTCGACTCTTCGGGTGTCACCACGCTCAGCGCTATCACAGAAGACCAAACAAGTAACTTGGGCCAGACGGTGGCATCCATCATCGCCTCCTCGGGTGCTGACCGTATAACGGATGTCGATGTCAGCGCAGTTGAAGGCATCGCAATTACTTCGCTCAACAGCGGCAACGGTTCTTGGCAATATTCGCTCGATGGCACCAACTGGCTCGACGTCGGCACGGTAGCCGATAACTCTGCTCTGCTTCTACGTAGCAGCGACTATGTGCGTTTTGTACCAAACGGTCAGAACAGCACCACCGCAGACTTCACCTTCCGGGCTTGGGATCAAACTGCAGGCAGCGTGGGAAGCAAAGTGGACTCAACCGTCCACGGTGGAACAACAGCGTTCAGCACGGCTACAGAGTTTGCCTCGATAACCGTAACTGCGGTCAACGATGCACCCGAGCTAGACAACAGTGGCGATATGGTCTTGGCCACGGTTAACGAAGATCAGACCACTAATCCGGGTCAAACGGTTGCCTCGATGCTGGCCTCGTCCGGCGGCAACCGCATCACTGATGTCGACAGTGGCGCACTGGAAGGCATAGCTGTAACATCGCTTAGCAGTGGCAACGGAACCTGGCAATACTCACTCGATGGTAGCAACTGGATCGATATTGGAGCCGTTGCGGACAGCTCGGCTCTGCTACTTCGCGACAGCGACTTCATTCGCTTTGTCCCCAATGAACAGAATGCTACGGCAGGTGATATATCCTTTCGCGCATGGGATCAAACCACAGGCAGTGCCGGCAATAAAGTAGATGCGTCAAATAATGGTGGTACGACCGCCTACAGCACAGGCGTAGAGACGGCTTCGATCACAGTCACCTCAGTCAACGACGCGCCTGAATTGGACAACAGCGGCAGTATGACGTTGACTGCGATCAACGAAGATCAGACAGCAAACTCGGGACAGACAGTCGCCTCGATCATGGCGTCAGCCGGTGGTGACCGAATTACCGATGTGGACAACGCTGCACTCGAAGGCATCGCTGTAACATCGCTCAACAGTGGAAATGGTATCTGGCAGTATTCGCTGGATGGAACAGACTGGTTCGACGTGGGGGTCGTAGCAGACAACTCGGCCTTATTGTTGCGCAGTAGCGATTATGTTCGTTTCATGCCCAACCAGCAGAACGCCACCTCAGGCAACTTCACCTTTCGTGCTTGGGACCAGACAACCGGCAGTGCTGGCAACAAAGTGGATTCGTCCAGCCATGGTGGCACCACGGCTTTCAGCTCAGCCACAGAGATCGCGTCCATTACAGTCACGGCGGTCAATGATGCGCCTACGATCACTGATTCTGCGGTCGCCGTTCTGATCGGAACAGATGAGGATACGCCATCTCCAAGCCGGACTGTCACCTCCCTGCTAGCCGACTCCGGCTGGGCAGATGTTGATGTGGGAGCCATCCAGGGCATCGCCGTTACAGGAGTTGCGGGACATGGAAACTGGCAGTATTTCTCGGGAGGAACTTGGACAAACTTTGGTGCACCAACGCCGGTCGGTAGTTTGCTCCTGAGTAGTTCGACCCTGGTACGTTATCAACCCGATGGGCTAAACGGCGAAACCGCTACCTTCAGCTTCCGTGCCTGGGATACGACCAGCGGGACAGCTTCGACCAGCGGCAATCCTCAGCTGGCTGACTCTACCAGCCATGGTGGCACTTCTGCGTTTTCATCGCAGTCTGCTTTGGCTCAAATAGTGGTGAGCTCAGTAAACGACGCCGCCGTAGCTGTAATGGATACGGCCGACGCCAACGAAGCAGGCGGTTACGCGAATGGTTCGGCAGGCAGTGATCCCGTCGGAAACGTGCTAACCAATGATACGGATGTTGATATTGGAGACACCTTCGATGTCACTGGTGTCGCTGCAGGAGTCGTCTCTTCGGCCGCAGGCAACGTAGCAAGTGCCGTAACTGGTACTTACGGATCGATACAAATAAACGCTGATGGCAGTTATGTGTATACCGTCGACAACGATAACGCGATCGTTCAAGCGCTGCGGACCAGCGGTCAGGCGCTAACAGATACGTTCACGTACACTATCGAAGACACCGGCGGCGCCTTTTCATCAACGCAAATCGTAGTGACGATCCGTGGCGCGAACGACGCACCTGATTCTGCTGTTGATAATGCAACTGCGATCGAAGCCAGTGGATTTGCGAACGGTATCGCCGGAACAAATCCCACCGGTAACGTGCTGAGCAACGACATCGACGTGGACGGAGGTGATACCAAGACGGTCGTGGGAGTTGAAGCCGGCGTTCACGCGTCGGTTGCTGGCAGTGTTGGCTCGACCATTGCAGGTGCCTACGGAACGATCTCGATCAACTCCGTTGGTAACTACACTTACACAGTCGACAACAGCAACCTGGCTGTGCAATCACTCCGTACCAGTTCCGATACGCTGAGCGATGTTTTCACTTACACAATGCAGGACGCAGCCGGGTTAGCGTCGACTACACAAATCACAGTCACGATACAGGGAGCCAATGACGCACCAACTGCTGCCGATGATACTGTCGTGGCAGTCGAAGCGGGCGGCCTTGCCAACGGCACGGCGGGTACCAACCCCACTGGCAATGTGCTTGCCAACGACACCGACTTGGATGTTGGAGATAGCCAGACAGTAATTGGAGTTGTGGCTGGTTCGGCGGCCAATGCAAGTGGATCTGTGGGAGTCAGCTTGTCCGGTGCCTATGGCTCTATTGTCCTAGCCGCAGACGGTAGCTATAGCTACGTTGTAGATAACAGCAACGCGGCGGTGCAAGCCCTACGGCATTCCACCAATACTCTCACCGAACGTTTCACTTACACCATGACCGACGCAGGAGGGCTGAATGCTACTGCGACTTTGAGCATTACCATCCAAGGCGCCAACGATGCCCCAACTGCAATAGCCAACGCAGCCACTGCCGTGGAAGCCGGTGGCATAAGCAATGGCGTCTCGGGCTATGATCCAACTGGCAATGTTCTAACCAACGATACTGATGTGGACGCAGGGGATACCAAAACCGTCATCGGTGTAGCGGCAGGAGTACAGGTGGCTGCCGCTGGAGCGGTTGGCACATCTGTTGTCGGGACCTTTGGATCGATTGTCATCAACGCCAATGGCAGCTATACCTATTCGCTGGACAACAATAACGCCACCGTCGAAGCGCTTAACGCTGGACAGTCGCTCAGCGAATCGTTCACCTATACGATACAGGACTTAGCGGGAGCGACGTCGACGACGACAATTCTCATTACGATTGATGGCGCAGACGACCTGCCTTTCGCCAACGTCGACTTCGCAGTCAGCGATGAAGCAGGAGGATTCAATAACTCGTCACCTGGAACTACTCCCTCCGGTAACGTGTTTGCCAACGATTCCGCTCCCAATGGTAATACGTTAACTGGAGTGGAAGCCGGTTTTCAGGCGTCAGCCTCTGGAAATGTCAACACTCCCGTCAGCGGCTTGTACGGTTCGCTTACGATTACTGCCGTCGGAGACTATGTCTACACATTAGACAATTCGTCCGCCGCTGTCGAAGCCTTGCGTACTAGTGGCGATCACTTAACTGATATTTTCACTTACA
Source organism: Rania fehmarnensis (assembly GCF_056494185.1). Classification (NCBI taxonomy): domain Bacteria; kingdom Pseudomonadati; phylum Planctomycetota; class Planctomycetia; order Pirellulales; family Pirellulaceae; genus Rania; species Rania fehmarnensis. The sequence continues at coordinate 4,758,937 of NZ_CM151398.1, forward strand.
CATTTCAAGATGCACTCGGCTATTTCGCTTCAACTCAGGTAACGATTTCGATTGACGGTGCCAACGATGCGCCTGTCGCGGACGACGACCAGGCAATCGCGGTTGAATCCGGTGGCTTAAACAATGCGTCAGCGGGTAGTGATGCGACTGGCAATGTTCTAGATAACGATCCCGACGTTGACGCAGATGACACCAAGCATGTCATTGGTATCGTGGCAGGTCCATCCGCCAGTGCCACGGGCAATGTAGGTGCCTCGACCGATGGCAACTACGGCGCCATCGTGCTCAGCGCTGACGGTTCCTACACGTACACTGTCGACGAGAGCAATCCTTTCGTCCAGGCGCTGCGAACGAGCGGTCAGTCGCTAGCCGACATTTTCACCTACAGCATAGAAGACACCGCCGGAGCGATGTCTACCGCAACCCTGACGATCTCGATTCAAGGGGCCAACGACAATCCACTGGCTGTCGCCGATCAATTTGCGGCAGTCGAAGCCGGCGGCATCAACAATGGAACATCGGGAACAAATCCCACCGGCAACGTATTGACCAATGACACGGATGTTGACTCGCTTGCCAATGGTGAAACCAAAACCGTCACAGGCGTCGCCGCTGGTACGCAAGCAAGTGCCAATGGGAATGTAGCGACTTCTGTCTCCGGCAACTATGGCTCCGTGCAGATCGACGCCAATGGAACTTTCAGTTACACCGTCGACAACAACCATGCGGCGGTCCAAGCGTTGCGAACTTCGGGCAACACGCTGGTAGATGTCTTCACCTATACAGTCACGGATGCTGGAGGATTGTCGTCTTCTACACAGGTTACGGTTACGATCCAAGGCAGCAATGATACCCCTACCGTCGTTGCCGATTTCGCCGAGGCCATCGAAGCGGGGGGAACAGCCAATGGCAATGCGGGTACGAACCCTACCGGCAACGTACTCACTAACGATAGCGACGTTGATAGTGGCGATATCCTCTCGATCAGTGGAGTTTCCGCGGGTACTGCCGCCAGTGCGTCCGGTTCGGTTGGCTCGGCAGTGGCGGGAGCCTACGGTTCACTCAGTATCGCTTCGAACGGCTCATACACGTATGTCGTTGATAACAACAACCTGGCAGTCCAGGCCCTGAGAACCAACAGTGACACTCTAACCGATGTCTTTACCTACACAACCCAAGACAGCGCAGGTGCCACCGCCACCACACAAGTAACACTCACCATCCGCGGGCGTAATGATGCTCCGGTCGCTTTCTCGGACAGTAACGATGCTTATGAATCCGGGGGAACTAGCAATGGCATGGTTGGAAGTGGCGCGACTGGCAACGTCATCGCCAATGACCTGGAATATGACACGGGCGATACTACGACCGTCAGCGGTGTAGCCGCTGGGGTGCAGGCATCAACCAGTGGTTCGGTTGGTGCGTCGATAGCTGGCAGTTATGGACAGATCACCTTGAATAGCGATGGCAGCTACAGTTACGCCATCGACGAGAACAACACGGCTGTTCAAGCACTGCGACTGACAACTCAAACTCTTAACGATGTCTTCAGCTATACCGTCGTCGATGCAGCAGGTCTCACTTCGACCACTCAGCTAACATTAACAATTCATGGTGCCAACGACGCGCCGGTAGCTGTAGTCGATAACAATACGGCCGTAGAAGCCGGCGGACTGGCAAATGCCACGACAGGTACCAATGCTACAGGAAATGTTTTGACCAATGACACGGATGTCGATGCCGGAGACACTCAAGTAGTCAGCGGAGTCGCCGCCGGTGTGCAATCGAGCACCTCGGGCTCTGTTGGAGCATCCGTTGCGGGCAGTTTCGGATCGATCACCATCGGTATCAATGGCACGTACACATACGTAATTGATGAAAACAATAGCTCTGTCCAAGCTCTGCGCACGTCCGGCCAAAACTTGCACGATGTGTTCAGTTACACCGTCGTCGACAATGGGGGCCTGAGTTCGACCACGCAAGTTACCATCACTATCCAAGGCGCTAACGACACACCCACGGCTGTGGCCGATCATAGCGCCCTAGCGGCCGAAGCAGGCGGAACTGCTAACGGCACTGCGGGCAGCGTCGGCACCGGCAACGTTCTGACGAATGACACCGACGTCGACTCCCTGGCTAACGGTGAAACGCAAACAGTCACCGGTGTTGTAGCCGGGGTTCAAGCCAACGCTTCTGGGAATGTGGCCGCCAGTGTTGCAGGAGTGTATGGAGCGATCACCCTCAACGCAGACGGGTCTTACAGTTACGTCATTGACAATAACAATGCCTCCGTGCAGGCCCTGCGTCTGGCGACGGACACGCTTGTCGATGTATTCACCTACACCATGACCGATGCCGGTGGGTTGTCGAGCACAACCCAGGTTACGGTTACACTTCAAGGCGCCAACGATGCTCCCGTAGGGGTCAACGACACCACCACTGCTATCGAGGCCGGAGGCTACGGCAATGGCACGGCAGGTTCCAGTGGATCGGGCAATGTCTTAACCAACGATACCGACGTGGACTCTGGCGATACCAAAACGGTCAGCGGCGTCGTCGCGGGCACCCAGGCCTCTGCCAGCGGACATGTCGGCTCAGCCGTGCTTGGAACCTACGGCTCGATCACCATCCAGTCCAACGGCAGCTACAACTTTATTGTCGATAATAGTAACGCTGCCGTCCAAGCCCTGCGAACTGTCAGCGACACTGTCACGGAATACTTTACATATCAAGTAACTGACGCGGGTGGACTGAGCAGTCTGGCGACGATCACTGTTCACATCACGGGTCAAAACGATGCTCCGGTTGCCAGCAACGACACCGCGACTGCCATTGAAGCCGGCGGAGCAAATAATACTGTGACAGGCAGTCAGGGAACTGGAAACGTTCTGGCTAACGATGATGACGTGGACTTGGGCGATACGAAAACCGTGGTGGGAGTAACGGCAGGTGCTGCATCCACTGGTTCCGGACCGGCAGGCGCTGGGGTCACGGGCACTTACGGTTCATTGACTATCGACGCGGATGGTACATACACATATATCGTCGATGACAACAATGTTGCGGTTCAAGCGTTGCGATTGAGTGGGCAGACACTCAGCGAAGTCTTTACTTACACGGTCGCAGACGCGGCAGGCTTAACCAGTACCGCTACTGTAACTATCACTATTCAAGGTGCCAACGATGCTCCTACCGCCGTCGCAGACAACGGACTGGCCATCGAAGCTGGTGGAGTTAGCAATGGCACTTCCGGCAGCAACGCTGTCGGTAACGTGCTCGATAATGACACAGATCCGGACAGCGTTGGTCACGGTGAGACTAAGATAGTTGTCGGTGTCGCGTCTGGATCTTTTGCGAATGCTACCGGCAACGTCGGGTCGAGCATCCTAGGCAGTTTTGGCTCGATCACTGTCAACGCCGATGGTTCGTATGTTTTTGTCGTCGACAATAGTAATGCCGCAGTTCAAGCACTCCGCTCAACCGGTGATACGCTACAAGATGTTTTTACCTACACCATGGAAGATAACCTCGGGCTGGCGAGCTCGACGCAGCTGACGATTACCATTCAAGGCGCCAACGATGCACCGACGCAGTCTGGCATCGAGGGCTCGCCACTGGCCTATACCGAAAACGATGGTCCAGTCGCAATTACATCCACGTTGGCGGTCACCGACCTCGACGATGCCCATATCAGCTCTGCCGTGATCCAAATCACTGGCAACTATGCCGTTGGCCAAGACATTCTCAACTTTACGAACCAGTTTGGTATAAGCGGAGTCTGGAATAGCGGTTCGGGCACTTTGACGCTATCCGGGTCCGCTACCACCGCCCAATATGAAGCGGCCCTGCGCAGCGTTACCTACACCAACAGTAGCGATAATCCAAGCACGCTGGCCCGCACGGTCACCTTTAATGTAAACGACGGGAATTTGAATTCCACGGCGACCAGCCGTGACATTATTATCGCCGCAGTAAATGATGCTCCAGTACAAGTTTCCATCGAAGCTGGTACGCTGGGATATGCTCAAGGCAATGGCCCTATGGCCGTGACTTCGTCCCTTGTTGTAAGTGATGTGGACGACTCATCTCTTGAATCAGCAGTGGTCGCAATAACGTCCAACTATGTTGTTGGTCAAGATCACCTGGCCTTTACTAATCAAAATGGCATCACTGGGTCGTGGAACGCAACCACCGGTGAGCTAACGTTGACCGGTACTGCAACTTTGGCCCAGTACCAGGCAGCTCTTCGCAGTGTCACTTACGAAAATACTAGCTCCAGCCCTTCGACGGATTTACGCACCGTCAGTTTCACTGTCAACGACGGTAACGCGAACTCCAATACTCAGCTCCGCGACATTGCAGTTGTGAATGTCAACGATGCCCCCGTGCTGGATAACACGGGTGCGATGAACTTGACTGCCATCAGCGAAGACGACGTGTTCAATAGCGGAAACACAATCGCTGCGATTATCTCGTCGGCCGGCGGAGATCGCGTGACAGACCTTGATAGTGGTGCCATGGAAGGGATCGCAGTCACGTCGCTGACCGGCGGCAACGGTATTTGGGAATACTCAATCGATGGTGGGAGCACTTGGATTGCCATAGGAGCGGTTGCCACCGATTCTGCGCTGCTCCTGCGTGACACCGATCGAATTCGCTTTCTGCCCGACGAAGCCAACGGAGTGACCGCCAGCTTTGGTTTCCGCGCTTGGGATCGTACCACTGGTACGGAGGGCATGAAAGTCGACACCACTATCAACGGTGGCACAACGGCTTTTAGTACTGCGACGGAATCCGCATCTATTCTGGTCAGCGCTGTAAACGACGCGCCCACTATGGATGCTGTTTCGTTCTCAGTTGGGACAACGGACGAAGACACACCATCGGTGCCATTTGCTGCCAACCTCCTGTTGACTGCCTCTAGTGCTCTGGATGTGGACGCCGGCGCTGCCAGCGGCGTCGCGATTACTGGAACGACTGGCAACGGAAATTGGGAATATTCGTTGGATGGAACCAACTGGACCGACTTTGGTACTGTCGGTAACAACCAGGCTTTGCTGCTAGATGGGAGCACGCAGATTCGCTACGTGCCTGATGCGATCGCTGGCGAGGTCGCAACCGTTACTTTCCGCGCCTGGGATCAGACAACTGGCGCGACATCCTCCGCTGGAGTTCCTGCGTACGCCGACCCTGGCACAGGCGGGGGCACGACTGCATTCAGCACCGCTTCAGCCACAGGTTCATTGACGGTAATTGATGTGAACGACGCGCCGAATTCCAACGCAGATTCTGCGACCGCGGTGGAAGCCGGTGGAAGTAACAATGTCACTCCAGGCACCAGTCCGTCCGGCAATCTGTTGAGCAACGATACGGATATAGACTCTGGCGATACCCAAACCGTAATTGGCGTGGCGGCAGGAATTGTCGGCTCTTCAGCGGGCTCGGTTGCCTCCGCCGTCAATGGCCTCTACGGTGCCATCCAGGTTCAGGCCAACGGATCTTACACGTACTCAGTCGACAACAATAATATCGCCGTTCAAGCACTCCGAACCAGCGGCGACTGGTTGCAAGATGTCTTTACCTATACGATGCAGGACAGTGGCGGCCTGTCCAGCTCGACTCAATTAACCGTCACCATTCAAGGCGTCAATGACACGCCGCACGATATCACTGGTGCAGCACTGCAGGTGAATGAGAACGCAGTCGATGGTACCATCGTTGGTACCCTCACAGGACAAGACGTCGACGCAGGCGAGTCGTTTACCTACAGCCTGGTGGATTCGGCCAATGGTCGCTTCGCCATCGACAACTCAGGGCAAATCAGCGTGGCTAACGGACTGCTGCTCGACCGCGAATCGGCGGCCTCGCATGCCGTAACCGTACGCGTGACCGATGCAAGTGGCGCCTTCTTTGACAAGAACTTTGTCGTACAAGTCAGCGATGTCGACGAGTACAACGTGAGCACACCTACCGACGCAGACTCAGGCGCCAACGAAATCGATGAAAACGTGGCTGTCGGTACGAGTGTTGGCGTCACCGCCAACGCATTTGACTTGGACGCGACCAACCACACAATCACCTACAGCCTGACTGGTAACCCCGACGGGCTGTTCCAGATCGACACGCATACCGGTGTGATAACAACGGCCGCCACAATTGACCGCGAAATTCATGGCGCGGCCCGCAGTGTCATAGTTCAAGCCACTTCCAGCGATGGATCCACCGCCACGCAAACGTTCAATATCACCATCAACGACGTCGACGAATACAACGTAACGGTACCCACAGATACTGATACCTCCACTGACGCAGTAGATGAGAATGTCACCATTGGAACAAATGTCGGCATCACCGCCAGCGCCTTAGACTTGGATGCCACCAATAACACGACCACCTTCAGCCTGACCAACAACCCGGACGGACTGTTCCAGATCGATGCGAACACTGGTGTCGTAACTACAGCTGCCACCATCAATCGCGAAGTTCACGGGGGGACGCGCAGTATCACCGTACAAGCCACCTCAAGCGATGGCTCTACTTCAACCCTGAGCTTCAACATCGCGATCAATGACATCGATGAGTACAACGTTTCGACGCCGACCGATGCTGACGCATTCGCCAATGAGATCGATGAGAACGTTGCCAGCGGTACAAGTGTGGGTATTACCGCCAGTGCCTTTGACTTGGACGCTACTCATAACACCATCACCTATAGCCTGACCAATAACCCAGACGGCTTGTTCCAGATCGATGCTACTACGGGAGTGATCACGACGGCCTCGGCGATCGACCGCGAAATTCATGGCCCAACGCGCAGCGTCACGGTTCAAGCCACTTCCAGCGATGGCTCTTCGGCCACCCAATCATTCAATATTACGATCAACGATCTGGACGAATATAACGTTACCGCATCTACGGACGTTGACACGTCCTCTGACGCTGTTGCTGAGAATGTGGCCATCGGGGCAAACGTGGGAATCACTGCCACCGCCTTCGACCTGGACGCTACCCACAACACCATCACCTATAGCCTGACCAGCAATCCCGACGGATTGTTTCAGGTCGATGCTACCTCCGGAGTGATAACCACCGCTGCGGCTATCGACCGAGAAATCCATGGAGCATCGCGCAGCGTAATAGTACAGGCCACCTCGAGTGATGGTTCCACTTCCACACAGACCTTCACCATCGCCGTCAACGATGTTAACGAATTCGACGTCACCATTCCCATGGATAGCGAACTTGCCAACAATCTTGTAGCCGAAAATGCTGTCAGTGGAACGAGCGTGGGTATCACCGTCACTGCGTACGATGCTGATGCGACGACCAATGCTGTCAGCTACACGTTAGACGATGACGCAGCAGGTCGCTTTGCAATCGATAGCGTTACGGGAGTGGTCACTGTAGCTGACGGAACTCTTTTGGATTACGAATCGTCCACGAGTCATGCGATTACGATTCGAGCCACTTCTGCCGATGGTTCGCATAGCACTCAAGTACTTACTGTTAGCCTGGCCGATGTGAACGAGTCGGGTATTGGTTCAATCGGGGACGTTGATGCCAGTCCGAATTTCATCCTAGAAAATTCAAGCCCCGGTGCTGGAGTCGGTATTACGGCGCTGGCAACTGACAATGACGGTACCGACTCTGTTTCTTATTCGCTCGACGACGACGCGGGTGGACTGTTCGCTATCGACGCCACCAGCGGTATCGTGACTTTAAGTGGTTACGTCGACCGCGAGGTCGCTGCCAACTATAACATCACCGTTCGCGCGACAAGCAGTGACAATTCTACCTCTACACAACTCTTCACAATTGTCATTGGGGATGTCGATGAATTTGATGTAAGCGCTGTCACCGATGCGGATGCCAGCGTCAATTCGGTTGTTGAGAATGCTGCTGTGGGTACAACCGTCGGAATTGTGGCAGTTGCCGCAGACAGCGATGCAACCAACAATGTTATAACCTACTCGCTCTCCAACAGTGACGCCGGACGATTTGCCATTGGTGTATCAACTGGAGTCGTAACCGTAGCCGGTGCGATCGACTACGAGGCTGATGGTGCCTGGCGAACGATCACGGTGCGAGCGACCTCGGCCGACGGCTCATACAGTGAACAAACCCGGGCAATTGCGATCGTGAATGTTAACGAAGCGCCCATAGCCACAGGCTTTTCATTCACCACCAACAACGTGCAGACGCTGAGCGTCCATGGTGATCTGTTAACTAGCGGCGCAAGCGATCCCGATGGCGATCAAGTCGCATTCATGCTAGCCAATGGTCCAAGTCATGGCGTGTTGAGCTTTGCGTCGGACGGAACGTTTCAATACTCTGCGAATACTGGATTCGTGGGCCAAGACAGTTTTACGATGCGCGCATTCGATGGCGAGCTAAGTTCCTCTCCGGTGACCGTGACGATCCTTGTCACCTTGCCGCCTGTGAACTTCGACAGTGGGCCAACCAACTCCACCGGTAGTGACCCGAGTTCCGCAGCAGCCAGTAACACGACAACCAACTCATCAACTTCCTCCAGCAGCAACACTTCCAGTACGAACCAACCGAGCGACAGTGCCCGTTTGCTAGCGAGCATCTCAAATGTCGATCAAGACAATTCAAGAATTGCCGAACGCTCCATGGTGGCTCAGCAATCGGCAGAAACTGGCACCAGCGGCCCCAGCGGCACTGCGGCGCTAGATAGAGTAGTGATGGCCTCGTTGGGCAGCCAGAATGCAGCCAGCATTCAACTTGGTGGCCTAAACTGGAACCCCTTAGTTGTTACTGCGTTTCAGCCGCGAGAAGCTGGAGTGGACGAAAGCGGCCGCGCTGGCTCTCGTCGCATGGATAGCACCGTTACGACCGAACAACGAGAGCTCTCGGCACCGTATCAGTTCGAGCAGCAGGATTATTCATCGATCGTCGAACCCGCCAAGTGGACGGTGATCAGTACGGGCGTCGTCATCTGGGCATTTCGTCTCGGTCATATAATTACCACGTTTGCCTCGACGGCTTCAGCGTGGGTATACTTCGATCCGCTAACGGTCATTCAAGCGGTCAAAGAAACGTCGAGCAAAGATGACCACATCGCCGACGCCATATTCAATACCAAACAAAAGCGTCCCAGGTAGCCACCGTCGCCAGACGGTGGACTCGGTTGACAGCGACATCCACCGCTTGGCAGTGGTGGCTACGGTGTCCAATTCGGAATATTACCGCGGTACTATCGGTCCCAGGCAAATGCGGAAGCCGTCTCGCGAGTCGGAATAAGTCACGCTGTGAATTCCCAGTCGAACTGCGCAGCGAGCATTCCCGGGCACATCGAAGTAGTTCCCACCACGACATACCGGACGAGTGACGCTACGTTTGGTTGGGTCTTCATAGTAAATCTCTTCGTGACCACCCTTGGGATCGAAGTGGTCGATGACGAACTCCCATACGCCTCCGCACATATCTGCCAAACCGAAACCGTTGCGACCTTTTTCACCGTAATGGTCTACCGGCGAGACAAAGGGAAAACCGTCACTCCACGGCGCCTTGCCCAGCGGCCACGTCTTTTGGCGGTCAGGGAGAAAATCAATTGCCGAGATGTTCAGCCGACCTTGGCCTTCTTCCAGATCATTTCCCCACCAAAAATAGAGACTCTCCTTGCTACCACCGCGACAACCATATTCCCATTCCGCTTCTGTGGGTAAACGGTACTCCAATCCATCGGGTAGTCGGCCCGCTTTGCGTTCACGCTCGGTCAGCCAATGGCAGAAGGCGTTCATGTCGTTGTAGCTGACGCACACAACCGGAAAGTCATCGCGGTTTGGAAAACCCCAATTCGGATCTCGCCAACTCTTGCCTGCCACCGACTCCCATGGATGAACTACGTTGGTAGTCAGATGATAGCCGTCCCAGTCTGTGTCAAAGACTTGAGTTTTCCCATCAGGTTTCTCGGCATCGGTGACGTAGTTGCTCTCGGTCGTAAATCTTCGAAACTGACCAACACTGACTTCCGTGCGGCCCATCCAGCAGCCGTGCTTGACGCGAGTCAGTCGAGGCTTTTCGCCTTCATAAGATTCGCGGTCCGTGCCCGCTTGAGCACCACCTTCGATGCCCGTGGCCCATAACTTCTCTGCTGGCGTGCTGCCCATCATGAACTCACCTGGCGGCAAATACATGACCTCCAGCGTTACACCATTTCCCAAGTCGACTTGCTTGGCGTCGCCTACCTTCGGTTCAGCGGCATGCAGCCCGCACACGGGTACCAACAGAATTGCAGTCACGACAAATTTCAGTAGCTTGCGCATCGGGTGTACTTTCAAAGTAGTCTTACGACCAATTCTTAATCAGCAAGTCAATGGCTTAATTGGTTTTACCAAACAAGTTGAACTCGGTTACCCCAGGTGTAATGCCTGTGGGCCACTGGAGGATGACTAATCTTGCCCGCGTGCCCACACTGGGCGGACACTCGCGATAATCAATCAGCAAGTCCTGGGTGTTTTGGCTGCGATCTACAAGCGTGGTCCACTGATCGCGACTGGTCTCCAGCTCAATACGATAACGTATCGGGCCGGGCTTTGCAGCCTTACTTGTGTCCAGTCCAACATCGCGCCATATTATGCGCACGGCGTAAATGGTTGAAGGCAACATGAATTCAGTGGTTAGCGTGGGGCTGTTGTCTCCTTCGGCCGGTTGCCACCATGTCTTTAGATCGTTGTCGACGGCAAAACGTCCTTCCAGATTTGGCGCATGAGAGGAACCAAGGCTGCGCATCTCGCCATTGATGGGTAACCAGCCTGCATCGTTACTACCGCTGTTGTCATTTCCGTGCCCCGGTAATTTCTGTGGCAAGGAAGTGGCGCCTAGAACTTGCAATTCACCATTGGCGTCGACCACAGCCCGGTCCATGCCCAGCCGCCGTTCAAACGCGTGAACTACGCTAGCGCGCACGCTATAGAAAGCCCATAACTCATCCTTGGGCCCTGCAATGATCGACCCATGCGCCGTACCCGTAATCAGTCCATCAACGGTGCGGAGTATCGGATTGCGTTGCTGAGGCTGAAAAGGACCCAGCGGTGAGTTGCCGACATAGGCACCCATCGCATAAGTGCGATTCTCTGTGCCCCCAGCATTAAAGGTCAAGTAGTATTTGCCTGCCCGCTCGAGCATCCATGCGCCTTCCATCCAACCGACACGCGGGTTTTGATTCCACTGGCCAACCGCTTCCCAGGGAAATTTGTCTGGGTCGAATGGGATCAATTCTTGAGGTGTGCCAATTACTTGCGTGACATCGTTCGTATCCAGTTCCACTCCCCATATCCCGCCAACTGGACTGCAGCCCCAATAGTAATACAGCCGCTGGTCTGAGTCGGAGAACAACATCGGATCAATGAAGTCGGGTGCGCGACCAGTGCGCTTGATGGCAATCTTGCCAAGCTCTTCGAACGGTCCGAGCGGGGACTTGGAAGCATAGATGGCCGAGTTGCTAGCCATCAACAAAAATCGATCGCGATGATGAACTATCGTTGGCGCATAGCCCAGGTCGCGCACGTTCAGCGGATGATGCGTCCACGTTGCCCCTAGATCCTCACTGACCCAAGCCATATCGACCGATGGATACAAATAGAACTTGCCATCAAACCATAACGCACTGACATCGGCCAGTTCGCGAAATTGCTGCTTGTATCCCAAACGCCACATCCATTCCGGTCCCACGTCGCCGTTGGTCAGATCGCGAGCGAACCGACCAATCGGATAGTTCGGCAGCGAAAGCGGATTGCAGTAAGTCGTCGCTGGACGTGGTTCATCCGCTTGCAGATTGTTGTCTGACCGGCGATCCAAAGCCAACAACACCAACGTACTGAATGCGCAGGCGATGACAGCCAGCAGAGAAGGAGCGCGCATAGGTGGGGCCTGTTTAGATGGGTGAGCACTTGCCAAGTGCCGTATAGGTTAGCAACTGGCTGTGCGTGCTGCAAACTACACGCGAACAAGTAGCCATGCGCCTCCACTGAACTCGCGAGGTCGTCCAGCTTTTAAGTCGAGCAGTTACATGGTGTTTTAAAGTTTGGGGTGGCCGTGGTATTTCGATAGTAAAAAGCCGAACGATCTCTCGCGTCAAGGGAGGCACGATTCGTCAGCTAGAGAGATGACTCTTCGACGCACAGCATGTGGCTAGCCAGCAGTAGTGCCCGAAACGCTTGACGCGTTCCGCTACGCGCTTATGTCTACGGGGTAGCCGGGATGTCTTGAAAGACCACTTTGTCGTAGACTTCTGCCAAGGACAAATGGCAATCGATGGCGTCGAGCTTGACCGAGTCATTTAGTCCTTGGCAGCTGGACAACATCCAGCTTCCATCGGGCAGGCGCGAAAAGCAATCGATGGAGTGTCGATCCTGGGCAATCAAGACATAGTGCTTGAAACTGGGAATGGTACGGTAATGCTCGAACTTCTTGCCCCGGTCATACGCTTCAGTAGAATCCGACAGGACTTCAACCAGAACCACCGGGTTCAACAGCACATCGCCGCCATCTGACTCCAGCTCTGGTTCACCACAAACGACCGAAAGATCTGGGTATGTGTACAAACCGGTCGCTTCAATTCGCAACTTGAGATCGCTGGGATAAACTCGACAAGGTCTCTTTTTGAGTTGCTCCCGCAGGGTAGCGCCAGTGTTGAGTACGATCAAGTTATGGTTGGCCGATGCACCTGCCATGGCAAACATCTCGCCACGAAAGTACTCGGACCGGTACTCGGCCTTTCGTTCCAAGCGTAGATACTCGTCGGGAGTAATGAAGTGTTTAGGTAGTGTAGACATGGTCACTTGGTTACAGTCGCACGTTTGGGCAAGACCCAGTCTTTACGAGGATAGTGGCAAGTGTATCCACCTGGATTTCGTACCAGGTAATCCTGATGCTCGGGCTCCGCTTCCCAGAAGTCGCCGGCTGGTTCGACCTCTGTTACCACTTTACCGGGCCACAGTCCGGATGCATCAACATCCGCAATCGTGTCCACAGCCACCCGCTTTTGCTCGTCGTTGGTGTAGTAGATCGCCGAACGGTAGGAAGTGCCACGGTCGTTTCCTTGACGATTCTTGGTCGTAGGATCATGGACTTGAAAGAAGAACTCCAGCACCTGTCGGAAGTCTGTCTGGCTGGGATCAAACACAACTTCAATGGCTTCGGCGTGCGTACCGTGATTGCGGTAGGTCGCATTCTTCACATCGCCGCCTGAGTATCCCACTCGAGTCGAGACGACCCCAGGTTGCTTGCGAAAAAGATCTTCCATACCCCAAAAGCATCCGCCTGCCAAAATTGCTTTTTCAGTCTTCACGTTTGTCTTCGCTTTCGTTGCTGGTGTGGTGGCCGGTTTAGTTTTATCCGCTGTCGGCCCGGGAGGCTGAGCGGTCGCCAGTACGGCGGCAATGGCTACGCCAAGAATTGAAATGACCGCCAGAGCTGACCGCCAAGATGTAGTTTGTAGATTCATCGTTCTCTTATCCCCGCAATGATTCTGATCTCTTCACGCCTCGCCAGAACCACTCGTGCAAGCCAAGCGTGCGCCAACTTCAATTCTAAGACGACTTGTCGCGTCAAAGTCTTACCGAATTCCTGAGCCTTCTTACCAATCCGTTGCCACCTGTGGATTTCTTCGCCAACTAAGTCCACCGTCTGGCGACGGTGGCTACCAACCGGCGACGGTGGCTACCGACTGGCGCTGTCCAATCAATTAGACGCGATCCAGAACCCAATGCAACCCTAAGGCACCAATACGGCTGCTTATGGGCCGCTAGCGAACCGCTGGTGTCGCAAAATGGCTTGGGAATTCACTTTAGTACTTGACTCGGGCGCACTTTCTTTTCAGATTTACCCATGGTTTTTGCGCCCGACTACCTAACCCTCTAGGTGTGTACCGTGTCGATTGCTCTCAAGTGCCTCAATGGCCATCCTCTACAGGTCAAAGACGAGCTAGCTGGCAAGAAGATCAAGTGCCCGAAGTGCCAAACGGTGGTGCAGGTGCCAGCTGTCGAAGTTGAACCGATGGTCGAAGCGGCCCTGATCGAACCTGAACTCATCGAGCCGGTGTTAATCGAACCAGTTCTGATCGCACCAACCAAGAAAATTACTAGTGCGCCCGTCAAGCCGTTAGAGACAACCTCGACCCCGCTAGACTTCGATCTACCGGCCGCTCCACAGTTTACCCCAGGTCCCATGCCTGCGATGGGTACTCAACCTCCGTCTAGCGCGTACATGCCACAAGCTCCGGCAGCCACAGTAGCTGATCTACCCAGTGAGTTCGGACCCGCCGCCATTAAAAGCTTGTTACTCTTCGGCGGCAGTAGTGCTATAGCCAGCTTCGCTATCGTGGCAATATCGGGACTACTGTTCTTTGGAGGGCCGGCCAAGTCCAACACCAACTCGCCGGCGGCTGTTGCGCAGAATAATCCTTCAACCTCAGACACTTCGCCAAGCCAAGTAGCTCCATCCTCGACCGAGATAACCAACACCAAGGCACCCGGTCAGACGCCCGCGCCCCCAGATCCCAGTACCGTAGTTGCCGATTCGAATGCAGATGCTAGGACCAACCAACCAGCCGACTCAAAAGCAAACAGCCAAGGGGAGAAGCCTAAAGCGTCTGCGGCCCCAACCGATCTGACACAGATCTTTAAAGATGATACGGGACAAGGGCTGCTCGCACCCAACCCTATTCTGGCTAGTGCTTACGATCCAGAAAACAGTCGGTACTTCATAGGCCGCGACGAAGATGGCATCCTCGTTTTCAACATGGCCGATGTGATCGCCGGCAAACTTGCCCCTGAGCGAATATTGCCTCTTGGTGGTGACAAGCCCTTAGCCCTCTGTTTGCGCACCGTCGACAAAGAGCAGTTCTTGTTAGTCAGCACGCATGAGAATGGACTACTACATGTATTCAAGACCTCAGACTGGACGGCGCTGCCGCGCCTGGAAATTCCTTTGGTGGGTGCTATTACGCATATGGAGTCCAGCCCAATTGCCAATAGTCCAACACTCTTTATGGCGGCGTATATGGTCGATCATGGTCATGCGGCTGCTCTGGCAACCTACGATTTCATCACTGGCAAAACTACCAGGCAAGCCCCTGTCGCCACTAAAGGCATGACCATATCACCCAATGGTCGGTTTATAGCTCTGCATGATGGCAACAAAGTACATATGTTTGAGTGGGATGGACAACGCGCGACCCAGGTCAAGCAGTTGCTGACCATCGATCAAAATGGAACCTTTGCCAGCGACCGCTTTGTCGAGTCGGTCAACGTCAGAACGATCGATGGCTCTTATGTGCTCAAGCAGTTAGAGGGATACAACTTCGTCGATGCGCGGCAGCGACCGCTGGGAGTATGCTGGACTGACACCGACCTGTTCTTTGCCTCGACCAACGACTATCGAACTCTAAAAAGCGTGGCACTGCCCACCGCCTGGACCGAGGTGCCAGTAGATAACAAGTCAATGAGCATCTTCGAATTCAAGCAGCACGAAAAGAAACTGGTCTTCGATGAGAAGTTGCAAGTTGTTATTGGACGCAATCGCAACAAATTGTTCGTGCTCAACTATGCCAACCTGGAGTTTCCCAAGGAACCTGATTTAAGACCAGGCAGCAGTCCGCCGGCAATGATCGACATCGGACAACAAATGGTTGGCAGCTTCGGCCTGCCCACCGGAGTTACGCTCAAGTATGTGCCGTCGTTGGATGGTATCCAGCCGAAGGAAGATGAAGTGAACACGACCAACATTGTCGGTGTTACTCTACCCGAAACGCCCGTCGACGAAGGTCTCTCGATCATCAAGCCGGATAAGGCCTCAAGCGCACCGTTGCCGCTCACGAAAGATGACAAGGTCGCGTGGAAACCTGGTAACGGAACACTCGGCAGTCACGTGCTGCGCTTGGAAGCATCCGCGGACAATGTCACGCGTGATCTCTTTCATCGCATCCAAGTAACGTTTCCAAGCGTCACGTTACCCTTCCAAGTCTATGGATTGAGCTGCGATCGAGACCAAGAAACCGCCTTGGTCTGGGGATACGCGCCCGATGAAGGCAACAAGGGCAAATGGCAGGTAGCGATCGTCGATTTGACGCGGAAGAAACCAATTGAAACAGTCGACATTTCGGCCCGCATTCTGTCAGGCTGTTTGGACAAGACGAACTTTTACCTGTGCGTCGAAACTGGCAATCGGTGGGATAATCCAGTCCCTGCATATGCCAGCCTGCATCCGCAACCTCATCCCAGTTCGGATGCCATCCAGGTACGGAGCTACGATCTGGCCACGCTGAAAGAGGGCAGCAAAGCTCCGCTGAAACAGCACGCCAATCACATGGAGAGCATCAACGGCCAGGAGTTGATTCTCGACTACAAGCAACCCCTCAGTCTCCCGAAATTCACTGCCGAAGAAACCGCCAACTTCAACGCGCCGCGCGAACTCGGACGCGTCGGCAATGGCTGGCTGATCGACGGCGTGCTGTTCGACAAAGACCTGCGCAAGCCGCTCCTCTGTACGGAAGTTCCCAAGCTGGGAATCAAAGACCATATCGTGTTCGAAAGACGAGGACTCGATGGCTCCACAGGCCATTGTCGAAGAAAAGTTGGCGGTCCCATCTATCAATTGTGGTATCCGAATCCCATGGACGACCAAAATGTCGGCGCGCCACTGTCGAATTTTCCGGGATTCTTGAAAGTGGTGAACGGCATGCTGGAGCTGCGACTGTGGCCGCGCACCACCTACCGCAATGGAAACGATTTGTATCTCGCGTGGCGCAAGCCGGTCTTTGAGATGGGCGACGAGGCGTTGCGACGACAAGCAACCTACCCAATCGCCACTTCCAGCCAGTCAGCAGTTTTCGCAGCCTATGACCGACTGTGGATTGCTCCGCTCGCAAGCATATTGCCAACCGTCGAATTCTTCCAGTTCGCGCAAGTCCAGGACAAATTCATCCTTAACGCTCACAAGGCAACTTCGGTGTCTTACAGAGCTAACCAGGCTGAGAGCTTTCGGTTGGAACTATTCCACGCGAATCAGTACGGAGGGGCCATGGAAATGTTGACCTTGGATTCTAGAGATGGAAGATTCAACATCGAGCTAGATAGTGAGCAATTCACGAAGATGGCCGAAATGAATATTCGGCGAGCCTTCGACGTTTCCAAGGTTGGTCCCAATGAGATCAAACGGTACCAAAAAGAGTGCAAGGATGAAGTGGACCGCATCGCGGATCGCAAGGTCAGCGGAGTAGTAGTGCCGCTGCATGCATTGGTTTCGGCTACACACAAAGATGGTCAACAACGCTGCATCTTGCCCCATGTTTTCTTGGTCGAAGTTTCACCCAATGCGCTTCTAAAAATGGCTCAGCCCAGTCGCTAACTTTACTCCGTTTCGGCGTTTTAGATACTGCCCCCTCCAGTCGGTACGCCTGTAACACAGTCCATACATTTTTTGTGTCTCGCTCTGTCTTTATCTTTCATCTTCTCAATAGCTGATCCCATGCCCGTTTCCGCCGCTTGTCCCAATGGCCATTCCCTCAATGTGCCAGATCAATACGTAGGCAAATCAATCCGCTGCCCCCGTTGCCAGGCGACGCTCTTGGTCGAAGCACCTGTCGAATTGACGATTCCTGGAGAGCACGAAGGCTTGGTGGATTTATCCTCGTTTGAATCAACGTCGCATCCACATTCTGACCCATTGGCAGATCCTCTGTCGGATCCTCTGGGCCATGCTTTCGGTGATCCCACATTCGGCAATATGGCTGCTGCCAACTATCAGCCCGCAGCCATGCGGCCGGCGCCCAAGCGCGTACCCAAGCCTCACTTTTTTGAGACCACCGCTGGCAAAGCCAGTTCGGTTGGTGGCGGACTGGCACTGGGCACCATGCTGGCCCTGATGCTGCTGGCGGCGATCAGCTTTTTTCGCAGCGGCGAGGTAGCCGGCGGAAATCCAGCTACAGCCGCTGGCACTACCGCCAGCGCAGTCACCATTGATCCGAACGCACCTAATCCCTTGAATCCCGAAGTGCGAGAATCGGTCGACAAGCTGCGCAAAATCATGCTGGCAATGTTCAACTACGAAGACGCTAAACGCCGATTCCCGGGCGGGTCCTCCAAAGTATCGCAGCTATCGTGGCGCGTGCATCTCCTGCCGTACTTGGACCATGCCGAACTGTTTAATCAGTTCAAATTCGACGAGTCCTGGGATAGCCCGACCAACGCGGAGCTGGCCAAGAAGATGCCCGATGTATTCAAACTTGGTAAAGATGATTCGCTCAAGACGCGATTTCAAGTAATTCGAGGTGTGGACTTGCTGTTCGGTCGGGTCAAGGCGCCATCCCTGGCAAACATTACCGACGGCATCGAGAAGACTTTGTTAATCGTGGTAACGGGTGCCGACAAGGCTACTCACTGGACTGAGCCGGATGATTTCCAGTGGGATCGCAACCAGGCAATAGCATCCCTTGGCAAGCTTGATGGCAACGTGATTGTAATGGCGATTGGAGATAAGGTGATGGGAGTGGGCTCGCAAGTTAATCCCATGGACTTCATCGGCTTGGTCTCGCCTAGCGGCGGCGAAGTTGTCGATCCCGTCGAGCTGATGGAAAGCACGTTGAACATGTCGCCGACGGAATTTCTGGCTGGCAGCGTCCGTAACTTCTCGGGCAGCGCTGGTGAATTAGCCAAGAAGATTCCGATCGGCACCAATGACCTTGCCGCGCAGGCTCAAATAGGTGCATACGGTCTAATTGCCCACGACGCGATCTTCAACGCCTATGTTCCCCGCAGTTCCAATCGTCCGGGTGGTGGTTTGTCATGGAGAGTCCATATCCTGCCATTTGTGGGCGAAATCGAGTTGTATCGGCAATTCAGAATGGATGAACCATGGGATGGCCCCACGAACTCAACGTTATTGAACCGCATCCCCGACTGCTTTAAAACCAACACTGGTAACAAGACGCGCATTCTCGGCAATGGGGCTCTGGTCGGGCCGGCAGGCAATCGCAGTCCGCGAGATCTACCCGACTCAGCGTTGTACACTTTGTTGACGCTGACCGTTCCAGCGTCGATGGCCATTGAATGGACCAAGCCTGACGACTTGGCAGTTAACGACAAGTCATTGCAGTTGCTGACCGCTAGCGGTCCGAATGAAATTATCTACGGCGTGACTTGCACGGGACAGGGACTCAAGTTCGATCGAGCCGCACGCCCCATTTTGAAGAGTATGCTAACAATCAATGGAGGCGAGCTGATCGAACCTGAAAGGCTGCGGAACGACTTAAGGATGGATGTATCGATAAACGATCAATTGATGGGCCAAGTAGGCAACCTCGTTAAGCAATCGACTGAGCAGACGAAGCGCATGAAGGACATTGTTCTGGCCATGCAGAACTACGAGTCATCTTACCGCGGACTACCGCCCGCCAAACAATCTTTGCCTCCCGACGGCAAGCCGCTGCTGAGCTGGCGGGTGCACATCTTACCCTTTATGCAAGAGCAGACATTGTACGACAAGTTCAAGCTCGATGAGCCCTGGGACAGCCCTCACAATAAAGAGCTGCTCAACAAAATGCCCTCCGCCTTCAAAGAGCCCGGTTCGAGCGAGAAGAGCAAGACTGGAATCATCAAAGTCTCAGGACCTGGCACCCTCTATCCCGACATTGTGGGCCCATCGATCTTTAAAATCCCCGATGGTGGCCTGACTGTCCTGCTCTATAAAACCAGCTCCGACCAGCAAGTGCCGTGGACCAAACCCGATGACTATGAAATCGACTTAGCCAACATTAAAGCTGCCATCGGCAAACAGCCCGGCGAATTCTTTTACTGCGCCATGGCCGATGGCCGCGTTAGCGTCCTCAAGACATCCATGCCCAACGAGCAACTCAAAGCCATCTTCTCAGCCAACGGTCAAGAAACGCTACCCGACTGGATGAGCGACTACGGTGGCCAGTGGTAGCCGAACTCGCTGTGTCCCCTGCGGTTGGCTGTTACTTTATGTGTAAAATAATGCGACAGAACCGAGTCTCCCCTTCTCTCCCAATGTACTGAGATCGTACAGCTTTTAAGTAAGTTGTACGGAGGGCTTTATGTCACCTCTCCCAAGCTTTGCTTGGGGGAGGTCGGAGCCAGCGTTAAGCTAGGCTCCGGGAGGGGGCTGGTTACCGAAGTGGAAGTGTCTGCAGCAGAATGCACCACACAAATTGTTTCGCTGCAACGGGTTAAAAGTTGTACGATCTCTACTCATTGGGGGAGAATGGGCCGGGGGATGAGTGGCGCGCATCAGCCTGAAGCAACAGGACCGGATCGATGCGAATGGTTCAGCATGAAGAAAAGGGATCCGTTTTTGACTTGGCGCAGAGCAAGATCGAGTTACATCAACGCGGTAGTGTGCTGCAAGCTCAAACACGCCCTCTCATCCCCCGGCTCCTGCGGTTACTAACTACTTTATGTGTAACTACTTAGATTACATTAAACGCAAAAGCGTCCAAAGTCTGTCGACTTCAGCTACGGGTCACTCGTAGCCGATCTCGCCAGAGATTGGAGGATTCAACGGTTACGCGTCCAAAGTCTGGCGACTTCGGCTACGGGTCACTCGTAGCCGATCTCGCCAGAGATTGGAGGATCTAACGGTTACGCGTCCAAAGTCTGGCGACTTCGGCTACAGAAAAATTTAGTTGTGCTGAATAGCGATTGCAATTTACACTAACCATCGGGCCATACCGCTTTGCGATGGATTTTTCTAAACCATGCGTACGGGTATTCGGTTTAAAATTTGGCACGTACTACTGTTGACGTTGCTGGTTGCTATCGTCATTACGTTTTTCGTCAACTGGGAAGTGACCCTTCGTACCGCCGCCCAGCAGGCGTACAATCGCTCGGTGGTGCGAACGCTTGCTCAACAATCGCAACTACTACTAGCTTGTGAGCGCGGCGATGTGCTGCTTCTTGATGAGCTCCTCCGAGCTGGTGTCAGCCCAGATAGCAGCAGTAGGGAAGGCTTCGCTATCGAAATTGCCATCCGAAATGGAAACGTAGGTATCGTCCAAAAGCTGCTCGAAGCCGGGGCAAACTTGAATTTCCGGGGCTTTAGAACGTCGCCTTTAGCTCAGGTGTTTCAGTCTTCGAAAGCAGAGGTGCAATGCTTCATTGGAGATGCGCGAAGTTCACAACTGTACTGCAGTGCACTTAGCTGCCGTCGGCGATTGCCATACGCTCATCCCACGATTGCAGCGGCTCGGCCTATCGGCTGACGCAGGTGACGTATCAGGTGATACTCCGCTCGAGTATGGCATCATGTCATCAGCGGCCACGATTCAAGCACTGCTTGACGCAGGTGCAACTATTCGTACTACTGGTCGTCGACCGATTTTGGCATGTGTCATCGATCGCTCAAACCAAGAGGACGAATTACTTGCAGACGAATGTTACAAAATTGCTCAACTGCTGTTGAGTGCTGGCGCAGATATTAACGACTTGTACGCCGAGGGCCAAAGCATTCGAGACAAAGCGCGAGAATGCTCGAACGCTAAGCTTAGACAGTTGCTAACCAAGTGAAGAATCGTAGCCGATCTCGCCAGAGATTGGATCTTCTCGTAGCCGATCTCGCCAGAGATTGGATGAACTTACGGTTACGCTTCCAAAGTCTGGCGACTTCGGCTACGGGCCAGAGATTGGATGAACTTACAGTTACGCTTCCAAAGTCTGGCGACTTCGGCTACGACTTGTCGCGAGGGCTGCGAACGCATCCATTCTGTCGAAGAAACGAATAAGTCCTCCAAAAGCGATCCCAATAGTCGGTCTGAAATGGCTTTAATTCTGGATAACCTGGAATCAAGCAACCTGTAAATGGATAGGAAGCGTAACCGTCGAGAGGCACAAGACCTTTGCGTTCCGGATTCCGAGCTATGTAATCAGCCACAGCTTCAAACGCACTTCTTTCGCGTTCTTCTTCTCGCAGCACGTGATCGTAGGACTGTCGCTGAAGCAAGGCTCCCATCTTTTGAAGTGCATCGTTTAAGTGCTTACGAAAGTACTTCATAGCTGTCTGTTGATTGCAGTCTTCCGATAACCCTAACCAAAGCAAATGGAAATGGTCAGGCATGCACACGTAAATCGGACAGGTCAGCGCATAGCGAAACATGGCATGTGTCAGCAGTTCCCGAAACCTATAGTAGAAAACTGGAACCAGCCAACCAGTCCTGCGGTCTTCGATAGTCAGCGTCCAGTGAACATATGCGAAACCCTGGTAGTACTCGTCCTCTAGCCGCGGAAGGTGGCTATGCTCTTCGTGCATGGTTCCTGCGTCCTCCTGTAGTGAAGTTAAGCGGTAGCCGATCTCGCCAGAGATTGGATGATCTCACGGTTACGCGTCCAAAGTCTGGCGACTTCGGCTACGGAATATTTGTAGCCGATCTCGCCAGAGATTGGATGATCTAACGGTTACGCGTCCAAAGTCTGGCGACTTCGGCTACGGAATATTTGTAGCCGATCTCGCCAGAGATTGGATGATCTCACGGTTACGCATTCCAAAGTCTGGCGACTTCGGCTACGGAATATTTGTAGCCGATCTCGCCAGAGATTGGATGATCTCACGGCTACGCATCCACCGTCTGGCGACTTCGGCTACGGGATAGGCGACTTTGGCTACTTTTTTCGTGTTAGAATAGGAGGCACTACTCCGCATTATCCCATACATGCATGTTTGGCGGCCATCATGGCGTATCACTGGATTGGACTCTGTCTTGCACTGCTGGCTTGCTGCCAGAGCCACATGGCTTTTGGGCAGGGCCGCAGTGAGCTGGCGGTGGATCAGTTCGTGCAAAAGTATTGTCTTGATTGTCACCAACAAGACAACCCAGATTCCGGACTTGCTCTCGACACGTTGCTGCAAACTTCCACCGTCGATAATCCTGCTCAGTGGGAAAATGTAGTTCGAAAACTCAGTTCGCGTCAGATGCCTCCGCCGGGAGAGCTCCGGCCCAGTGCGTCCGAATACCAAAGTGCCATCGGCAGCTTAACGGCAGAGCTGGACGCTCGGGCGCTGCTTCATCCATCGCCTGGTCACGTCGAGTCATTCCGCCGATTGACGAGGACTGAATTCCAGAATTCAATCCGCGACCTGCTCGATCTAGAGATCGATGTTAGTGACTTGTTACCCAGCGATGAATCCAGCCACGGTTTCGACAATGTCACCGTGACAAATCTCTCACCCATGTTGTTGGAGCGTTATGTATCGGCAGCTCGCAAAATCAGTCGCCTGGCTGTTGGTGTACGCGCCGAACCCGGCGCAGAAGAAGTTTATCGGATTCGTCCCGATGTCACTCAAGATGTTCACATTCCTGGCGCTCCCCTTGGTACGCGCGGAGGCGCGGTCGTCCAGCATAATTTTCCTCAAGACGGTGAATATGAAATCCAAATACGCTTGATGCGCGATCGCAATGATGAAATTGAAAGTCTCCGCGGCAAACACGCGATCGACGTATTGGTGGACCGCCAACTGAAGGACACACTGGAGTTTGAACGTCCACGCAGCGGTAGCGACAAACTGGTCGATGCCAATCTAACTGTAAAAGTAAAATTGACTGCAGGACCGCACGATGTGGCCGTCGTTTTTCCCGAGCGAACATCGGCACTGATAGAGACGGTCCGCCAGCCGCTGAATGTCCACTACAACTTCTATCGCCATCCCCGGATCGGACCTGCAATTTATCAGATCAGCCTTCGCGGCCCGTATGCCGGCACACCACCGGTCGATTCGCCAAGCCGACGCAAGATCTTTTCTGTCTATCCACAGACCGAAACCGATCAACAACCATGTGCCGAGTCGATCATCACTACCCTGGCACGACGCGCTTATCGTCGCGAACTTACACCGGAAGATACTGAAGCCCTTCTAAGATTCTTTCAGCCAGCGGCCAAGCTGGGCGGCTTCGACGCTGGCATCGAAAGTGCCATCCGGGCCATGCTAGTCAGCCCTCACTTCCTCTTTCGCATTGAACGCGAGCCCAGCGAACTCAAGCCCGAGACAGCTTACCCGATCAGCGATGCCGAATTGGCGACCAGGTTAGCGTTTTTTCTGTGGAGCAGCCTGCCCGATGATGAACTGCTCGACCTGGCCAAAGCAGACAAGCTACGTCAGCCGGCCACGTTCGATGCGCAAGTCAGACGCATGTTGTCGGACCCAAAAGCCGCGTCTCTGACCTACAATTTTGCCGGGCAGTGGTTGTACTTGCGCAACCTCGATTCGTTTATCCCCGACATGCGTTTGTACCCTGACTTTGACGACAACTTACGTCAAGCCATGAAGCGTGAGACGGAATTGTTCTTTGAGAGTATCGTCCGTGAGAACCGCAGCGTCCTGGACCTGATTCGAGCGGACTACACTTTTCTGAACGAACGTCTAGCCAAACATTATGGGATTCCCGCGGTCTACGGCACGCATTTCCGTCGTGTTCAACTTGATAAAGCCAACCATCGAGGCGGCTTGCTGCGACAGGGCAGCGTCTTGACAGTCACTTCCTATGCTACGCGCACCTCTCCAGTTGTGCGTGGTCACTGGGTCTTGAAAAACATCTTGGGCAATCCGCCTCCCCCGCCTCCGCCAGATGTACCGGCCCTGGCCGACAATACCGTCTCTGCGTCGCTGTCGCTGCGCGAGCGCTTAGAACAACATCGTGCCCATGCGGCATGCGCCAGCTGCCACAACTTGTTGGATCCCGTTGGCTTTGCGCTTGAGAATTTCGACGCCATCGGTCGTTGGCGTGAAAGTGAAAATGGCGAAGCGATCGATCCCGATGGCGCGTTGTGGGACGGTACGGAGCTGAAAGGAGTTGAAGATCTCGAACAGTCCATCCTGGCTCATCCCGACCAGTTTGCCCAGACATTGACTGAAAAGCTAATGACCTTCGCCCTGGGGCGAGGCCTGGAACCAGCTGATGCGCCCGCCGTGCGACAGATTGTGCGAGAGGCAAAGAAAGATGGCTATCCGTTGGCTGAGATCGTCCTGGGCGTCACGAAGAGTGTTCCGTTTCAAATGAGGAGTTCACAATGATCGTCATGAAGAAATCGCTACCTCGTAGAACGTTCCTGCGAGGTGTCGGTGCCACATTGTCGCTGCCATTGTTGGACGCCATGATTCCAGCGATGACAGCGTTGGCCAACACGCCGGCCAGTCCCGCCCGACTCCAACGGCTGGGGTTTGTTTATATGCCGATGGGCTGCGATGTCACGCGCTGGACTCCCCCAGGTGATGACTTGAACGTGCTATCGCCCACACTGATGCCACTGGAGCCTGTTAAAAACAAAGTGGTAATCATCTCGAATATGGAATTGAAGAACGCCTATCCTGGCACACATGCAACTTCCAATTCATCGTTTCTAAGCGCAGCGACGGCCAAGCGCACGGAGAGCACTGACTATTATCTGGGTACGACCGTCGACCAGTTGGCTGCACAGCAACTAGGCCAAGACACGCAGTTGCCATCGCTTGAACTGGCAATGGATTTACTCTCGGTCGTTGGACAATGCGATAATGGCTACGCGTGTGTGTATCAAAACAATCTGTCGTGGTCCTCACCCACCACTCCACTGCCGGCGGAAGCTCATCCTCGTCTCGTCTTTGAGAGAATCTTTGGCGAAGGTACCGACAAAGCGCGACGCCGCGAAGCACTGCGCGAGCAGGCCAGCCTGTTGGATTCGATGACTCAGGAACTGAAGCGATTAAAAAGTACGCTCGGCCCTACCGATCAACGTCGCATCGATGAATATCTCAACTCAGTTCGTGAAATCGAGCAACGCATTCAGCGAGCGGAAGCACTCTCAGCAGAGAATCCGTTGCCTGATGTCGATCGACCCAGCGGAGTTCCAGCGGCTTACGCTGATCACGCCAGACTCATGTTCGACTTGCAATTATTGGCACTACAAGGCAATGTTACTAAGGTGACGACCTTCCAAATGGCTCGCGAAACCAGCAATCGAACCTATCCCGAAATTGGCGTACCCGATGCACATCATCCGCTGACCCATCATGGCAACAATCCTGAGAAGATCGCCAAGATGGCCAAGATCAACCACTTTCACGTTTCACTCTTCGCGGAGTTTCTGCAAAAGCTGCAGGCCACTCCGGAAGGTGACGGTACGCTATTGGATAACGTGCTGTACCTATACGGCAGTGGCATGGGAAATCCTAACGTGCACGACCATACAAATTTGCCCATCATTGTTGCAGGCGGAGCAGCTGGACAAATTCGCGGTGGCCGCCACATTCGTTTCAAGCAGCCCACGCCGTTGGCCAATCTGCACTTGAGCTTGCTTGAAAAGGTTGGCGTACAAGTGGAGCGCTTCGCAGATAGTAGTGGCAAAGTCGACGAGTTATTCGCGCCTCTGCCTGTTTAGGACTGATCTCTATTTATTACTGCGCGATAGCTAACAATTGGAACGGTTTAACCCGGTCAGGTACGGCAGATGAATAAACGGGTACAAGTCATTATTCAAATTGCGGCCAGCATCGCATGTTTGTTTTTAGGCGGCTTGGTCGTCGCCGGTGATATTGTCCTTGTTAATGCCGTCGAAGCCAAGGAGTTCAGCACCGCCGCTGGATTGCTGAACTCCGATGTCGATGTTAATGCCGCCCAGCCCGACGGCATGACCGCACTGCACTGGGCAGCGCATCATGATGAAATTCAGTTGGCTCGCCTGCTAGTCGAGCGAGGAGCACGAGTCGAGGTACAGAATCGCTACGGCATAACGCCACTGTGGTTGGCATGTCAGAACGGCAGCGAAGAACTGGTTGGAGTGCTGCTGGCAGCGGGAGCGGATGCAAATACTGCTTTATCTAATGGCGAAACCGTGTTGATGACTGCTGCTCGTACCGGTCGAGTGGCACCTGTGAAGGCACTCATCGCGGCAGGTGCCAACGTCAACGCGCAAGATCACAATAAACAGACGGCTCTCATGTGGGCCTCGGCCGAGGGAAATGTCGAAGTCGTTGACGTGCTGATCGAATCGAAGGCGGACATCAAGGCTACGCTGCGATCGGGCTTTACACCGTTGTTTTTCGCAGTTCGCGAAGGTCACGCGGCAGTTGTACAAAGACTGCTCAAGGCGGGCTGGGATGTGAACTCGGTGATGCACACTCAATCAGGAGTGAGGTTTGGCCGCGGGCGATTAAGCCTGACGCCGCTCATCTTGGCTGTCGAAAATGGTCACTTCGAACTGGGCAAGTTGTTGATCAGCTCGGGCGCAGATCCCAATGCTCAACCTTCGGGCTACACCGCTTTACATGCGCTCACCTGGGTTCGAAAGCCTATTCGCGGTGACGGCGATCCACCGCCTCGTGGTTCCGGCAGCTTAAGTAGTTTAGACATGGTTCGCATGCTGGCAGCCTCTGGTGCTGATCTGGACGCGCGCATGCAGAACGGCAAGTCGGAACTTGGTCGCTTCTCTTACACTGGCTCCACACCGCTGCTACTGGCAGCCCAAGCATCGGATTTGACTTTGGTGAAGCTGCTCGTAGAGCTGGGCGCGGACCCAACCATCGCCAACTCCGATGGTACCAGCCCGCTGTTAGCGGCCAGTGGAGTAGGAGCCCTCGGCGATGGCGACGAATCGGCCGGCACAGAAGATGAGACCATTGCGACGGTAGAATACTTGTTGACATTAGGCGCCGACATTAACGCGGTCGACTACAACGGTGAAACTGCCATGCACGGGGCCGCCTATCAAAGCCTGCCAAAATTGGCTGAGGTATTAAACAGCCGCGGAGCCGAAATTGGCATCTGGAATCGCGAGAACCGCGCCGGTTGGACGCCCTTGTTCATTGCGGCTGGATATCGTCCAGGAAACTTTCGGCCATCACCCGATACGATTGCAGTGCTAGAAGGCATCATGCAACAAGCCGGAGTATCAGCGCCCGATACTTCAGTGCGTGGAGAACTCTTGCGCAGCTGGTCGACCAGCCGCAATGAAGATAAGCCATGGGTAATCAAAGATGTCGAATACGCACAGGTTGGAGATCTGCGACTACTGCTGGATCTGCATTTTCCTGACACATTAGCTGGATCGCCCTTGGTCGTCTGGGTTCACGGCGGTGCCTGGCGCAGTGGGTCCAAGGATGACATGCCTCTGGATCTACTGGTCAAAGCCGGATACAGCGTGGCCAGCGTCAACTATCGGTTATCCACTGAGGCACGATTCCCCGCGCAGGTACATGACATCAAAGCGGCGATACGGTTTCTTCGTCAGCTTGCGCCGCGTTACGGTTTTCGCAGCGATCGAATCGCCGTCGCCGGCGCGTCAGCAGGCGGTCACTTAGCCGCCCTGGTTGGCACGACCAACAAGCACCAGGAGTTGGAGGGCGAGGTTGGAGCATGTCTGAATACATCTTCCGAAGTTCACGCGATCATCGCTCTATACGGCCCAACGAATTTGATGTCGATTCTTGACCAATCGACACCGCATGGGCTCAGCGTTCGCAAACCAGCGCTCGATCTCCTGTTGGGCTCGCAGCCAGAGAATGTCCCTAACCTGGCCAAGCTAGCCAGTCCCGTCGAGCACGTTGACGCCACCGACCCACCGCTGTTGTTGATCCATGGCGATCAAGACCCACAAGTTCCAATCAACCAAGCGCACGAGCTAATGGGCAAGTACCAGACATTGAACCTTCCCGTCCAATTCGAAGTCATCCATGGCGGTGCGCATGGCGGCGAGGTCTTTTATGATCAGCAACGTCATGACTTGATGCTGAAGTTCTTGGACGCACATCTAGGAGCGAATGAACCGCACAGTTCTCGCTAACAAAGCAACGTAGCGGAAGCCGTCAAGGCTTTCGATCCTTCAGGACCCGTAGCGGAAGCCGTCAAGGCTTTCGAACCGCAGCCAAGAATCGCTCATCAGAAATCGCTCACTCAAAGCGTTCCAAGGTCAACGTATCGGTTGTTTTCAGCCCTCCATAGGCCTCTTGCAATTGTCTGGGTGTGGCGTGAACGATTACGAGTATTGAGCCTTGGCTTACACGCTCTTGGTAGCTATGGGCGAGTGCTTCGTCCATATTCAATTTTCGATCTTCACCAAAAAGCGTGCCGACCGCTGCACCTGCCGCGCCGGCGACAATTGGTCCAATCAAGAAGAACGGCATGACCATGGTTCCAATGGCCAGTGGCGCGGCTGCGCCGGCTGCAATGGCAGCGCCGGCAGCACCACTTTCACCGGGCCCGGGCTTTCGTAGTTGCTCGCGACGAGATTTTTCCAACTCCACCAGCTCTGGATCGTTCTTAGTTACAAGCGAGACTCGGTCCTCTCCGAACCCTCTCATTTGCAACACCTTCAACCCAATCTCCGCCTTCGCATAATTGGCGTACTCCGCCACCACTACTTCATAGGGCTTGGGCATAATAATTCCTCTACTTGCGAGTCACCTGATGCGAACCCGAGGTAACGCCGTGCAAGTTCGGTGCCCAACATAAGACTTCGGCGACGGAATATTCGTAGCCGATCTCGCCAGAGATTGGATCTCTTCGTAGCCGATCTCGCCAGAGATTGGATGATCTAACGTTAACGCTTCCAAAGTCTGGCGACTTCGGCTACAGGGCTTCCAAAGTCTGGCGACTTCGGCTACGGGGTTTGTTTAATACAGTAAATCCTCGCTGAGGTACGAATCAGCAGGCGGTCTTCAACGATGGCTGGCGTTGCCATGCCCATATCATCTTCTGCCAGCTCATTGGTATACAGGAGTTCGAATTGATCGCTGTTTTTTAGTACGTAGGTTACGCCGTCTTCATTCAGACAGAAGATTTTGCCAGCGGCAGACCATGGTGAGGCGGTGAAGGCTCGTCCGTTGGGCAAGCGCTGCTGGGCAAATAGCTCGTCGCCTGTTAGTGCGTTGTAACATGCGAGCAGGCCGCGGTCGTAGAGTACAAACAAACGTTCCCCTAAGACGAGGGTACTAGGGTTATAGGGACCTGCCTGCGGTAGTGACCAGGCGATGAACTCGTTCGACTGGGCATCATCTTGTAGTGTGATATCTCCGCTTGCCCCGGGTTTGATGGCGTAGATCGGCCGAGCTTTATCACCCACATATCCTGACGTTACATACAGCAACCCATTGGCCGCGTAGGGTGTAGCAATGGTGATGCTCGACATGCCACGCAGCGACCATAGCAGCTGACCGTCGAGGTCGTACGCGCGTACAGCGCCGCTGCCAGGCGTCACAATCTCTGTTCTAATATCGTTTTGCCAAACAAACGGAGTCGCCCAATTACTCTTTTCGTCTCGCGACGTCCGCCAGAGTTCTTTGCCAGACTGGGCATCGAGCGCCAGTAGATACGACGCCTGGTCGTTATCATGACAGTAGTACAACTTGCCATCATGCAAGACCGGCGAAGCGGCATTTCCCCAGCCGTAACGCGTCGGTAGTGGTTCGAGCTTGTGTTGCCAAAGCTCATTGCCATCGAAGTCAAAACAGAAAATGCCGATACTGCCGAAGCAACAGTAGACGCGTTCACCATCGGTCACAGGTGTTTCGGAAGCGAAACTGCTTTTGATGTGGATGGCGGATTGTGGCTTGCCTTCGTGAACTTGACGTTCCCAGCGTACTTCACCGGTTTGAAGATCGAGGCACAAGACCTTCCATTGATGAATGGAGTCAGGCGGAGCGGGTCGATTGCCACCGAAGTACAGCCCCTTCTTGGCTTCTTCGGACGTTCCAGCATTCGTCACCGTCGTTAAAAACACATGATCGTTCCACACAACTGGCGACGACCAACCGCGTCCCGGAATATCCCGCTTCCAAGCCACGTTCTCGGTAGCTGACCAGCGGTCGGGCGTACGACTTGTTTCCGCCACACCACGCGCGCCCGGCCCTCGGAACTGCGACCACTGCGATTGCGCAGCGGCCCGCTGGGTCATAAAGCAGAGTACGAAAACCAAGAGGCCCACAATAAACGACGATTTCATCAGTTGCTCCAAAGTGTTTTGAGTTCATCCTCGTTAACGAGTGTCTCCTTTCGCTCCGCGAAAGGCAAGTCCCGCTTAGAACAAATGACAATACCTGCACTGGCTATAATATCAGCTCGGGTCCGCTTATCACCTTGTGAACAACAGCTACGCACAGCAGGCTGATGCTTCAAACAACAAGCGAGTTATCATGAAGTCCAATCTCCTCGTCTTGCTAGGATTTTTCGCAGCTTGTTTGTCCGTTACTGTCAAAGGCGAGACATATCAGCTGGCACCTGCGCCCACGCCTGCGGATAATCCGCTGAAAGGGTTGGTTCCGTATGCCAGTGCAAATGTCGAACGGTTTCCTCACAGCCTCGAGTTCGACTACTTGAAGCTCAGCGATCTCATGGTGGGACACGATACATTCAATTGGCAACCGCTAGAGTCGCGCCTCGATCTAATCGCTTCGCGCGGTTGCCAGGCCGTTTTTCGAATCTGGGTCGAATACCCCAATCAACCTTCGGGAGTGCCCAAGTTCCTGATAGAGGATGGAGTCAGAATCACCACCTGGACCAACGCGCAAGAGAAACCTCCTTCGCAGAATATCACTCCCGATTATGAAGATGAACGGCTGGTACTCGCTCTGGAGCGCTTTATCGCAGAGTTCGGAAGACGATACGACGGCGATAAACGACTTGGATTTCTGACGGCCGGTTTACTGGGTGCTTGGGGCGAATGGCACAGTTGGCCTCGCAGCGAGCTGTTCGCTTCCAAAGCGACGCAGAATCGGGTGCTTGCGGCCTATGCCAAAGCCTTCACCAAGACACCCGTCTTACTACGCTATCCAGCCGGCCAGAACAATGCCAACTATGCCGCCAACGATCAACTGCCTTTTGGTTATCACGATGACTCGTTCGCCTGGGGTACGCTTAAAACTGTGAACCCAGATGATTCGTGGTTCTACATGAGTTTGTTGACCAACGCCGGTGACGTTGCACTCGATAAATGGAAGACACATCCCATCGGTGGCGAAATTCGGCCCGAGATCTGGGGACAGATTTTCGATGCCCATCCCAAGCATAAGCAGGCCCAGGACTTCGCAGAATGTGTGCGCCAGACGCACGCTTCGTGGCTGATGGATTCTGGCATGTTCAACAAACAGTCAACTGCCGAGCGAATCCAACGCGCCACCGTCCACGTCCAGCGCATGGGCTACGACTTTCATGTCCGTTCAGCTCGAATAGACCGTGCGAACGCGACACAAATCGAATTGGAGTTGGCAGTACTCAACCAAGGAGTCGCTCCTTTCTATTACGACTGGCCTTTGGAAGTGGCTGCACTGTCTGCCAAGGGCACCGTCTTAAAAACGTTCCCAGTAGATTGGAAGCTGACCTCCATCCAGCCAGCCACCGCACCCCATACCTGGCAAACATCGCTAGCAGAGAAGGACATTCCCGAGCAGTCTCAAAAGCTGGCCTTGAGGGCCATTCATCCTTTGCCCAATGGCAAGCCTCTGAAGTTCGCCAATGCCAGCCAAGACGCCGACGTCGCGGGCTGGCTGACTTTAGGAGCCCTGCCGAATAAATCGCCTTCGAAGAAGTAGCCTGCTGTAGCCGATCTCGCCAGAGATTGGATGAACTACCCGTTACGCATCCAAAGTCTGGCGACTTCGGCCACACGGCCGGAGATTGGATGAACGACCATTTCGCTTCCAAAGTCTGGCGACTTCGGCTACGGGTGAGGCTTCCAAAGTCTGGCGACTTCGGCTACGGGTGAGAATTCACTTCTACGTTTCCAAATTTTTGAAACTTCGGATAGGCTATACAGGTGTTGCCAACACAGGTGTTAGACGCAAGTACGACCAGGAACGGGATTGATGGAAAATATACGTAACTTCTGCATAATCGCTCATATCGACCACGGCAAGTCGACGCTGGCAGACCGGTTGATCCAAGCTTGCGGAGGTGTTTCTCAGCGGGAATTTCACGATCAAATTCTCGATTCGATGGAAATCGAGCGCGAACGCGGTATCACGATCAAAAGCAACTCCATCACGCTGACATATCGCGCGGCCAACGGTCGGGATTACTTGTTGAACCTGATCGACACCCCTGGGCATGTCGATTTTTCGCACGAAGTGCGGCGATCCTTGATGGCTTGCGATGGGGCTTTGATCGTCGTCGATGCCTCGCAAGGCGTGGAAGCTCAGACCGTGGCCAATCTGTTCCTGGCGTTGGAATACGACCTGAAATTGTTGCCGGTCATCAACAAGATCGACCTGCCCGCGGCTGACGTCGAGCGCGTACGCGAAGAAATCGACTCGGATTTGGGCTTGGACCCGTTTGCAGCGATTCCTGTTTCGGCTAAGACCGGCGTCGGCATTGATCAAGTGCTCGAGGGAATCGTCAATTACTTGCCGT
Organism: Rania fehmarnensis; assembly: GCF_056494185.1. Classification (NCBI taxonomy): domain Bacteria; kingdom Pseudomonadati; phylum Planctomycetota; class Planctomycetia; order Pirellulales; family Pirellulaceae; genus Rania; species Rania fehmarnensis. The sequence goes on from NZ_CM151398.1 coordinate 4,792,283, forward strand.
GCCCCAAGGGCCAGCCCGACGCTCCTCTGAAAGCCCTAGTGTTCGACGCCCACTTCGATACGTATCGCGGAGTTATCCTGCAAGTGCGGGTTATCGAAGGCACGCTCAAGCCTGGCGAAAAAATCCACTTCATGCACTCCGGCCGAGATTACAAGATCGATGAGCTTGGCTACAACCAACTGCGTTTAATTCCGCAGGCCAAACTCAGCGTCGGCGAAGTTGGTTACATTGTTGCGGGCGTTAAGAGCGTCAAGGACATCGAGATCGGCGATACGATCACGCACGAAGAGCGGCGAGCAGCAGAGCCGATACCTGGTTACAAGCAAGCCAAACAAGTCGTCTTCTCGTCGATCTATCCGATGAGCACCGACGAGTACCAGGATCTGACCAAGGCGCTCGAAAAGCTGGCCATTAACGATGCCGCCTTGACGTTCGAAAAGGATAGTTCGGCGGCTCTGGGCTTCGGCTTTCGCTGCGGCTTCTTAGGCTTGCTGCACTTGGACGTCATTCAAGAGCGTTTGCAGCGCGAGTTCGATTTGGGTCTGGTCATCTCGGCTCCTTCTGTGAAGTATAAAGTACAACTCAAAGATGGCCGCAGTGTCGATGTCGACAATCCGACTTATTGGCCCGACCCATCGACGATCGAATCGACGACCGAACCATTCATACGAGCCGCGATCCTGATACCAGAAACGTATGTCGGCCCAGTGATGGAACTCTGCCGTGAGCATCGTTCCGAGAGTCAAACGATGAGTTATCTATCGGCCGGACGCGTGGAAGTAAAAAGCGAAATGCCGCTGGGTGAGGTGCTGTTCGACTTCTACGGCAAGCTCAAGATGATCACGCGTGGCTACGGCTCGTTTGATTATGAACCAATCGAATATCGCAAAACCGACATTGTCAAAGTCGACATCCTGGTTAACAAGGAACCGGTCGATGCGCTATCGTACTTGGTGCACCGCGAAAAGTCGCGTGCACGCGCCTTGCATTACTGCGAACAACTGGCTGAAGCGATTCCCCGCCACCAATTTAAGATCCCCATTCAAGGCGCCATAGGCGGTGACATCATCGCGCGTGCGACCATCCAACCCTTTCGCAAAGACGTTACTGCGAAATTGTATGGGGGCGACGTAACGCGAAAGAATAAACTGCTCGAAAAGCAAAAGAAGGGGAAGGCCAAGATGAAACAATTCGGCAGCGTCAACATTCCCCAGAAAGCTTTCATCTCCGTGCTGCGTTCGGAGAAGGAGTAACTCGTAACTAAGCCGAAGGCGTAAGCCTCGGTTGCACCAACTACCAACGTTCGCCAACCCATCGACATCAGCAGGCGGAGCCTGCAAGGCAGTGGGTTACCAGGCAGAGCCTGGTAACCAGGTCGCTACTCGGTCGGTATGCTAAAGAAGTAGATCTTCGACTTGCCGAAATTGTCGTTGCTTGGTTCTATGGCGTCCGTAAACGTGCCAAAGACCGCGCCGCTGGTCGCAATTTCACGGCAAGTGCCAATGGCATATGGACTGATAACGTCGGGGCTCACCGCCCAGTCTTGCCAACTGTTGCCTTGATCGTCGCTGCGCAAGCAAGCCAATCTAGGTCGATGGGCATCTCTGACGACACAGAATATTGGCGCATTTGAATTATGCGCCTGTGAAGCCAAACCACCATCCAGTCCCTGGAGACTAAGGGTTGCACCACCGAATCGGGGTGCTATACGCAAATCCTCTTGACCACTAACTGTGTCCATCCGCACGTAGTTGTATCGACGCGGCTTGGATTGGGTTTCGTAGATCGCATGTAACTTGCCAAAACGAGGTAGTGCGTTGGCCAGCCAGGTGGTGACTTCGAACTCGCTCTTCAGAGAAATCAGATCCGCTGGCCCACCATCATCGGCCGCAAACGGAATCGTCAACGGTTCACCGTCGAGCGTTTCCCACCGGTCACCACCATCTTTCGAGCGCGCGACGTGAATATCGTAGTACAGATACTTTCCATGCGCAACCGTTGTCCAGCAAAAGTACAGATCATCTCGTTCATCGAAATGCAACGCAGGATACTGAAGTATCGCCCGGTCACCCGCCACTAGCAGTTTTACCGGCGACAACAACTGACCTGCTGTGTCGAGACGATGCAACACACCATCCAAAGTGATAAAGCAAAGCTGTTCTCGCGATCGATCCAGCGCCATAGCAAACTTGCCACTGTATTGCATCAGCGGCAATGGCACATTGGGTATGTTAGCATAAGCGATCCAATGAGGAGTAAGATCGCATGAGCAAGGGTAAGAAGAAACGTCGCAGTCCGAATGAGAAGCTGCGGATCGTGATGAAAGGCATTGAATCGGGCGTGGAAGTATCGACGGTATGTCGCCAAGAAGGCATAAGCCCGACGCAGTACTACGCGTGGAAGAAGCAGCTATTGTCGAGCGCAGAGTCGGTGTTCAGTCAGGCGACGGCCGAGGGTCGAGCTAACAGTCGTGAGGCCGAGTTGGAAGCGGAGCTAGCGCGCATGAAAGGCGTGGTGGCTGAGATCACAGCCGAGAACCTGGAGTTAAAAAAAACTCTTTAGGGCTTGAGGATCACGGACAGCTTCCAGCGGAGTTGCAGCAGCAAGTCATCCTTGAAGTGGAACAGGCCAAGACTCGTAGTGGTATGCCTGTGAAGACCTCATTGAAGATTCTTGGAGTGGCTTACAGAAGCTACTACCGCTGGAAGAAAGAAGAGGCTTGGAACGCCATCAAGGCGGAACCCATCAAGCCTGTTCAAGTCTATGAGGCATTGCCCGAAGAGAAGCAGGCCGTCAAAAGTTATGCGTTGGAGCATGCCGAAATTCGGCACCGAGAACTAGCTTGGCGGATGCTGGACGAGGATGTGGCGAGCTTAAGTCCATCGACGGTGTATCGCATTTTACTCGAAGAAAGCCTGATAAAACGACACAGAGGTCGCCCGAAGCGTTATCGACAGGAGCATGAGAAAGCTAGTCGGCCCGATCAGATATGGGCGACGGATCTTATGTACTTGAAGATTGGCCAGGAGCAATACTTCATAGTCGCTTTTATCGATGAGTACTCGCGTTACTTGGTTCATCACGAGGTGACCAAGAGCATGGATGCAATAACGCTCAGCACAGCCGCTCAGACGGCCCTGCAAACGCTGCCAATGGACGCAGAAGATCGAGTGACCATTCAACCGATCATTCGCAGCGACAATGGCAGTGGCTACGTATCGCGAGAGTTCGGCGAACTGCTAGAGCATCACGGCCTGGTGCACCATCGCATTCGCCCGCATTGTCCAGAAGAGAACGGCGTCATGGAGCGAGCCAATCGAACTATTCGAGAAAAACTCGACGAGCATGAAGTCACTAGCCGAAAAGAGGCAGAAGAGGCTCTCAAAGCAATCATCAGCAATTACAACAACGAACGCTTGCACAGCAGCTTGGGATTTAAGACGCCAGCAACTTATTACCGCGGCAACCCAGATGCACTCGATCAAGCTCGTAGACAAAAGCTGAGAGAAGCCAGGCATCGACGCAAGGAAGAGAACCTCAAATTGAGGCAACGAAACTTTCCATTTTCAGCAACCGAAGATGTCGCTTAGCCGACGCCCAAACCTGTGCCACTTGCCGCTGAAACAAATCAGCCACCAGCTACGCCTGGGAGCTGAAGAGTGCGGGCAGTTTTGTAGTCATCGGTCGGTGAATAGCAATCTATCGCAGAGTTGTTCTGCTTCCAATCAACGCGACATACATACACATTGTCGCTAGCGTCTGTCTCGATGACTGGCGGGTTGGTGGCGGCGACTCCCTCTGCCACAACTGAAAAATTGTGTCCGCCATCGGTACTGCGGACTAGCCTCCAAGTCTGAGCTGTATAATCTTCGTTTCGAGACTTGACGTAGGCCGCAAAGACACCCTGGCGATTGAATACGACGTGCTGCGTATTGCTCTGAAAGGTCGCCGAGTGAATAACTGCGTCATCGATACATGTAATCTGAATCTCACGTAGTGCGGGTTCGTCTGCACGACAAACTTGCCACGACATACAGGTAAACGGTAGTGTGATGATCCACCAAATTATAAGCGCCGGCCACCAGCGACGATCAATCATCGTAAATTCCCGTCAGGATAGAGAATCTCAGTTATTTGCTCTGCAGCCGAAACATTGTTGCACCCGTCGGCGAGGACAGCCAGACTGTAGGCCATAAAAAAATATGGTGGTAAGCGCGCCCACTCCATGGGCTTTATGTGCCTAGAAGAATAGGAGGTTTTACCAATGATACACTTACTGATATTGGGACTGCTGAGCGTGTTAGCTATCGGTCAGAACCTGTTCTATTGGAACAATCTGCCTGAGAAAGTAGCTATCCACTTCGATGTCAACGGCCAACCCGATAGCTGGCTGGACAAGGGCAATGCCACTGGGCTGATGCTGTTGCTGCAAGTAGGATTGCCCTGGCTGATGATAGGCATCGCCTATGGTATCCGATATTTGCCGGCTTCGGCAATCAATATTCCCAATCGTGAGTACTGGTTGCAACCGGACCGTCGCGCTGCGACACTCAGCTATGTTGGTGGGCTGCTTGCAATCGTGGCCGTCGCTGAGTCGCTTTTGATTGCGGCCTTGAACCACCTGTCGTTTGAAGCCAATCGACACGCGCAGCCCCTGAACACACTTGGCTTTTCAATCGCTTTGGGACTGTTCTTGGTTACGGTGACAGGCGTGGTGGTGGCTTCCTACCGCCGCTTTGGCACCCAACGAATGGTAACCCAATAACTCTCCTTTCGCTCCGCGAATGGCAGATCCTTTTGCGGAGCAAAAGGAGACAATGATCTCGTTATAGGAAACATCGCGTATACGGCTCGTGGATCAAGTTGGTGGGCAATCGCCTTGTGCATCGCCGCGAGCGTCTGGAGTGCCATGGCCGGCTTTGTTTCGGCCCAGCGCATCAGCTTGGATCGGCCAGGGGATCGCGAGTTCGTTCGCGACCTGGGCTGTTCGAACACATGGCGGTCGTGCTCGGTGATCAAGAAGTCCTGAATAAGTTGGGTCAAAATTCCCTCGATCAGCTTTGTCAGCAGCTGACGCAAGGCCTCCGCCAAGGCGACTCAACCGAAGCGCTGTGCAGCGTAATCGCCGAAGCCGGCAGACAACTTTCGGCGTTATTTCCACGAGACGCAGGGGACCTCAACGAACTCGAAGATGTGCTCGTGCTGATCGATTGAGCGAGTGCCACTTGGTTGTCAATCAAGAACTCTCGATCCCTGATTTTTCAAGAAACAACTCAACCATGAAACAACTTCGAATCGATTGGAGTGAACTGGAGACGGCGTTTGAAGGGCCAGTCGGCGAAAGTGAATCCGGGGATGAAACGAGCTATTACTTTGACAAAGAGACGGGACTGACCGCTCTCGAACTAAGAACGCCAGCGATCAGTCTGGCTATATTTCACCTGCTGCGCCGGGACTGTGTGGGTGATCGCACCAGTAGTGGCGGAATCCGCTATGGTGAATCTACGAGTTCTGCTGATTTCATCACTTGGCCAGATACATAACAATCAGCGGACAACTTAATCTTCATTGAATGGAACCGATGGCCAACGTGAGTTCATTTCAACAAGATTCGGACTCGCGTAAGACATCGATATTGACGATCAATGGCGGATCTTCAAGTATCAAATTTGCCATCTTTGAATCCACCGATTCGCTCAGGCGGACCTTGAGCGGTAAGCTCGACCGAATCGGCTCGCCGCATGCCGCGTTGAAATTCACTGGTGTTGGCCAACACGATGAAGGTCGTCGCCCCATTAACGTGGCGGACTACTCAGCAGCCGTAGCAATCTTGATCCGATGGCTGGATGAGCGAGTTAAGCTGCAATCGCTGGTTGCTGTTGGGCATCGAGTGGTGCATGGTATGCAGCATACCAAATCGCAACGCATAACCCAGGATCTGCTGGTCGATCTTCGTGGAATAACGCCTTGTGATCCACAACATTTGCCGGGTGAGCTAGCGCTTATCGACGCGTTTGCTTCCCATGCACCGAACCTTCCCCAGTTTGCATGCTTCGATACCGACTTTCACACGACGATGCCGCGCGTCGCCAAACTACTCGCGATTCCGCGGCGATTCGATCGCCAAGGCATTCAGCGATATGGGTTTCATGGCTTGTCGTATGCTTATCTGGTGCAGGAGCTGCTACACATTGGCGACCCAGCCGCCAACCATGGCTCTGTGATTCTAGCGCACCTTGGCAATGGCGCGAGCCTTTGTGCTCTGCGTGATGGAAAGAGCATCGAAACGACTATGGGTTTTACGCCAGCGGCCGGTCTGCCGATGGGCACTCGATCTGGCGATCTGGATCCAGGCCTGTTCGGATATCTGGCGCGCACCGAGCAGATGACGGTGTCCCAGTTCGATCAGATGGTCAACCATGAATCTGGCTTATTGGGAGTTTCTGAATTGAGTTCAGACATGCGTGATCTCACGGATAAAGAACGCGATGACGTGCGTGCTGCAGAAGCAGTGAACCTGTTTTGTTATCAAGCCAAGAAAGGGATCGGAGCGCTGGTTGCAACGCTCGGAGGTCTGCAAACGCTGGTTTTTGCCGGAGGAATCGGCGAAAACGCGCCGACGGTGAGGTGGCGAATCTGTGATGGATTGAACTGTCTCGGCCTGCAACTAGATCCGACGCGCAACGCTCAGAACGCACCGGTCATCTCGTCCGCCGACAGTTCTGTAACTGTGAGAGCGATGAGTACGGACGAGGAACAAATGATCGCTCGCGCGGTGAGTCAATTGCTGGGGAAGAACTGTGCTTAAAGCAAATACAGTGGACGCAGCCAAAACTAGATCCGTTTCGCAACGACTGATCAGTCTTTGGCAGGGCCGCACGTTGTGGATCTCAATCTTGACGGCGATAGCTATCGCGTTGCATTTAGTGCTGCGTATTGGCCTTCAGCTTGCGCCCGTCTGGAATCAGATTCCGCTGTGGGCCACGCTGGTGCTGGGTGGCATGCCGATGCTGGCCGACCTTTGGTTAAAAGTCTGGAAACGGGAATTCGGGTCGGACTTGCTGGGTGGTATCGCAATCATAACGTCCGTGCTCCTGGGCGAGCTTCTGGCTGGTTCATTTGTGGTGCTAATGCTCTCCGGTGGTGCCGCTCTGGAGAGTTATGCTCTTCGAAGTGCGTCTTCCGTTCTAGCCGCGCTGGCCAAACGTATGCCGTCGATCGCGCATCGGAGAAGCAATTTGGAAATCACCGATGTAGCCTTAAATCAAGTCGCTATTGGAGACACGCTTGTCATTTACCCATATGAGCTCTGTCCAGTGGACGGCGTGGTGACCGAAGGGCACGGCATGATGGATGAGTCCTATTTGACAGGTGAACCATTTCAGATAACCAAGACAGTAGGCTCTCTAGTGATCTCCGGTGCCATCAATGGAGAATCGGTACTCACCATTCGCGCTGCGCAACTTGCGGCCGACTCACGTTACGCCAAGATAATGGAAGTGATGCGAGAATCGGAAAGCCAACGTCCTCAAATCCAACGTCTCGGCGACTGGCTGGGTGCCATCTATACCCCCATAGCTCTGGCCGTGGCTGCGGCGGCCTGGTTGCTAAGCGGTGAGGCCATCCGCTTCTTGGCCGTCTTGGTTATTGCCACACCATGCCCGCTGCTATTAGCGATTCCCATTGCCATCATCGGATCGATATCCCTGTGTGCCCGTCGAGCCATCATCGTTAAGAGCCCCGTCGTACTAGAGCAGATCACTCGGTGCCGAACCGCCATCTTCGACAAAACCGGTACGCTAACCTACGGTAAACCCAAACTCACCGAGCTACTTAACGCGAGCGGCTTCGATGAGCGTGAGACTTTAGGACTTATTGCCAGCCTTGAACGCTATTCCAAGCATCCTTTGGCCGCCGCCATTATCCAGGCAGCCAACGAGGCCAAGATCTCGCTGCTGCAAGCCACTGGCGTCGCAGAAGTTCCGGGTGAAGGCCTACGCGGGACCGTATCTGGTCACAGTCTGCTGGTTACTAGTCGCAACAAGGCGCTAGCGATGCAAGTCCGTGGGCTGGACATGCTTCCGCCCCTGACAGGCGGACTGGAATGTATCGTCGTGGTGGACGATTCTCTGGCAGCTACAATTCGGTTTCGTGATGCCCCGCGAGCTGAAAGCCATTCCTTCATCCAACATCTGGGGCCGAAGCACCAGTTCCAACGCGTGATGATCGTTTCAGGTGATCGATCATCTGAAGTTGAATACCTGGCTCAGCAAGTTGGGATCAGCGAGATCTACGCCCAGCAGAGTCCTGAAGAAAAGCTAGCCATTGTCAGGCAGGCAACAGCCCAGTCCAAGAGCTTATATGTAGGCGACGGAATCAATGACGCACCGGCCATGTTAGCCGCTACGGTCGGCATGGCGATCGGTCAAAACAGCGATGTTACCGCCGCAGCTGCAGGCGTAGTAATTATGGATAACTCGCTGTTTAAAGTCGACGAGTTTATGCACATCAGTCGCCGGATGCGCACGATTGCATTGCAAAGCGCGGTAGGCGGAATGGCACTCAGTGTGATTGGTATGGGCTTCGCAGCTGCTGGTCTTCTAAGTCCAGTGATGGGCTCGATCGCACAAGAGGTGATCGATGTCGCAGCGGTTCTCAATGCCTTGCGAGCCTCATTTCCGCCCAAGGTTATTCACGATCTCTAGCGGTATCCGCCAGCCTGCTTTAGTGGATAGCTCAATGTGCTCGTCCGGCTCGGCCCCTGAAACTAAGTGCTGGTGACCTACCAATGCGACTGATCTCAGTTGAATTTCGTCGCCAACTGCCCAGAATCTCAAAACGAAACACCTGTCAACGATGAACACTACGAAGACACATTCGCACAAACTGACCAAGAGTATCTTGCAAAAGACCGACGCCTACTGGCGCGCCGCCAATTATCTCTCTGTCGGACAAATTTACTTGCTCGATAATCCATTGCTGCGAGAACCATTAGACAAATCGCATATCAAACCCATCCTGTTAGGACATTGGGGCACGACCCCGGGACAGAATTTCATCTACGTCCACCTGAACCGCGTCATCAAGTCATTCGACTTGAACATGTTGTACATCTCTGGTCCCGGGCATGGTGGGCCGGCAATCGTCGCCAATGTGTATCTGGAAGGCACCTATAGTGAATACTACCCTGCCATAACGCAGGACGAAGCGGGATTGAAATTGCTATTCAAGCAGTTCTCGTTTCCTGGTGGTATCCCCAGTCATGTATCACCAGAATGTCCCGGGTCGATACATGAGGGTGGCGAATTGGGATATTCGCTTAGCCATGCGTTCGGCGCGGTCTTTGACAATCCTGATTTGATCGCAGCCTGCGTGATCGGCGATGGTGAAGCCGAAACCGGACCATTGGCCGCCTCTTGGCATTCCAACAAATTTCTAAACCCCATCACCGATGGAGCCGTTCTGCCCATACTGCATTTGAATGGATACAAGATTGCCAGCCCATCCATCTTTGCTCGCATCCCGCGTAGTGAGCTCAAGCAGTTCCTCAAGGGCTGTGGTTGGAAGCCCTACTTTGTCGAAGGTAAGTCCCACGCAGCGATGCATAAACGCATGGCTCAAGCACTGGATCGAGCGATCAACGATATTCAGCGCATACAAGAACACGCACGCGATCACGACGACTCGCGTCCTCGATGGCCCATGATCGTGCTCAATTCACCGAAGGGCTGGACAGGACCGAAAATTGTCGATGGACTACCAATCGAAGGTACCTTCCGAGCCCACCAAGTACCTCTGCAGATAGATGCCGGGCATCCGGGCCATTTCGAACAACTTAATAATTGGCTGCAGAGCTATCGGCCCGAGGAGCTGTTTGATGAGCAGGGCAAATTAAATGCGGACCTGGCGGAGCTGGCACCCGAGGGCGAGCGTCGGATGGGAGCCAATCCGCACACCAATGGCGGACTACTTCTGAAAGACTTAGTCATGCCCGACTTTCGGAAGTACGCCGTTAGCGTACCGGCACCAGGCGCGGTGGAGGCAGCAGATACTCATGTCCTAGGTGAGTTCTTCCGAGACATCGCCAAACTGAACCACGATCAACGCAACTTCCGCATCTTTGGGCCAGACGAAACTCTGTCTAATCGACTGAACGCCGTCTTTGAAACTACCAATCGTCAGTGGGAAGCCCGCACGCAAGACAACGACGAGTTTCTTGCCAGCGAAGGCCAGGTCCTAGAAACGCTTAGCGAGCATCAGTGCCAGGGCTGGCTCGAGGGCTACTTGTTGACTGGACGACATGGAGTCTTCAACAGCTACGAAGCGTTCATCCACATCATCGACTCCATGTTCAATCAACATGCCAAATGGCTGAAGGTAACTGCCGGTATTCCATGGCGCAAGAAAATTGCCTCGCTGAACTATCTGCTCGCCTCGCATGTTTGGCAGCAAGCACACAATGGATTCACGCATCAAGACCCAGGATTTATCGACCACGTCGTCAATAAAAAGGCGTCGATTGTCCGCGTGTATCTGCCACCGGATACAAATTGTTTGTTGTCAGTCTGGGATCATTGTTTGCGCAGTCGACACTATGTCAACGTCGTGATTGCCGGCAAGTACAAATCACCGCAGTGGCTGTCCATGGACGAAGCGGTCAAACACTGTTCAGCCGGCATTGGCAAGTGGGAGTGGGCCAGCAATGATGGCGATGCAGCCCCCGACGTCGTCATGGCTTGCTGCGGCGACGTACCGACACTGGAGACACTGGCCGCAGTCTCAATTCTGCGCGAACACCTTCCTCAACTGAAAATCCGAGTCGTTAACGTTGTGGATCTCATGAAACTGCAGTCGGCGTCGGAACATCCTCACGGATTAAGCAACGTTGACTTTGATGCCTTGTTCACCACTGACAAGCCGATCATCTTTGCCTTCCACGGATATCCATCACTGGTGCATCAACTCACCTACCGAAGAACCAATCACGGCAATCTGCATGTCCGTGGGTACAAGGAGGAAGGCACAATCACCACCACGTTTGATATGACCGTGCTTAATGACTTGGATCGATTCCACTTGGTAATTGATGTCCTGGATCGCCTGCCTCAAACCACAGAAGCTGGCAGCGCTCTGAAACAGAAGTTGTTGCGCAAACTGGCCGAGCACACGCAGTACATTCGCGACGAAGGCCAAGACATGCCTGAGATTCGTCACTGGAAATGGCCCCTTCACACTCGATGAACTAAGGTGTGGTTGGTCTGTCGCCTTGGTTCAATATCTGCTCAAGCCCACAGCAACGTTGTCCATTTGCTTTACCGCATCTGAACAACGATCGCCTCAGTACACACAGAGAAACTGAGGCGATTAAGCGTCCAGCGAGCTTGGCAGCCAAGGGGCTACGATTTCACCACCTTCGTTTTCCCAGCGCTCCAGTGCACCCTGCTTAGTTGATTCCGCCGGATGCCTGTCTCGCCACGACGGTTGGAAAAGCGAGTTCTGAGGCGTCGAATTCCATAACAAGAGCGATCGAGGTTTTCGCACGCCTCTATCCAAACTAAGGATGCTCACAGAAGCCGTATCTAGCAAGAAGCACTCTGCATGTCCGACAGCCAGTCCCAGCCAACGCGCTGCGAGTACGCGCCCGAGGTGGCTGTGGGCAAACACCGCCACGTTGCCATCCAGAAGGCAAAAACTGGCCACCAGTCGATCGGCCCGCGCTGCCATGTCTGCCGGCATTTCTCCGTTGGGACAACCGTCGCGGAAGAGATTCCAATTGGGTCTCATGGCCAAAACTTCAGCATGGGTCTTACCTGCATAGTCACCATTGTCCCATTCCGTCAGGTCATGGTCGATCACCGCGTCTTTCCCCAGGCCAGCCAAATCGCAAGTTCTTTGCGCGCGCAGCAGTGGGCTGCAAAACACTTGAGTAAATTCAATTGTTCGCAGGCGTTTACCCAAGTGTCGAGCTTGTGCGTCCCCAGGTTTGGTCAACGGGATATCGACCTGGCCAGAGTAATGGCCCGACTTCGACCATTCCGTTTCACCATGTCGCATAAGGTATAAACGAACGCTCATGGAATACTCCGACTAAAAAGCGGCCAGGGCCGGTTCTACATGAACTGTAGTGGACACATTTGCTGACTGCAGAACGCCTTTGGCGCGCTCTATTTCGTCGGCTGAACCATGAACAACGAGTGACAGTTTGCCGTTCTTGATTTCTGTTTCGTACTGCAGCACGCTGTTATTGGGTATCCCCACGCTAGCCAGAGCGGCCCTTAGCGCACTTACGCCGCCGACTACAACTGCACTTTCGAGAACTCCTATGATTGAGGCGACCATTGGTCCAGCAACTGGGTGTTTGATTCTGAATTGGTCATCATGATCCTCTTTAAAAGCGTTCGAAACTTGAATGCCAGGTAATCAATTCACATTGTTAGTCAGGATTGCAATCAGGAACATCAAGCCAAACAGGAAAACGGGATGGCGGAAATGGCCATACGCACGTCGACGCGTCCGACTTCGGACTAAGGACGGGCAAGATCCATTGGCGGAGCCAAAAAAGACGATGGCACGTGAAAGGGCATCGCTGGTCGAAGTCGCCATTCACAGGATGGCTTGTCTCTCGATTGATGAAAGACCTCAAGCTGCCTTTAGTGGCAGGTGTGATAGGTTCCTAGAGACCATCGCACTGTACGGTTCGAAAGCCTTGACGGCTTCCGCTACCGTTTCGCCCCGTGTCAACGTAGAAGTTCCGCGACAGTCCAATTCGCGATTAGCGCACTCTTCGTGTCAGGGCGAATTAAGCCCTGAACGAGGCCTAAGAAGTGCTGATCAGGTATGCTTCTCAGGTCCGACATGAATTTCCAGGCTCCTCGGAGTACTAAACAAACTATACTCTGCCAAATTCTATCACCGTAGCCAATCCCGCTGCCACATCCGTCCGGAGCCAACCCCGGTCGCTTGTTGCATGCTCCTACTCTAGCCCTGGTCAGCGCCGATGAATCTTCCGAACGATGAATCAATCGTGCTTTCAAAACTCTTCGACACCAGCCGTGAGAATGCGGAACGCATTTGGCATGAATTCTTTCCAAGACTCATCGGACTGGCCCGAGCTAAATTGGGTAGCTTGCCCAAGCGAGTCTATGATGAAGAAGACGTGGCTCTCAGTGCTATGAAGAGCTACTTCCGCGCACGAGAACAAGGGCGTCTAGCCCACGTTGATGGTCGAGATGAACTCTGGCGATTGCTGGCCCGCATAACGACACGCAAAGTCATCGCGGTGTATCGCCAACGAGCGGCTCCATCGAAACCCGATGGAAAAGTTGCAGGTGAATCCGCATTTCAGAACGAGAATCAAAGTTCGGGCCAGATGGGCATAGCCGGAGTCGCCGACCACCACCTGCTGCCCGAATGTTCAGAACAGATCATGTCAACCTGCGAAGACCTGTTACGACGGTTGCCTGACGACAAACACCGCCGCACGGCGGTTATGCGTATGGAAGGTTATAGCAATCAGGAAATTTCTGATGAGTTGCAGTGTTCAGTAGCCCGTACCAAACAACGGCTCCAAAGAATTCGCGAAATCTGGGGCCAGCTGGAAGAGCCCTGAGTCAATCACGCGCTCTGCTTGGACATCTTCTCCAATAGTGTGGACCTATAGGTACGCTGCAGCCTTGACTGCCAGCGGTCAGAGGGTACCACTTTCGAAAACACCGAGCTGCCGAGGTTCGCAAAGAACAGTAGCCCGGCAGTGCCAACTTCTGCGAAAAAATTTCTTCGGGTCGACCAGACTTTACGTGACATTAACTGTAGAGCGTCGCGTCAACATGCTGCCCGTCTGCAAGCCATCTTCGTTAACGCTCAGTCACGCGTGCGTAAGGTATCGTATGCCCCCCAAAGTTGATGGGCTGACGGTTCGTCAGCGGCAAGTTTTGGCGCAGATGCTGCGCGGACATAGCGAAAGCGAAATCAGCCAGTCCCTGGGCGTGGCACTGGGGACAGTTCACAAATACGTGCATGACGTCTATCGGCACTTTGGCACTACCACTCGCGCTCAACTGATGGCATTGTGGATCGACGCGCCTCCGAGTGGCCGGTTTGAGTGGGAGCCCGTCGCGCAGGATGCTCCTGGACACTAAGCACACGCGCGCACTCACCAGACTTTTCCCAGCCAGCAAAATTTTTGAAGAATACTTCGGGAAATGACTATCCCTGGCGACCCCGATTTTCCATTTACCTGAATGTCGGGCCGTCCATTCGACTGCCCAGTGCGTTCAGACCAAAGAAGAACAGGGGAGTCAAGTCATGACCAGCCGCATTCAAAAGCCAACGAAGACCAACAACATTCGCCAGTCAAGACGCCTGCTGGCTGAATCGCTAGAGAATCGCCAGTTGATGGCGGTCGATACGATCATCTATGGAGACGGCTTGCTGATCTTGCGATCCAACAATGCTCCCACGCATGTCGAGCTCTCACAGGTCGGTTCGATGGTGCGAATTGCCGAAGGGCCAATCGTGCGCGAAATTCCGGCTCCCGGGCTGTCCCGAGTCCAGTTCGTAGGTGGCAGAAGCAACGACTACTTTCGTGCGTTCATTCCAACGCTTCAGGAAGTCATCGCCTACGGTAACGAGGGCGACGATGTTCTTCATGGCTCGGGCCTGCGTGACACGATCTTCGGCGGCGATGGCCAAGATAAACTTTACGGGTGGGGAGGAAACGATACGCTTCACGGTGGTAATGGAGACGATTGGCTAGAGGGAAACGGAGGCAATGACTATATCTATGGCGACAACGGGAATGATACTTTAAAAGGTGGAGTCGCGAACGATAAGTTGGTTGGTGGCTTGGGTAACGACAAGCTCTATGGCGGTGGTGGTGACGATTGGCTCAACGGTCAAGACGGTGCGGACTACCTCTACGGTGAAATCGGCGCCGATGTCTTGGTGGGTGGATATGGTACTGATCGTCTCTACGGAGGCGAGGGCAATGATCACCTGGATGGCCAATACGATCCTGACTTTCTGTATGGCGAAGCGGGCAATGATGTTCTTGTCAGCCTCGACGCGGCTTACAGCGATGATCTCAACGGCGGCACAGGTGCCGACACGCTGTGGACCGATTACATAAGCACTTCGCGCCGCGATGACGTCGCCGGGCTTGAATCTGTGGATCGTCTGCATCGAGTTAGCAGCTTTGCCAATGGAGCCGATCGCACGATTAACAGCGACCGCATTGCCGATCCAGCGGTCCCTGTCAATCGAATCAGCTACCAGCGGATTGACGGCAGTCCCCTCTTCAGTGCTGCCGGTCCACTGGCTGCGGACGTCGACCAGGCAACTTTGGGTGATTGCTCGCTGCTGTCGACACTAGCATCGATCGCGCTGCGTTCACCTCGCGAGATCATCGAACGCATGGTTGATTTTCGCGATGGAACCTACGGTGTGCTGATTGGTAGCGATTACATCCGCGTGGATAATGACTTGCCCGTGTTTCGCGGTACCGAATTACTAGCCTATGCCCAGCTGGGCGTCAGTGATTCGATCTGGGTGGCGATCTTTGAAAAAGCCTACGCCATCGCCAATAACGGCCTGAACTCCTATGCGGGAATTGCAAACCTGTCACTGACAGAGGTGCTCAATGACTTGAAATTTGCCGGAGTAGGTGAGCAATGGGTTAGCTCGTTTGGAAACAACGCCACCAGGCTCGCCAATCGGGTTGATGCCCTACTGCGCGCCGGAAATCATGTGATGATCGGAACGCTAGACGTCTTTTCCGGCGACACACGAACCAGGCCAATCGCCAGTCCTCTCGTGCGCAACCATGCTTACACGGTGACGCGCGTGCTCAAAAACTCAAACGGAGCTATTACCGGCATCGAACTCCGCAATCCCTGGGCCCACGACGGAGGTGATCAGTTTGATGGAAACAGCCAAGACGGCCTGGTCATATTGACACCTGCCCAACTACTGCAATTTACCGCGACAATTGCTTACGGGCGATTGTAAGGAGTACGAACACGCCGGGTTGGTCTTCAGTCTCATGGGTCAATTCAATTGCATCGGCTGAGTATTCTGCGTTGGTATGAAAGCGGCGAGCGCCACTGGGTCGACCTCGCCGCATCTTACGACAGGTGGCATACGCCAGCCGTTTACTGCTACTTAATTGCTCTCAATCCAAACCAAAGATCCCAAGTGGATACTACAGTTGTTTCTATCCGAAAGACGCAGACGCAGCACCGGAAATGATGTCGAACTCTGCGACCCCTTTGGTCGAAATCATTTGTTGGCTTGCATTCTCTTCCAGATCTTCTTGCCGCAAGCTTGGTCGAGTTTGACTAGCTGGTGTCGGCGCGTGTCAAACGTTGCCAGCTTGCCGCTGGCGCGCCCGGCGTAAACAAAGGGCAAGCACACCGTGATCACCTTGAACGGCTCGCCGGCTTCGCGAGGCAAGTATCGTAAACGGACCAGTTCATCTTTGGCGGCCGCAAAGTCGCTGCACCAGAGATAAGATGGCAGTTCAATTACTTCTGATGTCAACGTGATGAAATCGCCAGGTTCTATGTCCTCACCGGCAATGCGAGTAACAACCGTGGTTTGATACGTTCCTTGAGCTGTGGATTCCATGAGTTCACCTTCTAAATCATGAGTATTCTTTCGTTAGTAAGACAGGTCGATGCGGCGATCCACTACTGGATGCCGCAAGTAATACTCATCTTGGATCGAAGGTAAGCACGCATGATTTTAACTCCCGAGCGCGTTTGGTCAGATGAAGCCTCCGCTACGGGAGGCAGGGGCCGGCACGAATCCACATACCCGACTGCTTCAATTTAGATGGACTCCTAAACGGCAGTTGACCCAAATCGCAATTCGAACTTTGAGTCATCGAAGCTTGCTTCAGAGGACACGCCAGCCATACCGCCAACGAAAACGTGTTGCTATCAGCGACACGCGTCAAGGCAAAAGGTTCGGGGGTTCGTGGGCGGCGAGATGGTGGCGAGATGGTGGCGAGATAGTGGCGAGATAGTGGCGAGATGGTGGTGAGATGGTGGTGAGATGGTGGTGAGATGGTGGTGAGATGGTGGTGAGATGGTGGTGAGATGGTGGTGAGATGGTGGCGCGCGTGCCTTTCGCGGAGCGAAAGGAGACTATGGGGGAAGTTGGGGAAATGAGAAGCGGTGGGCTCGCTCGAATCGTTTGGCGGCGCGAGCTTGAATCGCGACTTGACGGGCTATGGCTGCCTCGCCACTTTCGACATAGGCAAGTTTGGTGATGGCCTCGAAGACCTTCTTGCTCTTGCCTGTCGCGAATCGCCGCATGGCCTCGGTTTCCGTGGGACCGGCGGACAATCCTAACCAAGTGTAGGCCTCGAGCACGATCTCAAGTAAAGGTGCTACGTCTTTGGCATCAAATGGAAAAGTCTGTAACATGCCCACGACAAGATTTGCCATGTCCCACGCGTGCAACGGAGATCGACCGACAACAGGCGTCAGAACCTCCGACCAGCGTTTGGGCACGATCCACATTTGATTCTTGAATTCAATGAGGACCTCCAGTAGTAATGGAATGTTAAGTCGATCGTCTTCTACCAACTGTGCCCAGGCCTCCGTGGTCCACAGCCGGTGTTTCTCCGCGCGTGTCATCGAAGAGATCCAGAGGATACGCGCGGCACCTTTGGTCAAAGGACGCTCCGCCTCTAGCATCGGTTCAATATCGTCGAATACATCGAAGTCGGTTTTGTTCGAGGCGTGAGCCACGTAGGCAGCGGTCAAGCAGTACCAGTACCAATCAAGCTGCGCTGGCCAGTACGATCGTCGAAAATATTGAAAGAATCGTCCTTCAGAAATCCGCGCGACCAAGAATCGCGTCATGAAGTAGTTGTCAGCCGCTGGCGGCACGCCATCGCCGATTGAAACTATATTCGGCTTGTAAACCGATTCACGATTGAGATCACCTTCCACCAGATTCACAGCGTATCCTCGGCCACCTTCGAGGCGTTTACTTTCCGTGGCATAGGCGTAGTGCCATCTGGGAGGTTCACGAACGGCCGTCAGAGGCAACTTACATAGTTCACCGCTTTCCATGCGAACTTCGCTGAAGGGCAGTTGATCGGAAATGGTCCGGTCCGGATCGCGCGACTTAATGGCTGCGACCCACAGGCGCTGGGAACCTGTCATTTGCCCCTCGGCGACATCTTCTCCCATCGCATAACGAATCATCAGCGCATAGGGGCCCTTCAAACGCTTGGCTCGTTCGACCAAACCTGCATGACGCCGAGGCGTCGTTCGTCCGTCGGGGGCTAGACGCAAGATGCCGAGTTCGAGGTCTGGCAGATACAGCGGCTTGCTCCACTGCTCCGCTTGTTCAATGCGATCAAGAAAAATGTGCGGATCAATCCAACCACCAATGTGAGTTGAGATCGAAACCAAGTGGATCGCTTCGCCTCTCCGCACCGCCTCTTCAACTGCCACACTCCGATGTTGGGCGATTTCGGCCATGCAGAATCGAACTCCGCCCTCCGGCCTTTCCGGACGATCCCAGCCCAGCCAAGCGCGGATTAGCATGGCAAAGTCGGCATTCCACCGCGCGTTACTGAAACCGTCATCGGCATCCATTGCCTTCCTGGTGGCCGCCACCTTGATTGCAAACGAATCATCGTTGAGGCGAGAAAAACGACAGAGACCATCCAGCAGCAGTTCTCGTTCGTCCACAGTGGCCCCTTTGGCCAACGCCGCTCCCAACCGCAAGATCAACTCATCCAACGATTCGATCGGCACCAATCTGCTTTGCACGTCCAGTACTGGAGCTTGCATGATTGGCCAGGCAGCACACGGAAGGTACTTTTGCGTCTCTAGCGCCGAGATCGCATCTCGAAGCTGTAGCGATTCGACCACCTCAGTCGGAAACGTTTCCAAGGCAGGCAGGTCAAGCGATGGTGGTGCTGCCAACGGACTGCGCGCGTTGTGCGAAGTCTCATGACCGGCTGAATTGGCTGAGGAAGAACCTGGCGCTGCAAATATTGCGCTCCGTTCGATCTGCCTACGAACGCTCTCGCTGACATGGGGCAGAATCGTTTCAAGATGTTGCAGCGTGGCTGCGTCGCTGGAGGTTAGTAATTGTGCGAGCTTATTCCAGGCCAGTTCGGCTATCTCCCGTTTGCTATGCAGCAAAGCAGCGCAGAGAGCCTGCAATGGATAGACTCTGGTCGCAGCCTGGGCTCCTGCTGCGCAGAGCTGAATAGCGAGCTTTGACTGCGCAATGCCGGCTCGTGAAAAGATGCCAGATAAAGACGGTCCGATCGTGCTCCAGTTGAGCTGGTTGGCCTGCGACAGACGATTCAACAGGCGGATCACAGATTCAAACACCAAGGGTTTGGCTTGATCGAGCACCGCCGCCAGCTCTCCCTGGCATTGTTCTAGTTCTTCCGCGCTTGGATCTAAGTGTTCCAGAATTGCCATGCAGCATCGCACATGATTTTGATTGTTCACTTGATAGTGACCATGGAGCGCTGTTCGAATCCAAAGTATTCGATTGAGCAATCCTCTGTCGCGCAAGAACTTGATGATTTCAAGCATCACGCTCGGATCCGATGTGCCCCAACTGTCGACAACCAGCAGCCGATGCAACTGGTTGGGTAATTCGGGTAATCGAACGCCGTACTTTTCCAGATGCGATGAAACGCTTCCTCTGAAGTTCGAGTCACCGATCAGGCAAATCGTACGATCATCCCACTGGGTAGTTAAGATCCCGGCGCCTACCAACTCGGCCCAAGTAACAAATGAGTCAAATGAATTGGCAAGCAAATGGCGCTCAACCGCGCTGGGAATCCAATCAGCCGATCGTTCCTGGAGAATCTTTATGGCTTCTTTGGGAAAGTCGCGTACGGCAGGCGTGAGGGCGTACAGGAGTTCTTGTTTGTTACCTAGGGCAATATCGATAAGCTTGGTCGCCTGAGATGCGTTCTTCCAATGGCGTGCCGTGTCGGAAGTGTAGACGGTGCCGTAAAGTTGATGCTCCAGCAAAAACTGCTTGCGCATCGTGGACCGTTTTGGTTCCGATACTCCGGTAAACATGGACGCAAGTGTACTTGCCCAGCCCTTCTGCGAGGCTGCCACCAGGTTCTCAAGAGTCAAAGGTCGATCAACTGTCGCCTCAGGCTCCGCAGCCGCAGCCGTATCATCTACTGATATGTTTTGAGAATTTCCAGAGGTCGACATGCTCAACCACTGGTCAAAGAGTGCCTTAGCCTCCGAGGCATCGCTACTCTGCTCGGAAGTAATGGGTAATGGAATTTCGTTCTCAGTTACACTAGATCCAAGCAGCCCATTTGTCGGATTGACGACTGGCTGCGTGGTACAAGCTTCCGCAGCCGTGTTAATTGGCACTGGGGCAGGTCGTACTGGGGCAGGTCGTACTGGGGCAGGTGGCTGTTGATCGCATATCGCGCTGCTGCTGGATCCGTCATCGACGTAACCTTTCTTCCGCTTCTCGGCGATCAGTTTGTTTTGATGCGACAGAGCTGCGACCGGTGAGTCGAATGTCTTGGTTTGAAGTTGCCCTTGAGTTCCGATCCTGCCGAAGCGGACGTTCACTTCGCAATCACTGAGCGAGATTTCCCAAAACTTATTCGAACTCCCATCTGTAAAGACTAGTCGCAGGGTGCGATTGGAATTCGCGGGCGTCATTCGATCTATTCCAGAGAAGATTGGGTATCGACTTATGGCGAGCTTTCATTCGCATCAGCAGCTCCGGCGCGAGAAGATGCGGACCGCCAAAACATGCTTGCAGGTACCACGATTACCCTGGTATCGACTGTACCAAGGGCAGGTGCACGTATCGCCATCGGGGTGCAGCTTTACATAGTACTCGCAATGGTCTCCAATTACTTTGGCTTCGATGATTTTGTCTTCCGGAGAAGGCGGCTTGATGAGTTGGACGCGCTGGTTGTCGAGCAATCGCTGCGCGTTCTTAAATCGCGGCTGAAACTTCTCGATTTGGCCAGCCACAAAGGGCAACGTCCGCTGGAAGTAATAGCCGCTGGCCGCATCGAAACCCGCCAATCCAACTGCAGCCAGTGCCGCAAAGACCGATGTAACATCGCTGACTCTCAGTCCTAACTGCGATGCCGCTTCTCGCGGATCCAAGTTCTCCCTGGTCGCGATCCAAGCGCGCACGCGATCAAAATCGCTCCGCCAATCGGTAGCTGACAAAAGCTCCGATGCCTGCCCTTCACCGGAAAAGCCGCGTTGCAGTTCAGGACTGAGCACCAGCCAAAACGATCCGGCTTTGGTAGTCACCTGCCAGGCAGTCACGTCGCTCTCTTCTTCATCGCGCCACACATCAACCTTTTCAGCCAGCAACAGTAGGGGGCCGAGCAACTTCAAGCGTTCGATACCGGAAATCGCAATCGAATTGCGACTGGGTTTAAATATCGGGCGGAGAGTATTGGCAGCGAACTCGAAATGTTGCTTTCCATAGCCAGTCTTGCTGATCGATTGAAAGAGCTTGGTGAGCACGATCGGTGCCATCGTCCACAGATGCTGCATGCGCGCCTGATAGATTTGCACCTCTCCAAAGCCACGTATCCATCGATCAGGCAACGTAACTTTGCGCTCGATGAACTTGCCTTGCGAAGTAGCCAGTTCGATTCCTTCGCGCGAAACACTTAGCTGCGCATCCTCTTGCTGACCAAGCCTCGCCAGCTGTCCAATCATCTCGGCATTGAAATCGACATTAGTTGTTCCTGGCGATTGAGACAACTCGTGAAAGGCTCGTTCGTCCAAGTCCACTCGGCAATAAACGCCACCACAGCCACTGAAGGCTTCCCAGCGCAAGAGATTGCACTGGCTGGTAACCACCGGGTCACGCATTGGTGGTCGATGTTGATGGAACTGCGACTGCACCACGCGCTGAAGTCCCATAAGCAGCTGGCCAATCAGCCTGGGCTGCCAAAGTTTGGCTTGGAAAAAGTGATTCCCTGATTGCGGTTTGGTCGAGCTAGCGCAGGTGAGTCCATGATCATCAACGAACGATTCATATAAGAAATCGTACTCTTGAACGGTTCCCGATTGGCCGGTGGACATTTGATTCGCTTTTGAACTGAACACGCTTAATGACGACAGTTGCTCGATTGTAGAGCGGCTGTCCTCAGCCGCTTGAACCTACTAACCAATGTTTCTGCAAACCTAACACGTTGAGCGGGATATTGTCGCTGTTTGGAAGACCTGCAGTTGTTACTCTCAAGCGTACTGTAATTGATTCCAAGCACTTCCAGCCCGCCCAATTCGAGACTAGGGAATAACTTGGAATCCAATAGCCTCAAACTTTATCAGAAGCGCGCGACTGGGTGCAAGTTTAGCCAATCCAAGGCGAGCCGGATTCAATGTTGAACGGTGCTTGGAAGATACTATCGTCAGGTGGACTGGACTTTCAACCAGCCTTGAAGACTGGGGAAGGGCCACCCCTGGGAGGTAGAACCTGGCCCCCGACAACTGCGCAAGCCGATTGCAAATCGGAAGCGAGAGTCGAGGCCGCCCTGGTGGAATCCGCCAGTCGTGATTAGTACTTCTCGCGATGCAGCTCCGTCAATCAAATGCGATGTTAATGTCTGCAGGGCCGCACCAGAAACCAGTCGCGAGGACAGGAAGAATTGGTACTCGATTGATCTGCGGTAACATAAGCCATCAAGTGCTGATAGTCGACGACGTTTCGACGATTCGGCTTCTCCTCTCGCTGCTGTTAGAGAGAATGGGACACCAGGTCCGGTCCGTGGAATCAGGAGCTCAGGCGCTTCATTGTCTGAATGATTACCCTGCCGACGTGATCATATCCGACATCTCCATGCCAGAAATGAATGGCTATGAATTGGTACAGCAACTGCGACGTCGCCCAGACACTCGGCTGCGATTCGTGGTGGCCATGACTGCCAATGGCGCTAGCGCCAGCGAAGAAACTTCGCTAGCCGTTGGCTTCGATGCACATTTGGCCAAGCCATTTAACATGGAATCGCTTGAGCGCCTGATGAACGACCCGAGAATTCTATTAGGCCATCGCGAGTTTGGTTGAGTTTTAATGAGTAGCGCCCCTCGCGCCACCGGCACGCTGCCGCTCTCCACCGGATGAGCCAGCGTGCCGGAGCTTTTGCTTTTACCGTTCCTCTTGAACGAGTATCGTCTCCTTTCGCTCCGCGAAAGGCAGTTTCCTTTTGCGGAGCAATAGGAGACAATAGCGCTCCGCGAAAGGCAGTTTCCTTTTGCAGAGCAATAGGAGACAATAGCGCTCCGCGAAAGGCAGTTTCCTTTTGCGGAGCAATAGGAGACAATAGCGCTCCGCGAAAGGCAGTTCCCTTTTGCGGAGCAAAAGGAGACAATAGGGATGACCGCTATGAGACAACTAATGCATGGTTGCGCATTACTCTGGGCTCTGTCCACGCCTGCCATGAGCAATGATCTGCGCATAGGCAGTTTGCGAGCTGGAAAGATACTGTTTCTCGGCAACAGCATCACGCTGCACGGCCCGGCGCCCGAGATCGGCTGGAACGGAAACTGGGGCATGGCGGCTACTTCGCAGGACAAGGACTACGTCCACCTGTTGTTGAATCAACTTGCCCGAGCCTGCGGCGACCAACCGGAGTTTATGGTCAAGAACATCGCTGATTTCGAACGGAAGCTTACCAGTTACAACATCCAAGAAGAACTAAAAGCTGCACTCGCCTTCGAAGCGGACATCGTCATACTGGCGATAGGTGAGAACGCTGCATCCCCTAAGACCGACGAAGCCAAAGCGCAGTTCAAATCGGCGTTCAAAAATCTCCTGGCGGAGCTGAATGCCCATGGGAAACCAGTGATCTTCGTCCGCAGTCAGTTTTGGCAAGACGCCGAAAAAGATCCGTTGATGAAGAACAGCTGCGAAGAAGCCAAAGGTATCTTTGTCGACATCAGCCCCCTTGGGGCCACAGAGGCCAATTACGCCAGGTCCGAACAGAAGATCGAACACGAGGGCGTAGCCGGTCACCCCGGCAATAAAGGCATGCAAGCCCTGGCAGATGCCCTGTGGGCCGCCATTGAAACGCGGTCTAAGTCGCGTCTGTGATCGATGTCGACGCCGATTAACATCCCCTGCGCTATCACAACGTTTCCCAGGTCTTAAAGCCTCTCACGGCAAGTCGTCGATCATCGGAATTCGCTTGCCCGTCCACGAATCGAAGATGTAACCTGGTGGCTCTTTATACCGGAAGCCATCAGGCGCGCTCGACTTCTGAAGATCGAATTGGCGTTACCGCGTGCTTTTCGCCATGCTCCAAGCAATTACGCTGAATGAGCATACGAACAGTCCCAACAGTAAGACGATGGCCAGTCTAAAAGAGCTCTCAGACATAGGTCGTGTCAGTTCGAGGAGCGACCGACTGAGCTGCGCCGGCGTCGAGCCACGTGACTGAGCTTGCATGGAGATACCTCCGCAGTATCACCAAGGGATGATGAACAATTTTTCATTTCTCAGACACGCACAGAGTCGTAAGATTGAGCTTGTTGCGACGCAGTTTGAATTCGAACTGCGATCAATTCCGGACCAGTGGCCGATGCACTTCCGTTAAGAGAGAAAATCGTTGTATAGGCAAACTCCGCGCTCGTGTTCTGGCTGCTTAGTCTTCATACTCGTGCTCGTGTTAGGCGTAATCGCCATCAAACAAGCGTTTGGCAAGCACGGCCCAGCTTGCCAATTTCGCCAAGTGATCGACTCGTAGTGGACAGCTAACCACCTTATCAACATTGACTTTCTGCGACCGGCCTCAGAATTCTTCTAGCTGCCGATGTTCTTTGCGCAACGCCTCATCAGCCACTTCAAAAGCAAATCGAGAGGGTTCAAAACGCGAGTCAAAGGTTAGGTTGGTCAGAAACAAGAACAGCCCGTTTTGACACTTTAGAGCACACCAAGATGACGTGCGAGCAGGAAACGGCATCGTAGATCGCTCAAGTTGCGTAATCAGCCAAGCATCGTGTTGAACGCTGGCTATGATCCATTGACTATGGATGTCGCTCTGGTCCGTTCCGGGTGCTAACCTCACGGGCGTTCGTGGGCTGTGAGTGTACATGATCGACGACGTTTGATCATGGATGCGAAACGCATTGGATGCGCCCAGCTCAGCGAACTGCCAGAGGGTCGCTGGCCCGTCCGGAGGTGTAAACTTCAAGCTACGAAACCGTTGGACACTTGAATCTAGGGGTTCAGCAATATCGAATTGGTTCGAGAGACAGTAACCAGCAAATTCACTTTCATCTCGAATGAAAATTTTGGCAGTAACCATTTGGTTGCTTTCAACGCGGGCAAGAACTAAAACGAAAGGAACTCGCAGGACACTTGCTTAGAATTCGATACCAAACCAGGCATCAGTGCTTTTCGGCTTGGGTGGCATAGTCCAGTAAGCGGAGGCCGGTGAATGTGATGCGAGGCGCGCTCTTTTGCTCTACATCTTCGACGCCTTTGGGAACGAACGTGATGGTAGGTCCGGTTGCTTGCCAGAGTTCCTTGGCCTGGAGCTGCTGAGCCACTTTAGTGATATCCCAACGGACACTGACTTCGGGCGATGGGCCACTGTTCGCGGCAGCATCATGAGCATGATCGTGATCCGCAGCTGTGGCCTCAGGATGCACGTGGGCAGTTACAGCAAACGGTACGAGATTGCCAACGTAGTATGGACCCTCAAAATCCGGCGGTGTTCCTTCCGGAAGATTGAGGTACACTTCGTAGTGCCCATCCAGAGGCCCATCTACGCGCACGCCTGAAAGTTCCAACAGCAAGCCACTGGGTGCTGCGGTATTGTTTAGCATGGCCGAGACTCGACGTCCGGCTGAATCAGCCAACTGCATCTTGAGGCTTTTGGAGTTCGCGTCCAGCGCCATTCGAGGCGGGAAGGTTGCCAATTCATTTGCCTCTACCATCGTTTCCTCCTGAAGGTGGTCCTCTGCGCCTGGCTCGCTTTCGCTAGAAGACTTGAAACTGAACGCTACCATGGGCCCAACCAACGGTGCGCTACCATCATCGTAGATGTAGTCGATCAAATTGCCTTGAACGTTATTCAAAAATAAAGCGACGGGCTGCTGAATCTCGTTCCCAGCTGTATCGATGAACTTGAAGTTCTGTGTGGCCCACGGGCCGGTCGATGGCGGATTCTCGGTCACGGGCCGCGCCAGCCATAAGTTCCATAAGCGATCTAAATTGCAGTGATGCGTCCAAAAAATTGGATCCAGCGCGGCCGTGCGGAAGCTGGCCATATCGCCGCCCACGCCGTTGTGGACAGCTCCATGAGGTGTCTGCTCGAACGCGCCCGCACCATTCGGATCGGAATAGGCTGGTGAAGTGCGATTGCGTCCACCAAAGCCACTCACGACCGCCGACGAGCTATTGATGAAATTGTTGTAACTGAATGCAGTTGTGAGTGTAACGGCCGAAGCATCCAGAGGCGTGGCATTGGTCTCACGGTTTCGTGAGTTGATGCGATTGGTATTGAAAAGCGGATTGGCAACCGGCGGCATCCCCACGGTGGGCACATACATACGATCTCGCAAGGCCTGCGGAATGGTCCGTTTGGCCATGGCCGGCGGCGACGACGATCCACCGCTCGCAGGCATCGTGTAATCCCAGTAGGGAAGTCCGAAATCAGCTGGCATCGCCACCCCCGATTCGCCGATCGCCTGCAATAGAATTTGTTCGAAATAAAAAATGTACATGCGATGCCAGGCCAGGAACCACCAATGACCGTGTTGACAAAGGTTGAACATGGGTTTGGAAATATTTGAACCATGCATGCCGGCTTGAAACGTCCAGCCTCGCGGATTGTTCGCATCCGCCGCGCTGCGTTGCTTCATCACTTTCACCCCCGCGCGCCAGGCGTTGACTTCAGCCGCATTCAGAGCTGTGATACTCTTACGCTTGCGGACAGCAATCGCCGCACTGCCGCTGGCGGAGGCGTTTATGGCGACGGCCAACGCCACCGCCGTCGCCGCGGAGGTTGAGTGCTGGAGGAATCTACGCCGGGTAACTGGATCGAATGCACGTGTCATGTCCGGTCCCATTCTGTGAATTGATCTGAGCTACAAATCGATAAGCACCAGTTGATGCGATGCGAGTCGCTTATTGATAAAGACGTTGAAATGGATGTTAGTCGACGCAAATTGCCAAAAAAAGTCCGGATTGAGCGTTCAGACCGACTGCTGCGCCCTCTTCACCCCTATGAATATAGAGATCGAACAGCTTTTAAGTAAGTTGTGTGAAGGGCTTTAAGTCAACTCCCCGGGCGAAGCTGAGGGAGGTCGCAGACGAGGCGTTCAGCCGATGTCTGCGGGAGGGGGCTCGTTACCGAAGCGAAAGTCCTTCGCAGTGGACTGCACCACACAAATCGTTTCGGGTCGTCGACTTAAAAGCTGTACGATCTCTATACAGAAGAGAAGGAAAGAACCAACGCGCCTGTTATGCCGCTTTACTTTACATATAAAGTAATCGCCAGCCGAAGGGTGACCCTCTCCACTTGTACTCAAGAGATTGTCCAGCTTGTAAACTAACGCAATACCAAGGCGTTAGGGTGGCACTGGCTATGCGCAGCCCTCTGCTTCCCGATGAGACATATTGCGGTTCCTAACGCGGACCAAGCATACGGAGTGGGACAGCCGTTGAGGGGCCGATGGTTACATTCCTGCGTTTGGGTACGACCGGCGCTTTGTCGATGAGCTCAAATCGAAATCGCTTCAGCAAGGATCCGAGTACAATCGCTGTCTCAAAAGAAGCGAAAGCCGCACCAATGCATCTTCGGTGACCGCCACCAAAAGGCATGTACTGGAATGGCGAGTAGCTGCGATTCAAAAACCGCTCCGGACGAAACTGTTCTGGCTCCTCGTATGTCTCAGGGTTGTAGTGAGCCAGCACGGTAGCTGGAGCCACTGCCATACCCACAGGCAATCTATACTCGCCTAGGTCCAAGGGCGCTTTCAATTTACGCAACGTCTCAGTAACGATTGGATGGATGCGAAGCGTCTCCTGTACAGTTGCCTTTAAGTAGGGAGCCGCAGCCAGTCTCTCAGGGGAGTTGTCCTCGAGGGAATCCAGTTCATGTATTAACGAAGCATAGGCAGCAGGATGGCTGTGAAGGTGGTACATGGCCCAAGTGAGCGTCAGAGCAGTTGTCTCATGACCAGCAAACAGAAAGGTAAGAAGTTCGGAATGGATGTGCTCGCGTGTGATCGGCTGTCCATCCTCATAGGTGGCCGAGCAGAGCAAAGCCAGGATGTCTTCTCCAGTGTTGCCGCCACCTTGTTGTCGATCGATAACCTGATCGAGATAGTGCTGCAGTTCGTGCCTGGCCTTGTTCCAGCGATCCCAAGGTGAAAGTCCCAGCAGTGAAAAGTGAGCTTTGCGCGAAAAGAACAGTAACGGCGAAGCGCTAGCTACGATCCTCTGGCTGGCGAGCATTAAATGATTTACTGCTTCTGGATCGCTACCGCCGAAAATGGTCCGAACAATGATCTCCAGTGAAATGTCGGTCATCAAATTCAATGTGAGTAGCTCTTGGCGTCCACGGCATGCCTCGAACCGGTCCAACGCGCATTGTTGCATGTTTGCGCCATACGCCTTCATCCTGTCGCCATGAAACATCGGCATAATCAGGCGGCGCTCGCGACGGTGAGCCTCACCTTCCAGCGTGAGCATGGACCCAATTCCCATCAGTGGGTCAATCGTAGCCGTCGCAAACGGTGCATAGATGTTGGGATCCTGTCCATGAATCACTCGAATCAAATCTTCACGCCCTGTGACAACCACCGGCCCGTTCAGCGCACGCAACAAAAATGGGTCGCCATACTTTCGAGCCCAACCCTCCAGAGCCTTGCGAGGGTCGCGAATGAGCTGCAAGGTGGGAAGCAGCGAACCGCGTGGCCCCGGGGGCAGATTGTTGGATGTCTTTGCTCGGAGGGCATCATCATTGGCGTTCATGTATAGGTCTCTGGTAGAACTCACTTTACAGACCGCTCAGCGTGCAACTGCAGACGAACAAGCAGTTCTGACACCCTCTCAGCTTCCTGCTAGCTAGTATGACTCCAGCACTGATTCCTGTGGCAGCAAGTGTACACCGCGCAGGTGAAAATCGGAATCGGGGTCGAGCCGTCGAGCCCAGGTTGATTGGGTCTGAGTTCAATTTCCCAAGTCCGCGCGTCGGCGATTGAAGAAGGGGAGAACGCCAGCGTACGCATTGAGCAGACTTACTTTACGTATAAAGTAATCGAGAAACGCAGGACTTATTCAATCTCCGTGCAACCACTCGATCGCTTGTCGACGGTCGGTGAAGGCTCGCGATTGTGCAAGGCTCACGTCAACTTGGGTCGAAGCAAGCATGTACGGCGTTACGATGCCCACTTGCGTGACGTAGTATGCAACACGCAACTTGAATCGGCTCGCTAAACGCTCGACAAGTCGAGCCAGTCGAGGTACGTCGTTAATCGCCGGCGCATTGAGTACGCCGGAGACATCGATGAGTATTGGTGTTTCATTTGGTAGATTACCGTCGGCCGAAGCCATGGTAACGAATTGATCTCGATCAGCAACTGTAACGTAACCAGTCGCCCGAACCTCCAACAAGTTCAGCGCCTGGTCGAGCTGGTATACTATGGGCATGAGCCCTCCCTTCGACTGCACACCTCAATCGTAGCAAGCACGGAATCTTATTTCGCTTGGGATTATTCCCATCCACTTCACCGTTGCCCAAATTCTGTGACCATCCAATCGTCTTCGCTCGCTCCTTCGCGCAACGACTCGTTTGCCCCCGCGTTGTCACCGAATTTCAATCATCGCGTTTACGAGCATCCGTGAGTCTGAGCCTTAGACGATGAATGCTCAAGATGGACCAGTCCTCAGACTCCGGACAGCGGAGTGATATCGCGGGCAGGTCCAATTCGACAGACTCTCAAAGGAGCTCATAAAACTCCAAAGCGAAGGCTGCCGTGGTATGAAGCGATCGCGTTTTACCGTTAAAATGTTCCGCCAAGCTCAGGCCCCGCTGCGTTGAAGTACAGCAAATCGACTACAAAAAGCACTCTATATGGTCTGCTGCCAGCTGCCGAGCACTGCGATCCCCGCCTTAGAGGGATTGCAATTGTTGCTTTTTTGCAAAATACTATTCTCGCGCCGCCACGGTTGTTTTCAGTAACTCGGGCGTAACTGGGAATGATCGTTGGCGGCGCGTTTTTGTATAATTCGTTGCGTCGATAGGCAAATAACCTCAAGATTCTACGCTGGCAATTCGCAGGAGTCCTGCGGCACACCTCACCGGCGAAGGGCCTTAGGTCGGCACTGGCAGTGCTGCGCATAGCCAGTGCCACCCAAACGCCTTTATACCTCGACAGTTAAAAGCTGTACGATCTCTCGCCGAGGAAGATGGCGTTGGGCAATCAAGACCGAGCGAATGTCGATTCGCGAGCTGATTGGTAGCGGATCGACAGATGTGGAGTTTCCAGTCGCTTCTGACCAGTGGCTAACGAACGGACTCCAGCTTCGACAAGACCCGTGGTCAATAATGTTCGTTCGATTGGATAGGGCGACTTGCCAGTCAGGAACGTCTCTTCGGCTTTCGACATCAAGGATGCCGAGTAAGTTACGTTGGGTGTTGGCGGCAAGTAGAAGAGCGTAGAGAGCGGCTCGGCTTGTCCCTTCAGCCGCGCGGCGAAGGTGAAATCACCGACCAGGCCATTCATCATCAGCATCGTCGCTTTCACACCGTCGGCATATTCGTAGCGGTAAGCCACAGGATCTTTTACCCACTGGCGCATTTGGGCAGCGCTCGGATAGCGATGACTGAACGACTCGGGTTGAGCCAAAGTCTGACTGCGCGACAAGCAAGCTTCGAACAGCTTTGCATCCCATCCACCATCGGACCAGCCGCCTGCCTCCATGGCTTTCCATACCGCCTCTCCGCGCAGCGCTTGCATCGCCACCACGCCAGTCTCACCGCCGCGGCGCCGCTCGGCCATGCATTGGATTACTTCCAGAGCGTGAAAGTCGTAGCTATCGATGCTCCCGATCGAAACAGCCAGGAGTTCTTCGACCTCGGCGCCGTAAGGCATATCGATCGCCGGCATCCGCCAGGTTACTGGCAGAGATGAACCGGCCGTAAAGGCAAAATTCAATTCTCGCGAGATGTCGACCATCTCTTTGGCCCATTCCCATTTCCAGGATAGATGTTTGTCATTAAAGACAGGCACGGTGCGATGGTCGCTACGGAAAACGTCAGTGACCTGCTTGAAGAATTCGTAGCGCGGATACTTCGTCTGCTCGTATTCGCTTTTGGGATAGTTGCCGTGCTCACCGATGATCAATACGCCATCCACGGCCAGCGTGTCACCGCCGCACCGCAATGTCTCGGCGATCGATGGATAAATGGCGAAGCCAAATTCTTCAGACCGCTTCACACTCAGATCGTTCTCAGGCTTCTGATCAACATAGGCTGCCACTACATCCACAGGAGGACGATGCCATTGCCCATTGATCGGATAGCCATGCAGAAATCGCTCGGCCATATGCCAGGCGTGCGACATGGCTCTCCATTCGGTAGTAACGACCGCCAAACGCTTACGCTCCGTAGCCTGAAAATCCGCTGGCAAGGTTAACGGCCAAGCCATTACACTGCCCATGGTCGTCAAGGTGCCCATCTTTGTCAGAAAGCGTCTTCGAGTGTGCAAATTTCAAGCTCCGATCTAAGACTTATTCAAGCAACATTAGCCTGTGTACCAATTCGTGCTGCACCGCCGATTATAGCCTTTCGCAGCGATAGGCTGAGGTGCTCAAAAGGCTTTTTGGAGCCTCATGCCGCACGTACTCGTACATCGCGTGGGAACTGAGTTCATTTTGATACTTTGCCCGAGAAAGGTTGCGAAGAACGGGCGCTATAATGACATACGTGCGCTTTCGTGCCCCGACGCGTTCAAGTAGTTTCGGCACCATAAGGAACTTCATGTCAATTAGCCACATGATGCGTAATTGAACAGGATCGCTAGCGGCGCCTTTTTTGTCCCACAGGCGTTGCGTCGATGGACAAATTACCTCAAGATTCTATAGTCGTCGTTGATCGGTACGCGGGAGGCCGTTACGCCTGCAGCTCATTTTCCCCGAGGATGAGCTAACGATGGCTAGTCGCAGGAGTCCGAGCCTGCGATTCTTTCTTCTCGAAGTATTTCGGCTCGCCAGCTCAAGTTCCGATTCCGCTGGTTGCCGACACATCAACTGTGGTGTATGAACCAGTGTTGGGTGGGTTACCGGTTTCACAACTTTCGAGGATACAGCTCTATGAACCAGCCAGCAGAAGACTCATCTGCAAGTCTAGGCATTGTCGGAGCGGCAGTGGGTGGAACGATTGGTATAACTGTTTGGCAGATTTTGTCACTTCAGTTTCGAGGCGTCGGGTTTGTCGGTGGCCTTGTCCTGCTGACTGCTTACATGGGTGTTTGTATGTTAACAGGTATGAAAGTAGGCCAGATGGCTGCGAAACGCAACTCTGCCCGCCATTGAGCCGAGCCACACGCTCGATCCAGGCGGATTAGTTTTGGTATTTCGTCCATTTCAGTAAAACCTACGAACCTCGCCGCGACAACGTACTAGCTACCTTGCGCCCAGCGGTCCAGCTGATCGCACATCTTCTTTCAGAGCAAGCGAGCCAAGCATGGTGGCTACGTTTTGAATCGGCACTTCGGTACAGAATTCGCTACGTCGACTTGCCATTTCATATCGATATCCCATGCTCGCTTTTGGGAATGGATTCCATTCGCTTCAGTACTCCGACAGAGTCTTAATGGAAGGACGAATACAGTGAGACTCATTACACGACTCCTAGCTCTCTCGCTGTGCCTGCTCCCGTCCGTATACACAGCCAACTGTGGATGGTCACAAGATCCGTCAGAAGCGAATACCACTCAAGCCGGTATGGCCGGTGAAGACAAAGGTGAATTGCAGCCGACGGCCAAGGTAGATGTTCAGCCGCTGGCGCGTGACTCGCAAATTGCGCAGCGACTTGAACGCATTCTGTCCGCAACCGAGTGGTTCACGTCGCCCACCGCCGAGGTTCGGGATGGTGTTGTGTTTTTGCATGGCAGCACGTCAAGTGAGCAGTATAAAACGTGGGCTGGTGACTTGGCGCGCAGGACTCAAGATGTGGCAGCTGTCGTCAACAAGATTGATATCCGCCGCAGTTCGATTTGGAATTTGGGACCCGTTTGGCTCGAGATCGATGATCTCTGGCGCGGTCTTATTCTTGCTCTTCCGAACATCGTGTTTAGCTTGCTGGTGCTGGCTGTCGCCTGGTGGATCGCCAAGCTGGTTACTCGCGTTAGCCGCCGGGTAACGGCGCGACGGCTCAGTGCGCCCCTGTTGAGGGAGGTACTGTCACGCGTTGTTGGTTTCCTGGTTTTTCTACTCGGTTTGTATCTTGTGCTACGAGTGTCGGGATTGACGCGCCTGGCGGTTACCGTTTTGGGAGGCACTGGGCTGATTGGTTTGGTCATCGGTATTGCCTTTCGGGACATTACCGAGAACTTTCTGGCAAGCATTTTTCTGAGTATGCAGCGCCCCTTCGAGCCAGGCGATCTGATCGAGATCAACGGTATCTTGGGTTACGTGCAACGCTTGACGACGCGAACGACAATCCTGATGACGCTCGATGGGAATCATGTGCAAATTCCTAACACCACCATTTATAAGAGTTCGATACAGAATTTCACTAGCAATCCCAATCGACGCGAAACTTTCACGGTTGGCATTGGCTACGACGATGTGATCCCCGAAGCACAGGAGTTGGCCCTGCAAATACTTCGTTCGCATCCTGCGGTGCTTAACAAGCCAGAGCCATGGGTGCTGGTTGACAGCCTGGGCAGCTCGACAGTGAATTTGAAAATTTACTTCTGGCTCAACGGAGCCGAACACAGTTGGCTCAAGACGCGCTCCTCAGCAATTCGCTTGATCAAACGCGCGTTTCAAGATGGCGGTATCTCCATGCCCGACGAGGCGCGTGAAGTTGTCTTTCCACGAGGATTACCGGTCCAGATCTCCCGAGTCCGACAAAGTCAGAATGATCCGTCGGACAAGCATAATGGACATGTACGAGGATACGAGCGACCCGACCCATCAACATCGGCCGAAGGAGGTTTATCAACCGAGGCTAAGACTATAGAAAGCCAAGCTCAAGAATCCCGACTGCCAGAACAAGGTCAAGACTTGTTGAGAGAGTAGAACGATTAATCGGGTTCATCAAGTCGATCACCCAAAGTGTCTTCGATGTAAACTCGTCGTACCAAAACTTTGAAGACTACGGCTAAAGGCGCTGCGGCTATCAGGCCAGGAAGGCCGGCCAGTACTCCCAAGAGCACCTGCATACCCACGCCCAGAACAGGTGGCAATCGAACATTGCGCTGCTGAATCAACGGAGTCAAAAAGTTGCTCTCGACTGCCTGCACGCCCATGTAGAGCGATACTACGTATAGCGCGTTCAATGGGCCACTACCCAAACCCAACAGTACGGCCGGAACGGCAGAGATGATAGGGCCAAAGTTCGGGATGAAGGTGAGTACACTGGCCAGAAAACCCAGGGTCACATAAAACGGGATGCCGAGCAGCCACAATCCAACGGCCGTCGACGTACCCACTATGGTCATTGAGAATATCTGGCCAATGAACCACCAGCAGAGTTTCTCATTGAGCTCAAGTAAAATCTTGTCAGCCCGCTCTCGATAGTCCAAAGGTACCAGCAAGACTAAGCCACGACGATATAACTTGGGATCAGCAGCCACAAAGATCGCCACGAAAACGACAAGCAGACAACTACTGAGTACACCGAGTGTCGAACCAAAAACGCCAGCAATCTGCCCAAGCCATCCATCTGGAATTTTCGACAGTGAAAACTCTTCAGCTTGCGATACGAGTTGCTTCCCCCACTCGTATTCTCCGGCCCCCTGCTTTAACTGTGCCCACGTATCTTGCAAGTTGCTTCTTAGGTTATCGGTCTCTGCCGAAATGCGTGCTCCTGCCAGGCCGAGAATCGCCCCGACTAAAACGAGCAGTACCACCAAGACCGCCGCCAGCGACCAGCCATAATTGAGCGGAGTGTGCGTGCGGGCAAAGTTACTTATGGAGCTAAGCAGAATTGAGACCAGGATCCCCATAAAGATAAGCAACAGCACGTCAACCGTTAGCCACACCACAATACCCAAAACAACCAGCAACGCAATTAAAGCAATGGTCCTTAGGTCACATCGAACAGTCAGTAACCTGGCCAGTGGGTTATTCTGTGGGTTAGTGGGCTGTTCCATTCGCTCTGCGTTCACTCAGGTGATACATACAATTGATTGAGTTCGAGCAGCCCAGGTGCAAAATGCGCACCGGAACAGTGACAAGTCGTGCTGAGCACGTGGACACGTCCAATTCGGGATTAGGGCACAATCAACTACGGATCTCGTCAGCGGCTCGGATTCCCGATAGATACGCTCCATGAGCTGTTCCAAAATAATTTTGTTCCGTCGCTTCCCCGGCGAAGTACAGCGTGTCAGCCAGCGGAGTCGCCAACTGTCGACGCAACTTGGGATGCACGCCCACGGGATTAAATGAATAAGCTCCTAACGCATAGGGATCAGAACCCCAATGCGTTATCTGGTAGTCGACAGGTTCTGGAATACTGGCCCCAAAAATCCGTCGAAGCGTTTTCATTGCGTCTGCAACTATCTGCATATCGCTCCAGGCTTCGATTTCGCGACCGCGAGCACCAGCATTGAACCCCAGCAGAATTGGTTTGCCAGCCACACGCGCAAAGCTCACCCACTCGGTCCACTCGCCGTGTATGTCAGGAATAGACTCCAGCCAATCCACGTCCTCTGGCCAGAAAACCCTAGTGAAACGCAGGTAGCACTTGTTGAGCACTCCCATTTCCAATTGAGCAATCGCGTCGCTCGTAGATTTTGGCAGTGCAGGCACGAACTCGACGTTTCCAGCCTTCAAAACACCCAAAGGCAACGTGACTAATACCTTTTCCGATGCATGCGTTCCTTGGTTGGTGAGAACTTCTACAGAGCCGTCGCCCCATGTGATACGCTTAACCACTTGGTTGTGTTGGATGTTCAAGTCCTTCGCAAGATAGTCAGCGATAACTTGAAAGCCCTGTGTAAACAATGTATCTGCCCCGTCATACTCTTGGGCGCTATCGTACCAGTGCGTCGAGAGCCGCTCGGCGCTACCTGCATACTCTTGTTCGATCTCGCTGCTGACGATGAAGTCTATCAGCCGAATCGTTTCTTTATCGGCAGCAGTCTTAACTGCCCACGATGTAACAAAGCTGCGAATACTCATGTCTTCGTCACTCTGCTGAGCGGCACGTAACGCTTTTCGAAGACCTGACCTCAAAAGTTCAAGTCGTCTTTCTTGGGCTTCCCCAAGTTCTCTGCCATCGCTGTCGTAGATCATGCTCCGATCGTAACTGGTTTCGAGTCTAGCTGCATGGGCTTGATCGGCCAGTTCGGTGAGAGGATTCGCCTGGATGCCGTGAATCCAGGTCGCTCCCAGATCTAAAGGCATATCTGCCCACTTACGACTAGTCCAAAGTCGTCCGCCGGATCTATCTCTGGCCTCCAGCACTACGACTTCGATACCCTCATCTTGCAGCGCACGAGCCGCAGCCAATCCAGCCAATCCCGCTCCAACCACAATAACTCGTGGCCGCTTCAAACCACTGGCCCATTCGGTTGCTTGCACTTGGGCTCTCGCCCGCTGGGCCAGCACAACCGCGAGCAGAGCAACCACCGATCTTCGATTCATTGGCAGGTTCATGAGTGTAATGGTTTCATCCAGGCGGGAGGCGACCAGTGGATGTTGCGGCGTCAGTGCGCTCCCGCGATCAAATGTTGCCACCACTGGCGAGCCTGGCGGGCTACTTCGAGATCTTTCAGCAACCAGTCGGCTGAATGATTGGGATAGGGCAGGCTGACCAACTGCAGTCGACCATGTATCAAACCCGCATTCCGCAAGAACTCAGCCGTATCACCTACGCTAGCTTCGTGCGAGATCCATTGGGGCTTGCCAGCGAACCGCTGTATGCGCCGCACTGCTGAATCGCGATCGCTGTCAGCATAAGGCCAGCGGCGAGCACCGTCATAGTGACTATGCGCTACAATGCCTAGCCACAGTTGCGCGATCTCGTCATCTCTTAAGCCGATATAGCTGGTCGCCATCGCTCCGCGTGAAAAACCGCACAGGACCAGTCTCCGACGATCGCCCCCCCACTTCTCGCAGATTAGCGCAACCGTTTGCTTGCAATACTTGACCGTTTCATCTGCATCGCCCCACCAGGTGAGCGCATGTCTACGCGGTTGTTTATCGACAAAAGGCAAACAAACCCAAATAGCCTGCCGACCTTCGGTAAGGCCGAAGCCCATACGACAACCTTCGACCGTGCCATCGCTAGTGTCGCCGAGCGCGTTCTTGAAGCCACCGTTGCCGGGGTATTCAAAAATTACTGGGTATGTCTTACCTGGCTCCCAATCTTCAGGCAAGTAAAGGGCGTGCGCCAGCTCCTCATGGTCGGCACCGTCGAGCTTCTGCCAAACGCGAATTCCCGCAGCCGGCTGACCATCGACAACTGCCGGTACGGTGATCCGATTAGGCAGTTGGTTGAGGTTATCCTCTTGAGCATTTACGCAGGCGGCGATAAGACCGACCAAGGCAAAGACCAGTAAGCGTAACATAGGCAAAGGTGTCAGGTCTCTTTTCTCTAAGAGAGATCGTACAGCTTTCGAGTTTGTTGTACGGAGGGCTTTATGTCACCTCTCCCAAGCTTTGCTTGGGGGAGGTCGGAGCCAGCGTTAAGCTAGGCTCCGGGAGGGGGCTCGTTGCCGAAGTGGAAGTGTCTGCAGCAGAATGCACCACACAAATTGTTTCAATGGGTCAAAAGCTGATTTTACTTCATCAGCAAGTTATTGACCGCAAGCCATTCGGCCAGTCGATCCATAAAGTGATCGGCGCCTCCACCTTTCTTGACGAAACCATGGGCACCGGTCTGGAAGATGTGGAGTTCCGCTGGTCCTTCTGCTTGACGGTAAGCTTTAAAGAGTTCGAGCGTGCGGTCCACTGAACCTGCGTCATCGGCTGCGACTGCCAGGAACAGTGGGGGTGTGGGGCGGGGTATTTCTTTGATCTCACGCGCTCCATAAATGATCGCGCAGAAATCCGGCCGCGTCTCGGCTGTTCCAAAGAGCGCATCGGCTGCGACGACGCCACCAGCGGAAAAGCCAATCATGCCGATCCGCGTCGGTTTGTATCCGAAGTCAGAGGCGCGCTGGCGAACCAGTTGCATAGCGCGCCTGCCATCTTCACCGGCCATTCTCACAACTTCGGGCTGAGGCGGAGCTTGGGGACTCTCATGCACCAGGCGATACTTGAGCACGAAGGCATCCACACCTACCGCATTAAGAGCCTTGGCAATATCCACCCCTTCGTAGCTCATCATCAATGCGCGGAACCCGCCGCCCGGCAACACGATCATGGCCGTACCCACGGCTTGGTCACGCGCAGCGGGGTAATGCAACAAAACGGGCCGCACGACATCGGTAACAATCGGCAGTCCACTCGAGGTCGTGATCGACTTCTCCTGCCAATCCCATGACTCCGACCCTGGCGCTGCGCCTGCATACAATGGAATCTCTATCGCCGCTTCCTGCGCCTGAGCCAACTTCGCGCCTCCCAAGAGGGCAATCAGCCCCACAGCTAAACCAGCCGAACTAAACTTGATTGCGGCAACAAGCTGGCTGATGAATATGGATAGGTTTCGCATAAAGTATTTCCGTTCGCTTTCAATCTGTGGGGTCGCTTCGGTTAGCAGACAGTCAGCGGATAAGGTTAACGGCGTACAGTACCATTCGTCAACGAACAATAGGTTACAAAAGAATACGGACTGACGGTCCTTGGGTCCTGAAGCAACTCATGGCGAAAGATTATACTATGACGGCTTGGTCGCGGCCAACGAGCGCCGTGACAAGCAGAGATTGACGAATGTATACCGAAATTGCCCGAGGAAAGGTACCATGCGCATCTTCACACTTGTGTCGGCTGCTCTAGCAATCCTGACTAGCAGCGCGACGATTGGCCGTGCACAACAGTTAACCAGCACTCCGTTTTTGCAAGACTACTACGAGAGACAGACCTTCAATGAGGGATTCGAACAGGGCTTAGCCAACTGGCAATCCAAGAATGCTTCTAGCCAAGGCATTACGATCGAGGATTGGGAGAGCATGCCAGATGATGTGCTCAACATTTCATCTATCAATCGCAAGCTTCTCACCAGTCCTGATGATGGTCGTCGTGGTCAGGTGGTGAAGATCTCCGGTCGCCAGGGCATTTGGCAGTACGCGCCGGTCACCGCAGCTGCTCGCTTTCAAGTCGCTTGCTGTAACGCTCGTAAGCGATTGATACCCGGCCAAAGCGGCGCCATGGGCTGGGCAGGATTCGGAGTTGTCTACTTTGATGCGGCCTGGCAGGAAGTTGCCCGCATTGAACAACAGATCTTTGAATTCAAGCTCGATCTATTTGATCTGCCGGAGAGTTTCTCGCAGAACTCAGTGGCCACTTCAATTCCGCCCAACGCTCAGCACTCTATTCTGTGGTTGGCCAACGATGGAGCCAATACCGAGCTCTGGGCTGACGACCTGATACTGTTAAATGAATTCATCGGCGTACCGTTAGAAGATCGCGCCCAGCCCCACGGATCGCGACTCAGACAGAATCCTGCCGAGACAAGTGTGATCGTCAACAACTACTTCAACAGCCTCATCTCTTTTGATGATAACGATGTGAACGACGAATTCGATGAACCCGGCCGAACCATCTATAGTAACGCCGAATTTCACTGGGAAGGTTCGGGTGATGTCCGTGGCGGATTGCTGTACCAAGAGGCCGCATACTGGCAGTTGGTTGATCTCGAGCCCAATCGCACTTATGATCTGACGATCGCTTACAATAACACGAGTGTGGCCGTTGCAGGCATCGACTTTTATGACGCGAACTGGAAGCCAGTTGGAAAAGTATCTGAACCGCTAGATGGGATCGTCAAGGTTGAATTCAACGGCTACTCCGCGGCCCAAGATACTCGTCGCTTTACAGTCCCCGCGGGCACGAAATACGCCACAGTCTTTGTCTGGCAAGCGCCGGCAGAGTTCAGCGAATTGCTGATCGTTCAAACCACCCTTCGGCCCGTACCCTGAGTTCGTTAGGTTGAGCAAGGAAAAGGGGTCAGGTCTGGGTCAGGTCTCTTTATCTGGTGGTCTCCGCAAAAGGGTACGTTTATATTCCGAGAAAAAGACCTGACCCAGACCTGACCCCTTTATCGCGCCCCACGTAGCCGCGTCTCTCCGAGGCGCTAATCCGAGTAACGCAGAGGCGAGTCTCGGAGAGACTCGGCTACGTGGGCTTTTTTGATTAAATCTCGAATTATGCAGTCATGGCGGGCGAGTTGGTGCGACTTCTTTATAGTCCGACACTCATCCACTCCCAAGGAGCCACCATGGCCGAAGAACATCCACCTGATTGGCCTAAGATTGTCGAGCGTCATGCGGAACGTGTTTTCCGTATCGCTTACCGCATCCTCGGCTCGGTTCATGACGCCGAAGATGTTTCGCAATTGGTCTTTATCGATGCCAAGCGTGTTCAGGAAGCAGGACCGATCCAAAGTTGGTCGGGGCTCTTCGCACGTTTGGCGACGACTCGAGCCATCGATTTGCTGCGTCGACGACGCCAGAGCATTGAGATTGACGAGAATCAACACGTTTCGAACCTGCAGCCACATCATCACGTGGTCGGTGCCGAACTTGCCACTTGGTTGCGCAGCGCAGTGGCAAAACTGCCCGAACAGCAGGCTGCTGTCTTCTCGTTGAGTCACTTTGAACAACTCGATCGAAACGAAGTGGCCGCCATCTTAACGATCTCAGTCGAATCGGTTTCGACAGCCCTCTACAAGGCGCGCGGGCGACTGCAAGAACAACTCAAATCCTTCAACGGAGTCCGATAATATGAACGATACAAATTCAACCTTCACCGAAAACCACGATGACCTGGAACCGCAGCTTGAATCGGCCGTCTGGGCAGTACTGAGCGAACCACTGCCAGCCGACGCCATCCGACGCGTCAAATCGAACGCTCTGACATTGGAAGGAAGACCAGATCCAAAACATCTTCCTTCGTCTCGCACCGTGTCTTGGAGTCGTAGTCCTTGGATGCAAGTTGCTTCATTGGCCGCTTGTATTTTCTTGGTGCTCGGGGCAACGATGATGTTACCTTCGTCCTCCAGTGCCTTCGCGCAAGCGATCGAAAAACTGAACAAGGCCGGAGCGTTCCGGTACAAAGAAATGGTGTATGTGACAACGCAGAACACACCAGTAGAAGTCCAAGTATCAGTCTCAGAGGATGGTCGTGAGCGGAGATCAATGTTTGGAAGGATCGCGATACATGATTCGACTGGGCAGCTGCGATTGTCAATGTACGAAGAAACAAAGTCGGCAACAGTACATCCGCCAATGGAAGGCCTGCTCGCTGAGCCGGACCGACAGATCAAGTGGTTGGAACAGCTTAAATCCTACGGCAAGAAGCCCGACAAGGAACTTGGTTCGATGAAAATCGACGGCCGTGACTGCCTGGGTTTCGAAATAAAACCTGTTCCGTCGGCCAACTACGTAGTTTGGATTGACGCAAAAACCAGCGATTTGGTTCAAGTTGAATTTATGGGGATGCCTAAAGGATCATCTGTTACCAAGTCAGTGATGAAGGATTTTGAGTTCAACGTCACTCTCGATCCGATGTTGTTTAGCTTCGATGCTCCTCAAGGCTATCAATCTTCAAATGCCGCGAACTTGCCAGAGCTCTTGCCGCTGGAAGAGAGCTTGGTCGAAGCACTCAAGGGCTATACCGAACTGAGTGATGGCAAGTTCCCCAAGAGCATTACGGATTGGGCCGAATGGGTGATCCTACTTTCTAAAGACGGTATTCCCAGGACCACACTGGCCGCACGGCTAGGCGCGTTGACTCCCTATCTTACAGGTATGTCGGAAGATGATTACGACTACATAGGTGCTGGAAAGACAGTCGCTGAAAAGCGATCGATCGTCTTCTGGTACCGAAATCCTGAAAAGCAACTCCGAGCCGTCTACAGCGATTTCACAGTAGCCACAATTGCGGAAACTGACTTGCCTAAGAAATAGCGACTCCCACGTAGCCGAGTCTCTCCGAGACTCGATCCACTCAGCGTTTCGGACAGGCGCTGCTACGTGAAACCACGTAGCCGAGTCTCTCCGAGACTCGCACTCACCAGCGTCTCGGAGAGACGCTGCTACGTGAGACAAACGCTGATGCTACAATGCGTGCATGGCCACAATTAACGAATCACCATCCGAAATGCCATCGTCTGGCAACTCCGACGCACCGCCGGCACCAAAGAAGGTATTCCATTTCTGGCGATGCTTCTGGCTGACATTCCTGGTTGTCTCACTCTGGTACGCGTGGTACTGCTTCTATGTCCCGACCAATAACATCGCTTGGGCTGAGAATTTCAACTCGGCTCAGCAACAAGCCGCCGATTCGGGCAAACCGATTATCCTCTACTTTACCGGCCAGTGGTGTTCGCCTTGCAGAGTGATGAAGCGTCAAGTTTGGGCAAACGATGAGGTGAAGACCTTAGTCAACACGCATTTCATCCCTGTGGCAATTGATGTGGATGACCCCGCCAACGCTGCGATCTTGGCCCGCTACCAAGTCCAGGGGCCGCCCGTCACGATCATCACCGACCCACGAGGAAATGCATTGCGATGGCGAGTTGGGGGAATTGGCAAGTCGGAGTTTCTTAAATTGCTCAACGTGTCGAATCCATCTGCTACCATGGACTTATAGGGGCAAGCGGGGATTCGTTGCTGGGGTCGTCGGAACTTGGAGAAATGCGAAGTGGCGACTAGTCGCTCCAGCGAGATTTCAAACTCCATGTAATCTTCGACTCGCAGTAGGCCCTGGATTCCCATTGCTACAATCAATTCGTAACTTCGAGTAGCGTATGCCTTCACAGAACTTTATTTTACGCGCCAGCCTCTTGGTCGTTTTCGGAGTACTTGGTGATTTGAGAGCGCAGGGTCACGAGGAACAAGTTAGCCTATGGACTCGCCGTACTGTTGAGACGACTTGCACGCTAATGCTCGATCCGAACGTCCCAGAATATGACAAGTCGTTCAGTATAGGAATGGCAAGCCTTGCCCTGGGACAACAGGGACGCATGAATGAGGCCTTGGAACTGTTCGCAAAATCCGGGCTCGAGGAAAAGTCGAAGTATCGTCAGCAAGGTTTGCTGGCTCTGGCTGATGGTTTGTCTTCTGGAGGTCACATAGATGATGCGCTGAAGATTGTTAACGCCATTGACAATGAGTACATGCGCGGTACTGCTTTCAGTATGGT
The DNA here is from genome assembly GCF_056494185.1 of Rania fehmarnensis. Lineage (NCBI taxonomy): Bacteria > Pseudomonadati > Planctomycetota > Planctomycetia > Pirellulales > Pirellulaceae > Rania > Rania fehmarnensis. Next base: position 4,835,771 of record NZ_CM151398.1, read on the forward strand.
TGCAATACGGCCGTCGCAACGCGGCGATTTTGAAACATCCGAAGCACTGCTGGGTCGCATTGACACTCCGCGGTATCGCGACCGAGCGGCTAAGCAGATCTGCAGTGAGTATATAGAAGCAAGAAATTACGACGCCGCGAAACGGCTATCGACGCAAATCTCCGACCATGAAACGCTCACCAAAGTCACTGAAGAGATCGAAAGAAAAAAGAAACGGCCATTGATTACGGGCACGGGCTATGTCGAGTACGAGCTTGAGGCAGCCCGCACTCGGCCATTTGGAGGCGCGTCAGATTCCGAGTTGGAGTTTCTGAACCACTACTATCAGGCTGTTGTAGCCCTGGAAGTCAAAGACAATGATCTATTCGACCAAGAATCGCAAGCTGCACGAAAGCTAGCAGAAACTTCGCCAACCAATGACGGAGCTTTACTACTGCTCGGTCGCCTGATGTACAAAGCCGGACGGAAGGATGATTCGAGGCAATTGTACGAAGTCGTGTTGCGAAACTACGTTCAGGATACGGATGTTAATCCATTCGACTTTAACCAGCTCCTCTTTGGCACGGGACCGGATTCGGATGCCAAGATTGTGGCGGTGTGTTTTCCAGAGGAAGAACTTAGGAAGATTCTGGAGGATCTTCTGAAAGTCCCGAGCGCAACAAGTGTGGCAGCACCCTTGTTCGGAGCCGTTGTTGGTCTCCGAAACCCAGGTTGGATCGAGCAAGTGTATGAAACAACGACCGACTTGAAAGTGAAAGCGAGCTTAGCGAGCAATAGCCTACTGTTGATCCCAATGAAGCCCGGCGCACGGTAAGCGGGATATATCGTTTTCGACGGCTCACAGAATTTTTACTCTGTTGTGCTGTAGATGGACGTGTCGACGTGCTCAGCAGATGCAGTTGATATACTGGCTTGTAATCAAGAAGGACGGCGATTGAATGCAACACACCTATTCCTATCAGAGACCAACCGTGAGCCCACAGGATGCCAGGCAACTCGTGATTTACGTAGACGTCGACGATACGCTCATACGCAGTGCCGGCAGTAAACGCATTCCGGTAAGCGGAGTCGCGGATCATGTGCGTCGATTACATGCTGAGGGTGCTTTGCTGTACTGCTGGAGTTCTGGCGGAGCTGAGTATGCCCGCGAAGTCGCAATTGAACTGGGACTCGATGAGTGTTTCGTGGCTTTTCTTCCCAAGCCTGATGTAATGCTCGACGACCAGGAAGTCTCCAAGTGGCGACGGCTAATTCAAATTCACCCGGGCCGGTGCTCGACAATGTCGACAGAGCAGTACTGGCTGGAGGTGAAACAAGGTGGCACACATCGTCCAGCTTTTTAGTCGAGCACTTGCATTGTGTTTAAAGTTTTGGGTGGCACTGGCAATTCTTTGTCATTTTTGTCTCTTAACCCAACTGACGTGTTTTACAATTCCTGGGTGTTGCAACAGCGAATCTTTCGTATTGAACTTCTCGGCCAGGTCTTTTTCGTTGGGAATCAAATCGTGGATACCATGATGGCATAGTTTGCAGAGGTACAGCCCACGTGTGCGCATTTCTTCCTTTCCGTAGCGCGCTACAAAACGCTTCGTGCGATGCACTGCGCGCGGGATCAAGTGATGAAAAGTTAGTGGCTGCTCTCTTCGGCACAGGTCACAGTGAATAATCGACACTCCTGAGGCTCCAAGGTCGAGACTTGCAAAGCAGATAGGAATTAGACTCGGCACTTACATTTTTGTTCGCGATCAGTGCCAACGTCAAGTGAGGCGTATCCATGAGTGGTTCGTTCCTGGTTTTAAGTCCACTTACTTTACACATAAAGCAATCGCAAACCGCAGGTGCCCCCCTTCTCCCTCAATGAGTAGAGATCGTACAGCTTTTAACTCGTTGCAGCGAAACAATTTGTGAGGTGCATTCCGCTGCAAGCACTTCCACTTCGGTAACGAGCCCCCTCCCGGAGCCTAGCTTAACGCTGGCTCCGACCTCCCCCAAGCAAAGCTTGGGAGAGGTGACATGAAGCCCTTAGATTTGATTCACACACTCTCTCTCATTTTGCCCCCGGCACGCCCCAGAGTTTTTCTAACAAGGCATGCATCTCAGGATCATGCCTAAGAAGTTCCTCGCGGGTAAAAGGGAAGAAATCATTGCGAAAGAAGTAGGCTTCGGAAGTCTCGGCGAAGTACTCCATGGCGTTGGTCATGGCATAAGCTTCTTCGCTTGTATTCGGCTTACCATTGCCAAACGTGCGCTCGACGCGATTGTATAAGCCACTTTGCTTGGCTCGCTGATAGGCGGCTTGGATTTCGGCATTGTCAAAGCCGTCTGGTAGCGCACGAAAATGATAGGCATGCGCCAGTTCGTGAAGAGCAAAGTTAGGCATTCTTCGCATCTCGGCTTCGAAATCATGAACTCCAGAAAACTCCACTCCTTGCGCCATCGCCGGGTCGCGACCGTTTTCTCGCAGCCAGCCGGCCCCAGGATGGAACTCGGCGCCGCTTTGACCCGGCTGATAAGACGGCGAAAAGTAGAGCGGAACTTTCTTCATTTCCCCCACGGCGGTCGCTGGTACATCGCGCACAATCTCATCCAACATCTTCTTCAAACCGTCCAGCGCTTTAGCCGTATCGTCAGCCTCGGTCTCCAGGAGCTTTTTGGCGATGTGAACTTGCCAACCCGCAATGCCACGAGTCTCTCGGACCACCCGTTCCGATTTGGTCTCCGCGCAGAAAAATACCGCATTGGGCGCGTCACTGCGAGCCTGTACGATGTCATAGAAATCATCGCCATCTAAGTCACCCACACTTGCATTGGCCGATGTTTCGCCGGTCTCTTCGAGATTGACTTGCTTCATTGAAAACGGACTGCTCGTCTGCGGCTGGCTCATCTGACTCGTCGCATTTGGGTTGGCGGCTCGAGCATTCCGAATACAGTAGAGTTTCTTCCAACTGCGCAAGAACAGTTGATCGTCGACAGCTACCGGTGAGGCATCGATAACATCATCTAAATCATTGACGGCGACTACCTCCAACTTCTCATTATCCTTTACTACCACCGTTGTTCCTTCGCGGCTTGTAAAGTAAAAATGCCCGCCTGCCAGTATCGGAGAGGCGTACATGCTGCGAATTGCACTCAAGCGCATTTTTTCCAGCAGTGGCTTTCCCGTGTTGGCATCCACGCAACTTAGTGCATTAGTATTGCCTGCGGTGAACAGCAAACGAGTTCCACTGAGTATCGGCGATGGAACGTAGGGCGTCCCCTGAGTAATCTTCCAATCGACTGCGGAACTGTTGGTGATATTGCCTCGCGAGTCCAATGGTATGGAACAAGCCAACGAACCGCGATAGCCGCTCATGCAGATCACCGAGTCACGAAAGCGGATTGGCGAGGGAATCGCGTTGACGGTTTGGCCCGCGCATTCCCAAAGTACGGACCCGTCTTTTGCATCGTAACCTTTAGCTGATCCCGTTCCATTGACCACGATTTGTTGGTTGCCTTCAAAGCGTGTCACAAACGGAGTATTCCATGAGGTAACTTCGCCAGCGCGATCTTTCTTCCAACGTATCTGTCCAGACTGTTTGTCGATAGCCACTAGGAACGAACCTTCCTCTTGATCCCAATTGATGATTACGGCATCATCGGTCAGCGCAGGATTCACCGATTCGCCCCAACCACTACGAGTGCGCATATCGCCTAGGTCGATCTTCCAAATCGGCGATCCTTCCATCGAGTAGCAAAAGACACCGCGCGAGCCGAACGAGAAGTAAAGTCGCTCACCGTCAGTTACCGGAGATCCAGCCGCATAGGTGTTCGTGTCATGCCTGCCTTCGTGCGGGACCTCCTCGACAACAACTTGCTGCCATAAATTCTTGCCTGAATCTCGATCGTAGCTCGACACAATAAACTGATAGAAGAACTCATCCGGAGTCGTTTTAGCTCGCTCGTCACCGACCACCGGCTGCGGGCTCTTTCGTTCAGTCTTAACAGCCGATAACAAGAAGATCTGCTTGCCAAATACAATCGGTGTTGCCGAGCCTTCGCCCGGCAAATCGACCGACCAGGCGATATTCGTTGCCTTGTCCCATTGAATTGGAGGTTTGGCCTTGTCACCCGCCCGACCATCAGCCGTGGGGCCTCGCCACTGTATCCAGTTTTCAATGCGGGAAATAGTCGCTGGGTTGTCTACCGGTTGCGCCTGCACAAAAACAGGTGCCCAAGCCAGCGTACAGGCCACCACGAATGCCCTGGCAATTGCCGTGTGCTCTCGAATACTCACTGCTTTGGCCCCGCGGGAAGTGTGCGAAGGAAATGGTTGGTGATCATCTGAAAGAGGTGGCGCGTTGTATTGTCGCCCTCGCGGATCGCATGAGTGCGATTCGGATAGGCAAACATGGAGAAGGGCTTGTTGTGCTTGATCAACTCGTTGATCAACAACTCCGTTGTCTGGTAGTGGCAATTGTCATCGCCAGTACCGTGGATCAACAGAAGGTCACCCTGGAGCTGGCTGGCAAATGTGATCGGCGAACCCAAGCGATAGCCTTCTTCGTTGTCGCCGGGCAAGCCCATGTATCGCTCTTGATAGATGGTGTCATAGTAGAGTTGATTCGGGACCGGGGCAACCGAAACCCCGGCAGTATAGATTTCAGGGTAACGGAACAAGGCGTTAAGCGTCATCGATCCGCCGCCGCTCCAACCCCACACACCAACTCGCTCTGGATCTAGATAAGTACGCTCCTTGAGTACTGACTTTACTGCGGCAGCCTGGTCGGCCGATGCGAGAATTCCAATCTGTCGATAAACGCTTTTTCGCCATTGACGACCGCGCGGTGCGGGTGTGCCTCGGTTGTCAAAGCTCATCACCACATATCCTTTATGCGCCAGCATGCTGTGCCACAACATCTGATCTCCGCCCCACTTATCCACCACGGTTTGCCCCGCGGGCTCGCCGTAGACATAAACGACCAGCGGATACTTCTTCAGGGGATCATGATCGGGCGGCAGAATGCACCAAGCATCAAGCTCAACGCCTTCGCCAATATCGACGCGAAAGAATTCGCTGGGAGGTAGCTGCGCCGTCTTGATTTGAGCGTGAAGTTTTGTATTGGCTTCGGCGACAAACTGCGTGGCGTGATCGCTCAGGTGAACCACCTCTGTCGTGGGTGGTGAGGTGAAACTGGACGATGTAACCAGTGCCATCTTGCGATCAGGCGATAGGACATATCGATGCGTGCCGGTTTTGCTCTCGGGTGTCACACGTTGCAAGTCGCTGCCGTCGAAGTGCACGCGATACAGATACAACTGGGTGGCGTTGGATGGCGAGGCGTAGAAATAGATCCACTGAGCGACGTCATCAATGCCAAGGATTTCCATTACATCAAACTTACCGGAGGTCACCTGCTTGATCGATTTGCCATCGACTGATGCTAGATAGATATGCTGCCAACCATCTCGCTCGCTCAACCAAGCGAATTGCGACCGATTGGCCAGCCAGTGAAGCGTGTCATGAACATCGATCCAAGCATCATCCCGTTCCGTCAGTACAACCTCGGCTTGTGCACTGATGGCGTCAGCCACATAAACGACCAGTCGGTTTTGCAGCCGATTGAGCTGCTGGATCACCAAACGTGTGTCGTCGACCCACTCCATGCGCGGCAAGTAGTTATCGCGTTGGTCGCCGGGAATCGGCATCCAGCTGGTTTTGCAACTAGCAAGGTCAATCACTCCGATGCGCGCAGCGGGGTTGATGGTTCCAACTTTGGGATAGGGAATGGACTGAATCTTGGGATAGAGCGTGGCGGTGTTGTTGACCAGTGGAAATGATTCAATCCCAGATGCATCGATCTCCCAATATGCAATGCGCTTGCCGTCGGGGCTAAAACGAAAGCCGTCCCGAATCGAGAACTCTTCTTCATAGGCCCAGTCAAAGGTACCATTGATCTTAGTTGCCGAGCCTGTATCGGTCAGTCGAGTGATTGAACGATCACTCAACTTCTGAATGTACAGATCGTTCTGATATACGTAAGCAACCTCCTGGGCATCCGGAGAAAACTTGGCAAACATGAGGGACGATGCAGCTGCGTCACCACCAATCTGCATCAAGGATTGGGACCGGATATCAAGCACCCAATAACTGCCGCGAGTGTTATAGCGCCACACGCGCTCGGTGTCAGTAAAGACAAGCAGCTTGGTTTTATCATGCGACCATTGATACGCATCGATGCTCAGAGGCTTATCGGCACCGGCCGGCGTCAACATCTGGGTAGATACCAGCACATGTTCAACCGCAGGGTCGTTAAGGTCAATTCGAATGATCGATGAATTGCCCTTTTCGGCGACTCGCTTGACGCGTTCAAAGCCTTGGCTGTCGCTCTGCCATTGCCCCACGAACGTCTCGCCGTGGAAGTCCTGGCTGCCGAATATGGAGTCAACCGTGAGGCTCGAGCCGTGACGAAGACGACTTTCCTGGCCCCGCGTCACATCCCCCAAGGACACCATGTGCGCAACAGCCACGACGACAATCAGGGCCACAAATCTAATTGGCAACAGGTTCATGCGTTTCAGTCCAGGAGGTGTCAGGCTATTTTACCGCTTGGCTTCCGACGAGCGCCTCGGCGAAGGCTTTTCCGATGGGAGCGATGATCTTGGCTGCTCCCAGGTAATGGTAGCCACCGTTGGACGCGCCCGAGAGACGTTTCCATTCCGCAGGTGTAAAATTCTCCGCCATGAGCTTCATTTTGTTCTCCCACGAATCTGCCTGTGGATTCTTCTTTTTCTGCTCCTCGACCTCTGCGTCCACCTTTGGCCAATAACTCTCCATACGCTCCGAGAGCTTCTCGAGATCGTCGTCCCAGAAAAGTGCCGTCTCTACTACAAACACGTTCCCCTTGAACTCATCGAATAACGCCGCCACTTTTTCAGCTTTGATTTTCTCGATGTCCTCACCCTGCTTTTTCTTCTCAGCCAGTTCGGTCTCACTGAACACAAATGCTCCACCGCTCGGCGGGCGGAAATCGGTGTGCAGACTTCGACCACCCCAGGAGGTCTTGATGATGAGGATCGGCTCATTGAGAATCTTTTCTATCGTCAGGCCAAAAGTGAACTCTGGTCCAATCTTGTCTCTGGAGCACCGAATCCAGTTGTTAACTTTCCCTTGGCTTCAGTCAAATCGGAGTAGGCATCACCCAAGGAACCGATCGACGAAATCCACACTTTCTCACACACGCGAGGTTCACCATCGCGTCCCCGCATTTCTTGCAAGAGCGGAGCCGTCTTTGGGTCGTCAGCCAGCGAATCAAAAGTCGAGATACTGGCGTGCCCCTGCATATTCGACTGGCCAGCCAGGATAAATACTTTCAACGGCGCAATCGCGGAATGATCGCCGGGTCTCTTTGCTTGCGGCTCTTGGTTGAGCCGGATGAGTTCTGGTGTCTCTGTTGTCACCTCGATAGCTCGAATCGTATCCCGAACGGACTTGGCTTTCTGCTTCATCAGTTCCTCGGGGAAGTCGGGCTCGTCGTTCTCGAAGTAGTTGGCGAGTTGCTTCAGTTCCGGCACAACCGCCTTGGCATGGGTGCCATAGCTAAGCAGGATCTTCATCAGTTCTGGCGTTCGCAGCTGGCTCTCCCATGGGTTCTGCTCTCGCGCATAACGGACGCATGCCTGAATACCTTCTGCGATGCGATGGTTGGCAAAGAGGCGAAGACCTTCCATTCGAATTCCGTCGGCAAACATCTCACCGCTCGGGGCCGGTTCGGTGATTGCCTGATAAATGGCGGGCAACAGCGGCTTGATCTCTGTGGCGGAAAGGTTCTGGTAGACCGAACTGAGACTTCCTCGAGCACGGCCGTCATCGTTCTGTAAGCCGGATCGCACCGCTTTGTATAGCGCCTCGCGGTCGACGCCCTCAAGAGACCCGCCCAGCATGCCGTCGCCATCGAACAGGGCGAAGGTGAGATAACGCTGTTGCATGCCGCGGGGATCATTGACCTTGTCTACTTCGGCCAGCAATTCCAACAACTTCGGGACTGCGGATTTGGCGGCTGGTCCAATCTTGGCCAGCGCATCTGCAGCCCTAACGCGTAGCCAGAGGTCTTGGTCGTTAAGGCAATTCTGCAACGCTTGCACCGCGGGCTCGGCCTGTTGGCCAAGTGCGCTTAGCGCCTGGCAGGCACCGTAGCGAGCGTCGAGGCTGGAAGCGTCGAGCAGTTTGACTAGCGTTGGAATCGGCGCATCTTGGCGACGGCTGAGCGACATTGCGGACCGCTCTCGGACAATCGGTGACCAACTGCCGAGGCGTTCGACGAGTTGATCTTGACTGAGTTTGTCATACGCGCTGTAGCGATCTTTGTTATCCCACCCGCGGCCATCGGCGATCAGTGATTCCGCAGCCATCGTGTCCAGGCTCTGGACGACGGATTTGCCGGAGCCGGTCAGTCGAATCTTCTTCAGCGGCATGGCGTAGGCCAAAAGGTAAGTGCCCGTGGCATCAAAACCCGCGAAGCTGTCTTCCTCGTTTTCCGGAGGGCCTTGATGTGGGTAGCTGCCGTCCCAGTGACGTGCCAGGTCGAAGTACCACGTACCGAACTCCTTCATCCACGCACCGGTGGCTTTCGAGCCCGACAGTGCAACGCTCGGCATGGCCCAGAGCATGTTGAAATAGTTGCCACAGTGCCCGCAGTCTCGCTCTGGCCCGTGCGCGGCCACACTCATCCGCGAGAAGAACTCGGCTCCCTTCGCTTCACCCAGCGCGTTGAAAAGGACCGCCGCCATGCCACACTTGCCGTTATCTTCGTGGCCCTCCATCCAAGGAGCGTGATCGCCATACGGGATAGAGCCCTTGCCGATATAGAACCGCAGCAGCTTGGCGCTGCGTTCGATCGCTTCATCTACCACAACATCCTTCACTCCCGCCTCTCGTGCCAGCACCAAGCCAATCGTCAACACCACTCCGGGTGAGTTCATCATGCCGTAACCGCCAAGTCGTCCGTCAGGGATAGCGAAGCCATGGCCCCAAGAGCCAACCCGGCTTTGCCCCTTGCCCGCTTCGAGCGCGAGACGCTTGAGGCCCGGCAGCACCGACTGATCGCCGGTTGCCAGTGCATACTCAGAGAGGAACAACATGCAGTAGCCGTAGTACCAGGTCTGCATGGACTTGTCGGAATAACCGGCGGCCCACTGGGCTTCGCTCTTCACCAGCGGCATGTACTCGGGATTCCCACTGGCCAACAAGGCAAGTGCATTCAGCGACCGAGGGATGGCGTCCATGTGCGCGTAATCCGGATCGGACATCCGCGCGGCTAGCGCCTTGCAACCTTGTTCGAGCAAGAGTTTCGACTTGTCACAGTCGAAGGGGGCTGTCGCGGCGTAGCTACCGAGCACGCGCAACTTGAGCACAACCTCGTCTGCCTTACCGGCTCGCCAGCGAGTGAGGGCAAGTTTGCCACCGCCTGCTTTCGATTCGGCCCTCGTGATTGCCATGCCGAGTTCCGTGCGCGGGTCGAAGGCGAAGGGCATGCCCCCGACACCCAGGATCACATCACCAACTTGGAAGGTGGCCGCGGCCGGCGAACCCTGGTCGACTTTCGTAATCAAAATCTGGCGCGCATCTGTCGTCACCAGCTTGTCGCAAAAGATCCAACCGCGAAGGCCGGTCGGGCCGAGGTTCCAATCGTGTTTCGAGTCCTTTGGGATTCTTGCACCCTGGGTGAAGTCTGGAACGACGACCGGGTCTTGCGCGATGGACATTGTGGTACGCGTCAATGCCGCGATCACTAGAAGCGTTGAAATTCGCACCAGAGGGTTGATCATGATCGTATCGGCCATAAGTTTTGACGAGAGGTAGCTGACCAATGTTTTGGTTCCGCTATATGTTAGCCTAGCGCGACTCCAGACGCGTCTCCCCTTTCCCCCCAATGTACTGAGATCGTACAGCTTTTAAGTCAGTTGTACGGAGGGCTTAATGTCACCTCTCCCAAGCTTTGCTTGGTGGAGGTCGGAGCCAGCGTTAAGCTAGGCTCCGGGAGGTGACTCGTTACCGAAGTTTAAGTGTTTGCAGTAGAATGCACCACACAAATTGTTTCGCTGCAACGAGTTCAATGCTGTACGATCTCTACTCATTTGGGGAGACGGAGGAATAGTGCGGTAAGCATTTACTTTATGCATAAAGCAATATCGATCCCTTCACTTTGCGATTACTTTACATGTAAACTACATCGACGCCACCGCGTCTCCCCTTTTCCTTCAATGTCCTGAGATCGTCCAGCTTTTAAGTGTTGATAATCCAAGGCTTTAGGATCATGTCTTCCCCCGCCCGGAATTGGCAAACATCCCGTTTAAAAACGCAGAGACGCGGAGGATCGCAGAGAAGACCAATGGCCGGGTCAACTCATCTTCAGTGTTTTCTCTGCGGTCCTCTGCGGACTTTGCGTTTCCTTATCTTCCCACGTACAAGTGCTTTATATGTAATCTAGTACCATACGGCCTCCAGGCCATATTGCTTTTCTACCTCTGAAGTCTGATATTTAGCGAGTTGGAGCATCGTGTGCGATATGAACCCCAACTCGATTGCACCCGCTGTCGCTAGCTGCATCGCCCGCTATCTCCCCCACTCTTCTATGTCGAGAATCTTTTCATGAGAGTACTTCTACTCCTTTGCACTCTGTGCATGTGGCAATTCGCGGTGGTGTGGGCACAGGAGTCGGGTATCCCCGCAGGGATCAACGACGACTTCAAGCCGGCTATTACCAATCAAGCAGGGAAAGAATATCCCCAAGTAAATTCGCAAGGCCGAATCAAGTTCCGCGTGGCTGCACCCGAGGCCAAGAGCGTGTCAACGACTTTTAGGGACAGCACAGAGTTCGTCAAGGGCGATGATGGCGTCTGGACTGGGTATTCGCGGCCACTGGATGTGGGCTTCCACTACTACGAGCTCGTGATCGACGGCGCGCATGTGCCTGATCCAAATAGCACCTTCTACTTTGGGGCAATGCGCTGGGGCAGTGGGATTGAGATCCCCGCTCCCGATGCCGACTTCTACGCGCTGAAGCATGTACCACACGGACAGGTGCGCGAAATCTACTTCCATTCGGATAGTACCAGTTCGGAACGTCGTGCGTTCGTCTACACACCGCCTGGGTACGACGGCGACCAAAGTGTTCGCTACCCAGTTTTATACCTGCAGCACGGTTGGGGTGAAAACGAATACGGCTGGAGCGTCCAAGGTCATGCCGGTCGGATCATGGACAACCTGATCGCAGAGGGCAAGGCCAAGCCGTCGATTATTGTGATGACCTATGGCATGACCAACGACACGCGCATGGGTGGACGACGCAACTTTGATATCAGTCACTTCGAAAAAGTGTTGGTTAACGAATTGGTACCGTTCATAGATACGAACTTCCGCACGCTGACGGATCAGCCGAACCGCGCCATGGCCGGTTTGTCGATGGGGAGTATGGAAACTAAGTTGATCACCCTCCGCCATCTTGATAAGTTCTCGCACATCGGACTGTTCAGCGGAGCCACCATTACTCAAGAGGACGTCGAGAAGACCGACGGATTTAAAGAAAAGGTCAAGCTCGTATTTGTCAGCTATGGGAGCAAGGAAGTTGGCGAAGGCAGACCGCGCCAAGGCGGCAATCCTGCTGACTCTGTGAAGCAACTCAAGGAACTCGGTATTAATGCGCACTATTACCTCTCGCCTGAAACTGCGCATGAGTGGCAGACATGGCGTCGCAGTCTGAAGGAATTTGCGCCGCTGTTGTTCCAAGACAAGGACAAGCTCTCGGGCAACTGGAAAGTCGACTTTGATACGCAGATCGGCGTTCAGAACTACGTGATGACGTTCCAGCGCGCTGACGGCATTCTCCAGGCAACTGCCAGCGCAGTGCTCAACGGGCGTTCGAGGAAAGTTGAGTTCAAGGAGTTGAAGACCGAAGGGGATGTAGTTTCATTCGTTGAACTGTTGAACTTCGGAGGCAACGAAATTCGGATCGAATACGCAGGGCAACTGGATGGAGACACCATCCGCTTTTCACGCAAAGTCGGCGATGTTGCCAACGAACAAGCCACGGCCATACGCGCGAACTCGGTAAACGAATTGATGACCGAGAACGCGCAGCAAGCATCGCTCGGCGCTTCCGGCAACAGTCGACAACAGGCCATCGTCATGAGCGATGCTGTCGATCCCAACTTTCACATTTACCTGTGCTTTGGGCAATCCAACATGGAGAGCGGCGGCCGAATGGAGGATGCCGACCGCGATGTCCCCGAGCGAGTCTTGGTGATGGCCGATTTTGATAATGCCGACCGAGGCTGGAATAAGCAGAGTTGGTACCATGCCGTCCCTCCACTTGCTGCCCGCGGTCGAGGCATTTGCATGGTGGACGCATTTGCCAAGACGATGGCGAATTCGTTGCCCGACGAGGCGCGTATTGGCATCGTCAAAGTCTGTGTGCCTGGCTGTAAGATCGAACTCTTTCAGAAAGAATCATTTCAGGCATACATCGATGGTCAGCGCGATTGGATGAAGAACATCGTACGCGGATACGAAGGCAATCCGTACCAATACCTGATCACTATGGCTAAAGAGGCTCAGAAGCATGGCGTCATCAAAGGCATCCTTCTGCACCAGGGCGAATCGAATACTGGAGACAAAGATTGGCCTGCTAAGGTTAAATCGGTTTACGACGATATGATTCGAGATCTCGGGCTGGATGCGCAGCGTGTTCCACTGTTGGTCGGCGAGATGGTCAATGCTGACCAAGGCGGCCGCTGTGCCAGCCACAACGAGATCATCGCCACGTTACCGCAGACAATCCCGACTGCTCACATTATCTCGTCAGCAGGCTGCGCGACCGACGACAAACTCCATTTCAACTCTGCGGGATCTCGTGAGTTCGGGAAACGCTACGCTGCATCCATGCTTACCTGGCTACAGCCACAGTCGGCATCTGCTCCTGTTTCAGAGTCACCCAAGCAAATCAAAGTAGAAGACGGTGGCCAGGGCCCTTATCCTGCGATCGCGACTGAGTCACCGACGCTCTCACGCATGACCATCTACCGACCGCTGGACCTCACGCCGTTTGGCAGCGAGCGAAAGCTACCTGTCCTGCTGTGGGGCAATGGCGCTTGCGCCAATACCACCGAAGAGCACAAGAACTTTCTCAACGAGATTGCCTCCCACGGCTATATCGTTTTGGGAATCGGATTGTTGGACGAAATTGAAAAGCGTAGCGATGCGTCGCGCGAACGAACGAAATCGTCTCAATTGATATCGGCCCTGGACTGGATCATCGCAGAGAATGCCAAGCAAGAGAGCGAATATGCAGGCAAGATCGATACCAATAAAGTTGCCGCGATGGGCATGTCGTGTGGTGGTCTGCAAGCCATCGAAATCTCCCCAGACCCCAGAATAACGACGACCGTTGTATGCAACAGCGGCGTACTTCCCAATCGCTCGCCCATGCCGGCCATGCCCAGCCTCACGAAAGATGATCTCAAAAAGCTGCATGGACCAGTGCTGTATATTATGGGTGGCCCATCGGATATTGCCTACAAAAATGCAATGGATGACTTTTCACGCCTGGAACACGTCCCGGTTGTCATGACCAACTTGGATGTCGGACATGGTGGAACCTACCGCCGTCCCCACGGCGGCGAGTACACGCCCGTAGCGCTCGCGTGGCTCAACTGGCAACTAAAAGGCACGCCAGAAGCCTCAAAGATGTTCCTTGGCGATGACAGTTTGTTAAAACAGGACGCTAGGTGGACGATTGAGGTCAAGAACTTTTAGGAGTTCTCGCTGAACGAATTCATTTATCGTTACCCACTTTTTGGTCGGATCTCTTGGGAAACATGGACGAGCGATCGACGAGATTATCACGCAAGTCAGACCGGAGTAAACACAGCATGCGATGCTTGGGTTGCTGTTTCGTCCTCCTCTGTCTGCTCGGTACTAACGTGTCGGCAGATGATACACTGCCGCAATTCAATCGCGACATACGTCCCATCTTGTCGGAGAACTGTTTTCCTTGTCATGGACAGGATTCTCAATCGCGAAAGTCTGATCTGCGTTTGGATCTGCGGCCAAGCGCGGTGACTACTGGGGCAATTAACCTTGAGGCTCCAACGGAAAGCTCGCTGCTGGCCAGGATTCGTTCGGATGATCCCGATCAGCGGATGCCGCCGCCGCATTCCAACCGACAACTGACTCCTGAACAGGTGCAGCTGTTGGCACGCTGGATTCAAGCGGGCGCAGAGTATCAATCGCACTGGTCGTTCGTCGTGCCCGTCCTTCCGCCTGAACCGAAAGTCCAGCAGTCGGAATGGGTACGGAATCCAGTGGATAGTTTTGTCCTCGCCAAACTGGAGTCACTCAACCTGGCACCTGCTCCCGAAGCTGACCGCATCACCTTGATTCGCAGACTTTCACTGGACCTCACCGGACTGCCTCCAACGGTGCAGGAGGTAGATGCATTCCTGGCCGATCAATCTAGCGATGCCTACGAGAAAGTCGTCGATCGCTTGCTGAACTCAAAGCATTATGGCGAGAGGATGGCGCAACCCTGGCTGGATGCGGCACGTTATGCCGACACAAACGGCTATCAGAACGACGGCGAACGTTCCATGTGGCGCTGGCGCGATTGGGTGATTGATGCCTACAATCGCAACCTGCCGTTTGATCAATTCACGATCGAGCAACTCGCTGGCGACCTACTGCCAGAAGCCACACAGCAGCAACGACTGGCAACGGGTTTCAACCGAAACCACCGAGGCAACGGCGAAGGCGGGATCGTGCCTGAAGAGTACGCGGTGGAATATGTGGTCGATCGAGTTGATACCACTGCCACGGTCTGGATGGGACTGACGATCGGCTGCGCGCGGTGTCATGATCACAAATACGATCCGTTGACCCAGCAGGATTTTTATCGGATGTTCGCGTTCTTCAACAATGTGCCGGAGAGTGGCCGAGCGTTTAAGTTCGGCAATTCGCCTCCAGTGATGATCGCACCAACGGACAGTCAGAAAAGCCAGCTAGAAGAAATCGAAAGACAATTGAAAGCCGCTGAATCACGCATGCTCGAACTCGAACCCAGCTTGCAAGCCGGTCAAGCAGCATGGGAGCGGACTTTAAATCCCACTTCATCAGCGGATTGGTCGATCACGCGCACACTCCTGGCCCGATTCAACTTGGCAGGCGAGCCAACCGGCACTTCGCTGACGTTTGAAAACGGCGATCCAACTTATGTAACCGATCGAAACACGCAAGTGGCTGCGCTCAATGGCGCACGCTACGTAAACGCAGGTGATGTCGGAGACTTCGGGTTTTATGACAAGTTTACTTTGGCGGCTTGGATCAAACCGGCAAGTCACGATGGTGCCATTTTGTCACGGATGGTCGATCAATCGGCAGAATCTGGGTTTGCCTCTGACTCTGAAGGGTATCGCGTTTATTGGAAAGCGGGACGCGTGCAGTTGCATTTGACGAAGCGTTGGCTGGATGATGCGCTGCGTGTGGAAACCGACGCACCGTTCCCCGCTGAACAATGGCATCATGTGGCAGTGGTCTACGATGGCTCACGATTGGCGTCTGGCGTGAAGATCTATATCAATGGCCAGCCGCAGAAGTTGCGCGTCCTACTCGATCAACTCAATCAGTCGTTTCAGACTAAGCAACCACTGCGCCTTGGCGCAGGAGGCGGACCGCAAGACCGTTTCCAAGGATTCATCAGTGACGTCAGAGTCTATGGCCGGGCTCTGGCCAGCGAAGAAATCGGTATCGTGGCCACTGAAGAAAGTCTCGGGAAGTTGGCCGCTATTGCCGCAACTGAGCGTACACCATTTCAGGCGCGCAAGCTTCGCGAGTGCTTCCTGGCCGAGCACGCAGAATTGCCGTTGCGTGAAGCCAAAGCGAATGTCCAGCGTTTGCAAGATGAACGCACGGCACTGCTGGGCGCGATGCCCACAGTAATGGTCATGGAAGAACTGCCAGTCCCTCGCGAGACCTTTGTTTTGATTCGAGGCGCTTATGATCGCCTGGGTGAACAAGTAAGCCCTGGTGCGCCAGCTAGTATCGCGCCTTTTTCCGCTGGAGCGCGGCCCAATCGACTGGACTTTGCCAAGTGGTTGGTGAGCCCCGCGAATCCGCTGACTGCCCGAGTCGCGGTGAACTATCAATGGCAGTTGATCTTTGGTACGGGGCTGGTGAAGACGGCCGAGGACTTTGGATCTCAAGGGGAACCGCCCAGTCATCCGGAATTGCTGGACTGGTTGGCCTGCGAGTTTATGCTAAGCGGTTGGGACATCAAAGCCCTGCTAAAGACATTTGTCACTAGCGCCACCTATCGGCAAGCATCACGCGTTACGCCGGATCTTTTGGAGCGAGACCCGGAGAACCGTTGGCTCGCGCGGGCCTCACGCGTACGGCTTTCGGCGGAGATGATCCGCGACCAGGCGCTGGCTGTTGGCGGTCTCCTGGTCGATCAAGTCGGAGGGCCTTCGGTAAAACCCTATCAACCCCAGGGGCTCTGGAAGGATCTCTCTGGTACCGACTATGAGCCTGAGCATGGAGACAACCTGTGGCGTCGCAGCTTGTACACGTTTTGGAAGCGCACAAGTCCGCAGCCGACGATGATGTCGTTTGATGCATCAGGTCGTGAGATGTGTCGCGTGCGTCCTGCTCGCACCAGCACGCCGCTGCAAGCACTGGCCCTGATGAACGATGTTACCTTCGTGGAAGCTGCTCGTTGTTTGGCCCAGCGCGTGATCAGCGAAGGTGGCGAAAGCTCGTCGGGCAGAGTCTCGCTCGCTTTTCGCACCGTACTTGCCCGTCCCCCGCGCCCGCAAGAGCTGACATTGTTGCTCGACAACCTCAATGCCAACCTGGCCCGGTACCGCAGCGATCCTGATGCGGCGAAGGCATTGATTAGTCAGGGAGAATCTCCACGGGACAAACGTATCATTGACACAGAGCTGGCTGCCTACACGGCCATCGCTGGTCTGATCTTGAACCTCGACGAGGCAATTACCAAACCATGAACCCTTTGCTCCTTCGACGTCTACTGATCAACCGTCGGTACTTTTTCGGTCGCCTGGGCCTCGGCGCGGCGGCACTGTCTGCCTTATCAACCGCATCGCCAGCGGCCACTCCGCTCGCTACGTCACCGGTTGGACTACCGGGACTACCGCATTTCGCCGCGAGTGCGAAACGTGTGATCTATTTGTTCCAGTCTGGAGCTCCATCCCAACACGACCTATTCGACTACAAGCCTCAACTTGCGGCCAGCTTCGGAGATGATCTACCGGATTCGATTCGACAGGGTCAGCGACTCACTGGCATGACGGCCACGCAAGATCGATTCCCCATCGCTCCTACGCGCTTCAAGTTTGCGCAGCATGGTCAGAGCGGGGCATGGCTGAGCGAGTTGCTGCCACATACTGCGCGAGTGGCGGACGACTTGTGTTTCATCAAGTCCATGCATACGGAGGCGATCAATCATGATCCAGCCATTACGTTTTTTCAGACCGGGGCGCAGTTGGCTGGACGACCGAGCATCGGCTCGTGGTTGAGCTACGGATTGGGAAGCGAGAATCAGGATCTGCCAGCCTTTGTCGCTTTGCTCTCCAATGGCAGTGGCAATCCCATGGATCAGCCATTATATGATCGCCTATGGGGGAGCGGGTTCCTGCCGACCAACCATCAAGGCATCAAGTTCCGTTCTGGAGGCGACCCGGTACTGTTCTTATCAAATCCTGCAGGAGTCGACGCCTCCGACCGTCGCCGCATGCTCAACGATCTGGCCAAGCTGAATGAGATCCAGCTAGCCGAGCAGGGCGATCCGGAGATTAACACGCGCATCAGTCAGTACGAACTGGCCTATCGCATGCAGACCAGTGTCCCGGAGCTGATGGACATTTCAAAGGAATCAAACAGCACTGTCGATCTGTACGGTCCCGAAGCACGCACCCCCGGAACGTTTGCAGCGAATTGCTTGCTGGCTAGACGCTTGGCCGAGCGCGGGGTGCGGTTCATACAGTTGTTTCATCGCGGCTGGGATCAGCATGCCAAACTTCCTGCGCAAATCGCAGGACAGTGTCGTGACACAGACCAACCCAGCGCGGGGTTGATCCAAGACTTGAAACAACGTGATTTGCTCAAAGACACATTAGTGATCTGGGGTGGAGAGTTCGGACGAACCGTCTATTGCCAAGGGCATCTCACTGCCGAAGACTATGGCCGCGACCATCATCCCCGCTGTTTCAGTATGTGGTTGGCAGGCGGAGGAATTCGTCCTGGCATGACCTTCGGCGAGACGGACGACTACGGCTACAACATCGTTCGCAATCCGGTCCACGTACATGACTTGCACGCTACGCTGCTGCATTGCTTGGGGATCGATCACACCAAGCTGACATTCAAGTTCCAAGGGCGCCAACATCGTCTGACCGACGTGCATGGTCACGTTGTTCGGGAGATTGTCAAATAGTGCTTGCATTGACAAGCGGCTCATGCATAGTGACGATGACGGTTTGTCGCTCTTTTAGGACTGGCATTGGAGTCGCGCATGCAAGTCGGTGAGTACAAGTTGCAGGAGGTGCTGAGCAGTCATCGCCTCTTCACGCGTTACCAAGCGACGCATGCTGTTTCTAATGCAACCGTCGAAGTCAGAATGCTGACGGCGGAGATAAACAGCGCGCGCCAGGCTGCCGAGAATCAGTGGCGACGTTTGGGCTGGGGCTCGTCGCCTTTGGTTCAAAAGCTGCTGTCCTACCAGCTTGACGACGAAACTCCGTATGTAGTTCTCAATGCCGCTCTTCTTCAGCCGCTTCGTCAGCCCCAATTCCAACTGCGTCGATTTCTACTTGAAGCCACCTTGGCTATTCAAGCTGCTCATGACCTTGGACTTTGTGTTGGGCCATTCAGTTGGCAAGTATTCAATTTGAATGCTGATGGTCAGTGCCAACTCGATGCAACCGGCCTGCTGACGCATTTGAGTATTGGTCCCGAAGGAAATTGGGCACAGTTTCAGTTTGCCGCGCCCGAATCGGTCGAGGCTGGCTGTGTCGATTTGATCAGTGATGTTTGCTCTTGGGGCCTGTTTTTGAAAATGGTCTTGGAGTCAAAAGCATCTGCCAACGCACAGCTACCCAACGAACTTGGAGGAGTCGTTGATCAACTTTGTTTGGACGATGCCGCGCAGCGCGCCTCGCTGCAGGATCTGCTGAATTGCTTTGCGGAATTCCACCAAGTAGAAGCCGCCACAGGCGCGACGCGGGCCATCGAGCCTGGATCGGACTATTCAATGGATGCTAGTGGTGGAACCATGGCATTCGATGTTGAACCCGTCCAGCAGCTGGCAGTCGCATCCAGGCTCGGTCGGTTTCTCATTGAGAGGAAATTGGGGCAGGGCGGCATGGGCGCGGTTTATCAAGCACGTGACTTGGCGGGTGGTCAGCTTGTCGCAGTGAAGGTGCTCAGCGAGACGCTGGCCAAGAACCCTCGCGCTCTGCGTCGTTTCGCCAAGGAAGCTCGTCTGCTCGCGCTGGCCCGCAGTCCTTACGTGGCTAACCTTGTCGAAGCGCACTTGGATGGTGAAACGTGTTACTTCGTATCCGAGTGCGTCGAAGGCGGAAGTCTGGGCGATTGGCTGCAGCCAGACCAGCCGTTACCAGTTGATCTGTCGCTAGCCCTGCTGAGCGATGCGGCGCGAGGCTTATCGCTAGCGCACGATCGAGGCATCGTGCATCGAGATATCAAGCCTGACAATATTCTGCTAACCGGCAGCGGACGGGAACTGCTCGACAACTGGCGCAGTCATCGCTCGGCGACCAGCGCTCTTCCGCCGGCTACTACGGTCATAGCCAAGCTGGCTGATTTTGGTATCGCTCGAACAGAGCATCAGACCGAGTCATTGGCGATGACAGCGGAACATTCGTTGCTCGGGACACCGCAGTATATGGCGCCTGAACAATGCATGGGCTCGCAAGTCGATCCCCGAGCTGATGTGTATTCGCTGGGCATCACGCTTTATCGTTTGTTAGCCGGTCGTGTACCGTTCCAGGCAGAATCGAATCTTCAACTGATGAGCATGCACGCCAACGACGCGCCACCTGCGATGCGGCAGTTTGCACCTGACGTCCCCGAGGCCATTGTACAAGTCATCGACAAATGCCTGGCGAAGAATCCCAACGCGCGCTACAGCCACGCCCGCGAACTATTGATCGACTTGGAAAATCTGCTGAGAGGTCAACCGACCGCCATCGGCTTGCATCCAACCATGATTGATCAAGATGTCGAGCTTGCATTGACCTTTGAACATTCTTGGGAGTTGCAGTCTCCACCCGAAAAACTTTGGCCCTATACATCGCACACCGATCGGGTAAATCACGCGATGGGATTGACGTCGGTGGATTACGTTATTCAATCCGATCCGGTGATGGGCGTATCACGCATCGCCAGCACGACTGTGTTTGGTCAACGTTTACAATGGCGTGAACATCCTTATGAATGGATTGAAGGCAAACGACTGAGCGTCCTGCGCGAGTTTACCGCAGGTCCCTTTGAGTGGTTCGTCAACATCGTCGAGCTACAAGGTCGCCGCGAAGGTGGATCGACTGTACGTCAGACTTTGCGAGTGAAACCTCGCAATTGGTTAGGTAAGCTGCTCGCGAAAATGCAGCTTGGTAACAAGAGCCGCAAGTCGTTCGGCCGAGTTTACACCGATATCGATAGATTTGTTCAAGCTGAAGCGGCTGCCTCGACCCGCCAGCGCGTCGCCACGGATCCGTGGGGTGTTCGGCCTCAGTTGACGACCGCAGAGCGCACGCGGTTGACCACTCGAATGAACAGTCTTGGTCTCTCCCCCAGCACTATAATATTGGGTGAGTTGATCGAGCACGGTTCGGAACTGGAGATCGCGCGCATCCGCCCGTACGAAGTGGCTGATCGCTTTGATTTGAACAGAACCGAATTCATGGAGACTTGTCTCCGCGCCGCCCGCGAAGGCTTGCTGATTCTCTTGTGGGATATTCTATGTCCTTCGTGCCGCATCCCGAGCGATGTCGTCGAGACCTTATCAGCCCTTACCAGTCATGGGCACTGTGAGGCTTGCAACATTGAGTTTGAGCTTGACTTTAGTCGTTCCATCGAAATGATTTTTCGCGTGCACCCGGAGATAAGACAAGCGGAAACTCGGACCTATTGCGTTGGCGGTCCTGGCTGGTCGCGACACGTGGTCGCTCAAGTACGCTTGGCCCGCGGCGAACGATTTGTGTGTGAAGTTGAATTGCAACCGGGCAGTTACACAATTCGTGGCCCGCAGTTGCCCTTCTCGGTTCCGTTCCGAGTCAGTCAGATCGGCACGCAATCGCGCTGGGAGGCGCCGCTGAGCCATGCGCCGCCGGAGGGTGAACCAATGCACCTGCGCGCCGGTCAGCAAACCATTTGGCTATGGAATGATTCATCGCGCGACTTGCAGATACGCATCGAGCGCATGGCCGCCCGTCACGACGCAGTCACAGCCGCCGCCGCATCGTCTTCGGCGCTGTTTCGCGAATTGTACGGCGACCAGGTATTAGCGGGTGGACAACTAATCAGTATCGCCCATGTCACCTACTTGTTGATCCGGCTTTTTGGCACTGGACAGCTTTATGAATCTCAAGGTGATGCGCCGGCCTTCTCACGCATTCGCCGACTACTCTCCACGATCACGGAGTCGGTCAAACATGAGCAAGGCGCAGTGATCAAAGTCATTGGCGAGACAGTCGTAGCCACATTGCCTTCCTTGAGCGCAGCCCTCAAGTCGGCTCACCAGTTATGTGTGGCACCAGCTGAAGACGAGCTGCGAATGGGCGCGGTCGTGCATTCAGGACCAGCGGTCGTAGCGACCTTGGACGACCGCCTGGACTACTTCGGCAAAGTTGTCCATGAATCGCTCGCGCTGCTCGACTTATGCCAGCCAAACTGCATCCTCTCCACCGCCCAAACGCTCAGCTCCATCGACTTCAACCAATGGTGCGACACACATGCGATGCAGATCAGCTCGGTGCCACACGACCGGTACGCCCTACTGAATCTAACCCGTGATTCCAACCCGCTCAAAGAATCGCTGACGTCGGATGCGAGGATCTAACCCAAGGTTCTCCTTTTCTCAGTTCTGTTTTTCCCGCGAGCTCCCGAAGTCAGCTCCTATGACACGGCCCGAAGGTTCTCCCCTTTGAGGTCAATGGAGAGAAGGGGGACGCCTGCGATAAACTCATACTTTCTGCATACAGCATTTTTCTAAAAGATTGTTTCGTTTCCACGCCCGAATGGTATTAGTGAAATGGTTGCAGGAGGAAAGAGCATGCTTGCCTTCATTGCATTCAACATTGGGGTAGAGGTTTCTGCGAAATGATGCGTGTTTGGTTGACGTTTATTGTGGGTGTTTCCCTTTCCACTGTGGGCCTCGCGAGTGAGCAAGCGGGTAAAACCGCTAGCGCGTGGGTTGGAAAATGCGCTATGCCGCGCGAAAACACTAAGTGTTGGATGGGTGGGCGTGAAACGACTCAGTTGCCGCCGCTGTCGCTGGACGTAATGGCCGAGGATGGTGAGTGGCTGTATGTTTTGGGTGGCAAGGTACTCAAGAAGGACGTGGTGCCCGCTGAACAGGCCGCGGCCTATTACCAAGCTCTATTGAAAGCTAACCCGAAAAACTCGTGGGCCATGGCGATGTTGGGTTGGTATTACACTAGTGAAGACGACAATGAAAAGGCGCGACCGTATCTCGATAAAGCGCTTCAACTGGACGCCAAGAATGTGGCCGCCTTGACGGCACACGGGATGCTCTGCAGCGGCGACGAAGAATATGAACTAGCGATCAAGAAACTTGACGAGGCTATTCGGATTCAGCCTGACTATGCTCTCGCTTACTATTTGCGGGGACTTTACAAGGCAGAATCAGACGATGAAGAAGGCGCGACGGCTGATTACAACGCAGTGCTAAAGATTTGTCCCGAGTATAGCCTTGCATACACAGCGCGCGGCGCACTCTGCGATCGCAACGAAAAGTGGAAAGACGCCCTTGCCGACTTTGACAAGTCGCTCAGCTTGGATCCACATGATGATGTGGCTTTGGTACGACGCGCGCGAATTCGAGCCACGTGCCCTGATGCGACCTGTCGCGATGGCAAACTCGCCATTCAAGACGCTCAAAGAGCTAGCGAGATGTCGAACTACGAAGATTGGGAGGACCTGGAAGTGCTAGCCGCAGCGTACGCTGAAGCCGGTCGCTTTGCCGACGCCGTCAAGACCCAATCCAAGGTTGTCGATCTAACCACAGGTGGCCGTCACTTTTTAATGGTACTTCAACTAGAGCGTTACAAGCAAAAGAAACCCTACAAGTTTCCGCCAACAGAAGAGCAACCATAATGCGGCAATAGCCGGCATGCGTGGAGCAGCCTCAGGTGACGTGTTTCCGATGCTTGACTTGGCGCCCGAATTACACCGACGCGGGCTTGAGGTAACTCTGGCCACGAACGAGTACTATCAAGCGGTAACCGCACCATCCAGACGGTGAAACTGCGAGACTTACGCTCGACGTATACTTCCAAGTTGTCTTAGGCTCTAATTAGATTGACTATCATGGATCAGCTTCGGTAATCTGGCAACAAGGACCCGGCTAGTGAACGACTACACTTCGACGTCAACAGATCTTGGGGGCAGCTTGGGCAGATTCCGCTTCGTGCCGCCGGTCGATCGCTGGGGATTTTCCATGTTGCTCGCCATTGCGGTAGGCACGCTTAGCAGTTGGCTGATTTTGGTGTCAACGCCAGCCACTAGTCAGAGTTCACTTGCATACGCACAGTTTCCGCCGATTGCAAAAACTCTGGTGAGTTCCGCTCCAACTCGGCGCCCTAAACTGCAGATCATCAATGGCTCGCCGAACCCTATTGATGTGTATTGGTTGAAATCAGCCCAGGATCGTGTAGCTAATGGAACTGTCGAGCCAGGCAAGGACCTGGTAATAACCACCACCATCGGGCATCAGTTTGCAATTGTCGATCGTACCCAAGCAATCGAAGCGATCATTAGTAGCGAAGTGCCGATACAGGCATATCGATTCGGTGGTGTGCCTGAAATTTATACGCAACGCGACAGTGCGCAGGGTTTTCCTGTCGTGGCCTCCGCCAATGTTAGTCCCTACGCTGTGCGTGAGGCGGTGCACATCGTCGACTTGATGTTGGCCAAACGTCCGGATGTACGTAATGCGATGATCAAAAGCGGAGCGCGGCTGTGCATCATGGCCTACAACGAATTTACATGCGATCTGCCCGAATGGGAGTGGTTGGCTCGAGAACCTGTTGCGGAATTCCCTGGCATTTCCCCGCGCGACTTTCGAGATGCACGAGCCCGTGGGATGGGCGGTAGCGAAACTGATCCTTACTGTTCGTGCGCCGAAGAAAATCTGTTGGCCTATCCAGGTGATCCCTATAGCACTGAGAACATCCTCATTCACGAACTTGCCCACAATATTCACTTGCGTGGCATGAACAACGTCGATCCGACCTTCGATGCGCGTGTCAAAGCTACGTACAACTCGGCTATGTCCCGGGGACTGTGGAAAGGCAAATACGCATCCGTCAATCATCATGAGTATTTTGCCGAAGGCGTCCAATCCTGGTTCGATGACAATCGCGAAAATGACCACGACCACAATCATGTCAATACTCGGACGGAATTGTCCGAGTACGATTCGAAGTTGGCAGACCTGTGCCGGGAAGTTTTCGGTGACACCGAGTTCCGCTATACCAAACCTGCCACTCGATTGACGGGACATCTGCAGGGCTACGATCCTAGCAAAGCCCCTAAGTTTGAATTTCCTCGCCGCCTGCACGAAGTCAGCAAGATGATCTCCGAATCTGCGCGCCGTCGTTGACAAGGAGACACGTAGTTGCGTCTCTCCGAGACGCAAATCGTCAGCGTTTCGGAGAAACGCTGCTACGTGGATACGTCCTTGGAGTCAAAGCCTAGTACTACCTGAGAGAAAGTGAATTTGTGAAACAGTTCTATGCTTTGGTGCTACCGGTGTTGTTGTCAATGCTTTGTGGCTTACCCGAGTCGGTCATGGCTCAAACGCTCGAGGCAGAGTTACAACAAATTGCGGTACAGCAATTGGTCCGTGATGTACGTCAGTCGGGTGACGCCGTGCGCGGGGCAGTCGTCTTTCATCAACCGAGCATGGCTTGTTCAAGATGTCACCTCGCAGGCGCTAAAGCTGACGGTCAACTGGGACCCGACTTATCCCAGTTGGACAAGCAAACTAGCGACCAGTCGCTGATTGAGTCGGTGTTGTGGCCCTCAAAGGTCATTCGCAAAGGCTTTGTATCCGTCACGCTTGAGCAGGCAGATGGCAACACGCTGACAGGACTTCTGGTCGAGCAAACCGACGACAAAGTGGTCGTTCGGGATATTACCAAAGGTGGCGAGCCGCTGACAATTGCCAAGTCGGATATCGAACAGATGAAGGTCAATGAACTGTCGATCATGCCCGCTGGCCAAATCAATCAGCTCAACAGTCGACAACAGTTCCTCGACTTGATGCGCTATTTATTTGAGATTCGCGATGGTGGTCAAAAGCGTGCCCAGGAGTTACAGCCGTCGGCGGCCCTGTTGGCTTTTAAGGTACCTGAATACGAAAGTCACCTCGATCACACTGGGTTGATCAAGGATTGGGACGATGATGCGTTCGCACGTGGCGAGACGATCTACAAACGAGTGTGTGCCAACTGTCACGGCAACCATGACCAGCCAGGTTCTTTGCCGAACTCTCTGCGGTTTGCTGAGGGCAAATTCAAGAACGGCAGCGATCCGCTCTCGATGTATCGCACGTTGACCTATGGCTTTGGATTGATGGCTCCGCAGTCATGGATGGTGCCTTCTCAAAAGTACGACGTTATTCATTACATTCGCGAGGCCTATCTCAAGTCGCGGAATCCCTCCCAATACGTCACTCTTGATGGGGCGTATCTGGCCAGGCTTCCAATAGGTGACAACCGAGGACCGGCGCCGAGCAGTATCGAAGCCTGGTCGGCGATGGACTACGGACCAACTTTGGCGCACACCTACGAGATTCCCGGACAGAAAGAGAATTTTGCCTACAAAGGCATTGCCGTGCGGCTAGATCCTGGCGCCGGCGGAGTTGCACGGGGCGCAGTCTGGACGGTTTTTGATACCGATACGTTGCGTACCGCAGCCGGTTGGAGCGCCGGGTCGGCCGATAATTTTATCGACTGGAAAGGCATTCAATTCAACGGCCAGCACGGCATCCACCCACGCATTGTTGGACAAACTGCGTTCAGCAATACACCTGGCCCAGGCTGGGCCAATCCCGGCAACAGCCAGTTCACAGACGATCAACGCGTGATCGGTCGAGATGGCAAACGCTATGGTCCACTGCCGCGCGAGTGGGGAAAGTACAAGGGCTTGTACCATCACGGACAACAGGCGATCTTTGCCTACACTATTGGAAACACGGATATTCTCGAAAGCCCTCGTTGGCAGGCACGCGATGCCAACTACCTGCCGCTCATGCTTCGCACGTTCCACGTTGGACCACGCGAGCAGGAACTTGTTCTGCAGGTGGCCGAACATCCGGACAGTTCTGCAGCGTTCATGCATGGGCCACTCAGGTCACAAGTTATCGTTAGTCCACAGCAACCGCTTTCAGGTCAAACGCATCAACGCAGAGTCTCTTTCGATGGTGAAACCTATCTGGAGATAGCCGAAGCCGCTGACTTCGAGACCAATGATCGGGACTTCACCGTCGTAGCGCGAATCAAGACGCGTGAAGACGGAACGATCTGGTCAAAGAGCGAAGGCGCGAAGAATTGGACTCCCAACGGCCAGGCGTTCTTCATTCGCGATGGTCGACTCTGCTTCGACATAGGTTGGGTGGGTGCGGTATCAGGAAAGTCGCGCGTGACCGATGAAAAGTGGCATACGGTGGCGCTCACCTGGCAGCAGTCCACTGGCCAGGCGCGACTGATTGTCGACGGCAAACTGGACGGCGAGAGTGCGCTAAAGGCTAAGAAGCGTTTGCCCAAGAGCATCCTACGCATTGGCTTCACCGCACCGGATTTCCCAAGCCAATCACACTTCAAGGGCGAGATGTCGGAATTGCGGTTCTACCAGCAACAGCTGACAGTGGGTTTGGAGAGCATGGAACAAATTAAACTCGACGATGAATTTTTGGTCGGTCGTTGGCAATTGGATAGCGCCGCGGACGATAGCGTCAGCGACACGTCGAAGCACAACCATGACGCAAGGGTCCACCGGGCATCTGCTGAGGTAATGGGCCCGATGCTGGCTGGCTTCGCGCCCACAGATCTACGCGCCAGGTGGACTTATGAACAAGGGAAACTGAGGCTGCATCTGCCTGCTGGAGATGAACCGCTGCGTTTTTCGATTTGGCATCCGACTGCCCTAGATGTCCATAACCAAACAGCTGTCGGCCAAATAGCTATGCACGAGTTGGGCAGCAATCCAGTGATCAAAGATCCTGATTTGGATTTGAGCTCGCTGATTGCAGGTGGACCGGCGCGTTGGCCGCAGGTTCTTACTACCAATCTCGTTCTAGGCGCGGACACGGGTCCATTCGCCGTCGACATCTTGACGGCTCCCGAGTCCAATCCATGGCTTGCCCAAGTTCGCTTCGCAGGGCTGGATTTCTTTGCCGATGGTCGCCTGGCCGTTTGCAGTTGGGACGGAGATGTCTGGATCGTATCTCCATCAGCGACGCCAGCCAATGGAACCGCCTCAGCCAACACCGAACTCAAATGGCAGCGCATTGCTTCCGGTCTTTTTCAGCCGCTAGGACTAAAGATTGTTAACGGCAAGATACACGTGACCTGTCGCGATCAGTTGACCGTATTACATGATCTCAACGGCGATGGTGAAACTGATTTTTATGAGTGTCTGAACAATGACCATCAAGTCACCGAACACTTCCATGAATTCGCGATGGGGCTGCAAACCGATAATGCAGGCAATTTTTATTACGCCAAGTCAGGCTGCCATGGCAAAGCGGCCGTTGTGCCGCATCATGGTACCCTGTTGAAGGTTTCGCCTGATGGATCGAAAACCGAGATACTGGCCAACGGGTTCCGTGCGGCCAATGGAGTATGTCTGAACCCGGACGGCTCTTTCTTTGTGACAGATCAAGAAGGCTTTTGGAATCCTAAGAACCGCATCAACTGGGTCACACTTGCCGAAAGCGGCCAGCCAAAATTCTATGGCAACATGCTGGGCTATCATGACGTAACTGATCCATCGGATGCGGCGATGGAGCCACCGCTATGCTGGATTACGAATGAATTTGATCGTTCACCAGCAGAGTTACTGTGGGTAGACAGCCAGCGCTGGGGATCTCTCAATGGCTCCCTGCTGAATCTGTCTTATGGGTATGGCAAAGTATTTTTGGTGCCGCATGAGAAGGTGGGGGCAAAAATGCAAGGTGGCATGGTTGAGTTGCCCGTACCAGCCTTTCCAACCGGCGTCATGCGCGGCCGCTTCCATCCCACGGATGGTCAACTGTATGTGTGCGGCATGTTTGCTTGGGCAGGCAATGCAACGCAACCCGGCGGCCTGTATCGCGTGCGAGCTACTGGCAAGCCGGTGTGTTTGCCGGTCGAATTGAAAGCCATGAAGTCTGGCTTGCAATTGACATTTACCGAAACCCTCGATCCAAGCTCTGTGGATGCAAAACAGTTTAGCATTCGAACCTGGTCGCTAAAACGTACCGCGAATTACGGTTCAAAGCACTATGATGAACAGTCGCTAACGGTGCGTGACGCCAAGTTATCGCCCGACGGAAAAACACTTGTACTGGATATTGCGGGTTTGCGCCCAACCTGGTGCATGGAAATACAGTACTCGCTGAGAACGCAAGCAGGAGTGCCCACACAGGCCACGATTCACAATACGATTCACGAATTGAAGTAGGCTTCACGCAACCTCACGCAATACCGATCTAAAATTGATGAGCTCCTATTCTCCGACAAGAGTAGAACTCAGGCGCTTTTTTGCCCCCCTTTGATTTGCTCATTTAAGGCTAATGATGAACTCACCAATTCTTTTTATCGCTGCAGATGATTCAGGAAGCCCTCGGATCTGAAAGACGTGCATCATGCCTGGCCAGATTTCTAGAGAAACTGGAGTGCCGTCGCCTCGAGCCTTCTTGGCCACGCGAATACTGTCATCTCTCAACATTTCGTGCTCACCGGTCTGAATCAGGATCGGTGGCAGCCCGCGATAGTCGCCAAACAGCGGCGATGCGAGTGGATCGCGGCGGTCCGACTTTAGCAAATAGCGGTCGCGAAATTCGGGCATCGTCCTTGAGCTGATGATTGGATCATAAACCGATTTCAACGATTGGCTCGCCAAAGTAAAATCCGTGGCGGGTGAAATGGAAATAGCACCAGCTGGAATCTTCTTCTGCCGTTGTTTGAGAGCCAGCAACGTGGCCAATGTCAAATTGCCGCCAGCTGAGTCGCCTGCGATAAAAGTTGCCGTGGCGACACTGGGACCCGCAGGACCGTTCGCCGTCAACCACTCGTGAGCTGCGACGCAGTCATCGAGCCCTGCAGGAAAAGGATGCTCCGGTGCCAGTCGATAGTCGGGCAGCAGAACGACGCACTTGGCGGCGAGTGAGATTTCCGCAGCCAGCGGCAGATAGTTGCCACCGGAGCCCGAGACCCATCCTCCGCCATGAAGGTACAACAGTCGGAGGTCGGGATCCGCGCCTGGCGTTACGACCCATTCACAGGGTATTGCGCCCACGTTGACCTTGGTCAGTACCAATCCCGGAACAGTTGGTTGTTGTCTAGCATTCATGCCCGCTCGCAGTTGCTCAAGATCAAAGCCTTGATCGCCGAACGGCGGTGATTTTCTGCGCTGTTCTAGAAGTTCTGCTCCTTCTTTCGACACCTTCCGTTGCCAAACATCTCGAGAAGCATGACGGCGAGCCGGTTCAACGAGATCGACGATGGCCAGCTTTTGAAACACGAGATGCGCTTGGCTGCCTTCATACACGATACCCACATGATCACGATCAATACTTGTCAGACTCGGATAGCCAGCACCTTGCCCTTCATCCATCAAAACGTGATGCGAATCCGGCCATGTCAGTCCGTCGTCGAAGCTGACTTGCACAGTTTGATGCGTGCGGCCTTGTTGTGAATGTGGATTGGCAAACAGAAGTAGGTGTTGGTGCTGGCCGTCACGCTCATAGTCGACCCGCAACAGACTACCGTTGCAATTCGGTTCGATCAGCGTGTTACGCGACGTGACATGCGGTTGCCAAGTTTGGCCGAGGTCTGTTGTCACCGCCACCGCCCGAAAGCGCTCGCGATCATTGCGGATATTCAGCATGATCGAACCATCGCCCAGCAGCGCCGCCTGGCATTCATTTCCGCCGCTGTAGGCGGGCGTGCCGACTGTCCAACTCCGACCATGATCGCGACTGATCATAATCGTCGCGAACGTGGCCAAGGTGTCACGACCTGTTCGGCCTTCAACGGGCATGACGAGCGTGCCATCAGGCAGGCAAATGCCAGCTTGTGGCGAGGGTGCGAGCAACCACCACGATTCCTGTTTCAGTTGTCGCGTCAAGTTCTCCGGTTGCGACCATGTGAGGCCGTCGTCGGTGGAACGGACCATCATAAACTGCGCGGATTTACCAATTTCGAAACCAGGTTCCGATCCATCTTCAGTCCTTTGGTGATGCCCCGGTTTGCCGTTCATCCACACTGCGAAACAGAATATCTCGCCTGTTTGTTGGTCGACAATGATGCCAGGATCGCTACAACCATTCTGCGACTGTGGCAGTCCCCCATAAGTGCCCATATCCATGATGACGCGCGGCGATTCCCAGGTCTGTCCGCCATCGGTGCTTCGGCTGAGCCCAATATCAATGTCCTCCTGCAAGTCGCGACCGGCGCGACGGCGCATGTCGAAGACTGCCAGCAGCGTCCCCGTTTTGGATCGGGTAAGAGCCGGTATCCGATACGTGTGGACACCATCTTCTTGATGCTTGCGTAAGGCGACTCCGATCTGTTGATACGCATTAGCAACGTCTGACTGGGGAAGGATGCCGCCTGCGGAGGTTGTTATTGAAGTGCAAGTCGCCGCCACGCGCTGTCCAAGTCTGGCCGAGTCGTTCAAGCGGCACGACAGCCAGTACACGTTTCGCCCCTCAGTCAATGGACGATCAACGGCGATCTTCAACGTGCGGGCAGGGGCAACCGAATCTCCGATAGGTGATGTCGGCGAAAATGCCAGTTCATCACCGGTCCCAAAAAGTTGTACAGCCTGGATGTCCTCGAGCTCATCAGTTCCGTCGAAGGAGAATACCATGGAAATTAAACGCGTGGCTTTGCCAGAGGGAACGTCGATGATGGCCGACAACAATGGGCCATGTTGGTTGCGAATCAAGATAGGATTCACTGGACATACCAGCTTGGCTACCAAGCCTGGTTTCTGCTCTTGGGCGAGTCCAACTTGCGGACATTCGATCCAAGCCAATGAACACGCTAAGAGCACTAACATACGGAATGCAGGCTTCATCAGATGTTTCCCCACAAAGTCCAAACAGCCAGGTTTCTGACTTGCGAGAAGATCATAACCTAATCTGGATTCGAGCGCGCGATGTTACGGCTTAATTTGGATTGGCAAGAAGATGTAGTTGAGTCTTCATTTTCCTGCCCCATTTTCTTGCCAAAACTCTCCGCCTTCTGAAGCGGTATTGGTCGTTTCCGTCAATTTGACAAGCGCACCGCCACCTTCACAACCGCTTACAGAAACCGATAGCTCGCGACGTCTGACAATTGGCAAGAAGATAGGGGCAAGAAGATGTTGTCTAGTCTTCATTTTCTTGCCCCCATTTTCTTGCCAAAACTCTCCGGCTTGTGAACCGGTATTGTTCGTTTCCGTCAATTTGACAAGCGCACCGCCACCTTCACAACCGCTTACAGAAACCCATAGCTCGCGACGTCTAACAATTGGCATGAAGATAGGGGCAAGAAGATGTTGTTGAGTCTTCATTTTCTTGCCCCCATTTTCTTGCCAAAACTCTCCGGCTTGTGAAGCGGTATTGATCGTTTCCGTCAATTTGACAAGCGCACCGCCACCTTCACAACCGCTTACAGAAACCCATAGCTCGCGACGTCTAACAATTGGCAAGAAGATAGGGGCAAGAAGATGTTGTTGAGTCTTCATTTTCTTGCCCCCATTTTCTTGCCAAAACTCTCCGGCTTGTGAACCGGTATTGATCGTTTCCGTCGATTTGACAAGCGCACCGCCACCTTCAAAACTGCATACAGAAACCGATAGCTCGCGACGTCTGACAATTGGCAAGAAGATAGGGGCAAGAAGATGTAGTTGAGTCTTCATTTTCTTGCCCCCATTTTCTTGCCAAAACTCTCCGACTTCTGAACCGGTATTGATCGTTTCCGTCGATTTGACAAGCGCACCGCCACCTTCAAAACTGCATACAGAAACCGATAGCTCGCGACGTCTGACAATTGGCAAGAAGATAGGGGCGAGAAGATGTTGTTGAGTCTTCATTTTCTTGCCCCCATTTTCTTGCCAAAACTCTCCGGCTTGTGAAGCGGTATTGATCGTTTCCGTCAATTTGACAAGCGCACCGCCACCTTCACAACCGCTTACAGAAACCCATAGCTCGCGACGTCTAACAATTGGCATGAAGATAGGGGCAAGAAGATGTTGTTGAGTCTTCATTTTCTTGCCCCCATTTTCTTGCCAAAACTCTCCGCCTCGTGACTTGCGAGAAGATCATAACCTAATTTGGATTCGAATGCGCGATGTTGCGGCTATGAAGGGTTTTAAGCGGGATGTATCGCTTCCCGAATCGCGCGAATGTGCTCTGGCCCCGTTTGGCAACATCCGCCGATAAGAGTTGCTCCTGCATCGAGCCATTGTTTGGCCAGTTCACCAAAATCTGCTGCGCTCGTCGTACCCGTCCATACTCGGCCAAGCGGATTGTAAACCTGTCCCGAATTTGGATAGACAACCACGCGTTTGCTCGGGGCGGCAATTCGGATCTTTTCAATCAGCGAACGGACATACTGCGGGGCAGTGCAGTTCAAACCGATCGCAAATACTTGTGGGCAATTCTCGAATAGGGCCGCACATTCTTGTATAGGAGTACCATCGCAAATGCGTTCACCATCGACGCATGAAAAGCTGATCCAAGCCATCGTGTCGCTCGATTCCGTTAGCAAGTCGCGCAGTACCTCGGCTTCTTGCGCACAGGGGATCGTTTCGCACGCCAACAGATCCGGTTGCATCTGGCAAATCACGTCGAGTCGTTCCGCATGAAAGTTGCTTAGTTCATCAACGGAGATTCCATAGTTTCCTCGGTACTCGGATCCATCTGCCAGG
Source organism: Rania fehmarnensis (assembly GCF_056494185.1). NCBI lineage: Bacteria > Pseudomonadati > Planctomycetota > Planctomycetia > Pirellulales > Pirellulaceae > Rania > Rania fehmarnensis. The sequence goes on from NZ_CM151398.1 coordinate 4,869,204, forward strand.
AACGCGCCGTAGGGGCCGATACTCGCGGCCACGAGCGGTCGATCGATTTCACCACGTCTCGATGGGCTGCCAAGGAAGTCAGCGACCGCTTGCTGCGCGATAGACACGGAATCCCTTAGCAGTTTCCTGGCCTGCGCTTCTGGTATTCCGGCGGCAGCCAGTCCAGGAATACTGGCCTGGTAACTGGCAGTTGTGATGCACATCGCGCCCGCTTCCAAATAAGCGCGGTGAGCATTACGGATGGCACCCGGATCGGTAAGTAGTAATCGAGCCGACCAAAGCGCGTGATTGAGATCATGGCCTTGCCGCTCAAGTTCGGTTGCCAATCCACCGTCCAGAACGACAGAGCTGATCCTCTCGAAGAGCGAATGGAGATGTGACAATGTTAACAAAGCGGCCTCGGGAAAATTTGCGATCTTCTTGCGTAACTGCACTTTAGCTCCACAGCGCCGCTTTTCATACTGGGTACCTTTGCCATCGACACATCGTCATTGAGCTCTGGAAGCTACACACTTGAACTAGCCATTTAAACCGAACAAGTCAGACGAGGAAGTACTAAGACAGTTTCTCGAGCCATCCAAGGCCCATGTTCAAATTAACGCGGAGGTCGGATAGTTTGAGGTCCGATTCGTCACAAGTTTCTGTAATCTTAAATTTTTTCCCGTTGACTAATGACTTGACTGAAGCTGGTGAATTCGAGTCGCCGCTTCCAATCTCAATGCTCTTGACTGCGAAGCAGCGGCTTTGAAGTGTTGTGGCTGGGCATGAACTCGATGAGATCACCCATATGAAAAGCCATCAGTTAAAAATTGAATTGCATGGCATCGACTTGGAAACGATAGAAATGCTCGGAAGTCTCTCCATGTTCGTCGATGGCAATCCCCAATTCATCGAGCGTCCATGGGAGCATCGCTTCCGTGACGGAACTTTCGATTGCAAACCGCTGTTGAGGTGAGGACTGGGTCCTTAGATCGGCTTGAATTTGCTTCTTCACTGGGTTGCAAGTTAATTCAAATCGATAGGGAGTGTCGGGGCGTAGGGAGTCATGCTGCACGACAGGTAATCTGAGGATTTTTCCTTGCGCAGCCAGCACCAACTCTACCTTCTCTGGACTTGAGATTCGAAGAGTCAACGAGTGTTCGTCTAATAGTAATTCACTTTGGGAAAAACCGATGATCATTGGGTTTCGCTGGTTGTCGCCGAAGGATTGGATGCGGAAGTCCACTGCGAAGGTGAAGGCTTTGCAAATGTCCGCTGGATCGACGGTTCGTACGTAACGACGGCGTTGATGGACCAGCTTCTTTGAGCTTTCGCCCGCAATCTTCAGGCACTTCGTCCGCTTGTCCCAGCCGTAGGGAACAGTCGATGGATCCATGACGGCTGCTTCATCCACGGGAGTTGCCTTGCGGCCGATGCTTAACATGTCAAAGTCGAAGTACCAAGCGCGCGCCAGCGGATCAGAATCGAATTGCTCGTCAAACGTCGATACCGGCGACATCGGTATGTTTCGAGTTTGGTTATTTAGCGAAGCGAGAAATGGATTCACTTCGTTCCTATCAGGTTGGCCATATTTGGTATGTTCGCTCCACACCCAAACATACTCGTCGCTGGCAACAAGCGCTAACGGCAAGTTGGACCACAGGGATGCCTTGGTTCCGTTGGGCCAGCCCGGAGGCGTATTCCATGGGTGGTCTTCGACCCATGCAGCCATTCCTACTTTGACAAACGCGTCATACTTGGCTGGGTTATTGCTCAGCGAGCGCCAGTTTCGAATTTCAGCTCGCGCAGTCGAGTATCGGTTTCGATCGCCCGGAAAGCCGTCTTTCGTTGCATACGTGTGCGTCGTTCCAGGGGCATGACCGAAATAGAACGTGTTTTCATGTCCATGAATGATCTCCGCGGGTGCTTGAATGCCTTCTAGAACACCATCGAGGAAAGGAATGACTCCGCTCAGTGGTCCGTAGCTGTTGGAATCGGGAGACCAAGCAAATGTCGTCATGATTTTGACTTCGGGAAACTCCGCTTGGATTGCCTGAATCCACTGCTGGCCACGGCGGCGCAGCACCTCGGGTGAATCTTTCCCCAGAGGAAAAGGAAGCCCCTGTGGCTGGTCCGGTTCGAACTCAGGTGTTCCGGATTGTGTTCTCCAGCGATACTGACCGTACTGCTCGGTATCCAGCCAAAGACCTTTCAACTTGCCAAGCCGACAGAGACGCGCTGCTAGAACGGCATTGTGCTGAATTGCTTCCCAATCGTGATCATCCGTCAGGTTGGGTGTATGCAGTCCACGCGCACCATCCACCATTCCAAAGATCAGGAAGTTGTCGGTTAGATTGCCGCGACGCATCCTCTGCAGATCGGCCAGAGTTTGTGCGACCGCCTCGTCGGGAATTTTGACGCTATTCCATAACAACTCGTGAAGGAAGGCGGGTCGCAGTGGCATTCCCAGTTTCGTCAGGCCGAGTGAATCGACCCACTCGTGCGACAATTCGGCTGGAAGAACAATTCCATCGAAAGGATAGTGCGCGTTGAACTCAGGATGCTCGGCGATGAATCGCGGAGTAATTGCTGTCTCTGCGCCATTGACCGTATAGAGTCCTCCACCGATGCACTTTTTGCTTCGCAGTTCGCGTGGCTGTGCCCAAAGTTCACCTGGCATTGCGTCAAACGCTTCGATGCGAATCCAGGCCAACTCGATCAAGCCCTCATCGAAGCTGGGGTCGAGTCGGATTCGCGCACCAGGAGCGAGTGTGGAAAGCCAAATGCGATACTCATGCCACTGACCATCGTTCTGAATCACAAACGTGCGACTGCGTTCTTCCGAAAAGGGTTGGCGAAAATAGATTTGCCCTACAGAGCCGGCCTTTGAAAGCATTCGAACAGAAACGCAAACCACCTTTCCTGCTGGGCAAGCCATCTGTGGACTCGTCAGGAACGGATCTGGGGCTTGCAACTCCATCGACACGCCATTTGCACCATGCTGCAGGTTGCGAATGTGTGCGTTCGCGGTCCAGCTATTCATTCCTTGACTGAACTCCCAATAGCCAATCGTTTCGGCTCTGAGAAGACCTTGACCGACCAACACCCACGCGAAATAGACAATGCAACGGAACCAAGCCCGACCCAAGTATGGCATTGATGAAACTCTCGGATGAAGCGAATTGGAAGCTTTCGTCATGAAGCCATTACTACTGGTCGCGATCCGATCGAAGGCGTTTCAGTTCTTCCTGAGCTTTTCGAAGCTCTTTGCGAAGCCGGTGTATGAACCAGGATACTCTATCTCAATGCCGAGTTCCATTGCTCGATTTTTCATGTCAGGCAATTACAACCCCTTGGCCCCAGATCTACGGGTATTATGCCCGAGCTAAGCACGTGGACACGTCCAATTCAAGATTAGGGCACAATCAGGACAACTGCGGTTCCGTTGTCAGTGGGCGCCTCAAAGGGTACCAGCGAAAGGCGCCTCAAAGGGTACCAATTTGGTTCACAGATCGAACATCCCGGTAACGTGGTATCCTTTGGTCTATTCTTTATCGGCAGTCGAGCCGGTGGGCGCTTTGGTACCCTTTGAAGCTTTTTGCGAGTTTTCTAAGCGGAAGCTTTTGCCGTTGATCTGAATGATTTCAGCTCGGTGCAGAAAGCGATCGAGGATGGCAGTGGAAGCTGGCCTGTCGCACGGAAAGCTAATCAACTTTGGGGCCGAACGTGTTGAACATCGCTTTGTCAATTGTCATGAGACGCCTGATCAGCGTCGACAGTTTCAAGTTGAGCATATTGTGGGTAAACATCAACTCAGGAAGTGTGCGCCTGCAACGAATTGGACGGTAAGGACAAAAAGATGCATGGGCAGAAAGATACCTTAGGTTTGGAAACACTCGATTCAGTCTTGATTCCTATTTTGGATTTCATCTTTCTGCCCTCACATTTTTTTGCCAAAGCGCGAACACAACGGCAAGCCGTTCAGGTTTCATCTATTCGGGAAAACAAACGCTCGAAAACCACATACCCCGTTTCGCTAAAACCGAGGCGCCCGTAGCTTTCTCGAGCGGTATCGTTTTCCCGCTCCATGTAGAGGCGGATGCCGCAGCAATCTACATCCGCTTCACCGAGTTCTTTAATGTGCATGAAGAGAGCGCGGAACACGCCCTGGCTGCGAAAATGGGGATGCACATAGACACTCTGAATCCACCAGATCTCGCCGTTTCTCCAATCGCTCCATTCGAAAGTGTGCGCGGTTTGCCCTACGACTTCACCGTCGGTCTCAGCCACGAAATACCGTCCCCTGCTGGGTTCGGAAACGAAGCGTCTGACTCCGTTGGTAACCGTCACCAGGTCGAGTTCCCGTCCTTCAGTTTCACGGCAGAGCGCGATGTTGAAGTGGGTGATGATTTCCACGTCGGAGCAAACGGCCTGTCTGATCTCAATCATGGTTCATTTCCCAACGCATACTTGCACCTGAAACTTCTACTTCTGCTTGCTTATTGTTTGATGAGTTTTAGGTTCGCTTCGGCAAACGCTTTGCCCATCTGCGCAAAGATTTTGGCGCTGCCGAAGTAGTGGTAGCCGCCATTGGATGCGCCTTGAAGTGCCTCCCTGTCTTTGGGTGACAGGACTTCCTCCAATGCGAGGTCGAGCTTTTCCTGATCCGCTTTGGTGATTCCCTCAATCCATGCATCGAGCGCGGCATAATGTTCTGGGGAGTCGGGGGAGTATTGGTCATTGGCATAAACCGCCAAGACGTTCTTCCCTTTCTTCAAATATTGAGTCTGTTCTTTATCGAGGACGATGGATCTGTATTGCGGTTTATCCTGCCACCAAATGTAGGTGTGAATTTTGTGGCCATTCAAATAAACATGAAACCCTTGTCGCGCCAAAATCGCGATGCGGTAGGCAGCGTAGTCGAGGTTATCTACTTCGAAACTGGAACGCATGAGCAGGAATTCTTCTTTGCCCCATATGGATAAATAATTGTCCAACGTGATTCCGCTGTGGTTCCATACGCCCTTGCCGATAGGTGCTTTGCCTGCTGTCCATTGGCTGTCGTCGAAGTCAGGCTTATACCAATTCTCCATTCCGGCGGGCAGTGTGATGTCACGGAATCGCCTGTCGGTGAATTCGTCCAGTTTGTCCTGCGTTTCGGTGGCATCGACCGTGAAAAAATGCCAATTTCGCTCCTCTGGTAGAGGCTTGCCAATTGGCTTCCAGAACTTATCCCACTTCCGCTCCGTATCGAGCGTGCCATCTGCTTTTAATGTGCGAGCCGTGCCGACGATGTCGTTATACTCGCCCTGCTTAGGTTCTGCGGCTTCGATGACACGATCCCAAAAAGGCGCGGTGTCTACAGCCACCACATTGCCCTTGAACTCGGGCATGGCAGCCGGAGCGGCCATGGCTGTGCGGAAGTTGATGTTTCTCTCGCCATCAACACCGAGCACGCCGATAACGAATGGCATCTTCGGGGCGGAAAGGTCTTTGCGCACGTCGCGGATGAAGTGCGCCAAGAGGCGCGAGTATTCACCATACTCGCCATTGGGATAGGTCTGGCCATCAACGAGATCGTTGAAACCCTGGAGCCACACAAAACCGGCAATTTCGTAGCCGACTTTGGGATCATAAGCGGGGCAGACCCGAGCGGGATCTGCCAGCACTTTTTTCACGTGCTCAACCATCATGCGGTAAAACACACCTGAGGCGGCGTCCTTATCTTCTTGCCATTTCTTTCGATCCACAAGTTTGGGAATGCCGTGGGCACCCTGCGGATGTTTGTCCCACTGATCTTGAGTCTGCTTGGGCAGCTTATATCGCCCGGCACTCGGGGGACGAAATTCGGTGTTGAGCGACCTGCCGCCCCAAGCGGTCTTGATGATCAAGATGGGTTCCTTCAGCTCTTTCTCCATAGTGATACCGAAGGTGAACTCAGGCCCAATCTTTCCACCATCCTTGGTGGGTTGGTCGCCGCGTGCGCCAAAGCCTGCGGTCAATTTCCCCAAGCCTTCGCCATTCGAACTACCATCATAAGGCCCGGTCAAATAGGACATCCAGACCTTGTCACATACGCGAAGCGTTCCATCGGGATTGCGCATCTCCTTGAGCAAGTGTGCGGTGGCCGGATCTTTGCCGATGTAGTCAAAGGTGCGGATCTCCGCATGTCCCTCCATGTTCGATTGGCCAGCGAGGATAAATACCTTCAGTGGCTGGGCGAAGCAGTTCGGCGAATGGAAGCACAGCGCCGCGGCGAGGAAGAACTTTGGTTTCGTTTTCATCGTCCAGGCAATCACCAGCAATAAAACCGTACCAATCATTGTTCTCATGAAATAGTCTTCGTTGAATTTGTAGTTTGACATAATGACCGAAGGAGTTTGGTGCTGCGTTGCCTCCTCCTTCCGTCCATCAGATTGCAACGGTGATGAGCCATGAAGTTGAGCCCACCGTCGGCTTTGTGCGGGTCGGGGGCATAACAGACAGCTACCAATTGTAGCTGTAGCTGCCAATCGTGCCATCGACTATTCAGCGACGCTGTTGACGTCGCCGAAACCGATCATGTACTTGAGCAATCAGTAAACGCTAGGAATGGCTGAAAGAAGATTCTGACCACTGCTCGCACTAGTCAATGGAATCGCCGAGTTCCAGACGAAGGCGTTTGAGAACACGAGACTTAGCAACTCGAACGGCTCCGGGCAGCATTCCGAGATCATTCGCGACATCAGCCGTTTCACGCCCATCTACCACTACCATCCAAAATGCCTTCCACGACTGTTCTGAGAAGTTTACGCGGACATTGGAAAGCGCATGGCAGAGTGTTGAATCAACGATGGCCCGTTCGTTTGACGGGTCTGCGACGTGTATGGCGGAAGAGTGATTCGAAGCTGACCGTCGCTGAGTTGCGGCTGGAATTGTCTTCAGGAAATTCAAAGCGTCCGTTCCACCTATAGGTTTAGGTTCGAGCCCAGCATGGCGAAAATGGTCGTTCACTTTGTTTCTTGTTAAAGTCCTTAGCCAGCCGCGAAAGGTACCGTTTTCAATCGGGCGGAATTTATTGAGATTGCGAGCCAGGGCATGAAATACCTCTTGAAACACATCCTGCAAATCCGCGCGGGACAGGCCAGACTCCTGACACCAAAAGTAGACCAATGGTGAGTAGATGCTCACCAATCGCTCCCAAGCTGCAGGGTCTTGTCTGGTGGCTTGCGAGATCAGGCTAAGCGAAGTTCGATTCGGGTCTATGGCATCGCGATTTTCGTTGTGACCTGATGTGGTCATAGGTGAGTTTACGTAATTGCGCGTTAGGCTCGTCGTAGCATTGCGTTGTTCGTTGTCGCTAGTCGTTGTCATTATCTACGCTCCCAGCGTGTCGTTCGAACGGCGTTTTGCCGTCCAGAAAACAACCAGCGTCAAACCCGTCAACATCACTGCGATGCCAGCAATCAGATTGAACGCACTCCGGAGTCCCAATCGCGTGGATTCGATGTCTCGCGCTAACGGCCTGGTTATCGAAAGCACACCTGCTACGTCTCCTTCAACCCAGTCGCGTTTGGGGCTGGTCGGTTCCCTGTTATGGCATTCGACACAGCTCTGCTTCATGATTTGAGCTCGGGCGTATCGTAGCATTGGCTTGCCATCGACTTCGCCAAATTCATAGTAAGAACGACCATCAAGATTTTCCTCGATCACTTGACTTGTCACTACATCGCTTCTTTTGGAGATCTCTGTTCGACAGCCGAGACCTAGAGCTTGAATCGCTGTAGCTTCAAAATCGTTTTGAGGCCCGCAGTCATTTCGCCATGGATAATCGCTGTAAATTTTGACTTGCATGCCCGATTCGTTTTCCGTGATACGCCGCCCGGCGTCAATCATGAAGGTGAAAGGAAGCGGTAGCGCATTTTGTGTCGAGGCGTACTTGTGAGTAACAGGGATATGATTCTGATCGATTCGGCCAATCACACTTTCACTGTAGTAGTCGTTGATATCCTCCAGCATATTGGCCTCCATGCGAGTACTTTCCAAAGCCGTACTTTGAACGAAATGAGTCGTTAGCCAAGACAGGTATGCAAATCCACCGATTGAAACCAGTGGAGCCGCAACCAACAGACTTGCGGCCAATGGAAAGGCGCGACACCAGCGCCAGAGCTTCTCAGACCTACCCAATGGCCGCGCCTTGATCGGCTGGCGATGAGTAAACCTTCTCAAGTCTTCCGACATTTCCGCAGCTGATTGGTAACGCTGCGTTATAGATTTCGAAAGTGATTTAAGACAAATTGTTTCCAAATCGAGCGGAATGGCGGCTTTGAGTTTTCGCGGCGATCGCGGCTCGTCTTCCATCACTTGAAGTAACAACATGCGGTGATTGCCCTGAAAAGGAAGTTCACCAGTTAGCATTTGGTAAAGCATCACGCCCAAACTATAAACATCGCTTCGAGCATCGACATTGCGAGAGTCCCCGGAGGCTTGTTCGGGTGACATGTAGGCCGGCGTTCCCATGATTCGACCTAGGGATGTCATAGTCTCGTCAAAGTCGAGATCGCTTTTCGCCAAACCAAAATCCATCAAATGCGGCGTACCAAGTTGGTCAACTAAAACGTTGGAAGGTTTGACGTCACGATGGACGATTCCGTTTTCGTGAGCGTATTGCAGCGAATCACCAATCGCAGCAATCAAGTGGGCACTTTCTTCAAAACTCCATTCTTTGGACTTCAGTCTTTCTTCAAGAGACTCCCCGTCGACGTATTCGGTCACGAGATAACAGATATCTTCTTCAGAACGTATCGTATCGTAAACAGTCACGATTCCTGGATGCTTGAGTCGAGCGATGCTTTGGGCTTCGCGAACAAACCGCTCGACTTCCTCATTTGTCGCAAACGTGCCTGCGCGCTGTATTTTTAGGGCGACGAACCTATCGAGCTGCGTATCATGTGCCTTGAAGACATACCCAAACGAACCGACGCCGAGTTCGGAGAGCAATTCAAAACGTCCGAGTCGAACTGGGCCGCTCTTCAATCTATTTGCAAGTCGTCTACCCGCATCCAAGGAGACTGGAAGCGATAGAGGATCAATGGCCTGGCGAGCAGCTTTCAATAACTGTATGGGAACCAAGTTGGAGTGACGTTCATTCGTCGTGTTCAAGTCAGAAGCCTGAACCTTCAAAGCGCGAAGCTCGGCAACCAGCTCGGAATCGTCCAGTTTCGTAGTCGCGTCGACGATCATTCCGCACGACTCGCATTGGTCAATGTGTTTTGCCAAGTGCTCTAGTCTCGCATCGGTGAGGTCGCCATTGGCGAACGCGGTCAATTCGGCCACTTCGGGACAGGACGTTTCTTGATTCGGCATCTTATTCGAATTCCAAGTGTCTGCTCAGACCATTGTTGGTAACGGCGCAGTGCCAAACATACTAACGCAGCCCCGTTACAGGCTGGCATTCCCCTCGAGTTGCTGCCCAAGCCACGAATTTCCAGCTAACTGTAACGCAGCATCGTTAGGATGATTGTCCAGCAATCGTACCTACGGCGAAACGTTGATCAATGTTTGCCGGTAATGCCACTTAAGTTAGAGAAACACATGCGAATCCCGAAAAAACCCGAGAAGCGAGGGGTGTTACTGAATACTCCCGCTATGTTCCATCCGATCCGTCTGCTTCAAATCCAAGTCCTATTTGTATCGTTTTCGTGTGTAATGTTGCTGGATTGCCAGGCGCAAGAAGCGCCAACATTGTCGGCGCCAGGCAACATAAGCTCGCAACGAACACCACTGAATGAAGGCGATCCATCTCAACAACCTGATCCGCAACGGATCAGCGATTACATCCGCAGGATCTTCCAGGATAAAAATGGGCATCTATGGTTCGGTACCAATGGCGACGGAGTGTGTCGGTACGATGGAAAGTCGCTGGAGTACTTTTCGATCAAACAGGGCTTTGGGGGCGTTGCGGTTAGAGGGATCGTTGAAGATCAGAACGGCGACCTGCTATTCGGAACCGAACAAGGGGTCACCAGATATAACGGAAAAGCATTTACGAACTACACCGAAAAAGATGGCCTTGTCGGTAGCGATGTGTGGAGCATCACAGTCGACAACAAGGGCTTAGTTTGGATTGGAACGTTGGACGGAGTCAGCCGATTCGATGGAACATCGTTTAAGCCATTTGAACTTCCCGCTTCCGAACCAGATCCCTCACGAGGCGTCACCAGTGCGAAGATTGTTCACGCCATCTTACAAGACAGCCGCGGCAAAATGTGGTTTGCAACCAATGGCGGTGCATACATTTACGATGGGGAGTCCCTGTCTAACATCTCCGAGAAAGACGGCCTCTGTCACAATTCCTTGAACGATATCCTGGAAGACAAGAACGGCAATTTTTGGTTTGCGACTCATCATAATGGCGTTTGCCGCTGGGATGGCAAATCATTCAAGCACTTCACCGAGGCTGATGGCGTCATCGGCACAGAGGCGTGGAAACTGCACTTGGATCGATCAGGCAACGTCTGGTTTCCAATTGAGCACTCTGGAATATATCGCTATGACGGCAAGTCCTTCACCAATTTCAATCGGAAGGACGGACTCAACAGCGGTGCGATTCAGTGTTTTATGGAAGACCGGCAAGGTCGTTTCTGGATTGGCGGAGTGTTCGGACTCTTTCGATACGACGGGAAATCGATTTTCCCAGTGACTAAGAAAGGCCCGTGGAATTGATTCGTGAATTCTACGGCTCCATTGAGGTTCACTAGGGCTTTGCACTTCCATACACTCCAGAAGGATTACTTGTGTACAGATCTATCGTTGTTTCCACCATTCTTGTTGCCGCAACCACTGTGTGGCTGGGCGCGCAAGAACCGTTGCGTCTAAATGCTTTTCCACGTAGCGAATTTGCAGGCGAGTTTGCGAAGTCGATTCGGCCGCTGCTGGTGAAGTACTGCGCTGAGTGTCACGCGCCCAAAGCGATGGAAGGGCTCGATTTCCTTGAGGCCAACAGCGAATCGGATCTGGCGAAACTTCGGGGCGTTTACGCCGCCGTTGTCGAGCAGTTAGAAACTCGCATGATGCCACCAGCAAACGACGAACAACCATCTCAATCGGAACGAACAAGGATGACGGAATGGATCAGGAAAACTCTTGATCTGAAAAAGACCGATACCGACCGAATCGCTCAGTACGTAGTCGCAGCGCACGAGGACAAAAAAGGAAACCTTTGGTTTGGTACGATTGCAAAGGGAGCCGTTCGTTTCGATGGAAAAATGCTAACCTGGTTTTCGACCAAAGATGGATTGCCCAGTACCGTCGTCACGAGTTTTGCGGAAGACAAGGACGGAAATCTGTGGATGGGCACGCACGAAGGGATCTGCAAATTCGATGGCCAGACGATTACTCGATTGGGAAGCGCCGAGGGTTTGCCAGCAGTTGAACCCGGTGAACGCAGCGCCTTGCCTGCTGGCGGTGGCGGAGTTCGGGCAGACAGGGACGGAAACATCTGGGCCAACATGAATCATGGCGTTTATCGTCTCGACGGCAACAAGTTTGTTGAATTCAAAGTCCCGTTTGTCAAAAAGGAAACGGCGTCTTATGCCATCTTCAACGGTAGGCCGGCGATGAAACTTCACGACCGGGATGGCAACCTGTGGTTTGGCACCGACGGCTACGGTGCTTTCAAATTTGATGGAAAGACCTTTACACATTTCGGCAAGGAAGATGGCCTGTGCAGCAACACTGTTAACGGAATCCTGCAAGACCGGCAGGGGAATATTTGGTTCGCCTGTATGCAATCGTACCAGCCCAACATGACTGGAGACGGTGGCATCTGCCGTTTCGATGGAAACAAATTCACCTCATTTGCGGACATCAAAGGACTGAGCCAAAACGATATCTACACAATTTATGAAACCAGGGCTGGTGAACTTTGGATTGGCGCGACGCACGTTGGAGCGTATCGCCTTGACGGAGAAGAATTCACTCTATTCGATGAGACCGACCGGCCGCACTGGACCCGCTACTTTGGACTTCAGGCAATGCTGGAAGACCGCCACGGAACACTTTGGTGCGGCTTCTCAGGCGGGCTCTTTCGCTTCAATGGCAAATCGTTTACTAACGTCACCGAGGACAGTCTCCGAAACGCGAAAGCTTCACAGGACCGCAACCAACCATGACCAGAATGACTTTCGTCGCGAAGAGCGAATCGATGATGTGCAAATAAGCACGTGGACACGTCCAATTCGGGATTAGGGCACAAACAGGAATCGAGGATAGCGGTAGGCACACACCATAACCAACAAGGCTTAGTACGCCCTGACACGAAGAGTGATAGGTGGGGTCAGGTCTGCCCTTGGAATTGACTTGTGAATTTTACGGTTCTCATGTTGATTTCGTGCCCGCAAACTTCCAGGTAGTGCAGGCACGAAAACCACACGCTGCTCATTTCGTGCCCAAGTTCCCGTCGTTCATTTTGGCACCCATTTGACATTCTGTCATACAGGTGCCCCAGACCTCACCCCACTCTTTACCGCATTTCTTCAGTCGCTTTACTTTACATATAAAGTAATTGCTACGGGTTCAGGACATAGGTAACACTTTAGAGACCTGACCCCACTTTTCGCGTAGGTCTTACGTGAGCAGATCCACTAGCTCGCCACCTAAATCGGTAACTACATCGCTCAGCGCACGGAAGTACCAGTCCACTCCAGCGTCGCCGGTCAAAGTGTCGAGCGAACCGCCGTCATCCAGAACATTCGAATTGGCTACTAGTGATATCGAACTGGGACCCGTACCAGTGCGCAGGTTAGTCACGCGCGTCGAAAACGGAGATGCCGCACTCCATTTTCCGCGGATTGCAATCAAGCTGTCTACTGCTTTGTCGTGGTCAGTGCGCCCTGCGACCAATAGATCATCACCATCACCACCACTGAGCGTATCCAAGCCATTGCCCCCCAGCAGTGTGTCAAAGCCGGTTAAGCCCAACAGGGTGTCATTGCCGTCGTTACCCGCAAGCACGTTGTGGCCCGCATTGCCGGTGAGTGTATCGCTGCCACTGCCACCGATTGCATTCTCGATGGCCCCACCAGAGCTTAGCCGCAGCGTCCGATTTACCTGGACGTTTTGAACGGTGGCCAGACCCAAGTTCAGAGTCAAGTCGCTGGTGATCGATCCGAAGTCCAAGGTATCCACTCCCTGTCCGCCGATCTCATTGATCACATCGTTTTCTGCGGCGATGGGCTGGTCGAAAACATAGGCGTCATTGCCCGTCAGCCCAGCCAACGTGTCGCTACCTGATCGACCATTGAGTAGATTATGTTGACTGTTCCCGGTCAACAAATCATTTCCCATTCCGCCAATTAGTCCCTCGAAGCTATCAGAAGAACTGAGCATGATGGTGCGGTCGGAATGCACATTCTGAACAAGACTTGTGCCCAAATCGACTGTCAGATTTTGTACGATCGACGAGAAGTCCAACGTATCGAATCCCTCGTCACTGCTTTCCAATAGCGAATCGAAATCGGCGCTGGTCGTGGATGCGAAAATGTAGCGATCATCGTCTTGCCCACCATTGAGAACATCATTGCCAGCGCCGCCAGTCAGGCTGTCATCACCTGAGAATCCCAACAGCGTATCGTTACCATCTTGACCCAATAAGTTGTCATCTCCCGGACCACCATCGAGACGGTTGCTCAGCGCGTTGCCTTGCAAGGTATCATTGTTGTCTCCACCTTCGGCGTTCTCGAAGCTGGTAGCAGTGTTGAGCTTAACGAATGCCAGGTCTTGTGTTATCACTAACTGAAGGGTCTCGCTGGCCAGGTTCAACGACACAGGGTTCGTGTTTCCTGCAAAGCTAATCCAGTCGGTACCACCCACGGCTGTGTCATGATGTTCTTCTAGCGTAAGCACACCGCCGAAGTTCTCCATGAAGGAGTAAACGTCGTCACCGGCTCCACCGGCGATCGTTTGGACTTCCAAGTTCTGGTGCTGCAAGTTTGCACCATTAATCCGCTTGCTCAAGCTAGAGATTTCAATCACGTCCGCGGCCGCACTGGTTTCGATACGCAGCGTATCAGTGCCACTCAGTCCATCGATTTTTAAAGGCAACGAATACGGAAAAACGCCCAGAGTCTCGGCGGCTGCGACACCGGATGCCCGTGTTACCGTGACCTTGCCTTCGATGGCGGTGGAGTAACGCAGTACAAACTCGTCATTGCCGGTGGTGCCGGCCAACAGATCGTGGAAGAACAGTTCGGTTCCTTCAAAATCGGTTGTCGCCACCACGAAAAGCTTATGACCCACCATGGTCAACTGCCCCGGATTGCCGCTGCCGGTGCCGAGGAAGAAGTCTTCCGTGAGGACAGTTCCTGCCGACGTTCCATCACTCGTCCAGAGCTCATTTCCGTTGGTACCATTGTTAGCGCGGAAGTAGAGCCGACCAGCGACATTGATTATGGATGAAGGTAACGAACCAATAGCCCCTGCGCGTATGTCCCTCAGCATATTGGTGCCGGCTGCCGTACCATCTGTACGCCACAACTCGAATCCGTTCGTTCCATCGTTGGCTTGAAAATAGGTGACCCCATTCAGCTCGGCGAACGCGCTCGGAGAGGATGAGCCTGCACCGGGGTTAATGTCAGCGATGCGCGATGCCATCGCCGCGGAAGCACGCCACAGTTCCGTTCCATTGACTCCGTCGTTGGCTGAAAAAAACAACGCACCGTTGACGTTGGTTAAATTGCTAGGATTCGAACCGGCAATTCCCGGCGCAATGTCGAGTACTCGACTCACTATCAAGCCTTGGCTGGTCCATAGTTCGCGTCCGCTCAGTCCATCATCAGCCGTGAAATACAAATCGCCATTGACGTTCGTCAAGTTTACTGGAGTCGAATCACCACCGGAGCGAATATTCATAACCATAAAGGTACCTGCGAGCGTACCATTGCTCGTCCAGAGTTCGACACCATTGGTGCCATCATTGGCTGTGAAGTACAACCGACCGTCGACTACGGTCAAGTTACTGGGGTTAGAGCTGGCGGCCCCTGTACGGATGTCGCGGACAATCTGTGCGGTGTTGCCAACCAGTTTCCACAGCTCACGACCGCGCGAGCCATCGTCAGCCGTGAAGAACAAAGTCCCGTTGACATTGATCAAGTTGCCGGGTGACGAACTGGCACTGCCCGGTGCGATGCCTGCTGCCACTTGAGTACCAGCGCTAGTGCCATCTGACTTCCATAATTCAATGCCGCCTAAAATTGTGCTGGCGGCGAAATACAGGGTACCATTCACATTGGTCAGGCCGGAGATGTTGCTGCTGGTGATGCCCGGTACAAGATCTAGAACCCGGCTCGTGCCTGCTGCCGATCCATCGCTCTTCCATAGTTCGATACCGCTGGAACCATCGTTGGCGGTAAAGAACAAGGTGCCACTAACATTGGTCAGCTGCAACGGTGATGAGCTGTTGGCGATCGTGGGCTTAACACGTGTCGTGGTCTCCGGCAAACCAGTGCTCTTCCACAGTTCGGCGCCATGGACCATATCATTGGCAGTAAACATTAACGTACCATTGAAGTCCGCCAGGTTGCGCGGATTGGAACCGTTACCTCGCGGCGCGATCTCGCGCACAACGTTCGCACCTCCAATAGGATTAACGACCCACACCTCGGCTCCACTATTAGTACTGGTTGCCGTGAGAAACAGGGTTGAGTTCACGAAGATCAGCTCAGCCGGATTCGAGCCGACCGCACCGCCCCTGATGTCGGCGTGCAGAGTGGTTGAGGCAGAGGTCCCCAAGCTCCGCCAGAGTTCGACGCCGTTTGTACCATCGTTGGCCGCAAAGTAAACCGCATTGCCGATCGTCGCCAAATGACTGGGCATCGAGTCCAACCCACCAGCGCGAATGTTACGGACCATAACGGTTCCTGCCGCCGTACCATTGCTCTTCCAAAGTTCAAAGCCGTTCGTGCCATCGTTGGCTGTGAAGTACAGTACAGACTGTCCGGCCGTAAGATTAAACGGACTGGAAGGGTTGGCACCGGGGCGAATCTCTTTCACCAGCACTGTACCGGCAGTCGTGCCGTCTGTTTTCCACAGCTCGCGACCTTGTGTGCTGGTCACTGCTCCAAAGAAGACATTGGAACCAAGACGTGTCAAATCGCTCGGGTCGGAACTGCCCGTGGCGTGAATGTTTCTGAGTAGAACAGTACCTGCGGCCGTGCCATTGCTCCTCCATATCTCACGACTCCATGTGCCATTGGTGGCAGCAAAAATGAGCGTGCCATTAAGATTGGTCAGATACTCTGGATTCGAGCTGGTGACCCCAGTGTAAATATCGCGCACGAGCACCGTACCGGCCGTCGTCCCATCGCTTTTCCAAAGCTCGCGCCCGCCACCACTGCCGTCCTTAGTGGCAGCAAAAAACAGGGTTCCGTTGACGTTGGTCAAATTGGTCGGAGCCGAACTGATATAGTTACCCCCGGTATAGAGTGATACGGCCTGAATATCGCGAACCATGATCGTGCCTGCGGCCGTACCATCGCTCCTCCAGAGCTCGTTGCCGTAGGTACCGTCATTGGCACTGAAAAACAAAGTTCCAGCGACGTTAGTCAGCTGGCTAATGTTCGATGAGGCGGTACCAAAGCGAATGTCTTTGACCATGGTCGTACCGGCCGGCGTGCCATCCGTTTTCCATAGTTCATCGCCATGCTGGCCGTTGTCAGCCACAAAATAACCAGTCGACCCCACCATGGTCACGCGACTGGGATTAGCCGTCAAAAGAGTGGGCATTGCGTTGATGTCTTCGACCAGGTCGAAGTCGATCGCCAATAACCTGCGTGATTCACAAGTTTCAAACCCCAGCTTTCGCCTGCGACCATTGTTCGTGACTTTGGGGCAAGCATAGTGTGGCCAGCGCATTTTCATTTTGGTGCAATGCCAATTAGGACTTCGTATGGATTGAGAAGACTCTGGTACCTTTTCCGTTTTACTGATGCCCGATCGGCACAACTTTGTTACATGAACTTTGAAAAATGGGGGCAGATCTGGGGCAGATCTAGACCTGCCCCCAATTCTCAAGGTTGCTACCGAAGACGATCAACAAACATCCGCTAAATCAAAACCTATTAGGAACTTATCCAATTCCTGAACCCACTCACTTGCGTATTCCGCTTTGACATCAGCTAGTTCGCCAAGTCTCCACCGCAGCAGTTAGCCAACTCACCTCCGGAACGACCGTGGCCTTCTATTCTTTCGGGGATCTTTCGGATGTTGGAGCACGAAATCGCGATCGCTCGCGGGCCATTCGTTGCATTTCGGGATGCGCATCATGTTCGCCGACGATTGGCTTACCAAGTAAATACTCTATGACGTCTTCGAGGGTTACTACGCCGACAACATACCGATTCGCGTCATGGACGACCGCGAGATGCTGCCGTTCGGCCATCAAGCGATCCAACAGTTGATGGCCGCCCCAACTCTCCGGTACAAACAAAGTCGGCCGCATCAACTGGCCAATCGTTTGGTCAGAATCGTTTCGAACAAAGTGAGTCCCTGAAGCACCAAGTCCTGAAAGCTAACAATGCCCACGACCTGATCATTGCTAGTGACGGGTGCTCGCATGATTCCGAACCGCTCCAGCAAACGATCGCAATAGCGTGACTTTCCAGGATTGCTGATCGCATTTCCTCCACGATCTTGTTTCGCGAACTCGGAATTGGAGCAAGCGAGGGTCTTACGCCAATCGAAATTCTTGTCCGACTCCTCGCTCTTGAGCGGTACGAAAGGTCAATTGAGCTAAGGCAATATCACAGATCGACATCCCAATGGGAACCGCTACGATTCTCTCTCGGTCACTCTCCCTCCCTTTCTTCTTTCCAGCCACGACCTCTCCAATGGTAGCGTAGACATGAGGCATCCCGCCCGGAAACTCGGGATCAGGCTGTCCGTCCTCCGTCAATCTATCTCTACCGATATCATCGAAGTATTTAGCCAACGGAATGTCGTCGACCAAAAATTTATCCGCGAGATGCAGCGCTTCTGCGGTATAGGCACAGCCACCCTCAATCCCTACGCCAAAGCTCCCTTCATGGAACCACTCGGGCTGAATGATATGAACATCTCCGTTGGTACAAGTAGAGATTACATCTGCTCCCTTCAGACAAGATTGTGGATCGTTGCAAACACGAATACTGCCAGTGAAATACTGACTAGCTGCTTCACGAAGGGCAACACTAGCGGGTTGGAAGATGTCGTATAATCTGACCTCTCGAATAGTTGGGACCAAGTTCGTAAGAAATCTCAAATGCATCGTTCCCTCGAAGCCGCAACCGACCAACGCTAACGATTCAACGTCGGCTCGACTGCAGTATTGGGCAGCAATGGCGCTCACCGCAGCCGTCCTGAGTCCCGTCAAATAGCTACAATCCATGATTGCCAGTGGAATACCCGTCTTCGTATCATTGACGATTTGAACTCCGGTGACATTGGGAAGATCGAATTGCCGGTTCTTGACAAATCCGCCGACCCATTTGAGCCCACAGGCACCGAGGCCATGCAAATAGGCCGGCATGGCATGAATGAAATTCGCAGGATCCGTTTCTGTTGGATGGACACCGATTTTGGGATGCATTTCCACTGTACCAGCGGCGTGTTCTACCAACGCTTGCTTAATCACGTCAACAACCTGATGAGGCGCTAACTCGAGTCCGACGATGTCGGCTCGCGAGAGCAAAAGCACATTTATTGGTTTCAAAAGTCTTTCCTTTTTTGTAAAAATGTACGACTGATCTTTAATTGCTACTTCCGATTCTGAAATGCGTCACTCATTGCCCTTGCCATTGGGATTGGGGTGTAATGACCGTGTGGCAGGATGGACGGGAGATTCAAAATCGTCTGGCTTCACCCTTAAGATGCTACAATCGCTGGTGCGAAGAACCTTTACTTCCTTCCAATCGTTTAGACAATCGGGCACTTGTTTGACTGAGCCGCCGCGACCACGAGCATGCGCTCACTAGCTCGCAACGATTATCGGATTTCGAGAAGCAAATAGAAATCGACACTGCGAACCATTGCGTTCTGGTGGAATCCACCATCGGGACGGCCTGCATGAAAGTCATCTCCCGGCGGAACTGGCTGAGTTATCACAGATGCCGGACATCAAAGTTGCTTACGTCCATTGCAGCCTACTCTTATGCTAACCAGTTTCAAAATCCCGACGAACCAAGAAATGAATGACAACCTAATTTCGAGTTGCCTGAACGTGCTTCCATTCTTCCGGCAATCCCGACTTCGTTTCGACCAATATCGCCAAGATGTTTTTTCGAGTGGATTCATCCAAATGCTTGTAGTCATCCGACCGATTTTCACTCGACAACACTAGAAGCAACTGCCGGTAAATTTCGCTACGGAGTAACGGTTCGAGCGTATCAAATGCATCCGAGTAAATCAGGTAGCTACAGGGATACTTGAACATACGTGTCTTCAAGTCGAAATCTCGCAATGAGCGACCTTGAGAGTCCTTTGGCCCACGGTTTTCAAACTGTACTACGAAATCTTCGATGCCGCTCACGTCGCTGGTCAGTTGGAACTCGTTCGAAAACAGCAGGCAATCAACGACCGATTTTGCGAGTCTTCGAACATGAACTTGTAATTCCCTATCTTCTTCAGCGGTTGCTTCCTGTTTCGATCGCTCATGCATCAGGTGCCGTATGGAAAACTCTGTACGCGTAAGCGTGTTATGCATTTGCGTCTGATGTTCGAGAACCATTAGCGCTACGATATCGCTGTAGGGTGACAGGTAATGATTCGTATTAAACTCAAGGTTGAGGTCCGACCGATTGCCGTTCTTGAGGGTGTCCAGTTGTTCGCCGCGAACATATGAGTTACCCATATGTTGCATTTCGCCATGCTGCCCCGTTACGAACCAGCCACCCCAGCGCTTAGCAAACGGACTGGTGTGACCGGTAACGAACGCCTCCTTTTGCACGCTAATGTTTCCGTCATACGTTGGAAAGATGCTGCGAACAACATGCCCCGGAACGCCCTGGGTGAGCGAAGTAGCATGACACCCCAAACAGTCGTAACCCGCTCTTTTGATCGCTGGTTTGCGCGGTGACATCTCGAAGGTGTAGAACGCTGTGCCGAGTTTCGGGTCCGCGGTTGAGACCTCGATGAGAGGGCTGCCGTTAATCCAACCTACATACGTGTCGTCATTGAAGTAGATCGCACGCGGATTTTTACGAGAAATGTGTTGTACTTGCATACTAGTCTTAGAGAAAACCAACGTCTGCGATGACTCAGAGATATCAAGTGCTGCAAGCAGCGATCGTAAATACCCATGCTCTCGCGTGTAACGCAGTTCTAGCTCTTTCGATTCGAGTTTCGCAACGAGGCGGCTGACTCGATTGTCGGCTTCAGTTTCCAAATAATTGAATGGGGATTTATCGAGGTCAACTTGAAACTGGCCTCGCACTTGGCTGCTCAAAAACAAGAGCCAAAGTAGGAGTCCAATCCGAAATGTGTGTCGCAGCCATAATTCTCGATTCATTGTGCGCTTCCCGTAATGCAGTAGAGATGTTGGCCTGTTCGGATCAAGATGCGCCCATCGACGTTCACGTAGTAAACATAGCCAGCAAACGCTAGTGGTGACGAGTAGTACGAATTGGCGTGCTCCGCACCCCACAGAACTTCATAACTTGGCTTGCCCTCCTTGTGCAAAAGTTGAATTCGGCGATTCGACCCCGCAATTTTTCCAGGGTCCGCTGTAGAACCGCAACTTTTGTAGTTGCTGGAACTTTGGTGCTCCACATTAGTTTCCCCGAGTTCAGATCCATCGCATGGACGAATCCATCGTCTTGAAACGGCTCGTCGCTGGATATGACGAATACTCGATCTTGCCATACTACAGGAGATGATTGACCATAGCCTGGGACGGTGGCAGTCCATGCTATGCCATCCTGCGGAGACCATTTCAGTGGAACGCTCCTCGTCCTAACGAGGCTCGTTCCATTGTTCCGAAAGCTTGGCCAATTCTCGTCGCCAATGAAATGGAGAGCGTGTGAAGCGTGATAAGAACCGCGACCAAGCCTATCGCTCTTTTGAAACTATACATTGCGAGACCTTCTCAACAAACCTAAGTGCACGTGAGTACACATGCTATGCCACTACGTCTTCACTCTGAAACGCCGCTTGCCATTCTATACCTTCCTATGTAGAATCGCAAGGATCGCATCGAATTTGTCCGTTTCAATGGCGGGCTTGCAGAGAGGTCTGAAGTAAAGGGAGTTTCTCATGACTCGCATTGACACCAACCAATCCGTAGGGGCCTTAGTTCGCGAAAAGCCGAGTCGTTCGCGGGTGTTTGATAGTTACGGAATTGACTTCTGTTGTGGAGGGAAAGTGTCGCTAGAGCAAGCGTGCGATAATCGTGGCGTGCCGTTAGACCAAATGGTTGCGGCGATCGATATGGACGATTTGCGAGTAGTAGCAGGCACTCAGATTAACGTTGACAAGATGTCACTGAGCGAGTTGTGTGACCACATTGAAGGAACGCACCACGCATATTTACGACAGGAGTTGCCGCGTCTTGACCAGATGACTGAGAAGGTAGCCCGAGTTCACGGTGACAAGGAGCCCAAGTTGCGGGAGATTCGAGCGTTATTCCTCGAATTCCAAGCGGAATTGATGCCGCACCTGATGAAAGAGGAACATGTTTTGTTTCCAATCATTCGTCAGTTAGAAGTGAGTTCTATTCGACCTGCGTTCCATTGTGGTTCGGTGAATAACCCAATTCACCAAATGGAACATGAACACGAACATGCCGGCGATGCCTTGAAGCGTATTCGTGAACTAACAAATGATTTCGTACCTCCAGACTGGGCTTGCAACACTTACCGAGCGATGCTCGATGGTCTCAAGGAGCTAGAAGGAAATATGCACCAGCACGTTCACAAAGAAAACAACGTGTTGTTTGTCAAGGCTTCCGAGTTGGAGTCGACTTTGCCGATATCATCGCCGGTTACAAATTTGTAGTGGTGAACCGTGCGAACGTCACTTATTCAGTCCGCCAATCACCAGGAGCAAAACTCAGCCCCAGCGGCCAGCATGAAGCCTAAGGAGCATGGTGCTTATGCGATCCTATTAATACCCATGGTGACTAGCTTCCTAAGCTGGGGTATTACGACATCGGGAGTCTGTGTGGCGTTGGCTGCATTCGCTGGTTTTATGGCTCACGAACCGCTGCTCGTCATGATCGGCAATCGAGGCGCCCGAGCGAAACGAAATGCACCAAGTGCCTGGGAACGCTGTTCCTTGCTAGTAGTCGTCGCCCTCTTACTAGGATCGTACGCCTTGGTCCAAGCAAATGGCCCTGCAAGGATGGGATTGGTGGCATGTCTGTTGTTGGCGGTGGTCGGCTTTGTCATTGCCGTACGAGGAAAACACAGAACCTATGCTGGCCAATTGCTGGGAGTTGCATCGCTTTCCGCACCGAGTCTGGCTATAAGCCTACTTGCTGGTGCAGCTTGGGAGACAAGCGTTTCAACGTGGTGCACTTGGTTGCTGGGTTTTGCGGCTACGACATCGGGAGTACGTAGTGTCATTGCAGCTCAGAAACAGAAACCACGATTTGCGTATCTTGCTGCAATGGTGGTACTGACGACGGCTGCTATCTTGTTGCAGCTACCGCTTAAACTCTCGCCTTTGTCGTGCCTTCCAATGGTGCTTGCTGGTTGGTACCTGCACTTCTGCCCGCCACCTGTTCGACAAATCCGACGCGTTGGCTGGACGCTTGTGGGCGTTACGTTGTTTACTGCGATTCTGCAAGTACTCGCTGTTACGCGAAGCTAAGCATTTTCGGTTAGTACGCGACGTTTGTGATCCTGAATTAAGAGCTATTCGATGCGCGAACGTTCCCCGTCATTCAATAAATCCGGTCGATACGTCCGCGCACCGTTGCCCTGACGTATCTGCTTTAGCCTTTCAGGGCGGTTAGATCTGCACCGTGATTGATGTGAAACACCTGACCATCGATCACGAGTGCTGGTACGGAATTAATGCCAATCGATTCGGCTTCGCTAACTCGGCCACGTTCGGTACCGAGATGGACAATATCGACGTGGTACTTGGCTGGATCTAGAGCCAGGGCAACATTTTTTTCTGCTGCGACGCAAACTGGACAGCCTGCGTGGTAGAAAGTAGCTTTGGCTTTCATAGAAAGGTCTCCGTTAAAAGTTTTGAATTGACCGCGAACTGCGATCGTTACATCTTCACAACTATCATTACCTGGACAATGAATTGAGCAAGAAAGCACCATTCGGTGCCCAGTCACTTTTTGGTGCCCGGTAGTAATGACGCCTTGAAGAGCTAATATTAAAGTATGTCCCCATCCAAACGACCTACGCGAAAAGAATCACTGACAACCAGCGAACGCTCTGCGTATCGACGCCTGGAGGATGTTGTAGGCTGCAAATGGTCAGCGGCAGTGTTGGCCGCCATCGGCAGAGGAGTCACTCGCCCCGGCCAGTTGCAACGCTTTATTCCTGGTATCTCGACCAAAGT
The DNA here is from genome assembly GCF_056494185.1 of Rania fehmarnensis. Lineage (NCBI taxonomy): Bacteria > Pseudomonadati > Planctomycetota > Planctomycetia > Pirellulales > Pirellulaceae > Rania > Rania fehmarnensis. The sequence continues at coordinate 4,892,712 of NZ_CM151398.1, forward strand.
TTTGAATGAAAGACTGCGGAAATTGGTCGACTATCGATTGATTACTCGAACGGATATCGAAGGTAATGTCCCACACACGGAATATTCTCTAACGGAAACCGGCGCAAAGCTTTGTGCAATCATCGAGAGCATCCGAGATTTGGACGAGGTGCACGGTGATAGCGGCTCCTAGTCGGTGAGACGCGAAACATCAAAAGAAAGAGTGGCGATCCAAATTCTACACATCAGTTTCATTAAATCACTCCAGCAAATTTCTATCCAACCAATCTCTTATTTTCAAGCTACTCGCTTGACGCCGGTTCAGGCAGTCTTCTTAAAGGAACTTCCTGTCTTCAAACCCGCAACGAATAGGACCAAGGCCAACGCTCCGAAGAAGAAAATCGTATCCCCGGGAACTCGCATCCAACGCAATGTTTGCATCAGATCAGTTTGCATGAATTCGCTGCTGCGGGCATACCAATAGCCATGTTCGACGGAAGCTTTGGTTTGCAGAAGTCCAACTGGTAATAGGGAGAGCATGCACATGGCAAACAGTCCAACATTCAATCCCCAGAAACCCATCCGCAGCAATCCGTCCTTCCACTCGCGAGCTGGAATCAAGACTCGCAAGCACATTAACATCAGTCCGATGCCTAGCATCCCGTAAACGCCAAACAATGCCGCGTGGCCGTGTAGCGGGGTCGTATTCAACCCTTGCATGTAATACAGAGCGATGGGTGGGTTGATCATAAAGCCGAATAGACCGGCACCTATCATATTCCAAAATGCAACGGCGACGAAGTAGTAGATGGGCCACTTGTATCTTTGAACCCAGGGAGACTTTCTGGATCGACGCAGGTCCTCCAATGCATCAAAACTTATCAGAGTCAGCGGAACTACTTCCAGCGCGCTGAATACCGAGCCCCAAACTAAAGCTACCGTGGGCGTTCCACTAAAATACAGATGATGCAGCGTGCCAATGATGCCACCCGACAAAAATACCGTGGCCGACAATAGTGCCGCTGCTGCAGCTGCACCTGGTTTCACAAGATTCAATCTCATGAAAACAAATGCGATCACCGTGGTGGCAAAGACCTCGAAGAAGCCTTCGACCCAGAGATGCACAACCCACCAGCGCCAATATTCGACCATGGTTAAATGCGAATGATGCCCCCACGTTAAACCGGCACCATAAAACAGAGCGATCGCTGCGGTGGCGACTGTGAGCAAAGTGACGAGTTGCCGTTGATGCCCTGTTTGCCTGAGTGCGGGTAGCAGTACTCGAATCATTAAGGCTAGCCACAGTAACAGGCCGACCATTAACAAGATTTGCCAGAACCGTCCCAAATCGACATATTCGTATCCTTGATGACCAAAGTAAAACGAGACCGTATCGGTCATGTGGTTCTTGATGCTCAACCATTCTCCGGCCAATGAACCCACGACCACCAGCAACAAGGCTGCGAATAGTACATTCACTCCCAGTCGTTGGTACTTCGGTTCCCGATCACTGACTAAAGGGCCAATGAACAATCCAGCAGCCAACCATGCCGTCGCGATCCAAAACAGACCAATTTGAACGTGCCAAGTTCTGGCCACGCTGTAGGGCAAGTACTCTGCCAGCGGAATACCATAGAAGCCATCCCCTTCGACACCATAATGTGCTGTGACAACTCCCAATCCCATTTGAACCAGGATAAGGGCTGCCACGACCCAAAAATATTTGATCGTTGCCCGTTGCGATGGTGTCGCTTCCCATCTAGCCAATGGATCCGATGTTTGCGGGTCACTATCTTCCTCTTCCTCCTTCCGCGTAGCATGCCACCATGCCATCGCGGAAATGCCTGCCAACAAGACGATGATGCTCACGCCAGTCCACACAATGTTGTCCCCGGTTGGACGATTGCCAACTAGCGGCTCGTGCGGCCAATTGTTGGTGTAGCTGGCAATATCTCCGGGGCGCGTTGTAACGGCCGCCCACGAGCTCCAAAAATAGAACGCGGCCAGTTTGCGCAAGCGATCTTCGCTGGAAACTGTGTTCGGCGGAATCGCATAATCGGCATTGCCAGCGATAAAAACGGATCGATAGTGCTCGAGATTTGCTGCGAAGGCTTCCGCTCTCAAGGGTGAAATCGTGACAACACCTGACAAACTGTCGTACGAATTCTCGCGCAGCTGCTGACTCAGCCGCGCTGTCAGTTGCCCCTTGCGCTCAGCGTCCAGGTCGTCAAACGTTGAATTGAATTCCCTTGCCGCCCAGGCATTGACAATGAAAACCGCTTCGCGGTGCAGCCAATCTGCCGTCCAGTCGGGGGCTACGTAGCTACCGTGTCCCCACACCGATCCAACTTGCATCCCACCAAGGGCCTGCCATACATTTTGGCCCGCCATGACCTCGCCGCTTTCAATCAACGTCACGCCATCCGTAGTTACAAACTTGTCAGGAATGGGGGGCATTTCCTGGTAGATTCGTGTGCCGACCCAACCCAATACTAGGAATGAAACCACCATTACGCCGCCGAAAGCCAACCAGAGTCGCGACATGTTTTTCTCGTCTTCAAGGATGCAAGAGGCTTGATAGAATCGTGCGGAAGAAATACGGTCACATTGTGCACCCTATGGTATAGAATTGCATTGTGCACGTCAACGTGTAGAATAGACTGACCAAGTTCGCACAAGAAATTTGAACGGAAAGTTCCAATTCATGCTTTCGAAAACTGCCGAGTATGCTTTACGCGCGGTCACCTGCATGGCCAGTCGTATGGGAGAGCCTACATCGGCTGAAGAACTAGCTGCTGCAACCCAAGTTCCTAGGCGCTATTTGCATCGAGTACTGCAAGACCTTGCTGCGGCTGGGCTCGTCCGCTCGCGGAGTGGTCCTGGTGGCGGTTACGAAGTGGCTAAGGAACCAAGTGAAATTGCCATACTGGATATAGTCGATACAGTCTCACCGATGGAAAGAATCCGATCCTGTCCGCTTGGAATTAAATCGCATAAGAAGTTATGCCCTTTGCATGCAGAGCTCGACCGAGTCTACGCAGCTGCGGAAGCAGCGTTTGCCGGAGTTACAGTTCAACAGTTGCTGGAATCCGCTGATCCGATCATACCATTGCGATCAGGAGAATGAATTCGAACTTGCCATCAAGCAAAATCGACGGTGATTTTGCACAAGCCATTGTCGGCTACCATTCGGATGAACATGGACATTGGGTTGCACAGCTCGCATGCGGCCACAACCAGCATGTTCGGCATGATCCACCTTGGATGATTCGTCAATGGGTGACAACGATAACTGGACGCGATGCCATGATTGGCTATCGGCTTTATTGTAAAAAATGCGAAGAAGGTGCCCCGAGCGACGACCGACCCAATTCCTAGCCTTTTGCAGTTCATCTCGTATTCCAGCAGTCCTAGCAGGCACGCAACGAGCAGTTAAACAGCACGCAAAATACCCGAACGCCTAACCATCAACCCCCCGTTCCACGTCGCCACCAAGCGCAGTGGAACCAGGCAGATTGAAAGTGGAGCGAAGCCCGTTATCCCTGCTAGCCGCGTGCCCCGCATCAGCCGTTTGCTCGCCCTGGCTCACCACTGCTTTCAACTGGTTAGAACCGGCGCAATCATCAACCAATCAGAACTCGCCCACTTCGGCCAGATCTCGACGACACGGATGACGCAGATCATGTGGCTCGACAACCTCGCCCCCGACATCCAAGAAGAGATCCTCTTTCTGCCCAAAACCAACAAAGGCCGCGACACGATCAAAGAAGCCGACATTCGTCCCATCGCCAAGACACTCGACTGGAACAAACAACGACTAATGTGGAATAGGCTGCGTCAAGGCGTCATTGACTCTTCTCGCATCGCATTAATTATAGATGGCATGACTTCAATTGATGTGGCCGAAGCCGCACTAACGCGGTTTCCGAATCGATTTTGCAAGCAAGGCTCTGAATGTAAGCAGCTCAGGACGGTTCAACTTTAGTAGTGAGATTGTAACTCGTCCGATGGCCGTCTTGGCCAAAAGGGATCCATCTTTCATCAACTCCAAGTGCTCGTCCCATAAATCGGTCCTGGGATGAAAGAGTCTTACGATCTCTCCCGTTGTCTCGTCGACCGAAGCAAGGTCGCTCCCTTTACCGCGATTGCAAACGAAGCAGGTCCAAGCCAAATTTCCTTCCGTCGTTTCGCCGCGATGCTTTACGGCGATGATGTGGTCTGGCTCATGTGGCAAGAAGGCATCGTCTTCATGAAGAAGGCAATATTCACATCTGTGACCGGCGCGTTCACGAATCAGCCGGCGAAGTTCTGCTGGCACATATTCGCTCATTCGCTCCTAGCTTCCTTGTCGCGCACGTATCTGGGCTTTCACCATGCGCATCAAAAGCTCGGCTTGCTCGTATTGATCTAGTTCGTGCTTAAGGTCGTCATCCAATTGGCCGGTTCGGTTCAGCGAAAGAAGCTGCGAGGCTCGTTGGACGACGTCGGCAGACGGCCGAAAATTCAAAATCTGTTCGTCGGTCGGGCCTGAACCAAACAGTTGAGCGATCTCTTCGAAGACCTTCGATGCGGCTTGTGTTGTCGACATGCTCGACCTTCAATTGAGAGTCTTCGGACGTTAACTACGTGGCAGTACGGCAACCAGCTCGATTGGCAGCCCCGTTGTCCCCGTTTGCTGGCGTTAAACCGTTTCATTGTACCAGCCGTGGCTAAATGATTCGAGCTCAACCAGAGGGGTCGTTTCCAGACTGGACGTTGGGCTCCGATGCTGGCCCCCCTGTTAACCCGGCGGTCGGCTAGTTTGAGGTCCGAGTCGGTCGGTCGGGGGCAATCGGCGTTGTGACAAGCAACCCTTATCAACTCGAGAGCGCCAAAGTTCCCGAGAGAAAACACCGTTCAGACGGACGCAACATTCGGAACATCTGCTCGCGGTAAGAACGGCGAGAGCGCGGCAAACGAGGGCCAGAAAATCAAAAACACTGCGGATTTGAGCGATCGATGCGTCGCGTAAGAAAACCTCTCACTCTGCGAACTGGCGTGTTGCCTAAAGTTCGCAGGATAAGACGAGTACGCCCGGAAGGATTCGAACCTTCAACCCTCGGTTCCGAAGACCGATGCGCTATCCAGTTGCGCCACGGACGCGTAGTGGTCGCATTTTAGAGTTTTTTAAGGAGGTTGCAAGGAGGTCGCAAGGAACGCCGCGTCTTCGGTTCAAGCGTCTTGACTCCAACCTCGCCCTGCAGGCGCTTACGAGGTGACGATCACCTCTCCAAGGCTTTTGACTTGGGAGGTCGAATCGAGCCGTAGCGCAGCAGTCTTGCTTTGCGCTGTGCCCCCTCCCGCAGCTCTCTCAGCTCTCTGGAGATCGTACTGCTTTTAAGTTGTTCGTTCTGAGTGGCACTGGCAATGCTGCGCATAGCCAGTGCCACCCTAAGACCTTTGCATTTTCATGGCTAACAGATGTACGATCTCTCTGCGCTGGGGGAGGTGACCGCTGATACTGCCATCATCTCTCGTCCCGGGTACTATGTCCGTGCTTCAGGGCGGTGTTGGGCTCAGCAGGAGCATTCGCCCTCCCGGACGATTGGTCGGTCGAAGATTGAGTTAGAGGGTGCTCAGCGGCTGGGGACAGCCGCTGCTACGTGAAGGGCCCCCTCCCGCAGACTTCGGCTTAACGCCTCGTCTGCGACCTCCCCCAGCGAAGGAGAGCGATGCGATAATAGCAAAGCGTAGTCTCTTATTGATGTGGGGCGGTTGTTTTTTTGCTGACTCAACGCGCTGGGGAGGTTGTTATTTACGAATCCTGGTTCGTCTCGAGGCGAAATTTAGCCCAGACTGCCCAAAGCGGCGATTTGAACGGCTTTTTTCACCCGATTGCGACAGTCGGTGCGCAGCGCTCCACGGCAAGCAGTTTTGCCAGTCGTTTGACGTTCACTGTGAAGCATGTCATCAGTTGTTGGATCTTCACTTTTGCCAGACCGCAGTATCTTGCACAACGACCGCGCCCGTGCCGAGCCACTTCCCCTAACTTCCGTTCGATGGCCGGATGCTCACGCCGGACTTGTTGGTATTGCTCTGTCTTGGACTTCTGACGAGCACGTTTGTATTCTTCTTCATACTCATTCTTATTCACTCGTCGACCTCGACGGCTGGTCTCTTTCATCTTGGGGTTGCACTGCGCGAGCAACGGACAGCCCCAACATTTCTTAGCCGGAAAGTCGAACGTCGTGCGGTTAGGCTTCGTGGCATCTTGAAATCCTTTATTGGATGTGTGGCCAGCTGGACATGTCACATGCTCGCCGTCTGAGGTCAATGCAAACGCCGTCGAAGCAAAGCCTTCATCGTTGCCGAAGTCACGCGGCGGTGTGATCACATCAACTTCCATCCCGCCAGGGCCTTCCAACGCGCGCAGCATTGGCCCGTTAAATCCCGCGCCGTCAAGGGATAGCTGTTCGATCTTGTTGCCATGAGCTTGCTGTTCGCGTTCAATCAGATGAACCGCGTCTTGGGCCTCAGCACCGTTTGCCGGAAGCACCTCAAGTTGAGTGATCAGCTGGCTATCGGCGTCCATCAACACATCGACCAAATAGCCGTCGTAAAACTCGCCATGCATTCCGCGGCGGGCATCGCTATCAACCACGCTCAGCGTGCGATCACCCTGACCTGGGTTCAAGCAATCGCTCACGATCTTTTGAGCGAGCGCACGTACTTCGATGAATCGTTTCCAAGACTCTTGGCAATCACTCTCTTGGGATGGATCGGGCTGCTCGAGCATCCACGTCAGGATGTCGCCGACTAAATCCAGACGAGCATCAAGGCGAATCTCCTCGGATTCTTTCTCGGTTTCGACGCGGCTTCGATCGGCTCGGATACGGAATCCTTGAGCGACCTCAGCATCAATGGGCTCGATAGCAGCGAGCATCTTTTCTCGCAGCTGCGCCAGCAGTTTCAACGTGGTGGGCACAGCAATATTGGCATAGACGTGTGTGGCATCTTTAAGTCGCAACCGATCGCTGACAAGGCCCTTGCTGCGCGCGAAGCTGATCAGTCGGTCGAAAACTTTCTGCATCCCCTCTTCTCCGATGCGACCCCGAAAGCGACTCAAAGTACTTCCGTCCGGCAACTTACAAGTAATCGGCACTTGCAGAAACCAGCGGAACAATAAATCCGAACTGGCTCTTTCTAGGACTTTGCTGTCTGATAGATGATAGAGATATTGCAGGTACAACACCTTCAGGAGGAGGATTACTGGCAGGGTGGGCCTACCTCCCTCACGACAATAATACTTCTCCAGCTCAGGCCGGAAACTTTCCCAGGGGACTATCTCCAACGCATCTAAAAGGGGCGACTTGAGCGGCAGCACACGCTTATAGATCGCCAGATCCGACGCACGAATCTCAAACAAAAAATCGCGATGGTTCGTTAGCATAATGATTGCACCGAGTTGGAACGTCGGCCTCTTCAACCATAATACCCATGCCAGAGCAAATTGGAATTAAATCAGCACTCTCCGAAGCTGGGAGAGGTGACGGAGGCGCAGTAGAATGAATGGCGAATCGAGTTTGTTACTCTGGTTACGCGGTGCATGATGATTGTGTTTCTGATGTTGATGATCAGTTTGTGCCAAGCACCTCCTGCGCCGGACGAAAGCAAGGATTTTTCGGCAGGGCAGCGCGGGGAAACAATTGTGGCTTGGGTCAAGAGCTTTGAGCCGCATGGGTTTACCGGCAGCGTGCTGGTGGCTAAAGATGGACACGTGGTGGCGGCCGTCGGGGCCGGCTCGGCCGATCTGCAACACCAAGTTCCTAACACACCAGCTACTTTGTTTGAAGTCGCTTCAGTAACCAAGTCATTGACGGCCATCGCTGCTTTGCGACTGGTCGAACAAGGCAAGCTATCGCTGGATAGCTCGATCGCTGAGTATCTGCCAGCGGTACCTGAGAACTGCCAGGCAATCACCGTCAGGCACTTGCTGCAACATACCTTGGGAGTTTCGGCTGATAACGTAGAAGGCGGTGGTGAAGATGTTGAAAAGTCCATTGCCGCTTATTTGCTGAATGGCCCCAGCAATCCACCCGGTTCGAAGTTTGAATACTGGAACCAAGGTTATGCACTAGCCAGCGAAGTCTTGGCTCGCGCAGGTGGTAAGCCGTATACCGAACTATGTCGCGAACTGGTATTCGAACCAGCCGCGATGAAAGGTAGTTGCTTCACTGGCGATCGCGCACCGGAAGTGTCGAGCGTGGCGGTTGGTCGTTCGCTATTCGACGAGCCGCGGTCGGCGCTAGAACATCCCTACGGAGCTTACGATATGCGCTACCGCGGTATGGGCGGGGCAGTCAGTAACGTATGGGATTGGTGGCGGCTGAACGAAGCCCTCGATAGCGGGACGCTACTAAATGCGACATCGCGCGAAACGCTATTGACGCCGGAACTGGGTGACTATGCGCTCGGCTGGTATGTACTGAAGGATCGTCAAGGCCGACAACTGCAAATGCATACCGGCGTTGTGCAAGGCTTTTCAGCGTTGGTGATGCGCTACCCCGAAACCAAGTCGTTCATCGCGATCTTTTGCAATCAGGATGCCGCCGATGTTTATGCGATGGCCGCAGACGTGGATGCACTCTTGAATGATAAACCACCCGTTCGCACGCGGCCGCCGGCAGCGCTAGATGCGGCATTGGCCAAGGCTTTAGCTGGTCGTTATGAAACTTCGGATGGACGAATATGCACAGTGCGAATCGATGGTCCGGCGACGCGCATCGAAATTCAATGGGCGCCTCCCAACGGGCCGGGTACCCAGGCAACACTCGGCCAAAACGTGGCGGGCAATCTGGTCATCTATGAACCGAGGGAAAACACAGAACTCGTTGCGAAGCCAGCTGATGATTCTAAGTTGATTGGTCGGATTCAGCTTGGCCATATTTTGTTTGAACGCAAATAGCCATTTCATTTTTTGAGCAACTTTTGGTCAAGTTCTCCGCGATTGGTATGTAGCCACCGCTTGGCAGCGGTAGCTACGTGAACCATATCTGAGAGGTGGTCGACAAGTGCTGATGCATGTTGATAATGCTGGGCAACGCCTAACTGAAGTTGACCAGTTGCGGTCTGGTCACAAAACAGTTTGTTTTAGTATTATCTGCCAAGCTAGGGACCAATGGTCACGAAGCCTAACCATGATGCGGGACAGCGCGAACTCAAACAGCGACCGATCACTGAACTAGCTGAAGAGCTAGGTAAACGTCAGCCGTTTGATTTAATCGAAGAAGAGCTGTATGTAAGTTTGCTACGCGCGACCGACATGATGTCCACACAACTGCGTGAGCTTTTTGAAAACTATTCACTATCTGGTCCACTCTATAACGCCCTGCGCATCGTGGGCGGTGAACAGAAGTTCTCGCCCGACGGAGTGACTGTAGGAACTATTGCCAAACGCATGGTGTGTCGGCAACCCGATACGACGCGCCTAGTCGATCGCTTGGAGGCGCTGGCTTATGTGACGCGCACAACCAGTCGCCAAGACGCTCGCTGTCGTTTGGTAAAGATTACCACCAAAGGCGCTGGCATTCTGAACGACCTGCATCGGCCGGTGCGCGATCTTCATCGCAAACATTTTCGTTGCCTGAACGGTAAACAAATGACACAGTTGGAGCAATTGCTAAAAGTCATTCGACAAGCCATGTAGGCCGTTGGCGTTAGCGGTGCATGTTTGTTCCTACTCGTACTCGAAAAATCGGCGAGTAGGAGTAGGAGTAGGAGTAGGAGTAGGAGTAGGAGTAGGAGTAGGAGTAAACCTTTGGCAGTTCAACAGTTAATCACTGTTCGATCTCAAAGCCTTGGGGAGGTGCCGTGCATTAGTCCGCGCATGTATCCGAAGGCGAACAATCTGCCGAGCATCGTATAGCCTGGCTCGCCATCGTCTTCGCCCTCTAGTTGCGGGACGTGGTCGGGACGCATGTAGCCGGTGAAGCCCACATCTCTTAAGGCGCGAAGGGCTTCGGCCATATCGGTCGGACCGTTGTCGTGAAAGGTCTCGGCGAAGTCTTCGCAATGGCCGCGAACGTCGCGAAAGTGAACGTAACCGATGTGCGGCCCGAGTCGCCGAATCGTGTGCGGGATATCGACACCCATAGTCGCGAATGTTCCTAAACAAAAACAAATCTGGTTGCGCGGGCTATCGACAAGCTGAACCAGTCTCTCAAAATTATCAACACAGTTCATGATGCGCGACTTGCCCATGAAGCTGGGTAGTGGTGGATCGTCGGGATGCATGCACATGCTTACCCCGCACTCTTCGGCCAGCGGCAAGATCTCTTCGAGAAAGCGAGTGAGGTTCTGCCACAGAGCGGCCTGGTCAATGGTCGATTGCAAATCGGTCGCTTGATGATTGAGCGAGACTGCCCGCTCGGCATCGGCTAAGCGGAATGCGGTGACCTTGGCCCCACCGCGTTCCGGTGCATCAACTTGAGTTCGCACCCAATCGGTCCCGGCCATAAAGTTGTAACAGAGCACATCAAGCTCCAGCTGACGCATATTCCGCAGCAGCTCTCGCAACTCGAGCATATCCAAATCAGCATCGGCTCGGCCAAGCTTGATGCGGTCGATTGGCAAATATCCTTCGATCGCACAGACACGCATGCCGTGATCTTCGATCTGTTTCTTTAGTGAACGCAAGGTCTCCAGATCGCGGCCCGGATAGCGAATCACAATACCCTCAACACCACACTGCGCTGCTAGTCGCAGATTGGTTACCGAAGGTGGTGTGAGCACTGAAGCGAGTTTCATTTGTAAGCTAAACTGAGCTGTTTGAGTGAAGACGATCGCTCGACGGATGGTTTGAAGAAGATTGGGTTAGAGGGTTCGGAGCGGATGGTTTGAAGAGGCTTTGATTTGAGGGTGCTGAGCGGCTGAGGACAGCCGCTCTACAACAGTTCTTGGATGACCTGGCCGTGGTCTAGGGCGGCGACTGGGCGTCCGGTGTGGTTGAGGAACTGAACGGTTTGGTCGACGCCCAACACATGGTAGATGGTAGAGTGAATGTCACTGGGAGTAACCGGACGGTCCTTGGGCGTTTCGCCTTTGGCAGTGGTCGAGCCCACGATTCTTCCACCTTGGATACCGCCGCCACCCATCAAGCAGAACATGGCTTGGCCCCAGTGATCGCGACCGGGCGTCCCCATGCTCATCGGTGCTCCACCATTACCGCCATCGTTCATCTTAGGTGTGCGACTAAATTCGCCACACAAAACGACTAATACACGTTTGTCCAGTCCGCGCTGATGAAGGTCTTCGAACAACGTTGCCACGGCCGAGTCGACGATCGGCAAGTAGTTCTCGTAGCCGGTCTTCAAATCCCAATGATGATCCCAGCCGCCGAAGTGGACAGTCACAAACGTCGAACCCGCTTCGACCAACCTTCGCGCCAGCAAAACGCTCTGTCCCCAAGTATGGCGTCCATAACGATCGCGCAGCTCTGCAGGCTCTTGCGCAATATCGAACGCCTTGCGACCTTCGGTGCCCACCACTAGATCAAATGCTCGCTGATGAAAACGATCCAGCGCTTCAACTCCGCGAGAATTGTCAACGACTCGACGCATGGTATCAAAGGAGTTCAGCAGATGGCGGCGATCTTCCAGTCGATCGACAGTCAAGCCAGTTGCCAGGTTGAGATTGTTGACTTGAAAGTTGGCTGCATTGGGATCGCCATCGGTTTCAAACGGGTTATGCTCCAAGCCCAAGTAGTTGGCGCCGAAGTAACCAGGTCGAAGTCCAATGCTGCTTGCATAAGGCACCGCTACATGAGCTGGCATTCCAGCTCGGCGCGAGCCGCACAGTTTGGATGCGATTGAGCCTAGCGATGGATACTTGCCCGAGGTCTCAGCACCGCTGGCTCCACCACGACTGGTCAGCATGTAATGACCGGCGGTGAAGTGATCGCCTGAGTCATGATGTAGCGAACGAATGATCGAGAACTTGTCGGCGACCTTGGCCTGCTTGGGAAAGAGTTCGGTGATCTCGATGCCCGGGACGTTGGTGCGAATCGGACGCCACAGCCCGCGATATTCAACCGGAGCCTCCGGCTTCATGTCATACATATCCATATGACCTGGACCACCGTCGAGCCAGATTAAGATGACCGAGGTATCCTTACTGGAACCCTCTTTGGCTCGCAGTACATCGGCTAGTGCCACCGATGACATTCCGGCCACACCCAATTGCACAAAGCTACGACGCGACATCCCGTCGCAATATTTGTTTGTCCCACCTGCTTCGATTCGAAACATACGCGGCTCCTGTTTTAGTGCGTGTGGGGTGGTATTGTAATCGATCGCCAGCCCCGTGGTTAGAGGCTTAAAGTAGAAGCGGCAACTTCGGCTACGTGCGCCTCTCCTGGCGGGTCAATCGTTTAACCCGTAGCCGCCAGGCGAGGCGCACCCTCTAACCCAACGCTGCCCCACGTAGCCGATCTCGCCAGAGATTGGATGTGTCAAACGTGGTTCATCCAAAGTCTGGCGACTTCGGCTACGGTGGTTAGGCACAGTCGCTACACCGGGTGCGCCTCGCCTGGCGGCTCAATCGTTTAACCCGTAGCCGAAGGCGAGGCGCACCCTCTAACCCAACGCTGCCCCACGTAGCCGATCTCGCCAGAGATTGGATGTGTCAAACGTGGTTCATCCAAAGTCTGGCGACTTCGGCTACAGTGGTTAGGCACAGTCGCTACACCGGGTGCGCCTCGCCTGGCGGCTCAATCGTTTAACCCGTAGCCGAAGGCGAGGCGCACCCTCTAACCCAACGCTGCCCCACGTAGCCGATCTCGCCAGAGATTGGATGTGTCAAACGTGGTTCATCCAAAGTCTGGCGACTTCGGCTACGGTGGTTAGGCACAGTCGCTACACCGGGTGCGCCTCGCCTGGCGGCTACGGGTTAAACGAGCGCTGGTCACATCAAATCGGAAATCGAAAATCAAAAATCAAAAGTCGCTACACTACGTGCGCCTCGCCTGGCGGCTCAATCGTTTAACCCGTAGCCGAAGGCGAGGCGCACCCTCTAACCCAACGCTGCCACACGTAGCCGATCTCGCCAGAGATTGGATGTGTCAAACGTGGTTCATCCAAAGTCTGGCGACTTCGGCTACGGTGGTTAGGCACAGTCGCTACACTACGTGCGCCTCGCCTGGCGGCTACGGGTTAAACGATTAAGTCTGTGCTCACCTGGGATGGTGATTGAGCTATAATGGCTGACTATGAAATGGATATTGCTATTAGTTGTGACGCTGGCGTTTTCGTTGCCGGCCGCTGCGCATCCGGTGTCGATCACTTCGACGATCGTTGATGTCCGATCAGACCGCATCGATGTGGACATCGAGGTTATGCTGGAAGACCTGGTGCTCTACCATGGACTCTCGGCCGATGCCGACAACAAGTATGCGGCGGCCGATCTGAAAGCGGCGGTCGAGAAGCATCGCAAATTCTTGCTGGATTACTTTTCGATTCTCGACGGCGATGGGCAACCACTGGCAGGCAGTGTGGCTTCGGTTTCCACCGAACAGATTGATGCTCCATCGATAGGGCAAACCGAGTTGATGCGACGCACTATCAACTTCAAATTGGTCTATCCGCTGGCAAACAAGCCCAAGTTCTTGACTTTCATGCAAACCTTTGGCGGACCGAAAGCGGTGCTACCAGCGGTGATGGATCTGCATATCTTGCGCGATGGTAGCTTTGGTGAACCCGGGACACAAATGCCCCACGGGCGTCCGCATACTGTTCAACTTGACTGGAGTGAGAAAGCGACCGGCAAACGACTGTCGCTGGCGGAACTCCGTCAACAACGCAAAGCCCAACTGCAAGAGCGATTGGGCATCGCCAGTTACAGTGGACTGTTTTCATTCTTGTATATCAATCGATTTGAAGTTCGCCACGAGATCCTGATCCCGCTCCTTACGCTCGATCAATGGCTCCCGATTGAACGCCGCGATAAAGACTTTATCGAAGTTGAAGAACAAACGGCGGCAGCCAGCGCGATCGAAAAGTTTCTCGCGCAGAAACAACAAGTCACCATCAACGGCGACGTTATTCAGCCCAAACTGGTGCGCGTGAGCTTTTTTGGACTCGATATCAATGACTTTGCTCTAAACGCCGAGCCGCGTCGAGTGAACGTAGTTCAAGCTCGAGTAGGAGTCATCGTATCATTTCCGGCCCCTGCGACTCCAAGAGAGGCCACCGTGAAATGGAGTGCTTACAGTGAAAATGCGACGTTGTTCAACTCGGTGGTGTTCATTGGCGACCAGCCACCCGCCCATCACGCCTTTCAATCACTCGATAACACTTACCAGTGGTCTGGCAACTTAGTTGACGTAACGTTCAAACCGGTGCCGGTCATTGGTCAGCTGAGCAATGATGCTCAAGGCAAGCAAGACCTTGAACAACTGCTCACCAATATCTACCGAGCCTTTGATCTCCGCCAAGACGAACAAGTCTACGATGCGTTAGCACAGTCGGTTGATGGTCCACTTTTGCGTGATGTCTACTTGCGCATCAAACGCAGCTTGATTGTCGCTGAACAAGGTGGTTCGATCGCACACGTGCAAGCGGTCGTGGTCGACGAACTGAAACCGGCCAGCGGCAGTGATGCCCACGCGTTTGAAGTGACCTGGCAGGCCACAGGGGTGACTGAACATTGGGGACATGTGCACACGCGAACCAGCCAATACCGCGGTCGATTATCGCTTTCTCAGGTCGAGGGGAATTGGAAGCTGGCCAAGTTCCAGTTGCTAGATGAGAAGCGGGTCAAGTTTGAAACGAGCATCCGCGGCTATGATTCGAATCCGTGATTTGAGGCTGAGTTATGCCAGCGGTTTTGAGCTGCGCATCGATCAGCTGGATATACAACCGCGAGAGAAAGTGGCCATCGTCGGCCCAAGTGGATCGGGCAAGTCGACGTTGCTCAAGCTAATCGCCGGTGTGCTACAGCCGGATCACGGCTCAATTGAATCGGACGGTAAACCATTACAAGGCATGTCGCCTGCCGAATTGCGCAAGCGGCGAGCCACCGAGATCGGTTTTGTGTTTCAAGAGTTTGAACTGCTCGAATACCTGACGGCTGCCGAAAATATCTTGCTGCCGAACACCTTGGGACTGACCAAAGTTGCTGACCCGAAACTGCACATGCTCAGCCTGGCAGCATCGCTGGGCATCGATAATAAACTGAACAGGCGACCAGCTCAGCTGTCGCACGGCGAACGTCAACGCGTCGCCTTGTGCCGCGCGCTATTCGCGCGTCCTACTATCGTGCTGGCTGATGAACCGACCGGCAGTCTAGATCCGCTGGCGGCTCAAACGGCTATGCAACTGCTGGTCGAGCAGGTTAACCGGCTGGGCAGTATCTTGGTGGTAGTCACGCACGATCGTAGTCTGCTCGATCGCTTCGACCGCACACTTCAACTGCCTATGTCATTGGAGGCGTGATGCTCGGTTGTTGGATTCTGGCCATTCGTTACATCACGTTTTATTGGGCGCGGACCTGCATCTTGATGGCCGCTCTGACGCTCAGTCTGAGTCTACCGCTGGCGACGCGCTGGATTGTCGAAAGTTTCGAGCAAGATGCCAATGCTCGCGCGGCCGCTACGCCGATCGTCATTGGTGCCAAGGGCAGCCCGTTTGGCTTGGTGATGCACGCGCTTTATTTTCGCGGTGACGCGCCCGAAGTTATCCCACAAGCTGAGTTAACACAACTGCGGTCAGTCGCTGACCTACTCGCAATTCCGATTCACGCGGGCTACAAGGCGCAAGGTTATGCGGTGGTAGGTAGCAATGATGACTATTTGCGGCTGCGTCAATTGAACCTGGCCAGCGGGCAAGCGATGCAGCGTTTGGGCGATTGCTTGCTCGGGGCAAACGTTGCCCAGGAGTTGGGGCTGGGCGTTGATCAGCGCATCGTTACCGAACCGGCAAACATGTTCGACTTGTCAGGACCAGCACCATTGAGCCTGCGTATTCGCGGCGTCTTGCAGCGCACCGGTACTGCGGATGATGATGTGATTCATTGCCACATCCAAACGTGTTGGATCACTGCCGGACTCGGACATGGACATGATGTTGTACGTCAACCCACTAGTCCCACAGGTGGTGAACAGGAGCAGACCGAATCGAATGACGCAGTTCATCTTCACGCCGCCAGTCGTGAGAACTTGCCACAATACTCCGAAGTCACCGACGAAAATGTCAGCAGTTTTCATTTCCATGGCTCAGAAGCAAATTTTCCGTTGACCGAAATCATCGCGGTGCCCGCCAATGAGCGCGCTGGCACGTTGTTACTGGGTAAATTTCTAGACCCCAACCAACAGCTTCAGGCGCTGCGACCGATCGATATCATCGCGGAAATCCTGCAGATGGTCGCTCAAGTTCGCCGTTTGATCGAAGTACTGGCGGTGATCTTGTCGTTAGCCACAGGGCTACTGGTGGTGCTGGTGTTGTGGCTCTCGCTTAAGCTCCGTCAGAAGGAGATTGATACGCTGGTTTTGCTGGGAGCCAGCCGAGGCAAGGTGATGTCCGTGGTTTGCCTGGAAATCGCCTTTGTGTCGGTAGCCAGCGGGATTCTGGCCCTGTTGCTGGCCGGCAGCATCGCTTATAGTTCCAGTTGGATCGTGTACTGGTTCATCACGTAGCCGATCTCGCCAGAGATTGGAACCGTAGCCGAACTCGCCAGAGTTTGGAGGCGTTGATCGGAGTGCGTCCAAAGTCTGGCGACTTCGGCTACGGGGATGGCGTTGATGGTAGTGCGTCCAAAGTCTGGCGACTTCGGCTACGGGGATGTAGAGTCGCTACACTGGGTGCGCCTCGCCTGCGGCTACGGGTTAAACGAGCGCTGGTCACATCAAATCGGAAATCGGAAATCGAAAATCATAAATCGAAAATATCTACACTGGGTGCGCCTCGCCTGCGCGGCTACGGGTTAAACGAGTCCAGAGAGAAACATGACGAAGTGGCTACTTACAATCGCCTTGGTTAGTTGCCTGCTGAGTGGCTGGGCCATTGCTGGCAAATATAATCCCACCGTTAACATCGGCGATCAGATGCCGCCATGGCGTCAGTTGCCAGGTGTCGACGATAAACCGCATTCGCTGAGCGACTTGGATAAGTATGCGGTCGTGGTCGTCGTGTTTACTTGCAACAGTTGTCCTTATGCCGTTGACTACGAAAACCGCATCAATCAATTAGCTCAGAAGTATGCGGGCCCTGATTCGCAAGTTGCGGTGGTGGCAATTAATGTAAACAAAGTCGAAGCCGACCTGATGCCAGCCATGAAGAAGCGCGCGGAAGATCGCAAATTCGCTTTTCCTTATTTGTACGACGAGACTCAGCAGATCGCCAAAGCATTCGGCGCGGTTCGCACGCCCGAGTTCTTCGTGCTGAACAAGGAGCGACGCGTGGTGTACATGGGCGCGATGGACGATAACACCAAAGAAGATCAAGTCCAACAGCGTTACCTGCAAGCGGCCATCGATGCCACGCTGCAAGGCGCGGCGATCGAAGTTACAGAAACTCCGCCGGTGGGTTGTGGTATTCGATACGTCAAAGAACGCAAAAGACAGTAGTTGTTTTTTTATTATTTTGGGCCTTAGAAAGCATTTGTTATGAACGAGCAATCGCAACAACTTCCTCCAGGTAAATTCGTCGGCATCGGCATGGCGTCAACAGCAGCTCAGGAGCCGCCACCGGCGCCAGTGCAATCCTCGTTTCCGATGTGGGGCATCGTTACCATTGGTGCAGTCGTGCTGGTAGCGATCATCGTGGTGGCTATGAATTTCAAAAAGAAAGCCAGCGTCGCCTGATGGGCTCTGGCAAGCCACTGATCACGTGAATGGATTAAACGCGCATCTATGAGTTCAACATCTTCATGCTTCGGCGATCGATTGGCCGAAGCCGTTACCCGGAAGCGATCAGCGGTCTGCGTGGGGCTGGACCCACGTTGGCAGAGTTTACCAATGGTCCTCCGCGGCTCGATAGCCGCCAACGATTGGCCAGCGGTAGCGGAGCAAACCAAGGTCTACTGCTGCGAAGTCCTGGATGCGATTGCTGACTTGGCACCAGTCGTCAAGCCGCAAGTGGCTTTCTTCGAACAGCTTGGTCCGCACGGCATGCATTGCCTGGCAGAAGTGATCGCCAAAGCTCGACAACTCGGGTTGCTGGTCTTAATGGATGCCAAGCGCGGCGACATCGGTTCGACAGCGGAAGGCTATGCCGAAGCCTGGCTGGGGCCGGACAGTCCTTGGCAATGTGATGCACTGACCGTCAATCCCTATTTGGGCGATGACACGCTGCAGCCGTTCTTTGAACGAGCGCGATCAACGGGCACTGGCATTTTCGTACTAGTAAAAACATCCAACCCCGGCAGCAGCTTCTTGCAGGATCTGCCGTGCGTTGAGGGTCGCGTTTACGATCGAGTGGCTAATGTAGTCCAGTCATTGTCGTTGGAGACCAGTGGTCAATCTGGCTACGGCATAGTTGGGGCAGTTACCGGGGCGACGTACCCCCAAGAGTTGAGCGATCTGCGGTCTAAAATGCCAGCCTCTTGGTTGCTGATTCCCGGATATGGTGCTCAGGGCGGAGGTGCGGCGGAAGTTCGCGGTGGATTTGATCAGCGAGGGCTTGGAGCGATCGTCAATAGCTCACGCGGCATCATATTCGCATATGGTAAACCAGAGAATGCGGGCCTGAATTGGCAAGCAGCCGTCCGCGCGGCCGCGGAGACCATGCGGAATGACCTGCAATTTCCAGCATGAGACTTCTCTTGACGTTCATTGCTCGCATTAATTATTGTACCCAGCCAGTTAGTTATTGAGAATTTGCCCAGTTTTGGTTGCTAGGGCGAAAGCCTGGATGGCTTGCGTTGCCAAGCTAGCACGAAAGCCTTGACGGCTTCCGCTACGAAGCTTGGACGAAAGCCTTGACGGCTTCCGCTACGAACTGGGTGAAAATTCATAGATTGAAACATTTGCCGATCAAGGACGATCGAAATGAACCAAGGCAATCCCGCGCCTGTGCCTTTATTGGATGTGAATCGTGGCAATCGCGAGCTGCGCGATGAGATTCTGTCGGCCATCACAGCGGTCGTCGATAGCGGCCGATTCTTGCATGGCCCCGAAGTTACCGCACTCGAGCAAGACATGGCCAAACTATGTGCCGTGCCGCATGCGATTGGCTGCGCCTCAGGTAGCGACGCTTTGCTACTGGCCTTGATGGCCCTGGAGCTGACTTCCAGCGACGAAGTGATCGTGCCGAGCTTCACCTTTTTCGCGACAGCCAGTTGCGCTGATCGACTGGGTTGCAAGTTGGTCTTCGTTGATATCGATCCATTGACATACAACATGTTGCCCGAAGCAGTCGAGGCAGCGATCACCAGCCGCACTCGAGCGATCATTCCTGTTCACTTGTTTGGGCAATGCGCGGCCATGGATGAGCTGTGTCGCATAGCTGATCGTCACGATATTCCGATCATCGAAGATGCGGCCCAAGCAATCGGCGCGGCTTATCATGGACGACCGGCATGTAGCTGGGGAAGTATTGGATGTTTGAGCTTCTATCCCACCAAGAATTTGGGGGGCTATGGTGACGGCGGCATGCTGACAGCTCGCACCGAGAGCATGGCTGATCGCCTGCGTCTGTTCGCAGCTCACGGTATGCGGCCGCGCTATTATCATCAGGTCGTCGGTATCAACAGTCGGTTGGACACAATTCAAGCAGCTGTGCTGGGTGTGAAGTTGAAGAAACTGGACAGCTATACTCGCGCACGCCAGGCAAACGCCGCGCGTTACACCGAGTTGGTCAGCGACGCTGGACTAATGGATCGCCTCAGCTTGCCCTATCACGATCCGGCTGCGTATCACGTCTGGAATCAATACGGCGTCCGCGTCCTGGATGGTGGCCGCGACCAGCTAAAGAGTTACTTGCAGCAGAACGGCATTGGCTGCGAAGTCTATTATCCTGTACCGCTGCACCAGCAAAAGTGTTTCAGCGGACGTGGTTATCCCGAAGGCAGCTTGCCAAACACCGAGTCCGCCTCGCGCGAGATCCTGCACTTGCCAGTTTATCCCGAGTTGCAGATCGAAGAACAACTGCGCGTGGTTGACACGATTAAGACTTATTATCAGCAGGCCTACTCGCGCCGCGCTGCTTAATCATCGCTTCACCCAGCCTGCGGTAAATCGTTTAACCCGTAGCCGCAGGCGAGGCGAACCCTCTAACCAAACTCTGCCCTGCGTAGCCGGAGTCACTACACTGGGTGCGCCTCGCCTGCGGCTTTTGAAGTTGCGCCTTTTTTGCTTAAATCATACGGCTATCCTGTATTCTGTTGGAAGTGCTGCAGCCATCAATCGTTTGAGTTTGTTGATGCCTCCAGAAGTTTTTAGGCGGTCGTTGATGTACTTTAGTTCTTGGCCCATACTTTCTTGGCGGTAGGCTAAGCACAGTCCATGCAGTCGCTGCATGGCCCACCATCGTCGCCTCTCCTCGTCGAGCCTACGGTCATTCATTCTTGTGATACGCATATCTTCCAAGAACAATACCGTAGTAATCGCCAACTCAGTCCAAGTCTCCACAGCTCGGAAGTCTTTGAACGAGTACTGATCGAAACCGAGCGTAGACTTTAGTTCTTTGAAGAATAGTTCGATTTGCCAGCGGAGCGAGTACATCTCGATCACTTCAAGCACACTCAAATCAACAGCATTCGTCATCAGGATTTTGACGTCGTCGGAAGTCGCCTTCACTAGATTGGATTTCGTTGTCGAAAAAATCAGTAGCACTGAACCGACGTTCCGTACCTCTGCTTTTTCCTTGTGCGTATAGTAATCGCGATGTTTCGTTTTCGGCCCAATACGATACTTGGAAAGCCGCCGGTAAGAGGCGTACTTGCCCGTACTCGCGTGAAGCCTGGTTCGCTTGAGCGACAAACTCGTCCAATCCTTTAAACGAGACCGCAATTTGGGGCGGTTGCCCTTGGTGCCTTGATAAACTCTTTCCGAATTAGCCGGAAAGATCCATGTGTATCCTTTTTCCTCACAAGCTTCGCGTACAACCTGAGATTCATAGGCCGTATCGCCTATCACCACTACTTCCGCATCATCTGGCAATGGGAGCGTGCGGATCATTTCCGCAGCACACTCTGCCGTTGTCAGCATCGGAACTTTTCGATGCTCGCTGTATTCTTCCGTGTAGTGGGGCATTTGCCTTGGCACACGGATGCCACTGGGAGTGATCAGCACACCGCACGTGAAGCTGTGGATCGATTTAGCATCCGTCTTCACGCGCTTCCTGTTTTTACTATTCCCGTTCTTCTTGCGTTGGCGATTGCCAGCGCTACATATGTATGTGTTTTGAGATGTCTTACCAGACTGCGTCTTCTGCGTTGCATCCACAATGAAAAAGAATTTGCCGCGCTTCGACTCTTTCGCGAGCAGTGCCTTGGCCAGACCTTTATTGAAATCGAATTTCCGCCAACGTGCCTGCGCCAAGAAACGAGTTACCTCCCCGCGATGAACTGCCTCGGAGCAAATACTACCAGCAGCAGCCGAGCAACTCATTCGGCCGCGATGCAGAATAAAGGCGAGCACCATTCGCATGAACATCATCAATGCGCGTTCTTTGAGATTACATTGAGCCAAATACCCCTTGAGCGACTTGGCAGATTCGGCGACGATAATCATTGCGGGTCCTCCTCCATGTTTGGTGATATTCAACAAACTTTTCATGGAATGGACCCGCTTTTTTTGCAATAGCAGTTTTTTTGCTAGCATGAAAAAGGCGCAACTTCAAAACCTGCGGCTACGGGTTAAACGATTTGCCGCCAGGCGAGGTGCACCCTCTAACCCAACGCTGCGTTTACCTGAGCGTCTGCGTGCTTAAGACAGAGATTCGCCACGGCACGTGAACTCCTTCGTTTGCCTAACCTGCGGCTACGGGTTAAACGAGCGCTACAAAGAATGCAAGATTGCTTGCAGGTATTGGTACGATTTGGCGGCGGAGCTGATTTGGACTCGTTCGCCGACGGCGTGGTTGCCTTTGATGGTGGGACCAATCGAGATTGCGCTGAGGCCCGGCAGCTTTTCGATTAGCAGACCACATTCCAGTCCAGCGTGAACGGCATGCACTTTGGGTTCGCTCTGGAACAAACGTCGATACTCTTCGATGGCGATCTTCAGCAACTGAGAATCGAGATGCGGCTTCCAGCCGGGATAGCCATCAGCAAACTTGACTTCAGCGCCGCTCAACTGCACGATGCCACGCAATGAATCGGAGACATCTTCCAGCGCGTCTTTAGTGGTGCCACGCACGCTGCAGATGATTTCCGCATTGGCTTGATTGTCGAGCGAGATGATAGCCATGTTGCAAGAAGATTCGACCAGTACCGGTATTTCCGGAGTCATCTCGCAGATGCCAGTCGGTATGGCCATCAGCAAGCCAACAAAGTCACTAGTGCTCTGAGCGTTGAAACAGCTGGATGACGAATCGGCTTTAGCACACTCAATCGCGACTTTGTTATCGCGAGCATCATACAACTGATCGAATTGCGCAGCTGCGGCGCTGAGTAACTTGGCAAGCTTGTCGACTTGACCGGAGGGTAGAGCGATGGTCGCTTGGCAAGTATCCGGAATCGCATTGCGCCGCGAGCCGCCATGCAGGGCGACCAGCCGAGCTCCAGTGTCAGCCACGATGGCGCGCAGCGTGCGAGCCATCAATCGATTGGCGTTAGCGCGACCTTGATTGATCTCGACGCCCGAGTGACCACCTTTGAGTCCATCGATCGAGATCTTGAAACACTCATCGGCTCCGGTTGATTCCCACTGGCCCTGCCAGGTCAGTACCGCATCGCGTCCACCGGCTGCGCCGATGGTGATCTCGTCGTCATCTTCGGTATCAATATTGATCAGCTGTTTGCCGGTCAGCCCTAGCGCGACTGGGTCGAGCCCAATCGCGCCTGTCATGCCAGCTTCTTCGTCGATGGTGAAAAGCAACTGCATGGGCACGGGACGATCTGACGATTCGGCTAGCGCCATCATCATGGCTACGCCCAATCCATTGTCGGCGCCCAGTGTTGAGTAGGGAGCGATGATCCAATCACCGGCGTCGTTTGGCTTGAGCCGCTTGCTGTGGCTGGGATCGAGATCACCACGCACTGTGGGAATCAACCCGCGTGCTGCATCGGCGCCATCATTGTCACCGCTGGCCGTCACCGAAACGATATCGACATGGCATTGCAAGATGACTGGCTGCTTGGCCGACTGCCCCGTGGCCGGGACATGCACCACGAGATTACCTGTCGCATCGCGCTGGGCAGTAAAGCCCAACCCATCGGCCCATTTGTTTAACCACTCTATGGCCGGCGTCTCTTCTTTTGATGGTCGCGGTACGCAGACCAGTTCAAAGAATCGCGTCCAGACTAGCTTGGGCTCCGGCAATGGATAGGTGGGTTTCATCGTTGGTTCGGCATCAGGTAGTTAAGAGACTCATACGTGGGCAATATAACGCAGATGCTTTCACAGCTCCTATGGCATGATGAAGCGCATCAGGTCACGGACTTCTTGCGGCTTGAGTGTATCAAGAATTCCTTCGGGCATCAGCGACTTGCCGGTATCTTTCACGGTTTGAACATCCGCTTTGGCCAGGGTGACTAATTCCTTATCAGTTTGGACCGCGATTGTTTGATCGGTCTGCGAGACAACGACCCCCGTAATGACTCGGTTATCATCCAGCAAGATCACCGAAGTCGTAAACTGCTTGGGTACGACAGCACTGGGATCAACCATATTGATGAGCAAATATTCTAAGCTGCTGCGATTGGAGCCGGTCAAATCCGGGCCAACCGTCTTGCCTTCGCCGTACAGCTTGTGGCAGTTGGCGCAGTTCTTCTTGAATAGTTCGGCACCGGCAGCCTTGTCGCCTTGCTGGACGTAGTCAGCCGTCAATTGTTTCTTCCATTTTTCGATCGCATCCAAACGCGCTTGCGGAGTATCTTGCACGATGCCCCACTTGGCATCGAGCACACTCTTAATATGCGCATCGCCCAGGGCCAGCAGTTGTCGAACTTGAGTGGCGCTCAGTTCGTGGGCATCAATGTCTCCGGCTTCGATCGCGCCGACCAGTTCCGTGGCATACGTTGTGCGGCTGGCCAAAGTATCTAACGCCCGCTGCTTGTTGCCATCTCTGAAACCGCTGAAGCGATTGATCAGTTCCTTGGCAGTAGCCGGGTGATCAAAGGCGCGCAGGGCATCGATGGCCGCATCAACGATCGCGCGATCACCCAGCAGGTTGAAGAGCATGGGCACTGAATCCATATCCTTGGCCTGGGCCAAGGCGCGGACGGCGTTCTCGCGCGCCACCGGATCAGCATCGCCAGCAGCTGCCAACTTGCGCAGGTCCTTCATAGCTGCACCATCGCCGAAGAGCACGGCCAGTCCTCCGACGGCATTGGTCAGCTGCGGATCGTTCAGTGCCTTGAGTTGCTTTTCGATCGACGACCATTGAGCTGGTGCTTTGACCTGTGCACGACCCGCCAGGCCCCACTTAAACGATTCGACCAGGCCGATGGCTTCGCTGCTGTTCTTGGTCTGGGTGGCCCGCTCGGCGATCCAAGCTAGCGTGGCGGCAATCAGTTCAGGTCGCGAATCCACTTCATGCGCGCGGCGACGCACGACAAACTGAAGTAGCTTCGGATTACCAGCCACGGTATCGAGGGCCGCGGACTCGATAACCACGGGTTCAATGCCGTACCAGGTCATCAACGTTAGCTGATTCTCTTTCGCGATTGCAGTGGCATTCTCCCGACAACTGAAGATCGCAGCCGTCAATTGCCACCGACCAGCGGCCTCGTATTTTTGTAAGGACGACACCATCGACAGCAACACGTTGGCTGGTTGTGGCTTCGTCGCCAAGAGCTTCAGTGTTGCCAGGTGATGTTCTCGACCGGCTTGGTCCGCCGTGGCCAATTGCACGGCATAAGCCACCGCCATCGACTCCGATCCACTGAGCGCGGCCGTAATCAACTCAGGCGTGTTCAGCCCCAGGGTCTCGCGCAATAACAAGGACTTTAGTGAGCCGTCGGTACCTACTGAGGCCACATTGGCTGGACTGCCTGCAGCCACCGCTTCTTGTTGCAAGCGTCGAGCGTGCCGACCCCACCAATCAAACTTCGACGTATCCGTGCTCTTCATTCGCGCGGCAAAATCTGAGGTCTTTTTGGGTTGACCGTAGGCAATGCGATAGATGCGGCCGCTAGTGCGATGGATGCCATCGTGATCGTGGCACTCACCGTTATCAGACCAATCCGAGATATACATGGCCCCTTCGGGACCGAGTTTAATATCGACGCCGCGAAACCAATTGTTCTTGACGATCAGGAAATCCGGTTCGCGGCGACCAACGTAGCCACTGCCCTCGCGATCGAGCCGGTTGATGTTAACCCGGCGACCGTGTGTATTGCACATGAAGATCTGATCATGGTACTTGGCGGGAAAGTTATCGCCTTGGTAGATCATGCCACCGACGTGCGAGTGACCGCCACCTAAGTCGTTGGCTACGCCATCGCGACTCTCCATCCACTTCGTCTTGGTGTCCCAGTGATAATGGTCGGCCGTCATATCCATCAACTCATACGCGTGTGGATTGAAGTCTTGACCGTACATGCGTTGATAATGCGCACCAGGGATCACGTGCCAGAGATGCCCTTGCACATTGTTGGTCATAAAGAACTGGCCCGCTGCGTTGTAGTCCAGTCCCCATGGGTTGGTCGTACCATTGCACACAACTTCGACAAGTTTGCGCGTAGGATGATACCGCCAAATGCCACAGTTCATCTTGACGCGAGCTTCGAGCGGCGTGCCCGGTACACCCGGATAAGAGGTATCCACAATTCCATGCCGACCATACAGCCAGCCATCGGGTCCCCACGTTAGCCCGCTGACGAAGTTGTGACCACAATCTTTGCTCCAGCCGTCCAGCACAATCTCGGGTTCGCCATCGGGTACATCATCGCCATTGCGATCGGCAATGAACGACAACGTACCGTCATGTAGAATCCACAGCCCACCGAAACCCCAAGTGAGGCTGGTCAACATAAAGCCGCGATCCCAAAACACTTTGCGTGAGTCGTGTCGCCCATCACCATCGGAGTCTTCCAGGATGATGATGCGATCACGAAGTTTGGTTTCATACGGACCACCGCTGTAGGTGTAGTTTTCCGCAATCCACAAACGGCCGCGATCGTCAAAGTCCATGCAGATCGGCTGCTGAACATCGGGCTCGCCGGCGAAAAGCGTTGCTTGAAAACCTTCGGGCAGGTCAATCAGCTTGACCATCTCTTCGGGTGTCGGTGGATGCTGCCCCGCCGCTTCGGTATTGAAAACTTTGGGGAAATCGTCAGCTGCGCAAACGGACGAACACATGAGAAGAAGAGCGGCCAGGCGAAGACACATATTTTCACACTTCAGTTTCAAACTTCAAACTTCAAACTTCAATCTTCAATCTTCAATCTTCAATCGTAAATCGTAAAATCG
The DNA here is from genome assembly GCF_056494185.1 of Rania fehmarnensis. Lineage (NCBI taxonomy): Bacteria > Pseudomonadati > Planctomycetota > Planctomycetia > Pirellulales > Pirellulaceae > Rania > Rania fehmarnensis. Next base: position 4,919,239 of record NZ_CM151398.1, read on the forward strand.
AAAATCGTAAATCTTCCGCCTAGTGTTGCGTAATGAATTGCAACAGGTGGCTCAGATCTTGATCGTTGATCAACTCGGCAAAGTTGTCCGGCATTAACGAGCGCGTGGTGTCTTTGCGCGTGGCGATTTGATCTTTGTCGATGTTCTGCGTTTTGCCATCGGTTCCTACCAGTTGCATTTCGCCAGTGGCGGTTTCGCGCACCAGTCCCACCACCACGCGATCGTCGTCCATGAGCAGCGAGGTCATGCGGAAGGCTTTGTCAACGTTGCGATTGGGCAACAGAATGTCCTCGGCCAGCCGTTCGGGACCACGGGCAACCGTGCCATCCAGTTGCGGTCCCACCAATTGTCCCACTCCGCGCAGTTTGTGGCAGTTGGCACAATTCTTTTCGTAGATCACTTTGCCTTTGTCGAAATCACCAGTCAGCAGTTTGAAAGCTGCGACACGATTGACGATGGCTTGCTCAGCGTCACTCGGGGCAGCGCTGGCCGCTTCGCTCAGTTCAACCAAACGCATGGCATCGCGATCGTCCTTGGTCGCAGTCAGAACTTCTTTTACCGTTCGCAAGCTCTGGGGCGAAACGCGACCCTCATCGACCAACTCCAGAAGCAATCGTCGACCATCGGTACTGCCAATCAAACCGCGAACCATGATGGACTGCTGTGGCAACGTCAAGCGCGAAGCGATTTCGGTGGCCAGGTCCTTACAGGCTTTGTTGAATTCATCACCACTGCCAAGGGCCAGTTGCGGCGTTACCGCTGAAGATTGCCCGCGTTGCACAGCCGCGTCGGCCAACAGCTTGCCTAGTCCATTACCCCGCGCGGCATTGATCGAAGATACCAACCGAGCACGACCTTCGTCCGTTAGTGCTGGCGCGGTGACGATCTGTTGCAGTTGCGACTTGACCACTCCCAAGCCATCAGCTCCGGTGCCTTCTATCAGTCTGCTCAGCTTGGCAATCGCCGCGTCGGCTGACGGTGGATTGAGGGCGGGCAACGAGAAACCTTCGACACCCAGCCAAGCATACGCATTGCCATCGTCGCCATCAACGCATTCAAGGCGTACCGGTTTTCCAACATGTTCTTTCAATTGCCAGACGATTTCGTTGAGGGCATCATGACGCGGCGGTGCGGCTTGCGCGATCGCTTGACCGCTATTGGCCAGCACCAATCGCACCAGGTTCTTGCCTGGAGCCGGCATATTCGGCGGCCCATCATGACCACACAGCCAGAACGTTAACTTCTCCGGACAATCGAAGGTGGCTGTCGAGAAGGTACCGGTGTAGGCTTCACCTAGCGTTAAACTGGAAATGACTTTGGTCGGCTGGCCACTGCCCGAGCGCTGGCGCTGTTCGCTATTCCACTTGCGTCCATCACTGCTTTGCCAATCCAGCGGCTTGACTGCACCCGTCTCCGACAGTTTTGCGGCGATAGCATCGGCAACCTTGACCAGCTTGGCATCGATTAACTCTAGCAGTGGCTTGGGCACCGGTTGGCGATCGGCTCGTAGCGTCGCCAACGCTTCAAGACCGAACGTAGTTTGTTGATCGAGGGCACCATCGAGTAAGCTGGTCATTGAATCATCCGAGGCAGGCAAACCGCGGATCAATTGCAGAACCTGGTCAGCAAACTCTGGCTTCATATGTTTGCAAGCGAGTTGCAAAGCCGGACCGCGCAGGTCGGCCAATCCAGTTTTATCGGCAATGACCAAATCGAGCATGGTTGAAGCGGCCGCAGGTGTGTTCACAGCCGGTAGAATCGCGGCAAACACCTGGCGCTGATTGCCCTTTAGCTCTTTAGCCTGGGCGAGAATGCTATCGGCAACCTTCGGAGTGCTGAGAATTTGCTTCACGGCGATGCGCATGGCATGCGGAACGATGGCCACATCGGTAGCCCGTTGGGCGACTTGGTCCAGCATGGCAACCACTTCAAGCTCGCCTCCATGTTCAGCCAGTGCGCTGGCCGCCGCAATTGCAAGATGCGGATTATCGCTGGTCAAGGCTGCGCGAGCGGATTCAAGTAGCGCTGGATCATGGCCACTGCCACGCGGCAAATCGGTCCATACCTTGAACGCCGCCACTGCAACTTCCGCATTCTTATCGCGGGCTTTGGCAGCTAAGGCAGGCAGCGAATCATGACCGGCCCGATGCAGGGCCCACATGGCTGCAATCTGTTGATTAGCGTCATGAGATTCGAGCAGCTTGATCAATGGCTGCGGACCTACTTTGGCGTCGGCCAGTTGCTGCAAGGCGAACTCGCGCGTGGTCGCGTTGGGGCTGGCTAGTTGAGCGATGTGTTCTTTCGAAAGGACCTTTGGTCCTTGAACACGGTTGCTGCCCAGTTGGCTGCTTGGCTTGTCGCCACGATAGACGATTCGCCAGATGCGGCCACTATCGCGATCGCGCTCCGGGTGATCCAGCCGCACTTCGTAGTGTCCAATAATCTTGTTATAGAAATCTGCCACGTACAGCGCACCATCGGCCCCCAGCTGTATATCCACTGGTCGGAACCAGGGATCTTCGCTGGTCATGAAGTCGGGTTCTTCGACCAGGCGAATGCGATCGCGATCCATTTCAAAGCGATTGCAATTGATGCGGCTGGTCATCACATTGCCCGAGTAGAACTTGCGGCGGAATTCTGCGGGATACTGATCGGCCATGTAGTAGCTAATACCGCAAATCGCGGTGCTGCCATGCAAATGGTCCATGACCGCGGGCACAAAGCCGAGTCCATCATGCGGCCGACCAAAACTCTCATAGAAACCACCGGGCACGAGCATCGTTACCGGTTTGCTGTGACAGTCAGCGGTGTACCAATTGCCGTACTCGTCGCAAGTCATCCCGAAAGGATTCACCTGGCCAGTCGTAAACTGCTCGACGTGCGAGCCATCTTCACGAAAGCGAAAGGTGTTGCCGGATATGAGATGGATCTCGGAACCATCGGCGGCTTTGACATGCGATTGATTGTTGAAGCCATGGCAGGCGTATATCCAACCATCTTGGCCACGACGCAGCGCGTTGATCATGCCGTGCGTGTCGCGGGTCGTATCGAAGGGTCCCAGCAGCACTTGGCGATCGTCGCATTTCCCGTCACCATCGTTATCCGTCAGCAGCATGAGATTGGGGATGCTGAAACAGATGACGCCTTTGTCGACAGGCAAGATGCCAATAGGAATATTGAGCCCATCGGCAAAGGTGGTGACCGTTTCGTAACTACCGTTGTGGTCTTTGTCTTCCAAAACCTTTATCGAGTCGCGTGGAGCGCGATCGGCGGGCGCAGGATAGGGGTATTCGATGGTATCGGTAATCCACAAACGTCCCCGCGCATCGAACGCCATATTGAGTGGCTTGGAGATTTGCGGTTCCGAGGCGACCAGTTCGGCCACGAAACCGGTGGGCAGATGAAAGCCCGCTTGCTCTTGTTCAGGGGTAAGCTTGGGCGTTTCGCGCACCCCTTGGCCATAGATTTCTGCAGGTGTCTTGGGTTCATCGGCACCGCGATCACTGGCAAGGGCACCGGACATGGAGGTCAACACGAGCACGAGACAAGCCGAGTATTTCAGTCGCAACATAGTTCTCGAGGTGGGATAAGGGTGGGATCAATCGTCAACCAATCAGTTCGCCGACATTTAACAACTGGAGGTCGTCGGGCGGAACGAACTTCGGCGGCTGATGACTATAATAGCCGCTGCGTAGCCGATAGCGGAGGGTAAGTAACCGAAAATGCCCCCGAGAAAATTCTTGCGGGATTGTCATTTGCCCGCGTCGCAGCATGTATACAAAGCCGTCGCCGACCTTGTTGCACAAGACATCGACCACCGTAGCCAAGCCTGGATCATACTGACCAAAATGGCTAAGCACTTCCACGCGATCACCGGGCAAAACGTCCGCTTTCGGCAGAGAGGTCCACAGCGTCGGCTTGACGCGAAATTGAGTCGCGCCATATGCCAGGCTGTAAAACGTGCCATCAAACGCGGTGCGGCAAAACACCCGGCGGCTCGGCACCAACTCGGTCACCAATGGAACATCGTCGGGATGAATCCAAGCCGTGCCCGGTTCAGGCCAAGACAAAAACGCGCCGAAGTCAGGTAGATCAGGTCGATACATGGCGTGGGTACCTCGTCCCACATTTTAACCGATGGCACACGCCTGTGTCCTCGTGGCGACCTTTTGGTTCTGAGTCTCGCAGGATTGGAAGGCGGTTAGCGGGTTCTCTGTTGAAAACGCTGAGACGCAGAGGATCGCAGAGAATACCGGTGCCCACCCGAATGACCAGTGGCTAGACTGGGTCTGTTTGGCCTGCGTTGCCGGGTTGAACAAATCGCGCCCGGAAACTCATTCTCGTTGCACTATTCTCTCATGAGCACCAACCGAATACGGCCTGCGGCTGATAACCACCTGAAGCAATTGACCGACCCGGAGTACCAGGCCAGCTTGCAGAACGATGCCGAGTTGGTGGACTTGTACGCGCTAGCCGGACAGCCTCAGGCACTGATGGCTTTGATGGATCGCTATGGCCCAATGGTGGCCGGCGTCATCAAACGCGTGGTCAGTCATAGGCAAGATGCCGAGGATGCCTTTCAAGCGACTTGGTTGATATTTATGCAGTCGGCCAAAAAAATTCGTTCGCGGTGTTCGGTGGCGGCATGGTTATACGGTGTCGCCTATCGTACCGCGTGCCGAGTACGTTCAAAATCACGGCGTCAATCTACCAGCGTGGACTCGGTCGAAATGGTAGATGAACAGTCTACGGAGGATCCTATTGCCCGATTGGTTCGACAAATTGAACTGGGCAATCTCGACCGTGAATTGCAGCAGCTGCCCGACGCAATGCGCGAACCGCTCTTTGAGTTCTACATCCTGGGATTGACGGCTCGACAAATCGCTGACCGCATGGATTTGTCGATCGCCGCAGTCGAAGGTCGCATCAGGCGCGGCCGACAGATGTTGCGCAGTCGCCTGGCAACGCGCGGTGCAAGCTTGTCGGTTTGCGCTGCCGGCATCGATTGGATGCGCCACCAAAATGAACTGGAGCAATTCGCCTCGGCCTGCCAAGACACGTTTTCGCAATCTCATCTCGACCGTGTGAATCAACCACACTTGGTAATCGATCCTTATCTACAAACACTCATCGAAGGAGAAAGACTGATGGTCACGACATCCATCGCAAAATCGACCGGCTTTTGGGTTACGCTGATGATTACTACGGCAACTCTATCCATTCTCGCCGTCGCCGCTCAGGGAGTTGGCCAAAAGCGTGGTGGTCAAGCGGCGACGCCAACGGAAGTGGTCGCAGTGCCGGCCAGTGAGAATGAGCCGACGAGCGAATTGCAAGTAGCGGATAAGAGCGATCCGTTTGGCGGGTCCGGTGCAAGCGATTCATTTCTTGAGGGCGCCAGCGGCGCTTCGGGCATGGGTGAGGGCGGTGGCGAAGGTATGATGGCAGAAGGCAGCGGCTTCGGTATAGCAGCAGGCGGTGGGGCTAGCGGCAACATTCAGCCCGCGGCTGGTCGCACGTCCGTTGGATCGGGAGACTGGCTGGTGGATGCACGCCAGGAACTGGAAAGAGAAGCGAAGCTCCGCAATGTGCTCAACGAAGCGACCGAGTTGGACTTCGTAGGCACGCCACTGCAGCAAGTTCTGCACGAATTGGGGGACAAGCATGGCATTGGCTTTTATTTCCACCCGCATAACAAAGAAGAACTGATCGACAAACCAATCAGTATCTCGCTACCGGATGTGACTTTGCGCGACGCACTTGATTTGATTTTGGAGCCGCTGTTGCTAAGTTACGAAGTCCATCCGCGCTATGTGATCATTACCGAGAATCCTGTGCCGACCATGCGCATGTACGACTTGAAGCAAGTTTTGCCGAACAACTTACATACAGAAGACATCGTTTCCGGCGTTCAAGGGCTGTGCGAAGAGTGTCAGTTGATTGGCAACGTCTTAGTAGTTACCAGCGATGAGCCGGGTCATCGCCAAGTCGAAAGACTATTGTCCGGTCTCCAAAAGAGCTTGCGTCAATAACGACACTCGACACAATCGTTTAACCCGTAGCCGCCAGGCGAGGCGAACCCGCTAACCAAACCTGGCTGTTCGTGCGTTGCAATGGTTAGTCGCTACACTGGGTGCACCTCGCCTGACGCCAGTCGTTTAACCCGTAGCCGCCAGGCGAGGTGAACCCGCTAACCAAACCTGGCTGTTCGTGCGTTGGGGTGGTTAGTCGCTACACTGGGTGCACCTCGCCTGGCGCCATTCGTTTAACCCGTAGCCGCCAGGCGAGGTGAACCCGCTAACCAAACCTGGCTGTTCATGCGTTGCAATGGTTAGTCGCTACACCGGGTGCGCCTCGCCTGACGCCAGTCGTTTAACCCGTAGCCGCCAGGCGAGGCGAACCCGCTAACCAAACCTGGCTGTTCGTGCGTTGCAATGGTTAGTCGCTACACTGGGTGCGCCTCGCCTGACGGCTACGGGTTAAACGATGCACACAGGCTGGAAGCCTATGCCACAGTGCAATGGTTAGTCGCCACACTGGGTGCACCTCGCCTGGCGGCTACGGGTTAAACGATGCACACAGGCTGGAAGCCTATGCCACAGTGCAATGGTTAGTCGCTACACTGGGTGCGCCTTGCCTGGCGCCAGTCGTTTAACCCGTAGCCGCCAGGCGAGGCGAACCCGCTAACCAAACCTGGCTATTCGTGCGTTGCAATGGTTAGTCGCTACACCGGGTGCGCCTCGCCTGACGGCTACGGGTTAAACGATGCACACAGGCTGGAAGCCTATGCCACAGTGCAATGGTTAGTCGCTACACTGGGTGCGCCTCGCCTGACGCCAGTCGTTTAACCCGTAGCCGCCAGGCGAGGCGAACCCGCTAACCAAACCTGGCTGTTCGTGCGTTGCAGTGGTTAGTCGCCACACTGGGTGCGCCTCGCCTGACGGCTACGGGTTAAACGATGCACACAGGCTGGAAGCCTATGCCACAGTGCAATGGTTAGTCGCTACACCGGGTGCACCTCGCCTGGCGCCAGTCGTTTAACCCGTAGCCGCCAGGCGAGGCGAACCCGCTAACCAAACCTGGCTATTCGTGCGTTGCAATGGTTAGTCGCTACACCGGGTGCGCCTCGCCTGGCGGCTACGGGTTAAACGATGTACACAGGCTGGAAGCCTATGCCACAAACAGGCTGGAAGCCTATGCCACAGCCAGCCACAGTTAGTCCAATTGCTTGACTACTTGAGCGTTCTCGACAGTCCAGATAATCAGCTTGCCGTCTTGTCCGCCGGCCATGACTTGTTTGTTGTCTGGCGTGAGGCAGAGTGCATAGAGGGCACTGGTCGAGCCGCCGAAGTTGCGGACCGTTTGACCGTTGTTGCCTTCGACCAGTCTTAGCGAGTTGTCGGCGCAGGCGGCCAAGAACTGACTGGTTTGGCCAACGTACGAAAGACTGGTGATCTCTTTGGAGAAGCCGGCCACGGTTCGTTGTTGTTCACCGGTGATGGTGCTCCACACTTTGACCGTGCCATCAGCACTGGCCGATGCCAGGATGTTGCCACTGTCTTGCCAGGCGACCGACAACACGTGATGTGTGTGACCTTCCAGCGACAGTCGCTGCTTGCCTGTCGAGGCATTAAACACACGCACTAGTTTATCAGCACCACACGTAGCTAGCTCTTCGCCGCTGGGCGAGAAGGCCATGTCGAGCACCGTATCGCTGTGAACTTCGCCCAGATCTTTAATCAGCGAACCATCCGTAACGCGATACAGTTTGACATCCCCAAAGCGACTGGCTGGTCCACTGCCGACGGCTAGTGTTTGACCATCGGGCGAATAGGCGAGTGACGTAACTCGATCGCTCAGCGGTGACGTGGGATCGGTTTCGCTACCAATGGTCCGCTGCAAGATCCAATTCGAGTCGCTGTTCCATACGCTTAGCAATGTACCGCTGGAAGCAGCCATCAAGGTGCGCCCGTTCCCAATGGCCGAAACCAAATTGGGAGCATACTTCAGTTCCATCGAGACCTGGCCAGCGGCCACGTTAACGACCGTGATCGCGCCTTGCTTGCGGCCGATGATCAGTTCTCGCCCTGTAGAATCAAAGTTAAAGGCCACGGGCACTTCCTCACGCACCACCTTGGCTTGCTCGGCGATCGCAGTGGCACCAGCTTGCAAACTGGTCAATTGAGTTTTCCCCTGCTCGATAACCGCCTGCTGAGCGGGGATGGCCTGCGCAGCTCGAGTGGCTGAATCAGTCGCGGCGCCCAGAGCTTGCTCTTGTTTTTGCACGCCTTCCATGGCCGTGTTCTTGGCAGCCAACAGTTCCGGCTCTTTCTTCTTCTTGGCTTCGATATCAGCGGTCAACGTTTCAATGCGTTTCATTTGTTCGGCGATCATCGCCTTGGCAGCTTCGATGCCTTGCTCGTTGTCTTTGATGCCTTGAGTGTTAGCATCGTATTCGGCAACCTTGGCGGTCAACGCCGCGGTGGCCTTATCACGTTCTTCGGTTACCTTCTTGACGGCTTCTTGCTCTTTGACATGCGCTGCTTCAAGTTCCTTAATCACCGCAGTCAAGCGTTCGACTTCGGAGGTCTGCCGCGCTACCGCTCGCTGAGTGCGAGCTACATCGCGACCCATAGAAGTTTCTGGAACAAGTTGAGCCAGCTCTTTGCCATCGGCCACATTCCACAATCGCACCGAGCCGTCGTTACCCAGCGAAGCAACCTGCGGCGCTTTGGGATGAACAGACAAACGCGTCACTGCAACCGGACTTTTCCAAGTCGCCACAACTTTGCCTTCCAAGGCATGAATCGCGCGAATCGTGCCGTCGGCCTGCGCGGCCAACAATCGCACTGGGTCACCGGCCATCGCCGCAATCGCCGTGGCAGGCGGAATCGCTTCCGCAAAATCGACTTTGGCAAACGCCAGCACACCGCCCTCGCCCGCTGTGGCCACAAACAATTGAACTTGACCGTCAGCCAATTGCAGAGCCACACGGTCAGAGGCCAAGGCCGCGATCGCACTGACAGGTGCACCAGCAGCAAACGTGGTGGCTTTAGGCGCAGTACCCGCTGGCGAACCTGCGGGGGGCAATTGCCAACTGGTCACATTATTGGCCGCATCGCAAGTAACCACTGATGTATCGTCAAATGTCCACTCGATCGCCGTAATCGCGCCGGCAGCGGCTGGTAATTTCAACACAGCTTGTCGAGTGCTGTATTCGACGATATCAATCGAGTTATCATCGCGGGCAATGGCCAGCAGTTGACCATGGTTGGAATTGGCAATCACACCGGTCGTACCCTTGAGGCCCACCAAGGCCGTTGGAGAGACATCGCGTTTCCAAATCTTGACGCACCGATAACCACCAGTAGCCAAGGTGCTGGCATCGGGGCTAAAACCCACTGATTGCACCAGGTCTAAGTGAGCTGTCGGCAGGCCACCACTGGAAACAGTTTGTGGATCAACCAAGGCAATGGCAGTGGTCGCGTTGGCTTGCATTGGCCAATTGTGAACGATGACTTGATTGCCACGCCCCGTCGCCACGAACTGTCCATCGATGGAGGCGTCGACGGCATAAATAGGTTGGAAGCTGCCCGGGACAGGTTGCCAGGCAATGGTTTCCAACATGTTATCGTCACCAGGCATCGCGCCGGCATCGATCCACTGTTTAACCAACTCAATCTCCGCAGGTGTCAACGGTGTAGCACCCGCCGAGTTGTCCTTGGGTGGCATCGCCGAATCATCCGTTGCCAGAATGCGTTTCAGCAGTTCGCTCTCGGCGCTTTTGCCAGCCATGACAGCTTGTCCACTGTCACTGCCTTTCAAGAGTAAGGCTGCGGATTCCAGGTTCAGCCCGCCTTCAGCTTTCTTGCCATTGTGACAAGCCACACAACTGCGTTTCCACAGCGGCGCGATGTCCTTGGCGTAATCAGCTGCAGAAGCTGATGAATTAAAGAACGTTGACGAGAACACAACGGCGGCCACTATCTTGGTGACCGCGGTTATTCGCGTGGTGGTTGAGATGGTTTTCATAATTCTATTCCGTTATCACCAATACCAACGGTAGGTTGGCGCTTAGATCTTGGTTGTTGAATTTGTAACTGACCTTCAATGTCAACGGGCGCTCGCCAATGGCGGCGTCGGCGGCCAGTTTCATGTGAGATAGTGTTTGATCCATGCCGGTGGCTATTGGCGGAGCGGCCAGTTCCACTCCGGCCGAAGCTGGTTCGAGTTTTATGTCGATTGGCGAATCGAGTCCAAACAGTCGCTTGATCGCCAGGACGTGATCAGACTCGGTACCGCGTTTGGCTTCGATGCGCCAGGCAGCGGTCGGTTCCAGCGGTGCATCCACAATGACCACGCGCAATGAATTGGTAGGCAGGAACACGGCGATATCCTTCTCGCCGGTTTGATCTTTCAGTTGCGTGACGCGATCGGTAACCGTCTTCAGCGCGGCGGCTACAGCGTCTTTCTCCGCTGCCCGCGCCGGATCGGCTTGGACTTTCTCCAAGGCTGCTTTGGTCGCTTCCGCCCGCTCGAGGGCTTGAGGGTTGTTGCGGAATTTTACTTTCGTTTCGGTCTGGAACCAGACACTCCACTGTCCGAGTGGTGCGTCAGCGGCGATGACCATCTCGGGTTTGGATTCATTGACGTTGCCTTCGATCGTGACATCGGCCAAGGTACACTTGGGCGGTAAACCTTGCGCACGTAAGACAGCTTTATCCGCGCCGCCCGGTCTACGAGTAACGGTTATAGGAATTGGAAGCTTGCCGCCGCGCGCCATGACCAACGGCGCATCAGTCCCCACTTGATAGGTCACTGGTACGCTATCCTTGTCATTGACGAACAACATCAATTGCCCGCTGACCCGGCCAGTAATCGTATTCCAACTTGGAATAGCCTCCCACGTCAGTGCTGCCGACAGGGCTTCGACTTGCAGTGGGTTGGCTTCATTTAGTACTTTGCCGACAATCTTTAGTGGCACAGCTGCGTTAGGTGTTTGCGCGGGACACGAAAGGATCAGATGACCTTCATCGCGATCAGCCGGAATGATGATCGGGGGAGCGATCACGCCGGCCGGTAAGCCTTCGCATGATACTTCGATGGGTCCTGCCAGGCCGTCGCTCCGCACCGCGATGACGCGAATTGCCACCGAACCGCCGATCAGTAAGTTGTTACCGATCGGCCGGGAGGCAGGTGCAGTGTTGATGGGATAAGCCCAAGCGGCCAACAAATCGAGGGCCGGTTGTGGCTTGCGCACAGCCAAGATGTATTTCTTGCTAGCCGTAGCGCTCGAGGTTGCCAGTTGATCACGTACTTGCACACGATAGACAGCATCTTCCGGTGCGTCCCAGCGCTGCGAAGGATCGCGGCGTGCGATGCGAAAAGGCGGAGTACCGTTGGCAGGCACATCATCTTGTTCGATCAGTCGACTCAGTTGCGGAGCGCCCTCACCTGGCGTCACTTTCCATATGCTCAAAATCGGATCAGTGCTTTCACCTAGACTGTCGGAAGCCACATCGAACCAATAGACTTCGCCCTTCTTGGCGCTGAACTGAAATGATTCGCCCGCTGGTGAAGCGCTGAAGGATCCATGCACAATACAGGGCAACGTAACCTCGAGTGGTTCCGCACGCGGCGCGGATAATGAATAGAAATTGCTTTCGGCAGCCAGCCAGCGACCGAGCGCGGCCGCAGCTAGACTCTGCGCAGGTGTCAGTTGGCCAGCTGGTGGCTTCATGGCGCTGAGCAACTGAGCGCGTTCGCTCCACTCCGCTTTGGCAGGCTCGACCATGCGCGACTCGGCCGGTTCGACGAACACTGCATAAAAGAATTCGTCGCCTCCACGATAGACTGCATCGCGCAGTTCAATACGATAGTTGCCATTCACTTCTGCCACGATCTCGGCAAACGCTCCGCTAGTACCTTCGCTGCGTGCAGTAGCGATCAAGCGTCCGCTTGGTGCCAAGACACGCAGGTTCGATAGAGCACGCGAATCCAGCCTGGCATCCAGTACGTTCACACGCACGCGTTGGCCGGCTGTCAGTGGCAATTCGTAACGTTGCACCCTTGCCGCCGCATAACGATCGACGACGATGCTATCGAGGGCCAAAGCCGGATAGGGTCCCGCTTCATTGGCGGGCTGCGGCGCAACCACAATTGGTTTGGGAGCAGCCCAAAAGACTCTAGGAAACGAAGCCCCATGACGGCCAATCGCCCAAGCCTCATAGAAGCCCGGTGCCAAATCGCTGGCCACGCTGAGCGTGAATTTGCCGTAGGCCGGTTGAGTTTCACCCGTGATCGGTTGGCTTTCACCAGCCACCAGGTTGGCGCTCAGGCCAGGATTAGAAAACACCAACCGCTCGACATCCTCCAGCGGAGCCGAACCGAGCACTTCGACCGATGTCGTCGCGCCGATCTGTGCGGCTGGTGGATACAGCGTGCGAAGTTGGGTAACTGGTAGCTGGCCAAGTGCGAAGTCGCCCAGGCCAATAGCCAAGATCGCCGCGCACAGCCAGCGGCCGAATTTCATTCCATACAACATTGGATCAGGCAGGATGTTAAAGGCGGGAGTACCGACGCACGTAGCGGCGGGTGAGTAGTACCTGAATTATAGTCAGCTGGGCATGCAAATTAAACAGGCAAGGGGCAGTTGTAGAGCGGCTGTCCCCAGCCGCTTGGAACCCTCTAACCGTTGTCTCGACGTTGTAGAGCGGCTGTCCCCAGCCGCTTGGAACCCACTAACCGTTATCTCATCCGACCGAGAGTCCTATTCATCTTGCACAGTCGCCATCACCGACATTGGGTGTGAAGACACTGTGGTTAGAGGGTTCGGAGCTGCTGTGACAGCTGCTCTACATCGAGGACAGGCGGTGTGAAGACACTTTGGTTAAAGGGTGCTGAGCAGCTGGGGACAGCTGCTCTACAGCTTTCACGATCACCATCGCGGACAGGCGGTGTGAAGAATCTTTGGTTAGAGGGTGCTGAGCAGCTGGGGACAGCTGCTCTACTGCACTAATGATTGAACAAGAACTCTTTGCTGTTAATCACTGCCCAGATCAGGTCTTCGAAGGCGGCGCGGGGGTTGTCTTTCTTCTTTTCAAGATATGCGATTGCAGTGTGGGTCTCTTCGGCTGTAGGCCTACGCGACATGGCCAGCAGATACAGCTCTTCAACTTTTTCCGCAGCCGTACGACTGGTCTCTGCTGCTAACATTGCCGCTCGACCTTTGTCGTCCGCTAACTTGGCTTGGACCTCTTTCGAATTGAGCAAGTGCAAACTCTGTGCAAGATTGGCGGTCTGCACGCGCTCGCATTCACATGCAGTGGTCGACTCAGGTCGTCCAAAGACAGTCAAAAAGTACGAGTTGAAACCGGTGTCCGGTAAACTAACGGCGCGTGTGCCTGAAGGCATACCGGCAAAGCCGGTCGTGGTGCCCGAGACTCGATCGATGGCATCCAACAAAACTTCGGCCGTTAGACGCTTGGGATAATAACGAGAGTATGCCGTTTGATCCGAGGCGTTCTGTTCGCCCACATCCGAAGCCGATTGATAGGTGCGCGAGTTGCAAATATCGCGCAGCAGACCCTTCATATCAAACTTGGATTCAACGAAATGTTTGGCGAGCGCATCAAACAGTTCTTCATTGGAGGCTGGGTTGGTGACGCGCATGTCGTCTTCGGGTTCAACCAGCGCCCGCGCAAAAAAGTGCTTCCACATGCGGTTGACGTACATGCGCGACAGGAATGGATTGTCAGGACTGGTCATCCAGTCAGCCAGCTTCACTCGTGGATCGCCTTGCACCTCTCCAGTCAAAGGCTCGGCATCCAGTCCAGCCGGTTCAAGAGCTTTACCATTCTTGGGATTACTAGCGCGAGGCGAACCGCCGCGACTGACAAATACCGGTTGCTCCGGTGTCGAACCTGGTTTGGTGGCGACGTTGGCGAAGAAGGCGGCGAAGTGATAGTAATCATCTTGCGCCCATTTCTCGAACGGATGATGATGGCAGCGTGCACATTGCAAACGCTGACCGAGGAACAACTGTGCGGCGTCTTCGGTGCGGGCTTCAGTATTGGCAACTTCGCGATACCAGGCCACTGGAGGATTGGTTTCGGGACTGCCCGAAGCAGTGATGATCTCGCGCACAAACTGGTCATACGGCTTGTTCTGTTCGAAGCTCTCTCGAATCCACTGATGGAATGCAAAGCTACCGACTTGATGACCAGGGCTGATGCGGCGATTGCGCAGAATGGCATTCCACTTGAGCGCGAAATGCTCGGCGTAGTCCGGGGAATCCAACAAACGATCCACTAGCTTGGCACGTTTGTCGGTCGCGGGATCGTCAATAAAAGTGCGTGTCTCTTCTAAGGTCGGCAAGCGTCCGGTGATATCCACCGTTACGCGCCGTAGAAAATCGGTGTCGCTGCACAGTGGCGTCATGGGTATGCCGAGCGTCTTCAGCTTGGCCAACACGGGTTCGTCCACGTAGTTGTGCGGTGTCGGCCACTGGGCGATCTCAGCCCCTTGCGGCAAACTAGCTCGGAAGACTGCTACACGACCTTGATAGCGAGCCATCACGGCCACATCGCCAGCGCCGGTGGATGAGGTAACCAAGCCAGTGGGCGTGACATTGGCCATGTCCATGTTGTTCGATTCATATTGAACCGTGCGCGTGATATCTTCCGTCGAGCCATCGGAGTATGTAGCGATCACTGCTAACTGTTGCGAAGCCTGCTTGGCCAATAGTCGCTGGGTGGGATTGATGGTAATCGATGCCAGCACAGGATCTTTGTCGCTGCCATATGGCATGCCTTGGGCAATCCAGCGCGACAGCAGACGATACTCGTGCGAATCTTTTTCAATTCGCTGACCACCACCGTGTGGGACTTCGTTTATGGCTTTGGTCAATAGCAAGCTACGCTCGGGGGCGGCGGGGAACAGGCGGCGGCCGCGCGATTCAACCACCAGGTGTTCAAAGTCTTCTTTGGGTTCGAAGCCCAAGAGGGAAAGTTTGAAGCCGTTTTGACCAGCCGCTTTGCCATGGCATCCACCGCCATTGCAGCCGTACTTGGTAAAGATCGGAATGATCTGATTCGGAAAGTTTACAGTTGGATGATCATCAAAGCCTTTGACAACTACCGCAACGTTACCGGCCACGCCATTGGGCAAGCTCACGTTCAGGGTCACTTGGCCGCCCGCCAGCGGCTTCATCAGACCATCGCTCGAGATATCGAGAACACCTGCCGGAGCGGCCGAGAAAGCCACTTGGCGAGTAACATCGACTTCCGATCGCTTGTCTGCGGCGCCTTGCACTATTCCCGTGATCAACAACTGGGCTCGCGCGTCGCTGCCTGATAAGACAATGGTGGGTACGCCACCTTCGCCTGCCACCGTATTCTCGATGCGCAGTTCCTTGACCGAACCCAATAGTTCAGTCGCGATACCCAACGTGGGCACACTCTTGGTCGGCTCGACAGCGTAGGCGCTGCAAGCTGGTACCAGCATGGCCAGGGTCAGGCAAACATTCCATGTCGAAGCAAATCGTCGTGGCATAAGGAACCGTACAATCACTGGCGGGAAATTTGTTGTAGAAGCGAGCGGGAAGCAAACGGTGGGAATGGCAGGGCAGTCAACAGCGAGCCTAACCTAAATCAATTCAGCAATCGGCACGTCTTCAATCAAATACTGCGGTCTGCCTACAGGATCGGGCAGCGTGGTGGTAGCCACATCAATGCCGAGATTGTTGTACAGAGTCGCAATGATTTCTTGTTGACGTACCGGACGTTCAACGGCGTATTCACCGAGTCGATTGGTCGCTCCAATGGCCTGGCCGGCACGAATACCGCCACCCGCCATAAAAGCACAGCTGACTTTGGACCAGTGATCGCGACCGGCGCCGTTGTTGATTTTCGGAGTTCGTCCGAACTCACCCCACACGACAATCGAGACATCATCGAGCATGCCGCGCGAGTCGAGGTCCTCGATCAAGGCGCTCAAACATTGATCCAGTTTGCCACCGTGGTCGCGCACCAAATCGAAATTCTGACCATGACTATCCCAACGACCATAGCTCAGACTGACTACCCGCACGCCGGCTTCGATCAGACGTCGAGCGATCAAAAGATGGTCGTTACAGGTCGGAGCGCCGTCGTACTGATACTTGTAAGGTTTGCCATCGCCGTAACGTTCGACAATTTTGGGGTCTTCTTTAGAGAGGTCCAAGGCATCCAGCAGTTTGCTGCTGGTCAGCACATCGAGTGCTTGCTGGCCGAAGACATCGAGGCCTTCCATCGAACCCGTATTGTCGATGTCACGCTTCAAGTTATCAAGACTAGATAGTAACTGCTTGCGATCTTGCAATCGATCCAGCGAGATACCGTTGAGCTTCATGTTATCCATGCCAGGTCCGTCGGGCTTGAAGGGCGAATAGGCTGCGCCCAGGAACCCTGGTTGACCTGATTCCGACCAGGGCATGTGCTGCGTCTTATCAGCCAAGCCTACAAAGGGTGGTACGGCTGGATGGACCGGTCCGTACAGCTTGGATACGGCTGATCCGATCGAAGGACGACCGCCGACGGCCCGCAGGTCATCGGGGAACCAGCCGCTCATGCACTGGAAGGACTCGTGTCGATCTTTGCACCCAACCACGGAACGAATAACGACCGACTTGTGCATCAGCTGCGCCAGTTGCGGAAAGACTTCGCAGATCTGGATGCCGGGCACGCTGGTGTTGATCGGACGAAACTCGCCGCGAATCTCGCTGGGGGCTTCGGTCTTGATCTCCCACATATCTTGGTGCGGAGGTCCGCCACCCAAGAAGATATTGATGATGGCTTTGTGGCTACTTCCAGCGTTGCCGCTGGCGGCTTGTGCGCGAAGGATATTGGCAAGCCCCAATCCGCCTGCGCCAAAGCTCAATCCGCCGATCTTCAGAAAGCTGCGACGCGTAATGCCATCGCACAATCGCTGACGACCACCGAGAATGGTGAGCATGGTGAGTCCGTATCAATGCAAGGTAGGAAGGTGGTAAGGTGGGATGGATCTATCGCTTAGCAGGACCACATAAGGTTGACCGCGTCATCGATAGGCAGTTCACTGTCCGCTGGCGCGTCAGCTACCTGTTACTGTTTCATTTTTTAAGGCGGGATCGGCCGCTGTTGTTTTTGAACGGCCCTGGAGAGCCGTTCTACTTTCTTGTTTGAACGGCCCTGGAGAGCCGTTCTACTTTCTTGTTTGAACGGCCCTGGAGAGCCGTTCTACTTTCTTTCGGGCACGCGCTTTTGTGCCTCACCCTTTATTTTGGGCAGCAAAAGAAGGCCGCTGCAAGTCCGGAAACGCTGAAATGCCAGCATTCTGACCGGTTTTTGACCTAAATTAATGTTCAGGAAACAGTTTGGGCTCGTACCGGGTTTCCGGCAGTCGCCCTGCAATTGCCTTTGTTTCATCGGCGTGGAAGCCTTCGATAACCCAGACGCGATCCTCATGAACTTCAACAACTAGCTGGCTACCCAACACAATCTCGCCGCCACCGGTCTGGGTTGCCGAGGTCTCACTCTTTGGCTGTTCAGTTGAATCCGCAACAGAATCTGCGCCGGTGACATCAGTTTCTTGTGTCTCGCTCGGGCTGGCCGCAGAGCTGGCAGGTTGCCGGAGTTGTTTGTAACTCTTGGCAAATTCTTGAGCGTCTTGAGCGGTGTCCCAGACACTAACCCAAACCAGCGCCAGTCGACCATCATCTTTTTGAAAAACTTCGTACCGATCGCCATCCCAACCTTCGGAAGCTCGCCTGGCTGAGCGTAGTTTCTTGAAGAGAATGCTCGTTTGAAACTCGCCCAGGCAGTTGCCGCCCAGATGTTTCCAGGCCGCCGGCAGGGCACCGTTTAGCTCAGGCACGATCACGCGCTGAGGTACATCACGCGGGCTGAGATTGTATTTGTCTGGGTGTAGAATTTGTTCGGTGCTAGTGGGCAAATCCGCGTAGGCTTGGTGCATCGCGGGCCAACCGCGTTTACCGGTCACGCTGACTGCGAAGACCATGCCCTGGAAGTAAGGAAAGATTAGCGAGTCGCGAAATATGGGCGGAGCTTTGCGGTAGGTCGCCCCACCGGCCACGGGCAACATAAAACTCATCAGCGAAAATGTCGATCGAATCACTTCTGGATCCAACTCGGTAATGTCGCTGCCGCCGCCATCCATCTCGGCCATCATCAGCAAGGTGGCATCCCCTTCGACAATCGCCGAAAACGCCATCGTCATATCATCATCTTTCTCGATCAACTTCTGCAGCTTCTTCAAATCATACAGTTGATCTTGCAGGGCATGAGTCATCTCGTGGGCCAGAGTAGTCTTCTGTTCTTGCTTGTCAAAAGCTGACTTGGCACCGAGCAGACGTTCGAAGAAACCCGGGTTTTGAGTGCCGCCATCTTCGCGAATGAGCACCATTTGCTTGGTGTCAGGATCGTAGAACCCAGCGACTTCTTCGGTCAGGAGTTTGGCCATCAAGTCCTTGGAGCTCATATCCTTGGGCATCAGTCCGAACACTTTGTAGGTGGAATCAATCAGAGCCCACTCGGATTGGTCGTATTCGCGATCCATCACCCGCAGCATTTCTTCACCCAACTCGGCTCGCGTTAACAGCTTGGGCAATACTTGATGCGTAAACTGTTGGCCGCGAATGCGTGAGACGACTTCGTGATACGCCTCGGTGTATTTTTCGAGCGCCCCTGCGTAATCGGTCTGGTCGGCCAGTCGATCGCCATCGGTCACTAACTGCTCGGCCTCCTGACGTGTCGGTTGCGGTGGC
Source organism: Rania fehmarnensis (assembly GCF_056494185.1). NCBI lineage: Bacteria > Pseudomonadati > Planctomycetota > Planctomycetia > Pirellulales > Pirellulaceae > Rania > Rania fehmarnensis. The sequence goes on from NZ_CM151398.1 coordinate 4,938,038, forward strand.
TTGGCATCCTGCGCACTCAACATCGATTCGCCCAGAGGCAAAAGGCTGATGCACAGAATCGAGAGGGCGAGTAGTTTGTTCAATTTTGGAACCGTAAAAAAATAAAGGTCCGGACTCTCAATGTCACACCTGAGACTTCCTGAGCATATCACTTATCTTTTCAACTAGGGCGCGGCGGTCAAGGGGCTTGGTGGCGTAGTCGTCGAACCCGGCCTGGATGCATTTCTCACGATCACCTTGCATGGCGTTGGCGGTCAAGGCAATCATGGGGCGCGTGAAGCCGAGTTGCCGCAAGCGGCGGGCAGCGGTGTAACCGTCCATGATGGGCATGGAAATGTCCATTACGATCAAGTCGATCGGCGCCGAGCGTTGACTGGTAACGAAGTCGATGGCCTCTGCGCCGTTTTGTGCTACGACCACTGTACCACCAGCTTCTTCAATGAAATGCTGCGCAAGGTAGCGGACTTCGCGACGATCATCGACGACTAGGGCCGTGCAGTTGATCGTCGGCAACGGTCCTTCGGTGCGCACCGGCGATTGATCGGCACGCGCAAGTCGCGAGTCGATACGTGGTACGCCCTGCAAGCTGCCCGTAGCAATCTCCACCGCAAAGATACTGCCCTGGCCAGGTTCACTGTGCACAGTAAGATCTCCGCCCAGCAGCAGTGCCAGGCGTCGAGAGATGGCTAGCCCCAAACCAGTGCCGCCGTGATTACGCGTAACCGAAGCGTCGGCTTGCATGAATGGCTGGAACAGCCGCACGCGATGTTCCGGATGAATACCGATTCCGGTGTCAATGATTTCAAAGACCATGCGCTCGCGAGCGTCATTTAATCGAACCGTCAATCGCACCGAACCTTGTTCAGTAAACTTGATGGCGTTGCCCAACAAGTTCAGCAGGATTTGGCGCAAACGCACCGGGTCGGTCAGGATCGTTTCAGGCAATTGATCGACCACCTCTGCGCCGAGAGTGATCTTCTTTTCCTGAGCTCGCATTTCCAGCAAGGAAACGACATCGGTAACGACTTGCTCGGGCGAGATGCGCTCCATCGCCAGTTCCATCTTGTCCGCTTCGATCTTCGACAAGTCGAGTATGTCGTTGATGATTTCCAACAAGAAGCGACCGTTACTACGAATCGTCTCGATGCACTGCAGGTCATCGGGGTCTTGCAAGCGATTGGCAATTAAGTCGGAGTAGCCCAAGATGGCGGTCATGGGTGTGCGAATTTCGTGGCTCATGTTGGCCAGGAAATCGCTCTTGGCACGATTGGCTGCTTCGGCCAAACGTTGCGTCTGACGCAGATGCTCTTCGGCATTCTTGCGTTCGGTGATATCGCGTGAGACGCTCATCAGACGTACGACATGACCTTGGCTATCGCGCACAGGCGACACCTGAACGTCCCACCATTTGGGCGTGCCTTTGGCCGTCGGTCGAAAAGCGGTGAAGCGATAGGTTTCACCACGACCTGCATGCTCAATGGCATTACGAACTTCGGGCAAGGCATCCGCTGGCCAAAATTTGGCCCAGGGATGTCCATGCAATTCGTCGGTACTGTCGAGTTCCATCAGACACAGGCCAGTCGTATTCACATTCAACAGTCGGCCACTGGGATCCATAATCTTGATGCAGTCAGCGCTGGCATCCATGACCGAACGATTAAAGCTCTCGCTGCTCCTGAGCTTCTCTTCAGCCTTTTTGCGCTCGGTAATGTCGGTGACCAATTCGATAAAGTGGGCTGTGCCCCGCGTATCATCGCGCAGCAATGAGACGAACTTGTGTACCCATACACACTCAAGGTCACGACGGACGTAGCGATGCTCGAATTCGAACGATGGAATCGCACCGCTAATCAGTTGCCTTACCAGGCTCAGGTATGCGCTGCGATCATCAATGTGAATGAGTGTTGGTAAGCTTGCGTTCTGCAGTGACTGCTCGTCGTAGCCCGTCGTGCGGCAATAAGCCGGGTTGACTTGCACAAAACGACCTTGGATGTCGGTGATGGCAATACCGGTGCCGGCATGCTGGAAGATTTTGCGCAATCGATCTTCGTTTTCCCGCAGTACGTCTTCTTGATGGCGCCGGTCGGTGACATCGCGCGTACTGCCAGCGATCGCTTCGACATGACCATCGGCATCGATGACCGGTACAAAGATATATTCGTACAGCCGCCTACCCGCCGTGCCTGCGAAGGGCACTTCGCCTTTAATTGGTTGACGCGTGGCGATGACCTTTTCGATTTCGCGGCTATGCATTTCCGCATGCCAGGGTTCGTAGCCCAGCTCCAGACAATTCAGCCCAATGGCCTCGTTCCAGTTCCTGCCCCACACCGTCAACAGAGCTTTGTTCGCATAGATAAAGCGATGATTTGTATCAAAGACGTATAGAAAGTCATCGGTATTGGAGACGACTGTTTCATACAAACGAACACGACGCTGTAATTCCGCAACTTCGCGTTCAAGTTGTTCACAACGGGCGGCCAACGATTCGCAAGATTCGCCGGTCGCATCGTAGGCCGTGTTAGACACTCGCCAGGGCTCCACAATTCAGTTCAGAAGACGATTCATCGTACCGACAGCATACACGCCGTTGGCGGGTTTCCATTACCCCGAAAGTGAATGGCTCGACGCACGCACGTTGCCAATCCGGCCCTAGGATCAGTATGGCTGCGGATCGTCTGCCCTTCTAGCCTACCATTTTTCGGGATAAACTGCGCGGCCAAGACGCTCACTTTGACGTTCGTTAGCCCAGTTGTAACCAGGACGAGCACACTTTGACCACAATTCGCATTGGAACGCGCGGTAGCAAGTTGGCTCTGTGGCAAGCCGAATGGGTAGCGGCAGCCCTCCGCTCCCATGGTCATGATGTCCAGTTGAACATCATATCTACCCATGGCGATATCTCCACGCAACCGTTGTCGCAGGTTGGTGGTCAAGGACTATTCACCAAAGAGATCCAGCGCGAATTGCTGGCTGGCCGTGTCGACGTCGCAGTGCACAGTTTGAAAGATCTACCCACTTTGCCAGTCCCTGGCTTGGTGTTGGCCGCTGTGCCTGAACGCGAGACGACCGATGATGTGCTGGTTAGCAGCTCTGGATTAACATTTGAGGGGCTACCGGCCGGCGCTAAAATCGGCACCGGCAGCTCGCGACGGGCTGCTCAGTTGCGCAACTGGCGCAGTGATGTAGAAGTCCTCGACATTCGCGGCAACGTCGATACACGCTTGTCCAAGTTAGCCGCCGGTGATTTCGATGCCATCGTCTTGGCAGCCGCCGGCTTAACACGTTTGGGATTGAAAGACCGCATCACGGAAGTGCTTCCGCCAGATCGCGTGTTGCCCGCCGTCGGCCAAGGCGCCCTGGGCTTAGAATGCCGAGCCGATGACCATCCAACCCTGGCGACGCTACAACTGCTCGATCATGCGCCTTCGCACGCCGAAGTGGCTTCCGAACGCAGTTTGTTACTTTCTCTGCTGGCAGGTTGCCTGGCCCCGGTAGCCGCCCGCGGCCAAGCCCACCAAGACCACATCAGCCTTACCGCACGAGTGCTAGCACTAGACGGATCGCAAATCATCTCCGGTTCGGTCAGCGGTGCCCAAAGTCGCGCTGTAGCCCTGGGAAAGCAACTGGCTGAAGATATGCTAGCACAAGGCGCCGCCGCCCTGATCGCCGCCGCCCGCAACTCGGATGGATCTCCCCAGTAGCCGAAGTCGCCAGACTTTGGAGGCGTCACCGTCAATCCTTCCAATCTCTGGCGAGATCGGCTACGAATCTCCCCGTAGCCGAAGTCGCCAGACTTTGGACGCGTCACCGTCAATCCTTCCAATCTCTGGCGAGATCGGCTACGAATCTCCCCGTAGCCGAAGTCGCCAGACTTTGGACGCGCCACGTTTGATCTTCCAATCTCTGGCAAGATCGGCTACCAACAGGTAGCGGAACGCGTCAAGCGTTTCGATCAATCGACGTAAGACGAAAGCCTTGACGGCTTCCGCTACGGAAACATGCAATGGGTGCTCTCAATGCGATTGAAGCTGCTTGTAGTCTGTTGGATGCTGTGCTGGACGATCGGCTGTGCGCCGCTGCGTCCACGTCCTATCGATGGCTCGCGATTGATATTGTCCGAGCAACTGCGCGATGGTAGTCCACAAATCCAGCGCGGCCAGCCTCGCAAAGTTCTCGATGCGGTGGGCTGGGTGCTGGGCATTCCGAGCAAGATCGTTTTGTGGAACCGCCGTATCGATAACCACAACATCAGCCCGCGCACTGAAGAAGCGATCAGTGACTACCTGGTCGCCAACTCGCTGGACACCACACGCGTGCGTATCAATCAATACGCTCCGGGCGATGATTGGCGACGGCTAGTCAAGAACAAACGCGTGGCTGCGCCGTGGCGATATACCTTTGGTGCCGTCACAACTTTGTATGAAACGATCATCCCAGGACGGGTCTTTGGTGGAGACCATTACAATCCGTATACGGATACGATTCACCTCTATTCCGATGTCCCGGCAATTGCCATTCACGAAGCAGCTCATGCCAAGGATTTCGGACGCCGCAAGTACAAAGGCACATATGCGGCTGTGTATGCGCTGCCTGTGGTGCCGCTGGTTCACGAATCGCTGGCCACTGGAGATGCGTTGGACTGGATGGAATTGAATCGTACGCCGGCTGAACAGCGTGAGGCCTACAATGTGCTATACCCGGCCTATGGGACTTATGTTGGCTCAGCCATGGGCGTGGGCGCGACTCGTTACGCTTCTCCGTTGTACTACGGCAGCGTGATCGGTGGACACGTCATGGGGCGCACAATATCCAGTCGCATACCGGATCAGCCTCGGCCAATAAAAAATGCTGTTGAGTCCGAGCTCGAACTCAACAGCAGTAGTTTTAAGTCGTTAGAAGAAACCGGTAGTTCTACTGACCGCCTGCAGTAGCAGCAGCGGCTTCCGCCGGTGCGGCTTCAACGGGAGCGGCGGCAGCTTCCACAGGTGCGGCAGTTGGAGTGACAACTTCACCATCCAACGGCTTGCGTGGTAGCTTCTCGTCGCGCATCGCAGCTTGATACACAAAGGTCGCCATGATGATCGACGCCTGTTTGACATCATCAGCTTGAATGCGCTCGTATACGTCCATGCTCGAGTGGTGCGTACGCGTGTCGTATTCGATTTGGTCTTGGATAAACTGGAATCCAGGTAGACCAATGGAATCGAAGGACAGGTGGTCGGTACCACCAGTGCCGGCGATCGTGATCGTCGACGCGCCCATGTCGCTGAACGGAGATAGCCAGGATCGGAAGATGGAGCGCAGCTGTTCATTGCCTTGCAAATGAATGCCGCGGATCTTACCGGTACCGTTATCGAGGTTGAAATAGGCTGATAGTTTTTCGTGTTCGGCGGTCAACTCGTATTTGGTCTTGGGCCGTTCGCGACGTCCGCCACCTTCGCCATCGCCGCCGCCACGCGGTCCACGGAATTCACCACCGCCACCCGGGCTCAGTGACTTACCAAAATGCTCAGTCACATAAGCTTTAGAACCCAGCAAACCTTGTTCTTCGCCGGTCCACAGGGCGATGCGCACTGTGCGCCGAGGCTGAGCACCCACGGCCTTTAGCAAGCGCACGGCTTCAAGCGCCACACCACAACCGACGGCGTTATCGGTCGCCCCAGTACCCGAGTGCCAGGAGTCGAAGTGCGCGCCGAGCATGACGATCTCGTCCTTCAAATCCGTGCCCGGAATTTCGGCGATGATATTGAAAGTGTTGGGATCATCTTTATGGAAACGGGTCGCGATGTCGATTTCCACTTCAGGATGCGCATCTTTTTGAACCAAGCGAACCAAGCGATTGTAATGTTCTGCTGACAAGACAACTTGAGGCAGAATTTCGCTTTCTTCGGCAGCCCAAGGGCGAGGACCACGACTGAATGGTGAATCGCTGCCACGATTAGCGTCCGCTTTGCGCGGCATGGTTACCGAAGCCACAAAGACAGTACCGCCATCACCACGACCAGGTTCGAGCACGACAGCGGCGCCTTCGTCGTAGGCCAGCTGCCACTTGTCGGCTTGCAGTTGCATGCTGCCGCGATTCTGTTCCATAAAGCGACGCATTTCTGATTGTTGATCATTGGCCGGAGGTTGACCATTGGCTGCCGCGGCTCCAGGCGTGGCAGGAGCGGTGGGAGTGGCATCGCCTGCGGTGCCAGCTGCAGCAGCGCCCGGAGTTCCAGCCGCTGCTTGTGCACCGGGTCCACCTGCGCGCCCTGGACCACCGGCGCGCCCTTGCCCACCAGGTCCGCCGGCTCCGCGCCGACGTGAACCGCCATCTGAGTTAGCCAGTTCGAGCAATTCTTGATCGGTCTTGCGTGCGCCCGGCGGATCGAACTGAGCCTTCAGTTCGCGCGGCGGACTAATGAGCACAATTGCGCGATGCAGCTTGCCACGATACTTGTCGAGATCTTCGGACTTTTCCGCTTCGATGTAGATTGGTTCGCCACGAATGGTCTTAGGGGTACTGGGCGACCAGGCTTTCGGATAACCGATCAAAGTTGAATAGCTGGGTTCAACCAGGTTGGCGGTGAAGGCTTCTAGTGTCCAGCCTGTACCAAACGGTCCCCAGGGTTCCATGTGGACGCTTTCTAGTCCCCATTCGCTTAGTTGCTTGCACGTCCACTCACCTGCCTTTTTAGTAATTGGTGAACCCGTCAAGCGTGGACCATGCACGTCGGTTAGGAAACTGATGGTTTCCATGACCTTGGATTTCTCAAGACCTTCGGCCTTGATCTTATTGACCATCTCCATGTCAACTTGCTCAGGTGTCTGTCCATAAACGTTCAACCCTGTAACCAACGTCGCCGCCAGTAGCAGCCTTCCCATCAGGCGCATAGAAACCTCCCCAACAATTTTGAGATAGACAGACTCATATGAATGCGAAACTAAACGGGGGTCGTGCGTATTATGAGCAGCCAAAGTCCATTTGTACAGCAGCACGGTGTTCCAGCTGCTAATTGGCGGATTACGAGAAAATCACTGCCGCAAGAGATTGCAAGCGGTTAGATGCTTCCCCTTTTGTTACAACGCAGAGACGCCGAGGATCGCAGAGAAGAGCACTTTTCTCTGCGGGCTCTGCGCACTCTGCGTTTCAATAAGAGATCTGCTAACCGCTTCAGCACGCCAAATAGGGCAGGCGTCAGTAACGGCACTAGGGCACAGCGATCCAGTGATGGACTAAGGCACCATCAGCAGAGTTCCAGAGGCGCACTTCGCCATCCAAGCTGCCCGAGGCCACGCGGGCGGTTGAGGGATGCACGGCCACAGAGGTCGACCAGGCAGTGTGGCCTGTCTGCTCGCGAACAAGCTTGCTCGTGGCTAATTCCAATTGACGTACCGATCGGTCGGTGCCCACCAGCCACGCATTGGGACCATCGACGATCACGCGCATGGTCGTACCAGGCAGATCAACTTTGGCCAAGTTCTTGCCGTCTTCGATCTGCCAACGATGGATCTTGCGGTCCGCGCCAAAAGTAGTCGCTTCCTTGTCGCCTTCCTGCAAGACAATGGCCGTTACCGCCTCACCATGAGCTGAATAGGTTGAAATTAGTTCGGCAGATTCAATGACGAATACTTTGGCAGTTTTGTCGCGGCTGGCGGATGCCAAGCGTTTGCCATCGCGACTCCAGGCGACGTCGTACACAATGTCTGCATGACTAGCCACACTGCGAACTAGTTTGAAATCCGTCGTGTTATACCAACGCAGCGTACCATCGGTGTTTCCCGTGGCGATCAAAGTTCCGCCCGGTTGGTAACGAACTGATTGAACTATATCACCAGCTCGACCAAAGCTCTGGCTGACGGCGCCACTTTCCCAATTCACGAGTCGCACTTCACCGATGTGACTGGGCGAACCACCGGCCACTGCTAATGTGTGGCCATCCGCACTCCAGTCGAGGCTCAATATTCTTTGCGGCAAGTTACCGATACGTTTGAGTAGCTTGCCACTAGCTACTTCCCAGACAGTTAGCTCGTGATAACCACTGGCTACCAGTTGGGTTCCGTCGGGCGAAAATGTCAGGGCTGTGATGGGAAGCGCTGATCGATATTTTTCTGGTGCAGCAGGATAGGTCTGGGCCGGTACCAATTCAAACAGCGGAATGTTGGGATCTTCCCCGTCATAAACGCTGCCTTCGGATTGCCACCGCGCAATCAACTCAATGGCTTCAGCTGTTAATGCCTCACGCTCGGCCGGCATACGTTCGGATTCATTGTCCGTTTGCAACCGTCGCACCAGTTCACTGTGTTTGTGGTCACCTTCAATCGTCAGCGGCACAATTCCAGAATCACCGGCCTTGGACAGCTGCGCAAACGAGTCCAGCCGATAGCCGCCTTCGGCCTTTTTGGGACCATGGCAACTGGCGCAGTTATCTAGCAGCAGCGGCGCAATTTGGTTACGAAAACTAACTGGCTCGGCCGCTGCTGAGGCTGAGTACGTCAAGCAGGTCAGGACCACGAGACTTAGGATGGCGTTACGCATGATTGTCTCCTTTCGCTCCGCGAAAGGCGAAGGAAATTACTGTTGGCACGGCGTGAGAGGGTAGGTGGTTTTTGCCTTTCGCGGAGCGAAAGGAGACAGTGATCTCGCTTTTCGCGGAGCGAAAAGAGACATTAGTGCTGGAACAGGAATTCATCGGTGTTGAGTAGCGCCCAGCAGATATCTTCAAACCCGGCGGCGCGGTCGCCGCGAAGAGCGATCTGTTTAATCGAGACATCCAACTCAGCAGCGCTGGGCTCGCGGCAAACGGCGAGCAAGTAGAGTTCTTTGATGATCTCCTCGTCCGACTTGCCGGCCGCCATGGCTTTGCGAAAACGATTGTTTTCATTGCGCAGCTTTTGATGTATGAACGGTCCATTGAAGAACTCGATGGCCATTCCCAAGTTCGACTCCGAGGTGCGTTCGCACGCGCAAACCGTCGAGCGTTCCGGTTGACCAAAGACTTTCAAGAAGTCGAGCTTGACTAAATCCGGAGCCGGTAACTGCGTGGCTTTGGTACCGTCGGGTAAGCCGCCGAGTGCATCGCTCAAACCGGTGACATGATTGATCCCATCGAGCAGTTGTTCGGCACTGAGCAAACGTGGCTCTTGATGCGAGAAGTACAGCAAGTCATCGCGGTTGTTTTCGGAAGTGCGATAGCTGGCTTGGTACGTGCGACTATTCAAGATCAACTTCATCACGTGTTTACGGTCAAAGCCACTGCTAACAAACTGTTCGGTCAGCCAGTCCAAGAGTTCCGAATTGGACGGTGGATTCGAATCGCGAAAATCATCGATTGGGTCAACGATGCCGCGGGCAAACAGTTCGCCCCAAATGCGATTGACTTCGATCTTGGCCAGGTAGGGATTGTCGACGCGTGTAAGCCAACTGACCAACGTAGCGCGTCGATCATCGGTGGGAGCGATGTCTTGCGAGCCAGCGACCGGCAGCCAAGGTTTGACGGCTTGGCCAGTTCGCGGCTGGGTCACTTCGCCCGAATCATTGACCCACACAAACATTTCGCCCGGCCGCGCAGTCTTTTTGCGCTGCACTCGGTCAAAGAACGCGGCCAATCCATAATAGTTGTCTTGTGTCCAACGCTCAAAAGGATGATTGTGGCACTTGGCACATTGCAGCCTGGCGCCCAAGAACAACTGCGAGAACGTCTCGACGCACTCATGCATATCACCGGCGGTGCGATAAAAATTGGCAGGTGGATTGGAAAGCGTACTACCGCTGGCAGCCAATAGTTCCGATGCAAATTTATCGTAAGGCATGTTCTCCGCCAGCGCATTCTCGATCCAGCGATGATATTTGTAGATCGCTTCGTCACCGATGCGCTTGCCGGTCAGTCGCAGCCAGTCACCCCATTTCAGCGCCCAGAACTTGGCGTATTCTGGCTTCTCTAATAAGCGATCGACTAGCCTCGCTCTCTTCTGCGGATCATTGCTAGAGAGAAACTCTTTGGTCTCAGCTAAACTCGGTAACAGGCCGGTGACATCCAACGAGACTCGGCGCAAGAACTCCGCATCATTGCAACGTTCTGCCGGAACGTATTGGAGTTGTCGCAACTTGGCATCGACCAATTCGTCCAAGCGACCACTCTCTGGAATCTCCGGCCATTTGAAGTTCGGCACATCCTCGACGAACATCAATGGCAGCGACTCGATGTGCTCAAGCACTCGCACCAAGATCGCTGCTTCGCCACGCTGAGTTGCTTTGACAAGTCCATCATCGGAGACTGTGGCTACGTTCATATTGGAACTAGAGTAAGCGGCCAAACGCGTGACGTCGCGCGTTTGTCCGTCGGCGTAATGAGCAATGACGGCCAACTGTTGCCGGTGAAATGGCGCCCGCAGCACGCGTCGTTCTTTAGGAAAGATCTCCACCTTGGTAATGCGCGGAGTGCCGGGTGGATCAAGCTTGGCTCCCTCGGCGATCCAGTCTCGCAATACTCCGTAGGCCACGTTCGACTTGCGTAGTTGCTGACCACCACCATGCGCCACGATCATCAGCGGCTTTTCGAGCAAGATACTCTTTTCGGGTTCCATCAAGTTCAATCGCCGTCCAAACTCTTCTTGAGTGAGGGTGAGCGTATCGAGTTGGACATCAAAAGCGCGCAAAGAAAGTCGAAAGCCACCTTTGCCACTAGGCGATCCATGGCAAGCGCCGGAATTGCAGCCCTGTTTCGATAAAGCAACCATGGTTTCGTTTTCGAAGGCAATCGGTCGCGGACTCTGAGCACCCGCGACTTCGACATCGATCTGCGTCACCAGTTCACCCAACCGCACTTGGAGTTGAGTCTTACCGTCCGCTTTGGGTTGAATGCGACCCTGCTCGAGCTGTGCAACGTTGGCATCGACCAGGGCTAGCTGGCAACTGTCGGTTACATCGTACACATTGCCGCCAGCATCATAGGCGGATACGACCAGTTGATTGGCTGCCCGCGCATCGCCGAGTTGGATCTTCGCTGGGAAGACGTCCAGCCGCGTGAATTGCGGTGCGTCTTGAGCCGAAACTACAGCGACCGCCAGCGACAACCAAACGGTCATCACACCTGCCGTCATTCGACGCGAGCAGGCTAAGAGTGATTCCAAACGGGAGGTGCAGAGCATATCAGCAGTCCTTCTGATGGTCTGTGCGCAGGGCTGGATGGCGGTAGCGGCAAGCCGAATTGCGGGGAGGGATGTGGCAGGTAGGAGCCCTTCATCATAGCAGATCCGGCACCAACCTTCAAAACCCGTAGCCGAAGTCGCCAGACTTTGGATGCGTTTTGTAGCCGAAGTCGCCAGACTTTGGATGCGTCTTGTAGCCGAAGTCGCCAGACTTTGGATGCGTTGAAGTTAATTCTTCCAATCTCTGGCGAGATCGGCTACGGTCGGCAACGGGTGGATCGACTATAATTCTGGAATGCCGCTTTTGTTCCCGCCTCTAACGCGTGTTGCTATGAAACTGACCGCTACGCTCGCCGCATGGATTGCATCGTTTCTGTGGCTGGCCACGTCGCAGGCTCAGGATGCAGCTCAAGAAGCCTCTTCGATCGAATTCTTCGAGACTCACATTCGACCGGTGCTGGTCGAAAAATGTTACCAATGCCATGCGGTTGCCGAAGAGATCAATGGCGGATTGGCTCTGGACTCCAGAGCGGGTTGGCAGCAAGGCGGTGATTCTGGACCGGCGATACTGCCTGGCGATCCCGGCCACAGTCGCTTGATCGAAGCGCTTGAGTTCACCAATTCGAACTTGCAAATGCCTCCGGAAGGCAAACTGCCCGCGGCAGTGATCGATCGATTCAAAGCCTGGATCGCCGCGGGAGCGGCGGATCCACGCGAGTCAACAGGCACCCCCAAGGCCACTTCGGTCGCCTTGTCACTGGAACAAGCCAATCAGCATTGGGCTTATCGACCCATCGTTCGTCCTGATGTCCCGATTGCAACCGTAGATGTCGCGTCCAGCACTACGCCCATCGATAGTTTTCTAGGGCGAAAGCAGAACGAGGTCTCGATCGAGCCCGCACCGCTGGCCGATGACGGAGCCTTGATTCGACGATTGTCCTTCGACTTGCACGGCTTGCCTCCAACAGAGGCTGACGTGCTTAGTTATGTCGAAGACTCCGATCCCGATAAATACGAGCGCCTGGTGGAGCGTCTGTTGTCCTCGCCGCGCTTCGGCGAGCGCATGGCTCGGCGTTGGATGGACGTGGCCCGTTATGCTGAATCGGTAACACTGCGAGGATTTGTTTTGCCGCAGGCCTGGCGCTATCGCGACTACTTGATTACTGCTTTTAACGAAGATCGCTCGCTAGCTGAGATGATCCAAGAACAAATCGCGGGTGATCTGCTGGAACATCCCGATCTGGAGCGACGAGCCCAGCAGGTCGTGGCGACATCGTTTCTGGCGATGGGCAATACCAACTTGGAAGAGCAAGACAAAACGCAACTCGAGATGGATTATATCGATGAACAACTGGAATTGATCGGCAAAGCGTTCATGGGGCAAACGATCGGCTGCGCCCGGTGCCATGATCACAAGTTCGATCCGATACCCACGCGCGACTATTATGCCCTGGCAGGCATCTTTCGTTCCACCCGCGCGATGGACCATGACAACGTTTCCAAGTGGATCGAGCGACCGCTGCCATTGGCCCCCGAACAACTCGCGCATTATGAATCGCTGGCCAAACAGCTTGAGACGGTCAAGAGTCAACAAGCCGAATTAGAGAAGCAAGTCAAGGCGAGCGTACCACCTGGAAAAGCTGCCCCGGTCGCTGTTAATTCATTAGCGGGAGTGGTTGTCGATGACAGCGCCGCGCAGAAAGTCGGACAATGGCGCGAGTCAACCTCAGAAAAGCCATACGTCGGCGATGGCTACATTCATGACCTTCACGAATCGGGGGTCGCCAAGACGATCACTTTCGAGCCCAAATCGTTGCCACCGGGTGCCTACACAGTCCGAATGGCTTACACGGCCTCCAGCAATCGCAATACGAAAACAGTCGTGCGTGTCTTTAGCGCCGATGGCGAGCAACAGCACACGATCAATCAGCGACTGGCGCCACCGATCGATGGACTATGGATCTCGCTGGGCGACTATCGCTTCGAAAAAGATGGCCAAGCATTTGTGCTGATCTCCAATGAAGATGCAGATGGCCATGTTATCGCCGATGCCGTGCAGTTCTTGCCCAAAGATCGTGTATTGCCCAAAGATCGTGGCACTGACGTGGCTGCCGCTTCGGTCGCTGCCACGGCGGACGCATCAGGCAAGGCAACCGCGATCAACCTGGCATCGATTCAAGCTGAGCTGAAACAAACCAAGGAACTGCGGGCCAAGATCGAAGCTCAACTGGCCGCGCGACCCATGGCGCTGAGCATTGCTGAAGAGATGCCGCCCCGCGATGTACCTGTTCACATTCGCGGCAGCGTACACAATCTGGGTAGCGTCGTGCCACGCGGATTTTTGCAAGTCGCCAAAATCGATCGTCCGTCGGTGTTACCCGCCGACGCCAGCGGTCGCAAAGAGTTGGCTCTGTGGCTGACCGATCCAGAACATCCACTCACGCGACGCGTCATGAGCAATCGCCTGTGGGTTTGGTTTTTTGGAACGGGACTGGTACGCACAGTGGATAACTTTGGTACCACCGGAGAGGCACCTCTGGATGTCGAACTGCTCGACTACCTGGCTACCGATCTACTGGAGCACCAGTGGTCGGCCAAAGCCTTGATTCGTCGACTAGTGCTCAGCCAAGCCTATCGCCGCAGTGCGTTGCCCGACCAGCGCGCCAGCGAAATTGATCCCGACAATCGCTACTTCAGTCATGCGCCATTGAAGCGCCTCGATGTTGAATCCATGCGTGATGCCATGCTGGCGATCAGCGGCGAACTGCTTGTGCCAGGTCCAGGTTCGACGCTGCGGGTTGAAGTCAAGGAAGACTATCGCTACGTACATCAACCAACGTTGCGAGCCGTTTATCTGCCCGTGCTACGCAACAGCTTACCCGAACTATTCGAAGCTTTCGATTTTCCCAACTCGAGCGTCTCTAGCGGCGTGCGCTCGCAGAGCACCGTGGCGCCCCAGGCCTTGGCATTGCTGAACAGTCCGTGGGTCCTGGAGCGAGCCCGGATGGCGGCAGAGCGAATGCTTACGGAACAGGCCGTTGCAGGCCCATTAACGCTAGACGAGTGGCGAAGTTTGAGTGACCAGGTCATCGTGCGTTGTCTAAGTCGCACTGCCACAGAGCTGGAACGCTATACCGCGATGACGCTGATCGAAGAGCTACGCGAGCAGCAGTTGTCCGACACCGAGATAGCTGCCCGTTTGGTGCACGGCGTCTTTGCTTCGCTTGACTTCAGGTATCTGTAGACTTCCCCAAGTTTGGTAGACAGTGAGTCTCCTTATGTCATGATAGGTATGACAAGGAGGACTTGGTATGGAACGTCGAAGATTCACGCGAGAGTTTAAGCTCGCGGCGGTTAGGAAGGTTGTTGATTTGGGCTTGAGCTGCTCTGAGGTGGCGCGTGATCTGAAGGTCCGGGAATCGATGATTTACAACTGGCGGAAGTCTTTTGAGGCTGACGGTACGTTGGACGTTAAGAAGAGCGATGAGCTGTCGAAAGACAGCGAACTGGAACGTCTCCGAGCTGAGAATCGTCAGCTCAAAATGGAGCGAGATATTTTAAAAAAAGCCACTGTCTTCTTCGCGAAGGAAAACGGCTGAGGTTTGAATTCATCGCTCAGAATTGTCATCGCTGGAAGGTCAGTACGATGTGCCGTTTGTTGGGTGTTAGTAGAGCTGCGTTTTACAAGTGGCAGGTCTCTGCGGATGCGGGGCCTACGACCACTGAGCTGCGACGTGCGAGCGTTGAGAGTCACATCAGGCTTATTCACTCGCAGCCTCATTTGGATGCGTACGGAAGCCCTAGAATGGCTCGCGAGTTGTCGAAGCTTGGAGTTCGTTGCTCTGAAAACACAGTTGCCAAAGTGATGAGGCAGGCAGGGATTCGGGCTGTTGGTGCTAAGAAGTTTCGTGTTAGTACCACCGACTCTAAACATGACCTGCCAATCGCAGAAAACCTACTAAAACAAGACTTTTCCGTGACAGCGATCAACAGCGTTTGGCTTACGGATTTCACGTACATTCCAGTCTTAGACGACTTTACGTACCTATGCGTTGTAGAGGACCTTTGCTCGCGTCGTATCGTTGGCTGGGCAACCAGCCAACAGATCGATACCAAGCTGGCCCTGGCCGCGTTAGATCAAGCGATAGCCATCCGACAGCCACCTGCGGGGCTAATCGTCCACAGCGATCGTGGATCGCAATACGCAAGCCTGGCGTATCGCCAGAGGCTCGAAAAGCATTCGTTCAGGCAAAGCATGAGTCGTAAAGGAAACTGCTACGACAACGCGCCTATGGAAAGCTTTTATCGAAGCTTCAAAGTAGAAGAGGTCCACCACAAAAAGTTCCAATCGCATGAGCATGCGACCCGCAGTGTCGTCGATTACATCGAGCGGTTTTACAACCGCAACAGAATGCATTCGGCACTCAACTACTTGAGTCCAATCGAATTCGAATTGCGACTCCAAGAGTCGAAATGAACCCGCTAAGTCCTGCCTTCGTCGGAGCCATTCGTCGGTCGCTCGCCCATAAAGGCGACCGACGAATGGCGCAGATGAAGGTAGGACACCCTGCCTTTGTTGGTGGATTCCGAGAGAGCCACCGCAGCCGTTCGTCCGGCAAACTTTACTCTCTTATTTCAACCGATTCTCTGTCCACTTTTTGTGGGGAAGATCACTGGACTGAGGCATCGCAACAACGTAGAGCAGCTGTCCTCAGCTGCTCAGCACCCTCTAACAAAAGCTTTAATGTAGAGCAGCTGTCCCCAGCTGCTCAGCACCCTCTAACAAAAGCTTCTTCAAACCGCGTGTCCGCAATTTCGATCATGTGTGACGTAGAGCAGCTGTCCCCAGCTGCTCAGCACCCTCTAACAAAAGCTCCTTCAAACCGCGTGTCCATGATTTCGATCATGTGTGATGTAGAGCAGCTGTCCCCAGCTGCTCAGCACCCTCTAACATAAGCTTCTTCAAACCGCGTGTCCGTGATTTCGATCATGTGTGATGTAGAGCAGCTGTCCCCAGCTGCTCAGCACCCTCTAACATAAGCTTCTTCAAACCGCGTGTCCGTGATTTCGATCATGTGTGATGTAGAGCAGCTGTCCTCAGCTGATCAGCACCCTCTAACATAAGCTTCTTCAAACCAGGTGTCCGCAATTTCGATCAAGTGGTTGGTTAGAGGGTGCTAAGCGGCTGGGGACAGCCGCTCTACAATGTGTCGGCAGAGACATTGGTTAGAGGGTGCTAAGCGGCTGGGGACAGCCGCTCTACAATGTGTCGGCAGAGACATTGGTTAGAGGGTGCTAAGCGGCTGGGGACAGCCGCTCTACAATGTGTCGGCAGAGACATTGGTTAGAGGGTGCTGATCGGCTGGGGACAGCCGCTCTACAAGCAGGCACTTAACGCGGAGCACCAGTTCGCTGGGGCTGAAGGGCTTTTGCAGGAAATCGTCGCAGGAGCGGAGCGCGTGCTTGAGTCCGATCGACTCGTCGGCGTAGCCACTCATGTACAAGACACGCAAGTCGGGTAAGACGTTCAGGAGCGCTTGAGCTAACTCAGGTCCGCGCATGTTAGGCATCACGACATCTGTTACCAACAAGTCAATCTGTGTTGTCGGTTCAACCATGGCAATCGCTTGCTCGGGACTGCTGCATTCAATTACGTGGCAGTTTTGTTTTTCCAGCGATAAGCGCACAATCTTGCGAACTGAATCTTCGTCTTCCACCAGCAAAATCGATCGTGGTCGCGTGGTATCGAGTGACGTGCCTGCAGCGGCATTCATCACGTTTAGTTCGACAACAGCAGGATAGAAAATATGAAACGTGGTTTCAACGTTTAGTTCGCTGGTTACCGCAATGTGTCCGCCGGCCTGTCGCACCGCTCCATGAACTACGGCCAGCCCCAAGCCTGTGCCGCGTCCAACTTCTTTGGTAGTAAAGAAGGGTTCGAAAATCCGGGGCAATATCTCAGGCGGTATGCCGGAGCCAGTGTCGGTTACTTGCAGGTAGAGATAACGGCCGGGCCGCATTTCGGGCACCAGTCCCGAGGGTGATTCCCCCTGAACGTAATCAGCGACTTTAAAACGCAGGCTGCCACCTTCGAGCATAGCATCACGCGCGTTCAGAACCAGATTCATAATGGTCTGTTCGAACTGTCCCGAATCGGTCTTGACCTTCGACAAGGGTCGATCGAACTCGAGCTGTAGTTGACAATTCACGCCTAACAGACTGCGAATGAACTCTTGAGAACGCTCGAGTTGTTCAGCCAGATCGAGCACTTCGAGCTGGACTTGCGCGTGGCGACTGATGGACAGGAGCTGACGCGTCAGCCGCGCAGCTCGCTGGCCAGCGTTGCGAATAGCGGCGATCGATTCATGCTGCTGTGACAAGGTCAATCCGGAGTCCAATAAATCGCAATGCCCTTTGATGACCGTAAGCAGATTATTGAAGTCATGAGCGACGCCGCCGGCCAATCGTCCCACGGCTTCTAACTTTTGAACTTGCACCAATCGCTTGGCCAGTTCTCGTTCCTGCGTCACATCTACCGAGGCGATCAAGACGCCTTCGGCGATGCCTTGGATGCTCAACTCGAATATGCCAGTGGTGCCATCTTCATAGGCGAATTCGTTATCAAATCTCTCCGAACTACCCGACTGCAAGCAGTGGACGATTTTGGCGAAGACTTCCGTATTCTCGATGCCTGGATACGCATCGACCATCCGTCGCCCGAGCAACTCGTCGCGTGTGCGCCGCCCGTGAAGGGCCGCATTGGCATTCATGTAAATATAGCGCAGCTCGCGGTCGAGAATCTGGCAACCGACAATTAAGTTTTCAAAGACGTCTCGCAATCGATCGGGCATTTGGGTAACGATGGCGCTGGCGGCATACATGTCGAGCTCTTCGCTCGGTGGGCGAAAGATGAGGGGATGCTGACGCATGAAAACCATCGAGCCTTATGTTAGTCAACCAACATAGCTCCACGTGGTCGGTTCCTTGCCGGCCCGCGTCGAGTAGATGAAGTTGATGTGTGCGATTCGGCCCGTCAATATGACTGATACCCCAAGTATTGCAAAAACTCGCCGCCAGGGGCAGGGGGGCAGCGGCCAATCAAGCGCTGAGCAGATCCCTTTCTCAAAAACGCAGTCTTCGCTGAGTCCGCAGAGATAGTGCCGAGTCGCTGCCTTTCCAAAAGGGCCCCCTGAATTCATCTCAGGGCATTGGCGTCCCAGCGCTGGACATTCGGGTGGTATCACGCTATCTTGTCGCAATTCTCTTCTGACGATCTCACAGAACTGCTCTTACCCCAGAAAGCCCGAAGCCAATGCATTGGGTCAACGCGACAGTTGAACGCAAGGTCGTTTGGGCACCAGGGCTATTTACCTTGTCGATCGCGGCTCCAGAAGTTTTGCCTTTTGAGCCTGGTCAGTTCCTCCAACTGGGATTGATGCTCGATGACAAGCGGGTTAATCGTCCCTACAGTGTCGCTTCTCCGCACGGCAAGTCCTTGGAGTTCTTCATCGTAATGGTCGAAGGAGGTCAGTTGACGCCACATCTATGGCGGCTGAACCCGGGCGACCGAGTGGATGTGTCGGAAAAGGCGGCTGGCAGTTTCACGCTTAGCCATAGTCCGGATGCCAAGACCCTGTGGTTGCTGGCGACCGGAACCGGCATTGCACCCTATATTGCCATGCTGCGTACCTCCGATCCATGGCGACGTTACGACCGAATTGTGTTCGTCCACGGTGTGCGTCACAAATCCGATTTGGCTTATCAATCTGAACTGACCGAACATCGCAATAAGTACGGCAATCGATTCCATTCCATTGCAGTGGTTTCGCGTGAAGAGGTGCCTGGCAGTTTACCCGGCCGCATTACGACCTGTATCGCCAACGGTTCGCTGGAAAGCATGGCAGGTTTGCCGCTAACCGCCGAGTCGTGCGTGATGATGTGCGGCAACCCAGACATGCTGAACGAAACCGAAAAACTCTTGGAAGACCGCGGACTAAAACGCCACCGCTCCAAAAGTCCCGGCAACATAGTCGTCGAACGCTATTGGTAGCCACCGTCGCCAGACGGTGGACGTCTCGTAGCCACCGTCGCCAGACGGTGGACGCGTGAGGTACCGGCTCCCACAGCGGTTAGTCCAGGCACCTGGCTTCCATTCCACCGCTTGGCAGCGATGGCTACGGTGACTGGCCTTATAGTTCGCCATCGACATCCAGCGATCGACTGCGGGCTTGTTCGATCTGAGCCAGGGAATAGAGTTTTCCTTGGCCGGCACCTGGGCAGACTTCGCAGGTTTTCTTCCACGCGGTTGGGCTGCGCAAATTCGAATCCCAGAACGGCCAGGTTCGACATTGAACGGGCCGCGCCTGATAGACCATACAGCCACGCGTTTGTGGATCAAGAAAAATACAATCGCCATCGGAGTATTCGATCAAACTCTCACGATCACCTACGCGGCGTACGAACTTGTCGCGAAAGGCTTCGATCTCCATGTCCATCACCTGAGCCATGGACTCGATTTCCGCAGGGCTGACCCATACGAAACCCGGCGCGCCACTACAGCAATCACCGCACTGCGTGCAGGTAAATTGCAAGCCCTCTCGATACCAGGGCTGTTCCGCTGAACCGCGTCGCGCCATTGTTGGATCCTGCTTTTCCGCCGGCACATCAGGCGGGAACTGTATTTTGCGTAAGACTCACGATGTGTCAGTGTACGGAACGAAACTAGAAGCGCAAAGCCGGTGACTGTCTATAAGTCTTCCTACTCCTACTTAGCGTAGTGAGATAGTTGCTCCTGCAACCAATCCGAGTAGGAGTAGGAGTAGGAGTAGGAGTAGGAGTAGGAGTACGACGACCGGTTTACTGTGACCGGTTTGGTCTTTCGAGAATGAACCATCGCCTGGGTGCTCACCAACTTCGATTTCCTCGGTTTATACAAGCGCAGACCGAAAATCAAATTCTTCGATTTGAGCACTGGCAATGCTGCGCATAGCCAGTGCCACCCAGAACGCTTAACTCCAGGCAATTGCACAACTTAGAAGCTGGACGATCTCCGAAGCCTGGGAAAGGTGACTCCGACGCGTCCAAAGTCTAGCGACTTCGGCTACTGGCTCCGACCTCCCCAAGCTGCGTTTGGAGAGGTGACGGTGCGATTCGAGGCCGGTTTTTGGCGGGAAACGATTGACATTCCACTTGGGGCGGTAGAGATTGAAAGGTAGGAGAATACTCGAATGAGGATATCGCATCGATTTTGGCTCAGCTGTGGACTTGGATTGTGGGCTGCCTGCAGCACAATGGCCGTGGGCGATGAATTCGTGCTGAAGGACGGTCGACGCATTGTCGGTAACCTCAAAGCCACCAAGGACAAAATGCTGTCGGTGGAATTGGCACCTGGCAACATGATGCTGATCAAGCAGGACGAAATTAAACAGCACCTGCGTACCAGCAAAAACGAGGCAACCTACGTCGAATCGATGAAGGATGCTGAAGACAACATCGAATTCCATTTGCGTCAAGCGAGTCTGTGCAAGAGGAATAGCTTGCCTGAACACGAAGCGGCCCACTACCGGCGCGTGTTGGATTTAGAACCTGACAACGCCACGGCTCGAGCCGGCTTGGGTTTTACCAAGGACGATAACGGTCGCTGGATCGAACGCGATAAACTGATGACCGAGGGACGCGGTAAGGTTTCTATCGGCGGTAAACGCTATCGCTTCCCAGAACTCGTGGAATTGCAAGAAGCCGAGGAGAAGGCCAAAGAAGATAGAACGCGTTTAGCCAACGAACTGAAAAAGGCGCTCAACAACCTGGCTAATCCTCGAATCCATGCTGACATCAAAGCCAAAGCCCAAGACACGCTAGACCAGCTGGATGGTCCTCTCGCTTCGGCGGCGATCGCCGAAGTGCTCTTTCCGCGCTCGGTTGTCATGCGCAAAGAGAGCCAAACGGAACTGAAGCTGATGTTCGTGCCCACCCTGGCGCGATTGAAGGATGCTGGTGCTGTTCAGTTATTGATTCGTTTCGCTTTAACACCCGAAGAACCAGACGTCACCCGCAATGCTCTCGTGGCTCAACTGCGTGAGCGCAGCGTAGCCGTGTTGAAAGAGATCGCGCCTGATGCTGCCCTCATGGCCTTTCTCGGCGCACTGGGTTCGTCGAAAACTCCGGAGATCAATGTAGCCGGATATGCGCTGAATCTGCTAGGTGACGAGCGGGCTGTCTTACCCTTGATCGAACGCGTGCGAACGTTCCATCGGACCCCCGTCTCCGGAGGAGGGACTCCCGGCCAGACCAACGTAGGTATGACCAATGGCAACGCCGGGTTCACCTATGGCAGTGAAAAGATTCAATACCGTGACTTGCCTTCGGATAACATTGGCGTGCATCTGGCTCTGACCTCGCTTACCAATGAAGATTTTCAGTACGACAAGCCGGGTTGGTTGAACTGGTACGAACGCGAGCACGGCAGCTACAGCGGTGACCTCCGTCGCGACTAGACACGAGGTGTGGCTGCGCGATCGTTTTACTGCGATGACGAAAGCCTTGACGGCTTCCGCTACGTGATAACATCGTATCTGAGGAAAGCCTTGACGGCTTCCGCTACGGATTGGTTATGCGGGGTCGTTAGTCGACCAGCGCGCTGTTGAGCAAAGCGCCGGTGGCCAACTGCAACTTGGCAAAGGCCACCATGTGTTCAGCTTGGGCTCGGGCCCAAGCGTTTTCGGCTTGGATCAACTGATTCTGTGCGTTCAGTAATTCATCTAGCAGCAAACTTGGACCAGTGGATTCGACGAAGGCGTTTTGCCAGCGACCATCGAGGTAGCGCACTTCTTCATCAAAAGCCAACGTCGATTTGACCGAGGCTTCCAACTCGGCATAGGTCGCACTTACCCCGGCCAAGGCTTGTTCGACATCGGCCGTGATCACTAACATCGTATTGTCCAGGTCGAACAAGATCTGCTGCATTTCCAGTCGGCGCTGTTTCAGAATGGACTTCGAGATCAAGTTGCGATAGGGTCGCTGATAACTCAGGCCGCCCGAGTAGCTGGGGCGACCTTGGCTGAATTGGTCGGCTATGGAGTTGCCAGCGTCGTAATCGCCGTTGAGCCCACGCAGGTAACCTTCCATGACCAGGTTCAGGGTCGGCCTTAATTCGTTCTCGGCCACCTTCAGCCGCACGGCCGCGGTTTTAATGCGATCGCGGGCCGCCAGCAAATCGGGATGAAATGCCAATGCCGCTTCCAGTTCGCTGCCGCGATCGAGTGTCAATTTCTGATCGATGGGCGGCGTGGCCGGTACAAAGTTCAACCCCATATCCGACCATTCAGGCGCATTGACCAACGCGCGCAAGTTGGCAGACGCGGAGATCACATCGGCTCGTGCGCGGGCCAGGTTCGAAGTTTGCCGCGCGACGGCGGCTTCGGCACGTTTGAGTTGACTTTCCAAGCCATCGACCGCAGCACGCTTTTGTAATTCATCGCGCAGAGTTGTCAGCCGCTCGATACCGCGCTGAGCTTGCAATTCGACGCTGCGAGCTGCATACAAATTCCAATATGCCGAAGCGATCGACTGGGCGTGCATCTGCAGTTTGCGAGTCGCTTCGTGTCGACTGATACCGACCGTCAGTTGAGCCAGCCGCACGGAAGATGTGGCATAGGTCCGCCCTGCCCCGCGCATTAAGGGCTGATTCAATTTCAGCAGTAGTTTGGAATCGGCCTGCTGTTTTGGCGCCAAGAATACAGAGTTATTATCGCGGAGGGCCATGTTCTGAGCCACTTCAGCGGTTCCACCTAACTGATTCTTGGCTCGGACACCTAAACCGTTATCCATACGACGCTCATTCAGCCGAGTTGGTCCGCCGGTGGTGAGCGTGCTGCCCACCGGGTCGGAGTTATCGTTGAAGATCGAATCGACAAACGGCGAAGGGTCGAATAGACCTTGCGCTTCGGTGATTTTGGCTTCGTTGATTTGAGGTACCAGCTGCAGCGCCTTGACGTAGGGCGAGTGAGTTAGTGCATCCCAGATGGCGCGCTCGTAGTCGATTGGCATGATGCGCAATTCGCTGTCGCCTGTCTGACTTAGTTTGAGTACATCGGCCACCCAGTATGGTTGCGTCAGCGATGGAGCAAGTGGCTCGGCTGTTCCGACGACTGGTGATGATGCTGGCAGGTCGCCAGGTTGATCTCCGTGCAATTCGTCTTGGACCGTTGGGCCTGCCTGCAATTGAATATCGATCTGGGTGTACTTGGGCGGCATCAACTCCGACTCTGCCTTGCTACCCACTAAGGCAGGAAGTGGTAGATCCGGCGGCAATGGCAGACTTGGCGGGTCGGGACGATATTGGTCAATCGTACCCAGCAGTGGCAACGTGGGAGGCGGCTGCAGCACAGCAACTTGCCGCGAGACAATAGGCGATCGCTTCGCCTCCTTGGCCGGAGTCGAGTGATGGGGAAAGGTTAGGTCGCTGACCTCCTTTACCCGGTTTTGCGCATGCGCCGTCCCCAACAGCACATGTACGCATACAAGTGCAGCCAGGCCCGGGCAGGCGTTACGAAGCACCCCTCTACGCATCGTAATCCCATCCGCCGTGCAATCGTGTGGCTGTCACTACAGCCTTTGTCACGTATGGATAAGATTCGGCCGATGTCCGCCTGGAACCTTACCGGCGAGTTGTGCTTCCCGTTTCGCAATCTCGGAATACGTATCATTCCACGCACAAGTGCGTCCTCTTGCCCGAACGTCAGTCTTTACCTGGCCAGGAGAAATTGCCCAGTTGTCGTTTCGATCGCTACCAAACATGAGTCTATTTTTCATTTCCACTACAGGCGCTGCGATTTGTCCAGTCGCTAACCAAGTCGCAGTTTTGCTGAATTAACAGTCCCGCCGCTTTTGTGCTTTGCATTTCGTAGGTAACGTTTCACTGGTGGCATAGGCTTCCAGCCTGTGTGGCATAGGCTTCTACACAGGCTGGAAGCCTATGCCACACTGGGACACAGACTAGTCGCTCAAAACCACACAGGCTGGAAGCCTATGCCACAGCTTTGAACCTCAATGCGAACCTCATGAAGCGTTTCAAGACCACAATTCGACTCTCATTCATGCTAGCGGGCTTGTCGCTCTTGCCCTACTACATTTTTGGGATGGATCGAATCGAAGGTGTGCGATTGCAGCGATTGGCGGAAGGTCGAGCAGGGGTGTGTCAGCAATTGGCTGTGGCCGCTTCGCTCCACATGCGCAGGCAAGATCAGTCGGCCGTGCGGCAGCAATTGGAGCATTTCTGCCAGCATACGCCCGATGCCACTAGCGCGCGGATCGTACGTTTTGATGGTCACGTGGTGGCATCATGTGGTGAACATGACGCGTCTTGGCACTTGAAACCTGACGAAGGATCCGATGTTAGCAACATTCGGATCAGCATCCGTCGCGATGGTCGAGACTGGGGTAATCTGGAGGCCGCCTTTGGTACTGAAGGCAATCAGTGGTCGGCGCTACGCCACGGCATGCTGTTGATGCTGGCCGCATCCAGCGTAAACTTTGTCGCCTTCTTTCTGATTCTCAAACGCACATTGAAAGTGCTGGATCCGAGTAACTCGGTTCCGCGGCGTGTCCGAAACACGCTCGATACGATTGCCGGTGGAGTTGTTGTATTGGATCATCAACAGCGTATCGTGTTGGCCAACGAAGCCTTTGCGCGGTACTTTGCCAAAGAGCCCAATGAATTGGCGGGTGAGACGCTGGACTCCTTTGCCTGGCAATCCGATCGCCCCAAGGCCTTGCCATGGCATCGCGCGATCGAACGCAATGAACAGCTCTCCGGTGAGACGTTGTCATTGGTAACAGCCGAAGAAGTGCATAAATTCTTTGTAGTCAATGCCACGCCAGTCTACGATAGCAACGAGAAACTGGCCGGGGCGCTGATCAGCTTTGAAGATGTGACGATGCTGGAAGAGCAACGTCAGACGCTGGTCGAAGCCATGCAGGAATTAGAAGCTTCGCGTGAGCAGATTCGCGCCCAAAACAATCGCTTGCGCGAATTGGCTTCGCGCGATGCACTAACCGGAATCATGAATCGTCGCGAGCTGTTTGAGCAATTGGAGCAACACTGGGTCGAACATAAAGACCACGGCGATCCGCTGGGCTGTATGATGTTGGACGTCGACCACTTCAAGAAATTAAACGATACACATGGCCACGCCGTCGGCGACCAGGTGCTCAAGAGCGTGGCGCGCACGCTCGAACAAACGGTCGGGACACGTGGCCTCGTGGCCCGCTATGGTGGCGAAGAGTTCTGTGTGGTTACCAAACTAAGTTCGGACCTAACTGCCGAAATTGCAGAAGCGGTTCGACGCGCTATCGCGGTTGGCTTGGCTACTCCCTATAGCGTAACGACCAGCGTGGGCGTTTCGCACGTGATTCACGGCGCGCATACATTCCAAGAGCTACTTGAACAAGCCGACAAGGCGTTGTACGCAGCCAAACATGGCGGACGAAACGCCGTACGCTGTTGGTCGGCTGACTTGGAACAGCTTGAAACCAAGAAGACTCAAAAAGCCGCAGCCCACAAGGTCGCGGAAGTGCAAGCGATTCCGTATCACGCGGTTGCCTCCTTGCATGCAGCACTCGCCTATCGCGATGCCGACACCGCTTCGCACTGTCAGCGAGTAGCGGAGATGGCCGTGGCCTTGGGTCGTGGTCTAATGTCGGTAACCGAGTTGTACGTGTTGGAAACCGGCGCCCTACTGCATGACATCGGCAAGATTGGTGTGCCCGATGCTGTCTTGCTCAAACCTGATCGCTTAACTCCTGAAGAGTGGAAGATCATGGAGATGCATGCCAGGATGGGTGTTGAGATTGTCGATTCTTCGTTCGACTGTCAAGAGTTGACAGATATCCTGCGTTGGCATCATTGTCGATTTGATGGCGCGCGGCAAACACCCGATATGCCGCTAGGCCAAGACATTCCGCTAGGCGCCCGCATCGTTTGCATCGTCGACGCCTTTGATGCTATGGTGACCGACCGAGTGTACCGCCAGGGCCGCCCCGCCGCGGAAGCTTTCGACGAACTACGCCGTTGTGCAGGCAGCCAATTCGATGCTGAACTGGTCGAACGTTTCATCAGCCTGCAAATTGGCTGGCGATTGGATAGTCGCCACGGCAAGAGCGACCTGACTGGACGATTGGCCATCTCGATCGGTCAACAAACAGAACGTATCATTCGCAGTTTCGAATCGCGGCAACGCGCCGAATTGGTCGAGCAATTAAACGAACTGGGCCGCACCGCTAAAGGTAACGATCTTCCCGCGATCGCCGGCCTGGCCAGTCAGCTCACGCCACTACTGGCCGACATCCGCGACGAACAAGAGTGGAAAGAACTGCTGCCAATCGTCCAAGACTTGATCGAGATGTGTCTATCGATTCAACGAGCCCACATTCGAGACCTGGGAGCCCGCCCACTTCACGTATAAGTTTGGTCGGCGCGCAGCAGTGTTTGCTCGTACTCGTGCTCAAAACCATTTCGGGTACGAGTAGGAGTAGGAGTAGGAGTAGGAGTAGGAGTAGGAGTAGGAGTAGGAGTACGAGTAGGAGTACGAGTAGGAGTACGAGTAGGAGTAGGAGTAGGAGTAGTACGAGTAGGAGCTCTGGCGGTTTTCTTGGCTGACGAAAGCCTTGACGGCTTCCGCTACAGCGTTTGGTTACAATATTTTGTCACCAATTGGGCTTGGACTGCCACTATCTTGCAGTAACTTACATATCCTACCTACTGCGACTGCAAAAAATGGCTTATTCACCAAGCGATTCCGACTTATGGCAGGCTGTCCTGCAGGGACAAACCGCTGCTTTTGAACAAGTCGTTCAGCGTTATCAGGGGCTGGTCAGTGCGATCGCCTATAGTCGGTTAGGGAGTTTCGAAGGCAGCCAAGATGTAGCCCAGGAAACTTTCTGGGTGGCCTGGAGCACTCGAGATCAACTGCGCGATCCCCAGCGGCTGGCCGCCTGGTTATGTGGTATTGCACGCAATCTATCGCATCAGCAAACGCGCAAGCAGTCGCCGCTGGCCGCCTCATGTCCGCTGGACCAGATCCAAGCAGCGACGTCGGAGTTAGATGAAGCTGTCAAACGTGATGAAGCCGAAGTGGTCTGGAAGGCGGTCGAACAATTGCCAGAGTTGTATCGCGAGACCATGGTGCTCTTCTATCGACAAGAGCAGTCGGTGGCAGAGGTCGCCGGTGCGCTCGATGTCACCGAAGACACCGTCAAGCAGCGGCTATCGAGAGCTCGCTCCATGTTGCGTGAGGACTTGACCAGCCTGGTAGAAGAAACATTATTGCGTTCGCGACCAGGCAAACATTTTACTTCGCGAGTCATGTCGGCACTGGTGGCAGTAGGCGCGGCGAGCGTAGCGTCCACGGCCAAAGCTGCCGCGGCTGCAACGACTCCACTGGCTGCAGGGGCAGCTAAATCCATGGTGGGCGCCATAGCCCCGGGCGCACTAGGGGCAGCGGCGGGCACCGCGGGCGGCCTGGCCGGTGCCTACTTAGGTGGTTATCTGTCTGCCGAATTTGCACCCACCCTCAAACAACGCGATTACATGCGGATGCGCGCCCGCCAACTGCTGCTGATCAGCATCGTTTTTTGCGTGGTGTTGTTTGTCGCCATCCACCTGTTGGTCACATTTAAACCGGGAGGCGGAGCGCTGTTGGTTGTCGTGTTCGGCTGGCAAGCCCTATTCCTGGCGACCTGCTTGATGCATAGCTTCAAGACCTATCGCACGGCGAAGTCACTGCAAGCTGAACAATCCGCCGATGACTCACCTAATACATCGCGATTGCGACAGCGAATGATTGCAGCCGCATCCAAGTTCGAAGGACGTTCCTACACAAGTCGTTGGTCCTTGGCCAACATCCCGCTAATCGACATTCAAATGAGCAACCCGCTGGCCGAGTATGTACAAACTGGTCCAGCCAAGGCTCGCGTGGCCCGTGGCTGGATTGCGATTGGCGATCGCGCTTATGGCATCCTGGTAGGCATCGGGGGAATTGCCACGGGACTGTTCGCCAGTGGTGGCATCGCCATTGGCGGCATCGCCACGGGTGGTTTGTCGATAGGCATTGTGGCACTCGGTGGCGGCGCGCTGGGATTGCTGGCCATCGGCGGTGCAGCGATCGGCGGTTTGGCATGCGGCGGGCTGGCCATCGGTTGGCAAGCCCTGGGCGGTGGCGCGTTTGCCTGGCACACGGCTGTTGGTGGCGCGGCAATCGCGCATCACCTTGCCTTCGGTGGCTACGCTTTGGCCCACGACTTCGCCGTTGGTGGCGGCGGTGGGGCCCTTGAGTTCAATACACCAGCCGCACGACAAGTGCTCGACCAGTCACAACTGAAGATGTGGATGGATTGGACTCAAGGCAATATCAAACTTGTCATCATCGCGCTTGTCGCAGTCACGGCGATACCTAACCTTTTGGTCAGCTGGTTTTCTATCAAACGCGCTAAACGAACGGAAGATACTGCGGTGACGTAATGATTTCTCGAAACGCTTGACGCGTTCCGCTACGCGATCTTCGAAACGCTTGACGCGTTCCGCTACGCGGGTGTTCAAGTGCGTGGGAGGTTAACTGCGATCCACTGTCCGCCGCTGCCATCTTCTTTGCTTGAGCGGGTAATGAAGATACCGCTAGAGAATGCCGGTAAGGCTCGAAAGACATGTTCAGCGCTGGCGGTGTCGGTTAGTTTGAAGGTTGATTCGATCTTCGGTGTACCGCCGGCAATGGAGGCGATTTGCAATGTGCCGTCGTTGCTGACCATCAGCAATTGATTACCGACTGCAATTAGATGGGTGGGACCGGGCAGCGGTTGTTCGTCGACCAATTTGAATGAGCCGACATCGATGGTACGCAGAGTCACTCCGCCCATATCTTCGCGACCGTTAGCACCGACAACTAAGTTCTTGATGAAGACTGGCGTATTGTATTGACTAGCCAGCAGGTCTGGATCTTTCTTGTCGGCGACCAGTTTGCCACCTGCTATAGAAACAGTCTTGGTGCCAATGCCGTAGCTGGCCGTTAGTAAGAAGCCCTTGGGGCCAATACCGATCGGCGTCGCGGCGTTGACCGTTGGTCCGCGCGAACCAAAGTCAGTTTGACCAAGTACAGTGCCATCGTCGGCGCGCAACAGCACAGTCTGCAAGCGCGTCACCACGAGCGCCGCGGGCACTCCACCTGCATCAACTGCGATCGGTGATGAGTAACTGGCATCAAAGTTGGTTGCCTTCCACACATCGTGGCCATCATTGAGCGAGATGCCGACGATGCCGGCTTGCTTGCCACCAATGTTGACAATGACCACATTGCCGATGACGATCGGGGAAGTACCAGCGCCGAAGTACCCATCTTCCGCTTTGAACTCTTTGCGCAGAGGGCGTTGCCACTGGATCTTGCCGCTGTCGGTGGCGATGCACACCAGTTCACCACCGGCTCCATAACACACGACGCGATCACCTACAACACAAGGGACAGCCCGCGGACCGTTATCGGGATTAATGCCGGAGCGATACGAGGCGGGCCAAGTAGCTTGCCAGAGTTGTTGGCCGCTCTGCAGGTCGAGGGCCGAGAGGCGTTCCTGATCGGCTCGTCGATCCAAAGCAAAGACCTTTTGCCCGACGATGGCTGCGCCTGAGTAGCCGCGATCGGCCGGCAAGCGCCACAGAACTTTGGGCGGCTGAGTTTTCCAATCAGTGGCCAAGGCCGGCTCTTGTAGGGCTTGACCGCTCCGGTCCGGACCAAGAATTTGAGGCCAATCGCCAGCCTGGCAAAACGAATTTAGAATACCGCTCCCCGTCCCGATCGGCCCAAAGCTCAGTATGATGGCTATCGCCCATCCCAACCCGACGCGTTTGCCAGGGACAGCCCATGACGAAGTGTGTCTGCGACAGGCGCGCAAGCGGGTGGCGGCCGGCGCAATGGATGGATTGCGGTGTAAGGACATAGGAGCCTCTGAGTGTCGAAACTGGTGCGATTGTTTGGTAAAAAGCGCGGGAGCCGCATGAGCGGTTGGTGGGTGATGGGCAGCGCTGGCGAAGCGGCTTTCTTCGGAACGCTGTTTTTGTTGGGCGTTGTCTCGCTTACGATCCTCGGGTCGCGGCAACTGTTGTGGCCTGAGTCGCAGATTATACGCGTTGGATTCGGTTTCTGGCTGATGATCATCGCCAGCTTGTCTTTTGTGACCATCGGCTTGAGCGGTTTGATCTTGCGCGTGGTTCAAACGGTCGCCTCTCCCGAGTTGCGATCGGCTCTGGCACAGCAGGCTGAACGTCAACATCAACGTCGATCGCGCGGCCCGACGGCTTTGGACGAACTACCCAATACCCCCAGCTTACAATCCTTTACCGATAGTCCGGGCGAACGGCTGGCGTATCGACTAGCGGGCCAGCGCAGTGAAATTGGACCGCTCGTATTAAGTTTCTCGTTTGCGGCAGCCTGGAACGGATTACTGTCTGTGCTGGTGGTGATTGCAGTGGGATATTTTGCCCGGGGCACGCCCAACTGGTTTTTGACCGTGCTACTGATCCCATTTTCTGTGATCGGCTTTTACTCGGCACGGTGGTTTTTCAACCTTTTCCGCCGGCTTAGCGGGCTAGGGCCCACCATTGCTGAAATTAGTCACATACCATTGTTGCCTGGCGAGGAATTCTCGTTATATCTATGTCAGTATGGACGCGTCGCATTTCGCCGCCTGACTTTGGCGGTGGTGTGTTACGAAGAGAGCACTTATCAGCAAGGCACTGACGTGCGGACCGAACGTGTCCCAGTAGTGCGGCATATTGTGAGTGAACAAGAGAATTGTCGGGCGGAACCCGAACATCCCTTGGAAATCGATTGCCAATTCAGGCTACCATCTGATACGATGCATTCGTTCCAGGGGCAGCATAATGCAATCGTCTGGAAAGTTGTTGTAGAAGGAGACAGCACTCGGTGGCCATCGTTTTGCCGAAGTTTTCCCGTCGTGGTTCATCCTCCATTGAGCGTAGTTCGCGTCGCACCGAACCTGCCATAGGACTTCGTTTGCTTTCGCTGCACCCTGGGTTGGAGCCCGGTGACACACTGGACTTTGAGTTCAGTATCCATCGCGTTCCGGCTGAGAACATCGATGGTTTAGAGGCTTCAGTGCTCTGGTCGACCGAGGGGAAAGGCTCTGAAGATATAGGCGTTCATTATTTCGAACGCTTGACTGGCAGTCAGTTGATGGATCGTCCGTTGCCTGAACCACGCATGCTTTCCACGCGCTTGCCATTGTGCCCGCTCAGCTACGAAGGTCGTCTGTTAAAGATTCGCTGGTGCGTACGCTTGCGATTGTTCCTTAAAGGTGGTCGCGATATCAGCGCTGAACAACCTTTCTATCTTGGTCATGTCACTCGGGAAGTCTAACCCGTTTGCCACGCGCTTCGTAGCTCCAGGCGAACTGGCTTGGATCGCTAGCGACGAGACTAGAACGCTCGACGCGCTGCGAGATCGATTCGTCAACCAACTCGACCGTCGCGGAGCCATCGTGGGTCCACATGGATCCGGCAAATCAACTTTGCTGGAACATTTCGTCCCCACGCTCGGCACCGTCCGCTGCAAGGTCGCTGCTTACGAGCAAACATCTTTACCCGACTTCCAGTTACATGCTGGAGATATTATCTGGCTGAGGCTGCGCGGCAAACTGCCCAGTCTGCAACTAGTCCACAGCGCATTGAAGACCGCGACGCAGCCTAACCTATTACTAGTCGTTGATGGTTATGAACAGATACCGTGGATGATGCGTCTGAAGATGTTGCTGGTGACGCGCAAGCGGGGTCAAGGAATCCTCATCACCACGCATCAATCGACTTGGTTGGAAACCCTAATTCAAACACGCATCACCGTGGACCTCGCCTTGGCCACGCTGGATCGACTGGTCCCGGACAATTTCCCTAATCGTTCGAACTTACTAGAACCGGCGAAGGTTGAAGAACTCTTGCGCAGGCATCAAGGAAACCTGCGCGAAGTGTTCATGGACCTCTACGATACGATTAGTTAATTCCGGCTTGCTGGAAGCGAGTGATGCTGAATCCGCTGAATGGTACGATGCCGTAGATACCATCGGTAAAGACCAGTTTGACGAAGTTATCAAATACTTTGATTGGCATGGGCGGCACGATAACCAGGTCGTTATCGCGCAACCAGATCTCGTCTTTAGGTGTCAGGATGCGACCGAGATGTTCGCCGCGCAAATCGAGTTGTGTGGCGACCAGTCGCCAGTCTTCGGTGCGTCGAAAGATCACCACGGTCCGAGCATTTCCACCTACTTTGATACCACCGGCCAAAGCCAAAGCTTGAGTTACCGAGGTTGGTCCCTGCAATTGATAACGGTCGGGCTTGTTCACTTCGCCGTAGACAAAGACAAAGTGCGATGCTTCCTGTTCCAGCGTCACATCGACTTCCAAACCCCAAACCTCTTCAGCGTAGCGCAGGTTGACTTCGCGTTTGACTTCGTCCAGCGACATACCCAGCACGCACACCGAGCCGATGGTCGGCAAACGCACAGTACCATCGGAGTGAACGGTGTCTTGGTACGTTTGACCACCACTGACATTACCACGCGTATCGACCGACGCCAGCACGTAATCCAAGCGCACGTTGGTGCGGACTGGCATGACCGAAATGGCCGGAGTTTTCAAGCCGATATCCAAATAGGCTTGTTCCAGGTTTTTGCGCAATTGTTGAATCGTGAGCCCTTCGGCGCGAACCGCACCAACCTGTTTCAGATACAGGAAGCCATCGGGTTGGATTTGCACACCCTTGGTCGCCAGATCGCCTTGACGTACTTTGTCTTCGGTCACCGATTCAATCATCAGTTCGTCACCGACGATCAAACGGTAGGGATTGGATTGCAAGCTGCAGTTGCGCGTATAAACAAAACGCAGTTTGTCGTTGACGCGCAGGCGTTGTTGATTGAGCGATGGCAAACGCACAGGTCCAATGTGCTCCCCATGCGCTAGCGGTCCGAAATTGTAGGGCAATGCATCGCACCATTTTTGTGGATACGGTGAATTCGCGCAGTCGATCGCACGGATGCATGGCTGGCAACGTCCCACGGGCGCATCATGTTGAGCTGGCAAGTTACACGCATCGAAGTTGCAATTGCCACCGAGGTGAGGAGGTAGTTGCCATGCTGGAGGTTTGGACGCGGGCGGTGTGTACAGGCGATTATCTTCAGGCTTAACGGGCTTGGCCGCTTTGCTTGGTAACTCTTCGGGTTTCGGAGCAGCTTTGCCAGCTTGCCGCGACGAAGCCGGGCCGTCTGCGGTCTTGCCCAAGTCTTGTTGATAAGCAATTTGCGGATAGTAAGTCTGCGCCTTAGCCGCTGGACCGACCACCAGACCTATTGTGACCGTGGCCAGACCGAGAACTAATGCGGCTGGTCGCACAACAACTCGGAGAGCCGTGCAACGCAGCACAATCGTCCAATGTCTCATGTTGCTGCCCATTAGCGGAAGATTCCAAAGATTGAGTTGTTAGCAGTCCGATCTGGACCACTGGGCGCTGGTACTGGCGCGGGCGCCATTGGCATGGTGGTCGCTGGCGCCATCATGGGCCCAGGAAACGTGGCACCATTGATGGGCATCGTTGGTCCCACTGTCCGAGGACTCATCGCCATAAACTGTTCAGGTGTCACTTGCAGGAGCGTATTGGCAGGACCGCTCGGTTCTGCACCTTGCATTTTGCGTGTCATGTACTGATCGATGGCCCACTTTTCCGTTTGGCTGTCGCCCAAACGCGAACTGGCTTGCACCAGGTTCTGCCAGGCTTCCAGTGGACAACCCGGCAGAGTGACCGTTTGCTGCAATTGCAACATGGCCTCGTTAGCTCGATCCAAACGCAGTAGCACATAAGCCAGCTGGTTGGAGTTGGTGGCATTGGACGGATCAATAGCGCTTGCCGCGCGAAAGTACGATAACGCTTGCAGCGTCAAAACGTCGGACTTCGTGCGGGCGGTTTCGGCTTGAGCCTGCATGGCCCGTCCCAAACAATAATACAGTTCGCTAAACCAGGGGTGCCCTTGGGATGTAGCAACCAGGCAAGCCTCGGCATGCGCACGATAATGCTGAGCAGCGGCCAGCGGTGTTAGTTCGTCGATGTTGGCACCGCGCAGCACATCGGTTTCATGAGATTGAATAAGCTGGGTCAGCAAGTGCGTATTGTTGGCTATGCCTTCGACGCGAGTGAAGTCCAAGGCTTCGCGGAAGCTTTGTTGTGCGGCTGTCCAAGCTGGTTCGCTGACCGGGCGATTCTCGCGCAAGTCGAGAGCCCGAGCCAATCGTAGAATACCTTGGTTGGCTTCTTCTACAGCAGACAGGTAAGCGCGGCGCGACAGCAATTCCTCGCAGCGAGAAACGTGAGCTTTCAATTCGTCACCGATAGATTGCCAGCCTTCGCCCGGTTCAATCGGTGCTGTGCTGGTGCCCGTCGCGACTGGCACAGTAGTTAGTTGTTTGGAGATGCGCTCGGCCAGTTGTTGACGAGCCAATTTCTCTTCGTCCACTGGAATCGATTCTGCCACCGGCTCTGGTTCCAAGCGTACATCGCTCGATCGCGATGCAATCTGCGCGCTAACTGGTAGTCGAAAGACCGATGAAGTTGCCGAGCCTGGTGGTGAGACTTCGCTGCTCGGGTTGGCAGAGCGACTGCTTGTGGTTGCTTGATTGTTTCCGCCGCGTGGTTGCCAATTTAACTGTGGAACATTGGCAGTGCGATTGGAAACTGGTTGCGTAGGAATCGAAGCGTTTGCCGGCCGCGACGCCAGGCTAGCGGAAATGCGCGAGCGCGAGCCTTCGCTGGTATTGCTCTTACCAGCCTGTGCTCGGACAGCCTGAGGTACGCTGGGTGCGTCTAGCTCGAGTGTACTGGGCAGAGCTGTAGGTACTACGGCAGTGGATGAAGTCTGCGGTTCGCTGGTGAATGGTGTAGCCGCGGGAACTGGCAAGGGGGCTGCCACAGCCGGTGGCTGTTCGGACGGACCGGTTGTCTGTGTAACCGGTGGCTGTGTGACCGGTGGCTGAGAGACCGGCTGTGAAACCTGTGGCGCGGCCGGCTGTTTGATGGCCTGTTCGGGCCGCGGCGAAGTGAGTCGCGGTTTGCTGGGTGGACGAATAAAATCGTCGGCTGCGAGCCAACCCGGGGCGCTAGTGCATGCTAGCGTCGCGATCAGCAATCTACGCAACAGGGCTTTTCGGCCATCCATGGCTTTACCTGGCAATAGTTTCGAATGGGTTGCAGCGATCCCTCGCTGCCAATAGATTCAATGAGCCGAGTGCATGGCTTACGCCTACACATGCGGCCTGTTTCTGAAGAATCGGTTGTATGGAATTTTAGCTGCACCGAATTGAGCGCCCCGGCACCCAGCAGAGCAGAAGCCCACTGGCACTTCAGGCACAACCGTCAAAGTTTACCCGTAGCCGAGGTGGCCTGGCCTGGCGGCTAATCGTTTAACCCGTAGCCGCAGGCGAGGAAAACGAAGGAGTTCACGTGCAGTGGTGAGTCTCTATCTTAAGCACGCAGACGCTCAGATAAACGCGGCGTTGGTTAGCAGGTGCGCCTCGCCTGGCGGCTACGGGTTAAACGAGTCGATCGGCGACGCGATAGAAAAGAAGCGAAGAGGATCGGCGGCGGCAAAAATCATCCCCCCGGACTAGTTTTCCCAGCCGCCGAGTCCTCCCGCTATTATGTTGATCAAGCCAGGCCGGCTCGTTCCTTCGGATCGCGCAGTCCGTCGGCCAACTTGGCCAAGGCTTCCGTTTCGATTTGACGCACGCGTTCGCGCGTCAAGCCGAGCTGAGTGCCGATCTCTTTGAGCGTATGTGATTGAGGCATGCCGAGCCCAAAGCGCATACGCAGCACGGTCGCTTCGCGCGATTCGAGCGTTTCGAGCAACTCCAGTACGGTGCTCAGCACGTCGTGATCGAGTAGTTCTTCGTCGGGTGCCTTCAAGCGTTCGTCCATAACCATCTCGCCCAAAGACCAGCCGGCGTCGGTCTGATCGCTTTGAGGAGCGCTGTTATAAACTTGAATCGCTTTCTTGATAATCGACAATTTTTTCTTGGGCACTCCCAGCACACGCGCGATTTCCTCGGCCGTTGGGGTGCGACCAAGTTCTTCGCTCAAGCGTGCGGAACCGCGACGCCACTTGCTCAGCAGCTCAACCATATACGCAGGGATTCGAATGGTCTTGGCCGAATTGATCAAGGCGCGTTTGATCGATTGCTTGATCCAGTAGCTGGCATAGGTGCTAAAGCGTGTGCCCATGTCCGGGTCAAAACCCTCGACAGCTCGCAGCAACCCGAGGTTGCCTTCTTCAATTAAGTCTTGGAGGCTCAAGCCTTTACCGACATAGCCTCGAGCGATATTGACTACCAGGCGCAGGTTCGCACGCACCATGCGATCTCGAGCACGCACATCACCTTGCTCGATCAGTTTTGCTAACTCGCGCTCGTCCTTGGCTGTCAGCAACGACGTCTCGTTAATCTCCCGCAAGTACGTCTCAAGCGGTGATTGGGCGGTCGATTCGTCTTTTGGGCGACGACGACTGATTCGCAACTCTTCTTCGTGTGCGCTCTCAAAGCCGTCGATGGGTTCGCGTTCTTCAGACATGGCGCATTCCGCTAGCAGTGTGAATTGAAAAGCGATTTATCAACCGCTACCATTTTCAGGCAATGCTAGCTATCGTCTTGGCCGATGATAGAACTAGAAGGCATGCAAAACATTGATGAATAAACAGCTTGTGCCGGTTAAACAGAATATGGCACAGAGAGCTCACTGTCACCTCGCCAAGGCTTTGCCTTGGGAGGTCAAACCTGAGTGTCAGTCCTTTAACGCAAGAGTCTAACGTAACGCTCTGCCCCCTCCCGCAGACGACGGCTGAACGCCGCGTCTGCGACCTCCCCCAAGCGAGCTTGGGGGAGGTGACTGTCACCTCTCCAAGGCTTTGCCTTGGGGAGGTCGAATCGAGGCTTTGCGAGATTCGGGAGGGGCGTCTCTACTGGCAGTTGACCCACTGTCCGGTTTCAGCCGATGTCTGCAGACATTGGCACAGATGAATGGCATCGCGCGCGATTCGACCATCGAGCCTAGGAGCAGAAGCGCCCAGGCGCACACTTTCCGCCGCATCGTCGATCTCAGCAGCAAAAGCGGAGATGTCATCGGAGGCGGGCAAGTCGGGCCGAATTAGCCGACCATCGCTGGTCATGATCTTCAGCGGCATCACGTCCAGCCCATCACTGAGGACAGCCAGCTCGAACTGCATGGTCGCCTTGTCAAACTGCATCTCCAGTCCATGGGTAAAGGGGCGTGTGGTCTGATTGGCCACACCACTGGAAGTCGAAACGATAACGCGAGGATCGTCGAAGCGCATCAGCGAGTGGCAGAACTTGACGGTCCCGCCGCGCATCTCGGCCACGCACATAACCTGCTGAGGCATGCCAAAGGCCATACGAATGAAGTGTGTATCGTGTACATGCAAGTCGACCAAGGGTCCACCGACTTTGTCCATTTCG
Source organism: Rania fehmarnensis (assembly GCF_056494185.1). Lineage (NCBI taxonomy): Bacteria > Pseudomonadati > Planctomycetota > Planctomycetia > Pirellulales > Pirellulaceae > Rania > Rania fehmarnensis. Next base: position 4,975,734 of record NZ_CM151398.1, read on the forward strand.
TAAAAGTCGGGAATCCAATCCGGTGGCGAGATCACGCGTTTGAAGTAACCGCCTAACGGCTTGCCGTAGTCGCCGCCCTGCAACATCTCGTAGACCGCTTGATATTGTCCCATGTATGGCAAAACTTGCGCGACCAACACCATACGTCCGGCTCCGGCGGCTTCTTCGAGAATTTGATCACAGCCAGCGGTATTCAGTGCCAAAGGTTTCTCGCACAGGACATGTTTGCCAGCCCGCAGAGCGGCACACGCAGCGGGCACATGCAAATGTGGTGGCAAGCAAATATCGATCAAGTCTATTTGGTCGTCGGACAACATCTCTTCCAACGACTCGAAAACCTGCATCGAGCTGACATCAATCTGCTCGCCTGGAGGTCCAAAATTGCCCTGGATGCCGCGCCAATCTCCTTTGCGCTTGCCTGGATCGCGCGACGCGAAGGCCACCAGTTTGGACTTCTGACTTCTCTGGTAGGCCAGGTAGTGAATCCAGCCCATGAAACCGATGCCCACCAGGCCAACTCGCAACATCTTGCAACCTTTTTCCAAGCGAATAGTAGCCGATCATGATTGACTGAGAATGTAATGCAGCCAACGGTGAATCGCAACTAAGCGGTTGAGCAAAAATAATTCGCCTCACCGGGCCCATGGGTAGACTGGTGGACTATATTACGCTCTTGCCTAAGATAAAACGTGGTCGATAAAAGCTGCCAGAGCGCGTTCATCACTTTTTTGGCTCCCGGTACTACCCACAAACGAACTCATGCCTCAAACGGAATTTAAAACTGAAACGCTCGGTATGCAGATGCGCCGCGTGTGGCGCGAGAATCGAGGCAACTGGCTATTGGCCACCGGGTTGATCGTGAGCACGTTGGCTTGGGCAGTGGGTTATTTCCGATTGTTGCCCGAGTTCAGCGCCGTGCGTCGCCCCAGCTCCAATGCCTGGGTTGGCGGCAAGAAGCTGACGGTCCATATCGTCGGATGCGAGGGCAACCAAGGTGATGTCGTAGCTATGTTGTACGATGCCGTCACCTTCAGCGAACAATCTGTACCAACTCGGCTCGAAACCCTGTCGATCAACGACCAACAAGCTGAATGGATCATTAATAATCTTGCGTATGGCAAGTACGCCATCTATGCCTTTCAAGATCTCGATGGCAACGAAACCGTCGACCCGGCCACCGAGAAGCAAGGCATCACCATGACCTCCTCGACCGTCCCCTCAACAGGTCAGAGCGGTTTCAATTTCTCCTCAGCAGCCTTCGAATTCTCTCCCGCCACAACAGAAGTTACCGTCGAGTTGCACTAGTGTCTCCTTTCGCTCCGCGAAAGTTAGTAGAGCAGCTGTCCTCAGCTGCTCCGAACCCCTTACCCATGTTTCGACCAATGGACCAGCGTTACAGGTAAGCGACTTGCCGGGTGCTGAGCGGCTGATCCCTTTTTGAAACGCAGAGTCCGCGAAGTCCGCAGAGGAAATGCCGACTTCTCTGCGATCCTCTGCGTCTCTGCATTTAAATAGCAGAACGCTCTAACCACGGGAGCTACCGACCGAAAACGACTAGCGTTATGACTGAGCGGCCCTGGAGAGCCGCTCTACGTGGGACCAATGGACCAGCGTTACAGGTAAGCGACTTGCCGGGTGCTGAGCGTCTGACCCCTTATTGAAACGCAGAGTCCGCGAAGTCCGCAGAGGAAATGCCGTCTTCGCTGCGATCCTCTACGTCTCCGCGTTTAAATAACAAAACGCTCTAACCACCGTATCTACCGACCGAAAGCGACTAGCGTTATGACTGAGCGGCCCTGGAGAGCCGCTCTACGTGGGACCAATGGACCAGCGTTACAGGTAAGCGACTTGCCGGGTGCTGAGCGGCTGACCCCTTATTGAAACGCAGAGTCCGCGAAGTCCGCAGAGGAAATGCCGACTTCGCTGCGATCCTCTGCGTCTCTGCATTTAAATAACAGAACGCTCTTACCACCGTATCTACCGACCGAACGACTAGCGTTATGACTGAGCGGCCCTGGAGAGCCGCTCTACGTGGGACCAATGGACCAGCGTTACAGGTAAGCGACTTGCCGGGTGCTGAGCGGCTGATCCCTTTTTGAAACGCAGAGTCCGCGAAGTCCGCAGAGGAAATGCCGTCTTCGCTGCGATCCTCTGAGTCTCTGCATTTAAATAGCAGAACGCTCTAACCACGGGAGCTACCGACCGAAAACGACTAGCGTTATGACTGAGCGGCCATGGAGAGCCACTCTACGTCGGACCAATGGACCAGCGTTACAGGTAAGCGACTTGCCGGGTACTGAGCGGCTGGGGACAGCCGCTCTACAACCCTATCGATAAAACTCCTGGGCTCTCCTAAAGAGTGCCACGACTTCTTCGCGAGCCTGATCGCTGGGGTAGCGATTGCGCGTATTGACAACGCGAATCATCTGTTCGATCCACTCAACAAAAAAGGCTCGATCTTCGGCTACTCGAATGGGCTGGCCCGCTATCTCGATATAGATCGGACTGGTATGAGCCCAGGCGGGTCCGTCAAACAAACTCTCATCATCAGGGCCTCTAACTCGCACAGCCACCCAACTACTTTTCTCCAACGTTAACTCGAAATCGAGTGGATCAAATTCCAGCGGCCGGAAGTCATCCGATTTGAGCAATTCGCTCTTTACAACCGGTATTGGGATCTGCTGAGCAACTTTACCGTTGACGATGACCTCCAGAGTATCGACCGCCACCAGGCTGCGTAGCAGGATGCGGCCTCGTATCATTTGAGCTTCATTCAACGCTACCGTGCTGCCAGGCAGCTGGTCGTTGACTGTGAGTTCCAGCATAGGACCATTGGTGACAAACGTTCGTCCCGCCTTAAGTGCACCCAACCAATTTGGGATCGTCAAGCCATCCGGTGCATGCGCATAAACCCGTGCGCCGCCCAAAGGATCGGTCGACTGATCCAACAGCGCATCGGTACCCACGCACGCCGATAGTTTGATGCCCGAGTTGAGCAGTCGATACCAAAGATCGCTCGACAAGTGTTTGTCGCAGTTGTAGCTCATCAAGTCCATCGCCTGCACAACTCCCAAGGCAGCATCGATCGGTAGCTCGCGGGCGGCACCGTTAGCGTCTGTCAGCTTGGTACCAAACGCATCGGGAGAATTTTTGAGCATGGGGTGGCCATAAGTAACCACTCCGCCCTGCTCGGTCGCCTCGCGTGCCATGGTGTAGTTACACGGAAAGTCAAGATGATTGGGTGTGTTATCAAACCCCGTGTACTGCGGCAGCACTACTTGCTTGATACCAAAGAACTGCATATGCCCGTAGATGGAACTACGCATCTCTTCGCCATAAGACAGCAGCACGTGCTCGGTCGATTCAGGTTCCAAGCGACCAGTAACTCGATCCGCATCACGCAGGTCATCACCAAGATTGTTCGAGACACATAAGTTCAAATAGTTGACGCCTTCTGCGCGACCGGCCAGCAACGCATCGCCGATCGTGGCTCGAATGGGCCCGCCTGTGTTGATGTGAATATGCGAATCACCCGAGTACCAATTCCGAGCCGCCATATCCGTCCAGCGTTGCAATTGAACATTGACTGGCTTGGCTTCATCTTTTCCGTCGAAGATAAGTTCTTGTGGGATCGATTCGATGCCTTGCGACATGGTCACCCGAACCGGAGTGCCGGATAACTTCAGCCGAAAATCTTCAGCTACATAAAAGTACTCTTCACCGCGTGAAGTCTTGCGAATGGTCGCGCGCTCCGGTGCAATCGACTTGATGTCGAAATTGGGCGCATCACCAACCGGAGCGATGCTGACCCGAGATGCTTTGTCGGGTGAACCGCTCAGTTTCAACTCGACGAAGTGCTCTTGAGCCATCAAGGGCGCGCTGAACGCGAGGAACAGAATAAGAAATCGCATGGGAATAGAATTGAGATTCGAGAGTAGTGATGGGTGGGGTTATCATTTTGTGGTCGCGCGCAGGTACCAACCAAAATCCAACTTTCTGCCTGACAGGTCGCTGAGCGAAGTGCGACCGTCTGCTACTGTTTCCAGGCCGTGTCCATGCAGTCGAAGACACTTTTGCAGATGCGATTTGGGGAAGGGTAACTGGGCACTGTGTCCTGTCAGCATAAGTGTTCCACCCTGGGCAAGCAACTGACAGCACATATCCAGCAGCTCAGGCAAGTCGCGGCCGATGCTCCAAGCATTGCCTTTGGGTCCATGACCATAGCTGGGCGGGTCCAGCAAAATCGCGGCGTACTTTCGGCCCCGTTTCAATTCACGGGCGGCGAAGACACGTGCATCTTCGACTATCCACCGAATCGGTGCGGTTTGCAGATTACTCACCGCCGCATTCTCGCGCGCCCATGCCACCGTGGGCGCCGAGGAATCGACATGAACCACGCTCCAACCAGCAGCCGCCATGGCCAGTGACGCTCCACCGGTGTAGGCGAATAGATTCAGCAGTTGCCCTGTTGGCGCTGTGCGCGAGGTAACCTCGCGTAGCCAGTTCCAGTGTTGCTCGTGCTCGGGGAATAAGCCAACGTGCCCAAAGGGAGTTAAACGCAGCTTGAAGACTACACCCCGATAATCTACGAACCAATCATCGATGGCTGGCCATGTCTCCTCATCGCTCAAGCGCAAATCCGCTTGACTCCAGAGCGATGGCTGGACGCGATCCCAGGACTCAGCTGCGGGCGAAGGGCGATCCAGGATCAGTCGACCAAAGCGTTCGAGTTTGCGGCCTCGACCAAAGTCCAGCAACTGATATTGATCGGCAGGCCACATAGCTGTTTAGCGAAGGATCTTTCGATCGCGCAAGAGATTCATCACTTGCTCGACATTCTCTTCAATCGGCGAGCCGGCGGTGTCGAGGCGCAGATCGGCAGAAGTGGGCGGCGCGTAATCGGTCTCAGACTGTCGACCGCCCGGATCACGCTGCTGACAAACCTCCAGTGGCGCATCGCAATGCACGACCAAGAATCGCTCGGGGCCAACGACTTCGCCGGCTTTCTGACGCATGGAGTCATCGGGCGCCACCATGGCGATGACGCAAATCAACCCACTATCGTTCAGCATGCGGGCAATATGTGCGGAGCGCCGCAGGTTCTCGGCTCGATCGGCCAGCGAGAACTCCAGATCATTGCTCAAGCCGCTGCGGAGCATTTCGCCGTCCATCACAAAGGCTGTGCGCCCAAGGTCGAACAAGGCGCGCTCAACGCCGCGAGCAATGGTGGACTTGCCTGAACCGCTCTGGCCCGTCAGCAGGATCGTCGTGGGCTTTTGACCAAAGCGGGCTTCGCGTTCGGCCCCGGTTACAACTTTCACCGCGGTCGTTTCGCTACCTGCCGAGACTGCCGAATCAACTTCCCAAGCAGGCAGCTTGGAGTGGGCAGACAATTCGCGATCCATAATCATGCCCGCACCCACGGTCACATTGGAAATGCGATCGACAATGATGAAGGCCCCCGTTGACCGATTGCGTTTGTAAGCGTCGTAGAAGATCGGTTGGCTGAGCGTAATGGTGCAACGACCAATTTCATTCAGCTGCAAATCAGGCGCAGGCGAACTGTGCATCGTATTGACGTCGATGCGATAACGCAGCGATTCAATCTGACCGGTGGTAGTCAATGTGGTGTGTTTAAAGAGGTAGGTCTTACCCGGCACCATCGACTCGGAGCTCATCCAGACCAACATGGCATCGAAGTCGTGTGACATCTTGGGCACATTGCCGGGCTTGACGATCATATCGCCCCGCGAGCAGTCCACTTCATCGGTAAAGGTGAGCGTCACCGATTGAGGCACGAAGGCTTCTTCTTGCTCACCATCCATGGTGACAATTTGTTTGACATGCGTCTTGCGCCGCGAGGGCAAGACCATGACTTCGTCACCTTTGCGAATGATGCCCGACGAAATCGTGCCACAGAAACCGCGGAAGTCGAGGTTCGGTCGGTTCACGTACTGCACTGGGTAACGAAAATCCTGGAGGTTACGGTCTGAACCAATGTAAACAGACTCCAGGAAACTCATCAAAGTACTGCCGTGGTACCACGGCATATTCGGGCTCGGATCGACGACGTTGTCGCCATTGAGCGCCGAGATGGGAATAAAGTGCAAATCATCGGGATCCAGGCGCGAGGCAAAGTCGCGGTATTCGTCGCAGATCTCGTCGAACCGCGCTTGGCTGAATCCGACCAGGTCCATTTTGTTGATCGTCACCACCACGTGACGAATGCCCAGCAGCGACACGATGAAACTATGGCGCCGAGTTTGCGTGAGGACTCCGTACCGCGCGTCGATCAGAATAATTGCCAGGTCAGCCGTCGACGCGCCGGTGGCCATGTTGCGCGTATATTGTTCGTGGCCCGGCGTATCAGCGATGATGAACTTGCGCTTGGCGGTTGAGAAGTAGCGATAAGCAACGTCAATCGTGATGCCTTGCTCGCGTTCAGCCTTCAGTCCATCGGTAACCAGCGCCGGATCAAAGCCACCGCCAGTGGTGCCGTGAACCTTCGATTCGGATTCCAACTGGGCCAGTTGATCTTCGTACAACATCTTAGAGTCGTACAGGAGTCGACCGATAAGCGTGCTCTTGCCATCGTCGACGCTACCGCAGGTGATAAAGCGGAGCAACTCTTTGCGTTCATGCTGGGCGAGGTAGGATTCGATATCGGTGGCGATCAAGTCGCTTTGATGGCTCATAGTGTCTTCAGATGCGATGGTTGTGTGGGAGTTGTCAAACTGCCTGTGAACGATGGCTGCAAAAAAACTAGAAGTAACCTTGCTTCTTCTTTTCTTCCATGCCGGCGCCGCCAGCATCTTTGTCAATCATGCGTCCCTGACGCTCGCTGGTTTTGGCTAACAACATTTCTTGAATGATCTGCGGAAGCGTGTTCGCATCGGATTCGACCGCGCCAGTCAGCGGATAACAACCTAACGTTCTGAATCGAACTCGCTTGGTAATCAACTCTTCGCCCGGTTGCAGGGTCAATCGCTCGTCGTCCTTCATGATCAGTGTGCCACCACGCTCGACGACCTGGCGATCAGCGGCAAAGTACAAAGGCACAATCGGAATCTTTTCCAAGTGAATGTATTGCCATACATCCAGCTCGGTCCAGTTGCTGATCGGAAAGACGCGAATACTTTCGCCGGGGTTAACCTTGGCGTTGTATAGGTTCCACAATTCAGGACGTTGATTCTTAGGATCCCAGCGATGGAATTTATCGCGGAAGGAAAACACGCGTTCTTTGGCGCGTGACTTCTCTTCATCGCGCCGAGCGCCACCAAAGGCGGCATCAAATCCGTATTTGTTCAGAGCCTGCTTGAGCGAATCGGTCTTCATGACCTCGGTGTGCTTTTCGCTGTTTTCAGCTGGATCGATGCCCAGTTTCAAACCTTCCTGGTTGATGTGCACCAGGATGTTCAATCCAAGTTCCTTGCGGGCGTACTCCTCACGAAAGGCGATCATCTCCTGGAATTTCCAGGTCGTGTCCACATGCAAAAAAGGAAACGGCGGCCGGTCAGGATAGAAAGCCTTCAGCGCCAAATGCGTCATCACAGAGGAATCTTTGCCGATCGAATACAGCATGACTGGATTCTTGAATTCAGCGGCCACTTCGCGAATGATGTGGATGCTCTCGGCTTCGAGCTGCTTGAGGTGCGTTAGTGAGTAACTTGACATGGCTTACTTGGTCGTGGTGGTTATCGTTGACTAAATCCGGTGATAGGCCGGTCGCGCGGCTGTTCAGTTGTATGCTCAGCGAAGAACTTACGCGATCTGGCTTTAATTAAATCTTTCCGTCTAATACTTTGGTTTTTTCAAAGTGCCGTGGGTGCGAGTCGACTTGATCCGTGCACCTTTGGCGGCGCTAGCGTGGTTTCTCCATTTGCAGGATTACCGACTCGCTCTTGGTGCCGGGCATTTTGTATCCGTGTATGCGCCGCAAGCGGATGCCGTGCAGCACGCCGCGATGCCGGGCTTCGCCGCGCTCTTCAACCCACTTGGGGCCCTTGATGGCCAGCAAGCGATTGAAGCAGTGCCAATACTCCTTTAACCAATTGCACAACTGGGTCACCGAACCGGCCGCCCGCGTTACCAGCGTATCAAAGCTGACTTCTTCAAGTACATCCTGAACTCGCGCGGCATGGACATAGATCGGCAGTTTGAGATCGCGAACCAGTTGATCGACGGCCTTAGCCTTTTTGCCCACGCTGTCACACAAGCTGACTTTTACATCAGGTCGCAGAATGGACAGTGGGATGCCAGGCACGCCACCGCCGGTGCCCAGGTCAAGAACTTCCTCGCCGGGCAAAATGAACTGGGCTAGTTGGTAGGTGTCCAGCAAATCGCGCCGCACAAACAAGTCATAGTTGGTATGTCGCGTGAGGTTGATGAATTCGTTGAGGCTCCAGAGCGCCTGGCAGTAAGCGTCCAGCTGCGTTAGCTGCTGAGCGTTGACTACGATTTTTGCCGGCAGTGTCGTAGGTGGCGATTCTGGATCTTCAGCGGTCGTTGGATCGGACCGCTCCGGCTGGCTGGCTGGCTCAGCATCGTCCGTTTCAGATGACACAGGCTGCGAGCCCAGGCCAGAATCATTCAAGCGCGCGATGGCTTCGGCCAGCGACTGGCTGGGGGGAAGTTCGGCGGGATCAGGGGGCATCAAGGATTTGGATCTCTACTTTGCGGAAATCGATGGGGTGGCTTTCGGATTGCAAAGCAATGTACCCAGCTTTCAACATTACGCCACCCTGGGCAGCGGCCAGCTTCTTGGCATGTTCATCGCGCTCATCCAACTGAGACTGCGAATAACTGAGCACTTTCTGGCCTTCCATGATGTGGTCCACGTTGCCATTTCCGTGTACTTCCACCTCAGCGGTGACCCACTGCTCGCCGTGATATGTCTTGGATGTCGAGTTGGTGCAATGGGGTAGAAACAACTTGTCTCCCAGCACGACATTGGTGCCCGGCGTGCACAAATTGGCTGTGGTGCGGGCTTCTTTACCATTTCCGCCCAGCAATTGATATTCAATCGAAGCAGGAAAATCCTGGTCCAAGTCCATTCCCGCTGGATCCTCGCAGTGGAGCATCATGCCACTATTGCGCAGCGCCCAACCGGGTCCTCCGGGGCATTGCTCACCCACAAAACGGTATTCAACTCGCAGACGGTAATGCGAATACGACTGCTCAGTGAACAAATGACCGAACTTCTCGTCGTATTTTTCGTATTTATCCTTGTCATATCGCACTTTCAGCAGGCCGTCTTCGACCCGAAAGGTGTTGCCATAGTTCTCGCCCAGCGGATGATGACGAATTTTGGGTCGCCACCCGGTTAGGTCTTTTCCGTTGAACAGTTGAACCCAGTCGCTCGCCTTGACAGGCTCCGCAGCCGACGCAGGAGTTGGCATAAGCCCGAGGTTGGCGAAGACCAGGCAAATTAGGCAAGACGCAAGTTGCGGGCCCATGCCCCACTTGAAATTTGGCATAATAAGTTCGCGTACGAGAGTTGGCAAAGGATTGGAAATCGGTCGATAAGGACTAGAACCAAAGTGGCGCGTTGGCGTAACCAAAGCGGCGTTACTGGATCTAAGTGACTTAGACCATGGCGGACAAATTAGTCGACGACGAAGCTAATGGAATGCTATGGGAACCATCGGAGCTAGCTGGGAGCTAGCCAGAGCCCACGTTGACCCGGGCACCGATCCGAGGGTAAATAGTATAGCAAGTATTGGCGAGCACCATTAGTTCGAGCTCGCAACTCTTTTCGAGTACCAAGGGACTGCCCATGATTATTGCTAAACGCCTGGTTTCTTGGCTGGCGACCTCAGGCTGCGCAGTGACATCCGACCTTTCGCGCATGAGCAGGCCACCGATTCTATGCTTGCTGGCCATTTTGACATTGCTGGTAGCGCCAACATTTGGGCAAGCCATCAAGAAGCAGGCCGATGGAATTGGCCTGGACTTGAGCTCTCTGAATGTGCCCGAGGTGCCAGCCGAAGCGGCAGCTCCACCTAAATCATCCACGACCAAAGATGCTGGCCCGGCAAGCGCTGACGAAAGTCCCATCGAATCCGAGGTGATCGCTGAAGACTCGGCCAGTCCATTTACCAAAGTAGGCAAGTCAACGGGCGGTTTTCCAGCTCCGGCCGCGGCCTCCGACGGTCCTATGTCATTGACAGCCGAATACACCAGCTCAGCCGATGGCAAGAGCGGTCAATTAATCGTGACCGCCACGCTCAGCGAACCATGGCACACCTACTCGGTCACGCAACCTGCAGGCGGACCGAAGAAATCGGTTATGAAGCTGGCCACCGAAGGTGTGAAGCTGGCCGGCCCATTCACTAGCGATGCCCCGCCCAAGATTTCGCAAACCGATCTCTATCCCGGCGTGCCGGTTGAAGAACATCACGAGCGGGTAGTATGGACGGCTCCCCTGGAATTCACAACGGACTTCACCCCGGGCCAAAGTGAACTGAAAGTCAAGTACGATGGCCTGATCTGTTCAGACGTATGCAATGAAATTCGTGAAACACTAGTCGCGAAATACGTAGCCGCTCCTGCCGAAGTTGCCATTCAATCTTTCCGCGCACCCAAAACACATGCTGACATTGGCGTTTATTTGCGACCGGCGGAAGTAAAACCTGGTGGACAAGCGGAACTGGTGATCCAAGTCAAATTGGATCCGGAGTATCACATCTACGAGTACGTGCCTGGCAACACTGATTCGCAATTCAAAACATTGATCGTGCCGACAAAAGAAGCGGACGTCTTGTGGGGTAAGCCGACGGCCAACAGTTCACCCCATAGCACTTCGGCAGCAGGAGTTGAAGCCAAATACTATGACGGCAACGTCCAGTGGCAGATCCCTATACGCGTTCCGGCCGACGCAAAAGAGGGCGATCGAGAATTGGAAGTGACGCTCGGGTTCATGACTTGTAACGATAGCACTTGCGATCCGCCGGCAGGCATTTCTGCCACGGGAACCTTGAAAGTTGTGAGCGCACCAGGTTCCACGCCCATGGCCGCCTTCACCGTGCAGGCTGCCAAATCGAATCTGGCCGCCAAGCAACCCAACCTGGGTTCTTGGATTGACTTCGATGCGGCTGATGCCAAAAGCGACACAGAGTCCACTGCCACCAAGGGCCAAAGCGGAGTAGCGTCGACCGCTTCCAGTCAAGCGACCGGGGGTCTGGAAACGGGCCGCTTGAGTTTCATGACCATTCTGTTCGCGCTGATGGGTGGATTCATTCTGAACTTCATGCCTTGCGTACTGCCTGTGATTGGCCTGAAAGTGTTGGGCTTTGTGGAGCAAGCGGGAAGTTCGCGCGGTGACATTGTCAAACTGAACCTGGCTTATGTACTGGGCATCTGCACCGTCATGTGGGTCTTGGCGGGCATCACCGTCGCTACCCAGAATTCATTCGGCTGGGGTCAACAATTTACAAAGTTCGAATTCAAACTAGCCATGGCCGCCCTGGTGTTTGCGATGGCCTTGAGTTTCTTGGGGGTTTGGGAAATTCCCATTCCCGGCTTTGCCACAAGCTACAAATCAAATCAACTGATGGAACGCGAAGGCGTCATCGGTGCCTTTTCCAAAGGCTTGTTCACTACCATCCTGGCCACGCCATGCTCAGGTCCCTTCCTAGGTTTCGTGTTTGCAGTAACCGTCACGCTGGATCAAATCGGCGTGTTTGTGGTTTATACGATGGTAGGACTGGGCATGGGTTTGCCGTTCTTGGTGCTGTGCCTCAATCCAGGCATGGTCAAGATGCTACCCAAGCCAGGTGCCTGGATGGAAACGCTCAAAGAAGGCTTGTCGTTCCCGCTGTTACTAACCGTGGTCTACTTCGTAGCAGCCATCGGCAGCGATTATCGCATAGCAACGTTCTCGACCCTGATCGCTGTTTGGTTCGCTTGCTGGTTGATTGGCAAGGTGCCCATTTATGCAGATCGTCATGTCAAAGTGAAGACATGGAGTGCGGCGATCGCTGTAGCCGTGGTGTGGGGCATGATCAGCTTTTCATGGCTGGGCCCCAACCGCGCCGACTTGCCCTGGCAGCCGTACTCCGCAGCCAAACTGGCCGAGCTACGCCGCGAAGGCAAGACGGTCATGATTGATTTCACCGCCAACTGGTGTTTGAATTGCCAGGCCAATACGCACCTGGCAATCGAAGTACCCAGCGTCGTGGAAGTCATTAAACAAAACGGTGTCGCTCCACTACTGGCCGACAAGACCGAGTCCTCACCGGAGATCGATGCCAAGCTGGAAGAACTCTCCGGTACCACGGTGATTCCGTTCCTGGTGATCTATCCAGCGGACCCCGATGCCGAGCCGATCATTCTCAACGGTACCTTCACCAAAAGTGAATTGGTCGCCGCCTTGAAGACGGCTGGCCCTAGCAAAGATGGCAGCGACACCAAGCTGACATCGCTCAAGAAGTAATGCCACGTAGCAGCGTCTCTCCGAGACGCTGAGCCACTAAAGGTGGACGTGACGATGCTGAACGATGCTAATACCGAGTGTCGGAGAAACTCGGCTACGTGGGTCACGTAGCAGCGTCTCTCCGAGACGCTGATCAGTTCGAGTCTCGGAGAGACTCGGCTACGTGGGTCATGCGTCGCCACTGACGCATGTCGTTGGGGTCGCGCTCGATGCGGTGGTAGAGCGTATCGCGCTCGACTGGATCGCGGCCGGCTTCGGAAATCAACTGGCAGATGCGTTCTACGCTTAACATCTCCGGGGTCGTAGCGCCGGCATCATGATAGATCAGTTCGTGCCGCACGGTACCGTCGATATCATCGGCACCGTAGCTAAGCGCAAGCTGTGCCGTTTCGATGCCCAGCATAATCCAGTAGGCTTTGATGTGCGGTACGTTATCGAGCATCAAGCGGCTGACGGCCATCACGCGCAGGTCCACCAGGCCCGACGGCTTAGCGATATGATCCAGCTTGGTATTGTCGGGATGGAAAGCTAGCGGGATAAAAGTCTGGAAGCCACCCGTTTCGTCCTGCAACTCACGCAAGCGAAGCAAGTGATCAATGCGATGATAAGCGGTCTCGACGTGGCCGTAGAGCATGGTGCAGTTGCTGCGCAGTCCGATCTGGTGGGCCGCGCGGTGGACTTCAAACCATTTGTGGGCGTTGGCCTTGTGTTCGCACAGCTGATCGCGAACTTCCGGATGAAAAATCTCTGCGCCACCACCTGGCAAACTGCCCAGACCTGCTTCGCGAAGGTCTTCCAGGATGGCTTTGGTGCTCTTCTTGGTCAGGAATTCGAACCAGTTAATCTCGACCGGCGTCCACGCTTTCAAATGCAAAGTTGGGTACGCGCCATGAAGTTGGCTGAGGATGCCTCGGTACCATTCGTAGGGCATCTTGTGATGCAACCCGCCCACGATATGCATTTCGGTGCAGCCGTTATCGACCGCTTCGCGACCGCGCTCCAGGATCTGCTGATCGTTCATCACGTACCCACGCGCGTCGCGCAAGTCGGCGCGAAAAGCGCAGAACCGACAGCGATAAACGCAAACATTTGTCGGGTTCAGGTGCGTGTTGATGTTGTAATAAGCCACATTTCCGTGCAGCCGTTCACGCACGATGTTGGCCAGTCGTCCAACCTCGGCCAGGGGCGTTGTTGGATCAAACAGCACCATGCCATCTTCTTTAGTCAGCCGCTGGCCGTTATGGACTTTTTCTTCGATTTCAGCCAAGCGGACGTTAGTTTGCGTAGCAATCATCATCAGGTTACTCAGATCAAGTGACGTTCATTTAGATGTGAACCGCTCGCCAGCATCCCAATTAACCCGCAGATTGACAAGGCACGGTCACCTCTCCAAGGCTTTGCCTTGGGGAGGTCGAATCGAGCGCTAGCAAGATTCGGGAGGGGTCTTGGCATGTAGCCGATCTCGCCAGAGATTGGAAGGCAATCGGTAACGCGTCCAAAGCCTGGCGACTTCGGCTACGGTCTGCGTCACCTCTCCATGCGCAGCATGGGGAGGTCGAATCGAGCCAAAGCGAGATTCGGGAGGGGTCTTGGCAGTACAGGTGTTTTGTGTCGCGGAAATCTTGCGTAGCACCGGCCCCCTCCCGCAGACTTCGGCTAAACGCCTCGTCTGCGACCTCCCCCAGCTTCGCTGGGAGAGGTGACTAGCAGCGGCTGAGGCTCGCCAGGTTGGCGCTCCAGTCTTCCAGCAAGGCGGTTTGATTGGCGTTGCGATCGACTTGCGAGACGGCTTCCAGGCTGCGTGTCCAGCAATGGATGGCGGCGGAGACACCCCCGGTCCAGTGGCTGGCAAGTCGCGTGATGGCCTGCTGCAGCTGTGGGTCCGCGCTAGGCGGACCACCCTGCAAATGCATGGTTAGCTCGCGATAAAAGTCGGCTGTCATTTTCAGCATCAGCTTGGTTCGCGGGCGGCGCAGGATCGTCTCCTTACCGGCTGCATCCGTCAGCGCACCGACCGTCTTGCCCAAGTCGATGAAGTCTAGCTGGGTGGCCGACAATCGCTCGAGCAAGTCTTGCCGAAAGTTGGCCAGGGCTTCATCCGCCAGTGTGCGGGCCATCGCTAATCCACCATCACATTGCAAAGCAATATCGAGGGCTCGAGCGGGCGAATCCACAATGTTCTCGCGCAGAATCAGTTCTGATAACTGCGGAGCGGTCAGCGGCTGAAAGCGCACTACCTGGCAGCGAGATCGAATGGTGGGCAGCTGCTTTTGCAGACTAGCAGACAACAGAATCAAAACCGAATCGGGCGGGGGTTCTTCCAGCGTCTTTAAGAGTGCGTTGGCACCTTCGGCGGCCAGAAAGTCTGCGTCATCGAGAATCGCCATCTTGCGGCGGCCACTATATGGCCGCAAACCGATATCGTGACACAAGCCCTCGGAACGCCGAGCTTCCGGTGGACCAATGATCGCTTCGAGTGGCAGCGTGGCTTTGTCTTCTGGTTTGGAAACTTCGATTAGATCAGGGTGCGTTCGCGCGTCGACTTGGGCACAATCTTCACAGGCGCCACACGGTTCCAATTTGTCGGGTGGGCAACGATGGCACAGCAGCGACTTAGCTAACAGCCTGGCAAACGTACGCTTGCCTACACCCTCTGGCCCCAAGAACAAAAAAGTATTCGCCAGTCGCCCTCGGGCTACCGCGCGCTCGAACCATTCCTTCTGACGTGCGTGCCCGATTAAGTCCTGCCACTGCATGATAATACTCTCAACTCAAACCTTGTGGACTTACCCCTCCCGGAGCCTAGCTTACGCTGGCTCCGACCTCCCAATGCTCCGCATGGAGAGGTGACTAGAGCTTCATCGGTGGCTCGCCTTCGTAGGCTGAGCCGATCAGGCACAGTTGGTCCAGGGTCACCGCCAGCAGATCAAACAAACTTCTCAAACGGCCGACGTCGTCGACGATTCCTTTGACCAGGAACAGAAGCGCGTCGGTATTGGCTGGGTAGTCTGGGCCCAGCCAGCCCTCGTCATCTTGAACTTGAAAGTGAACATCGGGCTGAGCCATCAAAAGCTGACGAAGTTGTTCATTGGCAAACAGGGCTTTCAACTTTTCTTCGCTTGTACCTTTGATGATAAACTCGCGGTCAAAGCCGGCGTGGCCCACCACGACATCTTGCATGCCGAACATTTTGCCCAAGGTGCTCAGCACTCCTTGGCGAGTGATACGGAATCGAAATTGATCTGGATTTACATAGGGCGCCCGCAGACGGGTAAAAGCCACGGGAACTTTGCCAGTGTGCACGTGGTAGATGTCCAGCGTAATCGTCCACTGATTATGGATGACGTTGACTCGATCACCCTGCCAAACCCCACCTTCGACGAAATTGCCGCCGATCTCGGCGCACAGTTTTTGCCAGATTTCGCGGATATCGGGACCGAAAAGGCCACGTAGAAGTCCCATAGATGTCGACCCTTTATCAAATCGTTGCCGAGATATCTTTTCGCCGGAGCCACTACCTGCTACTCTAGGGACTCGCACAGAGTCTCAGTGCAGGATAACTAGTGCCAGATAACTAGTGCCACAGTATACGAATTCTAGAGGAAGCGATGACCAAGCCACATCATAAATTGAAGAAAGCTAACCACGGCCAGCGACCGGCCAATGCCAAGGCTCGCAAGGCAAAGCGTAAAAAGGTTCGTACTTAAACCCGCGACTCTGGAAAGTCTGGTCTGTGGCGGTGCGCGAGCTGATTATCGATCCCGCAACGTTGGATTTCTCCAACATTATTGCGGATGTGGCCGAGATTCGTAAATACAACCCGCAACGTTTCGAAATGGAACAGTTGACGGCGATTATTCACGAGGACTTGGAGCGTCACGTTTGTGTTGGGTACAAGGACGTCACTCTGAATGAATTCTGGGTGCGCGGACACATGCCCAATATGCCACTGATGCCCGGCGTGATGATGCTCGAAGCCGCCGCGCAAATGTGCTCTTACTTCTCTCAAAAGTTTGATTTGCTCGGCGCGGCCATGGTGGGCTTTGGCGGACTGGAAGATGTTCGCTTCCGTGACCCGGTCATCCCTGGTGATCGCTTAGTACTGGCCTGCGAAATGACCCGTCTGCGACGCGGCCGGATTGTCTTTACCAAGTTCCAGGGATTCGTAAGAAACCAAATGGTGGTGGAAGGGGTACTCAAAGGTATCCCGATCCCCATTGAGATGTTAAACTCTCAACTGTCCAAAGCCAAAGAAACGCCCGACCAGGCTTAGCCATCAGTGCTTCGCTGCCTCTGCGTTTCACACCGTTCTTACCACATTGTGCGAGGAAGCGTTATGCGAATCCGATCTGCCCTCTTGGCGACGTTGTGTGTTGGCTGCCTGACTCAAGCCACCTGGGCTCATCCGGGCCACGCCGCCGATGCCGGCTCCAGCAATAGCATACTCCACTATATCACTCATCCGGATCACTTGGCCCAGTGGATGATCATCGGTATCGCTGCAGTGGTCGCCGTTGTGTTGGCACGATCCGTCAAACGTCTTGCACCTGCGTACGCACGAGCCAGCAAGCAAAACCGCTCCTAGAAATCCATCTTTGATACTGGAAGTTGAAATTTGATATTGCGCTGACTTATGCAATGGAAGTTTCAATGCGGCCGAGCAACGCTGCTCGTTCTAACCTGGCTGACGATACTCTTTTCGCCATGCCACGCTGAGCGTCCCAACATCATCTTCATCATGGCCGATGATTTGGGCTGGGGTGAGTTGGGATGTTATGGCCAGCAAGTTATCCAGACTCCGAACATAGATAGCCTGGCGCGCGATGGCCTGAAGTTCACTCAGTTCTATAGTGGTAACGCCGTTTGTGCACCGAGCCGTTGCTGCCTGATGACCGGCTTGCATCCCGGACATGCCTTCATTCGTGACAACGCCAACCCCATGGGTATGGACGAATTAAAGGCCCAGTATGGCTGGGAGTTTCCGGGGCAGTATCCCATTCCTGAGTCGAGCCAGACATTTACCCGCGCATTTAAGGAAGCTGGATATCGCGTGGGTGCGATGGGCAAATGGGGCTTGGGCCATGTTGGCACCACCGGTGATCCGGCTCGACATGGTTTCGACTTGTTCTACGGTTACTACTGCCAGGTGCACGCGCACAATCATTATCCCAAGTTCTTATGGCGCAATGATCAGAAGGAACTGCAGAGTGGCAACACAGCTACGCTGCATGGCCACAGCTATTCACAAGATCGCTTTGTGGATGAAGCAGTAGCCTTCATCCAAGCCAACCGTGAGCAACCATTTTTGCTCTATTTGCCATGGATTGTGCCTCACCTCTCGATTCAAGCACCCGAATCAGCCGTGGCACCTTATCGCCAAACCATTGCCGAAGAAGATTACAAACACACCGCGTACCTGCAACATCCCACCCCGCGCGCTGCTTACGCGGGAATGGTTACGCATATGGATGCTGGCGTCGGGGCAATCTTGAAATGTTTGACGGAATTGAAACTCGACGAGAAGACCATTGTCATCTTCACCAGTGACAATGGCCCAACCTACAATCGACTGGGTGGAAGTGATTCCAAGTACTTCCGATCTGCCGGTGAGCTGCGCGGACTGAAAGGCAGTTTATATGAAGGTGGCATTCGCGTGCCACTGATCGTACGTTGGCCCGGCAAGATAGCACCGGGTCGAACCAGCGATTGGGCAGGGGCCCACTGGGACTTCTATCCGACGTTATGCCAACTGGCGGGTCTGGCCACACCGAGCGGACTGGATGGACAGAGTTTTGCTGGCCTGCTGCGGGGCGAAGAACTTACTGAGCCGCATCCGTTTTTGTATTGGGAATCGCCGGGTTATGGTAGTCAGCAAGCGATTCGCGTTGGCAACTGGAAAGCGGTCCGCCAACAGATGAGCGCAGCCAAGCGAAAACAACTGCCGCCGACGACCGAGCTATATGACTTGGCCACCGACCCCAACGAAACGAACAACTTAGCGATCTCGAATCCAGCCATTGTCGCCAAGCTTGAAGCCATGCTGGTCCAGCAGCACACTCCCAGCCAACTCTTTCCGCTCCCGGGTATCGACTAATCGCGACTAAACCGTAGGCGTTAGCCTCGGTTGACTTCCGACCAGCGGTATAGGCCAGCAACTTGCCAGGTGCTGAGCGGCCGGGAACAGCCGCACTACAACGTTTCTTTTTGAAACGCAGAGCTCGCAGAGCCCGCGGAGTAAATGCTGTCTTCTCTGCGATCCTCCGTTTCTCTGCGTTCAAAAATGGCATGACTAAGCCGTAGGCGTTAGCCTCGGTTATTGAACGTCCACGATGTGTCGAGCAACAACCGGGGCTAATGCTGCTAACGGCCGCAGGTTAGCGGGGGTGGTGCTGGCTATGCGCAGCATTGCCAGTGCCGAAATTGCCTGTAGCTGATCTCGCCCGAGATTGGATGAATCTATATGGTGACGCGTCCAAAGTCTGGCGACTTCGGCTACGGCTTAGGGTGTGGGTGGTCGATAGCCGCCACCTTGCAGTCCGCCGACTTCGGGAATACTTGGTCCAGGAGTAAAAATGTTGCGCAGGATAGAACCTGGACGCCAGGGTTGGTTGATCTCAGGCGGCACGACGGTGCCGGGCATTCTGCCTGGATCCGCGGTGAAGTCGCCAGTGGGTGGTACATAGGGTGGTGGTTCAGGGGGAAGAATCTGTCTCGGTGGCGGATCGGGCGGTCCTTGCGTGCGAGTCAATGGCACAGCGATGCCAGCCGCAGCTTGCGTGCGCATCTGATCACCCCGGGCGATCAGCTCTTCGGTCGGGACCGTGGGCTGAGCCACCATAGTGATATCAACAACACGATTATCGTGTAGTTCCCAGGGCCACAACGTTTCAGAAACGAAATCCAGCGGAGGCACCTGGTACCAAGGTGGATTGAAGGTCCGCAATACTTTTTCTGTGCGATATCCATCCCCGACCACTTCGATGTGTCGCGTGCCATAGTACGTGACTGAAGTGGAAGCCGGGCTAGGACCAATCAGTTGGCGATCGACATAGACCAACGCCCCCGGCGGATTGGTGCGCACGGTCAAGCGTCGGCGCACGCACCCAACTTGGCTGAGAGCCAGCGTCAGGAGGATAACCGATTTTGAAACGTTTGAATTCCAGGCCACGGCGGTCTCCAACTTACTCGAAAGCTCCAAAGCGAGACTCTCGCGGGGCGAAGTTTACCGAGGGTCAACTTTGAGGGCTAGGTCGAATTCCCGCCTGCTGACCAACTACATGGTCGAATTCGAGCCTCTGCGGCCCTGCGCTCTATGGCAACTGCGCGCTGAGATAGCTAAACTTTGCTAATGCATGTCAGGGAAGAGCTTAACCAGCCCCGATCCGTCGCGGAGTGTACGGCGAAACGGCGCATGATGAGATTCAGCTAGCAAAAACTTGGCCGTCAGCGAACCAACCCCACCAGCCTCCAAGACCGACTGGAAGTGTACCGTTAAATATTCGGTGCTCTCGGATATCGGTATGCGCCGAGCCGTCAACCAGGACTCTTTTGCGGTCATGTTGGCCGAGTCGCAAACAGGGTGGGAAAAATATGGTCACCTGTTCCTCGTGGCCGATGGCATGGGAGCTCACGCCGCCGGCGAAATGGCTTCGCGACTAGCAGCCGACCTAATTCCTCATCAGTACATCAAACAGCAAAACTCGCTGCCAGTTGACGCGCTGCGAAAATCTTTCACTGAAGCCAACGCTGAGATCTTTCGACGCGGTCAAGCCAACATCGAATTCCGCAGTATGGGCACCACTGCCAGTGTGCTGACTCTCCTGCCGGAAGGAGCAGTGCTAGGCCACGTCGGTGATAGTCGCGTTTATCAATTGCACGGTGATTATCTGTATCAATTGACCTTTGATCACTCGTTGGTTTGGGAGATGCAAGCGGCCGGTGAAGTCACCGATGAAACGGCTCGCAGCGGCGTCATTCCCAAAAACGTGATCACGCGATCGCTGGGCCCCAATGCAGCAGTTCAAGTGGATTTGGAAGGTCCATTTCCCGTCGCTGTCGGTGATCGATTCCTATTGTGCTCGGATGGACTAAGCGGACAGATTAGCGATGAAGAGATCGCTGCCTTCTTGCGTGTGTTACCACCTGACACAGCCGCACAGATCTTGATCGACTTGTCCAATCTGCGCGGTGGCCCCGATAACATTACAGCCATCGTAGTGGAAGTCGTCGAACATTCGATCGCCAGTCACGATCAACGCGCGTCGTTTAATCGCAAACAGCCGATGGACTGGAGTAAGTTCTCGCCGGCTTTGGCCGTAGTCACCGGAGTCTGTTTACTGGCCGCGCTAATACTCTCAGTTTGGGCACCGCCAGTGGCGATCGTAGCCGCTGTGCTAGGTCTGATCGCACTAGGTACTGGATTTTTGCAGATCATGCAGAGCCAAGGACCGAGCGAAGACAACAGTTCGCGCTACGGCAAAGGCCCGCATCGACAATTCAAAGCCACGCCCACACTAGCGCTGTTCGAGTATCTTGCCGGTACGATGAAAGCTCTGCGCGAAGCAGCGGTCGAACGGAAGTGGAAGATTGATTGGCCACCGATCGAGAAGAAATTTCACGCTGCACGCTCCGCTGCTGATGCCAAGGATTTTGCGACCGCCGCTCGCATTCAGTCGCAAGTCATCATCGAACTGATGCAGCAGATTCGCAAGCAGCGAAATGAAAACGCCAGCGACTCAGCAATTGATCTGTGAGCCACTGGCGATTTGATGTTTCAAGCTGGAACTCTTTGCCACGACGCAGTCGTGACTGTCACCTCTCCCAAGCTTTGCTTGGGGGAGGTCGGAGCCAGCGTTAAGCTAGGCTCCGGGAGGGGGCTCGTTACCGAAGTCGAAGTGTTCGCAGCAGAATGCGTCATACAAATTGTTTCGCTGCAACTGACTTAAAAGCTGTACGATCTCCTTCGCTGGGCGAGGTCGCAGACGAGGCGCTAGCCGAAGTCTGCGGGCGGGGGAGCTTACTTCCTGCCCAGCAATCGATTCATGTTCTTCTTGTAGGCTTCCACCCCAGGCTGGCCGTAGGGATTGATGCCCAGTAGTCTGCCTTCGATCACCGTGGCTAGCATCATCATTTGAAAATATTGCCCCAGCGAAGCTTCATCGGTGCGCGGCAAGTAGATATTGGTCGAAGGTCGATTATCGTCGCGGAGTGCTTGATTGGTGCCTTCGATAGCCGCATGCATCACTTCTGGTAAAGTCTTGCCGGCGATCTCGTTCAGTCCATCAGGATCTGAGGATCGCGAGCCGATGGGCAGCGGATCATCGCGATAGTTTTCAACGATCACATTGTTGACCAGTTTGTCGCGACGACCTTCTTGATGTTGTTGATGTCGGGAGTGCAGATCGCGGGTGTTGAGCGTGGTTAGCGGTGTGGCCCCTTTCTCAAACTTGCCCAGGCTTTCGGCCATCAATTGGTCATACCACATGCCGGCCGATTCCAGAGCTTTGCTCCACACGCTCAGCAGCCGAACATGCGCGCCACGCTTGGACTCCATCAAGTGATTGACAGCCGCATATTGCAGCACCACATTTTCGGCCGCAGGTGCTTCACGAAAATGTTTGTTCATAGCCGCTGCGCCTTGCAGCAATTCCACAACATTCAGACCCAAGATAGCTGCGGGCACGAGGCCTACGGCTGAGAGCACCGAGAAGCGTCCACCAACACCATCGGGAACTGGAAATACGTCGCTGCAGCCCAGCTCTTGTGCAAAGTTGAACAGTTTGCCACTATCGCCGGTAACCGGTATCACTCGTTGACGCACGCGCTCGGCATCTCCACCACACGCCTTTTCGAGGGCCGCCAAAAATTGTCGAAAGGCGGCAGCAGTTTCCAAGGTACCGCCGCTCTTGCTAATGACCACGATACCCCAGTTCGGCTGGCCATCGGCTGCTGGTTCGCTTGCCAACAGTCGCAACAGACCTTGCGACGCATCGTTATCGACGTTGTTACCTTCGAAGTACATACGTGGTCGACTGCCCCGCGCACCGCGTGACAACTCGTTCCAATACGGTTGGCAACACGCATCCATCAGGGCGCGAGCGCCCATGTACGAGCCACCGATGCCCAACACGACAACTCGATCCAATGATTCTTGAAATTGTTTGGCCACAGCCAGAATGCGAGCCAGTTCGCTACCGCGTCGGTCTTGTTGATACTCGGCCAGCAAACGTTCCGGCAGCATGTAAAAGGCCGCGTCCAATGGCTGTTTGCTGGCAGGCGTGGGGATCTTGCCGGCGAGCATCTCGAGATCAATTTCAACGACTTCTTGTCGCAGTTTTTCCAAGGTTGGTTCCAGCGATTGAACTTGAGCTCGATCAAGACCAGAACCGCTCAGAAAAGCCGCCGATGGATCAAACCGCAAGAGTTGCATATGTCTTCTACCTAAAGAGTCTAAGGGGTACTCAACCAATATCCTGTACCGACGCTCTAAAGGATATAGACTCAGCGCCCCCAGCGAAACCATGGATGCACTCGTTTGCGTCAGGCTTGACGGTGCGTCTCGCCAGTTCGGCGTCATCGTTTAACCCGTGGCCGCAGGGCCGCAGGCCAGGCAATCGAAGAAGGTGAGTTTTCAACGGCGAACGATCGCTTTAAGCACGCAAACGCTCAGGTAAACGCAACCTTGGGTTAGAGGGTGCACCTCGCCTGACGCGGCGTCATCGTTTAACCCGTGGCCGCAGGCCAGGCAATCGCAGGAGGTGAGTTTTCAACGGCGAACGATCGCTTTAAGCACGCAAACGCTCAGGTAAACGCAACCTTGGGTTAGAGGGTTTGCCTAGCCAGTTCGGCGTCATCGTTTAACCCGTGGCCGCAGGCCAGGCAATCGAAGGAGGTGACTACGCTTGCGAACGATCGCTTTAAGCACGCAAACGCTCAGGTAAACGCAACCTTGGGTTAGAGGGTGCACCTCGCCTGACGGCTACGGGTTAAACGAGATGCTCAGGTAAACGCAACCTTGGGTTAGAGGGTGCGCCTCGCCTGACGCGGCGTCATCGTTTAACCCGTGGCCGCAGGCCAGGCAATCGAAGAAGGCGAGTTTTCAACGGCGAACGATCGCTTTAAGCACGCAAACGCTCAGGTAAACGCAACCTTGGGTTAGAGGGTGCACCTCGCCTGACGGCTACGGGTTAAACGAGATGCTCAGGTAAACGCAACCTTGGGTTAGAGGGTGCGCCTCGCCTCACGCGGCGTCATCGTTTAACCCGTGGCCGCAGGCCAGGCAATCGAAGAAGGCGAGTTTTCAACGGCGAACGATCGCTTTAAGCACGCAAACGCTCAGGTAAACGCAACCTTGGGTTAGAGGGTGCGCCTCGCCTGACGGCTACGGGTTAAACGAGATGCTCAGGTAAACGCAACCTTGGGTTAGAGGGTGCACCTCGCCTCACGGCTACGGGTTAAACGAGATGCTTAGGTAAACGCAACCTTGGGTTAGAGGGTGCACCTCGCCTCACGGCTACGGGTTAAACGAGATGCTCAGGTAAACGCAACCTTGGGTTAGAGGGTGCGCCTCGCCTCACGGCTACGGGTTAAACGAGATGCTCAGGTAAACGCAACCTTGGGTTAGAGGGTGCGCCTCGCCTGACGGCTACGGGTTAAACGAGATGCTCAGGTAAACGCAACCTTGGGTTAGAGGGTGCGACTCGCCAATCGACGTCGGATTGCGACGATCAGCGCGCCGCCAACTAGCATCAGGCTCGTGGGTTCTGGTACAGCGACGATGCTGGCTACGCTGATATTGTCCAAAGCAGCATAGGCTGGTGTGTCAAGGAACCATTGCGGAGGATCGGGAGGCGGAATGAAGTTGGATTCTCGCGAACCGAGGAAACTGATGCTCAGTTGCGAAGCTCCAAGATTCGACACGTCAAAGAGCTCCCAGCCGGTGTAGACGTAGTCAGTGGGATCGCCTGGCTGAGCTGGCGGTCTATAGTCGGCCAGATTGAAGTCCAGAAACGCTGCCGTCGAAGTATTGGTGAAACGCACCGTAAAGAAATCGTCGAGGCCCGTAAAACGTCCTGTGCCGCCGCCATCGCTAAAGGCTGGACCTGCAAACGGATCGCCG
Organism: Rania fehmarnensis; assembly: GCF_056494185.1. NCBI lineage: Bacteria > Pseudomonadati > Planctomycetota > Planctomycetia > Pirellulales > Pirellulaceae > Rania > Rania fehmarnensis. The sequence continues at coordinate 5,000,285 of NZ_CM151398.1, forward strand.
TTGGCCATCGAGTCCCATGTGTAAAGCGCGTTGGCCAGATTCATCGACTGAAAATGATATCCAGCGTCAGCTGTCATAATTCCACCCGAACCGACAACTGCCCACGTAGCAGAGCCATCCGCTCCGGTCCCCGGCCGAGCGATTAAGTCATTGCTGCTGTCGTACAAGTTCTGTCCAACTCCAGGTACCGTGCGGCGCGAATAGCCAAAGCCGCTCCAGGAACTGCCACCAAAGAAGACACCATCATTGTCAAAAGTAACCGCACCGGAACGAAATTGACTGGCCGTTTCGCTCTGTCCTTCGTATGACAAATCCGCGTTGAGGTTCGCGGCCAAGCCCGGTTCTTCGAAAGTGGACACAACGATATCGGCCCGCGTGACCAAACTACTCTGGCTGATTACCCAGACTGCGAGCGCGCAGGCGCTTACGCGACGAAAGAATTTATTCACGAGATTCTCCTCGAGCACTTCGACCGCCATCGGCGACATGCAGTTGACGGTCGACTCGAAAGCCTTGACGGCTTCCGCTACTGGAAAGCTAAGCAAATCAGTCGATGGTCGACTGCAACGACCGCCCCAACCCAGGAGGGCACTTATCGTCTCGCCTTTGGTAGGTCTTCTGACTTGCTACGCTGCTCGAAGTGCTTCGCCAGCCTTCTCACTTGCTCGGGGCAAGCAATGGCATTCTTAGATGAAGCTCGAGTGGATGGGCAAACCGTGCTAAGGCACAGCATTTCCCACCGCGGTAGCTCACAGCGGCCGGACCGTCCCGGATTTAAACCGGAGTTCCCTGTTCACGCGCGGAGCGAAATCGGCATCTCCCGCGTCACCAAAGTGGCTGAGCGTCAGATTATAGCCAGCCAGCAGCCAAGTCAAGTAGCTTGGCTGTTGTGGCCGCGCACGCTTGTGGCACTGTCAGACAAATCGCGCAAACGGTTAGAGGGTTCATCTTTAAAACGCAGAGACGCGGAGGATCGCAGAGAAGAAGGTTTGTCAATCAATGTCTGATCTTTAGCGTTCTCTCTGCGGACTCAGCGCACTCTGCGTTTAGAAACCGGACCGGTTAAACGCTTCAATACGATTTGCACGAACCAGGGCAAATTCCGTTAATGCCGGGGTTTGTGGGTCAGCCTAGCGATAGCGGGCCTTCGCCGGTGTAGTCGGCGTTGCCGAAACGTTCGATGTGGTGACCAAACGCATGAGCCATCGAGAGCAACAAGCGATTGTGCGGTACACGATCAAACCTGTAAGCTCGTCCAAGCTTCATGTTGGGTGCACCACCTACCAGTACAAATGGTATGTCGTCTAGTGTGTGAGAGTTGCCCTTGCCTAGTTCGTTGGTCCAGACGATCAAGGTATTGTCCAGCATCGAACCTTCTCCACCTGGTTCAGGCGTCTCGGCTAAACGCTTGGCGAGGTAGGCAACTTGTTCGCAATACCATGTATTAATCTTGACCAGTTTGTCGACGGCTTCTTGATTAGTGTCCGGTTCGTGAGACAGCTCATGGTGGCCTTCTTCGATACCAATCCACTTCATCTTGGGTTGCCCCACAGAGTTGGTGATTTGGAACGTGGCTATGCGGGTGAAGTCCGCCAGGAAGCTGTTGACCATTAAGTCAATCTGCATCTTGCTGATCGTGGGGATGTTGTCATTGTCATCCCTAACACCCACGGGTAATTCGGGAACTGGATGATCCAGCTGCGTTTGAGGCGCGGCCAGTTCTTGTTCGAGCTGACGAACCAACGTCGTATGTTTCTCGAGCAGTTGTCGATCTTCGCTGCTGACGATCGATTGCACCTTGGTCAGTTCGCCGGCTACGGAATCAAGCACGCTCAGCAAGCTAGCGCGATCTTCAACACTTCCGTACAGCTTGCGAAACATCTGATACGGGTTGTCGATCGGAGCGATCGGCTGATTGGGACCCGAGTAAACCATCCGCGTCCAAGTATCGGCGCGTTCGGGTACCGCCACACCAAACTCGAGCGATCCGAAGCGCGTGCGCGTGGCTTCGTTGGCTTGCAGGTAACGAGCAATCTCTTGATCGATCGAATGGCCACTGGCCCAACCGGCGGGCGTATCGGAGCCACCCTGGACGTTGCCAGGGAACAACTCGATGCCGGTTAGCAAACAGCCGATGCCACGCATGTGGCTGTCGCCATCGCCGCGAATCTTGTCGCATACGCCCTTCAACGTAGCCACTTGGTTCTTGAAGGGTGCTAAGGGTTGCAGGATCTCTTTCAGCTGAAAGTCTTCGCCTTCAGCGTCGGGCCAGAAGCGGTCAGGAAAGGTTCCGTTGGGACTGAAGATAACCACCAGGCGTTGACGGCGACCTGGAGTGGTCGACGCCCAACCCAAACTCGGCAGGTTCAAAACAAATGGCAAGGCCGCGGCGCCAATACCTAGATCACGCAAGAATGAACGACGATCCCAGCTTCTCATAACCGTTAGCCCTCATTTTGCAATTCAACGCCACGCACTGCCGAAACACGCATGATGTCGACGATTAACTTTCGGATACTGTAATTGTTTTCCACAAACCGCGTGCGCAAACCCGGCATGGTGTCCGGTCCAAAGGCGGCCGGTGGCTGCTTGACCAAGTGCTGAAACAACTGATTGATCAACGCCATCTGTGCTTCCGGACTTTCGACGAGGAAAGTCGCCAGCTCACGACTGCCGTTGAAGTTGACTAGTTTACCAGTTCGATCGCGATAAGTCCCGCTAGCATCGACAGGTTTATCCTTTTCCAGAGCTCGCAGCCGACCAATTAGGTCATAATTCTCTAAGCCAAAGCCCAGCGAATTGATCATCGTATGGCAGCTTTGGCAAAACGCAGGGCTGGTCTGGAGCGCGACGCGCTCACGCGTCGTCAGACCCGCATGTAGTTCAGGAGGAATCGGCGTGATGGCTTCGGGCGGCGCCTTGATCGATCGGCCCAGTAAATTGCGAGCCACGAAGATACCGCGATGAATCGGCGAACTACTGCCGTGATAAGCCAAGGTCGACATGATAAAGGGATGGGTCAGTACGCCAGATCGATCCGCTCCGCTGGGCACCTTAACAAAGTGATCGCCCAGTTTGTCGCCTTGTCTGGCCGCAAACTCTGGTGCGTAGATCTCCGCCAACGGACGATTCAGCCACAAGTAATCGGCCCGCAACAAGTCACGAAAATCACTGCCAGAACTCCAAACCACTTCTTCCACAAACAACTCGATCGACGTGCGCAAATCATGGGCGACTCGGTCGCCAAATTGTGGCACCACGGCTGAGTCCTTGCTCAACTCCATCTCACTATCCAGCTTCAACCACAAACCGACGAACTGGCGGATCTTGGCACGAGTTCGTGGATCGCTCAGCATCCTCTCGGCGTGGACTGCGACTTGATCAGGTGTATTCAGTTCACCGCGCTGGGCCGCTTCGATCAGCTGTCGATCCGGCAGCGAATCCCACATGCCAAAACTCAAACGAGTCGCTACCCGCGAGTCGGCATGTTTGGCTTGTCCAATTTCTCGGAATAAGAAACTCGGACTTTTTAGCGTGGCCAACACTAGACGCTTTGTTGCCAGTTCAGGCGTGACTCCTTCAGTAAAGAAACGCTCAACCAGTTCGGCTCGCTCTTGGTCGCTCAACGGTCGCGACCAGGCGCGAGCCATCATCTGACCACAGTAGTTCTTGATCTTCGCCACCCGCTCTGCATCATCAACTTTCGTATCAGCCAATTGATTCAGTTTGGCAGCGACCATATCCGCTACCGATAGCGCGGCCTCAGTGGTGGCTTGATCCCATTCTTTACTAATGGAATTGCCACGCGCAAATCCGGCGTTGGAATCATCCGGTGGGAACTGCGCAGCGACGACCATCACCTCGCCGCCTCGTGAACTGCGCAGATTTCGCGAAGGAATTAACTGCTCGATGCCGCGAGGCGTTTTCCACTTCAGTTGAACCGAAGAAGTCAATTCAGCGGCCTGGTATTCCAGTCGAATCGGGTAAGCCCGACCTGCGATCAAAAAGATCGATCCACGGAAGATGCGATCATCGCCAGAGCGTACACCAGCATCAATCAGCGGCTTGCGGTCGTGATTTAGGTAGAGGCGAAACGCGTTTTCCGTTTCAACAACCAGATCGTAAGCGCCTGTCTCAGCGGCCAACAGTGATCCTTCCCAGCGAATCGCGAAATTCTTATCGCGGAAGTTCTCATCGTCGGGTCGACCGGCACCGAAGTCGAAGCTGACGACTGGATCGACGCGTTCGAAAACCCGCTTTTCATGTTGAAAATGCTTCGCATCGTAGTAATGCCCTTTGAGTCCTTCGGGGCTATCCCAGATGTACTGCGTCGAGTCAGAGTTGCCGAACAGGTCCGCGATGGCGTTGCGGTACTGGGGTACGGTCAGACGGGCCAGTTCAATGCGAGCTGGCCGCAGTCGTTCGCGGGCTACCTCAGAGTAGAAAGCCTGGTGGATATAAGCAGCTACTGCCGCAGAGTCTTCAGTCGAGCACTTCTCTGGTGCTCCCTCAGGCATCGTTTCGTCGATCACCTTGGCCAGTTCTGTGACCGACAAATCACCGGCTAGCGGTTCGTTGTATTTGTCCTTGGTACCCTGTCCATCCAATCCATGGCACGCCACGCACTGCGCCTTGTATACGGCCTCGCCACGAGAGGCGTCTTGAGCCAGCGAAACCGATGCGCAGACAGTCGCCCAGGCAGCGACCGTTAATGATGTCAGTGATTTAAGCATTGGTAGTCACTCTCACGGACCGTCATCCACCCACCCAGGTTGTGCAGGAGGGAGAAACGGGTGACTGAACATTATAGGCGGGATTTGGACGGGAGGTGGGTGATCCAGCAGTGGCTTGACCAGGCACCGACAATCGACATATCGGCTGCCAGTCCTATTTTACGCTAGCGAGAATCGCCCCGTCAAATGGCACCCAGGTGAATTGTCTAGGGCAAAATGACTTAGGGCTGCCCCTGGGAAAATCGATTTCGCGGAATCGCACCTACTCAAATTATCCGCTTTGCTATAATTCGGGCGTCTCTGCCACCCTATGTTTGACCTTGCCTGGCCTGCCCATGATTGCCATCGACAAAGCTGCCCAATTACCCGACGAACAGCGCATTGTTATCACAGCGATAGGACTGACTAGTCCGAACGGGAACAGTCTGGAAGAGTACCGCGAAAATTTGTTGGCCGGCCGCAGCGGCGTTCAAGACTACGAGATTCGTTATGTCGGCAAAACCTTAGCTGGTGTATGCGAATTTCCAGCGACTCAGTATCAATCCAAGAAAGATGTACGTCGCGGCACACGCGCCGGTAGCGTCGGCGTGTGGGCAGCCAATCAAGCTATTCAGCGCAGTGGCATCGACTGGGCCAACTTCGATCGTTCACGCGTCGGTATCTACATTGGCGTGACCGAACACGGTAATGTCGAAACTGAAAACGAAATTTATCAGATCAAAGCGTTCGATTACGACACTCAGTACTGGTCCCATCACCACAACCCTCGCACCGTGGCTAACAACCCAGCTGGTGAGATTGCGCTGAATATGGGCATCACCGGTCCGCACTACACCATCGGCGCAGCATGTGCAGCTGGCAATGCGGGCATCATTCAAGGTGTCCAAATGTTGCGTTTGGATGAATGCGATCTGGCTCTGGCAGGCGGAGTGTCGGAGAGCATTCATACTTTTGGAATTTTTGCCAGCTTCAAAAGTCAAGGCGCGCTGGCCACTCATGAAGACCCAGCCAAAGCATCGCGACCATTTGATCGCGATCGCAATGGAATCGTGGTATCGGAAGGTGCCTGTATCTATGTCTTAGAGCGACTCAGCGATGCTCGCAAGCGGGGTGCCAATATCGTGGCTGAAGTCGTATCGTATGCGATCAATACCGACGCCACCGACTTTGTATTGCCCAATCCGACTCGCCAAGCCGAATGCGTTAATCTGGCGCTCAAACGTGGTGGGCTGGCCGCCGACCAGATTGATATCGTCAGCACGCACGCCACCGGCACCTCCAGTGGCGATTCACAAGAATGCGAAGCTTTGCGCAATGTGTTCGAAGGTTGCCCGCAAATCAACTTCAACAACACCAAGAGCTTCATCGGTCACACGATGGGCGCGGCGGGCGCATTGGAACTTGCCGGCAACCTGCCAAGCTTGAACGACAACGTCTGCCATGCCACGATCAACGTCGAGAACCTTGACCCCGACTGTGCCCTACCGGGGCTAGTTGTCAATCAACCACGCGAAGTCAAACGCGTCCGCTATATTCTGAACAACTCCTTTGGCATGCTGGGTATCAACAGCGTAGTGATTGTGCGCAGCCTGTGAGAGTCGCCTGTTCGCTTGCGCGAATTTTGAAAACTTAGTTTTCGAATCCTGTCTGCCAGGGTTGCTGGCAACGACATTTGATACAATCCGGGGACGTATCGGTTTATCAAACAAATCAAATAGCGAGGGGCTACTATGGAGTGTGGTCGTTGGATAGTTCGGATAGGAAATGCCGGGCTGCGAGCGTCACTAGGCTTGATGCTGTGCTTCATTCTTTTAACCGGGCAAGCCAGCGCGCAGGCGACAGCCACCGCACAGGCTGAAGGCAAGGTAGCGCTGGATACCACTGGCCTGTCGCTGGCAACCAGCCAGGCCGCTTTCTACAGTTCGACGTTGAACCTTCGTCAGTCGATGATCCAAGAGTATGAATCCGGTTGGATCGGAACACTGCGCAAGGTTCCTTATATGCAGGATCTGGAAGCTTACTTGAAAGACAAGTGGGATGATCCCGATCCTCGTACGCGACAAGTCAAGAGTTTTCTGACCGGTCGTATTGCCCGCGATATTTTGTCGTTGATGAGCGACATGGTCGCTCAAGAGTGTTTCGTGATCGGCGAAGAAGGTTGGACCAAGTTTGTAGCAGCGTTTTCGAACCTGCAGTACGAGATGGCAGGACTTGATGCCGAAGATCCCGATGCCATGCGCGATCACTTCTTGTCGATGACCAAAGAGCAATTCGATGCGATCCCCATTCCGACGACGGTCATCGGGTTCAAATTGAGCGAAGATGCCAATGCGCGTTCTCAGTTGGATCAACTGGAGGGCATTCTGCAATTGGCGCTTTCGCAGGCCGAGCAACTCAAGCCGTTTGCGAAACAACTGAAGCATGCTGATTTGGCTAACGGCCAACTGCTGACTATGACGTTCGATGCGAAAGACATTCCCTGGGAAGAGATTCCGATTCCCAATGCCGATGCTCAAGAGATCGTCGACCATGTGGCCGATCTGCTGGAGGGACGCAAGTTGGTCTTGTCGTTGGGTGTAGTGAGCAATCGACTGATGTTCTCCGTCAGCGAAAGCGCCAATACGCTGACCGAACTTGGCAAAGCCACCAACCTGCTGACGACGCCTGCGATCAAACATCTGGTGGATAACCAGCCCGACAATCTGCGCACCGTTCAGTATACCTCGGGTGCTTTTCGCGACGCGGCCATGCAGATGCAATTTGGAAATTACTTCCAGCGTATCGCTCTGCAAGCGACCACCCCCATGGCTGCCCAGTTCGATTCCGATGAGTTCGACGACTGGCGCGAAAAACTGCTCGACGATTGCGAGTGGCTCGATGAGAAGGTCGCGGAAATGATGCCTGAATTCAAGGACGCATTGGGCTACGGTTTTCAATCCGCTGATGGATTTGAGTCCTTTGCCTACGATTGGACGCCCAACTGGATGTTTGAAAATGCCAAGCCTCTGGCGGTAACCAAACATGGTGGCAGCTCGCCGCTGGTGCTTATCGCCATGCGTCAAAAGTGGCTGAAGCAACCCGGCGAAATTATGACGGCCATTATGGAAGCGATTCCTAAACATGTGGAACTGATTGCCGACTCGGGCATGATGGAAGAGGGCGACGCGGAGAAGTTTACCGCGGGTGCCGCCAAGGTCATCCCGATCATCGAAAAGATGATTAGCGCGGTAAAAGACAAACTGTGCGCGGGTATGGATCAGAACGAATCGCTGATGGCGATTACTGCGCTGACGACTGCGACGCAGCTGAGCGAAGACGCGCCACCACCGCCTGCTCCATTGCCGTTGCCTGAAGTAGCCTGGACCGTCAAGCTCAAGAATAAAGACTTGTTCTTGGCCGGTTGCGACGAGATTATCGCGAGCATTAACGACATCATCGCGCTCATTCGCGAAGAGAATCCAGGACAGATTCCTCCTGATGCCAAAGTTCCCGACGCTCGTGAAGAAACGTTGGCCGATGGTGGCATGCGCTACTGGTTCCCGATGGGTGCCCCACCACCGTGGGATCAGTTCGAGATTCAAATGGCCATCAACAAAGACGTCGCCGTCTTTGGCTATAGTTCTCGTCAAGTTAAAGACATGTTTGCCGATCGCCCACTGGCGGCGCGACCAGCCTGGTACAGCGATGACGAACCGGTTGCGGCAGTGGGCTTTGTCGATTTCGCTGGAATCTTCACGGCCATCAAGCCCTGGGTGCACTATGGACTGTCCACTGCCACCGAGGACATGGACGCTCCGCTGGGCCCAGAGGAAGAAGGCGGCCCACCGATCCCCTCTGGCAATGATGTCTTGCAAATTTGGGATTGTTTCAAGAAGCTAGGCAAAGCTGCCGGGACCACTGTAGTCGATAACCAAGGTGTTACCGTCTCACACTGGATTCTCGTAGGCGAATAACGCCTGGCATGTCGATAGATAACAGAGGACGTTGCCCGGCGATGGGCGCGTCCTCTAACTTTTGGCTGGTAGCGTTTTAGTTACTAACCCAAGTGCGAGCGATCCCAAGGCAATCAGGTTGGCTGTAAAAGGTGTTAATATGGGAATGGAAAACTTCAGTCGTCATCAGCAATCGATCATCAAGCGTTACTACAACAACCGCGATGATATTGCCTTGCAACGCGCACAAGAGTTAGTAACAGAGCTCTATTTGACTGAAGGTAAGAAGCGAGCCAAAGTCTGGGACACCCTAGTCAAGAATCTTGAGAAACTTGGCATGGCGGCCGAACACATTGAACATTTGCGCAAATCAGACAACCCCGAGTTGGTCGTCAAGATGCTAGAAGGCAAACTGTGAGCTGGCAATTTGCAACTGCGGGTCGCATCCTGTTTGGACGTGGCACGCTGAATGAACTGGGCGTTCTGGCGGCGCGATTGCAAGTTAGTCGCGCGCTCATCATCACGGATACAAATTTGACTCGACTGGGTCTGGCCGATCGAGTCACTTCGCTGCTTGAGGCTGCAGGACTGAAATGTCATGTGTATGACGGTTGCCAGCCCGAGCCGCCTGTAGAGTGCGCTGTTGAAGCCGCCGAGTTGGCCTCTAAAGTTGGTGCCAATGGGCTGATCGCGGTCGGTGGTGGGAGTAACATCGATATTGCCAAGATGGTAGGCATCCTGCTCAAACATGGTGGCGCGCCACCGGATTACTTTGGTTTTGACAAAGTACCAGGACCCGTTGGACCGCTGATTGCTTGTCCGACCACTGCCGGCACTGGCAGTGAAGTTTCTAACTCGTCGGTGCTGACTGATCATGCTGCGGCGACTAAAGTCAGTTCGCTTACACATTACCTGCGACCTGCGGCGGCCATCGTCGATCCAGACTTGACCGACTCCTGCCCCGCCCATGTCTCGGCTCACAGTGGCATTGATGCGCTGGTGCACGCCATAGAAGGCATTACAGCCCGCTCGAGCCTCGAGATACCCGGGGCCACTCAACTAGAACGCCCGTACGTCGGCTCCTATTCTTTTACGCGATTGTTGGGACTTGAAGCGGTGCGTTTGATTGGCCGAAGCCTCAAACAAGCCGTCGACCATGGTGGCGATCGGGCAGCGCGCGATGATATGGCGCTGGCCGCCATGCTGGCAGGTATGGCGTTTTCCAATAGTGGCGTGGCGTTGGTGCATGCCCTGGAATATCCCATCGGTGTGCTGACCCACTGTAGTCACGGCGAAGGCAACGGTTTGCTGTTGCCGCATGTGATGCGATACAACTTGCAAACGCGCATAAGCGATTTTGCTGCCATCGCTCGACACTTGTCCGGTGACGATGCCGCAGTACTGGCGATGAATGAGTCTGAGCAATCAGAGCATGCGGTTCGCCTGGTCGAACAGTTGCAAAAAGATCTTGCCATTCGCACTCAGCTCCGCCAGCTCGGTATGAATGAAGATCAGTTGGCTCCGGTTGCCAGCAAAGCCTTTAATATTAAGCGGCTAATGGACACCAACCCACGTGCCCCCACCGAAGCCGACCTGCGGGCGATTCTACAAGCTGCGTACTGACCGCAACCTTTGGAGTGCGGTGCCATCTGGCACCGCTTTGATGTACGCGAAGCCTCATGCCGCAGCCTGAGTCGCTCTGAAAGCTTGGAGTCACCTAGTTCGTGCAGGCTGCGGTACAGTTGGGTTATCACATCAAAGCTACGGCTGCGCCGCAGCACTCCAAGGGCTAACGCCGCTGCACACCGACGCTGGCGGATAATCCAGCGTTTCTACACTCGCGGCTAGCGCCTCTGGCTGGGTTGTGTCGATATATGTCTCATGAATACTTGGGTCCGCATGCTATCATGCCGCCTGCATGGGGGGTAACGATAAGCATGTTTGGGCGCAGTTTGGAACCCTGCGCAAGCTTGGCAAAGTTTTGGTACACTCTGTGGGTGTGCGGCCTCAGCGGAAACCTTCGAAGACGAACGTAGGGTCGGATTTTGGAAATGAAAACTATGACAAGCGAAATTGACTTTTCGCTTTATTTTCACGGTGCCCCCTTACCTCCTCGTACTGATTTGGCTGCCGTTTTGCAGCATTGGGCTGTTCATCGCCCCGACCGCATCGCCTTCTACTTCACCGATAGTGAACAAGAAGAGATATCACTCAGCTACGCACAGTTGGATGCAGCTGCTCGCAATGTTGGGGGGTATCTGCAAAAGCACGGCGCCGCCGGTCAGCGTGTGTTGTTGGTTTATCCACCCGTGCTGGACTTCGTGATTGGATTTTTTGGCTGCCTATATGCCGGTGCAACAGCGGTACCTGCGTATCCGCCGCGCCGCAATCGCAAAGGCCAACGCATCCACGGTATTGCCCATGATTGCCAGGCTCACATGGCGCTGACCAACGAACATGTGCGTCAGCAAATCGAAGGCGACGCCAACTGGGTCGAGTGGGAATCAATTGCGATTGTGGCCACTGATTCGTTGACGACGGACTACAAGCAACACTGGACCAATCCCCGCAATAAACCAGAAGACCTAGCGGTCCTACAGTACACGTCCGGATCTACCGGTAGCCCCAAGGGCGTAATGTTGACGCATGGCAATCTGGTGCGCAATACGGAAATGATCATGCACGCCTTTGACATGCGCCAGAATTCGCGCGGTGTCAGTTGGCTACCCACCTATCACGACATGGGTTTGGTCGGGGGCATTTTGATGCCGGTATTTGCCGGTTGCCCGTTGACATTGATGAGTCCCATGACGTTCTTGCAGCAACCGATTCGTTGGCTGCGGACGATATCGAAATTCCAAGCCACCATCAGCGGTGCACCAAATTTCGCTTATCAATTGTGCGTGGACAAGATTCGCGATGATGAACTAGAAGGAATCGACCTGAGCAGTTGGCAAACGGCTTTCAATGGTGCTGAGCCGGTTCGTCCGTCGACCCTCGATCAGTTTGCGAAACGCTTTGCGAAAGTTGGCTTCCAGCGCCGCGCGTTTCTGCCGTGTTATGGAATGGCTGAGACCACGCTGATCGTTAGCGGTGGTCCCCAGCCTGAGGAACCGCTGACGGCCTGCTTTGATGCACGCCAATTAGAATCCAATCGAGTTGTCGAAGCAGAAACGGGTGCCGACGGCGCACGTGAACTGGTCGGGTGTGGACAGATACTGCCTGGCGAACGAGTCATAATCGTACATCCCGAAACGCGTATGCCTTTGAGCGAAGACGAGATCGGTGAGATCTGGGTCAACAGTCCCAGCGTCGGTCGCGGCTATTGGGAAAAGGACGAATCCACCCGCGAAACTTTTCATGCAGAAACTGCCGATGGTTCGGGCCCCTACCTGCGCACAGGAGATCTGGGTTTCATCTACAAGAACCAGATCTTCGTCGCCGGCCGCCTGAAGGACATGATCATCGTTCGCGGAGTCAATCGATACCCGCAAGATATCGAACAAACCGCAGAAGAAGCTCACGAGATGCTCAAAGGCGGCCTGGTCGCTGCCTTTGCAGTTAACGCTGCTGATCGCGAGCGCTTAATTATTTGCGCGGAAGTGCCCAAGAAAGAAGGCACCGATTTCAGCTCGATCATCCAAGCCATTCGTCGCGATGTGACTCAGCAACATGAGCTACCGCCCGATGCCGTCTTGTTGGTTCGCATGGGCACGTTGCCACGCACTTCCAGCGGCAAAGTGCAGCGGCATGCAGCCAAGCTGGAATATGTCGAGGGCACGCTCAAAGATGTCGCCAACTGGAAAGTCTGGGAACTCGACTTGCCACGCGGCGATGTGATGATCGCTGCCTCCACCGTCAACCATCTTGATTCCGCTGCATCCGCCGAAGCCCTGGCCACCACCGGTGCCCAACTGGATCATGAAATCGTCGACATTGTCATGGATGCGGTGAAAGCGGTCGCACAAGAACGGGCCAAAGATCTAACGCTCGACACCAATATCATCTTGGACTTGGGCCTGGATAGCCTGGAGCGCATGCAGATTGCGCATTCGCTGGAGCAAACCTTCAGCGGTCGCTTCCCGGAAGAAGTCATCCAAGAGATCGAGACTATTCGCGAGATCGCTAGTGCCATCGAAGCTCACTTTGGCAAGGTTCGCATTCGACGCGACCTGGTGCCCACGCAAACTGGCCTCAAGCCGGTCGATAGTCGCGAAGTATTGCCGGAAGAGTATCGCTTCGATCAGTTGCCAGAATATCGCAAGCTGAAGCGTACCATGGCGCAGTTTGCACTCACCGGTGTACCGAATCCGTACTTCACTGTGCATGAAGGTACCACGCGCGATACGACGCGCATTGCGGGTCGCGATCTGATCAGCTTTGCTTCGTACAACTATATCGGCATGAGCGGTGACCCCGACGTGAACACGGCGGTGATCGATGCTGTGAACAAATACGGCACCAGCGTCAGTGCCTCGCGCTTGGTCAGTGGTGAAAAAGATCTACACGGTCGACTCGAGCGTGAGATCGCCGAATGGGTTGGAGTCGATGCCTCGGTTGTCATGGTCGGCGGCCATGCCACCAATGAAACAACCATTGGTCATCTGGTAGGACCCGGCGACTTGATCGTCCACGATTCGCTCTCCCATAACAGTATCGTGCAAGGTGCAATCCTTTCAGGTGCGCGACGTCGTCCGTTCCCACATAACGACTGGCAGGCCCTGGAAAGCATTTTGGCGGAAGTCCGCGCCAGCTATCGCCGCATTCTGGTCGTGGTCGAAGGCGTCTATAGCATGGACGGCGACTTCCCAGAATTGCCGCGCTTTATCGAAGTCAAGAAGCGCCACAAGTCATGGCTGATGGTCGACGAAGCTCACTCGATGGGCACGATGGGCAAGACGGGGCGCGGTATCGGCGAACATTTTGGTGTCAATCCACGCGATGTGGACATCTGGATGGGCACGCTTAGCAAGTCGTTCGGCAGTTGCGGCGGTTACATCGCAGGTTGCCGAGAACTGATCGAGTACTTGCGTTACACAGCACCAGGCTTTGTGTTCAGCGTCGGACTCTCACCACCCAACGCTGCCGCCAGTCTGGCTAGCCTGAAAGCATTGCGCGAGCATCCTGACCGCGTCGCTACCTTGCAGCAACGTAGCAAGTTATTCCTGGCTGAAGCCAAGAAACGTGGACTCAATACTGGCGATTCGGGACAGACGGCTGTTATTCCAGTGATCACCGGCAATTCGCTCCATGCCCTGTTGCTCTCGCGCAAGCTGTTCGAAAAAGGCATCAACGTTCAGCCCATTCTCTATCCAGCTGTTGAAGAGACAGCCGCACGCTTGCGATTCTTCATCAACTCCACGCATAGCGAAGAACAAATTCGCTATACCGTTTCAGCCACTGCTGATTCGCTGGCCGAAGTGATGCGCACTGCCATATAACTCGAGAAGCGTCCATGACCCCGCGTATTCGCTTCGTGATGATCGGCGGCTTTTTAGGCGCCGGCAAGACAACCATTCTTGCTCAACTGGCCAGCTACTATCAGAGCCAGGGTAAGCATGTATGTATCGTGACCAACGATCAAGCGGCTGACCTGGTCGATACACAACTCCTCCGAAGCTACGGTTATGAAGTTGCCGAAGTTGCTGGCTCTTGCTTCTGCTGCAACTTCAATGGCTTGACCGATGCCATGTCCAGCTTTAACCAGCGACAACGCCCTGACATCATTTTGGCTGAACCGGTAGGCAGCTGTACTGACCTGGTGGCCACCGTGGCCCTACCGATGATGGATCTGCTGGGTGAACGTTTTGAGATTACACCCTACGCAGTGGTATTGAAACCCTCGCACGGTTTGAAGATCCTTTCTGGCACTGGCAAGGGTTTTTCGCCGAAAGCCGAGTACATCTTTCGCAAACAACTAGAAGAAGCCGATGTGCTGTTGATCAATCGTGTCGACGAACTCGATCCCGCCACGGTTGATACTCTCGAACAACTGCTGGCCGACCAATTCCCTGGCCGCCAAATTTTGCGTGTCTCAGGCAAGACCGGTCAGAACATCGATAGCCTGGTTAGCGCCCTGGCGCAAGCGGCGCCTCATCGCAGTCAGATGATGGAAGTCGATTACGATGTTTACGCGGAAGGCGAAGCCGAACTGGGCTGGCTGAACGCTACCGTAAGTGTCGCTAGCCAATCGCCAATCGATATGGATGAGTATGTCGTGGGTTTGATCGAAGACATCAAACAAAGACTAAGCAAACTAAACGTTGAACCGGCTCACTTAAAGGCTATTGCTCAGTCCGATGGTAACTCGGCCGTCGCTAATCTGGTCAGTAGCGAAAGCAGCGTCACATTGTCCCTGGCCAGTCACTGTCAGGCCACAACTTGCGAGATCGTCATCAACGCTCGTGTAGCCGTTGATCCCGAATCGCTTCAACAAACTATCGAAGCTGCGGTGGCTCAACTAACCGCCGATCGTGGCGTGACTGCCACCATTGATTCGCTCCAGAGCTTCCGTCCTGGTCGGCCAGTGCCAACGCATCGCGTCCAGTAGTTCAGCGATTTTACGTAGCCACGGTTGCCATACGTAGCCACCACTGCCATGCGGTGGACGATCAGTTGAACCGCATCCACCGTCTGGCGACGGTGGCTACTCAGTTCCACCGTCTGGCGACGCTGGCTACCTTGCTCCACCCTCTGGCGACGGTGGCTACCGGTTCAGATGTATTTGCCGGTGATACTACGCGCGCTCTGGGCGATTGCTTCTGGAGGACCAGCAGCAATCAGTTCACCGCCGCCCGAACCACCGTCGGGACCGAGGTCGATCAGCCAATCGCAGGCGCGGATGATGTCCAGGTTGTGCTCAATAACGATGACCGTGTTACCGCGCTCGACCAGTCCATCGAGCACTCCCAGTAATCGCCGACAATCGTCGAAGTGCAATCCCGTGGTCGGTTCGTCCAAGAAGTAGATCGTGCTGCCCGTTTCACTGCGAGCCAATTCGGTGGCCAACTTAATACGCTGGGCTTCGCCGCCGCTGAGCGTAGTAGAACTTTGGCCTAACGACAGATAGCCCAAGCCAACTTGTTCCAGGCTGCTCAATAAGCGATGGATCTTGCTGAAGTTGGCAAAGAACTCCGTGGCTTCATCGATACTCATCGCCAGTACATCGGCGATTGATTTTTCTTTGAATCGGACTTGCAAAGTTTGGCGATTGTAACGGGCTCCACCACAAGCCGAACACGTTACGTACATGTCGGCCAGAAAATTCATTTCGATTTTCTCTTGACCTTGGCCCTGACACTGAGCGCAGCGACCATTACCGGTGTTGAAACTGAAACGACTGGCAGAGAAGCCGCGTTGCTTGGCAGTGGTCGTCGTGGCAAATACGGTACGAATCATATCGAAGACGCCGCAATAAGTTGCAGGCGTACTGCGCGGCGTGCGACCGATGGAATCTTGCGTGATCTCGATCAGTTTGTCCACCCACTCGATGCCTTCAATCGCTTTGAAGGGGCCGGGTTTGCGCGCCGATTGTCCCAGCGCTCGAGCCACAGCTGGAGCCAATGTTTGGCCAATCAAACTGCTCTTGCCCGATCCGCTGACGCCTGTGATACCAATCAACAGCCCCAAAGGAATTTCGGTCGAGACATTCTTTAAATTGTGATGATTGGCACCGGTCAGTTTCAACCATTTGCCGCTCTGAGGTGCGCGCCGCTGCTTACCCAGCGAGACACTTTTCTCGCCTCGCAGGTATTCAGCAGTTAGTGAATGTCGACACGCAGCCACTTTCTTGGGCGTGCCAACTGCAATCAGCTCACCACCGCGTGAACCCGCCCCAGGACCGATGTCGATCAAGACATCGGCGGAGTGCATCATCGCCTCGTCGTGTTCGACGACAATCACCGTATTGCCTTGCGTCTGCAGGTCGCGCAGCGATTCGATCAAGCGATCGTTGTCGCGCTGATGCAGACCGATCGACGGTTCATCTAGTACATAACAGACGCCGACCAGTCCGCTACCGATACTGGCCGCCAAGCGCACGCGTTGCAGTTCGCCGCCGCTGAGCGTGTCCGCACCTCGTTCCAAGGTGAGATAACCCAGTCCAACTTTGGCCAGGAAGTTCAAGCGATGCGCAATTGGTTTCAAGATTGGCGTAGAAATCAGCTCGCGTCCAGGCTCGGGTCGATAGGCGCTCAACCAACTCAGGGCCTCGCCGACGCTCTTACTGCAAATCTGGTGGATGTTGTGGTTGTCCACGGTAACCGACAGTGCTTCGCGACGCAGTCTCGAACCACCGCACGTCGGACAGGGCAGTGCCTGGCGAAATGCGTCTAACCATTGGCACTGGCCGGTATCTTCGCGGGCAGTGGCCGCATGATACAGTTGCGTCAAGTGCTCCGTGATACTTGACAACAATCGTCGCCGCGCGGGCACTTTCAATTTGGCCAGCGGCTCGTCCCATGTGCCACCAACTTCGGTTAGCCATGTCTCCAGCGCAGTCCGTAGGGCTCGCTTATGTTTGGTAGGGGCCGAGTGCCAGGGCAAGATAGCTCCACTGGCCGGAGCACGATCCCAGTCGACGATGACACTGTCAGCATCAAACTGCAATTGAGTCCCCATCCCCTGGCAATCAGGGCAAGCGCCGTAAGGACTGTTGAAACTGAACGTCCGCGGTTCCAGTTCTTCGTAGCTGACCCCACAATTGGAACATGCATAACGCGTGCTGAACAAACGTTCGTCGGCGGTACTGTTATCTGTAGCAGCCTTGGCGCTGGCGTCGCTGGACTTGTCAGTACTCGGCTTGTCGACGCTACTGATCGTTACCAAACCATCGGCCAGCGTGAGGGCCAGGCGTATTGATTCAGCCAATCGAGCTTGCGAGCCGTCGCGCAGAATGATGCGGTCGACCACGGCATCGATCGTGTGTTTCTTGCGCACTGCCAGTTCTGGGACGGCTTCGATATCGTACATCTGGCCGTCGACTCGGACTTTGACCAGGCCGTTTTTGCGAACTTGCGCCAGGATATCTTTATGGCCACCGGGCCGTCCCCGCACAACTGGAGCCATCACCGTTAGTCGCGAGCCTGCGGGTAAGCCCATCAAAGTTGCCAGGATCTGATCGGGTGATTGCTGCTGGATGGACTGACCACAGGCAAAACAGTGCGGCAAACCCACCTTGGCCATCAACAAACGCAGATAATCGTAAATCTCCGTAATCGTCGCGACCGTGGACCGGGGATTGGCGGTGCCCGAGCGTTGATCGATACATAAAGTTGGTTGCAAACCGTCGATGCTCTCCACATCGGGGCGCTGCAATTGGTCCAGGAATTGCCTCGCGTAAACCGACAGACTGTCCACGTACTGCCGTTGGCCTTCAGCGAAAATAGTGTCGAAGGCGAGCGAGCTCTTGCCACTGCCGCTGACGCCCGTGATCACCGTCAGTTGATTGTGGGGCAGGTCTAGATCGAAACCCTTCAGATTATGGGTCCGAACGCCGCGCAGGCGAACGGCTTCGACGGCTTCGGATCTGGGTAAGGTAAATGGTGAGGCGGAATCTTTTTCGGTAACAGTAGTGGAATCCAACGGTTGCGTCCTATCGGCTGGTGTGGCCAAGATACCTTGGTAGCTGCTATCTTAGAGGGCAAGGATGTATCTTGCCAACCAGGAACCAGCTCAATGGCCCGTTTGTATCAACTGCATGACCGCGACTCTTCGCAACCAAACCGATTCAATTCGACTGGAGAATTCGTATCGAGCTTGAGCTGGTTCACGCTGGCGCTGGCCGGATTGTTCACCGCCGGCTGCACAGAAGTCGAAGCCGTCAACGAGCCGCTACCAAAAAGTGAATTCAATGACAATCGAGCGTACGGCTACTTGAAAGAAGTATGCAAGCTCGGTCCACGCCCAAGTGGTTCGCCGGCCATGACCAAGCAACAACAGATGATCATCAGTCACGTGGAAGAGCTGGGCGCCAAAGTAGACCAACAGAAATTCTCCACGCGCCATCCAGAAGACGGCTCACCGGTTGAAATGATCAATCTGATCATTCGCTTCCAACCTGAAATCAAAAATCGCATCATCATCGGTGCCCACTACGACACGCGGCCTTTTCCAGATCGCGATCCAGTGAATCCTCGCGGCACCTTTATCGGCGCCAACGACGGAGCCAGTGGTGTGGCCCTGTTCATGGAAATGGCTCACGTGTTAGGAAAAACCAAGTTAGCAGTCGGCGTAGATTTGGTCCTGTTTGATGGCGAAGAATTTCTGTTCGATGACAATCGGGACCGCGAACGCTATTTTCTGGGTTCGAAACATTTCGCATCTCAAGTAGCCGCGGGTGAGTTGCCGGGCAAATACACTAAGGGTGTGATCGTCGATATGGTGGCCGACAAACAACTGAGCATCTACAAAGAAGAAAATAGTGTCAGGCTGGCCGAGAGCGTGGTCAAAGAAGTTTGGGCCGCAGCCAAACGGGCCAAGGTAACGGAGTTCATACCGCGTTCGCGGCACAATGTGCGCGACGATCATTTGCCCCTAAATGAAATCGCCAGGATTCCCACGATCGACTTGATCGATTTTGACTACCCCAAACCGGGTTCGCGTGAATCCTACTGGCATACCGAAGCTGATGTCCCCGAAAATTGCTCGGGTGCTTCGCTGCGCAAGGTCGCTGATGTGCTGATGGAGTGGCTGAGAGCACAAAAGTAGTACACCTCCAATCACTGAGTGCAACAATGGAATCAACACTGTGCATCGTTACTGGAATCGCTACGATCCTGGGCGCAATTGGGCTGAGTTTTCTGCGTTCGCCTCAGTGGCACAGTGCCAACTGGCAAGAGACACCGCGCAGCAAGACGCTGATGGTCTGGGCTCGATTTCAACGCGGCGTACGACGATCCAACAATATCTTGTTAGCTGCGATTGGCTGCGGCGTGTTCGCAGCGGCCTTTGTTGACGAAGATCGCACCAAACTGGCGCTATGGCTGTTTATCTTCCTGGGGCTGTTGACCGTGCTCTTCTTGGCCGCCCTGGATGCCTGGGCTTCCATGATCGGGTACCGTCAAGCTATCCCCGAGAACGCGCGGCAATCGCTTTCGAGCTACGAGACCAATCCATAAAGCCAGGAAGCCACCCACAAACGTCAGGACGAATGCTCCGCGACGCCAATCAACGCTCCGCTCGACGCCCCGTCCAGGTGCTGGGGCATAGAGGGATGTACCAATGCATAACAGCAGCAGCCAAATCGCCAGCGCCGCCCACAGCAGATAGAGATATTTGCGGTTCATGCGTTACTTTCCAGCCTTCACTGTACTGGGCACTTGTCCGCCTGTATACCGCCAATTCTTGATGAACGCGATCAAATCGGCCATCGACTGCTGGTCAATTTGCGATTCCAGCCCTTCGGGCATCATGGAAACACCGGTCGCTTTCAACTGATCGATGTCAGCTCGATTGAGAACATGCCGTTGATCGTTTTGAGAGCGCAAGACCACCTTATCCGATGTCTCTTCGGCAATGATGCCGTCGAGGGTCCGACCGTCGTTCGTCAACACCACGAAACGAAAGTAGTTGTTATCGATGGCCCGATTGGGATCGAGGATATTGGTTAGCAGTTTATCGGCTGTGTGCACGCGCGAGTCCGAAATATCAGGTCCGACTTGCACACCTACGTCACCTACTCGGTGACAAGCAGCGCATTGCTTGATGAAGACTTGCTTGCCACGTGCGACGTCACCAGACAGTTCCATGCACGCCGTATATTGCTGCAGAACCGCAGCACGATTGGAATTAAGAATCGAATCGAGTTGTTGTTGAAAGCCCTGTTTGACTTCGCCTTGCGATCGATCGACAAATCGCTTGAGTTCCACCGCACCCAGTTGCTTGGCCGTAATCGCGCCATCCTTCAATAGTCCTAGTAACGCAACTTGCCGATTGTGCGTGGCCAGAAGTTGTTCGATCAAAACAGGACGTAGCCCAGGTCCTGCGGTACCAACTTGCCGGAGCAAGAAATCATCGGCTGCGGGCGTGCCTTGCTCGCCCCAGGCCTTGATCGCCGCCGCGCGTAAGGGGCCATCGGGCGATTGGGTCGATAGTTCAGTCAGTAATTGTCGATCGCCGCGGCGCTGCGATAGTCCCAGGAGTTCAATTGCAGCCAGGCGAACGGGCAAGGCATTGTCGGTAAGGCGCGCCGTCTCACGCACTTTACGCCACAATGGTCGGTCAAGCGCAGCCACAGCGTCCGCCGAGGTTCCACTGGACGATTCCTTGGCGCGCTGTTCGGCAACCAGCAGCTTGGCATGCTGATGCAGGGCGCTGAGGGCAATCAGTCGCGAGATATCGCTAACCGGCTCAGCTTCGGTCAACACATAACGCACCCTGGCGACGAGATTGGCGAGTTCAACCTGCTCATGCTTCTGCATATGTGCTACTAATTGTCGAGCTGCCGCCACCATCCATCTGTCGCGCGCACTGGTGATGCCCACTTGCCCGGCTGCGGCGTTCGGTTCAATTTCGGCGAGCCCGTCTAGCCAATGAAGCATGAATTTAGCCGCGTACTTCTTCGAAGCGCCTGCAGCTGCAACCAGCAGGTGGGGATCATCGGTGTGTGCGGCAACAGTTTTACCGAGAGCTTCCGCAGCCAAAGCAGCCTCCTGGTCATTTAGCGCATCGACGCTACGAGCAGCACTGATAATGGCTTCTAATCGCAACCATGGATCAACGGTGGTCGTGGCGATTTGCAATGCCGTTCGCGTGGCAGCCTCCGCTTGTGGTTCTGATCCATCGGCTGCAGTGGTAACTGGCAATCGAGATAACATGCGGAGCGCCGTAATCTGAATCAAGCGATGCATGTCGGTCAATTGCGGTTCCAAGTGCGTACGCGCCGCTGGATCAAACAAGCTGAGCAACTGCCAGGCAAGAACTTGTGTCTCGACACTCGCCTGGCTGGAAACACCCACCAATTTCAAGAGTCCGGGAATGGCCTCGACCGCGTCGCGCTCGATCAAAAGTCTGGCTGAAGTTCTACGTAGCCATGGATCGTCACTCTTTAAGAGCTGAACAATTTCATCCACTGAACGCTGACCCAGTGGTCGATCGCGCAGTTCCTTCAACATGTCAGTTGGCCAGGCCTTGGCCGATTCTGCAATCCAGTACAGTCGACCTGCTTGTTCTCCGAAACGCTCATCGGGGCGATTCTTCAATTCATCAGGCACCCACTCGGGATGTTCGATCACCGCTCGCTGCATGTCGATGACCAACACACCACTGCCCGGTGCGCTAAGTACATTGACGGGACGGAACCAGGGATCGCGACTGGCCAGCCACTCTGTTTTGCTCTCGACGTCGGACTCTTCTGCTTGCCAGAGCGCACTTGCATGCGTTACGTTTTGCAGATGAACTAAACTACCGGTCGGCTCGCAGACATACACTCTGCCCAGCGTATCGCGGTGGATGCGTTTGACGAGTTCATCTGGCATGGCCTCGGTTACCGGCACATGTTGAAAATGCACGCCACACGCGGCTGTGAATTGACCAGCATGCAAGTTCGAGGTTGTCCAGGCGTCGACCAATGGGTAGATGCGCGAAGCTTCGCCCGCGGCCAGAGCATCGTGAATTGCCGGTACGATTCCGGCCAACGGATTATCAGTCAGCAATGATTGCTCCAGTACCGATTGGATACATGGATTGCGATTGCTGCAGAACATACGACTGCCGACGATGTCGGAAGTTAAACCGAATTGAGCCGGACCGGTAATTGCTTCAATGCGACCGGTGCGTGGGTCCAAGCGTACGTCGCGTGATCCGAGTTCGATAGGTTCGGCGGGCGTCTCCCCTCGGAGAGCCTCGCCGACTTGTACCTTGCCTCCGCGCAGTCCACAGGCGATGTACCAACGGCCATCCATTTCCAGACGCGGATGATTGGCTCGCAATTGCTCGTTCTGCTGCGCGAATCCTTCCAGCCAGACTTGACGCTCATCGACTTGATCATCGTGATCGGTATCGCGCATCCACACTAGTTGACCACCCAGCGTAACCAAAGCCCCATCGCGCCACAGACCAATGCCCGTGGGCATCACCAGTTTGTCAGCGAAGGTGGCCGACGATTCGAAACGACCATCACCATCTTTGTCGTCCAGGATGCGAATGCGTCCGCGCGGCTCGGCCTGATCGGGTCTTAGAAACGGATAATCGATCATCTCGACTACCCACAGTCGGCCGCGATCGTCAAACGCCGCATCCACTGGGCTGACCACATCCGGCTCGTTTGCAATTAGCTTCAGCTGATAGCCGGCCGCTAGCTCGAGCTTGTCTTTGGAATCTTGAGGCGACAGCGGTTGGTCGCGAACACCTAACTGAGGCGCTGGCTCGTCCGCTTGCAGATACATTAGCGAAACTAGCCCCAAGAAACAGATGACACCGCCGTGAAGCCAATTGCGCATCGAAGCCACCCTCGTTAGATCCCGCGAACCTAGAATCTCCTCGACCCACACCTGATTCTAGTCGATAGCAAGCCGTGCGCCTTTGGTGGAGCGATGTAGAGCGACCGTCCTCAGGCGCTCAGAACCTGCTAAACAATTTCTCTTCCGACCGAGTGTCCGGGAGGGCGAAGGGGCGAAGGTCCTCCCCAGCAGGCACTTTTTTAAACGCAGAGTTCGCAGGTCACAGGCGGCCTTCAGCGCCTTCTCTGCGATCCTCTGCGTCTCTGCGTTTTAAAAAATGAACCCGTTAAGCGTGCGCAATGTCCACCACTATCTTTCCCCGAGACTATGCTTTGTCTTCGGGGACGTGTTTAGCTCAGCAGGAGCCTTCGCCCTCCCGGGTATCAGCGCTTCTTTTTCTTCTTGTCGTCGCGGCGTTGCGTGCCGGATTTTACGGCTGGCTTTTCCAGCATCTCTTTCAGCTCGTTCAGCTTCTTGCTGAAGTTACTCGTCTTAGCGGGTTCTTTTGGTTCGCGTTTGCGATTGTTATTGGATGGACCAGTAATCACCGGCGTGGGCGTGACGGTCGCCGTGGCAGGCGGCTTGGGGGGCACCAGGCGTTTGACCAACTGACGTTCGGCCAGCGACCACAAACTGGAGGTGATGAAGTAAATACACAAACCGCTGGGCACCTTGAAGAACAACACACCCATGACGATGGTCATGATCTGCATCATGTTCTGAGTCATCTGCATCTGCTCGTCATTGGCCTTGGGCATCAGCACTTTTTGCTGGACCAAGAACAACACGATCGTGATCACTGGCAACAGATTGAAATAGGGCCCCAGATAACCTGTGCCCCGGCCGGCGATGATCTCCGGCATCCATCCGCTCCAATCGAACAACATGTCAGGACTGGACAAGTTCGAGCACCAGGACAATCCAGGTATCAGTGGCTCTTGCCGTAACGAGATGTCAACGCTCAAACAGCGATACAACCCCGTGAAGATCGGCAGCTGAATGAACAGAGGTAAGCACCCCGATAGCGGTCGGAAGTTATGTTTGGCATACAGCTCGCGCATGGCTTCAGCACGCTTCTGCATGTCGTCCTTGTAAGTGTCATTGATGCGCTTCAGCTCGGGCTGCAGCTCTTGCATCTTCTGACCATTGATCGCTGC
The DNA here is from genome assembly GCF_056494185.1 of Rania fehmarnensis. NCBI lineage: Bacteria > Pseudomonadati > Planctomycetota > Planctomycetia > Pirellulales > Pirellulaceae > Rania > Rania fehmarnensis. The sequence goes on from NZ_CM151398.1 coordinate 5,024,545, forward strand.
CTGGCGTCCAAGCGGAAACATGCAACCGCGCACCAAAATGGTCAACATGATAATGGCGATGCCGTAGTTGCGTACGACGCTATAGAAGGCGTACAGCACAAATGACAGCGGCTTGGCAATCCACGGAATCCAACCGTATTCGATAAACCGATCCAGCCCAAAATAATTGAGCATCCGCGGATCCTTGGGGCCAGCGAAGATGCGGTAACGCGTGGCGAATTGATCATTGCCAGCCACCGTGTGCTTGCTGGATTCAAACCAGAAAGCTGTGTTAACCGCTTGAGCTTGCGAAGCGACGACCTTCGTTACCCGAGCCACCGCGTCACTGCCAGCCTGCTTTAACTCTTTTAATCCATCGGGATCTTCCGGGTGCGGTAGGAATGCAGCCGCAAAGTATTGCGCGTCCAAGCCTACATACTTCAAACTGCGTGCCGCCGGTGCACCACCTGGATTGATAAATAGCCCTTCGTCGGCCGGAGTTTTGAGTTCGCGATCAAATATGGATCGCGCCGACACGATGTAGTGATTATCGGTGCCATCGCAATAGCGCACATCGCGCTGACCAACGCCGCGGAAGAAATCAGGGCTGACTTTTACGGAATACCACCAGCCTTCCAACGTGATACCCGCCAGTGCTTCGTGACGAATCGACAAATCCACTGGTTGAGCGCTACGATTTTCAACCACTGTCTCGAAGTCCAACGTGTAAGCATCCGCATTGGCAGCTTGCGCATTGGTGGCCTGGCTATCGAAAGGCAGTAGACGATAACGCTTGACCAGCACCAAGTCGGCAGGCACACCGGCGCTCTTGAGTGCTTCGGCCAGCGGCAAACGAAACTCAACGCCCTGCCCTCCCGGCACATTTAGCGGAACCATCTCCCAGTTATCTACCAGCGTTGATTCCAGTCCCTTGATCGAACGCATGCCGATGGGAATCGCCAAGGAATCGATCGAAGCCAGCGTCGTCAAACAACTCAGACGCTGCAAGTTACCCGGCACCTGCTCGGCCAGATACTCCTGCGTGCGCAGAACATCTAAAGGCGGTTGCGAAAGATCGGTGGTGAACTTCAACTGGGTGGGCACACCAGCCGTTTGACGAATCACTTCTAGTTCGACTGTCTTGCCCGCCTTGACGTCTTTCAGAGCACGCTGCAGACCATCATAGGAACGAACTTGGACACCGTTAACTGTTGTCACCACGTCACCAGCCAGCAGACCACCAGCGACGTTCGGGCTTTGGGCTAGATGAGCGGGTGAGTTATCGGGCACGGTCATAACCATGACGCCGCCATCGGTCGGCCGCCAACCCAGATATCCCAGATACCCACCACGATGCTCCAGCGCGCGGTAACGAAACCGATCCACCTTCTTTTCATCGACCAACTCAACGCGTTCGATCGCTCCACCACGCGTGGTCGCGGTCACCAGCAAGCGATACCCCTTGGCCGGATCCATCGAACCGAGCGTTATAACTTGCTCGAGTTTGGGCGCCGGCTGGGCTGGATCGGGTTTGGCTGCATCGGCATTGGCTGGAACAGCTTCGGCAGGTTTAGGTTCCGTAGCCTCGGCTTCGGTAACTTTGGTTTCGTCGGCTTTCGGTTCGTCGAGCTTAACGTCCTCTGGATTCTCTGGGTTTGCGGCTGGAGGTTGATCAGCGGCTGCCGGAGCGTCGACTTTAGGACCTTCACTATCGCCGGCGGCTTGGTCTGCCTGCTCTTTGTTGGCGACTTGCTGAGCCGCTTTGGGGGGCACGTTGGGCAAGAATAGGCGTTGCAGGCCGACGAAGATCAGGAGCATAGCCAGGCTCATGACCAGGAACGTGCGGAAATTACGGTCCACTAGACGGTCTCTTTGACAACGGAACAGAAACGGACAAATACGTGCTCTTGGCCAACTATTCTCACTGTAGAGACCAATCTTGGCTAGTGCTGATCCTACTTGGCCGGGGTCAGCGGGCTCCCATCCAGGAAATCTCGGGGCATCAGTTCAAAGTGGTGCCAGACCACCGGCTGAGCGGAATAGTCTTCGCTGCGCGGATGATGGGCAAAGCCGAGGCGATACCACACGACCAAATCCGTCTCGACCACTTTTTCGTTATCGAGATAGTTCTGCAGGGCATCGAGCATTTTGCGGGGATCTTTGGTCGTATAGGGATACTCGTCGGGATGGTAAAGTGTGACAAAGAAGTCGCCTTGCAGAGCCGCCAAATTCTGACCGTCGCGGAATGACCCTTTGCTGCCAGGGATCAGATGATACGATCGCGGCCGCCCCATTTTATTGAGCGACTTGGTATTGATCACACGCCACGACCGAAAGGTCGTATCGTTGGAGAATCGATAGCCTTCGGCGAACCCGCGTTGCCAGGTCGGCGCGGCCATTAGCGGATTTTCGGTGTCCGGTTGGTAGTTGAACTCTTCGATAACATTGTTCTCTGCTCCATCGATGTCGAAGTCGATGCGAAAATAAAAGTTATGGATATGGGATGGTGCAAAGACGGGTTCTTCTTCATCAAAGCCCACGTAGACGCCGCGGCCTGTATCTTGACCCACGCCCAGATGTTGCAGACCGCCGGTCGCGCCAACTTCGCCGAATAACATGCCGTCGGACTGGAGCTTCCAGCGCAAGATGTATGTGTAACCATCTTTGGGGCCGGGAAAATGCACCATGCACCACAAAACCAGCATCTTGCCCGTGGCTCGGCCCTGCGTACCAGCATACATCAACCCCAACGACTCTTCGTGAATCATCACATCAGCGGTCTTATCCTTGGAACGCTCACCGCCGCGATTGAAGGCTCGACATTGACCGCTACCGGGCACACAATCGCGTCCCACCTCCAAGGGCATCGGATTAGCATGAAAACCACCCAGTGCAAAGTCTTGCGGCCTTGGCCAACCCGGTGCGTAAGGTACGTAGATTTCGGCCAGCCCGATCGACTTGAGTACTTTGCGATCGCGAAAGTAAACGTCAGTTAAGATCAGCCCTTCGATATCGCGGAACTGCCAACGAAATTTCCAACCTTCCCATTCAACTAACTGACCTGCCAGATAATCAGGCGGATCTTGTAAAGGCGCGGTTGGCTTGTCGCTAGTTTTCTCTACCGGGGCCGCAGGAATCGGATCAGCTTGTTGCGCCATTGAGTTGGAGATACACGACAGCCAGAAGATAAACAGCAGCAGCCAGTGTTGTCGGTACAACATAGATCAACCTCGGTAGGTATGGCATCGAGTTAACCACGTCGACGCGTCCATATGCTTGAACTTGTAGTTTAACACGCCAGCATGCGTCATGGCGGAAAGAACCGGCTAACGATTCTAGGTAGCCACCACTGCCAAGCGGTGGATGCGTTGCCTGCCCAGTCCACCGTCTGGCGACGGTGGCTACGGCGCATGCTTGATATTGTCCGCCGCATAGTGTTCAATCCAGGGGCTCCCCCAGAACCTTTCACACTATTTTCACGAGCAGACTTACTATGAAAGTTGGCGTCTTTACGGTTATTTTGCGATCGATGCCGCTAGATCAAGCCCTGGATTATCTGGCAGGCTTAGGCGTACAAACAGTCGAAATCGGAGCGGGTGCCTATCCGGGTGTCGATCATTGCGACGTGGAAGGATTGCTGGCCAGCGACGCCAAAGCCAAAGAGTTTTTGAACAAGATCGAATCGCGTGGTCTGAAGATCTCGTGTTTGTCCGTACACGGCAATCCAATTCACCCCAACGCCCAACTAGCCGCTGAGCACCATGCGGCGTTCGAGCGCTGTGTGCGCTTGGCGAGCAAGTTAGGTGTGGAAGTCGTGGCCACCTTCAGCGGTTGCCCAGGTGGCGCGCCCGGTGACCGTCAGCCCAACTGGGTAACTTGTCCATGGCCACCTGAGTATCTAGAGATTCTCGACTACCAGTGGAAAGATGTCGTCATTCCCTACTGGGTCAAAACGACTGAGTTTGCGAGGCGCGAAGGCATTCGCCAAATTGCTCTCGAGATGCATCCTGGTTTTGTCGTGTATAACCCCGAGACACTACTAAAACTGCGAGCCGCCGCCGGTCCGGAAATCGGGGCTAACTTTGATCCGTCGCACTTGATTTGGCAAGGCATCGACCCGTGCGCCGCCGTACGAGCTCTGCAAGGCGCGATCTACCATGTGCATGCCAAGGATACTTCGATTCAGAAGTGGAACTCGCTCACCAACGGCGTGCTCGACACCAAACATTACGGCGATGAACTGAATCGTTCATGGCTCTTCCGCACCGTGGGTTATGGCAGCCCGCGACAGTTCTGGTGTGACTTCGTTTCAACATTGCGCATGATCGGCTACGATCACGCTCTCTCGATCGAACACGAAGACAGCCTCATGACCGCCCGCGAAGGGCTGGAAAAAGCCATCAGCTTCTTGCAGTCAATCGTCCTGCAAGAACCCAAAGGCACCGTCGACTGGGCTTAACTTGATGCGCCATGCGTCAAGCATTGCGGTATCCGTAGCGGAATGCGTCAAGCATTTCGAAGTTCGTAGCGGAATGCGTCAAGCATTTCGAAGTTCGTAGCGGAATGCGTCAAGCATTTTGGTGTTCGTAACGCGCTCAAGACGAAAGCCTTGACGGCTTCCGCTACGACAAGTCCGCTAACGATAAGTCCGCTACGAAGATTCCTACATCACCGGCGGGACGCGGAAGCACTCGTCGTCGTGCTGCGGAGAATTGGCCAGTGCGGCAGCCCGATCCAAGCCGGGCTGCACAAGGTCGGCGCGCAAGACCGAGTGCACGTCCATGGCATGAGCTAGCGGTTCAACACCTTCGGTATTGACAGCGCCTAACTGCTCGACCAAATCGACGATGCGGCTCAGCTGTCCAGCAAACATCGCCAGCTCTTCGGCTGACAAGTCCAACTTGGCCAGCTTGGCTACTTTGCGTACGTCGTCGGTCGAGATACTCACAGTTGTACCTGCTGAATTCCAAATGCAGACTGAGCCAATATCAGATTGACCCGCAGGCGTTACTTGGCAACTGTTGGCAGTTGGAATGGTTTCTGTTTGACAACCTTCCGCACGACTCCGCAACGAATGCACTGGGTGCAAACCTTCAGGGTCTTGTGTTGTCCACTAGGCAGTTCGACTTTAATCGTCTGCAAATTGGGCTGAAACTTACGGCGCGTGATACCAGTTACCTTGGTACCTACACCGCCCAAATACTTGGCTTTACCACGTGTTTCGATGGAATTTCCAACCGTGGCGGTTTTACCGCAGACTTCGCAATGGCGGGCCATTTACGTTGCTCCCAAACTCATCTATCCGAAAATGAACATCGATGGCCAAGCAAAAATCGCCACCCGAAAGGGCCAAAGTATACCCAAACCACGCGATCCCGCAACGCCAAATGCTGCGTTTACTCCCTGGATATACCATCTGTTTTCGCGATTTTTTTCTCCACCGGCCGCCCGCTCTACAACCCCACCACCAGGGTAACGCATGTCCCTGTATTCGTAGACTCGATTTGCAAATCGAGGCCGGCCTCACGCGCCCGTTGCCGCATGCTCTTCAGCCCGAAATGTCCGGGGAACTCAGCCTGAGGATCAAAGCCAATCCCGTTGTCTTGAACCACCACGCGCAGCGCGTCTGCGTTGCGGTACATGGTGACGGTCACCAGTGCTGCCTGGCTATGACGCACCGCGTTCTGAGCCGCTTGTTGAACGATCCGGACAATCGACCAGGCTTTCGGCGGCGGCAACTCCGGCCAGTCCGCCGTCGGTCGACGGAATTCGATCTGCGGCTGACCCTCTCGAATCTTTCGCGACAGAATCTCGCAGGTCGCCGCCAGCGAACTGACCACGTCGGCCTCTTGGCCATCCTCCAGACCTTCGATGAATCGAATCAAGTGCCGCCCTTCTTCGGTGGCTTGATTTAGAAAGGCCAGAACTTGCGAAAGGTCTTGCTGGACATCGCCCGAGGAGCGCTGTTCATTCAAAGCGGCCACCAGGCCAGCCACGTGCATGCGGGCTCCAATAACCCACTGCATCAAACCATCATGCAATTCATAAGCGATCCAGCGTGGTTCGGTCATTGTGATCCATTCGACAACTGAACAGCGGCCAAGGCTCGCAGCTCGTTACAGATCGAGCGCGTCTAAATCGTCTACCAACTTATCAAGAGCCGACCACTCTGACTGCTCAGGTTCGTCCCTGGCCGCCTGAACCACAAACCCAGGGCTGAGCGCTGGCTTGTTAAGTTCTGACCTCGGCGGCTGGTCATCGCCGGCAACATTGGCCAGCGGAACGGAGTTGTCGCGTTTCCCATTGCCCGCAGCCGGTGACTGCTTGCTCGTAATCGGCAGCGTGCCGCCTAATTGAATTGAAACCAGTTGAGCTGCTTGAGAATTGACCAGTTCTTGGCATTGATCCAACAAAACCGGTACGCGTGTGTGCGCGGTCAAGCGAAAATAGAAGATGCGTCGTTGGTTCCCAGCCGTGGCCGCGACCCGCCGCAATTCATTCACCGGCAGACCACAATCAACAAAATGTCCCGACTGTCCTAACCGCGTCCAGGCCTCAGTCGCAGCCCCCAGCTCCAGATAACTCGCCAAGATCACATCGCGTGTCAGCCCTTGCAAACACAAGTAATCGGTACTGCCCAACTCCATCGAACCAATATCGCCAACCAGGTTGGCATCCAGTCGCGGAACCAGCAAGGCTCCCGCCACCAGGTTTTCGATCAAGTCCACAGCGGAGGCATCGCGCCGAGAAGGTTGCGAAACAATCAGAGGTAAACGTGCCGCCATAGGTTTCTTTAAGCTTCTGGATGTAGCTGAACTGCGCCGGCCCTCATGATACTAGCCCACCCCCTGCCCGACCAGCACTCGGTCTCCTTTCGCTCCGCGAAAGGCCTTAGTCTCCTTTCGCTCCGCGAAAGGCAGGCTGGTATCCTTTCGCGGAGCGAAAGGAGACACTTTAGTGCCGACGAATGGGACACTTCGGCAAAGAATCCAAGAAAATCTGACCATACGCTTTCGTAACCACACGCGAGTCGAGGATGACTACGATCCCGGAATCGGTGGCCGTGCGAATCAGTCGCCCGAATCCTTGACGCAGCTTGATGACTGCTTCTGGAATCTGATAGTCGCGAAAGGGATTGCCACCAGCCGCCCGGATCGCTTCAAGTCGAGCCTCCAGCAGTGGATGATCGGGTACGCTAAAGGGCAGCTTGGTAATGATCACGTTGCGCAGCGCATCGCCCGGCACATCGACTCCCTGCCAAAAACTATCGGTACCAAACAAAGCCGAACGCGGAGTGCGTCGGAATTGATCGAGCAGCTGCGTTCGTGGCAAGCCTTCCGCTTGACTGAAGAGCGCCAACTGCTGCTGGGCAAACCAGCCGCCGAGTTGCGTGGCCATTTTGCGCAGCAGATGATGACTGGTGAAGAGCACAAACGCATGACCATCGGTGCGGCCTACGTAATGCTTGATCAACTCTGGTAACGCTTGTTCGAACTTGGCTGGTTCTGACGATGGATCGGGAGCCCGCGGCAAGACGATGATTTCAGCTTGCTGCTCGTAGTTGAAGGGACTACCCAGCTGAATCGTCCGCGCTCCGCTGGCCCCCACGCGAGCTTGAAAGAATTGAAAATTCTTGGCGCTCGATTGATCGGCATTCGCTCGCCCACCCGAACTCTTGGTTGCCGGGCGCGCCGGTGTGGGGCTGGGCGCGTCGCCCCCGACGGCAATGGTAGCGCTGGCCATAATGACACTCGGCACATTCTGAAACAGCATCTCACGCAAGTAGGTGCTGATATCGATCGGGGACGCATGCAGCTCAATCCGTAGATCCCCGCGCCGCGTCACCGCCCGCTGAGCCCAATAGACCAGCCCCTCATCGGCGAAATCAAACCAGCTGTGCAGCGAATCAGCCAAGCCTTTCAAGCGCTTGGCCAGACCAGTCAGTTCAGTCTTACGCGACACCTCCTCAGATAACTCAGCAATGCCCTCCAGCTGCTTGCCCAATTCCGCCAGCATCGTCGAAACATGATTGGGAATGGTTAGTTTGCTGCGTACTCGCAAGGTCTTGACGTTTTTGTCTGTACCCAGCCACACATCAACATCGTAAACCAACTGATCCATGGCGCGATGGATGCGCTGCACTTTGTCTTGCAGGGCTTTTAATTCCAGGACCACCAGCAGCCCGCGACCGGTGTGCGGATTAAAGAGCTTGTTCAGCGTGTAATCAACCTGGCCATTGGTGACGACCATGCCCAAGTAATCGCTGGCCACGCTTTCAATTGTATGACATTCATCCAGAATGGCCGCATCGTAGTCGGGCAACAACCCAAACCCGGTGCCATTCCGCATCGCCAGGTCGCTAAAGAAGAGCGCATGATTGACGACCATGATATGCGCACTCCAGACTCGATTACGAGCCTGATAGTAGAAACACTTGCCATGCGTCGGGCACTTGCGCCCCAAACAGTTATCAGCGTTGCTGGAAAGTTCATCCCACAACCCGGATGTCGGTCGAAACGGCAGCGAACTGAGCGATCCATCGCTGGTCGATTCGATCCAAGAGCCGATCTGCCTGAGCTGTTGATGTTCCAGATCGTCAAACAACGCACTGGCGCGCAGTCGAGCCAAATCGTGACGCCGACGGCTGAGGTAGTTACCGCGGCCTTTGACTAGAATCGAAATGAATTCGCGGGGAATCACGCTGTTGAGCAGCGGCAAGTCTTTGGCGATCAGTTGCTCTTGCAGGGCAATCGTATGCGTACTGACCACGATGCGATGACTGCTCTTCTCTTGGCCATCGGCAGGTGGAGCCGCATCCTCGGCCTGGTCAGCCGTGGCGTGTAGAATCGCTGGAACCAGGTAAGCGAAACTTTTGCCTACCCCAGTTCCGGCTTCAGCAATCAAGTGCTTTTTATCGCGGATGGCCTTGGCTACGGCGTGCGCCATCGCCAACTGTTCGGGTCGGTTCTCGTAATTCCCCAGCCGCCTGGCTACGTTGCCGCCGGGGCCAAGAATCGAATCCACATCCATCGTTAATCATGTCCGCTTAAACATTTTGTCCAGTTGCTCACGCGAGAAAAACAGGGCAGTTGGTCGACCATGCGGACAATGATGTGTGTCTTGATAGTGATAACGCTGCTCGAGTAACGATGTAATCTCTTCAGGCGATAACTTATCACCCGCTTTGATCGCCGCTTTGCAAGCGATCATGTTCAACAGGTCATCCAGCAAATCGCGAGCGCTGGGTTCTTTGCCACCTTCCATCAACGGTTGCAAGACTTGGCGCAGCATATCCGCCGGACGCATATTGGCCAACATCGCTGGATAAGATGTCATCAACACGGTATCGCCACCAAAAGGTTCGACATTGATACCAATCTTGGCTAGCAGTTCGCGCGAGTCCAACGCTGCCGCCGCTTCGGCCGGTGTTAAATCCAACGGCTCGGGCACCAGCAACTGCTGACTTTCCAAGGCGCCTTCATCCAATTTCATCCGCAACTGTTGATACAGAATGCGTTCATGCAGCGCATGTTGATCAACAACCACCATGCCCTGTTCGTCTTGCGTTATCAAGTAACGATTATGAATCTGAAAGCCCAAGTGACTACTGCCGCTGCGCACATCGAGGTGAGCAGGATCGATGCGCTGATCGACCGCTGGCATACCGGCCGGCCCTATCGAATTCGGAAAGTGCGCTTCGCTGGCGCCTCCCAACGCAGGCATGTCGCTCGAAGTAAATGCGGACGCGGGAAACTGAACCTGGTTAGGGTTAGCCAGCGCAGTTGATCCGGACCCTGGTTCGAATCCAGCATGCGGTGACAGCGGCGAAGCCAGGCTGGGGAACGGACGAAACTCGGGCGGAGTCGCCGTCAGTGGCAAACGTTGAGTCGTCAAGGTCGGCTGTCCAGCGCCCATGCCTATGCCAGTACGATTATCAGTACCAATACCGACACCACCACCCGGTGCGGTCATGCGTTCTGCATGCGCTTCCCAACGAGCATCATCGCGTGAGGGCGGCGGCCCATACGATGCATCGAACGATCCGGCAGCCGAGGCAGTGCCCAGCGCTGACTGCGTATTCATCTGCGCGCGCTCGATGTCAGCACCTCGAACGCGAGCCGTCAGATCTGTCGACAAGAATCGATGTCGCAACGTTTGCAACAGCTGCGAATAGATCTTGCCACCTTCTTGAAAACGCACTTCCAACTTAGTGGGATGCACATTCACATCGACCAGCTGAGCCGGCATTTCCAGATGCAGAAAACAGACCGGGAAGCGGCCGACCATCAAAAGACCACGATAGGCTTCTCCCAGGGCATGTTGTAGCGAACGATCGCGTATGTGGCGACCGTTTAGAAAGAGATACTGCATGCGATTGTTGCTGCGGCTAACGGCCGGGTCGGTCGCAAAGCCGTGCAAGCGAATCTCTTCATGTTGGCTTTCAACCGAGATCAAAGCGTCGGCGATCTCGTGCCCGAAGAATTTGCCGATACGCTCGACCATGTTGTGCGTGCTGGGCAAATCGAACATCTGCCGCGTGCCGCTTTGCAACGTCATATGCACTTGTGGAAACGCCAAGGCGATGCGCGTGAAGGCCTCGACCACGTGACTGGCTTCGGTCTGCGCGGCCCGCAAGAACTTGCGGCGCACGGGAGTATTGAAGAACAAGTGTCGCACTTCGATCACTGTGCCTACAGCTGCCGCCGCAGGTGCTACCGGCTCGGCCTGGCCACCGCGCACGACTAACTCGGCCCCAGCCTGTTCGCTGGCCACGCGACTGCGCATGGTTAAGTGACTGACTTCGGCGATCGAAGCCAAGGCTTCACCGCGAAAGCCCAGCGAGTGAATATCGAACAAGTCATCGGCCGTTTGCAACTTGCTGGTCGCATGACTGGCAATCGCCAACGGCAATTCCTCGGGCACGATACCACAACCGTTATCGCTGATGCGGATCATATCCAGCCCGCCGCTTTCGATGGCCAGCTCGATACGCGTAGCCCCAGCATCGATGCTATTCTCCAACAACTCCTTGACGACGCTGGCTGGTCGCTCGATGACTTCACCGGCGGCAATCTTGTTGACAATACTGGCGGACAGTTGGCGGATGGTGGGCATGATCTTAATCATCCTCGGATTGCGAGGCCAAATCGGAAGGCGATTCACCTGCGTGATCATCATGTCGATACTTGTCTAGCTTGCGGTACAGCGTACGTGCACCGATAGCTAGAATCTTGGCCGCTTCCTCACGGTTGCCAGCCGTTAACTTCAAAGTCTCTTCGATCGCCCAGCGTTCGATCGACTCCATTGATTGACCTATCAGATGCGAATCGCCTGCCGCCCCTTCAATGTGAGCTGTCGGAGTGGCCGAGGGTCGATCTTGTCCCGCCGAGCGCACCGTCAACTGGGGATCACCGTCTTCCATCAGTTCCGGCGGCAAGTCGTCCAAGTCCAACACGCGATCGGTATCCAGGACAACCATCGTCTCGACAAAGTTACGCAATTGGCGAATGTTGCCGGGCCAGGCATAACCAAAGAACCGCTTGGTTACCGCCGGCGAGAAACTGGCCGGTTGTTTGTTGTGGCGCCGCAAGAAGATCTTTTTGAAGTGATCCATCAGCGGCACAATATCGTCGCGGCGCTCGCGCAGTGGCGGCAAGTGAATCGTGACCACCTTCAAACGATAGAACAAGTCATTGCGAAACTGGCCTAGTTCGACCAGTTGCTCCAGTGGACGATTGGTGGCGCTGAGCAACCGCACATTCACCTTGATGGCTTTGTTATCACCTACACGCGTAATTTTGTGTTCTTCCAGCACGCGCAGCAACTTGATCTGCGTGCTCATTGGCATATCACCCACTTCGTCCAAAAACAACGTCCCGCCGTTGGCGTATTCAAACGCGCCGACGCGATCGCTGACCGCGTCGGTGTACGCGCCTTTGACGTGGCCGAACAGTTCACTTTCAACCAGGTTCTCAGATACTGCCCGAGTATTCAGCGCCTTTATGCGTTTTTGTTTACGCGGGCTATTTTGATGGATGGCTTGGGCAATCATTTCCTTGCCGGTACCGCTTTCGCCCGTAATGAGCACGGTCGCATCGGTAGGCGCGATGCGCTTGATGCGCTCGATGACATCCCGCATGCGATCGCTGGCAAAGATAATGCCTTCGAAACCAAACTTCTCATCCAGTCGCTGACGGAGTTCGAGGTTAGTTTGTTTCAGCTGCACCGCCTCGATGGCTTTGGCCGTGACGGCTCGCAGACGACCGGGCGTAATCGGCTTTTCCAAGAAGTTGAACGCGCCATGCTGCATGGCTTCCACGGCCTTGGGTACCGTCGCGTGGCCAGTGACCATGACGACTTCACAGTCCGGCAGAACAGATCGAGCCGATTGCAGGATCTGCATGCCGTCGATATCGTTCATGACCAAATCGGTAATGATCACATCGAAGGTGTTCTGCTCGATGGCGTCGGTACCCTCTGGACCGCTGGTGGCCACTGTGCAACGATAGCCCACGCGTTCGAGACTTTCCGACATAGCCCGAGCGTGCGCTCGATCGTTATCGACGATCAGCACCGCAAACTCGCGCGGATCAAAACTGGTTTCGACTTCGTGAGGGTAGCTGGTTTCGCTCATAGCAGGCGCACTTCGAAGCTCTAGTGGTACTTTCACCGGTTTCTAGCCTTGTTATAGTAGCCCCTACCAGAGTGCCTGTGCGAGCCGCCTTGACAAACCCGCTGGTTGATGCATGGCTAATTTCACATAGGTTTGGGCTGGAAGCCTATGCCACAAATCAATACGAAAGCGATGAAACAGCATGAGCATGGTGTGTCGAGGCGTCCGCGGGGCGACGACGGTTACTGACAATTCGCGTGAAGCCATCCTGCAGGCCACACGGCAAATGCTGGCTCTGCTCGTGCGACGCAATGAAATGGTCTCGACCGATATCGCCAGCGCGATCTTTACCGTAACCAAAGACATCAACGCCGAATTCCCAGCCCTGGCCGCTCGTCAACTCGGTTGGCTGGAAGTGCCATTGCTGTGCGGCTACGAAATCGAAGTCCCCAACTCGCTAGCCATGTGTGTGCGCGTACTAGTACACTGGAACACCACTAGATCGCAGAGTGAGATTCATCACGTATACATTCACGATGCGGTCCGCTTGCGGCCGGATTTGTCCAAGCTGCCGCCGGTGGACTGGAACGAACTGGAGAGCTGGATATCGGGTCAGATGGGCAAGTCGTAGGTCGTAGAGCGGCTGTCCCCAGCCGCTCGGCACCCGGCAAGTCGCTCTCGTGTAATGTAGAGCCGCTGTCACCAGCCGCTCGGCACCCGGCAAGTCGCTCTCGTGTAATGTAGAGCCGCTGTCACCAGCCGCTCGGCACCCGGCAGGTCGCTTGCTTGTAATGTCGGTCAATCGGTCGGATGATGCTTTGGTTAGAGGGTGCTGAGCAGCTGAGGACAGCTGCTCTACGGTCGGATGATACTTTGGTTAGAGGGTGCTGAGCAGCTGAGGACAGCCGCTCTACGGTCGGATGATGCTTTGGTTAGAGGGTGCTGAGCAGCTGAGGACAGCTACTCTACGGTCATCGAACGAAAGAAGACAATGGAACTGCGCTGGCAACCGAACGTCGATGTCTCTGCTTTGCATGCTGCTTGGGTGCTCGCCAGCGGTCGGTCGCTAATCGATCAAACGTTGCAAGCTGAAATGCAGAGCAGCGCTGATGAACTTGCCAGGTTTGCGCAAACCTGGCAAATTCCGCCCGGCATCTATTGGAGGCAGCTAATTGGACTGGCCGCGGATTTGCCGGTCAACGTTGAGCTGGCTGAGCGAGTTATGAAGCGGCTGGTGGGCGGCGACTTCTCGCCCTCGGCCGTTAGTCGTTTGGCCAACACGATTGCGGAATGCGAAGCCTGTTTGCGCCGACGTTTTCCTAATTTGCTGGAAGAGCTCGCCTTGCGCGTCGCTCCACTGCAATCGGCATGGGAAGCTCGTGGCCCCGGCTTGATTGCCATGATGGCGTCGACCACCGAACCCGATTTCCTGGTTGAGTCGGCTGGTATCTTGCTCGTTCAACCGGTATTTGGTGGTGATGGTCTGGCGCACTTGCATACCAATCGCGTGCACATGGAGGCTATGTTGACGGACGTTGATCCGCAGTTGCCCGAAGTCTTGCGGCTGGCTTGGTTGCTCGGGCAACTGAACCTTGATCGCCCGATTTTTAGTGAGCCAGTGCATGGCCACGTGCTGGGTGAAGTCGCAGAGTTTGCATTGATCCCAGTGGTGCTCGCGGCGGCGGAGCAAGTGCAGTTGGGTGAATTAAATGCGGCGCGATTGGAACTGGCGCTGACTCTATGGGTACGCATGCCAGCTGAGCGGAGCCAGCAGATGGCGGAAATTCTGGCGGTCTGGTGGGAGACATCTACTGAAGGCCAGTGGGATTGGCGAACCCGGCTCTCTGGCTTGGCGCAAATGATGGTTTGAGATTGTCTAGCCTGGCACGAGGATGAAACGAAAAACGGCAGGCGCTCCAGTCGAGCCCTGCCGTCATGAATCGTTTTAAGGCTTGGCCAAGGCTTCGCTTCAGTGTTGCCTTGTCAAGCTATGCTGACTTTTCAGTCAAAGCTTACATGCCGCAACCGCAGCTGCCAGCTGGTGCGCCACAGCTATCGCAGCCGGTGCTGCAGCTGTCGCAAGCTGGTTCGCAGCAAGATGCATGGCGAGCCTTCAGCTTGCCAATGAGGCTACGGAGAATGTGGCGATGACCGCAGCAAGGAGCTGGTTCGCAGCAGCTTGGAGCTGCATCGCAGCATACAGGAGCTGGTTCGCAGCACACAGGTGCTGGAGCGCAAACTGGAGCTGGAGCGCAAGCTGGTTCACAAGCAGGTGCACATGCATCGCAAGCAGGTGCACAGCAGCTGTGACGTGCATGCAACTTGCTCAGCAGGCCGTGCAGACGATGACCGAACTTAGGTCCGCAGCAAGGATCAACAGCGACTTCACAACCACAGCTAGGAGCGACTTCGCATCCGCAGCTAGGAGCGACTTCGCAACCACAGCTAGGAGCTGCGTCACAACAACCACGATGGAACAGACCAGCGTCAGCCGACGAAGCAAACAGCATCGAAGCGGCAACGACAACAGGAGCAAACAGACGAACTAGCATTTTCGATCCTCGTATAGATCTTTGACGGGCTTCACCCCCCGTTGGCTAACGGCCTGTTCGCAGGTCCGGGAACTCGCCAGCTTCGATGAACGCCCACAATGGTTTCTTGCAGACAATTGTTCATCTGATTTCGCGCCATGCAGGCCAGTACCGCACATTTTCGCTGATAAGCAAAGTTTCCCAGGCCACTTACACAAGCTGTAACGATTGCGCGTAGCCAAAGCCGCATTCCCCGTCGCCGAAGTCGCCAGACTTTGGATCTCATTCAACGCAGAGACGCAGAGGATCGCCGAGAAGACCAGTTGGTTTTCTCTGCGATCCTCTGCGTCTCCGCGTTATAAATAATGAGAGTTGTCGGCAGATCCAAAGTCTGGCGAGTTCGGCTACATGGGGCGGGCCGGACAGCCGATCCAGGTTTCTTGGTCTGGGACATCGCGCACAACTACGGCTCCGGCGCCGACCGTCGAGCCAACACCGATGCGTTTTTCGGGAATCACGCTCACGCCGACCCCTAAGAAACTACCCTGCCCCACCGTAACGTTGCCAGCCAGATGGCAACCAGGGGCGATGTGCACGTAGTCGCCGATAACGCAGTCGTGATCGACCGAGGCGGCCGTATTGATGATGGCCCCCTGCCCTACTGCAGCGCTGGCACCGACGATTGCGCCAGGCATGATTACCGTGCCTGGCCCGATGGATGCTGAAGGCGAGATCCAAGCTTGGGTGGAAATGACCGTCGCCATTGGAAAGCCGATCGATACTATTTGCTCACACAACTTGGCGCGCAAGCGGTTGCTGCCTACAGCGACCAGTGCCCAGCACTCGCCCTGGCGCAGCTCACGTAGGATCGCCTCCGACTCAATATCCACTGGAACACCCAAGATGTTGGAATGCTCCACGGATTGCGCCAGGCACACAGTAGGCTCGTATTGCCCCTGTGTGCGAGCGGCTTCAATAACCATCTTGGCATGTCCGCCTGCGCCGAGGATAACCAGGCGCCGCGACATATTAAGCGGCCCTCTTGATGCCTGTCGATTGGCGACCACGCATGTGTTGGATCGAGCTAACGACCTGGTTGCATACGTAATCGACATCCGCTTCGGTCAACTTGCCATGCGTCGGCAGATTGACACCGCGCGAGGAACATTGATCGGCAACGGGGAAATGCCCGGCATATTTTTTGTAAGCCGGCATCCAATGAGCTGGGTAGAAGACCGGTCGCGTTTCGATACCGCGCATGGCCAGTTCGTCCATCCATTGGTCGCGATCGACGTCGACGGTGGGTTGCAATACCACGGTGTACATCCAATACGAATGCTCGGCCCAATCAGCCGCGTAGGGCAATTGCAACAGATCTTGATGCGATTCCAAGCGTTGGAAGTACCAACGCGAAACCTGGCGGCGACGCTCGAGATGTTCTTCGATGCGTTCCATTTGAGCCACGCCAATCGCCGCAGCCACATTGGTCATTCGATAATTGAAGCCAATTTCGGGATGCCAGTAACGACGATGGGGATCCACGCCTTGACCACGCAGGAAGCGCATATATTTGCCCAGTTCGGCATCGTTGGTCACGATCGCTCCACCTTCGCCCGTGGTGATCAGCTTGTTACCAAAGAAGCTAAACGTTGAACAGCGCGCCAGCGAACCAACCGGGCTACCCTTGTAGCGAGCTCCTAAGGCTTCAGCTGAATCTTCGACTACCGTCAAGCCATGTCGCTCGGCGATATCCAAGATAGGATCAATGTCGACCGGATGACCGTACAGAGGCACGGTCATGATCGCTTTGGTCCGCGGAGTAATCGCGCGTTCGATCTTGCGAACATCGACATTAAAGTAGTTGGGTTCGCTATCGACAAACACTGGCGTGGCGTTGCAGTAACGCACGCAGTTGGCGGTAGCGACATATGTCAGTGTCGGCAAAATTACTTCATCGCCCTCGCCGATACCACATGCGACTAAGGCCAAGTGTAAAGCAGTGGTACCGTTATTGGTCACCACTGCATCTTCCACCTGGCAATACTCAGCCAACATCTGTTCGAACTGTTCGATGTATTTGCCTCGAGATGAAATCCAAGTCTCCTGGATACAATCCATGACGTACTTGGCTTCATGCCCATCCAACACCGGTTCGGCCACACGAATTTGGGGTTGTGTCATTCCGAGCATCCTTTCTGAACTGACGCGCGGACACTGTACAAAGCCCGCCCCCTCCAAGGCAAGAGGTTTTTTGAAAAAGTCGCTCGGCTCCCATTGGCTTTCCATCGCTTGGGGTGGCACTGGCTATGCGCAGCATTGCCAGTGCCACCCTAGGGACTTGCCTACGCTCCAATTGGCGTTGTCCAACCAAAACTGGGCTTAAGCCACGGCACTATCTCCGGGAAACCGAGTGCCGTAGAATCAATGGGTACGGCGTCGAAGGCCACCATGCCCAATTCTACTTGACCCACGAGGAGTCTCATCCCATGGCTACGATCGTTGAATCTGTTCGTAAACCCAAAGTTCGTCACACGCAGTGTTTCATCGATGGCAAATGGCAAGACGCGGCCAGCGGCAAGACCTTTGCCACAGTCGACCCCTCAACTGAAGAGACAATTGCCGAAGTGGCCGAAGGTGATGCGGCGGATGTCGATCGCGCGGCCAAAGCGGCCCGCAAAGCCTTTGAGACTGGACCATGGAGCCAGATGGATGCGCGCGATCGCGGCCGATTGATGTACCGCCTGGCCGATTTGATCGAAGAAGAGATCGATGAACTGGCTGCCTTGGAAAGTCTCGACAATGGCAAACCAGTGAAGGACGCGCGGGCAGCTGACTTGCCGCTGGTGATCGATTGCCTGCGATATTACGCCGGCTTTGCTGACAAGATTCAAGGTGCGACGCTGCCGATCCGCGGCAACTACTTCTCGTACACACGCCGCGAACCGGTCGGAGTTGCCGGTCAAATCATTCCTTGGAATTTTCCAATGCTGATGGTCGCTTGGAAATGGGGACCTGCCCTGGCAGCGGGCTGCACGATCGTGATGAAACCAGCCGAACAAACGCCGCTGACTTGTTTGCGGATGGCTCAATTGGCTCAAGAAGCCGGCATTCCTGATGGCGTCATTAACGTCGTGCCGGGTTACGGACCGACCGCTGGCGCGGCCGTGGTCAAACATCCGCTAATCGATAAAGTGGCGTTCACCGGCGAACATCGCACCGCGCAAATTATCATGCGCGATGCGTCTGAGTCCCTGAAACGCTTAACCTTCGAACTGGGTGGCAAGAGCCCCAATGTGATTATGCCCGATGCCGACTTGGATAAAGCTGCGGCCGGTACCAACTTTGGTTTGTTCTTCAATCAAGGCCAGTGCTGCTGTGCCGGTAGCCGCGTGTATGTTCACGAAAGCGTGCACGATGAATTTGTGGACAAGCTGACCACGTTGGCCGCTGGTCGCCGACTCGGCAACCCCTTGTCGCAGGATACGGACCAAGGCCCGCAAGTCGATCAGGCGCAGTTCGACAAGATCATGTCGTATATCGAGAAGGGCAACCAAGAGGGCGCTCAGTGCCGCACCGGCGGAGCTCGAAGTGGTGATCGCGGGTACTTTGTGCAGCCGACCATCTTTAGCCATGTGACAGACAACATGTCGATCGCGCGGGAAGAAATTTTCGGACCCGTCATGAGCGTACTGAAGTTCAGCGACTGGGACGAACTGATCACCCGCGCGAACGATACCTTCTATGGTTTGGCCGCAGCCATTTGGACGCGCGACGTCTCGAAGGCGCATGAGTTCGCCCGGCGCGTTCGCGCCGGCACGATTTGGGTAAACTGCTACGATGTCTTCGACGCCGCCGCACCCTTTGGCGGCTTCAAGATGTCCGGCCAAGGACGCGAACTGGGCGAAGAAGGCTTGAAGGCTTACACGGAATCCAAGACCGTGACGATCGCCCTGTAATCGCTCCACTCGTAGCCACCGCTGCCAAGCGGTGGATCCACCGTCTGGCGACGGTGGCTACCAAGCCACAGTAGATACTATGCGTGCGAAGCTGGGGCTGGCGGTAGGCTGGGCAAGGCCACCGCCGGTCCGTCTGTGGCTGGGTCGATATCATCCAAGTCGGTGCTATCGACACTGCGACGCACGATCAAGTAAATCGCGGCCGTGGCGCTCCAGAAGTAACTGAACCAGTAGGCGCCGATAAACCACCACGTTACAGCTGCGCCGTAGACAATCCAGGTTAACAGGCGTGAGGCTTTCAAATTCTCCGGATCGCTGGGCCCGGTGAATAGCTCTCCCACGGTCAGTCCTGCACCGGAGAGAAAAGCATCGCGCATCCAGTGCCAACCAGCCAGTAGCCACCAATAAACAATTTGGTAACCGACCCAACCAATGCCGTACAGTGCCAGTGCGCAGAGCACCACAATCACTGGGCGTTGGAAGAAGTAGTTGTTCGAGCGGCTGAACCCTTCGAAGGCATCCGCATTGCGCTCGCAACCAATCGCGGCTACAGCCAGTGGGAAGCAGACGAACATGCTCAGCACCATCCGCCCTACGGCAAACACCAGTGGCCACATCAGCAACAACACCACGCCCATCACATGGGCCAGGGGTCCCAGCCGAGCCAACCAGCCAAACAAATAAGGCAATATCAACAGCGCAGCCAACGTAACCAGGTGCATACCGGTTACCCAGAGATAGCTGGGCAAACGAAATGTCACCAACTTGATCGTTTCACCCCAAGGCGCGATCGTCCGCTGCCCCAGTTCGATCGCCGCGCGACGCGTAAGAATGCCACCGAACCATCCCAGTATGAGCGTTAGCCACAGGGCACAGAAAGTCAGGTAGGCCAACTCGCGCAATCCCAAGTCCATAAATAATTGGCTTTGACCGCTCTCGATGGGCGCAAAGCGAACATTGTTCAGCGAGCGGATGTACCAGTTCTCGTACTCAGGGCGAAAGCGCGGCGCGAACAACCAATCGGCAAACCGAATGCCTTGCCACATGCATAAGACGCCGATAGCGCTGGTCACCAGAGCGGTGATGCGCATGGCTGGATGCAGCGCGCGTGTAATTGGATACCACCACCACAGCGATCGGCCCCAGTCGATTTCGGATTTGGGGACGTATCGATCCTCGAACGGTACTTCTTCCATGGTGCTGGTCTCTCTCGCTGGGGGTGCAGTGCTCAGGTGTTTAAGCGTCGTGCCAACCAGGTGGCAAGCGGACTGGTCGTCGCTCCGGTTCCTCTAAGTATTCCGACCCGCTGGTTTTTTTACCTGCCGACGTCCCTGTTTTTGAGGGGGATTCGGTGGAGTTCGGTTTGACGCTCGAGGCTTCGCTGGCTTCTTCATCATCGGTGGAAGCGGCTGGCACAGCATGTTCTTCATCCAACCAGCGGCCCAAATCGACCAAGCGGCAGCGATCGCTGCAGAAGGGTAGGTGTTTGGCGGACGATATCGGTGTCAGTCGGCCACAAGTCGGGCATGGCAATTGTTGAGCTGTCATGTCACACCTGGGAATGTGGGCTGCTAAGCTAATGCTGCTGTAGATTTTACCAGATTGCCATTTCTGTATAAGTAGGCCAGGGATACCCCAATCGATGAACACAGCGGCCGACCAGCCACAGGACTGGCCTAACCACGCGCCCCCTGACACACCTCCGGATCCAGCGCAACATCCGACGCGGTTGTTGCGCGGATTGTCGTTGGTGGATACGACTGCGCTGGTGATCGGCACCGTGATCGGCACCGGAGTATTTCTGAAAGCCGCCACGATGGCGCAGACGGTTGGTTCACCAACACTGGTCCTGCTAGCGTGGATCGCCGCGGGACTACTCTCCTTGGCCGGAGCGTTGACCTATGCGGAGTTGGGCGCCATGTTACCCGAAGCTGGCGGTGAGTATGTGTACTTGCGCAAGAGCTACGGCCAGGCCGTAGCGTTCTTGTTCGGATGGCAGCGGTTCATCGTGGCCGGCAGCGCCTCGATCGCCACCCTGGGCACAGGCCTGGCCATCTTTCTGTCCACGTTTTTACCGCTGGACGCCGTATGGTTATCGCGTGACTTCACGCTATTGGGCCAAACGATCCACTGGCAATTTGGAGCCAAGCAAGTTGTAGCAGTGACCGTCATCTTCCTGATGAGCGCAGTAAACTGTTTGACCATTCTGGTAGGTGGCAAAGTCCAACTGATTCTGACGATCTTGAAGTGCGGTGGAGTGGCCTTTGTCATCCTGGGCGTGTTCTTCGCCTCGAAGTCAGCCAGTTGGACACACCTGGCTACGCCTGCAGCCACACCGGAGTGGTGCGGACTGTCGCTCTTTGGTACCGCCATGTTGGCTGCGCTGTGGGGTTACGATGGCTGGAACAACATGCCGATGGCTGCGGGCGAAGTTCGTCATCCAGGGCGCAACATTCCACTGGCTTTAATCTTTGGCATGGTCATCGTCATGGCCATCTATTGCCTGGCCAATCTCAGTTACTTCTACGCGTTGCCATTTGACGAAGTAGTTTCCAGTAACTCGACCAAATATCGCGACGCCATGCCCGTGGCCAGCAAAGCAGCTGGCTCGTTCTTGGGAGGCTACGGTGCCAAATTCATATCCGTCGTATTTGTGATTTCTGCTCTGGGAGCGCTGAACGGCTCGATACTGTCCAATGCCCGCGTGCCTTTTGCCATGGCTCGCGATGGACTATTCTTTCCGGCCTTTGCCAAGCTAAATACGACGACACGCGTGCCCGTGTTCTGTTTGCTGGTGCAAGCCTTTTGGGCCAGCGTGCTGGCGCTCTCGGGCACATTCGATCAATTGACCGACTGCCTGCTGTTTGCCTCATGGATCTTCTACGGCCTGGTGACTTCATCAGTGTTCGTATTGCGTTATCGAATGCCCCGGGCCGACCGCCCTTATCGCACGTTTGGTTATCCGGTCGTGCCACTAGTGTTTGTCTTGGTCGCGCTGTGGCTGGTGATTAACACCTTCTTTACCAAACGCGTCGAATCGGTTGTCGGATTGGGATTGATGGCAGCTGGCATTCCGCTCTACCTGGGCTTCAGAAATCGCAAGTAGCGGAATGCGTCAAGCATTTCGTTCGTATGAGTCCGTAACAAAATGCGTCCAGCATTTCGATGCGATTCAGAACTGCACCACGGGATCCGACTCTCGCTCGCTGCCCCACACTGTTACTTGCGGAAAAGCCAAAGCTAACCGCGTGGCCAGTTGATCCATGGCGAATTTCTCACTGGCAAAGTGACCGATCATCAGCAGTCCGATTCCCAACGCTTGCGCTTCCAAGCAGGTATGAAAGGTGGCTTCACCGGTGACCAGCAGATCACATTTCTTGGCGGCGGCCTTGGCCACGAAAGATCCTCCGCTTCCACATCCTAAAGCGATGCGTTGGATAGGGCGCGTGACCTCGACGGCTCGCGGTCGACAGTGAGGCACAGTTTGAATCAGCTTCTCGACGATACGCATCATTTCAGTGGGTCGCGACAGCGTACCGATTCGACCTGCACCTAGTTCCGGATATTGTTCATTGGGCAGGAGTGGTTCGATATCGTGCAGAGAGATCTTGCGAGCCAATTGCGCGTTGATGCCGTCGGGCGCCGAATCCCAGGCGGTGTGTGGACTGTATATGCCGATACCGTGACTGGCTAGTTGCCACAGCAGACCACCAGCGTAGGTATCGGTGGTGATAGTCGCCAAGGGTTTGAAGGGCAGCGGATGATGGCTGATCACCAACTTCGCATGACGCTCGACGGCTTCGCACACGCTGGTGGGCGTCAATGTCAAGCAAGTCATCAGCTGATTGACTTGACTATTCCGGTCGCCCATCAGCAGACCCGTATTGTCCCAAGACTCGCTGAGTGCAGGCGGCGCGATTTGCTCCATCACTCCGACAAGTTCGCCGATCGTGGGCACGGGCAGTTGGTTTTCCGAGGACGACAAGCTAGTGAACCTCAAGCGACAGAAGTAGGCAGGTGCGGCGAATCAAGGCCGCACACTATCCTGTGCCACCCAGGAGCCAATAGCAATAGGATATGTAGCGGAACGCGTCAAGCGTCTCGAACTCGTAGCGGAACGCGTCAAGCGTTTCGTATCCGTAGCGGAACGCGTCAAGCGTTTCGTGAATTCCACAAAACGCAAGCCTTGACGCCGTCCGCTACGGATGGTCGATTTACTCGGGTAGATGCCTGGGGAAAGGCAGTGGCTCGCCTGGAGGCAGTGGACCTTCGTTGGTCTCCAGCCATTGCAAACGTTCTTCTTCGGTCGCATAGAATCGCAACCAGGTATCGGTGTCGCTGTCGTCCAAGCAGCGCCATGACAGTCGATTGCCAGGCAGGTCGACCTTCTTTTCCCAACTCGGCAAGATGTCCCGATAGATCAAGGTGTACAGCTGGCGATCTGTGAGATGCTCGGTGTCTTGCAATACGATGCGACACGAAAACAAACGATCGATAGTGTCATACAGCAGTGTACTTAGCACGTCGTCGTCCAGCTTGTCAGGTGATGGAATGGTAAGTGCCGGTTCGAACCAACGACTAATTGGCAGGGCCGGCGCACGCTCCCAAGCCAACATCGATTCGAGGAATTCATTTTCCTCCGCCAACGTCATGCAGCGGGACTGCACGATGTCGACCGATTCATCGACATAGGGTTCCAGTTCATCACGCAACCGGGCATTGCGCAATAGCAGATCGATTTGTTCTTCAGCAGCGGGGAAAGGCAGATTACTCATGACGATTCCTGATGGTCTAACCTCCGTACGAGCAAACGCTCAGTGGCGCTCACACGTACGACTTTAGCCATCGCCTGCCTCGGCTCAATAGTCGGCTTGAAGAAAAATGCTCAAACCAGCCGAATCGCGGACCGGCCTGCCCGCAGCACCCGAACAACCCACACGCTTTTACAGTTTTTGCAGAGCTTTCCAGCTGGTTAGCTCAACTTGTTGCTGCTCGATCAGTTGGCGAGTTTGCGGGTCAGTGAAGATGCGATAGTCTTGATCGCGTCGCGGCGAACTGGTGGTGATCCCTTTCAGCTCTTCGTTATCAATGCCGCAGTGAATCAGCAGGGCCGTCAGCCCCGGCTTAAGGTTCTTGATCGCGTCTTGATAAACTTCCAATCGCTTGGCCGGTATGTCGCCACCATAAAACTGCATCAGATGATCGAGCATCGGCAACCCAGCTTGGGCGAGCCGATCGGAACCTGAGGCTTGTTTGGCCGCCAGCGAGGCATACTCCTCCGCTATCTCAGCTGGCAGTTTCTTGAAGAACAGCACGGGCAGTTTATACTCGAGCCCCAACTGCACATAGATCTCTACCAGGTCCGGCCGAGTCATCACCGAACCCATGTGCGTATCCAAATGCGATAGCGGCACTCCAAACTCCAGTGCGCGATCAATCTGCGCCTTTAGTTCCATACGCACTTCTGCAGCCTGGGCATGCTGAGCAACTTTGTCAGTGCCACCCCACAAATATCCTTCCGGATCACACAGCGAGGGCGCACGATCTCGACCCACCACTGGCCCCCAACGATAGTTTTCCCATTCCGAATTGAGAGTCAGGTGAATGCCATAGCAGTACTGAGGATGAGCCTTGGCATATTGAGCAAACTCTTTGAACCATGGACAGGGCACCATGATGCTGGCCGAAGTAACGATGCCTTTTTCCAACGCGTCGATAGTGGCTACATTGACTGAATGCGACATGCCTGCATCATCGGCATGAATGATCAATCGCTTGGGTTCGTCGGCAGAGAGGCTAGCAGCGAAAAGATAAGAAAGCAGCAGGGCGAAGGCGAGCAGATGTTTCATTGCAGATTTCAAACTTCAGATTTCAAACTTCAAACTTCAAAACAGCGTTAATTGTACTTCAGCCGGGCCTTGCTTTTCGCCAGGCCAAGCGGGCATCGGTTCCAGTTCAGTCAAATGTTTACCCACTTCTTGATGCAGCTGGCGGGCCAGCAGTGGTGCAAAGCGATCGTCGGGTGCATGCGTAAATACGAACGGCTCTAAACCAACTTTCAGCCAGCGGGCGATCACCGGCGCCCATTCTTCGATCCAGAGCTGGCAATCTGCGACGCTGTTGCGGCCAATCAAACGCAAAAAAGGATGCTGAGCAGTCACGGTCTGCCGAACAGGCGTCTTGGGCTTGCGCGTCTGTGCGGCACGTTCGACCGCGTCGCTGGGTGGTTTGGAGTACAGCGGGCGCGAATCAAAGATGACTTTATCGATCTTGAGTTGGCTGAGCATTTGATCGAGTCGTTGTTCTTGTGGCCCGGCATCAAACCAACCCAAGTGACGCAACTCGACCGACCATGGCAAGTGCGTGGGCAAGCGCCTTAAAAAGCTTTCGAGGTCAGGCAAGTTTCGGGGCGAATAGTCGGGAGGCAGTTGCAAAAAGGAGGGCCCCAAGACGCCGCGCGCATGCAGCACGTCGGCCACTTTCAAGAATTCATTCAGCTCTGCCTGGCAATCCAGCAGCCGACAATCGTGCGAGATCGACCGCGGCACTTTTAACGCAAAACGGAAATCGGGCTCGACAGCTTCGCTCCATTTGGCGGCGGTTTCCAAACTAGGCAACGCATAAAAGGTGCTGTTACCCTCCACCGTGGTGAAGGCTTGGGAATATTGACGCAGCCACTCATGCCGAGGTGCATTGCTGGTAAAGACTGAGCCTTTCCAAGCTTCGCAGGCCCAGACCGGACAGCCAATGTGCAGCTTGCCATTCATAGTGATTGCCAATGATTTGGACTGCGGTGCCATCGGGCACCGCTTGGATGTAGGTCAAGTCTTATGCCGCAGCCTGAGTCACTCGAAACGCCCGCATCACCTGGTGCGTACAGGCTACGGTACCGTCTGGTTATCACATCAAAGCTACGGCTGCGCCGCAGCACACCAAGGAGTCACCTGGTGCGTGCAGGCTGTTCCTAAACGCTGGCCACACGATTATTATCGTGCATTGTAGTCCGGCGCGCTGCGTCGGAAAATGTAGGACCAACACACTGTATCATCGAGGCACTGTATTATCGAGACACTGTGTCGGTGAACCTGTCGATCAACAAGAGGTGCAGTATGACTTCCACTGGCTGGGGTATGCGATGGCTGTTGAGTGCGTGCTTGTGCGCTGCAGTGCTGGCACGACCAGACATTCAGGCGCAAGAACCAAAGGGCGAGCCCAAGGTGTTCATACCGCGGACACAGAGCAAGCCTCCTGGTCCACCGCTGTCGCCAGCAGATGCCATCAAGAAGATGACAGTGCCCGAGGGCTTTCACGTAGAGCTGGTCGCCGCCGAGCCAGATTTACAGAACCCGGTAGCCATGGCTTTTGACGAACGTGGTCGCATTTGGGTCACCGAAAGTTTTGAGTATCCGCGGCACGAACCGGGCCCAGGCCGCGATCGCATCAAGATTCTGGAAGATACCAACCAAGATGGTCGCGTAGACTCGGTCAAGATTTTTGCCGATGGCTTGAATATCCCCTCTGGAATCGCGGTGGGCCATGGTGGAGTCTGGGTGGCCAACGCACCGGATATCCTGTTTATGGAGGATACCGATGGCGACGACAAAGCAGATAAACAAACGGTAGTGGCCACCGGTTTTGGGCGCTTTGATACCCACGAATTGCCCAACAGTTTAACGTGGGGACCGGATGGATATCTGTATGGACTCAATGGCGTCTTCAATCCGGGCAAGGTACAAACTCCCAAGAAGACTTACGAATTTACTTGCGCTATGTTCCGTATCGATCCGCGAACCAAAGAGTTCTCGCTGTTTTGCGAAGGGACTAGCAACCCCTGGGGTATCGCCTTCGATCCACAAGGCAGCGCATTTGTCAGCGCATGTGTGATCGATCACTTGTGGCATCTAACTGAGACCGGATACTACCTGCGACAGGGCGGGCCCTATCCACCGCATACATGGAAGATCGATTCGATTGTCAAACACAAACATCAAATGGCAGCCTACTGCGGGATCGGCTACATGGACACTAGCGCGTATCCCGAAGAGTTCCGTGACGTATTGGTGATGGGCAACCTGCACGGCAGCTGCTTGAACATCGATAAACTCGAGCGAGCCGGTTCAACGTACTTTGGCACTGGTCGACCCGATCTGTTGAGCGCCCATGACGTCTGGTTTATGCCCGTCGTGCAGAAGATTGGTCCCGATGGCTGTTTGTATATTCTCGACTGGTACGATCGATATCACTGCTATCAAGATGCATCAGCCGATCCAGCCGGTGTTGATCGCGGACATGGTCGACTGTATCGCCTGGTCTATGGCGAGCGGCCGAAGGCCAAGAGCTTGCAGGGTGTTTCAAGTTCGGAACTAGTGGACGCACTTGGTGATGCCAATGTGATGATCCGCGAAATGGCTGTCCGTATGTTGGCTGAACGCAAGTGCCAGTCGGTCGAAGCGCAGTTGTTAGCTTTGGTTAGCGCTCAAGCGACACCGATGAAGCATCGCCTGAGCGCCATGCATGCGCTAGTCGCTGGCCAAGCACTGACGGTCGAACAAGCGATTGAACTGTGCAAGCACAGTGAGCCTTCCATCCGGGCATGGGCCGTGCGCGGCGCAGCCAATCTCTACCCCGATTCGAAGCCGCTGGCCGATAAAGTCGCGAAGCTCTCGGCTGACGCCTCGCCAGATGTACTTCTGCAAGTGGCCATCGCGGCCGGCAAGTTGCAGCATCTTGATCGACTGGCCGTGTGGATTGATGTGTTGGCACACAGCGGTGACGACACCTTGATTCCACACATCGTATGGCAAAACCTGCATCCTGAATTACCCGCGCAGAGCGATCGACTGCTGGAGTTGGTCGAGAAGGTCGACTTGGAGAAAGCGCCTGGGTTAGCAGATTTTCTGACCAAGGTGGCGGAGAAGAATTGAGCTTTATTGCTCAGCTTTGCGAATCGCTTCATCAAACAAGTGACGCGCAGCGCGACCGGAAATGGTCTGCTGCGTGATCAGTAGTTCAGCGATGGTGGTTACGGCTGACCAATTGCCGGGGTCAGCCAGCAGATATTCCGCTTTGTCCAACGCGCGGCGCTGGACGCGTTCCACTTGGCGATCACTACCAGCGCGCGACTGAGCCAGGCGGCGGACGCCACGCAAGTCTTGAGCAGCGCTGGCTGGTGCGTAGGTGCCAGTCAATTGCGATTCGGCTACCATACCCGCCAGCAAGATCAACATCTCGTCCTCCAACCAATCCTTGCTGGGTTTAAATCGACCTTTCTGTACATGGCATTGTCCCAAGGTATCCACGCCCGAATGCGTCTTGCCGGGAACGATGGTCACGCGATGCACCGCTCGGCCTAGAGCCAAAGCCATCACCGCATGTCCCGCTTCGTGATACGCAGTCAATTTCAAATCATCAGACATGTCGCAGAGGTTTCCAATGTGGCATAGGCTTCCAGCCTGTGTACCCCAGTGTGGCATAGGCTTCCAGCCTGTGTATTCTAAATCAAAACAGCTCTGAACATGTGGCGTCCGCAGAAGTGCACACCGAGTGTCTTGAGGGCATTCTGCAACCACAGGCTCCGAAGCCGATGCCAAAATTATCCGCAGGCTGGAAGCCTATGCCACATCAAGCGTCGACTTCTACGCAGCCAATCGGTTGGGCTACGCAGGCTACGACTTCGTCATCATTGTGCGCGCAGGTTGGAGTTTTGCGATAGGCCACGGAGCCACGGAGCAATTTCAGTTTGCACGAGCCACACGCGCCTGAGTGACAGCCGGCAGGCAGACTAATACCAGCGGCCTTGGCGGCTTGCCAGACACTGCTTGCCTGGTTGCTGGTGGGCGTAGCGATTTGACTACGAGCAAAGCGAATCGACCAGTCGGTAACCCGTTCGTCGCCATGAGCGTCCGTGTCGCTGGCGAAGGATTCGTAGTGGACACGATCGGCATCCACTCCGGCTCGATGCAATTCGACTTGGAAGCGTGCCATCCAGTTCTCTGGTCCGCACATGTAGACGAGCGTCGAAGGGTCGATGCTGTCTAGCGCATCGTGCAAAGTGAATTTGCCGTCACGCACCTGGCCACCTGCCACTCTGGGCACATCTGGTTGCCGGCTCATGTAGGTGATGACCTGCAAGTTTGTAAATTGCTCGCTCCATCGATGGACTGGGGCGCCAAAGGGCCAGTGTTGGTCATCGCTGACTTGATACAGCAAGGTAACCCGGCGATCAGGCTGAACGGCCAGGCTAGTTTTCAACATCGACAATAGTGGCGTGATGCCCACGCCTGCCGCCAGCAACAGGAGCGGCTGATCCGTTTGCGTATCGAGAGTAAATTGGCCATGAGGACCGCTGACTAGCAAGCAGTCGCCCGCACGCAAGTATTCGTGAATCCAACAACTGAGACTTTTATTTGCGTCGCTCTGTTGCGGTGATCGTTTGACGGTGATGCGCCACCAGGGTTGACCTGGACAATCCGACAGCGAGTAACATCGACTGGGCAGCGACGCTCCGCCCAAGGCGGGCCGCACCAGCAAGAATTGACCAGCGGCGAAGCTGGCAACTTCTCTGCGATGTAATGGATCTTGCAAGTAGACAGACAAACAATCGTCGGATTCCAGCTTGGTCTCGACGACTTCCATGACTCGCCAACCGCCGCTGGGGCTGGCATTGGTCTGGCTGCGCAGAGCCGTCGACAGGCGCACGTGCTCGGTGGCGCGGCTTAATTCGCTTTTGTATGAAATGCGGGCCAACCGATCGCGCAGCCCAGCCCCGACGACTCGCCAACCAGCTATCGCCAGTCGCGAGGCAGAGGTGGCCAGCAAGCCTGCTGCCACCGACGCCGAAGCCAAAGCCACCAAGTCCATTACCTACGCTCCCCAAAGACCTAATCTCCAAGCTTAGGTCACAGTTGGCCAGTGCGCCGGACGACCTGTAGCCGAAGTCGCCAGACTTTGGACGCGTCACCAATCGATTCCCAATCTCTGGCGAGATCGGCTACGGCAAAGCCTTGGACAGCGGACGCGCGAAACTTTAGCGGTCAAATGGCTTGTATCACATAGCCGGGACGTTTGCGCAAACTATGATGGATAGGTGGTTTACGACGATGGACATCGATCCATTAACTCGAAAAAAATTTTAAAAAACTCTAAAGCTTTAGTGCACTTACACTTGCTGCGCGGCAGCCCCATGCGTTGGCGTGAATTAGATTTGAAAAAGCTGCATGTGGGCGCCACAATGGCACTGTCCGGGTTTGTGCGCGACATGGGTGTAGTCGTATTTACTCAGTTTTGAACTCTTGGGTGCGGGACATGTCCACGATGAAGCTTCAATTGCGAGCAGCTCTTTTAGCAGCTTTGGCCGTGCCTGCCATCTCCACGGCTCCACTAATGGCTCAGTGCTGCACTCCAGCTCTGTCCGTTCAACCCAAAGTCATCATGGAAGAAGAACTGCAAACCCGCTATCGCGTTGTTCACGACGTGGAATACGTCGAAAGCGAAGTGGTCTCGCAGCGCATGGTGCTCAAGTATCGCCCCGAAACCCGGCAAGTAACGGTCACCAAACCCGTTACTGAAACCAGTACGCTCGAAGAGAAGTACACGGTGATGGTGCCGGTCAAGAAGCAAGAGATTCAAGATCAGAGCTACTACAAGACGGACTATGTGACCGAAACTGCCCAGCGTGAAGAAGTTTATACAACGCTACGCCCGGTCGTGGAAACTCAGTATCAAACTCAGAACGTGGTCGTGCCGAGGACAGTGACTGAAACGCAGTATCAAACTCAGCAATACATGACCTACTCGCCGGTGACCACCTATCAAACGGCTACGGTTGATAATGGTGGCTATGTTGCTCAGAACTACGTCGTGCCCGGTGCTAGCCGTTATCGCTTGGGTTACTTGCCCGGTGGCACCGCTGTGGACACGGCGACGGGCATGCCTTTCTATCATCGATCGCAGTTCGGTTGGGTACCCACTGCAGCGCCCAGCCTGGCCTACACCGCTTTGATGTACCAACCCAATCCACAACAAGTGTCCATACCGCAGACGACGATGATGCCTCAGGTGCAGCAGACTCAAGTTCCAGTACAGGTCACGCGCACCGAGAATGAAGTCCTGCAACAACAAGTGCCAGTGCAAGTAACTCGTTACGAACAAGTCGCCGAGAAACGCATTGTCCCGTACAACGTATCCAAACCAGTAACCCAGTACGTCGAGCGCAAAGTACCAATCGAACGCGAAGTCATGGAACCACGCGAAATGGTTCGTCCGCGAACGGTAACTCGAACTTCCTACAAAACCGAGACGGTTGAACAGACGGTCCAAGTTGGGTACTACGAAAAAGAAGAGTACCGTACGCCTGTCAAGGTTGCTCGACCAGTAACGCGCTATGTACCTGAAACCGTGCGCGTCATGCGACCACGAACTGTATACAGTCCGATTACGCTGAACTACTACGATCCGTACTCGGCGGCTTTGGTGGTACAAGGTGCAGCCAACATGACGCCTATCGTCAGTTCGCCCTCGACCTCCCCCAGCGACCAAGGCAATGGCAGCAGTGAAAATGGTGCCAGTAAGCAGGAGGTCAAAAAGGTCGAAATTGGTGAAGAGCTGCCTTCGAAGAAGGAAGCCGACTCGGATGCTACCAAGACACCCCAGTCCGAATCGCTCGATCTGAACAACTCATCGGGCTCTGACACTCCGCGCACCTAATGTTCCCAAGTCAGCGGCCGAATCCGGGAACGCCTGCCCTGTGGTTTGCGCGCGTTCCCAAAAGCAGACTTGCGGAACCTACAACCAACTTCGCGTCGCATGCTGCGTGTTTGACCGTTGATGAGGCCAAACGCGCCAGTAGGTATCTCTTTGCTGAGCCCCGAAATCGCTTTATTGTCGCCCGCTGGATGCTGCGTCAGATACTGGCTGAGCTTTGTAACCTGCCGCCCGCGGCAGTCGAAATCAAAACCACCGCCAACGAGAAACCTTACCTGGCGACCGATCCACTTCTGGAATTTAATGTCTCGCATAGCGGCGAACTGATCGTGATTGCGGTGGCTAGTGGACATCCCGTGGGTGTGGACACCGAGCAAATCGACAACTCGCGTGATTGGCAGATGATTGCCAAGCACCAGTTTCATCCCGCCGAGCAGCAATGGCTATCGAATCAACCTGCATCGCTGCAAGCCATCGGCTTTTATGAAATTTGGACAGCCAAAGAAGCCTATCTGAAGGGGCTGGGCGTGGGACTGGGGCATCCCCTCACCGGCTTTGCGCTTGTTCCCGACGGACCCCTTCGTCATCCGCAGCCTGAGTTAGACTCACAACACACTTGGAGCGTGCGCAGCGTTCCACTGTTCGATGACTACTCCGTCGCGGTCGCCAGCCAGGGTGAATTTGAACTTTCCAGTATAAAAGCTGTAACAGCTGTGTGAGCCCTGGGGCGCGCTGAGATTACTTTACATGTAAACTAGTTATATACTGACCTTAGGATATTTTGAATAACTATAGGATCTAATCGAAGTGTCTCCCCTTCTCCCCCAATGAGTACATTGAGGGAGAAGGGGGGACCCTTCGACTGGCTGTTTACTTTATATGTAAAGTATTGCGACTTAAAACCAGGAACAAAACCTCACATCGATAACACGCACGAATGCGAATCATTTTGCAAGCCCTACGTCTTCCGAGCAACGCTTGACGGTCACCAGCCTTTATAAGCGACATAACTGACACAAGTACCGGGACGACAAGGCCTGCGCTCGGTCAGAACGTGGCCGTGACCTCGGTGTGGTCGACACAAAATGTACCTAAATTAGATCTGCTGCAAGCGTTTGGTTGAGTTACCAATGACGTTTATCAGAGCGGCCAGTTCTGGTGGCTTGACGATGTGATGATCGAAACCGGCTTCGGCCGTGCGGCGGCGATCTTCAGCCTGTCCCCAACCTGTTAGCGCAGCCAGGCATAGATCTTCGTAACGAGCATCGGCGCGCAGGCGGCGAGCGACTTCGTACCCATCCATGCCTGGCATACCGATATCCAGAAAAACGATGTTGGGGCAGTCGCTGACAATTTGATCCAGTGCCGCCTGGCCGCTATGGGCAACTTCGACAGCGTGCCCCAGTGTTCTGAGCAACATGGCTAAACTGTTGGCGGCATCACGATTGTCATCGACGACTAGTACACGACACGACGCACCATTCGCCGACAGCTGCAGCGCACTGGATGTTGGCGAAGCATGATCTTCGCCAGCAGAATCGCGCACGGACAGTGGCATACGCACTGTAAAGGTACTGCCTTTACTCAGACCGGGACTCTCGACACTGATCGAGCCACCATGCAATTCAATGAGGTTCTTGGCTAAGGTCAGTCCGATACCCAATCCACCTTGGGCTCGCGTGGTTGCATGGTCGACTTGCATGAACAAATCAAAAATGCCATTCAATTGTTCCTGCTGAATCCCGATACCATCGTCGGCAATTCGAATCGCCACTTGGTCATCTTCACGCAGCACGTTGACTTCGATGTGGCCATTGGGTTCGGTGTATTTGGCAGCGTTGGTCAGCAGGTTGCTTAGCACTTGCGATAGGCGCACGGGGTCCGCATCCACGTACAACGGCTGCACCGGAAACTGAGTATTCAGCGAATGCTGGCGGTTGGCCACCAATGGTCCGGCTGTCTCGATAGCCTGATGAATGATGCTAGTGATATCCACCTTTTGTCTGCGAAGTTCGATCTTTCCACGCATGACACGCGACACGTCCAGCAGATCATCGACCAATCGCGTCAATTGGGACGCTTGACGTTCGACCATGTCGAGCGTCTTGGCTTTACTTTGTTCGTCGCACTGCGGCATTTTGAGAATCTGCACGGCGTTGCGAATAGGTGCCAATGGGTTGCGAAGTTCGTGAGCCAAGGTGGCCAGAAACTCGTCTTTGCGTCGGTCGGCTTCGCGCAGCAAGTCCAGGGCCTCACGCAACTTGGTCACGTTTTCATGAGCGACCACGACGCGGGTCGGTCCCGGCGGACTGAAACGCGTTACGCGCATTAGAAACCAACGTTGTTCCTCAGGGGAATGACAAGGATATTCGAACTCAAACGATTCTTCGATACCTGAAATGACATCGCGAATGCCTTTGGCGATCATGGGTCCATCGCCACAGCTGATATCCGCGCGATCAAACGGCTCGAGGTAATTGGCTCCCACTCCATAATCGGAGTACACAAAATGATTCTCCACGGCGAACCTGCGCCAGGCTTGGTTTACCTCCAGGATGTTCCCTTGTTCATCCAGTACGGCGATGTGGCTGGAGAGAGAGTCCAACGAGCAGCGTAAGAAGCGCTGTGACTCGAGCACTTGTTGATCACTTAAACGGCGCTGCGTTTCGTCGTGAAAAACGGATACGGCGGCAATCACGCGCCCCTCGCGGTCAGTAATGGGACACGCGTTGACGCTCAAGTGCATTGGCTCGTGACCGTTACCCTCGAAGCGAACCTTTTCATTCTCGACAATCTCACCGCGCAGGGCGCGCTGCATGGGCCATTGACCACTTTCGTAGGTGGTGCCATCAGCTCGCCATCCCGTAACGTTGTGTTGCTGGATAATCTGATCGATTTGCTCGCCGGTGTTGAGCACCAGGCTCGTGATGCGTTGGGCGGCGCGGTTGGAGGTAATCAGTTGGCCCGTGCTGGCATCGGCGACCGCAATGCCCACCGGGACCTGGCCCAGTACTGCTTCGATAAAGGCATTCTTGTCCGCCAATTCTGTGAGTAGTTGTTGGCGATCGACTTCCAATTCGCGTTGTTCGGTAATATGCTCTGCCGCACCAACCAGGGCTTCGATCTCACCGGTAGCATTCCGCTGAACTTGTGTCAAATATCGAACCCAGCACAGTTGGCCCTGTCGATTGACGATGCGTAGTTCGGATTGATCGGGCAGACCCCTGAGTGCTAGATTCACGGTGCGCTGGGCAATGTGGATATCGCTAGGATAGATGATCGATTTCCAGCCATCGGGCTGGTTCAGCTCTTCAAAACTGTAGCCAGCAATTTTCGTAAAGCCAGGCGAGACATACTCCAGCCGGGCGACGCCTTCCTGTAGCTCAAGACGAAAAGTGAAGTCGCTAGTCAGCTCGGTAATCAAACGATGGAAAGCATCGCTGCGTTCTAACTGATGGGCTGTCCGGCTAAGATTGCGTTCGACGCTGTCTTTCTCTTCCAAGGCCAAGATGGCTTCGCGTGTGCGCTGCTGTGCGCGATCAACCGCGCCACGCATTAATCCACAAACAGCAGCCATGCCTACGGTTACAACCAGGTAGAGCGCAATCCCGGCTTGGGACTCGACATCTTCGGGGGCTAACCATCCGGACGGGCTGAGCACGAACTGCACCAGGCAGATAGCGCCCAACAGCGAGGTCAGCAGGCCCGGCCCAAAACCACCATACCAACCTGATATCAAAACTGCCACGATCATCATGGCAAAGGGAAAGCCGTCCCCAAAGGTTGGCTCAAAGAACAAGCCTACGCGGCTTGCAACCAATACACTGACCAGCGCGATACCGTATGCAGCCAATAACTTTCGATAGGCCAAACGCATTGCGTTTCCGATCTCGCGTAGGCAACTGGCAGACGCATTGCTGAAAAAGCAAAATCACGTGAGCCGCCCGACATTATAAAGTGTCGTCCCACACGACGGAAGTGATTTCATTTTGCCTACTCATGTGCGGGCACCAGCACGGTCACCAGTGCCCACACGCCGAAAATCGTCGCTTGCGCGCAGCGAACTCAGTCACTTGATTTCTCGGTTCATCACTTTCCGATTGCATAAAGCGCACCATAAGTGCGTATATACAGAGTGCCATTGCTGGGGACAGGTGAAGCGGTGATCTGTTCGGCCATCTTGTTCTGCGCTACGATCTCGAACTTCTTTCCCGCCTTTACAACCGTAACCATTCCATCCTTAGCGCACAGGTAGATAGCGTCACCGACCATGACGGGACTGGCGCGGTGCTGTGAAGTGTGGGTACGTTCAAAGTAAACTTCCTTGCCGCTAGCTAGTTCAATGCACAGCAGTTTGCCGTCGGAGCGCAACAAGTACACCAGCCCATCGGCGATTAGCGGTATCGATACGTCAGGCGTGCGTTCATGCTTCCAGGCCACATTGTTAGACGTAGCCACCTGGTCACCCTTGAGTTGATCGTTCACCTTTAGTGCCAGCGTTGGTCCTTCTTTGGCCGTGGGCACAATGATCCAATCTTTGACCATACCCGGCGAAGCCACGAAGCGATACGTACTGTCATGTTTGTCAAAAAACCGCGACGGACCATTCAATTCACCCAATCGCCAAAGTTCGTTGCCCGTATCCAAGTCGTGTCCCGTAGTGCAATCGGCGCCGTGGACTACTAAGAACTTCTTTTGCCCATCGTTATAGACAAAGGGTGAGGCATACGAGTGTTTGCATTCGAAATCGACCGCCGTCTTGCGATCGAACTGCCAGACGGTTTTGCCTGTCTTCTTGTCCAGCTTGATTACCTGGCCAGTCTGCGCGTCGTTGTCGCGGCGCATCGGTCCGTGGATCAACTGCATGTACAAGTAGTCGCCATCCAAGTAAGGCGTGGACGTCATGCCGAACTGGATATCCAGCGCGCCGAATCGCTCGCCCACATCGAACTTCCAAACTTCTTTGCCTGAAGTGTCGTAACAAGCCAGGATGCCCGTGCCGAAGAAGCACCACACATGTTGACCATCGGTGCAAGGCGAAGGTGAAGCGGAGTTACCTTCACCGGCCCGCGCGTCTTGATTGCCACTGGTAACTTTCTGTTCCCACTGCACGCTGCCGTCTTTGGCGCTGAGGCACATCAGCATCAGATCATCGCCTTTGGCAGACGTCAAAAAGATCTGATCGCCGAAGATGGCAGGCGTAGCTCCACCCTGCCCTGGCAAAGGAGTCCGCCAGCGGATGTTCTTTCCCTCGGACCACTCGATGGGCAAGGACTTTTCAATCGAGATCCCATCACCCCGTGGACCACGCCACTGCGGCCAATCCTCAGCCCAGGATGTAGCTACGCTGCTGGCCACCAGCAGACTGACTGGAAGAAAGTACGCACCGAGTTTCGAAATGTGTTTCATCAATAGTCTCTGGGGTAATAAAGCGGAGAGGACGTAGCGGAATGCGTCAAGCATTTCGAACTTTAGTGTCATAACTGAACGGGTCAAGCAATACTGTGGACATTTTTGGGTCCGAAAAAGCCGTGTTTCGAAAGCCTTGACGGCTTCCGCTACGGATTGTTCGGAAAGCCTTGACAGCTTCCGCTACGAAGCGGCGGGCTAAGGTGACAACGGTCGGTCGAGGGTTTATCATACATGATGCCTACCATTCTCAGCGACCCGCCTCTTCGCCCTCCAAGGAATCGAACTATGCCCAGGCTTTCTTCCCGCCGTCTTTTCGTAAAACAAGTGGCCGTGGCCGGCTGTGCGCTGGCCCTGCCAGCGGTGAGTTATTCGCGTGTATATGGTGCCAACGAACGTTTGAGCCTGGCGGCAATCGGCACCGGTGGCAAAGGCGCTAGCGACTTGACCGGTGTGGCGGCCAGTCCTTCGGTGCAAGTGACCGCGCTCTGTGACATCGATAGCTCAGCCAAGCACTTGGGGTGGGCTGCCGAAAAATACTCAGCGGCAGTGCAGATTACCGACTGGCGCAAACTGCTAGATAAATCCAAACAGTTCGAGGCCATCACCCTGTCAACGCCCGACTTCATGCATGCGCCGATCGCTATGGCGGCGATGCAATTGGGCAAGCATGTATTTTGCCAAAAGCCACTGACGCATACCGTGTATGAAGCCCGCCAAATGCGCTTGGCCAGTCAGAAGCACAAAGTCGTCACGCAAATGGGCAACCAGATTCAATCGCATGCGGCCTATCGTACTGCCGTGGATTGGGTCCATCAGGGGTTGATCGGCAAAGTTCGCGAAGTCCACTCATGGCAGAGCGGCAACCCAACCTGGCCGCGCCACATCGAACGACCCGATGGTATGGATCCAGTTCCTGAACATGTAGCGTGGGATTTATGGCAAGGCGTCGCTTCCGAACGTCCGTACAAAGAAGGTATGTACCATCCGTTCAATTGGCGCGGCTGGCAAGCCTATGGTACAGGCCAACTCGGGGACTTTGGTTGTCACATTCTTGATCCAGTATTCAAAGCCCTCAAGTTGACGGCTCCTGTTGAACTGACCGCCAGTGCGCCCGCGCTCTTGGCCGACACCTGGACTGACCGCGCGGAAGTACGTTATCGCTTTCCCACCACCGAGCATACCGTCGAGGGCACCTTGCCTCTCACTTGGTATGACGGTGTGGACGTCTACCCGCCGCGCGAGAAGCTGACACATGTTCCGGCCGACTACCAGTTGCCCGCCGCTGGCAGCGTGCTGATAGGCGAGAAGGGATCACTGGTGATTCCGCACGTAGCCGACCCGGTTTTGTTCCCGGTCGAGTCGTTCAAGACGGCGGAACTACCGAAGCTGGACAGTGTCGATCACTACGTTCAATTCGCAGATGCTTGTCGCGGTATAGGTGAAACGACTTCTGCCTTCGAATATGCAGGTCCACTTACTGAAACAGTCTTGCTCGGTACTGTAGCCATTCGAGTACCCGAACAAAAGTTGCTGTGGAGTTCAGAGACCATGCGTTTCAGCAATATGCCGGCCGCTGAGCAGTGGCTGAGCAAGCCGTATCGCAGTGGTTGGGAACCTGCTTGGATTGCGTGAAGTCGTGCCAGCGCAGTTGGCCTACCCTGTTCTCTAACCTTCAGAGCCATTCCATAATGCTCAGCCGAAGTTTGCTAGTTGCGTTCGCGATCGCCTGCTCATGCCTGTCCTGGTGTCAAGCTGAGTCTTGGGAAGGTTGGAACAAGATCGAGTTCCAAGTGGATGGTCGATCGGCGTTTTTGATCCAACCCAAATCGCCCGCCGACCACCGACCGTGGATCTGGCGCACTGAGTTCTTTGGACATGAGCCGCAAGCCGATATTGCTTTACTGAATCACGGCTTTCATGTCGCCTATATCGACATGCAAAATTTGTACGGTGGTCCGCCGGCCATGGCAGCTATGGACGCCATGTACGCGCGAGTCACTTCGGAATTCAAGCTCTCCAATAAAACCGTGCTGGAAGGATTTAGCCGCGGCGGCTTGTTCTCGCTGAACTGGGCCGCACGCAATCCAGACAAAGTTGCGTGCATCTACAATGATGCTCCGGTGTGTGATTTCAAAAGTTGGCCAGGGGGCAAAGGCAAAGGGCCGGGCTCCGCAGCCGACTGGGAACGCTGCAAAGCCGTCTACGGATTTGCCAATGACGATGAAGCCCTCGCGTACCAACTAAACCCAGTCGATAACTTGCAACCGCTGGCCTCAGCCCATGTCGCTCTGCTGCACGTTTGCGGAGCAGATGATGAGGTTGTCCCGCTGGAGGAAAACTCGCAACTAGTGGCCACGCGCTACCAGGCGCTAGGCGGCACCATGAAGTTGATTGCCAAACCCAACTGCGGACATCATCCACACAGTTTGCCCGACCCCCAACCGATCGTTGATTTTGTGCTCAAACATACGGCGACTGAGAAATCCAAGGTCGCCTGGCACGAGTTTCGTGGCGATGCCCACGATGGTACCGCCCTGGATCAGCATCCGCCACTGCAATGGGGCGAAGACAAGAATCTGAAGTGGAAGACTGCCATTCATGGCAAAGGTTGGTCTTCACCTGTAGTGGCTGAGAATCAGATTTGGCTAAACACAGCCAGCGAAGATGGCAAGAAGATGTCGGTCATTTGCGTATCACTTGATAGCGGACAGATCGTGCATGATTTGCTGCTGTTTGAAAATGAAATGGTCCAGCCTGACCATCATGTGACCAACAGTTATGCTTCGCCGACACCAGTCCTGGATGACAAGTTTGTCTTCGCACATTTCGGTGCGTACGGGACTGCCTGCGTGGACCGTCACAGTGGGGCAGTGATTTGGACGCGGCGCGACTTGCCGTGCAATCATTTTCGTGGTCCCGGTAGTTCGCCCATACTTTATCGTGACTTGCTGATCTTCCATATGGATGGCTTTGATCATCAGTATGTTGTCGCCCTTAACAAATCCACCGGTGAAACTGTGTGGAAGAAAAATCGCGATATCGACTACGGTACGGATAACGGTGACTACTACAAAGCTTATTCGACTCCACTGATCATCCAGGTAGGTGGCGTCGATCAGCTGGTCAGCAGTACCAGCAAGGCTACGCTGGTGCTCAATCCCTTGACCGGCGATGAATACTGGCGCGTAACCTATCCCGAGTTCTCAGCCACGGCGCGACCAATCTTTGATGGCCAACATTTGTTTCTCAATACCGGCTTCGGCAAAGCCCAAATGTTGTGTGTGCTGCCGGATGGCAAAGGCGATGTAACAGACAGCAAAGTGCTATGGGCGCAAAAACGCGGCATCGGTTCTAAACCCAGCCAGGTATTGGTTCAAGGCAAACTGTTTTCGATCACCGATGATGGTGTGGTATCCAGGATCGATACGTCAACTGGCGAAATTCCATGGCAGAAGCGGCTGGGTGGTAACTTCAGTTCGTCGTTGGTCGCCACGCGCGATCACTTCTTCGCCTTTGATCATGATGGCAAGAGTTACGCATTGACCGTGGCAGACGAGCCTGAAGTGGTCAGTGAGAATACGCTGGCGGATGGTTGCCGAGCATCACCGGCGATCGTCGACGACAGCCTGGTGGTCAGAACGATAACGCATCTGTACCGATTCAAGTAGCCACCGTCGCCACCGTCGCTTCGTAGCCACCGTCGCCAGACGGTGGATGCAGAACGCTACGACCATCCACCGCTTGGCAGCTTGGCAGCGGTGGCTACGTGCTCGTAGCCACCGTCGCCAGACGGTGGATGCAGCACGATACGACTGTCCACCGCTTGGCAGCGGTGGCTACGTGAAATTGCTACTCAGAGTCATCGATCTTGTATTGTTGCAACCGGCGGCGCACGGTGGCTCGATGCCAGCCGAGTTGTTGAGCCAGGGCACTTTTGTTGCCGTGGTGTTTTTCCAGCAAGAACCGCAAAACTGGCGGTTCGATAATCATCATGAGTTTTTCGTACAGGTTGGTCGCTGAATCTGGGTCGCGAGCGGCAATGGCCAGCCATTGATGAACCAGTTCACCCAACTGCGCGGCCAATTGCGGTTCATCATGGGCAGCGGCCGCAACTGCAGTGGCCAGGCTCTCATGCGGCTCCTGCGACTTGGACGCAGTAGGGGAATGGGGTTGGTAATTGGCGGTCAATGGTAGATGTTCGGGGCGTATGGGGCGACCGCGGGCCATCAAGGATGCATGTTCGATGGCATTTCGCAGCTCACGCACGTTGCCGCGCCATGGACGCAAATTTAACTCCTCGATCAACTCTGGTGTTAAACGTGATTCAGGATCTGAAATCCCTAAGCGTTTAAGGAAGTGGATCGCCAGTAACTTAATGTCCTCAACACGTTCGCGCAGCGGCGGCAAGTGAATGTGCATTCCAGCCAAGCGAAAGTACAAATCTTCTCGAAAGCGTCCCTCTTCAATGGCGCGAAACAGGTCCCGATTGGTCGCCGAGATGATGCGCGCGTCGCATGCTTTGGCGGTCGTATCGCCCACTGGCGTATATTGTTTCAGTTCAATCACGCGCAGCAGTTTGATCTGTTGTTCCAGTGGCAAGTCGCCAATTTCATCTAGCATAACCGTGCCGCCGGCCACCCGACCGAAAACACCAATGCGAGATTCAACGGCACCGGTAAACGCACCTTTGACGTGACCAAACATCTCGCTCTCAAACAGTGCCGGGCTGAGCGCGATCGGCGCGATCGGTATGTAGGGCTTGGCCGAACGACGAGAGTGCTGATGGATCCAGTGCGCGACTAATTCCTTGCCGGTTCCGCTTTCACCGGTAATCAAAACGGGTAAATCGCTTGCGCTGGTCAGCGCGATCTGTTTGAAGAGGGCTTGCATGACCGGCGTGCGGCCCAGCAAATCCTGGTTGTTAACACTGGATGTGTTGGCTGTGTCGCCCGCGGGCGCACCCACTTCGCTGAGCATCCGGTGCACTACGCCGGCAACTTGATCCAAGTCGAAGGGTTTGGCCAGGTAGTCGACGCCCGTATGCCGCATGACTTGCACGGCAATGTCCAACTGCCCGAAGGCAGTCATAATAACCACGGGCAACTGAGGATGCATCTGTCGCACCCGATCAAGCGTCTCGATGCCGCTGATGCCAGGCAAGCGAACATCCATCAACATCAAATCAGGCTTCTGCTCGCGCACGCTGCTCAAGGCAGCTTCGCCCGTGGGCAGGATCGTCACCTGATGACCGTCACGCTCCAGGCACTGTTTCACGCCCCAACAAATCGCGGGTTCGTCATCGACTACTAAGATGGCTGACATATGTTTACTGAATAGTGTTCCAAACCCACACGCCCGTAGCGGAACGCGTCAAGCGTTTCGACCCACGCCTCCGTAGCGGAACGCGTCAAGCGTTTCGTGCCACCGAGTAAAAGCGTAGCGGAACGCGTTAAGCGTTTCGTGCCAACTATAGACCTGACACCTACTTGGTCGACAACTGTTCCATCTGCTTGGTCAGCGTTTCCCACTGAGCGATCAACTCATTCATTTTATCAGGTTGCTCGCTGGAGAGATCGTGCGTTTCAGCGCGATCGCTGGTTAAATCGTACAGTTGCCAAGGTTCATTTTTGGCAGCGACGATTTTCCACTGTCCGGCCCGCAGCGCGCGATTGCCTTCGTGCAACCACCAAATGGGTTGCGATCGCGGTTGTTCGGGCTGCTCAGTCAAGCTGGGTAGAAAACTGACGCCACGTAGGGATTGAACGTCCGAAATACCTTCAGGGCCTGC
Organism: Rania fehmarnensis; assembly: GCF_056494185.1. Taxonomy (NCBI): domain Bacteria; kingdom Pseudomonadati; phylum Planctomycetota; class Planctomycetia; order Pirellulales; family Pirellulaceae; genus Rania; species Rania fehmarnensis. The sequence continues at coordinate 5,067,526 of NZ_CM151398.1, forward strand.
TGGCCAACTGCTACCAGCCAGTTCCAGGATAGTCGGTACGATATCGATCACGTGACCTGGTCGCGAACGCAGTTGGCCACCAGCGCCCCTGAGTTGTCGTGGCCAGTGCGCGATCATAGGCGTTGAGACACCACCTTCATGAACCCAAGTCTTATGCCGACGAAAGGGCGTATTGGCAGTCCGTGACCAACCTGGCCCCAGGCATACAAACGAACCGGCCGAACCAACAGTCGCTTGTGGATCGTGCCCGTCGCCGCGCACCATGATCTCGGCACTGGCCCCGTTATCGGAAAGAAACAACACCAGCGTATCGTCAAATTGATTCATGGCTTTCAGCTGCGCGAGCAGACGTCCGATCTCAACGTCCATGCGGTCAATCATGGCCGCATGCACCGACATCTTGGCCGACTGAAAGGCGCGTTGGGTTTCGTTCAGGTCTAGCCAATTCAGTTCGCGATTGACCTCACCGGCACCTAGTTTTTCGATCGCCGCAGGAAAGGCGTACGGAGGACCAATCGTGGGCTCCAGGACAGATAGTGGGCTGGTCACGATCCCTAAATTTCTCTGGCGCGCATAACGTTCCAGCCGCACCTGGTCCCAGCCAACATCGTAATGACCAGCGTACTTGGCGATGTCCTCGCTCTTGGCATGCAAGGGAAAGTGAGGGGAGGTAAACGTTACCACGTGCAAGAAAGGTTGATCGCTGTATTTGGCAGCATGCTCTTGCAAACACTCGATCGCATGATCAGCAATGAATGTTGTCAGATAGAAATCGCTGCCGGGCTGGACGGGTGGCAGTGGCTGGTTATCGCGGGAGTGTTTTTGAGGATTGTGAAAACGGTCGTGGTCATCGATGACATAACTATGATCAAAGCCCTGTTTGACCGGTACGCCATCAATGTGCCACTTGCCCGATAGATAGCTGCGGTAGCCTTGGGACTTGAGCATGGCTGGCAGCAAGCTGGCCCACGCTGGGCGTTTGCCTTGAGAGCCGCCAGCGGCTCGTGGCAAAGCATCGCGATTGATCGCCTGCGCGTAGTAACCCGTCAACAACGCACCTCGCGTGGGCCAACAGCGAGCCGTATTGTAGAACTGCGTGAACCGCAATCCGCCGCTAGCCAAGGCATCCAGATTCGGCGTGCGGATCTCACTGCCATAACAACCCACATCGGAGAAACCCAGATCATCGGCCAGGATGATCATCACATTTGGCCGACTGGCGGCCAGCGGTGCAGCGGTTTGCCCAAATGCAGAACCGGTCGCCAGTAGGAATAGCAGAATCGCAAAGTGGCGCATATTAAGCAGTACCTTAGATCTCAAATTGCATGTTGGGAATTTGAAATCTAATCGATCTCAAACCTGAAACTAGTACGTGGACGCGTCCACGTGATTAGCCCAAGGCTTTCTTGTGGACCGGTTCGTGAATCTCAATGGCCGTTCGCCCCTTGTAGGAGCCCGGCGCTGCTAAGAATTTTACTACGCCTTCCACCTCAACCTCTAGTGGCATATGCACATCTTTTTCTGTGCTGATCACATCGCCGACTTGCAAGTTGAACAGGTCGCTGGTCTTGATCTTGGAGGTCGCTAACGTAACGATCAGTTCCGCTACGGCATGTTCCAGGTGCTCTTGAATCTTGGCTTGCGAATGGTTCGAACTTCGTGACGAGGCATAGCCTATCCAGCTATTGCTCGATAGCTTGGTGCCAATGCGTTCTATAGTGTTAAAAGGAATACACAAGTTGATCATGCCACGTGTCTTACCCATAGTCAGTTCGAAACTGACCAGGATGACGACTTCGTTCGGAGGCACGATCTGTACAAGCTGAGGATTACTCTCGACCCGCTGTACTTCAATATTCAATTCGACTGCGTTACCCCAGCCAGTTGCCAGCTCACGCAAAAACACCGTAGTGATCCGACTGGTCAGTCTCAGTTCGATATCGCTCAGTGGTCGTTTCAGCGTCGAATCGGTTGTGGAGACCCCACCGAGCATACGATCGATGATCGGGTAGAGCAGACTGGGACTTATATCAAGAATCCAGTTGCCTTCCAGCGGTTGAGGCTTGAGTAGATTGAAACAGGTAGGGATCTCGAGGCTGTAGACGAATTCGCTATAGGTTAATTGATCGACGCTGATCAATTTAACTTCGACAATGGTCCGCAGCAGGGCGGACATCGACGCGCCGAAGTTTCGCGCAAAGCCTTCATGCAACGACTGCAAGGCCCGCATCTGTTCTTTGCCCACGCGCTCGGGTCGCTTGAAATCATAAGCCACTACGCGTTGTCGGGGACCAGCTTTCTTAGATAACAGCGCATCGGCTTTGGATTCGGCGAGATCGGCACCGGCGTCCGCGCTCTTGGGGCTATTACCAGCGCTCGCACTCGGACTGCTAGCAGGCGTTGGCTTGCGTTTCTCGCCGGCCTCCATCGACTTGAGCAGCTCTTCGACTTCGTTCCGACCCAGGCTCTCATCGGACATGGTCGTGGATATCCTTCCTTGGTACTCAAACCGTGCAACTAATTCGCTGGTCGGCACAATTGTGCCCTACGCTCAGCTTCGCAGTTGACCATTCCCTGTCAACAAATATTTGTACGTCGTCAATTCGCGCAGGCCACATGGTCCACGCGCGTGAAGTTTGTCTGTGCTAATTCCAATTTCGGCTCCCAGGCCCAACTGCCCACCGTCATTAAATCGGGTGCTGGCGTTGACTACCACTGCGCTGGAGTCAACTTCCAATTGAAAGAGTCGCGCCGCTTCGAGGTCGCGTGTGACAATGGCATCCGTGTGGTGCGAACCGTAACGATTGATATGGGCGATTGCCGACTCCACGTCATCGACGATGGCGACACTGATTTCTGGCCCCAAATACTCTTCGGACCAGTCGCTTTCGGTGGCCAGTACTGATCCAGGCAGAAACGCTTGAGCTTGCACATCGGCATGCATGATCAGCTTGCGCTGAGCGAACTCGTGGGCCACGCGCGGCAAAAACTCTGCAGCCACCTGGCTGTGCACCAACAAACTTTCGCAGGCGTTGCACACGCCCATGCGTTGGCACTTGGAGTTAATCAAAATGGCTAGCCCCATATCTAGATCGGCCGAGCGATCAATATACACATGGCAGTTGCCATCAAAGTGCTTGATGACGGGCATCTTGGCTTCGTTGACCACGCGTTCAATCAGTCCGCGACCGCCGCGAGGTATCGCCACATCAATGTATTGAGCATACGAGAGAAAATGTCCCACGGCTGCCCGATCGGTCGTATCAACCAACTGCACACAGTCGTTGGGCAAACCAACTTCCTCTGCACAACGATTGATGATCGCCACCAAAGCTTTCGACGAATGAATCGCTTCTTTACCGCAGCGCAAGATGACCGCGTTGCCACTCTTGACGCAAATAGCGGCTGCATCGACCGTCACATTCGGTCGCGATTCATAGATGAAGAACACAACACCCAGCGGCACGCGAACTTTACGTACTTCCAGTCCGTTGGGGCGAATCGAACCTTCGATAACTTCGCCAATCGGATCCGGCAGGGCGGCCACCTCTTCCAGTCCAACTGCCATTTCGTCAATGCGGGCTTGGCTGAGCCTGAGTCGGTCAATCGCAGCTGGCGTTAGTCCATAGCCATCCGCAGCATCGCAGTCCAATTCGTTGGCCGCAATTATTTTGCCGGCTTGGCTACGCAAAGCCTGCGCGCAGGCTCGCAGCCATTTGTTCTTGATCTCGGAGCGCAACGTGGCCAAACGGCCGGTGCTAGCTTTAGCACGCCGAGCGACCGATTCACAGTAAGTGGCCAAATCTACGGGAGTTGCGACCGACACGAGCAGTGAGCCTGAGTTGAGGATGTTTGGTTCTACGCCGCCCAAGGCGCAGCGTCACAAGCATGGATTCTCCGCTCGATTATCCTCCAAAGGACCACTTGGGGTCAATGTCAGCAATACACGATGTTGGGCTTGATCTTGTGCATACTCGCACCGCGCGGGGGAGGGCGAATGCTCCGGCTGCGCCCAACACCGTTTTGATCAACGGACGTAGGTTCTGGGGAAGGTAACGTAGAGCAGTTGTCCCCAACTGCTCAGAACCCTCGAACCAAAGCCTCTTCACACCTCATCTCCATATCAAAGTGATGATCGTGCTGGCAGCAAGAGTCCCCGGGACGTTGTCCTTTCATCTCAGCGGTGTTGGGCTGAGGAGGACCTCGCGCGCCCCTGCCAAACTTATGCAGTTGCTCGGGCCTGGCTGTTTGGCTGGCCAATGATACTCAGGATCACATTGGCCGCTTTCAGGCTGGCGCCGGGCTGCGCGTATTTGGCTGACAAGGCTCGCAGTTGCTGAGCCTGCTCGGCGCGGGCATCGGGGTCACCCAACAGTCGATCCATGGCTGAAATCACTTGCCCCGTGGCTTTAGCCGTCGACCCGACCGCCAAGAACTCGGGCATGACCACTTGACCGGCGATCATGTTGGGTAGCGTCATCGATTGAATATTCGTCAGGCACCTCCCGATCGCATACAGCGTTCGACTGGCATGGTAGGTGACGACGGCCGGTGTGCCGCGAGCCATCATCTCCAAACTGACCGAGCCTGATTTCATCAGTGCGCAATCGGCCAGCTGGATAATTTCGCTGGTTTTACCTACAAAGAACTCCAGATTGATACGCTTGTCAGCTTCGGTCAGCAATCCGCGGCACTCCGTGCATTGCTTGTCGCGATAAGCGGCGACCATAAAGCGAGTTTGCGGGTAACGGGCGGCCAATTCTCGGATAGCTGTTAACTGCATGGGCCAAATCTTGCTGACTTCACGCGAGCGCGAACCGGGCAGCACAGCGACCTGCAAGCCATCATGTTGACTCCACTGGGTCAAGAACCGCTGGTCCAATTGTTTGTCGGCGACTTCGTCGAAAAAGGGATGCCCCACGTATTCGACTTGCACGTTACGGTCTGCATACCATTGCGGTTCAAAAGGTAGGTTGCACAGGACGTGATCGACTGTGCGTCTCAGTTTGCCAAGTCGCCAAGCGCCCCAGGCCCAAAGCTGCGGGGGCAGATAGTAGATGACGGGAATGCCCAGTCGTTTGGCTCGTTTGGCGATGTGCCAGTTGAAACCCGGGAAATCGACCAGTACGACTGCCTTGGGCTGCTGCTGGCGAAGGATCTCCTCGGCCAGGTCCGCGACGCGGAAAAATTCGCGCAGCTTGGGAAGCACTTCGAGCATGCCAACCACGGCCAATTGCGTCAAATCATAGTCGATCGTTGCACCAGCGGCGGCCATCCGCGCGCCGCCCAAGCCACGCACTTTGAGCCGTGTACCGCTGCGATTGGTTAACTGAGCAATCAAATTGCTCGCATGCAAATCGCCGCTGGGTTCGCCGACAGAAAAGAAAATTGTGCCTTCCATAACACTCCAAACCGTAGAGCGACTGTACTCAGCCGCTATTGTAGAGCGGCTGTCCCAGCCGCTCAGAACCTGCTAATTGTTGTTCTACCGACCACTAACTCGATTGTACGCTACAGCGCCAGACGACTTGCCGGGTGCGGAGCGGCTGGGGACAGCCGCTCTACGTTTCGCCTGCCCTATGCTTAAACGGCCTCAAACCGTAGGTTTAAGCTTTTTCGCTGCCAACTGTCAAGTTCGAGCCTAACACCGATGGTTCCATCGCCCCGACGCATCACGGCCAATTTCTTCAATCCTCGCATCCGTGGGGATGATCAGCGTCGAGCTCAAGGGGCTTGGCTACTGTTGATATCGCTGGGCGTTTTCTTCGTGTCTACCGTGATGCTGTATGCCATTTATGTGGTGCTGCGTTTGACCAGTGGAACTGAGAAGGTCGCTCCCTTTTCTTTGCCACTGAATTTCATCTGGACGACGGTTATTCTAATCGCCATCAGCACATGCTTGCACCTGTCGGTCGAAGCAGTCAAACGCGAACTGCGCACCGATCTGCTGCGGTATCTGACGTTGACGGTGATTTTGGCGCTGATGTTCTTCGCGGTGCAAGGCTATGGTATGACCGTTATCGTCTCGCGTTTTGCCGAGGACATGTCAGCTAGTCGCAGTCTGTATGGCATGACCTTCGTCTTGGCCATGTTGCATGCCCTGCACGTGGTGGGCGGGATGATTGGTTTGTGCGTGGTCTACGTACGAGCCTGGAAGGGCAAGTACGATCACGAGAGCTATTTCGCCATTCGTTTCAACGCGCTGTATTGGCATTTTTTGGACATCGTGTGGATCTTGATGTTGATCGCTTTCGGGACTGCTGCTGCCCTGTCGAAAATGCCGACTAGTGCCTAGAATGTGTGCCGTTGTCGTCGCACGTTTTTGAAAGGCCAGCTCCGATGGATATGCACCAGTTAACCCGCGAATTGCAAGTCAAGAATAAATCCAAGATCGTCATGTTGGTAGCTGATGGCCTGGGCGGGTTGCCGATGGAGGCAGGCGGCAAAACGGAACTGGAAACAGCGAAAACACCCAATCTCTCCGCCCTGGCCACGCGTGGCGTGCAAGGTTTGAGCATTCCGGTCAAACCGGGAATTGCCCCCGGCAGCGGCCCAGGCCACTTGGGGCTCTTTGGCTACGATCCGCTGAAGTATCAAATCGGCCGTGGTGCGCTGGAAGCGACCGGCATCGGTTTCGAACTACAGCCTGGCGACGTGGCCATTCGTTGCAATTTTTGTACGCTCGACGCACAAGGCAATATCTCCGATCGCCGCGCCGGACGTATCTCGAGTGAAGAAAGTGCGCCGCTAGCAATTTCGCTGCGTAAAATTGGAATCCCGGGCGTCGAGATCTTTGTCGAACCGGTGAAAGAACATCGTTTCGTCGTAGTCTTCCGCGCTCCGGGCTTGGGTGGCAACGTTAAAGATACCGATCCGCAAGCCGTGGGCGTGCCACCGTTAGATCCTGTCGCCGAAGATGCTGCCAGCCAGCGCACGGCAGAGATCGCCAAGGCATTTTTGTTGCAAGCTAAAGAGATATTAAAGGGCCATCCCAAAGCGAACTTTCATACGATGCGCGGGTTTGCCAACAAACCCGATCTGGCTCCCTTTGATGAAGTGTATGGCTTGAAAGCGGCCGCGATTGCCGTTTATCCCATGTATAAAGGTCTGGCTCGACTGGTCGGCATGAAGATTGTCGGCCAAGCAACTTCGCTAAAAGAACAATTTGAAGTGCTCAAGCAGGAATGGGACAAGTACGACTTCTTCTTCATTCACTTCAAGTATACCGACAGCACCGGTGAAGACGGTAACTTCGCTGAGAAGGTCAAGCGGATTGAAGAACTCGATAGTGCGCTACCCGCACTAACAGGTTTGAATCCCGATGTGCTCATCGTTACTGGCGATCACTCGACGCCGAGTTATTTGAAGAGCCATTCATGGCATCCGGTGCCCACGCTGTTGGTTTCCGATTGTTGTCGCCCAGATCCGCATACAACGTTTAATGAAACCACCGCCATCACCGGCGGCCTGGGGCAATTCGAAGCCCAGTATCTAATGCTGTTGGCCCTCTCCAACGCCGGTCGCATGGGCAAATTCGGGGCATAGTCTGTACCGCGTTGAATGAATGCATTTAAAACGCAGAGTGCGCAGAGCCCGCAGAGAAAACGCTGATGGGTATTCTCTGCGATTCTCCGCGTCTCTGCGTTTAAAACAAATTGATCCAAAGTCTGGCGACTTCGGCTACGCTGTGGGTTTTCAATCGCTGGGTTGGGATTGAACCCGCTAAACTCATTTAATGGTAAGGCATGGCCCCAGGCGGGAAATGTCGGGCCGGGAATGGCAGAAATCTTCCCATTGGGAACTTGAAGATATGACGAAGTCGTGCTAGCTTATCGACCGACTTCGCTGAGGACGAGGACCTTGGTAAGACAAGGTCGAGGCGGGCGGCAGTTAGCTGGTGACAGGGCAGGGTAGGTTCATGTCACACGCAGCAAACTTGGTTCCAACTCGTCATCAGTTTGTCGCTTGTAGATGCGACAAGTCTCAACATGCGGGCCTTGGGATGCAGTGAGGCAACACGCGGGTGGAGATGAGTGTTTCGAAGATGTGGCACTCCATTCGAGAAGAACCCGTTTTATGTCGTCTGACAAGAAATTCAAACTGGAGTATGTGTGGCTCGACGGTTACCTCCCCGAGCCGAACTTGCGCAGCAAGACCAAGGTCGTCGATAAGGCACCCACCAGCCCTGAAGATTGTGGTCTGTGGGGATTCGACGGTAGCAGCACACAACAAGCGGAAGGTAAGAGCAGCGACTGCGTGCTCAAACCCGTGGCCTTGTACCCTGACAGCACTCGCAAGAATGCCTTTCTGGTCATGTGCGAAGTTTTGCTGCCCGACCATACTCCGCACCCATCCAACTTCCGCGCCACCGTCGATGACATGGCAGACTTGTGGATCGGTTTCGAGCAAGAGTACTTCTTCTACGAAAACGGCAAGCCTCTAGGCTTCCCTGCAGAAGGTTTCCCTGCACCTCAAGGTCCATACTACACCGGTGTTGGCTTCAAAAACGTGGGCGATGTCGCTCGTCAAATCGTCGAAGAGCATATCGATATCACCTTGGATGCCGGTATCAACTTGGAAGGCATCAATGCCGAAGTTGCCAAAGGCCAATGGGAATGGCAGATCTTCGGTAAGGGTTCCAAGAAGGTTTGTGACGACCTGTGGATGAGCCGTTACTTGATGATCCGCTTGACTGAAAAGTATGGCATCGACGTCGAGTTCCATTGCAAGCCGGTCAAGGGTGACTGGAACGGTTCGGGAATGCACACCAACTTTTCGTTCGACAAGCTGCGCAACGAAGGCGGCAAAGAATACTTCGAGAAGCTCATGGGTGCTTTCGAGAAGTATCGGGACGAGCACATCGCTGCTTACGGTCCAGACAACCATCTGCGTTTGACCGGACTGCACGAAACGCAATCGATCGACAAGTTCAACTACGGTGTTGCCAACCGTGGCGCTTCGATCCGCATTCCGCACAGCTTCGTAGCCAACAACGCTTACAAGGGCTATTTGGAAGATCGTCGCCCCAACTCGCAAGCTGATCCGTACAAGATCATCAGCCGCATTGTCAAGACTATCAAGTCGATCAGCTAGAGTTGCTGTGGCATAGGCTTCCAGCCTGTGTTTATCCTCTCGATATGCTAATACTGAACCAGGCCGACACCTCAAGTCGGCCTGGATTTTTATTGGGGAGGGTGAAGCATCAACAGCAACATTGGCATGGATAAAGCCGTGGAACTCATTGAAGCCATAAACTTCGGTGCGTTTTTCACAGTATGCTGACGCGTCTTCTCCCGAATCTGACAGACACCGCTAGCTCTCTACAGCGTTGGTTAATCTATGACTGAATATGCGGATCGTCAAACTTCCGAGCGCGCACGCTTGGAAGCTTCCAAGAATCGCACGGCCAACTGGCAACGCTGGGGTAGTTACTTGTCCGAGCGCCAGTGGGGTACGGTCCGCGAGGACTACTCGGCCAGTCAAGAAGCATGGAGTTACTTGCCACATGACCACGCTCGCAGCCGCGCTTATCGGTGGGGCGAAGATGGACTGCTAGGCATTTGCGATCGCGAATGTCGACTCTGTTTCGCCGTGGCTCTCTGGAACGGTCGCGATCCAATCTTGAAAGAACGCCTCTTTGGTTTGGCAGGCCCCGAAGGCAATCACGGGGAAGATGTCAAGGAATGCTACTACTACCTGGATGCAGTTCCGACGCATTCGTACATGCGCGCGCTCTACAAGTATCCTCAAGCCGAATTTCCGTATAGTAATTTGTTAGAGGAAACGCAGCACCGCAATCGGGCTCAAGGCGAATACGAACTGGCCGATACAGGCATCTTTGACGACGAGCGATACTTTGACTGTTTTGTGGAATACGCCAAGGATTCGCCCGATGACCTGCTGATTAAGATCACGGTCATTAATCGTGGGCCCGAAGCAGCTACGATCCACTTGTTACCTCAATGGTGGTTTCGCAACACTTGGACTTGGAACTGCACACACGAGGGCTGCACGCCTAAGCCGACCATGCGATTGAAGGATGGCCACTTGGTCTGCCATCATCAAACCTTAGGTGAATGGCAGATCCAATGTGACTTGCCCAGCGATGGCGCGGCCCACACCTATCTGTTTACGGACAACGAAACCAATCCACGGCGTCACCCCGATGCGCCGTCGATCGGCGAGTACTTCAAAGATGCCTTCCACGAATATGTCGTCCACGCCAATCGCGACGTGGTCGACCCGCGGAACATCGGCACCAAGGTCGCCGCGTATTCGACACACACGATTGCCCCCGGCGCCCAGATCGTCTTACGCGCTCGGATGGCCAGCGCCGCGCAAACACCAACTGCCTGGTTCGGCGACGAATTTGAGCAAGTCTTCACCGATCGTCAGCGCGAAGCCGACGAGTACTACAACGAGTGTATTCCCGCTGAGCTGAATCCTGGCGAACGCCTGATCTCGCGTCAAGCTTATGCAGGTCTGCTGTGGACCAAACAGTTCTATCATTATGTCGTGCAAGCCTGGATCGACGGCGATCCAGCCCATCCCCCGACATCCGATTCGCGAAAATTTGGTCGCAATTCGGATTGGCGGCACTTGTTCAACCGCGATGTCATTAGCATGCCGGACAAGTGGGAATACCCTTGGTATGCCGCTTGGGATTTGGCGTTCCACATGCTGCCCATGGCCCGCGTCGATCAGCACTTTGCCGAAGAGCAACTGATTTTGTTCTTGCGCGAATGGTACATGCATCCCAACGGAGAACTGCCCGCATACGAATGGGCGCTCGACGACGTTAATCCACCCGTGCATGCCTGGGCTTGCTGGAACGTTTATCTCAACAGTGGTCCTAAAGGCCAGCGGAACATCAAGTTCCTGTCCAAGACGTTTCAAAAACTGCTGCTGAACTTCACCTGGTGGGTCAATCGCAAGGACTTGCACGGTAACCACATCTTCAGCGGTGGCTTTTTGGGGTTGGACAACATCGGTGTGTTCGATCGCAATAAACCACTGCCCAATGGTGCCTGGTTAAACCAGGCGGATGCGACCGCTTGGATGGCTTTCTACTGCGGACACATGCTGCGCATGGCGCTGGAGCTGGCGGTGGATCAACCGGGTTACTCCGACATGGCCAGTAAATTCTTCGAGCATTACTTGGCGATCGTAGATGCCACCAATACGTTACACGGCACAGGTTTGTGGGACGAAGAAGATGGGTTCTACTACGACCACATGCTGACCGGTACCGAGTCGATTCCGCTGCGCATGCGTACCTTGGTGGGACTGATTCCACTGTGCACGCCGGTGGTGCTGGAGGAAGAGCACTTGCAGGTGCTGGGTGGTTTCCGCAAACGCATGTTGTGGTTTCTGGAAAATCGTCAAGGCATGGCGCGATACATGACGTACTTGACACGCGATAGTGCTGATGGTGGCAAAGTCGGCTTGCGCTTGCTGGCTTTGCCCAGTGCCGATCGCTTGCGTCGCCTGCTGATTACCATGCTGGACGAAAAGGAGTTCCTATCGCCTTACGGTATTCGTTCGATGTCGGCCGTGTACGGTCGGCAGCCATACGTCTTCGAATGCGCTGGCGCGGGCCACATTGTGCGTTACGTCCCTGGCGAGAGCGATTCGGCCATGTTCGGAGGCAATAGCAATTGGCGCGGGCCGGTGTGGTATCCGATCAACTATCTCATTTGCGAATCGCTGCGGACCTATGATTCGTTTTATGGCGAATCGTTCCAGGTGGAGTGTCCGACCGGTAGTGGCAAGTATTGCACCTTGGGGCAAGTTGCCGATGAGATCGAGAAACGTTTGATCAGTATGTTCACTCCGGACAAAGATGGACGTCGGCCATGTTTTGGTGAAGAAGCCAAATATGCGTCGCATCCGAATTGGCAGAACCTGCTGCTGTTCCACGAGTACTTTCATGGTGACAACGGTCGAGGACTCGGCGCCAGCCATCAAACCGGTTGGACCAGCCTGGTCACCAGCCTGCTGGAAAATCGAGCCGCGCGACGGCGGGGCGATGCCCCGCACACCCTGGTGGATTAGCGGCATTTGGGAGGGCGAATAGGTGCGGGGAGGGTAATGTAGAGCAGCTGTCCCCAGCTGCTCAGAACCCTCAAACCAATGCTTCTTCCCACCACATCTCCATAGAGATCGTCCAGCTTTTAAGCCGAGCATTGTATTTAGGGCTTTGGGTGGCACTGGCAATGCGCAGCATAGCCAGTGCTCAAAACGAAGCGCTTGATAGTAGGGCTGCCTTTGACCTGGCTAATGAAACCGAAGTTTCAAAGCACCCTTCGCCCTCCCGCGGGTTCTACAAAACATGTTCACCGCGTTCGTAGACCAGGTTGGCTCGGCCTACGATTAGCGGGTCGAGCGGCCCGATCTTATCGATGTCTTTGCCTTCGTAGTTGATCTTGTGCAAGATGTAACGCATGGCGTTCAGCCGGGCTCGCTTCTTGCAATCGCTCTTGATGACTGTCCACGGCGAGTCGGTGGTATCGGTGTGGAAAAACATGGCCTCCTTGGCTTTGGTGTACTCGTCCCACTTATCAAGCGACGCTTTATCGATAGGCGATAATTTCCATTGCTTCAGCGGATGGCTCTCGCGTTCTTTGAATCGACGGCGCTGCTCTTCACGACTGACCGAGAACCAGAACTTCACCAGGAATGTACCGCTGCGCACCAGGTTGCGTTCAAACTCAGGAGATTGCCGCATAAACTCGATATACTCGTCGTTAGAGCAGAAGCCCATGACGCGTTCTACACCAGCGCGGTTGTACCAGGAACGGTCGAACATGACGATCTCGCCACAGGTGGGCAAATGTTCGACATACCTTTGGAAATACCATTGGCCGCGTTCGACATCGCTCGGTTTCTCAAGAGCCACCACTCGCGCACCGCGGGGATTGAGATGTTCCATGAAGCGTTTGATCGTGCCCCCCTTGCCCGCAGCATCGCGACCTTCGAACAGGACCACGATCTTCTGGCCAGTCTGTTTGACCCACGATTGCAGTTTGAGCAGTTCGACTTGCAAGCGATACTTTTGCTTCTCATAGTTCTTGCGCGTCATCAAGCTCTTGTAAGGATAGCCGCCCGATCGCCAGTCGGGAGAGAGCTCGTCATCGGGTTGCAACTGCAACGGCAACTGGGATTCATGTTTGCCTAAGAGTCCATCGCGCAAGATGGCAGCGTCGTCGGCCGATGCGCCAGTCATGATGGCTTCCAGCACTTTCGTGAGCGTGCCGATGTCATACGGAGGTACAGAAGCCACGATGTCTTTGACTGCTTCGATCTTGGCTTGCTGGGCTGCTACGATGGCATCACTGACCACGTAGTGCTCGATGGCCGCGGGCGTCAAGTTCGGCGGTACATCGCCCTTTGATACCGGGCGGGACTCAGATTTTGTCTTGGAAGGCTTCTTTGATTTAGAAGTCTTTTTGGGGTTGCCGTTCTTTTCGGCATCCACGTCGCTGGCAGCCGCTGGCCCTTGAGTCATTTCATTCCGCCCTTTGACAACAACCATACTGCAAACTTAACCAATCCTTTATTATAGTCCATCCAATGCTTGAATTTCCACCTGCTGCGTTTCGCCGCTGGGCTACCAGGGCACGTCAACGCATCGATTGCAAGGGCTCAGGCCAATTCGGCTTCGGTCAACTTCTGCGTGGCCGGCGACCGACGCCAGAGAACGGCCAACATGGCCAGCGAAATCAACACGCTGACAGTGATCCAACCGCTCTGATAGTGCCAACCAGTCGCGTCCAGGCTGACGAACCACTCAGTCGTTGACGGCAATCCGACTTGACGATCCGCCAGCCAACTGAGCGACACCGACAGTGAATTATTGATCACGTGAATGAGCATCGTGCACACAACCGAACCCGTGCGCCAAGCAATCACGCCTAGCAAGATACCCATGATGGTGGCGGCAATGGACTGCTGAAGAAAACTGTGAGCCAATCCGAAGAAGAGACTCGAGAGCAAGACGGCTCGCATAACTCCATTGTTGCGTAGCAGACCACCAAAGATGAACCCGCGATACGTCAGCTCTTCACACACGGCGGGCAGCAATGCCAGGATCAGCAACACGGCCCACAGAGGCTGGGCACTAATCAACTGCGAAACGCTTTCCAGGATGCGCTGAGTACCGGTACCAATTTGTATAGTGCCTGCGATAGCTTCACCCAACAGCGTATAAGTTGGATGCAAGGCCACGGCCAATACGATGGCTGCCGCAACTTGATCCAGCGGCACGCGGTGCAGTCGCAGTGATTGTCGGATCGAGCGCGTCAAGAAGATCGACATCAACAAGCAGGGTGTCAGGATCAGTCCAATTTGAGTCACCACCGCCCGCTGCGCCAATACTGGCCAGTTGATCGAGGTCGGAGCGGCTACAAACTGCGAGAAGAACATCGCGACCAAAATGATCAAGCCACACAACATGGCTTCGCTCGGCGAAGCGACGGTGCCGCGATCGCGCCAAACTTGTCGCAACCAACTTTGGAAATTCCAGCGCTCGCTTTCGCTGAACATCACCGATTCGCTTTCGAACTGCCGCACTGCCCAACGAATCGATAGCAAGCAGCAAATTGCCGTTACGCTCATCACGATTGGCAAGTACATACAAGCCTCAGCGTAGCGGCCCTCCATCAGTGCACGCACGACGAAGATGGCGCCCGAGACTGGTACCATGCTGGTGGCCAGCGTTAGTTCCAAGCTGGGTATCATCGGCAAGGTGACCAGTGGAATCGTGAATAGCAGCAGCGGCATCAAATAGTATTGACCTTCTTTCGTGCTGCGTGCCAAGGCCGCAACGGCCAGGGCTAAGGCACTGAAGAACGCTGACATCGGTACCAATAGTAGGAGCAGCCAACCAAAGGCATGAATCGGCAGACGCCCAAAGGCCTCGGCCAGGTGCGGCGTACCTTGGGATACCAACTGTTCGAGAATAAAGCCAGCTGTCAGATGCATACTGAGCAGATTCAGCAGCGCGCTCAAGATGCTAAAGGTCGCTACCGTAAACAGCTTGCCCCATACAATCTCGCGACGACGCGCGGGACTGCTGAGCAGCGTTTCAAGTGTACCCCGCTCTTTTTCGCCGGCACACAAATCGATGGCGGGATAAAAAGCCCCGGTCAGTGCCCACACCAACATGATGAACGGCAATATCTTGGCCCATAGCATGGCTTTGCGCATCGACGACTCTGAGGTGTCGTTCTGCGTTATGGCCAAAGGTTGAACCAAACTGGGGTTGATACCGGCAGCCGACAATTGATCGCTGACCCAGCGTTGTTGCCATGAACGCAAGACATCTTGTAATCTGCGAACGGCCATTTGAGCTCGATCACGAGCCAGGTTGGCAACTACTTGCAATCCCGGCGAGACAGTAGTGTGTTCAGCACCAGGACCAGAATTATCTACAGCTGAATCGTTGGCCGATTTCTGAACATCCGCGTCACTTGGGACCGTGGGTTGCGCGAAAGTATGCGAGCCTTGCGCCTGTCCGCGAACTTCATCCAGTTGCTCAGCAAAATCGGGTTGAACAACTAAGATTACATCGCAGGAGTTGGTCATCAGCGACTGACGCGCCAAGGAAACGATCTGCGAGGTGTTACCGGACGTTGGCCAGTTCTCGGTTTGAATTTCGAGCGCGTCGCCCGCTGATTCTTCATCGAGTCCAGGAACCAAAATTGGTTGATTGGTAGTGGCGTTGGTCGTAATCAACGGCGGGTTGCTGGGCCAATTATCGATACCCACGATGCGAATGCGCACGTTCTGTTCGCGTTTGAACTGCGCGATTTGCATCATCAGCATGCCCAGCAGCGGGTACAGCAGCAGTGGCAAAATCGTGATCGTAAACAGCGTGCGCCGATCGCGAAGTTGATCGCGCATTTCGCGCAGGTAGATTAGGTGTACGTGTCGCCAGTTCATGCCGGTGCTCCGCCAAGCGACAGGCTCTTCATGGCTTCGGAAACTTTGGCGCGACGATCGATATCCGATTGATGCAAGAGCGTAAAGAACAGCTCTTCGAAATCATTCTGCTGATATTGCTCGGCCAGTTCAGGTAGTGTACCGCTGGCCAAGATGCGTCCGCGATAAAGAATAGCCACACGATCGCACAAACGTTCGACTTCGCGCATTACGTGTGTTGAAAAGATAATACACTTGCCTTGTTGGCGCAGGCGGTCAATGATCCCCAACAGGGCTCGAGCCACCAAGACGTCCAACCCCAGAGAGGCTTCGTCGAAAATCAGGACCGGTGGATCATGCACGATGGCTCGCGCGATCGACACCTTTTGACGCATACCGGTTGACATGCGTCCGCCCGCGATATCGCGATAGTCCATCATCGACAGATCTTCGAAGATCTGCAGCATGCGGGCTTGCAATTGCTGTTCGGGAATACCATACAAGCGGCCGAAGTACTCGACCATTTCCCAAGCCGTCATACGATCGTAGATGGCTGTATTGCACGAAACAAACCCGATGCTATGTCGCACTTCGTCGGGATGCGTGGTGACGTCGAAACCGTTTACCCGAGCGATGCCGCTGGTCGGTCTCAAGACGGTGCTCAAGATTCTCAGGGCGGTGGTCTTACCGGCACCGTTGGGGCCCAGCAAACCGAAGATCTCACCTTGCCTGGCCTGAAAGCTGACCGCATCGAGTGCCTTGAACGGGCCAGCATGGCTGTCCGGATAGGCTTTGGTCAGTTCAATGACGTCGATCATGCGCGTCTCACGCTCGTCCGATCTACGGGGCAGGCAATGGGCTCAAGTTGCCCGACAAACATAGCCAGTAGATAGCGACCGCAGGATTACAGCATCGCTTTCGTCGATTGAGTTGGGGGAATTGCGCAGCATCCCAAAGGCACAGACGCTACAAACCATCCAACCGTAGCGGAAGCCGTCAAGGCTTTCGATCCTGGGAAACAACGTAGCGGAAGCCGTCAAGGCTTTCGATTGCAGCGATTTTCGAAAGCCTTGACGGCTTCCGCTACGGGTCTTACTCAATTCAGACTGGGGTCGTTGGGGATGCGCGCGATTTGGAATGAGTCGGAGATAATTTCGCGACCGATCTGGCGCACTGCGTTTTGCCACACATCTTCTGCACCGGCAAAAATATCGTCGGTCTCCAAGTCCCAAACTAGCCACCCGCCCTGCTTGAGTTCGTCTTCTAGCTGGCCAGGTGCCCAGCCTGCGTAGCCGTTGAAAACTCGATAGCGACTTTCCGTCTGTTGGCAGATGACGGAGATCTCGTCTTCCTCGGTTGCCAGGCCGAGCCCCGGTGCGATGGCGTTTGCCTCGGAAGTCGGATGTTCATACAGGACGACGATGGGACCTTCTACCGGACCGCCGTTATAGATGGCTTCAGCGCTATGTACATCTTTTTCTATGAACTTCAGTAGAAACGCACGGACAGATATTTCCGTGGGGCGATTTAGCACCAAGCCGTACGCCCCATCCTCATCATGCTTGATGATGTAGACGACCGTTCTGCGAAAGTTGCGATCCGTCAAAAGTGGCGATGCCACCAAGGCTTGGCCTTCGATATAGTCAATGGTCACAGCAGAGGTGCCTTAAGTTGGAACGCGAATGGTCTCGAGTACTTTTTGGACAACGCTTTCAGCGCCACTGCGATCGGCGCCGGGCAACATGCCCCGCGGAACGATTCGGTGGGCCAGAACTGGTATGGCCAGTCGCTTGATATCGTCGGGCACGACGTAGTCGCGTTGTTCGACGACGGCCAAGGCTTGACTGGCGCGATACAAGCTGAGGGCTCCACGCGTGCTGACGCCAACCTGCACTAGTTCGCTTTCGCGCGTAGCATGCACAATGTTCAGCAAATAATCGACCAGCGACTCATCAAAGCGTACCTGTCGGACCATGTTTTGAGCTTCGACAATGCGATCAGGCGAAATCACAGGGGCAAGTTTATCGACCGGCTCGCCCTGACGGTGCGAGATCAATAGCTTGCGTTCGAACTCGCGGGCGGGGTATCCGACGGTCAGCCGCAGCAGGAAGCGATCAAGCTGGCTTTCCGGCAACAAGTAGGTGCCTTCAAACTCAAACGGGTTTTGAGTCGCGATCACCAAGAATGGTATCGGCAAGTGATGCGTTTGACCATCGACGCTCACTTGCCCTTCGCTCATCGCTTCCAGGAGCGCACTTTGCGTTCGCGGTGGAGCGCGGTTGACTTCGTCAGCCAAGACAACATTGGCAAACACTGGACCTTTATTAAAAGTGAACTCGGCACTGCTGGCGTTGTAGATGCTGCTGCCCACGATATCGCTGGGCAACAAATCGGGAGTGAACTGCAGTCGCGTGAAGTGTCCCGAAATGCTCTTGGCCAAGGCTTTGGCGATCAACGTCTTGCCGACACCCGGCACATCTTCCAATAAAATATGTTCGCCCGCCAAGAGGGCGACAATCGTCATTCGCACGACACTCGTTTTGCCTAACACCGCTCGTTCAATATTCTCTTGCAGTCCAGTTAAGTCGGCGCTTAGTTGAGGATCAATCATAGGGTGCAGTGTGCGTCTGTTATAGGTTTACCCAATGGTTCTAATGCAGTGAGTATCGTAAACTTGAGAGCTGTGAACGTCCACACGTGGTAGGCATGTTAGGAGCACTAGTCGACGATGGAAGCGACACCTTCCCCGGCCAACGATAGCGCGAAGACCCGAAAACTCTGGCGTTTTTTGCTCGTATTGGCCCCACTTCTGATTGTGATCACAGTTTTTGTTCGCCAATTTGTGCAGCAGATTGACGGCTCGGTGGCCAATATCCTGACCCTCATTCTGGGTTTCTTTGCCTGGTTGACTCTAACAATTGGGTTGGCCCGATCGCCTTGGCCAAGGTCCATGTGGCGGATCGTGGCTCTCACGCCAGCGGTGCTAGCCGTCGTTGTTCTTAGCCAATACAAGATCGTTCGGCTCGACGGGGAACTGTTGCCGCAGTTCGAATCGCGCTGGCGTCAGACAAGTGGCTTGCCAGCCGAGTCGGGCTCCTTTCATATTGCCCCGTTTATTGATCCGGCTTTGCTGGCCACCTCGGGAACTGACTTTCCGCAGTTCATGGGCAAAAATTCCGATGGTGTCCTGACCAATATCCAACTAGAAACTGATTGGGAAAAGCATCCGCCTCGGATGCTGTGGAAGCAACCAATTGGTGCGGGTTGGTCGGGATTCGCCGTTCAAGGCAAAGTAGCTGTCACGCTCGAGCAGCGCGACCAAGAGCAGTGGGTTTCGGCATATCAAGCCGACATGGGCCGGCTGTTCTGGCATGCCGTCTTTCCTGGTTCCCACTTCAACGTCCTGGGAGGCGCCGGCCCGCGAGCGACACCCACTATCCACAACAATCGCGTGTACGCACAAACCGCGACGGGACAAGTTGCCTGTATGGATCTGTCAACCGGCGAAATCGTGTGGCAACGCGACTTGCTCGAACTGGCTAACTGGGATCAAGCCGCTTCGGAATCCGCGATCTCGTGGGGCCGAGCAGGTTCTCCGCTGATCGTCGATGAGATGGTCGTGCTGCCCTTTGGTGGCCCAGGCGATTTGCCCGATCGCTCACTGATTGCATTTAATCAAGCCGACGGCGAAATCGTCTGGCGAGTGGGTAACGATCAGATCAGTTACTCGACGCCTGCGCTGACCACTTTGCTAGGCACGCGTCAAATTGTAATCGTAAACGAGAATAGTGTGACTGGACATGACGTGGCTACCGGCCAGCAACTCTGGCGCACCCGGTGGGATGGACAGAGCAATGGATCGGCCAATGTGTCCCAAACGATAACCGTCAGCGACAATCAGTTGCTGATTACCAAGGGATACTCACAAGGGGCCAAGCTGATTGAACTGGCGAAGTCCGATGATGGTACGTGGCTCACGAAAGATCTTTGGCAAAAGACTTCCGTGCTCAAGACAAAGTTTACCTCAGCGGTCAAACGTGGCGAATTTGCTTACGGATTGAGTGACGGCACGCTCGAATGCACGCGCATCGTCGATGGCAAACGACAATGGAAGAATGGCCGATATGGTCATGGACAATTGCTGCTGGTAGGCAATGTTCTGCTGATCACTGCCGAATATGGTCAATTGGTACTGGTGGCGGCAGAACCCGAGGGCTACAAAGAACTGGCCAAATCCGAAGTCTTTGACGCCGTCACTTGGAATGTGCCGGCGCTGGCAGGCAACCTGTTGCTGATGCGCAACGCGGACGAAGCGGCCTGTTATGAACTGCCCTTGGCAGCTGAACAAATTCAATAGCACATCGACTGCAACTAGATGAGTACCAATACGCTCGACATGTTAGTCATCGCCCCGCATCCCGACGATGCGGAATTGGGCATGGGTGGCGCGATCGCTAAGATGATTGCCGAAGGCTGGCGCGTTGGCATTCTTGATCTGACCAGTGGCGAACCAACGCCGCACGGTAGCGAGATGTTGCGAGCCGAAGAGACCGCGGCCGCATCGAAGGCACTAGGAGTAACGTGGCGAGAGAATCTCGATTTGCGCAATCGGTATCTCGAGCCATCGCTGGAAGCTCGAGCACAACTGGCTGCCGTCTTCAGGCGCGTGCGACCGCGCTGGCTCTTCGCTCCCTACTGGGAAGATGCTCATCCTGACCACGTGGCAGCAACGCAATTGATCGAAGCCGCTCGCTTTTGGAGCAAGCTGACCAAGACTGAGATGCCTGGCCAGCCGTATCATCCAGAGCGTATCTTTTATTACTATTGCATTCACTTGCGGCAAGCGATTCAGCCCAGCTTCATTCTGGACATTTCCGACTACTGGGAAGCCAAACAAGCCAGCATCGCCGCGTATCACAGCCAGTTTGTCGTCGGCCGCGAAGCCATGAACCCTTCGATGCTCGACCGTTTCCGCGACGAAGCTGCTTATTGGGGCAAGTTAATCGGTCGTCGCTATGGCGAACCCTACGCCACCCGCGAACCCGTAGCCCTCAGCTCGCTAGCCAGCTTGTTTTAGAGTGGTCCAGTGCTTCATCGTTTAACCCGTAGCCGCCAGGCGAGGCGCGCCCTCTAACCCAACGTTGCGTTTACCTGAGCGTTTGCGTGCTTAAAGAGATGATTCGGCCAAGCATCGTCGCCTTCTTCGATTGCCTGACCTGCGGCCACGGGTTAAACGATGACGCCGAACCGGTTAGGTGAACCCTCTAACCCAACGTTGCGTTTACCTGAGCGTCTCGTTTAACCCGTAGCCGCCAGGCGAGGTGCACCCTCTAACCCAACGTTGCGTTTACCTGAGCGTTTGCGTGCTTAAAGAGATGATTCGGCCAAGCATCGTCGCCTTCTTCGATTGCCTGGCCTGCGGCCACGGGTTAAACGATGACGCCGAACTGGTGAGGTGCACCCTCTAACCCAACGTTGCGTTTACCTGAGCGTCCTCGTTTAACCCGTAGCCGCCAGGCGAGGAGCACCCTCTAACCCAACGTTGCGTTTAACTGAGCGTTTGCGTGCTTAAAGAGTTGATTCGGCCAAGCATCGTCGCCTTCTTCGATTGCCTAGCCTGCGGCAACGGGTTAAACGAGTCAAGCCGCCAGGCGAGGTGTCATGTTAGTAGGGTTGATACGTCGCAGTGGTGACAAGGACTTTACCATTGCGGCCTGTTTCCATGGATCTGTCAAGAGCCTGCGAGATGTCAGACAGCGGAAACACCGAGTCGATCTCCATCTTCAGTTTGCCTTGTTGGATTAGGTCATTCAGTTGATCGAGCAAAGCCATGCGGTGATTGCGCGACATGCGTGAGAGAAGCTTGGACAGCCAGAAGCCTTGCAGCGTGATGCCACGAAAGATGGTGTGGGTACCACTGAGAACGCACGGTTCGCCTGAGAGCACTCCGTAGTTGATAATCGTCGAGCCTTCGATCAAACAGCCGGCCAGTTCGTTGACTCCCGGACCGGCGACGGCGTCCAGTGCCAGGCGAATCGGCTCTTGCCCAATAGCTTCCACGACACGTTTGGCAAGTTCAGGCCCCTGCTCTACCACAATGCTGCCGCCCAGTTCCATGACGCGGGCAGCAGTTTCAAGGCGACGAACAACGTTGACAGTTCGATACCCGTTTTCTTTGGCCAGTTGGATAATGCACTGGCCAACCGCTGACAAAGGCGCCGTTTGAATAATCCAGTCGCCCTCCAGCAGCTTGACATAATCGCGCAGCAACAGCAGCGCGGTGGCTGGATTGACTTTCAACATCGCCTGCTGAAGTGGATCGGCATCGCGACTGACCTTGTGAATCGCGGCGATCGGGACCTTGCGACGTTCAGCCCAATTATTATTGGCCAAAAAAATTACGCGATCGCCCACAGCGAAATCGGTAACCGATGCGCCGCATTGGACTATATGCCCGACAGCTTCCATCCCGATCGGAGCAGGCAATTTCGGCAACACCCCATAGTTGCCCGACAAGATGGCCAGATCGGAGACATTAATGGGAAATGCATCGACGGCTACGATAACTTCCCAGGCCAGGGGCGAACCAACGTCGGGCACATCGACCAACCGCGCAACCTTGCTCGGCTCGCCGAAGGCGGAGAATTGAACTAGTTTCATTGAGGGGTACTTTTGGGGAACTAAGTGCTGGGGTGGAGTTGTTCACTTCGTGGGCGCGAAGTGTGTTGAGGTTCAGACAGCGCGGGCAACGCTGACGTAAGGTGGGGTTAATAGGATGGGGCTAAAAAATGGGGGTTAAAAAATTCCTTGAGACGCGGGCGCGCGCTTCAAAGCTGATGACACCAAGTCGATCGTGCGCTCGATCTGCGATGGAGTGTGATTGGTATTGATGAAAAACCGTAAACGTGACTTGTCGCGCGGGACGATCGGATAGACCATCGGAAAGGAGCAGATGCCAGCCTGGAACAGTTGGATCGAAAGCCACAACGCCAGTTCGGAGTCGCGCATCATTAGTGGCACGACACCGGAGTCGTGGCTGTGAAAGGTATCCAGGCCTGCCTGGCGTGCGCACTGAATGAAGTAGGCCGCGTTTCTCTGCACCCGCTGTGCGCGCTCGGGTTCTGCACGCATGATCCGCAGTGCCTCTAATCCAGCGGCAGTATTTGCCGGCGTCGGGGCGGCGCCATACAACAACACTCCTGGCGCGTAGTTTTTCAGTATGGCGATCAGCGGTTTGGGACCCGCTACATATCCGCCACATGTGCCAAACGCTTTGCTCATCGATCCGTAATGAATGTCGATGTCGCGTCCACTGAGGTTGAAATAGTCAGTGATACCCAAACCGCGCGGGCCGATCACGCCCATCGAGTGCGCTTCGTCGAGCATCAGCAGGGCCTTGTGTCGCTTCTTGATCTCGATGATGCGCGGCACGTCTGGGATGTCACCATCCATGCTGTACACGCCCTCAACCAACACTACCGCGCGTTCGTAACCGCCACGATGCTCGGCCAATAGTCGATCTAGCGCCGCGTAATCATTGTGCGGAAAGCTAAAGCGTCGAGCCGTGGTCATGCGACAACCGGCCAAGGCAGAATTATGGATCAGCTCGTCATAAATGATCAGATCTTGAGGCCGACAGAGGTAGCCGATCGTAAACGCATTGGTGCTGTAACCACCCACCGACAACACAGCATCTTCAGCCCCCAGTACTTCGCATATCTCACGCTCAAACTGCGAGTGCAGATCGATTTCACCCGTGATCGCGCGACCTGAACCAGTGCTCGTGCCAAATTGATCAATGGCGTTCTTGGCGGCCAGCTTAACGCGCGGATCATTGGCCAAGGCCAGGTAGTTGTAGCTGGAGAAGTTGATCAACTGGCGGCCATCCAGTTCCACGGTTGCATCGCTGGCACCCAGGTGTTCGCGGAACTGGTTTTGTGGATAGCTCTGGCGTTGATAGAACCACTCCATGTTCTCGAAGTCCTTGTACTCCGGGAACTGGGCGAAGTCGTAGAACGACTCTTGCAATGGAACATTGGCGCGCCGTGGTTCAAGCGGTACAGCCGGATCTGCGCGGAGGTTGAGTTGCTTCTTCAAACGATCGAGACTGGATTGTGTGTTCATCGTGATGTTTACCTGGCAGCATCCGCTAACTTGGCTTCCGGCGCAACCGCGTTATCGAGCAGCGATTTGACCGACTGCTGGGCCAGAGATCGAATCGTGGCATCGCCAATCAGTTCGAGCACCGAAACGCTTAAACCCAACTTGTTATTGAGCAGCATTTGAATTTCAGTTGCCATCAGCGAATCCACGCCCAGCTGTTCAATCTTGCGATCGATCGAGATCGACGCCGGCTCGGATTTAAGTACGCCGGCTAGAATCTCTTGTATCAGTGCAGCCAACACTTCCACTTGCTCGCTTGCCCCCAGCGTGGCGAGCTCTGCGATCAGAGCATCGCGAACCGAAGCGCTGACACCACTAGTATCAGCAGCGATCAAGGTCGCAAAACGTGGCGACTTGGAGCCACGCGTTTCAAACCTGGCCCAGTCCGCCCAAGAGCTGATCAGCGTCAAGCCGAACTGAGTGACATCGCGAGCCAGTGCCTGCTCCAGTACATCCAGGGCATCTTGCGAGGCGATGCCACGCATGCCGGTGTAACGCAAATATTGCTCGAGTTTTTCATCTTGAGCCACAACGCCTACATCGCCGATCACGCCCCAGTTAACGCTAGTGGCCGGCAAGCCTAGGCGTTCTCGATGTTGAGCCAATCCATTCAAGAAACCGTTGGCCGCGCTATAGGCGGCTTGTCGCGCATTACCGACCAGGTTGGCCACCGAGGAATAAAGCACGAATTGTTCAATCGGCAAATGCCTGGTCAGTTCATGCAAGTTCCACGCGGCTGTGGCCTTGTTGCGCATGACGGTGCGAAAGGTCGCTTCGTCCATTTCAGTGATCAGCTGGTCAATGATCACTGCAGCTGAATGATAGATGCCTACCAGAGGCGGCATCTCCGCGTGGACAGTCTGCAGCAGTTGAGCCACTGCATCGCGATCGGCACCATCGCAAGCGATCACCCGCACGCTCGCTCCCATGGCTTCCAACTGGGCAACTGCCGCTTGGCGCTCTTCACTGTCCAAGCCGCGACGACTGGTCAGCACCAGATGCCTGGCTCCCTTGTCGATCAGCCAGGCCGCCGTCTTCAATCCGAAGCCGCCGAGCCCACCGGTAATCAGATAGGTCCCCTCGCGATCTATTTTCATCGAGCAAGTTACGACCGTTGGTAGCGTCCGCGCCTTGGAATCAAACGTCAAAGTCATTGCCAACGCATCATTACGCAGCGGCAGTTTGCGCAGCGCCAAGTCGATGATCGAGACATCCAACCTTGGCAGCACCAGAGCGCTCGTGGTCGAGATATAGCTGGTCGCTTCCGCGAGTGCTGCTTGTAGCTGTTGTGGTCGATGCGCTAAAGCGATCAGGTCAGTGCGAATTACTAGCCCCGCTTGGGGCGGAGTAGCCAGGTTGGCCGTCGTAGAGCCCGTGTCGACAATGTGACCACCCTTGGCCAACATCCAGTAACCGCAGCGCTGATGCCACTGCGCTAGATCAACGGCTAACAAATCGAAGCCATTGCCAGATGTATGTTCGCTCAGAGCGTGTTGCAGCTCTGGGGCTGTCTGTCCGTAGACTGAATCGTGTAAGCGGTTCGAAGTAGGACTGCTCGCAGCCAATCCGCTGGCTGCGGGCGAAAGGCTGCAGACCTTTACGCCTCGGTGTGCCAGCAAGTCTGCGACGATGGAACCGAGCGGCGACAGCTCGACGAGCGCTGTCTCGCCGGCAGTTGGTTGGGCAAGTTTGATCGCCACGATCGCGCGAGTGACCAGAGCGAGGCTGGCAGCCAGCTGGGGTGCCGCAGCCTCTCCGTCCACTTCGATCAAGATAAAGCGCTCGCGCGGGCCGCACATGTGACTGCACAAGTCAGAAGGAGCCAGACCACATACGCGCATGCCGACGCGCAGGTCGGCAACCGCTGCGCCCACGTCGATGACGCGGGCCGCGATCTCAACCAGCGGCTGGGAAATCGCATCGGCGCTAGGATCCAACAGCAGGTCGCGCGGAATGGTCATCGACTCGATGCGCAAGCGGATATCAGCGTCACCCAGCGTCGGAGGCACGACCGCAATTAATCGAGCCGAACCAACCGATTCAATGTTGGGCAACACAGCTCGCACTTGGACGCATTGCTGATCGGTGATCGCGCGCTGCTCGACCCGGTCTTCTTCCAGCAGCATGCTTTCGGCCAATTCACTGACGTAACGCAATGAACCACGCAGAGCTACTTCATCATGTTCATCATCCGCCAAAAGTTCCAAGGCGAGCATGTCGACTAGTTCCTCGTCGACGTCCGTCGGTAGATCAACCGTGGTGAACTTGAAGCCATCGAGTTCGTTTAAAGCCACCCGCACCCAGCCGTTCAAAGCCGCCTGGCCTGGTTCATGTTGGCGGTCGAGATCCTTGACGCATAAACCACAGCGTGTGACCACAAAGGCACGGGGCGGTCTTTGACCAAATCGTTGTGCAATCGCTTGAGTGAAGTGGGTCAAATGCACGATCGCCTCTTCGGCAGTCGGATCAGCACTACGAATTGTAGATTGCAGGCCTTGCAGGAAAACGACACCATCCAGTGGACCACAGCTTTCCAAGACTTGCTGCATATCATCACGATGACCGGCCCGAATCGTAAAGTCTCGACCGGCTTGTTCGAACAGCTGGCCCGTGCGAACACAGCCAGAAACTTCGACGCCATAGTCTTCTAAGCGCTCGGTCAGACGCTGCGGCAGGTCGGTCAACGCATTTTCAGCAGGATCCGAATCACTTCCGCCGATCACTAACCAGTGGCCCAAGCGTCTGGGTTCTGCCAGCGTACCACCGTATAACCAATCGTAAGTTAGTACTTGTTGACGCACCCGATCACCATGTTTGTCCGTACGCTCGCGGCGCGCGGCCATGGTGGAGCGCATGCCGCGGATCATAGCCACCAGATTGCCGCTTTCGTCTACCAGCGTCAAATTGCAATCGATATGACGCGAGTCTTGATAGATGCGCTCGCCAAGGCAATAGATGGCAGTGGGCGAAGTAGTCGAGTACAGGCACAACTCTTCCAAACCAGTCGGCAAGTAGGTTGCGTCGGTATCGCCCAGCATCGTAATCAGCGAATGGAAACAAGCGTCCAACAACGTAGGATGCAACCGATACTTGCCGAGGTCTTTGACTAGATAATCTTTGATGACGATGTAGGACAGCACTTGCCCCTGGGCAATGTCCACGTGAATATCGCGCACCGTTTGAAAGGCAGGTCCATAGGTCAACCCAATAGCGGCCAGCGATTGATACAAGTGCTGACATGCCAGCGAAGAAGCAGCGGGATCGCGACCATGCATAGCGCTGTCGACTTCGGCCTCGGTCTGGGGTAAACCGAATCTTGCTCGCCATTGGTTTACGTTGACCCGCGGCTGGGATCGATCGGCTGGTAGTCCTGGCGATTGACCGAGCTGGCAGTGCACGTGCAACTGACCGAATCCCAGTCGTCCGTTTTCAAGCGACCGAATGGCGGCACTACCGGTTAACGGGTCGTAGTCGGTTACGAAGTCGGTGCCTTTATCGGCATTCATGATCAGCGGCGAAAGGATCTGCAAATCACGAATGGCCCAAGCGGCCGCTTCAGGCAAATGGGCACCGCCGAGCTCCAGCAGGGCTTCGATGTAAGCCGCTGCGGGCAAGACAGGCATCCCAGTCACCACGTGATCGCGCAAATACATCATCGGCTCGTGATCGAAGTCATTGCGATAATGCGGCGCGCCGGGCGCTTCTTGAATACCCAGAATTGGATAATCGACTTGGGCAATGCGATCCTGCCGCGCTCGATCGTTCTCCAGCCAGTAATGCTGCCGCTGCCAGGCGTAGTTAGGTAGAGCCACCGAGCGACCGTGGCGATGCAGTTGGCTCCAGTCGATCGGTGAACCGGCGGCATGGATGGACATGATTGCACGGTGCAGGCACTGAATTTCTGGTTGATTGCGGCGAAGCGTAAAGAGCGTACGACACTCTTTGCCGGCTGCGCGAATGCAATCTCCTAAACTGGTGGCCAACACTGGATGCGGACCGATCTCGACAAAGTGTGTATAGCCGTCTGCCAGCAGTTGCGCGATGGCCGGCGCAAACAACACAGCTTGGCGCGCATTCTTGGGCCAGTAGTCAGCACCATAGGCAATTCCTGATACTCGATGGCCAGTGACCGTGGAATAGAGCGGTATTGTTGGTTCACTGGGTTCGATACCTACCAGCGCACTTCGAAGCGGCTCCATGATCGGATCCATCATCGGGCTATGGTAGGGCACCTCTACTTCCAAGCGCCGATTGAAGATGGCGTCGGAAGAAAGTTGAGCGGAGATTTCCGTCAAACAATCAATATCGCCAGCCAGCGTTACATTGCTCGGTCCATTGACGGCCGCAATCGAGACGCGATCTGCTACAGCGGCGATCAGTTCTTGCGCGCGCTCTTGACCGACTGCGGCTGCCAGCATGCCTCCGCTACCCGCGCAGGTCGCTTGTAGTTGACTGCGGTGATAACAGACGATTATGCAATCGCGCAGCGACAGCACTCCCGCGGCGAAGGCCGAACCGAGCTCACCCACGGAATGACCCACGACCGCTGCTGGTTGGACACCAGCGGATTTCAGCACCGCCAACAAACCAAGTTGAATAAACAAGTTGGCAGGTTGCGCGAATTGCGTTTCCGTGATGCGCGACGAAGCCTCATCTTTGAGCATCTCGTCCAAGACCGACCAACCGAGCAAGTCTTTGAAACACTGGTCAGCTTGATCCAGCGTGGTGCGATAGGTGGCGTTCTGCTGATAAAGCTGTTGCCCCATCGCCCACCACTGGGGCCCCATGCCCGTGAAGACAAACACGGGCGCAGAATTGCCTTGGAATGGTCGAGTATTAGTGACTACGTTGGGTGATTCTTGTTGAGCGTGTAGAGCCGCCAAGCCGCTGATCAGCTCGGCACGATCCTGACCTTGGATTACCGCACGATGTTCTAAGTGAGCTCGTCGGTGGCTGGCAGAGTATAAAACGTCATCGAGCGCCAGGCTTTCGTCGCTCAGCAGTTCAGCATAGCTGTGTGCCAGCTGATGAAGCGCTTTCGGGTCGCGAGCCGAGATGGGTAAGAAATAGGGCCACTGTCGCGACTGGACGGCTGGCTCTGGCGAGCGAGTATTCACCTGGTTCGACGCCGGCGTCGCTTGCATGATCACATGTGCGTTGGAACCACCGTATCCAAACGAGTTGACCGCAGCGCAGCAGTCCTCGTCCAGTGGAATGATCGCATCTGATATACGCAAATTCAGCTGTTCAAACGGAATATCCGGATGGCATGTTTGCAAGTTGGCCAGCGGATAGGCTCGACGGTCCATCAGAGTAACAACTGTCTTGATGATACCTGCGACTCCGGCGACGGCCTCGGTGTGACCGATGTTGCTCTTGATCGAACCGACGACAACTGGCCCGACATCGCGGCGGGCGGCGCCGTAAATGGAGCCCACGGCGGCGCTTTCGGTAGGATCACCTACCGCCGTTCCCGTGCCGTGGCATTCAACGTATTGCACGCGGCGCGGATCGACATCGTATTGTTCGCAAACTTGTTGAATCAGCGTTTGCTGAGCCGAGCGACTGGGCATGGAGATACCTGGTGTACGCCCATCTTGATTGGTTCCGGTAGCTATAACCGTCGCGAGGATAGAATCACCGTCGGTGACGGCCTGGTCGAGCGGTTTGAGCAACACAGCCGCGGCACCTTCACCACGTCCGTAGCCATCGCCACGGGCATCAAACGATTTGCATTCGCCATCGCGCGACAAGAAGTGACCCTTGCACATCCCCATCGGATACTCCGGGCGCGTCATGACGTTGGCACCACCGACGATGGCCACTTCCGCCGCGCCGCGCCAGAGGTCTTGGCAGGCATAGTGAAATGCGACCAAAGATGAGGAACAGGCTGTATCGATCGACAGACTGGGTCCGCGCAAATCGAAGGTGTGCGAGATGCGGTTGGAGAGCATGGTCATCATCATGCCCGCAGCGGTGTGCTGATTGATCTGCGAGCGATTGGAAGGAGCCATTTGCGAGATCATATGATCGAGCATGAAACCGCCGACATACACGCCCACTTGTCGACCTGCGTGCGCTGGCAAGGATAGTCCCGCGTTCTCGAAGGCTTCCCACACAACCTCTAGCAACAAACGTTGCTGCGGATCCATATTCTCCGCGTCGCGTGGCGAGATTCCGAAGAAGGCAGCATCAAACTGGCTGATGTCTTGCGTGAGAAAGCCACCGCGCTGGATATACGATTTGCCTTTGGATACGGCATTGGAGGAGTAGTATCGCTCAACACTCCAGCGCTGCAGTGGAACGGTATCGATACCGCTGAATCTTTCCTCCAGCGCGCGGCGCAGCGCTGCCAGGCTTTCTATGCCTTGGGGGAAACGAAATGCAAAACCAACGACTGCAATCGGTTGCGGGCGCGAAGGCATATGCTTGTTTAGATGCGAATGGACCAATCGAATAATGCCTGACGCGCGACGCCTACAGATCAAGCGTCGCAGAACGAACACAAGCACCGAAAGCCATACGCGACCATGCGCATTGGCCAACAGTGCATTGTCACTCTACAGGTCAGGCAGAGTAATGAACCCGATTTTTCCATCCGCTACCCTTTATTATAGGGATGCGTCAAGGCGCTGGCTATCGGACTGACGATTCTTCAGCCAACGTTCGGTCAGCATTTAGCCCCAGCGCACATAGTGCGGCCACGAAGTAACCGGCAGCGAAAAAGATAAAAGCTTCGTGCCAGTCGTTGTTCTTGTCCATGTACTTCAGGACGAAGGGGACAAGCACCGGAGTGGTGGCGGCACCAAGATTGCCCCACATATTTCCCCAACCGAAACAGGCCGCCGTGTTCTTCCCACCCACATCTTGCATGTAAGCCCAAATCGATGGGACGCTCAGGTCGGTCGCAAAGGCCACCAGCGCAGCAGCAGCTACAAACGCCCAGGGCGTCTGCCACAGCAGGCAAGATAGATAAGCGCTGAGAGCTACCAGGTAACACACAAACATCGGCAACGATCTGCCCCAACGTTTGCCGATGCGCATTGCCAAAAAGTCGGTCAGTGGTCCACCCAGTAGCATCCCCACTACACCAGCTGTCAATGTCAAGGTAGACATCAGTCCAGCGTAAGCGGGATCCACATGCTTAACTTCCGACAAATAAGTCGGTAGCCAGGTTACTAAGAACACCCAGCCGATGTTAATACCGTATTGCAGCAAACACATTAACCACATCGTTCCACTTTTTAACAGTGGAGTGATCGACGGCCCCGATTCAGCGTCCAAGCGCGCATCCAAACTCGGTTGAGTGGACGAGGAAGTCGAGCCGCGAATGAAGTCGCGTTCCGCCTGATCGC
The DNA here is from genome assembly GCF_056494185.1 of Rania fehmarnensis. Taxonomy (NCBI): domain Bacteria; kingdom Pseudomonadati; phylum Planctomycetota; class Planctomycetia; order Pirellulales; family Pirellulaceae; genus Rania; species Rania fehmarnensis. The sequence continues at coordinate 5,098,965 of NZ_CM151398.1, forward strand.
AACGTGGATGCTCCTCTGGAGTCTGTCGACAGACCCACCAGAAATTGAGCGCCACGCCAAAACCAATCGTGCCGTAAATCACCAACAACATGCGCCAACTGACATAGTCTCTCAGCAGCCAGGCGGTCAGCACGGGTGTCATCGCCGCTCCCAGTCGTCCACCAAAGGACACAATCGCACTGGCCGATCCGCGCCCCCCTAGCGGAATCCAGCGACGAATCAAACTGCCGGCGGTGGGATAACAACCCGCTTGGGCTATGCCAAAAACCATACGGATCGCCAACAACATGGCCAGCCCCGTTGCCAGCCCGGTCAGCAAAGTACATATCGACCATACACAGATATAGAGTGGCAACATCTGTCGCGCACCGAAGCGATCCGACAGCAAGCCAGCCGGAACCTGGCAAAGCGCATAGCTAAAAAAGAAGGCCGACAAAGTCAGCCCAATTTGTTCCTTGTTCAAACCTAATTGACTCTGGAACTCCTTCAGCTTGACAATCTCGGCAATGCACACGCGGTCGACATACAGCATGACCGCAGCCAGCGTGGCTGCAGCGATGATTTGGTAGCGTATCGTAGTCGCCAATGAATCGCCCCTTTTGGTGTTCGTAGCCGAAGTCGCCAGACTTTGGACGCGTCCCCTCCCGCAGACTTCGGCTAACGCCTTGTCTGCGACCTAGTATATAGCGGCCAACTAAGATGTTCATGTTCGACGTCGTTGCAACGGTGTCGGACTCAGCTACCCAGACAGTTTATCGACCCCGAACGAATGTACACATTTGTAGCTCGTGGGGGAGCGAAGTCGGGCAGCTGATTGTTTTCTATCCGAACGGTCGCTGAGTGCTCTTCGCCAAGTGCGAGGAAGCCTGAATTTACTAGGTAGGAGTTTACAATGACAACATATGATCGCGTGATCGGCATTGATGTAGCTTCCAAGAAGCTAGACATTTCCGATTCCCAGGGCAAGCTGCCTTCAACGATTAGCAACACGGTCTCGTCCATTGGCAAGTTGATCGAGCGCATCCAAGAGCCTGAAAAGACACTTGTGGTTTGCGAGAGCAGCGGTGGTTATGAGAATATCATGGTTGACCTGCTACACGAGGCGAAGGTCAACGTGGCGGTGGTCAACCCGCGCAAGACTCACTACTACGCCAAGGCACACGGGTATCTAGAAAAGACGGATACCATTGATGCCAAAGTAATTCGGCATTTTGGTGAGCAGGTCAAAGTCCATTTGACCAAGCCGCTTACCGAGCGAGAGAAGAAGCTTCGGTCGCTTACGCGTCGTCGAGTACAGGTCATGACGATGATCAACCAAGAGAAGAATCGCTTGCGTTTTGAGGATGAGACGGTCAAGCAATTCGTTGAAGAGAGCTTGAAAATGCTGAAAAACCAGCTAAAAGCTCTGAACGAGCAGCTCAAGGAGCAAGCCAAGGAGATGAGCAAAGAGACACCTAACGTAAGGATCATCTCCAGCGCGCCAGGCGTGGGTCTCATCACGACAGTCACTCTGTGTGCTGAACTTCCTGAACTTGGAAAAATCTCTCGTACGGAAATTTCCAAGCTTGTTGGTGTAGCTCCGATGGCCAACCAAACCGGTCAGAGCGATGGCAAGAGACGCATTCGCGGAGGTCGATCAACGGTGCGTCGTACACTATACATGGCGGCCTTAGTGGCAACCAAAAAGAATCCAGTGGTCGAGAAATTCTATTCGAGGTTATTAAGCCGAGGAAAACCGAAGAAGCTGGCGTTGATCGCGAGCATGCGAAAGCTGCTCCTGATCCTTCACGAGATGGTACGTACGCAAACGATGTGGGACCCCGAGAAGAAGGCACGTGACCAAGCTGTCGCCAGCCTGGCCACGGGCGCTACGTGCTCGGCGGGTCATTGACTCACCGGCGACTAAGTTATCCCTTACAAAGTTGCGTCCCCGCAGAGCTTTGCTATGTTTCACTTAGCACAGTTCATAGTAATGCTGCGCCTGTAGGAAATCAAACATTGAGTTACCGGCGCCATGCCTTGAAAAATCCCGGGGGTTTGGGGGCTGGCCCCCAAGATGCCCAAGCGAAGGGAAGAAATTTAAGATTCTTCCTTGACTACCAACTAGACGGTCGCTCCCCCGCTGCGCCGCTGCGCGGTGGAGGTGACAGTCACCTCTCCAAGGCTTCGCCTTGGGGAGGTCGAATCGAGCCTTAGCGAGATTCGGGAGGGGTCTGGGCAGTGCAGGTCATTAGTACAGCAGGAGTCTTGTCTGGCGCCGGGCCCCCTCCCGCAGACTTCGGCTAACGCCTTGTCTGCGACCTCCCCCGCTGCGCGGTGGAGGTGACTATCGTACACTACGGCAGCAGCGAGGATTCCAGCGAGACGATCTCCTCGTCCATTTCAATCCACTTCAAATTCTGAGGCTCCATTTCTCGGAGCATGGCGACGTAGCGCGAAGCGGAATCGAGCAAGCGATGCTCAAGAGAGAGTTCGGCGGCTTTGGTCAGCGCGGTCAATTTTACGGCTGGCGTTGGCGGGGGTACTCGAAACATGGCGGCCCGTCGGTAGGCAGCCAGCGCATCGGTTACGCGGCCGGTGCGCTCGAAGATTTCGCCCAGCTTTAAACTGGCCGCGGCGCGCAGTCCCGGATCTTGAGAGGCTTGACGCAGATAGTCCACGGCTTCTTCACTGCGATCGAGACCTTCGAGCGCGTCGGCCAGTGGGATGGTCAACTCCAACTGCTCAGGGTGCCGCACCAGGCGTGCTCGACAGACCTTTTCACGCATGGCATTCAAGTCCAGCTTGGCTCGCTGCAACTCTTTTTCGGAAACATCGTTGGCCACGCGTCGATATTCTGCTTCGGCACACGCCAACAAGTGCAGCGAGCGGGCCAACTGAGCCTCTTCACGCAGGTACAGCACTTCCTCATCTTGATTGAACAACTCCGCCGCTCGATCCAAGACCCGCTTGGCATCTACCCAGCGCTCTTGATGCAAGTAGATCCGCGCCAGTTCGACATACGGCTCCGATTGAATCGGATTGTTGCGCAGAGTTTGCTCGAGCTCCTGAAAGCGTTCCAGGCGTAGCGGCCGCTTGGCTGCATGCGGATTGGTGGGCTCTTCCGCCCAGCGTTCTTGCTCAACCGGGGTTTGGCGAAGCAGCAGGTCATCTGGCTTGAGAGGTTTCATGGGAGCAATCCACTTGAACTTTAGATGGGACATGTCACGGGTTACGCAGCTCGAAATGCCTTCTTGGCTTCCTTTATCCAGTCGATCACCTTGCCAGGGCTGGTGACCCAATACGCTTTTTGTTGATCGACAACTCTCAGTTGTTTGTCGTGCATGCGTGCCAAATGTTCGATGCGCTGTTTGTTGGTATAGGTCAGCACCAAATACTTGTCTTCCACCTGCAAGGCTTTGACTCCCCACAGCGTGGCATCGATCTTTAGTTCAGCCACCTGTAACAATCGCTCGACGGAGGCAGGCACCGAGCCAAATCGATCGGCCAATTCAGCGCGCATGTCATCCAATGAATTAACATCGCTCAAGCGGCTAATGCGTCGATAAATGTCGATGCGATGCCGCATGTCCGGCACGTATTCGACCGGCAAAAACGCATCGATGGGTAAATCAACTTCTACATCCAAACTGATCTTGGGTGGTTGATTCGTCAACTGCCGGACAGCAGCTTCCAGCAATTGGCAATACAATTCGTAGCCAATGGCCGCGATGTGACCGCTCTGTTGCGTGCCGAGTAGATTGCCTGCGCCGCGAATTTCCAGATCGCGCATGGCGATGCCAAAGCCAGCCCCTATCTGGCTGTACTCTTCGATAGCATGCAGCCGTCGAGCGGCGTCGGGCGATAGATGTTTGTGGCGATCAACCAACAAATAACAATACGCCTGGTGTTTATAACGGCCTACGCGTCCACGCAGCTGATGCAACTCCGACAAACCATATCGATTGGCTTCGTCGATAAAGATCGTGTTGGCGTTGGGAATATCCAAACCACTTTCGATGATGGTCGTGGCCAGGAGGATATCGAAGCGATGCTCGATAAAATCGATCATGATTTGTTCAAGCGCCCCCTCTTCCATCTGACCGTGACCAACTGCGATTCGGGCTTCGGGTACCAGGCGTCGCAAGCGGCCTTCGACTTCGTGAATATCCTGAATACGATTGTGCACGTAGTAGACTTGACCTTCGCGATTCAATTCGCGCAGAATCGCATTGCGCACGACGGCATCGCTGAAACGGGTGACTCGCGTCTCCACACTCAGCCGATCTTCAGGGGGTGTTTCCAGATTGGAAATGTCACGCACACCGATCAACGACATGTGCAAAGTTCGCGGAATGGGCGTGGCCGACAGCGTTAACACATCCACATTGTTGCGAATGTGCTTCAGCCGTTCCTTCATTTCTACGCCGAACCGCTGTTCTTCGTCGATAATCAGCAACCCCAAGTTGAAGAACTTCACATCCTTGGATGCCAGGCGGTGCGTGCCGACAACGATATCGATCTGGCCCGTGGCCAAGCCCTGGACAGTTTCCCGCTGGTGACGTTTAGTGGCAAAACGACTGAGCTTGCCAATGCTAAACGGGAATTCGGCCAGGCGTTGCACAAAGGTCTTGTAGTGTTGCTCGGCGAGCACCGTTGTGGGAACCAACACAGCGACCTGGTAGCCGCAGTCAACCGCCTTGAAGGCACCCCGCATGGCAACTTCGGTTTTTCCGAAGCCGACGTCGCCGCAGATCAGTCGATCCATCGGACGACTGATCGTCATGTCACGCTTCACCGCGTCGATGGCCGAATGTTGATCGGGCGTTTCGATGTAAGGAAACGATGCATCGAATTGGCTTTGCCAAATACTATCGCCAGCGAAGGTGATGCCTGGTTGGCTACGACGCTGCGCTTGCAATTCGAGCAGCTCGACGGCCATGTCAGTGACCGCTTCCTGCGCTGCTTTCTTTTGGCGAACCCAAGTCTGACTGCCGATCTTGGCCAGCTTGGGTCGACTCTTGGTTCCACCCACATAGCGTTGGATGAGTTCAATCTTCGAGGTGGGCACATAGATCTTGGTGCCTTCGTCGAATTCGATCTCCAGATGTTCGAAGGTTTGTCCATGCTTATTGAGCAAGGACATACCACGGTAGATGCCAATACCATGCGAGAGGTGTACCACCAGGTCGCCGGGTCGGAGATCCAAAAAACTATCCAGCGGTCGACTCTGCGTGCGTTTGGCAGCTCGACGAACATGGCTTCGCCGCAACATTTGCCCCGCTGTGAGCACGAATGGGCCATCGGCCAAGAGTTCAAAGCCGTTCTGCAATTGACTTACCTGGATGAACAGCCGTTCCTCCGAAGTGGCTTTGGCGGAGCCCAAGAGTTCTTTCAAGCGATCCGACTCGCCTTCATTCATCGCGACCACGACCACGGGCCGCGTTCCAGCGTACTGATCGATGTCGGCTCCCAAACGTTCCAGATCGCCACCAATACGCTGAACGTCCCCCAGTGGCAAACGGATCAACTGGCCCAAGTAACCGTCGGCTGCCAATTGCGAGATGAGCACTAGTGGAAAACCGGTAATGCGTTGCCAGATTGTCTCGGGTGCCACAAATCGTTCAGGAAAGGGCACGCGAGCCAAGAACGCTGCGCCGGCGGCGCGCACGGCGTTCTGTTCGTAAATTACGACCTGACAATCCTCCGGCAGATAGTCCAGCGCCGATCCATCTTGAGCAATCGAACCTTGAACGGCAATCAGCTGCAAACGCTCGCGACTTTCGATGCTGCGCTGTGAAGCTATATCAAAGGTGCGCAGCGATTCGACTTCATCATCAAAGAGCTCGACTCGTACCGGCATCGGTTCATCTGGCGGATAGATATCGAAGATGCCACCACGAATCGCAAACTCACCCGGCAATTGAACCGAACTGGTCGCATGGTAGCCAGCTTTGATCAACCAGCTGCGCAGGTCCTCCAGATCGACTTGTTTGCCAGCGACCAAGACGCGTTTGTCACCTTCGAGGGTCTCGGGACTTGGGACGCTCTGCAGAAGGGCTGGTAGCGTCGTGACGACGACCGGCAGTGCCGAAGACTTGTGACCAGCATCTTTTAAATGATAAAGCCAGCTGAGCACATGCAGGCGCTGCGCAGTCTCTTGATGCTGCAGCGATTCAAATTCGTGATCTTCGCTGCCCGGAGGTAACACTTCGACTTTGGCGGCCGCGGAGAGTTCGCTGAGCTCCGCGGCCAGCGATTCCGATTCGGCGACATGCGCGCAGAGCACCAACAGCGGCTTGGCCTGACGACGAATCCAAGCAGCCAGGGTGGGGGCTACGGCACCCGACCAGATGCCTTCGATCGTGACCACTCGCTCTAGCTGGACAGCATCGACAGCCTGAATCAGCGCAGGTTGATCGGCCACTTGGGCGATTACATCGGCCAGTGTCAATGGAGGCGTGGCGGCCTTCTTCACCGAGAGCACAGCTCGACGCGGCTGCATCCTTGTCCCGTGGTTAAGCCAACTATTTGAAATCTGATCCAAATTGTAACGGTCGCCCTGCGGCGAGGGAATCCTATTGGCGTAGCCGATCTCCCCAGAGATTGGATGCAACGTAGCCGATCTCGCCAGAGATTGGATGGTTTAAAGGTCACGCCTCCAAAGTCTGGCGACTTCGGCTACGGGGGACCCGACTAACGGAGGCCTGCTATAATCTGGGGCGAATGGGAGTCGATTCAAGGGGCCGGAGCTTTACTAAACTATGTCTGCCACAGGTGCTGTTCAGGAAGCGATCAAGATCTTGTCCGATCCGCTCGCTGGGCCGATCGATGACTTGAGTTTGCTCAGACAGTCTTTATTATTTGCCGAGATAGCCAGGCTGGCGTACTTCCGTGACGATGTGGTGCGCGAAGCGGTGGCTGCTGTCGGGTTCGAAGAAGCTCAATATTACGAGTACGATGGAGCCCAAGCCTATATCTTTCGCCATCAGTACGACACCATTGTCGCCTGTCGAGGCACCGAACCGGGCGAGTGGAACGATTTAAAGGCCGATGTGAATGCACTGAGCGTCGTGGCCGAATCGGTTGGACGGGTTCATCGGGGCTTCAAAAAGGAAGTCGATGACTTGTGGCCTAAACTCGAACAAGCACTGAAGGACAACGAGAATACTTTGTGGTTCACAGGGCACTCGCTGGGTGGCGCGATGGCTACAATTTGTGCCGGTCGTTGCAAGATCTCCAGCATCCCGTCCAATCCGCAGGGCCTGTTCACCTTCGGCAGTCCGCGAGTCGGTTGCCGACGCTACATCAATTACGTCAAAATCAATCACTATCGTTGGGTCAACAACAACGACATTGTCACCCGCGTGCCTCCCTCCTGGATGGGTTATCGGCATGGTGGTCACGAGTTGTACTTGAATGCTTATGGACGACTTCGGAAGTATCGACCGTGGCGCCGCTTTCGCGATCGCATGCATGGCTTGCTAACGGCGATGCGCAAGTGGGAATTCGATTACCTGGCTGACCACTCAATGGTGCGTTACGTCGAATACATCCAGCGCGCCATTCAAGATGAAGAGAGTGGTCGCATCAAACCGGTCAAGAAAATGCCAGCAGTGTAATTCACATCTATGGCACTATCCATTGGCCGCCTGGCACCTTCACCAACCGGCGCATTGCACTTGGGCAACGCGCGTACGTTTCTATTGGCGTGGTTGGCGATTCGTTCGTCTGCGGGGCAATTAATTCTGCGCATCGAGGATATCGATTCGCCGCGTGTCAAGCCTTGGGCTCGTCAAGCGACGTTGGATGATTTGCATTGGCTGGGGTTGGATTGGGACCACGGGCCGGATGTAGGTGGGCCGGACGGGCCCTATGTTCAGACCGAACGATTGTCGATTTATCGAAAGTGGCTAGACGAGTTGATCGAGCGTGAGCTGGTCTATCCGTGCAATTGCTCGCGGAGTGAAATTGCGGCCGCTGCCAGCGCGCCGCATGAAGCGATCGAAGGGCCCATCTATCCTGGAACATGTCGCCAGCGCTCGGTGGCTGACGCCAGCTTTTTTCAGCCCGATGAATTTGCCTGGCGTTATCGCGTCAGCGACTCGATGCTCCAGTGGCCAGATGCAGTCATGGGTACTCAATCGATTAATCCCGCCACGGCCTTGGGCGATTTTCTAGTTGCCAAAGGTGACGGCACGCCGGCTTATCAATTGGCGGTGGTTGTCGATGACCATTTGATGAAAGTTAACGAGGTACTTCGGGGACAGGACTTGATCCCTAGCACATTTCGTCAGTTGGACCTGCTCAGTCGCTTGGGCTGGTCGGCTCCACATTACATGCACGTGCCGCTGATGATCGGCTCGGACGGTCGGCGATTGGCCAAGCGCCATGGGGACACGCGCGTATCCTGGTTTCGCCAAGGGGGCTACACGGCCGGGCAGCTGTGGGGCTACCTGGCCTGGACTGCCGGACTGATCGACAAGCCGCGAAAAGTAGAACTGAGCGAACTTCTAAGCAGGTGGGACCCTCTAAAGCTTGCCCGGGAACCGACGGTGGTGCAGTTACCAGAAGTTTTGCAGTTACTGAACGAGATGTAGCCTGGTTACCAGGCTCCGCCTGGTAACCCACTGCTCCGCAGGCTCCGCCTGCGCAACTGCTTCGGCGGAATGTATTTGTACTGGATGTAAGACGCAGGCGGAGCCTGCAAGGCAGCGGGTTACCAGGCAGAGCCTGGTAACCAGGGGCTCGCAGAGACTGGGGAAAGATGAAATAATGAACGTGGTTTCCGACAATACAACGCAACGCAAGTCAATCAAGGATTGGGGCAATGTCTGATAGCAGCCATCAAAACAATGGAGCTCAACAAGAAGAACCGGCTCCGTTTCGCATTGAATACGCCGATCGCGTGCAACGTTTGCCCCCGTACTTGTTCGGTCGGATCAATAATACGCTGTATCAAAAACGTCGATCTGGCAATGACGTGATCGACTTGGGCATGGGCAATCCATCGGATCCACCCGAACAAGTCATCATCGACAAGCTCAGCGAAGCGGCCCACGATATTCGCAATCATGGCTACAGCAAGAGCAATGGCCTGCTGAATCTGCGCCGCGAGTTGGCTCATAAGTACTTTCGCAAGTATGGCGTCAGGCTCGATCCGGAATCGCAAGCAATCGTGTGCCTGGGCAGCAAAGAAGGTTTCAGCCACATGTGTTTGGCGCTAATGGGACCTGGCGATACGGCCATGATCCCCGCGCCGTTTTTTCCAGTCCACATGTATGGAGTGGTGCTGGCGGCAGGCAATGTCGTGGCGTTGGAAGTCGCGGACAGTGAGAAGTTCTTGTCGAACATCGCTTACACTTGTCAGCACTTTTATCCGCGACCTAAGTTGCTGATTATCAACTACCCGCATAATCCTTCGACGATTACGGTGGAAGCCGATTTCTTCCCGGAAGTAGTCAAGCTGGCCAAGCGTTATGGCTTTATGGTCATCAGCGATTTTGCGTATAGCGATGTAGCTTTCGATGGGTATCAGCCGCCGAGCTTTTTGGCCGCTGAAGGTGCGATGGATGTGGGCGTTGAGTTCACGACGATGAGCAAAGGCTATAACATGGCCGGCTGGCGCGTCGGTTTCTGCGCTGGCAATGCCGACATGATCCGTGGCTTGGCTACGATCAAAGGCTACTATGACTACGGTATGTTCCAAGCAATTCAGATTGCCGCCATCGTCGCACTGCGCGATACCGAAGCCGCTGTCGAGCGCCAGTCGCAGATCTATCAAGGTCGACGCGATGTGTTGGTCGATGGCTTGCATCGTATCGGCTGGGAAGCCACTCCACCCCGCGCAGGCATGTTTGTATGGGGCCGCGTGCCTGAGAAGTGGCGCAAGCGTATGAGCACGCTAGATTTTGCGATGATGCTACTTGAGGAAGGTGATGTCGCGGTCAGCCCGGGCAGCGGTTTTGGACCGGCCGGCGAAGGTTACTTGCGCATGGCTCTGGTTGAAAACGAAAATCGTTTGCGTCAAGCCGTTCGACAAATCAGCAAGTGCCTCGAACGCATGGAAGCCAGGTACTCCGAGAAAACTCCGACGGTGGTGTGAGAACTTCAAAGTTCAAACTTCCCACCTGGAAACAGTCTGGCTTTCTCGTGGTCATCCAGCTGACGAGCATATTCGCTGATCTCGTAAGCTTCGATGACTTCGGCACCGGTCATTCCTCGGGCGGATAACTCACGAGCAAAATGCTGTCGACGTCGAGCCGAGATCGACAGCAACCATTCGCGCAGCCAAACCAACCGCGCATTCTCTTGGTCGGGCACCGTTTCTAGAAATCCGTCATGGTAAGGCAGCCATTGGAATACTTGCGATGCATGGCAGGCGGTCATACGCACCATCGTGTCCAATTCCGAAGTTGCATCGAGCATGACGTGGGCTTGGAAACGTTGGGGGCGTGTAAACATGTCGATCATGTAGGCCACCACCGGGTCACGCTGAAGAGCTGGCACATCAGCGGCAATATGCGGTACAGTCACCAGGTAACACGCATCCTGAACGGCCTGAGCCACCGCGCGATGGTCGGGATGATAATCTGACAACCGATGCGTTAGCACCAGGTCAGGTGCAAAACTGCGGATCTCGCGGATAATGGCTGCCCGCAAAGCCAAATCGGCTACCAGTCCGCCGTCGGGAAAATCCCAAGTCACCGAGTCAGCATTGATCAAGTGACCCGACGCCCGCGCTTCTTCGCGCCGGATAGTGACCAGGTCCGCAGGTGGTATTTCATGATGACCGCTGCGGCCATCGGTAACCGAGACGATGCGAATGGTCGCTCCCAGCGCAGAGTGACGCACCACCAGCCCGCCTGCCTGAATCTCTGCATCATCTGGATGGGCACCTAAAACCAACAAACGTGGACCCGTGCTCTGCTCAACCATTCCCTACCTCGTACAACACAATCACCAATACGTCCGATGCCGAAAACGAACCCGCCTGCTGTGGGTTGCCGGTCTGCGGCGCTATGTTTCCAGTGATCGAGATGATACGCGGTTGCTCACTGTTAATCCAGGCGTTGATCTCCGCCTCAAGAGTTTGCAATTCACTTTCAATCGACTTGTAGATCTTGACGCGTTGCATGTTGAAGGCTCGCAAAAAAGGTAGCCGAAGTCGCCAGACACTCGTAGCCGAAGTCGCCAGACTTTGGACGCGTATCGTAACATGTTCCAATCTCAGGCGATGCCAGGCCAAGTGCAATCGTTTAACCCGTAGCCGCCAGGCGAGGTGCAATCGTTTAACCCGTAGCCGCCAGGCGAGGTGCAATCGTTTAACCCGTAGCCGCCAGGCGAGGTGCACCCTCTAACCCAAGTCTACATTTTGCTGAGCATTTACATGCTTAATACAGAGGCATACCCTGCACGAACAATCGCTTCGTTTGCCTAACCTGCGGCTACGGGTTAAACGATTACTCATCACTCTCTGGTCAGATCGGGTACGAGGGGCGAGTTCAGGTGCCGGACTGGCGGCGGGCTTGTAGTTCGCGGCTGGCGCTTAGAAGGGCCTCTTTCTCGTAGGGCGACAGTGAGTCTTGGCCCTCACGATGCAGTTTTCGCAAGATCTCGTCGATGTCTAAGATCTCATGCGGGTCGGGCACCTCGGCCAGAGATTCATACTCGTCCAGTTCATCATAGCCACGCGCATAATGCGCACTGCGCGTTCGCTGTCGCCAGGCACGCGGCGAAGGTGGTTCGGCCAGTTCGTCTTCTTGCTGAGCTTGAAAGGCTTCAAAGTGACTTATGCCGAGCAGATAGGTCGAGATCAGCATGACGACGACCCACATGCTGACCGGATCACCATCGGCCAGACACGCGGTAATCATGGCGACCGACATGCCGGCCAATCCGATTCCCAAATGCGAATCGGTTGATGACAGCAAGCGATGAATCTCGCTGGACTCGAGCGTGGGGTTGGTCGCGCGGCACCAGCCGATAAAAAATGCGCGACCATCGAAAGGCACTGCCGGCAAAAGGTGGATCAGAAACAGCAAACCATTGACCCACACCAACTGCGACGCCCAGGCATTGCTGCTGAGCCCCGTGTGAAAGTCCATTAGAGTTGCAGCCGTCACGCCTGAATCTGGGCTCGTGTTGATGATGCCCAGAATGAACACGCCGATAAAAGCCGCGAACATCGAGGCCGCTTGCCCAGACCCAGCGTAAAACATCATGGTCGGCGCCGGCAGACGCTCATAATCATGCGACAGGTTACCAAAGGGCCCAATCGTTAATTCAAACTCGTCGCCTTGCCAACCTACGGCCAACCACTGAGTCAACACTCGAAAAAGCAGACTGCCCAACCAGACAGTTGGTAATGTGATGGCCACCGCTTTCCAATCACCGTCCGTCGGAGCGACCTTCAGCAAGATCAGCAGGACCAGAGCAGTTAACGGCAATGTCAGAATAACTGACGAATGCACAAAGACATTGTGCAATCGCAGGGCTCTAGGCAGTGCACCTTTCCAGGTCAGAACTCGAGAGAATGTCTCGTTCCAAGGGGTCATCCATCAGCCTCTTAGGCACAAGGAAGCGGTTCCGCAGCGACCCATTATACATCCAAGGACGATTTGACTCCACTATTTCTTGCCCAGCTTTGTAGCCGAAGTCCCCCGTTGCCGAAGTCGCCAGACTTCGGATGCTCCGTAGCCGAAGTCGCCAGACTTTGGAAGCGTCACCTTTAAATCATCCAATCTCTGGCGAGATCAGCTACGGGAATTTCCAATTTTTCTGGCGAGATCGGACTTGAGGGTTTTGGGTGGCAACCGGTCAACGTAGAGTCCCCCATAAAGGTGCGTGCACAACTTCGCTCACATTGGTTGCTGATCAGGCTCGTCAACCGAACCACTTCGTTCCAAGCACTGGCAATGCTCCGCATAGCCAGTGCCACTCAGAACCTACGACGCCGACGTCGCCAGACTTTGGAAGCGACACCTTTAAATCATCCAATCTCTGGCGAGATCAGCTACAAGATTCCAGTCTCTGGCGAGATCGGCTACCCTTTAAACCGGGGGAAACGGCAAGCGGAGCTGGCGGTCATCGGCCGTGGCACCGAACTCTTCGTACAACAGACTGGGTTGAATATCGGTATTGTTTTGATACTTGCTATGGTATTCATCGCACTCCCCTTCCAGGGTGTGGTAGATAATTTGGCAGATCTGTACTCCGGGATAGATGCGGATCGGTTGGACCGCAAAAATCTCCAGCGTCCAAAAGCCGCAGAACCCCGCATCTCCAAAACCCGCCGTCACATGCACAAACAGTCCCAGTCGACCCAGCGACGAACGACCTTCGATCATCGGTACTAAATTGTGCGTTTCTGTCCGCTCAATCGTACGGGCGAGGTACACTTGGCTGGGACTAATGACTAGTCCCGATTCAGGAATTTCCAGCCGGCGATAGCGGTTGGGCGCCTTGATATCCAGTACGACTTCTTCGTAAACCAGCAGTTCATTATGGAGCCTTAAGTTGTAACTGTTGGGGTTCAGTTGCGACTCGCAAAACGGCTCGATAAGGATATCAGTGCCCATGCGTCGCTTAATTTCTTGGCCCGACAAGATCATGGCAGTCACGTCCACGTGGCGAGTGATGAGGTGGGAGGCGCCAAGTCTAAGGTATTTGGAATCAGAAAAGTAGTCTATGCCTGGACAGTTCGCCTTTGGCTCCATTTTTGCAAAGCGACCTCAAGGGTGTCGGGCAACGAGTCCTGGAAGTACAATGGCGGCATCTTTGATGCGCCCCCAGAGTGGAGTTTAACGAATGACAATTGCCCGATGGTTACAAACCCGACTGCCCCTGGGCGGCTTGATGCTCTGCGCAGGCCTGAGCGCGACCAGCGTATTCGGACAATCTACTGCCGATACCGTGCCCGCACCCGATACGAACGCCAAGAATCAAGCGAACAAACCACTCCAGCCACCCGCATATGCCAGCCCAACGATGGAGGGCTTGAAGTATGCCATCGATCGAGCTCGCCAATCGCTCAGCACTGCGCGCTTGCCCAAGCCTGACGAAAGTAAAAAACGCCTGATCAGCCAGATGCAGTCCTTCGAAGCGTATTTGGGTGGGTCCCAATCGGAAAATGCCCGCGCGTGGCAGAAGTTTTTGAAGTGGCGCGAACTCTTGGTCCAACTGGCCGCCGCAGAACCTGACCTGAAAGTTCTCACCGATGTTCAACTGCGTTACTACCAAAACATCGATGGTTTCGAACTATCTCCCTACCAAGACATGCGCAAAGCCATCGGCGACTACATCAATGCCGTGCGTTTCGGCGATAGCCCCGATGCTTCAATTAAAATTCTGGATACGCAGTTAGAGCGGCTGGTCAAGCTGACCTATGCCGACAGCACGGCCAGCGAACTCGAACGCATGCGTGATATCAGCCAGATTGCAACTTACCTGCACTCAGCCAATCAAGCGCCCGACTTGGTGGCCACGATTCGCTCCGCCTATTCGCAGCCAAACGTGCGCATGCAGGTCAGCGAGCAATTTGTGAATCGCGTAGTTGGTCGGCGAGTTGCCCAACCCAACGCTGTTAACGAATGTGTCTTGGGCACACGTGTACTGGGGCAGAGTTTCATCACCGGCAAACTACTTGCCGAACTGGAACCGCAATCCAATGGTGTTTCCATTCGGCTGACACTGTCGGGCAAGTTCCTGAGCGATAACATCGGTCACAATCGCGGCGTGAAGGTTTACACAACGGGGCAATCGCCCGTGTACGCATCCAAAGTGGTGACGATTACGCCTCAAGGAAATTACACCGGTCCAGCCATGGCCGATACCGATCTGCGAACGCAGATCAACGCGATCGACCATCGCTTGAAGATCGTGCGTCGCATTGCGACCAAGAAAGCTGCCGAGCAACAACCGCTGGCCAATGCCATCGGTCAACAGCGGCTCGAATCGCGTTTGGCAGCCCAGTTCAACGAACAAATTGAACAGCAAGTAGCTCAGGGCGGTGGCCCAGTAGGCGGCTTGGCCATGTTGAACGAGGAACGAGTTGAACTGGTGCGTTTGGGCGTGCCGATGCCCAGCTGGTCGCTGGCTTCTAGCAGCTCGCATGTTTATGCCGACGTCAGAGAGGCCAACGTTACCCAGCTAGCCGCTCCCGGTCCTTCGCCGCTTCCCAAAGACGAAAATGAAATCGTGGCTGAGGTCCATCAGTCATTGCCAATCAACCTGGCGCATAGCGTACTGGCTGGCCGCACGTTGCACAGCTGGGAAATGGATGACCTCCTGAAACAGTACACCGAGGAAGTGCCAGAAGAGTTGATTCAAGAATCGGAAGGCAAACCTTGGTCGATTACTTTCTCCAGCCATCAACCGGTAGAAGTTGAATTTCAAGACGATGTGGCCACTGTTACACTGCGGATTGTTCGCATGGCCAACGAAGATCAAGAGTTGAATCAACCGGCTACGGTGACGGCCAAGTATCGCCCGGTGCTGACCAACGAGCACGTGATCTTCGAACGCGTCGGCGATGTCGACTTGACCTTCATCCGGGCGGCCAGCGGCATACGCTCGGTTGCTCTGCGCTCGTTCTTCAAGGGTAAATTTGATAAACTGTTTCGCGAGCGTACGGAACCCCGCGCGCGAGTCTTTGCTACTCCTCGAATCCCCAATGTTTCGAGAATGGCCATCATCGATATAACCTTCGATAAAGGTTGGGCACAGGTAACGATACACTAATGAACATCCCAGGCCCAAGTGGGCGGCTGGGCCGATGAATCACCATACGCTTCTGGAATTCTAAATTGGATTTCAGCTACGAGAGTGAGCTGCAGGATGAGCAAGGTTAACTATGGAACCTGGGTCGATATTGCCTTTGATTGTTTGCCACTGCGGACCGTGACGCGCGTCGATATCCCGATCGACGCCTCGCCCAAGCTGGCGGAGAAGATGCTGCGCGTCAAACAGGCTATCGAGAAACATGGGACGCTGAACAGCTACTTCTTGCACAACGCGCACTGCATTTATCACTTGACCAATGACCCTCGCGAAGGCATGGTGCAATTCGAATTCGATGGCACCGTACTGACCGATACCAACGATCTACAATCGCAGTCGTGTGATCTGCGAGTCGAACTGGTGGGCGAGACCTGCAGTTGGCTGAACCAGAGCATCGTGCAGTGGTTGGGCCAATGCGTTCAACGAGCCGTGCAGCTTGAATTCGATCGTTACATTCAAGCTGGCGACCTGCGAAAAGTCCAAGAGCGGCTGGAACGGATTCAACGAGCCAGTGACGAATCAGGCGGCTTTGTGGGCATGTATCTGTAGTTCCGTACGCCGACGACTCGCGATGCAATCCGTTATTTGGGCATCTCCGCGCCACCCAGCACGAAGACAACTTCTACCGACGACTTTACCGACATCTCTCCACCGGATAGGGCCTCGTCGGAACCGCCACCAAACGGATCACCTCCTATCATGCCTCCGCGATAGCCGTAAGGGGATGGTCGATCTGCTTCGCGCATGGTCTTGATCGAAGCCAGCGTGGCACCCAGTTCCCGTGCCATTGCGTGAGCTTTATCGCGGGCGTCACGCACAGCCGCTAACCTGGCTGTATCGCGATGCTTGTTGATTTGTGATGAAGTGAAATGCAGCCCCTCGGTGCGATTGATCCCGCGTTCGACCAGGCCCTTATAAATCGTCTCGAACTTCTTGAGATCCACGACCGTGATCAGCAATTGACGACTGGCTGAGTATCCGATGGGAGCGATCGGCGGCTCGCCATCGGCACTCGGTGCAGGATTGCTAAAAGGATCTGCATTGGCATTGTTGCGCTGGTTGTAACCTTTGCCATCGTGTTCAGGTTCGTCGCGCAGGATGGGATCAATCGAGATGAATTGGGTCTGGATGTGTTTATCCTCGATGCCTGACGACTTCAGAAATTCGAGCACACCTTTTAGCTTCTTGTCGACCTCTTCGGTGGCCGCCGCAACTGTCTTAGCCCGTGATTGAATGCCGACCGAAACCTTGACGATATCCGGCGCTACCAAGACTTCCGCGTCGCCAATGACCGTAATCGTTGGTACGTCGTCCGCGCCCAAAGCGCTAAGCGAAAGCATAGCCACTAAACCGGCCGAAGCTGCCAAGCGATTGCAGATGCGATTTATACTCATCAAAGTACTCCTATTTATCAAGGTACCGATCAAAGTCGAAACATCTTGTATTGTAAGTCGTCTTTCAATGCGCAGCATGGGGGGCTATCAGCGGGAACGTTGACGATGACCAAGTGCGAAGGGAGGGGCATGCACTTGAGAGTCGGTAATATTGCCGATCGCCAGTTTCATCGGTTTGACGAAATCTGCTAACCGACCTTGCCAATGGCCAGCGTCCACTGTTGACGCGAAAATCAACTTTGGTAGCAGGTATGGATTAGTGAAGATTAGCGCCCATTAGTGTTCCCACATTCGATCGAAGCAGGATGCGAACCACTAATCTCCGCTAATAAACACTAATCAAGAATGCGCCCAGTCCCACTCGTTTCGCGTCATGTCGCCGTAAGGCACCGGCAGGGCGGCGGCGCAAGTGGCGATTCGAACAAGAGCAAACATTAGTTGATGCATAAAGTATTGCGAGCATCTGACATCGGGAACGTTGGCGTTCTCCAAGCGGCAGGAGAACGCGTTACTTTAAAAACCGATAGGCCATCGCCGCTGTGTTGGGACGCGATGCCACAAAATAGGTCGCGATAACGGTCATCGCGACAAACGCAGTTCGTGTTGAAAAACGGAAGCGGTTCATCGGATCAAACTTATGGATGTGTAACGACCAAAATCACCGCGGCCGCCGGGGTTGATTTTGTTAGTAAGTTGGAGATGAGCGGCGGCTCCGGTGAATTGCCTGGTTCCCGATGTTTGGGCACCCAGGCAATCGAGCTTGCAGTATAGCCGGTCGACAATTGCAGATGCAACTTCGCTTGGCCGCTTTGCCAGTTTCATAGGCGTGTCTGCATCAGCCAAAACCTATTGAACCACAGAGGCACAGAGAACACAGAGGAATACAACCACGGTTTATCGATTGTCCGTTCGGCAGCATGTCTTGAACTTGCCAACCACCTTTGCCGATCGCGATTGCCGGTGCCTGACGGCGACCGGCAAAGATTGTACCGGCCCTCCAGGCTTGGACTTTCGCTGATGAGCGTTTACCCCTTCGATTCCAGACCAGCGGTCTGTGCAGCTAAGTTTCAATGCTCGAAGCGTGGGAGTCAAGCCAACTCAGTGTCCAGGCCTGAAAGGCCGATAGAACCTCTGCCGGTCGCCGTAAGGCACCGGCAGGCCAACAGCGCAACTGCCGGTACGAACAAGCTTAAGCACTAATTGATGCGTAAAGTATTGCGAGCATCTGACATCGGGAACTTGTTCTTATCCCGGTTTGGGGTTTGGATAACCGGATTTTGGGGTCTTATCCCTGGTTAGTCAACTTAATTATCCCCGGTTGAGCGGCACTTATCCCGGTCTGCGCGAAACCGGGATAAGTACCTATCCCGGATGTATGCCAAAGTATCGGTAGACCAGGAGACCTTGGTAGATGTTCGTCAGCATTTCCGAGTCGCCACGCGACATCGCAAGCGTTGCATCGCACGCCGACTAAAGCTGGACGGCTTCCGATGCCCTGGGAGAGGTGAGGGTCAGAGTTGCTTGCGGCCAACGCGCAGTTTAGCGCTACGAGAGCGATTGTTTTCTAACAGCTCTTGGTCACCGGCAGTGATGGGTTTGCGGGTGACGACTTCCAATCGTGGGTCGTCGCGAAATGCGTTCTTGACGATGCGATCTTCCAATGAGTGAAAGCTAATCACGAATAACTGGCCACCTGGAGCCAGTAGATCGGGCAAGCGAGCGAGGGCTCGTTCGAGAATACCCAGCTCATCGTTCACTAAGATTCGCAAGGCTTGAAAGGAGCGTGTGGCCGGATCCAGTCGTGCGTGTCGAGCGCCTGGTACACAGCGATGTATCAGCTCGCGCAGTTGACTGGCTGTGCGAATTGGATTCTCTCTACGCTGCTCGACAATCCGACGCGCGATGCGACGACTGAAGCGCTCTTCGCCATACTTGTAAATCGTATCGGCGATCTCTTGCTCATGGGCGCGATCGAGCCATTGCCAGACTGGCTGGCCGCTGGTGGGATCGAAACGCATATCCAATTCGCCGTCTGACGAAAAACTGAAACCGCGCTCCGGGTCGCTCAGCTGATCACTGGATAGTCCCAAGTCGAGCAGGATTCCATGAGCGGCGGGCCAACCCAGTTCGGTTATCATCTCGGGCGCGTCGTCATAAGAACCTTCGCGCACGGCCGCGATGTTCGTATCCAGCAGGGATGCCAACCGCTGGGCGGCAGCCGGATCGCGATCGATGGCCAGCAGATGACCGCCTGGCGATAGGCGCTGCGCGATCGCGGCACTGTGGCCACCACCACCGGCTGTGCCGTCGATCCAAACTTGCCCGGGTTGCGGTTGCCCCAGGTCAAGGATTTCAGCCAGCAGAACTGGAACGTGAACGCTTGAGCCGGACATTAATCAGTTGCGACTCACGGAAGCCGTGTAGCGTGTGGCTGCTACTGCTGCCCGCTTGATGGCTGCTTCCAACGCCGGATCACTCCCAGCAGAGGCCGTGGCTAGCGATGCGCCGTCGTCACCAATGATCGGCTTGGCTGCACTGTACGGCTGCGACAAGACGTTGCGGTTGTCCAATCCCACCAGCGGCTCGTTGGGCTTGGGTAGTGCCTTAGCGTCGATGGCCAGGTGAGGAGGTACACCGCGCTCGCTAATGGCGGCCCCGCTAGGCGAATAGAACTTGGAGACAGTCAACCGCACGCCCGCTTGAAAACTCTTGGTGTGGAACAAGCCTTGAACGCTGCCCTTGCCGTAAGAAGTTGTGCCGATCAACATCCCACGTTGGTGATCGCGAATGGCACCTGCGAATATTTCACTGGCACTAGCGCTATCGCCATCGATGAGTACCACCAGAGGTGTTGGCCAGGTGCCACCGCGAACCGCGGTGTAGTTTTGATTTTCGATACCATTCTTGCCGCGTGTGCTAACGATCACACCTTCACCGACGAAGCGATCAGCCACTGAGACCGCCGCATCCAGCCAACCACCTGGGTTACCACGCAGATCGATGATCAAGCTACGCATTTGCTGGCGATCAAGACTATACAGAGCCGCATCCAGTTCGGTGACGGTGGTCTTCTGGAAGCTGTTAATCTTCAGATAACCGGTACCGTTTTCCTGATCGATGATATGAGCATTCTCGATACTGGCAACTTCGACGCGACGTCGGTCGACGAAGACTTCGAAATTTCCTCGACCTTCACGATTGACCACCAGACGAACTTTGGAGTTCTCGGGGCCGCGCAGCAGATCGGCGGCTCGTTCGGCGCCCACATCAGCACAACGCACCGAACCAACTTCGACGATGCGATCTGCGACCTGCAAGCCCGATTCACGCGCTGGGCCACCAGCGATGACGTTCAGAATGCGCAGCGGCACTTCGTGCGGTTGCAGGGCGATACCCAATCCGACAAAGTTACCTTCGATCTGCGATTCCACTTCAGCCAGTTCGCCGGCTGAAAGGAACGACGAATAAGGATCGAGCAGTCCGACTGCACCGCACACAAACTGCATAATCGTAGCAGAGGTGGGCAAGCCGATTTGTTCTTGCGCCATCGCAGCCACGCTCGAGAGTGTATTGCGGGCTTCGAAACGGCTACGAATTGGTCGGCCGAGCGTATAGTGATGAATGTTGGTGCGGAACTGCTCGATGCGCTGCGGGTCTTGACCGCGCAGAAAATGATTGACGAACAGCGGTTCAGTCAGGGCTACTTCCAAGTAGGCAGTGCCACCGCGCACGATCTCAGTCATATCTACTTGTTCAACGTAACTCATCTCCAAACGCGATAGGACTTCGGAGTAGAGCTCAAGACCGTCATTAGCGGAAATAGTTGCCATCGCATCCAGTAGCGATGGATCCTGGCAGCGACGAACAACATCATAGTGAATGCGGGCTATCAGCAAGCGTCGCTTGATCTCGGCATTCTCGCCCAGCAAGCGGCCGGCTTTTTCATAGTGCTGAACGGCTTCCAGCCACTGCCGGTTCTGTTCCAGCTCGAGGCCCCTGCGCAACTGCTCAGCGACGTTGGTCGTCGGGGCAGCGGGCGCTTCGACGGCGCGCGGCGACTGACCGTATGCGTGTGGAAACGCAAACAGCAGGCAGCACAAACACAGAAACTTATTGAGCGAGCGAAATCGCATCGTGATGATCCAGGGCCCAGGGGTGCCTAACTTCGTGACGACTGGAGACGGGCTTACTCTAAAATTGCCGGTTGCTGGCCACTGGGGGGATGATGGGCAGACTGCTTACCAACATCCTTGGGTGGCTGTGACAACCGCGCCTGCGTCCATGCACGAAGTCAGCCCGAGGGAATATAGATCACGGATAATGCCCGGTCAAAAAGTCGCTCGAAATTTCCTGCGAGCGTTTACGGCACAGCCGCGCTAAACGGTCAACTCGAGACCGGGTATGCCGAAGATGCACAGCAAACCGACTCGGGCGCCGCTTTCTGGCCTTAGTACTTTTGACTCTCCGTCAGAAGGTTCTGACAGTCGCATCCCGCGTGAGATTGGCAGCCAATCGGTGGCTGCCCTGGCGTCAGACTAACTGTATGCATTTGCCAGCCACTGGTCAAATTTGCGGTTTTGAGAAAGCGAATTTCAAATGATTGCAGGTTCCGAGCGAAATGCTGGCAAGGGTAGACGTTGTTACAATATGACACAAAGTCCCTGCGGAAAAAACTGATTCGTCTAAGGTAACTTATGCTCGATGCTCGCGACTCTGCTATTGAAGTGCAAGGCCTGCGCAAAATTTACAAGTCCGGCCTGCTGGGCTCGAAAAGCTTCCAATCCCTGGCCGGCGTCGATCTGAAAGTTCCTCGTGGCGAAGTCTTCGGGCTGCTGGGACCCAATGGAGCGGGTAAGACCACGCTTATAAAGATTCTGTTGGGCATTATCCGGCCAACTGGCGGCGAGGCGGCCGTACTGGGAAAACCGGCTGGCAGCAAACAAGCTCGCCGGCACATCGGCTACCTGCCAGAGAACTTAAATTTCGCTGGCCACCAAACGGCTCAGCGGGCTATGCGCTATTACGGACGACTGAGCAATCTCGACGAAGCCACCATCCGGACGCGCAGCGCGGAGCTAATCGAACTGGTTGGGCTAAAAGGACGTGATCGCGAACTGGTCACGCGGTTTAGCAAAGGTATGCGGCAGCGACTCGGGCTGGCACAAGCCATGTTGCACAATCCCGACCTGTTGGTGCTGGACGAACCCACCGATGGCCTCGATCCAGTCGGTCGCTCACAAATACGTCAGTTGATCTCGCTGCTGCGCGATCAAGGCAAGACGGTATTTCTCAATAGCCACATTCTGCAAGAAGTCGAACTGGTTTGCGACCGCGTGGCTATTCTGGTCGCAGGTCAACTTCGCGGGGTGGGTCGACCGCGCGAACTGACCGAACAGTTTCACGGTGCCTTAGGCGAAACCGTCCTCCTGGAACTCGGCGCACCCAGCAATGGAGACGTAGCGATATCAACTGCCAGTCTCAGTACCAGCTTGGAACAAGTGGCGGTCGCCTTTGAAGGCAAACTAGAAACGCTGCCCAATGAACGTTGGCTGTTAACGGCTGGCGTGCGGTCGCAAGCTGATGTTGATCACATGGTTGATCAAGCCCGACAAGTCGGCGCCAGTATCATTCGACTGGAACGCAAACGACCAAGCCTGGAAGAGGTCTTCCTGTCGATGGTCGGACCACAAAAACATACCAACGCTTAAGCTGGCCATTTTTCCCGCGGCTGCCGACAGCCATTCTCAGAGATAGTACCAAGCATTCATGAAGCCATACTTTGCGATCCTGATCGATTCGTTCTGGGAAGCTGTCTCCAGCAAGATTCTGTGGGGACTGCTAATCTGTTGGACACTTTTGTTGGGCGGCCTCGCGCCGTTCGGCTACGTTACGGAAGTCGGTTATCAACTGACCGGTGGCGACATTATCAATCCGCTTGGCTTGGCTCAGAAACTGGCCAAAGGTCTTAGCGCGGCGGCCAGCGATCGACAGAAAGCCATCTCGTCGCGGCTGAGTGAGTCGTTCAAGAAAGATCTAAAGGAGATTAATGCCAAGTCCGACCTGGCCCAACGCAACGAAGCTCTCTCCAAGTTTGGCCGCCGAGACCTGGCTAACGAACTCAACAAGACCATCAAAGACAAAGATTTGTTTGATCCGGCCGTGTTTGAAACGGTCACAAAATTAGACGCCGTCAAACCGATCATCGAAAAGAGTCCGTCGGCGCGCAGCGACCTGGATGTGCAGTACTTGAACCGGCAAATCTTGCGCATGACCTATTCGGCCGATATGCGCGCGCCGCGCAACGAGCAGATATGGTTTGGTTATGCCGGGATCAAAATCGGCGATGAACTGCCATTTGATCGGGCGCAAGTGAATATGTTCATCGAAGGCATCGCCCTGCAGATGATCATCCGCTTTGGCCTCTCGTTTATCGTGGTCTTTGTCGGCTTGATCATTACCAGTTCGATGATCCCAGAGACCTTTCGATCAGGCGCCTTGCATTTGCTGTTGAGCAAACCTGTGTCGCGACCATTGGTTTACTTGACCAAGTTCGTCGGCGGAACGGTTTTCGTGCTGATCAATATCACTTACCTGCTGATTGGCATGTACTTTTTGGTTGGCTGGCGACTAGGGATTTGGAATGCCGGACTGTTGGCTTGCATTCCGCTACTGCTGTTTGCGTTCGTCATCTTCTATAGTGTGTCGGCCTTAGTCGGTTTGATTTGGAACAACCCGATTATCAGCGTGGTGGTTTGTATCCTGTTCTGGCTGCTCTTTTTTGTGGTGGGCGCTCTGGAAAGCGTCATGCGCGTGCCGGCCGTCTGGATGCCGCAGATCGTACGCTTTGCGATTGTGGGTGACGACGTTTTGTCGATGACACACTCAGGCCAGGTCAATGTCTGGAATGACAAATTCAAAGTTTGGCAACCCGCCGTGGATCTACCTGACTTTCGACGGCCCGGTCGAATCGTTGGCCCCATCATTGACTCGCAGCGCCAACGCGTTGTGTTTCGTTCCGACTTCTTTAATGGTCTAGGCGATTTTGAAACGCGTTCGCGCAATCTAGTGTATGTCGATTTGAAGCAGCCCAACGAAGCCGCGGCCGACACGGCAACCTCCGACAAACCGGCTGAGAACGATAAAGTCACCGAGAGTGACAATGGCGGTGGAGAAAACAAAAAAGATCAGGGCAAGCCGGACGCAGATGACGACGCGTCCATTCCCAAGAATGTCGACGAAGCTCGTCGCAAACCACATTGGAACAGCGAGTCCGGCGTCGAACCGCCCATGCTGATGATCGATCTGCTGGAACTGCACGACAAGACGCTGGCAGTTACTCGCAACGGTATATTCGAAATCGACTGGAAAGCTCTGGATACCACGTCCGCAGCCAAGTCATCGCCCGGCATCTTCGGCGACTTGGGTGGACTCTTCAATCGTATACAGCCACAAACCTTTAAAGAGCTGCAACCTGCGGACTACGTCTTTGGCGATAGCGTTCGCGTCACCCGAACGCCGGATCAAAACAGCTTGATCATCTACAACAGCAATCGTCTGGACAGTTTGAAACTGGATGAAGCCACTGGCAAGTTTGTGGTGGAACACACGCTGACAGTGGATGAAGAGAAACGTGAACCGGCATTGCTAGCCGCCAGCAACAACTTTGTCATAGTTGGTCGCGAAGGCAAACCACTGACAATCATCGACCGTCAATTGTCGCGTATCGTATCCACCGTACCCATGGCGATTGACCCGCGACAGATTGAACCTATCGGGACAACCGATCGCTTTTCGATTGTCAATCACGAAAATCAATTGCTGATTTTAGACGCGGCTACAGGTAAGTTATCGACCGCCAACGTTCCATCTCAGGGTGCGATCACCGGTGTAACTTGGATCAGCGACAACCAAGTTTGGATCGGTATTCGACCGAGTCGAGCGATCCTGTGGGACATGCAGGCCGGCAAGATCGAGCGAACGCTGGCTCCAACGCCTTCGCGCTTGAATTACTTCTACGACTATGTCGCGCGACCGTTGTACGTACTCGGTCCCAAGCCATCGTCGCTGAATGGAGTGTTGACCAAGCTACTGCAACGCGAGCGGGCCGGTCAGACACAACTCTTCAACAACGACCTGTCCGCCTTCCGAGAAGAGATCGAAGTCTGGCAGCCGATCATCAGCAACCTGGTCTTCGTGGTAGTCATGCTGGGCATCGGCTGCATCTACGTGTGGCGCAAAGAGTTTTAAGCGTGGCATGTAGCCGAAGTCGCCAGACTTTGGATGCGTCACCGGTCGATCTCCAATCTCTGGCGAGATCGGCCCCACCGAGCTTGTCTCGGTGGACCGATGACTGATTGGCTAGCCCACCAGTCGTGCTTCCACCGACGCAAGGTCGGTGGAGAGCATCTGCCGAATAGTTTATATGTGAAGTATTGGGTAGATTGGAACGACACCAATCACCCCGTCGCGGCGAGTGATGGACCATCAAGCAAAGCTTCAGTTCATCGAAGGACCAGGGGTAATTTTGCGGTGAGGCCAGCGTCTCGGATGGTTCGCGCAGATCGTCCCATGACCTCGGCCACTTGTTTTCGTGAGTCTTAAGGTGCTCAATTATAATGGCAGCGCTCCAATCGGTTGCGTAGGCATTCGGAACAACTACGGTGACCACGCCATGCAAACAATAGATCCCGTATGTTGTTCCAACAAGCAAGAGCGCTGTGATGGCGAGCACTAAACGTTCATTCGGTCACGTAACGCCCGAGATGACGCGGTTGCTACTAATTGAATTACCATCAGGAAACGCGCGATCCGCAACTCGCGTGCATTTTTGGTTCTGCCTACCCTCGGTTGTCGAGCGATTCGCGTATCCAGAGCGGTTCGCGTCTAAGATCGAGAATGGCAACGACCGTAACACAATCACCGGCAACTGTGTAGTAAATGCCAAAAGGAAATCGTTTCGACAGAGATCGACGGAATCCATATTCAATTTCATGAATTCCCCCAGAGTATCTCAGCGACTCAATGTCAGCGAAGACACAACTACGAAAGTAGTCTCCAAGCCCGATACTTTGACGCTCATAGAACCAGTAGCCATCAGCTACATCGGCTTCCGCACTGGACGAGATCTCAACTATCATTTCCCAAGCTTCTGTAGTCGCTCCTTGGCCTCAGACCAAGGCGAAACCGTCATCGTTCCATTTTCAATTTGTCTTTTTCGCTCGTTCAAAATCGCGGCATGCCATTCTGGAGAGCGGACATCACCCGATTGATGACAAAGATTGTCCCAAACCTGCTCAAGCAGTTGGACCTTCTCTCCGACAGACATGGTATTGAGTGGCAATTCGATTGGCATAGCATTTCCTCCGAATAGATTCTAGCAGGTTGTATCAGACAATCCAAATGTCACTTCGCTATCTGGCGATTGACGAAAGTAGTACAAGTACAAAACGTCAGGATGTATGACTTGGATGGTGTCGAAGCGTCGCGCTCTGAGTAAAGCCACTACGTCTACGCTACCAAGGCAGCGGACGTCACCACACACGTCGGTTCGCAGCGTCGACTTAAAAGTTGTACGATCTCTTGAGGCTTAGAGGGTCAACCCTCACTCGTATCACACAATCCCAAGGGCATATCGTCGGTGGGGTCCAAGACACGCAGGGCTTTGCGGCCCGTGTAGATGTCATGCAAGGGTTCGCCGACCAACTCACCGCGCCAACCTAATAGCAGGCTGGGCATCTCCTCGTCGCGTTCAGGTGACCCTTCCATCCAGTAGACAATCAAATCGCGAACATCGTCGGAGGTGCCCACGATGGCGGTGGCAATGTTATGGCAGCGGCAGATATAGGCCATGGCCGCGGTCAAGAATTGCTGCAACAGAGCAGGCGGTCGAGCACGTTTGGAAACCCGCTGGCCGGGCCAGGCCGGTTCGGGTGAATCCATGCCTTCGGTAACGCAGGCAGCCATCTCTGGCAGCAGTCGCTGCATACCAGCGTGATGCAAGCCCCGGATCGTGGCGATCTTGGCCGGATCGGTCCAGGATCGCTTGGCGATTTCCAACAACAAGTCATCGCGCAGGACACGTCGAGCCGGCATGTTACGCTGTTCAGCGCGGGTCTCGCGCCACTTCCATAACGCTCGTACAATGGCCAATTGGCGACCGCGCATTGACTGGACGCCGCCTATGCGATGCCAGGCTTCGCGCTGTTGGCTTTCGATGAGAGCCGATTGCCGGCGGAACATTTCCTCAGTGAACCACTCCAAGCGCCGCGCATCGATCAACTGTTGCTCCAGCTTTTTGTACAGCTGAGGCAAATGGAGCACGTCCAGGGCCGCGTAATCGAGCTGCGACGTACTCAGTGGCCGGGCTCGCCAATCGGTTCGCGTTTCGCCCTTATCGAGCACCTTACCCAGCACCCGCGATAACAGGTTCCCGTAAGAAGCGGGATATTCACCACCCAAAATACCGACCGCCAGCTGGATATCAAATAAGCCCGGCATAGTCTTGCCGGTCGCGCGGTATACGAACAGGGTCTCTTCGCGGCCGGCATGGACAATGACTTTGCGCGCCGGATCGACCAGCACTTGCCAGAGTTCGTCTAGCTGCTTGACCGCTTTGGGGTCAACGAGAAAGATTAGATTGGCGGTCGATACCTGAATCAGGCACAAGTCGGGTCGATAGCTGTCCTCGGCGACAAACTCCGTGTCAAAGCCGATGACCGGCGATTGAGTAAGCGCCGCCATCATTTCTTCCAACAGTGACTGCTGGTCGACCAGTTTATAAGTCAAACGTTTCAAGATGCTGTAATCAAGGGGATCGCGTCGCAGATAAGCTTTCATTAAACTCGGCATCGCCACTTATGCCAAGTTAGCTAACGTGGCATCGAAGCCGATCGAAGCAAAAAAAGTTGCGTATTATGCCCATAGGCTCTACCTATCACCCCCCGCTTACCACCCGCCAGCTTCTAGTCAGCGTCCAAAACGCGGCCGAAGCCCGCGCGGCGCTGGCGGCCGGGGTCAGCTGGATCGACCTGAAAGATCCCAGTCAAGGTTCACTGGGCCGCGCCACTGACACCACCAGTCAGGAAGTGCTGCACTGCCTACTCTCGGCAGATCGGCCGATCCAAGGCAGCGCGGCCTGGGGCGAATGGTCGGAAATATCCGTCCTGGAATTCGAATCGCTAATACTAGGCTTTCCCATCGTCAAGCTCGGCCTGGCCGGAACGGTTGGCCAATCTAACGATGACTTTCGGCTGGAACAATTACACGCAGACACTCGGGATCAAGGCGTGCAAGTTGTGTGGGCCATCTATGCCGATTGGCAGCGGGCCAGGGCGGCCGAGCCAGAGCGGGTGCTGGAGTTGGCTGCTCGCAGCCATTCACCCTATGTGCTCATCGATACCTGGCAGAAAGATGGCCATGGCCTATTCTCGTGGATGAGGCTGGATGAAGTTCAGCGGTTGAAAGCTCAGGCAGCCGAGATCGGAGCCAACCTGGTGGTCGCCGGTAGCCTGCGCACCAGTGACTGGAGCCAACTAGATGAACTGGGGCCGGTCGTCATCGGCATTCGCGGAGCCGCTTGCCAAACCGCCCACGATCGATCCAGCAGCCTCTGCCCCAAGCGCATTGCGCAGTGGTTAGAGTGGCTGTGAGCGCGTAGCGGAACCGCAGGGGGAGAAGGGGAGAACCGGGCGGGCCGCACTAGCTTACACATAAAGATCACAAACCAAAACATCTCAATTACTTTACACATAAAGTAACTGACAGCCACAGGAGAATGAGGGCTCACTGTTCCATGTCGCGCAAATGCAAATCCAGTGCACCCACGGACATGCGGATTTCGATAAGCGAAAGCACCAGCGAAGTAGCCATCAACAGCAGGCTGAAAACAAAGATCATTTTGCCCGCCAAGATCCAACCGGCAAACAGCACTCCCATACACAACGTACAACACAGCAAACTGCCAACGCCCAGCGTCTGCATGTCGCGAATGAGAATGATGCGCCGGCGCAGGTTATCGATTTGTAAACGGTAGATCGGATCGGGCGTTTGCTGATGATCAGCATGGAGCTTGCGAATGATCGTGGCCAGCGCCAGAAAGCGATTGGTATAGGCCAGCAGCAAAAGTGAAATCGTCGAAAAGAGCAAGGCTGGTGTCGTCAAATCAATGGTCATGCG
The DNA here is from genome assembly GCF_056494185.1 of Rania fehmarnensis. Classification (NCBI taxonomy): domain Bacteria; kingdom Pseudomonadati; phylum Planctomycetota; class Planctomycetia; order Pirellulales; family Pirellulaceae; genus Rania; species Rania fehmarnensis. Next base: position 5,128,292 of record NZ_CM151398.1, read on the forward strand.
CAATCTCCGATTGCGGAAGCCAGCTTTCCACGCAGGGTCTATAGAGTCAACCCTTGGTCCCTCTATGTGCTTGGTGCGAGTTCGGCTGTATAGGATCAGTATGAAAGCTCATCAAAGTGAGCGAAGAACTCATCATACACTTTACGTCTGCGACTTGGGGCATCCAGGGTAAGCGCTTCGAGCCTTTGATTAGCTGATTCCTCTTCGCCGCCTACATGCGAGTTGAGATAGTTGATCACCAGCAGCGCATCGATGGCTGTCAGAAAATCATCGGCGCTCGTGTCGTAGAACAGGTTGTTATCCGGTGGCGGTGGATCAAGCTTGCCGCCTCTGCCGCCGTTGAGTTGATTGATGATCAACAAGGCGTCGAGAGCCGTTACCGATCCGTTATTGTTGACATCCAACCCATTACGCAGGTTGTTCCAGGGGAACGCACTTTCATCGTCGGTCACAACCAATTGGCTGGTACTGGTCACGTAGCCAGCCGCGCTCGCCGAGATAACGAACGTTTGATCTCCATCGCGTAACGAGTCATCCAGCGACAGAATCACAAAGGTGGTCGTGGAACCGTTGGCAGGAATCGTCACTGTGGCGGGCACCGATACTTGGGTCGGCGCATCGACCGACAACGTCACGACCAGCGGCTGGCTGCGATCGAGATTGGTGCGGCGCAGGATGCCAGTTGTGGCACCATCTCGTTCGGCGATTGTACCCGTGCTAAGCGATAGGCTCAGGGCTTCGTAGTCGGTAACGGTCAGAGATCCACTGCCAGTTACATAACCCGCGGCGCGACCTTCGATGGTGACCACCTGGTCGCCATCTAGTAAATCGTCATCCAACGCGGTGACTATGAAGGTGGCTTCGCTTTGTCCTGCAGCGATCCTAACGCTGGCTGGCACTGAAGCCTTGTCCGGAGTCTTTGAAACCACGGCGACCGCCAGCGGTTGGTCGAGATTGGAGTTAGTACGACGCACACGGCCTTGGACAGTACCGTTTTGCTCGCTGACACTGCTTTGATCGAAAGAGACAAGTAACGCTTCAATATCTAGGATCACGACGGCCTGGGTGGCATCGCGGTAACCCGGAGCTTGCGTAATGAGATTGACTGACCGATCACCGCTGAGCAGATTGTCGTCGATCGTCGTTAGCGAGAACCGCGCGGTCGATTCACCTGCTGGAATTACAATGCTGCCGGGTAGTTGTACCACCCCGGGCAAAGCTGCCGAGAGTTCGACGGTCAATGGCAAGTCGATGTCAGTATTGCTGCGGCGCAGCGTGCCACTCAATGATTCTCCGTTCTCACCGATTTGCGGCTGATCCAAGATGATGGACACGTCTTCGAAGTCTTCGACCAGCAGGCTGACGTCCGCTGGAATGTAACCACTCAGCCGAGCCGCAATGGTAACGTCCTGGTTACCATCCAAAAGGGCATCATCGACCAGCGTCAGCGTAAAGTTAGCGATCTGCTCTCCAGCATTGATGACAACGTTCATTGGTACGAGCGCTTCGGTTTCATCACTGCTACTAAGCACCACGGTGATGGGTTGGTCAATATTCGAATTGCTGCGCGTGACTTGCCCGTTGATCACGCCGCCATTTTCTGACACCGAATTGGCATCGAAGGCAATGCTCAGCGTTTCGTAATCCGTGATCGTTACATCAGCGTTGCCATCGACATAGCCACTGGCACTCGCAGTTAACTGCAGTTCGGTGGCAGGGCCGAGCAGATCATCATCGATGGCAACGATGGTGAACGATGTCTCGCGCTGACCTGCCGGAATGGTCACATTGGCGGGCACACTTAATCGCGCAGGTAAACTGGTGGCCAAATCGACGGATAGCGCCTGATCTGCATCCGTATTGCTGCGGCGCAATGTTACCGATGTGCTGCCTTCGTTTTCTGCCAGCGAAGCGCTGGCCAGCACCAATTCGAGAGTCTCGTGATCGGTAACAGTGATCGTGGTCGCAGCTTCGACATAACCTATCGAGTTGGCTGCCACCGTCACAGCCACGGTTCCATCAAGCGAGTCGTCGTCAACTGTCGTGATGGTAAAGGTGGTCGACGATTGACCTGCCGGAATGATGACTTGCGACTGCACGTTGGCTTCCGTAGTATCGGAACTGCTAAGATGGACTGTTATGGGCAGTGCGATATCGGTGTTCAGTCGTCGAACGGTGCCCGTGATCGTTTGAACCGACTCAGCAACTTGTGTTTGAGCAAACCCAACTTCCAACTGCTCGTAATCGGTCACATCAATTGTGGTCGAGCCAGTGATGTAGCCAGTCGCACTAGCAATCACGCTAACGCTCTGCGTACCATCCAACAGTAAATCGTCCACGCTCTGTATCTCGAAAGTCGTCGACAATTCGCCGGGTTCGAACGTTATCGAGTCTGGTACGCTAATCTCGCTAGCGTCGTCGGTGGTTAGAGTTACCAACAAACTGGCGCTGCCGTCCAAGCGCGAGATAGTTACCGTTGTTGATTGACCTAACTCTGAAATACTGGTTGGTGATAGTGAGAGCATCAACGGTTCGTAGTCGGTGATGGTAAGTGTCGTTTGGCTAGGCAAGTAGTTGGCTGCAGTCGCACCAATCTTCACGGTGCGTGAACCGTCGAGCCGGTCGTTGTCGATGGCCGTGAGCACCACCGATGCTTCAGCTTGACCATCGGCGAACTCAATGGTTTCCGGCAACATAATCAAGCCTGACAGGTCGGTGGATAACTGAACGGTCAGTGAGCCACGCGAATCGGGTCGCCTGGCCACCATGGTCGTGCTGCCGTTCTTTTCTGAAATACTGCTCTGAGCCAACTGGAGCTGTACTTGTTCGGCATCCAAGACGATGATCGAGGCTGTGCCGTCAATCCAACCATTGCGTGTGACACGCACGTTGACCGTTTGAGGCCCGTCCAGGACATCATCATCGACTCCTGTAATCGTGACTGGATCGGAAGACGCCGCACCCGCAGGGATGAAGACTAGCTCCGGGACCGAAAGCTCGTCGGCTGCATCAACCGAGAGCGCAAAGCTCTGTCCCAGCCGAGTATCGGTGCGCGTAACTATCAAGCTGCCAAGTCCACTCTGTTCGCTGATGGCACTGGGCTGAATGGTGAGCGTCAGTGGTTCGTAGTCCGTGACCACGAACGAACCTTGAGTTGGTATGTATCCGGTGGAATTCAAGTAGAAGGTATAGCCTTGATCGCCATCCCGCGTCTGATTGTCGATAGCCGAAACGGTATACGTGATGGACGTTTGGCCCGCAGGAATCGTGACTTGCGTGGGCGCGTTAATCGGCCAACTGTTGCTGATGACAATATCTACTGTGGCGGTACCAATTGAATTTGGCCGCGAAATGGTGACTTGAAGTGAACCGTTTCGCTCCGATATTGAGGTTTCACTGAAGGCGATGCCTAACGCCTCGTAGTCGGTAATGCGCAGAGGCTGCGACGATTCTGGAAAACCTGGTGCGCTGGCCGTGATCCGCACGATGCGGTCGCTGTCGAGGATATTATTGTCAACAGCAGTGATAGTGAACGTGATTGATAACTGGCCTGCAGGAATGGTCACGGATGCTGGAACGGAAACGGTTCCAGGACTGGGATTGGTGAGCGTTACGACCAGTGGTTGCGAAATATCCGCAGCATTTACGCGTGTGAGAGTTGCCACTGCCATGCCGCCGGCTTCTGAAATCGATTCTGGATTCAGGCGGAACTGCAGAGCGGCGTCACCTACCACGAACATCGTGCGAAAGTTACCGCCCGGTAAACCGTCGCCCGAGGGAGATTGATACAACCCTGGGACATTCGTGTTACCCAGGATCGTAGTACTCAAGAATTCGCCGTCCAGCGGCACTCCGCTGGTGGATCGGATACCCGTCGTGCCACCACTGAACACTTCAAACATGTAATAGCCGTTTTCGAGACGTCCCGCTTCGAAGACGGCTTTGTGCCTGATGGCATCCCACTCAATGTTCTCATCGATGTCGCCCACCGACAAAAGTGTGTTGGTGAAGTCACCATTGCGCGAGTATTGCAACCAGAACGCCGACTCGGTCAACGTGGCCGGATCAATGGCCCCGCTAAAGGTGACTTCGATGCGTTTACCTACTTCTCCACTCACGACAGAGCCGTTGAGTATATTCACACCGGTGATGGCTGGACCATGACCATAGCCCGCATCCACTCCGGACCGATCTGGGGTCAGCCATTCGAGCACCATGTCATTGGAGCCAGCGGTGGTCTCGTATTGCAGGCGAATACGATAGGTACCTTTGGGCAAAGGGCCACTTAATGTTCCCGGGAGCTTCTGGAGCAACTCAACACCATAGTTGTTGTTGAAGAACTCGGTGCTGGTCGCGCTGAAAGTGCCATCGTTGTTGACGTCGATCCACATGCGGCTGCCGTCATCGCTCTGCGTCTGCAGCCGCGTGCCATCGACATCGATACGTATCCAGCCATCCCATTGGGTTGAGAAGTTGTCCCAGTTTGCGTCACTGCCGCCTGTCACGCCCACTGAAGATCTTGTGCCCCAGCTGTCTTGATTAAATGCGATGTTGGGATCAACTCGCGTCCCGGCCACCGCCTGCGTCGTCCGCCAGTCGGCCTGCGCGGTCTCCGCGCGTAAACTGCGATTGATATAGGTGCCAGTCAGTCCGCTCTGCGTCAGCCCAGCATCGGCAAACAGTGCGTTTTCAGGAACAGTCACTCCCACGTTGAATCGCTGCGAAATCGGCACCGCGTTCCCACCCGCATCCAGGACGGTGGCATCGATGCGATACTGATCAGGGTCGGGGATACCAGCTGTAAACAGATCGAAAAATCGAAATTGGTTGTGCACAATTTTGTCGATGACCAGGTTCAAAGCTTGCAAGCGATCATCGCTGGTATCGAATGATTGGTCAGGGCCTGCGCCGCGCAGCGTAAAGGTGGTGGACTCTAGCGAAGCGATCGAGAGGTGGTCGCTAGTGAAGATGCGAAACTGGCCGCTCTGGTACGGATGACGCGTGTAACTGCTGAACACCACACTAGCCGCGGTTGAGTCCACCGCGGTCACAGTAAAGCTGGTCACGAAGTCGCCACCAGCGACACCATTGCCCGATATCGACGGGAACTGGAAGCCCGCAGCCACCTCACCGTCCAGGGCATTGCCGCGCAGGTCTTTCAGACCGCTAGCGCCGCCTGAAAGTGTGACCGTATAGGTGTCAGGCCCCAGACGCGTGCTGCTGGACCAGACCAGCGTCGAGTCCATGACGTTGAACCTGGCGGTGCCTGAGCGCACGCCTGTGTTTTGTCCACGGACGATAACGCTGCTGCTATTGATGGTGGCCGAGTCGATCAAGTGATCGAAAAAGAACACCAGTTCGTTAGTCCCATCGATCGAGGCACCATTATCGGGCAAGGCTGCCAGTACCCGCGGAGGATCAATGGCGTAGGCAGTCGATGGTGTCAGCTTCAAGCGATATTGGCCAATCGAACTGCGTTGGCCACTGACCTGGATGCGTATCGCGTCCTGGCTGGTGACGGTATATGTCAAATAGGGATCGAACGAATCGATGCCGCTGTCGCGATCAATGCCGCCCGTGGAGCTGACGAGTAAGGTACCGGTTGAACTATAGAGTTGAATAATCGCATCAAGCGTCGTTTGAAACTCGGCAGCTTCGATATCGAACGTATACGTTTCACCGGCCTTTACTTGTAGCGAGTACACATCGTAGTCTGTAGGACCAGTGATCTCGCCGAAGACGACCAGCCGATTGTTACGCAGGTTATCAGGCTGCATGAGCATGGCGCTGATTTGATCAGAAAAATAGTTAGCCGTGACGATGTCCTGCCGACCATCGCCATTGAGGTCGACAACAACTGCCGAGGCCTCAGAGTCCCCGCCGCCTTCGAGCGTGATAGGCCGACCAAACGTTCCATCGCCGTTTCCTAACATAGCCACCAGTGACACCCAGAAACCACCGCTAATCAAATCCAGGTGACCGTCGTGGTTGATGTCACTGACCACAATGGACTCGCCTTCGCGGTGGCCAGCAAACTTCGTGGGCGCACCAAACGTACCAGCCCCTTGATTGAGATAGATCCACACGTCGTGGCTAGTGCGATTGACGGCGGCCATATCAGGCTGGCCATCGCCATTAAAATCTCCGCTGGCGATGCCGCGCATAGAAGTAGCGCCGCTGAGCATCGTCGGTGCGCCGAAGCCTCCGCTACCATCACCCATCAACACGCTAACCCCAACATCGTTGTTGGCCGTGGCTACGTCCAGGTGGCCATCACTGTTAAAATCGACGAGCGTCAACGAATGTGGATACGCCGCGATACTTGTCGAGCGTGGTGTACTAAAGGTACCATTACCATTGCCCAAGTGCGCAGTGACATTGAGCACACCACCTATGACCAGATCGATGCGTCCATCGCGATTCAAATCACCCGCTGTGATCGAATGTGGAGCACTGGACGTGTCCAACCAGGTAGGCGCGGGCAAACTGCCATCGGCCGCCGCCAGCATGATCCCCACGCGACTGCTCGAGCGACTTATCACGGCCACATCGGTTCTCGCATCGCCGTTGAAGTCGCCCACCGCCAGCGACTCTTCCCAGAAGTTCAGATCTTCTACCGGCGTGGTGCTGCGGAGCGTCAGGCCGCCAGCACCGTTGCCCAAGAAGACGCGCACGTCGTTCGAATCCACCGCAGCCACGACCACATCGGGACGGCCATCGTTATTGAAGTCGCCAGACATGATGTGATTGGGCCGCAAGCCCGCGTCCAGCTGCGGTTGAGTTACCATGTCAACACCCATTTCCAACAGATTGGCATCGAGCGGTTGAGCCGACGCCAAAGTCTCATTGGGTTCGACGCCGAACACCTGGCTGCCCGATTGCAATGACCAGTCGAGATAGTTGCGCTCGTTAACGATGAAGGTATCTGGCCGGCGCGAATCGGTGCCGATGAATGGAAAACTACTGCCGATCGGCAACAGTTCGTTCGTGTTTTCATAGCCCATCAACCCAGTGAGGGATCGCGCATGGGGCATACCAGTGGCATGCCCAAACTCGTGCGTCAGCACTTCAACTGAGTTGTAAGAGAGTGAAGTCCATGAGGTTTCCTGTGCGGAATTGGCGGTGCTGCCAGAGCTGCGTCGCTGGCCAAAATACCCACCGCCCCAACCACCGGCGCCCATATCACCAAAGTCGCCGTAGCCACTGGTGACCAACTCTGGACCAGCCGCCGGCCGCTGCAAAGTAATGTCGGTGTCGTACATGTCATAACGCGCATCGGTCATCCCGACGATAAACGGTACCGCAGTCGGCACTGCGTAAGCATTGACCCATGTAAAGCCTTGATGGCTAGGTTGCTGCTTGTCGAAGTCGATGAAGTGCAGCGGAATATCGCGTTGGTCGGCAAAGAACTGGATGCTCGACACCTGCAGCGCATAAGCTCCCCAACCTATTTCGCTGGTGGCCGATACCGTTAAGAAGTACGTGCCCGGCGAAAGCCCATGGGCCCGCAAGATATCTAGCGTGCCAGTCGTCGAATAAGCGATTAGTTGCCCAAACTGATTGCTCCAGGCCAACACCTTGTTCTGTCCCGAGATCGCATCACTACTGGTCGGCGATAGATCGAAATTCAAATTCGAATTGGAGGTGATCTCAAACTGGTAGACATCCAAGTCGCCTGGCCCACTAATTATGCCGGCAACTTGCATTGTATCCTGTAACGGAAAGTCCCACTTAGTGGGATGGTCAAAACTGTTACCCGCTTCCGGGAGCGAAACGGCCGTGGTATAGCCACTGACAACACCCACGTATTGGCCGGTGGCACCGCTAGAACCATTCGCTACAACTTCAACATAAAAGACGCCGCTGGTCGGGGCCTGTGTAACCAGGCCCAGTCCATCCAGCCCGCTGGCAACGACGAAGCCGCCCGCATTCAGTAGCCGTACCCCTGGATTGCTGGCCGTCAAGCCGGCGAAGTCGACCACTACGGTCGCACCTGCGGTTAGCGTTAGACTGTACATATCGGACGCATCGCTGTTGGCCAGATCGCCACGAAAGTGAACGCCCGAAGTTGCCGGTGTGGCTTGTGACGGCGCGTTATTGGGTTCGGCTTCGCTGACGCCATTGAAATTGGTGACGACCGAGCGCATGGCATAACTATCAGTGAACTTGCCAAAACCGCTGCTGGAAACCATGCGCGCGAAATAGTCGCCCGCCTTGGGCGCCACCAATTGCACAGTACGTCCATCGCTGGAAGTCGATAACAGGTTGCCACTGCTATCCAGTAGATCAATGGGCGGCGGTAGCGTGGGCGCAAATCGAGCATCTCGAACGTTGGTCGTGTCGATCGAGAGCTGTTGACCTTGCGTCAAGGAAATTTTGAAGTGATCAACGTCGCCCAGAGTTGACACGCGACCTTCTAGTGTCTCGCCGGCTGGGAATACGGTCGCTGTAGCGAGAGTATTGTTGGGTTCGATTTCTACGGTCAACAGGCGACGTGATTCGAGCTGCTCGAAGCCAGCCAACACTTGCCGCAGCCTAAACTTCTTGGACATGGAATTCTCGGACGAGATGACAGGTTCAAAGCCGATTAGCTTGTGGTCCGCCGTAAGAATAATCCGTCTTAGCCCTTGGAACCACCGCCAGGATTGGCTAGTTTGCCCTTTCGAGCCAAGTACGAAAACTGGTAAAATGCGAGAAATGCGGAAGTGGCTGTAGCGGAACTCGTCAAGAGTTTCGTGCACGACGTAAGCCTGGTAGCGGAACTCGTCAAGAGTTTCGTGCGCGTCGAAAGCCTTGACGGCTTCCGCTACGGGGTTTGAGTGCGACGAAAGTGGAATTCAGCAAGGACGACTATAGAAGTGGCTCGCGAATCGATTGTTCAACCTGAAGAAAGTGGTCCGGAGCCGGAACAACAAGTTGTCCTGCGCCCCAAGCGAATCGCGGAGATGGTTGGCCAGCGCGAGGTGGTCGAAGTCTTGGATATTGCGATCGATGCAGCTCGCAAGCGTGGTGATCCGCTGGGGCATATCTTGTTCGACGGCCCGCCAGGGCTGGGCAAGACCACCTTTGCTACCTGCATTCCGCGCGAGATGGGCGTTAGCGTCCAGATGGCCAGCGGCCCCGGACTAAAAGCTCCCAAAGATATTGTGCCGTATCTCACCAACCTAGAAGATGGTTCGGTACTGTTCATCGACGAAATCCATCGTTTGCCCAAAGCGGTCGAAGAGTATCTGTACACCGCCATGGAAGATTTTCGAATCGACATTGTGTTGGGCGAAGGTGTCAATGCGCGGACGCTAAATCTGCAATTGCGACCCTTCACGCTGATCGGTGCGACGACCCGAGCCGGTATGCTCAGCGGGCCGCTGCGAGATCGCTTTCAGATTCGCCAACATTTGGGCTTCTACACCGTTGAAGAATTGACGGAGATTCTCACGCGCAACGCCAGCAAGCTGAATGTCAGCCTCGACGCGGATGCGGCTTTGGAGATTTCTCGTCGCAGCCGCGGCACGCCACGCGTCGCCAATACTCGACTGCTGTGGGTGCGCGACTACGCGCTCAGCAAAGCCAACGGGCACGTCGACATGACCATTGCCCAAGCCGCGCTGAAGATGACCGGTATCGATCACATTGGCTTGGATCGTCAGGATCGACGTTACATCGAAACGCTCATTCGCGTTTTTCAAGGTGGACCAACAGGCATCGAAGCCATCGCCAATACCATGAACATATCGTCGGATACCTTAGTCGACGAAGTAGAGCCCTTTCTGTTGCGCACCGAACTAATCATCCGCACGTCGCGCGGTCGCTGCGTAACCCCTAAGGGCTTTCAACATGTGAACATGAAGCCTATCAAAGGCAAAGGCGAAGATCATCCCCTTTTCCCGACCGAATGACATTGTGGCATAGGCTTCCAGCCTGTGTTCTTCTCGTGTGGCATAGGCTTCCAGCCTGTGTTTTCATTTGTGGCATAGGCTTCCAGCCTGTGGTCTTCTCGTAAACCACACAGGCTGGAAGCCTATGCCACAGAGATCACTACACGTCGCAGACACCGATGGCGTGATCGAGGGCGGCCAGGTGGTCTTGCCAGGTTGGGATAAACTCTTGAGCCACATAGCCGGTGTAGCCGGTTTCTAGAATGGCTTTCATGATCGGCGGATAGTTGATCTCTTGGGTGTCATCCAGTTCACCGCGACCAGGATTCCCGGCGACGTGATAGTGGCCAATGTACGGATGGTATTGGCGAATGCGACGAATGACATCGCCGTTCATGATCTGCACGTGATAAACATCAAACAACAGCTTGAAGTAAGGTGAGTCCATAGCTTTCACCAGGTCCACGCACAAATCGACATCGTCACCGAAGTAACCTGGGTGGCCTTTCATCGGATGCGAGTCATCGCGGCTGTTGAGATGCTCCAGACACAGCGTGATCTTATGTTGTTCGGCGTAGCCGATCACGCGTTTCCATGAATCGATACAGTGCTGCTTGGCCGCTTGTTCACTCATGTTGGGAACGCGCATACCGGTGAAGGTAATAACACTCTTAGCATCATATTTGACGGCCAGGTCGATCGACTCGCGGAGGATCTTTTCGACTTTGGCATGATGTTCGGGATTGCAAGTACCTTCGACGAATCCGTGGCTATTGACCAGCGAAATCTCGAGCCCCGCAGCTTTGGCGGCTGGAAAATCTTTCGGATCGATGCCTTCCATCCCCACCAACCCCAGACGCTTGCCGGCGGCAGCCAATTCTGCAGCTGGCATCGGTTTGAAGCACCAGCCCATGACCGACTGACGAATGTGACCTTTGCGATTCGAAGTTTGTTCAGCTGCAGTTGATTTCAAGGTAGTCTCGTTCATAAAACTTAATACGCTCGATGCGGCCGCGGCACCCAGTGTCGATGAAATCATTCGCCGACGATCCACCTGTTGCTCAGCATTCATAATCGATGCTCCCCAGAGTATGTTGTGGCCTAAGATTCTAGCCAGCGGTCATCATATATCAAAGCGCCCGACGTCACCTCTCCAAGGCTTCGCCTTGGGGAGGTCGAATCGAGGCTTTGCGAGATTCGGGAGGGGTCGGGGAAGTAGAGGTGATTATTACCGCGGGAGTCTTGCCTAGCGCACTGCCCCCTCCCGCCGACGAAGGCTAAACGCCTCGTCGGCGACCTCCCCCGCTGCGCGGTGGAGGTGACCGTCACCTCTCCAAGGCTTTGCCTTGGGGAGGTCGAATCGAGGCTTTGCGAGATTCGGGAGGGGTCTGGGAAGTAGAGGTGGTTAATACCGCGGGAGTCTTGCCTAGCGCACTGCCCCCTCCCGCCGACGACGGCTGAACGCCGCGTCGGCGACCTCCCCCGCGGCGCGGTGGAGGTGACGGTCACCTCTCCAAGGCTTTGACTTGGGGAGGTCGAATCGAGGCTTTGCGAGATTCGGGAGGGGTCTGGGAGTGCAGATGGTTAGTACCGCAGGAGTCTTGCCCAGCGCAGTGCCCCCTCCCGCAGACGAAGGCTAAACGCCTCGTCTGCGACCTCCCCCGCTGCGCGGGGGAGGTGACGGTCACCTCTCCAAGGCTTTGCCTTGGGGAGGTCGAATCGAGGCTTCGCGAGATTCGGGAGGGGTCTGGGCAGTGCAGGTGGTTAGTACAGCAGGAGTCTTGCCCAGCGCACTGCCCCCTCCCGCCGACGACGGCTGAACGCCGCGTCGGCGACCTCCCCCAGCTGCGCGGTGGAGTTGACGGCGCTTAGGCAATCAACTCTTTAACGACTCGTCCGTAGAGATCAGTCAAGCGAAAGTCGCGACCGGCGTAGCGATAGGTGAAGCGTTCGTGATCGAAGCCGAGCAGTTGCAACAGCGTGGCATGGAGATCGTGAACGTGCATGCGATTCTCGATGGCTTTGAAACCGAATTCATCAGTGCCACCATGTACATAACCTCCTCGAACTCCGCCACCGGCTAACCACATAGAAAAGCCCCAGTGGTTGTGGTCGCGTCCGTTGACCTTACCCGCATTGCTGCCTTCCTTTGGCAGCTCAACTGTGGGTGTGCGGCCGAACTCACCACCCCAGATCACCAACGTTTCCTCGAGCATGCCACGCTGCTTGAGGTCGGCCAGCAGAGCCGCGATCGGTTGATCGCATTGCTTGGCCAGGCGGCGATGGTTTACTTCTATATCGTCGTGATTGTCCCAAGGCTGACCTTCGCCGTGCCAGACTTGAACGTAGCGCACGCCGTGTTCAATCATGCGCCGGGCTACCAGTAGTTGCCGAGCGTGAACGCCTGGTCCATAAGCGTCCAGCACATGCTGTGGCTCGCGAGCGACATCGAACACTTCAGCTGCTTCATGCTGCATGCGGTAGGCCAGCTCGAAGGATTGAATCCGAGCTTCCAATTGAGGATCGGCATCGCGAGCCGCTTGATGACGACGATTCATGCGCTGCACAAAGTCCAGTTGCCGGCGCTGATCCGCTGTACTGATCCGTTCGTTGGTGATGTACTCGATCAGTTTGTCGATCGACTCATGCTGGGTGTCGATATAGGTGCCTTGGAAGATACCAGGTAAGAATCCTGCTTGCCAATTCTGCGATTCTTGAATTGGATATCCACCTGGACACATGGCGATAAAAGCGGGCAAGTTTTGATTCTCGGTGCCTAGTCCATAGGTCAACCATGATCCCATGCTCGGTCGCACCAATCGCGGCTCGCCACAGTTCATCAATAACAGCGATGGTTCGTGATTGGGTACGTCCGCGTGCATCGAGCGGATAACACACATGTCATCGATATGCGCAGCGGTCTTCTCGAACAGCTCGCTGACTTCGATACCGCTTTCGCCATATTTGCGGAACTTGAACGGCGAGGGATACAGAGCACCCGTTTTGCGTTCCGTGCGGGGCGTTTCGCCGGGCATCGGCTGGCCAGCGTATTTGGCAATGGACGGCTTGGGGTCGAAGGTATCGACGTGACTGGGTCCGCCATTGGCGAAGATGTGAATTACGTGTTTGGCCTTGGCGGCAAAATGCGGTGGGCGAGACGCCAACGGATTGACACCTAAACCACCACCAGCGGCCGATGGAGTCTCAGCGGCCAGGTTTTCAGCCAACAACTGTTGCAACGCCAGGGCACCAAAGCCCATGCCCGAGCGAGTGAGCATCTCGCGGCGCGTAAGTCCAAAAGCGGGATTTTGATGCGGCTGCATAAGGCGGGGTCAGCTCTTTAGGAAAGGTAGGAAGGCCTGCCACATATTGTAGATCGCTTGCCAGCTAAGGGAAAGCTCCGTAGCCGAAGTCGCCAGACTTTGGAAGCGTTACGTTTGATTCATCCAATCTCTGGCGAGATCGGCTACGTTGCGACTTCGGCTACGTCGCAGGTTGGCTGAGCAGGTCGCGTAACCCCGAACTTCAGCATCCAAGCTCCCAAATCATCTAAGTAGGTATAAATGACTGGCACGGCCAGTAATGTTAGCAGCAGCGAGAGCGTTTGCCCGCCTACTACCAGCACAGCAATCGAACGTCGCTCTTCCGCTCCAGGACCTGTGGCAATCAGGAGCGGTAACAACCCCGCGACAAACGAAATGGTCGTCATCAGAATTGGTCGCAAGCGATCGCGGTTGGCCAGGATGGTCGCGGCTGTACGATCCATGCCCTTGGCGCGCAGATTATTGGTGTGATCGATCTGCAAGATCGAAGCTTTTTTGACCACGCCAAAGAGCACCAGGATGCCTAGCGCCGAATAGAGATTCAATGTCTCACCACCCCAGTACAGACTGATCAGTCCAAATGGCACCGCCAGTGGCAACGACAACAAGATCGTGATCGGATGCACCATGTTCTCAAACTGCGCAGCCAGCACGATATACATGAACACAAACGACAGCGCGAAGGTCCAGGTAAAGTCCGATAGGGTGCGTTCCAACTCGCGTCCGCGCCCCATCACACGCGTCTCAAATCCGGGAGGCAAGCCAATATCGCGAGCCGCCGCTTGCATGGCATCGATGCGGTCGGCCAACGCAAAGCCTGGCGCGACGTTGGCCCGCACTGCGACCATGCGCTGGCGGTCCAGTCGATCGATGCGGGCAATCGAATTACCAAACTCAAACTGGACCACGTTGTCAATGCGCGACAAGGCGGTCGCCGGTGGTGCGAGCGAGGTCCCTTGAGTACCCGCGCTAGGTTCGCTCGACAGACTCGGTCGGGCCCGCACATAAAGCTGCGAAATGGATTCGATGTCCCGGCGATCAACGCCGACCAAGCGTAGTTCAACATCGTAAGCATCATCGACCGACAGGTCGCGGTAGCGCGATACCCGATCGTCACCACCCACCGCGATGCGCAGCGTATCGGCGATCTCCTGAGCGTCGATACCCAGGGCTGCGGCTCTTTCACGATCAATGCGGGCCAACATTTCTGGTTTGTCCAAGCGCAACGTCGTGTCCAAATCGACGATACCCGGCAGGGCCAACGCCTTCTGTCGCAGTTTCTCGCTGAACTCCGACAGTTGCTGCACATCCGTACCAGTGATCGAGAAGTCAATATCGACGGGCGCACCGGTGCGCAGTGAGGTTAAATTGCGGACCGAAGCACGCACGCCGGAAATCTGTTTGACCAGCTGGCGAATCTCGTCCATCTTTTGACGCTGAGTATAGTTGCCGCGAAACGCTTCGCCCGGATCACCCTTGAATAGTCCACGTACAAATCGCGAGGGAGAAAAACTGCGCTGGTCGATATCTTCCAATCGCACATAGATGTCGCCGCGGTTCACGCCACCAAAGCCGCGTGTGCCCACCGTGGTCAAGAGCGTCTCAACTCCGTCAACTTGCTTGAGCAGCTCTTCGGCCCGAGACATACATTCGTTCATCGAAACCAGATTTGTGCCTTCACCGGCAGACAAACTGACTTCGAATTCCGATTCATCCACGTTCGTGGGAATGTAATCTTGCTTGACCCACGTGTATAACCAAAAATTGCTAGCGATAACCGCGACTGAAAGCAGCATAACCAGCGGTCGATAACGCAGCGATAGTCGCAAACACCAGAGGTAGAAAGCTTCGATCCAGGCATAAAATCCGCCGCGCGACTTGGCAGCCTGCGCAGCTTCGCCCGTCTTGGGTACGCTGCGCAGCAAACGACTGCACATCATCGGCGTCAGTGTAAAACTGACAAACATCGATACCAGAATGGCCACGGTAGCAGTGACGCCGAATTGAAACAGCATCCGCCCCGTAATGCTGGATAAAAACGAGACCGGTAGAAAGACGATGACCAGCGAAATCGTAGTCGATAATACCGCCAGACCAATTTCGCGTGTGCCTTGAATCGAAGCGGTAAAGGGATCCAGACCTTCCTCTTCGATACAGCGGAAAACGTTCTCTAGCACCACGATAGCATCATCGATCACCACGCCCACCATCAGCACCAAAGCCAACATGGTTACGTTGTTGAGAGTGAAGTTGAACAACTTCATAAACGCGAAGGTAGCGATGATCGAAGTAGGAATGGCTACGGCCGCGATAAAGGTCGAGCGCCACGAACGCATAAACAGCAGCACAGTCAAACATGCGAGGATGCTGCCCAAAACCAAATGGCCTTCGATCTCATGCAGCGCGGCCAAGATGTAGCGCGATTGATCCTGGATGACAGCCACCTTTACATCATCGGGCAACAGTGTTTCACTGCGTGGCAAGCGTGCTTTGACCGCCTCGATCACGCGCACTGTGTTCTCGCCTGATTGTCGTTGCACTTGCAAGACCACAGCCGGTGCGCCGTTCAGGCGAGCAATGGTACGAACTTCCTTGGTTGCATCTTGAACGTCGCCCAGGTCGCTCAAGCGGATCGTGGCATGATTGCCGCTGCTGACCACTAAGTCTGGAAAATTTCGCGCGTAGGTCACTCGTCCCAGCGTGCGGAGCGAGCGCTCGCGGAGTCCCTCATCGACGCGGCCTCCTGGTACTTCGACATTTTGCCTTTGTAAGGCTTCGCGCACTTGCAAGATCGACAGCTGATGAGCGGCCAGCCGCCGCGCATCGATATTGACTTGCACGGCTCGATCGGCTGAACCCGAGATCGTGACCTGGCCAACACCCGGCGCGCTCTCGATCACGTTCTTGACGTATCGATCGGCCAACATGTACAGTTCGGAAGATGTGCGCGGTCCAGATACAGCCAGCGACATTACCGGTGAAGAGTCGGTATCCTGCTTCTGAATGATGGGTGGATCGACTGTGGTCGGCAAGCGATTCAAAACGCCAGAGACCGCGTCGCGTACGTCTTGGACCGCCGCATCAAAGTTGCGGTTGAGATTGAATGTGACCAGCAGCAGCGAACTACCATCGGAGGATATCGATCGCAGTTCCTCAATCCCGGCGACTGTCGCCACGGCGTCTTCGAGCACTTGCGAGACCTCAGCTTCGACTTCGACCGAAGCGGCCCCTGGATAAGTCGTGCGCACGGTGATGGTGGGCATGTCCATGCTGGGATAACGATCCACGCCCAGCTTTGGAAAGGCGACCACTCCGGCCACCAGCAAGGCTGCGATCAACATCAACGCAAACACCGGCCGGCGCACACATACTTCGGCTAACCAATACATCTACAACAGCGCTCCCAATTGTGTGGCCTGTGGCCGCCAGGTGTGTGTCTGTCCGTTTGTGGCTGCTACGGAGCCGCGTATTCTTTGGCGGCAGTTAGCTTGGTGTTTTCACCACTGGCAGGTATGACTTGGGCGACTCGACCGAGTGATCCGTCGACCAAAATTTGCTCGCCGACGTTCAAGCCCTCGAGAATCTCGACCAGCTTGTTGTGACGACGACCAGGGCGAACGATCTGTTCCTTGGCCGAGCCCTCGACGACTTTCCAAATCTTTTGCGAGCCAGCAAATTCGACCAGCGAAGATTCGTGAATAACGATCGCTCGTGCATGTGGGTCGATGGTCACTTCCGCTTCGGCAAATAGACCAGGTTTGAGAGTGCCGGCCTTATTATCCAGTAAAGCTTCGAAGGTCAGTGAACGGCTGGCCATGTCCAGGGCCGGATTGATACGCGTGATCTCAGCATCAACGGGCGCATCGATCGATTCGATCAGCAAACGCACATGCTGGCCAATCTTGAGGCTGGTGGCTGCGCGCTCAGGCACGGTGCCTCGAAAACGCAAGGCGTCCAATCGAACCAGCATCAGCAGTGGATTGCCAATCTGCACAAAGGTGCCGCGGGCAACCGAGCGTTGTTGAACTGCACCGGCAAACGGGGCGACGATTTGCGAATCGCGGATGCGCTGTTTGGCCTGATCGACTTCTGCCGTGCGCACGGCAACTTGAGCGATATTGCTGTTCACACCATTGACGGCCGACGCATATCTAGCTTCTGCCACTTTCTCGGCGGCCAGCAGCGTTTGCAGCTCCTCTTCAGTAACCGCATTTTGACTTCGCAGCTGCTGCCATCTTTCTCGGCGACCGCGGGCGTCTTCCAGTGTAGCGCGGGATTCGCGAACCGGCGGCGAGTTTTGCGGATCGAGTTTCGAAATCGGATCGCCGGGTTTCAGGCCTATAAGAGCCCGAGCCTGTAGCAGTGCGGCTTCGGCGGCTTCTAGTTGCAGTTTGAATTCAGTATCGTCCAAGGAGACCAACAATTGACCTGCTTGAACATGATCACCAACATCCACCAGCGTGTCGCTGACCAGGCCGGCCACTCGCGAACCGAGCACGGTTTGATCGTCCGCCACCAGGCTGCCTTGGCAACGAATCACTGCTGGCCACGACTGCAGATCCACGGTGGTGACTTCAGCCTTCAGCGGTTCAGGGGCGACTTCCAGTTTGGCGACCGGTTCAGGGGCCGAGTGTTGGCAACCGGCCGCTAGCGCGATACACCAAAATGCCACTGCGGATCGCCACTGCAGGATGCCTGTTGCCTTGGATTGGAAGCTAACAAATGAAGAACGAACCAGTTTTTGGGGCCGGTGTCTGAGATATTGCATGTGCCAGAGGTCGGGTTGGTGGGATGAGCGGGTGGGACATTTCGAGCGGCCCTATCTTCATTCTAATTGAGGCCGAAGGCGTTAACCGCCAATTCTAAACCTTCTTTACCACCCGGTGGCCGGGATTTCCGGGAAAAACCAAACGCAGGAAGCGGAATAGGCGTTTTTTAATATCGACGCTACAATTGGCAACTTTTCTTAACCTACGCGATCGACAGCCACGATCTCCATAATGACGGACGGCAAGGACGGATAACGATGAAAACGGACGAACTACGCGAAAAATACCTTTCCTACTTTCAATCTCAAGGGCACACGCGGCAACCGAGCGATGTGCTGGTGCCAACGTGGGATCCTTCCGTACTCTTTACGCCTGCCGGCATGAACCAGTTCAAGGATCACTTCCTGGGCAAGGTCAAACTGGAGTTCACCCGCGCAACCACTTGCCAAAAATGTTTGCGAACTGGCGACATTGATAACGTCGGGCGCACCGCTTATCACCATACCTTCTTCGAGATGCTCGGCAATTTCAGCTTTGGTGATTACTTCAAGCCCGAAGCGATCACTTGGGCTTGGGAATTTCTAACCAGCAAGAAGTGGCTGGGCATCGATCCTCAACGCTTAAGCGTGACGGTCTACAAAGATGATGACGAAGCGGCCAACTTCTGGCATGAGAAGATCGGTCTGCCATTTACGCGTATCTCGCGGATGGAAGAAGATGAAAACTTCTGGCCAGCCAGCGCGCCCAGCCAAGGACCTGATGGTGTGTGCGGCCCTTGCAGCGAGATTTATTTCCAGCTGGACAACGGCAAGTCGGTCGAAATCTGGAATCTGGTGTTCACCCAGTTCAATCGCGTTGGCGCGCCTCCCAATAATCTTCGTCCATTGCCAAGTAAGAACATTGATACGGGTATGGGCTTGGAACGCACCGCCAGTGTGTTGCAGAACGTCCCCAGCAACTTTCATATCGACATCTTGTTTCCGATCGTGCAAGCGGCTGCCGAAGTTTGTTCCAAACGGTATGAATATGAAAGCGATAATGGTCGCCGCCTGCGACGTATTACCGATCACGTTCGCGCTTGTACCTTTGCGGTTCACGAAAACGTAATCCCTGGACCGAAGAAGGCGCGTTACGTTATCAAACGCTTGTTGCGTCGCGCGGTGCTGGATGGCCATCAAATGGGCATGCGCGCACCGTTCCTGCACCAATTGGTACCCGCGGTCGCCGAGGCAATGAAGGGTTGCTATCCAGAGTTGGGTGAAACCATTTCGCGCGTCACTGATGTAATCAAACGCGAAGAAGCCGACTTCTTCTCCACCATTGATGCTGGTCTGAATCGTATCGAGTCGGTCTTCGATTCGATGTCCACGAGCGATCGCGTGATGGTCGACGGTCGCGAAGCGGCCAATCTGTATCAAACCTACGGTGTACCACCCGAGCTATTCCAGACGATCGCTGCTGAACGCAACTTGACGTTCGACTGGGACGGCTATCGCGAAGCCATGCACGAACACGAGCGTATCAGTGGTGGCGATCAACGCGAACTGTTCCAAACCGGGCCGATCGAAACGCTCAAAGAGGCGCTATTACGCACCGATTTCTTGGGTTACGACTCGATTGAAGCCTCTGCGGAGCTGAAGGGCATCATCGTCGGTCCCAAAGATAATGATCGCCTGCTAGGACGTCTGTCGGCTGGGGGCGACGCAAATCAACTAGTGCGCTTGGTGCTGGACCGTTCGCCATTTTATGCCGAAGGCGGCGGTCAAGTTGGCGACACTGGCGAGATCGTTAGCGGTGACACAAAGTTTGAAGTACAAGATACCAAACGCGTGGGCGAACTGATCGTTCACGAAGGTCGCGTGGTCTCTGGCGAATTGAAAGAAGGTCAGAAGGTAACCGCGCGTGTCGATGTCAACCGTCGCACTGCTATCGCTCGGGCTCACTCGGCTACACACTTGTTGCATCACGCTCTGCAGACCAGCATTGGTGCGCATGCTCAGCAGCAAGGCAGTAAGGTCGATGCGGATTGGTTGCGTTTCGATTTTACCAACCAAGCGGCGCTCAGCGATGCACAGGTCGATGAACTGGAACGCATCGTCAACTTGCGAGTGAAAGAAGCGGCGCCGATCTCTTGGCAGCAAATCCCTCTCAGCGAAGCTCGCAAGGCCGGCGCGATGATGCTGTTCGGCGAAAAATACGTCGACCCGGTGCGCATGGTGTCGATGGGCGAGTTCTCCAAAGAGTTGTGTGGTGGCACGCACTTGACCAACACCAATCAGGTTCAAGAATTCGAAGTCATCGCAGAAGAGAGCGTATCATCGGGCACGCGTCGCGTGGTCGCCCTGACTGGCGTGCGGGCCGCGGAACATCGCCAGCAAGTTGAAGAAATTTTAGGCCAGGCCGCTCAGGTGCTCGGTACCGTACCAGCCAAGTTGGCCACCGAAACTCGAGCGTTGCTCAAACGCGTTCGCGATCTCAAGAAGCAGTTGGCCGGCGGTGGCAGCGGCGGCGAAACCGGCCCGTCCACGGGTGGTCAGCCAATTGCTCTGACTGACTACGCAGCCCAGCGGGCGACTTTGCGCGATATTGCGAGACTGCTGAATGTCGCTCCGCAAGAGATTGCCACACGCTTGGGCGCGCTGCGACAAGAACTCGATAAATTGACCGATCAAGCCGGTCGGCTAACAAGCACTGGCGATGTGTCGGCCAGCAGCTTGATGGAACAGGCCGAACAGGTCAGTGGTACTTCGGTGATTGTGGTCGAGACCAGTGGGGCTACGCCCAACCTGATGCGCCAGTGGATCGATCAGATTCGCAAGCAGAGCGCGTCGCCAGTGGCTGTGCTATTGGCCAGTCGCGAAGGCGATGACAAAGTGCTGTTGGTGGCCGGCATTAGCCGAGCCTTGGTCGACCGAGGCATGTCCGCGGGCACGTGGATAAGTCGAGTCGCCCCGGTGGTTGGTGGTGGCGGCGGTGGAAAACCCGATTTAGCTCAGGCTGGCGGAAAGCAGCCGGAAAAGTTGCCCGAAGCTATCCAAACTGCAAAACAAGCCATGCGCGAAATGCTCGAAAATCCCGGCAGAGCTTGACACCGTCACCTCAACCCAGTTATTTTCAACCCTTTCAAGTTAACAAGATCGCATCGCCCGTGACTAGTTTACGGGCCACGCGCAACCCAAAAGTACACCATCGCATCGATCCTTCACTCACGTCCAACCACGTAGGCCAGTCTCTCCGAGACTGGCATCCGACGTCGTGAGAGCCTGAGTGTGGGACCGGTGCGTTATTTTGTTGGTGGTCGGGGGAATTCAATAAAGTGCGTCATCTGCTCACCCTGTTTGAGATCAGTCAACAGGAGTTGCATACGGTCCTGTCGCTTAGTCAGCAGATCAAACAACTGCTGGTTGCCGGTCGTCGTCCGCCCTGGCTGGCTCGCCGTGTGTTAGCCATGCTGTTCGAGAAACCCAGTTTGCGCACGCGCGTCAGCTTCGAAGCCGGCATTCTGCAACTGGGCGGTGCGGCCATGTTTTTGGGACAAGAAGTTGGCTGGCAGAGTCGCGAAGCCACCGGTGATTTCATCCGAGTGCTGGCTGAATACGCTGATGTGATTGTCTGTCGCGCGAAAAAACACAATGCAGTTGAAGACCTCGCCAGTTACGATTGTGTCCCCATCATCAATGGCCTGACCGACTTGTCCCATCCTTGCCAGGCTTTGGCAGACGTGCTGACCATGCAAGAGTTGGCCGGTCCTCTGGCCGGTCGGACCATGGCGTTTGTGGGCGATGGCAACAATGTGGCTCGCTCCCTGGCGCTGGCAGCCAGTATGGTTGGCATGCGCTTTCGCTTGCTTGGGCCACGCGAGTATTACATGGACGAGAACTGGATCAAGAAGATTCGTCAGAGCTATCCGCAAGCCGACATCGAACAATTTACCGAAGCGAAAGTGGCGCTGGCCGAAGCTGATTTCGTATACACCGATGTCTGGACCAGTATGGGTCAAGAGCAAGAGGCTGCCAAACGCAAGTCGATCTTTGCGCCGTTTCAACTCAACGCGACTCTGATGCGTCATGCGCCCAACAAAGCTCGCATCCTGCATTGCTTGCCCGCGCGCCGCGGCGAAGAAATCACCGACGAAGTGATTGACAGCCAGCAAAGCGCGATCGTCATACAGGCTGGCAATCGCATGCACGCTCAAAAAGGCCTGCTCGTTTGGCTCGGCCTTCAAGAAGATTGGCTCGGCGCCGAATGCCTCGAGCAAGAAGGCATCGACCTGCCCGTGGGCTACTCATAAGTAGCCACCGTCGCCAGACGGTGGACACTAAGCCGAGGGCGTTAGTAGCCCCGGTTTTTGGAGTGCTGGGGCGCAGCCGTAGCTTTGATGTAATAACCAATCTGTACCGCGGCCTGTACGGACTAGGTGATGCGGACCTCAGGCTGCAGCGTAGACTTTACTTACATCAAAGCGGTGCCTCAGGCACCGCACTCCTTGGAGTGCTGCGGCGTAGCCGTAGCTTTGAGGTAATAACCAAACTGTACCGCAGCCAGCACGAACTAGGTGATGCGGACGTCCAGGGTGACTCCGGCTGCGGCTGGAGACTTCGCTGACATCAAAGCGGTGCCAAATGGCACCGCACTCCAAGGAGACTAACGCCTACCGCTTAGCCGGACTACCGGGCTCTTGCCTCCGCTCCTATAATTCGGCAGTTAGTTTTCGTGTGCCAGCGTTTGAGTAAGGAAGTTGGTGGGTGATGAGTGAAGTTGAACGGACGGTGATCATTGGTAGCGGTCCGGCTGGTTGGTCGGCAGCCATCTATGCGGCGCGCGCCAGCCTGCATCCGATGCTCTTTGAGGGAACGGTCAAGCCTGAGATGATTCCGCTGGGCCAATTGGCATTTACGACCGAAGTCGAGAACTACGCAGGCTTTCCGGCCGGCAACATCCGCGCGTTTGTCGAAAGCGCGGTCGACAAAGATCGGCATTGGAATCTGCCACCGGCGCCGGCTGGTCACGTTCGCGACGGTCAGCCCCACTATGCAGTGCAGGGCGTCGAATTGATGGAACTGATGAAGCAGCAGGCGCTGAACTTCGGTACCCGCGTGATCAGTGACGATGTGGTCGAAGTGGACTTTTCCTCGCGTCCTTTCACGATTAAACCCGCCAATGGCGATGCGGTAAAATCGCACACAGTCATCATCGCCACGGGCGCACGAGCCAACTATCTGGGCTTGGAATCCGAAAACACGTACAAGAACAAAGGCGTCAGCGCGTGCGCAGTATGCGATGGTGCCTTGCCCATTTACCGCTCTAAACCGCTGGCTGTGATCGGTGGTGGAGACTCGGCGGTCGAAGAAGCCACCTATTTGGCGAACCTAAAAAATGCCGACACCATCTACTTAATTCACCGCCGACACGAATTGCGCGCATCGCAAATCATGCAAGAACGCGCGTTGAACCATCCCAAGATTAAAATGGTCTGGAACAGCCAGGTCGAAGAAGTGCTGGGCGACGGCAAGCAAGTTACCGGCCTCAAACTGCGCAACACCGTCGATAAAACGGTCAGCCAGCTGCAAGTGGGTGGCATGTTTGTGGCCATCGGTCATACGCCCAACACCGATTTCCTCAAAGGCCAGGTAGCCATGAAGCCCAACGGATATATTCAGTGGGCTCAACCATTCCGCACCGTCACCAGCGTCGAAGGCGTTTACGCGGCTGGCGACGTGGCCGATGATTACTATCGGCAAGCCATCACCTCGGCTGGCACCGGATGTATGGCTGCGCTGGACGCAGAACGATACTTGGTAGAAAAGGGACATTGATGAGCCAAGCTGAGAGCACTGGAACGAGCCAAGCGAAATGGATTAGCGTGCTGGCGGCCCGCGATCCGCAACACATTGGCCAGGAGATCGAAGTTCGTGGTTGGGTGCGTACGCGCCGCGACAGCAAAGGCGGATTCAGCTTCATCGAAGTCAACGATGGTAGTTCGCTTGCCAACTTGCAAGTGATCGCCGAAGCTGCTCTGCCCAACTACGCCACCGACATTGCCAACTTGTCGGTTGGTTCGTCGATCGTATGCAGTGGCCAACTGAAACCGAGCCAAGGGGCCGGGCAGGCCACGGAGTTGGCGGCCAGTTCCGTGCGTGTGATCGGCATAGCGGACCCGCAAGAGTATCCGCTTCAAAAGAAACGGCACACCTTCGAAAAACTTCGCGAGTGGGCTCACCTGCGCCCGCGTACCAATTCCTTTGGTGCCCTGGCCCGCGTGCGCAATCAACTCAGTATGAGCACGCATCAGTTTTTTCAAGACGAAGGCTTTTTCTATCTCAACACGCCGATCATCACCGCCAGCGATTGCGAAGGTGCTGGACAAATGTTCCGCGTTACCACCTTGCCGCTCGACAAGCTCCCGCTGAAAGATGGCAAGATCGACTTCGAACAAGATTTCTTCGGCAAGTCGGCTTACTTGACAGTCTCTGGACAGCTTGAAGGCGAGATCTACGCTACGGCACTGGGAAAGGTTTACACCTTCGGTCCGACCTTCCGCGCTGAAAACAGTAACACCAGTCGACACCTGGCAGAGTTCTGGATGATCGAACCTGAAGCTGCGTTTTTCGAACTTTCCGACAACATGGGCCTGGCCGAACGCTTTATTCAGCGACTGTTGAGCGACATTCTCAGCAAGTGCTCGGAAGATATGGCGTTCTTCGACGAACGTATCCAGCCTGGCCTAACTGCGTCCCTTTCGGCAGTGCTGAATAAACCGTTTGAACATTTGACGTATACCGAAGCTGTCGACATCTTGGCCAAGTCGGGTCAAACGTTTGAATATCCGTGCACTTGGGGTTGCGATCTGCAGGCCGAACATGAACGTTACTTGACCGAGCAACACATTAAAGGTCCGCTGATCCTGTACAACTATCCACGCTCGATCAAGCCCTTCTACATGCGTTGCAATGATGACGGACGAACCGTCGCGGCGATGGATGTGCTGGTTCCCGGCGTAGGCGAAATCATCGGCGGCAGCCAACGCGAAGAGCGACTCGATGTGCTGCTGGCTCGCATGAAAGAGATGGATTTGCACGAGCAAGATTATTGGTGGTACATCGACCTGCGGCGTTTCGGCACCGTGCCTCACAGTGGTTTCGGATTGGGACTGGAGCGCGTCGTCCAGTGGGTCACCGGCATGACCAACATCCGCGACTGCATTCCCTTCCCCCGAACCCCAGGTTCCGCCGAATTCTAAAACGCAGTAGCGGAATGTGTGGCATAGGCTTCCAGCCTGTGTGCGGCAATTCCAACATGCCAAGCTGAATCCGCCCTACGTCACCTTGCAAGCAAGCGGTGGAAAACCGCGGCTAACGCCGTTGGCTTGGTTTATAAACCATACGCATAGAGGGCGGCATCGGTGCGAATGTAAAGCACACCCGCTTTAGCGACTGGCGATGCCATAACTCGCTCTTTGAAATCATGCGAGGACAAGATCTCGCCAGACGCACCGGCTTTCAGTACAGTCAATACTCCGCTTTCGCTAAGCATAAAAACTTTATGGTCACCCGCTAGCAACGAAGCGAAATAGTTGCCGCGTCCTTCTGCTCGTAGTTGTTGTAGCGGCTTGCCGCTGGAACTGTCCAGGATGGTGATGATTCCGGAATCTTTGACCATGGTCATGGTGCCAGCGTACACAACCGAACTGGGCACGATGGGCAAGGCTCGATCATAACTCCAGCGCACATATTGAGGTGCCAGTGATCCGCTGGTGCCGGGTTCCAACGCCACGGCGATATTCTGAGCTCGTTCAAAGACACTGGCTTGCCGCTGCCATTCATCTTGTTCGAGTTTCTGATTCTGATTGAGATCGATGCGAAAGAAGCGATCTAGAACTGGACCGCCGGCAGGCAATTCGTCCTGCGTTATGGCGCCGTCAGAGTTCTTGTCATAGTTCTTGAGCGCCTCGGCGAAAGGTTCCATGGCAATGCGTTCCCCCTTATCACCGCCGGGTGTCCAAGTGGCCAAATAGATCAGGCCATCGCGAATAACCGGAGTTGAATCCACGATGCGCGACAGTCCATTGAACCACCATACCTTTTCACCAGTTGCCACATCGTACGCAGTCAGCTGCAGCGAACCAGCCACCAAGATCTCTTTGCGGCCATCACGCTGCAAGATAATTGGCGTCGAGTAGCTGCGAGTCGATTCTTCACGAGCTGTGCGCCACTTGGTTTCACCGGTCGACTGGTCGATCGCAATAATGAAACTGTCGATATCGTGATCTTCGTTGAGGATTACCAGGTTATCGACCAGCACCGGCGAACTGGCCGCGCCAAATTCATCTTGGAAAGGACCGAGCTTCTTATCCCACAGCAGTTTGCCTTCCATGTCGTAACATAACAATCCATAACTACCGAAGAATGAGAAGACCTGCTGGCCATTGCAAGCCGGCGAAGAAGTCGCGGGACTGCCGCTTTGATGCACCGCTTCGATCGACTCGGTCGGTACAGGCTGTCGCCAGCGAATCGCCCCGGTGGCTCGATCCACCGCCACCGTCTCCAACTGCTTCTCTTCCGCTTGCCACGTGGTGACGATGGCCAATGGACCACACACGCAAGGTGTCGAATGACCGGGAGGCAATTCCGTTCGCCACAACAATTTGGCTTTGGACAAATCATCCGGTAACCGCTGATCGTCACCGACCACACCATGATCATGACGAAAGTAAGCAATCTCCTGCGCCGTCAGAGTCTCTACGACTGCCAGGCACATCATGAGAACCAGGAATTGACGGACCACGGTGTATACCTTTGCAGAGTAAGTGCGGGAACGCGCAGCAAAGCTTTATATCTCGGCCGGTGGTGCCAAACAAGCAGATCAGCGCGGGGAGGGCGAATGCTCCTGCTGAGCCAAACACCGTTATGAAGAACGGACATAGGTCCCGGGGAAGGTGGTGGAGGAAGGATTTCAGAGAAACTCTGGCTGCGGCATGAGACTACGCTCACATCAGTGATGCAGGCGTTGCGCAGCGCGGGGAGGGCGAATGCTCCTGCTGAGCCAAACACCGTTATGAAGAACGGACACAGGTCCCGGGGAAGGTGGTGGAGGAAGGTGGTGTAGGAAGGTTTTCAGAGAAACTCAGGCTGCGACTGGAGACTTCGCTTACATCAAAGCGGTGCCGACGGCACCGCACTCCAAAGGCTTTCTTCGGCGCAGTTTGAGGCCAACCAGTCCTAAGGCCGCCAGGGCCAGCAGGCTCGGCTCGGGCACTGGCGTAATCGTATACGGCAAGATCCCAGTGTTATTCCAATATTTGATACCAACTGCTTGGAAGTCCGCATCAATAGCAAAGGCATTGGTGAGCGTCATATTGTAAGTGCCAGCTGTTCCACCGGTGGTATCGAGCACGAAGTTGGCGATCTCGACATCAGTCGTAGGTAACGTCACAGGATAGTTGGTACCACTAAACGCTAAATACGAGGAGGTTGGCGCGATTGAAAAGCCACCAAAGCCCAAGGTGCCGGCCGCCGTAAATTGGCCACCTGCGGTACGCATACCCGAATCGAATACCACCCCATCGTCGTCAGCGCCCACGTTGAAGTCGACGCCATCCAAATTCGTCAGTGGAGCCGTCTCGGAACGTATCAAGACTCGAAATTGAGCAGTCGATCCCAGGGGAATCGAGATTTCTCCACCCACTTGCTCGAGCGTAAAGATCACAAACTCAGCCCGGGCTAGCGAGCTTAGGCCCATGCTCAACATGCTAACAGTCAGAACCGCAAGCAGTTTTCGTAACATCGTTTTCATTTCAAATCACGCAGTGGTTCATAGTTGGCAAAGTACTGATCAATCCGCTCAAACTCGTCCGAGACTAATCCACTTCCCTCGCCTTCCGGCTTGTTGAATGAATCAGCCATCGATAACTGGCCAGCCGAGGCTGGGAGCAGCGTGTGTCCTGGTTCGGTATCTGACAGGTCACCTTTGGGCACAGCCAGCAGCATGCTTGAATCGGGCTGTGTGGTCAAGTGTACAGAGGTAGCGCCTCCAGCAAAAATTGGCGATGCATTTTGTCTCAGCCTTGTCGCAGCCCCGCCGCCGCCGGCTTCGGTTGCACCTTCCGCTGCGCTGCCGGCTGCCGGAATGGTTATGTTCCGTAAAGCCCTGAGCAAATTAATCGACTGCTTGACTGCCACACCGTCGGAGTTGAGCACAAAGCCATTTTTGTCGATGTCGCGCGGACTGGTTACCGCTACCTGGCCTCCGCCAATGGGCGGCAGCTGCGCCAGGTCGGCATTGCTGACCACGTAAGAACCTCCCACGATCTGACCATTGATTTCTCCTTGCAAGTGTCCCAAATAAAACACTGCCGGAGAGGCCAGACCAGTATTCGAGTTGGCTCTGACAGCTATCTGCAACCACCGATTGGCAATTGCATTATCAGGCCACTCCAGACGCACACGAGCAGCCGTGACTTGGCTGCCAGTAGTCACATGCACCACAGTGGGCCAGGGAGCATTCTCCCAACTCGACGGCGGATTTGCGGCCGAGTTGAACGTGCCGGTCGGGCTCATCCGAAAGATAAAGTCGTCACTTGATAGCGAACTGCTACTCAGGCCAGCCACATCCAAGACGATACCATTAATACCTCGCGTTGTATTGACCAGGTTCGCGTAACCTAGCGTCAGAGGTGTCGGACCAGAACGAGCCAGAATCTTCGAAGTATCCAATGCCGCCGCGACATTGGCACCACCCTGAGCAAAACTAGAGCCCTTGTAGTAAACGAAACGTCCACTCACATTGACCAAGGCCGTTAGCGCAAATGAAACCGTCGATTGACCCACACTGTCTTGCGCCGTAACCGTCACCACCAAGTCGGCACTTGCAGCCGATGGCGTGTAACTCCAACTCCATGTACCACCAGACTGCTTGGTAATGGTTCCAACCGAAGCTGACAGTACCAGCGAGTCGGGATCCGTGCTTGTCCAGCCACCCGTGTTGCCGATCTGCGCCAGTACATCTCCTGTTACTGCGCTGGCAGCTACACTTAGGCTCGGCAAAGCAGGTGCCGTGACCTGAATGGACGCTTGAGTTGTCGTCGCGCTCAGCGAGTTAGCCAATAGATTCAGTGACGAGACCACGGTGCCTTCAGCCAACTCGTCCGCCGCATCCCATGCATGGTACACCAAATCGTTTACTAACCCGCTCGTACCAGGCAACGGCACAAATCTTAGTCGCGTATCAGCATCAGCCGCTAACAAGAGTCGATGACCGTCGCTCAACGCTGTACTGACCGGCAAGAAGTTGCTTCCATCCAACGCGTATTGCCAGGCACCTGCGGCGCTCCCCACGCTCACGATCGCAATGCCGGCACCCGGGCCATCTACGTCCAGCACTTGATTGAGAATCAGATCAGCGACCTTGATGCCCGTGTTCAACCCATCACTAATGTTGGACGCGATACTCGGTAGCGGATTGGAGCCAAGCAATTGCGGCGCGACATTGTCGATAACCTTGAATGTCCGCACATAGTTGCCGCCAGCCACCAAGTCTGTGTTGCCATCGAAGCGATTGCCCGCCAAATCGTAAATTGACGTATCGGTACTTCCTAAGACGGTCAATCGAAACTGTCCGACAGGCAACGTGGCTATTCCACTGCCTCCATCCAAACTGCCGATTTCCAACTGGACAGTGTTCTGACCCGCAGCATATTGAGGACGCAGCGGGTAAATCAGATCGTCTGCATTGTCAAAGATGTCGTCAGCTCCAGCATACCGCAGTTGATAAGCCGCTGGCGAACGAGCGTCAATCGGATTGATCTCTTCGCTGAATTGCAGCGCAAAACTGCTGAGCGACTGACTGACCACGCCACCGATCTGGATGATCGTGGGTGACGTGCCAACGACAATCGGCGGCGTTACATCCAAACTATTTCCGCGAAACTCATACGCACCGATATCGGTGATTCCCGGTACAAGCGGGAAGGTTATGGTCTGTGTTCCGGGGATATTGTTTACAGCATCGTACCCAGAAACCAGATGTACATCGCGATTGTTACCGCGAGAGATGCCAACCGTCGGCGTCAGGTTCTTGTTGCCCGGTCCGTATTGGAACCAAATCTGGCCATCGATACCCAAAGTCACTGCAAAATTCACGTCACTGCTGTCAGCCTTATTGGTGGCATTCCAGCGAATCGTGGTTTGCCCGACCACACTGTTGTCGGTAAAGATGTTATCCGCAGTGCCACCGGTGGTCAGGTCATCCCACAGCGGTGCGATGCGTACCAGCTGCTGGAGCTCGGCCGGGGTGTTACTGCTATCTTGCAAAGCGGTCGTACTACCAAGCTGCAATAGTCCGTTGGAAGATACCCAGACACTCGAATAGTTGATGCCGTAGTACGGGAAGCTGAACGGCAAATTCAGCTGCCAGAAACTATCGTCGGCCCGCCAATTGGTCGCGGTGCCCTGAGTCTGGTAGGCGTAGAAGCCACTGGATGCCCCGCTGACTTCGCTGTATTGCAAGCCCACCACACCACGCAGTTGAATTGCATCGATCTGCTCGCGCACGGCAGTGGCATCGGTATTGACGCTGACGCGAACACCTTGAACCAGGTAGGTAGTCTGTTCAAAGTCGACTGAAAAATTGACCGGAGTACCAACGGAGCTGGAATCTACACCAGTCCATATCGTGTGGTACTGACCGTCGACATCCAGCAGTTCAATCTGTGTGACGAAACCGTTGCCAAATGTTTCGCGGATCGTCACGCCATTGGCCAACACAGGTGTAGCATAGGCTACAGTGATGAATTCGCTGGTGCCATTCTGCGATAGTGGTGACCAGGCGGTTGTGAGATCGCCATACGAATTGGTGTTCGGTACGCCTAAGGCCTGAGCGGCTGACCAATTGGTCGTGGAGCGCTGCGAACTGAAGGCGACAACCGAGGATGCCCACTGCGGTCCTGGATCGGCCAGCGGTGCCATTGTGACCGTGCTCACACTATCCAGGTTGGCCAGACCGTTATACATCGACAAACGCGGCGTGGTCGCTGCCGGAGCACCTGCACCCACCGTTGGAGTCAGCCCTGCATTGCCGCTGCCATAATGGAAGCGGAAACTACCGTCTGCCAAAAGTGTCACCGCAAACTGTACGTCACCCAACGTCACTTGATGGGTGGCGTTCCAGCGAATCGTAAGCTGATTGGCAATCGAGGCGTCGACGAAGATATCATCACCTGCCCCTAGCGTCGACAAATCGTCCCACAGGCCAGCGATGCGTGGCTGAGCCAGCAGCCCGAAGTCGCTGTTACTGGCAATGGCCGCATCCAAATTACTTCCGAACTGCAGCAAGCCATTCGACGAAACCCATACGGAGTTGTAAGTAGCACCGAAGAAGTCGAAGTTGAACGGCAAAGCCAAGGACCAGGCTTCATCGCCGCCATGCCAGTTCTGCGCGACACCTAACGCTGCCGGACCAAACAGAGTGGGTGCTTGCGAAGCTTGAACATATCGCGGTCCTCCTTGATCGATTGTGCCTGGATCATCCACTCGCGCAAAGCCTTCGATGTCTTCCAGAGTGCCCAACCACGAACTACCACGATCGATAGCTGGCGAATTGCGCATACGATAGAAGTTATCATCGACGCCGCCGTTGACTGCACCCGAGGGCGTGACCACATACCCAAGTATGTTGTCGGCCCCGTTGATGTCGACCAGCCCCGGATCACCCGCCAGGCTGTTCAGGTCGCGAGCTGACGCAGTTTGCCAATTGGCTAACGTCTGGCGATTGGCGCCAGCCCAAAAGCCCGTGTGCGCATTGACACCCGGCCCTACTTGGAACAAGTTGTAATCGCTCTGGAAACCAACTTGACTGTTGTCCGCGACATACAAGCCCACTCCGGACTGCACCCAGATAATATTGTTCAGTACCAAATTGTTGCGGGCTGAACTATCCAAGCGCATGGCATCGCCGACCGGTTGATAAACCGTGTTGTTGATGATTTGCGCCTGGCCGGTAATATTGAAATTCTGCAGCGAGACGCCACGATTGGAGTTGGCATAAATGACATTGCTGGAAATTTGGCCCGCGAAATTGGTGATGCCTTGCACGCCAATCGAATTGGAGTAGATGTAATTGCCATCCACCATGGCCACACCATCGGCAATCACCCCGACCGCGCTATTGCCGTAGATGCGATTATCGGTCAGCGTTGTCGTAGCCGCCCCAGACGTCGAATGGATGCTGACCCCGTTATAGTTTTCGAAGATCGAATTCTGCGCGACTTGAGCTCCACCTTGTGCGATCAAACCCGTGTCACCTATTCCACTGTGACCAAAAATTCGATTGCCCGTAACCAGGGCTGCATTGGAATTGATCACTAGTCCTTGATCACGATTGTCGTGTACCTCGTTGTCCTCGATCACCAACGGAAGTGGATTACCCGCGACCGTGAAGGCAGCCGCGATTCCAATTTTGTTCCCGTGAATATCGTTGCCATCGATCAGCGTATGAACGCTCGGCCCGAAGATGCCTGTATTGAAATGATCGTAGATCTCGTTACCGACAATTTGCACGCCTGAGCTAAGCGTATTGAAGTTGAAGAAGATGCCGTAGCTCTGGTCATCGGCCGCCGGGCCGCCAGGGATACCGAACAACTGGTTTTCGATAAACTGCCAGTTATCGCTGCCAGAGCCTAAGAATGCGCCGGCATTGGCGTTGGCGAAGAGTTGG
This sequence comes from Rania fehmarnensis, assembly GCF_056494185.1. Taxonomy (NCBI): domain Bacteria; kingdom Pseudomonadati; phylum Planctomycetota; class Planctomycetia; order Pirellulales; family Pirellulaceae; genus Rania; species Rania fehmarnensis. Next base: position 5,160,968 of record NZ_CM151398.1, read on the forward strand.
CTCTGAATAACCTGGTTACCAAATGAAGCGCTATTGTCTTCGGCCCGCAAGCCATTTTCGGCACCGGTTAGGTGCAGGCCAAAAAGCGTAACATCATCGCCGCCCTTGAAGTGAAAGACGCTGGTGCCGCCACTAGTATTGCCGCGTGTTATGACCGCGGGGCTATCTAAAGCCGCTTGGATCGTAACACCCGAATCATTCGACCCGACGCTTATGTTACGCCATGTGCGATAGTTGCCACCCAATACCGTGACCACATCCCCAGCATCCAGGTCGTATGCATCCAATAGGCCGCTGAGCGATCGCACGGGATCAGCCAGCGACTTGCCACTGTTTAGATTGTTGCCGCTGGGACTGACAAAGTAGTTGGTCCCGCTGTTGGCAATCAGGAAGTTGGCGTTCGATGCATCCTGAACGAGTCCCGCGGATGTTTGCGCCACGGCCCGCACTTGGTATTGAGCCCCGAGCATTGCATCGGCGGGCACTTGCCATTGGAAATTGGCCAAACCCCAACGATCGACAGGCACAGCATCTGCGCCGGCCATGGGCTGCCAGGTCGCACCGCCATTGCTGGATACCTGCAGAGCCATGTTTGGTGTAGAGCTGCCTTGCGGGGTGACTTCGAAGATCTCGATCGCTGCAATCTGGGCGGGGGAACTGGTTAAATTGATCAGTTCCAATGTGATGCCAGTGTCGCCAGTGGCCACTACATTGCCGATGGTTTCGGCAACTGCTTTGAATTTGGCACCCGCAGCGGCATAGATATCGTAGTTGGCCAGCACAGTGGCCCCGTTCAGCTTGACATCAAATCTTCGCGAGTTGGCTGCGCTGAAAATGCCTTCGATGAAATGCAAACGCACCGAGTAGGTGCCTGCGGACACAGGCAAATCCAGTTGCAGCTTATTGCCAACGCCACTAATGGCACTGTTGTAGCTGCGATAAAACAGTTCGTTAATCGTATCGGTCATTGCCGAGCGATCGATCGTGGCGGAAGTGAATTCGTTGTTAATCGAACTTGTGGAACCAGCGCTCAAATATCTGGGGCTGGCTTCCCAGCGGCCCTCTGCAACAGGACCCGCATTAATTAACAATTGTGGCTGCAACACGGCCAGCCCGGCTGTGTTGACGCTGATTGCGACCGCTTGCCCTTGTTCGAACTTCTCCAGTCCATTGGGATAGATCACTTGTACGCTAGACGGGTTGCTCAGTTCCGCGGCTGGGCTATTTCCCGAGCCACCGATGTTGACGCGAGCCCCGTTTGGCATGGGCTCCAAATAATAGGCAGACTGAGGATGCCCGTTGTCGATAGCCGGCGAACTCGAGGCCACTACAAAATTATCATCGGCTCCATAATCCGCGCCCAAGCTGAAACCCAGCTTTCCGTCCGCGCCAACCAGGTCGACAAACTGCGGATCGGCAAAGAGCGAGTTCTGGTCGATGCCAACTTCGTAGTACCAGTCCGATCGATCGCTAAACGCCTGGCCTTCCCACAGCGCGATCTGACCAGCACCGCGTAGATCGATCAAGTTGTAATCGGACACAAAACCGCGCGCCGCATCTGCATCCAAGTTGTAGACATAACCGCCGCTCAACTGCACCAGGTTATTCTGAATCAGCAGGTTCTGAGTACGATTGTCGGACACGCGATAGGCGTCGCCCACATGCTGAATAATCGTGTTATTGCTGATCGTCGGCGTGCCACCGTTGTAGCCCGCGCCGGTGACCTTGAATGCTGTCGTCGAGTTGTTTACCAAATAGTTGTGACTGGCAACGCCCGCGAACGCCAGGTCCAGATGGATACCCACATTGTTGTTGTAGATGCGATTGTGCAGCGTGGTTGTCGTGCTGCCCATCAGCAGGCCTGTGCCGCTGTTGTTGAAGATACGATTGGCTTCGACCAGCGCCGTGCCAGAGGTCTGCATGCCATGGATGCCATCACGAACAATGTTGTGACGGAAGGTGCCGGCACCTAACAGCCCCAGCGACGCGCCCACGATGGTATTGTCTTCGATCAGGGTGGAGCCACTGTTGGAGTTTACGGCCCATTCCTGAAGCGTTTGAAACTGGTTACCAACCACATGGATGCCGTCAGCCGCATTGGCAAAGTTGGGCTGGACAAGGACCCCATTGCGAACTCCTGTAAAGGTATTGTCGCTTACTATCGATCGCGCCCCGCGCACATCCAGCGTGCCCAGCAGCCCCCCTAGAGAAAAACTATTGCCGTCAATGAGCGCGTCGGCACCTTGCACGATGACTCCGTAATTCTGAGAGCCCATTACCAGCGTGTTGTTCAGAAACGCAAAATAGTCATTGCTTGGAGAAATATTGGCTGCTGAGTTTTCAAGACCGGTAAAGAGGCTGTTCTGCACTGTTAAATGATCGCTATCGGAACCAGATCCCGCCGCGAAAACATCTTTGGCTCCTTGGAACTTCAGACGATCGAAAGTGATGTTGTCAGCGTTTTGGAGTTCGACCAGATTGAAGTCGCCGTTGTCGCGATCGAGCGTAGCTGTGGCTCCCGCCGGTCCTTCGATGGTCACGCCTGAATGCTGACTGGTCAGTACCAGTGTGCGCACCAGTTGATAGTGGCCGGTGTCGACATGAATCACATCGCCAGCCTCGAAGGTGTAAGCCGACAGCAGGGCAGCCAGCGATGCCAGCGGTGCACTCGGCGACTTGCCACTGGCCGAGTTGTTCCCGGGCGCTGTGGTGAATACATTTCCTAGCAGCGAGTTGTCGTTGACATAATAGTGGTGACCACTATTGGCGACGATAAAATTGCTATCGGAGACGTCGCTGAGCTGGCCGGTAGCGGCCGTCGTGCGGGCACGAATTCGGTAACTCTGCCCTTCAGGCAGATTGCTGGGTATCGACCAATTGAAGACTGCGTTACCCCAGCGATCTACGGGCACATTGGCTGCACCTGCAATTGGAAACCACACGAAGCCACCGGTGCTGCTGTAGTCGAGCGCGATCGTCGGCGCAGCTATGCCCAATGGTGTAGCAGTAAAGATCTCGATGGCCGCGATCTGGGCTTGCAGACTACCCGAAACGTTCAACAACTCAAGCGTAATCCCAGTTCCGCCGCTGGCACTGACGTTGTTGATGGTTTCCGCGACGGCTTTAAACTTCACGCCACCGGCTGCGGCCAAGATATCGTAGTTGGCCAGCACCGCGGCTCCATTCAACTTGACATCAAATCGTCGCTGGCCGATGGTGCTTGAAAAGCCTTCGATGAAATGCAAGCGCATCGAGTAGTTGCCGTCAGCCACTGGCAACTCCAAACGCACTGTGGTACCCATGTTGTTCCCGCTACCCAAGTAACTGCGATAGAGCTGTTCAGGAATTGGATCCACCACACCGCTTCGATCGATGGCAGCGCTAGCCAGCTCGTTGTTGCTAAAGCTAACTGTGCCCGTGGTCATCAATAGGTTGCCCGCCGTCCATGCACCCACGGCTGTTGAGCCGGCATTGATCAGGAGGGTCGGCTGCTGTGGGAGCAAGCCATGGGTGCGAACGCTCAGCGTGACGTCCTGACCTTGCTCAAACTTCTCCAAGCCATTGGGCGACAAGACCTGGACATCTTGCAACGGGCTGGTCTCCGCTTGCGCGGAGTTACCGCCAGCACCAATATTGATGCGGCCACCATTGGGCATCGGCTCACCCACAAAGACATCGTTGGGATGACCACCATCGATCGCCGCTGACGTTGTCGCCACCGCGAAGTTGTCGTCCAATCCATAGTCACCGAAGTTCGGAATCAACGTTGGATTCAGATACTCGGAGTAGATGGCTTGTTTGGCAAAACCAGGCCCCGACCAACTGAAATTCAAATTGGCTGCGCCGGTCGTATCGCGATATTCGACCTTGATCGGTATCCACCCTGGGGCCGCGAAACTCGTGCTGAAAATCTGTTCAGCGTTGTTGGCGAAATTCCACTGGTCGATGACCGGTGTAGGCGAATTGTCGAGATACAGCCGCATGCCATCGTCAGCGGTTTCATAAAACGTATAGCTACCAGCTTCAGGCACAAAGATGTAGCCGGTGTAACGTACGCTAAAGTTATCGACGGGCACCACTCCGACAACCGGAGAACCGCCACCGAGATTAAAACCGATTGTGGTTTCAGTGCGGGTCAGCAGCGGTGCGCCCGCCAGTGTAGGGTTACCATAATAAGAAGTGGTGAGTCCGATACCACGACTGAATGCCAAAACATCGTCCGGGCCATCCAGATCGACGAACTGCGGATCGCCAAAGGTGCTGTGTTGGTCCATTCCGACTTCATAGAACCAATCTGCCTGCGTGACGAAGTCGGTTGCCTCCCAGCGACCGATCTTGCCACTGCCTTGGACGTCAATAATGTTGTAGTCGCTGCTGAAGTTATTGCCTGCTGCCGGATCTACATTGATGGCATATCCAGATTCGACTCGTATGATGTTGTTGCGCACCGAGACATTCTGAGTGCGAGAATCGATCAAACGGACTCCATCGCCGATCGGCTGGATGATGGTGTTGGCTGAGATTACTGGCGACTCGCCGTTATACCCAGAACCGTTAACCTGAATGCCCGCCACGACATTGCTGACCAGGAAGTTATTCTCAACCCAGCCGCCAAAGGACAGATCGGTTTGAATGCCAATGTTGTTGGCGTAGATATGATTGTCTCGGGTGCTGGTCGTGGCAAATAGCGACAAACCGATGCCGCGATTGTGATAGATGCGATTGCCGCGGATCTCGGCGGAATTGAAGGCTTGAATGCCATGGTTGCCGTTGCGAATCGTATTGTTACTAGCTTCGGTATAGACCTGCATCGCCAGTTCAGCGTTGTTGATCAAGTTCTCCGTAATCTGCGAGTTGCTCAAACCCAAGATCGCAAACTCGCGCATCGCGTTGAAACTGTTCTGCTTGACTTCGATGCGATCCGCTAGTTGCGACGATAAATTGTCGGCTCTCACACCACTGCGCAACGTGTCAAATGAGTTGCCTACGACCTGGCTGCGCGGACCTCGTACAGTAAGGGTCCCCAGGGTTCCATTGCTGTTGGCACTATTGAAGTTATTACTGCTAATGGTCGCGTCGGCACCACTAATTTGGGCCGCGAAAGAAGTCGCGCCCAGCTTGAACGTGTTGGCGTGCAGAGTCAGAAAATCGTTACTCGCATCGAAGAACAGGTGATTGGCAGTATTCAATTCGAAGGTGCTGTGGCTAATAGTGACATGATCGCTATCAGACGAGCTATTGGCGATGATGCCATTGTTGGCGTTGCGAATCGTTAAATGGTCGAGCGTGATGTTATCGGCGTTCACCAATTCGATCGCGTTGAAGCTGGGAGCAGCTCGATCAATGATGGTGGCTCGCGATGGGAAGTTGGCATCGTGATAGCCTTCGATGGTGATGCCACTGGCTGCAGCGTCCAGCACGAGCGCGGTCGAGAGCGTATAAGTGCCCGCGTCGACGAGAATCTTATCACCCGGCTTCATTGCAAACGCAGCCAATACCGCGCTGATCGATGCCTTCGGATCCGCGGGACTTAGCCCGGTGTTAGCGTTGTTGCCCACGGCGCTAGTTATATCTCCCGCTTCCACCGTGTTATCGTTGACATAATAGACGCTAATGGGCAACGGAATCGAAAACGCGGAGTCGCTGCTGTCGAGGATCGAATTCACGTCGTTGCGGGTAATGCGAATGCGATAGTTGTCACCGGCGGGCAAGTTGGCTGGCACGGTCCACGAGTACTGGCCAGTATCGGCAGCGTTATTGGCAATTTGCAGGACTGGCGTATTGCCGCTCAGCAAGTCAATTGTCATGGTCGCGCTTCCGCCACCACTAACCTGCGTACGCCAGCCGATGGAAAAGGTCTGCGTTTGCGGCCAGACTTCGCCGCCATTAGGGCTGAGGACTTTCATATAGTCAGCAGGGCTGAGCGACGCCTGGCTGGTACCGCCATAGGCGCCGATGTTGATGTAACCACCGTTGGGCGCAGGCTCGCCGGCCAGGCTGTCACCAGCCGCACCGCGATCGATGAGTGGAGAAGTAACTGCATCGGCAACCGGATTGCCTGCTGGCGTGAGCATGATTGGGGCGCCACTGCCGGCACTGGTGGCCACTGGCGCCAAGGCCACGCTATGAAAGCTGCCGAATTGGCTCTGCAGATGAAAATCATCATCGCGACCATCGTTGTTAGGAGTGGAGTATCCCGGCACTCCGTCGGAACCCAACATATTCACAAAGTTTGGATTAACACTGAGACTATTGGCATCGGTGAAAGCCGTCGTCCGCCATGCCGACAGTGACGTACGATTGACGTTCTGCCAGCGGGCGACTGCCCCCAATCCCGTGGCCAGCAGATTGTTATAGTCGCTGACGAAACCAGCTTGCGAGTCGGCAGCTACGTTGATGCCAATGCCACCCTCGGTCCAGATCGTGTTATTGCGCAGTGTCGCCCCAGATGTGGTTGTGTCCAGGCGAATGGCGTCGCTGTCTTCTTGATACACCGTGTTATTGATCAGCTGCGGAGCAATACCGCCATAACCTGCCAGGCTGAGCCAGATACCGGCTACGTCATGGTCATAAATGATGTTGTTCTTGATCTGCCCACCGAACGAGTAGTCGCTGCGCAAACCAACTTGGTTACTGTAAATCACATTGCCCGCAATCACCGGATTGAAATCGACATCGATGCCGGCGCCGAGATTGGCGTAAATGCGATTTTCGATGATCGATCCGCCCACCGAGAAAATGCCAGTCGAGTTATGGTGAATCACATTGCGCATTGCCTGGGCCGTTAGACCTTCCAGGTTGATACCCCGGGCCCCCGGACCAATGTGGTTGTAAACCGTATTACCCGCAATGATGACCGCGCCGAGAGCATAGATGCCGCCGGTATTGTCGTGAACGACGTTGCCACTGTTGGGCGTGACGTCCACGGAGCCAAACACCACTGGCTGGGCCAGGTTGTTAACGATCCGCACGCCGTAAGCGTTGGTGCCGATGTTATCGAATATCGTACTGGAGGTAATGGTGGTTGGTCCGGTATCGATTAACTCCAGGCCGACTCCATCGTTGTGAATAAACGCACTGTTTGTGATCGAGCCGAGCGGACCGGTCATACTGAAACCAGGTCCGGCGCTGCCATTGACCGTTAACTTGTTCAGCGCGACCGCGCTGGAGCCGTCGGTGATCCACATCCCGCGCTGCGATGCCTGGCTGGTTGCCAGATCATCCACATTGAGTCCCGTGCTGCCACCGTGAACGTAGAAACCAATCGTGCCGCCCAACAGTTGCAGGTTTTTGATGGTCATCTGATCTGCGTCTAGAAGTTCCAACACAGGGGCGAGCGTAAAGGGATTGGCATGACTCAGCGTGGCTTCGCGTGACGGCGGCCCTTGCAGGAGAAAGCCTTCGTCATCTCCCACGCCCAAAACGTTGGACACTACTAGTGGACTCAGCAGCGCATAGTTGCCGGTGTCGATTGTCAGCGTATCGGCTGGACCGAGCGTATAGATGCGCAGGATATTATTGGGGTACGGTTTGGGCGCGCTGGCTAGTTTGCCGGTGGCTCGATTATTGCTCAGCTCGCTCGTTACCAAATCGGCTGAACCCTGACGATCGTTGACGTAGTAAGTATTCGTGTTTTCGGGAACGGTAAAGGTCTCAGAGCTACGATCGATGGCCGTCTCGTTGGCAGCCAGGCTGACTTGGATGCGCAGGCCATACGTGCCAAAGTCGATGCCACTGTTGGCGGCGATCCACGTAAAGGCACCATCATCGGGCGTGCTGGTCGCAATTTGCGTGACCAACTGCGGACCGGCCAACGTATCTTGCCACAGCTCGATCGCCACTGGCGAACCGACCACGTTGCCATACGAGTCCCAGCGAATGTCGATCGGTTTGCCCTTCTCCCAGTCCTTGTACAGATCAGGTGAAATCAAACGCAGATGCGCGGCTGTGTCAATGTCACCGTCGGTATTACCGAGCGCACCAGCATCGACGCCCGAGGTGCGAGGATGCAGGCTGACAAAGGCGCTATCCAGAAAGACATCGTTGGTGGCACCCGACGCGCGGACCGCCTGAAAATGAAACTGTATCTTACGCGTCTGGGCAGGCAAGTAAGATTTGCCCCCCAGCAACTCCCAACGATCGGTCGTACCAGTTGCTTCGAAGACCTGCGGAACGCCCAGCGCACTTCCAGCGGAATCCAGGTACGTAACGGTCAGCGTTCCTTGGTCCAAGGGTGCTTCAGCCGCGGATCTCACGCGAGCTCCATAGGAAGCGGTATATTTGAGTGCATCAATGTCGGAGATCACATATCCGGCAGTGATCAAATCGACGGTTTGCTCCAGCGAGGTCGTAACACTGGTGCCAGCTCGAAAATAACTGGCGCCGTCGTAAGGCGCTGGCGCACTACTGCCCAGATTGCTGGTGCTCGGAGTCACTACCCAATCGGTCAAGCCGTTTTCAAAACTCGCATTGGTTAACAGGTTGACCCACTGTGGATCGCGGGCCTGGTCGGCACGCAGGTCACCAGCGTCGACCGTGGGACTCGTGCGACGCAAGCGGGCCGACTGATCGAACACGCGGAAGTCACCGAGAGCTCGACTGACAAAAGCCGGTTTGCCAGCGCGTGGATCCAACACCGTCGTGCCTTGCGAGTTCAAATCGTAGCGATGGACATCTTCTTGCCAGTCCAGAATATCCGAGAAGTCTTTCGCCCAGTGAATCAGCTTGCCGCCCGGGCCAGCATGAAAAGTGTTGTAGTCGCTTATGAAACCAGTCGTGCTGTCATCATCGACATACAGACCATATCCGGTATCGGACCACAAGATGTTGTTGCGAACTTCTACCTGGCTGGCGCCCCCGATGAGTTTAATATTGGTGCCGCTGGCAGAAACGAATGTATTGGCAAAGATACGCACATCACTCTGGCTCACCACTTGTAGCCCGACTGCGTTATCGACCAGTACATTATGAGCGATCAATTGTCCGCTACGCGGCAAAATGGCGATCTGGTTGTTCTCGATCTGATTGAATTGAACGGTGCCACTTATGTCGATCCCTACGCTATTGCGACTGATCAAGTTGGCATGCTGAAAATCGTTGGCTACCAGCCAACCAGCGCCGCTGACTCCAGTATTGTTACCCAGCACATGCTGGCCTTGCATAACGGCTTCGTTCTCCAGCACCACGCCGACAATATTGTCTGTGATACGATTGGGCAGCGTCGAGCCATAAAAGCCCAGACCACTGCTGGTCGAAGCCACGTTTGTCACGATCCCAAAGAAGTTGTTGTGAACGTGATTGTCGCTGAGCAGATTGGCGACGGAGTACTGCACGCCCGTGATGGAGTTGCTGATTTGGTTACGATAGATCGAGCCATCCAACGTTGCCGACAACCACAACGCATACTGAGCGTCCTCCAGCAAGTTGTCGTAGACTTGACCGCTGGCGGTCGTATCCAGCTTCAGCCCGATATTGGTGCCCCAAGTTTGATTGTCATGAATCAGCAAACCGCTGGCGGCGCCGACGGTTGAACCGCGTGTCAACCAGAACCCCACGTCGCCATCATGGATGACATTGCTGACGACCATTGCATTCTGACTATTGCCGCTGATCTGCACCGCGATCTGGGCATCGAAAAACTCGTTGTTTAAAAGGCGAACGTTGGTACCGGCTACCACGCCAACGCCGGCCTCAAACAGTTCATTGCCCTGCAAGGTTATGTTGGTGGAGCTGCTTACGCGAATACCAGCTGTGGTTCGCAAGCCTTGAATGGTTACATTGCTCACACCACTCAGCTGCAGAGCCGAGGTGATCGTGGCTGGTTCAGCCGTCGCGCCGATGATCAGCACTCCGCTTTTGGCATTGCCGATTAATTGAGTGCCATCGTATTCGCCTGCATCCAATAGAATGACATCGCCTGGATTTATAGGATTGGCTGGATCATTTAACACGCTCTGTAACGTTCGCTTAGGCGTAAGCGGCGTTAAACCGTTGTTGCTATCGGCACCTGGAAGACTGGAAAACGAATTTGCCGCCTCGGCGTTATCGTTTGGATCGTGGTCGTTGACATAGTGGACAGTGGCCAGATCAAACTTGTTGACCTGCAAGTAAATCTGCGACTGCCCGCTGATAGAATCGCTCCATGTGACAAACGGATGACCGGCGGCATCCAGCGCCACGGAGTGCGTGCCGGGTTGTCCGACCAAGGAACTAAGACCGCGATCGCGCGCATCACCTGGTAGTTCCTCGGAAAACTGATCGACTAGCCAACGCTTGGTATACAGCGCGACCGAGTTGCCTTTACCGGCAGCTCGACGATCATCTTGCCATACCAGGCTGACTTGATTGTCGCGGGCTGCAAGTTTCGGCAAGTTGGCATCACCGCGGGTGTTGGAGACTCCACCACCGCTGCGAGAATCCATGCCGGCGTCGACCCAGCCCGATCCATCGAACCTGGCTGCGTAGATCTCATGGTGACTGCTCGAGTCGTCGCCCCAGGCTGCCAACAGTTGACCGTTTTCGAAGTACGCCAACGTAGGCTGCGTTGCTGAACCTGGCGTAGCACTCAGACCATCACCGCTAATCGAATCACCTAATGCTACCCAGGAGTTGCCAGTCAGAGTTCGCGCATAAATTTGCGAACGACCTGCCAGTGGCTGCGTCCAGGCCATGCTGATGTTGTTACCATCGGCCGCGACGGCGAACTCCTGAATCGAGGCGCTAGAATTGGAAATGCCACTGCCACTAGCGCCGCCCGAACCTAGCGGAACCCAGTTACCATTCTCGAAACGTTTGGCGTAAATGTTCTTGATGCCGCCGACGTTTTCCAACCAGGCGACGACTGGCCCGTCGTTGGTCATTACAATCGATGCGTCCTCGGCGTGACCACTAGCGGTAATACCGCCCAGGTCGAGCGAATTGCCCATCGGCAGCCAGGCGCCGTTGCCATTGTCGGCTAGCGCATCGTAGCGGGCTACGAATATATTGTGATTGACACCACTGGCCCCAGTCCATGCGACAATCGGCAGACCTGCGGCATCAAGGGTGATGCTGGGTGCCAAGGCCCGTGTGCCCGGTTGGCTGGGTAGTAGGCTGATACCACCAGCGTGAGCACTACCTGCATACTCTTGCCATCCAGCAATGGTATTCAGAGCCACATAGATTTGTGACAGTCCGTTGCGATGATCGACCCATGCGACCCATGGTCCAGCTGGACTAACAGCCACAGCCGGAGAGTGGGCTGCGGCTGGTGAACGGCTGATACCACTACCAGATGCTGAACCGGTCAGTTCTGTCCAACGACCATTGGTAGTAATGCCACTGCTGGACAAGGTGCTAACCTGGCCCGGCACGGTCGGCGGCCAACTAGCAGGTGCGGGCACAACGGGTTCAGCTGGCGGCTCCGTTGGCAGTAGTCCGCTGCCTGGACCATCGCGACGAATCCGGCCAGTGCCACCACCTGTGAACGTATTGAGTCCGCCTTCACCAAAACTGATATCGCTACCCACACCTGCGTGCAGAATATCATCGCCTAATCCAGGTTCATTACCGGCGGTACCGAAGTCGCCATACAAATAGTTGACCACTCCATCATCGCCAAGACCTGCAGCATTGAAGGCATACAGCATATCGTTCCCGGCTGCCCCCAAGATTACATCGCTACCCGCATCGCCACTGACACTATCATCGCCACTGCCGGCGTCGATGATATCATCGCCATCACCGCCCACGATGTTATCTGCGCCGCCGCGACCATAGATGCGATCATGACCCGCGTTTCCGAAGATCGAATCGCTGAAATCGCTGCCGTAAATAACGTCATCGCCTGCACCGCCAGAGATGGTCGCGGAGCTGCCAGTGAGCGCTACTAAAACATCATTGCCTGAGTTACCGGCCAAAGTATTGTTCCCGATGCCACCATCGAGATAATCATCGCCACTGCCCCCGGTGAGATCGTCGTTGCCCGCTGCACCGTAGATCCATACATTGCCTGAGAAACCTGCGGCGAAAAACGTATTGTTGCTGGGACCGCCGCCGAGCGTGGCGGCCTTGATGCCCGAGAGCGTGAAACTGCCGCCGTTGGAACGCGTTAACAGCGTATCGGTCAGGGTAAAGTTGGCGTCATTGACGCTGGTCACACGATCGATACCCAAACCGCCTGTCAGTAACGCAGTGCCGCTCCACAGCGAGACATCGAAATTGTTATCGAGCTTGACGCCGCTAAGTTCGGCGTGCGAGATGTTATCGAGTAAGAAGCTGCCGCCCAGCGATGTAGTCAAATTGCCGTTGGCCAGCACAATGTCTGCGTCGATGACGGTACGCACTGAATCGGTGAAAGAGATCGAACCGATGAGCGTGGCTGCTCCGCGGTAGCCACCGACATCGAAGTAGTTACCGCCCGCAAGCGAAGTATCCTTTAAGGTGACGCGCTCGATGGTCTCAAACACCTGATTGCCGCGACCAGTAAGGGTCGAGTCAGTCAGGGTCTGCGAAGCGCCGACGAACTGCTCCAGCAAATCATTACCTGCGTCGCCAAAGTGAGCTTGACCGCCATCGCCGGTACGAATGACGTCATCGCCATTGCCACCGTGTAGCAATTGACTACCCGTACCACCATAGAGGAAGTCCGCATGCGCGCCGCCATCGATCAATCCACCGGCCACGCCGCCGTAGATCGTGTCGTTGCCGACTTCGCCATAGATGTAATCGGTACCTGAACCCGCATAGGTCGCTTGAAAACCAGGCGGTGTGGGGCTGGGCCAATTGTGGGGACGCTCATCCGCGCCGCTGCTGCCGTAAATCAGATCGTCGCCGGTGCCGGCATAAATTGTGTTAATGCCTGAGTCGGCAAAGATGACATCATCGCCGCCATAAGCGTAGATGAGGTCGGTGCCGCTACCGGCGTGAATCAAATCGAGGGCCGAGCCCCCATACAGTTTGTCATCACCTGCATCGCCATCGATCTGAGTCGTGTTGTCGGCGGCTCCAAAGACAATGTCGTTGCCACCCTTGGCTTTAACGATATTGATTCCCGAAATGCCAGGCAGCGCGTTGGGCTTGGATGCATAGATGCGATCAGGGCCATCGCTGCCGGTGATCAGGTTGTCGCCTTTGCCGCCTTCGATGTAAACTCCTGAGTTACCTTGGGCGATAATCGTATCGTTACCATCTTCGCCAAAGATCTGATCGGCCCCGCCGCCACCGTAGATGGTGTCGTCATCGCGACCACCAAACAACATGTCGGCCCCGGGACCACCCTGCAACGTATCATTGCCTCCTTCGCCATCGATGTAATTAATACCGCCAATGGCCAAGAAAATATCATCGCCGGGACCACCATAGACCTTGGCGTCGGAGAGTCCAGTCAGCGAGCCTGAATCAATCACATCGTTCAGCTTGCCGCCGATCAGAATGTCCAAGCCGCCACGACCTACGATAAGATTGGGACCGCTGCCACCGTGAATGTAATCGTCGCCCGCGCCCCCGATCAACTCGGCCGGTACTGTGACGCTGGTATCGATGTCGATGTAATTGTTGCCCTGCCCTCCATCGACGTAGATAGCAGTAACAGGTGCGAGCGCTGAACCATACTGCTTGGTTTGCCCAAAGCCTGACACCGTGAAGATGCCGGGAGCAACTTGCGAAACCATCACCCGCTCGTCGTTATCGAGACTCTTGCCGGGATCGCGCATCGGGGCAAAGGCACCAGTATGAACGATCAATGTTCCCGCTGCGATCAGTTGACCTTCGTAGTCGAATTCTGGATTGCCGGCAGTAGCCACATGCGCTAACTCAGGCGGACCTGACGGTGAGCATGAGAAGATATCCCAGTCGAACAGCGTCACTTCAGGTGTGATCGGAATTGTCGAACTCAAGCCGAAAGCGGTCAACTTGAAGAACAGCTGGGCCGTTAATCGTCCTCCGAGATCAAACACGCATTGCGGTCCCACCAGGAAATTATCGACCAGCTCATCCAGATGATATTTGTCGTCACCGTCGTTGTTGTTCCAATAGGCATCCAAATTGGCAGTCAACTGCCCTTCGATACCGGCATTACCCACTAGAGGCACGCCAGCAGTCGCGTTGGCAAACACGCCTACACCAATCGAGACAACCGGGGGACTATTGCGACCGCGATCCACGAAGAAGAATCCATCCAGGAATTGATGATCCGATCGCAAACCGCGTGAGTCAAAGCCGATGCCGATGTTGGCTTCGATCTCGAAGGACAAGCCGATATTCAGATTGACTGGGATGGGACCTATCGGGATCGTGCCGATATACAGTTCCGGTGACCGGGCATCCGCTTTGAACTGTGGAATATCCCAAGTTACAAAGGTGATGTCTTTGCCAAATAAAAGTGACAGAATATTCTTGGGGTCTTCGAATATCGGAAAGCGAAAACCGTCTTCGCGCAGTTCGTCACCCAGAAAGCTGCCAATTGTTGGGTCCGCATCGCGCACTCCCGGCGAGATCGTACTGTCGGTGGTCGAGGTGAACTCTGGTGTCGGTGTAAAGGTACCCACCGTGAAAGGATCAAGTCCATTGGGATACTCGTTCCGCAAATCAATGGTCGGCAAGAACTGGTAGTCACCAAACACGATGCGCGCCGTAGAGGACATGGCGTCGATCTGATCGCTCAATTCAAACAAACTCTTGATGAGGTCGACTGCTTTCTTCATCGTGTCGACCGTATCATTGATGTCTGGATCGTCACTAAAGAGTCGTAGCGCATCGAGCCAGGTGACTCGATCGCGTCCTGCGCCATCCATGAGATCGGAAACAACGGGCACTTCTTCGTCCAACGTTTCGATGATGGGTCGCACCGGAGCCAGATAGTCATTGACTTTGTCAACGATGGGTTTGACGATCTTTTGCAAGGTCGAGGTCAGACTGATCCCAATATCGTTGAAGGTGACCTGCGGAATGCTGCCCGCATCATCCAGCGCCACCAAACCTGGGAACGAATGGACCATGACGAGATCGGTGGCAAAATCGGGCATACCAGAGTCACCTGAACCGTCGTCGGCGATCAACTTCAGATTCAGATTCGCCGTCGTCCCAGCTGCGCCAAACACGATGTCGAATTCGTCGGGGAAGAGCGCGGAATCAACTTGATCGA
Source organism: Rania fehmarnensis (assembly GCF_056494185.1). Lineage (NCBI taxonomy): Bacteria > Pseudomonadati > Planctomycetota > Planctomycetia > Pirellulales > Pirellulaceae > Rania > Rania fehmarnensis. The sequence goes on from NZ_CM151398.1 coordinate 5,176,089, forward strand.
TTGACAGGTGGTTGTCTGGATCGGTCAAGGTGGCGACAACTTGCGTTAGCGGGGTCTTGGTAAGACTATTGTTGTTGGCGTCCAGGACTGGCGTGGCAATGACCGGAATGTTAAGCAGCTTGCCACTCATCACACTCCCTTCATCCAGTTCGGTCGAAATATTGAATTTGAACTGAGGATCGTTCGGAACGACCGGGTCCTGTTGAATGATGAAGTAGAAGCCTTCAGTCTTACTCAATCCAAATCCCAGTTTCAGATCGTACTGGAAGTTGATATCGACTTGCCCACCGCCCTCGATTTCAAAGTTGATACCGCGCAGGCCCGCATCGAGTGCCCCTTGATAGGTATCGGTGCCTTGCATGCGAAAGGTTATCTCAGGCGAGCCCTGGCCCGTTACGCCCAAAGTGCCGGTCACCAGGTAGGCGCTCAACAGGCTCTCGATGTTATTGAATAGCGAGGTTCGCAGAGTGGCCGAATCGAGGCCTTGGTTGGCAATGATCGCCGACTGCACGGCCGTTGCGAGTTGATTCTCGAGAACGTTGATAAAGCCGACATCGATGTTCAGCGAGTCAGCCACCAAGGGAAACTTCTCGATGATCTCATCGCGCACTAGCGACTTGAGGTTCGTGATGAAGTAGTCGATGCCTTCGGTCAGAATCGAGAAGTCATACGGCGATGATTCCAGGGTGATCGAAAGATCGTTGGGAGGCGTAACCACTGGCGCGGCTATCGGACTTGCACCAGGCACGGTCCAGTCGACAGTCACATCGCCTTTGTCGTTGCCAATGACATAGACTGGTAACTGCGCATGAAATTTGGCGTTCACACCGCTGTAGTTCAGGCTGTTGCCAACATCAGCAAACGGGATGTTCCCAATGTCATTGGGATTGGCGGTGGGATTGAGCGTAACATTCAATTGCGCCGGCGTGGCATTGCCGCTGGTCCGCAGCGTCATGGCGGCGGAGTCTCCAGGTGTACCCAGGTTGACTGCGACCCCACCAATCTTGCCAACATAAGATGGAACGCTGGGCACCAAGCTAGCCGTGGCACTGAAGCGACTGGAGTCAAGCAAGAAGGCGGAATCAGTAGTGAAGTTGAAGCCAAAGTCGAACTTGATGTCGCGATTGGCATTGATCGTTACGGTACTACCGGGTGCGAACCCGAGTGGGCCAAAGTTGCCTGGAATCTTGATCGATGTTAACGGCAAGGCAGTCGAAACGGGGCCTGACCAGGTCGTTTGAACCTTGAGCGCTTGTTCAAAGCCGTTAGTGTTAGCATTAGCGAAGGTGCTGGTCGTCGAGCCCACGCCTAACGCCGCCGCGAAGGCGTCACCCAGCTGCAGCAGCGATGGCGTGGCACCGCTCAGTTGCGTTAACACCTGGTTGAAGGCAGTGGGATCCACTCCGCCCGGTAACTGATTGACGGCTGACGTCAGTGGCGAAATGGCCGCGATAACGACACTCGCTAAATCGACGGGCGCCGCCACATCGGTGCGCTCCGCGTTTTGCGCCGCAATTCGCAGCTCGTCATAGATCGCGTTCAAATTGGCTCGCTGCGCATTAGTCACCGTAGCCGGCAAGGCGATGATGGCTGACTTTAGATTGTTGACGACACCTTGCATCGCCAGTTTCAATGACAATCCCGCCTTGTCTGCCAGGTTCACGATCGAGCTCTTCAGTTTTTGGCTGATATCCAAAATGTCATCCAGGCTCTGATTGACCAGTGGTAGATCGGTTGTCAGATGCAACAGTTGGCCGTCTTCGAATAGATCGACAATGTTGCCGATGCTGTCGATAAAGTCTTGCAGATGAAAGTTCGCGATCGGTGCCAAACGCTGTTGAAAGATGCTGTTCAGCGTGGCCCCAATTGCCGGTGCTGCACTCGTGCCGCGCAAATGCAACTGTGTATCGGCCGCATCGCCGATCGCAGAATTGACGCTGAGCCCATAGAAGCCGACCGAGCTCAATGCAAGCTTGTTGTTCTGACGCATCGCCACCACGTCGCCCACCAGCCGCGTGGCCGAGATGGCCTGGTTGATGTCGGCCACCAAGTCGTCAATCGACTGATTGGTATTGTCTACCGGCACGACCAACTGAACCGGTGAACCGGTACCCCAGAATATCTCCAGCGTAGCAGGGCTGGTCAACTGTCCATTGGTAGGTGCATCGGCCAAGGCAACCAGGCGTGTATTCCATTGACCTGGCGTGCTTAAGCCAAGTGTAAACCCCGCCGTGCCATTGGCCACGCTGAGGCCCGAAGCCACGTTGGTCGTAAAATTGCCGCTCAGAGATGTAATAGGCGCGGGCTGCGTGAGCACACTACTGTTGGCGTGACCAACAGCGCTTAATGGCAACGTTTGATTGAGGATCCCTTTAGCATCGGCCGCAATGCTCATTGAACCAGTGGCAAGTGTTACAGGTAACATGCCCAAACTGGCTGCGCCGGTTAAACTGCCCGTTGAAAGCAGAGATTGCAATCGTAGTTCGGCGCCGGTCGCAATCGAGACACTGTTGCTCCACTGCACAACTTTGCCAACTCCCGGCAGTTTCAGTTCCGTGGTAGCTGGATCGAGGGCAACTGCGGTCACCTCGAGACCACTACCTGTGGCAGAGGTAAGCGTCAATTTGTTGCCGCTTTGTCCAGCAACGACTTTGTACTTTAGATTCGTTAACGCAATAGCCGCATTCAGGTCGCTGACCAAATCACTTACCGACGTATTGCTGGTGTCCCGGAAGACGGTAACTGTAACGGGACTCGCGCCATCGAGCGCGAGTTTGAACGTCGCTTTGGCTGAAAGCACACCATCAGCAGGTGCATCACCACTGCCGGTAAGAATCGTTTGCAGTCCATCCAACTGCACACCCAGGCGACCATCGAAGCTCGGCGTGACCGAGAAGTTGGCTTGCGATGGATTCAAGTAGGTCAGCGGACCAAGACCGGCTGTAAAATCCAACGGTACACTGGCACTCTGCGCCGCGCCGGCTACTTTCGTGCGGAATGACAAACGATGGGTGGTCGTATCATAATGTGGATCGATCGTCACCAAGCCTGTTTGTGTTGAGAGCTTGGCAAAGAAATCTTGCAGGCTGTCGAACTTGTAACTGGGCAAGCTTTGCTGACCGGCATCAAAGCCCAGATTGGTGTGGATCGAGTTGCCCAAGTTGCCAAATAGAATTTCAAGCTTGTTAATATTGGCATCAAGGGCTTTGAAGGCCAAGAATGAATTGTTATTTTCATCGGTGACGATCACGCTGGTGATACGCTGCTTGATGGATAACGGTAGATGTCGATTAACCAAAGTCGTAATCTGTTCGTTGACCGCCTGGCTCTGGCTGACCACGACCACATTGACCAGTTCGGTATCGTTGATGCGGACCGTGAAGATGGCATCACCGCTGAGCATCAGCGGATTGCCCAGCGCGAGTGGATTGCCAGCAGTTACTAGCGGATCAAAGAGCGAACGTGTGATGGTGCCAAAGGTTTTTCGCAGATCAACCACATGGCTGGCTTGGGAGGCGGTGTAACCAAAACCGCCGCTTCCAGCATTGATATCCAATGCCGGTGATAACTCCTGCAAAGCCCCGCCTGCGCGATCGATAGCAGTCAGTAGTCCACCGGCAGGCAAGTCCTTGAACTGATCAAGTTCAACAAAGCCGGCGTTGCCTGCGCCGACAATAAGTGCAGCGCCAGCGAATACATTGGCAGATGCCAGCGACAACACAGGTGAAGACCCCAAGGTGGAAGCGTCCAGCGTTTGACTGCCGAGTTGGGCAGTGAACTGCAGCGAGCCAACCAGCGAGGCTTGAGTCGGAGTTTGGAAAGCCACCACCGCGGGGACATTGCCGCTGAGTTCCGAGAGCGTGATGTTCCCCAGCCCATCTGCGTCGGGATTGGTAAAGCTGACGTTGACACTCGCATCCAAATCGATAGTGCCGCTTGGAATTTGCGTCTCAAGCAGACCAATGCGGGCCGTAGTTGCAATATTGTTCAGATCGATCGAGCTACCTAGCGTCAGTATCGAGGGTCGAATGAAAAAGGCTTCATCACTCGAAAGCCCGGCGGTCAAGTCTAAGCCGAATGTCAACGCAAACTGCAGGCTGCTGGTCAACGGCAGAGCCAAAGGAGCGTCGAGCGACAACCCCAGTTCACTGACGCTCGGCCCCAAGTCAACTTCGGTATTCACCAGTGCCTGACGCGTAACGTTGAGCGCTACCGTGAACTGCAGTTCGTTCTGAGTCGCGCTGGAGACCAATCCGCCCTTGACGTTGCCTACGTCTACGCCAATGGTGAGCTCACCGGTAGTGCCACCCAGATTCTTAATGGCATCAACAAATTGATTGGTGTTGGTCGCACCGGCAGAACCAGAATTCAATCGCGAAACGACACCCGCACTGAGCATCTGTTCTGGGTTAGCAACCTGGTTGATCGATTGACCTATGATCGCCAACGGCAAATTCAACTGCTGCTCACCGGCCATGGCGGCAGTCCAGGAAGCCACGTCGCCTAGACCTGCGATCAGTGCCTGGCGCTGTGAAGCACTTAGCGGCGCATTGATTGGATCGCCGTCCAAGAGCATTCGCTTTTCAAGAAGCTCGACGATCAGCCGACGTCGACGCAAACCCACACGACGCCGCAAGCGAAGCTGGCTAGCAGCACTCATAGATTTCAGTCCAACTGATGAGATTTCAGAACGGGAGGGGAGTAAACCTAAGTAGGAGTGCCACGAACTTGAATGGCTGTTACAAGTTTCGAAGAGAAAATCACGTCACCTCGGCCGGTGAAGCCCTGTAGCCGATCTCGCCAGAGATTGGAAATCGATCGGTGACGCGTCCAAAGTCTGGCGACTTCGGAAACAAGTTACCTCAGGCCCTAGGGTGGCACTGGCAATGCTGCGCATAGCCAGTGCCACCCAGACCCCTCCCGAATCTCGCTATGGCTCGATTCGACCTCCCCAAGGCGAAGCCTTGGAGAGGTGACTCGCCAGAGATTGGAAGTCGATCCGTGACGCGTCCAAAGTCTGGCGACTTCGGCTACAGTCACCCGGAGCATCACTGCCTCTCAACGTGTATAATAATGAGGCATCACACCTCACCTGGTTAACTATCCCGCCTATGAAAACTTTGCTCACCACCATCTGCTGGGCTCTCTGTGCGCTGACGGTGCCCATCCATGCCCAGTCGCCTACGGCTCAACAGCCGGACACACAGGGGCAGGAGTTCTTTGAACAGAAGGTTCGCCCCCTGCTGATCGCGCGCTGCTTTGAATGTCATTCGGCTGAGAGCGAAAAGGTCAATGGCGGCCTGCGGTTGGATAGTCGTCAGGCAATATTTGACGGAGGCGATAATGGACCTGCGGCGATCGCTGGCCAGCTGGACGAGAGCCTGCTGATTCGAGCAGTGCGTTACAGCGAGGCTGGCTTCGAAATGCCACCGACCGGCAAATTGTTGCCCACGGAGATCGAGATACTCGAGCGGTGGGTGCAACTTGGATTGCCCATGCCGACAAGTGAATCGGCTGATGAACACTCAAGCGTTAAGCCCAAGAGAGTAATCGATATCGAGGCCGGTCGCCAACACTGGGCATTTCAACCCCTCACCATCTCCGAACCCGGTATCGACGTGACACTGTGGAGCCGTACGCGCACCGATGCATATGTGCAGGCAGCTTTGAGCGAACGTCAACTGGCTCCTTTGGCGCCAGCAGAGCCTGACAAACTGTTTCGACGAATTAAGTTTGATTTGCTCGGTCTGGCTCCAACGCCCGCTGAACTTGCTGACTATCTGGCTGACCCGACGCCCGACGCGCTGGACAAACAGATCGATCGCTGGTTGGCTTCGCCACGTTACGGCGAGCGCTGGGGACGATTCTGGTTAGAGTTGGTGCGTTACTGCGATGTCTCCGAGTCGTGGGCAGAAACGCAAGGCAATTCGTACCTGTATCGCGATTGGGTCGTGCGCGCCTACAACGATGATATGCCGTTCGATCGCTTCACGCGCTTGCAATTAGCGGCGGATCAGGTGAGTGATGCCGAGCCAGCCGACGTAGCGGCCTTGGGATACATCGGACTCAGTCCCAGTTATTGGAAAGAACTACAACTGCCCGTCGAGATCATCAAGATGATTGTCTCCGACGAATACGAAGAACGCATTCATACCTTTTCGAGCACGTTCTTCGGCTTGAACATGGCGTGCGCTCGTTGCCATGATCACAAGTTCGATCCGATCACCGTGCAAGACTATTATGCGCTGGCTGGTGTCTTCGCCAGTACCCGCGTGGCCGATCGCGCCTTGACCACCGGCGTTGATTCACTGCAGGTCTACGCGGCCAAGAAAGATGTGGAGAAATGGCAAGCTGAATTGAACAAGCTGGATACGGAACTCAAGACGATCGAAGCAGAGATCGCCAAGCTAACGCCACCTGCCGAATCAGCATCCGGTGGCGCTCAGGCTCAATTGAGTGATCAGCAGAAGCAAACGCTCGACGCGCATACCAAGTCACAATCTGATAAACGGGCGCAAGTAGACAAGCTGAGTTCGCAAATTAGCGAGGCGCGAGCGCTACCGGGGTTCGATTTGCCGCTAGCGCCAGGCGCCATCGATGCCACGCTGGAAGTTAAAGAAGCGGTCGGGACACATGGCAGTCGAATCGTCTTTGAAAACCAGCCCAAAGACGTCGCGGTTGAAATTCGCGGCAATCCCAATAAGCCGGGTGACATCGTGCCGCGACGTTTTGTGTCGGTGCTCAGCAGTACAACACCGAGCAACTTCGCGCGCGGCAGCGGGCGCTTGGATTTGGCTGAACAAATGTTCGAACAATCATCACCGCTGATCGCCCGCGTCTTCGTCAATCGCATATGGAAACATCACTTTGGTATCGGACTGGTCAGTACACCCAGCGATTTTGGAATGCAGGGAGACCGTCCCACGCACCCAGAACTACTCGATGACCTGGCGCGTCGGTTTATTGCCAGCGGCTGGTCGATCAAGTGGCTCCATCGTGAAATCATTTCTTCGGCTGCTTATCAGCAGCAAAGTCGATCGACACGCGCCGGCCTGGATCCTGGCACTGCGCAATGGTATGTCGGCTTTCCCCTGCAGCGTTTGGATGTCGAGCAATGGCGTGATGCGATGCTGGCGGCCACTGGCTCGATCGATTGGCAAATCGGCGGCCCGCCTACAGAGCTGAGTCAAGCGGACCATAATCGACGCACCTTGTATGGATTGGTGCGTCGTCGCGAGCTCTCGGATGTTCTGCGCTTGAATGACTTTCCCGATCCGCTCACTCACAGTCCCCAGCGCACGCCTACCACAACGCCTCTTCAACAGTTGTACACGCTGAACAGTCCCTTCATGCAGCAACAAGCCGTGGCCCTGGTTTCGCGTCTGTCGCGTGAGGCACCAGCGGAGGACTTGGCAAAAATCGAGCTAGCTTATAGATGGCTATTCGGTCGCGCGCCCACCGCGGTGGAATTGCAAGCTGGCGTAGATTATGTCCAAGGTCAGCCGCCCGAGGCTTGGAACGAATACGCCCAAGCTTTATTGGCCAGCAATGAGTTCTATTTTGTTGACTGAGCAATCATGCATATGAACCAGATCAATCTACCAACTCAGTCTGTGAATCGACGCCAGCTGTTGCAATCGATCGGCGGTGGCTTCGGATTGCTGGGATTGGCCGAAGTTTTGCGCGCGGCTGACGGCTCCAGCCTACCAGGCCTCGGATCAATCTCGCACCTGCATCAACCGCATTTTGCGCCAAAAGCTAAGCGCGTCATCTTTCTGTTCATGAATGGCGGTCCCTTCCAATGCGATCTGTTTGATCCCAAGCCAGACTTGAATCGTTTTGCTGGTCAGAAGCCACCAGGCACAGACCTCCGCACCGAACGGCCCACCGGTTCGCTGATGAGTGTGCCCTTCAAGTTTGCGAAACATGGCCAGAGTGGTGTAGAAGTCAGCGAACTGTTGCCGCATACGGCCAAGTGTATCGATGACATTTGCGTCCTGCGCTCGATGTATACCGACAATCCCAATCATGGCCCGGCTTTGTTCATGATGACCAGCGGCGCTCTGACGCCCAGTCGGCCGACTTTAGGCGCTTGGCTATCGTATGGCCTGGGAACCGAAAACGCTAACTTGCCATCGTTTGTGGTGCTGTGCCCAGGTCGGCCCGTGCGATTTTCCGAATTATGGAGTAACGGATTTTTGCCGGGCGAACATCAAGGCACCTACATCAATCACTCTAAGCTTGATCCCAAGCAGATGATCCCGTTCTTGAACAATGCGACTCTCAGCAGCCAAGCCCAGCTGCGGCAACTCGAGTTGCTGCGCAAGCTGAACGCGGCTCACCTGGCTGGCCATCATGGCGATCCCAGTTTAGAAGCTCGCATTCGTTCGATGGAGATTGCGTATCGCATGCAGTTGGAAGCGTCCGATGCTTTTGATATCCATCGTGAATCGGAGACGACGCGCGACCTGTATGGTAGAGGCGACTTTGCCAACGGCTGCTTGTTGGCACGACGCCTGGCCGAGCGCGGCGTGCGTTTCACTCAAGTTTACTACGGTAATGGCCAGCCCTGGGATACGCACTCCAATCACACTGCGGCTACGCGCGATTTGTGTAGAGATATCGACCAACCGATCGGGGCTTTGCTAACGGATCTGAAAGCCCGCGGCATGCTCGAAGAAACCTTGGTTGTCTGGGGTGGTGAGTTTGGACGCACACCGACGACCGAAAATGCCGATGGTCGCGATCACAATCCCTGGGGCTTCTGCATGTGGATGGCTGGAGGTGGAGTTCGCGGTGGCATGACGTACGGGGCCACCGATAATTTCGGCTTCCGCGCACTAGAGAACAAAGTGCATGTACACGACTTGCATGCCACCGTTCTGCACCTGATGGGTTTCGATCATGAACGCTTGACCTATCGTCACGGTGGACGCGACTATCGCTTGACCGATGTTTATGGTCGCGTCGTACATGAAGTTATCGCCTGATTAGACAGCGCCAGCGATTTCACTAACGAGACAGAGAACTTGCGATCGTGAACCAACATGTCAGCGCTGGCTTTGTGGTGTAGCCGAAGTCGCCAGACTTTGGATGCCTGGCAATCAGTTTTAAAACGCAGAGTTCGCCGAGGCCGCAGAGAAGACTGTTCAAGTGAATCATCCGATTTTGGTCTTCTCTGCGATCCTCTGCGTCTCTGCGTTTCTAAATTGGAACTCGGACAGTCACCCCTGCCACACGATGGATTTTGTAACCAGCCCGGTCCACCGTATGGCGACGGTGGCTACTTGATCAAGCTTGGAAATTGCGAGGCGAGTTTTGCCATCAACTCTTGGGGCAGACGCACACCGCTGTAGAGCAGGGGTGGTTCAGCTTGATCATATTCACCGCGATAGGTTTTCAGATGATCGATGGCTTTATTGGCGTTGGTGAACGGATTGCCGGTTGGAAAAGTGGCCGCTAGTTCGAAGGCGGTACCAACGATGGCGGCGACATCTTTCGAGAGCTGGTTAGCGCGCTCGCTGTCGCCACGCTCGCACGCAGCGACGATCGCAGCCAGTTCTGCGGCAAAGCAGTTGGCGGTGCTCAGCAAGAAACCGTCGTAGTTTCCGCCGCTGGATTTCAGCCAATTTGCATAACCGCCGCGTTCGGCACCGCGCACCATGAATACGCTATCAGTCTGGATACTTGAACTGGCCACGCGATCTTCGCCGCTGGTGTCTTTGAACAGAATGATATTGTCAAACTCAGCGATCAGTTGTTGGACCGTTGCTGGCTGCAACTCGTTCTCAGTCACCTGAGGCAACTGATAGAGTGATGTTGGCAGGCCTAATGACAAGATCTCTGATAGTCCAGCGGCTAACTGGCTCTGAGAGAGTTGAGCTCCCTTGGCAGCGCACACGGTCAGGCCAACGCAAGCAGAATGTTGTAAGTGTCCACTCAAATTCTCGATGGCCGCTAAAACATCGCGAGTCGTCGTTTTAAGTACGCCAATCGAAACATGCAGCTTCAGTTCAGCGGCAATGGGCAAGACGATCTTCAAGAGCTGGTCGATGTCGGCATCGGACATCTCCCAACCTTCGCCGGTTGAACCCGGGACTAGTAGTCCGCCAACCTGTGGCGATAAACGCTGCAAGTGTTGCTCGATACGTGCAGCGTCGAAGACTCGAGGGCCGCAGAAGTAGCTCAGCGGCGGACACCACAATTTGGGAATGCCATTGGGAAAGTGACGCTGCTGCAGTTCCAATCGAGTCATCTTGTGGTTATCACTTTTTTAGTCTTATCGATTCAATGCCTCTTGCGCCTTGGCAGTTTCCAGGGCTTGCGCGTCGGCAGCAGTCTTGGCAGCGTGTGGCGATTGCTGCTGCGAAACGGCAACCGATAGCCATCCGTCCCGAACTTCCACTTGCGATACCGCCAGGTCCTGAGCTCGAGGATCATTGACCCATTGGCTGTGAATCAAGTTAAGATTCGATTGCGGCGCGAACACCGTACCAAAGATACCACGCAACGGAACCTTCTGCGAGAAGCTCAAGCGCGGACCATCGACGCTAACCACGCCGTCACGTACCAGGGAGGCTTTCATACCTTCGGCCACTGGCACATAACTTACTCGAATAATGAAGCGATCGAACGACATGTTACGCTCGGGGTGATTCAATTCCGCAATGCGCAGCGTCAGTTCCAGTTTGCCCTCTTTGAGTTCGACGGTGATAGGTCGTGTCGGGGCAAAGCGCACCGTTACGTCGCGTGGTGCATCTTCGGGCAGTTCCCAAGGCGATTGATCAAAGGCTTCGGCCAGTTTGTCACACAGCTCCGGCAGCGACCAGGTCTTTTCTGATAGGTGCAGTTGCGTAAGTGCGTTGTTGATGGCCGACTGGTGGATCTGCATGCTGACCAGCGCGTCGCCTGGAGCGCGAGGACGAGCCGTATGGGCAGCCATCTGGCCGTCGCTGGCCAGGCGGTAACGAATCGTCAAACGATCTTCGCTAGTGTTCATGGCCACGACGATCGGGCTCAATCCAAGTCGTTCCAGTGGCCCGATGAAAGTATGTTTCAACTGGGATTCAGCGTTGGTGAGTTTCTGTTTCAGCTGTTTGTCCAGCTCCTGATCGGTCTCTTCGGCGATGATGCGTCGGGTAATACGTTGGGCTAGTCCGCGTTGTTGTTCGAACTGTTCGCGAACCATCGCGCGGAAAAAGTCACCCACGACCGGTAAACGGTCCAGATCGGTGCTCATACTATTGAGATATTGACGGGTATCGACATTGGTCGGATCCGCAGAGACTTTGATCCCCATCGGATCCATGCGCAGAGTACGGGCGCTAGTAATCTTGGCCACCGAAGTTTGGTAAAAAGCGGCGGGCCCTTTGCTGCTGCGCGTATCGCTTTCCATATCGCCTTCAACACCTAGTTCCATGTGCCACGCATTGACATCGGGAATCAAACGTACTTTCAGATTCGTGCGTACCTGGCTATTGCCGCTGGTATCGGCACCTAAGATGCGTTGGCGAACAGGGCGAGCTTCGAAGGTATCGCTGGGCATCATCCGCTGTAGTAACTTGCTGGACACTGCCAAACGGATATTGGCATTGCGATAGTGATCGTTGATGGCTGATGCCAAAGCCCGCTGGGTGGGTTGCGATGAGACACGCAAAGTTTGAACCGTATGTGCCAACGATGTTCGGCAACGGTTGATCGGATCTTCTTCCAATTGTTCCAGGTCGGTCATCAACTGTCGGAAGTCGACAGGTTGGGTGGCCCATGGTGAGAGTTGGCTGCTGAGTTGATCAAAAGCAGGGCCATCCAAGAACTTGCGCTGGGCCGCGGTTAAGCGTTCCCAATTCAGCCTCGTCAAGATGGTTGTGGCGATTTCATTTCCCTGCTGCCAATCGCCGCTGGGATTCTGGCACCACTGGATCATCTCGCTGAGCTGCAAAAACTTAACCCAACCTGAGCCGTCTGCCTGGGTCTCGATGTCGTTTTTGATTTGCGTGGCAAGCTGTTGCAGTTGTTCGCGTGCCTGCGGATCGACAGTATAGCCACTCGATTGCACGTTGCCACTCTGTAAGCAGTTGGAAATGGCTTGCCATATGCGCGCCCGGCGCTCAGTTGCATACGCAGTCAGCCCCAGCTGAATTGCGTGGTCATGCCCTTCCAGGCGACCAGCGATGCTGTGAGCTTGTGCGGTTAGCGTTAACAACGCTTCCAAGTTAGTGGGAGTGTCGGTGTGTTGCAGGCCATCGGTATAGACGATCTGCCGCACCCGAGATTCGACTTCGTGGCTCCACTCCTGAACAGCTTTCATGGGCGAGACAGTTACATAGCCGATCGACTGCATCGATGATGAACCAGTTCGCAGTTTCGCCAGGTCGCGTAGCAGAGTGGTGGGTTCAGCCATGATACCGGTCGCGACACTGGTCGGAGTCAAAGTGTCCAAGCGACTTGAGTCAATCGTGCTCTCGACCGGTTCCAGCGTTTCTTTGGCTACAGACACTTCCCGAATCGGTGCATCGAACGCGCGATCCATGGCGTTGATCAGTTTGTCATTGGCTTTTGCATCCGTTAGCGTCAACGCGACCATATCGGGAATCGCGGTGGGCGCATGCAAGACAACTGACGCCACCGGTTCTGGTGGTGCGCTGAGCATGAGGGCGGTCTGGTTATCGGCCAGATGACTGGTGCGTTGATCCGCTGCACCGGCTGGTCCCATGGGTGCCGGTTTATTCTGAGGCAACAGTGCCAGTGTTGGATCGTTGCCAACCCAAATCCCACCGATTGCCCCGGTTGAGTTCTTACTGGTCTTGGTAGCCTTGGTCGAGTCACGGTAGTCTTTTTCGACTGCCAAGACGAAGTAGGTTACGATGCCAGCCACCGTAAAGGTCACCATCCAGCCGCGGTAGCTTCTCTCGCCGTGCATGCCAAAACCCCCGAAATGCCCCTGAGCGTAAAACGTGGACCGTGCCCAGGCCACGCCTTATCCCTATCGGCACAATCCCACCGGGTACCAAATGCCAGCACGTACGATTGGTGCTTTCTCGCCATGCTGCTATTCCGCCCAGCTAAACTCGGCAAACTTTGCGGGCCAGTAGTAGAGCGGCTGTCCCCAGCCGCTCAGAACCCTCTAACCCATTGCCCGACCGACCACTGGTCCATTGGCACCGAACTAAGCGACCAGCGGAAACATCTTTGAAACGCAGAGACCGCAGAGTCCGCCGAGAAAACGCGGAGGACAAGACCTCTTTCCATCGGTCTTCTCTGCGATCCTCTGCGTCTCCGCGTTTGGAGAAAAGGAACCCTCTAACCCATTGCCCGACCGACCACTGGTCCCGGGAGGGCGAATGCTCCTGCTGAGCCAACACCGCTCAGAACAACGGACACAAGTCTCGGGGGATAGTCGTAGAGCGGCTGTCCCCAGCCGCTCGGAACCCTCTAACCAGAGTCTCTTCCTACCTAGCGACAGTGTTACAGCTGGGCGACTTGCCAGGTGCAGAGCAGCTGGGGACAGCTGCTCTACATTGGTAGGGAATTTGGTTAGAGGGTGCTGAGCAGCTGGGGACAGCTGCTCTACTCCTACGGCGAAGCGACTATAATGTAGGTCCCGCCTTTACTCCCTCCGACTCCTCGATGGTGTGCGAGCAAAAATGATTGTGAACCAGCTCCGTTTGACAGCTATCGTAACTGGGCTCTTTCTTCTTTCTGGGCACCGAGTCAGCGCGCAGTCCCTGGACTTTCAGCGTGATATCCAACCGATCCTGGCTGAGAAGTGTTGGCACTGCCATGGCACCGACGACAAAACCCGCCAGGGTGGTCTGCGTCTTGATGACGCAGTTGCCGCCCTCAAAGGTGGCGATTCGGGAGTTGCCATTTTGCCCGGCAAGTCACAAGAGAGTCTATTGATCGCCCGCGTCACGACCTCCGATGCCGATCAAATCATGCCACCCCCCAAGGAAGGCAAACCACTAACGGACACGGAAAAGCAACTGCTGGCCAAATGGATCGACCAAGGTGCCGAGTACTCAGAACATTGGGCTTTCCAAGCGCCGCAGAAACATCCTTTGCCCCACGCCGGCACCGATCAACCGATCGACGCTTGGGTCAGACACGGTCTCAAGCCGCTAAACCTCGAACCCGCGCCGGCTGCGCCTGCGCATGTACTCTGTCGCCGAGTCTACCTGGACTTGATCGGCTTGCCACCAACCTTGGAAGAGCTGGATGAGTATTCGCGCATCGGCCATGCAGCCACCGTGGATAAGCTGCTCAATAGCCCAAGCTATGGCGAAAAGTGGGCTCGGCATTGGCTCGATGTTGCGCGCTATTCAGATACCAATGGCTATGAAAAAGATCTGCAACGCGATCAGTGGATATGGCGTGATTGGGTGGTGGATGCCTTCAACAAAGACATGCCCTATGACCGCTTCATCATCGAACAGATTGCGGGCGACCTCTTACCCGATGCAACTCAGTCGCAACTGATCGCAACCGGGTTCTTGCGCAACAGCATGTTAAACGAAGAAGGCGCGATTGTACCGGAACAATTTCGCATGGTGGAATTGTTCGATCGCATGGACTGCATTGGCAAAGGCATTATGGGACTGTCCACCCAGTGCGCGCAGTGTCATACGCATAAGTTTGATCCGATCACGCAAACTGAGTACTACGGTATGTTCGCTTATCTGAACAATACCTACGAAGCTCAGTCGTGGGTCTATAACGCCGATCAACAGAAGCAGATCGATGAAGCTCACGCCGAAATCGATCGCCAAATTGAACAGGCCAAGGCCAAGATGCCCGCAGATGCCTATGCAACCTGGCGTCAAGACATCCAGCAGCGACAAGGTGATTGGCAAGCGATCCATTTCGCCGACATGGGCAGCATCAGCGGTTTGAATCATCCAGTGCATGTCGTCGATGACGCCATATCGATGTTGGGTCATACTAGCGCCGATGTGTACATGATCGGCACTGCAGACCTGCAGGGTGTGACGGGCTTGCGATTGGAACTCTTGACCAGTGGCGACTTGCCCTTTCGTGGTCCAGGCCGCAGCAAGACCGGCACCTGGAATATTCAAGAATTGGAGTTCTTGACCAAAGCCGCTGGTCAGGCCGATTGGCAAAAGCAGAAACTAGTCGGAGCCACAGCGGATTACTCCGAAACGGAACAGGCTGATAAAGACGGCAAGAAGAAAACTGGCCCGGTAGCATTTCTGATTGATGGTACCGATGACACGTCGTGGCAAGCCGATCGCGGTGGTGGACTGCGCAACACTAGCAGCGTGGCGGTGGTAAAGTTTGAAAAGCCGCTGGAAGCGGTGGCTGGTACGGAGCTGAAAGTCGTCATGCGCATGGGCAACATGCCCGGTTGTGTGCGTTTCAGTCTTACGAAAGCCGCTGATCCACAAGCACCGCCCGTGTTATTGGATGCTGACCTGGCTGATAGCAACAATGCCGCTGCAGGGCGTCGCCTGTATTCAGCCTGGATCGCTAGCTGCGAACAGTTGAAAGAGCATGCCACTGCGCTGGCGGCCACTTGGGCCAAAATCCCAAGCGGCTATACGTCGGTACTGCATTTGGCTCAGCGCACCGAGCGCGAGGCGCGGCCCACACACATGCTAGAACGCGGTAATTGGGATCAGCCTCAGGACGTTGTTCAGCCTCATGTGCTGTCTAGTTTTCATCCGTTGGATGAGAGTTATCCCAAGAATCGATTGGGGTTGGCGATGTGGTTAGTCGATCGACGCTCGCCACTTGCGGCGCGCGTGGCGGTCAACCGCGTATGGCAAGTGATCTTTGGTGATGGCCTGGTGGAAACCGTCGAGGACATCGGCACACGCGCGCCTACGCCAGAGCATCGTGAGCTACTGGATTGGTTAGCGGTTGACTTTATGGACAAAGGCTGGAGCCACAAGCAGTTGATCAAACTGATCGTGAACAGCCAAACGTATCAGCAAAGTTCCGTCGTAACTCCGCAGGCGCAAGAGGTAGATCCACGCAATCGCTACCTCGCCCGCGGGCCGCGTTTTCGCGCGGACGCGGAAGTTGTTCGCGATATGGCCATGAGCGTTGCGGGATTGCTTACCAATAAATTAGGCGGGCCAAGCGTCATTCCTCCGGTGCCACAGAATGTGCTGGATTACAACTATGTTTATCCCAGTTACTGGACGCCAGCTACTGGACCAGAACGCTATCGACGCACCTTATATGGCTTCCGCAAGCGGTCCATGCCCGATCCAGTGATGTCGAACTTTGATGCTCCCAACGGCGACTTCTCGTGCGCGCGTCGCGTTCGATCCAATACACCGTTGGCGGCGCTAACGGGATTGAATGAGACCTTGTTCTTTGAATGCGCTCAAGGGTTGGGATTGCGCGTGCTGCGCGAAGGCGGTCAGAGTGATGCACAGCGGACCGACTACGTTTATCGCTTGTGTACTGGTCGTCCAGCCACTGCGGAAGAACACACGGAAGTAGACAAACTGCTCGCTCGACAGCGCGTACGACTGGCTGAAGGCTGGTTGAATCCACGCGAGATTGTAACGGGCGACCCGGCCAAGCTGCCTGAGTTGCCCGCGGGAACGACTCCGCAAGATGCAGCCGCGTGGGTCTTAACGGCTCGCGTGATGCTGAATCTGGATGAGACCATTACCAAGAACTAATGAGTTCACAATCACACAGTACGAACAATCAGAGAATAAACATTATGCATCCTCAAGACATCAAGCGTCGCTACTTCTTGCGTGATTGTGGCCTCAACGTGGGCGCTATGGCGGCCACCAGTCTGTTGGCCCGGCAAGCATGGTCGATGCCCGATGCGCCTACTCGACCGATGGCGCCCAAGCAGCCGCACTTTCCAGCCAAAGCCAAGCAAGTGATCTACATGTTTCAAGCTGGCGCGCCCAGTCACTTGGATCTGTTCGATCACAAACCAGAGTTAACCAAACGCGATGGCCAGTTGCCGCCTGCGGAATTGCTGGCCGGCTATCGGGCTGCGTTCATTAAACCCAATTCTGCTCTGTTGGGACCGAAGTTTAAATTTCAGCCGTATGGCAAATGCGGCATGGAAATGAGCGAGGTCCTGCCTCACATTGGCTCCATTGCCGATGAGATCTGTTTGATTCGCTCGCTGCAAACCGATGCAGTCAATCACGCACCTGCTCAGATCATGATGAACACCGGCTCGCAACAATTCGGTCGGCCGGGCATCGGAGCATGGACGTTATTTGGACTGGGCAGCGAGAGCGAAGATCTGCCCGGCTTTGTCGTACTGACCAGTGCCAAAGGCACCAGCGGTGGAGCCAGCAACTACGGTTGTGGGTTCTTGCCAACGGTTTATGGCGGAATACCGTTCCGCAATGCGGGTGATCCCATGCTGTACCTGTCCAACCCCAAGGGTGTCGACAATCAAGCCCAACGCGATTCGCTCGATGCGCTCAGTCAACTCAATTCACTAAGCTTTAAAGCCAACCAGGATCCGCAAACATCTGCACGGATTGAAAGTTATGAAATGGCGTATCGCTTGCAGATGAGCGCGCCGGAACTGATGAACCTGGCTAGCGAACCATCGACGATCCTGGAGATGTACGGCATCAAGGATCCGAAGGAATCGAGTTTCGCTCGCAACTGCTTGTTGGCTCGGCGATTGATCGAACGCGGCGTGCGCTTTGTACAGCTGTTTCATGAGGCGTGGGATCAGCACGGTAACTTAACCGCCGGTGTCAAAGCTAACGCAGCTGATACCGATCGCGCCAGCGCAGCGCTGGTGAAGGACTTGAAAGCCCGCGGCCTGCTGAATGAAACGCTGGTCATATGGGGCGGTGAATTTGGACGCACACCGATGGTCCAAGGCGGTAACGATGGTCGCGACCATCACAATCGCAGCTTCAGCCTGTGGATGGCTGGCGGCGGGATCAAAGCGGGCCACGTGCATGGGGCAACTGACGATCTCGGCTTTAACGCCGTCGTCGATCCCGTGCACATTCACGATCTCAACGCCACGATCTTGCATCTGCTGGGCTTGGATCACCTACGCCTGACTTACCGCGTCCAAGGCCGCGATTATCGTCTGACCGACGTGCACGGCAATCTTGTCAATGGTATCCTGAGCTAAGCCGAGGGCGTTAGCCCCGGTTATTTGAACTAAACCGAGGGCGTTAGCCCCGGTTCCTACTTAAACGCCGCAGCCGCCACAGCCATTGTCCTGAACGATTGGTTATTACATCAAAGCTGTGGCTGCGCCACAGCACTCCAAAGAAACCGAGGCTAACGCCTACGGCTTAGGGGATGGATTGCACGACATGAAGCCGACTGGATGCGCATGGCTACTGATTTCCTTGCTAATGTGCGCGGTAGCGACCGCGCAGGATCGAACGCTCTCGAGCGTCACGCATGGCGCTACGGCTCAAGAGCGTTTGCTTATGGAGCAGATCGACCAACTGGCTAGCGCAAGTCAATTTACCGAAGCCCTGGCCAATCTGCGACGTTTGGTCGACAATTCTCAAGGGCGTTTGATTGAACTGGGGCCAGTTGCCCGCGCCTCAACGTTGACGATTCAAAAGCACGTACCGATCACGCGCTGGGCGCATGAACGCTTGAACTTGTGGTCTCGCGCAGCTGGACCAGCGCTAGCGAAGGCGCTTGGTAGCGAAAACGAACTGGCCCAGCGAGCGCTTACCTCCGCAGGCATTAACGCGCACGAGATTGAGCGCATCCTCGATCGCTATCCGTTGGCCGACTCGTGCGTGCCGGCCCGACTGATGTTGTGCGATCTGTATCTGGATCGCGGCTGGACAACGGCTGCCAGGCAAACTTTGGATGTACCTGAAATGGCCTGGCATGCACAGCGCATCGACGAACCGATTCAGTCGGTTAGTCTGCCTTGGCCAAGCGTCTGGCGGCATTTGCACAAGCGAAACAACATCCAAGAGTTGTTGGATCACAGCTGGCAAGCCATCACAGCTACGCTCGATGGCAGTTCCGACCGATTACGTCAGGAACTGCTGGAGCGAACTGCGACGATCAGTGCCATCGACAGCACCGATCAAGAGGTGACCGATACGCTGCAATGGGCCAGCGCAATGAGCCAGCGTTTGCCGGCCGCCATGCAAACCGAGCTGAAGGAAACGCTGGTTTCTGTCAAAGAAGTGCACCGACAGCGACGAAGTGATCAAGGCAAACAGACGATCAATTCCATCACTTTTGCAGGCGATGTTTTGCGCAGCGGCCATGCTAATCAAAACACGGCAGCGATCGATCCGGGCAGTTGGCCCAAATGGACGCGGCAAGTGGAACGCATGACGGGTGCCGCCGATCGCAATCCGGCCAGTAAGCCACCGGTGGGCGAAAATGCGCTCAGCCTCTTGCCTTACCATCCGCTCATTCACGAAGGCCGAGTCTACGTCAACGAACTGACACGAGTCATGGCTTATGACCTGGCCGATGGCAAGAGTTGGCCTAAGACTGAGCCCGCCTTGCCACTGTTCGATAGCGGCTTGACGGCGGCGAGTTATCTACCGTTTGGCTACCCGTTCATGGGCGCGCCGCGTGGTACGTTGACGATCCATCGCAACACGCTGTATGCGCGAATGGGACCGCCAGTAACTGGCTGGTTTGGAAAAGCACCCAGCAACGAAGCCCGATCGTTGAGTTACCTGATCGCGCTCGACCTGGAGCGACAAGGGAGCATGCGACCTGGATTTCCCATTCACTTACCCGCTGATGAATTCCCCAACTGCGAGTTCGAAGGAGCACCCCTTGTCTCGGGTGATCAAGTGTTGGTGTGCGTTGCCACGCGCGACAACGTTAATTTGCGACGTAGCCTGATCTCTATCGATAGTCGCTCTGGCCAGGTTCAGTGGCGTTCGCCTGCCTTGGCTTCAGGTATGGTCAGTGGTAGTGAACAATTCAGTTTGCTGGCGCACCAACTGGTCACTGTGGCGGGTGGTCGCGCGTTTATCAATACCAACCTGGGTACTATCGCTTGCGTCAATCAGGCTACTGGTCAAATTGTTTGGCTCGCACGTTATCGACGCAGTACGCCACAGATGGATGAAGCGTACCCCAAACCCGATCGCTTTCGTTATCGCGATTTGACGCCGTGTATGGTCGTAGGCACGCAATTGATCTGCGCGCCGCAGGACTGCCCCGAAATTTTTGCGCTCGACATTACCACTGGCGAACTGTTGTGGTCGACCGACAACGAACAGGTCGATGACGTTACGCAATTGCTAGGGGTCGCCGGAGAATGCCTGGTCGTTTCAGGTGATCGCCTCTACTGGCTTGCGACCAGTAGCGGCAAAGTTCAAGCTGCGTTTCCGGCGGGCAGCGTGGGAGAAGTGGCCAACGCCCTCCCGGCCCCGCGTGGTTACGGCCGCGGTGCCTTGGCCGGCAATCAAGTCTATTGGCCTACGACCAGTGAAATATTCGTGTTCGATGCTGATCAATCCGCCGCCCAGAACTCGATCACTCCAGCCATTCGCTCGCGCATTCGGCTGGACACCCGCGGCAGCGAAGGCGGTAACCTGGTGCTATTCCAAGACGGACTATTGATCGCCGGGGCCAGTCGCCTATTCGTCTTTCGAGAATAACACGCCAGTAGCGGAATGCGTCAAGCATTTCGAGAGTTCTGGTAGCGGAATGCGTCAAGCATTTCGTATCGCACAACTCGAAAGCCTTGACGGCTTCCGCTACTTCTTTGCTATTAGCGTTTGACTTGTTGGCGAACGACAGCTTCCAGTTCGCTGATGTAGCGATCGTAGTTGTCGTAGAAAGCTTGCTTGTTGGCGTCACTGGTGAACAGCAACAGGTACTGACGATCTTTCAGAACGCCGTCGTAGATGGAGCCTTCGACTAGTCGACCTTCTTTCAGATAAACCAGCGGATCATGACCGGATAGTATGGGCGTGTAATTATCTGGCGAGGCCAAGAACTTCTGGGCAGCAGCTTCGTCACTCAAGAAGTAGACACGTCCTCGATGGCGGATGGCAAACTTTTCTGAGCCTTTGATCCACTCGGAAGGTTCGCTGCACAGGGCCACTGGGCAATAGCCGCTTAAAGCCGGAACCGAAGCGGTGCCGGAGGAAGCGGGTTGCGAGTTGAGCGATTGTGGGTCGCTGGGCAAGTTGCTAGCGGCGGCGTCAAGCTGACCGCCGCGTACGACCGAATGGCTGCTGTTTACAAGCATGCCAGGAAATGCACCGTTCGCCTGCGGAGCAGAACCAGCGGGTGCCCACTGGGTAGGGGTGGTTGGTGCTGCGGCGGCTTGTGGCAAGGCGACCTGAGGTGAGTTCAGTTGAGCACTCGACTGTGCGGTTTGCTCGAGAGCCGGGCCGGGCGCTGGTGTGGAGCTTTGAGGATTGGCGAAATGTGGATTGGCGACGATGGCGTCGCGGCCGTTGACTTGACGACCGTTGGTATAACCGTTGGGGTTATTGGCCAAGGCAGGTTGCTGTCCGTCGACATTGGGTTGGGGCAAGCTAGGGGCCAGCGGCAGGTTGCTCGAAGAGCCTTGTTGGGCTTGAACCGTGCTGAAGGCGCCAGGGCCGCTTTGCCAGTATTGGTTACTGGGAACGTTCGGCATCTTGTTTTCGTTGACGGTAGCTGATTGAGGTGGAGGCAGAGTCATGCCGGTCGCATTGGGGATGGGACCAGCCGCGACCTGGCCGGTTTGAGCCTGGCCGTGAGCGGACTGTCCTTGCCAGGTTGGGCTGGGCATAGGTGCCGGGCCGCTGGTCGGTGTTGAAGCCAGCGACGTAGGAGCGCCGTAAGGCGTAGCTCCGGAGCTAGCGTTGTTGTAGGGCGAAGGCGCCGAGTCGCGGCCCGGAGCGGCTTGTTGCAAGCTGCTGGACGCCGTGCGGCCATAAGGAGAAGGCGTGGTGGTAGGATTGGGTTGATTGCCAGCCAACATGGCGTTGCGATCGCGATTCATCAAAGCGATGTTCTGCAGATTCTGCAAGTAATTGCCGGGATTCTGATTGCAGACGCCCTGCATCAGCGTCTTGCCATCAGGCGAAACGAAGACATCTTGAGGCCAGCTGTGGACGCCATATTCGGCGGCAGTGCGGCGATCGCGAGTGGCATTGATGCGAACTGGAACGAAGTAGCGCTGCATCGTGCTGGCCACTTCGGCCCGCGTGAAGACGTTCTGCTCGAGCGTCTTGCAAGGCATACACTGATCGCCATAGAAATGGATCAGCAAGGGAACTTTGTATTGCTGGGAAATCTGTCGAGCGGCCGCCAGATCGTCGTGCCAATTGATCAGCTCTTCAGCCTGGGCTGGCTGGCATGTCAGCACAATGCCCAAGGACAGGGTCAGGAGAGCTCGCAGCATGGTATTCGTCCGTGAAATACTGGTCCGTTGTCGGTTGGCCGTCCATCTGACGGTATCCTTGGAAGGATCGTCACAATCGGACCGGCTCTTGAAAACTTGTCGAGAAAATAGTGGAAGTTTTCGGATTATTCGAAAGCTAGCGGCAAACTTAGCTTGACAGCGTAGGGTTGGCGGTTATTATTCCACCAAATCCTAACATCAGGAGTCTTCAGTAGGACCTCTGCCCGGCGTTCAACTGACGGATGCTTATGCGAGTGGTAGGAGAGACCCCACTCCGCAACCAGCGGCTATCTTGCCCAAGAGTTGCAAGCTTTTCCGGTCACGGTCGGACAACACAGGAAGGTTGGTCGCTGATTGTTCAGTGCTTCACCCTTCGAGCGTTACCATTGCCGCCACAGACGGCGACCATTTCAAGTTGAATCTTGATGGACGTTGCGCTGTGCTTGAGTTTGCACACAACTTTGTTTGTGAAGCCCCAGGGAGTTGCGTTTTCCCGAGGCATGCATGCTGCGGTGCTGAAGAATCTTCGATTGTTCCAAGACCAGTGGTCTTGGTCCCAAAGAGCCGTTGAAGGTCGGAGTAAATCCGGCGGCTCAAATGTTGCACGTTTCGCGTTGGTCTCGGTAGTTGGTGCATCCAACTGTCCCAGTCGCGAAGCACCAATCGTTGCTGAACCTGAGAGGGTTCAGAGATTTGTTTCGGTTCGTTCCCGAGAGCTTCCATCTCCTGGGTCCGGAAGTTCTTCACTCTATCGACATCTAAAACTTTGCCACACTTCACTGCACAGGTTCGATCGTCAGTCGCCAGGAGGCTGACCAACTGCGCATGTGGTACTCTAAGGCCTTAGCTGGATTAGCATTCTATGCCCAAGAAAAAGAGGTTCCGACCGCGTACTTCTTCGTCCTCCGCACCGTACGCATCAGGTGGAGCTAGTCGTCCACGTCGTCCATTCCGTCGCCGCCGACCCAACGGACAAGGCCCAGCTCCGGCTGGCCCCAATGGCGAAGGTCCAGAAGTTCTCGAAGGTGAGAACGGCGAAGTCTCCGATATACCACTCGAAGAGTTCATCGGGATTCTCGAAATGCATCCCAACGGCTACGGCTTCCTGCGGAGCGCCACCAATAATTATTCTCGCGAACGCACCGATCCCTTCGTGCCCGGCACGATGATCGAAAAATTCGGCTTGCGTCAAGGCGTTAAGGTCAAGGCCATGATGCAACAAGCCCGACGTCAACAAGGTCCTCGCGTCCGCGAGATCTTGGATGTCGACGGCATGTTGCCCGATGATTACATCAACGTCAAGAACTTCGATACCGATGGCTTGACACCCATCAACCCGGAACAGTGGTTGCATCTAGAAGTTGGTCCTCAACCGCTGACCAACCGCATCATCGACCTCTTGGCTCCGCTAGGCAAAGGCCAACGCTCCCTGATTGTCGCTCCGCCTCGCAGCGGTAAGACGATCATGCTGCAACACATCAGCAAAGGGATCGCGATGAACCATCCCGAAGTTCATCTGATCGTGTTGCTGATCGACGAACGACCCGAAGAAGTCACCGACATGCGTCGCAACGTGACCAACGGCGAAGTCATCGCCAGCAGCCTCGATCAGGACGTCGATTCGCACGTTCGCTTGAGCCAACTGGTGATCGATCGTTGCAAACGTTTGGCCGAGAGCGGCAAAGACGTGTTCTTGCTGATGGACTCGATCACGCGTTTGGCTCGTGCTTTTAATAAGTGGGTTGGCAACAGCGGACCAACCATGACCGGTGGTGTCAACATCAAGGCCATGGATATTCCCAAAAAGCTGTTCGCATCGGCTCGCGCTTTTGCTGAAGGTGGATCGCTGACCATCGTCGGTACCGCCTTGATCGATACTGGCAGCCGCATGGACGACCTGATTTTCCAGGAGTTCAAAGGCACCGGTAACATGGAACTGGTTCTCGATCGCCGCCTGGCCGACCGCCGCGTCTGGCCCGCCATCGACATCACGCAATCCGGCACCCGCCGCGAAGAATTGCTGCTCGATGCCGAGACGCTCAACGCCGTTACCATGTTGCGTCGCACGCTGAACACCATGCATCCTGTGGAAGCAATGGAGCAGCTGACCAAACAGCTCGCGCGATTCCCCTCCAACAAGGAATTCATCCGCTTAATCTCGGCCGCTAAAGGCATGGATTAACCCAACCCGTAGCGGAATGCGTCAAGCATTTCGTAAATCGACGTAGCGGAATGCGTCAAGCATTTCGTAATTCGACGCGGGAAAAACCTCGCGCCGACGAAAGCCTTGACGGCTTCCGCTACCATTCGATCTCTACTTTTTTTCCGCCAGCGCGCAAGAACCTCGATGCGAGCGTGTCTAATCAGTGACACTGCTCGCTGTTTATCGAGGTTATCGTGAACCCTGGACCAACCGACACCCGCGCAAGTTTGATCTTACGACTAGCCGATGCAGGTGACGTGGCGGCCTGGGATGATTTTCTGGCCATCTATCAACCGCTGGTCTTTCGAGCGGCTCTCAGACAAGGGCTGCAAGAGGCCGATGCTGAGGATCTCACTCAAGAGGTGATGGCCTCGGTTGCTTCGTCGGTCGCCAAGTGGCTTGGCCGCGAAGATCGAGGCGGCTTCCGCACTTGGCTCCTTCGGATCGCGCGGAATGCCGCGATCAATATGCTCACCCGTCGCGTGCATCAGCGCTGGGGCACGGGCGGCGACGAGGCGGCTCAGCAATTAGCTGCTGTGCCCGATGGCAACTCAGAGTGTAGCGGGATCTTTGAAATTGAATACCAACGTCAAGTCTTTCAGTGGGCCGCGGCGCAAGTTCGCGAGACCGTAGCCGAGTCTACCTGGCAAGCGTTTTGGTTGACTCATATCGATGGCCTGCCCATCGACCAGGTGGCCCAAGAGCTTAGCCTGAGCCCAAGCAAGATTTATGTAGCGCGCAGCCGAGTTATGGCCCGCTTGCGCGAACTGGTTCGCCAATATGAGGTAGGGCAATGAAAGGCAAACAATTAAATTGCGATCGAGAGCGATTAAACTCGCTGCTCAACGCCGACGAGGCCAGCGATGAGTTTCAGCTCGCGCTGCTGCATATCGAACAATGTCCTACCTGTCGCCAGCAACTCGAGCAGCTAGCTGCTACCGAAGAACTGTGGCGTCAATCGCACAGTGCGCTGACCCCAGACGAATTCGATAATAGACTACTCGCTTCAACCATCGATAGTTCATGGCAGCTTCTGCAGCGGGCCAGCCCGGTGACCAACTGGACCGAGGCTATGGCCAGGCAACTCTTGCAGCCACCTTCGCATCCCGAGATGCTGGGTCGACTAGGTCGCTACGAAATTGAACGCTTGATTGGTTCAGGGGGCATGGGCATTGTCTTCAAAGCGTTTGATACGGAACTGAATCGCCCAGTAGCCATTAAGGTGCTCGCACCGCATTTGGCGGGCAATGGAGCCGCGCGACAACGTTTTGCTCGCGAAGCCCGCGCGGCAGCGGCGGTGGTTCACGAACATATCGTGGCCATCTACAACGTTGAATCCAACGAGCTATCGCCGTTTCTGGTTATGCAATATGTGGCCGGTGAATCATTGCAACAACGCATTGACCGCATGGGCCCTCTGGAGCTGCGGGAGATTTTGCGCATCGCTATGCAGACGGCTGCGGGCTTAGCCGCCGCGCATGCGCAAGGCCTGGTGCATCGCGATATCAAACCCGCCAACATCTTGCTGGAACAGGGTGTGGAACGCACGCTCTTGACCGACTTCGGTTTGGCTCGAGCCAGCGATGATGCCAGTCTGACTCATACCGGTTTCCACTTAGGCACACCGCAGTACATGTCGCCTGAACAAGCTAGCGGTGAACCGATCGATGCGCGCAGCGATCTGTTCAGTCTGGGCAGCGTCATCTATGCCATGTGCACTGGCCGGGCACCGTTTCGCGCTGAAACCACGTTGGGAGTGCTGCGTCGCATTAGCGATCATCAGCCCCGAGCCATGCGCGAGGTCAATCCCGAGGTGCCCGAATGGTTGCAGCACCTGGTTGCCAGGTTGCATGCCAAGTCACCCCAGCAGCGGTTGAGCACTGCCGAAGAAGCACGTGGGCTGTTGGAACAATGCCTCGCGCACGTTCAACAGCCTACGATCGTCAGCTTGCCAGAGGAACTGCGCCACTGTGCCCAACCATCAGCGGGAGCTTCCGCGCGGCCATTACGAATGTGGCTCCTCAGGGCTAGTGCCATGATCTGCGGGTTGAGCGTGGTCGCAGTCTCCGTATGGCTATGGCAGTTCATAAATCAACCAGCTCCTGTTCCCCCGTCTGCCAATGCAGCGACTAAGTGGGAATGGGGCCAGCGGAAACTAGAAACCTCCAGCGACGAAATATCCAAGCTGGAGTCGCAGGCCCAGCAATGGTGGCCTTCCGCGGAATGATCAGTGTTACAGCTTTGTTGTCCGAAAGGTTAAATAATATGATACGACCGTCCAATGTTTCGTCGGCGTCTTTGGCCGGCCTCGCATGTTTGGTACTGGGGATCATGGGTTCCAGCGTGCATGCGCAAGTCGCGTCACCGCCGACAGCAACCACTCCGGCAGAGAACGCAGCTGCCGACGAGACCTTAAAGGTCTTCAGCCTGCGCTACGTCGACGCAATAACCGTCCAAGAGATCTTGCTGAAACTGTATGACGGCAAGTGTGTGGTTACAGCGGAACCGAAGTCGAACAGCCTGATTGTTCGTGGGCCTGACAGCGACCTCGATATCATAGCGGCCTTGATTAGCGAACTCGAGGAACTGCGCAGGTCCAGCGACGCTGAACTATCGAAAGGCGCCGGGAATGTCCAGACCTCGGGCCAAAACGATCGAATATCTTTTTGGGCTCCTGCGAATCAGAAATCGATCGAACAACTGCGAACTGAATTCCAATCGCTAGAGCGGCAGAGTCAAGCTTTAGCCGCAGAACTGCGTGCTAATGGATCACCGCAGAACAACATCGATAAGAAGAAGTTAAGCGATTTAGTAGAACGTGCCTTTCAAGCTCAACAGCAACTGCAACAAGCGGAGATAGCCGATCAAGCCCAACGTTTGGAGAAGATCCAACAAACACTCACGACCCGCGCTGGCTTGCAGGCGCAGATCGTCCAGCGTCGCGTTGACGAGTTGCTCGATCCCAATCTGGATTGGAAGAAGCAAGAGTCACCAACTTTGACAGTCCCACCGGCTTCACCTGCGCAAATTGAGAACACCAGTCCCAGTCAACCGGCCAGTTTGGACGCCCGCCGGTTCGAGGTCGGCTCGTTAACGCCTCAAGCCACTTTCTCGACCACTGAATCTGAACTGTTAAGAACTACTCCCGAACAAATGCGCCAGCTATTGCGGCAGCGCATTGATGAGATTCGAAATACACAAGGTCGGATTGTTCGTATGCTTAAGAGTACCAATGCCGTAACATTGCAGAATGCGCGAATCCTTGAAGCTGAGTTGGCCGATCAGCAGCAGAACTACAAATTTGCCTATATGCAGCTAGAGGAGATCATCAAGTATTTAGAAAACGCAGCTTCAAGCGTTAAGACGCAACTAGATCTGGCCCTCCAAACACTCAGTCAAAAGAAGCTCCTGTTTGAGAAAGGAAGCGCAAGCACATCTGAAGTTCAACAAGCCAGGATTCGTCCGGAGGAACTGCGAGTTGAACTGCAACGCGTCGAGTCCCTCCACAGGCTGTACCGCGCCGCCGGCGATGGCATGACACTCCCGGACGACACCGGCCACCCGGACATGACCGCTTTTAAAATCGAAGCTGAGCAGCTCGGCGCCGGAGAGTGGCTAGCCGGCGACGGGTCGATCACCTCCACTCCCAACGGCGTCATCGTCCAAACTACGCCTGGCGATGTCTCCCAGCTCCGCTTCAACCAGATTCCCGGTAACGATGGTGCAGAGCTACGGCTAAAGATCGACGTTCCGGCGACTGTTAGTGAAACCTTGCAAGATCTTGGATTTGCGGCCACACCTACTATCAGCCTTTCCAAGCAAGAAATCGAAGAAGCCCTGGCCGGCAAACCGCTTCACAAAACGTTAGTTCTGACTGCAGACTTGACCGTCATCGAGAAACCGTCATTTGACGCAGCCACCGAGAGCGGGAAATATGCACTTCTTGCCACCATCGACCTCGAGCAAGCTCCGAGGTAAATAGTTTATACATCAACTAATTACTTTACGTTAGTCGTAGGTCCATCGCTTAACCCGTAGCTGTATATCGTTTAACCCGTAGCCGAAGGCGAGGCAAACGAAGGAGTACACGTGCACTGGATAGATACTTCATTGAGCACGCAGATGCTCAGGTAAACGCAGGCTTGGGTTCGAGGGTTCGCCTCGCCTGCGGCTACGGGTTAAACGAGTGATGTGGCAATCAAACAGGTCTTGACCCGGGCGACTACTTCTTACGAGCAAAAGTGAATAGTACGGCGCCCATGAACGCAAAGCACGCGACGCCCAGCAAGTGGTATCCAGTGACACCCCCCATGGCGTGTTCTAGCGATCCTTCGGCGCTAACGTTCTTGAGCGCTTTGCCGACGTTTTCACTGACCGAAAGCAGTGCGACGATCACACCTGAAAGAGCACCGCCGGCTACCAGGCCGGTGGCAAACAGGTTGCCTTTGCCCAACTCGTCATCATGTGCACCAGCCGCGGCAGTTGCGGACTTGCCACGATTCTTGAACGCATCAGCGATACCGCGAATCACGCCGCCAATCCAGATCGGTAGAGTTGTTGCCAACGGCAAGTAAAGTCCGACGGCAAACGAGAGAGCTTTCACTCCACACAATTCCATGGTGATCGAGATAAAACAGCCAGCCAGCACAAACTGCCAGTCCAGATTGAACGACAACAAACCTTTAATCAAAGTAGCCATCAAGGTTGCTTGTGGCGCGTTGTAGAGCGATCCAATGGCGTGCATTTCGCCGCGTTCGATCAACTCGGTTGTGGGTGTGTCCAAGAATTTGACGGTGAAGCCGATAACTAAAGACGAAACGATCACGCCAATAAATAAAGCCAATTGCTGATACATGGGCGTTGCCCCAACCAGATAGCCGGTCTTCAAGTCCTGGCTGGTCGCGCCTGCATTGGCCGCCGCAATACAAACCAAGCTGCCCACCACCAATGCCATCGGTTCGTAAAACGTACCGGTCCAACCCACACCGATGAACACCAGCGATGTGCCCATGATCGTGGCGATCGTCATGCCGGAGATCGGGCTATTCGATGAACCGATGATACCCACAATCCGACTTGCGACGGTGACGAAGAAGAACCCGAATACGATGACCAGTCCACCAATCATTAGTTTGTTGGCTACGGTATCGCCGGGAATTCCAGGCAGGATCGCCATCAATCCTACCAGTCCCAAACTGCCGAGCACGACGACCAAGATCGAGAGATCGCGTTCGGTGCGAGCCCGACCACCTTCGTTGCGCCGACCCAGCGAACGAAATGCTTCTAAGAACGAGGCCAAAATGGTGGGCATCGTCTTCAGCAACGTAATGAAGCCCGCCGCCGCGACGGCGCCGGCGCCGATCTGACGAATGTAAGTTCGATAAATGGCGTTGGCTGGATCGAGGAACTGCTTGGTTTCCGCGTTCCAAACCTTTTCATCCAGCTTGAAACCCAGCTTGACCCACTGGGCCGCAATGGTCTCTTGAGGTACCAAAGTCGCCAGCAGCGGCGTCAAAGCAAACGAAGCAATCACGCCACCGGCTACTAGAATGCCAGCGATCTTGGGACCGATGATATAGCCGACTCCCATGTACTCGGGCGTTATTTCACCTGCGACAGCTGCAGCAGGTAAGTACTTGTTCGACAGGGCAGTCACATACCGCGGTGTTTCAGCGATGACGTGAAAGACCTTCTGCAAAATTGCATACAGAACCGCGAAGCCTAGCCCGAAGAAGGCGGTCGAGGCCAAGGAACCACCTTTTTCACCAGCAATCAAAACTTGCGCACACGCCGTGCCTTC
This sequence comes from Rania fehmarnensis, assembly GCF_056494185.1. NCBI lineage: Bacteria > Pseudomonadati > Planctomycetota > Planctomycetia > Pirellulales > Pirellulaceae > Rania > Rania fehmarnensis. The sequence continues at coordinate 5,206,413 of NZ_CM151398.1, forward strand.
AGGATACGGCAGCGTGTCGTGTTCGTTGACGATGAGCGGCCGACGCAAGGGAATCATCATGAGCGTGCCCAAGATACCGCCAAAAGTGGCAATCATCATGATCGTCATGACTTGAAAGTAATTGGTGCTCTCCGGATCGCTCAAGAAGATAAACGCGGGCAAGGTAAACACGACGCCGGCCGCCACGCTTTCGCCCGCGGAGCCGCACGTTTGAATGATGTTGTTTTCGAGAATCGTCGTCTTAAGGAATCGTTTACCAATCGAGATCGCCAACACCGCAATGGGAATCGAGGCCGATACGGTCAAGCCGGCCTTGAGGGCCAGGTAAACCGTCGACGCGCCAAAGAGCACACCAAAGATTGATCCGAGGATAATCGCCTTCCATGAGAATTCCGCCACCGATTCGTCGCTGGGTGAGATGTAGGGGACTACGCCACTAGTTTTCTTCTCTTCGGCCGTACTCATACTAGCTGGTCTTTCCTCGAAGGTTCGGTTCTGGCATTGCGTGGCCCGGTCAGTTGTCGAGTATCATACATTAGCTGTTCCGCACTTTCCATTGATCCGTCGGAGAGTCTTATGCCAACCAAAACCGAGATCTTGGCTGAGCTCAAGCAGCTCAGTGACGAATCGACCCGCAAGACCCATCAGCGCCACGGAGCGGTCGAGCCGTTCTTTGGTGTGAAAGTGGCCCACTTAAAGACGATTCAGAAACGCATCAAACACGATCACAAACTGGCCTTGCAACTGTTCGAAACCGGTAACGCCGACGCCCAATATCTGGCCAGCTTCATTTGCGAGCCGGCCAAGTTTACGCCAGCCGATCTGCGACGCTGGGCCGAGACTGCCAACTGGCATATGATCAGCGAGTACTCAGTCGCGTGGGCGGCCGCTGAATCGCCACACGGATGGGAATTGGGCAACGAGTGGATCCAATCAAGCGATCCCAAGATCGTGGCCACCGGCTGGGCTACGCTCGGCTCATTCGTTAGCGTCACACCCAATGACCAAATCGATACCGCCGCGGTCAAGAAGTTGATCAAGGGCATCCCGAAAGCAATCAAGCACGCGCCGGCACGTGTCGCCTACACGATGAACAATTTTTTGATTTGCGTCGGCTCGTATATCGAAGCCTTGACCGATGTTGCGATGGACGTTGGAGACAAGCTTGGCAAAGTCGAAATCGACTTGGGCGATAATTGCTGCAAGGTTCCTTATGCACCTGAGTACATCACCAAGGTTATTCAAGCGGGTCGAGTTGGCAAGAAGCGCAAGACGGCTTACTGCTAATTCACGCGTTGGGCATATCAAGCTCTGAGATTTACGCTTGCAACTACTTAACCTGACTACCGCCGATATCCCGCGTGCGATGGAATTCGTGACGGCAGCTGGCTGGAATCAAACGCCGGCTACATGGTCGCGATTTATCAGCTTTCAAGCCGCCGGTTGTTTCAAAGCCATCCATGATGGCCAGATGGTTGGTACGGTCACATCGACTTGTTATCAGCGCGATCTAGCCTGGATTGGCATGATGTTAGTTGATCCACAGATGCGGCGGATGGGTATCGGCCGAGCGTTGATGAAACAGGTGATTGCGTATCTTCGCGATCTTGACATGCAGACGATCAAATTAGATGCCACGCCGATGGGCAAGCCGCTCTACGAAGGCCTCGAGTTTGTGGTGCAATACGAATTTCAACGCTGGCGTCGCGAAGCTCGGAGCGCTACTACAGTTCCGCTAACTTCGACTTCGTTCGAAGATTTGCCGGCAGCGCTGCGCGAGCTCGACGTGCGAGCCTTTGGTGTAGATCGCTATGAGTGGCTAAAGCTGGCCACTGCGGATGGGCTAGCCTATGTGACCGAGGAAGGATTCGGAATGCTGCGCCCTGGTCGACTGAATGACTACTTGGGACCTATCACGGCCGCGGACTTTGAATCGGCTCGTCACATTGCGCAGCGGCTATGTGAATCGACCAAGGCTGCCTTGATATGGGACATACCTAAAGAAGATCCACGCGGTCACCAGTTGGCTCGCAGTCTTGGATTTACACCGCTGCGGCCGCTCGCCCGCATGGTTCTGGGCATGGATCACACGCAGCCGGACCTGAGTCTGCAATGGGGTATCTGCGATCCGGCCAGCGGCTAGCTATACGCAGCGTTTACCATCCATGTGCGTTGGTCAGTGATTTGCCATCTGAGAGTCAATCGCTTCGTTTGCCTAGCCTGGCGGCTACGGGTTAAACGATTTGCCGCCAGGCGAGGTGTACCCTCTAACCATACGCAGCGTTTACCATCCATGTGCGTTGGTCAGTGATTTGCCATCTGAGAGTCAATCGCTTCGTTTGCCTAGCCTGGCGGCTACGGGTTAAACGATTTGCCGCCAGGCGAGGTGTACCCTCTAACCATACGCAGCGTTTACCATCCATGTGCGTTGGTCAGTGATTTGCCATCTGAGAGTCAATCGCTTCGTTTGCCTAGCCTGGCGGCTACGGGTTAAACGATTTGCCAGGCGGCGGTGAGATTAATCGATAAATGCAAACTCGTTGGAGGCCAAAAGGGCTTGGGCGAGTTGGTCGAGGGCGGCCATGGGGGCCGGGGCAAGCGATGGAAGCTGCTTGCTCGAGTCGAAGGTCTCGCCGCCAGCTTGATACTGAATGCGCACTTTCCATTCAAAGCTATCGTGCGCTTCATCGGTGATGCAGTCGGTTACAAAGTCGAGCGTATCGCCGGCAGTAACGTTTACGGATTTGACAACCGTTCGCTCTTCTTTCTGTTTGACGATCCACTGGCCGAGTTTACCATCGCGGTTGGAGACGATCGTAGTGCGAACGCCATCACCCATGTCGGAGCGATGGTGAGCCTTGCCACGTACCGATACGATGCCATCGCGCGGCGCAATCCAACGTCGCACTACCGACAACTCCAGACTATGACCTGGATGCCCGCCTTCTTTGTTCAGCATGCACCAACCCAGCGTAGCGTCGGGCAACTTAGCGCCACCCTGCCACGCGCTCTCGGCCAAGTGCGGCAATTTGGTGAAGCTCTTCAGCTGACCACTTTCAGGTTCGAAGGCTCCGTAGCCACACTGCCAACGCTCGGGAGCAACGTGCGCTTCGGAACTCGATACGGTCCTCAAGAAGTCCACGCCTGCACTCAATTCATCCGCATCAGGCTCGCGTCTCAGCACGTGCACAAAGAGAGCTTTCACCTGAGCGGTATGATCATCTGCCACGCCAGGCATAGCCGTTACCTGGCGACCGATAGCCTGAGCGACTTCGCTTTCGAATGCACTGTTAAGGATGTATAGCCCCTGTTGCGGCACGGTGGTCTGCAACCGCTGGGGACTGTGTGCATCGGGACTGGCCACGTCAAAGTTGCGAAAGACACCAGGCAAATTTTGACGATCGATGTGCGCATACACCGTACGTCGATGCGAGTAGGGTCGCTCGTGGATCTTTTCGCTTTCGCCGCCAATGCGACTGTCCAATTGACCTGCCGACATCAGCGTACTGTCTCTGAGCGATTCGAAATCCATGCGCCGACGATTGCTGCGCCAGTACAATGAATTTTCGGCATCGATCGCCACAGCTTCGGGTCGTGCAAGGCTGCACTGCTGATAAGTTGCCGAACTGATAATGGTGCGAATGAGTTGTTTGACGCTCCAGCCGCTATCGATAAATTCAATAGCCAACTCGTCCAGGAGTTTTTGCAAGCGTGGCGGCGGGCAACGGGCCCCGAAGTCGCTGGGCGAATCAACCAGCGAAGTGCCCATCAAGCGCATCCAAACCCGATTGACCATGACTCGCGCCGTTAGCGGATTGCTGGCCGAGACAATGCGGTCCGCCATTTCGACTCGGCCACTGCCTTGTGCGAATGACTGAGATTCGGGAGCCAAGAAGCTAACGAACTTGCGTTCTACTTCAGCTCCGCGATTTCCCGGCTGACCACGTATCAGGACAAATGATTTGCGTTCTTCCTTGGCTTCCGACAATCGGTGCGGCCACGGTTCACCTCCGGGTTCTTCTGTATTGAGAAAGACACCGTACAGCGAATAATAGTCAGCCTGGCTGACCGGGTCGTACTTGTGATCGTGGCAGCGCGCGCAGGCGAGCGTCAATCCCATCAGCCCGCGCGTGGTGACGTCCAAGCGATCATCGATGATATCGTTCTTGTTGTTCAAAAAACGGCGGCCTAGTGTTAAGAAACCGACGGCTGGCATCTTGCCCTGTGCATTTTCTGGGTCGAGCGCATCGCCAGCCAGTTGTTCGCGCACGAAGTCGCTGTACGGTTTGTCAGCATTGAAGGCAGCGATCAACCAATCACGATATTTAAACGCTTGTGGATAGTTGCGATCTTCTTGAAAGACATAACCTTTGGTATCTGCATAGCGGGCAACGTCCATCCAGTAGCGTGCCCAACGCTCGCCAAAGTGTGGTGAAGCGATGAGTCGATCGACGTAGCGTTCGATAGCTATTGGCAGGGGTTGCTGATCATTCAAGAACGTCTCAGCAATCTCGGCCTCAGGTGGCAGACCGGTCAAATCGTATGCAATGCGCCGCGCGAGCGTCACGCGATCGGCAGGTGGCGAAGGTAACACACCTTCGGCCACTTGAGCGGATAGGACGATCGAGTCGATGCGCGAAGTGTTGAATCGTTTGATCGCTTCAATGGCAGCGGCTTGCCTCAGACCGTTCGATTCGGCCGACTGCAATTGATCTTTCCAACTGGCCAGATCGGCCCTTTGAGGTAGAACATAGGCCCAGTGAGTGGCCGCTTCTTCGGGTGTCAAGCGTTTAATGGCGCTGGCGGCCGGCGCAGAGCCTTGTGGGGCACCTTGAGCGCCGCTGGCTACCCATTTACGAAAGTCTTCGATGACGTCATCCGGCAATTTGCCAGCCGGCGGCATTTGCAGTTCGTGATCCGTGTAAGTGATAGCCTTGATCAACCAGCTCTCATCTGGCTTGCCCGGCACCAGGGCGGCACCTCGCGTGCCACCACCGCTCAGCGCTGCGGCTGAATCGAGCATCAATTGGCCGTTGGATTCGCCTGTGGCGTGCGAATGGCATTCAAAGCAGTGCTGTTTGAGCGCGGGCTCAATCTTCTGCTTATAAAAATCAGTCTGCTCGTCGGCGCTGGCGCTCGGAGCCAGTGCGTAGCAAATTGATAGCAGGGCGGCTATGGAGAATCGCAAACTCATGCGGCAAGCTTATTTTCAAACGGAGGGACTAAATCGCGAGACCAACGGTAGCGGTTCAGTAGGGTGGAGGGCTCCTCCATTTTACACTGCGAGATCCAACAGGGCCAGTTAGCCCACTAAACCGAGGGCGTTAGCCCCGGTTCCTAGTCGAATGCGCTGCAACCGAGGCTAACGGCTACGGCTTAGGTGTCCGGCTAATCGGTAAACTCGTCAGGTTGCGCAAGAGTTGGCTGTTAGTGAAGGCGTAGCGAATGTTTTTAGCGAAGTGGCTGCGGGGAGTTTCCGATGTAACTGGCATACAAACCAGCGAAACAGGACGTCCACCCTGTCGCACTCGCTGGAAAAACTTCGACATTCCATGAACGCCCAACAACTGATCAAGAGCCTCGCCGCTTCACGAGCACAAACGATCAGTATTAGAAGTCTGAGGACTGTGGCGGGAATGTCAGGTATATAGAGACAGGGTGGTCGGTGGCCATGGATGGGGTTACTAACGCAAGCCGGTGATCGCTTTCATCGTAAAGAATCGCCAGGAACCAACCATGGTCTTTGCCAAACCCCATTTTTTACTTTTCTGCGACGCCAGTGTGTCCAGCCAAGCGCAATCGGATTCCGATCCGGTCGGCGGTCGCTGGCACTTTGTGCTCGAACGCATCGACGCTCAAGCCCGGCTTGAAGCGGCCGATGGCGAGCGGGCCACTCCGCGCGAACGTTTGTCGTTACTGGCTGTTGTCCGCGGCTTGGAAGCCTTGGATGAACCTAGCCAAGTGACATTGGTAACCACTAGTCGTTACGTCGCTCGCGGTCTGCGATATGGCCTGAGCGAATGGCGCGAGACTGGTTACATCTGGGAGCACTTCGGAGTGCAGAAGCCGATTCGCAACGCTGATTTGTGGCAGCGTATCGATGGTGCGATGCGCTATCACGAAGTGGCTTGCCGCTTGCTGGAGTCCTCGCTGGCTCAGCAAGTTTCCTCGGTCGCTGAGGAAGTGACCAACCCCGTAGATTCAATGTTAGTTCATGAAAGTGCGGCTGATTTGGAAGAGACTCGCCCCTTGATCCCAGCGCCTCATTTTCACGTTCGCAATCGCCGCCAAGCGGCCGAGCTCGATTCAGACTGGTCAGCCCAGGAAAGTGAGCAATCGGCTGAGCAACCGGTTCGACTGGCTGCCAGTGTCCGGAGCGTTCCACGTGCGCACCTACAAGGGCGAGAGTCCTCGTGGTGGCAATTGGCGACCGGATGGTTGGGATGGCGACAAGGTCGTCCGGTCGGCTCCCGAGGCTGGGCCGGACTTTCTGGAAGTTTATCTGGCTGAGCGGTAATCGCCCATCGCGGTTGGGATGCCTTATTCTGACCGCCCGCTTAGGTCCAGATTCAGCCCCCCAGTGCGTGTTCTGCGGCCAGGCTGTGCACCAAAACACGCACACAATTTGCATTAACCCACAAAATCATTACTCGACAACCATGCCCCAGCCCTCGCTCCATGCCCTGACGGCTCGCGGCGTGCAGGTTATAACTTTTAGATTCCGGAGACCGGTGTGCGTACTCAACTTTCGTTGCACGGCATTAATGGGTTGATCGAAGGTCAACTAGAGAACCCAGCCCAAATGCTTGGCCCCCACACGATCGAGCACGGCGGACGCCGGGCAGTTTCGGTGCGCGCCTACTTGCCCGATAGCGAGCAAGTTTGGCTTGTCGATACGGAACAGAATACACTGCGAGCTATGCGTCGCGTACATCCATCCGGATTCTACGAAGCGCTATGCCCGCTGGGAGGGCCGAAAGATACAGCCAACTATCGTCTGCGCGTTGCTTCAAAGAGCGGTGAAATCATCGATATGCACGACCCCTATGCCGTTGACCCATTCCTGTCCGACTTCGATCGCTTTTTGTTCGGCGAAGGTCGACACTGGCAACTCTATAACAAGATGGGTGCGCACCTGCGCACCATCGATGGCATCAGCGGAGTAAACTTCGCCGTCTGGGCCCCCAACGCACAGAGCATTCAAGTCATCGGTGACTTCAATGGCTGGGATGGCCGACAACACTTGATGCGTAAACACATTCCCGCCGGCGTATGGGAGTTGTTTGTGCCGCACATCGGCGCCGGCCAGAAATACAAGTTCCGCATGCGCTCCTGCGATGGTCAGATCATCGACAAGAGCGACCCGTTCGGCTTCTATGCCGAACTGCCTCCGCGCACCGCATCGGTCGTCACTGATTTAGATACCTTTCAATGGCAAGATTCCGAGTGGATGGATCGTCGCGCTGGTCGCGATCCACTGCGGGATCCGATCAACGTGTATGAATTGCACTTGGGATCGTGGCGCCGCGATCCCAACGGCACGCACGGCTGGATGAACTACCGCAATATTGCGCATCAACTAGTCGACTACTGCAAAGAGATGGGCTTTACGCACGTCGAGCTGATGCCGATCAGCGAGCATCCGTTCAGCGGCTCGTGGGGTTATCAAACCGTCGGCTACTTCAGCGTTACCAGTCGCTATGGCACGCCAGAAGACTTTATGTACTTCGTCAACCATTGCCATCAACATGGTATTGGTGTGTTGATCGACTGGGTACCGGCTCACTTCCCTAAAGATGGACATGGTCTGCGTCGCTTCGATGGCTCGGCTCTGTATGAGCACGAAGATCCACGCCAAGGCGAGCATCCCGACTGGGGTACGATGATCTTCAATTACGGACGCAACGAAGTCCGTAACTTCTTGATCTCCAATGCGCTGTTCTGGATGGACAAGTATCACATCGATGGCCTGCGCGTCGACGCTGTGGCCAGCATGTTGTACTTGGACTACAGTCGCGAAGCCGGCCAATGGGTGCCTAACGTATACGGTGGTCGCGAAAACTTGGACGCGATTCACTTGCTGCGTGAGTTCAACGAACAGGCTCATGCGCAGTATCCCGGTATCTTGACAGTAGCCGAAGAATCAACCGCCTGGCCAGGCGTGAGCCGTCCGACCAGCGCTGGCGGATTGGGCTTCTCGCTCAAGTGGAATATGGGTTGGATGAACGATACGCTGCGCTACATGCGGCACGAACCGATCCATCGCGCCTATCATCACAACGAGCTGACCTTCAGCTTGATCTATGCCTTCACGGAAAACTTTTCGTTGCCGCTTTCGCACGACGAAGTGGTTCACGGCAAAGGATCGCTGATCAGCCAAATGGCCGGCGACCTGTGGCAGAAGTTTGCTAACCTGCGCTTGCTGTATTCCTACATGTGGACGCATCCGGGCAAGAAGTTGCTGTTCATGGGCAGCGAACTGGCTCAGTGGCATGAATGGAACTATGACAGCGAGATTGGTTGGGATTTGTTACAGTGGGATACACACCGCGGTATCAAGCAATTGATTGCCGACCTGAATCACTTGGTCCAGCGCGAACCCGCCTTGCACCAAGTCGATTTCCGCAGCGAGGGCTTCGAGTGGCTGGATTGCATGAACAACAACGACAGCATCATCTCGTACGTCCGCAAGGCCGAGAACCCCGATGACTTTGTCGTCGTTGCTTGCAACATGACGCCGATCGTGCGCCATAACTATCGCTTGGGTGTGCCACGCGCTGGGTACTACACCGAGATTTTCAATAGCGACTCGAGCTTCTACGCTGGCAGCAATGTCGGTAACTACCCTGGCAGTACCGCCGAGTGGCACGGTCACCACGGTCGACCCGCTTCGATGATGCTGACGTTGCCACCACTTGCGACAGTTGTGCTCAAGCCACAATCGTAGTCGCGTCCGTAGCCACCGTCGCCAGACGGTGGACGCTTTAAGTTTGTTTATCCACCGTTTAGCAGTGGCCAAGCGGTGGTTGCGCGACGACCGCTCGATATGCCCCACCGTCTGGCGACGGTGGCTACCGTTACTGGCTAATCAAACCCTGGGCTTCGAGCACAAACTTGCCGAGCTGGACATCGACGACGCGGTCTTTGGCGGCCGCGCGGCGAGCTAGTTCGTCTTCCAGTTGTTTCAACTTGTCACGCAAGCGACCGACATCGAGTTTTTGTTTGGCCAGCAGCGCTTCGCATTCTTCTGCCAGCAGCTTCTTAAGCTCTTTTTCTAGCTTACGGAACACATCGTCGTTGTCCTTGTTACTTCGCAAATCCAGACGTACGTCGTCGATCCACAGATCAAAGGCGACCAGTTCACCTAACAGCTTCAATTCTTCTGAAGTAAACCTTGGTGCGATTTGAGCCAAGAGCGGCGCAGGGGCATCGAGTTCAATGATGCCCAGCGGTACTTGCGAGGACATTCCGCCGTCCATCATCCCACCCATGCTGCCGCCCGAACCAGGCATGCCGCCCATACCAGCCATGCCACTCATCCCACCTTTCGCGTAGCCGCTGTCTTCGCCGCCTACCATGGCTTCAAAATTCGCAACTTGTTTGGTCAAGAGTCCCACCATGACTTCGGCGCGTTGCCAATCGCTATCTGCCTCGTTAGCAGGTGGATTGCCGCGCGTTATGGCCACTAGTTCTACGCGTGCCACTCCCGTATTGACCATCACCACAGGCGCGGGAGAGCCTCCCATCATGCCGCCGCCGCCCATACCGCTGCCCATGCCCATGCCTCCACCGCCAACCATTGCGCTTCCGCCCATCATGCCACCTGGTGCTCCTAAGCCTATGCTCATTGGCATGCCTCCGCTGGCTTTCGATTTGGAATGCCAGCCTTCGGTAAATTGGCGTCGCGGCTTGGACATACCTGGCGAGTATTCGTAGAAGGCAATGCGATCTGCCTCGACAACTTCAGTGGATCCGTCTTTCTTCATCACTTCGACGTTTACCGGAGAACCCGTTGCCCCAAAACGCGCGATCGCTTTCGGCTCAGTCGAAGCCTCTTGTGCCTGCAGCCGCGCAGGTGCCTCGACTTGGCAGGCGAGTCCGCACACAAACAATAGGCACGACCAGAATCTTAATTTCATAGTTGGTATCGCTTTCCTTAAGAGGGTTGGTTGTAGCCGATCTCGCCAGAGATTGGATGAGTCAAACGTGATGCGTCCAAAGTCTGGCGACTTCGGCTACGGTGGTTGTAGCCGATCTCGCCAGAGATTGGATGAGTCAAACGTGATGCGTCCAAAGTCTGGCGACTTCGGCTACGGGCTAAAAATCGTTTACCGTACGTGTGACCGCTCGTATTTCGTTCTCAAATGTTTGCAAGTGATTTTCGAAGCTCTCTGTATGCACACCGCGCATGGGAAAACTGTCTTCGCGGTTGTCAAGTTCTTGCTCGAGAACACTCACTTCTGCTGACAACGAGTCCAACTCGGTCCAAGTTCGATGCAATAGAGTCGAACTAGGGGAAACGAATTCGGGCTGATCCGCGCTTGCCATCATGTCTCCGCTGCTCGACATTGCTTGGTTGGATGCGTCCAAACCGCTTACGTAGGGAACGGCTCTGCCTGAAGAAGGAGACACGCGCGAATTCGCAAAAAAAGGTACCCAGGCCAGCATCGCGGCTGCTAGCAGGGCTAAGAGCACTAGCGATCTCATGCCGACCGTTAGCAGCGGCCCGCGCCGTTTGCTCAAACGAGGTCGAGCATCCATTAGAGTTCGCAACCTATCGCGGACCGCTTCACTGGATGCGGGACGGCCACCGGCTGATTTGCTCAGCAGGCGATCGACCAGCTGGGATACTTCGCGCGGTACATCGTCGCAGATGTGCATTAGCGATTGATGCGGCGAGTGGCATAGAGCATTCAGCACGGCCATCGACTCGCGGCCGCGAAAGGGTGGTTGGCCTGCGATGGCAAAGTACATCAAAGCTCCCAGCGAAAACAAATCACTGCGGCCATCGACGTCTTCGCCTCGAGCTTGTTCGGGTGACATGAAGTGCGGGGTACCAGCCAGCAGGCCGCTCTGAGTCAACGTGGCATCATCCATAGCGCGGACCAAACCGAAATCGGTCAGCAGCGCTCGCGAGCCATCGGCTTCTAGCAGCACATTGCCAGGTTTTATATCGCGATGCACCAAGCCCTCGCGATGCGCGGCGCATAACGCATCGGCAAGTTGCCAGCCAACACGCACGGCATCACTCCAGGGCATCGGACCATGATCGCTGATCCATTGATCCAGTGTGGGGCCGGCAACGTACTGCATCACCAACGCAGGTATGGGTGGATCGTTGATCACGTCGTATAGCGGCACGATGTGCGGATGGTTCAGCATGGCTGCTGCGCGACCCTCGCGGACAAAACGTTGTCGAGCCGATGGCATCGACCACAGCGTCATGCCGAGCGTCTTCACTGCAACTACGCGATGAAGCTCTGTATCCCAAGCGCGAAAGACCAGTCCCATACCTCCGCGACCGATGAGTTGCTCGAGTTCATAACGCCCTAAGGTTGCAATCGGTTCGGCATTCGAAACGTTGCGTAGCGAACCTTTGCTGGAACTTGTCGTCACGTGGCTCGAACGCTCGCTGAGTATCTTTTGTAGCTGAGCCAACTCGTATTCGCACATCGGATCATTGATCAGAGCTTGCGCTGGCTCGAGCGACAGAGGCACGATCGAGTCGATGAGGTGCGTTACGTCCTCCACGCGCTCGCAAAGTGTCTCACTGGCCTCTTGCCAAAGCTGCGATGAACCCGCGAGCTCTTCGAGCGCTTGCTGGCACTTATCGCATGTTTCCAGATGAGCGGTCCAGCTGTCGGGCAATTGGTCCCGATCAAGTTCGCTGGACCATTGCTGAATCGAGGGACATCTCTTAAGCGGTTTGACGTTGGCGTATTTCATGATTCACCTCCAGCGGTGTTGGAGGAGGCCGGTAGCGGGGCCTGGTAGCGGATGGATTCCAAGTGTTCGATTTCCTCGCGGAGCAGCTTCATCGTCCGCGACCGAGCCACATAGACGCTGCCTACCGAAATGCCCAGTTGTCGAGAGACGGCGGCTGCGGGAATGTTATCGATGGCGGTCGACATGAAGGACAGCCAGGTTACTTCACTGACGCGTGATTTGACTAGCTCGGCCGCGCGATGGAAAATAGCCCGGCGATATTCTCGGTCGAACTCCTGCTCAATGTCACAGTCAGAAACTGGGGCGACCGGTTCCGTCTCCAGCGCCTGGCCGACGCGCATCAATTGCGCGCGCTGGCGAAAGTGATCGGCCAACAGGTTGGATGCAACGCGATAGAGCCACGTGCGGAACTGGGCGCGCTCCGGGTCCGGCTTCCACCGCCCTGCGGCCTGCGCCACAGCCACCAGTAGCTCTTGGACAAAATCTTCAGCATCTGCCGTCTGCAGCCCACGGCGTCTGGCCAAAGCCAATACCGCCGGCGCGTACAACTGTGCGAACTCACGCCAGGCCACCGCGTCGTTTGCAGCTGCCAGGCGTAGGATCAGGCTAATTCGAGTTTCCGGGAATGGTGACAAGGTGTTGCTCCCAGAAAGTTACTCTCTGCGAATCGCAACATCTTACACTCATTTTACAGCGGGTTCCTCTTTCTGCCTTTGGCCGTGCGGCATCGATTAACCCGTAGCCGCACAACCGTAGCCGAAGTCGCCAGACTTTGGACGCATCACGTTTGATTCATCCAATCTCTACCTTGGTCAGCGCAATCGTTTGACCCTTAACCGGCAGGCGAGGTGCACCCTCTAACCAAAGGGTGCGTTTACCTGAGTGTCTGCAGGCTTAATGAAATGTCTATCCACAGCACGTGTACTCCTGCGGCTGCCTCGCCTTCGGCTACGGGTTAAACGATTTGCCGCCAGGCGAGGTGCTAGCTACCGCATCGAAAGCCGTGACGGCTTCAGCTACAATGTTGGCCGACACCTACTTGGAGAACTGCCATGTTCAATTGCATTTTGCTTGTCATCCTCTGCGCAGCTGTTCCGGTGATGGCTGCTGAACCACCAGTACCCGCTGGTTTTCAGCTGATCATCTCGGAGGACTTCGATAGCGACTCGTCACTGTCCAACTTTGCGTTTTCCGACCCCAAGGCTTGGCGCTGGACCAAAGATGGCGAGAGAGGCGGAGCACTGGAGTTGTTCCAGCAGAGCAAGTACGAAACAAAGGTTCGTTCGCCTTTTAATATTGCTCTCTGGTCACGCAAGCGCTGCGGCGATTTTGTGATGGAAGTCGACTTGAAGCAAACGGGCAAAGAGTACGGGCATCGCGACATGGTGCTCTTCTTCAACTTTCAATCGCCCACAAAGTTCTACTACACGCACTTGGCGACTAAGCCGGATCCCAACGCTCACAATATCTTTGTCGTCAACGAAGCGCCCCGCAAGTCCTTTGCACCGGTATCACCCACTGGCATCGACTGGGGTAGTGATTGGCAGCACGTGCGCGTTGAGCGCATTGGCAAGGACATTCGCGTGTTCTATCAAGACATGACCAAACCCGTGTTGAGTGCTCAGCACGATGATTTCCATGAAGGTCATATCGGCGCCGGCTCATTCGACGACACCGGCATCATAGACAACTTGCGAGTCTGGTCGGCCACCCCTACCACCTGTGCCCCATTCTCCTTCACGCCTTAACATTCCCGTATGTCTTTCTTAGGACGGGTCTGCATGCCCGTCCTAAGAGCTGCAAAAGTAAGGTAGCGGAGGAGGGATTCGAACCCCCGACACGCGGATTATGATTCCTTTGTTCTATTCAAAAATACACCTGTTTCCCAGGGATTTGCAACAGTTAGGGATTCCCAGACTAGGAATTGTCCAGTTAAACCGTACAATTGTACAGAGGCCAATCCGAACGTCTAACTTCCTGGTGCGCTGTGGCAGAATCGAAGAAACTGAAGAAACCTTATGCGGATTTTCCCCTCACTCCAACTTCTAACGGGTACTGGCGGAAAGAGATCAACGGTAGGCGAGAGCGGTTCGGAACACGCTGGTGCGATCCGGCTGAAGCACTCGAAGACTACAACCTAACGAGAGAAGCACTAAAGCGCGGAGAGCCCCGGCCAGCCGAGAGCCGACCGATACCATTGTTCAAAGCCTGCGACGACTACTTGGAAAACGAACTGAAGAGAGTCGCCACCGGCGACATGAAGCAACGCACCTGGAAGGATGCCAAAGACGAGGTCGATCACATGCTGCTGATCATGCCCGCGCGGATGGCGATCCACAACCTGGGACCGCAGCACTTCGCCAAGCTTCGCGAGAGCTATACCCGGCCGGGCATCAGTGCGACCACGGTCTTCAACCGAATGACGAGAGCCATGCGAGTGTTCAACTGGGTCCAAAAGCAGTTCAACACGCAGCTCAACATGGGCAACACGTTCGTCAAGCCAACTGCCAAAGCGGTTCGAGAGCACAAGCAGAAGACGGCCAAGGGGATGATCCCGCCGAACCATGTCCGGCTGCTGATCGAGCACGCCAAGAACCCTCAGATTAAGGCCATGCTGTGGCTCGCGATCAACTGCGGGTTTGGCAACACGGACGTTGGTACGCTAACGCTGGAGACGTTGCTTCGGCGGTTTGATGAGGGATGGATAGAGTATCCTCGCCCGAAGACAGGGATGGCCAGGGCTGGCAAGCTTTGGCCAGAGACCGTCGATGCACTACGGCCGGTGATCGGCAAGCGACAGAAGGGGCTCGTGTTCATCACGAAGTATGGCAACCCTTGGTCGACAGACACCAAGGCAAGCGCGATATCAGCTGAGGTTGCCAAGGTGCGAAAGAAATTGATCGAGAAGGGTGAGCCGCTGAACCCTGAACTGAACTTCTATGACTGCCGCCGAATGTTCCAGACCATCGCAGGCAACTGCCTGGATGAGCCTGCCATCGACTTCATCATGGGGCACGTAACAGACGCCAAAATGTCGTCCATGTACACACAAGGAATCTTGGACGCTCGGCTGACTGCGATCTCCGATGAGGTTCGACGGTGGCTGTTCAGTGCCGACCATCGAACCTACATATCAACCAAGGGTTAGCCAAAGGTTCTGGTCAAGTCGATCTCGTCTGTGCTATGGCGACTGATCTGCTTGCCGTATTGTGTGTACTGGCTTGTTACGTTCGAGCCGAACCGGGAAATGAAGATACGCTTCTCGGTTCGTTTGATGACAACGAAGTGATCGACGTTACGCTTCTCGTCAATCCAGTACACGCGAGGTAGCGTGCAGTGGGTGATCTGACGCTCCAGGTCGACCAGTTCGTCTTCAGCGACTGGCAATGTTCCACGCTCGCTGGAGACTGAGTATAAACCCTCGTTGCGCAGGATAAGTGCGGCTTGGCTTCGAAGTCGCTTGGCATGCTGCTCAGAAGTCTCAGCCTCTTTGCTGATTCGCTGGTATTCTTGCCTCAAGTTGGCGATCTTCTCCCGCAAAGCATTGCGTAGGTCAACCAGTTCAACGAGTAATGGGGATGGTGTTGTCATATCTTGACGTGCTTTGCCTTGTGAATTGTTTGCTTCTCTGGAAGGAATGTCTCAAGCGCGTCTCTCCGTATGCGATACGCTGGTCGCCCAGGTTCGCCTACGTCGGTTGCAGCGAGACGCTTGGTTCTGATCCACTTAAACACTGCGGTCGATCTCACACGAAAAGCCTCTGCGACTTCGCAGGGTGTTAGGTATCGCTCGGGAGCGATCACGGCTTGGATGTACCGGACAAAGGCAATCGCGTTCACTGGGTTTGCCAGTGATCGCACAGCTACGGGATCGATGCCCGCCTTGATTGCCTCTTCGTTTGCCATCCGTAGCAGCGCAGCTGCTTCTGCATAGACATCCAGGTCGGGCTCCGGATGCTTACGCAGCTTTTGCAGCTTCGAGAGGATGTTGTCGAGCGTCTTCACAGTGCAACCCAGACTACAGCTTCCCGACCGCTCTTGGTCAGACGACGTAGATTGGAATCGACAACACGTCCGGCTGTGACCAGCTCACCACGTCTTGGTCGCTCGGTCGATCCATTCATGCCGGTTGCAATCTGTAGCTCTTCATCGGTGGCTCCCTCAGTACGGCTGACCAGCAGGTCATAAATGGTTTCACGCAGCGTGCGAGCGCTCGGGAGGATCGATGCTTCGGCTGCTTTGCTTGTCTCTTGGATTACGGTTGTCATGGCTTTATCAAATGTTTGTCAAAGGTTTTAGACGGGTTTAACAGGTCTTTCGCTTTGGTGGTCAGTTCGATCTGATCGTAGTGACCGTAGTTGACTCGATGCACCAGCTTCTGTTCTGTCAGCACCTACAGGGTGCCCAGCGTCACCGGCATCTTGTCGCTCTTGAATCGGTGGATGCCCAGGCCGATTCGAGTTGGAGTAACGCTACTGCTGCTCCAGGTAACGGAAGCTCGCAGCTCGTCACCAGCACGCAAACGTGATAGGACTCTGTTCTGGAATTTGCTCAACATGATCGTCCGTAATGCATCGCGAACGCAGCGTTGCGTTGCTTCTGGCGATACACCCACAAGGGAGTCGCCAGCAGTTTGCATTTGCTGATCAAGTGGCTAGCCTTGGCAGCTCGCCCTGTTTCGTAGTAGAAGCTGTACCGCTCGCGAATCCTGGCTAGGATGCGTTCGTACTTGGCAGCTCGCTTCAGTCGTTGCTTGTCGCTCATGGATCACCCCTTTTGAATCGTGGTCTACCCACTAACCACCGCTCGATTCAAAAGTGGCCTGAAAATTTCAAACAAAAAACCGGGTCGTGTTTCCACGCCCGGTTGTGAGTGTCGAGACTGCGCGAATCCGGGGGGGTGAATGGCCCCGAAAAACCCTTAGCTTGGGTATTCAGAAGGTATCCGCCCGGCTAGGGTGATAACTGCGCTGACTATACCCGCCTAGCTGCGGGATAATTACATTGTTACCTTCGCTGGAATAGGATGCCCAAATGCTCGGACGCAAAAAACAGTTCGGAACACCGCTGCTTTTACCCACTAGACTGGGTACAATTTCTTGCGTTCTCCGGCGCTGCGCCTGAGAATTACTAGTTCGCCAGTTCAAGGATGACAACCCAATTTAGGACCAGCCATGCCAAGTGAACCAATCGACCCAATGATGGCTGCCCACATTTTAGCCCAAGGATTCAAATTCGGTGTTCGAGTCGGCAACCACATTAACGGTAGCACGCATGACATTGAACTCTCAGTCATTTTACAAACACTTGCAGACATAGCATCTGGAGATTCGACGATCCAACCAACTGGCGCAGAACTCAATGTGCAATTTCCAAAACTTGCGAAGATTGCAGAATCACTTGTCAAAGGAAACGCGTCACACGATCAAATTCACGCCAAAGTTCTTTTCGGTTACATTCGGGGTGATTTACCATATGGTACAGATACTCCAACCTGAGGTACTCTTTGTACCGACGCTTATCGTCATGTGTTGGCGACTTCTGCTTCACGCCGAACAGTATTGCAAGCAGACTTGAAACCAATCCCCTGCGGCTAACTAACATCATTGCCTCTGTTCTGAAAAACTGGCGAACATTTAAAGGATTAGATTCTGCGGTGAGCGGAGAAGGAGAGCCTCGCCGGGAGTGAGGTCATCTAGTGAGTGAGACCTGGCGTCAGAGTTGACTAGCCAGAGATCTAATCCAAGGTTCAAGGAAGCCGGTATCGCGGCGAGCGAGAAGTATGGATTTGGCATGCGCGATGCTTATAGGGCATTCGAATTTAGAGCGCAGGATACAGTAGAACAAACAGTCGTTTTTCCCTGGACTTTTGCAGGTTCGAGGCACCATGAGCGCGGACCGGTAGGACAGTTTCCCGGTCTCAAGCAAAGATGCACGACCACCGATTGCTCGGTTGCTTGAGCCTGATTGTCGAGTGTGTTTAAGCAAAGCCGCAGGTTTACAGCCGTGACCAGACATGCAAGACTAATTGATGCCGTCCCGCCGAGCAACTCCTGCCGCGATAGCGGCTTACTTGAACAAACGGATGCACCAAAGCCCGCGATGGTGCGTTTTTTAAATGGTCAATCACCTGCGCGGGCTTTGGTGATCCGTAGCGTTCCATTCTGAATGCAAAAAATCCGGTCAACAATACTATCAATCGTGAAGAGCAGAGCGAATGGTTCAAACAAAACAAATCGACTATAACGACGCGACCCTATTTGGAAACGATGCAGCAGAAGACGAAAACCAAGATGTCTTCAACGCATACTTTGTGCCTCGCCCGGAAGTTGATTTGTTTTGCCAAGGAACACGGCCCATCGCGATTCTTCGCGCCTATCGAGGCGAAGGCAAATCCGCAATCATTAGACACGTTCATCAGCTGAACATTGCGCAAGGTATTTGGTCAGTGAAGCTAACTGGCTCTGCGTTATCACCAGCAGTTGAAACAAACGATCCAAACGTCTGGAATCGAGAGTGGCAGAAATCAATCCTACAAGCAATCGCCGCAGACGTTGGTCGTCGAATTGGCGTTGCTTGGACGGATGATGCCATGAGTCTGGTCGAAGAAGCTGAGCGAACAGGGTTCAAGCAACGGTCGCTGATAGGATCGATTTTCTCGAGGCTTAAGGTAGACGGTCTACCTGAACTAAAGGACAAAGTCGGCGCGTCGACGATCGGGGTAGTCCAACGTTATCTCGACGGTAAAGAACCGTTTTGGTTGTTTGTTGATGACGTTGATGAGGACTTTCAAAACACAGATGTCTTTCGACAAAGAGTCTCGTCTTTCTTCTCTGCTTGTCGCAGTTTATCTAATGCGGTTCCACAGATTATTGTCCGTTCGTCAATCCGGCCAAATGTATGGCGAATACTGAGGGCCCATTCGGAGTCACTTTCAAAAGTTGATCAATACGCGATCGATTTGCAATGGGATTTCCCAGCCATTCGAAGAATGCTTGCAAAAAGAATCGAGGGTTTTCTCAAGCGTAGTAAGTCTATCGACTTGTTGGAACGGTTTAGTAACCAGAGAGGATCCGTTTGGGAAGAATCCCTATGCGACCTAATATTCGAAAATCCCATGCAATGGGGCTATAACAAAGCAGCACAAAAACCAACTTTTCGTCATCCGTCGACTGTTCTCGCGACGCTGTCTCGTAATCGTCCCCGTTGGCTAGTGGAGCTTTGTCGTCTTGCAGTTAAAAAGCGTTCCGTTAGCGCCGGTCATGTGACGAGTCGTGATCTAACAAGCGTTTTGCGAGAATTTGGTAGAGAACGTGTCGAGGATCTTGCAGCAGAGTATCGGTCTGAATGTCCTCAAGTGCAGGAGATAATTAATGCTTTCGCAAACACGCAGGAAGATTTCACGACTGATCAGTTGATCAATACGATCACGAATCGAGTACTCAATGGATTAGTGATCACTTTAGCGAGCACAGGTACTGTTACGCGGCCAATGCAAGTTGCGGCGTTTCTTTACGAGATCAGTTTCTTGACTGCTCGGCGAGAAAATGGGGACGGAACTTACACACACTATGTATTCGCTGACAAACCCGAACCGCTACACAACCGAACAAACATCGATCAGGGGCTCTCCTGGGAAATACATCCTGTTTTCCGGCAAGTACTTGGACTGCGCGACGAAACTGGAAAGATAATAGTGGGAATGGAACAAAACCGTGCACCGAAGTCGCGGTCTAAGCGATTTTGACTTCAGAAACCGCACTTGCCGCAACTCGGTCATGGTAGTCGTTCGTCAGTTCAACCTGCGAATATTCGGCTTTCAGACCAACACGTCTATCTGATACCATTGCAGATACAACGAATGCTCAAGTGAGACGAACGCTACGAGGTAAAGACCATGCGCTGCACGTCGAAAATCCTGCTTGCCTTCATGTTGACCTTATCAATTGCAGTGGGCAACGTTAATGCCCAAGCTTCCAACCAAGATCGCGATGCCCCGATTGTTAAGAAGCTCGATGAAATCCTCAAACGACTCGAAACAATCGAATCTCGGCTCGCCAAACTGGAAGCGAATACGGTCAATAGGTGGCGCGTCGACGAACGCGGGCTCCTACTTGACGCCTTGGGCAAGCCACTCGGCTTCTGGGGCATTGACTCCGTCATTCAGCAACCCGTACGTCGCTAACCAACTTAACAGTCACTGACGAACAAAAGTGGACCATAGCCGCGTTGGCTACCGCTTTTGGGATGGTCAATCAATCGACGCGGCGATGGTCAACGCGACCGTTCGTACCGCCATTACAACCGCTTGGTGTTGGGAGTTAAAATGAATCGCGCTGCTTCTTTCGCAATAGTGGTGCTCGCAGCTGTTGTTAGTATCGACAGGTGCTGCACCAAAGTTCGCGGACGACCGGTGCTCTCGACATGGCCGCGTCACCTGCGCGAACTTAGGTGACAACTAGCGTTATCAGAGAATGCTGAATTCCAGCAACTTGTTTCCTTTCAATAACATGAAGAAGCGAAATGACAAGAAGTCCCCGTAAGCTACTTCTCTTCGTAATTTGTAACTTGGTCTTGCTTAACACCGAAGCGTTCGGTCAAACTAGGAAATACTCGGAAGCATTTGACAAAGCGCGTAAGAGCGAGCCAAAGATAGTCAATGCACTCAAGCCATTGACCATCTCACACTCAAATCTCGATAAAAAGGACCTCCTCGTAAAACTAAACGAATGGGGAGAGTTCGGGACCACATCGGCTGCCATACCCCGAGCAGCATTTATATTGAAAGATGAAGTCATCGTGATGAAAGTTTTCTGGGACCAGCAGATTGAATCGAAACCGAAAGACTGGGTCGAAACCGAAGCAATGAATCACTGTTTTCGTGTTGCGGATGATGTAATTGGCGAATGGAACAAAGATCGAGGCACTCGATTAGTACGTTTTGCCGGTATCGAACTCGTCGCGATTCCGTTCGACCAAAGGGAAACGGCGAAGCAAGAAGATGGAACTCAGAAAGTTGAAGTCGTCGCAAGTCCTGAAGTTGTGATTCTGATCGAGTAGCCGACCAGCACGCGGATCTTGGGCTTACAATGAGCACCGAAGTCGCGTGGCTTTTCGGCACCGGTAAGACTGGCGAATACTTCACTCGCTAACGGCTACTGGTGTCTTCTAATTCCTGTTTCACGCATGGGGGGGCCTACTGTTGATCAGCAACCTAGCATGTGTTACCTTCGGGTGCGGCAGTTCGTAATCGATCCATATAGGAATTGAATGCATATGGCCCTCAAAAACGGTGACAGAGTTCGCTTAAAAAGTGGCGGTCCAGACATGACAGTAAACCAATTGGACAATGCTGGAATGGGAGTCGAATGTGTTTGGTTTGACGGAACCAAGCGATGCAGCGCATTCTTTTCTGAAATGACGCTCGAACCGGCTGCATCGGCAATGCCTCCACGCCTGGTAAACCCGTAGCTGGGGCGGTCTCCGTATTCAACCATGCAGGAACCACCTATTCAAACGTCTCGCGAAGTAGAGGCTTTCGCAATCACTGCAGGGGCGCTTCGCCAGTTTATTTGCGGTCTACCGGATCGGTCGGTAGTTGTCGCTTTTCCATATACCTCATGCAACCTTACCATGGATCAGGTAAAGGATTCCCTTCGGGGCTTAGGTGATGCAGATTACATGTACGACACTTCGGGATGGTATGTCATCAGAAAATTGGAGACGACTGGCGGTTGGCTTCGGATAACATTCGATTGGCGGTACTGGATTTACGCAAATGCGGTTGGTTTTAGTTCAGAATTTCGCCAGATGATAGGACCGGAACTATGCTCTCTACTAGACAGCGAACTTGGGATGGCGTATGCAACCTATTCTTCGGGATTAACACTCGATAGACTAATGAACCTCATGCCAGTACTCCACTTGTGTGCCGATAGAGTTCAGCGGAAATTGCCGGTAAATAGTCTTGCGATTCGATTGCTAACAGACCCAATTGCAATCTTGAGTAGCGCAATCGACGTTTGGCGAAATGACAACGGCTACATAAACACTAGATTTGCAGGGGGTGGATTCGGTCTCGTTGGAGCATTACAAGGTATGGCACTAGCCAATACGCTGAATTCTTTCATCGACTCCCAAAACAAAAAGGCAGCCAACGCCCACATTAAAACGATTGAAATGCCTCTCAGTTACGGATTTGAACATCTTCGCGCGACACAACGGTTCATTCAATAAGTCCGAAAACGTGCTGAACAAACCATTGACACTTAACTCAACATGCCACGCATCTTCTTGATAAATGTAGGCGCAAACTCAGCGCATCGATCAACCGCAAGGTGTCCGCTTTTCTCTGATGGCTCATTTGTCTTTGTGCCTTTCCCCTACGACGACGGTTTTGAGGGAATGTGGCCATATCCCGCCAACGCTTGGCGATTCACTAATAACCTACGATGGCACCAAACTCATGTTGATCCTGATTGGCCTCAACTGACCTACGGCGATTACTTTCTGAATCCCCGCGCTGCGACCCTGAAGACTGCTGAGCCAAACGACATCTTGCTTTTCTGGTCACTTTTATGGGACAACACCGGCGATAGTTGGTTCGATTTCACCGACCGTCAATCATGGCACCTAATCGGCGCACTCCGAATCGAGGAAGCCTTGTGGCCAGGTCAACGACCAACGGATGCCAAATCAAACAACCATCAGCGTGCGGCATATAACGCGCATTTCAATGGCGACAACTCTCCTTTGAAACCGGGAAATGTAGTATTCATTGGCGATGAGAACTACTCCGTGCTTTTTGACTTCGCTGTGCCCTTGGTTAAGAAGCTTGATCGCACGTCTCTGCTCTACCGAACATTTCGGACTGCGTCTGGCGATACGTTGCCGCTAAACGGCAAACACTGGAGCAGCTATACTCGAAGTTGTCGCGCGATTTGCGACACCGATAACAAAGATGATCTAAACCGTGCCAAGTTACTTCGAGACGCCATCGCAAAACGAAACGACTTCGACTTACTTGCCGATCTCTGATGCTGGAAAGGCCAATGGGTTTAACAGAGCGGACGAACCGGGAGGTTTGGCTATGCTTGCTCTACTCCACGTTTGATAGGTGCTAGTAAACCTTTCGCTCGGCACCGTCATGGTCGACGTAAGTGCTCGCCTCGACCTTGACAGCCTGTTGCATAGTGCCCTTTCCGCCATTCATCTTCAGCTGTCGTACAGGTGGTTGCGTGCTGCACATGTTGTTCTCCATCGTTACTACAACACCATGCCAACAATTGCACAAGAATTAGACAAGAAGTTAGTTAGTTTGATCGATGTCCAAAATGATGCTCGGGACATCATGCGGAACATTGCCCAAGCGATCACGGATGTCAGAGACCGCACCAAACCCAAGCATCGAGGCGATCCTGGGCAGGTCGCTCCACGCGCAAGCCATCGGAACAGTCTCGTTGTCGCGAGAAATAATTTCGAACTGCTGCTGTTTGCAGTTACTCTTACAACCATCAAGGAATTTAATGTAGCGAATCTCTTGCATTTCAGCCCCAATACGTTTTGCAAAATGTAAATGAATAGCAGGGGCTGGAATCGAACCAACGCTGATCAGTGCCCCTCAACACTAACCATCAGCCCACACCAATTAGGACTGCCCTGCTGTGAGATTATTCCGACTCCTTGGCAGCTCGCAAGGTGCGACGGAAAGCCGTGGATGTGACTTCATCAGCCACTTTTCGAAGGTTGCGAACAGCAGCCCGCAACTCACTGTGCGCGTTGGCCAACTTTATTGACTCTTCATCGTTCAATGTTTGGTTCAAAGCCTCCGCGCAAGAATTCATTGCGGACTTGAGCAGCACCTGTGCTGATCTTATGCCAATGCCGCTCCCCATCGGAGGTTCATTGCTCGTTGTCATAATTTAATCCCAATTAGTTTGCAGTGTAGGTCGAGTCGTTGTTTGTACTCGGCAAGCGTCCCGCAGTCACATCGTCAACGATTCGCGACTCATTGAGAATGAAGGTCTTGTGTCTGCGGTCTAATGTCCAACCCACCGACTCGCTTGCTATGTAGGGATGAGTTGAAGGATTCTGATTGGCCCAAACCTCGACGTGAACACGCTGCCATCTGGTAACGTCTCACCGCTATGCACGTTTCGCTCGACTAGGTTTGTCACTGCTGACCGCAGCCGTAGCACTGTGTCGTATCGCACTGTCTTTTGCTGCTTTGACTGGTGCTTTAGCTTTGGGCTGTCGAACGCTCGTATTGACAGATAGCTTCCCAGGCTTAGCTGCTTGAGGACTTCCTGCTGCTTTCTTGTCAGCCGCGCGTTGTGATTTACGCTCGGCTGCACGCTCCGTCTTGATCCGCTCCCGCTCTCGCTCGGCTTGACGCTCGACGGCTTGATCATAACGCTTCAATGCCTCTTCGTATCGTTGCTGCCCCTTGGCATACAGCCTGCGATTCCATTGCTCGCATGCTTGCCTCGCCCACTTGCGCTTGCGATGGCCATTGCTGACCAGTTGGAACGATGTTCCGTTCCACCACAAACCCAAGAATCGCCTGGGGTATTTGTAAGGGTGTTTATAGGTGGCTTCGACGATCTGGTAGACACCAGCCTTCGAAGTCCAGATGCGGCGGACAGCAAACTCGCTCTCCGTCTTGGTTGTCTCTCGCTTCCAGCGAATTGGCCGCAATGGCTTCAGTGGTTTCGGTTGTTGGATTCTCAGTTTTCCCATTGTTGTCTCCCGCTTACTAATCACCGCTCGATTCAAAAGTGGCCTGGGAAAATGAAAATTATTCTGGGTCGTCTTTCAGTGCGTACTCTGGAACCTTGGCTTGCATTGCACCATGCACGATGGCATCGACATCAAACCAACGTGTGCAGAAGTTTCGACGTGGATCACCGGTCGGTGGTAGCAAGTAGAAGGTGCCCAGGTCTGAATTCAGCGTCCAGCCTCGGTCCAATCGATACCCGATGACGGCCAGCAACATGACCGCGCTAACGGTGACTTGCTTTGACACGCGAGGTGAACGATCTTCTGGCGGGAACAGCTGCGACAGAAGCACTTCGCCTTTGATCGTGGTGACGTAGGTCGGGCAATCGTCTTCGTAAGTGAACACGATGTAGCCTTCGTCTTTCAAACGCTCGGTAGCAGCTCGGCTGGCTTCGTTCTCGTGGACTTTGACGACTTTGCCGTTGCATTGACGCAGGATGTCGATTTCAAGTTGCATGCCTTAGCTCTTCAGGAAGTTGTTGATCGCAGTTGCCGTAGACGTTGGGCTCAACAGGTCGAGTGCCCAGCCTGGGAAGTATGAGTCTTCGATCTCAGTCGCCAGTCCGAGACGCTGATCAGCTGTGAGCGATCTCAGCTCAGCACGCAGAGCAGCACGCTCAGTGTTCGCCCATCCCATTCGCTCATGCCCGAACCAATCGTGCTTGAGCAACCGGGTTGCCAGTGATTGTCGACGGTCAACTGTTGTGGTCATGGTTAGTAGTCCAGCGCGCGTTCGATGTACTTGCCCTTGCAAGTGCGGACGTACACGGTTGGCTGCTCATCGTGGTGATGGAACAGCTCAACTCGTGTGGGGCGATGCGGCAGTCCAAACAAGGCTGCGCGTTCGTAGTTGGCTGCGGCCGGAACCTTCTCAGCCAACTTGGCGAGTTGCAGTTCCGTTGTTAGCAATTCGTCGCATTCATATGACATTGTTGTTGTCTCCTTACTAGAAGCATACAACAACGACACAAGAATTCCAACTAGAATCGTAAAAGAAACCAGAGCAGTCCCAGTTGGCTCAGTATCAAACCAATGGCCACTGCCCAGCCGATCCTCGGCCGTTTCTGCATCAGATACGCCAGCACAAGGATGGCCAGGATGTTGCCCAGGCACTTGAGTGCCATGAACAATGCAACGTCGCCTTGGTCGATCTGGATCAGCCACCGGCCGATTGGGTTTAGCTCCATCTCGATCAGCGTCGTTTGAGTCTTGATCGAGACATAAATGTCGTAGATGCTCACGCCTAGGATTGGCATCAACACGAACAGCTGAAGGATGGTCGGGTCCATTACTGGGCTCTCCGGTTCTGTCGGGCAGCTCGGCGGGCTTGACGTGCTTCGGCGCGGGTGGTCGGATCGGTCGGTGCCGGACTCACCGGGGATGTTGTCGCGATATCAGTGCCAGGTGTCGCGGGTGCTGGTTCGCTCGTCTTGGGATCACCGTCCGCAGCGACAGGGTCAGATGTGGCCGGGGACGTGGCTGGCTTCGCTTCCCTGGCGTTGCGAATCCATCTGATACCTTCGACTGGTCGAAGCTTGAAGATGCCGCCATCGTCGAATTTTCGTGCTTCCTTGCGATCCTGGCGAGCCTTCTCGTGGGCTGCTTTCCGCTCTTTGCGGTTCGCGGTCCAGGTATCGAGAATCGCCTTGACGGAGCCGTAGGATAGCCCGGTCATGATCGACGACAGCGCGGTTGGGAAAATGAGCTGGATGGCAATGACCGCAGCCATCATCAGGGCTGCGATTACGGAGGCGGACATGGTGGTCTCCCGATAGTGAAGTGGTGTTTAATGCGACACCACCTAACCACCGCTCGAACCAAAAGTGGCCTGGAAATCTTGCCACAAAAACGAAAAAGGGCTGACACCGTTTTCAGTGCCAGCCCTTGCAACGAACACACGAGAGCTTCTAGTTCTTCTCGGCAACTTTCTTCCGTGCAGCTGCGATGATCGACATCTTGCCCTTGTTACCGGCATTGTCCATGTACACCACCAGTGTAGAAAGCCAAAAGAATTGCCCAAGAATTCTTTGCGAGATTGGTTGCAATTGTCAAAGAGGTAAGCAGCCGTATATTAATGCATTCGTTTCGGGTCGATTTGTCGAGAGGCGACGATAAGTGCAAGTCAAACCAGCGGTACAGTGTGGGAATGCGTTAGACGTTTTGCCGTCCATGCCGGACAGCTCGGCAGCACTCACCGTAACGTCGCCACCATATTTTGGCTTGCGAGATTACAACGTCAACGGCCAGATTGGCCGCGAGAAAACGGTGGATGCGTATCTGGAGAAGCTGGACACCATCCTAAAGCAACTACTGCGGGTAACTACCACCGATGGCTCTCTGTTTCTCGTTATTGGTGACACCTATGTCAACAGGCAATTATTGATGATCCCGCACAGGGTCGCGATTGTTGCGGCCGACGCTGGATGGGTCGTGAGAAACGATCTTATTTGGCGAAAGGCGAGCCCGCCACCTGATAGCCCTCGCGACCGTTGGCGAAGCAGCCACGAGCATATCTTCTTCTTGACGAAGTCCTTGCGAGGATACAAGTTCAATGTTGATGAAATTCGTGAGCCTCATGCCGAGGCAACGCTCAGGCGATGGGGTCGTGGTCAAGTGTATGGCGGCGCGAAAAGCGAGAATCGTAAGGCGAATTATGATTCACGAGTACGACATGGTCGAACCTTCAAACTAAACCCCAAGGGATGCGTTCCGGCAGATGTGATCACCGCTGCGGCTGCTAACAACAAAGCGGCACATTATGCAACGTTCCCAGGTAGCCTTGTAAGCAAATTTATTCGTGCATGCTCAAGTCCAGGCGATGTCGTGCTTGACCCGTTTGCGGGTGTGGGAACTACGTGCATTGAGGCAATACGATTGGGCCGAGTGCCAAGAGGCGTCGAACTCAATCCTGAGTACGCCGACATAGCGAACCGAGCGCTTGATTCGCTAGATTTAACACTACTGCCGGGCTAATTCGTTGTACAGGGGCGACAAGACGCACTCGTCGATCCACTTGATTACGGGCACACAGACGGCATCCCCGAAACCGAAAAGCATTTGCCGATCATTTTCAAGCATGTGAAATCGATCCGCGCCTTGTAGTCTCGCGTACTCAACTGGCGACATCCAGCGTATTTTCAATTTGCCTCGGACCACCGCTACAACAATCTGGCGAGCACTGCCACCACGAGGCGTGCGAAGGCAACCTGCAATGTTGTCGAACCGAATCTCAAGCCGAGTCCTATCTTTTCGCTTTCGTCTGTACCCCGTCCCGACGAAGTCGCCTTTCGACTCGATGTACTGGTCAATAATATGGCGATGGTCATCGCTCATCATTTTGTGATGTCGCTTGACTTCATCAGCGCCCCACCAACCCTTATCGTTGAAGTCTATGATCTCGCGAAGGGAGTGCTTTAATTGTGGTGGCGGAACGATGGGAGTAGCAATCCAACCGGTCTTCAGCTCAATTTGCCGCATCTTTTCGAGTAAGTTGGGCGGACGTAGCTTCTTCGATTGAGTAACTCGTTCGTCCCATCCAGATACCCCCAGACTAAACTCTCGGGGTTGTTTGACAATCAATTTCGAATTGACCGATTCGTGAACACCGACAATGAACACTCGGTTACGACTTTGCGGAACGAATGAAACTGCGTCCAAGCAAAATGCATCGACGAAATAACCCTGTGAAGCAAGGCATTCAACCGTGGACTGAAAGTCTTTACCGTCGCGAGCTGTAAGCAGTCCTGGGACGTTCTCCAAAAGGACGAAACTGGGTTTTGGGTCGAGCGCTTTGAGGACATCAACAAACCCAAAAAACGTCGACGAGTGGGTTCCATCAAATCCCTTGTAGTGTCCGGCTAACGAAAGATCGACGCAAGGGAAAGATGCCGTAACAAGCGTTGGAGAATCTTTGAGGCTAAGGAGAACAGCCTCTGTCTCCCAGATGTCGCGCAGGTCAAATTCTTCACTTTCGCCAAAATTCCTGGCGTATATCTGCTGCTTCTTCTCATCGATGTCGTTTGCGTAGACACATTCCCAACCGCTGTTGGACAGTCCCTCGCGAACTAGACCGATGCCTGCGAAAAACTCTGCAAACGATTTCGTGTGCCTTGTTTTGCGTGGGCGTGATCGATGTCTCTGTGTTTGCTTCGTTTTCGCTTCAGTCATCCTCGGCTCCTTACCGATTGCTACTTATAGTCCGTGGAGCTTTAGCCGTCAACCGGACACACTTCGGAGATGACACGCAAGCAGGTTGAGCTAGACATTCGAGTGCTATTCGGGCAGCGAGTCCGCAGCCTTCGAAAATCCCAGGGCTATAGCCAAGAGGGATTCGCGGATGCTTGCGGTTTGGATCGCACCTACATCGGAAGCATCGAGCGGGGCGAACGCAACGTCGCGCTGGTCAACATTCAAAAAATCGCTCAGACGCTTGCAATCACTCTACCAGAACTATTTGAGTTTTCTCATGGAAGAGATGAAAAATGACACGACTGGAGTCAGTTAGGGCACACATTTTAACTCAAGTCGATTCTGCTGAATCGAAGGCTGAATTGCAATTCCTTGGCGGGAACGATTGGGTTGAGCAAGTTCACGAGAGCGTTGAATTCTTTGTTCCCAAACTTGTAGAAATCGCGCCAAAGCTTGCCGAGAGACTACAAGTCGTGTTTCAGGGGCCAGAGCGAATGCTCTTGTTGCTGAACTCTGATAACTTTGAGCGAGTATTGGCGTCACTACGAACGCACGATCCTTCGTCCCAACAGCTACTACTGAGTTTCAGAGAGGAGGCTAGTAGATTTGCCTCTGGCACATTGGAGCTTGTCACAACCTACCTCGTAGCTCAGCAGATAACAAAAGTAATTGAAGCGTTCTTAACCTCATCATTGGGTGATGTGAAGATCAATGGTGGGTCCCTGTATCCCGATATCTATCGGGCTTCTGCGGAGCCATTTTATTCCAGCCTTCCATTGCAGCGACGAAGAGCAGCTGGGCAAGACCTGGTTGAGACGGTTCATGGGCCTTGTAGAAATGGCAGTGGTCAACCAAGTAAAGTGCCTGACGGGTTGGAATTGAAATCAAAGCGGGGATCATCGATCCGAGTGGACTGCCATGCCGCTCATCCTGGGATGCACTTAGTGTTGACGTGGTCGACTCGCAACCAGCTACTCATTGTCAACGATATTTCCTTGGCTTATATCCGAATATGCGACTACACAGAGTGCCAACGAAACACTGATGCCACAACAGTGAAGTTCTCCTTTGGGGGGCAGCGATTCATATCGCTACTGAAGGATTGAGGGTCTGATTGAAACAGCTTCGATAGTAAGGTCCGCAGCTTCGCAAACCTCCTGCATCTTTGACAGACATGCCCCGGCTGCCGCCACGTCCTTGAACACCTTTACCTTATTGCTCAAGTTGGTTAATTCGCCATCCTCGCTCACCCATAGAATTCGATGCCGGATGTCGAGTTGCTCTGAATACGTCACTTCAATGATCATCACCAGCCTCCTCAGCTTGGACTTCAATTTTGAGGTCCCGCAGCAAGTCATCAGCTATATCCTCTGCCGTTGCTCCGACTACGTCATCAACAACGCAGTTGATTCGATATTCTGAGTTGTCGTACTGGTCGACATCCCAGGTGCCATCAACGTTATAGAGCAGCCAGACTTCCCCAGTATCTTCTATTGCGGACGGGAGGATAACCTCGATTGCTCTAACCAATTCTGATCGTTGAATCATCGGATGCTCACCGTGTTGCCAAGTTTCGAGGGATTTTTATCAACAGCGATTCGTCAAGTTCCACATCTCCCACTCGCGAATTGTAGGCGTTAAGCAATCGATTAAGTTCAGTCCTACGATTCTGCGATGAAAACGTGGACAGCTCGTCTATGTTTTGGCCGACGAATGATTCGATTGACTCTACTGTAATTCTGTTTGGTGCGTCCTGGTCTGCAATCTGTCGCACCCCAACAACTCTGTTTTCTGGGACGATCAGAAACGGTCTCAGTCCTTCACTAAGATTTTGTTTGCACTTCTCGAAGTGCCCTTGGCTCGCATTGATAGTAACGTGGAAGGCAGTATCGTTTATTTGGAAGTCTCCAACCTGTTCGGTTTGTTCATCCCCAGCAGATGCCGAATCATTTCTGACTTCGGTGTCAGGAAACCTTAGTTGTAATTTCGCGCCCACAAGATACTGTGCAACTGATGATTGTTTACGTGACTTGCCCGCAATCTCTAGTATTTGGTGGATAAAGGCTCGCGTGCTCTCGTGCTCAACAAACGAAGGTTCAATGCGTTTCGAATTTAGGTACAGCTTGATTTGCGAGACAAACTTCGACTGCAAGTAGGTTATCGCCTCTGACCGAAGACGCACCGACAGTGATTCTAACGCCAGAGGTTTCATTAGTTCCAGTAAAGACTGCGCGCCTAAGGGCGTGCCACGACTAGTTCGGCCGCCTTGCTTGGAAATCTGTCTTGTTTCACCATGCTCTTTCAGTATTCTCGCGAGGTTTGTGGCGGACACCTGCTTGATCTGCGCACCACCCTTGGCTCGATGAGACTCGATATTCAAGTCGTACTCAGACTTCAATCTATCGAGCACGATTAAGCAAACTGATAGCCTGCTTCGTGGAACCGTTCCTTGCTCTGTGTTAGCGGATTTCCACGTCTCAAAAACCGAATCAAGTTGGTCGGCTCTCTTACTCATTGGCGAACTCAAAGTAATCGACTAAAGCAGTACTCCCTAAAGGACGTATGATACCAGGGAATTGCAAGTCGAGAAGTTCCGTCTAGATCGCGAACTGGGCATCTAAAGGTTTTGAGTATTGGTGTTCAGTTCGTGGCAGATCTGGATTAGCTGCTGCTCAGTGCGGTACACGAGCATCAGCCAGAAGTCGCCGGTGACAGGTTGTTAGCCTGAACTGTCACCATGATTTCTTGTCGCAAGCGTTGCGAGCGATCTCGTTCGGGTTGTCGTGGTTTTCTTACCATGGTTTTAGAACACGGTTGGAGGGAGGTCGTACCACACGTTGCCTTCGTCGTCCTTCTCGCGCTCGATCAGCTTTTGCTTGAGAGCGGTCTTGAAGAACTTGTCGGTCATCTTGCCGACGATGTCTGTGGTCATGGAGGGGATTTGTTCGAGCAACCAGTCGCTCACTTCGTCCTTCGTAACCGGTGCCACAGCTCGGATGTGTAGAATGCCGTATTCCATCACTTGATCGAAGTTGACTTGATCTTGGGCTGTCATCATCGTTTCGACTTTCGGTTGTTGGTGCGTTGTTCGGCTTGACTACTTAATTATGCACCATGGCAGAAGAAAATCAAAAGAATTCCAAAAGAATTCTAGCTGCGTCGACGGGCTTTTCGATAGCTTTGCATATTCAAACGGAACTCATTTGAATATCGTAATGTACAAAATCCACCTTGATGGTATTCGTGACGCGCCTAAAGCAATAGCCGAGTAATTGTCCAACTGGGGACTGCGTGAAACCCCAAGCAGTTCCGATTTTTTTAGCTAATGCTTGCCCTTGCCTCATAAAATGACATCTCGCAATCAGACGAGATCGTGGCAACCGTCATTTTTAACTTTTTGGGAGACGCTCTTATGCGTAGTTCGTTGCTCTTTTTCCTGGTAACCCTGTCGACATTGGTTTGTGCGAAGTCGGGTGTCGCTTCCGATGTCGATGCTGATCAGTCACGAACTGATGCACTTACCGCGATGCACGCAGGCCATGACATCATGCGTCCGCGATACAGCTGCGGCATTGCAATTCCACGTTTCAAAGGGGTCGTTGAGCAGGAGTGGACACTATTATCGCCCTCGGCAGTTGGACGACGAGACATTTCAACTGAAGACCTGGGGATTAAAAACCTCGATTCGATACTAGCTGTGCAGAAAAGCATTCATAAGTACGCCACGAAGAACGGTTTCGGCACTGGGGTCTGGGATGGCCACCAAGGTTTGAAGAATGGCAAGCGAGTCCTAGGTGTTTACTTAGTTGAAAAGAATGCTTGTTCAGTCGTGCGTTTCGAATTGCCCGGCATGCAAAAGTCCACTGACTGGTGCTCGCTGGTGGCAGAAGTCAACCGACAAGTAGCTTTGAGCCGTCCGCAAATGGTTGGGGGAATCCCCGTGAAGTATGTTGGCAAGGATATCTACGAAGTCGTGTTGTTCAAGGAGTCATACGCGGCCGTTGTCGTGGACTAGGTTCGTTCATTCGCTAACTGAGGATTTATTTCTATGAAGTCAATTTTGGCACTGATCCTTTGCTCCAGTCTTACAAGCTTCGGCTTTGCGCAGTACTCGCCAAAGCGGGTCGCAGTGAATGAATATAAGCCGCCATCGCTTTCGCCAAACCGCCCGTCGATTCGCGAAGCGACCTATGATGAGATGCATCCGGCACCACCGGAGTTTCTTGAAGAGCGAATATTGAGGTCCCCCAATACCCCGATCGCAATGTGTACGGTGGCGACTGGGGTGGGCATATTCGACTGCGTAACGAAGGGACCACTGGGGTGCATCGTTGGCACAATGAAGCCGTCACTATGTTGGGGTGGATTAGCATATGATCATTTAAAACAAAAAGATGAAAAAACGAAGGAACAGCGTCAAGGCAAGGATTGTCCCCAACCTCCGAAAGAGCCCACACCGGAGCATCGCTCCGAACCTCGGGATGGTCCTCGGGTCGGGGAGTACCGTTCTTCGTCGGGAAGTTCTTCGTCTGATTCTTCGTCTGATTCTTCGTCTGACTCCAAGTCTGATTCCAAGTCTGATTCCAAGTCTGATTCCAAGTCTGATTCCAAGTCTGATTCCAAGTCTGATTCCAAGTCTGATTCCAAGTCTGATTCCAAGTCTGATTCCAAGTCTGATTCCAAGTCTGATTCCAAGTCCTCCCCAAGTTCAGACTCAAAGTCCGACCGATCAAATTCAGATACGGGCTCGGGCGATGCTGATCCAATAGGCGTGTCCTGACCTCCAGGCTGCGGCAAACCAAGTGTCACCGTACTCACACACGTATGGTACGGTGACACTTCGAATGGTTGCGATCATTCAACGCACAAAAGTTCGTAGTCGGGAACGTCTTGGTATTGGTAGTCGCTGTGCAATGTACCATCGGTGAAACGCACCAGCGCAAATGTCTTGTGGTTGAATCGAGTGGCCCGGTCGTGCTGGCCATTCAAATCACTATCACATCGCTTGGTAGTGATGTGCTGCTCAGAAACTCGGAGGCGGCGTGTCTTGATTAACACGGGTACTCGAGCAACTCAGACTCGATTCCGTTGTGGAATGCAGGTCCTTCGTCGACCACGTCTTCGCAGCCAGCGTCTGGTGATACTGGGTTCAATGGGAGGGTGTCGAAATCGATGCCAGGGTCAAACATGCACTTCATGGTGTTAGTATTCTTCTGGAAGGATGATGGTTGTGTTTGAGCGGTCTGCTTCTGTTATGATCCAAATGTCTACGCCCTTGGCTGTGGTGTAGACTGACATAATCCGCATGCCCTCTTTGCGCGCGTAATCGTTCTGTTCCTTATCTTCGTCGCAGCAGTTTCCCCAATTGCCGCTTACGTGCTTTGAGAGAAAGTCGTCGATCTGCTGGGCTGAGTCGTTGATGGCCTGGAGTGCCATGGGCGTAATAAGCAGCTGGCCGATTTCGAACAGCTGGCGGGGTGGCTTGTTGTTCGAGTGCTCGTTGTTCCAGGTCACCACGACTCTGTGCCTCTGTTGCGACTGCTACGATTTGCTTTGTGAGGGATTCTACTGCAATTACTATGTCATTGGTGTTGTTCACGCTGCTACTTGTACCTCAACTTCTGCGAATAGTTTCTCGATGATGTCCTTGGCACACTTCTGGATACGTTCGAGTGACTTTTCGAACACTTTAATGTCGCCATTCCAAAGCTGAACGTAGTCAGCTGCTTGCTGTAGAGTTTCGATGCCAACCGATTGGCAAACGATGTAGGCGACACACTCAGCCTCAAGTTCTTTGACGGTTTTGCTAAGTGACTCGCGATCCTCAGACTTGTGCAACATTTCATGAGCCAGCTCATGCGTCAGCACGGAGAACACCAGGGCCGGTGTTTGACCATTGCGAATCTTGATCTCACCACCCCAGGATTCGCCCAGTGGTGTGAGGTCGTCGCAGTACGTCAGCACGATTCCAGCTTCACGGATGACACGCGAGAGCCGTTCAATGGCACCGCCTGGGTCCCCAGTGGCTTGGAATACCGATGGCAATTCTTCGCCTTCGGTCTGACTGAAATCGAACACGGCAATCATCTTGAAGAACATGCCGCTCTTGACTTTGCCGTTCTCGTCTTCCTTCTTGTACGGGCAGGGAGCCATGATCCACAGTGCCTTCGAGCCCTTCTTGACTTGACGGCCGAGTGTCTTCCACTTGTTGAAACCAGCGACACGAGTAGCTTCTGGTCGCTGGGAGTAGATCAGCATTTGATTGCCCCAGCTGTACTTGTGAAACTTGGCTCCGACCGACAGGTAGCGGAGAAGGTTCTTGCTGTGTCCCTTTTGCAGCTCACCAGCCAGGGTGCTCACTGCTGTGCCGACGATGTCCTTGGCTTCGTTCGATTTCATGTTCGTGTCTCGTGTGTTGCGTGTTGCATTCGCTTACCCGACAAGTGAATTATGCATCCCAATTTCAAGAAACCACAAACAATCCCACAAGAATTGCAAAAGAAACACCGGCTAGAATAGTGATACTCTGCCGGGTGCGTGTTGATATCCAGCTGACCTTAGCTCTTTTCGAATTCGATCTTGGCAAGGGAGGCAAACAAGAACTTGCGTGCGTCCTTGTAGTGTGCCTTGAGTGGGTTCCAGGGGCGCGGCCAGCAAATGAACCTGCCCCCTCGCTTCTGTGCATTCTGGCAGTTCTCGAATCGATCATCGATCAAGAGTGTGCCGGGTGCCGAACTGAAGTGTTTGACGGGTGTGACCGACCACTGGCGATGCATGAAGTCAGGCAGGTTCCGCTCGATCCACTCAACCTTGTGTGGCAGCGAGCCCTTGTCCTTCGTGCATGCTGTGGCGATGCATACGTTGCGTTCGCCAACCAACTCGACACACTTCGCAAGTAGCTCATCGCACACCGCAGACTTCGGCAGGTTTGCCCAGAACTCGCTAGGGATGCAGTTCCAGAAGTCAGTCTTGGCAATTGGAGTTTCAAGCTTGAGCACTGCGTTGACCGCACCAACAATGTCCCATTCGAACTTAGGGTTGAACCACTTCAGGTCGTCCAGCCCTTCGATTGGCACACCGAAGTGTTGCCCAATACTTGACGTACAAGTATTGAGCAGGTCGTCCAGGTCTAACAGGATGGTGTGAATCTTCATTTGCCGTTCTGTTCCATTGCTCGGTGGAAGGCTTCAACACCAACACGCGAACGATCAATTGCTTGCTTCAACTCTTCGACTGTGCAGCCAGCTTGCTCCGCAGCTCGTGCCATTGCACGATGCAAGGCTGCTGTTTTCAGTCGCTTGGAGACACGCAAGCAAATTTCAGCGACGATGTTTGCTTCGTACTCAGCCAAATCGCTGGCGAACTTGTCGCAATACTCTTGGTCATAGCGACCGTTGTATTCAGCGATCAGGTGTTCGAGCGCTTCGTGTGCGAAGTTGCCCAGCCGATATTCTCGTAGCTTGACAGTCATCACGACTCGGGCGACCAGCGACGAATCAACAGTGATTCGCTCGTTGAGCAGTTCGAACAGTTGCAGCTCCATGTCTTCGCCAGCGCGACGGAAAAGCATCTTGACCGAATTCTTGACGTGTTGCGTGTGCATGTTGCAGTGAAGGATCACGTCGCCATCGGCCGTCAGCCACTGCTTGCTGAAGTCGATGCTCTTGCGAGGCTTGCGGAGGGAAGGTTTCGCTGCGATTCCCAACAGTTTTTTAAGGAATTTGATCATGATGCTTGGTGTTAACCTTTTTCTCGGAGTACACGATCCAGTTCGGCCGCAATCAACGCTCCAGCTTTTGTCAGGTTCCGAATCCTGTCTTCA
The DNA here is from genome assembly GCF_056494185.1 of Rania fehmarnensis. NCBI lineage: Bacteria > Pseudomonadati > Planctomycetota > Planctomycetia > Pirellulales > Pirellulaceae > Rania > Rania fehmarnensis. The sequence continues at coordinate 5,243,144 of NZ_CM151398.1, forward strand.
GGCTTGAAGCCATAGTCGCTCCATGGCCAGAAGAAACCGGGTGCGACCGGTGAGTCGGGCTGGTCGACCAGTGCGTAGGCAATGGCAGCACCAACCAGTTCTCGCTTGGTGAACTTGGCGTCAAAGTCGGGTGTCCATCCAAGCTTGGAAGATTGTCGTTCACGTTCATCTGTAATCAGTGCTAAGCCATTGCTGGGCATGTCGATCTCACTAAGGGTTATTTGGTACGGGTGCGACCACGGAGTGCTCGCGGGTGCATCGGGGAGTAGCCACCGATGTTGATTCTGGGAGCCTTGTCCCAGACTTGCGGAAACTGTTTGCTTCCGCACTTGGGACACTCATGCAAGGGTCCCAAAGACACCGGACGAATCTCTTCGTGCCGGTGTCCGCATTCGTCACACCGTTGTGAGTAGAGAGGCAATTTGTCCTCCGGCTTACTGGCTGAGGACGACAGTGGTGGATAGGTTGGACAACGTCTTGGTGCGTTGGCGAACGTCCAGTGGGTCGTAGCCGGTGACCTTGTTGTCACTGACGGTTTTGACAACCAGCTTGTTAAGCCACATATCGCTGCCCTTGCGGACTGCGAAGGCGATGACCGAACCTTCCTTGATCACAACGCCGAAGGCATCGGTGCCAGGACCACGCTCGTTGGTGACGGCCGGGGCTGCGTTTTGGTTGGTTGGTTCTGCTACTGCTGCACTCATGCGAAACTCTCCAGGTGTAAAACTCGATTTGAAGCTTGCGGGTACAGGACCCGCGACACTCTCTAACCACCGCTCGATTGAAAAGTGGCCTAGTCATTTTTCGATAATTCGAAAATTGCTCAGGCGATCCCAGGTGAGGCGACAATGACCACATCAACCCAGGTCGGGTTGATGATGGGACCGAATACCCAAAGGGCTGCCCTGCGAAGCATTAGTACAGGAACCCGTAGTCGGTTTTGGTTTCCCAGCTCAGATGAATCCAACCGGGCGGGATGTAGTGCGACTTGTTCTGGCTGTCGAGAACCCGGTGACTCCCAGACTTGGCAACGTGCAGCGCGAGCGGGTTGTCGATACGCACAGGAACCTTCACACCGTCTCTGACAAACACGTACTCGCGGTACAGCTCGTCGTCCAACGGTGAGAACACCATGTTGGGATTGTGCGTTGGCACCTTCTCAGCGATGGCTTGGTCGACTGCCGCTTCGCGATTGAGTTGGTCTTGCAGGGCATGGCCGGTTTTGCGTTGCACTTCAACGTTCTTTCTATAAAGTGGACTGGTCATTCCTTGATGTACTCCAGGTCGGGATGCTCTTCGAAAATCTTGTCAGCGTAGAAGTCGCTGATCTCGGTGAGCGTGCATTGACGGTTGATGTTCTTGCACACGCGAAGAGTCGTGCCAGTCCCACCAAACACGTCCAGAACACGATCACCTTTTTTGGTTGTTAGCTTCAGGCAACGCTCAACCAAACCCTCATGCAGCTGCGTCGGGTGATGGTCTCGCCGTTGCTTCGAGTTGCCGGTGACTCTCGGAAAGTCGAACACGTCAAGCGGTACGCAACCCTTTGGGTCAGCTCGCTTGTCGCCGTTCAGTTGCCGCCAGCTCGGTACTCGTATCTGGTCGGGATAGAGTGGTGGCTTGTCTCGTGTGAGTCGCCACAGTGGTCTATGCCCGTTGCCCAGGTCAGTTCGGCGGTTTTGCCCGAACGTGAATGTCTGGACGCAAGGCTTGATCTCGCAGTCCAGCTTGTTGACTACACACGCCATCTTGATCGTGTGGGTGGCATTGAATGACCACCAAACAACACGGCTGCATTGCAGCAACTCGATCAGCACCAGTTCACACCAGCCGAAGTAGTCTTCGAACTTGTCGTCGAAGCCTTTGTACTTCAGGCCGATGTCATCAGGTGGATCAGCGAAAACGGTGTGAAACCATTCCCGCCGATCCAGTGACTTGGAGTTGTTAGCACGCAACCATTGAAGACAATCAGTGCGTACTAATCGGTGCGTCATCAACTCCCACCATGTATTCAATCGAGTCCCAAAGTTGGTTGTAACGAGACACAGCTTGTCGGTCGATCACGCCAGTCAACTGGAAGTTGTTGGATGTCAACCACCCTGCAAAGCACTCGGGATATGCAGGGTCAAGGAAGTATTCGGGGGCAGTGACGATCACTCGTCGCCGTCCCCAGCTCCGCGCGTGTCGCTTCACTTCGGCCAGCATGGCTTGAGAGAAACCACGGGAGCGGTCTGACGGTAACACGCACAGCTTGAACAGCAGGTATGCGTCCGCCAGCTCGGGTCGGTCGTCTAGCAGTTCCATTGATGGAACCCGACCAACCCAGAAACCTACAGACTGCTTACCACTTGAGTACAAGCGGATGTCCAGCTCGTTGATTGACGCTTCCCACTCGCTGGCAGTCCATGGGAACGGGTAGCATTTGATGTCGATGTCCCGCAGCCGGGCAGCTTCCCGGTGCGAGACTTTCTTTCCACTGAAATACATATTGCGTAGCTTTCGAAGCTTGTTGAGTCGGTGATTACTATCCACGCCACGTTGGCCGGATTGCTTGGTTGAAGAAGTCATCCGGTGAGCCGACCATGGACTTGGCTTGGCCATTCATCAGGTCGAATCGCTTGATGCTTTCCGCTTTACTCAGCTCGGGGTAAACGTGATCGTTCTGAATCGCAGCCCAACACTTCTGGTATCGCTTGAGCAGCAAGTCTTGGAACGGCTTGCGAACACGCGAGGCATAGTGGCTGAACCGCAACAACGGCTTGGCAGCTGGTAACGGTTTGGCAACGCATTGATGGATGATCAGCACCACGTCTTCACTGCCGATTGCTTCACCGAGACACCAGCCATAGCCTGTCAGCTGCGATGCCCATGCTTCGTTGGCGTCTTCCAGGTAGCTCTCGCTGATCGTGCCGACACCGGGTAGCTCCACAGCAACGAATGCCTTGTGTGGCTTGTTGTGACTCTGGCTTGGCTTGGGAGCCTTGTAACCGTCGAGACACAACTGGAAGCCAGCGTTGGGGCTCACAGCTGAGTTGCTACAGTAGCCATTGACTTTCCAGTCCAGCACAACGCTCTTGCCGTTGGGCAGCTTGGCATAGCCGTCAGGCTTGCCCAGTAATGGCACGCCACCAACTTCACGCTCAACAGTGAACTCGAACTGTGGTGGCTCGATTGCCTTGTCGAGTATCGCCGTCAGCACGTCGAACATGCCGCTCAGTAGGTACGACTGGTAGACGTACTCACCAGCTTCACGCGCGAAGTCTCGGTTATGCACTTCCACTTGAGCAGCGAAGAGTGCATCGAAGCTGTACTTCTCTGGCATGTAGCCAGCTCCGTAGTAGCGTTCGTATAGAACCGACTTGGTGCGAGCATCGAAAGCCGAACCGACACTGGCTGGCTTGCCTTGCATTTCGCGGGGTGGTCTTTCATCCGCAAGGTACTTGAGGATGAATTCGTCTTTGTCGCTCTCAAACTGGCTGAGCGCGGAGAAAGACAGATACTTGGGAATTCGCATGCTGTTTCTCTATGGTGAAAAAGAAAACGGCATCCAGAAATTGGATGCCGTGTGAAACGTTTGGGTGACTCGGGCAGGTGGATAACTAAACTCTCCGTTTACGAGCGGGATGACCCTAGTTGCTAGGTGTGACCGCTCCCTGCGGACTGATTTCGCCCATGGTCCGAGTCGTTGTTTGAATCCCGTTCGGGAATAGGGCAGCCTCTATCGGCCCGAAGAGGCTGCCGTTATTCGCGATTGGGGTTGTTTGATTACCGAACGGGATTAGGTCTTCAGCTGGTTAAGGATTGCGTCAGCGATCCCAAGCCAGTGCTGATGACCAGCTTCAACCATGGCATCCACGGCTGCCTCTTTGACATCGGGCAGCAACAAGCAATTGCTCAGCTTGGCCGATGCGTCTACTCGCGCGAGCATTCGAGACAGGAACACGCGATTGAATGCTAGGTTCTCGGCTGCTCGTTCTTGTTCAAACTCGTGATTCCATCGAACCATTACTCATCGCCTCGAACGCGCAGGTATCTAGCCTCCTTGGGAATCCCGTCGTCGCTCAGCTCGCGATAGGTGAACGTGATGCGTTGACCCAGTGCGAATCGCTCAGCGAGGCAGCCAGCAGCAACGTCTTTGCCGCCAACCATCGGACCAGTCGTCGAGCTGAACTTACGCTCAGCGTCAGTCATGCCCGACAGCTCCAGTCGCTTACCCTTGTAGTCAAGGATCAAAGCACCGATCATCCCGGCATACTTGCCCTTCCCAGCTGTGAAGCCAGTGAGCGTGCCGTCGTCGTCGTTCTCGGGCTTCATCTTCAGCAGCGTCTTCACACGCTTGCAGTCATAGACTGCGTTGCCACTGCGGATGATCGAACCCTCTGCACCTTCCTTGACCCAGCGTGCAGTCAGCTCTTGTGCTTTACGCACTGCGTCTGCTTCGTTATCGGGCAGCTGAGTTTGCAAGTGTGCATAGGCAACGTTGCAACCATCGAGCACTTCTTCAATCGCAGACAGCTCGCTCGTGTACGGAGAACCAGGCGTCAGGAATTGCAGATGCTGTGCGACCATCAGTTGGAGCAACCATTGCAATGAGTCTTCGCTGATCTCGCGGTACATTTGAGCTGTCTTGATCAGCCCTGGCCGGGTGAGCGTTTCCATCGAAGGGCAGCTGTAGACTGCGTACTGGATTTGATCCCAGCGACTGTCTGCTTCATCGCCAGAGACGATGGAGCGACACAGCTGGAACTTGCCACGTCCAGCCCAGGCTTCACCGTCAAGCGGGCATGGCGGCAGTGCATCAAGGAACCAATCGGGAGCAATGATCGGGTTGCCGTAGCGAGACCACAGACCGGTCGACGTTGGCTTGATCTTGTCTTTCAGCTCGAACGTCTTCGGGTTGTAGATGCCGGACCATGGAACATCCACGGTTGGCAAACCGCGAGTGATGCCGCCATCCCAGAACATGCGGGTGCCGTCAAGCTTCTCACTGATGAACCAGCCAGCGATCTTGTGCTTGGCTGCGTCGTAGGTGTCTGCCAGCTGAACTAACTCTCGTCGTGCAATCTTGGTGGTCATGGCTTTCGGATACTCTGGTAGATGATCTGGATTGGAATTTTTTTGTCGTAAATGATGACGTTCTCAGAAGGTTTCTGATCACGAATCTTGATGGCCATGGTGTGCGTCCTTGGCGTCACACCCACTGATCGAATCACAACTGCTAGGAGACTCATGTCACACTCCCGGCTTATTGAGTTGCGGCCGATCTTCAGACTTCACTTGAAGCTTGTCGAAGGTGCGTTCGCACTCGTCGATGTAGTGCCACAGCTGATCGATCTCAGTGAGCAGCTGAGTCGTTTTGACCTTTTGTCTCACTGCTGTTTCCATCAGCTGCTGGTTGTCTTTGTCAGCAGCTCGCGCTCGCTGTTGCTCCAGCTCAGTGACGTAGATCATCCGAGTCAGTTGGTCTTGCTGCTTATGCAGGTTCGATCTCAGCTCGTAGATCAACAGCCCTACGCTGCCGAACATGAACACGAGAGAGGCAAGCATTGCCATGAACACTAGCCCCTCAGTCGCCGTGCGAATGAAGTCTCGCATTAGTGCTTCTCCCGATAACGTTCTTCAACCTTGCGACGGATGCGTTGGACAGTGCTATGGCTGACTGAAAGCAGCTTGGCGATGGTTGGGTCGTCAAACCCATCCATCCGCATTTGGCATACAGCCATGTCAAACTCGCCATCGCAGACAGCACGCAAACCATCCAACAGTTCGTGCATGTCTGCTGACAGTCGCTCGGGCACTTCTGACAGCTCGTATGTCGCTTGCTTCAGCTTGGGTGCCTCTGGCTTGCCCTTGCGTTTCTTGAGTGGAACACGGATGCCTTGCTCGTTCTCGACGAGCGTTAGAAAACCGTGTCTGATCGAAGTGACCATGTAGCCTGGAAGACTTTCAATGGACACGTCTTTCTGTGATTGGATTGACCGAAGTGCAGTGACGACAGCCAGCACACCCTCAGAGATCAAGTCTTCTTTCAGGTGTGCATGGTTCGGGTTGCGTGCGATGAACGTTCGAGCCAGTGATCGGACTGACTCGGAGTAGGTTGCACACAGTTTCTCGAATGCTGTTTCATCGCCTGCAAGCAGAGCGTTGAACAGCTTCATTTGATGACCCACACTTCCTTCGGATAGAATCCGCGATCAACTGCTTCTTCAATCGTGAAGTGATACGGTGGCAATCCATCGGGGTCGAAGATCACACCGTTCTCGTATGCGACTGCGTGTCCGTAGCCAGCTCGCGTGTCGCCGGTGACCACACCGCGATTGGTGCGAACCAGCGACTGGAACAACTCCATGCGATAGTTCATGCGGTCATAGATCGGGAACGTCACCTTGCCCACCGTCGACACTGGCAGCAATTGCAGCGGGGACATTTCCAGGCTGTTCTCAAACAGGATGTGTTGGAACTCGTGGATGTGGAAACCACGACGACTGTTAGGGCGAGTGATTGGAATGGATGCGTCGACAATCGCACTGCCGTCATGCCCCAGCTCGTTGCGGAGCTGTTCGACATTCCAACCAGTCGCCATGGCCATCGAGTACAGCAAGCATTCCCAGTTGCGTGTTTTGATAAGTTGTTGAATCGGTCGAAGCATGTGTTTCATGGCTGCCTGCAGCGGATGTTTAGTAGGTAATTTGGTCTACCCACTAACCACCGCTCGATTGAAAAGTGGCCTGGAAATCTTCTAAGAATCATCGGGTTCGTTCAGAGACCGGAGCATTTCGTCGATGTCCGGTAGCTCGCCGTAAGACGGTCGCCAGTAGTCGCGCCAGTTGGGAGGGGCGAACAGCTTGTCGTACTCGATGGGCGTCGCGCCGACGAGAATCCAAATGCCCACACCGTGCTTCTCCCAGATTGGGAACTTCAGCTTCTGGGACTTGGTGAATGCGTACTTCAGCGGGTTCTTACATTCGATCCAGCGATAGCCGAAACGAACGTGATTGCAGAACAGGTCGGGAATGCCGTGCTGGAACTTGCTGCCGTGCGTGATCTCAACAAGCCATTCCCGCAGCTCAAGGTATTCCTTGAGATCGGTTCGAATTTTCTCTTCTGGTTTCATGGTGTTACTCAATGAGAACAGCCCAGGCTTAACTACCTGGGCTGTGCGATTTCTGTGGGATTACTGTGCGATCTGTGTCAGCGAGATCGGTAGAACTTTCTGGTCTCTCGACACCGGTAACACGTTCGATCACACTTCGGAGGATGGAAGAATGCGTCGATGACGTTGTTGGCGTGCGGTTCGCAATTGGTTTCGTTGCCCCAGTCGTGGTTGAGAATCCAACACGCAAGGAAACTCAACCGTTTGTGTCCAAGCCAAAAGTTGATGTCGATCCAGGCCAGCAACACTCGGAAGATCATGAGTGCCAGCACAACGATTCCGAGGATCACGAATGGGTGTTGCAAATACGACATGGCTATCTCCGCAAACGGCTGGCGAAGCGACGACGGTACTGACCGGGCTGTGGCATGTCATCCCAGTGGACGCTCTTACAGAATGCATGATCCATGAACCGTTTCGCACTGGCGTCTGCCTTGTCCAGGTCCACACCCTCGTCTTGCATGGCACACGCAAGGTTGCAGTGCCACGCCAGCGCGTAGGACGGGTCGTCTCTGACGTGCGTGCGGAGGACGTTTATCGCTTCGCCAGTGGTGACGTTGCGACAGCATGCGAGTACGATTCCAGCTACTAAACCTGCGATAAACCAGAACATGGTTGAAAGTCTGCCATTTCTCTGGGGTTGACCCAGCTCTCGGTGATTGAAAATTTGATCTTGTAAGGGATTGGGAAGACGACACTTCCCAGCTGATCACACTCGAACACGTAGAGTGTGATGCCGTCTTTGGTCAGCAGCTGTGGCAACTGGGTGGCACCCGCGATCAGCAGGTACTCGATTACCTCTCGTGCCAGTCGCTTGGCAGCCTCGGCGAAGCCTTCGTTGGGTTGCTTCTGGATGATCCTGCTGCGGCTGCCGACGTAGGTCACTAGGTAGGTCATGCGTATTCCGCCATCAGTTCGTCTTCCTCTTCGAGGTAGTCTCTTGGATTGCAGAAAGCTTCGAGCTGTTCTGCGGTCATCTTGGGTGGTTCAACTTTGATCTCGCGTCCTCCGGACGCTTTCTTCTCTGCCCAGTTGTCCATGGCACACTGCCACTTCATACCGATCAGAGGAACAAGCCATCGGTACGACTCGACAGACTCAGCCATCACGTCACCGACTTGGTCGACGTAATCCGGATGCGTAACGCTCAAGATTTCGTCGTGGATGTTTAGTGGTGCAACACGGAAGTCATTGACACCGCAGGGTTGGATGTCCCAAATCCTGCGTTGCACAGCCTTACAGATCGTTGCTCCCAGCGATTGGATTTCGTGGTTACAAGCAGCACGAATGTTTGCATTCTGAATCGCGAAGGCTGCACCGAACAAAGCTGATTGAACAGCTCCGGCCGCAGTCTGCACACGATCACGTCGCACTACCTTGATCTTCGTATCTCGCCACTCGCGCGGTGGGCTGGTCGCTAGCTCGTACAACACGCGACAGACTTGGTTTTCAAGCGTGAAGAAACGAGAGAAGTCAAGCTTCGTCGTAACTGCATCGCCTGGAGTCTTCCATGCGAAACCACGTCCGGCCGGGTTGTCGACGATTGCACTAAACTGCTCAGTGATTCGACGAATAGCAGCACCGATACCGGGGAACATTTTCTGCCACTTCATCACAGCTTGTTCAGCAACGTTACGAGGAATACCCAGGTTCAAGTGCAGCGTCATTGCGTTACCACCGTAGATCAACGCAAACACACCGGACTTCGCCTTCGAGTACATATCGTTGGATGTACCTTCGGAAGCCAGGATGCTTTCGTATGTCTCGCCAGGGAACAGAGCGACACCGAACAGACCGTGAATTTTCTTGCCGACCAGAAGCATCTTCCGCAAGTCGGGATCGTTGTACACTGCGTCAGCCAGCGTCACTTCGTATGCCGAGAAGTCACCACCGGACAGTTGCATGCCTTCCCATGCCATCACGAACTGTCTGCGAACTTCCTTCGTTTTCTTGATGCCTTGGACGTTGAGTCCACCACCACCGGACATACGAGAGGACACAGCACCGATCACGTTCAGCTCAGCGTGCAACTTGCCAGCCAGCCGAATCTTGTCGTACAGCTCAACCTCTTTCTTGGCATACTTGATGTCAAGGATTCGTTGTGCGCGATTGGCTGCTTCCTCGTTCGTATCCTTCCAAGTCTTGGCGATCTCTTCTAGGATTTGCTTGCGTGTTGATTCAAGGATGGCGACCTGCTCGATCTCATCCATCACTTCCTCAAGGTACGCTCGGACATCACCGTGCTTGTTGATGTTTACCGGTGCGTTGTCGACGATCTCGATTGCGTTCTTACGCAGTTCAGTGATGCCATCCAGGTTGACAGCAAAGCCATGCCAACGGACAGCAGCGACCATACAAGCCAGCTCGCTATCGTCGTCCCCAGGTTCAGGGCAGTCGAATGCGTACCAAAGCTTGCGGGTGTAATCGATGTCCAGCTCCGCATAGCAACGTGCTGGCTCGCTATTACGCCAGTGGTCAATATGCGTCGTCACCAAGTCAGCCCAGGTGTTGCAAGGCTTGTCTGGTTCCTTAGCTGTGTAGTATTGACGAGCATGGTGCGCAGTCGGTGCATAGGGCACTTCCTGCGGGTAGCTCGTGCATGCGATGTCTGTGAAGTGGAACGGTGGCTTTTCGCCAAGGACGTGTTCCGCCAGGAACTTCAGGCCTGCAGCTGGGTTGAACTTCAGTACGATGTCTTTGAAGTGGATGTCGCCGTCGATGTCGTACACACGCCAACGCTCTTTGCAGTCAGCGTATCGGGCGAAGTAGATATCAGGAATTTCGACTCGCTTGTCCAGCTCGTCAGCCAGCACATAGGACAACGGAGTTGGCACCTTGCGAATGCGAATGTCACCACGGTTCATCAACGTCTGGTATTTGTTCTTGCGGGACCACAGCATCAGGTCACACGCGCGACGAGGCTTCCAGCATGGACCATCTTGTGCAGATCGCTCGCAATGCTCCAGCTCGCGGATGCGATCAATCGGGAGATCGTCCGCACTGGCCAAGCCAGCCTTCAACACAGCGTCCAGCATCGTGTACCACTTGCAGCACTGGAATGCATCGAACGTCAGATTGAAGCCAACCAGATCACGCTGGGCGATGGTCTCAAGCAGTCGTAGGTTCTCGCGGATGGATCGATGCCACAGCTCGATCAAATGGATTTTGCCGTCGTCCATTGCGTACTGCATGAGCACTGGCACACCGACCAGCCCGCAGGTTTCCGTATCAAGGAACGACTTGTCGCCAGCCAGGATTTCATCAATCAGACAGTCAGTCGATAGCATGTTGTGTCTTCGATGTAGAAACGAAAAAAGGCCGATGGCTAACCACTAACCACCGGCCGATTGAAAAGTGGCCTGGAATTCTTGAAACAAATTTCAACTTACGCAGTCACGGCAGTTAGCCGAGAGGGCGAAGATCGTAACCTTGTAGGTGTAACGTTGGTCTTCAACACCCAGCAGTGTCGCCTCTGCGTTAGCGAGAAACTCCTGGCAGTCGGGGTCCTCACAGTCGGAACAAAACACATGACCACCCGTTGCCTCGTAAATGAACCCACTGTCGCTTTGCACGAACAGGTTGCCTGAACACTCAACGATGCCGGATGCCAGCACGCCAGAGTCACCGGCCGGTGCGAAACCACGGATGTTCCACGCTCGCCCTGCGATTGCTGGTTCGAGTTGAATGCCGCCAACCAGCTCTTCAGCTGGCACAGTCGGGATTTCGTAGCTGTAGCCAGGACAGTTTGAAGTTATCTCCAACCCCTGCCTGAACAGCTCAATCTGCTGGCCGTTCTCGCCGGTTGGGTCGGTGCCGGGCGGGCAGTCTTCGTCGTCTTCCTCGCAGTCACACCATGCCTGGGACAACTGGTTCTGAATCTGAGTCATGAACTGCTGTGACCATACTTCGCCAAGGGGTGGAAACGATATGTCGGGACACGTTTCAGCCAGCGCGTTACGCAAGTCGATAATATGTTGCTTCCGCCAGATCGTGTTGGGTGGTAACTCGGGCACCGGACCAAGCGGAGAACAATCTGTGTCGCTTGGTGGCGATGCTCGAACTTCATTGACTTGACCGATCAGATCGTTCCACTGTGCTCTTGTGAATGCCATTAATTGCTGCTTCCAGTAATGCTTCGTCAGTGATTTGCTTCTCAACCCACAGCAGTGCGTCGAGTACAAGACCTTCAATGCCCATCGCTAAAAGCTTCACGGTCATATCGCGAATGGCAGTCGGGCTACGAACACCGGCTTTAACTTGTGGGGTATGGACAGCCTCAGTCAGCATCTTGTCGAGAAGATTGAGACGTGCCCGGCTGGTTGTCAGCTCGATCAAGCGACCGAGTTGACCTTCGTTGATGCGGCCCGAGTCAGCTGCTCGCTGGATTTCTGGTTCTAGTTCGAGCAAACGCAATCGACGTTGGACCCACTGCACTGGTCGCTTCAGCTCGTTGGCGATGAGTCGTGCAGAGTTTGAATCAGGATAGAGGGACCGAACAGCGCGAGCCTCTTCAAACAGGCTTAGCTCTTTACGCTCAATGTTCTCGCAGATATTGACCCGTCGTGCGACTTCTGGCGACAGGTCAGACACGACAGCGTCAATTGTTTCCCAGCGTAGTAGCTTCGCAGCTTTGCATCGTCTGAAGCCAGCCACTAGCCTGTACTTGTCGCCCTCGCGAGCGGTCAAAACAGGCATCAGTAGCTTGTACTCTTTCATCGATTCAGCCAGCTCTTCCACTGACAGCGGGTAGAACGTCGAGCGACAATTCCAACCTTCGTCAATGATCAGGTCGCTAAGCGACAGCTGCTGGACGAGCATGCTTAGCCTTCCTCGACCTGTCCCCCGATGACTCGCATTAGTTCAGCGCGATTGACTCGCGCCCACCCAGGCCAGCTCGGGTTGATGTACGTAGCTGGCGTGTGCCAGTATTCGTGGTTCTGCTTGAGCAGTTCGCGGAGCCGTGCTTTGACACCTTTGATGCTGCTCTCATTGCTCGACCACTCGCCTTCGCAGTAAACTGCAAAGCTTCGTTGTTCGTAGACAACTTCGATTGGCGAGTTGGGAAAGAGCGTGTCTTTCAACTGACCGAGAACACCCGAAAGGTTGTCCTCCATTTCAATTGGCAGCAGTTCTTTAGCTTCACGCTTCGCTTTCGATTCGCGTTTCGGTTTGCTGCTGGATCGTGGTTCAGTCATGAGAGCCCCATAGGTCACTGAGGATCGTAAGCGGATCGATTCGTCAGAGTCATCGACCTTTACGATCTCTTCGTTTTCATCGAGTCGGAATGTCATGGTGTTAGGTTCTGTTTGATTGCTTGTTGGTGCTGTGGTGAGTTACACTTCCACCCGGTATCGCTTCGGACCATCGATGTCGTCAGCCGTTCGCAAGTGAACATGCATCCGCCATGTCACACCGTGCTTGGGATTGACACCGTGAATCAGCTGCGATGGTTCGCGATAACCAGTGAAGCTGTTCAGTGCGTAGGCATTTGTTCCAACCCATGCACCGTTGAGCAATGCTTCGCCATTCAAGTCAGCGAGCGAACCCTGGACGTGATGGTGACCAATCGCGGAGTAGCGAATCTTGATGCCATCGGTCAGCGATGCGAGACCAGCCATCGCCTTCTGTCGACGTGTCAAGTTGTAGAACGGGATGCCGTTGTTACCCTTGATGTCGTCGCCGTGCGACACGTTGAAGCCAACACCGTTGATCAGCAGGTTGACGCTGAAAGCATTGGGGATCACGTATTCGATGTTCGCGATGTCTCGCGTGTGCATCTGGGCTGTCTTGCCGATCATGTAGTCCCAGTTGTCGTGGGCACCATGGTGATCTTTCTTCTCGCTGCGTCGTCCGTGATTTCCTGGGACGTACACGACAGTGACTCGTTCGAAGTGGGGAGCCAGGTCTCGGTACATCAGTGCATGCAGCTGACCAATCGCAAAGCAGTTCTTGAATTGGTTCTTGAACTCACTTCGCTCGACCGACTTGTGAATCTCGCCGGACGTGTGGTCACCGTAAGCCAGAACGGTCAGCTCGCGGAAGTTGTACTTGTCAAGGTGGTTCTGCGTGTGATCCAACGTCGTCTCGACGTAGTTCTCAGCGCGACGGCAGCTGACTCGGAAGTTGTGGTGTTCGAGCCCCAAGCACTCTTCAGGTTCAACCACTTCGTCGTGGTGACCGTCGCTCAAGTGCATCACCAAGTGCTCAGTGATTTTCTTGGTCGTGGTCGGATGGTACACGCCAGGAAGCGATTTGAACGGAACGATACGTGCGTCCATTTCCTCGACAACCGCGCGGAACAGACCAGCAGTTCGCTTCTGTGCCTTGTTGACCCTGCGTTGATTGGTCAACTCTTCCTTGAGCATCAGAACTTCGGTTTCCAGCTCAAGGACACGTTCGTCGGTCAGGTCCACAGGTGTAGGTGGCGTTGCGTCAGTGACGAACTTCACGTCAGGTGTCGGGACATCCTTGTGAGCTAACTCAACGGAAATGTTGTAGATCAATCCACGGCTAACACCGTAGTCGCGAGCGAGTTGAGCCTTGGTCTTTTTACCCAGGGCTAGTTCAGCTTTAATCGCTGCAACCGTTGATTTGGCTAACTTGGTCATGAGAAGCTTTCTTGCAGGTCTGTCTTGTTGCAGTTCACGTTTGGGTTTGTTGTTACTGGTTAGTAGTCTTCGTCTTCGTCGTCACCGACTTCGGACCATTCGTGGTCGTCTTCATCGTCGAAGTCTTCGTCGAAGTCTTCGTCATCGAAGTCATCGTCGAAGTCTTCGTCGGTGTCGTCTTCCATGTAGTCTTCGTCGTCATCGTCCCACTCGAAGTCTTCGTCCTCTTCCTCGTCTCGCAAGTCGTCATCGAACTGCTCGTCGTCATCGAAGTCGTCGTCTTCGTCATCGAAGTCAGGATCGTCTTCGAGATCGTCTTCCAACTCGTTGAAGACATCAGTCAGCTCTTCAACAACAACTGCGGCTGGCTGGTATGGGTAGGTTCGTTTCATGGTCTGGGTCCTAAGAGAAAACGGTGGTTAGTGTGTCTGGTCACCCACTAACCACCGCTCGATTGAAAAGTGGCCTGACTAATCCAAAGAACTTCCGACAATATCTCCGAGCACCATCAGCTCCAGCTTTCGGTTTTCGCGCAGGATATCGAGCGTTCGTTCATCGGTAGGCAGGTGCAACAGGTCGACGATCAACACGTCTTCATCCTGGCCGGTTCGGTGCGTCCGGTCTTCGGACTGCGAACGAAACTCGGGCTTGTACGAATTGCTGTAGTACACCGAGATTTTGGCTTCCACGAGCGTGAGCCCGAATCCGCCAGTCTCTGGGTTGGCAACGAAGCAAACCTTCTCGTTGTTCTTGTCTGCCCAGTAATCGAGCGGGACAACGTCGTGCAGTATCTTTCCGCTTGAGTGGATGATCGATGCACCACGTCCATCGCACTTGAACACAGACCAACCATGCTCAAGACAGATGCGAACACAGCGGTCAATCGAGCCCTGGAAGCCTGCGAACAGACACATGCGTCCGTGTTGCTCAGCCTTCTCCAACCACTCAATGACAGCGTCCTCTTTCGGGCAGGGGACTTCGTGTGCTTCACGCTTGGTCTTGGTGACTTCACCTTCGCCCAAGCAGTGTGGACACGCGACACGTCGCTTCTCCAGCTTGGCGACCTTCTCTTCCGAGAACATATCGATAGCTTGGAACGTCTTGTCTGGGTCCGAAGGATCGAACCATTCGTCGATCTCTTTCGTGCCGTTACAGGCTGGACACACTTGCATGCCGTCTGCGACTTCCCGGTAGAGGAATCCGTCGGACAGCTGACGCAGTTGGTTTAGACCACCCACAGTTGTCGATGCCGTATTGGCAATGGTCTTCGCGACCTTGACCAGCTTCGGTGACGGTTCCAGGTAATCGCGCCGGTAGATTTTCTTTGGCAAATCCAAGCAATCTCGCTTGTGAACAACCAGCATCAAACCTTCCAGTCGTGCGTACAGGTTGGCCACCTCGTTCTCGGATGGAACGAAAGCGTGATAGTCTGCCGGGTCAACATGGTTGGTCGACAGGTCGTGCGGACCATCGGCCAGCGACATGCAGCAACACTTGCACAAGCCATCGGAATCGAGCCAGCCCACACGTTCGCTGTAGTGGTTGCCGAACTCACCCGACTCTGCCTTGCGTAGCACAGCCAGCCGTTGCTCCAATGCTTTGGCCGAACCCTCTTTGAGAAAGCCTGGGTAGGCGATCTCAGCTTGAGCCCAGATATCGATTGGTGACTTAGGCGATGGTGTGCCCGACATCAGAACCACGTAGGCTTCGTGTCCGAGCATTGCACGCATGCGATCAGCCAGCTCTTGCCCGGCCGCAGTGCGGCGGATGCCGGATGTCTTCAGCTTGCTAGACTCATCGAAGATCACGCCATCGGGTAGTTCCAGCCCACCGGCCATCAACGTGTCCAAGCGTTCGTAGGTCATCAACTCAACACGGATGCTTGAGTCCAAGTCCCACTTGCAAAACTCTCGTTCAATAGCTGGCAGCGTCTGCTTTGGACCAACCCAGAACCATCGTTTTTTCTTCGACTGCTCAATCGTCTCAATCGCGCACAGCGTCTTGCCCGTACCCATTTCCGCAGCAAGGATTTGGAAGTGTCGGGTTAGCAGCGTGTTGGTCATGAGCACTTGGTGCTTCATGAGCGGGCGTTTGAACGTGTGGTCGATCAATGGTTTCTCGAACCATTCGTAAACGTTCTCGCCTTCCAGCCATCGGATTTGAAAGCGGTTACGTTGGCAGTCTTTGACTGACCAAATCTTGCGAGGGTTCTCGTCGAACCCAAGCCATCGCGCACCAGCCATCGCCTTGATCTCGTCTTTGAGCGAGAACGGTGACTTCAGGAAGTTGATGCGACCACCGGTGAACTCAAGCGTCACTGGCAGCTTCATGAATTTGCCCGGCTTGGTTTCAGCGATGAACTTTGTTTCTACGGTTTCAGTTGCTTGTGCGACCATTGTTAGCGTTTAGCCTCAAGACGAAGTTGACCACCGATGGGCGTGACTTCACGGAAACCAGCCCATGCGTTCGCATAGCCAGCACTGATGAACTCGCGGTACACCGATTCGAAAATGGGTTGTGTTGTTGGCTGAAGGAGACCGCTAATTACTGCGTCCCTCCAATCGCCAAGTGATCCACTCAGCAGCGCGATGAAGACACCACGAGTGCGAGCGGGTGTGCCCAGATAAGCCAACCGACCGGTAGCTTGAAGGACATCGAGTAGGTCCAGCTCTTCACACACGAGGAGTCCAGAGAAGTGCAAATGAGTTGCGACCATCGGAGCCATGGACGCAGGGTCCTGGCCAATGAGAGTCGACAAGCACGATGCAAGTTTCTGATCGTCTGTGAATGGCCGGTTCGAACCGTCTGCATGAGCAGCCAGCTTTTTACCAGTGCCCTCGAACGTCACACGCAGCAATGCGTTGAAGTCGATGTTGGGTTTATTGACTAGGTGGAAAACGTGCATGGTTAGCTCGTGAGAAAATAAAAGCCGCAGACAGTGAGGGACTGCCTGCGGCTCTCGTGTTGTTGTTGGGACAGGAACGTCGACTATCGCTTGCGACGACCAGCGACTTCCTTCTCGTCAACCTTCTCAGCCGATTCGACCTTCGGGTTGAGAAACTTGGTGATCTCGTCGGTCAACTGCTTCTCGGTTGGCAGTGCCTTCGGTGGGTTGCTCGACTCAGCAACCGTTGGTGCATGCCACGAGTAGTTGCCCTTCTCAACGCAACGGCTGCCCAGGGTTGCTACGCGAGCACCCTTGTCAGCGGTTGGCAGGAACGGGTACAACTTGCCCGCTTCTCCGCGAGCTGTTTTGGTGCCTGCGAAATACTCGACGAAGCGAGCAATCGATGGGACCCACAGCAGGAAGCTAACACCGAACATGCAACCCGAGTCAGGCGTTTCCGAGCGAGCTTGGATGTCTTGGAACTGTTCGCTCTTCGGGTCGTAGTTGGTGATGATTGCGTCCTTGTCGCTCATGTCGAGCGCTTTCGGACGGCGAGCCAAAGGAATGACATCGACCTTGTCACTCAAGACCAAGATCGTCTCGTCGTTCTCAGGGATGCCGTACTCACCGGGAGCGATCAATCGCTGATTGATTGCCTTGCCCTTGGTGTACAGCTGCAAGCGTCCCAGGAAGGTTGAACCCTTCGCCAAATCGCTGAACATGGAATCGTCAGCAACGATGGTGCTTGGAACGTTGACTTGTGGAACGGAGAGTTGATTGCTGTTACTCATGCTGAAACTCAAAGCCTCGAAGAAAAGAAAACTGGGTTGCTATACTAGGAGCGGTTGGGTTTAGAACTTCATGGCTGCCTCGCTGTGGTTGGTGTTGCGTGTTGCGTGTTGCAATGTGTCGTGAACTTGTGACACCACCTAACCACCGCTCGATTGAAAAGTGGCCTAACTTTCTTCCAACTTTTGGAAAGATTGTTCAGCTGCTGATTGCTTGCGTGCGTCAAGCGATTTACGGTCGATATGCATTGCCCACTCAATCGCGAGTCGGAATGCATCGAGTATTGTTTTGGGCTTATGACACGCGAGAAGCAGAGCAGCTTGGCGGTTACTTTTCAGTTCAGCCTTCAGCTCTTTCACCGGGCGTAGGAATGGATGTGGATCAGCGGTCTTAGCTGCCAGTCGCTTCTCTTCGATTCGCTGCTTGTTATCGAGCATCAAGCCTTGAACGATCTCAGCGACATGGCGTTTGAAGTCCTCGCGTGTCATATCAATGGCTTGCTTCAGATGACGCACTTGCATGTGTCGTGGAAGCTTCGCCATTTGGAATGCGTTGGAGAGCGTGATCTCTCCACGGTCCACCAGCGGTTGAATCTTCTCGTCGAGCGTCAAGAGACTCAGTTGCTGTTTGACCCACACTGGCGACTTGGTCACCAGCTTCGCGATGGTTGGCAGCGTCATCATTGGGTACGCTTGCTGAATGCGGATCAGCTGCTTTGCGTACTCAGTGGGTGTTGTGTTCGCGAAGACTGCATTGGTCGCGATCTGCACTGCCAGGACTTCTTCGTCGGTCAGCTCGCAAATGGTGGCATCGATCTCCGCGCGGCCAGCATCCTTGGATGCCGTCAGCCGGTATGCGCCGTCCACTAACTGATATCGACCTGCTCCCC
Source organism: Rania fehmarnensis (assembly GCF_056494185.1). Lineage (NCBI taxonomy): Bacteria > Pseudomonadati > Planctomycetota > Planctomycetia > Pirellulales > Pirellulaceae > Rania > Rania fehmarnensis. Next base: position 5,261,470 of record NZ_CM151398.1, read on the forward strand.
ACGGTCGTACCAACACGCTATTGAGCACACCGTACTTTCGAACTGATTGCAGCAGCTCTTGATACTCAGTCGTATCAGTCCGAACGTCCCGAAGTAGGACTGTTGGCATGTCAATAAGCGATATGTCCACGGTGGTTCTCCCACCACCTAACCACCGCTCGATTGAAAAGTGGCCTTGAATCCTTCAAAGAATTCTTTCTTTTCTAAAAGAATGAATTACTGACTCTTTCCCTTCCCATATAGTGATGTGCATTTTCAGATTGCTTAAGAAAACCCTATATGCAATGCGAGGCGTGCAATAATTCACTCATCGTGACCGGGATTAGTGAATGAAAGAATTTGAAGAATCGCAGAAGATTTCCAGGCCACTTTTCGTTCGACCGGTGGTTAGTAGGTGTCGGAAACACCCATGACCTACCACCATTCTGAGGCTTTATGCTCACTGCATCGAAATCAATCGAACTGTGGCTCCGCTCGCAGATTCGCGATGGCAACCGAGGGTTGCTTGAGCGAGTGCTGGCGTGCGGAACCGATCTCGAACTTCAAGTCAACGTCTCACCTTCAGGTGGGCACCCGGTTCATGGCAAGGCCAGCACGTACACCGATGGCGTGAACGAGTGGTTCAGCTTCCGTGTTCCCAAGGGCGCAGCGACCGAACCGCACTGGACCGACTTCAACCTGCGTTACGATCTCAGCAAGCACGTCGAAGCAATCGGCTGCACTGGTTGGGATTGGCGTAATCGGGTTTCGAAGTGGGTTGGCTTTGACTTCGACTCCATCATCGGACACGCAGCCGGTATCGGTATCAGCAACGAGCAGCTGGAAGAGATCAAGTACAAGACGAAGGAATTGCCTTACGTCGAAGTTCGCAAGTCGACCGGTGGTCTCGGGCTGCACCTGTACGTGATGCTCGAAAACATCCCATGCAAGAACCACACGGAACACGCAGCGATTGCTCGATGCGTGCTCGCCAAGATCAGTGAGGAGGTCAACATGGACCTGCTGACACACGTAGATGCCTGCGGCGGCAATATGTGGATCGCAGCTCGTCGTGCCACCGAAGAGAACGATGGTTTCGGTTTGATCAAACAAGCCGAGACGATCTTCACTGACTTGCCAAGCAACTGGAAAGACCACGTCGCTGTTGTTAGTCGTGCTCGTCCTCGCGTGTCGCTGGCCGGTGTTGATGACAGCGAAGAGGACATCTTCGCCAAGCTGACTAGCAGCACACGTCGTGTTCCGCTTGATCCGGTCCACCTGGAGATTCGTGATCGACTTGCAGAACTGGGCTGCGCGATCTGGGTTCAGGATCACTACCTGTTGCAGACGCACACCGTGTTGCTCAAGCAAGTACACGATGACATGGAACTGAAGGGCGTGTTTGAAACAACCAGCCCTGGCAGTCGCATGACAGAACCAAACTGTTTCGGTTTCCCAATGGAGAACGGAGCCTGGAAGTTCTTCCGGTTTGGTCAAGGTACAGCCGAGCACAAGACTTGGACTCGCACCAACGATGCCAAAGGCTGGACCACTTGCGTGTTCAACAAAGAGGCAACGCTGGAAACAGCAGCTGCCAAGACAGGGGGAAAAGCTACTGGCAGCGGGGGTTACGAGTATTCGACTCTCAAACAGGCAATTGAAACTGTTGAGTTGATTGCTCCCGGCTGCGTCGACATTGGAATTGATGATGCAGAGTTGCTAGCTCGTAAAGCAACCATCAAGCGCAGCAAGGATGGTCAGTTACAGATTGATGTTGAACGTAAGAAAACTGACTCGGAAAACTTGGACAACTGGACCAGCCAGCGTAAGACGCATTGGTCGCAAGTCATCCCAGTTCAAGCCGACACAGCTGATCGAACGTTGCTCGATTATGACCAGAGCATCCGGTGCTTGAAGACGCCAACGGGTCACCCGGCCGGTTGGGTTGTGCTCATCAAGAGCGAGGCTGAATGGGCTCACAAGAACGCAAGCAGCGTAAAGATGGTGTTGCAGTCTGAAGGACACAGCAAGCCAGAAGCTGAGTGTTTGATGGGTTCGGCCGAGCTGAGCCCATGGCGTATCGTGTCGATCCCGTTTGCAGATGAATACCCAGGCAATCGCCAGTGGAACCTTAACGCTCCACAGCTGCGATTCAAACCAGTTGAGCCAGAGCAGGACGGCATGTCCCCGCACCCTCACTGGGATTTGATCCTTGAGCATATCGGTGGATCGCTCGACGATTCACTGGCCAAAGAGTCTTGGGCAATCAAGGCTGGCGTCACCACAGGTCGTCAGTATTTGCAGTGCTGGTTCGCCAGCTTGATTCGCGATCCATTCAAGCCGTTGCCTTACCTGTTCCTATTCGGACCAGAGAACAGCGGCAAGTCAATTCTGCACGAAGCATTCTCGCTCTTGGTTACCAAGGGTGTTGTGAAGGCTGACCGCTCATTGACAAGTCAGAACGAATTCAATGGCGAGTTGGAAGGCTGCGTGTTGGCAGTGGTGGAAGAGAAGAATATCTCTGCCACACCTGGAGCACACAACCGGATCAAGGATGCCGTTACAAGTGAGACATTGTCCATCCGTCGTATGCGAATGGACAGCTACGAAGTACCCAATACGTCGCACTGGATTCAGTGCGCGAACAACCCTGACTTCTGTCCGGTGTTCCCTGGGGACACACGTATCACGATGTTGTACGTGCCACCGATTCAGAAGGAAATCCCAAAGGACGATTTGCGGCAAGCACTTCGCGATGAAGCACCGTTCTTTATGTGGTCGCTGCTTCACACGACGTTGCCCGCCAACAAGGGTCGACTACGTATTCCAATCGTCAACACGTCGTTCAAACGTGATGCGGCTGACTGCAACAAGTCGCACCTGGACGTGTTCATCGACGAGCACTGCGTGTTCGAAGAGAAGGGGCGAATCCTGTTCTCGGAATTTTATTCCAAGTATCGGGAATGGTTGCCAATGGGTTCAGAAGTTTCCAAGAACAGACTCGGTCGAGACATCAGTCAGCACGAACGAATTAAAGCCGTCGCCGGTACTGACAACGCTCGCATGGTTGAAGGCATCGTTTGGGCTGGAGGTAAAAAGAAGCAATGAAGATTCTAGGCATTGGCCATTACAGTCGAACAGGCAAAGACACGTTCGCCAATCACTTGGTGACAGCACTCAAGCTGATCCAGCCAAGCTTGCGTGTGAAGCGAAGCAGCTTCGCATACAAGATGAAGCAGATGGCATTCGAGCTGTACCACTGGGCCGGCGTCAAGCCACCAGAGTTTTACGAGACAGAGGAAGGCGAAGTTGCTCGCAACATTCGTCTACCGATGCTCGCGTCCGGCATCTTCCCTGACGGTCCAACTCCGGTGGAGCTATGGATCAACATTGGAACCGATGCCTTCCGCAACAACGTCTACCCGAATACCTGGGTGGACTACTTGCTGCGGGGCACACAGGACTGCGATCTGCTCATCGTCACTGACACCCGCTTCCTTAACGAAGCACGTCAGATTCGACAACTCGGCGGGACGCTGGTTCGCATGCTCCGCGCCGGTCGTGGTCCACGCGATTCGAAGGCAGACTACGAACTGCTTCGATGGCGAGGATGGGACTACAGCTTGGCTTGCTTATCCAAGCAAGGCATCCACGACTGGGCGAACAAGTTTGCTCAGAGTTATGCATACGCCATGGAGTTGCCACCGTACACGCATGAGCACCGTGTGGCCGCCCAGGTCATGCTCAATACCATTCCAGTCAAACAGCATTTGATCGACGAATACTCGGTCGCTCCGGACGCAGTGTAATGCCCAAGAACTACTCAACCATGATTACACTCAACGGGAACCTTCTGGTTTCCGTTGACTTGGAAACGACGGGGTCTGATCCCGAACGACACGAGATCATCCAGGTAGCCATGCTACCTCTTGGTCACGATCTTGAACCGGTGGAATCAATCCGCCCGTTCTACACCAACATTGCTCCATCGCACCCAGAGACGGCCGATCCCGAAAGCACAGCAGTGCATGGGCTCGACTTAGATGAGTTGATGATTCACTCACCCAATGCAGATCGCGTATTGGAGAAGTTCTACAAGTGGTTCGAGCAACTTGAGCTGGCGTTTGATCGTCGTCTCGTGATGCTTGCCCACAACTGCCCATTCGAAACAAAGTTCCTTTGTAAGTGGATGGGTCAGAAAGCCTACGATCAATTCTTCAACCACCAGACGCGAGACTCGATGCACTTTGCGTCAGCCCTTAACGATATGGCATTCATGCGAGGTTGCAAGCCTCCGTTTGAACGAGTGTCGTTGCCCTGGCTGTGCAACCACTTCGGCATTGTCAACGAGCGGTCACACGACGCGCTTGCTGACGCTGCTGTCTGTGCAAAGGTCTACAAGAAATTGCTGCAAACGGATGTGATCCTATGAAGCCACAGTACCTAGCTTTCTATCTCGATCTCCCGGAAGACAAGCATCAGTTTTCGGGACTTGTTCGTCTGGTCCAGTGGACCGATGACATCGAAATGGACCCTGATGGTTGCCTGATTTTCCATGGTGATCCATGCCCGGTCGACGGCTGGGAGCCCGACAGCGTCGATCCAAACGTATCGCTACCGGTTGCTGATGAATGCATCGACCGGATTCACGCACTGCACATCGAAGATGGCAAGGTGCGACTTGAAGCCTTCTGCATGAACATGCCGTGCAGCCACTTCAAGAAAGTAGTTGCCATGCAAACTTGTTCTGAATGTCCCCTGCGTCGGGGACGACAATAACCACTCTCGAAAGCACACCATGAAGACGTTCAATGCAATGCAAGCTGTTGGCACTTTCGTCGCAGCTCCGTTCGGTATCTCTTGGCTACTGACTCAACACTTCCCGGCTGTCAACGCAGCCATCGTTGTGTCGTGCGGCCTGTATGTTTTCGGATTCGGTAGCTTGGTCTACTGCGTGCGAAGTACAATGGACAAGGTGAAGTAATGCGGTGCCGGTGTTTGATCACGGTTCGTGGACAAACACGTTGCCAGCACGCGAAGCACCCGATGTACAAGTTGCCGGTCATCGAGACTCGCGACTGTAACGGGTGCCCGCTCAAGGTGAACACGGATGCACAGGGCGAAGCACAGCTGCCAGGAATGTTTGCACAAGCAAAGCATTTGTACAGCGACTTGGCCGCAGCAGCCGGTGATGGGTTCGTGTTTGTTTCTGACAGATGCGTAGAAGAACGCAAGCAAGTATGCGATGGCTGTCCTATGCTTATTGAGGACAAGAAACGCTGCGCGGCATGCGGTTGCAATCTGCCAGCCAAGCGAGGTCTGAGAGCTTGGAAGTGTGATCTTGGATACTGGGACCACATCCCGCCCGACATCAAGGAGGGCGATGATCTCCCACCAGCCATTCACAAGCCTGGAGACCTAAAGCGTGAGCGATGAAATGTGCATGTTCGACAAGGCCCGATCACTGGCAACAGTGGTTGGGCAATCGATCCTTGATCCACTCAATTCAATTGCAACGAATGTAGTGATTGAGGAGCGAAGGAAGATTTGTGAACAATGCCCAAGCCACAAGAGACGTGGAAGACGGTGCATTGTTTGCAGCTGCAACGTGTATGTCAAAACGGTTGCTGCGAAAGCAGCTTGTCCACTAGGTCACTGGGATTCAATCGATGCTAACTCTTCTGCTTCTGGGTCAAGTAGTCTGCCCGCCAACACACCATCACCACTACCCGCGTCCAGTGCCGTCGAACCCAGCTTACTACACATCGCCGTACAACCTCCACAACTACAACGTGCGGATGCCGACGCCGGACAGCATGAAGCTTCCACCGTTCAGCACGAAGCCAGCGACACAGACCCCACGAGCTAATCAGCCCGCGAAGTCTAATGTGATCTATCCAAGTGTGCAGCCGAGTGCCGGACCACAAGTAATCGACAACCCGTACTACAAAGCCAAGGGTAAGAAATAATGTTCTCGCTCATAACGTGGAGCGTCTCGTCGTTACTGATCTTTGGAGCATGCATCGGAAGGCATCAAGCGCTGTGTTACCATCGCTAGTTATGCAAATGGTCCAGCTTCGCAGCCAAGGCAAGTCATTCTAAGAGGTTGCGGACCTGATCAACGCACAAGGCCACCGAACGGCAAACGGTGGGCTGTGGTCCAAAGGGCTGATTCATCGATTCGTCAGCAAGATGGACTAATCGTCAACGTAGACACCGGTCCCAAACATGCCAGACCCGCCCACTTTGTTCTGGTTTTGGTCGTACAGAATTATTTTAGCGCGATCTGCTTGGGCAGCAGGATAATAACGCTCCCAGGTGGACGCCAGTTTCTGCGCTAATTGAAGGCGTATGGGCTTCTTCAAATTGAACCAGTTGTTTTTTATAGTGACACAAAGATAACCGTCAGCGTATCTCACAGAGGTAAGCAATGAATCGAAAGGTGGTGTTTGACCGAGTAATTCGGAGAATAGAACGGCTTGGCTTGCCAAGTGTTGGTCCAGTTGAGCTTTCTGCTGCATGTCATCTTGCAGCTGTTGAGACCAACTTTTGGTGTTTTGCTTCGTTTGTTGGCTTTGTTCCAGTTGAACAACCTTTCGTTCGCCGACCTCAGCCTTTTGCTTTACTTCGGCTCTTTCTTGTTCGGCTTGTCGCACCGCGAGTGATGGCCCAAGGCAGCCGATTGCGTAGAGGAAACCATAGCCAAGAAAGCACATGATCAAGCACCCGCACCCAGACTCTCGCCAGTCGTCTTTTTTGCCTTCAGTTTCGTCGGTCATCGTAAAAGCTTTGAAATGAGCCAAGGGGTGGGCCTGAAGAAATTATAATGGAGCTATCAACTGTTAGCACTAGCCTTGTTGACTAGAGTCTTTGTGTGTCCGCACTACGGTTCACTCAAGCCGCCACCTTTCGCGTTCAGCCAGCTCAGGCACAGCCCCAGCGGTTGACGCCTAGGCTGGAAGTGCCTGCGGTTACTGAGAATCCTCATTTCGCCGACAGGAAACCTCGATCGGCTTCGTAGGCACACAACCAGCACGACCTGTGATATCGCTTTTCTATCAGGAGCCAGGAATATCCTGTCGCACTGCAAGATTGCGTTACGCAAATTGACTAATAGTGGCAAAACTGCTACGCTCGTAGCGGTGCTTTACTACTTGTGCAAGCGGGACTTTTTTGCCGATCATTTCAACACTACACCGTTCAATGCAATGCCGCTGATCACTTGCCCTGATTGCCACAAACAATGCTCGGATCAAGCACTGGCATGCCCACAGTGCGCGCGCCCACTCCGTAAAACTTCAGTTGTACATACGGACCTGGGTGGTGGAGCGATACTTTATACAGTCGCGGCCGGAATCGGTCTTATTATGGCAATTACTTCCGCTTTAAGAATCTATGGAATCCTCCTTGCGACAGCATCAATTGGTTTAATTGTGCTGCGACTTTTCATGTACAAAAAAGTTGCCTGAGAAATTACATGTGGAAAAGGTAGCGAAGAAGAAACGGTGGCACGCCCAACACCGAAGGACGATGTAATCAAATTCGTGAACTCGAATCGGGACTGTTCTGCGAAGACTGTTGGGGAATGAATCCAAATGATGGGAAGCTTAAGTGAGAACGCGAAGTGCTTTGAGTCTGCGTTATGAAGTATTACTGTAAGCAATGGGGCGAGGAAATTGGTCCGTTGTCCTCAAGCGAAATACGGAGCATGGTTAGCTCGGGTGCAATCCAGCGTGATCACTACTTGCGTGCTGAGAATTCGGATCGCTGGGTGACGGCAGATTCAATTCAAAATCTATTTCCTGCTGTACCGGTGGCTGCGATTCCCCCAAAGATTGAATCACTGAAGCCTCTGAAACCTCTCGGGGAGCAAACGAAGCCAGCAATTTTAAATCCGCTTGTTTTGATATTGGGTTGCTCAACTTTGTTACTTGCTGGTGCGCTTGTGTTCATGGTAACCAAGGATGTTCCTGAAGCCGCGCTGGCTGAGCCACTCCAATCGAAAGGTCACGAAAACGACTCAGATTCATCGCCAACTATACCACATGCTCAAGTGGAATTAGCTAAGCCACCGCCCCGAGAGCGAGCCGTTATTGCTGAGCGGCAAACTGAGCCGAAAACGCAAGAACAACATTCAACATCCCAAGCACCTAAAGTGTATAGAACGGGTGAAATTGCGATCGCCGAAGGTTTAGGATATTCAGTTGCGACAAGTCGTTGGACAAATCGCATCTCCGAAAACAAATTCGTGAACACTCCTCCTCGTTCTATGTATTTGGTCGTTAGGATTGTTGTCGTAAATGGTAACGCAGAGCCTTACATGCTGCCTCCGCTACGCCTCATTGATGAAAAGGGGTCAGAGTACCAACCTTCTCCGAATTCGATATGGATGAAGGACTCGATAGGCCCTGTAGAAAACTTGAATCCTGAGGTGCCTTTGTCTGGATTTCTTGTGTTTGATGTCCCTCGGAATCATAGGTATCGTTTAGAGGTACGTGGTGGGCTATTGTCGGCAGAAAGAGCATATATCGAACTTGAGCCCCAATGATTGAATGGAGGAGCCTGAGCGAACAAAGTGAGCACGCCTATTTGTCTCCAGCGTCCATCGCTACGAGCAAGCAGTCGCTGAATTCGAAGTATATTGCGTCATCAACTCCCTCGATGATTAAACGAAAGCACCCAGGCGATTAACCTGAGTGCATTTCTTTCTTACGTTGCGTTGCCCCCGATGATTCGGTACACGCGAGATTTAGCGAAGTCTGTCAGTCCGCAGTCTTTGATGCTTACGCCATACTGACGTAGCTGCTTGCGGCATTCAGCTCGCAACTTCTTTCTCAGCTCACCACTCTTGTTGAGCTGTCTCAGTTCGTCATACGTTAGCTGTGCAATCACGTTCACGATTGCCGCAGCTGCGATCTCTCGAACCGTGCCATCAACGTCCCAGTTGCGATCTCCAATTGCTTGGACAACGTCACCGATGCCATAGACGACATACCCGCCGACCGATACTGTCGTGTCGCATGCAGTCGTCAAGACCTGGGGCGGGATGTTGAAACTCTGTCGGGCAGTCACGATCCTTTCATACTCAGTTACCAAGGGCCAAATCGCATGCAGCCCAGGTTTCATTTCAACGGGTTTCTTTCCCCATGGCCACTTGACGCCACCGTGCGTTTTCCGAATCAGTACCAGCCGTGGAATGAACTGTAAGAGTGCGCGAACGATGTCGCCCACCCATGATAAAGCTTGATCCATATCGTCCTCGAAAAGAGGACCCGACAGACATCGCTGCCTGCCGGGTCACATACCAGCGGTTAGTCACGTAGGAACGCAGCACCAGCAATGTACTTGCCGGTCGCCGGGTCGATTCTGAATTCAAAGGGCGCAGTACCTCCACCACCACCGAACTTGGCTTGCGTGTCCAGCACCAGCTGACCACCTTCAATGTTCTTGACCACGGAGGACAGGCGAGCATTCGAGCCTGGGCTGCGACTGTCGATCACGATGGTTGTCGCGATGTCGATCACAGACGGGGCAGCTCCACCACCGGACGGGATGAACGGTGCGGCCGGACCAAGCGTGTTCAGCTTCAGGTTCAGCCGGGGCACTGGCGTTGAGTCCACGTCCGCAAACGTCGACTCGACCACTACGGTGCCCGCCTGGAAGCCTACGTCGCCCGGTCTCGTCGCTCCACGGTCGCTCTGAGACTTGAACTGGACGTTTGGTCCACCCACAAAGACAGGGGCTCCCAAGAGGTCTGAGAGCGTGCCAAGGGGTAGGTCGCCGGAAGCCAGGGAGCCACCACCACTGCCGCCCGGTTGGTCGAACTGGGTTGGGAAGGTCGTGGTCTTGGCAGCTGGCCAGAACAGCGGGTGTTCGATCATCGCGCCGGACACAACCGGGACCAGACATTGCACCGAAACCGAGTTGGATGCCGAGTCATAGTCAGCCTTCTCGACCACAGCCTTAATTGGTCCACTGGCGACATAGCCGGGAACGTCAAGCGTCACAGTGTCGAAGGTTTCAAGTTGCAAGAGCGGTAGGAAGCCTCGGAAGTTAATCCGCTTCCACGATGTCGACAGCCGGATCATCCAGAACGTAGCAGCATGGTAAACCACGTCAGCGTTTGTGTAGATCAACCAATCGAACTGTTCTTCCTTGGTGCCGTATCGTCCCACGTTGTTACGCAGGATGATCTTCTTCGGGTCCTCTGCGTAGCTGATCGTGTACTCGATATTCATCTTGGTCACAAGCGACTCAGTCTCGACAGTGGATACTTCCACGGTGCCCAGTTCGATGTCGCTGACCGTGATGGTCATATCAGACGCTGGCTCAAGAGGCAGGTACTTTAGGTAGAACTTTCCATTGTTGACCCACACTGCACAACGTGCTTCGAATGCAATCTGTCGGATCAGATCGAGCGTGTTGCTTCGGTCGAGCACTGCGAAGTGCGAAGGGAACGGTGCGAGCGATGTCTTTACTGCGTTGAAGGTCGTTGTGTCTAAGTCAAGGTCTGTGTAGTGAGTCACAATCCACTCAAGGATGTCAACCGTGTTGGGTCCAATGCTCGACTTGGCAGTGAAGAAGATTTCGTCGCTCCAGCCTTCATCGGTGCGGCTGCTAAGTGGCTTGTTCATCAGGATCAGCGTTGCCACAAACGTACCGAAGTCACGAGTGACAACCCGGTAGTAGCTTCGTGGCACAGACACCAATCGCTCTTCGCCTTCGAATCGCTTGCGTGCTTTCACGTCGAGCACTTCGATAGGTGTGATCGAAGCAACATAGCCAATGACTTCGCCGTCTTCAATCGTCACGCGAGAACCAGCTTCTGCGAACTTGTGTTCGAGAACTTGGTCCACGGCTGGGAACGTGGCTTCCTGCACGTCAATGCAAATGCCGAAACCACGTATCGAGACTGTGCTGCCTCGATTTTGTCCCAAGCCTTGTGGAACCGTCTCACTCTCATCGAACGGGTAAATGGGTGCGGGCTGACGGCAAATGCCGGTCGCGATTTCTTGCTGCGTTGCAGCAACCCTAGCATCGCTTTCCGGATGTCGCCGCGAGAGGATCGAGAAGTCTTGCCCAGACATCGAACCAGTCAACAGGATTCCATCCACGTTGATCGTGATCACTCTGTTCTGAGGGAAGTCTTCACCACCCACAATCCGAAGCGGATTGCAGCCCAAACCCTTTTCCTTCGCTTCATCAATCGTGTCCTTGCGTTTCTGCAAAGCACACTGCTCTTGAAGTTGTCGACCACCAGATGCCGATGCCATACCGGCCTGGATGTCGCTTGCTTCGCGAGTCAGCTTCTCCGAGTGAGTGAAGTTACCAATACTTCGCCACAGGGCTGCTGCAATGCTCTTCACACTCACACGAGCATTCGCAGCCAGTAGCGACAAGCCTTGACCGCAGCTAGTCTCACCGAGCGGTGTTGCCAAATGTGCCTGCTCACCAGCCAGGACACCGACACCACACAAGGTTGAACCAGATACCGCGCGGCCGATCTGAACCGCAGGAACGTCAAGGCATGTACCAAAGATCACCGGCCAGGGCTTGCCGATCAAGTCAGCTGGGAGCCCTAGGATCTCGCCTTCCTCGGGACTAAATCCAAACTCCAAGTCTTCCAACTGATTGATCACAGTGAAGGACAGAGTACGGTCAGCTTCGGACCAGACAATCGGGCTGCTGATCTTGCCAGCAAACACTAGGAACTTATCTGAAACATCGAGCCCATCAAAGTGCTGATACACTCGAACATTCTTTTGGTGAATGTCTTGCGTGTCGATGATTGATTTGATCGAGCCATCGGTGTCGTCCAGCTTCAGAGCGATCTGCTGCGACGATGAGTTGTTCGTCACGTCGACCACGTTGTCGAGCGTGCCCACTTCCAAAATCTTACCTGCGATGCCGCCAACCTGTCGGTCAGCGTAGCTGACGGGACCACCGGTGCCCCAATCAACTTCAATGATCGAGATCGGTTCGGTGCCAAGTTTCTTCGTCAGCTTTGCCAAGCCGTTCGTTGATACTTGCCTCACTGCTTCTCTCCCTCAAATTCTAAGGTAATGACCTGTTGCTCGTCTCGCGTGCCAGCTGGTCCGCGACCAGAGACAGATCGTTTGGTTGTGTCGAATTCAAATGGGTTGTTGGTAAGCCATCCAACCCAGACATCACCACGGTGATCAGTGATGCGTACTTTGTTTGCTGCATACTCAGTCAGGAACGCTCGCAGCTCCAAGGCTTTGCCCCTGGTCAGTCGTAACGTCCATTGCAGCTTCCTGCGTGTTTGTCTCTTCACGTAGGTGTAAAGCGTGCCGCTGATTGCTCGCTTGGGTGTCACGGTTGAAGTGAGTGCTTCAGTGTCGGAAAACAGCGGACTGGGCATAACCACAGTCCGCTCGATTGCAGGTACAGGTGCGTCGATCTGGAACATTAAACCTTGCTCCCCTCAAACATGAATGAAGCCGAGTAGCTGTTCGGCCGATCTTCGACGATGGGGTCAGTCACTTCAATGATGACTCCACGCCATTCTCGATCCTCCCAGTCGAACAGAGCGATCTCATCGCCCAGCGACAGCTGCATGAAGTCTTGCAGCACAACTGCCGTCTCTCGCTTCAGTGCGGAGAAGGACATCACCATCGTTTCAACCTTCGGCCAGATCGGGTCAGCGAAGACGATCAGGTCACCACCACGAGTCACGCGATTGATTCGCTGCAATGACACACGATCCTTGTTGCCAAGGTTTGGTGCTCGCAGCTGCACTTCGCTTGTGTGGCTGGTCGACGGGAATCGCAGTCGGAAGCCAGTGACTCCCGATGCAACCGGGTAGACCCCGGCTTGCGAAATGTCGTACTCGAACTTGAGCGGACACGATTGTCCGATCAGCACGCTAGCGATTGTCGTCTTCAGAGACAGGATCTCAGAGATCGACACGCCAGCTTCCAGCAGTGCGGTTGCTGTGTCGCTCAGCGTCAGCTTGTCACTCGCCTTGTAAGCGATGAAGGCAGCTGCCAAGTCGGTTGTCGCCAGTGAGTCTTTCGGGCTTGCTGTAATCGAACGTTGACCACTGTCGTCAAGCGACAGGGTATCGGTGACGCTTTCAACAATGCCGCCACCACCTAGGACCCAGTTGGTTCGAGTCTCAGACAGTGCGATGTGATCAGCGACCGATTCGATGATCTCGCGAGGCATCTTAACTGAGTCTCGAAGACCAGTTTGTACCGTCGTGATTTCAAGCGCATCAGGATTCACATGCGTGTCAGTGGTGGTCAGCAACTCGTTTTGATCAACGTAGTGATCGATGAAGCAAGATGCCAAATCGCTGACAGCCAGGTTCTCGACTTTTGTAACGTCAAGGTTGCCTGTTGCAATCGTGTTCGACGCACTGTGCGTCAGTGACAAAGTATCGGCGACTGACTCATGGTAACTTGGGTGAACAGTCGCACTAGCTTCATCACTAAAGGACAGTGATTCACTTGCGTCACTTGGGACAGACAGTTCGAACTTCTCACTCAGCGTGATCGTCTCAGTGATGCTTAGGTTAACGTCGCCGCTAGCCGTTGCTACTTCACTTAGAGTCAAGTCCTCTTGGACTGTTGTTCGTGTTACGCTGATCTCAGCGATGTCCGTCAAATCAATCGAGTCGGTGACTTGCAGCGATGTCGTACAGTTGACTGGAGCTGTATCGGTCAGCGACAGCGATTCAGTGATGCTGACAAAGACGCTCGTCGTACCGTCAGCGGAGAAGTTTGCAGTCTGTCGATCTTCTGCCGAGTCATAGCCACCATCGTTGCTAGCTCGAACCCACAGATAGTAATCACCAGTGTAAACGCCAGTAGCGTCGATGTCTTCGCCACTCGCAGCCGTACCGCTTTCGATAACAGAGTCATCATCCGCATCACGAACTTCCCACTCGCAAACTACAGTGCCGTTGTCTTGGCTATCCCACGTTCCGACGTTGCCGGAGAAGTTGGTGCTCGCAGACATGTCACCGGTCGGTGGTGTAAGGTTCAGCGGTTCGGGACCACTGAGTGCTTCAGCCTCTTCGTCGTCGCTCAGCACACGAGTGAAGTGTGCGAAGTGAGCCATCTGTCCATGGAACCAGTAGCTGACAGCGTTGTCGGTACTGCGTCCAAGCCAGTGTTCGCCACCCATGTACAAGGCTGCCAAGCCTGTGTCACTGAACAGCGTTGATCCATCGAGCCGGAATCGCCATCCGTTGGTGCCGGTGGTCGACTTGATACACACCTTACGCCAGCTTGTCAGCGATGGAGTTGGGTCGCCAACCGTTTCACGGCTGTTGCTTCCGCTCCCATTACCACGCAGAGCAGCACAGTAGATCGTTCCATCGGTCCACGGATAGTGCGATGCACCACCGTTGGCAGCAGCTTCACCGAAACGGCCGAAACCGGATTGTTCGCCGCTTGCGGCCGGGTCAGAGGATCGTCTTGCAAACAAGAGCACCGTGTGATCATCGCCAGAGAGCCCGAGTGAGCCCAGGTCGACGTAGTCATTGGTGCCATCGAAATCAAATGCACTAGGAAGCCAGCCGGTGGGACCAGTGGCAGTGATTGGGTTCACACCCATGCCTGTGATCGTACCGTTGTTTCCATTCGTCGAGCTGTCAGCTGCGAGCGTGCCGGTTGTCTCTTGGAGTTTTAGGAGGACAGCAAGAGAGGCGTCTTCAGTGTGGGAGCCCACACCGAACAGTTCATTGTATGAATTGGCCATTGTGCTACCTCGTCGCTAATTGAAACTGGCGAGCCGGGTTGCAGCACCCCACTCGCCGTTGAGACACCAGCGCGAGACTACGCACTGACGGTGTAGGTTACTTTCAGCACGTCGCCATCGGCTACAACACGGTCACCACCACTGAACAAGGCTGCCGACCACAGCGTGTTGCCGTTGGTTGCGTTAGCCTTCGTTTGAGCGTTGGCACCACCAGCCAGGAAGATACCCTTCACTGTGCCAGCAGCATTGATGTCGAAGCTTACGACGGTGCCGTTGGTGATCGACTGTGAAGCAGCAGTACCTTCGGTCCACTGCGGCCGGGTCGTGCCCGAGTCGCTGTTGGCTGGATCGGTGTAGTCTTCGAATTCATCCCAGCCGTTGGTGCCGTTGATCTGTGCGTACACGTCGCCAGCTGCCAATGCCGAGTAGCCGGTCACGTCGATCAGACCGAGATACCACGTTCCGATTGCGGTCACACCATGGAACATCACGTCGAGCAACTTGTTCTTACCTTCGTTGGTAATCAAGTTAGGAAACTCTTCCGTGTGAATGAATGCACCCTTGCGGATGTGTTCAACAGTGTAGCGACCCTTGAGATTCAATTGTTTCATCGTATCTACCCTTCAGGTTAGTAAGGTGGGTCCAGACCGTCGTCCAGACCCACCGACAAGTTGTTTGTTACAGCCGTGATGTTCCACGACGGAGTTCACGACGCAGCTCACCCGCGATTGCGCGAGCTGATTGACCGCTTGTGCCGCCACCTTGTAAGGTGACGTTGATGTCACCGACGTTGGTTACTGCACCAGCTTGTGCGCGGAACACAGGAATTTGTCCCGCATTCATCGCTTGAATTTGACTGAAGAACCGTTGAGAACTTCGAGCGTTGACAACTGACTCTCCGCGAGCCAGCATTGCGTTGATCGTGTCTGTGCCTCGTGCTTGACCACCGGCGTTGAAGTAGCTGAGCATCGCAGTGCCGAACTGTTGATTGGTTGTGCCACCACCAGACGAGACTTGTGCCGCAGCGTTGACGAAGTCTTGCATTGCTGTTGCAGCGTTGCGTGTGCTCTGAGCTAGTTGGTCAGCCCACCCGACCGATGTCTGAAGATTGGTCGACACTGCTCCAGTCTCTTGGACTGGTACTGAAGTCTGAATGTTCTTCAGCAGTGTTTCGACTTGCTTCAAACTCTCTTGTGGGTTGCTGACGCCAGTCTCAGACTGTGTGTCCCTGATCAGCTTCTGTGTATCAACAATTGCTTGAATCTCCCCAAGAGCGTTGATCAACAGTGATTCATCCGGAAGGAAGTAAGACGAGTAGTCTGACTGAGTGAACCAACCCATCGAGTCTTTGAACGTGTTGACTTGCGATTCGAGCAGTTTCATCGACTCCTTGATCTTGTCGATCTCTTCCGTCGTGAACTGGCCGTCTTGTGCGAATGCACGAAGCTGACTACCAGCTTCGTCGAATGCGTTTCGAACACCTGATGCACCGGGAGACAAACTTCCAATTCCAAGGCTGTTCTTCCGAGACTCAAGTTGTGCTAGCAACGTCTCCAATTCTTGGCGACTGTTCTTAACAACCTGATCTGAGTTGGTGACAGTTTGCACACCACCTAGAGTTTTCTTGGTCACTGCTTCAAGGTTTGATGCAAGCGTTTCAAGTTGCTCTGGCGTCACTAGTTCGTTAGCTGTCAGCAGACCACCTTGATCCGCGATGGCTTTCTTGAGCGACTGAACCACCGGAGAAGCATTGAACTTCTCAAGCGACTTCGTGATCTGATCAGACAGTCCCAGGTCACCCTTGGACAACTGGTTTTGCAGATCGGTTGCACCTTGACTCAAGTCTTGCTTAAACTCAGCCGTGAACTTCGCGAGACCCAACACGTCAGCAAGCTTGAAGTCGCCTTGCTTGAACTTGGCACCGATCAACTCATTGAGTGCAAGGTTGCGTCGATTGTTTCGAGCAGCCTGCTCTTCCTTCGAGAACCGATTGCCTTTGTCGTCAAACTGTCCAGCGTTCTCCACAACGATCTTGGCTTGACGCTCAAGGTTCCTGAGGATCACTTCCTGATTACGTCGCTCTTCGTCAGCAACTTTCTTTCGCTTCAGTTGCAGGTCGATCAACGTTTGCTCAGCATTGATCTGGCGGTTTGCAATGTTGTTCAGCTGCTGGGCAATTTGTGCTTCCAGTGCTCGATTGCCAGTTCGCTTAGCGATGCTGGCTGCTTCGTCACCGGCTTTCTGAGCCCGGTCAAACTGAGCCAGCGCGAGATCGATTTGTTCTTGTGTCCCAGTCGCAGCTGCCTTTTCGAGATCGGCCGCAGCCTTACTCGCCAGCTCCGATGCTCGTTGCGTCAGCTTCAGCACTTGGGCTGCATCGCCCAGGCCACTCAAGCTTGCGTCGAACACACGATCAGACTTACCTTGTTGCAGGTTGGCGATTCGACGTTGAGCCGATTCAACTTGCTCAGTTGCATCCGAAGCAGTCTTGGACAGCTCCGAGATATACTTACGACGTGCGTCAATGATTCGACCAACAGCCAATTCAGCACTATCATTCAGAACAGTGTTCTGGCGAACGATGCCTTCGATGGTTGTTCGGTACTCATCACGGAATGATTTGGTACCAGTGCCGAGAGCACTAGCGATTGTTGTCTTGATCGCTTGGAAGTTACGTTCGAAGTCTTCGGCTGTCGCCTTGTTGATCTCTTTCAGCTTGTTCTTGTTTTCTTCCTGCTGATCGACGAAGCCTTTCAGGTTCTTAGCAACTTCAGCGTCTCGCCGTAGTTGGATAAGCGTTACCGACAAACCCGCAGCTGCACCAGCGAGTGCCGCAATCTGAAGTGCTGGGTTACCCGCAAACACAAACTGGAATGCTTTGACTGCGTTAGCAACACCGAAGATGCCAACTGCTGTAGTGGCCAGCGTCACGCCGGTTGTGGCAAGCGTGTTGGTAAACAAGTCAAACGCTACACTCAGCAGCGGTACGCTCTTACCCAGCGAGTTGAAGTTTTCAATCATCCTTGCAGTCTCGTTAACAATGAAGTTACCGTACTCCAAGAACTTGAGCCGTCCGTCGCTCAGCGCGTTGTTGATGATCTCAGCGTTGGTCTTGGTAGCCTGTGCGTACTTCTTGTCAATCAAGCCGTCTCGACCGGCTTCCTTGGCCTTGTCAACAAGCTTCGTAAAAGCTTCAGTGCCTTTGGACAACGCACCTTCAATACCACCGAAACCACGGATGTTAGGAGCAAGCTTGGCCAGCTCAGCTGACGACTCGCCACCCTTCTCGATTACCTTATCCAAGAACCCGATCAGACCGAATTGACGGACACCCAGTTCGCCACTGGCAACACCTAAGTCTTTGTAGACTTCCTTCAGTGCTTCAGATGGCTTGATCAAGGTGGTGAACAACGCGTTGACTCGTGTCAACGATTCGGCACTATTCAAGCCTTGAACCGACACGCTGGACAGCAATGCCGATACTTCTTCGAGGCTGACACCCAGCTGCGTTGCAGAGGGGAGCACTCGACCGAACGAGTTACCTAACTCAGATGCTGTCGCGCGGCTTTCATCAATCGTCGTGAACAGGATGCTGGACACACGGTTCGTGTCGGAAGCTGTTAGCCCATACGAGTTCAACACAGCAGAGAGCAAGTCGACCGAGTCAGCCAACGAAGAGTTGGTCGCCCTGGCGAACTTGGCTGCTTCGCTGGTAAACTCAAGCGTTTGCCCGAAGTCACCAACTTGGTTACTCAAAGCACCGTACAGCCCTGCGGCTGCTTCGAGCACAGGGATGTTGAATTCTCGCGTAATGTCTTTGACTGAGTCAGCGATCCGTCCGTTTTCAACACCACCGGCAATCGTACCGATCAATGCGACTTGCTTCTGGAATTCAGCAGCTTGTCGAGTTGCGTCAGCCAGGGCGTCTCGCACGAAGTTGTAGCTGCGAACCAGTGCTTGTGTCAGTGCAACACGAGAAAGCGTTTCAACCGTGAGGCTGAACTTCTTTGCCCGGTCGTACATTTCGTTCAGGTTGTTGACGATGGCACCTAAGTGCCCATTGAATCCGGATAGCCTGCTGCCACTGTTGGCTAGATTGTTTGTTCCTTGTGTTGCTTTACCCAGTGCGTTTGCAGCTGCTTGCACTTGGTTCTTGTAACTTGTGACTGCTCCAGCTCCGTTCTTAACTCCATTGTTGAAGTTGGTAACGGACTGGGCGACACTGTTCAGTCGTTGTTCAAATTTCACGAAGCTTTGATCGAGAGCATTCAGCGTTTGAATAGCTGCGGCTGCATCGATCAAGAACTGTTGTTCGATCCTGTCTGCCATCACTTAACCTTCTTAATCTTGATGTACCTGTTCAGGTCCGGACCACGGAACCTTTGAAAGACAGATCGCACTCGTTTGGCAGTGGCGTCTTGGAAGTGATAGGGTCCTGGGTTCTTCAGCTTGCCGAAGAGAGTTTCGTCGGGCTGTTCGTTTGCGTTGTGGTATTCGTTGTAGACAAGCCAGGGCAAATCAGTTTGGTACGTGAATGCGAACTTGCCTGTCGTCCCGTCAATGTCGAGCGAAGCATCGCCGCGCGTTGCGCCGAATGCTCGGTCGTCGAACGCAGTTATTGAGGGAGTGATCGTAAGGGGCGTGCCAGCGAGACTTGCTAGCTCAGTAAGAGTTGCTTGCGATGCACCACTCCAAACAGGAATGATCTCAGTCGCAGTCACCACGTACTCAAACATGGCGAGGGACATAGTCTCTCTCGCTAGTTGTTCAAGTGCGAGTTTGTAAGCACGTAGATCGAACAGAGGGGCCTGGAGTTTGGCTTTTACTTTGAGCATGCGACACCTTACATAAGCTTGGCACCGGCCAGCTTTACTTGCTGTTCGAATGCGTCATGCTCTGCCAGCTGGTTGTACGCGAGAAGCTTTGCTTGCGTGTCAACGTCGCAATCCTCCCAGCGGTCTTTCACACCGGGAGGCTTTACGCCGAAGCGAGCACAAGCGGACCAGATCGCGAAGAGACCAGTCCGGTACGAAGGAATGACTAGCTGTCTTGAGCCTGATCCAGACCACGTAGAAAATCCGCGCGGGCTTGCTCCAGTTTCTTCTCGTCAAGTGCGTTGACTTCGAGAACGAAATTGAGGATGCGTTGCTGCTCAACACCGGTTAGCCCTGCGTTGGCGAAGTCATCAGCCCAGTTGATCCAAGTCGTTGGGTCGTCTGCTTTGACGGTGTCCCATTCGATCTGCGATGGTTCGAGAGTGAGAATGACCATGTAGCCCATTCGAGACAGGGCATGGTCAGCCATCTGTGCGAGATAGCCTTGGTCTTCAGGGTCAGGCTTGAAGCCTTGCTTGGTCAGAACACCCGGTGGTTTGGGTACTGGCCGAAGTGCATCAAAGACATCGAAGTCTTTGACTGCTCGTCCCTTGAAAACGATTGGCTGTGGCTTGCGTGGAAGAACGAGAATGTCTTCGTTCACGCCATTGATTTGTTGTCCTGCGATCTTCACGTTGATGTCTCTTGTGTTGGATGGAGAAAGAAACCATCGCCCTGTTGCCAGGGCGATGGGCTGCATATCTTTCGAGTCGCGATTACTCGCGAGTGATGGTTGCTTCCGTGCGGTTCGAGCGACCGGTCACGCTGATCTGAGCAGCTTCCAGGTCGAACTGGAGTTGGTCATAGCGGAAGTCTTCGAAGGTCGTGACTTCGGATTCAACCACGGTGCCAGAACACGATGGGACGTATTCGACAACCAAGTCAACTGCGTAAGGTTCACACTTGTCGTCCGATGCACTGATCCAATCAGATGCACCACCGATGCCCTTGAGCGCGTCAACAGGCGTGATCATTTCTGCCGTGCCCGTCTTCACGAATTCGTAAACGAATGCGAGCGTGATGCTGACAGGAACGTCGTCGCCTTCCTTGACGGTGTCGAGCGTGCCACGATCCAATTCGTACTCATACGTCTTGGCTTCCGTGTAGTTCAAGTTGCCGTCACCGATCTTGATTTCGATCTGTCGGGGCAACACAGTGATCACAGCACCGTCAGCGACAGTGCCAGTAGTCAGAGCAGGCGTGAAGGTGATGCTCGTGTCGGACGCAGTGGTGATCGTGTGAACGGTCTGTGCAGTTTCACCAGCGACGGTGAAGCGAGCACCAACAACCAGTTCGTCACCAGCAACGGTGTTGACCACGCAGGTGTCGTACAACATGGTGACTGCACCAGCGGTGTAGCCAGCAACGTTGTTCACAGCTGCCGTACCAGCCAAGCCGTCACGCATCAGAATCTTTGCTTTGCGGAGTTCGATCTTTGCCATAAGGCACTAACCCTTTAATTCGATTTGGTAATTGGCAGACACCATGCCTTGACGCACACAGTCATTTGGGTCGATCTGCCCGAAGTGAAGCACACGGATGCCCAGCTTGTCTTTGACTTGATCCAAACATCCAAGGTGATACCCTGGGGCGTTTACGTCGGTGCCAAGCTTGTAGACCGGGATGGGTTGATCGAGTGCTTCGTGAAACTTGCCGAGCAGTTCATCCAGGGAGTAGACATTCTTTTTGTCGCCGCCCATGTTGCTCGTCACGAGGATATTGATGCCGATCTTCGCGATGTAATAACCGCTCGATGGGTTGGTTGTGTATGGTCCGTTGAATCGGATTTCCACACGGTCGCCAGCTTGCTGGAATTGCTTGTCTCGATCCTCGATGCCTTCGACAAGCGATGCGACTGGAATGCTTCGGGCAACAGCTTTGAGGTAGGACGCTACCGAAGCGTGAAGCCACTTTGTCCAATTGGCATTAGCCATGGTTACTCTTCGGTTGTGCCGTCACCAACTTCAATGATGTCGTCAGCGTTAGCGAGGATGATTTGCTCTGGCCGGTCACCGAGGACTTGTGTTGCAACAATCACCCACAGAGAACCAAACTCGAATTCGTCGAAGACTTGAATCTCGTACTTGTGACCGTTGTAGACAAGCCAGTCATCCAGCGTGAGATTGAGGTCGGGGGCGTGTCGTCTGTCGACGAGAAACATGCGACGTGTCTTGTCGTATGTGCCACCGTAGACGAACTGCTTGTCAGCTGAAATCTTCGAGATTGATTGAACGAATGTTCGTTCTGCCTTAGCGGGCAAGATGACCACTCGTTGGATTTGTGTCATGCTCTTGGCGGTTACCTTCTGGCCTGTCTCCAGGTCGACGGTTGATCCACCCATCGTGTACACGTCAATCGGTCCACCACCGTACTGTCTTCCCAGTTGGTAGATGACCGAACGAATCATTTGGTTATGTATGCGGTTGACCTGCGACATCGGGTTGCCCCTCGGTTACTGGTTCAGGGGTCTTGGGAACTACTGCGTCTTCAACACGCTCAAGGCTTTCCTCAATGCGAGTCAATGATTCAGCAGTCGCAGCATCTGCCCTTCGGTGGATGATCTCTGTGATCTGCTTGTGCAGCATGTAGAGAATGAGACCGAGTACGGGACCGAATGCCTGCGTGAAGTAGAGAATCTCATTCATGAGAAAACCTCCCCGGTGTTTTGCCGGGGAGGTCCTTTGTTTGTCAGAGGCTATTCGGGCATAGCCGTTTTCGGAATTAGCCCAGGAACAGGGTTGCCATGTTGGCGTCAAGCAGAGCGACACCGCTCAGCAAGTCAGCGGTCACGCGCGTTCCTTGAGCCTTGCTGTCGTATTGCATACAGACACGGATGCTCAAGCCGTTGTAGCTGGCCAAGGCGCTCATCACACCCAGACCACGGTTAGGCAGTGCCAACGGACGGTTGACGAATGCCAGGGCGTTGCGATGGAATGCCAAGTTGAACGAACCACTTGGTCCAGGGAACAACTTGTCGTTGTCCGCAATCGCTGCTTCCAGTGGGCGATCCAGCAACAGTGCTTGCTTGCCAGCGCTCACCAAGTAGCTTTCGATCACGGTGTAAATCTTGCGGCTGCCACCAGTGCCGGTAGCGATCATCGCACCAGCTTGTGGAGCGTTGGTCCAACCGTCAACGACGATTTCCTTGCTGTAACCCAGTGCGTATGCACCGTCAGCGGTCACCGTGCCGTACAGCTTGATCACTGCACCAGCGGACGAGTTGTACTTGTGAACTTCGTTCAGCGTCACAGCGGTCGTGTCGCCGGAGCCAACGGTGGCTGCAGTAACGTACTGAGGCTGGTCGTTGCCAGCGATGACTGCCCATTCGCCAACTTCGGTGGCGTGTCCGGTCACAGTTACAGCCTTGCTGCCAACTGCGGAACCAGCTGCGATCGCGCCGGTAACGGTGCCGCTTGCAACGTCGGTCACACCGTCGGTGATGGCCGGAGTGTTGCGGGCTGCGTAGATGTCGAAGTTGTATAGGCTGCCCAGCTGAGCACGACGCAAAGCGTTGGTGCTGCCGGATTCGTTGGCCTTGACGAACAGGTCGGTCTTCAGGAACGAGCTTTCAGCGGTTGGAGCAACCACCAAGTAGCGAGGATCGTCTTCAGGAACGTTGGCCATGTTCAGCTTCTCGCGAGCGGTCACGATGTAATCGCGAGCGTTCGAAGGAGTCAGCGTGTTCAAGCCACCAACACGGCTTGCAGGCGTGTTGAGGAACTGGTGAACCTGACCGATAACCGAGCGGTCAACACCACGACCAACAGCCTGGATGGCAGGCTTCAGGTAGATGGCAACCAGCTCTTGGAAGGACTTGCTGGCTTCGCCGTCTTTGATGACGAACGTGTTGTAGTGGTGCTGGTTCAACGGAACCTGAACGTTGGTGCTACGCGCGTCTTGAGCGGTCACGTCGTCAGCGTCAGTCTTACGCTGCGAGCGGAACTTGCTAGGACGACGGGTGTTGACCACGTCACCGAACTGTTGGACTTGGTTCTCGAAGTCACGGTGGACCAAGTTGCACATAACCATCGACTCTTCGAGAATCATCAAAGATTCTTGTGCCCACATTTCGGGAATGAAGGCATCGTTGTCGTTGGCGTAGCAAACGGTCACGGCTGCGGAAGCGAACAGAGAAAGCAATTGGAATTTCATCTTGGTCTTTCACGAAAGGTGAACACCCCAGCACTCTGCCAGGGTGTCTATTGTTGTTTGGTGTCTGTCACAACGTTGCGACAAACGTTAGCGCGAGCCGAACAGGGCTTCAGGGTTCTCGGCGCGTAGCTTGCGGTACTGAGCAGGCGTCAACTTCGAAACGTCGACCTTTCCGCCAGCGCCGATACCATCAGCTTTGCTCGTCCCACCAATCCCACTTGCGATGTAGGATTTGAATAAGTTGCCGTAAACATCGGGAAGGTCTCGCATTCGCTTCACAGCATCGGCGGGTGTCATCTGAGTGATGATCGGTTGCCCGGTCTCAGCGTGAACGTCTTGGAAGTCGACCATCGGGGCTCCGTTGACCATTTTGGTTTTGTCACGGAGGATCAAAGTGATCTGGCCTGGGCTGAATGCGTCACCAGCGATTGCAGCGTCTTGGATCGCGCGGCTGATCGTTTCGCTCGTGTACTTCGTTTCCCACTCTTGAGCCTTCTTCTCGGCTTCGGTGAGTTTCGATTTGTACTGCGTTTCAATCGTTTGCTTGTCCAGTGCTGCCTGCTGCTCTTTGGTTCGCAGTTGCTTGCGAACGTCTTCGAGCGATGCATTCAGTTCGTTGCGTTCTTGCTCTGACAACGATGTGTTCTGGCTGAACTGAGCGAGCTGCCCTTCAAGCTTTTCCATTTGAGCTTTGTGCTTACGCTTGTCTTCCGCCAAGAACTTGTTCACGTCTTCTTGAGTGAACGTCTTAGCAGCACCAGTGCCTGCGCCTGCACCTGTGCCGCCACCATTGCCACCATCACCTGAACCGTCGCCGGTGCCACCACCTTCGTTGTCGAAACAAACCAGTGATGCTACCGAAGCGAGAGCCAGAAGCTGAAAGCGTTTCATGCGAGATTTCCTACAACCCCCAAAGTGAAAGCGACCAGACATTGGGGTCTGACTGGTCTCATGTTCTATCCCTCCGGCAACGATGCCAGAGTAAAGTTAAGTGCGAAGCAAAGTCACCGACCGGTCATCACGCAAGAACGGCAACAGCAGTCGCCATGCGGGATAGCTGGGCACACCGTTGATGATGTGATCGATTGGTTTCTGATTTCGAGAGTAAGTCGTTCGAACAGATTCGAGCCCTTGTGAGCTAATGCCCAGGGCTTCGATCTCCATCTGTGGATCGATGCCATCGAGCAACGCATAAGCGATCTCGTAACATGCGACCTTGATGGACTCGGGCACAACAGTGTCTGTGCCACGAGGAAACTGAGTTGGTTGAGACAACTCAGCAGCATGCACGTCTGCAACTATTGGGTCAGGGTTGACTGCCCACAGCTGACAGACCGATGCTTTGATTCCTTTGAAGTTGAGCGTGTCGATGATTCGCGTTGCTGCGATCAGCGACTTGCGTCTGTCATCAACGGAGGCAGCGGACCATGCAGTTTCGTGCAACCGATTCGCAAAGTAATCCTGTGCTTCAATCAGTGTGCCGTAGCTGCTATTGGTGATCATCGTTGTCTCACTGTTGCGTGTTGTTAGCTCCAATCGTTGATTGGTCGCGAGCGATTCGGAATGCTTCACCAACCGAGTCAGCGTCATCGTGTCCTGTCAGAACTGCATCAAGCAGCTCGTCAGTGATCTCAGTTGCTGTCGGTGGCACAGCGGTTAGGTTGTCCAGGTTGCCAAGCTTGTCAGCGCGTCCGGTCGTATAGCCCTGCTCAGTGAGAGCTGTCTTTGCATCCGTCACCACGTCGATGGCAGCGATTGCTGCTTGCGTTGCAGTGTGCGATGTTTGACCTGCTGTCGCGCGTGTGGCTGCGTCCGTCTCAGCTTCACGGCTGGAGACAGTTGCATCCAAGTAGTCAAGCTTGCCAGCTCGTGCGGTCGTGTAGCCTTGGTTGTCCAGGGAAGCGAGCACGTCGGGTTCGAAGTCGAGCCCTGCGATTGCCAGCTGTGTCTCGTCGTGTTCGGTTTGGTTAGCGGTCGCTCGTGCGTCCGCAGCCAGTTCACTTTCGCGAGAACTTACAGTTGCGTCCAAGTTGGTTACTACCATCAAGCCGAAGGAATCGGCCGGGTAGGTGTCAGTTGTCAGTGCGGACCAAACTGATGTTGCGATGGCTGCTTCGTCAACCGTAACACTTAGGCCAGCGATGGCTGCCTGCGTTGCATCGTGTTCAGCGATGCTGGCAGTGTGTCGGGTTGCTGCGGCCGTCTCAGCTTCACGGCTGGTGATCGTTGCATCCAGGTTGTCAAGGTTGTCCGCGCGGCCAGAGGTCAAGCCTCTTGTCGTCAGTGCAGCCAGGACATCGGTTTGGATGTCAATCGCAGCCAGGGCAGCTTGCGTTGCGTTATGCTCTGCTTGATCGGTTGTTGCTCGTGTTGCAGCGGAAGTCTCACTCTCGCGAGAGCTGA
This sequence comes from Rania fehmarnensis, assembly GCF_056494185.1. NCBI lineage: Bacteria > Pseudomonadati > Planctomycetota > Planctomycetia > Pirellulales > Pirellulaceae > Rania > Rania fehmarnensis. The sequence goes on from NZ_CM151398.1 coordinate 5,287,605, forward strand.
TCGTTGCATCGAGATTGGTTTTGATGTGGATGCCAAACGTGCCAGCTGTTACGCTGCTCGTCAGTGCTGTGTCCCAAACGGCTTGGCCGATGGTACTTGCAGACGGCAGGGCAGCGAGCGTAGCTTGCGTTGCATCGTGTTCGGCAACATTCGTCGTGTGACGCGATGCTGCGGATGTTTCGCTTTGGCGAGAGCTGATCGTTGCATCCAGGTTGTCCAACTTGGCAGCACGAGTTGTCGTGTAACCTTGGTTGGTGAGTGCCGTCTGGATGTCGGTGATCGTGATCGGTGATCCGAGTGTCGGACCAGTTGTGCCGTTCAAATCACTGATGAAGTTGCTTCCAACACCACCACTGTTGACGGCCGACAGCGTCTTTGTACCGGTGATGTTCAACCAGCCTTCGCCAGTCAGTGCCACACCGTCGATGACAACGTTGTAGTCACACTCGAACCCTTTACCGTCGTAGGTGCGAATGAAGTCTGCATACTGCATGTTGGCTGTGAGCCGAATGTTGTACTTGCAGTACGCAAAGATTTCTCGCAGGCTGTGAGCGGTCGTTACAGTGATCGTTTGCGTGCCGTGGTTGACCGTGATTCCAGTGTATGCACCCGCAGTTGCCTCGCTCACCAACGTGTGGGATGGTGTCGACACAATCGAATAAGTTGAGTACCCTGCGCCGCCAAGAATCAGATTGGACGATGTGAACAGTCGACTCTTGGACGCTTCACAATTCAAATACGGATGGTAGTCTGCCGTCCATGTAATTTGGGTTGGCGTTGTCTCAACGCTAGCGTTGCCGCTCGATGCTACTGCATCAACAGATGTCATGTTGCCTGCGGCAACGCCACTGGATGAAACCAAGTTGACTGTGCCACCAGCACTACTTCGCAGCTGAACATTCACGCCATTGATGAGGGCATTAGTCTCGTCGTAAAACGTTAAGGCAGCTGTGTAGATGATCTTGACAGCGTCGGTTGCGTTGTAGAGCTTACCGTTCCAGTTAGTCCAATTCGTCGTATTGACAAAGCTGTAGGTGCATGGAGTCGACGGTGCGGTCGCTCCAAAGTTGAGTCGCTTCGACGACCCTAGGTAGAACAGTGTATTGTTGAATGTTGGTCCAACGCTCGTTGAACCATTCCAGCCAATCGACTTGAACGTGTTCACGTCCCGAACTTGCAGCCGATTAAACGTGTGTTTGTGAACCCCGATCTCACCACCCACACCACCAAAGTCGATGATCTCAATGTCGTCGAGCACTGGCGAAGTTGCCGTTGTTGCAAAGTTGACCTTCGCAGTCGATGGCAAGTAGATTTGGAGACCACTGATTTCAAACTGACCTGCGCTCGGCAGCTGTGTCACTCCGTTGAGTCGGTTACCAAGGAAGGTAACGGCTGAACTGGAAGTGATTGACATGATTGGCTTGTTGACGCCAAGTGTTGGGGACCAGATCGTCTTAAACTTGTGGCTTGCGTCACTCAACAACATATCGTTGGGCGACGTGGTGTATCTCGAAGTGCCTGCGAAGGTCAGCTTCGAGCAATAGTACAGGACGAGTGTTGCACCACTGCCTGAGTATTCAATAGGGCAGCTGTCGCAGTAAGCATCTTGAAACGGGTACAGTGCGAGGACGCCACCATTGATGACGATTCGCATGTTGATGAATGCCATCGTGGCACCTACGATGCCCATATTGGCTGAGCCACCACCAGCGAACACAGCAGCGATAATATCCGAGAATGCGTTCGGTGATACTTCCGACCCGCCTGTCACGACTGCTGTCTTACTTGTGTTGTCCCACGAAACGGCCATCGCTGCTACCCATACGTCAGCGATGTCCTTCCAGCCCAAGCTGTTGACAAGTAACTGACGCCACTGTTGTTGATTTGGTTTGCGGTTGTCTTGGTCGCGAGGTTGCTTCGCAGATACTTGTTGATCTGCCAGTTACCTTCAGCGTTCAAGCCACCGTAGTAATATGCATCGGAGTCTTCGAGGTCTGTCTGCGACACGGTGAGGAAGTTGGTCCCACCACCACTCGCTGCCAGCTTCACTACTTCGTGATCAACGCCATTGAAGAGGACAAAGGCGGACTCGCCGGGGAGTAGCGTCGATGCTCCAACTGTTAAGTTGTGCGATCCTTTGTTGTTGATGAACGCACTCACACCTTCGTCAGCAGAGACGGCGCGAGCGGCATCGGAACTAATCAGCTGAAAGAAGTTGTCGCCAACAGCGATCAACTTGTCAGCCGTGATTGATTCGATAGTTGATTGAGCGAGCGTCAGCAGCTGATCAGCTACGTCGCCAGTCTCGATGCGTTGAAGGCTACCGGAGCCCGGCCAGATGATGATCTGCCCAACCAAGTCGCTTGTCTGTGGAAACTCGGAAGTCTTTCGAGTTGTCACTGGCAGCGTGTTGATTGTGCCCATGGTTAGCTTTCAAGCGATGCATCGTCTTGGTCGGTGATGACTGCGTTGTCTTCATCGATCCATAGCAGGGGCGGAACTTCAACTCGAACGTAGATCGAGCCGTTGGCCGTCTTGTTGTTCGAGTCTTGGATGGTGTACGTGATGACGACTTCGATGTAGTCGCCCGGTTGAAGCGAATCGAAGTCTCTTAGCGCGTCGAAGGTTACCGTCGTGCCGGTAAAAGAGACCGACCCGCCCGGTGCGTTGTTGAGGACGGCATTGATGACACTAAGCGAGTCGCCCAGGTCATTTTGGAGAACGGGAACCTCGATAGATTGGCCGGGCTGGACGAAAGTGAAGTCAGGGACAGCGATCAATTCGCCATCCCCAGAGAAGTAGGCGACCCCGCGACCGGTGTCGATACCACGGCTGTTGCCGGGTCCAATGACGAAGGGGTCAGACATGAAAGTCGCCTACCAGTATAAGAGAGCAAAATCGCATTTTTTGGTCACGAAAACCAAGAAATCCGACAAATTAAACAGCGATCCACGCGACACCCTGGTCCGCAGCCGTCGAGACTGCGAAAACCTTGGATAAGTCTTCGACTTGGAGCGATAGCGACTTGCCAGCTTCGAGCGGGAACCCGCCACTGGTCTCAGCCGAATCGGCCGTCACGTTAGCCCCACCGACGTAGACCGACGCGGAGTTGTCGCTGTCAGCCAGGATGACCACACCTTTGACGAACGATGTCGTTTCGGCTGTGATCTTGGTCTTGGCTGTGCCGACTACCTTGTGTCCGGATCGAACCGGGTTCAGAGTTGTATCTTTCTCAACATTCATAGTTTCTTGCCTTCACCCCTTACAGGTACTTTGGTTGATGCCTTGGTTGTCGTATCTCGCGAGGAAGCCTTCTGTGCCCTCGCTGCTGCGTCCGGATTGCCGGATAGGTCTCTGACGCCAGATGCTTCGCCTGGAGGCGTCTGCGTGGCAGCAATTCGCTTCAAACGGGCAACGTGATCCTTCTGTGCCTGTTCGAATTCGTCCTCGTTGAATCCGAGTGCCAGGGAGCCTGTCTTGTCGCCCACCAGACCCTGCTCTTTGGCCATTTCGATGATCTTTGGGTCGCTCGTTGTGTACGGTGACGCATCGATCTCGCCGTGAATCTTTTCGATTACAGATTGAGGTAGCTTTGGACCCAGCAGTGAACTTACTACCAGTTTGCAAGCTTCCTTCTTGACCGTCTGACCTGGGATGGACTTGGCCAGCTCATGGAACTGCCCGGCTTCCTCGATCTTCTGTTCGTTCGATTGGAGGGACCAACGTTCTGGGTACTTGATCACAGCCACCCGTTGCTCGGACTCTTTGGTCGACTCGTAGGCTGCCCAGTGGGCAGCGATCTGACGCTCGCCGGATTCGAGCACCAGGCCAATGAATGACAGCCCGGCTTCCAAGCCTTGGTTGTCCATCACTTTGCTCTCCGCGCTCGCCTGGGTGGCAAGGTTGGTGACTGCCAAGTTGACCAGCTGCCGAACTTCATCCTTCAGCGCTTCGCACAATCCCAAATTGGCATTGAGTGGGTCGCTTGATGGATTGATGAAGTCAGGACGCTCGGCTTCCAAGTCGTAGTAGCGACCCTTCATCGAGCCCACTTCGATCTTTTCGTCCGTCGCACCTTGTCCACCGGCCATCGCTGATCCATCGCTTGCAACCTTGTGCAAGTGAGTGCCACCAGCTCGCGTGTCACGTTGTTCGGTGTAGATCGGGAACGAACCTTGAACACCGTATGCGACGTTCGATGACCAAAGGTTGAGCAATGCGATCTGGTGGTTGCAGATGTCTCGCATGAGCGAGTCACCAAGGTCCATCATGACGAACGGAATCTTGGTCAGCTCCAGCTCGACTGGCAAACCTGCTTCATTACTATCCTTGTCGAACAGCTGAACGTTTACACGTCCAGTTTCAGGGTTGATGAACACGTAGCGATAACGTTGTGCAGTGCCGCAGGGCATGTTGTACGTCGGGTCGTAGTCAACGCATGTCTCGCGAAGCAACACTGAGTCGAATGCCGAAGGGTCTTCAGGGTGGGAACGTTTCCAACTGAGGATGTCTTCGGGTGCGAACGGGTACAAGTAAGGTTTGAAGCCACCAGCATTCAGCAGCGTGCGAGCTTGTACTTGCGGTGCGTCGATGTAAACACCAACTCGGCCTATGACCAGCAAGTCTTCGAGCAGCGATTGACCGATGAACGATGTCATCGAACTACCACGGTTGTCAACGCCATTGCCTTCACCCTTGACAGCTGTCTGGAATGCAGATGAGCCACCGGTTCGAGTGACGTTAGCCATGCGTTGGAAGATGCTGCTCCGGATGTTGTTGATGGCTGCTTTCGCGTGTGACGGGATTGGGGTCATGTCACGACGAGCGTTGAAGTCGTCTTGATCTTCACGCTTGCTGAACTGTTTCAAGTATCGGTTCAGAAAATCATTCCCGCCTTTGTAGCAGTCTCGCCAGCGAACCCAATCTTGTTCGGCAGCTAAGTAGAACGGATGCTTGATCGAACTAATTTTCTTTTGGTCTGCCATGGTTGTTCCAAGAGGAAACCCGCCAAGGATGCACTCGAGAAGTGTGGCGGGTGTGTTGTTAGATTCCGGAGATCGAACCAGCTTGGTTCATTGACGGTGCGAGACTCAGTGCGATCTCGGCATAGGTCAGCGCGTGCCCGTAGTGATCGGGACCGGTGGATACATAGGTAGAGTACGGGTTGCCCAGCTCGTCTTTGGCGTAGGTTTGAACCAAGTTGCGAACGTGACTTTTAAACTCTTCGTTGATGTCGCGAGGTAGCTCAATGCGGTTCGTGCGGAAGCGACCGAGTGCCATGCTCAACCAGAATGTTCGGTCGACCGTTGCCATCGGGGCTCCGGTCTCTTCATCGCTGATCGAGATTTCGTTACCAGTCACACCCTTTCGATAGCGGCATAGCCAAACGTACTTGCGGAACTTCTTAGCAAAGCGTCGAGCATCACCGATCTCCGGATCAGCATCACACACGTTGCCAAGGACTTGCCATTCAACCATCAGCTCTTCAAGTCGCTTGAAGCCACTGCCGTTTTGGTCAAAGCGTCCGTAGTCCAGCAGTCTGCCGTGTGCGTTTCCGTTGATGTCTTTGCCCGGTCGACCAGTTAAGAACCATTCAACAACGACGTAGTAGCCAGTCTTACCTTGGTCAGCACCCATCGTGATCAATCGACCACCACGGTTCGGTCTTGGGTCCTTCGTCGTGTGTCCGCGAAGTGCCTTCTCGATCTGATCCTCAGTGACTTGGGCTCCCTCACCGATGAACGGTAAGCCAAGCTTCGAGCGGTTGAATTCAGCTGCGGCATACTCGTCGCCATAGCCTTTGAAGTGAGCAACCACTATCTCGCTTGGATTCACTGTGAATGAATACAGCTGGCTAATGTGGAACCCACGTCGATCAGGGTCGCCGTTGGTGTTGGTTGCTTCCCACTTGCCGGTTGATAGGAATTTTGGCTTGTCTTGTTGGTGCAGCTTGTTCTTGCACTCTTTGCACTTCAGGTATGACTCTTTGGTGCGGATGTCGTTGACACCTTCACCAACGATTCCGATGCAATCTGGCCAAACTAGTTCAGTGCGTTTCGAGCATGCTGGGCACTGGAACGTGAAGTGTTCTTGAGTGGACAGCAGGAATTCTTTATGCACACCGAACTGTGGAATCGTCGGTGTTGAAATGAACCAAACCTCTTTGTGGAGCTGACCGCTCAATCGTTCGAGAGCGAGAGCAACAGCTTCCATCGACATTTCGTCGTATTCGTCAAGGATCAGGACCGATGCAGGAACCGACTTTAGGTTGCTGCCTCCGCGCGATCCACGGATGTACAAGCACTGAGCACCAGCTTGCTTGAGCCCAACGGTGTTCGTTGCTGTGAAGAGGTTCTTGATGTACGGTGATGACTCGAGTGCTCCACCAAAGCGTGCTTTGGAGAAGTCAGTCGCATTCAATGCAGTTGGGAGAACGTAGAGGACATCGCGTTTACCAACGTCGAGTGTGTAGAACGCTCGATTGATCCCAACTTCGGTGAAGCCAGCCTGGGCTGACTTGAGTGTGACGTTGAAAGGTGCCTTGCTGTCAAGAATCTCCTTCACCCATGGATGGTACTTCCAAGAGTAAGGGCCAGGGAATGGACTGCCCATCACACGTCGACGGGCAGACCACCTGGAGCAAGATAGAAGTGACTTCCCCTGCAATCCGTCAGCTACTTGATTGGCGAAGACGGATGCAAGGTCAGACATAGTTTAGCTTTCTTGGTGACAGTGGCGTCAGCAGTGTCGCTGACATCAATGGATTCGCCATTGGCCGGTTTGGCTGGGGCTGGTGGTAACGGAAGAGGTTCAGGAGTTGTCGCTGGCAGAGTTGGAGCGGGTGCCATGAACGGCTTGGACGGGTCGAGGATCGATGGTTTCTCAACCTTGGCTGGCTCGACTTGCTTGGTCGTGACGAACAGCGATTCGTGCATTTCAGCACCACCACTGGTCAGAAAGCGAATGCCGACACCACTGGCCGGTACTTCGACTTCGGTGACCATGCCTGCTTCACTGCGAGACGTGCCAACATCGGGCAGCTCCACTTCGAGTACGTCGTAACCGACAGGTGGAAGCTGATACGTTGGCGTTGTGATTTCGATTGCTCGTGGCATCGTGTTAGATCACCTTGTAATCTTTAGCGGGTTTGGGTAGTTCGATGCCTGGGTCGTTGTCGTCGGGCTTCGCACCATCGTCATTCCCACTGTCGGGATTGATGACGTTGGTGTTGTATGCCGCGCGGAGCTGATCGCGAGTGCGAGCACCCGTCATTCGATTTCGCTCTTGACCACCGGACATCACGATAATGGTTGGCAAGCTTGTGACTCCCATTCGCTGTTGCGAACCGGATTTGTCTTTGTCCACGTCAACGACGTAGATCAGAATGCCTTCCTTGCGGAGTGCTTCGATTTCCGGCTTGAGTGCCTTACAGGGTTGGCACCACGTTGCGGAGAAGACGACGATGTAGTCGTCCATTTCGTGCCCATCCACTTCGATCTGTGGGTGGGGCACTACGATGCCGGTCAACACTTGCGGGCTCGCACAGTACGCTTTGCATGCGTCCGTGCAGCCCATTGTCATCAGTGCGAGACCGGCAAGGATTAACTTCAGCAGGTTCATAGCAGGTAGTCCAGGTTTCGTTTCTTGATGCCTTCGTACTCGATGAGGGCGTAGGAGTCGCCTTGCATGAGAGCACGATGAATGTTACGTGCGTCGGACCAGAATCCACCGGGGATGCATCCGAATTTGTGTTTGGGTCCATACAGCCATTCCAGTCCCCACGAGTTCGCGAGGCAGCCACCATGTCGACGACTCTTCGTGTCAATCGCACATAGGAGCATGGCGTGATTCCAGATACGATCTGCGGTTAGGAATCCATCGCTGTCGAGTCGTTCGTTGTAACCAACGTTCGAGCCAACGATGACTGGGTAACCGTTTGCGACAACGTCGCATGCTTGCTTCCAGCCCTTGTCAATCAACACGGCTTTCAGCTTGTGCTTGATGGCAAGCTTTTCAATGTGCTCGGGCAAACCTTGACCACGGCGCGAGAGCGTCTTTGCAAGATCTGGTCGATAATTGGTGACATCGAAGTTGGGGTACTTACCGCGAGGTAGCGAGCCGTACTTCTCAAGTGCTGCTGCAACCCAAGAAATACTGGTGCCGTCTCGATTGCCTAGTACACCACCAGCAACTTCTACTCGGCTGAGTATGTAAGGGACTTCCGTGCTTTGCTTACCGCACCATTCTTCCGGCTTGTCCCGTAGGACTTGAACAGCGTTGACGTGTTCGATGCCCAGAGCAGTGGCCTGTGATCCACAGTCACCGATCTCTTGGAAGTGCGGTTCGAATTCATGCCCTGCAACAGTCTCCCATGCTTTCCAAAGTCGGACGATCTTTCCATCGCCATCACCACGGATGTCCACGTCGTGATCTGACACGAGCGGTTTGTAGTGGCCTGCGATGAACTTCTCTTGAGCGCCTTGGACTTGTACCCAACCACCGTCAATCACTCGATCTGATGCGAGAGCACGTCTAAATTCAACCGCAGACAGTGATAGGGCTGCTGCGGCTGCGACGAAACTGCGGCGGTTTAGCATGTTGGGTCATTCCGATGCTTTGAGGGCGATGGCAATCTCTCGCCACACGATCTCGTGTTGTTTGATGTCTTTCAGCTTGCCAGATTCGGCCATTCGATTCAGTTCGACTCTCACCGTTTCAGTGAACGGTGACCAGAACGGCTGATTCGTTCCCAATGCTTCGCGATTGAGGTTTGCAGTTGCAGTGAGTGCATCTTCGGGAGTCTTAACGACTCCAGCTGAAATCATGGAAGCGACGGAGTTAAAGTTGCCAGCTAGGGCGACTCGCTCCAGTTCTTTGTTGGGTGAAGCGACTTGCGTGATAGCGTTGATGATTGCTGTTGCGAGCGGTGAGCCTGCTGGCTTGACCGGTGCGGGAGCTGGGTGTGCTGGATCAACCTTGGCGATTGCTTTCTGCCCAGGTAGTGTGAAGTCGATGGTGAACTGCTTCATATCGATGGTGCCGTTCTCTAATGAACAGGCAACTGTGATCGTCTGCGTGCAAGGCTTACTGCATGCAATGAGCAGTTTCTTGCCACCCTCGATCACTCGCGATACGTTGTCACCACCGGGTGCAACGATCCATCGAAAGTTGGTTGCTACGCTGGCCGATGCATCGATTTCAAGAAACACACCAACGTCTGCACGTTCAGGTGCAGCGATGAGTAGTGCGGCTGTCGATTGGTCTTTCGGCTTGTCAGGCGTTGCGGGTTCTTTGGCGACTGGTGATGCAATAACGACTGGTAATGGTGCCACCACGGTCGCAGAGTTGCTTTCGATGCCTTCATGGCTTTGATGCGCGACTGCCGTCCGTTGGTAAACCGTTGCTGCTGAGAAGATGGAGATTGCGACGACAGCGATCATCGCCCCCGAGATAACTGATGCGAACGTTTTCATGGTGCTTTGCTTGGCTCCGACAAGACAAGAGACCCAGCTAGGAGCATGGAGCACGCTGCTGGGTCTCTTGTTGTGCGATGGTTGGTGCGGTGCGGTTTACTTGGCGGCAGGTGCCTTTACCTGCTTTCCGAACATTGACAAGACGACGTTGATGCCGGTGACGAGACCACCGATGCCAGCGACTACGTCGGGATTCTGCGCGACGACTTCGTGGTTCATCAGGTAGGTGCCGGTGCCAGCGATCAACACTAAGGCGTTGAGGATGATGTGCGGCCAGTTGCTTGAAAGGAAGTTCTTCATGGTGTTTGTGATCACTTTCGTGTACGGGTTTATCTAGGTCGACTCTTCGTTGGTATCCTTCGAAGCACTGACTTCCGAAATTATTCGTTGTGTGATGCGATCAACTCGCTCTTCATAGTCACCAAGGTCTTTCAACTCTTCGTTGATGATCTCGATGATCTGTGAAGCAACTCTTATCAGCGTGTCCTTGCTGAGCATGTTGCCAAGTCTCACTTCAACAGCTGACGAAGTCTTGACCAACTTCTCCAAGATCGTGAAGAGGTTGACCAAGGCGGGGACGACGAGCATCGATTCGGCATCAAGCTTTTCGAGTTGCTTCTCGATCAGAAGTCGAGTAATCGCAATCTCTTCGCGCAGACTGTAGATCGCATCGTGGTTTGCTAGGTTAGATACCCGATGGTCAGTACGCGCTTCGCTGATCAGATACTGTCGCCGCTGGTAAGATTTGGACGCTCGTCCCCCACCATGAGCCTCGCACTTGTCAGTTCCCGGCAGAGATCGCGATGTGCATTGACCGGCTGGAGTGATGCCGGAACATCGGTTTGGGTCATCGGCTGGAACTAGTTCGTTGCTTGGCATGGTTCGCTCTCGTGGTCTGTGCGGACGAAGGTGTCCGCTACCCATCTAAGAGAGCAAAACCACTAGTTTTTGGTCACGTTCTATAAGAATTCCGAAGAAAAAGACAAGAAATCTACTTCTACGCGACGATATCGGTGTATAATTTGCCTAGTTCCAGGGCGAAATTGCCCCCAAACTCATACTTGGAGTGACTACAATGCCCTACCAATTCAGTCTCAGGGGTATTCCGGTGACGTGCGATACCCTGGAAGAACTGCTCGAAGCCGTGCATGCCGGACTGGCCGATGCCCGGTCGCCACAGGAGGTTCATGCCACTTTGGGGACCAGCAGCTCCGCGCCGCCCGGTATAGAGCCAGCATCGCAAGGCAAAAAGCGGCCAGATAAGCCACAAGGCAGTGGACCAAAGAAGGCTTGGGCTGAAGCACAAGCTTACGCAGACGAGCATGGCGTCACCATCGGTGAAGCGCGCTCGATCATTGCGAGGAAGAAGAAAGATGCAATCGCCCAGGCCATGGGCAAGGTGACTGAGAAGACAGTCGCCAAGCCATCGAAGAAGTAACTACGCTAGGGTCGGTTCCTTACTCAGCATGCGATGAACCAGACTCTTGCTCCATGACTTGCCGCCCGGCGTTACGTGTCCTTGTGAGTTGATGATGTCCGAAATTTGTTCGAAAGTGTTGCCCGCATTACGCAGTTGCTTCATCTGTGCAAGCAGTGTATCCGATATCGTATGCACAACCTTCTTGCCTCGCCCTCGCAGATGCTCTCTGCCCTCCCAGTGCCCAGGACGTGCTGAACCCAGCAGCACCCCTCGGGCCTTGGCGGCAGCGAGAGCATCTTTGGTACGTTGGCTGATCAAGCGTGCTTCCTCTTCAGCAACAGCTGCGAGGATGTGGATGGTCAGTCGATTGGCTGTTGGCATATCGCAAGCGATGAATTCGATGCCTGATTCCATGATCTGTGCGGTGAATAGCACGTTGCGAGCAAGGCGATCAAGCTTTGCAACCACTAGCGTGTGCCCATTCGACTTGCATAGCGCGAGTGCTTTGCCTAATTCTTCGCGATCCGTCTTGCGTCCGGATTCAACCTCAATAAACTCAGCGACTACGTCGTATCCGCGAGCATGCACGAGATTTGCTACGTGTGCGCGCTGGGCTTCGAGCCCCAGTCCACTGCGACCTTGCTTGTCAGTCGATACACGGTAGTAAGCAACGATTTTGATTCTCATTGATTTGATCTCCTAACTTAAAACATAATCCCCCCTGCCTATAAGTCAAAAGAAATGTTAAAGAATTCTTCTGGATTGAAATACATACGACAAGTTCGACCGGCAAAGGACCCGTCCTTGCCCGCCGACTTCGAACTTGTCACTCGATCCGGAGAGACGGTTCCCTTCACCCTGGCCTGGGACAACATCGCTCAGTTCGCTGCGTGGTTAGGATTTGCCAAGGGCGACGTAGATGCTCTGATGGAAGAGCTGTGTGGCTGGGATCACATGACCGGTGCAATTTGTGACATGGACGGTGGACCCGAAATTGACGAAGATGTTTTGCATGGCGATCACCCCTGACCGGTAGGTGTCTCAGCGTGTGTTGCGTGTTGCAATGTTCAACTCTCGCTGTCTTTCCCATCCCCGGTATCGGTATCGCATAGGGGCATGCAGTTGATGTTGCGTCTTCTGCATGCCCCGCTTTCTTAGATGGCATCGAGCATCGGTGTTACTCGTGCCAGTGTGGCTTTCTTCTGCCGGGCGATCACTTTCTTGAACAGGGCAATCAGTTCCTTGTCGTCCTCATCCGTCAGCTCGATCTCGTTGAAGTCGCCGTAGCTGTCGACGAAGACCATGCGGAGGTCGTCAGTGTCGCACTGCTCGATCCTGGCCAGCTCATCCATCTCTCGCGCGATGCCCTTCAGCTGCTCAGCTCGTCGTTCCAGATCGTTGCTCATCGGTTGGTCTCCAGGGTAGGTGTCAGGTCGTCTGTCGCGTGTTGCTGCCCTACAACCACCGCTCGACGAGGAAGTGGCCTGGAATTCCGCAAAAATCGGCCGGAAAATGATTATCTTCCCTCCCGACACCTGGCACTCAGTCGCAGGTTGGTCACACTTTTCCTTGTTTTTCAAGGGAAAACAGTGCTATCACCATGACCTTTCAGGTCATTAAGTAGTAATCTGGAAGTTACATTGCGCTATAGAGATAAGAAAACACAACTACAAGAAGTTCTCCTATATAAGAAAGTAGGAGATCAGTTATTCATTAGGCTGCACTTTCCCTGGGAAAAGCACATACTCGCCCTGCTAATGGGGTGGGAAATCGAGCGAAGAACCTCCACCCTCATAAAGACCCTATGGGTTGTCAGCACCACCTGATTGTACTAAAGACCCGCTGAAGGGTGGATTTCGAAAGCGGGTTTCGATGTTGGGACCCTTGTAAATACACGCGACACGCTAGTGAAGCGCGCCGTGCGGCGGCTGTCACTCTGAAAACTGTCGCATGAAATGAGCAGTTTCGCCCGGCCTTTAAAATTTCGAGCCCTGGATTTCAATCGCCTCGCCAGGGCGATCTCGGTGAGGGCCCTTGAAGATCGTCGCGGGAGTCCCGATTTTTCGCGTGTCACGCGAGACAGAGGAGCACCGGGTGGGGTTGGACGGGACGTGCCGCCTTTGACGGTTGAATTGACCCTCCCCCTACCATCGACACAACCTGCGTGATCGTCACACGCGACACGCTAGCATGCCTGGACAATCGAAACAATCGCTACGTTACAATCTTGTTGTCCGTCAAGAGTGCGCGACAGCTGCGGCCGGAGCCCTGCGGAGAGCTACACCATTAGCTATCTGCAATGTAGGCGATATCCACCTGCCTCGATTCATAGCGTGTTGCGTGTCACAACCCGCACGATCACTACAATCGTCGTAACCCGTTGCTGTGTAGGGTGTTGCGGGTCGTAAGCATCCTGCGGAGGGCGCTGTTCTAACCGTGTGCGCGAGCGCGGAGCACTGGTAAGGGCTGCAGTGGTTATCGCGGTAATACCCAAGGGGGCGTTATCACCCCTACGATTCGATCACAACTGCGATCGGACAGCTGCGGCCGGACAGCTGCGGCCGGACAGCTGCGGCCGATGTCTGCGGCCGATGTCTGCGGCCGATGTCTGCGGCCGATGTCTGCGGCCGATGTCTGCGGCCGATGTCTGCGGCCGATGTCTGCGGCCGATGTCTGCGGCCGATGTCTGCGGCCGATGTCTGCGGCCGATGTCTGCGGCCGATGTCTGCGGCCGATGTCTGCGGCCGGTAGAATCCTTCACAGATTCTTTCCGATTCTTGTTTGCCTACAAAAGAATCTGGAGTAGATTTGAGTGTAGTCGATGACGCAACACGTCGACCACAGCAACACGCAACACGCAACGGAAAGACAATGGCAACGAACTATCTTCCCGCTTTTGACAAGCAACGCGCTCGCAAGCTTTGTGCCGATTGTATGGCATGCAACAGTCTTGCCGAAGCTGCCGATCGTATCGAACGTGAGGCCGATGCCCTACTCGCGATTATTACCGAACGTAACGACCGTACCGAAAAAACAGGTGCGCTCGCTGGTATCAAATGGGTGAATAACTTCCGGATGTTGGCGAAAGCACTTCGTGCCGGTCGTGCGGCCTTTAAGATATTTGCCAAGGGTAACGTAAAGTTGCCATTTTACTGTTATAGCGAATTGCCCGAATTTACCTGCCCCGGCGCTGGTGAATGTCTCAAATTTTGCTATAGCTTTACTTGCTGGCGACACGTCGGCGCGTTTATGCGTCAATTGCAGAATACTCTGCTAATGAAGTTCAAACGCTCTGTGATAGCTGTAGCGTTTATGGCGATTCCAATGAATAAAGGGCATGATACCATTACGTTTCGACTCTACGTCGACGGCGATTTTCGGGATATGACGGTTCTAGCGTTTTGGATGGGTTTGCTGAAGAAGCGGCCGGAGGTAGTCACTTACGGCTATTCCAAGAGTTGGGAATTGTTCGATAAGTGGGGAAAACAGGGTTTGCCGTTCCCTAGCAATTACGTGCTCAATTTGAGCAGTGGTAGCAAGTATGCCGATGATGCCGATTTGAAGGGTCGCATGAAAGACCTGGCTGTGACGCGCGGGGAGTTTGTAGCGGTTGGAGCAGCTGTATCGTGTGCGAAGGGTTTTGCCCGATTTGCCGATAAAGACTACCATGCGGCCGTTCGGACAGCGACGCGCGAATATGCCGGTAGTGCCAGAGTTTTCAGTTGTCCCGGTCAGTGCGGTTCTTGCCTACCGGGTGGCAAGCATGCCTGCGGACAGCACGATTTTCTAGTTACAATCGGCATAGGCTTCCACAGCTAGGGGACTGCAATGCGGATTATAGCGATTGCATCCCCCGAGCTGATTGTGAGCCTTGTGATGCTTGGTGGAATTATGGGATGCATCATGGTGGGGTGCGGCGTGTTATGTCAGCTATGCTGTCCACGCCGGTTGTGACGGCGCGGAACCTTGCGGCCGTTTAACCTTGCGGCCGTTCAACCTTGCGGCCGTTGAACCTTGCGGCCGTTCAACCTTCGGCCGTTCAACACGTCGACAGCTGCGGCCGTACGTTCGATCACAGCTGCGGAGCACTGCGGCCGTTCGATCACAGCTGCGGCCGTTCAACGTCGACAGCTACGGAGCCCTGCGCCCGTGCTTTCGATCACAGCTGCGGCCGCAGGGCTACGGCCGATGTCTGCTGCGGCCGGTAGAATTCTTTCCGTATTCTTCAAGATTCTTGTTTGACCACAAAAGAATCTAGTGTAGATTTGAGTGTAGTCGATGACGCAACACGTCGACCACAGCGACACGCAACACGCAAAACGCAACACGCAAGGGAAAGAATGATGTCAGTTAGCTTTCAAGTTACACCTGTTTACAAGTGCGCCCTAGTTCGCGAAGGCACTATCAAAACGCAACCACTAGCCAATAGTTCGGCGCGGGCTGGCGCGGTTGTATCGGAATTGCTGAAAGACTCTCCTAGCGAGCAAGTCGTGGTTGTCCTGGTAAACACGAAGATGACGGTCATCGGGGTTGTGCCGGTTACGCAGGGTACTCTCGATGCATCGCTAGTGCACCCTAGGGAAGTATTTCGCCCTGCAATCGTAGCAAACGCAGCTGGCATGATAATTGCGCACAACCACCCTAGCGGGAACCTTACCCCCTCGCGCGAGGACTGGGCTATGTTTGATAGCATGACGCAAGCAAGCAAGATGCTAGGGATTGCCGTTCACGATAGTATCATTGTGAATGAGGATGGCGAATATTGCAGCATGAATTCGAACCCTCGCAATTAGGCTATCGTCGCAGCTCCGGCCGTTCAACCTACGGCCGTTCAGCTTGCAGCCGGAGCCCTGCGGCCGTTCGTTCAACGTCGACAGCTACGGCCGTTCGATCACAGCTGCGGCCGGAGCCGTGCGGACCGGATAACTGCGGCCGATTCTTTCGATTCTTGTTTATCTCCAAAAGAATCGTGTGTGCGGCCGTTCAACCTGCGGCCGTTCAACCTGCGGCCGTTCAACCTGCGGCCGTTCAACCTGCGGCCGTTCGATCACAGCAACACGCAACACGCAAGGGAAAGACTACACCATGGACACACAAGCCGTTTTAACGCGCATATTCGATGCAATCGCTACAAACGACAATGATGATTTCTTCGATGCAATGGAAACATTGTTCGAGTGGTTGAACAAAGGCGGGTTTGCACCGGTTATGCCGGATGTCCTGCCTGGGGGGCGTAAGAGGATTGGAACGACTGCAGCGCACCATTTCGCGCGCTCCTATGCAATCCAAACGATTGATTCGAATGCGCTGGGTGCGCCTTTTGAGTTCGTCCGTTACGGTTATGACGAAAATGCAACTCACACGTTTCCACTAGTGCAACCTGCGGCCGTTCGATAACCACAGCTGCGGCCGATGTCAGCTGCGGCTGGACAGCTGCGGAGCCCTGCGGCCGTTCTGCCGATTGTCGTTTCACACGTCGACAGCTGCGGCCGTTCAACCTGCGGAGCACTGCGGCCGATGTCAACTGCGGCGATGTCACTGCGGCGATGTCAACTGCGGCGATGTAGCTGCGGAGAATTCTTTACGATTCTTGTTTGACTCCAAAAGAATCGGGTGTAGATTTGAGTGTAGTCGATGACGCAACACGCAACACGATAGGAGCCCAAATTATCGATGACGAACAATCCGAACGGATTGTGCAGCTTATGCAGAATATGTGCATGTTGCTGTGTAATCTGATTGATCCGGTTTCGCGGAAGATGCAGGTTGGCCTGCTTGAAACGGATCTAACGATTAAGCGGCTGACGGCCATGCGTGACGATTGTCGCGAATTTGCCGACCTGCTGGACCGGCGCGAAGACCCCCAGGTCGACGACGCCTAAGATGCTCGAAAAACGGCTACGGAAATTTGATTCCTAACAGTGCCTAGCAGCGTCACAAACTGCTACAGAAAACGAAATGCCCTCGGTCCAGTAATTTGGATCAAGGGTCGTTCATTTCTATCTGTATAATCTTGCCAGAATGATCTAGGTGGTAACACAATCTTAAATAACCTAACAGGCGCTCATTTACGCACAGGTCTTTGTTTCTCCACGGCTGTTTGCAGCCCTCATTAGCTCGTGAGCCCTGCGTACTCGCTTGTTAACGCAGTTCTTAGTGATTCCCAGCCGTTCAGCAATCTGTAGCATTGTTAACCCTTGAAGACGAAGTTGGACGATTTCTCTAAGGTCATCTGGTAGTTGTTCAACCAATTCGTTAAGCACCTCCATCATTGGACGAGTTTGGTCCAGGTCTTGCATTTCGTCTTCTGAGGCAGGATCGATGTTCCCGTCGACAGTTGTCTTACCGATCTTTGACAATCTACCCATTTTCCTAATCGTGTTGTCCACGGTCGCGTTGGTGATCTTCCTGACTAGCCAGTTAATCTCATCCAGGTTAGTTGGAAGCTTTCCGCGCTCTCTAAGGACATTCAGTCGAATGAGCACATCCTGAACTACGTCATCCACGTAAGCGCCGATGTACCCTGCTCGCTTCTGGACTGCAGCGCGAATGTGGGGCGTATAATGCTGGGCGATCTCTTCCCAGCTTAATTGAGATTGCATCTTGTCCTCATGCATGTTTATGTTCCGGCCCTGCCTGTTAGCTAGTCACGTTCATGCTGTAAGCGCGCCTGCATGGCAGTTGATCCGAATGGTGCTGACCAAACAGCCAATACCCCCCATGTTCGCCAAACTGCCATGGGAAGTTTGACATTGGTGAATGACAAGTTTGGTCAGTTCACGAAGTGTCGCAAAAGATGATTCGCATTCCTTGCGATCAGCTGAGAACGGACTTCGTTCTCACACGCTAACCACCGGTCGATTAGAAAGTGGCTTAAGAATCTGCCAGCTTTTCCAAGTTATTCCGAACCCCTGTTGCTACAGTCTCCCTAACTGCGAGTGGTTTGCTAGCCGTCGAACAATGCCACATAATGGGTAAAAGTTCCAGCGGATATTTTTCGGTTTCCGTACCTAACGGCGAAGTGCGAACCCCTGGGTACACGTTATCACGCTAGTGCTGATGCTGCGATCTCATCAAGAAAAATTCAAGTGTTGTACAGTGAACTGGACAATAACTGTACAACGCGCCCGAAAATCCCGCAGCAAATCGATGGGTCGAGAAGTGTGATTGACCCAAGAAAAACAAGGGAATAGCGGAGGAGGGATTCGAACCCCCGACACGCGGATTATGATTCCGCTGCTCTAACCAACTGAGCTACTCCGCCAAGAGTTCCACTTTTTTACGGGATCAGTCGGGCTTTGGCAACCCCTGTCTGGGACATGAGATTTGAGCCGTTGGGTAGCGTTTTCGGATGTGTACTGATTCTGCGGCGAAAGCGACAGTGGAGATCAGTGAACGCTTAGTTGACGGCATTCTGACTTACAGAGGCTGGTAGCTTAGGCTTCACGCAGGCGGGAAGCCTATGCCACTGCGTCCCAAAACTCGCTAGGATCAAATGGCTTCTCAATAATGTTGTCACGATCGCAGGTCCAGTTAACACCGTTGGCTAGGAACCAGGGCTAACGCCGCTAACGCCCTCGGCTTAGGTTGAGGTTCGCCAGGCGACGATGGTCTCGATAATCAGAATGCCAATGGCGGCCACCAGCAACCAGCGCCACAGTTTTTGACGCCCCTCCAGTTCATGCGATTGCGACAGTCTGGCACTGGAACGCAATTCATCGGCCGAGTTGCTCTTGCCCGTAACCACGCCGTATTGCTCGAAGCGATCGATATCAATCGGGTCCAATTGGCTTTCCGATAGCGGCAAGATCACCGCGATCTGTCGACGCTGGCGGTCCTCGCTGAGCCAATACAGGCCCGGAGTATCGAGCGTCAGCGTGGAGCCGCTTGGAATCTCAACGGGCGACCCGTCTAAATGTGTGACGGTCAAACGATCGCCGCCACTGGCAGGTATCGCTTCCCCTACTTCGTAAATTGCATCGACGATCAGCGAACGACCTTGCAGATCGAACATGCCATACATGAGTGGTACGAACTTGGTCGACAGTGCCAATTGACTGCTAGTGGCTTGCCAACCTGCGGTCAGTAACCACAAATCACCACGCTCGATTTTGCGATGCACTACGGCCGGGGATCGATCCTCGAAACGAGCCACCACGCGATAGTCGTTGGCCAGCGTCTTCGATATGTTTGAGTCTTCAATTACTTGCTCCGGCAATTTGAGTATGCGATGGTTCCAGAATCGCACTTTGCCAAAGTCGTTGAACTTGGCATCGGCCAATGGCAGAAACAACGGATGTCGAAAATCAATTTCGCTCCATAACGCAAACTTGTCACTATCGGCTTCGCCAATGGTTATTGGTGCCTGCAATTCTAGTAAGCTCTTGATCGCGCCAGCAGTG
Source organism: Rania fehmarnensis (assembly GCF_056494185.1). Classification (NCBI taxonomy): domain Bacteria; kingdom Pseudomonadati; phylum Planctomycetota; class Planctomycetia; order Pirellulales; family Pirellulaceae; genus Rania; species Rania fehmarnensis. Next base: position 5,306,900 of record NZ_CM151398.1, read on the forward strand.
TCGGCCGCTTCGGTCGAACTCTCCACCATGGGGCGCGCTAGCACAATCACCGCAGGTTTACCTGATGCGACAAACTGTTGAATCAAGTTTGCTTGTGCGACTGAGAGGGGTGCTTCGATGGCCAGCCCGGCCAATGTTTCGTCTTTAATTGCCTGGCCCAGCTGATCGGCTGGCAAGCGTTCGATGGTCACTTGGCGAACTTGAGTGCTGAAGGGCACCTGGCTCAAGAAAAAGAATAAATCCTCTTCGGGCTTCTCGCGCTGTTGGCCCACGAAAGCGATACGTTCGGGCCGCGGCGCGGTCCGTGGTATGTCTAATTGGTTATCAAAGCTCGCTTCATCACCGGTCAACAACAATCGAGAGGCTTGGCCGATGGGCAAGGCTATGGGTACGACGCGAGCTTGCCCAGGCGGTACCTGTACGCGCACCGGTGGGGTCGACTCTACCCCCGACCACTGCAACTGCAAGTCAACTTTTTCCGAACCCTTGTTATTCTCGACGCGCACACGCACCAGGTTATCTCGCTCCGGTATGATCTTGGCAGGCGCGCTGCCCGCAGCCTCACTCTTAGCGGTGCTAGTGCTGGCTGAGTCGTTTGGAACGGCTTGCATGAGAGTAGCCCGCGCATTTCCACCGTGCTCGGGCGAGATACGCCTCACATCTAAACGCACGCCTTCAGGCCAGGCGAAACCTTGCAACGCCTCAATACCACTGCCTTCGTGCAAGTCACTGATGAGCACGATCTCGCGTTGGTTGTCATCTTCAGCGGCGGATGTGCTGCGCTCTTGCAAGATCTCCACGGCGGATATCAACGAATCCGCGAGCCGAGTGGGTTGATAAGTTGCCTTGAGCCGGCCGAGCTCTGCCAGCACAGCCGAGTGTTGCGCTGCGGGTGTCGAAATTGCTTCGCCTTGTTTCGGAAGTGGTAATCGCAGTTGCAAACGCGAATCAAACGTAGCCAGTCCGAGTGCATCTGTATCACCGAGTCCACGCACATATTCTTCGGCCGACTTAATCGCCTGCTGCCAAACGTCGGGCCGCTGCATACTGCCACTGGTGTCGACGAGCAACAGAATCTCGCGCGTCGCCAGTTGAGAGTCAGCCAGTTCCACCGAACGCATAAAGGGCCGCGCAAAGGCGAACGCAATCAGGAGCAGGGCCAGCGCTCGCAATAGCAGTAAAAAGAAATTGTCGAGTCGACTGCGGCGCGTCAGACGCGGCGGCGAGGGTTGCAGAAACATCAGCGAACTAAACTCGCTCTGACCACGCGGTTGGCGCCGAATCAAATGAAATAAGATCGGAGCCGCAATCGCCAGTGCAGCCAGTGCATACAGTGGTGCCAATAATCCCAAGGTCTCTGCCCCCAAAGTGTTTGAGCGAGCCGATAGTTGTCTTGTACCATTCTACGGCAGGGCAAACCAATAAACTATCGGACTCGCCCCTCCCGAATCTTGCTGCGCTCGATTCGACCTCCCCATGCTCTGCGCATGGAGAGGTGACCGTCACCTCCACCGGCGAAGGAGAGTGCTGATTTAATTCCAATTTGCTCTGGCATGGGTATTATGGTTGAAGAGGCCGACGTTCCAACTCGGTGCAATCATTATGCTAACGAACCATCGCGATTTTTTGTTTGAGATTCGTGCGTCGGATCTGGCGATCTATAAGCGTGTGCTGCCGCTCAAGTCGCCCCTTTTAGATGCGTTGGAGATAGTCCCCTGGGAAAGTTTCCGGCCTGAGCTGGAGAAGTATTATTGTCGTGAGGGAGGTAGGCCCACCCTGCCAGTAATCCTCCTCCTGAAGGTGTTGTACCTGCAATATCTCTATCATCTATCAGACAGCAAAGTCCTAGAAAGAGCCAGTTCGGATTTATTGTTCCGCTGGTTTCTGCAAGTGCCGATTACTTGTAAGTTGCCGGACGGAAGTACTTTGAGTCGCTTTCGGGGTCGCATCGGAGAAGAGGGGATGCAGAAAGTTTTCGACCGACTGATCAGCTTCGCGCGCAGCAAGGGCCTTGTCAGCGATCGGTTGCGACTTAAAGATGCCACACACGTCTATGCCAATATTGCTGTGCCCACCACGTTGAAACTGCTGGCGCAGCTGCGAGAAAAGATGCTCGCTGCTATCGAGCCCATTGATGCTGAGGTCGCTCAAGGATTCCGTATCCGAACCGATCGAAGCCGCGTCGAAACCGAGAAAGAATCCGAGGAGATTCGCCTTGATGCTCGTCTGGATTTAGTCGGCGACATCCTGACGTGGATGCTCGAGCAGCCCGATCCATCCCAAGAGAGTGATTGCCAAGAGTCTTGGAAACGATTCATCGAAGTACGTGCGCTCGCTCAAAAGATCGTGAGCGATTGCTTGAACCCAGGTCAGGGTGATCGCACGCTGAGCGTGGTTGATAGCGATGCCCGCCGCGGAATGCATGGCGAGTTTTACGACGGCTATTTGGTCGATGTGTTGATGGACGCCGATAGCCAGCTGATCACTCAACTTGAGGTGCTTCCGGCAAACGGTGCTGAGGCCCAAGACGCGGTTCATCTGATTGAACGCGAACAGCAAGCTCATGGCAACAAGATCGAACAGCTATCCCTTGACGGCGCGGGATTTAACGGGCCAATGCTGCGCGCGTTGGAAGGCCCTGGCGGGATGGAAGTTGATGTGATCACACCGCCGCGTGACTTCGGCAACGATGAAGGCTTTGCTTCGACGGCGTTTGCATTGACCTCAGACGGCGAGCATGTGACATGTCCAGCTGGCCACACATCCAATAAAGGATTTCAAGATGCCACGAAGCCTAACCGCACGACGTTCGACTTTCCGGCTAAGAAATGTTGGGGCTGTCCGTTGCTCGCGCAGTGCAACCCCAAGATGAAAGAGACCAGCCGTCGAGGTCGACGAGTGAATAAGAATGAGTATGAAGAAGAATACAAACGTGCTCGTCAGAAGTCCAAGACAGAGCAATACCAACAAGTCCGGCGTGAGCATCCGGCCATCGAACGGAAGTTAGGGGAAGTGGCTCGGCACGGGCGCGGTCGTTGTGCAAGATACTGCGGTCTGGCAAAAGTGAAGATCCAACAACTGATGACATGCTTCACAGTGAACGTCAAACGACTGGCAAAACTGCTTGCCGTGGAGCGCTGCGCACCGACTGTCGCAATCGGGTGAAAAAAGCCGTTCAAATCGCCGCTTTGGGCAGTCTGGGCTAAATTTCGCCTCGAGACGAACCAGGATTCGTAAATAACAACCTCCCCAGCGCGTTGAGTCAGCAAAAAAACAACCGCCCCACATCAATAAGAGACTACGCTTTGCTATTATCGCATCGCTCTCCGAAGCTGGGGGAGGTCGCAGACAAGGCGTTAGCCGAAGTCTGCGGGAGGGGGCACAGCGCCAAGCAAGACTCCTGCGGTACTAACCACTCGCACTGCCCCGCTGCAGGGCTTCGATGATACGATCGACATCATAAACGCAACCGCCCCACGTGCCACCGCCCACGCGTTGCAAAGCTGCCCATAAGCGCGTATCGTCGGGCAGACGAGCATCGGCGTGCAAATCAGGATGCAGGGTGCGCATGGCCAGCACTTGAGCCCCCGCCTCGGGCGTTAACGGCTCCTGTTTGGAACCGATGAAATGGATCGAGCCCGAAAGATCGCGACGATTCACAATCACTTCGATCATATCGCCGTCGCGGAGTTTGCCGATTGGCCCGCCGGCGAGTGCTTCTGGTCCCATATGTCCCACGCACGCGCCTGTACTCACACCAGAAAAACGCGCATCGGTCAGCAACGTCACATGCTTGCCGAACTTCAAGTACTTCAAAGCCGATGTCAGTTGGTACGTTTCTTCCATACCAGTGCCCAGTGGCCCACAGCCCATCAGCACGATCACATCTCCAGCTTCGATCGTGCGATTGGTTTGCTTCTTGATCGTGGCAATCGCTTCGCGCTCGCTGGTGAAAACCTTCGCAGGTCCCGTGTGCCGAAACACGCCATCGGCGCCCACGACTTCGGGATCGATGCTGGTCGCTTTGATCACGGAACCGTCGGGACAAATGTTACCGGTGGGCAACACAATCGTACTGGTCATGCCACGCGATCGTGCAACGGCAGGCGGAATGATCACGTCATCGGGATCAATTCCATCGCGAGTCTTGAGCAACTTGCGCAGCTCGGCACGACGTGAACTTTCGTGCCAGCGATCGAGAATTTCGTTCCAAGTCAGTCCGCTGACCGTCAAGCAACTGCTATCGATCAAGTCCGCTTCGCGCAGGTGCCACATGATTTCAGGCACGCCACCTGCCAGGTAGAGTTGCAGCGTTGGATGATTCTTGGGACCGTTGGGAAGGACATCCACAAAGCGGGCGACTCGTCGATTGGCTTCGATCCAATCATGGACGGTGGGACGAACAAGGCCAGCCGCATGAGCAATGGCCGGGATGTGCAAGAGCAAGTTAGTCGAACCGCCGACGGCCGCGTGAACCATAATCGCATTGCGTACCGCAGCGGGTGTCAAGATTTGTTTCAGCGCGAGCTTCCGCTCGGCCAGGTGCATCAATGCCTTGGCCGATGCGCGAGCCATATCTAGCCAAATGGGTTCACCGCTGGGGGCCAGGGCAGCATGTGGCACCGTCATCCCTAAGGCTTCGGCCACAACTTGACTGGTGGCCGCGGTCCCCAAGAATTGGCAACCTCCACCGGGACTGGCACAAGCTCGACAGCCGGCGGCAGCGGCATCTTCCAACGACAATTCGCCGTGCGAATAGCGCGCGCCAATCGTCTGCACCTTGGCCGTGTCTTCGCCTGAGATGGGTGGTAGCGTCACGCCGCCTGGGACGATCACACCTGGCAGATCGCTGGTTCCGGCGAGAGCAATCATCGACGCTGGCAAGCCTTTATCACACGTAGCTACCGCTAGTACTCCAGCGCGGCCAGGCAACGAACGAATCAACCTGCGCATGACAATCGCCGCATCATTGCGATAAGGCAATGAATCAAACATCCCGACCGTACCTTGCGAGCGACCATCGCATGGATCGCTGCAATAAGCGGCAAAAGGGATACCACCTGCGGCAGTGATTGTTTCGGCAGCCGCGCGCACTTGCAGTCCGACTTCCCAATGCCCCGTGTGATACCCCAAGGCAACCGGTTGACCGTTTTCTGCGCGGAGGCCACCCAAAGTGCTAAGCAGCAAGAATTGTGGCCCCGCCATGAGCTGCGGATCCCAGCCCATACCCGCATTCTGAGTCAATCCGAACAGGTCACCACTAGGCCATTGACGCAACATCTCGTCAGTTAAATCCAGTGAACCACTCGGTCCAGCAGCTCGAGTTCTATTCTGCTCTGCTCGCTCGCCGCTGAGCGAGAACCATGAATCCATGTCAATTGCCAAAGGACGACCCTTTCTGTGGTCTGCGATCGCGCGGGGGATTAGTCTAGGCCAAATTGTAAACTCTGCCGTGCAAATTCGGGAGGGTGAGGCTTCTCCGGCCCCACCGAGCTTGCCTCGGTGGACCGATGACTGATTGGCTAGGCCGCTGGCCCCTAGCCCACCATTCGTGCTTCCACCGACGCAAGGTCGGTGGAGAGCAGCTCGCGAATAGTTTATGTATAAAGTGTTTGGTCGACCGGAACCAATGCTACTTCCAACCGATTGACCAGTGTTACCGCTGAGCGACTTGCCGAGTGCTAATGTTTGAAACGCAGAGTCCGCAGAGGCCGCAGAGAAAAGGCTGTCTTCTCTGCGATTCTCTTTCTCTCTGCGTTTAAAAATAAGGAACCCTCTAACCAATGTTTCTTCCAACCGATTGACCAGTATTACAGGTTGGCGACTTGCCGGGTGCTGATGTTTGAAACGCAGAGGCCGCAGAGGCCGCGGAGAAAAAGCTGTCTTCTCTGCGATTCTCTGTATCTCTGCGTTTTATATTAAAATACGGAAACCTCTAACCAACGTTTCTTCCAACCGATTGCCCAGTGTTACAGCTTAGCGACTTGCCGGGTTCTGAGCAGTTGAGGACAGCTGCTCTACGTTGTGTCGAGATCGGCTACTGGGATGTGTGTCGAATTGGTTGGGGTTACTGGTGTGCTTCAGTTCGCTGCGTTGATTTCGAAACCAACTGGTGACCAGGGCGAGTGTTTCGGGTCGAGGAGAAAATTGTTGACCGATGTGATTGTCGAGCTCTAGCCATTTGGAAATGATTGCGTTTGTCTTCTCTATTTGCCGCTTGGTCTTGGGCGCCGCCAGAGCGCCTTCGACGACTCCGCGGCGAATCAAATACCAGACCTCCGGATGCTCGACCGGCGTCGGCTTGTAGATGAAAGTAAAACTTTTGCGCGCCAGCGCTACGTCGCCCACGCGTCGAGCCAGCCACTTCACGGCTTGCAAGTCATCGCGCAAGCGTGCGGCTAATTCAAAATGCATGCGCTCGGCCGCGCTGGCCATTTGTTCCTCTAGCCAATCCACCGGGCGGCTATCGGTGCCAGTCAAAAACTCGCGGGCTTGTCGCACCTTTTCATCATATGCGGAGCGTGTGCAGCCAAAGGTACATGGTCCCATACATGTTGCAATTTCATAACGTATGCATCCGGGCCTGGGCGAAATGTCAAAGAGCTGCAGTTGGTCGCTAAAGCTAAAACGCTGATCGCTACTACAGTCACGCAGCTTGAATAAGCGGTTGAGCACCTCCACCGCGTGGCTGGCTCGAGTTGCTCCGTGAAATGGACCGACGCAACATACGCTCTTGGGGTCTGGGTTGCGCGACGTGTACAACTGTTCCGCTGGACTGCGTCCCAAGCAAATATGAATTGGGCGCTGGCGCCGAGGGATGCCTTGCGTATTAAATCGTGGTTGCAAGCGACGAATCAGATGTTGCTCTCTCAGCAGCGCCGCAAACTCCGTAGGTTGAGTCTCCCATACAATCGACGCGGCCGATTGTACGATGCGGCCAGCCTTGTCCTCTTCATTGTGCGGCAGAAAGTAACTGAGCACGCGATTGCGCAGACACTTGGACTTGCCCACGTAGACTAAACGGCCATTCCAATCCACCATGCCATAGACGCCCGGCGTCTTGGGCAAGTTGCGACGCACGAGTTTCTGAAGGTCGCTACGATCGTCGGCAGCAATGCGAGGCAAGGACTCGCGCTGGTATGGATAAAAGGGATCGGCACCAAAATCGACAAAGGTCGTTTCGCTCCAATGCGCATCCATGCTCCGCTCCTTGGTGATTGCAAACCGTTATTCCCTTCCGCTGCTGCTCACCAGTGTAACGCTTGTCCACCCCGTAGCGGAAGCCGTCAAGGCTTTCGAGATTGCCATCGCCCCGTAGCGGAAGCCGTCAAGGCTTTCGTAACGTTCAGCCGCGTGGTGTTTAGGGTTTTGGGTGGCACTGGCTATGCTGCGCATTGCCAGTGCCACCCATGCTGTGACGCATTCCACTGCGCATTGCTAGCATGCCACTGCGGCTTTTCCAGCGCCGGCGCGGAGTTTGGGGCAGTGGGCGTGCCACCACTGGTGAGCCCGCTCGTAGTTCCAATCGTCGGCATCCACGCAATCGGCCAGAGCCGCATCTAGCTGGCAGACTGTGTTGTAACGTTGATCGGGATCCTTTTGCATGCAGCGCAGCACGACAGCTTCCAGGTCAGCTGGAATCTGCCACGGCACTGCTCGGCTCATGGACTGCGAAGGAGGTGTGGGGATTTCATTCAAGTGTTGCAGGATCAGGCGCATGGCATGCGTCGCAGAAAATGGCGGCTTGCCAGTCAGCATGTAGTAAGCAACCGCGCCCAGGGAGTAGATATCGGATCTAGGGTCCGGAGTCTCTTCACCCAAGGCTTGCTCGGGGGACATGTACAGCGGCGAACCCGCAAAGCCTCCGTCGATGGTCAAACCGGTGGCCATGGCTACATCCGTCTCCTGCAGGGCACGATCACCATGTAGGTTTCTGAGTGGTTTGACTAAGCCAAAGTCCAACAACTTGGCCACGTCGAATTGGCCACCGCGTTCGGAAACGAAAATATTGGCTGGCTTGACGTCGCGGTGGATTAGTCCGAGGCCGTGTGCTTCATGGAGTGCCGAGCAGATCTGTCGTAGCAAGTAGATCACGCGCGACGGTTCCAGCGGCCCAGCTTTATTGACCAGCTCTTGCAAAGTCAGTCCTGGCAAGTACTCCATTACGTAATACAGCGTGCCGTCGGCGGTGTGTCCGTAGTCGTAAATATAAACGCTGTTCCAATGGCTCAGCTTGGCCGTGGCCTGCACTTCGCGTTCAAATCGAGCCAACATCTTGGCATCGCCAGCGCGTTCGGGCCGGATGATCTTGATGGCACATGGTCGTCGCAGTAACTGATGTTCAGCCAAATACACTTCGCCCATACCGCCAGAACCGAGCAGCTCGCGCAGTCGATATCGTCCAAATTGTTTGGCTTCGAACATCTCACTGCGTAGATGATTGATCGTGCGCACGCCGATGATCGCGACGGTCGCCGTGGCTGTCAGTCCTAGCGTCATGTCGATCAGTGGCGCAGGATTGTTCCAGAACGCTGCGCGTGTCTCGGCGTGCACGGTCGCCGTAACAACGGCTACTGCCAAGGGCATTAAAGCAATGGCAATCGACACCAGAGCAGCTCGTCGCCATGGATTGGGTATGAACACCGCATGTGCGAAAATGAGCAGTGCCCAGCCATGTAACGTGACCGGCACAAGTTGTCCGTATTGATCGATACTGGTTATGAGCGTACGAACCGTGTGGGCTGCAAAAAACAGGGACGGCAATCCAAAGACCATCAATTCGATAGCACGAGCGCATACGGGCGACATGGGTTGATTACTACGCAACCACAGCGTAGTGCCGACCATGACCGATGTCACCGCATATTCGGCGACCATCCAAGGCCACGCGTCCCCAATGAAACCCAAGAATTTGCTGATCGTCAGCCAAATTGCAAAGATCGAAAAGCCAATGCTAAGTGCGAGCGTCACTGCAGCTAGACGAGTGCGCAGTAGTCGTAGAGCCTCTTTGGATTCACCGACACTGGCATCGACTATGTCGACCGGTCGACGACGGTCAGCAGCTTGTTGTGCCGCCAAGCGGTCACGGAACTCGATCCCTTGGACGTCCGCCGCATCCAAGGTCGCTTCTAAATCGCTGCTCATATTCGTGGTTATTCCCCAAGTCATTGGAGCCTGCCGCCGCTTATGCATAATATAACCGCAGCCGAACCAAATGGGCAGTTGGATGAGGGGCAATGGCGTTGTCAAACTGGACGTCGCCACGAGTCCAAGGCTTCACAGGGTTATTCGGGCAGATCAGGAGCAAGGTAGGTACGTGACATTCAGGAGCTCGTTATGAATATCGCTCAGGCTCACGCCTGGTTGTCTGCTAATCAATCGCGATGGACGCGCGAAGTGATCGAGCTATGCAATGTTAACTCGGGTTCAGCGAATTTGGTGGGGCTGGAACAGGTGGCAGACATGCTGTGCCAGTGGAGCGTGGCGGGCGCGGCCGCGCAGCGCATCGCGCTGCCGCCGCGGCGCGGAATCGCCGAGGATGGTACGGAGCACGCGATGGAGACCGGCGTGGCTCTCAAATGGGAAGTGCGTCCTGAGGCCCCTAAACGCGTGCTGCTGGGCATCCATTACGACACTGTGTATACGCCAGCCCATGTGCCTGACAAGTGCCAATTGGTCAGCGATAACAAACTGATCGGTCCCGGCACTGCGGATGCTAAAGGCGGAATCGTGGTGGTCCAGGCAGCACTGGAAGCCCTCGAACATTTTCGACTGGCACCCGAAGTAGGCTGGACACTTATACTGACACCCGACGAAGAAGTGGGCTCGCCTTCGTCAGCTCATCTGTGGGACTCGCTGGCTTCCACCCATGACTATGGATTGCTATTTGAACCAGCGATGGTCAGCGGCGCCCTGGTCGGCCAGCGCAAGGGTTCGGGCAACTTCACCTTGGTCGTGCGTGGTCGCGCAGCCCATGCTGGTCGCGATTTTGATGCTGGTCGCAATGCCGTTGCCCTGGCCAGTCACCTGGCTACCAGCCTGGATCGATTAAACGGACGCATGCCCGATACCACGATCAACTTGGGCCGCATTAGCGGTGGTGGAGCTGTCAATGTTGTGCCTGACTTGGCGATCGTGCGTTTCAATGTTCGCGTGCCCGATGCAGATTCGCAAATCTGGTTCGAACGTCAGCTATCCGATGTGTTGGCTGAAATCGATTCACGCGACGGCTATTCAGTAGCCATTCATGGCGGCTTTACCGCTCCGCCCAAGCCACTGACCTCAGCGCAGCGCGAGTTGATGAACGTGATCGAAGCTGCCACTGAAGCGCTGGGCCACCAGGTCCAATGGCAAGCCAGCGGCGGAGTTTGCGATGGCAATCGCCTGGCAGCCGCAGGTCTAACCAATATCGATACCTTGGGACCCGTAGGCGGTAACTTGCACAGTGGCGAAGAATGGGCCGACGTTACGACGATTCCCTTCAAAGCCAGTCAAGTCATTGAAATCATGACGCGCTGCACACTTACGGGTGTTTGGCGTCAGCCATAAACTTCTGCGAAATCAGCCACTGCTTGCACAGCTCGGGCCATTGAAAGGCACCCGGCTGACCAGCAGCCAAACCCAGGCCATGTCGTCCAACCGGAAAACAATGTAGTTCGCCCGGCACACCCTGAGCCGCCATCGCTGCATAGAACTTCAGCGCATTTTCAATCGGCACCACGGCGTCAGCGGCCGTGTGCCACACGAAAGTCGGTGGCGTATCTTTGGTAACCTGAGTCGAATTCGAAAGCGACGTGACCAACGCTGCATCGGGATTGTCTCCCAACAAATTCTTCTGACTGCCTTTGTGAGTATAAGGCTGATCAAAGTCGATTACGGGGTAGCATAGGATACCGAAATCTGGTCGCGAACTAACACGTTCAATGGGATCCGCGGCTTGTGCATTGCCGGCGTCAAAGTGAGTTAGAACGGTCGAACACAAATGCCCTCCGGCTGAAAAGCCGATGATGCCGATACGATTGGGATCGACGTTCCATTGAGCAGCACCGGCCCGCACCGTCCGCACCAGCCGCTGTGCATCGAGCATGGGAAACGGGTGACCGTATCCTTTGCCTCGATGTCGGTATTCGCAAATGAAGGCTGACATCCCGAGGTCATTGGCCCACTTGGCGATTTGGTGGCCTTCGTGATCGATCGCCAAGCCACCGTAACCGCCACCAGGCAAGATCACTAGCGCGGGGGCCGGTTTTTCTGAGTTGATGGCGTAGATGATAGTTTGCGGGATATCCTTGTCATCGGTGCCCTGAGCTCCCGGTGCATCGCCAGCCCACAAGCGTTGCTTGGTTGGTTCCGCGGCCCGCGTGGGACCAGTGGCTAGTAGGCAAAACAACAATATCAGATGAGCTAGCCTGGAACGCATGATTGATTCTCACCTTGACGCAGGGGGCCGTAGAAGGATTTTGGTCAAGCCGAGGTTGCGGCTTGCTGGCCGCTTATTATAGTTCACTTTTTATGGCCGATCTCGCCCGTAGCTGATCTCGCCAGAGATTGGTTTGGTAGCCGATCTCGCCAGAGATTGGAGGATGTGCTGGTAGTTCGTCCAAAGCCTGGCGACTTCGGCTACGGGAAAGTCCGTAGCCGATCTCGCCAGAGATTGGAGGATGTATTGGTAGTTCATCCAAAGTCTGGCGACTTCGGCTACGGTTGATAACGATATTCGCGCGTGAATACGAAACTGGACTATGATAGTCTTGTCTCTTGGCACGCGCCCTATTTGGTTATTTGGTTCCAATACCTAATGCACAGTTTAGTCCTGCAAGACATTACCAAGCGATTCGCCGCTGGTGAGGTGCTCAATTCGGTTAGTCTGGCAATGGAGCCTGGTCAGCGTGTGGCGCTAGTGGGCGAGAGTGGCTCGGGCAAAACCACTTTACTGCGAATCATCGCAGGCCTGGAATCACCCACTTCGGGCAAGATTACGCTCGATCAAGTCGACATAACAACCTGGGCAGCCAATCGACGAGGAGTGGGCATGGTCTTTCAGGACTACGCTACCTATCCCCGGTTGAGTGTCGCAGAGAATCTGACAGTCGCGTTGGTCGGCAATGGGTTGACGCGCGCGGACAAAGATTCCAGGTTGGCGGAGTTGGCCAGCTGGCTGGGTTTGCAGAGTTTGCTCAAGCGGTTGCCAACCGAACTTTCGGGTGGTCAGCTGCAACGTGTGGCTTTGGGCAAAGCGTTGATGGCGCGGCCAAAGTTGCTGTTGTTGGATGAACCGTTTTCTCAACTCGATGTGCGTCTGGCAGAGCAGATGCGACAACTGTTGGCCGAATCGCATGCCCGCTATGGGATCGCCCAGTTGTTAGTTACGCACAATCCCATCGACGCGTTGTGTACTGTCGACAAGTTAGCCGTGTTACATGCAGGAAAACTAGCTCACTTCGAAGCGCCTTGCCAAGTTCGGCAGCATCCGAAGACACTCTTTGCCGCCGAGTTGACTAGTCCCTGCGGATTGAATGTACTGCCATCGGACGCGATCCCAGGCTCCGGAGTACCTGCCGGTAGTACGATTGCAATTCGACCCGAGCATTTGCACTGCGCGTTGGCCGAGCCGGTTCCGACCAGTGGCCAAGTGATATCCTGGAAGTGTCGCTTGGGCAAAGTCTACGATTTGGGACTGGTGCGTTTACGGGAAGCGACCTTCGGATCCCACCGACTGTCCATGCTACAACCCACAAACTTGGCAACTACATCCTCCGATGACGATGTCGAAGTTTGGCTTGAGCGCAAAGACCTCATGTCGTTTGGTTGATGGTTGTTGAGCGGCTGTCCCCAGCCGCTCGGAATCGGGCTGTGGCCCCCGGGACGCAGTTCGTTGTTCAAGACGGTGTTTGGCTCAGGAGGACCTTCGCCCTCGTCGCCGCACCCGGCGCTCGGTGGAGAATTGGGTTAGAGGGTGCTGAGCGGCTGGGGACAGCCGCTCTACGGACAATCTCTGCGACTATTTGCCAGAAACGACTTGTCGCACTTCTGGGTTAGAGCATATAAAATAGGTTAGTGGGGTGGCAATTTGACCGACCACCAGCCAGGTGCGCCATCTGGTGCGATTGAGACTCCGTGAACGTTGAGGTTTATTCATGCCAGTTATCTTGACCGAGAATGCCGCCAACCAAGTGAAAAAGTTCCAGACGGAGCATCAGTTTCCCGCTGATGCTTTCCTGCGAATTGGACTGGTTGCCGGCGGTTGCAGTGGATTTAGCTATTCGCTCGCATTCGACGATAAGTACGATGACGAGCGTGACTCCAAGTACGAACAGCATGGGGTTGCGATTGTAGTTGATAAGAAGAGTGCCTTGTACTTGGATGGTACGACCGTCGATTGGCACGAGCGCATCGATCGCCAAGGCTTTAGCTTTGAGAATCCTCAGGCTCGCAAATCTTGCGGATGCGGTAGTTCATTCTCGGTTTGACCGCCGAATTGGGAAGTCGCTGCGATAGTTGTGGTCGTGGCTGAGCGTCGTAGCGCTCGTACACAGTTACAATCTGGCCGTTTACAATACAGCCGTTGACCTGTTTGCCCGGAAAATTCATCTGGGTGCCGGGTCAGCGGCTGTTTGCATTTATTTCGACTGAGTTGTGGTGTGTATGGATCAACCCGGTACCGTCTTGATTGCTGCTAATCCCAAGTCTGGGGCGGTGTCACGGCAAGCCTTGGTTGGTCAACTGGCCGATTATTTGAGGCAAGCGGGGCGCAGCGTCGAAATCTGCAGTTCGCTGGAGGCCGTGGCCACGCGCTCGGCGCAATTGCAGCATCTCAGTCAGCTCGCCTCCGTCGTCGCTGCCGGTGGCGATGGTACCGCCGCAGCTGTGGTCAACCTGATTCCCACGGGCGTGCCTTTGGGCGTTTTCCCGCTGGGTACAGAGAACTTGTTGGCCCGTCAACTAAACTTGTCCGCCGATCCCCAAGTCGCGGCTCAGACCATCTTGGCCGGCAAGCAACAGCAACTTGATGCCGGGTTGGCCAACGGCAGACTGTTTTTGGTGATGTTGGGCTGTGGCTTTGATGCTGAAGTGGTCATGCACATGCATCAGCGCCGACGCGGGCATATCAATCGTTGGTCTTACGCCAAACCTATTTGGCAAGCCGTTCGTAACTACAAGTATCCAGCCATCAACGTTGAACTACTCGACAGTGCGTTTAGTGTGGCCGATGCGGCTAACGAAAGAACCTCGAGGTTTTCGACTGCCTGGCTGTTCGCCTTTAATCTGCCTCGTTATGCTGCCAACTTGCGATTTTGCCAGCAGGCACAGTGCAACGATGGCCTGCTGGATTTGTGTGCGTTTACTCAAGGCGGTCTGATGCGCGGACTGTATTATCTTGCCTGGCTTTGGCTAGGACGACACCAACGACTAAAGGATGTACATCAATATCGCTCAGCCCATTTTCGCATAACGTCTCCAGGACAAGTGCCATATCAGATCGACGGAGACCCCGGCGGCCACTTACCGTTAGAAGTGCAGGTCCTACCCAACAGACTAACCCTAATCGTCCCCTAATGTGGCATAGGCTTTCAGCTCTTGATGTGGCATAGGCTTCCAGCCTGTGTAAAAAAGCGTTAACTGCCAACGTTCCAGTGTCTCCCAACCCTTCGCTTACCCCAACTTAACTCCAACTGACAACTCGCATGAGAATCACAATTGATAAAGTGAGTTGTGGTGACAACCTGCCTTTGATGTTGATTGCGGGCCCGTGCGTTATTGAGTCGCGAGAGTTGACGTTGTCGATTGCCTCGGCTTTGCAGTCGATGTGCGGGCAATTGGATATGCCACTGGTGTTTAAAGCCTCGTTTGACAAAGCTAACCGAACCAGTCGCAGTGGTTTTCGCGGCTTAGGAATGGATGAAGGCTTGCGCGTCCTCGAAGAAGTCCATAACAAGTTGGGATTGCCAACCGTCACGGATATTCACTTGCCCGAACAAGCGCCAGCGGTTGCTGAAGTATGCCATCTGTTGCAGATTCCGGCGTTTTTGGCCAGGCAGACTGACCTCATAGAGGCCGCGGCGCGCACCAATCGGCCATTGAATGTCAAGAAAGGGCAGTTCATGGCGCCGGCTGATATGAAGTATGTGCTTGACAAAGCCGTGGCAGCCGGCAGCGGCGGTTGCATTTTGTGCGAGCGCGGTACCTTTTTTGGATACGGACGCCTGGTCAATGATATGCAGGCTCTGCCCTTGATGCGTGCGCTGGGAGCGCCCGTAGTCTTCGATGCTACACATTCGGTGCAACAGCCAGGTGGCCTGGGTGGAGCGACCGGAGGTAACCGCGCGATGGTCGAGCCCTTGGCTCGGGCGGCCATTGCTACCGGCATCGATGGATTGTTCTTGGAAACTCATCCCGAGCCGGACAAGTCGCCCAGCGATGGTCCCAATATGGTGCCACTTGGAGAATTGTCTAAACTGCTTGGTCGTCTCAAACAGCTGTCGGAATTGGTGCGTTCATGGTCGTAGTTCGTTCAACGCGTTGGCTCGTTTCTTACCTGGTTGTCGGCTGGTTGCTGGTCCTGCAGACCGGCTGCAACGACAATAGCCAGAATCGAACGCGCAAGACTCAGCAAGCACTCGATGCGGCCAAAACCAAGAGCGATGCACTGAATGATGCCACTCAGTACCTCGCGCAAATGACTCCGCTCAACCGCATCAAGGTTGAAGAAGAAGTTCAACTGCATTTGAACAAGTGGTGGCAGACGGTTGAAAAGACCACCAAGTCCGTCTTGCCCGAAGACCTGATCGATGGCCTGCCTCCGGACCTGCGGTCGGAAGCCGGTTTTGCCAATGAGGCTGAGGGCCAGTTTGATACATGGGATGTTGAGTACATGTATCAGTGTCACATGTATCGCAAATTGGCTGATTGGATTATTGATCGTCCGTTGCGAGATTCATTGCTGCAACCCTGGTTGGAATCGCAGGCAAAGACTTTGTCGGCCGAAGAATTTGCCAAACTAGAACAGGCATTCAAGCTGTTCGACTGGTCGGTGCGCAACATCGTGTTATTGGGAAATGCCAAAGATGTCGAACAGTTGTTGGATGATCCGCGTAAACCGGCCACAGACAATGGTATAGGCTATCGATACTTGCCTTGGCAAACCATCCTTTATGGTCGGGGTGATTTCGTCGAGCGCGGGCGCGTCTTCACCACGTTGGCTCAGCAGCGCGATCTGGAAGTATGCTGGCTGTCGCTGAAGGTGTCGACTAGTCCAGCAGCCAAGATTTGGTCAGTGGGTGTCTGGATCGGTGACAACTGTTACCTATTTGAGCCCAAGCTTGGTCTGCCGATTCTCGATTCAGAGACGGCGACCCCAGTGACCTTGGCGCAGGTGCAGAGCGATGAACGCATCCTGCGACGCTTGGACATTCCGGGTCGATTTGACTACGCGGTTAATCCTGGCGACACGCAGCAGGTTGGTTTTTTGCTGGATATCGAACCGGCTGCGGGCACCGATCGCATGGCTGTGCTGCAAGCGTCCTTGACGGGCGATGATCGCTTGCAATTGCAAACGAATGTGCAACCACTGGTTGCCAAACTCAAGCGGCTGTTGCCCGATTCGCTAGTGTCGATCTGGCAAACACCTCTGCTGGCGCGACTGTATGCCAAAGACCTCCGCGAACGACTGACGATGAATTCGCCGTTCACTGCCCAATACATGGTCGAGCATGCGGTTTGGTTCATGGACACGCCAGCCGCTGCAGCTCGCCTGAAACATATCGCTGGCGAGTTTGAATCGACATTCGATGGTAAAGGTGCGCTGGCGACCTATATGGATTGTCGCTTGCCGGACGAGACAATCGCCCGCCTGGTGGATGATCCTGATGCCCAGAAGGAACTCGGTATCCCGCGACTGATGTCCGAGCCGCTGGAGGCCTTCCAGAATCGCTTGCGTCAAATGCAAGTTGTGTTCAAGCAAGCCAAGATCGATGCCACTTTCTTGCTTGGTCAACTGCATTTTGATCGCGGCAACTATTCGGCAGCTGAAGACATGTTCAAACGCACGCTGAGCAATCGCCTGGCGCAGAACTGGTACCCAGCCACCCGCTACACCTTAGCCCGCGCTCGACAAGAGCAAGGAAAGACTCAAGAAGCGATCGACGTGCTCAATGAGGAAGGAAGCCCGATGGAAGCAGGAAACCGACTGCGCGTGCGTTATTTGTCACGTTGAACAGTAGCCTTACTTCAGCACACTATCTTCGATGCGTAGTAATTCTCTATAGCGTAGCTGTTGTTCGGGAGTAGCCACGTGAATCAGATTGGCTGCCAGCACCACGGATTCGAGCGTATGAATGAGCCGGCGCAAGAGTACTTGTTCCATTTCCGCACTCAGAGAGGTAGCGCGTGATTGGATCCGCTGGTCGCGGACGGTAACGTACTCTTGATACGCTTTCATCTCCTTGAGCTCGGTAACAAAGTCTTCACCCGATTTGCCTTGCAGTAGTGCAGCTGACAGCCGGCCTTGATCCTCTTCCAGTTCGGGCCACTTCTCGATGATCTCGCGCTGCAGGTCACGGCGTCGGCTGAAACCGCCGCGATTCCTGCGTCCGAAGCCACCGCGCCGCGCAGCCCGATATTCGCGTTGCGCATCTTCGTAAGCCCGAAAAACGCCAGTTACATCGTCGCTCGTGCGCAAGTCGAGTCGTCTGGCAAGTCCCTGGGCGATGCTGCGATCGACATTGGATGCGAGTTTCAAGAGATCATCCAGCGAACCGCTGAATGTCTGCAATTTTGACACGTCCGTTTCTTCGGCTGCGGAGGTTTCTTCGTCATCGTCGGTGATCAGTGGGGTATCGAGTTCATAGTCGGGCATGCGACTTACTTGCCGCAAGAGTGCATCGCTGCCGCGCGTGGGGATATCAATTGTCTCGCTTTCGATCACGGCAAAAGCATGAGCTTCGGCCAGAGAGATGCGGCCGTCGCTATTGAAGTCTCCGCCGCCAGCCGTCCTTCCCGTCCGAGTTTGACCTAGCAGAGCTCCCCAAAAGTAGCTGCTATATTCTTCATCGTTATCGATATCGGGACGGCAACCAGCGGCAGGCAGGTCATGACGTTGAGCGAAAAATCCGCTGCGCAAGTTCTTCGAAAGACCGCGTTGAACATCGCCGCTTTCAAATACTGTATGAGCAAATCCGCCGCAGTAGCATTGGGCCATAATGGAGATGACCGGCACATCGGCCGGCAGCGTATCTAACCATTCAGATAGCTCCTCCATCTTCAGCTCGCGATTCCCCCAACAGGTTATCGAAGTATTGTAAGGCGATCCATCGCGCCGGGCCGAACCACCATGCGCAGTAACATAGACAAACAGTCGATCGCCAGATTGCAGACGACTTTTAACCTTCGCTAAGCCATCGCGGATATCGGTAATGCGATTCGAACCACTAATATTGCTGACGCGATGATTGCGATAACCAAGTTTCTGAGAGCCGGGAATGGTGCCCGGCGGGCTCGGGGGGGCGAAGATTTCTCGAACCAAGTCGACAGCCGGAGTGCCAGTTGATTCACTCTTGAGAACGATCTGCAGATCCGGCTGGGGATCAAGTCCATCGGCGAAGTAGATCAGGTTAGTTCGCGTACCTCTGTGTTGGCTGTCTAGCACACGTTGAAAGAACTGAATATTAGCTTCTAAAGAAGCTTGATTGCCTTCTGGCGCGTAGCCCCCACCGATGGTTAGAAAGTGGTCGGTGGCTGACAGAGGTGCAGTGCACATGCTGCAAGTTATAGTCACCAGCAGCACTCGGTGTAATCTGGCGATGCATGATTGTATGGATCGAATCATAACTGTCTCCCTCTGGGCGGCATTGGACCAATCACCAAAGGTCGTCGAACACGAAGAACTCTCAAGCGAGCCGTGCCCTGGTGGTGGTGTCAGCTGTACCGATTGTAGTTGAAACAAAGGGTACGCATGTTCAGTCCAATGGCCATTTTGCTTGACTGCAGGGGCGGATTGACCAACATTTTATCGATGGTCATTTTCCGTAAAATTTGCTCCGCCAAGGTGTAGGATCCCAATCGTGAAAGTACTAGTTGCAGATGACTCTGGCGTAATGCGCAAGATCATTATTCGTTCGTTGAACGCTGTCGGCGTTACTGACGTGGTAGAAGCAGGTGACGGGGCTGAGGGTTGGGAAAAACTGCAAGCCGAACCGGTGGATCTGGTACTGACCGACTGGAATATGCCCAATGTCAGCGGTCTGGAGTTCTTGCGCAAGATCCGCGAGTCCGGTTTGGAACTGCCCGTCATCATGGTCACGACCGAAGCCGAAAAGGCCAAAGTGATCGAAGCCATTCAAGCTGGTGTTACTGATTACCTTTGCAAGCCCTTCGAATCGGAAGAGCTCCGCGAAAAGCTAGATAAGTACATCACTGTCTAATCATAAACGCGACATAGGCGTTCAGCCTGTGTCTTCCCTAACAACAATCTCGACGAGAATCTCCATGACCTCTACCGCAGACAGCCTCGTCGAAGAAGTGCTCGCTCGACTTCAGCGCAAACATGACCAAGATTCGACGGTTGCATGCAACTGCGCTCAGAGCGAGCACCAAAGACGACTGATCGATGCCATCAACCAAAGCGCTAGCAGCCTGTTCGAAACCATGTGCGGTTGGCAGATGCGACATCTGTCAACGCAGCAGGTCGACAAGAACCGCACGCAGCACGACTTGAGCGGGATCATCAGTATCTCTGGTAGGCTGCGGGCGACGATCGTCGTTAGCCTGAACAAAGAACTGGCCTTCAACATCGCGGAATCGCTCTTGGGATCGAGACCCAGCAAGATTGATGGCGAGGTTGTCGACCTGGTTGGCGAACTAACCAACATGATCTGCGGCAATGCCAAAGAACGTTTGAATACTGAAGGCTTGATACTGGGACTACCAACGGTAATCAGCGGCTCAAACGTCGTTGTCGCCTTCGAATCGGGACTCGAGAAAGCTCGTCTGAACTTCGATAGTGAAAAAGGCCCTTTGAGCATTCTGCTCGGCGTTCGTGCCTAATAACTGACACCGTACACCGTCCCTATGAACAGCATGGCTGCCCAGAAGAAACCGACGCACAGGAAGCAGTAGAAGGACAGGCGCAGCACAACGGCGACTATTCCTTGGTACGGCACGTCCAACTGATTGCCTACTTGTTTGGCAGTGAGGATGGCCCAGAAGGCCACGGCCATTGGTCCCAGGACCATACCCACATGCACCAAGAGAACGCAGAACATTGTAATCATTCGTACGGCGGTCCACGATATTGCGCAACTAAGACGTTTCGGCAGATTTAGTTCTCAAATGTGTGGATGGTCGGCTGCATTTACGGGATCGCCTTTCGCGGAGCGAAAGGAGACAGTGTTTGAATCTCTGCTTCGACAGCCGGCGAAGGAGGCTGAGTCTGCAGGTACCATAAGCGTCGACGAACTTGCGCTACGAGCGTGAGGTCAGCCTGGCAGCGCCGGCATTGGTTCGAGAGCTCTTGGCGGGCGCGGCACACCGGGCAGCGAAACTCAGTCTGGCCTGCCGCGGTCTGATCACTGGACATAGAACAGTAAATCATCCAGGTCAGCAGTCAACTCTTCGACGACTGAATTGTCACCGTCTTCGACTGCCGTGTAGATCTTGTCGCACAAGGTTGCCAGATCTTCTGCATCTTCACCCTGCACTTGTGCCTTGAGCTTGTCGGCGCGATCTAGCAGGTCAGCCAACTTGGGGAATTGTTGTCGAGCTTTCTCTTTCACGCTAGCGCGAGGCTCGTAGATGCCTCGATGCGCTCCATCGACTCGCATATCGTCATGAAACTCACTTTGTGGCACTAGCTCGCTCAGATCGCTGATCTCGTCGCTTTCTTGGAACATCGTTTCAAGTCGCGAGCGAGCTTCCAAACGTTCATCATCGTTGAGTTCGGTCAATGCATTGTCGATGCGTACTTCCATATGTCGCCCCGATGCAGGTTGTTCCACAGTCACCTGCAAGACGCCGTCGAGCGTCAAGTTGAAGGCGACCAGGATTTTGCGATGTTGGTCATCGTCCCCGGCCAGGTCCAGCTTGAGCGTACCGATGAAGGTGTTTCTGTTTGGATCTGGATGCTCACCTTGCAGAATCTTGATGACGACTCCATCTTGTTCGTCGTACATTTTGGAAAAGGCTTCCTGAAACCGAGCCGGTAATGGGCTGCCACGATGAATGATTGGGGCATAGACCAATTGAGGGCCGTTGAAGGTCAGACCTTCGCAGGCCTCAATACCTAGCGTGTGGGTGGCCACGTCCACCAGCACCGGCCCCACGCTTTGACCTTGCAACATGGCTGCTTGAACGGCCGCACCCAGCGCGACCGCCAGGTCTGGATCCACGGCGCGGCTGGGTTCACGCATGAACTGCTCGCGCAACTTGTCAGCCACCAATGGAATTCGCGTCGAACCACCGACCAATACCAGGTCATCAATGTTATGAATCGTCATCGATGCATCGCGCAGCGCCTTGCCGATGCAGTCGAGTGTCCTTTCCAGCAGCGGTTCGATCATCTCGTTCAGTTGTTCACGCGTGATCGAAATTTGCAAATGCAGCGGCTGCCCAGCTTGCTCAGCAATAAACTCTTCGGCAATGGCGACCGTCTCAACTTCGGACAGGCGAATCTTGGCTTGCTCGCACGCCTGCAATAAACGGAAGCGTGCTTGCGGATCCTCGCGCAGATCGAGACCATTTTTCTCTTGGAATTCACTGGCGACATAATCCAGAAGCAGATGGTCGATATCGTCACCACCCAGTTTCGTATCGCCTTGGCTGGCCAGCACTTCAACTACACCGGCTTCCATTCTTACGACCGAAACGTCAAACGTACCACCGCCGAAATCGTACACGGCAATGTGTTTGCGATCGCGTTTGTCGACGTGATAGACCAGTGTAGCGGCCGTCGGTTCGTTGATGATTCGCTCGACGCGCAGTCCAGCCAATTCGCCTGCCTGGCGAGTCGCTTGACGCTGCTGTTCGTCGAAGTAGGCGGGCACAGTGATCACCGCTCGCTTGACTTCGCAGCCCATGGCCCTGGAAGCCACGTCGCGCAAACGGCGCAGAATCATCGCGCTAATTTCTGGTGGCGTGTAAGTCTGATCGCCCATCGTCACCGATTGGCTGGTACCCATTTTGCGCTTGATCGATGATATCGTACGCTCTGGAAAAGCGGCCAACTGATTGCGGGCTGCCACACCGGTAATCAGGGTGCCGGCAGGTGACAAACCCACGATCGATGGCATCCAATTCTGGTTGTCGATCTGGAATACTTGTGGCTTGCCGTTGACCACAATCGCTACCACGCTGTTGGTCGTGCCCAAGTCGATACCCACGATTGGGTCGAGGCGATTGTCAGGCTGATCGCCAACTGGCTGCGCAACTTCATTTTCAGGTTGGTTGTTTTCCGAACGGTTGTCTGTCATCGAATAGTCCTTTTTCTATGTGAGTGCTCTCAGCCAATCAGTTACGTGGCGCTTGCAACGCGTACATCGGCATACTTTATTACTTGACCTTGGCGGCGATAGGCCGGCGATAGTTGCTGTGCGACATAGCCCGGCGGTACGGAGGTATCGGTCACAGTGCTAATCGATCGCATGAGTTCGCCATCGAAGGGCTTGCCCAGCGTTTCTATTCTTTCCACGTCGTGATCCGACAGCAGTTGTCGCAGGCGGGCTAACAGCATCGTCAAACCTTCGGTCAGGGCGGAGCTATGCGCTGCATTACTGGGACGGAGTTGCTGAAAGCGACGAATCAACGGCCCGGCTAGCCAGCGGCGCAGTGGTGACAGTCCCGTTACGGCTTCATCAAAGGCTTGACTTGCCAATTGCGCTTGCTTTTGCAGGCGCTCTTCGCCTCGGCTGGCCGCTTCCACCGCGCGTGTCCATTGGATATCGAAATCGATCAGCAACAAAGCCAGGCGCCGATCGGCCGATGAAGTGTCAGACGATGGCGACTGGACAGGTTGGATCGCGATCGCATCCAAGCGTCCGGTCAATTGTTCCAAGTGGCGTGCTACACTCTGCAAGAGTTCGTTGGCTGTGCGCGACTCTTTCGTTTGGCTTCGATATTCATGTCGAAAGGCAGTAAAGGCATCGACTAAATCGATCAGCCCAAATTGCGGCGCGGCCGCCTGCTCGGTCACCTCGTCAGAATCATTCATAGTCCGCTGTTTGCTTCCGACGTTAGCTCTGTGGCTGGTTGATCCGTGGGCAACGAATCAGAAACAACTTGATTCACGTCTGCTGGCTGAGTTCCTGACTGGCTGGTGTTGGTTACGGCAGGGGCAACGAAGCCTGAAACTTGATTCCCGAGGCTTAGCAGAAACTCGGCGGTCATCGACGGTGGCGAGGCTGCATGGCGATTAATAACCGACTGCCATGCTGGTGCATCGTCTGGATTGCAAGCATCAATGAGTTTGCGGGCCAAGAGCAATGGACTGCGTGCCGCTTCATAAGCAGCTTGTATCTCGCGAAACTTTTCTGGCTCGCGCTCAGGTGGATATTTCTTGACGAGCTCCAGATAGCGTGCGCGGACTGCCTGTTCGCTGGAATCGACGGCGATCCCTAACACTTCAAAGGGGTCTGCTGCCATATCGGAAACGGCTGGTTGTGTCATACAATTTCTCCCCGCTCGCGCCGGCAATCTTCACAATAGCAGATCTCATCCTGCCCATCGTCATCGTCATCGTCATCGTCATCGTCATTGGCATCGAAGAAATCATCGTAATCTTCATCGCCCATTTCGGCCATGAAGCGCTGGAACAGCGAGCCGAGCCTACCGCCACCGTTCCGTTTCATGAGGCGTCGATTCTTTTGGTCGAACTGGTCCGCCAGTGCGCGATAGTAGTGGCGATAGAAAGGATCCAGTTGGGTATCTGCAAACTCACGGAGTCGGGTTCCCAACTGCATTTGTGCATTTGCCATCCACTGGGTCTTCAAGCGGCAAAACGAAACTACCCACATAGCGGCGCTGACGGGATGTTCTTCGAGGGCTTGCATGCAAAGCGGACAAAGAATTTCGTAGTTTTTGATATACAGGCCTTCGCTAGCTGCCAGGAGTAGGGCCCCGCAGATGCGCCGATCGCTTAAAGTGTCCTCGGTCCAAGGAGGCTGTTCACCAAACAGCTTTATCAGTTGCATCAAAAACTTGGTACCGTGCATGCGATAGGCTGGATACTTCAAGGAACATCGGTGTAGATCCCAGAAGAAGGAAATCGCGGGTAGTAGTTCGTCAACTTGCAACTTTTGAACATTCATCAGCTGAAGCTCAACGGCTTCTCGCAATGCCTTGAGCTCACCAGCCGGGACGGCCATTCGCTGCGCTGCGGCGAGTTGCATGCAGGCGTCGGCCACCGCAGATTTCGCCCTCGTTTCTGGAGCCAGGGTCTCAAACGCCTGGGAATTACCGGCACGCAGAGCCACAGCCGCCCGCAGGTACGGCAACCACTCATTGGACAACCAACGTGGCCAAATCTTTTCAGCTTCGGACAGGTTATCAAGCGCCTGCGATGTGGTGGCCTTGCGTCTGCATAACCGCATCGCTTCGAGCAGATGCCATTTCCACTTCATCGAATCGGCAAGTGGATTTTCACGACGCGTGCCCGAGAGCCACTGCACGTGCTCCTGAGCCTCGGCGCTGCGATCGTTTTCCAACAAGTAATCGACTAGCTCCAGCCGAGTTTCGATATCGTTGGGCAGTTGCTCCAAGCGTCGAATTTGCACTTTGGCCAAATCCGCTTCGATCGCCCGACGCTTGTCGACCAGCAGTTTGTCGTCGTCCAGCAGATCTTTATACAGCTGTTCGTAGCCTTCGAAGGCAGAGCGATTGGTCGGATAGGCTTTAAGCGAATTCTCGAAGTGCTGCTTGATCAGTTTTTGATCCGGGCCTTTGGTATCGACAGAGAAAAGGGTTGGCTCTGGTTCGCTGGTCATCTCCTCCATCGCCAACATGTAATGCAAATGACTGGTAATGGCAGACCGCAAGGTAGGTGAAAGCTCACTGACGCGCGGCAGTTGGACGTCCAAATAATCCCGCATGCGTGACAAGGATTTGGAGTCCCCAAAACGACGTTCAAAAAAATACTTTATCAGTGAATTATTTCGATCATGGCGCGGCCCGCGGAAATGTTGGACGCAATCACGAAACATGTCGGCGTAGGGACCACAAAACGCCCGGGCGATGGCGGCTTCGTGCAGCGATTGCACCAATTCCGGTTCTACCGAGTTGTACTTTTTAGTGAAGTCTCTCAGCCAAGTGACATGCTGCGGTTCGATGGTGGCATCTTCTGTCTCCATTTTCAAAGCCAGTACTCCACGAGCAGCGCGCAAGGCGACTCGATCGACTTGCGTTTGACGCACCAGCTTGGCATGCAGCAACAGTTGGTCATCGCGAACGGCCAACCAGGGATCTGACTCGGCATTGGCCGGCTGCCGCGCTGAGCCCCTCAGATCCGTCAAATCATCGCGATGCGCTAACATCAGCGAGACAGCCATCCGCCATGGACGTCGCGTGGCGTCCAGGCGAACCCACGACTCTTTGGCTTCGTCCAAATGTCGATCTTGCCACGCTAGCAGTCCGCGAATGAACAAGCGCCATTCGGCATAGATGCTGCGGCGCGATATCGCACTGAGCCCCTCGACGGCTTCACCTGCAGCGCGCTGGCCCACTTCGCTCAAGGCGCTTCGGATCAGCCGGGCTTGCTCAGCTTCCTCGGCCGTTAGTTGAGCCAAAGCTTTATCGTCGAAAACGGCCACGTCCGGTAGCAGTTCGCCTTGCCAAGCCTGTGGCGCTTGTTTCGCCAAGCGAACTTCTAGCCGATTGGTCAGCGATTGAGCTATCTGCTTTTTTTCCCGCAGACGTTCCTTCCGTCGTTTTTCTTCTCTCTTCTTGGCCTTCTTGGCACGCTTTTGTGCATCGTTTGCCATCTTGGGTTTCCTGCCTATGTCGACAATCGAAGGTCGTCCTGGACCTCATATTACCAAACTCATCCAACGAAAAATATCGGGCGGTCGCGAGAAATATTGACGCTTTGGAGTGCGGTGCGTTTGGAGTGCGGTGCCCGCGGCACCGCTTTGATGTCAGCGTTGACATGACTCGTAGCCGATCTCGCCAGAGATTGGAGGAATCACTCGAGGCGCTTCCAAAGTCTGGCGACTTCGGCTACGGGTTAAAGAACCACAAAACTCAAACGCCCAGCAAGCTGAGCAGTCCAAGGCCGTAGAACGTGTATTCAACATCTTCGGCTGGGTCGAATTCGAAACCGCAGAAGCCGCCCTCGCTGCGCTGCATGCTCAGACCATAACGCATGGCCGCTGGTCGATCGATGCCGCCGAGTTGGTCGAGATCGGCCAACGTGACACACGCAGTAAACGTGCTGAGCAGATCTGGCAACGGAATGCGAGTGTTGGCTTGCCAACCACCTTCATCGGTTTGCAAGTCTTGCATAAAGCTACCGGCGCTGGTGACGATCTCGGGCGACAATCGATCGAGCACGCGCAATGCTCCAATGGCAGCGGCCGTGGGATTGGTGCCCGATCGCTTGCCAACACGCACCTCCAGAAATCCTCCGTCGGCTTGACGCTGAGCCAGCAGAAACTGCTCAATGCTGTCTGCGTTGGGGATGGGTTGTTCGATCAGTTGCAGCGTCAACAACACCAGAAAGGTCTGATAGGTGCTGCCAACATTGCCTTCGAAGCTCTTGCTATAACCGCCGTCGCTGCGCTTTAATCGCTCCAGCAATTGGGCCAGCCGCTCGCCCCATGCTTGACCGGCTTGGCGAAATGCATCCAAGCCACAAGCCGCCTCCAGTAGCTTGGCTGAGTAAACCAGCGACATAAGATCGACCAGTGTTTCATGAGCGGACAACCGCGATTGCAAAAACTGCCCAGCCCGCTCGGCCACTTGCCCTTCCAGCAATCCGAGAATTGCCAATGAGCGCAGCGCAAAACTGGTGTAATACAAATCACTATCGCCTTCGCGTCCCGCCCAACCACCATCGGCCTGTTGCTTGGCGAGAATATATTGAGCGTGTCGCGCTTGCAGAGCCGGATCAAGTTGAGCTGCACCAATCGTCAGGCGCAAGGTCAACTGTTGTAGATAGGTGAACTCAAGCGGTGCCATAGCCCATTCGCAGAGGTTGGTTATTCACTGACCACGTAACGAATCAATCGACTACGCAACGGCTCGGGGATATCGATCGATTCCAAAGAGCGATCAGTACGGACGTGGCAGCAGACGGCCACGGTCTTGCCACTGGCAATCTGCCTGCCTTGGCAAGTGAATTGAAAACTATAGGTGACGCTACGCGCACCTAGCCTGGCGATGACGACTTCGATATCCAGAATGTCTTCGAACTGCACCGTGCCTTGAAAATCACACTCCACATGCACGCGTGGCCAACTGAGATAGCCCGTATCCTCATGCGGAATCATGACTGACCAGTCGACAGTCCGTAACAAGTCATGCTCGGCTTGTTCCATGTAACACAGGAACGAGCTGAAGTGTGCAATACCCGCCGCATCGGTTTCGCGGAACTCGACGCGACGAGTTGTTTTGAACGCTTCAGCCATCAATAGCCTCAGAGTAATTTCAAATCAAAAATTTGAAACTCGAGCTTATTCGCCGCTATAGGGCATCAGAGCCATGAAACGGGCTCGTTTGATGGCAGAGGTAATGGCATGCTGACTAACCGCGGAACATCCCGTCTTGCGACGACCGACGATGCGACTGTGACGATTGACCAGTTTCTTGAGCAGGTCGACGTCTTTGTAGTCAACATACATGGGCCGAGGACGCTTGCCATCGACGAACAGCGGATCCTTCTTCTTGGTGCGCGAACGAATTCGCGAACGCTTCCGTGCACGGCTCTTGGCCGTCGGCCGTCGACGCATAGTTGACATACAAAAACACCTCGGTCAGAACTAAAAGTTACTGCAAAATGGAGCTATCAAAAGGTTTTTCTCTGGCGGAAAGACTCGGTATTTTAGCCAATTCCAGCATTCACACAAGGGCTAACTCGCGACCCCTGTCCGACGCAACTTGGGAACCTGAGATTTCATGCCTCCAGTCTGATATTTTGCTACCTGACAAATTGCTCAACGCAGCGTTATTGCCTAAACTGGACCTAAAGGTATAGATTTCCCGGCGAGGGTGCAGATATGTTAAACGTGCGAGCAGTCGTGGTGGTAGCCCTAGGTTGGATCAGCTTGATCACCATGGCAGCAGCTCAATTGGAGTTCGAAGGGCCGCCTATTAACTACGGCAAGCAGTTCACCGGCGATCGCGTGGCGGAACTGGCAGCCAAACTGGAAAGTGGCCAGGTGCAGTTGGAAGCGGATCCTAAGTTCGGAGTCCTGGCGGCAGTCCTAAAGGCGCTCGACGTACCCGCCCAATCACAGACGCTGGTCTTCTCTAAAACTAGTTTCCAGCTTCACAAGATCAGCCCCGGTCGGCCACGCGCACTTTATTTCAACGACGACACCTACGTCGGTTGGGTGCAAGGCAGCGACGTGATCGAGCTGGGGGCCACCGACAAAGAGCAGGGAGCAGTGTTTTATACGCTGGAACCTAATCGCGAAGGGCAACAGCGGGTCCTACGCGATCAGGGACAATGTTTGATTTGCCACGGTTCGTCCCGCACTCAGGGCGTCCCTGGATTCTTGGTGCGTTCGGTATACAGTACGCCCGCCGGTCGCTTTGTTTCTGGTTCGCCAACTTTTGTGACGGATCATTCCAGCCCATTTAAAGAGCGGTGGGGCGGTTGGTATGTGACCGGCACGCATGGCGCTATGCGCCATCTCGGCAATGTTTTGTGCATCGATGAAAACAGGCCGGGTTGGATCGACCTGGAAGAAGGCGACAACTTGTCGACATTGCCAGGCCGCGTGCGACCGACCAGCTATCTCCAGCCAACCAGCGACATCGTAGCGCTGATGGTGCTAGAGCATCAAACACAAATGCACAATTGGCTAACTCGCGCCAGTTACGAAGCGCGAACGGCCGCTTATCAAGATCGCGGAATCAACGAAGCTCTTGAGCGCCCGTTGGATTTTGAAAGTGAATCGACCGGGCGGCGCATTGCCTCGATTGGCGAACGGTTAGTGCGCTACATGTTGATGGCCGACGAATTCGAATTGCTCGATCCTGTGGTCGGCAGCAGCGGCTTTGCCGAAGGATTTTCTAGTCGTGGCCCTCAAGACAGCCAGTCACGCAGCTTGTATCAACTTGACTTGAATCGTTATCTCTTCAAATATCCGTGCAGCTTTCTGGTTTACTCAGACCAGTTCGAAGCCTTGCCCGATCGCATGAAACAATACATCGGCCAGCGATTGCGCGAGATCTTGCTCTCGGTAGAACCAAGCGTAAAAGCGTATGAGCGTTTAACGCTGGAGGATCGCGCGGCGGTGTCCGAGATTTTGCGGCAAACTAAAGCGGAGTTTTGGAAGCGGTATGTCGTCGCGCAGGACTAGTCCGCCTCACGCAAGCTATGCACCTGTACGTGTCGGCGTACTCAGATCCGCGGATTACCCTCTTCGTCATAACGCATCATCGTGAAGTAGATGCAGATGGTGATCAGGATTGGCAAAATCAACCAGTACAGAGGACTGGCCACGAAAGCCAGCACAGTATTGATGACCAAGATCACGGCCCACAGCCAGCCGATCTCTTTCATCATAGCCTTAAAACGCTTCATCGCGACCTAGCCAGAAAGTAAGCGGACAGTTCATTGACCGTAGTGTAAGGCCAAGTGGCTAACAGCGGTAGAAGGCCTATCGCCGTCGGTTTTTTCCTGTTCATTAAACTCTGCCTGGGTGTCGCAAGTGGTAACTTTCAATTAACACTTTTGCAGTGCACGGGTTGATTGCGCGCAGTGTTGCGACGCGGAGAACCGATAAGATCCGTACCGCCGATGTTGTTCCAATGCGTTGGCCAGAAAAATGGAACTCTGACATGGTTTGGCTAAAGAGAAGTTGGGTGATAGGCATTTTGCTATGCTGCGGGTGCACATCGACGCATCCACGTTTGTTCAGGTGGTTACCGGGCCGCGGTAGCTCAGCCGAACATCTTGCTCAAGCGGAACAGGTTACCAATTCAGCCTTGGATTCCACCGCCAGCGATTCCACACCGGCTCGCCTGCCACCAGCACTCGAACTGCCCCAGCCCGCGCATCAATCCACGACCCTACCTTCGGCAGCGACCGAAACAAATCCTGGCAGCTCGGTGATCTTTGCGAGTCACCTCCCCCGCGCAGCGGGGGAGGTCGCAGACGAGGCGTTCAGCCTTCGTCTGCGGGAGGGGGCATTGCGCTAGGCAAGACTCCTGCGGTACCAATCACTCGCGCAGCCCAGACCCCTCCCGAATCTCGCAAAGCTCCGATTCCACCTCCCCAAGGCGAAGCCTTGGAGAGATGACGGTCACCTCCCCCGCGCAGCGCAACGCTGTGAAGCATTTTAACTTGCAAAAACTGGGCTTCCATAAATTGCCAAAGGATGAAAAAAGGCCAGATTCCCCCAAGCACTAACTGAAACCTATCAGTCAGAAAGGAATCTGGCCGTGAGTCGCAAGCAACGAGCAAAGAATAGATCACGAGTTATCAAACGTAGGGCCAAACTCGAGCTGGTCAAGAATCGTGCATTGTTCAAGGAGCTCGTGGAGCTCATCCTTCCCTCAGGAGCATTATTTGCCAAAGGCCAGTTCCATGGCAATGCCACTTGGCAGGGAGAACAGTTAGCCGCACAAGCTTTGATTTGGACATGGCAAGAGTGTAAGAATGTGACCGATTCATTTGCCCAGTCGATTGAGACTTGTCATGGCTTGGGACTCACGAAAATTGCCCGGTCTTACACTGGGATGATGAACGTATTGACCAACAACCAGGAAGTTCTCCGAATTGGCATTCGCGCTCGCCTTCATTTGCTGGCGAAACTGTGGGGAGATCGTTTTTACCGCACCGATGGCTGGGTACTAATGGGCTTTGACGGTTCTAGAGCGACGGTACCACGTTCGGTTTCAAATGAAGAGGCATTCTGTGCGCCTAACTACGGTAAGGGAAAAAAAGCCCGTTACAACGACAACAAAGCGCAGAGGCAGAACAAGAACTCCACGTCGAAGAACAAGCCACGCAAGAGAGCCGAAAAGCCTGCACCGCCAGAACCGCAAATTTGGATGACAATGGTGTGGCACATGACTATGCGATTGCCATGGACCTGGCGGTTCGGGCCTTCTAACTCCAGTGAGCGTCACCACGTTCGCGACATAGTTGAGCAAGAGGAATTTCCGACAGGCACCCTATTCACTGGCGATGCAGGTTTCGTTGGTTTTCAATTGTGGAAGTCGATTGTGGAAGCGGGGCATGACTTCCTAGTACGAGTCGGGGGCAATGTAAAATTGCTCAGTCAAAACACGGATTTTAGAACGCAGGATGATGGAACGGTTCTGTGCTGGCCTAAAGACCAAATGGATAAAGGAGTTCCGCCACTGCGACTTCGCTTGGTTCGCGTAACGGTTGGAAAAACGAAAATGTGGATGCTGACCAGTGTGTTGAATGAGGACGAACTAACCATCGAACAGATTGCAAACTTCTACAAGCAACGGTGGTTGATCGAGGTCGAGTTTCGTGGGCTGAAGCAAACGGTCGACAAACAAAAACTTCGTTGCCGCAATCCCGAACGATCATTGGTTGAAGTCGAGTGGTCTTTAAACGCGATGGCATTGGCGGAACTGTTTGCAATGCGAGCCCAAATATCAGCAGCGACGAAAGAAAAGAAAAAGAAAAAAGACAAGAAGGAGAAGAATCGAGACTATACCCCCAATGACCGCAGTCTGGCAAACACGCTACGAGTATTGCGCAAATACATGCGTAACTTGAATGAGAGTAGCCAACCAAACCAGCTAACGCTGGATCTGATCAACGCAGTAGTACAACGATATAACAACACCACCGACAAACGCGCGCGCCATAGACCCAAAGACGCTGAAAAGAAATCGCTGGGTGAACCAACCATTCTCAAATTGACTTCTCGGGAACGGAAGAAATTAACGGAACTCGAACTCAAAAACGCCGCATAAAATGCTTCACAGCGTTGCGCGCAGCGGGGGAGGTCGCAGACGAGGCGTTCAGCCTTCGTCTGCGGGAGGGGGCAATGCGCTAGGCAAGACTCCTGCGGTACTATTCACTCGCACTGCCAAGCCCCCTCCCGAATCTCGCAAAGCCTCGATTCGACCTCCCCAAGGCGAAGCCTTGGAGAGGTGACGGTCACCTCCCCCGCGCAGCGGGGGAGGTCGCAGACGAGGCGTTCAGCCTTCGTCTGCGGGAGGGGGCAATGCGCTAGGCAAGACTCCTGCGGTACTATTCACTCGCACCGCTCAGCCCCCTCCCGAATCTCGCAAAGCCTCGATTCGACCTCCCCAAGGCAAAGCCTTGGAGAGGTGACTTAGGGCGCGAGTTCCAGGTCGGTAGGATCGGGCAGAATCAACATGGTCTTGAGCAATTGGGAGCCAACGCGTTTGCCAATCTCGCGCTGCAACTGGGCGGACTCTTGGTAAGCTGCTAGCGATTCGGCCAGTTGAGTGTCGGCGAGCGCAGTTTGGCGGACAGATGTTGGCAGCTGTTGGATCAACTTTTCCAACTGGCGAGCCGATTCGATCTGGTTGCGCGACAAGGCGGTATGGCTGAAGGTCTCACGCGCCGAACGCCAGCGCTCGGCCAACGGTGCGTCCAGTTGACCGGTTGTACCTTGCGTTTGGATGGCGGTATCGAGGGCTTTGTAGCGTATGTCTAGTTCGACCGCCACTTCGCGCCAATTGCGTTCGGTTTGACGTCGAGCCGCATTGTAGGTGGTGTAGGCCATGGTCACCCAGTAAAACAGTCCGCCTGTGCTCAATAGGATGATCAGCATCACAACGGTCGCGCGTTTGCCCGAAACGGACCTGGGGACGATGGCTGCTTGTTCCATATTCATATCAGTACAGTAAGTTCTTGCGTTCCCAAAAGGGGCGAGTCCAGGTCGACGTGCCTTTGATGAGAAGCCTAGTAGCGGGGCACCGACGGATCGATTTCCGTCGACCAGGCATCGATACCGCCAGCCATGCTCTGCGCGTCCGGGAAGCCATTTTCTCGCAACCAATACGCCACGCGGAGCGATCGGCCGCCATGATGGCAATGGACCACTACATGTTTACCCGCCATCGTTTGCATTTGATCACTGGCCGAGGGTATTTGATTCATGGGGATCAAAATGGCTCCTTCAATTGCAGCCACTGCAGCCTCATGCGGCTCGCGACAATCCAGCAGCACTACTTCCGGCTTGTCGGCCAGCCATTGCTTGACGGTCGCCACGTCAACTTCGATCGGGGTCATGTAGGTCTCCTATATGTAGCCGAGCATTATAGCTGTTTTTTTCTCCCTGAGTGCTTGCTCACATGTTCAACAGTTGGCTCCGCCGCGTGTTTCCTCGCTGACAACCAATTCTACAAATAAGGCGATGCCAGGCGGACCAGACCATCGCGGAGTTGTTGCCAGAGGGGGCGCGAATTGACTTCGCGCAAGGTGAGTTCTCGGGCTACCGCCCGGCGCGCGTGAATCTGCTCATGCAGGCGACTGGCCAGATCTTGAGAGTACACTTCGACGTTGACTTCAAAATTCAATCGCAGACTGCGCGGATCCCAGTTGGTCGATCCGATTAAAGCCCATTCGCTATCGACCAGCATCAGCTTGGTGTGATCAAACGGTGGTGGAGTCAACCAGACGCGGGCGCCATGTTGCAAGACTTGCCATAGCTGGGCGGTTGAGGCCCACTGCACGAATCGCAGGTTGCCACGCTCAGGCAAGTAGATATCGATGGCCACGCCGCGCATGGCAGCCACATTGATCGCGGTGATCAAGGCATCGTCGGGCAGGAAATAGGGCGTTACAATCGCAATGGACGACCGTGCCACGCTCAAGGCACCGTGCAGCAGCTTGCGCATGCGATCTAGATCTTCATCGGGTCCATCGGCAATCGTTCGCGCAGCCATCGTGCCTTGTTCTAATACGCAGGGAAACCAGGCCGCACCTTTCAAGACCTCGTCCGTCGTGAATCGCCAGTCGGTGGCAAAGACTTCTTGTAACTGTGTGACCACTGGCCCTTCGAATCGGAAATGCAGATCGCGAATGGGCCCCCGCACCTGCATCTTCAACAAGTTGCCTTCGCGAATGTTCATGCCCCCAGTGAAGGCTACTTTGCCATCGATGATCAGCAGCTTGCGGTGATTGCGCAGATTGGAGTAGTGCAGTCGCCACGGAACCAGCGTGGGCAGAAAATAGGCCACCGGAACATTCACACGCTCTAAGTAACGTCGGATCCTTGGCCAACGATAGCTGGCGCCCACTCCGTCGACCAGCACACGCACTTCGATTCCTCGCGCCTGTGCCTGTCCAAGCGCTTCGACGAACTGCAAACCAGCGCGATCGCGATCGAAGATGTAGGTCGACATAGTGATCGTCGACTTGGCAGCAGCAATGGCTGACAACATTTCCGGATACGCTTGATCACCATTGATCAACACCTCGACCGCATTGCCCGCCGTCAAGGGCATGGCGCTAATGCGTTCGCCCAACAGATTTAAATCGCGCAAGCTGGGACTGACAATGACTTCGGAGTCAGCGATGGGTACCACGCAAGGCACGTATTCGAAGAGGGTGCTGGGGCGTTTGCGTTTGGCGTGCCGCTGGATGCGATTGATGCCCAGCAGCAAGTACAGCGTGGTGCCGATAAAGGGCGTCAACCATATTATGCCAACCCAACCGATAGCCGCTCGCGCGTTGCGTTTGTGCAGGACCACGTGAGCTGAGGCCACCAATGCAACGCAAAAGTCGACGATCGCCCAGACGGCCAGCGATTGCAGTTGAAGTATCAGTTGCATGGAGTTTCTCAATTTCCCGGTCGCCAGCACCTGCCGAATCAGGCTACAATAGGGAGGACGAGCCACCGCCTGACGACTCGTACTACCCACCTATCCTTGCTGGACCATATCAACTTCCAGTCTAAACAACTTAATAGACGCGTGTGGCAATTGTGGATTACGCGCCGATCGAGTTAGCTTAGATACTGGCAGGCGAACCCACCTGAGCGTTAAGACTCCTACCTTCAGCTACGGACACCATTGCCATGTGGCTCAAGCCTTACGCATGCATTGCACTATTACTGTTTGGAGCTTGTTCAACTACTGCGTGGGCTCAGAGCCAGCCGGCTCCCGCTGCCGATGATGGCAAACTGCGGATCATTTGCTTTGGCGCGCACCCCGATGATGCTGAATATAAAAGTGGTGGCGTAGCAGCCATGTGGGCCAAGCAAGGTCACCATGTCAAACTGGTGTCGGTGACCAACGGTGATATCGGACATTGGAAGATGGCCGGCGGCGCGCTGGCGCAGCGACGCACGGCGGAGTCAGCTTTGGTTGCAGAGCGTTTGGGTGTCACCTCCGAAGTACTCGACATCCACGACGGCGAACTGGAACCGACGCTGGAATATCGGCGACTGATCACGCGTCAAATCCGGCAGTGGCAAGCCGATATTGTGATCGCGCATCGCCCCTGGGACTATCATCCTGATCATCGTTACGTGGGCATCTTGGTCCAAGACGCAGCTTATATGGTCGCCGTGCCATTCTTTTGCCCAGACACACCGCCGCTGAAAAAGAACCCAGTGTTTCTGTATTCCAGCGATAGTTTCAAAAAGCCCTACCCTTTTGTGCCTGATATCGTCGTCAGTATTGATCCGGTATTCGAACAAAAGGTTGATGCCTTAATGGCTTTGGAAAGCCAGACATTCGAAGGTGGTGCACTGGGTAGCCAAGAATCGATGGATGCAGCCCCACCCGCTTCTCAACCGGCCGAGCGTCGGCAATGGCTCTGGTCGAGATGGGATCGCCGTTCCAGTGACGAAGCCAAACGTTATCGCACTTCGCTCGAGCGCTGGTACGGTGCCGAGCGCGCAGCCAAAGTCAAATACGCTGAAGCCTTCGAGATTTGCGAGTACGGTCGACAACCCGACGAAAAAGAAATCAAACAACTGTTCCCGTTTTTCGACTAGCCCAGCAAGGGCCTCCGAATGCGAACCAGGTGTATAGTTGAATAACCGCATAGCGTCCCAAATGATTATGATCAAACAAACTTGCCAATCGCTGCTGACCACCTGGCTACTGACCATCTGGTTGTTAGCCTCGTGGCTCCCGGCGCAAGGACCGACCGATGACAGTCAGCGTCAAGATCTGCGGAACAGTGCGCAGCGGGCGATCGATGTCATCCAGCGCAGCTCGGCCGAATACCTGAAACAGCGCGAGTGTTTCTCTTGCCATCACCAAACGATGTCAATTTTGACGCTCATCGATGCGCGGACGCGTGGCTTGGTGGTGGACGAAGAAAACTTGGTCGCGCAGGTCAATCGCACGCAGGAACATCTGCAGCGTGGCCAGGCCGATTACCTACTAGGCAAAGGCCAGGGCGGGGGAGTCGACACCGCCGGTTATGCACTGACCGGTCTGGTCGCCGCCGGTGTGCAGCCCAGCCAAACAACCAGCGCCGTAGCTGAATATCTGTTGCAAGTCCATGCTGACGACAAGCACTGGCGCTGCTCCAGCAATCGACCACCCACCGAATACAGCGATATCTCGACGTCGGCCGTGGCCCTGAAAGGTCTACTGCATTACGCGCCCAGCGTCGATCAAGCCCGCACTGCGATGCGCGTTCAGGATTGCACTACGTGGCTGCTCGCCCAAGCGACCAACGATACTGAGCAACGCGTTTTCAAGATCTTTGCGCTCGATGCAGTTCACAAAACACTTCAACATAAGTCACTGGCGCTGGATATCGACGCCGGCGTAATCGCGCAAGCGGTTAAACAATTGCAGAGCGAAATACTGTCGACGCAACAGTCCGATGGCGGCTGGTCCCAAACGGCTACGGATTCTACCAGCGACGCGTATGCGACCGCCACAGCGCTCGTAGGCCTGGCCACCAGTGGATTGGCGGTGACCGAACCTGGCTATGTGCGAGGTCTTCAGTATTTGTTAACAACCCAGCAAGCGGATGGCTCGTGGCATGTGGTCACGCGTAGTAAACCAATACAGAAGTATTTCGAAAGCGGTTTTCCGCATGGGCTGGATCAGTTTATCTCGATGAGTGCCACCTGCTGGGCGGCTTTGGCCATTCAACAAACGCTCACTCAAGTCGCCCAGCCGGCCAGCCCGCTGCCTCAGACTCAACCCAAAGCCGAGGTGATGGTTAACACCGAAGCCACGGCCGAGCAGCTCGAATTCTTCGAACGTGAAATTCGTCCGCTGCTGGTGGAAAATTGCATGAGCTGTCATGGACCCGATGACCAGTCGGGTATGCTGCGCGTGGATAGCCTGGCGGCACTGCTCTCCGGCGGCGAATCGGGACCTGCCATCGTGCCGGGCTCTAGCGAGCGAAGTTTGATGATCAAAGCGGTCGAGCGTCAGTCGGATTTAAAGATGCCTCCCGATGCACCGCTGGCGGCCAACAAAATCGACAAGCTGCATCAGTGGATCAAGATGGGCGCGCCTTGGCCCAAACAAACCTCACCTGAAGAATTTGATCGTCGGCGACAAGCCACCAAGACGCATTGGGCATTTCAGTTGCCTCGCTTTGCCGAGTTGCCAACGGTTAATGATGTGGCCTGGCCCTCCGGTGTGGTCGATCAATTTGTACTGGCCAACCTCGAACAACATCAACTAACACCCAACCACACGGCCGGGCGGCGCGAGTTGTTGCGGCGATTGACTTACGATTTGATCGGTCTGCCACCAACATTCGAAGATGTCGAGGCCTTCCAGCAAGATGCTCGACCCGATGCGGTCGAGCGTGTCGTGGATCGGTTGTTGGCATCACCCAAGTTCGGTCAACATTGGGGCCGACATTGGTTGGATGTCGCACGTTACTCGGACACCAAAGGTTACGTGTACGCGCGCGAGGAACGCTTCTTTGTACACGCGCCCGCCTATCGCGACTGGGTGGTCGATGCCCTTTCGAGCGATATGCCGTACGATCAGTTCCTAAAGTTGCAAATCGCGGCGGATCAGATTGCTCCCGAAGACTCGCCTGATCAAGCAGCCATGGGCTTCTTGACGGTTGGACGACGCTTCCTGGGTGTAACCCACGATATTATCGACGACCGCATCGATGTCGTATCGCGTGGCATGCTAGGCCTGACAGTTGGATGCGCGCGTTGTCATGATCATAAATTCGATCCTATTCCCACGGCCGACTATTACTCGCTGTATGGTGTATTCCTGAACTCGATCGAACGCCGCGTGCGTTTGCCTGCGACCGATCCTTCCGTGTCAGCCGATGCTTTGAAGGCTTTCGATGACGAGTATGCCAAGGTGCAGCAGAAGTATGTCGATCAACTGACCGCGGAAAAGAACTCGTCCAACCAGCAAGTTCTCAAACGTTTGCCGGATTACTTGCGAGCACAATTGGAATTGGAAAAACACCCGGCCGAAGGCTTTGATGTGTTGATTCAGCCGGACGATTTAGTGCCGGCCCAGTTGCGTCGCTTCCAAGCCTGGTTGATCGATGCCAGTTATCGCAATGAACCCATCTTCGCCGCGTGGCGCAAATATCAAACGCTTCCAAAAGAAGCATTTGCGGCCGAGTCCGCAACTGTCACGGAAGAATTGAAGTCATGGCCGACAGATAAACTCAATGCGTTAGTGGCCAAGAGATTTGTCACAGTACCTGCTTCGATGCAGGAGGTGGTGGACCGTTATGGAGAATTGCTCAGCCAGCTCGACGCAATCAGCTGCGAGAATGATTTGGAACGCGACGCGTTGGCTGAACTAAAAAATTTCGTGGCCGGCCCCAACTCGCCATGCCGAGTACCGGATGAAGACATCGTCAGCACGGAGCAGTTCTTTCAAACGCGGGTCACCGAAGCGCTGTGGAAACTGCAGGGTGATGTGGATCGACTGATCATCAATTCCCCGGTGGCGCCGGTCTTCGTGACGCGCCTGGTCGATCGCACTTATATTCGCGAACCACATATCTTCCGGCGTGGCAATCCGTTGCAGATCGCTCAGCGCGTCCCGCGACAATTCCTTTCCGCGCTGTGTGCTGAACCGGGCAGTTCTAGTCCCGATAAGAGCTTGGGCCAGCTGTCGCCTGCAAATCGAGTGCGTTTGGTATCCGCCGCCGACAAAGAGGTTGGTGAGACTGCCCAAGCCATGCAGCGCCAACCATTTGCTCATGGTAGCGGACGCCGTGAGTTGGCCGAAGCCATCGTCGATCCACGCAATCCATTGACATCCCGTGTGTGGGTCAATCGCATCTGGCAGCATTTGTTCGGACAGGCGATGGTGGTCACACCGAGCGACTTTGGACTGCGGGCTACGCCGCCCAGCCACCCAGAGTTGCTCGATCGCCTGGCTCTCGAATTGAACTCGCATGATTTCAGCACCAAACATATTGTCCGCCAGATTGTGACTTCGCGCGCCTATCAGCAGTCCTCGAAAGAACGCGACGAAAGTCAGCACGTCAAATTCAAGGTTGCTACCGACGTCGATCCCGACAATCGTTGGCTATGGCGCGGCAACGACAAACGCTTGTCATTTGAACAAATGCGCGATACCTGGTTGGCGGTCTCCAATCAATTGGACTTTGCCATAGGCGGACGAGCTCGGCCACTGTTCACTGATGGGCTCAATCCGCGGCGTTCAATTTATGGACAGGTAGACCGCCAGTTCCTGCCCGGTGTGCTCCGCGTATTCGACTTTGCGAATCCCGACCTGCACACCCCCCAGCGCAGCGAAACTACGGTGCCGCAACAAGCTCTGTTCGTATTGAATCATGACTTTACAGCCACGCTCGCGCGACGCTTAGAGCAACAGATCAATGCCGACGATAGCGTGGACGCAGCCAGTCGAGTAACTCGGTTGTTCCAGCAAGTGCTCGAGCGCCGCCCCTCGCCCAGCGAAGTAGCACAATGCCTGGCCTTCTTGGACCAACCGGCGGACCTTCTGCCTCAGATACCGATCGAGAGTCGCGACTGGCGCTATGGCTTTGGCAAGCTGAATGAAGCAGACAGCAAGCTCGACGGATTTACACCGCTGCCCCATTTCAACGGCTCGGCTTGGCAAGGTGGACCGCAGTGGCCCGATGGTAACTTGGGATGGGTACAAATCACGGCCACCGGCGGGCATGCTGGCAATGACTTGGAGCATGCTGCGGTTCGTCGCTGGATTGCACCGGCGGCTGGCACACTTTCCATAACGTCCATAGTCAACCACAACACTCCAGCCGGCGATGGTATTCGTGCTGCGATCATTCACACCAGCGGTGCAACCAGTCGCATCTTGCGCAGTGAGGTCGTGCACAATAAAGAGACAGCGTTTGACCTTCCCACGCTGACGATCGCAGCCGGTGATACCGTGGACTTCGTAGTCAACTTCAATGACAACTTGAACAACGACCAATTCCTCTGGTCGCCTATGTTGAAACTGGATGATCGAGTATGGAACGCTGAAAAGAATTTCAGCGGCCAAGAGCCTACATATTTAACACCTTGGCAACAACTGGCTCAGGTACTGCTACTGAGCAATGAACTAGCGTTTGTAGATTAACGTCACCCCTCCCGGAGCTACGCTAGCGCGTGCTCCGACCTCCCCACGCTGCGCGTGGAGAGGTGACGTCACCTCCCCCGGCGAAGCTGGGGGAGGTCGCAGACGAGGCGTTTAGCCGAAGTCTGCGGGAGGGGGCCTGCATTACGTTGGATTTAACATATAGGACTCACCCCTCCCGGAGCTACGCTAGCGCGTGCTCCGACCTCCCCACGCTGCGCGTGGAGAGGTGACCGGGGCGTTTACACTTTGGAGTAAAACATGTTTTCAATAAACCGTCGGGATATGTTGGCTCGCAGTGGCATGGGGCTCGGCGCACTCGGCCTGGCTGGCTTGATGGGCAACGACCTGGTGTCAGCCGCAGATCGCGCCGCCAGCCAGCCGGAAGCGACGTTGGCTCCCAAGCTGCCGCACTTTGTGCCCAGGGCCAAACGGGTCATTCACTTTTTCCTCAACGGCGGCCCATCGCATGTGGATACATTCGACTACAAACCGGCACTGGAAAAGTATGCCGATAAACCGGTGCCTCAGAACCTGACCACCGAACGCAAAACAGGTGCGGCTTTTCCTTCGCCGTTCAAGTTTCGCAAGTATGGACAAAGCGGCATCGAAGTCAGCGAACTGTTTGCCAAAACCGCTGAACATATCGATGACATGGCAATCATCCGCTCGATGGTTGCGCAAGTTCCCAATCATGAACCCTCGCTGATGTTGATGAACTGCGGCGATTCCGTGCAGCCGCGTCCAAGCGTTGGAGCTTGGATGTTGTACGGCTTGGGAGCCGAAAATCAAAATCTACCGGGCTTTGTGGCCATGTGCCCCGGCGGTTACCCAATCAAAGATGCGGAGAACTGGCAATCTGGTTTCTTACCGGGCATCTATCAAGGCACCTTTGTCGATTCGCAACATCGCGAGTTACCCAAGCTGATTGAAAACATTCGCTCGGGCCACGCTACGGCAGCCATGCAACGTCGGCAATTGGATCTGCTGCAGCAGCTTAATGCCGAGCATCGTCAAACGCGCAGCGACCCGCGATTGGAGTCGCGCATCAAAAGCTTCGAACTCGCATTTCGCATGCAGAGCGAAGCTGAAGAAGCGTTCGATATCTCGCGCGAGCCGCAATACATTCAAGAGATGTATGGCTCAGGTGTCCATGGTCGGCAAACCTTGATCGCTCGGCGTTTGTTGGAACGCGGCGTACGCTATGTGCAACTGTGGCATGGTGCCGGTCAGCCGTGGGACAATCATGGTCAGATCGAAGCCAACCATCGTAAGTTATCATCTGAGATCGACGGGCCCATTGCGGCTTTGATGACGGACCTGAAACAGCGAGGCATGTTCGACGATACGTTGATCATTTGGGGCGGCGAGTTTGGTCGAACGCCTACGGTGGAGTTAGGCGCCGATGGAAAGTCGCAATTGGGACGGGATCACAACCACTGGGGATTTAGCGTCTGGCT
Source organism: Rania fehmarnensis (assembly GCF_056494185.1). Lineage (NCBI taxonomy): Bacteria > Pseudomonadati > Planctomycetota > Planctomycetia > Pirellulales > Pirellulaceae > Rania > Rania fehmarnensis. The sequence goes on from NZ_CM151398.1 coordinate 5,349,010, forward strand.
AGCCGGCGGTGGAGTCAAAGGCGGAACGGTCTATGGTGCGACCGATGATTTCGGGTTCAAAGCCGCCGAGAACCCCACCAGTGTGCATGACTTGCACGCCACGATCCTGCATTTGCTCGGCTTCGACCACGAACGTTTGACGTTCAGATATGCAGCCCGCGATTTTCGTTTGACCGATGTCTATGGCCAGGTGATCAAGGAGGTAGTGGCCTGACGATTTTCAGTTAGAATAGGCACAACAGGTGTGGAGAAACCCAAGTGCCAAATCAACGAATACTTAGGCCGCCGGCTGAGCGGCGGCGGATCGACATGCAATCAAGCCTTCCAAGTCCTTCAGGCCAACTGGGTGTCACCAGTTTTGTAGTGGCCATCGATGGACCGGCCGGTGCTGGAAAAAGCACCGCATCGCGCGTGCTGGCTCAGCGGCTGGGCTTTCAATTTCTCGACACCGGAGCCATGTATCGTTGCGTGACGTTAGCGGTACTGCGCGGCGGCATCCAGACCAACGATAGGACAGCCGTCGCCCAACTGGCGGGAGGCTTGACTATCAACCTGGATGGTGAACGAGTGCTGATGGGTGACGAGGATGTAACCGAGGCCATTCGCGCGCCCGCGGTGTCGGCTTCCATTGGTGCGATCGCTGACAATCGTTTGGTGCGTGATCAGCTAAGCCAACTGCAGCGATCATGGGCTCAGGGGAAACTGGTCGTCACCGAGGGACGTGATCAAGGCACGGTGGTCTTCTACGACTCGCCTTGCAAGATCTTCTTGACGGCCAGTGACGACGAGCGGGCGCGTAGGCGCTGCGAAGAGTTGCAGACCAAAGGCATCGCCACCTGCTTGGATGATGTTCTGGCTCAGCAACAACAGCGCGATCAAGAAGATTACCGGCGCCCATTCGGTGGCTTGAAAATTGCGGATGATGCGCAAGTTGTGACGACCGATGGCATGACGCTTGATCAAGTAGTGGATACGCTGGTGGCCATAGTGCAAAGCAAGTTAGCCACCCACTGTGACACAAGTTGGAAGCCTGTGGCACCTCATGCTGAAAGCCATTGATGAGTGAGAGGAAAGTGACAGTAGCGTCGCGTTCGATACGCGACCGCATGATCTACAGCGTGGTCCGCGGACTATCGCGCGTCGTCGGAGTCACCGCTTATGACTTGCGCTGCATCGGTCGGCACAATCTGTTCTTCGATGGGGCTGCGCTTGTCCTGTCGACCCACCAAAGTTCGCTCGATCCAGTGATGGTGGGCATCATGGATAACACCGAGATGTGTTTCCTGGCCCGCAAGACACTGTTTAAGAGCCGAGTGTTCGCTTCCCTGATCCGCGCGCTTAATGCGATTGAGATCGATCGCGAAGGCGGTGGCTTGGCCGGTCTAAAGGAGACGCTCAAGCGGCTCAAGGCGGGGCACAAGGTCCTGATCTTTCCCGAAGGCACGCGCACCAGCACAGGATATCCTGCGGAGCTCAAGCCTGGTTTCATATCGCTAGCCCGGCGGGGCGCGGTGCCACTAGTGCCAGTGGCTGTGACCGGCGCGTTCCATGCGTTGAAACGTGGTTCGAAAGTTCCTGTGTATGCGCCGCTGTGCGTCTATATCGCGCCGCGCATCATGCCTGAGGAAGTTGCGGCACTGGACGACCAAGAATTGCTGACCGAGATCGATCGCCGCTTGTCGCTGTGTCACCAGGCCGCATTGGCTCAAACCAACCGAGCCGCGTTACTGGATTATGATGTGAAAGAGCCGAAGACGGCGATCACTTCCACTGATCGGACTTCGGAATAAACTCGTCCATGGCGGCCAGCTCGTCGCCGCTAACGGTGGCGGCGAATTGCACGCCTAATGTCGCTATCGAATCGGCTACCGAAAGTAGTTGGTCGCGGTTATTCAACTTCAGCTGCACGCCTTGAAAAGCAGTCAGAATTTCCGCCACTACTGGTTGATTCAACTTCTCTTGAGCGGCGGCCAGCCGTTTAGAGGCGCGGGAGGCTCGACCAGCGTTAGTGGTACCGAAGGTCTGTTTGACGGTCGCTTCTGCTGTCGCACGCAAACTGAATTCCAGATCGGCGATCATGCCTGCGACAAACATGACGCGCAGACGTGCAGCGGAGCTGGGGTCATTCAGTTTCCCATCGGAACGCACGAAGTTGTGGCGAATCTTGCCTTGTGACCAGGCGACTAATTCGAAATTGAGGCTGCCGGCGACGTGACCACCGACGTTGACCAGGCGTTCGTCGGGAACCGTGTGGCAGCGATAGCAGCTTTGCGCGACCAGGTATACGTTTTCTGGATTCCGCATGCCCTTTTCGATACTCGAAACCAGCCGTGCATGGCGGTGTTCAGGCGACTCTTGTTCGCGTTTGACGCCTTGTCCGCCGTACTCGTGGTGAATGTCCACCCAGTTCTTGGCTGCGCCATGGCAGGATTCGCAAGAAACACCTGCGATAGGTTCCAACCCGGAGGATTGTTCTTGCATAGAATAGTGACACTTGATGCAAGCCGAATCATGCTTGAACGAGCTGATTCCGAGCTTGTTGGCGATTTCCTGAGCTTGCGGTTTGCGATGCAACGTTAAAAATGTTTCGTGGTGCGGAGTTTGTTTCCAGACATTGATTTCGGCGGCATGGCACTTGGCACAGGCTTCGGTGCCAACGACCAATTCGGGACGCAGCGGAATGTCGACTCGAGCGTCGCGCGGATCACTGGACGAAGTTTCTGTTACCCAACCAATTGTCAGCAAGGATAGCGATGCAATGGCAAACGCCCAGCAGCGTCGCCAGCTGGCTGGATGACCCGTTAAATTAGAAATCAGATTGATTGACATGCTGAATTCTCGTGCGAAAAAGCCCCAAAGTCTCCTGACTCATCGAAAAGTTAGCTTGTCCTTAGGGCTTATGGGTACGGAAGGCGAGCGAATGCTCCATACGGCCAGGCGAAGTTAACGATTATGTTGATCGCGATAACCTGAATGGCGACTGCAACTGGAAGACTACTAGAATAGAAGAAGCGATTGAGGTGGATTGATGCTGGTAATTGGCTCGATGGAATGGGGCAGTACGATAGAGCGTGGCGACTTTCTTTGCCCGAAGTGTGGTTCGTCCAAGTCGTATCAACGCAAAATTGCTCGACCGTTTCTGACACTGTACTTCATTCCCGTTTTGCCCATCGGGGGCTTGCGCGAGTTTGTGATTTGCCGTGGCTGCCGCGAACGCTTTGAACCCAATGTGTTGGTGGCTGCGCAAAACGGTGCGGACGGCAGTTCCAATTCGCTGGAGGAGTCGAGTACCTTCGATGATGAACTGCTGCGTTTAATTGCGCTGATGATTGTCGAAGACGATTATGTGACCGAAGCGGAACTGAATATGGGCCAGCGCGTCTACCAAGGCATGCTGCGCCGCGAGCTGCCGCGGGCGGACCTGGAACGTACCTGCCGTGAAGTCATCAGCTTGCGCATCAACGCCGCACGTTACTTGGGCATCGCCTCTAGTGGTATGACATACGATCAGAAGCTGATGTCGGTCCAAGCCATGTTCGCCGTCGCCGGCGCCGAAGGACAAATCAGCCCCAAACGCATGCGCTCGCTCTTGGAAGCTCAACATCAACTGGGATTGGATGACGTCTCGTTTCAAACCGCCGTCAAAGAAGCCAGTGCCTGGGTCACGTAGAAGCACTACCGCGTTTTGCCCGCCGCCCATCGTTTAACCCGTAGCCGCCAGGCGAGGTGCACCCTCTAACCAACTGTGCTAACACGCGGGTGCTCTAATCGCTTAACGGAATGACTCAGCCATGCGAAACCACTCCTCCGTTTGCCAAGCCTTCGGCCCATCGTTTAACCCGTAGCCGTCAGGCGAGGAGAACCCTCTAACCAACTGTGCTATTAAGGGAGCGACTTAATCGCTTAATTGAATCACTCAGCCACGCAAAAACCACTCCTCCGTTTGCCTAGCCTTCGGCCACGGGTTAAACGATGTAGCCGTCAGGCGAGGTGCACCCTCTAACCAACTGTGCTATTAAGGGAGCGACTTAATCGCTTAATTGAATCACTCAGCCACGCAAAAACCACTCCTTCGTTTGCCTAGCCTGGCGGCTACGGGTTAAACGATGTAGCCGTTAGGCGATACGATTCGCTTGACGCATTACGTTAGGCTGTCGCCTAGTTGTTGGCGGAGGCGATTGAGTACTCGACAACGGGCTTGGCGCACGGCGGCCGGGGACATCGATAATTCTTCGCACACGCGGGCAGTGGACTGACCGTCGACTACTGAGCGCCAAAAGGCTTGCCATGTTTGCGGCTGGATACTGGCTTCGATTTGTTTCAATGCAGCTAACGTGAGTTGCTGCAGGTCTTCTTTTTGGCTGGGCTGGTCGTCGGGTATATCGAGGGCCAATTCGTCAGGCAAATGCTGCAAACGGACCAGAGCGGTACTACCACCGATCGGGCTGGCATGCCGAGCTTCGCGCCGGGCTGCATCGCGCAGTTTGTTGCGGGTGATCATCCACAACCAACCGCGAAACGAGCCACTACTTGTTGTCGGATGATAAGTATCCAACGAACGGGCCACCGCAGCGAATACATCTTGAATACAGTCGGCAGTTGCTTCCGGTGAAACTTTCAGCCGCCGGCACCAGGCGACCATCAGCGGACTATACAGATCAACCAGCTCCGCCCAAGCCTGCTCGTCCCGCAACCGGGCGCGATCCAGTAAGCTAAGTCGAGTCGCAGTAGTCATCGCCTCTCCGGAAGAACCATCTCACAAACATCGTAGCGGCAGTCGTCAAGGCTTATCATAACCCAACAATCGTCGGCAGAGCCAGCGGCCCATCGTTTAACCCGTAGCCGTTAGGCGAGGTGCACCCTCTAACCAACTGTGCTAACACGCGGGTGCTCTAATCGCTTAACGGAATGACTGAGCCATGCGAAAACCACTCCTCCGTTTGCCTAGCCTGGCGGCTCATCGTTTAACCCGTAGCCGTCAGGCGAGGTGCACCCTCTAACCAACTGTGCTAACACGCGGGTGCTCTAATCGCTTAACGGAATGACTAAGCCATGCGAAAACCACTCCTCCGTTTGCCTAGCCTTCGGCCACGGGTTAAACGATGTAGCCGTCAGGCGAGGTGCACCCTCTAACCAAGTGTGCTAACACGCGGGTGCTCTAATCGCTTAACGGAATGACTGAGCCATGCGAAAACCACTCCTCCGTTTGCCTGGCCTTCGGCCACGGGTTAAACGATGTAGGTGGAGTGCGTCCGCTATACCCGCTTTTGTGTCACACTACTTTCGTTTTCTTAGGGGTGAACGACTAAGATAGCGAATACTCTGTGGGAGAGTGTAAATGATGGTAACTGCGACATGCTTGCCACGCGAGACGCTCAAGCGATACTTGAGCGGCACAATTGCGGACGATCAAACGGGACAGATCGAAGAACATTTGTCCGTCTGCGTCGCGTGCGAACAAACTGTCCTGCAATTGGAGTCGGACCCCGATACGTTGCTGGAGTCAATGCGAGAGCTGGCAGTCGCAGAAAGTCAAGTAAAATCGGGGTTGGGCGATTCACCGAGTGTCGTCCAACGCGCCATCGCGGCCGCTCGAGTGCTCTCTCAGCCGCCAATGTTGCCTGCAAACCCACTGCAAAAACCGGCCCAAATCGGAGCCTATGAACTGCTCAAGTCGCTGGGACGCGGCGGCATGGGGCAAGTCTTTTTGGCCAGGCATACTAGCCTCGACAAACAGGTCGCCGTCAAGCTGCTCTTTCCGCGCCCCGGCCACTCGGGACTGGATGCTGACAACCTCATCTCGCGTTTTCAACGCGAGATGCGAGCCGCCGGTCGGCTCAATCATCCCACGATCGTCTCGGCCACCGACGCAGGGCAAGAGAATGGTACGCATTACCTGGTGATGGAGTACATCGATGGTATCGACCTGAGCCGTCTGGCCAAAGCGACGGGCCCGTTGGCTATGGCCGATGCTTGCGAACTCATTCGCCTGGTCGCGCAAGGTCTCTCGCATGCGCACGCCGCCGGCATCGTGCATCGCGATATCAAGCCTTCGAACTTGATGCTCGATCGACAAGGCCGCGTGAAGATCCTCGACTTTGGTTTGGCCCAGTGGAACTTGCTGAACGAGTCGGCTATTGAATTGACCACCGTTGGGCAACTGATGGGTACGCTCGACTACATGGCGCCAGAACAAGCGGAACGCAACGACGGCGTCGACTATCGCGCGGATTTATATGCGCTGGGAGCGACGCTCTTTCGTTTGTTAACAGGTCGTCCACCGCTGGCCGCTTCGCCGAACATGACACTGCTGGAGAAAGTGCGGTTGCTCGGTTCGCAGAGTGCACCTACGTTATCATCGCTGCGCAGCGACGCTCCGCCGGCATTGGTGCAACTGGTTGCCAGCTTGCTCCATCGTCAAATCACCGAGCGACCAGCCAGTGCAGCTCACGTGGCTGCGGCCCTTGAGCCCTTCTGTGCCGGGCATGATCTGACAGGCCTCTTCGCGAACGCCGAAGCGATTGTCGATCAGCCACTTGCACCTGAGTACGATCAACAAGCCAACGATCCACTAGCACAAAGTAAAGCAGCACGCACCGCGCCAGAGTTGCCGCCGATACCGCCGTCGCGCCTAGGCAAGTGGCTGTGGGCTGCCGCCGCAGTGCCGCTCATGATTCTGGCCGGAGTGCTCGTCACGCTGGAACTACAAAAAGGTCAGCTGGTGATTCAATCGGACGTCGCAGATATCCATGTCCAATTGCGGCGCGATAATAAAACAGTAAAAGAGCTGACCATTCAACCAGGCACTACCACGACTCGTTTGAGTGCCGACCAATACGAGATCGTCATCGATGCGCCCAGCGATCAAGTCAGCATCGACAAAGAGAGTTTCATAGTTCGCAATGGTCAAACCATCGTGGCGACTGTCAAACAAGTGGTGCGGGATGAGAAGCCCAATGGAGTTTCTCCGCCCTCCATGACGGTGGAAGAAGCGACGCATGCGGCGCTGTCGGCGATTAATCCACAGATCGCTACTGCTCCGGAAACAAATGGTAATCCTGTACAGCCAACGGTCAGTGGACTGAATTTTCAGCAGTGGCTCAGTATCTTACAGCGAAGCAAAGATTCGTCGGATCAGCTCATGGCCCTGAGTGCGATCGAAAAACTGATGGACCAGGTTGCTAACGGTCAGGCCACCGCGGTCGACGAGACATCCGCCATTCCGATCATAGAAAAGTCCTTGCAGTCCGAGGCCGCCAAGGTCCGTGATAAAGCTGACTTGTACAAGTTCGTGCAGCTGCCAAACGTCAACGTGGCCTTCAATGTTTTGTCGCGACTGGGGGGGCTTCCAGAGTTCATCTACGTGCAGCAGCAGTTGGCGGGTAATGACGTGCCCTGGAAGCGAATGATCCTGACCCGGGAGACGATCTCGGCTTTGCTTTCCAGGCGGCTCGACCCGGGAGTGGCCTCCTATGCAATCGATATTGTTACCGGCACCAAACAAGAAGATGCGCACCTAGTCGAGGCAGCGGCCGATTACTTGATGGTCTTTGCTGGACGACCGCTCTATCGTCAAATGCTCCGACCGTCAGAGCCTAGTGACCCAACGTCTCCCTTTCGACGCGACCCGCTCGAGATACTTGATACTTCACCTAAAATCACCAACGAGTATTGGTTTACGCAGCTGGTTGCTCGACTCACTACCAACGGCATAGCAGTGATCGAGCGACGCGCTCGCGAGACGCTACTGAATCAGGAATCACCTCCGCATTTGGTCGTGCTGGCGGCCTTGGTGCTGCAAGATGCAGTTGTGCCCGACATCCAGCCAGCCATTCGCACACGCCTCGCCAAGTTGCTCTTGGAGAAGCCTCGGCTGATGACCACCTACGAAGTCAAGACAAACGCCGTTGAACTGACCATTGCCAAGAGTGCAGAAATCAATCTGAAGTTGCCATCGTTTATGGTACCGGATTGCGAATTCAAGCTGCTCCTGAACCTCATCTCCAATGAAGCGGAGTCGACGGAACTTCTCAAGCAGGCCATCGAGCAACTACATAAGATGTCGGGACACGAAAGTCGCGCGATTCAAGTCCGGCTAGATCAACGTCCGCTGGGTTCCTTGCGGGGAAGATTGTCCGATCTCCGCGCCACGCTCGCGGGGGCAGCTGGCGAGAACATCAATATTCCGCAGCCGCAGCTATTGTTAGGCAGCCTGGCCGCCTGTGCGCAGTTTCGGCTCAATCAACTCCAGCAGGCGCCGGCCACGGAAACTACATCGAAAATCGCTGAAGCAAAGGCCGGCACTGTCAAGCCTGCAATTGAACCTGCGCAGGTCGCTGTGGCTGGTGACAAACAAGAGTCGGCGAGCACTTCCAACGTCGACGATTGGTTGAACATGCTTGAAAAAGCCACGACTTATCAAGACCGCATGAAGTGTTTGAATGCGTTGGTTAGTTCAATCGACGAAACCTTTGGCCCCGCTGCCACAGCCAGACTGCTGGCGGCCGCTCGCACTTGGGATTACCAGCCCGCGCCGAGTACAACGATTCTCGGGCGACTGCGTGGATCAGATGCTAATGAAGATAGCCAACCGTCGGCCGAAACGCTGCTTCTGTATTGTTTGTCGCGTTGCAATCCCCGCGATCGCTTTCTGCAAATTGTTTGTGCGGAGCTATTGACTGGCGAAGATCGCTGGACCGCGCGGTGGATGGCGGGACTGGCTCAGTACAATCAGCGCGGAAGTAGTACCGAAGGCAAGTATGGGCCCGAGATCTTGGAACGGATGTTAAGTCAAGAGTTCGCCGCTGGACCATTGAGTAAGTTTGGTCCCGATACCGCTTTGCTGTGGCAAGAATATTTGCGCCGCGAGTTATCAGCCAACAGGCGCTGGGCGCAGATCTACAGTCGAGTGGCTGTAAAACGCATCCTGGATCAAACTCATTTAGGCCCTGTGTCACTGATGAAGTTGGATCCAAGTGGCGATTTGCGGTGGTTTTCAAATCCAAGTTCTTTTTCCGGCCGACTGGTGCTTGAAGAAGTGATCGCTGTGCATGCCAAACAAGTGCTGGTCGATCCCGCCGCATCTCCCGAGTTGTCGACCCGTGCGGCCTTTCGCCTGGCAACGACCGGCCCGTTTGTTGAGCGCTGGCGTGAAGAACTGGTGCCCATCATTCGCACGCACTTGCAGAGGCTGCTCAAACAGGCTGATGACAAACTATTTGGACGCTTGCCCGACGAATCCAAGCGAATCTTGGAGTGGCAGACCAACGAGATACCAGCCAGCTACGATGTCTTCCATTCACAAGAGGACCTACCCGCGCCGCTGCGAGGTCTGCGCTACGTCAACTCCGAGGTGTTGAGTTACCTGGCCCTGATAAAACGCTTGGAACTGGCGGGTCAATTGGATGTCGAGCTGAAGGAACTGCTGGAACGTTGCATCGCCGGTCGTGAGCCACTGCGCCAGCTTGCCCTAAAGAAGCGTGAATGGATCGCTCGCGCGTCCTGGAGTGGCAATCGGAGTTTCTTGGTGGCGCCTTGGAATGAAGCCCCTGAGTTGGCGTGGACCGCACACCATATCTATAACGTGATCTCAGTGCTACTGAACGATACCATCGTGCCGGATAGCGCGGCCCAACAATTGCAGGCTCGCGATACAGTTCGCTTTCGCCAGGAACTGGCAGACAGCGATGGCGATGGCCAGTTGTCAACGAGCGAAATTGAAACCTACTCCGGCCGCGTTCACCCTGCAGACCCCAACGCAGATGGCATGTGGGACTTCGAAGAGTTGCTGGCTGAACACATGTCGCGTCTAAAACGAGTAGCCGCCCCCTGATCTGAGTCGCCTTGGAGTGCTGCGGCGTTAGCCGCAGCTTTGATGTAGTAACCCAACTTTGCCGCAGCCTGCGCGAACAAGGTGATTCGGGCTTTCAGAGCGACTCAGGCTGCGGCTGAAGACTTTAGTTACATCAAAGCGGTGCCACATGGCACCGCACTCCAAGGTTGACTTCTTGGAGTACTGCGGCGTTAGCCGCAGCTTTGATGTAGTAACCCAACTTTGCCGCAGCCTGCGCGAACAAGGTGATTCGGGCGTTCAGAGCGACTCAGGCTGCGGCTGAAGACTTTAGTTACATCAAAGCGGTGCCACATGGCACCGCACTCCAAGGTTGATGTCCTAACCCAACCGTACCGAAGCCTGTTCAAACGTTAGGTCGTTCCCGACCATCTCTCCGCTTGGCACCGAGAAGCCCTAAGTCAACATCGCATTAGTTTGTAAGTCTTTTGTTAAGTTTTAGCGAAGTTGCCGCTTTCTGCGAGTGAAGTGCTGGTTTATCATCACACCAACTCTTCCAACTCACTCCTCAAGAATTTTCTTGCCGGCAAAGGTCCACGTCCGATGAGGCTTTTTTCGTCTCTGGATTCGTTGCGTTCCAGGTTCCATCGCCGCTCCCCGCAATTGCTAATGCGATCCACCCACCAGCGTGGAGCAGCCGCGTTTCGCCGAGCGATTCTAGAAACTCTCGAGCCGCGGATGGTCATGGACGGCTCGGTGATCATCTCGGAGATCTTGGCAGCCAACAGCGGGGGACTGGCCGATAGCGACGGTGATTCCAGCGACTGGATCGAACTGTACAACACGAGTTCTAACGCGATCAACCTCGACGGTTGGCACCTGACCGATAACGCTGGCGACATGAACGAGTGGCGTTTGCCCGCGGTGACCATTGGGGCCAACGATTTCTTGACGGTCTTCGCTTCTGGAAAAGACCGCGCGGTGCCCGGTTCGGAACTGCACACCAACTTCAGACTCTCGACAGGTGGAGAGTATTTGGCACTGGTCCAACCCGACGGTGCGATCTCGAGCGAGTTTGCGCCTACGTTTCCGCCGCAGGTTTCGAATATCTCGTATGGGGCTGTCTTTGATAGCTCGGTTCTGATTCAAGATGGCAGTTCCGCGCAAGTGCTGGTGCCGACCGATGGCAGCTTGGGTAACACCTGGACTCAGCCGTCCTTCGATGCCAGCGGTTGGACCGCTGGTCAGTTAACCTTTGGATTTGGTGTTGAGGAATTAGGCTTTGATGTTACTTACATCAAGTCTAATGTCATTGTGGGCGATCTGGATGCGGCCCGCGATGTCCTGACCGACGTAACTAAACATGCGCTCAAAGTCGACTCGTCCGCGCCGGTGGTGAATTATCTTGCCAACGGCGGTAGCGGGCATTTTGGAAACGAACTGCCCTTCCCTACGCAATCGATCGGCGATGACATCGACGATTTCGTGATACAGGCTGTCTCATCCATTCAAATACCATCGGCGGGTGAGTGGACCTTTGGTGTCAATAGTGACGATGGCTTTTCGTTGAGGCTCGAGAACAATGGAGTTGTCTTTGAGTCGGAGTTCTTCAATCCACGCGGTGCGGATGATACGTTGGCGACTTTCAACATTCCGACCGCTGGGGCCTGGCAAGCTACGCTGATCATGTATGAGCGTGGCGGTGGCGCCTCCGTCGAGTTTTTTGCTGCGCCAGGTTCGTGGTCCGCGTTTGATGGAGGAGCATTTGATCTGGTTGGTGATGTGGCCAACGGTGGTTTACCCGCGTTTCATGGATTGCCAGTCAATACGAGCCTGGAAAGCCAGATGCTGGGTACTAATGCCTCTATCTACATTCGCATTCCCTTTACTGCCACCAATCCAGCCAGCTACGAATCATTAGTATTGAGGATGCGCTACGACGATGGTTTCGTAGCCTACTTGAATGGAGTCGAAGTTGCGCGACGCAATGCGCCTTCCAGCTTGAGCTACAACTCCAGCGCGGTTCTTGATCGCACCTTAGCGCAAGTGGAAGTGGAAGAAGCGATCAGTCTGACCGACTCACTCGGGCTATTGGTTGCCGGCCAAAATATTTTGGCCATCCAAGGGTTGAACTCATCCAGCATTGATGAGAGCTTTCTGATTCAAACTGAATTGCGGACTATCAGTGTTGAAACCAATCCTGCCCGATACTTTGCGACACCTTCTCCCAACGAGGTGAATACCACTGCGTTTCTGGGTGTCGTGGAGCGAGTAACTGCGAGTGTGGCTGGTGGCTTTTATTCGAGTCCTTTTTCGGTAGTCCTCGCCACTACGACTCCCGGTGCCACGATTCGCTACACGATCGATGGCAGCACTCCAACGTCCACCAATGGTTTGATCTACTCTGAACCAATTCAAGTATCGGGTACGCTGACACTGCGTTCTGCCGCGTTTCTGACCGATTATGTGTCGCTACCATCGATCAGTCGGTCTTACATCTTCGTGGCGGATGTCATCCAGCAATCACCAACAGGTGCACCGCCTGAGGGTTGGCCCAGTTCTTGGGGAAACAACGTAGTTGACTATGGCGTTGATCCGGATATCGTCGCGCTTTACGGTGCGCAGGTGGTGCAGGACGCGCTCTTGGCGATTCCATCGCTTGCCTTGACAACGGACCTTGCAAACTTGTTTGATCCGCAAACGGGCATTTATGGGAATGCCTATGGAGATGGTCGTGAATGGGAACGGCCGGCATCGCTGGAGTTATTGAATCCCGATGGCACGCCTGGCTTCCAAGTAAATGCCGGCGTGCGCATTCGTGGTGGTTACAGCCGTAGCGGCGACAATCCCAAGCATTCGTTCCGATTCTTTTTCCGCGGCGAATACGGCGACAGCAGTTTGAACTATCCGCTGTTTGGCACCACCGGTGCGCAGAGCTTTGAAAAGATGGATCTTAGAACCGCGCAAAACTACTCGTGGAGTTTCGGTGGAGATCCAAACAATACTTTTATATCCGACATCTTCAATCGCGAAGCTCAGCGGGCGATGGGGCAACCCTCGTCTCTCAGCAACTGGTACCACCTCTATATTAACGGTCAATACTGGGGCTTGTATCAGACTCAAGAACGAACCGACGCCGAATATGCGGCCAGCTACTTCGGTGGTGCAGCGTCGGACTACGACGTATTAAAACCGGAAGCCGGACCTTATGAAATTTATGCTACCGATGGTAACGACCAGGCCTATCGTCGGCTATGGGAAGCAGCCAACGGCGGTTTCGTAAGCAATGCCGATTACATGAAAGTGCAGGGTAAGAATCTCGACGGGTCCGAGAATCTCGATTTCGAATCGCTGCTGGATGTTGATAACCTGATCGTCTACATGATCAACATCTTCTACGGTGGCAACTTGGATGCACCAATTTCAAATTTCCTGGGCAACCAGGCGATCAACAACTTTTTCGCGGTCCGAGATCGAACTGGTAGAGCCGGCTTTAAATTCTTCCTCCACGACTCTGAACATTCGTTGCTGCCCTGGGGACTGAACGAAAACCGCAATGGACCTTACCCCGCGGGAGCAGAGTTCCGCCATTTCAATCCGCAGTGGCTACATCAGCGGCTCATGGAAAACGCCGAGTATCGCTTACGCTTTGCGGATAAAGTTCAAGAATCATTCTTTGGCAATGGTGCCTTGACGGTGGCTGCTAACCAGGCGCGTTATCAAAACCATGTTGATCAACTGGACCAGGCGATCATCGCTGAAGCGGCGCGCTGGGGCGATGCCAAACGCCCTGATGATCCACTCGATCGCAGCGATTGGCTGAGCGCAGTGGCCGCTGTGCGAGATACCTACCTGGTCGAGCGAGGCAATATCGTCTTGAACCAATGGCGGTCCAACGGTCTATTCCCAGCCGTCAATGCGCCGACATTTATCGTCAATGGTGCGTTGTCTTTCGGCGGACAAATAACGGCTGGTAGTAACCTGCGATTTGGAGCCGACCAAGGTCTGGTGTATTACACCCTCGATGGCTCGGACCCACGCTTGCAAGGTGGCGAGATCAATCCGAACGCTGTGGTTTACGATCCAAGTGGCACGCTAGAGACCTTGGTCGCCGAGGGATCCGCGTGGCGCTACTTTGATCAAGGCTCGAATGTAGGCACCGCCTGGCAAGCTGGCGGATTCGATGATTCATCGTGGAGCAGCGGCAATGCCGAGCTGGGTTATGGCGATGGTGATGAAGCGACCGTCGTCAGCTTTGGCCCCGATGCAGCTAATAAGCATATAACTACCTACTTCCGCAAGAGCTTTACGGTGGCTGATCCGAGTGCCATTACCTCGCTGACTTTGCGACTGAAGAGAGACGACGGGGCGGTGGTATATATCAACGGTCAAGAAGTTCTCCGCAGCAATCTGCCCGCCGGTCCAATCACGGCCAGCACGTTGGCGATCACCGCTGTTGGTGGCACAGACGAATCGACCTTCTTCGAGTACACGATCGATGGCAGCCGCTTGGTTGAAGGCAACAATGTTATCGCTGTTGAGATTCATCAGTCGGACGCCAACAGCAGCGACATTAGTTTCGATGCCAGTTTGGTGGCCAGCCGACAAACAAACCCAGGGATATCGATCGATAGTTCAGCCACCATCACCGCCCGCGCACTTAATGGTAGTGTGTGGTCAGCCAAGAATGTGGCTGAGTTCAACACGGCGGTGCCGGCTGATGCCAGCAACCTGGCTATCACTGAACTGATGTACAATCCACCTGCACCCACCGGTACCGAACCGGCGCTGGACAAGGAAGAATTCGAATTCGTGGAATTTCGTAACGTTGGAAACGAACCCATCAGTTTGCAGGGTGTCCGTTTCTCGTCGGGAATCACCTTCGATTTCAACTCAGGTAGGGTCTCATTCCTAAACCCGGGGCAGATCGTGGTGGTGGCCAGAAACGAAGTTGCGTTTCGGGCTCGCTACGGCGATCAGCCGTTGCTGGCAGGTAGCTATGCAGTATCAGGCACCAATCTCAGCAACGGTGGTGAATTAATTACGGTACTCGATGCGGCTGGTGAACCGATCCAGTCCTTTACCTATGACGATGCTGCTCCGTGGCCAACTACACCAGACGGCGGTGGTTACTCGTTGACCGCCCGCTGGACCAACCGCGAGTACAACGATGCCAGCAATTGGCGTGCAAGTTATGTGCTCCGCGGTACGCCAGGCTTCGAAGAAAATGACTTCCCCGAACAATTGACGCTGAGTGCCAATACGGTTGCAGAAAACTTGGCCGGAGCGACCATCGGACTATTGTCCGCACTGGATCCCAATCGAAACGATGTATTGACCTTTACCATCGTGCCAGGCGGAGACGGTGCCCAGTTTCAGATTGTCGGTAACCAGTTGAGGGTCGGTCCAGTTGGCCTGGATTTCGAAGCTGGGGACAGTCGTACGGTGACGGTTCGAGCGGCCGATCCGCTGGGCCTGTTTTTCGACCGCGCATTTACCATCCAAGTTACAGATGTCGATGACACTCCCACGCTGAGCTTGAGCATCGATGTGAGTTCCATCAGCGAACAAGCGGGGCGAGCAACTGCCACTCTGACCCGTAGTAAGACTGATCTGAATTCAGAATTGGTCGTGCAACTGACCAGTTCAGATGAGTCCGAAGTAGTTGTCCCGGCAACAGTTACAATCCCTGCAGGACAAGCGTCGATCAGTTTTGAAGTCGCCGCGGTCGATGATACTTTGTTGGATGGTCCGCAAAACGTTATTCTATCTGCCACCGCCGATGGTTTTGAAACGGCGAGTGCCAGCCTGGAAGTGACCGACTTTGAAACGTTGAGCCTGACGCTTGATGCGCCTTCGATGAGTGAACTGGGTGGTCAGGTTTCCGTGCAAGTGACGCGCGGTAACAGTGACCTGACGTCGGAGTTGGTTGTGCAACTAACCGGCTCGGATGAGTCCGAAGTTAGCGTACCAGCCACAGTGACGATTCCTGCTGGCCAGGCTTCGGTCAGTTTCATCATCTCGGCGGTGGACGATACGTTACTGGATGGATCGCAGAGTGTTGATCTGTCTGCATCGGCCAGTGGTTATCAAACTGGTACCGCCACTGTAGAGGTAACCGACTTTGAAACGTTGAGCCTGACGCTTGATGCGACTTCGATGAGTGAACTCGGTGGTCAGGTTTCCGTGCAAGTGACGCGCGGTAACAGCGACCTGACGTCGGAATTGGTTGTGCAACTAACCAGCTCGGATGAGTCCGAAGTTAGCGTACCAGCCACAGTGACGATTCCTGCTGGCCAGGCCTCGGTCAGTTTCATCATCTCGGCGGTGGACGATACGTTACTGGATGGATCGCAGAGTGTTGATCTGTCCGCATCGGCCAGCGGTTACCAAACTGGTACCGCCACAGTAGAAGTGACTGACTTTGAAACGTTGAGTCTGACGCTTGATGCGCCTTCGATGAGTGAACTCGGTGGTCAGGTTTCCGTGCAAGTGACGCGCGGTAACAGCGACCTGACGTCGGAGTTGGTTGTCCAACTAACCAGTTCGGATGTCTCCGAAGTGAACCTCCCTTCTTCAGTGACCATTCCTGCCGGCCAGGCCTCGGTCAGTTTCAAAATTGACGCGGTGGATGATACGTTGTTGGATGGATCGCAGAGTGTTGATCTGTCTGCATCGGCCAGCGGTTACCAGTCGGCCACATCCACGTTGGTGGTGACCGACTTCGAATCGTTGAGCATCAAGCTCGATGCAGGCTCGATGAGCGAACTGAATGGTCTCTTCTTTGGCCAGGTGACGCGAAGTAACAGTGACTTGGCGTCGGAGTTGGTTGTACAACTGGCCAGCTCGGATACTACGGAAGCCACCGTACCAGCAACAGTAACCATAGCGGCCGGTCAAACAACGGTCTCGTTTACGATCACATCCGTCGATGATACGTTGCTGGATGGACCGCAGAACGTTCAGCTGATGGCCACGGCCAACGGTTATCAAGCGGCAAGTGCGAGCGTGCTAGTCACGGATTTGGAAACGCTCAGCATCACCATCGATATATCATCGATTTCCGAGAATAATGGCACTGCTGTGGCAACCATCAGTCGCAGTAACACAGATACCGACCAGGCGCTAACGGTGACGTTGCTCAATGGCGATCCGAGCGAAGTCAGCATACCTGCCAGTGTTGTCATACCCGCTGGCCAATCGTCAGTCACTATCCCAGTTCAAGCGGTCAACGACACATTGGTCGATGGTCCACAGACTTTCAATCTTGTAGCCCGGGCAGATGGATATCTAGGTTCGGCGACAGTTGCAATTACCGTCACCGATGATGATCGCGCATTCCCTTGGCAGAACCCGCGCAATGTGCTGGATGTCAATGACAATGGACAGGTCACGCCCTTTGATGCTTTGCTGGTGATCAATGCCATTAACGTGCGTATGGTCCTTACGCCACAGTTGCCCGAGCCCTTCGATCCGGTCATGTATGTAGACGTCAATGGCGACGGTGCACTTTCGGCTATTGATGCCCTGCTGGTGATCAATCGCTTGAACACCAATCCTGCTGGTGAAGGCGAAGGGCAGGGAGAAGACAGCTCAAGCGTCTACAACCAGCGCGACGCTTACTTCGAAGAGCTCGACCAGGCAGCAGGTTCCGTTTCGTCAAGGCGCAAATGGCAGTTTATGCCCTCAACCCGAAGAGTCAGCTAATGGTTCCTTAGCCGACCAACCGCTGGTGGATTCGTTGTCTTTGCTCGAGCGTGGCGTTACTGACTTGACCAAAACGTCCGGTGCACGCATCGCGAGAATCATCGATAAACCAAGGGTGACATTGAGCTCCGCGGTTCATCAAGAGTTCGAAGACCTCGTCCGCGCCGGCCACAATCGCCCAGCCGGCAGGTGTGTTGTTGTGCAAGTGACCGGAGCGTACTTCGATGTCGGCGCCATTGTCCAGCAGAGCCTGGGCCGAGGCCGCGCAGTTGTTCCACGCAGAGGTGTGCAGTGATGTGCCTTGATCGTAGCCGCCACGAACATTTGGAGACATTCCATGACGTACCAGCTGGTTGATAGGCTCGCCGCGATTGCCTTTGGCGGCTGCATGCAGTGGAGTCGCATCGAGTCCAACTGAAAAAGTCAAAATGTTATGCACGTCGTGCGCGCTGCCAGGCGGAAAGAACGCTTGATTGATCCGCGCATGGATCAGGTTTGGCTCGGCCAGCAAGAGCGTCTCTACTGACCGATCATCACCACAGCTGACCGCCGCAAAAATATCAGGCTGTGCGCCGACCGACAGCAGGTAACGTGCGACTTCGGGTCGAGTCGTACACAGGTATTGAACTGGGGTACTAAAGTGGTCGATGCAGCGGGCATCAATTTCCGCCCCGCGCTCGAGCAACAACTGAGCAACTTCGACTGTGTCTGCGAAATGCAGCGGATGACATCCATCTCCGCCCGCTTCCGTCACTCGCTCGGGATTGACGTCTAGCAAACTGCCGAGGCTATCTCTATCGCCCAGTCCAGCGGCCGTGTGCACGTCTATGGTGGCGCCGTGCGCGAGCAGAAATTCAGCCAGTTGTTTGTCGCCTCGAAAAATCGCGCAGTGCAGTGGACTCCAGGGTCCCATATGCCAATCGCTTCTCTTGTCGGGATCGGCGCCCAACTCAAGCAGCAGTTCCACAACCGCAGGTCGATGGCTAAAGCAAGCCGCCGTTAGGGGCGTCGCTCCAAAGTTGCGATAGTCAAAGCTCTCGAGTAGCCCAGGATCGTTACTGACGGCAGCTCGGATCGCTGCCGTGTCACCGGTAGCCAACGTGCGAAAGAACTCAGTTTGCTGCGGTGTGTTTATCGACATGGTCTGGCCCTAGGCAGTAGCCACCGTCGCCAGACGGTGGATGGATCTCATGAAAACATGACAGTAAATAAAACACAAAAAGCAATTTTGGAAGCAACTACTTCTCGGTCCCAGGTGCGGGATATCCGCAGGAGGCATCGTCGATGACTAATACCCAGTCGAGCAATTCGCCGGGCGTCGGCGGTACGAACTGCTTCTTGCCAGCATTCTCAAAACTACCTAGGGATTGAGATTGGCCAGTTCGCGGGTCAAACCACCAGCCGTTGAGCGTTGTGTGGGCGATATGCGATGTATCGATGGTTAGGCTACGACCGACCGGGCAGTAGACCATCAAGTAAGTGCCTTCGCTGTCGCGAGTGGCTACATAACGGTAGCGGCCCGCGCCTGGTACACTGGTCGCCACTCGATCGGTAACAACGATGTCAGGGTCGGGGATGCGCGTGAAATACGGTCGCGACTCCATCAGGGCTCGACCATGCTTCATTTGTTGTGCCCCTGGTTGTTCGATAGCCGTCATCCAGTTCATGAGCGGGTTGTTGACTGGTTGCCGGCCATCGGTCCAAAACTGCCAGACAGAATGATGACCATAGGTGTGCCCACACGCCCCTGAAAAGACATCCCAGTAGAAGGTTCGCCGCACATCGGCCGAGACCGAGTGGCCGAGTTTGTTGGCATCGAAGGATATAGGATGATCTTCGTAGATCGGCTCACCATCGATCACAGGCTTGGTCGGTTGCAACTGGTAGTCGCGCAGGGTTGCGTCATACCGACCTGTGAATTCAGCCGCGTGACCATTCTGACGCATGTTGAAGTCCAACCAATCTTCGGCGTGAAAATATTGGCTCGAGCCTGTGCCGCCGGCTGGGTGCCAGGTGATCAGGTGTCGTCCGTCGTCGCCAACTGTTAATCCCTTGGCAAACGCCCGCATGAGTTCTTTATGTTCGTCGTTCTCGATAGGACGATCTCCACCTAGGATCCAAACGACACCAGCGTTTTTGTAACGCGTGGCCAGCCAACGTGCATACACTTCGGCATTCTGCGGACTGAAGATCTCGGGTCCTTGCCCCCACTTCTTATTCCACTTGTCGCCCCAAGTCGGCAACAGCCCAACATACATACCACGCTGGTTGGCTTGGGCGATGACATAGTCGACGTGATCCCAGTAATCGTTATCGGGACCATCTTTGACGTCAGGTCGAGCCGGATCGTTGTCGATCAGAGGTTTAAAGCCGTAATGGTTGGGAGCATTGAGCCCATCGAACTCGGCCAGCGCAACAGCTTGTACCACGTTAAAGCGGTGCCGCGCGCGGTTATCCAAATATTGGAGCGCCTCCTCGCGACTGGTGCGATGAAAAATCTCCCAAGCTGTATCGCCCAGCCAGAAGAATGGCTGTCCATCGACCGTCTGCAAAAAGTGCTTGTTATCGCTAACGGCCAGCGATGGCAACTCTTGTGCCCTTGCCAAAGCGGCCGTGCACACGATCAGCCAGCAAACTAGATAACGCATATGCTTTTTAGTCTTCACAATAGAAATCGTAAAAGATTCTGGCGGCGTAGGCGGCCGGAAAGCCTAGCAGTGCTCCACCTAACAGAAAGCCTGGCCAGTAGCCGAGTATCTCGCCATTAGGAGTCGTGCCTGGTCGAAACATGCCCATCCAAATCATGCACTGCCCGGCGATTGCAGCGCCGGCCATAAACGCCAAGCCACCTGCCGAGCCAACGAAACGCGAACGTGCGCGTTTGGGTTTTAACTCACGATACTTTTCATAGAGATCCATGATTCACTCTCCGCCGCTCGTACCAGTGCCGCCATCGCTGCCGCCAGAGTCGGTTCTGGCCATTGATCTGCTGACCTATATCGTAAACCTGCCATCAACCCAGGTACAATCGGCGACACCCCAGGGCGATAAGAAAAAAGCACTTTAGATGCTTTGGCGATCTTTGGTCTTCTCTGCGATCCTCTGCGTCTCTGCGTTGGGAAAAGAGAACCTTCTAAACCCGACCGTTCGAATGGCAATGAACTACGCGACTAGCAGGAATATTTTGAAACGCAGAGTCCGCGGAGTTCGCAGAGAAAACGCAAAATCAATCAACGCCCGAATCTACGGGTATAACGGCGACTGGGCAGTGTGATTTGGTTAGCACGCGCTCGGATGTTGTACCGCGCAGGCCGTCCAAAAAACGATCGGGGCCGTCGGTGGTCATCACGATCAACTGTGCACCAATATCGCGAGCAAAACTGGCAATCGATTCAGCGCGATCACCCTCTATTCTGTTTTGATTCCAAGTCCAGCCGTTGTCGGTAGGTCTCTCGACCGTGGGCATGGTCTCTGGTGTACCGACATGCAGCAGCGTGACCATGCCCTCGGGTAAATTCAGGCTGTTGATCAGCTTCTGCACAAATTGGACAGCGGCTGCGGCGCGCGGTTTTTTCACGACTGGAATTAGGATGTGATTAAGTGTCACCGAGCCATCCTGGTAGGACACAAAGCCCTCGCGTCCCACTGGGATGAAGAGCGTGTTTTGTTTGGAGCCATGCGAGATGCGCTCGCCAACCATGGGTCCCAGCCAACGCATCACGCCATCACGCTGATGGACCGACAGCACGATTAAGTCGACTTCGTTTACCTCGAAGTAGTCCGTACAAGCTTTGACCGGGTCATTGCAAGAGGCAACCGCTTTACTGACCCGTAAGTGAAGGTGCGCCACAGCGCTCCTGGGACTCCCAGCCGGCAGAATCTTCCAGCGAACCAGCGTCTCCATCACGCTGGGGAAGCTATGCCAGTCCGCCACAAAGCTGTCGTCGACATGCATCATCTGCAGCAGAGCTTTACTCTCCAGCGCCAACTTCAAGGCATGAGTAAACGCTATCTCGCTTTCCGGGGTGAAGTCAGAAGGATGGAAAATCGTTTCAAAACGAGGATGAGATGCCATGGGTTCCTGCTGCTGTTCAAAAGTTGGGTGTTCGATAGAAGTCCGGACAAATGCGGCTGGGATTACGCTCGTTCAAAATGATAAGTCGATGGGCTGCTTACTTAACAATGTCTCGGCCAGGTAGTCTCTTACGACCAGGTCGTTTGAAAGTACTTGCAGGCCTGAGCTTTCAGTGACGATCTCTTGAACCAAGCTCTTGATGCGAAGCGAGTCGCAATGGCCGCGCAGCGAGATGCCTTGCTCTGAAACGTCGATTGAGAGCCAACGCAAATGACCACCCATTAAACAAACGACTAAGCTCTTCAGCTCAGTGGAAACTCGATTTCTGCAGTCGGGTGGGGTCATGGATCGGGTTCCGCAAGCGGCTTCTTGGAGGATGCTGAATTGTCGCGACGTCTTCCGCCCGCCGCCAATGATTATTGAAGCATGAAAAGATAAAACAATTTGAATCGTGGGCTGCGAACAGTTGGTTTTGTCAAAGTATCGTTCGTGCTCAGCTCGAGCTGCATGGGATGTGGACCACGGGTTGGCTCACGATTGTCGCGAATTGTGGCGCGCAAACCACGGTTCTGTGACATGACTACTTCATCATATGACGTCTCGTCCCAGGTTCCCAGCTGCGGCTAAACGTCCATGAGGGCGCTTTTGCGTAAGGATTGTAACTTTTGTGACGCTGCAGGATCAAAGCACTTGTAAGCTGAATCGCTAACAAGTAAATGTTTGGGAAGGAATTATTGTGACTCGACGAGCGGGGGTAGCCACCAAAGGCCAAGGCAGCCAGGTACTGGCAAGCTTGGGCCGACTTAGCGTCGGCCTGACGACAATTCTGTTTTGGTTGGCAGTTTTGCCAAACGCGTTCGCCCAAACATCGCAGTCGTTGCAGAGCGCGAGTGCCCACAAGCAGCCCGAGCCAGCGGTTCATTTCGCCAAGGGCTCCGATTGTGCGCTGTGTCACTCGTTCTCCCAGGCAGCTAGCGCCATGCGTGATCTGAAAAGCCGCAACGTGGCTCCATACGATCTATGGTCCGGTTCCATGATGGCCAACTCCGCGGTCGATCCTTATTGGAAAGCCGCTGTCTCGGCCGAGGTTGCGGCTACACCGTCGCAGAAACCTCATATTGAAGAGGTCTGCAGTCGCTGTCACGCGCCCATGGCAGCCCCGATTGCCACTAGCCCCGACGGTCAAGTTCTGGCTTTCCTGCACGATAAACAGGCACAGGCCAACCTGGGCAAAGACGGTGTCTCGTGCACCGTTTGTCATCAAATCAGTAGCGAAAACTTGGGTACCGACGAGTCCTTTACAGGTGGATTCCAGTTCAACGACCAGCGCGCGATCTATGGACCTCATGCCAATCCGGTCACGATGCCCATGCAACGCCACGTCGGTTACACACCAACCCAAGGGGATCACATCTTAAGCTCGGCCATGTGTGCCACCTGTCACACCGTCATTACTGAAAGCTTTGACCAGCAGGGCAGCCCAACACAAACTCATCTGCACGAACAGGTACCTTACCTCGAGTGGCGCAACTCCATTTTTAATGACGAAGTCGAATCGAATCGCGCAACTGGAAAGAGTTGCCAGAGTTGCCACGTCCCTCAGACCGACGTCGATGGCCAGCCGATCTCGGCCAAGTTAGCTCACAATCCAGGCGGCCGGGACTTCCCATTCCTGCGTCCCCGCCAGCCCTATGGCCGACACACATTTGCCGGCGGCAACGTCTTCATGACGCAGTTGCTGCGCGACAATCGTCAGTCATTAAACCTCTCGACCCCCGTTGAGGCCTTCGAGCGTGTTATTGAAGATTCGCGAAAGATGCTCAAGCGCGACACAGCCAAACTTTCGATCGCGCCCGGTCGCACAGCCGGGGCGACGACTACAGTCTCCGTGCTAGTTGAGAACATATCGGGTCATAAGTTTCCGACGGCTTACCCTTCGCGTCGCGCATGGCTGGAATTCGTAGTGCGTGACCTGGATGGTTCCATAGTCTTCCAGTCAGGGCGATTCAATCCGAGAGGGCAGATAGTGGATGGAGAGGATCGGGTGCTGGCAACGGAACATGCCAGTGGCCCGATTCAACCGCACTTCGATACGATCTCCGGTCCTCAGCAAGTGCAGATTTTTGAAACCTTGATGCAGGATACGGACGGCGTTCTCACATTTGCTTTGCTCAGAGGCAGTCAGTTTCAGAAAGACAATCGACTACTGCCGCAGGGCTGGAGCGCTCAACACGTGCATGCCTCAGCCACGCGGCCGATCGGCGTGGATGACGATTCCGATTTTGGCCCCGGTGCCGATACCACTCACTATCAACTGCAGCTACCGACTGGTCGCTACAAGATCGAGACGCGTTTGCTGTTCCAGTCGTTGTCGAGCCGCTACGTCGCGGAATTACTGAAAGTTGATACGCCAGAGGTAAAGTCGTTTGCCCGTCTCTATGAAAAAGCGAGCCTCAATCCCGAAATCATTGCGACCGCTACGCTGGAATTGACTGTGCCGTAATTTTCACGCGTTCAGTATTCTTCCAAGAATGCTCGTATGATTCTACGCATGCGGACGCGTCTACCAATTCGGGTCCGTCACTCTTCGCTGGGCCGAAATTGCCATGCAAGGCTCTTGCATTCGGCTACAATTGCTGTCCCAATATAGATGGCCCAATATAGATAGCCCGGTGGCGCTTGGCCCACTACATCTGTCCTTTACCAGCTAATCAACATGACTAAAGCCAATCACGACGAGCGTATCGCGAGTATGACTTTCTCATCGGTCTATCCCCATTATGTGACCAAGGTCGAAAAGAAGGGACGCACCCAGGAAGAACTGCATGAAGTAATTCGTTGGTTGACCGGCTTCGATGAACGCAAGCTTAAGAAGCATATCGAGAACCCCACAACTTTTGAAGAGTTCTTCGCGCAGGCCAAGTTGCACCCCAATGCTCACCTAATCACTGGCGTCATTTGTGGTTACCGTGTCGAGGAGATCGAAAATCCACTGACCCAGAAGGTGCGTTACTTGGACAAGCTGGTCGATGAACTGGCCAAAGGCCGAAAGATGGAGAAGATTCTGCGTACCGTGGAATCCTAAGTCTCCTTTCGCTCTGCGAAAGGCAGTCAAAAGTTTCGTACAGTCCATGTTGAGCGTAGGATTGTTTTCGCGGAGCGAAAGGAGACACTCGGGGTCCCAATTGAAATTTACTGAGGTCACTATGTTCTTAACCCTCGAAGACAGCGGAACGAATTCTTGATTAAGAACTTTGACCAGGCTTACAAGTTTGTGATCGACCAGCAGGTATGCACGGTCTTCGGCAGCCGCGGGTCGCCTCACCCTTCGCTGTGGGCGAATACCGATTTGTCCGAGAAAAAGCCCAAGGCGGGTGGATGGAGCCCGAAGGTGTTGGCCGTCTGGGACTGGAAGACGCGATTGCCTCAAACCTATCCGGATGAAATCTTTTACGGAAAAGTAGCTGGCGGCGATGCAGTCTTGATGGAGATGCAGTACTTTCGTGAGCTGCATTTCCCGGCTGCCTATCGGCCAATCAGCCAGCTAGACCAACTGGCACAGGAAGTCTACCAGCTGATCTGTCTGGAACCCGACTATACAGGCCCGCTGCGCACCAAAGCTGTCAACAAACTCTTGTGCACGAAGAGCCAATTTGAGTCGGCCTTAAAGCGTCTGCAGATCAGCCTCAACATCGTTCGCTCCAACGACCTCAAGTACAAGAATGACTTCTGGCTCTCCATGAGCGAGGTCCACTTCGACATCATGGAGCGCTACA
This sequence comes from Rania fehmarnensis, assembly GCF_056494185.1. Classification (NCBI taxonomy): domain Bacteria; kingdom Pseudomonadati; phylum Planctomycetota; class Planctomycetia; order Pirellulales; family Pirellulaceae; genus Rania; species Rania fehmarnensis. Next base: position 5,374,358 of record NZ_CM151398.1, read on the forward strand.
GCTGAGGCATAGCTAAGCACAAAGCACGTTCGTAGAAAATTATCCACGTGCTTACACCAACACTTCCTGTACCACCCGTCCGTGAATATCGGTCAGCCGGAAGTCGCGGCCCTGGTAACGGTAGGTCAACCGCGTGTGGTCGACGCCCATCAAGTGCAGGATCGTGGCATTTAGATCATGGACGTGCACTGGACTTTCAACGATGTTGTAACAGTAGTCATCTGTTACACCATAGGTGAAACCCTTCTTGATGCCCGCACCGGCTAGCAGGACGGTAAAACATCGCGGGTGATGGTCGCGGCCGTAGTCGGTGTCCGTCACGCCTCCTTGCGAGTAGATGGTACGACCGAATTCGCCGCCCCAAACAATCAGCGTATCATCCAACAGTCCATGTTGCTTCAAGTCGGTAATCAAGGCGGCAGTGGGTTGATCGGTGTCTCGACATTGCCCTTTAATGGCATTGGGCAAACCGCCATGATGGTCCCAGCCCATGTGAAACAACTGTACAAAGCGTACATCGCGCTGGGCCAGCCGTCGCGCCAAGAGACAATTCGCAGCATACGAACCAGTTCGCGATACGTCTGGACCATACATGTCGAGAATATGCTGGGGTTCATCTCGCAGATCGAGCAACTCTGGCACGCTCGACTGCATGCGAAACGCCATTTCATACTGAGCGATGCGCGCCTCGATTTCTGGATCATGCAGCACATCATAGTGCTGCGTGTTGAGTTGCTGGAGTCGATCAAGCGTACTGCGCCGCATCCCAGCGTCGATACCTGGCGGGTTGGAGAGATAGAGGACGGCGTCTCCGCGATTGCGAAACTTGACGCCTTGATGCATCGTGGGCAAGAACCCAGCGCCCCACAACCGATCGTACAGCGGTTGGTCATCCGGCCTGCCGGAACCAAACGATGTCAGTACGACATACGCAGGTAGATCGCGGTTCTCGCTGCTTAAGCCATAACTGGCCCAAGCCCCAATGCTGGGGCGACCCGCAAGTTGCGAACCGGTCTGACAAAAGGTGATTGCTGGATCATGATTGATCGCTTCGGTATGCAATGTACGGATCATGCAAAACTCGTCAGCGACTTGCGACATGTGCGGCAGGATCTCGCTCATCCACATACCGCTTTGTCCATATTGTGCAAACTTAAAGATGGACGGAGCTACTGGAAAACTGGTCTGACCACTGGTCATCGTCGTTAGACGCTGTCCCATACGAATCGAACTCGGTAGCTCCGAACCACGTTTGTCAGCCATCGCTGGCTTGGGATCGAAGAGATCCATTTGCGAAGGAGCACCCGATTGGAATAGATAGATGATCCGTTTCGCTTTGGCCGCAGGCTGCTCTGCAGCACTCGCTCGGCTTGACGGTTGCAATATCGATGCCAAGGCGGCTGTGCCGATACCCGCAGCGGATGTTTGCAGAAAGGTACGGCGATTGAGAAAATCGAGTGACGGAAGCTTAGGAATCATAGGTTACTCGGGTTTGTCCGATGTATGAATTAATTTGTAGTGGCGAGTCGATGCGACCGGTGCAAGGCAAGCGACACCTTTTGTTATTCGCGCGTGATCACTTCATCGAGATTCATCAGCACGTTGGCTGTCAGTGAATAGGCGGCTAGCTCGCTGGCATCCACCTCTGCCAGTGTCTGACTCTTACCTACGCCCAGAAACTGTGTAGCTGCTTCAGGCATCTTTTGGAACATCTCAAGATCGTGCTGCCAGCCATCCACCAGCACAAGCAATTCGTCCTGGGTGGGTCGGCGGGATGTTACCAGTCGAAAGCCGTACGCGATGCGGACCTCGTTTGTCGCACCGCCTTCTTTGATCATGCGCTGAGCCAACTTACGTGCCGCTTCGACATACGTGATTTCATTCAGCAAAGCCAACGCTTGCAGCGGCGTATTGGTTCGCGATCTCTTCACCGTACAGATCTCGCGAGCAGGTGCGTCAAACAACACCAGCGAGGGTGGTGGTGCCGTGCGTTTCCATATCGTGTACAGAGTGCGACGATATAGTCCTTCTCCAGCATCGGGTTGGTATCCGCGTAAATCGCCATACCGACTTGTTTCATCCCACACGCCTTCTGGCATGTAGGGCCGAACACTGGGGCCACCAATCTTGGGTATCAATAAACCTGATATGGCCAACGCTTGATCGCGCGCCGTCTCCGCGGACAGGCGCACACGGGGTGCACGACTGAGCAAGCGATTCTCTGGATCCGCTTCGGACATAACCGCGGCGGATTGACGATACGTTTGGCTCAGGACAATCAACTTCTGCAAGGATTTCATATCCCAGGCTGTGGCGGGTCGACCGTTGACCGCCGGCAGTACCGATGGTTCCATAAACTCGACGGCCAACCAATCGAGGAGTTCGGGGTGGGTTGGCCACTCGGATTGCGAACCGAAGTTCTCAGTCGTGCGCACCAGTCCCGCACCAAACAGTCTCTCCCATGCGCGATTGACCCAGACTCTGGCAGTAAGGGGATGATCGCGAGCGACTAGCCATTGGGCCAGTCCCAGTCGATCGAGCCTGGCTCCGGCGGGCAATGGAGGAAAAGCAATGGGCACTCCACGTTCGACCTTATCGCCCGGTTGATCATACTGCCCTCGCTTGAGTACAAAGGCAGCGCGCGGTTCAGCCAGTTCCTTCATCACCATGACGGTGGGAATCGTAGCTTCGAAATCCACAATGTTTTTCTTGGCAGTTGTGATAGCTTGCTCAGCTTGTTTCAACTCAGCATCAGCGTGTTCACGAAAGTACTGAGCGATCTCTGCCAACTGTTCGGCGGTACGAGTCGTGGGCAGTGTGTTCAAGGCTGAACGCAGCGACGGGGCGATGGTGGATCCATCCAGCTTGACATCTTCCGCGGGCCAGCTGGTTACTGAGAGACGAAAACGGCCAACATTATGGCCATCGATGGCATCGTGCTTGAGGATGATGGTCATCGTGGCTTCGGCCGGCACAGCCAAGGGCCCGGCCAACAGGAACATGGCTTTGCGATTCTCGCGTTTAGTAGGACCGTCTACCGCCCAGCCCTTACTGTTTTTGCCTTGTCGCGTGGCCTTCCCTTCGACAATCGCTTGCACTGGCCAACCCGGTTGATCGTAGTCCGAGTCTGCGCGCGTGATCTCCGCTTTGACCGGAGTAACCAACGAGGGAGCCGTCAGTAGGATATCAACATCGCTCAACACAAAGTTGCCATTGGAATAACGGCCCAAGCTCATATTCGGTAGCGATGGATCGGGAAAGGCTTCCAGTAAAATTCCAGAGATCGTACCTGCGGCGATGCGGCCTGTGATTTGATATTCGTCATAGCTTGGATTGACGCCGCTGGCGAGCCAGCTTTGATCGGGTTGTTGGGTCAGCGTCGCTCCGCCTACACTTTTGACTTCGTCCGGAACGAACAGCGTCCAAGTTTCCGCGTTGTCAGCCAATTGCTGGGCGAAGCTGGGTTCCCAGTCGGCCTGTCGCTTTGACGAAAGGTTCGTTACTTCAACCAATTTTGTCTCGGCGCTCGCCAGCGCCTGTTGCAGTTCCTTCAAACTTCGTTGATGATCCCCAGTGGCAATCTTGTGCACAGGTCGAGTGTTGCCACCTTCCACTTCCAGCACACCCGACTCGTCAATGGAGTTGAAGAAGGCGAACAGCTGGTAGAACTCCTGCTGGGAGATCGGATCGTACTTGTGATCATGGCAACGACAGCAGTTGAACGTCAAAGCCATCCACGTCAGGCCGGTGGTCTCAACGCGATCGATAACCGTTTCGGCAAACCACTCTTCTTGAATGCGGCCTCCTTCGCCATTGAGTTTGACATTGCGGTGAAAGCCGGTGGCGATGATTTGGTCTTCGGTTGGATCTGGTAATAGATCGCCAGCCAGTTGCTCGATGGTGAATCTGTCGAAGGGCATGTTTCGATTGAAGGCCTCGATAACCCAATCGCGCCAGGCGGACATTTGCCGCGATGAATCGACTTGAAAACCGTTGCTGTCAGCATAGCGCGCAAAGTCGAGCCACTGCTGTGCCATCTGTTCGCCGTAGTGCGGAGATGCGAGCAACCGATCGACGACCCTTTCGTATGCCTCCGGCGACGCGTCGGTGACAAACGCATCGACTTCAGCCAGCGTCGGCGGTAAACCGGTCAGATCGAGACTCACCCGTCGAATCAACGTTTCCCGCGGGGCCGGGGGCGCGGGAGCCAGGCCGGCGGCTATTAGACGTTGTCGAATGAAGGCATCGACGGGATGGAGAGTGGTACTGTCGACACCAGCCAGCGTAGGCACGGCCGGTCGTTCCAAACGTTGAAACGCCCAATGGCTTTGGAAGGGCGCGCCCTCTTGGATCCACTGCTTGAGAATCGCAATCGCTTCAGGCTTGAGAGTTTTTCCGGAGCTGGGCGGGGGCATGACGTGCGCGGAGTCTGTGGCTTGGATTCGTTGCCACAGCAGGCTAGCGTCGAGATCCCCACCCACTATTGCCGGCCCCGATTCACCTCCCTTGAGCGCGGCCTCGCCCACATCCAATCTCAAGCCCCCTTGGCGTTGAGCTTCGTCTGGCCCATGGCATTGAAAACAGGCGTCGGAAAGAATCGGTCGTACCAGCCGATCAAAGCGAATCTTCGACTCGTCCTGAGCGACAAGATTCGTCGTGAACACAACAGCCAGCAACAGACTAACGAGTTGCCGAAGCTTTTCAACTGAGAAGATCATAGCGAGATTGTCTGGTTATCTGAGGCAGGTGGGACTCGAGCGGTGCATAGTAAAGTATTTGAGCATAACCAGGCCTCAGTTGCCAGTTTAATCCTTGACTGCCCACCCTATTTGCCTGAATGCAAATACTTTACATATAAAGTAACTGCACAGTTCTTGAGAAACGACTGATTCGCCGTTCATTCTCTGGGTCCAGTTGATCCAAAGCGGTGAAAGAGGATTACCTGGCGGGCTCAGGATCATTGCGGGTAAGCGGTTGCGCGAATGCGACGATATACCTCCCGCGCTTGTTCGAATTCGGCTATGGCTGCTGGTGGTAAAACGCCGCGCTGCTTCTCGAGCGAAGCCTCTAATTGCTGCAAGAGATAATCAATCTGTTGCACGGGTGGTCGCACCGGTTGTTGATCTACGTCAAAGTACCAGGCACCTGTGTGTGCAAAACGCCTTCTTCCATCTGGCTGGTCCGACCAGGTCCGCACCGCGACCCAACCAGACCGAACTTCTCGCAGTGAATCAGGACCATTGGCCTCGCTCAGACGAAGCGTTCCCTGACCTGACCATTTCCATGCCCCCTGCTCCGTTGCTGTTTTCTCTGGCGTGAGCGCGTGCTTCACCAGCCCATTTACGATGATTTCGACGCGCGAGATCGGATCGGGACTGACCACCTCAGCTGCCCAAGCGAACTTGTCGAGTTGATCTTTACTGCCTTGAAATACTTGTCCAGGAAGTTCGTTATTGACCCGGGCCGTGAGCATGGGACCGTTGGTCACGAAAGATCGGCCACGCTTGAGCCCATCCAGCCAATCATCCAGCTTGAACTGTTCGCCAGTGTGGACATACACGCGGCTGTACCCCAAGGGCACAGGATGAACACCCGACGCCGTGCCGGCAGTGGGACTGAGCCGAAAGCCGCAGTTGAGCAGGGCATAATACATCTCGAAGCCAAACTGCAACCATCCCCATTCGGTCAACACACCCGGCGACTCTTGCTCAAACTCCTTCCAAGGTGGAAGGGCATGTCCGGCCTGTTTGAAGCCAAACTTGGTTCGCCACACACTGTTGTTGGATAGCTCATACAAGTCAACCTTGGCTACGGGAACCAACATCAACGACCAAGGCCAATTGTGTTTGTCGAGATCCAACAGCGCTCCTTCGCGGCGGGCTTGCTCAACGATTGTCCCGACAGGCGGCACAGTTTGTGTGAAGGGAGTGCGATGGTTAAGCACAAATATGGCTCCCAGCGTATGCCGTCGTGGCCCGATCGAAAAGATTTCGTACTCCGTGTTGCGAGGCAGAATCACTTGCTGCTGGTTAACCCAGATCGGCTGGTAACCCAGATCCTCACGTGGGCCAAACGGTGAAGGGCCTTGAGATCGCAGACTCGATGGTTCCAGGTCCGGCACTTTGTCCGAGGCGATCGTCCAGAAAGTTACAGGGAACGCCACGTTCAATTCTTCTGCTGCCATCACGTTCGGCAACTCGGCGATACGACGATGCACGTGCGTTTCGCCTGAGTACCAGCCGCTGGCAGCCATGTGGCTCCAGCGTTGCAACGCCAAGCTCTTTTCGAGCATCGGTAACGTAGGCTGTTGTTTGCTTGGCGATGCTTCAACTTTGGGGACAACCAGCGTTTCATGCAAGGGAAGGTATTCCTTGCCACGTTCAATCAAGAGTTGATACTCGCCGGGTGCCAAATCGATTGTAAAGGGATGTGCCGACACCGTCGTGTGTTTCTCGACTGACTCTGGCATAGGCACCCACTGCTCCGCATATGGCCATGCGGTTCCTTGATCGCTGGAGGAGCGAACAAATAACCAGTTTCCTTTGTCGTCCTGCAAGTAGACGCGCGCCGCCATAGGTTTCTGACTATCGGCGTCGATGACCGAACCGACAAAGTGTAAACTCTGGGTGGGTTGTGAGGCGGTACTCTGGGCATGGACCTTGCTGGCGAAAGTCGCCAAAGAGGATATGAGTACCAGACATACTGACCAGCTCACGCCAGCTGATCGCAACCAACACGAAATATCCAATGCGCCGCCTGGTCGCATAGAACACCTTCATTTCTTCAACCTGTTGCAAACCTTCACGTTACTTGTAGGATAACTCGCCAGCGAGAAAACAACAATTTAGGCACTTGATCATCCGGAAACCAATCGAGAAGTCAGAGGTTAATCTGATGAACTCAGAAGATACGTTCCTCGACGACGGCGCGCTCGGAGCCATATCGCGTCGCGGTATGCTGGCCGCCGGTACGACAGCGATCGCTGGCCTGGCTACCCATGTAGCCGTCGCGGATGGCCCACGACCGGCATCCCACTTTCCACCAGAGGCCCCCAGACCCGCCCAAGGGCTGCGGGTTGCCAGTTGCCAGTTCCCAGTCAGCGGAGATCCTTCAGAGAACGGTCGCCAGGTGCGCGAGTTTATGCGCCGTGCTGCGACGTGCGGAGCCCATCTGCTGCATACTTCCGAAGCCTCGCTATCGGGTTATGTTGATATCGATCTGCCAACGCATGTAGGCTATGACTGGGACAACTTGCGACGCGAGACCGCATCGCTACGCGAACTGACACGGGAGTTGGACCTGTGGTTGGTCTTGGGCTCTTCGCACTATCTGGACGCTCAGACCAAGCCCACCAACTGTCTATACTTAATTGCTCCTGACGGTTCGATTGTCGATCGCTATGACAAGTGCATGTGCACTCGCGGTGACCAAAGGCACTACACGACCGGCAACCATTTGGTGGTCCACGATATTCGTGGAGTGAGAATCGGATTGGCGATTTGCTACGACCTGTGTTGGCCACAGATCTATATCGCTTATCGACAACGGGGTGTCCAAGTGATGCTGCACTCTTTTCACAATGCTAGAGGCGCGGGCGAGAGTTGTTTGGATAATCTCACCGAGCGGCAACTTCCGACGCGCTGTGCTGACAATCGCTTGTGGGCTGTGGCCAACAATTCGTCGCAGCCCTATTCTCACTGGGGCTCGATGGTCGCGCGGCCCGATGCCACGATCGCTCAGCAGTTACCCAGAAACCAACCTGGAATGCTGGTTCACGACTTTCCGGATGGCTTAGACCCCAAAGGCTGGTACCACAATGAACGGCCCATGGCCTTGCGCGACGATGAGCCGATGAGCTTCGGCCAGCCAAGCCAGCATCCCAGACAGCTCGATCCCCGCTCCAATCCTTAGGAGAAACACTTACCGAATACTAGTAGCAGCCAGGGGTCGCCCCACAATCGAATCTGATTGCCAAGGCTGAAATCCGCGCTTCATCAGTTGGATAAAGCCGTGGATAAATATCGTACTGGAGTCGGTTGCCAAGCTACGTAAGTGGTTCGCGAAACGGCTGAGTGGCTAGTGCTGGTGGTCGCCGTGGGCTTCTTCTTTGAAGTCGCCGGAGTATGGCGTACCGTCGACGACGCCAGTCATGGTACCAGCATATTCTTGAACCACACCGAGCTTTTCGTGCGTTCCGATAAACCGCGAGGATTTGCCCTGAGGATCGCTCTCTTGCGGCGATGCTGCCAGCGTCACTTGCATCTCTGGGTCCTTGATGCTCAGTTCGATCGAAGCCGCATCGAGCGGCACTGGAGTCTTCTCGTCGCCTCCCAAAATGTAGACCGTGGCCTGTTGCTTTCCGTGATCCACGGTGAATTCCACATGGTACTTGCCTCCACCCCAATCGGCGATGGTGCCATCATGTGGACCGGCACCATGGGCATGCCCCTCGGCGCTGTGGTCGTGTGACCCAGGCCCGTGTTCATGTCCATGCTCGCTAGCGGAATTAGCAGGCGGCTCTGCTGGTTTGTTGCACCCAGCGAATCCAACGACTACCACTAATACCAATGCAAAACTAAACCGCTTCATCACAAGATTCCTTAAATTGAAGTTGCTTTATCAGCGTTCACCAATCGCCTGGCGTCTTGACCGCTGAATTTCCAAAACAAGCCAGGGTGAATCAAGAATTCACAAAATGTCGAAGTCAACAAGCCGCCCAAGATCACCGTAGCGACAGGGTAGAGAATTTCGCGGCCAGGCTCTTGGCCCCCAATCACCAGCGGAATCAGGCCGATACCAGCCGTCAGAGCCGTCATCAGCACAGGTGCTAAGCGTTCTAAGCTGCCACGCAGAATCATCGCCTGCGAAAATTCTTCGCCTTCTTCCTGCATCAGATGGAAGTAATGCGTGACGAGTAGAATTCCATTGCGTACTGCAATGCCACCCAGCGAGATGAAACCAACCAGACTGGCGACTGTAATTGTCTGTTGAGTAATCACCAGCGCGAAAACGCCTCCAATGAAAGCCGTAGGCAAGGCGTTGAGGATCTGCAGCACGATACGCACAGATGGGAATAGGATCATGAGAACGCCAAACATACCGACCACGGACAGTCCTGCCAAGATCATGATTAATCGCGTGGCGTTTTGCTGGCTCTCAAACTGCCCGCCGTACTCAACGTAGTATCCAACGGGCATCGACACCTCCGCATCAACCCTGCGCCGGATCTCGTCGACGGCACTTCCTAGATCTCGACCTTCCGTATTGCAACGAACGACAATTCGCCGACGAGCGTTCTCGCGATTGACAGAGTTGGGGCCAACTCCTTCGTAAATCGTCGCCACATCACGGAGTTCGATTTGCCCACGTTCTTTTTGCCCATCAAGATGTGGCAAGTCGATGCGCAGACGCCCTAGGTTGGCGTAATCGGTGCGATACTGCTCTTCCAACCGCACTAACAAATCAAAACGGCGTTGGCCCTCGAGCACTTCCGAGACGACTTGTCCCTGCAATGCAGTTTGCAGAACGGATGCAACGTATTGTCGCGTGAGTCCATGCAGGGCCAGGTCATCGCCTCGCAGTTGAATATGCAGTTCAGCTGTCATCTGCACAGGCTCAACGATCGGTGGAGTCACGCCAGGCACATCTGCGATGGCAGACTTGACCTGGTCGGCCAGTGTCAACAGTGTTTCGAGATCATCGCCGTGAATCTTGATCGCAATCTGGGCATAGACGCCAGAGACCATGTGGCTGATGAGGTGAGCCAACGGTTGTTCGACTTCGATATCAACCCCTGGGACTTTATGGCTGATGCGTTCCCGCAGCGCCGCGATCATCGTATCGCGCTGGTGAGCTGCGTTTGGATTCATGCTGAGGATGTACTCGCCGAAGTTTACTGGCGATGCGTGCTCGTCCATCTGCGCGCGCCCTGTTCGACGGACGAAGTTCAGAATGGCGCCGTCCGGGTTCTTTTCGCTCAGCTGCATCGACTTGAACACTGCATCCAAGCTGGTCGAAACCTGGTTGGAAGCCTGCAACGAGGAACCGGGCGGCAGCGTCACATTAACCTGGACACTTCCCTCGTCGAATGCCGGCAAAAAGTTACGACCCAGCTGAGCAACTTGCGAGGCAGCTGCAACCACCATCAACCACGTCGCGACCAATAACAGCGATGGGATTCGCATGCTGATCTGGATCAGTGGACGCACCATTCGTTTCATCGAGCGCAGAACCAAACTGTCGCGATCGCTATGCATGGTCTTGGAAGACGGAATCAAGTAGTACGACAGGACTGGTGTCACGGATAATGAAACTACAAACGACGATAGGATCGAGACGATGTATGCAAAACCCAGCGGAGTGAATAGTCGTCCTTCGACGCCTGATAATGCAAACAGCGGGAGAAACACGAGAATCACCACCGCCGTACCAAAGAGTATAGGATTGCGAACTTCCTTACTCGCCTCAAATACAACAGCAAGAATATGCGATCTGCGATTGTCGACTATTGACTTTTGATTTTCCAAATCGCCAATCGGCAATCGCCAATTGGTACTTTTCAACCTCCTATAAATGTTCTCCACGTCCACGATGGCATCGTCAACTAGCTCGCCCATGGCGACGGCAATTCCACCGAGCGTCATCACGTTGATCGATAACTCGCTGCCACTGAGCCATCCGATAAAGCGAAAGACCAGGGTCGTCATTACCAGCGACATTGGAATGGCGGTAAGCGTAATGAACGTGGTGCGGAAGTTTAGAAGAAACAGGAACAATACAATGACGACCAGCACGGCACCAATGACGAGAGCTTCTGCCACATTGAAGATGCCGCGGTCGATGAAGTTCTTGAGCCTAAAGAGTTCTGAGTTGATGACAATATCGGCTGGCAAGGACGCTTCTACTTCCGCAAAAGCGGCCGCGGCGCTATCGGTCAGCTTTCGCGTGTCCACATGAGGTTGCTTGACGACGGTAAATACGATGCCACTGTGACCATTGATACTACCATCGCCGCGCTTTAACTCGGGCCCTTCCACTACGGATGCAACTTGTTCGAGCAACACACTGCGCTTGGGAGATTTCGCCACTGGGATCTTGAGCAGATCGTCGATGACATTGCCACGCTCGGTTCCCAGGCGTCCAAGAATGCGAATGGGGCGTTCCGATTCACCTGTGATCGCAAAGCCACCGCTGGTGTTGATATTGCTCTCGCGCAAAGCCTGTTCAACGTCTTGGACGGTCACGTCGTATTCGAGCAGGGCTGTGGGATCAACCAAGACCTGGTACTGTTTGCGATCGCCTCCTTGCATGAAGACTTCTGCGACTCCGCGGACTTTCAAAAGTCTGGGTCGGATCACCCAGTCAGCTAGGGTCCGAAGTTCTAAGAGTTGTTTCGCGTCGGATTCAAACTTAAGCTCGTGAATCCCCGAATCCAGTTTGACGCTGGCTTGAAATGTTCGTGAAGCTCCTGCACCTTGCTCTTGCACAGGCTCGACCAGTTCGAAAGGAACGGGTTGCCAAGATCTTACATCTCTTCGATCGATTACTCGCCACAGTTTCAGCTGGCTCCCGGAGTCGGACCGAGTCTGTGATTTCGAGGAGACATTCAGTTCCGCCATGAGCCTTGTGCGTCCAACGGGTGCGAGCACACCACCTTCGGGACCGGCCTGACGGTAGATACCTGCGACAACAATTTGCCCCATGATTGACGACGGAGGCGTCATTTGCGGCGAGATACCCGCGGGGAGGATACCGGCGAGCGTGGCCAGTCGTTCGCTAACGGTTTGGCGGGCTGCGCGAATTTCAGTGGACCAGTCGAACTCGACGTACAGGACATTCAGCCCGGCGGTGGTTTGGCTGCGCACGGCTTGAACACCCTGGGCACCCATCAACGCAATTTCGATCGGCTGAGTTACCAGCGTTTCAACTTCCTCCGTGGCCAAACCCGCAGCCTCGGTGATGATAACCACACGTGGCCGATCCAAGTCCGGAAACACATCAACCGACATCGTCGACGCCAGGTATGATCCGTAAACCAGAACCACCAGGCTGGCGATGAGAACCAAAGAGCGGTTCTTAAGCGAAACAATTATGATTGTAGATAGTAGATTGGAGATTGGTCCCTCCGATCGATGATGACTGTTGTTTCGGGAATTTTGTCCGGAACCTGAAACCCGATTGTTCATAGCTCATCCTTTGGTCGCAGGGCGGTTTTGCGCGAGGCGACCATAATGGCTGTCAACTGGTTCACTTCGTCGAGCAAGGCTTCCAATCGATTGATTGGTAGTAGCTGGGCCTCGACCAATAGCTCGAGCCAATACGAGCACTCGTCGGACTCTTCTACCACGATCTGGAGTTTCGAAACAAACTCAGCTTTCGAGCGGCTTCGGCAGGCAGCGCGATAGTTTGCACCTACCGAAGTTGCACAGCGTATTAACTGCCGCGAAATGACATTGCCTGCAGTTGTATGTGGAATGGACTCGCTCATTCGGATCACCCGCAACGCTAACTGCTTCGTCCGCAACTTCAATTCTTCACTCTTCATGCTGCAGCCTCCAAATTCCCCATTCCCCATTCCCCAATCCCCATTCCCCAATCCCCATTCCCCAATCCCCAATCCCCAATCCCCAATCCCCAATCCCCAATCCCCAATCCCCAATCCCCAATCCCCAATCCCCAATCCCCAATCACCAATCACCAATCACCAATCACCAATCACCAATCACCATCTCCAATCTCCAATCTCCAATCTCCAATCGGCAATCGGCAATCGGCAATCGGCAATCTAAAATCATAAATCAACTTAGTGCGCCGCATGGACGGTTCCATCAGCGTGCACATGGAGACCTGGTTGCTGTCCGCTGGCCGATTGAGCTTTGAGTACTCGACGTAACGAGGCGGCTGCGTTTTGAGCCAAGAAGGTTCCGGGAGTGATGCTTCGATCGTTAGCAAGGATTACTTGCGTGCGATCTTCGTGGAGAATGTGAACGGAGATCTGATTGAACAAGTCGCCGTTCTGTCTGTAGACGAATGCCTCGGCGTCTTCGCGCACGACAGCTTCCGTCGGCAAGACGAATACATTGGCGAATTTCTCTACGGGTACTTCAATTCGCGTACGTTGGCCCGGCCTGAAACGCCATACCAGAAAGGTCATTCCGTCTTTTTGATAGGACCTTGATTGATTGACTAGCGGCACAAAGAAATCGAACGTTCTGGTCGCAGGATCGATCGTACTGGAGAGGTGTCGTATCTGGAACCTTTGTTCGATTGCTGGCCAAAGTTCGACTGAATCCTCAGCGAAATCAATATGCAGAGCAGTTCGGTTCTGCGCAGCTTGTTCGAGCAAGCCCGCTTCGCGTTTGAATGCATGGCCAATGATGAACAGCGAATGATGGTTCGCCAGGCTGGCCAGCAGGTCACCGGCTTGTACCGTTTGGCCAAGCCCGACGCCCAACGAATGCACTTCATAAGCGATAGCGGTCTTGTCGTCATATCCGGCCGGCTGGACATCAGGAGTCACTAGTCCCTGAAGCACCGATTCGTCACTATGGGGAGGAGGTGCCAGTATGTCGATAGTAGAAACAAATGTGCCCTCGGTCACGGAATCGATGTGCTCTGGGGTCAGGCCACGATTGAGTAACTCTTGTTTTGCAGCTTGTATAAGCGTTTGTTGTCTCTGCAATTCATTATTGATCTCGATTAGCCGAGAACCAGAAACTGCGCCGGAGCTAGCCACCTTCGTGAGACGATCAATTTGCTGCTGGACCAGCTTGGCTTCTTGAGACGCTTTAAACAACTGCGTTTGAGTCGCTTGCAAATACTCGCTGAAAAGACGCAGCGTCACCAAGCGTTGCCCTGGCCGCACCGTGTCGCCTGGGTAGACATGAATCTCGGAAACAACACCGACAGCCGGTGACGTCACACCTCGATCCGAAATCCCGGGTCGATCCGCTACCACGCCAGGGATGGCTATCGTTCGCCAATAGTCGATTGGCCGAACCGCTTTTACGACCAGGTTCAAGTTCTTTCTTGCCTGCTCACCGAGTTCAAGAATCTGGAGCTCCGGTTTCGTCGTAGCGCCGTTCGATGTTGGCGTTGTAGTCGGAGTTGTGGGTTTACTCGAAGTACAGCCGACGAAGTGGACTAAAAACAGTATCGAAAGTGCACACGGAGGTGCGAACGAAATATGAAAACGCATAGCTAACCGGAGTTCATGAATGAAGCTGCACTGCCTCAAGTGACGTCTTGAAAGCGCTGAGCAGCGAACTGGGGCATAGAGAAAAACGACGCGTCATCAGAGAGCCGACAGCCCTCAGGCGAATCGAATTAAAGCCTCAGCGCAGCATGAAGCAGATAGAGCGGTGGCCCAGAGAAATACCAGTGCGGCAGTTCACGGAACCGCGACCAGCGGTGGACGACTGCTTTGACACACTTAGCCGTGTCATAGAATAACTGGAAATCGAATTCTACCCAGCATCGCACAGTCGCTGTAAAAACGGCGTCTGCCACAACCAGGTAAACGGCATCCGAGTCGTGATCGACAGGCTCTATTGGTGTTGAGTGTGGGCTATCTTGATTATGGTCGTGGTGATGATGGTGCCCATGATGCGAGTGCCCATGCGATCCATGATCGTGGTGAGCGTGATGGGAGCCGCCAAGATGAATGTGAGCTCTCTCCTGGCCCGGCGCATGGTGCGCAGCGATACCGTGTGAGTGAGCAATGGAATTGCCCACTAACAAGAATGGTATCAGCAAAATCGCGACAACTCGGTTCATCCGTAGATTCCTAACTGGCTAAGCTTAGCCCACAAAAGAGCGTTCTGCCAGACAATATGGGGAGTTCGCGGCTATTTCGCCAAAGGTCACGTAGCGGCGTCTCTTCGAGACGCTGATAATCGTACCGCCCAGCCTGGGGCCGATTGCAATGGGGAACAAATGCGAGTCTCGGGGTTACTCGGCTACGTGGGTTAGTGCGCCGCAGCGACTTTTTATATCATCATTGCCAGCCTCGTCGAGTTGACGAGCGTGGCGAAAACATGGTGAATGGATAGTCGGAGAACCAGGGACTGTGACAGAACCACTGATCTTTTCGGTTGGTACACAAGTTGTTGTGCAAAAGGACACCTATCATGCGAATCAGCGTGTGGCACATACTGCCGGATCTGTGGGTGTGATAGTTCGCTCGCCAATCGATCGTTCCCATGCGTATCGTGTGAAATTTAGCGATGGCTTCGAAGCGGCTGTACATCACGATCAGTTAGTGCGTCTATCTGAGTACAAACGCGACCAAATTCGTGGAAGCGACGATTCTGCGCTGGTCGATCTCAACCAGCGAATCATCTATCGCTGCGTCATCGGTTCGCGGGCTTACGGCTTGGACGATGATCAATCCGATACAGATCGGCGTGGCATCTTTCTGCCACCGGCCGAATTGCACTGGTCGCTATACGGGGTTCCTGAACAGCTGGAGAACGAGGCCTTGCAGGAAGCATATTGGGAGATACAGAAGTTTATCGTTCTGGCGCTCAAGGCGAACCCCAACGTACTGGAATGTCTCTATTCTCCAATCGTCGAGTTTGCGACGCCGTTGGCCGAAGACCTACTGACGATGCGCGAAGCGTTCTTGTCCAAGCTGGTGTTTCAAACTTACTCCGGATATGTCGCCTCCCAATTCAAGAAGATGCAGACCGACATTCGAAATCAGGGACAGGTCAAATGGAAGCACGTAATGCATCTTATCCGCTTGCTAATTTCAGGAATCGACGTGCTCCGCGAAGGTAAGGTGACTGTGCAAGTTGGTGATGCCCGCGAACAGTTGCTGGAGATCAAACGAGGAGCGGTTGCGTTCGCGGAAGTGGACTCGTGGCGCAAGAAACTTCAGGTCGACTTCGAACGCGCCTTTCAGCAGACTGCTTTGCCAGATCGTCCTGACTACGAGCGAGCCAATACGTTCTTAGTCCATGCCAGAAGACTTGCCATGCACCAGGAGTTGCCATGATCGATTACGACAAGATGATGACTCACGTGCAGTCGCATCCATTTCCACTTGTGTTCGCCACGATCAGCGGCGCTCACTTGTACGGCTTCCCTTCACCCGATTCAGACTTCGATCTCCGAGGCGTTCACTTATTGCCACTCAAGACGGTGGTCAGTTTAGACGAAGGCCAACAGACGGTTGAAAAAGAGGGAATCTACGACGGGCTGGAAATTGACCTCGTCACCCACGATGCCGCCAAATTCTTCGGCCTGATGCTCAAGCGGAACGGCTACGTATTGGAACAATTGTTATCTCCGCTCGTGGTATTCACTACACCAGAGCACGAAGAGCTGAAAGCGCTTGCGCCTAGCTGCATCACGCGGCATCATGCGCATCACTATCTCGGCTTTGCTGCGACGCAGTGGAAGCTCTTTGAAAAAGAAACACCACCGCGAGTCAAGCCATTGCTTTACACGTTTCGCGTTCTGTTAACCGGTATCCACTTGATGAAGACGGGTGTGGTTGAAGCCAACTTGTGCATTCTGAATGAATCGGCAAAGCTGAATTACCTGGATGAACTCGTCCATCGGAAGCGGACTGGCACTGAGAAAGGCGTCCTCGACGCTGCTGACCTGGATTTCTATCAAGCCGAGCTTGAACGATTAACCAGAGAGTTGGAACAATCCCACGCGGAGTCGAAATTGCCGGAAGTTCCAACCGGTCGCGACGCTCTCAATGACCTGCTGGTGCGATTGCGCCTCACGTAGCCGAGTCTCTCCGAGACTCGGAGTACTCTGCTACTCCATTCTCTTGAGTTGGGCTACTCAGCGTCTCGGAGAGACGCTGCTACGTGTAGTCCACGTAGCCGAGTCTCTCCGAGACTCGCACGGCTTGCAGTGGGTCGTTCAGCGTCTCGGAGAGACGCTGCTACGTGTTGTCCACGTAGCCGAGTCTCTCCGAGACTCGTATGGCTTGCAGTGAGCGGTTCAGCGTCTCGGAGAGACGCTGCTACGTGTGTCCCTGGACTGAGTTGAACGGGCCACACAATTCGGATAGTATCCGATATCGAGCGGCCCAAAAACCTTGTATCAAGAAAACTACGTAGAGCATTGCTATGTCCCACCCAAAGTCGTTCTTCAAATTCAGCTGGTTGTTTCTGCTGGTATCATTGGCCTCAAACAGCCTATCGATATTACCGACCTATGCGCAGGACAAGCCAGAAACAAAGTCCAAGCCAAAGGCGGAGTTGCCGGCGGGTATTACGTGGGATTTTGATGTCCCTTATGTTGAAGGTGGAGTCGAAGCCCAGCGACTTGATATCTACTATCCGGAGCAACCGCCTAAGGCACCTCTACCGCTGGTAGTGCATATTCACGGCGGAGGCTGGATGGGAGGCAGCAAGTATCCTTGCGATGTACGGATGATGACAACCCAAGGCTACGTGGTGGCTAGTGTTGAGTATCGATTCAGTCAAGCGGCCAAGTTCCCAGCCCAAATCCAGGATTGCCAGGCAGCCATTCGCTGGCTGCGCGCGAATGCTCACCGCTACCATATCAATCCAGAAAAGGTTGGTGTCATCGGTGGCTCGGCGGGCGGCCACCTGGCAGCTCTGGTCGGTGTGACCGGTGGCAAGAAAGTGTTTGCAGCCATCGGTGGAAATGAGGACGTTTCCGATGCCGTCCAATGCGTCGTGGATATCTTCGGTCCCAAGAATTTTGCATCGGTGATCGAGCAAGCGGAGCAAGACAAGAATGTGCGAAACATCTTTCAGTTCAATACACCCAGCGATCCTTACTCAGAACTAATCGGTACGAAACTTTCGGACAAGCAAAAGACAGCCGCTGTCAGCCCCATCACTTACGTCGACAAGAATTCCCCGCCCACACTCATCCTTCACGGTACGCATGACACCCTGGTGCCTTATGCTCAAAGCGAAGAATTCGAAGCCGCGATGAAGAAGAGCGGAGCGCCCGTTTGGCTGCAAAAATTCCCCGGAGCAGGACATGGTGGCGGATCGTTCGGCAAGCCCTCCGTAATCGTGCTGATGAAGAATTTTTTTGACAAGTATCTCAAGGATGCTGACGTAACTATTCAACTCGTCCCGGAAGCCGAATTAGCCCAGGAGCCAGCTAAACAATAAACAGCGGTCGCCAAAATGTTGCACAGGTCAAGCCGATCACCTGCGCGCATGTCAATGATCGACTGGAAATTCAATGAACCGGTTCGGTACAGTCTCCGTCAGCCAAACACCATTGGCCGACAAGTAGAAAGCATGTCCCGTTGCGTACATCGCTTGGGCTCGGATCGTCAAGACCACAGGTCTCCCGCGCCGAGCCCCAACTTTCTTGGCGGTTTCGATGTCCGCAGACAAATGCACATGGTTGCGAGAGCGTTTCAGCAATCCGTGCTCGCGAATGCTATCCAAAAAAGCGGCCACCGTCCCATGGTATAAAGCGCTCGGAGGCGAAACCGGCTGAAGATTGAGC
Organism: Rania fehmarnensis; assembly: GCF_056494185.1. Classification (NCBI taxonomy): domain Bacteria; kingdom Pseudomonadati; phylum Planctomycetota; class Planctomycetia; order Pirellulales; family Pirellulaceae; genus Rania; species Rania fehmarnensis. Next base: position 5,392,820 of record NZ_CM151398.1, read on the forward strand.
TCCACATCAGCGACGGAGTGTCCTTGGTTGGCTCGAATCTTTAGTCCGTCTTCGCTGAGAGAGAACCGCTGCTTCTCGCACGACGCGACAACCTCGTGTAACAACTCTAGTGTCAACCGCTTTCCCTGGCGATTAGCATTCTGAATCAACTCGTCGATCGGCAACCAACCCTCAGGTTCAAGCTGCATGCCCACAACCTCAGGCTGATGTCGAAGTACGAGGCTCAGGAATTTGCTGGTAGAGGTGAGACTGTTTTTTTCCGTAGCCATAGAAGAATCATTCATTGAAAATGGCTTCGTGGTTCGCTTGCTTGCAGTTCAACGGATTTGGACCGCAAAGGGTAAGCAATGAGCAGTAAGGGATCAGGAGTAAGCGAAGAGATTGCCTGATCGCACCTCTTCGTGAGATACTCTTTCGTTTCCACTAACGGCTCAAAGCTTACACGATTTGTCGGTCCTACAACAGGTTTACGACTTTGTCGGCCAGTCCTTCTGTATCTGACTTTCTTGGGCCCAGGACGATGTTCAGCTTGCCGGCTGACGCAATCTTTTCGAGTACTTCCAGTTCGCGAAGTCGCATCAAGGTTGGGTTATCGGCCAAGAGCTTGGCCGTGTTGGCTTGGCTTCGCATGGCCGCAGTTTCCTCGCGTCGAGCGATCAAGTTAGCTTCGGCTGCTTTCTTGGCTTCGGTAACGCGGTTCATCAGGTCCTTCATGTCGCCTGGCAGGATCACATCCTTGATACCCACTGAACGAACTTCTAGACCCAAGGCTGCTGCCTGCGCGCGAACTTGCTGTTCAAGTTCTTGAGCCACATCGTCTTTGCCCGTCAAAAAGCTGTCGAGCTCTCGACCACCGATCACTGCACGCAGTGCCAACTGTACATCACGGTATAGCGACTGACGTACATCGCTGGCCGCCGACACAGCGCGACGCGCATCCTTGATCACATAGGTAACCAAAGCGTTCATGCGGAGAGTTACCTTGTCGAGCGTCATGATCTCTTGGCCGCTAACGTCGATTTGTGCCTCCCGCATGTCCAGCTCGACCACACGAGCATCTGCCGCATCCTTCCAGAACGCATACAGACCTGGATCGAGCTGATCGACATACCGTCCGTCAACGAACAGGACACCCACGCAGTCGCGCTGGACTTTACAAATGTCCAGCCAACGAGTTGCTTCGCTCGCTCGTACGATTGCCTTGAGGTCGTCGTGCTCAAACTTGGCTTTCCGCGCGTCGATCAGTTCCACTCGAACATCGCGAGTTCCAAGCCAGTAGGCATGCAGGCCTGGACCAAGTAAGCGCGTAAAGCGACCATCAATCCATACCAGGGCGCGCTGGTTGTCTTTCAAGTCGACGACTTCTGCTCGACCCTGAATGGCGCCCGACTTCACGATCATATCCAGTTGTTCGTCGACCAACCAAGGCTCGCGCATCGACACTACTCGAACTTGGATCTTGTTCCATGGATCGAGAATCCAATGCTTTCCCGTATTGAGCAGGCCTTTGAATTCGCCATCGCGAAACTTCAGGCCAACCTCGTAGCTGCGGATCATGATCTTCTTGACTAACATGGGGATCGCCTCCTTTCACGATAGTGAGTGACACTTTGATTTTGGAAGTAAAAAGTAGAGGCCTTAAGGCAACAAGTTGTTCGCTGATCACAGTTTGGCAACGCGGAGGAGAACTTTGTCTGCTGAGCCATGGGATTGCGTGCGAGGCTTCGCGGCAATGGCTGCTTTCGCATCCAATGCTCGTCCTCTCGATTCAACCGCACTTATCAACAGCCTGCTGTCCTTCTACAAAGCGAACCTGTCTGCTGCCTGGATGAACCAAAATCATCCGAGTTAGACTTCGTCCACTCACTAGAAGTGTTCGAATTCCAGTCGTGCTTCTTCGGCCAACCAAAGCGGATCAAGTCAAACAACCGTTGCCCGCCAGCTACTTGGTGAACGCTTACGCGCCCGGGTTGGTTTGCAGCCAACTTGTTGCGTGACGGGAGTCGAACCCGTGACCGTCAGTTTTCTAGACTGATGCTCTACCCACTGAGCTACTTCAATCGATGTCGTTGCTAGAACCCGTACGCGGAACACGATGAGCTAACTGCTTACTTGGCAGAGGCCACCGCGCCGTCGGAACCACATCGACCAAACGCTTGCTTGTAAATTGGAATGCAGTGATTCGAACACTGTTTAGCGGTTTAGGAACCGTATCCGCTCCCAGGCGAACATTCCTGGCACAGGCTGCAGGCTGCATATATAGACGCCGGTCCCCAGCATTGGTTCGCGGGAGTTGAACTTTCGGGTCCTCACAAATTCCGTCAGACGCTGCAAATTTCGTAGGACGGGTCTCCAGGCCCGTCCACTTCTCAATCCAAGTAGGACGGGTCTCCAGGCCCGTCCACTTCTCAATCCAAGTAGGACGGGTCTCCAGGCCCGTCCGCCATCAACAATGACAAGCCGGAGCTGGTTTTATGAACGGGCCTGGAGACCCGTTCTACGGCCCGTTCTACGGCCCGTTCTATGATTCAAACTTCCAACCGAGGGCTTCCCATTCGGGATTAAGCCAAAGCTTACAAGATTCATTGGATAGCCCTGCATTTTTCGGATTACGACAGATGTATTGCAGACATCGCCAAAGATGTTCTTCGTCACGCACGATGCGGTCATAGCTCTCATCTTGCCACAAGCTACCTGTTTGCCCAATTGCCGAATTGATTATCCTGGAACTGTATGACTTCCAGCTACCGGTAATTTTCTCTAGCTCGACTCCTGCTCGTGAAAAGGGCCTCACGACGCAATGGACATGGTTGGGCATAATCCCGCTGGCTCCAAGTTCGTAACGCACGTTCTGAAAATGTTGCAGTGATTGGTCTACCAACTGTGCGAATCGATCGTTCGAAAGTACGCAACTACCTAGACCTTGGTCCAGCCAACTTTCGATCCGTATGAAAACCATCCGCGCCAAGCTTTCTAGCGCCTGCTTGTCGGGTATTCCTGGATGGCACCGCAACCATTCGGCCTTTAACTGTCTTAACTCGTGCAATCGAGATTCTGGAAGTGAGTCGGCCAAGCGAAACGTGACGAAGTATGTTGCACCTGGTTGTCGCCAATGAGGCATGTGGCGAGTATAGACACTGAGCGGAAGATCGTCTCGTAAGCCTTGAAATCCGGGTGGCGGATCAAGGTTCCAGAGGTCGCTGGCAGCCACCGCAAAATCCCCTCCAATTCAACCAACCCCGTAGGACGGGTCTCCAGGCCCGTCCACTTTTCATTCCAAGTAGGACGGGTCTCCAGGCCCGTCCAATTTTCAATCCAAGTAGGACGGGTCTCCAGGCCCGTCCACTCTCAATCCAAGTAGGACGGGTCTCCAGGCCCGTCCAATCTCGATTTTACTAAGGACGCGCCTGCATGCCATGAGGGTAAGAGTGTAATGAGTTGTTAAAAGACAGGGGACGGGCCTGGAGACCCGTCCTACATTCTTGGACGGACGGGCCTGGAGACCCGTCCTACGTTGGAACAAAATCACCTAAGATAGAGTCGACGTAAACGGTCTTCTATTTTTTCACTTTGAATTTTCTTAAGCATGTTACCCAAGCTAATCGCGATTTTAGGCATTTCGCTCCTCAGTAGCAGTCTGTTGTCTGCCGAGCGGCCCAACATTCTTTGGCTAACGAGTGAAGACCATGGGCCCGAGATGGGTTGTTATGGGGACAAATTGGCGAGGACACCCAACATCGATGGACTCGCCGCCAAGGGTATGGCCTTTAAGCGTGTTTGGTCAGTCGCTCCAGTATGCGCCCCTGCTAGGACGGCAATCATTACCGGGTTGTATCCATCCAGCAGCGGCGGACTACACATGCGTTCGATGGTAACTCTGCCTGCAGGCATCAAGCTTTATCCGCAGTATCTTCGAGAGGTAGGTTACTACTGCACGAACAATAGCAAAACCGACTACAACGTCGACGAGCCAGGCAAGGTGTGGGATGAGTCTTCTGGCAAAGCCAGCTGGAAAAATCGAGCCCGAGGACAACCATTCTTCGCAGTTTTCAACTCGACGAGGAGTCATGAAAGCCAGATACGTACACGCCCGCACATACAAATCACGAAACCCGAAGAAGTGCGTGTGCCAGCTTATCATCCGGATTTGCCTGCAGTTCGCGAAGATTGGGCGCAGTACTATGACAAAGTGAGCGAAGCGGATGCCGATGCAGGTAAACGACTGGCTGAACTCGCCGCTGCTGGCCTGGCAGAGGACACCATTGTCTTCTACTACGGCGATCACGGCAGTGGCATGCCGCGCAGCAAGCGATGGCCATCCAATTCGGGTCTGCATGTACCATTGGTCGTCTATTTCCCTCCGAAATGGGAGCATCTTGCTCCGAGAGAATACAAAGCCAGTGGGATGTCCGATCGCATGGTGTCTTTTGTTGACCTCGCTCCGACCGTACTGAGCATGGCAGACATCAAGCCGCCGGAATGGATGCAGGGCCATGCATTTGCGGGCCCGCATCAGAGTGAGCCACAACCGTTTCTTTACGGCGAGCGTGGACGTATGGACGAACGGATGGACTTGGTTCGCAGCGTTACCGACGGGCGCTTTGTCTACTTGAGAAACTATCACCCTCATGTCTCTCAAGCCCAAAGAGTTGCTTACCAGTTCGAGACACCGAGTACTCGAGTTTGGCATCATCAGTTCGTGCAAGGTTTGACCAACGAAGCGCAGTCGATCTTCTGGAGAGTTCCTAAAGACTCAGAAGAACTCTACGATTTAGAAAACGATCGCGACGAAGTTACAAACCTGGCACATTCAAAGGAGCATCAAGCCATACTGCAAAAGATGCGAGACGCCCACATGAAACATATCCTGCGTACGAAAGATGTATGTTTCTTGCCTGAGCTGGAAATGCATGTGCGTGCATCGGGAAGCACGCCTTACGAGATCGCACGCGATCCATTCAAATATGCTCAAGAGAAAATTGTGGCCGCTGCAGCTACCGCATCCAACGTCGAAGACAGTTCGGAAAGTTCGTTGATCGTTCTGCTGTCAGATGACGACAGTGCGGTTCGTTACTGGGGCGCTATGGGTCTACTGATTCGCGGCCAACAGGTAGTAACTAAGCACGAAGTTAATCTTGCCAAGGCGCTAACGGATTCCTCAGCGGCTGTCCGAATTGTTGCGGCTCAAGCCCTGATCCAATATGGGAGTAACGATTCTCTCGCTCCAGCATTAGCCACGCTTGGTTCGCTGGCCGCGCCACCAGAGAATGGTGTCCTCGTGTCCATGTCAGCGCTGGCAGCGATCGAGGCGATCGGCGAAAAAGGGCGTTCGCTTCACTCGATGATCGAGACCCTTCGACCGGACGGGCCTTCACCGCATGCTCGCTATGACAGCTACGTCCCCCGGTTGATTAAGAACATCGTATCGAAGTAGATATTAGGCGTAGCCACCGTCGCCAGACGGTAGAGGCGTTAACGTGGTGCATCCACCGTCTGGGGACGGTGTCGAGTCTGCTCAGACCAGGACGAGGTACTTCTGGGCGCTGGCAAATGATAGAATTACGATGACGGGACTTGACTTCGAAGTCGATCCGGCTCCCGACTTGGTGGTCGAAGTGGCACTCACTTCGTCGGCTATCGACAAGCTGGAATTGTTTGCAGCTTTGCAAGTCCGTGAGGTATGTCGCAACTCAGATTTGGAATCATCCAGCATGTCGCAATCGAATCCGCCAGAGAGAATCACCGAACCGAACGAGCCGTCGGATGATTCGGAACAAGTGATTGAAGTCGATCCGAAAATAGCTGCGGAGGCAGCCGCCGCCCGTAAAGAAGTGCTGAGACTGGCGATGAAGGCCTTTCGCAAACGGCTGAAGCTCACCATTCTCGATGATGAATCTCGTCTGGGCCGTGGCCCCATGTCTGGCGGGAACAAATCGAGTGTTCTCGCCATCACTCCACCCAATCAGTTTCCACGCGATGTTTGGGAGGAACTCGCAGAACAAGGCAAGCTCAAACGGGCTGGCCGCGGCGTCTACGAGTTGACCGAATAGTTATTGTCCAACAAGATAAAACAATCGCTCAACTGGTCGACCGATAACCTTAGCCAGTTTTAGTGCCAGGACTGTTGATGGGATAAATATACCATTCTCAACTGTATTGATCGTCTTGCGACTGACACCAACCTTCTCGGCTAGCTGCGCTTGAGTGAGTTGAAGTCGCTCACGCTCTTCTTTAAGTCGATTTCGGAGAAGTTCAGGCACTTTTTAGGGCTCGCCGCTCGAGTGTTCCGAATCGAATGGCAGCCGCGCCTATGGCCGCTGACAGCATGATGCGGATGGCCTGACGCCCAGTAAAATCTTCGACGAAGCTCAGTCCGTAAAGAAAGAACGCACAAACAACGATGGCCCAAAACCCGGTGACTAGTGCTGTCTTGCGATTTTCAATCGTGGAATCATCATTCATCATCGATCGAACAAATGGCTTTCGAAACCACCCGCCCCCCAACGCGACCAACACAAGTAGAGCGACCGCCCAGACGATCCAGGCGCCCAGCTGTAGCGTGGCTGGCCGACTATCGCCGATGTCGACTTTAAGACTGGTGGCCATGCTCGCGATAAATAGAATTCCCAAGACTACCGCAGCCCGCGCTCGCCGCAACGTCAACTTATCCGCCAGTTCCAATTGCTCGTTCGCCATCTTTGCGCTCACTGATTGAAGTACTCCCCGTGAGTAACCTGTAGGTTACATGCATCGATAGTAACCTGTAGGTTACATGGTTTCAAGTAGGTCACTGTAGCTAAAGTCGCCAGACGGTAGAGGTGTTAACGTGGTGCATCCCTTGTCGTGTCGCCGTTGAAATCTCCGCGCAGTTGCATCAATGGTCAAAAGGCTTCGGAGGAAAGACTTTCGTGATCGAATTGCGTTCGCGATCGGATCGAATAAGCAGCCTCAACGAAAAGAGGTTGGACTATATCGCCAATGGAGTGCGACTCGGCTGGCTGATCGATCCGTTTGATCGACAAGTCTATGTTTACCGTCCGAATTGCGAGATGGAAACATTTTCAGATCCATTGTCACTTTCGAGTGACGAAGTATTGCCGGGCTTCGAATTATACTCAAAGCAAATTTGGGCCACATAAGCCAAGGTTCTAATTGGCGAGTTGGCGACTCTTGTAGGACGGGTCTCCTGGCCCGTCCGCATTTGGAAATTCAAACAACAAATGCGAGGTGCGGACGGGCCTGGAGACCTGTCTAGCTCCATCGGCGGCTCTCTTTCAAGATCGACTCCACGACGGCGATAATTTGTGGATTCGACAGGTTCAATTGCAAGCCACGCAGCACCGCCTGTTCGATCAGCGGCCGAAGTTCGGCCTGCCGCGCCTTGACGGACGCTGAAGTTGGAGTCTCTGACTCGGCGATCACCATTCCCACGCCCCGCCTGCGGACCAAGACGCCATCCACCTCCAGCCTCGCATAGGCTTTACTGATGGTCATCATGTTGACCTCCAGGCTCACTCGACTGCATATGTGCATTACTGTAGTAATGCACCGTGCCCTTATCAAGCGCGTGGTCGCCACAGGTTGGATGCATCTCCGTAGCCACCATCGCCAGATGGTCGTCTATCAGAGTGCGTTTCTGCAGCTGACGAAGATGAAACGAAAAAGGGAGCGGCTTGCCGCTCCCTTAAGAAACCGTTCTCACCAATCGAATGCTCAGATTATGGGGATTATGCTCTCCGGCGTCGAAAACCAAGGGCTGAACCAGCCAAAATCAACAGCACCATCGAAGACGGCTCTGGAACTGCAACCAAGTTGCCTGTGATGATAACGTCATCAAAAGCAAATTCCACATTTCCATCATTGCTGGTCAAAATAATCTCAAGCAGTAGATTGTTCCCTGTTCCCGAAATAGCCAGGTTGCTAAAAGCTGCAAACGTAGAACTCGGTAGGAATCCGTCGCCGACTCCATTGAAATCGGTATCTTGACGCAACAGTTGATTCGTCGGCCCGACCGCTTCAAATGCCAATAGATTTTGGAACGCCCCCCCGTCAATCGACGCTCGTACCAAGAAACCATCATTGCTGTCGTATGCAGGTGTGACCGCTGCGTTTCCACCCGCAGCGAACAGAGTACTGAATGCCAGATTGTTGAAGTTGGAGATGTTTACGTTGAAACTCATCGTTCGAGATTCGGGGCGCAGACCACCGTCATCCACATCTTCGGCAGCAAAATAATTGGCGCCATTGAAGCCCGAGTATGCATCCACGGGGGCTGCCAAGCCATTGAGTGGTACGATGGTGAAATAATCGCTCGCTCCGTCATGGAATAGTGGATCGGAAACCGTAAAATTTACAGTGTTATCCTCAAAATTTTCGATCATGATCAGGTCTGCCGAAACTGTGCTGGGAGTGAGCATCGCTAGACAGAGCACCGCAAAGTTATTCAGTAGTCGCATTGGCTCAAATCCTGTTGATAATCGCAGAGAGAACGTACGGATAAACACCGATAATAGCAGCTGACTGCCTAAAAGGAAGGTTTTTTGTTGTTCAGATTGCATTCCGTTAACATTAGGTGGATCGAACAGCCACGCGGGGAATTGTGTCGTTCCGTGGTCGTAATTGGTATGGGACATGTGCAATCGCAATATTTTCGTCTCACCTCGCAGCAAATTCATGGCTCAATCACGCAGGTCGAGAATCGCACGTTCGAAGTCAGGCCCCGGTCAGGACGGTAGAATCTCGTAGGTAGTCCCGCCAATATATTGAACGTTGACTTCCCCAAACAATCAGAAGTTCCCATGTCGAAATCATCAGTCAAGTTATCTCGTCGTTCAGTGCTGAAATCCACTTTGGCATGGGCTGGTGCTTCCATCCTGGTGCACGGCAATCGTGCTCATGGTTTCCGCTCAGCCAACGATAGGCCACGAGTTGGTGCCATAGGTACGGGTAGCCGCTGGTTCGTGAAAGCGACCGGCGTGGATGGCCCCTGGGGATCAGCACCCGAGTTCAAGAATTATGGCGACTATGTTGCCGTTTGCGATGTCGATACGCTTCGAAGAGAACGAGCGACAGACTTGGTGAATGAGTGGTCAGCGAAGAAGCCGACGAGCTTTCTAGACTACAGAGCTATTCTTGATAACCAAGACATCGATATCGTTCACATTTCCACTCCCGATCATTGGCACGCCAAGATCGCGATCGAAGCCATGCAAGCCGGCAAAGATGTTTACTGTGAAAAGCCAATGACGCTGACGATTGCCGAAGGTAAACAGATTTGCGACGTATGCAGAAAGACTGGTCGCATCGTCCAAATCGGGACGCAACAGCGCAGCGACGAACAGTTTGTTCGCGCCATTGCTCTCATTCAATCCGGTCGCTTGGGGAAGATCAAACGTGCCACGTGCAGTATTGGTGGAGCACCGGTAAGTCCAGAAATACCAGTTGCCGAAGTTCCTAAAACACTGGATTGGAATCTTTGGCAGGGCCCCGTCCAAGAACGAGAGTTCCGATTCATACCCAGCGACAATGGCGAAACCAAGAGCTGGTCACGGTGTCACTACGAATTCCGTTGGTGGTACGAATACTCCGGTGGCAAGCTCACCGATTGGGGCGCCCATCATGTAGATATTGCCACGTGGGGACTCGGCAAAACAGATACAGGTCCGGTGTCGATCGATCCAGTTTTGGTAAAACACCCGGTTGAGTTCAAAGATGGCTACCCGGTAGACGTTACGCGATACAACACCGCGACCGAGTTCCGCATCATCTGCAAATTTCAGGATGATCTGGAAATTGAGATACGCCATGATCGGGATAATGGCATCCTGTTCGAAGGATCCGCAGGCCGCATCTTTGTGAATCGTGGTAAGCTGACCGGGGCACCGGTTGACGAACTCAAAACGAATCCCTTACCAAGCGGTGCGCTGGAGACAGCCTACAAAGGACGTCCATTAGTCGATCATTTTCGCAATTTCTTTGAGTCAGTCCGCGATCACCAAGAACCAATTTCGGATGTTTTCAGTCACCATCGTGCCTTGTCAACCTGTCACCTGGCAGGCATTGCCGCGAGACTCAATCGAAAAATCACATGGGACCCCACTTCGGAGTCCGTGGTTGGTGATCCTCAAGCTCAGAGCTTTGTCGCGAGAGAGTATCGTAAGGGTTTTGAGATCTCGAGTTGATTTTGAATGCTGCCTCCCATGCGCAACTCAGGGTTGAAGAAGTGCCTCTATTGCACGCCGTCACCCAGTTGTGGCAAGAAAATGGGGGCAAGAAAAGGAATAGGCAACAGCATCGACTGCAGGAACACAAGACGCTCCACCAGCTCGAGTTGTAGAACTGAACAGTGCAACGCAGGAGGACTTGGCGAAATCGTATGCTCAATCGATGGACCGTCTGATCGAACTCACGCGCGCGGTATGGCACGCTTTGGCCCAGAACGCTCAATAAGCACAAAAACCGCCGATGCTTTGCGCTTCACATCTTGCTACGAACCGTTAAGTTGTAGTCCGCAGCCGATAACCTATTCCTTGCTCAGTGAGCAGGTACTGTGGACGGCTCGGATTCGATTCCAACTTCTTGCGCAGGTTTGCCATAAAAACGCGAACGTAATGGGGTTCGTTGGCCGAACCAGGCCCCCAGACTTCCTTCAGTAGGTATTGGTGCGTCAACACGCGATCGCGATTGCGTACAAGCAGGGCGAGCAGATCGAACTCCAGCTTGGTCAGTTTGACCTCTCCCCCTTCGACAAAAATCTGCCGCGCGGCGAGGTCGCCATATACGTGGCCAAAACGAAAGGTGTGATCTTCGCCATTTCCGGAGGGACGAGCTGCTCGACGCAAGGCACCGCGAATCCGAGCAAGCAATTCCCCGACCCCAAACGGCTTCGTCAGATAGTCATCCGCACCAGCATCCAACGCTTCTATTTTACTTTTCTCTTCGCCGCGAGCAGAAAGTACGATAATTGGTAGCGATGACCAGCCGCGAACTGACGTAATGACACTGATGCCGTCGGCGTCAGGCAGTCCCAGATCCAGCAACACAATCGCGGGATGTTCCTGCGTAATTAGTCGCACGCCTTCCTTTGCCGTGGTGGCTTGAACGACGCGGAATCCCTCGACGTGAAGAGACGCTTGCAGAAACTTCTGAATCGGAGCTTCGTCTTCGATAATGGCAATTAGTGGTGCACTCGAGTTAACCATATCGTTATTCGTCAATCTCTGGCACGATCTGCGGCGGTATAGTCTCATTTGGGATGGTGAAGCGTACTATTGTACCGCCTCCGGGACGGTTATTTGCCGTGATCGTCCCCCTGTGAGCGCGGACGATCGCATCGCAAATCGCCAGCCCCAAGCCGGTTCCTCGTCGGTCTATGTTCGGACCTGAGCCTCGATGGAACTTCTCGAAGATCTTCTCTTCATCTCCAGGAAGGACGCCGCAACCACGGTCAGCCACTTGAATAGCGATGCCACCGCTCACCGGCCCACACTGAATCTCGATCTGTGAATGATCGGGCGAGTACTTCAATGCGTTGTCGATCAAATTGACAAGAACCGTCTCAAGAAGAATGTCGTCACCATGCACCAACGGTAGCTCTCCTTCAATTTGCACTTTGACTTCACGGTCAGTGAGCACATGATCGAGTCGGTGAAGGGCCGAACCGACGACTTCTTCAACTGGCTGCCATTGACGATTAATCTGCACTTTACCGCTGGACAAGCGAGTCATGTGCAATAGGTTTTCGACCAATCGCGCTAAACGCTGTGACTCATCCACGATCGTCTCAAGTAAATCGTGACTAGCTGGGTCAATCGACTCTTTATTGATGTTTGCATCGAGACTGCTCGCCGCACCAGCAATCGCTGCCAGGGGCGTTCGTAGATCATGCGATACAGCACTGAGCAGCGAGCTCCGCAGCTTCTCCGCTTCGGATTCCAGCTCCGCGCGTTGCGATCGCTCAGACAAGTTATTGCGTTCGATCGCAAACGCGATTTGTGTCGCATATGTCTCAAGCAATTGTCGTGCGTCGATCGAGAGCTGAGTGTTTGCTTTCGTTGGCTGAATTGCCATCACGCCTGCGACATTGTCTGGGGTTGATAGCGGAATATAGACTGCCTCAGAACTGGGCAACGTATTTGTTCCGGCTCCAGCGGGTTCGTTATGGTCCAGCACCCACTGAGCCGTCGCGAACTCTTTAGCACTAGCGGCAAAACTTGCGACATGGCCAAGGATCGGACGCACCTTTCGTTCATCGTTCGGAAGGTAGATCACAGCGTGAGCATCGAACACTTCAGAGATAATCTGCTCTGTCTCTCGCAATAGATCCGCGGTCCTGGCTGTTTTGGCTAGCCGACGACTGAGGCGATAGAGTGCTTCTGCCCTGCGCTCGTTCCTGCGAGCCGCATCCGCTTGATAACGGACTCGCGATGTGAGAGTACTGGCCAGCAAACCGACGATCAACATCACGGCAAACGTCACCAGATACTGGCTGTCATAAACGGTGACGCGATAGTACGGCTGAGTGCATAGCAGATCAAAAATCAGCACAGCGGCAACTGAAGCTGCAATCGATGGCAAACTTCCGCATCGCGCTGCAATTGCCACGACTGAGAGCAGGTAAACCATGACCAGATTCGCATCTGAGAATCCGGCACGATGCATCAAGAGCGTACTAAGCGTTGCCGCTACCGTGTAGATTGTCGCTTCCAGCCACCTCAGGGGAGGCAGATTGGACGAACGTGAATACCAAGTTGTGGAAACAGGATGTGGTTCGTCGACTCCGCGAACGACAACGACATCCATATTGCCGCTGTCACGCAGCAATCGCTCCACTAATGAGTTCGGACGTCGCCACCATCGAATCGCTTGTGCCCCGGTCTTCCCGACGACGATCTTTGTGACATTTCGACTGGATGCGTAAGCCAGCAACTCCTGGCTGACGTCATCACCCGAAGCCTGAACAATTTCGCCGCCTAAGCTTTCGGCGAGTTTGAGATTGCGATGGAGTTGCTGGCGATCTGCGTCACTCCACTGGGCAGCAAGCGCTGATTCGATATGCAGCGCAATCCAGGGAGCGTGAATCCTATCGGCAAGTCGCTTTGCAGCGCGAACCACTTTTGCCGACGTAGGACTGGGACCAACACACACCAACAGTCGCTCGTTCGTTGGCCATGGTCGATTGGACGCACTTCCGAGTCTGGCCACTTCCACATCGTCGTGCACACGATCTGCCGCATGCCGCAGCGCCATCTCACGAAGCGCTACCAGATTATTTTTGCGAAAGAATTTCTCCAGCGCGAATGCAGCTTGCTTTGGGACGTAGATCTTTCCTTGGCGTAATCGTTCTAAGAGATCGTCTGGAGAAACATCGATCAAAGTAACTTCATCGGCTCGCTCCAAAACGGAATCGGGAACAGTCTCGCGAACCTGGACGCCACTGATCTCGGCTACGACGTCATTCAGCGATTCAACATGCTGCACGTTCAGTGTCGACAGTACGTTGATTCCTGCGGCGAGCAGTTCTTCTACATCTTGCCAACGCTTTGCATGACGACAACCAGGTGCATTCGTGTGGGCAAGTTCATCGACCAACACAAACTCAGGCTTACGAGCCAGTGTCGCATCCAAATCGAACTCGCTCAGTACTGAACCGCGGTAAGAAACTTCCAGTCGCGGCAACTCTTCAAGCCCTTCCGTCAATGCTTGAGTTTCGGGCCGAGCGTGTGGTTCGACGTAGCCGATGACTACCTCCCGCCCCTGGCGCTTCATCGCTTGAGCGGCTTGAAGCATGGCGTAGGTCTTGCCAACGCCGGCTGCGTAACCGAAGAACAATCGCAGCTTGCCTTCTGATGATGCCGACTCGGCCTCAGTCGATTCCGATCGAATCCGAGCCAGCATCTGCTCCGGTGTCGGTCGCTCCTGGTCGTTCATAGCGATTCAACCGACTTCAGCTGCGAGTCCATTAGCAAATTGAACTCGAGAACGTTCACTAATCCCTCTGACCCAGTGCTGGTAACTGACTCTGATGCTGCTTGCTTTTGCAGGAGCTCTCGTATGGTGGAAACATCGACTTGTCGACTCATGGCTATCCGGTCTGCTTGAATCAGTGCGGCCGCAAGGCTGATATGCGGGTCCAGTCCTGAACCAGAGGCAGTCACTAAATCAGCAGGTAGCGTGGCACCGTCTTTCAACGCGTAATTTGCGAGAATTGCCTCCGCCCGCTCGCGAATTTTGGGATTGGCCGGCGACAAATTACTGCCACCCGCCCCAGAAGCATTGTAATCGACAGCCGATGGTCTGGGCCACAGATACTCTGGACGCGTGAAAGCCTGAGCAACAAGCCGAGAACCGATTACCCTGCCGTCAGCTCCATAGATCAAACTGCCCAGACGCTTCTCCGGGGCAACCATTGTGGTTGATACAAGTATGAGAGTAGTGTACGCAAAGACGCAGACCGTGATTGTCAGTCCTGTCAGCCGAAGTGAACGTATGAATTCAATGAACATGATTATTTCCCTCGCTTTACAGAATCACTAAACCCAACCAACCGCAACCAACACCAGGTCGATCGCTTTGATGCCCACAAAGGGAACGATCAATCCGCCAAATCCATATACCAGCAGGTTCGTTGCCAGAAGTGCATCCGCGCCGACCGGTCGATACTTCACACCTTTAATGGCAATCGGAATCAATAGCGGTATGATCAGGGCGTTGAAGATGACCGCTGCCAAGATTGCACTTCGAGGTGTGGCCAGCCCCATGATGTTAAGCGGTGCCAAGTGAGGCATGGCGTTCATGAACACAGCCGGGATGATCGCAAAGTACTTGGCGACATCGTTTGCGATACTGAACGTCGTCAGGGCACCACGAGTCATCAACATTTGCTTTCCCGTGGAGACAATGTCGATCAACTTCGTGGGATTGGAATCCAAGTCGACCATGTTGCCAGCTTCTTTTGCCGCTTGCGTTCCTGTGTTCATCGCTACGGCTACATCGGCTTGAGCGAGTGCTGGTGCGTCGTTGGTTCCGTCGCCAGTCATTGCCACCATGTGGCCTTGGCTTTGATAGCGGCGAATCAGTTCCAGCTTCGCTTCGGGAGTTGCTTCAGCGAGATAGTCGTCGACGCCTGCTTCGGCAGCGATCGCAGCGGCCGTCAGCGGGTTGTCGCCCGTGATCATAATGGTCTTGATTCCCATCCGACGAAGTTCGATAAATCGTTCCTTGATCCCGCCCTTCACGATGTCCTTCAAGTAGACGACGCCCAGCGCTTGGTCATTCTCTGCGACGACAAGCGGCGTGCCACCTGCCTTTGCAATTCGCTGGGTCTCAGACTTAACTTCGCGTGGCAACTCTTTACCACGGGCCATAAGATGAGACGCAATCGCATCGACCGCTCCTTTGCGAATCACTCGCCCTTCAAGATCTAAGCCGCTCATCCGAGTGCGTGCACTGAACGGAACGACCTGTGCAGCCAGTTCCTCGAGTGATTGACCACGAAGTCCATATTTGTTCTTGGCCAGAACTACGATGCTGCGTCCCTCCGCTGTTTCGTCAGCCAGTGATGCGAGCTGTGCCACGGTTGCCAGTCGCTTTTCATCAATCCCAGGTGCTGGGATGAACTCGGCGGCCTGTCGATTACCCAGCGTGATCGTTCCGGTTTTGTCTAGCAACAACACATCCACATCACCGGCTGCTTCCACGGCGCGACCTGACATTGCCATCACGTTCGCTTGACTAAGCCTGGCGATCCCAGCGATCCCAATAGCCGCCAGCAATGCGCCGATTGTGGTTGGAATCAAACATACGAGCAGCGCAACCAAGGTTGGCACATCGATCGTAACATCGAAGTAAGTTGCAATCGGATAAAGCGTCACACAAACGAGTAAGAATACCATCGTAAAGCCTGCCAACAGGATCGTGAGTGCGATCTCATTGGGAGTTTTGCTTCGATTCGCTCCTTCGACCATTGCGATCATGCGATCTAGAAAGCTCTCCCCTGGCATGGCGGTGACTCGTACGACGATATGGTCTGAGACAACACGTGTCCCACCAGTTACAGCGCTGCGGTCGCCGCCACTTTCGCGAATCACCGGCGCACTCTCACCCGTCACTGCACTTTCGTCAACGAGCGCAATCCCTTGTAAGACTTCGCCGTCGGCAGGAATAGTCTCGCCGGGACGAACGACAACAAAGTCACCAACTTTCAGTGTGGATGCGGGAACTTCATCGATGACACGTCCTGCAATCTCAGCCACTTTATTCGCTGTGACATCTTTGCGAGCCGAACGCAGACTGGCCGCCTGAGCCCGACCGCGAGCCTCAGCTACCGACTCCGCAAAGTTGGCGAAGAGGACGGTGAACCAAAGAATTATGGTTAGGCCGAGGAAGTACCATGTCGCTTCATCACCTGTCGCGATCGCTTGCACCGTAATAAGCGTCGTCAGAGCTGCACCGACCTCTGCGATAAACATCACTGGATTCTTGGCCATACGGATCGGGTTAAGCATTTCAAACGATCTGACGATCGATGGCCCGAGCATGCTCAGGCTGAATAACTCAGGCCTTGGTCGATGTGGTGGTGAGCTTTGATGACCCGAACTGGGTTCCATCGAAACGGTAGACATATTTCAACTCCGATAGTTTTGATTGAACGGTTGCAGTTATTGAGCGGCTTGCAATTGCTCGGCGATCGGGCCAAGCACTGCGAGTGGCAAAAACAGGAGGGCCCCCACGATGAGCACTGTGCCGATCAGGATGACACCGAACATCCACGAGTCGGTGCGAAACGTGCCGGCTCCTTCAGGAGTCGCTCGCTTAGTACTGAGCGATCCAGCAATAGCCAGCGGAGCGATGATCGGAATGAATCGGGCAAACAGCATCACCAGCCCGGTCACGATGTTCCAAGGTGGCGTGTTATCGCCAAGCCCTTCGAAGCCAGAGCCGTTGTTAGCCGCGGCTGAGCTGAATTCGTAGATGATCTCAGACAGACCATGACTACCCGGATTGTTGAGCGTCTCGCGTCCCCATGAGCTAGCTGCAAACAATGCGACGCCACCAAGAATGAAAAGCGGATGTGCCAAGATCGTGAGCAGGGCAACTTTCATTTCATGAGCTTCGATTTTACGCGCCAGATACTCAGGCGTGCGTCCGACCATCATCCCGGCTAAAAACACAGCTAAAACAATGAACAAGAACATGTTCAACATCCCAACACCAACGCCGCCAAAGATCACGTTCAGCCACATTCCCACCATGGGAGCAAGGCCCGTGAGAGGGTTGAGACTATCGTGCATCGCGTTGACCGATCCGTTGGAAGTCGCTGTTGTTGCCACTGCCCATGTAGGACCAGCGGACATTCCAAAGCGTAGCTCTTTGCCTTCTAAGTTTGAATGCGAAGTAACAGGTAACCCATTCAGCGCAGTGGTCGGTTGCTGTTCGCAGTAGTTGGCATAACCAACCAGCAAGATGAACATCAGCAGCATGACAACAAACACAGCGTTCGCGTGTGCCATTCGCTTGGATATACGACCGAACATCCATACCGACGACATTGGAATGATCAAGATGCAGATATTGCTGATGACGTTAGTCCAGAAAGTTGGATTCTCCAGCGGATGGGAGCTGTTGGGTCCGAAGAATCCTCCTCCGTTGGTTCCAAGTTGTTTGATCGCCACAAACGCAGCCACAGGCCCACGAGCAATTGTCTGTGTGGCGCCTTCCAATGTCGTGGCCTCCACAGCTCCCGAGAGCGTCATTGGTACTCCTCCGATCGCCAAGCTTAGCGCGGCAATGGTCGCCAGGGGTAGCAGCACCAGAAGCGAAGCCGTGGCAACATCTTTGTAGAAATCGCCCATGGACTCGGAGCCCGCCATCGCTCTCGCGACCGCCACAAGAGCAGCGATGCCAACCGCTGCCGATACAAATTGCAGCCACATGAGCGACAACTGCGAAAAGTAGCTGAGCGAGACCTCGCCCGAATAGTGCTGGAGGTTGGTATTGGTAATGAATGAGATCGCCGTATTGAACGCCAGGGTAGGCTCCAAGCCTGCCTTGCCATCGGGATTGATTGGCAAGTAATCTTGAAACGACAGGACCAGAAAAACTAGGGCGAACATGCAGTAGTTAAACATGAGCATCGACCGGCCGTAGGCAGCCCACGTTACTGACGCGTTTTCATGGCTGCGTCCCAATACCACTTCCAATCCATGATGCCAGCGCCGCATGAATGGTGATCTATCGATCGGATCAAATACAAATTGCATGTAATAAGAAAGCGGCCAGGCAATTGCGACAGCCGCGATCAGTATCATTAACGGTAAAATCCAAATTGACATAGCGAGTTCTTCTCTCCTAAAACTTCTCGGGGCACAACATCGCGTAGGTCAGATAGACCAGCGAAAGAACAATCACCAAAACGACGATGGCATTCATAGGGCACCTCGTGATCGTTCGATCCACAGGATCAGTGCCCAGAGAAGTGCGAACCCACAGGTCGCGACAAAAATCATGGTAAGCGTCAGCATCACGATCTCCTTCAGTACGTGTGACTGATAAGAAGTATCGCAATGTCGATATTAAGCGCGCATCAAAAGCGAGCCGCGGAGTATCAAAGTTTTATCAAGATGCGTTGCCCTAGGGAGGGAACTGGTTGTCGCGGCCACTAGATCCGCTTCTGGCATTTTCGCACTACGAGGGTTTCCATGCGCCCCGGAAGATTGCAGGAAAACACGAAAAAACCGGTGTCGTGAGTTGCTGCTAGACACCGGCTACGCTCAGTGAACTTGTACGCCGTTGGTCGTCCCAATACAGCATCGCTGAAATGGGACGCAGTCGGTTCTCGTGGATCTCGGGTTTACCCTACATGTCCGGTAGATTGAGTAGGGCTTCCTGGATATCGGGCGCGAGCTGGTTAAGGGCCATGATCTGATTCCTCCGTGGTAGGGTGACATGTCCACGGCGGGCCAGTTCGATTGTGCCGGACGCTTCGCCAATGCGGAGCATTTCATCGAACCGAATGGTCAGAGCCATCAACTTGGAGATGCGAAGCACGCGGTTCGGCCAAATGCACGTCACGATGGAGCATCGAGCCAATCCGACTGCCAAACCGTAGTACCGCTTGTACAAGGCTGCAAAAGCTGCAACGTTGCCGGTAAGAGCTTTTCTCACGAGTTCTTTGTCAGAGTGGTTCAAGTTGTACCTTCAATAGCTCAGGCATCGATTTGTCACCAGCAATAGTGGGGCGGACGAGCTGTGCGTGAGCGCGCTTTTTTCCTTTTTCAAGAAATTTGTAGCCACCGTCGCCAGACAGTGGAAGTCGTGGTCTGCAAGAATGACTGGATGATCGCAAAGGATGAAGAATATCGGATCAGTTTTTGGAGCCCTATTGTTGCCAAAACTGCGATTCAATGGGTAAGCTTCTGAATACGGGAAAAGGATGAAATCACCATGAAGCAATTTACTCGCGAAGAATCTGAGTCGTATTGGACGCCGACTACGTTTCGGGTGGCAGAGTCCTTTGAAGAATTTGTGGCATTGAATCCCGATTTGAAGGTGGAACAGAATGCGAACGGAGAGATTGTCGTCGTGACGCCAACCGGTAGTGAGGGATCAAGCCGAAACGTCGAAATCTCCGTGCAGTTGCATCGATGGTCAAAAGCTTTCGGAGGAAAGACTTTCGATTCATCCGTCCTCTTCACCCTGCCAGATGGTTCCAAACGTGGGCCGGATGCATCTTGGATCGCGATGGACCGCTGGGAAGCCTTATCGAAAGAAGATCGGGAAGCATTCGCTCCTATCTTTCCCGACTTCGTGATCGAATTGCGTTCGCGATCGCATCGAATAAGCAGCCTCAACCAAAAGATGTTAGACTACATTGCTAATGGTGTTCGACTCGGCTGGCTGATCGATCCGTTCGATCGACAAGTTTATGTCTATCGTCCGAATTGTGAGATGAAGGTATTGTCCGATCCAATATCAATTTCGGGTGAAGACGTATTGCCAGGATTCGAATTTGACACAACGCCGATTTGGGCGACATAAGGCGTTTCCCATTTTCTCAGAAGATTGCTCCAGCGTCGCAATACATAAATTCTCATGGCAGTTTAGCGCTTCGTGATTTGCTTCATTTTGGCATCTCAGAAACAACGCGGAAATCTTTTTTTCAAGTGAACGACCGGTTTACAGAGTGCTCAGTCGCGGGAAGCTAAATCGGCAAGTAAAGTCCGGTCGGTCGCATAAGTTAGAAATGTCACCGAGCCATCCGCCTTTGCAAAAACCGCTCCGCCAGGATGGAAGCTCCAATGGTGTGTTGGACAACGCGTACCTCGCTCACCACGTTGAAAACCTTTGGATTTGTTTCTGGCCAGTCGTTCATGTGTGTCCTCTACTCTTATTCACACATGATCGCAGATTTCCTTACATGTATTGCGCACGGGCACCTCAAACATTTACTCACCTGCACAACCTGCGCTATCAGCTTCACAACTTGTTGCTTCTGGCTGAGTCGGACCGGCCGAAAGAAAGGACAGGAAATTGCTCTCTGGAGAGTGCTTGAGAGCCGGAAATTTGCAGGAAAATGCAAAAAAACCGGTGTTTTGCGTTGCTGCAAGACACCGGCTTATTCGAATTTGCGATGTCGGAACGTTGGTCCGCCTGGTGAGGTACACCAAACGGAGTGGGAGACTTGCCGCTGGCGATCGGATAAAACCCGTTTTGGCAATAGTTGTTTATCAATTGTGCGTATTGCTAACGAACGCAAGAAAGCGGCCGTCGGGAGACCACGATGGAACGTTGATCGTTCCTTGACCGCCGTATACGTAGGCGATGATTCTCGGTTGTCCGCCACCGACCGGCATCATGCGTAGATACACGTGCTTGTAGAACGGATGGGCGTCTGCGGCAATCTCGTTCGAGAAGGACAAGAAGGCGATCTGTTTACCATCTGGTGAGATATGGGGAAACCAATCGTTCAAGTCATCGTGAGTCAATTGCATTTGTTCGGTTCCATCCGATTTCATCCGCCACAGCTTCATTTTGCCACTTCGAGATGAATTGAAGTAGATGAAGTTTCCATCGGGGCTATACTCGGATCCATCGTCGAGGCCTTCGGCAGTTGTGAGTCGTGTTTCCTCGCCTCCGGTCGCAGCTATTCTATAGATGTCGAACTTTCCGTCACGTTCGCCTGTGTAAACCAAAGACTTTCCATCTGGTGACCAGCCATGCAGGTAGGATGGTGATTTGCTGGTGACGCGTTTTGGAACGCCGCCGGTAATGGGCACCGTGTACACAACCGATGCTCCGCCTTCTTCTTTTGTGTGATGGCTGATGCCAATTGTTTTGCCATCGAACGAAAGCACGTGATCGTTGTTGTTCTTGTCCGCGAATCCGGTGTCGATCAAAATCGGTTGCTTGGTGTCGAGCGGAAAGCGATAGAGTTTTCCGGTTGCGTTATAGATCAAGTCAGTTCCGTCAGGCATCCAATTGGGGGCTTCAATTCTATTTGGCGTTTCCAATAGAACGCTGCGTTTACCAGTCTCGACGTCCAATATTTCCAGCCGACTGCCGATGAAGTCGCGGTACGGAACAAAGTTTTCGGGTGCTGGCAACGTGATGCGAACGTTTTTGAAGATGGCTTCTTCAACTACATTAGGATTGTGAGAACACACAAATAGTCCAACGTAGACTTCATCACCCAGCTTATGATCATCGAGGCTGGTTGTCAGAAAGTGCTCGCCGAAGCGGGCCACGGACATCATGTATCGATTTCCCTTGCGTTCAAGTTGAATCACGTCTGCGCCTGTGAGACTTGACTTTAGCTCCTCAGTGTTGGCACCAGCCGTTCGACGGAACTGCAAGGAAGTCAAACCATCTCCATGAACGGCGGCGTTGATGTGTGCTGAATTGGTATCCAGTGTGGACCGTACCATCCATCCCAGCTTGCGATGTGGGTCGACACCATCACCGACCAGGTTCGCATGAGTTCTCAGGATGAAATCGCCTTTGATCCGCTT
Organism: Rania fehmarnensis; assembly: GCF_056494185.1. Taxonomy (NCBI): domain Bacteria; kingdom Pseudomonadati; phylum Planctomycetota; class Planctomycetia; order Pirellulales; family Pirellulaceae; genus Rania; species Rania fehmarnensis. The sequence continues at coordinate 5,414,827 of NZ_CM151398.1, forward strand.
CCAGACAAAATGAAATTCATCTTTGTCAAACCACATATTCTTGCCGGAGCCAGTAACACGGTACTCCTGCTTCTCTGCGTCGTAGGTTGACTCTCCTGCATTCGAAGGCGCGCCGACGTCAGATCTCGAATCAAATTGGCCAATTCCTTTGATCGTCTGACCGAACGCTAATGTTCCAAGGTGGACAGCAAGAAAAAATGCAGCAATCGTGCCGATAAGTTTGATTTTTGATGAGAACATTCTGGTGCCTGACCGTTGTAGTGTGATTAGATGGCTGAATGCTTAAGCATTCTTGTTGACTGCGATACGCAGATCAGTAACAAGCTCTTCCACTCGAGCGATCGCATCGTACTGGGCTTCCTTGCCTTCGACTGGAAGCGTTTCAACGGGAACATAGCCGCGGTAGTTGGACTCGCGAATGATCCTCACTAGCTTGTCCATGTCGATCTTGGGGCCTTGTCGATTGCTGAGCAGTTCTTTGACTTGCCAGTTTACCGCATGGGGCATCACTTTTGCGATGTCGACGTATGGATCGGGGGTTAAGAAGAAGCCCGTGTCCACGATCGTTCCCAACCATTCTGACTTCACCATATCGAGGAGCTTTAGGACTTCGTCCGCGCTCTTGAGCATATCGCCGTGGTTCTGTACTCCAACCATCACGCCAAATTTCTCACCGTGTACTGCGCACAAAGCGAGTGCTTCTGACATCCACTTCGCTGTTTCTTCCCAAGAGTGGCCTTGGGGCTGTGTGCCGGCGAAGACCCGCAAAACAGGCGCACCCATCTCAGCAGCGGATTCTATCCATCGTTTTGCCAGTTCGACATCCGCCAGGCGTTTCCCTTTATCGGGTGTCGCGAAGTCGTTGCGGATGCCAGTACCACTGAACTCGAGTCCAAGCCCAAATGCATGTCGCTTGAGTTGGTTAATGAACTTTGTTGAGGGCACCTCGGGGTAGCCAGGAAAAAAGTACCCAGTCGGATCAACCGCGTCGACTTCGAGTCGAGCGCATTCATCCAGCATTTCGAAAAGGCTCATTCCACCGCTTTCGCCCTTCTGATGCCGATAAAGCGGAATGTAATACGACCACGCGTTTACGCTCAATTTTATTTTTGCCGAACGAGTTGGTGTTTCGGGTTTATCCTGTGCCGCGACAGTGGATTGCGTGCTTGCACATGCAATACCGAAGGGCAACAGTGCTGCACCTTTTAAGATCGCTCTACGAGTCGTCAGATGTTTCATCGAATGTAATTCTGAAGAGAATAACAGGAGTTGAAGGGGGGATTATTTCGGATCGGACAGAGCTTGCGGCAGTTCGTCAATCGCTTCTCGTGTGCGAATAACAAGCACGAATCGTGAACTGTGGAAAGGGAACACGGGGTTTGGTAATCTTACCGACAGGCGCTTGTGACATCGACTTCCTCGACTACGACAGAGACAGGTTATGAAAAATAGGCAAACCCGTCGAGCAGATGGACTCATTTGATCTACAACTGCTACTTCTTGATCTTTTGATCTGGACCGTCCACTGTGGCGAATGTAAAAGCATCGCGATGTTCATGACTTCGTATCCGATCGATTTCGGCTAGAGTCAACACTAGCTCAAGCTCTACTTTTCGGCTTCGAGTGGTGGTTGGTTCTGGGTCCTTAGTGTTCGTCACCATGGCACCGCGAACCAGAGGACGCACTTCGGGATCCGTTGGGTCGTCGTCATGAATGTTGACAAAGATATCTGCATAGTCCCCGATTGCCGGCGGTTGACCTTGCCCTGTGGTGTCAACGAATACGGAGTAATTCCTGACTGGACCTGAGCGAAGCCGTGATATGGCATCGTAGTCTGCAGGCGGTTGCATGCCAGCGTTCCCCTTCTCTGCTGCCAAAGTTGCGGCTGACTCTCTCGCGCTTTCTGCATTGGTCACCGACACGTCACCAGTCATCTGCGGCATACTCAAGTTTAACTGTGTCAATATATCATCGCTGAACGCTTCGCTCACAAGCCAGCGCTGATTGACGCGGCGTAATTTGAATTTCATTGGAGTGGCCAACTTGTTGCTCTCATTGATCGCGGTTGCGGTAGCTTCGGTGCCGTTAATCAAAATGTCGTACTGCGTCTTTGATATTGCTTCCGTACTGCGCGCAATTGCATCTCTTGAACTGTCTCGGAAAAATTGGCTTAGCTTGCCCGCTTCAGGCAAGAATTCTTTCGGGGATTTCAGTATTCCTGCGGCCAGTCTGTAGAGTTCTCGATCGGGTATTACCCGCGATTCTTTTCCGTCGAGCGAAGCGACCGTCCACTTACAAAGCGACTCGAATGCTTCCTTGCACTCCTCAGGGGGCATCGCAAGCGAATGCTCATTGACGAGTGCTTCGACTTGAAGATGAAATGATGGAAAGGCGCCTGGGATGATTGGCTCGCTGTCTTTCGCATCGCTTACTCCGTTGGTTTGCAATCGAATCTGGGCATCCACTTGCGCGTAAAGCTGTGACAGAACGGACTGGTAGCGTAGCTGTTGCAGCATAACGCCGCTCAATTCGAGGATCGCCTCGTCGGTGTAGCACTCGACCGGAACGTCAACTGGGTGAACAATCGCAAACCGGTCGATGTATTCCAAGGTGGCTTGAGGTGTGGAAAGGTCAACTTGCTCGGGAGAAGCTTCCTGGACCGGGTAGTATTTCGTTTCTTCCTTTGCAGGAGTGGCTCGTTCCACTGTCGCATCTACGCTTTCAGAGTTGATCGCCGACAGTTTGAGCGTGGTATCAGCCCGTTCTGGTTCGATGCGGAGATCGAGCCAAGTGACCTTATCGAGTTGTATAGTTTTGGTTTCATCAAGTTTTATCTTGGCATTGACTTCAAATTTTTCCGATTCTCCAGGTCCGCAACCAATTCGCAATGCAGCGTGAACTGTGCTGTCATCGAGCGAATCAACATGGCCGTTCAGTCTTAATCCAGACACACTCGTTTTGATCATTCCGCCGGCGTTGTATGTGAATGGCGTTCCCTCAGCTACCGCAATGGTTGGGTTGGCCAGGAGCTTATTAGAGTCTTCGTGCCTTTCATAAAGCTCCAGCGCCAGGTAATACTTGGTCGGTTGATCGAGTACTGTTTGAGGCGCAGATGCTGCCGAATTTCGATTCCAAATCTGAAACCCATTCCAACTTCCTACGATAGCGAGCAGTCGTCCATCGGTCGAAAATGCTAGCGACATGATTTCTCTTTCTTGCGGGGGTAGCACAACCGGGGATGAGCTCTTCTGAGTATTTATATCCCAGATCATTACGCCCAACCGACCACGACTTCCAGTTGCAAAATGCCGACCATCTGGGGCGAATGCTACTGAGAACATTGGGCCGCCATGACCATCCATTACTCCCAGTGGTTCTCCAGAGCCAGTTTTCCAAAGACGCGCTGTGCCGTCGTGGCTCACAGACACAAGCAAGCTGCTGTCCGGTGAAAATGCGACTCCTCGGACTTCTTTATCATGCCCTCGCAGTGTTGCGATCGCCTTCCCATCTGGAACGCTCCAGAGTTTGACGGTGTGGTCGAAACTCGCTGAGGCGAGAATCTTACCGTTGGGCGAAAAGGCAACTTGACTCACCAGTTCCGTGTGGCCTGTCAATTCGATGTGCAAGTTCCTTTGCTCCACACTCCAAATCTTGACTAGTTTGTCGTTTCCGCCCGATGCAAGCCACTTGCTATCCGGAGAGAAAGCAACGCTCTTGGAATACCGAGCACTCTCATGACTTTCGAGTACGAACTCTTCTTTGAGTGCAAACCGGTCTTCACCCTTAGCCGCTTCAATGAGTACGAGTTCACCAGGTGGATTTTCTCCATGATCCCCACCAGCAATCGCCAGGTAGGTGCCGTCTGGCGAGAATGCTACATCGGTACAGTTGACAGGTCGAAATAAGGTTGAACGCAGCGAACCGCTGGCTACGTCCCAAAATTTTATCTTCTTGTCCGCGCCCGCCGACGCGATCGTTGTTCCATCGGGATTGAACGCTACTGACCAGACCATTTGATCATGCGCGGGGTTAAACACCTGCTTTATTTTCCATTCGCTGCGACTAGTCGGTTGTTCTGAGCCAACTGTTCCTCGCACTTCCGCAGATTCGTCTAGTTCAGATTTTGAGAAGTTCCAGATCACACGCTCTGAACTATCCGTGAATTGAATTGGGCGAGGAGAACAAGGGACCACATGGTTGCATATACGAAATGCGTTGCTGTCTAACTCAATGATTCCATAGAAGATCGGATTCACCAACGCTTCTGGCGGCGGTTCGTCGATGTCGCTCCACCCCTGCAGCAACTGCTGGCGTTCTAGATCACTCATTACTGGCTTTAAGTCAATTTGCTGTGGCGGACCAGCTTCCCCAAGGACAAGATCAAACATCATTGAATGTTGTCCGTCAGCTGGAATTAACTCCATGCGATTTCTACGTACAGTCGCAGAATAGGAATTGCGATTCGGTACGCCGTTGTCAACGTACTGCTGCACGACAGTCCAGTTTCCCTGCAGCTTGCCCTGCCACTCGTCGGCACTTAAGTTCTTCGCCGTTGTTTGATTCTCGGATGGATAATTCGCCTTGCGGACGATTCTGACGACTTCGTTGCCGGATCGATGAAGCGTCACTTGCTCATTCTCGACAATGAGTTCATCGGTCTCACCAATAATTTCAACTTTGTACTGGCCCGCTGCAACACGTACAGACTGGCCAGATTTCGTAACCTGCAACTCATCGATTACTTCGTCACCCTGAGTGATACGGACACGAATATCGTCTGCCTCAGTTTGAATTGTGAGAGTTCCCTTGTTCGACTCCAGGACTATAAACACGCCAGCGAATACTAACGCAAAAGCAAAGGCCGCAGCGGCAATGAACCTGCCGATCGGAGGACGGCGATACTTTATGGGTGCTATTGGCGCGACAGCTTCAGGTAACGGCATGCCTGCTGGTTGCTGCACATGAGCCAGACACTGCCCAAGGAGATCAGCGACTTCCAACGCATTTGCGAAACGATCTTCTGACGATTTGGACATCAGCCGAGCAATCAGCGAGCAAAGCCACTCAGGAATGTTGGGATTGATTTCACGAATCGGCCGCGGCTCGACATCGGTGATGCGGCGCAGAACACCGAGACTTGTCTCGGCTCGAAACGGCGGGCGGCCAGTGCACATCGTGTAGAGCACGCTGCCGAGACTAAACAAATCGCTGCGGGCATCGACCTGTTCGCCAGCCGCTTGTTCCGGCGACATGTATTGCGGTGTGCCGGGATGGAATCCGGTTCTTGTCAAACTGGCATCATCGGCAGCGCGAGCCAGGCCAAAGTCGGTAATGAGCGCTCGCTCGACTCCTTGTTCCATTAAAATGTTCGATGGCTTGATGTCGCGATGAACCAGACCTTGTTGATGAGCCGCTGAGAGCCCAGATGCCACTTGCATTCCGATCCGCAGTATCTCGCACAACTCCAGCGCACCTTCGCGATCGATTCGCCCTTGAAGAGATTCTCCAGCAATGAAGTGCATTACCAGAAACGGAATCTCTCGCTCGGACTCGACGTTGTAGATCGGAACAACATGTTCGTGAACGACGGCCGCCGCAGCGCGGGCTTCGCGTGCGAAACGCTGGCGTGCCGGACCACTGCTGGAAAGATAGGGAGCCAGGATCTTGATCGCGACCGGACGATTCAATTCCGAATCATGCGCCTTGAAGACAATTCCCATGCCGCCCGAGCCGATGAGTCGTTCGACATCGTAGCGACCGATGCGGCCCAGCATTTCGGGGTGCGATGCAGGCGAGAGCAACTGGCTGGCCATCGACTCGGTCCAGGCCACCGGTCCTTCGTTTCGCAGCGAATAATCCCACTTAGCTGAACCAACTCGGTTCTCGGAACAGGGATCGTCGTTGAGAAGAGCCTGACGTGCCATGGTCCAGTCCTGTGCGCCTGCCGCCAGCTCATCAAAACGCTGCTGACATCGAGGGCATTGCTCGATGTGCTCAATGACTTCCTGATGCTCAGCAGCTTGATCGCCATCATTCAACACGGCCATCAGCTTGTCATCATCGCAAAGCTGGTGATCTGGTTTGTCGTGAAAAATCATTGTTTGTCCTCAAACTGTTTGACGAGTTCTTGAATGCGGTTCATCACACGGCCTCGAGCGACGTAGACTGTGCCGGTTCGCATGTTCAATTGCTGTGCGACCCTATCGACAGACAGGCCTTCGACATGAGTCAGCCAAAACGACTGCCAGGTGGTATCCGAAACCGAATCACGAACTTGCGCCGCAGCCCATTGGAAAACGGCTTGTTCGTATTCGAGGTCGAACTGGGCGGAAAGATCACCGCGGTGGTCTGGGACTCCGGCCAGCAACCGCTCGGCCTCAAGACCATCTTTGCCAAGCGGCCTGGTGGCTCGCCGCGTTAGCATATCGACCGCTTCGTTGCGAGCAATCGTGAGCAACCAGGCGCGAAAGCTGCCTCGATCCTTGCGCTGCAGCCATTGCGGCAGGGCGCGAGAAATAGAAAGCAAAACTTCCTGGATCAGGTTCTCAGCATCGGCGGTTTGAAAACCATGACGACTTGCAACTCGGAAAATGACGGGCGCATAGATGGCGACAAAATCGTTCCAGGCCGCCACATCTTCTGCGTGTTTCAATCGCAGAATTAAGCTAGCTCGAGTTTCTGGAGGACTGGACTGCATCTGATTCCGCTGGCAGAAGTGTTTGGCTATTTAGTAGACTCAGCCAGAAACGGAAATTACACAGTCGCAAAGACACGAAATGAGCCACCACGCGATCCTCCACGAGTTAACCACACCAACCGCTTCTTTGTTACAGTCCCGCTGAATTATTTTTGAACCTGGATTATTTTTGAACTTAGCCCAGACTGGAAAAGAGAGAAGTTGAGCGAACTGAACTCATTTCAAACCGCTCGCGAGACAGGCAATACGCCGTAAGTCCTGCACCCGAAATCGCTTACGCATCGTCGCCCGCGATTCCTCTCGGCAAGTTTCACTTGTTTTCGTTTCATAAATACGTAAGTCCTTTACTTTCAAGACCTTACGAACTGCAAACCCCGAGTCTTTCCGGAGGGTTTCACTTGCTTTTTGTTTCACATATGCAACAATATCATTGTGGTTCGTTCTTTCGGTCTCTCGCTTGAAGTCCATTCGATTGTTGACCCATGTCGCTTTCTACCCTTCTACAAAACCGCATTAACGAACTCGAGATGTCGATTTCCGATCTTGCTCGCCGCAGTGGCGTATCACGGGCAACTGTGATTCGCATTCTCGGAGGGAAGGATGAGCATTACTCCGTTTCCAATCTACAAGCCGTTCTTTCCGCACTCGGAATGAAGATGGATTTGTTGGCGATACCAGCCAAAGAATTCAAAGATACCATCGCTACTCAGAAGGCTAAGCGGTTGATCGCGCTTACACAGGGGAATGTAGCTTTAGAATCCCAAGCCGTCTGTGCAGCTTCTGCCCAAGAGCACCTGGAAGCCACCAAGGCGCGTATCGCATCATCCAGCCGAAAGCTCTGGGCTACCTGACTCACTGAACATCAGCGGTAGCCTTCCGTGAATCCATTCGGTTCAGCCGGCAAAGACGACGATACGCCCTTTGATGGGTCGGGTTTGAAAATCAAGACCATCAAAACGCGTCGCCAACTCAATGAAGCTGAGTTCGAGTCGATCCTGCGAGTGACCGAGAAGTACTTGTTGAGCAAACCAAGCCACAAACTCGCGCCATTTACCTTCGGTTGGCTTCTTGACTTGCATCGGGAGATGTTGGGATCGATTTGGAGTTGGGCGGGAGAAATAAGGACTACTCAAAAGAACATCGGCGTGAGTCCGAACATTGTCACTGCTGAACTCGGCGTCATATCAATCGAATCAGAGAAGCGGCATAGCGAAACCGGCGAACTTGTGATTGCAACCGCTGCCGAGTTTCATCATCGCGCGGTTTGGGTGCATCCATTTGAGGATGGAAACGGTCGGTGGGCAAGACTCTTAGCGAACATCTGGCTGATGCAACACGACCAACCGGTGACTATCTGGCCTGCCACCGACCTCCGTGATACGGAAAGTCCGATCCGCGGTGAGTACATTGCAGCCATGAAGCAAGCGGATTCACTGTTCGTGGAATTCGCTACGATAGCTTAACCTTGAAAAGTGATTCAGATTCCGTTCATTCATTGGGTTTGCGATTAGTTTAGATCAAGTGCTTGCATCGATTGAGTGAAACCATGGAATCGAAAATGTGTCTTGTAATGAGCTTTCTCAAACATTTCATTCGATTTGGGACTTTGTTGATCCCATGTGTAGTGGCACCGTTAGCAGTCGCACAACCATTGACAATGAAGGTTTGGCCGGGAGCGACCGTGGGCGACCATGGGTCGATCGGTCCACAGAGAGTACGCAGGCCCGAGGATGCACCCACTCCAAATGCAATCTGGGTCACCAATGTCTCAGTGCCGACAATCTCAGTATTTCGCCCAGACCCAGCGCGCAACAGTGGTGCTGCTCTGATTATTTGCCCAGGTGGAGGCTATTGGAACTTAGCCTGGAACCGAGAAGGCGAAGATATTGCCGCCTGGGCCAATTCGATCGGTATGACCGGTATCGTACTCAAATACCGAGTACCACGTCGCGAAGGTGAACCCGAGCGGTTGCCGGCTCCTGGCCCGCTATTAGACGCTCAGCGCACTGTAAGTCTCGTACGACACCACGCCGCAACATGGGGTATCGATCCTGAAAAAATTGGTATCGTCGGATTTTCTGCTGGTGGTCATTTGGCGGTTATGACAGCGACTTCTTTCGAGCAGCGGGCGTATGAAGCCTTTGATTCGATTGACCAGCACAGTTGCCAACCCAACTTTGCAGTCGTTGCTTACACCGGCTACATCACGAAGAGTCCGCAGTCCAGAGAGTTGGCCGACTATATTAAGATTCCGCCCAAGACTTGTCCAATCTTCATTGTGCATGCAACCGACGATGACGAACCCGGCGCGCCGCCTGAACAAAGCCTGGCTCTGTATAGCGCATTACGAGAAGCATCCATTCCGGTCGAAATGCATCTTTATGAAGAAGGCAAACATGGCTTTGGGATGCAACAGACTGGACTTCCGGTCAGTTCTTGGCCTCAACGTAGCGCGGAGTGGTTGGCGCGACACAACATTCTGCCTCACAGCTCATCAGCTCAACAAACTGGCGAAGAACCTAGGCAGCTATCGCGGCATTTTACCGGCATCGCCGCCAACTACGTGAAAGATGGCGGTATTGCCCAGGATTCCCGAGTGTTGTTCCATGAAGACTTTGAAACAGGCTCTGTCGGCGAAAAATGGGATATGGTGTATCATCGGTCGAACTTGGACCTAACCACTGAGAAAGACAGAGTGTTTGGTGGCCAGCGATCGCTCGAGATCACTGTCCCTCAAAGTGAGCAGGAAGTGAGCAATGAACTGGTCAAGCGATTTACCGACGGACATTCACAATTGTTCTTGAGGTATTATTCCAAGTTCGAGTTAGGGTTCGACCAGATCGGCTCGAGCCACAACGGAGGTTTCGTGTCAGCAATCGCTTCGACTATCCCCTTTGCCACTCCTGGTCAACGAGCCGATGGAAAGAACAAGTTTACCGTGGCACTGGAGAACTGGCGAGGTGAAGCCGAAACCGCTTCGCCTGGGCATTTAAATGTTTACTGCTATCATCCTAAGATGCGATCTGACTATGGGGATCATTTCTTTCCAACAGGCCTGGTCTTACCTCTTTCCTCTCAGCCAGCAGAGTATGGCTCAGAGTTTATTCCACGTCTTGATGTAGTACCTGATCTGGGTAAGTGGCACTGTTATGAACTCATGGTTCAAGCGAACACGGCTGGTAAAGCTAATGGCAGAATTGCTTTCTGGTTCGACGGCAAACTGGCTGCGGATTTTCCAAACCTTCATCTCCGAGACACCGAAGAATTGAAGCTAAATTACGCAGGTATCGGGTTGCATGCCAAGCAAAGCCCGAAGCGTGCCAACCGAAAATGGTATGATGATGTGGTCATCGCGACTTCCTACATCGGTCCCAAAACGGAAGAGCCTTAGTTCCCCCTCGACCACTTGCTCCTTTGTTGTGCAGACGATCATGAAACACCACTCCTTGAAGCAGTGTTTGACCTTGCTCTTGATCTTCGTCTTACCGAGCATCTGCGTGTTGGGCGAGGACCCAACAGCGTTCAATCCGAGTTCAGAAACGCGTCACGAAAAGCATCCGCGAAAAGTCATTGTTGGAACGACCATGACGCGTTGGTACAGCGACTATCCTGGACTAGATCAGCGAATTCAGCAGATTCGGCAGTTGGTGGCCGAAATGACCGAAAGCTCAAAGCAGAAGTTTGGGCGTTCGCATGATTTAGCTCTTTTTACTGAATACGCCATGACTGCGGGCAAACCAGGCTCTGCGGCCGAAGCGGCCGTGTCCTTGGAAAACGATGTGCTCCCTGCCTGTGCCGATATTGCGCGAGAGTACAAGTGTTATTTGGTACTCGGTGGAATCTTCAACGACCATCCTACGCTGGCTGGTTGTACCAATGAAGCGGTGGTAATCGGCAGAGATGGAGAACTTATCGGGCGCTACGTCAAAGTCCATCCTGTTCCCGACGACCACCGTTCAGACGGTGCAGTAACATTTGAAGGCGGCGTCAAGCCGGGAATCGATTTCGCCGTGTTCGATTTGGACTTTGGTCGCGTTGGGTTGCAGATCTGTTATGACGTGGAGTATCCGGAAGGTTGGCGAAGCCTAGCCAATCAAGGTGTTGAGCTGGTCCTTTACCCAACGCAGTCGCCGCAGTTGACACGAACCGCCATGTATGCTGCCATCCATGAATACTGGGTAGTCTCATCAACCTTCCGACATAATGCATCGTTCTTCGAGCCGGGAACGGGACTCGTGGCGGCCCAAATTAGAGAGCCTCAACAAACATTGGTTCACGAGCTGGATCTGAGCTATCTGATTTTGCCTTGGTCTTCACAACTTCGAAATGGTGAAGTCTTTCGAAATAAATTCGGCGATCGAGTCGGTTTCCGTTATTCTGAATCTGAAGATCGAGGCGTGTTCTGGTCCAATGATCCCGCTACGACAATTGGGCAGATGGCAGAATCGCTCGGCTTGCTTGATCAGGCATCAAAACAACAAGCCCGCGCACGTCGAACGCAGGACGAAGCCCGCGGTGTAAAAGCCCAAGACTAGACCGCAGGAACTTGCTGGCCGACGATCGCGTTGAGTGGTTTGAGAACTACGTCATTTGCTCGTTGGCTCTTCAGTAGAACACCTCGCTGGCGATTACGGATGAACTGATTGGTGCGTTCTTCAATTCGCTTCAGCACGACGTCAGCCGGCATTTCAAATAACGGCGCTTCGAGCGTGCGATTCATGAAGCAATAGAACGACTGAAAACGAAGCACGATGCGCTCACAGTTGGCGCGACGCAACTGGTCCGGATCGTTCAACCAGATCAGCAGCGCGAGGTCGGCTGGTGTGAGATCGCCTTCAAGCAATTCGATGCCGGTGCCATTGAAGCGATGTTCAACACGCGACCACTGTTCCCCATTGATCACTGGTCCAATTACCGCTGATGTCAGGCGGTTCCGTTGCCTGCCAAAACACCATTCCCAAAAACGCCATTCCAACGAATCCGAGCATCGTAAATACTCCGTTACGAGTTAAGTTGAAAACAGATTGGCTGAGAGTGGCGGCAATCGCACGGCTGTTATGCCGACGCGTGCAGCTCTCCACGAGTTCGCGAGGAACTGCGGCAACGAGTATGTGTATTTGTTCGAGAACGGCTGTTGGGATTGCATGCGGATTTAGGCTCAGCTTGACTTCCCCCGAATCGCGGTATAAACGTTGTGACACCATACAAAAGGGGACGAAACGATGCAAAAAATGTTGATCAAACACGGGAACAGCTTGGCTCTCGTGATAGACAAGCCAATCCTGGATATGCTCCAGATTTCCGCTGATACCCCGCTCGAAATAAGCACGAATGGCGACCAGCTCCTTGTTACTCCATGCCGTGATAAAACACGTCAAAAGAAAATCGAAGCGAGTCTCCAAAAGATCAACGCGAAGTTCGAAGACGACTTGCGCAGGCTGGCTCAATAGATGGCAGACGTCGACTTTCTTGAGCTCAGCGACGTAATGCAGATTCACGCGATGGGCAGCGTCGGCAAACCTACGGCATGCATGTTTGCAGGCCCAGGAATCGGACGGGCCTGGAGACCCCGACCTACGGGGATAAGAAAAAAGCCGGCGTTCGGCTGGTGTGCTAAACGTCGGCTTTCGGTTTTCGTGGCTTCACAGGCTAGAAGCCTATGCCACACCACAGGCTAGTGGCCTATGCCACATAAGTTGAGTGGAACCGACACCTCGCGAAACTCGCCCGTTTTCTCTCGTCCGGGTTATGGCTCTTTGACTGTTTTAGCGAATAACCTGCGGGAATGGCGTCGGAGAGTCTCCGAGATCCCGCGAGTGGCTTGGTCGTGACTCACGTGCTTCTGCCTTTCTTCTTAGGTTTTGAAAGTTCGCTTGGCGTGTAGCGATCGCCCGAGATCCGGCAAACCACAACGTATCGCGGCTCGGTTTCGCCCTTTGGCGTTAACTTCATCGGACGGATGGACTCCGCAAGATGCAGCGCTTGGCCGCCGTGATCCGTCTGATCGAGCACGAGCAGGAACCCCATCCGAGACGCTGTATTCTGGTACTGAAAAGCCTGTTTCGTGTACCGTTCTTCAATGGCTTCGAACGAGCAATCGCGCTCTTCCCGCTTAACCTCAACCACAATTTTTTCTGCGTTGTACTGAAGCATAACATCTGCCCGTCCTCCACCAATGTTTGGTACCTCTATTTGTGCTCCCACTGCAAATGGGCGAAATAAAGTCATAAAGTCACGGTGAAGAAAGTCCTCTGTGGGCCGTGATCCATCATCGCGTCTAAAGAGGTACTTCAACTCAGGTGCATCCTTCTTTGTCATATCCAAGCGAGACGCAACAAACTGAACGAGCCACCAAAGAGTCGTATTGAAGACTGTCTTCACGTCGGGGTGTTGGTAATCAGGATGCGCACTCAACCCCTCAATACAATCGGTAATAATGCCAGTCTGTACATGGTTTAGGTTTCTAGACTGGAGCAACATGGCATCCGGCGTACATGGTAGTAAGGATAAAGTAACTCGTGAACGAATTTTTTCAGGCTTCAACACACCACTGTTACCAGAGATTTTGATTTGCACGTCTGTGGGGCAGGAAGGAATCGATCTGCATCGACACTGCAGACATGTAATTCATTTTGACCTAGCTTGGAATCCAGCCGTCATGGAGCAGAGAACTGGGAGAACCGATCGAATAGGAAGTAAAACGTTTCGGGAGCGAGATCGTTCAGGCGAAGAGTCGAATTCGTTCTTGGAAATCGGGGTCCCATATTTAGCGGGAACCTACGATGAACGAATGTACGAAGAACTGCGATTGCGTGCACAGACGTTTGAGGTTCTTACCGGTGGCGATCTTGCTGCAGACGAATCTGAAGGAGCAGACGATCAGGACAACGCCGAAGGGGAGGAGGCTGGACTTCGATTTGTTCCACTCCCCGATTCTATGGTCCACGCGCTTCGAGTCAATTTGCATGTCTGGTCAGAGCAGGTTGCCCCCCAAAATTAGTTTCGTAAGTGCACCTCTATTTCGTACGACTACTTTCAGTAGCTCGGTACGACAACGAGCACTCCAAGGCTGGACAACAACTCCCGCAAGCCGGTAATGCGACCCGCGGGTGTTGAGTATCAAGTATACGGCAGTTGGACCGGAGTCCAACACGCGTTTACAGTTCGATCGCTTCAACTTCAGGAACGAATCTAAGGCAATCCTCACGGAGCGATCACTGGATACGGTGGCATCCCTGGGTAATAGTGTCCCGGATGGCCTTCGGGCAGGTTGTCGGGATAGTGATAACCTGGCGGCAAATGATACGGATGATCTGGTGGGAGCCGCGGCCAGATGATGTTGGGGAGCGGAGGTGGAGCTTCAATAACCACAGGCTCATCCGGTGGTGGCGGCCAAGGCCAATCCTCGGGCCACCATGGTGGACGTGGGCCCGGGTCTTCGCTTGAGGATCCTTCATCGTCGCCTCCAGAACTCTCCGGTGGAATGTATGGAGGTTGTCTTCCATGAGTCGCTTGAGTGCCGGCCGCTCGATGTTGCCCCCTGAGAAGCCTCCGTCGTCGTAACGGTCGTAAACGATCTCCCAGCCTTCACACTTCTGGCTGCGAATGTAAGCTTCGGCTGCTTCGCGTTGGGCGTCGAGCGAGTTGAACTGTTGATCGAGTCCTTCTTCCGTGGACTTGCGAGTGTAGATCGCGCAACGAATGGTTTTTGGGCGCGGTGGGGTTTTGTTACTCATGCTCGTCTCCCAAGTCGAAAGAATAGAAATCCATTGCAGTGCGAGCCGCTAACTTCTTTGGCGATCGCCGTCAGAGATTTGTAGCGCCGGCCCTCGTACTCAAAGCCTTCCTGCAAGACGATCACGCGGATCATCTTGCCCTTGTATTGCCGCTCGACGATGTTGCCTGGCGGCGGCAGTCGCGGGTCCCAATCCACGAACGAATTGGGCTCAGGAAGAACCAACTTGACGCCCTCGGTGCTGTGCTTCCTTGGAGCCGTCACTCGCGTCTCAGCGCCAATCGCCAACTCCTCGGCCTTCTTCAACGCGGCTCTGGACAGCCCACCTTCTTCGTTGGCTTGAAGACGCCAAGCGATGCGACGAATCAAGTACTGCTTATTGCGGCTCCGGCATTCTTCTTCGAAGACCTGTTCGTAGCGATGGACCAATTGGCTAACCGTTTTGTCCTGCAGTTCGGCGATCTTGAGTAATACGTTGGGGCTCATTGATCACCTCCTTGCTGTATAGGCTCCACTGAATCCACTTGGCCGTGACGTTGGTCTTCCACTAGCATGCGGTCGCCCTCTGAGGGCTGCCCATCGGAATACGCCTTGCTTTCGGGCATGTGGGATTCAATCGCTTTGGCTGCCAATGGGCTCCTTTTGACCCGAATCACACCTCTGGCCAACAGTGCTGCGATGTCTCTGTGTCTTGCTTCGTTGCTCACGAATTACCTCCGTTTTGGATGTCTTGGGCGTCGCCAAAACCCAGCGTTTTGGAGACGCGAGACACAGAGAGGGCTTTGTCCGAAACGAAATCAAGCGGCTCGGGTAAAGAGTCTCCGAGATTGCCCAAAACAGGTTCGTCCTGCGCCGAGTTCTCGCTTGATTCGTCATCGAATTCGCGGTCTGCAGCGACACAGCGTTGGATACCGCGAAGTAGGATCTCCGCGATGGATCGAAAGCGAACCGACGCCGGATCGGCCGGCCTTTCGCCATCGTTAGGAAGAGTATCGAAAGAAAAAGGGTCGATGGTTCCGTCTCCATAGCTAGACCTTCGAGGGAACCGAAGTGGCATCCCTCCCAGATCTATCTATGCAAAACGGCCGAACCGCGTCTCATTACCCACTAAGAATTTGCGACCATCGGCAACCCAAATAAGGCGATCAACAGCGGAAAATCAACGTGGCGAGAAAGCGGTTGCAGTTACTGAATAAAAGCTTCGCAGCCCTCGAAATCACTGGGTACCTCGATTAGTTCAATGACACATGCTTCAATGCTTAGGAGCACCAGCTAGGCTCTGTCGAAAAGAGCATTGTCAAACCTTCAGCGATTGTCGGGTGCGTGAGAATTGCGTCCCGGAGTTCTATGTAAGGGATCCCGGCCAACATTGCTAACTGCACAACAGACATTATTTCCCCGGCCCCCACGCCGAAGGCCGTGAATCCGAGGATTTGGTCATTGGCAGCGATGAGCGCTTTCAAGAATCCGCGAGTCTCAGCTAGCGTGCGTGTTCGCGGCACCTTTCGCATCGGGATTTTTACGAGTCGGTAGGAGATGCATTGCTGCTTGGCCTCCCGCTCGTTGAGTCCGATGCGGGCCAACTCAGGATCAGTGAACAAGCAGAATGGCACCTGTCGACCGGTGGTGACGCGGTTTCCGCCTTCGATGTTGTCTCTGACAACTCGAAAGTCGTCGTAGGCAGCATGTGTGAAATACGGGCTGCCAGCACAATCTCCCACGGCCCAAACACCTGGAGCGGTCGTCTGCAGCCGTTCATTAACTTTCACATGACCACGAGCATCGACTTCGATTGCTGCCTGCGCCAGCCCAATGCCATCGGTATTAGGTGTACGTCCTGCGGCGACTAACAGGTGCGATCCTTCAATCAGAATTGATTGCCCTCCGGCCGTCGCGTGGAGCCGGACGGATTTGGCTGTCTCGCCGTCAATGCGCGAAATCTTCGTGCCGGTAAATACTTCGACTCCCTCGTCGTGAAAGAGTTCGCCGATCGCTGTCGTGACATCGGGATCTTCGCGGTGGATCAACTTCTCGTTCCGCTCAACCACAGTCACACGGCTGCCCAGTCGGCGATAGGCCTGTGCCAATTCAAGTCCAATATAGCCACCACCTAAAACGATGAGATGCGCGGGAGCATGGTCCAGATCGAGCGCTTCGATGTGGGTTAGTGGCTTGCTTTCCTTGAGGCCAGGCGTGTTGTCGATTCTCGCCCGGGAACCGGTACAGACGACAACGTTCTCGCCCCGGAGCGTTCGGGTTTCACCGCCATCGATTTCCACTTCGATGGTTTTTGGTGCGACGAAGACGCCGTTGCCGAGCACCAACTCCGCTCCACTTGCTCGGTATTTTTCAAGGTGGTCTGCGACCAGGTCGTCGACCATCTTCCGTTTGCGGTCGCGGACGGCCGTCATCTCGACCGGACCCACGAACTCAGCCACGCCAAATTCAGTCCCATGCCGACAATACGACGCGATCTTAGCCGAATGGATGAAACTCTTACTGGGCAAACAAGCAACATTCGGGCATGACCCGCCAATGTACTTACGCTCAACAACGGCGACTCGCTTCCCTTTTGAAGCGAATGTCCAGGCAATTTACTTTCCCGCTTCCCCACTGCCCAGGATAACGAGGTCGAACTCTTCGGGGTTTGACATAGCGAACTCGGATGGGTTGAGGAAACAGGAAACCGAGAAGCTAGGCTTGAATGAACGACAGCAAGTCGGCGTTGATCACATCGGCGTGCGTCGTGCACATGCCGTGCGGGAACCCCTCATAAACTTTCAGGGCTCCGTTCTTAAGAAGTGTGACGGAAAGAAGTGCAGAGTCTGCGATGGGTACGATTTGGTCATCGTCGCCATGCATAACAAGCGTCGAAACTTCAATTCGTTGCAGGTCCTCGGTGAAGTTAGTTTCGGAGAATGCCCGGATGCCATCGTAGTGGGCCTTTGCACCTCCCATCATTCCCTGTCTCCACCAGTTTTGAATGACTGCCTGCGATGCAATTGCATTCGGACGGTTGTAGCCATAGAACGGGCCGCTCGCGACGTTGAGGTAGAACTCAGAGCGGTTGGCTGCAAGTTGCTGCCGGAATCCATCGAACACTTCTATCGGCAAGCCACCAGGATTGTCTGGCGTCTGCAACATGATCGGCGGCACAGCGCCGATCAGCACCAACTTCGCCACGCGCTCCGCACCGTGGCGAGCGACGTAGCGTGTTGCCACACCGCCACCAGTCGAGTGACCAATGTGGATCGAGTTGCGTAGATCGAGATGTTCTACGAGGGTGGCGGCGTCAGCGGCGTAGTGGTCCATGTCATGACCATCAGCAACCTGGCTCGAACGGCCATGCCCGCGCCGGTCAAAGGCGACAACGCGATAACCATGGCCGAGAAAGAACAGCATCTGCGTATCCCAGTCGTCAGCACTCAGCGGCCAGCCATGATGGAAAACAATCGGCTGCGCGTTCCTCGGCCCCCAGTCCTTATAGTAAATCTGTGTGCCGTCGGGGGTGGTAATATTGCTCATTATAGGCTCCTGTATTATGAAATTGGCTGAATCCGAATCGGTCAAATCTGTGCGGCACCACCATCGACAAATAGCTCTGTTCCTGTGATATAGCTACTATCGTCGGAAGCGAGAAACACGACTGCTTTTGCGATTTCGTCAGGTGTGCCCGACCGCCCAAGTGGGGTCTTCGTTGCCGCATCAGTCTCAAAAGCTTTGATCTGCTCGTCAGTCATTCCAAGTTCGTTCTTGTACGCGGGCGTGATTACCGTACCAGGACTGACGATGTTCACACGAATGTCTTTGCCGATTAGGTCCACGGCCCAGGTCCTAACAAACGACCGGAGCGCTGCTTTTGTGGCCGCGTAGACACTGAACCCGGGAAGGCCCTTAATCGTCACCATCGACCCGTTGAGAATGATCGTGCCTCCTGCAGACATAAGTGGTAAAGCCTTCTGTACCGTGAACAGAGTTCCTTTGACATTGATGTCGAAGTACTTGTCGAAATGCTCTTCTGTAATTTCGCTAAGTCGCACAAACGCGCCGCCACCCGCGTTGGCAAAGACAATGTCGAGCTTTCCGAATCGTTCCCGGACCATTTCATAAAGGCGGTCAAGATCAGCCAGAATCGACACATCGCTTCGTATTCCCAGGGCGCTGCTACCAAGTTCATTCACTGCCATGTCCAATTCGGACTGTCGCCGGCCCGTGACCACGACTTGCGCCCCTTCCGCAATAAATCGCTTGGCAGTCGCCAAACCCAATCCGGAACTTCCACCAGTAATAAGGGCGATCTTTCCAGCAAGCTTCTCAGCCATAATTGATTCTCCTGGGTATCTCAAATAATTAAATTAAGTCAAACGTCTTATTGGATCTTGTTCACGGCGTCTGCAGTCGTGAGAACTACATTGGCAATGAAGCGGTAGTTGATAACTGCAGCCTTATAGCCATCGCCGATTTCAGGGTGCCGAGGTCCTGCGGTGGCGTCGGCCACTACCGCGACCTCAAAGCCTTGTTCGATAAGTTCCCGCAAGTGGCTTTCAACGCATAGGTTCGCAAGCATCCCTGCGAGGATGACTTTGTGGAAACCACGTTTGCGAAGTTGAAGCACCAGATCGTTGGTCTGTGGGCCCCAAATCTTGTGAGGGCTGACAATGACCGCCTTGCCATCCTCTATGTAGGGTTTGTACCGATCTAGCCAGTCTGCCCCGGAACCGTAGAACCCTTCTCGGCCGAGTGGGTCGGGTCGGTAGAACTCTTTGCTGTCCAGCATCATGTGCTCGACAATGCTGCCGAACTGCCACGCCTGATCATGTGGGTAGAGATAATGAGGTGATATGAACACACCGAAGTCTCGCTCCTTGGCCGCTTCAAAGAGGAGGCCGAGATTCTCGATGGTGTTATTTTCCTTGATGCTTTCGCCCACCAGCTCCCAGGAGATACCGTTCTCGCTAAGCACATCGTTCTGTGGGTCGATGATTACAAGTGCGGTGTCATGTTTGTGGAATTGCATACTGCTTTCCTTATAGATTGGTTTGAGACGAATTCAGTCGTAAAAGCTTGACTTCGGACTCCAGTTCCGCGATGCGAGCCTGAAGTTTCTCAACAACTGGGGCAATCTGTCGTTGCGAAAACCTCGGATGGATATGTTGTTGGCAATTCACATCCCACGCTTCGACCGTGAACACGATTGCCCGCTCGACTTTGCCGGGGTACGTGGGATCGCGGAGACGGTCAAGCAAACCGGCATCATTCTCTAAGACCCTGGCCGTGCCCCACAGTTTGATCCGTTGACTGTTGGCATAGTCCATCAGGAAGATGAACGCTTTGTTGTTTTCCGAAAGATTACCGAGAGTGATGTATTGCCGATTACCGCCGAAATCGGCGAATCCCAATTTGTGTTCGTCGAGCACCTTGAGAAATCCAGGTGAACCTCCGCGATATTGAATATAGGGCTGCCCTTCGCTGTTGGTGGTCCCGAGATAAAACATGTCCAAGTCAGCCAGAAACTCGGTAAGCTCTGGCGTGATCGTCGTCTGCCAACCTCCGCCGCGCTCCATGCGCGCATAGCTTGGCCGTGATCCCTTCTGCCCCTGGATCGCCTTCACTGCTGGGGTGAAGGCAACGTCACTTGGGTACTCGCGGCCGTTCGTCATATTGCTTTCAGACATCGTTACTTCCGTTCGCGGCTTGGCGTTGCAGGACTGGTTGTGGGCTCGGCTGATCGACCTATTTGTTCGGCACGTGCTTGCCAAGGAATTCTCGCATCAGGCCAGCGATCTCCGCGCCGTTCGACTCCAGCGCGAAGTGGCCCGCGTCCAAGAGGTGAAATTCGAGGGTCTTTAGATCTCGCTTGTAGGGCTCTGCGCCGTCTGCGGGGAATATCTTGTCGTTCTTGCCCCAAGCGATCAGCATCGGTGGCTGATGTTTTCGGAAGTATGCCTGCCACTGTGGATAGAGTGGCGGATTGCTACCGTAGCTCAAGAACAGATCGAGTTGAATCTCGTCATTGCCTGCTCGGTCGAGGAGAAACTGATCGTGCACGGCTCCGTCCGGACTAATGAGTTCCGGGTTTTTCACGCCGTGAGTGTACTGCCATTTCGTCGCGTCGTAGGTTACTAAATTGCGAATGGCATCGCGTTTATCTTGGCTGCTCGGTTCTTTCCAATATGCTTTGATCGGCTCCCAGAACTCATTGTCGAGTCCTTCGTCATACGCATTGCCATTTTGAACAACGATCGCAGTGATACGATCCGGATGAGCTGATGCCAGCCGATAGCCGACAGGTGCACCGTAGTCCTGCACGTAGAGAGCATATTTTTTGAGTTCGACCTTTTCGGTGAACTCATCAATTACCTTTGCCAAGTTGTCAAATGTGTATGTAAATTTGTCTCTCGGCGGCATGGAACTGTGGCCGTAGCCGGGATAGTCGGGAGCGATGACGCGATACTTGTCTCCCAACGCCGGAATCAGATTGCGGAACATCTGGGAACTGGTCGGAAAGCCGTGGAGCAGCAGGATCGCTGGCGCGTCCTTAGGTCCGGCTTCGCGATAGAAGATGTCGAGGTCTCCGACCTTAATCGTCTTGTGATACACATTGACTGGTTGTTCTGCCCAAGTGGAGTGCCAAGGAAACAGCATCGCGACCAAGGTCAGTAGTCCCAAGGCAAATGGTCGATTCGTCGAAATGGTCATGTCAAATCTCCGGGAAAACGGGTAATCGAAACGGGATAGTGGATTAGCGAATATCGGGAATGCCAGCGTGGTCTTCCGGTCGTGCGCCGGGAGCTGGCCAGAAGAACTTGCGATCGGTCTCGGGAATGGCCAAGTCGTTGATGCTGGCTTCACGCCGACGCATCAGGCCCAACTCGTCGAACTCCCACAGTTCGTTTCCATAGCTTCGATGCCATTGACCGACAGCATCGTGCCATTCGTACTGGAACCGCACTGCGATGCGATCTTCGGTGAACGACCATAGTTCTTTGACCAAACGGTAATCGAGTTCACGATCCCACTTGGAGGCCAAGAACCGACGAATGGTATCACGGCCCGTGATGAACTCATTGCGGTTACGCCACACGGAATTTTCGCTGTAGGCCGAGGCGACCCGCTTCGGATCGCGGGAATTCCAAGCATCTTCTGCAAGACGAACTTTGCGCAACGCAGTCACTAGGGTGAATGGCGGCGCGATCGCTGTCTGGGAAGATGAAAAGGCAGTCGGGGATGTCATCGAACGCTCCTTCAACGGGCAGAATGGGGATAGTTGAGGCGTGTGCTGAGCATCACGGCTAACTCAACGACGATGACCAATACACTTTGCATACCGAAGCATGAAAAAAAGCGCAAACTGCTTTTGTGTAAGGAGTTAGGTAGTCTCGCTTGTTGTGTGCAGTGTCATGAGAATTCGTTAATCCACGATATTTCGTATTCTGAATACGAAATATCGTAAGATGATCTCCATGTACCCGACGACCGAACCACTGTTGACTGATCCTAAGCGGTTATTGCTAGACCTGGCGCTCGAACGCTCCGTGCCAGGCCTGCTCGATTTAATAGTGACGCGTCTCAGCCAAACACGGCGTGTTGCTCTCGTACGCATTTGGCTTGCTCAACCGACGTCAAGTTGCTCGGGCTGTCCGCAAGGCGAGGTCTGTGGCACCCAGACGCAGTGCCTTGAGCTGGTTGCCAGCAGCGGTAGGTCTATCCTGCCAACCGGCGCAATTTGGACGAGTACGGAAGGTACGTTCCGCAGGATGCCGTTTGGCGTACGGAAAGTTGGGCGGATCGCGCTGAGTGGGCAGCCACTGGAAGAGCCGGTACTCACGGAGCCGCTGCCAGATTGGGTCGCGTCGCCAGATTGGATTCAGGCTGAGGGAATTCGTGGTTTTGCCGGGCAGCCCATGATTCACCAAGGAGAAGTGCTCGGGGTATTCGCTGTCTTTGCTCGTCAACCGATGGCCGACGAGGACATGGGCTGGTTGCGCATGATTGCGGATCATGCGGCGGCCGCCATCGCAACGGCGCGTGCGTTCTCCGAGATTGAAACACTACGAAAACGATTGGAATTAGAAAATGAGTTTCTACGCGAGGAGGCGGTAGGTGCCGCGGCTTTTGGTGAACTGATCGGTCAAAGTGCTGCCTTAGAAGCCGTGACACGACAAATCGATCTCGTAGCACCCACTGACTCGGCGGTGTTGATTTTGGGCGAAAGCGGCACTGGCAAAGAACTAGTTGCGCGTGAAATCCACCTTCGAAGCAGACGTTCCAATCGTCCGCTTATCAAAGTCAACTGCGCGGCTGTTCATCGCGAACTTTATGAGAGCGAATTCTTCGGTCACGCCAAGGGAGCGTTCACAGGTGCGTTTCGAGACAGAGTGGGTCGCTTTGAAATGGCGGAAGGCGGAACGCTCTTTCTCGATGAGATTGGTGAAATCCCGTTGGAACTGCAGGCGAAGCTACTGAGAGTGCTACAGGAAGGGGAACTGGAACGCGTCGGAGAAGAACGGACTCGGCGCGTTAACACGCGTATTGTGGCCGCCACAAACCGCGATCTACGCAAAGAAGCCGAAGCTGGCCGATTCCGCCAAGACCTCTATTACCGGCTCAGCGTATTTCCTATCGAAGTGCCTCCATTACGGAATCGCAAAGATGATATTCCGCTCTTGGTCGAAGGCTTTCTCGAAACTACCTCTCGAAGGGTCGGGCGTTCCAAACCAACGCTGACCCTGGCTGCGGTGCAACGCCTTCAGCAATACGATTGGCCAGGAAATGTGCGCGAACTCCAGCACGTTGTTGAACGAGCCGTGATCACTTCACCGAAGGGCCGGTTGATCATTGAACTACCTTCAACGATGAAGTCGCAAAAGCATACAGAGGCAAACCCCGCCGGCGATGAGATGGTGCGAACCGACGCGCAGATCCGACAAATTGAAGCTGACAACATCAGAGCAGCACTCAGGATTACAGATGGAAAAGTCGCCGGCGCTGGAGGCGCTGCCGAACTCCTTGGAATTAAACCCACAACACTTTCGTCACGCATAAAATCCCTTGGAATCAGAAACCCCCGAAGTGAGTTTTAGTTGAGGTCGATATTCGATTTCGTACCCTTCGATCTTTCCGCGAAGCGAATCAGCAAGGTCCGACACGACGTAAGGAGTGCCGCGTGTCGAGTTGTGGGCGTGGGCGATCTCCAATGCTACTGCCATGCTCCTAAAAACGGCAGCTTGACTAACGCTACATTCCCATTATTTTTCTTGGCAGATAATCGCGGCAACGAACATGTTACTCGGTGGGGTTGATTGTATGAGCGATCTTCTGACGATTACAGGTCTGGCGGAGGTTGTATTGAACGTCAATAATCTCATGGATTCCGTTGACTTCTATTGCAAGATCCTGGGTTTCAAGATTCATAGCTCCGTTTCTCTCGAAAACTCGACACCAGATCCAAAAGGTAAGCCAACCATCGTTTTCCTAACAGTGCGAGAGCTAGATACGCCGCTTGGCGATGGCGGCCATCCGCAACTCTTGGCTCTTATTGACTTCCGCAGACATGTGTTCACTCGAACACGAATGACCGCGCTGAGTTTTTCGCAGTCGCCTTTGAATCATGTCGCCTTCGAAGTTTTGCCGGGCACACTCGATGCGCACGCTGATCGTTTGGCCTCATTCGAGATCGAAATTACGAGAATGGAATTCCCTGCACTTAATGCCTCTGCACTTTTCTTCTCTGACCCGGACGGCAACACATTGGAATTAATTGCAAACTCCCGCGACTAAGTTATTGCAGTCTTTTTTCTAGCGTCAGTCGATGTCTCTAATGCTAAATCTTGAGGACAAAGGATTAACCGACAATGCCAATCCAATCCAAAACCGAACCTGCAAAGATCGCAGCTAGCCAATGGCTCAACTCTACCCATCCGTTGCGGGGGCTGCTAGAAGGGAAGAGCATTCAAACCGGTGTCACGCTAATCCGTTACGTCACGGAGGTGATAGGTGAGGGACCTGCGCTACACGTTCATCCGTACGACGAAATCTTCACCATTACTGAAGGCCGCGCTCGCTTCACCGTCGGGGACGAGATAATCGACGCTGAAGCAGGTGACGTTGTGCTGGGGCCCGCAAACATTCCACATGGCTATCAGAACCTAGGTCCCGGACGTCTTGATTCACTGGATATTCATCTTAGCCCTGAATGGATTCAGTTCAATTTGGCCAAAGATTGGAATGAATCTAGCGTTCTCATCTCAGCCGCATCGAAAGTAAAGACAGGCGGAAGTTAATGTAACGCATCGAATGATCAATAACTAAATTGGTCGCCCCGCTCATCCTCACGCGACGGAGCATGGCTCAGTGTGGCACTAAGTCCGCCGTCGACGGAGATGACTTGGCCAGTAATCCAAGTTGCTGAGGGATTCGCAAGATGCACGATCCACTTGGCGATTTCATGGGGATTTCCACGTCGTCCCAATGGAACCTGCTTCGACTCCTCGTTTTTGATTGTTTCAATTTGCCATGAAAGTAGCTCGGATTGGGATAACATGTCCACCTCTGTTGGTCCGGGAGCAATCGCGTTGACGCGGACCCGGTAAGGTGCCAACTCCAGCGCCCAGCACCGAGTCAATTGTTCAATTGCTGCTTTCGATGCTGCGTAGTGTGAAATCATCGGTGCTGCTTTGTGCCCAAAGGTACTAGATAAATTAACGATTGAGCCTTGAGCAGCTTTTAACAGTGGTAACGCTGCATGGCACATCATGCTTGGACCAATCACGTTCGTTGCGAATATTGAAGATATCGTCTCGGAATCGATATTTTCGAGTGGGATTTGCTTGAACATCCCCGCATTGTTAATCAAGGCGTCGATTCGTGCCCAGCGTCTCTCGATGAATTGGATGAGTCGATCAAGATCTTCCTCACTCAGAATGTCAATTGGAATTGGTACGACTTTGTCAGATGATTGGGCGGTATCTTCCAGCGGTGCCGAACGACGCCCAACCGCGATTACCCAAGCACCGGCCTGTGCAAATTGCTCCGCCGTCGCCCGCCCAATACCCGTCCCTCCTCCGGTGATAACTACGACGCGATCACGCATGGTCTCATCATGTCCCACTTGCTTTTACTCTCCGTTGCATTGACTTCGCAATTGACATCGAAAACTCGATGGGTGACACAGTCTTGCACGGCGTTGGTCATGGCGGCCGCTGTCGTGCGTTGCGTGTTGTGCTGAACAGTGCGAGCGATCAATAGTCCCAGAAGGCTGGGACCCAGCGAAAGACGTCGCCATCGATAGCAACTCGCCCTATGGACGGAAATGGTAAGTGAGTGGCTACTAAGAGTTCACAGTTAACTGCCAATTCCCGCATAAGTTGGATACGAATTCGAGCCGCCTCTTCAGGGTCATGTTCGAAGCCGTTATGCCAATCTGGGTGTTCGAATCCGACCGGGAACACGGCGTCGCCAGCAAAAGTCAAGCGATCACCGCCGGATGCTAGGCGGACTATGCTGTGCCCAGGCGTGTGTCCACCTGTACGAGTGACGACCACTCCTGGTACAACTTCGTAGTCGTCCTCGAATAGATGCAGATGACTCTCATACTCTTTGCGAAAACGATTGGCTGTTGAACGAAGCGCGTCAGGGAACCCAGGAGGCATGTCAGCACGGGAGAAGTCGGGCGATTCCCAGAACTTGACTTCGGCGGCCGCCACATGAATCTGCAGGTCGGGTCGCAGGCGTTCTTTCACTCCGTCAATGAGCAGCCCGCCAATGTGGTCCATATGCATGTGGGTCAGCACCACGTCAGTCACAGATGCCAAATCAATGCCAGCATCTTCAAGCCGCATGATAAGCTGCCCCGCTCGCGGCAGGTGCAAGTCGGGATCAAGTCCCAAACCAGCGTCAATAAGGATGGTCCTTCCCGCGCTTCGGACCAAGACCACGTTCAGCGGCCAATCGAACGCGTCGGGTGGCAAGAACATCTCATCGAGCCAAGCTGCGCGAACCGTCGGGTCGGCATTGTGCGCCAGCATGGCGGTTGGTAGCGGAAGCACTCCATCGCTAATCACCAGAACGTCAATCTCTCCGATACGCAGCGCATAGCGCGACGGCACCAACTCGCTTGATGCTGCTGATCCCGCGTCTGAATTTACTACAATACTCATTTGTTTGTCCTTCTACTGAATAGCCTAAACTACAGTCGTATTTGCTGGCTTGGCGAAGACAACAGTCAGCGGCGAATTCAATCCAGCACGCACTGTAGAAACACTTCAATCACGTAAGAGCTCTATCTCAGATAGCGACCATTCGATCGCGGATCTTCTTTAAGTTGAACTAATCGTTCCCGGATTCTCGCCAACTACCGCTCTGTCTAAACCAGTTCGCGGGCCAGCCAATGTTCGAAACGCGTCATACCCGACCGTGGTGAGTTTCCAGGTACAAGGCTTTGGTCGTTTACGTCGATTCCGAAGTAGCGCGACTGAGGATCGGTTATGACTTGGCGGCCATCTTCATGTGCTTCCAAAAAGCGACGTATGAGATCATCCATGCGAATCGGTTCTGGGCCGGCAGCTTCTATGGTCTCATTAAGCGGCATCTCGACAACCACATCAGCAAGAACTTTGGCTACGTCGTCAGAGACGATGGGCTGCATCATGGCGGGAGGTAAATGCACCAAATTCCCCTCCGTTGCAGACTCAGCAATCGCTCTCACAAACTCAAAGAACTGAGTTGCACGTACGATCGTGTAAGGAATCGGCGAGGCTTTGATCAGTTCTTCTTGGGCCAACTTGGCGCGAAAATAACCGCTGGTTAGCAAACGTTCGGTACCAACGACCGACAGGGCTACATGATGTTGCACTCCGGCGTCCGCTTCCGCTCGGAGTATATTTTGACCTGACGTCTTAAAGAAGTTCATTGCAACCTGATCTTCAAACGATGGTGAATTCGCCACATCAACGACCGCTTCGACGTTTTGCATCGCTTCACGAAGTCCTTCACCCGTCAAAGTGTTAACGCCCGTCGATGGGGAAGCAGCAATAACCTCATGGCCGCGGTCTCGGAGTATTGCGACCACCTTCGATCCAATCAATCCGCTTCCACCAATAACAAGAATCTTCATAGTCTTTGCTTTCAAATAGTTGACAGTTTCTGGCTTTATAGAACGAATGTGAAATTGCTTATTGAGAAGCTTGAGCAGGCTGATAATCTCCAGGAACAGTCCGCAAGGCGATGTTGACTCGATTCCATGCGTTGATGGAGGCGATTACCCAAGCAAGATCAGCCAGTTCCTGCTGGCTGAATTGCTCGCGAGCTAGTTCATGGAGTTCATCTGCGACGAATGCGTCAGCAACGCGTGTCAACTCTTCCGCCAGTTGAAGACCGACTCGTTCACGCTCGCTGTAATACGGACTTTCTTGCCAAGCAGGTAAACCGTAGAGTCGCTGCTCTGTTTCGCCATCGGCTCTCGCATCCTTCCAGTGCATGTCGATACAGTAGGCGCAGCCGTTTATTTGTGAAACGCGAAGCTTAATCAGCTCGCGCAGCGATTTTTCCAAGCTGCATTTCATGAGGTATTTTTCTACGCCAAGCATGGCGCGGTAGGCCTCGGTATTGGCCTTGTCCGTGGTGGTAACCATTTCAGTCTCCAATGATTTGACTTGATTAAACTCAGTGCGACATGCCAAATCTGGCAGGTCGCAGTCTTCTGCAACAAGGACGGACGAGCGTTCCCGTTTGTGACAAACTTCCAAAACTTCTTCGATTTGGTTGCTGTTCCGAGGAATTTCGAGTTCGCTGTCACAATTCGGTGCCCGCAAACGTCCTTGTTGTTGAGTCGTTCGGCAATTCGCCGTACATAGCAGCTTGAACCATAAGAGAAGAGACAATGAGCCGTTTACCAGCACTTTTAGCTGTCGCCCTTTTTGGAGGAGTAGGCTTAGCGATTGCGGGACACTCCCACGAAGATGGCGAGAGAGTACGAGTCATTTCGGTACAGGACATTCAAGAAAAGCTTGACGGCCATCAAGCAAAAGCGACAATTGTGGAAGTGACCATTGGACCAGGCGAAAATGGCCTGCCGCACAAGCACCCGGGTCCAGGATTCGTCTATGTCCTCGAAGGCGAATACGAATTAGGGATCGATGACAAGCCGGTCAAGCTATTTAAGGCGGGTGAGACGTTCTATGAACCGACGGGATGCTTGCACCGCGTATCGAGGAACCCTTCAGCTGCTGGTAATACGCGTTTGATCGCGATAGTTTTGCATCCTCACGATGTTGATGAGATTGCTGTTCCGGTTAAACGACAGGATTAACTTCGTCATTTAATTCCAAGAACCCGGGCGATGCTAAGGAGAATCCAGTGGCTATACCGGTAGTTAGTGAAGCTGGTGGCGGAACGCTGGATCACATCCAAGCACTTCGTCCCCGGATGATGTCCGTCGCCTATCGCATTTTGGGTAGCGTGGTGGATGCCGAAGACGCGGTCCAAGACGCATTTCTTCGTTTACATACCGCCCACGATGTAAGGTCACCCGAAGGATTCCTAATCCGGACGACCACTCGGCGTTGTATCGACAAGTTGCGAAGCGACAACAGGCGCGAATCGTACATTGGTCCGTGGGTTCCCGAGCCTGTTGATACGTCGGCCAGTTCCAATAACGCGAATTTGGATGAGTCGTTAAGCCTGGGGTTTCTGCTGATGCTCGAGCGTCTATCACCCGTGGAGCGGGCGGCATTCGTGCTGAGGACGGTCTTCGATTATGAGTACAGTGAGATCGCAGACGTCCTGGAAAAATCTGAATTGCACGTTCGAAAAATTGTCAGTCGCGCCAAAGAACATTTGTCGATTGATACGCCACGCTTTCGACCGACTCGAGAAAAAGCCAACGAGTTGGCTGAGCAATTCGTTGCTGCTTGTCGAGCGGGTGATGCCAAGCTGGTCGAGCAATTTTTGACGGACGATGTGGAAGTATATTCCGACGGCGGTGGCAAAGTAACTGCAGCCCGTGTTGTAATTCGCGGACGCGAGCGCGTCGCACGTTTCCTCGCCAAAGTTTTCCACACCAAACGTCGCGACTACGACATGCTCCCCGCTGTTGTGAATGGAGCCCCAGGCGTAGTGTTCACCTTGGCAGGTAAAGTCGTCCACGTCGCATCAGTACGCGTCGAGGATGGCGTGAGCGGAGTATACATGTGCTTAAATCCAGAGAAACTCGCTCACTGGTCTGTCGCGAAACTCAATTAGTACGCTTCATGCTCGTTTATGCACGCTTTACGCTTCGGCCAAATAGATGCGTACCAATGCATCTATTTCTTGCTTAATCATTTTCGCCCTCCCAACTGACAGATGTCTCCACATGAACCGGCCAAATTTGGTGCAACATCGACAATCGCAGTCGGTCGATCCTCCCAGGTACTTCAGCTCGCATAGCCCCATGATCAGTGATCTAAAAACGATAGGTTCTCGACCAATTGCCAGCAACTTTCTCGAAGTACCGGCGTGTGAGCGCATCGTTTGAAGCTGCAGTGGTCTGTACTCCCGGCGTACTTGGTGAATTCTCGAACCTGGAACGATTTCTTTTGGACGAAGGCAATCGCCAACTCCGCAGGTCGCATGCAATTTTATCATCCGGGACCAATTTGAGCCCCGTCACAGCGTGTCCGCTCTCCATCTCTGATTGGCTTGCCGCTGGACGGCGATCCTCTCGCTTCCCGTCGTCCTGCTCCCGTTTTGTCGCGCTGCCCCATTACCCGCCCGCAAAGTTCGCAACCTTGGCCTCCTAGTGAGGCAGATCAATGAACGGAAAAGAAAGTGCTGTCAGGCAGACATTTCATAACCCAGAGTCGTTAACCCGGCGGTTTTCATAACCCAGAGACTCTGAGAGTATTTGTCTCTGGTTGGTCCCCAGAAAGGGGCTGTTTTGGCGAGAGTCGCGACCGGAAATCGAGTCTCTGGAGCGTGGTTGAGAGCCGGGAGATTGCAGGAAAATACGAAAAAAGCCGATGTTTTGCGTTGCTGCAAGACACCGGCTTAATCGAATAACCTACTGCGGTCAGTTTCCTAACCAAACAGAGAAGTTGCGGGAGCCGGATTCGAACCGACGACCTCGAGGTTATGAGCCTCGCGAGCTACCGGGCTGCTCCATCCCGCGAGTCAAATAGTATCCGACTCGCCGGTTTCGTCCAGCCCAGTTTGAGAAATTTAGGTGGTGGACTCTCGCGAGGCCGATTTGCGGCTGGCCAGAGCGGCGGCGCCAAGGCCGGAGAGAAAAGTAATCGCGGCGGCGACGCCCAGGCCAAGTTCGATGCGCTTGCGGTACAGGTCGACGTAGTAGAAGTTGGGTTTGCCGGGCGGCCCGAGCGCCACGCTTGAGTATTGGCTCCACGCATCGCTGAGGACCACCGGTGGGGCTTCGTCGAGCGCTTTGAAGGCCGCGGTACGCTCCGCCTCCTCACTCTGGGAAGTGTCCATCGTCCAACGCACGTAGGTCAAGAAAATCGTGGTCGGTAGCCCAATAAAAAATAGGGCCAACAGGATACCGGTGACAATCGCATGGCGGCCTTTGGTGCTTGGAGCGCTGGTTACCTGAAAAGTTTTGCCCTGCGGTGGCTCGACTTTGGGTAGCTCTTGCAGGCCGCGAAACGTGGGAATCTCTAGTTTCTGACCGCAAGCACAGGTGATAGTTTGCCCAGCTTGACTGGTGGTAACTGCATGCGTGGTTCCACAGGTGCAAGTAAGTTGATAGTACATGGCTGTTGATTTTCTGTTGGTAAACTCTGCCGGGGGATATCCGGGTCAGCTTCTTTGTGGAACTTGGTCGCGGTGACTGGACCGAGCCAGTCTGGTAGTTAGAATTGGGTTCACTGGCGAGCGTTAAACATGGCGCCCGCTGGACTTGCTTCACTTGGTAGGAAAGCTGAGTGTGAGCGGCATTACGACGGAACTGTCGACTTAGTTCGGGGTTTCACGTAATGGTTGACACGGGGAGAAGTTCTGCGTCTGGGCCTTCGCATATTAAAGACCGCGCGCTACCAAAAGATCGATGTCGGTGAACTGAACCAATTCATTTGCGGGCGATTTGCGGACTTTCTCTTACCTGTCAACTCAATTCGGTGCACACAATCCTAGCGGGCCAGTCATGGCTGCGCCAACGGGTACCTCGGGGCAAATGCTTGTCTGCAAAAGCTTGCCCCCCTAGGTAACCCATTTGGCTTCGCAGTGGCTGGATGGTGGCTGGTGATTGAGTAGCTTGGGGTGACGTGATACGACGGGAGTGCGAACCGACTGACGAGTTTGAACGAGCTGACGCCAAACAGGAATTATTTTTGCCAAATTGGACGAGGCAGGCAGCGAGTCGAACCGGGAAGAGCAGTGGGATCGCAACCAGCGGCGTAGAGCTAGCTGTCCGAGCAAGGCGTGGCACCGAGGTTTTGATGGAGCGCGGAAAAGCGACAAAGCGGTTGTAAGGTTCAGCTCTCAGGTGGCCATAAGATAACATCGGTAGTGCTCGATGCATTGAGCGTTGGAACTTTGACTCGCGGGGTGTGGAGCATGTGTGCTTTGCGTGCCTGCGGTGAAGTTGCACGATTGCGTTGAATGGTTGATGGCACACCCAATGAGCGCACAGATTAGCTGAGCTGAAATGATTGCCGAGTCGCGATAGTTGGAATCAATAGAACGTTTTACTATTTGTTTGCTTGGAGCAAACAGTTGTGAAGCAGGTGGTAGAGTAGTTGTGTCTTGTGAAAGCAGACCACTCCGCTACGCTTCGCACTTTTGCTGGTAGAGCAGACATGGTCACTTTGGCACAACAGGAGTAAGCCCTTGTTCGACGTAATGCTGGACGAATTCGATGACGACGCCACACGCGGTGCCGACGACGAATTGGAAGGCTTTGAGAAGCTGGCCATCGACGACGATGAGCCGGTAGAAGCTCAAGTACTTTCCGATGATGATGGCCTGGCCGCCGAGGGCGAAGTTCAGCTTGAAAGCGACGAAGAGCTCTTGGCCGCTGCCGATGAGGAGATTGAGACTTGGTCGGATGACCCGGTGCGCATGTACTTGACGCAAATGGGCGAGATTCCGCTGCTGACACGTGCGGAAGAGATTCGCCTTGCCAAGACTATTGAAGTAACGCGCCGTCGGTTCCGCACCAAGCTGCTTGAATGCGACTACGTGATGCAGTTTGCATACAAGATCCTCAGACGTGTTGAAAGTAGCGAGCTGCCGTTCGATCGTACCGTGCAAGTTTCCGTTACTGACCATTTGGAAAAGGAGCAAATTCTCGGGCGACTGCCTCACAATCTCAAGACTCTCGAAGTGCTGCTGAAGCGCAACCGCCGCGATTACCGTATCGCGCTTGCCAGCAATACGCCAATGGCACGAAGGAAAGAGGCTTGGAGAGCGTTAGGCCGTCGACGTCGCAAGGCTGTGCGTTTGGTAGAAGAGCTGGGTCTCCGCACCCAGCGTCTCGAACCACGCATCGATGATTTGGCCAAGTTTAGTCGTCGAGTCGATGACCTCCGGTCTGAGATCGATCGCTTGGCCGGTGACCGCGTTTCCGCTGCTCAACGTAACGAACTCCTCCAAGAGTATCGTCAGATCCTGATTTCAACTCAGGAGACACCGACCAGCTTGCGCAACCGCGTCGCCATGGTTCAGCAGGTTTTCAACGAGTACCAACGCGCCAAGAAGCAACTCTCTGAGGGCAACTTGCGCTTGGTCGTGTCGATCGCGAAAAAGTATCGTAACCGGGGCTTAAGCTTCCTGGATCTGATCCAAGAAGGTAACGCAGGTTTGATGCGGGCGGTCGATAAGTTTGAGTATCGACGTGGATTCAAGTTCTGTACGTATGCGACCTGGTGGATTCGCCAAGCGATCACCCGCGCCGTAGCCGACCAGAGCCGCACCATTCGCATTCCAGTGCATATGGTCGAAACCATGTCGCGTGTCCGAAACGTGTCGCGGCAGTTGCTGCAAGAGTTGGGTCGCGAACCAACACTTGAAGAAACCGCCCGCCGTGCTGAAACGACGATCGAGGAAGCTCGACGCGTGCTCGCCATGAGCCGTTATCCGATCAGCCTTGATCGACCCGTCGGCAACAGCGAAGATAGCCAGTTCGGCGATCTGCTGCCCGACGGTACTGCCGAGAGCCCCGCCATCGGCGCGGGCCAAGAAATGCTCCGCGATCGCATTAACCACGTCCTCAAGACGCTAAGTTACCGCGAACGCGAGATTATCAAATTGCGTTACGGACTCGGTGACGGTTATAGCTATACGCTCGAAGAAGTCGGTCACATTTTCAAGGTGACCCGCGAACGTATTCGCCAAATCGAAGCCAAGGCAGTTCGCAAACTGCAGCAACCAAGTCGCAGCCAAGACCTGGTTGGCTTCCTCGATTAACCTCGAGGAAAACATTACCACTTTCCAAACCTACGCAGGGTCAGTGTTCGTTCGCACTGGCCCTGTTTTTTTTCATACCCACTCTTACGTAGGACGGGTCTCCAGGCCCGTCTCCCTCACGTAGGACGGGTCTCCAGGCCCGTCCATCAAATAGCTGTATCTAGTAGGACGGGTCTCCAGGCCCGTCCATTATGCGGTCCGCATCGCCCAACTTTGCTGCTCAAGAAGCTTGTGAACACGACAGTCGCGGCAGCTGGTTTTTTGGAGTGGACGGGCCTGGAGACCCGTCCTACAGACCCGTCCTACAGACCCGTCCTACAGACCCGTCCTACTGGCTATGGAGCTATGCCATAGATTGTGCCGTCGCTGGACGAGTAACCTTTTGGAGTGTCAGTGTTGAATGGCGCAAAGATACTTTTGGCATTTCTCCTGTTGGCATTTCTCAAACAGGCTGTAAAGCAGAGTGACGGCTACTGAGGCAGTGAATGTCGCGGGTAGCGAGATCGCCCTTGAAAGCGGTTGTGCTTGTCTTGACCGCGAAAACTGCTCACCTCCACAGGGTTGTCCCCAAGTTTTCGCTCGCTGCACGGACCTTGGCTATAGTCTGCCTGTAGGTTCGGAATATCACCTTCGTGTTGAACTTGAAAAGTGTCGGGGTCCGCGCCTTCGAGCAGTAGAGGACCGACGTAGACTTGCGTGGCGTCTTTCGATGTAAACTGGCCAAGAATCTTGATACTTGCTGGGTCGGCGTGGGGAAGTTGGAAACCCTTAAAATACACGTGCTGAGCATCGCAGGTAAAACGTCCGTCAGGCGTAAGCAGACGAAACGTAGGTGCTTTACAGTTGCTGAGACGATAAACCTGTATACCTTCGCCCAAGAATACATTCGAGGAGTCCGCTCCCAGGCAAAACTCTGTCGAATGAAAGAGAGTTTTAAAAGTACTAGGATCCGCCATAGTCACCGGTTCCTTCCAGGGCGGTGCCCATAGTTCCGAATTTGGCGTACGAAAGACAACTCCACCGGCGTCAACTACGAAACCTACTTGGTTGCGTTTGGTTAGTGCTTTGTCGATCGCCTGCACGGTCGCTCGATATATAACGACCGCCAACAGCAGACCTGCCAATACGATGATGGGCACGGTGATGATGGCTATTCGTAGCCCTTTGCTTTTCATTCCGCTAGATGCTCCTCTAAGCCGCGAACACACGCATAAGGATACGCTCATGACTACTGGTTCGTACAGGCGGTACGGTCTGGTTATCACATCAAAGCTGTGGCTGGTGCCACAGCACTTCGAAAACCGAGGCTAACGCCTACGGCTTAGGTGTAAGCATTGACTGAACAGCAGCCTGCAAGCATGAGGATACACTCATGACTACTGGTTCGTACAGGCTGCGGTACGGTTGGGTTATCACATCAAAGCTGTGGCTGGTGCCACAGCACTCCAAAAACCGAGGCTAACGCCTACGGCTTAGTTTATGTAAACTACGGTAGCGGTTCCTGGAGGCACCTTCGAGTACAACATGATCACTGCGCCCTCGGTTGATTCGTCTTTTGATTGTATAGTCATCGGTTCGGGTATCGGTGGCCTGACGACGGCTAACTTACTGGCCACGGTTGGCCACAAACGCGTCTTGTTACTGGAGCGACATTTCAAGCCCGGTGGGTTTACGCATTCGTTTCGTCGCCAACGGTATGAATGGGATGTCGGTCTCCACTATGTCGGTCAGATGCAAGCCGGAACGTTGTCGCGGCGCATCATGGATTTGGCAACCGGCGGAAAAGTGGATTGGCACCCGCTCGGCTCGCCTTACGAACGCTTTGTGTTTCCGAATTTCATCTACGAAGTACCAGCCACCGCTGAGCGATTCCAAGAGCAACTGAAGCAAGACTTCCCGCAGGAACGAGCAGCCATCGCGCGTTACTTCCGAGACATGCGGGCTGCGGAGAGTTGGGGAGCGCGTTGGTTTATGTCCAAGCAAGCCAATCGCCTACTGGCACCGTGGTTGACCTGGCCTGGCCAGCGGCTGGCTATTCAAACAACTCAAGAGTATCTGCAACGCTTTGAATCGGATCGCCTGCGAACCATTTTGGCTAGCCAGTGGCCCGATATGGGAACGCCTCCCGAACTGAGCGCCTTCGTCTTTCATGCTTTGATCGGTACGCACTACTTTGATGGCGCGTTCTATCCCATTGGCGGCTCGCGCAAGATCGGTGAAGCAGCGGTCGCACTGCTGGAGCAACATGGTGGCAAATGCTTGATCAATCATCCTGTCCAAGAGATTTTGGTCGAAGCCGGTAGAGCTTGCGGCGTGCGTGTGGTGACGCGTCATGGAGAGTCGACGTTTCGTGCCCCGGTAATTGTATCCGATGCTGGAGCGGCCACCACCTTTGGTCAACTGGTACCGAATGATTACTGCTTGCCAGAGCGCCAGCGACTAGCGAGGTTGAAGCAGGGTCCTTCAGCGATGATTTTGTTTCTGGGCTTGAAAGATGATCCACGCACGCGCGGTTTTGATGACGCGAACTACTGGATCTTCGAGAATGAAAGCCACACGCTACGCCCAGCAACCGATAGCGAACAATCAAAACCGGATGGAGTCTTCTTGACGTTTGGTTCGCTGCGCGATCCGCAGTCCAAAGCCCATACTGCACAAATCATTGCCTTTGCGTACGAACAAGAGTGGAACGAATATTCCGGTAGCGATTGGAAACGTCGGGGTGAGCGATATGAAGCTCGCAAGGTTCACAACGCGGAACAGTTGATTGACTTTGTCGAAGAGCGATTACCTGGCTTGCGATCGCTGATCGATTATGCCGAACTGTCCACACCGCTAACGGTGAAATCGTTTACCGGACATGCGCAAGGAACCATCTATGGTCAACTGTGCGATCGCAATCGTTTGACCGGCGATGGTTGGCGCTGTGCGACTTCGTTACCCGGTCTGTACCTGACTGGTTCTGATGTTGGCATGCCTGGTATCAACGGCGCGCAGATGGCTGGTGTGATGACAGCTGGTCACCTGCTGGGTACTTTAGGATTGCCTCGCATTATGATGGCTGCCTATCGCCAACCACGGCGACGGTCTTAAGTCCACAACTCAATCAGGTAAAGGCTGGCCTTTGGTCTCTGGGGCTAGCCAGATGATGAGCATGCCGACGAGGTAGATGACGGTCAGGGAACTGCAAGCAACCGCATAACCTCCTTTGCCAGCGTAGGTCGTCATGCCTGCAAAGACGCCTAACAAACTGCTCATTTGCAGCGTACCGATCGCCGCCAAAATACGTCCGAAGTTAAACGCAAAGCCTTGGCCAGTGGCCCGCACGCGCGTCGGGAACAGTTCGGGCAAATACAGTGGTAACCAGCCGTAAAACGAAGCCGTAAATACCCCAGCCAGCGTGGCGGCGATTAAGAAGTTCAGATCAAAGCGATTATGAAACTGGTACAAGTAAATGACTGAAGCCATCGACAGGACGCACAACGCAAAATAGGTAATGCGTCGCCCAAGCCGCTCGCCAGCCCAGGCAGCCAGGAGCGTACCGATGATCGCGCCCACCGCCGTGCCGATTTGAGTCCACTCGCGAGCAAATCGCTGCAGAGAGTTTTGGCCGGCCAGCAACTGCTCCATGGTCTGGCCACTTTCTGTGACCGCAATTTTTAGCGATTCTTCTTTTAAGCTGCCCGCCCACGTTACGGCCCATTGTGTCGTGCCCCAAGTACCCAACAAAGCTACCGCGCTTAAGCAGGCGCCCAAGTACATTCGGCCTAACACGCGACGTCGATCGAGTCCCGAAGACGTAACCAGGTTTTCATGTTCCAAAGATCGACTTATGTAACGCAACACTGGAAACGTAAAGCCTGCGGTGGCGATTGCCAGGCCGACGATCGTACCTGCGGCTCGCAGCGCCACACTCTCGCCGGTGGACCGCACGGTTGAATCTGCCCACACGGCAATGATCAAGGCCGGTCCCAAGCAACCGATCAAGACGCCGACTAAGTCGTTGGTGCGCCAGCCACTGGTATGGCCACGCTGACGTTCTTCTTCCCAACGATGCGATTCGGGCACAAAGATGCGAAAGAAGAAGGTCAGCAAGGCAGGCAGAGTACCGATCATCATCATCAAGCGCCAACCGCGATTGGCCACCAACCAGTCGACTGTTGTTTGCTGCAAGCCCAACGACTGCAGCGTCTCGGCTAAGGACAGAATCACCGAGTTCAGTCCCATACTCGTAAAACCTACTATCAAGTAACCGCAGTTGGCAGCAGCTCCGATCAATCCCGCCATTAATGCGCGCGATCGATTCGGCCACACCTCCATGACTAGTGCCACTCCCAATGCCCACTCGCCACCCATCCCAAGTGATGCCAGAAAGCGGAGCACACCGAGTTCAAACGGTGTACGAGCCAGGCCACACAAGCCTGTTAACAATGCATAGACCAACACGCTTAGGCTCATCGCGCGCACGCGACCGATGCGATCGCCCAGCCAGCCAAACAGCACGCCACCGGCCGCCGCCCCAACCAGAAACACGGCGATGATTATGCCAAAGGCTTTACCCAC
Source organism: Rania fehmarnensis (assembly GCF_056494185.1). Lineage (NCBI taxonomy): Bacteria > Pseudomonadati > Planctomycetota > Planctomycetia > Pirellulales > Pirellulaceae > Rania > Rania fehmarnensis. The sequence continues at coordinate 5,453,220 of NZ_CM151398.1, forward strand.
ATCCGCTTCGGTTGGATTGGTACCAGCCAACAAATCCTTGATGGCATCGCGACCGACCATCGAGAACATGCCCATCTCTGCACCATCAAACATCCAACCCAAAAGCGCAGCGATCAACGCCATCCAGCGTCCCGTCGCTCCTATGTCTTTGACTTCAACGCTGGGCGTGGGTGGCGGCAATTGTGTCACGCGAATAGCTTTCTCGTTGGACTGTATTTTCATCCGTAGCGGAACGCGTCAAGCGTTTCGTAACTTTGCGTCTCACTCGTAGCGGAACGCGTCAAGCGTTTCGTGAGCTGGGGAACGGGGATGACGATCAATTACGAAAGCCTTGACGGCTTCCGCTACGGGTGGGTGATTAAGGGACGAGGACTAGTTTACCTTGCAGCGAGCTGTGTTTGTGAACAGTGTGGGCTTCTTGCAGGCGGTGAGCTTCGGCAGCTTGACTGAGCGGCATAACGCGATCGATGACAGCTTTGAGTTGTCCGCTGTCAAGCCAATGATTGATGTCCGCTGCGCAGCTGCGTTGTTCTTCGGGAGTAGCCTTGAACATGACGACTCCCAACAAGCTGCAGCCTTTGACATAAAACGGTCCAACGGGGAATTGTGGTCGAGCATCGCGGCCGGCCATGAGGACCATGCGGCCGCGTTCGGCCATCGACTGGACGGCCAGATCAAAATCCGGTTCGCGCAGCGTTTCCCAAAACACATGAACGCCGTTGGGTGCGGCGGCTTTCAGGCGTTCCGCCAGATCGCCTTGGGTGTAATCGATGACCACGTCGGCTCCTAACTGTTGACATCGATACGCCTTCTCGGCTGAGCCAGCAGTTGTGATGACTTTCGCGCCGATGCTCTTGGCCATCTGCAAGACCATCGAGCCGACACCGCCGACACCACCACGCACAAAGATCGTCTCACGCGGCTGCAGGCGGGCAGTTTTGAACAGGCCGAGATGAGCGGTGATGCCCACCAAGGCGCACGCTGCGGCATCTTGATCGGATACTTTCTCTGGTGTTGGGTGCAGCCAATGTGCGTCGATGGCACAGAGTTCTGCGAAGGAGCCTTGACGACCCATCAAGCCTTGATTGCTGCACCACACGCGCTGACCAACTTGCACATTTTTGACACCATCGGCCACGGCTACGACCGTGCCAGCGAGATCGCAACCAATGACGTATGGCTGGGGCAAGGGCCAATAGTTGGCTCCATTGCGAATGTAAGTGTCGATTGGGTTGACCGAAACGGCGGACATTTTCACCAATGCCTGGCCCGGATGCAATTGGGGCTCGGGCAGATCGCCGTACTCAATGACATCGGGGCTGCCAGTGGAATGGATGTAAGCAGCTTTCATGCGTTGATTTCCTAGAGAAGCCAAGTATCCGCCAAAAAATTTTCTCTGCCGTATTGCAGTGACCGAAGTTGTCCAGCAACTCTCGAAACTAACAACAGTCGCAACACAAGTGTGGTTGCCCGTTGTAACGACGAACATTGCCAGGAGCGGCTCAGAGCCTCGAGCCGAACGCGAACATGTCCACTGCTACTCTGTCGAGCCCATCGGTAACTCAGCTGACTTTTCCTTGGGCTGCCACCTCGGAAGAGGAAGGCGTAATTGTAGCCGAACGCGAGCTAGCATCGGTACCCGCAGTGGCAGTTGAGCCAGAAGTTGCCACATCGCTGAGCGAGGCACTGGTAGGTGAGCGAATTGGCCGCCCCTTCCGCATGGGCAATGTCATGTTCCGTTTGCTCAAGAGCTACGGCATCACCGACGAAGAGATCGCCGCCGGCGTAGCCGCTTATAACGCCAAACGTGCTAAGCCAATGTAAAGCGCCAGGCCGAACACCCGCTGGGGGAGAACTGTAGAGCGGCTGTCCTCAGCCGCTCGGCACCCTCTAACCCAATTCGCGACCGACCGAGTGCCCCTGAGGGCGAAGGTTGTCATCACCAAAACCAACGCGGATCGATCGCCCACCACCTTCCCCAAAATCTATGTCCATACTTCTGTGCGTTGTTGGGCTTCGCCCTACCAGACCAAGTAGTCGGTCGAGGATTGGGTTATAGGGTGCTGAGCGGCTGGGGACAGCCGCTCTACTTCCGGAGCGCTTCTAGCTGCGCGTGTGTGAATGGAACGCCCGAACCTGGGGATGGTTGCTGACTGTCGACCAACTGTCCAATGCTGCGTATCAATTCTTCAACGCCGTCACTGGCCAGTGCGGACGTTGGGACTACGAGCTCGAGCGTTTGCTCATGGAGTCTTCGGCACTCCGCTTCAACTTCAGCGGCATTCAGTCGGTCGCACTTGTTGAGCACCACGATGATCACTCGCGAGCGACGATGCTCGAGCAGCGTAGTGTGCGATGGCGTCCAACCGCTAGTGGCATCGACAATGAGTAACCCAATGTCTGACGCTTGCCAGCGCTGATTGGCGGTGGCGATACCTTGCTGCTCGATGGTCTCATCGGTTTGTCGAATGCCAGCGGTATCGGTGACGATGATCGGCCAGTCGGCGATCACCATGTGTGTATCGATCGCATCGCGAGTTGTTCCAGGTTGTTCATGCACCAAGACGCGATCGGAACCGCACAGAGCGTTCAGTAAACTACTCTTACCGACATTCGGCGGGCCGGCCAACGTTAGTCGCCACGGTTCGACTAGCTTCAAACCGAAGTGACCTCGTGTTAACAATTGCTCGCGAAGCGCACGCGCGGTGACTTGATCACCCAAGCGCATAGCATGCTGTAAATGCTGCAAGTCGACAGTCAGGGCACCTTGAATTTGATCCAGTAATACGGCGGCTACCTTCAACGTCGATGCATGGATCAAAGCGTTGCGCGCCGCCAGTGCGATCGCCGTCGGTGACAGCGCATCGATATTTTCGGCAGTGGAACTGGCAGCAGGGGATTGGCAGCCACCATCGAGCAGATCTTGCAGAATGGTCTTCGTTATGGCCAGTCCACCATGGCAATGGATCTCGACGTTCTGCTCATCGCGGACCAAGAGGACAATGTGCTCCGGTTGCATGGAGACTGTTTTGAAGTGCCATAGCGCGTACCGGACCATCCCCGCACGCAGTAGAATCGCTTTGCCGCTTGCTGAATGCACAAACGGCTGAGCAATCGCGATGGCTTGTGGTCCACGGACGGCGATTGCGGCAATGGCCGCGGGAACAGGTGCGGTTAATACTTCGGCAGTGGTTGACTGCACTCTCTGCGTACCCCTGTTATTCTCCAGTGGAATGGTCATGCGGGGCGACGCGCAGTTTCGCCAGCTAACTTGCTCGACTTGTCATCCGGTGACAAGCTCAATAGAAATCTGGCTTGCTCGAGCAAGCGATCTTCAAATTCTAGTTGAATCACGCCACTTTCGCGCAGCTGGTTGATGGCTTGTACATGCTCCGCGTGAATCTCACCTGATACGCGACGAATCTTGCGTCCCGAGAGGGAAACAGTCAAAACAAACATGCAATAGATCACCAACGGTAGCAGTGACAGGATCACGCTGGTCAAGATCAGGCCGGGGTTGGGGTGCGGAAAGCCTTCTGGGTGCACGACGCCATCGACCAGTGATTCATACGAAGCAGAAAAGTATTGATGGTAGATTGAAACGATCGGTCCAGCCATGAAACCCCAGAAGAGCAAGGTGCCGCCCACAGCCAAGGCTTGAGCCAACCAGCTTGGCGTAGCGTAGCTCTGCATAGCTTTTTCGAAGATCCAGCGCGAATGATTTTGTAACTCTTCGATGCCCGATAAATTCATCTCGCCGACATCTGGCGCCGGCTGATCGCCATCGCCGGCCCGCATCCGCCACACCGCTCGATGGAATTGGTCACACAGCGGCTTGAGTCGTTCTTCGACTTGACGTTGCATGCGTTGCCGAATGCCATCTTCGACTTCGGTATTGAATTCGCGACTCTGGCGTACGTTACGAGCCCACGTGGTTAGCGCTCCGAACAAACTTGGAACGCTACCGGCTACCGCCAGCATCACGCGATCCCACGCGCCCTGCGTCATGTTCAGAATACTCATCAGGGTTCGATATGGAAACCAGAGCAAGTACGTATCTCCGACCAACTGCGAGCGCAATCGCATGCGCACTCCAGTATCCAGCAGTTGCGGACTACCCAGCAGTGAATCTAAGACGCGATCGGGCAGCGAGTCCGTTTCGCGATTCAATCTCCCCACAGCACTGGCCAGCTGAGGCAGCTGTTGTTCCAGGTTCTTGCCGACCGCAGCCCGCAATCTGGATTCGACCGACTGCAAGCGATTCTCGCGGGATGAAGCCAGTGAGAGTTCATCCAGTCGCATGGCACCTAAACGGGCCAGCAGCTGCGTTCGAAACGATTCTTGCGAAGGTGTCTCATCGCCACTGATTTCGAAGTCTGGGACTAGAATCTCGGCCGTCAAGCGCACGCGCGGGGCAACGGTGCTAATCTGTTTACGCAGGGCATCGAGATCATTGCGCAATAGTCGCCCAGCCGAGGTTTCAGCATTGAGTTCTTCGGGTTCTACCGAGCTGATCACCGGAATACATTCGGAGCCATCGATGCGCTGAGCGATCGACATGCTGGCCGCCGAACGAATTTGATCGCGTGCGATCACCAGCAACTTGATCGGGGCCAGGGATAGTGCTTCGCTGGCGATCTCGGCGGCGCGATGATTGGAGTCGGTTGAACCCGGCGTATCCAAAAGCACATAAGGTCGGCCGATATCGAACATGGCATCGGCAGAGCATACGTGGTAAATCTCGCTATCGGCGTCCAGCTTCTCGGGGGCGGTTGGACCAATCCATACCAACCGCGTCGTGGCATCGTCGATTAAGTCGCCGCTGCGGAGCCGACTGCGCACTTGCCCATCGCGAACCATCTGCCTTGCGACCCAGGTCTTGCCTTGGCCTTTCGCGCCCACGATAGCGATCAATAGTGCATTGATGCCTCGTGAACCAGTGATATTGTTAACTTCGTTATCGAACTTGCGGCAGGCCTCCAGAACCATGTTGGCGGTGGCTGAAGTGCCAAAGACTGCCAAGGCCGCATCGGCGATTCTGACCGCCAGAGGATGATAAAAGTTAGGCACAGTTGAGTTGGGTTGTTGGGTGCTGGTCATGTTGAGGATGCTTTAGGGGCCCTATGGTCAACTCGTGGGTCGGCCTGCTGGCGTTCAAGCTCGAGGCGTAGTGCATCTAGAGTTTTCGTCAGTCGCTCTGAAAACTTGGCAGCCAATCGCCACTGGGCCAGCGCACAAGCCGTTGCCGGCGCTTTAACGGGTAATTGGCTGACCGACAACTCTCTGGGCGCGCCAGCGATCTGCACTCGCGGCAGATGTTCGCGCTCAGGTCTGGGCACGCCTAGCGAATCGCACGCTATTGCAAACAGTTCGCTGAGTTGAGTTAAGGCAGTTTCACGCTCGACGATATCTTGCACTTCACCACCGGTCATCGTGGGAGTAGCAACAGCGGCGATACCGGCGGCCAACAAAAGCTCTTTAGTCGTCGCAAAGACCAGAACGGCCGTGCCACCCCCATCAAAGGGAATTAACGTGACGGCCAGCAGCGGCCCGAAGATCGGCGCTAGCGGCATCATGCCGACATAGAGTTTGCGTTTAAGCGTCATGTTCTTCCACACCTCCTCGCTCCAGTGATCCAACCACGCCTGGTCAAGTCGCGAGGTGTCCTCTTTCTGAAAGCGCGCAAGCGCATGTTCGCAGACTGCATTGAGCTGATCCGTAGGCCAATTGTCGAGCACCAGTTTGCGATCGTGTCGTTCCAGTTGTTGTCGAAAGCGATCGGCGGTGACTACCTTGCCGGTCTGGCCTTTGCGAAAGCTGCTAACGAATTGGCTAACGCTGGCAGATATCGACTGCAGCCAACGCACGCGGCGCACGCCACCAACGATCGATGTCTGCAGTTGACGCACCGAGCGATCGATCAACAAACTCGGCCTCATCGACCACGGAGCCGCGCGCACGAGCGAATCGGACATTTGGGCCACGATGGTGGGCGATGTCTGCAAGCGCAGGCCAATCGTTTGATCATTGTCATCGCGTTGGGCCATGAAGGCCAGGCAAGCATCGGCGATTGTTTGCCAGGCATCATGCAGTTTCTTCTCGCGCATACCGCCATTGGACTGCACCCAATCGAGCGCCTCATGCGAATGCGTTTTGAATTGTGCCAAGACGCTACGGCGACTCTCCAGCACCAGGCTGCCAGGATCTAACAAGTTCGAAAGGTTCTGCAAATACGAGTCGACCTCTGGTGGTCGCATGCCACTGGCATTCAGTGGCTCGTCACCATCGTCGAGTTGATGTCGAGCGATTGAGGTCGACCGAGTTGATGCATTGGCGGATACGACACCGGACTGCAGGTCGGTGCGCCGCGCTTTGAAGAAGATCGGTAAAGGTTCACTGGATACTTGCCAGTTCTCCGGTGGCGGGGGCAAACGATGCTCTGCCCAATGACTACGAAAGTCATAGGCCATGTATACGTCGGTGATGTCGAACTGATCGACCAGCCCTTGAGCTTGCTCGTCGACTACTGCTGGCCAATAGCGAGCCTTGACTTTATTGACTGCTAAAATCCGACGGACACCCGGCATGGTGTCGCGCAGTGTTTCGAAGATTGCGATCAGTGTGTCGTCATGCAAGCTGCTCAATTTGCTCACGACCAAAAACGCGCTGCATAATCGACCGACGCGAGCAAGGATGGCTCGTCGACGATGCTGAAACTGCAAGGCATCGTCCAGTGCATGCTGAGAGTAGCCGGTGGATGTCGAGCCGAATGCAGTTTGTATATCCGGACAGTCCAGCAGCGCCAGTCCCAGTCCATCCAAACCGGCATCGTGGGCAATCAACGGCACGGTCAGTGGATCACATTCGGCAGGCGCATCTGGCCCAAGCTCGCCGTTGTACTGCGCGAACGCGGCTTGCGGATCGTCCGAAAGATGTTCAGGGCCGACACCGAACAAGTCGGTCATGTACTGATTCAGCAACGTCAAGAGCGATTGATCTTGCCACCAGGCGTCTGGCAACCACAACACGAATCGATGTGTGCCTTGGTTATTGGCCGTGCCACGCAATACGCGCTGGCGACCGCTGGGACTTAGATACGCAGCCAGTAGTGAACTCTTGCCAGAGTTCAACAAACCCGTGATGCCCACCACGGGACACTTCCCGATACGATTGATTGTCTGAGCTTGGGCCACGAGCCCCGACAAACGTTGCGCCAGCTGCAGTCCTTGTTGATGAGCAGCCTCCGATGCGGCCAGTTCGACTGACCCCAGCGCCTTGAGCAAACTTAGCCGCGCCGGCGGCTGCGGGTAGATACGTTCCAGACCGACATCGATAGCGTTATCGGTCAACAAGGAACAAGCAGTTTGCCAAAGGCTGGTCGAATCTTCCGCGCTCACTCGCCTAACTTAACCTCGACGGTCTTGGTCGCAGTGTCCCGTTTGAACTCGATGGACACAGTTTGACCGTTCTTCAATTTTGCCATGGCCTCACGAAACTCGCCGACCGTGTTGACCTTCTGGTCACCGATAGACGTGATGATATCGCCGGCCTGCAAACCCGCGCCGGCCGCAGGACCGCCATCGGTCACTGCCATCAATGTTGCTGGTTTATCCATCAGACGTTCCAGGCGTACACCCAACATCGCACGATTGGACGGCGTTTGACTGCGCGGAGCCGCGCTGCCGCGAATCTCAAGGTACTCAGGCTTGCTGGGCGCTTCGGCAATCTCTTTAGTCACATCGCCAACCATGCGGCTGATGCGCACGATGCCGGGCGCATTGATCAGGTTCACATCATCGCTGGGGCGATGGTATTCGTTGTGCAAACCTGTGAAGAAGTGGAACACGGGCACGCGCGAGTCATAGAAACTCTGATGGTCGCTGGCCCCGCGTCCTTGAGGGACTTTGACGAGTTTAAATTTGTAAACTTCATTCAGGCGCTCAATCAACGGCGCAAACTCGACTGCAGTGCCTGTGCCATACACAGTTAGTTCATCATTGAGCAGGCGTCCGACCATATCCAGATTGATCATGGCCACTGTCTTCTCGAGTGGCCAACGGGGATTGCGAACGTAATGCACGCTACCGAGCAAGCCCGACTCTTCAGCGGAAAAGGCCATAAAGATAATCGTCCGCCGATTGGAGCTCTGCAGCTTCGAAAGTTCGCGCGCGACCTCGAGCATGCAGACGGTACCAGAGCCATTATCATCCGCCCCGTTATGGACCGCGACCGTTCCTGGAGCGAGAGAACCCATGCCACCCATACCCACGTGATCGTAATGCGCGCCGACTACGACAAATTCGTTGGCTAGTTCGCCAGCACCAGGCATAACTGCAATGACGTTGCGCACGGGAGTTTCGGTGGCAGTGATGTTGGTTTCGCCTGCCGCTTGGATGCCCTCCAGCACGATGCTCTGTGGCTTGCCATCGCGATCAATGGCCGCTTCTAACTCCGCCAGTGGCCGGGCACCGGCGGCTTGCAATAGTTGGTCGATGATGGCTCGTGTGCAGTAATAGGTCGGAATGGCTTGTCGGCTGGCAGGCAGGCCAGCAGCCTCTGGAGTCATAACGATATCGCCAGCGCCAGTGGCTTTCTTTTCGTTCAAAGAGTCGACCAACTGCGAAGCGATTTTCAAACGCGACTGAAATGCTTCGCGTTGCTGTGCATCCTCGGGCAGTGGCTGACCTTTTAGTTCCTGTAAGGCTTGTTCGGCCTGCACCAGGTTCTCTTGGATCTTAGCCAGTTCTTTCTGAACGGTTTGTGAATCATTTACGATGATCATGGCCGCTGCCTTCTGCCGTGCAGCGGTTAACTCTTTAGCGGTGAAGAAGGCATAGTTGGAGTTCTGAGTGCCATCGAACACACTGTTGGGATCATTCTGTTGCGGCTCTTTTCGGAGCACGATGACTACTTTGCCTGCAGGGTCCCAACCGGCAAAATCGTCGTAGGCAAGCTCTGGGGCAGAGATCCCGTAACCCGCAAAGGCAACTTGACCGCTGAACTGGCCATTGATTCCCAGTGTTAGCGGGGTGTAATCGACGGACAACTTAAGCTCGGGTATCGCTTCGCCCTTGATCTTGAAACTCAGGCCGTTCTGTTCGGCAGGTCCTAGGCCCATCGGGCCGGGGATGCCGAAATTTTGAAAAGGTGTGCCATCGAACGCGTCGGTTTGAAAGCCTAGTTCTTTAAAGCGAGCTGCGATAAACTCACCAGCTTGCTGGATGCCCTCACTGCCGACTCCCCGACCAGCCAATTCATCGCTAGCCAGGTAAGTTAAGTCGGTCGTAATGCGGTTGGCCGCTGCCGCTAATTCGGACGCATCATCAGCCCGCAATTGGGTGGCAAACGTGGCAGCCAGCAATACTGCGGACGTAAAGATCCAACGGAAACGCTGCTGTTGGCTAAGCAAGATGATTTTCCTTGAGCGGAATTTGATCGATGATACCGATCATTAGGATAGCTGATCCGGGGGTCGAGTTGGAAGTGCTTGGGCCCAGGAATTAACGCCCAACCCGTCGAAACGCTTGACGCGTTCCGCTACCGGGTGAGTACAAATCGCCCTTCAATATCGCTATCACTACTAGCTTGGGTTACAATTGGGGTAGTGTGTGGGGCAACTGTGGGCGGTGGGCTGGAAGCCCTGGAGATCTGCTGAAGATGCTGAAAAAACTCTGGGGCGAAGAACTGGTCGACCACGAAGAGGCAGCCGATCCTTCGCTGATGGACGCTGCGCTGGTCGAGCCCGCTCCGGTCGAAGCGGACTTGGAAGATGCCTCAGCGGATTACACTGGCGACGAAGAAGTCGAGGGTGAAATCAGTCTGGGCGAGCAAGGTGCTTTGAACTCTGGCACCCTTGATACCGATCTCTTGTTCGATGAGACGGAAGTCGACCAGGAGAATCTGGAAGAAGCTCCGAGCCCGAGTTTTTGGAGCAGCCTCTCAAGTGGGGATGCACAGTCGTTCATGCTCAGTCTAGTCGTGCACACTGTCATGCTGCTAGGTCTGGCGCTGATTCCCATCCTGTCGGAGCGTACCGACGCGCCGGTAGTGTTGACCGAACTGGCCACGGCCGAAGCTCCTGACGATCTGACCATAACTGAAGACCTAGCGTTTGCCGAAGAGCCGGCCGAGAAGATGGGTGCGAATAGTTTCGGCGCCGATGTGGGCATGGCTCTCAATACAGCCGCCATCGTGGCCGACATTCCCGACATCGAATCGCTCGCTACGCAAACGCCGGTAATGATTCCGTCATTCAACCTGGAAGCTCGTATTCAGCAACCCGTTGGACTCGTGCGTTCGGAAACCGTGTCCAAGGGCATGACTGGTGTGGGCACGACGGGCACCGACGGCGCGATCGATCAAATCACTTACTACTTGCTGCAATCGTTGGAAGAACGTCCAACGTTGGTGGTTTGGTTCTTTGATCAATCGATCAGCTTGCTGCATCGTCGGCAAGAGATTCGCGATCGCTTCGACAAGATCTATGACGAGTTGGGCATTATCAGCGCAGCTCAAAAAGAAAAGGGCCGTCTGGCCGATGAGCCGCTGTTGACCAGTATCTTTGCATTCGGTGATCGTGTTTCGCAACTGACCGAGAAACCGACTGCCGATATGAACGAGATTCGCAGCGTCATCGATTCGATCGCGTTGGATAACTCCGGCAATGAGAAGATCTTTTCCGCGCTCTATCTGGCCGTTGACAAGTACAAGACTTACCGCGCCAGCCGAGCTACCACGGGCCCTGAGCGGAATGTCATTTTTATCGCGGTCACCGATGAACGCGGCTCGGACCTGCATGGCTTGGAAGCTACCACACGGGAATGCGCCAAGTACAAGATTCCGGTATATGTGATCGGCGTGCCAGCTCCCTTCGGCCGTGAGTTCACGTACATGAAGTACGTCGATCCCGATCCGAAGTTTGACCAAACACCTAAGTGGGGCGAAGTCGATCAAGGCCCCGAGTCGTTGATGCCTGAGCGCGTTCGCTTGGGCTATCGCGACAACGTCTATGATGAGCCGATGATGGACTCGGGATTCGGACCTTATGCCTTGTCGCGTTTGGCCTACGAGACCGGTGGTATTTACTTTACGGTCCATCCGAATCGCAAATTCAATGAGCGGGTGAGTAAGCGCGAAATCGATCCGTTTTCCAGCGAGCTGAACTACTTCTTTGACCCAGAAGTGATGGCCAAATATCGGCCCGACTATGTATCGCAGGATGAGTACCTCAAGCGTGCCAAAGAGAGTCCACTGCGGCAAATACTAGTCTCTGCAGCTCGAATGGCGGCAGTTGAAACCTTGCAAGCCCCGCGCACTCGATTTGTGCGCCGTGACGAACCATCGCTGGTTAATGAATTGACTCAAGCGCAACAGGCTGCCGCGCGACTGGAACCGCAACTCTCGGGGTTGGCCCAAGTATTGATGCAAGCGCAAGCGGTGCGCGATCGCGAGACTTCGCCACGCTGGTTAGCTGGCTACGATCTAGCCTTAGGTACTGTCATCGCTCACAAAGTGCGTGCCGATGGGTACAACGCCATGCTGGCTCAAGCCAAACGCGGCATGCTGTTCAAAGACGCCAAGAACAATACTTGGATCCTTAAGCCCGACAATGAAATTACTACCAATAGTAAACATGCCAAGGAAGGTGAGTTCGCCCGTCAGTTGCTGCAGCAAGTAGTTGAACAACATGCTGCTACACCGTGGGCACGCCTGGCACAAAACGAATTGAACAATCCGATTGGATGGAAATGGCTAGAGGAGTTCACCGATCTGGCTCCGCCACCACCGCAGCGGCCCAACAACAATCCGCCACCGCCACCGACTGCCGCTCAAGATGAACGCGCCCGCATGCTCAATCAACCGCCCATCTCACGCCCCATCCCCAAGCTCTAGTGCCCCTCGTTTAACCCGCAGCCGTTAGGCGAGGTGCACCCTCTAACCAGTCTCTGCGTTTACCTGAGCATCCTCTTGCTCAACTCGATCACCTGGCCTTGATCGACTACTCCTGCGATTGCCTCGCCTGGCGGCCTCGTTTAACCCGTAGCCGCCAGGCGAGGTGCACCCGCTAACCAATCTCTGTGTTTACCTGAGCATCCTCTTGCTCAACTCGATCAGTTGGCCATGATCGACTACTCCTGCGATGGCCTAGCCTGGCGGCCTCGTTTAACCCGTAGCCGCCAGGCGAGGTGCACCCGCTAGACAATCTCTGCGTTTACCTGAGCATCCACTTGCTCAACTTGATCACTTGGCTTTGATCGACCACTACTGCGATGGCCTCGCCTGGCGGCCTCGTTTAACCCGTAGCCGCCAGGCGAGGCGCACCCTCTAACCAATCTCTGCGTTTACCTGAGCATCCTCTTGCTCAACTCGGTCACTCAGCCTTGATCGACTACTCCTGCGATTGCCTCGCCTGGCGGCCTCGTTTAACCCGTAGCCGCCAGGCGAGGTGCACCCTCTAACCAATCTCTGTGTTTACCTGAGCATCCTCTTGCTCAACTCGATCAGTTGGCCATGATCGACTACTCCTGCGATTGCCTCGCCTGGCGGCCTCGTTTAACCCGTAGCCGCCAGGCGAGGTGCACCCGCTAACCAATCTCTGTGTTTACCTGAGCATCCACTCGCTCAACTCGATCACTTGGCTTTGATCGACCACTACTGCGATGGCCTCGCCTGGCGGCTACGGGTTAAACGAGTCGCGCCGCCAGGCGAGGTGCACCCGCTAACCAATCTCTGCGTTTACCTGAGCATCCACTTGCTCAACTCGATCACTTGGTCTTGATCGACTACTCCTGCGATTGCCTCGCCTGGCGGCCTCGTTTAACCCGTAGCCGCCAGGCGAGGTGCACCCGCTAACCAATCTCTGTGTTTACCTGAGCATCCACTCGCTCAACTCGATCACTTGGCTTTGATCGACCACTACTGCGATGGCCTCGCCTGGCGGCTACGGGTTAAACGAGTCGCGCCGCCAGGCGAGGTGCACCCGCTAACCAATCTCTGTGTTTACCTGAGCATCCTCTTGCTCAACTCGATCAGTTGGCCATGATCGACTACTACTGCGATTGCCTCGCCTGGCGGCCTCGTTTAACCCGTAGCCGCCAGGCGAGGCGCACCCTCTAACCAATCTCTGCGTTTACCTGAGCATCCACTTGCTCAACTCGATCACTTGGCCTTGATCGACTACTACTGCGATGGCCTCGCCTGGCGGCTACGGGTTAAACGAGTCGCGCGGTCAGGCGAGGTGAAGCCGCTAACCAGTCTCTGCGTCTACCTGGGCATCCACTTGCTCAACTTGATCACTTGGCCTTGATCGACTACTACTGCGATTCCCTCGCCTGGCGGCTACGGGTTAAACGAGTCGCGCGGTCAGGCGAGGTGAAGCCGCTAACCAGTCTCTGCGTCTACCTGGGCATCCACTTGCTCAACTTGATCACTTGGCCTTGATCGACTACTACTGCGATTCCCTCGCCTGGCGGCTACGGGTTAAACGAGTCGCGCGGTCAGGCGAGGTGAAGCCGCTAACCAGTCTCTGCGTTTACCTGAGCATCTACTCGCTCAACTTGATCACTTGGCCTTGATCGACTACTACTGCGATGGCCTCGCCTGGCGGCTACGGGTTAAACGAGTCGCGCCGCCAGGCGAGGTGCACCCTCTAACCAGTCTCTGGGTTTACCTGAGCGTCCACTGGCTCAACTCGGTCACTCGGCCATGATCGACTACTCCTGCGATGGCCTCGCCTGGCGGCTACGGGTTAAACGAGTCGCGCGGTTAGGCGAGGTGCAGACTCTAACCAATCTCTGCGTTTACCTGAGCATCTACTTGCTCAACTCGATCACTTGGTCTTGATCGACTACTCCTGCGATTGCCTCGCCTGGCGGCTACGGGTTAAACGAGGGAGCGATAATAGTCGATCGTTTGGGCGAGGCCTTGTTCGAGGGACGTGGCTGGTTCGTAGCCGAGGTATTTTCTGGCCATCGAGATATCGGCCAGGCTCTCGCGGACGTCGCCGACGCGTGGCGGTTGAAAGTCCGGATCGACTGGGACGCCCAGGTATTTGGCTAACAATTCAAGCAACTGCAACAGCGTCGTGCGTCGGCCATCGGCCAGGTTCATGATCTGGCCACCAATGCCTTCAGCGGAGCCTGCTAACAAGTTGCCTTGGACCACGTTACCTACAAAAGTAAAGTCGCGTGATTGACCACCATCGCCATATACGACCGGCCGCTGGCCACTCAGCAACCGCGTAACAAATAGCGGAATCACGGCGGAGTAGGGACTACCTGGATCTTGATTGGGGCCGAAGACGTTGAAGTAACGCAGACCAACCGTCTCTATTCCGAAACTGTGATAAAACGCTTGCAGATAAAGTTCACCGGCTAGCTTAGCAGCGGCATAAGGACTTAAGACTTGCGGCAAGTCGATTTCGCGTTTGGCTGAGTAAGGTCGATCGCCGTATGCACTGCTGCTGGCTGCGTAGACAACGCGTTTGACTCCCGCCTTGACAGCTTGATGCAAAACGTTGACCGTACCGGTGACACATGCATGGTTGGTAGCTAGTGGCTTCTCCACACTCATCGGCACCGACGCCAGGGCCGCTTCGTGATAAACCAGCTCCACCCCGCGCATGGCTTTGGACACGATAGCCTCATCAGCCACATCGCCCTCGAAAAATTCGACATCTCCGGCAACTTCGGCTAGGTTCTTGCGAAACCCGGTACACAAATTATCCAGCACGCGCACCTGGTGACCCTCTTTGACCAGCGCGCGCGTTAAATGCGAGCCGATGAAGCCTGCGCCACCGGTTACCAAGATGTTCTTCATGATTCTTTCGTTCGGGCAAGAAGAGTTTGTACAGCGCCTGCAATGTCGTCTTGGCGCATCAGCGATTCACCGACCAGCATGGCAGCCACACCGGCCTGCTCAAGCTTATCGACATCAGCGCGCGTGGCGATGCCGCTTTCAGCGACCAGCAGTCGGTCGCTGGGTATCTGTTGCTGCAGGCGCAGCGTGTGATCAAGATCCACTACAAATGTATGCAGGTCGCGATTGTTGACACCCAGTATAGGCGTACCAGTTGCCAGTACAGATCCCAGGTTGCGTGGATCATAGAGTTCGATCAAGGCGTGCATGCCGAGTTGGCGAATCAGTTGATAGAGAGCGAGCATGCGGTCCGCGCTCAGGCACTCGGCGATCAGCAAGACTGCGTCGGCACCGGCGGCGCGAGCCTGGTAGACTTGAAATTCATCGATGATGAAATCTTTACGCAGCAGCGGCAGGCTCACCGCCGCGCGAATGGCTCTTAAATATTCAATCGAGCCCTGAAAATATTCTTGATCAGTCAGCACGCTGAGCGCGGAGGCGCCTGCCGATTCGTAAAGTCGCGCGATGGCCACGGGATCGAAGTCGGCACGAATGATGCCTTTGGAGGGGCTGGCCTTTTTAACTTCTGCTATCAAGCGAATGGGCGGCCCGCCGGCGAGGGCAGCATGGAAATCGCGCACGGCTGGACCTCGAGCAGCGGCGCGCTCGACGTCAACCATGGACTGCTTGCTCCGAGCCTCGGCCACTTCGCGCTGCTTGGTGGCCACGATCTTGTCGAGAATCGTGCTAATGCTTGAAGTGCCTTGCGCCGGTGAAGACCATGGGAATGCGATGCAGGTTGCAGGCAGCGATGACTTCATCGTCGCGTCGCGAACCGCCTGGCTGAACGATGGCAACCACGCCGGCACGCGCGGCGGCCTCGATCGAGTCAGGGAAGGGGAAGAAGGCATCCGACGCTAAAATACTGCCGGCGGATCGATCACCCGCTTTTCGAATTGCAATCTCGACACTGTCGACGCGACTCATCTGCCCGGCACCGACTCCGACAAGTGACGTATCGCGAGCTAACACGATGGCATTGCTCTTGACGTGTCGCACCATTTCCCAAGCAAACAAAATATCATCCCATAAGGCATCAGCCACAGGCACATCGGTAACGGTGCGCCACTGGGATTGTATAACTGGCAGCGTGTCCGCTTCTTGAACAAGTGCACCACCAGCCAAGAAACGAATCGACAGTTCCGGTTCAATGCTGGGCAAACGTCCAACTTGCATCAGTCGCACATTGTCACGCCATTTGGGTCGTGTTGTCAGTACTCCGACAGCGCCGGCTTCGAAATCCGGAGCCACGATAGCTTCGATGAAGCGCGTGGGCTCGACCAATATTTCAGCGGTTTCCAGATCGACTGTGCGATTAAACCCGATGACGCTTCCGAAGGCGCTGACGGGATCACCATCGAGGGCTTTGCGAATGGCTAGCGATAACTTGGCACAGGTTGCCGCCCCGCACGGATTGTTGTGTTTAATGACAGCGGCGGCTGGTTGTGCGAACGAGCGCGCGATCGCCAGTGCGCTGTCCAAGTCCAACAAGTTGTTGTAGGAGAGTTCGCGTCCATGAATATGCCGCGCGCTGAGTACGCTGGCTGAGCGGTCGCGGGGTATACGATATACGGCGGCCTTTTGATGCGGGTTTTCGCCATAGCGCAAATGAGCTTTGCGTTCCAGGCGGACCGTGATGTGAGGCGGAAATTCGCCAACGGCTGCTTCGCTGCGAAAGTAGTCTGCGATTACTTGATCGTAAGCAGCAGTCATGGCGAAGGCTTCCGCGGCCAATCGCCTGCGCAGACTCATCGAGACCGTCCCAAGTTCTTCGATATCCGCAAGGATCGAACTATATTGTTCGGGGCGAGTGGCCACGGTCACCCAATGATGGTTCTTGGCTGCGGCTCGAATCAGCGATGGACCACCGATGTCAATTTGCTCGATCGCTTCATCGCGGGTCACACCCGAGCGGTGAATGGTGGCTTCGAAGGGATAAAGATTGACGACCACCAAATCGATGGTTGGAATGCCTTCTTCCTGCATCGATCGCAAATCGCCAACATTATCTCGGCGACCGAGGATACCGCCGAATATTTTCGGATGAAGCGTTTTGACACGCCCGTCCATCATTTCTGGGAAGTTGGTGATTTGCGAAACTTCGATGGCGTCGATGCCATGACTTTCCAAATGTCGACGCGTGCCACCAGTGCTGTAAATTTGAACACCGGCTGCCACCAGCCCAGCAGCAAAATCGACTAAGCCAAGTTTATCGCTGCAACTGATTAAGGCACGACGTATACGCGATGGTTCTGACACGGGTGCAAGCAGCTTTCTGACGTTTTGGGATGTCACCAGATGATAAGATGTGCGGCGCAAGCTTTAGACGTGTATTGTACGCAAATCGACGACTGGCTGTAAGGGTGGTATGCCAGGCGTGCTTGCTAGAAAATTCTTTCATGCTAGGCGCCAAGATTCAGCTTTACACGACGCGGAAAGTTTCTAACAATAGCCACCCGGCTAATGCACGGAGCACAACCGTTGCTCGCCTGCCTCGTCCCCATCAAACTCGCCATACGGATTGCCGTTCGGCAGAACCCTTTCATACAGGTGGTCGCACTGGATGTTGCGTTTGTCTGTTAACGAGTTGTCGACGTTTCGATGGTCGTTCGAAGAAGATGTATTGCACTATCGCGCCGAAGGCTACAACGCCATCGGTATTTGGCGAGCCAAGCTGGCAGATTACGGCGAAGAGAAAGCGGCGGAATTGCTGCGCGACAATAATATGTCGATCTCGTCCCTGCAATGGATCGGCGGCTTTACCGGCAGCGATGGTCGCAGTTATCGCGATAGCTTGCACGACGGACTGGACGCAATCCAACTGGCGGCTGACCTGCAAGCTGAGTGTGTGGTCGTACTAGCTGGCGGTCGTAGTGGCCATACTAGCAATCATGCGCACCGCCTATTGCGAGCCGCCTTGAAGGAACTGGCCGAAGCGGCGGAAGCCGTCGGAGTTCAATTGGCTTTGGAGCCAATGCATATCGGCTGCTCCCACGACTGGACGTTCATCAACACGGTGCCCCAGTGCCTGGACATTATCGCCTCGATCGCTCGCGATAATCTGGGCTTGGTGTTCGATTGTTATCACCTCGGCCAAGATTGCGATGCGCTGACTTGGCTGGAGTCGATCGTCCCCTACGTGCGCCTGGTCCAACTGGGCGACGCCAAACATGCACCGATGGGCGAGCAGAATCGCTGCCTTTTGGGCCATGGATTCTTGCCACTGCCGGAGATTTTGCAAATCTTCCAACGCGGTGGCTACAGCGGCTACTACGAAGTCGAGTTGCTGGGTGAAGAGCTGGAACATTTCTCGTATCAGCATGTGCTTGGCCAAGCCAAACGGGCTGCCGAAGAATGGATCGAGTCGATTTGATTTGAAATCAGCCACTTCAAATTTCTAGCCCCTGGTCACGAATTTGGCGGTTCTTCGCTACAATTCTCTGTGTCATAAGCACCGTGCCATCTTAAGCACATTGCTTTCGTGACTTCATTTGCACAGAGCTTTCACAGCCCAGTGCCCACAGTTCGAACTCGCCTCCTACCAGCAAGTGTCATGTCAAGCACCACCAACTCGGACGATCCTGCCGGCACTGACGCCGGGGCAGACATTCCTAATCGGTTTGACTTTCAGGCCTCCTCGGCGGCCATCTATGCCCAGTGGGAATCCGCGGGTTGCTTCTCTGCCGAAGTAACGCCAGCCAAGAAGCCCTTTACGATCGTTATCCCGCCGCCCAACGTTACTGGGGCGCTGCACCTGGGACATGCGCTCAACAATACTTTGCAAGACATTCAAATTCGCTGGCACCGCATGCGAGGATTCGAAGCCTTGTGGATGCCAGGTACCGACCACGCGGGCATTGCTACCCAAGCTGTCGTTGAAAAGCGATTAAAGGAAGTCGAAGGCAAAACGCGACATGACCTGGGCCGCGAATCGCTGGTGGCCCGCATCTGGCAGTGGAAAGATCAATACGAGACGCGCATCCTCGGGCAACTGAAACGCATGGGCGCCAGTTGCGATTGGCGCCGCACGCGATTCACGCTGGATGATACATGCGCTCGCGCTGTGCGCGCAACCTTCTTTGACTTGTTTGCCAAAGGTCTAATTTATCGCGGCAAACGTTTGGTCAACTGGGACACTTATCTGCAAACTGCTGTTAGCGATGACGAAGTGTTTCACGAAGTGGTCAAGGGTCACTTTTACTACATGCGGTACCCGATCATCGGGGCCAAGGTCGACGGTCCGCAGTTTGTCTCCATTGCCACCACGCGCCCCGAAACCATGCTCGGTGATACGGCGATCGCCGTGCACCCCGATCCGGCTGCGGCCCTGGATCAAGCAGAAGTTGCCCTGCGCGAAAAATTGGCGGCAGCCCCTGCCAAAGAAAAAGCTCCTATCGAAAAACAACTCGAAGAGTTGCAGGAGCGCCGCACGACGATGTTGCCCGACATGCTGAAACTACGCGATATGGCGCTGGCGGGCGTTAAGGTTCGAGTTCCACTGATCGATCGCGAAGTACCGCTGGTGGCCGACGCATGGGCCAAGCCGGAGTTGGGCACTGGCTGTGTCAAGATCACGCCGGCGCACGACCCTAACGACTACGAAGTCGGGTTGCGGGCTGGTCTTCCGATGATCAACATCTTGAACTCAGACGGCACGCTGAATGCCGAAGCCGGTAAGTATCGAGGATTATCCATTCAAGCAGCGCGACAGAAAGTTGTGGCTGATATGGAAGCGCTCGAACTGATGGATCGCATCGAAGCTCGCGAAATCGATCTAGCGCATAGCGACCGCAGCAAGACACCGATTGAACCATTCTTGGCCGATCAGTGGTTCGTCCGCATGGACCGACTGGCGCAAAGCGCGATGGATGCCGTTACCGACGGACGCGTTCGCATATTTCCAGAACGTTATGCCAAAGGTTATCTGGATTGGCTGAGCGAAAAGCGCGATTGGCCAGTTGGTCGTCAACTCTGGTGGGGGCATCAGATTCCTATTTGGACGCGAGCCTTTGAGTCTGATACCGAGCGCCAGCGCGAGGCAGATAAATGGAAGAAGTCTTCGTCCGGCGCAAGTGGCACGATCGCAGTTGATTTTGAACAACCCGACCTGTTGCACGTTTGCCTGCGAGGTGAAGACGCCGCGATCGAGAAACAACTGGAACAAGCCGGTTTTACTCGGCAACAAGACGTGCTCGATACCTGGTTCAGTTCGGCGCTCTGGCCACATTCGACTTTGGGCTGGCCTGAGGCGACACCTGAGCTCGAGTACTTCTATCCAACCAGCGTGCTCATCACCAGTCGCGACATTATCACGCTGTGGGTGGCCCGCATGGTGCTGATGGGCCTGAACAACTTGGGTGAAGTTCCGTTCAAAGATGTATTCATTCACCCCAAAATCTTGGATGCTTTTGGCGAAACGATGTCCAAGAGTAAAGGCAATGGCGTTGACCCGATCGATGTCATCGACAAGTTCGGCGCCGATGCCCTGCGTTTCGGTTTGACTCGGCTGACGACTGATACGCAAGACGTGCGTATGCCCGTGCAGTATGAGTGCCCACACTGCGAAGCTCTCAATCCACAAACCAAACAAAACCGCACGCTGCCCAAGCTCAATTGCGATAAGTGCAAGCAAGCTTTTTCAACTCAATGGGCAGAGTCGGCTGAAGACAAGGCGCTGCCCAAGGCGGCAGTGGTCAGCGAGCGGTTTGAAGTTGCGCGTAACTTCTGCAATAAACTTTGGAATGCAGCTCGGTTCGTAATGATCAACCTCGAAGGCTACACCGGGGCAGAGGGAGCAACGCTCGACCGTGCCAAGTTGCCTTTGGAAGATCGCTGGATTCTAAGCCGGCTCGCCACAACTACACACATGGTCGATGAATCGTTGAAGAGTTATCACTTCGCCGATGCGGCTCGACAACTGAACGACTTCGCATGGGATGAGTTCTGCAGTTATTACGTGGAGATGGCCAAGCCTCGTTTGGCCAATCCACAAACGCGAGAGTCGACGCAATTGATTCTTGCGCATGTGCTCGATCATCTACTGCGGCTGCTGCATCCGATGACTCCCTTCATTACTGAAGCCATCTGGCAGCAGTTGGCTAAATTCGGTTCGCGACGATCGCTGGACGAGACGGAGGCGGCAGCGGAATGGATCATACGCGCCAACTGGCCGGCGGCTCGACAGTCTGATCGCGATACAACTATCGAAGGCCAATTCGCCAAGTTTGCTGCCGTGCTCGGTGCGGTACGAGAAATTCGGTCACGTCAAAATTTGCCACCCAAAGCCGAACTGAGTTTTCAGTTACAGTGCGATGCAGCCACAATCGAGTTGCTCAAGCCCATGGAGAGTTTCTTCAAAGCGATTGCCGGTGCGACCGTCGCCACCTGGGATACAAAAGCTGTCGTACCCGACATGGCTGCTCAACTGAGCACCGATGGCATCGAAGTGATCGTCGATTTGGGCAAGCTGATCGATGTCGATGCAGAAATCGTTCGCAACGAAAAGTTGCTCGAGAACATCGACAAGCAAATCGCAGGCAAAAAATCCAAACTTAATAACGCGAGCTTTGTGGAGCGAGCACCGGCGGACGTTGTCGACAAAGAACGTGCATCGCTAGCCGAACTGGAACAACAGCGCGTGACCGTGGCCGCGGCGCTCGGCAAGCTCAAGCAACTTAAACGGGAAGGCTAAATGATACTCGAAGAACTGAAGTGGCGCGGGCTGATTCATCAAAGCACTGATGAGAAAGAACTGGCTGAGTATCTTTCAAAACCACAAAAGGTCTATGTCGGCTTTGATCCCACGGCCACCAGTCTGCACGTCGGCAGCCTGCTGCCGCTGATGATGCTGCGGCGTTTTCAATCGTACGGTCACAGCCCGATCGCTCTCGTGGGCGGTGCGACGGGCATGATCGGCGATCCCAGCGGCAAAAGCGAGGAGCGCAACTTACAAACCAAGGAAGCGCTCGAAGCAAATGTGCGTGGCCTGCGCCAACAGATGGAGCATTATCTCGATTTCAGCGGCGCCTCAGCTGCGATTATCGTCAATAATCTCGATTGGACCGGCCCATGGAGTTACCTGGAGTTCTTGCGCGATGTCGGCAAGAATTTTCCAGTGTCTGTGATGCTCTCCAAAGACTCCGTCAAGAATCGTATCGAGCGCGAGGGAGTTGGCATCAGCTACACCGAGTTCAGTTATATGCTGCTGCAGGCTTTCGACTTCGTGCATTTGTCGCGCACTTACGGGTGTCAATTGCAAGTTGGCGGCAGCGATCAATGGGGCAACATCACTGCCGGTATCGACCTGGCGCGGCGCATGGATGGTGCGAGCTTACATGGACTGACTTGCCCCCTGTTGCTGACCAGCGATGGACGCAAGATGGGCAAGACCGAAAAGGGAACTGTGTGGCTGGATCCCGAACGCACTTCGCCCTATGCGTTCTATCAATACTGGAAGAACATTGACGATCGCGATGTGTTGAAGTGCATCAACTACTTAACGCTCATGCCCAAAGAGGAAGTGGATGCGCTAGCGGCCGCTTTTGAAAGCGATCCACGTCCGGTCAAACAGCGACTGGCTGAATGGTTAACCGAGTTCATTCACGGTTCCGAAGGATTAGACAGCGCCACCAAAGCATCGGGTATGCTTTTCAGCGGCGGAGAGATTGTGGATCAGAAGGACGCGCAACTAATGGAGATCTTTGCCGATGTCCCTAGCCTGGAGGTCAACAAGACTCGATTGGCAGATGGATATTTGCTGATCGACGCCTTGGTCGACACCAAGCTCTCTGCGAGCAAGAGTGAGGCTCGCCGCACGATCGAGCAAGGCGGCGCCTACATCAACAATCGGCCGCTCAGCGGACTGGATCGCACTCTGACGGACGCTGACCTGGCCAGTGAATCGGTAATCGTGCTGCGATCTGGCAAAAAGAAATATGCGCTACTACGTTTTGTTTAGGAGTAAACCTGAGTGCGAATTCTGCTGACCAATGATGACGGTATCTATGCACCAGGACTGGCAGCGCTGGAACGCGAACTGCGCAAGATTGGTGAAGTGCATATCGCTGCCCCTGCTACCGAACAAAGTGGCGTGGGTCACTCGATTACCTACCTTACGCCGCTATTGTGCAAACAGATTTTCGAAGGCGAACGCTTTCGCGGCTACGCCGTCGAAGGCAGTCCCGCCGATTGTGTGAAACTGGCTGTCAGTCAATTGATCGGCGCGCCGGTTGACCTGGTTGTCAGCGGCATCAACGGCGGACTGAACGTAGGCATTAATGTGCTGTACTCTGGAACTGTAGCCGCAGCCATCGAAGGTGCCTTCTTTCGATTGAACAGTTTTGCGGTCTCGCTAGAGTATGATGCCCATGCGGATTTCGATAACGCTGCCAAGCTGGCGGTCCGAATCATTCAGCAAGTGCTTAAACAACAGACCCGACCTCCGCAGTTGTTCAACATCAACTTGCCCACCGCCGCAGTTAAGCTGGCCGCTGAAGGTGGTCATCCTTCAGTGCATTGCGTCCCGATGGGCGTGGAGCGTTACGGCGAGCATTATATTTGTCGCCAAGATCCCAAAGGTCGCAACTACTATTGGTCGACCAATGATCCACCACCACGTCGCACTGCGCATCCAACCGACTTGACCATTGTCTCCGATGGTCACATCTCAGTTACCCCACTGAAATTCGATCTCTCCGACGCAGCGTCATTGGGTGAGATGAATGCCTGGACAATTACGACATAGAGCGAGTGCCTGACCCAACTTGGTAGCCGATCTCGCCAGAGATTGGAGGCGTCACTACTGGTACTTCTACTCGTATTCGTACTCGATATGGTTTGCGACTGCACGAGCGAGCGAGCGAGTAGGCGCGTGCATGTGTTGGCTTAAGCGAGCGCCTTGTTTCTGTTAAACGATATCGGGGACCATGATGCTCATGGTCAGTGGGACGCCGGGGATGTTGGGCAAGTTGGCGACGGCTACGTCGGTCAGCACATCGCCGGCGCGGAGGGTCATGTGGGCACCTTTCACGCAGACATCTTCTGCCAAGACCATGCCGGGCGACAACTCGCTTAGGGCAAGCTTCTTGGATTTATTGCGACTGACGCGAGAGTTCTTGTCGACTTCATCGAAGATGGTGACCAGTTTGGCATCGGGCGAGGCATACAATTGCTCGGTGGCCAGATTTGCGGCCAAGTCGATACCATACTTGCGCGTGCCGATGACATGGGCCAAGGCCAGTCCCAGCATCGTGCCGCCGTTTTCAATATCGCATGCTCCGTCAAAACCGCCACTGGTAATTAGCCCGCCGTCGGTCATGCGCATCTGATGAACCAACGCGGCGATTCTTTCCAAGCGCGGGATTTTGCTGAGTAGTCGGGCGCTGGTATCCAATGCTCCCAGATAGAGCTGCTTGTCTTCTGGAGTGATAACCGTACTGGACATGAAGGTCGCGAAGGCCTCGGGTTTGATGACGACAAAACCAACTAGCGCCAACTTGGCGGCGACCATATACTCCCAATGCGCCTGCCAGCCCATGTTGGCACAGGCGGAACGCACGAGCCGTTGCATTCGTTCATTGACGATTGTCAGTAGAGGTTGAGCGTACCCCATAATGTCGCACAAGATATTTACGCTCCCGACGAAGGTCCTTTGCAGCAACTCACGTTCAGCTTGCAATAGTTCCCATTGCCGCAGAGCTGCATCCAATCCGGCGCGCAGGTCAGCACTGGCACAGGGTTTGGTAAAGTATCGGAAGACTTGACCTTCGTTCAGAGCGCGCGTGGCGGTGGGTAGGTCCTGATTGCCGGTCAGCATCAAAAACACAGAAGAGGGCGAGACATCACGTGCTCGGCGAATGAACGAGAGCCCATCCATGCCGGGCATCTGCATGTCGGTTAAAACCACGGCGAACTTCTCGCCGGCGGCCAACATGTCTAACGCCGCCAGCGGAGCGTTGGCTAGCGTTAGTTGATAATCTGTCCCCAGCCGTCGCGCGATGCCATCCAAAATCGCTTGCTCATCGTCAACGAGTAAAATGTTGCGATTTGGGTTGGAATTGGTTTCCACTATTATCTCCCTGGCGAACATAAATCCCCGCCCGTCGGGGCATTGGGTTCGAGTGTTAACAGACACAGTCGTTCGAGGGGACCGATTGTTCAGGCGCGTCGGTCGACACCGGGCAAGGAATGTCGGGCAGAAATACGCGAAAGACGGTCCCTTCGCCGGGCTGACTCTCCAGGGTAAGAGTCCCACCATGCTTATTGCATACCACGCCGTAGCACAAGGTGAGACCTTGTCCAGTGCCTTTGCCGACGTCCTTGGTCGTAAAAAATGGATTGAAGATCCGACTTTGATTCTCTTCCGGAATACCACAACCATTATCGAATACTTCGATTGTAACGCCTCCAGGGGCGAGGCGCGTCCGAACCACGATCCGCCCCTGTAACTGATCACCGGTTCCGAAGCGTTCCACCACGGCATCGGCAGCATTGACTAGCAGGTTCAGCATCACCTGATTTATTTCGGTCGGCAAGCAGCGAATCATGGGGAGATCTTTCGCCAAATCCAATTCCAGTTCCGAACTATACTTCCAACGATTGCGAGTAATGGAAGCGGTTGAGGCAATCAGGTCATTGACGTTAGTCTGCACATACGATGAAGTACCTGGATGCGTGAAGACCTTCATTGCCGTGACAATCTCGATTACGCGCCGCGAACCGACCAGGCAATCTCTGATCGCCTTGGGAACTTGTTCACGAATGAAGCTCAACTTGCTTCCAGCAGAGCTGAGCTTGGACAGTTCCGGACAGCGCACAGAATCGGGACCATCGATTCTCAAGTTGGCGATACTGGCTTGAACGTTGTCAATCAACTCGAAGACTTGCGAAGTCGACTCTGATAGGAATTCAACGTTATCGCTGATGTACTGCATGGGCGTATTAATCTCATGCGCTACGCCGGCTGCCAGGCGTCCTAGCGATTCCAGTTGACGGGCATCGGTTAACTGTTTTTCCATGCGGCGCTGCTCGGTTATATCATTGAAAATCCCGAGCATGCCAAAGACTTTGCCGCGTGCGTCGCGCAGCGGTACTTTACTGATCAACAAATCTCGCTTGTCACCGTCCGGGAGAGAAATAGTTTGTTGTTGCGCAATTACTTCGCGTCCACGTGTAACAATCTCTTGATCTGAGGTAGCGATCATCTCCGCTTCGCTGGTCGAGGTGCGCAGTTCGTGATCGGTTTTCCCGATAACCTGCGTGACCGATGACAATCCCAGACTTTGGGCAAAGCGTCCATTGCAGCCAATGTATCGACGCTGATCGTCTTTCCAAAACACGGCATGCGGAATGTGTTCCAAGACGCTCTGCACTAATTCCCGCTGAGACTGAGCTTGCTCTTCAGCCAACTTGCGATCGGTTTCATCCAGCAGTGTTCCACTAACACGCGTCGGCCTTCCAGCCGCATCATGCGCTGATACCGCACCCCGAAAGTTTACCCAGCGCCATTTGCCTGCGATGAGCATGCGAAACTGTTCATTGATTTGCGGTGGGTTGTGTGAGAGCAAGCGATTGATGGTGTGATCGATTCGCGGCAAGTCATCTTCGTGAGCGAGCGTCAATAGATCTCGCAAGCCACAGTTCTGGATCCATTGTTCATTGGCCACTGGGATCCATAAGCTGCTAATCCAGAACCGATCACCGGCCAGGTCCCAATCCCAGAGCGACAAACCACCTGCATCGGCTGCCATGCGCAATTGACCTCGACTGGCTGCAAGATCATTGGCCAGCCGTTCCGCCGCTTGTTTGGCAGATTGCAACTGCTCGGTCTGACGGCGCTGCTGGGTAATGTCTTTCTGAGTAAAGATAATGTGTTCAACGTGACCGGCCTGATTACGGATGGGGCGCGATTCGATGTCGACCCAATAAGCGTCTCCACTGCGGGTGTAGTTGACTAACTGCACATTACAAGGCTCGCCCCGCAGAATCGCTTTGCGCATCTGCTCGATCGTGTCCGGTGACGTCTCGGGCCCCTGTTGGGCTCGACCAGCGCGTTGACCTAGGACTTCAGAAGATTGAAAACCCGTTAAGCGGGTGAAGGCCGGATTCACCCACTGTATGATGGCTCGCGAATCGGTCAGTACGATGGCGGTATCGGTATCGGTTGCAAACCAAGTCAGTATCTGACTGAGCTGGGTTTCTGTTACAGACTTGTAATTCGCGTTGTTGCGAGAACGTACTCTTAGCTTGTGCACCCAGCTCAAGATTGGAGTAGGTGTCACGTCTTGTACCAGTGCTGTGACCCAACCGTAATGTTTGGTCATCCTCGCCACCCAATCCAGAACCCGAAGATCTCACCACAAAACGACGCGAAATTTAGGGCGTATGCAGCGGGGCGGTTAGCTGACTTGGATCCAGGCCGAAGGGCTCCTTCCAAGTGTTGTACTAAATCGGTTACTTCGATGAAATTTCTGAACCAGGACGAGTGGGTTGCTGCGGATATCTTTAGGTGCCCTCGACTAGCGCACCGAGCGTGACGGTGTTTTGGGATATGATGATCCTCCACCAGGCAAGATTGGCGAATCAACGCCGCTTGTTATTAGCACGGGGACGCGGACCACGTGGGATTAGGACACAAACAGAATCGAGTTTCGACCCATGACCAAACGCGACGAGCAAATCAGCCTGGGTTGTAAACAACTGCGCCGAAAGGATAGCGTTTTGCGCGAGATTATCCGGCAGGTTGGGCCATTCAGTCTGAAACCTCAGCGGGATTACTATCAGGTGCTGGTCCGCTCAATCGTGTCGCAGCAGATCTCCACCGCCGCCGCGCGTACGATTCTGCAACGGTTGGTCGATCACGTTCACCCTCACAAAATCAGTCCAGAAGCGATCAGCAGCCTTGATTTGCAGGCGCTGCGTCAACTCGGTGTTTCGCAGCAAAAGGCCAGCTACGTCATCGATCTGACCGATCGCGTGGGGCGGGGCGAGTTGAATCTCAAGACGATCAATCGCAAACGCGATGAAGAAGTGGTAGCCGAACTGATCCAGGTCAAGGGAATTGGTGTGTGGACCGCACACATGTTTATGATCTTTGCCCTCGGTCGCTTAGACGTATTGCCCGTGGGCGATTTGGGTATTCGCAATGCGATCCAGAAGTCCTATGGGCTCGAGCTCTTGCCCAAGCCTGTGGAGATCGAAGAGTTGGCAGAGTCGTGGAGACCGTATGCATCGATCGCCAGCTGGTATCTCTGGCGATCGTTGGAGCTCTGATATGAATCTCGGTGTGTTATCACTGAGTTTAATTTCCAGGTGCGGTCCCGGGTTGAGCTGGCTGAGCTGGTTGATCAGGCTTGGCATCGTCTGGTGCCCCCGCTTCACCAGCCGCAGCGGCATCGCCAGCTGGTGCATCGCCAGCTGGTGCATCGCCAGCTGGTGCATCGCCAGCTGGTGCACCACCGGTGGCATCAGCCGGCGGCTGTGCTTCGCCCTCTGGTGATTCGAGTTGGCCGCTCATATCAGCCTTCTTGAACGACTGCATACGCGGCGATAGCTCTCGGAAGCCTGGCACCAACACGGCTGGGTTGTCGTTGGGTAACGGCTTTCCGACATTGTCGAGTTTGGCTGGCTCGCGCAGCGGTTCGATCAACTCACAGGC
Source organism: Rania fehmarnensis (assembly GCF_056494185.1). Taxonomy (NCBI): domain Bacteria; kingdom Pseudomonadati; phylum Planctomycetota; class Planctomycetia; order Pirellulales; family Pirellulaceae; genus Rania; species Rania fehmarnensis. The sequence goes on from NZ_CM151398.1 coordinate 5,481,790, forward strand.
TTCGCGCAACTTGGTCAGTTGAAAACGGGCACGACTCATCAAGCCACTCGTGGTCGTGAGGGTCTTTTCATTGATGATCGTCTGCACTTCTTCGAGCGCATCGATCATGAACTTGCCAGCCCGCGCAGATTCAGGGGTCGGCAGTTCGGTTTCCATCGTACCGTGACCGGCTGGATCGTAGTCGCGTTCATCTTCGGCTTGATTACCTTCGAGCAGCACGTGCGCTAACTGGCAGTAGATGTTCAGCTTTCGGCGATTCTGACGCAGATCCCAGGTCTGAGTGTCGACAGGTTTGGGGCCGTCAGCACTGCCGCGCATGCCAGGCATGCCGCCTTCGCTGCCGCCGCCACTTCCGAACTTGCCGCCGCCCATGCCCCCCATCATTTCGCCGCCCATCATCTCGCCGCCCATACCACCCATCATGCCGCCGCCGCCCATCATTCCACCCATGCCGCCCATGCCGCTGCCCATGGATCCGGATTGCATGCGGTTCTTGTCGTTTTCGGCCTCGTACCAACCCACGACTTCTTTATCCAACAGCAACGCGACACCGACGAACATCTTGTAGCGCAGGATTTCGTTTTCGAGAGTCTTGGCCGCATCGACATTGTTGTCCGCGGTTAGGACTTTGGGAGCGCTGAAATCGAAGTGCGTGAGATATTTACCTGCGCTCAATCGAACGCTAGGCAGGGTGTTTGGATCGAGGAACAGGTCCATAGCTTGTTGCATGGACTTGGGTATCGAGGGCGGAGTCTTACGGTCTTTGGCGGGTATCTGATTCAAAACGTCTTGCGATGCATCGAGGACATCGTAAGCACGTCGCACCATCCACCAATGCGCCTTTTCTTCCGGAATCGATACCGGCTGGCTGGCGATGATTTCGATCATCTTGCTGTTGATGTTCTCGAGACGCGCTGCGACATCGGTGATATTCTGAGGCGTAGGCTTCAGGGCCCGCACGTGTTGCTCCAAGCCCATCAAGGCCACCGATCGCAAGTGGCAGGGATAGCTGGGCATAAATGCAATCGGTGCCAGCAGGGATGCCGCTGTAGTCGATGGTGTGCGACTATTGCGGTCGCCTTCTTCCAAGTTGGCTAGCAACAGCATCGTGTTGATGCGCACTGCGGGATGAAACTTCGAATCTGGAGTCAGGATCGTTTTGGCTATCTCAACGACCTTCTCTGCGGTAGCCTTAGTGCCATCAGCCGAGACGATCTGGCGGATATTGCTCTCCAAATTGTTGCGATAGAAGTCCGACTTCCTGGGGTCGGTCATGTTGCTCATATAGTAGTCAACCATGGCCTTGAGCGTATCTTTAGCCCCAGCCGACAAACTGCCAGCCTCCGCCTGCGCTGCTTTCAGATTTGCACTGGATGGAATGTTTTGAGGAATTGGTCGCTGTGCAAATTTGTTTTGCGCCCAAGTCACTGAACCGGTCTGAGCCCACAGTCCGGCCAATGCCAACAAACCAATCAACCATTGTCTTTGCAATTTCATGTTCCTTGCTCCCACGACCGTAGCCGTAATCCGATATCGGAGATTTTGACAAGCCGACAGCGTTCACATCCAATCACTCGCTGTGCAGTAGCGATGCACGAGCGACCAACGATGTCGTAACCGAATCGGGGTGAAAAGAGGCGTGTATGCTCTAGACTATCCGAGAGAGCAGGCAACTGTCAAATTTTTCACTGGTTTTCTTGGCAACCACTGCCCTGGACCCGATGCAACTCCGGCGACGGATACACACCTGGACTGTCAACTGAATACCAGCGGTCCAGCACAGCTGTCCAATCATCGCGGCACCGCACTTTGGTAAAGGCCTCCCGGACACTTAGGTGGTCAGGGTGCGATGCGGTGTACTTAATACCGAACTTACGCAGCAGCGGGCCAGCCCTGGAGCCATAAAGCGTTTCGGCCAGTTCCCAATGACGCTCGAGGACCAGGCGTTGCTCGAAGATTGTCGGTGGCAACGGCAAGGGTAGGCCGGCAGCCAGCGCCCGGCATTGCTGGAAGATCCAGGGATTGCCGATACAGCCGCGGGCGACCGTTACTCCATCGATCCCAGTTTCCGCCATCATGCGTGCGCAATCTTCTGCCGTAAACAAATCGCCACTGCCCAAGATAACCTTCAAACCCACATGCTGTTTGACTTCGCGCAGAAAACTCCAGCGACTTGGTCCGTTATATCGCTGCTCAACGGTGCGACCATGCACAGTGATGGCTGCCACACCCAGAGCAAACGCGCCGTCTAAGATTTGAAAAAAGTTATCGCGGCTGGCCGGAGTGTCGTCGATACCACGGCGCATTTTCAAGGTCACCGGAATCTGGGCGGGGACAACTTCGCGCGTACGGGCCACGATTTCCAAGGCGACATCGGGCTGACTGAGATGAAATCCGCCTCGGCAACGACCGAGAACTTTCTTGACCGGGCAACCGAAGTTGATGTCGATTACCGCAAAGCCGGCTTCGGCCAACCGTTGGGCGCCAGCCGCAAATTGCTCGGGCTCAGCCCCCATCAGCTGCCCGGCTACTGGCTGTTCGTCGACTGTATTAAAGAGGAAATGCCGGTTCTTCTCGCGATCCTTGAGCGATACTAAGAATTGGTCCAGCATGACTTCGCACAGGGTATAGCTGGCCCCATGTTCGCGCGCCAGCTTGCGCATCGGCCAGTCGCTATAGCCGCTCAGTGCCGCTTGCACAACCGGAAAGCCGATTTCGACATTGCCGATTCGCAAAGTGCGATTCAGGGCGTTGGTTAACGGCTCGGTCAAGGCGGCATCAGACATACAATCTTTAGCTATCTATCTGGAATTAATGAGAATTTGCCGTAAGCGCACCGCGAAATCAGCAAAGTTCGACTGGTTTACCACTTTTGATGTAGCGAACTGCAATCATCTGCCGATGGAAGAAGATAAGCAACCGTCATGCTACCCCATCCGCCCGTTTTGGGAAACGCTCGTCGGATGGTCGCCCCAGGGACACATGCGAAAGTGCGCAAAAGCTTATCAGGCCGATACATCACGATTTCGACTCTGCTTCTCTGGCTGATGTCGATGCCTGGCTGCGCCCTGTTCTATGGACAGTCCTGTCAGCCAGCCTGCCAAGATCTGTCTTGCCCGGCCATTGATGAAGCAGGTTTACCTTTGGTTGCTCCAGTGCCTGGCCTCATCAGCAGTTGGCAGGCCAAGTGGCAAGCCGAAAAGGAGCTGCCGGAACCTCCTGAGCATCCGCGGTTCCATCCATTACCGACCCGACCGATTTTGATGCCCGTTCAGCAATAAGTCCGTAGCCGATCTCACCAGAGATTGGACATCCCGTAGCCGATCTCGCCAGAGATTGGACTGTCTCTAAGTAGCCGATCTCGCCAGAGATTGGACATCCCGTAGCCGATCTCGCCAGAGATTGGATTGTCTCTAAGTAGCCGATCTCGCCAGAGATTGGAAAGGCGTTGAGGTACTTCATCCAAAGTCTGGCGACTTCGGCTACGAAGCCAAGAACGCATCCAAAGTCTGGCGACTTCGGCTACGAATGTCGGGCGACTTCGGATACAGCGCCCGTTACCCCTATCCTGAGGAAATGCCAAAAATGGCTTTTTAGCCTATCTTGGGTGTTTCAACCGTAAAAATTGGCAGCATTCTGGAACTTGCACCCCGGTTGTGCAATCACAGAACGAAAGCCGTTCGTTGACAGGGTGGGGAGCGGAATTAGAATCGAACCTAGCCTTTTCTAGGCTACGCATCTTATCCAAATTCCCATTTCGCCTCGTCGAGGCGTAGCATGTGTCGAGAGGCGGATGGCTTAGCATCTGGTAATGGGTGCTGCTATTCGGTTATTTTGCTGGCTGTTGTAAACATGCCGTTCGATTTCTTGAGGACTGTAAAGTGAAGTCTCGCAAGGCTCAGAAGCGCTCATCTTCATCGTCCAATAAGTCTGCAGTTCGCAGATCAGTCCAACGCACCTTCGAGACACTCGAAGAACGTCGGCTCATGACCGTACAGCCATGGTCGGACGGCTATTATTATCCGCCTCAAGCCTTGCAGTCGGGACTATTGCCAGTCGGCATGTCTCACGAGCAGTTCAAGGCGATCAGCGATATTCAATACGCCGACGCTCCCAATGGCAATTCGGGTGGTGAAGGCACTCTAGGCAGCCTGTCGGTTGTTGAGATCGAACCGAACAACAGTCGGTCCGCCGCTCAATTCCTGCCGCTGGGAACTGGGCAATTCGAATATAATGGCGTCAACGTAACCGGCTCGTTGCCCTCGAATCCCCGCTTGAATTTGTTCGACGAAGATTTCTATGCCGTCGACTTGAAGGCTGGTGATATTCTCGACACTAGCATCCGGGCGGTCCAGCAGAATTTTGATCTCACGATCATGGACGTCAATGGAGTTGAAGTCACGGCGGCCAACATTCCACTGTTTGACTACTCATATCCGAGCAACTCACCTCTGAGCAGCATTACTGTCGGCAGCGCGACAGTTGCGGCTATCAACGCCGTCGTCATTCCTTCTGCTGGCCGGTATTACATTCGCGTTGGTCAGGGAGACCTGCCTTACACGCTGACCACTCGCGTGTACCGTAACGCCGTTGAAGCTGAACCTATCGGCACCAAACAAATTATCTTCGTGGATTTCGACGGAGCTACGATTCGCCGCGAGATTTTCGGCGCCGTGGGCACTGCTCGTTTGTCGCCCCTCTCCAGCTTTATGGCCGGCTGGGGATTGCCAGCTAACCAGGAAAACGCGCTGATCGACGCGGTCATGGAGTCGTTTTCAAAGCGATTTTTACAAACGGTACCTAACGCTGGCAACGGTTTCTATCGCACCAACGGTGTCCCTGGCAGTTATGACATTGAAATTCGCAACAGCCGCGACCACGCCGATCCATGGGGTCTGCCCAACGTCAGTCGCGTGATTGTCGGTGGTACAGTCGACGAGTTTCTGATTGATACGGTTGGTCTAGCCGAGTCGGTGGACGTTGGTAATTTCAAACGCGAAGAAACGGCAGTTGTGCTGCCCGAAGCCATCCTGCCAAACTACGGTCTAGTTGCTGTATCGGGCAGTGTTTCGGTCTTCGATTTGGTGGCTGAAGGCTTGGCCGTCACCACGGCTCACGAAGCCGGACACATCTTTGGCGCCTGGCACACTGATCCGCTGAATGCCAACCAACAGATTATGGACGCGGGTGGTTTCGTCGAGAGTTTTGAGAGTTTCCTGGGTACTGGCCCAGACAGAATCTTCGGCACAGCCGATGACACTCCCGCAATCTTCGGTACCGACTTCCTGGATGAAGCCACGATCTTTGTAGGTGGCCGTCAAAACACTGGAGCACTGATTGCTCACTCGCTGGGTACAGGTAAGCAGGGTGCGTACATCAATGGTAATGTTTATTGGGATGCCAACCTAAACCGTACCCGCGATGCCAACGAATTCCCATTGTCTTTGTGGCGAGTGTACGCCGACATTAACAACAACGGCGTTTTCAATACCGGTGAACCGCAAGCCCTCACCAGCCTGACTGGCGATTACAGTCTAGGCATAACTCCGGGCAGCTATATCATTCGCCAAGACATGCTGCCGGTTCCGGGCTGGCGTCCGACGACGCCGACCTCTGGATTCTACGCAGTTACGGTAGCCAATGGTCAGATTCTTCAGAACTACAACTTCGGTCACGAGCGCATCGACTTGACTGCCACTGGCTTCAAGTTCAATGACGTCAACGGCAATGGATTGCTGGACACCAACGAGCCTCGCATGGCTGGTGTATGGATTTACATCGACTTGGACGGCGACGGACGCATCGATTTGGGCGAACCCCAATCCCAGACCGACGCTAACGGCCGTTACACGCTCCGATTCCCAAGCGTGGGCACGTACATCGTGCGAGAGTTGATCGAGCCCGGTTACGTTCAAACGTTACCTGGGGCTGCCAGTAACTTCCAGTATGTGGTGTCGGTCACCGGAAATGCTGCCGTCGATTTACCGAACATTTCTGGACTGAACTTCGGCAACCGCTTGTTCCTCGATTTCGGTGACGCGCCCAATACTTATGGAACCTTGAATGCAAGCAATGGAGCTCGGCACGGTTTTGTCCAAGGTTTGCACTTGGGCACGAACTGGGATGCTGAACAAGACGGTGTGCCCACCGCCACGGCGCTGGGCGATGACCTGGCCGGTGCTCTGGATGCCAACGACATCGTCATCGATGACGAAGACGGAGTATCGCTGGCTCGTCCAATCTCGCGAACCAATACCAACTTGCTGAGCGTTACGGCTAGCGTAACATCGACCACCGCTTATCTGCATGCGTGGATTGACCTGAACGCAGACGGTGACTTCACCGACTCGGGCGAAAAGGTCATCTCCAATCAAGTGGTCACCACTGGAACGCAAACAGTAACCTTCCCAGCTTTGGGTGGAGCCACACTGGGTGACACCTTTATGCGAGTTCGCTTGAGCAACGATCGCGATTTGGGAGCCAATGGACTTTCTGGATCTGGCGAAGTTGAAGACTATCGCGTCACGATCGTCAATACACCGCAGATTGCAGTAGCTGACAGTTTCCAAGTTTCCCGCAACTCAACGCTCAACTCACTGGATGTTGTCGCTAACGATTTCAAGGTCACTGGTGAGACCTTGGCCATCATCAGTGCCGGACCAAGCCTGGCTGGTGGTATTGTTCAGCGGACAAGCGATAACAAGATTCTCTACACGCCACCTAATGGTTTCGTCGGCACCGATACTTTCCCTTACACCGTGCAAACGGCTACCGGTGAAACTTCGACGACCAATGTGACCGTGACGGTCAACCTGTTCTTCGAAGATCCCAAGGCTATCGATGATAGTTTTGATGTGCCCACCAACGCGGTCAGCTTCCCGCTGAACGTTTTGGCTAACGACATCGAAGGTCGTGCAGGTGCGTTGAGCATTATCTCGGTAACCAGCCCAACACTGGGTGGCCAGATTTCGATTGCCACCGGTGGTCAATCGCTGCGTTACACACCACAACGCGGATTGGGTGACACCGAGACCTTCAGCTACACTGTCGCTGATGCTTCGGGCAAGACCTCGACCGCGGAAGTAACGTTGCACACGCTGCCTGGTGATCAAACCAACGATGATGTGCTAATTCGGTACGTGGCTACCGACCTAAACGGCAATACGATTACTGCGATTCCGCAAGGTCAGCAGTTCAAGATTGACGTGTACGTTGACGATCTGCGAAATGACCGCAGTTCGCCAGTGTTCGTCGCAGCACCAGGCGTATGGGCTGCTTACGCTGACATGCTGTACAACCTGCAGTTGGTTAGCACCGTGCCATCGACGACCGGCAGCCGCTTTGATTTTGAAGTAACCTTCTTCAACCAATACAGCAATCTGCAGTTGGGCGACGCAAGCATCCCGGGCATTATCGATGACTTTGGTGCCTTCAACACCGCGTCGGTCATGAATCAACCGGATCCTGTCCGTATGGCCTCGATCACCTTCACTGCTCGTTCACCTGGCCTGGCCACCTTTACGCCGGATCCAGCAGACGATCCAATCGCCGAAACGCTACTGTTTGATGATCAAGCAACTCCGCTGCCACCGGAAAAGATTCGCTTCATCGGTACCACAATTGAAATCGTGGGCGATAGCACCGAGTTCCCACAAGCCGTGGATGATTCGTTCAGCACCAACATCCCTGCTGGCGCACAGAACTTCCCGCTGTTGGTACTAAACAATGATCGCACCGGTTCGACCGGCAGCGTGAGACTGTTCAATGCAACCCAGCCAGCCAACGGAACGATCTCTATCGGCACCAATGGCACGCCGAATGATTTGACCGACGACCGCATTCTGTACACGCCCAATACTGGGTTTACCGGCACCGATACGTTCACCTATACCATCCAAGATGGCCGTGCAATTCAGAGCACAGCCAAGGTAACAGTTCGCGTTGGTTCCACTGCGATCACTGACGCCAATGATGATGTAGCGTTGCGATTGCAAGTCTACAAGGCAGATGGCACTCCGCTGGCCGATGGGGAAACCATTGCCGTTGGTAGCAAGTTCCAATTGCGTGGCTTTGTGCAAGACCTGCGCAGTCCATTTGAAGGTGGCGTGTTCGCAGCCTTCACCGACGTCATCTACAACTCGAACCTGGCCAATGTCGATGCCGACACCTCCAATGCCTTGGGCTTTGCCATAACGTTTGGTCCAGACTACAGCCGCACACCACCGGTGCGTAGCGGCGATGCTCGCACGCCTGGCCTGATCAACGAAGTGGGCGCGGTGCAGAACGGAGACGTACCACTCGGACCTGAAGAGAAGTTGCTGTTCACCATTAACTTGACAGCCCGAGCCGTTGGTAACTTGAACTTCGTTGGTGACCCAGCGGACATCACGCCACTCCACGATACGCTGCTGTTCCAGCCTCCGACCGCGGTGAACATCGACCGGATTCGCTATGGCTTTGATTCCGTGCAGATCGTGGCCACAGGCGGTTCAGGTGAAAGCAACACCAACGGTGTCAATCCGTTCGACGTCAATGCGGACGGTGTGGTTTCGCCAATGGACGTGCTCAACGTGATCAACTCCCTGAACACCTCCGGCGCACGTTCGCTCGGTGGCGGTGAGGGTGAAGATCCTAAGATGTTCTTGGACGTGAATGCCGACGGATCTGTTTCGGCTATTGACGCCCTGTTGGTGATCAACTATCTGAACACGACCATTGCAGGCGAAGGTGAAGCGGCTTCAACCGATTCCTTACTGGCCGAAGGCGAAGACGACTCGCTGGACAGCTTGCTGAATGTGCTGGCTCCCGAAATCGAATCAGTTTGGAAACGCAAGTAACCTGCGTTGCTGTTTGCTAACGATATCCAAAGCGAAAGGCACGTCGACACGCAAGTGTTGGCGTGCTTTTTTTCATGCATGCACCACTTTGCCGATGGCGTTAGCCTCGGTTTCTGAACGTTCACGGGCGGTTGTTGCAGATAACCGGGGCTAACGCCCTCGGCTTAGTATGGAACCGTGCAAAAGCAGCCTATGCCGGAATGCGTGAGCGTGGTAGATTTTGTGGCAAATTGGACTTGGCGGACCATAAGTCATTTAGTTCCACAGCCATCCTAGGAATGCGCGTGATGCCAGACTTTCTACAGCCGGCCCTCCTAGCCGTCATCGAACTTTCTCCAGCTGGCCAGACTGGCCTGGTCGTTGCCCTGATCTTTTACTTCGTCGGGCTACTAGCGGTCAGCTTGTACGCGGCCAAGAACGTTAAGACCGAGCAAGACTTTTTGGTGGCAGGTCGACGCTTGCCATTGCATCTCTCGTGGGGCGCTCTGATGGCCACCTGGTTCGGCTCGTCGGCCATCATGGGTGCTACTCGCAACTCCTACGAGTATGGCGTCTCGGGCACTATCTTGGACCCGTTTGCCTGTTCGGCTACCTTGCTCTTCACAGGAGTCGTATTCGCAGCCAGATTGTGGCGCATGCAACTCTTCACAATGGCCGACTTCTACTTGCAGAAGTATGGACCTAAAGCCGAATTTATAGCTTGCGTTATTCAGGTCCCTACCTTCTTCTGTTGGATTGGGTCTCAGTACATTACGCTGGCCGCTCTAGCGCATACCTACTTCGGCTTCGAACGCTTTCCCGTGATTATGGTCTGCGCAGTGATCATCCTGTCCTACACGATGGTGGGAGGCATGTGGTCGGTGACGCTGACCGATGCCTTGCAAATTTTGGTGGCGATTATTGGGTTGGTAGTACTGGGCTATGCGGTCTCTGCCAACATCGGTAACGGCAATCCAATTGCAGGAGTACAGAAGGTGTTGGCCGACGCCCCACCCGAGCGACTGTCCTTTCTAACTTCGTGGCATCCCTACGCCGTGTTTGTGGCGGTCGGTACGTTCTTGACCGGGTTGCTGGGTAATGTCCCTGGGCAAGATTTGCAGCAGCGGATCTTTTCCTCCGACAGTGAGCGTACAGCGAAACTGTCATGCATACTTTCGAGCGTCTTCTATTTGACCTTTGGATTGATACCAGTGTTTCTGGGGCTAGCCGCCGCTCAACACTTGGGAACTTCGATCACAGGCGATGACTTAGACAACGAGCGCATCTTACCAATCATTGCTGGTCATTACCTGGGCGAGATGATGGTAATCGTATTCGTGATTGCGGTTATTGCGATTGTGGTCTCGGTGGCCACCAGCGCTTCGATATCTCAAGCGGCCATTTTGGCCAGTAACGTGCTCGGTCGATGGAAGACCGGCGATTCGGGTCACTTGACCTTGGATCGCTTCTGTATCCTGGTAGTTACAGCGGGCAGCATCGCCGCAGCCATGACGGGCGAATCAATTATCAGCCTGTTGGATATTCAGTTATCGCTGGCTATGTGCACACTGTTTGTGCCGCTTACGATGGGCGTCTTTGGCAAACCGCTGGGACAACTCAGTGGATATCTGCCAATGATCCTGGGCGGTGTCGTGTGGTCTGCGCGGGAAGGGTTTCAGCGGTTTCTTATTCCCATTTCGCAGTTAGAAGAGTTGCAGGGTTCCGATCCGGCCAAGTATGCCGAGCTTCAGTATCCACAGTATGTTGCCGAGCAGATGAATGGCAATATCTTGTCGACGCTTGCAGAAGCCTACGCTTACATCCCTGCCGACATCCAAGGATTGCTCGCCAGCTTCGGCGCCTACTTCTTGGCTCAGCAACTGATCCGCATGGGCATGGGCCACCGCACACTACCGGGTGAAAACGTAATTCCGACAGAAGTCGGACCATAAACGCGTCGGCCTGACCAACTATTTGAATTACTGCTCTTCGTCGGTTTCGGAATCATCGGAGGGCAGTGACGGCTCTTCGGGGCGAACCGTTACGTACTGGGAGAGCACCGCGTCGACACGCGCATTGAGCGCATCGAGTTCCGCCAGCAAGGCATCATGGCGTGCCTCGAGATCGTCGAGCAAACGGTGGGCAACGGTATCAAAGGCGTTGGATGGAGTCATGGTCAGCAGTCGTCCTCTGCTGAACAACATCGAACCATCCGGCTACTCAGCACAACCCGCAGAGTTCGATTTCCCGTTGGGTAAGCGCGGCAAAGTTTGACGCCGGCCCACTCCCGCAGACTTCGGCTAAACGCCTCGTCTGCGACCTCCCCCAGCTTCGCCGGGAGACGTGACGGTCACCTCCCCAAGGCTTCGCCTTGGGGAGGTCGAATCGAGCCGTAGCGAGATGCGGGAGGGGTCCGGGCAGTGAAGGTGGTTAGTACCGCAGAAGTCTTGCCTAGCGCAGTGCCCCCTCCCGCAGACTTCGGCTGAACGCCTCGTCTGCGACCTCCCCCGCTGCGCGGGAGAGGTAACGGGCTAAGCCGGGTATTTCAGGCGGTTCTTGACCATTTTTTGTTCGACGGCAGAAGCGATATCGATTTCGAGGGAATTGGCTAGGGAAACTGCGTAACAGATGACGTCGGCCAGTTCGTCGCGGATGCCAGCCATGTCGAGGCCCTGGCCAGCTACCACCTGATCGGTGGTCAGCCATTGAAAATGCTCCATCAACTCGCCGGCCTCGATAGCTAGCGACATGGCGAGATTCTTGCCGTTGTGGAAGCCTTGCCATTGCCTTTCGGCCACAAACTGGCGCATCCAGCTTTTCAGAGTTTCGAGACTGGTGGTTTGATCGTTAGATTGCACGGGCCGAACCCTCCCCAAGTGTTTCGTTTGGCGTTAGTATTAAAAGCGTTGAGTTAGACAGAGACAGTACGGTTTGTCTGCCGGGCAGGCGAAGTCGAAACACTAACCCGTCAACATCGATTCAAAATTCTTTTTCGACCAGTTTGGATTTGGAGAGACTTTCCATGAGTGTTTTGGTTCAGAAGCCAGCTCCTGATTTTACAGCGCAAGCCGTGTTACCCGATGGCACTTTCAAAGAAGTGAAGCTTTCGGGTTACCAGGGCAAGTACGTCCTATTGTTCTTTTACCCCTTGGACTTTACCTTCGTGTGCCCCACTGAAATTATCGCTTTTTCGGATCGCGCGTCCGAATTTAGCGCCTTGGGAGTACAAATTCTCGGTGTGAGCGTCGACAGCCATTTTACGCATTTGGCTTGGCGTAATATGTCGCGTGATCAAGGTGGTTTGGGCAACATCGAATATCCGCTCGTCGCCGACATCAATAAGAAGATCGCACGCGATTACGACGTGCTGGTCGATGAGTCGGTAGCGTTGCGCGGGCTGTTCTTAATCGACCAAAAGGGTATCGTGCGTCACCAAGTTGTCAACGATTTGCCGCTGGGCCGCAGTGTCGACGAAGCTCTGCGCATGGTGCAGGCGTTGCAATACTTTGAGAAGAACGGCGAAGTCTGTCCAGCCAACTGGAAAGAAGGTTCGCGGACGATCAAGCCAACTGTGCAAGAGAGCAAGAAATTCTTCTCCGCCGAGTACGCGCGGTAAGCAATTCCACAGGCGGGAAGCCTAACGCCACTCAACCGACAGGCATCGTCCATAGTGGCGATGCCTGGAATGGAACCGGTGCCAACATGAGCGAAAGTGCCGACGTTCGATCGCTATCACAGCTGCAGTCCTTGCGCGATCGCATCACGACCACGCGCGGCTCTACTTTGAAAGAGACTGAGTCGCTGCAGACTGAGATAAACAAACTGACGCGCTGGCTGGAGGATGAAGCAGCCGCCTATTGGCAACAACAATCCGTGCAAGCGGAGCGTTGGTTGAATGAATGTCGCGAAGCACTGATGCGCTGCCAAGCGACGGTTCGTGCTGATGAAAAGCGGCCCTGTACCGAAGAACGCAAACGCGTCGACAAAGCGGCGGAGCGCCGCAAGCTGTGTGAAATGAAACTACGTGCCGTACGCGAAGCTTGCATCTTGTGGCAAAAAGAAGTCGTCAAGATGCGCGGCCGTATGCAACATGTGGCCGACATGTCCGACGCCGACTTGATGGTAACCATCAGTCATCTCGACCAAATCATCGCCACGCTGCAAACCTACATGCAGATTCCTCGACTGTAGCCGAAGTCGCCAGACTTTGGATGCGTCACCTCTCCAAGGCGCAGCCTTGGGGAGGTCGAATCGAGGCTTTGCGAGATTCGGGAGGGGCGAGTCCTTCACGCTTGAGTCAACCATAGCGCCAGCCCCCTCCCGCCGACGACGGCTAAACGCAGGGTCGGCGACCTCCCCCGCTACGCGGGAGAGGTGACGGTCACCTCTCCAAGGCGCAGCCTTGGGGAGGTCGAATCGAGGCTTTGTGAGATTCGGGAGGGGCAAGTCCTTCACGCTTGAGTCAACCATAGCGCCAGCCCCCTCCCGCCGACGACGGCTAAATGCCGCGTCGGCGACCTCCCCCGCTACGCGGGAGAGGTGACGGTCACCTCTCCAAGGCGCAGCCTTGGGGAGGTCGAATCGAGGCTTTGTGAGATTCGGGAGGGGCAAGTCCTTCACGCTTGAGTCAACCATAGCGCCAGCCCCCTCCCGCCGACGACGGCTAAACGCCGCGTCGGCGACCTCCCCCGCTACGCGGGAGAGGTGACGGTCACCTCTCCAAGGCGCAGCCTTGGGGAGGTCGAATCGAGGCTTTGCGAGATTCGGGAGGGGCGAGTCCGTTAGCCCAGGATGATGGTCCGGCCGTGGCTCAAATGATCGGAGATCATCTTCGCGGCTAGTTCGCCGTCGCCAGAGAGCAGCGCTTGCGCGATGCGGTCGTGCTCTTGCACGCTTTCGACATAACGCTCCGGGCTGCGCCGAAGGACGCGCGTGATCACACGGTAGATGCGATCTTGCAGTTCCGACATGATGCGGAAGAGCGACTGATTACCCAACATCTCGGCCAGCAGCAGATGAAACTCGGCATCGACGGCCACGCGCTCGCCAATTTCAGCAGCGCTTGCGGACAGCTCACGCTGGCGGTTTAAATTTTGTTCCAAGCGTTCGCGCTGCTCGACGGACATGTGTCCTGCAAGTTGTCGCACCACATACGTTTCAAGGGCAGTACGCACTTCGTACTGTTCAGCAATATCAGCCGTCTCAAGTTCACGCACACGCACGAACTGTTGGGGCGCAATGGTTATATAGCCTTCCAGTTCCAGTCGCTCCAGTGCGGCTTTGACCGGCGTCTTACTCATGCCCAATTCTTCAGCCAACCTTCGTTCGGCCAGCGCCGTACCCGGCGGATATCGATCTGAGAGTATCTGCTGTTTGAGAGCCAAATAGGCTTTGTCTTTCAACAGGGTTCGACCCTTGGATGATTCAGTTTCCGTCGGATTTGCTTTCATGACCCCTCCAATGCTACTTGTCGTAAGTAGCCATGGTTTAATACAAATAATACCATCCCCATCAGCCGCGATTAATTCGGACCGAAGCGGATGTAAACGAAAACTAACATGGATTGTTGAGCTGGCAGAACGGGCGTTGTCAACGCACCAGCTCATCACCCCAGGTTGACGGAGTTGGGGGTCAGGTTGGAATTTAGTTGGCGAGGGTATTTGGTGGGCATGGAAGCTATGCGCCTCCACATGCTGGATAGAAGGATATCGGGATTATCGCACAAATCAATCAGCGTTCATGGGATTGTACACCAAAATTCGCGACATTGCACGCCGCGAAATGTCGATGTGCTTATCGTTCGATCTTGTATTGCTCAAGCTTGCGGTACAAAGTTGCGCGGCTCAGACCGAGCAGCTTGGCCGCTTCGGGAACATTGTCGGCGGTGCGTTGCAAGGCTTCGCGAATGAGCCTCTCTTCCCAAACATCGATTCGCAAGTTATCTAGCTGATCAACTCCCGCATCCCGGAGGGCTAAATCGTGGGGCTCGATTTCGTCGCCACCAGCCAGCACAATCGCACTATCGATGACATTGCGCAGCTGCCGAACATTGCCTGGCCAGGCATATTCCAGCAGCATCTTGCGCGCGGATTCCGACAGCGCAATATTGGGTCGCCCATGCTGATGGCGAAAGTGATTCAGAAAGTGATCGATCAGTCGGCCAATATCTTCGCCCCGCTGACGTAACGATGGCACCAGCAATTCAAAAACGCTCAGGCGATAATACAAATCCTCGCGGAACTTCTTTTCACGTACGTAGTCGCGCAGGTCGCGATTGGTAGCCGCGATCACGCGCACGTCAACAGTAACCTCGCTGGTTGCACCCACGGGCAAGAATGGATGCCCTTCCAAGATGCGCAGCAATTTCGCTTGACCGTCCAACGTCATTTCGCCGACTTCATCCAGGAACAGTGTTCCGGTATGCGCTTGCTCGAACCAGCCCATGTGGTCGCGTTCGGCGCCTGTAAACGCACCGCGGCGATGGCCAAACAACTGGCTCTCCATCAGTTCGGCAGGTATGGCGGCGCAGTTAACGCACAGCAGCGGTCGATCGGAACGCGGACTGGCCCGGTGAATGGCTCGCGCTACCAGCTCTTTACCCACACCGCTTTCACCGCGCACCAACACACAGCCACTGGCCGAGGCGACGCGTTTGATGCGATCTTTGAGCACTTTGATGGGCGTGCATTCGCCCAGCATCTCACTGCTATCGGCGTTGCGATCGGCCAGGCGTTTGCGATCAGCCCGCTCGCTGGCGCGATTGCGTGTCGAGAGTAGAGCTGTGCTGAGCATTGCACTGGCGGAGATCGCGAAATCAAAATGCATCTGTTCGAATTGGCCAATCTCGCGATACAGGTGGACAGCGCCCATAACTTCGCTGCCGCGCATCAATGGTATGCACATGGCATCCGCATAATCTTGTTTGCCCGCAGTGGCCGCTTCCTGCTTGACCCAGACGGCTTTGGCCTGTTGCACCACGCGGTCGGTCAGCTTGCGACTAAGCCGGATGCTATTGAAACCTTCGGGCGGCACGACCTTTTGTGGCTTCAATCTGCCCTGATCGTCCAGCCACAAGATGCCGGCCACGGTGGACTCGGTGCGCACGCGCAGAATATCGATCCCAAAGTCCAGCACCTCCTCTGGTGAACTGCAACGCAGCAGGCATAGACTCAGTTGGAATAGATCCATCAAGTCCTGCATGCGCCGCCGCGAGTACAATTGGCCCATCGCGCTGATGTAGCTGGCTTCCGCCGAGATCGGCGCTTCGAGAACCAGCGTTTGATTCAGCGGGCTGGAGTCCATTTCGGAATCACTGGGATCGACCCAGTGAAAATCCAGCTCCGTCGATCCAATGCGTATTCGATCGCCGTCGGCCAGCGGTACCTGGCTAATGCGTTGTTCATTGACCAAGGTACCGTTGCGACTTTCAGCATCCGAAGCGAACCATTGGCCCGCTTCGTAACTGAGCACCACGTGCGTTCGTGAACTCAACGGATCCGACACATAGATCTGACAACCGGTCCCTCGGCCAATGCGGACCGGTTGAGACGGGTCGAGCTCGTATTGGGATTGAGCTGCTTGCCCTCGTACTACAGTGATGAACGCACGTTTAAGCATCGAGCTATCGACTGGCTCCCGCTGGTTCTGGATCAGGGGCTGCGGCGAAATCGCCGGCCGTGACAACGATCAAACGCGAAAGGTCGATGTACTTCTTGAAAGCCTCGGAGACTTCCTTGGTCGACAATTCACTGACGCGTTTCTCGAACTTTGCATCATACTCCAAAGTCCGGCCAGCAAAGGCTGCGCTGCTGATAATTTGAGCCAACATGCGATCGTCGGTGCGCGTTAGCTGTTCGTTCTGCAGGTAACCCTCTTTGGCTGCATCCAGCTCTTCTTGAGTCACGCCCGCTTGGGCTAGTTTCTTCAGCTCTTCATCAATCACTTTCACCAGTTTATCGCGCTGTCCAGGATTGGTGATGGCGAACAAACTAAACGAAGTGCGATTGTCGATGGGATGGCCACCGACGTTAGAACCTACACCGTACGACAAGCCTTCTTGCTGGCGAACACGATCGGCCAAACGCGACGACAAGGAGCCGCCGCCTAAAATAAAGTTGGCGATTGTCAGCGCAGGATAGTCCGGGTGATCATCCCGCATGGCAATTTGTTCGCCCGCCAGGAAAACGGCGTTTTCTTTATCCGGCGTGAGAATCTCTTCCGAAACGCCCGCAACATCCACGCGAGCAGGCATGTCAACCCGTTTGAAGGCTACGTTGCTCTTCCAGCCCGAGAGCATCTGTTCCAGTGCCGCCGATAGTTCGGCAGGATCAAAGTCACCTACCGCAGCCACTTCGCCATTTTCGCCGTTGAGCAGCTTGGAGTGAATCTCGTGGAGCTGCTCCACAGACACTGACTGATAACGCTGTATGCGTTCTTCGAGCGTGGGTACGTAGCGAATATTGTCGGCCGAGTAAGGTGACTGCAATCGTCGCAAGCGCACACCAGCCAAGGCTTGTGGTTCGGTCAACTGCGATTGAGTACCCGTCACCGCTTGGCGGCGCAGAATCTCTAGCTCTTCCGGTGCAAACCGTGGCTCGCGCAGAATCTCGCTAAGCAAAGGCAGAATCTTGGGCAAGTACTCGCGCTTGGTCTCAAGCGTCACCTGCAAGAGCCCCGTCGTGCCCGAAAGCCGCAGCTTGGCTCGTAGCTCATCCAGTTTGTCTTGCAACTGCTCATGATCGAGTTTTTTGGTTCCGTGTAGCATCATCTCGGGAAAGAACTCAATGGCTGCCACCAGGGGTTGCAGCGCTTGTTCATTTCCATAACGCAGATTCAATTGAATGGTGACCATGCCACCGCGCGTCTTCTTAGGCAACCAGGCCGTCTTGAGACCAGTGCTCAATTTGCCTCGCGTGGTGCGCTCTTCAATCTTCAGCGGATCAGGATCAAAATCTTCACCCTGTTCAACATCGCCACGACCTTCGTAGCCCGAGAGCAGCTCTTGCAAATTGGGACGCGTCGGTACTTCCACGCGTTCGCTCTTTTCGCTCGGAATGAACAGGCCCACGGTGCGGTTGTTGCGCTGCAAGTACTTCTTGGCCACAGCCGTAACTTCTTCGGCGGACAGCGACTCAACGTAGTCGCGGAACAAGAAGTACAAACGCCAATCGCCTTGCGATGCCCATTCGCTTAGCTCGATAGCGATGTCTTTGGAATCATGGGCTCGCAGTTCACGGTCCTTTAGAAACTGCGTGCGCGCACGATTCAGTTCGTCTTCCGTTATCGGCTTGTCCGCCACATTTTCAATTGAGTTGATCGCGGCCTGGCGTGCGTCCTCCAGCGACTTTTCTTTCGAGACCTGCACTCCGAACATAATCAAGCCGGGATCATGCAGAGCCATGGCGTAGGTGTTGACCGAGCTAGCCATTTCGGTCAGCACCAAGTCCTTGTAGAGTCGACCGCTAGGCTCAGCACCGTAGATGTAAGCCAGCATCTCGACTGCAGCGTAATCGCGATCTCCACCGCTGGGTACGTGATAGGCCAAGTCGATCAATTGCGAATTGCCCACGCGTCGCAGCACAACGGTGCGCTCACCGTCTTGAGCTGGTTCGGTAGTATAGGTCCGATCGAGCGGCGTTTCGGGGTTCTTCAGTCCTCCGAAGTACTTTTCCACCATCTCAATGCACGCTTCGGAATCGAACTTGCCGGCCACGACCAGCATGATGTTATCGGGTCGATAAAACTTACGATAGAACGCTTGCAGTCGATCGATGGGCACACGTTCGATATCGCTACGGTTGCCGATGGTGGTGCGGCCGTAGTTGTGCCATTCATAGGCGGCCGCTTGCACGCGCTGCATCAGCACGCGTGAAGGACTGTTCTCGCCGCTTTCGAATTCGTTGCGCACGACGGTCATTTCGCTGGCCAGGTCTTCGCCTTTGACAAAGCTATTGAGCAGGCGATCAGCTTCGAACTTGAGCGCGAACTCGAGGTTCTCCTGCGCTTGACGTTCGGTAGCAGCGGGCAATGTTTCGTAGTAGTTGGTACGGTCAAGCCAAGTGGTGCCGTTAAAGTCCGCTCCGCGGCCAGTCAAAAGCTTGGGCACTTCTGGGTGCGTGGGTGTGCCTTTGAACAGCATGTGCTCCAACAAATGGGCCATGCCAGCTTCGCCGTATCCCTCGTGACGCGAACCAACAAAGACGGTCATGTTTACCGTGACCATTGACTTGCTGGCGTCGGGGATCAGTAACACCTGCGTACCATTTTCCAATCGGTACTCAGTAATCCCTTCGATCGATGTTACCTTTGTTGCCATGTGCTCCTCAGCCTGTAGCTTAGCGCTAGTGCCGACAACCAGCAGGTTGCCAAGCATGATTGTCATTGAAATAAGAGAGATATGCCTGAGAGCCACCGTGGTGCTCCTGTAGATAGAGAGTATGCAGAGTTCGCAGGCGGTCATTCTACGCAAGCGAGCGACCGACGACGACGGGGCAGCCCGATTTTCCGCTCTTTGGAGTGCTGCGGCGCAGCCGTAGCTTTGATGTCCTAACCAAACTGTACCGTAGCCTGCTCGAACCAGGTGATTCAGGCGTTCAGAGCGACTCAGGCTGCGTTTAGAGACTTCGCTTACATCGAAGCGGTGCCATGGCACCGCACCTTGGAGTGCTGCGGCGCTAGCCGTAGCTTTGATGTGATAACCAACTGTACCGCAGCCTGCTCGAACCAGATGACGCGGGCGTTCAGAGCGACTCAGGCTGCGGCATGAGACTGTACTTACATCAAAGCGGTGCCAGGTGGCACCGCACTCCAAAGAACTTATTCTTCGCGCAAAGCCATCAGAATTCGGACAACGTAGTAGAACAGCACGGCCACTGAACTAAATAACGCCAGCGAAGCTGCGACGTGTTGAGTCGTGCGGTAATGATGCAGCACATTGGAGGTATCGTACAGGATGTAACCAGCTGCCAAGACGACCATGGCTACGGCGAACCAGATGCCCAGCGAGAAGCCCATAATGGCTCCACATAGTACGGCCGCCATGGCTCCTAGACCACCTACCCACAAAAGCCCACGCATCCACGAGAAGTCTGTTCCCGAGATAAATGTGAACGCGGTCAGACCGGCGAATACCACCGCGGTGATAATCCCTGCAGACATGGGAATACTGGGATCGAATCGGGTGGCAATGTATAGCAGCGGGGCCATGATGATGGCTTCGGCTACGACATACAGGCCCAGACCAGCGTATTGCAGACTGGGACTGGCTTCCGATTCCGCCCACCAGCGTGCCAGCCAGCCCACTCCCACAAACGCGCCGATGAATACCAGCGGCATCCAGCGGTTGGCTCCGAACATGGTCAGAATAGCTGGCCCCACTGTGTTGAGCAGCAAGGCTTCCAGCAGCACAAAACCAATGATCGCACCACCCAGGTGCAAATAGGTGCGCTTGATAAAGTCGCTGCGTTCGCTCACATCGGCCAAGGCGGCCACGCGTATGTCGCTGCTGGTCACGGCGTACGGATTATTCATACTCACGGCTGTTTGCTCCATCCTTCGGGAAGAGGAAAACGAACTGTTAGGGCTCTGCGTATATAAATATATGCGTGTTTTTTCAGAAAATGGGCGCCAATGCAGCCAGATTCACCCACATTCTTGGGCTTTGGTACGCCAAAGTCAACGCGACTATCCGTGGACGATCTCGCGCTCTCGTAGCTGATCTCGCCAGAGATTGGATGATTTCGTAGCCGATCTCGCCAGAGATTGGATGATCCTAATGGTTACGCGTCCAAAGTCTGGCGACTTCGGCTACCGGGTTTGGGGAATTGAATTGATTACGCGTCCAAAGTCTGGCGACTTCGGCTACGGGATAGTCGTTTGACACCTTCGGGGGTTACTTTAGAATAGAGCCAGACATTCTACATGCTGACCGCCAGTTCCGGCTGTACTCTCGCGTTGAGGGGGACGGACCTGCTTTCGCTGGCGCGTTGGATGCGGCTCCTCCATGCGAGGGGACTAGCCGCGGTTTAGATTGGGACCTTGGAGTAACTATGTTTGGTTTGGGTACAACAGAGCTGCTCATTTTCATGGTAGTCGTACTGCTGGTCTTCGGCAGTGCACGCCTGCCGACGCTGATGCGCAACCTGGGAAAGAGCGCGACTGAGTTCAAGAAAGGGATGCGCGAGGATCCCGATGAAGCTCAGAAAATTGAAGGTGAGTAGGATTACCTATCATGTTCAATTTTGGTCCCACCGAGCTGATTTTTTTCGGCATCATTGCGCTGATGCTCTTTGGAAAGCGACTGCCTGAAGTCGCCAGAAATCTGGGTGGCAGCTATCGGGAACTCCGCAAAGGTTTAACCGACTTTCAACGCGAATTTCAGGGTTGGGATCGACCCGACCCACGCGCCACCAGCAAACCGGCCTGGCAACAACCAGAGCCGGAAAAAATTGAAGCCACAACGCCCAAGTTCGTTCCGCCTCCGCCACCAGAGGGCAACGAGGTTAACGAATAACTGACTACCAAAACGAGATTCGGCCGACAAAGTTGTCGGCCGAATCCTTTTACATTGCGAGTCTCAATACCCATTGCACGTTTCCTGCGTGAGCAACTTGCGATTGAATTAGTCGCCGATCGCCACAAACCTCGATCCTTCGCGACTCTTGATCAGCAGTAGCAGCTGGTCACCTTCTTTGTAGTCCTTCAGAGTCTTTTCGGCGTCTGAAGTGCTATCAACCGGCTCGCGATTGATTTGCGTGATCACCAAACCGCTTTCCAAACCGGCGCGATCAGCTACGCTGCCCGGTGTGACATCGGTAATAACCACGCCCTTTTGCTCTTTAACACCTAACTGTCTCGCTACCGAGGCATTCAGATCCGACAGTTCCAAACCCAGGGCTTCAAAGCCTGACGACTGGGCAGGTGAATCTTCCGACGCACTGCCGCCAATGGCTTGGGCTTCGAAGTCACCAGGCTGCAATTCGGGCACGAAGTTCAGCGTCATCGACTTGCCGTTGCGCACCAGTTCCATCTCATGAGCTCGACCGACCTGAGCACGTTCGACCAGCAATTGCAATTCGCGCGGGCTATCGACTTTGACGCCTGCAAAGGTACGAATCACGTCGCCCGACTTCAGGCCGGACTTGGCGGCCGGTGTATCGGGATACACATCGGTGACCACTACGCCTTCGCGTGGTTTGACGTTGAACTCCTTGGCCAGGGTGGCATTAACCGGTTGGATACCGACACCCAAGTAAGCCCGACGGACTTCGCCGTTCTTGACCAGTTGATCGCTGACCCACTTGGCCAAGTTGATAGGCACGGCAAAGCCAACGCCATCGTTACCACCACCTCGCGAAGAGATAGCCGTGTTAATGCCGACGATTTGACCATCCAAGTTCACGAGCGGTCCACCACTGTTGCCTGGATTGATGGCGGCATCGGTTTGCAGGAAACTCTCGCGAGCGTTGATACCAACGCCACGATGCGTCGCACTAACAATCCCCGCTGTGACTGTGCTTTCCAGTCCGAACGGTTGACCAAGTGCTAGTACCCAGTCGCCCACAGAGACTTGATCACTATCGGCCATCTTAGCGACCACCAGGTCATCAGCTTGGATTTTGACGACCGCAATATCCGTCTTGGGATCGGTCCAAACCTTTTCGGCCTTAAACTCGCGACCGTCCCACAAGCGCACCAGCACATCGACGTTGTCACCACCGGCCACAACGTGATTGTTGGTCATGATGAGCCCTGAGCTATCGATGACCACACCGGAACCCAGTCCCTGGCTGGGCATTGAGCGCGGACCGCGCTGCTGAAAACCATCTTGGCCCTCCATGCCTTCCATTGGGAAGCCGCGGAACATATCTTCAAACGGCGTACCAGCAAACGGGTTACCTTGTTGGCTGCGACCACGACGATCGGCTTGACGTTTGACAGCTATTGGCTTGCTCTTGGTTTCAATGGTCACTACGGCTGGCAAGACTTTATCAGAGGCCACGCGAAAAGCTGTGGAGAGATCCTTCGCAGAGCTAACCGCACGCTCGGCCTCTTGAGGCGTGACGTCCGGCGCACTGCTAGTCTTGTAAACTACAGGCGTGGGATCAAGTGTGGCTGGGTTGCCGTAGACATAACCCATGGCAGCACCCAAACCGACGACACCTGCCAGCGTCGAACTGGCAATCATTCTGCGGAACAACATCTTCTTGGACATGATTTCCGTACCTCTTACTCGAGTGTGTTTTAAACTTCAGTTACTTTGATTTGCTTCGCTGCAGGCAGCGCGAGGGTTACCTATTCGCACGAAGTGTGCCAGAGGTATGCAATTCGCTTTTTGCCAGTAAAAACCACCCATAAATTGAATAAACTCGAGATCGCGGGGAAAACAGCGCGGGGAATTTTGCCCCACCCTGCGGCAGAACTCCCCAAACGCACGCCGAAATATTCGAAGCCTGGATTCATCCCTTGAAACTCACCACCAAAATTCTCTTACTGCTGGTCGTGGTCGTTATGCTGGTCACCTTCGTGGCCGGGACGATCTCTGTTCGCTCAGCCTATGCGAGTCTGACCAAGCAGCAGGAGCTACTGACTCAAGAGCTGGCCGATGACATGCAAGATTTGCTGGCCGATGCCTGGCGGCGAGCTGGTCCGCGCGGGGTCGATCGTGCGGTCCACGATTGGATCGAGCAGAACGACAAACCACTCTTGCTCGAGTTCGTGCTCTTCAATACTCAGGCGGATCGCCAATTGATGCCGCGCATTCCGCGCGAAGTATGGCCGGTGCTCCAGCGCGGCCAGATGTTTTCGCTGGTCAGCGTCGATAACTCGGGCAATCGCAACTTGCACACCTACATGCCAGTGGAGAACTGGCAAGGCGATTTAGGTGCACTCGAGTTAACGCAACCTCTATCGGCACTTGATGAACAAGCTCGGCAATTGGTTCTGGCTACGATTTTATCCATGGCCGCCTCGGCGCTGTTGGGATTGGCGATCGCCTATGTCGCGGGCGTGCGCTGGGTGGCTCAACCTCTATCGGCTTTGATCGCACATACGCAACAAATCGGTCGCGGCGACTTTACCGCCCGCACCAGACTCGATAGCGGCGATGAACTGGACGAGTTGGCTCAAGCCTTGAACTCGATGAGCCAACAGCTAGCCACGCAACAAGCGACCATTCAGCGTGAAACTCAAGATCGCGTTGAAGCGCTCGAGCAGTTGCGACATGCCGAGCGCTTGGGCACCTTGGGACGCATGGCAGCTGGTCTAGCGCACGAACTCGGCACGCCGCTGAATGTCGTTGCTGGTCGAGCCTCACTGATTGCCTCAGGTAAATTGCCCGACGATGAAGTCGCATACAGCGCTCGGACCATCAAAGCGGAAGCCGACCGCATTACTAACATCGTTCAGCGAATGCTCGACTTTGCGCGTCAACGCCGACCGCACACGACCGAGTGTGACGTGCTGGCCCTGGCCCATCGCACGCTGCAACTGGTAGAAACGCTGGCCGAGAAAAAGCATATTCAATTGCGAATCATCGATCCCACCGGTAGTGTGGACACGGTCTGCCCTGCCGATGAGGCTCAGTTGCAGCAAGTGCTCACGAATTTGCTCGTCAACGCGATCCAAGCGTCGCCCGTCGGCGATGCGATTGACCTCTCCATTAACAGTCAAGTTGAGGGTTCATCTAAGTGGTTGATCATCAGCATCGACGACTCAGGCCCCGGAGTGCCCGCTGAGTTACGAGAGCGCATCTTCGAGCCGTTCTTTACCACGAAAGACGTTGGCGAAGGCACCGGTCTTGGACTTTCCATCGCCTACGGCATCCTGCAAGAACACGGTGGCCACTTGACCGTAGGCGATAGCCCACGAGGTGGTGCACGCTTTGAGGTATGGTTGCCACAATCGTTGTCGTAGAGCGGCTGTCCCCAGCCGCCGATGCAGAGCGGCTGTCCCCAGCCGCTCAGCACCCGGCAAGTCGCTGGCCTGTACCACTAGACAATTGGTCGGAAGATACTTCGGTTAGAGGGTGCTGAGCAGCTGAGGACAGCTGCTCTACGCAAAAAAACGCCCGGGACTATCGTTCCAGTGAGTACGGTCACTGGAACAACTGAACCGGGCGTGTGGAAACCCCTCAATTTCCATTGCTAAATTATTCGCCATGCATCACAATTCGTCCAATGCATGAATTGCATAGGTTCAATGCGTACGACGCATCAATGTTTTGGGGCCAAAGATCGTATGGAACTCGAGCAATTAAAGCACTTTTTGAAGGTGGCTGAGCTACACAACTTTACGCGGGCTGCCGATGCGGTCGGACTCTCTCAGCCCGCCCTCAGTCGTTCGATCGCGCGACTGGAGTCAGAATTGGGCCAGCCAGTTTTCGAACGCCAGACTCGCAGCGTTTCACTGACCGATGCTGGTCAGCTACTATTGGCCCGGGCTCGACAGATTATGGCCCTGGTCGAAGATACCTGCATCGAAATCAATGATGATGGTCAAACGGGACGCGTACGCGTCGGTGCCATTCCCACGATTGCGCCCTATTTTCTACCGCAACTACTGAAGGACTTTGGCAAGTCGCATCGTCAAGCCAGCGTCATCATCAACGAAGAACCCACCGAGCAACTGCTCAAGTCGTTGACCGATGGCGAACTGGATATCGCCATCATGGCCCTGCCGATCGCCGCCAAGTATCTAGAGATCGAAGAACTGTTCGAAGAAGAACTGTTGCTGGTTTTACCCTGCCATCATCCCCTGGCCGACAAAACCCAAGTTCGACTGGCCGATATTCAGAATCAACCCTTCGTCCTCTTGGGTGAAGCCCATTGCCTGACCGATAACATTGTGTCCTTCTGTCGGCAAAAGTCGTTTCATCCTGTCTCGGTAGAACGCACCAGCCAGTTAGCCACCGTTCAAGAGCTAGTTTCGTTGGGACATGGAGTCAGCATGATTCCGGAGATGGCCCGCGTAATCGATACGAGCAAACAACGTGTCTATCGCTCCGTTTCCGGGACCAAACCGACTCGCAAAATCGTGTTGGTCTCCAACCCCTACCGCTTTCAAAGCCGCCTGGTCAACGCCTTCAAAGAGTGCGTCCGCGAAACTGTGGCATAGGCTTCCAGCCTGTGTAGCTTGTGGCATAGGCTTCCAGCCTGTGCAGCTTGTGGCATAGGCTTCCAGCCTGTGTAGCTAGACGACATATTCACGAAAGACACAGGCTAGAAGCCTATGCCACACTTCACAGGCTAGAAGCCTGTGCGACAACTAATCATGCCAGTAGTACGTCTCGTTGGGCACTGAGTACTTTACCGCCATTTCCGGTGTCTCCACGATCACACCGCCGCGATGCAGCGATTCGACGCCGGCGATAACCATGCCTGAAGTTAAGAGCGTGCGTTCCACTGGATACGGTTGGCGATTCTCCAGAATCATATTCTCCAAGTGGCGGACCAGGGGATTGAAGAAATCAGCGGTCGTGGAACCGTGGCCGGGCATTGGCAAATACATTTGGCAACTGACGATCTGGCCTTCGTCACCGACAGAGCCAGCATAGTTAAAGTCGCGGATGCCGGTCATAAAGGCTGCGGTCTTGAATCCATCGTTATGAGTAATGAAGTATCCGATAATGGACCCCAGCGCTTGTCGCGCCCAATCGAAGGTCACCTTGCCGGTCATGTAACCGCCTTCAACAGGCAGGTTATGACTGCGACACAGCGCAGCAACCACTAGCTCACGCGTGCGCTTCTGAGCGGGCTCGGCCAGGTACTGCCACACCTTTTCATCTTTGAGCGCAATCAATTGTTTCATACCGACTTCGCCACCTCGACGACGTTCGGACATGCACTGCGCCGTCTCGAGAGCATGAAAGTCGTAGCTATCCACTCCACCATAAGCCACACAGACGCTCTCACGCACATCTGCGCCCCAAGGCATGTCAATCGAGGGCATGCGCACGGTAACTGGTAACGAACTGCCCGCATGGAATGGAAATTTCAGTCGGCGCGCATCAGCTACCATTTCGGCACATTCTTTCCAGTCGGTCGACAGATGTTTGTCGTTGAAGACGGGCACTGAACGACCGCTCTTTTCGAAGACCTTGACGATTTCTTTGAACCACTCGTAGCGCGGATAGCGCACTTGCCCCTTTTCGTTCTTGGGATAGTCGCCATGCTCGCCGATCAGCACAACTCCGTCGACTGCCAGTTTATCGCCACCCAGGCACAGAGCTTCGGCAATCGACTCAGCAGGTTTCAGATTGTAGCGGGCCAGTCGCTGACGCCCTAAATCGGTACCCTCGGGAAATTGAGCGATATACGTACCAGCTACTTCCAGACGCGGTTGTTGCCAGGCACCATTCCAGATATAGCCTTCACACAAGCGATCAAGGAAATGCTGAGCGTGCGAATGTTTAAAGACGACCGTACCTAAGAACGCGATCTTCTTCTTGGGCGAGTCTTGCGAAAATCCCAACCGCGAACCAGCCAGTGTTAGAGTACTAGCGCCCAAAAGTTGACCGAAGGTGCGACGATGAATCATACCGGAATGCCTTATATTGCAATTTCTTCGAGCAGTTTTATGAGCGTTTTCGAGAACGCTTCAAACAGGATTTCGCCCTTTTCCGCGGTGGCCAAGTGGGGCGAACCGATGTGGCCAATCGTGGAACGATCTTTAGTAATCCATGCCAGGCTAGCCGGTGCGTAAGGCTGGTTGAACGAAACCTCAGGCGCCGAGTGGTAATCGCCAACCAAATGGGGCGCAATACGCAGAATCATCGACGTTTCCCATTCGCATGCATGCCCCATTTCTCGCTGTTTGAAACTCGCATCCGCTTCCCAAGGTCGGGCTCCCAAGCCCCAGTAAGTTGTGAAGATCAACCTCAGATCGTGGCGAGCGCGAAAACGCTGGCGGGCTTCGAAAATGGCTTGTTTTCCGGGCACATCGTTACCACCGTGACCATTGATCAACACAATTTTCTGAAAGCCATGAAAGACAAGGTTGTCGATCAGGCCACCAAGCAAATCCAGATACACGCGAGGCGACGCCGATATCGTGCCCGGAAAATCGAGATGATGATCCGAGTTGCCTAGCCACATCAAAGGCAGTGACAACACTCGGTCGCCTAGGGCCGCATGAGCTCGACGCCAAACTTCACCCAACAGCATGCTGTCGGTATACACCGGCAGATGATGCCCATGCTGCTCGACCGCGGCAATCGGCACTACCACGGGCGTCGAGCGTGGCATCGCATCGACTTGAGGCCAAGACAATTCGTAAAGATTCATGGGAAGTTTGAAGTTTGAAGTTTGAAGTTTGAAGCCTGACTAGGTCTACTTATCGCCGGCCAAGATCCAGGCTTCGTCGACGGCTACATGTTTCATGCTCTTGCCGCCTTCGACGAAGTAGCTGTAGACGAAGTGAATCAGACCGTCTCGGCCTTCGATCACGGCGGGATAGTGATAAGAGCCGCTGGGTTGTTGTTCCAAGTGCCGCGTATGTTGCCAGTTTTGACCTTCATCGGTGGATATGGAAACAGCCAGGCTGTTGCGACCTTCAGTCGAGTCGTTGTAAATCAAGACCCAATGACCGTTGGCCAAACGCACGCCGTCCAGTCCTGAACCAGGATTTACCAACGTGCTTTCGGTCACCGCGCCCCAACTCATCCCGTCGTCTGTCGATTCGCATACGCGGATATGATCGGTGTATCCATTCTCACGCATGTAAGCCACCAGCGTACCATTGTTGCGCCGTAGCACGGCCGGTTGAATTCCACCAAAGCCCATGATCGGTTGGCTGGCTTGCCATGTCTTGCCACCGTCGTCGGTGATCGCCATGATCGAGAATGAAAAAGTATCCGAATACAACGGCAACAGGATGCGACCGCTGTCGAGTTGAATTGGTTTGCATCGAGGTTGCCAACCAAGTCGTTGATAGAGCTTGTCATGCAACTTTACGCGAGCTTTAGCGATAACTTCTTTTTGTCGATCGCTCAGCGGCGTTTTGATGCGGGCAAGATACTCATCCAGGCGCTTCTCGCCTTCGTCTCCAAAATCAGCTGGCTTGAGCAGGATCATGCCCTGCCCAGTCCACTTAGGCGAACCGCTCTGCAAAAAATCCGTCGACTCCGCGAAGTTAGTTATGCACGATTCCCAAGTGTTGGCGATGATCGTGGGCCAGAACATCCACAGTTTCTCTTGCTTGTCGATAAACATGCAGGTGTTGCAGTCGGGGAAGCCTGGCGTATCGGCCATTAAAAATGGTTCGCTCCACTGCGACTGACCTGCCTTCAGGCGCGAGCCTAAAACGACCACATCGTCCGCACTGCGCTCGCCCGACCCACGGTACCACGAGACCAACAAATCGTGATTGCTCAGTTGAACAATGCCGGGCGCATGATTGTGCTGTGCGTTCAGTGGAAAGATCAGCTGCTCACTGTACTTAGGTTCAGCAGCGTCAAGGCGCACCATGCTGGCGGTCAAACAAATGAAGACCAGCGAGATCGAGCGGAGAATCATCGAGTCAAGTCCAAGAAGGGTAAAACGCGGTGGGATCGGTGGGAGCCGTATTATGAATCGAACGCACCGCCGCTGACAAGCCGTAGCGGATTTTCGTGTAGCGGAAGCCGTCAAGGCTTTCGATTTTCGAAAAGCCGAGATCTCGAAATGCTTGACGCATTCCGCTACGTTTATCCGGAAATGCTTGACGCATTCCGCTACGCGGATGCGGCGGCTGAGATCTTGTAACCGAGCCGCGTGGCAAGGGGTTGCGCGATCGACCAGATGATTTGGTCGATGTCGGAATTGGGCGAGGCGGACGCGATTGGGGCGGCGATGTGCTCGAGCGATACCTGGTCCGCTTGATGGGCCAAGCCTACAGCCTGACAGAGGTTGTTCCAAGCCCTCTGGGGCTGTTGGCAGAATTCTTCGTACTTGACCAAGTGGATGTTTGGACCGATTTGAGGAGAGTTGAGTAGTTCGCCAACGTACTGATAGATGCTCGTCCACTGCCAAGCGTATCCGGCAGCTTCCTGACCACTGCGCCACAGTTGTTCCACGCGTTCGGTGACATCGGGCGTGGAGCAAAACGCTCGGCGCTGTGGGCCGAACTCGAAGTGACAGACCGCTTTCAAATACTCTGGCACTCGCGGGTCGGCTAGTGCGTAACGGCAGAAGATTTCGTGCTGACGCATCAAGGATCGTACATGTTCGACAGGATGCCGCACGGGTATCACAAACTGAGCATCAAGCGAGGCTGCCAACAACGGTATGCGGGCGACATGATAATTGTTCTTGGCTACGATGCGGCAGCCACCGCGAATCAACATCAGTTTGCGCAGATGTTGGCTGAAGAAAGGCAGAAGTGGATGATCCGACTTAGCTGTCACCTGCGGCAACTGCCACAGCGGCAGGTCGGCTCCGAAGACATGCCACAAGGGTTCATCCATAGCTTCGGGGCTCTCTCTGGTAATCATGATGCCATCGCCGTGCGGCCGCTGAACAGCTGGTTGGGCCTGGCCGGTTGTCCAATCCAAGTACTGGTTCCACAGCCATGGCACAGCTACGAACGGAAAATCGCGATAACGGTGCGTAGCTACGTCGGACATTTGATTAAACAGTTCCAACAACATGGTGGAACCCGAGCGCGCCAGGCCGCAAATGAACACGGGCCGGTCAAGCGTGATTTTCTTCAGCTCGCCAGCCAGTATCAGCGACTCGAGATTAGCCACATGCCAGAGTGGCTGCCACAGGAGACGCAGAGTGCGAATCAGGAACATGTCTGCGCGGCGAATTTGCATCGATTACTCTACTGTTGCACTTTCAACTGCCGCACACGCGACCACTTGCACAGGCCATAAGTTAGGCAGGCGCCCAATAAGAACAGGCCATCGCGGGTATACATATCCAACTCCGATAGGAACCCGATGGCTAACACGCCGAGCAAGAAATAGGCGATACAGTAGACGCTACCGCCAACCAACAACTGCGCGGCCAACAATCGGAGTTGTCCCACGAGCCAGCTGCCGCTTACCCGCAGCAGTCCAGCGTACCGCTCGATAAACTCCCGATGCGTGCCGGCCATCAATGCCGCGTGCATGCCGTTAAACAACTTGGCCGCCAGCGCCTTAAACTTGATACGACCTGCATCGCGCATGGTGGAATACTGGGCAGCGCTCTCACTGAGAGTCCCAGCCACCGCGCCGGCAAGTAACCATGATACGCCAGTGACGATCATGGCTAGTTTCCATCGGTGTGGACCAACGCAACTTCATCCGCGACGACGCGGGACTCGGCCGCATCAACTTTAACCGACTCGTCGAGATTCATAGGCTTGGCGAACAATTTCATCAGCATGCGAATCGTGAAGACCACGGGTGCTAATAGCGCCAGCAGCAGTAGAACCAAGACCGCCATTAGCGACCCCAGCATGCTCAAGCCAGCGCCCGGTCCAGTGTAGCCTATCAAGATTGCGACCATGGGATGTGAGCTCCTGAGTTTCAGCAGTCTATTTTGCGTCTAAAGCTACGGCTTTAAGAACGTGGGGCGAGTCAAATAACTGGCATAGCCAATCTTGCCACGGGCTCCTGGCAAGCGTTGATCAGGGATGATGTATTCCCATGTCACTTTGCCGCCGGTCAAATCGACTTCCCAGATGGATCCACCATGGGTCACTGCCATCAACGCATGTTGACCATCGGGATGAATATCTAAATGTCCGCAGTTGGCCGTGCGACATAGGTCTGGCATATCCGCTTGGCTCTTGGGAAACAGACATTCAGGTCGTTGGGTCGCGTAGTCGATGTGCAACAGTCGGGAGCCGCCCAGTTGACTATCACCGCCCAGGTTATCGAGCACCAAAATGCCATTCTTGTAAGCTCGAGGAGCATGTTGTCCGACCGTACTACCCGAGGTCAGCCACTTCATCAGCTTGGTCTGGTGATCGATAACGGCCAGGGCGTTGATATTGCGCATGGACACCAACAAGTCGCCTGCGTTGACGCCAGGTAAATTGGCCGCCCGTCTTTTGTCCAGCACGCGGACGTCGTTCAAATGCAGCGGATCCTCGGCAAAAGTCCGCAACGAGTTATTGCGGACCAACTGGCCATGCCAACCGGATTGGCACAAGCACTCTAGCAGATTGATGCGATCAATCTCATTGCCGTGTTCGTCCAGTTCGAGGATGTAATCTACGTAGATCTTGCCCGACTCGGAGCAGAGAAAGATCTCGGTATTTCCGAGCTGTACGGGCGAATCCACCACTTCAAGAGCCGGTACGAAGATGTGCGAATGCGCATCGACAGTGAAGAAGTGATGCGTGAGCAGTTCTTTCTTCCACAGAAGCTGTCCCTGGTGATCAAAGCGAGCCAGTCCGACGGCGAAGGGAAAGGTGTTTTGGCCGTGAAAAGTGACCAGCAAATCGCCGTTGTCGAACAGGTGCAGGCCAGTGGGATTGGCTGGTCCTGAAATACCGGTCACTTGCTTGACCAGTTTGGTATCGGTCCACAGTCCCGGAATATTGCGCCAACTGTGTAAGGTTTGGCCGGCGCGATCGATGATCCAGGCCATGTAGCCCTCGGGATACTCTTCGGTAAGATAACCGCTGGCACCACCGCTGATCAGGATGCAGTCGTCCGCGTCGCGCGGATGAAACGTGTTGACTGTGGGGCGATCAACCATTTGGCGATAATTCTGCAGCCCGTCGCCACTGGTCGATCGGACCGCTTGTGCCAGAGCGTCGAAGGCCACCACCGCTTGGTTAAGCCGCTGGTAGGGCCACCAACGCAATTCGTTGGCCACGAAGCCATAGACGAAGGCAAAGAACAGCAAACTGAACAGCGTTAGCCCCCGCCACAGCCACTGGTTGCTCAATATACGAATCAATAGTCGCATGGGTAACTTCGATCAGATACACACCCTAACGCCTCAACCCTGCGGGTTCAGTTTCCACAGATTCAAACCCAAAGTGCGACCGATAGTTTTGCAGCATTCGAAATTGTAATCTTACGCTATTGCAATCTTTTCCTTTTGGCAATTGACTCCGAAGCACGCCCTGCTGAATTGACCTAATCGCGGGCGCTTGTGCCCCAGCTCGGTTGTCCGTATTTCTCTTGCCCCGCTATTGGGCATTTGCTACTCTCCCGCGCGCTGGCGGAGCCACGTGTTGACGAATTCGACCTGAGCAGGGGTTCGTCGCGCTCGTTATCAGGGATGACCGGAATGCTCTTTTGTTCACAAGCCTTTTTCTTTTTCTTTCTGATTGTTTTCGGGCTGTACTGGGTATTGCCCCAGGCGCGTTTGCGCGTCTATCTGCTGTTGGCGGCGAGCGTTTATTTCTATGCCTGCTGGAACAAGTGGCTGGCTCTCCTGATCGTCGTTTCGACGTTGATGGATTTTTTGATTGCCCAAGGCTTGGAGCGTAGCGAACACGCTAGGGTCCGCAAGAGTCTGCTCCTGCTGAGTATTGGCTTCAATCTGTCGATACTCATGTACTTCAAGTACATGAACTTCTTCCTCGAATCGATGTTTTCATCGCTGCGAGCCCTAGGCATGGAGACATCGATTCCGACGCTGCAGATCATTTTGCCCATCGGCATTTCGTTCTACACATTTGAAGCCATCAGCTACACAGTTGATGTTTTCCAGCGACGTATCAAGGCCGAGCGGAATCTGGCCAATTTCATGCTCTTCATCTTGTTCTTTCCGCACTTGGTCGCCGGACCGATTGTGCGTGCCCGAGATTTCCTGCCGCAAACACATCGTCGCAAGCGCTGGAGTTGGTTGCGCATGCAGGCTGGGTGTGAGTTGTTCTTGCTTGGGTTGTTCAAGAAGATGGCCATTGCCGATCGCATGGCCGCCATTGCTGATCCGGTGTTTGCCGATCCATCGGCGTATGGTTCGCTGGCGGTATGGTTGGCGGTGCTGGCCTACAGCGTGCAGATATTCTGCGACTTCTCGGGCTATTCCGACATGGCGATCGGAATCGCGCATATGTTTGGTTACAAGTTGGGTATCAATTTCCGCATGCCGTACCTGGCCAAGAACATGGCAGAATTTTGGCATCGATGGCACATCTCGCTCTCGACCTGGTTGCGTGACTATGTGTTCATTCCGCTAGGCGGTAGCCGTGGTGCGAATTGGCAAACTGCGCGCAACCTGATGGTTACCATGACGCTCGGTGGGCTGTGGCATGGTGCCAGTTGGCCGTTTGTCATCTGGGGCGTGATCCATGGTTTACTGTTGGTTTTGCATCGCCAGGTGCGGGTGATGTGCCAACAATTCCCAGCCTTGCAGCGGATGCTTGAATCAACCGGTGGTGTCCTATTGCGGATGGCTACGACCTTCCTGGCCGTAACACTTGCCTGGGTTCTATTCCGCGCGCCGACACTCGAATCATCGCTGCTGGTTTATCAGCGCCTGTTCATGCACTTGGATGGTCGAATGATCGCCTTGTCCGTGCAACCAGTTTTGATCTTGTTCGCGCTGGTCATGTTCGCGCACTACTTGGGCGAAAGCGGCATTTGGAAACGTTGGCATCCTCGCATTCCGGCTGGCGTCTTGGGAGTGGGATATGCGGTGCTGGCGATTGTCGCTTCGGTACTGGCCCCCGCCTCGGGTAAAGCCTTCATCTACTTTCAGTTCTAAGATTCCCTATGCTCGCGACTCAAACTCGCCGACGAATTCAAAAATCCAGAATCTCGCTGCTTACGGGCGTAGGGGTTTTTGTGTTCCTGCAATGTTTCATGTTGGGACTAGTCGAACTGCGCTATCCACTCATTGCTGATCCAGAATACGGATTTCGCTTGGAAAGACTTCGCACGTTGCGGGCAGACCATCCGTCGCGACCTTCGCTAGTCGTGCTTGGTTCCTCACGTGTGGGCAATGGATTCGAATCCGATTACACACATAATCACAATCTCGCCCATACTCCGCAGGGTCCGACGGTCGCCAACTTCTCGATCACCGGCGGAACCTCCGTCTGGCAATATCTTGTATTGAAGAGATTGGTGGACAATGGATTCAAGCCTAGCTCGGTCATCATCGAAGTTTTGCCTCCGAGTTTGTTAGGTGACAAACAATACTTCGACGAACACTATCATTTCCCTGTCCATCGTTTGCGATACAGCGATTGTGGATCGCTGGCCAGTTTGATGCCACAGCAAGCCGCTCGTCATACGCGTGAATGGTTGCTGAACAATGCCCTCTTTCCCTGGCACACTCATCGATTTTCTTTGATAGGCCTGTACGCGCCGGATTGGCAAGTCGAGTTGAATTCGCCCAACTCGCGCCCCGAGACCTGGCGCACGATTCTCAGTTCGACCGGCTGGATCGCTTTCGGGGTTGCCCAGCCAACAGCAGAGCAACGCATCGAAGCGGAAGCCCTGGCCAAGCAAACTTACTACACAGCCGCGACGCAACTGAGCGTATCGGAAGAATCACTAAACTGCTATCGCCAACTGCTGGGTTATTGTCGCGAACAAGACATTTCTGTCGAAGCCATGGTTTTGATGCCCGAAAGCGATGAATTTCGCAGTTGGTATCCACCTGCAGCTTTGGAAGCCATCGATCGATTCACCCACACGATCACCGCAGAGTTCGGCACCCGCGTGGTCGATGCCCGCCACTGGATCGAGAACGATCTCTTTTGGGACGGTCACCACCTGCTCCAGCGCGGCGCCCGTGTCTTTACGGCCAAGCTGCAATCGGAAGTCTTGCAGTACTAGATTTCGAGGTAGCGGAAGCCGTCAAGGCTTTCGATCGGCACTGGCTCCGTATCAAGCCAATTGAAATTCTGGCAATTCGCCGAAAGCCTTGACGGCTTCCGCTACGGTTCTTGGCAATTCCTCGAAAGCCTTGACGGCTTCCGCTACAGTTTTGATCGGTGGGTAGTAGGCGGATGCCGGCTGAACTACATTGTTGCTCAGCTTTGCATTGCCTCTCTAAGGCACATTTGTCCCTCAGCACATTCGACCCCAACGATCAAAACTACCAATGAGTCAGACGCCCGAAGATGATTCCAGTTTCGCGCCCAAGATGCGCGAAGTTCGATTTGAATATACGCCTCGCTTGCCAGAAATTCTCACGCATCTGCGGGCCTCGATCCTCGTAACGACGTACCAGGCGGGCAAGTTGCTGGTGTTGGGGGCTCACCAAGGCAAGTTAACCATCTCGTTCTTGGATTACGACCAGCCGATGGGATTGGCCGTTAGTTCCGACTGCATTGCTGTCGGCACGCGACGCCAAATGCACTTTCTGGTGCCGGCCCATCAGACACAAGGACCGGGTAGTGCCTACGACGGTTGCTTCGTACCAAGAAGCAGTTACTACACGGGCAGTATCCATGGTCATGATCTCGGTTGGGGACGCGATGGATTATGGATCGTCAACACGTTGTTCTCATGCCTGTCCACCTTGCACGATGATTACAGTTTTGTGCCGCATTGGCGACCGCCCTTTATTTCGCAATTGATCGATCAAGATCGCTGCCATCTCAATGGCATGGCACTGGACAATGGATTGCCACGCTTTGTGACGGCGATGAGTGAAACGGATACGCCTGCCGGTTGGCGACCAACTAAAGCCACCAGTGGCGTGGTGATGGAGGTACCCTCCGGCGAAGTCGTGTGTCGCGGTCTCTCGATGCCCCATTCGCCGCGCTTGTACGGCGGCAGATTGTGGGTGCTCAATTCGGGATATGGCACCTTGGGTTGGATCGATCCTAAAACGGGCCAATATCACCAAGTCGAAGCCATGCCGGGCTACACGCGCGGTTTATCGTTCTGTGGTCAATTCGCCTTTGTCGGCCTATCGAAGATCCGCGAGACCTCGGTCTTTGGCGGAGTACCGATTGCGGAACATCGCCATGAGCTGCGGTGTGGTGTGGGAGTGGTTGATTTGACCAGTGGTCAGACCGTGGCCGTCTTTCAGTTTCATTCTGGCGTCAGCGAGATCTTTGCGGTCGAAGTCTTGCAGGGTTTCAGCAACCCACTGATCGCCGGGGCTTCGGTCGATCAACAGGAACGCGAAGTGTGGATCGTACCCGCCGAAGGCACGCCGCGTCCTACAGCGGTGGCACGACCACCTATCTTTGCCAGCGCAGAGGTGTTGTCTGGTTCTGGGTCGCAGGATCCCAATTCCTTCGGTGCTCCCGGGGCAGTTTCATCCACGCACCGACCATCGGTCGGCGAACTAGTGACTGCTGCGCAAAATTTCCACGCGCAACGTCAACTCGAATTGGCCGCGCACAGTTACGAAGCAGCCATTGCCGCTCATCCGCAACCGGCCAACTTGCTAGTCGACCTGGGCAACTTGCGCCAGGACCAAGGCAACCAACCGGCGGCGCTACTGTGTTACGAGCGCGCCTTGCAAGCGGATCCACAAAGTGTGGTGGCTCTGCAGAACTTCGGCTATCTGCTATTCAACATGGGCGAAGCGGAAAAGTCGCACGACATTTACGAGCGTTTAATAGCGCTGGATCCCTCGCCCCTGAATAAGTTGTTGGCATCATCGGTCTTGCCTGTCATTTACGATTCGGCGGCAGATATTGAGTTTTGGCGCGCTCGGCAAATGGCCATCTTGCGTGAACTTGTCTCTAGCGGCGGAACCGTTGATGCCACTCAGTCGCTAGTGCCGACCGCTTTCTTCGCCGCTTATCAAGGTCTCAGCGATCGTGAGTTGATGGCGATGCGCGGGCAAGTAATTCGCGGTCGCGATTACACGCAGGCTCGGCCGGCCGCCTCGGGCGGTGGTGGCAAACTGCGCGTGGGTATCATGTCGGCCTACTTTCGCGATCACACGATTGGCCGACTGAACATCCAGCGACTGGAACATTTAAACCGTGAACGCATCCACTTGAGCGTTATCTATGCTGGCGGAACTGGCGATGCATTCACGGAACGATTTGCACGCACCGCCGATCAATTCATACCATTGCCACGCAACGTCGACGGAGCCTGCAAGCTAGTTGCGGACCTACAGTTGGATGTACTCATCCACGCAGATGTGGGTATGGATGCGCTCACGCAGACCTTGGCCTACTCACGCCTGGCACCAGTCCAGGTAGCTACCTGGGGACATCCAGATACTACTGGCAGTCCCACAATCGACTATTACATCAGCAGTCGACACCTGGAACGTAACGATGCGCGAGAAGATTACACCGAGAAGCTGTTGCTGCTGGAGTCGCTGGGCATCGATTATCAACGACCTGCTCTCGCTGCCCCAGTCACGCGCGGCCAGCTAGGCTTGGCCGACGATCGACACTTGTATGCATGTCCTCAAACATTGTTCAAATTCCATCCGGACTATGATCCGTACCTGGCCGCGATTCTCGAGAGCGATCCGCAGGGCGAGCTGGTCTTGTTGGATGCCAGATTGCCGGAATGGACGCATCGCTTGAAGCGGCGATTCCGCCGCACGCTACCAGGGCAAGGTGCGCGGGTGCGATTCCTGCCAGCTCTGCCACGCGAAGAGTTTTTGGCCCTGTTATCACTGAGCGAGGTGGTGATCGACCCAATTCATTTCGGAGGCGGCAACAGTTCATTGGAAGCGATCGCCATGGGCACGCCGGTGGTCACGATCCAAGGCCAACATCTGCGCAGTCGCATCACCAGCGCCATCTACAGACAAATCGGTTTCGAGGAGCTTATTGCAACCGATCCGACAAGTTACGTAAACCTGGCAGTCCGCTTGGCCACCGACAGTGGTTATCGCTCCGGGGTGAAGCGACGGTTGGAGGAAGCAGCACAGGGTTTATTCGACGATCAGCGGGCCGCCACTGAGTTAGAAGCATGCTTGCTCAGCCTGGAGTAAGGCCAGGCATCCAGAGAAAACGCTGGTCAAAATGGGGATGAACAAACTGCCCGAGTTGCCAAGTGGCCCCTCGGGCGAGTATAGTCTGGACGTCTCGCCTCAAACAACCATCTCGCCGCTTGCCGTGCTGCTGCAGGCATCCGTCTTTATCTAGTTGGAGTATCCATCTATCGTGGCCGCTGATCAACCGTACAAGCCCGGCACTGTTGGACCCGCTGAACCGCCGACCACGGCGCCTGGCGGCAGCTCGACGGTACGCTTTCAATTGTTCATTATGATGGTACTCCAGTTTTTCATCTGGGGTGCCTGGCTGCCATTGATTTTTACGTATCTGCCCAGTTTGAACTTTACCCCGACTCAGCAATCGTTGATTCTGAATGCATTCCCGATAGCAGCTATCGTCGGTATGTTCTTCAGTAACCAGTTTGCTGATCGCAACTTTGCAGCTGAAAAGTACTTGGCTTTTAGCCATCTGGTCGGCGGACTGGCGATCCTGGGCTGTGGATTCGTAACAACGTTCTGGCCATTTTTTGCCCTGATGCTCGTACACTGTTTGCTGTACGTGCCCACAATTTCGATTACCAACTCGATCGCGTTTGCGAACATGAAAGATGCGCAGAGTGAGTTTGGTATCGTGCGCATGGGCGGCACGATCGGTTGGATTCTGGCGGCCTGGCCCTTTACGTTTATCTTGGTCGATTGGGCAGCCGTCGATGCAGCCAACCCGACCGGTATCGTGGGCTGGTTAGGAGCTGTGCTAGGTAATGGTCTCACCGGTGACGCGCTCAAGAGCGCCACGAAGTGGACATATGTCGTAGCGGGAATTGCTTCGATTCTGTTGGCTGCGTTCAGTCTGACTCTACCTCACACACCTCCTAAGAAACCCGCTGGTGATGGCTCCGACAGCCTGGCGTGGTTGGAAGCGGTCAAACTGCTCAAACATCCCTTCGTCATGGTCCTGTGGTTGGTGACCTTCGTCGATTCGTTTGTACACAATTGTTACTTCAACTGGACCGGTACCTTTTTGGGCACGACTCAAGAGTTAGGCGGCGTAGGCATCCCCGGTAACTGGATCATGCCGGTGATGAGTGTGGGTCAGTTGGCAGAGATCACAACCATGCTCGTACTGGGTTATACGTTGAAGACCTTGGGTTGGCGGGTGACCATGATTGTCGGCATCATGGGGCATGCAGCTCGCTTTGCGGTGTATGCGTTCTTCCCTGAATTGCCTTGGTTGATCATCGTCGTTCAGATCCTGCACGGTATCTGCTACGCCTTCTTTTTTGCCACGGTGTACATCTTTGTGGATGAGTACTTCCCCAAGGATGTGCGTTCCAGTGCCCAGGGCCTGTTCAACGTCATGATCTTGGGCGTGGGTGCGCTAGTGGCCAATTCGATCTGCCCATGGTTGATCTCCGAAGTCTTTACCAAAGACAAGATCACCGATTGGCGTGGTCTGTTCTTGGTACCCTGCGCGGCGGCGACACTGGCAGCGATTGCTCTGGCATTGTTCTTCCATCCACCCAAGCGTGACGTCCAGGCGGCAAGTTAATTCAAATTCTCAGATCAGCAATTTTGAGAAATCCAATTACTGGAGACAGCAACATGAACAACAATCGCCGACAATTCCTGGTTCAAACTGGCCTCGCCGGCGTCGCAATGGCGGCTTCGTCCAGGCTGGTTACAAGCGCATGTGCCGAGGAAGTAACGCACCAGACTAAACCACGCCGACTGCTCAAGACACTTAAGATTGGCATGGTTCAAGTCCCAGGTGACATGACGGCCAAGTTCAAAGCCGTCAAGGCAGCCGGTTACGATGGCATCGAACTCGATTCGCCAGGCATCGATGTACCGGCGATCAAGGCGGCCATCGATGCGAGTGGACTACCCGTCGATGGTTCGGTCTGTTCGACCCACTGGAACATCACGCACACCAATGCCGACCCCAAGATTCGCGCACAAGCCCTGGCAGACCTGCAGACGGCCCTCAAGCAGACGCATGCTGTCGGTGGCCATACGGTGTTGTTGGTCGTAGGAGTTGGTAAAGACGGACCAGAGAAAGAGATTTGGCCTCGTGCAGTTGAGAACATCCAGCAAGCGATACCACTGGCGGCCGAACTGGGTGTGACGATTGCCATCGAGAATGTTTGGAATCAGTTCTTGTATGAGCACAATGGACCAAACAACCAAAGCGCTGACAAGTTCGTCAAGTTTGTCGACGAATTCAAGTCACCGTTTGTCGGCATGCAGTACGACATCGGCAATCACTGGAAGTATGGCAATCCGGCTGATTGGATTCGCACCTTGGGTACACGCATCGTCAAACTGGATATCAAAGGCTTCTCGCGCAAAAGCGACAAGTTTGCGGATATCTTGGAAGACGATATTCCGTGGGCAGAAGTGCGGCAGGCGCTGGATGACATCAACTTCCACGGCTGGGTCGCCGCAGAAGTTGGTGGCGGAGATCAAGCGCGACTGGCCAAGGTGGCCGGCCAGATCGATCGCGCGCTGAACATCGGTTGAGTGCAGTACAACTTAACTAAAGCACGCATGAAAAAACGGCGATTGGCTGGGCAACTCCAATCGCCGTAGCGGGATTTTCAATTCGTGTGAGCCGGCGATTGATCGCCAGCGATACTTAGAACACGTCGGTCAAGAAATGATGACCCCAGTGGTAGCGGCGCTGGCTGGGATATTCGTTGTGCCATTTCTTGTTGTAGACCGGAATTTGCATTTCGGCTGGATAGCGGTAATACATGCTGTCGCTGCTGCGATAGTATTCGCTACCGTAAAAATTCTGTGGATAGTAAACGTACGGATAGTGGTAGAAGCGAGCACAATCGCGTGCGCCTGCTGCGCCGCCCCAGGTTGCGCCGAAGGCGTTGTTGGGGCTGCCACCACCGTAGTAGAACGGACTGCCGGCAGCCGCGCTGCCGCCACCACCGCAGTTGCCATAGATACAATCGTCAGCTGAAGCTATCACGGCACCAGTGCTGGCAAGGGCAACCAGGGCCAATAGGCTGAGCATGCTCTTTCGAAACATCATCGGATTCCCTCCCGGGATTGATTGGTACACAGGGC
Organism: Rania fehmarnensis; assembly: GCF_056494185.1. Lineage (NCBI taxonomy): Bacteria > Pseudomonadati > Planctomycetota > Planctomycetia > Pirellulales > Pirellulaceae > Rania > Rania fehmarnensis. The sequence goes on from NZ_CM151398.1 coordinate 5,523,488, forward strand.
TCGTACGGACTGGCCCTTAATGGTTCGCTTTGAGCATCGGCTGGAAATCCAACCGGAGTTGAAGGAAAAGCCGTTACATTCGGCACCACGCAAATTGGCCGGATTCTGCGCAAACTTTAACGCGCCGCAGCATTTATGTTACGATGCTGGCCAGTGAAACTGGGCCTTGAAACCAGGGCCGGCGCAACGTGTCAGCGCTACCGTGGGTTAGAGCTTAAGGATCTCCAAGTGTCAGCCGTGAAATATCGCCATCATCGCCAACAGATTGGTGCGCTCAGTTGTTCGATCATCAAGCCCGATCAGCCACCGCGAGGCTTGGCGATCTTTTGTCATGGATTCGGTGCATCAGGCGATGATCTTCTGGGTCTGGCACCTGATCTCCTGGAATCTCGAGCCACAGACGAGCCAATTGAATTGGTCTTTCCCGCCGGTTTGCTATCACTGGCCGATGAAGGTTATGGCGATGGACGCTGTTGGTGGCGTTTAAGTATTCAGCGCCTGATCAATGCACTGGAACAAGGACAATATGAACTGGTCAAAGAAGAGAGTCCTCCGGGAATCGATGAAGCTCGCGATGCGCTGGTCGGCGTGATCAACCAGCTACTTGAGGAAACCGGCTTGGATTACTCAAAGCTCTTGATTGGCGGCTTTTCGCAGGGAGCCATGTTATCGATGGAGGTGGCCTGTTGTGGTTTGCCCGAGCCACCAGCGGCCATGGCCTTGTATTCCGGTTGCTTGATCCGCGAGCGGCAATGGAAAAATGAAGTCAGCAAGCTGAGCGGTACGAAGATTGTTCAGAGCCACGGTGCGCTCGATCCCATTCTGCCGCTCAAGACCGGGCAATGGTTGCGAGATTTGCTCCAGTCCGGCGGATGCCAGGTTGAATTTCAACAGTTTCAAGGGCCTCATACAATTCCCGGAGAAGCGATTGAGGCCACAGCTAACTTATTGGATGAACTGACCGGATAATGACCAACAAGGAAGTGAAGGTTTTGGGTATCGACCCTGCGCTGGGCACCACCGGATACGGTGTCATCCGAGCTCGTGGTAGCCAGGTGGCGTTGGTTGATGCTGGGGTGATTCGGGTACCGCGCGACAGTCCTTTGGAGTTGCGTTTAAAAGAGCTGTACGATGGGATTGTGGAGATATTGGTCGAACACCGCCCCGATAGTTTTGCGATGGAGCAGCTCTATTCGCATTATGAACGGCCGCGGACGGCGATTCTGATGGGCCATGCCCGCGGGGTGATCTGTTTAGCGGCGGCCAACAGCGGTGTGCAAGTGTCCTCTTACGAGCCCACAAAAGTTAAGAAACTTCTAACGGGCAACGGTCGGGCACCCAAGAGCCAGATGCAATCGGCTGTGCAACTGCAATTGAACCTGCCGGCCCCGATCGAGCCGGCTGACGTGGCCGATGCTTTGGCCATTGCACTGTGCCATATTCAAGCTTTACGATTGCCGTCACAATTTCCCACCATGACCCGGCGGTCGCGCCCCAGCGTGGCCGCACAAATTGAAGCTCTCCAACTCAAAACGCGGAAATCGGAATGATCACGAAGATTAGCGGCAACCTGGTATCGCTGGAAGAAGAATCAGCCACGCTGAGCATCCCGCCTATGGAGTACGAAGTCCTGATCCCCGAGTACACGCGTCGGCATTTGCAAAGCCAAAGGGGCAAACCGGTTTCGCTGCATACGATTTATTACATGGAAGGCAACGCGGCCAGCGGCGGCAAGCTGATGCCGCGATTGGTCGGTTTTCTGACCATCATCGAGCGCGAGTTCTTCGAACTGTTTTGTTCCGTTGATGGGGTAGGCGTCAAGAAGGCTCTGCGGGCTATGACTCAGCCGGTTCAAGACACGGCCGTGATGATCGAGCAGCAGGACACTAAAGCTCTATCCGCCTTGCCAGGAGTAGGCCCGGCCACAGCCGAGCGAATCGTGGCCAAGCTGCGTCGCAAGATGCCCAAATTCGCACTGCTGGTGCGTCGCGATGCCCCAGCCGCTGCGGAAAATGTCGCCGAAGGCGTTGTTGAAGAAACCTATCGAGCTCTGCTAGCACTAGGCCACGCCGAAGCCGACGCCCGCAACTTAATCGACCAGGCTGTAGCCACAGGCACCAAGTTCAAAGATACCGAGACGCTGATACAACTGATTTACAAACGCAAGTTCGGCGCTTAGTCACCTCACCGGCGCAGCGGGGGAGGTCGCCGACGAGGCGCTTGAGCCAAGACTCCTGCGGACAAACCTGTAGCCGAAGTCGCCAGACTTTGGACGCGTCACCAATCAATTCCCAATCTCTGGCGAGATCGGCTACGTGCCCAGACCCCTCCCGAATCTCGCAAAGCCTCGATTCGACCTCCCCAAGGCGAAGCCTTGGAGAGGTGACATTGCTCTTGGTTCTAATGCTCGCAGCCGATATCTTTAATGTATGACAAGTCACACCTCAAAGCATATTAGCACCTGTGCGTGGCTGGAACGCGAGCGGCTCTTGCTGGCTCCGTATGCCATGTTCTCCAAGCAGTCGGCCGGCCGACGCTATGCCGAACCGCCGCATGCCTATCGTGGTCCGTTTCAGCGCGACCGTGATCGCGTCTTGCATAGTGCTGCCTTTCGGCGGCTCAGTGGCAAGATGCAGGTGTTCACCGGAAACATGGGCGATTACCATCGCACCAGGTTGACGCATACGCAAGAAGTCACCATGATCGCGCGTACTCTGGGTCGCGCGTTGCGGTTGAACGAAGATTTGATCGAGGCGTTAGCTCTTCTGCACGATATCGGTCATCCCCCGTACGGACACAGTGGCGAAGAGGCCCTTGATCAATGCCTTCAAGACCAAGGTGGCTTTTCGCATAATGACTTTGCATTGACGTTGGCTGAAGAACTGGAGACTCGCTACACCCAGTATCCAGGTTTGAATCTGACCGAAGAAGTCCTGAGTGGTCAACGTTTTCGGATCACTCATGCCGGCCAACCTCCACTGCTGGAAGTGCAGATCGTGGACCTGGCTGATAGTATTGCCTACAACGCGCACGACGTTGACGATGCGCTCATGTTGGGCCTGATCAGTCTGCAACAACTAAGCGGCTTGGAGCTAGTTCGACGCGCGCGTGGCTGGCGCGAAACCAACCAGGTCACTGGCAATTCACTGGCCGCTCGACAGATGCTGGTACACAGTCTGATCGATGTGCAGGTGGCTAACTTGTTGGAACACAGTCAAGATGTGCTGTTGGACGTGGCCAATCTAGATAGCACGGCCGTGCGCCAAGTTGGAACAACTCTCGGCTTCGGGCCGCTAGTGGCCGATGAGCGGCGCGAGCTGGAGAGTTTTCTTTTCGAGAATGTCTACCGTCATTCTAAGTTGATCGACATGCGCAAGCGCGCTGCAATCAGGCTCCAAGAGTTGCATGGCGAGCTGTCTACGAAGCCACAGTTGCTACCGGAACGCTTTCAGAATCGAGTAAATCGCTCGAACCCGCAACGTGTAGCGGCTGAATATCTCGCTGGATTGACCGACAACGGTTGCGATACGTTGTACACTCACTTAGTTGAGCTAGGTGGTAACGCAGTGCCAGCGTGGTAATGTACAAGTGTAGAGGGATGAACTGGGCTGAACGCGCCGGTAGACGCACGATGCGCGAATTTGTTCGTGGCTGCCGGCCGCAACGATTGTACGGTTTGAGCCACTTCTGATTCACGATCAATCATCCGAACGGCCCTGTCTGAAACCCGATGCGACAATTCTAACGTAGGGTACTTGTAGGCCACCCAAGGCCTCATTGAGCCTAAGCTGCTATCGCCTGGATATGCCTTCGATTTGGGGAAACGGGGTTCCAGGGGATTAGCGGCTGATTTCGTTGGAGGTTTTTATGTCGAAAGTTCGCTGGCGCGACAAACTCAAGCGTTTTATGAGTGCCGAGGATGGACCTACGGCTGTTGAGTATGCAGTGTTATTAGCCTTGATAGTTGTGGTTTGTGTGGGGGCCGTAAAGAATATGGCCACAGCCACTGGTTCCAGCTTTGACCGTTCCGCCGCTGCAATTTCTCAAGCGTTGGGAGGTTAGTTTACGGAGCGTGCTTTTCTTCCTTAGCTGTTACGCATGAGCACTTTGCGGTGGTGCTTACGCGTATCCGCTCAGGCGTTCTAGTTACGCTCCAGTTAATCGCGGACCGGTGAACCGCGGCATTCTCTTTGCTTGCGAGCCATTACCCTTTCGGGCCGTTTCCAATCACGGAGCCAAACGACTGGTTCCCCTTGTTCCGAAAGGTTCTCGCACTATGAAGCGTGTGACATTCTTGGCAACGTTGATGTCCTTGTTGTCGTTGTCGATCCTTGGCTGTCAGCCCAACCCCAACCCTGACGGTACAGGTGGCAGTGCGCCATCGACGACTTCGACGCCCACAACGAATTCGACGATGCCTAACTCCAGCGGATCGCCTTCAGGTGCATCCGGCACTGGCGCGAGCGCACCGACTGGTTCGGGTGCCAGTTCTAGCGCACCCATGCCGTAAGAGGCTGTCGCCTGACAATTGAACTGCCGGCACGATTTTGCGACACAACCGGTGGCTATTCGAGAGTTCCGCTGTTTTAAACGCAGAGACAAGGAGAATCGCAGAGAATACTGAATTCGCTCGGCGGGCTCTGCGAACTCTGCGTTTCAAAGTGGAACTCGCGGGCTTGGCATCGCTATGCGCGTCGACACACCCCATTCGGGTTTAACGCAAGTTTGGTGTCGGGCTAGCTGCAGCCCGGCCGTCTTTATTCTGGTCAAAGTTAGATCTTCGAAACCATCTCGGACCAGCAGCCTACGGCCCCATTTGCTATCGTTAAGTTTGCTAAGTTTTATTCACCCTGGAGATGACTATGCAAGCTCCCTTTTACGAGAACTACACGCGACTAGTGCCGGAAACCGATGTGGTCGATGCGCTGCGTCTACAGTTGGAGATCGACTTCAAACGGCTGGAGCGAATCAGCGATGAGCAGGGCGACATGGTTCATCCACCTTATACTTGGACGATCAAGGAAGCGCTTGGACATCTGATCGACGGAGAGATCATTTTCGCCTACCGAGCCTTTCGTTTTTCGCGCAACGATCCCACGCCGCTCTCCGGCTTCGACGAACATCAATTTGTGGCTAATTCGAACTACAACGAGCGAACAGTTGGGGACATTTTGGAGCAGTTATGTTTGGCTCGCCAGGCAAACATTGCCATGTTCGCTACCCTTCCCGAGTCAGCTTGGGAGAATTCCGGTCAGGCGGCTGGGCTGGTGTGGAAAGTAAAGGACTTGGGCAAAGCGATCATCGGCCACATTCGCCATCATCAGAGTATCGTTGAAAAGCGCTGCGGCCTTTAAGCACGTGGCCGCTTCTATTAGGCAAACTAAATGGATCAAATGCGAATAAGGGCAAGTAGAGCCCCGTTCTCAAGGACGCACCCAGCGCCCGCCGCCTGAATTTCGACTACAATGTCCACATGTTTCAGCTCAGCCCAGTTCAATTCGTCACCAGTTCCAGCTCATGCCTTCGTGGCTTGTTGCTCGTATTGTGCTGCACAATTGGATTTGGGGGCAGTCTAAGAAGCCTGCTCTCGGGCAACGATGTGGGCTTTCGAGTTCCGTGGTGTACCTCACCCGGCCCCACGGCAGAATCACCTGCCGAAGAATCCCCTGCTGGATCTACGCCCGTCGAGCAACTGGAAATCGAAGAGTTCACCTCGGGTGCCGTGCAGGTTGCGAGCAAGCGTCACCTGGTGTCGACCCGCGTGTCTTGGTTGCCTGCAACGCGCCAAGTCACAGCTCGCCAAGGAACGCTGGATGTTTCTCGAGGGGCTCATAACAATCGCAATGGATGCGGCTCTCTACTGCGTTGCTGATTCTCAGCAGCCATCTTTTGTTCCAACAGTGAAACGCCATCGACTTGGTGGACCAGCATCGACCCGGTGGTCGCGTTGATCTAGTTTCAGTTGACAACCAACTTTAAGTTCCTTGACCGACAGCGGAGTCGTTCGAATGCCTGATGGCACACTGTCAAGATATACACCCAGCGTCTTTATGCGCGATCTAACCGCTGGCACGGTAGTGTTTTTGGTCGCTCTGCCCCTATGTTTGGGTATCGCGTTGGCATCCGGCGCGCCCCCGTTTGCTGGAATATTGTCCGGCATAATCGGCGGCATCTTAGTGGGCTTGATCAGTGGATCGCATACCAGTGTCTCTGGACCAGCGGCTGGCCTGACGGCGATCGTGGCGGTGCAGATCGCAACTCTGGGATCGTTTGAGACCTTCTTGATGGCGGTCACTTTGGCTGGCCTGATTCAAGTTGTCATGGGTGTAGCGCGAGCCGGTTTCATCGCCTCATTCTTTCCATCAAGCGTTATCAAGGGGTTGTTGGCCGCGATCGGCCTGATCCTGATCTTGAAACAGCTACCTTATCTGTTGGGTCATGAATCAGTTGGTGAAAATGCCTTTGAAGAAATGGCCAAAGAATCCGGCGGACACGAAAAGGGTGGGCATCAGAACCCGATTTTTTCGTTGGTAGTATTGCTGTCTGGGCAATACCACGTCGGCGCACTAACGATCGGTTTATTGTCGCTGGCGATTCTGATCGGCTGGGATCAAGTCAAATGGTTAAAGAAATCATTGGTGCCATCGCCACTGGTTGTGGTGCTGTTGGGAGTTACCTTGGTCTATGCATTTCGTGGACTGGGCGGTGATTGGCAAGTTGGTCCATCGCAGTTGGTTAGTGTACCGGTAGCCAATAGTTTCCAGGACTTCATTGGCTTTTTGATGCATCCCAATTTCCAGTCACTCAATCAACCGGCCGTGTATCTGGCTGCGGTAACTATTGCGATTGTCGCCACGCTGGAATCGATGCTCAACCTTGAGGCGGTGGATAATCTCGATCCACGCCAGCGTGTGTCACCGCCTAATCGCGAACTGATTGCTCAAGGCGTCGGCAATTTTACATCGGGCCTGGTTGGCGGCTTGCCCATGACGTGCGTCGTGGTGCGCGGCTCGGTCAACATTTATGCGGGCGCTCAATCCAAAGTTTCAGCCATCCTGCATGGTTGTTTTCTGCTCAGCTTTGCCCTGTGGTTGCCCAAATATCTGAACATGATTCCGCTGTCCAGTTTGGCTGCTATCCTGTTCATGACGGGATACAAACTGGCCAGCCCCAAGCTGATTGCACAGCTGTACCAACAAGGTCGGGCGGTATTCCTGCCGTTTATGATTACAGTCCTGGCCATCGTACTGACCGACTTGCTGATTGGCATCTTGATCGGGCTGGGAGTGAGCTTCTTGTTCATCTTGGCAAGCAACACCAAACGTCCCATTCACAAAGTTATCGAACAACATGCTGGCGGTCGCCTGCATCGCATCGAACTAGCCAATCAAGTGAGTTTTCTTAGTCGAGCCGCACTGGAGAAGGCTCTACGCAGCGTCCCGCGGGGCGATCACGTCATGTTGGATGCGCGTCATACTGACTATATAGACCCGGACATACTGGGATTCATTCGCGAGTTCCGCGATACAACTGCGCCCGCGCTGGGTATACCGCTGAGCCTGAAGGGTTTCCGCGAGAAATACCAGCTCCACGATTATCTGCAATTCGTCGATTACAGCACACCTGATTTGCAGAGCCAGTTGAAGCCAGATGAAGTTCTGACGTTGCTCCGCGAAGGCAATGATCGCTACCATTCCGGCCAACCACTTTATCGGGATACGCGCCGGCAGATGAACGCCACCGAACATGGTGAGTATCCTTTAGCGGTCGTGCTGACGTGCATGGATTCCCGTACGCCAACTTCGCTGATTTTCGACGCGGGAATCGGTGACCTGTTGAATGTCAGCCAGGCTGCCAACGCGCTGTTGGGGCCGCGCACGTTGGCCAGTGTTGAATACGGATGCGCGGTTGCGGGGGCGCGATTGGTCGTCGTACTGGGGCACTTTGGATCCAGCATCTTGCAATCGGCAGTTGCCGCAGCCTGCCAGTCGCGTGACTCAACCGACTACGGGCAGCACTTCGATCACATCATCGAAGAAATTAGCCATTCCATCGATCATCAAACGTTGAGCGATTACGGAAGTTTGAGCGACCAGGAGCGCAAAGCTCGCGTCGATGCCATCGCTCGCCGTCATGTACTACGCAATGTTCGCCTGTTGCCCGAGCGGAGCCGGACGATTCGTCAGTTATTGGATGAAAAAGAGATTGCCATCGTAGGGGCTATGATCGACCCACGCAGCGGCCACATTGAATTCATGCTCGAACAGGCACTGGGGTTGAACAACGAATTAAAAGAAGCTGTCGTATCGTAGGCCTGAGTGTTCCAGACGAACCGTGCTCAAGAACAAATGATCATTGGCATCAAAGTCAAATTGAATGACCAGTGCCGACAAAGGACAAATATGCAATCATCATCACCCACTTCAGCAACATCCATAAAACCATCGCCCGTATTCGGCGACCTGCTGGCTGCCATTGCGCTGTTCATCGTGGCCATCCCGATCAGTCTCGGCATTGCCAGTATGCTGAATGTTTCGCCGTACGCGGGCCTGATCGCCGCAGTTATCGGTGGCACGATCGTGGGGTGGATTAGCGGTTCGCATACTAGCGTAAGTGGACCATCAGCCGGACTGGCGGCGATTATCCTTACGGAGATGGCCACCCTGCGAGGCTTTGAGATCTTCTTGTTCGCCTTGATGTTGGCCGGACTGATTCAAATCATCTTTGGTTTGATTCGCGTGGGAGATATTGCCGACTTTCTGCCTTCGAGCGTGGTGAAGGGCTTGGTTGCCGCAGTTGGCATCATCTTAATCTTGAAGCAGATCCCACACTTGCTCGGTCACGATTCCGATCCGATCGGTGAAATGTCCTTTTGGCAACCCGACCGTCAGACAACCTTTTCAGAGTTCTTAAAAATATCCGGCGATACGCATTTTGGCGCAGCCATGATCGGTTTGGTGTCGCTGGCGATTTTGGCTTATTGGGAATTCAGCAAGAATCGATCGATGAAGATCCTGCCTGCGCCGCTGGTGGTGATCGTCGTGGGCAGTCTGCTGGGATTGTGGTTACGGCAATACGACACGAATTGGAGCGGTCAAGCCTGGCACTTCTTGCGAGTGCCCGTCGCTGGAGCAATCGCCGATGGTCCTGCTCAAGTACTGACGTTTCCCAGTTTCGCGCAGTGGAACAATCCCACGATCTACATGGCCGCTATGTTGATTGCCGTGGTCGCTTCGCTGGAGACGTTGTTGAATTTGGATGCAGTCGACAAACTCGATCCGGAACTCAGACACTCACCGGCCAATCGCGAATTGGTTGCACAGGGCGTTGGCAATATACTCAGCGGATGTTTGGGCGGCTTGCCGATCACTTCGCGAGTTGTCCATTCCAAATTAGCCATGGATGCCGGTGGCAGAACTAAGCTGACGACCATCATTCACGGCTGCCTGTTCTTGTTATGCGTATGGTTGGTTCCCACTTACTTGAACTTGATCCCCTTATCGTGCATTGCGGCCATTCTGTTTTGGACCGGATGCAAGATGGCTCAACCTGCGCTGTTTCGATCGATGTGGGCCGAAGGTCGTTATCAGTTCCTACCATTTTTGTTGACGGTCATTGCTATCGTATTCACCGAAAAACTGATTGGAGCCATGATTGGCCTAACCGTTGGCATCGTCTTCATACTCAACAGCAACGTGCGACGTCCGTTGAAGAAGATCAACGAAAAGCATATCGGTGGCGACCTAACACGCATCGAGCTTGGTAACCAAGTCAGTTTCTTGAATCGCGCCGCCTTTGAACGCGCCTTGCGCGACGCTCGACCCGGATCGCATATCCTGCTAGATGCAACCAACACCGATTTTATTGATCCCGACGTACTGAGTCTGATTCGCGACTTTAAGGATCGCACGGCGCCCAAATACAACATCGCTGTTAGCCTGCGTGGCTTCAAGAGCAAGTACAGCTTGGGAAATGAAACCCAGTTCATCGATTATTCAACCCGTGAGCTGCAGCGAGATTTAAAGCCCGTCGAAGTTCTAAAGATATTGCAGGACGGCAACGAGCGATTTCAAGCTGGTCAACCACTGTTTCGAGATTACTCAACGCAGCTAGCCACGGCCGCACAAGGTCAATTCCCGTTTGCAGCCATCTTGAGTTGCATCGATTCGCGGGCGCCCGTGGAGACTATTCTGGACCTGGGGTTGGGAGATATCTTCAGCATACGCATCGCAGGCAATGTGGTTGGCCCCAAGGTTCTAGGCTCTCTGGAATACGCGTGCGGTGTAGCGGGCTCGAAATTGATTCTGGTGTTGGGGCACACCAAGTGTGGGGCGGTGACCGCTTCGGTCAATTTCACCTCCACGGGCACCAAGCCCGAAGATGCCACCGGGTGTGAGCATTTGGATTCCATCGTCGATCGCATTGCCCACTCGATCGATCTCGGTCAATGCCATGACTTGGATAAGTGCACAACCGACGAGCGATCGATTCTCGTCGAACAGGTTACACGCCAGAATGTGTTACATTCGCTGCGTCAGATTGTCGACGAAAGTGCGAGCTTGCGCAGACTAGCTGAAGAGGGCAAGATCGGTCTGGTCGGCGCGATTTACAACGTAGGCTCGGGCCGAGTGGAATTTCTATTGGACGACGCGATTGGCATCGGAACGAAGGAAATGTCGGCTACTTCGTCGCCTTAGCCCTCAATCCGATCGGGGTGCAATGGGCCTGCGGGTGGCACGGCCTCAAAACTACAGATACTCATGGAGTAGGAGTAGGAGTAGGAGTAGGAGTACGAGCAAGCATTGGTTACCCAATGCGTCGTTGCCCCTTCGCTAGTGAAGAGCATGCGTGTCAATTTCCTACTCCTACTCCTACTCCTACTCCTACTCCTACTCCTACTCCTACTCCTACTCCTACTCCTATTCCTATTCCTATTTTTTGCGTCGAATTTGGGCTGGCCCTACGGCCCTTCGATTCCACAACTTGTGATATTGCGATCCGGTGACGTGATCGCTAGACTCCGCGCCACTATGATTCGGCGTTTTACGGTTTATGTACTTTGGGAAGTCAGCAAACTTTTCCTGGTTGCGCTCTTGGCGTTTACCAGTTTGATCATGTTATTGTTCGTGGTCGAAAAGCTGGTCAGTGAGCGGGTCAGTTTCCTGGCAATCCTGGGGCTCATTCCCTATATTTTGCCCATCTCCATGCAGTATGCTCTGCCGGCAACGTTGTTGTTTGCCGTGTGCAGTGTCTTTGGTCGCATTGCGGCTGACAATGAAGTTTTGGCCGTCAAAGCCGCTGGTGTTCCACCGATGCGCATTATGGGCCCGACGATCATAGTCGGGTTTCTGTTCAGCCCTTTCGCCGTGTGGATGATGGACTTGGCGGTCTCCTGGGGTCGACCGGGGATGGATCGTGTGATCATGCATCATATCGAAGAGGTTGTGTATCACACTTTGCGCTCCACAGGTTCCTACACTTCCAGCGGGGGTTTCTCGATCATGGTTGATTCGGTTCAAGGTCATGAACTGATCAACCCGGAAATTACGATTCAGGGTGGCAATGACGGCCCGATCAATGTTTCGGCCCGCGTGGGCGAACTGCGATTGATTCCCGAACTCGAAATTTTGCGAGTGACGTTAAAAGATGCAATTTTGAATGTGGGAACAAGTACCGAATGTCGATTCCCCGAACCGTTTTCGCACGATATTGGTTGGGCGCAAGCAGCACGCAAAGGTCGTGAAGCTGGTCGGCCGGCCGAGATTCCACTGCGACAGATTAACACTGAGATAACCAACCAGCGCGAGATCATTCGCAAGAGCGAAGAATTGCTAGCCGCGCGAGCCTTGATGGGCTTGGCAGTTGGCCGCTACGATTGGCTGAACGCGCCGACAAGTGTTGAATCCAATGGCCGCATCTACGCCGCGCGCGAGCGTTTGGCCAGGTTAAACACGGAACCCTGGCGGCGTTGGGCTAGTGGTTTCAGCTGTTTCTGCTTTGTTTGGCTGGGAGTTCCGCTGGCCATTTGGTGCCGGACAGCGGACTACTGGTCCAGCTTCGGCATAGCCTTCTTGCCGCTATTGGTCGTCTATTATCCGCTGTTTGCACTCGGCTTGGAGCAAGCCAAAGATGGCGGTTGGCCACCCTACAGCGTCTGGCTCGGAAACCTGGCTTTGCTAGCAGTCGGCGGTTACTTTATGCGTAAAGTTCATATGAACTAAACTGCGAGGCGCTCGGCATGCGTTCTCATGGAACTCTGGGCCGATGGTCGGAAGAGACATTGGTTAGAGGGTTCTGAGCAGCTGGGGACAGCTGCTCTACAAGCCTTGACGGCTTCCGCTACGCGGCCCAGAAAATCTGCCTTGTACCCAACCGCCTGCCTCCGCTACTATTTAAAACCACATTTACTACTCGCCGGAAATGGTTCAGGAGGAACCTTCGACATGTCTCGATTGGTGCGTTGGATGGCCACGGCCAGCTTGTGTTTGGGTTTGTTGTCGTCGTCAACCATAGCAGCTGATCCACCGGCTGCGGCTGCTCCCAAAGATGACAATCCCATGTCGAAGTTACCTAAAGTGGTAGCCATGGTGGGTGGACTGACCATCACGCGAGAACAGCTTGGCCATGAATGCGTCAAGCGTCACGGGGCAATGGTCCTGGACAACTTCCTGAACAAACACTTGATCCTACAAGCTTGCCGAGCCAAAGGCATCAACATCACGACAGATCAAGTCAACGCCGAGATCGGTCGCATGGCTGGTAACTACGGTTTGACCACAGCTCAGTTCTTGAAGACCCTGGAAGAGAACCGCGACTATCCACCTGAGCGATATGCCAGTGAAATCGTGTGGCCCGTCCTGGCGCTCAAGGCTCTGGCTGCCGACAAGATTCAGATCTCGCGAGATGATGTGCAGAAGGTCTTTGCCAATGCGTATGGACCGAAGGTTCAAGTGCGTATGATTGCCGTCAGAGACCGCAAGACTGCTGACGAAATTCACCAGCAAGTTACGGCCGCGCCGGATACCTTTAAACGGCTGGCCAAAGAGAAGAGTATTGATGCCGCCAGTGCTAGTGTCGAAGGCTTGCTACCGCCGGTCTCGCAGTACAGCGGTGATGATGCGCTAGAAAAGATCGCCTTCCAATTGCAACCCAACCAGGTCTCGCCGGTCTTTCAGGCGGCCGACTTGTGGCTGATCCTACAATGCGTACGTCACATGCCTGCCAGCACGCCCGACGCCAAACATATCCCGATGATCGAGCAACGCATCGCGGATCAATTGCAACAGGATCGCTTGATCAAGGCGTCGGACGAACTGTTCAAAGAACTGCAGAAGGGATCGCAAATCGTCCAGGTTGTAGGCAAGCCTGAACTGGAAAAACAATATCCCAACGTAGCCGGTGTCATCAATGGTCAGCCAGTTGCCCTGGACCAACTAGCCGCTGAATGCATCACACGTCATGGCAAGCAAGTGCTCAAAGGTGAGATCAATCGCATCATCATTAGCTCGGCAGTTCAAGCCAAGCAGATAGTCATCACCAAAGAAGACATCGATGCTGAAATCGCTCGCGCGGCCGATGCACTTGGATACGTCAAGAAAGATGGTACGCCTGATGTGGATGCCTGGATTCAGAGCGTTCTCAAGGAGGAAGAAGGCGCTAGCTATGAACTGTATGTCAGCGATGCAGTCTGGCCGAGCGTGGCCCTCAAAAAGTTGGTGGCTGACAAAGTCGTAGTCACGGAAGAAGATCTTCAAAAGGGATTCGAATCCAACTTCGGTCCACGTGCAGAAGTATTGGCGATCGTACTGAGCAATCAACGCATTGCGGAACAAGTCTGGTCGGAAGCTCGCCAGAACTTGACCGAAGCCAACTTCGGTGACCTGGCTGCTAAGTATTCGGTGGAACCAGTATCGCGCAGCAACTTCGGCAAGGTGCCACCAATCCGCCACCACTCCGGTCAACCCACGCTCGAAAAAGCCGCGTTCTCAATTCAAGCCGGTGAGCTATCAAGCGTGATCGCTGTCGGTGAACAATTCGTCATCATGTATAAACAAGGGCTGACGGAACCTATTGCCCCGGCTCTTGACGCCGCCATTCGTGCCGAGTTAGCCCGAGAAATCAGTGAGAAGAAGCTGCGAATTGAAATGCAGAATGAACTGGATCGTTTGCTCAAGTCGACCAAGATCACCAACTTACTGGAAGAAAAAATCGCTGCGACCCAACCGGCTGTCCAAGCCGCGTCGGCAAACATCCAAGTTCCAGTCAAACGCTAGTAGCCACCGTCGCCAGACGGTGGACTCGCTTGGCCGGACGGTGAACTCGCTTGGCAACAGAATCCACCGCTTGGCAGCGGTGGCCACCTGAAATCGCAAACCAATACTTTAAGCCGCAGCTTATTTCTGCTCCGCTGTGGCGATCGCGGCGGGTGCCGCTGTGGATAACTTGCCATCGACTTCATTGGCAACGATCACACCGTAATTGATTGCCCCCAGCCATCCCGACATGATGATGCCCACACTACCAGCGTGATACAGGCCGGGAATTTGTTGTGGGAGCGCACGGCTAACGGCCAGGCCTTCGAACTTGGTGCCGAAGCTGGCACCTTGCAAATGATGCGTGTAATGCTGAAACGTCTTGGGCGTGGCAGCTTCCACATGGTCGATCTTTTCACGAACGTTCGGCACGTATTGCTCCAAGGCAGCCAGCGTCGTTTCAATCAGTTCTTGCTTGCTGGCCTCGTATTGGGTTTCGTCCAAGTTGGCCCAATCGCTGTAGTTGGCATTGGTGCTGCTAACCACTGCATAGCGACGCTTGGCAGTAGGACGGGTACGCGGATAGTAGAAACTGAAGGTACGGCTGGTGATGTTGCGGCTGAGCAGCATCTCGGTGCGGAACAGCGGGGCGGTGGAACAGAACAACAAGTCGCCGGTCGACTCGTCAATCTCTTCGCCTTCTTTCAGCGCCATATAAACTTGAGTGCTGCTGTTGTTCAGACGCACCGCTTCTGCATCGCGAACAAACTCCGGATCAAAATGTTCGCGACCGACGAGGTTGAAAATCGTACCGCGCAAGTTTGAATTGCTGACCACAGCCCGGCAGCGAATCCGTCGACCATTAACCTGTACGGCTTGGACACCTTGGCGATTGACTTCGATACGCTCGACATCGCAGCGAATTCTGGCATCTACACCGTTGCGTGTCAGTTCGGCTTGCATCTTGCCGACCAGGTCATCGGTGCCACCTTCGTAGATGAACACACCTTTGGCCATGAAGTTGGAGAACACGATGCCGTAGGTAATTGCCGGATCTTCCAGCGTAGAACCGTTGGCGTACGTTATCGGCTCCATCAGCAAACGCACCACGTCTTCACGTCCAGGAAAGAATCGTTCGAACAACTCTCGCGTGGTCACATCTTGGTCATCATAGAAGTTCATGCCCCGGGCCGTATCGAAGAACTCGTTGACCTTGGCCGCAGGGATCTGAAAACGCTCGACCAATAGCCGCGTAAAATCCTCGCGATTGAAGGTGGTGGTCAGCGAGAACATCGGATTATCGAAGCGAATGTTCTTCAGTTGCACGATGTTGCCGGCTATCTCGTCGTTCCAATAACGCCGGCAACTCTTGATCATGCCTGCGGGAAACCCATGCAACGAGATATCGAACGTATGGCTGCCCGGGCGTTTGAACCAGGTGGCCAGCCCGCCGAGTTTGTAATGTTGTTCCAGTAACAGTACGCGATGTCCGGCTCGGCCCAAAACGTTGGCCGCGGTCAAACCAGCCAATCCGCTGCCGATGACCACCACGTCGTATTCATCCTGACAGCCTTGCAAAAAGTCTTTGGGCATCTGCTCGCTCGAAAAACAAACAAAAAACGGCCGTAATTGAAGCCTTCAAGTTTACGACGGCCGCGGAAAATCGACTAGTCCACGGTCACCTCTACCGGCGAAGCAGAGATCGTGCAGCTTTTAACTATCGAGTTACAAAGGCCTTAGGGTGGCACTGGCTATGCGCAGCCTTGCCAGTGCCACCCAGAACCCTAAACGCCATGCAATTGAACGACCAGGCAAGAGTATGGAAAACAAATAGGCAACGCGTCCAAAGTCTGGCGACTTCGGCGACACCCCTCCCGAAGCCTGGCTAACGCTGGCTTCGACCTCCAAATGCTGCGTATGGAGAGGTGACTGCAGAGGTGACCGCTTACTTTCGCGATTGGCACGCAGAGGTTAGCTTATTCGTTTTCCACCCTATTACGCCGGCAGTTGGAATTGAACATGGACGCAAGTTACGAGAGTTTGGGCAGCTTCTACCTGGGCAAGAAATACGACCTGGATAATCGCAAACTGCTGGATGATCTGGTCTGTTATGACGCCAAAGATCTGACGACTCACGCCATGTGTGTGGGCATGACCGGCAGTGGGAAGACGGGTCTATGCCTGTCGCTGTTGGAAGAAGCTGCCATTGATGGCATTCCGGCGATTTGTATTGATCCCAAAGGCGACTTGGGGAATCTGCTGTTAACGTTCCCCGAGTTCAAACCAGAGCAATTTAAAGAATGGCTAGAAGAATCAGAGGCACAGCGCAAAGGCATCTCTTTGGACGAATTGGCTGCGCAGACGGCCACCAAGTGGCGCGATGGCCTGGCATCGTGGCAGCAGTCACCTGAGCGCGTGGCCAAGTTTCGCGATTCCGTCGACATCTCGATTTATACACCAGGCAGCAATGCCGGTCTGCCTATGACCGTGCTGCGCAGCTTTGATGCCCCACCCAAAGAGGTGCTGGAAGATACTGACTTGTACCGCGAGCGGATTTCGGGTGCGGCTTCCGGGTTGCTGACGCTGCTAGGTATCGATGCCGATCCCCTGACCAGCCGCGAACATATTCTGCTGTCCAACATCTTCACCGACGCCTGGAGTAAAGGTCAGAACCTGGAACTCGGAACCCTCATTCGGCTGATTCAAACACCGCCCATCAGCAAGATAGGTGTTTTTGACTTGGAGAGTTTTTATCCCGCGGCCGATCGCATGAAGATGGCGATGACGCTCAACAACTTGTTGGCTTCGCCCAGTTTTGCAGGTTGGCTGGAAGGTCAACCGCTAGATATCAAGAGTCTGCTTTATACGGCTGAGCGCAAGCCCCGCTTGTCGATCATCTCGATCGCACATCTGAACGATGCCGAGCGCATGTTCTTTGTGACGATCTTTTTGAATGAGTTGCTGGGGTGGATGCGCACACAACCGGGAACCAGCAGTCTGCGAGCTCTGTTCTATATGGATGAAGTTTACGGTTACTTTCCACCCTCGGCCAAACCGCCCAGCAAGCCGCCCATGTTGGTACTGCTGAAACAAGCCCGCGCGTTTGGACTGGGCATTGCATTGGCAACGCAGAACCCAGTCGATTTAGACTACAAAGGCTTGGCTAATATCGGCACGTGGTTCTTAGGCCGCTTGCAGACCGAACGCGATAAAGCGCGAGTGCTCGAGGGACTGGAAGGTGCTGCGCAGCAAGCTGGGGCCAAGTTCGATCGCAATGCGATGGAACGAACGCTAGCGGCGTTGGGCAATCGCGTGTTCTTGATGAACAACGTGCATGACGACAGCCCCACTGTGTTTCAATCTCGCTGGGCACTGTCGTTTCTGCGGGGCCCCTTGGCTCGTCAAGACATTCAGAAATTAATGGCTCCGCGAAAAGCCGTCGCACCGCCGCCCGTATCGCAACCAATGTCAACCGACTCTCCGCCGTCCTCAGCCCCGGCCGCCGTTGCTCCGTCGGCAGCCAAATCCACTGGTCACAACAATCGTCCCATCGTGGCGGCCGACGTGGTGGAGCGTTTCGTCGAGCCCACCAGAACTCCGGGCACAAAAGACACCGTCGAGTACCGACCGGCGCTATTGGGTAAAGTGGCAGGCCACTACGTCAAGGCCTCTGCCGACCTCGACTCATGGGTTGATATGACCTGGCTGGCTGGCAGCGATGGTCCATTGGCCGATGACGTGTGGGAAGATGCCAAACGGCTAACGGGTGAAGCCTGGGAATTGTCCAAAGAGCCGTCCTTCGAGGATGCCGCCTATACGGAATTGCCAGATACCATGTTGGCCGGACGCAACTACAAGAAATGGCAAACTCAGCTGAAAGATTTCATTTATCGACATGAACCATTAAGAATTTTTGAATGTTCAGACCTGAAAGCCTTCAGCCAACCAGGGCAAGACGAACTGGACGCGCGATTGGGTTTGGAGCAGAAACTGCGCGAGCTGCGCGATATCGAAAAAGAAAAACTGCGCAGCAAGTATGAAACTCAGGTGCGGGCTTTGGAAAGCAAGATTGCCTCAGCGGAGCAGCGGGCCTCGAAAGAGAACAGCCAATTCATGGGCAGTGCCATCGACATCATAGGCGGCACAGTACTGGGCATGTTACTGGGCAACAAACGTTCGCGCGTCGGAACCACCACGCGCGGTATTGGTAAAGCTGCACAGCAGCGCTCGCAATCGCAAAATGCACAGCGAGAACTCGAGCGTTTGCAAACGGAACGCGCGGAAATCATTGAGAAAGCCGAAGCCGAGATCGAACAGCTGAAGAATCGTTTCTCTGTCCACGGCATTACTATGACGCCGCTGGACATACCCTGTCGCAAGAGTGACACACGCATCGATCTAGTCGCCCTGGTCTGGGTTCCGTACGCCATCGATGCCAGTGGTCGCGCCAAGGCACTGGTAACTGTGGCATAGGCTTCCAGCCTGTGTGTGGCATAGGCTTCCAGCCTGTGACGAGTGACCAGCAACTGTCCCAACAACCGCCCCAGTTCGGAGGCCCACACTCATCGCACCGTCCATAGACAAATCAGTAACTTGCAGTTAGCTTTACGCACTGTAGTATGGAGGCGAGCTAGTTCACAATCGTTTCATTGCATGGCCAGTTACGAGGTATCCGATGTCACTTTCCAGTCAGCGTTACAATGCCGCCGAGAAATTGAAAGATGCAGGCAAACTGCCTGAAGCTGCTCAGGCGATCGAAGAGTTGTTGAGCGATGACCCCGATTATGTGCTCGGCCATATGATGCTTGGCAAAATCTACGTCGATTTGGGTCGATACGATGACGCGATCAATCACAACCTGCGGGCTGTTGAACTGGAGCCAAACGAACCTCTGAACCACTCGGCCCTGTCGGTCAGCTATCAACGTGCCTGGGAAGGCACGCGCGATCCACGTTACATTCAAATGGCAGAAGATTCATTAGCCCGCAGCAATCGCTTGCATGGCGGATAACGGTACACCGGCTGGATGCTGGTGCCGCACGCAGACACCTTGATAGGGAGTACCAATCAGATGGGGCAAATTGGTGGCCTGATCGCCGACGCGGGCAGTGTTGGCATGCGTTACGCCAGGCGTTTGTTGGACAGCATTCCGGCGGAACGATTTGCGAGGATTGCTTGTCCAGGTGGCCAGGCGGTCCCATCGAATCATCCTGCCTTCAATGTGGGCCACTTGTCGCTCTATCCACTGAAGATTGTGGAACTGCTCGGCCAAGACAAAGCTTCTGCCACCCCACCGCCGCGTTTTGTGGAACTGTTTTCCAAGGACGAAAAGTGCGAGGACGACCCATCGGGCGTCAAGTATCCGGGCAAGGATGAAATTCTAACGGTTTTTCAGCAGACCTACGAAGCTGCGTTTGCCGCGTTGCGCGTTTGCGATGATTCGCTGTTGCTGGCACCTAATCCAGCCGATTCTCCTCTAAAGCATCTGTGTCCCACATTGGGCTCGATGTTGGCGTTCTACGCTGTCGGCCATGTGACCTCCCATTTGGGCCAGATCAGCACTTGGCGGCGAATGGAAGGAATGCCCGCAGCCTAGCGCCTAATGTGGCATAGGCTTCCAGCCTGTGGTATGTGTGCATAGGCTGCCAGCGTTTGTCTTGTGGCCTAGGCTTCCAACCTGCGGTATGTGGGATAGGCTTCCAGCCTGTGTTGTGGCATAGGCTTCCAGCCTGTGTTGTGGAATAGGCTTCTAGCCTGTGTCAAAGTTATCCTGCCCAACTTAATCGCAAAAGTCTGTGGCCCCGAGCATCCCACATCGGGAGCAAAAGGCTAAACCAATAGGAATAACCAGGAAACTAAATCATGGACCCATCCTGGACCAAGCAGACATGGCTATTGGCGAGCATCCTGCAACGCGTTGGTGAGTGTTTAAAGGTACCCCGCGAAGCTGCCGACATTCACCAAGTCCTACGGGCGCTGGACGATTCAACCGATCCCCAGGTGGCGCAGCCGTTGGGTTTGTTGGCTTTGGCTGGCAGGCAACTGGAACTGCGTTTGGCGGCCACGGAGTTGCGACCACGCGATGCCTGGACGTTGGTGACAGACGGGTTTCCTGTCGTCCTGGATTTGGGCGACGATAGTTGGCTATTGCTCAAATACAAGACGGCCTGGCGGTTGGAAGCGCTCAAGCTCAAAGCCTCTGCCAATTCGTCCGAAAGCGAACCACTGCACGTCACGATGCAACAACTGAAAGGTTTCTGGGGTGGGCAGCAGCGTTTGGGGGCGCTGATTGCACAAGGTACAACGGCTCACAATGCAGCCCACGTGCGTTACACCGGAGCGGTTTCAACAGGTGGCAATGATGGCCAACACTCCCACAACCACGCACATCATCACGACCATGGCCACCACCTTTCGCCCTTGAAGCGATTGTGGGGCCTACTGAGGCTGGAGGCCCGCGATATTTGGACGATCACGCTCTTCGCCCTGGTGGCCGGAGTGCTGGGCCTGGCCACTCCCTTGGCCGTAGAATCACTAGTAAACACAGTGGCCTGGGGCACCTATCTGCAGCCGCTATTTGTGTTGACCACGCTGCTGTTTGGTTTTTTGGCCTTCGCAGGTTTATTGAAACTTTTACAGCAGATCATTGTCGAGATCATACAGCGACGGATGTTCGTGCGCATCGTGGGCGATCTGGCTCATCGATTCCCCATGGCCAAGCGATCTGCCTTGGAGAGCGAACATCCCTCCGAATTGGCCAATCGCTACTTCGACATCATGACTATCCAGAAGTCTACGGCCAACATGATTCTGGATGGCATTTCGATCGTATTGCAGACTGCGATCGGCTTGGTTTTGCTGGCCTTCTATCATCCATACCTGCTCGGCTTCGATATTATTCTGCTGGTGGTGATGACGGTGTTTACTTATTTGCTCGGCAGGGGCGGCGTTCGCTCGTCGATTGCCGAGTCGCGAGTCAAATATGAGCTGGGCCATTGGCTACAAGATGTGATCTCGATGCCCACGGCCTTTCGATTGCATGGTGGGGCCGGTTACGCGGTCGATCGCGCCAATCGCTTGACCGTGCAATACTTGATGGATCGCCAAGACCACTTTCGCGTTTTGGTGCGCCAGTCAGCGTTCGCGTTGATACTCTTGGCGGTGGCGTCGACCGCTCTGTTGGGAGTGGGGGGCTGGTTGGTGATCCGCGGTGAACTGACTTTGGGACAGCTGGTGGCCGCTGAGCTGGTGGTAACGGCGATTGTCGGAGCATTCGCCAAGATTGGGAAATCGCTCGAATCGTTTTACGATCTCTGCGCAGCCGTAGACAAAGTTGGACACATGTTGGATCTGCCTTACGATCCGCCGGCCATGGATCGCAGCGCGGAGAGCGGACCGCCGCGCATTCGGTGGCAAAATTTACCGATTAAGTTTAATGAATGTGCTCCCAGCGACACCGTGACTATCGAACCGGGCAGCCGACTTGCAATCACTGGTCCTAGCGGTAGCGGCAAGAGTCGACTGCTGAACATTCTGGCCGGACTGGTCGAGCCTTCACAAGGTTTCGCCGAAGTTGCCGGCTTCGATTCACGCGACGCTTCGCGCGTATCGGATGGCCATCTAATCTCGATGGCTCGTCACCCCGAAATTTTTAATGGTTCGGTGCTAGAAAATATAAGATTGGGGCGGAATTGGCTGTCGAGCGCCGATGTCAGGCGCGCGTTGGAAAGAGTCGGACTATGGGAAGAAATTCTCGCGCTCCCGTTAGGTTTGGATGCAGAATTGCAAACCGGCGGTTATCCCCTAACGTATGAACAAACAGTGCGATTGAGCTTGGCACGAGCCCTGGTTTCGATACCCAGCGTTCTGCTGATAGATGGTATGTTGGATCTACTAGATCCAGACAGCCGATATCACCTATGGGCACAGCTCAATCAGAGCACAGAACTAACGACAATTGTCCTCTCCACCCACGATCCCCAACTTGTGAGGCAATGCACTAGCGTACTGACTTGCCAACCCAATACCATTCACGATCAATCGCACGGTTCGACAGAGAGCTCCATTCATGGATAAAGCACTTGATCAAAAATTGACCGATCATGCGCTGAATCATTTGCGGCCCGAACAACAACTCGGCCAAATGTTGCCGGCCATCCATTTGGTGCGCACCAATTGGCTAGTGCGCTTGGTGGGCAAGGTCACCTTCGTCTTCTTGGTCTTGGCCATCATTGGCATGGTATTTTTGCCTTGGCAACAGTCCGCTGGCGGCAATGGGATGGTGGTGGCTCGCAATCCGCAGGAGAGGCCACAAATCGTCGGCAGTCCAACCGATGGGGTCGTCAAGAAAGTCAGGTCAGATTTAATCGAAGGAGCCATCGTCGCCAAAGATGAACTCCTGCTGGAGATCGAACCATTCGCGCCGGATGAACTCAATCAAGTCCAATCGCAAGTCGCACAGCTGCAAGCCAAACGGGATGCGACGCAGATTGCGCTGGATGTCGCCAAGCAGAACGTTAGCTTGCAAGAACTTAACGGGCTCAGCATTATCACCTCCGGTGAGAAAGACGTCGAAGCTGCTGCCAAGAAATGGGAACAGCAGAACAACGAAGTCGAAGTGCTCACTGCCGAATTGAAACAGAAGCAATACGAAAAGAAGCAAGCCGAAGCCCTGTTTCCCAAGAGTCTCATTTCGGAAGTTGAATACAACAGCAAGCTCAATGCATTTGACCAGGCAGTGTCGAAAAAGGAAAAAGGACAAGCCATGGTTCAGGAGTTCCTCAATGCCCTGAATTCAAAAAAGGACGAGCTGGAAGCCAAACGCAAAGAAGTCCAAATCAAGAATGGTCAGGCTGAGGCCAAACTTCAAGAAGAGAAACAAAAGCTGGCCACCGTCGAAAAAGAACTCAGTGAACTCAGTGTCAAACTGGGGTCTCTGGGGCGACTAAAGGTCCGCTCGCCAGTCGACGGTGTATTGTTTGAGATTTTCGGGATCGAAGGAGCCAACACGGTCAAAAAAGGCGATGCGCTCTTTACTGTCGTACCGCAAGTAACCGACATCGCCGTCACGCTCAACGTGGCTGGTCGCGACATGCCGCTGGTGCATGTCGGTGACAAAGTTCGTATGCAATTCGAAGGTTGGCCAGCGGTGCAATTTGTGGGCTGGCCGTCGGTGGCGGTCGGCACCTTTGGAGGGCAAATTGCGGCCCTCAGTCCCACCGATGACACGCGTGGAAATTTTTCGGTGCTGGTTGTACCTGATCCAGAGGAGCCTCAGTGGCCGGATAACCGATATCTTAGACAAGGCGTGCGTACCACTGGCTGGATTATGCTCAAGCAAGTCTCTTTGGGTTATGAAGTATGGCGGCAACTGAACGGATTCCCGCCCGTGATTTCCGATCAAGAACCCGGCAAGGGCTACCAATCATCGGACAAAGGCAAGGAAGGCAAGAAGGTCAAACTGCCCAAGATGTAGCGCCTCCGCGCATTGGGCGATGGCGAGCCATGCTCATTGCAGGTTTGGTTTACAGTTGCGATTCTTCTTTCTGCCTTGCTCAAGTTCCCGAAGCACCAGTCAAGTCGGCCATTACTTCGGGAGCCAGGCTGCTGCCTCCGGCCACCAATGATGGGCTGCGAGTGCCTCAACTACCGCAACCCTTTGCTCCAAGTCTCCCGCCGGCTCAACCGACCAATCCTCAATCCACGCCTGACAGTCAGGTGACACCATCTACGAATCCGCCCACACTACCGGCCAATGGCCAGCCGGAATCAGTCGTTGCCCCTGCGCAGCCGATTAACGTAGGTGATGAGTTGCTAGCCAGCGGGAAGTTGACGCTAGCGGATGTGGTGGCCAGCGTGGCTCGCGCCTTTCCGCTCATCGAGCAAGCGCGACTTCAGCGGGGAGTAGTCGGCGGTGAGCAATTGGCCGCAAGCGGCTTCTACGATCATAAACTGGAAGGCTATACACTTTCGGATCCCACAGGTGTCTATCGCAATTATCGTCACGGCATTGGTGTCGCGCGACAATTGTGGTGGGGTGGCTATCTGTCGGCCGGCTATCGCGTTGGTCGTGGCGACTTTGAACCGTGGTATAAAGAACGCGAAACCGACAAAAGTGGCGAGTACAAGCTCGGCTTGGTGCAACCGCTGCTGCAAGGTCGCGCAATCGATCCGGCACGTGTGGCGCTCTTTCAAGCTAACCTGCGTCAACAAGCGGTTGGTCCCGAGATCGATCGAACACTACTGCTAACCGCGATGGAGGGAGCGATTGTTTACTGGAACTGGGTAGCGATGGGCGGCAGCCTGGAAGCCCAGCGCGAATTACTCTCTCTGGCCGAAACGCGGACGCGTCAATTAGAAGATTTGGTCAAAGCTGGTAAGAACAAAGGCATTGATTTGATCTTCAACGAACAGTTGGTGGCCGAGCGACGGTTGCTGGTCATCGAAACCGAGCAGAAGTATCGCGAAACTGGATACAAGTTGTCATTGTTCTTGCGCGATGAAGCCGGGCAACCGATGGTGCCTTCAAGCGATTGGCTGCCCAGTAAGTTCCCGCGCATCGAGCGTTTGCCCCCCGGCGATTTTCCTGCGGATCTGACCGTTGCCATGGCGCAGCGGCCAGAACTACGTTTGATCAATCTCGAGTTGCAACAAGTTACCTGGGAAAATCGGCTGGCGCGTAATCAACTGTTGCCGCAGCTGGATTTAGTTACCGAAGGTTCGCAAGATGCCGGCGACCCGGCCTCCAGTGCCAACGACAAAAGTCGCTTTGAATTAGAAGTGGGTTTGCAAGGCGAAGTGCCTATCCAACGCCGCAAGGCGCGCGGCAAGATTCAGTCCACTGCTGCCAAGATGGCTCAGTTGCAGCAGAAGGTGCGTTGGCAACAGGACAAAATCGGCGCCGAGTTGCAGACGGCTCGCAATGCCCTCGACCAAGCTGCCCTGGGCGTCGAACAGGCCGAAGCCGCCCTGCGCAGCGCAATCACGACCCTCGATCGCTACAACTTCGCGTTCTTGCAAGGGCAAGTCGATTTGGTGTATTTGAACTTGTTGGAATCCAAAACCAACGAATACGAAATTAAGCTGATTGAATCGCAGTATAAGTGGTTTGCAGCTCTAGCCGAGATGCAAGCGGCTTTGGGCCTCGACCCAATCGAACAAGCCATCCGCATCAGCACCCTGCCCCCATCGGACGCCCCCACCCCACGCCAGCTACCCAAGCCAGCTCCCCAACCGTGAACCTTTGGAGTGCTGCGGCGCAGCCGTAGCTTTGATGTGATAACCCAACTGTACCGCAGCCGGTTCGAACTAGGTGACTCCAAGCGTCCAGCGTGACTCAGGCTGCGTTTAGAGACTACGCTTACATCAAAGCGGTGCCACATGGCACCGCACTCCAAAGCAGTTTATTCGTAGACCACGCGTTTGACGCTGTGCTTGAGAACACGATTGCTCGAGAGCACCGTGTTGGGCCCCGTTGGGTCTTGTACGCAGATGACGAAGTCTAGATCGGACTCAATCACGCGGACGACTTTCATGTCGTGAAAGAGCTTGTTGACTTCGACGCTGACCGGAATCTCGCCGTTGAAAAAATCCAAACGGCGGATCATACGAGGTTTCTCCGGACCGTCATAACAACGAGCCAGGAGCAAGTGGACATCGCCCACGGTTAGTTCGAGTGGATCTGACATGCGAGTCAATCGCAGAGTGTGTTGCGTTTCGGCCTACATTTCGCGTGATTGTATATTATCTGTCCTGTTATCGTAACGAGTCCTTGCGAAGTTGCGAAATAGTGGCGTTTTGTTCCCTAGTTTGCGCGCTACAATCGTCAAGATAGGAGCCTACGCTCCGTCACCACCTTGCTCGTCTTCGTGGCCTTCGTTACTGGGATTCTGCCGAAGATTCAGCGCCCAAGAGTGCCGCGGTTTTTGCTGCTTTGCTAGCTTTCTTGGTCTCGTCGGCGATCGCAATTGCATTGGCCTTGGCTCGCCGTCGGTTCCACTGGACTTGGCGGTCTACATACTCCTTTAACATCGTCACCAATATCAATTGACGCCGACGCATCATTCTCAGAAGTGTAGCCGCAGCAATCACTCCGCAACCAAGACATAACAGCCATTCGTTGCTCATCTGCCGTTTCCCCAATCTTGGGGCTGGTGCTGAATTCTCAAAATCGCTCTGGGAGCTCAAACTCTGGTTTGGTAGTCTCATCTCACCCCGCCACAATTCATTCTGCGGACACGGATGCAACGCAAATGACCCAAACAGCCCAAGCTGCCAACGCAAATTCTTCTGAACGCTTTCCGCGGCTGGCCACTCTAGCCAGCGAACCTCAGCGATCCGCGTTCAATAGTCAGATCGTCATTCCAGCTCGACTGGCATCGACTCGATTGCCCGAAAAACTTCTGCTTCGTGAAACAGGCAAGACTGTTTTGCAGCATACCTACGAATCCGCCCAAGCAGCCAGGCTGCCAAGTGGCATCATCGTGGCGGTTGATTGCCAGCGTTTGGCCAGCGAAGTTGAGGCTTTTGGAGGCACGGCGATTTTGACCGATCCAGATTTGCCCAGCGGAACCGACCGCGTAGCCAGCGTAGCGCGGCAGTGCAGCGAAATTGAGTTGTTTATTAATGTACAAGGCGATGAACCCGAGATCGCGGGAGAAGCGATCGACCTGGTTACCAGTCTGCTAGAAAATCACCCCGAAGCCGATGTGGCTACGCTGGCTGCACCGATTCGCGATCGCGAGCGGCTGGACGATCCGTCCTGCGTCAAGGTCGTCTGCGACCACGGCGGCCGAGCGATGTACTTCAGTCGCTCCACAATTCCTCATGCGCGCTCCTGGGACGACGCCTTGCTTAGCTGCGATCCACCAGCCTTCCTGCAACACATGGGGATTTACGGCTATCGTCGCGACTTTTTGTTGCGCTTGGGGCAAATTCCGCCAAGTCCGTTAGAGCAGTTGGAACGACTCGAGCAACTCCGTTTTTTACAAGCCGGTTGCACAATTGTGGTCGGCACGGTCCCCCAGCCGACGCAAGGGATCGACACATGGAATGATTATCGGGCCTTTGTCAGACGTCGCTGTGCCTGTTAAGATCGGTCTTTTCTACATGTCAGTTGCCGCCTTGCCTCGGGGACCGCAGGCTCTAGCGCCGCGCTGACTGGACCGACCCAACAGGAATCCAGCTGGATGACCAAGCATATCTTCGTAACCGGGGGGGTAGTCAGTTCCATAGGTAAAGGGCTCACGAGTGCATCGATCGGTATGCTGCTCGAAGCTCGTGGATTGCGCGTCCGCATGCAGAAATTGGACCCGTATATCAACGTTGATCCGGGTACGATGAGCCCCTATCAGCACGGCGAAGTCTATGTGCTCGATGACGGCAGCGAGACCGATTTGGACTTGGGTCACTACGAACGTTTCACCAGCGGCCCACTGACACGCGATTCCAATTACACGACCGGGCAAATCTATCTGTCCGTGATCGAAAAGGAACGCCGGGGCGAATTCTTGGGCAAGACCGTGCAGGTCATTCCGCACATCACCGATGAAATCCAAAGCGTGATTCGCAAGATGGGCGAACGCGATGTGGATGTCGTCATCACCGAAATCGGTGGCACGGTAGGCGATATCGAAAGCTTGCCGTTTCTCGAAGCCATCCGTCAGTTTCCACGCGAAGCCGGGCAAGAGAACTGCTTGTTCATTCACCTGACGCTTGTGCCGTATCTGAAAGCCGCAGCTGAGCTGAAAACCAAGCCAACTCAGCACTCAGTCGGCCAACTGCGCCAAATCGGTATTCAGCCCGATGTATTGATCTGCCGTTGCGAACAACCTATATCGCGTGACGAGCGTGAGAAGATCGCTTTGTTCTGCAATGTGCCTGTCCAAGCGGTGATCGAAGAACGCGACAAAGACTTTTCGATTTACGAAGTACCGCTGAGCCTGGTTACCAACGGCTTGGACGAGTTGATCGTCAAACGCCTGGGCCTGCCATCGCATCCAGCCGACCTGCGACCGCTGCACGAAATCTTGCGCCGCCAGCGCGAACCGAAACACGAGATCAGTATCGCGGTCGTCGGCAAGTACGCTGAACATAAAGACGCTTACAAATCGATTTACGAAGCGATCGATCATGCCGGCATCCATCATCAAGCTTCCGTGCGTTTGGGTCGCATTCAGAGCACCGAGGTCGAACGCGAAGGGCCAGAGCGAGTCTTGAGCGGTTACGATGGGATCTTGGTGCCAGGTGGGTTCGGCGAACGTGGCATCGATGGCAAGTTGCAAGCGATCCGCTTTGCACGTGAAAAGCAGATTCCGTTCTTCGGGATTTGTTTGGGAATGCAGTGCGCGGTGATCGAATATGGTCGCAACGTCATTGGCTTGCAAGGAGCTCATTCCAGCGAGTTCGATCGCGAAACGGCTCACCCTGTGATTTGTCTCTTAGATGAACAGCGCGAGATCACGCGCATGGGCGGCACGATGCGTCTGGGCAGCCAACCGGCCTCACTGGTCGATGGTTCGCTGGCCCAACGCGTCTATGGAACTTCATCTATCAACGAACGCCATCGACATCGCTACGAATTCAACAACGTCTATCGTCAGCAATACGAAGCCCATTCGATGAAGTTCTCTGGTACCAGTCCCGATGGAGGCCTGGTCGAGATCGTGGAATTACCTGACCATCCGTGGTTCTTGGCCGTCCAATTCCATCCCGAATTCAAATCGAAACCCACTGCCGCTCATCCATTGTTCTCAGGATTCGTGCAAGCGGCCATCGCCCGCCACACACGCCGTAATCCATCGCGCGTTGCCACCCAAGAAACACTGGCCTAAGCCAACTCACCAAATAACTGGGCAGGACCTCGGTCTTTAAACTCCTGTTCGTACTCGAAAGGGTACGAGTAGGAGTAGGAGTAGGAGTAGGACAGGTCCAGCCACCTCTCCCAAGCTTTGCTTGGGGGAGGTCGGAGCCAGCGTTAAGCTAGGCTCCGGGAGGGGGCCGCTTGCCGAAGGGTAAGAGTGTGCAGCGCAAATGCATGTCACCTCAGCCAAGCTTTGGGAGATCGTCTAGCTTCTAAGTCGATGCCGCGAAATGAATTGTGTGGTGCATTCCACTGCAAGACAGTTCCTCTTCGGTAACGAGCCCCCTCCCGCAGACTTCGGCTGAACGCCTCGTCTGCGACCTCCCCCAGCTGCGGAGAGTGCTGATTTAATTCCAATTTGCTCTGGCATGGGTATTATGGTTGAAGAGGCCGACGTTCCAACTCGGTGCAATCATTATGCTAACGAACCATCGCGATTTTTTGTTTGAGATTCGTGCGTCGGATCTGGCGATCTATAAGCGTGTGCTGCCGCTCAAGTCGCCCCTTTTAGATGCGTTGGAGATAGTCCCCTGGGAAAGTTTCCGGCCTGAGCTGGAGAAGTATTATTGTCGTGAGGGAGGTAGGCCCACCCTGCCAGTAATCCTCCTCCTGAAGGTGTTGTACCTGCAATATCTCTATCATCTATCAGACAGCAAAGTCCTAGAAAGAGCCAGTTCGGATTTATTGTTCCGCTGGTTTCTGCAAGTGCCGATTACTTGTAAGTTGCCGGACGGAAGTACTTTGAGTCGCTTTCGGGGTCGCATCGGAGAAGAGGGGATGCAGAAAGTTTTCGACCGACTGATCAGCTTCGCGCGCAGCAAGGGCCTTGTCAGCGATCGGTTGCGACTTAAAGATGCCACACACGTCTATGCCAATATTGCTGTGCCCACCACGTTGAAACTGCTGGCGCAGCTGCGAGAAAAGATGCTCGCTGCTATCGAGCCCATTGATGCTGAGGTCGCTCAAGGATTCCGTATCCGAGCCGATCGAAGCCGCGTCGAAACCGAGAAAGAATCCGAGGAGATTCGCCTTGATGCTCGTCTGGATTTAGTCGGCGACATCCTGACGTGGATGCTCGAGCAGCCCGATCCATCCCAAGAGAGTGATTGCCAAGAGTCTTGGAAACGATTCATCGAAGTACGTGCGCTCGCTCAAAAGATCGTGAGCGATTGCTTGAACCCAGGTCAGGGTGATCGCACGCTGAGCGTGGTTGATAGCGATGCCCGCCGCGGAATGCATGGCGAGTTTTACGACGGCTATTTGGTCGATGTGTTGATGGACGCCGATAGCCAGCTGATCACTCAACTTGAGGTGCTTCCGGCAAACGGTGCTGAGGCCCAAGACGCGGTTCATCTGATTGAACGCGAACAGCAAGCTCATGGCAACAAGATCGAACAGCTATCCCTTGACGGCGCGGGATTTAACGGGCCAATGCTGCGCGCGTTGGAAGGCCCTGGCGGGATGGAAGTTGATGTGATCACACCGCCGCGTGACTTCGGCAACGATGAAGGCTTTGCTTCGACGGCGTTTGCATTGACCTCAGACGGCGAGCATGTGACATGTCCAGCTGGCCACACATCCAATAAAGGATTTCAAGATGCCACGAAGCCTAACCGCACGACGTTCGACTTTCCGGCTAAGAAATGTTGGGGCTGTCCGTTGCTCGCGCAGTGCAACCCCAAGATGAAAGAGACCAGCCGTCGAGGTCGACGAGTGAATAAGAATGAGTATGAAGAAGAATACAAACGTGCTCGTCAGAAGTCCAAGACAGAGCAATACCAACAAGTCCGGCGTGAGCATCCGGCCATCGAACGGAAGTTAGGGGAAGTGGCTCGGCACGGGCGCGGTCGTTGTGCAAGATACTGCGGTCTGGCAAAAGTGAAGATCCAACAACTGATGACATGCTTCACAGTGAACGTCAAACGACTGGCAAAACTGCTTGCCGTGGAGCGCTGCGCACCGACTGTCGCAATCGGGTGAAAAAAGCCGTTCAAATCGCCGCTTTAGGCAGTCTGGGCTAAATTTCGCCTCGAGACGAACCAGGATTCGTAAATAACAACCTCCCCAGCGCGTTGAGTCAGCAAAAAAACAACCGCCCCACATCAATAAGAGACTACGCTTTGCTATTATCGCATCGCTCTCCTGCGCCGGGGGAGGTGACATGAAGCCCTTCGCACAAATGACTTAGAAGCTGTACGATTTCAATAGCCTCTGATGGAGATGACTTTTACTGGCTCAAACGACGGCGAAGGGCTTCCACCGGCAAAGGCGTAATCGTAGGCGCTGAAACCAAGTCGGTGCGCAGAATATCAAACGGCGCTTCGGCTTCTTCGGACTGTTTGTACTGCACGATGTATGCACCCACTTGCAAGTAATCGGTTTGCAAGACAGGTGGCCAGAAATCTTCACCACGATTGGAAAGCGTCCGAGCCAAAAGCCGCGTGGCCCGGCCGCTGAATCCGCTCAGTACCATCTCCAATCGGCCCAGCGATTCGCGATAGATGTAAAACACTAACGCAGTATCCTGTCCACCGGCGTAAGCCCATGTGCCGTCGGCTTGTTCGTAGTAGATGCCAGGCAAGTCGGCTTTGTCATGAGTGCTCAACTGCATACCAGCTGATGCACAGGATGGATGCGGATCATGATCGCGGTATCGCAGGAAGAACGGACACGGTCGATCCGATGCTTTGGAGATTTTATCCTGCGATTCAAACGGCGTCGCGCCGAACGTCTCGGCCAACACTAGTTCCACTACTGGATTACTCTTGACACTACCCAAACAAATCAGCGCTCGGTCACCGGCGGCGGACTTGAAGTCTTCATAAACATAGGTTGCCCGCTCGATGGCTTCGTTTTGCGGGACAACGCCTGGACTCCACACTAGCGTTTGCTTGAGCAACTCAGGGTGAGTCGGCAAATCGGTGCGCGGTTGTTGCATCGAACGCGCTAGCTTGTCAGTCCCTCCCAATGTCGTGACACCACTGAGCATCTCGCCGAGCAACACGGCATCCGAGGCGACCACCCAAGCGGTATCGGGCGTATCATCCTTTTCAGGTCGACGCACGCCGACGCAGATCTCCAATCGCCGGCGTCGCGCTAACAACTCCCAGAAGTGTTCGGGCTTGACCGCGAACAACGCGCCGGGCAGCTGGTCGGCGGAGGCATAGCCGTGCTCGACCAGGTAGTCACACAAACGCGACAACGCTTCCAACGGAATGTACTTGGCTTCGTTCTTGAGCAAGGATGCCACTTGGTGGCGATCCAAACCCGTGTATTCAACGATGTTCTTGATCGTCCCAGGACGCTTCTTGCGGTCGGGAGTGTGGCCCAGCAATTCGGCCAAGCGGAATTCGTAACGCATTTAATCTCACTTTAAGAGGCGGAAATCGGCCACTAATCGACGTGAAGAGCCCCACCGAGAATGTGCCACTCACTAACACAACGCCGACCGCCTTCGGCACTAATGTTAGATTATCCACCCTACAACCAAAATGCTACTAGGGGCCGCAAAAAAGTTTAGCTCCCCAATAGCTTGGCAGCCAAAGTGCGGGCCTCCACCGGATCAATAGTACCCTCAACGATGGTTCTGCCATCCCTAAAGAGAGTAAAAACGTGGTTTTCGGTGGTTAGACGCATTAAGAATGGATTAAGGGTTACGGGGCCAAGTTGCCCCAGACGCTGTTTCATCTGCGCCAGATCGAGAGGCGGTGAGCCCTCGGCTGGCGCTAGTTGGACAGCGTTCTTGCCGCAGAGCACCGTGGCCAGGCTCGCTCGCCGACCGCTCAGGAACGGGTACTCGCGTCCAGCGCATGCTGGACACAAGTCATGCGTGCGCAGCGCATCGAGCGACAACAGGCGACAACTAGTGTTCCATGTGTCGACGGTGATCAACTCTTTGCACACTGCGTCCAAGTTTCCGCTCAGTACCTTCAGAGCTTCAGCCGCTTGCCAACTAGCCACCAGACCGATGGCCGGTCCCAGTACACCGGCTGTATCGCAGGTGGGCATCGCATCGCGCGGCGGCAACTCGGGCACCAAACATCGAAAACAAGCGGTCTGTCCTGGAATGATCGACATCACCTGACCACTCGCACCTAAACATCCGCCGTGAATCCAAGGCACCCGCTGGCTCAGTGCATAGTCGTTGATCAATAAGCGTGTTTCAAAGTTGTCCGTTCCGTCCAGGATCAAATCGACGCCCTCAGCCAGCCGCTGGATATTCAGGTGAGTAATGTCTTCGACAATGGCCTCGATTTGAATCTGGCTGTTGATCTGCCTCAGCATGCTCACGGCCGCAATGGCCTTGGGCGTGCTGGCCTGTGCATCGGCTTCCGTAAATAGAGTCTGCCGCTGAAGATTGCTCAGCTCGACCCAATCGCGATCTACGATCAGCATTTGACCCACGCCGCTGCGGGCCAGGCGTTCCGCTATGACGCTGCCCAGTGCCCCACAGCCGCATATTAGTACGCGGGCCGCTTCGATGCGCGCCTGACCGACATGGCCCAGCGGCACGTACTGCGCGGCTCGTCTATATCGCATGGATGATGTCGTCAACTTGTTCTCCTGTGTCCCTGCATGTCCGGCCCACCGCCTGGTTTTATCGTAGTCTGTTTTGAGCCAGCGGTGTCATGGTTAGTTGGCTGATAAGTTGTGATGTTGGGCTTTCGCTTGTGATCAGGCTATACTCTCTAGCCGGGCATTGGTGCCTGTTTAATGGCGGACTAGACAGCAAAGCGATCTGCATGAGTGACTCCGAAGTAGCCTACGATCCGTATGCATTGCCCGACGATGCAATTAAAGCTCCTCCCGAATCGCTGGGAACAGCCCTGCGGCAGATTGGCCCTGGGATTATCTTAGCCGGAACTATCGTGGGTTCTGGTGAGTTGATCTTGACCACTTCGCTCGGAGCCAAACATGGCTTTGTATTCCTGTGGTTGATTCTGTTCAGCTGCGTCATCAAAGTCTTCGTGCAGATTGAGCTGGGTCGTTATGCGATATCGAGCGGCCGGCCGACGCTGGGCGCGCTGCACGAGATCTCGACGCGTTATCGAGGGCTGGGCAAGCTGTTGGTGTGGTGGTGGTTTGTAATGTTGATCTGCACGGTCGTGCAATTGGGTGGCATGACCGGCACCATCGGTCAGGCGCTCAACCTGGCCTTCCCTTTTTTCACCATCGGCGCCGTTCAAGTTGCCGGCAGCTTCTCGCCCGCGCTGCAAGACTATATTCTCACTCACCCGGAATTCCCCTGGGCGATCATTACCTGCTTGGTCACCATGGCGCTCATCTATGGTGGTGGCTATAGGCGAATCGAATGGCTAACCACGGTGATTGTCGTTAGCGCTACGTGCATCACGGTGCTTTCGGCCTATGCCCTGCGCTATACCGATTATCCCATTCGAGCCAGCGACATCGCGCGTGGACTGGAGTTGCAAGTGCCGGCCGCTGGGATCGGTGCCGCGTTTGCCGTCTTCGGCATAACGGGAGTGGGCGCGACGGAACTGTTTTACTACCCGTATTGGTGCTTGGAGAAAGGCTATGCCCGCTACGTGGGACGCGACGATGGTTCGGCCGAATGGACCGCGCGTGCCAAGGGGTGGATACGTGTAATGCATCTGGATGCCTGGGTGAGCATGGTGGTGTTCACCTTGTCGACCGTGGCTTTCTATTTGATGGGGGCCGCGGTCCTCCATCCGCAACAACTGTTTCCCGCGGGTGCCAAGTTAGTCGAAGAACTGTCGAATATGTACGTGGGGCCCTTCGGCCTGTGGGCGCGCAGTTTATTCTTGTTTGGAGCGGGAGCCGTACTGTTCAAGACGCTGTACCTCTCGTGTGCCGCCAACAGTCGGTTAACGGCAGATTTTTTGAACCTGATGAAATTTACCAAGAGCTCGACGGCTCATCGGCGCGCCCAGATCATTCGACAATTCTGCCTAATCTATCCGTGCCTGGCACTTTTGTTTTACTTTGTAGCCCGCGACCCGCAACTGATGGTCAAAATTGGTGGTATTGCTCAAGGCGCTACATTGCCAATGATTGCTGCTGCCGCCGTGTACTTCCGCTACTTCAAAGTCAATCAATCGCTGCGACCGTGGGCAATTACCGACGGCATGTTATGGATCGCGCTCGTGGCGATTCTCGGCGTAGCTTGCTACGCCATTCCCAACCAGTTTTACGAACTTTTCAAATTCCTCACGGCAACCCCATAAGCGTGTCGTGCTACTGAGTCATCTGACCGTTGGTTTGCGGTCGAATCCTCGGCCCAAAGTTGAGACCACAGCCTCAAAGAAAGAAACATGCCTGACGTCTTCACCACCAGAACTCATCAAGGTTACTTTTCCAAACTCGCCAACTCACTTGTTGGTGTGCTCATCGGTTTCTTGATGATCCCGGGAGCCGTCCTGCTGATTAGCTGGAACGAATACCGCACGATCCATCGGACACGTGGCCTATTGGAAGCCGAACATGTGGTTGAAGAAGTGCGAGATCCGCTGGAAATCTTGCCGGAGCAAAATGGCAAGCTGGTTCATTTCTCTGGTCAAGCCACCACCGAAGAGACGCTCAAGGATAGTGACTTTGCAGTAAGTCAAGTCGCCTTGCGTTTAGCTCGCGACGTCGAGATGTATCAGTGGGTCGAGAAGAAAGAAACGCGTTCGCGTGAGAAAGTGGGTGGAGGACGTGAAACGGTCACCACTTACGAATATTCGCAGCGTTGGTCGGACGACCGCGAGAACAGCGAGAACTTTCATGATGCCAGCGGGCACAAGAACCCGCCGTTGCCGTACCACTCGCAAAAGCAAACTGCTCAAAACGCCACCGTCGGGGCCTTCAAGCTTCAGCCTGATCAAGTCGAACAGATTGGTGGCTGGAACGACCTCGCCCTAGATGCATCCAGTTTGCTCTCAGCCATATCTGAGTCAGTAAAACAAAAGCATCTCGTCAGTGGCAATCAGTTGTACATAGGTGCCGAGGGCAATCCCAACCCTGACTCACCCCAGATCGGCGACTTGCGAATTCGTTTTCGATCGATCGATCCACAGGTGATCAGTGTGCTGAGCCAGCAAGATAACGAATCGCTCAAACCCTTTCGCACCAGTAACGGCGAAATGATCGAGAGCATCGATGAAGGCGAGCGCAGTAGTGCCGATATGTTTGCCTCGCTGCGCGCGCAAAACACGGCGTTGGCGTGGATCCTGCGCGGCGTTGGCTGGATTCTGGCATGCGCGGGGTTTGGCTTGATCACGGGACCACTTTCGGCGCTGGCTAGCGTGATCCCATTTCTGGGGCGCATCGCGGGCACCGCGACTTTCGCCATCTCGGTAGTCTTAGGCTCCGTTCTCGCACTCTCAGCCATCGGTGTCGCCTGGATTGCGGTGCGACCATTGTGGGGTATCGGCCTGATGTCCTTGGCGGGCATCGGCCTGTATCTGTTGCTCCGCAGACCTAAACCCAAGCAGCCTCCGCTAGCGCAATTGGTGTAGTTCACTTCACTTGCTGACGTACACGACCTTACCTGGCCCAGCGTTTTCGAAGTTGATCTTCTCAGCCAGCGATCCGCGCTGAGCGCGATAGTCGCCCTGGTCGACGTCGGCTAACATTGCCCGCGCGCCCCGGGCGTTATCAAAGGCCGTCACCACTTGTTCGTTCAGGCCATCATGCAGATCGATGCCGATCTCACCTTCAATGAGATTGCGCGTAATACGGTTTCCCTTGGCGATCTCTGGTGAATCGCTGAACAACATTCTTAGTTCCGGGTAACGCTCTGCAAACGTACCCTGCTCTATTTCAATTTCGCGGCAACAGCGGGCAATGAACGAATCATCGCCTTCCAGGTGGTGCCTGGCCCAAGTCTTGCCTCGGCAATCAATTTGTACAGCAGCCAGACAATCCACAAATAGATTGTTGTCGACCAGGTTATCTCGACCGCCACCGATAGCGATTCCACGTCCTGCCCTGACCAGCACATTGTGCGTAACTTCCGTTCCGCTGGCGAAATCGTCCAAGTAGATGCCGATGATTCCTAGGGAGCTGTAACCACCCAAATCATGAATATGATTGTGGCGAATTTTGTTACCCCGAAAGGTTGGATTGTGGCCCAGGTAAATTGCTCCGACATCATCGGTCTCACGGCACACATGATGAATGTGATTTCGTTCAACGCGATGTTCGTTGCCGTGCAATACCACAGCTGCATGCGGCGCGTCGCAGATCTCATTGCCGATCACGCTGACGCCCACACCATACACGTTTACGCCTGGACGATAGGCCAGGTGCAACTGGGCGTAGTCATGCAAGCGACAATTCTCGATAGAGTGATCGCAAGCGGTCAGCGTTTCACGCTGGCCGCCCTCAACGCGCACGCCGCCTGCACCGGTCACAGTAATCTCGCAGTTAACTAGCCGATGCCCGGTACCGTGATAGATGTTGACACCCAGGTTACCCGCGTGACGAATCAAGCAATTGTCGATACACACCTGCTGCCCCCCAGCAATTTCGATACAGCAAGCTTGTGCTCCTTCGATCGTGATACCAGTTAGTGTCAGATGGTTAACATCGTAGATGCTGATCGGTGTTTCCATGGTGGAAGCAAACAGACCCTCGCGAAGCATTTCATCGGTCGGCCATAGATACGCGCGATTGGCAGATCGGTCCAGATACCATTCACCGGGCTGATCGAGCTGCGAGAGGAGATTTTCGATTCGATAGCGGGCTCCATTGCGTAGGTGCCCCACATGCTGAGCATGCTCAGAGTTAAAGCGAAATTGATTCGTGCCGGTATTGGACCGGTCGATCATTACTGGTTCGCAGCTGTCCTGCCAATCATGCATCCAGAAACCATGCGCCATGGCTCCAGTAGATTGACTGCCAGTATGCACTGCAGCCGGAACAGGCCAGCTGAAACTCTCTGGTTGCACACCGCTCAGGTTAGCCCAGCCCGAATTGGGCCAACTGGCCATTGGCAAACGACGCGAACCTGAAAACAACTCGACCGGCAGCGGATGCATAGGGCGATGACGCGCTCGGCCGCGATGCAGCGCATGGTCGCGGTCCAATTGCAAGCTGGCTAGATCGATCGCGCGCACATGCTCTCTGGCCACGGGCGGCAATTCTTTGAATAACCAATGCTGCTCGTCTATGAACTGCAAGTGTTCAGCAGTTAGCGTGCGCCCACCGCGCAAGGTAACCTGCTGGCCCGGTCGTGCGGCATAAGTCGTGCTTGCTCCGCTGGGCGAGTTGTCTAGAGCGGTGAACTCGAGCGGTTGGTCGAGCTCATAGGTGCCTGCCAGCAGCCACACCTGTGCATCATCATCAGCCTGATCGCCAGCTCGCAATTCGCGCAAACGTTGCTGAGCACCGAAGAGAGTCGCCAGTGGTTCTGTCTGCGTACCCGCAGCTTGATCATTGCCTGCAGGTGAAACATAGATCTCGATCTCTGCCCCCGATAGGCTGACTATCGAGCTCACAAATGCACAGCACCATGCGCAGACGACTCTGCGCAGCCCCATTCGACGTTGCATAAACGGCCCCACCAAAATGTGTTGTCCCCGAGGTGCCCAAACCTCGAGCCACATATGCTACCGGTACCCCCATACCGCCAGCAATGTTGATCTAATGCAACGGAACATGTTGCATCCTCGCAACGCCACCGGCTTCGTGCTGACCGGGTTCCGTCTGAACAAGCCAACTGTAGCTCGCACCCGGCGCGCGCTTGAAAAACCCAAGCAAACATGCTCGAAATGCGCATAATAACCAGCGAGTCCGCCGCACTTACCCCACGATCGCAGTCGAAATCGGCACGGCCTGTGCAAGCACTGCCTGGCCATAGAGGTTTTGGGGTTCAACCGAGAAACTACTTTCAGGGGCTTCCATTATGCAGAGAATCGTTTTGGCACTTGTCGTGACCGTAGCCAGCCTCCTCTACGTCGAGCCGATTATCCGACATGCAGGCCAAAGTCTACAAATGCAGACAACCGTCGCGCAGCGATACCCATTGCGTAATCGCAGCAAGAATTTCTACGATCGGTCCAAGATCTCACACGCGAAAGGACACAAATAGTAAGCGCCCTGCGGTAGCGGAATGCGTCAAGCATTTCGTAGCTGGTCAGCACCTCGATCAAAAAACGCAGAGACCGCGGAGTCCGCAGAGAAAACGCTGAGGACAGGTCCTCATCGAAATGGTCTACTCTGCGATCCTCCGCGTCTCTGCGTTTTAAATTTATGCACCCTCTAACTGTCTACAATTTAGGACCGTTAAGCCTGCGCTGTTGCAACTGACTATGAGAGACGACAGCCTTGACGGCTTCCGCTACAGGCTATCGGCGGCCTGGTGTAGCAAGCGATCGACTTCGCGGCCAAGATGGGCAGCGATGGGGCTGGAACGCGTGTTGATTAGCGCAATCATATTAGCGCCGTCGTGTCGGCGAATCATGATCGTGGCTGTGCCATCCAGTGAACCGGTATGCCAGATGTTGACATGCCCGTCATCGAGGATGCGATTCATCCAACCTAGCGAATAAAAGAAACCCGCTTCGCTTTCGGGCCACGGCCGCGGCGGTTCTTCGGGGCGCTCGAACATACACTCAATCGATGCGCGAGTAAGCACTGGACAATGATCTGGATCATCGAAGGCCATCGCGAAGCGAGCCAGGTCTTCAGCCGAGGCCAACCAGCCACCGTGGGAATCCATGGCTTCTAGATGCCAGGCCCCGTAAGGCAAGGGCACCCCGCTGCGCAGGTTCGCTTGATACACCGAGCGACCCTGACCCGGTTGATAGTACCGAACTTCATTAGGCAATCGCTCGCCTAAAAGAGTTTTGCCCAGTCGCATGTTGACAATACCAAGCGGCTTCAGAATGGCGTGCCGCACATAATCTTCATACGCTTGATTGGTGACTTTCTCGATTAATCGCCCGAGCAAGCAGTATCCAAAATTAGAGTAGGCATATCGCTGACCAGGATTGAAATCCAACGGCTGGCGCAACATGGCGCGGATGATAACTTCGGGACTGGCGGGAGCATCGGTATCGAATTGGCGTGCGAAGCGCACGGACTGAAACATCGCATCGAATGACTTATCGCGATCCCAGCCGCCACGATGCTGCAGCAACTGACGGACGGTTATCTTCCGCCAACGTGAATCAAACGCTGCGCCCGCCTGGTCCACCTCTTGGTCCAGCTCCAACAAATCAACGATGCCGTCATCCAACTTGAATTTTCCATCTTCGACTAACTTGAGGATGGCGACGGCGGTGACCGGCTTCGAAATGCTTGCGATACGAAACAGGTGTGAGGCAGTTACGGCTTCTTGACTGGCCAGGTCTGCATAGCCAAAACCTTTGGCGACAACGATATGCGACTGCCCCGCATCATCTTTTCGCGTAATGGCTACAGCCATGCCCGGAATCGAATGTTCTTGGACAAACTTGCTTACTAACCGATCAAGCGTGCTGCAGTCCAGCGATGCTGAACCGGTGGAAATTTTGGCTGAGGTCTTCTCCGCAGCATAACCTGGTCCGCGCAGCACGCGTCCAGGTTTGGCGCCGGTCATTGTTCCGTGCTTTAATACGGGCACACCAGCTACCAAAACATGTTGCATGCCTACCGACTCTTCTTCGGGCTGCGCGAACGTGGCTTTGTCGGCAAGCTGGCCATAGTTGAACACGATAATATCGGCGGCCAGTCCAACTGAGATGCGTCCGCGATCGAAGGCCATAACCTCGTTGGCCGCCACGGCACTAGCGCCGGCGACCGCTCGTTCCAGTGAGACCGTGCCCAAGTCACGCACATAGCGCGAGAGCAATCGGGGAAAGGCGCCATAGGCTCTGGGGTGCCCGGCAATTTCATCTTCGCTAGCTGGTCCGACGTCGGTACAGTACGACATGAACTCCTGCTGAATCGCCAGGATCTTGTTGGCTTCGCTCATGCTCTGCGGCAGAACAAACGCACCACTCTTGACCAGTGCAAAGAAGGTGTCCCAGGGATCTTCCTTCAGTTGCTCGGCAATGGCCGCAATGGATTGTCCGGTCTGATCGCGATAGCGTGCGGCTTGTGTTCGGCCCAAGACGATTCGCTTCCAGTCATGGCCTACATGACGAAACCAGTTTTCCCAGCCTTCGGTTTCCAGCATCTCACGACGAATCTCACTGCGCAAGTTCACATCTTCCAAGCGTTCGATCAACTTAGACAGTCCGTTGGCTGAATGTCGCGGGTGAATTAGGGCGGATATGCCCAGGCCGTTATTTATGTATGGGTAGACATCCGCGGCAACTTGCTGACCTTGGGCGCGGGCGGCCTTGATGCGCGCGATAGCTTGAGGCATCTTGCCCCAGTTTTGTTGACCGGCGGTCTTTAGGTGAAAGATATGTACGGGAGTGTCCGCTTGCCGGCCAACATCCAAGGCTTCATCAATCGCCTCCAACAGTCGGTCGCCTTCGTTCCGCATGTGCGTGTAGTAGCGACCTCCATACTCGCCGGCTACTTTGGTCAGCTGAGCAATCTCTTCCGTGGTTGCATACACTGCCGGTGGATAAATGAGCGCAGTCGATACGCCAATGGCGCCAGCCTCCATCGATTCGCGTACCAGCTCTTGCATCCGCTTCAATTCGTCATCGCTAGGACGGCGGTCGGTGTCACCGATAACCAGCTGGCGGATTTGTGTATGGCCAACCGTTTGCACTACATTGACCGGCAGCCCCTGCATGTCCAGTAGAGCCAGGTATTCACGCATGGTGGTCCAGCCGGTGGTGGTTCCTTCGGCAGCACTCAGCGGAGCCGCGGAACTGCCTTCACCACAATTGATCGTGGTGATTCCCTGTGTCAGCAAGTTTCGGCTGCTTTCCGGATTGAGCATCAGGGGTGTTGCAGTCTGCCCCATCATGTCGATGAAGCCGGGGGCCACAATCAGGCCGCGGGCATCGATGACTTCGGTGGCAGATTGCGCATCGATGCGACCGATAGCAGCGATCTTACCTTGAGCAACCGCGACGTCTGCCTCGTACCACGGAGCGCCGCTGCCGTCGACCACTCGCCCGCCTTGGATGACAAGTTCATAAGGCTTATCGGCCCAGAGCTGACTGGCCGACGCGATGAACACCAGTTGACATAGCAGGGAGAATCGAAGGATGTTGGGCATGGCAGTGAGAAGTCAGGCTGGAATGGGTTGGCCGCTAGTACACTGGGCGTTGTTACAGCATAATCGAAGAGTTCTCCCCTGAATTCGCTATCCAAGTTTCCATTTCCAGATTCTCATGACCGCTGAACAATCCGACGCCATTGTCTTGCGGTCAATTCCCTGGAGCGAAACTAGCTGTATTGCCACGTTGTACACGCGAAATTTCGGAAAACAGGCAGTCTTGGCAAAAGGGGCATGGCGCCCCAAAAGTCCTTTCGAAGGTGCCCTTGACCTACTGTCGATTTGTCGCGTAGTGTTCATCCCCAAAGCTGGCGATGTACTCGGGGTCCTAACCGAAGCAAAGCTAGTGGACAGGTTTCGCGTTGGACGTCGCGATTTATTGCGGCTGTACTGCGGGTACTACGTTTCTGAGTTGTTGGATCGCTTTACGGAAAAGGGCGATGCCGAACCGGAATTGTACGACCTGGCGGTAGCGACCATCGATGGACTGGGCGATTTCGGTCACGAACCGCGCGCTTTGGTGCTGCGATGGGAATTGCAACTGCTGCGCATTGTCGGTCACGCACCGACGTTGGATCGTTGCGCCCAATGCGGAAACGACTTGAATGCAATACGAGTTGATCAGTCTTTTGCCTTCGCGCCCATCGTTGGCGGCGTTGTATGCCGCCAA
This sequence comes from Rania fehmarnensis, assembly GCF_056494185.1. Taxonomy (NCBI): domain Bacteria; kingdom Pseudomonadati; phylum Planctomycetota; class Planctomycetia; order Pirellulales; family Pirellulaceae; genus Rania; species Rania fehmarnensis. Next base: position 5,566,399 of record NZ_CM151398.1, read on the forward strand.
TGCATGAGTGGACTGAGACCATTGATACAATTGCCAGCCCCGGCTCGCCTGGAACTACTTCGATTCAGCGAACCGGACTGGCGCGGCATAGCCACTGACCAGGTGGCGGGCCAAGCCCGGGCGGCCATGCGAGGTGTGATGGAACGCTACCTGGCGGCCCTGCTTGATCGACGATTGAACTTGAGTTACTTCCTCCAGGAATTGGGGCATTGACACGGATGTCAGCTGTAATGAGCAGCCTGCGACCATGCGACTTACTCGGTCCGAGTAAGACCAATGTCGGTATGCCCCGAGTTCGACCTGCGTCACGGGGACTAGTGCTGGGTCTATGTTGTTGGCTGCTAGCCGCTGCGAGCGGCTGCAAAATGTTCGATCCCGATTCGGCTTCGCTGATCGATCGCTGGCAAGACCGTCGTGAAATCGACGGTGACGACATCTATCGACCCGAAGGTCGCGCTGCGGAAAAGAAGAGCAAACCACAAGCCCTCTTCGACCAGATGTCCGGTCGCGACAAAATCGATCCTACCAAGGCGCGGCAACAATATTTGGAAGCCGACGATCTGTTCAACCAGGCCAAAGCCTTGGAAGGCGAACAGCGCAGCGATGCCTTTCGCGCTGCTGCGGAAAAATACAAATCGGCTGCCAAGAACTGGCGTTCCTCCGCGCTTGAACAAGACGCGCTGATGATGATGGGCGAAAGTTATTTCTTCGCCGAAGACTATTATCGCTCAGAGCAAGCATACGCCAAACTTGTCAAAGAGTATCCACGCAATCGCTACATGGATCACATCGGGGCTCGCAGGTTCGAGATCGCCGACTATTGGTTGAAACACGATGGCGCGAGCCACAAGCCCTTCTATATGGTCAATTTCACCGACGGTCAGTTTCCCTGGAACGATACCGGAGGACATGGTCGACGCGTTCTAGAGAATATGCGATTGGACGATCCCACCGGCAAGAATACTGACGATGCGACCATGCGTTTAGCCGTGGCCAGTTTCCAAAAAGGAGACTACGAAACCGCAGCCGATACCTTTTCCGATTTGCGCGTTACGTACCCCGACAGCGAACATCAGTTTCAAGCGCAGTTTCTGGAACTGCAAAGCCTGATGGCCTCCTACGAAGGTGCCCAGTACAGTAGCGTACCGTTGATCGATGCCGAGAAGCGCGCCAAACAAATCATTCGACAGTTCCCCAAAGAATCCCAAGAGAATCAAAAGGAACTGAACACTGCCCTGGCCAAGATTCACTATCTAAAAGCCGAACGATTTTGGGAGCAAGCCGAGTTTCGTCGCAAACGTCAAGAGAACGAAGCTTGTCGTCGCAACCTGGCGATCATCATCAAGAAGTACTCCGACACGCCGTTTGGTAAACTGGCCTCGGACAACATGGAGAAGCTGAAAGATGCGCCCCCTGATCCTCCGCAATACTTTGGCCCTTTGGTAAAGCTGTTCCCAGAGCGCGGGGCTGAACGACCCTGGCTGCAAAACACAGGTGGCAGCAGTAAATGATCGGGGCACGACGAGTTGCGTGGCTGCAAGCCAGCTTGATCCTGGGCCTGATCTACGGCACCGTAGGCTGCGCAGGTTATCAGTATGGCAATCGCACGCTGTTTCGCAACGACGTGCAAACCATCTACGTCCCGATTGTCCGCAATGATACCTGGCGTAGCGAACTCGGTCAGCAATTAACCGAACAACTTCAAAAAGCCATTCAGCAGCGCACGCAGTATCGCCTGGTCAACGATCCCTCCGCCGATAGCGTCCTGACGGTGCGCATCACCAACGAGACCAAACGCGTCATTACCGAAAACGGAGTCGATGATCCACGAGCTCTCGACGCCAAGATCGCTATCCAGTTGACGTGGGTCGATCGCCAAAACAATGTCTTGATGGAGAACCAGTTCGTTCCGCCCGATGACATCGCCCTGCTATTTGCACAGGGCACCGAGTTCGTGCCCGAGGCCGGACAGAGCATCTCCACCGCGCACATGCGGGCCATCGATCGCCTGGCCCACGACATCGTCGGCCAGATGGAAGTACGCTGGTAGTGTCTCCTTTTGCTCCGCAAAAGGATTTTGCCTATCGCGGAGCGAAAGGAGACGCTCTCAACAACAATCATCGAAACTCGCGCCATGCCCCAACCACTAGTAATTGGACTTATCGGCGGTATCGCCTCGGGGAAATCGACCGTGGCTCGTCTGCTTCAGGACCACGGCGCGTTGTGGCTGGATTCAGATCGTATGGCACATGAAGCGTTGGAACGACCGAACGTGCGCGCCCAGCTGACTGAGCGGTTTGGAAGCGGCATCCTCGATCAACTTGGACGCATCGATCGCAAGAAGATTGCGAGCCATGTGTTTGGTGAAACCCAACTGGCCAAGGAAAATCTCCAGTGGTTGGAAGACCTGGTTCACCCTCTGGTACGCCAGGTGACCGAAGAGCGCATTGCCACCGAAGGCTCCAAGTACCCTGTGGTCATCATCGACGCGCCGCTGCTGATCGAAGCCGGTTGGGCGCCGCGGTGCGATCGAGTCCTGCTGGTCGATACGCCTCGCCAGGTACGCGAACAACTAGCTCTGACTCGAGGTTGGTCCCCGACTGAACTTCAGCGGCGCGAAGCCGCTCAAATGTCGATTGAAGATAAACGCCGGTTCGCCACCGATACAATCGTCAACGATGGCGACCTGGAACAATTGCAAGCACACGTCCAACGCTGGTGGCAAAGCCTAACATAGCAGAATGCGTCAAGCATTTCGTGCGTATCTCAAATATCTTACACGGGGAGAACCGACGAAAGCCTTGACGGCTTCCGCTACAGCAACTCCGACCGAAACCTTTGACGGCTTCCGCTACCAATGGCCAATTGCGAGCTACAGTACGACTTCGAATCGCAGGCCGGGGACCAAGGCGTCTTTGTATTGGCCGCCTGGGTTGGCGATATATTGCAAGTCGGGTTGCAGCGATAGGTATGGCGACGGAATGTACTTGTAAAACAGCTCAATGGCCGTTTCGTATTTGTCGATCTGGGTTCCGCTGCCTGCGCTCATTTGGCGGAACGCGCTACTGTAAAGGACGTTGGCGACAGCCAAGCCAACCACATCACTATCTCGCTCGGGAATAAGACCACGATAGACTAGCCCCCCACCGTAATACTCTTGAATGAAGTTTCGATTGCCTGGCGCCCAGCCAAATTGCCAGAACACGCCCAGCCCTTGAGTGTCGTCTGAACCATACTCTTCTTTAAAGACCATTTGATCGCTTGACGCAAACACGCCGTAGTTTTGCACAAAGGTGCGGGGATTCGGATCGGTGGTCAGTTCGGTCCAGACGCTCGAATCACTGTGATGCCACAGGCCCACGCGCGTCGTATGTGGCAATTGACCGTTGGGACCGAATTGAGGCATCCACTGCAGTTGAGCCATTGACATCGCGCCATGGTGTCCAAGCGTATCAAATCCCCAACGTACCCCGGTTGGACCACTGGGCAGTGAACCATCATAGATACCCATTCCCACGTTCAGCGTTTCGGTCGCGTCGAAGAATGATGCAACGCCTAACGCCTGGCTAGGGAACGTGGGCAAAGGAATATTGGGCGGAACACCAAACGACGAGTGGATAAACTCACCGCCCAAATCGGTCAAAGCGAAGTCGACATTGGCGTCTTGTTTGCCAAGCTTCAAACGCCAGCGATCATCGATTCCATGATGTTCGTACCAATATTCGGCAATCGTTGTGAAGTGTGGGCGCTCGGTCTCGCTGATTGTGGAATCGAGGTTGCTGAACAGTTGAGTATCGCCCAGATAATTGGCAGACAGGGTTTTACCGGTCAGGTTTTGGCCGTACACGAACAATCGACCGCCGTCCCACCACCCCATACGTTCGGTGTCGATCATGCTGACAATATCGAGGTTGCTGCGATAGTTGGTAGCGCGGGCCGGTGACAAACCTCCAGTGGCTTTCGTGAAGGTCTCGCCGGTATAGATGTACTCCCACGTCCACGCTCCATCGCGAAAGGAATGCGGCAGACGCTCAAAGAGCCCCGGAGTTAAATCATCGTGCCCTTCAACGTCTCCACTATCGAGGTTCTCGCCGGGTGGTGCCAGGTTGCGTCCAGGCCGACCGGGCACTGGCAGGCGATCACTTGAACGATTGTTCGAAACATGTTTGGTTCTTCGGGCTTCGCGGTCCGGTTGTGCGGCTTTGGGTTGAGTATGCTCGGGGTCTTCCTGAGTGCGCTGTGGGTGTTCAGGCAGCGGCAACTTTGAATTCGTAATGACATTCTCGGGTCGCATGTCCAGAGCGCTCTCTTGCGCATGGACCGCGATGGTACTAGGTATTAGGTGTGCAACAAGAAGAAGTTGTACACATCCCCGAGCTGCTTGCGCAGCCAGACGGTAATTCCGCATCCCTTCGGCCCCTGATCTCATCTGCCCCGATGATGAGAGACGATCGTTGGCCTGCACCCCTCATGCAATCCTACACGTCTCAAGGTTAACTATTCGTAAACCTTTACTGATAAACTTGATAGAAATGAAATGCCGCAGTGTTATGACGACTGCACGGTTATCCTCACCAACTTTCACTTAACCTCCCCTTCTTTAATCAAAAGCGACCAAGCCGGTGGACTCGTCCAATTCGGGCTTAGCGACCATAACTTCTGGAATTCGCGCTACAGCTTGCTTGCTTGCTCCAAATTCACGTCCTACGTTTGTCAGAGATCAAACAGAGCCGTTTCCGGGGGGGAGCGGGAGTGACCACGATGGTCACAACTGGATCTGGGGCAATTCAAGGCATCAGGTTCTTGCAGCCAATTGGCACATGAGCGCTTCTAGCGCCGCGATGTGCCCGACGAGCGCTGCGTTTCTCCCCTAGAGACGCGCAATTCTTTTTCGTCGGGGCTAGTAATCCAATGAGTTTTGAAGACGCTGAACTGCTCAAAGAGTTCGTGGTCGAATCCCAAGAACACTTGGCTGATGTCGAAAATCAGTTGCTAACGCTGGAATCGCAAGGCGACCAGATGGACGTCGCTTTGGTCAATACGGTGTTTCGCGCCGTACATTCGATCAAAGGAGCGGCGGGCTTTCTTGGCCTGGAGACTCTGCAAGGCTTGGCCCATCGCGAAGAAGAAGTGCTCAACAAACTTCGCAATCAAGAGTTGCGGCCGACCAGTGAAGTCATCAACACGCTGTTGCGCGCCACCGACAAACTGAAACATCTACTCGACGCGATCGATTCGTCCAACGAGGTTGATGTCAGCGAACACATGATTGCTTTAGGCCATATTCTAAATGGCAACAACGATACAACCGCTGCGGACGAACCGATCGTGGAACCAACACCCACGTCCAACGCACCGACAAGCAACCAAATTAATGGAATTTCCTCTGAAGCGATGCGTGAGTTCTTAATCGAGAGCTACGATAATCTAGAACAGTTGGAACGCGACTTGATGACGCTCGAACGCCAAAACGCGAGCGATGCCGTAATCAACGGCGCATTCCGATCGATACACACAATAAAGGGCACAGCTGGCTTTCTTGGATTTGCAAAGCTAGAGAGTGTCACTCACGTAGCCGAAAACTTGTTGGGCAGCATACGCGCCGGTCAGTTCGGATTCGATTCCGAAATTGGCGGCGGGCTGTTCAAAGTGATTGATAAGGTTCGGGAGCTGTTGGCTGCGATCGAAGCTGATGGGACCGAATCGAAAGTTGATGTTACACAGCTCGTTGAACTGCTGAGCAGTTTATTCGAAGCACGACAGGCTGGTGCCCAGACTTCGCAGTCCGCACCTGCCAAAGCGAACAAAGCGAAGAAGACCACGCGCAAGTCAGCTTCGAACAAGTCGCAACCCGCTGCGAGCGCCCCTCGCGGTAGTGAAATAGGTGAGCCTACACAGTTGCCGGAATGCCCCAATCCTGCAACTGTAACTGCGGTTGTTCCCCCAGCCGTAGCGCCAACCAACTCACCGAACACACAAGAAAACTCAGCACTGATGGCTGCCCCCGCCAATGTGCAGAGCCCCCAAGAAATTAGTTCAGCTAAGCCTGCTACTGCCCCAGCAGTCGATGCAACCGGTTCCGCAGCCGACAGTACGATACGAGTCGACGTCGCGTTACTGGATAAACTAATGACGTGTGTCGGTGAGCTGGTATTGGCTCGCAACCAAATACTGCAATTCTCCAACGCGCAAGTCGACAGCGAACTTCATCGCACCTCTCAACGACTCAATCTGATCACGACCGAACTGCAAGAAGGAGTCATGAAGACTCGTATGCAGCCAATCGGAAACGTCTGGAGCAAATTCCCCAGACTTGTTCGCGACCTGGCCACTATCTGCGGCAAACAAGTCCGCATCGAAATGGAAGGCAAGGATACCGAGCTCGACAAGACCATCATCGAAGCCATCAAGGACCCACTGACGCATCTGGTCCGCAATACCGTCGACCATGGGATCGAGAAACCAGAGACACGCGCCCAGAAAGGCAAACCAATCGAAGGTTGCCTGACGTTGCGGGCCTACCATGAAGGTGGCCAGGTCAATATCGAGATCTGTGATGATGGGGCTGGCCTGAACATTGAACGCATTCGTGCCAAAGCTGTTGAACGCGGCTTGATCACCGCCGATCATGCGGCCCGCTTACCAGAACGCGACGTAGGCAACCTGATTTTTTTGCCTGGATTCTCGACGGCCGAAACCGTCTCGAACGTCTCTGGTCGCGGAGTGGGCATGGACGTCGTCAAGACAAACATTGAAAAGATCGGCGGCACAGTCGACTTGCAAAGCCAATCCGGCTACGGCACTACGATCAAGATCAAGATCCCGCTGACATTGGCTATCATCCCAGCCTTGATCGTGACCAGTGATGGCAATCGCTATGCGATCCCTCAAGTCAACCTGCTAGAACTGGTCAGGCTCGACGGCGATCAAGTCGCCAAGAGTGTCGAGTGGATTCAAGGGGCGCCCGTCTATCGCTTGCGTGGCCGCCTGCTTCCCCTGGTCTATCTGCGGCAGCAACTGAAGTCGACTGATTTAGTCGGCAATGCTGACGCGCTGAACATAGTTGTCCTGCGAGCCGACGATCGACCTTTTGGCTTGGTGGTCGACCGCATCAATGACACCGAAGAAATCGTGGTCAAACCCCTGAGCAAACAACTCAAATGCGTTCCGGTTTATTCGGGCACGACCATCATGGGCGATGGCAAAGTAGCCTTGATCTTGGATGTCCTGGGGCTGGCCCACTGTTCCAATGTCATTGCCGAAACACGTGAACGCCAGATGTCTGACGCTGGCGATCGCTCGTCAGCTCGCCTGACCAATGCTCAATCGCTGCTAGTGGTGGGCGTAGGCCACGCGAATCGCTACGCCATGCCACTCTCGCAAGTCACGCGACTGGAAAAGATCGAAGCCTGCACAGTCGAGACGGCAGACGCACAACAGGTAGTACAGTATCGCGGCGAAATTCTGCCGCTGGTCTCGTTGGCGGATTCGATGTGTGTCGCTTCCAGTTCACAGCAGGCCGAGGATGGCATGCTGGATGTGGTCGTCTACACCGAAGGCAATCGCAGCGTCGGCCTGGTGGTCGACCGGATCATTGACATTGTCGACGCTACGCTAGAGGTCACGCGTCCCAGCCAGCGGCACGGACTGCTTGGATCAGCTGTGGTGGGTGATCACGTCACCGACTTGATCGACCTGCCCGCGCTGGTGCGTCAGTTCGATCCCGATATCGACGTGTGTGCTTAGTCGCTATTGACGCCCAGCATACCGTGAATCCTGCTTCGTGAATCTAAACTCGTAAATCACCAATCGTAAATCGTAAATCCATCAAATGCTTACAGCCACGCGACAACTTTGCACATTTAAACTCGACGATCATCTGTTTGGTGTCGACGCCCAGTCGGTACAAGAAGTCATTCGTTATCAAGAGATGACTCGCGTACCGTTGACGCCAGCGGCTGTGAGCGGCTTGATCAATCTGCGGGGGCAGATTGTGACGGCCATCGACTTAAGGAAACGACTGGGATTGACGGAGCGTCCAGCGGACAAACTGCCCATGAACGTCGTCGTTCACGGCGATGAAGGAGCAGTGAGTCTGCTTGTTGATCAAATCGGCGACGTCATCGAAGTCGATGCTGATCGGTTTGAATTGCCGCCGGATACCTTGCGGGGTTCGGCACGTTCTTTCGTCCAAGGAGCTTACAAGCTGGAGGACAGCTTGCTCCTTTTACTCAATATAGAACAGGTTGTTCAAGTAACCGACGAATGACACACCCTGTTTAGTCACGTTCGCTTACCAACCAATAGACCACACAAACTTTCAGCTTTTTTGAGGGGCCGTATGAAAACGCTTAACAACTTGACAATGAACTCCAAGGTCATCGTACTGGCATGTGCCTTTACGTTTGGATTCCTGGTCTTCGGATTCAACACTTACAATGCAATCAATTCATCGAAGATCGGTAGTCCGATGTATGGACGACTGGTCGATGCCAAGGCCTTGCGGGCTGATATCCTGCCCCCGCCGGGTTACATCGTAGAAACTTACCTAATGTCGCACCTGGCTCAGGACGCCGCCGACCCGGCCAATCCACCCGCACTACTTAACGAACGCGTAGCTCAGTACGAGAAGCTCAAGAACGAATACGAAACGTTCGTCAAGACTTGGGATGAAAAGTTGCCAGAGGGCAAAATCAAGGAAGACTTGTTGAAGAAATCTCGCGAGCCGGCAGTCGCGTTTTTTGCGCTGATGGATAACGAGTTCTTGCCGGCCCTAAGAGTCAAGGACTTTGACAAAGCTGGCGAGATCATCGATCACAAAATGCCAGCTGTCTTTGATCGCCATTACAAAGCGATGATGGATGTCGTCGAGCATGTCAACAAATTGGAAGCGGACACTCAGGGGGAAGCGGATGCTCTGGTTGCCAGAAGTCTGACTTTCCTGCTAATGATCGGCTGTGTCGTCCTGGCCTCGGTCATTGGTTTCACATGGTGGATTCGAAGTAGCATCGTGCGCCAAGAAGAGATCAATCGCGATTACGCCGGTCAAATGGCAGCGGTTGGACGTTCGCAAGCACTGATCGAGTTTAGTATGGACGGTACTATTTGCGGAGCCAATGAGAATTTCTTACGGACGATGGGGTACACCCTGGAAGAAATCAAGGGTCAGCACCATCAAATGTTTGTCGATGCGGCCGGGCGTAACAGTCGTGAATACAAAGAGTTTTGGGAAGCTCTCAATCGAGGCCAACCCTTCACCGGCGAATTCAAACGATGCGGTAAGGGTGGAAAAGAAGTTTGGATCCATGGCTCCTATAACCCCATCCTCGATAAAAACGGCAAGCCGATCAAAGTGGTGAAATTTGCTTCCGACACAACCGAGCAAGTTACCCAACGTGAAGAGCTAAAGCGCAAAGTGGCATCCATTCTGGAAGTGGTCAACGCCGCCGCTCAGGGTGACTTGACACAAAGCATTTTGGTCTCCGGCCAGGACTCGATCGGACAGATGGCCGAGTCGTTAGAGCGCTTCTTCGGAGACCTGCGTGCTAGCGTCGCTTCCATTGCCGAAAACGCGACTGCTCTGGCCGGTGCCTCGGAAGAATTGTCAGCCGTCAGCTCACAAATGAGCAGCAATGCTGAAGAAACATCATCGCAAGCCAACGTTGTATCGGCGGCTTCGGAGCAAGTCAGTCAGAACGTTCAAACCGTGGCCACGGGCGTCGATGAAATGAACTCGGCGATTCGCGAAATCGCCAAGAACGCTTCGGAAGCTGCCAAGGTTTCGCAACAAGCCGTTAGCGTAGCCAATACGACTAACAGTACGATCGCCAAGTTGGGCGAAAGCTCGGCCGAAATCGGCAAAGTTGTCAAAGTGATCACTTCGATCGCCGAGCAAACCAACTTGCTGGCCCTGAACGCCACGATCGAAGCTGCCCGGGCTGGCGAAGCTGGTAAGGGATTTGCCGTCGTGGCCAACGAAGTCAAGGAACTGGCCAAAGAAACCGCCAAAGCCACCGAAGATATCAGCCTGAAGATCGAAACGATTCAGTCTGATACGCAGGGCGCCGTGGAAGCCATTCGTCAAATCAGCGCTGTCATTAATCAAATCAACGATATCTCTAACACAATCGCCAGTGCCGTCGAAGAGCAAACCGCTACGGCTAACGAAATGGGCCGCAACGTCGCCGAAGCCTCCAAGGGTAGCGGTGAAATTGCTCAGAACATTACAGCCGTGGCTACCGCCGCACAGAGCACGACTCAAGGTGCCAGTAACACGCAGCAGGCCGCCGGTGAATTGTCGCGCATGGCTGCCGAACTGCAACAACTGGTCAGCCGCTTCAAGTATCAACGCGAAGAGCTGGACACTCGCTTGACCAAGCGACCAGCTATGGCACCTGTTTCGATGCCTGCCTATACGGGTAGTTATCAGAACGTCTAATCACTGTGCGACTGTGCAAGTGCGGCTAGGCCAGCAAGCCTGTTGCTGGCCAAGCTGGCTGCGTCCACCGCACATCCCTGTCCATGCGTTCTCGGGGCATACGCCTCGAGAACGCATCCACCAAAAGTTCGCATCCCCAGTACCCCGAAATACTACAATAGGAATTGATCAAATGCGAGTTTTAGTTGTCGATGATTCGCGAGCCATTCGCCGGATTATAGGCGACATCATGAAGCAGCTGAACTTCGAAGTACTCGAAGCCGGAAACGGCCTCGAGGCGCTCGAACGCCTTCAGCAGTACGGCGCACCAGATATCGTGCTGGTTGACTGGAATATGCCCGAGATGAACGGCCTGGAGTTCATCAAAGCGGTGCGTGCTAATCCAATCTATGCCGATCTGCCGCTAATGATGGTCACCACGGAAACGGAAATGGAACGCATGGCCTTGGCGTTCATGGCCGGGGTGAATGAATACGTGATGAAACCCTTCGACAAGCAAACCATTCATGACAAACTGCAACTCCTCGGAATTGGAGTTTGATGATGCGCAAAGTCCGCGTGCTGGTCGTCGACGATTCGACAGTCATTCGCCGTTTGCTATCCGATGCGCTCAGCTCTGACCCCATGGTCGAAGTCGCCGCTACGGCTCCCAATGGCCGAATTGCCTTAGCCAAGATCCCGCAGGTTAACCCTGACGTGGTCACCCTGGATATCGAGATGCCCGAAATGGACGGCATCGCGACGCTGGTCGAGTTGCGAAAAGCATATCCCAAACTTCCCGTGATCATGTTTAGCACTCTGACGCAACGCGGAGCGGAAGCGACGCTGGATGCATTGTCCAAAGGTGCCAGCGACTACGTTACCAAGCCGGCTAATGTCGGCAGCGTGACGGCTGCCCTGCAGAGCGTGCGCAACGAGCTGGTTCCGAAAGTCAAAGCGTTCTGTCCATGGATGTCGACACCCGTAACGCCGCTCCTCCGAAAAGCCAATACAGTCAGCCCGCCAATGCATCGCGCATTCAATCCAGCCCGCAACGAACGTGTCGACTGCGTAGCCATTGGAGTTTCCACCGGTGGTCCCAACGCGCTGCAAGCGGTTATCACTAAGTTGCCTGCCGATTTTCCCGTACCGATTGTGATCGTGCAACACATGCCTCCAATCTTCACCAAGCACTTGGCCGATCGATTGCATCAACTCTCGACGCTCAATGTTTTCGAAGCAACCAAGGGAGATACCTTGGCTCCGGGCGGTGTATGGATTGCACCTGGTGACCATCACATGATCGCTCGTCGCGATGGTGCGACCGTGCGTCTGGATACCAATCAGCAACCACCCGAAAACTCCTGCCGACCCGCGGTCGATGTGCTGTTCCGTTCCGTAGCAGATGTGTTCGGTCCCCATGTGTTAGGCGTTGTCCTGACCGGTATGGGCCAAGACGGCGCTCGCGGTGCAGAAGTCATTCGCGATGCCGGGGGCCGCATTTTAGCCCAAGACGAACAGAGTTCAGTGGTGTGGGGAATGCCTGGAGCCGTCGTGGGTGCGGGCCTGGCAGACAAAATTGTGCCCCTTGACCAAGTCGCCATGCAAATCATCCGCGAAACGGAAGTTGGTCGCGTATTTCGTTCCAAGGAGATGGTGAAAGCCTAACTATGAGCACTACAACTGCAACTTTGACCGGCAGCGCGTTCACTTACATCAGCGACCTGGTCCGACAGCGCTCCGCCATCGTGCTGGAGCCCGGCAAGACCTACCTGGTCGAATCACGCCTTGCCCCTGTGGCCCGTGATCACGGCATGCACACCGTCGAAGAATTGGTCGAAGCCCTGCGCCGTCCCGGCTCGCAAGCACTCACTCGTAAAGTCGTCGAAGCCATGACGACCAACGAAACCAGTTTCTTCCGCGACGTGCATCCCTTCGATGCGCTTAAGTCAATAATTCTGCCAGAACTAATCAACAATCGTTCACGCGAGCGCACGCTCTCGATCTGGTCGAATGCTTGTTCCAGCGGACAAGAAGTCTATACCATCGCCATGCTCCTGCGAGAAAACTTTCCGCAGTTAGCCGGCTGGAAAGTACGTCTGCTGGCTAGCGATCTATCCAGTCAAATTCTCGCCAAGGCACGTGAGGGTATCTTCAACCAAACCGAAGTCAATCGCGGCTTGCCATTACCGATGCTCCTTAAGTACTTTCAGAAAAATGGATTGACCTGGAAAATCAAAGACGAGATTCGCAGCATGGTCGAGTTCGTCGAACTGAACCTGGTTGAACCATGGCCAGCAATTGGTTCGATGGATGTGGTCTTTCTGCGCAATGTCCTGATCTACTTTTCCCCTGAAACCAAGAAAGAGATTCTTGGCAAAGTTCGACGCGTTATGCGCCCAGACGGTTACCTGTTCCTGGGCGGCGCGGAAACAACGATGAACCTCGACACGAGCTTCGAGCGCATCGCTGTCGGTAAAGCCACCGCTTATCGCAACGCTGCTCAGGCTTAAATACTGTTCGTCCTTCGTTCGAATCATCAATCAGTGGATTACTTAAAAATCGCGGAGCCAACTAACATGCTACCCACTAGTGAAGACATTTACTCTATTGCACAAAACGTCCTTGATACGATGGTCAAGGTTCAATCAGAGCTGGACGCCCCGCAAGTCCTCGATAGCGTACCGGGCCACGTCACCGGCTGCATACAAATCAGCGGAACCTGGCAAGGAGCAGTCATCCTGCAGTCGAGCGAAGGCTTCGCCCGTACAGCCGCCTCACGCATGCTGTGCATCAACGACGCCGAATTGACCAGCGCCGATATCCAAGATTCCTTTGCCGAACTGACCAACATGATCGGCGGCAATATCAAGAGCCAGGTGCCCGGTCCATCCTACCTGTCGCTGCCCAGTGTAACGACCGGCGCAGACTTCGACTTCCGACTGGTTCATTCCTCGCCCATCAATGACGTGACGTTAGAGGTCAACGAAGAACCACTGCGAATAGTGCTTTGCGAAGGCTCGCGAAACGCTTGACGCGTTCCGCTACGCATCTCTTCTCGTAGCGGAAGCCGTCAAGGCTTTCGAAATCCCCTGGGGACAACATAAGACGAAACGCTTGACGCGTTCCGCTACCAGCCCATGACCATATTGCTTTCAATAACCTTGCGCGCCTTTTCCAGGTCGCTGCCGGTTTCGTGCATATAGAGTCGGATGGCATGGACTTTGTCGCCCGAGGATTTTGCCAGGCAATCTCGAGCGACACCACAAATGTCCATCTGGCTGGTCGTCAGACCGAGAACACCTTTGGAAATAACCCACGTATCGCGTGGCCGTTTGGTCATGCGCGTTACTTGGTCACCCGGATAGGCTTGAGCCACAACTTGTCGAGCAGCTTGCTCGTCGTTGGCCCAAGTAATAATGATATGTGCGTCAGTTTCAATTTCGAACAGTGGCATGTAGCACCTCCCGGCTCGGCACGAGAAACGAACCAACTCTGCCTTTAAATGTAGTCGATTCTGCGGAGGGCTGAAAGCTAGTAACCAATTTTCGCTCCGACCGGATTCGGAAGTATCAATTATTCTGCCTAACTTGACATTTTGCGACGCCAACAGCGCTGGCTTGAGCTTGACGCCCCACCGATGGCAACTAGTGTGAAAGTTGGCTTGAGCATTCTAAGCCACCGAGTCTTTGCACGAGTCCGCACCGTTTTGGGATAGCATCATGATCACGCGTCAGCCTGCGATTCTGTTTGGCCTGTTAACACTGTTGGCGCCCTGCATGGCTGCACAAGCGCAAGATCCACTGGGTTTGGGGTATGGATATCTCTTTGGCTATGGAGCGTCCAATACGCCGGCCATTCGTTCATTCGTTCCAGCACCTCCTTACTTTGCGCTGCATCCCCCGGTTTACTACGGCAAGAAATACACGCGCCCATATGGTGAAAGCCCTTTTGCCAGCTGGCCACAACTGCGTTCGCCAGTAGGTTATGAACCACGTCCCGCAGCCAACTATGTTGCACCCGTGGTCATCAACTTGCCACCCATGCATTCGCCGATGGAAGTCGTACCGAGTGCTCCGATGGAAATGGCTCCTCCTGCTCCCGCCGCCCCTCCCGCACCTAGTCCAGTTGTCATGCATCGCACTGTGCAACCAGTTGTGATCAACAACCCGTACTTCTTGGATGCCAGTTCGAAAGATTCGCAACAACTGGTGGCCAAGCCTCAATAGTCGGACAGAAGTTTCGAATGCCAAGGGGACGAATTCTTCGATATTGAGTCCTCGAGTTTGAAGCTCCGAGGTTTGAAGTTCTGAAAATAATCTGCCGGGCAAACACTGAGGTCTCTGACGCAGTGTTTGCCCGGCTTCGGTTTTGCCCCCCTACGCAGATTTGATTTGCCTCGCATAATTGAGTCCTAAAGCCCCACAGCCCATAACATGTTTCAACTGTGACAGACTGATTTTTTACTCTCCGCGGGACGGGACATGATCAATACCCTCTACCTTCCCGAACTGCGCGAGATGCTGGCGGAGCACAACGAACACGATCTGCGCGAATTCTGTATGGCTCTGCATCCCGGCCGCACGGCTGAGTTTATGGAAGGGCTTTCCGCTCACGAAGCCTGGGAGGTCTTGCAGTTTGCCGCTCCCAGCTTGCGAGCGGAGATCTTCAGTTACTTCGATCAGAGCGAGCAGATGTCCATTCTGCTCAACGAAGAGGACAAGCAAGTTGCCGATCTGATCACGCACTTGCCCACTGACGATGCCGTCGATTTGCTCAGCGAACTGCCAGAAGATCGCGTCGAGCATCTACTGGCGCTGATCCCCGCTCCGGATCGTGGCAATATTCGGCGATTGCAGAATTTCGAAGAAGGCACCGCCGGCGCGATCATGACCACCGAAGCGGCCTGCCTGGATGAACGATTGCTAGTGCGCGAGGCTCTGGAAAAACTTTCGCGCCAAGCCGAACAGCTCGAGACCATCTACTACATCTACGTCGTCGACGACACCAACCACCTCAAGGGAGTGGTCAGCACGCGCAGATTGGTATCATCGATCGGCAAGCCCAATATGCGTCTGGCCGACTTGATGGAAACCGACTTGATCGCCGTACGAGCAGCCGATGATCAAGAGAGCGTTACCAAGACCGTAGCCAAGTTCAATTTGTTGGCCATCCCGGTCCTGGATGCCGAAGGCCATATGCTGGGCATCATTACCCACGACGACGTGATCGATGTCGTCATGGAAGAGGCCACCGAAGATGCCCAGCGCATCGCAGCCGTTGATCCACTGGAAGACAGTTACACACGCACCGGCATTCTGACTCTGTCTTGGAAACGCGGCATTTGGCTGGGCATTCTGTTTATCTCGGGAATGGTCACAGTTGTCAGCATGAAGCACTACGAAGCCGAACTGGAGAAGTTCTACTGGCTGACATGGTTCCTACCGCTCATCATGGGCTGCGGTGGTAATTCAGGCAGTCAGTCAGCCACCTTGATCATCACCGCCATGGCAATGGGCGACGTAAAAGTCAGCGATTGGTTCCAGATCATGCTGCGCGAGCTATCGACCGGCCTGCTGTTGGGCACCGCGCTGGGATTGGTGGGCATGATCCCTGCCTTGCTGTTCGCCCCCACCTTCCGCGCGGCCCTGGTGATTCCCATTACCGTGTTGCTGGTGGTTACCTGCGGAACTCTAACTGGTTCGCTCTTGCCAGTTTATTTCAAGCGACGCGGCTGGGATCCCGCGTTAATGAGCAACCCCTTTGTAGCTGGCATCAACGACATCTGCGCAATTCTGCTGTATGTGAACGTCGCGCGACTTATCCTCTAAAACCGTAACTCCTTGGAGCGCTGCGGCGCAGCCGTAGCCTTGATGTGAGCGTGTGAACTGTTCCGCAGCCTGCACGAACCAGGTGACTCCAAACTTTCAGAGTGACTCAGGCTGCGGCTGTAGACTTCTCTTACATCAAAGCGGTGCCAGAGGGCACCGCACTCCAAAGGCTTGACGGCTACGTGCTAGCGTACTGAGACTGGCCCAGATGTAGATTCAGATACTGGCTTTGCACTTTGATGGCGCGGATCAGCGTCCACAGGTGATTGACGTTGAACTGGCATGGCTCGGTGCTGGCCAGGCTGTCCAGTTCGCCGGCTACGGCGGCGTGTTGGTCTTCATGCAGCGTCAGTTGCATTTGCAATTCTTGAATCTGTTTTAGCAGATTTTCGGTGCCGAGCGACTCGAGGGCTTGCGCATGGCACAGAAGCATGCACATCCGAAAGACTTCGGCCGCAGTGGCGTTGGGCAAAAGATCCGATGTTTCGACCAGCAGTTCTGCAGGCGTCATAAGCAGAGATCTCGTATGACCAAACCGCGAATCCGTCGCAGGTATTGGAACTTCTTAGGCGCAAAGGTGTGGGGCACGCGCGAACCGATGTTTAAACGGCTTGGGTAACCCTAGGTCCACATTGGGTGGCAGACTGGCAAACTCAGGCAGATTTGTACTGCCCGCTCCTTTGGACTCATGGCACAGCTACGGATGTTCCGATCGTAGCGATCATCGAGCGCTGGGGGGATAGTTGACATCCCTGTGATCAATGCCTAGGATTCGACGGTTTGAACTTTGCTGCGATTGGCAATATAGCCCGTTTGTAGGAGCATTAGAAAGGTTCCCTATGACTCACGTTGTCACCAAACCTTGTGATGGTTGCCGCTATACCGATTGCGTCGTCGTTTGCCCGGTACAGTGTTTTTATGAAGGCGCGACCATGCTCTACATCCATCCGGAAGAGTGCATTGATTGCGAAGCCTGCGTTTCAGAATGCCCAGTAGAAGCTATCTATCACGAAGATAACGTGCCAGATGAGTGGAAAAGCTACGTTCAACTGAATGCAGAAATGTCAGCCAAGACGCCAGTGATCACCGACAAGAAGAAGCCGCTGTGCGAATAGGCTTTCGCTAGCAAAACGCATAAACCAAAGAAGCGACCGCACAACGCGGTCGCTTTTTTTATAGGATCTCCAACCCTAGGACTCAGATCTCCAAGGCTGAAGCCTCGAACAAAATAAGTCTCAGACCAACGAAAAACCGCCACTGATTCGGGCGAAACAGCGGCGGTGTTCGAAGTTACGAGCAATGCGGTCACCGAGAGTGAAGCGGCATGGCTCCCCAACCAGATGAGCTTAGCCCTTCTTGGTGGCGGACTTCTTCTTTGCAGCCTTCTTCTTGCCGCCAGCCTTCTTGCCGCCAGCTTTCTTGCCGCCAGCCTTCTTAGCGGCTTTCTTGCCACCGGCCTTCTTGGCCCCTGTCTTCGCTGCTTTCTTCTTTGCCACGTTCACATCCTCCGATCAACGGAAACTTGGTAATGCCCTACCGTAACAGCCACACGTTACAGCTCGCATCCACCGAAACAAGAAAACCGTATCTTCATGACCGAAGTTCATTCGCGCGGTGGCCACCGCACTTTTCTTGAACCCGGGCTTGACGAATCCGGTTACCTACGTCCTTGAAGGTATTTGTACGAGTTCGGCACAATAATGCAATATGTTTCTGACACATTTTCCACTTATTTTTGACAATTTTTCCACAATGTCAAAAACATGCCGCCGCTTTCGACAGCAATGACGGCTGTGTACAGAAACGGCAAGCTGGCAAAAGCTGTATAGAAAATAAACGCTTTCGCTGTCAATAGCCGCCGAAGCGCGACGCTTGATAGAGTTGGTAATTACTGGCTAAAAGCGCGATACACATTAGTCCGCCACCGGGTTGGTCATTCTGAAACGCATACAGCCCAACCAACCCCGCCGTGACCATCGACACCATCGCCGCCGTGTTCACGGGATTGCGATTGCCACGCAGACGTAAAATTTCTCGCAAGATCTGACCACCGTCCAGTGGCATGATCGGTAGCAAATTCAAGATGGCCCAAAAGACACTTACATAGATCATCGTGTCCAAGAACACCAGTAACGTCGCCGATTCGGGTAACTGAACCTCCGGCAACGGTAGTCCCCAGATGTTCTTTACATAGAAGGTCATGCCCACTCCAATGTGGAAAGCCGTGGCTAAGCTCCACACCAACATGCCCAGGGTCAATTGAAAGATGGGGCCTGCGGCCGAAATAGCGATCAGGTCTTGCGGACGAGTCGTCATTCGACGCCGAGCTGCATTCCAAGCGGTAAAGGACCCAGGTATCGCCAAGCCTCCAAAGTGATACAGCACGATGCTACTATCCGTACCAAAACGACGAAACAGAAAGCAGTGCCCCAGCTCATGCACCAAGATCGAAATGAGCAACGCCAAGGCATGGACGACCAACAGCACGGCTGTGCCAGGCGTGGCCCAATCCTGCGATGCGTAGAGTTCGTCAATGCCGGAAACGTTGTTCCAGCCGATGACAGCCGCCAGTATCCAAAATCCCCACGCTATGCGTACTGGAAATCCGAGCAGGCGAAACTGCAAGTCGTACGGACTCTGTTGTGGTTCCTGCAACATCAGCGAATGTTCCGTTGTCGAACTAAGGCTAAACCTATCCAGACGACAACTATAACAAAATGCCCACCAGAAAGCACGCCGCACCGTCAAGCCCGGCATACCAATTGTCGGGGCTCGCAAATATATAGATACAAAAAAAGCGCAGCTTCAAAAGCTGCGCTTTAGGTGGCTACTCCAACGCGCTTGCGCGTAGGTTGGGCTGCTACTTGACTTCTTCTTTGACAGGTTCAAACTTAGCTTTCTCGAAAGCCTTTTCGCTGTAGACCAACTCGAGCTTTTTGGCTTCGTCTTTTTCTGCCTCGACTTTGCCCTTGCAGTTGTTGCAGCAGAATTTCACTTTCGTGCCCGCTACTTCAACAGCCGTGCTGTCATCCAGCTTGCCACCGCTGAGCGGACAAGCCGTTTGCTGATACTGCTTAGATGCAACCAGCTGCGCATTGGCTTTCGTAGCAAACTTCTCTTTCGCTTCGCCAAAAGACTTGGCGCAGTTGCCACAGCAGAAGTAAACCTTGCCCTTCTTCCACTCAGCAGACTTGGTTTCATCCACTGGCTTGGCAGTTGCCACAATACACTTAACGCCTTCAAGCTTCGGCTTGTCGGCTGCGAATACCACGCTGGTACCAATTACCAGCAGTCCCAGCATAAGACCTGGGAACTTGTTACTGAGCATCATACTATCCCTCTCCACTTGAACAGTGAACGGCCCAAACGACACTAGTGCAAAGTAGCAGACATTGACCTCGCCCGCTAGAGAGTTCCAGTTTTTTACCCCTGTAGCCGAAGTCGCCAGACTTTGGACGAATTACCTCAAACGCATCCATCCCTGGCGAGATTGCCTACGTATTCACCCCGTGGCCGAAGTCGCCAAACTTTGGATGAATTACCCGTAAAGCATCCAATCTCTGGCGAGATCGGCTACAAAGATCCCAATCTCTGGCGAGATCGGCTACGAGATAACTACGCATCGGCGCGCAAAAGCCGTCGCCAACTGGGATCGGCGGTGCCAGCTCGTTCGGGTAATTGAAAGGCGTCGCTGGCCCAGGCCCCAAAGAAATCGGGCATGCTGCCCAAAAGATCCGAGCGTCGCAGCAGTGTTTTGGCTTCAATCCACATGAATTCGGCCACTTCGCGTTCATTGGCCTGCGGCTGCGAGTCGGGCGCGCGATCGACCACTAGCCAGTCGAGCAAGGTGCCCCAACTAGTGCGGCTCTGCCAGATATGCTGCGGCGCGCTGACGTTCAAGCCCAGCTCTTCATGCAATTCCCGCACCACCGCAATCTCGGGCGTTTCCCCGATCTCGATGGTACCACCTGGGAAGCAAATCATGTTCGGGGCGCGTACAAACTGGCTGCGGCGAATGACCAGAAACCGCGAATCCTCAACCACAATTCCAACCGCCCCATGCCGAGGCTTGCCATACTTCGAACTTACCTTTGCCGACATGAATTTTCCTGAACCGCAGCGCCGCCCGCGGCTGCCAACTTTAGATGAATGACCCTTCTCGCTTGCGGCTCATTGTAGCGTCACCGCCTGGCAGGTGATACAGAGCTTTCCACACGACACGTAGCCGAACTCGCCAGAGATTGGATTCTATGTAGCCGATCTCGCCAGAGATTGGAGGCATTACAGGCGATTCATCCAAAGTCTGGCGACTTCGGCTACAGGCGATTCATCCAAGGTCTGGCGACTTCGGCTACGGGCTTTAACTACGAGGCCGGTGATGAACCACCAGCCAGACATAGTCCATGCCAGAGGCAATGGTCATGATTACAGCCGACCAGAGTGCGATAACGGCTGTCCAGACCAACCAAGTAGGCGGACCCTTGGCGGCGGCTAACATCAGACAAGCCACCACAGCCACGCACTGAAACACCATCTTCCACTTGCCTAGCCAACGGGCACTGAAATCACCACCACTACCCTCGACCAGGCCTCGCAGACTGGTCACCAGCAGCTCACGCCCCACAATGACCGTAACCATCCAAGGTGCTACGCCGGTGACAGGCACACCCACTAGCGCCACCATGGCGGCCACAATGATGATCTTGTCGACAAACGGATCGAGTATACGTCCAAGTTTGGTGATCTGATTGAAGCGTCTGGCCCAATAGCCGTCCACAAAATCCGTGGAGGCGGCCACGATGAACAGAATCCAGGCGGTCGTGTAACTGCCTCGCTCGATCAACAAACCCACCACCAACGCCAACACCAAGCGGATCATCGACAACGTATTGGGAACATTGAAGACTTGCGAACTGACTTTACTGGGAGTCGTATCGGCCATAACAAGCGTTGGCTTTCATCGCAAAATTAGGCAACAGTTAGCGACCGGTGCCGACCGTGGCGGCAATCAAATCATAATCGCGGCGCCCCACAATCTCGACCGGCATGATGCGCCCAGAGGCGATTGGGTGTCGCGGTTGACCGGTAACATACACTAGCGCATCAACATCGGGCGCGTCAGCATAGGTGCGGCCAATCCAGACATTGCGACTGGTATCGAATGGCTTGTCGATCATGACCTCGAAGGCATTGCCAACGGTTTGGTCGGTCCAATCAAAGGCCACTTGCTGCTGGACTTGCATCAATCGATCGCGTCGCGCCTGTTTGATTTCATCAGGGAGATGGCCCGTCAGCTTGGCAGCCGGTGTATCGGGTTCCAGCGAATAGGTAAAGACACCTAAGCGCTCGAATCGAGCCTGGGCTATAAAGTCGGCCAACTCGTCGACATGCTGTTCAGTCTCGCCAGGAAACCCCGTGACAAACGTGGTCCGCATGACCAGCCCATCGATGCGCTCGCGCAGCTTGGCCACCAACTCGCGCGTCTGTTCAGGTGTCACCCGTCGCGACATCCGACGCAGCATTTCACCACTGATATGCTGCAAGGGCATATCGATGTAGGGCAGGATATTCGGCGTATCGGCAATTACATCGATTAACTCATCGTCGATATACATCGGATAGAAGTACATCAAGCGAATCCAATCGAGCCCTTCGACGGCGCTCAGCTGGCGGAGCAATTGGCTAAGCATGGGCTTGCCAAACATGTCCATGCCCCAGTAGGTCGTATCTTGAGCAACGACGATCAGCTCGCGCACGCCGGAGGCTACCAGTTCGCGTGCCTCAGCCAAGATCTGCTCCTGCGGCTTGCTGGCATGTTTGCCGCGCATTTTTGGAATGGCGCAGAACGTACACAGGCGATCGCAGCCTTCGGAGATCTTTAAATATGCAAAATGTTTCGGCGTAATGCGCAGGCGTTGAGAATCATCCAAAGCGCGAATTGGGGCAGGTCGAAAGATCGTGCGTTGCTCGTCCAGCGAATCAATCAGGCGATCTGCCAGCTTGGTGATCTCGTCGCGACCAAATACTCCGACGAGCGAATCGATCTCGGGCCGCGCCGCCAAGAGCTGTTCTTTTTCGCGCTCGGCCAGGCAACCGGCTACGATGACGCCGCGAATCTTGCCTTGCCGCTTCAGCTCTAGCATCTGATCGATGGCTTGAAACGATTCAGTGCGGGCATTGTCGATAAAGCCGCAAGTGTTGATGACAGCAAAGTCACACCCTTCGGATTCTGTAACTAGTTCATAACCTTCATCGCGCAACCGACCTAACATGCGTTCACTGTCAACCAGGTTTTTGGGACAGCCCAAACTGATGAACCAGTAACGACCTTTGGTCTGGCTGACAACGGAGCTACCTGACTGCGTACTGCAGCTGGGAGCGGCATCGATGATCGGAAGCGTTTTCAAACTGGTGACCTCGGTTGCTGGCACTGCCAGGGTTCAGGCATGCCGGATGATGCCCGTCATAAAACACATAGGCTAAACGTTTCCGCCTCCAATTGACAGTTGGCGGCCAAGCCTCTAAGACCCACGGGCAGCTTGCAATTAGACTCGCAATCCTGCCCTTGTAAAGGCGAAAGTGCTGGTTGCGTTTGGTGGGCGGGGCAGTTAGCCTTGTTGTTTCCCCCACTCCCGACGCAGCTGAGCTGGCAACTATCTTTGGTGGCCGGAGTGCGTTGGGGCTCCTTTTACCGCTTAGCTAATCCTAATGTCCCGAGCATTACTCCTTATATTGACACCTGCTGTTCTCTGTTTCCTGGCTTTATGCTGGCCAACGGCCGCTCAGGCGCAATTGCGAACGCTCTCGCAAGGCAACTCCGATGCCCAGTGGCGCGACGTCCAGGTCAAGGTCTTCGACCAACAACTCGGCCAGGCCAAAATCGAGCCTGAACTGAAAGCCGAGCTCCAAGCCCAGCGTGCCTGGCTGGCCGCTTGGGTCCCCAAACGCGCAGCGCAGGCAGCGGCCGCCGAACCCGAAACTGCAGTTAAAGCTAACGCCGAATCCACGCCTCAGGTTCGTAAAGAACCCATCATCGATCCCAAAAAACTTGCCGTCAAACATCGGCAAGCGCTGTTCGGCAACAAGTCCGGCCCCACAGCCGAGGACACTAATGCCTTGCAGACCGCCCTCTCCGAACATTCCGGCGACCTGGGTTTGCGTCAGTTGCAAATGCACTGGATCGATCAGCCGCGATATCGCAACGAATACTGGAAAGAAATCAGCGATGCCTGCGGCCGCGTGCTGGCTCTGCTGGAAAAAGAAAAACAAACCGACGACGTCAAGCTAGCCACGGCCTTTGCCTACTACCGTCGCTCGCGCGCGGTGTGCTATGGATTGGAAGCTGCTCACAGCAAAAGCGAAGCAGTGGCAGGCGTGACCGATCTGACCGCTGAAGAATTGCAAACGCTACGCGACAGTGTGCTGCAAGCGGCCAACCAAGTACAGCGACTGGCAGGTCGCGCCCAACCCGAGTTCTTCCAACTGGACATTTATCAGTTGCGACGTGACCAGTGGCACGGCCAAGCCTTGCAGGTAATCGAAAAGTACAAAGACAACATCGAACCCTCAGCGTACCTGGCCGAAAAGGCATCGCTGCTGGACGCGCTCGCCTGGCAGGCTCCAGCCACTCAGACCCGCGCCGCCCTGGAAGCAATTCCCGAAGCCGATCGTCGCCGCCTGGAAATCCGCTTTATTGCAACAAACGACCAGGCTCAATCGTTTAACCCGTAGCCGCAGGCGAGGCGCACCCTCTAACCAATGTCTCATCACACCGCGCGCTCTCTGGTGGCGATGGTGTAGAGCAGCTGTCCTCAGCTGCTCAGCACCCTCTAACCAATGTCTCATCACACCGGTTGTCCGTGATTGAGATGGTGCGAGCCGACTGGGTCCCCGGTACGTTGTCCGTTAATGTCAGCGGTGTTTGGCACAGCCAAGCGACTTGCCGGGTGCAGAGCGGCTGGGGACAGCCGCTCTACAACTTACGCTTAGCGGACATCTGCGCCTTTGTTGCGCGCAACCTTGGACCAGTTGATTAAGTGGTCAGAGGTCTGCAAGCAGGCCATGCCGATCGAATCGAGCTGTTCGGCAATCAGCGAGATCACTTCATCGCGCAGCTGATGGATGTCGACCAGGTTCTCGAGCATTGCTTCTTCAGCATCCACACTTTCCACTTCAGGCCGATTCCATGCGCGGGCAATCGAGCTGGGCACAACCATCTGCGAGCCATCGGAGTCTTCGTAGACGACAACTAGTTCGGGTTTGACCACCAGAAAATCGCCCATGGCTATGTAGCTGGTCATCGCCGAACCAGCCATGTCGCGGGCATGGCTGCCGATGGCTTGACCCAAGCTGTACGCATGTTCAAAGCCGCATAGTTCTGCAGAGACCAGGCACTGTTGATTCTCGACCCAATCGCTGACCATCGCCAACTGTTGATTGATCGATGGCAACAATTCAGGTAACACGTCCGGCGACTGGGCCAGCGTGTGCCCAACTGGCATGGAAGCCAGGCGTGCGTTCTCCAGCAGTGCCAAGGTGCTTTGCTGGGCTTGCTCGAACAATTGATCCAAGTAGTTGTTCAGCTGCTCAGTATCGCTCGGCATGAACGGGCCATAGACCACTGCGTCGTCATTGACCGGCACCAGAGTTGAGTCGGGCGCCACAAAGGACTCGGGAGCCGTATGAGCGGCAAAGTCCTGTGCCGTGACTTCTGCCTTAACAGTCGTTGCCGTGCGCGAAGTTGCCAAAGCTGATCGTAACTTCCAGCTCTTACCGAGCCCGCCGAGCCAATGCGAGTCACTCTCGTTTAGTTCATATGCCAGATACTCATCCACAATGCCGGGTGCGAAGCGATTGGGAAAGCAGCTTTGGCTGATGATCTCGTTGAGTTTGCCACCACAGCGCGATGGCTCGGCGAAGTTCTTGGCTACGAGCATGCCATTGGGCGTAGCCGTTGGAAGTGCATCTTGTTTGGCGATGCGTTCGATCGAATCTGCGTCGCTGAGTGCCCGAGCGACGCGAGCTTCGTTGGCAGCTACCTGGTCGGCACGAGCCATCTCGGCGGCCAACAAGTCGGCCGCCGTTTGACGCGCTTGATACTCTGCGTCGAACGCACAGGTATCGGCACTATAGTCAACACCGGCTTGCCGGTAATCCATTTCGCCCAAGCCAGGCGCTGGTGGTTGACCTTCATCCGGCAGCGCTGCGAAGGTCATCGACGACCCACTGGGCGCATCGACCGTCGTCAACTGGTAATCATGCCATTCGTTGACCCAGCATGTCATCTCCTTGCTGAATCGCGAAAGCGGATTGCGAGCTAACATGTCGGTGTCCAGCGGCGGGACCGACCGCGTGGCACCACAACTCAAGGCCTGCGTCCATTCGGCTGGACAACTACTGGCCCAATCCTCGGTGCCACGACGCAGGGCCGCATCGCTATCCATCAGCGAACGCGGTCCAGCAAACTGCGGCTTATCCAAACAGTCATCCAGTAATTGATTCCAAGATGGTGTTGAATTGGCACCTGAGGTCCAACGTATCGGTAAATCATGCGACCAGAGCGAGCTGGAGAGGGGAAACGCTAGCGAACCGGTGGCTAAAGATACCGAGATCCAGAAACGACGTATGCGACTTTTCATCCGTGTGTCCTCCACATTCCGACGCCAGCTATGATTGGGAGCACTGGCCGAGCGCACGAAATGGTTGATATTGCTAACTTGGTGATTGGCGATTTGAAAAAAATCGTGAGGTGGGAAGGCTCGAGGCGACCGGTCTTGCTACTTGCTTACCACGGCTGACTGCACTGGGGAGCGGGCTGGAGTTATCAGTGCAGTCCAGCAAAAACTGGTCATCGGGCCTTTAGCTATCATTGATAGGCTTAGTTATCGAGCTGCGCAGCTTTGCGTAACGCAGAAATTTTGCCTATCTGCCATATCTTCCAAAGTTGATGTTACGATCAGACAACGTCAAGCATTCATTCTGAGCTTGCCGAATTCGTAATTGGAATCGATCATAGCGGCATCAGCGACGCAATTGCCGCCGACTATCGAAAAGGAGTTCAAGATGTTGCCGTTATTTGCTAGCAATCATCGGCCCGTGGCCATCGCCCTACTGGTCGGCCTGGGTGTCGGCCTCATAGCAGGCCAGGTCGAATGGCATAATCGCTCGCTGGCCCAGCAGGGCAGTGCGCGACTAACCATTCAACCCGATCGCGGCAACTCGTCCTCGCGCCGCGCCGCCGCGCCGGTGATTCAGGACTATTTACTTAGCCCCGAAGAACAAGTCAGTACTGGCGTCTATGAGAACTGCAACCGCTGCGTGGTTCACATTGCCACCAAGAGTCGCCCGATTAATTCGCTGCTAACAGTCAGCTATAGCAAAGGCACAGGCAGCGGTTCGATCATCGATCCGCAAGGGCACATCCTGACCAACTATCACGTCGTCGAGGGCGCGAGAGAAATAACGGTCAGCCTGCACGACGGCTCGTCTTATCCGGGCACACTTGTGGGACATGATGCAGAGACCGACATTGCCGTGCTGAAAATCGATGCGCCCACTGCGGAACTCGAGCCACTGTCATGGGGCGAGTCGACCAATTTGAAAGTGGGCCAACGTATATTCGCTATCGGCAACCCCTTTGGACTGGAACGAACGATGTCCACTGGCATCATCTCCAGTTTGAATCGCCAGATTCCAGCTGGCAATCATCGCACCATGCGATCATTGATTCAGCTAGATATCTCGCTGAACCAAGGTAACTCAGGCGGTCCGCTGATCAATACGCGCGGTGAACTGGTCGGCATGAACGCAGCCATCATGAGCACCGGCGGCGATAGTGCCGGAGTCGGTTTCGCGATTCCAGCCAGCACCATTCGCCGCATCGTGCCGCAATTGATCAAAGAAGGTCGCGTCGTCCGCGCCACCATTGGCATTACTCGCGTTTATGAAATCGATGGCGGTCTATTGATCGTGGCCATGACCCAAGGCGGCCCGGCCGAATCAGCGGGCTTGCGAGGTTTCTCGCTGAAGAGCAAAACCGTGCGCCAAGGACCTTTCCGATATGAACAACCTGTCGTTGATCCCAAGACCGCCGACTTGATCGTCTCTGCCAACGATCGCCCGGTAGCCAACGCCGACGAATTGCTTTCGACCATCGAAGAGCTACGACCAGGCCAGGTCGTCAACCTGGGCATCGTCCGCGCCGGCCAGGCCATGAACGTCCCGGTCACCTTAGGCTCCAGCGAGCGTTAACACCCATTTCACGCATTTCGGTCTTCACGTAGCGGAATGCGTCAAGCATTTCGGTCTTCACGTAGCGGAATGCGTCAAGTATTTCGGTGTGGCACTGGCTATGCGCAGCATTGCCAGTGCCACCCAAACCCCCAGGCTGACGCCTACGGCTGAGTTTTCGTTACCGTGCCAACTCCGAAAGCCTTGACGGCTTCCGCTACGAGATGTGTGACTACTTCACCACCGCCAACAGATCACCGGCTTCGACTTGAATGCCGCTCTTGGCAAGCAGTTGTTCGACCGTGCCGGCGCGGTCGGCGTAGATAATGGTTTCCATCTTCATGGCTTCCAGCGCCATTAGTTTGTCACCTTTACTGACCGAGTCACCAACTTCGACAGCCACCGCGATGACCATACCGGGCATACTGGCAGCCACGTGAGTGGGATCGTTGGCATCGGCGCGAACACTGGTGGTGGCGGTCGCTTGTTGCGAGTTGTCGACAACTTCGATTTCGCGCGACTGACCATTCAATTCAAAGAAGACCGTGCGTTTGCCATCGGGTTTGGCCTGGCCGATCGTCAAAAAACGCACAATCAAACGTTTGCCAGTTTCGATATCGATAGCAATTTCATCGGCGACATCGGGGCCGAAGAAGAAACACGGAGTAGGCAACACGCTGACATCGCCGTATTTCTTGTAATGCGCCACGTACTCTTCATACACCTTGGGGTACAGGATATGAGTTACGCACTGCTGGTCGGTTACATCACCGCTCAAAATCTCGCTCAGCTTCTGGCGAGTTGCTTCGATATCGGCTGGTGGCAAGGTTTCACCCGGCCGCCCGGCGACGATCGGCGTATCGCGCAAGATGGCCTTCTGAACATCGGCAGGAAAACCACCCGGTGGTTGGCCCATCATGCCGCTGAGCAAATCGATCACCGAAGCGGGGAACGACAGTTCGCGTTTTGATTTGACGATATCTTCGGCCTGCAAGTTATTGGAAACAAGCATCAAGGCCAGGTCCCCCACTGCCTTGGAGGTCGGTGTAACTTTGACGATATCACCTAGCACGGCATTAACGGCGGCATAGGTGTGGCAAACTTCTTGCCAACGATCGGCCAGGCCCAGCGCCCGTGCTTGTTGATACAAGTTGGTGTATTGTCCGCCGGGCATTTCGTGTTCGTACAAGTCGCCACCGGCCGAGAGTGGTTCGCTTTCAAAGGGCGAATAAAATTCGCGCACCGCTTGCCAATAGGCGGA
The DNA here is from genome assembly GCF_056494185.1 of Rania fehmarnensis. Taxonomy (NCBI): domain Bacteria; kingdom Pseudomonadati; phylum Planctomycetota; class Planctomycetia; order Pirellulales; family Pirellulaceae; genus Rania; species Rania fehmarnensis. Next base: position 5,595,137 of record NZ_CM151398.1, read on the forward strand.
CAGATCAACCAATACCTCGGACGATAACTGGCTCTCGCGTGGCCCGAATCGCAGGGCTTCGACCAACGTATTCAAGTTGACTTGCGATGTCCCACCCGAGAGCGAGGCTAAGGCCGCATCGGCGATATCCAAGTCTTCGCCGGCCGCGGCCAAGATCGAGGCGGCTTGGATGCCGGCGGTATCGTGCGTATGAAAGTGAATAGGAATGCCGATCTCTTGCTTGAGGGTCTTGACCAGCACTCGCGCGGCTTCGGGCTTGCAGAGACCAGCCATATCTTTGATGGCCAGCATGTGTGCGCCCATTTTTTCGAGCTGTTTAGCCAAATCGACATAGTACTTCAAGTTGTACTTTTGGCGTTTGGGATTGAGGATATCGCCGGTGTAACAAATGGCTGCTTCACAGATGGCACCGCTTTCAACAACTGCATCCATGGCCACGCGCATGTTCTCGACCCAGTTGAGCGCGTCGAACACGCGGAACAGGTCGATGCCTGCCTGGGCAGCTTCTTTGACGAACAACTGCACAACGTTATCGGGATAGTTGGTATAACCGACGGCATTGCTGGCGCGCAGCAGCATCTGAAAGATGATGTTCGGAATCCGCTCGCGCATCTGCGTCAAACGTTGCCAAGGATTCTCTTTCAAAAATCGCATGGCCGTATCAAACGTCGCTCCGCCCCACATCTCGAGCGAGAAAAATTGTGGAGCCAAGCGCGCGTAGGCATCGGCAATCTCCAACATATCGTAAGTGCGCAGACGCGTGGCCAACAGCGATTGATGCGCATCGCGCATGGTCGTATCGGTTAGCAAGAGCGACTTTTGCTCGAGAACCCACTGCGAAAATTTTTCGGGGCCAAGTTGTTTCAAGCGATCGCGCGTGCCAGGAGGCATCGGCATACCCGGCTTGATTTCGGGAACCGGGGCAGGCTCGCGGCGTTTCAGCGGCGCGCCACCTTTGGCCTGTGCATTGCCATTGACCAAGGTATCGGCCATAAAGCTAAGCACGCGCGTCGCGCGATCGCGCCGTCGTGGCAATTCAAACAACTCGGGCGTAGTATCAATCATGCGCGTCGTGGCCTTGCCGGCCAATAGCGTTTCATTGGTGGCCAGTCGAATCAAGAACGGGATGTTCGTCTTGACGCCCCGAATACGAAACTCTTGCAGAGCCCGCTCCATGCGCTTGGCCGCTTCGCCCAGATCGCGGCCCCGCGCGGTCACTTTCACCAGCATGGAGTCGTAAAATGGATTGACGACCGCGCCGCTAAAGGCACTGCCCGCATCCAAGCGAATGCCCATCCCGCCAGCGCTACGATAGTGCGTAATGCGTCCATAGTCGGGACGGAACTGATTGATCGGATCTTCGGTCGTCACGCGGCATTGCATCGCAAAGCCGTTCGTTTTCACTTCGGCTTGCGTCGGCAAGCCGACCGCATCGTCACCCAGTTTGTGGCCCATCGAAACCAAAATCTGCGCCCGCACCAGGTCGATGCCCGTAACTTCCTCCGTAACAGTATGTTCGACTTGAATACGTGGATTGACTTCGATGAAATAGAACTGTCCACTGTCGGCATCCAGCAGAAACTCAACCGTGCCTGCGGCTCGATAGCCAACATAGCGGCCAATGGCCAGTGCCGCTTCATGCAGCCCGCGGGCGGTCTTGGGGTCGAGATTGGGCGCGGGGGCGAGTTCAACCACCTTCTGATGGCGACGCTGTACTGAGCAGTCGCGTTCGTAGAGATGAATCAACTCGCCGTAGCTGTCGCCCAGGATTTGCACTTCGATATGCCGAGCGTTGCGAACCAGTTTCTCAACGAAGACTTCATCCGAACCGAAGGCGTTGAGCGATTCACGCTGAGCCGTTTCCAAAGCATTTGCCAAAGCAGCTTCGTTTTCGACCACCCGCATACCGCGACCGCCGCCGCCTTTGGCCGCCTTGAGCATAACCGGGTAGCCCATGGCCGCCGCCCGTTTCTGGGCATCGTCCAGCGAGGTCACCGCATTGGGACTGCCGGGCAGAACGGGCACGCCGGCCTTCACGGCAATTTCACGCGCGGCCACCTTGTCGCCCAGGTCCTCCAGGGCTTTGACCGATGGTCCCACGAAAACCACGCCTGCAGCCTCCAGGGCCGCGGCAAACTTCGGATTCTCCGATAGAAAGCCATAGCCTGGATGAACAGCATCCACCTTGTACCGCTGGCAAATGTCGACGATGGCATCGATATCCAAGTACGAGCGTATCGGCTCACCCGGTTTCCCGATCTGGTACGCTTCGTCCGCTTTGAACCGGTGCAGAGCGAAACGGTCTTCGTGCGAGTAGATAGCGACGGTGCGAATTCCGAGTTCATGCGCACTTCGGAAGACACGGGTAGCGATTTCGCTGCGGTTGGCAGCCAAAATTTTGCGGATTGGTTTCATCAGACTAGCAGCTTAGGGGAGGCGGGAAATGGGGATGGCCAGACTATTTGAACGACGCGCGTCGGATAAGTAAACGGTAGACACCTCTCCCAGGCGCGCCTTGGGGAGGTGACCGCGTCACCTCTCCATGCGCAGCATGGGGAGGTCGAATCGAGGCTGTGCGGATTCGGGAGGGGTCTGGGAAGTTCGAGTTGTTATTACCGCAAGAGTCTTGCCTGGCGCATGGCCCCCTCCCGCCGACGACGGCTAAACGCCGCGTCGGCGACCTCCCCCGCTCCGCGGGGGAGGTGACAGTCACCTCTCCATGCGCAGGAGAGTGCTGATTTAATTCCAATTTGCTCTGGCATGGGTATTATGGTTGAAGAGGCCGACGTTCCAACTCGGTGCAATCATTATGCTAACGAACCATCGCGATTTTTTGTTTGAGATTCGTGCGTCGGATCTGGCGATCTATAAGCGTGTGCTGCCGCTCAAGTCGCCCCTTTTAGATGCGTTGGAGATAGTCCCCTGGGAAAGTTTCCGGCCTGAGCTGGAGAAGTATTATTGTCGTGAGGGAGGTAGGCCCACCCTGCCAGTAATCCTCCTCCTGAAGGTGTTGTACCTGCAATATCTCTATCATCTATCAGACAGCAAAGTCCTAGAAAGAGCCAGTTCGGATTTATTGTTCCGCTGGTTTCTGCAAGTGCCGATTACTTGTAAGTTGCCGGACGGAAGTACTTTGAGTCGCTTTCGGGGTCGCATCGGAGAAGAGGGGATGCAGAAAGTTTTCGACCGACTGATCAGCTTCGCGCGCAGCAAGGGCCTTGTCAGCGATCGGTTGCGACTTAAAGATGCCACACACGTCTATGCCAATATTGCTGTGCCCACCACGTTGAAACTGCTGGCGCAGCTGCGAGAAAAGATGCTCGCTGCTATCGAGCCCATTGATGCTGAGGTCGCTCAAGGATTCCGTATCCGAACCGATCGAAGCCGCGTCGAAACCGAGAAAGAATCCGAGGAGATTCGCCTTGATGCTCGTCTGGATTTAGTCGGCGACATCCTGACGTGGATGCTCGAGCAGCCCGATCCATCCCAAGAGAGTGATTGCCAAGAGTCTTGGAAACGATTCATCGAAGTACGTGCGCTCGCTCAAAAGATCGTGAGCGATTGCTTGAACCCAGGTCAGGGTGATCGCACGCTGAGCGTGGTTGATAGCGATGCCCGCCGCGGAATGCATGGCGAGTTTTACGACGGCTATTTGGTCGATGTGTTGATGGACGCCGATAGCCAGCTGATCACTCAACTTGAGGTGCTTCCGGCAAACGGTGCTGAGGCCCAAGACGCGGTTCATCTGATTGAACGCGAACAGCAAGCTCATGGCAACAAGATCGAACAGCTATCCCTTGACGGCGCGGGATTTAACGGGCCAATGCTGCGCGCGTTGGAAGGCCCTGGCGGGATGGAAGTTGATGTGATCACACCGCCGCGTGACTTCGGCAACGATGAAGGCTTTGCTTCGACGGCGTTTGCATTGACCTCAGACGGCGAGCATGTGACATGTCCAGCTGGCCACACATCCAATAAAGGATTTCAAGATGCCACGAAGCCTAACCGCACGACGTTCGACTTTCCGGCTAAGAAATGTTGGGGCTGTCCGTTGCTCGCGCAGTGCAACCCCAAGATGAAAGAGACCAGCCGTCGAGGTCGACGAGTGAATAAGAATGAGTATGAAGAAGAATACAAACGTGCTCGTCAGAAGTCCAAGACAGAGCAATACCAACAAGTCCGGCGTGAGCATCCGGCCATCGAACGGAAGTTAGGGGAAGTGGCTCGGCACGGGCGCGGTCGTTGTGCAAGATACTGCGGTCTGGCAAAAGTGAAGATCCAACAACTGATGACATGCTTCACAGTGAACGTCAAACGACTGGCAAAACTGCTTGCCGTGGAGCGCTGCGCACCGACTGTCGCAATCGGGTGAAAAAAGCCGTTCAAATCGCCGCTTTGGGCAGTCTGGGCTAAATTTCGCCTCGAGACGAACCAGGATTCGTAAATAACAACCTCCCCAGCGCGTTGAGTCAGCAAAAAAACAACCGCCCCACATCAATAAGAGACTACGCTTTGCTATTATCGCATCGCTCTCCGCAGCATGGGGAGGTCGAATCGAGGCTGTGCGAGATTCGGGAGGGGCGAGTCCACGACGCAAGGGCAAAATTGCTGGTATTGAACTCGAACTCCTCACCAACCGCCTGCGTACATTGCCATAACGATCATGGATTTTGACATTGACCGGTGGTGGGCTGTCGACGCCGCCCTCGGTTTCGAGCAGAATAACGCTACCTATCTAACCTACCGACGATCTTCTCTTGCCGAGTTGCTACGAACGCTATGGATCTGCTGCTTAATCAAACCTTCGCGACCGGCCTGCTGGCTCAAACCAATACCGCCACGGAATTTTGGCTAATCAAATGGGCTAGCCCATTCTTTTTGGTGGGTTGTGGAGTGCTGCTGGGCTTATTGGTTTTGGCCGTTTTCCTGATCCTGACCAAGATTCTCTCGTACATTTCGCCCTGGGAAAGCCTGTCGCGATCTTCCGCAGGCCATGTGGCCGGCGCGGTTCTGACGGCGATTATTGCTGGGGCAGTGATCGTCGGTGTAAACAACTACGGCTTTACGGGACGTGAGAGCAACCTTGAACGTGGCTTGATCTTTGTCGCCGTGGTGCTGCTCAGCGCAATTGCCGGTTGGGCCCTTGCCTTTTGTCCTGGCAGAAAGTCTGCCGATACTTTGATTGCCACGCTGACCGAAGGTGCCTCGTCGGTGCTGGGCATTGTATGCATGGTTGTGATGGTCGTCGGTCTGCTGTCGGGCCTGCTGTTTCCGCAACCGATGGTCGCCTTGGAGAGCATTCCGCGTTTGTTCCAGACCGGCACGCGTGAATATACACAGACCATTCCGGGTACTCCCGAAGCTGGACGCGATCAAGCCAAGCTGGTCGAAGTACCGCTGCAACTCGAGTATCAGTTGCTAACCAGCCTGGTGATCAAGAGCACGACGATGGTCGATTTGGCTGACGCAGCCGATAGTGCCGACTTCTTCGAAGCTCCTCAACAGATCGAAGCCGGTGGCGAACTGACCTGGTCGCGCAAAGACGGTCGTGCACCGCCGATTCCTGTTACTGGTGAACGCAAACTGCACGTGCTGAACCGCGAAGTGGTCGATGGCCAGTTGACGATCATAGCGACAACAACTCCACCGGTACCAGAAGCCGCCACGATTTTGATTACGGCCATCATCGTCTTCTTGACTGCTTTGGCAGTGCTCTTGCAACAAGCGGTCGCTCCGCGGGCTTCGGCCGTGGCGCTGGCGACGATCAAGAACGAACTGGCTCAACCGCTGTTCCTGGTTCTGTTGGTGATGGGCTTCTGTCTGATCATCCTGTTTGTGTTCTTGTCGTTCTACACCTTCGGCGAAGATATCAAGCTGCTGAAAGAATGCGGCATTGTGGTGATCATGTTGTTGGCCGCCTTCCAAGGCATCTGGTCTGCCAGCAGTTCGATCAGCGAAGAAATCGAAGGTCGCACGGCGCTGACGGTGCTCAGCAAGCCTATCCAGCGACGTTCGTATGTGCTTGGCAAATTCATGGGCATCTTCTGGGTGGTCGCCATGTTGTTTGTCATTCTGGGCACACTGGAACTGGCCATGGTCGCTTACAAGCCGATCTATGAAGCTCGCGAAAACTCGTTGGAAATGCCGACCTGGCAAGATTGCCATCGTGAAATGGTAGCCACCGTGCCTGGCCTAGCTTTGGGTTTGATGCAAGCCACGCTGCTTAGCACATTCAGTGTGGCCCTGGCCACCCGATTGCCACAGCTGGCCAACATCGCAGTCTGCTTTGCTGTCTACGTGATTGGTCACCTGGCCACGCCCATCGTCAGCGGTGCCTACGAAGGATTCCCGATCGTAAAATTCGTGGCCCAGTTAGTGGCAACCGTCACGCCGATTCTCGAACACTTCTCGATGCAAGCCGCCATCGATGCCGGCAGTCCCATCCCGATGTCGCTGCTCTCCGGTACGCTCGTCTACTGCGTACTGTACATGATGCTCTCGATGTTCTTGGCGTTGTTGCTGTTCGAAGATCGCGACTTGGCATAGTCTCCTTTCGCTCCGCGAAAGGCAAAGTGCTTTCGCGGAGCAAACGACACTGTGGTCCAAAGTCTCGCTCATCTTGCGCAGAAAATCCAAGATCCTTTTGCGGAGCAAAAGGAGACACTATTTCTCCTTGGCGTGAAGAATGCCATAATCCCGCATTCGACCTGTCAACGCGCTTGGAGTCGTGGAGAATAGCCGTGGAACCCTCAGAGCAAGCTAGCCAGCTGCGCGATCAGATTCGCTATCACGATCAGAAATACTATGTCGAAGCTGCGCCTGAGATCACCGACTTAGAATACGATCGTTTGCTCGCCGAGCTAAAGAAGCTTGAGCTTGATCATCCCGATCTGGTAACCGCTGATAGTCCCACTCAGCGGATCGGCGATCAGCCGGTCAGCGAACTCAAGCAAGTTCGCCATCAAGTGCCCATGTTGTCGATCGACAACACGTACAACATGGACGAACTGAAAGCCTTTCTCACGCGGGCTCAGAAGAATCTGGGACTTGCACAAACGGCTTGGGTCATGGAACTGAAGGTCGATGGAGTGGCCGCCGCCGTAGTTTACGAAAATGGCTTGCTGGTGCGCGCGGTAACGCGTGGCAATGGCGAAGTCGGTGACGATATCACCCATAACATTCGCACGATCCCCGATGTACCGCTCCGCCTGAGTGGTAATCCGCCACCGCTGCTGGAAGTGCGTGGCGAAGTCTATATGAACAACAGCGAACTGGTCAAGCTAAACCTGCAACGCGTGGCCGATGGCGAGGCGCCCTTTGCCAACACGCGCAATGTTACCGCCGGTACAGTGCGCATGCAGGATCCGCGCATCTGCGCTCAACGGCATTTGCGGTTCTTTTGCCATGGCGTGGGTTACTGCGAAGGCATGCACAGTGAAACGCATGTCGACTTTCTAAAACAACTCAACAGTTTCGGGTTGCGATCCACTCCCAAGGTGCGACTGTTTGATTCCGTTGAAGATGTCGTATCGGCCGTTGATGAACTGGAGCAAGAACTGCATGAACTGGATTTCGAGGTCGATGGCCTGGTATTCAAACTGAACCAGTTCGACCTGCGCGAGAAACTCGGACGCACCAGCAAGAGTCCTCGCTGGGTAGTGGCTTACAAGTTCGAAAAGTATGAAGCCGTTACCAAGCTGAATGAAATTCGTGTTCAAGTCGGCAAGACTGGCACGGTCACGCCGGTGGCCGAGTTGGAACCAGTGCAGTTAGCCGGCACCACCGTCGCCCGCGCGAGCTTGCATAACGCCGAAGAAATCCAACGCAAGGACATTCGTGTCGGCGACTGGGTGGTGGTCGAGAAAGCCGGCAAGATCATTCCACACATTGTGCGTGTGGAACAACATCGTCGCGAGACAGAATTGCCTGCTTACCAGTTCCCGACGCATTGTCCCCAGTGTCAGACGGAACTGGTGAAAGACGAAGCCGGTGTTTACATTCGCTGTCGTAACGAAGTCTGCCCAGCCAAATTGCGGCAGAAGCTACGTTACTTTGCCAGCCGGGATGCCATGGAAATCGATGGGCTGGGCGAGAAGATCATCGATCAACTGGTCGAAGGTCGGCTAGTCAATGGCTATGGTGACCTGTATCGCTTGACCAATGACCAGTTACTGACGCTGGAAGGTTTCGGCAAACGCAAGGCCGAGAAACTGCTCGAGGGCATTGCGCAGAGCAAGCAACGCGGCCCGAGTCGCGTCTTGGCCGGCATCTCGATTCGGCATGTGGGTCAACGCGTGGCCAGCATTTTGGCTAAGAAGTACGGATCGCTTCCCAAACTGGCTGAAGCGACCGCGGCGGAATTGTCCGAGATCGACGAAATTGGACCGACGATCGCGGAGAGCATTTATGAATTTTTCCACAGCGAATATGGTCGAGCCACAATCGACGACCTTGCCAAAGTTGGCGTTTCGCTCGAAGATGAACAGGCAGGTCAGGCTGCGACTGCCGGAGACGGCGCCGCCACTGCGCCCGGCATGTTTGCGGGCAAGACCTTCGTCGTCACTGGAACACTCGTGCGTTACAAACGCGACGAGATCGAGCGATTGATCGAAGGATTGGGGGGCCGTGCAACCAGCAGCGTATCCTCCAGCACAAGTTATCTGGTGGCCGGTGAAAAGGCTGGCAGCAAGTTGGATAAGGCTCAAAGTCTGGGGGTGCCAGTGCTGAGCGAAGACGATTTTCAGAAGTTGATCGAGGCGGGTAGCTGATGTCCGTAACCGAATTTTCGCCCCAGCAATTGCAAATTATCAATTACCCGCATCCAGGCCTGCGACATGTGGCCAAGCCTATCAAGCGCGTCGACAGCATGTTGAAAGAGATCGCCGCGCGCATGATTGAGCTGATGTATCAATATCGCGGAGTCGGCCTGGCAGCCACTCAAGTCAACTTGCCCATTCGCTTGTTTGTGTGGGACCCGACCGGCGATCCGGAAAGCGGGCAGGCGGCCGTGTTTATCAATCCCACCATCACCCGTCCCCGCGGCAACGACTCCGCCGAAGAAGGTTGCCTGAGCATTCCGGGACTAAACGCCAAAGTCATCCGCGCCAAAACCATTCATATGAGCGCCTACACGATCGGCGGCGCAGAAATTAACGAAGATTTCTCGGACTTCGAGGCCCGCATCTTGCAGCACGAAACCGACCATCTGGACGGCGTCATGTTCATCGATCGGCTGACTCCCGTACAGTTGAAGGACAACGTCGAACCCTTGACCGACTTGGAAGCCATCTACCATTCGCGTCAGCGCTTAGGCGAAATGCCGCTGGACGACGAATTGATTGCAGAATTGAGTCAGTGGGAGCAGCGATACTGCTGAAGACCTTTACGACTTTCTGTCGCACTGGTAGGATTCGATCGGTTGATTTTTACGAGGCGACTAATCAGGCTCATGAGGGGCGGCGCGAGCCGAAGGCGTCTTTCGGTATAGTCCCTCTCTGGAGCGGGGCAGCATTGGCCCCTGTATCACAAAAGCATGACTGTGTTTGTCTTTGGGCATCGTAATCCCGACACCGATGCCATCTGTGCGGCGCTGGCCTACGCTGATCTGTTGCAACGAACTTCACGCCCCGATGCGATCGCCTGCTGCTGTGGTGCGCCCAATAAACGGACGGAATTTGCCCTCGAGCGAGCTGGACTGTCCGCGCCCCGCATCGTAATGGATGTTCGACCCGAAGTTGGTGACGTCTGCCGGCGCAATCCCATCATTGCTCGCACCGGCGAAGTCTTCTTCGAAGTCTACCAACGCATGAACGAGTACAAAATCGGCGCCATGCCGGTACTGGACGATGAAGGCAAGTTGGCTGGCGTGCTGACGCTGTTGAATTTGCTGCAATTGGTTTTCGAAGGCGATAACGATCCGATTCGATTTCGACAGGTATCAACTTCCGTCGACAAGATTTGCCAAGTCATCAACGGCGAATACCAACATGTGCTCGATGCTGAATCGTCATCGGAAATGATGGTCATGGTCGGCGCGATGAGCGCCGAAGGTTTCACCAAACGACTGCACAAGTTCGATCCACGGTTGTTGATCGTGGTTAGCGGTGACCGCCCCACGATACAACTGCCCGCGCTTGAGCATGGCGTGCGGGTCATGGTCGTCACCGGTGGTTACAAGCTATCGCCAGGCTTGCTGCAACTGGCCAAAGCCAACAATGTCACCGTGATCAACAGCCCGCTGGATACAGCGACCACGACCATGCGCATCAAGATGGCTCGCCAGATCGACGACGCGATCGATAGCGATGGTCTGACATTACACAACAAAGACACAGTAGCAGACGTTCGTCGCTCGGTAGATCGCAGTCGGCAAAAGTTATTCCCAGTGCTCGATGACAATGGCAAACTGTTCGGTGTGCTGTCGAAAACCGACTTGGTCAATCCACCGCGACCCAAACTTGTACTGGTCGATCATAACGAACTGACGCAAGCCGTGGTCGGGGCCGATGAGGCCGATATCGTCGAGGTCCTGGACCATCATCGCTTGGGTGGTTCACTAAAATCTTCGGAACCTATCCGCTTCATTAATGAACCGGTGGGTTCGACTTGCACGCTAGTCGCGCGACAGTTTCGCGCCGCCGGTCTGACACCTTCGTCCGGTATCGCTCTGTGCATGGCGTCGGGCATCATCTCAGACACACTGTTTTTGCGCTCTCCCACTTCAACATCTATCGACAAAGATTGCCTGGATTGGCTGCGCGGTTTTTGCACTTGCGATTTGGATGATTACGCTCGCCAGTTCTTTGCCATCGGTTCCGCGCTGCGCAGTTGCACTTCGAAAGATGTTATTCGCGAGGACTGCAAAGAGTTCACCGAACATGACATCCGGTTTTCGATTTCGCAGATCGAAGAGATCGGATTCGAGCTATTCTGGCAGCGCAAGGACGAGATTCTGGCGGCGCTGGTGGAAATGACCCAAACCCGAGGTTTGGAGTTTTCATCTTTGCTGGTGACCGACATCGTTTCCAACGGCAGTCTATTGCTGATGTCCCACGAGCCCGACTACTGGGAGGAGATCAATTACCCGCGCGTCGATCGTCACATCTACCAGCTCGACGATGTCGTCAGTCGCAAAAAGCAGCTCTTGCCGTTAATCGCCCGCCTAATCGCCAGCGCTCGCGACAAAGCCCGAGATAATTGAGCCACTCGTAGCGGAAGCCGTTCCCTCGTAGCGGAAGCCGTCAAGGCTTTCGGCATTGTCAACATGAATCCGTAGCGGAAGCCGTCAAGGCTTTCGGCATTGTCAACACTTCCTCGAAACGCTTGACGCGTTCCGCTACATGAAACGCTTAACGCATTCCGCTACCGGTGGAGCGTCATCACTTTATCGCATCCAGCTCACGCTGCCTTGGCTAGCGACTTGTCCGTTGTTCACTTCCTGAATCGTGAACTCGGCCCATACGGGCATGTGGTCCGAGATCAGCTTGGCTTGTTCTTGGCTGATGTTGTAAGCTGTCTGCAGATCAAAGACACCCGACCTGCCGGTGAATTCGCGCGTGGCCGCGCGATTGACCAGAATGTTATCGTTGGTTTTGGTGCGAGTGAAGTTGGTGGGCAAGCCCACAATCGTGGGTAGCAAGTTAGGTACGTTCGCCAGGTTACGGAAATTCTTGGGATCAGCATTCAGGTCGCCCAGCAGGATAATGTCGTCCTCGGGATAGGCTCCTTGGTAGAAGAAGTTGGACACGTTGATATAGACGCTGGCCAATGTATTGAGCTCTTCATTTACCAGGTCCGGGTCGGTATGCATGTTGATCAGCACAAACCCAAAGGGATTCGGGGCCAAAGTGGCAAAGCGACCTACGAACGGCTCGCGGTGCAACAGATCTTCCTCATCACGCATCACAAAACATGCATCTTGGCGTGTAGTGACACGTGTCGTATCGAAGACGAATGCATATTGCTCGAGATAAATGCTGCGACCAACCGGTTCGCTGATGACGTAGCTGTATCGACCTCCGCTAGCGTTGACATATTGCAGCAACTGAGAAAGCGTCGTCTGGTCTTTGCTCGTGATTTCTTGCAGGGCGATCACATCGAAGCGTTGGATGATGTTGGCAAAGTACTGCATGACCGTAGGATTGGCCAATTTGCTCGGGCCCAGTCTTTGCATGTTGAACGAACCGATGAGGATAGTGGCTTGGGTTCGTTGGGGGATGGGCATGACCTGCGTATTGGTCAGCGGCACATTGCGCCCAGTCGATACGGGTACGCCCGGAATTTGTCCGTCCGGTGACATTCCTCCAGGAACTGTGCCACCAGGCAATAGACCACCAGGAACTAATCCGCCAGGCAGTAACCCGCCACCGTTTTGTATCTGTTGACCGACGCGTCCAATTTCTTCCGTGACGCGCTGTTCAACTTGCTGTCCAACTTGTTGGACGATTTCTTGTGGCGGTTGACAGCCCAGGTAGCCACCGATGGAGATCAGGACTGTAATGAGCATTGGAAAGAACGGTACTCGGCGCATCCCATCGCCTCCTTGCAACGGGTCGACTAATTCGCTGATCCGCGAAAGAGTGCTGGGTTTTCGACGCTTGGATCGCGAACGTCCTGCTCGCATAATGGTTGGTTCTTTGCGGGTTGAACCGTTGAGCACTATCGGCCCAGGGCAGCCGAAGCAATGCGTTTCAGTCTGGGACTACCATCCTTGGCAGCCTGCTCCAGTAAATTTGTCGTGCTTGCAGTGAGCGGGCCAATCATGCTCAGCGCTCTGGCCGCTTCTTCACGCAGCAGTGGCTCCTGATCGGGCCGCAGAGCTACAGCCAGTTGCGATTCGACTGCTGCAGCGTCCTGAGCCAAGCGCGCGGTCAGCTTGCAAGCCCAGATGGCCACAGCCGATTCATCAGCCGTGATCAGCTTCTGCAACGTGGGTAGTGATTGAACCGTTGGCGTGCCACAATTCTCAAGTGCTTCACACGCCCAGTTGACAATCTCGTCATCCGAACTGCGCAAGCTCATTAGCACTGCCTCGAGGTTTCCGAGCGTGGCGGCGGAATCGTTGGCTAGTTCTTGCAGCTGCGGTAGCGTTAAGTTGGTGGTTGACGTAGCCGTACCCATATCCAGCAGCGCTTCCTTTCGCATGGGATCCATGTGCCAGCGCGAGCATGTGAATAACTCACAGGCTGGTGAAACTGGCTGGCATCTGGCATAAAGCTCGATGCCATAGTTTCAGTAGGTTATCCAGAGAAGCAGCACAAGATCACTTCTTTGAAGTGTCATCCAAGTGCTGCGAGGCACCTGCGGCTGGTGGAGGTTTGGGGACCGCGCTGGTTGGATTAGCGTTACTAGCCGGTGTGACTGCCGCGGAAGCAGGTGCCGGTGTGGCGCCCGCCGGTGAAGCGGCCGGCGCAGTAGCGGTGGCTGGCGTAACAGGTTGGCCAGGCTCGGGCGATTTGACGGTTTCTGTTCCAGGTGTTTCCTCATCTGAATTGGCAAGTTTGGTGAAGACTTGCGAGCGTTTGTAATCGACCAACTCCTCAGGCTCGTCGTCCTCATGCGGCACAAGCTTACCCACCGCTTTGCCAAACATGCGGCTACCGGCGAAACGAGTGCCTTCGTAGATCGTTCCGTACTGCAATGGCCCCATCCCTAAGACCCACGTATCGCGCGCCGAACTACCAGCCCGCGCAATGCCGGATTGCCACACGGGTTGCAACGATTGACGTTCATAAGCAAAGAGCGCCAACTTGGCAGCTCCTTGTTTGGCTTCCTTCTTGGCAAAAGATATCTCGGGCAAGAGCGGAATAAACGGCGCCCCGGCTAGCGAACTGGCGGCGGTTGAGAATGAACTGCTCGATGGCAAGCCGTAGGTAATCGCGTGCCCATCAAAGCCCATCGCACCCAGCCGAGCTTCGACAATGATGTCAGCCTCCTCACGTTTTTCGCACACATAGACTCCAGCCGCCATCAGTTGCTGCCGCAGGCTACTTGTAACATACTCACTATGTACAAGCGATGGACTGGGTGTGGGCACGCCCTTTTGACTGGGCATGTAGGAGTTGTCCAAGAAGACTTTGTGGCCAGTAAGCGGACGAAAATCGATCTTGGCCACCGTCGTGTCGATGGCGTCGCTAACCAACAACTGTTCGGTGGCCGTAAAAGTTTTGGTAGTCCCACAGCCGTGAACAGCTAGCAAAATCAACAATGCAAGCGCAACGCTCCACAGCTGGCCCCTACCAGCAGTTGCGCGCGATGAGTTGAGTTGGATGGTGGCTGGAAACAAGCGAATCATGCGAAGCTTAGGTAAGGTGGGAACTTTGCACTCTAGGCCCGGACGCTAGTGCCTTCGGGACAGTACAAGATCCACCCGCGCAGTTGTAGGTCGATTTCCGATTTCTTTGGCGTGTAGAGCAGCTGTCCTCAGCTGCTCAGAACCCTCTAACCATATCTGCTTCCGACCGAATGTCCGGGAGGGCGAAGGCTCCTGCTGAGCCCAACACCGAACCGAAGCACGGACATTGTTCCGGGGGAAGAAGGTGGGCAGAAAGATTGTTGGGCAAAAAGATGATGGTTCTATTGATACGGTCCGATTGGTCGCCGTGATCTATGCCCGTTCTTCGTGGCGGTGTTTGGCTCAGGAGGAGCCTTCGCCCTCCCGGGCACAAGGTCGGTCGAGATTTTGTTAGAGGGTGCGGAGCAGCTGAGGACAGCTGCTCTACAGTTGGCGGCTTACTCGGCTGTGTCTAGATAGGGGTCTTGGCCCATTTCACGCTGGATGCGGGTGCGTTCGCGTTCATGGTGCAGCAGCATCATGCGGTCGCGGAAATGTTTGCGTTCCACTCGACGTTGCGCTTTACGGAACAATGGACTGTACGAGTGAAACGGACCTGACTGACCCTTGCCAAGTTTCATCAAGTGATCGTAACGTTTCATACCAAAACCAGAACGCAGGATCTCGTCATCCAACGATAGATATTGACAGTACGAACCCGGATCACCTTGGCGACCGCAACGACCAATCAACTGGCGATCGATACGTGCCGCATCGTGCAGTTCGGTACAAATCACGTGCATCCCGCCCAACTCTTTCACGCCCGGTGAAAGTTTCACGTCGGTACCACGACCGGCCATGTTCGTAGCCACTGTTACCTTTGCCCGCAGACCGGCGTTGCTGACAATCTCGGCCTCGCGGGCGATCTCGTTGGCATTGAGCACATCGTGCGGTATACCTGCTTGCTTCAGTAGTTGCGAGAGAACAAGCGACTTGTCGATCGATCGTGTGCCAATCAGGACAGGTCGGCCCTTACCATACATCTGCTGAGTCTCTTCGACGATTGCTTTGAACTTGTCCAACATCGTGCCATACACTCGGTCGGGCAAGCGGACACGTTGGGGAGGTCGATTGGTAGGCACTAGCACCACTGGTGTCTTATAGATCTTGGCCATTTCCGGCGCGCTGGTTGAAGCGGTACCGGTCATACCGGCCAGCGACTTGTAGCGCAAGAAGAGGTCTTGAATAGTGATCCGAGCAGCCTGGCCGGTAGGTACAGTGATCTCGATTTTTTCTTTGGCTTCGATAGCCTGGTGAATACCATCGCGCCATTTGCGACCTTCGGCCAATCGCCCTGTAAACTCATCGACGATAACGATTTCGCCATCGCGAATCACATATTGTCGGTCGAGATGAAAATCGTTCAGAACTTTGATGGCGCGTTCGATGAAGTCATATAGATCGACCAAAGGAACCAAGCGCATCACTTCATTGCGCGGCAAACTGCGCACTAGTTGTCGACCTTTGCCATTGAGTTCGACTTTGCGCGTATCTTCTTCTAAGGTGTAATGCTCTTTCAGTACGAACTTGTCCGCGTGTTCAGCAGCCCAGGCGTAGGTGGCAATGACCGCTTCGCGAGTTTCATCGCCCAGCGAACCAATGATCAGTGGCGTACGAGCTTCATCGATCAGAATACTGTCCGCTTCGTCGACCAGCACAAAGTGCATCCCGCGCTGCACGGGTTGATCACCTCGGCTGGTCCAACGCTCGGCGCTGCCTTCACCCAAAAAGTCGCCGGTCATTCGGCCTTGGGCTCTCAAGAGCAATCGATCACGCAGAAAATCAAAACCGAACTCTTTGGCAGTTCCATAAGTGATGTCGCACGCGTAAGCCTTGCGCCGCGCATCCGAATCGTGATCCGTAAGGACCTTGCCGATCGTTACGCCCAGCAGTTGATAGATGGGCAACATCCAGTCCGCATCGCGTTCGGCCAGATAGTCGTTGACGGTAGCCAAGTGAGCTCCGTTGCCGACTAAGGAATGTAGAAACAGCGGTAGCGTAGCGGTGAGCGTCTTACCTTCACCTGTCTGCATCTCTGCGATGCAGCCATCAAACAGGGCAGCACCACCTAGCAACTGCACATCGAAGTGCCGCATGTTCAACGCCCGCCGTCCGGCTTCACGCACCAGCGAGAAGGCTTCGGGCAACAAGCTAGCCAACGTCTCGCCGCTCATCGCGCGATAACGCAGTGAGAGGCTTTCTTTGCGCAGTTGACTCTCGTCCATACGTTGCCGCTGTGGCTCGAGCGCCGCGACCTGTGCCACGGTGCCCATCCACTTGCGAATCTTCAGCGAACTCGCACCGGGTATCTTCCAACCAGCCGCCACACGCGGCTGGCCCGGCAACTTAACCGCTAGTGGTTTACTGAGTAACTCTTTGGTTTCGGGCGACGCGGTCGACTGTCCCGGCGTATCGGCGCCCACGCCTGCGGGCAGGGGAATGAGATTGGATGGACCGGCAGAGTCGCTCGACGGTGTGCGGTCAGACGCAGGGTTGTTCATAGTCTCTGTTATCCGTGGGTTTAGCTGGTCAGGGGACCATGCTTTCATTCTAAGCGATATCTGTCAGTTGTCTGCCAAGCCAATCAAAAACGACTGTTTGTAAAGCTGCGCAAGCTACACAGAAAGTGTCGGTTCTGACTTTTTTGCTCTAAGTACGGCTGAATCAGTCCGATCTACTTGTAACGACCCTAACGCTTGCTCCGACCAGCGAGAACCAATTATGAGAATTCGAAAACTGTTTTTGACTTTGCTATTATCAGGCGTGACGCTGGGAAGTGCAGCCGCGCAAACCAAGGCCCCCGTTCCGGCTTCGACAGCATCGGCATCCCGCAATGCCAGCCGACACATCGGTGATGCTGTACCCGCCGTTGCCGTGAGCGGAGGCCAAAACCCATACCGGATGGTCCAGTACGATCCAGGTATGCAAGAAATCGCACCTAGCGCCACCAGCTATGATGCGTCGAGCGGATCGTTCGACGCCAGCTGCGGCGACGGTTGCGGATCCAGTTGTGGCGGCGGCTGCGGTAGCAGCTGTGGTTGCAGCTCCTGCGGTAGCAACCTGTGGTTCGGCGCCGAAACGCTGTTGTGGTGGGGACAAAAACGCGATGTGCCACCACTACTGACCACCGCTCCGGCTGGCGTTCTGCCAGTTGCCGGTGGCCCCGGCGGCGTCACCACAGTCTTGGGTGGCCCTGACAATGGAGTCGACTCAGGTTTAATGCCCGGTTATCGACTCTCCGGTGGCATGTACTTCGGACGCGAAAAACAAGTCGGCATCAGCGGCCGCGTGTTTGGACTGTATCGCAGCAGCGATACTTTCTCCGCCAGCGGTGACGGTCTGGCCGGCCAAAGTGTTGGCTTGCCGTTCATCAATACGATCATCGGTTTGCCCGATTCCTACTTGGTGGCCTTCAATAACGGCCTGCCAGTAGCCAGTGGCACAGCTTCCATCACTAGCAAACTGGATTTGATCGCAGCTGAGCCTTCCCTCCGCTTGCTCGTCAGCGGTGCCAAGGATCACAAAATTGATCTGCTAGGTGGCTATACCTATCTGCGAATGAAAGACTCGCTGGGTATCTCGACCAACTCGACCGACTTGAACACCGGTAACTTGATTCCGGACGGCACTACCTTTGTTACCAATGACCTGTTCAACACGGAAAACACTTTCCATGGTGGTCACATCGGTTTGACCAATACGGTCTCACGCTCGCGCATCAGCCTTAGCACATTGACCAAAGTCAGCTTTGGTAACATGCATCAAGTTGCCAACATCAGTGGTAACACTGTGGTGACTCAACCTGCTGGTGTT
The DNA here is from genome assembly GCF_056494185.1 of Rania fehmarnensis. Lineage (NCBI taxonomy): Bacteria > Pseudomonadati > Planctomycetota > Planctomycetia > Pirellulales > Pirellulaceae > Rania > Rania fehmarnensis. The sequence continues at coordinate 5,613,282 of NZ_CM151398.1, forward strand.
CCCGTGAATACTGCGGGTGGTATCTACTCTCAACAGAGCAATATTGGAACGGTGACTCGCGACACGTTTGCCTTCATCCCAGAACTGGGAGTCAAAGGTGGATTGCGAATTCGCGACAACCTATCTCTCTCGGCAGGGTACACCTTCTTGTACATCTCGAAGGTTGCACTGGCCGGCAATCAGATCGATCCAAATATCGATCTGACCCAAGCTCAAGGTGGTCCAGCCGCTGCGACGCCAGTGTTCAACTATCGCGACGGATCGATGTGGTTCCAAGGCGTCGACCTGGGTCTGAACTGGACGTTCTAGTCCAAGCGGATCGTCGACGATCGAAAAACCAATACGGTTGCAAGGTGGTGAGGCTTCTGGGTCGAAGCTGAATCCACCTTGCTTCGTTTACGCATGTCGGGAGGGCGAAGGTCCTCCTGAGCCAAATACCGCTGCGAAGCACGGACATAGTCTCGGGGAAAGGTGGTCTTGCGACGTAGCCGAAGTCGCCAGACTTTGGACGCCTGGCCGTTCGTTTTAAAACGCAGAGTTCGCAGAGTCCGCAGAGAAGACCCGTTCGAGTGAATCATCCGAGTTCGGTCTTCTCTGCGATTCTCAGCTTCTCTGCGTTTCTAATTTGGAACCTGCTAACCAAATACTCGACCGACCGTGCGCTCGGGAGGGTGAATTCCTCTGCCTAATCGCCGGGCAGGATTCCATACGTCACGCGTCCGCCTGGCGAGCCGCAAGACAGAACTCCCAGATGGCCAAGGCTATCACGATAGGGATTTCAATGCCAAAGTAAACAAGTCCCAGGCTGGTTACAGATGCCCCGTACAGTGACAGAGAAACGACAGCCGCCACGCAGTAACTCAAATTTGCAAAAGCGATTATGCGTAGAGCGAACGAAGGATTAAAGCTTAGGCTCAGCGCTGCAACATCAAAACAGGCGAAGCACGCAGCCACTGCTCCCATTGTGTATAGCAGCTCCGCAGGCAACCCCGTATCGATTCGTCCAACTGCCAAAATGTAGATGGTGGTAAATGCCGTTGCGGATGCACCCAGTGCATCGACCAGCAAAACTCCGCGCCGATTCAGCAACAAATTGCTTAGCATTTTCCATCAACTCGCCAGTCACTTGTCGTCTTCCAAATGCCGCTTGTCGTAACCACGGCGCTTAACCTCGGAAGTATGAACAAAGTAGTGTAGTGCCGAATCATCAATCAAGTCCGGCGAGGTCGCTGGCGCTCGTGCAATCATCGTCGAATTGATCACCCGCCGCGTGGATTCGTTCGGCGATTGTATGGTTGCAGTGTGAAGGGTCCCTTGCCAATTGCTACCATCGTCAGAGTATGCAGACGATGAGTTGTTGATGCAGACGATCTGAAAATTGCGGTTCGAGAAGCAGGGGATACGCGTACTATAGGACTCCAGCCAATCACGTCCCGTTTTGAACATGGGATTGTGTTTGGCCATGAAATCTTTCGGGGACAAACCGCGATCAAAGGCGCAACGTGCGTAATCGGCTATCTCGATTTCGGAGGCTATCTCGCTTGGCTCATAACCCAGCATCAGGAAGCACTCATCAGGACCGCCATCGAGATGTGGCTTGGTGGATTCCTGTTGATCGAAGCGGGCAGCAGAAACGTAAATCAGCGTTTCATCTGTTCGTGATCGATGTAGGCTGGCCATTTCACCTTTGATGTCAACCATCAGTTGCCGAAACTCGATTGACTCCATGGCAGAGCCAACATCGACTATGCAAAAGCCAGGCGCATCGAAATTGGTTCGGCAGGTGCGAATATAAACCTCGGCAGCGATGGCTCGAACGTCCGGCGTTGCCGGACGTAGACAGATCAACTCCGCGCCCCATTCGTGCTTTGCAGTTTGCATAAAATCTTCGCTCCCCCTATGATCTTGTTAGCGGCCTTGGATCTCAGAATTTAGCCCTTGCGGCGTTGGATCTGCTTCAGCTCGCAGCGCTATCAGATTCGTCGCGCGCGTACGATTCCAAAAATCCGCATTTCGTACATCGAAACGTTTGAACCCGGATCCCGATGGACTTGCGTGACTTTCGTTCGGCCAAACGAGAAAACACCTCGCCGAGTCTGGCCATGTATCGTTCGAGATTTAGGTCAACCTTGGGCTCAGACCAGTCCCCCGGAACCCAATAGCTAGGCACAGCCGAGATCAGGTTGCGATCCAAAATCAAACCTTGTTCCATTGGGCTGGAACACTTGGGGCATTGATGCTGCGTATCGATCGTATTGCTCCTATTGGTCAAAGATTGGCGAGCGGCGGAGATCCCACGAATGCCGCGTACGATTGACCATTGGCATGGACGGTTCATCGTACCATTTATTGCATTAACAAGCGCCCACGCGTTTGTTTATACCGTTTCCATAAACGTCCGGATTGCGGCTGCGGTTTCAATTGGATGAGAAACTGGTAGAGCATGTAATCCGCCAGGGATGCTGATATCCGGGTGAGTGTATCGAATTGGGAATGTGGTGTCAGCGCAGCCATGGATGTGGATTAGCGGGCATGCATCAAATCTAGCTGGCGGTTGCCAATCGAGCACTGCAGCGGTCGCCCAGCGCTGCCAACGACCGTGAGGTTCGGCCAGTTTGGTTACGCGTAAGGTCGACGTCGCGCGTACGGATCGAGGAACGCACGTAGCAAGCCACCCTGCAATTTTCATCATGGAGGAGCAAGCTGGTCCGCCAATGACGCGACAAGCGCGGAACCAAGGAGGAAGTTCGCAGGGGTGACGAATCGATGAAATGAGAACGCAGCCCAGCGGCCGGAGGACTCGCGAAACCTCAAGAGCCACCATGCCGCCAAAAGAAACGCCAACAATGAAACTGTCAGCTGGCAGGGTCTGCGCCATGCGCTGAGCGTACGTGACCAGGGATTCCCGGTGATTAGCGGGCAAGAAATTGACGACGGAAGCACGCGGTAATAACGGAAGTAACCGAGCGTAGACAGGGTATCCCGTGCTCATTCCAGGAAGCAAGTAGATCGGTGCGCATGCATCCATAATGTTCTGGTACCCCGACGAAGAACGGCGGCGATCGCTGGCCGCATTACTTTACACATAAAGCAATATTAAAGCGATGGGGCCCGCCTTCGCCACTTGAGATCATACAGCTTTTAAGTCAGTTGTGTGTGTCACCTCTCCCGCGAAGCGGGGGAGGTCGCAGACGAGGCGTTCAGCCTTCGTCTGCGGGAGAGGGGGCAATGCGCTAGGCAAGACTTCTGCGGTACTAACCACCTCCACTACCCAGACCCCTCCCGAATCTCGCACGGCTCGATTCGACCTCCCCATGCTGCGCATGGAGAGGTGACTGTCACCTCTCCCGCGAAGCGGGGGAGGTCGCAGACGAGGCGTTCAGCCTTCGTCTGCGGGAGGGGGCAATGCGCTACGCAAGACTCTTGCGGTACTAACCACCTCCACTGCCCAGACCCCTCCCGAATCTCGCACGGCTCGATTCGACCTCCCCATGCTGCGCATGGAGAGGTGACTGTCACCTCTCCCGCGAAGCGGGGGAGGTCGCAGACGAGGCGTTTAGCCTTCGTCTGCGGGAGGGGGCAATGCGCTACGCAAGACGCCGCGATAAATTCCCGGATCACTTCGCTTGAGTTGTAGGCTGAACTGACTTTCGCAGCATAGTTCGGCATAACCAACTCCGGCGCGAAAACGCTAACGTCGACCAAACCTCCGGCACCACCGAGCTTGCTCGGTGGACCGATGACTGCCTAGCTAGATCCGCGAACCATACTAGCCATCCACGAGTCTCGGAGAGACTCGGCTACGTGGGCGTAGCTAGAACTCGAACTCTTCGTCGGACGATTTGTCGGAGTAGAGCGGCATGTGCCGGTAGTAGACTTCCAGAATCATGGTGCTGAGGGCTGTGCAGTAGAGTCGGCCACCCTTGAGATTATGTCCAGCGGCGGTGTACCAACTGCCCGCTGCATGGCCAGTTGTCACCTGGGAACCGATCAAACCGTCGCGCATAGCACGATTCCACGCTTCCCACTCGGCACCGCCATGTTGTCGTAGCACTTGGGTTGCATAGTAGGAGTAGTACAGGTCGCTGACGTCTGGGCCACGCTTGGCCAAATAAGCCACGCCTTCTTTCATGCCAGCGCGGTCTTTTGACCAACCTAAATACATGCGGCACAATAATCCTACGGCCGTGGTCGCTTGACGACCTTCGATACTGGCTGTGGGTACGTCGTAGCCGTAGTAGGCACCATCATTGACGCTCATACTATCCAGAAACGCATTGGCCAGGCGAAATGTATCGCTGGGTACAGCCAGGTTACCCATCGCGCCGCTCTTGAGCGCCATCAACTGCCACCCCACAACGCTGGTATCGCCCGGTTGTTTGGGAGCATAACGCCAACCTCCGCCGATCGGATCTTGAGCGAACAAGATGTAATTGATCGACAGCTGCGCCGGTTGCAGTAGTCCCGGATCGCGCGTCATGGCGTATGCTTCGCACACGACAATTGATGCCAAGCCGTGTGAGTACATCGATCCATCTTTCTCATGCCACGAACCGCGCGGCGGATCACCTTTGCTAACCTCCATCCGGCTGATCAGAAAGTTCAAGCCCTTTTGGACCGTCGTTTTATACTTGCCATCTAAATGCGTTTGCCCAGCTCCTAAAAACGGCAGCAGCGCCAAAGCAGTTGCCGCGTTGACCGCATCAGGTATATCTCCGTCGTCTTCGCACTTGCCGCGACAGACGGCCGAATGAGCAAAGGTCCAACCGCCGCTGCGATCTTGATGGTCGGCCAACCATTTCAATCCCATGGCGACCGATTTTTCGCTAGCCGCATTTCCGCCATAGCGTTCGATTAGTTCGCTCTTCATCGAACCGGTGCCGCGTCCGGAGAGCGACGACGAGAGACGACCGGCCGACGCGTTGAGCGCTGTGCTGGGTACGACGTTATCGACCACGCTACCAATCTTGCCCACGTCGACAGTCACTTCCAGTGGATTAGCCAGGCTGCCTGTATCGGGCAAAGCCATCTCCGCTGAGGTCACAACATCCGATGCGCTAGCCAGCGCCGATTCGGCGCTGGCCGCAGAGGCGGGCACATTATCGATCGGAGCAGCCATCTCCAAACTATCTTCGATGCCTGGAGTATCTTCGTTCGATACGGCGGTCATCATGATGCCGATGGCATCGCGAACCGGTTCAATTTGAATCGCTGCCAGCGTCATCAAGATGGCCACGTGCAGCATCATGCTGATCAACCAACTCGGTACAGTTCGAAACATGGCCAGCCGACTGAGCATCGAGACGGGAGGCGCCAGGTTGGTCGGGACGACCGGTGCTAAATCCACTGGAGACTTGCTGGGCGTCACTGGGGCTGGATGAGATGTCTGGGCTGGCTGAGCTGGTTGTGCGCCAACTGGCGCGGTGACCGCTACGGCTTTGATAAGTTCGGCGGAGTCGAGATGCGGATTGGCAGGTGCGGCGGCAGCTGGTCCGACGGCGGCCAGTGTTTCACTGATCGCAGCTGAAAGATCCAAATCCAGCGCGACACTTTCGGCGACATTTTCAGCGGCGATAGGTTCCGTCAGCTCGTCCCAATCGTCGAGCGACGGATCGTCTGGATTGCTTCGCGATGGTTCTCGGTCCACCATTACTCGGGAAACCTCTAAGCGCGATGATACGAAGCCGCCCCCATAAAATGGGGGCCCGAGCCACAGGCAGGCTCAGCGGACCAGGAGTTTGGTGACTAGGAGGAGACTAGGTCGACTATATATAGCGACTGGCGTTGAGGAGCTGTCCACTACATTGTACTCCATTATTAGTGTTTTCTCCAACAATGTTTGCCTTTGACGGTTCGGGGAGTTTGGCATACATTGAGGGCTGTTGAATCCCTTAGGCAGATGATGAAACAATCTGACCATTGGATTAAGCCCCGGTCCAATGGCCCTTCTAGTGCGCTTCCTTTTAAGCGCCGAACCCTTCGGTCCTGGGAATTATTGCCCCAAGCGGTGGAGTGCTGAAGCTCGATTTGAGTTTTGGCCAGCCCGACTTGGCCCCCAGAATCGCGTCTACCGTGGTGTCTGTAAAGGCTCAAGCTGCGCTTCAGCACTCCCCACAAGAAAAGAAAAGGACCGGTATGAATTTTGACGCCCTAGGGCTGCCTGCGAAGATCCTGCGCATTTTGGCTGAGGAAGGTTACACTGAGCCGACTCCCATCCAGGCTGAGTCGATTCCTGTATTGTTGACTGGACGGGATTTATTGGGCTCGGCCCAAACCGGCACCGGCAAGACGGCAGCGTTCTCGTTACCGCTGATCGTGCGTTTGGCCGGTAGCCGACTGAACGATGAGGCACCGGCGGCCCAAAGCACACAGTCACCTACACAATCCCTTGAGCGCGGCAAGCCAGCGCGCAACCATCGTGGCCAGCGAATCAACCGGCCACCGGCTGCCGCCACGCCACCCCGCGCCCTGATTCTGGCTCCGACGCGCGAATTGGCGATCCAGATCCAAGATAGCCTGCGCATCTACGGTCGAGGCATCGGCCTACGACAAACAGTGATTGTCGGTGGCATAAACCAAATCCATCAAGAGCGAGCACTACGCCATGGTGTTGACATTATCGTGGCCACACCGGGGCGCCTGGTCGATTTGATGAATCAAGGCCTGGTCGACCTGTCGGCGATCGAAGTCTTTATCCTGGACGAAGCCGATCGCATGTTCGATTTGGGTTTCTTGCCCGACATGAAACGTATTACGCATGTACTGCCGGCCAAGCGCCAGAACGTTATGTTCTCGGCCACTATGCCCGGACCATTGGAGGAACTCGCCGGTAGAGTGTTGCGAGATCCAGTGCGCGTCAGCATTGCGCCGGTCGAAGAGACCACGAATTTGATCGAACAAAAGGTGTGCTTCGTGCAACAGAAAGACAAGTGTCGACTGTTGGTCAAGCTGATGCCGCGCGATGGCGGAACTCGGTCGATCGTCTTTGCGCGAACCAAACACGGGGCCGATCGCATTGCCGAGTATTTGACCAAGTCGGGTATCGAAGCCGAGGCAATGCACGGCAACAAAAGTCAGAATGCGCGGCAACGCATTCTAGCGCGATTCAAGTCAGCGCGGCCTCAAGTGTTAGTAGCCACTGACTTGGCCGCTCGCGGTATCGACGTTGAAGCCGTGTCCCACGTGTTCAACTTTGACTTGCCACAAGAGCCGGAAACGTACGTGCATCGCATCGGCCGTACCGGTCGAGCCGGGGCGGCCGGTAAAGCGATTGCCTTCTGTTGTCCACTGGAAGTCAAGCAATTGACAGCCATCGAACGCGTGCTGGAAGAATCGATCCCGACTTGCCCAGATCATTCGCTGGAACGTTTTGTCGATCTTTCGGTCCCTGAAAAACGCTCGCGCGTGCGACGGCCGCAATACAGTGGTAGTCGTGGCGGCTACCGCGGGTATGATGGTCAGGGTGGCGGAAAAACGGGTGGTCGATTCGCTCGCGATTCGCGCAGCGGCAAACCACGCAGTGCGAAACCTGGCGGCGGAGGCAGATCGGGTCCCAGCCGTGGTTCGCGGGCTGATTAATACCAGGCGTGGACCAATGACGGTCAGTTCACTGGAGGCGCTACCGTTACCGAATACACTTTGGCGATAGCGCATCAGTTAACGGCACAACTCATGCGAATGGCCAGTTTGCCATCCGACCTGCTGTGCGGCCACGCAGCCCAGATCCAGTTCTGGGCTGGCGAAGTAGCGCATTGCTTAGGCGTCATCGATAGTTACGAAGAACGCTTTCAAGCGATGCTGGCCCAACAAAAGGCTCAAGCAATCGATATCGACCCGGTCTTCTTTCGCCATGTCCCGCGACCGGGCTATGTACCGGATAACCACCGACATCATGTGCGCGGCGAGCTATGCCGCGCCTTCGGTTACTTTGCTGCTGCCTGCGTTAGCAAAACAAAAATCGATCGAGCCATAGTGTTGGACCAATGCGAACAGTTGGGAATTGAGATTGAAGATTGAAGATTGAAGATTGACGATTGGAGATTTTGGGTGCAGCGCGACCACCGTCTGGCGACGGTGGCTACGGTGGCTACGGTGGCAACCGGTTATTTAGTCCACGTGTTTTAGGAGCGGGAATAGGACGATGTCGCGTATGCTGCGTGAATCGGTCAGCAGCATAATCAAACGATCGATACCGATTCCCAATCCTCCAGCTGGTGGCATGCCGTTGCGCAAAGCCAGCACGAAGTCGTGGTCCATCTTGGCCATCGAATCCTCTTCGGCTTGACCGTCCAACTGAGTGCGGAAGAGTTCTTCTTGCAGCAGTGGGTCGTTCAGTTCGGTATAGGCGTTGGCCAGTTCCATGCCATGGACAAACAGTTCGAAACGTTCAGCCACTGCTGGGTCGCTGGTCTTGCGCTTGGTCAAGGGACAGATGCTGGCTGGGTAATCGATGACAAAGGTGGGATCCGTCAGGCTCTCTTCGCACAATTCTTCGAAGACCTCGCTCTTGATCACATCGGGATGTTTGCCAGTAGGATCCATACCTAGGCGGCGGTGCAAGGCCGCGATGCCAGCGGTATCGTATGGATCGAGCTTGGTCGATTCCTTGAACAGGTCGTTATACTTGGCGCGGCGGAAGGGTGGCGTAAAGTCGATGGGTTTGTCGTTCCATACAACCTTGTAGCCTTGACCGGTTGCCTTTAAGCAGTTGCAGATAATCTCTTCGGTCAAGTCCATCATCACTTCGTAATTGGCAAAGGCCTCATACGATTCGAGCATGGTGAACTCTGGATTGTGGCGCGGACTGATACCTTCATTGCGATACACGCGTCCTAGTTCATAGACACGTTCCATGCCCCCGACCAACAAACGCTTGAGGTGCAGTTCGAGGGCGATGCGCAGGAACAGGGGCATATTGAGCGCGTTGTGGTGGGTCAGGAATGGTCGAGCAGCGGCACCACCTGCAATGGTATGGAGCGTGGGGCCTTCGATTTCGCAGTAACCGCGACGATTGAGTGTGTCGCGGACGGCTTGCACGATCTTGGTGCGCTTCAAGAAGGTCTCGAGTACGCCTTCGTTGTAGGTTAAATCGAGATAGCGCTGACGTTGGCGCATTTCAGGATCGCTCAAGCCCGCATGCTTCTCCGGTGGTGGCTCCATCGTCTTACACATAAAGTGTAGCTTTTCGGCAAACACCGTTAACTCGCCGGTATTGGTGCGCCCCAGTCGGCCATCCACGCCGATCCAGTCGCCCAGATCGAAGTGCCCAGCCAGTTCGAAATCGGCCTCGCCGACTTGGGCTTTGCCGATGAAAATTTGAACGTCGCCGGTCCAATCGCGGAGGTTGATAAAGACCAGTTTACCGGTGGGGCGCATGAGCACGATTCGGCCGGCTACGCGAACATTTGGGCCAATCTCTTCGCCGCTCCCTTGATCCGACTTCCACTTGCGGTAGTCTATCGGCTGGCTAGTTGCTTCGAAATCGGGCAGGGCGAGCTCTTGACCATCAGCCAGGCGGTACTTGATGGCATCGCTTTGGGCGCGTGCGTCGCGGATCATGGCGCGATTAGGGAAATATCCGCCCCATGGATCGACACCTAACTCCTCGATTTTGCGCAGCTTGTTCAATCGTGCAGCTTGGAGCACGTTGCGAGGCTGCGGTTCACCGGAAGTGGCTGGGTCAGGCGACTGGTTCATGCTGGCGGTCTTAAATTCAATGGAAGGGATTAAAAATTGGTGCGTTCGACGTTTTCAGTGTCGACTTCAACAGGATTTTAGCGATAGGCTAACGGTCAGGCGAGGCCTACCGGCAGCGCAAACTTGGCTTGTTGAAGCCTTCCCTTGGTAGAACAGCAGCGGTTAGAACATATGGAACGATTTCACAAAGCACATACAACTGCCAACGTTCTGGTCATCGAAGCCGACGCGTTGTTACTGACGGCCATCGGTGCGGCTCTGGACCTGCAAGGACATCGAGCCACGCTGGCGCGAACCGAAGAAGTCGCCCAACAAGCGCTCCAGCGCGAGACGATCGACTTGATTGTCTTGGGGATTGATCAACTGGAGCAGGGCTGTGAGTTCGCATCGCGATTGCGATCGGTCGAAGCTCATCGTGAGATTCCCATCATTTTTCTGGTGCCACAGATGTCCAGTCACTGGGCCGCTAGCTTGCAGGCTCAAGGTGGTGTCTACTGCGCGCTGCGTTCGCTCGATCCGCACGAATTGTTGGAACTGGTCGACAAGGCACTCTGGATGCCTCACCTGGCCCAAAGGCGCGCTAGCCCTCCAGTTCCGCATGATCAAGCTTCCAAAGATTGGATCAAGCTGGACTGATCGATCCTCTCCACCAGTCATCCCCATAATCAGTCGCCATAATTAATCGTCGCGTATTGCCGCCGCCGTTTGAAGTTTTATTATGCCCACCGACGATCGCGAGATTACCAAGACGAGCTACATCTGGACCGTCGTGATGCTGCTCTGGCCCGTAGCGCTGCTGAACTACTTGGATCGGCAGATGATAGCGACGATGAAGAGTTCGATCATGGATGAAATTCCATCGATCGCTCTGCAAGCGAACTGGGGCATCATGCTCGCTAGCTTCAAATGGGTCTATGCAGGTCTTAGTCCATTTGGCGGATACTTTGCCGATCGATATTCGCGACGCTGGATCATTTGCGCCAGCCTGTTTGTGTGGAGCCTGGTCACTTGCTTGACCGGTCAAGCCACCACGTTTAATCAATTGCTGCTGGCCCGAGCTTTAATGGGCATTAGCGAAGCTTTTTACATTCCCGCCGCCTTGGCATTGATTGCCGATTATCACACGCGGGCTACGCGTTCGCGGGCGATCGGCATCCATCAAACGGCCATTTATACGGCACTGATTCTGGGCGGCTTTACCGGGTACGCCGCGGATTCACCGATGTTGGGTTGGCGAAGGACGTTCTTTATAGCCGGGGCCGTGGGCGTTGTTTATTCTTTGCCGCTACTCTTGATGCTCCGCGATGTGCCCAAGAGCCTGTTGGCCATCACCTCCGCCAACGATGAGCACCAGCCCAATCGCCGCGGCCGGCTAAGTGATCTATTCACTAATCCATCGTTTTATTTCCTGGTGCTCTACTTCACCCTGCCAGCCATCGCGGGCTGGGTGGTCAAGGATTGGATGCCTTCGATTCTGAAAGATCGTTTTCATCTGACACAAGGCGCTGCCGGCGTTTATGCCACCGTATACGTCAACATCGCCGCTCTGATCGGTGCCTTTTTGGGTGGCCTGTTGGCTGACACGCTGATGCGTCGGACTGTTCGTGGTCGCATTAACGTTAGTGCGATGGGCATGATCATGCTGGTTCCCGCGCTGTTGGGCATCGGATATGCACCATCGGTCACGGTGATCGTGCTGTTCTTGATCCTGTTTGGTATCGGCTGGGGATTTTTTGACTGCAACAACATGCCGATTCTCAGCCAGATAGCCCGACCGGATTTGCGGGCCACGGGATACGGAATTATGAACTTCGTAAGTATCAGCTGCGGCGGCTTTGCTGATTGGATTTACGGTTGGTGCAAAGACAACAACTGGGGCGACAACGTGTTTTTCACAATTGTAGCCGTAGCTACACTTTTCTCAGCCGGCCTGGTATTGATGATCCGCCCCAAAGCGGAATTGGGTTGAGGCATGTTATCTCTGAACAACTGAAGTCCCAGCAACTCAAGGTAGCGAAATGGATCGTCGACAGTTCACTGCGTCACTGTTGGCTTCGGGAATGATTTCGAGCCTAGGTATCCAGCGGGTCGCTGGCCAACTGGACAACGTTGAACTTGCCAAAGTCGCGCGTGGTACCAAAGGAGTTGTGGCCACGGTTCATCCGCTGGCCACCGGCGCGGCGCTGGCTGAGTTCAAACGCGGTGGCAATGCGATTGATGCTGCAGTCGCTGCGTCGTTGATGTTATCGGTTGTCGACATTCATAATTCAGGCTTAGGTGGCGGCGGATTGGCACTGATTCGCACCTCCCAAGGCGAAGTATTCGCGCTGGATGGGCGCGAGCGCGCTCCGCTGCTCTCGTCACCCGCCACGTTTATGCGCAATGGCCAACCCGAGCCTGCGCTCAGTCAAACTGGGCCGTTGGCGGCGGGCACTCCTGGACTGGTAGCTTTGCTCGAACAATTGTCGCAGCGTTTCGGTCGACAGGGTTGGCAAGCGGCGCTGGTTGGGGCTGCCGAGATCGCCGCGCGGGGCTTTCCGATCGACCTGCCACTGGCACGCGCGTTTGCATCTAATGCCAATACGCTCAAGAAGTTTCCAGATTCTGCTCGCGCGTTCCTGAATCCGCAAGGTGAAACTCTCAAGCAGGGCGAGCGGTTGGTCCAAGCAGACCTGGCCAAGACGTTCGAGGCGTTAGCAGAGAAGGGTAGCCAGTGGTTTTATCGCGGACCGTTTGCCGAGATGACCGACAAATTCATGCGGGCCAGTGGCGGAGTGCTGCGCGCCAACGACTTGGCTGAATATTACGTCGCCGAACGGCCATCGATCGAGAGTCGCTATCGAGGCCAACGCATCTTCGGCTTTCCGCCACCCAGTTCAGGTGGCATCCATATCGCGCAGATGTTAGGCATGTTAACTGGGTTTGATGTGAAGTCGATCTTCGAGCACTCGCCCGCTCAGGGGCTGCATTTGTTGGCTGAAGTGATGAAGCGCGCCATGGCCGATCGCGCCTATTGGCTGGGCGATGCCGACTTTGCCAAAGTGCCGCGAACGTTGCTGGACGCCGACTACCTGGCCGAGCGAGCCAAAGCGATCGATCTGAAACGTGTGACCGAAGTAGCTGGTCACGGCACGCCGCCCAACTCGACCGAAGATCTATTCGCGCCCGGCAAACATACGACGCACTTGACGACTGCCGATGACCAAGGCAACGTAGTCGCCTTGACGCAAACGATTAACACTTCGTTTGGATCCAAGCTGGTTGTGCCTGGAACAGGTGTACTGCTGAACAACGAAATGGACGATTTCAGTCTGGCTCCTGGCGTGCGCAATGCATTCGGATTGGTTGGTGCTGAAGCCAACGCGGTAGCGCCCGGCAAACGCCCGTTATCGAGCATGAGTCCCACGATCGTCTTGGATGATCAAGGGCAACTGCGCATGAGTTGTGGTGCTGCGGGCGGTCCGAAGATCATAACCGCCGTCTTGCAAACGCTGGTGCGCGTGCTCGACTTGGGGCAAACCATCGAGAGCGCCATTGGCTCGCCGCGCATCCATCATCAATGGTCGCCGAATACCCTGGCTTACGAGGCTGCGTTACCCGCGGAGTTGGTTGAGCAGTTACGGTCTTACGGTCATCAACTTGACCGCGGTTCAACGCTGGCCGTCGCTCAAGGTCTCGAGCGTATCGAACAGACCTTCACCGCCGCCTCCGACCCCCGCGTCCCCAGCCTCGCCGCAGCGCTGTAACGCAGGTCCCTATTCTTAAACGCAGAGTCGACGATTCTTCCTCAGCGTATTCTCTGCGTTCTCAGCGAACTCTGCGTTCTCAGCGAACTCTGCGTTTAAACATGGAATCGCTAGTAGCTTTAGCCACTGGGCTAAGTGGTTTGTAGGTTCTTATTTTTAAACGCTGAGACGCTGAGGATCGCAGAGAATACCTACTTGCAGTTTGACAAAGTCAGCAAGGCATACGCAGTGACCAGGTTGGGGTCGCCTTCCATCCAGCGAACCTCGGAGTTGACCCAACTGCCGTTCGGTTGCTGCATCGAAGCAAGTTTGCTAACGATCTCACTGCGCCATGTGTGCGATTGCCCTTGCCCATCTTGGAACGAATCAGTTCCCAACGCCTTCAGCGCTTTAGACATGGTTTGCAGGTAATAGTAGTGGCCACTACCGCCCATGCCGGGATTATTGTCGACAGTGTAGTTCTTTTCCAAGAAACTCAGCGCGGCTTTGACGCGCGGATCGTCTTTGGAAACACCCGCGTAGATCATGCTCTTCAGTCCTGCGTAAGTCATCGAACCATAACTGCGCAGTCCGCCGTTTTCGTCGGTGCCGGCCATGCTCTCACCGCCGTTGGCGGTCGTATAAAAGAAACCGCCATCGTTGACCTTGGCCGCTTTGGGCGTCGTATTTTGAGGAGACTCTAAGTTCTGACAGCGGGTGACAAAAAGCAGTGCGCGTTGAATCGCTTCGTCGTCCCCATCGCGGCCCAGTTCATGCAGAGCTTCGACCAGAAAGCCTGTGTTGGAAAGATCGGGCCTGGCTTTGGATCCGTAACCGGCTCCACCGTAAAACGGGTCGTCCGGTTTCTTGCCTTCACCTTCGTCCCATTGTTGCTGTTTCAAGAAAGCTTCGATCTTCTTGATCGGTTCGGTGTATTTGCCATCTTTGTTAGCTTTGGCCAGCGCCATCACGGCCAGGCAGGAATCATAATTCTGATGGCGCGAGCCAGTCGCATAGATGCCGCCGTCAGCTTGTACGTTCTTCATCAAATACGCCAAGGACTTGGCCACCAACGGATCTTGGGGCGAGACATCGACCGATAGTAGCGCAGCGGCGACCAGCGCTGTTGGTCCCACCCCGGTCTGTGACGAAAACGAACCATCGTCAGCCTGGGCTGTGCGCAAGAATTCCACTCCAGCGCTAATCAGCTTGGCCGCATTCGCCGGAGCTTGGCCGGCAGAGACTGCGGCTTTGTCTTGAGCAAAGCTGACCGCAGGCAGTCCACACGCACCCACGATGGTCGCAGACATCAAGCTGCCACAAGCCAACATCCTGCGAGCGGGCATCCAACGATACGAACTAGACATCGATCTTTCCTCAGTCTTCATTTCATAGATGCAGAGCGGTCACTGCGAAGCGACTGCCAACTCTGTTACTGTAACGGGAGTTTGGCCAAGGCAACAACCATGCCAGTTACCTCTGGCAACATATTTCCAACACCGGTCAACCACAACAACGGCAACAGTGGCACAAAATTCATCACCGGCGACGACCAAGTGGCACATAAATAGGCATTTGGATGATGCGCTGGAGCGAATAGAATTTGGTATATGAACCACACTGCAACGTCAACTTCAACCTCGCTCCATCATCAACGCCTGGCCATCTGGATGCTGGGAGTGGGGGTCATTGCTGGCTTGGGTTCGCTACCCTTGATTCAAGTAGATCATCTGTGGTCGCAGGACTTTCGTAGTTACCAAGTCCCAGGTGATTTGCGGAAGGCTATCGAGCTGAGCGAAGCATTCGCCCATGGCTCGGGAGTGACTGCCATCTTGTTAGCCATGGCATTGGCGGCCTGGCCTCCGTCACCCCAGTTGTGGCGAGCGATTGCGATGACGGCCAGTAGTGGCATCGTCGCCAATATACTGAAAGCCGCTTTCACTCGGGCTCGACCCTACACTTATGATGAAAGTGGAGCGGCGGCGGCGACTGATGTTACGGGGTGGGAGTTCTTGGGAAGCGGTAGCTTTTGGGATGCTAGCCAGCGCAGCTTCCCATCAGGGCACACGGCAACTGCGTGGGGGCTGGCGATTGGGCTGAGTTTGCTTTATCCCCGCGCGGCGATCGTGTTTTGTTTTCTGGCGTCCCTGGCAACCTTTCAGCGTATTTACAGTGGGGCTCATTTCCCCAGTGACGCATTGGCTGGTTTTGGCGTAGCCTGCATTTGCTGTGGGCTGGTGCTGGTCGCGCAGCGCGGTCGGGCCGCGGGCTACTAAGTCGACTGGGGTTGTGCTATCTTTTGGGAACCTCGCATCCCGCGCTTGCGCGCGAACGAGTTTGCTACTTCCCAAGCCTTGCGGCTAACGGTTTTAGAGCGACAACATGGATACTGATACGATTTCGGCAGAGCGATTGGCTAGCAGTGTGATTGCAGTGCCACCGCTGGCGCGACGAGCGGATTTGACGATCGATCCAGAGCAGAATCGTCGCTTAATCCAGTATCTGGAAACCAACGGCGTGTCGACGCTGCTGTATGGCGGTAACGCAATTCTCTACCATGTTCGACTGAGCGAATACGCCTCGCTGCTACAAACGCTGGTCGAGAGCGCAGCGGCAGGTACGCTGATGGTCCCGTCGGTAGGCCCAGCCTTTGGCACCATGATGGACCAGGCAGAGGTGTTGGCCGATTTTAATTTTCCCTCCGTCATGATTTTGCCTCAGCGCGAAATCGCAGACGCCACTGGCATCGCGCGCGGTGTTCGACTGTTCGCCGAAAAGTATGGCAAGCCAATCGTGCTGTATCTGAAGCACGACCGCTGGCTCGACGCAGCCGTCGTCGGACAGCTGTACCGCGATGGCTTGATCAGCTGGGTCAAATACGCCGTAGTACGCGACAATCCAGCTAAAGACGATTATCTTCGTGAAGTGCTGCAAGAAGTTCCTGGCGAATTGGTGGTCAGCGGTATTGGCGAACAACCTGCTATTACGCATATGCAAGATTTTGGGATCGGCAGCTTCACCAGCGGCTGCGTTTGTGTAGCCCCATCGCGATCCATGGATCTGCTGGCCGCGGTCAAGGCGGGCAACTACGACGAAGCCGAAGCGATTCGTCAACGCTTTGAACCGCTGGAGAACTTGCGCAATTCCATTCAACCGATCCGAGTGTTGCATCGGGCAGTTGAGCTAGCCGGCATTGCCGACACCGGACCGTTGCTACCGATGCTGGGTGAACTGACCAGCCAACAAGAATCAACTGTTGCCAGCGCTGCTCAAGAATTGTACGAGTGGAATCAACAGGCAAGCGTCCCGCGCGGTGATGCGACTAATGAGACGTAGCCGATCTCGCCAGAGATTGGACGAACGACGTAGCCGATCTCGCCAGAGATTGGACGAACTGCCGGTGACGCATCCAAAGTCTGGCGACTTCGGCTACAAGTAAGTCCAAAGTCTGGCGACTTCGGCTACAGGTAAGAGGCATTACAATTTCCACTTATAAACAATTTCGCCTGAGCAAGACATGGAAGAATCCAAGTTTGATGTAATCGTTATCGGGACCGGTCCTGGTGGCGAAGGGGCTGCCATGCAGGCAGCCAAGAGCGACAAACGCGTGGCGGTAATCGAGCGTTATTCGCGCATCGGGGGTGGTTGCACTCACTGGGGCACGATTCCCAGCAAGTCGCTGCGGTTCTCGATCTACTCGATCATGGAAGCTCTGAATAATCCGATTCTGAAAGACATTGGATTTCGCATCAATCCTACCTTGGATCAACTGCGAGCCAGTAGTCGCTCGATCATTTCCAAACAAGAATCGATGCGACAGACGTTCTACGATCGCAACAACGTCCCCGTCATTCATGGTCATGCCCGCTTTATCGACGCCCATACGATCGAAGTCAGCAAGGATCGACGGCTGACCGCCGATGCTTTTGTTATCGCCTCGGGTTCGCGACCCTTTCGTCCCCCCAACGTCGACTTTACGCACCCGCATATCTTCGATAGCGATACCATTCTGGACTTGCGGATCAAACCTCAATCGATCTGCATCTACGGTGCAGGGGTGATTGGTTGCGAATACGCATCGATGTTTCGCAACTTGGGTATCAAAGTCAACCTGGTCAACACGCGCGAAAAACTGCTCGAGTTTCTCGACGACGAGATCATCGATGCGTTGTCGTACCACATGCGCGATCAGGGCATCCTGATTCGGCACAACGAGACCTTCGAGCGCATCGAAGGCTTGGATGATGGAGTCGTACTGTATCTGGAGAGCGGCAAACAGCTTAAGACAGATGTGATTCTGTGGGCCAACGGACGCTCGGGGAACACTGAGGACTTGGGGTTGGAAAACATCGGCGTAACCCCGTCGCCGCGCGGACACCTGCGCGTTAACGAGAATTTCCAGACGCAAGTTGAACACATCTACGCAGTTGGAGACGTAATTGGTTTTCCATCGCTGGCCAGTGCGGCGTACATGCAAGGTCGAGCCGCGGCGCAGCATTTAATGGGTTGCACGGGTAGCGCGTGCCTGAAACTGGACGACTGCCCAGCTGGAATCTATACCAGCCCCGAGATCAGCAGTATCGGCAAGACCGAGCGTGAACTGACCGCCGCCAAGATCCCGTACGAAGTTGGTCATTCGCAGTTTAAGAGCTTGGCGCGAGCTCAAATCACCGGCCGCGCCATCGGCATGTTGAAGCTGTTATTCCATCGCGAAACCTTGGAGATATTAGGCGTACATTGTTTCGGCCCCAACGCGTCGGAGATCGTGCACATCGGACAGGCGATCATGAAGCAACCCGCGCCGTACAATACGCTCGAGTACTTCATCAACACGACGTTCAACTATCCCACCATGGCCGAAGCCTACCGCGTCGCCGCCCTGAACGGTTTCAATCGTCTGTTTTAGGGGCTGGTGGCGCCAACGGCTCCACCGAGCTTGGAGGGCGCTTCGCTTCATTGGCTGGCTAGAATCGCTTCCGGCGGCACTCGGATGGGACGATGGAGTAGGAGTAGGAGTAGGAGTAGGAGTAGGAGTAGGAGTACGAAAAAACGCAAGCATCTGCTGGGTGGGTTCGCATCGGCCCAGCGAACCGGTGACGCTCAATACCGTAACCATATGGCACATGGAACTTCGTACTCGTACTCGTACTCCTACTCCTACTCCTACTCCTACTCCTACTCCTACTCCTACTCCTACTCCTACTCCTACTCCTACTCCTACTCCTACTCCTACTCCTACTCGATCACCCAATTCGGTGCCGCCTGCTGGCTCCACTAGCCAGCCCGGATTAAGCATTGCAATACCTCAGAATTGCCTCTTTTGCCCACGATTAAAGCGAAGCGCCCTCCTTGTCCCGGTGGACCGACGACTGACTAGCTAGCTCGAGACCAAGACTAGCTAGACAGTCATGCTCCCACCGACTCGAGGTCGGTGGTGACCCACTCCAAAATTCCAAAATTTTTTGCCATTTCGCTCAAGTTCAAATCTCGCTAGACTTCCGACCCGGACCGCGCTGGGGTAGGAAATGCTGGCGCGGGGTCTCGATCTGTTCCAAATTCATCAGCTAAGGATGGCTGCATGTATCGCTGGCTGTTGTGTTGGCGTTATCTGCGTACGCGGTATATCGCGCTGGCTTCGGTTGTCAGTGTCACGCTGGGCGTGGCTACGCTGATCATCGTTAATAGTGTGATGGATGGCTTTACGCTCACAATGCAAGACAAAATGCACGGCATCTTGTCGGATGTGATCGTCGAGAGCCACTCGTCAAGCGGTTTACCGAATCCACAAATTTTTACCGACCGCATTCGGCGCATTCTGGGTGACGAACTGGAGGGCATCACGACTGTGGTGCATGTGCCGGCAATCGTCGCCATGCAATGCAATGGCGAGACGGTCACGCGACAGATCAATCTCATTGGAATCGATACTCAAACGTATGCTACGGTCAGCGACTTCAGCAAGTTCCTGACGCATCCCGAGAATCGTAAGCTGCTCAACTTCAATCTTCAGGAAAGCGGGTACGCACCCGAACGAGTCGGCTTCCCCGAGTCGGGCTGGAAACATCGACGACGAGTCGCTGAGACTCGCAGACTGATCCAAGCAGAGATCGAAGAACAAGAGGCGATGAATGAAAAACTTCGCGCTCAATTGAATTCGCTCAGCCCTGGCCCTACCACTGGCCCGGTGACCGAATTACCTGCCCAAGCCCCGTCGCTGGCCAATCAGTTAGCTGCGATAGAACCGACGGAAGAAGGACAAGCCACCGATAGCTCGGCGGTGCCAAGCATCAGTGCGATTCCATCGACGCCTGCGGACATGGACAAGGCTCACGTCTTCGATATGGGCTCCGAGCAGCACGCGGGTATTGTCTTAGGGATTGGCGTCGGCACTTCGCGTTATCGCAACTCGGACGGTCTGGTAACGGACTTCTATTATGTGCGACCTGGCGATGATGTGACGGTGACCTTTCCGACCGCGGGCTCGCCGCCGCGAGCAGTCAACGAGAAGTTTACGGTAGTCGACTTTTATGAAAGTAAGATGAGCGACTACGACATGACGTTTGCCTTTATGCCGCTGGACAAGTTGCAAGAATGGCGCGGCATGGTCGACCCGACCAGCAAGATCGGCGCGGTCAGTTCGATTCAATTGCGCCTGACCAAAGGTGCCAACCTGGACCTGGCTCGCGATCGACTGCGGGCAGCCTTTCCGATGGACATGATGGTTCAAGTCAGCACGTGGCGGGACCTACAGGGTCCACTGCTGGCCGCTGTTCAGATGGAGACAACCATTTTGAACATCTTGTTGTTCTTGATCATCGCAGTGGCGGGCTTCGGCATTCTGGCAACATTCTTCATGATCGTGGTTGAGAAGACCAAAGACATTGGCATCCTCAAATCACTCGGTGCACCCGGACCAGGCATCGCCTCCATCTTCCTGGGATATGGTGTGCTGCTAGGGGCCGTGGGAGCGGGAGCCGGAGGTGTGCTGGGGTTGTTGTTCGTGGCTTACATCAATCAGGTCGCTGACATTCTGGAATGGGTCACGGGCCGCGAAGTCTTTGATCCGACCATTTACTACTTCGACAGCATTCCCACCGCTGTATATCCGTGGATGGTCGTGTGGGTCATTATCGGTGCGGTTCTGATCGCAGTCGCTGCCAGCGTGTTGCCGGCTTTGCGTGCGGCTCGGATGCGCCCTGTGGAGGCACTGCGTTATGAGTAACATCGTCGAAGGCTCGACTGTTCGCATCACTCCTCGGCGTCGCGATAACGGGGCAGCCCCTGTCGACGTCACTGAGAATCCCATCATCGCTGGCCGCATTCCACTGCCTGCGGAATCGGATTACGTGTTGGAAGCGCGTAACGTGACGAAGGTTTACCGCAAAGGACGCCATGAGGTGCGCGTGCTAACCGGCTGTGACTTTCAAGCCGAACGCGGCAAGGTAACGGCCATCCTGGGTCAAAGCGGCTCGGGCAAAAGCACCCTGCTGCATTTGCTCGGAACGCTAGATAATCCCGACGAAGGAGAGATCTACTTTGACGGTCGACGCATCGATAACTTGTCGCGCCGTCATCGCGATGCCTTCCGCAATCAGCAACTGGGAATGATCTTTCAGTTCTATCACTTGCTGCCCGAGATCACTACGTTGCAAAACGTTTTGATGCCGATCTTGATTGGCCAAGGATTATTCAGCTACATGCGGCAGCGGGCCGCCAATCGAACCAAAGCTGTGCAACTGCTCGACCGCGTCGGTCTATCGCATCGGCTCGGTCATAAACCGCGTGAACTCTCCGGCGGCGAGATGCAGCGTGCTGCGATCGCTCGCGCTTTGATCGGAGATCCGTCACTGCTGCTAGCCGATGAACCAACCGGCAACCTGGATTACGAAACCGGTCGGCATATCTTGCAGTTGCTGATGGAACTCAATCGCGAACAAGGTCTGACGATCGTCATGGTCACCCACGATGAATCGATCGCCGCTGACTGCGACCGCGTCATTCGCCTGCGCGAGGGCAGGATCGAGAATTGATGATTGATGATTGATGATTGATGATTGATGATTGATGATTGATGATTGATGATTGATGATTGATGATTGATGATTGATGATTGATGATTGATGATTGATGATTGATGATTGATGATTGGAGATTGAAGTCTGAAGTCTGAAGCCTGGGCTAAGACGGTGGTTTTTGGGTGTAGACGGTAGCGGGGTCGACTAGGCGCTGCTGGTTGATGGTCACCTGGCCCTGGGCGTCTAATTGGCGGAAGAAGCAGCTGGCGTAACCTTCGTGGCAAGCTGCACCGATTTGTTCGACGCGCATCAGGATCGCATCGGCGTCACAGTCGATGCGCATTTCGATCACTTTTTGCCGGTGACCGCTCTCTTCGCCTTTGCGCCACAATCGGCCTCGACTGCGACTGTAGTAGACCGCGTAACCGCTACTCATCGTCTCCTGGTAGGCCTCTGCGTTCATCCAAGCCAGCATCAGGACCTGGCCAGTCTTGACATCCTGTGCAATTGCCGGCAGGAGGCCAGCTTCGAAGTTAGGTTGCATAGAGCGATTCTGCGCGGTGGTGACGAAAAACTTAATAATAGACCTCGACTGGCAAATTTGAAATCCTCCCTACAGAACGAACTTGGCGATGCGCGTTGAATTCACACGCTAGCAAATGCCGAAACGTTAGCTTGCAGGGAGTGGCTATCGAGGGGGCTCAGGGTGCAGGAAGCGAAGCTGGATGCCGATCACGGGCAACCGGCCAGGCTGGGCCAATACAACGCTGTTTCGCTTTTATCAGTTGCACCAGAAGGCCAATTCGTCATGATGAGCTCTGAGTCGGTTAGTGTCCTGCTATCGGTAGAGAACGCTCAGAGCTGGCTGGCCGGTGATTTGAACGCGATGGTCGAATGCCTGGCGGATCTTAGTTCAGCCTTCGAAATTATCGTGATCGATAATGCGTCGCGCGACTTCACGATCGAAGTCATCGAAGACATGAGCGCCCGCTATCCGCAAATTCGCTATCGTCGCTTCGCAGAAAAACGCGCACTCGAATCCAATATGGCCACCGCCATGGCAATGGCCACAGGCGACTACGTCTTCACAGCCGAAGCCGGCGGACGCATCTATGCTGGCGATTTACGGCGATTGTGGGCGCTGCGTTCGGACCCGCGCCTGGTCGTTGCCCGCTCACAAACGACCGCCCGGCGCATCGATGCCGGCCTTATCAACCGCTTGACACAATGGGCACAGAAACTCTCCACGCAGACCGAGCCTCAAGAATCGACCGTAGAGTACTTCGGTGGCTTGCAAATGATGCGCAAAGAAGCGATGGCCAAGTTGCAGCCATCCAAATCGGGCAAACACCATGCGAATATCGAGATCTCGCATGTGTCTCACCAGCAACTGGCTTCGCCCAAGTTGGTCGAAGCCCGTCGCCTGAGTGAATCTGTCAAGTAGCGGAAACTGGCAGCGGAAGCCGGTAGCGGAAGCCGTCAAGGCTTTCGTATTGCGGAAATAATCGTCAACCCGAAATGCTTGACGCATTCCGCTACGGCATTGCAACACGAAATGCTTGACGCATTCCGCTACAACGTTTCAACTCGAAATGCTTGACGCATTCCGCTGCTTGAATCCGTTACCAGCGGCCGGCTCGGTTGCGAGCACCGTGGGCGGCGAGTACCGATTGAGCTTCGGCAACGCGTGTGCCGGCTTCGACGGTAACGATGGTGCGACCTTGGCTGAACTCGGAGTCATAGTACTTAACGTCGTCATCGCTGACGCCCATGCCCAACAAGGCACCAGCCAAACCACCAGCTGCGGCTCCGGTGGCGGCACTAGCAGCGATGGCAGCCAATGTGCCGCCGGCGATGACTGGACCAATGGCAGGCAGGACACCTGCCATAATTCCGAGACCCCAGAGAGCACCGGCGCCCAAGCCTACAGCGGCGCCAGTGGCGGCGCCTCCGCCAGCGTTATCGTCCATATCGGTCTGGGTCTTGGCCATCGTGCCGCTCATCTCGCCAGATGAACGCGAGGCCACGCCAATTTGAGATTCAGTAAAACCCAAGCTACGCAGTTCATTAACTGCGGCCTGGGCGGATGTAGCAGATTCAAATGTTCCGACAACTGTACCGCGTGTTGCGACGCTCATCGTGATTGCTCCTCACTTGCTAGTCATTGAGAGTTGACTTGAAAATGCGGAGTCTGTTAAACCGCTCCGCGTCAGGTAAAGTCAATCAACAGCAAATGAGGGGCCTCAGACCAAGAATCAACGTTCGAATTTCGACATTCAAAGTAGAAACCCAGAGTTTCAAACCAATATCTCTTTCACTACTCGCGATGGCTCGACGCCCGTCAAGCGGAAATCCAATCCTTGATGACGATAGGTTAAACGCTCATGATCGATGCCCAAACAATGCAAGATGGTGGCTTGCAGGTCATGAATATGAACGCGATTCTCAACAACGTTAAAGCCAAATTCATCCGTGCTGCCATGCACCATTCCGCCACGTATGCCCCCGCCAGCCATCCAAATTGAAAACGCTCGACCATGATGATCGCGTCCGTAGTTATCCGCTCGAGCTTCGCCTTGGGCATAGGGTGTCCGTCCAAATTCGCCACCCCAGATGACGAGCGTTTCATCGAGCATACCGCGCGCCTTCAAGTCGCTGACCAGAGCCGCACTAGCTTGATCGACATCGCGGGCAATCTTGGGCATGCGGCCAGTTAAATCGCCATGATGATCCCAATCGCGATGATACAACTGGACGAATCGCACGCCGCGTTCGGCCAGCCGGCGAGCCAGCAAACAATTGCGGGCGAAGGTTCCAGGTTTGACAGCGTCTTCGCCGTATAGGGCCAACGTGCCGGCCGATTCATCGGTCAAGTCCATCGTCTCAGGCACGCTGGCTTGCATGCGGTAGGCCATCTCGTATTGAGCAATGCGCGCATCGATCTCTGGATCGCCTTTGTCGGCCTGGTGCAGTCGATTGATGGCTGCAATGCTGTCGAGCATCGATCGTCGCTGCGACCGACTGATCTCTTGAGGGTCATCCAAATACAATACCGGTTCGCCACTGCCGCGCAGCTTTACGCCTTGATGGCGACTGGGCAAAAAGCCACTACCCCACAAGCGTGCCAGCAACCCTTGTCCCGCGTTGCCATCACTGGCTACGGAAACCAACACGATGAAGGCAGGCAAGTTTTCGTTCAGCGATCCCAAACCGTACTCGACCCATGATCCCAAGCTTGGCCGCCCCGGCTGTTGGTTGCCGGTCTGAAAGAAAGTGATCGCCGGGTCGTGATTGATCGCTTCGGTATTCATCGAGCGAATGACGCAGATGTCATCTGCAATGCGTTGTGTATACGGCAACAGCTCGCTGATCTCAGTCCCACAGTTGCCCGAAGGACGAAACGCATACTTGCTGGCCTGTAAAGCCAGGCGGGCCTGGCCCGAAACCATGCCGGTGATGCGTTGACCTTGCCGCACCGAGTCCGGCAGATCTTCATTGAAACGAGCCTTCAGCAGCGGCTTGGGATCCAGCAGTTCCAAGTGCGATGGCCCGCCTGATTGAAACAAGCAGATCACGCGTTTGGCCTTGGGCGCAAAATTTGGAAAGGCAGCGTCCGCCGCAATCACGCGGTCGCTGGTGAGCAACTGGGCTAGCGCCGCTGTGCCCACACCCAATCCGGTGCGCGTTATGAAGTCGCGACGACTGCTGCTGTGTTCGTATCGTTGGCAATGCATGATGGTGCCCAATTCATTGCGTGTTCAAAAATAGCTGCGGCTAATGCCGGCTCAATTCAATAACCGCGGCTAACGCCGTCGGCTTAGGTTAATAACCGCGGCTAACGCCGTCGGTTTAGGTTGGTAACCGCGGCTAACGCCGTCGGTTTAGGTTATTCTCGCGTTACGGTTTCATCTAAGTTCAACAAGATACTAGCGAGTACGGTGTCGGATGTATCTGGATTGGTGGTGCGAGCTGCTTGCCAGGCTTGCAACAGCAACTGCTTTTCTGCTGCGGTAGGTGGACGTGCAATGACTTGCTTCACCGCCCACTGGATTCGCGCGTCATCGCTAGCGCCGCCTTCAGCGGTAATGAGTTTGCCTAGCGCTTGAGCTGCCTGGTAAAAGCCGGGCTCGTTCATCAGGATGAGGGCTTGCAGCGGCGTATTGGTGCGTGAACGACGCGCGGTGCAGAACTCGCGGTCCGGGGCATCGAAGGTTTGCATCACCGGATGCGGTACCGTGCGTTTGCAGAAAGTATACATGGTGCGTCGAAACAGGTCGTCACCTGTACTGGTTGGCCACGACGTGCCGGGATAGTCGGCGCCCACGACCAGCCCCTTATAAAGTCCTTCGGGTTGATAAGGATAAACGCTCGGGCCACCCAAACGCTCACGCAGCAAACCCGATACAGCCAAGGCTTGATCGCGCAGCATCTCGGCTGTCAATCGCACGCGCGGTGCGCGAGCCAAATATCTATTATCCGGATCGTCGCTTAATTGTTCGGGTTTGACAGTGGATGATTGTCGATACGTTTGCGAGAGCACTACTCTGCGCAGGAACTGCTTGGTGTTCCAACCCGATTCGATAAAGTCGCGCGCCAGCCAATCGAGCAGCTCAGGATGACTGGGATATTCGCCTTGGAAACCAAAGTCTTCCAACGTGCGTACCAGGCCACTACCAAACAGCATGGCCCACATGCGATTGACGGTAACACGGGCCACCAGCGGATGATCGGGACTGGTCAACCATCGAGCCAGGCCTAAGCGATTGCGAGGGGCACCTTCGGGCCACACGCCCAACAACTTCTCGGGTACGGCCGGCGTGACCTGGTCGCCGTGCGCATCATAAGCACCGCGCTTGAGTACATAAGTCGGTCGGGGTTGCGGCAATTCTTGCATCACCATCGTCGTCGGCAAACCACGATACAGTTGCAGATATTCGCTCCATAACTTGCTACGGATGTCGAGCAGTTGGGCGAAGTTGCTGTTCTGCTGGCCCAGCGCGGCATCGATCAACCATAAGCGTTCGCGATCGTTGGCTTTGTCTTGAGCCACCCGCACGCGAGCATAGGGCAGTCCGCTGTCGCGAAAGAGTTGACCAACGTGAGCCGTATTGAGTTCGGCGGCATAGAATTGCAACTGATCGAGTGCGCCACGAAAAGCCGGCGCTTGTGGAGTACGTTCTCCACCGACGTTGTAAGTCGCATGGCCGGCCACTGAGTCGCCGCTCAGTCCATCGTAAGTCGTATGCAATAGTTGCGGCTGGCCATCGATCCAAGCTTGCATGTTGACGGCTTTTTTGGTGCCGCCCATAACTACCACGATGTGTCGCCACTGGCCCGCCACCAACTTGGCACCCTCGGTACGCATGCGAATTGCATAAGCCGGAAAGGTATCGTTGGTGCGCAGTTCCAGTTCACCATCGCTTAAACGCAGTTCGTGACCTTTGGCAAAACCTTGCGCACTATTATTGCCTTGATAGTTAACACTCGAGAGGATGGCCACCTCGTTAGGGCAATCGACATCGGGTTTAATCCACAGCGATAGAGTGCCACGTTTACCGAGATCGATCTTGCCGGCAGGCACTTCGGCAACTGGTCCTGCAGCCCCGATCCGCCAGGCTTGACCCACAACTCCGGGCACCAATTTCATGGGCTCACCCAACGCCTTCCAACTATCGCCAGCGGGTTGGTCGCTTTCGCAGTCCAGCGTTAATGCGGCTGCGGGCACCTCTATTTTTGATTGAGCGTCAGCGGTTGCGATGGGGCCGCTGGGCTCCGCTGCTGAGCCTGCGGGCAGAGGAGTGCTGGCCTCGGCGACCTTGTCAGCCGGTGTTGAAGTCTCGGATTTAGTGAGCTCCGGAGCCCCATTATTTTCTGCCGGTGGCGCTGACTGCTCACGAAGCATTGTTTGGTAGAACTCTTGCCGCAGGCTGTCTAGCTCGGCATCGACTTTCTCCAATGCCTTTAATCGCTCAGCCAATTCGTGTTGTTGATCGCGCGTCGGCGCGGGGATCATGGGTACGGCGTTGGCGATGCGACCATCTTCACCATGTTCGGGCACATTATTAAAGAAGGCGAACAGGCTGTAATAATCAACTTGCGTCAACGGATCAAACTTGTGATCGTGGCAGCGTACGCATTCCATCGTTAGTCCTAACCAGGCCGTGCTCATTGTGCGCACGCGGTCCGCCACATACTCCACACGATACTCTTCTTGGATAATGCCGCCTTCGCTATTGATCACGTGGTTGCGACAAAAGCCGGTGGCAATGCGTTGTTCGAGAGTAGGGCTCGGGAGCAGATCGCCAGCCAGTTGTTCAGTGATAAATTGATCGTAAGGCAAGTTATCATTGAAGGCATCGATAACCCAATCGCGCCAGCGCCACATCTCGCGAGCAGAATCATTGTTGAAGCCGTGTGTGTCGGCATAGCGAGCCACGTCGAGCCATTCTTGGGCCATGCGTTCGCCAAAGCGTGGGCTGGCCAGCAGTCGATCAACGGCATGTTCAAAAGCCACCGCACCTTTGTCTTTGACGCTGGTGGTGAAGTCATCGGTTTCAGCGACCGTCGGAGGCAGACCGGTCAGGTCCAGCGAAACTCGGCGCAGCCAGGTTTCAGGCAGCGCCGGCGGCGACATTGTCCAGTTCTTCTCTTGCAGTTTCTGTTGGACGAAGTAGTCAATCGGATTGGCATCGGCAGGTATGACCTGTTTTTGAGGGACGTTGAACGCCCAGTGGCTGGCATATCGACCACCCTCGGCGACCCAACGTTTCAGAATCAAGCGTTCTTGTTCGCTGAGTTGTTTGTGGCTCTTGGGGGGAGGCATAACGACGTCGACATCGGTCGCTTCGATGCGCGCAATCAATTGGCTTTCATCTGGCTTGCCCGCCACGATGATGTCCGATTGATCATCTGGAGCCACATCCAAACGCAAGTCGCCCTGCCGCTGCTTGGCATCTTGACCATGACAAGCAAAACACTTGTCCGACAGGATCGGTCGCACGTCGCGATTAAAGTCCAACTTGGGAGCATCGGCTCGTGTGTGCAAGGCCAAGAGAGCAACTAGCCAGAGAGCCAGCCAAGAGTAGCGCATAGGTAGAACCAGAGGTGTGGGAGGTAATAATTGAGGTGGGAATCCAATTATCGCGCCTGCCCGACCCGAATGCAACTCAGGTGACCTCCGCTTCCGGTATACGTAGCGGAACGCGTCAAGCGTTTCGAAAGATTTCCGTAGCGGAACGCGGCAAGCGTTTCGAACCGAATACCAACCACAGATCGAAAGCCTTGATGGCTTCCGCTACTCTACAGATCGAAAGCCTTGACGGCTTCCGCTACGATTGGCTGCGTTTGACCGCTGGGAGGCTGGAAGCCTGGGGCGCCTTGCAGCTATACTAATGCCGTTCTGCCACCCAGTACCACTTTTCGTAGGGACCCGCACATATGAATTCCCGCCGTAGCTTTCTCAAGACATCTGCTGTTGGTTTGTCTGCAGCCACTGCGCCGTTGATACTTCCCAAGCTATGTGCGCAAGAGTCAGCCAATGATCGCTTGAATGTCGGTGCGATTGGTGTGGGTGGTCGTGGCAGCGGCATTGCTGACCAGGCGGGCAAGCTGGGCAATATCGTCGCCGTTTGCGATGTCATGCGGCCCAATGCGGAGCGATTTGCCGCCCAACAATCGGAACGTGGCCACAAAAGTCAAGTCTATACCGACTATCGCGAAATGCTGGACAAGCAAAAGGACATCGACGTCGTGACGATCGGTACCCCCGATCACTGGCATGTGAAGATTGCTATCGAAGCGATGCAAGCGGGCAAGCACGTGTACTGCGAAAAGCCGCTGACGATGACCATTGCTGAGGGACAGTTGGTTGAAGCGGCTGTAAAGAAATACGGCAAGACGTTCCAGGTCGGCACGCAGCAACGCAGCGAATTTGATATGCGTTTCTTGAAAGCCGTCGCCATCGCGCAAAGCGGTCGCTTGGGCAAAAACTTGGAAGCCGTCAGTTCGGTAGGCAAAGCGGCCTCGCGCAGTCCGAACAAGGATCAACCCTTCGGCCCCTTCCCTACCTCGACTCCGCCTGAGAATCTCGATTGGGACCTGTGGCTTGGCCCAGCGCCAAAGGTTGATTTCTGCGATCAGCGCATCGGCTGGAATTTCCGTTGGTGGTTTGAATACTCGGGCGGGCAAGTCACCGACTGGGGCGTGCATCACACCGACATCGCCTTCTGGGCCTTGGCAGGTGCCGATGGTCAAGCGGTTGAAGCTGAAGGCACCGGAGATTTCATGGCCGTTGAGCGCGAGCAAGTTCGCGATTTCCTGCTCGGCAAAGTCGCGCCGTCTGATATGCCTGCAGGATTCAATACTGCTTTCAGCTTCGACGTCGATATCAAACTATCGACCGGAAACACGATCAAGCTGGTTAGTGGTCCCAATCAACTATTGATCTCGGGTGAGAACGGTCGTATTCGTGTCAACCGCGAACGTTTGACTGGTAAACCAGTGGAAGATATCGATGCCGACCCGAAGGCCAAACAAGAGATCGAAGAGTTGATGGCCAAGCTATACGGTGGCTCGTTGCCCAATGAACATCTGGGGCACATGAGCAACTTCTTTGACTGCGTCAAATCGGGCAAACAACCGGTAGCCAACGTGGTTGATCACGTTCGCGCGGTCAACGCCTGCCACTTGGCCAACATCGCGCTCTTGACCGGCCGCAAGGTCAAATTCGATCCCAAAGCGCAGCAGTTCGAAGGCGACGCTGAAGCCAACGGCTTGATCTCGCGTGAAAAGCGCTCGGGCTTTGGAATTACGGTTTAGCCGCATCGCCGCCAGTCGGTGTGCGGCGGCATGTCCGCTTTGACCTCGCAAACAATTTGATCGACCCACAGGGAACCCCGCCTTATGTCCCGTTGGATTGCAACCCTTGCAGTCGTTGGTTTTATATCGTCAGCATTGTTGGAGCCCTTGTTTTCGGAGTCACCGGATTTCGAACGCGATGTGGCTCCACTGCTGATCAAGAACTGCCTTGAATGCCATAAAGCCACTGACCCCAGTGGTGGATTGAATTTGACCAATGCCGAAGGTCTGCAACGTGGTGGCGATAGCGGACCGGTAATCGATTCAGTCAAACTGGATGCCAGTTCCCTGTGGCAGCGCGTACACGCTGGCGAAATGCCGCCTGAGAAAAATGGCCAGCCACAACCACTGGCGCCGGCTGAACAACAACTGCTCAAGGCCTGGATCGAGTCAGGCGCCGCCTGGCCCGAGGCTCGAGTGTTGGATGCTTATGAACGTACCACTGCCAAACGAGGCGGCCGCGATTGGTGGGCGTTTCAACCGCTCAGCCATGCTCAGCCACCCACACCAGCGACAATCGATTCAGTCGGTAATCAAGCGACCGGTACGCATCAGATGTCGCCGATCGATGCATTTTGGCTGAGCGGACTGAAGTCGCAAAACATGGCGCCCGCACCGCTGGCAGAGAAAGCGATCTTGTTGCGCAGGCTGTATTACGATTTGATCGGACTGCCGCCCACAGCTGAAGAAATCGAGCAGTTCACTAACAACAATGAAGACGGTGCCTATCAAGCCATCGTCGATCGCTTGTTGGCTCGCGCGGAATTCGGCCAACGTTGGTCGCGTTATTGGCTTGACGTGGTGCGTTATGCCGAGACCAACGGTTACGAACGCGATGCGGTGAAACCCAATGCCTGGCGTTATCGCGACTGGGTAATCCAGGCCTTCAATACGGACATGCCATACGATCGCTTTGTGATCGAACAACTGGCCGGAGATGAGTTACCCGAGCGCACGGAACAGACAGTTATCGCAACTGGGTTCTTGAGACTGGGCACTTGGGACGATGAGCCCAATGATCCTCTGGAGTATCAATACGATCGTTTGGAAGATATGGTCCATGCGACCACGACGGCCTTTTTGGGATTAACCGTCAAGTGTGCGCGTTGTCACGATCACAAGTTCGATCCGATTCCACAAACCGATTATTATCGCATCGCAGCAGCCTTTTGGGCTGGACCGGTGGCTCATCGCGAGCGTCAGTGGAACGGTGGGCCAACCAAAGAAGAACTGGGTTACGATGTCCTGGGCTGGACCGACCTGGGACGGGACGCACCTGAGTTTCATTTGCTGAAGAAAGGCAATGTGCATCGACCGGCCGAAGTGGTCAGCGCTGGTTCGCTGACGGCGACACCTGCGATGGCCAAAGAGTTCCAGCCACCGGCGACAGACTCAAAGACCACGCAGCGTCGTTTGCAACTGGCCCACTGGATCGTCGATCGTCAGAATCCGTTGACGGCGCGAGTTATGGTCAATCGCATTTGGCAGCATCTCTTTGGCGAAGGACTGGTGCGCTCACCAGATAACTTGGGATTCCAAGGGCACAAGCCCGAGCATCGCGAGTTGTTGGATTGGCTTGCCCAGGACTTTATGGACTGCAATTGGCATTTGAAACGCATGATTCGTCAAATCGTGTCGACGCAAGCGTACCGCCAAAGCTCCCTACATCCACAAGCTGCCGAACTGGAGCAGCGTGACCCTGACAACCTGTGGTTATGGCGATCCAACCGCCGGCGTTTGGATGCTGAAGCTCTGCGCGATTCGATATTGATGGTCAGCGGCCGCTTGGATACGCGCTGTGGTGGCGAAAGTTTCCGAGCGCCGATCAATCAAGAGGCACTAGAAGGTTTATCGATGAAGTCCGGCGCATATCAAGCCTCGCCGGAGAGTGAGACCACGCGCCGCAGTATCTACATGTTTGCTAAACGGTCGTTGCAAGTTCCGCTGATGACCGTCTTTGATTGTTGTGATTCGACCACCCCGGCTGGTCGTCGCGATGTCACGATCGTGGCTCCGCAAGCTTTGACTCTGCTGAATAATGAATCGATCCGCAGCGAGAGCGCGGCCATTGCCAAACGCGTGATGGAAAGTACAGCGGATAATGAAGGGCGAGCAGTGGCGGCCTGGCGCATCGTGTTAGGTCGCTCGCCGACACCCGCTGAAGTGGAACTTGCCCAGAAACACGTCGCCAATGTCGAAGACCCGACCAGCGCCTGGACAGCTCTCTGCCATGTGCTGGTCAACACCAACGAGTTTATTTACGTCGACTAGGAACCTCGTTCCGTCTCGCTTCGCCTGTGCCACGACATTTGTGACTACCAAGGATTCATCATGAACCAATTCCCTTGCCGCTTGACGCGTCGAGAATCGCTCTGGCAAATGTGTGGCGGCGTGGCCGGCGTGGCGCTAACGGCCATGTTGGAAGCGGACGGGTTCTTTGACAAAGTTGGCTATGCCGCACCGCCGACGGCTCCCACCAATCCGATGTCGCCTCGGCCACCGCATTTTGCCACGAAGGCCAAGAGCTGTATCTTTCTGCTAATGAATGGCGGGCCGAGCCAGGTGGATACATGGGACTACAAGCCCGCGCTGGAAAAATATGCTGGACAGCCGATGCCAGCGGACAAAAAGTTCATCAACTCGGGTGGTCGAGCCGTGGGTTTGCTGGCACCATCGGTGCGTCCGTTTCGTCCGGGCGGTCAGAGTGGATTGATGATCTCCGATTTCTTTCCCAAGCTGCGCGAGCACGCGGACAAACTAGCCGTGGTTCGCTCGTGTTATACAGACACACATGCCCATGGATCGGCGCTGGTGCAAATCAATACGGGCAAACCGATCATTGGTCGTCCATCGCTAGGTAGCTGGGTCACTTATGGTTTAGGATCGGAGAATCAAGATCTACCTGGGTATGTAGTGATGCTGGACAAACGCGGCGGACCGATTGGAGGTCAACCTAATTGGTCCAGCGGATTTATACCAGCTTCTTATCAAGGCACACTCTTTCGTCCTGCCGGTACTCCAATTCTGGATTTGAGTCCACCGGCCAGTGTCTCGCGTAACGAACAGCGAGATCAGTTGGATCTACTGGCGGAATTGAATCGTCAACACATGTCGACTCGACCGGGTGCAAGTGAACTGGCTGCGCGGGCGGCGAGTTACGAACTCGCTTTTCGCATGCAAGCCGAAGCGCCCCAAGCGGTCGATCTATCGCAAGAATCAGCATCCACACTGCAAGCTTATGGCACTGAGCAAGCGGAGACCGCCGAGTTCGGTCGCAATTGCCTGATCGCGCGTCGCCTGGTGGAGCGTGGAGTCCGATTTGTGCAGCTGTATTCAGGCGGCGGGCATTTAGAAGAAACGTGGGACGCGCACGAGAGTGTGGAGAAGAACCATGGAAGGCATGCCGGTGAGACGGACGGCCCGATTGCTGCACTACTGACCGACTTGGAGCAGCGCGGCATGCTGGATTCGACGCTAGTGGTGTGGGGTGGTGAGTTTGGGCGCATGCCCTTTAGCGAGGGCGTCAACAAACCAGGACGTAATCATAATCCGTATGGCTTTTCGATCTGGATGGCTGGTGGCGGGATCAAGGGTGGGATGGCTTATGGTGAAACCGACGAGCTCGGTTTTGAAGCCGTAACCAATCGCGTGCACGTTCACGATATTCACGCCACCATCTTGCATCTGCTGGGCATGGACCACACGCGGCTGACCTATTTTCATCAAGGCCGCGACGACCGCTTGACCGACGTCTTCGGCAACGTGATCAACGATATTGTCGCCTAGCAGTAGAGCGGCTGTCCCCAGCCGGTCCGCACCCGGCAAGCCGCTCGCCTGTAACACTGGACCCTGTGTAGAGCGGCTGTCCCCAGCCGCTCAGCACCCGGCAAGTCGCTCGCCTGTAACACTGGACCATTGAGCCACTGGTCGGAAGAAACATTGGTTAGAGGGTTCGGAGCAGCTGAGGACAGCAGCTCTACGGTTCAGCACCCGGCAAGCCGCTCGCCTGTAACACTGGACCATTGGACCACTGGTCGGAAGAAACATTGGTTAGAGGGTTCGGAGCAGCTGAGGACAGCTGCTCTACGGTTCAGCACCCGGCAAGTCGCTGGCCTGTAACACTGGACCATTGGACCACTGGTCGGAAGGAACATTGGTTAGAGGGTTCGGAGCAGCTGAGGACAGCTGCTCTACTGTTCAGCACCCGGCAAGCCGCTGACCTGTAACACTGGACCATTGAGCCACTGGTCGGAAGAAACATTGGTTAGAGGGTTCGGAGCAGCTGAGGACAGCTGCTCTACGGTTCAGCACCCGGCAAGTCGCTCGCCGGTAACACTGGACCATTGGACCACTGGTCGGAAGAAACATTGGTTAGAGGGTTCGGAGCAGCTGAGGACAGCTGCTCTACGGTTCAGCACCCTGCAAGCCGCTGGCCTGTAACACTGGACCATTGAGCCACTGGTCGGAAGGAACATTGGTTAGAGGGTTCGGAGCAGCTGAGGACAGCTGCTCTACGATGGCTTCTCTGCGATTCTCTGCGTCTCCGCGTTTAGTTGCTTTCTTACGCCGCGGTCCAAACTCTGGCGAGTTCGGCTACTGGCTAACCGAAACTTAAGCCCTTTGCTGGGGTTAAACCTCAACTGGGCGGGGCGTTTTTCGAGATGACGGTACTTGCCTGGGCGACTACAATACAGGTTGAACCCCACCAATTGATCCGCTCCTGCGCATTCTTTCATTTTCATCCCCACCCACATTCCGCATTGTTTCCTGGAGTTTTTGCAATGGACCATCGCCCAGCGTGTATTCACGCAGGTAGCTTGGACAGTGCGTCGGCCGCTCTTCCCGGACCTCGGCGCCACCTGAATCGCTCTAAAAAAGCTCGCATTCAGAGCGCGCGTAGTGGTCGAATCACGACCATTGTGCTCTTTCTGGTCGCCTTATTTGCGGCCGGCGGCTACGGAGCGTACCGCTTGTATATGCCCACCGGCGACAGCGAACAAAGTGGTCCGCTGCTGCAAAAAGTGTCTCGCGGCCCTTTCGACCACATTGTGCTGGAAGAGGGCGAAGTCGAGAGTAGCAGCAATATCGATGTGCTATGCGAAGTCAAAACCCGGGGTACTGCCGGCACACCCATTCTGTGGGTGATCGACGAAGGCACTTATGTCAAAAAGGGCGACAAGCTGGTCGAACTCGATAGCTCTGGCCTCGAGACGGAACTACAAGCTCAGCGCATATTGGTCTCTAGCGCCGAAGCGGTGGTGATCAGCAGCAAAGCCGCAGTCCGAACAGCCGAGATCGGCTTGCAAGAGTATGTCGAAGGCACGTTTGAAACGGAAAAGCGCGCGATCTTGAGCGAGATCGCCTTGGCCGAGCAAGAGATGCGGAAAATGGAATTGAACCTGGCCAGTGCCGAACGTTTAGCGGCCAAGGGCATGGTCAAGTCCCTGCAAATCGATGCTGAGAAATTTGCTGTCTCTAATGCCAAGAACATGCTCGATTCGGCTACCGGCCGCTTACGCGTACTGGAACAGCTAACCAAAGAAAAAATGAAAGTCCAGTTGGAAAGCGCGATCGATGCCGCCAAGGCCAAGCTGTCATCGGACGAGAGCGTGTTAGCTGAAGAACTGAACAAGCTGCGCGAAGCCGAAGATCAAATCGCCAAGTGCGTAATCAAGTCACCGGCTGAAGGCGTGGTGGTTCACAACAATGTGTTCAGTGGTCGCGGCGGGGCAGAGTTTGTGGTGGAAGCTGGTGCGTCG
The DNA here is from genome assembly GCF_056494185.1 of Rania fehmarnensis. Lineage (NCBI taxonomy): Bacteria > Pseudomonadati > Planctomycetota > Planctomycetia > Pirellulales > Pirellulaceae > Rania > Rania fehmarnensis. Next base: position 5,649,333 of record NZ_CM151398.1, read on the forward strand.
GTTCGCGAACGCCAATGCATTATCAAACTGCCCGACCCGAACCGCATGCAAGTCAAAGCCAAAATTAACGAGTCCCGCATTACGCTGATTCGCGAAGGCATGCCGGTCCGCATCGGCATCACGGCTGCTTCTGACGAACTGAAGGGACGCGTAAAACGCGTTAACAAATACGCCGAACCTGGTAGTTGGTTTAGTTCATCGGTGAAGGAATACGCCACCTACATCGAGATCATGGAGCCACCTGAGACAATTCGAACCGGCATGACCGCCGAAGTGCGCATTTTCGTCGAACAGTTGAACGATGCGCTTCAAATCCCAGTTCAAGGCATTTATGAATTCAAAGGGCACCATTTCTGTTTAAAGAAAGACGGTCCAGGCTGGAAGACGGTCGAGATCAAAATCGGCGCTACCAATGACAAGATGGTCACCATCGAAGAAGGTCTGGAAGAAAACGACGAGATCGTTCTCAATCCGCGCAGTCGTTTGGAGTTGTTCGACCTGCCTGAAATCGAAGATGTCGAAGATCGCGAAGAGCTAGCCCGCATGGCCAAAGAGCCTATGCCCAAGAGTGAAAACACTGCCGCGGCACCAGGGGCTGATGGTGCAGCTGGTGCGGGAGGCGGTCAATTTTCGCCCGACGTCATCGTCGATCGCATCATGTCCAGCGGGGATACCGATAACGATGGAAAACTCTCAGCCACCGAGCTGGCTGGTATGGATGAACGCATGCGCGAGCGCGCTCAACAAGCCGACGCCAATCGCGATGGCTCGGTCGATCGAGCTGAACTGTCGGCAGCCATGAAAAAAGCTATGGCTCAACGTGCGGCTCAAGGCGGAGGACCCGGTGGACCGGGCGGTGGTCCGGGAGGTCCGGGGGCAGGCGGTGGAGCCGCTGGTGGACCTGGCGGAGCGCGCAGCGTTCCCGGCGCTGGACGCCCACAATAACCAAGTTCTTACACAGCACGCTAATCAAATCGCAACCATGAAACTGGCTTGTTCGGTACGAGATCTAAAAAAAGAATACGTGCTCAAAGGTGAAACCGTGCGCGCGCTGCGCGGTGTCTCGTTTGACGTACCTGAAGGCGACTATGTCGCCATCATGGGGCCATCCGGTTCCGGTAAAAGCACACTACTAAACATGCTCGGCTGTTTGGATAAACCAACCGCTGGCGGTTTGTTTCTGGGCGACGATAACGTAGCTCAAATGTCTGATGATGAGTTGGCCGAAATCCGTTCGCGCCGCATCGGGTTTGTGTTTCAAGCATACAACTTGATCCAGCAGTTAACCGTTGTCGAAAACATCCAAGTGCCGTTGTACTATCAAGGTCGCTTGGGGCCCAAGGAACATCAACGCTGTCAAGAACTGGCCGCCATGGTTGGTTTGCAAGATCGTTTGTACCATCGACCAACTCAACTCTCTGGGGGTCAACAACAGCGTGTGGCCATCGCGAGATCGCTGGTGAACGACCCTTACTTTATCTTGGCTGACGAACCGACGGGTAATCTCGATTCGCGCACGACCGCTGAGATTCTGTCGATGTTTGATCGACTGAATGAAGAAGGACGCACCATCATTTTGGTGACGCACGAAGACGATGTGGCGCACCGGGCTAAACGCGTCGTACGACTGCGTGACGGTCTGTTGCAATCCGATGAGTTGCATACGCCTGAGCAGCGCCGTGAAGCTGCGGCTCGGTCACTGGCCGCCATTCCGCCGGCCGAACCGGCTGGTGTTTAAGTGAATTTTGTTCAGACGATTTTGATGACGAGCTGCTGATATGTTGTGGTTGCGAACTGTCGAACTGGGAATAAAAAGCCTGTGGCTGCACCCGATGCGCTCGCTGTTGACCGTCTTGGGTATCTTCATCGGCGTGGCCAGCGTTATCTGGCTATTGGCCATCAGTGAAGGTATCAGTCGCGAAGCTCAGAAGCAGATCGAGAGCTTGGGCGCCGATACGATCATGATTCGCTCGGTCAAACCACCTAGCGAAAAACTCAACGCCCAAGGCGTCACCCCCTACGGACTGAAACGCAGCGAATTCGATATGCTGCTGACCACCATACCGACGATCAAAAGCGCCATTCCAATTCGTGAGATTCGTCGCCAGTTTCAGTACCGCGACCGTATTCTCGATGGTCGTCTGGTTGGCTGCACTCCTGAATATGCCGAAGTTACACGACTGGTGGTCGAAAATGGTCACTTCATTACCGATGCCGAGAACTTCAGGCGCGATACTGTCTGTGTGCTGGCAGCCCGTGTGGCTGAACGTTTGTTCCCTTACGAAGACCCGTTGAACAAACGTGTTTTCATTCCAGAACACAAGGATTTCTACACCGTCGTCGGCGTGCTCCAACATCGCAACGCCTCGGCCGCGATCGGTGGATCGATGGACGCGCAAGACTTTTCCAACGACATCTACATCCCAATTAAAACTTTGCAGCAGCGCATCGGTGATACAATCACCATTCGTCGCGGAGCATCGTTCGACGGTGAAATCATCGAACTGAATCAAATCACCCTGCGAGTCAACAGCGTGGGTGAAGTCAAGCAGACCGCCGAAGTGATCGAAGACGCGCTTTCCAGCCACAAGCAGATGGAAGATGTGCAAGTTGTTGTGCCACTGGAACTACTTGAACAAGCGCGAACCATGCGCATGATGTTCATGGTGTTCATGGGCTTGGTCGCCGCTATTTCGCTGCTGGTCGGTGGTATCGGCATTATGAATATCATGCTGGCTACCGTGACCGAACGCACGCGCGAGATCGGCATCCGTCGAGCATTGGGCGCCAAACGCGATGACATCGTGCGACAATTCTTGGTTGAGACAGCCGTGTTGAGCGTCGTGGGTGGGCTAACCGGTATTCTGGCCGGGGTCTTCTGCAAACCGGCCGTCGTTGGCTTGCGAGATTTAGTTTCAGCCTGGTACCCAGATACGATGGCGGCACTACCTGAAGTCGTACGTAACGTGACGCCATCGATTGTGCCAGCTTCGATTCCCATCGCCTTCGGGATATCTATATTGGTCGGTATCGTCTTTGGTCTATACCCCGCCATCCGCGCTGCCCAGATGAACCCTATCGAAGCCCTGCGCCACGAGTAACACTGCTCCATCAGACCGCGGACTGCACGTAGCAGCGTCTCTCCGAGACGCTGATCGGTTGCCGCTAGAGTCTTGCAATTGCAGGGATCCGAGTCTCGGAGAGACTCGGCTACGTGCACGTAGCAGCGTCTCTCCGAGACGCTGATCGGTTGCCGCTAGAGTCTTGCAATTGCAGGGATTCGAGTCTCGGAAAGACTCGGCTACGTGCACGTAGCAGCGTCTCTCCGAGACGCTGATCAGTCGCCACTAGAGTCTTGCAATTGCAGAAGATCCGAGGCTCGGAGAGACTCGGCTACGTGCACGTAGCAGCGTCTCTCCGAGACGCTGATCGGTTGCCGCTAGAGTCTTGCAATTGCAGGGATCCGAGTCTCGGAGAGACTCGGCTACGTGCACGTAGCAGCGTCTCTCCGAGACGCTGATCAGTCGCCGCTAGAGTCTTGCAATTGCAGGGATTCGAGTCTCGGAAAGACTCGGCTACGTGCACGTAGCAGCGTCTCTCCTAGACGCTGATCAGTCGCCGCTAGAGTCTTGCAATTGCAGGGATCCGAGTCTCGGAGAGACTCGGCTACGTGGGTCGGCTTTTTACTTACCGATACAGAATCTCGAAAAGATTTCGCCTAGGACATCATCGCTGTGAACCTGGCCGATGATGGTCGACAGGTCTTCGATTACTAAGCGCAGTTCGGCTGCGACCAGTTCTTCACCGTCGCCGGCTTGCACCAGTTCGATAGCAGCTTGCAGGGCCGCCTGCGCTGCATGAAGGGCTGAGCGACAGCGGACGGCTGTCTCATGTACCAAAGCCAAAGGATCGACGCCGGCCACAGTACGCTCACTGCGGATCAATTGTGCAATAGCTCGACGTAAGGCGACGATCGATTCGCTAGAGCGAAAATTCGTAAAAAGGCAATGAGTCTTAGCCACATTTAGCCGCTGTGCTGCCTCGCGCAGGCCATGTCGGCCGTGGTCGGTGGCATTATCACTTTTAGTACCTACGACGATCCAACGAACGACCGAGCCAGGCAGACTCAGCAAGTAATCGGTTACGGCGGACCAATCGTCGGTGGTCGAAAGGTCGATACACAGCACACCAAATTCTGATTCATCCAGGCACTGATTCAGTTTGGCTTGGGCCAATGCACGAGGCGAATGATCTGCCAGCAGTTCCCAGCCAGCGGTGTCCAACAAATCGAAGGCGGTATCCTCAACCGTAATACGATGTTGTAGATAGTCGCGGGTAGTGCCCGCCACATCGGCGACGATCGCTAGCTCTTCGCAGGCCAGGGCATTGAACAGCGTGCTCTTGCCCGAGTTCGGCAGACCGGCCAACACGACTTTGGGGACCAGATCGGTGCTCGAGCGCGTGTCCAATCTCCCAGCAAACTGCTGCAAGTGATGGGCGACTGTCTGAAGCTGCTGGAGCAACTGGTCCGAGTCGATGAATTGGATATCTTCATCGACAAAGTCCAGTCCGGCTTCGAGTTCGGCCAGTACCCCAATCACGGTTTCACGCAAAGGCGCAACGGATGGCGCCAGGTTGCCGCCCAGCTGCGCCAAAGCGGTTGCCAAGGTGTCCTGCGAGTCTGCTTGAATGACTCCCAACACCGCCTCGGCCTGCGCCAAATCCAGCTTGCCCGCCAAGAAAGCTCGCAGGGTAAATTCACCCCGCCCGGCGACCTGGGCCCCCAACTGGCAGCAACGATCGATGATCGCTTCAGCCAGCGGCAGGGCTCCGACAAAGTGGAGTTCGGCAGCTGGACTACCCGTGTAGCTGCGCTCGTCGGGCCAGTATAGGAGCGTTAGTGGTATCCAACGTTGCAATCGCGGTAAAAAAGCCCGGCAATCGCACCAGGTTAAACCAGGGGCATCAGGCACAGTTGGAGGCACGGAGGACGGTCCCAAATCGCGGCTGCATAAAGCTTGCACGATTGTGGCTGTATCTGGCCCAGCCAGACGTACGATCGCCCGTTCGGCTCCTTGGGCTCCACTTGCCAGGGCAACAATCGTACGATGAAGATCTGGCAGCATGAGGCCCTGGGGTCCTTTGACAGTTTGGCAATGTGTGCGGAAAATGGTCCGCTCTTTCAGCCCCTGATTTTAACTCGACGGATTAAAACCTGGATGCACGCTTTACGTCTTGCACAAGAAATGATCGCTCATGATTCTGTGAGCGTGCGCTCCAATGCCCCGGTGGCCGCACAAATGCGACGCTGGCTGGAATCGCTGGCCTTTGATGTCGAACAACTGGAGATGACCGATGGCAACGGCCAGTTGAAAGTTTCGCTGGTCGCCAAGCGTGGGAAAGGCCAAGGGGGAATCGGGTACTTCTGCCACAACGATGTAGTACCGGTTGACGACTGGAACGCAGCCGCTGGTGGTCCGTTTTCTGGCGCCGTTCGCGACGGTCGACTGTACGGACGCGGTGCTTGCGATATGAAGGGTTCAGCCGCAGCCGCCCTAGCCGCTGTTTCGCGTATCGATCCGCAAGAACAGGCTGCGCCAATCTACTTCGTGGCCACCTCGGATGAAGAACATGGCATGCAGGGCGCGCAGCTAGTGGCCACTCGTTCGCAGCTGTTTGCGGAAATGGTAGCCGCAGGCACTCTAGGCATCATCGGTGAACCGACGGAACTGCAAGTCAAACATACGCACAAAGGCGGTTGCCTGGTTAGTGTCAGAAGTCATGGACGATCAGCTCATAGCAGTACAGCCGAAGGCATCAATGCCAATTGGCCACTGATTGAGTACCTCACCTTTGTCCAATCGGTACAACAACGTAGCCTGGTTCAGCCCACGCTGCTTAACGAAACCTTCGATCCGCCCAACCTGTCGCTCAACTTGGTCATCAAGAATAAGCCCGCCGCCGGTAACATCACCGTGGGACTGGCGACCGCGCAGATCTTTTTGCGCCCGATGCCCAACGTGGATTGGGAAGGGCTGGTTGATGAGCTAGCCGACAAAGCGACCAGCCTGGGATTAGAAGTAGCGCCGATCCGCAAGCTGCCGCCGGTATACACCTCGCCAGAGCGCCCGTTCGTCCAGTCGGCCATGAAGCTGACCGGTCAAGCGCAGAGCGGCTCGGTTAGCTATGCAACCGATGGCTGCTGGTTTACCCAGTTGAGTGACTTGATTGTGTTGGGACCGGGCAGCATTCAGCAAGCGCATCGACCTGATGAGTGGATTTCGCTCGAGCAACTCGAGAAGGGAGTCGACCTCTTCGAAAAGTTCTTCCGTCGTTTTGCCACACAGTACATCACCAATCTCTCGACGCCTTCGCAAGAATCGATCCCGTTGCCATCGGCAGCTCGCAGTCTGCCACCGATGAAAACCGCCGCCACACGTCCAGCCAAACCCGAGGTTGCGTTTCGTCGCGGCACAGCCGAAGACGCAGGCGCGGTCAATGATTTCTTGAAGCCGTTCGTTAACCAACGCCAACTGTTGCGCCGCACGCGGGCCGAGCTAGAGTTGCTAGTGCCCAGCGGCTACTTGGCCATAGCCGATAATCAAATCGTTGGCTTTTCTGCTGTCGAAATCTACTCGCGAAAGTTAGCCGAGATCCAGTGCCTGGCGGTTGAACCCAAGTTTCAGGGGCAAGGATTGGGTAGCGAGCTAGTGCGCCGCTGCGTCGAGCTCGCTCAGCAGCGCGGCGTAATGGAAGTATTGGCCATTAGTTCGTCAGATAGTTTTCTGCAAAAGCTCGGATTCAACTACTCGCTGCCCGATCAGAAGAAAGCCCTGTTTTGCCAACTTCGCAGTCGCGATGAAGTGTACAGTGGTCACCATAGCGACGAAGAAGACTAAGGAACCGGTGCACGGGAGAAGAATCCATGCTGCTCTACATCGATGAGAGTTTTGTCGAACACGATACCGGTCGGCATCCAGAATGCCCTGATCGCATTCGTGTGCTGAATAAAGTCTTGCGCGAGCGCGGTTGGGTGGAGCGTTGTGAGAAACCGCAATGGAATGCGGCCACGCGCGAGCAACTACAAACGGTTCACCAGGTTGCCTACGTTGAACAGTTAAAGAACTGGTGCGAGCAGGCAGCGGGGCGCATCGAGAGCGACACGGTTGTCAGTCGCGGATCCTGGAACGCAGCTCTACGAGCCGCCGGCGCGGCGATCGATGCGGTGAAGCGGGTAATGACCGGGCCAGACAAACTGGCCTTTTGCGCTATTCGCCCTCCCGGCCATCATGCGTTGCCCACTGGCCCGATGGGATTCTGTTTATTTAACAACGTGGCGATCGCTGCCCACGCTGCTTTGGCCCAAGGCGCAGTGCGCGTGCTGATCGTGGATTGGGATGTGCATCACGGCAATGGCACGCAAGATGTCTTTTACAACGATGGACGCGTGGCCTTCTTTTCTATCCATCGCTGGCCCTTTTATCCCGGAACAGGCAGCCAGAGCGAAACCGGTTCGGGAAAAGGATTGGGCTGGGTACGCAATGAACCGGTGCCTGCGGATATTACCGTGCAAGACTTTACAGAGAAGTTCACGCGAGGTTTGGAGGTCATGCTGGAGAAGTCAAAGCCTGATCTAGTTTTGCTGAGCGCCGGCTTTGACGCACATCGGGCCGATCCAGTTGGCGGACTGTGTTTGATGGAAGAGGACTTTTGCGGACTCTCGAAGGTCGTCAAACAAGCCGTCGATGCTCATGCACATGGACGACTGGTCAGTCTGCTAGAAGGCGGTTACCACTTGGATCATATGCCGACGTCAGTCATTGCGCATTTGGAAGGCGTGACCGAAGGAATGCCCAAGTAAGCGGTCCCTGCAGTTCACATTGCCGATCGTGAAACCTTGAGTTTCAGATCTTCACCCAACTACCTGTGCGATGGCTTTCGACAATGGCATCGCACAAGACGATTTCGCGATGTCCATCGGCAAAGGTAGGAAAGGTTGGCAGGGCACTGAAATCACCGCGTGCGATATAACCATAGAAATCACGGCATAGCTGTTTGAAGGTATCAGGGAAGCCTTCGTTGTGACCACCTGGGTAGCTGGCAAACTGACGCGCTTGAGGACTTAGCAAAGCTGGATCGCGAATGAGCAGTTCGTTGGCACGGTCGCGATGACCGATCCACAATTCATTCGGTGATTCACTGTTCCATGCCAATGATTGATTCGAGCCGGCAATTTCAAAGCGACAACAGTTTTTGCGACCGGCCGTTACCTGCGAGACCCACATTACACCGCGACCACCGCCCTCTAGCCGCAGCAAGATGCTGCCACAATCATCGGTATCGATAGCGATCGGTTCCGTGTTCACTGCCTGGTTCAGTTTGCTGCTGAATGTTTCCACACTACCGACCGGGCGCTGTCGCACCGGAAACACTGTCTGCAAATCGGCAAATACCGCTTCGACATGACAGCCGGTGATCGCATACATCAAATCCAGCCAGTGAGTACCGATATCCGACACCGCGCGCAGTGGACCACCTTCGTCGCTCAGAACGCGCCAATTGAAATCGGTGGGATGGAACAACCAATCCTGCACATAGCTGCCGGCCATGTGCACGATCTTGCCGACCTGGCCATCGCGCACACGTTGGGCCGCTTCCAGGCAGAGTGGGTAGTAACGAATGTTGTAATTCACTCCCGCCGCCAACCCACTTTCGCTTGCCAATTGGACCAACTGCGCCGACTCTTGCGAATTCATAGCCAGTGGCTTTTCGCACAGCACATGTTTGCCAGCCCGCAGAACGGCAGAGGCTTGGGCAAAATGGAATCGATTAGGCGTAGTGATATGGACGACGTCCACGTTGCTGTCGGCCAGCAGTTCATCCAGCGATGCGTAGGCTCGCTGCAGGCCGTGTTGATCGACACAGGATTGGGATCGCTCCGGACTAGAACCCAGGACACCGCGGACTTGCACACCGGCTCGAATTAGTCCTTCAATGTGTACCGGCCCAATAAATCCGGTTCCGATAACAGCTGCCTGCAAATCAAACATTGTGGTCCCATTTCGTGTGGAGGCATCTCAAAGACCACATTAAGCCCCGGGCGAAGCGGGCAGTGTATCCAAGGTCGGTGCATTTGGGTCTACGTCAAGGGGCTGTGATGCCGAAGGAGCGACTTGTTCAATCGATGACCGTTGGCTAGCCAACGCAGCGATCATCGAGCGTAGGGCATTAACGTGTACTAATACCGCGCGAGCCTCTGCCCTCTGGCCCGCGCTGGCTAGTGCTTGCGCGTCACGGACTAAGGCATCAGCGGCGAGCGTTAATTGTTTGAGGGATGCAATTCGCTTGCTAACATGTTGCAGCCCTAAGTCGCTGGCAGCTAGCGCCGAACCCGCACCATCGATCGAAACTGTAGATGACGTGTTGAGAGGTGGGTAATTTAGTGGCGGTACTTCCAGGCTTTGGTCGCCGCTTCGAATCGCTTGCAAGATTTCGTCCAGCACCATTTGGTTGCCAGCGGAATTGGCTCCAACGGCCTTTCGCTCGGCTTCGGTAGCACCCAGGCTGGGCGGAATGGTCGGAATCGCAGGCGTCTTTAATTCAGGCTGGCCATCGCCAAGTAAATTTGCTTCCGCCCCAGCGCCCGTGGCTGAATTGGTTTGATTGACTTGCGGCAAGCTGGGTGGGTCGCTGAGCGTTACGGGTACTTCGACATCGAGCTTTTCGACCACTTGCGGTTCATCGCCGGCGCGCGTCAGCCCGGAGACGATTACTACCACCCCTGCATTCACGACAAACAAGCCCAAGGACCATCGAAGAACTTTGGCAGATAGCGTCATTCCGTTTCCGCTCGCGGTTGAAGATGTTAAGTAACGGACTCTTACGTAGCACTAAAGTTGCAGATGCACCCGAAGTAACGCATCCCTTTAGGATTGCAGGCGAGCTTCCGCTTGTGCAATCACCTCTGCGGCATCCGGATACTGACCCGACTGTTTAGCCCGCTTGATTTGAAAGTAGAAGACGGTGGCCAAGGTCGTAACAATTAGCAGTGGAGCGCCGAGCATCAAATAGATGCTCAATTCGAAGCCGCGCGCCAGATTCAAACCCGTTTGACCGTTCTCGAGAAATCCATCTTTGCAGTTTGGACACGCCAGAGATATACCGGTCAGCCAGACCCATCCCGCCGTCGCCAAGGCAATTTGTGATACTCGTGCAAACATTCGGCAATCCGCCAAAAACAACCTAAGAACTCGACTACTGCAATCACTATAGGATACCACAAAGCTGGTTACCTGGCAGCCTCTGGTTACCAGGCTCTTGCCTGGTAACCCATTGCCTCGCAGGCTCCGCCTGCGCATCTCAAAGGAGATCGTCCAGCTTTTAAAGTGTGGCATTGCATGGCTTTAAGGGTTCTGGGTGGCACTGGCTATTCGCAGCATTGCCAGTGCTCGCAACGAAGCGTTTGATAATCGGTCTTTGTAGCTTCCATGCACTGGCAATGCTGCGCATAGCCCTTTGTAGCCGATCTCGCCAGAGATTGGACGTCGATCGGAAACGCGTCCAAAGTCTGGCGACTTCGGCTACAGGGTGGCACTGGCATTGCTGCCAGTGCCACCCGCAGTGCCTGGGCACGAGGTCTTTGGGAATTACCCCCTCGGACAGCTTGTCGCCTACTGCAAATTTCCAGTATACTACTCCACTTGAGCGGTAATTTCACAAAAACCCCACCTACGAAGGGAGGGTTGCGATAATATGTGTTTGGAGCAAATGGTGAGTTCAACCCCGTTGGGATCAACAGGGAGTGTGGATAGGTTTGAGACCATAATGGTCGTCGAGGATGAGGAGGAAGTTCGTAAAGTTGTTTGCTTGACCTTGGAGCTGCAAGGTTATCGCGTGCTGGCTGCGGCTGACGCGGAGCAAGCGCTGGCACTGCTGCGAACGCGGCAGGGGAACCTCGACCTATTGATCGTAGATGTTGTTTTGCCTACTTTGCGCGGACCGGAGCTAGCAGAACTTGCCAACCAGTTACAGCCAGGTTTGCAAGTGTTGTATATCAGCGGGTATTCAGACGAAGCGTTAGGCGAGCTAGGCGTCGCGAGCGACCACGCAAACTTTCTGGCCAAACCGTTTTCATCGGCGACGTTGGGCAGAAAGGTTCGGCAGCTCATGCCTCGCTGATCGACAAGCAGATCGACAGGTAGCGGAAGCCGTCAAGGCTTTCGAACATCGAAAGGTAGCGCACGCCGTCAAGGCATTCGAACGTTCCCCGACGTAGGGCAGGCTGAGCACGAAAGCCTTGACGGCTTCCGCTACGGGCACATAAAAAATTCCTCGCTCGAATGTACGTTGTGGTATCATAGAGGCCCCTTCTGTGTCTGCATTCTGCAACGTCTATTGCTAAGAATATTTATGTCTGCATCGGCTTCACCGCCACGCGACCCGCTGGCCACTTTGCGAATTGATCGCTCCGCGCCGCCTCCGCGCCGCCGATCTCCGTGGCTCAAGCGAATGGTTTGGCTAGTACTGCTGCTGCTAATGGGTGGAGGCGGATACTGGGCACTCTTTTTGGGAGGCCTCTCCAATAACAGTTCGGTGCAACTGGAGAAGTGGATCTCGCTGCCCGATGCGATCAAATCGCGGCCCGAAGTCCGGGTGATACGAGCGGTCATCGAAAAGGGACGCTCGGCCGATGCTACAGTTGTGGCCACGGGCTATCTTGAGTCACGCAGACAGGCCAAGATCGGGGCCCGCGCTCCTGGACGCATTGAAGTGGTCAATGTCGAAGAAGGCAGTCGTGTCAAGAAGGACGAAATTTTGGCGGTGCTCGAGCATGCCGACTTGGATGCCTCACTGGCTGCGACGGCCGCCAGTGTATCCCGAGCGAAAGCGAATTACGACGAGCAGCGGATACTGATCGCGCAAAACAAGCGCGAATTTGAACGCATGCGCGAGTTATTGCCCTCGCGCGGCATTTCGGAATCTGAGCTCGATCAAGCTCGTTATCAATTCGAAAGCGCAACTGCGCGGCTGGAGTCAATGAAAGCTGATGTTCAACTAGCCGAGGCCCGGCTGAGGGAAGCACAGCAGCTGAAAGAGAACATGTTCATTCGCGCTCCCTTCGACGGCACGGTGATCTCCAAAGATGCGGAAGTGGGCGAATCAATCTTGCCGGGCGGAATGGGTGAAGCCTCGGGTCGTGGCTCGGCGGTAACCATCGCGGACCTCGAGCACTTGGAAGTCGAATGCGATGTCAAAGAAGATTACATCAGCCGGATCCTGCCAGACCAGGCGGCTGAAGTCGCTGTGGACGCAGTTCCCGGCAAACGGTATCGCGGAGTAGTGAGAAAGATCATTCCAATGGGAGACCGCGCCCGCGCGACTATAAAAGTCAAAGTCGCTATCGTGGACGTCGATCAACGGTTGTTCCCGGAGATGAGCGCTACGGTATACTTCCTGCCGGCCGCTGACGAAACTGCCGATGTCAATCCCCAGCCGCGCATGTTCTGCGCAGCCGATGCGGTTGTCGAAGTCGACGACGACAAACGTGTATGGATCGTCGACAAAGCCAACCACGTTCAGCCCAAGACCGTTACGGTAGGCAATTCCAAAGACGGTCGCGTCGAGATCCTCAGTGGACTCGATGGCAACGAACGCATTGTGTCCAAACCGCCAGAATTATATGCCGATCAAGCGGTGAAAGTTGTCGAATAGCCCGCACTCGGTTCGACCAACTCACACCGAAGCTTTGAATCGATCCTTCACCAGGAGCTTGATACTTTGTCACCTTCAGAAGCTATCGTTTCGATTCGCGATCTGACCAAAGAATTCAGACGCGAAGAGATCCGCATTCCCGTTCTGAGCGGACTAAACCTGGAACTGTACCAGGGCGAATATATGTCGCTGATGGGACCGTCGGGATCGGGCAAATCGACGTTGCTGAACTTAATTGCCGGTCTGGATAAACCCACCTCAGGCAAAGTCATCGTTTGTGGCCAGGACCTGGGTGCTACTTCGGAAAGCCAACTGGCCAAGTGGCGTTCGCGCCACATCGGCTTCATCTTCCAGCTTTACAATCTGATTCCAGTTCTGACTGCTTATGAAAATGTCGAATTGCCGCTGACGCTGACACATCTGTCGCGACGCGAACGCGATGACCACGTCAAAGCGGCCTTGAGTGTCGTCGGCTTGGATGACCGCATGGACCATTATCCGCGGCAGTTGTCGGGCGGTCAGGAACAACGTGTTTCGATCGCACGCGCGATTGCGACCGATCCGACATTGATCGTAGCCGACGAACCGACCGGCGACTTGGATGCCAAAAGTGGATCGGAGATCCTCGAATTGATGCGGCGCTTGAACGAAGAATTTCACAAAACGATCATCATGGTGACCCACGATCCCAATGCGGCTGCTCGTTCCAAACGGCAACTACATCTGGAAAAGGGCGTTTTAGTTTCTGACACGCGAACCACAGTGCAGGGAGCCAGCGCATGAAATCCTTGGTCTATATCTGGCGCAATATCACGCGCAACAAATTGCGTTCGACCCTGACCATCTTGTCGATTGCCTTCAGCCTGGCGCTCATGACAATTCTGTATGGCTACATCACCATGCAAGGGGCCTGGGCAGCCCAGTCGGTGCAATTCAATCGCATCGTGGTCATGAACATTCAAGGGTTTGCCGGTCAAGTACCGATCGCGTACGTCGATCGCGTTCGATCGGTCGAAGGCATTAAAGATGCCGTGCAATACTCCTGGTTTGGTGCAGACTACAAGACGGAAAAAATGCCCTTCGCACAGTTTGCTACCGATCCGAAACATGTGTTCAACGTCTGGGAAGAATTGAAGATTGCTCCCGATCAACTGGCTGACTGGCAGTCGGATCGGCAAGGCTGCGTAGCCGACAAACATTTGGCTGACCGCTACGGTTGGAAGATCGGCGAATCGATTCCACTGCAGAGCACCTTCATGCCTATCCCGCCTCTGGAGCTGACGCTCAAGGGCACCTTCGAAGGCCCGCAGAACACCGACATGTTGCTGTTCGACTGGGAATACATGGATGAAGTCGTGCGCCAGATCGCTCCTCAAGAAGGTGCCAACTCCGGTACGATTTGGGCCAAGGTCGAAGGCGCAGACATGGCTGCAGTCAGCAAGTCGATCGATGATAAATTCGCCAGTTCGCAGAATCCAACTCGCACTCAGACCGAAGCCGCCTTTGCCAAGATGTTCACCGATATGGTGGGTGACATTCAAAAGATCATTCAATGGATCGCCCTGGCCGTTGTCTTTGCGTTGTCGCTGGTGGCCGGCAATGCCATGGCCATGTCGATGCGCGAACGTACCACCGAGATTGCCGTGCTGAAAGCGATTGGTTTCTCCAAGCTGCGAGTACTACTTATGATCGTGGGCGAATCGGTCATCATTGCCACTATCGGCGGAGCAGTCGGGATCGCCTTGGGTTGCGGTTTGTTTGAAGTCTTGCATCGTGCGTCGATTCAGCTGATTCCCTTGTCGGTTTCCGAACTAGTTGGAGTATGGATCATAGCTCTGCTACTAACTGCCGCCGGGATCGGGTTGGTAAGCGGATTGATTCCAGCCATTCGCGCTGCACAGCTATCGGTTGTCGATGGCCTCCGCCGGGTTGGTTGATCAATCGCGATTTGGCTACATACACTAAACAACTGAAATAGATCGACGAATGATTCCCATCAAATACAATGTGCGCAACCTGCGGGTGCGTTGGGTAACCACGCTGATGACCGTCGTGGCCACTTCGGTCGTGGTGATGGTGACCGTCTTGCTCTTCGGATTAGCGGATGGCCTGGAGCATTCACTGCGCATCTCGGGTGACCCGCTGGACTTAGTTGTCTTGCGAAAAGGGGCCGACAACGAAACAGGCAGCAATGTCGAAGAGCGCGTGGCTCGCGAGATCTTAAACTTGCCTGGTATCGCTAAGGACAAAGATAATGCGCCGTTATGCGCAGCTGAGTTCGTAACCATCTTGACCAAACCTCGCCAAGGTGACGGAGGCACGGTCAATGTTATCGTGCGTGGTATCGAACCTGCTTCGCGACAATTGCGACCAGACTTCAAGATCGTCGCAGGCCGAGACTTCAACACCGGTGTCAACGAGGTTATTACCAGCCCCGCGATGGCTGGGCGCTTTCAGAACCTGGCCGTGGGCGACAAGTTTGAAATCAACAAAGTCGATTTTACGGTGGTAGGCCACTTTGAAGCTGATGGCAGTGCGTCGGAGTCCGAAGTTTGGACAGCGATTGACGATTTGAATACCGCCCGCCGCACGCCAGGCTCAATCTCCATTGTCAATCTCCGCGCAGTGGATGAAGATGCCAAAGACCAACTAACGACCACGCTACGCGATGACGAACGGTTTAAGTTAAAACCGGTCGATGAAGTCAAATACTACGAAGAACAGACATCATCGTCGATCCTGATCAAAGCGATTGGCTATATCATCGGCGGCTTCTTGACGCTGGGGGCCATGTTTGCGGCTGCCAATACGATGTACGCAGCGGTAGCTAACCGCGCTCGCGAAATTGGCACGCTGCGAGCCATTGGCTTTGGCAGAATGAGCATCCTCATGTCGTTTGTGCTCGAATCAATTTTACTTTGCTTGATGGGTGGAGTCATTGGTTGCTTGCTGACGTTACCCTTTAACGGAATTACGGCCGGCTCGTCGAATTTTGCAACTTTTAGCGAGCTGACGTTCTCGTTTCAATTTGGTCCTTGGATCTTCATTCGTGGCGTAGCCATGGCGCTGGCCATGGGATTGCTGGGCGGACTGTTTCCTGCCGTACGTGCCATTCGCATGAACGTCGTCAACGCCTTGCGACAGAGTTGAAATGTGCTTAACTGCCACGAAGTTGGTTGCTCGCGTCGGAGCGCTAGTCGGCATTACCTGGGCGATAACGATTGGCGGCAGACTGGGGGCACAAGATATTGCCTCCGCTGACCAAGAATCCAATCGCCAAGTTGCTCTGCTGGCGGGCGTATTGCAACAACGATGTGTGACCTGTCACGGTCCCCGAAAACAATCTGGCGACTATCGCGTCGACACACTGACTAGACTGCGCACACCCGGTGACTCAGGCCAACTGCCATTAACTCCAGGCGAACCGCAACAGAGTGAATTGTTCCGCCGAGTTACGACGGAGAATGCCGATGAGCGAATGCCACCTGAAGGTCCTCGGCTTACCGCTGATGAAATACAGCTGTTGAGAACCTGGATCGATCAGGGCGCTAAAGTCGACTCAAGCATTGAAGTAGCCCCGCTTATCAGTTTTGCATACTCAGCCACAAGGGCGAACCCCCCGGACCATTATCCGTCGTCGCTGCCGATTACAGCCATTGCCATCGATGCCAATTCCGCCGATCAGCCTCGCGTTTGGACCAGCGGCTATGGAGAAGTCTTGTTGTGGCAAGTTGAGCCAGACGGCTCAAGCCAGCTAACCGCGCGGCAAAGCGTCTCGGGTGCGCACGTCGCGTCCCTAGCGCTAAGCCATGACCGCCAGCGGTTAGCAGTCGCCAGTGGCTCTCCGGGAAAACAGGGGTTCGTCGAAGTCTTTGAGCTCGGCCAGTTGCCCGCACAACCGACATGGTCTCATAGCCATCACGATCTGGCCGGCGATCTGGCCTTTGCGCCTAACTCCAATTTGTTGGTGATCGCGCAGGGCGATGGCTCGCTCATGTTAGTTGACCTGGCAGCAATTGCATCGGATTCCCCGGAATCAGCTGTGCGAACCTTAACGCCACATGCCGATGCCATTTTAGGTGTGGCCTGGTCTGAGGATGGTCAGCAGCTAATGACCAGTTCGCGCGATCGTACTGCCAAGATCTATCGCGCTCCTCAACTGGATCTCATCGCTAACTACGATCGACATGAGCGAGCTGTTGGAGGCGTGGCTTTTATCGGTTCGAATCCTGTTTCCTTGGACGAAACTGGCCAATTGCGGCTATGGTCGGGAGATGACAGCGATCGAACGATCACTCAGACTGATACACGCGTGCGGTTTCTGGAAGGTATGGTCACTGACGATGAAACCATTCACTTGGCAGATGCTGGGCGTATTCGCAGTTACACAGTCGAGCGCAAAAAAGTCGACGACGGACAAGATGAGGCGGGTAAGCCCAAACAGAAGACCGTCGTCAGTTGGAAATCGTCGACCACGTATGATTCCAAACGAGGCCATTGGCTACTGTCGCTCGACCTCGACAACGGCTGGCTAGCCGCTGGCTCGGAAGCTGGCCACGTCTATTTGTGGAAACGCAACTCTGAGCAAGCCGCTGTTTCGTTTACGGCCAAGCCGTAGAAGAGCTATCCTCAGCTGCTCGGGACCTTCTAACCGATGATTCTTCCGACCACTGGACCAGCGTGACAGGCGAGCGACTTGCCGTAGAGCAGCTGTCCTCAGCTGCTCAGCACCCTCTAACCCATGATTCTTCCGACCAACTGACCAGCGTTACAGGCGAGCGACTTGCCGTAGAGCAGCTGTCCTCAGCTGCTCGGAACCCTCTAACCCATAATTCTTCCGACCACTGGACCAGCGTTACAGCCGAGCGACTTGCCGTAGAGCAGCTGTCCTCAGCTGCTCGGAACCCTCTAACCCATAATTCTTCCGACCACTGGACCAGCGTTACAGCCGAGCGACTTGCCGTAGAGCAGCTGTCCTCAGCTGCTCGGAACCCTCTAACCCATAATTCTTCCGACCACTGGACCAGCGTTACAGCCGAGCGACTTGCCGTAGAGCAGCTGTCCTCAGCTGCTCAGCACCCTCTAACCCATGATTCTTCCGACCAACTGACCAGCGTTACAGGCGAGCGACTTGCCGTAGAGCAGCTGTCCTCAGCTGCTCGGAACCCTCTAACCCATGATTCTTCCGACCAACTGACCAGCGTTACAGGCGAGCGACTTGCCGTAGAGCAGCTGTCCTCAGCTGCTCAGCACCCTCTAACCCATGATTCTTCCGACCACTGGACCAGCGTTACAGCCGAGCGACTTGCCGTAGAGCAGCTGTCCTCAGCTGCTCAGCACCCTCTAACCCATGATTCTTCCGACCACTGGACCAGCGTTACAGGGCGAGCGACTTGCCGTAGAGCAGCTGTCCTCAGCTGCTCAGCACCCTCTAACCCATGATTCTTCCGACCAACTGACCAGCGTTACAGGCGAGCGACTTGCCGGGTGCGGAGCGGCTGGGGACAGCCGCTCTACAACTTTCGACTAGGCAGCGCGGGATTGAGAATGCACGGGCAGGCGGATGGTGAAGGCGGTGCCTTTGCCCAGGCCACTATCGACTCGGATGCGACCACTGTGTGCATCAATGATTTGCTTGCAGCTGGACAAGCCAATGCCCGTTCCACCTTGACCACTCGCGTCAGGACCTTCTTTGGTGGTGAAGTAGGGGTCAAAGATCTTGGGCAATAGTTCGGGCGATATTCCCGATCCGCTATCGCGAACCTGCAAGACGATTTCATTGGTCGGTGCATCGTGCTCCAAGCGAACACGCACCATCCCACCAGGCTTGGTCGCTTGCCTGGCATTGACCAACAGGTTCACCAACACGCGTTGCAATTGAGTGCTCGAGCCGAGCACCAACGGTAGATCGGAAGCGACTTCGGTTTCCAGCAGGATGCGATGTTTTTGAAATTCGCGTCCGATAAGCGACAGCGTATCTTCGAGCACCGACCCTAAATTCACTGGCTCAAACGCGCCTGTTCGACTGCGAGCCATAGCCAGCACACTGCTAGCTACTTTGGTTGCACGGGTGGCCGCGTCATTGATCTTTTGCAAAGCCTTATCGCGGGTCGGTTCATCTTTGTGCCGCAAACCAAGTTTGGCGTAGTTGATAATCGTCGTCAGCAGATTGTTAAATTCATGTGTGGTAGTGCTAGCAAGCTCACCAATAGTGGCCATTCGCTGAGAGAGTTCGAGTTGCGTTTTTAGTGCAGCCAGTTGTCGGCGCAGGTCTTCAATCTCTTGCTCGGTCAAGGTCATACCGTTTGCTTCTTGAGCCAATAAACACTGGCTTCGAGCCCATTGCCAATCGTAAGCTCGATCGCCGTCTAAGTGCGTATCGGACTATCGCGCGGCCAGACTGAACACTAGATGGTCCAGTGGGTGTCAAGCCTCAAATGCCTCATGCTACACCTTGACGGCAGACCGCCACTTGTTGAATTTGGCAAGACTACGCAGCCGGTAAATTTTCACATACCGAGCCGTATGCGTTAACCTCGGCAGCACAGCGTCTGATTAGGAACCCGCCTAAACCGTAGGCGTTAGCCTCGGTTGCGTAACGTTTGATTAGAAACCGAAACTAAGCCGTAGGCGTTAGCCTCGGTTGCGTTACGTTTGAGTAGGAACCGGGGCTTACGCCCTCGGTTTAGTAGGAACTGGGCTGTTGCCTTTGGTTTAGCGGCCGCCGGAACTGGAACCCATCATGCCCCCTCCGCCCATACCACCGCCGCCCATGCCACCGCCGTAGCCGCCTTGAGCCGACGTACCTTTCTCAGCCGCTTCGCGTTCGTCGGCCAAGGTAAAGCCTCGATAGTTGAAGGCATCATCAAACTCGTTGGAGACTTCGATGCGGCCGTCGCTCATCATCATCATCATTTCGACGTTATCGCTCAGCGGATCGTCTTTGCTGTTGCCCAGCAACGTATTGCCGCCGCGCACATCCACTACCACGTTCATGCCCAGGTTGCTACCAAATTCCTTGAACTCGTAGCCTGTCCAGCGCTTGATGAGGTTGGTGATTGGATGAGCGAAGTGTGTGGTGAATTTATCTAGAATCATCACCGCACCGCGCTTGAAAGCTGGAATCTTGTTGGCCTGCCCGGCGGTCGAGGGCTTTTCATCCAGTTCTTCTTCCAACTTCTTCAATTCTTCTTTGTCTTCATTGAAGATATACATGGGCACATAGGCACCCTTGGTGTAATCAACTCGCACCATCACGGCTTCTACTTCAGGATTGGCCGATTGTCTGCCCATCTTATTGACGTACACATCGTCAATCCCACGTACATACACACCGTTGCTTGGTTTACTCCAATCGGTCCACAATTTCTGGCGATTGAAGATTTTCTCAGGGGGCAAGACTCCGCGGACGGGTACTCGTTTGAGATTCTCGCGGCGTACTGCTTCGGCTTTAGGATCTTCTTCCGCGTGCAATTTGGCGACGCGTTCGAAAACTTTGGTTTCCATGTCGGTTAGTGGAGGGGCTGGATACAACCTATCGCTCGGATAGTTGACATCTTCCATCTTTACCCGGATACGGTATTTGAAAGTCTTGCCGATATCTTTGCCTTCTACTTTATCGTAGAAGCGGATCATCTTGTACTTGACGGGGATCATGCTTTGACCGCCCATCATGCCGCCCATACCACCCATCATTCCGCCCATACCACCCATCATGCTACCGCCGCCGCCCTCCATGTCGCCGCCGCCGTAGCCGCCTCCCATGCTACCGCCCATTTTGCCGCCCATGCCACCCATGGACCCACCGGTCATACCGCTGCCCATCATGCCACCGCCGGTCATGCCGCTGCCCATCATGCCACCACCGGTCATGCCGCTGCCGCCCATCATGCCACCACCGGTCATGCCGCTGCCGCCCATCATGCCGCCCATACCTCCACCCATGCCACCTGGTCGTTCGCCAGGCAGGTACTGATCCATCGCATCATCCTGCTGTTTGGCTGCATCTTTGGCTTGTTCCTGCATCTGCATTTGCAGTTGCACTTGGGACAAACCTGCATCCCAGATCCAATCGATATCGGGGTGTTTGGCAAATTTACGATAATCTTGCATCAATAGCGGAGGAATCGGCATGGTGAGTGCCTGATCGTAGCTGGCCGGATCAATGACTTCAGGAATAGGTACTTTGACCCAATTCTTGGCCATCTTCAGTTGGTCTAGAGCGGAAGTACAAGTCTTCCAGCTGGCCTCATCGATAGGTTGGTCAGCCGATTTGACTTCGGCCCTTTGGACTTCGAAGTCGAGATAAATTGGACGATCGCGCATGGGGTTATAGCTGGCGCTTTCACGTAGCTTGGCATTGAATTCATTGAGCATGTCATCGTGTGGGACAAGTGCCGTCACCGCGTTGAACATCTTGAATTCAGCTTTGTATTTCTTTGGCTTGTTGGTATTCGGAGGCCCACCCAGACTGCCTCCGGTCGAACCGGTGCCGCCCATCATGCCGCCAGTACCGCCCATCATCCCACCACCGCCGCCGGAACCTTCCATTTCTCCGCCGCCCATCATTCCGCCCATGCCGCCCATCATTCCGCCCATACCACCCATGCTGCCTCCCATGCCGCCCATACCGCCGCCTAGGGAAAAGCCGCGATTGTATTTTTGGGGGAAGTAGCGCTTGGCACCTTGGGCGCCGCCCATTCCTGGTCCACCCATGCCGGGTCCACCCATGCCAGGTGCACCGCCGCTGCCGGTGCTGTCGTCACCACTCGATTTGCCACCGCGGCCACGAGTGTTTTGCTGCGTATCACTTTTGCCTTTTGTCTTCAGGTGTGGAGCGTCCATGAAGTCTTCAAACGGATCGACATAACCTTCGGGTGCTTCAACAGCAATCAACCCGACAATGCTTTGACCAATAATTTTCGCCGGTGGCAATAGAGTTGGGTCGCCGCGTTTGATGTTGGCACTTCCACGCGTGGGCTCCCAATCGCGCGCGGGATACAGATCCGGATTAGTAGGCACACGGGCCGCGTCGGTCTTGGGTGTGTAGTCGTGAGTAATCAAACGCTCTTTGGAAATTTCCGACCAAGGATCGTTGCTCTTGATGTTGCTGATCAATTGTGTTGCTTGATCCTCAAGCTGCTTGGGCTGCTTGCCTTTATCGAAGGTCTTGCCGCCCAGTCCGTCGTAGACCAGGAAGGCTAGCGCTCCAACCACCAAACCCAGCACTAGTTTTTCTGCATGCGCCGCAAAGAAGTTGACCTTCGGCCCTTGTTTGACCGATTTTTTAGGCTTGCTCTTAGGTGCACCCGACGAGCTTTTCTTGCCAAACATTTTCCGCTCCCTAACTATCTGTTCCGTGGCCGGTGATAAGTTGCTGCTGATTGCCAGGCAATCGGCAGGCGTGCTACCTTGCAGAGGTCGTCAAGCTAGCACATCGCGTCATCGATCGGGGTCAATCTTCTGAATTTGAGGCAGTATCTTTCAACCGGGGCTAACGCCCTTGGTTTAGTTTCAATAACCGGGGCTAACGCCCACGGTTTAGGTTAACCGGGGCTAACGCCCACGGCTCAGTCATACTAGTCAATCTATTGGGCCGGAGCCACTCCTGCATTGCCGCCCGCTGGCGTGGGTACTTGGCCATTGGGTACTTGGCCATTGGGTACTTGGCCATTGGGTACCTGGCCGTTAGGTACCTGGCCGTTAGGTACTTGGCCATCAGGTACTTGGCCGGCGCCAGCCGCGGGAACTCCGTCGGTTGGTTGACCGGATGTGGCGGCTGCGGGATCAACTGGGGCTGCCGCGCCATCGGCAGGCGTGGCCGCGGCTGGTACCTGGTCGGCTGCCACCTCAACTTTGTCAGTCACTTCTGTGTCTTCGGTGACTTTGTTCAATCCCAGTTTGTTTTTGTCTGGAGGGTTGAACAGGTAGACAACGCCGTAGATCTCAACGGGCAGGTCCCAGTTTTTGGTGGGGATGGTTGCGGCGGCTGTCATGCCACCCATACCACTGCCACCCATCATTCCCATACCGCCGCCCATGCCTTCTGAATCTCCTCGGTCACCGCCGCCCATTGCACCGGACATGCCGCTCATCATACCGCTCATACCTCCCATGCCCATTCCGCCGCCGGTTCCGCCAGCGGGGGCAGGCAGGGTATCGCCGATGCGCACTTGGCGAATTTCAAACATGAGGTCAGCGTTGCCACATTCGGCCAGCAGAGCTTGCAATCTACGCTGGTCAACGATCAGGCGCATGCGAACGGGTACTCGTTTAGCCACCGCGAAATAAGCATCTTCGGGCGATTCACTTTTCATCCTGGTGCGAAGATCGTCACCGGTGAGTGGTTTGAAAGCTGAGTCAACATACCGACCGTTAGCTGGATCGGGCGTTTGCACAGCGCCGCCGGTCATGTCTTCGCCGCCGCGATCTTCCCCACCTTCACCAGCCATCATTCCAGCGCTGGACCCCATCATCGCACCTGAGTCTTCACCTGCGCTTTCACCGCCTTCGGCTGTATCCATCATGCCGGATGATCCCATCGAGCCCATACCCATACCACCGCCGCCTCCGGGCGGCATGACGGGGTCAACTGAACCAGCCCGAGTTACGGCGCTGCGTCCGATGCGCAAGAATTCGATGCTTTTGACATTGCACTGGAAATTGGCGACTGCACCGTAGTTGGCTTTGGCGATGATATTTAGCAGGCCTTCGAGAATCCAAATATTTTCTTGCGTGTACAAGATGTCATGGGTCGAAGGTAGTTTGGTTCGCCATGTCTGCACGTCAGCCATCACTTGAGTCTGCACTGCGGCCGGCCAAACAACCAAGTCTGGTTTGATCAAGCGACCGTCCGGTCCGTAGGTACCAACCATGTTCTGGTTGCCACCCATGCCGCCACCCATACCGGGCCCCATCATGCCGCCCATCATGCCGCCCATACCCTTCATGCCACTACCGCCTCCTTCGCTGTCGCCCCCGCCTGGCATTTGGTTGTAGCCACCCATGCCACCCATCATGCCCATGCCTTGCCCGGCCACCGGGCGAACACCAACCCATTTGCAACCAATGATGGAAGCCAAGCGTGGAAACTGCTCGACGAAGTACGTGTCATACTGATTCAAGTCAGAAGTAATGAGCGGTTGTTTTTCGAGCGGATACTCAAGCGTCAATTCGATCGGACGGTACTTCTCGACTTTTTTAATGAAGCGCTCGCTAAGTGCCGGATTGGGCCATTGCATCAGCGGCACTTGTCGCTCGTACTGCTTCACCCAAGCTGCTTCAACATCATCAACCAGCTTGTTGATGATTTTGTCCATTTGCTCATGACTCTTGGCATTGGGATGCTTGGTCACCTCACTACGAATGGTGTTCAGCGCCGAGTATTGGCCGTCAATCTTGGTGGATTGATCAGCAAACACTTTGTCCATACTGGTTTTCGAAAGCCAGTAGCCCACAATTCCCAAGACGATGGTCAAGCCGGAGACAATCCAGAATGCATTCTGTTTGGCACCTTCCATTATTTTCTTGACTTGGTCCATGGCGATCCTCGTTTGACGTGCGTTGGTGAACTGATTGAGCTTCGGCAACCGGGGCTAACGCCCTCGGCTTAGTGACCGGGGCTAATGCCCCCAGTGCAGGAACCGGGGCTAACGCCCTCGGCTTAGCGATTGACGGCAGCACCTGCTGGGTCAGCTGCTACGTTTTCCGTCGGTGCTTCGCCACCTTCGGTTGGTTGTTGTTCAGCTTCTTTGGCTTTGGCTTCTGCCGCAGCTTTGGCCTGAGCCTCTAAGCGTTTGCTCAGTGGATTCTCTTGCCAGATCATTTGAATCTTGAAGGAGTATTTGGGTGCTTGGAAAGTCTTGGGCATATTGGGGTCAATGGGTTTGCCATTGATATCCATTTGAGGTCCCATCCCTGCTCCTCCACCACCCATCATGCCACCGGCGCCGCCCATCATGCCACCGGCGCCACCCATCATGCCACCGGCGCCACCCATCATGCCGCCCCCGGAGCCCATCATGCCGCCGCCGGAGCCCATCATCCCGCCGCCCATGCCTTTCATGCCGCCACCGCTGCCCATCATGCCACCAGCGGAATCATCGCCGCCACCGTAGCCACCCATGCCACCCATGCCACCCATGCCACCCATGCCGCCCATGCCTCCGTAGCCACCACCCATGCCACCCATGCCTCCTGATAGAAGATTGGGGTTGGTGAGCTTGATGTACTCGACATTGGCGATTTCATGGCTCAGCGTCATGCGACCGCTAACGACGAACGGTTTGGAGAGTCCCAATTCCGCGAAAGTGAATTCGGCCATCTGAGGTGGCACGGGTTTGCCATTGGCATCTAGCTGCGGTTGCCCGGTAACCAGAGGCAGTTTGACTTTGCCTGTTTCAATCTCGTGGATGAAACGTTTGAGAACGAAGTCTTCGCCTTCGTCAAAGGTAGCTCGATAATTGACGGAAGTATCTTTGGTCTTGTCAGCTCGCTCTGGTGGTTCGTTATGGTAGTGATAACCATTGATTTGGATGACCCAGCCCGCGCCGGTGCCGCTACCACCTTCGGTTGAGCCGCTATCTTCAGCAGGTGCATCTGCGGCTGGTTCGGCTGGGGCTGCGGCCGCATCCGTTGACTCGCCTGACTCGCCCTCGCCTTCACTCTTCTTGATGCCCAGCAAGTTCTCGCGAGTTCGTTTATCTTCTTCGTATGCCGCCAGGACATTGGCGCTTTGGTAAGTCGCGATGTCTTCGTAGTAGCGACAGTCCAACCGCGTAATATGGATGTCTTCGCGCTTGTAGTATGGCAACTCATCAGGTGTGGGCTGTGCCTGGCTGGCCGCTTCGCCACGTCCCAAGCCTTGGAAGAGCGAGTACAGCAGTTCCATCCACAGGATACGTCGATCGCCATTGCCGGCAACTTCTTCTCCAATTTTGGTCAGCAGTGTAACCGTGGCCATTTTGGCCGAGTCGGTCGACTTCTCTGCGTCGCTCTCCTTCTTGGTATTCTCCGCTTTGGTAATCGCCGGTCCCCACTTCGTTTCACTGACGTAGTCGGTGCGCGAGTGTTTGAAGAGCAGATTGATTACAAACCCAAGCAGCAGGGCTGCGGCTGTGGCCACGATCCAAGGCTTCTTGGCGCGAATCATGCGCTGCTTGAGTATTTCCTTGGGCACCAGATTGGTGTGCGCGGGACCCAGTCCCAACATCTGCAAGCACAAACCGTAGACTGGCCCGAAGGCTGCCTGGTGATCTTTGAAGGCCGGTGCCATCAATACTTCATCGCCGGCCAGCTTCTGGAACTTGTCGAGAATCTCGACATCCATGCCCAGGTTTTTGTTCAGATAGTTGGCCAAACCCGGCAGCTTGGTCGTATTGCCCAGCATCAGGATCGATGACAGCTCGGCCTTCTTATTCAAGCTGCGGAAGAAGCCAACTGAACGTTGGACTTCGTTGACCATGTCCGTGAACACCGGCCGCATCGCCTGGAAGACCAACTTGGGATCTTCCGCTTCCATGGCGTTGCGTTTGAGATGTTCCGCTTTGGCGAACGTTAGCTTGAGGTCTTTAGTGAGCTGTCGGGTGAAGTGATTGCCACCCAAAGGCATATTGCGTTGCCAAACGCGGTAACCGTTGGTAATGATCAAGTCGGTCGCATCGGTGCCCATGGCCAGGATGACCGTCGACTTGGGCGGGTGTTCGCTATCGAAGATCTCGCCAGCCTCTGGATCGGCCAGGCGATCAAACGTGATCATGTTGTAGATGCTCAAGGGAGCCAACTGGATCAGATCGATCTCGATGCCTTGAGCTTGCAGTGGTTTGATCGCGCGGTAGACCGCGTCGCGCTTCATAGCGAACAAACCGATTTCCGTCTCCAGCGCGAATCCATCTTCGACGCTGGCGCCAGCCATTTGCTGGTAATCCCAGATCACGTCGTTCAGATCAAACGGGATCTGTTGCTTGGCTTCGTATTTGACGATATCAGGAATCTTCTTCAATTCAACCGGTGGTGGTTTGAAGAACTTGGCTAAGCCGTTTTGACCGGGGACGCTAATACCGATCTTGCAGCGACGAATATCGTTTCGTCCAATGAAGGTCTCCAAGGCTTCACGAACCAGCACCTCTGGTTCGGCTTCGGGCTGCGACAAGATCTTGGGATATTCGATATAGTCGAAGGCTTCCGCGACGACGGTCTCTCCATCGACACGGCACTTCAGTGCCTTGAGGGCACTTTGACCGATCTCGATGCCCCACACAGACGCGACTTTTGCCATGGCTGGTTTTCCACTTTCCGCTGATCACGTAAGCCCTACAAGGATCGAAACTTAAGCCTCGACCGGGCAAGCGACTCTACAACCCTTCGGAGCCCAGTAGCGACCGCTACCGCCTGCTCACACCTTCGAGGAAGTCGAATACACTGGCATTCGCTTTTTCGATGACGCGCCTTGTTGCGACGAGACAGTAATACAAAGCAGAACGTCAATCTGTAGATTTCCTCACCTATTTACTGTATCGAGTTGACCAGTACGCTGTCAAATTTTCACCGCCCCTTTATTCAATTTTTCCCAGTACTTAGGCTATTAGGCAGCCACCAGCTGCCGCCGCCGTCGACAGTTTGCCGCTTCCCACCGACCCGAGAGGTAAGGATGCTGACGGTTTTACCGACTCTTACCCCCTCGAAACAGCCGCTGACCAACACCGCTCGGACCCGCTCCGGGGGGTTATCAGAAAGTATTTGTTCATGACGCAGTCGCTACGCGAATGTTTGCTGTTAATCCCCTGCTCTGGTTTGGATGATTTTCCTGAATCCCTACCTGAAGGAGATTCCAACCAGGTGTTAACCGCCTGGCTGGCCCTGTGGCACCCGCAGTTGCTCGCCGCCACCCACGTGGCTCCTCGCTGGCAATCGGCCAATCAGCCTCCGCACAGTTTCGATGGGATTCTGTGCCTGGCGCCCGATTGCTCCCAGCCCCTGCTACCGAGCGACCTCAAGACGACCGTCAAAAACAGCGGCGGCTGGCTAGTCAGTTTCACCAGCGATGCGCCACCGACGGAGGCAAACTCCAGTGGCTCAACCGCGGCAAACACCAACAGCCCTGTCCCCAACAGCCCTGTCCCCAGCTGGCGCGAGCTGCAATTGCAAATCATCGGAACGATCGGCCTGGAGATGACCAGCCCGATCGACGAGAGCCTGCAAACGGAATTTGCAGCCCTGGGCTATGCTTACCTGCAAATCCAACTGCTAACGCGGCAACTGCGTTACACGAGCAATCTCGATCAACTGCTGTTCAATTCGCAATTGGACCAGGCCGCCCAAGCCGCTTTGTCAGGCGATCAGGGACAGGCCGAGACCTTGCTGCAGTCGTGCTTCGATCAGCTGGGACAAGAGCGCGACCACTATTACTCGTTGGATGTCAGCTTGCTCGATGTGACACTACTGGCGGAAACGACACTGGGAACAAGTGTCAGTGCGCAATTGAATCGAGAATTCCCAACCACCTTCGTCGCTAGCGCCAGCTTGCTGCGCCGCATGCAGACTCAGCATGCTGAAGTGGCCAGCGCGATGCAACAAGCGCTGAAGGATCGACGCGCCGCGCTGGCTGGCGGATTGGATATCGAGCGACCACATCCGCTGATGAGCTTTGACAGTTTGAAACGTGACTTGGCTCGCGGTCGAATTGCCTATCGTCAATTGGGATTTGAACCACCCACCGTGTTCACACGCTTTTCGTTTGGTCAATCAAGCGAGATGCCTCTACACTTGCGACGCAGCGGCTACGTGGGCTCCATGCTAGTTGCGTGGCAAGATGGACATTACCCCAGCGGTAGTCATGCCAAGTTTTCATGGGAGGCCAGCGAAGGCACATTCATGAATGCCATCGCTCCGCCACTGGCTGATGCAAAAAGTGCCGCCACTTACCTGACACTTGGTAAACGGATCGCTGAAGCTCTCGATCACCAACACGTGCCCGTCTTCATGTTGGCTCACTGGCCCAACCAATATTCTCCGTTCTTCGAACTCTTATTGCGCGTTGTCAAACGCACTCCCGCGCTGGGCCGCTGGCAAAACGTGGACGACTTCTTCGACAAGACCGATCAACCTTATCATCAAGAGCATCTGCCAGCCCGCAAGTTCATTCATGATTACCTGGCAGCCAGCGGATCCGACAGCGATCAGTTGATCAACGTAACGGCTAGCTACTATCGACTCGCCAACGAAGCTCGACGATTGCAGAACGTGGTGAATCTAGCGTGGCAACTCGAGAACTTCCATCGACGGCCACAGAAGCCAATTGTGGAGCCCGACGCCGAACCAATTACCAACTATGCCGATCCGGGCCCGCAAGCCATGTCGCTCGAGCAGTTGGACCCGCAATTGCATAGTGCCATCGAACAGATTGATGCGCTTATGGATGATGCGGTTCCGGGCACCGCAGTCGTGCACACCTTGAGTCAGACCTTAACGCAATTAGCCCAAAACATCGCCGGGCGGTTTGCCAGAGCTTCGGGCTATCAAGTGCACGATGGAAATGAGCCGGCCGGAATACTAACGATCAATGCCGCCTGCGCTGCCCAGCGATTGCCGATCACCATGCGGCAGAATAAAGCACCTACTCCAGGCGCTGCGTGGCTGTACGCCACCGGCCCTAGCCAAGATTCCAGCCTATCGATGATCGATATGCCAGGCTTCAGCGTGCTGCCGGTGCCATTGTCATCCGACTCAGGCGCCAGCCGCAAACGTGAAGCGACTTTAGTTCCGACGGACGGCCTATTGCAAAATGATTTTCTAGAAGCGCAGATCGACGCGCGTACCGGCGCGCTGCGCAGCGTACACATCCCTGGCAAACGCGGGAATCGCTTCAGCCTGCAACTAGCACGGCGCGAAAAACTGGGTAGCCAGCCAACCGAGTATTCGCAAATGCAGATTCGCGAACTCAAGACAGTCGAGAACAGCACGATGCGCGGGCTGATTCGCGCCCAAGGAGTTTGCCTCTGGCGCAATCAACCGACTGCCAACTTTGAAATCGATTACGAATTGATGCGTGGTCAGCGTGTTATTGGTATCACTGTGCGACTGAGCCAAGTGCAAGCGGTGAGTGGATCACCGTGGAACAACGCCTACGTGGTGCGCAGTGCCTGGCCGAGCGAAGCAGCCATTGTGACCAGTCGCTCCGGATCATCGCGACAGACCTTTTCCTCCGGCAGATGCGTGGCTGCTGAGTTGATTGAGATCGATGACGTTGAACATCGCATTTATTTATTGCCCGCTGGACTGGCCTTTCATCAGCGCGTCGATGAGCGTTTTCTAGATACCATTCTTACGCGCGGAAACCTACCGGCGATCGAGTATCGCTTTGGTATCGGTGTCGATCTGCCCAGCGCTGCAGTGACGGCTGATCACTTTGCCTTGCAACCAATGGCCGTACCACTGAATGCCAATGCGCGTTTGTTGACCAACCCTGCTGAGTGCTCGGCGGCCTGGCTTATGCACATCGATGCCAAGACCATTCTAATGAATTTGGAAGCACCCCTGGTGGACGAACAAGGTCTTTTGGCCGGCTTGAGAATTCACCTGGCCGAGCTAACCGGCAAGAGCGTCACGGCTCGCATTCGTTCCCTGCGTGAAGTCAGCGATGCGCATCGTGTCGATTACCTGGGCGGGCGCATCGCCAAACTGACTGTCGAAGGCGATATGACCACCATCGCACTGCGCCCCAATGAAATGACCTTCGTCGATTTGGTGTGGCGCTAGGGCTGTTACTCGTTCCCAGGCTCTGCCTGGGAACGCAATGCCTCGGAGGCTCCGCCTCCAGTGCCATGAGATGCGCAGGTGGAGCCTGCGAAGCTTGGGGTTACCAGGCGGAGCCTGGTAACCATGTTAAGATCCGTCGTAGCGGAAGCCGTCAAGGCTTTCGATCACTGGTGTTCACGAAATGCTTGACGCATTCCGCTACCAGGTAACCAGGGTTAGGTTGAAAATGGTTCGACGTTCTGCAGCGATATGGGTGGCAGATGTTGCTGCAGATGGCTGGCGACCGACAGCAAGATGGACTCGCGATACATGGCGGCGGTCAGTTTGACAGTGGCGGGACGTGGTGGGCGATCTCGTTTCTCTTCGCTGCCTAAGGCTACCACGATACTGGGATGGCCACTGAGGTTGGTCAGCACTAAATCATCGGCTCCTAACAGAACGTCGATCGGTCGCAAAACCTCTTCGGTCTCCTGAATCAATTGCGTCCGCAAACGACTGGCTCGGAGATACTGTACAGCCGAAATGAATTGGCCTTTGCGAAATGAATTGGGCCACAATCCCAGATCGGCATTGGGATCGCTGCGCAGGATGTCGTCGAAGACCGTTGTGGCCTCCACGCCTAACATGACGGTCATGGCATTCAGTGGAAAGCGAGTGGGTAGCTGGATGACTTCGTGTTTGGCCCCTTGGGACTTGAGCCAATCGAGCCCGCGCTGTTCATACTCGTTTAACTCTTCATCGGTCGTGCCAACTACGATGCGATCAAGAGGTTTAGCATCAGGCCACGTGAACGGGCGATCCACGACACTGGGATCGCGACCATCGGTGCCATAGATATGCGAGAAGACAATGGCCAAATCATCTACGTGGCGAGCGATGGGCCCAAGTTTGTCGAACGACCAGGCCAGCGGCATACATCCTGCGCGGCTGACGCGACCAAAGCTAGGTCGCAACCCGCTAACGGCGCAGCGCACACAGGGCGAAACGATACTGCCCAGCGTTTCGCTACCAATACCGTAGCTTGCCAGGCCGGCCACTACGCTAGAACATGTTCCAGCTGACGAGCCGCTGCTGCCTTGTTCGGTGCTCCAAGGATTGCGAGTGGTGCCACCAAACCAGATATCGCCCCAGGCCAGCGCGCCGAGACTGACCTTGGCCAACAGCACCCCACCGGCCGCTTGCAAGCGTTCAGCCACGGTGGCTTGGACCGGGCGCACTTGATCTTTATAGGGCGCGGCACCCCAAGTAGTTTTATAGGGAGGCACGGCAATGAGATCTTTGGCTACCCAGGGAATGCCATCGAGTATGCCCAAAGATTGCGACCGCGAGCGACGGAGGTCCGAGGCGGCCGCTTGTTCTAACGCACTTTCGCGCAGCAGTGTTACCACAGCGTGCAGTGTCGGATCAAATCGCTCGAGTCGCTCCAAGTAGATCTTGGTCAATTCAACGCTGCTCAACTGGCCTGATTCAATCCAGGCGGCCTGGTCAATCAAACTGGCAAAGGCAATCTCGACTTGACTGCCCGGCAAGGGTGGCGCTGACCCGTCACGTTTGTATTGCTTGATGGGTATAGGCGCCGTCGACGCAGAGCGAGCGGTCTTAATGCGCTCGTTATTGTCGGCTTCGCAAAAGAAATCGGGACGAAAGCTGGATGAAGGTGGCAAGTCCGCGTCGCAGGGTAGAGCCCGCAAGCGCGATAGATCGGCTCGGTTCTCTTCCAGGTCATCCGCTAACTGCTGGCGCTGCTCGTCGGTCAATTCCAGATCGGCAATCCACTCGGCTTGCCGAATCATGTCGAGAGTTATCTTGGGACTACCTGTGGCCTGTGCCAGCAGAGCTCGCGCAAAGACGCCACCGGCTAGACCTAAACCACCGAGAGCCGATAGAACCGTGCGCCGCGAGTAAGTGGAAGAACCAGTCGCTGGAGGATCTTCTTTATCACGCGGGCGATTCACGTTTATTCCTGACTAGTCATAGTTTTGAGGAAGGACGCTCAGTCGGGTGTATACTCGGGCAATTCGAAATCCATACCCGACTCGAAGCGCAGCGGCTCGAATTTTTCGGATGCTTGTTGCTGGCGATTATAAACATAGACCGAACCTGCGCCCAAGACTCGCGCCTTGGTCTGCGAAACAACCAAGCCCGTGCTCTCGTCGATTCCAATACCGACTCGATCGGGATGTTGCTGGACGGCCGAAGCCAACCGCTGATAGCGGCTGCGCTGCGAGAAGTGTTGATCGATAATCGAACCTGGCAGCAGGTCTAGGCCACTAGCGATGACCGGTTGTTGCCGGCCGCCAGAGATCATCACTCGCGATGCGATGGCTGAACCAGCGCTGGTGCCGCCGATAACGCCACCGCGGCGTACTACTTTCTTCAGTTCACGCTCGACGCGTGTGCCTAAATAACGTTCGGCCAGACGGCGCTGATCACCACCGGAAATCCAAACCGCAGTCGCTTCTTGTAGCGGGTTGGCAAAGTCATCGTCGCTCTCGACTTGGTTGCGATCCTGAGCGTGCAGGACGCGCACCTTGGCCCAAGGGAAGGCTTGCCAGGTTGACAACATGGGTGTGTAGTCACCGGTATCAGCATGACTACTGGCACTCGGAATGATCACCAAGGTGCCCTGCGAGGCTTGACCCATTTCGAAGAATGTCTCGAGTAGCGTTTGGGGCAGTGTTCCGCCGCCGCACAGCATTAACGCACCCAACACCTTTTGGCTGGGCTTGGTGTCGCTTGTTTCTTCCGCCAGGAAACGTTCGGCGGAGTCTATAGACGCGGTGGACGCATCGACCGCCGTGGTAAGGTCAATTTGAAAATTGCTGGATCGATTTGAACTGGTGACAGAGGCAGTCGAGACAACTGGCGAATTTGACTCACCGGCGCCAGAGGTTGTAAGAATTGAAGCTTGGTTGAGCTGGGCGAAGGCTGGGAACTGGCAAGCAATAAACGCCAGCACAGTAGAGGCGAGAACTTGTGTTGCCCGCATGCGAGAACTCCTTCTGTTTGGGCTCTGGACGCAGCCAATCATTAGCCGCGCCACACATGACCGTTCGAAACACATCGACGCCAGATCGCAATCGCTTTATTGAGCGATTACGATCATCACCTTGTGGAGTGTGCGAGTGGGGTAGGTCGAACTTCTTTGGGGACCCTCATTGTGTTTCAATTGAAAACGCATTGCAAGAGCGGAAGCTTCTTTTGTGTTTTCAATTTCCAAATCTAGGCAGCTTTTCGGCCCACGAAAGCTTGAAATCGGCTCGCCCACCGACGCAGGGAGCGCGAGTTCTTGTAGGCGAGACCAGCGTAATAATGCCGATTGCGCCAACGTGGAGTCAATCTGCAAGGCGGTGCCGTCCAATCCTGGGCTCGCACGCGCGCATGCATAACAGCGGGATGCGTACCGCGAAACGGTTCGCAACTGCGGACATCCCAACCATAGCTATCCAGAATAGCCTCCGAACCCGGTTGGACTCGACGGCCATCGTATAACGAACAGAAGAAATCCATCTTGGCCGACATATGCCGCGGCGGTTTGACGTGACCGTAATGGTAGACCCAAGCGCCAGTGGCTTGTGTTCGCAGCTTGCGGCCTTCGATGGCAAACCCGCATCCATCTCCATAAGACCTCGCTCCCGACGACCGGCGAATGATCCGCGTCTGACGTCGATAGGGCAGAGGATCACGATAATAGTAGTCGGCGCGAAAGTGATGATAGCGAAACGTCAAACCATCCAGCTCCGGCCGATCTTTGGCTTTGCGCAACGCGCTATCGATACGATCATAATCGTTCTCATGCAGTACTTCGTCGGCTTGTAAATAGAAACACCAATCGCCCTGACATGCATCCAGGGCCAGGTTGGTTTGCTGCGAAATGATCAGCCCACCACTGCGGACCTCGGGGTCCCAGACCGAGTGAATGATCTTGAGCTTGGGTGAATCCAATTGGCTGAGCGCTTCCAGCGTGCCATCATCGCAATCACCAACGGCCAACACCAGTTCGTCAACTAGCGGCAAGAGCGAGCGCAGGCTTTCCAGAAACGGATAGTCGTAGCGAATGGCGTTGCGAACGACAGAGAATCCGGAAACTTGCATAGTAATTGACTCGCTGGACTAAGCCGCGTGATATCGTTGCGTCGTAGCGGCGGCTACCACGGCTCCGTAGACAGTTTCGACGCCCAGATCGCGCATGCAACGATTGTGTTTGAGCGGACAAGTTTTTTCCCAGCAGCCGCGACAGGCCAACTCTAAACCAACTTCAATTTCACCGATGTTATAGGTGCGTGTCCAAGCGGGATCGGTGGGTCCAAACAACCCGATAACGGGTCGATTCATGGCCACTGCGATATGGCGTGGTCCGCTATCGGTCGACACGACCACGCTCGCGCGTTGCAGGATAGCCTTGGTCAGCCCCAAGGGCAGTTGAGTTGCGCGGCCCATACTTTGAACGCGTGGATGATTGACGCGCGAGGCCACCGCATCGGCCGCTTCGCGTTCACTGGGACCACAATGCAAGAGAACTTGCCAGGCATGATTTTCCACGATGCGTCGTGCCAGTTGTTCAACTTTGTCTGCGGGCCAAACTTTAGCCACGCCCCATAATCCGCTGGAGTTGATAACGACGGTTGGCAAGTGATCGCGAAAACCGATGCGTTGGTATAACTCGTCAGCCAGCGCTCGATCCTGTGCCTCGACCGCTAACTCCATCTGTCGATTGCTGGTATCGCACCCCAGCTTGGCCGCTAATTGCAAGTAATAATCGATCGCCGGTACCGGTGCCCGTGCTCCGTCGGCCTTCTTCAAGGTCGGCAAACTGTCGGTCAGTAGCAGCCGTCGGCCGTCGCGTGCATAACCGATGCGGCGACGTGCGCCGGAGAGCCAGGCCACTAAACCAGTCCATAGAGAATTTGTCAGTAATACAACCGTATCGGGCCGTTTGGCGCGCAAGCGAGTGGCTAGTTGCAGACGGCTGCCCAGCGTCCGTTTGTTGTAGATCAGCTGTTCGGTAAACCAGGGAGTGCCTTCGAGCACGCTGGCTACGGGCGTTTGCATGACACCCAAGAGAGTATCGCTGGCCGACTGACGGCTAGCCAACGCGCGCAGCGCTGGCGTGGCCATAACCGCATCGCCAACCCAACTGGGCATAATTACCGCTATTGTTTCGCTCACTAAATAAACCCTTCCTCCGTGAAGTTCGCGGCCATCGTAGCAAGTTTGCCGCATCCAGCACAAGAGAAACCTCTGGGTGGCACTGGGTAGCGGAAGCCGTCAAGGCTTTCGAGCGGCAACGCGACAGATCAGCGCTCGATTCGAAAGCCTTGACGGCTTCCGCTACGACGTGCACGACTTATTCCATTACCAGACGGGTAGTTGCCGCTGCGCCACGCGTTTGATTAGCATATGGGGCTAAGGCCATGGGGCCATTTGCTATCCTTTGCTATACCGCTGACTGGGAAAGACATGAACCAACCACTTCACAGCCCAAATCGTCGTCAAGTCCTCAAGGCCGCCAGTGCAGCTGCGGTGGCCGCCAGTTCGGTCGGATATTGGAGCAGCCTGGCCGCGGCCCAGTCCAAGTCGCCCAATGAAAAACTGAACCTGGCCTGCATCGGTACCGCCAATCGCGCCGACGACAACATTAAAGAAGTGATGCACGAGAACATTGTGGCCCTGTGCGATGTGGATAAAAACTATCTCGACATTGCGGCGGCCACCTTCAAGGAAGCTCGTCTATACCGCGACTATCGCGAGTTGATCGACAAAGAAGGCGACAAGATTGATGCGGTCGTCGTCGCGGTGGCCGACCATCATCATGCGCCCGCTACGGTGCGCGCACTCAATGCTGGCAAACACGTTTATTGTGAAAAGCCTCTGACCCATACCGTGGGCGAAGCTCGCTTGGTAGCCAAGCTGGCTAAAGAAAAAGGCTTGGCCACGCAGATGGGTACGCAGATTCACGCCAGCGAAAATTACCGCCGCGTGGTCGAGATCATTCAGTCGGGCGCGATCGGCGATGTGCACGAAGTTCACGTCTGGGTTGGCAAGGCTTGGGGCGGTGGTGAATTGCCGACCGAAACCGAAAAGGCTCCTGAGAATCTCGATTGGAACTTGTGGTTAGGCCCGGCTCCGGAACGTCCATTTGCCAAAGGCCGCTATCATCCCGCGCAGTGGCGACGTTGGTGGCAGTTCGGTTCCGGTACGCTGGGCGACATGGGCTGTCACTTTATGGACTTGCCCTTCTGGGCGTTGGAGTTAACTCATCCCACCACAATCGAAGCCGAAGGCCCACCGGTACACGCCGAAACGGCCCCCGAAGGCATGATCGCTCGCTGGACATTCCCAGCCAAAGACAAGTCAAAGCAGATCAAGATGGTGTGGTACGATGGCGATATGATACCCAAGGAACTGTACAAGCAACGCGTGCCCGCCAGCGGTGTGTTCTTCGTGGGTTCAGGTGGCATGATGTTCGCCGACTATGACAAGTATCGTTTGTATCCTAGCGACAAGTTCGCCGACTACACGCCGCCTGAGAAAACCATTCCACGTTCGATTGGTCATCACAAAGAGTGGCTGAAGGCTTGCCGCGACGGCTCGCCGACGACCTGCAACTTTACATACTCCGGTGGCCTGACCGAAAGCGTCCTGCTGGGTACCGTAGCGTATCGCGTAGGTAAGAAACTGCAGTGGGATGCTGACAAGTTGGTTTCCACCAATTCACCCGAAGCCAACTCGCTCATCACCAAAAAGTATCGCGCCGGCTGGGAAGTATAACTCCCCAACTAAACCGTAGGCGTTAGCCTCGGTTTCGTCACCTCTCCAAGGCTTCGCCTTGGGGAGGTCGAATCGAGGCTTTGCGAGATTCGGGAGGGGTATTGGCCTGTGCAGGTGGTTAGTACCGCAGGGGCCTAGTGTCGCGCTGTGCCCCCTCCCGCAGACTTCGGCTGAACGCCTCGTCTGCGACCTCCCCCGCGGCGCGGGGGAGGTGACTAAGCCGTAGGCGTTAGCCTCGGTTGCGTCACCTCTCCAAGGCTTCGCCTTGGGGAGGTCGAATCGAGGCTTTGCGAGATTCGGGAGGGGTCTTGGCCTGTACAGGTGGTTAGTACCGCAGGGGCCTAGTGTCGCGCTGTGCCCCCTCCCGCAGACTTCGGCTGAACGCCTCGTCTGCGACCTCCCCCGCGGCGCGGGGGAGGTGACTAAGCCGTAGGCGTTAGCCTCGGTTGCACGACGTTTGAGTAGGAACCGAGGCCATGCCAGAGACGCTGATTGCCAAAGTTATGGTTCAACTGGAGACAGTTGGCGATCAGTATGTGCACGCGCGTTTGATGTCGCCGTGGAGCAGCCAGGTCGTTGGTCGCACTTGGAAAGAAGCTGAACCCAAGCTCAAGCAAAAGGCGGAGAAAGAACTGGGGCGGGCATCTCCGCGGAAGTGGCTGGTGTCCGGACGATTGTCACAATTGCCAGTGGTCATCGAGATCCCGCTGGAGCTCAGCCCCGCAGAGCGCAGTCTGGCTTGGAACGAACCGCTAGAGATGTCGATTCGCGGATTCCGATGGGACTTCGACGATGGCATGAGCCTGGTGACGATCCCCAACCTGGCCAGCGAACTTTACGCAACCGCCGGCGATCTAACCGACGAGGTCATCGTTCAACAAGTGCGCACGTCGCTGGTGCGCATGGGCGAACGCTTTCATCTGCTGGATGTTTACAAGCGTTTCTTTCAGCGTCAGTTCGATTACCAGGTGATGACCGTCAGCACCACCATTCGGTCGCCTGGCAACAAACTGGATGAAGCCGACGAGGCCAAGGCCAAAGCAGCCCGGGCGCGCAAAGCCACGATCACTCTGCGTTCGACCAGCAGCGATCTTACCAAAGCTCAGTTGGATCAGGTCTTCGGTCGTGATCAGGCCGCGCTGGATATCGCTGAATACCTGGTCGGGCAAACACCGCAGAGCATGTTGTTGGTTGGACCGGCGGGTGTGGGTAAGACGGCCATCGTGCACCGGCTCGTGCATCTCATGCGCGGCAGTGATGCAGCACCCAGCGTGGGCGTAAACGGTTCCGGCCTGGCCGAGCTGAAGAGTCGCAAGATTTGGTCGACCACCGGCTCGCGTCTGGTCTCGGGGATGTCGGGGTTCGGCATGTGGCAAGAGCGCTGTCTGAAACTGATCCGCGAAGCCCATGCGACCAAGGCCATATTGCACGTTGGATCGATCATCGAATTGATGGAGGCCGGCAAGATCGAAGGTCAGCCCGGCGTGGCCTCGATGATTCGTCAGGCCATCGCTCGAGGTCGACTTGTCATCATAGGCGAATGCACGCCGGAACAAATCACGCTGATCGAACGCGATGAACCACTACTGCTGCGTGCGCTAGTGCGCTATGAAGTGACCGAACCATCTACCGAAGCGGTCACGGATATCTTGCGACAAGCGGCCGAGCATCGCACTCAAGTCAAGCCTGGTAAGCGACAAGCCAAAACGGAGTTCACCGAATCGGCCCTCGAAGAACTCAATCGACTGCATCGACGATATGCCAGCTACAGTGCCTTGCCCGCTCAACCTCTGCGCTTGATGCAGACGATTCTTGAACGTAGCTCGCCAGGAGCCGTGATTGAATCGGCTGATGTGGCCCGCGCGTTTGCTTCGCAAACCGGTTTGCCAAATTTTTTGGTCGACGATTCCATCACCATCGATCTAGAGCGCATTCGTCAACGCTTGGCCTCGCATTTGATTGGGCAAGCCGAACCGATAGACCTGGTCGTCAATTTGATTGCGACTTTAAAGACCCGCATGGTGCGACCCGGGCGCCCGCTGGCTTCGCTGATGTTTATCGGTCCAACAGGTGTGGGCAAGACGGAAATGGCCAAGGCGATTGCGGGGCTCCTGTACAGCGATACGCGACGCATGGTGCGGATCGATATGAGCGAATACGCTACTCCCTGGTCCGCGGTCCGCTTGATTGGCCGGCCGGATGAAGGGGACGGTACGCTGACATCGCCCATTCGCGAGCAACCGTTCTCAGTTGTGCTGCTGGATGAATTTGAGAAAGCCGATGCGACAGTCTTCGATATGCTGCTGCAACTGCTGGGCGAAGGTCGCCTGACCGATTCGCTGGGCCGATTGGCAGACTTCCGCAACGCGGTCGTGATCATGACCAGCAACTTGGGAGTCGAATCGTTTCGCGAGTCGGGGTTTGGCTTCGGAGAAAGTGGGGCCGACTGGCGCTCGCACTTCGAACGCGAAGTCCAACGTTTCGTGCGTCCCGAACTGTTGGGACGCATCGATCGCATCGTACCGTTTGCGCCTTTGCCCCCTGCGGTTGTCCGCAAAATTGCCGAGCGCGAAGTCAATTTGCTCAAGGAGCGTCCAGGGCTGAAGTATGCCGATGTCCAACTGGATGTTTCCACCGAAGTAATCGACTATCTGGCGACGCTCGGGTATCAACCCAAGTATGGTGCGCGACCCTTGCGACGCGTGATCGAACAACAGTTGTGTGTGCCGCTGGCCAACACGCTTTCGGAATTACCATCAGGCAATGCCTGGATCATCCGCGCCGACATGACGGCTGGTCGTCTAGCTATTCACACCGAGCGCATAGAATCGCAACCCGGTCAGCAGCGTGAGTCGACTGAACTGGCCATCGATCAGTGGCAGAAGATTGGGCGCATGGCCCGTTTGGCGATGCAGTGTGGTCCGCTCCGCGATCTACAAAATGAGACCGAACGGTTGCAGCGACTGAATGATACGCTTTTTGAAAAACTGAAAGGCACCTCCAATAGTCGACGAGCTAGCGCTCTGAAACAAGAGATCCAACAAAATGCCGTCAAGATGGAACGTAACCATCGTGTCATCGAACAACTTGGCCAGGCTAGCCAACAGATCACGGCGGCACACAGTCAAGTGATGATCGACTGGTATAACAATCAGCCGATCGGCTCCGAGCGTTTGCTGGAACTGCCCGAACAACTTCAGACACAACTGCGTACCGCCGTCGTGTCTCTGCTGGAAGGTCGTACCAAGCAGAACGAAACGTGTACGCTACTGATTGTAGGCAGACCGATCGCGCGAGCTGCGGTCTTGTGGCAAGCCTACGAGCAACTGGCTGCGGCCAACCAATGGAAGGTCGAGCTGTTTAGCTTGAGAAACTACGAAGCTAACAAAGACCGCGAGTCACCCGAGTATCGCAAACGTCAATCGCAACGCAAAGTTGAAGACGCCGAAAAGGCCGCCGACACGCAGCCTGCTTTTCGCCTGCTCACCAAACAGGTCAATCAGGATGCAATGGTCAATGTCAAAACCTGCGACGTCTACCGCGAGACTAGTTCCACTACTTGGACGCAGAACGATCCGTCGCTCGCTGGCGTGGCGCTGCAGATCTCCGGAACGGGTGTCAGCGCGTGGCTGAATGAAGAACACGGCGTCATGCACTTCCATGACACCAGTGCCACTGGCCCCAAGCGTCGCCAACGCTTTCGAGTTATCGTCGAGCCCAGTCGTTTGTGGGACGTGTCGCTGGGCCCCGCTTGGACTGATCCCACGGCGCTGCCCGATCGTGATCCGAGACGCACTTTTCATCTAGCGGAAAACATAATTACCGATGGACTCAGCAGCCAAGAGTTTCCATGCGGCAACAGCAAGCTAGTCGATTGCTTGTTGGAAGTCATCCGCGTCGATCGCGAGAACCATCTCTGGGAAGCCATCGACTTTACCGGCATCCCCAGCGCTGCCACGCTGGAACGACGCGAAATGGAAATCCCCTTCTAGGCATGTGGCCCCTTCCGGTTCAGGACTAGTGCCCCAATGAGTGCTCAGCCTGCAAACAATGCTACAATCGTGACTTTGTCCCACATTTCATGGAGAGTACGTCGGGATGACATCGCTGGAACAGGAATTGGTAAGAGGCTGGGGGCTGCATCAGCAGAAGAAAATTGCCGATGCGGAAGCCATCTATCGTCGCGTCTTGGCTCAAGACCAGAATCACGCGGCGGCCTGGTGCTACCTGGGCATTGCTCTGCATGATCAACGCCAGTTTGAACAATCGATCGCTGCGTATCAACAAGCCCTTAAGTTGCAGCCAAACTTTCCAGTGGCTCTAAACAATCTCGGCAACTCACTGCGTTATGTCAGCCAGATCGATGAAGCAGATCGTTGCTTCGAAGAAGCGATTCGGCTCAAGCCTGATTATCTGAATGCGTTCAAGAATCGCGGGACCCTGCATGTTTGGACCGGTGACATCGCCCGCGGGCTGCACTGGTACGAGCAGGCGCTCAAGCTGAATCCTAACGAAGCCGAGTTGCATCGCAACTTGGGTGTGATCTATCTTCTGCAAGGCCGATTCGAAGAGGGATGGCGTGAGTATCGCTGGCGTTGGCGCGTGGGCGACCTGCATCGGCCCAATATCAACGCTCCCGTTTGGGACGGCAGTGACCCGGAAGGCAAGTTCATTCTGCTAACGGTCGAACAGGGACTGGGCGATACGTTGAACTTCGTGCGTTTCGCGCGGGTGTTGCGAGAGCGTGGTGCCAAGACAATCGTGCATTGCCAGGCACCATTGCTGGCTCTGCTGCAGCAATCGCCCGAACTGGGTCCGATGTATCCCAATACGCTGCCGCTAGAAACAGCCGTCCACTGCCACTGCTCACTACTGGATGTGGCGGACTTGTTGAATATCAACGAATCCAACATTCCCAGCTACGATAGCTATGTCCGACCCGCTCCGCATTTGCAGAGTTATTGGGCAGGGCGTTTGCCGCGCGCGGCCGACACGCTGCGCATCGGAATCGCCTGGCAAGGCAACCCGGACCATCAAGCCGATGTATTTCGCAGCGTCGCCCTGAAACAGTTCGAAGTCTTGGCTGACGTGCCGGGCGTCGAACTCTATAGCTTGCAGAGTGGGTTTGGAACCGAACAACTGCCCCGATGGCAAGGCAGCCAGCCGCTCCGCTCGTTAGGTGACAATATTGACAAAACTAGCGGCGCATTTATGGACACAGCCGCGATCATGCGGCAACTAGATCTAGTGATCACCAGCGACACTTCGATTGCTCACCTGGGTGGCGCTTTAGGTGTGCCGACTTGGATCGCGCTAAACTACACCCCCGATTGGCGATGGTTGCTGGGCCGCAGCGATTCCCCCTGGTACCCGTCGGTCCGACTGTTCCGCCAACCCACGCTGGGCAATTGGGAGGCCGTCTTCAGCCAAATGCGGGACGAACTGCTAAAGTTGAAAACGTAACATAAATCGTAGCGGAAGCCGTCAAGGCTTTCGAGTATTCCCGTAGCGGAAGCCGTCAAAGCTTTCGATCGCCGCGACGACCGTTTTTCGAAATGCTTGACTCATTCCGCTACGGCGGGAGCGCGATCTGCGAGAAGTTGGAGAATTTTTCAGTACTCGTGAAAGAACCGGGTGGCGAGCAGTAGTACAGGGCTGGGGTGTTTGTTTCTCGAGAGATTCTCCAATGTCGGATACTCGAATCAGCTTGATCATGCGACTACCTCGCTCGGCTGATGGCGTGGCCTGGCGAGAGTTTGTGGAATTGTATGAGCCGCTAGTCTTACGATTTGCGCGGGGCCGCGGCTTGCAAGAGCACGACGCACGCGAACTAGTGCAACGCGTCTTGGTGGCGGTGGCCGGTTCGGTGCATCGCTGGCAACCCGATCCTGGCCGGGGCAGTTTCCGCAGCTGGCTATTTCGAATCGCACGCAATCAATTGATCAAGCAAGTAACGGCACGAGCCCGCGAACGATCCGTTGGCGGTACTTCGAATTTTATGAAGCTGCATCACGACCTGGCCGAGTCACAAGACCTCCACGAAGCGCAAATCGAGCAAGAATACCGACAAGCGATCTTCGAACTGGCCGCCGCGCAGGTTCGACAAGCAGTGCTGCCACAAACCTGGCAAGCGTTTGTGATGTCATCGATCGAAGAGCTACCGTTCCAGGAAGTGGCTGACAAATTGAACATGTCCATCGGTTCAGTCTACATTGCCCGCTCGCGCGTCATAGCCCGCTTGCGCGAAGTAGTCCAGAGATTGGAGGCCGAAGATGCACTCCAGCGATAATCAACTGCAGCAACTGCTATCAGCCGATGAAACGACCACGACGTTGCAACCAATTGCGGCTCATGTCGAAGCGTGCCTCAAATGCCGACGACGCCTGCAAGAGCTCTCCGGCGAAGGACAGTGGACGACTGAACTGGTCGACCATTTGCGTCAGCCTGCGCTTTTGGACTTGACCAGTGAACTAAGTACCGCCAGCCGCTCAGCCTTCAATGCCCACACCGTCATTCTCTCGCATCCCAGCGATGCCATCGAAAACGAAGTCGAATTGGACCCGATTTCGCTTGACTTTTTAGACGAACCCACTCACCCCGAACTGCTGGGGCGCTTGGGACGTTACGACATTGAATCGATCATCGGCGCTGGTGGTATGGGAGTGGTGTTGAAGGGCTTCGATGGCGACCTGCATCGGCCGGTCGCTATCAAAGTGCTCGCGCCACATCTGGCTCATAACGCCGCCGCGCGCAAACGATTCGCTCGCGAAGCCCAGGCTATCGCTGCGGTGATTCATCCGCACGTCATCCCGATCTACAACGTCGAAGTCGACCAGAAACTGCCTTACCTGGTGATGAGTTTCATTGATGGTCCATCGCTACAGGCTCATGTTGATGTCCATGGCCCATTGCCGATTGAGGTGTCCTTGCGGATTGCGCAGCAGACAGCCGTAGGCCTGTCCGCAGCTCATGCGCAGGGTCTTATTCATCGCGATGTGAAACCCGCCAACATCTTGCTCGATGGCAATACGTTGCGCGTAGTCCTCTCCGATTTTGGTTTAGCTCGCATGGTGGATGATGCCAGCATGACGCGGACCGGAATCGTAACCGGCACGCCGCATTACATGTCACCCGAACAAGCCGGTGGCGATACGATCGATTGCCGCAGCGATCTGTTCAGTCTCGGTTGTGTGCTGTGGTTCATGCTGACTGGTCGTCCACCGTTTCGAGCGGCGACTGCGATGGGAGTCCTGAACAAGATCTGTCATGCCA
This sequence comes from Rania fehmarnensis, assembly GCF_056494185.1. Taxonomy (NCBI): domain Bacteria; kingdom Pseudomonadati; phylum Planctomycetota; class Planctomycetia; order Pirellulales; family Pirellulaceae; genus Rania; species Rania fehmarnensis. The sequence continues at coordinate 5,693,841 of NZ_CM151398.1, forward strand.
GCCCAGGTGACATCCGCCAGTTGAATCCGCAAGTACCGCAGCCGCTGGCGACGATCATCGATAAGCTGCTGGACAAGTCGGCAACCAGTCGTTTTCAAAGTGCGCAAGAGGTCGAGCAGGCTTTGAATCAAGTAGTACTAGACTGGCAATCCGGTGACTATCAACGCCGGACAAAAGCAGAGCAACGACGACAAGTCATTCAGCTGGTTGTGGCAACATGTCTCTGCCTAGGGGTCTTGGGATCCGCGATGTGGATGAATTTCAGTGAGTACGGCTTTAATTCAGCTCTGGTCAATGTTCCACGATTGACACCCGGAGTTACCGTCAAGCGTGGGTCAAACTTCCTTCCGGGCGTCAACGGAAATCCGTTTATCGCAAACCGTCCATTCTCACCAGACTCCGCCAGTGCATCGCTTCGTCAGCAACTGAAAAGTGACCAATGGCACCAGCAATTCAATCGATTGGCCAGCGATGTCGCCAAACTGGAGTCAGTCGACGCTTTCGAGTCTTGGGACTGGTTGATGAATATCTATCACCCTCCGCAAATGGACCTCTCAGAATTGGACGCAACTTTGGACGCCATCGAGAAAGATATCGCCGCCTGGAAGGAGTTAACTAAGTCAGGACTTTTTATACCGCAGACACCGTAGCACAAACGCACCCCACGGCGAACACTCGAAGGAAACTCGTAGCGGAAGCCGTCAAGGCTTTCGAAGCGGCACCAATCCCTTGCCCATACCATCGAAACTCTTGACGAGTTCCGCTACGAAGGAGTTCGAAACTCTTGACGAGTTCCGCTACGAAGGAGTTCGAAATTTTTAACCACTTTCGCTGGAACGTAACCAACAGAAAAGGATGTACCCATGCCTAAGGCATTCATGTCGATTGGCCTCTTGACCATTGTCGTGATGGTTAGTGCGTACTCGCCTGGCCTATCACAACCGCCGTCAACGCCGGGCGGTGAATTCAATTCGAACGGAGAAAAAGCTCGCTCTGGTGGCGCTGCACCTGGTGAGTTTCGTACACAACCATTCGACACCTTGCCTTCGGTTACCTCAAACGCCTGGCCCGGCAGTATGCCCTCCAATGGCCCAAACACTGCCTTTGGTATCTATCAAGCGGAAACGGTCGATCCAGCCGAAACTGCAGACTTTCAGAGGGCCATCAGTGACCTGCGCACCGCAGAATCGGAAGAAACAAAAGCCAAAGCGCGCGAAGCAGTCGGTGCACTAGTTGGTGCACAACTCGATCGGGATTTGGAACAGCGTGAAAAAGCTCTGGCCGACATTGAAGCTCGTGTCAAAGAGATGCGTTCTCAACTGGACGAACGAAAGAAATCCAAAGCGGAAATTCAAAAAATGATTATGTTGATGATCGAACAACCACATGTCGGTCTGGGCCTACCCCGAGCTTGGATGAATGCCATCCAACCAACGTCACTCTACTATCCTCAAAATTACAGCACTACTCCGTCGCAGTTCGGTACGGCTGCAACCTATAGTTCGAGTAGTTCAACGGCACCTGCCGCAAGTCAGCCGCGTTCAAAGGCCAGCCAGTAATTCTACATTTGCGTTTTCAGATCGATCCGCGCGGCTTTCAAAACTTCTCGCAGATCAAACGCTCGCTTGGCGGCCTCGCCATCCGGATCGAGCACTGCGATACGGATGCCTTGCTTGTAACATTGAACAAATAAACCGATGAGCGACACGCGAGTCGGTTGAACGACTCGCGAGTTGTCTCTACTAGTGCCAGCTGCGTAAGCTTCAGCTCGCTGTGCCGTGGAGAACAAGGCCAACGATGCGGCTTCGCTCTGGGACACACGCCACAGAGCTGGTTGCGTTGCTTCTGCCTGATCAATCAATACGATCCACGGCTCAAGTTCATGTTCAATCATGTCGTTGGCGTTCCATAGCCGCCACCACCTGGGGTTTGCAATTCGAGCGCTTCGCCCGCATGCAACTCTAACGAGCAACTGGCGGGTAGTTGAGTTCGCTGGCCTAGTGCGTCGATCTTGATATTAACTCCAACCGAACCCGGCAAGCCACCCTCCAGGCCATAAGGTTGATACGGACCGCGACGCGATGTTAGCAGCGACACCGCTACGTCTTCTAAAAATTGAATCACCCGCACCACACCTTGGCCACCGCACTTAGCACCCGCACCGCCACTATCGGAACGCAGTCCAAAGTGCAGCAAGCGCGCTGGATAGCGAGCCTCGAGGACTTCGGGGTCGGTCAGCCGCGTGTTGGTCATGTGCGTATGTACGCCCGAAGCGCCATCGTACTGGGCCGTCGCTCCGGCGCCACCACAAATCGTCTCATAAAATCCAAACCGCGCATTGCCAAAGAGTAAATTGTTCATCGTGCCCTGGGATGCGGCCGCGGCGCCAAAGGCACCTAACAGACAATCCACTACGCGCTGCGACGTCTCCACATTACCAGCTGCCACCGCCGGACTGTCAGCCAAGTTGGAGCCAACTGTTGGATTGAGCACGCTTTCAGGAATTACCAGGTCGATCGCAGCCAACATGCCTTCGTTCAGCGGCAGATCGTCCGCGATCAAACATCTGAGCACATAAATCACCGCCGCGGTAACGATCGATGGATTGGCATTGAAGTTGGTCGGCGATACTGGGCCCGTACCCGTGAAGTCAATCCGCAACCGCTCATCATCGGACCTCGATATCGAAACTGCGATACGCGTGCCATCATCCAGCCAGTCTTCGAAAGTGCGCTGGCGCTTGGGCAACGTCGAGATGAAGTTACGCACGCGTCGCTCGGCAATCATCAATACCGCATTGCACAAGCTCTCGACACTCGGCCAACCGATGCGCTCAGCCACTTCGCTGATCAACTGCTGGCCACGACGGTTGGCCGCCAGTTGGGCTCGCAAGTCGGCCAAATTTTCGTCGATGTTTCGCGGTGGCCATGGTGCTTGGGACAGGAGCTGCCGCAGCGGTTCGAGATCTCCGCAATCATCGGCCGAGAGTTTTAACATCGGTATGATCGCACCTTCATCACCCAATCGAGTCGCCGACACCGACATGCTGCCGGGTGTAATGCCGCCTACATCAGCATGATGCGCGCGATTGGCGACAAACATGATGGGCGATGTTGATGCGCCATCGAACACAGCGCTGATGACCGTGATATCCGGCAAATGCGAACCACCGGCGTAAGGATTATTTGTCACGACTACGTCACCAGGTTGCCAGTGCGGATGCTCGCGCATGGCAGCTCGTACGGTTGAACCCATCGCGCCTAAATGTACTGGCACATGGGGAGCGCTAGCCAACATGCGTCCATGCCGATCAAACACAGCGCAGCTGAAGTCACGCCGTTGCTTGACATTGACGCTGAGCGCCGTCTGCTGCAAAACGAGTCCCATTTGCGTGGCGATCGCTGCCAGTCGCTGCGCGAAAACAGCTTCGGCCACTGGATCGCTGCCAATGATTTCATGTTGTGTACTCGCGCTCGGCTGGGCGTTGACGACTGTGGAGCGTTCCAGTAGCAGTGTTCCATCGCTGCCCCCGGTCGCTTGCCAGAGTGGATCGACCACCAATGTCGAACCAGGACTGAGCACTACCGCCGGGCCAACGATGCGCATTCCCAATGAGAGTTGCGAGTGCATGACATGCGCAGCAGCCTGCTGGCTGCCGCGCGTGATGAATGTTTGGTCGGCCGATGTCGGTAAGCGTTTGACCGAATCGGCTGCTGGCCAGGTGATATTCGACCAGCTCTGCTCGGGTGGCAAAGTCACTTGCAGGCGCGCTGCCACAACTTCGATCGCCCGCGCTGGGCGAGCGTAACCAAAGCGAGTGTGATGAGCGGCGTGAAAGCTCTGAGTGAGTTGCTCGATCGTAGACTCTTCGACAGCCGGAATCGACAACGATACATCCGTGCCTTGGTATCGCATTTCCAAGGTGATGCCCAGTTCAACTAGCGCCTGCCGCGCTAACCAATCTTGAGCCATGACCTGCATTGTCTTGACGGCTTGCCGAAATACGTCGGGCAGGTCGAGAGCACTCAGCAGTTGATACAGCGGCATAGTCTGATCGCGACGCTCTTGGGCCAGGCCCATGCCCAGCGCGCTCAGCAGTCCTGCTTCGGACGTATGCAGAATGCGCTCGATGCCCAGCAGTTCCGCGATCTCGCAAATATGTTGTCCAGCAGCTCCACCAAAACCGACCAGCACATGCTGACGAGGATCAGCGCCTTGCGCGATGGAAACTGTGCGCACCGCTTCAGCCATCTGCTGGGCGGCGATGGTGCGCAATCCATCAGCCAGCAGCGCCAACGAATCAAAGGCCAGATTTGCGACCTGCAATTGTGCGTTGAGATCCTGCAATCGATCTTCGATGGCTGGGAGGTCGAGTGGGAAGGGAAATTGGCTGGCAGGCAAACGCCCTAAATAAACATTCAGATCAGTAATCGTTAATGGCCCACCACGCCCATAACAGGCGGGGCCCGGCATCGCCCCTGCGCTTTGAGGACCGACGCGCAAACTCACACCATCAAACCAACAAATCGAACCGCCACCCGAGGCCACGGTCTCGATCGGCAGAGTCGGCGTCAGAATGCGCACGCCAGCTTTGGTCGATTCGTATTGCAATGTTTGATCGGGCGCGGTGCGGGCAGTGTCGGTACTGGTACCGCCCATATCCAAGCCAATCAACTGGGCATATCCAGAGGCTTGGGCCAAGGCGCGCAGGGCGACCACGCCACCGGCTGGACCGGACAGGATGCTGTCCTTGCCTGCCATAGCGCGCCAATCGACCAAGCCACCCGCGCTGGTCATGATCTCCAGCTGGGCTGTCGATTCGCCGCCGAACTGATGGAAGAGTTTTTGGAGATAACTGCGCACGATCGGACCGAGGTAAGCATCGACCACTGTCGTACGCGCTCGAGCAACGATTTCAATCAGCGGAGCGAGTGAACTGGAGCGACTGATATGCGTGAATCCAACTCGCCGCGCAAGCGCTTCTAATTGCTCTTCGTGGGTCGAGTTGCGATAGCTGTGCATCAAACAAATGGCCAGTGACTGACAACCAGCCTGCCAGGCTGCGTCGAGCGCGCTTTGTGCCTGGTCGACGTTTAACTGCGTCAATATCTCTCCGCTGGCATCTAAACGTTCTTCGATACCGACGGCCAGTGCGACTAAGTCATCATCGCGCTGGATAGCCAGTTCGAACAAATGCGGCCGCGTTTGATCGCCGATCAGCAGCAGATCTTCTAGCGAATGCGTGATGGCCAGTGCGACTTTCGCTCCGCGGCGTGTCAACAATGCGTTGGTTCCACGCGTCGTGCCCAGGCGAACGTTCACCGGCGGCAGCGGTTCCTGCAACGGACACTTCAAGAGTCGTCGCACCGCCAGCACCGGTGCTTCTAAGCCGGCGTCTAGTTCGAAACTAACCGCTTCGGCAGGAATCGGCTCAGCCACCGAGAGTTGCCCAGAGCCGCCGCGGAAAGCGATCACCTTGGGCGCTGTAACAACACAGCGCTGTGCATCGTAACAACGCAATTCCGCGCCACGCCAGAAGTGATCAGGATCGCCAGCCAGTTCCAGCGAAGTTAGCTCAGTGTCCGAACCATCGACGGTCTGGATGGCCATAGGTACCAGCCCGCTAGAGAGGATTTTGATTCGCAGCCGAGCCTGCGGACGATGTGGATCGACAACGTAACAATCGGTAAACGTACCACCGACATCAATCCAAGCTTGATAGCCCAACGCACTGCCTTCAATAGCTGAGAGTACCCGGACCCGCCGCGCCGGAGATGCATGTTCGCATCCAGCTTACCCCAATGTGGCATAGGCTTCTAGCCTGTGTGGCATAGGCTTCCAGCCTGTGTGGCTCGACGAGGCAGGACGGCAAGTCCTACTCCTACTCCTACTCCATTGTTACGAGTAGGAGTACGAGTAGGAGTACGAGTAGGAGTAGGAGTAGGAGTAGGAAGAAGAGTGCGCTTCTGCGTCTTCGCGACTGTTAAGAAGTTCGGCTCAGCGCCAGCTGGGATCGCCCGAGAGCCAGTAGGCGATGCGCGTGGGAGTATCGGCGGTACAGGGTTCTAGGCCCGACAAAAGTTCGTTGACGGTGCTCAGTTGTTGCGGACTCAAGCGACCTTGCCGCAACTTGACCAGGGGAATCTGCGCGGCCAGTCCGGCCTCGCGCATCTTCTGTTTGGCCTCGTTGCGAACGCGATGGTCGCCGGAATCCAGATCGGCCAGGTATTGAGCCAGTTGATGTTCGCCCAAGCGGGCTGCGAGGCGACTTTGATCGCGCATGCGTTTAGCGGAGGCCAAGGCTTTGGGCAGATCCCAGGATGCATTCAGTCGATTAAGCGATGGCAACACATAATCGGTGAACTCCGGTGACTCTTGCTGGGTCAAATGCCAGAGCGTCATACCGCGCAGCACCTTGGGCTGAGCATGACCTTCGGTAATCTTGATTTCAATCTCTTGATAGGGCTTCTGTGAGTATTCGATGTGCACGTCTTGACCATCGTGTTTGAATTGACGCGACCATTCGGCACCGATGAAGCCATCGATGTGCACGGACCATTTTTCGTTAGCGTCCGAGTAACTCAAACGCAGCGCTGGCCGACCTTCGGTGGCCGAGACTTGATACGATCGCTGTCCGAGATTGGCGGGACCAGCATCGGGCAACTTCTGACTGCCCTTGGGATCCGCTGGCGTCAGCGGCCATTGCTCGTGTTTGCGCACGATACGAAAGCGATCAGGCACCATGCGTAGGCGACCGAGAGCGATTTCCAGTTCAGCGACATCGGGCGGCAAAAGTACCGGAGATTTTTCGCCTGGAACTCGAGTAACGTCAACAGAGGACTCCTGACCCGACAGCGTCTGGGCCAGCAGCGCGAGACACAAGCTCAATTGAGCAAAAACAAAACGACGCACGGCAACCTCCTCAGCAGGAGTCCGCTAGCGTCAGGACGACGAGGCCCAGGGAAAAGTCTCGTCGAACCGCTCTCTAGCGGCACGATCTTTCCTGAAACAAAATTTCTTTGGGCTGCACCGCATCTCTTATCGTCAATCTTGCTTGACGTTGCACTACCAAATCCTCTATTAACAACTCATTCCGCGAAACAATTTTCCCGAGACTCAATACCAGCATTCCAGGAATCAACTGCCAACCAGGGTTTTTGAACTTGGAATGCAACCTCATCCACAGATCGTAAGAGATTGAACGCGATAGTGCCCCAGCCAACGTTTCTGCGATTCTCGATACCTGAGCGTCCGCGCCAAGCTGACCCGATTGTCATTTCGGGCGTCGGCATCGCTGCCAGTCTAGGCAGCAGTCGCGAGAAAGTATGGCAAGCCATTCAAACGGGAAAAAGTGGCATTCGATTGACCGGCCCAGGTGATCGCGTGGGTAAACTTCGATTGCCCTGCGGAATGGTCGATTGGTTACCGCCGGAAGATCCACGTCAGCGATCGATCAAGTCGATTCGGATGTGTCGCATCGCTGCGGCTGAAGCCATCGATGATGCCGATATTGATTGGCGAACAGTGGATCGAGGTCGGGTCGGTTGCAGCATGGCGGCCCAGTTCGGTGACATTGGTTATCTATACCTGGACGCAGACCAGCGCGCCGCCGAACCCGAAACGCTCGAGCATGCCTGGCACAATGAGTTTCTGCCGAGTTCCATCAGCGATCGCGTAGCTGGTGACTTGGGCCTCTATGGTCCGCGATTATGTTACGCCACGGCCTGCGCCAGTGGCATTGTGAGCGTCTTGGCTGCGGCTCGCATGATCGAAGAAGATCAGGCTGACATGGCAGTGGCCGGCGCTGGCGATTCGATTCATGAAATAGTGTTAGCCAGTTTTTACCGCATGGGCGTGCTGGCTCAAGGCGACGATCCGTCCCGAGCGTGTCGCCCCTTCGATCGCGATCGACAAGGCTTCGTGATGGGTGAAGGCTCGGCCATGATGGTTTTGGAGCGTCGCTCGCACGCCATTGCTCGTGGTGCTCGAATCTACGCAGAAATTTCTGGTAGTCAAATTCTCTGTCAAGCGCATCACGTGACCAGCCTGGAAGATGATTGCGAGACTCTTGAGCAATTGATCCGACGTACCCTCGACAGAACCGATTGGGATGGTCCGCCACAGTACATCAACGCTCACGGCACCGGCACTCATCAAAATGACTTGAGCGAATTGAAAGCCATTCGTCAGGCGTTGGGTAGCGACGCCGATCGCGTTGTGGCTAGCAGCAACAAAGCGGTCTTGGGTCATTTGATCAATGCGGCCGGGAGCATTGAATTGGCTCTGTCGGCACTGGCGGTCCGCGATGGCTATGCACCACCGACGATGCACTTGACCAATCCTGAAATCGCGGGCCGGATCGACTGTTTGCCGGAGTACGGCATCGCATCGCGACTAGATCGCGTCTTAAAGATATCACAAGCTTTCGGTGGTCACCTGGCCGCCATCGCTCTCAGCCGGCCCCGCAACGCTGCTCGTGAAGCGCTGCCCTTAGTGCCCAACGTCAGAGTCCGCAGCCAACGCGTGGTTCGCTCGGCTTAGAACCGAGCGCCGTGAGTTACGCAGGACTTCCATCGTTTAACCCGTAGCCGCCAGGCGAGGTGCACCCTCTAACCAACCGTAAACGCAGCGTTGGTTAGAGGGTGCACCTCGCCTGGCGGCTACGGGTTAAACGAGATGCTCAGGTAAACGCAGCGTTGGTTAGAGGGTGCACCTCGCCTGCCGGCTGCGGGTTAAACGAGATGCTCAGGTAAACGCAGCGTTGGTTAGAGGGTGCACCTCGCCTGCCGGCTGCGGGTTAAACGAGATGCTCAGGTAAACGCAGCGTTGGTTAGAGGGTGCACCTCGCCTGCCGGCTGCGGGTTAAACGAGATGCTCAGGTAAACGCAGCGTTGGTTAGAGGGTTCACCTCGCCTGGCGGCTGCGGGTTAAACGAGATGCTCAGGTAAACGCAGCGTTGGTTAGAGGGTTCACCTCGCCTGGCGGCTGCGGGTTAAACGATTGCGCGCTTTACGACCATACGCCGCCGGGATTCTCGTGCGGCCGGCGAGCGCGGTGCAACAGCGTGATCAATTGGTTGACTTCATCGCTGGTTAAATGTCCGAGCTGCTTTTGGTGACAGGCCTCGAGTGGTTGAGCGATCTTGTGCAGCAATTCGACACCTTGAGGTGTGATACGTGCCAGCACTTGACGGCGATCTTCTGCGGTGCGGATACGCTCGACCCAACCATGCGAGACCAGGCGATCGAGCAAGCGAGTGATGTCCGGAGCGCGCGAGACGAGGCGATCGGCCAGCGAGAGCGTAGCCAGAGCGCCGGGCAGCGCGGCTTGCAACAGACGAAGAACGTTGTACTGCTGACTATTGATCCCAAACTGGCTGAAAAGCTCGTCTTCGAGCTCGCGCAGGCGGTCGTAGGTTCGCCAGAGATTCAGATACACCTCTTGCAGAGGCGAATCAAATCTTGGGTGCGGTTGAACTTCGTCCGACATAACTCGTAACTCGTAGAGCCAAAAAACGAAAGCAGCCGACGAACGGGTCATCGGCTGCTTGGTAATTCTAGATGTCGAACTGCAAATCTCAAATCTCAAATTTGAGATCGGCGGTCTTTAGAGCATGCCGAAGCAGGCGAAGTAACCGATGGCTGCGATCGTCATGGGGATACCATACGGCAGCAACAGCATGCGGCTCTTCCGCTCTTGAGCAATATCATACAGTTTATCGGCATCGCGAACGGTCTGAATCTCTTGCAGGATGGCTTGAGCTTGGGTGAAGTGTTTCATCCAATTGCCGGTAAGCGCGATCTGGCACAAGGCAATGACGCCGCCGACGATCGTGGTGATGGCGAAGATCCAAAGCGTATGTTCAATTCCGACGAAGGCTGCGATACCCGCTAACAGTTTAACGTCGCCGGCTCCCATGCCACCGATTAGGTGCAGGAAGAACAGACAAGCGAAACCGATGAAGGTAGCGAGCAAGCTGAGTCCCAGGCCGACAAAACCACCGACGGCGAAGCTGTAAATCCAGCCAGCGACGATCAGCGGGTAAGTGATTTTGTTGGGAACTTTCAGGTACAGACCGTCGATCACAGCGGCCACGACCAGGGTAATCGAAACGGCCCACATGACCCAATGCGTGGCCAGGTGATTCAGAGCGATATCGAGCGACATAATCCGTAATCCCGTGCTGAGTGTGCGATTTTTGTAGGAGGGGCAAACCGGTAGTTAGCGCAGGTTGCAAACCCAGATCAGCAAGGTTGCCGCCAGGGTACCGATGCAGCACAGCATCTCCCACAATCCAGTCAAGGACTCAATTGGCAACAAGTTCATTAGCATGATGGTTTAGTGCGCCATATAAGTGAAATTGGCGACCGACGGCCCAAACGCCGTCGATCGCTCAAATGTCGAACCACGTTTTCAACCGACCCATTGAAGGATCGTGTCGAAATTAGCCACCCAGTTGGTTGGCAACGTTGGTGAAGGTCGTGTTGGCACGGCTACCGATCGAGGTGATAGCGCCCAAGCAAACGACAACGATCAGAGCCAGCATCACAGCGTATTCAACTGCGGTTGGGCCGTCTTCCGACTTCAAGAAACGATTAAACTTTGCGGCAAAATTCTTCATGGCATCTCTCCGATTGAGGGCCGCCTTGCACAATGCAAGGCTACAGGAAACGAGAAACTACATACGCGGCAACCGCTACGGGTGATCACGCCATGACCACCCAAGCCATTACTCACGTAACGTGCCAATCGTCGGCGCCGGTGCACTCGCACCACATCTCGCCCCCGCATTGGCTTGGCACATGAAACCTAGGTCTAAAACCAAGTGTGTCAAACCAAAACAATCAGAAAAGAGGTGCGGATTAGCGAAATTCAATCAATCGCCAAATCCGTGCGGCTGACTATCCAGAATAGATGTCACAAGCGGTACGTAATTGTAGAGCAGCTGTCCTCAGCTGCTCAGCACCCTCTAACCAGTTTTCTTCCGACCAGTAGACTCGTGTTACAGGTTAGCGACTTGCCGGGTGCAGATTGTAGAGCAGCTCTCCTCAGCTGCTCAGCACCCTCTAACCAGTTTTCTTCCGACCAGTAGACTCGTGTTACAGGTTAGCGACTTGCCGGGTGCAAATTGTAGAGCAGCTGTCCTCAGCTGCTCGGAACCCTCTAACCAGTTTTCTTCCGACCAGTAGACTCGTGTTACAGGTTAGCGGCTTGCCGGGTGCAAATTGTAGAGCAGCTGTCCTCAGCTGCTCAGCACCCTCTAACCAGTTTTCTTCCGACCAGTAGACTCGTGTTACAGGTTAGCGACTTGCCGGGTGCAGATTGTAGAGCAGCTGTCCTCAGCTGCTCAGCACCCTCTAACCAGTTTTCTTCCGACCAGTAGACTCGCGTTACAGGTTAGCGACTTGCCGGGTGCAGATTGTAGAGCAGCTGTCCTCAGCTGCTCAGCACCCTCTAACCAGTTTTCTTCCGACCAGTAGACTCGCGTTACAGGTTAGCGACTTGCCGGGTGCAGATTGTAGAGCAGCTGTCCTCAGCTGCTCAGAACCCTCTAACCAGTTTTCTTCCGACCAGTCGACTCGTGTTACAGGTTAGCGACTTGCCGGGTGCAAATTGTAGAGCAGCTGTCCTCAGCTGCTCAGAACCCTCTAACCAGTTTTCTTCCGACCAGTCGACTCGTGTTACAGGTTAGCGACTTGCCGGGTGCAAATTGTAGAGCAGCTGTCCTCAGCTGCTCGGAACCCTCTAACCAGTTTTCTTCCGACCAGTCGACTCGTGTTACAGGTTAGCGACTTGCCGGGTGCAAATTGTAGAGCAGCTGTCCTCAGCTGCTCAGAACCCTCTAACCAGTTTTCTTCCGACCAGTCGACTCGTGTTACAGGTTAGCGACTTGCCGGGTGCAAATTGTAGAGCAGCTGTCCTCAGCTGCTCGGAACCCTCTAACCAGTTTTCTTCCGACCAGTAGACTCGTGTTACAGGTTAGCGGCTTGCCGGGTGCAAATTGTAGAGCAGCTGTCCTCAGCTGCTCAGCACCCTCTAACCAGTTTTCTTCCGACCAGTAGACTCGTGTTACAGGTTAGCGACTTGCCGGGTGCAGAGCGGCTGGGGACAGCCGCTCTACAACTGCCTAAGCATTCAGCTTGATCTCAGGACGGTCCGCTACGTTGACCCAGACGTGAACATGGGGCGAACCACGGAAGTGCCAGACGAACGAAGGACCTTCCAATCGCCAGTTGTCCCAAACCTTGTCGTTGCCGATATCAGCATCGGTAAAGAATGAAAGATAACACGCATCCAGACCGCCTTGGGCGCTGAGGCACTGAGAGGCTTCGGCGCGATCGTCTTGGCGGAACGGAGCCAGTAGCGCCTGCAGAGTCTTCTCCAGCTGCTCTCGTTGATCACGCGCCAGTTCGGTGATGGGCATACCAGTGAACGAACCGCTCTTGCCGCGGAAAGCGACTTCTTGTTCACGTGGCGTCTTGGGAACTTCGACCAGCTTGCGCTGCTTGCCATCCAACATCGAATAAATCTTGTTGGCTTCGAGCGCTTGGGACCAAAACACATTGCCGCTATGGTCAGCATCTTCATCCAAACCAGTTGGGTTGTGGCCATAGAAAATCGGGCCACCGAAGGCGACGCCTTCGGCCGAGTTACCATCGCAGCGCAAGGTCATGTGTCGACCGGTATACACGAACTCGAAATGTCCATCTCCCGGCTTGCCAAAGATCGCAAAACTTTGATCTTGACCAAAGCCACCGCAATCGTCTTCCAACTGCTTGTCAAATTTGGCGACCCAGTTCGGATCCAATATGCCTTCGAAAATCTTGCGCACGAGGTCGCGTTGTTCGGGCGTGTAGAAGTCGCTATTGACCGAAGGCTTGGTGATATTCCAGTTGTTAGCCACGCGCGTTCGTAACAATCCGCGCTTGGTTTCTTGATTGTTGTCGACGTAGTCCCAATCGAAGCAGACCGCACTCCGCTGCTCTTGGTTTAATTTTTCGTAGAGCACTTTGACCAGCGACTCAGGCGAACTCTTGCTTTCTTCGGCCCGCAGAGCCAGAGGTGCACAAGTCGTCGCGGCAGCTGCCAACGCACCACTTTTAAGAAAGTTTCTGCGAGCAATTCCGGCGGGGGACAAGTCGAGTGATGGACGATTCGTGGACATCTGCGAGTCTCCGTGAAGGTGGGTAATGGGGCGCAAGCTCCTGGCAGTATAACATGACCGACCACCCGCCGCGCCACTTCTGCCGCCCATCCAAACCGCGCACCTGTCGAGAGCAGAATTCGTCGATTGTTTCATTTGCAGGTAGGCGAAGAAATGCGGTCCTCGAAAGCCTTGACGGCTTCCGCTGGAATTGCTGGAAAGCCTTGACGGCTTCCGCTACCAAACTGCTTCATGGCAGAGATACTTGCTACTGCGGGGTGTGCTACCTTATGCTGATCGCGTGCTCAGCGCCACGAAACTCACAGCCCAATGATATTTAAGATGATGCAAGACTTTCCAAATTTCTTCCGCATTCGCCAGACGTTTGCACGGCCCCAAGTTCATGACATTGCGGACGCAGTCAAGCAGGCGTTAACCCAAGCAGGGTTGCCCGAAAAGATTCAGCCCGGTCAAACCGTAGCCATCACCGCCGGGAGCCGGGGTGTGGCCAATATCGCGACGATAACACGCAACTGCGTAGACTTCTGTAAGTCGCTAGGAGCTGTGCCGTTTGTTGTACCGGCGATGGGCAGTCACGGCGGTGCGACCGACGCAGGCCAAGCCGCCGTGCTAGCGCGTTATGGAATAAATCCTGAAACCATGGGTTGCGAGGTACGCAGCAGCATGCAAGTGGTCGAAGTTTGCCGCGCGGCCGAAGGATTTACAGTTCACTTCGATCGCCATGCCAGTACCGCCGATCATGTGCTAGTGGTCAACCGTGTCAAGTCGCACACTCGTTTCTGCGGACCGATTGAAAGCGGCCTGATGAAGATGATGCTGATCGGACTGGGCAAACAGCGCGGAGCGGAGGTCTACCATCGTGCGATCATGAATTACTCGTTCGATCAGATCGTGCGCTCCGTAGCTCGCGAGACAATCTCGCGCTGCCGGATTGTAGGTGGCCTGGCGATTCTCGAAAACGGTTACGAGGAAACGGCGGAACTGGTGGGTGTGCGGCCCACCGAGATTGAACAAGTCGAACCACAGCTTTTGAAACGTGTGCAGGCCTGGGCTCCAAAACTACCCATCGATCGACTGGAATTGCTCGTCATCGACGAGATCGGCAAAGAAGTCAGCGGTGCAGGTATGGATACCAATGTGATTGGTCGCAAGTTCAACGACCACAGCGCAATCGGAGATGAACAACCGAACATTCGCACGATCTATGTGCGTGGCCTGACTGAAACGACTCATGGAAACGCGACCGGCATAGGCATATCAGAAATGTGCCACAATCGCGTCGTGCGCGAGATGGATGTACAAGCTACGCGCATGAATTGCTTGACCGGTGGTCATATGACTGCTGCGATGACGCCCATCGATTTTCCAAGCGACCGCGAAGCGTTGAAAGCTGCCATGGGTCAAGCTGGTTTGCTGTCGCCGGAGAATGTGCCCGCGATGTGGATCAAGAACACGCTGCATATCGAAGAGCTAGAGTGTAGCCAGGTTCTGCTGCCCAAATTGCGCGAGCGCGAAGGCGTCGAAGTGCTGACCCCACCCAGAACGCTCAAGTTCGATGAGCATGGCGATTTGCTGTGCCCATAAACTTCGACGGTCGGTACTTATCACTTTCGATTATTAGCCCCCGGACGTTTGCTCATCAGGGCCGGAGTAGCGTTTGCAGGCACGCCCACTTCTAAGCGCACCGTCATTCCCGGCAGCAAGACCCAATGATCTTGCTGCTTGACATTTTGAATGCGCGAGTGCACACGGATTTCTCCTTGGCTGCTCAGCTTGGGATCATACGAAGTTACGCGACCGGTCAATTGAACCGGAGCGGTGCCGACGGCGCGCTGCGTACATTCAGCCCGAACTTCTAATCCGACGACGCGCCTCACGTCTATCTTTTCGATAGGTATCAAGCAATCTACTTGCAGGTTCTGCAGATCGGAAATGACCATTACCGGCTTGCCCGCTTCGACCCATTGGCCCGGTCGCGTGAGAACCGAAGTCACGATGCCATCGATCGGGGCCAAGATCTGGCGATTCGCCAGTCGCAAGCCCGCTGCTTGAACTGTGGCGGCCGCCAGTTCAGCTTGCAGCCCCGAGCGCTTCAATGCTCGTTCAGCCTGCTGCACCTGTACGCCGGCTTGCGCCACGGTTAGTTCCATTTGGCGAATTTCAATCTTGGCCACGCTATTGCTTATTTCTTGATGGCTCTCCAATTTGTCGATGGCATCTTTCTCTGCCAGCTTAGCCAGCTTGACGGGTCCGTCGTCGGCCGCCTGTTCGATAGCTGCGTTGTGTTGCAGCTTGGCAATCTTCAATTCCATGGCCGCCACCTCTTGTTCGAGGTTTGCCAATACCTGTCCACGCTGCACGGTGGCATTTTGCTGAACATCCACCTTGTCGAGTTGGCCAGTTTCTTTGGCCGGCACCTCGACAAAGTTCTCGAGCATCACGGGACAATCCTTGTACTCGATCCAAATGATATTGGATTGAGCCGATAGGCTCGTCGTCATCCAGCACAAGATGATCAAAATTGCAAAGTGTCGGGATTTCATAGTAAGCACTTGAATGTCGTCGTGTTCTCTTAAAGCAAACGCCACCAGGTAACGGCTTGGCGATAGGCATCGCGAACTAACAGCCAGCTCGCAAAGGTGCGCCCGCAAGCGATGGACGCGCGAGCCACCGCGCCATCGGTCTTCGTCGGCAGTTGATCGGCGCGGATCATCACGGTGCCCATGATGTTGGAGTTGCCGTCTGGATCTTTGACCAGTTGCTTGGATAGCTTGATCAAGCGTCCGGTTTGAACCTGTCCTGGATGACTGCTGAGCGAGAACTGAACATCCAAGCCGGCGGTGGCTGCGTTTAGGGCGTGCTCAATCCTGCCGACTTGTCGTTCAGGAATCGAGAGCTTTAGTTGCCAGGCAGAATTTGGAGCGCAAGAAGTTAATAACAATTGCCCGGCTGCCACGGGTCGACCTTGGAGTTTGTTGCGAGCATCCCACGTGGTTACCAATCCATCCCCTTTGGCCTGGATACGCAGTTGCTCCGATTGTTGCCGCAGAATATCCAGTTGCTGATGAATCGAACTAAGACTTAGGCGCGATTGTTCGATGCGAGCGCTCAGTTCTTCTTCAGTCGTGCGCCCGGATTGTTGGCCGCGCAGCACCGCAGCGCGATCCTGCTGTTGCTGCATGGTCAGACTGAGCAGTTGTCCCTCTAGTTCTTCCAACCTGGCTTGCAGTTGTGGGTCGACCAATTCGATTAGCGGTTCACCCTGTTTGACTTGCTGGTGACTGTCGACCAATACCCGCTCGACGGTCGCTGCACTGGGGGCATAGTAAAATTGTTTGTCTACCGCTTCCAGCACCGCGACGGTACTTAAGCTATCGGGCACGGGGAACAGCCCAAGCGAAACAATCAACAGCAGCGTCGACAGTCGAACCACCCAGCGCTCGCCGCGTTGCCACAGAGAACGAGCAGTGGTCTTTTGCCGTGAATGGTTAGTTGCCGAAGTGCGCAACAGCGGCGAGAAAGCTTGTGCGAGTTCGCTGGCACGACACTGCGCGGTCTGTTGGTCCAGTGAACCGGAGAATGCGAGGATGATCTGAACTTCATCGCCGCAGCCTGCCAGCGGCACCCGCAGCAGTTGCTCGCAGCCTAACAATTGACAGACTCTGGCCGCTCGATCATCGCTTTGGCTGTGCGACGCATTGCCAGCTGCGTTATCATCCGCGCGGTCCCTGCCCTGCCCTGGAATGACTTCAGTCGCCCACTGCATTTGTTGGGACTCTGCGCGACTGAGCGATGATATCCAGTGCTGGGCAGCTAATACAGTTTGACTGCGCGCATCAAAGTTATCGACATCGCTGATGGCACTGACCTGCCACCTGGTTGAGCGAAAGCCGGGAATCCAACTCGGTCGAGGCGTCAAGGCCAAAGCCAGATCGGCGGCGAGCATGTTAGCCCAAGTGCGCGTCACCACCTTTAAGCGATCAATCGTATTTCCAGCGGCTCCTGTGTGCGCTAGCGCCTCGCGCAGCGAACTCACATAAGCGGCGTCTCGAGTCAATTGACGAAGTTGACGTCGCCGCAAATGTTCGGCAACCAGGTCTGCCATCTGCGCTACGAAGCGCAAGTAACCACGTTGTGCCGCTGGTCCACCACTATGCGGCTGAATCACCTCCAGCAACGATTCGTAGCGCTCGAAGATTTTGATGGGCACAACCAGGAGCGACTGATCAAGTGGGTTGGCAGGCCGGTCAGCACCTAAGCGGGTGCTCTTGGGCGGAACCAAGACGGCCGAGCCTTCGTCGGCGATGCAACTGAGGATGCGGTAATGATGGGTGACTTCGCTGGTGGTATCAGGTGAGTCGTTCGCTTCGCCAGGTAGCAGCACGTTGGGCAGTTGATAGTGACCAGCCAAGGTCGGCGTGCCATCAGTGGAGATGTGCCACAAGGCAGCCGCGGTGGCGCCCATGGCGTTGCAGATGCGTGGCAGAGCGCCGCCCAGGAACTCTGGTAAGTCGACATCGCTAGAGGCGAGATTGGCGACCTCTGCAACCAGCGTACGAATTTCGAGCTTGGTTTGATTCAGCTGTGGTGAATCGAGCGAAGCCATACTGGCAGTGGTAGCCATAAACACATCGCTGGATGAGTTGGTTACACTGCTAGGGATGGCTGTTGCCATGAACTGATTACCTTATGCGCTGACTCGAACTGCGTGCACCCTGGTCAGTACATCCAAGCATGCATCGACAACTTCGTCGACTTGAATCGCATTCATCGCTACGGCTACTCCACGTCGTCGAGGCGCGCCGCGAGGCGGCATGACGATGCTTTGAACCACGCGATGATCGGCACCATAGGGTCCGCATTCATCGCCCCAGGTCGGTCCAAACAGTACGACCGAGGGCGTACCTACCGCAGCGGCCAGGTGAGCTGGGCCAGTATCGCTGCTGATCACGATCTCCGCTCGTCGCAGCCACTGGGCCAATTCGCGAAGCGTGGTGGGAGGCGCGAGAACTCCGGCCGGACCAAGAGCATGGACGATTTGTTCAGCCGCACTGCGCTCGGTATCACCCGACCATACAACCAACGATTTGAGGCCGCGCTGCTTGAAAAGCGCTTGACCTACTTCGGCAAAACGACTGGGTGACCAAATCTTAGTCGGCCAGCCCGCGCCCACGTTGATACAAACCCAAGGTTGTTTCAGTTGCAGATGCTCCAGATCGTTCAGGACGCGTTGATCTTCATCGGCATAGTTGGGCATGTTGAAATGCCCCGCGCCCCGAAGCGTATCGCGCCATGGCGCGAGCAGCTGACGATAAGTATCGACCATGTGACGATGCTGACGCGTGACGCGCAAGTTGTACAGCCATGGGGCAATTTCGCGGGCATGCGATCGATCAAAACCAATACGCAGCCGAGCACCGCTGAGCCAACCGAGCATGGCGCTTTTAGTCAATCCCTGAGGATCAAGGGCCAAATCAAATTTAGCAGCTTGCAGTTGTTGCCGCAGTTCACGCCACAATTGGGTTTGTTTCATCCATTTCTTGCTGATGCGAATCACGCTATCCACTGCCGGGTGTTTTTCGATCAAGGCCGCAGCCCCGCAGTCGACGATCCAGGTTAGATGCGACGTTGGCCACAGTCGCTTGATATCGACCGCCAACGGAACGCTGGCCAGGCAATCACCGATAGCGCTCAGCCGCGTCAATAAAATTCGCTGCGGGGCCGTGTCGAGCTCTCCACGCGATCGCATCCATGGACGCCGCCCTTGGCTGACTTCCGAGACGATTTGTTTCGCTTGCCTATCCATAGCCGATCCACCCGTGATCCAGTCCACAGTCGCCCCAGCTCTGCGAGTCGAGGCTCTTCGCGCCGGTAGCCTAGCCAATTTGCCCAACTTGAGCCAAGAGCGATTTATCCCAAGCCGCAGGGCGTTAGCGGTCAAACTAAACCGTAGGCGTTAGCCTCGGTTGGCAAACGTTCACGGCAACTAGAGGCAATAACCGGGGCTAACGCCCTGCGGTTTAGTTAGAAAAAGTGGCGGCGTCCTGCCGCCAGCTCCAAGCCATCCTGGCCGGCATACGTTTCCAGGACAATAGCAGTCAACAGCGATCCTGTGCTGTCCAGATTGACTGTCTACCGGGCTTTCCTTAGTCCAAATGCCATCCCTGCACCGGAAAGCGTCTTCGTAGGGGATACCAAGACGCAACCAGAAATCCTGAAACGCTGTTTAGCGGCAATTCCAAATCGCCGACGAAAAGACCGATGCTGAGACTGTTTTGTTTTAGAGGGGCGCAAAGCACTCGTTTCGCCTCACGACGAGTACACTGTAAGCCGTGAAGATACTGGCAAGCTGCTGCCAGTCAAGCGGGTTATTGACATTTTTTCCACAATTGGCAAGATGTCGCCCGATGCTCCACTCCTCACTTCAGCTTGGCGCAACTTTTCATGAGCGACTCATCGGAACTGACCGGCTTGGAGGCCAATCGACTGCATCTGCTGCTGACCGACGATGCCTGTCGACGATTGGGTATCTTCGCGATTCCACCGGATTTCAAGCTGTCGGTGGTCATACCCGTCTTCAATGAAGTCAACACAGTTCTGCAAGTCATTGAACGCGTTCGACGCACTGAGCTACCGCTGGAAATCATCCTGGTGGATGATGGTAGCATGGATGGCACGCGCGAGAAACTGGCCAGCTTGCCCGCTGCGGATGACATCAAGATTATTTTGCACGACCACAATCGCGGAAAAGGGGCTGCGCTACGCACAGGATTCCAAGCAGCCACCGGTGCAGCGATCGTCGTTCAAGATGCAGACTTGGAATACGACCCCGACGATTTTAGATTCTTGATTCAACCGATCGTCGAAGGCGAAGCCGATGTGGTCTACGGCACTCGCTACGGTCATCACGATCGCCAAGTGCCGCCACTGTGGCACGTCTGGGTGAATCGATTAATTACCCGCTTGACCAACATCCGCACGGGACTGTACCTAAGCGATGTCGAGACATGCTACAAAGTCGTCCGCCGCGATCTGCTGCAGCCTTTGGTGCCGGATTTGAAGGAGAATCGATTCGGCATCGAAATCGAACTGACCGTAAAACTGGCTAGACTCCGAGCCCGATTTTATGAACGACCCATCCGCTATCATCGGCGCAGTTATCACGAAGGCAAAAAGATTGGCTGGCGCGATGGCGTGCGGGCGCTCTATTGCATGATCAGGTATTAGCGTAGCCCGGACAATATCACGCACGCGCGTAGCGGAAGCCGTCAAGGCTTTCGTGCATCGGTAAGAAGATGACATGAAAGTGTCTCACCGACGCACTCGTCACCATTGCCAAGTTGCCAAGCGGTAGGCAATCAGTTGCCGCGTGTCCACCCTCTGGCGACAGTGGCTACGGCTCAGTACGCTTCGAAATGCTTGACGCATTCCGCTACATAGCAAGACAACAGCAAGCCGCCTAGTCCACACAAATTACCTGAATTACCCAGGCCACTTGTTGGGTATATTTCTCCATTTCAACTTGCCACAATACGCAGGCTCGCGAATGCCCGACGGGTCGAGCTTCTCATCTCAATTCAATATCCGAAATGGGCCAGTGATGATGGATGTGTCGGTGCGCAGGCTGCTTGCGGCTTGGTTTCTCGGATCTTTAATTAACGGCGCATGCTTGCCAGCCGCCGAACCCAAACGTAATGATTCTGGCAAGCCAGTGGCTAAAGAGCCGCGGTCGGCCATCCCCGAGCACATCCTCAAACAAGCACAGCAACTGGGCATCGCGAGTGAGGATGTATCGCTGCAAGGCGACCGCTGGGTAGGCTGCCGCCATGACGAAGCTAAAAGTTGTATTGTGCTAGGCGAAGCCAACTTAACGAAATCGGCCGATCGCCCAGTATCCACAACCCTGACGCTTACCTCTCGCGACGTGTTGCAGATCCATCAATACGGCAAGGAGGTTCGCTACTTGTCGGCAAACTCATCCGGCTCCCAGACAGCCAGTGATATCGGCAAATTGAAAGTGGCCAAGGTTCCTACTGCAGCAACGCCGCGTTTGCAGTTCGAGCTGAATCCGGGTGTGGCCGCGCGTGTTTCGGTGGTCGGCAAGTCGTCGCCAACGCAGGTGATCGATACGCTGCCTCGTTTCCAGCGCGAAGCCGAGGGTCTGGTGCGCACCAAGGACTACTCGTTGGTGCGCCAATATCTCGACTCGCACCCCCAGGAGTCTTTTATGGTGGTCGTGACCGTTCCGGCACACTGTGCCCCGTGTCGCCAGATGGATCAAGTGGTGCATGAAGCGTTCGCGCAGCCGACCGGTGCCGCTCCTAAGATGAAGACCTTTATTCTCGAGTATTTCAATTTTGCGGATGCCGAGCGCGAAGTGCTGGGTAGTGGCGCTATTTTTCCCACGACTTTGGTCTTCGACCCCCGCACGCAACCCCGGCAAACGATTGCCCGGGTGATTGGTGACCTGCACGGGGCTTCGCTGGAGGAGGTTGGCCGACCACTGCGGCAGAGGATTACCCGCGGCGTGCCTCATACGCTAACCCGGGGCCTACTGAGTCGCGAACTGTTGCAGTCGCTGCGGCCGTAAGCTCTTAGGTGCTACCACGTGGAAACGTCCAGTTCGGGATTGGGGCACAAACATTGTCCACGTGCTTACGCTTGAACATCGTGTGACTGTCGGTTATCTTCGGCTGACGCGCTCGGGTTAAGGGGAAAGTGGCCCAAACGCCCTTCCCACCGAATAATTGCGGATGTCTTAGCCGACATCTGCGTCACACCTAATGGAGCCTCCCACACGATGACTGCTCAAGCAGCTCCTGAAACCAATCTGGATGCAGCCGTAGCTGCGGCCAAGGCCAAGCTGGACCAAACGGCATATGAAACCGTTCAATGGCACTTTCACGAATCCACTGGATGTCCATTCTGGCTTGAAAAAAAGGCCTCGCTGAAATTTGATCCCCTTAAGGATATCAAGGTCTACGATGACTTGAAGAAATTTCCGGCCTTCGAAGATGAATGGCTCCGCGGCGGACCGGTGCGACGTTGGTTGCCCAAAGGCCTCGAAGGTCGCGCCGCTTATGTTTTCGAAACGGGCGGAACAACGGGCATCCCCAAGAGCCGCGTGGTCGTCGATGACTTTCGCATCGATTACGAACAATTCAGCTATACGTTGCCTGATGAATATTTTCCCAAGGGTTCCAATTGGCTGATGCTCGGTCCCTCCGGTCCGCGCCGATTGCGCTTGGCCGTTGAGCACCTGTGCCAGTTCCGAGGCGGTATCTGTTTTTGCATCGACCTCGATCCGCGCTGGGTGATCAAGCTGATCAAGAAGGGTTGGATGGAACATCTAGAAGAGTACAAGAAGCACTGCATCGATCAAGCCGTTACGATCTTGACTGCAGGCCATGATATCAAGTGTATGTTTGCGACCCCCAAACTACTGGAAGCGCTGGCTTATGGACTGGCCGAGAAGGGTACTTCGATTCAAGAGGTCGGCATCACTGGCATCTTCTCAGGTGGCACCGAGTTCACTCCGCAGTGGACACGATTCTGTGTCGAAGAGTTGCTTGGTGGAGCACCCGAGGAAAGCGGCGTTTACATGACGCCGACCTATGGCAATACGCTGATGGGGCTGGCATGCAGCAAGCCTGTGACTGCCGAAGACGATTACAAGATCAGCTACTACGCTCCGCAGCCCCGTGCAGCGGTTGAAATTGTCGACTTCAACGACGATTCGAAGGTGGTAGGCTACGGCGAAACCGGTCGCGTCAAACTGACGACGATGACCAAAGAGTTCTTCGTACCCGGGTTTCTTGAACGCGACGAAGGCGAACGCGAGCGACCATTCCTCAAGTATCCCTGGGACGGCGTCAGCGGCGTTCGCCCCTATCACGTCTTCGCAGCAACAACTACGGTAGGTGTATACTAAAGTCAGTTGTTATCGCCCGAACTATTTGTACTATCACTTGCTAGCAGCGTGCGCAAAAGTGCGCGCGAGCCGGCGGAGTTTGGGCGCTGATGTATTGGGTTGTGATTGATTCATTCTGGATTGGAGAGATAGCGTGCTGACGATTCCTGCTCTGCGTTGGGGTAAGCCTTACAAGTCGCTTGAAACGCAGGACATCTATCACTTCGATACGGGCGAGCCGATTGCCAAGCTGTCGACGGTCAACGGTGGCATGCTGCAGCTGGACATTCGCAAAGCAGCGGGGGCGCGAGCGGCGCTTAAGCAACTCTCTCCCAGCGATATGATCGAGCGCTGCAAACGCGCTGGAGAACTGTTCGAATCAGCCACCTTGCCGATCGGCGATGCCGCGCAAACCGTCGAAGATTTCATCCATCAACAGTCGGCCAGCACCGGCTTGCCGGAGCACATGTGCCGGCTGAACATGAAGAAGAACGCCTTTGTGCTGGCCAACATCGACAAGATCTTGGATGCGCTGACTCGAGGCATCGATCTGGATATCTTGTCGCGTGGTTATGGTGAGGAAGGTCGTGGCGTTACTGTCAGCTATCAAGTGCAGACTCCAGTGCTGGGTGCGGTGCTGCCCAACAATTCGCCTGGGGTGCATACGCTGTGGTTGCCGGCGGTGGCTCTACAAGTTGGCCTGCTGCTGAAGCCCGGTTCGCAAGAGCCTTGGACCCCGTATCGCATGGTCTCGGCCTTCATCGAAGCAGGCCTGCCACCGGAAGCCTTTGCCCTTTATCCCGGCGGCCACGACGTCGGCCAGGCGTTGCTGACGCGCTGCCCGCGTTCGATGATTTTCGGCAGCGCACAAACGGTGCAGCAATACCATGGCAATCCGAAAGTTCAAGCGCACGGACCAGGCTTTTCGAAGATCCTGATCGGCGACGATGTCGTTGATCGCTGGGAAGAGTTTCTGGATGTGATGGTCGAAAGCATCTTTTCCAACAGTGGTCGCAGCTGCGTCAATTGCTCGGGAGTGTGGGCGTCGCGACACACGGAAGCCATCGCCGAAGCACTTGCGGAACGACTGGGTGGCATCGATGTGTTGCCACCAACGGATCCCAACGCCGGCCTGGCCGCCTTTACCAATGCACAGATGGCTACTGGCACATGGGCACTGGTGCAGAAGGATCTGGCCGAAGCTGGCGTAACCGATTGCACCGCCAAATTTGGACCGCGACTAGTCGAAAAGGAACGTTGTGCCTACTTGCGTCCGGTAATTGTGCACGCAGATTCGGCCGATCGAGCCGTGGCCACCAAGGAATACATGTTCCCGTTCTGCCCAGTCGTGCGCTGTTCGCAGAAGGACATGCTGTCCAAGATTGGTTCGACTCTGGTCTGCACAGCCTTGACCGAAGATGAAAACTGGATCACGCAATTAACAGATTGCATTGAGATCGATCGACTGAACGTCGGTCCCGTTCCGACCAATCGTCTGAATTGGTTGCAACCGCACGAAGGCAATCTGATCGATTTCCTCTTCCGATCCCGGGCGTACCAGATTGCACCCATGCCCGCCGTAGTATAGGCCTGGCTGGCTCGGTTAACGCCATTGCTTGCGATGACACAGGTTCCTTACGCTCCCGCTTTTAATTGGGTAAAATGCGGGCTATGGAACAGAAGTACATCGAGGTTCGTGGGGCTAGGGAACATAATCTTCGAGATGTTAACGTTGTATTGCCGCGCAACCAACTGATCGTCTTCACCGGCGTTAGCGGGAGTGGCAAGAGTTCGTTGGCGTTTGATACGCTGTATGCCGAAGGGCAGCGGCGATACTTGGAGAGTTTGTCCAGCTACGCTCGGCAGTTTATTGGACAACTTCCCAAGCCCAATGTTGACTACATCTCCGGCCTCTCGCCGGCGGTATCGATCTCACAGAAGTCGACTTCGTCCAATCCGCGCAGCACGGTCGGTACGATCACGGAGATCTACGATTTCCTACGCGTGTTGATGGCTCGCGTGGGCACAGGTTTTTGTCCCAAGTGCCAGGTTCCGATCACCTCGCAAACACGTGATCAGATCGTGGCCAAAATCCAATCGTTGACTGATGCGGAAGAGTATTTGGTGCTGGCGCCGCTGATTCGCGGTCAAAAAGGTGAATACAAAGACCTGTTCGAGAGCCTGAGGCGGCAAGGTTATGCGCGCGCTCGGGTCGATGGCCAGATCATCATGATCTCGGATCCACCGCAATTGGGTCGACAACTCAAACATACGATCGAAGTGGTCGTCGCCCGGATTTCGGTGGCCACTTCTTCTTACAGCACAATTGTCGATGCAGTCAGCGAAGCTCTTAAACTGGGCGAAAACACGCTGATCGTCATCCCGTTCAATGAAGCTCGTAGTGCCCAAGCCAACACTAATGGCGAATCAGCCGCACCGCGACGGCAAGCGCGTCGCGCACGCGAGGCGGCCGATGAACTGGTGATGTCCTCCGAATACGCTTGTCCCACCTGCTCTACCTCGTTCACACCGCCTTCGCCGCAGCTACTCAGCTTCAATAGTCCGCAGGGCATGTGCCTTAGTTGTGAAGGCCTGGGTCGTCAGTTCACCTTTGTACCCGATCTCTTGATTCCGGAACCCACAAAGTCGATTCGCCGTGGTGCCATCGAATTGTTGGGTTCGTGGAATGACATGACGCGCTGGCAGCGCACACAGATGCTAGGCGTGGCTGCCTTTATCGAACAAGATTTTCAGTTGCCATCCAGTTCGTCGCTAACCACGCCTTGGAAGGAATTGCCTGAAGCAGTGCAGCACCTGTGGCTGCATGGACTGGGCGATCGCCACATCAGCTTCACCTGGCGTAGCGGTAGCAAGCCGATCAAATATGGCGGCACCTTCAAGGGTGTCATCGAACAACTGTTAGAACAATATCGCAACACAGCTAGTACGCTGGGGCAAAAGCGTTTCGAAAAATACATGGAAACGCGACATTGCCGCGCCTGTGATGGTCAGCGGCTCAATCCGCAAGCGCGAAATATCAAGTTGCGATCCGCCGATGTTCGCAAAGGCACAAGAAGCTCTCAAGCCAACTGGCAAGCACTGCCGCAAATTTGCGACCTGCCAATCGATCACGCCTTGGCATTTCTCAGCCAGCTGCAATTGAACGAGATCGAACTGAAGATCGCTACCGAAGCGCTGCGCGAGATCACCAGCCGCTTGAAGTTTCTGCTGGACGTAGGCCTGGATTATCTCTCGCTCAATCGCCCCGCGCCTTCGCTCAGTGGCGGCGAAGCCCAGCGTATCCGCCTGGCCAGCCAGATTGGGGCGGGCTTGGTGGGTGTGCTCTATGTGCTCGATGAACCCTCGATTGGTTTGCATCCACGCGACAACGATCGCCTGATCGGTTCGCTGAAGTCCTTGCGCGATCAAGGCAACAGCTTAATCGTGGTCGAGCATGATGAAGACACGATGCGCGAAGCCGATCTGATTCTGGACTTTGGTCCGGGCCCCGGAGTACGCGGCGGCGAACTGGTCGCACAAGGTTCGCTGAGCGATTTAGCCAGTGTCAAAGCCAGTGTCACTGGTCAATTTTTGTCGGGCCAGGAAACAATTCCAATTCCCGAAGCTCGCCGCGCAGGCAATGGCCAGCACTTGGTCATTCGCGGAGCGACGCACAACAATCTCAAGAATGTTACCGTCAGCCTGCCACTGGGCAAACTAGTGTGTGTTACGGGAGTAAGCGGTTCGGGCAAGAGTTCCTTGGTGGGCGATATCTTGGTGCCGGCTCTGCGTCGGCAATTGCACGCGGGCGAAGAAGTCCCAGGTCGTCACCAGCGCATCGATGGCATCCAGCACTTGGACAAGATGATCGATATCGATCAATCACCCATTGGTCGCACGCCGCGCAGCAACCCTGCCACCTACGTCAAGGTGTTCGACGTCATTCGCAATATTTATGCTGAATTGTCAGAGTCGAAACGACGTGGCTATGAACCGGGGCGTTTTAGCTTCAACGTAGCGGGCGGACGTTGCGAAGCTTGCGAAGGCAACGGCTCGACCAAGTTGGAGATGGATTTTCTGTCGGACCTGTGGATAGGCTGCACCGTGTGCGAAGGCCGCCGGTATAACCACGAAACGTTGCAAGTGCTGTTCAAAGGCAAGTCGATTGCCGAAGTTCTAGAGATGGATGTGCAGCAAGCGCTCGAACTGTTTGAGAACGTGCCCCGCATTGCCGAGAAACTGCAAACGTTGCATGATGTCGGGCTGGACTATATCAAACTCGGGCAACCCTCACCGACGCTCTCCGGTGGTGAAGCCCAGCGCGTCAAGCTGGCCAAAGAATTGTCACGCCGCGATACTGGTCGCACTCTGTACTTGTTGGACGAACCTACCACTGGGCTGCACTTTCACGATATTCGTTTGCTGCTGAAAGTGCTACAGGACCTGGTCGATCGCGGCAACAGCGTACTGGTGATCGAACACAACCTCGACATCATCAAAGCGGCCGACTGGGTGATCGATCTAGGACCCGAAGGTGGCTCCGGCGGTGGCGAAGTGGTCTTTGCCGGTACGCCAGAAGAGATGATGCGCGAGCCGGCTTCGCATACCGGCAACTCGCTGCAGAAACACCTGGCCATGCAACCGGTGGCTGCCAACAAGAAACGTTCGGCTAGCGCGAAAACCAAGACGAAAGTAGCCCGTGCCGCTTCGATGCCTTCGCCGGTATTGAAGATCCAAGGCGCTATGCAGCACAATCTCAAGCATGTCTCGCTGGAGTTGGAACACAATACTCTCAATGTCTTCTGCGGTCCCAGCGGCAGCGGCAAGAGTTCGCTGGCCATGGACACGATCTATGCCGAAGGCCAACGGCGGTACGTCGAGAGTTTATCATCGTACGCCAGGCAGTTTGTGGGCCAGATGCCCAAACCGCCGATCGACCGCATCGAAGGCTTAGCGCCTTCGATCGCCATTGAACAGAAGAGTGTCGCCCACAATCCACGCTCGACCGTGGGAACGGTCACGGAGATCTACGATTATTTGCGCGTCTTGATGGCCCGCCTAGGGGTACCGCATTGCCCACAGTGCGATATTCCTGTCAGCACGCAAACGGCTCAAGAAGTTGCAGCCAACATCATGAAGTACCCGTCGGGTACACGTTTGATGCTGACGGCCCCGATTGCGTGGCGACCGGATCAAGCGCCAACCGAACTCTGGCAAGAGTTGCGCATGAGTGGATTGGCTCGCATTCGCTTGGGTGGCAAAACGTATTCGCTCGAGCAACCGCCGCGACTGGCCAGCAATGCCAGTGACGATTTGCAAGTCGTGATCGACCGCGTAGTAGTTACCAAAGAGAATCGAGCTCGCATCGCAGAGAGCGTCGAACAGGCGCTCTCGCGCGGGCAGGGCGTAATGTTTACTGTCGAGCATGATGAATCCCAAGATGAATCACAATGGACCACAGTGCGCCATAGTCAACACCTGGCATGCCGACAATGTGGTCGCAGTCTCGCCACGTTGACTCCGCATTCGTTTTCATTCAACACGCAACTGGGTTGGTGTACTGCGTGCGAAGGCCTGGGAACGCAAACCGGTGCCGATCCAAGTTTGGTCGTCGACATGGGTCGTACCTTGCTGGACGGTGGCCTGCGACTCTTCCCTGCGGGCGTCAAAGAGATTGCGTTCGAAATGCTGTCGGCGCTGGCAAAAGCAACCGGTATGCCGCTCGATCAGCCGATCGGCAAATTCACAGGCAGCATTCGTCGCGCGCTTTTCTATGGCACCGCCGATCGTTGGTATCGCATCGAAGGCGGTTCCCAGGCCGGCCTGGCATTTCAATGGAAAGGCTTGATGCCGGCGCTCGAAGAAGCAACTCACCTGAACGCATCGGTGCGTTCGGCCGTGGGTCCACTGCGAAACGATGTGGAATGTTCTGAATGCGAAGGTAGCCGTTTGACGCAAGACCCGGCCGCGGCCCGCTTTCGTGGTTTGACGATGGGAGACATCGTCCGTCAATCTCTGGGCGAACTGCATAAAACGTTCAGCGATTGGAAACTGGATGCGCGCGAGCAGAGCATTGCTGGTGAAGTGCTCGCGCAGATCATCGCGCGCACGGAATTCTTGCTGGATGTGGGGCTGGAATACCTATCGCTGTCCCGCGCCGCCAATTCGCTCAGCGGTGGTGAATCGCAACGCATTCGCCTGGCCAGCCAACTGGGCAGCGGCTTATGTGGCGTCATGTATGTGCTTGACGAACCCACGATTGGCCTGCACCCCCGTGACAATGCACGCTTGCTCAGTGCGTTGACCAAACTGCGCAATCTTGGCAACACGCTGATCGTGGTCGAGCACGATCGCGAAATCATCGCAGGTAGCGATGTATTATGTGACTTCGGTCCTGGCGCTGGTCGACATGGCGGTCAATTGGTGGCCCAAGGCTCGCCCAAACAAATTGCCGCCAACAAGCAGAGCGTGACTGGCCCGTACCTGAGCGGCAAAGCATCGATACCAATCCCCAGCAATCGTCGCTCCCCCAGTGGTGCGCAGTTGAAGCTACGCGGGGCTCGTATCAATACGCTATGCGATCTGGATGCTGATTTCCCACTGGGCACACTGACGGTCGTCACTGGGCCTAGCGGCAGTGGCAAGAGTTCGCTGATCAACGATGTTCTCTATCCCGCGCTGCAGCGTCGATTTGCAGCCGCCAGCAGTTCGAAGAATTTCCGGTCGCTGGAAGGCGCGGCCAACCTGAATAAATTCATTCGAGTGGACCAATCACCACTGGGCTCCAATCCCAGTAGTACTCCCGCGACCTATACGGGCGTATTCGATTTGATTCGGCAGCTGTATGCTCAATTGCCGCTTTCTCGTGCCCGAGGCTTTACCTCTCGGCAGTTTTCGTTCAATGTTCCCGGTGGACGCTGCGAGAAATGTGAAGGCTATGGACAATTGCGTATCGAAATGCACTTCTTGCCTGACGTATGGGTTGAGTGCGATAGTTGTCACGGCCGACGGTACACCGAAGATACTTTATCTATAAAGTATCATGATTTTTCGATTCATGATGTCTTGCAAATGCAAGCCGGCAAGGCACTAGAAGTCTTTAGTAACATTCCCAAGATTCGACGCATCCTGCAAACCTTGGTTGATGTAGGCTTGGACTATGTAGCCCTCGGGCAATCAGCTCCGACGCTGTCCGGTGGCGAAGCCCAGCGCGTCAAGTTGGCAGCCGAATTGGCTCGACCCGATACTGGTCAAACTCTCTATCTGCTCGATGAGCCAACTACGGGGTTGCACTTCAGCGATGTAGGCAAACTGTTGTTGGTGCTACATCGCCTGGTTGACTTGGGCAACACAGTCATTGTCATTGAACACAATCTGGACGTGATCAAATCGGCGGACTGGGTTATCGACATGGGACCAGAAGCAGGCTGGCAGGGCGGCAAGATTGTCGTGGCTGGTACGCCCGAACAAGTGGTGGAACACGTGCAAGCCGAACGCAGCTCCTTCTCAGAAACTCCGCGTGGTTCAACCCCGAAGCGCAAGGGTCGGGCTACGCCGGCCGCGGCGATTGAGCAAGAATTGAATCCGCGAATCACCGGACGCGAGAATGGCCAGTTACTGCGCAGCTATACCGGCGAAGCGCTGGCGGCAGTGTTGAAGCAAGGTCCGTATGTTGAACGAAGCGTGTTCGATCAAGCGGCATACTTGAAGGCCCAAGCCGGCGACCTGGCACTGGAGGATATCGGGCGCAGCACTTCGCTACCCTGGCAACTGGATGGACGTCGCTGGCACACGCAGCAAAGTCCCTCACGTCAAGGCGGCCAGATCCACTGGGAACGGGCAGCACTCGCGAAAGTGATCGACGTCATCGAAGCCCATGGCGGCTTTGCACCCACGAATTGGAATAGTCGCAGCATTGTCGAAGTCACCGGACCGGTTAAATCACATGGCTGGTTCTTGCATGCCATCACCGCCGAAGCATGGCTGCTGGCACTCAAGTTCCGAGTGCCGCGACGTGCGTTTAGCAAGCAGCATCTACTGGAAGTGGTCAGTCTGCCCACGTTAAACGAAATGAGTGAAATTCAACTCTATAGCAACCGGCCGCGCGTCTCGGCTCAACAAACCGGGGAGTGGATGGAACTAGAGTTGGAAGTCTATCGCCTGTCTGAAATCGATACACCCAAATTCTGGCGTTGGCTGGACGAGGCCATGCCGGCGTTTCTTAAGAGCGTCGGCATCGAGACTGCCGCTATCTTGAGTGGTCCGACGGTCGCTTCGCCAGCAATGATCGAAGAAGCCATGCCCTGGAAGCAACTGGGGCGACGTTGGCACGAGCTGCGACGTGGTTTTCCTCAAGGTAGCCAAGTTGACTGGCCCGCGGATACTTTGACTAACTTGGTTGAAACGGTAGAAGCGATCGACCCGAGTGGCACATGGATTTGGGACCAACGCGATGTTGTTAGTCGCCAGCTGGCCACTGGCGTTCCATGGTTGACACTCTACACCAAGCAACCTGACGGACTGAGAGCGGTTCTATCGCGGTCCAATACACCACGTGTGCGCATCGATTCATTTGATGACATTGCCAAGCCAACGACTCTGGAGGTGGTGCCTGCAGGTGAGGTGATCGAGTTCAAGTTTCTGTTCAAGTCGCTTGAAGACGTCGGCGACAAACGTGTGCACACCTGCATGAAGTTTGTCTACGACAGTCTACCCAAACGAAAAGCCGCCAAGAAGAAATTAGTGGATCCCGCCGCTACGACTGCCAAAGGTGCGAGCTGAACGGAAAGGGATCAATCTTGCCTTTCGCGGAGCGAAAGGAGACAGATGAATTAAAACTTGATCGATAACTTCAGGCCATGCGTCAAATGCCAATAGTGTTCTTGGTGCGTGTTGTAGACCAGCAAGTTAACGTAAGTCTTGCCGCCTTCAGTTTGCGTTGAGAGGACTTTGCCTTCGAAGGCTTCGCCGTCAAGATAGGCCAGGATCGGTTGATCGTCGGCGACCTTGACCGAGGCTGGTACCA
Source organism: Rania fehmarnensis (assembly GCF_056494185.1). NCBI lineage: Bacteria > Pseudomonadati > Planctomycetota > Planctomycetia > Pirellulales > Pirellulaceae > Rania > Rania fehmarnensis. Next base: position 5,725,941 of record NZ_CM151398.1, read on the forward strand.
CACAGCTGGTGTAGACATTTTCCAAGAAGCGACATTCGATCAACGGTGCACCTTTCTCGACATGGTCGCCGGGCGAGACGAGCAGCTTGGTAACTGCCCCGGCAAAGTCGGTGTGGGCTCGACCGAATTCGGGGCGCACATTCTTGGCGGGCTGGAGGCTGACGGCCAGCTCATCCCACAAAAATGCCTGACCCTCGCGAAGATTGATCTTGGTTACTTCGCCCTCGGCGCGAGCATAGATGATCTTGGTCTTGAGCTGAGTGGGATACGAGGTAAACGTTTGCGCCGTCGCGCTGGCAGAAAACGCGACGAAGAGGGCCAGTGCCCATAGGCTGTGACGAGCGAACATCAGAACTACTCCGGGGGGGTGCATCATGTTGGTGAGTTGTGCAGGCATCTGCCGACTACGTGGCTGGACACCTTTGGTCACTCAATAAAAGCCTATCTTAGATTTTCGAGAAAAAAGAAAAAATTGTGTGCCGTTTGTAAGGCTTGCGCCGCTGTGGCATAAGCTTCCAGCCTGTGTAACCTAAGCCGCGGGCGTTTGCTCCGGTTCCTACTCAAACGTTACGCCGCTGCGACCAGCGTAGCCCTTGCCTTGAACGTTTGGTTATTACATCAAAGCTGTGGCTGGCGCCACAGCACTCCACAGGAACCGAGGCTAACGCCTGCGGCTTAGTTGGCTCTGATACAATATCCCGCTTCCCAACCCGTCGGTGTTTGTTCGCTGAGAGCCACGTCATGTCCCGCCTGACTTTCTTGAATTGTGTGTTTGCAGGTGTACTCACTTGCTGGTCGACTTTGCTCGCCGCTGAGCCTGAGCCGCCCAAGGGGTTCAAGGCTATCTTCAATGGGCAGGATTTGAACGGCTGGTATGGTTGGGATCCGCACCAGTCGGCCAAGCTAGCGGGCGATGAATTAGCAGCCAACCTGAAACAGCAGCGTGACGAGTTTCCTAAACACTGGAAAGTCGAAGATGGCGAACTGGTCAACAGTGGCACGGGTCCTTATGCCACCACGGACGAAGAGTTTGGCGACATGGAGTTGCTGCTGGAATACAAGACCGTGGCGGGCGCGGATAGCGGCATCTATTTGCGTGGTTGTCCACAAGTGCAAATTTGGGATACCAATCAACCGCACAATGACAATAATCCGACGCGCAAACCCTATCTCGGATCGGGTGGACTGTTCAACAATACGCCTGGCAAGCTTGGCCGCGATCCAGCCCTGCTGGCGGATAAGAAGTTTGGTACTTGGAACACGCTAAAGATTCGCATCATTGGCGATCGCGTATGGGTAACCTTCAACTCGCGCGCGGTTGTGGATGGCGTGGTCATGGAAAACTATTGGGATCGCAACCAACCGCTACCGGCTCGCGGTCCCATTCAATTGCAAACGCATGGCGGTGAGATTCGCTGGCGCAAAATTTTCGTTCGCGAGATCAAACCCGCTGAGGCCAATCGATTCCTGGATCGATTCACACCTACACCTGAACCGACGTACTACGATGTATCTTATGGCCCGCATCCCAAGCAGCTGATTCATTTCTGGCAAGCCGAATCGGCCACTCCCACGCCGACGCTGCTGTTTATTCATGGTGGTGGTTGGCAAGGTGGTGGGCGTTTGTCAGGCTTGACCAAGATGCTACCCAATCTGTTGTCTCACGGCATCTCGGTGGCCTCAATCGAATATCGCTTTATCGTCGATGCCGCTGCAGAGCAGGTCTCGCCGCCAGTGAAAGCTCCGTTGCACGATGCCGCTCGAGCCTTGCAGTTCATTCGTCATCAGGCGGCCGCCTGGAATATCGACAAGTCGCGTATCGCAGCCAGCGGCGGTTCCGCTGGTGCTTGCTCCAGTCTGTGGCTGGCCTTTCATCCGGATATGGCCCAGCCTGACAGCCAAGATCCGGTGCAGCGTGAATCGACCAGGCTGCTGTGTGCAGCGGTTACAAGCGCGCAGACGACTCTCGATCCCCAGCAAATGCGCGAGTGGACGCCCAACAGTCGCTATGGTGGTCATGCCTTTGGTTTCACCGGCATTCCCGCGCAGAAGCTCTCGCAGTTCGACCAGTTCCTAGCTCAGCGCGACTCGATTGTGCCGTGGATCGAAGAGTATTCGCCGTATGCTCTGGTATCTACCGATGATCCCCCGATCTATATGTTCTATGCTGCGTCGCCCGCGCTGGGGCAGCCGCAGGATGATCCCACACACACCTCGAACTTCGGTGTCAAATTGCAGGAGCGCTGTCGCCAAGAGGGTGTGATATGCGAATTGGTGTACCCCAACGCGCCCGATGTGCAACATAAGACTGTAGAAGAATACTTGATCAATAAACTAAAATAATCACACCATGGATGACTACTTAAGCGAGAATCTTTGCCACGATCCGATTCATGGATACATCCGTTTCGTGGCTCCGCATGGTTCAGCGGCGCGCGAGATTTGCGAACGCCACATTGTCGATCATCCGTGGGTCCAGCGGATGCGACAAATTCGGCAACTGCAAACTGCCTGGTGGGTGTTTCCGACGGCAGAGCATACGCGGTTTCAACATATCTTGGGTGTGATGCACCTGGCCAGTCGCGCTTTGGAACGTTTGTACCCTTCGCTGTGCCAGGCAGATCCTCACACGCCGCCTCTGCCCTATGTTGACCTACTATTGCGAATGGCGGGCCTCTTGCATGATGTGGGCCATGGACCATTTGGGCATTTCTTCGATGCGCACTTTCTGCGGCATTATCAGCTGACGCATGAAAAGTTAGGCGCGATCATTATCCAGCAGCAACTGGGTGATTGGTTGTGTCAACTTCGCCGATCGCCAGCCGGCTCGCTCCAGGCAGGCGTGACCCTGGATCCCAAAGCCATCGCTTGGTTGATCCAACGCCCGACGTCACCTGTGGCTGATCCCGCCGACGACATCGAGCAACCGCGGTGGATGCATCTGCTGCGCAGTTTGTTCTGTGGTATTTACACGATTGACAACATGGACTTTGTGCTCCGCGATGCCTTCATGACCGGACTCAATCCGCGCGCCTTCGACCTGCAGCGCATTTTGCACTACAGCTATTTTGCGCCTGAGGGTCTGACGATTCACGAGCGAGGCATGCCGGCGCTAGTTCATTTTCTATCGATGAAAGCGGAACTGTTTCGCAATGTTTACTTTCATCGCACCGTGCGAGCCATCGATCTGGAACTGGCCGATTTGTTTCGCGATAGTCGACATCATTTGTTCCCGGGCGATCCGCGTGAACGCTTGCACGAGTATCTCGAGCTGACCGAGTTCTCTTTGTTGACCGACGTCAATCGCTGGCGGCGCAGCCAGCTACCGGAGCTCAGCCAGCTGGGCGAGCGCTGGCATGAATGGCTGCAGCGACGAATACCTTGGATCATGATCTGCCAGCGCTCGCTCAGTTTTTCGGAAGAGCAGTCGGAGACCAGTAGTATTTTCAGCAGCCCCAAAGTCCTGCAAGAAGTGATTCGCGAACGTTTGCCAGCGGATCTCCGCGACTTGCCCTTCCGCGTCGATTTGGCTCGGCACATGCATCGGCCGCACACGACCGGGGCGACGGCCGGATTGAATTTTTACTTCGATGCCAGTAGCGGTCGCATCCGGCGGCTGACCATGCACGATCTCTATCGTCGGCTGCCGGTCAGCCACACGCTGGCCCGAGTTTACGCTCATAATCGTACGCACGAGCGACTGCTGACAGAGATCATCGACGGCCTGATCGGACACCATTGCCAGGACGATGAAACCAACATGTAGGACCACTTGATTTTCTAGTAGGCCGTAGCATAATCAGCAATATGAACCGCAGCTTTACGTTTACTTACTACTTTACCTTCACCCAGTTTTCTGCTGGGGTCGGTGGTGGTATGTAGACGTCTGGCCAAGGCAAAACACCATCACAGCCCCGGTGATCCCTGATGATCCTCGGGGCTGTTTTCGTTAATATTCCCACACCAGCCATTTTGAAAACTCTACGAGTGAACCAAGGAGCGCCCTCATGATCGTCGTTATGGAACCCAATGCTACGGAAGGTCAGATCGAGCATGTCGCCCAACGGGTGCAGCAATTGGGCTTGCGATCCCACATTATCCGCGGCACCGAACGCACGGTCATTGCGGCCATCGGCGACAAGCGCGGGGGCGAACGCGAATCGCTGGCGTCCAGCCCGGGTGTGGCTGACATCGTTCCTATTCTTGCCCCATATAAAGTGGCTAGCCGCGAAGTCAAACCGGAATCGACTCAGATTCAAGTCTTGGGTTTCAAAGCTGGAGCTGGGGCCGTGGGTGTTATGGCTGGTCCTTGTTCGGTGGAAAGTGAGCAGCAGATTGTCACTTCGGCCCACGCAGTTCGCCAATCAGGTGCCACCGCCTTGCGCGGCGGCGCATTCAAACCTCGCACCAGTCCCTACAGCTTCCAAGGGATGAAAGAAGAAGGCCTGAAGTTACTGGCCTTGGCTCGCGAAGAAACGGGGCTGGCGATCGTCACCGAAGTGATGAGTACCGAAGAGGTCAACCTGGTCGCCAAGTATGCTGATATTCTGCAGATCGGCGCTCGAAACATGCAGAACTATCGTTTGTTAGAAGCCGTAGGCGCCAGCGGTAAAGCTGTCTTGCTCAAACGCGGTGCCAGCGCCACGGTCGAAGAGTGGCTATTGGCCGCCGAGTATATTCTCAACGAAGGCAATCCCAACGTCATGCTGTGCGAGCGCGGCATTCGCACCTTCGAAAGTCACACACGTTTCACCTTGCCGCTGGCCAGCGTGCCTTACTTGCATCGCAAGACGCACTTGCCAGTGATCGTCGACCCCAGCCACGGCACGGGCCATGCGTATCTAGTGCCCGACATGTCGGTCGCTGCCGTAGCCGCTGGAGCCGATGGTTTGATTATCGAAGTGCATCCCAGTCCCGAGACCGCCATGAGCGACGGTTATCAATCGCTCGACTTCCAGCAATTCGAAGATACCATGCAACGCTGTACCAAAGTCGCAAGCGCTATCGGCAAGACCTTGTCATAGGGTCCCGGGAGGGCGAAGGTCCTCCTGAGCCCACTCCGTCATGCAGCGCGGACATAGTCCCGGGGGAAAGGTGGTCTTGTACTGTAGCCGAAGTCGCCAGACTTTGGACGCCTGGCCATTGGTTTTAAACGCAGAGTTCGCAGAGGCCGCAGAGACGACCATTCAAATGAATCATCCGATTTTTGTATACTCTGCGATCCTCCGCGTCTCGGCGTTTCTAAATTGGAACCCTCTAACCAAATTCTCTACCGACCGCATGCCCGGGAGGGTGAAGGTCCTCCTGAGCCCAACACCACTCTGAAGAACGGACAACGTCCCGGGGATGCGAACCGCCGGCATCAAACGAACCAACGCTGATGCTTCCAACACCACTTGCCCCCGGGACTATGTCCGTTGTTCGCGGCGGTGTTCGGCTCAGCAGGAGCATTCGCCCTCCCCTGGATTACCGTCAACGTGCCGGCACGGTTGGGTAGTTCGAGAAATTGACCGCCGGTTGGATGGCAGAGAGCGCCAGGCCTTCGAGAATGATGTCGCACGCGCCGCGCAGTTCTGTCAGGATGTGCAGAGGTTGGTCGTCGGTGATGAACCGGTAGAGTTCAATGGGCACGCGCTGGCCACTTGGGCCGCGAACAAGCTGTCCCAAGGCTGGCCCACCTTTATTGTCATAGACCAACAAACCTGCACCGGGTTCCGCCGGTCCGCGGCGGATAAACGCTTGCCCGGTGATTCGCACCAGTTCACCACGATTCAATTGCACGGGAGCGCTGCGAACGCGAATGGTCGCGCCTTCGTATCCGCCGGGCAACGTGTGAGTGGCTTTGGGCATCGCCGCCAAACGCAAGCCCAGCTTGCCAATCGGTTGCGCATCGTCTGCGGAGAGCAGCGTATGAGGCACGAGCTCAACTTGCATATCGGCTCGTTCGTTCAGTCGCCGCTGATGTGTCCAGCCAGCTTGCGTGATTCCTTCGAGACTGGCGAAGTCATTGGCCGGTAGCGGCACGGAGCGCCACGTACTCTTGGCGCAAGCGTCAGCCAACATCCAGTGATAGGGCAAACTGGCGGTGGATAAGACCATTGGGCTGGACTGGGGAGTGGCCAGGTTGCTGGTCGCCGTCTGGTACGATTCGTGAACAATCATCTGGGCCGCATCATAGGCTTGCATGGCAGCGGAGTTGGCCATGGCTGGTCGTCTGCGACGAAGCTCTTCGTAACCTTGTTCGATGCGACGTTGCCCGGCCTCAATAGTGCTGTAGTAGCGCGTAGAGAGTTCATCGCCGGGACTGGACCAACGCGCACGGGTGATACGCGCAGCCAGTTGCAGTTGGTGGCCAGCGATATCCAACATATCCTCGGCTGCTTCGGTGCCAACTAATCGCGAAACAAAACGTTGCACAAGCGGATTGTCGGTCAAGATACAAAACTCAACCGGCTCAGGATCCGGGATTTCCCAACTCATGCCGTCGGGCCCCGGCGTCACGAGCAAGGATTGCAACGAGCCGCCCGTGATGCGCAGCACATTATGGATACCAGTGGGCAGCGGCATACTGGCACGCAGGGCTTCACCACGCGTAGGGGGCAGACTCTGATCGGTGGGGTCGGTATGCGCTACGAACATGATCAAGTGACTGCGCGAGGTAATCCAAGTAGCGGCAAAATAATCTTCGCTTCGATTTAGCTGCGGTGCAGGTCCCGTCTGTCCACCCACTACCCAGGGGCTCAGCAAAGCGAGATCGCGATTGACTGTACGCATAGCTGCCACGCGCACGCGATGTTCCGCGCTGGTTACATCCAAGGGGGAATTGGAACGAAACACAAAGCCTTTGGCACCAGCGGCTACTGCCTTGGCAACCTGCAAGCGAATGCGCATGGCGTCGGTGGTATCCAGCTCTTCGGCCTCAGGTTCGACAATCTGTTGTGCATGTCGAACCTGTTCGCGCCAGCTAGGCAGGGCATCCGTCGAAATGGATACCCAGCCGGCAGAGAGACGCTGTGAGTTTTGGAGATTGGCCAACATCCAATCTTGTTTTTCGCGCTCCGAGCCAGCTGATACCAGAGGAGGCGCCGGCACGACCAGTTCATCGACAACTCGACTGAAGGCCCAGTAATCTTCCATGGCCTCCGCAATGGTGGGCCGCTGCAATTCAGCCGGGAACTGTGAAACTCTTAAGACTTCAGCCTTCAATCGGTCGAGACCACGGCCATCTACGGCCGCCCCGACCAACCAGCCCTTTACGCCTTCCCATAATCTTTCATTGACCGCCAACGTTTGCGTGGGTGGAGGAGCAATCACGGTCAGGCGCGCAGACTGAGCCTCAGTCAACATCGCATCACTCGGCACGCGATTGAGCAGCAGCCCGTGAAAACCGAGCGACTTCAGCCACGGCAAGGACTCCCCTTGATATTGCCACCACACAGGCACGCGAGCGGCCGTGGTTTGCGCCCAGCGAAGTTCCTCGGTACCCGCACCGTCGCGCCAGCGCCACCGCTCTCGCCAGTCTGTCGGCACTGGAGTACCTAGCGATGAAATCGGAATCATCCCTGGCATCGACAGTTCATCAATCTTGACTCGATAACGACCCGGGCCTGTGTAGCCATTAATGACTATCGCATCGATGTAAGCTCCATTGAGATTGACTTTCGATCCGTAGCGTTGGCGCAGCATCGGTAATTCTTGAACCAACAGTTGTGCACTGTTGTTGATTACCAATCGCTGCCATTGTCCTGGATCATCGTAAGTACTTCCCCACAGTACGGTTTGTACTCGACCTCCAGTTGCCGGATTGATCGCTTGAGGAAAGATCACACTGACACCGAGGCGGATACGCGAACTGGAACATTGAACCCACAACGTTGTTCCCAGTTCATCAATCAGCGCGCACGGTTCGATTGGCATCGCCAGGTATGCATAGGTACCAGCGGTACAGTACAACTCAAATGTTTCACAAGTCGATCCGCTCTGTGGCAAGGCTGGCGTGATCTCTTGACCCGAGACCTCCGCCGAGCAATCGCTTTCTACTAATTGCCAGCGCGGACGACCACCTTCGAATGAATCATTTAGTTGTGCGCGGGCAGTAGATGGGGCGCTAGCGACTAGCGCAAGCCACATGGCGATCCAGCTGTACACAAGCCTGGCACCGAAAGGACAGAACTTGAGCGCTGGTCGCCGTGTGGGAATCTGAGCCTCTGCACCATCTACTCTTGCGAGCGGAGATGCAACGGTAGAAGCGATTTTTAAGTGGCTTAACTCGTCCATGAGTTTCTTGAATGATTTTTTGCAACTTGTTGCGAAAAGACCTCATCGAGGGCTTTTTGGCGGCAAATAGCTTAAGTCTCATATTTATCAGCACTTACGGCAAAACGCCAGTCCGAAACGTGGTGTTTTTATGCCACATGGGAAAACTTTGCCGCTGGGGCAGATTTTCCTAAGTGCTTGCCATGTGGTCACTTAGGGCCTATCATCATGGTCGCACGTGAGATTGGCACTTGGGCTGCATTCTCAACTGAGCATTGATGCGACGCACGCATGGCTCTCACTCATAAGGACGAAACGCTATGAACTCCGTTACCGCCGGTTCGATTGAGACTCAAAAAGACGAAATCCCCGCAGATTTGCTGGAGTTGACTCAAGCGATTGAAGCCTTGCCAATCGAACAACGAGTTCGCTTGCTGCCATCGCTGCGACGCGTGACTGAAAGCAGCGTACGCCGCCGCCGCATTTTGACCTTGGTTCAAGAAGCACTGGGTCAACTGCGTTTGGATATGAAATACCTGGTCTTCGATCTCGAAGCCACTCGCCGTGAACGTGATGAGTATCAACAAAAGCTCAACGACCTCAACGGCAACGACTAGTTAATGGCTTGCATCTCAGGGTAGGGGTTCCATCAACTTGCTAACAATCAGACGCCACTGATTAAGTTGATGCGTTCCGCCTTTTGCCCTTCTCTCCGAAACCATCAAGCGACCTGCGCGTTCTTACGCACTGGTCGCTTTGGTTTTTTTGGGCGCGTCACCTCTCCAAGGCTTCGCCTTGGGGAAGTCGAATCGAACCGCGCGAGATTCGGGAGGGGTCTTGGTAGTGCAGGTGGTTAATACCGCAAGAGTCTTGCCTGGCGCAGTGCCCCCTCCCGCAGACGAAGGCTGAACGCCTCGTCTGCGACCTAGTATATAGCGGCCAACTAAGATGTTTATGTTCGACGTCGTTGCAACGGTGTCGGACTCAGCTACCCAGACAGTTTAACGACCCCGAACGAATGTACACATTTGTAGCTCGTGGGGGAGCGAAGTCGGGCGGCTGATTGTTTTCTATCCGAACGGTCGCTGAGTGCTCTTCGCCAAGTGCGAGGAAGCCTGAATTTACTAGGTAGGAGTTTACAATGACAACATATGATCGCGTGATCGGCATTGATGTAGCTTCCAAGAAGCTAGACATTTCCGATTCCCAGGGCAAGCTGCCTTCAACGATTAGCAACACGGTCTCGTCCATTGGCAAGTTGATTGAGCGCATCCAAGAGCCTGAAAAGACACTTGTGGTTTGCGAGAGCAGCGGTGGTTATGAGAATATCATGGTTGACCTGCTACACGAGGTGAAGGTCAACGTGTCAGTGGTCAACCCGCGCAAGACTCACTACTACGCCAAGGCACACGGGTATCTAGAAAAGACGGATACCATTGATGCCAAAGTAATTCGGCATTTTGGTGAGCAGGTCAAAGTCCATTTGACCAAGCCGCTTACCGAGCGAGAGAAGAAGCTTCGGTCGCTTACGCGTCGTCGAGTACAGGTCATGACGATGATCAACCAAGAGAAGAATCGCTTGCGTTTTGAGGATGAGACGGTCAAGCGATTCGTTGAAGAGAGCTTGAAAATGCTGAAAAACCAGCTAAAAGCTCTGAACGAGCAGCTCAAGGAGCATGCCAAGGAGATGAGCAAAGAAACACCTAACGTAAGGATCATCTCCAGCGCGCCAGGCGTGGGTCTCATCACGACAGTCACTCTGTGTGCTGAACTTCCTGAACTTGGAAAAATCTCTCGTACGGAAATTTCCAAGCTTGTTGGTGTGGCTCCGATGGCCAACCAGACCGGTCAGAGCGATGGCAAGAGACGCATTCGCGGAGGTCGATCAACGGTGCGTCGTACACTATACATGGCGGCCTTAGTGGCAACCAAAAAGAATCCAGTGGTCGAGAAATTCTATTCGAGGTTATTAAGCCGAGGAAAACCGAAGAAGCTGGCGTTGATCGCGAGCATGCGAAAGCTGCTCCTGATCCTTCACGAGATGGTACGTACGCAAACGATGTGGGACCCCGAGAAGAAGGCACGTGACCAAGCTGTCGCCAGCCTGGCCACGGGCGCTACGTGCTCGGCGGGTCATTGACTCACCGGCGACTAAGTTATCCCTTACAAAGTTGCGTCCCCGCAGAGCTTTGCTATGTTTCACTTAGCACAGTTCATAGTAATGCTGCGCCTGTAGGAAATCAAACATTGAGTTACCGGCGCCATGCCTTGAAAAATCCCGGGGGTTTGGGGGCTGGCCCCCAAGATGCCCAAGCGAAGGGAAGAAATTTAAGATTCTTCCTTGACTACCAACTAGACGGTCGCTCCCCCGCTTCGCGGGAGAGGTGACAGTCACCTCTCCAAGGCTTCGCCTTGGGGAGGTCGAATCGAGGCTTTGCGAGATTTGGGAGGGGTCTTGGTAGTTCAGGTGGTTAATACCGCAGGAGTCTTGCCTGGCGCAGTGCCCCCTCCCGCAGACGAAGGCTGAACGCCTCGTCTGCGACCTCCCCCGCTGCGCGGGAGAGGTGACAGTCACCTCTCCAAGGCTTCGCCTTGGGGAGGTCGAATCGAGCCGCGCGAGATTCGGGAGGGGTCTTGGTAGTGCAGGTGGTTAATACCGCAGGAGTCTTGCCTGGCGCAGTGCCCCCTCCCGCAGACGAAGGCTGAACGCCTCGTCTGCGACCTCCTCCGCTGCGCGGGAGAGGTGACAGTCACCTCTCCAAGGCTTTGCCTTGGGGAGGTCGAATCGAGCCGTGCGAGATTCGGGAGGGGTCTTGGCAGTGCAGGTGGTTAATACCGCAGGAGTCTTGCCTGGCGCAGTGCCCCCTCCCGCAGACGAAGGCTGAACGCCTCGTCTGCGACCTCCCCCGCTGCGCGCAACGCTGTGAAGCATTTTATGCGGCGTTTTTGAGTTCGAGTTCCGTTAATTTCTTCCGTTCCCGAGAAGTCAATTTGAGAATGGTTGGTTCACCCAGCGATTTCTTTTCAGCGTCTTTGGGTCTATGGCGCGCGCGTTTGTCGGTGGTGTTGTTATATCGTTGTACTACTGCGTTGATCAGATCCAGCGTTAGCTGGTTTGGTTGGCTACTCTCATTCAAGTTACGCATGTATTTGCGCAATACTCGTAGCGTGTTTGCCAGACTGCGGTCATTGGGGGTATAGTCTCGATTCTTCTCCTTCTTGTCTTTTTTCTTTTTCTTTTCTTTCGTCGCTGCTGATATTTGGGCTCGCATTGCAAACAGTTCCGCCAATGCCATCGCGTTCAAAGACCACTCGACTTCAACCAATGATCGTTCGGGATTGCGGCAACGAAGTTTTTGTTTGTCGACCGTTTGCTTTAGCCCACGAAACTCGACCTCGATCAACCACCGTTGCTTGTAGAAGTTTGCAATCTGTTCGATGGTTAGTTCGTCCTCATTCAACACACTGGTCAGCATCCACATTTTCGTTTTTCCAACCGTTACGCGAACCAAGCGAAGTCGCAGTGGCGGAACACCTTTATCCATTTGGTCTTTAGGCCAGCACAGAACCGTTCCATCATCCTGCGTTCTAAAATCCGTGTTTTGACTGAGTAATTTTACATTGCCCCCGACTCGTACTAGGAAGTCATGCCCCGCTTCCACAATCGACTTCCACAATTGAAAACCAACGAAACCTGCATCGCCAGTGAATAGGGTGCCTGTCGGAAATTCCTCTTGCTCAATTATGTCGCGAACGTGGTGACGCTCACTGGAGTTAGAAGGCCCGAACCGCCAGGTCCATGGCAATCGCATAGTCATGTGCCACACCATTGTCATCCAAATTTGCGGTTCTGGCGGTGCAGGCTTTTCGGCTCTCTTGCGTGGCTTGTTCATCGACGTGGAGTTCTTGTTCTGCCTCTGCGCTTTGTTGTCGTTGTAACGGGCTTTTTTTCCCTTACCGTAGTTAGGCGCACAGAATGCCTCTTCATTTGAAACCGAACGTGGTACCGTCGCTCTAGAACCGTCAAAGCCCATTAGTACCCAGCCATCGGTGCGGTAAAAACGATCTCCCCACAGTTTCGCCAGCAAATGAAGGCGAGCGCGAATGCCAATTCGGAGAACTTCCTGGTTGTTGGTCAATACGTTCATCATCCCAGTGTAAGACCGGGCAATTTTCGTGAGTCCCAAGCCATGACAAGTCTCAATCGACTGGGCAAATGAATCGGTCACATTCTTACACTCTTGCCATGTCCAAATCAAAGCTTGTGCGGCTAACTGTTCTCCCTGCCAAGTGGCATTGCCATGGAACTGGCCTTTGGCAAATAATGCTCCTGAGGGAAGGATGAGCTCCACGAGCTCCTTGAACAATGCACGATTCTTGACCAGCTCGAGTTTGGCCCTACGTTTGATAACTCGTGATCTATTCTTTGCTCGTTGCTTGCGACTCACGGCCAGATTCCTTTCTGACTGATAGGTTTCAGTTAGTGCTTGGGGGAATCTGGCCTTTTTTCATCCTTTGGCAATTTATGGAAGCCCAGTTTTTGCAAGTTAAAATGCTTCACAGCGTTGCGCTGCGCGGGAGAGGTGACAGTCACCTCTCCAAGGCGTCGCCTTGGGGAGGTCGAATCGAGGCTTTGCGAGATTTGGGAGGGGTCTTGGTAGTTCAGGTGGTTAATACCGCAAGAGTCTTGCCTGGCGCAGTGCCCCCTCCCGCAGACGAAGGCTAAACGCCTCGTCTGCGACCTCCCCCGCTGCGCGGGAGAGGTGACAGTCACGGCTTCGCGCTAGTAAACGCAACATCAACCCAAACAAGATGATGATCGGATGCGTCGAGCAATTTCTTGATGATCGGAGAATCTTCCTCCGGCCAGAAAACACCAGCTGCAAGAACTTGCAATTGCGAAGATGGCAATACATAGTCGACGCGCAGGTTGCCGACCGCGTTATCAGAGAAATCAGAGGTATCAAATTTGGCGGGCGCACGATGCTTGGTGTTGGCTTTGCCTTGGCGCGCACCAGCAGAGACGCCGCCGGTGCTTTCGGGCGTTTGCGCAGCATTGATGCGTGGACTCTGAAGTAAACGATCGATCGCTTGATGACGACTGTCGCCATCGATCGGATCCGAGTTTAAATCGCCCGCGATGACAAAGGCACGATCGCTGGCCAAGCCACCATGCTTACCTTGATCATCGATCAAATACTTGTCGGGATCTTGATCAATGTAATCAGCCAACAGTCGTACTTCATCATGATTGCGGCAACCGTTGTGATCGGCTGGGCCATCGAAGGCCGGGGGTGTGGGATGACTGGCCAAGAGGCTGATCGTTCCCTGCGGCGTAACAATGGGTACGTCCCAGTGACTCTTGGACGATAGACGCAACTGATTCCAGACGTCATCAGAGTAGTAGTTTTTTTGAGTGTTCGGGTCACGCGGAACAAGAGCACCAGGCAGGCTGGACCACTTCAGCAATTGAAATGTCCGAACCTGATCCTGTTGAATCGGAAAGCGACTGAGCACGCCCATGCCGTATTGTCCTGGAAATACTCCATAACCCCAAGCATCTTCTGGTTCCTGGGTCTTGCCGTTGCCGTTAATGTCCAGACCACTATCAACGCCGGTATTCACTGGCGCGGTATAGCGGTACTTGAGTTCCCACGGTCCTTGCCCGAGCAGGTCGGGTTCAGCATCGGCCAGGTAACGCTCGGCAAAGCGTGAGGCATTGTCAACTTCGCTCTGCCAATCGAGTTCATTCAGCAAGATAATGTCGGGCTGCACTGCGCGTATCACGGTGGCAATCGCGCGGGCCTGCTGATCATTGCCATCCAGATCTTTGCGCAGTTGACCAGCCGTCTTGCGATTGAGTGAAACATTGAAGGTGGCCACGCGAATGGCCTGGGCTGACTTCGGTGGTACCAACGGCGACTGCGCTTCCGTCGCCTCAGGCATCAGCGCCACCATCATCCAGCAGTAAAAACAGAGCGGGCGAGTCATAGCGATCATTTCTGAGTTCTTAAAGTTTGCAGATAAGCGAGCAAGTCAGTCATGGCGGCTGCGTCCAATTTCTTCTCGAGACCTTCCGGCATCATGGATGTCCCCAGGTCCTTCAAAGATTCAATTTGAGTTAACTCGATTTCATAACGCTTGCCATCGGGCGCTGCCAGCGTCAAATGATGCGACGAACGATCTTCAATGACCCCAGCCAGCGATCTGCCATCGTGTGTAAGGACGATGTACTGATGGTACTTGGGTTCAATACTTCGGTTTGGATCGAGGATGGCGACCACCCATTGTTCTTGGGTCCAGTTCGAGATGTTTTCCAGCGGAGCTCCCACGATGGGACGATCCGCTGCAGCTCGATGGCAGATCGCGCAGTGTTGCGCGAAGTGCTGTTCACCACGCGCTGCATCCCCCTGCCCAACCAGTTTGGCCAGCATATCTTTGGTTACTTGCGCGCGGTCCGAGGTCGGTGGCGCCCCTAGAACCTTTTGACTCCGGGCATTGATACGACGATCAGCATGCGTGCGCAGGCGCTCCATAATCGAAGTGTCTAAATCCGTGACCTTCAGCTTTCCTTGCTCCAGGGCGGACACAAGCTGTTCCGTCCACGGACGTCGTTCCAGTAACAGATTCTGTACGCCGCTGCGTTGATCGGGTAGTAGACCCGCCCAAACGCCGATTAATGCCAGTGCCGTTTCATCCGCTTTCAATCTTCGTATTGTCTCAAGTGCCGTTTGCTGAACCTCGGGTGGTTGCTGTGCAGCCAAGAGTTTCACGAGCTCGTTTAACTTGTCCGAGTTGGAGGTCGACCGGATCAAGATTAGCGGCAAGAGCTGTTGTCGCATTTCGGAAGCGGCTTGTTCATCGAAGACGATGTTCGTAGCCCGCTCCACCGCGCTATCGATGCGAGCCCGCAATTGATCATCACCTTCGGTATCCAAACTATTGGCCGCCGCCAGAGCGCATAGCAAATTCACTTGTACAGGATTGAGCGAATTATCTTTGCCCGCGAAAGCGCTCTTGAGAATGGTTAAACGCTGTGCCTGATTGGCTCGCGACCAAAGCGAGGCGAGCGTGGATTCGAGCGCTTCTTGCGCCTCCGCATTGGCCTGGCCAGGTTGAATGGACTCTAGAGCTTTCACCAAGCCAGTCAGGGTGGCTGCGACCGATGAGTCACTCACGAGCGACAAACCTTTTGCCAGCCACACGTCCTGGCCCGCATGCGCGGCGATTGTTTCGAAGATGGCCGCGGCCTGCGTTGAGTCGGATTGGCTGAGCGACAAGGCCAGTTGCAACAACACGCCCACGTCTTGTTCCTGCTGTACGACAGTTGCCAGGGTCGGCGATGAATCGTTGACCAGGCTCGCAGCGTAGCGCCGAACTCGAGGGTCTTCGTCGGCGAGCGCGGTGGCCATCGAGTCCGCAGTTGCCAAACCCAACCCCGATAATGTTCCAAGTGCTTGTGCGCGGGCAGCCTGCAGTGGACTGCTGGCCAATATTTCTTGCAACTTCATCTCACTCAACTTTAACTCCTCGTTCGAGGCAGGTTTGGCTGGTGTGGCATTGGTTTGGTTGGCCGAGCGGCGCCACAGCAGTTGCTGTTCAGCCAAGTCGCGCAGGGCTCCATTGTCGCTAGCCAGGGCATCAAGCAATGCCTTGTCGCTCATTTGAGCCGTCTGCGGTAACGGCTGAGGCTGATAGTCCTTGAGCCTAACGCGATAGATGCGGCCGAGTCCTGTTCCTGAGCGCAAATTTAGTCGTTCTTGCCAGGCAGTCGGAATCCATTCGGGATGTTCGATGACATGCCGCACCATGTCGACAACCCACAACGTGCCATCGGGAGCGTTGACAACGCGCACTGGACGCGCAAACGGATCACTAGACGCAAAGAAGTCAAATTGCTGATCGTTCGGAAAGCGTACCGCCCTGAAGGAAGAGCCATCCGGCTGAACCTGGAATCGAGCTACCAGGTTATGCACTGGTTCGCATACCAAGGCCGCCCCGCGCATGTCGGGACCTAAACCTGGAACGCGGCAGATGATGCTACTGCACGCGCTCGTAAAGCGATTGGAAGTGTAAATATCATTAAAGCGATCCAACGTACGACTAGCGGGCAAGACGGGTGGCGCGATCGGAGGATCGGTCAAGTGTTGATAAGCTGGACCACTGAAACCTGCACGACTGCGATACTGGTCTTCGATCACATAGTGGAACATAGGCTGATTGTTGACGTTGCCAAACCAGTTGCCAAACTCGTCGCGAGCGCGAACGAACTGTGTATGGCCCGCCGTCAATTTGAACTGGCCCGTATCGGGATTCCAACGTACATCACGACGCGAGGCATTGGTGCGTTGATCATTGCGCGTACTGTGGATCTCTTGGGTATCGTCACCGGAGGTAAAGTTCAGCCAACCATCCAGCCCAAGTTCGAAACCACTTGAGCGATGCTGTGGATTGGCCTGAGCGATCCCTTGCAGCAAGTCTTCGCGGACTTCGGCTTTGCCATCTCCATCTCGATCAGCGGCAAAGAAGATAGCCGGTGAGGTAATAATAATCGCGCCATCGCGCCAGGGAGTGACCGAGCTCGGATAGTTGAGGCCGTCGATGAAGACTTGCGATTGATCCAGTTGGCCATCGCCGTTGGTATCGCGTAGCCAACGCACACGACCACCACCAGGCGCACCCAGCGGATAATCGCTCATCTCCGCGACCCATACTCGACCATCATGACCAAAAGCAATATTGACCGGATCGTTCACCAGCGGTTCGGCCGCCATCAGGTCAACCACATAGCCCTCCGGTACATGGATCGACTTCCACGATTCGTCGGCCGAGCGAGCTCTGTCTTCAGCGCTAGCTTGACTGAGAATCTCTTGGGTCCGACGAGCGATCAGATCTTCGGTGCCGGATTGCCAGCGTCCCGGCTGGCCATAATACAACATCGATCCATCGACTTCGTAACCGCCTTCGGCCCGCATACGCTCACTAGCTACATAGGCAAAGACATCATCGGTATATGCAGCCACCCAGACGTTTTGAGCCTTTAAATCTTTCTCGAGACGAAATTGGTAATCGACAACGACCTCGCCGCCCAAGAAGACCCACACCAATTCATCGCCAAATGACCAGGTGTGAATTGGCGCAGGGTAAGTTTCAGGCAAACGCCCCATTTGTTTGAGCGTCGTCAACATACTCTCCGCCCAGCGTCGGCGATACACATCCTTGTCAGCCAAGGCCGCCTCTAAATCCCCGCGCGATGGAATCTCCGGTGCCAACCCGGCATAACCGAAACGTCCAACCGGAAAGGTGGCCAGTTTGGTGCGTTTACCAGCCAGTGCAGCTTCGATGCTGGTGGCCATTTCGCGACCATGGCGTTGCGCAAGTTCATAACCTGTGCGCGGCTCGGGGTTAGCATCCGCTCCGCAGCCAATTACGGGCACAAACACCGCGCCAGCATATTTACCTTCCAGCTCTTGAGCAGCCAGGCCCGCCCAATCGCCGCTGACTTGATTGAAGTCCGGGCCCAGCGTGGTGCAGTGGCACGCATACATCGTGGCAGCTCCCAGCAGTTTTCCTTGCTGATCCACCACCCGCATCACGCGCACGCGTCGATCGACTGGGCCGTCGGGTTGTTGACCAAAACCAGTCCAAAGTCCATCCTTCAGCACGCGGCGATTAGTGGCGAATCCAGCCTCGGCACCGGCTATCTCGCAGGTCGCCTTTTGTCGACCAGCCATCGCCTGGTCGATCGCGCTGAGAATACTCGACTCAACAATTTGGGCATAACGCTCGATAGCCGCTTGATCCTCGGGGCTGAGCGGCGTTCGAAAGATATTGGGTAGACAGCCGGCCGCGTGGGGTGCTGCATGCGAGTGAGTCGAACAGATGACAAAGTCGCTCCGCGACAACCCGTGCTTGATCTGTAATTGCTCTTCCAAGCGACGAGTCATACTGCCCGTCACTGCAATCGAGTCGACCGAGACGAGGGCTAGCGTTCGTTTGTCTTGCGAGAGAACCAAGGCGCGCACAAACAGTCTGTCGGCCACGCCTGTGAATAACTGATCGCGATTCCCGTAACCGCTCAGCCGCAACGGCTCGGTAGGCGTGATGTCGACTTTGGCAAAGCCCGCCAGCCAGGCAGAGTCGGCTGCGTCTTGCCCCACCGCCTGCGAGCCCAGCCGACAACAGACAAGTGCACCGAGCAACAAGAGGCAACAGGAGAAGCGGGTGTAGTGCATTTGGAATCAGAATTCATGAATTGAGTTTCGGGAATCGAAGTTCACCATTCAGGACTTCGGGGCAAACGATCTGACCATTGAAGTCAGAATCGCATCAAACACTGTGGCTTGGGCGTCCATATCGCGATCTTCGCCTTGGATCTGGATGAGATAGACTTTGTCATCCAACTCGAGGGTAAAGAGTTTCGAGGCGACTACGAAGTCCAGATAGTAGAACCTCTGGAGTGTGCCCATGCAAAGTTGCCCAGCAATTTCAACGTCGTAGGCTTCGCTTTCAATGTCCTCGTATTCGGCGGTCATGGCTTCGGCCGCTTCATCGACTGCGCCGTCGGGGTCGACATCATTGCCCAGTAGATTGATAGCTAAAAATGAACCGCCAGGACTTTCTAGCATAATGCCCTCGCGATTATCCCCACTTGGTTCGTCGGAGATAGTCCAGGAATCTGGGTAAAGTAGTGTTAAGCCAAGGCCTGTGTATGTTTTGGGCATTCTGGAATCCACGCTTTTTGAGATTTCACCTTCCGCAGCGCTCTAGCGTTAGCTGGGAACTTTCCGATAGTATCCGCGCATTGTACCCCAAGGCTCGTCCGCACAAGTACTTGAGACTGTTCCTGGCACGTGTCGAACCAGTCGAAACCTTCACGCATAATTCATCGTTGGCTAGTGTGTGTCCTGTTGGTCGCGCTGGCAGGGGGTTGTCGCGTACTCCAAGCGCGCAAGACCAAGGAACTGCCGCAAGCTCGCAAGTATTCCTTGCTGGGCGCCGACGCGCTGCAGCAGCGCAAATACGATGATGCGGAGAGCTTGTTTGTCGAAGCGTTGCGACATAGCCCTAATGATGAGCGCGCTCAGTGGGGATACGCCGAAGTCTTATGGAACCGCGGTGAAGAGAGTGAAGCCACGCGTCACATGGCACATGCGGTAGAGCTGAGCGGTTCCAATCCCGAACTGCAGGTTCGCTTGGGCCAAATGTATCTTGAGCAACGAGACTTTCCGCATGCACTAGAGATGGCGGAAAACGCCTTGCGTACTCATCGCAATGATCCGGCGGCCTGGGCGCTGAAAGGTGACGTCCTTCGCTGCTCGTCCAGGATGGAAGAGGCGATCAGTTGTTACCATCGCGCGCTGTTGTATCGCCCCGACTGGCCAGAGGTTCAAGTTACCGTCGCTGAACTGTATCGGCTGACCGCGCGACCGCAGCGAGCTCTAGCGACGCTCGATCGCATGAACGACCAACGCAGTGAATCGCAAATTCCGCCCCGCGCCTTTTTGTTGCGAGCTCAATCTCTGGCAGATTTGGAAGAACCTCAAGCGGCCCTGATGTGCCTGCGAAACGCAGCGCCCAAGCTGGCTCCCGACCAAAGCGAGCTGATGGTCGAGTTTGCCCAGTTGCAGTATCAACTGGGGGACGTGGTCGAAGCTCGACTGTGTCTCAATCGCGCTTTGCAGCACAATCCAAACCAAGCGCTCGCCCTGCGCCTGCAAAACGAGCTCGATCAGCAGCTAAAGAATTCGAATGGTTCGAAAGTTCCGGCTATGTGGACTGTTCATCCGGTGCCGCACAAAGAGTGATCTCGACTAAATTTGCCCAGATTGAGTTTGTAAGGTAGGGTTTGGGTGCGGTCGAATCAATTCTTGTTCTTTTACTTCGATAGGGTAGCGACGATGTCCGCAGCTCTGGAGCCACAAGCACCAACCGACTTTGTTGACCGACGCCAGAGCTCCGTTCCTAACAAAGCTGGCGTCGAACGTCGTCAGTTTGGCAACACTCACTACGGTCTATCGCCCGCCGCCCGCGAATTGGCTGAAACCATCGACAATTACAAACTCCAGAATCGCCGACGCTATATCACTTACGAAGAGATGCTGAAAGTGATTACGGAACTGGGGTACGTCAAGCAGTAGGGTCAACCGCAACGCATTGCCCCCTCCCGCAGACGACGGCTAAACGCCGCGTCTGCGACCTCCCCCGCTTCGCGGGGGAGGTGACCGTCACCTCTCCATGCGCAGCATGGGGAGGTCGAATCGAGGCTTTGCGAGATTCGGGAGGGGTCTTGGCGGAAGAGGCGGTTAGTACCGCAATAGCGTCTGCGACCAACCCCGCTTCGCGGGGGAGGTGACCTTAACTGCTCTTTACTTCTTCGCGTCTTTGAGCGCGGCTTGAGCGGCTGCCAGGCGCGCGATTGGAACGCGGAATGGCGAGCAGCTGACGTAGTTCAAGCCGATCTGATGGCAGAACACAACCGACGATGGATCGCCACCGTGCTCGCCGCAAATGCCGATCTTCAGATCGCTGCGAGTCTTGCGACCCTTTTCAACACCGATCTTCATCAGTTGTCCAACGCCCGTCGTGTCGATCGAAGCAAACGGATTGGCCTTCAGAATTTCCAGATTTTGATAAGGCGGAATGAACGATCCAGAGTCATCGCGGCTCATGCCCAAACAGGTTTGGGTCAAGTCGTTGGTACCAAACGAGAAGAACTCGGCGGTCTCAGCGATCTCGTCAGCGGTCAACGCACCACGAGGTACTTCGATCATCGTGCCCACCGAGTAAGGGAACTTCTTGCCAGTTTCCTTCATGACTTCTTTGGCCACGCGATGAATGATCTCAACTTGCAGGTCGAGTTCCTTCTTGAAGCCGACCAGCGGTACCATGATCTCAGGCTTGACCTTGATGCCCTCTTTGATCACCGCCGCAGCAGCTTGGAAGATAGCCCGAGCTTGCATCTCGGAAATCTCGGGACGCACGATGCCCAGTCGGCAACCGCGGAAACCGAGCATAGGATTGAACTCATGCAGTTCATCCACCATGCGCTGCACATCTTTCACCGAGCAACCTAGTTGTTTGGCAACTTCTTCTTGGCCCTTCTTGTTGTCGCCTTGAGGCAAGAACTCGTGCAGTGGCGGATCCAGCAAACGAATGCAGGCTGGTAGTCCATCCAGAGCGCGGAAGATACCTTCGAAGTCCTTCTGCTGATATGGTAGCAGTTCAGCCAAGGCGGCCTTTCGGTCTTCTTCCTTCTCAGCCAGGATCATCTTGCGGACAGCGATGATACGATCGCCTTCGAAGAACATGTGCTCGGTGCGGCACAGTCCAATGCCCTCGGCGCCGAAGGCAACTGCGTTGGCAACCTGGTCGGGTTGGTCAGCGTTGGTGCGAATACCCAGTTTGCGATACTTGTCAGCCAGCTTCATCAAGCTGTTGTAGTACTGGAAGACCTTGCTATCGGCCGGCTTCATGGTCTTGTTGACCAGCACTTGCTTCAGTTCGCTATCAGCGGTCTTGATCAGCCCGTGGAAAACTTCACCGGTCGAGCCGTTGATGCTGATCGCGTCGCCTTCCTTGAGCGTCACGCCGTTGGCCTTGAGCGTTTTCTTGGCGTAGTCGATTTCGACATCGCCAGCACCGGCCACGCAGACCTTGCCCATTTGACGCGCAACCAGGGCAGCGTGACTGGAGACACCACCGCGAGCGGTCAAAATACCGGTCGAGGCGATCATGCCACGCAAGTCTTCGGGACTGGTCTCGATACGTGCCAGTACCACACTTTGACCCTTGGCCGCCAATTCTTCGGCTTTGGCAGCGGTGAACACAACGGCGCCTGAGGCAGCCCCAGGACCAGCCGCCAGGCCAGTGGCCATCAGCTTGCCATCCTTGCGTGCCTTCTCGTAATCGACCGTGTCGAAGATAGGTTGCAAGAGTTGGTTCAGAGCTTCTGGATCACCCGACTCGATCGCCCGTTCAGGCGACATCAGTTTTTCTTTGACCATGTCGTGGGCGATCTTCACGTATGCCAGCGCTGTGCGCTTGCCGTTACGTGTTTGAAGCATGTACAGCTTCTTCTTTTCGATGGTGAATTCAAAGTCTTGCACGTCGCCGAAATTCTTTTCGAGCGTCTTGCGAACTTCAACGAGTTCCTTGAACGCTGGGCCGATGATCTTGTCTTTGGCCATGTCAGCGATCACTAGCGGCGTGCGTACACCAGCCACTACGTCTTCGCCCTGAGCGTTGACCAGGTATTCGCCATAGAAAACGTTTTCGCCGGTGGCCGGATCACGAGTAAAGGCCACGCCGGTGGCGCAGTCATCACCCATGTTCCCGAACACCATGCTCTGTACGTTAACAGCAGTGCCCCATTCGTCAGGAATGCGATACTTCTGGCGATAGAGGATCGCGCGTTCGTTCATCCACGATCCGAAGACAGCGTTGATGGCGCCTTCGAGTTGTTTCATCGGTTCGTTGGGGAACTGCTTGCCAGTGCGATCCTTGATCAGCTTCTTGAATCGCTTGACGAGTTCCTGCAGATGCTCTTCGGTCATGTCGACGTCTTCTTTGACGCCAACTTCTTCTTTCAGATGGTCCATCACTTCATCGAACGGTTCATGTTCATTTTCGTGACGTTTTTGCACACCCATGACCACGTCGCCATACATTTGCAAGAAGCGACGATAGGAGTCCCAGGCAAAGCGGCCGTTGCCGGTGGCTTTCTTCAAGCCTTCCGTGGTCTCATCGTTCAGGCCCAAGTTCAAAATCGTGTCCATCATCCCAGGCATCGAATCGCGGGCACCGGAGCGGACGGAAACGAGCAGCGGGTTCTTCGGATCGCCGAGCTTCTTGCCGGTTTCTTTCTCCATCCAAGCCACGGCCTTGGCCAATTCGGCCATCAAACCATCGGGATGTTTCTTGTTATTCTTGTAGTAATGAACGCAGACTTCAGTGGTAATCGTAAAACCGGGTGGCACGGGCAAGCCGATTTTGGTCATGGCTGCCAAGTTCGCGCCTTTACCACCCAGCAGGGCTTTCATGTCGCCCGCTCCATCGGTCTTGCTCTTGCCGAAGTAGTAAATCATCTTGTTTGACTTGGCCATAACGTTGAGTTGCACCTCCGAATTAGGGTTGCCGCGGCTGAAATTGCAACAGCCACAGGGTCGGTTCGTTTGATCCCTGCCGCTAAAAGGGGAAGTTAGACATAACTCCCTAAAACCTATTGACTTCCGGCAATAAAATAGGCTGGCGAGTGTACTAGTACCTACGCAAATCGTCAATTGGGTGATAGCGTCTTAGCCTAGGACGTTAGCTGGTGCTGTCCTGCCGCCGTTGGTACAAAAACCGCGGCTTGCATGACCATTTGCGGGTCCGACAACTCAGTTGCTCACGCAGGCTAATGCGAATGGCCAAATGGACGGAACCGAGGCTAACGCCTGCGGTTTAGGGGAAGGAACCAAAAAGCTAAAAGGGAAATACTGGTGGATGATTTAGGCGTACTCATTATTGGCCATGGAACGCGAGATTCGATCGGCCAGGCACAGATGCGAAATTTGGCTTGCCAATCGGCTGGCTGTCTGGCCCCGCTGCGCACCGAACTGGGGTTTCTCGAACTGGCCACGCCATCGATCGAACAAGGCATTCAGTCCTTGGCCCGCCAGGGGGTCAAACGGTTGATCACCGTGCCGGTATTGCTCTTTCGAGCTGGCCATGCCGAGCGTGATATTCCCGAAGCCGTTCAGGCCGCGGCGGCCGTTTGCGGCATCCAAGTTCTCCACCAGACTTCACCGCTGGAACATCAACCAGCCGTGTTGGCCTTGTCCGCCAAGAGATTCCGCCAAGCCCTGGACGCAGCCGGATGCACAAGTAACCAACGCGTCAGCCTGGCCATGATCGCAAGAGGCAGCAGCAGTGCATCGGCCGCAGCAGCTATGGAAAGATTCGCTCAGTTGCGATGCGAACTGACGCCGGTTGCCCAGCATACAGTGGGCTTTGTCGCGGTTCGCCAGCCCGATGTCGAGCAGACCCTCGACTGGCTCACTAACCAATCGTCCGACGTATTGGTCGTGCAGCCGCATTTACTGTTCGAAGGCGAGGTGTTCCACGGCCTGCAAGCCGCAGTGGCACAGCGACAAGCCAGCGATGGCAGACTGTGGATCTGTTGCCATCCGCTCGGTGCCGGCGTAGATCAATTCGAAGATGAGCGCTTGGCACAGGTGTTGGCAGCGCTGGTTCGACAAGTTTGAGCCTTGCGCATCCCAACGCACCAAAACTGCAACTCACTCAGTAATAATATTGCCGGTGACGACCACTTCTACTTTGGATTCGTCGGGCAGGGTCGAGGTGACTTCGATCGTTCTTTTAAATGCACCTACTGTATCACCCGCTCGAAACTCGACCGGCACGATGCGGACCAGGTTTTCGCCATCGGGTATCTTGAAGCTGAATCGATCGTCTTCACAATCGACACTCTTGATGCCAAACGGAGTCTTGGCTTTCAAGATCAGACGCGTATTGGCAGCGGCACCGGCCCGCAAGCTGCCCAGTTCAATCGACAGCGGTGCTACTGACAACGGCGGGATCACCGATGCCCGCACGGGCAACGTGACTTCCTTGTATTGATTGTCATTGGTAATGATCTGGATTTCGTCGTTCAGTTCGCCAGCCGGGGCGGAATCTTTCAGCCGCACATTCATGGTGTATACCGTGCGGCCATTCTCTTTTTTCTGATTCAGTTTGACGGCTAGATGCTGATTGGTGCTGCGAACATCGGTGATTTGCCAATCGCGATTGGTGGTCCCTTGATAGGAAACTTTCACGTCTGCCGACTTCGTTGAGCCCACGTCGACATCGCCAAATTTGACTTCGCCTGGCTCGATGACAATATCCGAGCGAATATTGCCTTTGACCAGTAGTTGAACTTCAGCATAGTACGGTCGATCAAATACTACGGTCACCACCGCCGAGCGTTGGCCCACGAAGGCTTGCGTGTTCAGCTCGGCGATAATCGCGCCTTCTTCGTATGTTTTGAGATCGGTCTTGAGGATTTTGGGCTGGGTACAAGCGCAACTGCTGCGTGCCGAAGCGATGTGAATGTTCTCTTTGAAGGTATTCTTCAGCTTGAACTCAAATTCGCTCTTGGCCCCACGCGGCACGGTGCCAAAGTCATGTTGAGTGGTCGTGAACATTTTGCGAGCCCACTCTTCCGCAGCCTGGATCTGAAATCCCACTGAGCTGACGCAGATAAACAATGCAGCAAAAAATATGCTCGAAAGCACTTCTTGTGCAGGCCCTGGCAATCGCATTCATGAACTCCTTGGCAACTCGCTCCCCCCACTAAGCCCCTAATTTAGCAGGCTCGTTTGCTCGACAAAAGGCCGATACTGTCTGCTTTTGCTCCGCAAAAGGAACATCCCTGTCTCTCTTTGCTGCTCTAGGCTGTTACAAGGCTGAATGGACATGGCTTTTTGGCTGAATATTAACAGCTAGTTTTTTTGCTCAGCGGAATGTGATAGCCTTTCGCGGAGCGAAAGGAGACATAGTGACACTTACTTTCTCTTCCGAACAAGATCTTGACGAGGCCCTCAGTCGGCCGACCGATGAAGTGGTGGAGACTCTGCGTCAGTTGGATGGCGATATCATCTTCTTGGGTGTGGCGGGCAAGATGGGGCCGTCGTTGGCGCGGATGGCCAAGCGAGCTTCTGACCTGGCTGGCATGAGCAGGCGAATCCTAGGGGTAGCTCGTTTCACTAGCTTTGGCCAAGCTGAACTAGAGCAGCACGGGATCGAAACCATTCGCTGCGACTTAATGGACGAACGGCAAGTGGCAGACCTGCCCGATGCCCGCAACGTCATCATGATGACCGGCATGAAATTCGGCTCAGCCGATAACGCCAGTCTGACTTGGGCCATGAATGATTATGCTCCGATGCTGATGGCCAGCCGCTACCGACACAGTCGAGTGGTCGCGTTTTCAACCGGCAATGTGTACGGACTAACGACACCGGCCAGTGGTGGTTCCGTGGAAAGCGATCTGCCGGGCCCGATCGGCGAATATGCGATGAGCGCCTTGGGGCGTGAACGTCTGTTGGATCACTTCAGCCGCACGTGGTCGATACCTATGGCCCTGCTGCGGCTGAACTACGCTTGTGATTTGCGTTATGGCGTGTTGGTCGATATCGCCACCAAAATATTGGCGAATCAAAGTGTCGATTTGTCGATGGGCTACTTCAACACTATCTGGCAAGGCGATGCGAACGCAATGACCCTGTGTGCCTTTGCCTTTTTGAGTTCACCGCCACATGTCTTGAATATGACTGGACCGGAAGTCCTATCGATTCGAGCAGTGGCCCAGCGCATGGCCTCCAGGATGCGACGCAGCCCTGTATTTACCGGCCAAGAGGCACCGACAGCGCTGCTTAGCAATGCGCACTATGGCTATCAGTCCTGGGGCCGCCCTCAAGTGAGCTCCGACGAGTTGATCGATGCGGTCGCCGATTGGACTTGCAGCGGCGGACGTCTGCTGAACAAACCCACGCATTTCGAAGCTCGCGACGGCAAATTCTGAAGTGGATCGCCATGCCGCACTATTCTAAGCACGTGGACACGTCCAATTCGGGATTAGGACACTCGTCGTGTCAGCGCGAGTTAAGCCCCGAACGAATTACAGAATCTTAGAAATAAATTATCGAACTTGCGGTCTGCGCGCGAACAACGCTCCCTTCCAACCGGCCCTGCAATCCGATTCAGTTTTGCCGGTCAAAGCTCTGATCTGCGACGACACCACGGATTAGCATGGCAAGGAGGTAGCGGTCGCGAGCTCAATCCCAATAATGCCTCCAAGCTTAATTTGTAATTGTTAAACTTACTAAGTGTTATTCACCTTGGATGTGGTTTGTGACTACCACTATCCTCGATTCCTGTTTGTGCCCTAATCCCGAATTGGACGTGTCCACGTGCTTATTCAGCTAGCCGCGCTTGCGGCCGGGCAGGTCATTCCCGCGTGCCCACTGGCGCTCAACGCCAATCGCAAGTTCGACGTTCAGCACCAGCGGGCTCTGGTGCGCTATTATTTGGACGCCGGGGCAGGCGGCCTGGCCGTTGGAGTTCATACGACTCAATTTGCCATTCGCGACCCGCGTTATGGTTTGTTCAAACCCGTGCTTGAATTGGCCGCTGAAGAGATGAAAGCTCGACAGCCTGAGGCGATTCGCATCGGCGGCATTTGCGGCCAGACATCACAAGCCATCCAGGAAGCCAACTTTCTGCGCGATACTGGTTATCACTTTGGACTGCTCAGCTTGGGCGCGCTGGCCAGAGCCAGCGAAGATCAATTAATCGAACACTGCCAGCAAGTCGCCGCTGTCCTACCAATTATTGGCTTTTATCTACAACCGGCAGTTGGAGGCCGCATCCTGCCCTACAAATTCTGGCGGCGCTTGCTGGAGGTTGAACCGCTGGTCGCCATCAAGATCGCCCCATTTAACCGCTATCAAACGCTGGATGTAGTGCGAGCGGTGATCGAATCGGGACGCAGTGATGTCGCGCTGTATACGGGCAATGACGACAATATCGTGAGCGACCTGCTGACGCCCTATCGAATGCCTGCCGCCATGGGCGAGGAGTTGCATCAGCGACGAATCGTGGGTGGACTGCTGGGCCAATGGGCCGTATGGACCTCGCGTGCAGTCGAACTGCATAACTTATGTCAGGTTGCCTCTGGAAGAGGAGCTATACCCATCGAGCTACTCAGGTTGAACATCGAATTGACCGATGCCAACGCAGCCATCTTCGATGCCGCCAACGCATTTGCAGGCTGTATAGCAGGCATTCACGAGGTCTTGCGGCGACAGGGGTTGTTAGAAGGCATTTGGTGTTTGGAGCACTCAGAGACGCTCGGCCCAGGCCAGGCAGCAGAAATCGATCGAGTATTGAGCGCCTATCCACATTTATCTGACGACGCCTTTGTCCGCGAAAACCTGGATCGTTGGCTCGCGTAATTCTAAGCCGCAGGCGTTAGCCTCGGTTTCTGAACGTTCACGGGTAGTGGTGTAAACAACCGGGGCTAACGTTCTGGGCTTAGTAGGAACC
The DNA here is from genome assembly GCF_056494185.1 of Rania fehmarnensis. NCBI lineage: Bacteria > Pseudomonadati > Planctomycetota > Planctomycetia > Pirellulales > Pirellulaceae > Rania > Rania fehmarnensis. The sequence goes on from NZ_CM151398.1 coordinate 5,754,288, forward strand.
GGGGCTAACGCCCTCGGCTTAGGGGGGCGGTAACTATTGATGCTGCCGGTCGGTTTCGTTAGCATGGAGGGTTACCCCTCCGGTCAGAACCTGCCTCGCTCTTCCAGGATTCGCTCGCATGAATTGGAATTCAGCGTCTTTAAAAATGCTGGTGGCGATCTATGGATTGGCCCTGGGTGGCTTAAGCCTCAGCGGATTGGCGACGAGCGTCCGTGGGCAAACGCCTGATGAACTGGCCATTCTGGATCAGCAACACAAATTCTTCGAGAATAACGTCCGGCCACTGTTGATCGAAAGCTGCTTGAAGTGTCATGGCAGCGAGAAACAGGAGGGCAATCTCAGGCTCGATTCATTAGAGTCCATGCGACGGGGTGGCGATTCAGGACCAGCCATCGAAGTCGGTAAAGCGGCGGACAGCCTGCTGATCGCCGCAGTGAAGCATGATGGCTTGGAAATGCCGCCCAACAAACGACTCGATGATCAGCATATCGATGCGCTAGTTCAATGGATTGATAGCGGAGCTCACTGGCCGGCGGCATCCATGACGGGTATCGAACTGCGCCGAGGTTCATTGACTGAAGAGGATCGCAACTACTGGGCCTTTCGACCGTTGGCTCAAGTAAGCGTGCCTGATGTCTCGGGCTGGGCGGATGAGCAGCGAGTGGTCAATGACATTGATGCCTTTGTGGTTGCCCAGCAGCGCGATCACGGTTTGTCGCTGGCACCAGCGGCCACCAGCGATGTATTGGTACGTCGTCTGTATTTTGACTTGGTCGGCGTGCCACCAACTGCAGAAGAAATGGCTGAATACCAACAACAGCCTCCGACAGAAGCGTATGAGTGGTTGGTCGATCGTTTGCTCGGTGACAATCGTTATGGCCAGCGGTGGGGCCGTCACTGGTTAGACGTTGTTCGGTACGCGGAAAGCGATGGTTTTAAACAAGATGCCTATCGACCCGCGGCTTATCTCTACCGCGACTATGTCATCGATGCTTTTAATCGCGACAAACCTTATGACCAATTTGTGACCGAACAGTTAGCGGCCGATGAAATGCCGGGCGTCGATAATCGTACGCTGGCGGCCACTGGATACCTGCGTCATTGGATCTACGAATACAACCAGCGCGATGTACGGACGCAGTGGGACAACATTCTGAACGATCTGACCGATGTAACAGGTGAAGCCTTCCTGGGATTGGGCATCGGGTGTGCGCGGTGCCATGACCATAAGTTCGATCCCGTCCTGCAGAAAGACTATTATCGATTGCAAGCCAGCTTTGCTGCATTTTTGCCTAGCGATACAACACTGGCCGGCGAAGCGACTCAGATCGAGCGTTATCAAGCACAACTGGCCGAATGGGAAAAAGCCACTTCAAGTATTCGGGCTGAGATGACCGAGCTTGAACGAGCGGCTCGCGAGAAGACAGCCGACAAAGCCATCGATAAATTTCCGCCTGACGTGCGTCCGCTCCTGCGTACGCAAACGGAGCAGCGGGATCCCCTAGCAGTGCAGTTGGCCGACTTGGCTTTTCGCCAAGTAACGGCTGAATGGAACGGTTTGGATTTTGCCAAACTGCTCGAAGGTGACGAAAAAGCCCGTTGGGTTCAGCTGAAAGAAGAGCTGGCGACGTTCGATCACCTGAAGCCCGCCAGTCCGATGTACGTCATGGCCGCGGGTGAGACGGGAGCAGTCGCACCTCCCACTTTCATCTCCGGCAAACGCACCGATGTCCAACCCATTGAACCTGCAGCACTTGAGGTTCTGGGTGGTCAGAGTATTGCTGCCCTGCCGCCAGCGCATATTCAAACCACCGGGCGACGCACGGCGCTGGCACACTGGATCAACGATCCGGCTAATCCGCTGTCCCATCGTGTGATCGTCAATCGCGTGTGGCAGTATCACTTCGGTCATGGCCTGGTCGCAAACGCGAGTGACTTTGGACGCCTGGGACAACCACCAACCAACCCTAAATTGCTGGATTGGTTAACCGGTTGGTTTCTCCAGCACGGTCGTTCGCTGAAAGCGCTGCACAAGTTGATGGTGACTTCGGCCACCTATCGCCAGGGGTCACAACATCCCCAGCGTGAACAGTTTTCTCAGGTTGACTTGGAAAACAAATACTTGTGGCACTACCCCGCCCGGCGTTTGGATGCGGAACAAATTCGCGATGCGATGTTGGTAGCTGCCGGTTCCATCGACTGGACCTTGGGAGGCCCAGCCAGCGATCACACCGCTGCCCGCCGCGCGATCTACACGAAGGTCATGCGCAACAAACCCGATCCATTGCTCAATGTACTCGATGCGCCCGATGGCACAGGCACGGTGGGCAAGCGCAGTGTGACCACCACTCCCATTCAATCGCTGCTGCTGGCCAATTCGCCTTGGCCTATCAAAACGGCTCGAGAAATGGCCAAGAGTTTGCGAAGCGCAGCCAGTTCAACGGACGAACAAATCAAACTTGCCTTTGTGCGTGTTTACTCGCGCCAACCGTCGACCGGTGAAGTGGAGCAGGCGCGGCGTTTTATCGACCAACAAGTTGGATTGGCTACCTCCGCTGCGGAAGACAAAGACGCCCAGGCCGATGTTTACTCGGAAGCCCTGGCTGACCTGTGCCACGTGCTATTCAACAGCAGCGAATTCCTGTACATCGATTGATGACAAGTCCCATGCATAATCCACGTGGTTCCGGATACTTCTCACGACGCGACATGTTAGCGCGGGCCGGTGCGGGCTTTGGCGCGGTGGCCTTGCAAGCCCTGCTGGCAGAGAAGTCAGGCGCCGCCGGCATGGCCCAAACCGCGCCGCATGTCCCCCCGCGCGCCAAGAGTGTCATCTTCGTATTTCTCGAAGGTGGTCCCAGTCACATCGATCTGTTTGACCCCAAGCCCAGGCTGAACGAAATGGCCGGGCAAAAGTTGCCCGAGAGCTTTGGGCCGATCATCACGCCGATGGGCGAATACGATGCGCCGCTGATGGCTTCCAAACGAACATGGAAACAACACGGCCAAAGTGGATTATGGTTTTCCGATTGGGTGCCACACATGGCCCAGTGCGCCGACGACTGGATGCAGGTGCGTTCTTGCTGGGGCAATGGTCTGAATCATTCCAACGGTGTTTGCCAAATGAACACCGGTTCGATCTTGGCCGGCCGCCCTTCGCTGGGCTCATGGGTCACCTATGGTTTGGGAAGTGAGAATGCGGATCTACCCGGTTTTGTAGTCATCGAAGATGATCCTGGCAAAGTAATCAACGGCGCTCGCAATTGGGGGGCAGGATTCATGCCTGCCAGTTTCCAAGGTACGCCCTTGTCCAGTTCTAAAGAGCCTATCCGCTATCTCTCACCACCCACAGACGTGGGCGATCAGCGTCAAGCTGGCAAGCTGCGGATGTTAAATGAGCTGAACCACAGCTATGCCGAAGCGCGACCAGAGAACTCCGAACTGGAAGCTCGTATCCGCGCCTATGAACTAGCGTATCGCATGCAGTCCGAAGCGCCCGAGGCGGTCGACTTAAGTAGCGAGACCGAGGAGACTCAGCGACTGTACGGCATCGACCAGAAAGCGACCGAGAGCTTTGGTCGCAACTGTTTACTGGCCCGCCGACTGGTCGAGAGAGGCGTGCGCTTTGTGCAACTGTACCACGGAGCCGGTAGCAAATGGGACGCGCATTCCAACATCGAAAGCAATCATGCTGGTTTGTGCCGCGCCTGTGACCAACCCGTGGCAGGGCTGATTCGAGACTTGAAACGACGTGGCTTGTTGGATAGTACGCTCGTGATCTGGGGCGGCGAATTTGGTCGCACGCCGATGAGCGAAAAAGGTAACGGCCGCGATCACAATCCCTACGGCTTCACCATGCTGATGGCCGGTGGCGGCGTGCGTGCCGGCCAGGCGATCGGCTCGACCGACGAACTGGGACTGCACGCAGTCGAAGATCGATTGCATGTGCATGACTTACACGCCAGCATATTGTATGCATTAGGCATCGACCATTGGCAATTGGTCTTCCATCACCAAGGCCGCCCCGAGCGCGCCACTCAAAACGAAGGCCGAGTCTTACAGAAACTTTTCAACGCCTAGCGGAGTGCGTCAAGCAATGTCGTAGCGGAATGCGTCAAGCATTTCGTGGGTTTCGAAAACCGCTGATCTCGAAAGCCTTGACGGCTTCCGCTACGGGTTCATGCTCCGAAAGCCTTGACGGCTTCCGCTACGGTGGAAGTGTTAGGACGGGTCGCTGACAGGTTGGATGATTAGCGAGAACCAACCGGTGCGATACGTTTCAAACCCAGGCGAAGCTGCATGGGCAATGCAGCACAATTGATCTTCGTAGTTGTCGATGAAGTAACCTTTGGACTGCCCGAGAATTCGCTCAAAGCCGGGCAGTTGTATCCGACTGCCGCACGCAGAGTCGGCGGCCAATACATCGCCTTGATAATTGATGATAAAGCAGCGGGCGCCGGGTTCACTCTCGGCGGTCTTGCGCAAGATAGGTTCGGCCAGTCCATCCCAGTTGAAGACAATCCCCAAGGCTCCTAACCGCTTACCCAGTGACTCGCCATCTTCGCGCACTGCGGCCGAATAGAGCAGGGCATTGCGACCGTGCACTAAGGGGCAATGTGGTGCAATCTGAAAACCAAAATCATCGCCTGACGCCGTGGCCATGGCTGACATAAACCAGGCTTGTCGGCTTTCGTCGGTACCGGTGACCGGGAATTCGTTGGGCCGACCGTTGGCCACAATTTGACCTTTAGCGCCGCTCAATACCAGATCAAAGTACACGGTATAGGCTTTGAGAATGACGCCCAGACGCTGCGAGGCATATTGCAGGTTCTGTGGACTGGGCTCGGCCAGGGCAGCTACGACCGCGCTGTCGGTCGCCCACCAACGTACGTCACAGGTGCGTTCGTATAAACATCGATCGATCAAGTCGATATTCATCAGCGCTTGATCGCTCAAGCGTTGGCCACGAATGTGCCAGCCGATCAGCGACATCAGTTGCTGAGTATTTTTTTGAGTTTGATCGGCCATCGAAGCCGCAATTTCGCTGGTGCGTTCAGAGAGTCGCTGCATCTCCTGCGCAACAATTCCGAAGGCAGCGCCGTGCTCGGCAGCCCGCGACGCTTCGATCCTGGCGTTCAGCGCCAACACTTTGGTCGCTGAATTGACCTTCAAGATATCGCGCACAGCTCGATCCAGTGCCGAGCCTAAATTGCGAACGATTTCAGTGACCGAGTGCGCTTCGATGGTAGATTGTGTTTCGTCCGGCTGCTCGGTCAACATGACCGGCACATCCGTCGGCGCAGAGAATGATTCATTCAGATTGAGCATAGCCCCGGGCTCATCCTAATAACGATGCTTTCCATTGTGATACCATTCCGCCTACATCCATGTACCACACCATTAACCATCGTCCAGCCAAGACCACCAGATTTTACCGCAGGTCGCATACGTCCAAGCCACAAATGTGGCATAGGCTTCCAGCCTGTGTGTACGTGGCATAGGCTTCCAGCCTGTGTGTATGTGGCATAAGATTCCAGCTCGGCCGGCAGTCGTTTAACCCGTAGCCGCCAGGCTAGGCATCGAAGTGGTTCGCGTCCAATACCGAGTGATCGCCTTAAGCCAACAGATGTTCAGGTAACGCAGAGTTGGGTTAGAGGGTGCTCCTCGCCGGGCGGCTACGGGTTAAACGAGCCTGGGGTGAATTGGGAACTCATGCCTGGGTTCGCTTGTCAAAAACGCAGAGACGCAGAGGATCGCAGAGAAGACAAGTACTCAGATAAGCCTTATAGCCCTAAACCGCAATGCGGCGGGTGTACATGATCCACTCGAGGGTCAAAACGACAATGGCGAGCGCCAAGAGCCAGCGCCAGTACTCTCGGCGAACGGTTTCTTCGGACTTTACCGCGTTGACTTTCTCTTCGCCCAGGATGATATCCTCGGGAGTGGAGAGTGTGCTTTCTCTTTCGCTGAACAGGTTGACGGTAAACAGTTGCAGAGTCTTATCGCTGTCGCTGGGCTCGACACGATAGAAACCGAATTCCTCTGTGCGATTGTAAATCAGTTGGGGCGAACCCGCTCGATCTAAAGTCTCGGCAACCTTGCTGGGTGGAACCACTTTCACCTTCTCGAAGCGGCTGGCCAGCGACAGCACAGCCGGTTCGCCGGGTTGCACGGTCTTGGAACCAGAGGTCGACACCGATCCGCCCAAGTACTCCAAACAATTCAGCAGAAAAACTGGAAAGCTGCGTTTAATGGGCCAGTCGGTATTGGGCGCCGAATCTGTGCCTTCACCACTTTTTAATAAACTCATGCCTAGCACAGCATCCTGAAAGGCGTCGCGCGGAGCGACGGCCATGAAGACGCCACCATCGCTGCGCAGTAATGGCGTGGCCTCGGCCGGTGTGGTAAGGGTCGAACCTTCGACAATGCGAACAGCGCCCATTTCGACATACTGCATGATGGGATGCTTGCGATTGACATCGATGATGAAGACAGGTCCGGCCGGCGGTGTGGCTTGCCAGCCCCCGACCGGCGGCACCGATCCCAAGAACAACGTATTGGCGGCCGGCATGGTCTTAGGTGCACAGCGATCGTAAATGTACAAATCCACTTTACCGGAACTGGCCAGTTGCAGGGCGTCTGGCGTTTCCAGATTCTCTGGCCCCAGCAGACTGACGCTGGCAACACTCTGCGCCTGCGAGGTGCCGAGCGCCGTTTCCAAGGGTGTATTGCCGGCGGTGACTAACACGACCTGCAGTTGACGCGGTGGATCCAGTCCGGCATAGGCCACATTGTCCAACGCATAGTCGTCTGAGTACTCCAGTTCGATCTTCAATCGACCGTCGGTCACTTCCTTCAACTGAAAGGTTGCGCCACTTTCGGCGTCGGCGCCCAATTTGACTTCACTGGCATCAACTAGCTGATCGTTTAACGTCAAACTGGCCGTTACCGTTACTGGCTTGTTGGCGAAGTTCCGGACACGCGCAAAGGCTTCGACCTGGTCGGGCTTTTCCAAATTGCGTTCGGCTGTAAAGGCCAAGATGGCCACGTTGTTCACGTCGCCGTTGCCGATAGGTACATACTTGGGATTCAGATTGCCCAGCTGGATTTGAGGTTGAACAAACCCGCCATCGCTGACCACATACAATGTTGCGGGCTGTGCATCTGCAACTTGAATGTCGCCCAGGTCTTCCATTTGGCTAGTGCGTCCAGGATTGGCCAGACCCGCGGCGGCTCGCAGGGCTTCGTTCAAATCGGTCGTGCGATTGGAGGGTTGGATGCTCTCGACCGAATCACGCAAGCGTTTTCGATCGCCGGTGAATCCCTGACGTACGTCGGCCACGTTGGAGAAAGCGATAACCATGGCCACATCTTTACTGCGCATCGAATTGATCATTTCGATGACTTTGTCTTTTGCACCGCGCAGGCGTGAACCCTTAACGTCGGTGGCTTGCATGCTGGCCGAGTTATCAATCAGAAACACGACGCGTTCACCCAGAATCGTGGTGCCACTGAATCCCGGTCGCAGACATGCGAAGATGAACAAAGCCACGGCGATTAATTGCAGCAGCAGCAATATGTTCTTGCGCAAGCGTTGCCAAATACTGTTGACGTGCAGATCTTCGACCGTGCGCTTCCATAGATAAGTGCTAGGTACCTGCACGGGCACGCGACGCAGTTTCAGGAAGTACAGCATTACAATCAGCGGCGGAATGGCCGCCATGATCAGCCACTGCCACCAACTGAGCATTGAAATATAGTTCATCGCACCAGCCCTCGCTCACGCAAGTATTGGCTAACCAGCACTTCGGCACCTTGATCGCTACGCGTAAGCATGTAGGTCATGCCCCGCTGTGCACAATACTTGCGAGCTTGATCGACAAACGCTGCTAAAGTCGCTTTGTATTTTTTAAGTAGTTGATTGCTGACCGAGATCTCCGCTTCGTCGTCATCTTCGCAGTCGACCAGTTTCAAATCGCCCTTCAGATCCGGCTCCATTTCTTCGGGGCTGAGAATCTGCAGCACAAAGATATCCATCTGTTGCCCCAGCAACATGCGGAGCGACGGTTCATAGCCGCGTTTGTCCATCAGATCGGTTAGCAACACGACGATGCCCCGGCCCGTGTTTCTCAAGCAGAACCGTTTGACACTTTCGGTCAAGGAGAAAACTTCATTCGGCTCAGCCGCTTCCACAAAGTCGAGCATGCGCCAGAGTTGACTGCGTCCGCGCAGCACTGGACTCGATTTGTTCTCCGCTCCCAGAAACTCAATCTTCACGCGGTCGCCACGACACATACCCACGAAGGCCAGGGCCGAGGCAATCTGCTTGGCAAAGAAGAACTTGGTCGGATCCCCAAAGTTCATCGAAGGACTGGCGTCGACCAGGAAGAAAACGTGTAGATCCTCTTCCTCCAGAAACAGCTTCAGGAACAGTCGATCCAAACGTGCGTACAGGTTCCAATCAACAAACCGCAAATCATCGCCTGGCACATAGCTGCGGAAATCAGCAAACTCGACCGACTGACCTTTGCGTCGACTTTTGCGTTCACCTTTCAAACGCCCGCGAAAAACCTTGCGGCTAACTAGTTCCAGTCGTTCCAAACGCGCCAACAAATCTGGTGGCAGAAGTTGGCTAGTTGCGGCTGGTGTCTTGGGCATAAGCTTAGGTGCCTAAAGTGACTTCAAGTATTCGATCAAGTCGGCTTGCTCTTTTTCGCTGAGGGCAGCGGTACCCGAGACCTTCTCGGGCGCATGGTATTCGCTCAGCAGTTGCTCGAGGGACTTGGTGCGACCATCGTGAAGGTAACGCACCTTGCGATACAGTCCCAGGAGTGTCGGTGTATTGTAACCATTGTAAACGTCCTTTTCGCTCCCCAGGCCAACATCGTGTATTTGGCCGTCGGTAAACATGGGACCCGAGTGGCACTGGGTACAAGCAGCTTTTTCGCTTTTAAATACCTGCTCGCCGCGGGCGGCTGATTCGGTCAGACTGCCGTCGGGGTGACGAAAGGGGCTAGGCGGGGACTCGAGCGAATCGAAATACGTCAGCAGAGCTCGGGCGTCTTCCTGGTTGATGTTGGTGCCTTGCATCGTTTTGGTGAACGAGCGAGTCATGGCATCGTCGATATCCTCCTGCCAACCGTGCCAGGTCCAGGGCTTGGTCTTCAGCAAATTCTCAAGCGGCAGTACGGTCTTGAAGGTGTTGATGCTGCCATCGTTTTCCGTATCCATGGCCTTGGAATTGATGCCGCCGTTATAGTGACACGTGTGGCAACTGTACCATTGATCCAGGCTGCGACGTCCATCGTAGAAGATCTCCATACCGCGATGGGCCAAGGTTCTCTCTGGCATTTTGCCCAGCAGAATCGGGTCGCCAACTTGCTTGGATTCGATATCAACCACTTGAATTGCATCTTGCAAATAGTTGGCGACATAAGCCGTACGGTTATCGGCGGCCAGCACCAGTCCCATCGGACGTCCGCCCAGTTCGATACGATAGAACATATCTCTGTCTTGCATTAGCCGCCGATCGATCAAGTCACCCGGACCGCCCGCGCCTTCGAAGGGCAAGTCCGGCAGACGATAAACGAGCAACTCATGTGTACCCGATGCTGTGACGGCCAGGCGATTTTCATTGCTCGTAATCGCCAGTCCATGTGGATCCGCAATCGCCAAGCCTGGTACGTCCAGCGAAATCGCTTCTCGATAGGCTGAACCGTCCAGGCGAATGCGCGCGATCCGACTGGCCAAGACCCAACCCAAGCGAATGTTGCGCACGTTGATCGGATTGGTGCGATAGATCATCCAAGGAACATACGCATACTTGCCATCGCGCGAGGCTTGCATGTGCCCCAGGTTGATCGCGCCGCTGAGCGGTTCGTCGTACAACACTTCGCGCTTGTCGGTATCGACAACGTAGACCTTGCCATCGCCACTGCAACCTACAGCCAATCGTTGTCCGTCGGGTGAAAGCGTCAAGTAACGTGGCCAGGTGCCCACTTCGATCCGCTGGGTTACTTCACCGGTAGAGAGGTCAACTACGGCCACGCTGGAGGATGCCACCAAGCCAACGTAAGCTAACTTGCGCTGCGCATCGACGGCCAAGCCGACGGGTTCAAAGCCGACATCGATTTTGTGCTGCGACTCAATGCCCTCCGCGGTGAACTTCAGCACTTCGAGCGTGCCGGCGGTGGTGCAGCTGACCAATGCATGTTGGTCATCGATTAGTGTTAACGAGGTAGGGCGAACGGCGACTGGATGTTCATCAACGATCTGACGGCTCTGCAGGTCAATCAAGCTGACCGAATTACTGAGCTGATTGACCGTCAGCAGTCGTCGGCCATCGGAGGTTAGGGCCACATCGATCGGACCGCGAAACCCAGCCAACGATTTTTCTCGCGCACTGCTGGAGTCCGGTTCCGTAGCGCTGGCATTAAGAATGTAGCCAAAAATTAACAAAAGAAATGTCAGTCGACTTTGTGCTGTTAGTCTGAACTGGCCAGTAGGTCGCATTCGTACAAACCTTCGAAGAATTCAACAAACTCAAGGGATTGAGCCATGTTTGCGCAGCGCGAGCGATTATTTCATGGTGGGAAAGCTGGGAATTTAGATAATCTCCAAGCAGCCGGAAAAGGGGAGTTTTCCATGGGGGGTTCTTCCCCGGGGGTGTGGACAGAGAATATTATACGCAAGTGCGACTGACTGTCGCTATAGAGTTCGAAACTGAACTGACAACGGTTCAGAGAGATAGCGTTGGATGTTGTCGAGCCCTGGAGTTACTCATGCGGCTTGTACTGCGGTGATGTCCTTCGAGTCGATTTCCGAGGAATCGACCTTTACCCAATCAACGTTTGTTTCGTTTCCACGTTTGAAGGAGTTAGATATGAAGCTGAAGACCCTGGCTTTGGCAATTGCCCTGTTTGGCTTTGCTGGTCTGTCGGTAGCCGAAGACATCAAAAGCGGCCTGAAGGTCGGCGATGACATCGGTGCTTTCGATGTTACCAAATTGGCTGGCGCCGAGAACGACGGCATCTCGGCTGGCAAGCAACTGTGCTATCGCTGCAAGAACGGTTCGCGTCCACAAGTGATGATCTTCACCCGTTCCTCCGACGAGAAGGTCGTAGCACTGGTTAAGAAGTTGGACGAGTCCCTGACCAAGAACAGCGACAAGCAACTGAAGGCTTTCGTCAATTACATGGGTGAAAGCAAAGACACCGCTGCTGATGCTGCTAAGAAGCTGTGCGCGACCTCCAAGGCCACCAATGTTCCATTCGTAGTTCCTAACGAATTCGAAAATGGTCCAGAAGATTACGGTCTAAATGCCAAGGCTGAAGTCACCATCTTGGTTGCAAAGGAAGGCAAAGTTACTGCCAACCATGCATACGCCAAGGCCAAAGACGTCGATGTTGATTCCGTCCTGAAGGACATCGAAAAGGCCGTCAACTAACTGTCGCGCTCAAAACCTGAAGTCGATCAAGAAAGCCCAGCGAGAAATTCGCTGGGCTTTTTTCGTTTGGTTGGACCCACTAACCAGCGTCCGTTCCGAACAAAAACTCGAATTCTTTAGAACGCAGAGACGCAGAGGATCGCAGAGATGAACAAACGGATTTAGCGCGTGCGATGGTCTTCTCTGCGACCCTCTGCGTCTCTGCGTTTTAGATCTGGAAACCTCTAACCGTCTGCAATTGACGTTGGAGCAATCGGGTAAGTCAACGCCACTTTTTTGCGAGCGTTCAGAGCACCGTGAGCGGCTGCGGACGGCCGCCCTCCCGGGACTCCCACCTCACAGCCATTAGAGTGCATTACACAAACTCCCAGCATTTTCGCGCATTTTTTCGCGGTCTCCTGGGTGAAAGTAAGGTAGTGTTCAGATGTCGATTTGGGGGCAAGGACGTGGTCTGTAGCTTCTCGCTTTCTGAGGTAGTCAGCATGTCGCTTATAGATTCTGTTGGCTTAGCGGCTGGGTCAGTCACCGGTAATGGTGATGGCACTTGGCCGCGAGTCTTATACGTGGACGACGATCCAAACATCGTCGCTTCCATGGAGCGACACTTCCACAAGTATCGCGTCTCGTTGGTGTGTGCTTATCACGGCATGCAAGGCATTTGGTTGGCCGCCACCGAGAAACCGAACTTGATTATCACCGACATGTGCATGCCGCTTGCGTCGGGTGAAGAGTTGATCGATTGCCTGGCTGCGCATCCAGCGACGCATGGTACGCCGATCATCGTGCTGACTGGTAACCATGGCACGCATTTGACCGCCAGCATGCGGAATTGCGGTGTCGTTGGTGTCTTTCACAAACCTCTAAACGCGCAGGAGCTACTGACCACGGTGGCGGGCTACGTTCCACTAGTTGATCGCGCCGCATGAAATGCATGACCACTGGCCCGATCGCTGTTCGGGTTCTTGAATTGCTCCTCGAGGGACGGCCGTTCGGTACCCTTGTGTAAGCGATCGGGTCAGTGGAATGCATTGGGTACGTGATCCCCTGTGTGCTCTGTCGGCGGATGGATAGAGCAGCAGGCCCCGCGTTTCACCTGGGTACGAACCTCTTGAAAAGCAGTCCAGGCAGAGCTCACCTGTATCTGATTGGACTAACGGTTCGTATCCCAGGCGAAACCGGTGACGTGTTGGCGATTGAATTGTACGTGCCCTTCCAAAGGCCTGACGTAGTTGCTCCTACGCCAAGTCGAAGTGACGATCCCCAAGAGAGTCCACTTCCTTCGGTGCAGAGGCGAAAATTATGTCCAGTGATGCCGAACTTAATCGGCTGCTCGAGCAAGAACGCGAGGCCCGTTTCGTGGCCGAACGACTGCTCAAACAACGCAGTAGCGAACTCGAGCTAGCTAATCTAAAGTTGCTCGAGGCCGCTTACGCCTACGAAGACCAAATTCGTCGTACGCAAGCCATTGTCGACTCGGCGGCCGAAGCCATCGTCATCTTTGACTCGTATGGTGCCATCGAGTCGTTCAATCCAGCCGCCGAAGCCGTGTTCGGTTGCTCAGCCAGTGAAGCCCGCGGTTGGAACATCACCAATTTCTTGCCGGACGTGCCCTTCTGCAGTTCCGACGGTCATGACGAAGGTCGAATTCTATGCACCGATAGCGTCGGCGAAGTCACTGGTCGTCGGGCCGATGGCCAGAACATTCCACTAGAGTTGGTGATCGGTTCGTTTGAACATGGATCACAGAGATTTTTCACTGCTCTGATGCGTGACCTGACGCGCCGCCTGCAACTGGAGACACAACTCTCCCACGCTCAAAAGATGGAATCTGTCGGTCAACTGGCGGCCGGTATTGCGCACGAGATCAATACGCCCATCCAATATGTTGGCGACAACACGCGTTTTCTCAAAACCTCTTTCGATGACATGCTGGCGCTAGTATCGCGCTTTCAGCAATTGTTGGAATCTACCGAATGTATATTAACCAACCCGACTTTGCATGAAGAGATCCGCGCGCTACAAGCGGCCATCGACTTGCCCTTTCTGCAGGAAGAAATTCCAGCGGCCATTGCACAGACGCTCGAGGGCGCCGAAAGTGTAGCCAAGATCGTCCGCGCCATGAAAGATTTCTCTCACCCTGGCTCAGAAGAGAAGCAGCAAATCAATCTGAACCAGGCGGTTGAGAGTACGCTACTGGTATCCAAAAATGCGTGGAAGTATCACTGCGAATTGGTAACCAATTTTGATCCCTCCCTGCCCTTGGTGCCCTGCCTGCCAGGTGATTTGAATCAAGCATTATTAAATTTGGTAACCAATGCCGCCCACGCAATTGAAAGCTCGCTGCCCGGGTCGCCACGAAAACGTGGCACGTTGACCGTTTCAACCGCTCGAGCAGGAGATTGGGCGGTTATCGAAGTTTCGGATACTGGTACCGGCATCCCGGAGTCTATTCGCAATCGCATTTTCGATCCGTTCTTTACCACCAAACCCATGGGACAAGGAACGGGACAAGGACTCGCGATTACCTACAACATCATCGTTGAAAAACATGATGGCGAGTTGACCTTCGAGTCCGAAGTCGGCAAAGGTACAACTTTCCGCGTGCGCATTCCGCTAGTCTTACGCAGTGGCGAGGAAATTCAAGTTCGAGCGCCTAAGAAATCGTCCGAGGGCACCTATGTCTACTCTTAGCATTCTGTTCGTCGATGATGAAGCGCATCTGTTGCAAGGCATTCGACGACTGCTGCACAGCCATCGTCAAGAATGGACAATGGACTTTTGTCCCAGTGGTGAAGACGCGCTCAGACTGCTTTCCGAGAAGCACTATGACATCATCGTCACCGATATGCGCATGCCAAACGTCGACGGCAGTCGCGTGCTCTTTGAAAGCTATCTGCGATGCCCGTCAACGATGCGCTGCGTGCTCTCAGGCCAGGCGGAGCGTGCGCAAACATGTAAGGTCTCAGGCACCGCTCATCAGTTTCTCTCCAAGCCCACCCAGCAGTCGGAGTTGGAACAGATGGTCGAGCGAGTCGAGAGACTGAATCGCTCACCGCTAGCGCCCGATCTGCGTTTGGCAGCCACGCGACTGGCAGCAATTCCATGTCAGCCGCACATTCTGGCACTGCTCCATGCGGAGCTGACCCGGCCGGATCCCCAGCTAGAGAAAATCGGCAAACTGATCGCGCGCGATGTGGGGATGAGCGCCAAAGTCGTGCAACTGGTGTGGTCTTCATTCTTTGGTCTGCCACGCAAATCGCTGTGCCCACTGGAAGCAGTCAACTTGCTGGGCATAGAAATGCTCCGCGAGCTGGTTATCGAACATGGATTGTTTTCACCCTTTGTGGAGAATCCCGCCTGCAATTTTTCGATAACCGAGTTGTGCGAACACTCCGTGCAGGTAGCCCGGTGCGCTCAGGCTATCATGCAATGCGAATCGAATGATCCGGTGCAAGCCAAGCAAGCTTACTTCGCCGGCATGATGCACGACATCGGCAAGCTTCTACTAGTCAACCAGTTTCCAGACCGCTATGCCGCTGCCCTACGTATGGCCCGCGCAGACGAATGTACGCTCTGGCAAGCCGAATGCGAGGTGTTTGGTGCCAGTCATGCTGAAGTCGGCAGCTACTTGTTAGCCCTGTGGGGCTTTCCCGATGTAGTCGTACGTTCGGTTGCTTGTTATCGCCGGCCGACAGAATGTGATGCTGATCATTTTGGTACGGCCACCGCCGTCCATGTGGCCAACTTGCTCAAACGCAATGATCACTCCACGCGTTATCCGCAACAAAACGTGTTATACGGTTCGGAACATCTGGCCACTACCGGCCTGGCGCGACGCATTGCCAGTTGGTGTGCAGCGATCCAAGTGGCCGAAGTGTCGGGCTTTGCTTCGGCCTTTTGAGCAACTGAGATACAACTTGTAATCAGAAAGGAAACATCGTGAGCGCGCAAGTTTTACTGGTCGATGACGAACAAAATGTACTCTCTGCTCTTCGCCGTGGATTGCGTGGTCGCTTCGACCTGGAGACAGCCGAAGGCGGCCCGGCGGCCCTCGATATGATCCATCATCGCGGCCCCTACGCCGTGGTAGTTAGCGATATGCGCATGCCGGAAGTCGATGGTCTCCACGTGCTGACCGAAGTACGCAAAAATCATCCCGACACCATGCGGGTCATGTTGACCGGAAATGCAGATCAAAAGACAGCTATCGACGCCGTCAACGAAGGAGGCATCTTTCGGTTCTTGAATAAACCTTGTCCCGCTGATGTACTTGGCGACACGATCGAAGCCGCAATTCGCCAACATCAAGTTCAGAGCGCTGAACGTTCGCTCCTAACTCGCACACTGACGGGCACCATCGGCTTGGTCACGGAAGTGCTTTCGGTTGTCAATCCGACTGCCTATGGCCGGTCAAATCGTCTGCGACAGTTGGCTCATCAACTTTGTGCCAAGCTGGCGATCGAAGATGCCTGGCAAATCGAAGTCGCGGCAATGCTCTCCCAGGTGGGCTGTGTGGCGGTACCCGAAAGCCTGCTATCGAAGCAACTGGCCGGCACTCCGCTCAGCCCAGCGGAAATCCAAACCCTGCATTCACAGTCAACTCTCGGCAGTAAACTGGTCGCCAAGATCCCGCGACTGGAAAACGTAGCCAGGATGATCGCTCATACGGCCGGCATCAATCACTCGCGTCATGGCCCCGATTGGGATAACGAAGAACTCGAAACGCACCAGCGGATGAAGATTGTGCAAGGTGCCCAGATCATTGCCATACTGAACGAATTCGATATGTATTGTCAGCACATGTCGATGAGCGAAGCCATCACTAGGTTGCTCAGCGACTCTGTCTACGATCGAGAATTGATCGATGGGCTGGGCGATGTCGTTCTCGGAGGCAAACGCGAGTTGGTAACTCTGGTCAAGGACCTTCGCGAAGGCATGGTGCTACAAGAGCATGTGCTCACACTCGCGGGTGACATCTTGATCGCCAGAGGTCATGAGCTGACTCACTCCCTGATTCAGCGCATTAAGGCTTTCGAACAGAATGCGGCCGGCGTTCGCCAACCGATTAGCGTGAACTGTCGCACGCTGGACTAAACGATCAACCAGTTAGTCAATGTGATCTTAGTTTTCGCTGCGACGGGTCAATTCATCGCGCAGGCGAGCAGCCAGTTCGTATTGTTCGGTGGCGACGGCATCTGCCAGGCGTTCGCGCAACGTCTTGCCGACTGCGTATTCGTCGCACAGGGAGTCTCGCAGATGGTGCAATCGCTGAACTAGTTCATCGCTTTCGAATTGATCTTCCCAACCCATGTCGGCGAAGCTCTCGCGGATCAATTCCAGGCCTTCATTGACGTGCTGCACCGCTTCGTCGGCCGCTTCTTCTTCGATCGCAGCCAAGGCGGCCGCTTGTGTTCGGTGAAATACTACGAAAGCTCGATGCTGTTCGTGGCGCAGCGTCCACTGTTCATCGGGTGAATGATCGCGGCAGAAATCCATCAAGGCCAGCGTGTGGTCGGCATCTTGCACTGCCCGTTGGAAATGTTGCAGCCGCAGCCAGGCAACTCGCCGTTGGTAGTACTGTACAAATTCGCGATCGATTTCGATGCAGGTATCTTCGTCCAGTTCGAAATCGGGATCCTGCTGTTCGGCATCCAGCAGCTGATCGAGCATAGTTGCAAAGCCTTTCGGCGAGGACCCGTCGGGCCTGCCCGAGGTTTCCATCTGCAGAATGCCTAAATCTAGCCTTAGCTGAATGACATCTCGACCGTCACACCCTTTGACCAGTCTGACACATACGCATTCAGGGTCAAAAGGCCATTGTTGCAGCAAATAGTCGAGGTGTTTGCCAGGATTCATTGCGACTGCCCTCGTGGTTAGTTATCGACTAAACCCAAGTATAGCAAGTCGTCCCGGCGAGAGAAGCTTTGGCCGGGGATGAAAGCGGCAAGCAGCTTTTAGCCCCGGTGGGTCGCTCATGTGGCGAAAACTCTGGCGTCTGGGGAACATGCTCCGGTGCTCCAGGCCTGGCGGCCACCGGTGCTCCCAGCCCAAAAATGGGCTAATTAACCCAAGTTACGGCTTCGTCCAGGCTGCTTCCGCGGCGTGGCAGGACGCCGTACACAATCATGATTCCCAGGCTGGCCGTGTGAATCAGCCAGCAACAGTCGTTGTTATTCATCGTTCGCCAGGTTAAGGCGGCGATGACAAACATGATGAAAAAATAAAGGGTGTCGACCAACGTGCCAATCGCGGCCGTTCTGTAGACACTTATGCCAATGATGGCCCACACGGCCAAAGCGGGTACTAACAAGGTGGTCCACTGGACGCAAACTTGCATCAATTGCTCCACTTTCGATTCCTTTCGAATGAGCGGCGCTTATTCTGGGTGCGACCACCGGCCTCCCTGCCGTGGGTCTTGAGGACAAGAAATATCAAGACCGGCAAAATAGAGCAAGACAAGTCGATCAACACCCGTAGCGGAATGCGTCAAGCATTTCGGGAACCAGATTCCCGATAGCCGCCGGAAAGCCGAAAGCCTTGACGGACTCCGCTACAAATTGTACTGTCCCGCGAGATTCTAGAATTGAGGATTGCCAGCGGACCTGCCCCATGACCAAGATCGATCGCTATTTGCTCGTCATCTACTTTCGAGTGCTAGCGATTTGCTTTCTATCGATCTCGGGATTGGTGATCATCGTTCAAACTTCGACCAATCTGACGGAGTTTATCGAACTGGGACGGCATCAGAATGGCTTGGTTGCCGTGCTGATTGCCTACTTTGGTCCGTATATGTTGACCCTCTTTGACAAGCTCAGCGGTCTGCTGGCGTTGATGGCCCTGTTGTTTGTTATCAGTTGGATCAATCGCACCAACGAAATGACCGCTCTGCTGGCAGCGGGCGTGACCAAGCGCCGGGTGATGCGTCCGCTAATGATCGCCTCGGCGGTGGTAATCTTGACGGCCACTGTCTCGCGCGAAGCATGGATTCCAATGTTCCAGGATACATTGGAGCGCCAGCCTCAAGATCTGAAGTCTGACATCGTTAAGGCCACACGCCCTGCAGCTGACCGACCGCTGGGCATCACGATCCATGCGCGTAGCCTGGCCCCCAGCAAGCATGAGATTATTGAGCCTATGATTCGCATCCATGCAGGGCCATTGGCGGTCCTGGGCAGGCAATTACTGGCTTCGTCAGGCATCCGCAACCCGGCCACGGCCGAACGCCCTGCCGGTTTCCGCATTAAAAACGTGACCATGCCGCGCAGCATCGACACGACCAATTCCATCTACGATTCCCAGGGAAGACCTCTGTTTTTAACTCGCAAAGACTGCAGTTGGTTAGAGCCGGGCGAGTGTTTCCTGGCTACCAATATCGAACTGGACATGATGCGGGGCGGCAACAAGCAGTTTGCTTCGACCGGCCAGCTCATTCGAATTCTGCGACGGGGTGATGTGCCCGTGGTCAATGAAGTTCGCGTTCAAATTCATTCGCGTTTTGTGCGACCAGCTATTGATTGGACCGTGTTGTTGCTCGGGATACCGATCGTGTTATCGCGTTCCGACCGGCATATGTTCTGGGTGGCTGGTGTTTGCTTGCTGATGGTCGGCGGCTTTACCGCCATCGTCATGGCATTCAATGCCGCCGGCAGTTCTGGCTACCTGGTATCACCTCTGGTTGCCGTGTGGCTACCTTTGCTGGTCGTTTTGCCCTGGGCCTATCAGAGGACCGCCGCCGCGCTGGATAGTTAAGCGGCCGTTCCCGTAGCCGATCTCGCCAGAGATTGGACGAAGCAAATGCGACGCCTCCAAAGTCTGGCGACTTCGGCTACCGCAGTTCCCGTAGCCGATCTCGCCAGAGATTGGACGAAGCAAATGCGACGCCTCCAAAGTCTGGCGACTTCGGCTACCGCAGTTCCCGTAGCCGATCTCGCCAGAGATTGGACGAAGCAAATGCGACGCCTCCAAAGTCTGGCGACTTCGGCTACCGCAGTTCCCGTAGCCGATCTCGCCAGAGATTGGACGAAGCAAATGCGACGCCTCCAAAGTCTGGCGACTTCGGCTACATCAGATCCTTCCAAAGTCTGGCGACTTCGGCTACCGCAGATCCTGTGTAAACTGGTAGGCAGGAGATCCGCGATATGACGCCAATAATGAGAAGCGTTTGCTGCTGTTTGATGCTAGTGTCAGCCAACCTGTGGGCGGCTGAGCCAAGTTTCGTACGCGATGTGCAACCCGTACTCCGCAAATACTGCGGTGGCTGCCACAACGAAGCCGAGCGCGAGGCTGACTTTTCCGTAGCTACCTATGAAGCACTCAACCAGGGCACACCGGATGGCCGGGTGATCAGCGCTGGCGAGCCCGAGGCGAGCCGGCTGTTGCAATTAGTCACCGGTCAGGCGGAACCAAAAATGCCGCCCGACGATCAAGCCCAGCCTTCACTTGCGGACATTGACAAGATTCGCCAGTGGATCGCGGCTGGCGCAAAAAACGATGCGCGCTCCGTACCACTAGCCGAACAACTCAGTGCGCCGAAGCTGGCCGCAGATCCCAAGGCGAGCCAATACATCTCGGCTTTTATCGACGTGGGCCCCTTAAAACGGGCTATCGCCCGCGAGGGCCGCTGCGAACTAATCGATGTGCCTACCGATCGAATCATGCAAACCATCGATCTGCCAAGCAAGATCAATCAGTTGCGGATGAGCCTGGATGGTCAATACTTGGTTATCGCCGGAGGAATTGCCGGCATCGGCGGCCAAGTGATTATCTTTGATATCCAGCAGGGGAAAGCGGTTGGCCGACTACAGGGACATAGCGATGCCATCTACTGCGCTGCGCTGAGTGCAGATAACAAATGGTTATGCACGGGCAGCTACGATCGCGTGGCCATCCTCTGGGATTGGCAAGCCCAAATGGAACTGCGTCGATTCGCTGGCCACAATGGGGCGATCTACGATTTGGATATCGATCCCCAGTCACAGATGCTGGCCACCGCTAGTGCGGATCAAACTGTCAAGCTCTGGGGACTGGCCGATGGCGCACGACTCGATACGCTCGGTCAACCCGAAGGCGAGATGCTTTGTGTACGTTTCACGCCTGACGGCCAGTCAGTCTTAGCCAGTGGCGCAGATCGACAACTTCGATTGTGGCAAATCATTGCTAAAGACCGACCTGCGATTAATCCACTTCGCATTTCACGATTCGCCCACGAAGAACCCGTGACGCAAATCGTCTTTCGCGGCAGCGATCAAGTCCTGTCGCTCTCCGAAGACAAGTCCGTCAAGCTGTGGTCGCTGGCAGACCTTTCGCCGCGGGGTGTCGTAGCTTCATGCAGCGACGTTCCGACCGGAGTGGCAGGGGTCAGCCAAGCCGCTAAACACATCTGGGTTGCTGACTTTTCGGGCGCTGTAGCCGAATTTACGCTGCCGGATAGTTCAGCCAACGATGCTACTCGCTCGACCGAACCTGCCAGCCAAACTCAACCCGCTAAACCAATGCCCAGCGACATAGCAACTGTGCCGAGCGAGGCGGCAGCCGAAGTCGAACCGAACAATCTCAGCGAGCAAGCACAACCAATCCAGTTGCCTGCACGCGTGAGCGGTGTGATCGCCTCGCAAGCTGATGGTCAATCGGATATCGATGCCTATGCAATCCAAGCCCAAGCCGGTGTGCCGTGGATTATCGAAATTCAAGCTGCTCGCGATAACTCGCCGCTGGATAGTTTGGTCGAAGTGTGGGATGCATCCGGCCAAAAAGTATTGCGCACCCGTCTGCAAGCCGTACGTGAAAGTTACTTCACCTTCCGCGGCAAAGATAGTTCGACCATCGACGACTATCGAATGCACAAGTGGCAAGAGATGGAACTAAACGAGTTGCTGTATGCTGGTGGCGAAGTTGTCAAACTGTGGATGTATCCGCGCGGTCCCGATTCCGGATTCAAAGTCTATCCAGGCTATGGCACGCGCGTGACGTTATTCGATACTACGCCGATCGCGCATGCGTTAGGCGAAATCGCATACATCGTGCGCGAACTGGACGAAGGTTCCCCACCGCTACCCAACGGTCTGCCAGTTTTCCCAGTCTACTATCAGAATGATGACGATGGCACGCGGCGCTTGGGCAAGGACTCGCGCTTGACATTCACCGCGCCTGAAGACGGCCAATACATCATTCGTGTGCGGGACGCGCGTGGATTCAGTGGCGATGATTTCAAGTATCAACTGATCGTGCGTGCCCCCAAACCCGACTTCGAGTTAGAAGTACGTGGCACCGATATGACGCTGCCGCCCGGCAGCGGTAGAGAATGGCAAGTTGTGGCTAAGAGGTTGGACGATCTGAATGCGCCGATCGAAATTCATGTCGACGATATCCCGGCGGGAATCGAAGTAACCAATCCGCTAGTGATCGAAGCGGGTCAAGATATCGCCTATGGCAACCTGTATGCCAGTAGCGATTTCAAGATGCCCGAAGGCGTCGAGAAGTTAACGGTCAAACTGCGCGCCATCAGTCATATGCCGAGCGGCCAGGTTGAGCATACGCTTGAAAAGCCACTCAGCGTTACGCTCAAGGCCGACCGTGAGGTGCGCGTGAAACTGACCGACATTGCAGATGTTGGCCGCGAGCTGACAGAACTTGCTATCAAGCCCGGCCAGACCATTAGTGCTCGAGTGATTATCGATCGGCAGGATGAAAAAGGACCGGTGAGCTTGGGAAATGAACTGGCCGGCCGCAATCTTCCGCACGGTGCTTTTGTCGACAATATCGGGCTCAACGGCCTGCTGATCACCGAAGGAAACAGCCAGCGCGAGTTCTTCATTACGGCTGCACCTTGGTTGTCACCGCAAGAGCGAGTTTTCCATTTGCGTAGCGAAGCCAAGAATAATCCGACCTCACGGAGCGTGCGACTGCGGGTTTTGCCCAGTAATTGATCGACCAGTAACGGTTTTTCAAACGGAAGTTCTTTAGAAATAGCTATAATAAGGGTAGGGAGTCGGCACAGCGGATGGAAAAGGTTGCCGGCTGAAAATATGCGGTTGGAGCCCGACTGGAAATGTCGACAACTTGGAAGATCCCTCAAGCACCGCCGCCGGTGCCTTCGCCAGTCGCTAGTCGCCGTCGACACCAAATCGATGGTCAACTGGCTCAGTCTCATGTACAGGGCTGGCGCCGTTTTCAAGCTGGCGGTATCTCACTGGTTGTGCACTGTTCGTTGTTTCTGATCGTGGCCATTCTGGGCATAACTCAGCGCGGCGCCCATGTTAGTGGTACGGTGACCTCTGTCGTCATGCAAGTGCAAGAGCCTGGGGAATCAAGCCAAGGCTTCTTTGTCGAAAACGTCGGCGCTAGTTCGCTGGGCAGCGATGAGAACAGCGGTGGCGACTCGTCACTAGGTGGCGACGTGAGTAGTGGTGCAGTCGGCTTGCCCGGCAGCGATCAAGCGCCTGTGGACGTTGAATCGGGAATGGCAGCTCTGGTGGGCGATGGTGGTGGCGGCTTGGGTGATGTAGGCCAGGCGGCGGGGGGACTTGGACTGGGCTCTGGCGGGAGCAAGCTTGGGGGCGCTGGCGGTTTGCCGCTGGGCAAGACCAGCGTCTTCGGCATTGAAGGCACAGGTTCGCGCATCGTCTATGTCTTCGATCGCTCCAGCAGCATGAATGGCTACTCCGGTTTACCCATGGCCAACGCCAAGAATGAACTCATCAAGAGCGTCGATAGCCTGGGTCGCACACATCAGTTTCAGTTGATCTTTTACAACGAAGACCCAATGGCCTACGGCCAGCTGACTGGTTCCACTGCCATGCTCACCGGCACGGACGAAAACAAGAAAGCGATTGTCAGTTACGTCCGGCGCATGGTTCCTGATGGCGGAACTGAGCACTTGCCTGCGCTGCGTTTGGCGCTGAGCATGTCGCCAGATGTTGTTTTCTTTTTGACCGATGCCGATGAACCAGGGGTGAACGGTCGCGACTTAGAAGACCTGGTCGATCGCGCCAGTCGCCACGGTACTGTCATTCACACCATTCAATTCGGTACAGGTCGCAATGAGGGCTCAGGTTCCTGGATAGCTGAATTGGCCAAAGCGACTCAGGGACAGTTTCGCTATATCGATGTGACCACTTTTAGTCCATCGTCTTAATTGTGAATCTCAATCCGGCGGACAAGGTCGATCATCAAGTCGACAAACAAATGAATCTGATCGTGCTGAGGCCGATATTCTGGTTCTGGGTAGCGATCTGCGCTTTGGTGCCGGTGCAGTTTTGGTTTGTAGTTAATGATCCGTGGTTTTCGCAACCGCCCAAGCCTGTGGGTGACGGCCCCGATTACGAGAATATCGCCTGGCATATTTCTCAGGGACATGGTTGGTCGATGGATTGGACTAACCTGGAGTGGAGGGCCCCGTATCAAACTGCGTCGGTATCCACCGACCTCAGCCAACTGCCACTGGTTACCGACGAACAACTCCGGCGATTACCGATTGCCGACTATTCTGCGCAGCTCAATCGTACGGATAGCCTATCGGCGACCACCGCGCGGCCACCACTGTTTCCGCTGCTCAATGCCTTAGTCTACTGGATACTGCCGCGCGGGCCGACCAGTTTTGCAGTCGTGCGTTTGGGGCTGGCCTTGTGCATCGCGATAGCCGGTAGTTTGGCAGTGGCGGTGGCAGTGCGCATCACAACTCAATTAACGACGCTCGCGTGGCCGGTCGCTTTGGCAGCCATGGTCACGATGGCCCTGGCAGCCATGGATCGAACAACGCGGACCTATGCCACCGACTTTCTCACCGAGCCGTTGGCACTGTTGCTGGTACAAATACTGGTGTGGTGCTTGTGCGAATTCTTGATTCCTGAAACGGCCGCGGAGGCGCGCCGCAGCGATCACCTGGTTGCCCAGCGTTATTGGTGGAGTTCCAGCAATCGTCTGATCGTGATGATCGGTATCTTGTTGGGACTACTGATTCTGACGCGATCAATCATCGTCCTGTGGCTGCCGGGGGTGTGGTGCATTTTCTTGCTGGCCAGTCGCATCAAGAGTCGGCGGCGATTGGCGACCGACGATTTTGGACGCATGATCTTGCCGAACATATTGATTGACATCAGACGTGCCACTGCCGTAGTTGCCATCGCGATGGCTGTATGTGCACCATGGTGGATACGCAACTGCATCGTACTGGGCGCATTTATGCCGCTGGGAACTCAGGGCCCAATCACCCTGGTCGGTGGCTATGACGACGAAGCCTTGGAACGCAAAGGCGAGTGGTATGTGGGACCCGAACAAAAGCTGCGCGCAGAACTTGGGCAACTGCCGGGTGAGAGCATTTTGCAGCGTGAGAAACGTGTGGCCCAGGCGGCCAGTAGTCAAACCAATCAGTGGATCCGCGCCCACTGGGGGCAGCTGCCCATCCTGGCCTGGGTACGCGTCAAAAAAGAATGGAATCCATATACTGGTCGCGTCCTGGCCGTGAAGTTGGCGTCACTAATTGGATTGTGCTGGCTGCTGATCTTGCATCGATCCGCCATGCTGCTCCTGGGTGGCATCATCGTCGTCAACACGCTGACTGTCATGGTTCTATATAGCGTCGGCGGCCGCTTCCTGGTGCCGACATTTGGAATTGTGTATACGCTCTCTGGAATTGGAGTAGCCTGCACCGTGGCCTGG
The DNA here is from genome assembly GCF_056494185.1 of Rania fehmarnensis. NCBI lineage: Bacteria > Pseudomonadati > Planctomycetota > Planctomycetia > Pirellulales > Pirellulaceae > Rania > Rania fehmarnensis. The sequence continues at coordinate 5,779,390 of NZ_CM151398.1, forward strand.
CGCCGCTTGTCGGCTGTGGATTAAGGCACCAAGGCCCTGCAAATCAAAAAACGTAGCCACCGCTGCCTAGCGGTGGATTCGCTGCCAAACGCTTCCACCGTCTGGAGACGGTGGCTACGGTTTGCCCACCGTCTGGCGACGGTGGCTACGGTTGTCCACCGTCTGGCGACGGTGGCTACCTTCGCTTAAGGTTGGACCAGTTGACCACACGCAGCTGCAACATCGGAGCCCATCGAATAACGCACCGTGGTATAAACGCCGGCGGCGCGCAAGCGTTTGGCAAACCAATCGCGATGCTCGCGCGACGAAGGTTGCCAGTTTTGCACCGGGGCAATCGCATTGAAGGGGATCAAGTTCACGATGCAGGTGAACCCACGAACATATTCAATTAGCGCATCGGCATCTTCAGGGCCGTCGTTAACCCCAGCAATCATAATGTGCTGAATCATGATGGGGCCTTGATGATGATACACCAGGGGCCGAGTAGCGATCTCGCGCACCGCCGAGTGCAACTGATCCCAATCGATTTGCCTGGTCCAAGGCACCAGGCGACTTCTTAGCTCGGGTCGGGCGCTATGCAGACTGAGGGCTACTTGAATACCAGGAAAGCGATCGACCAGGCGGATCATTGCTTCGGGTTGCCCCACGGTCGAAACGCTGATGCGGCGCATCGGAAAGGCGCAACCCTCTAGACTGCTGAGCAATTCTATCGCTTGATGCAATTCGATTTCGTTATGTAGCGGTTCGCCCATGCCCATGAAAACGATATTGCGCAGTCGAGCACCTTCCGAACGCGCCGTGCGGGCGGCGATCAAGACTTGTTCCACGATTTCGCCGGCCGTCAAATTCCGTCGCAAGCCCATGCGGGCAGTAGCGCAGAAACTGCAACCCGCGCGGCAACCGACTTGCGTCGATACGCAAGCCGTGATGCGTTTGGCGCTGCGCATCAATACGGTCTCGATCTTGTCACCACTATCAGTTTCGAGCACGAACTTGCTCGATCGATCCAACGCGGAATCGTGCCGCTGGTCTATATTCAACGCGGTCAGCCGAAAATGTTGGAGGGCCGCGTCAATGAAGGGTACTTGCAGATGCTCGAGCGATTCCCGTGGTGAAACATGCTGCTGATATAGTGCATAACGCATGCGGCGAATGCGGGCAGGTTCGATCTTGTGCTGCTTGCGAAACGCATCGACCGCCGGTCTGTCCAATAGCAGTGGCCGCAATGACTCCGCCGACTGAGACGGTACCGCAGGTGCCATCGGCAACGAGGACGAATTGATCGAGGGAGCTGTCATACCACAGGTCTCAACGGGCGACGCTCAAATCGATGGTGGACTGGAACCGTCTTCATCAGGCGGTCGAAACATGCCGGAGATCGACATGTCGCGATGGATGCGCCGAATGGCCTCGGCCAATAGAGGCGCGACCGACAAGACGGTGATACGATCAAACTGTTTCTCGGGTGCCAGCGGAATCGTGTTGGTAATGCAGATGCCATTAACCGGCGCTTTGCGCAAGTTCTCGATGGCGTTGCCACATAACACGCCGTGCGTGGCAGCCAGGTAGATCTCCTTGGCTCCCGCGTCATGCACCAATTGAGCTGCTCCGCAGATGGAGCCGGCCGTGCTGATCATATCATCGAACATCAAGCAAATTTTGCCGTCGATAGGACCGCCGATGATGTTCTTCTGCCGAGTTTCCGAGGGACCTTCGCGGCGTTTATCGACGATGGCCAGTCTACCACCCAAGCGCTTGGAGTGACCGATCGCGCGTTTGATACTGCCTTCGTCGGGGCTGACCACCACGATTTCTTCAGTGTCATAACCCCGCTGCAGAAAGTAGTTGTTTAAAACCGGGGCCGCGTACAAGTGATCAACCGGCACATCGAAAAAGCCTTGAATTTGTGCAGCATGCAGATCCATGGTCAGCACGCGATCAGCCCCAGCCCGCGTGACGCAATTGGCCACTAGTTTAGCCGTGATCGGTACGCGACCTTCGTCCTTGCGGTCTTGTCGCGCGTAGCCGTAGTAAGGAATAACGGCGGTGATACGCTGCGCGCTGGCCCGTTTGCAACTGTCAATCATGATGAGCAGTTCCATCAGATTGTCGTTCACAGGCGGACAGGTAGGTTGAATCAAGAACACGTCGCGACCGCGCACGTCGTCATTGATCTTGCACGAATACTCACCGTCAGGAAAGGTACCCAGCGTGATGGATCCCAGTGGCAAATGCAACGAATCACAGATGTCTCGCGCCAACTGGACGTTTGCGCGGCCACTGAAAATTTTCAACTCGCCCATGAATATCCCATTTCCATCATGCGGGCTTCTACTTTGCCCAATTCGTCGATCGTATTAATGCTGAGCGCTTCGCACCCTTCCAGAACCGGGCGGGCATCAACCAACTCACCTTTGCCTAGCAGCAGGGCAGGACAGTCGGTCAGATAGTATTCGCTTTGAGCATTGCGATTGCCCAGTTGCGACAGAGCCCAAAGCAGTGCGTCGTGAGCAAACAGATAAGTGCTCATATTAACTTCGCGAATCTGCTTTTGCTCAGCCGTGGCGTCTTTCTCTTCGACAATTCTTTGAAACTTGCCCGCGGTGTCACGGACAATTCGTCCCAACCCCTGAGGTTCATCTTTGACCAGAGTACCCAGCAGACAAGCGTAAGGACCTTTGCGAAACTCGCTGAGCAAGCGACCCAGCGAGTCAGGCTGGATCAGGGGCGAGTCGCCGGCGACGACCAAGACAGGTCCTTGTTGGGTGGCGATCTGGTCACGGCACATTTGCACGGCGTGACCCGTTCCTAACTGCTGCGCCTGAACGGCATATTCGATGCCCGACCGGCCAGCCAATTCCTCGCGCACCAGTTCTTCACGATAACCCACTACGACCACGCAGCGAGAAATCCCGGCCTTTTCCAGAGCATCCAAGACCCAGTGAATCATGGGACGACCCAGCACCGGGAATAAGACCTTGGGAAGGTCGCTCTTCATGCGGGTACCGCGTCCAGCCGCTAGTACTACCGCCATCGGTTGTGCCATAACTTTGTCTGCCTTTGACGCCGCAAATGTCAAAGCCGCTATCTTGGCAAAACAACCGGAAATTTTCCAGTAGGCACACGGGCAGACAACCGCGCTGGCGTGCAGAGATCGACTGACAGGGGCCGCCGAAACTCAAACATCTGCACACCAGCCGTACTTCGCGGTTAACACTTACATACGGTTTTCCGCTTTTCTCCAAACCGAAAATTACAGTCCGTTGCCAAATCCACCTTGGGCACCACCACCAGCACCAGTACCGGTACCACCGTTGGTTCCTGTACCACCACCGGTTTGTCCAGTAGCGGTATTGTAGGTGAACACTTCACCAATCTGGCTAAAGAACGGGAACGGCGTAATTCGCACATACCGGCGGTCGGCGCTCACAACACCCGAGACGGTCAACGATGCACCTTCAGGGAATGTCTGAATCACCGGACGATAACCGACTGCACCACGGAATGGAAATCCGTTGTTGGCACTGGCCGCTAATAGCGCTTGCATAGCGGCGTACGGATTGTACTGAGGACCACCGTAGTAGTTGCCATTGTTAGGTCCACCAGGCACATTCGGTCCACCAGCAAACTGAGCCAGGATGCCGCGTCCAACTGCCATTTGCTTATCGCGAATGTTGGCCAAGTCAGCCGCCGCGATAGGTTCTTGACGATGACCACTCTTGACCGCCACCTTGATCAGGGCATCTTTCTCGTTGATGTCGATTTCTTGAACGATGGTATTTTGATCTGGAGTACCGTAGTCGGTCATGACTTCAACTGTCGCTTTACCGCCGGAGACCTTGCCCCAAATTCGACGCAGCAAAATGTCGTATTCACCACTGAAGCCCTTGGGGCACACGTAGTATTCTGAAGTTCCGCCCAGCGAATCCTTCTTGGCTTGCGACGATGCATTGATCAGCACCCCGCCGCTGAGCGTGATTGGATTGGTGTAAGAACACACCGTTCCAGCCGGTTCCTTGACGCGCATAGCAATTTCGGCAGCGCCGGTCCAAGTCACACGAACGATGATGTCGCGACGCAGAGCTTCTTTCATTTCGTTATCGAAGATCGTGCCTTCGACGACTTTGCCAGCTTGCTTCAATCGCATACTGGTAGCACGTGCGGCCAGTTTGGCATCTTCGACCAGTTTGTCATAACGTGTAGGCCAGGCCTTGCTGAGCACACCAGCGCAGGTCCAGCGCAGGGCATCGACATCATTCATCTCGCGTGCCAAAGGCAAAGCCAATGAATACAACGCGTAACTGTTGGGATCGATCGTCGCCGTGTCGCGCAGCAGGGCTAACGCTTCAGCCTTCATCTGGTTCTTGGCAAAGTAGTCGGCAATATCCAAAGCCGCTTCGGTACCACCACCGAAATCCAGCGAGCTAAGCATAACCCGCTCGATGTCTTCTTTGGGGTAATTGCAGGCTTTCATCGACAGCGACAACGCTTGGTACATCCAAGGTTGTGGATGTCCAGCACTGAGCATTTGATTGATAAGACCAATCACTCGTTGGAAGCTGGCTAGCGCAGCTTTCTCGTCCTTGGCTTCAACAGCCTTTTGGGCGGTCATTACCAGAGACGTTACCATTTCGCGAACTTCGGCATCCAGATGTGGCGTGGACTTTTCATCAGCTTTGTCGTAGTCAGCCAAAATGTCGTCCCACGATTCTGGAACAGCCTTCCGAGCCACCGTTTCAGTTACAGGAGCAGCAGGCTTGGCCGCTGCCTTGGCATCCGCCTTCGCGGGTGCTTTGGCTGCAGGCTTGGCTTGAGGCTTCGCAGTTGGCGTTGGCTTAGTTGGCTTTTTGACGTCGTCAGGAACGATGAACATGCCACCGCCGCCCATGCCGCCCATGCCGCCCATCATGCCACCACCACCCATGCCGCCCATGCCGCCTCCCATGCCGCCCATACCACCCATGCCGCCTCCCATGCCTCCCATGCCGCCTCCCATACCTCCCATACCTCCACCCATACCGCCCATACCGCCGCCACCACTCATTGGTGGCACGACCAGGTCACCAACCGGATAGATCTTGTTAACCGGTTCGTTGTTGGCATCGTCGGTACTGGTAATCTGCAGCACACCTTCGCGGATCACATAGGTCAAGTCCAAGGGCTTGAGCATCATGCGCAAGGCCGAACGTAGCGTGGCTGATTGCAGGGACAAAGTGATCGGGGTGTCTTGCGTGATACCCAACGTATCCAGTTCGGTATCGTTGATGTAGATGTCGATACCCAGCTTGTCTTCAAACGTCTGCATGACCGTGTTGAGAGGTTGACCAACAAAGTCGACTTCATCAATCGGCGAACGCAGCGCATCATAGATCCGTTGTTCCGAATCATCTGCAGCCAGGTTGATCGAGCCATATCGTTCTTTGCGGCGAGCCGACAAAGCGTTCCACACGTCGGCCGGTGGATACACCACTGGAGGCACTCCATCAAACGGCACAGCAGCCTCTTCGACGCCACGCATGGCGTCGATGAAGCCTTGTTCGCGGCGACGGAACGCCTTGTTGACCAGAGCCTGGTTAGCAATCAGTGAACTGACGTGGTAAGACTGAGCCGCCAGCGGAGTGCCAGGCGTGAGAGCTTCGATTTCAGGAGCAATTTCTTGGCTCGCTTCCAGATAACGACCTTGGCTCATCAAGAACGTGAAGCTTTCAACCAGTTGCTTAAGCGCAGTTTCACGACGCTCGCTCTCGGCCAACAGACGCTGCGAAGCGGCCGCTTGAGCGCGAACAGCTTCATCCCGCGCTTGCCGATCCAGGAAACGTGCCTCGGCTTCAGCAGTTTGTTCAAGTTGAGCGCGAACGCGAGTGTCCAACGTACGACGCACACCGGGACTGAGATTTACGTTTTGGTCTAGTTCTTCCAATAGAGCCATCAAGCTATTCTTGACTGCAGTTGGATCCGTGGTGCTCAATCTGCGAGCAGCCGCCAGCTTGGCATTGACCTGGCTCGAAATCGCGGCTTCCATAACGCTGTTGATTTCTTCTTCGCTCTTGAGCAAATCTCCATCGCCATAGAAACGGCTATCCAGCACACCGGAGTTGGCATCTAGTGGAGCTTGTGCGTCACTGGTATCCAGCAGAGGCGCGCTGTCAGTTGCAGGCGCTGGTGCTGTACTCGGCTCGGTAGCTGTCGCATCGGGAACCGCAGGTTCACCAAAGGGATCGGCCCCGTCGGCCGGAGGATCACCAGCCGGTTCGGCCGTGCCAAACGGATCGTTGGGATCTTGCATAAAGCGCATCAGCTTGCCCGCAGGCGGTGCTAGCTGCTCGGCCTCTGCCGTCGCGGTCTTGACCGCGTCCATCAAAGTTTGAGCTTCAGCGTTGTTGGGGTCCGACTTCAAAGCTTCTTCAGCGATGCGACGAGCGCTAGCCAGTTCGCCACTCTTGAGGGCAAATTCACCAGCTTTGACCAAGGCCACTGATGAATCAAACATCACGTAGCTAACTGCTCGCAGGCCTTCTGAACCCAGAGCAGGCAAGGTGCGGCCTTCATCTTTCAGAGCGTTTTCACAAAGCTTGGGTAGAAAAGCCATATCGGGATGGCTTTCCTCTGGCGTCAGATTCCAATGCAGGGTAACCGGTTTCCCAGCTGAGGTGGCTTCGATAACCAACTTTCCAGCGGCGGCAGCCCCTTCGGTCTGACCGACGATTACTGAATCGCGATCCAAACGCAGCGGTGGAAACTGGGCAGGCAGGTGACGCACAAGCGCGCTTGGCTTTTCAACCTTGGTCGGCCAGAGGACCGGCGAATGAACGCTCTCGGCCAACATGCGACCAACTTCTTGCATCGAAGCGGTCACTTCGTTGCGAGCGATCAACACACCGCCGGTTTGATTGCTCAAGGCTGCCAGAGCAGGCACATCAACCATGGGACCGATCACAAAACTCGTGATCGTTATGCGTTGATTAACTAGCGAATCGATAAGGCTCTTGTAAGCATCGCCCTTGAGATACTCTTTGCGATTGATACCGTCGCCAACATAGACAATCGTTCGCTGAGCATTTTCGCTTTCGCCAAACTGGGACATGGCAGTCTTTAAGGCCAATCCCAAGTTGGTCAGTCCCAGCGGCACACGCTTATTCAGTTGTTCGATGGCTGCATTGAGTTCAGGACTGGCCGGTGCGGCCAGGCCTTTGGTCAAGGGCACCGCTTTGACATCGCAAGCCACCACAGCCACCGATGAATTCGCGGGCAAACCAGCCAACAACTCTTCCACAACTTCGAACGATTCCAGACGTACAGGTCCGGTCTGCGAAGCTGAGGTGTCGACCAGGATTACGATCTCATGCTTGTCAGCCAATGGAACGTTGCTGGCCGAATCCGCTTGTACCGTTAAGGCAAAGTAGTTCGCACCGTCTGCGTCAAACGTGGCCCAACGACTGGTACCAGTCACTGGCGGGGCTGCGTTTGCGGCCAGGATAGGCACACATAGCGTAGCAAGGAGAAGAAGGCATAGCTGCTTCGCCAACATTGCAAAACTCCTGACACCCGGACCAAGTGGTGGGCATGTGAAAAGTGGTGATGGACTCAGCACTCGAGCCCAGGACCGTAAATCGATATTATCGCAAGATGCAAGCTAGCGCGATCAACAATCGCACCCATTGCCGGCATCTCCATCAACTGAGGAAAAGGTCAGCAAGGACTTGCGCCCTAGCTTTGCATTTTATTTGCCTCATTCCGACCCCGCTACACAAAAAACAAAAAATGCATTGCGTTAGACGAAGCCTTGCATGACCATTCGCTACTATTTGCAAGGGTCGTGCCGCCTAGAGGGTGCCTGTGCTGTCAGGCTAACCAGACATGAGCCTTACGGCCTTATTTTTACAGGCTTTTTTGAATTGCGAAAATTTTCTAGCCGCCCCGTATCCAGCCGTTTCGACCCAGCGGAAATGGCGACCGTTGCAAAATGCGACAGTGCGGATTGAAGCGTATGTTGCAAAATGCTTCAGTTTCACTTTAGCAGAATGCAGCATATTTCTCTGGAAAAATCAGGCTTGAGCGCTCGGCTCGGAGGAACCCGCCCGGTGGTCAGCCGGTTCGACGTGGATCAAGATCGTTACCAAAGAGGGGATTTCGGCTTTCAGCAGCGCTTTGACTTTTCCGGTCAGCTGATGGGCGACTTCGACACTGACTTCCCCAGGTACATGCATATGCATATCCGCCAGGTAACCGGTCCCGCTTTTGCGAACCAAGACCTGCTCTACATATTCGACCCCGTCGACACGACTGACAATCTCCGCAATGCGACCGGCTATCGCCGGCGTGGCCGCATCCAACAGCTCGCGCAAGGCGGGAGCCATCAGCGATCGAGCCGTTAGCAGGATGACGCCGCTGGCCAAAATAGCTGCAACTTCATCAGCCATCACCAAAGCTGGCCAACCGAAAACCGCGGGACCATAAATCGCCAATCCCACTCCAATTAGCGCCGCTAGCGAAGTAATCGCATCGGAGCGATGATGCCAGGCATCCGCTCGGGCCGCATCGGAATCGAACTGCTGCGCGCCGCGATACACAAACCGAAACAAACCTTCCTTGACAATGATGATGGCCACTAGGACTATCAACGTCCAGGATGCAGGCGGCTGATGAGCGATGGCAATCTGATGAAACGCTTCGTAAACGATATATAGGGCCGCCAATACTAGTAGCACTCCGATTCCCAGCGAGGCCAAGGCTTCCGCCTTGCCATATCCGTAGGGATATCGTGGGTCAGCCGGTCGAGAAGCCACGCGGAGCGCATGCCAGACCATCAGCGAGCCCAACGTATCGGCCAGTGATTCGATCGCATCGGCCACTAGCGCCGTCGAATGGCCAAACCAGCCAGCGAGGAATTTGACGATCACCAGCAGTATACTGGCCACGAAACCCAGCAAGGTGTTTTGTTCAAGCGGTTTACGATTCATGAATTCCCAAGTTCACTGGCGCCCAGTTACCCACCTCTGGCTGGCAGTATGTGAATCATACCCCGACAACCCGGAGTGGATATGACGCTACGGTGACTTTTTCCCTAGCCGAATACGTCAAGCATTTCGGGATCTGGTCGGTAGCGGAATGCGTCAAGCATTTCGGGATCGTACCATTCGCTTCGAAAGCCTTGACGGCTTCCGCTACGCGTGCCAAAACGAAAGTCTTGACGGCTTCCGCTACGCAGGTGCATAAAATCAGGCGCGCGACACAATGGCGATGCCAAGTTGATTAGCGCGGCGCAGCGTAGCCTGGCGATCGACGAAGATGGTGCGTCCGGCTTCGATGGCAATCGCTTTGCCGCCGGCGGCGTGCAAGTGCTCGATGGTCCGCATGCCGATGGTGGGCACATCGAAGCGCATGTCTTGTTGCGGCTTGGCAACTTTAACCAACGTAAATCCTCCGCGCGGACACAACTCCGCCATGCGCGCAATCAGCGCGTCGGTGCCTTCAATGGCTTCGACACCCAAGACCGTCTGGTTAAGAACTATAATGCTCTGACCAATATCCAGTCCGCCCATCTGTTTGGCCACATTCCAGCCGAATTCAATATCGCGGTGCTCGCGATCGGTTGGCGCACGCCTGGTCAACACGCCCGCTTCGGCCATCAAGTTCGGCGCGACTTGGTCCGAGCTCAGGACAGTCATTCCATGCGATTCAAAGGTTTGCACCACGGCCGACAGAATCGTATCGTCACGCTGATCGGCGCGACCGGATACGAAACTGTGATAGAGTGCTCGCAGGCACGTTACATCGGGCAGGTGACCGACCCAGCCCATGCCGTGTAGAAGTATGCGATCTTTGAATAACTTGCCAGCCAATACGACTTGTTGCACGCCGTGTTGTTTGAAGAAATGAATCTGGGCGCCGAGTTTCGCTACGCCGAATAGCTGATGTTGATCGGCGAGTCGCTTCAGCTCGTCATCGGCATGCGCCTTGATGCCAGCCACTACCAGGCGGTGACCTTGAGCATGAACCTGTTGAGCCAGCTCGACGGGAAACCTTCCCCAACCGGCGACCAATCCCAGCGGAGCGTGGAGCGCGATCTTAGCAGGATTCCAGTCGTCCATGGTGCTTCAAGCGGCTTTGGGTTGCGAAGGGAGCGAACCGGGTTGCAGCTGCGAAAGTTGCTCGCGCACCGCGGCCAGCTCGCGCTGCAAGTCACGCACTTCGCTGCGCATTTCAGGCAAACGCGAAATGTAGGCCACTGACTTCATGTGATCCTTGACGGGCACCGCCGGTGTACCGCTCCAGGGGCCAGGGCCGTTCAAGTTATGCATCACGCCCGCCTGCGCGGCCACGACGACTTGATCTCCCAGATGGACGTGATCTTTCAATCCGACCTGGCCAGCCAACACGACATAGTCACCTGTCGAACATGAACCCGCGATGCCTACAAACGCGCAAATGAGATTGTGTCGGCCTATTTGACAATTGTGACCGATCATGACCTGATTATCGATTTTGGTTCCGGTCCCGACACGCGTTGGTCCATAGGTGCCGCGATCAACTGTTACGCAAGCTCCCATTTCCACATCGTCGCCAACTTCGACCCAACCCAGTTGCGCTGCAGGCAGATGCTTGCCGCCGGTGGTGCGGTAACCAAAACCGTTTGCCCCTAATACACAGCCAGCATGCAACGTGCACCGAGCTCCCAGTTGAGTCCGTGGATAAAGCACGACGCCGGGGTACAGTTCGCAATCCTCACCAATCACGCAGTCGGACATGACGTGTACGCCGCGATGAATGCGCGTATTGCGTCCGATCACCGTCCCGGCCCCAATGCTGGCCCCGGCTCCCACGCAGGCGCCTTCGCCCATTTGAGCCGATGGATCCACAAAAGCTTGTACGTGCACACCCCGATGCTCGACCTGCCGGGCTGGTCTCAATTGACCAATAACGGCTTCGAAAGCAGCATGTGGGTTGGCAACGCGGATTAGCGGTAATGGCGTCTCTGGAAAACTGAAGGGTACGACCGCTGCGGCTGCATTGCTAGCAATCAGCTGCTCATGTAGTTTAGCGTTGTCGACCAGTGTTAAGCAGTGTGCAGGTAGTTTCAACTCCAGAGGCATAGCGCACGCGATCGCCGTTGAGGCATCGCCATGAACTTCTCCAGCAACAAGTCTTCCCAGATCACCCAAGCTAACAACCGTCATCTTGGCCTCCTTTCCAAATGATGGGTGTCAATGGAAAAGGAATACCACATTACCCATCGATACGACAACAGGAAAAATCAGCAGCTATGATGTTCAGCAATCTGAATTTTATTGCTTTACGGTGTCCGAGTGAAAAAACCACTGCTGATAGTCTTGAAAATCGTGTTGCCGGCAGCCCTGTTTGCGTTTTTGCTGTGGCGAGTTCCAGCAGAGGATTATCGGGCATTTTGGGCTCGGCCCAAGCAATGGGAGCTGTTGGCCTTGGCTCAGCTGTCGGCTTTGGCAGCGATCACCGTTGGCATCGTTCGCTGGTGGGGACTGGTCCGCGCGTTTCGAATTCCGTTCGAATTGCAGGAAGCCTTACGTTTGGGTTTCCTGGGCTATCTCTTGAACTTTGTCTCTCTAGGCAGCGTGGGCGGCGATCTGTTCAAAGCGATTTTGGTGGCCAAGCACAAACCGCAAGCCAGGCCTGAGGCTGTGGCCTCCGTTGTACTCGACCGGGCTATCGGTTTGTTGGGACTGGTCATCCTGACCGTGGTATCGCTGACCATCTTTCCCGTGGACGAGCTGCCGCTGGTGCTCAAGAGTATTCGCACCTTTGCTATCATTGTGACTGGAGCGGCGCTGCTAGGACTGCTATTGGCGATTTACTCGGGCAAATGGTTCGAACGCTTGCTGCACTGGGTCGCGACCTGGCCGCTGGCCGGTAGCACACTAGCACGCATGGCATGGGCCGTCAGACAACTGCGTGACCAGACTGGTAAATTGCTGCTCCTGATCGTGGCTTCGGTGGTCGTTCATGCTTTGCTGGCGTTAACTGTCTACTTCATCTCGTGTGGTATTTATGACGACCGCCCGACCTTGGCCGAGCACCTCTATGTCGTGCCGCCAGCGATGGCTGCGGGGGCGGTACCGCTGGCACCGGGTGGCCTGGGAGCCCAAGAATTTGCACTCGACGAACTCTTCAAGCAACTGCCGCGACAACCCGAACTATTCTCGGGCATGATCGTGGCTACGGTCTATCGCTTGATTACTCTTGCCATCGCCGGCATTGGTCTGGTCTATTATTGGACTAGCCACGGTCGTGAGTTGCAGCAGGTGCGAGCCGAGGCGGACGCATTTCAGCGCGAAGTCCAATAGTTGCTGCGGCAAGGACGGAATTGCCCGTTGTTTAGACTGCGAATATCTGAACGTCTCTTAGGCCAAGCGCAGTGTTGGTCGACCCTGGGTATGGCCGCGTGGTTTGTGCTGTTGGCCAGCCAGGGAGGTCAGCTTGTAGCCGACGAGCCGGCGATCAAACCCGCAAACAAGTCCGCGCCGGCAGCCATTGTGGTACGACCTGCAAACTGGTCCAGCGCGCTGGAGCCATGGATTGCTTACCGTCAAACTCAAGGGCATACAATCTATGAACTGGATGCCGAAGCTGGTGCCGGGAGCGTCCAAGCGACGGTGGCCCAGATGGTGCGCACCGCGAGTGCTCTTCGTGCACAAGACCCAACACATCCGGAAATTGGTTATGTAGTATTGGTAGGTGACGCCAATATGGGACAGGTTCAGCCTGCTTTGTTGCCGGCCTGGTACCATCCTTCCAAAGCCATGGTGAAGTTCGGTGGCGATGAGCAACTGGCCACCGATAACCCGTACGCCGATATTGATGGCGACGAGAAACCGGATTTAGCCGTCGGTCGCATCCCGGCCGATTCGCCCGCTGCGCTCAGTGCGTATTTGCAGCGTGTCATGGACTACGAACGGCAGTTGGATTTTGGACTGTGGCGCCGCGACGTGCGCGTGGTGGCTGGTGTGGGCGGGTTTGGTGCGCTGGCCGATTCTGCCATTGAAATGACCACCGCCCGCTTCTTGACCGACCGCGTGCCGGCCTGGTGCGATGTCAGCATGACCTATGCCAGCCCCAATAGTCCCTACTGCCCAGATCCGTTTCAATTCAGCCAGGTTACTCTGCAACAGTTATCTGCAGGCAGCCAGTTTTGGGTGTACATCGGGCATGGGCACGTCAAGCATTTGGACTTCTTGCGCGTCGAAGATCAGGCGCTACACATCTTGCAAGATGGACAAATTGCACAAAGTGATAAACATCCTCGACCACCGATCGCATTGTTTCTGGCGTGCTACACCGGTGCTTTTGATGCGCGCGAGGACTGTCTGTCAGAGCAGATGATGATGAGCGCGGGAGGACCGGTGGCCTGCATCTCAGCTACGCGAGTTACAGGACCATATGGACTTGCTTGCCTGGCTAGTCGGATGCTCGACGAATGTTACATCAGCAAACAAGAATCGCTGGGCCAGGTGATGATGCAAGCCAAGCGTCAAATGCTCCAACCGGATCCACCCTTGGATTCGCCCGCAGCCCGTGCTGACGGCCAAATGCAACTGATCACCGGCATCGCCGCCGCCCTCTCTCCCGCGGGTCACGATCTCCTGCAAGAACGACTCGAGCACGTCTGGCAAATGAATTTATTGGGCGATCCACTTCTGCGTCTGCATCATCCGGAATCGCTTCAGTTGAATGCCCCCCAGCGCATCACCGCGGGTGAAACAATCGCTGTTAGTGGTGTGGCCGGGCAACCCGGGACCGTCACAATCGAACTGGCCTGGCCACGTGACAAAGCACCTAGCGATGCATTCAAGGCTGGCACCTTTACCAGCGATCCTCAAGTCCGCCAACAAATGCAAGCCGGCTATGCCAAAGCCAATAATCGCGTAATCACCAGTCAAACACTCGAGCTGGACCAAGCTGGCGCGTTTGCATGCGAACTAATGATGCAAGAGCCGCTCAAGCCTGGTCGCTATGTGGTGCGTGTATTTGTGTGCGGTGCCAGGAGTTGTTCAGCCGGCTCGGCCGAACTACAGGTCGTGCGTAAAAGATAGACGCATCGCTGCCGCGAACCAGTACGGGCACTAACCTCGAGTCTTATAGCCAATCTTCTCGAGCGTCTCGCGCGTGCGCGTTAAGTGATCGCCTTGAATCTCCAGCAGATCGTCTTTGCAAGCCCCACCTGCTCCACACGCATTTTTGAGTTGTTTGAGCAGTGTGGGCAGATCGTTGGCCGTGGCCGACAACCCACTGATCACTGTGACGATCTTGCCTTTCGCCCGCTTCTCGACCCGCAAGCGAGCTGTCTGTTTCTCTGGCGGCAAATAGTCGGGCAGCGGCACACACTGGCACTCGCCCTCGAGCAACTTTCCACAACGTTCGCACTTGGGCGGTATGTCCCAAGGTGTGCCTTCAAATAATCGCATAATCGTTGCGCAGGGCCCGTCAAAGCTCTCTCGTTGCAATCAAGTAGCGGAAGCCATCAAGGCTTTCGTCTGGCACTGTAGCGGAAGCGGTCAAGGCTTTCGATGCTTGACGTGATCCCGAAATGCTTGACGCATTCCGCTACGGAACTCATCGAAATGCTTCACGCATTCCGCTACGCTATCTAATACCGATACTGCAAACCGAGATTAAGTGAATGCAGCCAGTACTTGTCGGTGTTCAGCACGAAACCAGGCCGCAGGAATCCATTTAATGGATCCGACAAGTTGACGGTTTGATCAACCTGGCGACCGGGTTGGGCTACTTTACCGATCATGAGGTAATTGTAACCGATCGACGCGTCCAAGTTGGGCGTCAAGAAATAAGCTGCATTGATGCCCCATTCTGGCGCTACCACAAACGTATCGTTGACGCGCGTTTGGTTGTTCGTATTGCGTACCAGCAAACCTTGGTCTTCAGTGGTTACGACACCACCAGCCGAAGTGGTCGTGGTTGAGCCACTGGCGGAGTATTCTCTTTCCAAGCTACCGAGCCCCAAGCGTCCCATTGCCTCGAACTTCCAGTACGCAAACTGCCGCTGGCTCATCAAGCCCAGCACTGCGCCGTTGAAGGTATTGGTGGTTCGAATGTGATCGCTGACTGCGATACTGGAACCGGTTAGTTCTGGCGGTTGACCAAAGACAAATGTATTGGTGTTGATCGACAAACTCTCTGCAATGCGATTGTGCTGGAAACCGACTAACCAATCCACTCGGGTGAATCGATCGCGGTAGGCCAAACGTCGCATGACGATATCGAAGCCATCGACCGAAGATTGGGTACCCACGCGCAGTGAACCAGATGTATTCACTGAATCTGCGATCACTTGTGTGTTAGGGGTCGCAGGTCCAGCTTCGATCGTGTTGATGGGCCGAGCAATAACGGGAGTGTTATTGCTATCAAATGCAAATTCGGTGTCTTGGTCGCCAGCGTTGGTGTACCGCACGATGATGCCGCGATAGTGTTGTGGATCGAACCAACTGCCCACTGTAATGCGCACACCAGCCTGCAGGTCGTCCGTTGCTAGTTGATTTCCCAACAACAGCGTGTTCGCGTTGACAAGTCCCGTGGTTTCGTTGGTTACCAGTGGTGGTAAACCAATACCGCGCCGCCAGAACAGCGGTACTTCACCGCGAACGCTCATGTTGGCCAAGAGCTGCTCGAAAGGTCCGCCGCAGCCACCGAGGACGGGTCCGCAACTCGAATCGCAACAACCGGGAGCCAGATCGGCGAAGTAGCTATCTTGTCTGCATTGACCACACCCGCAACCGCCACCGTGACCGTTGGAGTAGCCTTCATCGAAGGTCGTCATATTGTCATCGTAGGGTAGTGGCTCGGGCTGGGATGGCATCGACCTGGACTGGGATGGCGCAGGGACCGACGGCGGAACCGGCTCGGCCTTGATTGCCTCCTGATTGTCGCCCTTGTCCATTATGGACTTGGCAGGTCCGTCGGCGACCATGCGTCCACGAGTGCTAGCAGCGCGAGCTCGCGTCGTGGCGCGAGGTCGGGTGATCGGTGGTTCTGCAACCTCATCCTGTTGCATTTGCCCGTAATACAGCGGCCTTTCGGCGCGACCGGATCGCAGCTGGGCGTGCACATCTGAGCCCAGTCCACTCCAGGCACCTATTGAAAGACTCGCCAACAAAGCTGTGCGAACAAAATGGCGTCGCGAACAGAACAGCTCAAACATGCTCATACTCCCGGTACAGTCGTGGCCCCAGCCATGGCGCAGGCCGCCTTTAACTATAGATTCGGCTGTAACGATCGTAACGGTTGAGTGAACTTGGTAGGATTTAACGATCAGGCAGAGTTTTCGGATGCTCTTGAGCTAGCATTGGAAACGAAAAATGGCCAGTCGCCCCCACATTCTGGAACGACTGGCCAATTCAGACTTCAGACTTCAGACTTCAGACTTCAGACTTCAGACTTCAGACTTCAGACTTCAGACTTCTAAAAGTTATACATACCGCCGAACGTCCAACCGTGCAGAACGAGCGAGCTGGTGTTGTTGAAGTCAGCCACATTGCCCAAGTGGATCATTTCGATTGGGATGTTGTTGACGGCCGTGGCGACACCGGCGGCACCGACTACTCGGTAACCGACGTTGGCGCTCCAACCTCGCGAGATTCGCATGCCGACGCCCGTACCAACTTCGCCCATGAAGGCGAGCTGATTCTTGGTCGTGGTAACCATATAGCTTTGACCGTTGTAAATGTTGGCGCTATTGATGGTCGCTTCGGGACCACCATCACGATAGATGGCGGTGCTGAATTCGGAGTGATTGTTGTAGACGCCAGCTTTGGAGAGACCGTACAGGTTCAAGCGTTTGCCTAGGCAGTAGCTGCCGGCACCACCTAGTTGGAATCCAACCAGGTCATTACGCGTATTGATGTCATAGTACAAGTCATCCACCGAGTTATAGGCGGTATCGAAGTCAGAAGCTGCGTATTGCAGAGTGTCCTCGAAGCGGAACCAGCGGAAACCGCCCAGCCAGGTCCAGTTCAAACGGCTGCCGCACACGTTGGGGGTCAGACCACAAGGACCGGTGAATGCAGCGCATCCACTGCCGCAGCTGCCGCAGTCAGCCACTGGGCCGCAATCGCCACAACCGCCACCGCCACAACCGCCACCACCACCGCACGCGTCATAGCCACACGAGCCATAAGCGCCCCCACCGCAGCCACCACCATAACCGCCGCCACCGTAACCATAGCCACCAGCGCCGAAGAGTCCGCGGCGTGGACCTGCCGCGGACCAAGTGCGGGCAGCTCCGCCCACTGCAAAGCCCAACAGGTTGGCTTCGATATTGTGATACTCGCTGGTACGCAAGATGCGATGTGAGCGAGCGCCATCGAACCAGTCGTAGACTGACTGGGTCGGCATTTCGATACCATTGAAGTGGTAGCGTGAGCGATACACGCTCGGTGCAGCGACAGCATCGGCGCGGGCCATGCGGTCTTCAGGGAATAGTCCCCAGTAGTTTACCAGGATCGCATTCTTGCCACAGTTGAAGTAGCGGCCGGCGAATACTTCGAAACCGTTCAGATCGTACTGACGAGCATCGCGGGTGCTGAGCGTGTTATCCGAAGGCATGCTGGTCGGATAAGTAAGCGCTACATTGTGATCATCGATTCGCGTCATCAACAGCGCGCTGCCACCAGCAAAGAACGCTTTGCCCGGCACGGCGGCTCGACTGGCCAAGAAACCTGGAGCAGCACCGACACCCAAACCACCTTGATAGATCGGACCAGCGTACACGGGACCGCCATAGACTGGTCCACCGCAGCTACCGCCCACAGCTCCTGAGGATGCCATCGGAGCAACCATCGAATTACCAACGTAACCGCCACCCGTGTATCCACCGCCGCAGCTGGTGCATCCAGAGTTGTAACTCGGATCGACGTACGACGTTGTAGGTGCCGGCGAGCTCATCGGAGCCGAATACATCGGCGTGGGATACATTGGGGCCGCATTCATCGGAGCCGCATCGGGCACAGGATGATACTGACCATTGCTGGGACCAACCCAACCCTTTTGCGCATGTTGCTGAGCATCAACCCCAGGTGCAGGAATTGGCTCTTGAGGATAGGCCACCGTTTGAGCAGGTACGCCACTGGAGTAGGGAACAAACTGCATCGATGGCTGATATTGGGGCATTTGTGGTACGCCAGCCATTTGCCCGGTTTGCATTTGCTGCATCTGCGCTTGCTGCATGTGCATTTGTTGCAATGGCGACTGTGCCAACTGCATCTGCACCGCTTGAGGGGGCACAGATTGCATGCCCGGATACTGAACCGGTTGGGCTTGAATTTGATTTACCGCATAACCGCTGGGAGCCAAGGCTCCGTTGCTATACGGCGAAGAGAACTGCGCCCCGGCCACGCTGGTAAGGCTTGAAACGCCAAGCGCCAGCGCTATTCCAAAGTTCCAAGTCTTTTTCACTGCTAAACTCCTTGCAGTAGCGTCTTCCTTGACGTCGGCTTCCATACCATTGAGTGCAAACTGAACCAGAGCGCCGGACTCAGCCAGCGATTTTTTTAAATTGATTCATCTGCGTACCAGCACTACCCCTGTGCCAGCTCGTACTCTGAGGGAGATCGACCGAACTGCCACACGGTCACTCGATAATCTGGTCGCTCAGCATCCATTTAGCTGAGACGCCAGCGAACAACCCCTAACGCCGTTGGCTTCGATTCCAGACGTACCCTCGGTATGATCGTTACTGTTTAACATGTGGCATAGGCTTCCAGCCTGTGAGCCTATGTGGCATAGGCTTCCAGCCTGTGAACTTATGTGCCATAGGCTTCCAGCCTGTGAACCCATGTGGCATAGGCTTCCAGCCTGTGAACTTATGTGGCATAGGCTTTCAGTGGCTACCACAGGCTGGAAGCCTATGCCACATCGAAAGTCTTGACGGCTTCCGCTACCAATAAGGAAAGAGATATGGATCGCGAAAGATATAACAAGCTGGTCACCACCTTCTTTAAATGGAATCAGCCGGACATTACGCGTGTGTTCGAAGAGTTGCTCAGCGCCGCTGCCGCCGAAGAAGCCACTTGGGCGGGCCCCAGCATGTCGCAGAACTATGAAACTGCGCAGGCCAATCCGGAAATCCACATGCTGCCAGGCAATCTGAAAGACGCGCGTGATGCCATCTTTCCTTATTTCTGGGGTACTGACAGTTGGAATAGTCCGCTGCATCTAGAGAATGTGCGCGGCCCCGCCAACCAGGCTTCGCTGATCGGTGCGATCGCTTGCCTGCTCAAAAACCCTAACCTGTGCACCGATCGCTACAGTCAGCGTAGCAATGAACTGGAGGTCAAAGCCATTACAGCTTTGGCAAACCTCATCTTTTACCACACCACCGACCCTTGGGGCGTCTTTACGATCGGCGGCACGATTTCCAACTTGTACGGGGCCAAGATCGGCATTGAAAAGGTTCTGCCCAATGCGATGCGCACAGGTCTATCGGGAGATCGCGTCGTCGGCATATGTTCACAAGCAGGGCATTACTCCAATCTGACGATTGCCGGTTGGCTCGGACTGGGCACGGAGCAGCTGATTGAAATCCCGACGGATGAGAACCTGGCCATGCGTCTGGATGTACTGGAAGAAAAACTGCTCGAACTGTACCAGTCGGGCACCAAGGTCGCCTATGTAGCCGCCACTTTTGGTACGACCGATGGCTTTGGTATCGATGATGTTGCCGCTATCCGCAAGATCATCGAAGCTTGCGCACAGCGCTACTCGGTACCAGTGCCGCAGCTGCATGTCGATGCGGCAGTCGGTTGGGCAATGACCTTTCTCGCGGAATATGACACGGCGATCAATGCACTGCAATTGGACGCCGATATTCTCAAGAATGTCGACTACTTGAAGACGCAGTGCATAAGCTTGCGCAGTGCTGATAGTGTGACGTTGGACTTTCATAAAATGGGCCGCGGACATTATCCAAGCAGTGCTTTTATTGTGAATCGTCGTCAAGATTTGAAGTATCTCGCGCGTAGTGTCCATGATACGCCTTACTTCTCGGAAGCCGATGTGCGGCGCGATCCAGCGCTCTTTACGCTGGAATGTTCGCGACCAGCAATTGGTCCCTATTGCGTGATGGCTTCACTGAATGCGATCGGCATGCAAGGCTGGCAGATGCTGGTGGCCCGTTCGTTGGAGTTGGCCAATCGGCTCAAAGCCAAACTGTCCGAGCTCGAATATTGCAAAGTGCTCAACGCTGGCACCTACGGACCCAGCGTCAACTGGTGGGTGCTGCCCAAAGGGCGCAATGCCCATGAGATTTATGCGCAATTGGTTCAAGGCCAGTTGTCCGACACTCAAGTTCAACGATACTGCGCTGAGGTCCGTCGTTTGTTTGACAAGCGTGAGAAGATTATCGATCCGACGCTGGATGCTCGACTGGGATTCACGACAAACTTCGGATACACACCCGGCGGTCGCGAGATTCCGGCTTGGAAAGCGGTTATCTTCAATCCACAAACTTCAGACGAAATAATCGACCGCATTATCTACAGCATTGAAGAGTTGACATGAGCCAGTCGCCAGCCTCGCCGGCCCCGCGCCGTTTGCTAATCATGCGTCATGCCAAGAGTAGTTGGAGCGACCCAGGCAGCCAGGACTACGATCGACCGCTCAACGAGCGTGGTCGACAGGCTACGCCGCTGATGGGCCAGCGACTGAAGGCTGCTGGTATCGATGTGGACATAATTGTGGCCAGCACGGCTGCCAGGGTGCGAGAAACCTTAGCTCTCTTGCTGCCCGCCTGGGAATACCCAGGTCAAATCGTCTGGGAAAAACAGCTGTACATGGCGAGCGTGGCGACCATGCTGGGACATGTTTCCGCCATGCACGTCGACTGGCCTACCATTATGCTGGTCGGTCACAATCCGGGATTAAGTGAACTGGTTGGGCACATGACTGGCCAGGCGCTCGACATGCCCACCGCTGCGATTGCTATGCTAGACGGGCCAAGCGAGGACTGGCCGACCGCTCTTCGTCTGCGGCCTTGGCAAGTTTCTAAGTTTTGGACCCCGAAAGATTGAGCATAAAGGTAACGCATGCTGAAACTGGCCGAGGTTTCAAAGTCGTTCAATAGCACCATCGTGCTCCAGCCCACTACGCTGGAGATCGGTGAAGGTAAGACAGTTGTACTGATTGGACCCAGCGGTTGTGGCAAGTCAACCTTGCTGCGGATGCTGGTGGGACTGATCGTTCCCGATCAAGGTACCATCCATTTCGATGGCCAACTGTTGACACCCGAGACCGTACTCAAACTGCGTCACCGTATGGGCTATGTCTTGCAAGACGGTGGCCTATTTCCTCACTTGAGTGTCTATGACAATTTGGCGCTCATGCCACGCTACTTAAGAACGATGGACGAGTCGGCGCTCAGGCAAAAGATTGACCAACTCTCTGAGCTGACCAAATTGCCGGGCGATGCTTTGGCGCGTTTTCCCGTGCAAATCTCAGGTGGCCAGCGTCAGCGAGTGGCCATCATGCGCGCCCTGATTCTAGATCCTCCGCTCATGTTGCTGGATGAACCCATGGGTGCGCTGGACCCGCTGGTGCGGTATGACTTGCAGGCGGATCTGCAGAACATTTTTGTCAGCCTCAAGAAGACCGTGGTGCTGGTAACCCATGATATGGGTGAGGCCGGGTTTTTCGGCGACGACGTTATTCTGATGGCCGGAGGACGCATTGTGCAGCGCGGGGCGATCGAAGACTTCTACGCTCATCCGGCCGAAGAGTTCGTCACGCGATTTATCACTGCGCAGCGCGCTCCCAACTCTCGAAAGATACCATCATGAACCGCATGGGATGGATCATTTGCTGCATGCTCTGCCTGTTGAGTAGGTCCACGGCTGTGGCTGATGAACTGATTCGCATCGGTTCCAAGAGCTTTACCGAATCAGTGATCTTGGGCGAGATGCTCACGGCGCTGGCTGGATGCAAGCAGTTCGCCGCCGACAAGGAAATCAGAGTGCAGCACCTGGCCGAATTGGGTGGCACGCAAATTCTGTGGAAAGCCTTGTTGAAGGGCGAGATCGATGCCTATGTGGAATACTCAGGCACCTTGAAATATGAAATCCTGGATGGCAAGAATGCCGAGACACTTTCGCAAATCATCACAGCGATCCACAAACAAGGTATCCTGGCCACCGCTCCCCTGGGATTCAATAACACTTACGCACTGGGCATGCGCGAGCAGAAAGCGGCCGAACTGAAGATCAAGTCGATCTCTGAGTTGCGCAATCATCCCAACCTGCGTTTTGGATTCTCTGACGAGTTTATCGAACGCAACGATGGTTGGAGTGGACTGCAGACTCGCTATTCGCTGCCAGAATACGCAGTCAAAAGTCTTGATCACAGCCTGGCTTACCGCGGATTGGCTGGCGGCTCGATCGATGTGATCGACTTGTATTCGACTGACCCGGAGATCATATCTTACAAACTGAGAGTGCTCGAGGATGACCTCAAACATTTCCCGAAGTACGAAGCCCTCATTGTGTACCGCGCGGATCTGAAAGAACGTTTTCCAGATGTAATCCAAGCGTTCCAACTGCTCGAGGGCAAGATCGACAGTCCCACCATGGCAGCCATGAATGCCGACTCGCGGCTGAAGCACATTCCCGAAAACAAGATCGCGATCGATTTCTTGCATGCCAAGATCGATCAGGACCTGGCGCTAGCCCAAGTCTCCAACTCGCGCTTCCAGCGCCGCTTGATGGCGCTACTGCGTAACACCTGGCAACATCTTAAACTAGTCGGCATCTCGCTATCGATGGCGATCCTGGTCGCCTTGCCTCTGGGAATCTATGCTTACAAGCGACCGGCGGCAGGCCAAATCATTCTGGGCGTGGTTGGCATCATCCAGACAATCCCTTCGATGGCGTTGTTGGTATTCATGATTCCCATCTTGGGCTTGGAGACATTGCCAGCGATTGTCGCCTTGTTCTTGTACAGCCTGTTGCCGATCGTGCGTGGTACTTATACCGGATTAACTTCCTTGCCAGAGAGTATTCACGAATCAGCGTTGGCCCTAGGGTTGCCCGACGCAGCTCGGCTGCGATTGATCGAGTTGCCGTTGGCCTCGCGCCAGATCCTCGCTGGCATCAAGACGTCGGCGGTGATCAACGTAGGCACGGCTACCATTGGCGCACTGATTGGCGCCGGCGGTTACGGCCAGCCGATCCTGACAGGCATTCGATTGGCCGACATCAGCCTGATCCTACAAGGCGCGGTTCCCGCAGCGCTGCTAGCGCTAGGTGTTCAAGCGTTCTTTGGCTGGCTGGAGAGATTTCTTGTGCCGCCTGGATTGCGATTGTAGCCTAGCCTTGGCGGCTACATCGTTTAACCCGTAGCCGAAGGCGAGGAGAACCTGCTAACCAATCGCTGCTATCACTTGGCCTCAGCGTGCTCAACATAGTGACTTTGCCACGCGAGGACAATCGCTGCGATTGCCTAGCCTGGCGGCTACGGGTTAAACGATTTACAGGCGAGGCGAACATAAAATGTTGCACATCTCTATGAAGCGGCGGGTTTATTCGACGGTGTGTGCAGCGATTCGATTTCGGTAATCTTCTGCAGGCGTCGCTCGTGGCGTCCACCTTCGAAAGCGGTATTGAGCCATACGCGGACCAGGTCGACTACCGGTCGATTACCGATCAAGTCACCGGGCAGACAAAGTACATTGACATCGTTATGCCGGCGGCACATTTCAGCCATAACTTCGTCGTTGCAACTGGCTGCGCGCACGCCGGGGAATTTGTTGGCGGTAATCGACATACCGATACCGGTACCACAGATCAAAATGCCGCGATCCACTGTACCGTTGAAGATCTTCAAGCAGACTTCGCGCGCATAGTCGGGATAGTCCACGCTATCTTCGCCTTGTGTGCCACAGTCTTCGACTGAATGCTTGAGGTTTTCCAAAGCGGTAATCAGCTTTGACTTGACTTGAACTCCGCGATGGTCGCTTCCGATGGCGATGCGCATGATGGCTGTCTCAAAAATCGAATGAAAGAATTGTTTATGCCACGGCCTGGTTGCTGACCGATTGCCAGCGCGGCAACCAACTCTCGTCGATCCAACTAACCCAGTTCTTCAGAAACGAATCAATCTCTTCGGCGCAAGAAGCGTACATGGGTACTGGACCGCCGAACGGGTCAGCCACATCGCGTCCATTGCGGCTGAGCAAAAAGGTTTTCGATGCCGCTTCGGGCCAGCGACTGACAATTGCGTGTCGATGCGAATTGGTCATCGTCAAAACCAAGTCAGCCTGTCGAAGCAGTCGTTGGGTCAGTGGCCGACTTTGGTGTTCTTTCAAGCTCAATCCGCGTGAACTCATCACGGTGACCGCTTCGGGCGAGGCAGCTCCGCCCGGATAAGCGCTCAGGCCGGCTGAAATCGCAATTGCTGGTGGAGGCTTGTTGGGCTCGAACAAATCTTTGAATCGCATGCCGAGTTGCTGTTTGAGCAGTGTCTCGGCCATGGGACTGCGACATGTGTTACCCGTGCACACCATCAGCACGACTAGCTGGCCAAGTCCGACCAGAACATTTTGGTCCAACACGCCTGCTGCCCGCGTCGAACACTCGTGGCCATCGACACGCATCACGGTTGGCAAACCACCGAAATGCGTCGCCCCGTCATCGATTACCAAAGCCAGGTTGTCGTCGGCGTTCTGCGTTGCCGCTAGGGAGGCATCGATCAAGGGTTGACCATTGGCACCTTTGACAGGTGTGGCCACCACCGGTCCCGGCAACAATTGCAGGGCTTCGACGATGGCTTGATGGGCTGGCACATGCATCGTGATGTATCGATCGTTGATCACTAGATGTTGCTGAACAGGGCTGGGCAAACGGCCAAAAAGCGACTGATTGGATGTCAGTGGAAACTCAATTCCCAGTGGGCCGGGCCAACCGCGACAGGCGATACGCTGGCCGACCCGTTGAATGTCGGGGACGTAATCGGACACTTCGCTACTGGATCTGAGCAACAGGACAGGTTTTCGGTCGAGCACTCGCTCGGGAAAGTTCATCAGGGCATCGACGGCGCGCGACGATAACCCACTGGCCAACAACCAATAGGTCGTTTCCGAGGGTGCCAGAACAAGTCGTCCTTCCACAAGGGCTTGAACGATGACATGCACGATATCGCGCGTGTCTTCGCTGCGTTTCCAATCCAGGATCCTGGCCATGAATAGTTTTGTGTCTTCTAAGGCGGCTCGTCGGGGGCGCTGTCCTGTGGGGCGCGAGGAGGGGCAATCGCGACCGCCATTCACTATAATGATAAGCGCTAGTATAAGTGGAGATCAGTATGGCTGAAACTGTCCTGCCCCCTGTGGAGGGACGAGAAGACAATAAACTGACGCGCCGCGTGGCCTTGGAATCCTCCAGCCGCTGGGTTTTGGCTGTTTTGGGCGGCTCGGTCCTCTCAACGCTGGCCTTTGCCGGCTGCGCGGGTAGGAAACATGGCGCTTTGCGCGAGCCTGAGCTTATTTGGGGACGCATGGGGACCTCAGCTGGCCGCTTTCACAAGCCCCGCGCCATGGCGATCGATCCTATCAACCAAATATTTGTGGTCGACCGCCTCGGCCGAATCCAGGTCTACGATCGAGATGGCAACTTCCAGCGCGGTTGGCGAACTCCGGAAATCTACGCCGGGCGCCCCACCGGCCTGGCCATAGCCGAAGATCGCTCGCTGCTGGTGGCCGATACGCATTACTATCGATTGCTGAACTACTTAGCTGACGGTACTCTGCTGCCGGAAAAAACCATCGGTGGCACATTGGGCAACGAGCCCGCTCAATTTCACTTTGTTACCGACGTCGTTCAAGATAAACGCGGTCACATCTTGGCCGGTCAATATGGCGAACTGGATCAGATCCAGGAATTCGATGCCCAAGGAAATTTCGTGCGGCGTTGGGGCCGACACGGAAACGAGCTGGACGCCTTTGATCGCCCACAATGTCTAATCGTGGACCAAGAAAATAATCTGTGGATCACCGATTCTCACAATCATCGCATCATGCAATTTGATCTCAGCGGCACCGAGCCCAAGTTGGTGTCGTGGTTCGGCCAGTTCGGTAGCCTGCCCGGGCAACTGCACTTTCCCTACGGCATGGTCATCGATCGCGACGGCAGCCTGCTAGTGGTAGAGATGGGCAACCACAGAGTTCAGCGTTTCGATCGAACCGGTAAATCATTGGATATGTGGGGTGAGCCTGGCAATGGCCCCGGCCAGTTTGCCAGCCCCTGGGCATTGGAAATCGATGGCCAAGGAGCGCTGCATGTGGTCGATTCCATGAACCACCGCATCCAACGATTCACTTTGTAAGCAGTGTGGACAGTGTCCAATTCGGGATTAGAGGGGGCATAATCCATCACCGGATTGACTGAAAACCACCTGAACGGCCCCCAATTCGTTGACATTACCTAGCTTGCCCAATTAAGCTGACGACTTGAGGACACACAGGTTGAAGACCTCTGGTCCAACCACACCCGGCCGCGAAGGTGATCTGCATGACCAAATTGGGTAAGATCTTTACGACGATCCTGATGCTGCTGAGCATTGGTTTCTTCGTTATTGCCGTGATGGCGAACTTGACCTACGTCAATTACGCCCCGATTCTCAATAATCCGGACACTGGTTTGAAGGCGGTTGCGCAGCGATTGCAGTCGCGTGTTAGCGATTTGACCGAGCAAATCGAGAAGCAAAAGGCGGCCATCGAGCTGGAAATTGCTTCGCGACAAGCTGCCTTGGCCGCTCTGCAGGTCGAACTGGAACAGCTGACTTTCGACGTTCGCAGTTCCGAGCAAAACCTCGAAACCAAGCAACGAGAACTGAATCAACTGGCGATCGCATCCAAGACCGCTCAGGATGATTTGTCGGCCGCGGGCAAGCAAACCGACGATACTCGCGAGCAATTGAATCAGACCAAGGCTCAGCGTGATGAACTATTCGGCAAATACCAACTGGCCTATTCAGACCTGTTGAAACTGCAGGGTGATCATCGCACCTTGAAATCGCAATACGAACAGTTGACCGGCAACGCGCCGACCGCACCCAACAGCGATTTGTCACCCTCGGACATTCGCTAACCCTTTGCTCCCTGCTCACAAATACCCGACCCAAACTTACTTTTCATTGACTTTTTGACGTTTCGAGAATTATAGTTGCACTAGCAGCACAACTTGTCTCCCTCTGCAATTGGCTCATCGCATCTAGAAAAATCGAAATAGTTCACGACCATCCGATACGAGTGCCTCGACGGCTCGATATCACCGATTAGGCTATTCTTCTGACGCAGGAAATAGTTGACGCCAGTTGTTTGACTGGCGATCGGCAGTGACCTCCCCAAAACAATTGCAGACCACGTAAGGTAAGCAGGCATGACATTCATCGGAAAAGTCTTCACCTTCATCGTGCTCATCTTCAGCGTGATGTTTTTCATCCTGTCGGTGGTGGTCAATTCCAAGCACATCAACTATCGCGACTTGGTTGAGAACAAGAGCAGTGGCTTGAAGGTTCAGTTGCAGAAAGAGCAAGCCAAGACGAAAGAACTGGCCGACGCTAATCAGCGCCTGCAAGATGAAAAGGCCACCGAGCAACTCGGTCGACGCATTACAGTATCTGCCTTGGAAACGTTGCTGGCACAGCGTGATGCTGAACTGAAGGCCAAGCAAGCCTTGCTGAGTGCCGAACAGGCTAAGAACACTTTGCTGGTCGCCAATCAAACTGCTGCTCAACAAGAACTGTCGGCGCGCACCAACGAGAATGAAGAACTGCGTAAGCAACTGGTGCAGTCGCGGCAGGATCGCGACATCCAGTACCGCAAGGCCACCAATACCTACGATCAATTGGTTCGGACTCAAGGTGAGAAGCAAACGCTCAAGCAGCAATCGGATGAATTGGCGCGCAACTTCACTGCAGCCGAAGAGAAACTGACGATTCTCGGCATCACTCCCAAAACAAAACTCGACGGCGCGCCTGCAGTTAACGGCGTGGTCACCGCAGTCGGGAATAACAAGGTTGAACTATCGATCGGTCTGGACGACGGCATTCGTATCGGCCACGAACTGGATGTTTATCGCGGCGGAGCCTACTTGGGTAAAGTCGAAGTCACCCGCAGCGAGGCCGACAAGTCCGTTGCCAAAATTCTGCCCGAACATGCCAAGGGCTTCATCGTCGTGGGTGACCGAGTCGATTCCAAACTCGGCGAACGTTACGTCAATCGCCCCAAACCCTAAGCTTTGCAACCCTACATCACTTCTACACCGTCCAGAATTCGGCTCCGGCTGAATTCAACTCAGGAATTCAAACCAGGAATTCAGTTCGATGAACGCACCAGCACCCAAGCAGCCTTACTCGGTCTACACAGTGATGCTGATCTCGTCGGCCATCTTCATGCTCTTGGCCTGCATCATGATGGGCGTCGAAGCTTATCGCTATATGTAAGCACGTAGCCACCGTCGCCAGACGATGGACGAGTTACGCTTGATTTTCCACCGCTTGGCAGCGGTGGCTACCTGCCTAAGCACTTCAAGATGACACCAGTCTCAGCGCCGCCAGCGCGGTCACAATCAATAGCAGCGAATCAAAGGTGCGTTGATTGATTCTCTGTACCAGCGCTCTGCCAGCCAGCAAGCCCACAGCAACCATAGGTGCCAAGAGCGCATTGAGCACTAGTGTTTCCCCGTCAATCAAACCCAGCGAAGCGCTAAACGGGATCTTGAAAACATTCAGCGTCAGAAAGAACCAGGCGCTGGTGCCAATCAACTGAAACTTGGGTAGCGATACCGCCAACAGGTACAAGGCCACAATTGGTCCAGCCGCATTGGCAAGCATGGTGGTCACGCCAGCCATCAACCCCAGGCACACAGCGAACCAGCGTGAATGCGGCACCTGCTCGTATAGCTTCGGTCGCCAAATACGAATCGCTTGCATGCCTGACAGAATCAGAATCAAGCTGCCCACGATCGGTTTGAAGGCACTCTCTCTCAGAACGCTCATTAGGCTCCAGCCGATCACCACACCTATCAGAGCAGGTAAAAGTAGCCGCCGAAAATAATGCCAGTCGACCTCTCTACCAAACTGCCGGACCGACAGTACATCGCCGACGATCAGTAGCGGCAGCAAAATGCCAGTCGAATCTTTAGCTCCAAACACATAGGCAAAGATCAGCACATGGATCATGCCCACTCCAGAGAAACCGCTCTTGGAGAACCCTACCCCCATCGCCCCCACAGCTAGCAAAACGAACGAAACCACACTCAACGATAAAGGAAAATTCATAGGGTGTAAGCATAACCGTTTCCCACTTAACCGAGGGCGTTAGTCGCGGTTTTTGGAGTGCTGCGGCGTAGCCATAGCTTTGATGTAATAACCCAATTGTGGCATAGGCGTCCAGCCTGTGTGGCATAGGCGTCCCCTAAACCGAGGGCGTTAGCCCCGGTTCCCACTCAAACGCCCAATAACCGAGGCTAACGCCTACGGCTTAGGTCGAAAGCGAGGCTAACGCCTACGGCGTTAGGCCAACAGGGCTTCGACTACTTGGCCATGAACGTCGGTCAGGCGGTAGTCACGGCCTTGGAAACGATAGGTCAATCGAGTGTGGTCAAAGCCTAGCAAGTGCAAAATCGTAGCTTGCAAGTCATGCACATGGACGCGATTCTCGACGACGCCGAATCCGAGTTCATCAGTGGCTCCATAGTCGAATCCGCCTTTGACTCCGCCACCGGCCATCCACATTGAAAAACAATCCGGGTAATGATCGCGCCCCAAGATATCGCTCTTGGCCGTGCGGCCTTCGCGAAACGGCGTGCGACCAAACTCGCCACCCCATACGATCAGCGTGTCATCTAGCAGGCCACGTTGCTCGAGATCTTCGATCAGGGCCGCAATCGGCTGGTCCATCGTTGCACACTTGGTGGTCAAGCCACTGGTCAGCCCTTCACCGGCACCCGTACCATGGAAATCCCAGCCCCAGTCGAATAGCTGCACGAATCGCACTCCAGACTCGACCAGTCGGCGGGCGAGCAGACAGTTGTTGGCTAGCGAACTGGCTCCCGGCTTAGCACCATAGGCATCCAGCACATGTTGCGGCTCGCGCGAGATGTCCATGACTTCTGGCACACTGGTCTGCATGCGATACGCCAGTTCATACTGCGCGATACGAGTTTGAGTTTCGGGATGCCCCATCGTCTGGGCTTGCAGTTGGTTGAGTTCGCTGAGCGCATCGAGCGTCTTGCGTCGGAGGGTTCGGTCCATGCCCGGCGGATCGGAAGCAAAGAGTACCGGATCACCTTGCGAACGACATTGCACGCCCTGATAAACGCTGGGCAGAAAACCACTACCAAACGAGCTCTTGCCACCGTTGGGTTGCACGCCGCTGGAAATCAGCACCACAAACGCCGGCAAGTTCTCATTCTCTGACCCCAAACCATAGGTCACCCATGAACCCATCGAAGGTCGACCAGCTCGCGGCGAACCCGTATAGATCAATAGTTCTGCCGGGGCATGATTAAATTGATCCGTGTTCATCGAATGGATCAAACACATCTTGTCCGCAACACGATGCATCTTGCCAATGGCATCCGATAGCAACATGCCCGATTGACCACAGGGGACGAAGGTGCGCGGGGTGCCCAGCAGTTTCGGCACGCCACTGGTAAACGCAAACTCACGGCCTTGCAGAAAGCTTTGCGGACAATCTTCACCCGAACGTTTCACCAGTTCCGGCTTGTAGTCATACAGATCCAGGTTCGGTGGTGATCCGGTCATGTGCAGGTAGATAACGCGTTTGGCTCGAGCCGGATGATGCGGCTTGGGCAACGAATTAGGCGCGGCACTGGCCGGTGGATTCATTAAACCCGCCAGGGTGAGCGCACCGAGCGATAAGGAACCTTGTTGCAAGAAATGACGACGCGTCGACAGTTGCAGTCGTTCCAGACGGGGATCCATAGGTGAGCATCCTGGATTAAAAGGTGGGTCGCCTTAATTCTAGTACGTTAGCTCACCTGCATCCAGTCTGCTAAGGATCGCCGAGGCCCAGCTGTGGCCGATCTCGCCAGCGATTGGATGCGTAGCTGCTGCCGTAGCCGATCTCGCCAGAGATTGGAGGCGTAACTATGAATCGTCCAAAGTCTGGCGACTTCGGCTACGGGTGACACGTCCAAAGTCTGGCGACTTCGGCTACGGGTTGTTGACTTCGGATATGTGATAATTGTGGCATTGCAGGCAGCCGTCGTTGGCTCCGCCCGGGCGATGGCACGAGGCACATTGTTGCAGCCTCATACTGGCAAATTCGCTGGTGGTCTGCGGGCGCTGGAGAAGCGGTTTGAGGCTAACCAATCTGTCATTGTTGGCGGGTATGGACGGGGCCGAGCCGCTCGGGGCCAGTTCATGGCAAAAACGACAATCGCTCATCGCTGGTAGGGCGAGGTGAGGTGTATGATTGAACTTGGTAAACTCCTTGTCGGCGCGACTACGTTGGCGAATTCGGAACGCGCTCAGATCGAGCTGACTGCCACTGAATTGATGGCACTGCGTACATCCACCAGGGATCATGCTGGCCTGCGAGGCTGGTGTGCCTTCGATGTAAGCGTTGTTTGATTTCGGAGCATTCGGCTCGATCAAGCTCCACCACTGTATCCACGCCGACTGTACGGGATCCGCATGACCGGTGGGCAAATATCGAATCGAAACAGTCGCTTCATCCACATACCATCCGCCGCCGCTAACATGAATAGCGCCTTTGACGGGTGATAGCTTCGTAGGTTCCGCGGGCTGTGTTTGTTCGGCTAGGGTCTCTTTGCCTCCCAACAGCAGATCCGATTCATCGCCCGGTGGGCTCGAGTCGTCACCCAGTAGATCATCGCCAGCGGTACTCTGACCAGCTGTCTGAATCGTGCGAGTTGTCGAGGTCAACCGCCAGCCCAACGCTCCAGCCGAATTTTGTGTTAGCGAATCAGGGCCGCTAAACCAATTCTGCACAGCCAGGCGAAATAGGTCGGGTGGCAGACCGCCGCACATTTTGCCGATCAGCGAAACTTCCGCTTCGGTCAGCTGCCGTCCTAACTTCGTTTGGGTAACCTTTTGCAGGCGACGGACCCAAGCTGCCTGGCCATCGCGGGCCGTTTCTTCGATCAGCTTCTTGGTGGCCACGGCTATCGTTTCGGCCACTTGAGCCCGCACTTCAGAAATAGTTGATACATCAACTATTTTGCCACTGGCCGGGACTTTCGTAATTTGCGCGGCCACGGATTCATCGGCCATCAGCAGGGCTCTCAGAACCGGTGATACTTGCCCCTCAAAACCGTACCGAGCCAGGCTGGGCCAGTGGGCAAGTTCTGAATCGTGGGTCATCGAAGCGGAATCGATGCTCGGCACCTGTAGCACAGCCCAACCTTCAGTACTGGCCGCTCGAATCGGTGCCTCATGACAACTGGCACATGCGTTTTCAAAACTCAAACTGCGAGCCACTGTGCCATAGGGACCACTCTGGCCAGCCTGGATATGACAGGCTTTGCAGTCAAAGTCGCGATTCTTCTTGGCGAAATGCTCACCCAGATGCCGCGAGTGCGAGAACATCAGGGCTCGCGGTCGATCGACTGGGAAATTGGTGAATTCTGGATGGCCAGATGCCAGGCTCTCAAATTGTTTCTGGTGGCACGCTTGACAACGTGCATCACTCATCAGCTTTAAATCGAATTGGCGGCCATGATGTTCGATATGGCACATCGCGCAGCTGGTTAGCTTGGTACTATCAGCCAAGTCGGCCACCTGCCCAGACTCGCCACTGGCGGTACTCACCAATTGCCAGGCCGGCGGCTGCTGATCGGCTCGTAGCGTTTTCCATTGCTCAGAGGTCAAGTCGTGAGCCAGGCGGGCTGCGGCCAGTGGCATGTGGCTCTGATGGCACTGCATACATAGTTTATCTTGGCGACCGTCATTTTCGATCAGTCCGTGCGCCGTTTCCAAAGCCGCCCTGGTAAACCAATTGGAACTGGTTGGCTTCGGTTGATTCTCGTGCTGTTGATGGTCATGGACAGTCGGATGGCAAGAACTGCAGCGCTGCGACACCAGTGTGTTATTTAAGATCTGCGCATGTTTGCCGGAAAGTTCGCCAGGTACGAACAGCGCTTCGCGCGTTGGTAGCGTCAAACATAAAAGTAGCAAGCCGCCGATCATAACCGCGAGGTTGACTTTCAACGCTTCGCGCCGCCGGCGATGCCCACGCCGAGGAATACAGGGCGTCATGTCCTCAGCGGTATCATTGTGCGTCGCGACATCATGGTGCGATGCGATATTGCGCTGTAGCAAACGTCCACAGCGACCATCGGCAGTTGGGCCACTTTGGCAGCAATTTCCTACCTGGGCATAGCCACATACCCAATCGACGTGAGGCTTGGCGCGCTGGGCTGTAACATCGCACCGTGGCTTGGCTGGCAAATTAGCAGATGGTTCAAACTGGCTCATACCATCGCTCCCGAGAATCGCAGGACCAGCACCACGTGCAAGGCAATCAGCAGACACAGGGTCCAGGTCAGTGCCACATGAGTGGTCATAAGCATCCGCAGACGCTTCTGAAGAGCTGCATGAAAATCAGTGTCGTCTTTCGCGATCACCAGTTGCGAGAGCGCCTGGCGCTGGATTAGCGTGGGCGCATCCAAGTACCGATCCAAGTCCTCCAGTTCGCGCAGCAATTGACGTCGCTTGACGCCCGTAGGCAAGCAGCGATAAAAGAGGCTGCGCGGCGAGACAAAGAAGTTTAATAGTCGCCGCTGATAGTACTCCGTGAGGGGACCACCGGCGACCGATTCGGCACAGTGCAGCACGATCCCATGCGCATCTTCGGCCAGTTGATGCTGCAATTGCGGAATATCTTCCAACCGCAAGTCGCGTTTGACCACGGACAATAGTTTGGGCACGCGACGACTGTACCAGAGCAGCAGGCCACCAGAAGCGGATATGAACAGAAACATGCCGGCGAGCGCAAGTTCAAATGGTCCCTCAATCGTCCAGCCAACATGCAGTGCAAACACTACCAAGGCGAATATGCCCAGATAAGTGTGCACCTGCAGCCACGCAGCTACCGAACCCAGTTGTCGCCCAATGTTCTTTTTCCGCCAACCCAGACCATATAAACCGAGTGTGGCAGTCAACAAGGTCCAGCCAGTGGTCATGGCCGGGTCACCAAGCGACAGCGTAATCGCTTGCAGCACCACCCAGGATAGAGCCACACAGACGAGCGTAAAACTGAGAGCGAGCACCCGACGCCAGCGCAGGGCGCTTAGCCGACCTTGGATTGCAGCCATGCACCTATCCTTCCCGGATCACTCATATCGATACGCACCAGTGCATCATGCGGACAGGCGGCCTGGCACGCCGGCTTCCCCCCTGCCCCTTCGCACATATCGCACTTCGATGCTTGCAAGATCGGCAGGCCTTGTTTATCGATCAACTTGCGACCAGTTCGATCCGTTGCCTCGACCATGCGAATGTTCTCGTACGGACAACTTTCAGCGCATGATTTACAACCGATGCAGGTACTAGTGTTAATCTGAACCTGCCCGCTGGTCGGACTGCGGTGGATTGCGCCCGTGGGACATCCAATCATGCAGACTGGATCTTCGCAGTGCATACACGCCTGCGCAAAAAGCCATTGACCATATTGTGCACCGCGACGTTCGAACAGCGGCTGATCGTGATGCGTCGTAGCGCACGCTTTCACGCAGTCATCGCAGCGTGTGCATCGCAGGGTATCGATGACCATCGCCGAGCGACCATTCATCAAACGCTGCTCGACGATGAACTCCAGCAGCCCAGTTTCCAAACCACTGGCATCCTGGTCCGCCGTGACTTCCAGCACCGGCTGATTGAAGCGATACCGCGGAGAAACAATGCGCATGGGCAATTGGGCCGCTGGCACAAACGGCAGTATATGTTTCAGCACAATTTGTTTGGGGATACACAGGGCGTCGACATAACCAATCGCGCGGAGCGACTGTTGATACGGTAGCGAGGAGTCGTCCGATGGTTCTCGCCAGTTGTGAGCTAACTCATTCAAGCCGAAGATCATGCCCTTGCCGAGATATGCCAGCGTGCGATGTCCCGCTCCCTGGCTAACGCTCAACCGCGCAAAGCCACCTCGCAGAATCCACAAACCAACCGCGTAGGTCCCTTCGGATGCGATCAGTGGTTCTCGACTGATGCGTTCTGTGGGGCTGACCGAAGACGCGGCCTTGAAATCGGCATACCATTCCATGTCACCGAACGACTCGAGTCGCGTATGAGCGACCACTTGGTCCAAATGCTCATCGGGCACATTCTCCAGCAGCGGAGTTTGGTGCAACTGTGCCTTGAGAACTTTCGATTTGTAACGTTGGTCCAGCAATTCATTGAAGGCTGGACTTTGACGCAGCAGTTTCAGCCCCTGCCAACGTATCTCCAATACCAGGCAGTCGGTTTCGGCCACTGCGGTAAACTCGCGCGGTGCCCGCGTCACAGCGGCCAGTTCTCCGATCAGCTCACCATCACCGGCGACCGTAGAATCGTACTGGTCCAAGACACCAGGTACATCTTGCAAGAAGACGCGTGCTCCGCTGCCGCGATCGCGCAGTCCTATTACGGGCAGCGATTCCCGCGACTGGGAACCTTTGGCAAACCACTGCAACCAACTCTTGGCTCGATCCAT
Source organism: Rania fehmarnensis (assembly GCF_056494185.1). Lineage (NCBI taxonomy): Bacteria > Pseudomonadati > Planctomycetota > Planctomycetia > Pirellulales > Pirellulaceae > Rania > Rania fehmarnensis. Next base: position 5,815,097 of record NZ_CM151398.1, read on the forward strand.
GCGACTGGCATCGCCGCGATCGGAGTTGGCCGCCAGTTCATCATCCAAGAACATCCTGACCGAGCCACGGAGAACCAGGTAGGCGCTACCACCGTACTGGCCCTTCTGAAATAGCACATCGCCGCCGGCTAATTTAATCAGTCGAGAATCATTATGCAGAATCTCGGGCAGGGTCGCGAAGCTAGCAAACGACCTCTGCTCCATCTCGCAAAACGGAGGCTGTGTCATCAGCCAGCGGACGATTTCCGCAGCCATCGTCGGATCCAACGGATGATCCCAACGCTCGGGACGCGCGACTGCGACCGACTGATTCATCGTGCTCCCTCATAAAAATCTACCTGACCGTCATTACCAGCCTATCGGTAGAAAATCGCACGATTCTCAAGACGCATTGGCTCAAGTTCACAATCGTCGCCGCACAGCTTTATCTAATCTGCCTGGCCTATTGTGGCATAGGCTTCCAGCCTGTGTTCTTCTGTGGCATAGGCTTCCAGCCTGTGTGTCCTTCTGCATTTTCCCCAGGCAGCGTCAAACTGTAGCAATACCCACCAGATGTGCGTATACTTTAGTCTGCGACTATTCACCGCGTCTGATTCTTGGTCCTGCGCTTTTTGGTTGTTGGTCACCGACCGTGCTAAAACCACTCGCACAATTCGCTTGTTGGCTCGTCAGCGTCCTGCTGCTGGTGGCAGCTGGAATGACACCGGCTGAGTTGCAGGCGGGTTGCCAATACGCCTCCTCACACAAGCCAGGGATCGAGAAAGATTCGCGTGGTCACGTGCGCGATTTTCGGTTTCTGGGGCAATGGATCTACGAGCGCGGCGTTATCAAGTATGTGCCCTGGCAGAGCGATGAGCCGTGTGATGGTCCAGACTGCCAGGCGCGCAAAGACCTGCCAGCCCAGGAAACTTTTGCCCCGCCCACGTCAGTGCGTGTGCCCGTCGTACTCTTAGGCATGGTGCTTACGCAGCTGGCGGATGATCGGACTCCTGGTTCGCTTGTCCTGCTTGAGAATGAGCGGACCCATATTGGTTATCCGCATCAGTTTGAATACCCGCCATAAGCATTGGGCTGTAGCCACCGTCGCCAGACGGTGGACTCGTTAGCGCATCCGATTTCCACCGCTTGGCAGCGGTGGCTACGTGAAATCGATGTCGACTATCTGCACAGCGTTCCAGTCTGTGCCGCAGGTGGGTTAATCAATCTTAATTTCTAAGGAAAATATGCAATGACCATATCGCGTTTGTTTGTTCTCGTTACCCTGACCGCCCTATTTGTTTGGCAACCCGAAGTTGGCTCTAGTCAAGAACCAATTGATCAACCGCGCCCGACGCCTTTGACGCGACCGGAGATGAAACAACTGCTGGAGGATATGAAGCAGCGCAAGGAGCGCATTCCCTTGCCAGCTCAAGACGCAACTGAATCAGCAGCGGCAACTGATCCGCGCCTGCAGGGTTATGAAGGTCGCTTGACGCAAAACTACTTGCCCAAGACTGCAGGTGCACGAAGTTATTTGAACTTCAGCGGCAGCCCAGCCCGCACTGCTAGTAGCACCAATGCCAATCGGTTCACACAAGAGCCGGATCCAGCGTTGACACTCGACTATCCGTTTAAGACTCGGCTGTTTTGGATCGCCTCGCGGGTGAACAACTGCCAGTATTGCTTGGGGCACCAAGAATCGAAGCTGTTGGCCACAGGTATGACGGACGACCAAATTGCCATGCTCGATAGCGACTGGTCGCAGTTCCCCGAAAAAGAGCAAGTGGCTTTTGCGTTGGCTCGCAAGCTAACCTTTGAACCCAATCGCCTGACCGATGCCGATATCGATGCCTGCCGTAATCACTACAACGACCTGCAGATTCTGGAGATGATTCTGTCGGTGGCCGGCAACAATGCGATCAATCGTTGGAAGGAAGGCGTCGGTGTACCGCAGTCCAGCGGCGGCGGAAACTTTGGTGGCAATACGGGCGACCATCATTCGTACTTAACCGAAACCAACCCAACCTACTCTAAGCTCAAATCCAAGGTGGTAGCCATCGTGCCCGACGTCGCCGGCCAGCTCGTCTTGCCCACCAGGTTCGATCGTCGAGCCGAGCTTGCCTCGCTATCGACTGCCGCAGGATTGCAAGCTTGCGCCACGCGTCAAGCGCGACTGCCACTGGCCAGCGAAGCCGACACACGCCAGGCGTTTGGTGAGTTGGTCCCTGCCGATCATGTGCCAGCTTGGATGCGGCTGTTGGCCAACTTCCCCATCGCAGGCAAACGGCAAGTAACCGGTTTTGTGGTCGCCGAAAAGGAGTTGAACTTGAACGACCTAACACGAGCGCAGATCGCTTACGTCATAGCGCGGCAAAACGCAGCCTGGTACGCGTTGGCTGAAGCACAAGCTCGCTTGAAGAAAGCTGGCCAAACCAGCGAGCAGATCGCGGAGCTAGATAGTTTTGCGATCGCAGATGCAGCCGGCACTTTATCGGCAAAAGATCGAGCCATGTTGACGGTCGCTAAGAACTTGGCCGCCTCGCCCGTTGTGTTGACCGATGCTCAAGTGGCAGCAGCACTTCAGCAGACCAGCCCGCGGGATGTGGTGCAGATTGTGCATTACACAGCCATGCGTTCCCTGTTCGATCGCTTCACCGAAGCGGCAGGAATAACATCTTTTAACCCGTAGCCACAGCGTACGCAATCGTTTAACCCGCAGCCGCAGGCGAGGCGCACCCTCTAACCAACTCTGCGCCCCGGATCAACCAGCATAGCCAGTTCAACGCATGCTTGGTTAGCAGGTGCACCTAGCCTGTCGGCTACGGGTTAAACGATCAACCTCTAACCAACTCTGCGCCATGGATCAACCAGCATAGCCAGGTCAACGCATGCTTGGTTAGCGGGTGCTCCTAGCCTGGCGGCTACGGGTTAAACGATCACCCTCTAACCAACTCTGCGCCCCGGATCAACCAGCATAGCCAGTTCAATGCGTGCTTGGTTAGCAGGTTCGCCTAGCCTGACGGCTACGGGTTAAACGATCAGGCCAGCTCAAGCTCATGCTCAGGCTCAAAGATGTGGCTTACGTTCGAGGGATGCCTTGTCCGCGAGCTTCGAGTGTGCGACGAGCCTCGGTGGGTCGCAACACGGCAGCTTCGTCAGAGCCGTCGCCGTCGAAGTCGCCGGCGATAACTTCGCCGGTGTCTTCAAGCACAAAAACCTGGTCGGTCGCATCGATGCGACCGTTGGCATTGTTGTCGACGATAACTTGTCGGCCACGAACGATGGCAATCTCATCGATGCCATCGCCATCAAAGTCACCGACTAACGGCATATCTCCGGCCTCACCGAATTGAACACGCAGGTCAACACCGTCGGTAAAACGGCCATCGCCGTCGACATCCAGCGTCCACTTGCCATCTTGGAAGACACCAATCGATGCGATGCCATCGCCATTGAAGTCACCGCTGACCGCCTGGTCGCGATCGCTGCCGAAGCGGAAGACGTGGTCGATCAAGTCAGCTCGACCGCCTGTCGCTTGTTTGCCGCGTTTCATCCAGCGTGGATCATCAGGAGCTTCCTCTTTCACCGGCGGCACGTTTTTCGGCTTGGCGCGACGCCGATTCTCGGGATCAGGCAAGCCTGGTTCAGCGGCTATAGCGCGATCATCATTGGACCATTTGCGACCAAAGATACCGACGTCATCTTTACCGTCGCCGTCCCAATCGCCAACAACGGGTTGATCGCCTTTGTCACCCATTCGAATCCAAATGTCTTCTTCGTCCCACACCCCGTTGCCATTGAAATCGATGAACCATTCGCCATCGACAAAGTAGGCTAGTTCGTCAAAGCCGTCGCCATTGAAGTCACCGGCGATCGGTTTGCCATCTGGCACGTGGAACGAAATGCGACTGACTGCAGGACGATCTTTCGGACCGGTACTAACGATAGTCCAGCGCGAATCTTCGATACCCTCGACATCCCACGCGTATACGTCCAGCAGTTCGGCCTGCTCAGCGATTTGTTCTTCGGTGGCTGGTTCGCCCGCGCGACTTCCGCGCGGATAACCGGCGTTGATGACACTCAAGTGCCAGGAGGGCGGCGTACGCAAAGCCACGCCGATCAACGGCTCAACCGGCAACCACGGCGGTGCTTGCCACATCAGTGGCGGCAGAGCCATAAAGGTTTCTGGCGAGACCACGGGTCGCTCGTTGGGCGGTGTTGGCCGATCGATGGGCGGAACCGGAATGGGCGGCTCGGGTGGTGGCGGGGGAACAATCGTCACAACTTCGCTAAAGTTATTTTCAAACGAATGTTGGTTGGGCTCGACCGCAATCATCAACAAACCATCGAAACCCGGGTTGGTAGCGGCATCGGCCGTCAGCGACTGCATTATCAGTTCAAACTGCGGCGAGACATTCTGCTGATTCTTGTTAACGCCAAATCCACCGGTCGAACCGGGGGTATCCAGACTGTCATAGTAGCCTTCGGGCTGAACCTGGTAAATGTTATAGGTACCAGCGCGCAGGCCTTCGAACTCAAAATAACCGTTCGCATCCGTAATGACTTCTATGTACTGAGTCGTGTAGAAGCCCGATAGCGCTCGCGAGCTATCGATCGGCGCTCCGGCAATCGTACGCAGTTGCAATCGCACGCGACCAATCGGCCTATCGTCGTTGGTGCGGACGCCGTCGCGAACGGTGTTCAAATCAACCGAGTCAATGTCATCGGTGATGATCGCTCCACCGTCTTGGAAGACGTAGCCCGATATCTTGGCAGGTGGCACTTCGCAGAAGTTGGCTTCGCGAATCTGATCGCCCGAGGCCAAGGCCAGCAAGCTGATTAAATCTTCGATCGACACATCGCCACCGCTGGCCGGTGCGATGGTGCCACCTTGAAAATATCCTTCAGGCTGTGTTTCGCGAACTGCGTAGGTGCCTGGTTTCAAGCCGACAAAGCTGTATTGCCCGTTGGAGTCGGTAAACGTGGTGGCGATGATCTGTCCGCTCTCGTTGAGCAGTTCGATCTTCACTCCGGAGAGCGGTTGTTCATCTGCGTCGCGAAGGCAGTCGAAGTCCAAGTCGACGAACACTTGCCCTTGAATCGACGCCGGGATGACTTCGCAGAAATTGTAGTCGGTCAGGATTTGACCGGCACCAATCGAGATGGCTGAGATCACATCCGGCACAGTGTCGTTGCCACCGGCGCTGCCGGCCTTCTGTCCACCTTGCAAGTAGCCGGCCGGTTGGTCTTCGCGGACCGTATAGGTACCCGGTCGCAGGTTTCCAAAGTGATAACGTCCGTTGGCATCGGTCGTCGTTGAACCGATGGCCGTGCCATTGGAATCGTAAAGCGTGACGCGCGTGCCCGCGATCGGCGCTTCGCCCGAATCGAATAGACAATCTGCATCGCGATCAACAAACACAAAACCAGACAATTCCGCTGGCGGAATCTCGCAGAACAAGTAGTCGACCAAGTGATCGCCTGGATTGACGATCACCTGGCTGATGAGGTCTTGTGAACCATCATTGCCACCGCCACTGCCGGCGTATTGACCACCGTGGAAATAGCCGCCCGGTTGCGATTCACGTACCGAGTATTCGCCGGGTATCAAACCATCGAATTTGTAGTTGCCATTGGCATCGGTGAAGGTCGTCGACAGAATTTGACCTGTTTTATCCAGGAGCTCGATCCGGACGCCCGAGAGCGGCATTTCACCAACCGCATCGATGATGCAGTTAGCATTGGTATCGACGATGACGCGACCGGCGATCGAACCTGGCAGGATTTCACCGAAGTCATAGTTGATGCCGCTGACACCGCTGGGAATCGCCACCTGCGCGATCAAGTCACCAGTGGCATCGATGGTACCTACGCGTACCGAGTTGATGGTGCCTGCCGCGGCTTTGCCCGGCAAGTAGCCGGCAGGTTGCAACTCGGTTATGCGATAAACACCGGGAATTACATTGTCAAACTGATAGTAGCCCTCGCCGTTGGTTACCGTGCGACCTACTTCTACGCCACTGGCGTTCCACAGGATCAGCGTAACGCCGGTTATGGGCGTCTCGCCATTTTCTCGCACACCATTATTGTTGCGGTCGACGTAGACGTGACCGCTGACGTCGCTGGGCAACAGTTCGCAGAAATCGTAATTGACACCCTGGTTACCACCATTGATTTGAATGGCTGATATTTGGCTGCCGTTGATTTGTTGACCGACAATGCGATTGGAAATCGTGCCCACATGCGCATCGCCTTCCAAGTATCCGGTCGGCGTTATTTCACGCACGGTGTAACTACCGGCTTTCAGATTGTCGAAGCGGTAGTTACCATTGGCGTCGGTTTTGGTAGTTGAAACGACAGCGCCTTGAGCGTTGACCAGTTCCACAGTGACGCCGGCTAGTGGCTCTTCCGTGGCATTTTCGTCGTCGCAGTCAAAGCCGTTGCGTACGACTGTCACACGTCCTGAGATCGACGCAGGTTGGGCTTCGGCAAAGTTCAATTGCGTGGCATGTTGATCACCCAGCGGTATTTCGATCTGCGTCAACCAGTCTGGATTGCCAGCAACCAACTGACCAACCGGAGTGCTGCCATCGATAACACCCGTCGTAGCACCTACGCTTAAGTAACCGGCCGGTTGGGCTTCGCGCACCTGGTACGTGCCGGGCATCAATTTCAGATTCGTACCAAACGAGTAGGCACCCTGTGAATCGGTGACCGTCTTGAAACCGGTCGAGACAAAGCTGCCATTAACCAGTTGGAACAATTCCAGCTCGACGTTGGCCAGTCGCTGTTCACCGCTATCGAGTGTCAGCGAGTAGTTATTATCAACGTAGACGATACCGGCCAGCGAAATCGGCTTGGGTACTTGCTGCAATTGCACTGCGGTACCGGCCGACCGGTCGCGTTTGCCGCCGAAGTCATCCGCGGGTAGTGGCAGACCGGTGGGTTGCAAGACCGTATCGTAACGGTTCAGAAACTTGTTCTGTCCAGTGACATCTTCGTAGTGTGGGGCCACGAATTCGGCGCGGAAGAGCGAGTTCTGGAACTCAACACCCGACGTAATCGGATCGAAACCCGAGTTGAGCACATCCAGATCGGTCTCGGCGGGATCGTAACTTTGCACTTCATCGACGTCGATTTCGAAGACCAGCAGGTCACCGGCAGTGAAGTTGGTGAAATCCAAAATCAACTTGGTCGATCCATCAACCACGGTGGCCTTTACCGTTGCGTTGGGATTAGCCGTGACCAATTTGGTAATCTGAAATCCAAACGCATGGTCGGCCCCCAGACCAGCTTCCACGGTATCAAAGAATAGATCGCCCAGGCCAAAACCAGGTGTATTCAAATCGCCATCGATGATCAGGCGCTTGAGCTGCGTTCCTTCGGCGCCACCGAGGAAAGTAATGTGGAACGAGTCGCCGTGAAGGTCACTGCCGACGTCCTCTTCAATATAAACTCCACCGACCCAAATAGGGTCAGCGGTCATCGTCAGACGAGGCTCCATCGCTTCCAGCGAAATGAATCGCGAGCGTTTACGAGCAACGTTTGACCGCGCAGCGTTGGAACCGCTTGTGCGGCACTGGCCTTCATCAATTGGCGAAGACTGGGCGCAGAGCGAACCACCTGATGACGCAATATCACTGCGTAACCAGCGTGAAAATCGGCGTAGCTGTTGGCTGAAGACCACCTGCACCTCCATGCGTCGCGGCGGCGGCAACAGGTCTCTCGGGGCGTGCGAGACCTGTCACATCTATCCTTAGCGAATCTCTATTCTCTTATCCACATCCATTGGCCCGCGGCTGACCGGCACGCTGGCCGTTCCAGGCTTGGACCCAATTGCGGACTTGTAATTCCACACCCGGACCGTGGTATCGAACGAGCCCGATACCAAACGGTTTCCGGAGTTGCACATGACTGCCACCGACCCGGTGTGACCCGTCAACGTGCCTGCTTCTTCATCGTCATCGACAAACATTAAGTGAATCGTGTTGTCAGCGCCGGCTGCCGCAATCAGTGAATCATTGATGAGACATAACGATCGTAGCTTTGCGCCCTTCAATTCCCGATTTAACACCACCGCTTGTTTACTCAAGTCGTAGCGCATTATTCGGCGGTCATCCGCAACGCTGGTAACGATGGTGCCGTCGATATTGAAAGCCGCTGTCTGGATCCGATCTCGATGTAAGGCTACGTGAGCTAACTCTTGACCAGTGGAGGTGTCCCACACATTCAGCACCCCGTCCCGGCCACCACACAGCAGTTTGTCACCTGCCGGAGAGAACCTTACACAACGTTGGTCGCGGCAGGAACAGGAAAATCTGAAATGCCACTTGCCAGCCTTCAAATCCCACAGGCCAATATCTTGCCCAAACCCACCCACCGCCAGCAATCCGCGCTCGGTAGATATCGAAATGCTACGTAAAGCGTACGGCAGCGCGATCAGTTCGAATGGTCGATCGGCTTGGGCGAAGTCCCAGCGCAGGACGCGACCGTCATTGCCGGCGGAATACAACTGCTGATCATCAGCCGAAAAAGCCAGTGACTGCACCCAATCGGTATGACCTGCAAATGAGTTGATCAACTTGCCAGAGCGTGCATCAATCAAGCGAATAATATGATCGTCGCCAGCCGCGGCCAGGAAGCGGTCATCGCGGGTCGCGGCCAAAGCAGTCACCACTGGCGGCGAAATATTTGGCTTGATGGCCTCCAGCGCCACTTCCAAATCGGCCTCTGCGTCGCCGAGTGTCGCGCTTAAATTGTTGGTTGCAGTAAGCTGCGGAGCCTGCGCGTAAGTAGTAAGCCCGGTCGAATTGGCGGCCAGCGCAAGGCTGCCAAGCCAGGCAACTCGCCAGCAGCGGCGACCGAGGATCTTTGTCGAAGATGGACTGTACATACGCGGACTTCCTGCCTGGCTCTGAATCGATCTTCCCATCATCGATATCGACCACTGGAGCACTTGACCTTAAGTTCGTTTGTTAAACTGTTCCGGTTAGGCAAATCCTACCGTCACGCCCCGTAGCCGAAGTCACCAGACTTTGGACCCAAAGAGCTGCTGTCCTCAGGACTTCTTCCGCCCTGTCTTCTCTGCGATTCTCTGCGTCTCAGCGTTTTAAAGTAAGAACCCTCTAACCAACGTCGCTTCAGACCAACTTCTGAAACGCAGAGCCCGCCGAGTACGCAGAGAAAATGCTTCGCATGGAACGGCATCCCGTAGCCGATCTCGCCAGAGACTGGATGGTCCAAAGTCTGGCGACTTCGGCTACGGCATCTTGATGTCGGCGCTTGCTCTGGGAGGCACCGGCATTTAGAATCACGCTCTTGCTATCTATTGCCTGTTGCAACTCCATTGGCTTTGGTCTGGGATCCGCTTGTCATGCGTAGCGCTTTGCATAAAAGTTTGAGTCTCGTTCTGCTGGTCGCTCTCGGCTTGACTGCGGGATGCGAACCGTCGAATAAGTCGAGCAGTTCGGGATCGAGTTCCGGAGGACGAGTCAAACGGATTGTGCTACTGAACAATACCGACTCCCCATTCTGGGATGCCGCTCGAGCCGGTATCGCCAAAGCGGCTGAGGATCTGAAGCTGGCCGACAAAGGCTTTTCAGCGGGCATGGACTCCAACGACGGAACCGAACAAGGCCAAATTGATCGCCTGCGCCAATACGGCACTCAAGATGACATCTTTGCTGTCATCATCTCGCCCCTCTCGGCGACCAACGCAGCCATTGCCGATGAGTTGAAGAAGTTGAAAGACAAGGGGGTCATTATTGGCTGCTTTGACAGCGATCTTGAGGCCAAGAGCCAGTCGATTCGCGAATTCTACGTGGGCACCAACAACGTGCGTGGTGGTGAAGTCTTGGGTACGGCGGCCAAGAACATCAAACCCGACGGCGGCGAATATGTGCAATTTGTGGGCACCGATTCACAACAAAACGCCATCGAACGCATGAACGGATTTACCAGCGCCGTGGGCGACAAGTTCGTGCAAAAGGATCGCAAACTAGATGACGCCGACCGCGCACGAGCTCGAGATAACGTTCGCGACGTGATTGATCGTTATCCAAGTCTTTCGGTTCTGGTCGGCATCTGGTCGTATAACGCGCCGGCCATTGTGGATGTGGTGAAGGAGAAAGATGTTCGCAGCAAATTCACCATAGTGACCTTTGACGCAGAACAGTTGGCCATTCAACAGATGGGTAGTGGATTCATCGATGCCATGGTCGTGCAGAATCCGTTCGGCATGGGTTATGAATCCGTGCGATACGCCTTTGCCAAAGGCACTGGCGACACCGAGACGACTCAGAAGATGTTTCCGAACATGGGACAACCCGGCGGAGATATCCTGGACACCGGCTTGAAGGTAGTTGCCCCCGACCAAGGCTCGCCCTTGAAGGCGGAAATGTTCCAAAGCTTCGGTCCCAGCGTCGAGTTTCTCAATTTCACTCAGTTCAAGGATTGGTTGGAAAAATACAACCTGAAAAGTTCATGAGCGCTGACAACCCTAACCTGCTGCAGCGTTTATGGTCGAGTGTTGAGTTTAAATTGATCCTGGCCTGGTTGCTGGTCGTTATCTTTACGACGCTGGTCGACCAAGGGCATACGTATTGGAACAATCCGGCTAGCGCCGCAGAGCTGATTATTCGCAATACGGTATTGCTGGGTTTCTTTGCGCTCGGAAGTGCTGTGATCATTATTTCCGGCGGCATCGACCTCTCGAGCGGCTCGGTGATCGCTATGAGCGCGACGGTCTTCGGTGCGCTCCTGATGCTGTTGGCGCCTGAAGGGTTTCGCTCGGGCGAGATTCCCACTTGGGCCGTATTAGTAGCGATTGCCGGAACATTGATGGCCGGCGTCGCAGTTGGAACCTTGCATGCCTGGTTGATCACTTGCGTGGGCTTGCCGCCGTTTATCGCGACGTTGGCAACATTGGTTGGACTGCGTAGCTTTAGTCGCGGCTTGACCTTGACCCTGACGAACAAAGCTCAAATTGACTTCACCAATGAAGCTTTGCGGAACACACTCAAGGATGTCACGAATATCACGATTGTGTTCTTGATCTTTGCGGCGGGCGTGTGGTTCTTGATGAGTCGCACTGTCATCGGTCGGCATCTGCATGCGATGGGCGGCAACGAGCAGGCCGCTCGGCTGAGCGGTATTCGTACAGATCGCTTGAAGTGGTTGGCCTATGTTTTAGGATCCGTTTCCGCATCCATGGTCGGCATCATTTACTTCGCCGACTCAGCTTCCGCCAAACCGGACAACCTGGCCGTGGGTTACGAACTGCATGCGATCGCCGCCTCGGTGATCGGTGGCTGTTCGCTGCAGGGTGGTGTGGGCACGATACCAGGTACGCTGTTGGGATGTTTGTTCTTGCGAACGGTGATCGATGCGGTCAACAAGATCGTAGGTATCGGTGCCGACGTGTACCAAGGCATGATCGTGGGTATTGTGGTGGTATTGGCGGTGACCTTCAGCCAACGCATCGGCAAACTGCAGCGTTACTATTTCGCCAATCCGATTGGACAATCGGCCATTCCCATATTGGGTTTGCTGGGCGGGATCAGTTTCATGCTGTTCTTTTCGACCAAGCCCTGGTACATGCCCGCGTACTCGATTGCGGTCGGCGTGGGCATAGTGATCGTGCTGTCGATTCGTAGCGTCTTGGAAAGTCGTTGGCTGCGAGCTGCGTAGGAACATTTTTTACGGTTCCTCAGGCTGACGTTTTTGGGTTATAGCGTTATGGATCCCATCATCTCGATACGCGGTATAGGCAAACAGTTTGCTGCGGTCCGCGCATTGGACAATGTCAGCTTTGACATTTTGCCCGGCGAGTTGCATGCGGTGATGGGGGAGAATGGTGCAGGCAAAAGCACGCTGATGAAGATCCTCTCAGGCGTGCAAGGGGACTACGAAGGCGAGCTGTGGGTTAAAGGCCAGCAGGTGAACCTGTCTGGTACGCGCCACGCCGAACAGCTCGGTATTAGCATCATCCATCAAGAGCTGAACATGGTGGAGCAGCTATCGGTAGCGGCCAATATCTTCTTGGGTCGCGAACTGGGCAATTGGTTCGGGCTGGAACAACGCCGCATGGATCAACAGGCCGGTCAGTTGTTGGCTCAACTGGAATCCAACATTTCGCCAACGTCGCTAGTTGGTTCGTTGCGGGTCGGTGATCAGCAGCTGGTCGAAATCGCCAAAGCCTTGTCACTGGAATCCGACATCTTGATCATGGACGAACCCACTAGCGCTCTGACCGAAGCCGAAGTGGCCAGGCTCTACCGTGTGATCGACCGCCTGCGTCAGCGCGGCGTCACGATCATCTACATCTCGCACAAGATGGACGAGGTCTTTCGTTTAGCCGACCGCATCACGGTGCTGCGCGATGGTCGATTTGTGCAGACGGTCAACAAAGTCGACACCACGCCGCGACAGATCGCACACTTGATGGTCGGTCGCGACATCGAACCATCGAATCGTCATCAATTGCCAGCCGGCGCTCCGGTTGTCCTGGAGATCAAGAACCTGTCGTTGCCCTGGCCTGGCCATTCGCGGCGTTGGCGATTGCGAGACATCAGCTTACAACTGCATCGCGGTGAAGTATTGGGCGTGGCCGGATTGATGGGCGCTGGCCGTACCGAGCTCCTGGAATGTTTGTTCGGCGCTAGCCCAATTCGGCCTCAAGGCGATATCCTGATCGAAGGCTCTCGCCACCAGTTCATGCATCCTCGCGAAGCCATGCAAGCGGGTATCGCCATGGTTACCGAAGACCGCAAACGCCTGGGATTGTTCTTGCATCAAACAGTACGCGACAACATCACCGTTTGTGCTTTGGGAGACGATGCCAGGTTTGGGGTCGTCAATCGCCCACGCGAGCGACAATCCGCTCAAGAACAAATCAAGGCGCTGCAGGTCAAGACCGCCGGGCCTGAAGCCTCCATCACTAGCCTTAGCGGCGGTAACCAGCAGAAGTGCATCATCGGCCGCTGCATGCTGACTCACCCCAAGATCCTCTTGCTGGACGATCCCACCCGCGGTGTCGACATCGGTGCCAAAGCGGAACTCTACCGCCTGATGGAACAGCTAGCCGCTCAAGGCATGGCAATTCTGGTCACCTCCTCTGAGCTGCCCGAGTTACTGACTGTCAGCGATAGAATCCTGGTGCTCAGCGAAGGCGAGATAACCGGCCATTTCAACCGCGACGAAGCCACCGAACAGAAGATCATGGAAGCCGCTGTAACGCGTCGCTCGGTGTGAAATCAGCGGTGTCTTCTTGGGGGTAGTGTCTGCGCGCACGCGTAAAGGTTGCCGACTTTCGACCAGGCCTGAAGGGCCGGAATAACCTCTGCCGGCGTGCGTAAGCCGCCGGCAGTTGTCTCGACTAGACGCTTTGCGATTCATTGGGCCTCAGGCGGCGAGTAAGTTGCGTTCCAATATGCATGTCGCTGCCCTGCCCCGCAACAAACATGGCAATTGCCGATGTTACCCGCCAATTGCGGCTCGGCGCTATCTAGCCTGCTGGGGTGAGACACCGACTCGCCGCGGACCAGTCATCACATGGTACCGGTGCCTGACGGCACCGGCAAAGGTTGTACCGGCCCTTCAGGCCTGGTCAATCGGCCACGTATCAGAACAGCGTTCGCGCAAACAGTTACTTTATGTGTAAAGCATTTGCGGTCGCTCGCCCTCCCGGTCGCTCGGTCGGTCGAAAATTTGGTTAGAGGGTGCTGAGCGGCTGGGGACAGCTGCTCTACAATCCGCCGAAGCGTCGTTTGCGGCGGGCAAAATCTTGCACCGCTTCACGCAGCTTATCCTCGTCAAAGTCTGGCCAGTGGGTTTCGGTGACCCACAGTTCTGCGTAGCTGATCTGCCATAAGAGAAAGTTGCTGATGCGCATTTCGCCACTGGTGCGAATCAACAGGTCCGGTTCGGGCAGTCCACGTGTGTCCAGGCGAGCATCGATGTGCTCTTCGTCAATTTCATCGATGCTAATATGTCCCGCTTGAACTTCGCGCATCAGTTCTTTGCAGGCGTCGACGATTTCTGCGCGAGCTCCGTAGTTGATGGCCAGGCATAAGGTCATGCCGGTGTTGTTAGAACATGCGTCAAGCGTTTTGGCGATCTCGGTTCGCACTTCCGGTGGCAAGCGATCTTGGCGGCCAAGAATGCGCAGCTTCAGATTCTTCTCGACCAGGTTCTCGCGTTCGCCAATCAAATACTCGCACAACAGGGCCATCAGAAAGTCGAGCTCTTCTTTGGGGCGTTTCCAGTTCTCGCTGCTCAAACAGTACAGCGACAGCACTTCAATGCCCAACTGACGGCAACCTTCCATCGCCTTGCGCACGGCTTCCACGCCGCGGCGATGACCTTCAATGCGTGGCAACCCTTGCTGCCCAGCCCAGCGGCCGTTGCCATCCATGATGATGGCAATATGTTTGGGCAATCGCTCCGCAGGCGCGACAACCTCGCTAATCGGTTCGGCTTGAACTGGGCTTTTCAATTCGGCTCTCGTCATTGATTAAACAAAAAGAAACTACTTGCCACCCTTACGCGGCACACTGAGTTTTTCGAGTTGATTGGCGATATCTTGCGCATGCGATTCAGTTTTGACCGAATTATCGACGGCCAGGATCTTACCATTGGAGCCGATGATGAAGGTTACTCGGTTGGCCAGCTTGCCATCTTCCCTAAGTACACCAAACGCTTTCGCATTCTTGGTTTCTGGATCGCTGAGAATTGGGTAGTCCAGTCCCAAATCTTTGGCAAACTTTGCATTCTGTTCAACGGTGTCGGTGCTAGCGGTGAAATAGGCGACCTGAAACTCTTTCAGTAAACTACCCGACTCTTTGAATGACTTGCATTCTTTGGTGCAGCCACCCGTGAACGCCTTGGGGTACCACGCAATCACGACTGCTTGTTTGCCCAAAAAGTCTTTTAAGGCGTAGGTCTTGCCGTCAGTGCCTTGCATTTCAAACTCTGGAGCCGTATCGCCGACTTTGGGCAAATCCGCGGCTATGACCATCGAAGCCATAAAGCACAAGGGAATCGCGAGCAGTAGCGTACGCATGGTTGGCATCTCCTTAACGGGTTGCAAAGAACTCGACTATCAAAAATCGACTGTCAAATTCGAATCAGAAGTTCACACAGCACCGGCCACGGCGGCTTTCATCTTTTCCAATCCACGTTTGGCAACCTCAGCCGGCGGTTGCTTCCAGTATTCTCGATTGAACAGCTCCAAACTCAAGACGCCGTTGAAACCGCCTCGGAACAATGTACCAAGAATCATTCCCAGCGGCGCAACGCCATCGCCCGGATATACACGATGCTCGTCCTTAATCTCTTGGCGATTAGGACTGGCCGGATAATCATTCATGTGCAGGACATGCATTTTCATGCCTGGCACCAAGGACATATTGGCAAAATTGCAACCACCTTTATACAGATGGTACACATCCAAGAGCACGCAAGCATCGGGATCATCGGCCGCGGCAGCCACATATAGAACTTCCGCCAGGGTCGACATGTTATGCGAAAATCCCCAGAGCTCAATCTGTGGCAGCACATCGTATTGACGGCCTAGCTCTAACAGATCGCGGTAACGCTGCGCAGCGGCATTCAAGTCGAGCTTGCCACCTTTGGCATCGGTGGCGCCGACTGGCGGAGCAGCCATGCGTCGTCCACCCAGCGCACGCAGATTACCCATATCTTTCTTGCACTGTTCCAGTCCCGCTTTGCGTTCGGTCTCGTCGTTAACGATCCACTTTCCAAACGCAATCGAACTTTCAACTTGCAAACCGAGATCGATGATTTCGTTGCGCAAATCGTGCAGCTTGCCTCCCTCTTCCAGGAAGCGATCGATATCGCGCAGCCACAACTCAACGCCCGTATAGCCGGCATCCGCAGCAATCTTCAGCTGCTGACGCAGTGGCAGTTTGCCAACTTCGATCGTACTCATGTTCAAGCAGTATCGCACGTTGGATGGAGTGGTGAGGGTGGTCGCCTGAGCAGCTCCATTGGTCGAGGGTAGTTGCGTGGCCAATAAGGCCCCGGCAGTGGCGGTGGTCGTCAGAAAATTTCGTCGCGAGGGATTGATCATGGATGTGATTTCAGAAAGCGAACTTCAAACTACAACTTCAAAACTTTTGCCTGGCTTTCGGCGTGGCATTTTCGAGAATGGTCTTCAGTGGATCAGGCTCTATGGACGGCTTTTCGAGACTTCGAGGATCAAAGCGGCGAACCGCGCCCGGGTTGTTCTGGGCCTTGGCGTCTTGATAAGCGTCGATTTGCCCTCTGCCGGGTAGCGCATTGCCTGGCGGCAGCGGTAACCAACCCACGCTTTTGGGTTGATAGTTTACATCTTCGATCGGATTGGGGCTGGTACCAGTTCGATCGATTGCGATCGATTGCAAAAACTCTTCATAGACGCTCAAGTCATATATGGCAGATGGTGGTATTTGGGTTACGAATTGTTGCCGATCCCAAACTCCGCCAGGCCCGCGCAGTTCATAAGTCTCGACCACTGTCGCCCCGGCATCGCGATCGAAGGGCACCACCACCCGCGAATTGGGTTCAACGCGTATTTCACGTATCGACTGCGCTCGTCGGTCCGCAACTAAGATCCGCAGGGCTTCGGTATGCGAATTGACTAATTCGATTTGCGCCGGTGGCAATGGCGGATTGGCTTGAATCTGATGATTGACGGTGCGCCACATCGGCTCGAAGCTAGGTGCAACCACGATTTGCTGAGGCCACCAGACTTGCCCAAAGCCACCGTTGATCGGCAGCAGATTAACTGCGCCGGAGATGGCGCCCGTTAAGGCGTACCCGGGCACCGTGGCACTTTCCAGCCAGTATCCATTACCGACTCCCACTTGCATTACCCGCCAGAGTTGATTGGCTTGTTGTGCCAGAGGTTCAAAAGCCAAACTGCGATTTCCGGCTACTGCTAGCGCCGACCAGCCTTGAGCCGTCTGCTGCCCAACGCGTACAAAGCCTCGACCGGCTGGCACGATGTACCAGTTGTGAACGTCGGGATTGGCCGCTCCGTGCATCGCCAGGTTACGGCCCGAAGTCTTGCCCAGGTACCAGTCACGTCCGCGATCATCATGAATCGCCAGCCGCAACACTTGCGGCTGCGGGCGATCTTGCTTGAGAACTTGAGCAAAAAAGTCACCTCCCGATACACCAGTTCCAAGGCCTGGATCTAACGGGCCACGTCCTTGACCAACTCCCGGGGGCAACACCAAGTCGGCTGGTCGCGGATCCGGTGGCGGTGTAGGTCGCGATTTGCGTTCTTGAGCGACTACATGCATTTGGCTGGTGCGAAACTCATAACGTCCGTTGGCGTTGTTGCCAATTTGCATCGGGCCACTGTTGGAAACCGGCCAGCGAATGACTTGCCCTGTGCCTGATCGGTAGGCGATAAACTGGCCGTCACCGGAATCGAGCGAGTCATAGCGGGCGTAGCGTGTTTCGCGACCCTCTTGATCGATCACGCGCAGTTCGCGTTCCGATAACACAGCTTGCGAAGTGCGATTGAGTGCGGGCGCCGTTAGTTCATAACGTTCCTGCGCACTTAGCTGCCCTCCGCAGGACAACCAACCCAGACAAGTTGCCAACAGAGCGCAAACCGCTTGAGTCCTTCTCATGATTGACGCTTTCTATGCAAGGTGGTGCCATGAATGCGATGGCCGCCGTCTACTCTGACTTGGCGGTCGTGCGTTCGACTTGAACGGGCAACGACATCTCCCAATGTTCAGCCTTCTCTTTTTCGCTGGGTTCTTCCAGCGGTCGGACGATACGGAAGCCGACGTTGACGGCATCGGTCAAGTACCAAATGCTCTTGGGTGATTGAGGATCTTGAGCGATCCAATCTTCGTTGGAACCAACGCGGGCTGCGGATCGACACAATGTGGCATCATCGGTCCAGCCGCCACCGCGCACGACACGCGGATACAATGTCTGGGGTACTGCCAGCGGATTCTTCTTCTGGTCGGCAATAGACGCAGCGGCGTAGCCTTCTTCGTAATGTTGATCGAGGACCCATTCGGCTACGTTGCCATGCATATCCAGCAAGCCCCATGGATTGGGCTTCTTGCGGCCAACTTTGTGATAACCTTCGCCTGCGTTATCCACAAACCACGCGTAGTCACCTAATTCCGTTGCGTCTTCACCGAAAGAATAAGCTGTAGTCGTGCCCGCACGGCATGCATATTCCCATTCGGCTTCGGTCGGCAGTCGATAGTAGCGGCCCGTCTTGGCGCTTAGCCACTTGCAGTAGGTACGGGCCGCATGCTGCGTCATGCAAATCGCCGGAAAGCCACGCTTGCCCATTCCAAAGCTCATGTCCGTGTAAGGTTTGGTGGGTTGGCTGAGTTGAAATACATCGGCCAGGCCGTCGCGTGGACTGGGCGGCGAACCTAAGACCTGCCGACGATGGATGTCCAAGTCGTCGGCCCACACATCGTAAGCGTCCCAGGTGATCTCAGTTTTCGACATCCAGAACGGCGAGAGCTCAACTTCGTGAACGGGTGATTCGTCGGGTTGATGATTCTCTTCACTTTCGGAACTGCCCATTTTGAAGGTGCCGCCTGGAATGGGCAACATCTCGATCTTGGTATCCGTGTGCTCGATGATCTCTCTGTAAGTCTTCATCTCAGCCGGTGAACTAGCGTCGGCTTCGGGCACATCCACTCGGGGTATCTCTTGGCTGCAAGCCACCCCTGCGACCACGCATAACACTCCGCAGGCAGCCACACTGCGCCCCATCCAACCCCACAAGGACCAACTCATCAGAACTATCTCTCTCCGCCGAGCGGATTACGAACATATGGAAAAATCAACGTCTGTCCATTTTCGTTCAATCGCTGTAAAGATGCAATGCGCCGGCCAAATGTGCTGGCAACCGCTGGCCCAAAATACTTTTGGCGGAACTCCACTGCCTCGCCCGCTCTAGATGGCGAGCAAGCTTCTCAACAAATCTCCATGCACTTCACAGCCCAATTTACTAATCTGTTAGGGAATCCAAACCCATGATCAAGCACGTCGTCAAACTCGCCTGCGCTTTAGCCGTCATCGTATCTGTTGTTTCGTTCAGCGTGGCCGCGGGCCCCAATTCGGGCGGTGGCGGCAATGGTGGCGGCGGTTCCAAAAAGCCGCTCACAGTACGCTGGGCCGGGAACATCACCAGCATTCAATCTGATGCCAGCGGAACAAGTATCACACTGGGTACCAGCTATTATGCTGTCGGTACGGGTTTCGTTACTGCCGACACCAAGATCAAGCTCAATGGAGCCAGCAACTCAACTCTGGCGGAACTGCAGTTGGGCGACTTTGCCGAAATGGATGTTCTCTGGCCATCACGCGTCATTCAAAAGATGGAAGTCACTGGAATTCGCTAATCCAGTCTAAGCCTGTGCTTAGCTATCAGCGGTTTGCAGAACTAGCATCTTCTGATACAGACCACCTTGAGCGACCAATTGTTGATGCGTGCCGCGTTCGATGATGCGGCCTGCATCTAAGACCAGAATGAGATCGGCGTGCGTGATGGTACTCAAACGATGGGCGATGACGAACGAAGTGCGTCCTTTTAGCAATCGCTGCAGACTAGCTTGAATCAAGCGTTCACTTTCGCTGTCCAGGTTACTGGTGGCTTCGTCGAGAATCAAAATTCGTGGATCGGCCAGGATGGCCCGGGCGATCGCCAGTCGTTGCCTTTGACCACCGCTGAGCTTGACGCCCCGCTCGCCAATCCAAGTGTTGTAGCCTTCGGGCAAAGCTTCGATAAACTCCGCAGCCGCTGCAGCTTGAGCCGCTTCCGCTACTGCCAAATCCGTGGCACTGCGCCGACCATAGGCAATGTTCTCTCGGACTGTACCATCGAACAAAAACACATCTTGTTCAACCACTCCCAACAATCGTCGATACGAATCGAGATTGATATCAGCCAGCGAACGATTGTCGAGCAGTATCGCGCCACCGCTGGGCGCGTAGAAGCGCGACACCAGATTGCACAGTGTGGTCTTACCCGCTCCACTCCGTCCGACCAGCGCGACTAGGGACCCCGGCGGTACGGAAAACGATATATCCTCCAGCACGCGTTTTTCAGAGTTGGGATATTGGAAGCTGACGTTGCGAAACTCGACAGCGCCCGCCACCGCACCACGCACCACGTCTACACCGGAGTCCACGCGCGAAGTTTCAACATCCTCGCCCAGCAGATCCAACACCCGATCCAGACCAGCCAGGTTGTTTTGAAAACTCATCGCACTGGATGCGATCGACGCAATCGGCCCCAGCAACATGGTCAAATAGACCAGGAACATCATCAGATCGCCTAGCGTCATCTCATGCTGCAGTATCTGCCAACCGCCGTACAGCAACAGCGCAGTTGAAGCCAGCGGGATTAAGACCTCCCACACCACCTCAATCAAACGCGTGGCCCACCAGACCATCAACTGCTGCCTGGCAATCAAGTGCGTGCCCCGCGCAAACCGATTGGTTTCGCTCTTGTCACGCGCAAATGTTCGCACCACGCGTATACCACCAAAGGTCTCCGTGGTATTGCCATCAATCTGCTGACGGCGCGTTCGAATGTCCTTGTACAACGGACGAACGCGGTAAATCCAAGTGCGATGCGTAATCCACACGGCAGGCAGCAACATGAGCCCACCCAGCATCAAGCGCCAATCGACAATCAACAGCACTAGCAAACTGCCAATCAACTGAATGATTGCTTGCCAAGGGTTGTAGAGCATGTTGAAGATCAAATCGGCGATGCCGCCGGCGTCTTCGCGAATCAGACTGGTCGCCCCACCGCTTTTCAGTGCCTGAACGCGATGCAGTGGCAACCGCATCGCATGACTGAAGACTCGCCGCCTGATATCAGCTTGAACTAAGTTCACTGCCTTGGTCGCATACCAACGTCCCCACAGGTGAATCGTCGTGCGCAGCAGAGTGACCAGGCACACACCGACTGCGATCAACCATAACAATCCCATCGGCGATTGGTTGGGGACCCACGCCGCCAGCCACGAAGGCAGCGGCTTGGGTGGATCGGTCAAGACATAATCAATCGCCAGTTTGGTACCGGCAGGCGGGATTAACCCCAACAACGTCGAAACGGTCAAAGTTGCTAACGCAAAGATCACATTTCGCTGGTGTCCGGCCAACTGCTGCCAAAACTGGCTCAGCAGCTGCCAACTGGTGCGACTGCGCGGCCCGCTGGACTTCGAATCCCCTTTGGTCGATTCCGCGTCCCGCTGCTCGTGACGCTTCTTCAACTCTTCTTGATAATCTTCATAACGCTGACGGCTGGTAGGTTGCATGTCTAGATTATAGCCGTCGTAAGTGGTCCCGGGAGGGCGAAGGTCCTCCTGAGCCAACACCGCTCAGAACAACGGACAAAGTCTCGGGGATGGAAAACGTCTGCACCAAACAATCGAACGTTGATCCTTCCATCACCACCTACCCCCGGATCTATGTCCGTAATTCACTGCGGTGTTCGGCTCAGCAGAAGCATTCGCCCTCCCCTTAGCACCGTGTGTTATAATCAGGACCGCCGCAATTCCTACCTGCTATTGCAAACCCGCCACTATGCAACTTCAACCAGCCTTTCGTTGGATCGCGTGCGCCCTCGCACTATGGTCAGCTCGCAATAGCTTATTGGCTGAAGACCGGCTAATGGTCTTGCCGCCCAAGGTCGTCGTGCGGCCCGACTATCCGGCTCAAATCGTGGTCTTGCGAGCTACCGAAAATCAAGCGATCGATGTTACGCGCAGCGCTCGATTTGTAGTGGGCAGTCCATCATCGGTGACCCTTGATGCTCAAGGCCGCGTTTCACGCGCCCCAGAGTTTGCTGGCGAAAGTCAACAAGTGAATTTGCGGATCGAAGTCGATTCGCTGGCGGCTTCCGTGCCGGTGGAGATCATTGGCGGAGCAGCACCGGCCCCCATCTTTCCGCGTGAAGTGGCGGCCGTGCTGGGCAAAGCCGGCTGCAATCTGGGCACGTGCCATGGCAATCTGCACGGCAAAGCCGGATTTCGCTTGAGTCTGCGGGGCGATGATTCTCTGCTCGACTTTGCCTCTATCGTACGCGGCCAGGCCGGCCGATTGATCGATCGTTTTGCCGCCGATAACAGTTTGTTGCTGCAAAAGCCACTGGGCGCGCTCGCTCATCAGGGCGGCGTACGTTTCCAACTCGATTCGCCCCAAGCCCAGATCTTGCAGCGTTGGATCACGGATGGTTGTCAGTGGAATTCGCCAGCCGGCATAGCTATCCCAGTCATCGGCGAAGCGCCCCGCGATGATGAAGGACTCAAATCGCTCGCGGTGTTCCCCAACCAGGCGATTTTGGCTAGACGCTGCACGACTCAACAACTGGTCGTGATCGCAACCTTTAACGATGGCTCGCAGCGGGATGTCACTCAGTTCGCACGTTTCGAACCCAGCATCCCGGCGGGCATTGCAGTCTCGGCTAGTGGCTTGGTAAGTGTCCAGCAGCCGCTGGACGTGTCGATCTCGGTGTCGTATCTCTCAGGCCGCTCGGCCAGCCGATTAATATTCCTGGCACATGACCAGATGAACTGGCCAGATACCGAAGCTGATTCGCCGATCGATCAACTGGTCAATAACCAGCTGCAGCGTTTGCAAGTTCGAGCTGAACCACTAGCGGACGACTTTGTGTTTGTGCGTCGAGCTCACCTGGCTATCGCAGGGCGTTTGCCGACGGCCGCCGAAGTCCAGCAGTTCTGCTTGTCGGACTCTTCGCCCGATAAACGTCAGCGACTGGTCGAGCGACTTTTGAATGAACCGGGTTATGCGTGGCTATGGTCGATGCGCTGGAGTGATTTGCTGCGCAATGAGCAAAAGGTAATGAGCGACCAAGGTGCAGCTCAGTGGCACGCCTGGATGACTGACCAAATCGCCAATGATCGACCGCTGAACGAATTCGTGGCCGAAATGTTGACCACCCTGGGCAGTACCTACGAGCATCCACCTGCCAGCTTTCACCGTACGCATCGCGATCCAGAAACAGCCGCCGAATCGATCGGGCAGGTGTTTCTGGGTGTGCGACTGCAATGCGCCCGTTGCCACAACCATCCGTTCGACAAATGGCGACAAGACGATTATTACGGACTGGCCGCCTATTTCACCACTCTCGAGCGCAAGCAACTGGATAACGCGCCCAAGGACAAGTTCGACAAACACATCATCTCCGGCGATGAAGTAATCAGCTTGAAAGATGCGCAAGCCGCTATCTGGCACCCTGGTCGCGCCGCTGAGGTTGGCCCCAAGCCATTGACGGCCACCTACCAGAGCGATGCTGAATCAACCGCCGAATTCAAAACACCGCTTGAATCGCTGGCCAAATGGTTGACAGTCAACAATCGCATGTTTGCGCGCAATATGGCCAATCGCATTTGGTACCACTTCATGGGCGTCGGTATCGTTGACCCGCCTGATGATTTTCGCGATTCCAATCCCGCGTCCAATCCGGAACTGCTGGAATACTTGACAGATCAACTAATTGCGAGCGGTTATTCAACGCGTCACCTGGCTCGATTAATTGTGACCAGCCGCACTTTTGCGCGGGCATCGGCCAGTGAGCCCGATGCCGCCTCGCCGCTAGGCGGAGCCCGCGTGTTCGCCGGCTTTCCCCTTAAGCGCATGCCGGCTGAAGTCCTACTAGATGCAATCAGTTCTACCTTTGATGTCTATTCGCCCGAAGCCAAATCGCGAGCCGAGGCGCTGGCGATAGCCAAAGTGAACGTGCCGACTAAAGCTGACTTTCTGACAACCTTCGGCAAGCCGGGGCGGCTGCTGGTCTGCGAATGCGAACGCTCCAGCGAAGTATCATTGGGACAATCGCTAGTGCTCATCAATGGTAAAGAAACTCGTGAAAAGCTGAGCTCGCAACATAACCATGTCACGCGAATCCTAGCCGAAGCGACGGATACCCAGTCTAAGATCGAGAGTCTGTATTTGACTGCACTGGCCAGGTTGCCCAGGCCACAAGAGTTGAGTCACTTTGCCGATTACGTCAACTCGGCCCCATCTCCGCGTGCCGCTTTGGAAGATATCCTGTGGGCACTGACCAACAGCAAGGAATTTTCCCTAGTACGTTAACAGGTCGTAGGACGGGTCTCCAGGCCCGTCGTAGGACGCGTCTCCAGGCCCGTCGTAGGACGGGTCTCCAGGCCCGTCCAAACAAAAAAGCACCACCACCACGCCCCCAACCAACGGTCGTCCTGAGAGCGGGCCTGGAGACCCGCTCTACGAAAAGTCCACCAAGAACCTAAGGAATCCACCATGTCGCACGGCTGTAGTTCCTATCGCGCACTGCAACTGAATCGTCGCTCGATTCTGCGTGCTGGCGCGTTGGGGCTAGCGGGACTGAACCTTTCGCAAGTGCTGGCGGCCGAATCCAATCGAGATAGCAAGCCTACGCTGAAGGCCCGAGCCAAGAACGTCATCTTTCTGCATCAACATGGCGGCCCGAGCCATATCGATACGTTCGATATGAAGCCAGCGGCACCCGATGGCATCCGCGGTGAGTTTCACCCGATATCGACTTCGCTACCAGGCCAAACCGTCTGCGAACATTTGCCCAGGTGGGCTGAAATGTTGCACCTGTGGGGCCAGGTACGTTCCGTGCATCACAAGATGAAGAACCATAATTCGGCGGGCTATTACTGCTTGACCGGTAAAGTACCGCCAACTGACGACCAACGTCTGCGGGATTCCCTCGAGCTCTATCCAGCCTATGGATCGGTGGTCAGCAAATTCCTGGGTTCGCGTGAACCGGGCATTCCACCTTTCGTGGCCTTTCCTCATGTGGTGCGTGATGGCTCGATTACGCCTGGGCAACATGCCAGCTTTCTGGGTAAACGCTTCGATCCGTTTTACTTTGGTTCCGATCCAAACAGCCCAAACTTTGCGTTGCCCGAACTCGAACTGCCGCCATCGGTGGATTTGCAGCGTCTGATGAAGCGTCGCGGCCTGCTCGAGATAGTCGATGCGCAGTTGCAACTGAAAGATCAATCGGCGATCGCCGGCGGCATGAATGAATTTCAACAACAGGCTCTCGGTATTCTGTCAGCCCCTGGGCTCAAGCAGGCGCTGGATATCTCACGCGAACCAGAATGGTTGCGAGATGCCTATGGTCGCACGACCTATGGTCAATCATGTCTGCTGGCCAGGCGACTGATCGAGGCAGGCACGCGATTTGTAACCGTGTACTACTCCAGCGGCATTGGTGGCAAAGGCAGCGAGGGTTGGGATACACACCAAGATAACTTCACCGATCTTAGGAACCGACTGCTACCCACTACCGATCAGACAGTTCCTACTCTGATCGCCGACCTGCGCAGCCGCGGGCTATTGGATGAGACGCTCGTGCTGTGGATGGGCGAGTTTGGGCGCGGGCCGAAGATTGGTGATCGCGACGGCAAAGATCGCAATCATTGGCCAGAGTGCTACACGGTCATGATGGCCGGCGGTGGAGTCGCAGGTGGCGCGATTTACGGTGCCAGCGACGCATACGGGGCTTATCCAGCCTCCGATCCAGTGCGACCAGAAGATATCTCGGCCACACTGTATTGGGCCTTGGGCATTGATCCGGCTAGCGATGTTGTGGACACGCAAGCCAGACCACTGCCCATCAGCGTCGGCCAGCCAATCACAAAGCTGTTTGCATGATCGACTCAGCCGGTACCCACTACCCGTAGCGGAAGCCGTCAAGGCTTTCGAGGCTATTGCGCTCTCCGAAATGCTTGACGCATTCCGCTACGTTGCCGCTCTCCGAAATGCTTGACGCATTCCGCTACGTTGCCGGGGGCCGAAATGCTAGACGCATTCCGGCCCCGATGCTCGACACGTTTACCGCTGGTGCAGCGGAACGCGGCTAGAAACTTTGCTGCTCAGCTGCGCATCGTCGGCGGCCGTTTGCGGGCTATCGATAACTTTGTAAGTTAAATCCAGCACAATCTCTTTCTCGCCTCCCAAGTCGGTGATGATAGTCATCTGGGTTCGCACCTCACCGCTCTGGCTTGTCTCGGGCGTGAGAGTCAAGTTGATAAACTGGATCGCCTTGGCTTCGTCCGAGGGTTCGAAATCGATCTTCATGTTGGGCACGTTGACATCCAAGATCTGGAATGGCTCAGTGCCTTTGATCAAGATACGTTGCTGGATCGATTGCCCTGGCTTCATTTCGCCTAAGGCAACGCTGTTGGGTGTAGCGGTCAGCGGCGCCTGGATTTGAGCCAGAACCGCCAAAGGGACGCTCTTGAGCCGATTGTCATTGGTCTGTAGCGTCAGCATGGTCGACTGTGTACCCGAGCTACCGCTGGGTGCCAGCTTGGCTTTGACCTTGTAAGTCACGCGACCGGGTGCCCGCGATAACTCTTCGACGTCAGCGGAAATAAACTGTGCGTTGCTGGAGACGCCGGTAATTTTCCAGTCGCTGCGACCGGCGTATTCGATGCGAGCTTCGATCTCTTTCGACTCGCCTTCGGGCACGGCGCCGAAGTTTAATTCGCCGGGATTGATGACGATATCGCTGCGAATGTAGCCTTTGACATTCAACTGCACTTGCATGAAGTTGGGTTTGTCGATTGTCAAATTCAAACTGGCTTTGCGGTCACCGGAGAAGGTACCGGTATTGAAGCGTGCCATTACGGTACCGACTTCACCGGGTTGGATCCACTCGGTTTCGATGATGGGCGTAGTACATCCGCAGCTGGCTGAGATACTGCTCAAGTGCATCGGTTCTTTGAAAGGGTTACGGATTTCAAAGCGATGCTCGGTTTTGGCGGCGCGAGCCACGGTACCGAAGTCGTACACGCGGTTGGTGGCGGGAATGATTTGCTCAGTTAGTGACCGTGACTGAGCGCACGTGACGCTGGCCATGGCGCAGAGTGCTACCATAGCGCCCCATTGGGCGGATAAACGCATTGATGATTCTCCACGGATATGGTGCTAACAATTCGTCGCTTCGATCTTCAAAACGAATGCTGGCTGTGCCAGGAGAGAGTTTGGAGCGGTCTCTGGCAATTGTAGCTAGTTCAGGATGGAGGCCCGAAGTGTTACGAAAGTTTCGACTTGGCCACCTGACAGGTGCGATGGTGCGGATCGCAGACGTGGGGTGGTTTCAGCAGAGACTTTCACAGCCTGCAAGCCCCGAAGCGACGATGAATGCTGGGCTTGTCTGAGAACCATTTATCAGCCCAAGAATGCTAGCAAATACAAACCAAACCCGGAATTGGTTCAAGGATGCCAGGGGGCGGATGATACTGAGAAATTTTGGAGAGTAAACAAAAAAAGCGGCCAGCTTTGCCTTCGTGGCAAAGTGGCCGCCTTCGTCAAATTCCACCAGACTTCATTTCCAGGCGGAAGCGGAGAAGTTGATCTCCCTGACTCGGACTAGCAACCGCAGTTGTTACCGAGCAGTCGGCTCAGGAAACCGCCACGGCTTGGAGCTGGGCAGCAAACTGGAACCTGAACTTCTTCGCAAACCGTACGAGGTACGCACTTGGTGTACGTGTAAGGAACTTCCACGCAAACCTTTTTGGCAACCTTGATAGTCTTGCAGTAGTGCACTGGCTTGCACACGGTGTAAGGAACGCTCTTGCAAACGTTCTCACAGGTCATGTGGCAGACAGTGTAGTTGTAGGTCTGAACGCGTTGTTCGCAGACCATACGGCAAGTTGTGTAGCAAACGTTCTTCACAGCTTGTTCGCAAACCATACGGCAGGTGGTATAGTTGCAGGTCTTTTGACGGCACTCAGGAACCATCTTGCAGGTGGTATAGGTGCAAGTCTTTTGACGGCACTCAGGAACCATCTGGCAGGTGGTGTAGGTGCAAGTCTTTTGACGGCACTCTTGAACCATCTTGCAGGTCGTATAGCAAACGGTCTTGCTGCGTGGTTCGCAAACCATGCGGCAAACGTTGTAGGTGCAGGTCTTGCTGCGGCACTCAGGCACCAACTTGCAGGTGGTGTAAGTGACGGTCTTCTGACGGCATTCTGGCACCATCTTGCAGACGGTGTAAGGAACTTCGTTAGTTACGCATTCCTTTTCATAGCGAACGCAGTTGATGACCTTTTCTTCGCAGGTTGGAACCCAAACCTTCTTGCAAACCGTGGTCGGTGGGCACTGCACGCACTCTACATGGCATTCGCCTGGGCAGTAGGTGCAACGGCAGGTGCAAGGATCGTAGCTCCAAGAACCTGGGGTGCGAACAACCTTGCGGATGGTCTTGCCAGGAACTTCTTCGCTACGGGATTCCCACGATCCACCCTTGACCATAACAGTCTTGGTGTAGTTCACAGGCTTGGTGATCGTGCTAACAACCGTACGAGTACGCTGTTCTTGAACAGGAACCATAACGGTGTAGTTAACAACCTTTTCGTGAGTTTCGCGAACAGGTACCATCACCGTGTAGTTGATGACCTTTTCACGGGTCTCGTACACTGGACGTTGTACCGTGTAGTTGATGACCTTTTCATGGGTCTCGCGAACTGGCACGGAAACGGTGTAGTTGATCACCTTGTTATGAGTCTGATAAACAGGCTTCATAACGGTGTAGTTCATCACCTTTTCGTGAGTTTCGTACACAGGCTTCATAACCGTGTAGTTGATGACCTTGCTATGGGTCTCATACACTGGCTTGCGAACTGTGTAAGCCACTTGCTTGGTGTGTGTTTCGTACACTGGACGTGAAACGTTGTATGTACGAGTTCCAGTTTTGGTCTCGTAAACCGGTTTGCGAACAACCGAGTTTACTTGACGGTACTGGGTTTCTGTTTCGTAACGAACTGCATCTACTTGACGATCTTCCCAGACCGTCTGCATTTCTTTACGAACGCCTTGACAGGTTACTTGTTCCATAACCGTCTTGCGTACTGTTTTGGTAACAGTGTGGCATGCTGGAACTTCGCAGCAATTGACCACGCTGCCTTCACAATCTTGGTAGCTGATAGCACCGCAATAAGCAGCGCTGGCTACCTGACCGGTCATAGCAGCCAACATGGCTACCAGAGTCGGCACTAGGAACAGCCTTCTCATCTCCCGCTCTCCTTGAAAACAAACTTCTTTGAACGCAGTATCTGGTGGCGAATGACAAATCGCCTCTTGCACCAAGACCCCTACCGTTTTGGTCCGCTGACCACAGGCCCATCACAAATCCCGCTCGCTGGCACACGTTAATTGCCTGAGCATTCCTCCCGAAGCTCAGACTTGTGCCGGGCAGGTACGCCTGGGTAAACTGTCCCTAAACCGTAGAAGTCTCCGATTAGCACCAGATTCATCGACTACGTAGCAATGATTGAATAGAAAAAATGGCTAGCATGGGTAGTGAAAGCAGTTTGAGTAGATTTGGAGGTTTGCCCATACCGTAAATGCCGCCGCTACCGGTTAGCGAAAGATTTCCGACTGGGCAAACTGGCGAGAATAGGAGCAGTGTGCCGAGCCGCAGCGGAATGCGGCAAGCATTTCGAAAGCTGCCCGGTAGCGGAATGCGTCAAGCATTTCGGAACGCGGATGCACTACACGCGGTTCCGAAAGCCTTGACGGCTTCCGCTACGACCGCACCGCAGTTCCGAAAGCCGTGACGGCTTCCGCGACAAAAGACACGAGACTACAGCGTTTCATCAGCTTTTAGAAACTTCCCTGAGACTTCCGCGACCATGAAGCCAGATTCAAGTTCGCCGCTGGACGGAAGTTTGCCAGCACCGCTGGCCAATCAGCATGTCCCCAGTGCGGCCATCTCCGGCCCTACCGCCAATCGCTTGGGACTGTACCTCCGTGAGTTGCAGCATTGCCAGCGGAGCGGCCAGGCGACCATCCGCAGCAGTTTCCTGGCCCGGCGCCTGGGCCTGAGCGATTCGCAGATTCGCCGCGACCTGGCTCAGCTCGGTCAACTCGGCAAACGGGGCGTGGGCTATGACGTGGCTGAGCTGATCGGGCACTTGCGGTCAGTCCTGGGTACCGACGGCCGCTGGTCGACTGTACTGGTGGGTTTGGGCAATTTAGGCAGCGCGCTGGTGGGCTACCGTGGATTTCAAGAGCAGGGGTTCAACTTAGTCGCCATCTACGAAGCTGACCCCACCAAGGTAGGACAGCGCATGGCGGGTATCCCGGTACTGGCGATTGACGAATTGGAAAAGACGCTTCCCAAACTCCGAGTCGACCTGGCCATCTTGGCGGTCCCGATCGAAGCGGCAGCTGGTTTGGCCAACCGTTTGTCCGCCTTGGGCGTGGTGGGAATATTGAATTTCGCCCCGGTCAGCCTGAACCCACACCCCCCAACGGCTGTCGTGGATGTTGACCTGGCGATCGAACTGCAACGGCTGGCCTTCGCGGTCGTGAATCGAAAAAGCTGAATTTCGCTGGAAATTCCAATTCTGAATTTGAATTGCGAAATCCCCCTTTTACGATTTGCCGATCTTCGTCTAGGATAGTCACCTCAATTGACCAGGCCGGCCTCACCGCTAAGGACGAGCTATGCTTCGGCGGTCAACACGATTACCCCGTGGTGTAACGGTAACACTAAAGATTTTGGATCTTTCATTCATGGTTCGAATCCATGCGGGGTAACTCTTTGTTCCTATAGGCCAGCGAGTCCCGAGGAACAGGCCAGTGGTAGGTTAGAGAAAAATCTGGCTAGTACCATTGGTACGCGTAATTGTAGAACCTCAGCAGGGTTTGTTTGCGCAAGTGTTCGTCGTTGAGGTAGATTGCTAGTTGCTGCTCTTGGGGTTTCAGCAGCACTCTTAAGTAGCGATGGCACCACTGATCCTGGCGCCAATCCGTGGCCGCTGGTTGGGTGACTTGCCACTGGGCCAATGTCGCCTTGATGCCCTCGCGGATGTACTCATCTTCGCTATTCAGGAGCTTTACCAATGGAATTAATCCTTCAGCCGATGTTTCGTGAGTTGGAATCTGAGTAGAGGGAGCTACGTTGCCTGCCAAGATTTGACTGGCGTTGTATCTGTGCACCCAGTAGTCGACCGGCAGAATCGTGTAGAGCATGGCTGCCAGGGTTACTGTCCACAACTGGCCACGAATCAGCCACAAGAAGCCACGTCCTTGCGCGATCTTGTAGACAACCAGGGTAAAGCCGATGACCACCGATAGCGTGCCCAGCAAGCCGATTACGCGCATGCGGGTCATGCCATTGAAATCGATGTAGATTAACAAACGGTGAAACACGGCCAGGCCGAGCAGAAAGTTTTCAAGGGACCAAACCCAGGCCCAGCGACGAAGAGATTTTGTGCGCGGATCTCTGAGCACCGAACCACGAAAGGCCAACGACAAGACCAGCGTGGCTAAGGCCAACGCCACGGTCAGCCAAAATGCACCTTCATGTGCATAGCCTGCATAGTAAAAGCCTTCGGGGAACTCGCGAAACCACAACGTGGTGAACTCGAAAGCCAGGTACACCGCAAACAGCAGCACGACGCTGATCATCATATTGCGAACCGCCACATACATCTCGCTAGGCGCCTCCACAGCCGGCCGGTCCCAGGTTACAGATGAGATCAGGTAGTCAGCGGCCGGATAGATCAGGCCCACTGCCAACCAACCACTGGCAATCCAGAAGACTGGTTGCCATGGATCGACCCCGCCCAGCCACTGGCCCATGCGATCCAGCAGCAAGCGACTGTAGCTGCCCATCCAACTCTGCAAATCTGGGTTAGCGCGCACAAACAGTACACTAAAGGCCACCACGACCACCAGCGGCAACAACACTCCGAAACGAGCGCGGGGATCGGCGATGACTGCTGTAGCCCGGCGCAGGCTATAGCGTGATATACGCGTGGCACTCCCAGCGATCACATGAAAAAAGAAACGCACCATATCTGGCAAATAGGGCGGAGTGCCATTAACGGACATCGACAGGGCCAGCATCAACACAATGCCGCTGGCCATAGCTCCACCGCTACCGCACCAGGCCAACCGTAGCCCGCAGGCCACCAGTAAACAGGTCGTCAAAATCGTGGGCACTTTGGCGCCCAACGTCCGCCGCGAGACTACAATGATCCCCGTCGCAATCAGCAAGAACACAGCGAACCCAGAGTAACCGCCCGAGTGATAAATCAACAAATCACTGGCCAGGACCCACGCGCAAATAGTTGATATATCAACTATCGTTTCGCGTCGACTAAGGCGATTGGCAGCCGCAAACGCGTTTGAGTTGTGCAGCGTCGCGTCTTCTTGAGCTTTACCAATTCCGTCGATTGTAGACATCGCTGTGCTCCTGGAAGATGAGGGCAGACGAGAAGAGCCTCACGCGAACTCATACCACTATCTTATCTGAAACTCCAACCGGTATGTCACACGCCCGAAACCGAGTTTATCTGCTACTGATTTGCCTGGCACCACTGGCATGCCTGGCTTGGTGGGTTGATGATCGCCTGAGAACTCCCTACAGCACAAATTACGCTTGGGTTGTTTCCGAAGATCAGTCAGTTGCTTGGCCCGAGTCCAATCAACGCGAATTTCAAGAAGCCATGCGTTTAGATATCCGCAATGGTTCCGTCATCCGCGTGCCCCACAGATCGGTCCCAGTTACCTATCAGCAAACCAACAATGGTTGGCGTCTGCGTCAAACCTGGGAATTTCGCGGAATGACCTCCAGTTGCGATGCGTGGCGCGCGGAATCGCTCGACCAGCCCCACACGTTTGATCTGCCAAATTGCGATTCGCAAATTGAAATTGTGGCCGGTAACTGGCTAGCCTACCTCGGAAAAGAGCGGGTGATGGCTATCGACGTTGAGCGAGCTATCGCCGGCGATACACCGCAATCTGTCTCACTGAGTGGCTATAATGTGACTATCAATGAACGCCCGAGAGCGATTCCAGGCACCAACCGCTTTCTGGTTGCATGCCAAGGTCGACGTCCGCAGCAGGTGAAGTTGTTTGAGGTCGACAAGAACCTCTTAAGCGAAATCGCTACTTGGACTGTGGGTAAAACAAGTGCTTTCGTGGTCGTTGCCGATGGCCAGATCTACAGTCTCTCGGCCGATTCACAATCGCTTGAGCGTCGCGATCCAACCGACGGCACATTCAAAGATAGCCTGCCAGTGGACGCCAATTTCGCCAGTGGTTGGCAACCCGAAAACATCACTGGAAATCAGATTACTTTCCTTGATACACAGAAGGTCACCCATCGCACCGTGCGCTTGAGCGACCTGAAGCCGGTACCAGAATTGTCTGGTTTAGTACCCATTGAATTTGGTTACGGGCGAAATGCAGGGCGCTACCTGTTATACGCTGAAAATCGCAGTGCCTACAAGCATCGCGTGGTCGTCTACGATACCCAAGCAGAAAAGATCGCCTTCGATCGGTACTCGAATGAAATGTACTTCGATGCAGCAATTTGCGAGCCGCATCAACTGGTAACGATCAGCAACGAGCTAGGACTGACGTGTACAGTCGTCGATCTTGAATCGGGTGAGACTCTAGCGGTGCATCGACCGTTCCTGTGGCCATTGGTGGCTTGCGTCACACTGCTTGTCCTGTGGATGCTGTGGATAAAAGCCTGGCTGACCTCAGCGGGCCACTTAGGCGTGCTGGTCAATTTCTTGGTATTGACGCTGGTAACCATGGTTCCAGCCGCGGCCCACATGGCCAGCAACAGCTTTCGCGACTTCACCTCCGCCGAGATGCTTTTCTTTTCATCGCAATTGGCGATTGTGCATTGGACGACCGTTACCATGATCGCCGGTCCAGGCAGAGCATTGGTGCGCGTCAGTGTCTGGATAATGAGCCTGGTGTTGTGTGTGGTCGTCTTTAATACGGCGGGAGTGTTGGTGCCACAACTTAATCCCGTGGTGGTAACCATGCAGTGCCTGATCATTCTGCTGGCAGCCTTGATTAGTGCGCCGGCTTTGTGGTTAGGTCGCCGATGGTTGGCCACTTGTCTGGTTAGCGCTCAGGCAGTTAGCCAACCGTCAGCCAAGAGCGCGTCGCTACTGGAGATGTTCGGTCTGACATCGGCCTCGGCCTGCTTGATGGTTGTCTTGCTGCCCAAATTTAGCGGGCCCACGATTCCGGCGGGACAGAACATGACCACGGTGTTTGTGTGCGGCGCACTTTCGGCCTCGCTGGCCCTAGTGGCCACCTGCACAATTCTTAGTTCTCGTGGACCACTGGCGCGAATTGGTTACGCGCTCATGCTATTGTCTGCGATTATCTTGGTAGCCGATGCAGCAGTCCTGAACCAGGATTCCACAACATTTGGGTTGATCTTCAAGATCGCCCGCATCTTCAGTTGGGTGTTTATCACGGTGGCCACGTTCGGTATCGCAGCAAGATTCGGGAGGGGCCTTGGCACGTAGCTGATCTCGCCAGAGATTGGAAATAGTTCGGTCGCGGGTCCAAAGTCTGGCGACTTCGGCTACAGGATACAACCATGGGAACAACAATAACTTCGAAAACTCCGCTCGTCTTGTTGCTGCTGGCGCTTGTTCCGCTGGCGGGACTAACGGCTTGGGTCTTCAAGTACTATAACACTTCACCGATTTATCCTGGGTATCACTTTCCCCGCGGCGCTTCGCTGGCTGTTTGGCCCGATACGGGTACGATCTGGAAACTAGCGGACACTCGGGCCATGTGTCTGGATCTTACAAATGGCCGCCTCAGTTCAGTTCAAGCAGGCGGAGATTTTTTGAGCCTGCTCGATAGCCACGGCATGGGTTACGAACTAGGTCCGGACGACGAGCAAGGCTTTGCGGTCCTGGCCCGCGAGGGACTCTCGGAGTCGACCAAAGTAGTCTGCCGTCTGCCATCCTACGCGAGCTTTCGAGCTGTGCATGCCGATCGCTATTTGCTCGAAAACCAACAAGACCAAGTCGTTGCGCTGGATGTCCAGGCAGTGACAGCGGGCGAAGGATCAAAAATGACCTTGGCCACGCCAGGGCACAATCCGGGCATCGACCATCTATGTGTAGTAAACGGCCAGCCTGTCTTCTTGGTTCCATGTAGCAATGCTGTGCCATTATGTGTGCGGGCTTGCACGATTGAAGCGGGGCAAATGAAAGAGCTGGCCACCTGGCCAGTGGGTGGTACTCAAGCGCTGGTGGTGATCGATGGCAATCGCATCCTTAGTCTGGCACCCAACGGAAAATCGCTCGAGGTTCGCAGCTTCGATGATCTGACGACTACTCAGCAGTTGGTGGTCGATAAAGTGATCTTGCAGGAGTGGTGCATGGCTCACGCAAACTTGTCGACCTTGACGTTTGCGGATACCACGACGGCGCAGTTCCAGACGGTCCGCTTGTCGGACTTCAGTCGCATCGCAGAGCTCGATGGCCTTAGTACCCTCCATTGGAATCGCTTTCGCGCGGATCCGCAGTCAACCGACGCGCTTACGCTTTTTATGCGTGGCGCCAGGAACGACTTGGTCATCTATGATGCCGTGCAAGGCAAAGTCGCGGCCGAGTTCAAGCTAGACGAAGAAGTCTGGTATGCCAGTCCCATCAATGATCATCAAGTGGCCGCTACGGCCAACCGCTGGGGCGGCACCATCCTCGTCTTGGACGCTCGCAGCCAACAAGTCGCAGCCAGGTACTATCCGATGTTCTGGCCATTGGTGGGTGCCGTCGTGCTGAGCATAGCCGCCATCGCCTGGTGCGTGCTATGGCTGCGCAACTCCGCGCGAATGCGCTTGCCCCTGGCAGTGGATTGGATAGTGCTGGCCTGTGTCCTGATTGCTCCTGCGCTCTATCGCATGCTGAGTTTTGACATGTGGTCAACTCACACTCGCACCAGCGTGATGATCGTGCAAGCGGGAACAGTCACTGCGTTGTTCGCAGTTAGTTGCTATCTCTTGTATGGCAGAGCGCGGTGGCCTTATCGGCTGATCGCCTGGCTGGCAGTGCTGGGCGGCGTATCGTTCGGATTAATGCAAGTTCATCGCCTTCAATCCACGGTTATGGCGGACTTTGCAGGGCAAGCCTGGTTGCACTTTGCACTGGTGGCGGGCTTAAGCGCTGTGGCTGCCAAGCTATGTAGACCAATTATCAGACGCGCGTTTGCGGCGCCAGATGAGAGGGCACACAGGCTGGAAGCCTATGCCACAGAAGAACACAGGCTGGAAGCCTATGCCACATCCACCGCCACTCAGACTAGACGCGTACAAATGATCGACTGGTTTGCGTTAACTACGGTGCTGGCTGCGCTACTGGTTGCGGTGGCGGCCAGCCAGGAAGAATTTGATTTTCTCAAGATGTCGTTGGGACTAACGATCGCTGGTCCGCATGATGTTTTAGTCGCCATTGGCGTTTTGAGCGCACAAGTGGTCGTCACGCAGTTGGCGGCTGCCTGCCTATTCCTCACACGCTGGACGATTGTCAATCGAATTGGTTTGGCGCTAGGAGCCATCGCTTGCAGTGTGCTGGTAGTTGACCCGCTGATGACACTCTTGGCCACCAAGAGCTACTTGCAGTACTTTCAACCCTTCGCGTTGGCGCGAGTCGTTGCGCTCTGCTACCTGCTAACGGCCGCTTGGTTCTGGCGAAGCCACCCAATACCCGTAGCCACCGTCGCCAGACGGTGGATGCGTTGCACTTAACGCAAATACGATCAGGCCATCGCCGCCGTTGCCTTGAACGTTTGGTCATTACATCAAAGCTACGGCTGGCGCCGCAGCACTCCAAAGGCGCCACAGCACTCCAAAGCAACCGAGGCTAACGCCTACGGCTTAGATTACTAGTCCATGATCGTCGATCGTGAAAGGGACTATTCGATCATCGGCGGCACTTCCGCGATGTTTCGCGATGTAGAGGCCGCGCTGCATGCGGCCATCGACCAACATGCGGCCCATGAGAATGACCGTGTTTGCTCCGGCGGCCAGGTCGCCGTCGGCCAGCGGACGCATCATCAATTGGTCGAGCATCGATTCGGTGGTTGTGATCAACACCATGGCTGACGAATGCTGGTGATCGAACGCATGCTGCATCACCTGCGGAGATAACTCGCGAAAGCGTTCGCGAAATACTTCTCGGGCTAGCCAATCATGCTCCTGACGCAGCATGCGATGATAGATGCTTTCCAGCAGATCTAGCTGCAACGAATCCGAACGTTGTGATTGCGGTTCGATGCCGTCGACAATAAACCGCCGCGTGCCGTGGACCAGGTGTCCATAGACGAATCGCGACAGATAAGGCAAGCGACGATTCAGTTCGGATTGCCAGGTATGCCACTGGTCGACATCCATTTGGCTGCGCAGCACGCGCTGGCCGCTGTAGCCCAGGAAGGGCAGAACATCTTCGGGCCGCCCATGTGTAAACGGATTGGGCAATTCATCGCGACGCGGATCAGCCAACGTCAGTGGCTGAGCGAACATGCGCTGTCCATAGCCATCGTGATTCTGCGAATCACCACGACTGGATAAATCAATGATCGCACCAGGCTGGCCTTCTTGCTGCATGCCCGCCTGGCGAAAAGCCATAGCGAGCTGAGTTTTGCCCACACCGGTAGCACCAATGACCATAGTCAGAGTCCCCGGGAGCAAACCGCCGCCCAGGGACTCGTCTAACTTGGCCAGGCCAGTAGATAATCTCGACTGCATCTATCGCTTATTCGGACGAGTGTTGTCGGCTAGGTCCAGCGAGTTAACCGCTTCTACGTAGTCGGTCGTGATATTCAGCACCTCTTCGGTGTAGTAGTCTTTCTTGAAGACATCCTTCTTAGGCTGCTGGGCATCCATGATGACCTTTTCTTCTTCTTTTTCAGCGTCGAATTCTTTGCGACGCTCCAAGAAGGCTTGTTCGTTCAGCGAAACGTACTTCTCGTCTTTCTGCGATCGATAAAGTTCAATTCGCTTGAGCAGCTTGTCAAAGCCTTCGCTGTTCTTGACGCGCGTGCTGGAGCGGCCACGCAGTTTTTCGAGCACTTGCTCGTTAACCAATCCGTAGTCTTGATGACCAGCTTTGCGTACTTCATCACTGGGCAGGGCAAAGTCCAGGTCCGCTTCGCTGATGTCCATGGCGGACGTAATCGCCGGCAGGATCACATCGGAAGGTACACCTTCACGTTGGGTGCTCTTGCCGTCAGGCAAGTAGAACTGCTGAATCGTAATCTTCAGCGCGCCGTAGACATTGGGTCGATTGGTCAGGCTCATTCCGAGATCTACCAAGCTCTGAACCGTACCTTTGCCGTGCGTTTGTGGATCACCAACGACAATTCCACGACGATAATCGCGAATCGCTCCAGCGAAGATTTCGCTGGCACTGGCACTTTCCTTACTGGTCATGACAACCAGCGGACCATCCCAAGCGGCACCGCTATCTTCGTCGTCGTAGACTTGTACTTCGCCCGAAGGGTCTTTCACTTGAACGACGGGACCGTGATCGATAAACAAGCCGGTCAGACTGATGGCTTCGGTCAAGCTACCACCGCCGTTGCGGCTGAGGTCGATGATAACTGCGTCGACGTTGGATTCACGGAAGGTCGCCAGGATATTGCGCACGTCGCGTGTCGAACTCTTGTAGTTGTTATCGTTCTTGCCCTTAGCACCTTTCATATCCAGGTAGAAACTAGGCAGATCGATGTAGCCCACCTTCAGTGGCGAGCCATCTGGTTTCTTGCCATGTTCGACGATTTCGCTACGCGCAGCACTGTCTTCCAAGCTGATCTTGGCGCGCGTGATGTTGTAAATCACTACGTCACCACCCGTAGCAGGACGCACACCCAAGCGAACCAGGGTGCCCGCATTACCGCGAATCTTCGATACCACATCGTCGAGTTTCATATCGAGAACATCGACCATCTCACCGTCGGTGCCTTGGCCAACGCTAACGATGCGATCACCGGCTTTCAAACGTCCATCGCGATCGGCTGCGCCGCCAGGTACTACGTTGGTGATGGTGGTGAAACCGTCTTCCAGCGTCAGTTGGGCGCCGATACCTTCCAGCTTCAAACTCATGACGATGTCGAAGTTGTTCAGCGTCTTGGGGGCCATATACGAAGTGTGCGGATCAAAACTAGTGGTCAGCGCCGTGACGTAGGTTTCGAGCACTTCATCGGCATCGGTTTGATGTTGACGCTTGAGGATACTGTCGTAGCGACGATGCAGACGTGCCTTGGGATCCTCTTGAGCTTTTTTCTTGGCTTGTTCGTCGCCTTCGGCGACCTTTTCATTTTTCAGTAGCAGCAAGCTGTACTTGATCTGCTTGCGCATGCGATCACGCGCTTCGTCTGGGGTCTTGGGATACTCGACGATTTCGCGATCGGCAGCCATCTTTTCATCGACGGTGAAATCGTGTTCGCGATCGATTTCTTCGTGAGCCATCTTGACGCGTTCATCTACGCGATCGAGGAAGACTTTGAAGACCTTAATAGGAAAGTCGCCCTCTTCGCCACGGCCGCGTTTGGCTTCATCGTCGAGCTTGGTGTAGCTCTTCATAAAGCCATCGATATCGCTTTGGTAGAAGTACAACTTGAAGGGGTCAAGCGACTTGAAGAATTGATCGAAGGCTCGTTTGGAAATTTCGTCATCCAGGTCGTGCTTGGACAAGTGCTGGTTGTCCATCATCTCCGCCACGCTTTTGATAACGATGCGGTCCTTAGCCCGAAACTCCTTCATGTCCGAAACGCGCGGTGGTGGTTCCGCGGCGAAGACTATCGGCGATACAATCAAACTGACAACTGCCCCAAACGCCAATAGCTTTCGGTTGGCTTTTTGCATTTGACAACTTTCCAAGAAAAATGGGCGACAATGACGACGGTTTGGGCTAACTTGGCAAGCAGGGTAGCGCCGCTTTTACTCTGCAATAGTAGGATAATTGGGCGTCCGTAGCAACATGGATCAGAATCAGCGGCGGGTGGTAGCGGACAATCCCACCATGCCCATGGGTTCTAGGTGAGGCAACCGCAGCTTTTGTTGCCGCTATCGCCTGTTTCATGCTCCTGGCGGAGTATGGGTTTGCATATAATCGAGGAAACGGCTGGTGATTCAACTAACCCACGATGCAATTGATACCGCGGCCATGTTGGCCCAAGTAACTAAACCGAGCTGCGGGGCAGAAGTTTTGTTTGTGGGCACCACACGCCAGTGGACTGGCACTCAAGAAACCCTGTTTTTGGAGTACGACGGCTACACCGACATGGCCCAAAAGATGCTCGCTCAGTTGGAAAATCAAGCACGAGCCCGTTGGAACCTTGAAGAAGTGGTCATTTGTCATCGCCTGGGCCGGGTGGACATTGGCCAGGCAAGCGTCGCAGTGGCTGTTGGTGCGGCCCATCGCGATGCCGCCTTCGACGCGGCGCGATGGTTGATCGACCAACTAAAAGAACATGTACCTATCTGGAAGTGCGAGCATGGCCACAGCCAGTCGGCCTGGGTCCATCCAACATGACGCACGACATCAGCAATCCACAATCCAAATATGACTCGCCGAGCAGTTTAACCAGCAATTCGTGCCTGGCATCCACGAGCGACACGCCGTCAGGCGACTCCCGGCCCAGCGCCGGATCGACTCACTTATCTCCGCCGCTACCGCTGATGGATACCTTTGGACGTGTGCACCGCTCCCTGCGTATTAGCGTGACGGATCGCTGCAACATTCGCTGCCAGTATTGCATGCCCGAAGTCGCTCAGTTCATGGACAGCCAGCGACTGCTGACTACCGATGAGATCGCCAAGTTTGTAGAAGTCGTTGCGACACTTGGGATTCGCAAGGTGCGAATCACAGGTGGCGAACCGCTCATGCGTCCCAATCTGCCTGAATTAATTCAAAGACTGAGCCAAACACCGGGCATCGACGATTTGGCTATCACTACCAATGGCATGCTGTTAGCTGACCAGCTTGATCAGCTGGTGTCTACCGGTTTGAAGCGCATCAATATCAGCCTGGACACATTGCGTGAGGAGACCTTTAAACGCCTGTCACGCCGCGATGGACTCGACAAAGTCCTGGCAGGCATCCAAGCCGCCGCTGCTCGCAGTGAGCTAGTGGTGAAACTGAATGCGCTGGTTATGCGCGAGGTGAATTTTAGCGAAGTGATCGAGTTGGTCGCGTTCGCCCGCCATCACGATTTCACCTTGCGGTTCATTGAGTTTATGCCCTTGGATGCAGATCGCGCCTGGAGTCGCCAGCAGATGGTCAGCGGCGATGAACTGCGACAACAAATCGAGCATCAGGTGGGACGACTTATTCCGGCCTCTGCTCACGATCCGGCCCAGCCGGCAAGCGAATTTCGATTTGCCGATGGCCGCGGGGGCGTCGGCTTTATCGACTCGGTGACTCAACCGTTTTGTGCTGGCTGTGACCGTTTACGCCTGACCGCCGATGGCAAGTTGCGCAACTGCCTGTTCGGACGGGAAGAGTGGGATGTGCGCCAGTTGCTACGCAGCCAGGCATCGTCGGAGCTGATCGAAGCGACAATTCGCAATTGCCTGCAGGCCAAACGCGCTGCCCATGGCATCGATGCCGCTGATTTTTCACCACCGGAACGAGCCATGTTCCAAATTGGTGGATAATTCCAGCCAATGCGCTCGGCGCAATTACTTTACGCATAAACTATATTGGGATTCTTGATGCAGCGCAGAATCTACTTGGATCAAGCAGCCACCAGCTGGCCCAAGCTGGAAACGGCTGTGATAGCAGCGGATGAGTTTATTCGCCAATGCGGAGCCACGAGTGGCCGGGGCGCGTATTCCAGTGCCCAAACCGCTGAGAAATGGGTGGTGCGTGCCCGTAAAAGCCTCGCGCGATTGGTCGGTGCCAGCGACGCCTCGGATGTTGCCTTTTGTTCCAGCGGTACCCACGCACTCAATGCAGCTATCTTTGGTTGGTTGCGCTGCGGACAGCAGGTGGTGACCACCGCCATCGAACACAACAGCGTGCTGCGCCCACTGCGTCATCTGCAGTCAACCGCAAACATGACCATGTCGGTTGTGCCTTGCGATTTAGGCGGCTATGTCGATCCGCAAGCGGCTGAACCGCTAATCACCAAACAAACGCAAGCGCTGATCGTGGGACATGCGTCGAATGTTACGGGGTGCGTTCAAGACTTGACCGCGTGGAGCCAACTAGCCAAACGCCATGATCTGCTGTTCATCGTCGACGCATCGCAGTCGCTGGGCTACATTCCAATTGACATGCAAGCGGCGGGCATCGATGTGCTGGTGGCCGCTGGTCACAAGGGACTGCGCGCTCTGCCAGGTAGCGGATTCTTGGCAGCTAGTCCGATATTGCATGAGCACATCCAGCCTCTGATGTATGGTGGAACCGGCCTCTCGAGCGAACTGCTGGATGCCGAAAATGTGTGGCCCCATTCAGTCGAAGTTGGCAATCTGAATCTGCCTGCGGTCATCTCGATGGCTGTAGCAGCCGAACAACTGCTGGACCTGCACCCAGACCAGTGGAACACATGGCAAGAGCCGCTGGCGCGGTTTCTCAAGGAACTTCGCAGCCGAATATCACCTGAGCAATTGCAGGTAATCGGACACTCCGAAGTCGGTCAGTGGCTGCCCGTCATCAGCTTGTTACCCAACGACTGGGACATTCATGAAGCAGCCGCAGTGCTGGATGCCAACTTCGGCATCGAAGCTCGGGCTGGTTTTCACTGTGCTGCTCTGGTGCACGAATGCATCGGTTCGCACAATAAGGGTGGCACATTACGTTTGAGCTTGGGCCACCAACCCGCTGCAGTCGATTTGGATGATACGGTGCATGCCTTGGCCAGCATGCTACAAGCCATCGAGTAAGCGACCGAGCTTGCGCCACATAATCGCCACATTGATTACGCGCGGCTGCTGCGTGGTTGATAATTGCAAGTGTCAGCGGCAAATGTTCGATTGATCTACCTCAAGGGTCCGATGGTCGATCGAGTCCCCCTTATCTCCTGCCTGCCCCCTCATCGCTCTGCCCCCGCGAGTCTTGCCATGCATGCCCCCTCAGCATCGCTGCGCATTTTGATCGTCGATAACCATCCGATCGCAGCTCGAAACTTCGAACGACAATTGATGTGCCAAACTCGCTGTTCGATCGACGCAGTCACGTGCGTCGCTCATGGCTTGGATGCGCTGGTTGTGGCCGAAGAATTTATGCCCGACCTGGTCGTGATGGAAATAGGCTGGCCCAGACGCAGTGGAGCATGCACCGCCAAACTGTTGAGGTCGCGGCCCTGGGCAAGGCATGTGGTGATCGTCTCTCACCTCTACGAGTCATCGAGCCCGGTTGAGTCAACCTTGGAGTTCGACTTTCATTTCGTTGAAGGCTTTTCCGCTGAGTTGCTACTGCAAATCTATCCGAGCCTCGCGCAGCGCCATCGTCGTACCCACACGCCCAAGTTACATATCGGAACCCAGACTAAGCCGCCGGCGTTAGCCTCGGTTTTCAACGCTCACGGCGGTGTTGTTTAGGAACCGGGGCTAACGCCCTGCGGTTTAGGAACCGGGGGTGGCACTGGCTATGCGCAGCATTGCCAGTGCATGGAACGAAGTGGTGCGGTTGGCAAGCCCGTAGAGCAGCCAATGTAATCGAAGTTGTGCTCGCACCTCTGGGGGACGCTCATGCGACCGGTTTGGTCTTTCGGGAATGAAGCACCGCAAGGTACTCACGAACTTCGATTTCATTGGTTGATGCAACCGAAAGACCGCGTATCAAACGCTTCGTTTTGAGCACTGGCAATGCTGCGCATAGCCAGTGCCACCCAGAACCCTTAACGCCATGCTTCTGAACAACTTAAAAGCCGTACGGTCTCCTAAGGAACCGGGGCTAACGCCCTGCGGTTTAGGGCCGAGGGCCGGCGGGGAGGACCAGTTCGTTCAGACGATGATGGGCTTGTTCATCGTCCATGCCGTCACTCCATTTGGCAAAGCCATCTTTGGGATCCTTGTATGTTTGCTCCATCGGTCCCCAGACTTTATCGACCTTGTTGGTAAACAAGTCACCGATCAACAAGTCAGTTACGGTTCCGCGCATTTCAGGGTACTCACGCATGAAGTTGCCGAAGCTGAAGCCGTCGTAGTATTCGCAAACCAAACGACGCATGCGATCGATGCCTTGATTTAGTGTCGGTCCCCACTTGCCCAGTTGAGCGCCACTGGTATCACCATTGGCCAGCCCTTCAACAATCGCATCCGCCGCCATTTCACCGGACCTCAGCGCGAGCAGAACTCCGGAGGAATACAGCGGGTCCAAGAATCCAAATGCATCACCCACCATCACCCAGCCTTCTCCGGCAACTTCCTTGGCGCGATACGAATAATCGCGAGTGGCGAAGTAACCAGAGATGCGCGTGGCATCTTTGATGCGTTCCTTGACAGCTGGACAGCGTTCAAGTTCTTCGGCGTAGATTGTCTCGTGATCGCCGCGTCCTTTGAAGATGTAGTCAAACGGCGCCACAACTCCAATGCTCACGCGATTATCATGCAGCGGGATGTACCAGAACCATCCAAGCTTGTTGTCCAGCTGCAACACCA
Source organism: Rania fehmarnensis (assembly GCF_056494185.1). Lineage (NCBI taxonomy): Bacteria > Pseudomonadati > Planctomycetota > Planctomycetia > Pirellulales > Pirellulaceae > Rania > Rania fehmarnensis. The sequence goes on from NZ_CM151398.1 coordinate 5,859,504, forward strand.
CCGTGGCACCTTCGTCTTTGCCAGTGTCCCGATAGGCGTTCTCCCAATAAGTCCACACTGCGCCCTTGTTCAACACTGGATCCCATACGCGCAGCTTGAACTTGTTCATCAACAAGCCGCTCTGGCCACTAGCATCGACCACCACTTTGGCGCGAATTTCGTGCGGCTGCCCTTCGGCATCTAATAACTTAACGCCCACGACGCGATCACCTTCCATGATCACATCGCGTACGCGAATCTGTTCGTGAGCTTCTACGCCATGCTCGCGAGCGTTCTCGAGCATCATCTGGTCGAACTCGCTCCGCACAACTTGCCACGTCTGCGAACACTCATGCGGCTTGTTATCGTAGAAGTAAAATGGGGCCGAAACTTTGCCCGACGAATTCACAAATTGCACGCTGTGCTTATGCACAAACCGGCTGGCCTTCATCTTGGGCAGCATGTCCAAGCGCTCGAGCACCCAATAAGTCTCGGGGATCAGCGACTCGCCGATGTGAAAGCGTGGAAACTTCTCGCGCTCAAACAACTGAACCTTGTGGCCACTCTTGGCAATCAGCGTGCTGGCAGTCGAACCAGCCGGGCCACCACCAATTACTATCACGTCCGTTTCGCTCGGAATTTTGCTGACCATAACCAACTCCACTACCGTAAGACCCAGACTCGCAGACCAACCCACCATCGGCTCAGTCGCAATTATCGGAGATAGTAACCGTTAAAACAATAGTTGTTTGAACAAGAAGATGGAAAAATTTTTGTCCATCTGATTTTGGCACCTCGCCCGGATTCTCCCTGGATGGCGTCCCACTGCTGCTTAGCGTTCAAGAAAAAATCATTCCAAACGCAGAGAGCGCTGAGTCCGCAGAGGAAACGCAGAAAACATTGGCTCAGGGCAACTGCATGCTTGGACTTCTCTGCGAGTCTCTGCGTCTTTGCGTTTAATTCCCAGCACCCTGCGAACTTCTTGGCACAATGCTGCGGATAGCCAGTGCCACCCTAAGGCCTTTGAATTTCGTTAGGTAAAGGCTGTACGATCTCTAAAAGAGGGAGGGAACACTACCGTAGATCATGGGAGAAAGTAGGTCGAACGCTTCTTGAAAGCGAACGTCATCAACTACTTCAAGAGAAGTGAGTAGACCGAGTAGATGGGAGAAAGTAGTCTTTAGCACCGGATCTGTCGTTGGTGTTCGAACAACCAATTCCCGATCTGGTCTTCTCTACTTTCAACTTTCTCCCATCTACTCTCTATTTTGATTCGAGCCCCTACGGGCTCGAATCAAAATCGGGGTGATAGGATTCGAACCTACGACCCTCTGGTCCCAAACCAGATGCGCTAGCCAGACTGCGCTACACCCCGTAAGAAGAGAGTTTTTAGTGGATTGGCGAAAAACCTGCAAGGCGTCTTCAGGCTGCGGCCCGGCTACCTGGAGCAAGAATATCACGAATCCGCTCGAATTCTTCGGCACTGTGGAAATGAACCACAATTTTCCCGCGACCGCGAGTTGTTTGTCGAATCTCGATCTTTGTGCCCAACGAACGCTTTAACTCTTGCTCCAAGGACGCGATCAAGGGCGTCACGGTTCGCGCCGCACCGCGCTTTCCGCGTGGTTTGACCGTTTCCTCGCCATCTTCCCGAGCCAAGATCTCCGTGACTGCGTGCTCGGTTTGGCGGACGCTCCAGCCTTCCGTTTGAATTTGACGCGTCATGGCCAGTTGCTGAGCTTCCTCACCCAGAGGCAATAAAGCGCGGGCATGACCAGCCGACAGCTTGTCGTTCTGCACCGCCTCAAGAATTGGCTGGGGCAATTCCAGCAAGCGCATGAGATTGGCTATCGTTGAGCGATCAATCTTCAGCCGCTTGGCAAATTCGTCTTGCGTACAATGGTGCTCGTCCAAGTAGCGGCGGAAGGATAGCGCCTTCTCAATGGGATTGAGGTCCTTGCGTTGCAAGTTCTCGACGATCGCCAGTTCGGCCACCAATCGATCATCGGCTTCGCGAACTTCAGCGCGAACTTTGGTTAGGCCAGCGTGAATCGTGGCTCGCAGCCGACGTTCACCGCTGATCAGCTGATATCGGCTCCCCACCTGGCGAACCAGCACCGGTTGCAATTGCTGATGTTCTTTGATGCTTTCGGCCAGCGACGCGATTTCTTCTTCGTTGAATTGTCGACGCGGCTGGAAGGGATTGGCATCGATCAAGGCCACGTCGATCTCTAGCGAGGTGGGGCTGGCCACTTCTGGCTCGGTTCGTGACTTGGTAAGTGAGTGGCTTTGCATTGGGATGACACTGGGCTGTGCATCCTGTGCAGATTGCGCAGGTGCTGATAAAACGCTGCTCAATGGCACCGATCCGGTGACTCCGGCGGGTGCAGCGGCGCGAGGACGCGTGGCAGGCACGCTGGGAGCGCTGCCAGTGGGTGCGGGCCGCGGGGCTGAGAAATTCGACACGCCAGGCGTTTGACCTTCGCCTTCGACTACTGCGCCTTCGACGACATTGGTTTCGTCCATCGGAGTTCCCAAGAGGGCAGCCAGGCCACGACCGAGTCTTCTATCTTTAGTCACGTTCCAATACCTCCATGCATAGTTCCAGGTAAGCTCGTGATCCGCGTGATCGCGGAGCGTAATCCAATACGCTCGTGCCGTGGCTCGGGGCTTCCGAGACCGCGACATCGCGGGGAATCACCGTATCAAACACAATGTCTCCGAAGAATTCGCGGACTTCCGCGTCGACTTCGTAGGTCAGTTCGAGGGTCGGATCATACATAGTCAGTAGGATCCCGCCAAAGGCCAATCTTCCAGCGCCGCTCTGCATTACTTGACGAATGACTTGAATCATCTGGGTCAGCCCTTCCATTGCGTAGAATTCGCATTGGATGGGCATCAATACTTCCGTGCTGGCAGCCAAAGCGGCTTGAGTTAACTGGCCCAGCGATGGTGGACAATCGATCAGCACAAAATCAAAAGCGCCCATACCGGCTTCTAGATGCTGCTTGAGCGTATGGGCATCGCTGACTTCACCTCGTTCCAGCCGGTCGACGTCTACAAACGAGCGACTGCCGGGCAAGAGTGTCAGATTTTCTTGGCTGGTCTCGAACAAACTGTCACGCAAACCATCAACGAGCAGTAGAGGATGGCTGTCGGCTGGTTTGAATCCCAGCCCACTAGTGGCGTTACACTGGGGATCGAGATCAATCAGTAGCGTCCGCTGGCCCGCCTTGGCCAGGCCGGCCGCGAGATTGACGGCGGTCGTGGTCTTACCCACTCCACCTTTCTGATTGGCTACGCATAATATGCGTCCCACAATAGGCCTCTCCCTTGGCCAATGGTCGCTAGTTGATACGCTATTCCATGCGTATCGCAGTGCGGGCGATTATGCCAAGTTTGATGGTTGGTGCAAATGGCAAAACATTGCTAGCAGTTTCACGAGAAACTGCTGGGTAAGGACTTACGACTACGCTAGCGTTTCACAGGAAACCGGTGGAAGCATGCGTTTTGTGCTCGATTGTTCAAGATTTACGATTGATAGAGGGAGGATATTATGGCGGAAACAATTTTTGCCAAAATCATTCGCGGAGAGATCCCGGCCAAGCTGGTGCACGACGATCAGCAGTGTCTAGCGTTTCACGACATCTCGGCACAAGCACCGGTACATGTGCTCGTGATTCCAAAGAAGCCAATTGAATCGCTTGATCAGCTTCAGGATACTGATGCTGCTCTGTTGGGCCATATCTGGACAGTGATCCCTAACTTGGCGCGGCAGCTAGGCATCGCTGAATCCGGGTATCGAGTGGTCGTCAATTGTGGACGCGATGGCGGCCAATCGGTCGATCACCTCCACTTCCACATCCTGGGCGGCCGACCGCTGAAGTGGCCGCCAGGATAACGCTGCCGGCTCCTTGGAGTACTACAGCAACGCCGTAGTTTTGATGCAATAACCAAACCACAGCGCAGCCTGCGGTAGACAGGCACTTGCGATCTCAACGCTTTCTCTGCGGGCTCTGCGTTCTCTGCGTTTTAGATGAATCTGTTCAACGCAGAGACGCAGAGGATCGCAGAGAAGTCAAACCAGATGATGACTTCAATCGCCGCCTTACAACATGCGGGACACAGGTGCTCGTGTCCTCAGCGCTATCTCTGCGGGCTCTGCGCCCCTCTGCGTTTTAGATGAATCTGTTCAACGCAGAGACGCAGAGGATCGCAGACAAGTCAAACCAGATGATGACTTCGATCGCCGCCTTACAACATGCGGTACACAGGTGCTCGTGTCCTCAACGCTTTCTCTGCGGGCTCTGCGCCCCTCTGCGTTTTAGATGAATCTGTTCAACGCAGAGACGCAGAGGATCGCAGACAAGTCAAACCAGATGACGACTTCGATCGCCGCCTTACAACATGCGGTACACAGGTGCTCGTGTCCTCAACGTTTTCTCTGCGGGCTCTGCGTTCTCTGCGTTTTAGATGAATCTGTTCAACGCAGAAACGCAGAGGATCGCAGACAAGTCAAACCAGATGATGACTTCGATCGCCGCCTTACAACATGCGGTACACAGGTGCTCGTGTCCTCAACGCTTTCTCTGCGGGCTCTGCGCCCCTCTGCGTTTTAGATGAATCTGTTCAACGCAGAAACGCAGAGGATCGCAGAGAAGTCAAGCCAGATGATGTCTTCAATCGCCGCCTTACAACATGCGGGACACAGGTGCTCGTGTCCTCAGCGCTATCTCTGCGGGCTCTGCGCCCCTCTGCGTTTTAGATGAATCTGTTCAACGCAGAGACGCAGAGGATCGCAGACAAGTCAAACCAGATGATGACTTCGATCGCCGCCTTACAACATGCGGTACACAGGTGCTCGTGTCCTCAGCGCTTTCTCTGCGGGCTCTGCGCCCCTCTGCGTTTTAGATGAATCTGTTCAACGCAGAGACGCAGAGGATCGCAGACAAGTCTTCGACCTGGTGTTTCAATTTGTTTGTTCGCCCCGCACTCCAAAGAGCCTTAGCTAGCTAAACACATTTGTAAAGCTATAACGATCTGAACGGTTATAGTGATTTTCCGTACAGTTAAATGGTGGCTTAAGTCGATTTCTGCGTCTATGGAACAACCGTGCGGTATTCTCTCTGCCGCCCGAGCCGGTTGTGAGATAGGGTTTAACTGTCAGCCAAACTTTGTCATTTGAGCAAACGCTCGCCATCTTAATGGCTGAAGCGCTCGAGGGGAAATGCTTGCATTTCTAACCTCTGAAATGCCAATGGATAGGACTGACAAAGCCTGAGAACTGGAGTCGAGGGCGTTTCCCTCCCTGTGTGGAGCGCGTCGATCGGACTTGACGCCTCGCTCAGTAAACTTACCGGTTAAGGCAGTTTGTCCATGCGCGCCAAGTCATTACTATTGCTCATCATTGCCCTGGGCTGCGGCACGGTTGCGTCCGTGGGTATCAGTCAGGTCATGATGGATCAGAAGCAAGGTCCCGCCGAAGCTCCGACGGTCGAGATCTACGTGGCGGTGAAAGACATCGACGTCAACACCAAGCTCAGTCCCGAACTATTCAAGCTCGAGCAGTGGCCCCAGAATCGCATTCCTGATGGAGCCATCTTCAAACTCGAAGAAATCAAAGATCGTTACGTTCGCCAACGCATGTACCCAGGCGAACCAATTCTGGCTGGCAAGCTAAACGACTCCATCGTCGGAGTGGATACCGAGATTCCACGTGGCTTCCGCGTCTTCGACTTATCAGTAAACGAACGCAACGGCGGTAGTGGCTACATCAAACCAGGTGCCCGCGTCGATGTGATGGGCACATTTAAAGTAAACAGCATCACTGAAAGTCGCACCGTAATGCGCAATGTGCGCATCTTTGGTATCAACGGTGTGACCGTTCGCGATAACGATCCAGGAACTAACAATCGAGCCACGACGTTCCAGCTGCTGGTCCATGAAAGCCAGATGGATGCGCTCAACCTGGCCACGGCCATGGGTGAGCTGCGGTGCACGCTGCGGGGCACCATCGAGAATCAAGATGCCACCGAAGGAACTGATACTGGACAAGAGTTCATCTCTTGGGTGCGCGGTTCCGATACACGGGTGGCCAGCATGGTAAACTCTAGCGGTTCTAACGGTGCTGACATCTTTGGTGGGCCTTCACAGACTTCTGTTGCACCGCCGACTGAAGAAAAGAAGAAGGAATTGCTGATCATTACTCCAAGTGGAGTGACCAAGTATCAGTGGACTAACGATAACGAGTTGCCTCAACGTGTAGACAGTGCGCCCGGACAAGGCGCAAGCCCAGCAGGTCTACCAGTTTCGACGGCTAATTTGTTCGGTGGTCTTGGCGGTTACGCTCCGGTTTACCCAACAGGTGCCGGCGCTACTGCTACTGGTGAAGAGTCAGACACCGCGCCTTCGCTAAGTGAAGCCACCGGTGCCCCTGAACCGAAGTCACCTACTAAGTCCGGCGCAAGTTATGGGGGAGCTAAGCCACCAGCTGGTTCGCCTCTGCCGCCTAAGACTGGACAATGAACAAGTTACCCCTCGCAAGTTCATGGAACCAGTCACTGCAACAGCACTCGCAGTGACTGGTTGAGTCAGTAAACGCCCTAACGGGTTGCAAAGTCAATTGGTACCAGGGAAGGTCCACGCGACTCTGCATAAAACCGAGAAATACACAAGGATGTGAGCCGATGGTTTCCACCAGCGTCTTCAAGCGACTCGCTCGTTTGAGTATCGCAGCAATGTTGGGCTCTGCGCTTAGTTCCGCTGCCCTTGAGTCGGCCATGGCTCAACAACCCGGCGGAATCAACGTTGGCTCAAGTCCAGACTCCGTCAAGCTGGTCTCTGTTGACAATCAGCAAAAAGTCAACATGGTGATCAACACTAGTCGCGAGATCTCGACCGACAAAGCCTTCAAACAGATTCGCATTCAAAATCCGAATATCTTGTCTGTGCTGCCGCTGGAAGGTGGCAATCGCCTACAGATATCCGCTCTACAACCGGGCGTCACCACGCTCGACCTGATGGCCGGTGATGAATCGATTCACACCATCCAAGTCATGGTGATTGGTGATGCACGCGAAGTCGAAGCGATCTTGCGCCAAGAGTTCCCCAGCGGTAACCTGCGTGTCACACCGCTACAACAAGCCTGCATCGTTTCAGGCATTGTTACCAGCGACGAAGATATCGAAGCAGTGGTAAAAGTCGTTGAACAGTATTACCCCACGGTGATCAATCGAGTCAACGTGCTGGGCGTGCAGACGATCCAGTTGGAAACTCAGATCATGGAAGTATCGCGAACGAAGCTTCGCGAACTGGGTATCGACTGGGGAGTGATCAACGGCAACGACGCCGTCACTCAATCGGTGTCGGGACTTTTGTCCGCATCCTCCAGTGCAGCCGGTTTGGCCACCAGCGGTGGTGAGACCTTCAAAGTCGGTGTTGTTCAGAACAGTACGACTTTCCTGGGCGTGGTACGGGCGCTTCGTCAAAACAACCTGGTTAAAGTTCTAGCCAATCCAACCATCACCGCTGTCGACGGTCGCCCAGCCAGCTTCAACGCTGGTGGTGAAATTCCGATCGTCGTTCCAGCAGGTTTGGGACAGGTCGCGATTCAGTATCGCGAATACGGTACTCGCATCGACATGGTGGCCAAGGTTGCCGGCGAAGGTCGCGTGAAGCTGGAAGTGCGACCTTATGTTAGTGAAATCGATCCGACGCGCAGCGTTACGTTGCAAGGTATCAGCGTTCCGGGATTGCGCAGTCGATATCTGGAGACAGGTGTTGAACTCCAAGCTGGTCAGACACTGGCCCTCGGTGGCTTGCTGCAAATGCGAACCGAGTCGATCAACACGGGCCTGCCATTCTTTGGCGACCTGCCATACGTCGGAACCTTCTTCCGCTCCAACCGCGAGCTGCAGAACGAAGTGGAATTGCTGATTACCGTTACGCCGAACTTCGCTGGTCCTATGGATCCCTGTGAAGTACCAGCCGGTGGACCAGGCCTCAATACGACCAGCCCAAGCGATAAGGAACTGTACTGGCAAGGCTACATGGAAGTGCCAATCGCTGGCCAACCAGGTGTTGGAGTTAACTCAGGCATGATCGGTGGCGAAGGAAGCGCTATCCCTGGCGGCATGCCGACCTCGGCTCCTGCCTACGATAATAGTCCGATTCCAACTCCTTCGGCGATGAGCATGGGACCGAACGCGCCCAAGCTAGCCCAACCAGTTGCGGGTGTTAACGTTCAGTCCGGTAATACAGCAACTCGCCCGTATACTGCACCCATGTTTCGCTAAAGACGATAACAGCAAAGTGACCACTTTGTAGTTCGCGACCTTAGCCCGAATCGCGGAAAACATTCAAGGATAACGAACGCGCGCATGAGTAACGTATTACGACTAGCAATCGTCGACCCACGTGATGACTCGCGTGAAAAACTCAAGACTATGCTCTTGGGTATGGACATCGTCTGGTTGGAAGCCGAGTGCTCCCGCTACGAGTTCTTTCCGGATGTCGTCGCCCAGTCCAATCCCGATGTCGGCGTCATTTGCTTGGATGCTGATCCCGACAAAGCTATCGGCCTGATGGAAAAAATGCGGAGCGAAGCACCCGACTGCGCTCTTCTGGCCGTCAGCGCCACCAGCGACGGTCAACGCATTCTCAAAGCGATTCGTGCGGGAGCAAAAGAGTTCCTGACCCTGCCTGTGACGCTCGAAGAATTGATGGGAGCCCTCGGTCGCATTAGCCAAACAAAATTTGGCGGTACCGATGGCAAGAACCGCAACTCGCGCATCATCGCCGTAGCGGGCGCCTCCGGGGGCGTCGGTTGCACCAGTGTGGCTGTCAACCTGGGTTGTATCCTGGCCGCCAATCCCGCCAACACCGTAGCGCTGGTCGACTTGGATCTAGCAGTTGGTGATGCGGACGTGTTCTTGGACACGATTCCCGATTACAGCTTGATCGATGTAACTCAAAACGTTGCTAGACTTGACTTCCAACTTTTGAAGCGGTCATTGACCAAACACAGTTCAGGCTTGTATCTACTTCCGCGACCAGTGCAGCTGCAAGATGTTCGGCTGATTAACCCTGATTCGCTGCGCAGAGTTTTCGGACTGTTGAAGGCGACGTTTTCGCACATCGTCATCGACTTGTCGAAAGGTTTCACCGAGACCGACTTGTCCGCGATCGAAGTGGCTAATGATGTATTGTTGGTAGTCCAACTGGACTTGCCATGCTTGCGAAACCTCGTCCGGTTGCAGATGTCATTTGACGAGATCGAGGGCTTGCGAGACCGATTGAAGATCGTGGTCAATCGCGTCGGTTTGGAAAGCGGTCAAATCAAGCTCAAGAAGGCGCGTGAAACAATCGGCCGCGACATCTTCGCTCAAATTCCGAACGACTACCGCACAATGGTCGAAGTGCGTAACAACGGTGTGCCGTTGCTGGAGCATGCTCCCAAAGCTGCCATCACCATTGCTATGCAACAAATGGCGAGTGCGCTGTGTGGCCATCCCGCACCTGAAACACCCACCGAGCAACCGGAGACTTCCGGCAGCTCGTCGTGGATGAATTTCTGGCCAGGCAAAGCCAAGGCCAAGTAGTCCAAGTTAGTCCTTAGGCAGGATGACGGTGTCGATCACATGGATGACACCGTTCTTGGCTTCGATGTCGGTCTTGACTACGTTAGCCTTATCAACCTTTACGCCGTCTTTGCCAGCGACGATCATCACTTCTTGACCTTGGACCGTCTTGGCCTTGTCCAGCTTGACAACGTCAGCGGCCATCACCTTGCCAGGCACTACGTGGTAGGTCAGGACAGCGATCAACTTCTTCTTGTTTTCTGGCTTGAGCAGATTCTCAACAGTGCCCTTGGGCAGCTTTTCAAAAGCCGCATTGGTCGGTGCGAAGACCGTGAACGGTCCCTTGCCGCTGAGGGTCTCGACCAGGTCAGCAGCCTTGACGGCAGCTACTAACGTCGAGAAATCCTTGTTACCAGCGGCGATTTCAACGATCGTCTTGTCGGTTGTCTTGGCTTCTTGAGCCACAACGCTACCGGTCATACAGGCCAACGCTACCATCGACAAAGCAAATGCAAAGCTCTTCATCACAACAAACTCCAGTTTCGGTTTCGGAACGTTTCGCAGCACTCCACCACGGAGCGCCGCGATTCAAATTCGGCCTCTGCAACGCTATCAAAGGCAACCGCCGGCAGGTTGCATCTCGATCTCGCTGTCTTCACCTGTGTTATAGGAGGGCGTCAAGGGGCAAGTGGCTATTGGCACGGGCAGCGAGCAACGATTTACCGAGTGAAAAAAATTCTGCACGTTTTTTGAAAGTCGAATTTTGGCTTTCGATTCAAATTTTAGAGTTAAGATTTCGCGTGCCACACTTGACGCACTCCCTATAACAAAAGAGATCGTCCGGCTTTTTAAGTCGAGCAGTTGCATCGTGTTTAGGGTTTTGGGTGGCACTGGCAATGCGCAGCATAGCCAGTGCCATCCGAAGTCTTTTGAACTTCAATAGTTAAAAGCTGTTCGATCTCAAGAGCAAAGAAACAGACTTAACTCATCTGGGAGTGACAATGAATACGTTTGCTATAATGGGAGCCACGGGCACAATAGGGAGTCTGCTGGCCGAGCACTTAGTTGCGCGTGGCAATAGAGTGCTGCTGGTCGCCCGCGACGCACCAAAGCTTGATGCACTCGCTGAACGCCTGGGGCCAGCCACTAGTGCTTGCCATCTGTCAGATTTCTCTAGCAGCGATGGGCTGCGTGCTGTACTCGAACCGCAGCTGCTCGACCAGCCTTTGCAGGGCATCGTCAATTGCATCGGTTCGCTAATTCTCAAACCCGGCCACGGCACAAGCGATCAAGAGTTTCGCAGCACGCTCGAGACGAATTTGTTCACAGCTTTTGCAGCGGTTCGCTGCGCGGGAACGCTGATGCGCAAGACCGGCGGCTCTGTAGTGCTGATCGCTTCGGCCGCTGCTGAAATTGGATTGCAAAACCACGAAGCCATTTCGGCCTCCAAGGCGGGCATTATTGGCCTGGCCCGCGCCGCCGCCGCGACTTATGCCGCCAACAATATCCGCGTCAACGTGGTTAGCCCAGGCTTGACCTGCACGGAACTGACGCGTCGCATCTGGGAGAATCCAACCAACAGCCAGGCATCTTCGGAAATGCATGCGCTAGGACGTCTCGGGCAACCACAACACATCGTGTCAGCCATCACCTGGTTGCTGGATCCTCTAAACGATTGGACTACCGGCGAAGTCATGCACGTCGACGGTGGCCTGTCCCAGCTAGTCCCCAGACGACGAGCGTAAATGTCACCGCTACAAGGGTAGCCGATCTCGCCAGAGATTGGAAATCGTTCGGTGACGCATACAAAGTCTGGCGACTTCGGCTACAGCGTCACCTAAGGCCTCAGGGTGGCACTGGCTATGCGCAGCATTGCCAGTGCATGGAACGAAGTGGTGCAGTTGGCAAGTCTGTTGAGCAGCCAATGTAAGCGAAGTTGAGCTCGCAGCTCCGGGGAATGTTACTGTGACCGCTTGTTCGTTCGTGAATGAAGCACCGTTGGCTGCTCACAAACTTCGCTTTCATTGGTTTATCCCACTGAAAGATCGAATATCAATCGCTTCGTTGGGAGCACTGGCAATGCTGCGCATAGCCAGTGCCACCCAGAACCCTTAATGCCATGTAATCAATCGGTGACGCATCCAAAGTCTGGCGACTTCGGCCACAGGTCATCACCCCGCTTTGCGCATGGGAAGCGTGATGGGCTCATCTTCCGCTCCGCTGCGTACGATCTTGCGGATGGTAAATGGGCGGCGGCTGTTGCGCGAATAGTACAGACGTGTGTTGGCTTCACCTAACAATCCAAGACTAAATAGCTGCACGCTGACCACGCACAGGATAGCCCCCAGCAACAGCAGCGGATTGCCGGTCATGTCGATGTTCAGCAGCAGTTTGCTGAGCGCCGAAGTGACCATCATGGCCGTACCAGTGGCTAAGAAACCAAAGCCAATGCGACCGAACAGCTTCATGGGGCTGCTGTAATAGTCCAACATGTATTTGACGGTCAGTAGATCCAACACCACGCGCAGGGTCCGCGACAGTCCGTATTTGGTCTTGCCGAAGCGTCGCGGATGATGGCGCGTCACCATCTCAGTGCAACGCGCGCCGCGCCAATGTGCCAAGATAGGTATAAAGCGATGCATCTCGCCGTAGAGCTCCAATTCCTCGGCGATCTCGCGGCGCATGGCTTTCAATGTGCAACCAAGGTCGTGAATTGGAAAGCGAGTCACGCGCGATATCAACCAGTTGGCAATCCGGCTCGGGAGCTTTCGCGTCAGAAATGTGTCGTGACGATCTTTGCGCCAGCCGTGGACCAGGTCGTAACCTTCGTCCAGTTTGGCCAACATGGCTGGGATGTCTGCTGGATCATTTTGCAGGTCGCCGTCGAGCGTCACTAGGCGCGCCCCGCTGGCCGCTTCCAACCCAGCTTGCATGGCAGCTGTCTGGCCATAGTTGCGGCGAAACTGGACGACCACCAATTGGGGGTACTGCCCGGCCAGGGTCTCTAGCAGTTGCGTCGAGCCATCGGTTGAACCATCATCGACCAGCACAATTTCGGTCTCGCCCGGTAGCGTCTCAGCCAGTTCGACCAACTGACCAACCAAGATCGGTAAGTTTTCTACCTCGTTATAAATTGGGACAATCAGGCTATTTTCCATGGCAAACCCCGTAGACCGGCTGATTCCGCCGGATAATATTCCAGTCGACGCAGCGCGTCGGCATCTGGTTTCACATAGCGTCAAAACGAAGGAATTACCAAACCGCGGGCCTAGCCGTCAATCCGAACGGCTTTACGATTTACTGTAAATAAGCGAAAATGCATGCTAAGGGCGAAGCCGGTTGGCCATTGATTTGCGGGCACTGGCCAGCGTGCTAAACGCGTTTGCTATCGAGCCAACGGCGGCAAGTTGCTAGGTTGATTCCAGGCAGCACCCAAATGGTTCAGGCCCGCATTGGCCTTGCCCTGAATAGATCAAGTAATCAATCAAGTGGGGAACACAGCGATGTCAGACGTGAGGATCGAGAGCGACGAAGAGTCTGCTGTAGGGGCAGAAGGTCAAATTCCTGCACCCTCGGACATCGATCCAGTGGAGACAGGCGAGTGGATGGGCTCGCTCGATTATGTGCTCAAAAGCAAAGGTCCCGACCGCGTCAAGTTCTTGCTGAAAACCCTCGACACCCGAGCTCGCCAAGAAGGCGTCGACGTTCCGATGGAGCTGAACACTCCATACCTGAACACCATCCCAACCAGCAAGCAACCAGCCTACCCCGGCAATCGCGAGCTCGAACGCCGCATCAAAAGCATCATTCGCTGGAACGCCATGGCCATGGTCGTGCGGGCCAACAAAAAGAATGATGGCCTAGGTGGGCACATCAGCACCTTTGCCAGCAGCGCAACACTATACGAAGTGGCCTTCAATCACTTCTTCAAAGGTCGCGGCAAAGACGGTTACAGTGGTGATATCGTTTACTTCCAAGGTCACGCATCGCCTGGCATGTACTCGCGGGCCTTCGTTGAAGGGCGACTATCAGAAGCCAATCTTGATAACTTCCGCCGTGAGCTCCAAGATGAGATGGGGCTGAGCAGTTATCCGCACCCGTGGCTGATGCCCGAATTCTGGGAATACCCCACCGTATCGATGGGCCTGGGACCGATCATGGCCATCTATCAAGCTCGCTTCAACGAGTACCTCAAAGATCGCGGCTTGAAAGACACCACGGGCCAGAAGGTGTGGGCTTTCTTGGGTGACGGCGAATGCGACGAACCAGAATCGCTTGGCGCACTGACTTTGGCTTCGCGCGAAAAGCTCGACAACTTGATCTTCGTCATCAACTGCAATCTGCAGCGACTGGACGGCCCAGTGCGTGGCAATGGCAAGATTATCCAAGAGCTCGAAGGGCTCTTCCGCGGTGCGGGCTGGAACGTCATCAAAGTTGTCTGGGGCGGCGACTGGGATGTACTGCTGGAAAAAGACCAAACTGGATTGTTGGCCAAGCGCATGGCCGAAGTGGTTGATGGTCAGTACCAGAAATACACGGTCATGCCGGGCTCGTACATTCGCGAGCACTTCTTTGGCAAGTACCCCGAACTACTGCAACTGGTGGCCAATTACTCCGACGAAAAGCTGGAAAAGATGCGCCGCGGTGGCCACGATCCCGAGAAAGTTTATGCGGCATACAAAGCGGCCGTGGAACACAAAGGCCAACCGACCGTCATCCTGGCCAAGACCATCAAGGGTTATGGACTGGGCGAAGCCGGCGAAGGTCGTAACGTGGCTCACAACCAAAAGAAGATGAACGAGAAGGAACTACTCGAGTTCCGTAGCCGCTTCGGTATTCCGATTTCGGATGAAGAAGTTGGCCATGCTCCGTTCTATAAACCACCCAATACCAGTAACGAAATCAAGTACCTGGAAGAACGACGTAGTGCGCTGGGCGGACCGGTACCCAGTCGACCCAAGAATCACCCGACGCTCGAAACACCCACACTGGAAGAGTACAAACGCTTCACCGAGGGCATAAAGGGCGCCAGCACGACCAAAGGATTTGTGCGGTTGATGCAGCGACTGGTCAAGGACAAAAAGATTGGCAAGAACATCGTGCCGATCGTGCCCGACGAATCGCGGACCTTTGGTATGGAAGGCATGTTTGGCGAAGTGGGTATCTACGCGCATGCGGGCCAACTATACGAACCAGTCGATTCCGATCAGATCGCTTTCTACAAAGAAGCTACCGATGGTCAGATCCTGGAGGAAGGCATCACCGAAGCCGGTTCCATGAGCAGCTTCAACGCCGCTGCCACAGCTTACTCGGCCCACGGCGTGCCCATGATTCCGTTCTACATTTACTACTCGATGTTCGGTTTCCAACGCATCGGCGATTTGATTTGGGCCGCGGCCGATATGCGTGCCAAAGGCTTTTTGATTGGTGGTACTGCGGGCCGCACCACGCTCAATGGTGAAGGACTACAGCATCAGGATGGTCATAGCCATTTGAATGCCATTGCGTTTCCCACTGTGCGTCCATACGACCCAGCTTGGGCTTATGAGACGACGGTTATCGTGATCGATGGTATGAAGCGTCTGTATCGCGACGGCGAAACGGCCATCTATTACATCACGGTTCACAACGAAGAATACGACATGCCAGCCTTGCCAGATGGTGTCGAAGAAGGCATCGTCAAAGGCATCTACAAGTTCAACTCGCGTGAAGTAGAAGGTTCGAAACTTCGCGTGCAACTCTTTGGCAGCGGCGCTATCCTGCGCAGCGCGATCGAAGCTCAAGAGATCCTGGCCGAACGCTACAAGGTGGCCAGCGATGTATGGAGCGTGACCAGTTACACGCTGTTGCGTCGCGATGCCCAAGAATGCGAACGCTGGAACATGTTGCATCCTGACCAAAAGCCTCGTCGCAGTTACATTCAAAATGTGCTCGATGGCGTCAAGGGTCCAATCATTTCCGCCAGCGATAATGTGCGAGCCGTGGGTGAGCAATTGCTGCCCTATATCGATCAAGACTACTATGTTTTGGGCACCGACGGCATGGGACGCAGTGAAACTCGGCACGCGCTCCGTCGCCACTTCGAAGTCGATGGACCATCGATTGCGATCGCGGCCCTATATCGACTGAGCAAGCAAGGGGCCCTCAGCGCAGCCGATGTAGCCAAAGCCATCAAAGACCTCGGTTACGATCCCGAGAAACGCAACCCATTGTTTGCCTAAACAACCCGACGCATCAGCGTGGGAAACCACCATCACAGCCCTGCGCGCGAGCGCGCAGGTTGTTTAACACTTACCCTGTCGACAGATCCTGAAACCCGATAAGTGACTATGGCCACAGAAATCAAACTACCATCCTTGGGCGAAGGTGTAACATCCGGCGACGTGCTGGAGATCCTGGTAAAGGAAGGGGACAGTGTCAAACAAGGCTCCGGCCTGATGGAACTGGAAACCGACAAAGCCACGGTGACCGTGCCCAGCCCGTCCAGTGGCAAGATTGTGTCGATCAGTGTTAAAGCTGGCGACACGGTGGAAGTCGGCAGCGTCATCGTCACGATGGAAGCCAGCAACTCGGCCGCCGCTCCCTCTAAGGCAGCAGCATCAGCTCAAGCGCCTGCGCCTGCTCAAGCGCCCGCAGCCGCTCCAGCCCAACCTGCGGCGGCACCAAAAGCTGCGGCGCCGCAGCCCGCACCACCTGCAGCTGCAGCCGCTCCTGCTCCGCCACCAGCTGAACCACCCAAGCCAACCGCGCCCACTCCTCCGCCCGTCGTGCAGCGCCAAGTAGAACCAGCTACGCCATTAGCGACGGCTGCCTTGGCCGACTCGGCTAGCGAAATTGCTGCCGGCCCAGCCATTCGGCGACTGGCCCGCGAAGTTGGTATTGAGCTGAGCCAGGTAAGCGGTACCGGCGAAGGTGGCCGCATTACGCGCGAAGATGTGCTGCGCAGCGTCCGCGAATCATCGGCCCAACGGGCTGGGCAATTGGTTACCGCCGCGCCCAATCAAAGCTCCGGCAGTCGCGCACTGACCACCGGCAGTCCAGAAGCCCAGAACGAATACGGTCCGGTACGCATCGAACGCATGAGCAAGATTCGCAAGACGATTGCCGCCCAGATGCATAAATCCTGGAGCAATGTGCCTCGCGTAACCAACTTTGATGATGCGGATGTTACCGATCTAGAGCTATTCCGATCGTCCAGCAAAGACGATTATGCAGCTCAAGGCATCAAGCTAACTACGATGCCTTTCTTGATCAAAGCCGTAGCTACCGCGCTGCGTCATCACCCAGCTGTCAACGCCGAACTGGATTTGGAAAACGAACAAGTCATCTACAAAGACTATGTCAACATCGGCATTGCGATCGACACCGACCGCGGCCTGGTGGTCCCTAATATTCGCAACGCGGATCAATTGAGTATCCCCGACATTGCTAAGGCTCTGGCCGATCTGGCTTCGCGCGTTCGCAATGGCGAATTTGGCGTCAATGAATTGCGCGGCGGCACTTTCACGATCAGCAACCTGGGCGCGATCGGCGGCACCTACAGCACGCCGATCGTGAATGTGCCAGAAGTGGCCATCTTGCTCGTCGGCCGCACACGCAAGCTGCCGGTCGTAATGGAAGATGACTCGATCAAGCCACGCTTGATGATGCCACTGAGCCTGTCGTACGATCACCGTCTGGTCGACGGCGGCACCGCGGCTCGCTTCCTGAATGAATTGATCGCTTACTTGGAAGCCCCCAGCCGATTGTTGCTGGCTATCAATTAAGTTAGCGTAGCGGAATGCGTCAAGCATTTCGTGTGAGCGGTAGCGGAATGCGTCAAGCATTTCGTGTTAGAGGTAGCGGAATGCGTCAAGCATTTCGTGAGCATATCGGTTAGAAGACGAAAGCCTTGTCGGCTTCCGCTACGGGTCACAAGACGAAAGCCTTGACGGCTTATGCTACGCGGTGCGAGCGTATGGCGCATTTGTAGAGTACAATCTACGCCAGTGCAATTCACCACCCCGACCACTGGTGCGCTATGGGCCGTCGAATTACGCGCGGGTTTACTCTCGTCGAACTGCTGGTAGTTATCGCGATCATCGGCATCTTAGTAGGGCTCATCCTGCCTGCAGTGCAAGCTGCTCGCGAAGCGGCTCGGCGCATACAATGCGCCAACAACCTGCATCAACTTGGATTGGCCCTGCATCAATACCATGATGCGCTCAAGCGATTCCCCTCATCGGTCGTGTATCCCAATCGATCGATGTGGACCGCGATGATCTTGCCGCACTTGGAGCAAGAGCCGCTCTTTGGCACGCTCAATTTCAGCTTGCCTTTTAACGACGGGAACACGCCCAACGGCCAGGCCTGCTCGCGATACTTGCCAGTGTTTCGTTGCCCCAGCAGCAACTCGCCGGAACATGTCACGGTGCAAGGAGTTGATAACCGTGTGCCATGCAACTACCTGGCGATCGGTAGTGGCACGGCCACGCGCGATTGGGGGCCGGACAACGACAATATTGGGCGGCTGCAACAAGACGGAATGATGTACATCAACTCAGCCACGCGGATGGCCAGCATCCTGGATGGTACTTCCAATACTCTGTTGGTTGGGGAATGTTTGTTCGAAGGGCGAGTCTTGGGCACTGACGGCTCCGGTAGTGGACAACTGATCGATCACTGGTACATCGGTACAGCCGATATGCTGGATGTCGGTATGCAGTGGTTTCATGAGACCAGCGAATGCACTGGATCGACCGCGGTGGCTATGAACAACTTTGCCGATCCCTTGATCCAGGTAGATGAAAAAGAGTTATGCCTGGCCAGTCGCCACGTCGGCGGAGTTCAAGTTGCATTTGCGGATGGTCACGTTTCGTTCTTGACATCGTCGGTCGATCGAACCATCTATAGCGCACTGGGCACCAGAGCCGGCAGCGAAGTTGTCTCACTGAATGATCAATAGTCCGCACCGCCCGAGGTAGTCCATGAGTCGCGCATCAACGCAGCAAATGCTTCGCCAAATCCCAGTTAGCTGGGCCATAGGATTGTTGGTACTGCTGGTCAGCTACTGGTTTGCCCAGCCCATCTTGAACAGTCGCTTGGGTTTGCAGTTGCCATCACTGGCCAGTCTACTGGGCGAGCCCGAGCCCAAGCCCAAGCTCGCTGAAAAGAAAGCAGCGCCATCCTCCAGCAGATCATCAGCTGACGAATCATCATCGCCATCTGCAGCGGATACTCAGCCGACCGCGGCTGCGGAGGCCACCAAACCATCGGCACCGCGCTCGGACACAACTTCGTCCGCCAAGCCCAAAAAAGCCGACACCGAAACAAAAAAACCGTCTTCGAAGTCCACCAGCGAAACGACTGCCAAACAGCCTGCCAGCGATAACTCTTCCGAGCTGCTTCACGGCTTGCTCAAGGAAACCGGGCGTGAGCGCTATGTCTCGCCGGAAGGCTTGCAATACAATCCAGGTAGCGAAGAAGGCCATCGCTTGCAGCACTTGGAACGCCATTTGAAAGACCAGCCCAATCGACCGGGTAAACATGGGGTATTCGATGGCGATATGCCGCAAGTCCTCAAATGGATCGACGACGCCTACGCGCGTGGCAAGCGAGGTGCCAAGGGTGTCCGCAAACAAGAAGAAGATGGCAGGACCGTTTATGAAGTACCGTTCACTCAGCCGATCGGCTACATCGGTGGACGCGACGGCAAACGCGATGGACACCCAGCGGCCAAACGCTTGCGCCTGGTGGTTGACGGCAACCGCTTCATCACTGCCTTTCCATTCTAAATTACTTTATATGTAAAGTATTTTTGCATGACAGCACAACCTTCGGAAGCTTGGATTTACGTAGGCAATTGCCCGATATGTCAGTGCGGGCTGCGCAGAGTTCGCGCCTGTAACGGCAGCGTTCAGAATCCCAGTTTGCATGGCTATATCTTGTGTGATGATTGCGAAACGCTGTGGCTGGAACCCGATGTGCATTCGCCTCATCAATATCCCGATGCCGACATACCAGCCTGTCCCGTCTGTCATCAACCGCTCTTTGGACCTCAGGCCCATTGGGCTACGATTCAAGACCTGGTGGCTTTGGGCTGGCAAGACCAGTGCATCGTCGAACCGATCACGCCCTCAAACTTCCCGGAGGATTTGCTGGAGCCCGACGACCTGGTTGTTGATCTCGATGCACCTGAACCGCCACCGGTGCATCATCATGACAATCACGGCAACCATGAACTGCCCGCTGAGCAGTTGGCCGAAGTGGCTTCGCAGTTAGATCGTCCCGACGAAATGGCCGAGCCTAAACCGGGCTGCTGATCTGTCACTTCAACTCTCCAGTTGCCAGCCTGGTCTGGGTTGTCGCGACAAGAACTGATTGGCTGCTTCATTGTTGGTGATGCGCATAGCGGCCGCGTCCCACAGAATCGTGCCACCTGCCCTGAACGCCACGTTGCCCAGATGATTGGCTTCGGTAAGTGGTCCAGCATAGCTAAACGGACTGGCCGTTGCGGATCCCGTTTGGCAAGCTCGCACCCATTCCGCCTGTTGCCCCGGCGAATCCGGAATAAAGGGGTCAGGTCTCTTAAAATCCTTGAATTGCTCTTCGGGCAATAACACGTGCTGACCGTAGTCGCTCAGTAGCATGCCCTTGTCGCCCACAAACAGTACGCCGCTGTTCCACTGTGGAATTTGTTTGTTCAGCCATTGCGGCGGTTTGTGAGAACCTTGGTACCAGGTAACCTGGCAAGCGGGCAAGTCGCCGCGCGGACCGTACTGGTATGCAGCGGTCATCGATGCGGGAGCAATCTCAGGATGCGGCTTGTCACCCTGAGCTTCGATCGATAGCGGGTGATCCAACTTCAAGGCCCAGAACGGCAAGTCCACCCAGTGGCTACCCAGGTCGGACATAGTGCCATTTCCGAAATCCCACCAGCGATACCATTTGGGACCTGGAAAATACACTTCATGGTAGGGTCGTTGTGGTGCAGGCCCCAACCAAAGGTCCCAGTCCAGAAACGCCGGTGGCATCTGCGATTCTTGGGGCCGCTCAGTTACGTACACGATGTCATTGTTGGCTTGCGCATCGGCTTGACTTTGCAGTCCCCAAGCGCGACCAACCCACACGTGAGCTTCGCTGACCTTGCCGATCGCGCCGCTTTGAATAAGTTCAACCACGCGATGGTAGTTGGGTTCAGAATGAATCTGCGTGCCCATCTGGGTAGCGACACCCGCCTTGGCAGCAGCTTGGGTGATCAAGCGTGCTTCGGCCACGTTTTGAGTCAACGGCTTTTCGCAGTAGACATGTTTGCCACGCTTTAGCGCCGGCAGCGTTGCATAAGCATGCGTATGCTCGGTGGTGCTAACCACCACTGCATCATAGTCCCGCAGTTCGTCATACATCCGCCGAAAATCTTGAAAGGTTTTGGCCGAAGGATGAGCCTTTTGAGCGATGTTCAAATGTCTTGAATCGACATCGCACAGCGCCACGACTTCGACGTCCGGTTGCTGAGCAATCGTGCTGAGGTTCGCCCCCCCGCGACCGCCAACGCCAATGAAAGCCACCCGCAAGGTCTTGGCCCGCGCCAGCGACTGCCGAGGCCAACCAACAGTAGCCGCACCGGCCACAGCCCCAGCGGAAATCAAACCGAACTTGCGTCGTGAGATCTGAGTAGTGGGTTGACTCATGGCGAACCTCGTTAATGATTAGTGCATGTCTGGCTCAGCGAAAGACATTGTCTCCTTTCGCTCCGCGAAAGGTAACCGACTTTTGCCGAGTAAAACGAGACAATCTAGCACACTCCGCCAACGGTAGTTACCTTTTGCGGAGCAAAAGGAGACAAAGCCAATAATGCAACCAACGTTGAAACTGCTGGCGATTGCCTGGGCGGCACCCTATAGTCTGCTCGGCATGGCGATTGGCTTGATTGGATTATGCACCGGCGGTGGTGGTCGATTTCGCGATGGAGCCTTTGAATTCTTCGGCGGAGGCACGCGGTGGATCGTCAGGCATTCGCCTCTAGGGGCGCGTACCCAAGGCATTACGCTCGGCCATGTGATCATAGGCCAATCAGTCGATGGGCTGGATGCATGTGCCGATCACGAGCGAGTGCACGTGCGTCAGTTCGAGCGCTGGGGAGTGCTGATGGGCCCCGCCTACTTGGGTTCCAGCGCATGGATGTGGCTGCGCGGTCGCGATGCCTACTTGGATAATCCATTCGAAGTCGAAGCGTACACTGCCGATGCGGCTCGAATCGCCGCAGCTGGCCGCGAAACGCTCAACAGCTAACCGCTGGCCCGACCCAGTTGGAACAGTTCGAACATCGGATCGGAGATACTGGCCGCAGATGATTTGCTCAAGTGTTCGGACATCATCTGGTCGAATTGTCCCTGAAAAATCTCTTCAGCTCGACCGCCATTGAAGTAAGCTGCACCTTCTTGGCTGGTGCGCAACGACTTGATCATTTCGGCAAAGAAGGTCTGACCGACGAACTCCTGGAACTTCTCTTTCAATTCAGCATGCTGCTGATCCTTATTCAGCATACGCTCACCTAACGAGTGCAAGCGATCGCTGGAAGCACTGTTTGTGGCATCAAAACCGGAGGTCGTTGGGATTTGCATAGTAAGGAGTAAGGAGTAAGGAGTAAGGAGTAAGGAGTAAGGAGTAAGGTGGTGCACTTCGCTGCGAAACACTTTCGCTTCGGTAACGGGCCCCCTCCCGCAGACTTCGGCTCAACGCCTCGTCTGCGACCTCCCCCAGCTTCGCCGGGGGAGGTGACATAAAGCTCTTCAATCAATTGACTAAAGAGCTGTACGCTCTCATTGGATCACAACTTCGCCGTACAGGTCGCCCTTTTGCTTGAGGGCTTTGATGATCGAAATCACATCGTCTGACGGCACACTGAGGGAATTAAGTGCATCAACCAAGCTTTTCAATTTGGGACGCGGTTGTGGATTCTCTGGATCAAACCCTACAAAACCCGTCTGACCTGCGCGAGCTTCGATGGATAGATTCTTATGCGTAATTGCAACCGGCGCCATTAAGACGTCTTCGCCGATGATGATCACGCCTTCCCGTTCGTTGATGACCACCCGCTTCGCATTCGGCATATTCGGCAGTGGTGTGTCTAGCAGCAGCGATACAAACGCGACCGGTCGATCACGGTAGTAGCTCGGAATGGTCACTTCGATGTGCACGGGATCGATCGCGCGGGCCAGCGCTTGATAGTTAGAACCCGATGAAGGCGATTGATTACCTCCAGCCGACAAACCACTGCTGTTGAGCTGGTTGATCAAGTCCTCGACATATTGAGCGGCATTGAAGCGACTGACGTCTTTGTCGAGAACGAGCGTAACTTTGTCGTTGCTCACAAACTTGTTGGCAATCGTAGCTTCCATCTTGCAGCCACGGTACAAGGAAGCCGAGGTGGGCGTTCGCGCGTCGGGCACGGTCAAGCGGCCTTGAGCCAGAGCGTACACCGTTGGTCGATCGGCTCTTGGTCCCAACATGGGTGTCGACATCAATGTGCCGCCTTCCAAGCTTTTTGCACTGATAGCGCTAACGGTGCAATCAAGCTTGTCCCCCTGCTGCACGCCTTGCGGTGGCACTGTCGCGGTAACGATGACAATAGCCACGTTACCCGCTTTTTCAACTTCCGCAGCGATCGCTTGTCCATTGGCATCGTTACTGATTTGTCCACCCATCAATTGCATCATGCGCGCCAGTGCACGCGCTGTCGGCTTGGAATCATCTCCGGTCCCTTTCAGGCCGACGACCAACCCCAGACCTTGCAGGGTATTTTCTTCCTGCCCCTTTAGCCGACAGATATCCGCTAACCGCAGCTGATTCTCAGCCGCTTCGACATTTGAAGTTGCGCTAAACACATGGCTGCACGCCAAGAGCGTGAGGATGGCAAGTTTCATAAAACAACGCATGGTAGCCGTGCTTTGTGTTAGACGAGATAGATTTCGTTGGCAAGTAATTGGAGTATCCGCGCGGTTGCTTTAAAACGGTTGCAAGCGCGAGAACCATTCGGTGAACCAACCGCGGCGGTAGCCGTCGCGAGTTTGTCCACTTTCGCGTTTGTCGATCTTGAGGTCGATGATGTCCTTGCTGAGTATCTGGTTGTCAGGCGTAATATCTCGCACCTGACACATGCCTGACAACGAGATCTCCCAGCGATTGTCATTGACGGTGATCGACTTGTGAGCCTCCAGTACGATGGTACCGTTGGGTCGAATATCCGCGATCTCGGCAGCGATGTTGAACGCGAGAGTCTCGCGAGTCTGCAGATCGCTGGTGGCCCGGTACTGTTGGTTCAGCTGTCCATTGACTTGTGGATCGCCGGCCGTTTGAGGTGCTTTGCGTACGCCGAAGCCGTCCAATTCCAGCCACTCCTTCAAGACCGCATCGTAAAGCGCGTTCTTGCGCTGCGTGGCGCGACCCTCAGCTGCCATGCGGGCAATTTCGTCAACGCGTATGCTGATGACGTCGTGAATACGCAACACGCGTGGAGTCGGAGCCGGCGCATATGTCCAACTGGCTGCTGCCAACTGCGGCGATGTAGGTGGGGCCGGCACAATGAGCGCGCCAGCCTCGGGAGCTGCCGGAGCTACTGCGCCCTGCGGCCGACTAAAAGCGACCGCCGGCACAACTTCCGTTAGCGGTCCTGAGAGCAGACTGCTGTTCTGGGCTTGAGCTAGCTGCGTGGGCGCTAACGCAGATGTGAGCAGAAGCAGGACTGTGTATTTGGTGAGGTTGACGATATTGCCTTTCGCGGAGCGAAAGGAGACAGTGGGGGTCATTTCTTGTTTTCCTGTACGATGGGTGGGGCGCCGGCGATGCGGACATGGAGTGGGCCGATGACCGTAGCTTGCAAGCGTTTTTTCGATGAGATCAGTTCGATGTTGATCAAGTCACCAATCGCGCCACCGGAGAGGGCTTTACCGGCCGTCGTGACCGATATGGCGCCCGACACAGACTCTACGTCAATGAATTCACCATTGCTGATGACGATCGGTTCACCGATCGTCGCGCGGCCGATCGGCTGACCAGTCGATATACTGCGACGCAGTTGTTTGCCGACTACCTGGTCCAGCGATTCAAAGTACTCACCCAGTTGATCGCTGTTACGTTGACTGAGCGCAGCCAAAGCCACATCGTCTTCTTCAACAACTTCGTCGCGCCGCAAGGAATGAACCGCGACGACGACCGTGGGTGGAAGATCGATTTGCAGGTCCAGTTCCAGTTCAATCTCTTCGCCTTGATGTTTGATGACGTAGGTCATGACCTGGTCGCCCGTCCAAGGTTCTTCCCCGCCATCAATGGCCAAAATGTTTCGTCGGCCGGACAATGTCGCGGCATATTCCGTAGGCACGTTGACCGTGACGCGCCAGTCCGTGCGTTCACCGGTTTTCAACCACAAGTACTCGCGCGTGGCTTGGACGACGTTGGACTGAGCTTGCGATATCGTACGATCCTGGACGAAGGCTGGCGTAAGTTTAGTACGATCCGGTGGTGGTGGAGCAGCTTGTGTGCGCACCAAGCGTGTCGTCTCGGGACCTTGCCAGCGTATTTGGTGCGCAGCCATGCCACGCAATTGCAAGTGATGCAAGAGATCTTTGGATGTCCAGTCCTGACTGGCACCCAGTTTAGGCGCCGGTGCAAGTGGTAATTGCAGAATGTCTTCTTTAGCGTGAGCGCCCCACGAGACGACTTCGACCAGATCGCCCAGCTTGACGACTGAACTGTCGGTGCGCGGCGCTGCACGGAAACGAAGCTCAAGTAAATTGGCGCTGCGCAGCGTTGTAGTAGTCTGACCAGAGCCCATGCCTACCTGAGAAGAGCGACGATTAAGTAGCCTATCATCGGCTTGCAACCCAGAGATACCGAGCTGTACGATGACCAGGCATGCGCAGACAATCGCCTGCAGCGATACCAGGCTAACGTTTCGATAGACTCTTGATTGTTGTAGTTCGATCATGAATCACTACCTACGCAAATTCGCTACTAGCTGCAGCAACTGATCGCCGGCTTGAACGGCTTGGGAATTCAATTCGAAACCACGTTGAGTCGTGATCAAGTCGATCAACTCTTGCACCGGCTCAACGTTTGAGGCCTCTAGCGAACCCTGACGCAGCAAGCCCATGCCGTTGGTCCCGGGATCACCTGCAATCGCCTGGTTGCTGGCATCAGTTTGCACATACATATTTTCTCCAACCTTCAGCAATCCATCCGGATTAATGAATTGTGCCATTTGCAATTGGCCGACTTGCTGGAGCTGCGTATTGCCGACCTGACGAACTTGCACCTGGCCATTGGGACTGATGACGATCGCCGTGGCATCTTGCGGAATCTGTATAGGCGGTTCGAGCAAACGGCCAGTCTGCGCCGAACCAATGACCAGGTTGCCATTGGCGTTGACATCCAGGTTGCCGGATCGAGTGAACATCGTTTGCTGACTTTGCGGATCGATCACTTGCAAGAAGCCGGGGCCTTCGATGGCGATATCCAGATCGCGGCCGGTGGCTTGAACGGCGCCTTGGCGATAGTCCTTCTGCGTACTCTGAAGTCGCGAGCCTAAGCCGACTTGAGTACCCGTCGGAGTTGGATTTTGTCCGGCATCGAGCATCCCGGGATAGACTTCATTGCGATACAGCAAGTCTTCGAAGTTGGCCCGATCGCGCTTGAAGGCTGTGGTATTGATGTTGGCCAGGTTATTGGCCACCACATCCAACTTGGTCTGCATGGCATCCATGCCAGTGGCAGCGGTGTACATCGTTTGTATGCTCATCGTTCATTCTTCCGTGAAGTATGTGGCATAGATTTATTCACTCAGTACGCGGCTAATGAGCGAACCGAGGGTTTGATCTTGAGTTTGAATCATTTTCACGTTGGCTTCGTAGACGCGCGAAGCTTCGATCAATTCCATCATGGCCGCAGTGGGTTTCACAGCCGACTCTTCGATGGCACCGCCCACCACGGATCGTTCGGTAGCTGGTACCGGCACCACTTGAGCCAACGATTGAAACAAGTTGTCGCCCACGCGTGACAAGTCCCCTTGTTCGCGTGGTCGCGCCAGCATCAGCGATTGCCGCTGGCCGGCCTGGTAAACCGCGCCATCATCCATTACTTCAAAGGGAGCTAGTGGATCGATCGTGATCGGCCCGCCGTTTTCCGAAAGAACCGTTTCGCCAATAGGCGTCACCAGCTTGCCGCCACTATCGAAGTGAAAATTGCCTGCGCGTGTTAGTAATTGTTGATCGCCACGCTGCACTACAAAGAAGCTCGACTCGTCGTTGATCGCAAAGTCGGTACGGCCACCAGTGGTGCGAATTGGGCCTTGTGAGAATTGCGTCAGTGAGGGACTGACGGTTACGGCCCCGCCCAGATTGTCGACACCGCCGGACATCTCGGGCACGTCGCCCCGATCGACCGCTTCCGCATGACGACTTTTGACGACCGCCAAATGAGGCTTGAAGCCCGGCGTATTGACGTTGGCCAAGTTATGACTGAGTACTTCCAGTCGGTGATTTTGCGCGTTGGCACCCGCGGCTGATAAATATAGCCCGTAAGCCATGTGTTGAATTCATCCTGCGTCGGCGCACCCCCTGCCACTTGTTCCGCACTATACGCTTTCCCAAATCCACTCCCCTGGTGTCAAGGTGAGTTTATGACCTTCCGCTGTAGAGCGGCTGTCCCCAGCCGCTCAGCACCTGCCTACCAATTCACGACCGACCGAGTGACCGCGTGCCCAACACTGCTATGTCCATTCTTCTAAGCGGTGTTGGGCTCAGGAGGACCTTCGCCCCTTCGGCCTTCCGGGACCAACGGGCGGTAGAGAATTTGGTTAGAGGGTGTAGAGCAGCTGAGGACAGCTGCTCTACATCCACGGGACCAACGGGCGGTAGAGAACTTGATTAGAGGGTGCCGAGCAGCTGAGGACAGCTGCTCTACATCCCCGCGACCAACGGGCGGTAGAGAATTTGATTAGAGGATGCCGAGCAGCTGAGGACAGCTGCTCTACATCCACGGGACCAACGGGCGGTAGAGAACTTGATTAGAGGGTGCCGAGCAGCTGTGGACAGCTGCTCTACATCCCCGGGACCAACGGGCGGTAGAGAATTTGATTTGAGGGTGCCGAGCAGCTGAGGACAGCTGCTCTACATCCCCGCGACCAACGGGCGGTCGAGAATTTGGTTAGAGGGTGCCGAGCAGCTGAGGACAGCTGCTCTACGGGCTGGGCGGTTGGATTTCCAAATCGAGCGGAGGAGAGCTGGCGGAGATTTCTTGTTCGCCTAACTTGGTAGCAGCATTGACTACGATACCGCTCGCTTTACCGACTGCTGCATCAGCGGCCACAGTCAGTGCGACTTCGATTTTCGATTCAGCTGCGGGAATCACGATCGACTCGGGGGCGGTCACGCCCGCGGGCAGATTGGCTAGCTTGATGGTGACAGGTTGAGGCTCACCATCTTGGCGCGTTATCTCGATAATCGCCTTGGTCATTTCGCCTGGCTTGACCGCTGCTAGCGGAGCGACGGCTACCTTCATGGGATCGAACAATTTAAGGTTGACGGTCGATACGAAAACTTGCCCGCGTTCGTTCCACTGTCCGTACCACCAGAACTTCAAGGTGGCGGTTTCTGCGGTAGCGTCGGTCGGATGTTTAATGGCAAGCGTGAGCGTGTCCTTGTCTAGGGCATGCGTTGCGCTCCAGTGCTCGGGCACTTCGCTCTTGACCAAGAAGACCGGTTCTTTGAATTCAGCTTGTACGCGTTTGATCGTTAGGCTGACCGAGCCATCGGCTTGCGGACGAGGCAGAGTGATCGGGTCGGAGGGAGCGGTTACTTCAAAGAAGGCTGGCTGGTCGGTCACACCTAACATGGCGATCGCGCCATCTTGCCAGGGAGCTGGAAAGGGCACATGCGGTGCGCGCTGCACCTGCAACGCTTGTGTACTGGCAACGGCCGATCCTTCGGGCGGCTGCGTGGCTTTGCCAACCACTCGAACTTCATCGATCAGTTGCGGATTGAAGCCTTCAGCAGTCAGCACAAACAACTTGGCTTCTTTGGCATCGGCGGGAATCACTGGGTTAACAATATTCAAGCCGGGCAACTGCGGTTCCAATCGGACTTCAATGGGTCCATTGTTCCACACGCGATTGATTAGAAGGTCCAAAGCCGCGGCCCCAGAGTTCGGCTGCAGCGCAAAGGAAACGCGAGTTTTTGGATCAGGCTTTAGCGCCAAGGTGAACGGCTGGGCGATGCCGGCTTGAATGTGATAGCCATGATCCGGTCCGCCACGCCCCAGCAGATCTTCGACTTCTAAGATGTAATCGCCGTCGGCGGCCAGTTTGACATCGAACTGCCATTCATCGCTATCAGAGACGGCGGCCTTGCCGACCACTTCGCCAGCGGCGTTGCGCAGTGTCATCTTCAGCATGGTGCTCGAGCCGAAACTGCGTGTCAGCGCCGCGATGCGCCATGTTTGATCCTTGACCCCAGTGAGCTTGAAGAAATCATGATCGCCCGGTTGCTCCAGTAGACCATTGATTCCGCGGGCCGAGCCAACTGCATTGGCTTGCTCAGCATTATTGTTGGGTTCACTCTCTTGAAATTGCAGCTGATCGCTCAAGCGGACGAGGGCTGTCGACGGTGTTCCGCCTTGCTGAAAACGAGCCGGGACAGGCATCCAGGCAGTTAGGCCGTCGGTGGGTGCGACGATTTCGGTGGTGGCAAGCAATGCACGATCAGGACCAGCCATCGATAGTGAAGCACTTTGGCCGCGCTGCACGACAGGCGGAAAAGCGAATCGCACCAGCGGAAAGTTGCCCAGACGCACACGGTATCGGCCACCGGCCGTGAAGCGATTGTCGTGCACTTCCAACAGGTAGTTACCGGCTTGGGAGAAGGAATGTCGAAAGCGGCTCTCTGGCGAAATCGCATCGTCATCAATATTGCGCACGACGCGACCATCTTCACTCAAGATGCGGACTACTGGGTCACAAGCTGAACCCAGCGAACTGGCCAGGATCTCAAAGGTGATCGCCTGATCCTTGTCCGCGTGGAACCGAAAGTAGTCCAAGAGCTTGCCGTCACCAGTTGCATCAATGGCCAACGACGTACCAATCGACTGCGCAGTAGCCGGCGCATGATTGTCGCTGGCTTCGATGATACTCGGCAGATCGTCAACCAAAACCAGTAGCGGCACCGAGATGGCATCGGGCGTGGCGACCACAAGATTGAAACCACCTAACACCGGAGCATCACCCCGCGGTGCAATGTCCAGCGCGACGCGATTCGGAGTTACCTCAACGACATTGATATTCAGCGGCACACTGGTCCAGACTCGCAGCGGCGCGACGAATTTATCGCCATGCAGATACACGCGAGTTTGGCCTGAAGAGGTTATCGCGGCCGGTAGCGCATGGGTCAGGCTGATTTGCGCATGGGTCCTCCCAGCAGCGAGAGCCAAGAGCGCAGCGGTGGCAGTAACGATGATCAGACGACGCGACGATAGCATGGTGAGCTGCAGCGATGTAGGAGGATGTTGTGGTGGAGGGAACAAGCAGCGACAGGGGCGCAGGGAGGTGCCGAATGCTTGTCGAAGCCAAAGGTAGGTGGGATGGATTTTGCCGGGTGAGCGAACCGCTTACATCAAACCGGCGATTGGTTCGCCATGGTAAACCTGGTGCGGGCGCTGGCTGGCATCATGCCACTGGGCCGAACGCGGAATTCCGAGGGCATGATAAATAGTAGCTGCAAAATCTTCAGGTGAAACTGGTTGGTCTGCGGGATAAGCCCCAATTGCGTCAGATCGGCCAATTACATTGCCACCGCGCACCCCGCCGCCAGAGAAGAAAACGCTCTGCACCGCTCCCCAATGATCGCGTCCGGGCAGCTTGTAGGCCGAGGGTAGCAGCGTGATTTTGGGCGTGCGACCAAATTCGCCCGCCATTACCACCAACGTTTCGTCCAGCTGACCGGACGCTTGCAAGTCATCCAACAGAGCCGCTAGCGCGCGATCGGTCGGCGGAAACAGGTTGTCCTTCAAATGCGGAAAGGCATTGCCATGCGTATCCCACGTTTCATTGTTGCCCAAATTCACCTGGACCAGATTGACTCCGATATCGACTAACTGCCGAGCCATCAGCAGCGACCAACCGAATGAATTGCGGCCGTAGCGCTCCAGATCCGCTTCGTTCATCTTCGAGACATCGAGGGATTTTTGCAGACCACTATCGGTTAGCAGCGAGATGGCACTTTGGCGGAAGCGATCGAATTGGTTGGTCTCGGCCGCCCGAGCCAATTGCATTTGCTGCGACTTGAGAGTCTGCAGCAATTCCAAACGACCATCCACATCGCGCATACCTAGCCCTGGCGGCAGGTTTAGTTGTGGGGCTTGAAATGCCCGCCCGTCCGCATTGCCTCGATCCTGATGATCAAAACCATACTGTGGAAAGGCTCCATAGGCAGTCGTATGGAATGGCGATGCCTCGACAAACCATGGATCGCGCTGATTGCCCATCAGTCCGCCGTGCTGCCCCGGCAGAACGCGGCCAGTGTTGTGGACCAGGCGTTCGGGCAAAACAACTGAGGGCGGTAAGTTATTGCGATGCGCAGTCGCTGCGCCGGCCACCGCGGCGATCGATGGAAAATCGGTGCGACTGGCCGCATTGGGACTAAAACCTGGCGGCAATTGGCTCCGTCCGGTCAGCATGATGTGATGACCGGCGGAATGATCATTGGAGGGATGCGTTAGGGAACGACACAGTGCCCACAGGTTGCTCCGCTGGGCCAGCATCGGCAGGTGCTCGCAGATCTGTAGCCCCGGAGTAGCAGTGGCGATCGGCTTGAACTCGCCACGAATATTATCCGGCGCCGCCGGCTTCATATCGAAGCTATCGTGTTGCGAAAGACCGCCCGAGAGAAAGATAAAGATGCACGACTTGGCGCGGCCGAAACCGTTGTCGGCACTGGCCTGACCAGCGCAGGCCTGGCGGAGCCCGGTTAAGTGGTTCATGCCCAGACCACATATCGAGATAGCTCCGGCTGTTAATGCCGTGCGACGCGAAACAGGCGCATGCTGCCATGAATTCGACATACTTCCACCACCTCGTAACTTCATTCTTCCTAAACCGTGGGCGTTAGCCCCGGTTGCCTTTAGCCTCGGTTTTGCGTTGGTTGAACGAAAACCGGGGCTAACGCCCTCGGTTTAGTTTTGCTGAACCGGGACTTAGCTCTATGATAGCGGGTGCTGAGCTTGGGGGGAACAACGACCGATTGCTAGCATATCTTTATGGATTTGCAGTGAGATTCCGCCAGGCAAGTTGAGCAGCGATTTGGGTGACCTGGTCGCTGAGTCGACTGCGCTTGGCAAAGCACCTGGTTGGTTCTGTGAGCTGTTGATTGCGTCGCGCACGGCATGCCAATGCAGTTTGGACATGTCGGCTTGTGGCCAGCCACGCTCCAGCCACACTTGGCGCAGGGCTACCTGCAACACGCTCCAGACTTGATCGCTGGCCAGGACGATCGGCAGGACGAACCAATCCGACTGGGGCCAGGCAGCGATACGCTGACGGAAAGCCTCATTGCATTTCAGTTGGGCCATGCGCTGGTCGACTTGATCGCGCCAGCGCTGGGCCAGCTGCTGCAAGTCGACGGTGGTTTCTTCGGCCAGGTCGGCCAAGCCGCGCAGGTTCTGCATGGCGCCGGGATATCGCTCCAGAATCTGTGGCAAGAGGCGATGGCGAATGTAATTGCGGCTGTAGGCAATATCGTTATTGGATGCGTCGGTGCAGAAGTCTTGATGCCGATTGGCCAGGAAAGCCAAAACGTCTTGACGGGATCGCTGAAGCATGGGCCGCACCAGCGTCAATTGCTCATCCAGGCTGCGGCGCTCGGCGATCGCCGCCACGCCAGCCAGGCCAGTCCCGCGCATGACATTGTGGAGCATGGTCTCCACGCGATCGTCGGCAGTATGAGCCGTAACGACGTACCCAGCTCCATGCCTATACGCAGCTGACTTCAAAAACTCATAACGCACTTGCCGCGCACTCTCTTCCGATTTTTTGCTTTCGCTAGCTTTAAACAAACCAGGCCCACACTCGCTAGCTAGCATTGCAAACTCGCGAACGCAGCCCGAATCACTTTGATTCCCAGAATCCGAAATAGACTCTGTCGCGTTTGTGACACACGACAAAGAAAGCCTGGCGGCCAGCTTAACCACAAACTGCTGATCGCTTTGACTATGTCGGCCGCGCCAGCCGTGATTGAAGTGCCCGACCACCAACTGCCTGGCCGGCAGCAGCTCGCTCAGTGCTAGCAACAGGGCCACACTGTCCGCACCCCCGCTGACCGCTACCAGCAGACGATGCCCCCGCCAGCGATTAGCCGACCAGCCCTGCAATAACCACTGAGCCTTCAAATCCACAACTTCCAATCTTGACTATCTAAATTGCTAGCCTTGAGCTTAAAGAACCAATTATTCCGCACAAATTTCCGCACAGCCTCAAGTGGACACTTAGTATTTTGACAGTGCGACACTGCTCAAAAAACAGGCAGCTCGATCAAAGCGCGTTTTCGAGGCACCGCTGCTCAGGATTTGCGCACAAACCAGTCAAGTAGCCTAAGTGCTAGCTTTTAATGAACTTACGTCGAGGCTATTGCTTGCACTCGCATGATGATGGCAAAGGTCCAGCCGGAGGACGGTGGTCCTGCTAGCTAAAGGGATTAGCCAATCATTTTTTGCGAGAGGAAGCAGATGCAATCGGAACAAAACACGGATCAGACTCCCACCAACGGACAAGTAAAGCTGCGCGCGGTAGTGGAAGTCGACACTACCAAGCCAGTCGCTCCGGCTGAGCCCAACGACGCGGCCTTACAGCTAGCCGAAGACTTGAAGAAGTTTCAAGCTCTGGCGACCAAGACCAAACATGCGCTCAACAGTAATGCTAGCTTCCCCGATCGGTGCAACCAAGCCTTTAGCTTGGCCAACGATCTATTTGGTCATGCGCCAACGTGGATTTGCTTTTTCCGCGAGGTCTTTGCCACGGGCGGTTTGACCAATTGCCTGTTCCCAGTACCGGAGGAATATGCCCACTTCCTGACGACCAGTCATTATGATCAGCTGCAACAAATGCTGACCGCGCTGCGATCTCGCGACTTACCGGAAAGTGATCCCAATGACCCACAGCGCATGATCACCGTGCGTTTGCCCAAGAGTTTGCACGAAGCTCTGTGCGATGAAGCGGGCCGACTGGGCATCAGCGTTAACAAGCTGTGCATTAGCCGGCTGCTGCAAGTGCTCGACCAGAAGATGGTTCCCGAAACCGTTTCCAAACCTCGTGGTCGCAAACCCCGAGCCACTGCTGCGACTGAAGCCAAGTAGACGTTACGCGAGCGCTGCCACTGCTTGCCCCAACGGAAAAAGCGTTCCCAGCCGCTACTGGGAACGCCTTTTAGCTTGCGCTTTCAAATTGTAATTACTTCGCGGTTAGGCCGCGCGGCGCATGAACTGGGCCAGACTGGTAATCGGTTGCACCTTCGGCCGTGGCGGTTCGGCCACCAGCGACTGGATCGGCAACTTCTCCAGTTCGGTGCGCAAGATGCGCACTCCGTGGGGTGCCTGTATACCAATGCGGACCTTGTCGGCTGAAACCGATACCACAGTCACGACGATGTTCTCGCCCAAACAAATACATTCCGCCTCGCGGCGCGATAGAATCAGCACGTTGTTCCTCCGTGAATCAACTGTCCCCTAGGGCCGTTCTCAATTCTGGCTCCATGCATCACGGATAGGACTGGGATAACTGCCAGATCGGCGACCAAGTGAGTCGTAAAAAAATACCGATCCGCGCTGTAAATCCCAAACCGCCGTCAGCCGCACACTACGCGGCCCATAGATGCAGAAGAAGAACCCGCAGGGTTGCCCCTTCTTGACCAGTACACGTTCCGTCATTTGAAAAGCGTTTTTCTCAAGCTGGTTTTTCTCACAAAGTTCTTCACGAACAAATTCTCGAATCGTCTGCAAGCGTTCCTCTTGAAGTGACGCGCTTATCATGTTGCTCAGTATCTCCAATCCGTTGGTAACGAATTACAAGGATGTCAAATTGTGTTGCCAGCATCGCTTCCATGCTGACAGCCATTCTATCGGACAATTCGACGCCAAGTTTGATCTGGGAAAGCCTGGTAAACTTTACTAGGCCAGAATCTCTTGGTAGGCCCGATCTATTACCTGCACAGTGTGCAGAATCGCTACCCGGTCAGTCCTATTTCGCAAATGTTTATCCAGCTGGACTAAACACCCAATATTGCCCGTGGCCACCATCGCAGCCCGGGTTTCTAGTACCGCAGCGGCTTTACGTTGCCCCAAGGAATGGGCGATTTCAGGTTGTTCGATGTTGTAAGTACCGGCTGATCCACAACATGTGTCCGCATCGCTCAGCGAGACCACTTCCAATCCCGGCACGCGAGCCAGCAAGCGGCGCGGCGCACTCCGCACACCTTGCGCATGCGCTAAATGACATGCATCGTGATAGGCCACACGCAAAGGTGCGCGGAGTTTCGGAATTGGTTCAAGCTCCAGTGAGTCCAAGTACACCGAGATATCCATCGACCGCGCCGCCAGCTGCCGGGCTCGCTCTTCATAGTTCGTGCCAGCCAGTAACAATGGGTATTCATGTACCGCGGAACCGCAGCCGGCTGCATTAATGATGAACGCGTCGATATCGCCGGGCACAGAGTCGATCAGGCGTTTGGCAAAGCCGATGGCCTCGTCCCCGTTGCCGACATGCCAAGCCAACGCTCCGCAGCAGCCCATCTGTTTGGGCACGACGACTTCAATATGATTGCGCGTCAACACCCGCACCGTTGCGGCGTTGATATCGGGAGCCAATACCTGCTGAGCGCAACCCGGCAACATAGCAACTCGTCCGCGCCTGGTTCCCTCTGCCGGGCTGATTGGCGGCAACTCCGCCGCCGGCGGCAACTCCCGTGGAATCATCTCCAGCATGGGTCGCAGAATTTTGGGCAGGAAGCGATGCAACGGCCGAAAGAACGCGCCGGTGGTCACGGCCAGTCGAAATCGTTTGGGATACGGCAATGTTTGGCTGGCCAACCAGCCGGTCAGGGTCAACTTCGACTTGCCACTTTTGCGCACGTGATCGCGGTAGGAACTGACCAAATCACCATAGTGAACTCCCGATGGACAATGCGTCACGCAAGCCAGACAGCCCAAGCACCGATCGATATGCGGTTGGGCCGTCGTCGCGTCCAGTTGCCCTTCCAACACACTTTTCATCAGCAGAATTCGGCCTCGCGGCGAATCCATCTCTTGTCCAAGTTCCTGATAGGTCGGGCAAGCCGGCAGACAAAAGCCGCAGTGCACGCACGCTTGCACCGGATCGGCCATCGCTTGACCACGCGGCCCCAAGCTCTTGGTATCTATTTCGTGGAACATAATGGTATAATCACCTGAGATACAGTTTTTGAAGGAATCGCTTCGGACAGACCCAGCCATGCCAGTGCCAATGCAGCTCGCGCGGATCATCATCAGCGAAATTAGCGAGAATCAAGTCATCTACCTGCAGGAAATCGACGGCCCCCGCCAGTTTCCCATTCTCATCGGGATCTTTGAAGCCACCAGCATAGACCGGCGCGTGAAAGAGGACTATAAGCCCCCCCGTCCACTGACTCATGATCTGATCGTTTCTATCGCCGATGCGTTGGGCGCGGAATTCGATAGCGTGGTCATCAGCGAGCTCCGCGAGCACACTTATTTTGCCAAACTGCGGCTCAAACGTGATGGTGAGATCATCGAAGTCGACGCCCGCCCCAGCGATGCGATCGCTGTGGCCGTCACCTTCGATCCCCCCCTGCCGATCTTCGTGGCCGAAGAGGTCCTGGACGAGACCGGCAATTAACCAGGCACACACGTCCTATCCCGATTCTGGGGTGGCACTGGCCATGCCATTGAACAACTAAGAAGCTGTACGATCTGTTCAACATCGAACTGGCATCCACACGCGTTGGGATGAGAGAAATAGATGTGCCCCCTTTTTTTAACGCTGGCGAATGCGTTTCGAAAAATCAGGAGCGTTGGCATTAACGTGTGCCGCTAGATTTATCTTGCTCGCCCCCCTGATTTGATCAAATGGTCCGTTGACAGCCAATAAACCCAGATCGTACGCCAGGCGATCCGAATGTCCCGGCAACAGAACGCGAATATCGCTGGGTATCGCTCCCGGACGGAGCGAATTGATGTGGTCGACAATATTGGTGGTGCAATTGTTGGTTAACAGATCGTAAAACTCGGGTTGGCTGGCCAATTGGTTGGCGCGCATCAGCATGGCGACCATCAGTCGCTGCGCCTGCTGGGGCGAAACCCGGGTGGGATACACGTAGACGTCAACCTTGCGGACCTCGGTTCGCAGCAAAATCAAATCGCGCTCTGTGCCTACGACGACCATCAATTCATAGCCGTCCAGCGCCCCACCTAAGGTTGAATACTTTTCGCCCTGCTCCAGTCGGCCTTCGACGGACACTACCAGTTGTTCGCCATCGGCCAATCCAAAACTCAGCATCGTATGAGCCAGGGCCGGCGTGTTCTGAAACGGCACAACGATAAAGTCGATCGTGCGCACGTCGGAAAGTCTGAATTCACGATCAAAGTGCCGCACATCATAATCGTCTTCTGTGCGGTAGTAGCAATCGCGAATGTGGTACAGCTTGATCCGATCTCCATTGATATCGGCCACTGGCAGGACGGCCAGGTCTGGACGCCAGTTGCGATAATTGGACGGCCGACGGGGCTCTTGACCACCGCGAACCGTCGACGCCAAACGAGCTGCGATGGTCTTGCGAAAGTTGGCTTCGCCTTCAGTCAGATTCGGATCGGCCGCATTCTCAGATGGCGTGTCTAGCGCTTCGTCGTTCACCCCTGGCGTCACCGAAGTCCAACCCGGCATGGTGAAGACTCGGCAGCCGGTGCAAGGCAGCGCCAAAATCAGCAAGATCAATTGCCAGCCTGTACGTGGCATAGGCTTCCAGCCTGTTTGTGGTATAGGCTTCCAGCCTGTTTGTGGCATAGGCTTCTAGCCTGTGTACTCTCTAAACGTTCCTCCAACTGCAACACAAATATAGCGTCTAGCAAAACCAGGCAACCACGGCAAGAGAGAGTGCTCGCAGACTGCCCGATGCCTTTGGAAAGCGCCGAGCGATAAGAGGTTCACCAATTGGCGACAAAAATCGCTCTTTTGCTAATGCCGGGAAATCGCTAGTGTTCGCAGGGATTACGTCCCTCGTGGCCAACGAAGATTGGAGAGTATTCATGCGAGCAGTCTGGTCGACTTTAGTATTGTCGTGTTTAGTCGGCGCCGTGGGTGGCTGCCAATCCTGGTCGCAAATGGGACAGGGCCTGCCTTCGGGCTCCCGAGTGCCACCACCTGGCACGGGTTCTTACTCGGTGCCCAGCAGCTACTACAACGGACAAAAAACCAGCGCCAATAGTGGGCTGGGAACTAGTTCTACCCTCGCGGGCACTAGCGGCCAAAACGGTGCCGCCCCTGCTCCCGGCGCAGTCAATAGCACGGTGACTACCGCTGCCTGGCAACCACCCACTATCGACCAACTGCGCGCCGGGGTCAACAACTCAGCCAGCGCGGTGATCAATGACGCTACCAATCGCGCCAATGAAGTCGTGCAAGCCAGCACATCGCGCGCAGCGGCTGCCGTTCAGCAATATACGGCCCCAATGTCCGACACCAGCCCACCGTCGCTGACCGCTTCGCGCTCCATCAGCGATAGTCAGCTGCCCAGCAATGAGCCACCCCAACTGGAATGGCAATCGCCTCAGTGATCGCGGCTACGGCGGCCAGCACCAGGGCGTGATGCTTGACGCATTCCGCTACCAGTACAGGACGAGATGCTTGACGCATTCCGCTACCGACACGAATGTTTACACGCATGCCGATACGCAAAAAGATTGTCTGCGCCACCGTATTGTTGGCTGCGACGCTGCTGATTTTGATCGGCAGTAGTCTGCGTGGGTTCTATGCGTATCGCGAACTGGTTTTAATTGTCAGCAATCGCGTCTCGGACTTGCCGCTGCTGAACGACCGCATCGTCCGCGACATCGATGAATTGCGAGTTCGCTGTCAACCGACGCGTGTCACCACGCTCGAGAACGCCTTTGCTGTTAGCCATGTTCACCTGATGCGGGTCAACGTTGTCGATGAATTGCGTCACATTCGTGAAAACGTCAAATCGTATCAAAGCTTGCTGAGTGATCAGGTTAAAGATGGCGTACTTGATTTGGATCCAACCAGTAAAGAACTGAAACTGGTACACGAAATTATATCCAAGCTGAACTCGATCTTGAATTCAGTTCAAGGTCAAGAGGTCCAGCTCAATCCTCAGCTAGCAGGTCTAGAGAACGATCTGTACGACCTGAGCGGCCAGGCGCATGAATTGCCGGTGCAGTTGCATGACCGCATGAAACAACTTCGCGAGCGTGTGCGGGGCAGTTACCGCACGCTGTACGCCATGATCATTATTTCGTCATTGGCCGCATTTCTGATTATCGGCTTGGCCTATGCCTTCTTTCGACGATCGGTGGTTCAACCATTCAAAGAACTGCTGGCCGGTTCGCGTATCATTGCTAAGGGCAACTTTGATCATCGCGTGGTCTGCAATTCGGGTGACGAGTTGTCGGAACTGGCCGAAGCCCTGAACGCCATGACCGATCGTTTCGTTCAAATTCGCAATCATCTGAACGAAACCGTCCAAGCTCGGACGCGTGAAGTTGTGCGTAGTGAACAACTCGCCAGCGTCGGATTCTTGGCCGCAGGTGTGGCTCACGAAATCAATAATCCTCTAGCATCCATCGCCTGGAGTGCCGAGGCCCTCGAAAGCCGACTGCACGAAGTGTTGCATAGCGATCAGAACATCGCTCAAACCGCGCCTGCCTTGGCCGGCATGGATCCAGCCGAATTGAACGTCCTCAGAAAATACCTCAAACGCATTCAAGACGAGGCCTTTCGCTGTAAAGGCATTACCGAACGTTTGCTCGACTTCTCGCGATTAGGCGAAAGCCAACGCCGGCAGCAGTGCGACGTCAATGAACTGGTGGGCGATGTCATCGCGCTGGTGGAACACCTGGCTCCGTACCGCAGCAAATCGATCAAGTTCGTGCAGCATCCGGGCCTGGAGGCCTGGGTCAGCCCAACCGAGTTCAAGCAGGTTGTACTGAACCTGCTCACCAATGCCTTGGATTCCACAGACGATAGCGGAGTCGTTTCCCTGACGCTTGGAAACGACGAACACGCGATGCGTTTAACCGTTGAAGACAATGGGTGTGGCATGACCGAGGAAGTATTGCGTCACCTGTACGAGCCCTTCTTTACCCGCCGGCGCGATGGCAAAGGCACTGGATTGGGCTTGTCGATTTCCTATCGAATTGTGCAAGATCACGGCGGTCAGATCGTGGCCTCCAGCGATGGTCCTGGTCATGGCAGCCGTTTCCTGATAAAGCTTCCGCTCGTACCTGAAACTTCGAATTCAAATGACTCCCAAAAGTTTGCCGCCTAACGGTTTGAAGATCCTATTTGCTGACGATGAAGAAGCGCTGCAGGACACGATGAGCCTGGAGTTGCCGCGCATGGGTCACAGCGTGACGGTCTGTCCCGATGGCCACGCCGCAGTCCGCGAACTGGAAGCCAAGGAGCATTTTGACTGTCTGATCGTCGACCTAGACATGCCAGGAATGAACGGACTAGAGGTCATCAAACGTTGCAAAGAGCTCTCACCCGAGACCGAAGCGATCGTGTTGACCGGCAAAGAGGCGCTCAGCACAGCGGTGGCTGCGATGCGCTACGGCGCTTGTGATTACCTGACCAAACCCTGCCGCTTATCCGATCTGAAGGAACTGCTGGCCACGATTGCCGCTCGACGCGAAACCGTCAAGAAGTATTACCTGGTCAAACGCCAGATCGAGCGGACCTCCAGCACCGCACAGTTGGTAGGCGAACATCGCTTGATCGAACAAGTTCGTCAGTTAGTATCTCGAGTCGCGCCGACTCAATCGACTGTTTTGATTCGCGGCGAGACCGGCTGCGGCAAAGAGCTAGTCGCCCGCAGCGTCCATGATCAGAGCCTGCGCAAAGACAAAGCCTTCGTGGCCATCAACTGTGGCGCGCTACCCGAGAATCTAATTGAAAGCGAATTGTTCGGTCACAAAAAGGGAGCCTTTACTGGCGCCGATGCCAGTCGCGAAGGGCTCTTCGAAGTCGCTAGCGGCGGCACGATTTTCTTAGATGAAATCGGTGAATTGCCACTGGCTGTCCAGGCCAAGTTGCTGCGCGTGCTCGAGAGCGGCGACATTCGCAAGATTGGCGACAACGAACCGCATCGCGTCGACGTTCGCGTCGTCTGCGCCACGCACCGCAATCTAGAGAAGATGGTTGAAGAAGGCACATTTCGCGAAGATTTGATGTTTCGCATCAATACCTTCGAGATCTATATGCCGGCCCTGCGCGAACGCTTGAGCGATTTGCCAAAGTTGGCTGTACATCTCTTCCGACGATTTCGTCAGGATCAAGTCAGCGAAGGTGACCTGTTTACACCTGAAGTTATGGAAGAATTGCGTGGCCATTCCTGGCCAGGCAATGTTCGCGAACTGGCCAATGTTATTGAACATGCCACCATCCTGTGCGATAAGACGCCCATTCGCCATGAACATCTGCCTAAACATTTCACCGACCGTCGCCTGCGCAAAGAACTGCGAGCATCTGCTCCTATGTCACTTCGTGAATTAGAACTGGTAGCCGTCCACGAAGCCATGGCTCGCCACGACGGAAACAAACAGGCCGTCGCCGAAGAATTGGGAATCAGCATGAAAACGCTGTATACCAAACTCAATCAGAGCAACCCACCTGCACAAAAGTCGGCCTAGTAGCGGAATGCGTCAAGCATTTCGGAAATGCTCGAAAGCCTTGACGGCTTCCGCTACGGGGCGTTTGGGTTTTTGGCGTCTGGGCCCGCGCCAAGATTGGCCCGCGAGTATAATAGGGCATTGTCCTAACTCTCATCCTTCGGGCGCGCGATGAAAACCGACTATTCTGATCAGCAGTTGCAGGCGTTTCTAGATGAAGCACTTTCACCTGAAGTGATGGCGCAAATCGAAGTGCGCATGCGTAGCGACCGCGATTTGATGAACCGCCTGGTCTCGATCGCCGGGCAGCGTGAAGCGGGCGTTCATGGACTAGGAGAAATTTGGCGCAGACATCGCCTAACCTGTCCCGATCGCCAACAACTAGGCGGATTTGTTTTAGGTACGCTCGATACACCTTGGCAAGATTATGTCCGCTTCCATTTGGAACAAGTCTGTTGTCGGCTGTGCCTGGCTAACTTGGAAGATTTGAAGTCGGAACAGCAACAGATGCTGGCAGCCACCGAAGCTACCCAGGCGGCTAGATCACAACGCAGGCGCAAGTACTTTCAGAGTAGCGCTGGCTACCTGAAAAACGGTGAATGAAGAGCAATGCGTACAGGCTTCATTCAATCATCGTAATCGCGCGAGTAACTGCTGCGGCGCGGTCCGCGATCACCGCCTCTCTCACCACCGCGATAACCGCCTCCACCACCGCCGCTGCGTTGTGGTCGTTCAGCTCGCGGGCGCGCTTCATTGACGGTGATGCGCCGTCCTACGAGTTCTTGCTGATGCAAGGCCTCGACTGCCGCCGCGGCTTCGTCGGCATTGGGCATTTCTACAAACGCGAATCCACGCGAACGACCGGTTTCCTTGTCGACGATAATGTTGACCGTTGCGACTTGACCATGCGCGCCAAACGCCTGGCGAATATCGTCTTCAGTCGCTCTAAAAGACAAGTTGCCAACGTAGATATTCGTCACCTTCGAACCCTCACAAAAACAGTTCCACGTAACGAGTAGCCTCGATCGTCAACCGAACACTGTCTCGAAGGGCGAAGGGACCACCCGCGGCGATTCGGGCATCAGACCATTACTAACGGCTCTCGCAGCAGATTATCAGGCTCGTGTCTAGTCGAGTCAACGAAATTTCACAATATCTTTTGGCTTTTTCCACCCCCAGCATATTCTGGTAGCCCACCAAGGGCTACCAGAAGATAGAGCAAGCATTCTACCCGGGTGTGGGACTGAACTCGGCTGGCTTAAGCCGCCTTTTGCAGAGCCTCTAGAGCCGCAGCGTAGTTGGGCTCCTGAGTCACTTCGGGAACGATCTCGCTGTAAGTGACCTGGCCATTTTTGTCGAGCACAAACACCGCCCGAGCCAGCAGTTTGAGTTCGTCAATCATCACTCCAAAGGCCTGACCAAAGTTGCCATTCTGATAGTCGCTGCCCATCTTCATGGACTTAACGCTCTCGGCGCCGCAGAAGCGATTTTGAGCAAACGGCAAATCGCGACTGACCGTCACGGCGTTGACTTTGTCTCCCATACCGCCCAACTCTTGATTGAATTTCTTGGTTTGAATGGCACATACACCGGTATCTACCGACGGTACCACAGAGATGATTGTGGCTTTGCCCATCAAGTCCTGCTTGGCAATCGTTTTCAATCCGCCTTCGAAATAGTGGACGGTAAAGTCCGGGGCAGGGCTGCCAACTTTCAATTCATCGCCCAGGAGCGTCATCGGTGCGCCTTTGAACGTGATCACGCCAGATCGTGGCATAGTATGTTCCTCATAGTTGTTAGTAGGGCTGAAATTCGTCAATCGTCGTGCAACGGTCCGCAGCCGCTCCTGCCCGCTCTGAGTCGTAGACTCAATGTCTTTTCGAGCGTCCACGGCGGCGATCGCACAGACTACGATGACAGACTACGATGGTAGTGGCTTGAGTAAAACTGCGAAAGGGTGGGGTGGAAGTGTCGGCACCGATGTCACTGGCTGCTCAGTTTCAGTCCGATGATGCCGAGCACGATCATGGCCAGAAACATGAACCGCAGCCAGTTCAAGGGTTCGTCGAACAGCGCGATCCCCAGGATGACGGTCCCAATAACGCCGATCCCCGTCCAGACTGCGTAACCGGTTCCCAAGGGGATCGTCCTCACAGCCAATCCCAGCAGCAGGAAACTGATAAACATGGCCACCACGGTGGCCAATGCAATCCACGGCTTGGTCAGTCCGTGGCTCGCCTTGAGTCCCACGGCCCAACCAACTTCGAAAAGACCGGCCACCAGTAAAATCCACCAGCCGCTATTCATTTAAATCTGGGTAACCAATTCTTCCCACTCAGGATTGTATTGTCGTCGCCACAACGCTTGCTGCTCGGCATCGTTGAGGATATGCCCGTTGCTGGGATCGGTCTGCACGCTGCGACCGGTGCGATACGCAATATTGCCCAAGTGACAAAGTAACGTACTGCGATGGCCTTGCGTAATGGGTTGATTGAGGCGGTCAGGGTTGTTGGTACGAATGGCATCGACGAAATTCTGCAAGTGCTCGGGTTGTCCCTGCGAAGTGTCTTTGGCCTCGTCAATCAACTTATCGCCTCGATCATAAATGCGATAACCTCCATCGCTGTCCAATTCCATGGCACCTTCTTCACCAAAGAAAGCCACAAACGCTCCGCTACCATGTTTGTTGCAGGAGAGTGCTTGCCAGCTGATTTGTTTCTTGCCTTCGAACTCAAAGAGTGCCGTCTGAGTATCCGGGGTCTCTTGGTCATCATCATACCAGTAGCGTCCACCGGAGCTGACGGTATGCACAGGGAAGTCAACCTTTAGTCCCCAGCGACAGATATCCAGACCATGCACTCCGTTGTTGGCCAACTCGCCACCGCCCCAGTGCCAGAACCAGTGCCAGTTGTAGTGAACAACGTTGTCGCGATAGGGCACGTGTGGCGCGGGGCCTTCCCAGAGCGGATAATTGATGTTGGCGGGTGGATCGGCTTGAGCCCCGTTACCGATTGAAGTCCGCAGGCTGTTATAATAGTTGCGAGCCAAGTGGACTTTGCCGATGGCACCGTCATGCAACTTCTTAATCGCTTCGATCGCGCCTGGGCTGCTGCGGCGCTGTGTGCCCAACTGAACGCAACGTTTATATTTGGCGGCCGCTTCTACCATCCACTCACCTTCTTGTGGATTGTGGCTACATGGCTTTTCGACGTACACATGTTTGCCGGCTTTGCATGCGATGATCGTAGCCGGCGCATGCCAGTGATTGGGCGCTGCACATACTAGGGCATCAATATTCTTATCTGCGAGAATCTCGCGAAAGTCGGTGGTCTTCTGCGGTGACTGCTTGGTCTTCTCTGCCAAT
This sequence comes from Rania fehmarnensis, assembly GCF_056494185.1. NCBI lineage: Bacteria > Pseudomonadati > Planctomycetota > Planctomycetia > Pirellulales > Pirellulaceae > Rania > Rania fehmarnensis. The sequence continues at coordinate 5,904,336 of NZ_CM151398.1, forward strand.
TGAGTGGCCACGTTGTCCAGACGTTTTTGATCGATGTCACAGAGCGTTGTTACTTCTACGCCCGAAATATCGGCCAGCCCCATGGCTAGTGATTGCCCTCGGCTCAGTCCCATCACTCCCACGCGAACCTTTTCGCTTATTGGAGAATCAACATCTTGAGGTTCGGTGGCGTTCACTGCAGCGGCATGGGCGGCAGTGAGACCAGCCGCGGTAACTGCAGAGAGAAAATCACGTCGTGGATGCATTGGTGAAACTCCGAGGCGGGGATGAAGGGGACAAGCTGTATTGTATGATGTATGAGCAGCGCGCAAAACCAGACTGACACTTGACACAATGCCAAACCAAGTGGGCCAAGAAATCGTAGAAAAGTATTGGCTCGGGTGACCTTGCCTGCGCATGCGCCACAAGCGTGGGCGCCGGTGCGCATGGAATCGTCGCGCCAGCACGAAACTTAACAGCGAGTCATGTTGCCCATGACCTAGGGCGACGATAGAACCTTTGCGACACGAACGTAGTCGTGGTCCCGAGCCGATCAGTGGAATGGATTGCAATCAGATTGATTCTTAGCGGAATGGAAGGAGCGTTTCATGTTGGTGCTGTCGCGACACAGGGACGAGAGCATCATGATCGGGGACGATGTGGTGATCACCATCGTCGACATCCGCGGTGATAAGGTACGCTTGGGTATTGAAGCCCCCCAAGATATACCTGTTCACCGACAAGAAGTCTATGAAGCAATAAAACGCGAAAATCAAAAGGCCGGCCATGTCCAGCCCAATGAAACGCGTTCACTTGGCCCTCGCGGCCACTAACCTCGATCTTGGTCAACCTCCGTTGAACCTTACAGGCGGGGCAGATTCACTTGAGTCTGCCTCGCCTTTTTTCGTGGCCAATTCGGATCGGAACGGTCCATCGGCTCGCCCAATAACCCGTCGGTCTGCCTGAATTGGCCGAAAGGGCCAGATTTCGGTAAAACCATTGCCCACCAGGCAAATGGCGTATATCAGTCAAACTGTAACGGTTATGCACAGTGCACGCTGACACTATTAGAAGAAAATGACCTTCTGAGGGTTTGCTTAATAAGATTGTGTCCAAATTTCGATGCTACTGTTGCGACAGTTGCATTCGGAGTTCATCCACGATGGCTCTTTGATGCGCTAGCAAAAGAGTAAGTTGACGTCCCCCTCGCGTTAACGACTACACCAACAGTTCTTGTCCGGTCGGTCGGACTTGCACAGTTAGTTAGTTGCTAGTGAACAGCTGGAAGTTCACGGCTCGAATTTCCGAGCTGACTTCACACAACATCCGTAGCTTTTATAGCTGAACACTTTGGGGATCTCACATGACTCGTATTAATACCAATGTCAACTCTTTGGTCGCGCAGACTCGTTTGAGTCGAACTCAGTCGGAATTGCAGACCTCTTTGACTCGCCTGAGTACTGGTTTGCGAATCAACAACGGCAAGGACGACCCGGCAGGTTTGATCGCCAGCGAAGCCCTTCGCAGCGACATCACCAGCATCAACAAAGCCCTGAGCAACACTCAGCGTGCCAATCAAATCATCTCCACCGCCGACAGTGCTCTGGGACAGGTCAGCAGCCTGCTCAATGACATCCGCGGTCTGGTTGTCGAAGCTGCCAACAAAGGCGCCCTGAGCGACGACGAAATCAACGCTAACCAATTGCAGATCGACAGCTCGCTCCAAGCCATCGACCGCATCGCCCAAACGACTACCTTCCAAGGTCGACGCTTGCTCGACGGCAGCTTGGACTTCATTACCAAAGCTGGCACCAACTTCACCAACGTTACCAATCTGAGCATCAACCAGGCCAACCTGGGCGCTACCGGTTCGGTATCGGTTGACGTCAGTATTACTCAAGCAGCTTCCAAGGCTTCGATTACCAATACCGGTATCGCCGCCAGTTCGACTTCGGGCACATCAACCGGCTCGCTTTCGTTCGGAACCCCGACAGCTGCAGTAGAAGCCAGTGGCACAGTCTCGCTGGCCAACGCTTACACCATCGGTGACTCGGCCACCGGCACGATCACCCTGGCTGGCGCGACGACGCCTGATGCGGAAGCTTCGGCAGCACTGACGCTGACCAGCGGTGCTGGTTTCACGATTACCGCAGTCGATGGCAGCTCGGTTGATGGTACCACCGGTAACGGAGTGGCCGTCAACATCACCACCACGGCAACTTCAGGTGGAACGACGGGCACCTACGACGCTAACACCAACACCTTGAACCTGACGATCGAAGAAGGTCAGACTGGCGCTCAGCTAGTTACCGCCCTCTCAGGCATCTCGGCTATCACTGACCGCTTCGCTTTCAGCGCCGGTAATGCGACAGCAGCGACATCTGCCGACGCTGGAGTACTGACCGGTCAATTCGCCGGTGGTACAGATATCACGGGTAACGGTACGTTCGACCTGACCGCCGTCAACGGTGGAGCCGCTGATGGTGCGTTCGGTAACGCGACCGACATTACCTTCACTTCGGGTTCGTCGACCAGTGCAGCCTACAATGCCACGACCAACCAGATCCTGGTGACCGTCGCTGCGGGTGCATCGATCTCGGATATCACTAGTGCCATCAACACGGACCTGGACGGTATCTTCACCGCCTCCAACACCACCAACGGCAGCTACACGTACAGCACTGGGGCCAATGGTACAACTGCTAACCCGCTGACCGGTGGTACCGACCCAGCAGCCGCAGCTTCCTTCACGCTGACGGCAGTCAACGGTGGCGAAGCCGACGGTGACAAGGGAAATGATACGGTTGTCAAGTTCCAAGCTGGAGCGACCACCGAAGCCGCCTACGACGCCAATACCGATGAGCTGTTGATCACGGTTGCCACCGGCGCCACCATCAACGACATCATCGGTGCGATCAACACCGACAATACCTTCCAAGCACTCAGCCCGCTGAATGGTACTTCGCTGTTCTCGGCAACAGACATCGGCACCAACGCCGCCACGCTAACAGGTGGCACCGACGAAGTTGCCAACGATGTAATCACGGTTACTGCCGACGATGAATCGGCTGACTTCGATGCCACCATTACGCTGCAAACCGATAACTCGATTGCTGCCGGTACGGCTCAAGCTGCACTAGATACAAACGGCAACATCGTGGTCAGCATCCGCAATACGGGTGATGTCCAGATTTCAACGATCAAAGATGCAATCGATTCTCTGGAAGGATACTCGGCCACCGTTTCCGACAATGATGGCGACGGCACCTACAGCATCGGTGTCGATACCGCCCCGACGATTACTAACTTGACCGGTGGTGCCGCTGGCGGTGGTTTGGTTGCCGACCTGGTCGTGCAACTAACTGGTGGCTCAGGCTCAGAAGTTTTCAACTTCAATGCCGGTAGCAAGATCAATGACATTGTTCAGTCCATCAACCTGGTGAAAGATGCCACCGGCGTCGAAGCCAGGAACGAAGCCGGCACGCTCCGCCTGAACAGCGTGGGCTACGGCTCGAAGGAAACCGTGGCCGTAGAAGTGATCAGCGAAGGCACTGGCGGCACATTCGCTAGCAGCCTAAGCGCAGCTCGCGCCAACGGTACCGATATCGAAGCCACGATCAACGGCTTTAAGGCCTCCGGATCGGGCAACACGCTGTCGGTCAATACCGCCACGCTCGACCTGAGTCTGTCAGTAGTCGACGGTTCGGACGATGCGATCAGCTTCCAGGTCACTGGCGGTGGTGCTCAGTTCCAACTGGGTCCCGACGTAGTCAGCAACCAGCAAGCACGTTTGGGCATCGCCAGCTTGAACACTGCCAAATTAGGCAGCTCGGCCGGCCGCCTGTACGAACTGGCTTCCGGTGAATCCAAGTCACTGCTCAACGACGTGACCGGTGCAGGCCGCGTCATCGAAGACGTCATCGCCAAAGTAACCACACTCCGCGGTCGATTGGGTGCGTTCCAACGAACGACTCTCGACAGCAACAGCGTCTCGCTCAGCGAAACGTTGAACAACCTCAGCGAAGCTCAAAGCTCGATTCGTGATGCCGACTTCGCCAAGGAAAGTGCTAACCTGACGCGAGCTCAAATTCTGATTCAGTCGGGTACGCAAGTTCTGCAGTTGGCCAACTCGGCCCCTCAGAACGTGCTGTCGCTGCTGCGATAAGAACTCTCGACGCCCAGTCGAAAAGCAAATCTCATAGCTCGAACCGCGTTGGTCACCTCGATCAACGCGGTTCTTTTTTATTTGTGGCATAGGCTTCCAGCCTGTGTGCATTGAGTTCTGGCATAGGCAGGAAGCCTGTTTGGACGCTTGGCTTCCTGGGCAAACTTTGCCAATGCGTTGCATTAGAAACATAAAATCAAAACACAGGCTGGAAGCCTATGCCACATATTCACAGGCTGGAAGCCTATGCCACGATAGCGGGCTCTACTTCAACCAGCTGGGCAGTTGGCCGGCTTTGGGCAGATCGATCGAACAAAGCCGTTCGATGGCGTTGATTGCCGATAACTGTTCGAGTGCGTTCTGCGGTGGTTTGCTGTCCAAGTTGAGCACGCCGATGGCTTTACCACCGGGCTGATCTCCGGCTCGTCCTACCGACATCTGCGCAATGTTGACTTGATGCTGACCAAAGACGGTACCGACACGTCCAATAATGCCAGGCACGTCGGAGTGCGTAAAGAATAGCAAATTCCCGTCCAAGTACGCCTCTAGTCGATAGTCATCAATCAATACCAGACGCGGCATGTTGTGGCCAAACAGCGTACCACCAGCCCGCACGGTCACGCCACCACCACTTACTTCAGCGATGATACTTGACGTGAATGCACCCAATTCACGATTGCGATGATCGTTCAGTTCAATGCCGCGCTCGCGCAAGAGCATCTCTGCGTTGACAATGTTCGCTTCATCGACCAGTGCACGCTCAAGTAAGCCTGCACAGAAGGCAGCTGTAAGCAGCTTGGTATCGCGATCAGCGACTTCACCACGGTAGTACAGATTGCAGGCAGAGATCGCTCCGCCATGCCATTGATTCAGCAGCAAGCCTAGGCGATAGGAGACATCCAAGTATCCTCGCAGCGATTCGAGCGTCTTGGGATCCAGCGAACCTGCGTTAACGGCGTGCCGAATCTCACCTGTCTTAAAGAAGTTCAGCAGCAGGTGAATCCCTTCCACAGCCACTTGAGTTTGAGCCTCTTCGGTGCTGGCACCCAAATGCGGCGTGCACACCACGTTGGGCATGCCGAAGAGCGGACTGTTGGCGCACGGTTCCTCTTCGAAAACGTCCAAAGCCACACCACCAATTTTGCCGCTCTTGAGTCCCTCGACTAGCGCGGCTTCATCATAGATACCGCCGCGGGCACAGTTGATCAAGCGAATGCCGGGCTTGACGATGTCCAGCTCTTTCTTGCCCACCAAATGCCGCGTCTCCGTGGTCAGCGGCGTGTGCACGGTCAAGTAGTCGACCTTGGGTAGCATCTGGGCAACCGTATCAACGCGTTCAACGCCCATCTTGGTCGCCTGCTCGTCAGTCAAGAACGGATCGTAAGCGATCACGCGCATTCGAAAGGCCAAAGCCCGCACGGCCACTTCACGACCAATGCGGCCCAGTCCGACAACTCCCAGAGTTTTGTCGGCCAGCTGCGTTCCCATGTAGCTCTTGCGATCCCATTTGCCCGAGATCAAGCTTTGATACGCTGGCGCCACGCTGCGGCTGAGAGCCAACATCAGCGCAAAGGCATGTTCGGCCGTCGACAAGGTATTGCCGGCCGGCGTATTCATTACCACGATGCCTAACCGCGTGGCCGCATCCTTGTCGATGTTGTCCGTGCCCACTCCAGCGCGCACAATGGCCCGCAAGCGACGATTGCCTTCGAGCGATTCGGGCGTGATCTTGACTCCACTGCGAACAATGGCTCCATCAATGTCAGCCAAAAAGGCTCGCAGCTCGTCACCCTTCAGGCCGTGCTTCTCAACATACTCGAAAGCGTTATCGGCCTTCAGCAGTTGCAGACCTTCGTCGGCAATAGGGTCGAGTACACCGATGCGGAACTTAGCCATAGTTTTCGATTTCTAAATTGGATCAGGGGTTTATTCAGGGGGTAATGGATGGCGCTGAACGGATGGCAGTCGCGCCAATGAATTCACACGCCGACTCCTCGCACGCCCAGCTCACAAACGTCGCTGCGGCAACATACGCAACTGCGCCATTGGTAGTGTGCCGCTGCTGGCAATTTACGCTTAGGGCGCGTCGAGCTTAGGCATGCTTTTTGGCAAACTCTTCCATCGTGTCAGCCAGCAACGCCACGCCTTCGATCGGCATGGCGTTGTAGATACTGGCACGAATGCCGCCGACGCTGCGATGTCCCTTCAAACTGCACAAGCCACGCGACTCGGCGAGTGCGATGAACTCTTTTTCGAGCTCCGGCGATGGAAAGCGGAAGGTAACATTCATGAGCGATCGCGAATCGGGCTGCGCATGACCGATGAACAGCTCAGGATATTCGTCCAGCTTGGCATACAGCAGGCGAGCTTTCTTGCGATTGTGCTTGAGCATCTGGTCCAAGCCGCCGATCGAATCCTCAAGCCATTCGCCGATCAGGCCCAGCACATAGATCGCAAAGGTGGGCGGTGTATTCCACATCGATCCCTCTTTGGCATGATTGCGATAGCTCAAGTACCCCGGCAAGCCGTCGGTGCTGCGGTTGAGCAATTCCTTGCGTAGGACCACGACGGTCACACCCGCTGGCCCAGCGTTCTTTTGGGCACACGCATAGATCATGCTGTAGCGATCGAGATTGACCGGTCGGCAGAGAAAGTCGCTGCTGGAATCGCAGACCAGCGGAGCGCCACTGGCATGAATATCGTCCAGAAATTGAACGCCTTGGATGGTTTCATTGCTGGTGATATGCACATAAGCAGCTTCCGGCGAGATCTTCAGCTCGCCTGGATCGGGCAGGCGATCATAGTTGGTCGCTTTGGCATCGTAGATCACTTCGACCGCGCCCTCTTTGCGGGCTTCATCAGCGGCATATTTACCCCAAGCACCCGTCAGAACGTACTGCGCGGGCTGACTTTGGCCACGCAGCAAATTGATGGCCGTCATCGAGAACTGCAGCCGCGCGCCTCCTTGCAGAAACAGGACTTCGAATTCTTCGCCAATACCGAGCAACCGCCGTAGACGTGCTTGGGCTTCGTTTTGGATTGCGATGTATTCGTCGCTGCGATGGGAAATCTCCAGGATCGAACAGCCGGCGCCAGGCAAACAGAGCATCTCTTCCTGGACGCGTTTCAGAACCGACAACGGCAAAACCGCTGGACCTGGGGAGAAATTGTAAACGCGCTCCTGAACGACCTGTGCCGACATGGCGTTATCCTTTGTTTTCCGCTGTACTCGCAACCGACCGAGCAAGCCATCCGGCCCGCCCAACAAGCCGCCATTTTATGGCCAGCGGCAAAAATCGCATAGTCTCCCTCCAGACCGCTGGCACACTAAGCACGTGGACACGTCCAATTCGGGATTAGTCCAGCGAATCCAAGCCCAATTCCTCGGCTGGTCGATCTAAGAGACTTTCTGCCGTCTGTTCAGGTTCAGGAACGGCCGGCTTAGGTTTGGCACGCGGCGACTGCGACGTCACAGCCACAACCAGGTTGCGCTCCTGGATGCCAATCACTTGCACATGTTGCCCGGCTTCGATTACGCCGGACTGCACGACAGCGTTGTAGTTGCGTTGATGGACTCGCACTAAACCGCAGGGCATCAGCGAGTTTTGCGCAGTGCCGATTTGGCCCACCAACTCTTGCAATTGGACCAGCCTCGGGTCAGTTGACGTTTTTGGCAGCTCCGGGGTCTTCAAAATAAGCCTGCGGCCAATCGGCGTATGAGGCCAAATGCGAATGGCGACCGTGATGAAGATCGGAATGGCCACCAGCATCAAGATCAGCGTTACCAACCCCGCTGTCTGGCTACTGCGAAACGCAGAATACACACTGATCACGGCGGCCAGCAGACTAGAAACCGCCAAGACACCACCGCTGGGTACAAACAAATCAGCCGCAGCTAAAGCCGCGGCTACGACAAAGAACAAGATTGCGATTACCAAGGGATCCATGCTGTCCAGCATATCGATTTGCGAACCGATGTGCCAGAGCTTAGCGCGGATCCGGCTTCTTGGTCGAGTAAGGATAATTGCGCCGCCAATTGGCGATGGCCTGATCAACCTGATCGGCTGGGGCACCGTTGCGCACCAATATCGTCGCGTAGAAGTGATACAGCTCTTCTTGATTGCTCAGTCCGTGCAGCGCAATGGCCGCTTCCAAGGCCGCTTGCGCATCGCGGGGATCGCGATACTGAAACTGGTCACACACCGGCAGGCGATAACCGACATCGAAACACATGCCCGCTTGATAACTCCGCAAGAAATGCCCCAAGCTGCGCTGAGGATAAAGTTCTAGCAGAGTCTGGGCCATGTTAACTCGTTCGTCCAGCAACCACTGGGGCACCACGTCGGATGGTGACTTCGGTAAATCACTGCGATTCATCTCGTACAAGCCTAAGGCCACCCAGACGCCCAGCACCACGGCCAGAAAACGAAACTCTTGCAAACGTCTTCGCCAAGTGGGTCGGTCGGGTTTAGAGCCCTTGTTGATTGCGTTCATCGCGGATTTTCCAAATAAACGAATCAAAGTAATAGTGAATCAGAGCAGCAGCGCTGACGATCGTACCAGCATACAGTTCATAGCCCACATGTAGCGGCGGCAACTCGCCTGCCGCCAGCGGCGGCGGCGGACTGGCCAACTGCGGCAAACCAAACAAGAACTCTCCCAGAGGCCGCAGGAGCAGCAACTGAAACACCACTGCATAACTAATTCCGGCGATCACGAAGTAAACGACGCTCAGCCGCGGCAACATCCACGGCTTGGTATGCGTGTGCGTCTGCTTGCGCTCGAGAAACCAATACACAAACACCAGGTACTGCACGCCATGCATGATCTTGTGCGCAATACCGTAGACGAGCAAGGAATTGGTATGCCACGCGCAGTAATACCACAGCCCAAAACTGGACGCGAGAAACAAATACTTCATCGGGTTCAGTCGCTGACCTTGCCGCAGTGCATCTTGTAGCCCAAAGGCATACCACAGCACCACTCCCCCGGTCACGGCATAACTGACCGACTGAATGGTCAGTACAAACTGCGCCGAGACAGGCAAATTCCACGCAAACAATTGCTGCACCCAAATTTCAGTCCACAGCGGCGTGGTGATTAAATGGTTGATATATAAAGCAATCATCAACCACAGATCGTACCTGGCCGCACTAGGGCCGCCCGTCTTGGCTTTGTAATCGTAAATGCGCCCTAGCCCATACTGCTGCATGCAACTGTGCTGATGATCCCAGAGCGTCGTCAGAATGAAGATCGTCAACGGCGCATAACTGAATCCAAAAACCACTGCCGCAATAATCAATATCGGCCCCAGAATGACACGCGCCTGAAACCGACGCCAGTCTTCACTCAGCCCATAGGTTCGACACCAGGTGCCGAAGTGATGCGGGACCGTGATCCATAAACTGATCGACGCCAAGGCGACAAACGTCAAGTAACGATCGCTGATCAGCGCTAGGGCCACCGCTAGCGGCGGCAAGAGCACAAACCAAAACCAATCGGCTACGGGATTGCGGATATACCCAACGCTTATCGCAGTCATCGGCAACCACTTGCTATATAACATCTTTGTTAAATTGCGAAAGCGTTAGTCTACTGCTTTGGGTTGCGTGGCGAAAGCTGATCGTTCAAAAAACACTTACCTGAGTCTCTACGAGACTTTCATCACCACCCCCCAGGCCATTCAGCGTCTCGGAGAGAGGCTGCTACGTGCCACGTAGTCGAGTCTCTCCGAGACTCGGATCGCGAATCATCGCCAGAGTCTGCCAGGAGCTAGATCAGCGTCTCGGAGAGACGCTGCTACGTCGTCTTGACACAACCAATCAACTGGTGTACTATTTGACCAGTACACCAGTACACCGCAACTGTGGCAATTATTGGTCGAGACCACAACTGAGAGGTGGTTATGCAACTTACGATCGAACCGAACAACGGGATGCCGATCTTTGAGCAGGTGGTGCGGCAAATCAAGTTTGCCGTGGCGGAAGGCACGCTGGTGCCCGGCCAACTCCTGCCCAGTGTCCGCGTCTTGTCCAAGAAACTAGCGGTCAATCCCAACACGATTCAGCGCGCCTATTTGGAACTGCAAAACGAAGAGGTGCTTGAAAGTCTCCGCGGTCGTGGGATCGCGGTCTGTGCTGGGGCAAAGAGGCGGTGCGTAAGCGATCGTCAAACTCTGCTGGGTCAGCGGCTGACGGCCGTCGTGGATGAAGCCATTCGCGGCGGACTGGAACCGGAACGCTTACGCGAAATGTTCGAGAAAGCAGTCAAACAAGCAACCAAGAACGAAGGGGCTCAGGCATGAATACCAACTCTGAAAGCGTAGCCAATGCCATCGCTGTCGAAGGCGCCCACAAAAAGTTTGGGCGCAAGTCGGTGCTGAACAATGTGAGTATGCAAGTGCCCACCGGCTGTGTGTTCGCTCTGCTGGGTGAAAACGGCGCCGGCAAGTCGACGCTCATCCGTGGGCTCTTGGGCTACCACCGCTTGGACAGTGGCACTTTGCGAGTGCTGGGTATGGACCCAATCCGTGATACCATGAAACTGCGACGCCGCGTGGGATATGTGGCTGATGCTCCGGGTATGTATGAATGGATGAGCGTGGCTCAAGCCGGTTGGTATGCCTCAGGTTTCTATGCCGAAGGTTTTTTAAGTCGCTATGCGCAGCTCTGCTCGGACTTCGCGTTGCCGGCCGACACACCCATTCGCAGTTTATCCAAAGGCATGCGTGCCAAAGTTGCCTTGGCCCTGGCGATGGCCTTTGATCCCGACCTCTTGATCCTGGATGAACCAACTTCGGGTCTCGATCCCCTGGTGCGACGTGCCTTTCTGGAAAGTATGGTAGACCGCGCGGCCAGCGGGCAGACGGTCTTTTTAAGTAGTCATCAAATTCACGAAGTCGAACGCGTGGCCGACTGGGTCGCCATCCTGCATGCCGGTCGCCTGCAAGTGGTAGCGCCACTAGAAGACCTGAAGTCGCAAGTCCGCATGCTCTCCTATTCGATGCGCGACCCGTTGCTGGCTGAACCGATCGAACTCGATCGTCTGGACGTAATTCATCGCAGTAGTGAAGGCAGAAGCCATCGCCTGATGGTTCGCAACTTGAATGACGAGATCGAAGCGAGCCTGATGCGCGACAACAACTTGTTTGAAGTGAAAGTCATTCGGCCGAACTTGGAAGAACTGTATATCGGCTTTACGCAGCCGACCGATTCTCCAGCCCCAGCGGATAAGCCCAAGATTCATGTGGCCTGATCTCAGCACACCGAGATCGCAAGTTTCAAACCTCACTTCTCAAATCAAAATTCCAATCCGAGATCCATCATGTTTTCTCGACATCTACTCTGGAAAGACTATCGGCAAGCGTTGCCGGGGCTAGTGGGCTGTTGGGCCATACTGGCCGTGCTGATCGCCATTGGTTATGTGCGTCAGCTGAGCGAAAACCCCGGGTCTGACGTATACGCAAGTACTCTGTTGTTCGCCCTGGTCGCGCCCACGCTTGCAGCCATGGCCATCAGCGGTTTACTGATCGGCCAAGAGCGCCAAACAGGATCCTGGAACTGGTCCAGCAGTTTGCCGATCGAATGGCAACGCGCTTGGGTAAGCAAAACAGTTGTCTGGCTGGTCGCGAGTCTCGCTATGTTGGCATCGCTGCTGGCCATGTATGGCTGCTTATGGCAGCTCTGCATCTGGCAAGGCCTCACTCCGCGGATGACAGACTACTGGGCATCACCTTACACGCTGGTAATGACAGTCGTGCTGGTGCCAATCGAAGTCTATGTCTGCTTCAGCCTGGCAGCGCTAGTGCTCAGTGAGACGCTGCCTGCGATGGTCATAGCTGGTGTGCTGGTCAGCGTGGTTCACTTCGTGCTGACCGATGTGGCTCCGCGCGTGTTGCTGCGGCTACCGCCCAACACGGAACTCACCTTACAAGGCGCAGGCGCGGTGGGCATCGGCTTAGCAGCGCTAACCATAATTGTGGGTGGCGGCTATCTCTCAGCCCGCGCGTTTCGCTGGCGGTGGGGCAGTGGCCAATTCTCGGTGGCCGGTTTCCGGCGAGGCGCAGGGGACGGGACCAGCCTGGCTCAACCTTCGCTATGGCTCAGTTATGGACTGGTGACGCGCCAACCAAATCAGTTAGGCATGCTGTTATGGCACGGAGCAACTTCATCCTTAGCGCTCCGATCGATTACCTTCGTCGCTGCCTTGCTGATGATGACTCGTGTCATCTCTGGATTTCCTGGTGACGCAATTCTGATAGTGCTTTTTGGTGCCAGTGGATTGCTAGGCCTGAGCGTCTTTGCAGCTGACCAACCACGCAATCGCTATCGATTTCTGGCCGATCGTGGCGTGGAGTGGTGGAAGCTCCTGGTGGCACACGCATTGGTGCCCTTTTGCATGCTCGTCGTTTTGAGCATAGTGCCCTTCTTTAGCCTCGGCGCACTTCCAACTTCGCTTGGGGCATCCCTGCTTTTCACCAGTATCGCGTACATGATATTCTTGGCCGCTATCTGTTGTTCGCTGTGCGTTTCGTCGACGATTGTCAGTGCAGGTTTGTTGGTCACGGTTGTTCTACTGACAGTACTGGTCTACGGAGTCAATGAGTTTATGTGGGGGCAGATCGCGCTGTTTGCGCCCTCGCTTGTGTGGAGAATCACGGCAGCAGTCATTGGTTTGCCATTGGCAATGGCCTTCATCGTGCGGCAATGGTTACTTCGCGATCGCGTGCCAACGTTTAAATTTTTAGGTACAGCCCTAGGTTGTTTGGTTTTGCTGCCAATATTTCTCGAGGCAACCACAAATTTTCTGCTGGTGCCCAATCGACCCTGGCAGGGTGTGCCTGCCCAGCAGATAAAGATCGGCAGCCCTCACCCAACCATTGAGCTGGGTAGCATTTTCGATGAACTGCCGACTGCCTCCAAGATTGACCCTCAATGGGCAAGCAGTTCGATTCAGGACGCTTGGCGATTGCGCATGGCATCAGAGGAGCTTCAACAGGGTGGTGGCACGCTTACGAGCGACCAGCGTAAGGCGCTGATCGCTGAGCTGACTTCGATTAGCAGTCGCATCGATAAGCAATTGGCAGAAGGTCCGCATTCGCTAAGTTCCCGGAATTTCAATCTGATTTACGGCACAGCATTCTGGGGATTTGTAGCTACCTATCGAAAATATGATCGAGACCTGGCCGTCGCCGCTTGGCGGGCCAATGCCAAACTCTGTTCGCTCATCGACTTTGATGTCTTGGACAATATTGAACTGCTCAGGGCTAGAATCCACTCTAATGTGAGTCGGCGTCAACTCACCAATGACGATTGGTATTGGCTGGCAGAGGCAGCCAATTTGAACGAGCTGATCAACCAACCGATTGCGACCGAGCGCTTGGAAAAACTGCTGCGAATGTCCGCCACGATCGACTATCGCATGCTGGACGGTCGACCGGCCGCCAGTTTGCCGGCGGCGTCATGGCCAGTTCCCCTTGAGTCCATGTTCGCTTACTCGGTCACTCCCTCCAACTGGACCTTGATCAATCGGCCACGCTGGGCTTGGCAGTTGATTGAGAATGTACCAACCTTGCGGTGGAATTATCAGCGGCAAGCCGCCAGCAGCCTGGCAGTTGAGGTGTTGATGTTGCAGCAGTTGTCAGTGCTTTATGAACAAGTTCCCGCACTGACTTCTCAGTCGTTTATCCAGTCATCTCCCTTAACACAGATGCAGTTCGATGAGATGTATCTAAAGAACCTCATCGACCGCTTTGAGCCACCAGCCACACGATCGAGTGAACCAGCGAGTGAACCAGCGAGTGAACCCATCGGCACTGAAGCCACAATCGAGTCACCACCTGCTCCGCCAGTGGAGCAGCCAGCAGCAGAGCCCTCGGGTGCTCGACCGGAAACTGGGGAGTGATTGGTTAGCTTGCCGCAGGCAACGAGTTGCACAAATACAACTCGGCGATGCGCTGAGCATACAATTGCTCTTCGATAAACTTGCGTCGCACCGCGCCTTTGAAGTTCAGTCCACCATCGGTGACTGTTAGTGGCGCTGGCAAAATAGCTACGCGCTGGATCTGCATCCAGCGTGGCACGCGATCCCAATGAACTGCCCAGCGTTCCTGCAATAATCGTTCGAGCCGCGGATGATCCTGATGCAATTCAACCGGTATGGCCGACCAGCGCGGATCAACCAGCGCGGCCACATACGGCCGCCCATGGCCCACAATCACCAAGTGCTCGATCCAGGCATCGTGCGCCAGCAGTTGGGTGAGCTCGAAAGGCGAAACGTTGTAACCGGTCGAGAGCATGATTTGATCATCGGCGCGGCCCAGAATTCTTACGCTCCCATCTGCTTCGATGGCAGCTAGGTCACCGGTGCATAGCCAACCATCGACGATTCGTTCAGCAGTCGATCGAGGGTCATTCCAGTAGCCCAGCATGACTTGAGGACCTTTTGTCCATAGCACGCCGTACTGATCGACGCGCAGCTGGACGCCCGCTACAGGAAAACCAACGTTGTCCGGGCTTTGACTACCTGCGTGATTGGAACAAACCACTGGCGAGGTTTCCGTCAAACCATACCCTTGCAGTGGCGGCCAGCCAGCGCCCGCCAGAGTATCCCAGACATCGCGAGGCAGGGCCGCTCCACCCACCTGCAGCAGTCGCATGCGTGAGCCTAACACACCGGGACCCATAGCGCCACGCTCTCGCACAACTGCCGCTAACTTGTGCGCCAAATGCGGCACCAGGTTGATCAAGGTGGGCTGAATGGTCGGTGCCCCAGCGAGCAGCAAGTTCCAGTCGGTTGCAATACACAATTGCGAACCACTGAGCAACCATGTCGATAGCTCGCAAGTTCGAGCATACGCATGCGCAAAGGGCAACACATTCAAACGCACATCGTCGGCGTACTGCGGGGCCGCCCCAAGCTTGGCCAACGCATTGCTTTCCAGATTGCCATGGCTGAGCACAACCCCCTTGGGTTGGCTCATCGTGCCCGAGGTATACAAGATTTGAGCGGGCTGCGATTCTGTTAGCGGCGCTCGCGGTATTTCACCGTGCATCGAAATCGCCGTTCGGCAGTTAACAACTTCATCGGCATTGAGCGCATGAATTCCCAGGGTATCGAATGCGCCGGGTTGATCGTCGCCTAGGACAAAGCGAGACTGGCTGTGTACGACTAATTCTGCGGCCAGCTTGCGTGGCAAGCGTTTATCGATGGACACATGCACCCATCCTAGCGATTGCAGTGCCAGGTCAATAACAATCCAAGCCAGTCCATTGGGCAACCAGGTGGCCACATGCACACCGTGCCCCGCCACGCGCGGACCGGGTGAGATTTCCAGCAAGCTGTGCTGGCATGCACTTACCAAGCGCCCCAGATCTTGCCATGAGTAGTGCGCTGCAGTTCGTTCACTGGCACTGCCCAGAACAGTAAGTGCCAGCGACTGGGGGCGAGCTTCGACCTGCTGAGCAAAACGTTCAACCAAACTCACGACTGAATAGGAGGTTGAGTAGGTTCAGAGCTGCCGGGCTGCGGAGAGGGCTGCGATTCTGACTGCGGTCCAGAGTCCGGCTGGGTTGGAGTCGCTGCATCGCCACCAGTTGTTTCAGCAGGCACAAGCGGCAAAGTTGAAGCGTCTGCCGCTGGTGAGGATACGGCTTCGGTTGATTCTCTCTCAGTGGATTCATCTTTAGTTAGCCCAGCCTCTGCAGTGCCGCTCTCAGCAGTGCCGCTCTCAGCCGCAGGTGCTTGAGCGGCCGCTTCAGCCGCCACTCGAGCAGCTTCGATCTGCTCCAATAGTCGCCCCGATACTTCCGCATGCGTCTTGCTCATCGATTCATCGCCGATAGCGGCATACGCTTCGGACAAGCGTTTGTGGTAGCCGGGCTGAGGCTGGAAGCGGCCACCGGAGTGCGTGACCGTTTCAATAGCATGTTCATAAGCAGCCACGGCATCGGTATGCCGCTTCATCTTCATCAAAATCGTGCCGCGCGTGTCATGGTAGTCGGGGACACGAGGAGCAATCGCCAGCGCTTGGTCGGCAAACCGCAATGCATCTTCCAAGCGATCGGGATATCGATCTGCAATACAATACGCAAGGTTGTTCCAACAGCGCGACGCTTGTGGATCGCGTTTGACGGCTTGCTCGAGATGAGGAATGGCCTTTTCGAATTGATTGTGGATCAGATAGTGTTCAGCAATCCACGTATGAGTCACCGAGGTGGCTTTGCCTTCGGCCAGGTTTTTGCGAAGTTGATTCATCAAGCCTTCATGCGGAGACGCTCCACCGATGCGAGCCAGCTTGGCAACTTCTTCGTAGATATGCAAGTTATTGGGATCCAGCCGATAGGCGCGTTCGAGCAGTTCGATGTCTCCCGACCAGCTATCATCTTCAAACTTGCTGCTCGATACAAAAGTGCGGCAATAGACTTCCGAAAGCGCGGTCTTGAGCAATGGGTTATCCGACAGCTTCATGCCTTCGGTTAGTAGACTCTCGGCAGTCGCAAAGTCCAACTTTTGACAATGAGTGTCCACCAATAGCAAGCGCGCATTGACGTCGTGGGGATTGCGCTCGATTTTGGCTGCGAAATGTTTCATGGCCGATTGGAGAGCCGCTTCGGCCTGCATGCTGTTTTTCGAATCCGTGGCGCACAGTTTGGCTAGCGGCAGATGAAAGCTGGGATCGCGTCCAGCGGCCAGCGTCATGGCTTCAACCGATGCATCTTTGTCATTGATGTTGAACAGCAATTGGCTGATGGTCGCAAGTAATTGTGGCGAGGCGCGATTCCAGCGCAGCGTGGCCAACATGTGATGCCGAATGACCGGCAGATCCTTGCGGGCGATCGGGCGCGACAAATGATATTCCGTCAGATAGGCGTGAGCCGGCAGATATCCTATGGCGTCATTGGGTGCGATGCGTGAGAGCATCGTCATGCCTTGCTGCAAAGCCCCGCGCTGAATGTAGCTCATCGCCACAAAGAACACGCTGCGCCGGTCGCTCTTCTGCAACTGCTGGACTCGACGGAAGAGCATCTCGGCGGCCGCCGGGATATCTTCTTTGGTGGGTGTTAGATCCAGTCGCTCGGTCGAACCTGATTCCTCTTCAGCACTGGCCGGATCAACGGGAGCCCATTTCGATTCCCACTTGGCAACTTCTTTATCAGCCAGGCGAAGATAGGTGTCGGCCAGCACATCTCGATTTAGCCATGAACCTGCTGCCACCAATCCGCCCACAAGCGTGGCAAAGACCATCGGCAAAAAGAACAAGACCAGCAGTTTCCAAGGTCGCGTCAGGATCCAGTCAACGGAACATCCTGCCAGGCCGATGACGGCACCAATTGGGTCGAGTCGCATAGGAAATCTGGTTTCAACAGTGAGTGGCGATTGGGGAGCCTACATCTCTTTAGTTTAATTCCCCAACGCCCTGCCCTGCAACTCATGGTCAAAAACGCGGAGACGCAGAAGATCGCAGAGAGGAATGTTCTCTGCGAGCCTCTGCGGACTCTGTGTTTGAATGGATTCGAAAGCGCCATCATTGACGGAGCGAGAGCCAGCGTCAGTCACGAAGCGGGTTGCGCGACGAGGTCAGTTCAAACTGGCTCTGCGAGCTGCCAAGTGGAGGCAACTTGGCCGGTTCGGTAGCCGAGGCGGGAACCACCACCTTCTGCACTGGTCGTTCAGCCAGCTTGCGGACTGGTTTGGCAGATTGGACGGCCTCGATGGCAGGTGCGGGTGCAGGCTCAGGAGTCAACTTTGGTGCTACTTCTGACGATTGAGCCACGTACCGGTCGCTGATCCGAGCGTTGGCTCGGCGCGCCTGCGGATCGAATCGCAGAGCAGTACCGACGGCAGGTTGATGAGTCGAGACGCGACGGGCTGGAACACGTCTGGGGTAACTGGCCGCATCGTCGCGGAACGGGTCGACCATCGAATCTTCTGGTAGCGGAGCCGGTATCGCGTTGCTGGGAGCTGGTGCCGGCGAAGGAACGCGTCCGGGAGACTGACTACGATGTTGCAAATGAGTTGGATAAGTGATCGGCCCAGCAGCGTGGGAGTACGGCGTCGCACAGCCACAGGAGGGCTCGGCTACTCCGCAGCCTGGCTCAACACCACAGCCTGGCTCAGTACCGCACGAGGCTTCAACGCCACAGGCCGCTTCTACTCCGCAGTTTGGTTCAGTTCCGCAGCTGGGCTCGATGCCACAGGTCGCTTCAACACCACAATCCGGCTCGGTCCCGCATGATGGTTCTGTACCACAAGTCGGCTCGGTGCCACAGGTCGGCTCATCGCAGCTTATCTTGCAATTGATCTTCAATTTGAAAGCGCTCAAGATCGAACTGCGTTGCGGCTTGCATTGAAAATGTCTGGCGGCAACCTTGTCGAGCTTTTCCAGAATGCCGCCCGATGGGTGACAATGGCAAGCAGTGGAGCAATCACATGGATTGTCGCATTGATCAGCCACTGCAAAAGTGGTCAGTCCACCCAGGACTCCTACGACTCCCACAGACAGCGACAATGTACGCACCAACTGCTGACGATTCATAGCACCACTCCACATATTCCAGAATCTTTCACTCGTTGCACTCCAGCATCGACGAGTTACAGCCAGAATTTCCAGAACTTTCGCTAGATCCGCTAAGGACAACCGGATGCACAGAGTCAGCCTATCTTCACCTGGTTACCAATGCTCTGGCTGGTGTCAGCCGCCTCGCAAGGGAGGGCGAACATTTGGTTAGAGGGTGCTGAGAGTAGAGCTGCTGTCCTCAGCTGCTCGGAACCCTCTAACTCAGTATCTTCCGACCAACACTCGACGCATGCACCACTTCCCCCGGAGTCTATGTCCGTTCTTCTGAGCGGTGTTGGGCTCAGGAGGACCTTCGCCCCCCGGGACCAATGGTCGGTCGAAGATTGGGTTAGAGGGTGTTGAGCGTAGAGCTGCTGTCCTCAGCTGCTCGGAACCCTCTAACTCAGTATCTTCCGACCAACACTCGACGCATGCACCACTTCCCCCGGAGTCTATATCCGCTCTTCTGAGCGGTGTTGGGCTCAGGAGGACCTTCGCCCCCCGGGACCAATGGTCGGTCGAAGATTGGGTTAGAGGGTGCTGAGCGTAGAGCTGCTGTCCTCAGCTGCTCGGAACCCTCTAACTCAGTATCTTCCGACCAACACTCGACGCATGCACCACTTCCCCCGGAGTCTATGTCCGTTCTTCTGAGCGGTGTTTGGAATTGGCAATCGAAAAGGGCACCGGTGTGGCAGCCGAAAAAGAGCAACGGTCGGTAGAACATTTGGTTAGAGGGTGCTGAGCAGCTGGGGACAGCTGCTCTACAGCTCTATGGACCGGAGGTGGATTTGAGGCTTTAATGCTGGCTCTGTGAATTTGAATCTTCTTCAAACCAGTAAGAAAGCACTTCGAGATGGCGGATCGACTCTGTCGCTGGGGAATTTTGGGCACCGCGGGCATTGCGCGTAAACACTGGCGAGCCATTCGCTCGACAAACAACACTACACTGACGGCTGTCGCTAGTCGCACGCTCGAAAGTGCGCAGCGTTTTATCGATGAATGTTCGGCCGATGTGCCTTATGCTAAGGCTGTGCAAGCGGTCGCTCCATACGATGCGTTGCTGGAGCGCGATGATGTGGATGCAGTCTACATTCCATTGCCTACGGCCATGCGTCACCAATGGGTAATCAAGGCTGCCGAAGCAGGCAAACATGTGCTGGCCGAGAAACCGGCGGCCGTTGATGCCAGCCAACTGACTGAAATGCTACACGCTTGCAAACAACATAACGTGCAGTACATGGATGGCGTCATGTTCATGCATAGCGGCCGCTTGCCGATGATCCGAAGTTTGCTGGATGACCCGAAAAATGTCGGCAAGCTGCGGCGCATGGCCAGTCAATTTTCGTTCTGCAGCAACCAAGAGTTTCGCACTCAGAACATTCGCGTCGATAGTCGCCTGGAGCCTCATGGTTGCTTGGGTGACCTGGGATGGTATTGCATCCGCATGTTTTTGTGGGTTATGCAAGGCAAAATGCCAACTTCAGTCCGAGCCAGAATGCTGTCGACCTTGCATGGCCAAGGCAGCCCTGTGGCCGTGCCGGGCGAACTGAGCGCCGAGTTGATCTTTCCTGATGGCGTAAGCGCTTCGTTCTACAATTCGTTTGTGACCGAGAACCAACAGTGGATTCATCTCAGCGGCGAAGCTGGAAACTTGCAAGTGCCCGACTTTGTGTTGCCCTATCACGGCGCCGAAGTTGCCGCCACGGTCACCAACGACGTCTTCTCGGTGACTAACTGCGAGTTTCATATGCAGCATCACCCTCGCCGACATAGCGTGCGCGAATACTCCAGCGCCTTTGCCGGTGCTCAAGAAGTCCGACTGGTCGAAGAGTTTTCCAAGTTGGCTCTCAGCGGCCAACCATCGGACGTTTGGCCCCAGTGGACGATGAATACCCAACGCGTCCTCGACGCTTGCTGGCAATCAGCCAAATCCAATGGTTCCGAAGTAGAACTCTAAGCTGTTTGCTTGGAGCTATTTGCCTTGGAGCTCTTGTAAGAATTGCTTGGAAAACTCTTTGTTTTCGCCATCGGCCAGGTCGATGGCTTGGATGACAAGTTTGATCGCCTTGGCTTTATCACCACTCTTGTAAGCCAAGTGTCCGACGGTGTCCAGCAAGCTAGCCAGCGATGCACCTTTGGCTGAGGCGAGAGCTTTCTCGCCTTCGGCCAGCGCAATTTGGATGAGCGAGGACATTTCGTTCTTGCGCTGCTCGGATTGCTCGTAAATGTGCCAGCAGATCAGATCCACCATATCGGCACGACCACCAGTGAAGGCGAAAGTTTCTTTTAACTGCGCAGCTGCTGCCGGCATCTGATCGGTGGCCAAGGAGATTTGAATTTTAGTCAGCCGCAGCTCCAATTGCTCTTGGGGCTCATCGGTCGCTTTCAGACGCGCATCGATCAGCTTTACAGCTCGGTCGTAGTCTCGCCGTTGCAGCGCGTTGTTGAGTTCCGCTCGGGCTTTGGTCGCTTGCTGGTCAGCCAGGAATTCTTTGCCGAATTCGTCTCTGTTCCAACTGTCGGCCACAACCTGCCGCAGCACTTCGTCCATTTGCGCGGGATGCCCAATCCATTCAATCTTGCCGTCTTTGCCTACGATGAAGGCACTGGGGATCGAAGCTTGAATCGCGGCTTCCATGTATGCCTTGCTGGTCGATTGGTCCGGATCGGCAGCCAGCGAATAGACTTGCGTTAACTCGCCGAAGGTCTTCGGGGTTTCTGTGTCCGGTTTGCCAGCAGCACGCTGCGGAACTTCGCGCGACATGAACTCCGAAACCGTGTCGACATCTTCATTGGTAACGCCGATGATTTGCACGCCTTTTTCGGCGTACTGTCGCTGCAACTGAACCAAGTGCGGCATGTTTTGGAGACATGGACCACACCAAGTCGCCCAAAACTCAACGACATATACCTGGCCCTTGGCGAAACCGGTCACCTTGTGCGTCTGGCCGTCGGCCTGTGGAAACCAATGCTCGATGTCCAGTTTAGGAGCCACGGAGCCAACAGTCAGAATGTCATCATTCTCCGCCGCAGCGACACCGAAGGACAACCATACGGCCAGCGTCAACATCAACAGGCATGAGCGAAGGCACAACATAAAAGGCCTCAGAGTTCTTAGACAGAATGCAGACAAGATGCGGTCACAACTCAGGTGTGTCAAGAAATTTACGCGCATCTAACAAGCAGTGGCGTCTTCGACATCAACGCCACAATCAAGAGTCGCTCCAGCAGCAGCCAGCTGCCACTGGAACAAAGTCCTAGTCGCACTTTGTGGATGCGTCACTCTCAGCCGAAGTCCCCAGATGTTTGGATGCGTCATGATTACGCTTCCAACCTCTGGCGAGATCGGCTACCAACGCTTCCAATCTTTGGCGAGATGCTCTTAGTTGTTGGTCGGCTCAGCGTTTTCGAAACCGGCTTGGGCTAGCGCGTCGACGGCAGCTTTGGAATCGAACTTGCCATTGAGCTTGATGTAGACAACTGGGTTGTCGATCGAATCTTCGCTGCCTTGCTTGGCCAGCGCGACTGCTTCTACACCTGGCTGAGCAGCCAAGGTCTTTTCAACAGTTGGCCAGCAACCGTGTGGGCAGGTCATGGTTGGTACCTTCAAGCTAGTATTGGCCACAAACTTAGTGCCCTTGAAAGTATCGACGCTCGATTGCTTGGGAGCGTCTGCGGGAGCAGCAGCAGCCGGAGCAGCAGGCGCATCGGCAGCTGGGGCCGCAGGAGCATCGGCCGCAGGAGCATCGGCCGCAGGTGCAGCCGGCGCGTCGGCCGGTACGGTAACCGCAGGTGGCGCCATGTCGTCACCGCTGGTGGTGGGTTGACCTCCTGGACCGGGAATACCATCAACTGGCTTTTCGCAGCCAACAGCCAATCCCAGCAGTAACATTGTTCCAACGGCAAACCTACGCATCGCTAGCTATCTCCCCTGGTAGTGCACAAACTTACTTTAAGTTCAACAGTAGACCGCCCCCTGGGAGGTCCGACCTGCAGATTCACATGCCCCTTATCTTAGGTTCATTGCCGCCCGCAAGCAACCGCTGCCATTGCAGGCCGCCCCGCGCAACAGATGCGTCAAGCATCTCGAAACCTTTAGCCGTACGCAAAATATCAATCCGAAAGCCTTGAAGGCTTCCGCTACGGGGGAGGCCGGTTAAGGCGACTGATTATCGCCGATCATCATATAACCACTCCACAGCAGCGGATGGGAACCGTCGATGGTGGTCGGCAGCGCTTTGGCGCTAGGCAAGATCGACTCGTCAGCCGTCGGCAGTTTGTCGGCCCACAGCGATATCGCGGTGCGTTGCCAGGCGGCTGAGGGCGATTCGTATTGGATTTCGTCGATCAGTCGCGAAAGGGCTTGATGAGCGCTGCGACCACCGACTTTCCAACGCGACATCCATAGCGACTTTACACCACAGGTCATCATGGCCGTGGCGGGCACGAATAACTCGTGTCCGCCTTTCATTTCGACTTTGCGCGCGTGACTTTGCAAGCCCGGCAAGAAGACCCGCGCCGGGGCCCGCATCGGACTTTGCATCCAGTTGGCCAAGGCATTGTCGCGGGCTGGCTCCACCGGCAAGACACGCAGTTCCCAGGCGGTAGGGGCCATCGGCAATTCGCTGGCTACCCAAATCTGGTCCGCTTTCAAACGCAACCAACTGGGCGTTGACAGGGTCGATTTGTGATTCAGATCCAGTCGCGCCGATGGATCCAGTTCGAGGCCGATGCGATTGCACAAGCCTTGATTACCCACGCGATCAGCCAAGAAGAACGAGTTGAAGATGCCAACGGTCGCGTGAATGGTCGGTGCGGGCGAATTGATCAAGCTGAGGTGCGCTAAGGTTGGCAAGTAACACACGCGGTGCTTGGCCAAAAGAGCGCCCGATGAATTGTCCAGGGGCAATAGATCAAATGGCAGATACCACAAGTTGCCGCTGGGAACAATGATCGTCCGTTTACTGCCGGCAATCATTTGCCGAGCTGTGTCCGGCACTAGCAGTTTGGTCAGTTCACTAGCCGTCGCTCGCCAGGCGACTTTCGGCCCCACATCCAAACTCGGCGGAGCACTCAAACCTATTTGAGTCAGCAGCAATGCGATCTTGGCATCAACAGCAGGCGAGTCCGCGACCGACCAGACATGCTGCTGCGAGCGACTAATGGCCGCTCCGTAGACTTGGGTCGAAGTATGAACAAACGACAGGAGTACATCGTCGCTCTCGAGCGATTGTTCGATGTCAGCATATTGCACCGAACCGGGAATGTCGCGAGTGATCGGTACTGCTTGCAACGCCAAGTTTAACATGGCGTTCTCCGCTTGTTCCGCCTGGCGTCCGATCTCGATCAGCTTTTTCTTCAACTCGGCTGACATTTGTTTGTCATCGACGACGAGCGGTTCACGAGCTAGCGTACCGAGCGAATCATTCAAGCTGAGCGGCAATGTGCGAATAGCTGGGTCAGCCTTCAAGATGGGCTCGATGGCTGTGGCTAATTCTGTGGGCCACGACTGTTTATCCACGTGCATCCAGTAGCGGGCAGCCAGCAAGCGTCCGCCCAGCGGCAAGAGCTCATGAAACAATTCTAACTGATGATCAGCCATGCGCTCCAGCGCGTCTTGAGGTGCACTGCGCAGCACGGCCAACTGGACCGCTTTATCACAGGCCAGCCGATGGGGTGTGGAGATGGCGACGAGCGCCTCCAGTGGATTACGGCGCCACTGATCAGCCGAGGGCTCGGCTAACAACTGTTTGAGAATCTGTTCGCCAGCGGCAGCGGGCAAGTTGTTTCGCGAGATCAACTCGAGCGTCAACTGAGTTTGAAAGACGCGCGGCACAGCGGCGCCCGTCGCCTGAGATCCGCGCAGCAGGCTCATCGACTTATCTAATTGACTGTCGGCCAGCGGCAACAGGTTTTGAGCCGCTGCTGCCCGCGCCATCGAATATCCCAGTTGAGCCTGGACGCGCGGCAGAGCCACAATTGACTTGTCCCCATCACGGCCACGCAGCACTGTCAGCATGTCCGTCGCGGCTGCTTCGTGCGCAGCCGCATTCCCAGCCACCACAGCCAACTCGCTAGTGGCAGCACTGCCGTGCATAAAGGGGAGAATCGCATAACTCTTGGACCACGCTGTAGCTAACTGCAATGTCGGCAGCAAATCCACGCGACGCGACGCGCATGCATACTGACCGATCATCGCCAGCGATTCGGCCAGCATATCGGGCTGTTCCAACTGAGCGGCTCGCAGCGATGCATCGCCCAATCGATTGAACGCCGATGTGTCTTTGTCCTGTCGAAATTCGAGCGTGGCCAAGGTTAACAAACAGGCCGGCGTCAAAAAGTAGTCGCTCTTGCCCTCAATGCTCAGGCCCGCTACCAATTTTTCTTCGGCCTTGGCAGTGTCACCCAGTGACAGCAAAGCTAGTCCATGTAAGCCCTGCCAAGCGGTATGCAGCCACGGCGCTTTACGAGCCGGAGTTTCGGCCAGCCAGTCGGCCACCGGACGCGAAAGCGGCGAATGCGCCGCCAGCGGTCCCAGCAACTGCGTGCGACGCTGCAGAGCCACAGCCAGGCACCGCAGGACCTCTGGTACATCTACCCTCAAGATCTGCGTCCCACCGGGTACCAGAATCCCATCACCATTAAAACGAGCCGCGTTTGCATCCAACGCCACTTGCATCACACCAGGCACGCGAACCAGGTTGCATGCCCGCGATTGCCGAGTCCAATTCAGTACTTTTGCTTCCGCAGGTATCTCTGCCAGATTCTCCGGATGCCGCATCGCATCAGCCCACTTGGGAAATGCCAGCGCAACCATCACGGCTGCATCGTATTGTTCCAAACTCTGTGCAATGGCGCCTTGTTGGTAGTAACATTCACCCAGCATCACCAATGGCGGAATCGCATCGATCCAGCGTTGCCCCTTAACCTGCTGGCCACGATTCATCGAGACGCGAAAACCCTCGGTCGCCTCTGCCAGGTTGCCCGTATCGTATAGATCCCGAGCGACGTAATATTCCAAACGCGGCAGATCAGGAGTTTGGCCGATTGTGGTAGAGTTCAGCGATATCAGCCAGCACACAATCGCTAGCCAGATATTCCAATAGCGGGCCATAATAGTTTCCGTGGAGGAACGGTTTCCGCGAGGGCAAAAATTAGCGGTCCATCCTAGTATATTCTCCCGCACGGCAGCCCGTTGGCGTTTCCCCGACTGGTCGATACCACACTCGCCCGATTACCAGGCAATTCGGCACGTTCCCCACTGTCCGTGGTTTTCATCGACGCCCACTTCCAACCACTGCAAGCGATCGCCAATGACCGGCCGCAACATCCCACGCAGTTCGACGGCCAAATAGTGGGCGATCTCTTCGGCGGTCGTGTTGGTTACTGGCAGCAGCATGCAGTCTTCCAACGGAAATATCCAACGTTTGTCGCGAAAAGTAACCGTGACTTCCCGCTCACCTGAGACGACTTGGATCAAGGGATGTGTGGTGGGCAGAATGACGTGATGATCGAGACGTTTAACTAGCTCGGCCAGGCGATCTCGAAACGCAATGAAATCGATGACGTATCGATTTTCATCGAGCGGCCCTACCACTTCGGCTCGCACTCCATAGTTGTGTCCGTGTAGACACTCGCAAATGTCGCCGGCGAACGTGATGAAGTGGGCTGCTGAAAAAACCAATTGCTCCTTTTGCAGTTCGACTCGGAATATGGGTTCGCTCATGAGGAAGATCCTTCGACTTGTTCGTGTTGTTTAGTAGCCAAGCGGTGTTGGCGTACTTATGAATTTAATGGCGGAGGACTGATCAACATTGCATAGAGCGCCGCAGCAATCAGGTCGGCCGTGGTTCCGGGATTGCGATTGTGGCCATCGCCGCGCAGAAACGTATCCAGCGCTAGCCAGCGCGTGCCGCGCTGGTTGGTTTCCAGGTACTCGTCCAACGCCCACACCGCCAATTGTTGGGCTTCGGTGGCGATCTCGATACCGGCCTTGCGTACGATCAGGCCATCCAGCTCCGCGGCCAACCAACGCAATTGAATCTCACCAATCAGATCGCTAATGACTGCACCGCGAACCAAGCCTCTGCGCAACCAGATCAACATCTGCTCAAGCACATCGGCAAAGTTATTTACATATTGCCTGGCCACTGCATCGACCGGCGCCGCTTGCGCCATCGCAGCCCGCAAGTCAGCGGGTGGGGAACTTTGAACATCGTGCTTTTCGGCTTGCCCCAATCCACCTGGCTTGGCGACGCGGATGGCTTTGTAGATCAACTCAGCATCGCGTGGCGTGAGGGACCCGAGCACTCGTTCAACTTCGGTGGCCCAGGTGGCCACGGATGGATTAGACCTGAGCCTCAGGCCGGCTTTGGCCAGCGGCGCTAGTAGCAGCAGCGTGCCCAAGTTCGTATTCAGACCACAACGCTCACGCGTGGCCTCGACCGCATCCAACACCAGGCGGCCGACCGACAGATTCGCAGCTTGTTCAAAGACAACAGCCACACCCACGGCACTGGCCAAAAAGTCCGTAAAGTCCATATCAGCAAAGGAGTTGTTGGGCGACACATTACCAGCTTTGGGGGCGCTGGCTTCCAGCAGAATGGCCATCGACGCAGCCTGACCAATTGGCCACTGGTTGTTGAGCCACTGTTTGGATTTGGCCCAGTTCAACGTGGCAACTCCAACACTCGATCGATGGCTGCATTCACTTCCACATGCGCTTCTTCCATCACGTAGTGACCCACATCGTCCAATCGACTAACGCGTGCGCCGGGCAACAAGCTCGACAAGCGATCCAAACACTCCGGGCGAAAGCACCAATCTTTCATGCCCCACACCAACTCTGCAGGTCGATTGGCCAGGGTAGGCAACTGCGTTTCGATTTCGACCAGCTTCTGCCACGTCGGCTGTGTGGCATTACCAGGTATGTCGGCGACAAAGCTCGCAATGGCGACGCGATTGGCCCACGAGTTGTAAGGCGCGATCAAACCTGCCGCCACATCATCGGGTAACTTGGGCAAGCGATTGATGGTCATCGTCAGCGCGGCGCGCGCGAATAAGTTTAGTTGGCGCATCGCCCAAGGTCCGATCAGTGGTATTCGGCAAGCGGCAATGCGCAGCGGAACATACGGCGGTGGAAAGGCAGCGGTGTTCAGAATCACCAGGCCGGCAATACGCTCCGGCACCTGCAAGGCCGCGCCTAAACCTATCGCGCCACCCCAATCGTGAACCACCAGCGTAATGTTGTGCAAGTCCAGCTGCGTGATCAGCGCGACCAGATTTTGAATGTGCTGGGCGAGGTGGTAAGGATACTCTTGGGGTTTGTCGCTCAGCCCACAACCGATGTGATCGACCGCAATCGCTCGGACCTTGGACCGCTGAGCGAGAATGACTTCGCGATAATAAAAGGACCAAGTCGGATTACCGTGGACGCACAACACCGTCTGTCTGCGACTATCGCCACGTGGCGCATCGACAACACACTCGTCAACATAATGCATGCGAACTTGCGCGGAACCGGCATTTTCCTGTTGAGTCGACTGGGATGAAGGATCGGCAGGCAGTGACAACCAATGAGACTTGAAGGGATAAAGTGCTTGCCAATCTGCCATATCGATCGCTAATTCTTACTGACTAATCGTTACAACTTGTTCGTGGCCACGCAGGCCGAGTAAAACTTAACCGGCATTCGCCAGCGGCATACCGTGGGCCTCGACTACCATGAAGAGGTACTCTTGGCTTCAACCGGCGAGTAGACATGATAACGCAATTCCCAAAAATCTGGGTGGAGCACTATGCGACCAGATAAAACGGATCGACCCGTTTCCGCTTACTCAAGTCGACCTATGGCTGGCCGCTGGCAGATCGTGGCACTCTGCGCCGCACTCTTCACCGCACTCTTCACCGCCGAAACCTGCTGTGCACAAGCCACGATGACGATCGACTTTACCGATGAAAAAACGGGCCAGGCGATTCCTTGTCGAGTCGAATTGCGCGATGCGAAGGGGCGACCATTGAAGGGTCGCGGCGGTCTGTATCATGCACCCTGGAGCATTGTTGACGGCCAACTGGTGTACCGCGGTAAAGCGGGTGAATACAAGTTCGATGTATTTCACGGCCCCGAATATAGCAGCGGTGGCGGTGGTTTCACGCTCGATAAAAAAGGTGAAGGTGGCGATACCGTCCGCTTACCCCGGCACGCCAACATGGCCGAAGAAAACTACTTTGGTGGCGACTTGCTCGCTTGCATACCGGCGACAGAGTTGCCCGGGTGGCTACCGGCTGAGAGTCTGACAATGGCGGCGATCGTAAAGCGCGGCAGCCAACCACCGCCAGCAGTCAGCACTGAGAAAGTTGCCCCACCCAAGGCTCAAGGCAACATCGACAACCCTACGGCGCAGCGCACCAGCGACGGCCGCTGGTACAGCGACCGCAGCTACTTTGACGATCGACCTGGTAGCGGATTGATTCTGCACAACTGGCTGCCACCGGCCGCCGTGCCGACGAGCGTGCCCTCGTCGCGACTGCTGGAGATGGCCAAACAATCGCCAGAGACTCGCGCTGAAATTGCACGCCTGTGGGTCGATGAGACGCCGATTTGGCTGGCCAGCGGCAAGATCGATTGCATTCAGATCCTGTCCGAACACGTGACGCGCGATGGCCAGACGAGTGTCAAACTGAGCGACATGTACCATCCAGAACCGGCCAAGTACAAAGGTTCGCGCGGCCCCGGCCGGCTGGTGGAAAATCTCTACTGGCAGGTGCTCGAGACCGGCCTTCGCATTCCACCGTCAGCCGGTTCGGGCGTGGGCACTAATTCGTCACCGCTGGGGTACAACCGCGTCTACGTCAACGTGCCAGGCACCTTGCACAATTCTGACCGCTGGTGGGAAGGGCTGTGCGCCGGTCGCAGCTTTGTGACCAATGGACCGCTGCTGCGAGTCAAGATAAACGAGCAGTTGCCGGGTCACGTCTTTCGCGCTGCACGTAGTTCCCTCAGCCTGAACGTCGCGCTCGAACTGACGGTGGCTGACCCAGTTGAATATGTCGACGTGGTCTTCAACGGTGAGGCCCTTTATCACGCGCGTCTGGACGAATACGCCAAAGCCGGCGGCAAGATCCCGGCCTTGGAAGTTAAGGAGAGTGGCTGGATTGTGGTCCGCGTGGTGACCAGCCGCGAAGAGACGTATCGTCTGGCCACTACCGCCCCGTTCTATGTCGAGTTTGGCGACCAACCCCGTATTTCGAAAGCCGCTTGTCAGATTTTTGCCGACTGGCTGGCCGCCAGCGGCCAGAAAAACGGCCAGAAAAACGGCCAGAAAAACGGTCGGGAAAATAGACCTGACCCCTTTTTCGAGGCCGCGGTGCAATTCTGGGCTGAGCGTTTGGCGGCCAGCAATTGCCCCTAAAAATCAGTGAACTGCTAGCATTTCTATTTTTCGCAGCGGGGCTTGTCGAAAATAGCCGGATCGCATAATCTTTGGGTGTAGGGTTTCCCCACAAGTTTGCGAGCGTGCTGCCATGGATACTGAACATACGCTGGCTGATTCACCGCTGGCTGACGGCGTCAGGCCGATTGATCAGGCCGTGTTGGATCTGCTTCGACGCGAAGAGGGCTTAACAGTCCAGGAGCTGATTGACCGTCTGGAAGTGACCGCGACGGCTGTTCGACAACGTCTGGACCGCTTGGTTCAAGTCGAGATGATCGAGAGGCGCAAAGTGGTCGCTGGGCGCGGTCGGCCACAGTTTCGCTACTTCCTGACCTCGTTGGGAATGCGTTATGCCTCGGCCAGCTATTCCGGTTTAGCTCTTGCCCTGTGGCAGGAGGTGATGGATCTGCCTAGCCAGGCGATGCGACAACGCATACTGCGACGCGTCGGTCGCCGTATGGGATTGGAAATGCGCAGTCACGTATCGAGCTCGGCATCGTTGGAGGACCGCATGACTGCCGTGGCTGATATGCTCAGTCACAATCGCGTCCCAGCGGGCGTCGACCATGCAGGCGACTTGCCAGTGTTGCAGGTACATGCATGTCCCTATCCAGAGCTCTCGCGACTGGACGGCCAGCGCTCGCTATGTGAAATGGAAGCCGAAATGCTCAGCGAAGCCATGGGCCAGCCCATGCAATTGGACTCGTGTCGCTTAGATGGGCATGCGATTTGTCAGTATCGCCCCGTGGTCAGTCCACAGGTCAACCCTCAAGTCAATATTCAACTCAGCCCGCCGTCCACTGTTAGTCCGCCTACATCCGAACACTAAACCAACATTGTCGCGTTACTCGACATTCCCTTGATTCAGGACAGCCGATGTCACACGTATTGAAGATCGAAAACCTGCACGTATCCGTCGAAGGCAAAGAGATCCTTCGCGGGGTCAACCTGGAGATGGAATATGGCCAGACGCATGCGCTGATGGGCCCCAACGGCTCGGGCAAGAGCACGCTGGGCCTGGTCATCGCTGGTCATCCCGGCTACGAAGTCACGCAAGGTTCGATCACCTTGGATGGCGAAGATCTGCTGGAGATGGAAGCCGATGCACGTGCGCGAGCCGGTATTTTCATCGCGTTTCAGCGGCCGGTTACGATTCCGGGGGTCAAGATGGCCGACTTCTTGCGGCATGCCACCACCAATGTTCGCCGACCGGATCGCAAGGAAGGCGAAGAGCTGATTCCGATGCGAGATTTTCGACGCGAACTGAAGGACCGCATGGAGCAACTGAAGATGGATCCCGAGTTCGCGCGCCGTTATGTCAACGAAGGTTTCTCCGGCGGTGAAATGAAGCGAGCAGAGATACTGCAACTGGCCATGCTGCAGCCTAAGTTTGCCATCCTGGATGAAACCGATAGCGGATTGGATGCCGACGCCGTGCGGCTGGCCAGTGCCAGCATCGCTGAGATCGGTCGGGAGAAGATGGGATTGCTGATCATTACCCACCACGACAAACTGCTCGAACACAATCCACCGCAGTTTACCCACGTGATGCTGGGCGGACGCATCGTTGAAACTGGTGGCCCAGAACTGGCTCGCGAACTGCACGCCTCAGGATACGATCGCATTCGTCGAGCCCATCCAGACGCGGATGCCGCCAACCAACGCATGCTGAAGGAAGAAAGCAAAGAACCTGCAGTCGTTTAACGCTCAAACGCTGTGCAAGCGCGCGGCGAGCGACGCCAACTCGATCAACAGAACACATACTTACAGTTTGGATATTGGACTATGTCAACGGATGTATCGGTAGAAACCCCGGACGCCATCGGTGAAATCAAGAAGTACGACTTCCGCACCAACAGCAAAGCCGTCTTCAAGGCTCGCAAGGGCATCGATCACCACATCGTGGCTCAGATCTCCGAAATGAAGAACGAGCCAGCCTGGATGCGAGATTTTCGCCTCAAGTCGCTCGACATTTTCAACGCCAAAAAGATGCCGACTTGGGGTGGCGACATCGCCGTCGATTTCCAGGATATCTTCTATTACCTCAAACCCACCGAAGGCCAAGGCCGCACGTGGGATGATGTTCCTCAGGAGATCAAAGACACCTTCGACAAACTGGGCATTCCGCAAGCGGAACGACAATACCTGGCTGGCGTGAAGGCACAATTCGAAAGCGAAGTTGTGTATGGATCGCTGAAAGAAGATCTGGCCAAGCAAGGCGTGATCTTCTTGGATACCGATTCGGCTCTGCGCGAGCATCCCGATTTGATGCGCGAGTACTTCGGCAAGATCATTCCGCCGACGGATAACAAATTTGCTGCTCTCAACTCGGCCGTTTGGTCGGGCGGTTCGTTTATCTACGTACCACCTGGAGTCAAGATCGAGTTTCCGCTGCAAGCGTACTTCCGCATCAATGCAGAGAACATGGGCCAGTTCGAACGCACACTGATCATCGTCGACGAAGGTGCCGAAGTGCACTACGTCGAAGGCTGCACCGCTCCGATGTACAGCAGCGAAAGTTTGCATTCGGCCGTCGTGGAAATCATCTGCAAGCGTGGTAGCCGTTGCCGCTACACCACGATTCAGAACTGGGCCAACAACATTTATAACCTGGTGACTAAGCGTGCTATGGCTTATGGCGATGCCACCATGGAATGGGTCGACGGCAACTTGGGCAGCAAGTTGACGATGAAGTACCCAGCCGTGTACATGATGGAGCCAGGTGCCCGCGGTGAAATCTTGTCGATCGCGTTTGCCAGCGCCGGCCAACATCAAGATGCCGGTGCCAAGCTGGTCCACGCCGCTCCGCATACCACCGGCCAAATCATCAGCAAGTCGATCAGCAAGAACGGTGGCCGCAGCAGCTATCGCGGTCTGGTTCGCGTTGAAAAAGATGCCGCTCACAGCCGCTGTAACGTGGTTTGTGATGCACTGATCTTGGACGACAAGAGCCGCAGTGATACCTATCCCTACATCGAAATCCTCGAACAAAATGTATCGGTCGGTCACGAAGCCAGCGTCTCGCGCATCGGCGAAGAACAATTGTTCTACTTGATGAGCCGCGGTCTGAGCGAAGCCGAAGCCAGCACCATGATCGTCAACGGCTTCATCGAGCCCTTGGTCAAAGAACTGCCGATGGAATACGCAGTCGAAATGAACCGCCTAATCCAACTGCAGATGGAAGGCTCCGTAGGCTAACCTGTGGCATAGGCTTCCAGCCTGTGTGAATTGTGGCATAGGCTTCCAGCCTGTGTAATTTGTGGCATAGGCTTCCAGCTTGTGTGCTTTTCCCTTTCTTTTCCGTTTTTTCCAACTCGACTATGACCTCAGCAACCGCCCCGGCCACCTTCACACGACAAGGCTTTCAAGCTTGGCTGAATCAAGCACCTCAGCAGCAAGAACCAGCCTGGTTACTCGAAGCGCGTCGCGCTGCTTGGGAACAGTTCGAAGCCGCGAAATGGCCTGAGCGCTCGCAAGAAGATTGGATGCGCAGCGACTTGCGTTCATTCAAGCTGGACCGCTACAGTATGCCCGGCGTGGCCACACCGGCCAGCGTCACCCAGTGGCTCAGCGAAGGCGTTGAAGTGGCTGGAACCATCGAGACGTTTGATGGTCAAACCACTCGCGCCTCTTTGGATGACAAGTGGGCCAATCGTGGAGTGCTATTCGGTGACTTGTCACTGCTAGCTGGCGAGCACGAGCAGGTTGTGCAACCACATTTATATTCGGTGGTCGAGACCAATCAAGATCGCTTTGCCATGTTGAGCGCGGCCGCCTGGAGTGGCGGACAACTGCTGCATGTCCCGCGCGGTGTGTGCCTTGATTTGCCAGTTTACATCAGCCACGGCATGAGTGACGGAGGCACCGACCTCAGTCGCACGCTGATCATTCTGGAAGAGGGCGCTGAAGCCACGGTGCTACATGAAACTGGTAGCGTTTCCAATACTGCAGGTGGCTTTCACTGCGGTAGTTTGGAAGTCGTCGTTAAACCCGGCGCCAACTT
Organism: Rania fehmarnensis; assembly: GCF_056494185.1. Classification (NCBI taxonomy): domain Bacteria; kingdom Pseudomonadati; phylum Planctomycetota; class Planctomycetia; order Pirellulales; family Pirellulaceae; genus Rania; species Rania fehmarnensis. The sequence goes on from NZ_CM151398.1 coordinate 5,938,472, forward strand.
GCGATACGTCAACCTGCAGGACTGGGGACGCAATGCGTGGCACTTTGCTCACCATCGTGCCACCATCGATCGCGATGCTAATATGCAATGGACCATTGCAGCGATGGGCAGTCGCTTTGCCCAAGTCAGCCAGCAAGTGGCTCTCGTAGGCAAAGGCGCTAGTAGCCAGGTCAATGGCGTGATGTTCACGCAAGATACTCAGCAAATGACCTACAACACGATTCAGCATCACGTGGCTCCATCCTGCCGCAGTGATTTCCTGTACAAGTCAGCGCTCCAAGATCAGTCGCGTACCGTGTGGCGTGGCATGATCAAAGTCGATCAAGGTGCACAAAAGACCGACGGTTATCAACGCAACGATAATCTTCTGCTGAGCGATCAATCGCGAGCCGATTCGATTCCCGGCTTGGAGATCTTGGCCGACGATGTGCGTTGTACTCACGGTAGCACTTCGGGCCGGGTCGACGAAGAACTGATCTTCTACGCTCGCACGCGTGGTTTTACGCGCAAAGAAGCTGTGCGGATGATCGTCACCGGTTTCTTCCAGCAGATCTTTGATCGCATCACCATCGAAAGCGTTCGCGAAGCTCTGGGACATTCGATCGCCCGCCAAGTACGCGAATATCAGTAGCCGTCACCTCTCCAAGGCGAAGCCTTGGGGAGGTCGAATCGAGGCTTTGCGAGATTCGGGAGGGGTCTTGGCGTGTAGCCGATCTCGCCAGAGATTGGACGTTGAATAGTGACGCGTCCAAAGTCTGGCGACTTCGGCTACAGCAGGTGTCTTGCCTGGTGCCATGCCCCCTCCCGCCAACGACGGCTGAACGCCGCGTTGGCGACCTCCCCCGCTGCGCGGGACTGTCACCTCTCCAAGGCGAAGCCTTGGGGAGGTCGAATCGAGGCTCTGCGAGATTCGGGAGGGGTCTTGGCGTGTAGCCGATCTCGCCAGAGATTGGACGTTGAATAGTGACGCGTCCAAAGTCTGGCGACTTCGGCTACAGCAGGTGTCTTGCCTAGCGCTGTGCCCCCTCCCGCCAACGACGGCTAAGCGCCGCGTTGGCGACCTCCCCCGCTGCGCGGGGGAGGTGACGGACCGCGCTTCGAACAACTAATCTATGGGCTGCAGGGTCACCTAACGCACTTGGCGTTTATTTCTGTTATCGCATGGGGAAAGGCGGGAACCATGGTCAAAGTCGCAATCATTGGCTCGACAGGGCGTGGCAACTACGGACACGGACTGGATACAGTTTGGAAAGCCACGGCGGGGTGCGAAGTTGTAGCGGTGGCCGACGACAATCCCACGGGGTTGAAAGAGGCCATTCCACGCACCGGCGCGACGCGCGGCTACGCGGACTACCGCGAGATGCTGGACAAAGAGCGACCAAACGTTGTCGCCATCTGCCCGCGTTGGGCTGATCAACACCGCGATATGGCGCTGGCCTGTGCTGAGCATGGCGCGCACATGCACATGGAAAAGCCCTTCTGCCGCGATCTGGCCGAAGCCGATGAGATTGTGCGAGCCTGCGAGATGCGGCACTTGAAAATCGCGGTTGCGCACATCGCCCGCTATTCGCCGCAGTTGAAAGTGGTCAAGGACTTGATCGCAGCCGGTGAAATTGGTTCGGTGGTCGAGGTGCGTACGCGCGGCAAAGAAGACGCGCGCGGTGGCAGCGAAGACTTGTGGGTCCTAGGCTCACACGTGCTCGATCAGCTGCGAGCCGTGGCCGGCGATCCGATCTCTTGCCAGGCGTTTCTCAGCGACGGCGACACATTGGTTACCGGCCAGCATGTACGACCAGGTGCAGAAGGCTTGGGACCCCTGGCGGGCGATCGGGTCGAAGCCGTCTTTCGCTTCCGCGACGGCGTCGTGGGCACGTTTTCTTCGAAACGACAGGCTGGCGGCACGCCAAATCGCTTTGGAATTCGTATTCACGGGACCAAAGGTGTCATCGACCTACCTTCTGGTTATGGCGTACCAGCTTATTTGCTGCGCGACGCTGGTTGGCACGCGCCGGCTGTGAATGCGAAATGGCAGGTGATCACCTCTGGTGGCTTGGACAAACCGGAAACGCTGACTGCAACTGGCTATGACGGGGGTAACCCAGCCGTTGTTAAGGACTTGCTGGAAGCCATCGAGCAGGATCGGCAGCCGCTGTGCGGCATGATCGAAGCTCGAGGAACGATCGAAATGATCATGGCCATATTCGAATCGCACAGACTCGGTAAAATCGTACACCTGCCACTGGAGAACCGCCGGCATCCGTTGTCGTATCTATAAAGCGTAAAAGGAGACCACGCTTGGCACGCAATGAACAATTGATTCGTCAGCATAAGATCATTCAGGTGCTTGAGCGTCTACGTTTCGGAGCCACGCTTGAAGAACTCCGCGATACCGTCGTCGAAGAACTGGGCCTGACTTCGCTGCACACGCGCAGCATCCGCCGCGACATCGAAGCCTTGGTCGCCGCCGGTATGCCGATCATGGATGAAGAGACTGGTCGCGGTCGAGTCTGGAAACTCAGTCGTGCCGACAAAGGCTTGCAGAAGATCGCCATCACAGCCAGCGAACTGATCGCCCTGTCGATGGGTCGCCAGCTAATGTTGCCGCTGGTTGGTACCCAGTTCTGGATCGGCATCGAATCTTTCTGGAACAAAGTCAAAGAGCAGTTGCCCAGCGGCGTCTGGGAACACTATCAGCGTTATCGTCGTACGCTGTACGTCTTGGGCACGCCCGCCAAGTCCTACGAAAAACAACAGGGCATGCTCAAAACGGTCAATCGCGCCATCCAAGAGCATCGCCACTTGGAGATCGAATATCAATCGATTGGCAAACCTGTACAGACGCGAGTAATCGAACCGTACGGCGTGGTGGTCTATCAATCGAGCATCTACGTGATCGCGACCGAAGAGGCCCGTGATGGCGTGGGTGTCGATCGCTTGAAGCACTGGAAACTCGATCGATTCCAAGCTGCCACGGCCAAAGACGACTGGTTCAAGCCGAACGATGACATCGATGTCGAAGCCCACCTGGGGCAAACCGTCGGGATTTTCTCCGGCGCCGAAGCCACAACCTACGAAATTCGCTTGTCCGCCAGCGCAGCGCGGTGGGTACAAGAAGATCCTTGGCATGCTCAGCAGAGCTTCACACCTGAGGTCGATGGTGGCGGACTATTAGAAGTTCCCGCCTACCACGACATGGAAATCGTGCCGCGGGTGTTGGCCCTGGGTAGCGAAGCAGAGTTGATCGCTCCCACTCGTTGCCGCCAATTGATTGCGACCACCCTGGCTGAAATGCTCGAGCGTTACCAATCACCTTCGGGTGGCCAGAGTGCTAAACGCAAGTCAGCCCAAGAATAGTTGGGCTCGAGGCGGCGAAAGAACTGCTTTTCGTTTTCGCGTCCGTAGCGATAGGTATAGGCGCAATGTACCTGGCCGCTCTGATCCGTGCACTCGATCACTTCACGGTTATATAGATTGGTCGCTTCCATACCGGGCGTGTACTCTTCGACTTGATCCAGTTCGGCCAGCACGTTATCGATCTGCGGTTGATCGAACAACCACAGCTCGCCCGCCACCGGATCGTTACCCGCGAAAAGGGCAGGGTAAGGGCCGGTATCGAACAGTTGGCCGCGCGTCCATACCTTCCGAACTTCGCGCGGCGTACACGGCCAACACGTCTCCCGGCACTGACCAGTCTTCAACGTGCCGTACACGAATACCGCAAGTATCATCCATTCCCCCGCATATAACGAAATAGTCAAAGCTTTTAAGGTTTTGGGTGGCACTGGCAACGCGCAGCGTAGCCAGTGCTTAGAACGAAGCGGTTGATATTCGGGCTGCAGTTGACCTGAGCTAATGAATCCGAAGTTTCAAAGCACTCTGAGATCGCTCATTGGCCAACGAACCAACCCGTCACCGGCAGCACCCTGGCAGGCTGTATCCAAAACTTCGCTGCCATTGGTACGGCAACAGGCTCGCCAACCGCACCACTTCGTTCCATGCACTGGCCATGCTGCGCATTGCCAGTGCCACCCCAAGGCGTTGGGATTTCGATAGTTAAAGGTTTGTCGGCATATCGAAATGCTTGACGCATTCCGCTACGTTTTTCGAAATGCTTGACGCATTCCGCTACGAGGCTATGCGCCGCTGAGGCCGGCTAGTTCGGTGGCTCGTCGGACGCGGGCGATGGCGATCATGAAAGCAGCGGTGCGTAGCGACACGTTGGCTCTCTGTGATTCCTGCCAGACTTGTTCGAAGGCATCGCTGAGTGTGCGATCGAGTTCTTGTCGCACGCGGTCCAGGCTCCACGAGTAGTGTTGGCGATTCTGTACCCATTCAAAGTAACTGACCGTCACACCACCGGCATTGGCCAAGATATCCGGCAACACGGTCACACCACGCTGGGCCAGGATCTCATCGGCTTCGGGATAGATAGGTCCGTTGGCGCCTTCGATAATCGACTTGGCTTTGATCTTGCCGACGTTTTCTTTCGTGATGACACCGCCCAGAGCGGCGGGGATCAGCAAGTCACAGTCGAGGAAAAGCAGTTCGTCGGCGGGCAACACTTGCGCTTGCTTATACCCGCTCAGCGAGCCGCCGTTTTGCATGGTGTATCGCAATAGTTCCGAAACATTGAGGCCATTGGGGTCGTAGTAACAGCCACTAACGTCGCTGACAGCCACTATCGGAAACGTGGCTTCGCTGAGGAATTTGGCGGCGTGTGAACCGACGTTGCCAAAGCCCTGAATGGCTGTGCGACAGCTGTCTGGCTTGATACCAAAGCGACGCATGAACTTCACCGCCAGAATTCCAACTCCGCGACCGGTGGCTTCTTCGCGACCCTTGGCTCCATATTCTTCAACCGGTTTGCCGGTGATCACGGCTGGGTTGAACCCATGGTATTTTTCCCATTGATTGCGAATCCAAGCCATGACTTCATGGTTGGTTCCCATGTCGGGAGCCGGGACATCGGTATCTGGCCCGATGATATCGTGAATCTCGTCAATGAAACCGCGAGTGAGCCTCTCCAATTCTTTGCGGGAGAGTTGTTTGGGATCCACCCCAACTCCGCCTTTGGCACCACCATAGGGAATGTTGACGACCGCGGTTTTCCAAGTCATCAAACTGGCCAGCGACCGCACTTCATCCAAATCAACGGCCGGGTGGTAGCGCAGACCGCCTTTCATCGGACCGCGTGCATTATCGTGCTGCACGCGGTAGCCCAAGAAAGTTTCGACACGCCCATCGTCCATTTCGCACACCACTTGAACGGTGACTTCGCGTTTGGGTGTCCTGAGCAGCTTGCGGAGCCACTGCGGCAATTCGAGTCGGTCCGCAGCGGTTTCGAAGAAGTAGTCGGTGGCTTCGGTAGCACTCATGGTGATCGGGCCCTAGTAGATGTGGATTCTGGGATCTGAGATTTAAGATTTAGGCCAGGTCGGAGTCGAAGACGCGAACCTGCTTCCAGTTGGGCTTTTGCTCTTCGATGAATTGTTTGTGCCTGGGAGCATCTTGATAGGCGTCATGGGCGGCTCTGTCGACAAACACCGTATGCAAGCTTACGTCATAACCTCGATCGTTGACGGGCCGAGCCAGATCGGGATTCAGTGAGCCGAAGTCGATCGATTCAAGCCCCGGATGGTCGGTCAGATATTTTTCACAGGCTGCGATTAGTTCGGCAACTTTCGCCGGCGAATTGTCAGTCAACGTGAAGAAAACATGATGAGCAAGCCGCGCCATGGATCAACCTCTTTAAATAACCCGAAATGAAGCCTGTTAGGTAAGCTTGATAGGGTGCTATCGTAACCGCCCCTGCCCTGCCTGCAACGTGGGGCCCCCACTTGTGCGCAAGACATTGGAGAGTAAAACCTTACGGCATGCTGCCGGAGCGACAGAACGGTCGCCAGCGCGTGTGTCGCAGGCAGACGAGTCGGACTACGATTGGGGCGTCCCTGGCCCGAACCGGGATGCTGGCTTAGACGTAAACCTGTTACGGATAACTGTTCCTTCGAAAATAAACTTGGAAAAGGTGCTGCGTGTCACAACCCACTGAAAATCGGCGCGCGATGATCGAGGCGGAAGGGCTCTCAAAGTTCTATGGCCCCTTCGCTGCCGCTCGCGACATCAGTTTCAAAGTCTACGAAGGCGAATTGGTCGCATTTCTCGGTCCCAACGGGGCTGGCAAAAGCACGACGATGAAGATGCTGACCGGTTACCTGGCGCCCAGCGAAGGTGCCGCCAAAATCGCCGGTCACGACATGTTCGGCGATCGCCTGGCGGGCTCCAAGCACTTGGGTTACCTGCCCGAAAATGGTCCGCTGTATCCCGACATGACGCCGCTGGGACTGCTCGACTTCTTTGCCGAAGCTCGCGGTATGGACCCCGCTTCCAAGAGGAAACGTATCGAAGCAGTCGTGGAGTTGTGCGACCTGAGCAGCGTTCAACAAAAAGCCATCAGCAAGCTTTCTAAAGGCTTTCGCCAGCGCGTCGGTATGGCTCAAGCTCTGTTGCATGAACCCGATGTGTTGATCCTGGACGAACCGACCGCCGGTTTGGACCCCAATCAGATTCGCGAAGTCCGCAACACCATGCGTCGCTTGCGCGAGACCAAAACGATTTTGCTCTCAACGCACATTCTGCAAGAAGTCGAAGCCATGGCTGACCGCGTGATCATGATCAACGAAGGTCGCAAAGTCTTCGACGGTACCGTAGCTGAACTGAAGACCAAGGGTGAACTCGACGTCGCCTTCCACAAACTAACCGGAGCAGCGTAAGGTAGCTTACAACTAAATTATGGACGACTCAGGACTCAATCAACTGTGGGCTTTTCTGGTTCTGTTGGGCATGGACTTGGTGTTCGTGGCTGGACTGTTGGTGATCGTGGCCATTTTGGCCAGCACCAAACGGGCCGCCTTCGCTGTGCTCAAACGTAACTTTTTGGGTTACTTCACTAACCCCACCGGCTACGTGTTTTTGTGCTTGTTCGTACTGCTGACCTCAATGGCCGCCTTCTGGCCACACGAGTTCTTCAGTTCCAACCTGGCTACGCTCGACCAGCTGAACAAGTGGTTCCCGATCATCATGCTGTTCTTCATTCCCGCCATTACCATGAGCATCTGGGCGGATGAAAAGCGGCAAGGCACCGACGAGTTGCTGTTGACGTTGCCGGCCAACGACTTCGATATCGTCATCGGCAAGTATCTGGCCACAGCCTCGATTTACACTACCTCGCTGCTATTTTCGCAGTTGGCCACCTTTGGCGTATTGATGTTGCTCTCGCAAGGCAACCTGGACACTGGACTGTTTGCTGCCAACTACTTTGGTTACTGGTTCATCGGGATGGCCATGTTGGCTGTTGGCATGGTCGCGTCGTTCTTGACGCATAACTTGACCGTGGGCTTTATCCTGGGTGCCCTTTTCAATGCACCGCTGGCGTTTGCCGCTATGGCCGATGTCATCGTTGAAGACAACAACATTGCCCGCTTTGTCAGCCTGTTTAGCATCCGCGAGCAATTCGATAACTTCGGCCGGGGTGTGATTGGTATTTCGTCGGTCGCCTATTTCTCGCTGGTAATCCTGCTCGGTCTTTACCTGTGTATGGTCTTGATCGGCAGGCGGCACTGGAGCGGTGGCAAAGACGGCAACGTCATGTTCTTGCACTTCTTCACCCGCGTGGTGATGCTGATTGCAATTTTGCTGGCCGGCACTTATTTCTTCCGCAACAATGACTTGTTGCGGACCGACATGACTCAAGGCCAAGTCAGCTCTCTCAGCAGCACAACTCGTCAGCTGATTCGAAACCTGGAAGCCGAACGACCAATCGTTATCGAAGCCTACATGTCGGCAGACGTGCCCGAGCAATACGCTCGCACCAAGTACGACCTGCTGGCTCGACTGAAGGAGTTCAAGTCGCTGGCCAGTAGCAGCAAAGTCAAATTGGATGTCCGTATCCACGACAACTTGGAACCGTTCAGCGAACAAGCCAGTATCGCTTCCAAGCAGTTCGGCATCGAACCGCAGACCATTCGCGTGCGTGAGCGTGGCGCGTTTGTCGATCAGAAAGTGATTCTAGGCGCCGCCTTCCGCAGTGGTCTATCGAAAGTCGTGGTACCGTTCTTCGAAAGCGGTGTACCGGTTGAATATGAACTGGTGCGATCCATCAAGACCGTGGCTCAACCCACACGCAAGAAGCTGGGGGTCGTCAAGACCGATGCTCAGTTTATGGGCGGCTTCTCAATGGCCGGCGGTCAATTTCAGCAGATTCCACGTCAAGCTATTCTGTCGGAATTGGCCAAGCAGTACGAACTGGTCGATGTTGATCCCTCGCAAACGATTGCCACTGACTCAGTTGATGTACTGTTCATAGCGCAACCATCGTCGTTGGGTCCGCAAGAGTTACCCAACGTGGTCGCGGCTGTCAAAGCGGGCGTGCCTGCTGCGATCTTTGAGGACCCCGTCCCATTCGGATTTGATGGTATCCCTGGCACCGGCGAACCCAAACAGGCGCCCGGTGGCGGGATGTTCGGCGGCGGTGGCGGGCCACAACCCAAAGGCGATATCCAAGAACTCTGGCAAGTTCTAGGTTTGAATGTTCCTAACAAGCCAGCCATGGGTATGTCGATGGTCGATCCGCTAGTGGTATGGCAGCCATACAATCCTTATCCCAAGCTCCAACGCTTGATGCAGGCTACAGACGAGTGGATCTTTGTGCGCGAAGAGTTGGCGCAGGACGAAGACTTGATCAGCGAAGACAGTGTCATCACTGCCGGTCTGCAAGAATTGATGTTCTTGTACGCCGGCACGCTGAATGTTGACAGCGATCGCAAGGATCTGAAGTTCACCAAGTTGGTGCGCACAGGCGAAATATCGGGACTCTTGGAAGCTGAAGACGCTCGTAACAGTCTGCGTGCCGCCAGTTCGCAAGCTGAACTGCGGATGAAGCAAGGTAAAGCAACGGGCAAGCAGACGTTGGCGGTGATGATCGAAGGCACTGCTCCCGCCGCACCTGATGCCAAGCCGGCTGAAACAAAAGTTGATGCCAGCGCTGACAAGAAAGCCGACGACAAACCGGCCGGGGCCAAACCGATTCGCGTGGTCTACGTTACGGACCTCGATTGCATGTTATCGTTCTTCCTGAACGTACGAGCTCGTCCTGAACAGATCGAAGACATCAGCTTCCGCTTCCAGAACGTGACCTTCGTGCTCAACATCATCGATGCTTTGGTTGGCGAAACGGACTATCCAGCCATTCGTCGTCATGAACCACAGCACAGCACTCTGCAACTGGTTGAACAGCAAAGCGAAAAATTCCGCCGCGAAGAAGACCAGGTCCAGATGAAGTTCCAAGAGACTTTTAACTCGGAAGTTCAAAAGCTGGAAGAAGAAAACCAGAAAGTTGAAAACAAGTTCATGGATCGCGTCCGCGCGGTGCAAGAAAAAGGCATCGCCACGCCCGAAGATGCCCAGCAACTGATGCAGATGCAACAAGAGGCCAAGATCCAAAGCGGCTTGATCGCGCGGCGTTTCATCGTCAAGAAGAAACAGCTCGAGAAAGTGCGTGACGAAGGCATCGCCGAAAGTCGTCGCAAAGCCGACACCGAAGTCTTGAACCTGCAAAACGCATACAAGTTTTGGGCAATCTTCCTGCCGCCGATTCCACCCCTGCTGGTCGGCGTCGCCGTGTTCGTGTCACGTCGCGTGCGTGAGCGCGAAGGTATTTCCAAGAATCGTTTAAGATAGTGTTGTGGCATAGGCTTCCAGCCTGTGTCGTTGTGTGGCATAGGCTTCCAGCCTGTGTCGTTGTGTGGCATAGGCTTCCAGCCTGTGTGTAACCAATTGCTTCAAAATCCAACGCCAGACAATTCTCATACGTGGGAGACGAGTCCCGTGAACGAAACTCAAAAGACAGGCATCTTCGCCGCCATTGCTGCCATCGCAGTATTGCTGGCGGTTTTGACGCGTCCCGTATCGATCACCAAAGAAGACGAATCGGGAGGTCTGGCTGCGGGTGATCTGCTGTTCAAAGATGAAGCGTCGGACGTCACCAAAGCTTCCTCGCTGAAGATCACCAAGTTCGATGAGAACAAACTCTCCATGGAGTCGTTCGAAATCGTACGCGACAAAGATAGCGGCTTATGGAAGATCCCTTCCGAGTACAACTACCCCGCCGACGCCGAAGAACAGCTCAAGAATGCAACCTCGCCACTGGCAGGACTGAAGATCCTGAGTGTCATTCAGGATGCCAGCCGCAGTGATCATGCGCTGTATGGAGTAGTGGAACCAAGCGATAAACTCGAAGCCGGCATTACGGGCGTGGGCATGATGGTCAACGTGGCCGACAGCACCGGCAAGTCCATGGCCAGTTTGATCATCGGCAAGAAACAAGACGGCACGCAAGACGCCCTGCACTTTGTACGTATCCCCAACCAAGATCCAGTCTACACGGTTGAAATCGACACTTCGGTCTTCAATACCGATTTCAAGAAGTGGATCAAGCCTGACTTGCTAACTGTTAAAAGCGTTGATATCAATGGCATTGCCATCCGCGACTATCGCACTCAGCAGCGTGCTACGGCGCAGGGTGTTAGCGTGGCCATGGAAAAAAACATGGAGGCGGATTTCAGCTACGACGCCAACGGCAACAAATGGTCACTCGATCGCCTGGTGGCGTTCGAAGGAGCCGACCCCAAGCCCGATCAGATCGCTGAAGGCGATGAAATCAAATCGGACAAGCTGAACTCGATTCGTACTGCTGCCCAATCACTGCAAATCGTTGGCGTGCGCCCCAAACCCAAAGGGTTGGCCGCCGACCTCAAAGCTGACAAAGCGCTGTTAGACAACCAAGAGAGCATGGTCAGTTTGCTGGATCAAGGTTTCGTGCCCCACGAAGTTGGTGGCGCGACCGAGATTTTGGCGACGGCCGGTGAGACAATTCTCACCACCCGCGAAGGCGTCAGGTATACCTTGCGTTTCGGTGAAGAGAGCGTCGTTAGCGCCGCCCTAGAAGCCAGTGGTGACGACAAAGCTGAAACTCCCACTTCCAAACGCGAACGCTACTTGCTGGTAACCGCTTCAGTAGACGAAACTCGCTTTCCAGCTCCCGAGCTGCGACCGATTCCGCAGACCATCGATGATCTGAAGAAGCTCGACGAAGAAAAAGCTGCGGCGGAAGCTGCGAAGAAGGCAGCCGAACAGCCACCTGCTCTGCCGCCAGCTGAAACGACCCCGCCAGCGGAACCTGCACCCGCTGAAGCTACTCCTGAGACTCCCAAGCCTGAACAAAGCACTCAACCTGAAGAACCAAAGGCGGAGGAACCGCAGGCGGAAGAAGCCACCGCTGCCGAGCCAGCCACAGAAGAACCTAAGAGCGAAGAACCAAAAGCTGAAGAGGCTACTGCAGAAGAGGCTTCTGCTGAAGAACTAGGGGACGAGCTCGCAGAAGAAACCGATGAAGTCTCAGCGGACGACGAACAAGACGCCGCAGCGCAGCCCCCAGCTGACGCACCAGCGACTCCCGCTCCTGTGGCCGATGCGGCAGCCCCGCCCGCAACCGACGCGACTGCAACCGATGCGGCTGCTCAGGCAGCACCAGCGGCCGTTAAGCCGATGACCGACGAAGAATTGAAGGATCGCTTGCCGGTAGTCCAAGACGAGATCACCAAAGCCAATCAGCGTTTGATTGATGCTCGTAACGAAAAACTGACTGCGGCTCGCAAACGAGTGCAGGAGTTGAACGCCCGTTTCGCCGATTGGTATTACCTGATCGATGACTCCTCGTTCAAGCAACTGATGCTCAAGCGAGACGTGCTGTTCGGCCCCAAAGCCGCTCCGACCACTCCCGGGGCGCCTGCCGCACCATCTTTCCCAGGCCTGCCTCCGAACCTAAACCTCGGCCCGCAATAGTCAGTATTGGACTGTAGCCGAAGTCGCCAGACTTTGGATGCGTCACTGATCAAATCCCAATCTCTGGCGAGATCGGCTACATTTCCAAGGCCTTAGGGTGGCACTGGCTACGCTGCGCGTTGCCAGTGCCACCCAAAAACCTAAACACAATGCGATTGCTCGACTTAAAAGCTGTACGCTCTCCGAAGCCTTAAGGGAGGCGACAGTGTTTATTTCTCGTAAATCTCGACTAATCCACGATTTACCCTCTTATGAAATTTCCCGCTAGCGACAAAAATATCGCTCTAGCAGGGAGGATCAGGAATCTGGAAAATGCCGCAGGTGTCAGGGCGGTCCGGTTCAGACGGCGATCCTGAGCACCTTTTTGAAGTTTGTTGTTAATGGCGACCGAGACGCCCTTGCATGGCGGCAAGGTAAATTCGCGGTCGTTAGCGATCCAATGTCTTTGCGGCTGAGTACCACATTTATGCGTCGGGACGATCTTCGGAACATAGTTATCATTGCTCACGTTGACCACGGAAAGACTTCGTTGGTCGATTGCTTGCTCAAACAATCTGGGCAATTCCGCGATTCTCAGTTAACTGCTGATCGCATTCTTGATAGCAACGACCTCGAGCGTGAACGTGGCATCACGATTCTCAGCAAGAACATTGCGCTCAACTACAAGGGCATCAAGATCAACATCATTGATACGCCGGGCCACGCCGATTTTGGTGGCGAGGTGGAGCGTGTGGTGCGGATGGCTGATGGTGCCTTGGTCTTGGTGGACGCGGCCGAAGGCCCGATGCCACAAACGCGATTTGTGCTCAGCAAAGCGCTCGAAGTAGGCGTCAAGCCGATTGTGGTCATCAACAAGATTGACCGTCCCGATGCTCGTTCGCACGAAGCGCTCGACGAAGCCCTGGAATTGCTGGTGGACCTCGGTGGTGAAGATCACTTGGATGAATTCCATCATATCTTTGCTTCGGCTCGCGAAGGTTATGCCACGCTGGACCCGGATGTGCGCGGCACGTCGATGGAACCACTGTTGGATATGATCCTGGCATCCATCCCGGGTCCGGAAGTTGAACCGGAAGCACCTCTGCAGATGTTGGTCACCAACTTGGACTGGTCCGAGTATGTGGGACGCATCGCGATCGGACGCATTCAAGCTGGCCGGATCAAGAGCGGTCAAGCTGTGGATTTGGCGAAGGACAAAGGCGTAGTCGTTCCTGCACAAATTGCTTCGCTATCTATCTTTGACAAACTGAGCCGCGTCGAAGTAGCGGAAGCCACCGCCGGCGACGTGGTGGCCGTTGTGGGCATGGAAGATATCGAGATCGGTGACACCGTATGTGCCCGGGGTGATGTGCGACCTCTGGAGCGACTCAAAGTCGACGAACCTACGCTCGAAATGATCTTCAGCGTCAACAACTCACCGTTTGTTGGTAAAGACGGCAAGTACGTTACGACGCGTCAACTGAAGACTCGCTTGGATCGCGAACTGGAAAAGAACGTCGCACTGCGGATGTCTACGGTTGAAGGCGCGGAGGCTTATGCTGTGCGTGGACGCGGTGTATTGCACTTGGCCGTGCTGATCGAAACCATGCGCCGCGAAGGCTTCGAGATGTCGGTAGGCAAGCCGCGTGTGGTTACGCGTACCGTTAACGGCAAAGTCCACGAGCCCTTTGAGACACTAACCGTCGAAGTTCCCACGGATAAAGTCGGGCCGGTCATGGAACTGGTGGGCTATCGTCGCGGCACCGTCGAGGAAATGATTCCCCGCGGGTCTTACACGCTGCTGCGTTTCGATATTCCGGCTCGCGGTTTGATCGGCCTGCGAACCCGCTTGCTCAATGCCACTCAAGGCACAGCCATCATCCACCATCGATTCTCGGGCTATAAACCACAAGAAGGCGAAGTGCCTCATCGCACCAACGGTGTATTGGTCTCGATGGTTACAGGCAAAGCAGTTGGTTTTGCACTGTTTGGTCTACAAGAACGCAGCGAACTATTTGTCGCGCCGGGGGACGAAGTCTACGAAGGCATGATCGTAGGCGAAAACGCGCGCGATAATGACTTGGTGGTCAATCCTTGTCGCGAGAAGAAGTTGACGAACATTCGAGCTGCTGGCTCGGATGAAAACATTATTCTCAAACCGCCGCGTTTGCTGTTCCTGGAAGCCGCCCTGGAATACATCGAGGACGACGAGCTGGTCGAGATCACTCCCAAGAATATTCGCCTCCGCAAGATGCAGCTCCGCGAATCCGAACGACGCCGAGGCGGCCGCGCTGCCTCGCTGGCAAGCCAGTAACTCCTTGGAGTGCTGCGGCGAAGCCGTAGCTTTGATGTGATAACCCAACTTTACCGCAGCCTGCGCGAACCTGGGGACTTCAAACTTTCAGAATAACTCAGGCTGCGGCTTGAGACTTTACTTACATCAAAGCGGTGCCAGATGACACCGCACTCCAAAGACCTGCGCGAACTAGGTGATGCGGACATTCAGAGTGACTCCTTGGAGTGCTGCGGCGCAGCCGTAGCTTTGATGTGATAACCAAACTTTACCGCAGCCTGCGCGAACCTGGGGACTTCAAACTTTCAGAATAACTCAGGCTGCGGCTTGAGACTTTACTTACATCAAAGCGGTGCCAGATGACACCGCACTCCAAAGGTCGCGGCACTGGCCGTGCCTTTCGTCTCGGCGTAGACTAGTTCGCAGAATCATTGCGCGAGGTGACGCTGACGGGGGACACAACATGATGCGAGCTCTATTGCCGATTTGCCTGTTTCTGCTCGTCAATATTCCCATCGGGACCGCAGATGCGGAGGAACCGGCTTTTGGATTGGACCAGCGTCCAGCGTGGAGCAACAAAACACTCAACGGCTTTCCGGATCCTTTGCCGCCTTATCGCCCAGTGCGAGCTTACGGGCAGATCGAGCGCAAGGGCTTGTTGACAGTAGGCTCTTTTCCCCAGAGCCATGGGATGTGGTTGATCACCCATCGCGAAGGTTATGCCGGCCCAGGTTTCATCGAAGGCTTTCACGATGACCCAGACGCAACTGCGACTGAACCGCTGCTTGAAATACCGGAGATCATTTACGGCATTGCGTTTCATCCGCAGTTTGCCACCAATCGGCTCGTCTTCATCGGCTGCAACGGCAAATCGGACCAGCTGGACAAAGTAGCCACCAAGGTCTATCGCACTACGGTCGCCAGCGATTGGCCACCGAAGTTTGACAAGGACGGTCTCAAGCTGATCATCGAGTGGCCCTCAGATGGACACAATGGAGGTGATCTGGCCTTCGCCAACGATGGCATGTTGTATGTAACTGCTGGCGACGGCACCTCCGATTCGGATGTGAACTTGACGGGCCAAGATCTGTCGACCATCAATGGTTCGGTAATTCGCATTGACGTTGATCATGTCACAGGTGATCAGCCTTATAGCGTGCCACCTGACAATCCGTTTGTAAGTGTGCCAGGCGCACGGCCGGAGATTTGGGCGTTTGGCTTGCGCAATCCATGGCGCATGACCTACGACCGCCTGTCGGACCAGTTGTGGGTCGGCAACAACGGCCAGGACTTGTGGGAGACGGCCCACTTGATTCGCAAAGGCGAGAACTATGGCTGGAGCGTCAATGAAGGTAGTCATCCATTTCAACCGCAGCGGCAGCAAGGCCCTGCTCCGTTGGCTGCGCCCACCGTCGAACATCCTCACTCCGAAGCCCGTTCGCTGACCGGAGGAATTGTCTATCGTGGCCAGCAGTTCCCAGAGTTGGTGGGGGCTTATATCTACGGCGATTATTCAACGGGCAACATGTGGGCGGTGCGTCACGACGGACAAAGTGTGCTGTGGCATAAACATATCGCGCGATCCACGCTCCAGATCGCCGGCTTCGGGACTAATACGCAAGGTGAACTCTTGATTGCGGATCATGAAGGTGGTTTGTATCAACTGGAGATCCAACCACCACAGGACCAATCGCAGCCCTTCCCTACTCTTCTCAGCCAGACTGAACTCTATTCCAACATCGCGCAAGGCACGCTCGGCGCTGGTCTCGTTTCTTACTCGGTTCAGTCGCCGCTGTGGTCCGATGGAGCGAGCAAGGGTCGCGCGATGGCAGTTCCCACCGAGGGCCAGATCGAAGGCACCGAGAACTGGGGCTGGAATTTTCCTAGCGGCAGCGTGCTCGTCAAGACCTTCTCGTTACCGATCGCGAGTGGCAACAAAGTTGTCGACCAGCGCATCGAAACGCGAATTATGACGAAGGTCGACAAGGAGTGGTTCGGTTATTCGTATCGCTGGAACGAAGAGCAAACCGATGCGACGCTGGTGCCTGCTGCCGGCACAAATCAAACGTTCCGCGTCAGCCATACTCGTGATAGTCACCAGGTGACCGAGCAACCGTGGCGATATCCCAGCCGTACCGAATGTATGGTCTGCCATTCGCGCGCAGCCAATTACGTGCTGGGTTTGTCGACTGCGCAAATGAACCACGTGCACGATTATGGTGGCATCCAAGACAATCAATTGCGAACGTTGGCCCATATCGGCATGCTGAAGATGCCCGACAGCACGGATCAATCGTCGGCAACCGGCCAATTGCCCAAAGCCAGTGGCGAGTATCCACAGTTGGCTGATCCTGCCGACACGTCCCAACCCCTCGAGGCGCGCGTGCGAGCTTATCTGCATGCCAATTGTGCTCACTGTCATACGGAAGCAGGTGGTGGCAATTCCAAAATGGAATTATCAGCGCATACGTTGTTAGACAAGATGCGCATCCTGGACGCCTCGCCCCAACATGATGCCTTCAAGATCCCCGAGGCTCGCTTGGTTGCACCTGGCGCAGCCGAGCGCTCGCTATTGCCTATTCGCATGCAGCGTCGTGGTCCAGGCCAAATGCCACCGCTAGCCACGTTCAATGTAGATCAACAAGGGCTGGAATTGATGCAGCAATGGATCAATGGCCAAGCGGCCCAATAAACGGATCCAGTAAACTTGTGTCGTTCCAATCTTTTGTTGCAGTCACGGCGCTCAAAACATGCCAACTTGGATAGCACTCTTTCGCGGCATCAACGTTGGCGGCAAGAACATGTTGCCAATGGCCAAGCTGAAAGTGGAACTAGAGTCCCTCAAGCTGACCAACGTGCGTACGTACATTCAGAGCGGTAACGTGCTGTTCGATTGTGGCCGCGAGTCGAAAGCCAAGTTGACGCAGAAGATTGTCGAACTTGTCGACCAGCATCACGGATTCCGGCCAGCTGTGTTGCTATTGACGAGCGATGAAATGCAGAGGGCTCTGGACCAGAATCCCTACCCCGATGCGACGAGCCAACCGACTACCTTGCACTTCTATTTTCTGGCCAGCCCCGCCAGCAAACCAAATTTGAAAGCTCTCGAGCAGCTCAAACTGGCGAGCGAGAGTTTTAAATTGACAGACGCAGTGTTGTACCTGCACACCCCGGATGGTCTCGGGCGTTCGAAGCTGGCCGCAGCCGTAGAAAAACATCTCGGCGTTACCACCACCGCGCGCAACTATCGCACGGTCGAAAAGCTGCACGGGATGTGTGCCTGACCCCGTAGCCGAAGTCGCCAGACTTTGGACGCGTAATGTTAGATCGTCCAAAGTCTGGCGACTTCGGCTACGGGGTCACACTGGGGCTATTGAAGCTTCCAAGACTCGTTGGCGGCGGACTTTGCGGACTACGATTCGGTAGCCTTCGTGGATGATCTCTTCGCCACCGGTAGGGATGCGGCCGATACGCTGTTGAATCCAGCTGGATAGGTTATGAACTTCAGCACCTCCGTCGAGGGCTTTCAGATCTTGGCCAGTCAAGTCTCGGAATCTCAAGGGGCTCAGTCCGCCACCTACTACCCAACCATTACCGGCTTTCAGCACATGCAGAGGCAAAAGATCATATTCATCCTGAATGTCCCCGATCAGCTCTTCCATGATGTCTTCGAGCGTAATCATGCCCAAGACGTTTTGTTTGTGATCGCGCACCAGAGCGATGTGCGTGTGTTCACGCATTAGTTGTTCCAGCGCGATCGATATCGGCAAGTCTTCATATAGACTCGGGATACCGCGCACGATTGAGCGAATCGATGGTTCGCTGGGACTGTTCTTCAGAACTGCGATGATATCTTTGAAGGTCACGTAGCCCACGATCGTCTGGGGATCACCCGTCACTTCGGCAACTGGAAATCGCGTGTGCATGTCCAAATGCGCGGCCAGCAGCGTTGCCGAGATGGAATCACCCAAGTTCAACATGCTGATATGTTCAGCCGGCAACATGATTTCGCGCAGTTGACGGCTGGAGAGTCTGGCAGCCCCCAGAATGATATTTTCTTCGCGAGCGCCGATCAGGCGCGAGGTGCGTGCCAGGCTGGCGATGGCTCGCAACTCTTGCAATTCAGCCGCTTCGGAACGTTGGCTGCCGGGAGTGCGCGGCCGCCAGAAATGTTCGACAAAGTCCATGATATACGAAGCGGATGTTTCGAGCGTCCAGACCAACGGCCAGGCAGCCATCGAGAATCCCCACATCGCCGGCGACAGCCGCAAACAGACCCACTCTTTGTGTCGCAGGGCGAAGAGCTTCGGCACCAACTCACCGACCACAATCGTGACAACGGTCAGCGGGACCACCACTAGAGTGATGGCCAGCGCATCGGCCATGGTGTCACCCAGTCCCCAGTTCTTCAGGATCGGCGCGATATCTTCGCCGGCACTAGCACCACTGGTGGCGCCCGCGATCAAGCCGACCAGCGTTATACCCAGTTGAACCACAGCCAGACTGCGCTCGATGCCTTCCTTCATTTCCAACGCGGCTCGGGCACCAGAGCGATTGTCGTTGATCAACACGTGCAAACGCGAGACCGAGATTGAAGCTAAGGCAATCTCGTAGGCTGCAAAGACCGCGTTCACCAGCACCATCGCCAGAACGACTAACAGTTCCAAACTTGCCATGCCAGTGAGTTAAGACTTGAATTATGAATTGCGAGAATTGAAATCTGAGGATCGTAGAATGAGAACTTAAGCGTGAAACTCAAGCATGAGATGTCCGTATCTCAAATGATAGTCTCTCCGAGACCAACCTGGTTTTGCGTCGACGAATATAATTGCAGCGCTTCTGGCAACTTGCCTTCCAAGTCAAGGGCGCGACGTTCGTCCGATGGATGCGTCGACATAAACTCAGCCGGCTTAGTCCCCGTATTGGCTCCGGCAAAACGCTTCCAGAATTTGGGGGCTTCCGTGGGATCGTAACCGGCTTGGGCCATGAGTGTCAGGCCGATCTGATCGGCTTCCAGTTCGTGCTTGCGACTGTAAGGCAACAAGAATCCGTACTCTGAGCCGATACCGTAGGCGCGGAGCGCGATGTCCTTGGTGACTTGTTCTTGATTGCGCATCACGAAACCGACCAGGCTCTGCGCACCGTTGACGGCAGCGGTTTGACTCATGCGTTCTCCGCCATGCCGCGCCAGCACGTGCGCAACTTCGTGGCTCATCACCACGGCCAATCCAGCTTCGTTTTGGCATATCGGTAGTATACCTTCGTACACGACGATCTTGCCACCAGGCAGACAGAACGCATTTTGTGTTTCGGAGGCGACCACTTTCGTTTCCCATTGATAGTCGGTGCGGCCGCTAACGCCCGAAATGCGCTGCCCTACGCGTTCGACGATTTGCTGAAAACGCACGTTCTCACTTATTTTTTCTTTGGACAAGACATCCGTGAACGCAGTCTGGCCCAGACTGACCTCTTGCGACTCAGGCACAAAGATCAGTTGTTTGCGACCCGTGTACGGCGCAGACTTGCAGCCCAGCAAACAACTGCATGTCGGCACGCTCCAGGCGAGCGTCCTTTTGAGCATCGTTCGTCGATCCATGACGAGGTCAATCCTGTTCGCGTCGAGTGTCCTGGGGTAGGATAGGGGGTAAGCGTAACTGGGCAATACTAGCCCAATGCTCCTGGGCCGCAAAGAGCGATTTGCTCGTCCTTCACATTAGCTAGCAATAAGTATTCGATGCAGTTTGCTTCCCAATCTCAGGATTTGTTGGTGGGACTGGTCGCATTGGCCTTAGGGGGTGCGGCTCTGGTGGCCGCCTGCAGTGGTGGTCGGCTGGTGCATTGGTCTGGCATCGCACAAGGCCTCGAACAAATGGGTGGCAAACGTGCGGTAGTGGTTGCGTACGCGGCGATCGGTCTGTTTTTGATGGGAGTGGGATTATCATTGCTGTTCTAACGTGGACGATTCGCCCCTGCGTAGTTCTTGCCAGTCTGCTGCTCATGCAAGTGGGCTGTGTGAAACGCGCGGAAAACGAAGTGGTTGTTTACTCAGCTGCTGACCGCGAGATCGCCACGCCCATCATGGCTGCCTTCCAGCGGCGACACCCCGAAACAACGGTCGCCGCTACCTATGACGTTGAATCCACCAAGACGGTCGGCCTGGTCAATCGCATCGAGAACGAAGCCAGCGCCCCGCGCTGCGATCTGTTCTGGAATAACGAGATCCTGCATACGTTACGACTTGAGAAAGCCGGCCTGTTGCAGAGCACATCTTGGGGCGTGCCCAGCGATTGGCCCAAGAATATGCGCTCGCCGAACAACACTTGGATCGCCTTTGCGGCTCGCGCGCGGATCTTGATCATTAATCGGCAGTTGTTGCCGGATGAAACACAATGGCCGAAATCGGTCATGGAACTGGCCGATCCGCGCTGGAATCAAAAGTGCGCGGTCGCTTTGCCCCTGTTCGGAACGACCGCCACACACTTCGCAGTCCTACAAACGAAACTCGGCGAACAACCAGCGACCGATTTCTTCACCCAAGTCAAAGACAACGCAGTGGTGCTGTCGGGTAACAAGCAAGTCGCGCTGGCCGTCTCATCGGGCCAGGTTGCCTTTGGCTTAACCGATACCGACGATGCACTGATCGAACAAGACAATGGCCTCCCGGTGGCCATCGTCTTTCCTGATCAAGCAACTGACCAACTCGGCACTTTGTTGATCCCCAACACGCTGGGCGTAGTCAAAGGAACCAAACATCCTGTGGCTGCTAAAGAACTGGCTCGCTACTTGTTAAGCGAAGACATCGAGGGCCGACTGGCAATGAGCCCCAGCGGCAACATCCCAGTTCGCCCGGGTCACCCGCAAAAATCTCGAGCCGCGCCACCGCCCGGCACGCGCTACATGGATATCGACTTTACTACGGCGGCCCAGCAATGGGAGGCCTCTAGCGCAAACCTGCGAAAGATCTATCGTGGGCAATAAGTGCTCGCCCTGTGTCGCTCTCTTGACCGCAAGTCTACTGTTAGTCAGTAGTCCATCGGTCGCGCAAACAGCTTCAACGCTGCATTTGCTGGACAAGAGTGTGCCCCAATCGTTGCTTGTAGATATCAATCCATCTGGCAGCTTTGTCTTCCAATCTCCTCAACAGCAAACTGTGGCAGAGCCCGGTGAGATTGTGTGGTGGAATCGATCCAAGGCAATTAACAGTCAAGTTTGCGTGGCCCTGGCGGACGGTTCTTGGTTGAGTGGGAGGATCGTCTGGACCTCTGACAACTCGCTGCAGCTAGCGAGCGACTGGTTTGAATCGATCGACTTGCGACTTGATCAAATTCGCGCTATCGTCACGCAGCCCTCGCCTGGCGTTCGGCAAACAATCGATTTGCAGACTCAAATGCTCCTGCACACCGGAGCCTCGGACAAGGTCTGGAAGAAGCGCGGCGAACCGATTGCGGGAGTGGTCAAGTCGAAGTTGAGCTCGTCAAAAATCACCGGCGGCCCCAGCCGACTCACCTGGTCGCTCAAACCGGAAAATAGCGACGAAAGTGTCGCGCTGCCAGACGAAGAGATCAGCGGGATCACCTTTAGCCCCGTATTACGATTGGCCCTGCCAGATAGTGCCCAGCGCACCAGCGTGACTTTGACCGATGCATCACGTCTGAAAATTCAATCGCTGAAACGCCTGGCCGATGGACGAGTTGAATTGCAACTGGACAGCAAGCTGAAACTGACAACACTTGATACTGCAGAAGAATTTGTAATGGCCTTGGTCGAAGTGGCCGGACACAACGACCGGGCCCATTGGTTGAGCGACACAGAACCCGCTCGTTATCGATTGCTGGATAGTGCCAGCCGAGTCGCCTGGCCACTGGGTAGAAACCGCGATTTGTTCGGCAAGAGGTTGTATTCTGGCGAGTTGCCCATAGAAAAAGCACTCGTTATTCATTCGCCTGCGCAAGTTGCCTATCGCTGGGATGGCAAACCCGCGACCTTCCTGGCCAACATCACTCTGTGGCGCGAGGCAACCGCAGGTTCGATACCACCAGCTCCGGGTAGCGCTAAATGCCAAGTGCTGCTCGGCAAAAACAATCAGCTATCCAGCGCCTTTCAGTCGCCCGTTCTCGACGACAGCTCAGCGCCGATCGATGTGCGTGTGGATGTCAGCGGCGCACAACTGATTGTGCTGCTGGTCGAATCCACCACCGATGGCACACTGGGTGACCACGTCCTATGGCGCGACGCCAGAGTGGTGGGAGTAAGGAGTAAGGAGTAAGGACTTCGGGTGGCACTGGCAATGCGCAGCAAAGCCAGTGCATGGAACGAAGTAGTGCAGGTGGCGAGCCCTGTCACTGTACCAATGGCAGCGAATTTTTGGATACAGCATCCCAGGTCACTGCCTGACGGGTTCGTTCCTTGGCCAATGAGCTCTGTTAGGGTACTTGGAAACTTCGGTTTCATTAGCCAAGTCAGCCGCAGGGCAAATCGTACCGCTTCGTTTGGAGCACTGGCTATGCTGCGCATTGCCAGTGCCACCCAGACCTCTTACACCTTACTCCTACCTTAATCCTTCAACACGGACTGCGCAGGCGACGAGTCTGGCGACGATCGCGGGAAACTCGGCATCCACTACTCCGCTATCAGCCAGCTCTTGCCAAGTTCGACTCTGAATCGCTGAGGCACTGCATGATTTGATCAGTACCAGTTCTCGAGCATCGACAACTGCGGCCAGATGTGCAGATAACGTGTCACTGGTGGTTTGCCAACCGATGGGCAAATCGCTTGAGCGATCATAAAAAGCTCGGACATGCACAATGCTGTTAGCACTACCGGCCTGGCACCAGGCCCGCAGGTGCTGTGCGTCTTCAATTTGCGACCACTGAGACATGGCCGACGATGCCAGTCGAAAGCTAGTGTCCATCAAATCGATACAGATCCAGTGCAGCAGGTCCTCGGGATAGGGATTGAGCTGCGCCAATTCACGCACGGCATCCACCGGTCGACCGCCACCGACCAAAACGAGCGTGCGGGCCGGTGCTTGCATCTCAAGCCAGGTATCGAGTGCACGCGCATAATCGCGCTGATCGAGCACGCTGCCACCAAGCTTGACAATGCGGATGGGTAACACTGTATATCTAATCGCGTCGACGGATCATTGGAACTGAAAATTCAGAATATCGAATAGTACTCGTGCGACTTCTTCGCGAGTGATCGGCTCAGCGGCTCGCTGTTCGATCGCGCCCAGTTGCTGAAGTAGTTCGGGCTGAATTTCGTTGCGATCGTAAAGCGCGAGCTTGCGCAGTGCATGAGCGGCTTGATCGCACGTAACATGCTCACTGGCGCGAAATTGCCTCGCATCATCTACACCGATAAATCCAGCCGCCACCGCACTATAGATCTCTTGGCCGTCGAGTGTATGCCAATCGACATCTTCGATCAGGGTAACCTTCGGATTAGTTGCATGTAGATGCGCGCTGCGCGCAAGCGCCGATGCCAGCTCACCCCGCGACATGGGTTGCTGGCCGCGAAAATTCAGCTGCTGGTCCAGTGGCATTATCCCGCGAAAGGACAAGGCCGTCATGGCCAGCGCCAACTGCCTATTCGCCGGTGCATCAGCGGGCAGATGAGAATCGGCCGGTTTCAAGCCGTTAACGATGGGCGCGATATCGACCGATACACTCAGCAGGCTATAGGTCCATTCACCGTTCATCACGCCGGTGTACGCGCGAGTCGTGTCGGTCTTGCGCAGGCCGATGCGATAGCCGTGCGACCAGTCATGATGATGCTTCAGCATGATCGAGTCTTGAAACGACTTTTGATTCTCAGCTAATCCGGCAATCAGTGCAAACTGAGCCGATCGACCGGCGGCGATATCGCTGATCAAGAAGTTACCGTTGTATTCTGCTTTTTCCAGCGTATGCAGTGGCTTGGCCGGATCGATGGTGATGGCTTCAGTTTTTGGATCGAAGGTATCGCCATCGGACAGGGCTGTTAACTGGACGCCATCAATTTTATAACCGCTGGGACCATCCAGTCCGCGCTTGGGCGTTTTGATAATCGTCACCAAACCGGCCCCCAGAACTCGACACCGGCCATTGGGTTCGACAATTAGAGCCGTATTCTCTTCGATGCCAAAACCGAATGGTACCTGGCCATGATCGACCGCGCGTATCAAGCGCGAGAGTCGCCCGCGAAAGTGATAGAAGTGCTGGTCGATGATGCCGGCATCAAAAAACCCAAAACCACGCGTAATCAGCAATCCCCGCTGACGCTGATCATGGCGTATGCCAAAGTCCAGCGTATCAAAACCTTCGTCGATCAACATGTCGGGCAATCCAGAGACTGCCAACATCGTGGCGCTCTGAGCCGATGCGCCTGCACTGGTGCCGGCGATCACGCCACCCCGCGCCCACAGCGCACGCATCTCGGCCAGCAGCGGTGTATCGCTGCCATCCGGTTTAGTCAGCGCCCTCACCAGACGACGCTGATCACCGCCTGAGATGAAGCAGCATGTCGCCTGCTTAACCTGCGCTAGTATCGCCGCATCGCTGGTCGCCGCGCGAGCATTGTGCTCGGTAACATCCAGAACTTGGGCACGCTCAGCCGGAATACCAAAAGTAGCCAGTTCCTTGGCGAACAAGTGCGAATCAGCCGTCGAGTAACTGGCCGTCGGCAGAATTACAATTTTCGAACCGTCACGTCCGCCTGAGAGTTGAATCAAAGTCTCGAACACCGGCCGGTTATCCAATCGCAGGCCACCGCCGATGATGATCAAATGCCCACCCACGGCCGACGTATCACTGGCAAAGTTCAATGGCATGTTGATCATCAGCCCAGCCAACAGTAATAAACTCTGCTTAAGCACGTCGACACATCCAATCGGAATTAAGAACCGGAACCACCCCGAAGCACGTGGACAAGTGCTTAGCCTTCTACTGCGACGGTTGCGTCGTTCGATTCTGATGTTTTGCGACTGGCCAGCAACATCATTACTCCAGTATAGATAACCACACACAAGACCAGCCATTGCACCAACGTCAGGTCCAGGCTCTTGACCAGCAAGGCTGCTATGATCACGCCTGGGATTCCTAACAGAGTCAAGCCCAGGGCTGCTGGCACGCTGTAGCTATCGCGCTGGATAAATTGCCAACTGGCTGCCGGCATCAAAAACGCGCACGAACCCATCATGATTGGGAATGCGCCTTTAGGATCCATCCCCAGTAAACTCACCATGACCATGATCGGTGCATACGCACCCACACCGATGGTCATCAGCGCACCAAAGATAACATTGCCGATGATACCGATCAGCAGTTTTCCGCCTGCCAGTCCCGTCGCCATCCCGCCCTGCGGAATCAGTTCTAGTTGCCTGGCCAACAGAATCATGGCCGCACACAACAGCGCTGCGCCCATGCCCAGTTGTACATAACGTTTGGGCAAGCGAGCCACCCAGCCAGCGCCCAACCAGGCTCCCAACACCGATGCCAAGATCAACAGCCACAACGTCAGCGAGTCGACTTGCACCGCGTTGATAAAGAAGAACGCTTGAGCTACCGTGGGCAAAGCATGTCCCACGTTTAACGTGCCGGGTATCAAACGATCGTCGACCGCTTTGACCGGTCGATACATGGCTGTCGTTATCGCAAACGAACCGATGCCTAGCGTATCAAGAAAGTCGGTAATGAATCCGACGAGCGCATGATACCAAGTCGGCATCTGCCACTGCCGCCGCTGCGTAAGCGTATAAAACCAAGTGACCGCATAGAGACCTGCGATGATCGCCAGAAACGAGATCAAAACCAGTTTAGCGGTCGCCATAAACGGTCCTTGACTGTTATTTTGAAAGTAGCCGTTTCAATTTTCAGTTTCAGTGTTTGGTATTCATACTTCCAGGCAGGCGCCCACTTTCTCGATCAACTCCGTGGCCGAGTCACGCCAGTGAACTTCAAACTTTTCTTCAGTCTTGAGGTTCTTGATCTGGCAGTTGCCTTTGGCCAGTTCATCGGGACCAGCGATAATGGCCGCGCGAAAACCACGCTGCGAAGCATACTTTAATTGCTGGCCCAGCTTCTTAGGATCGGGATAAACTTCCGCGCCAATACCCGCGGCCCGCAGCAGACCGGCAATTTTCAGATAGTCGTGAAAGCCGCTTTTCTCGAAATAGGTCACGAGCACCGGTGCAGCCGCGCGGATCGGTTCGATGCGCCCCAGTGATTCCATGGCCGCCAACAAGCGATCCAGTCCTAGCGACGCGCCAATGCCAGGCAAATGCTGCTTGGTGTACAGTTCGGCCAGGTTATCGTACCGACCACCTGAACAAATGCTGCCGATGCTGGGTAGATCTTTTAGCACGGTTTCGTAAATGACACCGGTGTAATAGTCGAGTCCGCGGGCGATGCTGACGTCTAGTTGAAATCGCTCTTCCGAAATTCCGCATGACTTCAGTGCGGCTACCAGTTCCGACAAGCGTTCGATCCCAGCCATGCCCATGTCATTGCCCGTCAGCAACTCCGTCAATTGCTGCAAGACCGACTCGGCTGAACCGCGGATACCGGCGAACTGCAGAATCTGGCTGGCTTGCTGATCATTGACACCAGCGGTCTGTGCCATCTCGGCCATCACGCCCGCCGCCTGGATCTTCTCGAGCTTATCGAGGGCCCGCAGAATGGGAACGCTCTTGTCCGCCAGGTCGAGCTTGTTGAGCAAACCGTTCAGCACTTGCCGGTTATTGATGCGCAGCGAGAACTCACCCACATTAATGGCCACCAGCAAATCATGGATGACCAAAGCAGTTTCGATATCCGCCGCTACCGACTCAGTGCCAATCGTATCGAAATCACACTGGACGAATTCACGAAAGCGACCTGCCTGCGGACGTTCACCGCGCCACACAGGAGCAATGTGATAACGTTTGAATGGCAAGCCCAACGTGCTGGCATGCTGAGCGGCAAAACGCGCTAGCGGCACCGTTAGATCAAAACGCAAACCGACTTGCCTACCCCCGTTGTCTTCGAACCGATAGATCTGCCGATCGGTTTCATCGCTGCCTTTACCCAACAGTACTTCCAGCAGTTCCAGCGCCGGCGTATCGATGGGACAGAAGCCGTAGCTGCGGTAGACTCGGCGCGCGGTCTCCATCAACTTCTCGCGCGGCATCATCGTTTCGGGCAGATAATCGCGAAATCCCTGTAGCGTCCGTGGCTCAATTCGCTGGTTCATTGGGGGTTATGGTTCGGCTGTTAAATTTTTAAGGTGTTGTGGGCGTGTGAAACTACGCCAGGATCGGCAGTAGTTCGGGTTCGGGCGAGCGGATGTTGTCCAGCTTGGTGTGTTGCAATGTAGCCTCGACGTACTCAACCACCTGCTCAGCCGTTTCAAAGTAGTGATCGTACACGCCATCGTCGTCGAACTCGCACGCATCGGTGGTGTAATCACGGCAAATTTGGGGACGCGTCGCGTAAATCCCACAGCGATTATCGCTCTGCAAATGTTTGCACGTTGTATGGACCAACAGGTACCAACTGTCATCTTCCACGAACACGGTGGCTCGATCGTGCAGCAGGTACCAGCGCATAAAATCGAAATCGCGATGCTCTTCCGGCTTGTCGATCGCCAGGGCAAAGTAACGGCAACATTTGGCGGGGCAGTGATCGCATAAGCAATCGCCGGCAGGCACATTATCGCGACACATGCGATTCTTAACCACGTTCATCTCCTTACTACTTGGCATGACAACTGGGCAACGTGTGGCAACTTGGGCAGAGTATGACTGGACTTGCCCCCCGAGTCTAGCAGCCCAAGCGTCAACTGCCGACCCGTTACTCCGCGAAGTGATAGCGACGACCATTGTAGCCACGATAAAGCGAGAGTATCATCCATTCGTTTCCTCCGTAGCCACCGTCGCCAGACGGTGGATTTGCCTGTCACTAGACGCCGAAATGCTTGACGCATTCCGCTACCTTAGACCAATTGCCGAAATGCTTGACGCATTCCGCTACCTCAAACCATTTGAGAACTATGACAGCACTTGATCTAGCTAAGGAACAATACGCATCGATTGGCGTCGACGTCGAAGCGGCATTGTCCCGGCTGGGTGGGATTTCGATTTCGCTGCATTGTTGGCAAGGTGATGATGTTGGCGGTTTTGAGAACCTGGGCAGCGAGCTAGGCGGCGGCCTGGCTGTGACCGGGGCTTATCCAGGCAAAGCTCGAACTCCCGGTGAACTGCGATGCGATCTGGAGCTAGCGCTGCAACTGATACCGGGCCGACATCGCCTCAACCTTCATGCCAGCTACGGCGAATATGGTGGTCAGTCGATCGAGCGTAATTGCATCGAGCCGAGGCACTTTCAAGGTTGGATCGATTGGGCCAGCCAGCGCGGCTTGGGCCTGGATTTTAATCCGACCTACTTCGGCCATCCGCTGGCGGCCAGCGGTCAAACGCTGACCCATATCGATAAATCCATTCGACAGTATTGGATCGAACATGGTCAAGCGTCGCGGCGCATCGCGAATGTCATGGGCCAACAATTGGGCTCACCGTGCATTCACAATGTGTGGATTCCCGATGGTTGTAAAGAGACCCCCATCGATCGCCAGGGGCCGCGAGCCATGCTGGTTGAGTCGCTCGACCAGCTCTTCAGCCAACCGCTGGACTCCAAGTTCGTGCGCGATGCGGTCGAGTGCAAACTGTTCGGGCTGGGGTCCGAAAGTTATGTAGTCGGTTCCCACGAGTTCTATCTGGGTTATGCCATCGCGCGCAACAAGCTATTGTGCCTGGATGCCGGCCATTTTCATCCGACCGAAGTCATCTCCGACAAGATTTCATCCACGCTGCTGTGGGTCGATGAACTGCTGCTGCACGTTAGTCGCGGAGTGCGCTGGGATAGCGATCATGTAGTCGTACTGAGTGACGAGCTGCTGGCAATTGCCCAAGAAATCGTGCGCGGTAACTGCTTGTCGCGAGTGCACATTGGGCTGGACTACTTCGATGCCAGTATCAATCGCGTAGCCGCCTGGGTGATTGGTACTCGCAATATGCAGAAGGCTCTGTTGGCTGCGCTGCTGGAACCGATCCAGGCATGGCGCGAGTTGGAGTTGGCCGGCGATACCACTGCCCGTCTGGCCTTGCTTGAGGAACAAAAGAGCCTGCCGTGGGGAGTGGTGTGGGCAGAATTTTGTCATCGGCATGATGTGCCAGCGGGTCGCCAATGGCTCGATCAAGTCCGACACTACGAACAAACGGTGCAGACCCAACGAAGGTAGACCTCAGCGCAACTATGACTGCCCTAACCAATTCCACGATCGCCTTGCGCGTGCAGCATGTATCGAAGTCCTTTGGACCGGTACAAGCCCTGCGCGATGTGTCGATGGAAGTCGCGCGGGGCGAAGTTCATGCACTGGTGGGCGAAAATGGCGCGGGCAAATCAACGCTGATCAAAATTATCACTGGCGCCTATCGACCCGATGCCGGTCAAGTCGAAATTGGCGGCCAGCCCGTCGCCCAGTTTCATCCGACGGTCAGCAAACAACTAGGCGTGGCCGCTGTTTATCAACAACCCACGCTGTTTCCCGATCTGTCGGTAGCCGAAAATTTAGCTTACGGCGTCGAACCACTTTCCGCTTGGCGACTGATCAATTGGCCTAGCCGACGACGACGCGCCAAAGAGTTACTGGAGCGGATCGGAGCCCAGATCAACCCTGATTGGCCTGCGCGAGCGCTCAGCATGCCTCAGCAACAGCTAGTGGAAATCGCCCGCGCCATAGGCAGCGATGCTCAGCTGATTATCATGGACGAACCCACTGCGTCACTCAACACTCGCGAAGTCCAGCAGTTGATGACCGTCATCCAACAACTTCAATCCAGCCACATAGGGATCATCTATGTGTCGCATCGTTTGGAGGAACTAGCCAACATCGCGCAGCGGGTTACGGTGCTCCGCGACGGCGCCTGGGTGGATACGCGGCCAGCCAGTGAAGTTACACCCACTGAGTTAATACGTTTGATGGTCGGTCGTGACATATCGGCGGTCTTTCCGAAAAGTACCGTGACAATTGGCCAGGAGCGGTTATCGGTGGAGGCGCTCACATCTGCAGCCGCGGGCATTCGCGATGTATCACTAAAGGTGCGCGCAGGCGAGATCGTCGGCTTGGGCGGTCTGATGGGTGCAGGTCGAACAGAGCTCGCCCAGGTGCTTTTCGGCATCTGCCCGGCAGATACCGGCAAAGTTGAAATCGATGGCCAGGCAGTCAGCATCACATCACCGGCCGAGGCTATCGGCCTTGGCCTGGCCTATGTACCCGAGGACCGTCGTCGACATGGCGTCATCCCCGAGATGCCCATCGCCACCAATGTCACGCTTGGTTTGCTGGATACAGCCCAGTCGAGCAGTTTTATCTCTGCCAGCGGCATCGACTTCGCCAAAGAGAATGCCGTAGCCAGCGAAGCCGTCGAGCGTATGAAAGTGAAAACGCCATCGATTGCATATACGGTAGAAACATTGTCCGGTGGCAACCAACAAAAGGTGGCACTCGGTCGTTGGCTGGCCACCAAGCCTCGCGTGTTGATTCTGGATGAACCGACCCAAGGTATCGATGTCGGAGCCAAGTCGGAGATTCATCGCTTGATGAGCGAACTGGCCGGACAAGGCTTGGCCATTCTGCTCATCTCTTCAGAGATCTTGGAGTTGCTCGGCATGTGCGATCGCATCGCCGTAATGCGCGAAGGCACGATCAGTGGCACGCTGAAACGCGAGGATGCTACTGCCGAGCGCATCATGGAGCTCGCTTTGCCATGAGTGCCATCGAAATTCCGCAAACTGCGCGAGCGCAGCACTCCAGCAGTAGCCGACAGTGGTCGATCACCGCGGCGATCATCGCGATCCTGCTACTGATGGCTGTAACCGCGCCCGCCTTCTTTCGACCCGAACATTTGCGTGACAAGTTGGTGGCCAATGCGCCAGTGCTGGTAGCAGCCCTGGGCATGACGCTGGTAATACTCGCGCGACAAATCGACATTTCAATTGGTTCGCAGTTGAGCGTCTGCAGTGTTGTCTGCGCACTGGTGGCTCAGCACGACTGGCCCATGGTGGTGGTCATTGCCAGCGCGATCCTCAGCGGCGCAGTTATGGGACTATTCAATGGCTACATGATCGCGTATCTGAAGTTGCCAGCCATCGTTGTTACGCTGGCCACCATGGTTATCTTTCGTGAATCGCTGCGCTGGTACCGCGAAGGCGAATTCGTGCGCGGGGTACAAGATAAACTGCAGTGGTTCGGGACCGATCAACAAACCGGACCTTGGATTATTCTGGCAGTCGCCTTGTTAGTGTTTATCATCTTGACAATCGCGCTCCAATATTTCCCCGCTGGTCGGAGCGTGGTTGCGGTCGGTTCCAATCAAGAAGCTGCGCGATTAGTAGGAATCCGTCCGCAGCGCGTTTTGCTGTTGGTGTTTTTGCTGATGGGTGCCCTAACCGGATTGGCGGCACTGTTGGGTGCTACGCGTTTTGGAGATATCGATCCCAATTCAGGCAACGGATTGGAACTGCAAGTCATCGCCGCTGTGGTCATCGGTGGTACGTCAATTTCGGGCGGACGTGGATCGCTGCTGGGAACTGTGTTAGGCGTGATCCTACTGGGGCTGATCGGTCCGGCGCTAGTGTTCTTGCATATTCAACCGCAATGGGAAAAGGCGCTCCAAGGCCTAATCATCCTGGCCGCCGTAGCCACCGACCGCAGTAACCGCGAATAAGACTTCAGACTTCAGACCTCAGACTTCAATCTCCAATCTTCAATCTTCAATCTTCAATCTTCAATCTTCAATCTTCAATCTTCAATCTTCAATCTTCA
The DNA here is from genome assembly GCF_056494185.1 of Rania fehmarnensis. NCBI lineage: Bacteria > Pseudomonadati > Planctomycetota > Planctomycetia > Pirellulales > Pirellulaceae > Rania > Rania fehmarnensis. The sequence goes on from NZ_CM151398.1 coordinate 5,970,483, forward strand.
ATCTCCAAATGTCCCAGATTCATCACTCCTCGACTCGCGGTCAACACCAGGCATTGCTGGTGATGTTGGCACTTGAGGTGGCGATCTTTGCCTGGCTGGGCACGAACTTTTTTAGTGTCGCTAATGGCCTGGAGATCCTGCGTCTGAGCGTTGAGATCGGTTTGTTAACACTGGCTATGACGCTGGTAATCGTGACTGGTGGAATCGATCTGTCGGTTGGATCGCTGATGGGATTATCGGCGGTGATCTTTGGCATGTTGTGGCGTGACGCGCATCTGCCGATACCGCTTGCCGGGCTGATCACGTTGCTGGTCGGCGCGGCGGCGGGCAGTTTGAATGGGTGGTTGATTGCTTATGGTCGCTTGCCGCCACTGATTGTTACGCTAGGCACCTTTTCGCTATTTCGCGGCTTGGCTGAAGGCATTACCGGCGCTGTCGACAACTACACTGGTCTGCCAGCAGACTTCTTGTTTTTGGGACAAGGTTATGTGCTGGGTCGCGTGCCGACCCAGATCCCAATTTTGTTGGCAGCGGCTGTCTTATGCTACTGGTGGTTGAACAAAGCTGTCTTTGGTAGAGCCTTGGTGGCCATTGGTTTTTCGATCGAAGGAGCGCGGTATGCGGGCATCAATGTTGCGCGGCGGTTGATTAGCGTTTACTGTTTGAGTGGACTGTTCGCCAGTATCAGCGCCCTGGTCTACGTTGCCCACTTGGGCCAGGCCAAAGCGGATGCAGGTACCGGTTATGAACTGATGGCTATCACCGCTGTCGTGCTGGGTGGTACCTCGATCTTTGGTGGTCGCGGCACGATCGTCGGTTCGATGCTCGGGCTATTGGCCATCGCTGTTCTTCAAAATGGTTTACGACTATCCGACTTGCCGGCCGAGTTGGCTGGAGTGCTCAGTGGTGTGCTGCTGCTGACCACGATCTGCTTGGATCGTTATTCCACGGTCCGCCGGTCCAGTCGGGCGACCAGAATCGCCAATGCGGCCGCCGGGACTGGGGCAATTGCCGAGAGTCATGTTTCACCTTCACAGGAGTTTGAGATGAAGAATGCACAGTTAGTTATCCTGTGCGCCACGATTCTCTTGGCCGCGCTGATCGTGGCCGGCAGCAATCGTGCGTTGGTCGATGCCGTCCGAATTTCGCCGCCCGCGCCAGCAGGTTCCACTGGCAGTAGCGGAGTGTCCTCAGCGGATGACATCGCCAGTACGGGTGGCCGCACATCGATGGCATCCGGCATGACCGGCGAGACCAGCAAACGCATCACGGTTGCCTTGATGCCCAAGAGCAAAGGCAATCCATATTTCATCGTCTGCCGCAAAGGGGCCGAGGAAGCCGCCAAAGAACTGAATGTCAACCTGCTGTGGGACGGCCCTACCGATCCCGATCCCGCCAAACAAAACGAAGTCATCGACACGTGGATTACGCGCGGCGTCGATGTACTGGCCGTGGCCGTTGAGAATCGCGCCGGGATCTCCAGCGTGCTTAGAAAGGCGCGCGAGCGTGGTATCCGGGTTATCACATGGGACTCCGACGCCGAGGAGGATGCCAGGGAGTTTTTTGTCAACCAGGCAACGCCGGAAGGCATTGGTAATACGCTGATGGATCAAGCCGCTAAGACCATGGGTGGCAAAGGCGAGTTTGCGATCATCACCGCTTCGTTGACCGCAGGCAACATGATCGAATGGCAGAAGCACATCGAGGCTCGCCGTGCATCGAAGTATCCGGATATCAAGATGGCCGTGCTGCGGCCTTGTGATGACAAGCAGCCCAAGGCGTTCGACGAAGCCAACAATATCTTGAACGCGTACCCCGACGTGAAACTGATCATGGGCATTTGCTCGCCCGCCGTACCGGGTGCGGCCGAAGCGGTCAAGCAATCGGGCCGATCCGATGTAAAAGTGATTGGGCTGAGCATGCCCAACGACAACAAGCGCTTTGTGCACGAAGGCATTACCGACGCGGTAATCCTGTGGAATACGCTAGATTTGGGCTACTTGACCGTCCAGGCGGCCGCCCAGTTGCATCGCGGCCAGTTGAAGTCCGACAGTACCTCGATCAAGGGTGGCCGCCTGGGCGAGATCGAGATCCGCGACCACAACATTTTGCTGGGTGAACCCTTCATTTTCACTAAAGAAAACATCGATCGATTTGACTTCTAAAACTCGACAATGGCCGGCGTGAGTGCCATAATAGGGGCGCTCGATCATTCCGCACTTTTCGTTGATTATCCGGGTCTAGTACCCATTCTGAGGACTGTCATGAAGTACTGCCTGTCCCTGCGCAAGTGGGCCTGTTTAGGTTGTGTGTTGACGCTGAGCTCGATGTGGGGCTGCGGCAGCAGTGAACCACCTCCGGCCCCAGCTCCTGCTTCCAGCAGTGCTTCCCAGCCGCCACCTAGCATGTCGACTGAGGAACCGGAAAGCGAACAGGTCGCCAGCGAGGAAGAGGGTGAGTCAGAACCCGTCAGTCCCGAGGAAGCGACCGCCATGGGCGACATGAGCGGCATTATGCCCAGCAGCCTCGCCGGACAGTCCAATGCATTTCAAGGCATGCCCACCATGTCACCAGGCGGTGGCGGAGGTACCGTTGGTACTGAGTCGATCTTCGATGGCGGGGGAATGGCCAACTCGATGGGTGGACCGGGTATGGGCATGAATGGTATGAACGGCCCAGCGATTGTCGACCCGGCTCCCGACGAAGACGCAGCTTATTTGGAGAAGGCCAAGTATGCATTCGCCATCGGCAAAGAATCGGTCGCTGAACAATATGTCATCGCTCACTTGCTGGCCAATGATGCCGAAGCACCTACGATCCTGCAACAGATTCGCTACTCGCCCGGCGCTCGCAAACCTGCCTTGCTGGTGCGATTCGCCGTTGGTGTTGAACTAAAGGCCCCCAGCACGATCACCGATTACAAACCTATCGGACGCACACCGTTCGCCCAGCGTGCTGGTGGCGGAGGCATGGGCGAAATGTCGATGGGCAGCATGGGTGGCCAAGGTGGCCAGAATGCTCAAAAGACCTTCGTCGATTACACCGGTCGCTTTGGCGAAGACCTGATCAAGTCCTTTGAAACCGCCTGGGATGCAGGCGATTTCGGCGACGTCTTCAAAGACGTCGATACCATTGTTCCCGTTAATCGAACCGCTCCAGGCATGGCCGGGGGTGGTATGCGGGGTATGGCCGGCATGAGCGGCATGGGAATGAGTAGCGGCATGCCGATGGACTTCGGTGGAGGTGGTGGCGGCTTTAACCAACCTAATGCCACTCCGGCCGACGCTGCCTTGCGCGGCAAAGCCGTGCCCGGCAAAAACATCGTGCCCGGCCTGATGTTCCTGGGTACTGGAACGAAATCTGAGTTGCTGGGTAAAGCCGAAGCCGAAGGGATCGACTTCTTGTTCTTCTTCGATGTCGAAGTTGAAAATTCACGCATGGGCGCCACCAACAAGACGCGCATGTTCTTGCTCTCAACTCACTCGGATAAACCGCTCGGAGCCACGGCAACGCTCAATGCCATTGACGTTGATCGCAAGATGGCAACCAAAGGTGACAACGACGAAGTGGCCAAGAACCTGACCAACATCTTCAAGAAGATTGACTCCTCCGCCAAGTTAATCGACATGCCAGCCATCAAGCCCGCCGGCGCTCAGGCACGCATCAAGTCGCTGATTGAAAAGAAGAACAAGGACCCACTACCCATTCTGATGGAAATCAAACTATTCCATTCGCTGGGCCTGCTGAACGACGAAGAGCGTGACGCCGCGCTGCAACTGACCATCGGTGGACACGGACTAGCCTTCGTCAACGGCACCGCCGAAGATCGCGACTTCGTGCTGGAACCTATGCTCAGTAGCTATAAGTAACGGGATTCTGCCGGTTCTCCGCTTCATTCCCCTGCGGTTTGCATTTACTTTATGCGTAAAGTAATTAGCGATCCTTTGCATTTTGAATACTTTAGATGCAAACTAGTGAAACGCCCCGGTTCTCCCCAACGCTGTGAAGCATTTTAACTTGCAAAAACTGGGCTTCCATAAATTGCCAAAGGATGAAAAAAGGCCAGATTCCCCCAAGCACTAACTGAAACCTATCAGTCAGAAAGGAATCTGGCCGTGAGTCGCAAGCAACGAGCAAAGAATAGATCACGAGTTATCAAACGTAGGGCCAAACTCGAGCTGGTCAAGAATCGTGCATTGTTCAAGGAGCTCGTGGAGCTCATCCTTCCCTCAGGAGCATTATTTGCCAAAGGCCAGTTCCATGGCAATGCCACTTGGCAGGGAGAACAGTTAGCCGCACAAGCTTTGATTTGGACATGGCAAGAGTGTAAGAATGTGACCGATTCATTTGCCCAGTCGATTGAGACTTGTCATGGCTTGGGACTCACGAAAATTGCCCGGTCTTACACTGGGATGATGAACGTATTGACCAACAACCAGGAAGTTCTCCGAATTGGCATTCGCGCTCGCCTTCATTTGCTGGCGAAACTGTGGGGAGATCGTTTTTACCGCACCGATGGCTGGGTACTAATGGGCTTTGACGGTTCTAGAGCGACGGTACCACGTTCGGTTTCAAATGAAGAGGCATTCTGTGCGCCTAACTACGGTAAGGGAAAAAAAGCCCGTTACAACGACAACAAAGCGCAGAGGCAGAACAAGAACTCCACGTCGATGAACAAGCCACGCAAGAGAGCCGAAAAGCCTGCACCGCCAGAACCGCAAATTTGGATGACAATGGTGTGGCACATGACTATGCGATTGCCATGGACCTGGCGGTTCGGGCCTTCTAACTCCAGTGAGCGTCACCACGTTCGCGACATAATTGAGCAAGAGGAATTTCCGACAGGCACCCTATTCACTGGCGATGCAGGTTTCGTTGGTTTTCAATTATGGAAGTCGATTGTGGAAGCGGGGCATGACTTCCTAGTACGAGTCGGGGGCAATGTAAAATTGCTCAGTCAAAACACGGATTCTAGAACGCAGGATGATGGAACGGTTCTGTGCTGGCCTAAAGACCAAATGGATAAAGGTGTTCCGCCACTGCGACTTCGCTTGGTTCGCGTAACGGTTGGAAAAACGAAAATGTGGATGCTGACCAGTGTGTTGAATGAGGACGAACTAACCATCGAACAGATTGCAAACTTCTACAAGCAACGGTGGTTGATCGAGGTCGAGTTTCGTGGGCTAAAGCAAACGGTCGACAAACAAAAACTTCGTTGCCGCAATCCCGAACGATCATTGGTTGAAGTCGAGTGGTCTTTAAACGCGATGGCATTGGCGGAACTGTTTGCACTGCGAGCCCAAATATCAGCAGCGACGAAAGAGAAGAAAAAGAAAAAAGACAAGAAGGAGAAGAATCGAGACTATACCCCCAATGACCGAAGTCTGGCAAACACGCTACGAGTATTGCGCAAATACATGCGTAACTTGAATGAGAGTAGCCAACCAAACCAGCTAACGCTGGATCTGATCAACGCAGTAGTACAACGATATAACAACACCACCGACAAACGCGCGCGCCATAGACCCAAAGACGCTGAAAAGAAATCGCTGGGTGAACCAACCATTCTCAAATTGACTTCTCGGGAACGGAAGAAATTAACGGAACTCGAACTCAAAAACGCCGCATAAAATGCTTCACAGCGTTGGGTTCTCCCCTTCTCCCCCAATGTACTCATTGGGGGAGAAGGGGAGCCCCTGCGGTTGGCGATTACTTTATGAATAAAGTAATTGGGGATTCTTCGGTCTGCGATTACTTTCCGCCGAATCCTTTCTCACCGTTGTGAAATGCTACAATACCGGCACCGAGCCCTTTTCACTCATACCCCTTGGAGCCTGCCGATGTCCCAAGCCTCTCGTCGTCAATTCTTGCAAGTCACTTCCGCGTCCGCTGCTGCGGCTATGTTCTCTGGCGTTGGTACTTCCACGCGCACGCTCGCACAAGAGGCTGCTGCTAGTCCCAATGAACGTCTGCGCATCGGTTGCATTGGCACGGGCGATCGCTGGAAAGGTGTCGTCGGCCAAGCCAAGATTTTCGGTGACGTGATCGCGGTGTGCGATGTCGATGCCAACCATCTTGAGGAAGGACGCGGCATGATGCAAAACGTGCAATCCAAATCGGGCAAAGAGTACACGGTCGATGCCTACGAAGATTATCGCAAGATCCTCGAACGCAAAGACATCGACGTGGTCACCATCATTACTCCCGACCATTGGCACTCCAAGATCGCTATCGAAGCCATGCAAGCCGGCAAGGACATCTACTGCGAAAAGCCGCTGACGCTGACAATCAATGAAGGCAAACAGATCATCAAGGTGCTGGATGAAACCAAGCGCGTCTTTCAGGTCGGCACCCAACAGCGGACTGAAATGGGCCAACGCTTCATTCAAGCCGTGGCCATGATTCGTGCAGGTCGCATTGGCAAAGTGAAACGCGTGATCTGCGATATCGGTGGCGCTCCGACCAGTGGCGAGATCCCCAAAGCCGAAGCACCCACAGGGCTCAACTGGGAACGTTGGCTGGGCCAGGCACCGCTGGTCGACTTCCGCTACAAAGCTGCCGAAAAAAATCGTTGGGGCAACTCGCGTTGTCATTACGAATTCCGCTGGTGGTATGAATACTCTGGCGGCAAGATGACCGACTGGGGTGCCCATCATGTGGACATCGCCAGTTGGGCACTAGGCATGGATAAGTCTGGTCCGCTGAGCCTGGAAGGCAAAGCCACGCACCCCGTAGAATTCAAAAACGGCATGCCGACTCGCGATGATCAGTACAACACAGCCACGGAATTCGATGTCACGGTCATGTGCCCCAATGATGTTGAATTACACATTGTCTCTGGATCGCCCGATGGCAACGGAATCTTGTTCGAAGGCACCGACGGTCGGTTCCATGTCAGCCGCGGTTCCATGAAGGGTGGTGTGGTCGAAGCCCTCAAAGACAATCCGCTACCAGAAGATGCTCTGGAACAAGTCTATGGCGGCAAGATTCCACGCATGCATTTCGAGAACTTCGTCGAAGCCATCAAAGCCCGCAAGCAACCAATCTCGGACGTGTACAGCCATCATCGAGCCATGACGACCTGCCACCTGGCCAATATCGCCATTCGCTTGGGTCGCAAGATCAATTGGGATTCCGTTCAGCAGACCATCGTGGGCGATGCAGATGCGGCCCAGTGGATGGGCCGCCAACAGCGCAAAGGTTACGAGATCGACGTGTCGATCTAAGGAATCAAATTCTTCAAGTAGCGATAACTTTGGCGCAAAGAGTTCTTGCGATCTTCAATGCTCTTTTCGTAGGCTCGGTCCTCGACTTCCACGCAGGCCGGGCCGCGATATCCGGCATCTAATAGTACTGAGAAAAACTTGCCCCAATTGATGTCACCCAGCCCCGGTAGCTTGGGCGTGTGATACTCAGCCGGATGAGCCAGTATGCCTACTTGGTTCAGTTTTTCGACATCGATCCGCACATCTTTCAAATGGATATGAAACAGTCGATCCGCAAAATCTCGCAGCGGGGCCAGATAATCCATGTGTTGCCACACCATGTGCGAAGGATCGTAGTTGAGTCCCAAGTTACTGGAACCCAAGTCAGCGAACAGACGCCGCCAAATAGCTGGCGAGACGGCGATATTCTTGCCTCCAGGCCATTCATCTTTCGAAAACAGCATTGGACAATTTTCGATGCCCAGCTTCACGCCGACCTGGTCGGCCAAGGCCACAATGGGTCGCCATGTCTCCAGCAGCCGAGGCCAATTGTCATGCACGCTCTGCGTGTAATCGCGACCGATGAACGTATTGACGCGCGTCAGGCCTAAACAAGGCGCGGCGGCGATCACGCGCTTGAGGTGCTCAACGGCCGTCTGCGCCTCATCGTGGTTAGGCGAAAGACAATTCGGATAATACCCCAGAGCGCTCAACGAGACACCAGTCGAGGTTTTCAACTCGGCGATACGCTGCACTGCGTCATCATCCAGTTGGGTAACGTCGATATGCGTTACACCCGCGTAGCGCCGCTCCGCCTGGCTGACGGGCCAGCACATGACTTCGATGCAGTCGTAACCAGTTTCACCGGCGAATTGCATGACCTCGCTCAAAGACAACTCGGGTAAAATGGCGGTCGCAAATCCAAGTTGAATCATGGGTTGATACTCACGGCTAGAGGTAACATTTGGGCCTCACTCGAGGCAACCACAAGGACAATCAGACGGGCACATCGACACGCCCTTAGGCCACTCCGGCGCTGCCTTGCACTAGTTTACGCAGCTCTTTGTAGTCTGTCTTGCCCGTTCCCAATTGAGGAATTCTGTCCAAGCGTTGCACTTCATCTAGACGCATCACTCCCGTGAAGCCTGACTTGAGCAATAGCTGACTGGCTTCGCGCAAAGTGTATTCAAAGGTCGTAAAGAGTGTGATATGTCGACCATCGGCCGTTTCAATACCTTCGACCGCAACTCGCGGCCCCTCTTCGCTGTTGGGAAAGTGTTTCAAGAAAGGTTCCTCCAGCGCGGGCAACGAAATCATTTCACCGCCGGCTTTCAAGAAACGTTTCAGCCGTCCCTGAAAAGTGATGTATCGGTCTTGATCCATCGACACCAGGTCGCCGGTCTGGTACCACTGTTTCCCGTTTAGTTCCACAAATGGCGACGGCCCCTCAAACTTGTAGTAGCCACTGAATACTGAAGGGCCGCGGACCAACAACATGCCAGTCTCGCCTGCCGAGACGAGCTGGTGTGTCTCGAGATTGGCCACACAAGCTTCGACGCTCTCGAGTGGTTTGCCGACCGTCCCGCTCTTGATTGCCCCCGGCCGATTGGCGGCGACGACTGGGGAACATTCGGTTATGCCATAACCTTCCAGGATGACAGCTTTGGGTGCGAGCTGGCGACACTGCTCAAATACACTTTCGGGACATTTCTCCGCGCCCGTGACGATCACGCGCAAGCCCTGCAGTTCAGCCCCCTGGCAGGCGGCCATGATGAAACTAAGAAACGTGGGCGTGGTAAACAACAACGTTGGCTTGTAGGCATCGATTGTGGCCACCAAGCCGCGGGCATCAGTTGGATCCGCGAAACGCGCGCAGGGAATGCCACACACGGCTGGCAACACGACATTGCCAGTCAAACCAAAACTGTGAAACGGTGGCAGAAACCCTAACAAACTGTCTGAGCTAGTGGGCCCCAACACCTGCAGAGCATCACGAATGTTGGTCAGCAAGTTCTCATGCGTTAGCGGAACTGTCTTGGGTAAAGATTCTGATCCCGAAGTGAACAAGAACACGGCCACATTTTTTGGCTGAGCGCCTGAGACTGCTTTGACAAAAGAACCTGGAGCAACATAACTGGCAACCAGTGTGCTCAACTTGTCCCAGCGCCCTATCTGCTCGCGCAACGATTCCAGAAAGACAAACTCGGCACCCGAGATTTGGATATCCAGTCGATCGACCAGTTTCTGCGAAGTCAGTACATACTGAGTGTCTGTAACTTTGACCGCGTGAGCCAGGCCCGCCGGACCGGTGGTCCAGTTCAGCATCACCGGCGTCTTGCCAGCCAGCAGCGTGGCCAAGAACGCGACGTCCGCAGCCACCGAGGCAGGCAGCATGATGGCCAGTCGCTCGCCGGCGAGCAAGCGCAACTTGCCGGCCATCAAGGCCGCACCCACCAGCAAGCGCCGATTGGTCAGCACACCACTCAGCCGATCTGCGATGGCCACGTCACTGGGGGCCGACTGCAAGCGGCGTACGATGGCCAGGCCCAATGTATCGGCCATCGGTAAGTAGTTTTGCCTGGTCGCGCGCTGCGCAAACCATTGCGGTGCAACCTGCATGCGTTCCACCGGTCCGCCAGAGAGTTGACCATCGGCCAGCGCCCACAGAGCGCCGACGGTCGTCAGCACAATGTTGCTGCGAAATCCAAATTGCTTTTCGACCTGCAAGGCAAAGTCCATGCGGTCCAGGCTATCCATGCCCAATGATTCGAGAGTTGTCCCTTCTTGCAACTCTTCGCCAGTGAGTTCACGCTTTAAATGCGTTTGTAGCAATTCATTAACTTGCTGCATCGTCTTTGATTTGATCTTCGTTAGATCTGCGTCCAGGCCGGTGGTGGCGGCGCCGAACTCGCCTTGGCTGGGACCGAACCAATGATGGTACCGCACAAACAGCGGCGTCTGCGGACCGTCGCTGTTGTACCACTGTTCCAGATAAGCGTTGAATCGCTCGCGTGAATCGAGTGGCAGCTGCGGGCGCTGCATGACTTCGATCGTGATATTCACTGGCCGGCGAGGCAAGAACACGCCCAGGCTGGCCACTACCCAACCAAACGCTGATCGAGCCACCGCTGCCAGGTTGGGCACGGTGCCGGTGCGCGCACAACTGAAACTGCTACCCCAGATCCCGCGCGTGCGGACCAGCACGATATTCAGGTTGGGTGTCCGGCTGACAATGTCGTGGACTGCGCGGGCAGCGCCGATGACTTCGATGTTCCCACGCTGCAAGCGGCCCGATGGATAGATGAGGAAACAATCGCCGGCATCAAATCGAGCCACGACCGAATCGATCATCTCCATGGTGCGAGCTTGCGCATCGCGACTAGCTGCCGAGAGATCAGGGACTTCGAAGGCACGCACCAGGCTCATCAGCGGTCGCAACAGCGGCATGCGATAGGTACCTGCGAAGACCAGCGGCCGGAGCGGTTGATGCAGGCGAATGTGCGACAGAATAATCGCCGGGTCGATGTAACCTGGATGGTTCGGCAAGACCAGGGTGGGCCCCGACAGCCCGCGCAATTGTTCCGCTCCGTGCAGTTTCACACGGTAACGCAGATGCAAACACAACCCAGCCACCAACCAAAAGATGCGATTGAGCAGTACGGCCACAACGATAATTCCTAACTTCAGGGTGCGGTTCTTCAGACTGATGTTGCCGCGTTGGAAACGCCGACGCTAGTATGTCGCACAGCTATGGTTTTTGGGAGGAGGAGACGGGCATGTCGAAACTGTCAAGCTTTTTTCTGGGCATGTTTTGTGGTGCCGTTGGCCTGCTGGTCACCATGAATTACTACATAGTGCGGTCCAAGGACAATATCCACTTGGTGCCCAAAGTCGCCGCGAAGCTGGAAATACCCTACTACGATATTCGCTCTTACAAGCTCGAAGATTGGCAGCGTCATCCTTCGCTGGCTGCTGCCATCGTCACTTCGAAAAATCAGCCGCTCATGGACGGCAGTGGCGTAGAATCTGTCCGCGGCAGCGTTGAAAACCTGCTGCGCCAATGGTCCCAGTAACGGAATGGTTCAAGCCTTTCGCGCCTAAAAACAAAACTCATCTCTGGCCCCACTCCGAACCGATACAGCGCAATGCTTGCATAAGTTTGCCCCACGTAGGCGAGTCTCTCCGAGACTCGAACTGCTGCTACGTGCACGTAGCCGAGTCTCTCCGAGACTCGGTCTTTCCAGTGTCTCGGATTGATCAGAGTCTGTGGTTCAGCGTCTCGGAGAGACGCTGCTACGTGAAGTCGCTTCGAAAAAGTGGGAGAGTTCATCATGGAGTTTGATCGCAATCGTTACTTCATGATTGGGGTATTGTTGTTTCTGCTGGGTATTCAGTTCCGATGGGTCGAATCGTTTGTGCTGAACGAGCCCAGCACGCGAATGCTAGCACGATTCACGACAGGATCTCAATACGCATCGGCGCAGGATTTTGGAACTTCTCTCTATTTAAACGTGCATCCATCGCCGAAGAAACAGATGAAGCCGCCGACTTGGTTGGGCTACGTACTTCTGACGGCTGGTGGAGTTATTTGTCTGCACGCTTTGGTACTGCCCAAATCCAATAAGTGACCGCGAGCACTCATCTGCTTGATATCGATCGTAGGGCTGGTTCTACAAATTCGGGTAATTGACCCATGCATTCGACTGTTCGTTCGGCAATTCACTCACCCATGTTTTGGGTGCTGAACCTGATTGGCCTGGCCGCGATTGGTTCCAACCTGGCCGCAGGCGATGGAGCTGGCTCCGGTGACGATGCCAGTTCGACGGCTGCCAGCACGCGCGAGCCCAGCAAGATATTTCGCGAGGGAGCCCGCATTGAATCGCGAATGATGGTCGTGCGGCTGGCGGGCGAGACGCTCAGCCTGGAGGCCGAGGATGACAAGCAGTCCTTCGAAGCTTTGGAGAACCTGGCGCTGGAACGCATCGTGCAAGCCGTTCGGGCTGATTCAGGCGACAAACGCTGGCTGGTCACGGGCACGGTCACTGAATACCGTGGCCGCAATTTCTTGCTCTTAGAGCGCGTCTCGCGCGCTCCACGCTCGGCTCAATAAGAAAAAAATTGGGGTCAGGAAAAAAATTGGGGTCAGGAAAAAAATTGGGGTCAGGTCTAGACCTGACCCCTTTTCTCTGCCTCAAACGGCGCTCAGCGAGTGCCGCTGCGTCATCCGGTGGGGGACAGTGGGTATTGAAAGCGGTGACGGTTTCGTCAGCTAGCGTGTGCCTTACATCCAATTGCTGAATGAACCTTCCGCGAAGCATCTACAGCCGGCATGCGCTCGGGTCAGACCCGGGATTCGGGATTCAGTTCGATGGTGATCAATTGACGGTCGCCGAGCCATTCTATTTGCTTGAACCTTCGAGCAAACCGGGCTGACGCGCTGTCTGGGTAGCTCAAACTCAATCTAGCCGACACTTACTCCGACTTCTGAAGAGACCGCAATCCCGAATCCCGGGTCTGACCCCGGCGCTACGCACAAGATCCCCAGGTGTCAATTGCAGTCCGAAACCGTACAAGTCGAGACCTGACCCAGACCTGACCCCATTTTCTCGGCTTGGCGTCCTGCATTTCGCGAGATCGTTAATGCCTTCGTGGAACACGATTATCGTGGACGAAGGGAGAAGGGCGAAGCGACCTAGTGTTGAGTGCACTGGTCTCGGATACGAAGGACGGTTCCGCCAGCGTTAGTTGGTCATCATCGAATCGGCAGCGATTGCAGTCAGCGGTCCGTAGTCAGTACAATAGGATCATCGATCAATAGCTTGGAGAATGAGAAATGCTGCCCAATGGCTTTACCGCAGTGATCCGTCAAGACGGAACATGGTGGATTGGATGGATTGAAGAAGTTTCCGGCGTCAATTCGCAGGGGGCAACCCGAGATGAATTGCTATCGAACCTGCGTGAAGCGCTGGGCGAAGCGATTGAGATGAACCGCGAAGATGCTCGCAATGCTGCTGGCGAAACATTTGAAGTGGTAACGATTGAACTGTGAAACGTCGAGATCTGATACGGCACCTGATGGATCATGGCTGTGAACTCGTACGTGAGGGCGGTAGTCATTCATGGTGGGGCAATCCTGCGAATGGACGCCGATCCGCGGTCCCGAGACACAGCGAAGTATCTGACAACTTAGCCCGAAAAATATGCCGCGACTTAGGCATTCCGGATCCATAGGACAACGAACAAAACGATGAGACAGCCGGCATGCGCTCGGGTTAGACCCCGGCGCTACGCACTGACTCCGGAGCTCGCACAACTACACTCTCGCGTGTATCTGTGACTTCGTCAATGCTGCCCTGGCCGCAAAGCGCCACCTATGTCCTGATCGCTCCCGCTACAAGCTCAAACGCGCCCCTCATCCCCCGTCCCTTTCTCCCCCAATGAGTACATTGAGGGAGAAGGGGGGCCCCTGCGGTTAGCCATTACTTTACATGTAAAGTAACACGACTTAAAACGAAACACGGGGTCAGGTCTCTATAAAGGTGGCAAATCGAGACTTGCCCTCGTTTTCCAGCGGTCACAACTTACCTCTACGATGCCCTAGACCGTGTGACGATGGAAACCAACGAGTTGAGCCCCGACCCTTTGTTTAGTCCAGCTGATTGATCTCACCACCGGAGCGAGTCCCCAAGGCTCGCCAGACGGCCAGGTCAATTGAATTGCTGATCGAGCGCACAGATCCATCCAGCAGGTTCACGTTGACAATGCCTGTGTGGTAACTGCGGGATGTTATTACTGCATAGCTGGGTCGCGAGCTACTGTTACCTTCCTGCTGCGAATTGAAGTCAACGTTGGCATACGTTATCCCGTTGTAGACGTAGGCCAACGGAGTATTGGGCGCGAGCGTCGTGGTAAAGCCGCTGTGGTGGCAATGGCCGTTGGCCCACTCCGTGTGACCAGTTCCATAGCCTTCAGGTAACAAGCGATCGGGCTTGCCACTGGCGACAGCCGCCAACGCATCAGCAGCGTTGGCAGGAACGTTGGTCGTCGGTGGTCCGGCGTTACGCGTGTATGCTGCCCAGGCATGCACCTCGGCTGCCAACAGTGTATTGCTGGTCCCGTCGGTGATCGAGCCCATGGTGATCCGAGAGTTTGGATGCGTCATCCCATCACCCCCGGTATTGGTCAGTGGGTTGTAGATGAACCACGTTCCAAAATTGAAGCCGTAGTTGGTCGGGTACAGAAAGATGCCGCTCGTGCTGCCCGTCGTACTGGTGTCGCGCAGTTGCTGGCCCTTGGGATCCGAAGGGCAATAGTAGACCGGAACTTGGAAGCGACTGACAATCGGCTGGCTCGACCAGCCGACGCTCAAGTCAATTTGGTTATAGAGATTCGATTGCTCCATGTAAGGCAGCAAACGGCCGTGAATCGACCAAGAGCCGTTGTTGCTGGCGGTAGGATTGATGCACGAGCTAGGCGGCAGTTTGCGATTGGCCGATTCGTAGTTGTGAGTCGCTAGTCCAATTTGTTTTAGATTGTTGCTACAAGACATTCGACGCGCCGCCTCACGCGCGGCTTGGACCGCCGGCAGTAGCAGTCCGACCAAAATGCCTATGATGGCGATCACAACCAACAACTCAACCAATGTGAATCCCGAGTGTCTGCGCATGTAACCCACTTATTGAACTGGTGTCTGAAATTCGAGCGTATTGACAATGGCAACCGCCTAAAGGCAAAGACTGTGCCCAATCGGGAAATGCACATATTCCCAATGTTTTCACAACATTTTGGCGCTACATCCCTCGAACTTCGCCTGCACTTGGTGATCTGTTGTCCAGGGGTGGCCAAAAATGTAACAGTGGCGCGACATTAAATGGGGTCAGGTCTATTTTCCCAAAATGGACCTGACCCCTTTTTCTTGGTGCGATACAATTTAGGGAGCAGGTCTGATCCACTCTCACCATTTCTTACTTTGCACGACATGCAGCCACTGAGGCAGATTAGTTCGACCGCGGAAAACATGGCTGTGCAAGCTGTTCGGCTGTACCGCTTGCGAGCCGCCTTGTGGTGCACGGTTTATGTTGTGTTGGTCACAGTGTTCTTTGTCCTGGTCGACTTTGGTCTGCACGTTGACGAATCGGGCTTGCGTTGGTTGCTGAGTCTACTATGGGTGGGATCGCTGCTGGCAATTGTCTGGTACTGGGCAAACGATGCGTGGCGGTTCCGCCTCAACTCTTTGCAACTGGCCCAGTGGATTGAGCAGCGGCGTCCCGAGCTGGCAGGACGATTAAGCAATCTCTTGGCTGCCGAACAATTACCGACCAGCGACTTGCGATTTGGTTCGCTGGAGCTGCGTCGAGCTGCCATCAACTCCGATTTAGCTCAATTAGGCGATCCCCCGTGGCAGAATGTCCTTGACAAACGTTCAACCATCGCAGCTGCCACAGTCTGCGCTGTGGCTTTCAGTCTGCTGGGGACAATCGTCGCGACCAATCAAACGTTGGCGGCATTGGGAATGGAACGCATGGTGGCGCCGTGGCGCTGGGCGCCTTGGCCCCGCGCAGATCAACTTGAGTTTGTCGCGTTGCCCAGCATGATTGCCATCAACAGCCAATTAGAAGTTCAAGTTCTCGACAACCACCCTCCCCTGCCGCTGGATGTACTGCTCGAACTTCGGCACCGCGTTGAGCGCAATGAACAGCCGGTCGTCGACAGGTTACCTATGCGATCACTTGAAGAGTTGGCAGTGTTGACATTGCCCGCCATGGACAGTGACTTCTCCGTGCGTGTGCTGGGAGGCGATCAACGCGAGGCTCCGTGGCACGAGATCAAGGTCGCGCGGAGACCCATGCTGGTCGAACATCAGTTCACGATTGAGCCGCCGGTTTACACCGCCCAGTCACCTTTCCAACTAGTCGGTCAACGCATCGAAGTGCTCGCTGGTTCGCGAGCTACATTTCATGGCCAGTTTGATGTGCCGGTGCGGGCTGTGGTCGCCCTGCCCGCGCCTGCATCGACAACTCAGGACGCACCCGCAGCGACTGAAGAAACATCCTTTGCCTGGCTTTGCACGCTCAGCGCTGACGGCCTAAGCTTCGATATGGCACCGGAGGCTGGACCGACGGCAGTCATTCAAAGCGATCAATCATGGCGATTGGAGATCACGACTGCTGAGGGGCTGGTCGTGATGGATGAACGCCCATGGCACATTCGAGTCATGGCAGATCAAGCCCCGACAGTCACGCTTCATCCGCTGGAATCACCCAGCATCACACGGCACGCGCGACTGAACCTAACCGGTCAAGCCGTCGATGACTTGGGACTAGTCGAGATCGCTCTCCAATGGCGTACAGGTGACGCGGCCGAACCAACTCGCCAAATCGTTTGGAACAGTACCTCGACTTCGACCGACCGCGCCATGGATGCTTCCACTGGATCTGCACCGCCGCCCAAAGCTGTCGATGTATCAACGCAGTGGCCGTCGGCATCCATCGCTTTGGTTACTGGTCAGCGCATTGTGTTGGAATTAGAAGCCACCGATACCGCCGGTCAACGATCGCGTAGTCTGACACAATCCGTTGAAGTGCTGGACGACCAAGCCATGTTGGCTCAGGTGCAACAACAGCAAGCCGAAGCCTTTAGCAGTCTGCGCGAGATCGCTCAATCGCAGAATCGAGCGACACATTCGTTGGAACGAGCCCTCGAAGTCATAATGGCCGCTGGCAAAGTTGAAAACAGCGAATCTGATTCGGTGGCGACAGCCCTGCAGTTAGAAAACTCGGTGGCCAATGCACTGGTCCGCTCGCCCGATAGTTTGCACGAGCGCTTGGGAGGCCTGGAGAAACTGCTGTCGCAAAACAATTTGAGCGATTCCCAATTGGCCGAGGACATTGGCCGGCTGAAACAGCAACTTGACCAATTGCAAACCGAGACGATTGAGCCGGCCATCACGGCTCTCGATCAGGCCAGCCAAACGGCGCGTTCCGCCGCCGAGCAATCAACCACCAATACTCAGACGCTTGAACAGTTGAATACTGCACTTACCGCTGCCCGACAACTTTCGTCACAATTGAGCGGATTGACTCAATCGATCGCCGCCGTCGAATCGCTCGCCGACACACAGAAACAATTCCAACAGTTGCTCAGCGAGCAACAAGCCGTACAGCGCACGACCCAGCAGTTGCAGGTGGACGCCCTGACGGAGAATAGTCGCTCGCAATTGCAGAGCAAACAAGCTGGTATTCGATCCGATCAACAAGATCTGGCTCGCAATGTCACGGAATTGATGGCCAAGCTCGATCGTGAACTCCAATCGGCCAATCAAAATGCTGACCAGCCCGCAGTGGGTGGGCAAAATACAGATATCCTCAGTCGTGTTCGCCAACAACTGCTCGACAGTCAAGTCGGAGCGCGCATGCAGCAGGCTGCCGAGCAGATCGAAGATAATCGCGTTTCGCAGGCCCTGGCCTCACAACAAGCGTCCATCGAAGCGCTCGAGCAAGTAGTGGGTGAATTCAGTTCCGGTGCTCAAGGCGGCTTGGAGAGTTCGTCTAACGCCATGGAGAATCTGGCTAGGCAACTCGAGCAACTCGCAGGCAATCAACAAGCCTTAGCCGACCGCATGCGGCAACAACAACAATCCCGCAACGCAGCCGAAGGCGATTTCCTCGCACAAGAACAAGCCAAGCTCGCCCAAGCGATCGAACAGGCAACCGATCGCGCAACCGCCGCCGGCAGTCAAGCCATGCGAGAAATGCTGGACGAGGCGCAGGAGGCAGCACAGTCTGCTACCGACTCAGCACAACAAGATCAATTTGAACAAGCCGCCCAACAAGCAGACTCGTCGGCTAGTGGACTCCGCCAGGCGCAGCAACAGGCCAGCCAGAAAGCGGATCAACTGCGACAACAACTTTCGCAACAGCAACTACTCGATTTGGCAACCTTGCTCGAGACGCTAGTCAAGCGACAGACCGATGTCGTTGAAAAACTGAAGGCCATCCCCACAACTGCCGACAGCAGCCAACTCCCGTCACTGACCGAAGTCATCACCACGCACCAACAGTCACTCAATCAACTGCGCGATGGCCGTTCACAATCCAACATCCCCGCAACCTTCGACTGGTTACTCGAACAATGCGAAGATGAACTAGTCAGAGCCCTGGCGGCTCTGGAACGGCAGCGCGTCCATCCCGAAGCAATGACCAGCGCTAGTGCCGCCTTGGGCATGTTCCGCGCCGCTTTGGCCGCGCTCGATAAAGCCACCGATCCACCTTCGCCAGCAGGCGAATCGCAGTCAGCTGATCCTTCGGAATCCAAAGAGCCAGATAAACCCGAATCGGCGATTACCCTAACCAGTCTGAAACTGCTGCGTGAAATGCAAGCCCTGCTGAACGAACAATCCTCTCAAGTCGTTGAACTTAGTCCCGATGATACCGCCCTGCTCGAACGACTGGCCCAACGCCAACAAGCCCTGGCCGAGCAAGTCCAAACATTGATGAAATCCGTCAACAAATAGTATCTGTGCCACTGACGGTGTGCCAATAATGTTAGAGTTGGAAGGTAGTGAGGCTAGCAGCCAATGCCACACGCGTACACAGGCTGGAAGCCTATGCTACATGAGTTCACAGGCTGGAAGCCTATGCCACATGAGTTCACAGGCTGGAAGCCTATGCCACAGGGGAGCCAGTGATGAAGCGAATATGCGTTGCGCTAGGGTGTTTGCTGATCAACCAGGCTCTGTGCCTGGCCCAGGATACTCCTGCGCCACCGCCGAAAACTACGGCACCATCTACCACCGCACCCGCTACCACTGCTCCACCTGACC
Organism: Rania fehmarnensis; assembly: GCF_056494185.1. NCBI lineage: Bacteria > Pseudomonadati > Planctomycetota > Planctomycetia > Pirellulales > Pirellulaceae > Rania > Rania fehmarnensis. The sequence continues at coordinate 5,989,509 of NZ_CM151398.1, forward strand.
TCACCGATGGTTTGTTGGACTTGTTGCGCGAGCCCGTTGAAAACAAAACTCCAAACGCGGAGCGACCCAGCGTGCCAGCCAAGGAAGTTCCGCCCGTTCCAGGCTCCGAGACGGGTGAAGATATTGGGCAAGGGCCTGAGCATCCGTTGGTGCCTGTCCAGCAGAGCATGGTCCAACTGGCCGATTGGCTACGTAGCGGTTCGGAACCTCAGAAGACTCAGCAACTGCAGCGCGATGTGGTTCTACGTCTGGATGAATTGATCGCGCAAATGCAGCAGCAGCAATCGCAGAGTAAATCACAGTCGGGATCGAGTTCGTCAAGTTCCCAGTCTGCGTCTCAATCGCAAAGCACCGGACAACCCACCGGCCAGCCTGGTGAACCATCCAGTCCTGCCGCTGGTCAGCGCCAGGGCAATTCTCAGTTGGCCAACAAGGCAGGCACTCCCGCGGATTCTAGTGCGCCAACTTCGCCGAATCGAAACGGCAATCAATCCGGCCAACCGGGCGGCGATCCACCAACTGCTGGTGGGAACCAACCCAGCGGCGAGAGCCAGCCGGGATCGTCACCACTGGGTAATCGCCAAGTGGTCATCGACTTGAATGATCCAACTGCCCTGCAGCGCAGCGCCTGGGGCAGCTTGCCTGAGCGCATGCGTGAACAGATGCAGTCGCGCATGGTCGAAAGATTCCTGCCAGGTTACCGCGAAGACATCGAGGCTTATTATCGTGCCCTGGCCAAGTAACTCGAGGGCGCTCAATCGGCGGACCTTTGTGCGCGGTACGACTTGCGGTGGGGCTCTCGCGCTTGGATTGGGTTCGCCCGGGCTGACCAGTCTGCTCGAGGCGAGCCCCTGGGCCGACGAGTTGCCCGCTCGAAATGACTTTGACGAACTGTACACGCAGGACGTCGACCAGGCGGTCCGATCTGGGCTGATGATGTTGCTCAACGGACAAACGGAAGAGGGTAGCCTGGGGAGAAATGAAACCGGTCGCAACGTGGGTGTGTGCTCGTTGGCCGGTTTGGCCCTGATGAGTCGCGGAGTTCGATCCGGTATCGGACAAGCGGGTTCCGCGTTGCAAAGGATTGGCAACTACGTCTTGGGGTCTTCGCAAGAAAGTGGCTTCCTGACAGTTACTGGTGCCACCAGTCATGGACCGATGTACGAGCACGGATTTGGTACTTTGTTTCTAGCCGAATTGCACGGCACGGATCCTAAGCTGGATGTTCGACCACGATTGTCAGCGGCCGTGGATTTGATTGTGCGATCACAAAACAACCAAGGCGGTTGGCGCTACGATCCGCGGCCGACCGATGCTGATCTGTCGGTAACCGTATGCCAGGTCATGGCCCTACGGGCTGCTCGCAACGCCGGGGTGGGGGTGGCCAAAGAGACGATCGATCGGGCGGTCGACTATATTCGCCGCAGTCAAAATCCTGACGGCGGATTCATGTACCAACGGTCCGGCGGTCAAAGCCGATTTCCCTTGACCGCGGCCGCCGTGGTGGCTCTGTACAACGCTGGCATCTACGACTCGTCGGAAATTGATGCGGCGATAAAATACTTGCACGAGAACTTTGGCTCTTGCTCTTCACTGCAGCGCGAAACATTCTTTTATTATGCGCATTACTATTCCGTTCAAGCATTTTGGCATCGCGGTGGCGACCAGTGGAAACAGTGGTACACGCGGCTGCGCAGAATTTTGCTGCAACTGAAGACCGACAACCAAGGCTGGTTTGACTTTTACAGCAGCGAATACGGCACAGCCATGGCTTGCCTGATTCTCAATATGCCGCGAACGGTACTACCGATCTTTCAACGGTGATAAGGGGCTGGTGTGACTGCTGTCAACGAGTTGTCCAAGCGGCTGATCGCAAACGTCGAGCGTGCGATCGTTGGCAAACGCAAGCAATTGATTCTCGCTCTGGTCTCATGGTTTTCCGGTGGTCACATCCTGCTGGAAGATGTGCCGGGCGTAGCCAAGACCATGTTGGCGCGTGCCTTGGCCTTGAGTGTTGGTTGCAATTTCAAACGCATCCAGTGCACGCCGGATTTATTGCCTACCGATGTGACCGGCGCCTCGGTCTTCAATCCGCGCACTGTCGAATTTGAATTTCGGGCTGGCCCCATCTTTACGCAAATCCTGTTGGCCGATGAAATCAATCGCACCACGCCGCGCACGCAAGCGGCACTGCTGGAGGCGATGGCTGAAGGGCGTGTAACGGTCGATGGAGTAACTCATCAACTGCAACCGCCGTTTCTGGTTATTGCCACTCAGAACCCGGTCGATCACGAAGGCACTTTCCCACTACCGGAAGCGCAGTTGGATCGCTTTCTGATGAAGTTCTCGCTCGGCTACCCGTCGCTGGAGGAAGAAGGTCGGATGCTGGATATGTTGCAGCACGACCATCCGATCAACTCGCTATCTGCCGTCGCCAGTGCGCAGGACCTGATCGATGCTCAGAAGAGTATTGGTGATGTGCACGTCGATCCCAAGGTTCGGCAATACTTGTTGCAGATCGTCCACGATTCGCGCGCTCACGAAGCCTTGGCACTCGGTGGCAGTCCGCGAGCCTCAATCGCTCTGATGCGCAGTTCGCAGGCCATGGCTGCTGTGTTGGGTCGCAATTATGTGCTTCCTGACGATGTCAAGAAAGTTGCCAATGCGGTCATGGGGCACCGTTTGATTCTGAAACCCGAGAGCCGCCTGCGTAAGATTACGACACAGAGCGTCTTGGATGAGATTATCTCCGAGATCGCGGTGCCCACGGTATCCAGTGCCGGCCGCGAAGGAATGTTGACTTAACATGCGTGCGTTTGTCGGTATGGCGCTGCTGTTACTGGTCGGCCTGCTGACTGGTGCCAGTATGTTAGTGTATGCCTCGTACGTGCTGGTAATCATCTATTGGGTGACGCGCACGCTTTCGCGCCAATGGGCCGACAATCTCAAGGCGACTCGCAAGTCGAGCACTCACGAAATTGAAATCGGTCAAACCATCCTGGTCGGCTATACCCTGGAGAATCAAAGCCGCTGGGCCATTACTTGGATGTTACTGGAAGATGTCCTGCCCCGTGCCGCACTGATTGGGCCGCCGCGGTCGCTGCAGGTCGAAGGCAGCAATTTGCGGCTGATTACTTTACCCAGTCGCGAACCCAAAATACACTCGTATCGCCTCAAGGCTCATCGGCGTGGCTATTACCAGATCGGTCCGCTGATCGCTGAGACGGGTGATGTCTTTGGATTGCATCGACGTTTCCGAACGATCACCAAGTCGGAAACTCTGTTGGTTCTGCCCAAGATCATTCCGCTGGCCGGTTACGATTTGGCAAGCCAACGACCGGTCGGAGAAGTGCGCGTGACCTACCGTTTGATGGAAGATCCAACGTTGATCTCCGGCGTGCGTCGCTATGAACCAGGTGATCCGCTTCGCAGTGTGCATTGGCGAGCCACTGCCCGCACAGGGACGTTACAGAGCAAACAGTATCAGCCGACGACCATGGCCGGCGCGACTATTGTGCTGGATTTGCATTGCCAATCCAATCCCGATCGCCATGAACCGATCCGTAGTGATTTAGCAGTAACGGCCGCAGCCTCAATGGCGCATACGCTCATGCAGATGCAACAGCCCTTTGGTTTGGTTAGCAACGGACGCGATGCAGCCGATCGGATGGCCGAAGAAGAGTTGCGCGAGTTCCATGATCGTGGAGCCGCCCGTCGCGCCTCGGCCATGCTTCAAAAAAGCGATCGACTGCGACCAGTCATCATTCCCCTGGGACGCGGACCGGAGCACTTTTTGCATTTGCACAAGACACTCGCCCGAATCGAACGCACCGACGGTTTACAGTTGCCCGACTTCTTGATCGAAGTGGAAAGTCGTCTGTCGCGGCAAGCCACCGTCATCATTATCGTTCAAGAAGTGGATGACGCAGCCGCTTTGGCCCTGGGCATGTTGAAGCGCCAAGGCTACTCGGTCACAGCCATCGTCAATAACTACGAAAACGACGCCTACTTGTCAGCCAGCTCCCGCTTGATCGCGCAGCGCATCAACGTCCATCACTTGCTGGATGAAGATTCGATCCCACACCTGTGCGCCAGTTTGGCACTGGTATAGTCTCCTTTCGCTCCGCGAACCAGCGTCTCCTTTCGCTCCGCGAAAGCAGTGTTCCTTTCGCGGAGCGAAAGTAGACTATGAGCGTAGCAGCCCGGGTTGGATATCGATGTCTAGGGGCGTGGCTTGTCCCCGGTTCAACTTTTCCCAACCCAGCGCGCCCATAACGGCGTTGTCGGTGCATAGTTCGGGCTCAGCCAAAATCAGTTCGACTCCGGTCTTCTTGCACACGCGCACAAGCGCGGCCCGCAGATATTCGTTAGCGCAGACACCACCGCCCACGCACAGTCGCTGCAGGCGAGTTCGCTTGAGGGCGAGTTCCGCTTTGCCGACCAGGCAATCGATGGCGGCCGCTTGAAAACTGGCGGCCGCGTCGGCGCGCTGTTGATCGCTCAACCCGGCCGCGTTCCAATCGCTGCTGCCCACACCGTGCAACTGGTAACGCACCGCCGTTTTAAGTCCTGAAAAACTCATGTTCAGCGTGGTGCGATCGCTGAGCATTGGTCGTGGAAAGGCATATTTCTTAGGATCGCCTTGGACTGCCCAGCGACTGACGTGGGGACCACCAGGGTAGGGCAGGCCCAGCATAACGGCGACTTTGTCAAAGGCTTCGCCCACGGCATCATCAATCGTTCCGCCTAGATACTGCCACTGATCTGGACCATGGCAGTGATAGAGATTGGTATGGCCTCCGCTAACGACAAATCCCACACATGGAAAGATCGATGATTCGCGCCCAAACTGACAAGCGTATATGTGAGCTTGCACGTGATTGATCGCCACCAGCGGCACTTGCCAGGCGACACACAACGCTTTGGCGGCCGCCATGCCCACAAGTAACGATCCAGGCAATCCCGGTTCACTAGCCACGACCACGGCGGCCAATTGATCCGGAAGGCTCAAGGCCGATTCCGTCACACACTGATCAATGATCGGGACGATGCGTTCTAAATGCGCTCGCGCGGCCAGTTCGGGTACGACACCGTCAAAGCGTTCATGAACCGCTTGCTGACTAGCCACAGCGCTGGCCAAGACGTTCAATTGGCGATCGATGATGGCCGCAGCCGTTTCATCGCAAGTCGTTTCGATCGCCAGCAAGTAATCGCGTGTCACTTCAGTGGAGCACCTTCGATCGGCTGGCCATTGGTCGTTAGAACTTGCAATTCGTGGGCGCGATAGGGACCAGCATAACTCCAGAGCAATTCCTTCTTTTCATTGACTTCCAGAATCTTGACACCCTCAGTCGCTCCATAACTGGCGATAACAGTGTGGCCGTTGGGTAGACGCTGCGCACCACAGGGGTCGACCAATGGTCGTCCTGGCAAATCATCGTTGGTCAGTACCCAAATCGGTTTGGCTTGCACATCCCATTCCACCACTTTATTGCCATGCGTCAGCGTCGTCAGCGTGTTACCGTTGGCGAGTCGAATCGCGGTAAAGGGCCAGTTCTCTTGCGCTCGGCCACCCAATACGTCCAGATCCGTCTTGATTTCCGCCACCACTTGGCCATCGGCGCGATATTCTTTTACTTTAAAGGCCAAGAGATGCGGGACCAGGTAGTTGCCATTGGCCAGCTTGCGGGCCATGCGTGTTTGCATGTGCGCGTTATCGGTCTCTGGTTTCAGCGGTACGTCGACCACTACCTTTCCACTAGCATCCACTTCGATCAGTCGCGGACGCTTGCCTAGCTCGGTAATCAGCGTGTTACCATCAGACAGACGCACCGCTGTGCCGATTTCGGAATTGTCGGCCGCTAACTGGTAGTGGAAACGAGTTTCCATGGCTGGCGTTAGTTCTTTGACTTCACCTTGCCAGGCAATCAGCGCATTGCCACTAGGCAGAACGTAACCATCACGCGCCCCCTTTTGTCCCGAGTCCCACTTGATCTCCATTTGCTCATCGAGAATACCGGTGAAGTTCGGACCAGCAATGAACAATGAATGCTGGATCGGTTCAGCGGCGGTCGACAGTGAAACGCAGAGCAGCAAAACAGCCAGCGACGTTATGGTCTTCATGGAGAGGTGGTTCTGATGAGGTGCGAGGACGGGGATTCTAGTGGTATGTAGATTCTCGTATGGGCTGGACGAATATGCCACTTCCCACCGGCTGGAAGCCTATGCCAGAACTACACAGGCTGGAAGCCTATGCCACAGTTACTTTTCTGCCGTCGATACGAACTCGGCCGGCGGCAATGTGGGCGATGGTTTCTGGATACAGCGTACATTCTAAGTCAAATACGCGGCGTTGGAGCGACTCGGCAGTATCATCGCTGCGCACTTCACAGGCGCTTTGAGCGATGATCGGGCCGTGATCGAACTGGTTGTCGACGTAGTGCACGGTACAGCCCGATAGCTTGGCTCCGTAATCCAGCACGGCTTGATGGACGCGCAGGCCGTAGAATCCATGACCGCTGAAGGCAGGGATCAGCGAAGGATGGATATTGACGACGCGATTGATGTAATCGTCGGGTATCAGCAAATGATCCAGATAGCCACCCATAACGATCAACTCCACGCCGGCGCTGCGGCAATGATTGAAGAGTTGATCGCTGTGCAATTGCGGCGACTGAGCCTGCCGGCGCGAAATGACTTCGAAAGGAATTTTCGCTTCGCGCGCAAAGTTTATGCCACCGGCTGAGGCTCGACTGCTAACGACCAGTTTGAAATCAACGCCCAGCTTGCCAGCGTCGCGCCAGGCGATCAGGTTGCGTAGCGTCGTGCCACCACCAGAGATCAGCACCGCAATTGGCAATAAACTCATAGTGGGCTCAGACTCGCAGTTCAGTGGGAGGAGGTGGTTGATCGTAGCGAGCCCGGATCGGTCCTACAACTTCGGCAATGAATTCATCGACCTGTTGAGGTGCGCGGCCCACGTATTTGGCTGGATCCATAAACTGACCGAGGTTGATGCCGGCAAAATGAGAATCCTGCGCCAGGCGCTGGATCAAATCGTTGCTCGCGCCTTCGCGTTTGACGCGCGTGCCAGCTTGTTGGCTGTGGTCACGAATGACTTGATGCAGCGTTTGTCGATCGCCACCGGCAGCTACTGCGGCCATCATGATGTTCTCGCTGGCCATAAACGGTAACTCTTCCAGCAGATGACGAGTTATTGTGGCTTCGTAGACTTCCAGACCTGAGGCCACGTTTTGCATCAAGATTAAGCAAGCATCGATGCCCAAGAAACTCTGTGGCAATACGAGGCGTCGGTTTGCACTGTCATCGAGCGTACGCTCGAGCCATTGAGTCGATGCAGTCGCGGCGGTCGAAGTCTGCAAGCTGGTGACGTATCGCGCGAGCGAGCAAATGCGTTCGCTGCGCATGGGATTGCGTTTGTAGGGCATGGCCGAAGAACCCACTTGATGTTGACCAAACGGTTCATCAATCTCTTTGCGATGCGACAGGATGCGCAGGTCGGTCGCAATCTTGTGCAAGCTCTGGCCCACTCCACTAAGTGCATCGACGACCTGGCTATCGATCTTGCGTGGATACGTTTGACCGGTGACTGCGTAACTACCTGCAAAGCCCAGTCGCTCAGCCACCATCGCTTCCAGTTTTCGAACCTTAGCGTGATCACCCTGAAAGAGCTCGAGGAAGCTGGCCTGGGTTCCCGTGGTGCCTTTGACGCTGCGAGCCAATAACGTTTCCAAGCGGTGCTCGATCTCGTGCAAGTCGAGCACTAAGTCATAAGCCCACAAACAAGCGCGCTTGCCGACCGTGGTGGGTTGGGCCGCTTGCAAATGTGTGAAAGCCAGACAGGGCAATGCCCGATGCTGCGAAGCGAACTCGCCCAAGGTCGCAATTACTTGCCCCAGTCGGCGGGCGATCATCTGCAAGGCTTCGCGCATCAGGATCAAGTCGGCATTGTCGGTTATGTAGCAACTGGTGGCACCCAGATGGATAATCGCTCGCGCCTCGGGAGCTTGTTCACCCAAGGCGTGAATATGAGCCATCACATCATGGCGCAGTTCATTTTCATAACGCGCAGCCACGTCGAGATTGGGCTGGTCGACAACGGCTTTGAGCGAGTTGATTTGAGAGGTCGTAATTGGCAGTCCGAGTTCCTGCTGACACTCGGCCAAGACAATCCAGAGTTTTCGCCATAGAACAGAGCGATTATGCGTACTCCACAGTCGAGCCATCTCTTTCGAGGCGTAACGTGTGATGAGTGGATTTTCGTACAGTAGACTGTCGGTCATGAGAGATGGTTAGAGATGGTTTTAGTGAAATGGAAACGGAAGGATTGGCGCCCCGTGAACCCCATAAAGCAGGGTTGGCCTGCTTGAGCTCGCGCTTTACGCTGGGATTGTCCCGCCAGATAGAATTGAAACAAGGGGCAACGCCATATATTGCGTAAGTACAGATGTTATTTTGCTAAGCCCCTTTAGAATACGTTGACAAGAATCCGGATGGAGGGTAAGTTCCCACTTTGACTCACGTAGATCCTAAAGGAAACTGCAGCCCACTTTCTATAATGCAAGACTCCGCTACGCCTGCAGGCCCGACTCACGAAGAGAAAGTTGCATTATGCCAGCAGCGGATTGGCTATAACTTTCGCGATTATAACATCGCTGTATCCGCACTGACGCACGCCTCTGGTGCGGCTAGTCGCCTCCAGTCCAACGAACGCCTGGAGTTTCTTGGTGATGCGATTCTCGGCTTCGCCATTTGCGAATGGTTGTTTGCTCAGCATCCCGAGTATTTGGAAGGCGAGCTGACGCAGGTCAAGTCAGCTGTGGTTAGCCGTCGCTGCTGTGCCAAAATCAGCCGCCGACTGGGATTAGAAGAATGCCTGATTCTTGGCAAAGGTATGCAGTCGGCAACCGGCGTGCCCAAGAGCCTACTGTCCGATGTATTTGAAGCGATGGTGGCCGCGATCTATTTGGACGGCGGCATGGAACCGGCTCGCGATTTTGTCTTGCGGACAATGGCCGAGGAACTGGTCGCAGCAGTTAAGGGCCATTCGATTGGCAACTACAAATCGGCCTTGCAACATTTGGCCCAGCGGCAGCTGGGGATAGCACCCAGCTATCAACTCGTTGGCGAACGCGGCCCAGACCACTCCAAGGCTTTTCAGATCGTGGCCGTGCTGGGCAAGGAACGCTTCACACCGGCATGGGGGCGGAACAAGAAAGACGCCGAGCAGCGCGCAGCAGGCAATGCCCTGGCTGAACTGCAAAAGCAAGAACCGCCTTACCCTACGCTCGAAAGCTAGTTAGCAGCGCCGCTACCAAGAGGTTGCTGACTCTGTAGCGGAATGCGTCAAGCATTTCGTGCATCAGCCCCCCCCGGGGGGCGAAAGCAAAGTGCTTGTTCGAAAGCCTGGCTGGCCTCTGGCTCCTTGCATTCGAAAGCCTTGACGGCTTCCGCTACGAGAATGCCCGAAAGCCTTGACGGCTTCCGCTACGCGAGCAAATCCGAAAGCCTTGACGACTTCCGCTACATGTGAATTGTTGCCGACTAGATCACGCCACCGTGGACGCGATAAGGCGTCATGTGGTCGGGTTGATCCAGGAACCAGAAGCGTTCCCATTCTTGAATCAACAGGCGCAAGTTTTCAGATGTATAGATCAGTTGTTCTGCACGACGTTCTGGCAGAGCCGAGTAGATCGGAATAGCGCATCCCGAAGCGGTCAAACAACCCAACAACATTGCTGCGAGTAACCAACGTCGCATCGTCAACTCCTCCGTGAATTCGTTCAGGCATCCCTAGGCAGCTACCAATCGATCGTCTTGTGCGATTTAGCTCAAAAACACGATCGCTGGTTGCAGCGGCTAAAACTGGGTTGATTCTTCTTCAATTTCTGAATCTTGGGATGCCGCCTTCTCGGCTTCAGCCCCCATTCGTTCCAAGCGCTCGGCAAGCCCCTGCTCATCCGCTAGCTTCACGCGCGCCTCCATGCCTTTGCCGGGCTTGAAGACGACCACGCTTTTGGCTGGAACTGATACTTGTCGACCAGTTCGAGGATTGCGAGCTTGCCGTGCCTTGCGCGTCTTGACCTGAAACACCCCAAAGTTTCTCAGTTCAACACGCCCTTCCTCCAGGAGAGTTTCGACAATACCTTCAAACGTGAGCTGCACGATCTCCTTGATCTGCAACTGCGTAAGTCCCGTCTTGTCGGAAATCGTACGAACGATCTCTTTCTTCGTCACTTGGCATGCTCCCAAAAGTCCGCTTGCAATTGTCGTAAGTCATTTGCAAGCCAAGGTTTACCATGCCGAAGTGTAACGGTCTCTTAGCAGAGCGTCAAGGTACCTCACCACTCACAAGGGGGCACGCCGACACCAGGTACCGCTGCCGCTTGTGGGCGGTTGCGACTACCTGTCTCCTGGGCTGTTAATCGGCACTATATCCAGCAAGCTTGATTCAATTGGAACAAACGGCAAATTTTATCGCCGCTCCCGACAATCATCATAACCGGACGCTCGCGCCCCGGCCGCCATCGGTCCCCCGATCTTCAAGCCGCCCAGGCGACGTACTCACAAAAATCTCAAAATCCCACACAACGATAGCAACAATCGCTGGAACTTATGGGTCAGCCACTGCATCACAGTAGCATGGGCCAAAATTCCCAGGTCAGAAACTCAGTAAGTTGCTGTGTGGGAAGAGATTGCGACCGGCCTTGGCAATCGCTAGATTGCAGTTTTGAAAAATCGTCGGTCATCGAGGCGGATTGGCCGCTTCGGAGCTTTAGGTGTGATGGGCAAGTTAAGCGAACTAGAACGTGAACTGATCTCAGCGTATCTTGACGATGCGCTGGAAGGTTCCGAGCGGCAGCAGGCGGAGCAATTGCTCAGCCAGAATGCTGACGCCGCGCTGTGGCTTAGCCAGCTTACCAAAATGCGTGCCAGCCTCAAGGAGCTGGAGACTACAAAAAATCTCAGCGGCTTGGCCGAGCGTGTGATTGCCCAGGCTAGACAAGTGGCCGCGCATGAAGGTTTGTCGGCTGAACACCATGTTCGGCGTGGCGACACTCAGGTCAGACCCTTGGGTCCCAGCGCTACCAGTCCTGCGACTTCGGCACCCAAAGTTCGATCGGAGCAAGGTGGTTGGTGGATGATCGCCGCCGCCCTGGCAGCCTCTGTGCTAGCGCTAGCAATCATTCCCGGTCGCCAACCAGCAGCGATCAATGGCATCGCCTCCATCCCAACTGCTACCCAACCCGCCGACGTTGATGGGCCAATACGCGAGCAACCAGTACCCGAGCAACCAGCGGAAAATCAGCTGGTCGATACCTCTCGGCGTTCACCCAGCGAATTGCATCAACTGCAAAATGCCATGCAGATTAGTTTGCTGTACATGATCGATGTGCAGATGAGCGAAGAAGCTTGGAAAGCAGGCAAGTTTGATCAATTACTTGGTCAGCTCGGTATAAGTGGGGCCGAAGATTTTATCGTCGACCGAGACACGTTGCGGACTTTGATCGAACAGAATATTCCAGGCGATCCTCCACAAGATGATCGAGCTGAAGTAGCGCTCATGTTCATCCGCTCCAGCGCCACGGTCAATGACAAACTGTACGTACAGTTGCAGTCGGACAAAGCCAGTTACCCCGGCGTCAAGATGATGACCACGGTCGTGCCCGAAACAACCAACAAGATCATGACCGCCTTGCAGCGCAGCAGTCGCAGCGGTGCCAATAAGAACTACTCGCGCATGATTCAGTTGGACGACCCGCAAGCGACCATCGGGGGACTCGTTCCTCAATACGAAGCGGCCAAGCAGGATCCAACGGAGCAACAAGTTGGCATCGACAATCTCGAGTTGCGTGACACTCAAGCGGCCAACATCTTCGGCCAAAGCGGCGACAACATCGAAGCCGATTGCATCGTGATTCTCCGCAAAGTTAAGCTTTAGTAGAGCGGCTGTCCCCAGCCGCTCCGCACCCGGCAAGTCGCTCGCCTGTAATGGTCTGATGGCCGGAAGAAGCTTTGGTTAGAGGGTTCTGAGCAGCTGAGGACAGCTGCTCTACGATGTAGAGCGGCGATGTAGAGCCGCTGTCCCCAGCCGCTCCGCACCCGGCAAGTCGCACGCCTGTAATGGTCTGTTGGTCGGAAGAAGCTTTGGTTAGAGGGTTCTGAGCAGCTGAGGACAGCTGCTCTACGATGTAGAGCGGCGATGTAGAGCGGCTGTCCCCAGCCGCTCCGCACCCGGCAAGTCGCTCGCCTGTAATGGTCTGTTGGTCGGAAGAAGCTTTGGTTAGAGGGTTCTGAGCAGCTGAGGACAGCTGCTCTACAAGCTCGTCATCAGTTATTACGATGAGTCTGATGACAAGCCGTACACTGACTACTCAGCTTTTTCATCGATGCGTCGGCGATGGCCGAATCGGGGTTAGTAAGTGCAGAACGAAGTTGCTCGATCAACTGGGCGCTGTGGGCCAGTCCGCTTTTCAGCTCACCGCTCGCCAGGCGTGCCGATTCGGTAAACAGCTCCTCCAGCTGTAGAGCCTCTTGTTTGGCGACCAGGTCGGGGTGATCCGGTAAGGCCTGCCATTTGTTTTGTTGCAGTTGCTTGAGGCGATCAAAGATCCGATCGATGTTGGCCATCGACGCTGTCAGCGAATCGACCTGCGCTCGCTCCACCAGGGCGGGTAACTTCTGAAAATCAGCGGGAACATGGAACGCTTCGACATCGCGCCACAGGCCTGCGTATTCTCGGCTAGTACCGGCTTTTTCGAGAATCATCCTGGCCTGGGTCGCAGAGCGACCGTCGTCGGCACGGCATAAAACTGCAGCGGCGGCGGGGCCGCGGTGTTTGCCATGATGACAATGCACGTAGATCTTGCCCTCAATCTCTTTGGCCGTGCGGACGAGGCTACCTTGAGCCGCAGGGTCGATAGCGTCGTAACCGATCGGCACGTGCACATAGCGCAGGCCGTACTTTCTGGCCAGCTCGACTTGTGGTTGAATACCATCGACGCTGACGATGGTTTTAATGCCAAGATTGGCAAGTTCCGCAAAGGCAGCTTCGTTTTCCGGTTCACTGCCGCTGATCACACGCGGTGAGAGCTGCCAAACATTATGAAGTTGCTCGGTTACGATAGGCGTTAGCGGCTGAGCCTCTTGAGCGACCAGCGCTGGCGAGCTGATTGCTACCAGCAGCGTTACGCAGTAAACCAATATTCGCATCGTGTTTCAGTCAACTTTAACTGGGTATGTAATTCAGCCCCGGAGAATCGATCATGCGCGTCGCTTTGAGCATATCCACAATTCTAGTTGTCTGGCAGTTGAGTTGTTTAGGTCAGAGGTGTTGTAATGCGCAAGAAATCCCAGGTGTCACCCAGGCCCACATCGATGGCCAAGGTCCCGGTTGGGTAGCACTGACTGAAGCCGATTTTGAACGAGTCAACCTGGAACCGACCACTTGGACTTGGGAAGGCAGCCTGGCCAAGTGTACGGGGCAACCGGTAGGTATCACACGTTCGAAAGTTCAATACACCAATTTTGAACTTGTCTGCCAATGGCGACATCTATCCAGTGGTGGGAACTCAGGCATCTTTCTGTGGGCCTCGGCCGAAGGCATGGCTGGCCTAAAGCCTGGTGCGCTGCCGTCGGTTGGTATCGAAGTGCAAGTGCTCGATCATGGATACACGGAAAGCTACGAGAAAAGCACGGGCAAGAAGGCAGATTGGTTTACTACCCACGGCGATGTGTTCCCCGTGGCCAAGAGCAAAATGACTCCGTTTGAGCCGGTCGCCCCCGATGGCCGTCGCAGTTTTCCTCGCAAGAACCTGAGCCTGGGCATCAATCAGTGGAACCACTATTACGTGCGGGCGATAAACGGGGAGGTTCGTTTGTGGGTCAACGGCCAGGAGGTTTCAGGCGGCAAAGATTGTCAGCCCGCCACCGGTTACCTCTGCTTGGAATCCGAAGGGGCACCCGTCGAATTCCGCGACATAAAGATCCGAGTGTTGCCGTAGTACCAACGAAGGTAGCATGACGGTAGTCTCGTACTCGAAACGGCTGCGAGTAGGAGTAGGAGTAGGAGTAGGAGTAGGAGTAGGAGTAGGAATCAAAGGCTTTCCAACGTCGCTGTCATTTTGCCGACCATGGCCATGCCGACGAGTAATGCACCCACGCACAAGAGCACGTGGGCTAGCAAGATACCGATGGCCAGCAGCGGTCGGGCTTGCCACTGCCAGGCCACGACAACTTCCAGCGGAAAACTGCTGAATGTTGAATTCCATGATGTAAAATCCGCGTACTACCGTAGTGCTTGGCGTACGAGCTCACGTGGCAAGACGTTAGTCCTCGTACTCGTACTCCTACTCGTACTCGAAACGGCAGCGAGTACGAGTACGAATAGGAGTACGAGTACGAGTACGAATAGGAGTACGAATAGGAGTACGAATAGGAGTACGAGTAGGAGTAGGAGTACGAGTAGGAGTAGGAATTAAAGGCTATTTCCCGACCATGGCCATGCCGACGAGCACCGCGCCCACGCACAAGAGCACGTGGGCTAGCAAGATACCGATGGCCAGCAGCGGTCGAGCTTGCCATTGCCAGGCTACGACCACTTCCAGCGCAAAACTGCTGAAGGTAGTCAGGCCGCCCAATAAGCCGACGCGCAGCCCTAATTCCCACCAGGTGCCAACTAGTTCTTTCTGCGTGGACCACTTGAACAGGTAACCGATTGCCAGGCAACCGATAACGTTAACTAGCAATGTCCCCAGCGGTAACCAGGTTGGATGAAAGCTGCGCAGCCAACCGCTCAAGAAGTATCGGGCCAGCGAGCCCAACATGCCGCCTAGGGCAATTGCCAGAATTTCGCGAACCACGCAGCCAAATTCCCTATCATAGAGGGGAGTTTAAGTGTTGAACAAACACGCCGGTGGCCGTATTCTGGAAGTCTCTGGTCTTTAAATCCACCCCCTACTTTGGAGTTTGGCGAAATGGCTTCTGTGGAAACGAAACGTGGTACACAAGTAATGACCGGTGCAGACATCCTGGTCAAATCCTTGGTGGATCACGGCGTGGAAGTGATTTTCGCTTATCCGGGTGGGTGTTCGATGCCTATGCACCAGTCGCTAACCAAGTACGGTGCACACCTGCGGACAATTCTGCCCCGCCATGAACAAGGCGGAGCATTTGCGGCACAAGGTTATGCTCGCAGCACCGGCAGACCGGGCGTAGTGATGGCGACCAGCGGACCGGGAGCCACTAACCTGGTAACGGCCATTGCCGATGCCAAACTGGACAGTGTTCCCCTGATTGCGATCACCGGCCAAGTGCCGACTCACTCGATCGGTAGCGATGCCTTTCAAGAAACGCCGATCGTGGAAGTATGTCGGGGCATTACCAAACATCATTACTTGGTGACCCAGATCGACGACTTGGCGCGCGTCATGAAAGAGGCGTTCCATATTGCCACCACCGGTCGGCCGGGGCCTGTCTTGATTGATATGCCCAAAGATGTGCAGATGGATCAATGCGAAGTGCCCGATGACGTCGGTATGAATTTACCAGGCTACCGCGCGACAGTTCCGCATGCTCGCCCCGAGCAGATTCGACAAATAGCTGCAGCCATCAAACATTCCAAGCGTCCGATTCTCTATGTCGGTGGCGGTGTAATCGCTGCCGAAGCATCCGCGGCTTTGCGGCAGCTGGTCAAAACGACCGGCATTCCCGTGACCATGACGGTCATGGGACTGGGACTCTATCCTAACGATGATCCACTCTCGCTGGATATGCTCGGCATGCACGGCTCGGCGTATGCCAACTATGCCGTCCGCGATTGCGATTTGTTGATTGCCCTCGGCGTGCGATTTGACGATCGCGTGACTGGCAAGCTGGAGGCCTTTGCCAAGAATGCCAAGATCATTCACGTCGATATCGATGCCAGCGAACTGAACAAGAACAAGGTCGCTCACATTCCAGTTTGCAGCGATGTGGGCTATGTCATCGATGAACTAAACAAGATTGTCGAAGCCCCCGAAGATATTTCGGAATGGGTAGCCAACTGCAAATCACTCAAGACTAGGTACCCTTTCCACTACGATGAAAAGTTTGACGGGATTCTGCAGCAACACGCTATTCGAGAACTGTCCAAGCTGACTGCGGATCGCGAAACTTACATTACCGTAGGCGTAGGTCAGCATCAAATGTGGGCGGCTCAGTTCTTCCAATTCCGTCAGCCACGACGCTGGCTGAGCTCTTCGGGACTGGGCACGATGGGCTTTGGTTTGCCTTCGGCCATGGGTGTGCAAGCAGCTCACCCTGGGGCACTGGTAGTCGACATCGATGGCGACGGCAGTTTCCAGATGAACATCCAAGAACTAGCCACGCTGTTCTGCGAGAAATTACCTGTGAAAGTGCTACTGCTGAACAACCAGCACTTGGGCATGGTGGTGCAATGGGAAGACCGCTTTATGGGTAGCAACCGGGCGCACACTTATCTCGGACCAATTGATCACGAAGAAGCCAGTGGCATCGGGATCACTGAGAAGCATGCGATGGTCACCAAGCGTTACCCAGACTTCGTGGGTATCGCGAAGGGCTACGGTTGCGGCGCGGCCACCATTAGCAAGAAGGCCGACCTGCGTGGTGCCCTGGAAGAGATGATCAACTACCCCGGTCCCTACGTTCTGGATGTCTGCGTGCCCTATCAAGAGCACGTTCTACCCATGATCCCAGGCGGCAAGACGGTCGACGAAATGATCCTGGAATAGGCTTGTAGCCGAAGTCGCCAGACTTTGGACGCGTCAAGCTCGATTCAGCCAATCTCTGGCGAGCTCAGCTACCGAAGTAGCCGAAGTCGCCAGTCTTTGGACGCGCTAATCTTGATTCATCCAATCTCTGGCGAGATCGGCTACGGCACTAAAATGCTCTGGACGTGGTTGTCCGGTTTTGACACGATCCTGCGCAAAATGATCGGAGATCGACTCTCTCAATGCAGGAGAAGCAAAAAATGAATTTACGCGCACTTCTACTAGCCTGGATGCTGGTTTTTTTGGCTCTACCTGTCGCCCATTCCAATGCGAGCGACGGTTGGTTTGGCAGTTCGAGCAAGCCGGCCGCTAATGGTGTGACTACGTCCGCCAAAAAGTCGGGGGTCAGCGCCTGGCTGCCTAGCTGGCCAGTCGCCAAGCCCAAGGCCAAAAGCAACAAACCTTCGATGGTCAGCAGCATGGCCACAGGCACCAAAAATGCCTTCACCAAGACGGTTAGTTTCTTGAACCCCTTTGATAATCCACCCAAGAGCAGCACGCCCAGCGATACGGGAGCCAACTCGAGCAGTTGGTGGAGCACGCCAAAATCAAAAGATTCCAACCCAGCTTCGGTCGGCGATTGGATGCGTGGCGAGAAGCCCAAGTGGTAGCCGGCCGCTCCCCCTTGGCCCATCGCTTGCGCCGCTTAAATCTACCCTGGATGAAAAACAGGAAATGTGGCATACTATTGCCCCTAGCAAATAGATGCCAAAAATTTCCTGGAGAACAGAATGTTTAAGAACCTGAATCCTTTGGCGATCGGAGTTTCCGGTCGTCAAAGCGAATTGATCGAATTGGCCCTGACATATGGTTTCAAGGGAATTGAAATCGACATGGCCGATCTGGTCAAACGCAGCCAACGCGCCACCTTCGAGAAGGCTGCCCGGTTCATCACGAGCGCAAAGATCAAGATCGGCGGCTTCGAGACCCCGATCGACTTGGACGACGACGACAAAGTCTATGCCACCAAGTTGGCTGCTTTGCCAGAAGCGGCTGAAATCGCCAGCCGAGTTGGCGCGACCACCGGTTTACTGCGAATTCCCGCCGGCACCGATCGCCTTCCCTACCACGAATATTTCAACGCCGTTCGCAAGCGAATCGACGAAGTTGCTCAGATCTTCACCAGCCATGAACTGAACGTGGCTCTGCTGTTTTCGGCTAGCAGTGATGCGGGCGCGGGCAAGGAATTCAAATTCGTCAACGATGTCGAGGGCTTCTTGGCACTCTTCCGCGCTTGCACAGCCAAAAACGTTGGTTTAGCTCTGGATACCTGGAGTTTCCATGTCGGTGGCGGCACTTTTGAGCAACTGGCCGAACTATCCGCAGACCGAGTGCACTCGCTGCGCATCGCCGACATCTCGGACAAGGTCGACGTTAAGAAGGCAACGACCAAGAATCGCCTGATGCCAGGTCTAGGCGGCGTGATCGACAATATCAAGATCGTGTCGCACTTTGCCAAAGCTGGCTACAAGGGACCAATCACTCCGATGGGTCACACCAACAACAGTTCGGGGATGACTCGCGACGCGTTGGTCTCTGCCGCTCAAGATGCGATCGACAAAGTGCTCGCCGAATGTGGCGTTCCCACTCAGACTCGCAAGCCTGAGATGTTTGTCGATTCCAGTATGTCCTTGGGCCCGATGGGTTAATCGACCTGTCCCCCACCGCAAAATAATCTCAAAGCGGCTCGGCGCGCGTGTGTGCCCGAGCCGCTTGCGTTTTAATTGGGCTTTGGAACCACTTCAGCCCCAGCCTCCAGCGCTTCCTTGGCTTGCTCTTCCTGGACCCTGGGTGGCACAGCTGGAACAACCGTCGAGGCCGTAGTGACGTTGGGCCGCGGTCCGGTGTTCAGTACTTCCCATGGCTTGGGATAGAAGAAGCCCTTGCACAATGGCGGGCAGTTGTGGCCGTTGTACCTGCCGCGAGCCAGATTTTCTTCCCAAGCCAGAGCTTCTTGACTGGTTGGCGAAACCACGTAGTACAAAGCCTTGCCGACATGATAAGTCGGGCGATTGTACCGAGCTCGATAGGGCACGTGGTGGTTGTAGATCCAATCCGGCAGAATATTGGGCCGAGGATCCGCTGTGTGATTGAACGTGGGTCGCTCAGGCGGAGCCGCGTGGAGCTCACCAATCGAACTAGCAAATCCGCTCGCCGCCACTACCGCACTCAGGCAAGCCGCCCATCGTATGCCGAGCATTGTCTTCATCGCACCGAATTCCTTTTCGAATTACCATGACTGGGAAATCCTTTCCCGCGAGCGTACATCCAAGAATCGACCACGCTAGCGAACAATCACAGCGAAAATGCTTCGCGCACCAACATGCCGATTATTCCACTGCATTTGCTAGCATAAGCATTTGCCGACGTTTTCAGCCATGCTCCGACATGGTGGAGTGCTCAAGTATCGAACGCGACTACCTTAAAGGTCAGTCGCGAAATGCGTTGCTCGGGCAGTTGCTCTTTTAGAGCTTTCAGAATGCGCGGCTTTTGAAAATAAAGCTCCTGGCAAGCTTGGCTGCAGTTAACTTCGATCAGCAGCGCTCCGCGCGAAATGCGCCCCAGCCGTGACGCTTTGCCAAGAACATCTCCGACGATCGCATCCCAAACCTCGCGCAAACTCTGGGTCGCTTCTATGTTGCCGTAGGCTTGCTTTGAGAGCAATTGCCGCATGTGGGTGCTGATGGGTCGAGCAAACAAACGGCTATGGCTCTGTTTGATCTGCTCCAAGTCCCACTTTTCTTGCTGTTCGGGTGTCGGTTCCATTTGTCTCAACACTTCGAGGTCCATGACCTACAACTTGGCTCGATTTGAACGCCTTCATCATAGCGGGCCAGTTGCTCCGGCTACAATAGTATCCAACCTTCTGGGAGAACCGCGATGCTGGCTTTACGCTTACGATCGATAATTTGTTTGTGTTGTACATGGTCCTGGGCTTGTTCGCTCCATGCCGCGCCGCCGGAATCGACAGTGGCTGAGTTCTTGCCTGCTTCGACCATCATTTATATCGAAGGCCGCGATAGCGAATCGTTGTTGAAGTTGCCTTTGGTCAAGTCGATTACGACCACGGATGTGTTTCGGCAAATCTGGCGGAGTCCGGAAGCGATGAAAGTTCGCGGAGGTGTAACGCTGGCCGAAGTTGCGTTGGGTGAACGCTTGACCGATGCTTTGGCTCGCGCTACACATGGCGGTTGGGTTTTGGCGGTCGATGCCCAGACAGAAGGTGCCGCTCTACTGGCTGAAACAGACAGCAAAAGTACGTGCGCTGATCTGTATGCCAAGCTGGAATCTATCGCGGCGCAAGATGCCAAGAGCAACAACCGCGAGTTCAAACAAGTTACCTATCGCGATGTGGCTGCCTATCAGATCGGTGATGCCATCGTGGCCGCTATGGACAAGTGGCTAGTGATTACCAATAAAAGTGAATTGGGCAAAACGCTGGCCGATAATCTCGCTGCTCGTCCAACGGAGACGCTCAGTTCTCAAAAACACTTTGAAGCGGCTCGCGCCCAGCAGCTCGCCGCCAAAGCCAGCTCGACGGACGTCCTAGTGCTGTGGACCTATGTGGACTTGGAACAACTGCGCAGAAAGGGCATTGCCAAAGGACTTTTCAAACGGCCCGATGACAACTTCGCTGCTGAACTGTTGGTCGGAGGAGTGCTCTCTGTCCTCCGTCACACGGCGACCTTATCCGGTTCGTTACGGGCTGCCGATGATCGATTGAAACTGGTGCTCTCCACGCCTACTCCACGAGCGGTGCGCTCGAGTGACTATGAGTTCTTCTTTGGAAAAGACCTGGCTGGGTCAGCGCCACCATTGCTGCAATTAGGTCAACCATATGCAACATTGGCTGCGCATCGCGATGTATCAAAGCTGTGGCGCTACGCAGGCGATCTGTTTGGCCAGACTGTCAACGATCAACTTGCCCAAGCCGACGCTACCTTGACGACGCTGTTCTCCGGCCGAGACTTCGGCGACGAGATCCTGGGCGCAATCGAACCTGGCTCGCAGATTATCGTCGTGCCCAACGATGGTCGCTACGCTCCAGAAGCCGAACCGAAGATCAAACTTCCCGCGTTTGCGCTCGTGACCACGCTCAAAGACGCCGACAAAATGCGGCCACAGCTCAAACGTATTTTCTTTAGCTTGATTGGGTTCTTGAACATCGCCGGCGCGCAGGAACAACAACCTCAGTTGGATATCGATATCGTCAGCAACGAAGGAAACAGCCTGGCCGTGACGACTCAATTTGTCATGGATGCCGATCGGCCTGAAGACTGGATCGTTCCAGTTCAATACAACTTTTCACCGACACTGGTCGTCTGGGAAAACACTGCCGTGCTTTCCAGTAACAAACGCCTGGCTGAAGAGATTGTGGGCAAGTTGCAGGACGGACCAACCAAAAATTCTCCCGCCGACGAGGCACCCGCCAACACGCGTTTGCACATCGACGGCCAACTGGTTTCGCAAGCTTTGTCGATCAATCGCGATCAACTGATTAGCCAAAACATGCTCGAAAAGGGCCACACCTCCGAAGAGGCCACCGCTGAAATCGACATGCTCCTAAAGATCGTCAGCCTGTTTAATGCGCTTGACGTGCGTCTGGAAGTCCAAGACCAAACCATTTTGAAGATCGACTTGAGCCTGGCCCCGTAGCCGAAGTCGCCAGACTTTGGATGAACTACGCTTGATTCACCCCATCCCCGTAGCCGAAGTCGCCAGACTTTGGATGAACTACCATCACGCATCCAATCTCTGGCGAGATCGGCTACAACATTCCAATCTCTGGCGAGATCGGCTACCAGAGCGCTCGCATACCTAGGCGAGCTTGGCCGAGCGAGATGCCGGCGTCGTTGGGCGGAATCTGCTGGTGCACAAGCACTCGACAACCAACCCGTTCAATGGCTTCCACCGCCAAGTCCAATAGCAGTGCATTCTGAAAGACACCGCCGGTCAGCCCAACGGTGCGGGCAGTCGATTGATCGGCCCAATGTCCCGCCCAGCTGGCGATCAACTCCGCAACCGCCACCACAAACTTGGCGGCCATCATCGCGGCCCGCGGAAGGTCCACTGTGATTTCTGTCCTCGATACGTCATCCGCTACGTCGTCCACCACGGCGCGGATAACGGGCCCGACGCGAGCGTCACTCTCTCCACCCGACCAACCAAAATGATAGGCATCCAACTCACGCTCCGCGCCAGATCGAGCCAAGTACTCGACCGCCAAATGCTCCAGTTCCATAGCCGCCTGCGCTTCGTAGCTGACGCTCTGCCGAATCCCGGTCAAAGCCGCAATCACATCAAACAATCGTCCCATACTGCTGGTCAGCGGACATTGCAGGTTGCGTTGCAGTTGTTGTTCCAACAGTTTCAACTCGCTACTGGTCGCAGGCTGAGTACACGCGGGGCAGTCCGACCAGGCGATGCCACATGCATGTAGATACGCCAGCGCTGTTCGATACGGTTTGCGGATCGCGGCATCGCCACCGGGCAGAGGCATGGGGCTGAGTGAACACAAACGCCGGCATTCGGTGCCTTGCATCAACAACAATTCCCCACCCCAGATCGTGCCATCCACACCGTAACCCGTACCATCAAAGCATACGGCAAGCAGTGGATCTTCGATCGGCCAGCGATGCTCTGCGGCCAAGGCGGCCACATGCGCATGATGGTGCTGGACTTTGAGCAAGGGAATTCGATGCTCAGCCGAGTATCGCTCGGCCCATTGCGTCGACAAATAAGCCGGATGCAGATCGGCCACCACCTGCGTCGGCTTGGCATCCAGCAACTTACTTAGGCTATCCACATTGCGATTGAGGGCTGTCAGAGTAATTGCGTTGTCCGTATCGCCCATGTGTTGGCTAACGTGTGCATAGTCATCGCGGGCAATACAGAAGGTGTTTTTCAGTTCTCCTCCGGCAGCCAATACGCAGCTACCATCACGCGCGTGCATTCCAATCGGCAACGGTGCATAGCCACGCGAGCGCCGCAGGGGAATTGGTCGACCGTGTGACGTCAGGCGCATCACAGAATCATCGCACACAGCATGTATAGAGCGGTTGTGCATCAAGAAAGCATCTGCGATTTCATTTAGCCTCTCCACGGCTTCATCATTGCACCAGGCAATCGGCTCTTCACTTCGATTGCCCGAAGTCATTACCAGCGGTCTTCCCGGCTCGATCATCAAATGATGAAGCGGCGAATAGGGCAGCATTACTCCGATGTATGGATTACCAGGTGCCACATTATCAGCCACTATTGTCGCAGACGAACGCTTGCGCAGCAGCACGATCGGTCGCGCAGACGAAGTGAGCAACTCACTTTCAGCCTGGCTGACCTCAGCGAACTGCCGTGCCTGGGCCAGCGTTCCAACCATCACGGCCAAGGGTTTTTCCAAGCGGCCTTTGCGCTGACGCAGCCGGTGGACGGCGGACTCGTTGGTAGCATCGCAAACCAAATGAAAGCCTCCCACGCCTTTGACAGCGATGATCTCGCCTCTGACCAACCTGATCAAAAACTCAGCGATCGCAGCTTCGCCTTGACAGTCACCAACCACGTTGGCTCGCGCATGTTGATTCGTATGTACGGCCGCGGCGCGCGACCAGCACCAAACTTGAGGTCCACAATCGGGACACGCAATGGGCTGAGCGTGAAAGCGACGATTACTTGGATCACTATATTCAGCCATGCAAGCCGCGCACATCTCAAATTCACGCATGGTGGTGCGTGCACGATCGTACGGCAAGCCTTCGATGATCGTGAATCGAGGACCGCAGTCCATGCAGTTCAGGAATGGATACCGATAGCGACGATTCTCTGGATCACCCAGTTCCTTCAAACAGGCAAGGCAGGGAGCGAGATCCGCCGGGATGGGAGTGGATGCCGCAGGTGCGAGTTGGCTCTCCAGGATTTGAAAACCAACTTCTGTGGTTATTACCTGGAGCCCATTGCACTCAATCGCATCGATGTGGGCCAGCGGCGGGAGTTGAGAACGCAAGCTGACTCGGAATTGTTCAAGCCGCTCGGGCAAGCCTTGAACCTCAATCAACACCGAGCCTTGGGTGTTACAAACCCAACCACTCAGTTGATATTGCACAGCCAGGCGAAACACAAACGGACGAAAGCCCACACCTTGCACCACTCCTCGCACTCGCAACTGATCGCGGGCCAACTTCGCAGTGTTCATGCTTCATCGTTTGTCCGGAGCACGTAGACGTGTCCACGTGTTTGGTCTATCCACCCAGTCCCTTATTAGATCAGCAGCGCGGCTTCGACAACTAGTCCCGGACCAAACGCCAGCGCAACGCAGGGACCAGGCGCATTTTCTGCCAATAGGCGCTGCAGTATGAACAGAATGGTCGGCGAGGACATATTACCGCAGTCGGACAGCACGCTCAGCGATGTAGCAGCTGCGTTTTCCGGCAAGGCCAGGGCACCGACGGCAGCGCTGACGATGCGCGGTCCTCCAGGGTGAATGGCCCACGTCGCAATGTCCGCCAGGCTGAAACCAAACTTGGTAATCCAACTCTCTAGCCACGGTTTCAAATGCGTCTTGATTACTTCTGGTACGGCAGCTGACAAGGTCATCGTGAATCCATTATCTCCAATCCGCCAGCTCATCGCCTCGGTGGAATCGGGTATCAGAAATGAAGCGCTATCAACAATGCGCCAACAGCGCTGCGGGGTAGCGTCATCGTCGTCTCGCGATTCACTTTGCTGCACAATCGCCGCAGCTGCACCATCAGCGAACAAACTGTTGGCCACAATTTGCTGCGGATCGTCTGTGTATTGATGATGCAATGAACATAACTCGACCGCGCATAACATCACTCGTTCGCCTGGATTGGCATGCGCCAGAGCACGAGACACCCGCAGTCCATTTAGCGCACCATGGCAGCCCATAAATCCCACATGGGTACGCGAGGTTGTCGGATCGAGGTTCAGTTTCCGAAAAAGTTCCAAATCGAAGCCCGGCGAATTGAAACCACTACAAGAAACGGTAACCAGGTGTTGAATGTCTGTCGCGTCCACGCCAGCGGTCTCTAGGGCTCGGCGACAGGCTTCTTCGGCTAGTTTTGGGGCTTCGATTTCGTAGCGTTGCATACGATCAGCCGTCGTCGGACCGCGATCTTCGCGATCCTTGGCCAGTTCGTAGAATGACTGCCGCTGAACAGCGGCCGATTGGCCTGTGCTGAGCAATACGCTGTGCCGCTTTTGAACTCCCGAACGCCGATACAGCACGCTGAGCAGTTGATGTTGCCGATCGCCCACTGATCCTTCGTCGAATCGTCGCAGAGCGCTGGCAGCATGAGCCGCATCGTCTTGTGTCAGCGAGCCCAGGGGCAACGCGCTACCTAATGCCAATATGTCAACAGTCATTGTTTATATCTATCCAGCTACTCGGTGCATAATCGTTCGGGCGATCCACGGCGCATGTTGCACCGCACCTAACGTAAACTCTGCCAGGCGCGGTTTTCGCAAGAGCCAAGCCAGGCCGCGACAGGTTGCCTGGCGCCGGCGAACATGAGCTCGCCAGCTCGCTTGCCAATGAAGCGACAATTCATCGCGCCATTGATCAATCGCTTGATGAGCCAACTGCGCGACCTCAACCGCACCGGTCAGCGCCCAGCTCATTCCTTCTCCCGTAAATGGTTCAACATATCCAGCCGCATCGCCAACCAAAAACAATCTCGGCGCAGACCACTGGCGACTCTGGCGTGTCAGAGCTGGCGTGCCGGTCCAGGCGGCTGATTCGCAATCCAACGGAGCGCGCACATGACAGCTCCGCAAAAGCTCTGCAATCACTGCGCCAGGCGCCCGTCGATCTCGCAAGCTCTCGATCGAGAGCGCGGCCGCAATGTTCAGTCGACCTTGTTCAACACAAGTCAGTCCTACATAACCCGCCTGGCCGACGACCATCGTCAAGCGACCCGGTGCATAATAATCATCGCTGTAACTGAGCGTTGTGCCCAGTCCAACTCGCGAGCCACTGGCGACATCACTACTGACTTCTTGAATCGCCCCTAGCGCTGAATGCGTCAACCCATCAGCCGCAATGGCCACTCGAGCTTTCACGCTGGTATCGAACATATTTCCGCTGGCCGAGCGATGTTTCAAATGAATGTCGATCCAGTCGTCCCCTGGCTGAGCGGGTTCGATGCGAGCCTGTGTCTCCATCAAGACCGAGGCTCCTGCACTGGCAGCAGATTGCATGAGTTGCCAGTCGAGCGCTCGGCGTGAAATGGCATGCATGGCGGGCATCGACCAGAGCGCTTTGCGTTGCCCACAGATCAAACTCAACTCGGTCAGCGGCGCAGCTCCCGCGGCCACCAGTTCCGGCTCCAAGCCCGCCGCTCGCAGAACTTTCCAGGCGCGCTTGTTCAAACATCCACCGCAAACTTTATCGCGTGGAAACAACTTAGCTTCTACCAACAGCACCTTGCGACCACGCCGCGCCAGCTCGATGGCCGACATCGCACCTGCAGGTCCCGCACCCACGACCACTGCATCCCAAGTTTGATCCGGTTGGTTGACTTCGTTCATGGTGGCGACCGTTTCCAACAGGCCAAGAAGCGCTGAGGCCAGTGCAATCGAATTTGCGGCAGCGGTAATCCAGCTTGGTGACTCAAGCCGTTTAGCTCTTCAATAGTAAAAGCCGCCCTCACACTCAGCGGACCATCCACATGTACAATTTTCGACCGAGTAAGCAACTGACAACCCAGTTGAGCCAGTCGGTACCCCAGCCACGTGCGCCTCAAGTCATCAACCAGCACCATGGAAGTGGTGGCCGCGTAGGCGCGAGTCATCAGGCTGACGGCCTCGGCCTGGCTCAGATGGTGCAGGAATAGCGTACACATAATAACATCGAATCGATCCGCACTTGCAGCTAAATGATCGGTGTGCACGTCGAAGAGATCGCGACAAACAAAGCTGACGCTGCCCGGCAACTGATCTGACTTAGTACTCAAACGCTGCAGGTTTTCTGTGGCGTGCTGGATGGCAGTCGGACTGCGGTCCCAGCCTTCGACTGTCACATCGACTCCAGCCTTTAGCAGTCGCTGGGCAATCTGCACAGTCACATCACCACCGCCGCTGGCCAGATCCAAGATGCGCCACGTGCGCTGGGGTTGCTGATTGAGCGTAGGCAACAAATAGTCGGTGATCTTCTGCGCAGTACCGCTGAGCAGATTGACGCGCTGCAGTCCTCGCAGTGCCCGTTGGTGGACTCCGGCATCCAGATCCGGCGCGTCCATCAATTCGCCTTCGAGCACTCGCGCTTTTAAATCCATCAAGTCTGTCGGATTCTAAGTAAAGGATTAACTAACTCGCCCAGAGTCCGCCTTACATGGCGATTGTCAACCATGTAGTATAGCGTCAATGTGAGGATTCCGGTGAAGGGCGTTTACCTAAGGAGTTGCAAATGGGTCGTGGGCAGGCAGGATGCAAAATGGGCTGTATGACTGGGTATCGTCGAGCTATGCCCTTTCTTCACAGCACTCTATTGTGCATAACGTTATGGCCACTGGCAGCCTCGACCGTCTGCTCGCAGGAGGCCACACAAGCGCCCCCAGCAGCCACCGCCCCCAGCGTAGCCAGTGGCGATCTGGAACTGAAACACAGCCACATATACATTCGCGTGGATAAGGCTCGCGTTGGTCACGAGCACGCGATCATCGGCAATCTCAAAAGCGGCCAACTCAATCTCAAAGCCGCCGAAGATTCGTCAATTAAACCGGGCACCTTGGTATTCGATATGACCAGCCTCGATGCCGATACCGATGCGGCTCGCAAGTATATCGGTATGCAAGATTCGATTGACGAAGCCACACGCAAACAAGTCAATGAAAATATGCTGGGTAAAGCAGTGCTGGATGTACGCAAGTATCCGACCGCAACCTTCGTGGCTTCGAAGATCACCAAGTCGGACAAACAAAGTCCCAGAAATTTGCCTCAGTATGAAGTCGAAGGTGAGTTAACACTGAAGGGTACAACAAGACCGGTCAAGTTCACTGTCGATGTCGAAGAAGTGAAAGGATGGCATCGCGTTCGCGGCGCTTTTGCAATCTTGCAAACCAACTTTGGCATGAAGCCATTCACCAAAGCGTTCGGCGTCATTGGTGTCGCCGACAAGCTGGATGTGTACGGCGATTTGATTGTTGCGCCGTAAGTGGACAGTTCTAGGTAGCTACCGCTGCCAAGCGGTGGATTTCGTCAACACGTATCCACCGTCGGGCGACGGTGGCTACGGATGGACGCGCTTAAGCCAAAATATCTTTGGCGACCTGGCCGGCGATATCAGTCAAGCGAAAATCGCGACCAGCGTAGCGGAACGTCAAACGTTCGTGGTCGAGACCCAGTATATGCAGGATCGTAGCATGCAGATCGTTGATGTGCATCTTGTTTTCCAACGCATAATAACCGTAGTCGTCGGTCGCTCCATAGGCATAACCGCCTTTGACTCCACCGCCGGCCATCCACATGGTAAAGCCGTGCGGATTGTGATCGCGGCCATCAGTACCTTGCGAAGTGGGCGTGCGTCCGAATTCGCCACCCCATAACACCAGAGTATCTTTTAGCAGTCCGCGGGCCTTTAAGTCCGTCAAGAAACCAGCGATCGGTCGATCGACTTCAGCGGCGTTCTTGGAGTGGCCCTGATATAACTCACCGTGTTGATCCCACTGAACTTCACTGTCGCTGTGGGTTACTTGAACAAAGCGCACACCGGCTTCGAGGAAACGCCGCGCCATTAAACATTGACGACCAAAATTTTCGGTGACCGGGTCATCGATGCCATACAGCTTGTGTGTCTCCGCTGACTCGCGACCCAGATCCTGGACTTCGGGCATGGTGGCCTGCATGCGATAGGCCAGTTCGAAGGAATTGAGTCGTCCCTCTAACGCCGCATCGCGACCGGCGCGTTCCATGTCTTGCTGGTTAAACTGTTGCAGCAAATCCAACTGCTGGCGTTGCAATTGCGGATCGATACGGGCATTGCGAATATGTTTGACTTTCGCAGCGTTGGCGGCCAGGCTGGCGTTGCCAATCGGCGTGCCTTGGCAATGCGCCGGCAAGAAGGCCGCGCCCCAGTTATTTACTCCGCCGTGAGCGAGGGTTGGACAAACCGTCACAAACGCCGGCAAGTTCTGATTTTCGGTTCCCAGTCCGTACGTGACCCAAGCACCCATGCTGGGACGCACAAACTGATCGCTGCCAGTATGCAGCTTCAGCAGTGCGCCGCCGTGTGCGGGATTGGTTCCGTGAACGCTTCGCAGAATGCACAGATCATCTACATGCTGTGCCACGTGCGGGAACAGGGCGCTGACCGGTAAACCGCTTTCACCGTATTGCTTAAACTTCCAGGGAGACTTTAGCAGATTGCCTTGAGCCGCAAACAGCACCTTGGGCAGTTCGAACGGTGGTGGCTTGCCGTGGTCGCGATCCAGCAGCGGCTTGGGATCGAAGGTATCGACATGCGATGGACCACCTTTCATGAACAAAAACACGATCCGCTTGGCACGCGGTGCGAAATGCGGTGGCCTGGCGGCAAGTGGGTTGGAACTAGTTGGCAGTATAGACGGTTCACTGCCCAGCGACTCTTGGCCCAGCAAAGCTCCTAAGGCCAGGTAGCCAAAACCTACCGCCGAATTCTGCAACAACTGGCGACGCGTGGCGAGCGCGGCGGATTGGTCCAAACTCTGGCGAGTTCGGCTACGGCGCGTTAGGTTACGGTCGAGGCGATTCATTGCTACGATTACCTTACCATGAAGAATTCGTTGCTCACCAGCAAGCTCTGACAGGCCAGGGACCAGGCTTGCCGAGCCGAGGCGCTCGATTGCGTGACTTGTTCGACGAACGACTGTAACTGTTGCGTTTCCTGTTCAGTGGCTGCGCGACCAAATACTTGATGGATCAAGTGTTTTGCCCGCACTTGCGTACTGCCGCTCTGGCTGATTATGTCCGCCGCCAGGCGATCGGCTGAATCCATAACCAAGTCCGAGTTCATCAGCAGCAGCGCTTGAGGGGCCACTGTCGTCGTGTGTCGATGCCCGGTGGGCATAGTCGGATCAGGAAAGTCGAACTGCTCGAACATCACATACAGGTTGTTACGAATCACCGGCAGATAAACAGCGCGTCGCAGGCTGTCGTACTTGGTGTGATCGATCGAGGTGTGATCGAACACAAATTGCCGGTTGCGCAGCGGCACCGACTTGCCACCCAACGTCTCATTCAACCGCCCGGTCACCCGCAGCAACGCATCGCGTACCTGCTCAGCATCCAAACGCGAGATGCGAAACTTGGACAGGTAACGATTTTCGGGATCGACTTCGGCCAGTTTGTCTTCGGCCGCCTGGTCGCCTGTGTGCGAACTAGCCAATTGATAAACGCTCGAGCGCATGATCAAGCGATGCAATTGTTTGTTGGACCAACCCGACTCGATAAAGTTGCGGGCCAGCCAATCCAACAACTCGGGATGCGTTGGCTTGTCGCCCAGCACGCCAAAGTTCTCAGTCGAGCCAACCAGCGCCGCACCAAAGTGCCAGCCCCATAGTCGATTGACATGCACGCGAGCGGTCAATGGATGGGTGCTACTGGCCATCCACTGGGCTAGTTCCAGCCGACCGCTGCTATGTCGAGGCATAATCGGTTCTGCGGACGACAGCTGCATGACTTTGGGGAATCCGCGCTCGATCGGTTGCCCCAAGTTGCGATGACTACCACGAATGTGGATGGGCAGAGTACTTGCCACCACGTTTTCACTAACACTCATGGCCGAAGGCATATCTGGGGCAAAACTCTCCAGCACTCGCGCCTCTTCGGCCAGGCGATTGTATTCAGCCAGGGTGGGCTCATCAAAAGCAAAGCCGACTTTAGCGGGCACCGTCAGAAAGCCGCTAGTGTCGAACATGGCGGCATGAGCAGCCATCACTTGCGGATCATCATGCTCCTTCAGCTTGGGATCCTGCTGCTTGGCTGCAGCCCATTGGCGAGCCGCTTCGAATAGCGGTCCGTAGTGTTGCGCAGCGGGATGCGGCACCGCTGGCTGGTCGCTGGTCTCATCATCCGCTCTGGTTGTCGATACCAGCTTGGCTGAGACCTGAGCGCCTTGGACCACGCGCGGCAATTGTGATCGCGAGATCTCGTGCCACTTGGCAAAGAAGGGATCGTCGGCATGGAATTCGAGATGCCGCCGACAGTGATGCAAAATCCTGGGATGCAATCCAAGCGGTTGCGCCACTGCGGCCACTTCGTTCAGCGATGAATCGGGCAAAATATTCAAAGCCGCCACCAGGTAGTCAACTGCATGCTCGCGGGCGAGGTTGCGAATCTCGGTCATCGCTTTATTTTTGAAAGCCGCGGCCGCACCTTGTTTAGCGGCGATCTCGCCATCGATCGACTTCAATTGCTCCTTTTCGGCATCGGTGGCCAGGTTGATTTCGTGCCAATGTTTGATCGCGCCGGTATTCGAATCGCCGAACGTTTTGGTGCTCTTGAAGATTGCCGCCAACGCATAGTAATCGGCTTGCGTAATCGGATCGAACTTGTGGTCATGGCAGCGCGCACAACCAAAAGTCATCCCCATGAACGCTTTGCCGAGCGAATCAAGTTGTTCGTCGATCGTGTCCATCATCAGCTTCTCGCGATCAGGTTCCGCCAAGACTTTGGCGCCCAACACAAGAAAGCCGGTTGCGACATGCGTTTGCGGAGATTGATCGGGTAAAAGATCGCCCGCCAACTGCTCCAGCACAAAACGATCGTAGGGCAGGTCGCGATTGAATGAATTGACTACCCAGTCGCGGTACCGCCATGCAGTGCCAAAAGCCAAATTCTCGTCCAGGCCATTGGAGTCGGCATACCGCGCGACGTCCAACCAGTGTCTGCCCCAGCGAACGCCATAATGCGGTGAGGCCAACAAGCGCTCAATCACTTTGTCAAACGCATCGGGCGATTCATCGGCCAAGAAACGCTCGATCTCCTCGGGCGTGGGCGGTAGCCCAATCAAATCCAGCGTGGCTCTGCGCAGCAAAGTACGCTTATCGGCTCGGCTGGCTGGCCGCAGCCCATGCTCTTCGAGCTTGGCCAAGATGAAAGCGTCGATCGGCGTCTGCACCCAGTCCTGTCCAACGACCGCCGGAATCGGCGGTTTGGA
This sequence comes from Rania fehmarnensis, assembly GCF_056494185.1. Classification (NCBI taxonomy): domain Bacteria; kingdom Pseudomonadati; phylum Planctomycetota; class Planctomycetia; order Pirellulales; family Pirellulaceae; genus Rania; species Rania fehmarnensis. The sequence goes on from NZ_CM151398.1 coordinate 6,021,468, forward strand.
AATCGGTTGAAACGACCAAAACTGCCGGCCTTCATCGAGGCTCAAACCTTGTAGTGGTTTGGCTGCAGGCGCAGTATTTTCGCGTGGATCTGGCGCGCCGCGCGTAACCCATTGTTCCAGCACGGCCACTTGTTCAGCACTCAGCGGCTTCTTGGGAGGCATTTGCAGATCGCGATTCTGATATCGCACTGCATCGATCAAACGACTGGCATTTACATCGCCGGCGACGATAGCTGGCCCCGAATCACCGCCAGCGTGCCAACCGGTGCGTGAATCCAACAGCAGTCCACCGCTTTTCTCCTGCCCAGCGTGGCACTCGTAACAGTGCTCGACCAAGATTGGTCGCACTTGCTTTTCGAAGAACTCCAGATCCGCAGGCTCTTGCGCATCGAGCATGCGCATCCCTAGCAGGTTGATCAATAGTAGTACGAGCCAACTTAAATCCTGTGTACGCATGCCGGACCTCCAACTCTTCATCATAGCCGAAGCGGGGGGCTGGTTCAATTTGCCTTGTTCCTCGTAGCCGATCTCGCCAGAGATTGGATGAATTAAACGTAACGCCTCCGTAGCCGATCTCGCCAGAGATTGGATGAACTAAACGTAACGCCTCCGTAGCCGATCTCGCCAGAGATTGGTTGAATTAAACGTAACGCCTCCGTAGCCGATCTCGCCAGAGATTGGTTGAATTAAACGTAACGCCTCCAAAGTCTGGCGACTTCGGCTACGGGGAATCGCCAGAGATTGAGTGAATTAAACATAGCGATTCCAAAGTCTGGCGACTTCGGCTACTGGTTAGGCGGAATTTGCCAAGATCCGCGTTCAGTCTGCGAATGTATAATAGCGCACGGCAGTCTGCCGTAAGATCTTAGGCTCGAGAACTCCGATTATGGGCACAGCTTCACCACGAGTTACCCGTTGGAAATGGGCTTTGATGGGCACCGTGGCCCTGTTCGCTGCTACAGTCTTGGGAGCCACTCTGCGAGCTCGTCCGGAGATTGGTAGCAAAGGGGGGCAATTCCAATATTTGGAAGATGCCGACTTTCGCACAGCAGTCACCCGCGTCAACCAAGCGGCCGCAGACCAGTTGGCCGCCAGCGGCTTGCAAGTGGCCGAGTCGGCTGATCCACTGACCGTCACTCGGCGGCTCTCGCTGGCTCTGGTCGGCAGCGTTATGTCGTTAGAAGAGATTCGCGCCGTCGAGCAAATCGAGACCGACCGACGCATTGGCTGGTGGGTCGAACATCTGCTGGCCGATAAACGTTGGTCCGATTACTTCGCGCAGCGGCTCTCACGAGCATGTGTGGGCACCAACGAAGGTCCCTTCTTGCTCTTTCGTCGACGCAAATTCAACACATGGTTATCCGAACAACTCGAAAAGAACACGCCTTACGACAAGATCGTGCGGCAAATGATTAGCTCGGATGGTCTGTGGACTGATACGCCCGCAGTCAACTTTGTGACAGCCACGATGGACGAAGGTGACGACGGGCGCGCCGATCCGATCCGCCTGGCGGGTCGTACCAGTCGCGCATTTCTAGCCATGCGCATCGATTGCCTGCAGTGCCACGACGATGCTCTGCAGAAGACCAACTTTGGCTCGCTGGATGACCCACGCGAAGGCACCCAGCAAGACTTTCACGGTTTGGCCGCCTTCTATTCAGGCACTGCCGCAGGTGATCCTGTGTTTCGCGGCATCGTGGATGACCAGCGAGAATACAACTACAAGTTCTTGCATGCCGAAACGGAAGAGAAAGTAGCACCCCAAGTTCCCTTTTATCGCAACCTGTTGCCAGCGGAAGGAAAGCCTCGCGAGCGCCTGGCTCATTGGGTAACGCATCCGGACAACAAGATGTTCGCTCGGGCCACGGTCAATCGCGTCTGGGCGTTGATGTTCGGTCGCGCCCTGGTTGAACCGGTCGATGATATTCCGCTGGTCGGTGACCTGCCGCCCATGTTAGATGTCCTGGCAGATGACTTTATCCAGCATGAATACAATCTGCGTCGACTGGTCGCTGTCATCGCCAACTCGGACGTGTTCAAGCGGTCCAGTCGAGCTGACTTCGAAATTACCCCAGCTCATGAAGATGCGTGGGCTGCCTATCCACTGGTCCAATTGCGACCCGATCAAGTGGCCAGCAGCATCATTCAATCGTGTCGCCTGCAAGCGATTGATAACGATAGTTCGATCTTCTTGCAACTGAAAGCGTTCGGCGAGAGCGTCGACTTTATCAAAGAGTTTGGTGACCGGGGCGAAGATGAATTCGATTCCGACCCAGTCACCATCACGCAGCGTCTACTGCTCATGAACGGCAACATGACCAGTGAGTCGACCAAAGTTGATTTGATTGCCAACGCCAGTACGCGTATCGCCCGCTTCGTTCGCGATGACGACGAAGCCATCGAGCTGCTGACGCTGAGCATCCTGAATCGCTACCCCACTCACGCAGAAGTGGAGACCTTCAAAGCTCACATTGCCAGTCAAACTGACCGCGAGCAAGCCATCGGTGATATCGCCTGGTCGATGCTCAATTGCACTGAATTTTCCTGGAATCACTAAACCGAGGGCGTTAGTCCCGGTTGCGTAACGCGTGACCAGAAACCGGGGCTAACGCCCTCGGCTTAGTAGAAACCGGGGCTAACGCCCTCGGTTGGGTTTCGATTTACAACTAATGCACGCAGTGGAGCCACATACGATGTCCGACTACTGGAGCTGTTCAGGGTTCGCGCGGATGAACCGTCGACAATCACTGTTGACGCTCGGGGCTGCCACCGGTGCTTCGTGGCTGACGTGCCTGGCCGAGAAACTGGCCGTTGCAGCCGAAGGCGACAAGAACCAACGCCCCAAGTCGCTGCTGGTTCTGTGGATGGCGGGTGGTCCCAGTCAACTGGAAACCTTCGATCCTCAACCTGGCACCAAGATCGGCGGTGAAGTCAAAGCCATTCCTACTTCGGTCAAAGGACTGGAGATCGCTGACACGCTACCACGCACTGCCGAACAAATGCATCATGCATGCCTGGTACGCAGCGTGATTAGCAAAGAGGGCGATCATGAACGGGCCACCTACAATGTCAAAACCGGTTGGCGGCCTGAACCGACCATTGTGCATCCATCGATTGGTGCTGTGCTGTGTCACCAACAAGAATCCAATCTCGAGATACCACGGCATATTTCGATCATGTCGGGGCAGTGGCCAGCTCGCGGTGGATACTTGGGTCCCAGCTATGACGCGTTTCAAATGGGTGACCCCGCACAGCCTATTCCCAACCTGGTCACCAGCATACAAAAGCCCGCCTTTGATCAGCGCGTAGGTACGCTGCTTGATTCGCTCGAGACCGAGTTCCAACGTGGTCGCTTGGTTGATATGGATCAGCGTCGTACCCAGCATCGCGCTGCGACCGCGCGAGCGCTGTCGATGATGAGCAGTTCGCAGCTAGAGGCGTTCGACATCAAGAAGGAAACTGCCGATGTGCGCGACAGCTTTGGCGATGATGCCTTTGGTCGCGGATGCCTGGCCGGCATTCGCTTGATCGAGTGCGGAGTGCGTTGTGTGGAAGTCGAACTAGCGGGCTGGGACACGCACGTATCCAATCATACGCTGCAGTCTGCGCGTTGCAAACAACTGGACGCTGCCTTGGCCGCGACCCTAGCGGAACTGGCCAAACGCGATCTCCTGGACGACACGATCGTCTTCTGTGGTGGTGAATTTGGGCGCACGCCGTCGATCAATCCCACTGGTGGCCGCGATCACTGGCCACACGGCTTCAGTGCCCTGTTGGCTGGCGGTGGTTTCCGCCGCGGTGCAGTTTATGGCGCAACTTCTAACAGTCTGGAAGAAAGCCAGGCCAAGGATCCCACGCAATACACCACCAAACCGGTGACCGTGGCAGAACTGCATGCCACCATGCTGCATGCCCTGGGCGTCCAGCCCGATCTCGAATTGCAAACACCGATCGGCAGACCACTGAAGTTATCTGAAGGACAAGTTGTTCGGGAATTGCTGGTCTGAAATTTGACTATAATCGGCTTCTCCAATTCATCTTACGTTTGGGAAGCTCGATATGCGTATTCAGCTCTTGGCAGTTCTCGGTTTCTGCACGCAACTGGTTGGTTTGCATCTGTGTGCCGACGAAGGCATGTATCCGCTCAGCCAGATCGGCCAGTTGAACCTGGCTGCGCGCGGCCTGGAGATTCCGACCGACGAGATCTTCAATCCCAATGGTACCTGTTTGCTGGACGGCATTTGTCGCGTAAACGGGTGCACCGGTTCGTTTGTGTCACCCGATGGTTTGATCATCACCAACCATCACTGCGCCTATGCCGCCATTCAAACGGCCAGCACCACAGAGCACGATTACCTGGCCAATGGCTTTCAAGCCAAGACACATCGCGACGAGATACCGGCAACCGGCTACACCGTGCGCATCACCGAAGCCTATTCGGATATCTCGTCAGAGGTGCTGTCGGCCGTTAATGACAAGATGAGTTTTCTCGAACGCACCAAAGCCATCGAACGTCGACGCAAAGAACTCGAACAAGCAGCCGAGGCCAAGCACAAAGGCATGCGAGCTGAAGTGGCCGAGATGTTCACGGGCAAGACATACGTGTTGTTCTTGTACACGTATCTCAAAGATGTGCGACTGGTTTTTGCACCACCGGCGTCGGTTGGTAACTTTGGTGGTGAAGTCGATAACTGGGAATGGCCGCGACACACCGGCGACTTCTCATTCATGCGGGCCTACACGGCTCCCGATGGTTCGAGCGCGGATTACTCGGAAAACAACGTCCCCTACAAGCCCAAACGCTTCATTCAAGTTGCTCAGCAAGGCGCCAATGAAGGCGACTTTGTCTTCATCCTCGGTTACCCAGGTCGCACCGCGCGCCACAAGACGGCCAGCTTCCTCAACTACGAAGAGCAAGTTCGGTTGCCGTTTATTGCCAAACTGTACGCCTGGCAAATCGCTAACTTGGAAGCAGCCGGAAAAGATGATCGCGCTGTGGCCTTGAAGCTGGCCTCGCAAATTCGAACTCTGGCCAATGTCGAGAAGCGGGCGCGGGGACAACTCAAAGGCATGAAGCGAGCTGCTATCGCCGCCACGCGCCAGCGCGAAGAAAGCGATATGCAACGCTTTATCGCCGACGACCCGCAACGCCAGGCCAAATACGGTTCGACGCTGAGCGAAATTGATAACGTCTACAAACTGATGACTGCAGAAGCAGAGTTCGAATTGAACTTCGACGCCTTGCTCCAGGCTAGTCGCACGCTATCGATCGCGATGACGATAACCGATGCGGCGCATGAACGCGCCAAAGAGAACCTTGAACGCGAGCCTGCGTTTATGGATCGCAACTTTGATCAGACAACCAAGACCCTCCGCTTGGCTGTGAACGATCTGCATATCCCAGTCGACAAGCTCATTTTGACAGGAGTGCTGGAACGACTGTCGCGAGTTGCACGCGCTCGTCAACTGCCGGGCCTGGACAAGCTGATCGACGATCCCGCATCCATAGCCGCCGAGGCCGGCCAGTTGCTTGATAGTACTAAACTTGGCACGCCAGAGTTTGTCGACCAGTGCTTGAAGATGAAGCCTGATCAGTTGGTCCAAACCGGTGATCCAGTCCTGAAACTGGTAAGTCAACTCTATCCGAAGTTTGTTGAGATGCGGCAACTCGGCAAAGAACGTTCAGGGCAATTGGATAAATCGTATGGCGAACTGGTCGAAGTCAAACAGCAATTCCTGAGCAAGGACTTTGTACCTGACGCCAATGCAACGCTGCGCATGACCTTTGGCCGCATTCGCAGTTACTCTCCCGAAGACGGTGTGATCAAAACGCCAATCACGACGCTCAAAGGCGTCATCGACAAGACTACTGGGGAAGAGCCATTCGTCACTCCTGAACGTGTGCGCGAGTTGTACGACAAACGTGACTTTGGTCCGTTTGTGCATCCCAAGTTGGATCAAGTTCCCGTGGCGATTCTGTATGACACCGATACCACTGGCGGCAACTCGGGTAGCCCGGTGCTGAATAGTCGTGGTCAACTGGTCGGCGTCAACTTTGATCGGGCTTTCGAAGCCACCATCAACGACTTTGCTTGGAACTCCAGTTACAGCCGATCGATCGGCGTCGATATCCGCTATTGCTTGTGGATCACCGGCAAAGTCTATGGCGCCCAGCACCTGCTGAAAGAAATGGGCGTCACTCCGTAGAGGAAACGATTAACGGGTTCCCAATTTATTTAACGCAGAGACGCAGAGGATCGCAGAGAAAACCATTGCGCAGTCTCTGCGTTTTCTCCGCGGGCTCTGCGAACTCTGCGTTTCAAAATGAACCCGAAAGCCTTGACGGCTTCCGCTACGGCAAATGATCGAAAGCTTTGACGGCTTCCGCTACGGTGCAAATTTTTCTGTGCAATTGCTCTACCCGTGGTGAAAGGAAACTTGTAGTCTCTTGGCGAAATAATGCAGGGAATGCGTACAGAGATCAATCTACTGGACAAAGGGAGTTGCAACATGTACCTGGCAGTGCTCTTCGACGAACACGATGAATTGTTAGCTGCCGCTCCGGCATGTGATCAACAACCCATGGGCGATCGCTACTGGCGTGAGATCTATCCCCAATCCCTACCACCTTCGCTGGGCGAAACGGCTATCATAAACGTCGTGTCCAATGACCTGGCCACCAAGCTGTTGGCCTTGGCCAATTTTCCAGAAACGCTGGCCAGTTGCCGGACACTCTGGTCCGCCTACGAAAACCGACTGACCCATCGCTCCCACGCAGCCTAAGTCTACTTGTTCAATGAACATCATTCGCATCATGACGCTGACCTGCCTGCTGGCATGTCCCTGGAGAGACTGGTCGTTGGCTGACGAATATCAACAAGAAGTTCTAGCGTGGAGAGCCGAGCACGAAGCGAAATTCGAATCGCCTACTGGTTGGCTGGCGCTAACGGGTCACTACTGGCTGAGCGTTGGCGATAATAGCTTTGGTCCAGGTGATGCCTTCCGTATTCAGTTGCCCAGCGACGCCGCCGCCGATGTCAGCGGCGTGATTCGAATCAGCGACCAACAAATTGCGCTGGAAGTGACGCAAGGTGACGGCCTGCTGCTGAACGACCAGGCCACTCGGTCAGGCACGCTGACCATTGAACCGGGTGACCAGGAGACCAACAGCCAAGACAAACTACAGATCGGCGATCGAGTTACGCTGCAACTCGTTCGACGAGCCGGCAAGTTGGCGATTCGCGTTCGCGATCGAGAGAGTCCCGCGATTCGCAATTTTAAAGGGAAAAGCTGGTTCGACATCCAGCCTCAGTGGCGTATTGAAGCGACTTACCGTCCCTTGGCAGAACCCAAGCGAATCAAGATCGTCAACATCAAAGGCGACGAAGTCGAATCGCCGCTGGCCGGCAGGCTCGAGTTTGAAGTTGCCGGTCAGCCGTATGCACTCGATGCCATCCTGGAAGAGCCCGACAATCTGTTTGTGATCTTCAAAGACAAAACATGTGGCCAGACAACGTACGGTGCAGGTCGGTTTTTGGACGTCACCATGCCTAAGTCTGGTGACAAAGTTTGGTTGGACTTCAATTTGGCATACAGTCCTCCTTGCGCCTGGTCGCCCCACACTCTCTGTCCCTTGCCACCCAAGCAAAACCAACTCGCCATCGAAATCCCAGCCGGCGAGCGCCAGCGGCAAGAGTAGAATCGTCAGCATCCTCGTTTAACCCGTAGCCGCCAGGCGAGGCGAACCCTCTAACCAAACACTGCGTTCACCTGAGCATCCTCGTTTAACCCGTAGCCGTCAGGCGAGGCGAACCCTCTAACCAATCACTGCGTTTACCTGAGCATCCTCGTTTAACCCGTAGCCGTCAGGCGAGGCGAACCCTCTAACCAATCTCTGCGTTTACCTGAGCATCCACTTGCTCAATGAGCCGACTTGGTCCGGAGAAACAACTACTTCGGTCCCCTAGCCTGCGGCCACGGGTTAAACGATGTCGCCGTCAGGCGAGGCGAACCCTCTAACCAATCTCTGCGTTTACCTGAGCATCCACTTGCTCAATGAGCCGACTTGGTCCGGAGAAACAACTACTTCGGTCCCCTAGCCTGCGGCCACGGGTTAAACGATGTCGCCGTCAGGCGAGGCGAACCCTCTAACCAATCACTGCGTTTACCTGAGCATCCTCGTTTAACCCGTAGCCGCCAGGCGAGGCGAACCCTCTAACTAATCCCTGCGTTTACCTGAGCATCCACTTGCTCAATGAGCCGACTTGGTCCGGAGAAACAACTACTTCGGTCCCCTAGCCTGCGGCCACGGGTTAAACGATGTAGCCGCCAGGCGAGGCGAACCCTCTAACCAATCACTGCGTTTACCTGAGCATCCACTTGCTCAATGAGCCGACTTGGTCCGGAGAAACAACTACTTCGGTCCCCTAGCCTGCGGCCACGGGTTAAACGATGTCGCCCTCAGGCGAGGCGAACCCTCTAACCAATCCCTGCGTTTACCTGAGCATCCTCGTTTAACCCGTAGCCGCCAGGCGAGGCGAACCCTCTAACTAATCCCTGCGTTTACCTGAGCATCCACTTGCTCAATGAGCCGACTTGGTCCGGAGAAACAACTACTTCGGTCCCCTAGCCTGCGGCCACGGGTTAAACGATGTCGCCCTCAGGCGAGGCGAACCCTCTAACCAATCCCTGCGTTTACCTGAGCATCCACTTGCTCAATGAGCCGACTTGGTCCGGAGAAACAACTACTTCGGTCCCCTAGCCTCTGCGGCCACGGGTTAAACGATGTCGCCGTCAGGCGAGGCGAACCCTCTAAGCAATCACTGCGTTTACCTGAGCATCCACCTGCTCAATGAGCCGACTTGGTTCGGAGAAACAACTACTTCGGTCCCCTAGCCTGCGGCCACGGGTTAAACGATGTCGCCCTCAGGCGAGGCGAACCGGTCATCCCTGCATGCTTTAGTTTTACCATTGCTATGCTCGCGGTAATTCGCTATTTAACTCAGTGAGGTCCAAGAAAAGTGCGTTGATTCCTTATTCGGCAAGGATGCGGTCATATGCGGTCTATCGGCGCGTTGGCAATTGTAATAGCGACTTGGTGTAGTTGGACAACACCCGCCGCGGCGCAAATGGGCGGTGGCGGTGGCAACGATGCGGCGCCTGCGTTCTCGACTCCCGATTTCCGCGAAAGAATGTGGGAAGCCGGCGGACCTCGGCTCAATCAGATTGAAACCGGCAAAATGGTGCTGGGCGTCGAAATTGTGGGCAACAAAAAGATCAGCCAACACAAAATCCTCTCCCACATGCAGACGCGACCCGATCGCATCTTTGATGAACGACAACTGCAAGCCGACGTTCATGAGCTTTACCGTACCGAACTGTTTCGCAAGATTGAACACACCAAACGTGAGACCGAGGAAGGCGTTTACATTCGCCTGGTCGTCACTGAACATTACCTGGTCAGTGAAGTCATCTTCCACGGCAACCAACGGCTCGACGATCGCCAACTCAAGAAACATTGCGGCATAGAAAAAGGCGACCCGGTTAATCCCTTCTCTGTCGAAAATGCACGTTTGCGTTTGGTGGACTACTACCGTGAAAAAGGGATGAATCACGCCGATGTGCAAGTGCGCGAAGGCAATCGACCTACCGATACACGCATCTGGTTCGAGATCTCCGAAGGAAACGTCGAGAGGATTTGGGATATCGCCTTCGAGGGCAATGTCTATTTCAGCACTGCCTTGTTGAAGACCAAGATCAAATCCAAAGATGCGCGCAACGGGGCAACGGCTTACATGCTCAATCGTGCCAATTTGAATGAGATCGAAGAAGACACACAACGCCTGATAGCCTATTACCGCTCCCTCGGCTATTTTCGCGCCCGCGTCAATCACCGCTTGACCTACGACGAGACGGGCACGTGGGTTTATCTGACCTTCGTCGTCGATGAAGGCGAACAATTCTTCGTACGTAACATCACGCTAGTTGGCAATCGGTACTTCACCAACGAACAGTTGAGCGCAGCCTTGACTCTCAAAGAGGGTGAACCGTTTAACCTGACCAAGATGAGCCTCGATCAACGAACGCTGCGCAACGAATTCTACGGACGTGACGGCTTTGTGTTTGTCGACATATCGCCCGAACCACACTTTTTGGCCGATGAAACCAACAAACTGGATCTGCTTTATCGCATCCAGGAAGGTGATCGCTATCGAGCTGGCCAAATTATGGTTCAACTCGAAGGCGATGCCAGTAATACCAGGCACTCGGTGGTCACAGCCATGGTCAGCTTGCGCGAAGGTCGGATGATTGACCTGCGCGAGTTGGAGGCATCCGAACGAAGACTGAAGTTTTCTCAGATCTTTGAATCGAATCCGGCGCTAGGTGAACCACCGCGCATCGAGGTTCTACAGCCTGAACAACTCGAAGAAGATGAAGAAACGTTGCCACCTCCATTGCCACGGCAGTAATCCATTTGCTATAGCTGCTCACCGTCGCACTTATTCGCTACCCGGGCGCCACGAACGCTAAACAGAGACCGTAGCCTTGAGTTCATCCACACAGCCAAATCGACAAGCCTGTAGCATGACCGACCAGCCCAGCTGGCCGGAGCGTGCGTTTGCCAGTTGGCCTGGCTGCCAGTGGCTCAACCGATGCGCAGGTCGGCTCGCGCACAGCCGAACGATCTTCAAACATCTGCTGCCAGTCGCGCTGGTCGCCATTGGCACCGCCTCCGCCCATGCTCAATACTCCAACGACAATCGCTACCTGGAGCAAGCTCGCAATCCAGCCACCCAGCCGCCGCCCTACACGCGGCCATCCACGGTCACCAGTCCCAATCTACCCAGCGGCCAATATCCTCCAGCCCAGTATCAAGCTACACAGTTCCAACCTACACAGTTCCAACCTGCGCAGTTTCAACCTACACAGTATCCTCAAGCCACCAATCCCAACCCGAACGCTTATCAGCCACCCGGTTACGCTCAGCCCGGTTACGCTCAACCGAATTTTGGCGGGCCGGCGGTAGGCAGCAGTCAAGCCAACGCGCCGTTCATCAATGCACAGTCCAGTGGCGTCCAGTTCAACAACTCAGCTGGCGTGCCGACACCGCCGGCCTACGTGCCGCCGTCCTCAACGCCGCAGCTCGGGTACGGTGCGCCTGGAACTTATGTGCCGCAAACAGTTGATCAGTACCAGGTTGCTCCCGGCGTAACTGGCAGCATCGATCCGCAAGGCGGCAACTATGCGGTCTTGGCTCCGGGGGCTGTACCCCCGGGTGGTCTGTCGGTTCAAGATTCACTGACACCGTCGCCTTATGAACCGCGCATTCGAGAAGCACCCATTGCTATCTACGCGCAAGAAGCTCGCACCGGTCGAATCGTCTTGGGTGGTTCGGTCAACAGCGATTTAGGTTTAGCCGGCCAGGTGATTATCGACGAACGCAACTTTGATTGGCGCAGATTTCCTGAGCGCTGGGGTGATCTGTTTGGCGGTCGCGCGTTTCGCGGTGGCGGCCAGAACTTTCGCGCGGAATTGATGCCGGGTACAAACGTCCAGCGGTACACAGTCAACTTTACTCAACCTCACATCTTCGGATACTCACGCATCGGCTTTGGCATCGGCGGATTCTTGTTCACGCGTCAATTCCGCGATTGGACCGAGCAGCGCTTGGGTGGTCGATTGGCGCTGAGCTATGACATCAACCAGTCGTTGTCGCTGACGACCGAATTGAACTTGCAAGACGTCAAGATCTTTGACCCACGCCTTACCGGTGTTCCCGAACTAGATCGCGTGCTGGGTAGCAACGATTTGTATACAGCCAAGATACGCCTGGCACACGATACGCGCGACAGTGCGTTTATGGCCACCGAAGGTCATTTGCTAGAACTGATTTACGATCAAACATTTGGTGAGTTTGACTATCCGCGCGGTCAAGTCAACTACAGCCGCTACTTCTTGCTGCGCGAGCGAGCCGACGGCGGTGGACGCCATACGCTGGCCTCGACATGGAAAGCCGGGATCACGGGCGCCGATACGCCGATCTTCGATAACTTCTTTGCCGGCGGTTACAGCACACTGCGTGGCTTCTCGTTCCGCGGAGCCAGCCCCAAGACCGGTGACCTGCAAGTCGGTGGTCAAACCATGGCGATAGGCAGTCTTGAATACCTATTCCCGCTGACTGCCGATGACATGCTGCGAGGCATTCTGTTCGTCGACTACGGGGCGCTATCGAAAGATACGAATATCTCTTGGGACGACTATCGTATCGCCCCCGGATTTGGTGTTCGCGTCAGCGTACCCGCCCTCGGACCAGCTCCGCTGGCCTTCGACTTTGCCTTCCCAGTTAAATACGCTGATACCGACGATCGCCAGGTTTTCAGCTTCTTCATGGGCCTGACAAAGTAGGCATAATTTAAACACCGGCAACTCGCGGACAACGGCGGCTACACTTCGTAACGCACCAATCCGACCAGGTCGCGGTAATCGCAATCGGCCCCTGTCGCTTCTAGAATCATGACCGCGCGATCCAGATCGCGCTCAGTCAACAAACGGAATCGCAGATCGGTGTGTTCAAGTACTGATGGCAAGGGGATCAGCCGCGTATGAAATGCTTCGGGCATCGAGACCAGCAGTTGCGATAAACTGCGCTGATCAGTTGGGCGAGCCTGGTCGCGCATCAGTTGCTTGAGCACGCGGCGATGACAAGCATCACCGGCCAGACCTGCACCTTGCTCACATAGTCCATTGGTTTGCAGCGACATGAAAGCGACCATATCACTTTGAGGATCACCCCAAGCGGTCGCTAGTAGGCGGTCAATCAAAATCGGATCCACAAATACGCTGGTTCCATGGACCGAGACGATCCACTGCGCATCAAACTGTTCAGCCGCCTGCCAGGCGCGAGCTACAGCGGACGCATCATCACACGGCAGCCACTCGGCCGGTCGAGTTGCACTCTGCGATACGAGCCCAGAGAACTCGCTGTCACCCACAATCACAATGCGATCCAGCAGCGACGATTCGCTCAGCCGGCGAACCGTGCGTTCCAGCAGCGTTTGACTGCCCACGCGACGAAACGGTGAAACGGTGCGCTCTTGGTCAGTGCGATGAACGGAGCCGCCAAGGTCAATCAACGCGATCGAGCTGGATTTCTGAGACATACAATAGCTTCCTTCTTGTTCGGGTCTCGGCCCAAAATGGCAAATAGTGCGCCCGCGCCGGAACACATCGCCCATGCTGGAAGTCTCATCAGTAGCTAACTCGGTGATCCGTTCCGCCAGCATCAAGCAACAAAAGCCTAGTTGCCCATCACTCCCATCATTTGACCAAGGGGAACTAGTCGGGTCAACTAGTGTATCTCGATCGTAGAGCAGCTGTCCTCAGCTGCTCAGAACCCGCTAACCACAGTTTCTTCCAACCGTAGAGCAGCTGTCCTCAGCTGCTCAGAACCCGCTAACCACAGTTTCTTCCACCCAATGGTACAGGTGAACGACTTGCCGGGTGCTGAGCAGCTGGGGACAGCTGCTCTACAACACCTGATCCCACTGCAGTCCAATCACTTCCCATGCATAATTTTTCGCTAGCTCTCGTCCGCGCTGGGCTGCTGCCAAGCGGCGCGCATCGTCAGCCATCAGCTTGGCTAATGTGCTAGCAATAGCGTCAGCTTTACTTGATTGACTAACGAGCAGAGCTCCGGCACTGGCCAACTGGTCCAACGCCGAACTGCACGGAGTGCTAACGCAGGCAACTCCTGAACCCATGGCTTCCAACAACGCCACAGGAAAGCCTTCATACTTCGAAGGCAAGATGAACAAGTCACTGCCAGCCAAATGCGGTTGGGGGTCAGCCACCCACCCGAGAAACTCGACGCGCTCCAACGACAGCTGTTGGCTAATTAAAAGCAAGCGCTCGCGCTCCGGCCCGTCACCCGCAATTGCCAGTCGCCAATTCGGAAAAACTTTGGCGAGTTCTCGCCAAGCCTTCAACAGTTCCTGTACATTCTTCTCCGGACTCAAACGCCCTAAAAACAATAGTTGTCGGCCAGCTCCCGACGTAGCCTCATGCATCAATGTATTAGACCATTGATACATTGAAATCGCGGGCGGGATGACGGCTAGCTGCAGGCCCGGGAAGCGAGCGCCAAAATACTCGGCAATGGCTGGCGTCAACACAACGCAGCCGCCCTGAGGTTGCCGAGCCAGAGCGCGATAAGACCATTGCCGCCAGGCTTCCCAAAACAGTCCTAGCACTTGTTGTTGAGGGTCGGAGTGTTCAGCAATCCACTTGGGCAAGGACAGGGGCAAGGCGGCCGTCATAGCCACGATGTTGGTGCGATCGCAGAAGCTGAGCATCCAATCGGGCTGAAGCTCGCGCAACTTTCCGCGTAGCGCACGCACGCGTTTCCAATTGGCAACCAGAGCCGAGAAGGGATTGCGACTGTGGCTGAGCAGATCCAGTCCATGCCGCACGACCTGGGAATCGACAGAGTACTTGTCGGTGTCAATGGCGGCCAGCGTGATCAAATGCACCTGGTGTCCAGCCTGGCTCCAGCGGCTGGCAAGTTGGCTCATCAAGCGTTCCGCGCCGCCACCATGGAGCGCATGGATGACCAGAGCCAATTTGCGCGGCCGGGTTGTTTGAGCAGTAGGTGAATCTATTTGAGGCACTGAACCATCCATGGCAACTCAATTATCCTGTTGGTTGCGCAGATCGATCCACCGCCGCGCTTTGCCTTCGCTGCGCGGCAGAGAACCGGTCGGCAGCAAGGTAGTCTCGATGCGCAGACCGATCGCCACATCCAATTGTTGGCAGATCGTGCGCGCTGTTTGATCGTCGGTCTCGAGCTCGAGTTTCAAATCATCTAATTGTCCGCGACGACCGATGGTTACTCGGTATTCGGCCACAGCCGGGAAGCGCTCGACTACGGCAGCGATGCTACTGGGAAAGACGTTCACGCCGCGCACGACGACCATATCATCGGCGCGGCCGACTATACCGCCCTCCAGCCACAAGAAATTGCAGCGCGAGTTGGGCGAGCTCTGCGCGCGCACCAGGTCGCCCGTACGATAGCGAATCACCGGCGCGCCCCAGCGGCCCAACGAGGTCAGTACCAGTTCGCGCAGATCGCTATCGGGCAATTGCTCGACCGGCAAGAGTTCCGCAATAAAGCTGGTCTCGATAATATGCACTCCACCACCGCTGGGCCAACCAAAGCCCCAAGGGCCAATCTCGGTCGCGCCACAATGATCGATGACGTTGGCATTCCACAGTTCTTCGATGCGCGAGCGCACCGCCGCGATGCTCCCACCGGGTTCACCCGCAACTACAATGCGCTTCACTGGAATCTCGCGGAGATCGATTCTATTCTGCTGGGCCACCGTGGCCATTTGCAGTGCATAGGAAGGTGTGCAAGCGATCACGGTCGGTTGGCAGTGACGCATAAACTCCAGCCGCGCCAGTGTGGATAGGCCACCACCTGGAATCAATCTCGCTCCTAGTTGCACGCAAGCTTCATAGGCGCTCCAGAAACCGATAAAAGGCCCGAACGAAAAGGCCATGAACACGCGATCGCTGGCCGAAACATCCCCCGCCGCTAACACATGTTGCCAGGTGTCCGACCACCACTGCCAATCGGCGGCAGTGTCCTGAATGATCAGTGGTTGTCCGGTGGTGCCGCTGGTGCGATGCAGACGAACATAATTTGACGACGCATAGGTATGGTGTTCGCTAAGACCGCAAGCCTGTTGCGATGCGACTAGTTCGTCCTTCTCCGTCAGGGGCAAACTCGACAGCTCGTCGAGACTCGCTAGTTGGAGATGCTGTGCGCCAAACTTCCGAGCATAAAACCGGTTGGTGGGCAGGATGTTGGACAACTGCGAGTTGAGGGCATCCAGCTGCCACTGTCGCAACATGGCGGTTGACCAAAGCCAGCTGGCAGTCGGATCCAAGGCACCGGAACGTTTTTGGCTGGCGGTTTGCATGTAGTTCGAGGTTTACCCACAAAGCACTTTAAAGAACGTAGGACGGCGCTCCAAGGCCGTCCACTCAAATCATCCCTCTTGGCCCACCCCTGGCGGTCATTATTACAAACATTAAAGCTCAAGATGCCAAAGGCGGGTAGCTGATCGATTTCCGATCATTTGTCGGTTACCCTTCTCAGTCGCGGCCGATTGCGGTAACTTTGGGACCTAACGTCAACGATAATTCGAAATCACCTCAATTGGAGCCGAGATGCCATTTGTGCGACACGCGGGACTGTTTGCTGCCACCTATACGCCGATGAGCGAAACCGGCGAGGTACGATTCGAGCCGATTGAATTGATGGTGGATTGGCTGCTCAAGCGTAGCATAAGTGGGTTCTATGTGTGTGGCAGTACGGGTGAAGGTATCTCGCTGACGACCGCCGAGCGCATGCAAGTTGCCCAGTCCTACATAACAGCCGTGGCTGGTCGCGCGCCGGTGTTTGTGCAAGTTGGCCATAACTCTTTGCGTCAAGCCTCGGAGCTGGCGGCCCATGCCCAGTCGATTGGCGCCAGCGCCGTGTCGGCCACTTGTCCATCCTACTTCAAGATTACCTCGGTCGAAACCTTGGTCGACTGCATGGCCGAGGTTGCCGGCGGCGCGCCGGAGTTGCCGTTCTATTATTATCACATTCCAGCGCTTACGGGCGCTCGACTGGAGATGCTCGAGTTTTTGCAGCAAGCCAGCACGCGTATTCCAAATTTGGCTGGCATCAAGTTTACATCGACCGAAGTTCACCAATTGCAAGAGTGCATCCACTTTGAAGGTGGCCGCTATGAAATGATGTGGGGTTGCGACGAGATGCTGCTATCGGCCCTGGTCGTGGGTTGCAAAGCCGCGATCGGTAGTACTTACAATATTGCTTCTCCACTATATGCACGCATCATCAATGCCTACGAGCGTGGCGATATGGCGACAGCCGCCGACCTGCAAGGCCAAGCCGTCGATATGGTGCGGATGATTTACGACTACCCGTTTCACTCCGCCATGAAAGCGATTCTGAATCGACTGGGCTTTAACCTGGGCGGCTGTCGTTTGCCGCAAGTCAATCTGACCGACACCCAGCTGACGGAACTGCGCCGCCGCGTCGATGCCATGCCGCTGTTTGGCTGACCTTCTTTGGGCTCGACAAACGGGAATTTGCCTTTCGCGGAGCGAAAGGAGACCATCGTTCCGCCCGCTACCGGTGAGAGCATTCTGCCGATATCCTTTAGATGACTGCCCGCCAGGGGGCCTGTTTGGAGTTTGATTTCTACTGCGAGCGGCTATGGGAATTTACGATCGCAATTATTATCGCGACGATGAGCCGACGTTTCGGCCCTGGGATCGCGCGTCGATGGTCACCAATTTGATCGTCGTCAACTCGATTATGCTGGCCTTGAACTTCTTGCTCACCAATCGCGATAACGCCTTTTCCGATTTCCTGGCGCTGCGGGCTGATGATTTGGTGCACCCCCTGCAGTGGTACCGCTTTTTTACCTATGGCTTTGTGCATGGTGACATCATGCACTTGCTGTTCAACATGCTGACCTTGTACTTCTTGGGTCAGTCGGTGGAAGCCCGCTACGGACGTTGGGAATTCTTGCGGTTTTACGTAGTCACGATCGTCCTATCGGGCTTAGCCTTTTGTTTGCTGCGCGTGATTGCGCCGGGCATGATTGGCGGCAATGTGCGCGGCGCGTCCGGAGCAGTCGTCGGTGTGGTCATGCTGTTCGTTTACAACTTTCCCCACACGATCATCATGTTGTGGGGCATCGTGCCGGTGAAAGCCTGGTTGCTGGGCGTGCTGACGGTAATCGCCAACCTGGCCGGCACCAGTCGGCAAGTCGCCTACGATGTCCACCTGGCTGGCGTAGTGTGCGCGACGGCTTACTTTTACTCAGGCATCAATCTCGGCTTCCTCGAGAACCTCAGCCAGCTGGGCAACGTCTTCAAACGCCGCCCGAAACTGCGGGTACATACTGGCGAAGACGATGCCATGTCGGCGTCGCGTGAAGAGCAAGAATTCGATCGCTTGCTCGTCAAGATCCATCGCTCGGGCGAAAGCAGCCTCACCCGCAAAGAACGAAAGTTCATGGAAAAGTACAGCGAAAAAGTCCGCAAGCGCAGGGGCTAATGTCTTCTTTCGCTCCGCGAAAGGCTCTTCTTTATCCCCTACCCCAAGAGATTGCTGAACCAACTCTGCCGCTTTGCCTTTCGCGGAGCGAAAGGAGACGCTAGCGCAAATGCGCCAGCACCAAGGCTACATCGGCCGGTGTAATGCCACTGATGCGCGTGGCCTGGTCCAGACTCACTGGGCGAATGCGCGTGAATTTCTGTTTGGCTTCGATACGCAAACCGGATATGGCTTCGTAATCAAAGGTCGCGGGAATCAGTTTATCAGCCAGACGACGTTGACGATCAACTTGTTGCTGTTGGCGATTGACGTAGCCTTCATACTTCACATCGTGTAGCACTTGGAAGGCGACTTCTTCGCTGAACTGCTCCAGCTGAGGCACCAAAGCGCAGATCTCTGGCCAACCTATTTCGCTACGACGCAGATACTTCACACCGTTAACTTCATCGATGCGGGCTGCTTCCAGCATGCCGATGGCTTGCGTGATAGCAGTTTCTTTGGCCTCGAGTCGCTCGAGTCGCTCATGTGAGACCAAGCCAATCTGGGCGGCCATGCGCGTCAAGCGTCGATCGGCATTGTCTTGACGCAACAATAAACGAAACTCCGCGCGGCTGGTAAACATGCGATAAGGTTCGTCCACACCCCGGGTCACTAGGTCATCTAATAGAACGCCAATGTACGCTTGATCGCGCGACACCGTCAAAGGCGACTTGCCAGCCACCTTCAAGGCAGCGTTAGCGCCGGCCACCAGTCCTTGGCAAGCGGCCTCTTCATAACCGGTGGTGCCATTAATCTGGCCAGCCAAAAACAAACCGCTGACGCGTTTAGTTTCCAAGCTCGGCTGCAATTGATCCGGCGGGCAGAAATCGTATTCGACTGCGTAGCCGTAACGCATAATTTGAGCGCGCTCCAAACCCGGAATCATGCGCAAGATCGTGTCTTGTACATCGCGTGGCAAACTGGTCGAGATACCGTTAACGTAAACTTCTTGCGTGCTGCGACCTTCGGGTTCCAGGAACAGTTGATGTCGGTCCTTGTCGGCAAAGCGCACAATCTTGTCTTCGATCGAAGGGCAGTAGCGCGGCCCGCGCGAATTGATCTGCCCGCTATACATGGGGGCACGATGCAAGTTCTGGCGAATCACCTCGTGGACTTGTTCGTTGGTGAAAGTGATGTAGCACGGCATCTGCGACTGCGTGATGCCGCTGCTCAAAAATGAAAATGGTTGGGGATCGTCATCGCCAGGTTGCAGTTCGGTCGCGGCAAAGTCGATCGTTTTGGCGCTCAGCCGCGGTGGCGTGCCGGTCTTGAAGCGGTCCAGTTGCATCCCGATGCGTGACAGAGCACCACTGAGCCCCGCGGAGGTGCCTTCACCAGCTCGGCCGCCCGCGGTCTTGGCTTCGCCGGTGTGCATCAGTGCTTGCAGAAAAGTGCCCGTAGTAATCACGACCGCGCTGGCTCGATAGACGGCCTCGCCGCGGACCTTCACGCCGACGATCCGTTGATCGAAGCCCTCATCGTTGCGAGGCAGCGCTTCGATGATTAAGTCTTCGACTTGCTCCTGGCACAAAGACAGCCCTGGATACTCTTCGATTGTGCGTTTAATTTCGAGTTGGTACAGCTTCTTGTCGGCTTGCGCCCGTGGGCTGTGCATGGCCGCGCCTTTGCGGCGATTGAGCATGCGAAACTGAATGCCCGTGGCATCGATGGCCTGGGCCATCAATCCGCCCAAGGCGTCAACTTCGCGCACGATCTGGCCTTTCGCCACGCCGCCAATGGCCGGGTTGCAGCTCATCTGGCCGACGGTGTCTAGGTTGCTGGTCAGCAGCGCAACGCTAGCACCCAGCCGCGCCGCCGCCGCGGCTGCTTCGGTTCCAGCGTGACCGGCACCGATCACCACCACATCGTACTGATATTCAGCATGCATTTGAAAATTCTTTGCTCTTCATCTTAACCTGGATCACCCATAGCGGAACGCGTCAAGCACTTCGGTAGCGGAATGCGTCAAGCATTTCGGTTCGAAAGCCTTGACGGCTTCCGCTACGACCAAGCAGCTAACGCACTTAAACGAAAGGCTACTATTAGGTATTCGTTCAAGCTAATTTACTCTGACAACCGATCTTTTCGGAAGTGGCTACGTAGGTGGGATAATCCTACTTTTTGCCAGCATTCATGGATGGAAGCTGTCGCATGCACAAAAAGCACTGGAAACGCGCTTGGTCCGCCGCTTTGGCTGGTCTGCTGGCCGTAGGTACCTCGTTGGGGCAACCATTGCTAGCACAAGACGCTTCGTCCATGTTGACGGTACCGGGCGGTCTGCAGGGCAATCTGCAGCTTGATTCAGTCCCGATTCAGTATGTCCAATCTGCCCACTTTGCGATTCCTTTCGAAGTTGATCGAACAGGACGTTTGCCCAGCGAAGTCAATTTGTGGGTCTCGCCTGACCGCGGCCAATCGTGGCTGAAGTACGCGACCAATTCGCCTGACAAACGCTCATTTGAATTTCGTGCCGCTGCCGAAGGCGAATACCTGTTCGCCGTGCAAACTCGCGATGACTTTGGGGCCAGTGCCCTGGCAGCCGCACCACCCATGCGCATTCACGTCGATACCACTCGACCTCAAGTCCAACTAGGTGCCGATCTGAATTCATCCGGCCGCCTGGTGATCAACTATAAAATTGCGGAAGATCATCTATCCGACGATGGAGTGAAACTCGAGTACGCGCTGGACGGGTCATCCAACTGGCAAGAGATTCGGCCTGGCAACCTGAAACGCGACGGCGAGATCTGGACCAGCAGCATTGAAGTGGAGATGCCGCGCTGTCGCGAGTTAGACCTGAAGATCTCCGTTACCGATAAAGCACAAAACGTTACCGAGACGGTTGCCCGCTACAACGCGCCTCGCACGGCCCAAGCCAACACCGGCATGCAACTGGCCAGCCAACGGGCCAATGCCAAGGCACAAACCCTCGGCCAGCCAACCACTGCTGCTCAGTTAGGCACGCCGCACTCAACATCACCGCAGTCGCCACGCCAGGCAGGCAGCCGCATCGCGCAATTGGGCGCAGCTCAACAGAACACAGCTCAACAGAACACAGCTCAACAGAACACAGCTCAACAGAACACAGCGGCTCCCACCGCTGAATCGTTCAGCGAACCACTTATGCCCACCGCAGGCGGCATCGCTTGGGAACCATCGAGCACCCGTGCTAGTTCCACGACCAGCAATAGCTCGCGCAGTTGGACTCGTCCGAGCCCGAATGAAGCGGCTTCCTCGATGCCAGACAAAGCATTGGACAAATCAACGTCAAAGCAGTTAGGACTAACGGTCAGTAATCAACAACCGGGCCTGCAACTGAACGATGAACAAGAACCGCTCAGCCAGGCAAGACTAGGCGCTCAAGCAGTTGAAGAGCTGCCGACACCGACCGCGGTAGAAGATCTGCCACAGGGTCGCCCTGTTTACTCGCAGTCGCCAATCGACAACCAGACGCCCAGCGCTCCTTCGCAGTTGTCCATCACTGCAGATGAAGCGCCATCATTCGATCAAGCGGACAGCCCCGCTCTCAATTCCATAGTCGACAAGTTCAACCCAGCGAGCGGCGCTCCGCCGACCAACCAGGCGGCTCCACCCTATACTCCACCAACTCAGCCAACGACAACCCAGCCAACGCAAAGTCAACCAGCGCAGCGTCCAACAGCGCCCACGGACAACCATGCGATCGATGCATCGCAAAGCGGTGACGGTAGTTCAAGTTCGTCGAAAGATGCGTACCACAGCCGCAGTCGTTCGTTCAGTCTGGACTACTCGGTGGAATCGCTGCGCGGGATTGCCATCTCGGATATTGAACTGTGGGGCACCACCGATCGCGGCGTTACCTGGGAACGTTGGGGCAGCGATCCTGATCGCGAAAGTCCCTTTGATGTGCAAGTTGGCGACGACGGCTTGTTCGGTTTCCGCATGGTGATCATTGGCCAAAACGGCATGGTCAGCAATCGACCTCAAGATGGTGATCCGGCCGACATGTGGATCAACGTCGATACCAGCTTGCCCACGGTGAAGGTCACACGTGCTCTTTACGGTGAAGGTGATGAGGCTGGCATGTTAGTCATCGACTACTCGGCCAGCGACGACAACTTGCACGATCGTCCGATCTCGTTGGCTTTCAGCGAGCGTCCGACGGGCCCTTGGATTACGATCGCCAGCGGCCTGCGCAACACCGGTATCTACTTATGGAAGGCTGATCCCAAGTTGCCGGAACAAGTTTACATGCGCATCCAAGCCATCGATCGCGCGGGCAATCAGCAAGAGCATCGACTGGAATTGCCGATCAACCTCCGCGGCCTGACACCGCGCGGACGAATCCAAGGTTTTCGTCCCATCGATACTACTACGCCGAAGCAATAGCGGCACCAGTCACTTGCGGTGCTGCAACTTGCATGGTTGCAACCTTCGCGTTACTGCCGACGTATTGTGGATCTGCTATAACATCAGCTTCGAGCACTTCGGAGTTTGAGCATGCAGCGGTTGGCGGTTCTATTTGTCGTGTTGGCGATATCTGTCGGGCTATTGATTGCCAGTCGCTTTCGTACACCGCCTGATAAAGTTTCAGGATACATCGAGGCCGATCAAGTGCGCGTCGGTTCGCGCGTGGGTGGTCGTGTCGCCCAGGTGCTGGTCAAAGAAGGGCAAGCCGTTACCAAGGGGCAAGTCCTGCTGACGCTCGAGCCGTTTGACTTAAACGAGCGACTGGCTGAGGCCAAAGCCCATCATGCGGCGCGTCTGGCGGCATACCAAAGACTCAAAAGCGGCCTGCGACCTGAAGAGATCGCGCAGGCCCAGGCCAAAGTGGATGGGTTGAAAGCCACGGTTGATAAACTGGTCGCTGGTCCGCGAGCCGAAGAGATTGCGGCAGCCGAATCGCGATTGACGCTGGCTCAAGCCCAACTGGAACGAGCCAGTCGAACCAACGATCGCATTCAAACGCTCTACAATCGCGATCCCAACAACGTATCGCGCGACGATGTCGATCGCGCACTGGAAGAATTCAAAGTCACCGATGCCGCTTACCACGTGCGATCCGAAGAGCTGCAATTGCTCAAGCGGGGCACGCGTGAAGAGGAAAAGGCCGAGGCGCGTGCGCAACTGGAGCAGGCCAAGCAGGCCTTGAAGATGGCCGAGATCGGTTTTCGCCAGGAAGAGATCGCCGAAGCGGAAGCAGCCGTGCAAGCCGCGACTGCGGGAGTGGCCGCAGTGGAGGCCGCGCTCAAAGAGTTGGAAGTGCGTTCGGAAGTCACCGGTGTGATCGAGGCCCTCGAGCTCCGTCCGGGCGACCTCGTGCCGCCCGGCGGACCCGTGTTGTCGATCCTGGACACTGGCCGCAAGTGGGTCAGAGCGTACCTGCCCGAAAACCGGCTGAATATCAACATCGATGCCCGCTTGCGCGTAACGGTCGATAGCTTCCCGGATCATTCCTTTAATGGGCAAGTGACGTTTGTGGCCACCCAAGCCGAGTTCACGCCGCGCAACGTGCAAACTCCTGAAGAGCGTGCCAAGCAAGTCTTTCGTATCAAAGTAGAACTAGACGACCCCGATAACGTGCTCCGAGCCGGCATGGCCGCCGACGTCTGGTTAAAACAAACTAAGCCGAGGGCGTTAGCCCCGGTTCCTTAACCATGGGTTAGCCCCGCTTTTTTGAACGGTTGCGGTGATGTGCGTAGGAACCGGGGCTAACGCCCTCGGTTTAGTTATGCCCTCGGCTCAGAATTACCTCTTATGTCATCAGTCATTCATACCTCGAATCTCTCGCGCAGCTTTGGCCGCTTTGTGGCTGTGGATGATGTTTCGTTTGATGTCCACAGGGGATCGATCTTTGGTCTGTTGGGGCCAAATGGGAGTGGTAAGTCGACGATCATTCGTATGCTGTGCGGTGTATTACCACCCAGTGGTGGATCCGGGACGGTTCTGGGTTTAGATATTGTCGACGATGCGGAAGCGATCAAGCGGCGCATCGGTTATATGTCACAGAAGTTCAGTCTCTATAACGATCTATCAGTGATCGAAAATCTCGACTTCTATGGACGTATCTACGGCCTGAGCTCCGCTCGATTGGCTCGGCGCAAACAAGAATTAATTGCACTAACGCACATTGAACCGTACGTTGAAAAGCTGGCCGGTAACTTGTCGGGCGGGTGGAAACAACGCTTGGCCCTGGCCTGTTCGTTGATCCATGAACCCGAAGTGCTATTTCTGGATGAACCGACGGCAGGTATCGACCCCGTGGCGCGCCGTCAGTTATGGGATCTGCTGTACGAACTGTCGGCACAGAAAGTCACCATGCTGGTGACCACGCACTACATGGACGAAGCCGAGCGCTGTACCGATATCGGTTATTTATATCAATCAAAACTGCTGGTGCTCGGTCAAACCGATGATCTCAAGACTCTGCCCGAAGTTACTCCGGCTGGGTCCGCGCGTTACGAAATCGCCGTCGAGCATCCAGCCGAAAAACTATCGCAACTGCGAGCCTGGTCGGGCGTCCAGGATGCCACGCTGTTTGGTGAGACCATCCATTTACTGGCTGATCAACAGTGGTCGATGGAACGCTTGCAGCAGGAACTGGCCGCTGCGTGGGGACTGGTCAAGTTGCGTTCGATCGAACCATCCCTGGAAGATGTCTTCGTGACCTTGACGACAGCCGCCGATGAGCGACGTCAGCGCAGTGCACCTTCGCCCGAAACGATTCGCGTACATACGACGCAGGCGACCACTTCGGAATCGATCACACCTGGCGTGCCTGCGCCTGCCGACGTGAACGAGCAGAATGCTACAACTACCATCGCCTCTGAGGCGATGGCGACCGAGCCACCTGGCAATTTAGCCGACACGCATGTGCCATTCACCTCAACGCCGCGCACCAAACAGCTCTCTGGAGGACCACTTTCGGGTTTGATGGCGGTGTTGATTAAAGAGTTCTTTCATATCCGGCGCCAGCCGACAACGCTCTTCTTTATGTTAGTCGTGCCAGTGATGCAGACGATCATCTTCGGTTGGGCCATCAATACTCAGATTGAAAATATACCCACGGTGGTCATGGATCTGGATGGTCGCTCGGCCGCTCGCGAGTTGGTCGATACCTTCGTCAACACGCGGCAATTCAAAATCGTCGCTCGACTGCATGATCAAGAAAGTTTTCAACGCGCGCTCACTTCGGGCCGAGCCAAGGTGGGCATCGTAATTCCCGTCGACTACAGCGATCAACTACTAGTCGGCAGGCAGACGCAAGTGCAAGTGTTGATCGACGGCAGCGATTCTCAAGTTGCCACGACAGCGCTCAATTCAGCAAACCTATTGGGGATCAACATGTCGCTGGGACTGGCGCGGCGCAAGGGCGAAGCCATTCAGTTCGCGCCGGCTCGCGATCAGTTTGGCACGATGGCTATTCCCATCGATATCCGCTCACGCTTGCTGTACAACCCGGATTTAGAAAGCGCCTATTTCTTTGTGCCGGGCTTGATCGGCATCATCTTGCAATTGGTAACCCTCTTTCTAACTTCGTTTACCGTGGTCCGCGAGCGCGAAGCAGGTACGCTCGAGCAACTATTCGTAACACCCGTCAGTCGAGCTGGATTGCTGCTGGGCAAACTAGTGCCGTACGCAGTGGTCGGCCTGGTCGAAGTGCTGATCGTTTTAACGGTGATGATTTACGTGTTTGGCGTGCCCGTGCGTGGCAGCATCATTTTGCTGGTGACGTTATCGATGTTATTTATCGTGTGTAGTTTAGGCCTGGGCTTGTTGGTATCAACCGTGGCTAAGACGCAAGTCGAAGCGTTACAGTTTGCCTTTGTAATCATGTTACCGTCGGTACTTCTATCCGGTTTCATGTTCCCGCGGGCAGAGATGCCAACACCGATCTACTGGCTCACTTTCACCATCCCTGTGACTTACTTCATCGAGATCCTACGCGGAGTCGTCCTCCGAGGCGCGGACCTGGTCGATCTGCTCCCATGGATCGGTGGGTTGAGCCTGTGCTGCGTGGTGATATTGACCTTGAGCATCACACGCTTTAGAAAGCAATTGGCCTGAGGAGAGGTGACGGTCACCTCCCCCGCGCAGTCACCTCTCCCGCGCAGCGGGGGAGGTCGCCGACGCGGCGTTTAGCCGTCGTCGGCGGGAGGGAGCACAGCGCCAGGCAAGACCCCTGCGGTACTAACCACTCGCACTGCCAAGCCCCCTCCCGAATCTCGCTAAGGCTCGATTCGACCTCCCCAAGGCGAAGCCTTGGAGAGGTGACGTCACCTTACACCTACTGAGGCAAGACACTGAGGCGTTCGGTAGCTTGCTGGCCATTGGGTAGATTGGTCGAGCGTACCATGACACCCACGCCGGTTTCTTGAGGTACGATCGGGGAGATCGCAAACGAGAATCGCAGCGTTTCACCAGCCCGCACAAATTGATAGGGGCTCAGCACGCGCACGTCTTGGTTCTGTTGCGTCGGAACATTGTTGCCTTCGCCATCGATGACCCCCAAGAAGTTGACGCCTTGAGGTATGCTGAGCGCGATGATGACATTGCTATCGGCGCGACCTTGCGAGTTGCGTACGACCACGTCAAAGCGAGTTTCAACTCCCACGCGAGTTGGATTGCGCAGTCCGGTCAAACTCAAATCCCATTGACCACTGCCAACGCCACCTGCCGGTGGACTGGTTCCGGGTGTTGTCGAGCCCGGTGTTGTCGAGCCCGGTGGCAATACGGCACCTGAGCCGCCAGCGTTATTGCCCGGCGGTACGATGCCGCTGTCGATTTGCAGATTCGCCTGGGCAGTGGATGTCAGATCGGCATTAACTGCGGTCATGGCGATTCCAGCCGAGCTGACTGGTCCGATCGCATCAAACTCGATCACCAGGCGATCATAACTGCCGGGCTGCATGGCCGACGGCGTCCAGCGCAGGGTTTGCGAATCGGGTAAGGTGACCTTGCCATTCTGTTCCGGGTTATGGCGACTGGCCTTGAGCGCAGGGTCGTGACGAATGATGGCTTCGAGACTGCTGAGCGTGGTTTCACCGGTATTGGTTATGAAGAAGTAGGCATACACCTTTTGACCCACCGTCGCGATGCGTTCCGGCTGCAATCTGATGCTTGTCTCCATGCGTGGAGTGCGTGGACGCTGCGCGACACCCATGACTTCGGCTGGTGCCTGACGCAGTACGCTGCCGCCTTGCGATTTAATGGTCAGCTGAGCCGTATGTCGACCTTCTTGCAAGACGCGGAGAGCGACACCACTAAGATCCGACTGACCGGGTTGCAGGACAGGGATCACATGTCGCACCAGGTTGCTACTCTTGTATGCTTCTTGCCAACCTGGGGACGTTTCGATGATGACTTCCAGGTTGACCAGCGTTTGCGGACCGGTGTTGCGAACGCCAACTTCATAAGTGATTACTTCGTTGACTTCAGCCTGGCCGGTGGTGTTTTCGCTAGTGGGACGAAAACTGACATCGACCGATGGCGACACGACGCGCGTAACAACTGGCTGAGCTTGTTTCTGCAGATTACCGCCTGTGGCGCTGAATTGGACCGCTTTGTCGCCTTCGGTATCCAACCGCAATCGCACGCGAACCGGCAGCATTTGTCCGGGCGGCAGTGGCCCATTCTCCCATAACAGGCCGTTGGGGGTCTGACGCGTGGGTTGTGGTTCGACTTCGATCAGGGTCGTTCCTACTGGCAGGATGACCGACAAAGCCGAATTCTCGGTAACGACATCGCCTGGATTGATCATCGAGGCGGTGTAATCAACGACGTCGCCCACACCGGCCGAGGGTGGTCCGTCTGCGGTAACATCCAAGCCGGGTGAGCTGAAGGTCACAAAGGTGTCGGCTTGATGCAGCACCAACTCGGGCAAGTCCTCGTCGGGTTCAGGCACACGTATGACTTCGATGTGTACGGCAGTGGTGCCATGTGTGCCTGGCGGGGCAGCGATGTTGGCTTGGGCGATTCCGTCTTGATTAGTTTCAGTTACTAAGACGTTGGTAGCGATCTGAGGCACGAACGCGGCCACGTTAGGATCGACGATCGTGTAACGCACTTTCCAGTTAACCGCTGGACGATTCTGCGAACGTGTAGCGCGCGTGACCAGCGTAGCTGGGCCTGGAGCGGTCAAGCGCACCGACTCTGGAAAGCTGGCGGTGGAGTCGACCCAATAAATGGTGGCGGTTTGACGACGCTTGTCCCAAAGTTCGCTATCGGGTGCCAACACGGTCACATGACTGGTGCCTTCGTTGGGCGACGAGATGCTCAACCAAGTTTGCCCTTCGGCCACTTGCAAATCGTCATCGCAACCCGGCGTGCCTTTGGTCAGTAGCGTTTCTTTGCTGCTGGTGCGACCACGCGCATAATCGACGCCCAGCTTTTCGACTTTAGGTCCCGACCGCAGCGAGGCGCATAGTTTGCCTTTGTTATCATCGCCCACTTCGATAAAGTTGCCGACGCTCCCAGGTGCGAGCATCCACTCGAGCGGTTCGCGTTTCAGCAGATATCCATCTTTGCCGCAGATGCCGGCCAACAGCAGCACTTCACCGTTGACCGGGGCCACGATGCGTTGAGGCGAGAGTTGAATCTGGCCGCATTGCCCTGGATCTTTTTTAGTGAAATGATTGGCGATGGCCGTCTTGGCCTTCTTGTGATGCTGAAACAAGTTATGCACGCCACCGGATGACGATGCATCCAGACAGGCCGGTGGCGGCAAAGGTGTGGGGTAAGCATCTTGAGGGATGATGCCAGGATTGCCATTGCCGGCATGTATCTGCGGCAGCTCAATACTGGTGGAGGCGGGATAAGGTAAAAAGATGCCCTGTCCATTCGGATCGATGGCCGGCAACCGCGCGCAGCCACTAGCGGCTATCAGCCACAGCAGCATCAGCATCAGTGCTTTCAATCCGAGTCGTCGTAACATGATTCCTATCATTGATCGGTGTGTCGTCAGCCTCAACCAACTAGACTATCAACCATGGTTACCCTACCATGCGTCCTGCGCTCGGAGCCTGCGACGTTGGGCGAAGCGCGCAACTGTTGTCAGAAAGCTGGCTCTACAATTCCAGCTGCGTGGAATGCACCAAGTGCGGCAGGTCGTCGGCCAGCGCACGCGAAAACTTTAATTTCGGATCTCGATTTTCATGCCTGTCGTTTCACGAGCCGTATCGCCGGCTGATGACTCGGTATCACCCCGGGCGGCATGGTGGCCAGCCCTAATACTGGCGGCGACCATAGCCATATGCCTGGCGTCGTTTGCCTGGTTCACCTATGGCAAAGCTCTCACAGAGAAGACGCTGACCACGTTGGTCATGCCGATCGGGCTCTTGTGGCTGATCATCAGTGGTCGAGTACTGCAGTTAATCTTTACGCGGCCTCGCGTAGGATTGGGTGGGTTAGTGCTGTTGTGGTTAGCGCTGGTGGTCTTGGGGACGCGGCCTGTGCCACGATTACTGGCGAGGTGGATCGAAACCAGTGTGCCCAATACATATAATCCGGCCACCGACCAACCGCTGGATACGGTAGTGGTTTTGGGCGGTGGAACTTCGCAAGGACCCTGGCGGCCACAGGCCAGCGGAGTTGGTGATCGCCTGGTGATGGCTGCGGAACTTTATCATCAAAGGCTCACACGGCGCTTGATTACTACGGGTCAAACCACGGAGGGTGTTAGCGATTTGGTTCCCGACCCTTCCGAGCAGACCTTGCAGATTTGGACGAAGTTAGCGATCAAACCTGAGGATATTCGCAAGATCGGTGGTCGAAACACGTACGAAGAGATGCAACAATTAAAGCAGCTGTGGCCCGAGCTCCAGGGACAACGCGTGGGCTTGCTGACCAGCGCTTTGCATTTGCCGCGCGCCGTGCGGCTGGCTAAGGCGCAGGGTCTCGAGCTGATACCGATCGCGGCCGATGTACGCACCGCAGTAGATGATTGGGGACTGCTGAACTTTATCCCCAGCGCAGGCAACTTCGGTGATTTGGCCAGCACGCAACATGAGCTGATGGCCTGGTTGGTAAGTCGCTAAGCACGTGGACACTTTGAGTGGCCGTTTGGGAATGATCCATGACCGATGCATTGTCAGATGCCGATGGGCCACACAAGAAGCCAGGACTTCGTTGGCGGTATCTGATTCTGACGCCCATCGTTTGTCTGCTGCTGTTCATTATCTTGCCGCTGATCTGGATCATTCGACGCGATGCGAGTGCAGAAACCAAAGTCAAAGCGCACCTAAACAAGCTGCGAGACAGCGGGATACCGTTTGATAATGCGTCGCTCGGTAAATACTACGATCAATTGGCTACAAGTGCCCATGTCGACGAGTGGACGAAACTACTGCTGATAGTTGGCTCCGACGCATTTAGCACCCGTTCCCTTCAAATCTATCCTTGGAAAGACGATTATCCGAGCGCCGATGGATCGCAGCCTTGGGTCAACGAAACTGCAGCCATCGATTTCCTGAAGCAATGGCCCGACCTCCGGCGTTTGGCCCACCGCCTGGCGCTGCAAGATACTAAAGTCAGATTCCCCATCCAGTTTGACTTTACACAGACCGACCACACCACCAGCGCCGGTTTGCGACAGCTGGCGAGATTGTTTCAGTTGGAATCGCAGTTGGCAATTCGCGATCGAAACTCATCGGCCACTGTCGAATCCATTCTCTGCATTCTCGGCACCAGTCGCAGTCTCGAAGGCCAACCCACGATGGTTGGACAACTGGTAAGCCTGGCCATCGAGGGAATGGCAGTAGATCAGATCCAAAAAGCCATTGAGCAGGATGTGCTCAACCAGCGCGATCTACAAGTGCTGCTCTCGCGGCTACAAGCCCGTACAAACTGGTCGCACCGCTGGCAGATCGCTGTTCATGGCGATCGCGCTATGTCGCTGCCGGTCTTTCGCAACCCGGACAAATACCTGCATGAAGTGATCGGCAGCGGATGGTCGGTGCGCTGGCCCTGGCAAGCCCGAGGAGAATTGGCATACCTCGACTTGTCTGAAAAGGCCGTCGAATTGCCCACCGATGATTTGACCGTTTTCGTACAGAGTGCTCGTCGGCTCGAACGCGATACCAACGACCGGCGCCACAATTCCAGCTTGCTGGCCAACATGGACAATTCGGTTCTCCAACTGATTATTCCGGGCTACGCGGCCGTAGCCGATGCCTTTGTGCAGATGGAAGTGCACATGCGACTGGCCGTAGTAGGCGTGGGACTGCGACTGTATCACGTGAAATTCAAACGCTTTCCGACGAACCTACGCGAACTATCGGAGCTTGGATTGCCGATGGATCGGTTGATACCTGTCGGCGGCAAACCATTCGGCTACCGCAACGTCAACGATCAAGTCACCCTCTGGGGCTTTCGCCTGCAAACCGCTTCCAGCACTCCCGATGAACCACCCGAAGTCACCGAAGAGTCGCTGATCAACGAGAGTTGGGTCTGGAATCTGGAATAGGTTGGTTCCGTAGCGGAATGCGTCAAGCATTTCGATCCAAAGTGGAATGATTGGTCGCCGATCGAAAGCCTTGACGGCTTCCGCTACGAATGCGAGCACGAAAGCCTTGACGGCTTCCGCTACGAATGCGGCTTCAACTTAAACCAGTAGCTCTTTGATGACTTTAGCGGGTTCGACGCCGGTCAGACGTTGATCCAGCCCCAGGTGTTTGACGGTAAACCGTTCATGATCGAAGCCGAGGGTGTGCAAGACAGTGGCATGGAAATCGCGGATGTGGACTGGGTCTTTGACGATGTTGTAGGAAAAGTCATCGGTCTCGCCGTAAGCCACTCCGCCTTTGGCTCCGCCACCGGCCATCCACATCGTGTAGCAACGCGGATGGTGATCGCGTCCGTAGTTCTCCTTGGTGACGCCACCTTGTGAATAGATCGTTCGTCCAAACTCGCCACCCCAAATGATTAGCGTAGAGTCCAGCAGGCCGCGCTGCTTCAAGTCTTGAATCAAACCGTAGCAAGCCTGGTCGACATCGCGGCATTGATCTGGCAAGCGACCAGCGACATTGGCGTGCGTGTCCCAATTGTTGTGGTAGATCTGTACAAAACGTACACCACGCTCCACCATGCGTCGCGCCAACAGAGCTGTGTTGGCGAAGGTGCCGGGTTTCTTGGCTTCATCGCCATACAGCGTGTAGGTGTGCTCGGGTTCATCATGAATGCTGGTCAATTCAGGCACGCTGGATTGCATGCGAAACGCTAATTCATACTGCGAGATCCGCGTGTGCGTTTCTGGATCGCCGAGAGCTTGATAGTTCAGTTCGTTCAATTGCCGCAAGCCGTCAAGGGTCTTGCGCCGCACATCGCTACTGACGCCGGGTGGGTTGTTGATGTACAGGATCGGATCTCCGGCTGTGCGGAACGACACTCCCGCATGTTCGCCAGACAGGTAGCCGCTGGACCAAAGTCGGGCTGAGATCGCTTGGACTTGTTCCGTATTGCTAGGTCTGGCAACCATCACCACGAAAGTGGGTAAGTTTTCGTTTTCACTACCCAGGCCATACGAGAGCCAGGCACCCAGACATGGTCGACCGGTGATTTGGTTGCCCGTCTGCATGTAAGTGATAGCCGGTTCATGATTGATCGCTTCGGTATGCATGCTGCGAATGAAGCACATATCCTCGGCCGCCTTGGCTTTCCAAGGCAACAGCTCGCTGATCCACATGCCGTCAGGTCCATACTGAGCGAACTTGTATTTGCTAGGCGCAATCGGAAAACGTTTCTGGCCACTGGTCATGGTCGTCAGGCGTTGACCGTTGCGAATGGTTTCCGGCAAGTCCTTATCAAACCACTCATTCATCTTGGGTTTGTAGTCGAACAAATCCATTTGCGGCGGGCCACCGACCATGTGCAGATAGATCACGCGTTTGGCTTTGCCCGGAAAGTGAGGTCCCGGCGCAGCGTGGGACTTGTTGCCTGACGAGTCGGCCTGGGCCAATCCGGCTTGTCCCATCAGGCTGGCCAGGGCGGCCCACCCTACGGCGTTGCCGCCTCGACGAAAGAACTGGCGCCGTGTTTCGTATTGAACGTATTCGTTGATAGGATTCATCATTATGTTCCTTACTTGTTCAGCGCTTCATCGAGATTCATGATTTCGTTGATCAGCATGGTCCAGGCCGCAGTCTCTTGCACGTCGACCTGGCGCGGCGTTTGACTTTGACCAACACCTAAAAGCTGCTCGGCAGACGCCTTGTCCTGCCCGTACGCAGAGCGCAACTGGTTCAAACTGGCCAGCACGATCCCTTGCTCCTGAGCAGTGAAGGGACGTGCAATGATCCGCTCGGACAAGTGTTTCAAGCGAGCTGCGTCATCGCTGCAGGACTCGATTGTGGCCGCAGCCAACATCTTGGCCGCTTCAATAAACTGGGGATCGTTCAGTGTCACCAACGCCTGCAGCGGTGTATTGGTGCGTTCGCGACGGACCGTGCAGGTCTCGCGACTGGGTGCATTGAAGATATCCATCGAGGCCGGCGGTGCCGAACGTTTCCAGAACGTGTAGAGACTGCGGCGATAGATATTTTCACCTTGATCTTCGCGATAGTCGCGCGTGTTACTGCCAATCATGGCCACCGCTTCCCATACTCCTGGCGGCTGATAGGGCCTGACGCTTGGCCCACCGAGTTTGCGAACCAACAGTCCACTGGCCGCTAGGGCGTAGTCACGGACCATTTCGGCATCCATGCGGAAGCGCGGTCCACGCGAGAACCAGCGATTGTCTCGATCGAGCGTTAGTTTTTCTGGCGTGACCAGACCGCCTTGGCGGTATGTAGCCGAAGTGACCATCAGTTTGAATAGTGCTTTCACATCCCAGCCTGAATTGCGAAAGTGAATCGACAACCAATCGAGCAGCTCGGGATGACTGGGCAATTCTCCGGAGACACCAAAATCACCCGATGTGCGCACCAGGCCGGTTCCGAATACTTCTTGCCAAAAGCGATTGACCGTGACACGCGAGTACAACGGGTGCTCGGGCAACGTCAACCACTTGGCCAATCCCAATCGATTGCGCGGGTAATCTGCCGGAAAGGGCGGCATGGTATCGGGTGTCGCGGGTTTAACTTCGTCGCGACGTTTGTCGTATTCGCCTCGGAACAAGATGTACGCCATGGGCTCTTCTTGTTTTTCTTGCATGACGTGAGCGATCGTGCCCTGGGCGATCAACTGATCAACTTGTTGACGAGTCGCATTGCGAGCAGCCGTCGCGGTCTGAAAGGCAAGATTAAACCCAGCCAGGTATTGTTCAAACAGCTCGCTCTCTTCTTCAGGGGCACGCGGAGTGGTCTTGCCACGCAAATAGAACAAGCGTGGTCGGGTGCGCATGATATCCATTTCATCGGTGCGCACGGCACGATTGTAAAACCTCAAATCTTGCAAGCGCGATCCGGCTGGTCCAGCGGAACTACTGCGTTGGCCTAATCGCAACGGCGTGCTTGTACGGATCGAACCTTTCAAATCTTTAGCTTCGACTTGCTTGGCTTGAACCTGGCCATCCACGTAGATGTTCAGACCATCGATGGTGGCACTGCCGTCATAAGTGATCACGACATGCGACCAGCGATTGGCCGGAATAGGTGCTTGTGACACTGCTTTTAATGCATCTTCGGGCCACTTGGAAATGATGTGCGCGCCGATGCGTCCATTCTGCATCCATACATCCCACCCGCGGAAGTCGGCCGACTCGTCCATGCGGCCCAGTAATGCTCCACTAGAATTCTCGCCAGCACGCACCCAACAACTAATCGAGAACGCCTGGTCTTTTTCGAAGTCGCCCAGATCGGGCAGTACAGGTGAAGCGGCCGCGGAGTTGACCCAGGCTGAGTTGGCGACATGCCCCGAGTCCCACGTGCCTACAGCGGGCAAGGCAACCCGCTGCAATTGTCCGCCGGCCACTACATGCAAAAACTCACCCTGGCCTTCATCCAGTGGCAAGTGAGCGATCAGACCTTCATTAGGCAAAGCATTCCAACCCAGTTGCCGCGCAGCCTCGGGAGCTTGCAGCCACTCTTGATAAGCGGGCTTCAACTCGTCGCGCAACTTCGACAATTGCCCTTCTTGCTCGGCCAGCGTAGCCTTGGCTGTTGCTAGTTGCTCGCGATCTTCGCGCATGGGTACTTGAATGATGGGCGGCGTGTCCTTGATATTGCCGTCCATCGGATTCTGCGTGGTGTTATTGAAGAACGCAGACAACGAATAGAATTCGCGCATGCTGAACTGGTCAAATTTGTGATCATGACAAACAGCACAGCCGGCCGTAATGCCCAGGAAGACCGTGCTAGTCGTTTCGGTACGATCGCGGGCGTACAGAACTGCATACTCTTCCGGGATAACGCCGCCTTCATTAGTAGTGATGTTGCAGCGATTGAATCCAGAGGCGATGCGCTGATCAAGTGTTGCATTGGGTAACAAATCACCAGCCAATTGTTCGATCGTGAACTGATCGAATGGTAAATTGCGATTGAAGGCACCGATTACCCAGTCGCGATACGACCACATCTCGCGATAGTTATCAAAGTGAATTCCATGCGTGTCCGCGTAGCGCGCGTAATCCAACCAATACCGACCTCGATGCTCGCCCCACTCCGGTTGATTCAGCAGGCGATCGACGTAGTTCTCGTACGCTTTCTCGCTCTGGTCGGCACGCAGTTCAGCTAGTTGCTCGGGAGTCGGTGGCAAGCCGGTCAGATCCAGCGCCGCCCGACGAGCCAAGGTATTCAGGTCCGCTTGCGGTGCCGGTGAGAGTCCCAGTTGCTCGAGCTTGGCCAGTACAAAATTGTCGATTGGATTGCGGACCCACTGGGCTTGCTGAACGCTGGGTAGAGCGAATTCTTGCGGAGCAATTAGCGACCAATGCGGTTGGTACTCAGCCCCCTCTTCAACCCAACGTTTCAGAATCGACTTCTGCTCGGCCGTCAACACTTTATGAGTCTTCGGTGGCGGCATGATCGCTTCGGGATCTTCGGTCAAGATCCGCTGAATCATCGAAGACTCATCTGGCTTGCCCGGGGCAATCGCCGCAGAATCGATGGCTGCTTGCCGCAGATCCAATCTCAGATCAGCTTGGCGGGCCGCTCCATCCACTCCATGGCATGCAAAGCAGGTATCGGCCAAGATTGGCCGAATGTCGCGGTTGTACTCCAGCTTGTCCGCAGCCACCGAGGACGTAGCCCAACTGCAAAACATTATCGCCAACACACATGAGTCAGTTCTCATGTGGCGGTTAAAAAATCGCATCATGTCATCCTCCCAAATCTGTAGCCGGATTCTGTAGCCGAACTCCGTAGCCGAACTCCGTAGCCGAACTCGCCAGAGTTTGGATGAGCATCCGCAACACGTCCAAAGTCTGGCGACTTCGGCTACGACGAACCCAAAGTCTGGCGACTTCGGCTACGGGGAATTCTAACTAGGGCGACCAGCCCACCCAACCATTGTACTCGCGGCAGGAAAGTAGACCTGACCCCTTTTTCTGGGATAGAACTGGTTGATCGCCCAGGACGCTGGTAGGATGACGACTAATCGTTACGGCGAGGCAATTGCCACTGAATGGTTGCAGGAGGTGTTAGTGGATTCTAAAACGGAACAATTGGTCGAAGATGGGGAAGTCAAACCGTACGCGCCCAAGCGCATTTGGCGATTCTCTGCACACGATGTCGCAGCCGTAAAATCTTTGGCAGATCGCTGCCATCTGTCGCCCGTGGTAGCGCGATTGTTGCTGGAACGTGATATCACCACGCCCGAACAAGTCCAGTCGTTTCTGAAACCCAAGCTAAACGATTTGCGCAGTCCAGCCTTGCTGCCTGGGGTTCCGCTGGCGACCGAGCGGATTATGCGCAGCGTGCGGGCCGAGGAACCCATCGTGGTTTACGGCGATTACGACGCCGACGGCATGACGGGTACCGCCATCCTGTATCTGACGCTCAAGCGTTTGGGAGCCAACGTAACCTATCATTTGCCCAGCCGTGCCGAAGAGGGCTACGGCCTGCATTGCGAATCAGTCGAACGCCTGGCACAGCATGGCAAACGCCTAATCATTACCGTCGATTGCGGCATCGCCAGTATCGAAGCAGCGGAACGTTGTCGCGCATTGGGCGTGGGTTTGGTTGTGACTGACCATCATGGTTACGGAGCGCAGTTGCCCGATGCCGATGCGATCGTACATCCGGCTTTACCCGGCAGCGAGTATCCATTTACAGGCTTATGCGGAGCGGGTGTGGCTTTCAAACTCGCCTGGTCGCTGGCGCAGTCGGCTGCCGGTGGCGACAAGGTTGATCCCTCAATGCGCAGTTTGCTTTTGCAGTTGCTGGGCCTGGCTGCCATTGGCACGGTGGCTGACGTGGTACCGCTGGTTGATGAAAACCGCATCATCGTCACCAGCGGCTTGCGAGCCTTACTGGCTGAACCACTGCTGGGTGTGCGCAAACTGCTGCGGTATGCCAAGCTCGAGGAAGTTCGGCAACTTTCCAGCGAAGACATCGCCTTTGCATTGGCTCCTCGTTTGAATGCGGCCGGTCGTTTGTCGCAGGCTCAATTGGGTGTTGAGTTGCTGACGACCACCGACGATGCACGTGCGGAAGCCTTGGCCAGTTACATTGAAAACTTAAATGCCAATCGCGAATCGATCGAACGCAGTATTACTTTGGCCGCGCACAAGCAAGCCAAGGAAGTGCATGTGCTCGACGAAGATCCAGCCATTGTCGTAGCGGGCAGCGGTTGGCACGTGGGTGTCATCGGCATCGTGGCTGGCAAGTTAGCGGAGCGTTATCATAAGCCTGTGATTGTTATTGCGCTCGATCCGCTGGGTGGCAAACCTGGTACCGGTTCTGCGCGCTCACCCAATGGCGTGAACTTGCATCAAGCGCTCGAGAGTTGTCGAGAGCTACTAGTGGGCTGCGGCGGACACGCGGCGGCAGCGGGACTGAAGATCGAAGAGTCCCATGTAGCGGCGTTTCGCGCAGCTTTCTGCGAAGCTTGTTCATTGCAGATGGCCAATCAACCCGCTGACAAAGTGGTGCATATCAACGCCGAAGCCCCGCTCGGACAACTCGATCTGTCCACGGTGGAACTAATCGAGTCGCTGGCACCTTTCGGCGCCGCCAATCCTCGACCACTCTTCTACGCCTCGGGTGTACGTCTGGCCGAGCCACCCAAGACAATGGGCAAAACCGGCCGGCACTTGTCGGTCAGCTTCCAGCATCATCACACTAAAATGCGCGGCGTGGCCTTCGGCCAAGCCGAACTGTGGCTAACGGAACTCAGTCAATGTGAAGAGCCACTGGACATCGCTTTTCGGCCTGTCATCAACGACTTCCGCGGCTACCGCAAAGTCGAGTTGCAGCTAGTGGAATGGCGCAAAAGTCGTTAATCCAACGCCCCGCAGCGGAAGCTCCCGTAGCGGAAGCCGTCAAGGCTTTCGACAGGTGTCATCAATGACCCAACAAATCGAAATGCTTGACGCATTCCGCTACGAGTTGGCTGAAGATCGAAATGCTTGACGCATTCCGCTACGGGATCAAATCACGCTGGTTTTCGGCTCAGTTGCTCAAGGGCGAGCTTCAGAGCCTGCGTGCCACTCTTGGCGTGGCCTTGGGCGGCGAGGGCGACGTAGAGTTGTTTGGCCAGCGCCAAGCCTGGAAGAGCTAATTGCATTCGTTCGGCTTCTGCCAACGCAATCCCCATGTCTTTGAT
This sequence comes from Rania fehmarnensis, assembly GCF_056494185.1. Taxonomy (NCBI): domain Bacteria; kingdom Pseudomonadati; phylum Planctomycetota; class Planctomycetia; order Pirellulales; family Pirellulaceae; genus Rania; species Rania fehmarnensis. The sequence continues at coordinate 6,060,319 of NZ_CM151398.1, forward strand.
AAAGTGCTCGACAAAGAAACCGGGCGCGTAGTCATCGCGGATAATGCGCGGCGCGAGATTGGATAGCGACCATGAACCGGCGGCGCCGCTACTGACCGATTGGAGCACCGTTTCCAGATCGAGTCCTGCACGCTCACCGTACAGCAGCGCTTCACACACACCGATCATGTTGGTCGCGATCAAGATCTGATTGACCATCTTGGTATGCTGACCGCTACCAGCAGGACCTTGATGCACAATCGTTTTGCCCATTGTCTGCCAGCATGGCATCAACGCGTCGACAATCGGTTTATCGCCACCGATCATGATCGAGAGTCGCGCTTCGCGGGCACCGATATCGCCGCCGGAGACCGGCGCATCAATAGCGTGTACACCTTTGGCTTTAGCAGCCGTATAGATCTCTTGAGCTAAAGCTGGCTCGCTGGTGGTCATATCGACCAGCACCTTACCGGCTGCCGCCCCGGCGAGAGTTCCATCCGTTCCCAGGGTTACTTCGCGAACGTCGCGAGGATAACCGACGATGGTAAAGATCACATCGGCACCGCTGGCAACTTCCGCTGGTGAATTGGCCAGTTGTGCGCCGGCTTCGACGAGCGTTCTCGTTTTTTCGGGAGTGCGGTTATAGACCACGCAACGATAACCAGCCGAGATCAGGTGGTTGCACATGCTCTTTCCCATGACGCCTGTTCCGATCCAACCAATGGTCGTCGATTCAGGCGAGACGGTCGATCTAGTTTCTGACGTATGCACGTGGACGCGTCCAATTCCGAATTAGTTAAACTTTCGAGGTCGATTCGGCCAAGGCTTCAGCAATGGCAGTACACAATATTGGCAAGTTATCGGGGGTAATACCCGCGACGTTGATGCGGCCCGTGCCCACCATGTAAATCGCTTTGTTGGCCTTCAACCAATCGACTTGCATGGGACTCAAGCCACTGTAAGAGAACATGCCCTTCTGCTGCAGCAAGAAAGCAAAGTCGGTATCGCAGCCGCTTGTGCGCATCCCGCTGACAAAGCTCTCACGCATCTGCTGAATGCGCTGACGCATACCAGCGAGCTCTTGCAACCATTCTTGCTTGAGAGTTGCATTGCCTAGGATCGTGGCCACGATGGCTGCGCCGTGCCGCGGAGGATTGGAGTAGTTGACACGTACCGCTTGTTTCAATTGGCTGAGCATGCGACTAGCATTATCAGCGCTGGTGCCTACGGCCAGCAGCGCACCGACGCGTTCGCTGTAGAGTCCAAAGTTCTTGCTGAACGAACTGCACACCAGGTACTCCGGATGTAGAGCAGCGATGGCTTTCAGGCCCACCTGGTCTTCGCTCAATCCATCACCAAAGCCTTGGTAAGCAAAGTCGAGGATTGGCAACATTCCTCGCTGGGCGGTCAATTCAGCGATCTCCTGCCACTGTGACTCGGTGGGGTCGATACCGGTTGGATTGTGGCAGCAAGCATGCAGAAGCACTGCGTCACCTGCGCGACCTTCGCGTTCCAGGGCATCGAGCAACCCAGCCATATTCAACGAACGTTTATCGTCGGAAAGATACGGATAGGTTTTGGTTTCCAACCCCGAGCGCTGAAAGATCCCCAAGTGGTTTGGCCAAGTCGGATTGCTCAGCCATACACGCATGCGTGGAAAACTGACAGCCAAGAAATCGCCGGCCACGCGCAGGGCACCAGTTCCGCCAGGCGTCTGTACGGCAGCCACTTTATCGGCGTCGGCCAGTTTGCCCAGCGACAGTTCAGTGGCGGCGCGAGTGAAATCCGGCAAACCATCGATCCCCAGATAGCCCTTGGTTTTTTCGTTCTCCAGCAGCCAGGCTTCGGCTTTTTTGACCGTTTCCAGGATACAGGTTTTGCCTTGTGCATCTTGGTAAACACCGATCGTCAAGTTGATCTTGCCGGAACGTGTGTCTTTCTGAAAAGTCTCACCCAGTCCCAGGATTGGATCTGGAGGAGCAGCGGCAATCGATTCAAACATAGTGATTTTTTTGCTTTCAAAGCTCAATGACTTGTGGGCGAGTTCTCCCATCGTGCCCCACAACTAACCAACCAAATCCAAAGCGGCTGAGGACAGCCGCTCTACTACTGCACATTTGGACAGTGCCGCCACGCCAGGTCGACCCTTGGCTTGCCCGGCCGACATTAAATGTATCGCAAAGGTGTCGGCTGAGGCATTGCCCCCACAGGTTTCCGATCGGCAGGAACCGTCCGCGGGCCGCACGAAATGCAGGGTTCGGAGGATATCCAAAAAGATAGTAACTTTGTGAATTTTTTTATTTCATTTGCCAAATGTTCTGTCTATGCTAGTCCCGGATTCTTTACCTGGTCCTCCAATTCATTTTCGAGGTCAGTTGCCCGTGAGCTTCAGGAGATGCACCGTGAGATTTGCTGCGTTTAGTTTCCTTCTACTGTGCTTGTTGGCTGAGACATCCTCAGCCGCCATTGTGTTCACGTTGACCCAGGATACGCCAGGCCCGATTTCTGTGGGCGATTCTGCCGTATTTAGTGTGAACATTTCGTCGGATGCAGGAACAATTAACAACCTGGCCGGTATCGATTTTGTGATCGAAGCTAACGACCCCACGTTCACCGGAACTGAGACGGCTGGTGGTACCTTCTCTGCAGGCACCAACGACCTGTTCGCTCCCAACGGGGGCTTTGCCTTAGGCTTTCCCAGTTCGTTCCAAGTCTTTGGAGCCAACGCTGGAGTGGGTTTGACGATTACTGGTGTGCCCACCAAGGTTGCCTCGCTGACCCTCAGCGCAGTGGGCGCGACAGCCGGAAACTACTCCATGAATCTCTCGAACCTGTTGGCCGTGGATCCCTTGTTCAATCCATTGGGCATTGTCGCCGCAGCGCCGCTGAACTACACCATTCAGGCATCAGGTGTACCTGAGCCAAGTTCGCTGTTGCTGCTGGCCGGAGTCGGTTTGGCCGGTCGTCGCCTCTGGCGCCGCCGCCGCTAACTACACCCTGGGCGTTAGGCCCGGTTCCTGAGCCGTAGGCGTTAGCCCGGGTTCCTACTCATACGTGCGGAAACCGGGGCTAACGCCCACGGTTTAGTAAACAACCGAGGCTAGTGCCTACGTCTTAGACGATCAGCGTGCTAACCAAATCGAACAGCGCAGCATCTAGTGGCTGCGCTGTGCTGATGTTGAAGATTCGCACATTTCGGCGGTGACATACATCAGTTAATTTTGATTGATGTGCTTGAAATCGCTCTTCGTAAACGGCCTTGGCCGCAATTGGGTCGACATAGATCTGTTTGCCAGTCTCCATGTCCTTCAGCATCATAGCGCTGGCTAAGTCGAACTGGAGCTCGCATGGATCCAGGATACGAATCAACACCAGTTCGTGTCCTCGACCGCGCAGATATCCAAGCGGTAACGCTAGAGAGTCAGGGTCTATCAGCGCATCGGTCAGCATGATGACCAATCCCCGTCTTTGGCTGCGGGACGCCAGATCGCCGAGTGCCTCGGCTAAGTTCGAATTAGTGCCTTGACTTTCCACTTCCAGATGCCGCATCAACTGCTGCAAATGACCCGGTCGATGTCGGGCTGGCAAAAACTCGCTGTGGCCATGCCCACAGGTCATAATGCCGACCGCATCGCGCTGTTGGTTCAAATAATACGCGAAGGTTGCCGCTAAAGTTCTGGCGTAAGCCGCTTTGTCATAGCCCAGTGAACCGTAGGCCATCGACCGACTTTGATCGACCACCAGGTAGCAACGGCGATTGGTCTCGTCTTCGTATTGTTTAACGTAGTAGCGATCGGTGCGTGCTAACAATTTCCAATCGACGCGCCGCGGGTCGTCACCCTGTACGTAAGGTCGATACTCGCTGAACTCCACGGAGAAACCGTGCACCGGACTACGATGCAGACCGCTCAAAAAACCTTCGACAACGGCTTTGGCTCGCAGCGTCAGGTTCTTGATCTGCATCAAGGCTCCCGGATCAATTGATGCTCGACCTGCGGGACGCACATCGTTGGTCAAGGGGGGCACGGCTGAGCTCATGATGATTACTTCTTTCCTTGACGGCGTTTCTCGGCAAAGAACTCAGTCAGCAGCATACCACACTCCTGCCCCAAGACTCCGCCAGTCACTCGAGCGCGATGATTCAAGCGGGGATCGTCCAGAAGTCGAAAAAGACTGTCGACCGCCCCAGCCTTAGGATCGCGCGCACCATACACGACGCGTGGCACGCGGGCTTGCACAATTGCACCGGCACACATCGGACAGGGTTCGAGCGTTACATAAAGCGTGCAGTCCTCCAATCGCCAGCTGGCCAGCGACGCGGCTGCCTGGGTGATGGCGATCATCTCGGCATGCGCAGTGGGATCCGACAGCGCTTCACGCTGATTGTAGCCAGCGCCAATAATGCGGCTGCCATGGACGACCACCGCACCCACGGGGACTTCGTCTTCACTAGCCGCCTGATCGGCCAACTGCAACGCGCGCATCATGTAAACGGAATCTACGTCGTAGTCAAACTGCTCGTCTTGGCTCATTTAACGGGTTGCTTTTCCGCGGGTTGTTTTTCTGCGGACTTATCAGACGCTGGTTTGTCGAGCGGTCGCCATTGAAAATTGCGGACGTGGACCTTCGACTGAAAGACACAGTAGCCCAGCGGTCGATTGGCCAAGACTTCTGCACGCACGGAAAAATCGTGGCCTTTGCGATCTTGTTTGAAGACGCGCTCATCATCGACCCAGGCAGTCACGTGCTGGTCGTCGACACGCACGCGGAAGCTGTACCATTTGTTGTTTTGAAAGTCGCGATAGCTGCTGGTCGAATTCTCCGAAGCATCATTGCCATCGACGCTCGATAGCCCCACTACTCCACCACCCCAACCTCCCCCGATCAACGATGCGTGACTGTCGCCCACCGGAAAGGTCAATCCGCACAGGAAGTCATTGCCTTGGACGCGACGGGCTTCGAGTTTTATTTCGAAGTTATTTTTAGGAAATTCTTTGCCCTTCCAAGTGACGCCGGTCAGTGGGTCGCCCATCCCCAATTGCAACATTTCGTCTTCCATTTTGACTTCGCCTTCACCGCCGAAATTAGTGGACTCCCAGTCTCCCAGCGAAGCGGGCGATGTTAGCGGGAGCCAACCTTCCTTTACAGGCGGTTCTTTGACGGGTTTGTCGTCATCGATTTCTTTATCCTGGGCGACGGACCAATTGCCAACCAGCAGCATGACCGCCATGGCCACCCAAGTACCGAGCGGTCGCAACCAAATTCTGCCGGAACGAGTTGGAATTAGCATGGTATCACCTTGTGTGTGAATAGGTGCGATTCTAGCGAATGAGCGGCGAGTTTAGGGGTAAAATCGCGAGCGCCTGACTGCTAGATTATAGTCTTGTCCACGGCCTGGACGATGCAGCCAGTTGAGAAGAAGTATTTGCTCAACTTGCGCAGCAGGCGGCCCATGTATACATCAGCCAGACGAACGATTGCAAAGGCCAATCATTGGGAAACGGTTATTGCCTTGATTCGCATCACCACTACTTTGCTCGGCGTCTATTGGCTCGCCATCTTTGTCGCGACACACTTGCCCAGTTCTTCCTTGCCCTCGATGGGTTCGGACAAGGTTTATCATCTGCTGGCCTTTTCCGGCCTGAGTTTTCTGCTGAGCTGGGTCATGTCGCAGAAGATCGCCAGCCTGCGCAAGCAGATCATCATCGTCCTGACGATCACTATCGCCTACGCGATCTTCGACGAATGGAGCCAACAGTTTGTAGCTGGCCGGCAACCCGATGTGGCTGACGTAATCGCCGATGCCTGCGGCGCCATCCTGGGTGTGATCGCCTGCCTGGGATTCCGCTCCTTTGTCACCCCGCTGACACGCCGCCAGTTGAAGCGTATCTCGTAGCCGATCTCGCCAGAGATTGGACCTGTAGCCGATCTCGCCAGAGATTGGACGCGTAATGATAGTTCGTCCAAAGTCTGGCGACTTCGGCTACGGGGTTGCCTGTAGCCGATCTCGCCAGAGATTGGACAGCGTGAAAGTAGATCGTCCAAAGTCTGGCGACTTCGGCTACGAGTGTCTGGTGACTTCGGCTACGGTTAGTTGGGGCGACTGGCTAGTTCGCGTTCCATGGTGAAGGTACGCTCGAAGCGTTTGCCGCCGAAGTATGCGGCTGGTGCGTAGAGGTTTTGATCCAGTGGCAATCCGATCGAGACGGTAATCTTGGGTGCATTGCTCGGGATCGGATTGGGCGAGACAACTACCGATGTATTGCGTGTACCGGCGGTGCCCAGAACCTGGCGCGCTTTGGCTTCGACTTGTGCTGCCGTAGCGCCCGGAATAACACCGAGTCGACAAGCTTCATAGGTGGCATGGTCGACGGTGTGGCGCAGCATGGCTACGCGACTAAACTCGAGAGCTGCGAAGAAGAAGAAAAACGCGAGCCCAACGGTCAGCGCCATTTCGACCGTGGTAGCTCCGCGGCGTGTTGGCTGCGACTTATGCAATCGACGTGATTTGGTTGAGAGTGATTTTGGCATGGCCATGATGCAGCTTTCCGGTTTTTTATTCGGTCATGATCGTGTTTAACGTGCGGGCGATTTCGCGAAAGGCTTCGCTCAAATCGCTACCGGTCTCCGCATGAAAACTGCGGCCATGTCCAATATCGGCGATGCGCTGCATGCGCCCGCGGTCAGCATCGGCACCAAAAGAAATGCCGTGAATCACTACACCTTCGCCAGCGATTTCACGAGCCGATAGAATCGGATCACGGCCGGTGTTGTGAATACCGTCGGTCATCACAATCATCGTACGTTCTACGAACTCGGGCGATCGTCCGCGCTGCATCACTCGAAGCCCCGCATCCATCCCGCCTGAGATACTTGTAAAGCCAGCCGGGAACAAGCGATTCATGGCAGTATTGATTCGATTCAATTCGATCGTCAACGCCTGATCCTCGGTTGCACCGGAAGAGTAGCTCGCCAAGCCGACGTGCTCATCCACCGTATTGCTGGTTTGAAGAACGCTGATAAAGACGGCCACGGAATTGACCAGGTCCAACCATTTCTGTCCCAACATCGAACCGGACCGGTCGACGACCAAGACAATATCGCGTTCCAGAAACGTACTCGTGGAGAAGTATTGAGGCTGGAAGGAATCTACGGCGAACAGTTTTCCGAAGTGCAAGGGAACAACACCGCCGAGTGAATCGATGGTCCGCCGACCATTGATTCGAATACTATTGGCTGGAGTGCTATTGGGTACAAACTGATAGACCCCGGTTCCGTTGGGTGTCGAGTTGCCAAACTGAATTTCGCTGGGGCTGATCTCGAGCGGTTTTCCGCCGACGAGATGCTCACGGCCAATCGCTTGAGCAGCGGCGATAGCGCTCTGTCGGTCAGCGGTCTGCACCAGAGTTTGCGAGGCAGCTTTCGAGGCAGCATCGGTGGCAGTGCGAAGTTCGCTGCGCACCAAGTGCATGTAAGCGATATCCACCGAAAATGCGACCGTCACCATGAAGGCGAGAATCATCACGGCAATGATGACCAGCATCGCACCGCGTCGCGAACCCTTGGCACGCGATCGCACGACGCGCTTCGGAGCGGCGCGTAGGCTGGAACTGGGTTGTCTAGTTGCTAGGTTGGGCATGGCTGGGGCTACTCCTTGATCATGACGGCGCGGCCGATCAATTGGCGATCTTGAATGACCTTGCCAATAAATGGACTGTTGGCCGAAATCGGGGCGGAGACTTCGATACTAATTCGTTGGCCACGGGCCACTCGAGCCGGTTCAGCCGGATTGAAGACCACGCGATACGATCGAACTTGCCGCGCGTTGAGAACGTTACGGGCATACTCGTCCGCCGATGCGGCCGTACCGCGTGAGCGAGCAGCTTCGCGAATTCCTTCGTAAGCAGCGGCGACCAGTGATTGCTTCAAAAAGATCGCGCTCGTGGCTTCGATCGATCCTAGAATCAGGACCATCAACATGGGCAAGCACACGGCGAATTCAACCACGGCTCCACCCCGCTGACGTCGCCGTAGCGATCGTCGGCAGCTCGCAGCACGTGCGTGACTAGGCATTAAAGTATTCATGAGTGCAATAACCTCACTTGGTGACAGGAGCAGAGGTGGACTGCTCTGTCGGCGAAGGCTCGGTATTGCCTCGAATCATCAAGGCGCGATTGAAGTCTTCGGCCAAGGATCGCCAAAAGTCATTCTCACGAAACTTGACTGGCTCAACTTGATCACCGGCTACAACCGCACTCAGAGCACGTCGAATGCGGACCATCGGGCCGGCAAACCGATTGCTCAGTTTGGCTGCGTCTAACAAGAACACGGGCAGCAGCGCCAGTGAAATAAGGACCACAGGCAGATACGATCGGACAAAGTTCAGCATGAAATCTGACCATGAGTCGATGGGCAGACTAATCAAGCAGGTCCACAAAAACAGGCCAACCGTGTTGGCTACTAGCAGCAGCGTCCAGTGCACTGCAATTTTTCGCAGCAAACTGGTCTGAACCTCAAAGTCGACAAGCGTTCGAGCGCGACGGGGGCTGAGCATGAGCGAAACTCTCCGCTGGGAGTTACTACTAGAAAGGGCGCATAAACCGGAGCTGGCATTCCGAAAAGCCTAGGTCGCCTGGCAAGCACCTGCCGCACAAGCACCGCACATTTTTTGCGGATTCAGTGCGATTGGATTCCGTCTGTAACGGTAATGTGCGCGGCAAGCTTTGTCCGATCTGTCCAAAGTCCGGCGACTTCGGCTACGGGGGACGCCGCCCACGCACTTATTTAGACGCACAGTGCACGGTGAACTCAAAACAACACCCACTGGGCGCATGCGATCGCAAGACGCAATCGCCACCGTGCTGTCGCGCCAGCTGCCGAGCAATCGTCAGCCCAATACCGGTTCCAGCCGGATCCTCTAGACGATTGCGAAGACGAATGAAGGGTTGAAAGACTCTGTGCGACATGCGCTTCGGAATCCCAGGGCCATTGTCCAGGACGCGAACAGTCAGGCGCTGCGCATCGATCGCCGACTCGATGCGCAGCAGCCGGCCACTGGCTGCATACTTTAGCGCGTTGCTGATCAGGTTGACCAAGATTTGCTCGAATACCTCGCGGTCGATGTGAACCGCCTGGCTGGCGCATCGCTCGCGCTCGACCTTGACTGCCAGTTCATTGAGCTGCGGCCGAAAAGTCTCGACGATCGAATCGATCAAGTCATCCAGGCTATCGATCTTGGCCAGCTTCAGTGGCCTTTGGGCATGGCCGGTGCGGGCAAAGGTCAATACGTTTTCGATCAAGCGACCCAAGCGGCTGCTTTCTTGTTGAATGATCGTCAGCCGATGCATGTCTGGTTGATTGTCTTCGTGAGCGCTGGCCTCGATACTCTGCAGCGCCAGATCGGTGTACATCCGAATGTTGGTTAGCGGCGTTCTCAATTCGTGCGACACTTGATTCACAAACGATACTTGCTGGGCAGCTTGACGAAGCTGACGGTTGAGATTGAGAGTGATGATCAATCCCAACAGCATCAACGTCGACGAAGCGGCCACAGCTGCCAGAATACCGATCCAGCCGGAATCGGTGCGCATAGCGGTGGCACATGCTTCGGCGGACAAATTCAAACGCAGGCGCCAACCGTCCAGTGGATCGCCCAGGGCCACTTCAACTTGATCGCCCGTCGAGCTGGCTAGCTGCAGATTGCCCCACTGGGTCATCACGCTCCCTTCGACATCGATCAGTTGAAAGATGGCATCCTGACGAGCTTGGGTGTTATCGGGCAATGCAGCAATCACATCAGCTAGCCATCGGCCTCGCGGCACGATGATCATCGTCAACGTATCTGCAGGTGTTTGCGACCAGTAGCTTAACACCAACCCTCGGCCATGATACCAGGTGGTCCAGTGCGAATTCGATTCCAGCGCGTTGGCCGAATTGGTCCCCACGGCTCCGCTGCTACTTGGGGTTGCCCTGTTAGAAGTTGTTCCTAACGAAGGCGCCACGCGCTGCTGCGGCGACGGTTGCCCGAAAGCAGCTTGGGACGGAACGTTGGTCGTGGGCTGCACAACGCGAAGCGTCGCTGGATCGTTGCTCGGTCCGACGGCCGTCGAATCTTGATAGGGCTGATTAAACAGCGAAGCCCGCTGCGTGAAATTACTATCGCGCAGCCAACTCACCGCGTCGGCGATCAGGCTGCGATCCTCTGGCCGCGCATGTTCGGGGCTAGGATAAATCAAACGGCCCCGCGCGCCTTCGTCGCTGACGATCACCGCCACGCCCACTAGAGCGTTGCGTTCCAGATCCAACATGGCTGAGGGTGTACGTGGATCGAAGTTGGCGAGCTGCTCGGTCAACTGGCGCTCATAGCCTTCAAAAACTTGCGCGATATCCCGGCTGTAGGGCTCCAGTTGCTGACGCAGGAGCGATTGCAAACCAAGCCGAGCTTCTGTTTGACGTTGGTGATTGTAGAGCGACACCAAGGCCACCAGCGACACAATGGCCCCGATAATAATCGTCCAGAGTGCCACCAGCGTTCGATTCATCTGCTTTAGACTTTCACGACCAACACTTGGCAATGAGCCAATCGTACGACGCGTTCGGCGACCGAACCTAATAACATTCTGGTCAGTCCCGTTCGACCGTGCGAGCCAAGAACGATTAATTCCGCCCCCAACTCCTCAGCCCGGTCACAGGCGATTTGCCCAGGGTCGCCCAGCCGGACTTCCAGTTCAACATTGCCCACATCCAGTTTGTCCACCGATTCTCGCAAGTTCTCCAGTGCATGCTGAATGCGCTGCGCATCATCGATCGTTGCCCACACCACGCCTGGTTCGGTGGGAATCAAAAAGGGCAACACGTGCAACACATGCAGTTGCTCTGCCGAATTCACCAGCGTACGAGCTCGACGCAAAGCCAACTCCGAGTGCTCCGAGAAGTCGAAAGGCACGACCACGGGTTTGTCCACTAACCAGCTCATGTTGGCATCTCCTGTTTCCATAGGTCAAATCAATTGGGGCGCTATCTATCTATGATAGCCGTTGTCCAACTAAGCCGAGGGCGTTAGCCCCGGTTTCTAATCTCTTGCGCTGCAACCGCCGGCTAACGCCCTCGGCTTAGTGGGAACCGGGGCTAACGCCCTCGGCTTAGTGGGGACCGGGGCTAACGCCCTCGGCTTAGTGGGGACCAGGGCTAACGCCCTCGGTTTAGGGAACCGGGGCTAACGCCCTCGGTTTAGTTTTTACGCGATTGGTATTGCGGCTTTCCGCCGCTGTTTAATTTGGGGGGTGCCATGATCAAACGATGACTTTCTTTACCCAATAGATCATCCAATCGCGTACGCAGCTCGGGCGTAATATCAACCTTGTGGCGTTTGGTCTTGATGTGCACCGTCTCGCCTGTGGTCATGAGCAACGTGAATTGAATTTCATGTTTGCCTGGATAACCGCGCAGGATTTCGTTCAGCCGCGGAATCGTTTCTTCAGAATGCTCTTGCTCGCGCAGGTTGATGCGCATGCCGGCAGTAAAGCGATTGCTGGCATCATCCAGCGGAATAATTTCATTTACCAATAAATTATATTCGTCACCCTCGCCACGTTTGTCGACCGATGCGCGCAGCAGAACCACGGATTCGGGTTGAACCAGTTCACCTTGAGTCGCATAACCGCTGGGCCACAAGATACAGCGGGCGATGCCGTCCATGTCTTCGAGGTCGAAGTTGGCGTACTTGTGCGGTTGACCCGGCTTGGGATCTCGAACCGTGGCCAGCTTGATCGAGTTGATCATGCCGCCGACCAGCACTTCTTGCCGGTGCTTGCAGTTCTTGATCGTCACCGATGTATGCGTGGCAAACATCCGCAACTGCTGCTCGAATTGCGCCAGGGGATGGCTGGACAGATACATGCCCAGCACTTCTTTTTCCATCGATAGGCGCGTGTTATCTGGGAACTCGGGAATATCCGGTAATGAGTTACTGACACCGCTCTTGCCCTGAGGCTCATCGGCCTCCATATCATCGAAAAAGTTCATTTGACCGCTCTTGCGATCAGCCAGCGCGGCCGCGCCAGCCTGGATGGCTTTATCGATCACGGCCATCAGCTGCGAGCGACGTGCGCCAAAACAATCCATCGCACCGGCCTTGATCAGCGTTTCAATGGTCGAGCGATTGCATTCCGATGGATCCACGCGTTCGCAGAAATCAAAGATATCGGTGAAGGGACCACCGGCTACGCGGGCTTTCACAATGGCTTCACCCGATGAACCACCGCAACCCTTGATGGCGGACAATCCAAAGAAGATCTGTTTGTCTTTGACCGTAAAGTCGATATCCGCTGTGTTTACGCTGGGTGGGACAACCGTAATGTTCATGCGGGCGCAATCTTCCAAGTGCTCGACGAGCGAGTCCTTGCGTTTGAAATTGCGGCCTGGAATATCGCCCGACAGCAGCGCGGCCATGAACTCGACGGAATAGTGAGCCTTGAGGAAGGCCGTCTGATAGGCGACCAGTGCGTAAGCGGTCGAGTGACTCTTGTTGAAGCCATAGCCCGCGAACTTGAGGATCATCTCCCACATTTCGCGAGCCTGTTTTTCAGTCAACCCCTTCTCGGTCGCACCTTCCATGAACTTGGATTCGTTCTTGGCGATCAAGTCTTCTTTCTTCTTGCTGATCGCCTTGATACATGTATAGGCACTGGCCAGTTCGATACCGCCCAACCCATTCAGGATGCGCATCACCTGTTCTTGGTAGACCATCACCCCGTGGGTCTCTTCCAAGATCTCTTTCAAGACCGGGTGTAAATATTCCGGAGTCTTGCGTTTGTGTTTCACCGCCACGTAGTCGTCGACCATACCGCCTTCGAGTGGTCCCGGGCGATAGAGAGCATTGGTGGCGATGATGTCGCGGAAGTGGTCAGGCTTCATGCGTTGCAGCAAGTCGCGAATACCACCGCTTTCCAACTGAAACACACCCTTGGTTTCACCACGCTGCAACAGTGCAAAGGTCTCGCGATCATCTAGCGGCAAACGCAAGATGTCGAGTTGCTTGCCCGTAGTCTGCTCGATCACCTGCACGGCTTTGGCGAGGATCGTCAAGTTGCGTAGACCCAGGAAGTCCATCTTCAACAGACCGGCCGCTTCGACGTCACCCATCGACCACTGGGTGATAATATCGCTCTTGCCCGAGACACGGCTGAGCGGCACATAGTCGGTCAGGGGCTTATCGGCGATAACCACTGCGGCAGCGTGGGTCCCGATGTTGCGAGCCAGGCCTTCGAGTTTCTTGGCAAAGTCGAGAACCTCTTTGACATCCTTGTCGGAGTTGTAGAGCGCCTGCAGCTCGGGATTTTGTTCGAGAGCTTTGCTGATCGTGATCTTCAGCTCATCGGGAATCATTTCGGTGATCGCGTTGACCACCGGCAAAGGCATCCCCAGCGCGCGGCCGACGTCCTTGATCGCGGCGCGGGCCTGCAAGGTGCCAAAGGTACCAATTTGGGCGACGTTGGCTTCACCGTACTTATCGCGCACGTATTGAATGATCTCGCCGCGCCGGTCTTTGCAGAAGTCGATATCGATATCGGGTGCTTCCAGGCGGTTCTCGTCCAGGAATCGTTCGAACAGCAAGTCGTACTTGATCGGACAAACGTGGCTTAGGTAAAGCGCGTAACAGACCAGAGCCCCGACCCCGCTACCACGAGCCGTCGCGGGTACGCCAATCTCGCGCGCATGGCGCACAAAGTCCCATACGATCAAAAAGTAATTGGCAAAGCCTAATTTCTTGATCACACCCAATTCACGATTGAGGCGATTCATGACGACTTCAGCTAGTTCGCCACCGGGCAACATCTCGTCATCATCGCGATAGCGATCGCGCAGGCCCAGCATGCAAACTTCGCGCAAGTAATCGTCGGCATCTTTTTCCTGCGGCACACTGTAGCGCGGAAAATTCCGTTTGCCTAATTCCAGCTCGATCGATACCGAGTCCGCAATCTCTTGACTCCGAGCGACGGCCGATTCCAACCCGGGAAAGTGAGAATACATCTCCTCCGGCGGTCGCAAGTAGAACTCGTCGTTCTCCATACGCATGCGATTAGTGTCAGTGCGAAACTTGCCAGTATTGATGCACAGCAGCACATCCTGACTGGAAGCGTCTTCGCGATCAGCGTAGTGAGCGTCACTGGTGGCCACCAGCGGCAACCCAAGTTTATTAGCGATATCGACGGCCCCTTCCAGTTGTTGACGCTGGATGGGCAGACCGTTGTTCATGATTTCGATGAAGTAACGGTCTTTGAAAACATTGGCGAACCAACCGGCCACTTCGGCCGCTTCGTGTTCGATGCTGCTCGTATCACCGCCTTTCAGGATCGCGCGCGAGAACTCGCTTGATACGCAACCGCTCAAACAGATGATGCCTTCGTTTAGCTCTTCCAGCAACTCGCGATCGATACGCGGCTTGTAATAGAAACCCTCCAAACTGGCTTTGGAGGCCAAACGCACCAGGTTGCGAAAGCCGGTGCGGTTCTTGGCCAGGAGCGTCAAGTGATAGGTCGCATCTTTGGAACTGGACGCGTCGCCGCGAGTAAAGCGACTGCCAGGAGCGACATAGGCCTCGTACCCGATGATCGGATTGATCCCCGCGGCCTTGGCACCTTTGTAGAATTCCAGTGCGCCGTGCAGATTGCCGTGATCGGTGAGGGCCAAGGCATTCATGCCATGCTGCTTGGCTCGGTTGATGAGTTTCGATATCGGGCTGGCGCCATCCAATAAACTGTAGTGGCTATGGCAATGTAAATGAACAAACGGCCGTGTCGTCATATATGAGATTTTGAGTTTGAGCTATGGGAAACTATTCGTGGCTATCCAACACCGCGTTGACACGCGCGTTGGCGATTCTTCCGTCGTGCGTTACCAATGTTTCGCGAATGATCTGGTCGTCGGCATCCAGCCGCAACTTTTTGTGCTCGACTAGATTGCCAAGAAACTTGGTCAAGTTGTGACTGAACATCTGGCTGGCATCCGCGGCTACTTCAGCGGCGATATTGGTAGGGCCGAGCAAGGTTACGCCGCCACGCAAGACGCGCTGATCGGCGACGGTAACTTCACAGTTGCCACCGCGTTCGGCGGCCAGGTCAATGATAACACTACCCGGTCTCATGTTGTCTACTGACTCGGCTGTAACCAAAAGCGGCGAACGTTTGCCGGGGATAGCCGCCGTACAAATCACGACATCATGGCCAGCCACGACTTTGCCCAGCAACTCACGTTGCCGCGCGTAGAAAGACAAATCCTGTTCCTTGGCATAACCGCCGCGATCTTCCGACGACGAAGTATCCAGCCCCAAGTCTACAAAACGCGCACCCAGGCTTTCAACCTGTTCACGCGTGGCTACACGAACATCATAGGCGGAGACGACTGCACCCAACTTGCGCGCCGTCGCAATCGCTTGCAGGCCGGCCACACCGACACCCAGTACAAGTACTTTGGCAGAAGTGATTGTACCTGCGGCTGTCATCAACATCGGAAACATCTTGGGCAGTTCAATCGCTCCCAGCAATACAGCTCGATAACCAGCGATGGTCGCCTGCGAAGAGAGCACATCCATACTCTGAGCCCTTGTGATGCGCGGAATCAGTTCCAGCGAGAAGAGCGTGATACCACTGCTGGCCCAGGCCGTTAGTGGTTCGGGTGATCCGAGCGGATCGCACATCGCCACCACCGTCTGCCCGGAGCGCAGCTCGCCTAGCCACGACTGGCTTTTATGCGCGCCGGCCGCGCGCACCGCCAGGCAGATGTCGGCCGATTGCATTTGATCGATGCCGCGGGCAACGCTGGCACCTTTTTGCTGATACGCCGCATCGCTATGACCGGCGGCCAATCCAGCCCCAGCTTCAACGGTAACTTCGAATCCTGCCTTGATGAGGGCGGGCACCGACGCCGGGACGATACTCACCCGAGTCTCGCCAGGGCTGGTTTCCTTCCGAACTGCAATCCGCATGCTCTCCGCCTTTGAACTGTGGATCATCCAACGCAGAGGTCGCTCTGAATTATTACGAGCGCACTCCGCCTAACTCTTCAACGAACTCAGATAAGCTACCAGATCTCGCAACTGTCGGCGGGTCATGTGTTTGATCAGATCGCCTGGCATCGAAGATTTGCCCTTCTTGCGTTGCGAGATCGAATCGATAGGTACGTCGATGACTTTGCCTTCGGCCGTCATTAGGCTAACCATCTCGGCCGTTTCTTTCTTGACGATACCGGTCAGCACTTGATCTTCATCGGTGAGGATAATCGCCGTTTCAAAGTTCTCAGCGATCTTGGCATCGGGATTGACGATCGCTTCCAGCAGATAACGACTATCTTTGGTCTTGGCAATTTCTGTTAGAGCTGGTCCGACTTCACCACCCTGATCTCCAACTTTGTGACAACGCACGCAGGATAACTCAGTGCGCGTCATGAAGATCTGCTTGCCAACATTGACATCGCCGCCGGTGATGCAATCGCGATAGGCGGCCAAAGGATCGGTCTCGGCAGCTTTGGCTTCGAAGGCGGCGCGAGCGGCTTGGGTCTGGTTATCGATGCGGCCCTCGCTGGCCTCGATAACATTCATCCACACGTCAGCTGGCAGTTGGCCAGCCACGTATTTCTGTAGACCTTCGACAATTACACGAGTGGCCTCAGGCGACTGGACATCAGCCAAAGTATCCCAGGCGCTTTGACGTTCGCGAACGTCATCGGAGTGGGTGGCGGCCGCCAAGAGCGGCACTGCGGTGGCTGCATCCACCCGCGCGAGTCCACTTAGAGCCGCTGCGCGCACGGCCCCTTGAGGATCGGCAGCCAGGTCTTTGACCACGGGTGCAGCCGTGGTAGCGCTCAACCGCAATAGACTCTTGATGGCATCGACGCGAGCCGCGACGGACTTGCCAGCATCGCGCGCCAGTTTTTCAAGATTGGGCGCGATGGCTTCGATCTTTAGATCCGCCGCCACGCTTAGAGCCAACGATGCCAGCGATTCAGGACCAGCCAAAGCATCCTTCAGCACGGCAGAGAGCGCATCGCGGGCCGGTGCTTCATCGCGTGCGGGCAATGGGTCATGCCGATTCATGACGCGATCCAAGTGGCCAGGTTCCGCCCAACTGCGCAACATCTCTAGCGCTTCGACACGCATGTCCTCCGATCGCGCCTTGTCAACAGCCACAGCCGCAAGGGCTTGGGCATGGCTCGCACCGCCTAGTCGATAGTTGGCATTCAGGACTCGATGGACCAAAGGTTCGGGAGAGTCCGCCGTTAGTTGAACTTTGGCTAGAGAATCTAAAGCGGCATGCAGTTGTGTAACGTCATTGATCGCGCGAGCGGCTTCGGTTTGCACCGCTGCATCGCTATCAGTCAGAAACTCGGCAACGCGTGGGTCTTGCCGTTTGCGTAGGGCCACTACAGCCGCCAACCGCACACTCTTAGATGGATGTTTGCTCAAGCTCAACACGCGGGTGGTATCGGGCATGCCGCGCAGTGCCATGATGCCAGCGTGACGCAGGGCCGGGTCTTGGTCGGCATTGTCCGTCAACAACTTCGTAACGCCGTCAAACGCATCGGCCACTTGCAGCTTGCCGCACGCCAGCGCGGCTGCGTAACGAGCACGGGGCTCTTCATCGTCCAGCATTGCCAGGAGCGCGCTGGCTACACTGCTGGCTTGGTTGGCTGCGAGTCCCGCGTCGCCGATGCCTGTAGCTGCTGCGATGCGCACCGCGCTCTCTTTGTCGTTTAAGAGTGCGACCAGCGTTTT
The DNA here is from genome assembly GCF_056494185.1 of Rania fehmarnensis. Classification (NCBI taxonomy): domain Bacteria; kingdom Pseudomonadati; phylum Planctomycetota; class Planctomycetia; order Pirellulales; family Pirellulaceae; genus Rania; species Rania fehmarnensis. The sequence goes on from NZ_CM151398.1 coordinate 6,078,068, forward strand.
GACATTTGCACCACGGTCGTCCGTTTTTAGGCGTGCCACTTGTGCCAATCCCCAGACAGCATGGAGTCGCGGAAACACATCGGCGCTGGCGTTGGTGGCCATCTGCTGGAACTGTCGGCTATCGCCGCGCGCGGCTAGTTCCAGTTGAGCGCCGCTGCGCACGCGTCGATCTGGATGCCCCAGCAATTGTCCGAGCAGTTCGTTGTCGAGCTGTTGAAAGCCGTCCTTTAAGATGGCTTGCACTTCTTCAACCAGCGGCGACGCCTGAGTTTTCGGATTGAAGAAGCGATAGATGCGGCCTTTGCCTTCACCTTCCCAACCATCGACCCAATCGCAAACCCACAAGGCTCCGTCAGGTCCAAAGTCCGCATCGGTGGCCAAGATATTCCAAATCAATTCTTCATTGCGATCGATCTCCCAGAAGGCCCCCTTCGGCTTGACCTTCACCAGGCGTATACCGCTGTTGCTGGCTCCACCGCGAAAGTCTACCAGCAGGAAACAATTGCGATACTCTTTGGTTAAGCCGGTACCGGGATAATAGGTCAAGCCTGATGGACCATCCGCGATATTATCGACCGGGGGCACGATGTAGGCCGGTGTGACCTCTGGTGCATAAGGATGCCAAATCTTTTCGCGATTGAACGGGCCGCGGTCTGAGATGTATTGATACATCATCCGCCAACCGGTATCACCACCTTCGAGCACATTGACCCAGCGGGCCTTATCGCCGCTGTCTGAATTGTTGTCGCCTGTAAACAAGTTGCCCCAATCATCGAAAGCCAACTCTTGCGGATTGCGCAGACCAGTAGCAAAGATTTCGAGATTGGAACCATCCAGCTCACAGCGAAAAACGGCTCCGCTTTCTGGATCGACGAACGCGCCTTGATTGGTCTTGAGGTTGTAACCGCGATCACCGATGCTGAAATAAAGCCGACCGTCGGGACCAATCACTAGTCCGTGCATGTCGTGACCACGGAACGCGACGCGCACACCAAAGCCGTCATACAGTGCCTCGCGCTCTTCAGCTACGCCGTCGCCATCTTTGTCGCGCAGTCGCCATAGTTTAGGAATACAAGTGAAGAAGACATCACCGTTGTGCTCAAGCACGCCTGCGCCAGTGCCATCTTCGATCTTGTTGAACTGATCGGCAAAGACGGTCGCTTTGTCAGCTGCGCCATCGCCGTCGGAGTCAACTAGCAAGCGAATGCGATCATCGTGCTCGATCATCTCTTGTGCTTTATCGCCCAACAATCGGTGGTGATAGTCGATGCGATCTTGCACGCTCAGGGCTGCCAGGTCGGCATGCAGCCATTCTTGATCATGTCCGCGATTGTCGGTAACGCCATTGCCTTGACGGAAGGATTCGCACACGAAGACGCGTGAGAGTCGATCGACGAACAAAGCTACCGGGTTGGCCAGTTCGGGTTCGGCGGCGAACAGCGAGACTTGCCAGCCATCGGGTTTGCGGAAACCGCCCATCGCTTGTCGACCTTCGTCGGAAGCATCAGCCACTTTTTCAGCGGCCTTACCGCCGGCGGGGTGTGGCTCGGTCGCTGGCGTTGCCTTATCCGATTCTTTCGCCGGTGGTACCGCGCTGGCGACGATAGTGAAGGTTAGGGAAACAACGACTGCGAGTGCGAAGCTCAGGCGACGCGTCAATGACATCCGAACCATGCGATCAGAACCAACCAATAGAAGGTAAAAGATGTGCTTGCGGAGACCAATGTTTGAAGCACAAGAAGTAAACAACGAGTCTATCCGCAATCCCGCAAAAGAGCCATCGGCTGGATCCACTTTGGCTCAGGATCAACCGGCAGAGTGAAGGCACGCTCGCCTGCTTTCTGCGCACCAAGTGCTCAACACTTACGCATGCAAAAGACTCCACGGCACTTCCCCCATCTGGACAGCCGTGATATCAATCGGTCGGCTCGCCGCAAGGGCGCATGCAGTGCCCTTGATGTTTCTTTTCGTATTCGTAACGGATATGGCACCACCTTTGCGACTGCAGGCGTTCTGTCGTCAGCCGTGTGCCCTGGGGGTAGTTCACGGAAATGATGATTTGAATCAAGTCCTGACAACAGGCGGTTGTCATGTTAGGGGAGTGAACGAGGATGTCGAGTTGTCCTGCCATCGCGGTTGCCGAGTCGCCCGCGACCATTTCCGGCAGTTTGCCGGCCCGCCAGTTACGTGTACGAGAACTCACCATGCGATTTGCCCTGGCGATGCATCGCGGCGGTGGGCGAGCTTGGCTAATGGTCAAGCAAATTGGCTTGGGCGTGTTGAGCAGTGTGTGGATGTTGTTGGCATGCAAATCCGTAATCGGATTGGTATCCGCCTTCGACACCTACCTGACCATCAAGTATGCAGTTTCGTTGGATGTCTACGAACAGAATCCGCTTGGTCGTTGGCTGATGGGGCTCGATCAAGGTCCGGTAGCTGAGACGCAGCAGATCGCGGCCTTTATAACAGCCAAGTTCATTGGCACGCTGCTAGTGATGATCGCCATCCAGGGGCTGGCCCACTGGCGCGTGCGAGTAGCCGGTTTGGTAGCCATGCCTGTGGCCGTAGCGCAGTTGTACTTAGTTGTGCACCTCATCTATGGCGACGGCTAGTTGCTGCCCGCACATAGAGCGTCTCCGCTCGCGGGCTCGTAGAGCGGCTGTCCTCAGCCGCTCAGCACCTTCTAACCATGTATCTTCAAACCACAGGTCCGTCCCAGCCTCGGTGTGCGTCCCCGGCCTCGGTGTGGGGACAGACCACGGGTCGTCGAGAATCCGACGCCAGCTTTTACCCTGCTCTGTCCCCCGGCGCGAACGGGGACAGAGCGGACAGAGCACCTGCTCACGCAACGCTAGCTAATCGGCGCGGTGTCTGTCCCCGCTCGCGGGCTCGTAGAGCGGCTGTCCTCAGCCGCTCAGCACCTTCTAACCATGTATCTTCAAACCACAGGTCCGTCCCAGCCTCGGTGTGAGGTGGTACCGCTTTTCCGGACAGTCCAGTCTCTTAGAATGAGCAATCTAAGGAGACGGCATGAAGCCTCAAAAGAAGCTAAAGAATTCGCGAAGAGTTTATCCGGAAGACCTGAAGCAAGAAGCTGTACAAATGCACCTTGACGGGCATTCAGCTTCGTCGATTTGTGAACGGCTTGGGATCCCCAGAAGGAACTTGCTGTACAAATGGAAGCAAGAATTGGTCACAGACGCAGGCCCAGTCGCTGACGCAATGGATGCCAAGCTAAAGCAGATGCAGGCGGAGCTTCACCGCGTGGAGCGTGAGCGAGACATTTTAAAAAAAGCTTTGGGTATTTTAGGCCGGAACGACTCGTAGAGCTTTACGCAGTCGTTCAGGCCATTGAACAGACGGAAGTGGCACCGATCACCCAGATCTGTGAAGTGCTAGAGTTGACCCGTAGTGCGTACTACTCGTGGCTTAATTCTGACGACACACAGCGCGATGAGGAGGATCGTATTCTCTCGCCTAAGGTGCGCGAAGCTTTCAGGCATCATCGTCGTCGATATGGTAGCCGTCGAATTGCAACTGAGCTCACGGAGAAAGGCATGAAATGCGGTCGTCGCAAAGCCCGTCGGATAATGAAAATGCAGGGACTTCGTGCGATTCAACCCAAGTCATTTAAGCCTCGCAGTACTGAAAGTAAGCACCGCTTAGGATACAACCCAAATCTGCTTTTAAGTGAAAGCGCAAATGGCATCGGACAGGTGTGGGTAGGAGACATTACTTACATACCGTGTGCTGAATGTCACTACTGCTACTTGGCCGTTTTGATGGATGCATACTCGCGTCGAATTGTAGGTTGGCATCTAAGTAATGACATGACCGAGGAACTAGTGCTAACCGCACTGCGCAACGCGATCACCGCGAGACAGCCATCGCTTGGCTTGATCCATCATACCGACCGTGGTGGACAGTACGCAGGCAAAGAATATCGTCAAATCCTGAAACGAGCAGCCATGCGCCAAAGCATGTCTCGAGCAGATAACTGCTACGACAACGCAGCCATGGAATCTTGCTTTGGAACACTCAAGAGAGAGTTGGAGATAACCGAATACAGTACTACCAAGGAAGCATTCAAAGACATAGCTTCCTACATCGAATACTACAACGTCGAGAGAAGGCACTCTTCTCTTGGCTATCTCAGTCCAGTCCAGTTCGAATCAACCCAGTCCTGAAGCGCAAGAGACTGGACTGTCCAGAAAAGCGGTACCACCTCAGTGTGTGCGGGGACAGAGCACAGGCTCAGCGGAGCGCTAGCTAATCGGCGCGGTTCGAACTAAGGGCTTTGCTAGCAGGGAGACACTTCGAATGGTGGAGCTAGAAATCGAAGGGCTTGTCTGAGTTCAGGTACAGTGGCGAGAAGCGATAGTAGACTTCTAGCGTCATAGCGGCCATGGCCGTGGTGTAGTGGCGGCCGCCCACGTCGCCCCAGCGGTCTTCAAAAAACCAGCTGCCCTTGGCATGCCCCGATTGACTCTGAGTCTTAATGAGTGCATCGCGCATCCCAGGATTCCACTCTTGGAATGTACGACCGCCAACATGAAAGAGCATCAGCGTTAAGTAATAGTTGCGATACATGTCATGACTCGATACCCCCTGGCGCTCTAAATAGGTGGCAGCGGTCAAGACGCGAGGATCGGAGTTGGGCCAGCCGCGGAACATGCGAATCAACAAGGCGATCGCGGTGCAAGTTTCGTTCTTGGGTGCTGGGGCGCCGTAGCCATAAAAAATCTTGTCCTTATCGCCTTGCGAATCCAAAAAATCATCAATGCGTACGATAGTCGTAGCAGGGATGTATAACCCCGCAGCATCGGCACTCTTGAGGGCCATCGTTTGCCAACCAGTGATCGTCAAGTCGCCCGGGCGATCGGGCAAGTAACCCCAACCACCACCACGATCATCTTGCGCGTAGGCAATAAAGTTGATCGCTTGCTGACAAGGATCGCGCAGCGACTCATCTTTGCTCAACTGATAAGCTTCGCAAAGCGCAAAGGTGGCAATGCCTTGGTTGTACATGCCCTGCTGACTGTTAAACAAGAAGCTGCCGCCCTGGTCGGTACGAGCCATGATTTGCAACAAGTAATAAACACCGCGCTTGACCGTATCGGCATACTTGCCATCGCGGTGCGTATAACCTGCGCCAAGAAAAGCCAGCAAGGCCAAGCCGGTCGCGGCTGGTTCAAACTGCTCCTGCGTGCCCGGATGTGTGCAGTAAGGACCACACTCTGCTTTGGTATGCACCAGGCTCCAACTGCCATTGCCTTTTTGATGAGCAGCTAACCACGCGAGCGCCAGTTCGACCGCAGCTTCGCTTTCACCACTGCCACCGCGCTCCATCGCCAGCCTATTTCGCGACTCTGGCGCGCGACCTTCAACACCGGTGGCAGCCAGAGACGCGTTCATACTGCTGGCAACCGAGTTGTTGACCAGTCCCGCTGCTGTCTGCGTAACAGGCGCCACCGTACCGGCACCAAGGTCAGTAGCGTGCGCCACACTGCTGAGCGCGGCTCCCAAAGCACCTGAGTTTGTGGTCTGATCCGCTTCGCGGGCCAGTAGTGCTGCGGCGTCAGCCGTATCGCGAGCATCCTCGGACACCGCACCCGATGCCAACAGGGGATCGACCAGCATCTCCAGTTCGGCTTCCACCGGTTGAACTGTGTGGCTTTCGATAATGCCGCTGGAGAATCCTCCTCTGCCTGGTCCAGCGATGGTCCAAATCGCCAGCCCCAGTAACAGACCAGTATGCAGAATAAAGCTGAACAAGAATCCTGGAGCCGATCGATTGCGGGCCAACGCACGCACCAACTCAAATGCGCGCCCCAGTATGCGTGATCTCTGCGACTGCTCGACAGCTTCACTGCTGTCAGCCAAGGTCTCATCACTGGCTGATGGCCGGTCCGCATCAGTAACTGTCGCACTGCGCGCAGGCGCTGTCGGGCCAGTCGTTGAGACACTGGTTACATCCACAGGAACGTCGAAAAGTGGCTGAGGTCCCGAACCTGCCATTGAAGGCCAGTTGCCCGTCAAAAGCGAAAATGAGCAGTGAGAAAACGACTTGGTTTATTCTAGTTCGAAGTTCGGTCACGCGCCGCACAAGGCGCAGCCGTCGAAGGACAAGCCTAAAACTATTTATCCGCACAACCGTCACATTGAGATCAACAGTTCACCTCGCCTGACGGCTACATCGTTTAACCCGTTGCCGCAGGCTAGGGACCGAAGGAATGGCATCGCATCGCGAGGTCACGTAGCTACTGGATGCTCCGGTAAACGCAGCGATTGGTTAGAGGGTGCACCTCGCCTGGCGGCTACGGGTTAAACGATGATGCTCAGGTAAACGCAGCGATTGGTTAGAGGGTGCACCTCGCCTGGCGGCTACGGGTTAAACGAGATGCACCTTAGTCCAGCTTAGTGCGGCGCGATTTCTTTTCGCTTTCGCGGCGCTTGTCGTCCAGGCGGCGCTTGCGCGAGGCCTTGCTGGGTTTGGTGGCAATGCGTCGCTTGGGTGGTACCAAGGCAGTAAGAATCAGCGCGCGCAACTTTTCACAACTGCGGTCGATGTTACGTTGTTGGTCGCGGTACTCATCGCTGGCAATAACAACTTCGCCATCATCGGTCACATAACGAGCCGCTAATTTCTTGAAACGCGACCAAGCGGCGGCCGAAAGAAATCCTTCGGCCGGTTTCCAGCGCAAGGTAGCTTTGCTGTTGACCTTGTTAACGTTTTGTCCGCCAGGGCCACCACTACGCGCATAAGTCCAACGCACTTGATCGTCAGGGATAACCAGGTCGGCTTTGATTTCGATACTTGCCATACCAACAGTTTACCAAATCTCGATAGCAAAATCTAATCGTGAATGGCTGACGAGGAATGCAGCCGGCTTTCTTCCAAGTCGATTTCATGCCTCAGTTTGCTGGTCAGCTCGTCGTCGAGCAGTTCTTCCTGGGCCAACTGCCGCAGACGCATGCGCTGAGCATTCAGCGTGTTGATGTAGAGCGTCTTGCACATGGGACCTTGCATCCAGACCTCCGTGTCCACAGGTACCTCCTCCAGTTCCAAACGCAACTTGGAAACGATGCGATCAGCCTGCAATTCGATGTGGGCGCGCAAATATTGTAGATCGCGTAGCCCCTGCTGATTGACGGCAGCGTGACTTTCCAAGTAAGTGTTCGCCGTTGCCAGTATCGCCAGTCGCGCATCTAACTCTTGTTCCAACCGCGATCGACCGTGTCGACCAATTCCCAAGCGGCGAATAAAGCCGGGCAGCGTCAGACTCTGCACGACCAACGTCCCCAAGATCACGCCGAATGTGATGAAAAGAATCAAATCCCGTTTGGGAAACTGTAGCGGCAAAGCCAGGGCTGCCGCCAGTGACACCACACCCCGCATTCCTGTCCAAGCGATCAACCATACGTGCGGCCAATGCGGATAAGCTTTCGGTCGTCCAAACTGTGTCAACATGTAAGGCGGCATATAGGCAATCGCAAACACAAAGGCAATGCGCAGCAAAATCGTGGCGACCAACACAGCCAAAGTAACGCCAATCGTCACGGTCCAAGGCTCGGTGCTAATGGCCGCCGTTACGCTCCGCAATCCCAGTCCAATGAAGATGAAGGTCAAGCCGTTTAATACAAACAGCGCGTTCTCCCATACCGCTCTGGCATGCAAACGCGTGGCCGACGACATCAGCCAGTCCGATTGTTGACTAACGTACAGTCCACATGTCACGACCGCCAACACACCACTGACATGCATGGCTTCGCAGGGCATATAGACGGCATAAGGTGTCAAGAGCGTCAACGTGGTTTCAATGACCGGATCATCCAACAAGCGGTGAACGCGCACGGCCATCCAACCGCCAATCAGTCCCACTACAACTCCACCTAACGCGGATTCCAAAAACGCAACCAGCGATTCGGTCAGCGAAAATTCGCCGGCCGCTGCTGCCAACGCGGCCGCCACCGCCAAGCGATAGGTGACCAAGCCCGTGGCATCGTTAATCAGACTCTCGCCTTCCAGGATCACAATGATCCGGCGTGGAATGGGCAACAGCTTGGTAACGCTGGTCGCCGCTACGGCATCCGGTGGTGAGACGATGGCTCCCAGTGCAAAGGCTGCGGCCCAAGAAATGTCCGGTATCAACAACTTGGCGACACAGGCTACGAGGATGGTAGTCAGTAACACCAAACCAATCGCTAAGAGCGAAATGGGCGCGATGTTCTTCTTGAAATCCAACCACGATGTATTCCAAGCCGCACCATACAGCAATGGCGGCAAGAAGATCAGAAACACCAACTCGGGCGTCAGTTGTACGGCAGGCAAGCCCGGCACCAGCGCCACAGCCAATCCCGTCAAGACCATCACAGTCGGATAGGGAATCGTCCACTCTTTGGTAACCACTGCCAAAAGCGTTACCAAATACAACAGCACCAAAACAATCGAGACAGCTTGCATGCGAAGAACAATCCGTTGTGATCACAGCTCAAGAGAGACGCATTAACTGAAACTTCAAATAGCGCAGTTCGGGCATCGCCATCGGCGAGGGATGATCACCCGGAACTCCACGATTGGCAATCATCGTCGCAATCCGCCGTGCACGACCGATGCCTGCCAGGTTCACCGCTTCGAACGTTGAGTTATCTATATGGCTAGAACAAGAGGCAAGCGCCAACAGACCACCCGGGCTGACCAGCCGAGCAGAAAGCGTAGCCAATCGCTGATACGCTTCTTCAGCCGCGCCACGCGTGCGCTGACTAGGCGCAAATGAAGGTGGATCGCAAATAACGACATCCCAAGTTCGCCCACCATGCTCGCGTTCCAGAAATTCGAAGACGTCACTGACGACGCCTGTATGTTTTTCTGCCGGCAAGTTGTTCAACTGCCAATGTCGACTGGCGTCTTCGATGGCCGCCGGAGCCAAGTCAACCGATGTCGCCTGCTGACATCCACCGACACCCGCAGCTACGGAAAAGCCGCCGCTAAAACTGAACAGATTCAACACACTGCGGCCAGCAGACAATTGTCGAATCAAATTTCGATTGTCGCGCTGGTCGAGAAAGAAGCCAGTCTTCTGACCGTGCACGACGTTAGCCGTAAAGTGCAAACCGTTTTCCGTGAAGGGCACAGGTTCTGAAGGCAACTCGCCCAAAACAGAGAGGCCCGCTTGTCCGCGCTCGCGCGGGCGATGCACCACTGTCGTTGCCGACATGTTCTCTGCCAGCCAGCGGGCGATTTGCGACACGTCGTAAAAGTTCTGCGGAGCGCCGCCATCAAGTTTCACCACAGCCGTGTCCGCGTAGATGTCTACGACTAGCCCCGGCAAGCCATCGCCTTCGCCATTGACCAAGCGATACCCACTGGTCTGTGGTGGCAGCATCACCCGCCTCAGTTCCATCGCCTGTCGCATGCGTTCATCGAACCACTGATAGTTCAGTTCCCATGGCGGTGACTGTCGACAGATACGCAACGGAATAGGGTGACGCGGGTCATAAATGCCCGATGCCACTTTTTGCCCACGACGATCAACCAGCAACGCCACGGTACCGCTTGCCGCAGGTGGACGATCGATGGCGTCTCCATAGATCCACAGATGCCCGCGTTTGATATCGCGCGTCAGATCTTTACGCAGATGAACCACTACGGGCCCTGCTACTTTTGCCATTCGCACGCGAACATTACCCTGACTTTCGAGGCAGCAACTTTGTTTACCCACCAATTGTAACTCGATTTCCCTTTCGCAGGGTAGCGGAAGCTGTCAAGGCGTGTGAGTCCTGTAGCGGAAACCGTCAAGGCTTTCGATCGCAGGGCGACGCCCGCGTTTATTCGCGGCGAAAGGGAGAAGCGCCGAAACGCTTGACGCGTTCCGCTACGAAATGCGCCGAAACGCTTGACGCGTTCCGCTACGAAATGCTCGAAACGCTTGACGCGTTCCGCTACCGGGCCTAGGCAGGAGTCAGTAGAATGGGAGGTGTTGTTAACGTCCCGAAACTCTCGCTACCTCAATACAACTATGCCGCTATACGAATTTCATTGCGACGCTTGCCAGCATGACGTCGAGGTCTTGGTGCGCAACGCCACCGAGAAACCGGAATGCCCCGACTGCGGTTCAATCAAACTCCAGAAACTTCTCTCCGTCCCCGCCTCACCGGCCATCGGATCCGGATCGTTACCAGTGGCTAGTCATGATGGTGGCGGTTGCGGTCGTCCTCAATGCGGTTCGGGCCGCTGCATGTTTGATCAATAGTGGTAACGCGTTCTAAACGAAATTCCGCACCCTCCAAATCCACTCCACTGCGCGGCCACGGACGCCGACTGCGTGGCCGTTGGTGGTTGTTGGGAGGTTTGTGCCTGGTCGGAGTGATTTCATTTGGATCGCTGCTGGTCCCCGGAATCGGCTTCCCTAAAGGTCAGTCCAAGCCGTTTGATCTCAGCCAGGCAACCTACGTGGGCCGCGACCAATGCGCTCAGTGTCACGCGGCGGAAGTCAACAAGTACCAAGGCTCGCACCACGACCTAGCTATGGACTTGGCAACTCCCCAAACCGTCCTCGGCGATTTCTCAGGGGTCACCCTCCAGCATCACGGTGTCACCAGTCGCATGTTTCGCCGCGGTGACAAGTTCATGATCAATACCGAAGGACCAGACGGCCAGTTGCACGACTACGAAATCAAGTACGTCTTCGGTGTCACCCCACTTCAACAATACATGGTCGAGTTTGACTCGGTCCCGCCATCGCCTAACGAACCTGACTATAACGCCATTGAGAGTAGTAAAAATCAAAAAGCTAGAGCCAGCGACGATCCTGCAACTGCAGCTAAAGAGCAGATTGGTAAGTCACTGCCGCGTGTCCAAGTTTTGCGAGTCAGTTGGGATACGCTGGCCAAGAAGTGGTTTCACTTGGATCCGCCTGACGTAGCTGGCAAACTCGCGCCGACGGACGATTTGCACTGGACCGGCGTGGCGCAGCGCTGGAACAATATGTGTGCAGATTGTCATAGCACCAATCTCCAAAAAGGATTCGATCTCAATTCGCTCCGTTATCACACCACGTTTAGCGAGATCGATGTCAGTTGCGAAGCCTGCCATGGCCCGGCAAGCAAACATATCGAATTGGCTCAGCAGTGGTTTCCCGGTTGGAGTCGCAGCCGCGGCTACGGCCTGGCGAATTTAAAACGCTCGGCAGAAGATCAAATCGAGGCGTGCAGTCCGTGCCACAGTCGCCGCGGTAGCCAGGTAGCCACCGGCTTCAAAGCGGGCGATCACTTCTATGAATACTTCACTGACAACCTGCTCACGCGAGGCGTGTACTATCCTGATGGCCAGGTCTTGGATGAAGACTACATTCATGGCTCGTTTATTCAAAGCAAGATGTATCACAAGGGCATTCGCTGCACCGATTGCCACGATCCGCATACTGCCAGGCTGAAACACGATGGCAACCAGGTTTGTACATCATGTCATCAGCATCCCACGGCCAAATACGACAGCGTAGCGCATCATTTCCATCAACCCGGCACGCCAGGGGCTGCCTGTGTTAATTGCCACATGCCACCCACGACCTACATGGCCGTCGACGCGCGACACGATCACAGCCTGCGAGTTCCACGCCCCGATCTCAGCTTGAAGATCGGTACACCCAACGCATGCACAGGGTGTCACCTGAAACTCGATAACGTGGCAGTCGACAAACGCGATCAACTGAAGCTCTACCAAGACTGGATGTCGTTGGCCAGGGAAGGGGATCAAGAAGTCCAAGCGGAACTGGAGCGGGCCAATCGCTGGTGTGACGAGGCTTGTGACAAGTGGTACGGTGACAAACGTCGCCGCGAAGAACACTTCGGTCAGGCGATTGCCGCTGGTCAAAACCATGCCGAGAATGCGACGAGCGAACTTTTGCGTTGGTTGGGCAAACCTACGAGCGAAGTCCCAGCGATCGCTCGCGCATCCATGTTGCAAACGCTCAGTGAAGTCGATTTCGCCGCCGCCGGTCAAGCGGCCACGACGATGGTCGACGACCCACACCCGCTCGTTCGCGCAGCGGCTTGTGATGCGCTGTTGGGAAACTTGAGCCCCATGCAGAGCGCCAGTTTACTGGCACAAGCAATGAACGATCCAGTGCGAGTGGTGCGCACTGCAGCCGCCCGCAACCTGCTGCAATTTCCACCGTCACAACATCCCCTAGGTGCGACTCCGCGGCTGCGGCATGTGACCGGCGAGATCTTGACGGGTGTCAAGAATGATTTCGACCGCGCCGGGGCGCATCTGTTCCTAGCCTCAATGGCGGAACAAGAAGGACGCTTGCAATCGGCTATCGGTCACTATCGCGATGCGATTCGCGTTGAGCCGGGTGTCACGGGTGCGCGCACCAACCTGGCTGCCCTCCTGGATGCTAACCTCGCAGCTCAATTGCGCGGTGCCGCCGCGCCTGCAGAGTCACCGATTGTGGCTGAGATTGATGCACTGCGCAAAGAAGAACTTACGCTGATTGCCCGCGACGTTAGTTTTTTGCCATCGGCTGCACAACTACAATTTGCATACGGCAAAGCACTCTACTTGGACGGCCAGAAAGAGAAAGCGATCGACCATTTTCTGAAGGCTGCGGAACTTGAGCCACACAGCTTTGAATACACGCAGGCCGTTGTCCTGTTCTATAAAGCGCAAAGACAATGGAACGTTGCGGAAGAATGGGGTGCACGCATGCAGAGGATTACACCGCCTCAACTCGAGGCTCAAGTGCAAGCAGTTATGGATGAGATCAAACGGCGAGTGCCATAGCTTCGATAGATGATGAATTAAAACACCCGGCTCAACCTAAGTTGAACCGGGTGTCCTCTCATCACTCACCCGCACAACGGATTTTGAGTATTCGGTTAGCTGATCCAAACTCTGGCGAGTTCGGCTACGTATTTGGCTACTTATTTTCTGGTGGTGCCGGTGGTTGTGGAGGGTTGTTAGCGCCATCACTGTCGCTGCTGTTGCTATCTCCACTATTGGAATCACCGCTGTTGGTGGTTTCGCCGTTTTGCTCGTTACTATTGCCGGACGATTGTCCGCGTTGTTGACGTAGTTCGTCGCGTAGTTCTTGAACCATGCGCTCGAGCTTGTCTAAACGCTGTTGCATGCTGCCGCTGTTGGAACCGCTTTGACCGTCCATGCCTTGAGCATAACCGGCTTGATAGGCTCCACCGGACTGCATATTGGTGGCACTGGCCAAGACTACCTGGCTCTGCATCTCTTGGCCTTGACGTGTGAACTGGACGTCAAGATTATCATTCGCTTCGGCGCTGCCGACTAACTGAATCATGTCGTTAGGATTGTTCACCGCTTGTCCGTTGACCGAGATAATCTGGTCGCCCGGACGAATGCCGGCTTTCGATGCTGGACTGCCAATGGTAACGGCCGAGACGACTACGCCATCTTTGGATGGATTCATCGTGATGCCGAAACGTTGACGACCAGTGTTCCTGGAGCCACTATGTGCCTGTCCACCAGCATATGCTTGACCCTGTCCATAGGCTTGGCCCTGCTGTCCATAGACTTGGCCCTGCTGTCCGTAGACTTGCCCTGGCTGTTGATAACCTGCGTTTCCGCCCAGCACAACCGTCTGACCGTTGCGCAAGACGCGGACTTGGCCTTGATTCTGTTGGAGATATTGATCGAATTGGGCTTGCGTCAGCGGTTGACCGTTGGCACCTATAATTTGGTCACCGGAGCGGAAACCGTACTGCTGGAGCGATGGATTTACATTGTCTTGCAATTGCAACGAGCCATTGGCTCCGGGCTGAATCGCATTGCGCAGGTCGTTACCGACGCGTCCCAGCCAGGTTTGATTAGTTGTACCTTGAGCGCCCACCTGAGCACCCGAGTTTACCGTACCGCCCGGCAGCACGCCGGTAGCATTTGCGCCGGCTTGGGTGCCTGCTTGAGCACCTGCAGTAGTGCCAGCCTGGTTACCACCTGTGGCGCCCCTGATTGCGCCCGATATTGCGCCGCCTACGTCCAACTGCGCCAATGCAGGTGTAGCCAACAAACTTGCCGTAGCCAATGTGGCTAGCATAATTTTCTTCATCGTCGAACCTCTGTTCATGAAAAGCTGTCTATGACGTTCTGGTTGCAATACGCGCGACATGATGTATCGTCGACCGCAATCAGCAGGCATTCATGCCTGCGGAACACGATTAAAAGAGTAGGCAAGCAGCGTGCCATTGCAGGACAGTTGGTCGGCGGCAATAACTATCTGGCAATGTTCGACTACAACTAAACACAGCCGATTCGGCGATTTGAGCCACGTACTAGCTCCAAACGCGAAATCAGCACTTAAATTAAGTACGTAAATGGCACGATCGACAATGGAGCAGGCTGGTGATAGTGCGGAGCTTGCGCATACGCAGTTGCAAGCAACCACCGCACGTTACTCTCAACCATCGTTGCCCGCTCTGGTCGCAGGTTTCTTGGCTATCTACTTGGTTTGGGGTTCCACGTACTTGGCCATACGTGTTGCAGTGCAAACAATGCCCCCGATGTTGATGGCCAGCTCGCGGTTTATAATGGCCGGCACGATCCTGATGACCTTCCTCATGATACGAGGGCGCTTTCAAGCTGATCGCAAACAGTGGCGTGACAACGTGATCATCGGTGCGTTTATGCTCTTGGGCGGCAATGGCCTGGTGGTGTGGGCGGAGAAAGAGGTTCCTTCAGGTATTGCCACACTGGTCATATCCACCAACCCATTATTTGTGGTCATGGGCGAATGGATATTGGCCGCCGGTTTGTGGTCGAAGTTCGGTGCGAGCTCAGGTTACGCCCGCGCCCACAGCCTGACATGGCTAGGACTGTTCCTGGGCTTTGTTGGTCTGGGATTATTGGTGGGGCCGTCGATGTGGGCACCCGATTCCAGCAAACTTGATCCACTGCGACTGTCTGCTTTATTAGTGGCTTGCATCAGCTGGACCATCGGCACGTTTGCCACGCGTCAAGTCAGCCGCCCAACTGATCCATTCAGCGGTGCTGCCATTCAGATGCTCGGCGGAGGGATATGGCTGGGACTGAGCGGTATGCTGTTGGGCGAACCATCCCAATGGAATTGGCAGAGCATCTCGGTTGAGTCTTGGTTGGCCTGGGGCTACTTGCTCGTGGCTGGATCCCTCATCGCCTTCACTACTTTTGTTTGGCTGACCAAGCACTGTTCACCCACGTTGGTTTCTACCTACGCATACGTCAATCCGATAGTGGCGGTATTTTTAGGTTGGTTGATCTTGAACGAAGAAGTTAGCCCACGCATCTTCTTAGCCGCGGCCGTCATCATCGTCGGCGTAGCCCTGATAACTTTGTCGAAACGCAAAAGTGCAGTCACCCCCCCCAAGGCTTCGCCTCGGGCAGGTCGAATCGAGCCATAGCGAGATTCGGGAGGGGTCTGGGCAGTGAAGGTTAGTTAGTACCGCAGGTGTCTTACGTAGCGCAATGCCCCCTCCCGCAGACGAAGGCTGAACGCCTCGTCTGCGACCTCCCCCGCTGCGCGGTGGAGGTGACAGTCACCTCTCCAAGGCTTCGCCTTGGGGAGGTCGAATCGAGGCTTGGCGAGATTCGGGAGGGGTCTGCGCAGTGAAGGTTAGTTAGTACCGCAGGTGTCTTACGTAGCGCAATGCCCCCTCCCGCAGACGAAGGCTGAACGCCTCGTCTGCGACCTCCCCCGCTGCGCAGAGAGTGCTGATTTAATTCCAATTTGCTCTGGCATGGGTATTATGGTTGAAGAGGCCGACGTTCCAACTCGGTGCAATCATTATGCTAACGAACCATCGCGATTTTTTGTTTGAGATTCGTGCGTCGGATCTGGCGATCTATAAGCGTGTGCTGCCGCTCAAGTCGCCCCTTTTAGATGCGTTGGAGATAGTCCCCTGGGAAAGTTTCCGGCCTGAGCTGGAGAAGTATTATTGTCGTGAGGGAGGTAGGCCCACCCTGCCAGTAATCCTCCTCCTGAAGGTGTTGTACCTGCAATATCTCTATCATCTATCAGACAGCAAAGTCCTAGAAAGAGCCAGTTCGGATTTATTGTTCCGCTGGTTTCTGCAAGTGCCGATTACTTGTAAGTTGCCGGACGGAAGTACTTTGAGTCGCTTTCGGGGTCGCATCGGAGAAGAGGGGATGCAGAAAGTTTTCGACCGACTGATCAGCTTCGCGCGCAGCAAGGGCCTTGTCAGCGATCGGTTGCGACTTAAAGATGCCACACACGTCTATGCCAATATTGCTGTGCCCACCACGTTGAAACTGCTGGCGCAGCTGCGAGAAAAGATGCTCGCTGCTATCGAGCCCATTGATGCTGAGGTCGCTCAAGGATTCCGTATCCGAACCGATCGAAGCCGCGTCGAAACCGAGAAAGAATCCGAGGAGATTCGCCTTGATGCTCGTCTGGATTTAGTCGGCGACATCCTGACGTGGATGCTCGAGCAGCCCGATCCATCCCAAGAGAGTGATTGCCAAGAGTCTTGGAAACGATTCATCGAAGTACGTGCGCTCGCTCAAAAGATCGTGAGCGATTGCTTGAACCCAGGTCAGGGTGATCGCACGCTGAGCGTGGTTGATAGCGATGCCCGCCGCGGAATGCATGGCGAGTTTTACGACGGCTATTTGGTCGATGTGTTGATGGACGCCGATAGCCAGCTGATCACTCAACTTGAGGTGCTTCCGGCAAACGGTGCTGAGGCCCAAGACGCGGTTCATCTGATTGAACGCGAACAGCAAGCTCATGGCAACAAGATCGAACAGCTATCCCTTGACGGCGCGGGATTTAACGGGCCAATGCTGCGCGCGTTGGAAGGCCCTGGCGGGATGGAAGTTGATGTGATCACACCGCCGCGTGACTTCGGCAACGATGAAGGCTTTGCTTCGACGGCGTTTGCATTGACCTCAGACGGCGAGCATGTGACATGTCCAGCTGGCCACACATCCAATAAAGGATTTCAAGATGCCACGAAGCCTAACCGCACGACGTTCGACTTTCCGGCTAAGAAATGTTGGGGCTGTCCGTTGCTCGCGCAGTGCAACCCCAAGATGAAAGAGACCAGCCGTCGAGGTCGACGAGTGAATAGGAATGAGTATGAAGAAGAATACAAACGTGCTCGTCAGAAGTCCAAGACAGAGCAATACCAACAAGTCCGGCGTGAGCATCCGGCCATCGAACGGAAGTTAGGGGAAGTGGCTCGGCACGGGCGCGGTCGTTGTGCAAGATACTGCGGTCTGGCAAAAGTGAAGATCCAACAACTGATGACATGCTTCACAGTGAACGTCAAACGACTGGCAAAACTGCTTGCCGTGGAGCGCTGCGCACCGACTGTCGCAATCGGGTGAAAAAAGCCGTTCAAATCGCCGCTTTGGGCAGTCTGGGCTAAATTTCGCCTCGAGACGAACCAGGATTCGTAAATAACAACCTCCCCAGCGCGTTGAGTCAGCAAAAAAACAACCGCCCCACATCAATAAGAGACTACGCTTTGCTATTATCGCATCGCTCTCTGCGCGGTGGAGGTGACAGTCACCTCTCCAAGGCTTCGCCTTGGGGAGGTCGAATCGAGGCTTGGCGAGATTCGGGAGGGGTCTGCGCAGTGAATGTGGTTAGTACCGCAGGCGTCTTACGTAGCGCAATGCCCCCTCCCGCAGACGAAGGCTGAACGCCTCGTCTGCGACCTCCCCCGCTGCGCGGGGGAGGTGACATCCTCAATGCACCGGTGTAACTAGCTGGCCGATCTGCTCGATGGCGGCCACCATGGTAGTTCCCCGCGCCAAGAAGCGGCCGGTGGCATTGCCTACACCCGACGGCGTGCCGGTGGAGATGATATCGCCAGGCTCGAGCGTCATGAACGAACTGATGAACTCGATCAATTCATAGATGTTAAAGATCATCTGGCCCGTCGAACCCGACTGACGCAACTGGCCGTCGATCGATAATGTCAATTGCAACTGGTGAGGGTCAGCTATGGCTTCGGCGAGGGTGATGCACGGACCACAAGGGCAAGAGCCGTCATGCCACTTGCCATGTTGCCAATCAAAAAACGTATCGCGTGGTCGCGCTTCGCGCTGCGGGTTAGGACGAAATCCGCGGTTGGATATGTCATTGATAATCGTATAGCCAGCTATCGCATCCTTGGCTTGAGCGACCGTGGCTGAATGCAGTTGCTTTCCAATGACGACGCCTAACTCTACTTCATGGTCCAGCTTATCGGGCGAAGCTGGCGGTATGACAAAAGGCGTGCCACTGCCAACGAGCGTGGTGGACGGTGGCTTCATGAAGACATACGGAAAAGTGCGTTCTTTTTCGGCCGCAACTCCACCCTGCTCGACTACATGCTCAGCGTAGTTGCCAGCCAACAACAGTAACTTGGGCGGCGCAGCCAGGGGCGGCAACAGTCTGACGCTCTCTATGGAATGGAGTTGGCAACCAGCGGCTATCGCGCCCGTGCCAGGCTCACACGACGAACGCACTTCCTCCCATTCGCGACAAAACTCCTTCAGCATCGACAGCAAGGCCACCCACGCTGCGCTACCCACCGGCAGCGCGGCTTCCCAACTAACTTCAACCGGAATATGGTGGGCATGCAATCGAAGGCGATCGGACAACAGAGGTGCCAATGTTTTCGCGGCCAGCTGGTTGACCGCCAATATTGAATTGGCTTCGTACAGCCCCCAACCAACTTGACCGGCATCCTCAAAACGGCACAAACGCATAATGATCCTCGACGGCACTCAATGCACAAAGTAACAACTTAGGCACTGCAAAACAATAAACTACCGGAGTGCCTTACGTTCAGCTGTTTTCAGCCTCGGGTGGTAATCTCGAAACCAAGATCGCGGATCATTTGGTAATCTTCAGCCGGCGGCTGCCCGCGCGTGGTCAAGTAGTCGCCGACGAACAGACTATTGGCTACATACAATCCCAGCGGTTGTAGCGAACGCAAGTGTTTCTCGCGACCACCAGCGATACGCAGTTCGCTGGCTGGATTGACGAATCGAAACATGCAAAGTGTTCGCAAACAGCGCTGTGGCGATAACTCATCTTGACCTGCCAACGGCGTGCCTTCGATGGCATGTAGGAAATTCAGTGGAATGGACTCGACACCCAGTCCACGCAGTTCCATGGCCATCGAAACAGTATCGGACGGTTGTTCACCCATACCGATAATGCCACCACTGCAAAGCTCGAGCCCAGCGGCGCGAACGTTGCGCAGCGTGGTCAAACGATCTTGATATGTATGCGTGTTGCAGATCTCGCTGTAGTGCGCTTCACCCGTGTTCAAATTGTGATTGACCCGATCGACACCACAAGATTTCAATCGCTGAGCATTTTCAGGTGTCAGCAAACCGAGGCACGCGCAAATTTTGAGATCAAACTGCTCTTTGATCTTAGGGACCACGGTTTCCACGGCAGTCAGTTCGCGCTCGCTGGGTGCGCGACCACTGATGACGATGCAGTAGGTCTTGGAGTTTCGCTCCTTGGCCAGTTGAGCCCCTTCCAGAAGTTGATCGACGCTGAGCATGCGATATTTTTCGATCGGTGCACTTGAGATTTTCGACTGGGAACAGTACGAACAATCCTCCGGGCACAAACCACTCTTGGCATTGACCAGGAAGTAGAGCTGCACCGTGTTACCGAAATGACGATGACGCAAACGATACGCCGCCCCAATCAAGTCGAGCAATTCGAGGTCACTGGAATGCAGAATCGCTTCCGCCTGCTGATGATCGATCGGCCGGCCGGCCAGGACTTCGTCCGCCAGGCGGTGCCAAACCGAACCGGCGTGGGTGGTGGAGCTTTCGTTTGCAGTCAAAATCATGGGTTATGTCAGCCAAAGGGGTGAATGGTTAGGATGTGCAGCACTCGCACGACGCCCCGACGTAATCTATGCTACGGGTGCGACATAAATGTACACGATAGGACCAAGCCCAAAAATGGCCCCACAAACTGCCCTTGAATCAATTGATAGCGATGCTGGTCAGCCAGTCGACGGTCCGCTCCAGTTTGCCCTTCGCGTTGGCATGCACGGGCAAGTCGGTCGCTTTGTCACCACGGGGGCTCACTTGGCACGCAGTGCCCAAGTTGTATGTCGCACACAGCGAGGTATCGAAGTCGGGACCGTGCTGAACCGCCTTTCCAATTCGCCAGAGTCCCAATGTGATGGCCAGGTGCTGCGTCTCATGGCCCCTGAGGACCATCTACTGTGGAATCACTTGGTGGACTTGGCTAACGAGGCGTTTGCGGTCTGCCAGAAGTGGCTAGCCGATCAACAACTACCGGATCAATTGTTGGAAGTCGAACCACTTCTAGATGGCCGGACGCTCTATTTTCACTTTCTCAATACGGTTTCCCCAGAAACCAGTTTGCAGGTCGATCACCTGGCCAACATCTTTCAGCAAACCGTCGCGGCCAGCAGCTTTGCGCAGCAAGTAGAGACGGGTTGCGGACCAGCCTGCGGCACGAGTGACGCGAAAGGTTGCGGTTCCGCCTGCAGCGTCTGCAAAGTCGGATGCAAACCAAATAGCCGCTAACTAAGCCGTAGGCATTAGCCTCGGTTTTCTTTGGAGTGCGGTGGCGTTAGCCACACAGCACTTCATTAACCGAGGCTAACGCCTACGGCTTAGTTCGGCACTGCACTTCATAAACCGAGGCTAACGCCTACGGCTTAGTTCTGGCTAACGCCTACGGCTTGGTTGTGAACAGATCCACGATGCATTGGGCGTAGAGCCGGTGACCGAAGTCGTTGGGATGATTCAGGCCGTTACCGGTTAAGTCGAAATCGTGTTTGTGCTCGAGCAGCTTGGTCCACACGGCAGTCAAGTCGGCCAGGCGACTATGCGGACCAACTAGCGTTCTCAACTGGTCGCGATACTGGTCAAACATTTCGCGCGGCGTATGAGCCCACTGGCTGTGCCCCAGCATCGGGGCCACCCAGATGACCTCGATGTCAGGAAACTTTTCGCGCGCCCGTTGGTCGATCATTTGCGATTGCTTCAAAAACCAAGCTGGATCCTTTCGACCAACGTCGTTCATACCATAGGCCACGATCAACAAATCAGGTCGACTCTCTAGCAGTGCGTCCAGGTCCTCTACACCATTGGCCACGCTCCAGCCACTAACGGCGCGATTGGTCAAGTGGATTTCACTGCCGAAATCATGGGCTAGTTGGGCGGCAACCAGGTCAGGATAACCAGGTTGGTTGGGCGGCGTCAGAGTTGTTCCTGATGCGTCCAGTCCAGTCGAAATACTATCACCGCTAACGGCGATGCGCAGGGGCTGCCTGGCTGCCAGCTTCTCAAGCGTGCGGGGCAATCCACCGTCGTGTGTGACCTGAGGTGCAGTTGCATCCGAGCGACGATAGGTGATCTCGATGTCATGTAGATGAAAATAGCTGCCTGGAGCATAGAACATGTTTTGTTCAGGGTTGCTGGCGCGATGTCGATAACTGTTAGGCGCGTCTCTGGGAGGAAACATCTGCGCGGTGGTGATCGCTTCAACTCCGGGTGGGCCGATCCATACCAGTCGCAATCGATCTTCGCTGAGCTTGAAATCTCGGTCCAGCTGAAAACTCTTGCTCCCATCGGCAGTCGCTACGGAGACTATCTGTTCAGCCGGAAATGCCAAACGAGCTTCCACCGGGCCGTCGGACTCAGCTTGAATCAGCACGCTGCTTTCGCGATGGATGATGCCGTTATCCGCTGGGTCGTTTTGCCAAGGCGTTTCATGCAAATAGAGGTCGGGCAATTTTTCGATCACGGCTTCGAAGGTCGGTCGAGGTTGTTGGACAAAAGAGACCAACGTCGCGTACCACATGCTCGCTGCATGCTGTTGACCACTGGCACTGAAGTGACGTTTGGAACCAACCGGACCGCGATTGGCATCGGCCAACATGTCCGTATCGGGACCCATCGAAAACGCGTGTTGGTTTACTAATTGGTCCATGGCCATACGAATGCGAGCTTCGCCATCGGGCCGTCGATATACGGTTGGATGCAATGTTGATTTGGCCAAGAACCAGGGATACTTTGACTGCCACTGAGCCTGAGCTGCGTCACGAATCTTCACCATGCGTTCCACATACGCGGCCGTAGTGGCTTGCTCAATAACATCCGATTCACCCTGCTGCCACAGGACGCCGCGAAAGTTACCCAACTGTTTGCCTGCATCAACTAGCTGTCGATGCAAATCACCTTCGGGCAGCCACTGCGTAGAAGAGGTGCCACCGTAAGCGACATTGGCAAAACCGACTGGCACATCCAGCGTGGCAACTAACTGATCGCCAACCGCCGGCCATATCGAGCCGAAATGAGAATTGTCGACCACCGGTTGGGGATCATGCGCGACGCGCCAAGTTTGCGATCGAAGTTCATAAGCGGCAACTCGCTGCCGCGGGTCGCGTATTTGCAGTTTTTCTTCGTTCGTGTTCGTGGCATACGATTGACCAGCAACCACGAAGACTTCGCCGACAGCAAATGGATCCGAAGTGATGGACTGAACCAGGCGCTCACTGCGAAAGAGCTTGACCTCCAACGCATACCAACCACCCGCCGGAACTCGCACTGTCCAGAAGCTTGGATTTTGCGCGATCTCAGTCTTCGTCCAGGGTACAACCACGCGCGTGGGATCGGTGGCCTGGGTCACGCGATATTCGCATGTGGTGAGATCCGATGAGTCGCTGTGAAGTTGAACCGTAACATCCGCAAAGCCGCGAGCCGGTCCACCTGGATGATGCGCATTGGCAAACTGAGGCACATGATGGCGACGCTGAATGACTTGCCAAGGTTTGGGGGCAACCAAGCGAGCTACCGGAGCATCGTCTAGACTAGCGGGCCGCTTGGATCGCTTCCACAACTCAACGTTAACGTCATTCTTGAGATCCGGACCAGCTGTGCTCCGACCGCGTGAAATGATCTGCTCCATTTCGCGACTGAGGTTGCGCACCAATTCTGGATGATCAGCCGCAATGTTCTTGGTCTCCGCCAGGTCAGAGGCCAAATCAAACAACTGCACGCCTGCACCTGGATTCAGCTTGCCAGGACGCGGCTCGCTCCAGCCTCCCGAATCATCGCAGAAACACAATTTGAAATTGCCGCGACGCAGTGCAAAAGAGCCATTGATGGAGTGATGTACCGTCGAGCCGCGCAGAGGAACGGCTTGTTCGTTCTGCAGCGTCGGCAAAAAGCTATAGCTGTCGGGGCCAGCCGAGTCGGGCACATCGACCCCGGCGATATCCGCAGCGGTGGCCAGGAAATCGGTCAAGCAGATCGTCGATTGCGCATGAGCACCTTGGCCAACCATGCCCGGCCAACGCACAATCAATGGCACGCGATGCCCACCCTCGTAGATATCCGCTTTGTGTCCACGGTACGGCCAGCAAGGATCATGTCCCTTCTCGCGCAAGGCTGGCAAATCCGCTTGGGGTGAACAGCCATTGTCACTAGTGAAGAATACTACAGTATTCTCGGACAGCTTCAAACGCTCCAGCGCCGCCAAGACCTGTCCAACTGCTTCATCTTGTTGCATCACAAAATCAGCATACGCATTGAGGCCGCTTTTACCTAGCCACTGCGGACTGGGCGCAATGGGTGTATGTGGCGATGCAAAGGGCAAGTACAAAAAGAAGGGCCGCTTACTTGGATCACTGGCACGCGATTCAATATAGGTGATGGCTTCCTTGGTCAAACGCGGCAATACATCTTCCGCCGTAAAACCAGGCGCAGCTGGTCCGAGCCGAGTCTGGCCTTGGTCGTCGGCATGCTTCAATCCGAAAGATTTTTCGGCAGTAGGTGATTCCGTTACGCGATCATTTTTTAGATAAACATAAGGCACCATGTCCAGCGACGCACTGATCCCAAAGTACTCATCAAAGCCGGCCGCCAGCGGACCGCCAGCAAACGGCTGATCGTAGTTAACATTGTGTACTTGCTCGGGCGATTCGATCGAGTTCTCAGCTATCGTCTTGCCTTCCAGGCGTTGCCAGTCGAGCCCCAAATGCCATTTGCCAATACAGGCTGAGTGATAGTTGCGTTGCTTTAATAGTTTAGGCACAGTCCATTGCTGGTCACTTATCAGACTGGGGCTGAGGCCACCCAAGACGCCGTTCTGTAAACGTGTCCGCCATGCGTAACGCCCACACATGATTCCGTAGCGCGTCGGCGTGCAGACCGCCGAACCTGAATGGGCATCGCTGAACCGCATGCCCGCAGCAGCCAGTTGGTCGATATGCGGAGTCGCAATTTTGCTGCTGGGATTGAACGACTTCAGATCGCCCACGCCTAAGTCATCGCACAGAATGAAGACGATGTTGGGTGGCTGAGCGGCAGGGAGTGGAAGTGGCCACAAGTAAAACGCCAACAGCAGGCTGAAAAGATAGCGCAGCATGAGGTAGGACCTTGGAGGGGGAATCGGGGGAGGTGCAGAAATTATAGATGGAATTTTTCCTGCGCGTCACTAATTGTGACCTATACTCGCGCACGCCAAGAAGTAGCGGAATGCGTCAAGCATTTCGAGATTCCCGAAGTAGCGGAATGCGTCGAGCATTTCGTAGTTACCGCGAACACCGAAAGCCTTGACGGCTTCCGCTACCGGCAAATGCCGAAAGCCTTGACGGCTTCCGCTACGATTTCATGCCCCCTCGCGCCCATGAAGACACACTGTGCCATCGATCACACCTTCGCTAACCGACCATGTATCGCCCCTAGCTGAAAAGTCGGCGAGGGTGCCTGCCAATTTTTCATTCGGTGACCGGCGGGTAGTGTGGGTGGCGTGCGCGCTGTTGGGCCTGGCGATAGCTGGCTTCAATCCCAACTACCAATGGAGCGATGTACGCACAGAGCCTTTTGGGGCCGATTTTCTACAAGAGTGGACAGCGGGCGACATGCTGCTCAGCGGTGCGGCCCATAACATCTATGATCCAGTTGCGTTTAATACCTGGCAACATAATGCCAGTCGCTTGGGGTTCAGCTGGTCGGCCGTCGAGTATTACCCGGCCGTCTATCCGCCCAGCTACTATGTACTAACGGCTCCGTTGGCATGGTTACCGTACCGAGCGGCTGTTTACGTGTGGCTGACGTGCATGTTAGCAGCTTATGCCTGGGCAGCTCGATTGATGATGCGCACGACGATCCAGTCAGCGGCTCAAGCGAAACAGGCGGCTGTCTTTTGGACAGTGTGTTTAATCTTCCCAGCCACCTTCTTTGGTTTGGTGTTGGGCCAGAAGGGCACGCTGTGGCTGGCCATTTTGGCTGCAAGTTTCGTATTGCAAAGATCACAACGACCGCTGGCAGCGGGTTTGGTCGCAGCTCTACTGACGGTCAAGCCCACGTTGGTGTTGGTTCTGCCGCTGGTCATGCTGATCAATCGCCAATGGCGATTTGTGATCGGATTTGCGGGCGGCGCTATCGGGCTAGTTCTGTTCTCGCTGGTCTTTGTTCCACTGACACTATGGCTGGACTATGCCCAAGTTGTCATGGGCAGCGCGACTTATCAAGGGCATGGCGGGTACCACAGCGGTTGGTCCACCAGCCTGCTAACACTGCTGAAATGGGCGGGACTGCAAGGAGTGTGGTGTTGGTTGGGCTATGGAATTTGCGCCATGGCAATCATCAGCCGACTGAAGCTGCCTTACCAGCCCACAAAGATTGCGTCCAGCTTGGCTCAACCTCAGGTGTGGCTGTTGATGCTGGCCGCTACTGCCTTGCTTAGCCCCCATGCGTACTTCTATGACCTGGCTTGGTTGCTAGTACCGATCTTTGGTCAAGTGATGCTTAACTGGCGTCGCGGAGCCTGGCTGTGTATGACGCTATGGTTATCAATTCTGTGGGCGCAGAGTTTTCCAGACGGCTTGCCGATCGTGGCCCTAGCGCTGTGTCTCCTTTCGCTCCGCGAAAGACAAATTCCTTTCGCGGAGCGAAAGGAGACTCTAGCCCTCGGTTCCCCCGGGTCATGAATCGACGTCTTTTCGCGGATTTGAGGTCTCCTGGCCCCGATGGATGCGTCGCCTTGCTTTATCATCTAAGCTGGATTCTTACTCGACGACGAATTCTCAGGAGCGACATCGATGTCCGAGTCAACCAGCATTGACGGTTTGACGATTGATACCCAGCGCGGCGGCTTGACCCGGGCGGTCTATCAGGGTGCATTGGCCTCAGGGGAAATTTTCTTACAAGGCGCTCATTGCACGGCCTGGCAACCGGCTGGACATGAACCAGTGCTGTGGATGAGCGCGCAGTCGTATTTCGAAAACGGCCGGCCCATTCGCGGCGGCGTTCCCATCTGCTTTCCTTGGTTCGGTCCGCATCCAACCGATAAAGAAGCTCCGGCGCATGGCAACGCTCGTACTCAGTTGTGGCAATTGGCAGCTCAAGAACAATTGCCGGATGGTGGTCTGCGGCTGGTGTGCCAGACGTTCATTCCTCCGTTCCATGTTGAATATGAAGTTGTGTTTGGATCGCAACTCACGCTGTCACTGACAACCACTCTGCCAGTCGGCCACTCAGGCAGCGAGACATTCGAAGATGCGCTGCATACTTACTTCCGTATCAGCGACATACGCCAGGTGTCCATCTCAGGCCTGGAGTCCATCGGCTACATCGATAAAGTCGACGGTGCTTCGAAGGTAGCAGCCAGTGGCAGCCCAATTACCTTTCACGCTGAGACCGATCGCATCTATGCTCCCACCCATGACACGTGTGCACTGCGTGACCCGGGCATGAAACGTCAAATCCTGGTTCACAAAGCGGGCTCCAGTTCAACCGTGGTGTGGAATCCTTGGATTGCCAAGAGTGCGCGCATGCCAGATTTCGGTGACCACGAATGGACGGGCATGGTCTGTATCGAAACAGCCAATATCGCCCCCTACGCCATCACGCTGGCGCCCGGCACGCAACACACCACGACGGCTCGAATCGAGATAAAAGCCAACTAAACCCTGTTGCACCCGACAGCACATATTTGGGGCAACGCAATTTTATATATAATATCTCGTTTTTTGTATATAATCGAATTCGCTGGCGACGGTAGTAACTTGGGACGCGTCCACGTGCTTAGACTTGAGCCGTTTACTTGTTCCAGAAGACGCGGAGCGAAGCCGGGGTTTGGCCTTGAGCCCATTCGCCAACGATCAATTCAGGACGGCCATCGCCGTCCAGGTCGCCAGCCAGGCAACTGGAATGTAAACTGCGATCGCGTTCAATCGAGTGACGAATGAACTGCAGATCGGCTTGTTGTTCCCACCAGCACACCGAGTCCAGCGAGATGCCTTTCGAATCCCGCGTGCTCTGTGGGAAGAGGCCGACAGCGGCGATATCCACGTCGCCATCACCATCGAAGTCGGCTACCGCCGACTGCATGGCCCCGATCAACATGCCCAGTTCCCGAGTCTCCCACAAGCCATTGCCTTTATTCCTCAGCCAACGCACGCCATGGTACGGTTTGGGGACAAAGCTATCGAAGATGTCGCCGCAGGTGTGGACCAAATCGGGCAGACCATCGCGATCGATGTCGGCGACTTGTATCGAGCTAGTATTGTAAGCCGGATCGGGCAAGACCATGGCGATGTGACTGTCATAGTGACCCTGACCAGCGTTTAATCGCACTTGCACCATTTCGTATTCTTGGCCAATGGCCGTTACGATATCCAGCTGGGCATCGCCGTTGATATCGGTGACAATGATCGCCAGGTGACCGTGTCGCGGATCAACCACTTCATACCGCAGCCCAGGATCGACGACTTTCACTTCGCTGCTGGCCGTTTCTGCAATCGCTTCGACGTTGGTTGAGGCGGGCGAGGGAGTCGTCTGATTGCGTAATAGACTTAGGCAGCCAGCTTTGTTGTAGCCGAACTCGGCGACCAGGATGTCCAGGTCGCCATCGTCATCGTAGTCCAATGGCACAGCTTCAACCGGACGGGCCAGTTGCTCGGCCAGCACCTGGCGCTGGAACGTTCCGTCAGCCTGGCCCAGATGTACGGCGACGCATCCCAATCGTTGATCGCTAATGATCATGGAACCGATCTCGGCAATCATCAAGTCGCCGATACCATCTCCGTTCCAGTCGCAGGCGGTCATCCGGCACAGGTAATTTCCCTCTGAGGCCACGCAGTCTGCTGGCAGAGTGAGGAGTTGGTCTGCAGGTTGCTGACTCAGCTCAGTGAGTTGTTTCAGTTCCAGATGACGCAATTTAGCGTTGGCCATATCGGAAAAGAATATCGATTGCCGGACGTTATCCCACTTGATATCGGCCGTCAAAGAGATCTTGTCGCCCGACAGCAGCAGCGGCCCCGGCACAAACTTGGTCTCTGTAGGTCCCGTTGCAAATGAGTCGGGTGTCGGTAGGTCGATAGTCTCGGGTGCGCGACTTTGAAAATACTTGATAGCATCGACCATCAAGGGCGTTTGTAAATCGTGGCGGCCAGATTCGAAGTAGAAGCCAAATCCACGTTCCACTTCCGCCGGCCAATTGGCCTTAGGAAACGAAGTCGGTGCCGGCGTAGGATGGCAGTTGCCGCAGAACTGCTCGACTAAGAAAATCGTTTTTTGCGGAAGCTCACCGCTCGAACTCGCCACCGCGGGGGCATCCGCGACGTCGGTACCAGAGTTACTGATACACCCGCCGCAGACGACCAGCAGCCAGCCCAGCCGAAGTGTCAGTGACTGACCCAGGAATGGCTTAGCAGCTATCGATCGGCGCGAACTGGGCATAATGCGTTATGCTCCCCCTGTGGTCGTGGCTTAATGAGGCTGGACTATCAAACTGCGTGAATTGGGAGCCAGGTTCTTGTGCACTTCTTTGTGGCCGTTGGGCCAAATAATTTCGACTTGCTGAAGCGTTTCATTTTCTGGCAATCCCCAGTGCACGTAATAGGGTTTATGTGATAGGTAACTACCGCCAGAAACGACGTTTCGCAACATGGTCCGTTTGTCCGAAGTAATCAGAATGCGTGTGCCTATGGCGTCGCGATTGGATACAGTGCCTACCAGTTCCAGCATCCACCAATTGCCCTTGAGCTCGGACTGGTTGTTCAACAGTACTGCATCTTGATCGACATGAGTGAACAACAGATCGAGGTCGCCATCGCGTTCCATGTCAAAAGACACGACGCCGCGTCCGCGCCACGTCTGCGAGAAGTAACTCTGACTGTCGAATGTCTGACCGATGAACTTCTTGTTCCCCAAGTTCTCCAAAAATATGGGCGACTGCTCTGGTGGTTTGGAACGCATCACGTGACCATTGGCAATGATCACGTCTTCGTCGCCGTCTAGATCGAAATCGTTGGCCACTGTTCCCCAGGCGACGTAAGTCGTACCCAGCGCCATCAATCCCGCCGTGGTGGTCACGTATCGAAAATTGGCATCGCCATCATTCTTGTACAAAGCGAATGCCTGGTTTTCATAGTTACATACTAAAATATCTGGCAGAAGATCTTGGTCGTAGTCGAGGCAACACAGGCCCATGCTGCCTTCGGGCGTGCCCATATCATCCACGGCAACTCCGCTGGCCATCCCCGATTCTTCAAAATGTCCTCCCTTGTTCACATACAGAAAGTTATTGGTCGTATCATTGGCTACATAGATATCGACCAGCGAGTCTTGATTGATGTCCATAACCATCACCCCCAGGCCTTTGCCATCGGGTGCCAAGCCGATGTCGGTCTGCCTGAGCGTCAATGTGCCATCGCCATTGTTGATGTAGATGGCATCGGTCGAGCCGGCGAAACCGCCGGGCGCACAGACATCTTTTAACCCCAAGGACTTGCAGTCAGGATGGTTTTCGAATGACCAATTGACATAGTGAGCGATAAAGAAATCCAAATCGCTATCGTTGTCGAAGTCGCCGAATGCGCAGCTGGTACCCCAGCCTGGGTTCTCCATGCCCATATGACGCGCCGATTCGATAAACGTGCCATCACCCTGGTTGATAAAGATCGCAGCGGCGTGGTACCCCGTGACCAAGATATCGGCGAAACCGTCGTTATTCAGATCGCCTGAGATCGTGCCGTGAGTGTAAATCGATGGACACTCGGTGCGCGAGAGCCCAGTTGTGTTCTGGAACTCACGGCCACCGCGGTTGTGCCACATGGCTCCGCCTAGCCCTGTGACAGTTTGGTTATCCAGTCTGCCACCAGAGGCAAAATACAGGTCGTCCAAGCCATCGCGATCAAAGTCGGCCACCGCCACGCCGCCTCCAATGGTTTCGAGGATGGCATATTCGCCCGCGCTTTCGCCATTGTCGTAATACTGTTTCAGCTTCGCTTCGGCAGTAATGTCGCGCAGAACGACAGGTGAAGCGGCCGGCTTGCTGGGATTGGACAACTTATTAGACGGCGTAGACGAAGAGCAACCGGTTAGTAGCAAGCTACAAACGACCAGCCAACTACCCAGCGTTACTGGTGCTGGCAGTGGCCGGCTCGGATTCGAGGGCTGCGTTGACTTGGGCGCTATGATGCTTGGCTCTTTGGTCATACATTCTCTTTTCACTAGGCTCCTTGGCTTGAGCCGACTTGTTCGCGTAGTAGGTACTCAAGAACTCGTGAGCTTCTTGGCAGTGCGGGTCATAGGCCAAGGCACTGCGAATCCAGAACAGTCCAAAGCGTTCCGACTCGTATTTGAATAGAATCTTGCCCATTTGTATACGCGCGGCCGTATTGTGGGCATCTTGATTGATCTGGTCGCGCAAGACCGTGATCTTGTCATACTCCTTGCGCTCTTCGTTTATCTGAGCCAGGACCTTCTGGGCCTCCTCGTTGTGGCCCAGTCGTCGTAGTACTTGCCCGTAGGAGTTACGAGCTACGAAATCGCGAGGATCTTCTTCCAGCGCCATCTCCAAGTACTGCTTGGCCTCTTCCCAGTTACCAAGCTTGACATCCAGCATGCCGAGCTCGGAGGCCGCCAGAAACCGCTCGGGCACTTCATCAACGACTCGATAAGCGGCCAAGGCGGCTGCCTGACCTTCGTCGGCCACGTACTTGAATAACTCTCGACTTTTATCCAGGTCGCCGGACTGTTGGTAACAGTGAGCCATAAACGTTTTAACCGCTAGCGCTTGAGGACCATAATCGAAGCGTTTGAGGATTTCGAGCGCTTCAAGCGGTGCATTCTTGCCCGACTGCAGTCGAGCCAATCGCCAGGCCGCCTGAATATGGTTGGGGTCTTTTTGCAGAGCTTTGGTGTACTCTTGCTCGGCTTTGGTCGTGTCGCGAATATGTTCGTGCAGCACGCCAAAACGGTAATTGGCCATTGGGTCGTGCGGAAAGGCTCGTTCGTATTCGTCCAGCAAACTGGAGGCTTCGGTGAAGCGTGATTGACTGGCCAGTCCGTTAGCAAACGCATCGACGACCAGGCCAATATCTTTCGGGAGCTCTGCAATCCAGTCTCGAGCGCGGGCTTCGAGCCGCGCATCCATTTCACCGATACTCAGGTTGGCAATGTCTTGTTCGCGGTCGAGTACATCCGAGTCGTACCCCAGTTCATGCGCCTTGACCAAGTGTTTGACCATGGTCGGGGTGTCGCCGTTGAGACGGGCAACTCGCGCTCGCAGAAACTCGACCGGCGCTTGATTGCCCAAGGTGTACTGGGCGATATCCAGCCAACGCTCGGCCTTGGTTAGTTGCCGGTTGATGGCCGCGTTACCGGCCATGGCTACAGCTAATCCCGTGACGCCGCCTCGCACTAGAAATATGGCGGCCAAGACGATCAACAGAATGATCAGGGGCAACAGCCGACGACGACGAGGTGCGGTCGTCGGCTTGCCCGTGTGTTTGCGGCTCATCGACTCAAACTCAGTGCCATTTGATTACAGCAGCTTCAATAACTCGCGGGCCTTGGCCTTCTTTTTGTCAGCCCCTTCCACCTTTATCAACTCGTCCAAGCCTTTGGTAAGAGCGTCACCCTTGGCTGGGTCCTTTTTCGCAAGGTCTTTCACGTTAGCAATAAGGGTTTGCATTCCGCTGCCTAGCCGGCCACTCTTGACGATAGCTTCCAAGTCCTCCTTGATCCTGGCCGAGAAATCCATATCGACCTTTTCTTCGAAATCGTTGGCCGAACCGCCACAGCCGATCATCGGCGACGCACACAACAGACAACCTACCAGCAGCAATCCCAAGCGCATAACTCGCTCCCCAAAAAACTTGTATTGATAAATGAGAAGAGTTTCCTGACAAACATCAGGAAACTCTAACTTTTTCCACAATCAACGCAATAAGGCGGGACGGTAAATCCCAGCCAATTTGCTTTACTGTTCTAGGCTAGCTGCCTCGTCACCCTTGGCGGTTCCCAGAGCCTGGTAAACCAGCAGGTTGATCGATTCGCTGATGAACTGCACCGAGCCGTCGCCCATCGCATGCATAGCCCCACCAGTGTGGCGACTGCGGGCTGGATAAATGCCGTCGTTGTCGCCTTCACCGCAACCACTGCAGTTATTGCCGGCTACACCCTTCCAGTTGGGAGGCGCAATTGTATTAAAGGCAGTGTTGTACATACCTGGACCCATCCAGTGAGAACCGGCACCCGATACGTGATTACCACCACCAGCTTTGGTCGTGATTTCGAACGCGTCCAGTTGTGCCTGGGTCCAAGCGCGAGCGCCTGTGCCGGCTGGGAATGACAATCCGCGGGCGATGTCACCTTTGTTGGTGAAGGACGAAGAGGTCGCATCACCCTTGATGAACTCACCCAAGAAAATGGTGTTGGACAATCCATCTGGAACGTCCGCGAACTTGGTGTAACGAGTTCGATTAAAGGGACCAATTTGGTCACCAGCAGCCACGTACCATCCCAAGTTTGTACCAGCCGAGAAGGCATAGTTGTTACCTGGATAATTCTGGTCGGCGTAGTCGGGATCCGATGGACACTTGAAGCCAGGGATCTTGCTAGCGAACTGAGCCTTGATGCTCATGTTGCTGCCTGGCGGATTTGGCTTGTTGCCTTGCCATGGGTGCCCTGCATAGTGAGGATACCGTGCATCGCGGTGGTCACCGAAGTAGACCTGAGCAAACAACGAACCTTGCTCGATATAGGGCAACAAGCAGGTGTGCGGCGAGTAGCCGTTCCAGTTCGAATCTTGTCCCCAGTCGGATTGACCAGGTGATGCCAAACGACCAATAGCCTTAGTCGCCGATTCGTAGTTGTGAATTGCCAAGGCGAGTTGCTTCATATTGTTGCTGCAACTCATGCGACGGGCTGCTTCGCGAGCCGCTTGAACGGCTGGCAACAACAATCCGACCAGAATGCCAATGATCGCAATGACCACCAGCAGCTCTACCAGCGTAAAGCCTTTTGTCTTTCTTTTCATAAACTGGGCCCAATCTGACGAGGACGACATACCGAATTGAAAAATAAAACCACGGAAAGCAGGCGCCACTTGGCCGTCCTGATTTCCCCATTAACTTGTAATGTAGGGTCCGCAGGGCCCCTTAGTCAACGGAATTGCGCGTCGGAATCTCAGAATTCTCAATTCCCAGCCCCGCAGGCTTAATCTGTAGTTAGAATCCGCCTCTTTGGGCGTCGCCAACAAATCAATTGGAGTAGGCCGCCCGCTAGGGACTCCAAACTCTCAGAGCAACTCAGGCTGCGGCTGGAGACTTCTCTTACATCAAAGCGGTGCCAGATGGCACCGCACTCCAAAGACCGCTGCGATGTCAGTGATGGTTCTTGTCGGAATGGGCAGGCAGGTGCAGATGAGTTCCGCGATCTTTCAGCAGCGCCGAGGCGGCATGGTAGCGAGATTCGACACCGGGCTGTGGCATCAAGCCACCAAAGATAATCAGCGCAAAGAGCGTTAAGACAGCAATCTGCTCGGGCAGTCGTCCCCGCAATGATACTGTCGCATGATGGCGCGTGCCGGTAAACACTCGGAAGTAAACTAGCAGCACGGCGATTCCATTAAGGGCCGCCGCCATCACGACGATTACACCATACAACGACGATCGATCGATGGCAGCTTCCACCAGTAACTCGGTGGCAATAAAACCGCTGGTACCGGGAAAGCCCACGCTGGCCAATCCGGTCAGCAGGAAACATGCGGCCAGTTGAGGAATCTGATCACCCAGCCCACGGTACTCTGTCAACAACAAACGCCCAGTCCGCGCCTCCACGCTGCGCAGCGTTAATCCAAAACCATGTAATGAAATGCTGACCGAGACCCAAACCAACAGCGCTGCGGCTAAGCCCAATTCTGTCGCCGTTTCCAATCCGACTAGTACCAGTGACGAGTGACTAAGGAAAATAAAACAAAAGAACCGTCGGGCTTCGCGCTGTACCAAAGCCATGCCAGCGGCGTAGAAAGCAGTGGCCAGTGACAGAATCGAAATCGTATGCAGCGCCGCATCGGGCACAACTGGCAAGACCAAACGCATGGCCGCATACGCACCGACCATCGGAGTCACAAACAGTAGCGAATTGCCGAACGTCGCATGCTCAAACAAATCGGTCATCCAGCAATGCAGCGGTGCCGCACCAGACCTGATCAACACAGCCGTCACCAGGCAGACCATGCCAAAGGTGCGCCACGTGCCGACTTCGTGCGTCGTGATTAAAGTCCAACCAGTGATCAGCAGCACGATGAACAAACCCATGTGCAATTCAAAAACGCGCGTCGGACGCTGGCGATGTCGCAACTCCAACCACGGCGGCAACGTACCAATGGTCAAAAAGGCAATGATTCCCCACGGCGATTGGCAACTGAACGTAGCCAGCATAACGGCCTGACCCAACAGCGCCCATGCGAACGAGAATCGCCGGGCTTTACCGCGCGTGGTCGCCAGTTGTGTCAAGAAAAAGAGCAGGGCTACCAGCGGCAATAGAGGTGATGAGAGTTCGTCGATGACGAAAAACTCTGCGCCGGTCAGCGCCGCCAACAAGTCCCAATGATCATGAGCCACAAACTGATGCAGGTATCCGAAATCGATCCATGCACCAACCGTACACACGAGCGACAGCGCTGATATTACCAGACTGATGCGACGCACTCGGTCGGCTTCAGGCACACGTGATACCCACAGCCCACCGATGAGCGGCAACAGGATAGCCAGTTCCAGCCAAGGCAAATGTAACTCAATCATACGAGGTCCTCGGCTGGTTCTACGTGCGGCACAATCGCATCCGATTCGCGTGATTGTTTACCCGATAGCCAGTCGGTCCACCCGCGCTCCCAGCGATCGAACAACTGAAAACAACGCCGGAAAGGATGCACAAACAACGAGTCCAGGAGAGCATCCAAGTAACCTCGCTCCATAAAGAAGCGATAGGCCCGCAGTTGAGCAGTTGGACTCCAAGTTTGAATGATTCGTGGCGGCGCGGGATTCAATCGTCCACCGATGGCGTTTTCGAGCGTGCGATAGTCGCGCAGCAACGTCGGCGCTCGTAGCAACTGCAACGAACGCATGCAGGCATGACCAATAATGTGGATCAGCGCCAAATAGTGCAGCCCCAATCCAATCTCAGCCACGATGATGCCCACTTGCGTCAGCGAAGCCATCGCCAGCGAACTCTTCACATCCGTCTGCACCGCTGAGGTCCAAGCGGCAAAGATGGCGGTAGTCAACCCCAGAGCCACCACCATAGCGCTTAAGATAAACGAAGCTTCCAGTAAAGGACTGACTCGCAGCAGCAGAAACGCGCCCAGGTGCACAGACAGAGCGCCATAGAACACAGCGCTGCTGGGCGTTGGCCCTTCCATGGCTCGCGGCAGCCAGCCCGAAAAGGGCACCAGCGCCGATTTGCCGGCTGCGGCCACTAGCAGCAAAGAACCAATAAACAGCGCCTGATTGCTGGTCAGGTCGACATGACCGGTCGGCCAATGATCTTCGCCCATCAACTTGCTGAAGTCTCCTTCACCAGTCAGATGATGCATGGCGACCGCCGCGATCAAGAAGGCAGCGTCAGCAATACGATATACGGCCCACACGCGCAGGCCGTTGCGAACTGGCGCTGGTCGGTCGTGAAAGTAGGCGACCAACAGGGCCGACGACAAGCCCACTAACTCCCAGCCCACGAACAGCGTTTCAATTGTCCCGGCCAGGCTGGCGAAGATCATGCCAATCAAAAAGATAGCGAACAGAATAAAGAAACGTCGGTAACCTGCATCGCGATGCAAATAGATATTGGCAAAGGCCCCGATCGTACCGCACAACACAAACGACAATAGGGCCATGGGTACGCTCAAGCGATCGAATTCAAACTTGAGATGAAAGTGAAAGTGCTCGGAGTTGATGGCGGCCAACTGTCCCATCTCGATTTCGATATCACGTTTACCAGTGGCCAGCATGATGCTCAGGATGGCCAGATTGGCCAACAGTCCCAGTGACACCAGCAACTTGGTCACATAAGCAATAGACGGCTCGTTAAGCTTGACCGACAGCAAAGCCGGCAGCCCCAACATCACCAGCAGCAGCATGGGCGATAGCAAGACTACCAAGCCCAGAAGATTAATAACTTGAACAGCATCCATGGTGTAACTGATAAACCCACTTCGGAAATGGTTGTGTTAACCGGTGATTCTGGCGAAACCCAGATGATCTCGCCAGCCTCGATACCAATCGATCGAGTTAGTTACCGTGGGCAACTTGGCGTCACCTGGTTGATATTCTTCAAATCGACCATGGCGATAAATTTGAAGCTTCGGTGAGTCGGGATCTAAAGTCGCGATCTGCACCCACTCATTGCGAATCAATTGTTCGATATTGGGATTGCGCTGCATGACGGCCAAAATCGCTTCAGGCCCAGTCTCAATCACAAACAGCAGTCGCATTGGTTCGTGAATCTCAGTCATCTGCGCGCTCAGACCGGTCCGCAGATCACTGGCAGCCCCCTCCATCACGCCCAGAAGCGAAGTGATATTGTGAGGCAGTTTGGACCCGCAGCCGTACCCCACAGGATCGACGCATGAGAAGTAATACTCCAGACTGATGCCGGCACAGACTGGTATGACGGCTTGCAGGATGCGATTCAGAATGGTGAAGTCTTGGTCATCAACGCTTGGATCGTAGGAAGTCAAAAAACTGCGACGATCCAAAAACAGACCACGCGTGCGCGAGCGCCGACCCACCACGCACATAGCGTTGGTAGCGTGATTATATTCAGGCCGCGCTTGTGCCAGGTCTTCGGCGCGGGCCTCGACGTGTTTCAAGGCCTCGCGTGGTGATAACGCTAAGGAAGCTGATTCAAAACGGCGGATGCGTTCATGCGCATTGCGTTGACGGGCTTCGTCAATCAACTCGCGCAGTTCAGCGAAGCCTTTCGCTTGATTGGGCGTCAAGCGATCGAGATCGTAATAGGTCAGGCTGTCATCGCAGGTATTTTGATACGAGCCGATGAAGACTGTAGAATCGGGGATATTGAGTCCCCG
Organism: Rania fehmarnensis; assembly: GCF_056494185.1. NCBI lineage: Bacteria > Pseudomonadati > Planctomycetota > Planctomycetia > Pirellulales > Pirellulaceae > Rania > Rania fehmarnensis. The sequence continues at coordinate 6,115,420 of NZ_CM151398.1, forward strand.
CTCACGCAATTTGGCTCGCACGCGCAGGTCGTTGGCCATTTGAGCCAGAGCTCGCGCATTGGGGCCGCCGCGACCACCGCCACAAGCGCCGCAGTTATAGGCCGATTCATGCGGATTGTTCAAACTCGATGAGCCATGACCGACGATCATGACCAGCGGCGAAAACTTAAGCAGGCCTGTGTCGTAGAGCAAACGCTCGACGATGGCCGCCATTTCATCGAGTGAAAAACCTAGGTGCCCTGGCTCGGGTCCTGGTTCGCTTTCGATGCGTTCCAAATGCAATTGAGTGACCGGCGGCGGTTGCACGATGCTTCCGATCAGCGATCGAATGCGGGCCGTGAACCAAGGAAACAACACACGCGCCACCAGCGGTACCGAGGCCACCGATCCAATCAAGGCTGTGGCTATTCCGCCAACCAGGCCTCGTGAACCAACGTGAACGCGATGCGACGCTTTGCCCAGTGCCCGGCGCGTTTCGGCGCGACGACGATCCGTCTCCAGAAAGGTGATCGAAGTCGTTTCGGCCACGTAGTGTTTGGGTTTAATGACAACCGGGCACAGCGGAATGTAGTGGGCATCAGCGACACCTCGGAAATACATGGCCACCGAATAGAATCCAGCCGCGCCGAAAGTCTCGATGCGAGGTTCGATCTCTTCCAAATGCCGCCGAAACGATTCCTCGCGATCATCGATGCAGCACATGACTTGAAATTTAGGAGCGTCCACCTCGGCCGCCGCCTCGTGGGCCCGAGCACTGATGGCATCAAGCGCACTGGTGGTATAGCGATGTTCGTACGCCAGCTGAAAAATGTGTCGGCGCTCGAGCGATGAAAACGCTTCGACTTCGCTGACAAAGTGTTGCCACTGTCTGTTGCTCAAGCCGGACAACAGTACCGGCGACCATCCCATTAGTTTGGCAACTTGATAGAGGTTGAAAGCTCGTTGAACACCGCAATCGCTCTCGGGCTGAGGCCGCAGTCGGTTTAGTTGACGCACATATTCAGCCCCGCTGGTTTGCGAGCCCACTACTGTTTGAGCCACTTCTACCAGCGACGCGCGATCGATGAGCAACCGCACTGCCAGGAATTGATGCAAACTGCCGCTGGGAGCCGGGCGAATGGTCCAAGCTGCGTTGGTTTCCATTTGCCACATCATGCCGCCCCAACCGGGCAACGCCAGTAGCGTCCGCTGGATAAATGCTTCGTAGTCGCTTTCCGGAATGCCGAGTTCCAACAGCGAGTTGGCAATCGATTCATCCGCGGTAAAGCCCCGCGCTTGATCTTCTGCCACGATCGCTTCCACGTGCTGCAGCCAACCGGTGGCGAGCGTCGACGGTATCGCAAACAACTTGACGAATGAATAATAAAAGCCAGCCTCGCGGTCCGGTAGCTGCCAGCCGGCGAAACCTTGATCCAGAAACGCCGAAGCGTAACGAATTAATAGATCGTGCGTCAGCAGATCCGGATCGCTGCAACCGACATGCAAGGCCACATCGCGCGGCCGCTCGTATTTACTATTTATTGGCTCTGGTTTGCTGGCCGCCTTGGCCCCGCGTTGGCACAGACGCCACATGAAATGCAACGTAAACGCTTGCCAGTCATCCCTGGACCAGTGCTCGATGCGACTGGCGCCGAAATCTTGGAGCAAACCGGTGAGTATATTGGCCAGCAGCGGATCACTGATGGTGGCTGGATTGCGATAGTCTCGCATTACCGTGCGCTTGGTGTCTTCGATCATGCGTGCGGCGGTGGTCGCCGGGATCTCGCGGCGAAAGACGCGCAGAGCATCGGTTTCCGCCACCAACCACTTCAGTTCGTGGCTGGGCCCGCTGCGAATGGAGGCCTGCAACATGGCCATGCGCAACTCGAAACGCGTGCGACCATCCAGGACCTCAACATTGGCTGCGTCACCCAATTGATCACGGAGGACGTATTCGAGATCGCTCGCTTGGATGCGACCTTTCTTCATCTCTTGTCGATAGCGAGCTTCGGAAAAGTAGGGCTGGGCACCAAAAGTGGCTAAACCCTCTTCAACTGCGGTCGCAAAAGAGTGCTCCTCCAAGGCATGCAGCGTGTTGTGATGCACGAAGACCGCGATCGGTCCCTGGCTGGGCAACAAGTGCGATGCATGATCGATTGCACGCCCAATAGAAGAGAACGCAGAATGCCCGCTGGGGCTGCCCGAAGGCAATTCGGTTACATGAACCATTAAAACCACCAACCAGAAATTGGTTGTCGCGGCTTGTTTTCGCGCACGGCAAGTGCGTCAAGCGCGGCTGTCATGCGCAATATCGTATTGCATACCGGGGGTATCTGCCCAGATCACGTAGAAGAAATTAAAATCCTCTCTGACCGCATCCCACCAGTTACGTTATTTTGTTCGAATCCATCCAATACCTTTAGAATTAGACGGCAATCCTCATGGACGCTGGAATCGTTGGCCTGCCCAACGTTGGCAAAAGTACCCTGTTCAATGCACTGACCAGCACCCAAGGAGCGCAGGCGGCCAACTATCCGTTTTGCACGATCGAGCCCAACGAAGGCATCGTCAGTGTGCCCGACGATCGATTGCAGAGAATCACCCAGTACATCAAGCCCAAGGTCGTCATTCCCGCTGTACTGAAGCTGGTTGATATCGCTGGGATCGTTAAAGGTGCCAGCGAAGGTCAGGGTTTAGGCAACAAATTTCTGAGCCACATTCGCCAAGTCGATGCCATTCTGCAAGTGGTTCGCTGCTTTACCGATCCGGATGTCATTCACGTCGGCGGCGAAGTCAACCCGGTCTCGGATATGGAAGTCATCGAGATGGAGTTGATGCTGGCCGATATCCAATCGCTAGAGAATGCCGCTCCGAAAGCCGAACGCTCCGCCAAAAGTGGTGACAAGGAAGCCAAGCTGCGCGTAACGGCCATTGCAGCCTGCCTGGCTCATCTGAAAGAAGAGAAACCTCTGCGCAGCCTCGAATTACCTGAACCCGAGGCCAAAGCGATCGCCAGTTTCGGCTTGATGACCGCTAAACCGATTTTGTACATCGCCAACGTGGACGAGACAGACATTCACGGCACGAGCCCGCTGGTGATGAAAGTTCGCGAGTATGCGACCACGGCAGGGGCAGGTGTCGTGCCGGTGTGTGCCAAGCTGGAAGCCGAAATCGCAGAATTAGAAGAACCAGATCGCACTGAGATGTTACATAGCGTTGGGCTGACCGAACCGGCACTGGCCACCGTGGCCCGTGAGACCTACAAAACTTTGGGACTGCAGAGCTACTTCACGGCCGGCGAAAAAGAAGTGCGCGCCTGGCCAATCCCGATCGGAGCCACCGCGCCCCAAGCGGCTGGTGTCATTCACAGCGACTTTGAAAAAGGTTTCATTCGCGCCGAAATCTATCGGCTGGAAGATCTCGAGACTTTCAAAAACGAAAAAGATATTCGAGCCAACGGCAAACTGCGAACCGAGGGCAAAGCCTATATCATGCAAGATGGTGATATCTGTCACTTCTTGACGAACTCGTAAAGCAATTGATTCCAAGTACAAGTCATGAGCAACGCTGGTTGGCGGCAGCGCGAAACACGTTCGCTAGGTGCAGCCATGCAGCGCACCAGCGATCCGATGTATGGGCCAGTCATCGTGCGCGGCCAGGGCAGCCGAGTGTGGGATGCCGATGGCCGCGTCTATTTCGATTTGACTTGCGGCTACAGCGCCGCCAATTTCGGACATGCCTTTGAGCCGCTGGTGCGTGTGGCCCAGCAGCAACTCAACACGCTGACACATCTAACTGGTCTCTCCCACCCAGGTCGTTCGGCGTTGGCCGAACTGTTGATCGAACACTGTGGCCGCGATGGCGATCGCGTCATCTTCAATACGTCCGGTGCCAAAGCGATTGAGACGGCCATGAAGATTGCCTGGTGTCATCGACCAGGTGGCCAGATAGTATCCATCGCGCCAGCCTATCACGGACGCACCCTGGCGACCTCCTTGCTGAGCGATACGGCTCGAGTTCCCGCGTTTAACTCGCAGCTGTGCATACAACGGCCAATCACTGAGTTTGCCTACTGTCGGGCTTGTCCCGTCCAGCTGACGTACCCCGGTTGTCACCTCCAGTGCCAGCACACATTGTTGGACTGGATCGCTCACGAACATGCATCGATATCGGCCATCATGGCCGAGCCTGCCATTGGTGCTCGAGGTTACATTGCTCCTCCACCCGCCTACTGGCAGCATATTTGCGAGGTAGCCGCGCGCTACGGCATATTAATGATCGCTGACGAGATTCAAATGGGGTTAGGGCGCGCTGGGCACTTGCTACTGTCGCGACACCAAGGTTGGTCAGCGGACCTAATTGTCTTGGGCAAAAGCCTGGGCGGTGGAATGGTGCCCATCTCGGCCGTGATTGGTGCTCAGTCACTAATCGATGCCTTGCCAAAGGGCAGCGAATCTGAGACCTTCGCCGCCAATCCCCTGGCAACGGCCATCGGCTGCGAAGTACTGCAGCAGTTGACTAGTGGACCATGGCTCGACCGCGCTGTGCACATCGGTGACACGTTAACTACATGGTTGACCAATCAAATACCTCGCAGCCAGATAGAGACACTAGGCGCTGCGGTGAGTGTCGAGTTCATCTGCGACTCGATGGATGTTCCAACCGCAGCCCAATTCGCGCGGTCATGGGCCGACAAGTTATTGCAGACCGGACTGCTGGTGCATTACAGCGGCCCCTACGCCACCCGCGTCGTATTTCTACCGCCACTAACGATGACCGATGAAGAATTGCAAGAACTGTGCAGCCACTAAACCGTGGGCGTTAGCCCCGGTTAATACTCCATCAACCGTGAACGTTCAACAACCGAGGCTAACGCCTGCGGTTTAGTTAGATACAACCGAGGCTAACGCCTGCGGTTTAGTTAGAACTATCTCAACCTGACGGTGCGTTCTACTTGAACGTGGTTGGCTTTTAGTTGAGGCAGATAGCCTCGAAGACCGTAGACGCCTACCTGCTGCGATTCGAATCGCGCGAGATTGATGCCGGGTGCGGCGGTCAAATACACGATGATCTTGCCCGTATCATTGGTCAGGGCATGCGTGGGCATGTCGCGTCCGTTGCTATGCACGGGCACTAGCCAACCTGTGGCATCGAACTGGTTACCAGGATTGCCAATGGCTGCTGGACTTGCGGCGACTGCGGGCTGCACGGCAGTTGCCGACGGGGCTTGACCTGGTACCGACGCTGGGGGCAAGCTCATGCCTAGTTGTGAAGACTGCTGCGAGACTTTGGCAAAGGACTCGATGCGTTCCAAGAGCAATCGCGCTTCACCACGTTCAATCGCAGTTGTGCCATGTTCAATAAAATGCCGCGTACGCGCCGCCATCGGCGCCAAGTCCCAAGTGTGCTCAGGCCCGGCTACCATCTCGCTCAATTGTAATTGCAGTTGTCCCAAATCTGCTGCGGGCGACTTGGTCAGCTGGCGTGATTGATCGGGTGCTTGACTGATTCCATACCAGTTACCACGATCGACATCGCGAGCCGGTCTACTCTCAGCGGCGGCCGTGACCACGCTCGTTCCGATCGCTTGATCGGTTGCCAGGCTGGCGTCCATGACATCGGAGGTCAACTCATTGGTGACTTCTGTTTGAGCCAACATGGCATCGCTGGCCGCAGCGTCATCGTCAGAAGTGGACGAGGCTTGCAAGCGATCAGCTCGCAGTTGTCGTGGGTCACGCCAGGCGCGAGACTGTCGGCCCGCTAGTTGTTCACCATTGACTGTCCGTACCGCATCGTCCAATTGCTCTACGGATTCATCGCCTTCAATGTTCGCAGTGTTTTGTCGAGTTCGCGTGTGAGGGGCGCTCAAGTCAAAGGGATCATGACTACCGACTGCACTCCCTGGCGCAGTTTGCCCGGACGAAGCCGGCTGCATGCCAAACATTCTGGCCAGGCCCGGAAAGCTAAAGTTGCCATTTTTGAATTCCATGGCGTGCCAACTCTCCCACGGATCGTTGGCTTGCTTGGCTTTGCCAGCGCCCGTTTTTTTCTTACGCGAGACGCTATTGGAGGCTGCGCTATTGGATCTGGCAGAGTTGGCCACTGGTTCTTCGCTACTGGCTTGAACAACTTGACTTGAGGATGAATCGCTATCGATCAATGATTGAGCGATTTGATTGTCGGCCAGACGTGGAGGTTCGGCCGGCGATGTGTCACTAGTGGCATTAGCACGTATCCAGCGGAATTCACCGTTAGGCGGCGCGATTTTGTACCACAGTGCCTTGGATTGAGAGTTGGCATCTTGAATACTCTGTTCGCCTAGCACGGCGATTTGCTCGCCGCGATTGAGTTTCACTTGCCAACGATATTGTTTGGCCGTTCCTAGTTCGGAACCGATCCAGGCCACCGCGTTCTTTTCTGTAACTTCTACTATGCGACCGCCAGGCAAGAGCAAGCCTTGAGCTGCGGGCAACCAGCTGAAGCTACCCTGTGGAGGTCGAATGGCTAACCAACCATTGCTGGTCTGGTCATAGACTTCCAGCGTTTCGCCACGATGCACGGTGGATGTCGGGTAGTAGTCGTCGCTCGGCCCAGCATAGACGTTTGCCTGTTCAACTTGAACGTAACGAATGCTGGCTTTGGGAACCGCCTTATGGCCAGCTTGTTGCGGGGCAGCACTTTGCTGACTCCCTCCAACTTGGCTGGTTGCTGGTTCATCGGCCCGTAGCGTCGAGCAAATGGCCACTAGCAATAGGGGCCAGATCCATTTGCGGAGCCTTGAATTGTCGGTAACTTGTCGGACCTTCATGAGCTTAACTCGCCAAAGAGTTAGGGATAGTCTGGGACCTGATAGCAGGTTTGATCGTCCCAACGCAAGACGAATTGAGTATTCAATACAAGCGTCAGCACGGTTACCACGCTTGCTTCCGGCAGAATCGTTCAACTTTCACAGCTTGCTTTCCCGATACCCGATCATGAGCTCATTTAGGGGAGTCGTCGGCAGGCGCGAGCTTGCCAAAGCAAAGGGCTCAAACTTCGGGCAAGGGAATGCAGCAACGATGAAAAAATACCAATTGGGCAAGCGTCGAGTTGCGCGCACACAATTCAAGTCTTTGCTCCTAGTGGGCTTGCTGGCCGGCACCGGTTCAGCACAGCCGCTACCAGCAACACCCGATGAGTTTGCCGCTTTACCTGCTTTGCCTGAGCTCGCTCAGTTGCCAAGCGTGCCTGTAAGTGCAACCAGCAATTGGAACGCCAGGCACCATGCGATGTGGATCTTGGGCTTGCGAGCTCGAACGACGCTCCAGAGTGACAACTCGCTGGCATGTCCCGAGTTGCCCAGCCAAACCCTGGGCCACGGAATTGCAGTCGAAATCGTCACTCCGCCTGAATTTGCTGCGTTAGAGAACGCTCCGCCCGCACTTGCACTGCCAGCGTTGCCAATGGCCGAGATTCCGCTTCAACCACAGCTACCTAGCGACGTACCAGTGGTGGCCACCAGCGCCGCCGCAGAGATCGCTTTGCCAGGACCTGCTGATGAATCGCTGGTCATGCCCGTGCAGTTTGTGGATGACGGACTGCCACAAGTACCAGCGGCATTACAAGGCGGTAGTTCTACCGTTCAATCCATTGAACCGCCCAGCCTGGTAACGCATGCCTTCAGCGAAGGCGAACCACCACGCATCGGTAGCGGACCTATCTTTGCTGCTCCAGTCCCTCCGCTGCCTCTGGATGAGCTGAATGCAGCCGAATCGTTGCTGAGCATAGATGTCAGTGGCATCGATCCAAAGACGGTAGATGTCGTCAACGAAAAGTCCAACAACCAGCCATCGCTGATTGATGGACTCATGCTGCCACCGTCCAAGCCAGTAGTGGCTCACACGCTTTCGGATCGACCTTCCGCAACTGGTTCCAAAGCCACCGTCACTATGCACGAAGGCTTGGCACCGTCAAAAGTCGACAAGGCAACTGTCTACAAGCTCTCTGATGATTCGAAAAAATCTGAGAGCAAACAATTAGATTCCAATTCCCCATCGCTGGTTAAGAGTTCGGCCAGCAAAGTGGCCATGTCGCTTAGCGATACCGCGGCCCGTTCGTCTAAGTTGCCAGAACTGAAATCACCAGTCAGCGCAGGCAACGAGTCAGCCAGCAATCACCGCAAGTCGGTCGCCAGCGCTCCCAGTTCGACTAAGCCGCCCAGCCTATCGCTGAGCGACAAGCAACCGACTGCGGATGCTGTCGTCGAAAAACTCTCAGACACGGCGAAGTCCAAAGCCACGCATTTGTCATTGAACGATAAGGCAAAGGCCACCGTTACTAAGCCAGGTGATTCGGTGATTGCCAAAGTTGACTCGTTGTCAATCGATGAAGCTTTGGCCGCACTGGACGCGTTACCACTTCCGGAAGCCAGGGGAGCAGCACCACTGCCGCTGGCGCCTACCGGTGTTAAATCATCCGAGTCCATGTCATTGCTATTACCCTCGAAGATGATCGCGCAAGAATCTCCGTCAACGCCCACACCGATTGTGGCTGCACAGAGAATGAAATTGCCCGATCCAGTTGTCGATCGTTCCTCGACAAAACATGCTTCACCGGCAGTTAAGACTGTGTCGGCATCGATGCCCAAAGATGATGAACTGCCTACATCGGATGAAGAAGTAAACTACGCTCGAATTGCATCGAAGCTTGCACAAGCTGTCAAACAAAAGTTTCCGGACAGCCGCGTACGAGTCTCCTGCAACGAAGATGGATTGATTGTGGATGGCACAGTTGCGGATAGCAATGAAGCCACCAAGATCATGGCCTTTGTGCGCAAGACATCCTTGTGCCCAGCGGCTGATCGACTGAATTGTAAGCGTTAACACCTAGAGTGAAATATGTCCAGTTGATACTCATCTGTTGTCGAATCATAGCTACTGAATCGGTAGAGATGATCGAATCAGACAGCGCCCGAGACACCCATGCGTTTTAAAGCCAACTGCGGTAAATTGAGGTCAGTCATGACGAAACGTCTAACCATGCTCAACCGGCTCATTGCCAAGATCGTCGATCAGCGGCGGGTTGCGTTGCGAGCCTTGAGTGCATGTCTATGTGCAACAACGCTCGCCACGTCGGCACATGCCCAGTTGATCGATGGCCTCACCTATGCGGGCGATGCTCCTATAGGCTCGGCAGCCGTAGGCGAGCACATGCAATTCGGCGACGGGGCAATGCCGACTCAGGCCGACGGCGCTAACCTGTACGTTGGGCCTGGCGGTCCGGTATCGATGGCTAACGTGCCATCGGTTATCGATCCCCAGCGATCCAAATCCGGCGGCAAATTAGTCAGCCAGCCGTGGGCTCAAGGCCCTTTCATGCAACAACAACCCGTGCACGATGCAGGCGGTTACATGCCTTGCCCTTGTGACGAAGGTTGCGACTTCACTTACTACGGCAATGCTGAAGCCTTATATATGCGCCGCGACTACGATGAGCGATTTACGCTCTCGCAGTTCTCGCTGCCTCCGTTCGACTACGAGTGGGCCGGACGCATCACCGTCGGGCAAGTCAAGGACTGCGTTAACGGTTATGAGTTTGTATACGCCGGACCATTTAAGTGGAGCCGTGATCGCCTGGCGGTCGGTGCCGGTAATATCAACAGCCGAATCAACAACAATGGCTTCGTTCCCGCCGTGATCGCACCGTTCAATAATGCTGATTCACACTTTCAAACCTACCAGGCACGCATGAACACCTATGAGTTCAATCGCCGCTGGTGGGCCTGGGATATCTTCTCAACCTTGATTGGTGTGCGCGTCGTCGATTATCGCGAAGGCTACGCGCTGATCAGCAACGGCGGCGTCAATGGCATCGGCATCTACGAAGACTTTACTCGCAACCGTATGATCGGCCCGCAAGTCGGTGGTGATTTGATGCAACCGTTCGGCTTGCGAACGTTGGTTGGTTTCAAAGGCAAAGCTGCCTTGCTGGCCAACTTCAGCCGCAACGAACTGTTCTTGAACACTGCCCCCATGGGCAAATCCGATAACGACGTAGACGTTGCCGGTATGTTCGAGATCGGTAGCTACGTCAAATACAGCGTTACACCTAGCATCCGGCTGACCGGTGGCTACGAACTGTGGTATCTACCACAAGTCGCTACCGTTGCCTCGCAAGGGCTGCAGACCTTGAACATCAGCACCGCTGACAAGGTTAATGCCGAAGACGATCTGCTGATCCACGGGGCCACCTTCGGGGCGCAGATCCTGTTCTAAAGTCAGGCCCACACATGCCAACTGCAAGACGCATTCCCGTAACGGAATGCGTCAAACATTTCGAAGGTGTAGCGGAATGCGTCAAGCATTTCGAAGGTGTAGCGGAATGCGTCAAGCATTTCGAACCCGGTCAAGCATCGAAAGCCTTGACGGCTTCCGCTACAATGTAGTTCGAAAACCTTGACGGCTTCCGCTACAAGGCGATGCGGGCAGCGATGGTGCTTCGGTCCAGATTGACGAGATCGCTATGTTTCAAGCTTGGCGCCGACGTCGACTGCTGGCGCAGCCGGAGCCTCAGGGCTTAAGAGCCTATTTGCGTCAGCACCTATGGCAATGGTCGTATCTACCTGACGATGTCGAAGAGGCCGCCATCGCCTGGCTGCGCATCTTTGTGGCCGAGAAGTATTGGGAAGGCAGTCGAGGTTTCCAGCTGCAACCTCACCATCAGTGGATCATTGCCGGTCAAGCCAGTCTGATGACTCTGGCATTTCCCAAGTGGCACTTCGACGGCTGTAAGACTCTACTAATAGCCCCTGTCTTGTACACCGGGGAATCTGTGACCTTTATGGTCAACGGACAGATCGGCTTGCACGGCCAGACAACCCGCTTGGGACAAACGTCCTTTCGCGGGCCCGTGCTGTTGAATTGGCCAGCCGTCGCGGAAGCGGCAGCCGGACCTAACGCGGGTGAAAACTTAACGATCCACGAACTGGCGCATGTGTTGGACTACGACAATGGCCCCAGCGCCGATGGCGTCCCGCCGCTGCCAGGCAATGTCAATGTCCAGCAATGGCAGGCCGCTTTCGAAAACCAACTCCAAGAACTTCGAGACTGGATTGCTCAAGGTTACAACGTGATGGTCAGCGACTATGGATTGGGCTCGCTGACCGAGTTGCTGGCCGTTAGCAGCGAACTCTTCTTTCAAGTACCTCACGAATTGGCGCGGTACCATCCCGACTTGTTCGAGCTGTTGTTGCAGTGCTACCAAACCGATTGGCGCGAGTGGTTGCCACCGTAGCCACCGCGGACAGTAGCCACCGCTGCCAGTAGCCACCGCTGCCAGGCGGTGGATTTCGTTGCAGTCGAATCCACCATCTGGCGATGGTGGCTACGCAGGTCCACCATCTGGCGATGGTGGCTACGAGATTTCCGCCGTCTGACGACGGTGGGTACGCGTTTATTTGCCTTCTAGATGCCGCACGGTTTCATCCAGCGTGTATTCCAAAAAGGGATCCATGTCATGGTTGAGCACATCCAGCACGGCTTCTTGCATAGCATTTTTGGGGTAGAAGCTAGCAGCCCGCACTGCTTCAATGCGCACTCGAGCATGTTTGTCGTTCAACTGCTCGCGCAGTAGAGCTTCGGAGTTATCGACCTGGTCTCGCCAATAGCACAGAACTCGAGTCGCGGCCGCTCGAGCCCGCGGGTCGGTACAAGTGAGCAGTTCCTTCAGCAGCGGCAAGTTCACTTGGTTGTGCGTCTGGTGTAACCACAAACCTTCCAGCTTCAACTGCAGTGACTGCGGATCGTCCGCTTTCAGCTTGCCTAGCCACTGCGAGACCGCCGTAGTGACTTCTTTCGAATCTCGATCAGCCAGTTCCCGTCGTACTCGGTAGCGCGTACGATCTTCGGGCGCACGCAGCAGCTCGAGCAACTGCGTCACTGGTTGATCGGCGATAGCCACAGGGTCGACCAATGGTCGACCTTTGTATGTGATCCGCCAGATACGACCATGCGATGAATCACGACTAGGGTCGCGCAGGTTATGTTGCAAGTGGCCGATCAGAGCTTTGTGCCAATCGACTATGTACAGGGCTCCATCGGGACCGAACTGCAAATCCACCGGTCGGAAATTGCCATCTTCGCAGTACAGCAGCGGTGTAATTTCTTTGCCTTCGAATCCACTATTGGCGTCGCCCAGCGTGTGCTGCAGTACGGAACGGTCACCGATGACGTTGTTGATTAGAAAGTTGCCTTGTGCCTCAGGTGGAAAATGGCGACTGGACACAATCTCGCAACCAGAACTTGGTCGAGTACGTTTGACGATGAAGTGAGGAGGTTCGCGTTTGATGATGGATCCCGGATTGGTCAAGCCACCGGCCATGGCACCACCGGCATGTTTGTCGGGATATTCGACTTCACCTGAAATGGTAACGCCCCAGTAATTGAAACCCGACGACGCATCACAAATGAAGTTCTGGCCCCAGGCGTCAAACACATGGCCCCAGGGATTAGCGAACGCCAGCGAAGCATGCACTTCGAGTTTCTCAGTACGCGGATCGTAGCGCCACACGCCCGAATCGGCCAGGCGTTTTACACCGTAAGGTGTTTCGACTTGGGATTGTTTGAAGGTGCCTTCTTGAAAATAAAGCGCGCCGTCGGGCCCCCATTCAAAAGCGGCCAGGCCGTGGTGCGAATCAGCCGAATCAAAGCCAAAGAGTTTGCGCACTCTCTCGTCAGCTTTGTCATCGCCATCGCTGTCTTTCAAGAACAGAATGTCCGGCTGCTCTGCAATGTAGACGCCACCGTGGCCAAGTTCGAAGCCTGTTGGTTGATGCAGTCCATCCGCAAATACCGTACATCGATCCGAGACTCCGTCGCCGTTGTCGTCATCCAAGATCAACAACTTGTCATCGAGCTTGGTCTTGGGTTTCCACTGCGGATAGCTGGGCATGGTGGCCACCCATAAGCGTCCGCGATTGTCAAAGTTCAACGCGACCGGATTAACCATTTCGGGAAACATCTCTTCCGAGGCAACGAGAGTTACTTCGTAACCGGCGGGCAATTTGAACAGCTTGCGTTGCTCTTCCGAGCTCTTGTATTCGAGCGAGCCGAGTTTGCCAGCCTTGGCTTCCTTGTCGTCCGGTCCACCCACGTTGGTCTTTGGCGAGATGAAGGGCAGGGTATTGCTATCGTCGATAGGCGTTGTATCCGGTTTACCTTGAGCGGCCAGCCAGATACGGGCATCGCGATTGAAACACATCTGGTCCAGGATCTCGCGTTCGCGCTCCATGACTTCGCGATTGCGATAGGTGCCGTCAAAGCCTGCTTCGCCGCGTTTGCCGTAAATCGAATAACCATTGACGGCGCGATAGCGATGCCACCAGTGAAAGTCCTTGTCGGCGATCGCCTTGAGCAACGGCTCGCTGGGAGCCGACTGCTTACCAGCGCCGAACAGGGCGTCATTGAGCAGTGGAGCAAACGCCTGGTAACCTTTGTCATTTAAGTGTGCCCCGTTCAGCGTCAGCCTGGCATCGCTATCCTGGAACATTTTCAACGACGAATCAAACACGTTGGCAAACTCGACACCCGTTTGTTGGGCGACTTGCTGCGTCGCATGGGTATACAACTTCAGGCGGGCATTGTGTTCGGTACCTTCGGGCAAGTTCGGATCGCCTGTAGTCTCGAAGGCGATGGGTGAAACCAAAACGATGCGTGGCTGGCCGCGTCCGCTGTAATCCTGTTTGAGCATATGCGAAACAGTCTCGTTTAACTCCTGCTTGAATTTGTCGAGTCCCTGCTGGCCTGCGAAAGATTCGTTATAGCCAAAGAAGCACAAGATAACGTCGGCTTTGGAATGCTTGAGATGCATATCTGGCTCGCCAAAGTTCATCGACCTGAGCCGGAATTCGGGCTCATCGCCAGGGAAACACAGATTGCGAACGCTTAATTTCAGTTCGGGAAAACGTTGCTGCAAGAGCGATTCCCACTGAGGATGATGTTGCAACCGTTCACCCAGAGCATTGCCGATCAAGCAAATCGAGTCACCTTCTTTTAGTTTCAGCTCGGCGGCGCCGAGCGGGCCTGAATTGCTTTGCAAACAGCAGATCACAATCAGGCTCAGTCCAATCAGCATGAAACGCCACAGTCCGCTCATTTGTCGTGTGCTCCCGGTTGAAGTTGTAAGGAAAGGGGGAGCCGCTATTGTACGCTGCCTGGCGCAGGCTCCCAACTGCGCGGATCAGCAAGTCTTATACAAACATCACTGCAGGACCATCGGTTCAAATCGCTCAGTCATTCTGCGTCTGGCCCACGCAAAGCTGCATTAATCGGTGCAAATCGTTCACCCCCGATGCAAAGTGACAACTTTCCGCCAACAGTTTCTCTTGCGCATCTCCGAAACTTTACGCAGTCAAGACGCGGGCAAGGGGCACCGTGTCGCGACTCCAACTGCAATTAGGGACATCCAGCCGTGGGAATTGATCTGAGTGATTTTCGCGAGACATTCTTCGTCGAGGCGGCGGAGCACCTCGACGCCATGGAGGGAGCGCTGCTGCAGTTGGATAGCACGCCCAATGATCGGGAACTGCTCAACACCATCTTCCGCGCCGCTCACACCATCAAAGGCGGCAGCGGGACATTCGGTATGCAAGGCGTTAGTCGCTTTACACACGTGGTTGAAAATCTGCTTGATCGACTTCGCGAAGGTACGCTGACGGTTACAGATCACTTGATCGAACTGCTCTTTTCAAGTGTGGATATCATTCAGGGATTGATCGCCGCCGAGAAAGATGGCAGTCCTCTCCCGCAAGATTTGGACACCGTGCTCGCTTCGCTCCAAGCCATACATTCACCCGGACAGGAGTTACTTGCCAGTAATTCCAGGACCGACGCCAGCGTTGCCAGTAGTGTGACCATTGCAGATTCTTCCGGAAATGCCGTATCTGAAACAGTCCAAACCTCAACGCTGTACGAGATCCTGTTCCAACCATCCGCGGCGTTTTTTCGCTGCGGTCAAGATCCAATTCTGCTGATACGCGAGTTGGCGGATTTGGGTGAGATTGAAAACAACGTACTGAACACCAGTCGCGTTCCCGAACTGTCCGCTCTGGACCCCGAAGAGTGCTGCGTCGGCTGGACCATGCATTTGAGAACCTCTGCAGGCAAATCGGCGATCGAAGACGTGTTCATGTTCGTCGATGATCAGTCGCAAGTGAAGATTCGCAACCTCGAAGACACAACGCGCGAACAAGCGGTATCCGCCGAGTTGCCGGCCACTCCATCTCAACCGATGACAAGTGCCGCAACTGTAATGGCAACCGCTGTTAACCAACCCGCCCCGAAATCATCGCTCCCAATCTCGCAAGGTGCAGCGGCGTCAGCCGACAAACGCGGCGCACCTCGAACGGCGCCCGTCGGCGATAGCGAAACGGTGCGTGTCGATCGCCGACGCTTGGACGACTTGATCAATCAAATCGGCGAACTTGTGATTGGTGTATCGATGGTCGAGCGTGAAGTGCTGGCCGCCAGCAGCGGTACGGAATCCAGCGCGATGATGCAATTGGGTAAGATCGTCCGCGATCTGCAAGAGCTTAGTCTCTCGCTGCGCATGGTGCCGATTGCGGCCACCTTTCAAAAGATGGCGCGCGTTGTCCATGACATCAGCCGCAAACTGGGTAAACAAGTTGACTTCGTTACGGAAGGTGATGATACCGAACTGGATAAATCTGTCGTCGACAAGATTGGCGATCCGTTGATTCACATGGTCCGTAACGCTGTCGACCACGGCATCGAATTACCCGATGTCCGTTTGGCTGCTGGTAAAGCCGCGGCCGGACGCGTTAGCCTGCGTGCGTTTCAACAAGGTGGTAACATCTTTATCGAATTGAGCGACGATGGTCGCG
Source organism: Rania fehmarnensis (assembly GCF_056494185.1). NCBI lineage: Bacteria > Pseudomonadati > Planctomycetota > Planctomycetia > Pirellulales > Pirellulaceae > Rania > Rania fehmarnensis. The sequence continues at coordinate 6,131,276 of NZ_CM151398.1, forward strand.
GGCTAAATCGCCAAGCGATTACTGCCAAGGCCATCGAGCGCGGTATCGTTTCGGCCGGTGACATACTGTCCGATGCCGACATTTGCAACCTAATCTTCCAACCCGGTTTCTCGACTGCGAAAGAGATCACCGATATCTCTGGGCGCGGCGTAGGCATGGACGTCGTTCGCCGCAACGTAGAAGACCTGCAAGGCAACGTTCAAGTCAAATCGACCGATGGTCATGGGTCGACGATGACCGTTCGTCTACCGTTGACATTGGCCATCCTTGACGGGTTATTGGTTCAAGTCTGCAACGAAGTTTATGTCATTCCACTGCTCTCGGTGGTCGAGTCGATCAGCATCGGTCCGAAGGACATCAGAGAACTTGTTAGCGCTGGCCAGGTCATTATGCTGCGCGGCGAAGTTGTACCTGTCATCTGGCTGAGCAAACTCTTGCAAGGCGAGAACGACTTGCGACAAGAGGGCAAGCGACTACTGGTCATCGTCGAAGAACAAGGCCGCCGGCTGGCGCTGGTGGTTGACGAATTGATCGGTCAGCAACAGGTTGTCATCAAGAATCTCGAAGCCAACTTCCGCAAGGTCCCAGGTGTAGCCGGGGCTACCATTCTGGGCGACGGATGTGTGGCGCTCATTCTGGACATGTACGGTATTGCCAGCTTGCAAACCGAACGCAATCTGGCGGCCAGCCAAGAAGCCAAACAAAACACCAAGCCCTCTTTGCCTAACCAGGAAGCTTAATACTACCAAGAGTTTAAATATATGATGACTACTACCAACAACGCGGCTAGTCCCAATGCGCTCGCCGATGCAGCTGTTTCGCCCACCAGTTTTGCTCACACCACTACCAATCAGTTTCTCACGTTCTTGCTAGGTGGGCAGGACTTTGGCGTCGAGATCTTGCAGGTGCGTGAAATTCGCAACTTCACCAAACTGACGCCAATTCCCAACATGCCTGCGTCCATCAAGGGTGTATTGAACCTGCGTGGTACCGTCGTGCCAATCGTTGACCTGCGCATACGCCTGGGCATGTCGCCGGTCGAATACGACCGCTTCACCGTGATTATCGTGGTCAACGTTAATCAACGCGTGATGGGAGTGGTAGTGGATGCAGTATCGGACGTTTTGAACGTCGACGCTGATGCATTGGTCGCCACACCTGAGATGGGTGCCAGCACGGATACCTCATTTGTAACGGGGCTTGCCAAGTCCGAAGATCGCCTGGTTACGTTGCTGAACTTCGAACGCTTGCTGGATGTCGATGCCAGCTCGAGCAAAGGGGAGGGCGGTCTGCACGGCAAGTAATCACTTCCCATCTATTACCAACTTAACACCTAACAAGTCCCATAAACTCAATACATTTATAAGAGCAACAAACATGGCCGCTTCCAAGAAACCTGTGTCGAAGCCCCGCAAGACCTCGCGAACACCCAGCAAAGCCAAAGCCAAAGCTCCTGCAAAATCTCGGTCGATCTCGACGCAAGAGCTGATCAATTTGAACAACATGAAAAACGCCGTCGACGGCGCGCAGACAGCCATGATGATGGTCGATCGCGACTTCGTGGTTACCTACGTTAACAAGCGAACACTCGAACTATTTAGGGCGCATGAAGCTGGTTTCAGGAAGTTATGGCCTACGTTCAATCCGGATGCCATGATCGGCCAGAACATCGACATGTTCCACAAGAATCCGCGCCATCAGCGTGATTTGTTAGCCGATCATAAGAAGTTGCCACACAAAGCGGACATTCGCGTGGGCGATCTGGCGTTCTCGTTACAGGTGTCCGCGCAACTGGATGACGCCGGCAATTACATCGGCAACTTGCTCGAATGGGCAGACGTTACCAAACAGCGTCAGTTAGAAGCTCTCGACGCCGCCATGAATCGTTCGCAAGCCATGGTCGAACTGACGACCGATGGATCGATTCTCCACGCGAACGAAAACTTTTTAAATATGCTGGGTTATTCGCTGGGCGAGATCGTAGGCCGCAGCTACAGCATGTTCGTCGACTCGCGTTATGCCAACTCCGAAGAGTATCGACAGTTCTGGACAGAACTCAAAGGCGGCCGCCATCGCAGTGGCGAATTTGCGCTCGTGACCAAGCAGGGTCGAGAAATCTGGTTGCAAGCGGCCTACAACCCGATCCTCGATCAACGCGGAACAGCCTTCAAAGTATCGATGTCGGCCACCGATATAACCTCTGCCAAACTGCGCAATGCTGATTTCGAAGGTCAGATTTCCGCTATTGGTAAAGCCCAAGCCGTGATTGAATTCAACTTGGACGGCACCATCCGCACGGCCAACGAGAACTTCCTGAGCACGATGGGATATAGCCTGGATGACATTGTCGGCAAACATCATCGCATGTTCGCCACCAGCGCCGATGCTAACAGTGAGGCGTACCGCACCTTCTGGGACGATCTGCGGAACGGGAAATCCAACATGGGCACGTTCCAACGCCTTGGTAAAGGCGGCCGCGAAGTCTGGCTACAGGCTTCGTACAACACCATCCTGGATCCCAACGGTCGGCCCTTCAAAGTCGTCAAGTTCGCCAGCGATATCACCACACGAGTTCAGGAACAACAGGCTTCGCAAGCAGCTGAGCGCGATCGCAACGAACAAGATCGTCGCCGCGCCGAAGAGCAGCAAACAAAAGTTGCCGCTGTTTTGCAAGCTGTCAATGCCATCGCCGACGGGAACTTTGCAGTCGATGTGCCTGAATTGGGTACCGACGCTGTTGGCCAAGTTGCTTCGGCCTTGCGTCAAGCTGTAGTGTCGATTCGCAATACGCTCAAAGAAGTTCGCGAAGTAGCCAGTACGGTCAACCTGGCCGCAGGTGAATTGAGCAGCGCGTCACGCGAAATCAGTACCGGCGCTCAGACGCAAGCCTCCAACCTCGAAGAGACTGCCAGCAGCCTGGAAGAGATCACCTCGACGGTCAAACAGAACAGCGACAACGCGCAGCAAGCTCGGCAACTGGCTACAAGCTCGCGTGATGTGGCCGAGAAGGGAGGGGCAGTTGTAGGCGATGCCGTCAAAGCGATGGCCGAAATCAACGAATCTTCCAAGAAGATTGCAGATATCATCACGACGATCGACGAGATCGCTTTCCAAACCAATCTGCTCGCTCTAAACGCCGCCGTCGAAGCAGCTCGAGCCGGTGAACAAGGTCGCGGCTTTGCAGTCGTGGCAGCCGAAGTTCGCAACCTGGCTCAACGCTCAGCCAGTGCCGCCAAAGAGATCAAGACGCTGATCCAGAACTCGGTCCAACGCGTCGAGAACGGAACGTCGCTGGTCAACAAGTCCGGCGATACGCTCAGCGAAATCGTCACTAGCGTCAAACGCGTGACGGACATCATCGCTGAAATCGCAGCCGCGTCTAAAGAGCAGTTAACCGGTATCGAACAGGTCAACAAAGCGGTGGCGCAGATGGACCGCGTGACCCAAGCCAACGCCACACAGACCGAGCAAGTTTCCGGCACAGCCGGTTCGCTGCTCTCGCACGCCGAACAACTGTTGCAAGTTGTCGGAAGATTCGATCTGGGTAAAGAACTATCGGGAACTCGAAATAGTTCGGGACCCCGCGAGCACGATAACTATCGAGCTCCCACCACGTCGCACGGCCGTCGGGGCAATGTCATGCCCGATCTTGGCGTAACACCCTCCAGCGGCAACGAGAGCTTGCTCGAGTTTTAGATGTCTCAGCCGGATCGGTGGCTATCGATGTTACAGGTTTCCGTACCGTAACGTCGACCAAACTGGCTGGCGAGTTGGTCTATAAGACGCACAGATGCATAGACAAAGCAGAGAGACCAGAGGATACAAGCCATGACTTGTATCCTCTCTGCTTCGGCGATTTATGAAAGTCCCAAGTGCAGAAAGCACACCGAAAGTTATGGCCGCCAACATCGAAGTCGAACTGAAAGACAGTGAGTTTCACAAGTTCCGCAAGCTCATTTACGAGTTAGCCGGTATATCGCTCAGCGATCGTAAACGCGAGCTGGTCAAAGCTCGACTGGCCCGTCGCTTGCGCGCCTTGGAACTCGAATCGTATGGCAGCTATTACGATCTGCTGCAAGATCCGACACGTTCGAGCGGCGAAGTCGAGAACTTCATCAACTCGCTGACGACGAATAAGACCGAGTTTTATCGCGAAGCTCATCATTTCGATTATTTGAAGCAGGAATTTCTGCCGGCCCTGCGTATGGCTACACTCTCTGGCCGCGAGAAAAAGGTGCGCATTTGGTGCGCAGCGTCTTCCACGGGCCAAGAACCATACACGCTGGCGCTAACACTAAACGATTACTTCGGTTCGCAAACCGATTGGGATCTGCGCATCTTGGCGTCGGATATCGATACCCAAGTTCTGGCAACAGCCTTGGCTGGCATCTACCCCGAGCCAGAACTGGATCCGGTACCCGCTTCATTGAAGACAAAGTATTTTACAAAGCTCTCGCGGGGGGAGACTCCGATGTATGAAGCCCGCGAAGAACTCAGACGGCTTCTTACATTTCGCCAGATCAATCTGAACGAATCCACCTGGCCCATCAATGTTCGATTCGATGCCATATTCTGTCGAAATGTGATGATCTATTTTGACCAGCAGACGCAAGCCAAAGTCGTAGAGCACTTCAGTCGACACTTGCTGCCCGGCGGACTATTGGTCATCGGCCACTCAGAGTCGCTGTTTTCCATTACGGACGACTTCGATTCGCTGGGTGACACTATTTATCGAGTTAAACCTCAAGTGGTCGCCCGTTCGATGGCCCGTGACAAGCTGCCAGGGTCGTCAGTTGGCAAACTGAAATCATCTCCCGGCACGCGTGTCGCGACGCAAACCCCAGCCGCACCAGCCGGGCAACAGCGAGTCGATGCCAGCGACAGTCGACTAGCCGAGTACCGCGATTGGCCGCTCATTCCCTTGATCGTCGGTGAATACGAAGCCTCGTCCACGCCCAGCGTCTTGAAAACTACCTTGGGATCGTGTATCGCCGCCTGCCTATACGACGGTACCCAGCGTATTGGCGGTATGAATCACTTTATGTTACCGGAGTCCAGCATGCGCGGCCGCGTGAACACCAGCTATGGAGTGCACGCGATGGAACTGCTGATCAACGCCATGATGAAACTCGGCGCCAATCGTCGACAACTCGTAGCCAAAATATTTGGAGGTGCCAATGTGGTTGATAGCCTCACCGCTGTTTCTAGTGTCGGTGCCCGAAACATCGAGTTCGTCAAACAATTCTTGGATACCGAGCGCATTCCGATTGTGGCGGAAAATGTGGGCGGTCAATACGCCCGCCACATTCATTACATCCCAACCACGGGCAAAGTCTTGGTCCGACTGCTCGACGGCGCCGCCGACAAGAATGTCGACAACGAGCCACCCAACTCTCCCGGCCCACTCCTTCACGGCTTACCCATCCAAGCAACCAGCTCGGTAACGCTGTTTTCGTAGAGCGCGTCCCTTTGGAGTGCTGCGGCGCAGCCGTAGCTTTGATGTGATAACCAACTATTCCGCAGTCTGTACGAACCAGGTGACTCCAAACATTCAGAGTGACTCAGGCTGCGGCTAAAGACTTTACTTACATCAAAGCGGTGCCACACGGCACCGCACTCCATATGGAGTGCTGCGGCGTTAGCCGTAGCTTTGATGTGATAACCAACTATTCCGCAGTCTGTACGAACCAGGTGACTCCAAACATTCAGAGTAACTCAGGCTGCGGCTAAAGACTTTACTTACATCAAAGCGGTGCCACACGGCACCGCACTCCAAAGCGCAGCCTGTACGAACCAGGTGACTCCAAACTTTCAGAGTGACTCAGGCTGCGTTTGATGACTTCGCTTACATCAAAGCGGTGCCACACGGCACCGCACTCCAAAGGCGTTTCACCGTCGTCGCGGAGCGCAGCGGAATGGATGGACTTCGATTTTTTGCCAAACGTTGCCGACGATGTAGGGATCAGTCTGCAACCACTGGTCCAGCTCGCTCGGTTCGTTGAACTCTACGATGCAAGTCGAACCGATCATTTGCCCGTCAGCATTCAGAATGGCTCCGCCTTCTTTCATGCGGCCGTCGGCAAACATCGGAGCCACATTGTCCAGATGAGCTTCCCGCACGGCGGCGCGACGAGCCGGGGCGTCTGGGTCAGTTCCATCCCAAGCAATCACTACATATTGTGGCATCCCCAGGGCTCCAGTGCGGCAAGGTTTACGGTTGGCTTTCGCCGAGCGAGATTAAACTATATCATCGTGTCAAGAATCTAACTTGATGTCCATTCCTGCGAGCGGTGAAACTGTGAAATACTGGCTGATGAGCGTATGTGGGTGGTGCGCGGCTCTGGGTTCCTTGCCGATAGCCCAATCCCAAACCGCCGACAAAAAGCTGCAATCGTTCTTCAAACAGCATCTGGAAGAAGTCTTTCAGATGCGACCGCTCGATGCCACCATGTTGGGCGATCATCGCTTTGATCATTTGTTAGACGATGTCTCCGCGGAAGCTCGAGCTGGCTGGTTAACCCACACCCGCAAACAGTTAAGCGCATTGGATGCCTTGGCTATCGTGGATCAACTTTCTTCAGACGGCAAGATCGACTTCGAAATCTTCCGCGATGAGCTTGAACGCTCGATCTGGCTGACTGAAAACACCAAGCCCTTCGAGGATGATCCGCGCACCTATGGCAGCTACATTAACGACAGCGTGTATTCGCTGCTGACCCAATCTACGTTGCCGAAAGAGCGAAACGTCGCTAACGCGCTGGCGCGCATCCAACAAATACCACGCATCGTCGCCATCGCCCAGCAGACTCTGGCGTATCCGCCCAAGACCATTTTGGATACCGCAATTCTGCAAAACCGCGGCGCGATCAGCTTCTACCAAAAAGACATCTTCGACCTGATCGGTCCGACCGACAAACTGGAAGAGCTGAAGGCCGCCACCAGCACCGCTGTCAAAGCTCTTACGGACTATCAAACATTTCTCGAGAAAGACGTCACCGCGCGGGCCACCGGACAATGGCGATTAGGTGAAGAACGTTTTTCACGTAAACTGGAGTTAGTACTGGATGCAGGTTGGGATGCGGCCCGCGTGCTAGCCGAAGCCGAGCAAGAGTTCCAGCGCGTCCAGCGCGACATGTATGTGGTGGCTCGACAACTTTGGCATCGTTATTACCCAAACAAACCGTTACCGCCTGACGATGCTGTTGGCCGTCGCAGTACGATCGCGCTGGTCACCCAAGCGGTCAGCCAAGAACATGGCGCTCCAGAGACGCTCATACTGGACGCCCGCAACACGGTCAGCGCGATTCAAAAATTTATCGCAGATAAGGATATCTTGCGTCTGCCTGAACAAGATCGCTGCCAGGTGATCGAAATGCCCGAGTTTCGCCGGGGCAATTCGTTGGCATACTTGGATAACGCCTTGCCGCTGGATCCCCAAGGCTTCAGTTACTACGCCGTCAGCCCGCCACCTTCGGTGTGGGGCGCAGACAAGGTGCGCAGCTTTCTTGAAGAATACAACAAGCACATGCTGCAGATCTTGACGATTCACGAAGCCTACCCAGGTCATTATGTGCAGCTGGAATACTCCAATCGCGAACCATCGCTCATCCGTCGCGTCTTGCAGTCGGGGGTATTCATCGAAGGCTGGGCAGTCTACACCGAACAAATGATGCTCGACCAAGGTTACGGAGATGGCGAACTGGCGCTGCGATTGAACCAACTGAAGTTCTATCTGCGGGCTGTCGCCAACGCGATTCTCGATCATAAGATGCATTGCACTGAAATGACCGATGACCAGGCATTGAAATTTTTAGTAGAAGACGCCTATCAATCCGAGGGCGAAGCCCGACTGAAGATCGTGCGGGCCAAGCAATCCTCGACGCAACTCAGCACCTATTTCGTGGGACGCATGGCGCATTACAAACTGAGACAAGATATCCAGCGCGAACTGGGAGACAAGTTTGAACTGGGCCGATTCCACGAGGCAGTGCTCGACCACGGCTCAGTTCCCGTAAAGTTCCTGCCGCAACTCGTTCGCGAACGACTCAAGCAGCCAAGGTAAGTAGATTTTAGATTTGCGATTTTAGATTTGCGATTTTAGATTTGCGATTTTAGATTTGCGATTTTAGATTTTAGATTTTTCTCTTGTGGAGTTTTACTATGCGGTGTTTGCTGGCCTTACTAAGCTGCCTCGTGCTAACGGTTGCACCCTGTCTGGCGCAAGAGTCGAAGATCAAACCTATCCGAGCGCTGCTGGTGCTGGGCGGGTGCTGCCACGACTATGTAGCCCAGCAGCAACTGATCAAGGATGGCATCAGTCAGCGGGCTCATGTAGAGATCACCATTGCCTATGACCCTGACAAGGGTACGCAGCACCTGAATCCAGTTTACGAGAAGGCTGATTGGGCTAAAGACTTTGATGTTATCATCCACGATGAATGCACTTCGGATGTGAAAGACCTGGCCTTGATCGATCGCATCTTGGAACCCCATCGCGCTGGATTGCCGGCAGTGATCCTTCATTGCGGCATCCACAGTTATCGCAGCCAAGGCTATCCCGAAAAGATTACTCCTTGGTTTGAATTTACGGGGCTGCAATCTACTGGCCATGGACCGCAGTTGCCGATCGCCATCGCGTACGTCAAGAATGCGGGTCCAATCACCGAATCGCTGACTGATTGGACTACAGTCAACGAAGAGCTCTACAACAACAGCTCGGGCAAGTTGGTCGAAACGGCCACCCCTTTGGCCCGCGGTAAGCAAACGCTGAAAGACAAAGCAGGCGCAGAGAAGGTCGAAGACTGCGCCGTCGTGTGGACCAACCTATATCGAGGCAAAACGAAGGTCTTCGCCACAACCCTCGGCCACAACAACGATACCGTCGGCGATGCACGCTACCTAGACCTGGTTACTCGAGGTCTGCTGTGGTCCTGTGATCGCCTGAACAAAGAATATTTGAAGTAACCCGTAGCGGAATGCGTCAACATTTCGGGTAACAAGATCATGTAGCGGAATGCGTCAAGCATTTCGATCCCTTGATTTTCATTGCGCTAAATGACAAAACACGACGAAAGCCTTGACGGCTTCCGCTACAGCCATCCCTGGGAGAAGGAATTTGACTTGAGCAAGTTTGCAGTGATCTTGGCGGCGGCCGGGCGCAGCGAGCGATTTGGCAATCAATATACCAAGAAGGTGTTTACGCTATTGGCCAATCGTCCGATGTGGATGTACTCGGCAGAAGCCTTTTCCAAGCGCGATGATGTGGGGCAGATCATTCTGGTCATCGCACCCGAGGATCGCGAGATCTTCGCGGACAAGTTTGCTGCCAACGCGGCCATGCTGGGCATTCAAGTGGTGACCGGTGGTGCCGAGCGGGCAGACAGCGTCTTAGCGGGTTTGAAAGCCGTGCGAGACGATCTGCCTTATGTCGCGGTCCACGATGCGGCTCGCCCCTGCGTGGCGGTACCCTGGATCGACGATGTCTTTAAAGCCGCTAAAGCCACAGGAGCTGCTATTCTGGGTTGTCCGATTCACGCCACGGTCAAACGCGTAGACCAACAATCCGTTATTCAAGAGACCATTCCACGTTCGGGTTTGTGGTTGGCTCAGACCCCGCAAGTATTCCGCACCGAATTACTGCGTCAGGCCTACAAGGATCACCCTACGCCCAGCCAGGCAACCGACGAAGCCTCGATCGTCGAATACAGTGGCCATCCGGTAAAGATCGTCCCCTGCAGTTTGCTGAACATCAAAGTCACCACCAAAGAAGACATGCGCATCGCCGAACTTGCGCTCAAATCGCTACCTAGAGCCAATCCTTTTCCGTTCTGAGCGCCTTTGGAGTGCGGTGCCATCTGGCACCGCTTTGATGTAAGCGTGGTCATCAATCGCAGCCTGAGTCACCCTGGACGCTGGGAGCACCTAGTTCGTACAGGCTGCGGTACAGCTTGGTTACCACATCAAAGCTACGGCTAACGCCGCAGCACTCCAAGGCCCAAACGGCACGCTAGTTGCAAATCAAAGCAACATATTCGCGCCCGAGAGAAGGTGCCGATCATGTTGCCTAAGTGGATTAAGAGAACATGCGACGAATGTCAGCTGCTGGCCTATGACGATGGCCAGATGTTGGCGTTCTTCCGCCTACGCGATAGTGTCTACACCATCAGTTACTCATACTTGCACCTATGCGACGAGAATTCGCATTCGCAGTTGAGGGTGGTCGTCGAGCGATTCGGAAAGTGTGTCGAGTGCAGCGATTCGTGCTCGCGGACTAGAACGGCAGCGGAATGAATCGCTCCTCAGGCGGCAAGATGGCACTGACGCGCAGTCCAAACTTATCACCAACCTTCACCACTTCGCCCTCGGCGATCGTCTGGTTACCGACTTCGACCGTCAGCGGGCTATCGCAACCCTTGTCGAAGGTAATCATCACGCCCGGAACCAGCTTGAGCACTTTGTCGACCGGCATGCTGGTCCGAGCCAAGGTAACCACGACCGGCACCTCGACGCATAACAGGCTTTGGCAGAACTCTTTGGATAGCGGCGCCCTGGACATGCACACAGCCTAAACGGTTGCTGAGCCGACAATCTCATTTCGATACAAATGACACCAACCCGTTTCTTTTCTCGACAAACGACAGTTAGCCACTTGAGAGTTTATGCGTCGGAATTGGGAATGAAATCCTCTTTCAAAACGCAGAGTTCGCAAAGTACGCAGAGAGGACGATGTCGCCAAACGCGGATTAGTCGGTAGAGAATGAACTAGCAGGTGCTGTGGACAGCCGCTCTGCGGGAGGGAGCAACACTGATTTGGCACGCGTTTTGCCTCAGGTTGTTCTTATCCGAAACAATGCTGTCAACACGGCAGATTCTACCCCTTATCAGGAACCTGTTAGCCACACACAAAAAGCAATTTTGACATGTCCAATCGAATACCTAGCTCTGATGTTAAGTTCCCGCTCAGTGGCAATTTGTTGGTGGCGACCGGCCGTTGCTCAGATAATGCGCTCCAAGGCAGTGTATGCCTTATTCTGCATCACGGTGCCGAAGGGTCGATGGGCTTGGTCCTAAATAAATCGATGGACATCGATGTCGCGGGTCTGTGGAAATTTTTGAAGGCTTCCGGCCAGCAGGAAGAGCGACCTATACGTTTTGGCGGCCCCGTGTCAGGACCAATCCTGGCCCTCCACAATCAGGCACAGTGGGCTGAAGCGGCCGCGGGCGCGGGCGTTTACATTGCAGCCCACCTCGACAAACTTCAGCAGTTGGTCGCCTCGCATGCCGGCGAAGTGCGGATTGTAGTCGGCCAAATGGTCTGGAAAGTTGGTCAGCTGGAAAGCGAAATTGTTTCCGGCCAGTGGTTGCCGTTGCCGGCTACACCGGAACTCGTCTTCGCACCTGAAGAAGAAATGTGGCGGCGCGGGATGATCGAAATCGGTAATCGGTTCGTCTCAGGCTTAGTAAACGCAGTGCCGCCGGCCCACATTTGCCTCAATTAATTTCAATACTCAAGTAGACTGAATAGAGGCGCAGTCAAGCGAGCTGCGCCACCCAGGGCCTTGAGGTGGATGCAAAACGCACAGCCCACAATCTCGACTTGAAAATTCTCCAAAAGTTTACAGCAAGCTTCAACGGTGCCGCCGGTCGCCAGTAAATCGTCCATTACCAACACGCGTTGTCCACTGTTGAGCGCATCGGTATGCATCTCCAGTGTATCGCTACCGTACTCTAAATCATACGAATAACTGTGCTTGGCATACGGCAGTTTGCCGGGCTTGCGTACCGGCACGAAGGCGGCGTTAAGAGCCAGGGCCAGCGGCGCAGCAAAGATGAATCCGCGGCTCTCGGCAGCGACGATGCTGTCGATCTTGGCATCGCGATAATGGTCGGCGAACTGGTCGATCGCATACTGAAATGCGCGCGGGGCAGCCAACAGCGGAGTAATGTCGCGAAACAGAATGCCTGGCTTGGGAAAGTCAGGGATCTCGCGAATGTAATCACGCAAATCAAATTTCATTGTAAGCACGTGGACACATCCAATTCGGGACTAGGGCACAATCAGTTGTCTGCGAAGCGTTCTTGTAGGGACTCAACTGTCAGTTCTTCTTGCGTGAGGGCTTCCATGGCCTTAAGCGCAGCAACCGCGGCCGCCATGGTCGTTATACACGGTACACCATGTTGCACCGCGGAGGCGCGAATGCGGCCTTCGTCGGTCCTCGCGCCTTTGCCGCTGGGCGTATTAAGGATCAGCGACACTTCGCCATTCTTCAAGTAGTCGATTAAGTTAGGATTGCCCTCAGCAATCTTTTTGACGCGCCTGACCGGGATCGAAGCGGCTTCGATCGTGTCGGCCGTACCGGAAGTGGCCAAGAGTTTGAAGCCTAAGGCATGCAGACGCTCAGCCAGTTCGGCAACCCCTCCACGCTGCCGGGCATTGATACTCAAGAAAACATTTCCTGACTTGGGCAACACGACACCCGCAGCCAGTTGGCTCTTGGCAAAGGCAATCGAAAATCGTTCGCTGATGCCCATCACTTCCCCGGTGCTGCGCATCTCGGGGCCCAGCACGATATCGACCCCTGCAAACTTGCGGAAAGGAAACACGCTCTCTTTAATCGAAACGTGCCGCGGCAGCGGTTCTTTGGTAATGCCCAGTTCCGCCAGCTTGACGCCGGTCATGACTTTTGCGGCCAGGTTTGCGACCGCGACACCGGTCGCCTTGGCCACAAACGGGACCGTGCGACTAGCGCGAGGATTCACTTCCAACACATAAACGTTATCGCGACCATCTTCGTGTTTAACCGCGTATTGCACGTTCATCAAACCAATGACCCGCAGCCGTTTGGCCATCGCCCAGGTCGCTTCGCGAATCTCTTGAATGACCGGCGTAGGCAAACTGTAAGGCGGAATCACACAAGCCGAATCGCCTGAATGCACGCCGGCCTCTTCAATGTGCTCCATGATGCCCATGACAACCACATCGTCTCCATCGCAGATTGCATCAACGTCGACTTCGATAGCGTCTTCCAAGAAGCGATCGATCAGCACTGGTTGACCTTGCGCGACCACAAAGGCTTCGGCGACGAAACGCTCGAATTGACTTTGGTCGTAACAGATCTCCATCGCGCGACCACCGAGCACAAAGCTTGGTCGCACCAACGACGGGAAGCCCACTTTCTGAGCTTCGATGCGAGCTTGGGCCATGGTGCGCACGATCGCATTGTTGGGTTGCTTCAAGCCCAACTCATGGAGCAGCTTCTGAAACTTCTCGCGATCTTCGGCCGCTTCGATCGTATCGACGCTGGTGCCGATGATCGGCACGCCAGCCGAACTGAGCGCTCGCGACAAATTCAGCGGTGTTTGACCACCAAACTGAACGATCACACCATCGGGCTCAATGCGATCACAGATGTTCAGCACATCTTCAGTAGTCAGCGGTTCGAAGAACAAAATATCGCTGGTGTCGTAATCGGTGCTGACGGTCTCGGGGTTGCTATTGACCATCACCGATTCGATTCCCAATTCACGCAGCGCAAAGCTCGCGTGGCAACAGCAGTAATCGAATTCGATCCCCTGGCCGATACGGTTTGGTCCCCCGCCCAAGATCATGACCCGCTTCTTGTTCGGATTCTTGGTCGGCGCTTCGTTCTCTTGTTCGTAGGTGCTGTAATAGTAGGGAGTGTAAGCCTCGAATTCGGCGGCACATGTATCGACGGCCTTGAAAGTGGTGATGATGCCGTGCTGCTTGCGCCAGTTACGCACTTCCAGTTCATCGCTGCCCAAGAGCGTCGCCAACTGACGATCGGAGAATCCGAACTGCTTGGCCAGGCGAATCATTTTCGGATCGGCTTCTGAGAGCGAATCGATCTTGGCTAGCTCCTCTTCCAATTCGACGATCTCCTTTAATTGATCGAGGAACCAGATATCGATGGCAGTGATCTTGTAAATCTCTTGAATCGACATTCCCGATTTGATCGCATAACGCAGATACCATACGCGATCGGGGTTGGGGCGTGAGAGCTTGGTGCGAATCTCGTCGGCATCGGGTTGGCGGTCGGTGCCCCACAGGTCTTTGCTGTCGCAACCAAAACCGAATGCCCCGACCTCCAGACCTCGCAGCGCTTTCTGAAACGACTCCTTGAAGGTTCGTCCGATCGCCATCGTTTCGCCCACGCTCTTCATTTGGGTGGTCAGCGTGGAATCGGCTTCGGGAAACTTTTCGAAGGCAAATCGCGGAATCTTGGTGACTACGTAATCAATGGTTGGCTCAAAACAGGCAGCGGTTTTCTGCGTGATATCGTTGGGCAATTCCCACAGGCGATAGCCCACCGCCAACTTAGCCGCAATCTTGGCGATTGGGAAACCAGTCGCCTTGCTGGCCAGGGCGCTCGAGCGGCTGACGCGCGGGTTCATCTCGATAACGATCATGCGACCGGTATCGGGGTGGACAGCGAACTGGATATTCGAGCCCCCCGTCTCGACGCCGATCTCGCGAATGACGGCCAGCGAAGCATCGCGCATGCGTTGGTATTCTTTATCGGTCAGCGTCTGGGCTGGCGCCACCGTGATCGAATCACCGGTGTGTACGCCCATCGGATCGAAGTTCTCGATCGAGCAAATGATGACGACGTTATCATCCATGTCGCGCATCACTTCCATCTCGAACTCTTTCCAGCCGATGATCGATTCTTCTAGCAGAATCTCACTAATCGGTGATTGAGTTAGTCCGTTGCGGATCAGCGCATCAAATTCGTCGCGGTTGTAAGCAATCGCCGAACCACTTCCCCCGAGTGTAAAGCTGGGCCTGACGACGCAGGGCAAGCCAATCTTGGGGAGGGCCTCGCGAGCCGCTTCCAGGGTGCGGACGACCACGCCGTTGCAAACCTCCAAGCCGATCTTCTCCATGGCTTGCTTGAACTGCTCACGCTCTTCTGCCTTGGCAATCACGGCGGGATTGGCCCCGATCATCTCGACGCCGTACTTTTCCAACACACCGTGCCGCGCCAGATCCATAGCCACATTCAGGCCAGTCTGGCCGCCAACGGTCGGCAGAATCGCACAGGGTCGCTCGCGCTCGATGATCTTGGCGACCACTTCCCAAGTCAGCGGTTCGATATAAGTCCGATCGGCCAACGACGGATCGGTCATAATCGTGGCCGGATTGCTGTTGACCAGTACGACCTGGTAACCCTCTTCGCGCAGCGCCTTACACGCCTGGGTGCCCGAATAGTCAAACTCGCAGGCTTGACCAATCACAATCGGGCCGGAACCAATCAGCATTATCTTCTTAAGGTCTGTACGGCGTGGCACTTGGAGTCGTCTATCCCAAAAAGCGAACTGTGACCCCAGCTAGGGGGTCCGAAAAATAAAATTTCCCAAGAGTATCACGATGCCGAAGAGTTCGGCAAGGGGGAGGAGACGCCTGACAGCTGGCTTCAGACACCAGCCATCACACTTTTGACTTCGAGAATCAAAGGCTTTGCGTGAGTTAAAAATACACTTCAAGAATCTCGCGAAACTGTTCCACGTTCATCCATCTCTTGAATGTATAGACGCAGGCGCGCAAGTTCGTCGGTCGTATCCTTCAATCGCAACATGTTCTGGACGCGCTTGAGCAGTTCAAATTTGTTGACAGGTTTCGACAAAAAATCGTCGGTGCCGGATTTGACAGCCCGCTCGATATCACCTAGCTCGTTCAGAGCGGTGACCATCAACACCATGATCTTGGACGTCTTCGGATCATCCTTAATCTTGCGGCAGACTTCAAAGCCGCTCAACTTGGGCATCATCACATCCAGCAGAATGAGATCCGGTTCGAACGAGCTGACCTTGTCGAGCGTATCCTGACCGTCAACCGATAAACCGATCTCGCAATCGATCGACGCCAGGTACGCTTCCAACAGTTCTCGATTGGCCGCGTGATCGTCAGCGATCAGTATTCGATTGGTTTGACTCATTCTGCTCCTACCATTCTCTCCGCGGGAAAGCACCGGGCACTACCCTGGCCTACGCATCTACCAAAGCCGCGGCCGGAACCGGGAAATTCTGGCACATCAAACGAACTTCTTCACGAATGCCCCTGTGCTGCTGAACATCATCCGGATGACGCAAGGCTTGACTGATCCAATTGCCAATTTGCTTCATCTCGCTGGTGCCCATACCCCGCGTAGTCAAAGCCGGGGTGCCAATACGAATACCGCTAGGGTCCATGGGCTTGCGAGTGTCGAAGGGGATCATGTTCATGTTGACCGTGATACCACACTCGTCGAGCGTCTTCTCCGCCATTTTTCCACCTAACCCGATGCTGGTCACATCGACCAACATCAAGTGATTGTCGGTTCCACCGCTGATCAAACGCAAACCATCGCGCATCAATGCTTCAGCCAGCGCTCGGGCGTTGTCGATGATTCGTTGCCCGTAACGTCGGAAGTCATCGGAGAGTGCTTCCCCGAAACAGACCGCCTTGCCGGCGATGGCATGCATCAGCGGACCACCTTGCAAGCCAGGGAAGACGGCACTGTTAATGGCCTTCAAATTCTCTTGCTTACACAGAATCACACCCGCTCGCGGACCGCGAAGCGTCTTATGTGTAGTCGAGGTCACGTAGTCGGCCACCGGCACCGGGTTGTCGTGAACCTTGGCTGCCACCAAGCCAGCGTAATGCGCCATGTCGACCATCAACTTGGCGCCGACATCTTGCGCAATCTGCGCAAACTTGGCATGCGGAATTTCACGTGGATAAGCGCTCGCACCGGCCACAATCATCTTGGGTTTGTGCAACTGGGCCAGTCGCGCCACTGCGTCAAAGTCGATACGATGCGTCTGTGGATCAACGCCATAAGGGATAAAGCGATAGAGCTTGCCCGAAATGTTTAGATGCATGCCATGCGTGAGGTGACCACCCTGAGCCAAGTCGAGCCCCAACACGGTATCACCCGGTTGCAGTACGGCCATGTAGACAGCCGTGTTGGCTTGCGAGCCACTGTGAGGCTGAACATTGGCGGCTTCGGCCCCAAACAGTTGGCACACGCGCTCGATCGCCAACCGCTCGATCGTGTCGACATGCTCACAGCCACCATAATAACGCCGACCAGGATAGCCTTCGGCATATTTGTTGGTCAGCACGCTCCCGACCGCCTGCATAACCGCTGGCGAAGTGTAATTTTCGCTGGCAATCATCTCCAGCCCGTCTTGTTGCCGTTGATACTCGGCGTCGATGGCAGCAGCTACGGCAGGATCCTGAGAGGCGAGAATGTTCATGCATTCCTCTGGTAACGATCGGACAATGGCTAAACCAACGCAAGTCACCAATTGTCCGTTACCGGCCTCAAACCGTCAACGTGGTTTGAGACCCCGTAGCCGAAGTCGCCAGACTTTGGACGCGTTAACGCTATTATCATTAAACGCCATCCCGTAGCCGAAGTCGCCAGACTTTGGACGCGTTAACGCTATTATCATCAAACCCGTCCAATCTCTGGCGAGATCGGCTACCCAATCTCTGGCGAGATCAGCTACAACCGGTGGCTAGAAGCGACCGAAGAGCAGGGCCAGCATCCCACCAAACCTGCTGTGACGACGAAAACTGCGTTCCTCGCCCGCACCCAAGTTGGTCTCACCGCTAACGGTCGCGGTATCCGATACCGTCAGCGAGTCATCAGCATTCCGGCTGACGGCATTTAAGTTGCCTTCTATGTTGCCCTGGAGTGCGAAAGTGTTGTCGCCTGAGCCCAATTTCACATCGACGTCGCCGTTGATCGTGCTGTCAGCAGCCAAGGTCACCAAGTCACTACCACCGGCCCCCGTGTAACTTAAGCGGCCGGTGATGTCGGCGGCAGAGGTCAGCGTGTTATCTCCACTGCCCAAGTTCACCGAAACACCCCGACTTACCGCAGCCGTGGCCAAGAGTTCGATCAAGTCATCGCCCACGCCCGTGGTGACGCCGAGCGAGCGACCAATCGAGCCAGCTGCCGACACCGAGTTGTCACCACTGCCCAGCAGCGCATCGACGTTCTTGGCGATGATCGCCCCCGAGTCGATTGTCAGAGAGTCATCCCCCGAGCCGCCTTTGTACGTCAAGCTAGAATTGACCGTGCCGTTCTGGATTGCGAGCGAGTTGTCACCCTCACCTAAGGTGACGGTCACCGCATCGACGCTCTGGCCACCCAAGTCGATAACAACAGAATCGTCGCTGCCGGTTTGGTCGCTATCGAGCGTGACTTTGATGTCGTCATCGACGCCGGTGTAGGTACCAACGGTCGTACCACCGTCGGTCACTATGTAGCTCCCATCGGCCTGCGCCGTGATGACTACTTCACCATCCGCTGTACCGCTGACGACCAGGTCACCGCTGAGGACTTGCACGTCCACGGCCAATAGATTTCGATCTTCTAATCGTTCGACGCGCCACGACCGTGGCGGACTCTTGCGACTACGCATGACTACCCCTTACTAGCAAAAGCTGATCTACTGGTTCTCGTTCTGCTAGGAAGGTTTTCAGGTAGGTTTGTCACAGTGTCTCCTTTTGCTCCGCAAAAGGAACGCTGTCTTTCGCGGAGCGAACGAAGACACTAGCCAAATCGGCCGGTGACGTAATCTTCTGTCTCTTTTAAATGCGGCTTGGTGAAGATCTGCGAGGTGGGACCATATTCAATGAGGCGTCCCAAATACATGAAAGCCGTGTAGTGGCTGATGCGCGATGCCTGCTGCATGTTGTGCGTGACGATCAGTACCGTGTATTCGTTGGTCAGTTGATCAATCAAGTCTTCGATCTTGAGAGTGGCCAGCGGATCGAGTGCCGAGCAGGGTTCGTCCAGCAGCAACACTTCTGGATCACTGGCGATGGCTCGAGCGATACACAGCCGCTGCTGCTGACCGCCGGAGAGTCCTAGTCCGCTTTCATGCAGTCGGTCTTTGACTTCTTCCCACAGCGCCGCCCCACGCAAGCTCTTTTCGCAGACTTGCGTCAGTATCGCTTTATCCCTCTGACCATCGATGCGTAGCGGGTAGACTACGTTTTCGAAGATGCTCATCGGGAACGGATTGGGTTTTTGAAAGACCATGCCCATGCGTTTGCGCAGCTCGATGACATCGACGCCAGGAGCAAAAATGGAATCGTTGGCCAGCAGAATATCGCCGCGCGTAGTCAGGCCGTCGATCAAATCGTTCATGCGATTGACACTGCGCAGCAGCGTCGACTTGCCACAACCGCTGGGGCCGATCAAGGCCGTCACTTTGCCGCGAGGAATCGGCATGCTGATATCGTGCAGCGCCTGTTTCTTGCCATACCACAAGTTGAAATGTTGAATCTCGACCGACGGATCTTCCTTGAGCACTTGCTCGTGGATGACCGCTTCGACCTTTTGGCCGGCAGCGATTCGAGCCAACCGATTGGGCTCGCTACCTTTGGGTTTATTGGAGCGAGCGTCGTCCATCGATCCACCGTAACTGGGAAGGCCGGAAGTAAAATGAGGGCTGGGCGTCGACATGCAGGTAGCTAACAATTAGTTTATATATGAAGTATTTGAACAGACCAACTTCTAAAACTGATTGCCTTGGAAACGTTTCCGCAGTCTGGCACGCAGCAAAATGGCTGACAAGTTCAGCGAAATGACAATCAGGATGAGCAGCAATGTGCAAGTAAAGACCAGAGGTTTCGAGGCTTCGCTGTTCTGGCTTTGAAAGCCTAACCAATAGATCTGGTAACCCAAGTGCATGAAACTGCGCGAACCATGGAAGTAAGGAAACTCGCTATCCAGGGGTAAATCAGGGGCAACCGGCAAGGCGCCTACCAACATTAGCGGCGCAACTTCGCCCACGCCACGCGCCATCGCCAGGATAGCACCGGTCAGGATACCAGGTCGGGCATGCGGCAATACAATGCGATAGATCGTCTGCCATTTGCTCGCACCACACGCTAGCGACCCTTCGCGCAGCGAATTCGGTACCGCCGATAACGCTTCTTCGGTAGCTACAATCACGACAGGCAAGGTTAGTAGAGCCAATGTCAACGATGCCCAGAGCAAGCCTTCTTTGCCAAACGTGGGCGACGGCAATCGAGCTTCATACAGGCCATCAAAGAATGGACTCTTGAAGACCAACACGCCAATTCCGATCAGCGACAACAACCAGGCCAGCGGTGCCAAGGCCGCCAGGCGACGCTTCCAAACCGATGTCGAACGATCGCGGCCACCACTCATGATGCTAAACAGGAATGCCACTACGCCCACTAGCACGGTTCCCGCCAGCACACCGTACCAGGTACTCGTCGGCAACATGCCAAACTGTGCATTGCGAGCACCACCATCGATGAACGCACCCATCGAATAGCAGAAAAACGCCAGGCCAAACACACCGTAGACAATCGAGGGTACGCCGGCCAGGTTGTTAATCGAAATGCGCACCAGCGACACGATCGGGCCGCTCCGCGTGTACTCGCGCAGATATAACGCGGCGATCACTCCGAAGGGCACTACGGCCAATGTCATGATCAGGGTCATGACAACCGTGCCCCAAATCGCTGGGAACACTCCGCCTTCGGTATTGCCCTCGCGCGGATTCTCGAGCAAGAACTCACGCCACCGTTGGAAGTACACATCGAACTTTCCAGCCACGCTCAGGCGATTGGCCGGAAACAGTCGCACGATCTCCGCACAGTTGACGGTGCGTTGTTGAGGCATCAACCACACGGGCGGGCTACCTGGGCGCTGAATACACCACAGTGCCATGTTGCCTTGGGAAACCGCATCGAACTGGACCATCGTGACTTGATTGGTCAGCTTGGTGACCGTGGGCGCGGCACTGGATGGTTCCACCGACTGAGACTGCAGTTGAGTCTTCAAGTCGTCCGTCCACTGACTGTCGAGCAGCGCAGCGCTATCAGCCGCGGCCAGTTCGATTTGAACCGCATCAGTGGGTACCATGACGATCAATTCATATCCGGCCCCTTGCGTTTCGAGCACGCGCATCTGTGCTTCCAGCGGTGACTTGCTTTCGGCGACTTCGCGCCAGGCCCGGGCGAAGTCAGCTGTGGCCCGTTGGATCGCGGGTGGATCGTTCGCAAATTGATCTTGCCAAAACTGTAGCTCGCTCTTGAACGCTTCGCCCAGCGGCAGCAACGTTTGCTCTTTGTAACGCGTTAGCAGCTCTCGCAGCTGCTGAGCCAAAGCCTTGTCGGAGAACAGCTGGTCAGCGGACTCAATAGTCGATTGGATACGCGCGAGTGTACGATCGTAATTGATCAGGCCATCAACCAGGGGAGCGACACTATCGAGTTTATCGAGCACCACGCGACCGGTGTCCAATTCCGCTTGCCGCACTGCAATGCGGGCTTCGGATAGTTTGCCATCGAGCGTGCCGATCTGGTGCATCAAGTGATCGATCTTGTGCCGGGACGCAGTTAGCTCCGACAGAATCGTTTGCAGGCGATCTAGTATCGCCTGCGGCCGGTCGATGACTTGGCGAGCAGCTACCATTGAATCACTGTTCGCGCCAGCCGCCGGGCGCCACGTCCCACTCTCTTCAGCTTGTACTTGCACTTCAACAGATGCGGAACTGGCCGACTGTGGGTTGTTGGTTTGTGCGCCCGTCTGGGCTTGAGCGACCAAGGACTGCAGAGCGCCGCTGCGCACGGAGTTGATCTGCTGCTGAACGGCAGTAGTGATGGCCTCGAGCGGCACGGTTGGCTCAGTGGTTGCCAGAGCTTGCAGATCACTGCTCAGCTCGCCCAGCAGGGCCTGGCTGTCGGCGAGTGTAGCCAATAACTTGGAACTCTCCGCATGTTGCTCGGGATGCAGCGGCAGGGCCAGGCGCGAAGGCAGGGCATACATGCGGCCCCACGACAAACGCTCAATCACCAGCGCCCAGTCAGGCACAATAATGCCGTCGGCCACTAACTCCTCAGGCTGGAACCACCGATAGTGCCGATTGGTAATATCAAAGTTAGCGGTCCGATAAAAATAGCTGGGCTGCGATGCCTTGGCTTGGCCTTGTTTCGCAGAGTTTTCGGGTTTGCTCGCGTCCGAGGTGGCAGCACTAGTTGCCGCTTGGCTGGTCGCGGGTCGAATCTCTTGGCGCTGAGGTTCGCCAACATCCAGTTCGTCATTGCTGAGCACCAGCCAGTGCACTGGGCCCGGCCAAAATGTCGACAGGCCATTGATCACAATCAGGCTCAGCAAGCTGACAATCATCGCCAGGCAGATAACCAGCATGCCACCGGTGAGCCAGATCTTGGGCTCGCCGCGAGACATCAAGCTATAACCACTTTGCAACGTGCGTCGCGGGCTCATAGTTGACTGCCTCGACGACGAAAGCGAATGCGAACGTATTCAGCCAAGGTGTTGGCCACCAAGGTCAACATGAACAGTAGTAGCGCCGCCAGGAACAAAGTGCGAAAGTGTGTGCTGCCCTTGGCTGCTTCAGGCAGTTCGGTAGCCAACGTGGCACTGAGCGTGCGAAAGCCATTAAACGGATTCCATTCCATAATTGGCGTGTTACCCGCCGCCATCAACACCACCATCGTCTCGCCCACCGCGCGACCAAAGCCGATCATAATCGCGCTGAACATGCCACTCATCGCGCTTGGTACAACCACGCGCACGGTGGTTTGCCAAGGCGTCGCGCCGCACCCCAGCGACGCGCTGCGCAGCTGTTGAGGCACCGATTGCAACGCGTCTTCGGCCAGCGTATAGATCAGCGGTATTACACAGAATCCGAGCACAGCGCCGACCAGCAGTGAATTGCGTTCCTGATAGCCGGTGAAGAGCGAACCACGCAGATCCCAACCGACGCTCGAGAGCACAGCGCTGATCCCGTAGCTAACCAGAATTACGCACAGCGTCATAACGATCAGTTGAATCACGCCGCGAATGGCATAAGCCTTGGGTGACACATTGATGGCCACTTGCCGATTCCATGTTGCCAGTGGACCAAGCATCAAAAAAGTGGCCAAGGCAATGACCAGTGGCAACAAGACCAGCATCCAGCCGCCTACTCCGCTGCCGATCGTGCCCCACATCCACTGCGCGATATCGTCTGCGTACAACCAGTGTTCAACCAGCGGTGCCAACGCAAACGCGATCATCAAGCCAATTGGCACACACAGTATCAAGAACCACAAACGCCAAACGTGCGCTCGCACTAAAAATTCAAGTGGCAGTAGATTCCACAAGTGTGCGGCATAGATGAAAGTTACTGGTACCACAAAAATTGCCAGCAACACCGCGCACAGATTCTGCTGAAGCAATGGAGCCAAGACCAGGGCAGCGATAAAGCCCAAGATCACGCTGGGCAAACTGGCCATTAGTTCGATGATCGGTTTAACTCGCGAGCGTAGGCCAGGTGTCAAAAACTCGCTCGTATAAATAGCCGCCAACAATGCCAATGGTACGCTAAAGACCATAGCGTACAACGTGGCTTTGAGTGTGCCAAAGATCAACGGAATCAAGCTCAGTTTGGGTTCCGATTGTTCAGTTCCAGCGGATGATTGCCAGATATACTTGGGCTCGGCATGACCTTCGTACCAAACTTTACCAAACAGCGCTCGCAGGGTCGCTTCCGGATACGCGACGTCAATCACGGCAGCGGCCAGTTTATTTCCAACGATGCCCATGATGGCATCATTCTTAGGTGTTAGAAAAGTTTGACGCAGGGCAAGTTGATCGGCCAGTTGCAGGGGCGGGGCTACCGTGCGCAGCAGACTATCGGTCGTGGTCATCACCAGCGATGCTTGACCGCTTTGGCTGGTCACCAAAGCCAGGTGACTGGTGCCGCTGCTGTTGATGGCGATGATCGGTTCGTTGGCCAGCCGCACTTCGTGAGTGGCCGTTAAACGATAGCCATCGCCCGCGGCACCTTGAATGTTGTTTTCCGACGAAGCTTGAATGATGTTCCAGCCATGCAACACTCCCTCAGCATCACCGAGCAGGAATGTTTGGCGTGCCAACATGGGCGCTGCTGCTGTGAACTGGCCACCTCCTGGCAAGCCGCTGGCTGACTCGATGCTTCGAGGTCCGCTGGCATCCAGCGCGTACCGATCGAGCGTGCCCGTATCCCAAGCCACGACCGCATGCATATCGCGATTGGCCAGCATGATGCCCAGTGGGGGCCGTTGACTGCGGATCTCCGCGGGGCATGATTGGCTGGTAACGCTGCTGGTGACCGCACCGGTCATCACGTTCTCGCGCAGTTCAATCTTGGCGACCACCAGCGATTTGCCAGCGATAGCCACCAACGTCGACGAGGAGGACTGCGTGAACTGATTGGTAGCGTCGCCGGCCACATAGTCGATGGCCACCAGGGCTTCATCAGCGATCTTTTCAGGCTTGGACCATTCCAACGTGCCCAGCGCTAACTTGCGAATCGATTCGCCACCGAAGAGTTCATACACGGCTTGTTCGTGGACCACGCGCGGATGCTGCGCATCTAACAGAAGACCTTCGGGCAGTTGCCCGACGTTAATCAACTCCGAGGCAAACTTGATGGCCGCAGTTTGGAACGTGCCATCGCTAAAACCTAAAGTGATGCGATCGCGATCGATGCTCAAGCACTGACTGGTAATCTTTCGCTCAGCCTCAGCTGGTGAAGCTAACGTGGCTATATGCGTACCGTCGATGGTCGCGTTGACCAGTACGCGTCCATCGAGCAACAGTTGCCAAGCCATCAAACCAAACTCATCACAGCCGCAAGCCACCATCGATTGTGACAAAGGCGATGATGATGGCTCACCAGAGATTCCAGACTTCGGTAAGATCTCTGCACCGTCGCCGGCCAATTCGATGACGTGCCAGGGCGAAACCTTGGGCGACTTGAGCAGTGGCCAGGCGGTTCCCAACAGGACGAGCACGACCAGCAGCACAGCGGCGATCGTCCCCATGCCGCCGATGGTGATCAGGCGCGACACCAGAGCGTCCCCGAACTTTACGCGCCAAGGCGTTTGTTTTCTTCGTCGCACGCCTGCGTACGCGTCACTGGACACAGATTAACCTCTGGTGGTGCGTCAAAGTCCGACAGATTGCAATGCCTTTTTCGCTACCGGCGCTGGCACCGGCAGATAACCGTCCTTGACGACTTGCTCTTGCCCTTGCTTGCTGAAGATGAACTTCAAAAACTCGGCTCGCAGTGGGTCAAGTTTCTTACCGCCGCGGGCATCGTAGTTTACGGCAATGAATAGATAACGAGCCAGAGGGTAACTGCCATCGAAAGCATTGGCGGGGTCCGGTTTAACCGCTTTGCCGTCGCCTTTATCCAGCGCCAGCGCTTTGACATTGGCAGTACTGTACCCAATGCCACTGTAACCGATGCCGTAAGCGTTTTCGCCTACCGCCTGAACTACAGCTGAACTGCCAGGCAATTCACTAACCCACACCCCGTAATCCCCGTCTCCGAGGACCTTCTCTTTGAAGTAGCCATACGTGCCCGAAGCTGCATTACGACCGTAGCAAGTGATGTTCTGCGCAGCGGCATCGCCGCCGGCGCCGACCTGGCCCCAAGTCTTGCTCTGTTCTTTGCCGCCGAATTTGCGCGTGCTCGAGAAGATCGAATCGACCTGCTGAAACGTCAGGCTTTCCAGAGGGTTGTTGCGATGCACATAGACCGCCAACATATCGATGCTCGAAGGCACTAGCGTGGGCCGGTACCCGAACTTTTGCTCAAAGCTATTGATCTCTGACGCTTTAGCATCGCGGCTCATCGGACCAAAGGTAGCCGTACCGGCCACCAGAGCGGGAATCGCGTTGGATGATCCCTTGCCATCGACTTCGGTTTTGACCGTTGGGTAGATCTTCTTGAACTCGGCGGCCCACAGGGTCATCAAGTTGTTCATCGTGTCCGAACCGACCGACTTCAACGTGCCCGAAACGCCGACAGCTTTCTTGTAATCCGGCAGCTTGGGGTCGACGGTAACGCCACCTTGAGCGGTACAGAAAGCGGCTGTATGGCCGACAATTGCCGCCATTAGAAACATTAATCGCGCGTAAGCCATCGAATCCTCATGAGTTAATGGGGCTAGGGGTTAGCGCCGCATTAGTTGCACTGCTGGGTTGAATTTTCCTACCAGCATAGCATTACCGCCCAACTCCCAAACCCCGCCTCGCAGAAAGTTAAGATCAAATGAAGATTTTCGCCCCGGGGCGTAGAGCGGCTGTCCCCAGCCGCTCAGCACCCGGCAAGTCGCTCGGCTGTAACGTTGGTCGCTCGGTCGGAAGATACTGTGGTTAGAGGGCTCCGAGCAGCTGAGGACAGCTGCTCTACGCTAGTTGTAGAGCGGCTGTCCCCAGCCGCTCCGCACCCGGCAAGTCGCTCGGCTGTAACTTTGGTCGCTCGGTCGGAAGATACTGTGGTTAGAGGGCTCCGAGCAGCTGAGGACAGCTGCTCTACGGCTCCGCACCCGGCAAGTCGCTCGGCTGTAACTTTGGTCGCTCGGTCGGAAGATACTGTGGTTAGAGGGCTCCGAGCAGCTGAGGACAGCTGCTCTACGGCTCCGCACCCGGCAAGTCGCTCGGCTGTAACTTTGGTCGCTCGGTCGGAAGATACTGTGGTTAGAGGGCTCCGAGCAGCTGAGGACAGCTGCTCTACGGCTCCGCACCCGGCAAGTCGCTCGGCTGTAACTTTGGTCGCTCGGTCGGAAGATACTGTGGTTAGAGGGTTCCGAGCAGCTGGGGACAGCTGCTCTACGGCTCCGCACCCGGCAAGTCGCTCGGCTGTAACTTTGGTCGCTCGGTCGGAAGATACTGTGGTTAGAGGGCTCCGAGCAGCTGGGGACAGCTGCTCTACGGCTCCGCACCCGGCAAGTCGCTCGGCTGTAACTTTGGTCGCTCGGTCGGAAGATACTGTGGTTAGAGGGTTCCGAGCAGCTGAGGACAGCTGCTCTACGCCTTCGCCCTCCCATGGCAATGCCGCGGGAGGTACAATGGCGAGCTTATTGCCAATGTCTGCGAAACCAGTGCCAGGAATGATATGTCGGAATCCGCGGAAACTTCTAGCACGAAAAAGCTGTATATCGAAACGGTTGGCTGCCAGATGAATGTGCTGGACAGCGAAATGGTGGTCGCCAGCCTGAAACGGCAGGGCTACGAACTGACCTCTTCGATCGAGCGCGCCGATACGATTCTCTTCAACACCTGCAGCGTTCGAGCGGGTGCCGAAGAGAAGGTGTATACCAACCTGGCTCATCTCAAACGCATGAAGCTCGCCCATCCCCACAAGATCATCGGCGTCATGGGCTGCATGGCCCAGAAAGACCAAAAGCTGGTCTTTGAGCGCGCGCCGTACGTCGATATCGTCGTCGGCCCGGGCCAGTTGCAACGCATTCCTGAACTGCTAACCAATGTGGCTGCCGGCCAAGGGCGGCAGATGGCTGTTTCGCTAGGCCGCCGCGATGGAGGTCAAGAGGAAATTCGCCGCAGCCATGAAACGTTTGATCCGCTGCGCGATCCGACCATGCGTCCTACACCATTCCAAGCGTACCTCCGCATTCAAATTGGCTGCGACAAGTTTTGTACCTACTGCATCGTGCCCATGACGCGCGGTCCCGAGCAAGGTCGCGCTCCCGATCAAATTGTGGCCGAAGCTCAAGTGCTGGCCGATCAAGGCTGCAAAGAAATCATCTTGCTCGGTCAGACCGTCAATAGTTATCGCTACGTTGAGGGTGATCGAACCACGCGGTTGGCCGACTTGCTAGAGATGATCCATGCGATAGACGGCATCGAACGCATCAAGTTCGTAACCAACTACCCGAAGGACATGACAGCCGAATTGTTGACGACGATTCGGGACTTGCCCAAGTGTTCCCCTTATTTACACGTGCCGGCTCAGAGTGGCTCGGATGAAGTTCTCAAACGTATGAAACGCGGCTATACCGTGGGCGACTATCGCGACATGATGGATCGCATTCGCACGATTCTGCCCGAGGCGGCTGTGTCGAGCGATTTCATCGTAGGCTTCTGCGGCGAAACCGACGCCGATTTCCAGCAAACCGCCCAACTGCTCCGCGAGTGCCGCTTTAAGAACAGTTTCATCTTTCAATACTCCGTTCGTCCCGGTACCAAAGGTGCCGAACTGTATGAAGATGATGTCCCACCGCAGATCAAGCAGATTCGCAACAACGAATTGCTAGAGATCCAGAACGCCATTTGCCAAGAAGACAATCTGAAGTTTCTCGGAAAGCGGGTAGAAGTTCTGGTCGAAGGGCCAAGCAAACTAGCCGTCAAACGAAATGAAGTTGGTGAGTTTTGTCAAATGACTGGCCGCACCCACTGCGATCGCATCGTGGTCTGGGACGGTCATCAGCGGCAAGCTGGCGCCCTGCTGAATGTGTTGGTGCACGACGCCAGCAGTCATACGCTGTTCGGTTCCGTGGATACCGTAGACGGTTCGACCACCGACAGTCAACTCGTGCAACTTTCGGTCTAAGCACGTACTTAACTGGGCAAATGAACAAACGCCGGCGATGGGCAGCCAGAATCGATCAGGTGGTCGAGTGGATGAAGTGGCCCGTGGCTGCCTTCATGCTGTGCGCCTTGCCACTATTTGCGTGGGGTTTGCTGCGTTTACTCCGCCATATTCTGCTGCAACCGCTGGGCGTGGTCCCGATCGCCATCGGTACCTTTGGGTTCATCTTGCTGTGGAGACGCTGGCTGGATCATAGTTCCATCGGGCGCTGGCTGATTACGCTGGAACATGAATTGACGCATGCGCTCTTTGCCTGGGGCACCGGTCATCGCATCGTGGCCATCAAGGCGACATTAGGTCGCGGCGGCGAGGTGCGTTTTGTCGGCCGCGGTAACTGGATGATTACGCTCGCGCCCTACTTCTTTCCCACGGCTGCGCTGGCTTTGTTGATCTTGGCATATCTGATGCCCCTGTCGATCTTACCCTGGCAAGGACTCTTCTTGGGCATCGCTCTGGGTTTTCATATTATGAGCACCTACCGCGAAACACACCGCAACCAAACCGATCTCAAGAGCGTCGGGGCTACATTCTGCTGGATGTTCTTGCCCACAGCCAACCTGGCTGTGCTCGGCTTGCTCTTAGCCTGGGCCCACGGCGGCTCCGTTGACGTCCGCAGCTGGCTTGAGTACGTCCGCGAGCCTATCGATTGGCTACTGGGTATGTTGTAGAGCGGCTGTCCCCAGCCGCTCTGAACCCTCTAACCAAATGCTCTACCGACCGAGCGCCCGGGACCAGTGGTCGGTCTATGAATGGGTTAGAGGGTGCGGAGCGGCTGGAGGCAGCCGCTCTACATCTCATCATTTTTTTGCCCAACCATCTTTCTGCCCACGTTCCTCCCGGGACCAGTGGTCGGTCGATGAATGAGTTAGAGGGTGCCGAGCGGCTGGGGACAGCCGCTCTACACTGACACTACTGCGGTTGCTCGGCGGTTAGCGCGATGACCATTGGGGCGGTGGTGTCATCGCCCTTGAGCAGTTCAACTTCTTTGACCACTTCTTTGCGGCTGGGTTCGACGGCCAGGTAACGCACTTGCTGGCCGCGAACGTTGAAGGCAAAGGTCGACTTGGGTACGTCAACGCGACGAATGTAGTCGGCAAAGTGCTCCCCGTTGATCAACTTCTGCTCTTCAGTTTCACCATCGGCGTAATAGAACTTGACGATCATCGTGGTCGTGCCCTCTTTGGACGCTGGATAGCCCCAGCCACTAACGCCGCCGAGCATGTGCAGTTTGCCGATCGGCATATTGCAGGGCAGCTTGACACTCCGCGGCATCTTGGGCGGCACGGTACCTTGCGGCCCGTACAGCATCACAATGTTGGCGCGGCCCTTGCCTTGAGGATCGACCAATTGGAACGGCACATCTTGAAAACTCTTGCCTTTCCAATCGGGGAAGATCATGCGGTCCGGGCCGTTATCGCCATCATGGAACAGACCTTTCGTGCTGATCGCTGTGGCCACGGTGGCCAGAGGCAGAGGCACAAAGCGTCCCTTGCTGGTCAGGAACTCGAGCAAGTTGGTCATCTCGGGTTCTTTTAAAGTCTCTTCCATACCCTCGGGCATTAGCGACTTGTTCGTGGCCGTGATGGCTTCGATGTCATCGCGCGAGATCGATTGCTTCTTGCCTTCGGCATCGATGATCTCGATGGCCGATAAAGATTCAGCCGCTAACATGCCGGCGATCACTTTATTGTCGGTCGTCAGCACGGTGTACCGTCGGAAGTTGCCTTCGACGCTGCGGCTAGGATCGAGAATGTGCACCAGCAATTCCTCTTTCGGATGCACAGCCATGCCGGTCAAGTCGGGACCGATCTCCTGGCCCTCGCCCGAATGCTTGTGGCAGTTCGCACACGCTTTCTTGAATAGCTCCTTACCAATCTTGGCATCACCCTTAGCGTGGGTCGTAGCCATAAAGCGTTCGATGACTTTCACTCGATCGGCGCTGGGCAGTCCACCCGAGGCAGCCATGACCTTGGTGGCAGCATCGCGCAAGGAACGGTTGGGATGATTCTTCAGCGTTTGACGTTGATCAAGCGTTAGATCTTGGATCGTGATCGGCCCTGTGCTGAGCGCATCGACCAATTGCCGTGCCGACTCGGGGCGCACCAACATCATGGCCACGGCATCATCACGCAGCTTTGGCGTCAGCGTCGACCATCGCTCGATCAGAGTGGCTGCGATCTTGGTCGACTTGGAGGCTGATAGCGAACGCACGATGCCCGAAGTCAATTGCGGTGGATTTTGAGGAGTCAACATCTCGACCAGTTGAACAATAACGTCATCGTTACCACCACTGATTTGCAAGAGTTGCTTGACCGCTTCCACGCGCGCGTCGGCCGACTTTTCTATATCCGAAATCGTTTGATTCAAGCCGGCGATAATTTCGTCGGCATACTTCTTCAGTTTCTCGCTACCCCAGCCACTGGCCAGCGTAACCAATTGCCCGCGGGCGCCCAGCGGCAGCTTGGACACGAGTTGATCAAGCGTATTTTCCAGCTCAGCGTTGAGTTCGGGTTTGAAATCGCGCGGCCAACCTTGAGCCAGGCCGGTAACCATGGCTTCAGCCAGGCGGCTATCACCGCTGGTCATCGATTGCAACAGCGAAATTAACTGGGCGTTGGTCGGCTGCGATCGCGCCAAATGCTCAGCCAGAACTGTAGCCATGTCAACTTGACCGTCTACCACATTCTGATCGGCAGGCTTGCCCGTTTGCGTCAGCAGGCCCATGAGCAGTGGTGTGGCTTGGGTCGCGCCGGCACAGATGATGCCTTCTTTCAGCCAACGATCGAGCATGTTGACATTGTCGCGAGCCGCAGCGGCCAGGGCTTGACCGGCAGCTGCGTCTTCGGGCATATCGGCCAGCGCCATCAGCGCGCCTAAGCGCACTTGTGGTTGCGGATCGGCGAGCAGTTTGGCATCGGCGATCGCGGCGACCGATTCTTTGGTCGATGGCAATACGAGGGCTGCATTGCGACGAACCCCAGGCGATGCATGTTTGAGTGCCGCGGCGGCCGCCTCGAAGGCCGGTGTGCCGGCTTTGTCCAGTGCGCCTAAACCCTTGAGAGTCCAGAGCGCATGAATCGCACCGGCGTTGAGTTCGATATCGTCGACCTGCTTGTCCGCGATCAACTTGATCAACTCGGGCACCACATCTTGCTGGCCGCGTTCGACCAAGAGGCGCTGAGCATGACGACGCCACAAGCGATTGTTATGCTTGAGGGCCGCTACCAATTCCGCTGGTTTATCGCTGGCGAGTTTGGCTGTGGTGGTCGACTCGGGACTGGCATCTTCATAGACCACTCGGTAGATGCGGCCGTGCGTTTTGTCGCGCAGATCGGATTCATACGCGTTGCCCTTGCCCGTTTGAAAACCTTGGGGCGTTGGATTGTGCTGGATGATGTAGTTGTACCAATCGATCAGCCACACTTGACCGTCGGGACCAACCTCCGCCATGATCGGCGCAGCCCATTCGTCGTCACTGGATACCAGGTTGAAGGCGTTGGTGTCGTTAAACGAAGCCCCATCGGGCGTGATCACAAACGACCCCACCAGGTGACCTTCGGGTCCACACACAAACGCTACGCGGTTCCACCAATCGGATGGATACGCCCGGGCTGTATACAGCGCGTGACCAGCGCCAGCCGTGTAACCACCGTGATGATCCACTTGCCGGATCTTGTCGGTGATCGGTTTGCTATACATGTGCGTATCGGAAATCAGATCGGCCATCAGGCTGGGCGTCCAACCTTTGACGCGCTCGTAATAACGATTCGGAATCGGCACAAAGAAGCTTGGGGCGCGATTGGCGGTTGAAGCGAAGATGAGTCCTTCTTCCGAAATGCCTAAACCCCAACTGTTGTTTGTGGTCGACCGCACGAACTCGACGTCGGCCACTTCTGGCTTATCAAGAGCCATCGTAAAGTTGAAGGGACCTTGGCGGAATCCAGGGTGTTTACCGCGTGCATATTCTGGATGGGAGTCGTTGTACCCCTGCATGGCCCAGTAACGGTTGTCCAGTCCATACATAAAATTACTGACACCGCCGTGCGTGTCGCCCATCGCCCAACCGGTGATCAGCTTGATGCGCTCATCCGCTTTGTCATCGCCGTCTTTATCTCGCAGCAGCAATGTTTCGGTGCCCGCTTGAACGATGATGCCATCGCGATAGAACTCGATCGAAGTGGGAATGCTCAGCTGTTCAGCGAAGACCGTGAACTTGTCGGCGCGGCCATCGCCATCGGTGTCTTCACAGATGCGAATGCGATCTCGGCCTTCGACAGCATCTTTTAATTCATTGGGATAATCAATTGTTTCGCACAGCCACAGGCGACCGCGATGGTCCCAGTTCATCGCGATCGGTTTGCCTTGGATCTCCGGTTCCGAGGCGAACAGTTCAAGATGAAACTTCTGTGGAGTGACGTAGTGCTTGATCGATTCAGACGCTGGCAATGGCTTCTGCATCTTCGTCAAGTTGTCACCCAGCGTGCCCCAACGATTGCTAGGAATATAGTTGGGTATCTTGGGACCAACTTCTTCGTATTCAAATGGGGCGACATCCGTTCGTTGAGCCGTCATCGACGGAATGGTGAAGAGCGACTTATCGCGAAACGGGGCCACTACGCTGGGGTCGCGACCCGCGGCCCAGCGCACGCCGCGCTCGACCAGGTTTTGAAAGCCTGGATTGGACCAGGTGCGCGTGTCATGTCCCCAAGCCGTATAGAAGACTCGGCCTTGGCCTTGCGTACGCACCCAAGTCCACGGCTCGGCTTGACGATCATCCGCTTGACCACCTTGCTTGCGGACTTCCAGCACTGTGCGATTGCGATCGTTATGTTTGGTGTGGATGTAAGTCTCATCCCAACTTTGGAAACCGGCAAAGCCTTTCATGATGGGGTGATCAGGCTGGACGATTTCGGTCGCAAAGACTTCGCCGCCGTGTTTGCTGAACTGAGCACCGACCAAATCGATGTAGGCCGGTGAATTCAGAAAGCAGTACGATGCGCAGTGCAGGGGCACAAAGCCACCGCCACCCGCGACATAATCCAGCAAGGCTGATTCTTGTTCGCGTGAGATCTCGGTGGTATTGGCATAGATGATCAGCGCGTCGTACTTTTTGAGATTGTCCAACGCCAGTTCGGACATCTTCTCGCTGTAGGTGATATTGATGCCGCGCTCTTTTAGTGCCGGAACAAGCACATCTGCCAGAGCAGCGGGTTTGTGATGACCTCGATCGCCCAAGAAGAGCACGCTTAGAGGTTTCTCGTCCGCTGCCGGACACGGGCCAACCAAACTCAGACAAGATAAAAGGACAGTTAAACAAGCGCAGAAGAATCCGCGGACAAGTCCGATAAGCATCGACAGAACTCCAACAGCGGGTGATAAGGGCTAAGGGAGCATTATAGTCGAGTTTTGGTGCGGAAGGGCGGCAGAAGTAGAGCGGCTGTCCCCAGCCGCTCAGCACCCTCTAACCCATTCATCGACCGACACTGGACCCCGGGAGGACGAAGTCTCCTGCTGAGCCCAACACCGCTCAGAACAACGGACAACGTCCCGGGGATGACGATTATTACAACGCAGAGTCCGCAGAGTGCGCGGAGAAATCGCAGCGGGATCTTCTCTGCGATCCTCCGCGTCTCTGCGTTTATATATGGGAACCCGCAAACCCAATCCCCGACCGGACCAACGGTCGGTCGAGAATTGCGTTAGAGGGTGCTGAGCGGCTGGGGACAGCGGCTCTACAACATTCACCAGGACCACTGGGTGTAATTCTTGGCGTTGCCGAAGCTGCGTTTGGGGTGTTTGGTCGGATTGGGGCCGAACCAGCCGTAGGGGTAGGCTTGTTTGGGTGGCATGAGTTCGACGGGCGTGGTGGCTGGTCGGCTGAGGGCGCGCACGGGTACGTGGCCGACGGGGCGCGATGCGTGCCAGGGAAAGCTGGGCGAGCCAGCTCGAGCCGAATTAGCCAGACAGATAACCAATACGGCCAGCGAGATAAGCGTGCGCATGACGAATTCAATTCCTGAAGGGCCAATACCGGTCAGAGCGATCCACCATTTAGATGTCGGCCAGTGAAAAGGTGTCGATCGGGGAAACTTGGATGGGAAAGCGGCGATAGCCCACGCAGCTGGCAGGATATAGGGAAAATGCGGTACAAGAGACTGGACTTGGATCACGGAGGCTGCAACAATAGAGCCTGGGGAGTTTTGTAATTTTTGAACCGGTCTAATCTCGTCGTAACTCTGCCCGTCCGTTGCACAAAGGGGAATCTCATGCGTCACTCCTCACGCCACGCGTTCACGCTGGTTGAACTGCTCGTGGTAATCGCCATCATCGGCGTTCTGGTCGGCCTGCTCTTACCAGCCGTCCAAGCTGCTCGCGAAGCCGCTCGTCGAACCGAGTGTGCCTCACGTTTAGGTGAACTGGTCAAAGCTACTCAACAGTTTGAGCTGGCCAAGAAGCGGTACCCTGGCTACCTCGAGTCATTTGGTAAGAACAGTGGCGGTCAAATTCCTGGAGCATCGAAGATTGGAACGTGGGTAGTTGCCCTGTTCCCCTACATCGAGCAGGAACCGACCTACGATCTCTGGGCTGATCCCTCAACGACTGCGATTTGGAATGCCAATGGTGGATTCTCTCCGAACTCAGCCAATATCGGCTTGCAATTCTTTCCAAACCTCCGATTGCTTACCTGTGCGAGTGATAGTGTAAGCGAAGAAGATTTTGCCAAGAACAGCTTTGTATGCAATGCTGGCTTCTTTAATGACGGTGGCTATGCTGGTTACGGAGCTTTAACAGCTGACAAAGCTGCCCAGAAGGCCGTTAGCCCGCAGAACGGTGTCTTCTCCAATCAAGTGCCAATGACAGTGAACACTTGCTACACAGGCAACACGACGCTCGCCGTTTTGGCTTCACGAGCAAACTCACCCACACGTGCTGACAATATCCGAGACGGTTTGACCCAAACCATCGCGTTTTCGGAAAACCTTAAAGCAGGCCCTTGGGGTTACGCAGGTTTACCAGAAACCGCTTGGCCAACCACGACTGTTGGCGGAACAACCTATGCCGGCGATGACACAAGTGCAACTGCGGCGAGACTGAACATTGGAATGGTTTGGCTCTTCCGCGCAGACGGAGTCTCGGGCATCCCCCTTGTCCAACCAGCTAACAAGATCAACGGTGCACCTGCAGGGTCGAATAAGTTTTCCGTGCCCTTGAGTTTAGAAACCGCACGACCATCCTCGGGTCACACGGGATTGGTAAATACTGCCTTCCTCGGTGGTAGCGTCAGTACGCTCAGTGAAGGTATCGACTACGTTGTCTACCAAGCCCTGTTGTCGCCTCACACCAGGGCTAGCGATGTACCTATCAAATCGTACATCCTCAAAGAAGACGACTATCGCTAAGCGATCGTGTAAGTCAACCATTAAAAGGCTCGGCGGTTTCGCCGGGCCTTTTTTCGTTTACCGGCCACATGTAAAGCAACCTACAACAGCCTTCGGTAATTACTTGATGCATCAAGCATTTTACTTTACATATAAAGCATTTCACTTTTACCAATCGTCGCTTGTGCGGAGAGCCTGGTTATGAGTTGGCGGCCAGCTTTTACGCGACTCGAACTAGCAGTCGCGATTGTTGTGCTCGTCGTCCTGCTCGGCCTGCTGATGCCTTCCACCAATGGCACGCACGATCGTGCTAGGCGCGTGCAATGTGCTTATCGCCAAGGCGAGCTGATGAAAGCCGTTCAGCAGTTCGAAATGGCTCGTCAGCGCTATCCGGGTTACGTGGAAGCCTTTGGGCAAGACCCACTGGGTAACGTGAAAGTGGGCACCTGGGTCGTCGCGCTCTTGCCTTACTTGGAACAAGAGCATTTGTACGAACTCTGGCAGGACGCGCAGCTGACCGATCAGTGGAATCGTCGCGGGGGCGGCACCAACCCCATGAACAGCGACTTCTATCCCAAATTGGCTGTGCTGTTGTGCTCGAGCGATCCAAACTCTGGCGAGCCCATGGCTCCGCTCAGCTTTGCGGTCAACTGCGGTTTCTTTGCCGATACCTTACCACCTGGCTACGAATCATTGAACGACCATGACATCGTGCTCCAGTCGACGCGTCCAGCCAACGGTGTCTTCAGCAATCAATTGCCCGCGATGCTGCAATCTACGCTCACTGGCAACCAGCCAGCCAAGATCTTAGGCTCGGCCGCTCACCGGCCCACCCGTGCGGCCGACATCCGCGACGGATTGACGATGACCATTGGCATTTCGGAGAATTTGTACACCGACAGTTGGGCTTACGTCGGACGTCGAACCGGTTGGGCCAAGACCGCGATCGACGGTCAAGACTACTACGGTGACGAAACATCCGCCTTCGATTCCATCCGCGCGCATGGCGGACTTTTGTGGCTGTATAAAGCTCAGCCGAAAGTGGCCGGCGTGCCCGACTACGAACAGTTAGCCCCGCCCGGGTCATGGTCCAAGCAGCGCCACTTCAACATCCAGTGGGCCAAACCCAATTCGCATCACACCGGCCTGGCCAACGTCGCCTTTCTAGGCGGCAGCGTTTCAACGCTGAGCAACACCATCGACTACCGAGTCTATCAATCGCTCCTGGCCCCCCACGACGCTAACAGCGATGTGCCTGATAAGTCATATAAGCTGCTGGATGGTGATTTTCGGTAGAGCGGGTGTAGAGCAGCTGTCCTCAGCTGCTCAGCACCCTCTAACCAAATCATCGACCGACCGTTGGTCCGGTCGGGGATTTGGTTTGCGGGTTCCCATATATGAACGCAGAGACGCGGAGGATCGCAGAGAAAATCCCTCTGCGTTTTCTCTGCGCACTCTGCGGACTCTGCGTTTTAATATTCACCATCTCCGGGCCTTTGTCCGTTGTTCGCTGCGGTGTTGGCTCAGGAGGACCTTCGCCCTCCCCATCATGCGGTCGGTCGAGAATTCGGTTAGAGGGTGCTGAGCAGCTGGGGACAGCTGCTCTACATTCACGGGACGTATTGAATACCTACCCGAGTGGCGGGTACAATAAAGGTCCCGCCTCATGCGTTAAACCGCCTCTCCAATATGTGCCAATGCCATGTCCATGATCAAGCGCTTGATCGTCGCTGCACTTTTGTTCAGCCATTGTCTGATCGCGCAGGCAGCTGAGCCAGACGCGGAAGCCATCGAGTTCTTCGAAAGCAAAGTGCGGCCGCTGCTGCACGAACATTGCATCGAATGCCACAGTGATGAACATCCCGAAAGCGGGCTTAGTTTGGAATCGTATGCGGGGCTGATGCGCGGCGGCGAACTGGGCGCGGCCATAACGCCGGGCAAACCCAAAGAGAGTTTGCTGATTAGCGCCGTCAACCACGATGAATTTCTGAAGATGCCACCCAAGAGCAAGCTGACCACGACGCAGCTGGCTACGCTCAGCCAATGGGTGGCGATGGGCGCTCCCTGGCCCAATAAAGACTCAACCACTCCGTTGCCTGCGCCACCCATACCAACAGTTGACGACCAACCACAATTCACGCCCCAGCAGAAATCGTTTTGGGCTTATCAGCCACTCGTGCAGCCCGTCCTGGCCGAACACACTGGCCATGAACAATATCTGGCCCATACAGCCATCGATACATTGATCAATGCTCAACTAGCCGCTCACGGCCTGCGCCCCAATCCACCTGCCGGCCAGCGAGAATTGCTGCGGCGCGTGACTTATGATTTGACGGGTCTGTCGCCCACGTCCGACGAGTTTCAGTCTTTCGTGAACGACTCTGATCCCGACGCTTATGAACGCGTGATCGATCGCCTGTTAGCCTCAGCGCGTTATGGCGAGAAGTGGGGCAGGCATTGGTTGGATGTCGCCAGGTATGCCGACTCCAATGGCTTGGATGAGAACATCGGTTATCCGCATGCGTTTCGTTACCGCGACTACGTGATCGATAGTTTCAATCACGACAAACCGTTTGATCGCTTTGTGCAAGAGCAGATCGCTGGCGACTTGTTGGTCGACGACGATCCTGTGCCCGGTGTTTCGCCGTTTGATCGACTGGTCGCCACCGGCTTTCTGGCGATCGGAGCCAAGATGTTGGCGGAAGACGATCCGGTCAAGATGCAGATGGACATCATCGACGAACAGTTGACGGTGCTCTGCCAGGCGTTTATGGGCATGACGATCGGCTGTGCGCGATGCCATGATCACAAGTACGATCCGCTGACGGCGGCCGACTATTATGCACTGGCTGGTATCTTCAAAAGTTCGCAAACGATGGAGAACCATAACGTTGTGGCCAAGCTGTTTCAGCGGCAGCTGGCGGAACCCGAGATCATTGCCCAGTCCAAATTGATCGACGAGCGAATTGCGGCCCAGCAAAGCGAACTGAACCAACTCGACCAGGCAGTGGCCCAGCGCGAGAAGCAACAGATTCGCAGTTCGATCAGCTCAGCTTTGCAAGCCACCATTGCGTACGATCAATTCACCACCGCCTCGCTCGAGCAGTTGAAAACCGGAGTCAATCACACCGATAGCCGCGGACCAGGTTACCTCGCTGACCGAACCGATCAACCTTACGTGATCGAAAACGGCTACGCGTTGATCGAAGCGGAAGGTTACCAGCGGGGCAGCGTGGATCGCGACTACGATGAATACGGTAAAGAGATCGGCATCATCGGCAGCAGTGGCACAGCTGACGTCGAGTACGACATTGAAATCCAGCAGGCCGGGACCTATGCGATTGAACTGCGTTATGCGGCCCTGGAGCGCCGGCCATTACGCCTGAAGATTGACGACAAAGATATCAACACGCGTGTGGCTACGGAAACCTCCGATAGTTGGTATCACGAAGGTCAGATCTGGAGCGTGGCTGGATTGGCTCGATTGAGCGCTGGCAAACACGTTGTGCGGTTAGAATCGCGCCGCGCGTTTCCGCATATCGACAAACTGGCCGTGGTGTATCAAACACCCAGCGGCACTGCCTGGCCTTTTGGTACCGAACCGGTCGCCCTGTCGCGGTCAGGACTGACCAGCGGCATGACCTTCCCGGTGATCGCCTTGTGGCGAACGCACCTGGCCGAGATCCAACGCAGTACCAAAGTCGACTCGACGGAACTTAATTTCTATGGTGTCTGGCTGAACCTGGCCGAGTATCCCGCAGAGTTTCACAGCCGGGCTGAACAAGTTTGGGCTCAATTGGCTGCAGACTCACCGCTGCATGCACAAACTCCCGCTGTGCTACGCGAAGCACTCTTGAGTCAGCCGCCTGCGTCATTAGCGGCGCTGGCCGACACTTATGCGAAAGTTATCCAGCAGATACTCGCCCCAGAAAACGACGAGTCGATGCAAGAGCTGCGCAAACATGTTTCAGCCAAGGCATCGCCACTGAATGGTCCCACGCGCGACTATGAACGCTACTACACGGAAGTGGACGAACAGCGTGCCCAGACAATTCGAGATCAACTGGCAGCCATCGAAGCTGAACGTCCTCAACTGCCTAGCGCCATGGGTGTCGCCGAAGCCAAACCCGAAGATTTGAAGATCCACTTGCGCGGCAGTCACGTCGTCTTGGGCAAACTTGTCTCGCGACGTATGCCTGGCATCCTGGCTCGACCAACTGATCCGGTTATCAATGGTGAGAGCAGCGGTCGACTGCAATTGGCTCAGTGGATGACACGCGGCGATCATCCGCTGACCAGTCGGGTGATTGCCAATCGCATTTGGCACTGGCATTTTGGTCGAGGTATTGTCCCGACGACGGATAACTTTGGCCTGTTAGGCTTAGCCCCCACGAACCAGCCCCTGCTGGACTGGCTGGCAGTGGAACTAGTCGAGCACAACTGGTCGATCAAGCACTTGCATAAACAGATACTCATGAGCGCCGCCTACCAACGCAGTTCGCGAACTCAGGCTGAGAATGAAGCGGAGGCACAGCGCATCGACGAGTGTTTGACGCTGGATCCGGAGAATGCATGGTTATGGAAATTCAATCGCCGTCGCTTGACCGCAGAAGAGACGCGCGATGCGATTCTGACGGTGGGTGGTGGCCTGGATTTAACTATGCGTGGGTCTTTAATGAAGACTGAGAGCCACAACTATGTGAACTCGGCGGCGGGCGGTGATTTGGATTACAGCCAACCACGTCGCAGCGTTTACTTGCCAGTCATTCGCAGCGGTGTGCTGGACGAAATGCAAACGCTCGATTTCCCCGATCCAGCGATGATCAGCGGCGAACGTCAAACGTCGACCGTGGCCCCGCAGGCTTTGATGATGCTCAATAGCCAGCTGGTTCAGCAGCAAGCGCTCACGGCGGCCAATCAATTGCTCGCGCAAGCCGAAGATAGTCACCGGCGCATCACCACTGTGTATGAACGCATCCTGAGACGCGCGCCGGCATCCATCGAACTTGAATCGGCAGGTGCGTTCATACAGCATGCGCTCGATCAAGGCGTGGAACCACCGGTTGCCTGGCAGAGTTTATCTCGTGTGTTGATGGCTTCCAACGAATTCAGTTACGTCGAATAGTGGATAAGTGATCCTATGAACGCTTTCAATCCTCGCCATTGGCACGCCGCCCATCAACAACCCTTGTCGCGTCGACAGTTGCTGTCCCAGAGCGGAGTTGGCTTTGGCGCACTGGCGCTGGCTGGTTTGATGAACCAGTTGTCAGCAGCTGATGAGGTCGGCGTGCGTAACTCGGACAATCCGATGGCTGAGCGCGCGCCGCATTATCCGGCCAAGGCCAAGCGCGTCATCTTTTTGTTCATGCACGGCGGACCATCCCAGGTGGATACGTTCGACTACAAACCACAACTTGAAAAAGACGATGGCAAACCGGTACCCTTCGACAAGCCACGCGTCGTTTCGGGCAAGACCGGCAATTTGCTGAAGTCACCTTGGAAGTTTCGGCCGTACGGTGAATCGGGATATTATGTCAGCGACTTGTTTCCACATATTGGTAAACAAGTCGACGATATCTGCTTTATCAACTCGGTGCACGGATCGAATTCGCGCCACGGCGCGGCCCTGTTGGAACTGAGCACCGGTAGCGATACCTTCATTCGTCCGAGCATTGGCAGTTGGTTGACCTATGGACTGGGTACCGAGAACCAAGATCTACCTGGCTTCATCACCATTTGCCCATCGCTATCGCATGGCGGAGCCAACAACTGGGGCTCCGCGTTTTTGCCCGCCGTTTATCAAGGCACGCGCATCGGTTATGCGGGGTTGGAATCGGATAAAGCCAAGGTGCCGTTCATCGAGCGGCAGACTCCCGAGCAGTTGCAGCGTCTGGAGTTGGACTTGATGAAAGAGCTGAACCAACGGCACATGCACGCTGTGGGTGAAGATCAGGAACTGGAGAGTCGCATCGAATCGTTTGAGTTGGCGTTTCGCATGCAGAACGAAGTACCGCTGGTACAAGACTTCTCAGATGAATCGCCTGAGACATTGGAGTTGTACGGTATCAACAACCCAGTGACGCGCAATTTTGCGATCCAATGTTTGATGGCGCGGCGTTATGCCGAAGCCGGCGTGCGCTTCGTGCAAATATCGCACAGCTACAAATGGGATCAACACGGCGACCTGTTGCGCGAGCATGCTAAGAACGCGGCCGAAGTCGATCAACCGATCGCCGCGTTGCTGACGGACATGCGACGCCGCGGTTTGCTAGACGATACGATCGTCTGGTGGGGCGGCGAGTTCGGTCGCACGCCCGTTAGCGAAGGCGATCGCAATGGCCGCGACCATAACCCACACGCGATGACGCAGTGGTTTTGCGGCGGGGGCTTCAAACGTGGATTCAAGTATGGCGAATCCGATGAGTACGGCTACTTTGCCGTGCGCGACAAAGTCCACTTTCATGATGTGCATGCGACACTATTGCACTTGTTAGGCTTGGATCACACGCGACTAACTTACCGTTACGCAGGCCGCGATTTTCGCTTGACCGATGTGCACGGCGAAGTTGTCCAAGCTGTGCTGGCCTGAAGTACTGGCCTGAAGTACTGGCCTGATGGTTCTCCAGTTCCGGCGCAGTCATCCTTGACCGTCGGCTGTCATCCTTGACATGAACTGCAATCCTTGCAGTCGCCATGCCTGGAACTTGGAGTGCGATTGATTGGCTCTTGCCAACTGTTCTGAAGCAGCGGTTGTCTTCCGTGACAAATGTGGTCTTCACTGACGGGTGCTGCACTTCAGATGCGTGCGATTGTAACGCGACTCAATCGTGTGCCTATAGTGCTTGTGGGACATTGGCATAATTACGCCAGCTTTCGCATTGCTTGCAATGTAACGCGAGCTTTGTAGCGGAAGCCGTCAAGGCTTTCGATTCCTGTCGTCAACTGCAGAGCACGAAATGCTTGACGCATTCCGCTACGATAAACGACGTTGAGATTACTTGGCAGGTCCGGT
Organism: Rania fehmarnensis; assembly: GCF_056494185.1. Lineage (NCBI taxonomy): Bacteria > Pseudomonadati > Planctomycetota > Planctomycetia > Pirellulales > Pirellulaceae > Rania > Rania fehmarnensis. The sequence continues at coordinate 6,174,110 of NZ_CM151398.1, forward strand.
GGCGCTGGCAGTGCGTACTGCTGATGAGGTTTTGGCACGTGGCACCCATACGGTGCTTTGGCGATGCAGATTATTCAGCATCACTTCTTGCTCGGCGACGATTCGCCGTCCATCGCTGAGCGTGTAGTAAGCGAACACTAGTAAGCGATCACACTGTGGCGTTGGTCCTGAGAAGGGCAGTGAGACATGAATTCCTTGACTGCTGCCAATCGGCTGTATCTTGCTCTTCACATCATTGGTCGATAGCGTCCAGCGTCCGATTGTCGCATGCTTCTCATCACGTGATAGATCGAGAGCCATCACCATCAGGTCAGCTGGTAGCGGAACGAACTCACCTTGCTCGTTGAGTGGTTGCAGAACCAGATAGAGCGCGTCCTCATCATCTTGTTGATCGGTGTTGACGGCTTTGCAAAGCGTGGGGTGAAATTTTATTTCGACGATGCGTGTATCGCTGGGCATCTCGGCTGGCGGGTGAATGCGAGCTTGATCGATGGCAGCCGGTGAGGGCAAGCGACCGGTGGTGTCGGATGCTAGCTGAGCCGGTATGTTGACGCGACCCAGTTCGACTTCGAGATCATTTTCAGTGTGCAGCGTTACTGGCGTATTGGGATCGCGTTTGGGTGGCGGCAGCAGTGGCGGCATCGGCTCGCCTGGCTCGATCGTGGGCGGCGAGAGATCCTTCAGATCCATCGGATCGCTCGCATCAGCCCCCGGCACCTTCAGTGGATCGGGCAGCGGTGCCGCTGGATTGATCGAGGGTGGATGGGTGCTGGGCTTGTTCGGACTGATCTCGATCGCAGGCGCAGGACTGGGGCCGCTGCCAAAGGGCACAATGTTCGAGCTATCGCTGGGACTCTGGGGATAGTTGCCCGAGCCCGACCGGGGCACAAAGGTTTCAGGCTGCGAAGGAGCAGCCTTCATCAGTCCTTTGGATGGCATGGCCCCTCGCAACTGAGCATTCTCGGATTTGAGGGATTGCAGTTGCTGCTCCATCAGGCGGTATTCGCCGTCGTATTCGTACAGCTGATCTTCCAGATCGCGAATTTCGGCGGCCATGTTTTCGACGTAGACGTCGGTGTAAGCTCGCCGCGCGCAGCCGCCAGGGATCAGAGCCACCAATGCCAGCATAGCCATCACCACCGGGGACACACCCCGAGCGCGCACCGGGATTTGTCCCCGGGATGGCGTTGAGCTGGAATGGTTGGCGGGCAGCGGGGACACTGATGGAATCTCAATGAAATTTTTGACAGAACGGTTCAAGTTTCTCGCAGCGCAGGCCGACAGCCCGCGCCCGGCCATGGAAGTACACAATGCCCGCGCGATGCGTCAAGATCGCTTTCAAACCGGGAGGGCAGCGCTGGGGGAGGGCGAAGGCTCCTGCTGAGCCAAACACCGTTATGAGGAACGGACATAGGTCCGGGGAAACTAACCGTTGGCATCAAAACACCGACGCAGGTCCTTCCATCACCACTTACCCCCGGGACGTTGTCCGTTGTTCGGTGCGGTGTTGGGCTCAGGAGGACCTTCGCCCTCCCGGGCCAATGGTCGGTCGAAAATTTGGTTAGAGGGTGCGGAGCGGCTGAGGACAGCCGCTCTACGCTTTCACTGTATCCAGTAGCGACGTAATGACGTTCTCGACATTGACGCCTTCGGCCTCGGCTTTGTAGTTCAACAAAACGCGATGGCGGAGTGTGGGTGGGGCCAGGGCGCGAATGTCTTCGCTGGTGGCATGCTCACGGCAATCCAGCAGAGCGCGAGCCTTGGCGCCGAGCACTAGTGTTTGAGCAGCTCGCAAACCCGCACCCCAGCTGACCCAATCGTTGACAAACTTGGTAGCTTCAGGCCGACCAGGTCGAGTGGCTGCGACCAGGCGTACCGCGTAGTCGGCGGTCTCTTTGGCAATAGGCACGCGGCGCACGACTTCCTGGAACTTGAGCACATCGTCGCCCGAGAAGAGTTGTTGAATGGGAGCTGGACGCTCGGATGTGGTTTGCATGACTACTGCCAATTCGTCAGCATGGGGCAGGTAGTCGATCAGCACATTGAACATGAAACGATCAAGCTGCGCTTCCGGCAGGGGATATGTGCCTTCCATCTCGATAGGGTTCTGTGTCGCTAACACAAAGAAAGGTTCTTCCAAGCGATAAAGCTTGCCGGCCACCGTGACCTGATGTTCTTGCATGGCTTCCAGGAGAGCCGCTTGCGTCTTGGGTGGCGTGCGGTTGATTTCGTCCGCCAAAATCACGTTGGCAAAAATGGGACCATGCACAAACTGCATGCTCCGCCGACCATCGGCGTCTTGCTCCAGAATTTCAGTACCCGTAATATCCGACGGCATCAAGTCGGGCGTGAATTGCACGCGCTGGAACTTCAAATGGAAGATCTGGGCCATGCTGCGCACCAGCAGTGTCTTGGCCAAGCCCGGAGCGCCTGTGATTAAACAGTGACCGCCAGCCAGCAGACTGATCAGCAGTTGATTGACGACTTCCTTTTGACCAACGATCGTCTTGGATAATTCTTGGTCGATGCGCGTTCGGCTATCGCGCAGGTGCTGAACAGTTTGTTGTTCATCTTCTACCGAAAGTGTAGCAAAGTTCACGCTGGGGCGGCCTTTCGTCAGTGAGTCATGGCGTAAGTCACGATGTTGATGCCCATCGGGTAGGCTTTTTTTACAGAGAACTCTTCAAAGTACCATTGGTTCTGTCCTTCGCGTTCCCAACCATCTCCCAAATCCGTGTTATGGCAGATGAACACCATGATACGCTGGTCATCGTCGTAGATGGCTTTGTAGTACGGAATGCTCGTATCACTGCCAGGTCGATATTCCCAGGAGATCGTCTGGCCACCGGATCGATGGGCAGCATGCACCGATGGCAACTGAGGCTTTTCTTTGAGATCATAAACGCAATGAAAGATCTCGTGTTCCAGTGGCACCTCTGTTGGCTCGCGTTCTGGAAAGACGCGTTTGATCTGCTGGCGAAAATTGTCGTACTCTTCGTCGCCCCAGAAGTCATCCACTAGCAGAAAGCCACCGCGCAAACAGTATTTGCGCAAGGCCACGACCTCTTCGTCGCTAAAGTACAATCGACCAGGTTCGATCATGTACAGAAACGGATAATCAAACACGCGTTCTTCCGTTAGTGTCACAATCGTAGGATACGGGTTGACCTTCAGCGAAGTAAGTTGCTGCAGGCGTAGCGAGAAATTCAGATCGCAGTCAGGAAAGTCAGTTGCCCAGTCTCCACCGCGTCCGTTGTAGTGCGAATCGTAACGCAGTCGAGCAAACGTGAAGGTGTCGCGGACGAAGTCTTTGTCGACGGGCCAGACGGGCACATCGCCGCGATCAATATAAAAGCCACCCGATGCAAATTCCGAAGAGCGGCGACCACGACGCTGCCACTGCCAGGCCAGCAGCGAGGTGCTGAACATGATGACGATCAGAGCTGCCAGAAGCATACCGCGTCGAGTTAGCATCATTTTAGTTAACGTCCACAATTCATTTGGGCAAACTAATATCGGGGGCCGGTGGCTGACCTTCATCGGGCAGTGCCAATGTGCGCGTAGTGGCTGCCTGTTGTGCGGTGCGCTGCTGAACAATTTTTGCCAATAAGTTTTGGGCGGCGCGATAGCGAGGTGTTTCTTCGAGCGTAATCAAAACATGCTTGCGCGCCTGTTCAATATCTCCGAGTGCCAGTTGCGACTCGGCCAATTCATAATGCAAACGTCCTGCATCGATTGGTTGCAGTTGTAGCAGAGCCGCCAGTGCCTCGGCCCGCGCGGCTGTGTCACCACGCTGGGCGGCAGCTTCTGCCAATGCCGTGTGACCTAGACTGATCAACGGCTGTACCGCCATCAGTCGCTGGGCGTAGCGCGATACGTCATCCCAGTTCTCTGCCGCTTGGGCTAGCTCGATTAAACGCGTTATGGCCGGCAAGTGATCGCTGGAATGTTGAAGTATGCGCTGGAGCGTGGCCCGCTCGTCATCCTCGCGCTTCAGTCGGCGATAGACGGTTGCCAGTTGATCGAGCGTCCCACCCAGTTCGGCATCGGCCGACCAGGCTTTGTCCAGTTTCTCGAGCACCACCAGCGCTCTATCCCACTTTTCATCGGCCAGATAACGCGCGGCCAACTGGCGCATGGCGGTGTAGTGTTTGGGATGTTCCGCGACCAACTTCTCCAAATCATCCAGTGAGATGCGGGTTGGCACTTCGGCATCTTCGTCCGGTTGCTGGCTGTACAACTTGCCGGCTGCGGTGACGCAGTACTCTTGAAAATCTTTATCCAGTACCTCCGAGTCGCCGTAGATGCGGGCCAGCGCTTCCTGCATGGGTACACCCAGGCCTAAATCGACGAGCAACTTTTTCAGCCGCTCGAGGCCATGACGCTCGATCATATAACTGACCGCCAACGATGATTCGAAATATGCAAACTGCAAGTGCATTGGTGTCTTGGGTTGCAAGAACGCACTGCTGAGCTTGGACAGTGGCACAAAATCATCGCCCAATATCATGCTGTGATAGATGGGGTTCATCGTTTGTCCCCAGCTCGAGTCTCGCTGCAGTTCTTCGTACACCGAGATGCCTTCGCTCAACCAGCGCGGCATGCGGTTGGACGTTTTCTGCAAGGTCACCACGTGACAGAACTCATGCCACAGGACACTTTCCCAGTTAGATGGCGTTTCGCCTTGGGAAGCCGGACTATTGGCCGTGATCAGTTTGCCAAAACAGACTCCCAAGAAACCGGCACCACCGGGCAAGCCGAACGTGCGAATAGCGAAGTCACTCTGCTGAGGAAAGATCTCGACGTTGATAGGTTCATCAATTTGGTGGTCGTATTTCTTCGTCAAGACTTCCTTGGCTTCGCTGAGCAGTTTGAGCACTCGCCCGCCATAGATCTCGGCTTCCTTGCGATCCATGCGGACGATGAAACCGTCGTGCTCGAGCGTCGTAAACTGGGCCAGGCGATCGCGCAACGTATCCAGGTTCGAGGCCACCACGTTGTACTTGTCAGCCACGGTTACTTGATCGACCATGGTCCAACCTTCATCGGTCGCGCCAATGCGCAGGAGATCTTGAGCCAGCTGAAATCGAGCAGGAGTAAAGTTGGCATCAAGCGTGATCGAGCGACGCAGGTACTGCACGGCATCGCTGAAGCGATAGAATCGCGACAGCTTGCGACCGATCTCGTAATCGACCTCCGGATTCTGTGGCCAGGTCGAGAGGGCTTTGGCTCGGCATTCACCTTCTTCGCGGTACTTGCCTTGCAAGTGATTGATCACCGCTCGTAGCGCCCAAGCCTTGGGGTGCAGCTGATTGACCTTGAGCACTTCGTCGATCAGTTTATTCGCGTCATCAAACTGTTCACCATCGATCAGCTCTTCGCATTCCAGCAGTAGGCTTTCGGCATGATTGGGGTTGAGCTCGAGGGCTTTTTGGAGATGGCCCGTGGCTTTGGCGCTATCCGAAGGCGCCCAGGTCTTGGCGAGCAAGTACTGAATGTGTGGATCGCTTGGGGAGAGCTTCTCAGCCTGTTTAAGAGCATTGGCCGCCTCTTGGAAATCATTTTTGCTGAGGGCCAACTCGGCAATCGCGATTTGCGCATCAACGTAGCGTGGATCGCTCTTCAATGCCCGATCGTAGTACAGGTTCAATACTTCGCGTGGATCGCGACCGTGGGTCAGTTCGTAGTAACCGAAGGCCAACAAATTATCTCGATCGGTAAATCGCCAAGGAGCTTGGGCCACTAAGGCTTGGATTTGACCGAGCAGGGTTCGCGCTTCATTGGGTTGACCTGCAAAACGCAGCGCCTCCACGGCCAGTAAACGCAGCGGCAAACTGGCGCTGAATTTTTCGGCGACGGCGGCGTAGACTTCGACGGCTTCTGCATATCTGCCTTGGGCCATCAGCGAGCGCATCAGCAACTTGGACCAACCATCGTGCCACACGCCACGTTCGACTTCGGCACGCGTCATGGCGATGCACTTGTCGTATTGGCCTTGATGAAACAGGCCACGCGCATCATCCAAGTCAGGCACGCGTGAGGTTTGCGAGTAGCAGAGAGAACAGGGAGTGAGAATCAGGACCAACGCAATCACTGGCGCGACCAACATCGCGTGCCACAGACAATTGCTTGCCACAGGTCGGAGCATTCCCAAAATCACAAACAGACTCCCGGCTCTTGTCAAGGAAAGTTGTAGGCCGGGTTCTCAGGATCAAAATCGCGATCCACAAAGCCGACGTTCAATTTCACATCGGTATAAGTATACTCCTCTTCCAGTGGCGGCGGGGTACCGGGTTTTTCAGGCCAGAGGTAAGCCGCGTAACGCAGTGGTATCTGACGCTCGATGTCGATAAAGATCTGCGCGATGTGGAAATCAAAGCGTGGATCGGGAGTGGGATGAGCAACCTCGATGCGCTGGCACTTTCTACCGCCAACTTCGAAACCCTCGGTAATAGTGACCTGGCACGGTCCAGCCAATTTGTCTCGTTCGCCCTTTTCAATCAGTTTTTCGATCAGTTTCTCCAAGCCAATCTCGGTGATTGGGTACTTGTTGCCCATCATGGCCAGGTTGTCGGCAGGCGCTAAGGAGACACGCATGACGTTCTTCAAGCCGCCTTCGTGGGCCACCAGTTTGCCGGAGTTGGCGTTCTCGATCCAGATAACTTCACGCCCGCGCGAGAGCCAGGGATCGAGGTACTTCAAATAGACTTGCAGTGGTCTTACAAGTTTGTCACCTTCCAGGCGGCGCGTGCGAATCTTGAATTCCATGCGAGCTTCGCCGCCCAAGCTGCCGCTGATGCGTTCACGCTTGAGAATAACACCACTGTAGTCGTTTACTTGGCTGCGAAAGCGGGTCAGAGAATCGCGGGCAATCTGTAAGACGGGATCCAGCGCGTGGGCCGATGCGTTGGCATCATCTTGAATTTCGCCGGCAGCAGTCGCGCCAGAACCGGAAGCATCATTGCCAAGCTCAAGTGAAGGACTGGGAGATTGAACAGGTGTCTGTTTGACCAGTTGATCAACCAGACTTTCTTTCGGAGTGGAGGGCGAAAGGCCAACCATGGCCAGGCACATCAGCCCGACAAGCGTACTGCACATTAGCCATACGAATCGCTCGGCTGGCCGGTTGGTGGTTGCTGCTGTCATTAGTCGTGGAGCCCGAATTCTGTAGCCATGTCCAAGTAACTTTGCACAGCAGCCTGCTGCACCGTTTGTGCCAATTCGAACCCGCGTGGCGAAAGTGAAAAGTCGCGGAAGATATGGTGGATCACCAGTCCACGTTGGCACAGCTGGCGAAAACCGTCCAGAAATCGCACCGTGATTTCAGGTTTGCGGCCATCGCGGAAAGCAATGGTGCGTTCGTCCGATTCCTCGACGTAGACAGCCAGCAAGCGCGCAGCGGCATCAAAGGCGGTGTTGACCGCTTTCAGTTCGATGATGCCACGCTGTTTGGCTGCGAAGAGAATCGCTTGCGCTTCGCCGCTAAGCCCTTCGAGGGTCGGTGACGACTGACTGGCCGAATCGAGCGCCTCACGCGTCCAGGTATGACTGCACATCTGAGCCAACGCCACCAGTACAGGCGCGCCGTTGCCTAGTGCTTCCCAGCTACCGGCCAGGTAGTTATCGATCGGATTTAAGTTCTGCGTTTTCATGATGCCTCCATTTTAACGTAGCGTGCGTCGACAATCTGCACTTCTGAGCGGCGGTGCGCATCTATCTGGGCATTCATTTAGGGTGCCGGGGATGCGACGTGGTCTTGTGCCTCGGTGCGCGGTCAGATTAGATTGACTGGGTAAAGACAGAGCCCAAAACCCGCCCTTCGACACGTTGACTGTTGTAGCCTATGAAGTCCGAAAACGTTGTGCAGATCGATTCCGTGCAGTTGAAACTCAGCGCGCCGCTGAGCAACGAGCATGATTGGATCGGTCAACGCGAGATACTCAATCAGCTGCTGGCTTGCTGGTTGGTGGTCGATCAAATGGACTTGCCGCTGTCCCCACGTCTGGTTGGCGTGCCCGGTATCGGCAAGACCGCTTTGGCAATGGCCGCAGCCCGCTTGCGTGGGCAGGAGCTGTACGTATTCCAGTGCACCGCCGACACACGCCCCGAAGACCTGCTGGTTACGCCGGTGCTCAGCCACGATGGCAAGATCGCCTATCACGCGTCGCCGCTGGTAACGGCCATGCTGCGCGGTGGCGTGTGTGTGCTGGACGAAGGCAACCGCATGAACGAAAAGTCGTGGGCCAGTCTGGCACCACTGCTGGACCAACGTCGCTATGTGGAATCAATCGTCGCCGGCGTGGTGCTTCATGCGCATCGTGATTTCCGCTGCGCAGTAACGATGAATCAAGACGATTCGACGTATGAGATTCCCGACTATATCCTGTCGCGCCTACAACCGACTCTTCCCTTGGGTTTTCCGACGCGCCAAGATGAATTGGCGATTTTGCAGTATCACCTGCCATTTGCCGAACCCGAGATGTTGGCGTTGACGGTCGAGTTTCTGCAACGCTCGCATCAATTGAAACTGGACTTTTCAGCACGCGATGGCCTGAACATGTTGCGATTCGCGCTCAAGCGATTGGCGCAGGAGAAGGATCATCCCATCAGTAAAGATCAGGCCTGGCATGAAGCCCTGAAGTACTGCCTGGGCGAAGATGCGCTCAACCTCGACGCGCTAGCCAAACGTCGTTCGCGCGAACTGGGTGCCAACAGTTTGCCGCTGGGACTAGGCGACTTCTTTTTCGACAGCGATGATCCACTGCACCCCGATCACGACGACGAGTAACGCCCTCCGTAGCGGAAGCCGTCAAGGCTTTCGAGGCTCATGTAGGGGAAGCCGTCAAGGCTTTCGAGGTTTGATATCGCGTTTGGAAATGCAGTTCGAAATGCTTGACGCATTCCGCTACGACATTCGAAATGCTTGACGCATTCCGCTACGCGAGTATTACTGGGCTGCGCTTTGTTGGCGTTGGCGGATGTAGTTGACCAGATCTTGCACGGTATCGACTTCCAGGACTTCATCGTCGACGCTGATGCCAAATTGTTTTTCTATTTCGAAAGTGAGTTCGGCCATGCCTACCGAATCGACGCCTACCAGGATCAACGAGTCGCTCAATTGAGGCTGTCCGCCGAACTTGTCGGCCAACTGCTTGAGCAACACACTTTCGATCGTTTCCACTGAGCGTCCCTTAATCGTGATCTACGGTAGATTTGAGAACGGGGTAGTTTAGCGTATTTGGCGTGACAGACCCAGACGGTGAAAAATCGCGTACTTCGCTAAGCCGAAATACAAAATACCATAGTACACAGATAACCAACACGACGGTTACCAAGGCGATCATGCTCTCATTCTGCAGTCGATTTCCGAGCTGATGTACGGGATCTTGAGCTCGACTGGCTCGCTCTTGGACCAGGACCCACAGATCGGTGCCTCGGCCTGCGTGGCCTTGGTCCAGACTGGGTAGCGCAACTTGCTGGATAGCGGCGATCCACTCCCCTTTATAAATTTCACCGTCGGGATGTTGGGCGGCCGGATCAAGATAATTTCGCATGCCCTCGCTACGAAGCTTGGTTAGCTGGCGCGGATCAATGGGGGGAATCAACATGGCCTCGCGCACGCTCGAGGCCTGCGAGGACAAATCGGTTAGTAATGGATGCTGCAACAGCGTGCCTTGTTGGTTTCCTTCGCGACCATCGACCAGCACGGCCAAACGATTCTTGTCGTCGTCCTCCTCTTCGCCCGCCAATAATTGGAAGTCGCCCAGGTTGATCGTCAGCACCAGCACACCCAACGGTTGGGGCTTGGCAGTTGCCTCATTTTTACCTACTTCGGGGTCGGTCTCTGCGGTTTCTGCGGGCCAGATCGGACAACTAATGCCGACCTTCCATTTCCCAGTGCTCGTACTGCGAAAACTCGCCGAGAAATGCGAATGCTCCGTCGGAGGTTGATGAGGAGAGTTTGGAGGCAAGTCCGCGCGCAAGCCCGTAAAGTAACTGCGATACGCGAAGTTGCGTGAAACGGGACTCTTCTCTAATCGGTCTTGGCTTTCCAGAAACGAGATGCCTAAGTTGTTGCCTTGAGCATCCAGCACAAAGATGCTGCTGAAAATAGCAGCCTGGTCCTTATTGGGCATGCGATGCGCAACTTCATTTAGCCTCTGCGCCAGGTACTGTTCCAATTGCATGCGGCTATCGGATCGCAAGAAGGAATCGCGTTGCTTGTCTTCGGCATGGCCTTGGGCCAGTGAGTTCAAGAACTCCCTATTGTTTGCGACTGTCGCGCTAAGGAACTGCGCTAGTCGCCCGCGATCGGCTTCATCGGCCACCAAGCGGAACAGCGATGCTATTTCGCTTTCTAAAGTGCGGGCCGCAAACTTGGCAGCAAACTCATTGCTACGCTGCGCCCATTGTTCCACACGCGCGAGCGATTCGCCTTTGGCTACCGCGATCCCTCGCAAGAAGAACAGCATCATCATCAGCAACAACAACAGCGGGCCGACGATCCCGAGCAAGTACAGCGGCCGCCGAAAGCGCGAGGAATCGCGACGCGCGATCGCCTCTAATACCTGTTGTACGTTGGCGTAACGCTCGGCGGGTTGCTTAGCCAGGCAGCGATCAACGATTTGGTAGAGAGCCTTGTCGACGCCAGCTTGTTTGTGATGGTGCTTGGGAACCGGTGAATCGTAGATCACCGTTCTATATCGTTCGAGGCGCGCCGGTAGTGAGTCTGCCGAATCGAGCGTTTCCACAACTTCAGGATTGCGGTAAGGCGGGGCACCAACCAGCATGGTATACAAGATCGCGCCCAGCGCATAAACGTCCCAGCGGGCGTCGGCCGAGGCAGCCAAATCGGCTTGCTCGGGAGCCATGTAGAACAGCGTGCCCAAGGAAGGTGATTGCTCGTGAGACATCCGGCTTTGACCAAAGTCAGCCAGGCGTGGACGCCAATCGTGGTCCAACAAAATATTTGCTGGTTTCAAATCGCAATGCAGGACACCTTTGCCGTGAGCATAATTGAGTCCTTCGGCCACTTCGCGAAATAGTGCGACCGACTCATTAACACCCAGTCGTCCGCGCCGCCGAATCAGGTCTTCGAGCGAACCGTTTTCCAAGTACTCCATGACGTAGTAAGGCGGCTCGGCCTCCCACCCCACGGTTAGAACTTGAACAATGAAACGTCCGGTCGACATATTGACCAGGTGTTTGACTTCGCGGCCCAAGAGCGACCAATTCACTCCGCCGCGATGCAAATAGAACTTTATAGCTACTTCGCGACCTGTATTGAGATCACGGCCCATCCAGACCTGGCCGAATGCGCCCTGGCCTACCAGGCGTTCGATGCGAACCCCGGGCACCTCGGCCGGTGGCACGGTCGCTTGAAGGCTTAAACGTTCCGCCTGACGCAATTCGCCAACGGTCTGTTGCTGGGTAAAATCAGAGGACATGCAGAATTCGGGGGTTCGGCGGACGAAAGGGCCCAAGGGCTGGCACTCGTATTCTAGTGTGTTGACCAGTTTCAGGCTGCTGTCTGCACTCCTCAACCGTCAGATTTCCGTCGACAGAACTCCGTTCTCTGTTTTCAAATGTTTAGAATGTAAAAATGTCCAACTTCGATTTACGGAAACTCATGCTGGCTGTGATTTTGTCCATTTGGCAAACTGGGCAATCCGTCCAAGCTCAAGAAGCCGATTTACCTCTGGCCAAGTTTCGTCCGAAAACCAGTTTGAAGGTGCCGCATACTGAGCTCGCCGCGGCGCGATTTCCCGTAGTGGATTGTCATAGCCACTTTCGCATCCGCTTGCGTCATGACCCTGATGCACTGGAGGCGTTTGTGAGCTTGATGGATCGCAACAATATCGCAGTCGCGGTGAGTTTGGATGGCGGGCTGGGCGATAAACTCACTGAGCATATCGACTATTTATGGACCAAACATCGCAGTCGGTTTGTGATCTACGCCAATATCGATTGGCAGGGATCAGGCGCAGCCGACCAGCCCGCCACCTGGGATTGTCAGCGAGCTGACTTCGCGCATCGCGTAGTCATGCAACTGGAAGATGCCAAGGCGCGCGGCATAAGCGGTTTGAAAGTTTTCAAACAGTTGGGACTGGAGTATCGCAACCCCGATGGCTCGCTGATCAAGATCGACGACCCGCGTTGGTATCCCATTTGGGAAGCCTGCGGTCGGCAGGGCTTGCCAGTAATCATGCACACGGCCGACCCCAGCGCGTTCTTTGAACCGATCACGCCGGAGAACGAACGCTATGAGGAGTTATCGCGTCACCCCGATTGGCACTTTCCGTCCGACAAGTTTCCGGATCGCGCCCAACTGCATGCCGCGCGCAATCACATTATCGCCGATCATCCGCAAACTACTTTCATCGCGGCACATATGGCCAACGATGCCGAGGATCTGCAGCAGGTCAGCCAGTGGCTCGATCGCTACCCCAACATGGTCGTCGAACTGGCCTCGCGCATCAGCGAACTTGGTCGTCAACCGTACACAGCGCGCGACTTCCTGATCAAGTATCAAGATCGCGTCCTCTTTGGCACCGATGGTCCGTGGCCCGAACTGCGTTACAGTCGCTACTGGCGCTTTCTGGAAACGCGCGACCAGTATTTTCCCTACTCAGAGAAAGAGTATCCCCCTCAGGGTTTCTGGCAGATCTATGGAGTTGACCTGCCCGACGAAGCGCTCAAGAAGATATATAGCGGCAACGCAGCGCGCGTCATCCCTGGAGTGAAAGAGCGATTGTACCCGTAGCCACCGCTGCCAAGCGGTGGATAATCAAACTCTATTCGTCCACCGTCTGGCGACGGTGGCTACCAAGATTCCAAAGTCTGGCGACTTCGGCTACGACGAAAGCAAACCGACGCTACTTGACCGAGATGAACTTGGCTGGTTGGTTGTTCTTCTTGGCTACGGCTTGTTCGACATACTGACGATCACCGTCGCTCAGTCGACGCATGGGAACCGTGGTGAAGCGGCCATTGTCTTTCAGCAATCGCACTTTGTCAGGCATCACGACTACCAATCGACCGGTGACTTCGAAAGTGCCGGTATTGTCGCGCCAAGTACGCACTGGCGAGCTGGCAAATTCATCATCTGAATCGGCTTGGGCGACCGGTGGTTCAACCGCCGGTGCGCTGGCCAGTTCGGTCTCAGTCGATTCGATTGTTTGCTCGACAACCGGCTCAGGCGAAGTGAGCAGCTCTACCAACTCTTCGGTAGATGTGTCTTCCACGGCTGCTTCTTCAGTCGTCGACTCCGCCAACTCGCCTTCTTCCAGATCAAAGTTAGAGCCGAACAGGTCATCGACTTTGATATTGTTGGCACCAGGTGCTGGCGCGCCAAACGGGTCGGCGGGTGCAGCGTCATCGGCAGGCGCAGCTGGCGCGCCAAACGGATCTGCCGGTGCATCGCCAGCAGGCGCTGCAGGCGCACCAAATGGATCGGCTGGTGCATCGCCGGCCGGAGCAGCTGGTGCACCGAATGGATCGGCTGGTGCATCGCCAGCTGGCGCTGCAGGTGCGCCAAATGGATCAGCCGGAACAGGATCAGCCGGAGCAGGATCAGCCGGAGCAGGATCAGCTGGCGCACCAAACGGATCGGCCGGTGCAGCGTCGGCTGGTGCAGCGTCGGCTGGTGCCGCTGGAGCGCCAAACGGGTCAGCTGGAGCAGGATCAACAGGTGCAGCATCAACAGGTGCAGCATCAACAGGTGCAGGATCGGCTGGAGCTGGCGCGCCAAATGGATCGGCAGGCGCTGGGTCCGCTGGTTCAACAGGTGCTGGTGCGCCAAACGGATCGGCAGCCGCTGGATCAGCAGGTGCTGGATCAGCCGGCGCTGGTGCGCCAAACGGATCGGCAGGTGCTGGATCGGCTGGTGCTGGATCTACTGGTGCTGGATCTACTGGTGCTGGATCGGCTGGTGCTGGATCGGCTGGTGCTGGATCGGCTGGTGCTGGTGCGCCAAACGGGTCGGCGGGAGCTGGCTCCGCTGGTGCCGGATCAGCTGGTGCGGTTTGTTCCGGAATCTTGGTGACTTCGGGTTCGACGATCGAAGGTGCGGTGTTCTCAGGTGCGGGAGGGTTGGCAACTGCTGGCGGTGCGGCGTCGGATGGGCTGGCAGGTGTTGATGGAGTCGGTACCGAATTATCAGCCGGCTCGATAATTTGGCCGATTGAACCGGACTCGCCACCGATCATCGGCGTCGAGTCAACATGCGGCGCTGGAGCGCCTTCAATGATGGTGCCTTCGCTAATGACGCCGTCGCTCAAGCTGCCGCAGCAACCGCTGCTTTCAACTGGTGCCGACATTTCGCTGCCACAGCAAACCGGAGCGGACTCGACTTCACATGGATCGACTTCGCAAGTCGTGGGGCAACTGGTTTCAACTGGGCAACAGTTGGTTTGTTCATGATGTTTCTTGAACCAGCCACGCAGTCCACGGCCAGCCCAAACTGGGTTCACGATCAACACGCCACACATTAAAGCCACGGTGTGACAACGTACCCAGAAGCGAAAACTCTTGGTCATTGGAGAAGTCTCCGAGTGTGCTATGCAAAGTTAGACTTGTGTGGCGAGAATCTGAATCGATTTATGCTAGTCTCGAACGTTGCTTTGGGCAAGCAGCGTATTTCGGGAGGCCTGGGTCGATCCCCCACCCAGCTGCATCCGGCCGTCCATTCGGCTGGTTTGCGTGATTTCGCGCTCTGTACGTAATGGGTAGAGTTTAGGATCATGCAATAGTGCGCTTTAAGTTAGACAAGGCAAACTCAGTTGGCCCAACCTTTGGCACAGAACCGATATAGTGAGCAGAATGTTCTGCCTATGCTAATTCCGCAGGCAACGGGAGGAAAGGGATACGAAGTATGGTGATTAAACTTTTGCGCCGCGCAACAGGAAGTTGGACGCTGGAACGCAAGAGTATTCTGTTTTTTGGTACCACTTTGCTGGTCTCAGTCACCATTTCTTCCTGGGTAATGCATCGAGTCACGCAGCGCCTGGTGATGCAAACCACCCGGCGGGTGGCACAAGATTATGCCATGTTGCAGGTCTACAACGTGCACATGATCAACTTCGATGCCCGCGAACCGAAACAGACTTTGCAGGGCGAGAATTTCAATGCGACCGTTCGCAAAGAGCTCTACGAGTCGCTCATCTTCAATCCTCGATTCAAGGCCCGCGTCTTATCCTTGGATATGTCCAGCAGTCATTTTTTGCTGCCCGATCGATTAAACGAACCGGTTACCGGCAGCGAACGCGAGTTGTTGATTGGATTGGAAACAGAATTTCGGCGTCGTGAGTCCGAGTGGCTGCCCGACAATTTGACAACTCCCGCCTTGCCCCCACCTGGCATCCCGCCACTTTCGACGGGTGCTACATCCTCGCTGCCAACTACACCAACTGCAGCAGTCCCGGTGCCGAACACCTCGAAAGACTCGACCGGCCGAATTGAAGCCTCCGCTGCCAGCGGCAATGATCCACCAGCTGCCAATCCCCTGCCGATCGACGCCGCCGCGAATGCAGCGGCCACTGCGCCCGAAAATTCCGACGCGCGATTCACCAGCACCGATAGAGATGATCCTGGGCTCTATCGCGAATTTGGGCCAGTTGATGGTTGGTATACCTACTATCATCCAATCCGTTTCAACCAAGTCTGTCTATCATGTCATCACGGAAAGGTCGGTGCCTCACACGTCACTCCCTTTCGCGTCATGCGCATCATGTTGCCGGAAGAAGAGACGACTGTGTGGTCAGTCCGCATTCTGGCCACGATGATCTCCGTAGCCATGGTCACCTTGACCGTGACCTTGATGCTGATGCATTTGATCATGCGTAAACTGGTCGTTTATCCCTTGCGTCACTTGCGTGGTGTGAGCGAAGAGATCATTCGTGGCAAACTCGATCGTCGCGCGCAGATCGACACTGATGACGAGTTTCGCGAATTGGCTGACGCGTTTAACCGCATGCTACGCCACTTGACTGAGAGCCAGCAGCAATTGCAGAGTCTCAATCAAACCTTGGATTTGAAAGTCGATCAACTTGCACAGGCCAACTTGCATCTGTACGAAGCCAATCGCCTGAAGAGCGATTTTCTCGCCAACATGAGCCACGAACTGCGCACCCCGCTCAACAGCATTATCGGTTTCAGCGATGTTCTCCAAGACATCAGTTCGCTGACCGACAAGCAGCGTCGCTATGCGGCTAACATTCAAAAGAGCGGCCGGATGTTGTTGGAGATGATCAACGACATTCTGGATCTAGCCAAGATCGAAGCCGGGAAACTGCAAGTCAAACCGCTGCTGTTCGATATCAACCAGGTCTTGCAAGCTCAATGCGATATGATGCGCAGTTTGTCCGAAGTCAAGAATATCGATGTGCAGTTGATACCCGACAACTCACTGCAGTTGGTCTTTCAGGACGCACCCAAGATCCAGCAGATCATCAATAACTTGCTCTCCAACGCGATCAAGTTCACGCCCGAAGGTGGTCTGATTACGATTTCAACGGGGACCAAAGGAACCGATTATTTTCAGATCACTGTTGCCGATACCGGAGTGGGTATTCCCGAAACAGATTTCGAAATCATCTTCGAAAAGTTCCGTCAAAGTAACGCCCTGTTACAAGGCGACAACCTGACTCGTCAGTATTCCGGCACTGGTCTGGGCCTGTCGATCGTCAAAGAATTATGCAAGCTACTCGGCGGAGAAATTAGCCTAAGCAGCCATGTAGGCAAAGGCAGCATCTTCTGCGTTACGCTGCCACGACATTACCACAACACCTCGCTCGGCGAGCCAGTTCACTCAGTATGAGTCGCAGGCGTTAGCCGTTCACCTACGTACCTTTATGGCGATCGACGAATCCCCTTCGTCTAATGCGTTGAGAAATTTTGAAACGCTGAGGGACCTAGGGCACCTAGGAGCGACGGAGAATTCGGCTGCGCAGTTCTTCGGCTATCGATTGCAACTGCTCCAGACTATGCTGGCCGAGATCGGACTCAGTCGTCATCGGTTCGCCAAGGATCTCTTGAAGGGTCCGTATTAGTTTGATTTCGCCTCTCTCAAGTCCTTGCTCAAGTCCTTGCTCAAGTCCTTGCTCAAGTCCTTGCTCTCGCGCGTCGATCAATCCGGACTGGAGATCCAAGGCAGCCTTCTCGCGTGAATCGTACATTTGCTTTTGCTCCGTTACTTCACGAATTTCACTAAGTTCCCGCGTTGCCTGCAAGAAGGCTAACCCTGGCAGTAACGCTCGCAGTTCCTCTTCGGTGTGTTCATGTGAGCGACTCTGCAATGCTGGCTGGAATGAGGTATTAGAGTGCCGCGAGAAGACTTCTTTCGGCTTGCGCTTGCTTTATATGTAAACTAATGCGACGATGAATGCAATAACCGGGGCTTAGGTCATGACGTTGACTAGTTCTTCGACGGCGATGCGGGCTGAGCGAATGGTTTGGGGAATGCCGACACCGCTGTAGCCGGCGCCGCATAATCTCAAACTACCTGCCAGCTGAGCTTGCTCCATCACTTTGGCTACGCGTTGCGTGTGCCCCACGTGGTACTGTGGCATCGCCTGGTTCCAACGCACCAATGCCTGCCAGCGAAACTTGTGACCTTGCCAGCCGATCACTTCACGCAGTTGAGTGGTCGCAACTTCCAACAGGCGTTCATCGGATTGTTCCAATAACTCTGGATGCATGGCACCGCCGAGAAAAATGCGCAGCAGCAACTGATCATCAGGTGTACGGCCCGCATATTTATTGCTGGAATAGCTGATGGCCAAAATTGGGCGGCGCTCTTTAGCGGGCACGATCAAGCCAAAGCCATCGACTCGGCCTTGGATGTCACTGCGATCGGCGACAACAACGGCTACAGCGCTGGACGCATATTCAATTCCCGCCAGGTTGGAGGCGAGTTCAGCGTCGACACGTTGTAGAAGCTTGGCAGCAGGGCGGGTGGGCAGTGCGACGATGACGCCATCAAAACTCTCGGTGCCGACCGATGTCGTCAATTGCCAGCGCGCAGGACTGGTCGTAGCGCTTGCATTCAGTGATATGCGCTCAATTGATTGCACCGGTGTGTTCAGTTTCAGCGACCCAGATGGCAATTGTGAGTTCAAGTGATCGATCCAGTGGCTCATACCTTGTTTAGGCGCCATGAACTGATCGTAACGGGCACCGCTAGCTCTCCGCGCCACGGCGGCGGAATCTTCGCGTCGCGCCGCCAAATAGCCGCGAATCAAACCACCATGTTCGCGCTCCATCTTGACGAACTGAGGTAACGTGGCCTGCATACTCAGTCGCGCTGGATCCGCCGTGAAGATGCCACTGACAATCGGCTCGACCAAATTTTCGAATGCCTCCCGGCCCAAGCGCCGCGAGGCAAAGCTCTCCAAACTCTCGTCCTCGTGCGACTCGCGTCGCGGTACAAAGTACTCGCTCAGCATACGCAACTTGCCAGGCAGAGTGAGCGTCCCGGTGGTCAGGATTGGCCAGATACGCGTGGGCTGCACCAAACTAAAACCGACGGGGATGGGCAGTATTCGACCACGATTGAGCACGAAGGCTTGCCGTCCATCGGGCTGAGGGCCCGTCAAGTGCTCAACATATCCGGTGGCTTTGCACAGTTCGAGCGCATCGGGGATCAGCGTAGCAAAGTTGTCCGCGCTGCGTTCAATCAAATACGGTGGATCGTAAATTGTCTCCAAGACTCCACCGCTGCGGGACGAGCCTTCCAGCACGACTATGTGCCACTGAGGTCGCTTCCAACTCAAATGCAGCGCAGCTGACAAGCCGGCAATCCCGCCGCCTATGACAGCCACACTGCGCACAGCTGAATCATTCATCCTGTGTTATCCAAATCTTGTTCACCGCGCGGCCAAGGCATCGCTTGAGGCAGATCATTTACCCAAGCGGTCGATCTTGGCAGCCAATATAAAATCGTTTTCACTCAAACCACCGATGGCATGGGTGGTCAAATCGACGCGCAACATCCGGTAACCGGTGATGTGCAGGTCGGGATGGTGTTGTTCTTCTTCAGCCAGGCGGCCAATTTCACTAGCCAACTCCATGGCTTGGACAAAGTTCTTCAGTTTCCACTTGCGCGAGATCATTAGGCCATCATCGCTGAGTTGCCATGAGTCGCCCAATCGCTCGAGTTGTTTGACGGCTTCCTCATGCGAATACTTGGGCACACCGCCTTCGCATGCCTGGCAGCGCTTTTCAGTCAGTTGTTCAAGCGATTGAATTTCGATACTCATATACTCAACTCCAACCATAAACTGGGATCTTCGGCCACTGGATAGGGCGGAGCCAGGCCAAGCGATTGCCAGCCCAGTTCACGATCAACGACCGCTGCGTAGAAGCCGATGATGGGAAAGTCTTTGGCATCGAAGCCGGTTAAGGCGGGCCAGGAGATCGCGGCCCAGAGGTCATAGTCTGCTCCCTTTAAGGTGGCCTGCACATCGAGTTGCTTTTCGGTCGGCGGTCGTGAGTTTTCACGCGCGCGGTTGATCGGTGCCCAACTGGCAAATGGTCGTTCGTTTTTAGCGCCGCGCCCAAGTGGCGCGAAAACAAAACGATGACAAAAGCGAGTTGCGCGGTGTACATCGCGCGAGTTGCGAGTGTCGATCCAGATGTGCAGTCCATCGCTATCTTCGAGTCGAGATTCACGACACCAGGGCAGCTGGCGTTTGCCGCGCACCTCGACTGTCATAAACAGCGCCTTGTCCGATACCGCTAAACGCAACTGCGCAAAATTGTTCTGCCCTGATAGACACACGCCCAAATCGGGCAGCACCGCTTCCGCAGGCAAGCGCCAATTGGCTTTGCCAAATTCAAGATTGGTTCGAATCGGTTGCAGCTGCGTGCGAAAGAGCAGAGCTGGGTCAAACAAATTGCCGTCCTCCGGCCATTGGTAGCGGAATGCGTCAAGCATTTCGAAGAGTATTAGAGCAATTCAAGAGGACACAGGCTGGAAGCCTATGTAACACAAGTTCACAGGCTGGAAGCCTATACCACACAAGTTCACAGGCTGGAAGCCTATGCCACACTAGGACACAGGCTGGAAGCCTATGCCACACTAGGACACAGGCTGGAAGCCTATGCCACAGTTAGCCGGCGACATCGCCGAACAGCGGCGTCGATAGGTAACGTTCGCCCAAGCTGCACATAATGGTGACGATGCGCTTGCCACGGAACTCTGGACGAGCAGCGACTTGCGCCGCGGCCCACATGTTGGCTCCGCTGCTGATGCCGGCCATGATGCCTTCTTCCTTGGCCAGGCGCCGACCCCATTCAAAAGCGACTTCGTCGTCCACTTGAATGACGTCGTCGACTAGCGAAGTATCCAGGTTGCGTGGCACAAAGCCAGCCCCGATGCCTTGAATGCGATGCTTGCCAGGTTGTCCACCGCTGATCACCGGCGAGTGTTTGGGTTCAACGGCAATCGCTTTGAAGTTGGGATTGCGAGCTTTGATGTACCGAGTGACACCCGTGATTGTTCCACCCGTACCGACGCCTGCCACGATGACATCGATATCGTGACCTGAGTCTTCCCAAATCTCTGGACCTGTGGTGGCCTCATGGACAGCGGGGTTGGCGGGGTTATCGAATTGCTGCGGCATAAAACCATTGGGATTGGTTCCGACCAATTCCGTGGCTTTGGCGATGGCTCCACGCATGCCTTCAGCGGCAGGCGTGAGCACCAGGGTGGCTCCAAGGGCGCGCAGCAAACTGCGGCGTTCGACCGACATCGACTCGGGCATCGTCAAGGTCAACTTGTAACCTTTGGCGGCGCATACGAAAGCCAAGGCGATACCGGTGTTGCCGCTGGTCGGTTCGATGATGTGCGTGTCTTTGTTGATCTTGCCGTCACGCTCACCGGCTTCAATCATGGCTACGCCGATACGATCTTTCACGCTATTGAGCGGTTGAAAGAACTCGCACTTCGCAAAGACCGTCGCCTGGCCTTCGGGAATCAAGCGATTGATGCGGATCATCGGCGTATCGCCAATGGTTTGTGTCACGCTGTTAAATGTCTTACCACGGGGCATACTGGACCATTTCGAAAAGGGGACTGAAGCCGACGCGTTGGGGCGCTTGGGGGCCGCAATTCGCACAGTGTCCGTATTTTCACCCGAGAATCAGGCTGCTGCCAGGGGGCTAGTCCGCGCGTGAACTTGATCCGAAATCTCAGCAGCTTCGCTCGAGGATGCTGTCAGATCCATGCCGCGACGATCGACCAACCGCATCAACAGTTCCACCAGAAAGCGATCGGCGCTGGCTAGGCAGTGTCGCAACGCGCCGCTGCCGGCATGCATGGTCACGCGCGTGACCGCAGCCAGGTGCATGCGCATGATATCGCTGCTGGGTAATCCAGTCGCCAAAAAATGCTCGGCCAGCAATGCCATGGCCGCTGTGGATACTTGCGTTTCATCGAAAACGTAATTTTGCAGAACCGTGCAGTAGCTGTGCCCCAGCGGAGTCGACAACAGTTGTTGATCGCTGGCTTGCAGCGATTCCAAATCCGATTCCAGGCTGAATGGCTGGCCGATTACGCCCGGACCACTGCCCAGTTGATCAAGCCGGCTGACCAATTGACGTTGGCCTGCCAACAAACGCTGAACATCGCGGGCATCGCGCTGCTGTGCCCGCTGTTGCTCGACAAGCCATTGCTTTTTCTGCTGACGCAGCGAAACCAGTTCACAAGCGCTGCGAATGGCATGCACCAGAGCAATTGGGTCAGCCGAGTCCATGTCCAAACAGGCTGCAGCACCATTGTTCAGCAAAGCATGTTGCCAACCTTCCGCAGCATGCATTCCCAAAGCCACGTAGGCCGATTGGTCAGCGAGTTCCGTTAGCTGCTCGCAGAGTGCAGGCGCCGGTCCCTGCATGCCTTCGAACCAGAACACCAACAAATCGAATGTGTATTGTCGTAGCTGGCCAGCCATCTGCTGGGCGGAGGCAACTTGAGTCGTCTCAATTTCGTGTCCACCACCGTATAGCAAGCAAGCATCCAACCAATCGCCTTGCCGAAACGTAGGCAACCACACCAACAGTTGAAGATCGTCGGCAGCAGTCTCAGCTGGTGACATAAGTGGATCGACCTAACGGGAAACGATTGGGAAGGACCTGCAGCGTACCTTTAGTGAAATGACGCGTCAGGGTCAAGCCAAGAATATGCGTAAATGTAGAGCGGCTGTCCCCAGCCGCTCAGCACCCGCTAACCAATTCTCGACCGACCAAGTACACAAGCTCAGTCGACGTACGCAAGCCATGCGTTAGTTGGTTCCATTTTTATACAACGCAGAGACGCAGAGGGTCGCAGAGAAGACCGTTCGGATGAAGACCGTACATCCAAAGCCACCTTGTACGAGGTTAGTGAAGGAGTATCACTGGAGAACGACCGATTGCTCATCGCGATAGTAGCTGATGGGCCAGAGACAACAGACTAGCCACAGAAGGGTGCAAGGGCCCGGGAAAGTTTCGTAGATCGTATCTTCCGTTAGTCCACTGATTATCAAATAGGCCGATAGGGCGCGAATCAGCAGATTGGGATAACTGATGGCGTTAAAAGCATTCCACAGCAACAACAACAATGTCAAGCCACCGGCTCCCACACCAGCCGCCAGGGTGGGATGCAGCAAAATGTTATGCGTCGACTGCAAATGATCGACCAGCATGACTTTGTTGGACCCCATCCCATAACCCTGGAGAGGTCGGCCTTTAATCAGTTTGACCACACGCTCCCAGATGTCATATCGTCCTGTGACTTGAGTTACTTCCTCCAGGTCGCCGGTCTTGGTCACGGCTCCCAGCAACTTCTTGGCGACCATGTCTTCGCGACCCGTGGCTAACAAGAAAAACAATATCGCTACACCACCAAACATCATCGACCAGGTGAGAGCAGCACCGATCCGCGTAAAGAGTAGATCGAGATTCAAAATGACCAGACATATCAACACGGCCAGTAGCGCCGTTCGACTCATCGCCAGCACGCCACCAATCATAAATAGCCCGAGCAACAAAGCACTCATCCACCACTTCAGCGACCGCAGGCGTAGAAAGTATGTCGTGAGCAGAAAGCCCATCATGGCAGTGCGCCCAGTGTGGTTGGGCTGCGATAACGCTCCCAGCCGCTCGATACGCACGCCGTCATTGAACTCTTCGACAAACACTCCGATTCGCGGAACCAGGACGTACAGCAGTAGCGAAAGCACAGTGAATAGCAAACAGCCCGCCAGCGTCGCTGCCGCCGTACCTCGCAGTTGAAGTACGGTTAACGCCGTCGGCACAAACAGCAGATAGGCTATGAATACAATCGTTATGGGAATCGATGAACCGGTCACCGAGGTCAAACATGTCAACGCAAAGATCAGCGCGATGGTACACAGCAGCATGCCTGGAATGGATACCAGGTACGCTCGAGCTCTGGGCAAGGCGACCAATCCCCACACGCCCAGTCCACCAGCCGCGACCGCGTTTAGCAATTTCAATAAGATGCTGGGGGTCTTGCCTATACGCACGGGATCTTCCCCGTGAGTGGTCACGCCTTCGGCAATATCCAGCGGACCAGAGAAGACTCCAACCATCATGATCAGGAAACAGATCCAGTAGACGGCAGCTGGAATGCGAGTTGTTCGTTCAGGCAAGGCAAGCATACCGCGGCACCCAATGGTTCTTTCGCCTATTAATTGCGGCACCTAATTCCAGTCAATCATCTGCCAGGCAATCATAAAGATCGCGGCGTCGACTGCTGCGTGACTGATCCAAGGACCGAGCACGCTACCGCTCCGTCGATACAGTCCCGCCCAAATTGCTCCACCTACGGCCACTCCCAAAGCCAGGCCATACGTTAGTGGCGATGCCCAGCCGAAGTACCGAGCCAGGACCAACACGTGATGAGCCATGAATCCCAGACTAGAAACCAGGATGGCCCCTGCCAAGCTAAGGCGCCCTTCAAGATGCCTAAAGACGAACCAACGCCAATAATATTCTTCCAATCCTGAGTGACATAACGAATAAAACAGCGCCACCGCAAGAAAAATGCCTTGGCTTTTGAGCCCCATCGACGCAATTTTTTCTCGCGCCGCTTCAACGGCCCCAGTAGCCAAACCGCTCGGAACAAGCCAAAAGTGGTACGTGGCCAGAATCGTCGCTGCAATCGCTAGCCCGCTTCCCAATCCCCACACCACGCTCTCGCGCAGCTTTACCGACTGCTGGCTCGTAGTTACTTCACCTGACGCTTTGCTGGGTCGGGAAAAGTAAAACCAGGCGACAAGCGGTAACGCAAACTGGATCGCCTTGCCGACGGCATAAGCGGCTTGCTGAATCGCAGGCGATGAAGTGGCCAACAAATCAAAGTAGATCCAGGTTACCAACGTCGGCAAACTCAAGCCCAATATCAACAAGAGTATCGGGGCCTGGGGAATCTTTGCGTTCATATGCGGCCGAGCATCCGATCGAGCGAATCGGACGTCTGATAGATCAGGGCTTCGGGATAATGTTGATACGGATGAAAATACTCGAAAGTCACATAACCTTCGTAGCCCACGCTTTCAAGGTTATCCATAACCGTCGGCCAGTTGGTCGTACCATCAAGCAGCGGCCGAAAGGTCTCAAGCGAGTAGTCAGTGCCCTTCTTGGTGAACTCTTTCAAGTGCACGTTCTTGATTCGTTTGCCCAAGATCGGTATCCAGTGCTCTGCAAACTGAAACATCGAGATATTGCCGGTATCAAAGTGAACCTGGATGTGCTCACTGGAAAAGCTGTCGACAAACGCGTTCATCTCCATGGGCGTCATCAAGAATCCATTGAAGAAGATGTTCTCCATGTTCAACGAGACCTTGTGCTTTTCAGCGGACTTGAGCATCCCGGCAACGGCCTCCTTGGCTCGCTGCTCGCATACATTGTTGGGCACCGGTTCATGGTCGTCACGCCATGGAATGTGGACCGCGCCGGGCACGACCAACAGATTCTCAACGCCCATGTGACCCGCGGCTTGCGCCATCAAGCCGGCCAGTTCGACGCCGCGATTGCGTTTGGCGGCGTCATTACTGGAAAGCGGATAAGGCCAAAACAGAAACGAACATAGACCACTGATCTCAATACCCACCTTGTCCGCTTGCTGCCGAATGGCGGCCAGATCGCTAGGTGAAGCTTTTGGCGAGAGATCGTTATCCAAATCGTAGTTCAGTTCGATGGCATCAAAGCCCGCGCGCTTGGCCAACTGCAGACACTCCAGCAACGTCATGCGTTGTGGATATGGAAATGCCCACAGGTTAATGCTCTTGCGCATCTTGTAACGTTTGGGACTGGCGCGGCGCTCATCGGCAGCCTTGAGCGACTGCGCAAGTACGTTGTTAGCGGTAGTTGTCGACCCGACGGCCAGTGTACCAGCAGCCAATGACATGGCCATTAGCTGTCGACGGTTGACCGAACAAGTTTGAGCAAGCGTGAGGTTGGTCATGAGCGGGTCCTTGGGAAGCGGTGGATGAAGGACCCGTCAGTTTACTGCATCACTTGACTGCTTGCCAAACATCCAATCGCAGCTGCGGTTTTTGAGCAGCATTAGGTTGAGCCTGCGGTGGCGCAGGTGGCTGAGCCGGTTGCAGAGCAGCGGCAGGTTGAACAGGCGGGAAATTCACTTCTGGAATCTCGATGTTCACTTGAGCCTCAATTGCTCGCGGCTTGTCGCGGAACTCCGCAGGCGGCAATTCAATCTGCATTTCTGACTTGGGCTGTATTACGCTGCTTCGCTTCAGGCTAGCCCAACGAATCGGTTTGGAACCCCAAGCAGTCTGAACATCGCTTGCAGGTGCCATGGCGGCAGTTGCATCTTTTTCTTTCAACAGACCTGGATTCCATCGCGGTTGAAAATCAAAGTCATCGGGTACCGGTACCGGTACTGGCAACAATCCATCGCTGTCCACGCTCTTCTGGTTGTTGATTGATTGCGGCTGGGACTGAGTCGGCGACGGACTGAATCCGCGGCTGCTATTGAGCGGTTGCTGCACAATGTTTTGCAGTTGAGGTTTGGATTCGAGGCGTGCGCCCGAATTGAAAATCGGTGGCAGCGATGGCACGGTACCAGCGGCTGGGTCGCTGCTAGGTGCACCCGGTGGCATGACCGTCCCTGGCGCGTTCAGCCCTGCAGGCGGATAACCACCGGGAGCTGCAGGCGTGATCGTCGACTGCAGTGGCGGCAATCCCGTGGCACCAGTTGCCGGGTAGGGATTGGTACCGTAAGGCACGGATGCACCGGGCGCAAAAGTCCCGGTCGATCCACCACCGGTGGAACCACTTCCGTAATAAGTGGTTGTGCCACTGTAGGGCACCGTCGGATAGTTGCTCTGCGGTGGCACGTAAGCCGGAGGCTGCATCGTCGAATAGTTACCATAGTTGGAGGCATACCCCGAGTAACCACTCGAGTATGGTGTCGCTGGTATCGTCGCTGGCGCGGCCGGTGTAATGATACTGCCGGGGACCGAGTTCAATGGCATCACCGTCGATGTCGGTGCGGTTGGATAAGCACCATAGGCAGTCGAGTACGGCTGAGTGGAAACGATCGGTCCAGCTAGCGGCACTCCTCCGCGCGGCAGCGAGTAGGTCGGCGAAGCTACCGGCGGGGCGTTGGGCACCGTGCCTGGCAGCGTTGCGCCGCCATTGAAGACCTGCGTCAATCCCCAGGTTGGCACGCGCTGAGTTTGATATTCATACGAACTACATGGAGCCAAGGTAACCACTTGTGCCCCTGTGTTCGGATCTGTAGTTAACACAGGTCGATAATAGGTCACCGGTACTCGCGAGGCCGTACTGCGATAATCCGGTACCAGTGTCACTGGTGAATTGGGCGGCATCACCGCGGGCGGCATGTTCAGCGAGTCATTGGTTGGTCGCTGGGCCATGTACCCATAACCGCCAGCACCTACGATAGGCGCGGACGATCCATAATAGGTGCCGTAACTGGGCGCAGCATAGCTAGTGCTGGGCGTGTAGCCAGTCGAATAGCGATAGGCGCTGCCGGGCAACGCCACTCCATAAGGTGTGTAGCCTGTAGAGTACTGAGCGCTAGGTGCATAGCCGGTCGAATAAGGCGCATAGCCAGTCGAGTAGGGCGAGTAGCCAGTTGAATACGGCGCGTAGCCAGTAGCATAAGGCGAATAGCCCGCGGTCACCGGGTACGGTGCACCCACCGGAACGGGCTGGCCGTAGGCTGGTCGATGAAACAACCAATCCAACAGTGGCCCCGCCTGGGCAGTGCGCGTGGGAGCGCCGACCCATAGACCGGCCAGCAAACCACTCAGCAGTACGAATTGGCGCATCAACATTAAAGCACTCCGACGGAGCATCAAAGGTGGCGGATCAACCAGCTGTTACTTGAGGCGATAACCGGCCAGTGTGTCTATGCGTCCGTGCAGGTTCTGCAGTCTTTGCGAAAATTTTCCGGCAGCTGGTTGTCATCGCCCGACGAATGTGCAGGTTATGACGTGCGCAGCACTCCACTGAGAATTCCGCAAGAATGCGTGTAGAATCTTAGGCCGCAGTTAGCCACGGGCAAGCGAAATAATTTGGCCAAGCGCACGAATTTTTCTCAAGTCCTTCGGCCCTCCCTCCAGACCGCCACAAGCGATAGTCCTTCGCCATTCCACTCAAGCTTACAAGATGCCTCAACTTACGAAGTCACAAGTTCTCCAGCTTATCCAAGACCATCCCATTGTCGCCATTGTGCGCTTGGACGATCTCTCTCAAGCTATCGCCCTTAGTCGAGCTTTGGCAGCCGGCGGTATCGTGGCTCAAGAATTTACCCTGACCAATCCCGACGCGCTAACCATTCTGCCAAGTGTCAAACAGGCGCTGCAGGACGATGGCCATCCATCGGTCATTGGCATCGGCAGCGTCCGCAATCGCGACGAAGCCGACGCTGCGCTTCGTGCCGGTGCTGACTTCATCGTCAGCCCAATTACCAATGAAGTTATCATCCAAACTTGCAACGCGGCCGGCGTGGCCGTGATGCCCGGTGCATACACTCCCACCGAAATTGCCCACGCTTGGCAGTGCGGTGCCGATGTCGTCAAGGTCTTTCCAGCCCGCCAACTTGGACCCAGCTACATTAAAGATGTACTGGCTCCCATGCCCTATCTAAAACTAATGCCCACCGGCGGCGTGGATTTGAGCAACATCCGCACCTTCTTCCAATGCGGTGCAGTTGCCCTGGGTATAGGTGGTAACCTGGTCGATCCTCAAGCGATCAAAGCCGGCCAGTGGCAAGCCATTACCAACACCGCCGCCGCCCTCGTAGCGGAAGCCGCCAAGGCTTTCGAGTGTCCGTAGCGGATCCCGTCAAGGCTTTCGAATAAATTGAATTGAATCTAACCTACAGCACGAAACCCTTGACGGGTTCCGCTACCAATTGAAACGTACTGAACGAAACCCTTGACGGGTTTTGCTACCGATAGCAAGGATTATGTGGATGACTAGTTCCAGCGCGACGACCTACGACGTAGTGACCTTCGGTGAAACCATGTTGCGTTTCACTCCGCCCGGTCGCAATCGATTGGAAGGCACCGATCAACTTCAAGTGCACGTCGGTGGCAGCGAATCGAATACGGCGGTCGGATTGGCCCGGTTAGGCTTGAAGACAACCTGGCTATCGCGTCTGCCCAACACCGCCCTGGGACGCATGGTCCGCGGTGAACTGGCTCGGCACGGTGTCGATACAACCCACATCGTTTGGACCGAACAAGGCAGGCTCGGCTTGTACTTTCTGGAAGAAGCGGGACCGCCACGCGGTAGCCAAGTCATTTACGATCGCGCTGATTCGGCCATGAGTCGAATGCAGCCCAGTGAATTGCCGCGCGAGCTCTTTGCACCGGGACGTTTCAAACTGTTTCATACGACTGGTATCACGCTGGCCATCAGTCCTGCAGCCCGCGAGACGGCCATGCTGGCTGCGCAGCTATCTAAGCAATCCGGCGCGCTGGTTAGTTTTGACATTAATTACCGCAGCAAACTCTGGTCACCCACCGCCGCTGCAGAGCATTGTCATGCCATGCTACAGCTGGCGGATGTGGTTTTCATACCAGATCGCGACGTGCAGACGCTGTTTGGTTTGCCCGCAGTGGATGAACCCGAATCAGCCCTCGAAACCCTGGCTTCGCGCTACACACAAGCTACCTGGATTATGACGCGTGGTCGCACGGGTTCGTCGGCCATTGCCAAGGGACAATTCTTTGTGGAAGGCATCTTTGATTCCGACGAAGTCGGTCGGCTCGGTGGTGGCGATGCCTTTAGTGCAGGCTTCTTAGCCCATTATTTGGAAAGCCACGGCAATGTGGCTACGGCGCTGCGCTGGGGCGCTGCCACCTCAGCTCTTAAGTACAGCATTCCAGGCGATTTGCCCATCGTCTCGCGCAGCGAAGTTGAAGCGCTCGTCGGAAACGGAGCAGGTGTGAGCCTGGCGAGATAGATTTGTGATTGCCGATTGCCGATTGCCGATTTGTGATTGATGATTGATGATTTAGGCTTCAAAATCTTCTCGGAAGCGGTAACCGACTCCGCGCACCGTTTCGATGGTCTCAGCCAAATCGCCGAGCTTTTTGCGTAGAGCGCGAATGTGAACGTCGATGGTTCGCTCCAGCACCAGCGTGTCTTCGCCCAGAGCGGCATCGATCAGTTCGCTGCGGTCGAAAGCCCGGCCGGGCTGACGAATGAGCGTCTCGAGCAAACGAAACTCGCTGCGTGTCAGTTCGAGCGGTTGTTGATCGACCAAGGCGCGATGGCGTCGGCGATCGATGGTGATCCGCTGCGAAGTGACGATGTCATCATCAATGCGTTCGGCCGCATCGCGTCGTCGCCGCAGGGCGCGAATACGTTCGATCAAGACGCGAATGCTAAATGGTTTCAACACGTAGTCATCGGCACCCACCGAGAAACCGACCAATTGATCCGCCTCTTCACTCTTGGCCGTCAGCATGATGATGACGGTGTTGCGAGTCTCGGCCGAGGCCCGCAGTTGCCGACAGACTTCGATACCATCGACCAGCGGCAACATGACATCCAAAATCACGATGTCGGGCATCTTCAGCCGGGCTTGCACTAGTCCGTCTCGGCCTTCGTAGGCTCGATGGACATCGTAGCCTTCCTTGGTCAGATTGTATTCGAGCACTTCCGACAGTGCGTGGTCGTCTTCAACAATCAGGATCTTAGGAGTCGGCATATATTCAGTCGACAAACAAGGCTACCGGAGCCCGCATGGCTTGCGGCCACAGCAACGATCGTCGGTTCAGCGCGAGCCGAATCGCAAATCGCCACCTTCTCCAGTTTGGTGATACCGATGGCGTACGATAACGCCATTAACCATGTACACAACATCTTCCGCAATATTGGTGGCGTGATCTGCGATGCGTTCCAGGTGACGCGCACCTGAAAAGCAATGCAGGCCGGCCTCGACCCAGGCGCTGTTGCCAGTCATCAATTCAGTGATCTGATCGATGACCTTCACGTTCAAACTGTCAACCGCATCATCGCGACCGATAACGCTGTAGGCCAGGTCGATATCGGAATTGACAAACGCATTCAATCCATCATGCACCATACGCGTGGTCAAGTTGACCATCTCGTTGATCATTTCAGGAATCGGAAAATCGGGAATCGGAGCCAGGCAGTAACCTCGCTCGGCAATGTTGCAGGCCAGGTCTGCCATGCGTTCCAGGTCGTTATTGATCTTCATCATGGTGGTTATGCGCCGCAGGTCGGCCGCCACCGGTTGATGCAAAGCCAGTAGTTTCAGGCACTCTTCTTCAATACGGACTTCTTGGCGATCGATGTCGCGGTCGCGTCCAATGACTTCGTCGGCCAGATCGCGGCGCCGCGCCACAAGCGACTTGACGGCCGTATTGATCATCTCTTCAACCTGTCCGGAGATGGTTAGCAGATGATGATAGGCTTGTTCCAAGTCGTGCTGTAAATGTCGTGACATCCCGCGTCATATCCTTGTGATAACTGCGACCATTGGGGTCAGCAGCCACGCGTACGGTTATCCTTGCTTTGCCGTCCGCTAGCCACCGACATTTGATGAAGATTGTGTAAATCCTACCGCTGGCAAGACAATCTCGAAACGGGTTCCCTGCCCAGGACCGCTGACAAGTTCAATATGACCTTCCAGTACGTTGACAAGTTGTTTGACGATCGCCAGTCCCAGCCCAGTGCCACCGGAGTCGAGCGAGCGATCCTTCTGGACACGATAAAATCGTTCGAAAATCCGACTTTGCTCGGTTTCCGGAATGCCAATGCCCGTGTCTCTTACGACCAGGCAGACACTTGAGCTGGGCCCGCCGCCCACCGTCGGCGTCGAACTGTTTTGGTCGGGGCTCGGATTCTGGGCTTTGCCAGTTTGCAGTTCAATTTCTACGCGCCCGCCGCCAGGGGTGTAGCGGATCGCATTGGACAGCAAATTACTGGCAATGGTTTGCAGCGCATCGCGATCGGCCAACACCAGCGTGCGTTCCGCAGGCATTCGCGATATGAACTCGATGCCTTTCGAGCGGGCCATGCCCTGCGCGGCTTCGATACAGGGTTTGAGGGTCATCACGGCATCGATACGCTGGACTTTCAACTTCAAAGCGCCCGACTCCGCCCGAGCCAATTGCAGCATGCCACTGACCAAGCGATCCATCCGATCCGCCTGATCGAGAATATTCTGCAAGAAGCGATCAGCCATCGCTGGATCTTCGCTATGCATCGATTGCAGAGTTTCGGTGTACGCGCGAATGGCTGCCAAAGGTGTTTTCAATTCGTGGGATGCACCGGTAACAAACTCGCGTCGCGCCAGTTCGCTGCGTTGACTGGAACTGACATCGGTGGCCGTTAGCAAGACACCATTGGGCGCTTGATCGATCGACTGGGGTGATACTTGCAACTGCAGATAACGCGGAGTGTTACCAACTTCGATCGTTTGTTGACTGGGATTGCCGGTGCGCAGGGTATGTTCCACTAACTCGACGACGCCAGGTACACGCACGGCTTCCAACATTTTGCGTCCATAGTATTCATCCTGTGGACTCAAACCCAGCTGCTCGATCAACACCCGGTTGACCAGCAGAACACGACCGTTGTGATCCACTGCCAAGATGCCTTCGTGCAAGTTGGCCAAAATGGCTTGGAATTGCCGCAGCTGACCTTCCGCTTGAACTAGCTTGTCTTCGCTACTGCTGGACTTCCGCCATAGCGCTAGATCTTCGCGTTCCAACTTCAAGCGTTTTTGACTGCGGCTGATCACTAACCACGTTGCGCTATAAACTAATCCGCACAGCAGCGTCCAGGCTGACCACCAGGCGACATCGATGCCATGATCGGTGTAGGTCCGCGTGCCACGGATCGCTTTGACTGTGGTGCTGCCATCCAGTGGCACAGTAACGCTAGCTCGCCACAGGCCCGCTGGAGTGCGTACCCAAGTCGTATCGACGGACAGGTTTTCAGTCAGTGGGACCAGGTCGATGTCGAGTTGTTTCTCGAGCGATTGCCAGTCCGGATCGCTCTCCCAAGGTGTTTGCCAGCTTTGCGAACTGGCCAGCTGCGCCACTGCCCGCACACTGCGCTGAAATTCTCCGACTTGAGCCGCCCGCCAGGCGACTCCCAGTAGGCCGTGACCAACCAACCCCAGCATGCCCCATAGCGCTAACATGGTTACCGGCCAACCCAACTTGGGTAGCCAATTCAGCACTTTGGGCAGATAGTCCAATTCAGTTGTCTCGAAAGCTGTGTAATCGGTCAGCGAGTATTCAGTATTATGAAGAGAGATCGCAATTGTTGCAGACCCTCATCCAGTCTAAATACCAAATCCGAAGTCTGATCCCATGAGTCATGAAGTTTCAGTGAACGCCGATACTTCGCGAGATTTTGCGACATTGCTGGAAATCGCTCGTAGCGGCGACCGCGATGCCCTGGGCGAATTGCTGCAATGGTACTGTAATTACTTGACGATTCTGGCTTCGACCCAACTGGACAAACGCTTGCAGCGACGGCTCAGTCCATCGGACTTGGTCCAGGATACGCTCTTGGCGGCTCAGCGAGATTTCCCTGACTTTCGCGGCCAATGCGAACGCGAACTCCTCGGCTGGCTCAGGCAAATTCTGATCAACAGCCTGCACCGCGCCATCGAAGTCCACTTAAAAGCCGGGAAACGCGACCTGCGGCGCGAAGTGTCCCTGGACGAAATGTCGACCTCGATGGACAAATCGGCCGTGCGATTCGGGGCCATGCTAGCCAACAATGGCACCTCGCCCAGCGGCCCAGTCCACGCCCGCGAACGGGCCGTAGCCCTAGCCAACGAGCTTGCCAAATTGCCGGATCACTATCGCCAAGTAATCATGCTGCGCAACCTGCAGAGCTTGAGTTTCGAAGAGATTGCTGAGCGCATGGAGAAGTCGGTCGGAGCCGTGCGTATGCTGTGGCTGCGGGCAATCGACAAATTCAAAGAGACATGCGCTCCCATCGAATGACATTTCGCGGCTCTTGGGGTATGCTACTGCCCGCGATGTCCCTTTAGGTGGCATAGGCCTCCAGCCTGTATGTAGCATAGGCTTCCAGCCTGTATGTGGCATAGGCTTCCAGCCTGTGAATTCACAGTTCCACAGGCTAGAAGCCTATGCCACACTGGTCTGCCACACAGGCTAGAAGCCTATGCCACACTGGCCTCCAGCCACAAACTGTCGAACTGAATACGCATGATTTATGAATTCTCATTTTTAGCGGTCAGTGTCTTTGCGCTGTTCGTGGCAGTTACGCTTGGTTTGAGCTTCTATCTAGGCAGCAAAGCTAAATCATCCGCCGGATACTTCGCCGCGCATGGACAGATACCTTGGGTCGTCAATGGCGTTGCTTTTGCTGGCGATTACCTATCCGCCGCTTCGTTCTTGGGCATCTGTGGCATGATCGCTACTGCTGGATATGACGGCTTTCTGTACTCGATCGGGTTTCTGGCGGGCTGGGTAGTTGCGCTATTTGTGATCGCTGAGCCGATGAAGCGCTTAGGCAAATATACTTTCGCCGATGCCTTGGATGCCAAATTTGGTTCACGCGGTATTCGATTGGCCGCAGGCATCAGCACACTCGCGGTAAGTTTGTTTTACCTCATACCTCAAATGGTTGGTGCCGGTGCACTTGTCCAGCCGCTGCTGAACTTTCCGCACTGGGTCGGTGTGTTGATGGTCGGCACAGTGGTGATTCTGATCGTGGTCACCGCAGGCATGGTGTCGACAACTTGGGTTCAGTTCCTGAAAGGCACTTTGCTCGTCTTCTTTAGTGGTGTGTTGACCGTGCTGCTACTGATGCGTGGGTTTCAAGCTACCGACGGCGGCATCGACAATCATCGCTTTCTCAAACTTGGGCCGATTGCAAAATCTGAGATCATTGCGGGTGCCAGCCTGTCGCTGAATGGCGGTGATTATCAGATTGTGCCAGGCGATGACGGTTGGGAGAAAAGCAATTACGTGCGTTTGAAAGTTGGTGATGCCACGTCGGTCATGAACGTGTATCCGGTCGCTGAAGAGGCCGGTGAGCCCGGCGACAGGATCGAACTGCGCGAGGCGCAGACAGTCACCATCACGGCCGACAAACAAAAGCTGGTCAATGGTCAACTCATGGGCCGCAGCAAGGGTGAACCCGAACTGCATCCGGTAGGACACATTGAGCAATTGCCCGATTCACAGGCAGCTACCGGTGCCGTTGGACCACTCGAATTTTTCCGCGTGCTCAGCGGTAGTCGTGTGATCCTGTGGCGCAAGGGCAGCGATGTTGTGCACGCCGACGGATCGAAGACCACCGTTTATATCCAGAAGCCCACTCCAGGTTCACAAGTCTTACGCCCTGGTGAATCGACGATGTTCAAAGGTATTCGCGGTGATAGCTGGACAGCCAAGCTGGACTTTATCTCGTTGATGCTGGCCCTGTTTTGCGGCACTGCCTCGCTGCCACATATCCTGATTCGTTACTACACCGTGCGTGACGCCGCGGCTGCGCGCAATAGCACGATCGTCGGGATTGCGAGTATCGGTACGTTCTATGTGCTGACGTTGTATTTGGGGCTGGGAGCGATGACCTCTGGTGCGCTGGATGTCACCAACGATAACATGTCGGCCCCGCTGCTGGCCAAGAGCATCAATCCCGTGTTGTTCGCGATCATTTCGGCCATCGCTTTTACCACGGTCCTCGGCACCGTCAGTGGTTTGATTTTAGCCGCCAGCGGCGCGGTAACCCACGATCTCTTGCTCAGCGTTGGCGGAATGAAGCTGACCGAACACGAACAAGTGCGCGTGGCCAAGATGGCCTCGGTGGTCGTGGGCATGATCGCGATCGTATTGGGTATTTGGTGGGAAAAGCTGAATGTCAGTTTTCTGGTCGGTTGGGCCTTCAGTGTGGCAGCCAGCGCCAATCTACCTGCCTTGCTGATGTTGCTCTTCTGGAAAGGCACGACGCGACAAGGTGTGATCGCCAGTGTGGTCGTCGGCATGGTTAGCTCACTAACCTGGATATTGCTCTCCCGAGACACATTCGAGAAAGTTTACGGCTGGCAACCCGACCTGGCCCCGATGCCCTTCAGCCAACCCGGCATCGTAACCATTCCGCTGGCGTTCTTGGTGCTGATCGTCGTCTCGAAGGCTACCGCTAGCGCGGGAGGGCGAAGGTCCTCTTGAGCCCAACACCGCCTGGAATGACGGACAAAGTTACTCGGGGATGTGGTGCTGGAGGCATCAGTTTAGTTCGATGATGCGAACTGATTGCCGACCAGAGTCTATGTCCGTTGTTCTGAGCGGTGTTGGGCTCAGCAGGAGCATTCGCCCTCCCGGCTAACGCCGCAGCACTCCGAGGTTACGAACTAGCGCTGCGGTACGACAGGAGCGCGCGTTGAAACACCCAGCGGCTGAAGAGTAGCGAGGCAACAGTGGCTAGCACGGTAAAGGCGGCTAGGGGCCATTCCCAACTGGCACGAGGTGTTAACGGCTGGGCCAACAGCCGGGCCGGGATGTTTACAACGACCAGCACGGGAATCACAAACGTAAAAGTAGCCCACAGCGGCATGCCCCATCCTTGCTGGTAGATCTCCATCGGATAACGCGAGAAGTTGGTAATGTAAAACCAAAAATCATACAACGTTTGATTGCGGCCCAGCCAAATACTGGTAGCGGCCAGGCAAGTCATCAGGCTGTACAAAATCAACACGCCGCACATCACATAAAATGGATATAGAATCCATGTGATCGGTTCGATGTTCCAAGGATGCGTGGTGCGCTGGGTCAGGTGCGAGAGGCTGATGCCCAGCAACGTAAAGGCGACGATCACATTGGTCAGGCTAGACCAATCCATCTTGCGAAACGAAATCAGAAACTGGGTGTCGATCGGTTTCAACAAAGCGAAATCGAGACCACCGGTGCGAATGAGCTCGCTGAACTCTTCCGCGTTGGGCATGAAAAACGTTTGCACGAAGGAATTGATTAGCCATGTCGTGCCCAGGAAAACATAGAACTCGTACTTCTCCCAACCTGTATCGCGGCCAATCGAAGGTGCATGCTGAAAGATCAGCCAATAAAAGCCGACGTTCATCAGTGCCCACGACACACTCGAAATGGCCTCGATAATGAAGTTCGTGCGAAAGAGCATATTGCGAACCAGCGAGTTGCGGGCAAAGGTCGCGAAGACGCGCCAATAGCTTGGACCACTGGAGGATGTCGCTGGTAGCGGTGACGGTGTTGCTGGGTTGTTCATCGCGTTAACCACCATACCCCGAGTATCGCTTCAGCCCGCGAGCATACATCCAACGAGCCAAAAGCACAAAGAAGACTAACCATAAAAATTCAATGCCGATTTCCATCCATAGTCGATCAGCGGGAATCTTGCCCAGAAACACAGCCGCCGGAAAATAAGCCAGGTACTTCAGCGGCAAGATGCTAATCAGATCCGCCCACGGCCACGGCAGCGATTGCAACATGTCCAGCGGGAACATGTGTCCCGAAAGGAAGAAGTTCAACAACATATAAACGAATAGAAGCGAACTGACTTCCAGAAACCAAAATCCAATCAAACCGATACAGACTTCGATAAAGTAGCCCAGCATGAACGCTAACAAAAGCGAAATCACAAAGGCACTAAACTGTGGCAGGGGTGGCCAGCCTTGCGTGAAATAGCCGCGACACAAAAAGAACACGATTGCAAAAGGCACCGTAGCCACGGTGTAGTACGCAATCTTGTGCGCTATGCGGCCCAAGAGCATAAAGCCCAACAGGTCGACCGGCTGGACGATGAACTTCTTGATCTCGCCTTCGCGGATCTGTCGAGCAATCGTCGATGCCAATCCCGGCATGCTCGAGAATGCTCGACCGAGCATCGACAGCAAGTAATAAGCGACCATATCTTCGAAGGTGTAGCCTACCAGCGTGGCGGAGACGCCAATCGATTCAAATACGGCCCGCCATAAAAAAATCTGCGTGATGATCGGCAGGAAACGCATCAAGGTTCCCAGCGCGAAATCACCGCGATAAACCAGGCGCTCTTCCAACGCAATGCGCAGGATCACCCACCAACTGCTCAGCCGATATCGAACTTCCACTAACGACGACATAAACGAACCTTATGATCGATGTACTCCGAGCTGCCACCTAATGCAACTGCGGCCGACTAACCAGCCGTGGGCCGCGTTACTCTGGGCGACTCTCTTCAAAGATGCTGGCGATCACGTCTTCCAGCGGTGGATCTTCGACGCCCACATCTTCAATCTCGTACTCTTTCAATATCTGCTCGAGTACGCGGGGGACGTCAGCCCGTGGACATCGCAAAGTAACTTTGGGTAGATCTTGATCGGTAACGTCAGCCAGTTTTTCTAAGCCGGCTGCCGATTGACCATCAGCTAGCAAAAGTCGCAAGATCTTCTGACCACTAAAGCTGTCGATAATGCCGCTCAACGAACCATCGTATTTGATCGCGCCGTCCGTGATGACGACTACGCGTTTGCACAGAGCGGCCACATCTTTCATGTAATGGCTGGTCAGCAGGATGGTGACGCCGCGTTCTTCCTGGTAATACCTCAAGAATTTTTGAATGTTGTGTTGAGCGACCACATCCAGACCGATGGTGGGTTCGTCTAGAAACAACACTTCGGGTGAGTGCAACAGCGCAGCGATCAATTCCATCTTCATGCGTTCGCCCAGTGAGAGTTCGCGCACTGGGCGGCCGAGCAAGCCGCGGACTTTCAAAAGCTCGGTCAATTCATCCAGCGAGCGTGTGAAGATGGCTGGATCGATGCGGTATATCTGTTGGTGCAAGCGAAACGATTCTTGGGCTGGCAAGTCCCACCAGAGTTGATTCTTCTGCCCCATGACCAGGGCGAAGCGACGGCGATATTCGTTATCGCGTTCCCAGGGTACAAACCCCATCACGCGGGCGGTGCCGCTGGTCGGCGTGATCACACCCGACAGTAGCTTGAGTGTGGTCGTCTTGCCTGCGCCGTTGGGCCCCAGGAAAGCCACAAACTCGCCTTGTTCGACCGTCAGGTCAATCGAGTTGACCGCATTGACCTGGCGGTATTCACGATGCCACAAACCGCGAATCGCAGCGGCTAGCCCCTCCGCCTTTTGATAGACACGGTAGGATTTACTGAGCTGCTGAAGTTCAATTATTGGCATGGATGGACGACGAACCGAGGAGATAGAAAACTGTCTGCGACATTTGCTTGGCAGGTTGCAGCGTTAATGCTAACCGAGGTCCCCACCGGCGCGCAGGTGGCGGTGAAAAACTGAAAATCGAGATTTGAAATTTGAAATGCCCAGTATCACGCTCGTCTTCCCCCATCAATTGTTCGCCCACTCGCCGGCAGTGGACCGCCAGCGTCCCATCCTGCTGGTGGAAGAGTCGTTATTTTTCCGTCAATACAATTTTCACAAGCTGAAACTGGCCTATCACCGCGCCAGCATGCAACATTATCAGCATGACTTAAAACGCCGTGGCTACCAGGTGAGCTTGCTGGAGCAGGACCAAAAGTCAGCGGACGCGCAGCACCTGGGCAAATTCCTTCGCCAACAGCAAATCACCGAAGTTCATCTGTGCGATCCCGTCGATGATTGGCTGATGAGACGACTAACCAGCTCTCTGGGCAAAGCCAAAATCAAGATGGTCGTCTATGATTCTCCGCTGTTCATCAACACGACCAACCAGATTGACCAGTGGTACGAGCGCCGAGGCAAACTGTATCAAACTGATTTCTATATCGATCAACGCAAGCAACTGAACTTGCTACTGGATCCAAAAGGTAAACCCCTAGGCGGCAAGTGGAGCTATGATGCCGAGAATCGTTTGCGATATCCGAAACGGCAACAACCGCCCGAAGTGCGTTGGCCCCGCGCGTCGGAGCATACGCGTGATGCCACTCAGTACATCGAGACCCACTTTGCCACAAATTATGGCTCAAACGATTCTCCGTTTCGCTATCCGGTTACTCGCCAGCAAGCTCTAAGTTGGCTCGACCAGTTTCTCGAACAGCGATTTGCTGAATTCGGCATCTATGAAGATGCCATCGTGCTCGATCAACCGATCCTGCATCACTCATTGCTTACACCGATGCTGAATATCGGTCTGATAACACCGATTGAAGTCATCGAGCGCACAACAGAGTTTTCTGCGGCAGCCAAAATTCCGCTGAATAGCCTGGAGGGTTTCCTGCGGCAAATCATCGGCTGGCGAGAGTTTATCCGCGCGGTGTACCATCTAAAAGGTCGGCAACAACGCACGACAAACTACTGGCAGTTCCAGCGCAAAATCCCTAAACAGTTTTGGACTGGCGAAACTGGTATCGCGCCCTTGGATGCGGTTATTGGCAAGGTCGTCGGCAATGCGTATTGTCACCATATCGAACGATTGATGGTGCTCGGCAATTTTATGTTGCTATGCGAATTTGATCCCGACGAAGTGTATCGTTGGTTCATGGAACTGTTCATCGATGCCTACGACTGGGTCATGGTGCCGAATGTGTACGGCATGAGCCAGTTTGCCGATGGCGGACTGATGGCGACCAAGCCTTACATCAGTGGCAGCAACTACCTGATGAAGATGAGCGATGCTCCCAAAGGAGCGTGGCAAGATATTTGGGATGCGCTCTTCTGGCGATTCATGCACGTGCACCGCGAGTTCTTCTTGCAGAACCCACGGCTGGGTATGTTGGTTGGCACCTTTGACCGCATGACCAGTGAGCGCCAACGCGATCTGCTCACACGGGCTGATAAGTTCATTGAGTCGTTATAGGTTAGCGATTTTCAGT
The DNA here is from genome assembly GCF_056494185.1 of Rania fehmarnensis. Lineage (NCBI taxonomy): Bacteria > Pseudomonadati > Planctomycetota > Planctomycetia > Pirellulales > Pirellulaceae > Rania > Rania fehmarnensis. The sequence continues at coordinate 6,214,410 of NZ_CM151398.1, forward strand.
AGCCACCGCTGCCAAGCGGTGGATATCACGCGTCCACCGTCTGGCGACGGTGGCTACCTAGATACGAGCCAGTCCCTGCAGCCAGACGACGATTCGCTCGACAGGAATCGTATCCCATTTGCCGGGTGCCATATCCGGGGCGGGACTGCCCTGAGCGGGATAGCCGAATTGCTGCAGTTGTTTCAGCAAGTCGGTGTACATTTCGCGCGAGCCAACCAGCATGAAGTGCAAGTTATCGCCCGGCGAATTCTCACGCTGCAGCTTGGCATTTTCGAGCGGCGTACCGATGGTCAACACGCCATTGATTTTGCCTTTGGAAACACGAGCTGCGATCAAGGCCAGTCGGCCTCCAACGCCTTGACCACCCACAACTGTGCGGGCGGCATCGAGCGGTCGTTTTTCGTCAACCAAAAATCGCACCCGCTCAACCAGTTCGATCTCTTCGCTGGACCAACGACTCTTATTGGCCGACTGAACCACGGCGACGCACCAGCCTTCGCGTAGCAGCGGCATCCAGACTTCACGCAACTTATTTCGATCGACTTCGCCAGGTTCGGGCAACAGAATCAAGAGGCCAAACTCTTCGCGGACTTTGGGCTCCGTTTCATTTGCATCCGCCGGTTTGGGTTCGGGGCACCAGGCCCACGCTTTGTTGGGAAAATCGCCGAGCGTCAATTCGATGTCTTCGATTTTGCGTTCAACCTCGTTAGCACGACTGCGACCCTTACCGCTGGCTGGTGCATCACTTTCATTAGGCCAGGTCGTTACCTTGAGGTCAACGTTGCTCGTCTGCGCAGCATCGGAGCCGGTTTTCTGAGTGACGGAAATGCGCCAAGGTGAATCGAGTTCGGCGATCGACAGTTGTTGGCGTAGCTGCGTAGTTGACTTGATGTCGAGATCGCCCGCTTTGGTGATCTGCATCCCGACTTCCAGTTTGGCTTCCGCCGCCGGTGACTTGGGTAGAACTTTGCTAATGACCACGCCACCCTCACTCAAGTTCTCCGCTTCGATTCCTAAGAATCGCAGTCGATAGGTGGGCACCTGTTCTACCAGCGTACAATTCAATTCGCGAATTTCGCCTTTGCGTCGAACTTTGAAGGAGAACTCGGATCCGGCATCGGAGACTCCGAGTGCATGACGCAGATGCGCCAGCAACTCAACTTTGCGGCCAGCCGCTTCGATGATCGTATCACCTGGCTTGAGCCCTGCCTTGGCTGCCGGCGAACCCGGCGCAGCGCCTGCGACTTTGACCGGACCGGCTAGTTCATTCTGATCGGAAACGACGATTCCCAATTTGCCTGAGTGAATGTCAGTGCCAGCTTGGAGTGTGGCCAGACGCGCTTGTATGTCGACCAGGGGAATTGCAAAGCCAATGCCCGAATCGTACAGTTGAGAAGAATCACCTTCCAGAATCGCGCCTGGAGAGATGGGGGCCAGAATGCCAATTACTTGTCCATACAGGTCGACCAGTGGTCCACCGTAATTGACAGGTGACACTTTTGCATCTGTTTGCACCGCTTTGCCATACGCGCGGTCCAGAGCGCTGATGATGCCGACCGATTGCGAAACCGCTTCGCGTTCAAAGGTGCGTCCCAGTCCGATCGCCCACTGGCCTATCTTTATTTCGCTCATTGGGCAGGCTGTCGCAGCCGTCAATTCTGCTTTGGGTTCGACTTTCAGCAGAACCAGTTCGCGGCTGTGGTCGCGAGCCACGATCTTGGCAGCCAACCGGGTGCCGTCGGGCATGGCCACTAGGATCGAGGCGGGCTGCTGACGAAAGCTGTACAAGCTAGAAATGATCCAACCATCTTTGCCGACGATGGTGCCGGTAGTCGGACCGTCGGAAATGATCTCGCCTTCGACTTTTTCTAGGCCTGCGAAGGTCTCGATCTGCACCACCGAAACCGCCGCCGCGTCAGCTGCCGCATTGAAGGCGGCTTGCTCGTCGGCCAGCAAGGATTCGGCGTCTTGAGCAACGATCATACGTGACGCGTTGGCATGGAAGATCGCAAGAATGAAGAACAGCCCCCAGGCTGAAATGCCACGCACCACGGATCGTATCCTTTCAAAGTTGGTCAAGCTGGAAAAACTCTGCGGCCAATCTACATTATGGCACAACGCCGCCCCATGTGCATTTGAGGCCGGCCGGGTGAAGTTTTTTAAATCATAAAGTGTCGGAATTCCGAAAATGGGTTTGTAAACACGGTGTACGGCTCAGCAGGTGCTTCACCGTCCCCGTTGAACCAGACTTGCGCCGCTGACTCCATTTTTCCGGTGAAGGAAATATGAATGCTTTCTCGCTCAAAGAAGCCAAGGCCTTAGTGAAGGATTTGGGACGGCCCAATCCCTGGATCTACTGGACGGATTTCTTGGCCACGATTTGCTGCGCTCATGTGCTGTTGGGCGCTGAGATTCGGGCGGCGGATTGGCTGCCGCTGAGCGGAGTAGCGTTTTGGTTTGTGCGCCTGGCGATGTTCGCGGTGGCCGCGATACTGTACATGCGGGCAGTGATGTTTATCCACGAACTGGTGCACCTGCGCAGCGATACCTTTCGCGCCTTTCGCATCGTCTGGAATCTACTGTGCGGCATTCCGTGTTTGATTCCGTCATTCATGTACTACCCGCATGTCGATCACCATCGCCGCAAGAGCTACGGAACCGATCACGATGGCGAGTACCTGGAACTCAGCCACAAACATCCTATCTACATCGTGCTGTTTATCCTGGCGGCATTTGTGGTTCCACCCTTGGCATTTTTCAGATTTTTAGTGTTGACGCCTATCGCCTGGTTTTGGCCCAAGCTCCGCGAATTGGTAGAGACGCATGCCAGCACGCTCGTAGTGGATGTGTTTTACATGCGGGGTGACTTTGGACCACGCGCGCGACACTTGATGACCCTACAAGAAGTGGCTTGTTTTGCCTGGTGTATGTTCCTGATCGTGCGCGGGCCACTCGTCGAGGGGACGCTCTTCGGACAGTTTTGGCTGCATGCTTATGCACTGAGCGTTTCGCTGATCATGCTCAACAACATCCGTACGCTGGGCGCACATCGTTGGGTTGGTCAGGGCGACGAGCTGTCCTTCGAAGAACAGTTGTTAGACAGTTTGAATTATCCACATCGAGCGTGGATTACCGAACTGTGGGGGCCAGTGGGCACGCGTTACCATGCGCTGCACCATTTGTTCCCCAGCATCCCCTATCACAGCTTGGGCCAGGCTCATCGTCGCCTGCAAGCCGGATTGGCCGCAGACTCGCTCTATCACCAGTGCGAACGAGTCAGCCTGAGCGGCGCCATCTGGGAACTATGGCAACGCGCCAGCCAGAACGCGCGCCAGAGCAAAGTCTCTGAGAGTTCAGCATCCGTCCAGCGCGCCGCATAAGCAGACCGCTGTGAAGTTGTTGTAGAGCGGCTGTCCCCAGCCGCTCCGCACCCTCTAACCCCATTTTCAACCAACCGTTGGTCTCGGGAGGGTGAATGCTCCTGCTGAGCCAAACACCACTCGGTCGGTCGAGAATTGATTAGAGGGTGCTGAGCGGCTGGGGACAGCCGCTCTACGACTCCAGTTAGCGGACGCCGTGCATCATGCGTTTGAGGAAAGGGGCCATTATGAGCAAGGCAAATCCGAATCCGATTCCCCATATGCCAATCATCTGAAAGACACCCAGGTAAGTCTTCAACGCCAACTCGGGATTGGTCACTTGGCCCGCAACTGTATCGACAGCGGCCACTTGAGCTACCACGCCAGCAACATATTGTGCGACCGAGGATGAGAGAAACCATACGCCCATCATCAGACCCACGATGCGGGCCATCGAGAGTTTGGTAATCATGGACAGTCCAACTGGCGATAGACATAGCTCGCCAATCGAGTGAAACCAATAAGCTAGTACCAACCAGAACAAACCAACCTGGAAATTGCTATCAGCGAACCTGGCCCCGAACACCAGCGCCAAGAAACCCAAGCCAACCAGCATCAGCGCGATCGCAAACTTGACTGGTAGTGAGGGTTCCATTTTGCGTCGCGCCAGCGCGCCCCATAGCCAGGACATGACTGGTGCGAACATCACAATAAACAGCGCATTGAAAATTTGGATCTGGGCCGCAGGCATTTCGTAAGTCCAAAAGCCTAACCAAATCCGACGATCCGTATTGCGATCAGCATACAACGTCAGCGACGAACCAGCTTGCTCGAACAACATCCAGAACACTACCGAGAAGACGATCAGCACAATGGCGACCAAGATCTTCTCGCCCTCTTCGCGGGTGCCAGCCGTAAATGCCCACAGCGGTATGCCAATGGTGGAAACCAAGAACACCGCAAACAACACTTTGCCTAGTAGTGGCAATGAGGCGAGGTAACCAATCAGACCAGTGCCTTCCTCGGCTGATAGCGAAGCCGCCTCGGCGCTGACCATCGTGTTGTGAAGCAGGAACCACATGCATGGAATCGCCAACAAGGCCCCGATGTAAATGGTCATCGTTGCCCTGCGCGTAGCGTCCGGTGGTGGGTCACCATATCCTTTCAGCCGTCCGGCATCGAACTGGAACAGCGTCCAGGAAACCAACATCCCCACAGCTGCCGCCATAAAGCCTGCCCACCAACCCACGTTTTCGGCTAGCCATGGACACAAAAACTGCGATAGCGTCGAACCCAGATTGATACCCATGTAGAAGATCGTAAAGCCCGCATCGCGCCTGGTATCACCAGGTTCGTACAGCGAACCCACCATCGTCGAAATGTTGGGCTTGAAGAACCCATTACCCACGATCACTGACGAAAGCGACAAGAACAGCAGGTTAACCCAAAACGGATCACGCTCGCCGTTGGATCGGAAACTGCCTTTGGGATAAACGATCGGTGGCGTATCGGCTGGGGCTGCGGGTTGCGCATCGGAGGTGGCTGGCGTCGCGCTTTTGGGCGTCAGCACCAGACTGCCATCTTCCAAACCGCTGAACGTGTAATCGACTCCATCCATTTTGACACTGTACTTCGACGCACCGTCGACTTTCTCAACCGAGACATCGTAGACCACGCTCTTGTCGGTATTGGGATGGAGAATCAGTTTGGGCTTGGCCTGTTGGCCCCCATAACACAGGCCGAAGTAGCCGATGGCCATGAGGATCGCGCCCAGCTTAACTGAGCGTTTGCTGCCTAAGAAGCGATCGGCCAGCAGACCGCCAATCAACGGCGTCAAATAGACTAGCGAAGTGTATGCACCATATAAGCCATTGGCCGTATGATCACCAAACAAGAAGTGTTTGGTCAGGTACAAGGCCAGGATGGCCCGCATCCCGTAATAACCAAAACGCTCCCACATCTCGGTCGTGAACAGTCGTGCGAGTTGCGGGGGGTGACCAAACCAGAGCTGGTCATCACCAGCGGGACGATTCACCGGAGCGTCTGACATATTGCGGGCCTCTCGTAGATAAATGCACCAATTGAGTCGTCGGGGCGTGTGAAATTTGCCAGCTTTTCAGCTTTAATACAAGAGGCATCTAGCCGGTTTTGGGTGTTTTTGAAGGCACTGTACCTATGTCGAAAGAAATATCGCCTCGGTCTCCCTCGATTGAACAGTGGACTCAGTGGCTGCTCTGGCTGTCGTGTGCATTCCTATGCTCGGCCATCGTCCCCGCCTTTATGCCGCTCAGTTGGATGGACACAGGCCATCGACTGTTGGGGCTCGGCCCAGCGCCATCTGAACCAATCTTTGAATACCTGGCGCGTTCATGCGCCTTGATGTACTTTGCTCACGGCGTATTCGTCGGAGCCATCTCGACGAACATTGTCAGGTATCAACCTCTTATCGGTGTGTTAGGTTGGCTCAATATCACCTTAGGCTTGTCGCTGCTATGGATCGACAGCCAAGTCGGACTGCCATGGTACTGGGTGGCCCTGGAAGGCCCCCCAGTTGCCTGCATCGGCATACTCATCATCTGGCTACACCGAATGAGGCTATGATGAACAGGTGGCGACTTCTGCTACAGTCTGGGAAGAGCCAAAGTCTGGCGACGTCAACTACGTGTCGTCGTGCTTAGGGACCAAAACGGAGTGCATCTGTGAAATTGACAGGCTGGTGCCTACTACTATCGATCATTAATTGCCTGGTCCAGAACTGGGCGGTGGCTCAAGAAGCGCCGCCGCTGGACCCAACGGGCATGGCGGCCGAACTCGCACGGTTGGATGGAATTTGCGTCAAACTGAATCTCCAGGCCGAACGCCAGCTTATGCAACGGTGGCTAGTAAGCAATCAGTCCGATGCGCACCTGCTTTACCTGCCACTGCCTAACGATCCACTGGCAAGCAATCCACTGGCAAGCGACACGGCCGCCGCTGACGATCAGGCCAGCCAGGGCGCGCACGCCAAGTGGTTGAACGCGTTTAACAGCGCGCGCACTCGACACGCGCAGCACTGGTTTAGCCAGGCCAAGCAGCATGCGGGCTCAGGCGATGAATGGCAAGCCTACCTGGCTTTGTGGCACGCAGCCCGTGAGGATGCGGCTCAGGCCGATATCAAACGGGTGTTGGGCACGTTGTTGGCCGGCCTGAATATCAAAGGTAGACCGCGTCCAGTTAACACAGTACATCCCAAGTTTGGTTGGCCGGGCGGCTCCTACTTGCGCATGGAAACCACCAACTTCAAAGTCACCAGCCACAGCGATGCGACATCTACGTTGGAAATCGCCAGGCAACTTGAAGAGTTCTATGTGTTGTGGACTCAAGCCTTCTATCCATTGTGGGCACCACCTAACGTGACCACCAGTCGCCTGGCTGGCCGCAATACCAGTTGGAGTAAACGCCATCAGATCGATGTAGTCATCTGCAAGGATCGTGACGACTATCTGAAGACACTCGGAGTAAGCGAAAGCAATATCGGCGTCTCGGTCGGTTATTACAGTCCCGATGGACAAATGTCTTTCTTCTATCCCGACCCCAACCTCTCCGCCACGCTGTATCACGAGTTGACTCACCAGTTACTGGCTGAAGCCTCTCAATTAAAAGGCAGCACGCAGGCCGGACAGCGCGACGGTTTTTGGTTGGTCGAAGCGATCGCGCTGTACATGGAATCGCTAACCGATTGCGACAACCATTGGCGATTGGGCGGTTGGCTCGCGCCGCGGATGCAAGCCGCCCGCTATCGATCGCTACATGATGGCTACTGGGTCGAGCCCGAGAAACTGCAGGCCTTGACATTGGAAACTTGGAAGAATGAAAAAGATCTGGGCAAGCTCTATACACACGCTGCCGGTTTAGCGCACTTTTTTCTGGACCGGCGCTTACCCGCGTCCACGGATGAGTTATTGCCACCGGATGATGACAACGCCCGCCAAGGCCGCGAGCACCTGGACCAGTATGATGCGGAGCTTTCGAGAGCCGCATTCTTTCGAGCGATCGTGGCTACCTATCAGGGACAGTCGGTTGACAAGCAGTTATGGGAACTGTTCGGTAGTGATGCGCAGCGCGCCTATGTTCATTTCTTGCTAGTTCGCGATCGACACGTGCAATCAATGGCACCGCTCGCGTGTGCCACTGAGCAAAATACAGACCTCGTGCTGAGCAGAAGTTATCTGTCCGCTGAGTCTTGGCAACGAGTTGGCCAATTAAAACACTGGCAGTGGTTGGACTTGTCATTCACGAATGCCAACCCGCGCGATCTTGGTTGGCTAAGCGACTTGCAAGATCTCCAGCGGCTCAGCCTGGAAGGGCTGCCAGCCGACGCTGAGTTTCTCAAACAGTTGGCCAAGCATCCCAAGTTGACCGAGCTCGACCTGGCCAGTTGCACCCTGTCCGATAGCCAACTGCAAGCCATCGATCGCTTGCCAGCCCTGGAAACTTTATGGCTCAGCGGCACCCAGGTCAGTGCTGCCAGCAGTCAGTGGTTGAAGAGTCAACCCAAGCTCAAACAGGTCAGCCTGGAACAAACGCAGTTCACAAAAGCTGAAGCCGAGCAACTGACCCAGGAACTAGCCAACCGTTAACGGAATGCTCACGTAGCGGAATGCGTCAAGCATTTCGAACTCACGTAGCGGAATGCGTCAAGCATTTCGGCAATTCGTTTCGTCGTTGTAAATCAATGCCGAAAGCCTTGACGGCTTCCGCTACCTCGTTCCGCTACCTCGTTCCGCTACTGACTACGAGGCGGTGCGTTGGGTGACGTTGAGCAGTCTATATTCAACGGCGTCGACCAGGGCGCTCCAACTGGCTTCGATGATGTTTTCGCTGACTCCGATAGTGCCCCAGTTTTGATGACCGTCGCTGCTTTCGATGTTGACTCGGATCTTGGCGGCGGTGCCTTCACGGCCGTTGACGACGCGCACCTTGTAGTCGACCAGCTGCATCTTGGCTAGTTCTGGGTAGAAGTCATGAAGGCATTTACGCAAGGCGGCGTCGAGTGCGTTGACCGGACCATGGCCCTCAGCGGCTTCGAACCTCTCGATGTCACCGACGCGGAGCTTGATGATGGCTTCTGCAAACTCGCGATGGTGAATCGCATCGCGATCACCGGCCACTACACGATACTTGATCGTTTCAAAGTGCGGAGTGAATTGCCCGGCACAGCGTTTCACCAGCAGGTCGAAAGAACCGGTAGCGGTTTCGTATTGGTAACCCTGGTTCTCCAAGCGGACCACTTCAGCCAGGATCTTTTCCATCAAGCCGCGATCGTTCTGAATATTGTGCCGCGTAGTTAAGGCGGCAATGTTGGATCGGCCCGACAGCTCGCTGACTAAAATGCGTCGTTCATTGCCGACTAGGGCCGGCGACATATGTTCATAGGTGTGGGCCGCTTTGTTGACCGCGTGCACATGCATGCCGCCTTTGTGTGCAAAGGCACTTTGACCGACGAAGGGTTGCCCGTTGCGTGTCTGCAGGTTGGCTGTCTCATAAACAAACCGCGATAGTTCGGTTAAGTGTTCCAGGGAACGACCATCGAGCACTCGATAGCCTTTCTTCTTCAAGGCCAGGTTAGCCATGGTTGAGATCAAGTCTGCGTTGCCGCAGCGTTCCCCAATGCCGTTGATCGTTCCTTGGACTTGATTGCAGCCGGCATCCACCGCCGAGAGAGTATTGGCGATGGCCAGTTCACCGTCGTTATGGCAATGGATGCCAAATTGAACTCCACTGATATCCGCGATCGCCGCGCGGGCAGCGATGACGATCCGTGACACATCTTCAGGCAACGTACCACCGTTGGTATCACACAGGACAATCCACTTGGCACCGGCTTGGGCTGCTGTGTGAATCGCTTGACATGCATACTCGGGATTGGCTTTGTAGCCATCAAAAAAGTGTTCAGCGTCATACACCACTTCGCAGTGCCGCGCCAAAAACTCCACGCTGTCACCGATCATGGCCAGATTCTCTTCCAACGACACCGACAGAATTTCGGTGGCATGAAAGTCCCAACTCTTGCCTACGACCGTACACACGGGTGTCTCCGCCGATAGCAACCCTTGCATGCCGGGATCTTCGGACGCTTTCAATCCGCGCCGCCGCGTCATGCCGAAGGCGCAGACCCGTGAAGAGCCAAGTTTGAGCTTGCGCACCTGAGCGAAGAACTCGGCGTCCTTTTCATTGGACATCGGGTAACCGCCCTCGATGTAGTCTACACCGAACTCGGCCAGGCGACTGGCAATGGCCAACTTGTCCTGCAGGGAAAAGCTAATGCCTTCTCCTTGCGATCCATCGCGCAGCGTAGTGTCGTAGATGGCAATCGTGCGTGGCGAGTCAAGGCTCATGGAAAGCGACTTTCGGCTTTGGACAGTAGTATGGCTCACGGGCGAACTGCCAAGTTAAGGGACTTACCAATGGGATCACGGGTTAGCGGAACCACAGTTCTTTAAATAAAAAACCCCTGAAGCTTTTGGGCTCCAGGGGTTTGAATGTCTCTTCGCGTTCAACTGAACGAACTACGCTCCCTGGATCAGCGCTGCCTGATAATATGTCGGGTAATAATCAACAGCGAGCCGGTTTGCGTCATAATTGATAGCGCGTAGGTTAACTCTCAAAAGGTGCTTTACTTCCAAGGGCAGAATCGGCGACCAGCGAATAGGAAGTCGATAAGAACTCTGCGATTGAAAACTCATGTTGAAGGTAGGTGCCCGCCAGCAAATTGTCAAGTGTACTCATCGCTGACTCCCGCGACAGCGTCCGCTCACGGCCAGCAGCACTTTTGGTTCGCCGCAACGAACCACTTGCTGCAACTTCGGCGTCCACTGTCTCATTCAAATCTTCGGGCAGATTCGAAAGCTGCGAGGTCCATTCAGACACACTCTACTGCGACGGGTATGGCCTCGGGGCACACAAAGATGCCGCAAACCTAGGTCGTGCACCGGCCAAGCGGGGTTCCAGTAAGGCTTACCAGATACGAGATCCGTAATTCCAAACACTCCACACCGGTCGGTAGCGCACCGGTTGCATGTAGTTGGGATTCATCTCGTTGTTGGTCAGCGCGTTGGGCATGCTAGGCCGCAACGGTTCGTAACCAATCCACTTGTTCCACTGCATCCGCAACATGCGCTGATCGGCCTCAAATCGGGCGCGTTGCTGAGCAATCGTGAGTGGCTTTTCAATGATGGCATCGTAGCCACCTAGACTGGTCGTTGTCGAAAGTGGCAACGACTTCGGGACGCCTGGATCGTCGGCCCGCACGGCGCTGGCACCAATGGCCAGCAACACCGCCAGGCAGGGTAGCGCCCGCCAACTTGCAGTTCGAATCATCTTTTGTTCTCCACGGATTTCAACACCTGTCCTTGCCAGACTGTCTTGCCGTAAATCGTGGGAGCGGTAGGCAATCAGTCGTGCACTCAGGCTGACTGAGTTCATCGAACCAGGCCTGAGGCAAATGCTAGCAAAAGTCGTGGCCGCCATCAAAGAAGCGGCTTACCGGTGGCTGAAAAACTTGCTGGGCAAAGCCTACCCAGCAACCAAAAATGCTCGACTAGCGAAACTGTGCTAGTTGTATTCGTCGTTCTGACTTATCAAATGCGGAAGCCAGCTTAGAAGCCGCCCGAGGGAGCGAAGGGATCCGATGCATCGGAGGTGGCTTCGGCTGGCTCCATCGCGTCAGCACCAAACGGGTCTTCTCCGGTCGCCGGTGCCGTATCGTCGGCTTCCATTTCCGGAGTTTCCTGAGTGGCGTTGGGCTTGTCCTCTTCTGTGGCCACCGGCAGCGGTTGGTGGAAGATAGGCGTCATGTATTCTTTGCCCATCGGTCGCGCGCATTGAACCTGTCCGGCTGCCGATACCAGGTACAGCCGATCGTTGAGTTGGTTGACCAGCGTATATCCGACGAGCGATTCACCGGTAGACTGCAACTCCTTGCCGCTCTTCGCATCGACGATCAACAGGCGGTCGGTTAACGTGCGGCAGTAGATTCGGTCTTTGTTGCCAGCCAGAATCGCTTTGACGCGTGACGTGGCTTGTGGCCAAATTGGATAGCCGTTGGTGTCATCAGCGGCGCTCAATTGTCCCACTTCGTTGGTTACGTAAATAGTTTTACCAATGACCATCGGCGGAGCGAGCATGGCGTCACCGATCATAAATCGCCATTCGACTTTGCCCACGCGATCCAAGGCAACCTTGGACAATTGCCCGCCGGAGTCGCACAGATAGAGTGCATCACCAATGAAGGTGAGCGGGCCGGCAATTGATTCGCGCGAGGTTACGTTGAACCAAGGTCCAACTTTATCTGCCGCCGATATCAGCGTTGCTAAACCGGCATCCGTGGCAAAGGCAGCCAGATGATGAGCGCGATCGCTGGTAGCCGGAGGCGAAATGCAACGTCCGTAAAGGCGGAATGAAAATGGCGGTGCATCTTCCTCGGTCAAGTCGAAACCTTGAATTTGACCAGCGTGGCTGGAGGTAAAGACCATCGAACCTACCACCGCCACACCGGTCGAAGTCGCTCGATCCAAGCGCCGACGTTGAATGTGTTCACCGGTTTTCCAGTCCAGCAGAAACAGTGTATCGCCTTGCGCTACGGCAACGCCCAAGTCACCCAACCCAGCCGGAGCCGCTGGATGCGTCACCGAACCGCAAGAGTTCTGCCAAAGTTGCTCGCCGGTCTCGGCATCGTAAGTCTGAACTATCCCGTCACTAGTTACAAAAACCAAGTAGATTAGCGGCTCGCTGACTTCGACGGCTGGTGTGCCGGCATACCGACCAAGCATCCGGGCAGCCCGAGTCTCGACTTCTTTTTTGGCTTCATCGATCAACCAAGTCGTGCCGTCCTCGGCCAGCTTGGCCTGGGCGCGAAGCGTGCGATTGCCCGCTCCGGAACCGACCGGCAACGTCAATTCGGCGTAGACCTTTTTGGCACTGGGATTGGTCCACAGTTGTGCCGAGACAATGCTGCCCGACTCCAATGGCATATCCAATTGAGTTCGCCACATGGATTGCAAACCCATGAGTTTCAACTGATTATCAGCCACTTGGGCTGAGCCCACTGAAGCCAGCGTGCCCAGAACAGCCAGCGCACAGGCAACTCGTCGAGCCGGGGCGTAGGCAGGTTGCAATTTCCGAATTCCAGCCCAGGCCAAGACTACGCCAAGCAATTTCAACATAAGACCATCCCGCGAAGGTGGGCAGCAAAAAAGAAGAGGATCGACCGCTTCTCATTATACTTGCCCAAAAGCCGGGTTCCAGCTCAGGCCGAAATCAGGGCGCTGCCCCCCTAATAGACGAACGCTGCCCGCGCGAGGGTAGCGGAAGCCGTCAAGGCTTTCGAAGTAGCGGAAGCCGTCAAGGCTTTCGAGAATGACGGGGGAACGTCGATGCGGATGATCGAAATGCTTGACGCATTCCGCTACGCCAAACCGGAAATGCTCGACGTATTCCGCTACCGCTTTGCCGCCAGCTCAAACTGGAGTTGTGGTCACCCACTGGGTCAGGTTGCGATCCGGTACAGGCAGCTTGAGTATGGGCGCAAACTCTTCGAACGATTGGTCGACTTCGACCAATAGTTCGCCCAAAAGACTGGTGGCTGCGGGCATCAGCCGTTCCCAGCCAGCCAGAAATTCATCACGTTCGTCCCATTGGTCATCGCGACAGCTGGGCAATAGGGCGGCCAGAGCCACAGCGGCTGCGTCCCGCATCGGTGGCGTCGCACCTAATAGAGCGTCCAAGTTGGGATGGCGTTCAATCAGCACTGCAAACTCTTCGGGCAATCGCCAGTTGCGCACCAAACCAGCGGCCGCTTCGGCATGATCCCAACCGAATAGCTGTCGTTCCAGTTGGGACAATCGCATGCGTTCCTGCGAGCAGCGCTCGATTAAACCTTGATATTGTTCTGGCAGCTCTTTGAGCAATAGCGGAATGGCCATGTCTTGCAACAAGGCGGCTGCAAATAGATCTTCTGCGTTGGACAGTTTTAAATGGCGCCCTGCCAGGCGAGCAAAGATGGCTCGACGCAGCGAGTCTTGCCACAAGTTCTTCAAGTCGAAGGGACCGAACTTGGGATTGGGAATCAGACTGAAGACCGCACTCCAGAGTGCAAAGTTCTTGATCGTTCGAACGCCCACCAGCGCGATAGCTTGTTTGACACTGGCAATCTCGCGTGAGAATCCAAAGTAGCTCGAATTCACAAATCGCAACACCTGGCCCATCAGACCCGCGTCGGCTTCGATCGGTTTCGAGAACTCGTTAGGACCATTGCTGGCGTCTTGGGAGAGCTCAATTAGTTTAATAGCCGATTGCGGCAATGCCGGCAGCTGCGCCGAAGCCAGCAACTCTTTTAAATCCGATGGCTGAAGTGGGGAACTCATCGTGAACCTCACAAGACCTACACGTTAAATCATACCAGTCGGAGCCGGGCCAACTCCCAAGGGAACATTAGTTCACTAGAGCTTGGCGCAATTGATAAATCCGCTTGCGCAAGGCGCGACTACGCGCCACCGGCCCGCACAACCGTCCCCGACGACATGACTGTCACCTCTCCCGCTTAGCGGGGGAGGTCGCAGACGAGGCGTTTAGCCGATTTCTGCGAGACGGGGCACCGCGCTAAGCAAGACTCCTGCGGTACTAACCACTCGCAACGCCCAAGACCCCTCCCGAATCTCGCTAAGGCTCGATTCGACCTCCCCAAGGCGAAGCCTTGGAGAGGTGACTGTCACCTCTCCCGCGCAGCGCAACGCTGTGAAGCATTTTATGCGGCGTTTTTGAGTTCGAGTTCCGTTAATTTCTTCCGTTCCCGAGAAGTCAATTTGAGAATGGTTGGTTCACCCAGCGATTTCTTTTCAGCGTCTTTGGGTCTATGGCGCGCGCGTTTGTCGGTGGTGTTGTTATATCGTTGTACTACTGCGTTGATCAGATCCAGCGTTAGCTGGTTTGGTTGGCTACTCTCATTCAAGTTACGCATGTATTTGCGCAATACTCGTAGCGTGTTTGCCAGACTTCGGTCATTGGGGGTATAGTCTCGATTCTTCTCCTTCTTGTCTTTTTTCTTTTTCTTCTCTTTCGTCGCTGCTGATATTTGGGCTCGCAGTGCAAACAGTTCCGCCAATGCCATCGCGTTTAAAGACCACTCGACTTCAACCAATGATCGTTCGGGATTGCGGCAACGAAGTTTTTGTTTGTCGACCGTTTGCTTTAGCCCACGAAACTCGACCTCGATCAACCACCGTTGCTTGTAGAAGTTTGCAATCTGTTCGATGGTTAGTTCGTCCTCATTCAACACACTGGTCAGCATCCACATTTTCGTTTTTCCAACCGTTACGCGAACCAAGCGAAGTCGCAGTGGCGGAACACCTTTATCCATTTGGTCTTTAGGCCAGCACAGAACCGTTCCATCATCCTGCGTTCTAGAATCCGTGTTTTGACTGAGCAATTTTACATTGCCCCCGACTCGTACTAGGAAGTCATGCCCCGCTTCCACAATCGACTTCCATAATTGAAAACCAACGAAACCTGCATCGCCAGTGAATAGGGTGCCTGTCGGAAATTCCTCTTGCTCAATTATGTCGCGAACGTGGTGACGCTCACTGGAGTTAGAAGGCCCGAACCGCCAGGTCCATGGCAATCGCATAGTCATGTGCCACACCATTGTCATCCAAATTTGCGGTTCTGGCGGTGCAGGCTTTTCGGCTCTCTTGCGTGGCTTGTTCATCGACGTGGAGTTCTTGTTCTGCCTCTGCGCTTTGTTGTCGTTGTAACGGGCTTTTTTTCCCTTACCGTAGTTAGGCGCACAGAATGCCTCTTCATTTGAAACCGAACGTGGTACCGTCGCTCTAGAACCGTCAAAGCCCATTAGTACCCAGCCATCGGTGCGGTAAAAACGATCTCCCCACAGTTTCGCCAGCAAATGAAGGCGAGCGCGAATGCCAATTCGGAGAACTTCCTGGTTGTTGGTCAATACGTTCATCATCCCAGTGTAAGACCGGGCAATTTTCGTGAGTCCCAAGCCATGACAAGTCTCAATCGACTGGGCAAATGAATCGGTCACATTCTTACACTCTTGCCATGTCCAAATCAAAGCTTGTGCGGCTAACTGTTCTCCCTGCCAAGTGGCATTGCCATGGAACTGGCCTTTGGCAAATAATGCTCCTGAGGGAAGGATGAGCTCCACGAGCTCCTTGAACAATGCACGATTCTTGACCAGCTCGAGTTTGGCCCTACGTTTGATAACTCGTGATCTATTCTTTGCTCGTTGCTTGCGACTCACGGCCAGATTCCTTTCTGACTGATAGGTTTCAGTTAGTGCTTGGGGGAATCTGGCCTTTTTTCATCCTTTGGCAATTTATGGAAGCCCAGTTTTTGCAAGTTAAAATGCTTCACAGCGTTGCGCGCAGCGGGGGAGGTCGCAGACGAGGCGTTCAGCCGATTTCTGCGAGACGGGGCACCGCGCTAAGCAAGACTCCTGCGGTACTAACCACTCGCAACGCCCAAGACCCCTCCCGAATCTCGCTAAGGCTCGATTCGACCTCCCCAAGGCGAAGCCTTGGAGAGGTGACTGTCACCTCTCCCGCGCAGCGGGGGAGGTCGCAGACGAGGCGTTCAGCCGATTTCTGCGAGACGGGGCACCGCGCTAAGCAAGACTCCTGCGGTACTAACCACTCGCAACGCCCAAGACCCCTCCCGAATCTCGCTAAGGCTCGATTCGACCTCCCCAAGGCGAAGCCTTGCAGAGGTGACTGTCACCTCTCCCGCGCAGCGGGGGAGGTCGCAGACGAGGCGTTTAGCCTTCGTCTGCGGGAGGGGGCATCGCGCTAAGCAAGACTTCTGCGGTACTAACCACTCGCATCTCCCAAGACCCCTCCCGAATCTCGCTATGGCTCGATTCGACCTCCCCAAGGCGAAGCCTTGCAGAGGTGACTGTTAGCTGCACCATACCGATTGGTAACTGGATTTGGATTCGAAGTAATCCAGCAGTGCTGAATAGAAGGGGTGCCCGCCGAGCGTGGCGCTGTCACCGATCACGATCAGTTTGCGGCGTGCACGCGTGAGAGCGACATTCATGCGCCGAGTGTCCCCTAGAAAACCGATTTCGCCGGTGGAGTTGGAGCGCACCAGCGTAATGATGACCGCTTCCTTTTCGCGACCTTGAAAGCCATCGACAGTGTCGACTTCGATTGCGCGGTCGGGCGCGAGTTGCCTGAGCAGTCGCACTTGCGCCGCATACGGAGCGATGATGGCGATGTCCGCAGGTGCATAGCCGGCGGCCAATAACTCTTGAGCTTGTTTGATTACCAACTGCGCCTCTTGGGCATTGAAGCGACTTTCGCCGTCGGGCTCTTGCGATTCGTCATAGCCCGCGCCGGCTGTGTCGATGAACTTCAGAGGCGCATCGCCATGGCCGGCCCCATCAGCCACGGTGTAACTATCGCGAAGCGCAATACTATCGTCGGCTATCAAGTTCCCGCCATAAAAGGTCTTGGACGAGAACTCCATGATGTCCTCATGCATACGGTATTGCACGTTTAACTGGCGTGTGACCAACGGCCCGTACAATTTCACTAGCCGCTCCATCAGGCTGATCGCAAAACCCTCTTTGGCCGCGGGGACCGACAGCACCGTGGGCGGCAATTGGCAATGATCGCCGGCCAGCACCAGGCGGCCAGTGCGATGCACTACCGGCCAACATCCCGGTTCGGTGCTCTGGCACGCTTCGTCGATAATCGTCAAATCAAACTTGCGATCACCCAACATCTCAGGGTCGAGCGTAGTGGTCGCGCAAATGATATCGGCACGATCGAGGTAACCAGCGATGACTTGTTTCTCTAGGCGCCGCGCATCTTCTCTTAGCCGTTTGATCTCTTGCCGACTGGCTTGACGTTCGCCGGGTTCAGGCCTGGCTCGACGGGGCTTGCTGGCACTACGCGCCAGTTGCTCAGCTTCGCGCATTAGATCTTGTACGAGTTCCATCGCCGGATCACTCTCAACCAATGCGTCGAGCGTATGTGATTGCAGTTCTTCTTGAACTCGAGCCGGATGGCCGATGCGCACAACCCGCAAATCAAAGTGGGCCAATCGCTCCAGCAGATTATCGACCGCCGTGTTACTTGGCGCGCAGGCGAGCACTTTCTGGCCACTGAGTGCAGCTTGCCGAGCCAGTTCGACCACGGTGGTAGTCTTGCCAGTACCGGGAGGTCCATGAATGATCGCAATATCGAAGGCCTCCAGTGCAAACTGCACCGCTGACTCCTGCGAAGCATTTAGATGCGACGACCGGACACCGGGCCCTTCTGCAGCTGATAGTCCAGCTGGCGATTTTGGAAACTGAGGCTCGCGCAGCCCCAGCAGCACATCGCGGAGCACCGCTGGACGGCCGCGGGCATCGACGGCTGCGTTCATCGCCGCCAATTGTCGGCCCCGCGTGACTTCGTCGCTGGACATGTCCAGCCGAAATGTGTCGCCTTCGGGCCAGTCTTCGGTTGCCACCTGAATGATGGATTGAGTACGTTTGCTGACCACTCCGGCTGTGGAGGCCGATGACTCCAGATCATTGGAAGTAATAACCACCGGCGAACCAACTCGAAAGCGATTCCAGGGCAGTTCACTGGCCCCAATCTTGGAGAATGTCAATAAAAAACGACCGCCCAAGCCGACATCATGGTCCACGATCAGCAAATTGATCAGCGTTTCGCCGCGGCGCTCGGCTTCTTGAGGCGAACGGATGCGACGGCGTTCCATTAGTCGCTGGCGTTCGGCCTGGGTCTCCATATCCAGCCAACGACGCAGTTGCTGGAAGTGTTTATCGATCTGGTAGGTTGAAATTTGAGATTCGACGTGTGTGAAATGCTGAATAGCGGGGGAGTGGTTGGGGAAACAAAAAACCCCCTGGATACCAAGTGATCTCCAGAGGGTTTCAATAGTCTACCAAGGTGTGGCTCTGAGCTGGAAGCTCTGACCACACGCGCTGCTAGCCGTGCGGATTACTCGCGCGGACGGATCACGCCGGTCAAGCCTGCGTAATCGACGCGGTCATCGCCGTGCCACAGCGGTTGGCCCAGTTCGACGCGACGGCGAAGAATCTCGATCTTCTCAGATGAACCAGCTGGTGCATCGGTAGGCAAGAAGTATTCGTTGTGTGCGGGATCGAAGTCTTCGTCGTGACCGTACTTTAGGATCGCTTCAAAAACGTTCTTACAAACTGACATTAAAAGGTCCCTCGAGGAAATGGAAACATTATGCTCAGCGAACCGGTGCTCGCGCCACCTCGGCGCGGTCGATTCGATTCTGGATTCAGATTTGATTTATTGAGTTGGGCGACTGAACGAAAGCCCCTCGACGTTCATCAGGGGCGATCTCTGGTGCTGATCATGCGATTATTTCCTCAGAACAGCTGCTGTCAAGAATTTTGCGCTAAATATACCGAGTGTTTTGGCGCTCTTGCGCCAGCGATGTCCGCGCAAGACCGCTGAGCGAAACTGGTCCGATTACCTCGATTAATCGTTGGTCAAATGGCGACCAGTACCAAGCGGGTGCCCGCCAGTTGTCAGTGGGTGCGATTGCGATCCACTAACGTCGCGCAATGGCATCATGAATCCCCCACTTGACAAGCCATTGGCTCGAGATCGCATTGTGGCCGCGCCGACGACTCAAAAGTCGGTCCCTCGGGTGGATGTTTGCAATGGCCTCGAATAACATCCAAATGATTGCAACTGCGCGACGCAATGCCGCAGCGAATTCAGCGGCGTAGATTCGCCAATTAAGGGGCTTGTTGGACACTTAGTCACCGAAAGGTGGGAGTTCCAAAATTGTGTGACCTAGGCTTCCAGCCTGTGTGTGTGGCATAGGCTTCCAGCCTGTGTAGCTTGTGTGGCATAGGCTTCCAGCCTGTGTAGCTTGTGTGGCATAGGCTTCCAGCCTGTGTGACTGTGGCATAGGCTTCCAGCCTGTGTAGTAAACGCACGCCAACCCACCGTTGCCTCGCGGCCCCAAAAGCGCTGATCGCCGCCACCAGAATGAATCTGGGGCTTGTGGGAATTTCGTGATTGGCCTACAATTTCGCCTCGACCACATAAGAGAAATTGCCTTCAGGAAGTTTTCGATGACTTTAGATAAAAGCCTCAAAGTGCGTGCCGGGGCGAATAAGGCTCGCAACGTCATGACGCGCGTCGAGCGCATCAAGCGACTTACAGAACTCGAGCGTTGGAGCGAAGGCGATAACGTCCTGGGCATTCCGAAGACCCGCGTCATCAAGCTCAGCTTGAAGAAGAAGAAGAAGGTCAAGACGGAAGAAGCCGACGACAAGAAGAAAAAGAAGTAGCTTTCTGCTGCTACCGGAAAAGGCTGCCCAAAAGGCAGCCTTTTTTCGTTGGTGGCTGTGCTGTAGCCGAAGTCGCCAGGCTTTGGATGCACCAAGCTAGACTCATCCAATCTCTGGCGAGATCGGCTACATGCCGTACCCTTAGTCGGTTATCGACTTCTTGTAAGCGGCTTGGAGCGAGGCGTCGTCCATGCTGAGGATCCAGCGGCGGCCGTCGGTTTCTAGCTCGGCAAATTGCTCGTCGACGTTGACTTCGACGACCTTGGCTTTAACCGAGCCCACCGCAATTTCATCGCCAGCACCCACGATCCACTTCTGGTTATCGGTCTTGCTGCGGATCCACAGTTCGTTGCGATCGCGACCGCCCAGCACCGCTGAAACGTACGACTGGGAAGCCACGTCGAACTGCGGTTCGACTTTGACCACCGGTGGCGGCGGTGGGTCGATAACTTTCAGAGTTAATTTGTGCTCGCTCTTCTTGGGTGGCAGTCCCGTATCGACGGCTTCGATTTGCAAATCGAAACTACCATTCTCTTTGGGAGTCCAAGTGATCTTGCCCGAGTCGCCATCGAATCGCATGCCGTCAGGCGTGTCGGACACAAGTACATATTTCACCGAGTGGCGTTTGTCCGGGTCGGTGGCTTTCAAATCGAGCACATATTCGCTACCTCGGGGCACATCGATCGAACCAGCCAGGCCAAACTTGGGAGCTTGATTGGGTGGACCAAACGGGTTGCGACCCAGGATGTCATTGATGTACTCGTCGGCACTTTTAGTAACGCGGCCAGAGGCAGCCAAGGATGCTTTCTTGTCGGCGGCAGCCTTCAGCAAACCGATGGCTTGCGTATCAAGTTTGATCTTGGCCATTTCGGGATTATCGCGAAACTGTGTGACTTGCAAGCCGCGAATGCGCTGCAAGTAGTCACGGTTGTAATAACCATGCAGCAGCTTGACCAGGTTATCCAGTCGGATGTCTCCGCTGAGCGAAAAAGTGTATCCCTTAAACGCCGTGCTATTGAGACCGCCGGTCTCCAAGTCGGTCACTTTCGTATTTTCCATGCCGCACTCTTTGGCCAGCTCCATCAGCCAAGCTGAATATTGCTTCTTGGCATTTTCAGGACTGCCCGGCAAGCTACGCGCTTGCAGGTCCATCAAACGCTTGGTGGCCAGTTTGGCATCGGTCAGCTTGCGATTGTGCTCGTCGATCTTGTTCTTGATGCCGGCTAGCTGATTCTCTTTGATCGTGATACCAGCTTGAATGCGACTGTATACGAACTGCACGCCCAGTAAACCCACGATGCCACCTACGGCAATCGCCAGGAACTTTTCGCGCTGTGACATGGCCATATCTGTTACCGCTTATGTGAACGCTGTCAAAATTGCTTTATGTATCAAGTAAATTAGCTTATGCATCAACTAATTCGAAGGTGCACGACGACTGCGCCGCGAAGGACGGGAGGAAGCCTGGGCCGCCGGGGATGCCTCAGCACTCTCGGTGGCCTTGGTCGCCGGCTCGTCGGCTGTTTCCTTGGCTGTTTCCTTGGCTGTTTCCTTGGCTGTTTCCTCGACAGATTTCTCAACTGAGTTGTCCGAGTCCTTGTCCGAGTCCTTGTCTGTAGCTTTATCTGCAGCTTGCTCAACCGGCTTTTCGGGATCTTTTACAGCTGGCTTAGAGTTGTTGCTGGCTTTTTTCGGTTTGGCAAGTGGGTCCCAGCCCTGAGCACCAATTCGAATTTCTTCGCGCTCCGCCCAGGCATATTCGCCTTTCTTGGTCGGCATTTGATTTACGCCGCTCCCAAAAGCTTGATGCTCGGTGTCGCTCATCTCGTCTTTCAGCTTGGCAAACATAGCCGAATCTCGAGCCTCAGCGGTGAAGCTGATCTTTCCCGTGGCCCCGTTGCGATCTTCTTTCAGTTCGAACTGAGGATTGCTGAGCATGACATCGCGACTGCTGGGCGCATGAGCGGCGACATAATTCAGTTCTTCGAGCCAGTTGATCGATCCGGCCAGGAAACGATCGACATCTTCACGCTGCTTGACCTGCACAGCCCGATCTTTAACTTCCTTGGCCTTCTCTTTTTCCAGCTGGCTTTCCGCAGCGATCATCATGTCCAGGTTGGCGTGTGTGCTCCAGTACCAAAACGTCCCGCCCATTAAGAGCAGCGCTGCCACGGCGCCGGCCAAAATGTATTCGCGTGTGCGACCCTTCTTGGGTTGCCGCTTCTTGAAATTCTTCAAGTCAATGATGTTGCGATTGTCAGAACTGTTGTTGCTGACGACGCCAGCCAAGGCGGCGATGCGACTGGCGGCCCTTTGTCCAAGCTCATGTCGCTCCGGCAACTTGGCTGGCAATACCGATGAGGGATCAACAACCATGACGCTGGCGGAGGTCGCTTCGGCAATCTGTGATTCAACGCGTTCGGCAATGTCCGGTGCCGCAATCAAAACGACTTTGGACACCGGTTGATTGTTCAGAAACGACGAAGCAGCCATCAAACCGCGGCGGATCTCGGCGACCAGGGCCGAGGCCAAGGCGGCGGGATCTTCGGGCAAGCGTGCTGCGCGAACTTGAACCAGACTACCAAAACTAACGGCCAGCAAGTCGGCATGCGTCTGCGATACGGCGATCACCATCGCAGCTTCCGCACTCGCCAAGCCGCCAACGGATACACCCCAGCGGGCGATCTCGACCGGACGAGCCAACACTTTTACCAAGTTGATGCCCAAATCCGAGCAGGTCGCTTCTATCTCAGCCATATGCGCCGGCGAGATCGTGGCTGCCAATGCCGAGATACCATCGGAGCCTGGTTGATCGGGCAGGAGCACATAATCTAGCGGCCAGGTATCGCCAATGTTGGCCATTTGACGCTGAGCTTGAAAGCGAACCATATCGGGCACTTCATCCGCATCGCCTCGCGGAATGGTCAGTGCGCGGAACTCGAGCACTTCACGCGGCGCGATCACCGTCGCTTCGCTCCGAGCCAAGTCGAGTTGCTTGGCTAGAGCGTAGAGCTGTGTCGAGATGGCGGTCGAAGAACCGGTCGTGCCTTGGCCGCCTGTGGTTACCAACGTATCGATCGAGACCGTCGTGCCACGCCGTGTGCCCATGGCCACGAACAACCCGTCTCGCTGCCAATCGATGATTATCTGTTTGGACACTCGCTGGGTTCTCAACTAGTTAGGGGGTAAAGCCCATAGGCTGGGGTACTCTCATTCTACTTAACAACGCCCGCTGGCGGAAGTTTCGGTCAGCGGTGCAGGAGGTGATAGTCACCTCTCCAAGGCTTCGCCTTGGGGAGGTCGAATCGAGCCGTAGCGAGATTCGGGAGGGGTCTTGGCAGTGAAGGTGGTTAGTACCGCAGAAGTCTTACGTAGCGCTGTGCCCCCTCCCGCAGACTTCGGCTGAACGCCTTGTCTGCGACCTCCCCCGCTGCGCGGGGGAGGTGACAGTCACCTCTCCATGGTCACCTCTCCATGCACCACCGTCTGGGTGCTCACAAACTTCGATTTCCTTGGTTTCTGCAGCCGCAGACCGAATATCAAACGCTTCGTTTGGAGCACTGGCAATGCTGCACATAGCCAGTGCCACCCAGAACCCTTAAAGCTGGACTGCGTTAGCGTTTAATCGTGCTTGGCGCGATACCTACGTCGGTGCGTTGCCCTAAGGTCACCACATCGAAGCCTCGGCCCAGGTGATCCAGGCGGCGGAAGAAGAGCACTTTAGGAGTCGCTTCGACTCCACTAATAATGGCTTCGGCGCGACAGAAGGGAGCGGCGCCCTCGTAATACGCGACTATGTGAGCTTTGAAAACATCACCACTACAGGTCATCAGTGGCATGAACCCACGCATCTGTTCGATCGTGACCAAGCCTTCGACCGCTAGCCAAGTTTCGAACTTGCGGTTCTCCGACTGAGCTCCATCGACGCGGGCTTCGAGAATTTTTTCGACCAGTTCATCGTTCATGCCTGGCATGCCGGCCAATATCTCGCGTGGACATTCCATGATGTTGATGCGACCGGGCATGGCCGGCGAATCCACTGTGGTCAGCTTGTCCATCAGAATCGGTAGAGCATCCGCCAAGGCTAGCGGACCTGAATTGATCGGCGAAGCGAAGGAGTTGCCTTGGCCCTGTTGGTTTTGACCACCGCCATTACTGCCACCACCGCTCCCACCACCTTGATCGCCAGCAGGTGGACTGTTTTCGCCACCACTGCCACCGCTTCCACCGCCGCCACCACCACCTTGCGCGCCGCCCAGCGTTACCGACGAGTCGACCAGGTCGAGGATCTGATTGAACTTGACACTGCCTTGAGCTGTGGCCAGATCGACCGATGCGAGGGCTTCGGAAGTCCAGAGTTGTTTTTGCGCCTGGCCGGCTGCGCCGGAGCCGGTTAATTGTTGGGATGCCTGTTGCATGGAACTGAGCTGCTGGCCGAGTACGCCATCTTCATCGACAGTGGTGGCCATCATCGTCAGCAATGACTGCAGCGGAGTGCTTGCGCCCGGGGGCGGCTGACCTCCGATGCGATAGGCAATGATATAGCTGGCGAACAATTCATTGACGCCGGCTGCTGCCAAATCAGCCTGCAATTGCTGCAGGTCATCCATGTTGATGTTGACGCGCGGAGTTCCATCGGCTGCGACATTGCGTTCTTGACTGTGCAGGGTCAAGTATGGCGCCCACCCCAGTGGACTCGGTGGAGTCAGTTCCGTCTGCCCATCGCTGCTCATCCCAGTGCCCGTGTTGGCAGTGGCCGCAGGAGTCGCGCCCAGACCGGCACCCGGCTGCACTCCCATCATCATGTTTTGTTGTTCGCTGGCGTCGAGCACGCCGTTGCGATTCTGATCATAACCGTATAGCAACTGGGGAGTCACGCCGCGCACTAGCAGCAGTTGTTCGATCGAAGTCAACGGGCCGTTGATCGGTCGATAGGCTGGTTGCAAACTTTGGTAGTAGTCGGAGTATTCACAGCCATACTGACGTGGCTCGTCGTCTTCATCCAAGAAATCTAGAATCGCATCGGCGACATCTTCGGTCATACCAGGAATGCCCATCAGCATGGTAGCCCCGAGATTTTGTGAGCCTGTAGCCGCGCTGGCCAGCGACGAAGCCGCGGAACCCAGACTACCGAAAGCGCCCGCCGCCGGACCACCCGCTCCGCCGGTCAATTGCGGTGGACCAGACTGCGCGCTCGGGCCGCCGCCGGTGCTGCTACCTGGCGTGCTACCTGGAGTGCCGCCCGTCGAGCCGCTTGCCCCAGTGCCGGCCATGGCCCCCAGGGAACTAGCGCCCATCGAAGTGGCCAGTTTATCGATTTGAACCAAGGCATTCAGATTCAGCTTGGCTGATTCGTTCTGCAGACCATACCGAAAGCCATTGATGATCCCAGTTTGATCGAGGCTGGGAGCCATGAACGTGACGTTACCGCGAAAGGCAGGATCCAATTGCGGTACGATGTTGATGGCTTGCCACTTCTGAGCGTTGTCCCATGCGCCGCCTTGCTCTTCGCGCAAAACAGGCGCGATGGCTGCGTAAACTCGCGCCACCTGAATGGCTGATTCAACCATTTGCCGCGCTTGGAATCGCTGGCTGTCCAGTTTGGCTGCCTCATGCGCGATCAACATGGATTGCGAAAAGTTGAGCGACGCCAGTGAGACAACCGAGACCACCAGCAGCACCACGATCAACAGGAATCCACGACGCGAACGCGGTGAACGCAGCGATCGCACCGCACGCACATCGCGCTGGCTGCGCCTGCGATTTGATAATGGTGCATTACTGAATGTGTGCTGCAATTTCATAATCCCACCGAGCTCATGCCTGAATCCGTGCCGGTGCCAGTTCCAGTTCCATCGGTAGTTGCCGCTTGCAACTGGGCACCTGGGATGGCCACGGTTAACGTATAAACTTCGATGCCATATTGGGTTCGCTGATCGATGGGCATCGTACTCAGCGAGATACCGGGCTGGACGATCCCACGTTTTTCACCCGACTTGGATTGCATCGCCAAGCTGATCTCGACCAGCCAGGGCAAGCCCTGCGTCGATGAATCCCATGTGGTCAGCCACTGCGTGCCATCGTAGTACATGAACTCCAGCGACAGCACTTCGGGAGCAATCAAATCGCCAGTGCGACCAAGCTGATCGGTTTGCCCAAGCTCTTCGGCATGTGCCAGCACGGCGCGATCGAGCACGCGCCGCACCAGACCGCTAGTATTGCCCGATTGAGTTGGCGTGGAAGTCACTGAATTCATGGTGTCGGTCACGCCCATGTTGGTGGGCAACTGAATCCAGTAAGCCACGCTCTTGATGTCGCCCGGCAAATCGTTCAGTGTGCCAGTCAGCATGGCTGTTTGTTGGGCAATGTATTCATCGGGCCGCGGCAGTCGACTGATATCCAGCGACAAACTGGTGGCGCTGC
This sequence comes from Rania fehmarnensis, assembly GCF_056494185.1. Taxonomy (NCBI): domain Bacteria; kingdom Pseudomonadati; phylum Planctomycetota; class Planctomycetia; order Pirellulales; family Pirellulaceae; genus Rania; species Rania fehmarnensis. The sequence continues at coordinate 6,240,537 of NZ_CM151398.1, forward strand.
CATAAATGCCCAGCGGCAAGGCCGTCGAAGTTACACTACCATCGGTGGTCTCTGCACCTGTGCCAGAGGTACCGGTGCCAGAAGTACCTGTACCAGTTGAACTGCCTGCGCCAGTGCCTGTCGCGCCAGTACTCGAGCCTGTAGCACCGGTACCAGTACCCGTTCCCGTTAAACCACCAGTGCTACCCGCAGAACCAGTTCCCGATGCTTGGCCAGTTTGCCCAGAGGCTCCCCCGGCACTTTGACCGGTCAGCATCTGCGTAAGTACAGAGGTATCAAATTTCTGTTCTGTCACATTGCTGCGCAAATCTTCCGCGATCATGTTCAACACACTACGCGCCAACGCCACACGACGAATATCTTCACCGCGCGTGGCATAAGCCGTTGAATACATCCCGACTAAGTTCGCAATCAATCCAGCCACCAACACCGACAAAGCCAACGCCAACATCAGTTCCAACAGCGTAAAGCCAGCTCGCCGCTGTGTGATTCTTTTCGTAGCGCGACCCTCGGTAGCGGAAGCCGTCAAGGCTTTCGAAACAGAGCTCTTGGTAGCAGAAGCCGTCAAGGCTTTCGAAGCGGCTCGCATCGGAACGGAACTCGTAGTTTCGAAATGCTTGACGCATTCCGCTACGTTGATTTCGAAATGCTTGACGCATTCCGCTACGGGATTACATCTGGCCACTTAGACCTCCGGTAGATGAAGTTCCTGTACCCGTTCCGCTACCGGTACCGGTGCCGGATGAGTCTGTGGTGGTTCCTTCTTCCGCCGGTGGCGTATCGAGGCCCAGGGAAGGATCGATGATCCAACGTATGACACTCAAGTCCGCGGGGGCTTCAACATCTTGTTTGGTCATGTCGCGAATCAAAACCTGAATGCCGATCATGTTTTCGACTTCGGCATTGACCTGCGCGATCATGTATGACCACTTGGAAGTCGACGCGGAGATGCCGACGGGTGTCCAGGTGGACGAGGGCTGCATAGGTATGGCACCGGCCACGATTTGGCTGAGCACTGATTCGGCACAGATCTCTGCTTCAGCTTCGCGCTGGGCATGCAGAGCATTCATGACCGTGACCTGCATGGCTTGCATCAACACCGTGCTGGCCACGCCTAAAATGGCCAAAGCCAAGATGACCTCCAGCAGCGATAGAGCCGGACGACTGGACAGGCTGCGAGTTGCATTTTTCATGGCGCGATCTCCAGCGGTTGTTCACCTGGAGTTAGCACCTGCGTAGCCCCGGTCAGCCCGCGCATGCGAACACTCTTTTGTTTACCCGTCGGAGTTTGAATGGTGACTTCGGCAGTGCTGGTACTGCCATCAGGATAAAACATGACGGCCTGGTTGGCGGCGGCGACTCCAGCCATACCACCTTGCTGTTGAGCCAGCGAGTAGGAACGCATGTCACTGCCGACCATGCAACTGACGAAAGTGATCTCTTCTTCCAGCGTCTCGCCGGACTCCGCTTCTGCGGGTTCCTCGGGAGCGGGGATGTTCATCGTCCCATACTTGTTGGCTTCGGCCACCGTGCCGGCCGAAGTCATGATGGTCGCTCCGGCTGACGAGTTCGTCACGTCTTCGCCGGTCATGAACGGCGCGACCGAATAACTTCCTGAACCAACTGTGCAGTTGAAGACTTGAATCTGTCCGGTCTTCATCGCCGTCAGCCGGGCTCGATCCCACACGTTGCGGAGCTTGTCAGCTGAGGCAATCAAATGATGGCGCTTGAACGCACTGCCGACCGATGGAGCTACGATTGCGGCCACCGCCACCAATATGCTCAAAACTAAAATCAGTTCCAGCAGCGTCACACCCGCAGAACGCCCCAGTATGCGACTCAGTGAGCGACTCCAACGCGTATCTACACGGGGGCCCTCAATATTCAGATGAATCACATTTCGCGAATTGGTTTTCATGATTCATCTGACAATCGGTTTCTGAAACCGGCGGGCCAAAAGGTTAGCCAGTGATGTCGTCGTTGGTGCCAGGCTGGCGATCGGGACCCATCGAGCTGAGTTCGTATTTGTCGCCGTTGAGTTGATATTGGTAATCGTTGCCCCATGGATCCTTCGGGATACCATCTTTGTAGATCACTTCATACTTCGAAGTATCGACGTCGCTAGGTGGCTCGTGCATGGCTTCGAGCGTCGGAGGGTAGCTGCCCATGAAGAGTTTGTAGCTTTCCAAACCGTCTTTGAGTCGGGAGATCTGGGTCGATGCAGTCATCTTGTAAGCCTTGTTCTGCATCCCGCCAATGTTGACCACGGCGATGGCAGCGATGGCGGCCAGAATGACTAGCACCAGCATAACTTCGAGCAAGGTAAAGCCACGCCGATTTCGGGCCTGGCGTAGCGGGCGACGCGTTCTTTTCATGGATGGATTCCTTAACAATACAGGTGAGTTTTTCAGTAAGCCATTGCTCTTAAGGCTCTTTACGATGAAACCATGCTGGAGCTATTAAGTAGCGGTACCATTAGAGCTAAAACGATAAAAAATACGATGCCAGCCATTATCAACAACATTAGCGGCTCGAGCAACTTGACCATGATGTCCAAACGCCGAAAAGTCGAGCGTTCGAGCGTGTCCGCAATTTGCACCATGACTTTGTCCAGCGTATTGGACTCTTCGGCCACTGCGATCATTTCTACGACCTGACCCGGAAAGTGCCCCGAGGCAGCCAAGGGAGTCGCTAGTTTCTCACCAGCGGTAATGTTCTCGCTGGCTTTTTTGATCGACTGGGCCAAAATGCGATTGCCCGCCGCCGAAGCGCTGATGTCGAGCGACTTCAATATCGGCACGCCGTTGTTGAGCAGCGTTCCCAGCACGCGACAGAAACGAGCTACGGCCAGATTCAAGAAGATGTTGCCGAACATGGGCATGCGAATCTTGACCCAGTCGAAGGTGCGTTTGCCTTCTTCGCTCTGCAATGCATACGTAAAGGCGAACATGGCCACTACCATCGCGATGATGGGCACAAACCAATAACCCTGCAAGAAGGCGCTTAGGTTTAGAAGTGCATCAGTCGCCCACGGCAATTCACCTTTTTCGCGCATCGAAGCGAATAAGGTTTCGAACTTGGGGACGAAGAACACGATCAACACGCTCACGACCGATGTACCGACACAGCCCAAGAAAACTGGATAAGCCAAAGCGCCGATGGCGCGGCCTTTCAATTCCTCTTGCTGTTCGGTGAACGCAGCCACGCGCTCCAGCGCATCTTCCAGGAAACCGCCTTCGGTTCCGGCTCGTACCATGTTGACGGCCATATCACTGAAGACGCGCGGAAAACGCGCCATGGCCGCTGGCAGTGGTTCGCCCTCTTCGACCCGCGCCTTGATCTCTTCCATCACTACTTTTAACGCCGGCTTGCGCGCCTGGCTGGAGATCACGGTGATCGCCCTCAGCAACGGCACACCGCTGCGGAGCAGCGCAGCCATTTGCATGTAGACGTTGGCCATGATCTGGCCCGAGACGCGTTTGCCACGCGAATCGCCACTGGACTTGGCGACTTTCAATTCCACCGGAAACAGCGACCGAGCATCCAACTGCGCAATGGCTTCACGTTGGCTGTTGGCCGTCAGCGTACCAGAGGTCTTCTGGCCGCGAGTATCGCGAGCTACATAAGCGAAGTCAGGCATGGGAGACGAAGTTTGAAGTTTGAAGTTTGAAGTTTGGAATCACGGGCTGCGAGCTGTGTTGCACTACCCGAGGCGGTCGCCCTTGGTGACGCGGATGACTTCATCGATACTGGTCTTGCCGGCGATGGCTTTGACCCAGGCATCGTGACGCAAGGTCCGCATCCCTTGTTTTAACGCAGCTTGCTTGATTGTCCAACTGCTGACCCGATCATGGGCCAGTTGGCGAATATCTTCCGTCGTCACCATCAGTTCATAAATACCAAAGCGTCCCATGTAACCGACGTTGCGGCAGGTACGACAACCGACTGAGCGATAGAGTGGTTGACCACCCAGATCGTCCCACGGAAAATCGCTCGGCAATTCATCGACTTTGGGATAGTAGGCTTCTTTGCATTCTTTGCACAGTCGTCGCACCAATCGCTGCGCCATAACGCCTTCGACTGTGCTGGCGACCAAGAATGGTTCGATGCCCATATCGACAATACGCGTATAGGCACCAGCCGCATCGTTGGTGTGCAAGGTGCTGAACACCAAGTGACCGGTCAGTGAAGCTTGAATGGCGTTCTCAGCCGTTTCCGCATCGCGAATTTCACCGACCAGCACGATGTCGGGGTCGTGACGCAAGATGCTGCGTAGCGACGCGGCAAACGTCAAACCGATCTTGGCATGCACTTGAATCTGGTTGATACCTTCCAGCTGATATTCAACAGGATCTTCGGTAGTGATGATCTTGTTTTCGTCGCTCTTGATTTCAATCAGCGAACTATACAGCGTGGTCGTCTTGCCAGAACCAGTTGGGCCGGTCACTAGTACGATACCGTGCGGCAGTCGAATCAGTTCGCTGAAAATCTTGTAGGTATGTTCTTCCATACCCAGCGATCGCAGGTCGAACTTCATGGCGCCTTTGTCAAGAATACGCATGACCAGGCTTTCACCGTGGATCATCGGGATCACTGACAAACGAATATCGATCTCGCGACCATGCACTTTCAGCTTGATGCGGCCGTCCTGTGGCAAACGCTTTTCGGCGATATTCAGCCGAGCCATAATCTTCAGTCGGCTGATGATCGCGGCTTGAAAGCGATTGATCTCAGGTGGCACTGGTTGCGTGTGGAGAATGCCGTCGATGCGATAGCGAATCACCAGGCCCGACCCTTGCGATTCGACGTGCACGTCGCTGGCGCGCGAGTCGATGGCTTCGACCAGGATCTCGTTGACCAATCGCACCACCGACGCTTCCTGAGCCATTTCGCTCAGTTCGCTACCATCGGTCTGCAATTCTTCTAGCAATTGAATCGTGTCGTCTTCGTTGCGCGCAGCCAGCAAGCCTTCGACCGTCTCAGAACCCACACCGAGATGTTTCTTGACCAGCCGCGCAATTTCAGCTCGTTCGGCCACGACGGGAATAATGGCCAGGCCCGTCGCCGCGCCGGCTTCATCCAAGGCGTAAACATCTAGTGGATCGCTAGTGGCCAGGACGAGCGCACCTTTTTCGCGGCGCAATGGAAACAGCGAATGGCGATAGATGAGCTTTTGTGGAAAGCTCTTGACTAGTTCTAGATCGATGGCCGCTTCGCGCAGGTCAACAAAGTCCATACCGAGTTCGTCACCCAGAGCGCGCAAGGCGGGTTCTTCTTGAACGATACCTTGCTGAATCGCGTTATCGATTATGTTGCGCGAACCATCGGCCCGCAGTTTGTCGAGCTGTTGGGCATCGAGCAAACCACGACGCTTGAGAATTTCGCCAGCTTCCAGCATCACCATCGTTTATCTTCCCCCTCGTTGGCCGCCCTGTCCGCCGCCACCGCCACCTCGATTGCCACCACCACCGCCACCACCGCCACCGCCTCGATTACCGCCGCCGAAGCCGCCGCCACCAAAGCCCTGGAAGGGGTTGCCGCCACCACCGAAACCACCACCGCCGAACCCGCGATTACCGCCACCACCACCGCCGCCCCCTTGGCCACCGCCAAAGCGTTGACGCAGTTGTTGCATGGCATCTGCGGCGCGGCGAGCCTGATCGGGATCAAAGTTGCCGCCGCCCTGAGGCGCCGGGTTGCTGTTGGCCGTGTTGCTAGCATTGGTATTGGTCCGAGCCTTCGACCCCAACACGCTCTTAAGGGCTGTGTCTATCATACCAACATTCAAGTTGGTGCCGCTGAGCGAAACAACTTCCACGCCCTCTTCAACATCTCCTCCGGCGGTATCCAGTTCATCCACCAATTGGCGAATCAGGTCTACATCCTGTGGTGGTGCCATCACCAGCAGAGCATTGATTTTCTTGTCGACGGTCAAAGCGATTTTTGCTTCGGTCAGTTGACTATTGGCTCCACCAGCGCCGCCACGCCGGCCACCGCCGGCCAGGGCTGCCAGGATCTGGGCTGGGTCAGGTCCGCGACCACCACCACCGCCGCCTCCACCACCACCGCCAGCTCCTTCGATGCGGTCACCAAACAGGTTGCGAATTTCGCCAGCAACTGTGTCTGCATCTTGAGTTCGAACTGGTATCACCGCAGGCTCGCCTCGAGTGCGTACAGAGATGATGCTGTCAGGCTGGTCAATTATCTTTAAAAGTTGATCACAAGTCTCCAAATCGATCGCATTGGCGCGAATGACCAGGATGTTCAGTTGTGGGTCGGCGCTGATGATCACATCGCCGGTCGTCATCGACGAACCGCTCGAGGAGACCGAGGAACCTCCACCACCACCTCCTCCACCCAGCAGCGAACCAATCATGCCGCCACCAATTTCGCTGACCATGTTGCCCAGCAATCCGCTACCACCGCCACCTCCACTGGAGGAGGTTGTGCCGGAGAGAATCGCTTCGAGAAGTTCTTTCGCAGCTGCTGCCTTGCGGTACTTCAGATAGTAAAAGGTTGGCTCTGCGCTGAGCGAAGTTTGATCCATCATCATCCGCAGCATCTTTTCGAATTCGGCCAACGCGTCCGAATCGGACGAGGTGATGATCAATCCACCCGGACCGGGCATGATAACGATATCGCCATCGTCATCCTCTGGTGCACTGGCCCGCTCGGAATCGTATTGACCGTTGAACTGATCGTCGCCGTCTCGATTGCGGCGCGGACCAGGACCGCGACGGCGTAGCTCTGGTTGACCCAACCTGGCTACGTCTTCAGCAGCAGAGTCAGGTGCGACATCGGCCGGTGGTTCGACTTCATTGACCACGTTTGCAATCGTTTCTGAGTCGACTTCGTCTGCGGCAACATCTACGCCTGCTGCTTCAGGTGCTTCGGCAGGTGGTTGCTCGGTGCTGACCAGCCGAGCCATGCTCGCCTGAGGCCGGCGATTTAGGTTGCTGGTCTTGCGATCTTTTTCGGGAGCGACTGGTCGTTCTTTTTCGGCTGCTGGCGGATCGGGCTGAAAGGTAGGCCGAACATCGTCTTCAGGTGGAGCAACCGAGCGCTGTTCAAAGCTGCTATCGGGTTCACTAGAGCCAGGCGTGACCACGCGAATGCGGTTCTTCTTCTTGGTAGCCATCCACAGGCGTTCGACTTGCTCCAGTGCGCGCTCGACTTTGCGAGGTGGCAAAGGGATCACTCGCACATTGCCACCCAGATCGTTGTTGGCCGTGCTGGCTTCCATCTTGTTGATGAGCGTCTTGATCTGCTCCATCTGCTGTGGGTTGGCTTTAACATACAAGCGGCGTGTCAGCAGGTCGCCATCGATGATTGGTTGCGATGGATCAGCCGTGCCCGACTTGGTGAGGCCAAAGAACTTCTCGATCGAAGCAATCGCTAGCTGAGTATCCATTTTAAGGTCTATGACTTCGAATTCGCTGCCCTGGCCGCCCAGGACGCGCAACATTTCATCGATCTCTTTGTGGGTCGATGGTCGCGCTTGCACGACTAACTTGCTAGTCTCTTTGTCGAGTTCCATGCGCACGTCTGGTTCACTGCTCAAACGTTGTGAGAGAACTCGAAAAGCCAATTCAGGATCGGAACCTTTGATCTCGTGGATTTGAACCTCGGATGGTTCACGACCAACCGTGCCTTTTTCCAACTCGCTGGGCGCTGAATCCAAGTGCTGCACCAAGTCACGGAGCTTTTGCACATCTTCCGGTTTCTTGGCGCTGACAAACAGAGTGTTGCCGAAGGTGTCCATGCTGAGGCTGATGTCTTCATTACCGTTAGCCCCATCCGGCAGGCTCAGTAGCGGACGCGCCACATCGAGCACTTCGTTGGCCGTAATGTGCTTGAGGGAAATAGCTACGATTGAACTACCTCGCACGGATTCGGGATCTTCAGCGCGGCGAATCAGTTCGCGGACGGCGCGCATCACGCCAGCGGTGTCGATGACTTGAATCTGACCAGCAGAGGGCAAGCTGACGACCGAACCTTGCAGGCTGAGCAACTGTTCGACTTCCTTCTTGGCATCATCGGGATTAAGCCGCGAGAGGAAGAAGAGGCACTTGACCAGTTCAAAGTCACCACGCGTGTCGAGCGATTCCAGTGGCACGAACTCAGCTAGTTCTTTGACATAGTTCTTGGCCATCGGGGCTTCCAGGTCGACGACCATCAGGAGGCGATCGCGGCGAATGAGTGAATAGCCATTACCCAATAGCGAAGCGCTCATAATGTCCAGAGCTTCACCCACGGAGTAGTCACGTGAGTTATCGCGATAGGTGAAAGAGCCTGGAGGCATCACGCCCGGTTGGAGCGACAGGTCGGCTTGATCGCACAACCAGCGCAGCACTTCGGACCATGGCATGCCTTGGAAATTCATCTTCAGGCGCACTTTGTCGACCGGCATCCGATCGCGTGCAACCTTGGGCTGACCACCTTCGGCATCAGGCGCCGCTGCGTTGGGCGTGCGAGCGACCAGGGTTGGATCGGGACGTTCAGGTGGTTGCGGGTTGCCCACGTCGGCCCCGGGGCTGCGACCAGCCAGTACTTGCCAGGTAGCCCATTGCGATTCCGATATTTCATTGCGAATCGAACGCTCAACGTCGGCGCGAACTTTTTCAGCATCGGGACTTCTGGCTGACGAATGGGCGCGGGCGACCAATTCTCCCACCTTGGCTTTCTGCCAGTCGGCCAGGTTCAGCACGCTAGCGATGCCGGGTTCATCCAGGGAGAGCAGCCCCAGACGCTCGACGCGCAGGTGCTCCAGCATGGCTCGTTGCTCGACATCCAGAATGGCATAGCCCAAGCGTTCAGTCTCGAGCCGGAAAGCATTGCGCAGGCGCGCCTTTTGGTCCGGCGGTGAGGCGCGCTCTTCGCGAGCCAAATCCAGCATTTCGCCCTGGCGTCGCTTGAGCAACTGCTGCATCTTGGTTCGCTGATCGTCGGTCAGCTTCAGCTTGTCAGCCACGTCGGGCTTGACCGCTTCGGCGATAACGCCAATCGTATCTTGGGCTCGCGCCGGTCCAAAGGTCAGGCCAGCGTAGCACAGCAGCGCCAGCAGTCCGAGTTTTCCGCAGGACTTGTTCATGAATCCAATTCGCTCCAATGAATAATTTGACTCGCTACCGGCGGCAGATAAGGTTCCGCCAGCAACAGTCACGCACGGCCCTGCCTCGACTTCACGTACTTCTTTTGGGGAGTCGCGTCGTCGAGGTCAATGTGGTCGGCAGCGCGAACGGCCACCGACTCAGTTTCCAAGTCTAATTAGGCAGCTCCCGAAACCCACCGGGCTATTCGCCCGGAAAGTGCAATGATTTCCCGCCTGGGGCGTCAGTTTCAGAAGCTACGGTTCTTCCAAACCCCTTATCTAGACTAAAGTTTCGGTACAATACGGTCAGGCGATCGGCTTCTCCGCCGGTAGAGAACGAAGTTCAGCCTGTGGGTCAGGAGCGTCAGAAATGCTCAGACACAGGCGAGTAGCCCAGAGCCACATCGGCTCGGCTGGCATTTGACCTCGGGTGACACAGTTTCCATGTACCGTAAATTCCTGCGTTCCAAGATCCACCGCGCAACGGTTACTCAAGCTGACTTGGATTACGAGGGTTCATTAACCCTGCCGCCTGACCTGTTGCGAGCTTCGGATATCGCCGCTTATGAAGCGGTACATGTCTGGAATGTAACGCGCGGCACGCGGATCGAGACCTATGCCATCGAAGGCGTTGAAGGCAGCCGCGATATCTGCGCCAACGGTGCCGCCGCGCATCTAATTCGCCCCGGCGACTTGATCATTGTGGCTACGTTTAACTTTCTGGTCAGCGATACTCTCGAGACGATTCCGCCCGATCCACGAGTAGTCTTTGTCGATGGCGAGAACAAAATCGTGCGAGTCGGTCGCGAGATCCCCGGCCCGCGACGCCGCGGCGCACCCACAACCGTCGCCGACAGTTGCTGCTAAAGCTGTCGCCGATCTCGCCAGAGATTGATATTTCGTAGCCGATCTCGCCAGAGATTGGTATTTCGTAGCCGATCTCGCCAGAGATTGGAAGCATCAGGGAGACGCATCCAAAGTCTGGCGACTTCGGCTACGGATTGGAAGCATCAGGGTGACGCGTCCAAAGTCTGGCGACTTCGGCTACGGGGCGACTTCGGCTACGGGGCGACTTCGGCTACGGGGTAACTTCTTTGCGCCGCAAATGTCGAGGAATGATAACGTCCCAGGCCAAGCCCAGCTTTTCAAGAATCTTGATCTCGTAGTAGCTGATATCGATTTCCCACCAGCGATGTTGGACGCTGGCAGCCGATGGGTCTTCGTGATGATTGTTGTGCCAACCTTCGCCCACGGTCAACAAGGCGACGAACCAGTTGTTCTTGCTGTGCTCGCCGGTGTCATAATTTTGATAACCAAAGATATGGCTGAGCGAGTTGACGGACCAAGTGATGTGCCACACCGCGACCACGCGAACCAACACACCCCACACGACCATGCTCAAGCCCAACTGCAATGCAGCCCATAAATCGCCGCCGCTGGCCACCAGTCCACCGATATATCCGGCCAGGAAAAATACAGGAAATTGAGCCATAGCCACGGCCAACTGCATGTAGGGTCGCTTTTCCAAATACATGTAGAACGGATCGCGCAGCAGGTCTTTGGCAAACTTGTCGGTGGCTGAGATCGAATGTGTTTGACGATTGCGGATCATCAACCATCCAAAGTGCGACCACAGGAAATTGACGATCGGCGAATGCGGATCGGGTTGCTCGTCGGAGTGCACATGATGAATGCGATGGACCACGACCCAGCGAACCGGCGAATCTTCAAAACAGCTGATACCCAAAATGGCAAAGCAATGCTCGACCCACTTAGGACACTTGAAACTCCGGTGGGTTAACAGGCGATGATATCCAATGGTGATGCCTTGGCCAAAAACATGGATGCCCAACAGCATCACGATCAGACCAGTCCACGAAAAGAAGTAGGGGATAAAGGCCAGCAGCGATAACAGGTGAATCGCACCGATCGTGATCGAGTAGATCCAATTCACGTGGTAGGGCTTGACCGTCTCGGGCAAGTAATCTGCCCCGGCACCTAGGGGTACCAGCACGTGTTCGGTGGAATTGGTCGCTTGGGGTTCGGCCTGGTTTGCTTCGGGCTCAATCGTACTGGCCACGGCATTTCCTGTGGGAAAGGTATTGAGTTGTTAGTACGTTTTGGGTTTGGTACAGTTCGCTGCCATTTTCGTTGTAATTGTTCGCTAAGACTAGCCCAAAGTCTGTCGAAAATAGCCTCGTAGACAGTTTCGCGTCAAAACGCCCATGTGGAGGTCACGTATAATAAGGGACAAGTCAACGAGGAACTCACGAAGTGTGCCCAATATTACGCTCTGCGCAAGCCGGATTGCTGTTGATCTTCCTGGGCGTATCTGTCGCAGCCCAGGAGGGCTTTCAGACAGTCTCTGGCAAATATCTCGAACTAGTAACCGATCTGCCGCTGGATGATTCACTAAGAGAATTGCCGCAGGTGTTTGATGCTGCGATTCCGATATGGTGCGAGTTCTTTGGCGTTGAACCCGAGAAAGTAGCTGAGTGGAAGCCACGCGCCTGCGTCATGCTCGACCGTCAGCGATTCAAGACGGCAGGATTGTTACCAGGCACGTTGCCAGACTTCCCCCACGGGTTTCAGTATCTGGATGACATGTGGGTGGTCGAGCAACCAACTCAGTACTATCGCAGGCACCTCCTACTGCACGAAGGCACCCACTGGTTTATGAACCGGTGTTTTGGATCGGCTGGTCCACCTTGGCTGATGGAAGGAACCGCGGAATGGCTGGCCACACACCGCTGGCAAGCTGGTAAATTGCAGCTCGGCATCATTCCTCACTCACGCGAAGATGTGCCGATGTGGGGACGCATCTCGCTCATTCAAAAGCAATTGAACGAAGGGGTCGCGCCGTCGCTGGAAACGATTCTGCGTTACGACAGTCGCGCGCATCAGAGCGTGGATGCCTACGCCTGGAGTTGGGCTGCGGTGATCTTCTTGCATCACCATCCCGCAACCAAGAAAGCGTTCGATGAAATGTTGAGCGACAAGCTGCGCAGCGATGGCACCAACACACGACAACTGCTGCGCGAACTTCAACCACGCAAACCGCTCGTACGCGCGGAATGGTCAGCCATGCTAACGGGACTCGAATATGGCTTTGTACCCGATCGCGAACTGGTGCGTCTGGATCACCGCTCGACCAAGTTGAGCCAGCCTGTCGAGGTCACAATTGCAGCCAACCGAGGTTGGCAAACGACAGGCGTGACGGTCGATGTTGGCGAGGAAATTAAAGTCAAGGCCGATGGTCAGTACATCGTGGGCCGCGAGCCACAAGATTGGCTGTGCCAACCCGACGGAGTCACCTTGCGCTACGTGCAAGGCCAGCCGCTGGGAAAACTGATCATGGCTATTGCATCACCACAGACGGCTGACCCCGAACACTCGATGACTCTGCCCATTATTCCTATCGGCAGCCACAAAACCATCACAGCTGAACGCGCGGGCCACGTGCTGCTCCGCATCAATGAACTGGGAGCGGGACTGGATGATAACTCGGGTGAGCTACGGGTCGAGATACGCTAAAGAGCCGCTGTTCGATGGAGCCTAAGGCACGATAGCGATTTGGATAGCGATTTTAGGTAGTCACCGCTACCGAGTACTCGCACAAGACTTGTGGTCGTGCATCCAAAGTCTGGCGACTTCGGCTACGGGGAAATAGTGCATCCAAAGTCTGGCGACTTCGGCTACGGGGAAATAGTGCATCCAAAGTCTGGCGACTTCGGTTACTGGCGACGGTGGCTACCGAGTGCACAGGCATACGACCATGGCTTGAATGATTTCGCCGCGGCCGACTTCGCCGACCGACTCACCGGTTTTGCCTTTGAGGCTAACTTGATTGACATCGATCGAAAGCAACTGGGCAATGCGTGAGCGCATGGCTTCGCGATGGGGCAAAATCTTTGGACGTTCAGCCATGATAACGCAATCGAGATTGACGATCGCATAACCTGCAGCAGCAATCTTCTCCGCGGCCGCTTGTAGCATTTGGCCCGAATCTTTGCCACGATTGGCTGGATCGGTATCCGGAAACAGTTGACCAATATCACCCAAGGCCGCCGCACCCAAGATGGCATCCGTGATCGCGTGCAGCAAGACATCGGCATCGGAATGTCCGACAGCTTGCATATCAAATGGAATGTCGATGCCACCGACGCGCAGTGGTCCACCCGGCTCCAGTCGATGCGTATCGTGTCCCAGTCCGATGCGCAAGTTGGTCATAGCTGTGCAAGACTTTCAGAAGCGGGGTAGCCACCGTCGCCAGACGGTGGACAAATAACGTCTTAGCGTTGAATGGTCGTCGAAGGTTGCGTGGCGACGCGGCCGGGTGATTCGAGGAAACGAGTCGATTCCTCTTCAATAAGCCGAGCTTCGTTTTCATCGCATCGTACTTCAGCCCGGAAGCGATGAACACCGCCGGTCACCGCGCGGGCGACCACTTTCAACGTGATCGTTTGGCCAGCTGCGATTTGTGGCAGAGTTTCGAAAAGCACTTGACCAGGTACCACTCTATGACCCAGCCCCGACGCCGATTCCGGTTCGATGCCATCGGAGAATTGAGCCACGATGACCAAGCCCCGCGCTTCACGGCTACCGCGATTGGTGATCGTGAGCTCGTAGGTTACTGGCGAACCAACTGGAGCCGGCGAGGCTGGATCATTCACCAGCAGTTTCAAATCGGCAAAGGCTTGGACATTGATGCTGGCGGCCGAGGTCGTAACTGTTCCCTCACCGGTTACACACGCAAATGACAGTTCATGTCGGCCAGGAGTTGGCATGACCAATTCCAAAGGAATGGTAATGACCTGCCCCGGTGGAACTTGATCAACGTCCCACAGCAGTTTGTCATCTTGACGTGAAACACCGGCCGGCAGTTGTCCAACTTGCGTGCCAGTCGGTAGAGCGACGCCGGCCTGCAACTTGCGAGCGGGTGCATCGCCAGTATTACTGAGTTCAATATTGGCCAAAAAGGATGAACCGTGCGGCACTGTCTCAGGCAGCGAGATACCCGCGACCAATACAGCTTGACGCACATTGACGTTGATGTTGGCTGCTCGATTGAGTTCACCAGCAACCGCTTGAACACCGATCGAAACTTGTCCAGCCTTTTCGAACGTCAGATCCATATCGATGACTTCGGTCTGGCCAGGTGCCAGGTCGCCCACATCAACTTGACTGTTCGGTTGCGGACCAGCCGTGACTTGCAACTTAACATTGCGTGCCGTGGCGCTGCCCGGGTTGGATACCCGTACGCGATAAGCATTGGCTGCATTGCGCTCGACTTCGACGGGACCTTCCAAGGCGACTTGCAGGTCCGCTTGTTTTACGATGATTTCATCCAGACCACTTTGTGGCAGCACAGTCCATTCGATGGCCACTGCAAAGTTGCGCGCCGCTTGAGCTTTCAATTGCAATGGCAAGCGGGCCTGACCACCTGCGGTTACTTGCGATACATTCCACGTGAGCATGGTAGATCCATCCTCGGTTTTTTCGGTGTCGGCCGAGTTGGCGCCCACCACGGTCGGCGTTACCTCGACGCCAGCCGGTGTTTCCATGCGCAGGATCAATCCGCTCAGCGCAATGCGATCATTGTTCTGAACTTGTAGTTCATAAGTAGTTGATGTGCCAGCGGTCAGATCACCCGGGCCGAGCAATTTGACTTGCACATGGGGAATGTCCATCTGCATCCGTGTGTTGTCGACCGCCACTTGTTCGACCGGAGCTTGGACCGCGGGTTTGCTTTGCAGAGTAGTGGTTGTCTTATTGGCCGGGCTGCGCGGTGGAATTGGCGTAGATGTTATGGCTGGTGGCGCTGGCGTGGTCGTGGGACCGGCGGGCAAAGGCATATTGGCTGGTGTGCTGACCGCCTGCGCGGGCAACTTCAGAGATGGAACTTGCGCAACAGGCGGCTGAGAAACGACTTCAGTTGCACTTGGCAATTCAGTTGGCATCGCCGGTGGAGTTGGTGGCAACGTGGGTAGTGATGGCATCAATGCAGGTGGTATGGCTGCCAGTTCGGGCGCCGGCGGCAGCGTTGGCAAAGTCAAGTTGGGCGTGCTGGTCGTACCCTGAGGCATGCTGGTTACGGATGTTAGCGGCAGCGTGGACTGCGGCGGCGATGGAATGCTGGACACCTTGGCTGGTTGATTGGCTGAGGTCAACGCTCGCCGCGGCACAGGCGTCAGACCTGGCACGGTGGGTTCAGGCAGCGTAGGACTGGACGCGGCAGGAGGAGGCGTCGGCAGAGTCAGTTGCGTGGGCGCAGCCAAACTGGATGCATCGCTGAACGAACCGCGCTGGTTAGGCGCAGAGTCGCTAGAAAGCTCTAACGATGAAATGCTAGGCGGATCACTCGATCTGGGTGTCGAACTCGGAGGTGGCAAGGTTGGTAGCGCGGTCGAAGCTGCAGGCGCTGATGCCGCGTCCGGAGTAGGAGTAGGAGTAGGAGTAGGAGTAGGAGTTGATGCTTGAGGTGGCTTTTTAGCTGTGGTGCTGGTGATCGATTTGGTGCGAGGAGTGCCGGTTGGGGCTTCCTGTGCGTTGAGCGTATTCTCGAGCAGCTTGGAGCGATCACGCTTGGGGACAGGCTTACGGGGCACGTAAGGAATGTCTGGTACGTGGCTGACCAAGACTTCAGTCTGTTCGTCAGCTGGTTGCTGCGCGGTGGTTTGAGTAGCGTCGGAAAGCGTTAGGTTTACGGACTCCGCTTCGCCAGAGTTTGATGTCGGTTGCGGCGACGTGCGCTGTGCAATTCGCGTCGCCGCTGGTCGTTGCGCCTCGTAGGGCACCGCTGGCAATTCTTCTTCGTCCTCGTTGGGCTCTTCATCGTTGAGCTCTGATCGAACCGGGCTGCGCTGGCCTAGATAGACGCGCGACGGCGAAGGCGGCCCCTGAGGTCTGCGGGGTGCAGACCTGGTGCCAGCAGAGGTGGCTGGATCACCCGCATCGGCCAAATTCATCTCGACGGAATCCGACGGCTGCGAAGACGGACGCTTGGCGGTTGTCCGCGTATTGCTCGGTTTGGTTCCGACTTGATCGCGGAGGCGATAATTGGGAATCAGAAATTGACCAGCCCACGCGCGGCTCGGTACCGGATTACCACCCGCTGACGGACTCTGCCGTTGCGGGGCATTGCGAGCGACTGGTTCATCTACTGGGTTGATTTCCGACGCTTGGGGGTTTCGACGAAGTTGCGCACCTAAGGGAGGTGGAGATGGAATATTGGAATTCTGAGCTCGCGCCGCTTGGTTCTTCTCGGCCTGCTTTTCCTCAGAAGTTCCCATGACGGATTCAGTTACCGAGCGCAGCTGTTGCATGATCCCACCTCGCATCAAGCGCGGTGGTTCCGAGTTGTGCGCACGATCGGCAGGCAACGAATCCGTATCGCCATTGCGTTGGGCCCAACCGGTTGTGGCTGGCAATACAGAGCAAGCCAGGGCGGACAGCAGCGTCAAGTTCAGCCAGCTGATTCTGTTCAATGCCATCATTGCCGCTCTACTCCAGGCCGCTTGTTATTAACAATGACTGCTAACTACTTCAGCCAATCAAGTCATAAGTACACGAAATCTCCTCTACCGATATCGGCTGCCAACTCATTAACGGTTGAATCAATCTTTCTGAAGATTCCTGTTAGGCAAACTGGTTAAGCTGCGGTGATTTAGCGGAGCTCGTAAAAACGCAGAGAACAGCAGAGAAGACGGGGCAGGACGAAAGCTATTTCCTCGGAGTTTTCTCTGCGGACTCTGCGGCCTCTGCGTTTCAAAAAAGAGGAGCTGCGTACAGCTGAAGTCCATGCAGTTCGTTTCAGCGCATGCAGAGATTGGCAAGATAGGCAACGAGTGAGGGTTGCGGCATTGGTAGCTTAGATGACTGTAATCATGGAGGCATCACCGGCAGAATCCGAAATCAAGGATGTACAGCTAAGTCTGGCAAGATCGGGATGAACCGAATCTTTCCAGCTTGACTCAAGGTCT
This sequence comes from Rania fehmarnensis, assembly GCF_056494185.1. Taxonomy (NCBI): domain Bacteria; kingdom Pseudomonadati; phylum Planctomycetota; class Planctomycetia; order Pirellulales; family Pirellulaceae; genus Rania; species Rania fehmarnensis. The sequence continues at coordinate 6,257,610 of NZ_CM151398.1, forward strand.
CCTTTCGGCCGCCCGCAAGTCTACGACCCAACCGGACCGATCATGCTTCGACCCAGGCAAACAAAGTTCCCTCGCGCTGGCCGTAATCTCAGCGATCAAGTTGTCACCACACCTCGCCCTAGCCGTGCCCGGCGGCGACTGCGCAGGGCACTGGCACTGTTGACTTTAGGTTTGGCTAGTACGACTGTGTTCACACAAGCCGGATGCACTCGGCAAGCGTATCGCGCCAAGACCAATGCCGAGGTCTACTATCTGATCGATCAAAAGATCGCTGAAAGCTGCGAGCAGACAGCGCCCTACCGCATCGAAGTCGATCCGCGCAGCCGCTTTTTCGACCCGTTCAATCCTGATCGACCTCCGATGCCCGAGGACGATCCGGTGGCCAATACCTACATGCGAATGGTCGACAATAAACGCGGCTATCCGTTGTGGGAAGCCAATGGCCGAACCAACACAGCCGAGAATCCGCAGTGGTGGAGTTTCTTGCCGTTGGATGAACGCGGAGTGCTAGTTCTATCGCTCGAAGATTCCGTGCGCACCGCGTTATTACATTCGTCGACGTACCAACAGAACCTTGAAACGTTGTACTTGTCGGCACTGGACGTCAGCAGTGAACGCTTCTTGCTGGATTCGCAGTTCTTCGGTGGCTACTCCGTTACCGGTACGACGTCAGGACCGCTGCGCGATCAAGCCACGACGCCCTCGAGCAGTTCAACCATCAACGGCTCGCTCAGCAGTGCTGGTCCCCGCGGACTGGCCATGACGCGCAGCTTTGCTACGGGAGCGGATTTGATTGTGGGCCTGGCCAACTCGCTCACCTGGCAAGTCAGCGGCCCCAATAACCAATCGGCCAACACGGTGATGGACTTTTCATTGGTCCAGCCGCTCCTGCGTCAGGCTGGCCGCGACGTCGTGCTGGAACGACTCACCTTGGCCGAGCGAACGCTGCTAGCCAACGTGCGCGCCTTTGAACGTTACCGTCGTGGTTTCTATATGCAAGTGGTTACCGGTCGTCAGGCGGAACAAGGGCCACAGCGTCGTGGTGGTCTGTTCGGCGGTGCTGGTCTGGAAGGCTTTACGGCTCTGGGTGGTGGCTTCGGTCGAGTTGGGACCACCAACCAGACTGGCGGCTTCCAAGACACAGGTACTCCCGGCGCTGGCGGTTATCTAGGTCTTCTGCAGCAGCAATTGCAGATCGAGAACCAGGAAGAGAACATCGCGCGCTTGCGAGAAAACCTGCTGCGATTAGAAGACACCTATCGAGAACTCTTGCAGACCATTCCGCTCAGCCAAGACATTATCCCGACTCAACAGTTGCAAGTAGCTCAAGCTAGGCAGGCACTCTTCATTGCTCAGAACAACTTGATCACGCTCTCTTCGACCTACGAGCAACAGCTTGATACCTTCAAGCGGTTGCTCGGTATGCCGCCATACTTATGCGTGGAAATTCGAGACCAATTGCTTGATCGCTTTAAATTGATCACGCCGGATCTCAAAATGCGCCGCGTCGAGTTGGCCGACTTGCGTGACCAAATTGGTCAAACTAACACGCGGATCCTTGATCTATCGACTAGCCAGCGTGATCCTAAGACCGGCGCCCTTTCACGCTCGATCAAATCGAGCGCGGAACTCTCTGGCGAACTCAAACGGCTACAAACCGACGTAGCGCCGATGAACCAGATTCGTCAACAGATTGCTACAACTGATATCAGCCAGGTCAAGAAAGACATCGAGAACTTGCGGAGTGTGATTCCCGACCGCCGCCGACAATTGGCGCGCTTGCGCGACATTGCCGAGCGTGAGAACGGGACCGTCTGCCGACTACTACCATTACCGCAATTCGATCTGGCGTTACTGAAAGACGATGATCTGTCGAAGTTACCAGAACAACTGCTGGCCGAGTTGGAAAAACTAGGTAAGAGCTTCGACGCCTATGAAAAACGCATCACGGACTTGCAGAAGCGCATCACGGACACCAGTGCGATGCTGGACGGAAAATCGCCAGCGTCACCCAGCGACCAACCGCAGAGCGACGCCAAATCCGCAGATGGTGATGAAAAACGCTTCGGCAAGTTGAGCACAGAGGTCCTGCTGGCCAGCCAAGATTTGATCGCCAGCATGTCCGAAGACTTGCTAGCCCTGCAACTGGTACAAGCTCGGGCTCGGACCGAAACGGCGCTGCTAGGCGAAGTCGATATCGAACCACGCGAAGCCATTGAGATCGCCCGTCGCTATCGCCATGACTGGCTGAACAACCGCGCTGCTCTAGTCAACAGTTGGCGGGCTATCGAAGTGGTGGCCGATGACCTCGAGAGCACCTTGGATGTCGTCTTCAGTGGTGACGTCCAAAATTATGGCGACAACCCACTGGCTCTGCGCAGTGCGACCGGTCGCTTGCGCGCCGGCTTAGCCTGGGACGCGCCGATTACGCGACTGCAAGAACGCAACCGCTATCGTCAATCGTTAATTGAGTATCAGCAGGCCAAACGCTCGTACTATCTGTTTGAAGATACGATCTGGACCAACTTGCGAACTGCGCTGCGCACGATTCGTTTGAATCAATACAACTTCGAATTGCAGCGTTATGCAGTTCGCGGAGCCGCACTGCAGATCAGCATCAACGAAGACTTGCGGCAGATTCGTGAAACGCTCAATCAGGCCTCAGGACCCACCGCGGCACGCGATACCGTGCAAGCTCTCGGTGACTTGGTACAAGCACAAAACCTTTTCATCGGTGTGTGGGTGAACTACGAAGCGCTGCGACGCAACCTGGACCTCGACCTGGGCACCATGCAGATCGACAATGAAGGCTTGTGGATCGATCCAGGTCCAATTCGCTCGGATACAGTGGGCGGAACCATGGGTCAGGCCGTGCAGAATTTTGGCCTGACAGCTGACGAACAGAAACTGCAAGAGCAACTAGCCAATACGGGCACCGATGCACCCATCGAACTGCGTCCCAGTATCGATCCGCTTGCAAACAGCCCACAACAAATCACGCCAGCGCTGGACTATCCAGCCCCAGGCGCGGTTCCTCTGCAAACGGCTTCGCCCATCCAATTGCCACCCAATTACTGAAAGAAATCGCCTTAAGGGTCTCGGGGTGGCACTGGCTATGCGCAGCATTGCCAGTGCACCCAACGAAGCGGTGCAGCCGACCCGCACCAGCCATCATTCAGAGCTGAACGGACGTTTTTGTAGTCCGAGGCGTCTTAGGTTAAAAACGCCTCAGTAAACCAGCGCATGCCGACCGATGAAACATTCCGGCTTTCAAACCTGAGATTTGAGACTGGGAAAGACATATGAGAAAGTTGCTAGCAATCGCAGGCTTGGTGGGCTCGGTGACCGCTAGCACTCTTTCCGCAGTTGCCCAGACTGCAGATTCCAATGCCAATGCACCTGCAAGTAATGCTAGTGCCAATAGTAGTCAACCGACGATCGTACGCGATCCGCGCACCGGTCTACTCTATCAACAAGAACTGCAGACTGTCGATCAACCGGTCACGACCTGGCAACGCAAGGTGGTCGACCGCACCGTGATCACACCTCAAACCGTTTATGAGAATCAACAAGTTCCTCAAACCGTGTACGTGGCCAAGACGGAATATGTCTGGCAATCCAAGCTAAAGGGTTGGTGGAATCCGCTCGCCCAGCCAACCTACGCTTACGAGTACGTGCCCGTGACGCGCTGGGTGCCTCAGACGCAGATGATCACCCGCCAGGTGCCAACGATCAAGATGATCTCGCGCACCGAGCAAGTGCCCATTGATGAACCGGTGCAAACTACTCAGAAGGTCACTCAGGTCGTCCTGCGACCATTGTCGACCAACGCACTTGCATCCAGCACCTTAGCCAGCAACAGTTTGCCCCGAGGGGCGGTGGTTACCAATCCACTGGCATACGCTCAACCACAACCAGTTTATCAACCTGTCTACCAACCGGTCGCCAATAACTCGCGCCCGTTGCTGGCGAGCGTTCCAGTCTTGTCTCAACAGCGACCGCTGGCGTCCTTCCAACCTGGAACGCTGTTGACGGCACCAGTGAGTGGGTTGCGCAGCATCGTGCGCACCGCCACCGCGCCCTTTCAAACCCAAGCCAGCTACGGCGCTCCGACAACGATAGCCACGCTGCCATCGATCTCGGCGCGAGATCTGAATCAAGCTGGTCTGCCAGCGACCGTCGTTCGCTAGAGTTTGTAGTTTGTAGTTGGTGAACTGCAGTTCGTATTGAATTGCCGTTTCAAACTCGAACTTTAAATCGTAATCGTCTGTATCAACTTTGCCTGGCAATGGGCGACCAAGTTCTCAGTCAGCAGACTGGCAGTGCGCTGGGCGGCGGCCAAGCCTAGAGGGTCGCGTGGGGCATAGATGATAGCGGCCAGTTGATTATCCCAGCTTTCGATTTTGCCGGCCATGGAATCTTTGACGGGACTGCCCACGGGTCGCGTGGGATCATGGGCTGCATCGCAGATGACAATCAGGTCTTCGGCATCCAGCACGTGACCACTAGCATTGAAGATGAATCCTTCGTCAGTGGCCCCATAACGCACCAGCAGTTGGCAGCCGACTTTGCGCAGCGACAGCAGCGAAATAGGCAGACCACCCCACAGACTGCAGGCGTTCAGCACATCGACCGGTCCATTGATGCGCGGCAGAGCACCTTCTTCTTGAGCGTATCGCAGCAGATATTCTTGCGCGGGTTTGCTGCGGCCGGTCGCTTTGAACTTACCGTGCTTGAGCAGTTTGCGGACGGCGGATCGCAGCTTGTCAGCTTCTGGCAGGGCGGATTCTCGCAGCGCATCGGCCACCATGGCATCGGCCCATAGTCGCAGTTTGACCGGAGCTGGTGCCACTTGCACCTCCTCCATTTCAATGACGATCAAATGCAGATGGGCTAACTCGGGAGCGACGGCGACTTCAATCATGGAATGTTTTTCTGCGGTTGCCTAACCAAATACATCGTCGGGTGGCTCGGGCGCTTTGCCACCATAGAACTTGGTGATATCGATACCACCTCGCTGCTCATCTTCCAGCAGTTTAATTCGCGACTCCAAACGTTCCAACCGTCGCTGGATTTGAGGAATCAACGTGGGCAGTGTATCGACTGGTTCTTGAATGGGGACACCGGGATAACCCAAGTGTCGCTGCATGGCCGCGAACAAGAACAGCGTTTCTTTGCGTCGGTTGGCTTGGGCAATTTTGCCTTCTTGCATTCCGAAGAGCACCGGGTCCAGCACGCGATCGTCATCGACCTGCGAAGCCTTGAGGTGAAACAGTTCACTGCGGGCGTAGATCATATCGGCCAGGTCGATCAAGCCCAATTGCCGGCGCACGTTCAGGATCCAAGTCTTCCAATCCTGGTTGAACACTACATCGTCTGCCATGGCCTTCAGGCCGCGATCATAGTTGAGTCGATTGCGCGACATGGCTTCGAATTCGAAAAAGAACAGACCCTGGTTGTTGATTTCGCGACTGCGATAATCGGCTTCGGCCGCCAGAATTCGCAGAGCTGTACGATAATCAAATCGCCCGCGATCGGTTTCGGCTTCGGCCACCAAGAACGTTTGAAAGGGCGTGAAGTAATGACGCAGCAGCGCCATGCCGCTACTCATCTGGCCACGATGCTTCAGTTCGGCCAACATAAGATCGATGGCCAGTGGCAGCTTGGTGGTGGCTAGAATTTCGTGACGCGACTGTTCGAGTAGTTCTTGCAAAGGCAAATTCTGACCGACGCGCTCGACCAGCATGCGAAAAAAGTGAGCCTGCTCAACATACTCTTCGCGTGGCAGCATCAACGTTCCTGCTTCAGATGACGGTTGAGAAACTCGATCGCAGCCAGACGAGCCTGGCTATCGATGAAGGTGATAAGGTGCCCTTGTTTCTCGACAGAAAAATATTTGACTTCGACCCCCTGTTCTGCCAGCTTGTCATACATGACGCGACTGGACTCAGGAGGAACGATCAAATCAGTTTCGCCATGGTAAAAGAAGATCGGGCAATCATCGCCGGTGCAGTAGTTTACCGGTGAAGCGTCCTGGTAAACCAGTGGTAGTTGCCCGCGCGTGCCACCGAATACATGGGCGATCGCTTTGTTCTTTTCTGGGATGAACGTTAGATCACATGGCGCGCCACCCAAGACGGCCACCTTGAATCGCGGTAAATCAGGCTCGGGATTGGTGGCCAGCAGTCCGGCCAAATGACCGCCGGCGGAGTAACCATACACTGCCAGGCGACTGGTATCGATCTGGTACTGGTCGGCCACCGATAGCAGCCAACGATACGCGCTTTTGCAATCGTCCAACTGAGCTGGGTACTTGTGGATCGGGGCCAGACGATAATTGATCGAAATGGCCACATAGCCAGCTTGCGCCAATTGCCGCGCATGATCCCGCATGTTCCACTTGTCGCCCGCGCTCCACGCACCGCCATGAATCATCAAGACCGCCGGCAGTTTCTCTTGATTTTCGGCAGCCAACTCCGGGCTATAAATGTCAGCCCGCAATTTCTCGCCACCCGCTTCCGCAAACACCACATCGCACCACGAGCGATACGGACGCCGTAGATCCGGCCGGTCCGTTGCCTGGGCTGACGCAACCGCCACCAGGCCAACGACCAGCATCACTAGTTGACCGATGATTCCTTGACGAGTTGTGCGTTCCATCTATAAATCAAACCTCTCTAGTAGCCGAAGTCGCCAGACTTTGGACATTTCCCCGTAGCCGAAGTCGCCAGACTTTGGACCTTTCCCCGTAGCCGAAGTCGCCAGACTTTGGACCTTTCCCCGTAGCCGAAGTCGCCAGACTTTGGACGAACCAGCGTAGCGCCTCCAATCTCTGGCGAGATCGGCTACAAGCCTCCAATCTCTGGCGAGATCGGCTACATCTCTGGCGAGATCGGCTACTGAACATTACTCGGGCAATTTATGTCCGAGTTTCTCGCGTTTGGTGGCCAGGTAAGCGGCGTTGTGCGGATTGGCTAGGGAAACGATCGGCACTTGATCGACAACCTTTAGATCGTAACCACGCAGGTTGAAGGCCTCGGTCTTCTTGGGATTGTTGGTCAACAAACGCACTTCGCGCAGTCCCAAGTCTTTCAAGATCTGCATACCGACGCCATAGTCGCGCATGTCGGCTTTGAATCCCAACTTGTGATTGGCTTCAACCGTATCGAGCCCCTGCTCTTGCAGAGCATAAGCCCGAATCTTTTGAGCCAGTCCTATGCCTCGACCTTCTTGTGGCAGATAAACCAATGCCCCTCGACCTTCTGCGGCAATCATCTCCAGAGCCATACGCAGTTGATCACCACAATCGCAGCGCAGCGACTGCAAGAGATCACCGGTAAAACAACTGCTGTGCATGCGAACCAACGGTGCCGGACCAGTTGCCGCATCGCTGAAGTCGCCCATATAGATGGCTATTGGTTCTTGAGTCTCGAATTGCACATCGTAGACAGCGATATCAAACTCGCCAAATTTGGTGGGCAACTTGGCAGCGGCCACGCGCGAGACCAATTTCTCATTGACGCGTCGATGGGCGATCAACTGTTCGATCGAGATGATTTCCAACTTGTGCTTCTGAGCCAGAGCGATCAAATCGTCGCGCGTGGCTCGGTCACCCGTTTCGTCGAGTATCTCAGTCAGCACACCTGCCGGGGCCAGGCCGGCCATCCGCGCTAGATCGACAGCTGCTTCCGTGTGACCGGCGCGGCGCAGGACTCCGCCCTCCATCGCCAGCAAAGGATAAACGTGTCCGGGGCGCACAAAGTCATGAACGGTACTGGCGTCGTTGGCCAATCGGCGGATCGTCTCAGCGCGTTCAGCGGCCGTTATACCAGTCTTGGCTCCGACATAGTCCACCGGCGTCATAAAGGCCGTTTGCAAGGGAGCCGTATTGTTTTCGACGATGGGCCGCAGTTCCAATCGCTGGCAAACTGCCGGCAGAATCGGGCAGCAGAGTTGACCTCGGCCACGCAGCATAAAGTTGATCGTCTCCGCCGTTACCAATTGAGCCGCGCAGATAAAATCGCCCTCATTTTCACGGTCTTCGGCATCGACCACAATGACCACTTCGCCACGTCGGATCGCATCAACCGCCGCCTGGATCGAACTGTACAGAGAACTTTCAGATGTTATCATCGAGTCAAACGCTCGGATTTCTTCTTAAAGGCAGTAGCACTTATGTCCCACACACTATTATAGGGCGTCGGGCAAATCTGTGTGTAGCCGATCTCGCTGTAGCCGATCTCGCCAGAGATTGGAAGCGCGGTAGCCGATCTCGCCAGAGATTGGAAGCGGTGCGTTGACTCCTCCAAAGTCTGGCGACTTCGGCTACGGAAACACGTCCAAAGTCTGGCGACTTCGGCTACGGAGGTGCTACTGCTGCGAGATGATCGGGGCCAGGTTGGGAGCAATGCGCAGCAGTTCTTGGTTGAGCATGCGTTTGATTTTGGTGGTGGTCTTTTGTTTGAGCGCCTTCTTTAGTAGCGCTTGGGCCATGGGGATCGTAACGTGCGCGGCTAGTTCTTTTACTGTTGGTATAAAGGCGGGACTCATGCTGAAACGTCTCAGTCCCATGCCCAGCAGCAGCACGACAGCTTGAGGTTGTCCAGCCATTTCACCGCACAGGGTCACGGGCCGGTTGGCTTTATTGCAAATGGAGACGACTGACTCGAGCACGCGCAGGACGCACGGTGCCAGTGGTTGGCATAGATGGCTGACTTTGGGGTTATCGCGATCGGCGGCCATTAGATACTGAACCAAGTCGTTGGAACCGATCGAAACAAAATCGACGGCACCCAGAAGTTGATCGATCATGATGGCTGCCGCTGGTACTTCGACCATCATACCGAAAGCGACTTTGCCGCGCGGTTTGCGTTCGCGTTGTAGTTGATCTTGAGCGCGTTTGACAAAGGCGCGCAGGCGCCGAAGCTCTTCCAGGTTGGTGACCATGGGAAAGAGCAAGCTCACCGCTCCGCCGTGTTTGACGGTCGCCGCGGCCCGCAGAATCGCGCGAATTTGCGTCATGAAGAATTGCGGATGTTCAAACGAAAGCCGAATGCTGCGCCAACCCATGAACGGATTGGCTTCATGTTGCGTGCGACCCAGGAACGGCACGGTCTTGTCGCCACCGATGTCTAGCGTACGAATGGTGACTGTGCGATTGGGGCTGGCCGCGATGACGGCTTTGTAAATGGCGACTTGTTCTTCTTCATCGGGCACGTCGTGATGAGTCAGGAACAGATACTCGGTTCGATAGAGGCCCACGCCAGAGGCGCCCATGGCCACCGCAGCCTGTGCGTCGCTGACTCCGTTGATATTGCCCAGCAACTCCAGCTCTACACCATCAGCAGTGACAGCAGGTTGATCGCGATTATGCGCCAGTTGATCGCGCAGATTGAAGAACTCGCGTTCCAGTTTGCGGTACGCCGCCAGGGTCTCTGGTTCGGGGTTGACGATCACATGACCATCGCGCCCATCAACGATCAGCGTATCGCCGGTCTTGGTTTGCCGCAGGATGCCCGGGACACCGCTGACCGCTGGGATACCGCGTGAGCGAGCGATGATGGCCGCGTGGCTGGTCTGGCTGCCAGCTTCGGTGACGATGCCGTGCACCGGTTTGTTACCCAGCATCACGACCTGGCTGGGCAGCAGTTCATCGGCCACGACGATCACGGGCCCATGCAGTAGCGGGGAATCTTCGCGCAAGGCATCGCTGAGGTAGCTCGACAGTCGCATTACCACATCGCGAATGTCGGCAAAACGTTCGCGCAAGTAAACATCCGGGGTGCGTTCCAGGATGCCTCGATAATGATCCAGCAGTCGCGACAGGGCAGCTTGGGCCGACAAGTGGTCATGCGTCATCCAATCTCGAACGCGGCCGACCAGAGCGGTGTCCTGCAAAATCGACTCGTGGACGGCAAAGACCGCGGCAGCTTCTTTGCCGACTTGACGTTCCAGTTTTGAATGCAACGCGCGAACGTCGGCCACCGATTTCTTGCGTGCCGCTTCGAAGCGAGCTAACTCGCTGGGAATTTCGTCGGGTTGGAGCGTTTCTCGATCTGGGGCTACGAATACTTCGTGTATGCAGTAGGCCGTACCGATCGTGACTCCGGGAGAAACAGCAATTCCTTTACGCATGCTAGCAATTTACCAAACCCGGGACCGTGGCTCTAGTCGGCGTATCAGGTGGCGTCTGACCTCTATATTGACCAGCATCCAGGCCGCCTGGGACGCCCGCTGTGGATAAAGCGGTGATCCAGTTAGCGCGTTCTGGCAGCTGTGAGAGCAGCTCTACGGTTGACTACTGGCGGCTGTTTGTTAGATTTTCTGACTTGTTTTTCCTTCCGGACGCGCGACCTGCGCTGTCCTTCTCTCCCTTGTTGTGCCACCGATTGGCAATCCGCCGGAGCAAACCATGGCTTATGACGTTACGTTGATCACCGGAGACGGCACTGGTCCCGAATTGGCCGCTGCAGCCCGCAAGTGTGTGGATGCCACCGGCATACAGATCAACTGGGACGTGCAAGAAGCCGGCATCGATGTCATGGAACGCTTGGGGACTCCGATTCCGGATAGTACCGTTGAGTCGATTCGTCGCACCAAGTGCGCCCTGAAGGCCCCAATCACCACGCCGGTGGGCACCGGTTTCCGCAGCATCAATGTTTATCTGCGTCAAGAATTGGGACTATTCGCTTGCATTCGCCCCTGCAAAACGTACCCCGGTGTGCGCACTTTCTTTAGCGGAACCGCGGTCGACATCGTCATCGTACGCGAGAACACGGAAGACCTGTATGCTGGCGTCGAGTTCGAAGTCGGCAAGCCTGAGACCAAGCAGTTGATCGATTTCATCAATGGCTTGCCAGCCGACCGCAAGATCAAGTCCAAGACGGAAGAAACAGGCATTTCGATCAAGCCGATCAGCATTTCCGGTTCGCGGCGCATCGTCAAGACGGCGTTTGATTACGCGCGAGCCAATGGCCGCAAGAAAGTAACCGCGGTCCACAAAGCCAACATCATGAAGTACACCGATGGTCTGTACCTCAAAACAGCCATGGAAGTGGCCAAAGAGTATCCAGAGATCCAGTTCGAAGAGCGCATCGTCGACAACATGTGTATGCAGTTAACGCAAAAGCCCGAGCTGTATGACGTGCTGGTACTGCCCAATCTCTACGGCGATATCGTCAGCGACCTGGGAGCGGGATTGGTGGGCGGATTGGGAGTTGCACCAGGTGCCAACATCGGTCCCAACGGAGCCGTATTCGAAGCCACGCACGGCTCGGCACCCAAGTACAAAGGCCTTAACAAAGTTAATCCCACTGCGCTAATTCTCTCCGGCATGTTGATGCTCAAACATCTGGGCGAAGAGGATGCGGCGGCTCGCTTGGAAAAAGCTGTGGCCGATGTGATCGCCGAAGGCAAACATGTCACCTATGACCTCAAGGATAATCGGGACGATCCAACCGCCGTGGGCACCAAGGAAATGGCTGAGGCTATCTGTGCCAAGCTGGGCGCGAAATAAGCTAACGGACCCACGATGATCCGGCATTGGCTCCATGCTGCCAGGGCTACCCTGGCAGCTCGACTGTTGCAATGGAGCCTGCGGCCACTGAGTGTGCCGTATTGGGTATGGATGCGTGCGCGAAATCTCGGCTACGATTTCGGCTGGCTCAAAGCGACCAAAGTTGATGTGCCCATTCTCTGCATTGGGAACTTGAGTGTGGGTGGGACCGGCAAGACGCCAATGGTCGCTTGGGTATGCCATTGGCTTCGCCAACAGAACTTGCGCGTGGCCATCCTCAGTCGTGGCTATGGCCAATTGGACAGTGGTCGCAATGACGAGGCGCTCGAGTTGGAGCTGCGACTGCCTGATGTTCCGCATTTGCAGAATCCCGATCGAGTGGCTGCCGCGACGCTGGCCCTCGAGGAACTCGACATGCAAGTATTGGTCCTGGACGATGGTTTCCAGCATCGGCGGCTGGCCAGGCAAGTCGATGTGGTGCTAATCGATGCCAGCCAGCCGACTTCGACCGATTGGCCGCTGCCGGCTGGACTGATGCGCGAACCGTGGTCGGGGCTGAAGCGCGCCGACCTGATCGTACTGACGCGTGCCGGCTTGGCCAAACGTGAGCGTATAGCACAGTTGCGCTCGCGCATTGCTCGCTGCGCGCCGCAAGCGGTTTGCGTGGAGTCGGATCACGCGGCGGTCGGTCTGCAGGGTTTGAATTGCCCCTGGTCGCGGCTGAACGAACTGGATGGGAAACCCGTGCTGGCGTTTTGTGGAATTGGCCATCCTGACGGATTTTGGGCAGCCCTGACAAAACAGAATGTCGTTCAGCGGCGAATATTTGCCGACCATCATGCCTTTTCTTCCGACGACGTTGCCGACCTTCAGGCGTGGGCGGCAGGGCACCCGGAATGCGTAGCCGTGGTCTGTACGATGAAAGACTGGGTCAAATTGCAGGTGCCACAGCTGGGTGGCCTGCCGCTAGTGGCAGTGGAAATTTCCATGGTTTTTTCGCCTAGCGATGAACTGCAGTTGCAAGAGGTGCTGAAAAAACTGGTGGCTAAAATTGAACTTTCCGATCTCAATTCAGGAATTTGAAACCTGAAACTTAATATTTCAATTTGCTCTTGGGTGGCAGAGCAAAAAATTTTGGCCTTTTCTACCCCACTGTTTCTTGTAAGATATTCTGGTCGGAAGAGGTTTTAACGGATTGGCAATCTGAGTTGAGTTTCGTGGTAGTGGGGAACGGCACCCCATCCTCCCTTGGCTTACGCAATGGTTGGGCTAGCGGCTGGCAAGTTTTGTTCCCCAAAGTCGCGAACCGCTTCAGGCACCGCGTTAGTCTATTGTTTATCGGGTATTTGTAGACCGCGAGAAACAGTCTAGAGCCGCGCTTTGGCAATGAGCTGTGGTAGCTCACCAGGTCGGTTGGCGGAAAGTATGTTGGGGAGGCGTCTGCGGAGAACTTGTTGGTTCATCCGACTTCCAGATGCCATCGCAACGAGACCTGTAATGGTTGGTTTTGTCCTGTGTGTTTCGGTTGTTTAGGTGAAAAATGGATCTGTCAAAAGTTCGCAACATCGGCATTAGTGCTCACATCGACTCAGGTAAAACGACACTCAGCGAGCGGATCCTGTTCTACACCGGCCGCATTCACAAGATTGAGGAAGTCAAAGGCGGCGGCGACGGCGCTACGATGGACCATATGGAACTGGAAAAGGAACGCGGTATTACCATTACCAGCGCCGCCACCAGTGTTCAGTGGCAAACCCATCGAATCAATCCCGGTACCTATCACGTCAACTTGATCGATACCCCCGGCCACGTGGACTTCACGATTGAAGTCGAACGTTCGCTGCGCGTACTTGACGGTGCGGTTTTAGTTTTGTGCGCCGTCGGTGGCGTGCAAAGCCAGTCGCTGACGGTTGACCGCCAAATGCGTCGATACAAAGTGCCGCGCTTGTGCTTCATCAACAAGATGGACCGCACCGGTGCCAACGCGCGACGTGGCGTTCAGATGATGAAGGAAAAGCTCAATACAGACGCGATCCTGATGCAATTGCCCATGGGCGCTGGCGATGATTTTGCCGGCGTTATCGATCTGATAACCATGAAGGCTTGTTACTTCGACGGTAACGATGGCGAAAAGGTCCGCGAGGAGCCCATTCCAGCTGAGTACACCGACGAAGCTGAAGCAGAGCGTCATGCCATGTTGGAAAGCTTGTCGATGTACAGCGACGAGTTGATGGAACTGCTTCTGAGCGAAGAAGAAGTGCCTGAAGAACTGATCCACAAGGTCGTTCGCCAAGCCACTCAAGAGCAAGGCGCCACGCCGGTATTCGTTGGTTCGGCCTTTAAGAACAAGGGCGTTCAACTGCTGCTGGACGCCGTAACGCGTTACTTGCCCAGCCCGCTGGATCGCGAGATCATGGCTCGTCGCGTCGATGACGAAACCCAACGCATGCCGCTGAAGCCGGATCCCGAAGCACCGTTTGTGGGCATGGCCTTCAAGATCGTCGAAGATCCCTATGGTCAGTTGACGTTCATGCGCATTTACCAAGGTCGGATCAACAAAGGCGAGATGTACACCAACCAACGTACCGCTCGCAAAGAACGCTTCAGCCGCATTGTGCGGATGCATGCCGATAAGCGCGAAGAAATTGACTCGGCCGAGGCCGGCGATATCGTCGCCATTATGGGCATCGACTGCGCCAGCGGTGATACCTATTCGACCGAACGCAATTACTGCTCGCTGGAAAGCATGTTTGTACCCGATCCTGTTATCAAGGTCGCGGTGACTCCTGCCAGCCGAGCTGACGCTGACAAGATGAGCAAGGCTCTGCAACGCTTCCGTAAAGAAGATCCAACCTTCCAAGTCTACAACGACGAAGAAACCAGCGAGACGATCATTTGCGGAATGGGTGAATTGCACTTGGACATCTACGTCGAGCGTATGCGACGCGAGTACAAGGTCGAAGTCGAAGTCGGCGCACCGAAGGTCAGCTACCGCGAAGCACCTGGCCAAAAGGTCGAGTTCAACTACAAGCACAAGAAGCAAACGGGCGGTTCGGGTCAGTTCGCTCACATCGTCGGTTCGCTCAGCCCAATCCCATCGGAAGGCGAAGCGGCTTTCGAGTTCGAAGAGCACATCGTCGGTGGTCGCATTCCCAAGCAGTTCATTCCGCCTGTGGAAAAAGGCTTCCGCGATTCGCTGCCCAAGGGTCCGTTGGCTGACTACCCAGTGGTCGGTGTTCGTATCGATCTAACCGACGGTAGCTACCACGACGTTGACTCGTCGGAACGCGCGTTCTATATCGCTGCTTGCGATTGCTTCCGTGAATCGATGCGGGCTAGCAAGCCGATCATCCTGGAACCGATCATGAAAGTCGAAATCGAGTGCCCCGAGATCTACCAGGGTGACGTCGTCGGTGACGTGATTCGTCGTCGCGGTCTGATCGGTCAAACCGATACCCGCGATGGTATCTCGTACATCAACGCGGAAGTGCCGCTGGCCGAAACCTTCGGTTATGCGACCGACCTGCGTAGTATGTCCAAGGGACAAGGTACCTTTACGATGGAACTAGCAACCTATCGCAAGGCACCTGCTAATGTTCAAGAAGACATTATCGCCGAACGCAAGAAGCAACAGAAGGAATTGGTCGCCGCTCGCTAAACCTATCCAGGTGCGAGTGCTGGCCTGAAAATTAATAGCCACCGCACCGCGGCAACTGTTCATTCGGTTGCCGCGGTGTTTGTTTTTGTATGGCACAAGCATTCATTAGGAATGAAGTCATTATGTTTGTCGATCGTGCTGAAATTCAAATCGAAGCCGGTAACGGTGGTGACGGCTGCGTCTCCTTCCGCCGAGAGAAGTACGTACCCAACGGCGGCCCCAACGGCGGCAACGGTGGTCACGGTGGCAACATCATCATTCGCGCAGTCGAAGGCGTGAACAGCCTGGTCTCGTTCGCACATCAAAAACATTGGCGCGCCGAACGCGGCTCCAATGGCGAAGGCAGCGATCGTAGCGGCCGCAGCGGCCAAGATCTGGTGATCCACGTTCCGCCTGGCACCCTGATGATTGACTCCGCCTCCGGCATGGTAATCAAGGACCTGGTCAAGTCGGGCGAAGAAGTGATCGCCGCCCGCGGCGGTGCCGGTGGCAAAGGCAACACGAACTTCAAATCGTCGATCAACCAGGCTCCGCGCGAAGCCACGCGCGGTGGCGATGGCGAAAAACGTCGCATCATCCTGGAACTGAAAGTCATCGCCGATGTAGGCCTGGTCGGTAAACCCAACGCAGGCAAGAGCACCCTGCTCAGCCGCCTCTCGCGAGCTCGACCCGAAATTGCCGACTATCCGTTCACCACTAAGTTTCCTAACTTGGGCCAGGTCGTCGTCGATATCGATCGCAGCTTTGTCATGGCGGACATACCGGGTTTGATCGAGGGTGCTCACCAAGGTGTAGGCCTGGGTCATGATTTCCTGCGCCACATCATGCGCGCAGGTATATTGGTCCACCTGGTCGAACCCATGCCCACCGATGGCACAGACCCGATCCAGAACTATCATGTCATCCGAGCCGAATTGGTCCAGTACGACCCCGCACTGGCCGAGCGTCCCGAGATCATCGTCGTCAGCAAAGCGGAACTGCCAGGGTCCAACGAAATCGCCGAGCAACTGGCGCAAGAGATCGGTCGCGAGGTTCAGCTAATCAGCGCCGTGACTGGCAGCGGACTGAACAAACTAATCCAACGCATCGCCACGGTCCTGAAGGAACAACAAAGCCGTAGCCTCGTAACGCCCTAACTAACACTCGTAGCGGAACGCGTCAAGCGTTTCGTATTTGGTAGCAGAACGCGTCAGGCGTTTCGGGCTGGGTAGCGGAATGCGTCAAGCATTTCGAGGGCGTAAAGTAATATACGAAAGCCTTGACGGCTTCCGCTACGATTAAAAGCTTGATGTGTAAAGTATTCGCATGGCACAAACCATCTGCGTAGATATCGGCAACAGCGGCATGCGCTGTGTCCTATTAAAACCCTTCTGGGATGAGCAAAGCCCATGGTACTCGAAATTGTTGCGGGTCGACTGGCAGGCGGCTGATCGCGACCCCCAGGGGCATCTCTCGCTAATTAACAAATCGCTCGATGGCTGGCTAGGTTCTGACTTCGGAACTTGCCGTTGGCTAGTCAGTAGTGTGCAGCGAACGATGCAATCGTTGTTGTCAGATTACGTGACCAGCCGCGGACATGATCACTTCCACCTAGTCACTCATCAGGACCTGCGATGGGATTTAGACGTGGATGAGCCTGACCGAGTTGGTATCGACCGGTTACTGGCTGCGTCGGCTGCTGCCGCTCGCTTTCCAGACCAGCCGCTGATTGTGGTGCAAGCTGGATCGGCGATCACGGTGGATTGGGTTGAACCACCAAATCGCTTCGGTGGTGGCGCTATTATGCCGGGCGTCCCAATGATGTTGCGGCTACTTAGCCAGGCGGCTGATTTGTTGCCAGAAGTGGCCGCCGACGAATTGCTTGACTTGCCACCACTGCCGGGGCGAAACACCAGCGCCGCCATGGCCGCTGGTGTTAGCAGCGCGGTGGTCGGAGGCGTGCAGCATTTGATCGAGCGCTATCGAGCTGCCTATGGTGCTGAAGTCTTGGTCGTCATTAGCGGAGGCGATGGACCACGTTTATCGCCTCATCTCCGCGCACCGCTGCAGGTAGTCGATCAACTAGTGCTCCGCGGGCTGGCCAATCTGTCGCAGGCCCCTTCGTAGCGGAATGCGTCAAGCATTTCGGACCTCGTAGCGGAATGCGTCAAGCATTTCGAGCGCAACGCTGGATTCTCGAAAGCCTTGACGGCTTCCGCTACGTTGGGTCATTCAACCGCGGCTAACGCCGTCGGCTTAGGATTTTGACTATAATATATGGATACCCACTTCCCACCTATTTCTTCCCGCCATCGATCATGCACTCACTACATCTCAGCGAACTTGTGCAGCAAAATAGTGCCCGGGTCACTCGTAGGCAGTTGTTTGGACGGACTGCGGCGGGAGTCGGCATGGCGGCCTTGGCCAGTTTGATGGGCCGCGAAGCCGGGGCAACTGACGAATCGACCAGCACTACGGGCAAGGTTCCGGGGTTGCCCGGCGTGCCACACTACGCACCCAAAGCTAAACGCGTGGTCGTCCTCTGGCAAGGAGGCGGTCCATCGCATGTTGACTTGTTTGATCCAAAACCTGTCTTGCGCGAAATGGCTGGCAAGGACATTCCCGACTCGGTGCGTGGCAACACACGGCTCTCCACAATGTCCAGCGGCTATGGCAAGTGGCCCTGTGTACCGGCGATTAAACCGTTCCAACGTTACGGCAAGTCGGGCATCGAGCTGAGCGAGATGTTGCCAGGTGTTGGTTCGATTGCCGATGACATTTGCGTCGTGCGCAGTATGCACACTGAAGCGGTCAATCATGCGCCGGGTGTGACATTCTTTATGACCGGTTCCCAGGTACCAGGTCGACCCAGTTTCGGTGCCTGGTTGGCTTATGGTTTGGGATCCGAGACGGATAACTTGCCGACCTTCGTCGTCATGACCAGCAGCGATAAGGGCAAGACGTGTGGCCAGTTGTTCTTCGACTATTACTGGGGCAGCGGATTCTTGCCCAGTCGTTATCAGGGCGTGCGTTTTCGCAACACAGGTGACCTGGTACCGTACCTGGCCAATCCGCCGGGCGTCAGCAGCGCGGCGCGGCGCGCTATCTTGGACGACCTGGCGGCTATGAATGCAGCTCACTTGAATGAGTACGGCGATCCCGAGATCGATACTCGTATCGCCCAATACGAAATGGCTTTTCGTATGCAATCGAGCGTTCCCGATCTGGTTGACTTCTCCGATGAATCGCAAGCCACGTTGGACCGCTACGGCGCAGACGCGCTGGTAAAGGGCACCTTTGCCAACAACTGTTTGATAACGCGACGACTGCTGGAACGCGGGGTGCGCTTTGTGCAGTTGATGCATGCCGGCTGGGACCAGCACAACAACTTGTTCACTCAACTGGAAGCCCAGTGCAAAGACACCGAGGGACCTTCTGCAGCACTGGTGATGGACTTAAAAGAACGAGGCTTGCTCGACGACACGCTTGTCGTATGGGGCGGAGAATTTGGTCGCACGCCGTTTGGGCAAGGGGATCCCAGTGCCCCCAAGGGCCGAGACCATTTCGGACGTGCCTTCAGTTGGTGGTTGGCCGGCGGCGGCATCAAACCCGGACATGTGCACGGCGCGACCGATGACTTCGCTTGGAACATCACTGCCGACCCTGTGCACGTACACGACATGCAAGCCACGCTGCTGCACCTGTGCGGCATCGACCACACACGATTGACATTCCGTTATCAAGGTCGGCAATACCGACTGACCGATATCCACGGAGATATCGTCAGCGGTATCTGTGCGTGAGCTGAGCTTGAGTTGCCCAAACTAACGCTCGAAAGCCTTGACGGCTTCCGCTACAGTAAAGTTGGCGAAGCGTTAGCAGCGCAAAATAACAGTCATTGACTTGAGAAGCTTATCGCATGCGCAGACTATCGCGGATTTCGCGGAGCAGCACGATGTCTTCCGGCGTGGCTGGGACTTCGGCAGGTGTCTCAGCTTGCTTTTTCTTGGCTGCGTTCATTAGCTTGATCACCATGAAAATGGCGGCTGCCACGATGGTGAAGTCGATGATCGTTTGAGCAAATTGCCCGAAGCGAATTGCTACTTCGTCGACCTTTTCCGCTGCAGGGGTGATGACATACTTGTACTTGCTGAAGTCGACCTGAACCAAACTGCCGACTGCGGGCATGACAATGTCGCCCACCAAGGACGAGACGATCTTGCCAAATGCGCCACCAATAATGACACCTACAGCCAAATCAACGACGTTGCCACGCATGGCAAAATCACGAAACTCTTTAATCAGACTCATCGGGCTAATCCTTTATGTTGAAGCTCGGGTGGATTCAAGCGCGGCATGGTAGCAGAATGATGACGCTATTAGAAGTGCCTGCCCGTCGCACCGCCGAAAGATTTTGACGGTCGCTAGCAATTTCGCAAAAGCTGAAACGATGAATCAATTGAAGTTAAGTCGAGTTTACCGCCTGGTTGATTTAGGGGGTTATGGTGCCGCGCAACTGTTGCTGGCCCAGACCAATTCAGCAGAGTCCAAATCCATCTCGTGCGTTTCCATCATGGCCTTGTTTGGATTGTCGTGTTGGCTGGTTTACCTACTGTTGCAACGGACAGGAGAGTTTGTGGTTGGCCGTCGGCGAACTTCGATTCGCGAAGTCATGTTCTACACAGCAGTCATCGCTGGTTTGTGCCTGATCTTCTCGTATTTGAATGCCATCCGCACGCGGCATTAGGGGTTCCATTTAAAAACGCAGAGAATCGCAGAGGAATCCAGGCAAATGCAAGGGTTCAGCTGAGCGATTTCAGCCACTGAATTTCGTCGTTCTCCTCACTGCTGGTCCATCCTTCGTCAAGCGTCTTGACCAGCAGCTCTTTTAGCGGCGCATTGCCTTTGAGCGCCGTTACAATCTCCGGCTTGTCCTTGATCTGCTGCAAGTACAGCAGCACCACGTCATCTGCATCGCTGTTGTGGTTGGCATCGAGGTAGTCAACGATACGTTGTACGCGTGGCAAGTTGGCACCCATGGCCACCAGGCACTCAGCCAGACCAGCCTCGTCCATGTTGAAGGTCATGCCCCAGCCACCTGTGCGAAAGCGATTGATGATGAAGCGTGGGTCGTCGCGCATGTACCACAGGAAACCATGCGTGATCGGGTTCTTGCTGCCGGTTGGTACGCCGACTTTGGAAATAGTGAAGCTAGTATCCAGTCCCGACAGCCAGTTAACTGGGTCAAACGTATAGCCGTGTTCGTACAGCAGAATCCCAGGCGGATAGACGACCGCCGGCGAACCAAACGTATGTACGGTTCGCCCACGCAGGCTTTCCGGCCCGTCGACGGCTGCAATCGCTTGGAGCACGTTGCTGAGAATCAAATTGCCTTGGCTATGAGCAAAGATTTCGCGAAATCGATTTTCTGGCTGACGCAGCAAATGAAACAGCGAGACTTGAGCTGGATTGCGGTCCAAGGCATCAGCTGCAGCCTGGGCCGAAGTGCGATTACCTTGCAAGATCAGGTTCCACAAACTATTGCGAGAGTCGATCTTGGACTGCGCCGTTTTCGACAGCCCCTGAAACTGATTCTTGTCCATCAAACACTGCCACAGGTCCGCTACAAAACCGCTCGACTGATTGAACACGCCAATGACTGGACACATTTGGACCAAGGATAATGAAATGGCCGACTCAGCGTGAGCCTTGCCACTGTTCTGCATGCCGTTGACGAATATGACTTGGCGTGAATAGGTAAAGTAACTGGAAATCGCCGCCGCCTCGCGGCACACATACTCGTTGATCTCGCCGTCGCGGGTGGGTATGACGACATAACTAACATCAATATTGAAATCGGACATATCGGCCTCGTATGTCGAATGGATTCCCACAGTTGGGGCTGAGTAGACAAGAACCTACAAGGGTTGTCGCAGCTTGCCGTATAAAGTTGCCGAAATCGCAGAATATTTTGTCAGTGGATCAACTAAGCCGTAGGCGTTAGCCTCGGTTGCGTGACGTTTGACTGGGAGGTAGCCGATCTCGCCAGAGATTGGAGGCGTAATCGTATTCATCCAAAGTCTGGTCTTCGGAGATCGTCCAGATTTTAGCTTGTTGCAGCGAAACAATTTGTGTGGTGTATTCTGCTGCAAATACTTCCACTTCGGTAACGAGCCCCCTCCCGGAGCCTAGCTTAACGCTGGCTCCGACCTCCCCCAAGCAAAGCTTGGGAGAGGTGACATAAAGCCCTCCGTACAACTGAATTAAAAGCTGTACGATCTCTTCGGCTACGAAGAAGTCCGTAAACCCAGGGGCAGAGATTCACCGATGATCTGAGTCGATTCTTCGGCGGCTAATTGGCCACCTGCAGTGATCAGCTGGCGATAGTGCTCGGGGGCATCCTGGAGTTGATTGACTAGCGAAGCTCGCAAGCGCTCATCGATGTCGCGATAGCGATCGCCTGTGCGTCGGGCGCAGAGCATGATCGCTAGCTGCCAGGCCGAAGTGCGGGGTGCCACGCGCAAGAGTTTCTCCAGCCACTGTTCTACCGCGTTGACGCCAATGACAGTGTTCAAGGGACCGTAGGTCGGCACGCGATTGCCCAACCGACCGATAGTCCAGAGCATGGCATCGCGAGCCGCTTGCCAGCGTTTGTTGTCAACCAGCGGCAATAGCCAATCACCGAGCAATTGCTTTTCGGACTGTGGCAACAATTCCAGCGAACCCACCAGGCGCAACATCTCGACCAATTCTGCTGGCTGCAAACTGCCTGCGCTGCCTTTGGCCCGCCGAACTGGATCCAGCAAACCGCGCAAGGGGCCAGCAACCTGTTGATAGACGGCCATTTGTTGGCCAGCAGTGAATCCACCGGCCACTCGCCGCCACAAAATAAGTGATTCACTGCGTGAACTGGGCGTCGCAAAAGTCAGCTTGCCATACACAGTGCGCCACGTCTGCGATACTCTCCAATCATCGGCCGCCATGCCATAGCCAGGACGCAAACAATAACCCAACAAGTTCAGCCAACGAGCTTCCGCCGTCGCACTGCTCTTGCGACCTTGATCCAGCTCCAGCAGATCTTGCCACATGCTTCGCAGTAAACTGGGCGGCCATTGATGCTTGGGCATACCCAGCGCTTGCGTCAGCTGCTTGACTACATCGCTGGGTGAGCTGCCGTTGAAAGCCTGTATCAAGACTTGCTGTGCCGATTGCCGCAGCGAATGTTCCACCACACCCAACTGAGCGCCACTGGTCATGACCGCATCACGATCGGTTTCGGTCGTCGAGCGCACATCGAACTCTAGTTGCCAGCGCTGTGCACCATCGGGTGTCGCACACCATAACTGCAACGTGCCCACTTCGCTCAGTTCGGTTTCTAAAACGACTTGCAGTAAGTCCGAGCGTTTGCGGCTTGGCAACTGCAACACGGTGCGGATCGGCAGCAGGTGTGTGAACTGATCGGGTGTTATCTCCACCAGTTGTCCGGGTTTGTCCGCCAGGCGTGTGCTGGAGTAGACGATTGGAAACTGAACCGGTTCGCCCACGGCCAACTCTAGTGGCGGTTGCAGGATACGATTCTTGTCACCCGGACTGGCATCGCCACCCACGATGCACATGGCCGTGGGCGGATCGTTGGAAACGACCAGGTAATACGACCGCGCCAGCTTGGCTTCGATACGCACTCCCAATCCACGACGCACCAGTCCAAAGTAGGCCGCGCCACACGCAACGGCTAAATCGAGACGATCATTTTCCAGTACGCCTGGTTGCCAAGGCGGCAAGCCTGGCGGTGTAAACCATGCTCCCAGCACGTCGAGAATGCGCTGGCGAATCTGCTGCGAAGCCAGCACGCCACCATTGAACAAAACCCAGTCAGGTTTCGCGGCTTCCAGCTCGCTGAAGGTCGTTTCCTCATCGGTGCGCCCAGCCCGCCGATGATCCCACAAGAAAGCGGCCAGGTGTTTGGTGATAGCCGGATCACTTGCGTAGGGCAAACCAAACTCTTGAAATCCGCTTTGATGCTCGATAGGTCGCGCATCAATTCCCACACAAGGAAAGAAGCCATCGAGCAACTGCGACTGCGTGTCTGTCACATTCAGTTCAACGCGAGTTTGCCCAGCGATCAATCGCGAGCCGCCACTGGCCACTGCGACCGAGTATTGAGCCGGCGGTGCTGCCCCAAGCAGCTGTTCTTTGGCATTGCGCGCAGTCGAGCGCAAGATATCCCAACTGCGAGCGCTCAGTTTCTGTCCGGTGGGAAGTTTGGCTTCGACCAACTTGGCCAAGGCCAAGTCGATGTTGTCCCCGCCCAGGATCAAGTGCTGCCCCACAGCCACTCGATGCAAAGACAACTGTTGACGATCGACCTCATGCAGAGTTTCGGCTGACGATTGCGACTGACCAGCCGCCCTACGCACGCGGATCAACGTAAAGTCGGTGGTGCCACCCCCGATATCGCATACCAATATAGTTTGGCCCACGGAAACGATTTGTTCCCAGTTAGCCTGATGTCGCACCAGCCACCAATAGAAGGCGGCCTGAGGTTCTTCGACCAGCAAGACGCGCGGCAGGCCAGCGATCTTGGCCGCTTCGATCGTTAATTGCCTGGCCACTTCATCGAACGAGGCTGGCAATGTCAGGACCACATCCTGCTGAGCCAGTGGATGTTTAGGATGCGCGTGGTCCCAACATGCGCGCAGATGAGCCAAGGTGCGCGAGCTGGCGCTAACAGGCGAGAGTTTGTTCACCCCCGGATCGCTATGCCAGGGCAATAAAGGTGATTGCCGATCGACTCCATCGTGGCACAACCAGCTTTTGGCCGACGCAATCTGGCGTCCCGGTTGACGCGCGCCGCCGTCGCGTGCCAACTCGCCCACCACGTACTCTACCGGGTAGCCCGCAATCTTGGATAGACTGTTGGCCTCTTCTGTCGTGGGTTCGTAATGAAAGGATGGCAGTACATCGCGCGGCTCGCGCGACGCAAAATCTACCCACTGCTCCACGTGAAATGGTTCGACCACCGGCGGCTGGCCGCTGAGTGTATCGACGAAAGCCACGGCGCTGTTGGTGGTGCCCAAGTCGATGCCAACGATATAGCGACTGAGCGTTTTTTCAAACGCAGCCAGTGCGCTGGTCGATTCGTCGGTAGCTGCGGCGTTCACGCTTCACCTGCATCCTCGCGGACGTTGAACTCCAATTTCCAACGTTGATCGTCGCGTGAGCTGTAACACCAGAGTTCGAAGACTCCTAGCTCCGATAGTTGGCTGTGAAAACGCACGGGCACAAAGTTCTCGTCGTTGCCATCGCCAGCGGGCAGTTCCAATTCCATGGGCGCTGTCTCTTGCAATTCATCTTCGTCCCAATCGCGCAGCGCCGTGCCGACGCGATCCTGCTTGCGCTGGGTCGATGAAAAGAAGCGAAAGCGAGCCGGCTTGCCTACCACCAGGCCAATCTCGCGCGAAGGCACATCCAGCGAGGTGCCTTCCTCCATGCCTTGCGGGGCAACACACACGGCTTGCAGTGGACGTGGCATGCCTGGAATCGCCAGGCCTGCGGTCTCGATGCCGATGTAATAACTGCGAGCCGTACCACCGCGGATGCGCACGCCACCATGTTGCTTGGTCCAACCATACCAGGCCGCGCCACAAGCCACCGCCTGATCAAGATCCGCGGTATCGCTGAGCGTACTGGTTGGCTGTCCACTATTCCAGCCCGCAATAACTTCGCTCAAACGTTCGCGCAATTGTGTGGCTTTAAAGACACCGCCGTTGAGTAACAAATGAGTATGAGCAATCGCTTGACTGCCAGTCTCTTCAGCAGCCTGGCGCTGGTGATTGTCGGCTACGAAGGCAGCCACATGACGCGTGATGGCCGTGTCGGCTTCGTAGGGCAGCCCCAGTTCTTGAAAGCCTGAGACCGTACCGCGCTCGGGACGCGCATCGGTCGAGCAAAGCGGAAAGAAGCCATCAACCAACAGCTTTTGTACTTCGCTGCGATTGACATCGATGGTGACTGTGCCGCCGACTAATCGCGATCCCCGTCCTAGCAGTGCAATGGATTCTGTCTCTTTACCACCAGCGGATAACAAACTCTCTTTGGCGCGTCGACAGGCATGCCACAACGATACCGATTGCCAGGCGTTTAGCTTGAGCCCCTTCTCTTTGAAGCGGCCGGCAACATAGTGAGCCAAGGCGACATCCATGTTATCGCCACCAACCAATAAGTGGTCGCCCACGGCCAGTCGGCGTAGCACGAGTTCACCGGCTTCTTGTTCAACGCGTACCAGCGTCAGGTCGGTCGTACCGCCGCCAACATCGACCACGAGTATTAAGTCGCGCTCGTTGACCGCTTTACGCCACGCATCACCACTGACGGCCAGCCAGTGATACACGGCCGCTTGAGGCTCTTCTAAAAGAATGAAATCGTCCGGCAGTCCGGCGGCCAGGGCCGCTTCGCGCGTTAACTCTCGAGCCACTACATCAAACGAAGCCGGCACTGTGAGCGTCACCAATTGCTCATTCAAACGCGCATCGGGAAATTGCGCGTGCCAGGCATTGACGATGTGGCGCAGCAGGATGCGCGAGACCTCCACTGGCGAGAGTTTGGCGATTTCACTGCCTGCGCCCCAAGGCAAGATCGGGGCTTTGCGATCGACGCGCGCATAGCTCAGCCAACTCTTGGCTGCGGCAATCGTGCGGTCAGGTTGTTCGGCGGAAATTTGCCGAGCGTAGCTGCCTACAACCGGATCGCGAGGATTGCCGTCGGGCATGACCAACGCGCCGCTGGCGATCTCGGATTCGTCGGGCAAATACAGAAAGCTGGGCAGGCTCTCGCGAGCTTCGATCTGATTGGGGGCAACGACTTGCGCGATTGGCAACAGGCTGACTTGTGCGGTCTCCGAGTCTAGCGGCGCATAGGCCAGCAGACTATTGGTGGTGCCCAAGTCGATGCCCACCGAAAATTTACTAACCATCAACTTCTATCTCTACTGGCGAAAGAACAAAAGCATCCTCGCGTGCACCATTCCATGATGGTGTTTGGCAGCGATCCGCCTTCCAACCTCGATGAACGATCGTACCGCGAGCCGCTTGCTCGGTTCCGCGACCCATCAGATGGTATCGCGCGGGCGAGGTGGGCCGCGGAATATCTACGGTGCTTCCCTCGTCGGTGGCTGCCAGCGGCCCGATAGCGAACATGCGCTCGAGCGATTTGCGTACATCACCGATGACTTGCCGAGCCGCAGCGCCTACTTGTGCATCGTCGAATTGATCGAGCGGTTCGCCGACCAGATCCAACAAGCGGGCTTCACGCTGCAGAGTACTAAGTAACGTCAGGGCGTCACTGCGCTCGGCTTTGGGCGGCGCAGCAGTCACGTCAACTTTTTTCGGCACAGGCTTCTCTGCAATTGCTATTTGAGGTGCGGCGATTGCCTGGTCGGATAAGGCCGCGTTGACGCGTTTGGCCACATCCTGGTTGAACAAGACTTTAAAGAATGCCCGGAATGCCAGTCCAATTGCCATTGCAAATCAGTTACTTCTGGGGAGGTCACCGCAGGGGAAAGGAAAGGTACAAGTTTAAGCGCCCAAAGCCGAAATCGGCAGCCCCCGCACCGAAACTAGCACCGAGCCAATGGGTTTAGTAATCCCAGTGCGACACCGGCGCGCCAAGTGGTACCGGGCCTCCGTCCCTTACGTATATCCTCTCTCGGAGTAAATACTATGAGCCTCTCAACACGTTTCAAAAACTCGGTACGCATCGCCTGTTGCTCATTGGCACTGGCCGGTTCGGTCGCCTTGGCACAACCACCGCGCGAGGGTGAAGGTGGACGCGGCGAGCGTGGACGCGGTGAAGGTGGACGTGGCGGCGAGCGTGGGGAAGGTGGACGTGGCGGTCGCGGTGGTTTTGGCGGTGGATCGGGAGGTGGTCCAGGCATGTTCATGATGCGCATGCCGGTGATGGCTGCGCTGGATGCCGATGGCGATGGCGAAATCTCAACGGCTGAAATCGACGGCGCGGTTGCCGCCTTGAAGAAGCTAGATAAAAACGGCGATGGCAAACTGACCAGAGAAGAGCTCATGCCGGAAGGCGGCCCTATGGGCGGCTTTGGTGGTGGATTCGGAGGTGGTTTCGGCGGACGGGGCGATCCAACCGCGTTTGTCAACCGCTTGATGGCCAGCGACAAAGACGGCGATGGCTTCCTACAAAAAGAAGAACTGCCTGAAGGCATGCAACCCATCTTCGCTCGCGCGGACGCCGATGGCGACGGCAAGTTGTCCAAAGAAGAACTGACAAAAGTCGCCAGCCAAATGGGCCGCGCTCGCGGTGAAGGTGGTCGCGGTGAAGGACGACGTGGCGAGGGGCCAGAAGCCGAAGAAGGCACGCGCTCCCAACGCCCTACCAGCGAATAGAGTGGTTCGTTTAACCCGTAGCCGACAGGCGAGGTGCACCCTCTAACCAAACTTTGCCACTGGGAAGGCAACGATGGTTAGCAGGTTCCGCCACTTTGTAGGCAACGATGGTTAGCGGGTTCTCCTCGCCTGGCGGCTACGGGTTAAACGATCGCGCGGCGAGGTGCACCCTCTGACCAAACTTTGCTCGCACTGAAGCCTCATGGCTCTTTCTTCAGCGAAACACGCACGCGGCAGCCTGGCGAATCGCTACTGGCAATCGTCACGCTGCCGTTTTGCAACTCCAGGAAGCGGCGAGCCTTGCTGAGGCCCAGACCAATTCCGCGACCAGCTTCGCGGCCGCTGAAGAAGGGATGAAAGGCGTGCTCAAGCGCGGCTGGGCTTAGCCCTGGACCGTCATCAATGATCTCGATGACAATTTCTCCCGCCACCGAGTTCTGGTCGAGCTCGACCTCAACACGCGAATGAGCGGCTTCGCAGGCATTGCGCAATATGGCCCACACGGACTCTTCAATTGCCTGAGCATCGGCATGAACAAGCCAAGACTTCTCGGTTGACACGACTACCAAGTTGACTTGCACACTGGGTGCACAGCCAGCACCGGCGCACTGCACCAGCCTGGTGACCAGTTGATCTACCGCAAAGACTTGCGGAGTGAACTGCGGTGGTCGCGCATAGAGCATCAAGTCAGCGATCATTTCACAACCACGCATGGCTTGATCGACGATGGCTGATAGTTGTTGACGCCGCTGCGGATCGCACTCCGACTCAGCCAACAATCGCCCACGTGCCGCGATGTTGGCTAGTGGGTTGTTCAGTTCATGACTCAACCCATAAGCCATCTGGTAGGCTATTTCGCGCGCGGCGCGCTCAAGAGCGTCCTGCGGCGCTGCATGATCTGAGTACATGCGGCTACCGTCAGGTGGAACCTTGAGCATGGCGACTTCTATTCACTTGGGATTACGCTCAGGCAGATACCGGCTTTTCGATATCCAACAAATCACAAACGCGATCGATCAAGCGATCCACCGTGAAAGGCTTTTGCAGGAAATCATCTGCGCCAGCCGCACGCAAATCACCCACCTTATCCTGTTCGATCATACCTGAGATACAGATGATCTTGACCGAGTCGAGCGTCTTGTCGCTGCGCACGCGGTGGCAAACTTCTTTGCCATTGATATCTGGCAACATCACGTCCAAGACTACGATATCAGGTCGAAACTCTTTCACACCCATCCCGGCTGCGAAGCCGTTGTTGGCGGTGCGAATTTCGAACCGACCATCGCGTTCGAACGCGTCTTGCATCAGTTCTACCAAATCTTGATCGTCATCGACAATCAGCAGTTTCTTCTTGCCGTCTTCCAAGGCATCGGTAGGGATGCCGTTGTCTTTCATAAAGCTGAACAGCTGATCGCGCGGAATGCGGCGAAATCGGCTGCCAGGGACTCGAAATCCCTTGAGGCTGCCGTTGTCAAAGCAACGGATAATTGTCTGCTGGCTTACTTTGCAGATCTTAGCTGCTTCACCGGTGGTAAATACCGTCTTTGTACTGGTCATTGCTCAGAACCATCCTTCCTCTTTGATGGCTGAACCAACCTATCAACGTCCACAGAACATGTCCTGCGCGGTTTCTCACGCGCTGGTGACGTTAATCCGACCCGTCCACCGTAGACGGCTGGTTGGCTCGACGCTCCCTCAAAATCTTGTTGTCGAAAGCCGCAAAGCTCTCGTACTACATCTATCCTTTATCAATCTCCGCTCCTGCCAAGCTTGCCAAGCTTGACACGATTGCGGGATTATAGCGGATGAGGAGACTGGGTCAATATCGATTGTTTTGCTCTAAGTCCATGATTGACAAAGGCTTACAGCAATCGCTACAGAGTTGGCGAAAAAATCTTCCCCATTTTTCGCCAGTTGCAAAAGACCTCCAACCTGCTCAGACAGTTGGGTGGGAATGGGGGCCAAGGTGTAGGGCCCTAGGGTAGTGGAAGCCGTCAAGGCTTTCGGCAATGGCAAGCTCGAAAGGCTTGACGCCTTCCGCTACTAAAAAACCGGAATGCGGTCAGCATTCCGGTGATTCAAAATTAGTTTGCCGAACGTTAGCGCTGTTGTTTGGCGCGGGCGGCTTCGACTTGTGCGCGCTTCAGCGCGGCTGTTTCATTGGCTAATTTGTTCTCTGGCCCAGCTGGGAAATACTGAACATCGTCCAGCAAATAATATGGGCTGGGCAACGTTTGGCCGGATACGGAAACCTGACAGCCAGTTGACGACGCAACGCAACCCATCAGTACCAGTCCGCTCAGCGCCAAGCGCCATCCGTAGCGTTTCGATTCGGACATCATCTTTCCCTTCTCCCGTCCCCTGCCAAGACACTGCTCGCCAAAGGTTGAATTCCCTCTGGGCGCATAAAGCGACATGTTCGTCTGGCGATTGTATCGGTTGTATCGAGCGTGGCTCTTGAAACGATCCTGAGCGATGTCTGCGCTTTGTGATACTGTCTGCAATCTTTTTGCCATGGTTCCGCCAATGCTAGCTTGAGAAGAATTCCCGCAGACCGCACTGCCCTAGCTCAGATGATGATCGCATGGCGGTCCACTCGCCTGATTGTGGCATAGGCTTCCAGCCTGTGTGGATTGTGGCATAGGCTTCCAGCCTGTGTGGATCGGCCCCAGGGTAACTCGGAGCGCTCAGCGAAGAACAATGTCAGTCACTGGATTGGTCAGCGATGGCGTGCGTAAGGCCGCGATTCTGCTGATGAGCCTCGAAGAGGACGATGCAGCGTCACTGCTGGCCAAGTTGCCGCGCAGTTACGTCGAGACCGTTTCGTTGGCCATTGCCCAGCTAGACACGGTCTCCGGACGCGACCAAGAGCGCGTGATCACCGAGTTCTTGCAGGGCAAACCCAGTGCACTGTCCCCGAACTCGGGCGGGTTAGATCGCGCCAAGAACCTGGTCAAAAAAGCCTTGGGCAAAGACGCCGGCGATATGCTCTCGCTGCTGCAGCAGACCCTCGAGGCGCTGCCCTTCGGCTTCCTGCACAAGGCCGATCCACAAAACGTGCTCTCGTTCTTGATCGATGAACACCCTCAAACCATTGCGATGGTGCTCAGCCACGTGCCACCGCAAGTCGCCGCTGGGATTCTGAATGGTCTGCCCGCCGCGCGACAGTTGGCGGTCATCCAACGCATCGCCGAAATGGGTCAGACCAGCCCCGAAGCCATCGAAGAAGTTGAAGACGCTTTGGCTCAACGCATGAGCCTCTTTATGAGCCAGTCGTTCCAGAAGGCCGGGGGCGTGCCCGCAGTGGCCGAAATGCTGAACGTCTGCGATCGCGCAACGGAGCGCAATATCCTGGATGGATTGTCGCGCGACAAACCTGAACTGGTCGACGAAATCCGCCGCTTGATGTTCGTCTTCGAAGATGTGGGCAAGCTGTCGGACAAAGACATCCAAGCCGTGCTCAAGAACGTCGAAACCAGCCAATGGGCCATGGCGCTCAAGGGTGCCAGCCAGGCGCTACAAGAGAAGATCATGCGCAACATGTCCCAACGCGCCGCCGATATGCTCCGCGAAGAAATGGAGTTCCTGGGCAAAGTACGGCTCAGCGAAGTCGAAGCCATCCAGCAAAAGGTGGTCGACATCGTTCGCTCGCTGGAAGATGCCGGACAACTCTCGCGACCCAGCGCCGATCAAGAAGAAGAATTTGTGGCCTAAAGACAGTGCCACTGCACAGTGCCACTGCACAGTACCACTGCACAAGTTCCTGGCCGGGGAATCACTGGCTGAGCATTAGCTCTGCCAGTGTTCAGGACGATGAGCCTGATGCGCTTTTACTGGCCGACCATCTGATCGCGCATCGAATGCACGGCGCGCCAGTACTTGATCATCTCGTTCTTAGTCGCTTGCACGCGAGTATTAACTGATTGGACTTCGCTATTGAGAGCATCGATCTCTTGCTGATACATGTCGCGATCGGCCGCCAAACGTTGCGACAGTTGAATGTAGGACTGACGCGTCGATTCATTTAGAGTGTTGGCTTGCTGCATCAGCGCGGCTTCGCGATCAGCCGCATCGAGCAGGCGGGTCACTTCGCCTAAACGCACGCGTAGCTCGGTTAAACCGGTTTCATAAGCGTTTAGCGGTCGCACATACACACGACGCAGGACTTTCAGGTCACCATTGTTGATGTAGTTGGTCACATCAGTGCTCTGGGGTAGCAGCAATTGCTTGCCTTCAGCCACAGTCACTTCTTTGCTGTCGGCGCCTAACATTAGACGGCTATCGACTGTGCGACCATTGATATCGAAGTAGGTTCCCTCGGTGGCACTGGTCTTGCCGCCATCGACGTCCATCTTGATGGGTTTGACGACTTCGACATGTACCCACACATTGATCGATGGATCATTATCGTTGGCATCGGTGCCGTCGCGGAGATAAGCGCTCAGCAAGGCCTCGCGGCGATCGGCTGGTACCGTTTGCAGTAGTTGGCTCAACGCAGCCTGGTTGGCAGGTCCAAAGACAGCTTGTTCGGTTGCGGGTGAACCCGGCGTGACGAAGGTATCATGGCTGTCTTGCGGCAAAGCTTCGTACAGCACAAACGAGTCGGCATCATCAATGTTCTTGGCTTGATTGGTGCCTAACGGAACAACGGCTTGCAGTGAGACGGTCCCAGGAGCACTTTCCGCCACTCGGAATTCACCGATGTAGGCTTTAGGCACTTGCTTGCCACCGGTCGCATCGCCGGCGGGTTCCGTTGCAGCGGGTTCGGCTGGGGCCGCATCTTCAGCAGCTGGTTCGCTACCGTCGGCCGGCGAAGCGGCTTCGGCCGGTGCCGCGGCGGCTGGCGCTGGGTCGAGCGAACCTTGGCCGAACGCGTAGACAATCATGTTGGTGGGGATGGTGGCCCCGGCTGCTGCAGGGGCAGGGGCGGCAGGGTCGCCTTCAGCCGGTGGCACCGCTGGATCGGTTGCACCGGCGGCTGCCGCCGATGTCAGTTCCAATCGCAACGTACCATTGTCGTATCCCGCCTTGGAAACATTGCGCCATACTCGACCGCGGTCGGCGGCCAATCGTCGCGCTTTGCCCGACAGAGGAATAAACGCCTCCTGATCTTCACTAACACTGTCGCCGCCATAGGTCAGCTTCTCAACATCCTTCTTCAGCTTTTCTACGTTGGCTGCAGTCGTCGAGTAATCCTTCAGCATGGCCAGGCGTTTGTCGAGAGCTCGACCGGCAAATAGCAGGAATACCCAGCACTCGATAAAGAGAAAGCAGAGCAAGACCGTCTGCAACACGCCCCAGGCTTTGTTCGTAACTACAATCAAGTAGATAAATACGAACAGAGAAACTACCAGGAGCACCAGAATTAGTATTCCACCTAACGACATGGCGGTCTGCTTCCCAACGCTTCAATTGGACGACGAGCTAAAGCTGCCTCAGAGCGAAAAACCTGGGCAGGAAACGAAGGCACAAGGACGCCAGCAAGCTCGGCTTGCCGCGCTTCCTTCATCATACTCACCACTACCCAAAACGCGCGCTACTATCCTCGCCAGTTTACCAAGTCTTTAGCTAAAACCGCTGCCTGAGTGTACCGCTGCCGGGTGGTACGCTGCCGGGCTCGAGCCCAATTTGAGATTCGGAATTTGGAATCTTAGACTCGGTCCTCGATCGCCCGCTGGGGCAGACGCTCTTGTTCCAGTCGCCAATTGCGATCGCGACAAATCTCAAAAGCGGCCCGCTCCGGGGCGGTCAGTTCTGCAGGCGGCTCGGTCCCCGGCGGGTGCTCCATACCGGGAATCGCCAGTGCCTGGTACTCCAGCAGAGTAGCGTCATCCATTAGCAGGCTGACGGTTTGCGGCCACTGCCGTCGCACGTTGCCCAAAATCCTCAAGCCCTCGATATCCAAATCACCAAAATACTTGATGGGTAAAGTATCGATCCAAGGAATCCGAAACAAGCGACTGACCGCATTGCCCAATCCACCCAAGGCCACCGTACGCGGCCGCATCGGCAAGGTGAGCAGGTTGATCTTGTTCTCCACAATGATCACCTGCGCGTCGTGAACCGGGAGAGCAGCGAGCGTCTTCAAGGGCAGTCCCAGTTCGCTGCCCGGGCATTGCAGTTCCCGCTGCATCTCTGGGTCGAGTACTCGCAACCACAACTGATCGTCTTTGGCGCGAAAGCCGTAGCGACTGGCAAAGTGATCATGAGCAAAATCAAAGTCGATGGCACTGGCGGGCAACACGCGGTCCAACCACTGAGCCAGCAAGCTCTCGTGCGCCTCGACCAGCTTCGTTGATATCGCCAAGGGCAACTCGCGAATAAAGCACCCAGGCAATGGATGGGCTTGCAGATATTCAACGACATCCAGCAACTGCGAAACTTCGGGGCCGAGACTGATGAGTCGTTTCCAGCCTCGCGGCAGCAGCCATGACTCCAGCAGTGGCTGGCGCGTGCGCACCTCTTGGATCGTGCGTGTCAACCGTTGGAACTCGGTCAGTTTACCGATCAATCGCAGGACATCGTCGCGCGAATCAAACCTCGCGCCGATCGCAAAACGTTGCTGACCATAGCCGCGTGAGTTGCGTTCTTCAAAGATCAAGGAGTATCCAAACCCGCGCACATCTTTCGAATGTTCGCGCAGCAACTGTTGCTCGGCAATTGCTTGACTGACCACTGGCGATGGTTTGAAGTTCCCGCGCAAACCGATGGGATACGTTTCCTGGCCAGCTATCCAAGCCGCTACCAGTTGCGGATACAAACGTTCCGCCTTGGACCGAATTTCCTCTGGTGTGATCAACTCTGTTCTACGGATTGGTGTAATTCTTCCGCGGTGATCGACAGCAACTGGCTGCGATGCGTTTGCTTGTCTTTCACTACGTGGAGGTAAGTGCCGACATACGGTTCGGTGACGCGCGCCTTGGCATCCAGCGGAGCGACGATCAGCAGTTGCAAACGAAAACGTTCGAACAGTTCGAGCGCGTACTCGGCATGCTGGTCATCACTGCGCGAGAACATCTCGTCGACCATAACAAAGTGAAAACGATCACTGCTTTCGGCATCGGGTTCCAAGTCATATTGGTATGCGATGGCCGCAACCAGCACCAAAAACGCCAGCTTGCCTTTCTCCCCACCGGACTGCCCTGTGCCGCCGTCGTAGAAACTGCGTACTTCGCCAGTCTCGGCGACCAGTTCACGAGCGGCGAAGGAAAACCAATTCCGCACATCGACCACTTTATCGCGCCAACGAACATTGTTTTCGTCGCGCAACTTGGCGACCAGTTTTTCAATTCGCACAAACGTAGCCTCGTTGGCTTCGGGCGTACCGTCAAAGGTCCCCGATAAACAGCCCGACAACTCGCGTCGAAAATCGAGGATTTCGCGATCTTGTACATCGCTGGGTTCCAGTTGCATGTAGGTGCCTGGTTTCCACTGCAACAACTTCAAGGCGACGTTTAATTGGGAAATCTTGTCGCGAATCTCCTGACGCTCCGTTTCCAAGCCGCCATGCAGCAGTCCAATTTCATGCAGCACTTTTTCATTCAGCCGTTTCTTGAAACGCTCTTCGTGCTGTGGCAGATCATCGTGCGCGATACGTGCGTGCAAGGCGACAAAGCTGGAGAGCGAAGCCACGTGCGCATCCAAGTCAGCGTGTTCATCGGGGAATTTTTTAAGAAAGCGTGTCATGGCGCTGGTGAGTTCTTTGGCCACCGGCACGAGCGAGTCTTGCAAGCGATCGAAGTTCTGACGGAGTTGTCGTTCGAAAGCTTCTGGCAAAATTGCCACATTGTCCAGGGTCAACGGCCCGCCGACTAACTCGGCTAAAGCTTCGAATTCGGTTTCAGCCGTTGCCAACCGTCCGTCGCTCTCCGCTGACTGCAGTCGTTCCTGGGCACCGACCAACCAGCGCCTACCTTGTTTCAATTCCCCTTCGCGCATCGTGCGGGTGGCGATGTGTGCGTCGCGATCCGACTTGTAGCCATCGGCCTCTTCGCGCAGCTTGGCCACCATCAATTTGAGTTGGCGGATCGTATCATCGGTTTGTTCCAACTTCTCGCGTTCCACCCGCATCTTGGCGGCTTCGCAGGCATGTCGATCGTTGTCGATAGCGTCGAAGTCATCGACCAGGTCCGTTTGTTCCAGAGCGGATAAAGCGGCAATCAAGCGCGTGACTTCGGTCTGCACTTGCTGGGCTCGCAGTTGATAATCTTCCAACTCGCGCGTGCTGAGGGCAATCGACTCGGCCAAGGCTAGGCGTTTGGCGCGGTTGTCCCAGCCCAAGACGAAGTAGCGACGATCATCGGGCGCGCTGCGGTCGTTCTTTTCGTGTCGCGTATGACCACTTTTGAAGTGGCGATTGCGCGTCATGGCTGCGCCGGTGGCCCGTTGGAACTCTTCGATAGTTTCGCACGCCTGGTAGTTGTATTTGTTCAGAATTTCGGCCCGCACCCAAGGCGTTAGTTCATGCTGGCGATACTCGAGTTTTTCGATCAGTGTCGCGCCGCGTTTGCTCTTGGTCTGCGCCGCGTCAGCGCCTTGATCGGAATCGGTCCGCGAACTGACACGCAGGTAAACCAGCCGTTGCCCTTGGCCGTAGCCATCGACCAGCCGCGTGCGGTCGACGTAGCCGGCCACTCGCGCGTAAACATCGCTCGATACCAGCAAGCTGCGAGCAAAGCCATGCAACACCTGCTCAATCGAGGCTTCCCAGTCGCGCTGGCCCTCGCCCACGCTGATCAATTCGGCCACGAAGGGCAGATCGCTGGGGGCAAGCTTCAAATCGCGACACATCTTTTCACGTAACGAGATAAACGACTCAGGTAGATTGCCTTTGCGACGTTCCAGTGCGGCAGTTTCGGCCTTGTCGTCGGCCAGTTGCTTTTGCAAGTTACCGATCTGGTACTGCAAAGCGTCGTACTTCTGTTGAACCTGGCTGCGTTCGTCGATCAATTCTCGACGCCGCTGGCCGATCACCGCTCGCACCTTGGCGAATTGTTCTGGTGAAGTGATCGGTGTGGTGATACCAGCCGCTTTGAGCTGCGATTCAAAAGTCTTGCGCCGCGATTCTTTGATGCGTGCTAACTCTTCTTGCTGAGAAATCAAACCCGGTAGAGATCGCAGCCGTTCACCGCCGGCGCTATCGATCTCCACTTCCAGCTGGGCGATCTCTTTGCGCAGTTTGTCTTGAAACTTGTCCAATCGAAGGATTTCGCCAGCCAGGTAATCGATTTGCTCCTGCCACTTGGCACACATGGGCTGCAACAAATCGACTTGTCGGCGGGCAAAGAACAATTGGGTAGCGTCGAGCCGCCGGCGGGCCAGCGTGACTTCAGCCAGGCGTGCTTCGTAGCGCTGGCCTTCGGTGACCACTGGTCGCAGCAACTCGTCCTGCTGGCGAATACGAACCAACATGCGATGCGATTCGCTCAACTCGCCGAAGTGGCGAAGTAACTGACCGACGCGCTCATTCCACGGTTTGCGTTCGAGCATGTGTTGGCGGATAAACACATCCAGCCGCTGCACATCTTTGACGGCCACGGTTTGATTGAAGATGTCCATCGCTTTGGGACGAAAGCCGGTGGCCTTTTGCAGCCACTGAAAATATTCTTTGTAACTGGTCGTCGTCTTAAAACCACGCTCGCGCAATTGCCTCGCCATGCCGCTGGAAGTGCTCAAGTCCCCCAAGTCGCTGACGATCCCGCGTTCCTGCTCGGCAAAGGCATAGATCTTCTCAACTGCATTTTCCGCATCCAAATACAGGATCTGACAAACCGTAAAGATCTTGCCTGAGCCGGCATTTTCAAAGGCGGCCAGGATAACGGTGTAGTGATTGCGACCCGTACGCAGATATTGAACTTGCGGCCGCCCACCATCGCCCAGGGTGCGATCGTAGGCCCCGCGAATGTAGGTCCGTTCGTCGCGCTCGTTTTTAGTCGCGCCTGCAGCCACGTTGTAATTGCGTGTCTGGGGACGGACCAGCAAGGTCAACAATGCATCGACCAGCGTTGATTTGCCCGATCCGTTTTCACCGATCAAGAGCGTGGTCTGCCCGCGCGGCTGCACAGAATACACAGCCGCATCGAAGGTGCCCCAGTTGTAAACCTCCAGCTTGGCCAGGCGAAACCCAGGTGGTGGAGGCGGTAGATCGTCTAACGGTAAGTCCATAGTTCGTGCTTTTTGAGTTGTCTTTCCACGGTCCTGTTTCGGAGATTGACCGACCGGATCGATTGCCAAGTGTTCGACTTACGCTTCACCAACTGCTGCCACTAAACTGCTACGCAGTCGTTCTAGATCTTCCAAAGGCAATCTGGCTTTGATGATGCGTCGCACTTCCCACGATGGTGGCTCTTGTTCAAACTGCCGAACAAACTTCAGCTCTTCGAGTTTGCGCAAAGACGCGACCAGTGTCCGATTTAAACGCACTTGATCGCTTTGATTGGGAAAGAAAGCTTGCCAGAGAGCCAACAAATCATTCTGCGAGACCACGCACCGTTCATTCTGCACGTCCTCTTCTTCGTAGACACGCAAGGCATCGCGCAGCAGCACACACAACAGCGTCGTGTCGTAACTCAGCGGCGTGCGGCGAAAGAGACGTGGTATGCCGTGGAACTCCGGTGGCATATCCTCTTCATCCAGTTGCCTCAAGTAAGCCATTCCGTCAGCCTCGTCGACAATCAATAGTAACCCGAGCTTGCCGAAGTAGTCGGTCAAGGGCGACACCGATCGCAGCAGCGTATCCCATACCTGTTGGTTGTCATCATGGTAAACCACACCTTGCAACAAGCGCACCGCCGCACTGCTCCACTCGGCCGGCTCAGTCAAATGATGCTCATAGGCCATCTCGGGCCGCAAGGCATTGTGCACGCTGCTCGTTGTGCCGTCGCTCTGTGTGCCGTCGCTCTGTGTGCCGTCGCTCTGTGTGCCGTCGCTCTGTGTGCCGTCGCTCGTTGTGCCGTCGCTCTGTGTGCCGTCGCTCTGTGTGCCGTCGCTGGGCGATTGGTTGGATTCACGGTTGACGTCAAAACCGGTGTCGTTATCGGGCTCAGAGAAATCGTTCATCGGGGTTTGCGCCCACTCTCGCTGGATAGTGCTTTTGGCAGGAATGTGACAAGTGGAATTTGCACGCTCAGGGAATCTCCATCGGGCTGCGTGCTCTGTTCAGCCTCGTCACTACTGCGGACTGGTGTAGTTGCTTTTATCTGGATCGTTTCGCGCAGCGCGTTTTCAATTCTGTGACCATCGTCGTGCGCGATCTGCAAATAACCCAGCAGTTCGACAACGCCGCCTTGGATCGGATACTCGGTAGCCAGGTCGGCCAGCGTGCGGCTATGACCTTGACTGGTCAGGTCGCGAATCGCGCGTCGCAAGCGACGGAAATCCAGTCGCTGCATGCGGGCGAAGGCCGAAGCGATCGCCGCGGCTTGATTTTGATCGAACTGATGCAAGACGATCTCTTCGCTGGTGAAACTCTGGGCCGGGGTCCAAAAGGTCCGCGTCAGTGGCGAAACGATATCTGCATCCGTCTCGATCGCGAGTTGAATATTTTGAGTCTTGTCTGGATCGCCACCCAGCTTCAGCGTTGCTTGCCGAATATCGCGCAAGACGTTGGCCAAACGCACGCGGTGCGCCGCCGCCCGCGCATCCAGCAAGCGTCGCAGGGTCGCCGACAGCCGCGCAGTGGTGCGCATGACTTTCTCTGCTTCGGCCAACAACGCAGGCACCATCCGCCGCACCCGCGAGAGCGACTCGTGTTGATCGGCTAGCGCCGCCAGTTGCTGAATCTCGGAAATGTTCTTGAGCAGTTGAGCTTGTTGACCTGGCGAAAACAAGAACGCTACGAAGGCATAGAAGCTGATGCCCTCGTCCTGAGTCTTGAGCATGTCTTCGGCATCAAGTGCGTAACCCAAGATGCCACCACGCGAGTCGTTACCTTGGGCTTGCAGTTGCTGCACTTCGCGGGCGATCGCTTGAAAGCGTTCTTCAACGGCTCGAAAATCCGACTGCAAGGCCTTCAACAAGTCGACAGCAGTTTGAAATCGCTCGCGTATCTGGGCCGGGCGATACGTTTGCACGCTCTTGCCGGATTCAATCGCCGCAATCTCCGCATCGATGCTCGCTCGCTGGGCTCGCAGATACTCCAACCGTCGATCGGGATCTGCCGATGCGCCGCGGACGATATCTTCCAGAGTCTCGATCACCAGTCGCAGCCGGCTTTCGGTGCCGACCATGTTGGAACCACGCGATACGGCTGAATCGACAAAACGAATCGCTTCTTCGGCATGCCGCGTCAATTGAAATTGTGGCTCGGTCGAGGCCGATTCCAAGAAACGCTGTAACCAACCGGCATCGGCCCACTGAGTCAGATAACGCTCCGGGGGGCCGATCAGCAGCGCCGGATCGGCTTCGTGCAGTTCGTCTTGGTAGATCGCCAACCGCGCCCGCAGATCGGACTGGCCGACTGAAATCAGTTCCCCGGATTTGAAAGTGCGATTGAGAAAGTCGATAACCAGAGGCGCTAGATCGCTGCGCAATAGCCGAGCGGTTGGCGAAGCCTCAAAAAAGGCTCGCAAACTTTCGCGACGCATCGAACTGAGGAACTGGCTTTCGTGCATAAAGGCTGCAAATCCTAAAGCTCTATGGTGACACGTTTGGTCCCACAGACAAGTCAAAACGCGAGATTACCCCCCTATTTGCCACAAAAGCCACCGATTCAGCTTACCTGGAAGGCAAACTCACTTGGTTTTCCGTGTTTTTTGCTAGCGTTTGCTTAGTTATGTTCTAGGGTCCAAAGTGGCCCAAAGTGTCTTCTATTTGGTTAGCCTCGGTTGCGCGACGGTTGACCAGGCATTGAAGCGGACACTTGCGTGCCCCAGCCCGAGATTAAATGCATTATGAACCAGATTGCCAACCCGACCACCCAGCGCACGCTGCAAGCAGCGGGTGATCGCTTTTTGACTGGCTTGAGCGTGATGTTGGTGGCCAACGTGCTCCAACGCATGGTTGGGCTGCTGCGCAATTTGGGTTTCTGTCATTTTCTGAGCGACGCGGAGTTGGGGCATTGGTCGCTAGCCAATAGCTTCTTTGTCATCGCCGCGCCGATTGCCGTCTTGGGTCTGCCCGGTTCGTTTGGCAAGTTCGTCGAGATCTTTCGACGTCAGGGGGCCCTGGGCACTTATTTGCGCTCACTAACGATTGCCAGTGCTTGTGGACTGGTCGGCGTATCAATAGTGATGGCGGCCATGCCTGAAAGATTTGCCTGGCTCGTGTTCAACGATGTCCATGCAGCTCAGCAGATCAGTTGGCTGATATCGACTCTCGCAGCCGTTACGATCTTCAACTTTGTCAACGAGCTGATGTCGGCTCTCCGGCAAGTGCGCGTGGTGAGCTCGATGCAGTTCATCAATAGCCTGGCCTTCGCGGTGCTGGGGACCCTAGGGCTAGTGTGGGTGCAATCGTGGACGATCCTACTGCCGGCCTATACGCTCTCGTGCACCATCGCGTTGCTGCCAGGTTTATGGGTGCTGCGAACCGTTCATTCCCATGAGTTACGGGGTCTCTCTTCGACACCTGGGATGTGGCAACGCGTCGTTCCGTTTGCCGTAGCACTGTGGTGCATGAACCTGCTGACCAACTTGTTTGATGTTTGCGATCGAGCACTGCTGTTGCACTTGACCAGCGATATGCAATTGGGCCAAGCGCTCATCGGACAATATCACTGCGGTCGCTTAATTCCCAGCCTATTGATTTCCGTCGCAGCTTTGCTCAGCGGCATTGTGCTTCCGTACTTGAGTGCGGATTATGAAAGCGGTCATCGTGAACAGATGGCTAAACGCATGCGTCAAGTGTTGCAGAGCGTGGCTGTGCTGTTCGGTGTGTGCTCTGCGATCGCCGTAATTGGTTCGCCAGTTATGTTCGATTGGATGCTAGGCGGCCGTTACGAAGAAGCTCAACGCATCTTGCCCGTGGCCTTGGTACAGTGCATTTGGATGAGCCTGTTCTTGCTGGCACAGACCTATTTGTTTTGCGTCGAAAAGGGCAAGCAAGTAGCGATCATTCTGGTCATCGGCCTGGTGCTCAATGCGGCTCTGAACTATCCATTGATCGCGTGGTGGAGCCTGCATGGGTCGGTCATGGCGACCACCATCGCCAGCGGCGTTATCCTGGCCGGCGTCCTGTGGCGCATCAGTCGCGAAGGCACAGCGCTCGGTTGGCCTACCATCGCCATGTGCTTCACCCCTGTCCTGCTATTGGTCCACGCATAAGCCCGTAGCGGAACGCATCCAGCGTTTCGAATCCGTAGCCGAACGCGTCAAGCGTTTCGAATCCATAGCCGAACTTAATTCTGCTGCAAACACGTCCACTTCGGTAACGAGCCCCCTCCCGGAGCCTAGCTTAACGCTGGCTCCGACCTCCCCCAAGCAAAGCTTGGGAGAGGTGACATACAGCCCTTCGTACAACTGACTTTCTCGAAAGCCTTGACGGCTTCCGCTACGAAGGATGACGAAAGCCTTGACGGCTTCCGCTACGAAAAATGCTTA
The DNA here is from genome assembly GCF_056494185.1 of Rania fehmarnensis. Lineage (NCBI taxonomy): Bacteria > Pseudomonadati > Planctomycetota > Planctomycetia > Pirellulales > Pirellulaceae > Rania > Rania fehmarnensis. Next base: position 6,299,706 of record NZ_CM151398.1, read on the forward strand.
GTTCGGCTCGGCGGGGGCAGGGGATTCTTTTGGACGCAGCAGCCCGCGGAGAGCATCGCGAATGGGGCGTTTGGGGGGACCGTCGCCTGCAGCTTCCTTTTCTTGACGGCGCTCGCGCAACTGCTGGATGACATCAACTGCCGCCCCGATCGCCTGGTCCGCTTTGCCATCGGCCAAGCCTTCTAGCGCGCCTACCACTTGAGCGGCGGCTGGCGCTTCATCGCCTAATGCCTGGCGAATCGAACCAAGTAATGCAGCTGCATCACCGCGCATGGCTGTCCAATTGATGTTGGGGTCGTCCAGGGTCCCAGTGATTGGTAAGCGCAGCGTGGGCACGCCCAGTTTCTGAACTTCTTCACGCCGCGCTAATTGTTCGATGGGTACTGGAATATTGACCAGCAAATCGAGCGATTTGTCCTCCAGTCCCACCGAACCGCTGGTCGCAATCTGAAAACGGCTATCCATCTTCGGCAAACCAAACTGCAGCCCGTCGTGCGTTACTCGCCCCTCGGCCAGGCTCAGGTTGATCACCGAACCATCGACAAAGATCAGTTCATGGACCGGCTCCTTTTGCCGCAAGCGTCCTACGAAATCGATCATACCAATAATCGCCGGATGGTTCGGACCGCTGCGAACTTGATGCAGAGTTAATTGCATACTGCCGCTGGTCAACTTGGGAGTGGCCAGCGGCACTTCGATCTTGCCAATAGCCAGCGACACGTTGCCATCGAACCACGCGGACTTGGCCAGTAGTGGCACGGCATGCCCCAAACCTAAATCGATTAGGTCTTTGGTGATCTTGACCTGGTTGAGCACTTGCGTTGGTTGGATGACCAGGCGAGCCGGCGCATCGGGCGAGGCGGCTTGATAACTGGCCTCCAGGTCAAACGCCGGTACAACCACCAGTGGGTCGGCTCCCGAACTCTGCAGGACCTTGGCCACCACACTGCGCACGATAACGTCCACATCGATTGCCAATGGAGACTTGTCACGCCGGCGCGGATTCTGTCGCGTGCGCTCGATCGCCTGCGCCAGTCGATCCAGATTGGTACCATCCTTCAGCAGTTCCACCGAGGCCACTGGCTCGATGATTTCGATGCGTCCAAGTTTGCGACCGCCGATCAAGTATCCAAACAAACTGCGATCGGTCTTCACATGGCGAATCTGCAACAGAGGTGGACCGCCATTGGTCTCGCTCAGCCCAATGCCACTGAGTTGCAGTGGCGTAAACCATCGCAGACGTACGCTGTCGATCGTCAGTCGAAAATCATCGGCAGCCAATTGATCGATCAGCGGCTGATAGATCCAGCGCGAGCCCACGATCGTCGGCAGAAATCCAATCACCACCAACAGCAAAACGACTATCCCCAACAGCCAACGTCCAAGCCGAACCTTGCGCTTCGTCAAAGAAGTCTTCGGTGTTTCGCTCACATTCGGGCTATGTTGTGGCATAGGCTTCCAGCCTGTGTGGTGTGTAGTGTGGCATAGGCTTCCAGCCTGTGTATTGTGTAATGTGGCACAGGCTTCCAGCCTGTGTAACAGAAATACTGCAGACACAGGCTAGAAGCCTATGCTACACGCCAATCAATTCACTCAGCAGCAAACTGTTGAAGGTCTTCTAAATTTACAAACTCCAGCACCGACATATGCGTGGCATTCAAGTTCACGCGTGGAGCCATATTGGCTTCGAAGGCTTCTTTCCAGCGCAGCACGCACAGGCACCAGCGGTCGCCCGCTTTCAAGCCTGGAAACTCGTACATCTCGTTGGGAGTGCTCAGATCGTTGCCACGAGATTTGGAGAAGGCCAAGAACTCATCGGTCATCTCAGCACAGACGGTGTGCAAGCCCAGGTCATCGGCCCCAGTATTGCAGCAGCCATCGCGATAGAATCCAGTCACGGGATCCAGACTGCAGGTTTCAAGTTCGGTACCTAAAACGTTTTTTGCTCGACGCATATTGTTGGTGATTCCGGATAACGCTGGCTCGAGCGTCAAGCTCGGCGAGTATTTCAAACGAAGAGAAGAATTCTGAAACGGGCCCAGCCACATTATACCGCATCGAAATCACCCCAAGTAGCCGAGTCTCTCTGAGACTCCCAGCATCCACCGCATTATCCTATGCACTGAACGTTTTCAACGGCTCAGAGAGACGCTGCTACGTATCACGTAGCCGAGTCTCTCCGAGACTCGCAGCATCCACCGTATTATCCTATGCACTGAACGTTTTCAGCGTCTCGGAGAGACGCTGCTACGTATCACGTAGCCGAGTCTCTCCGAGACTCGCAGCATCCACCGTATTATCCTATGCGCTGAAGGTTTTCAGCGTCTCGGAGAGACGCTGCTACGTGAGACGCTGCTACGTGAGATGCACTTACTTTATATGTAAAGTAGTTGCGATTCAGTTCTTTTTGTCGCTCGGCGGTTTGTTGTATCGAATGCTAAAGATCGCATCCGGTTCATTACTAAACTGAAGTTTTACCTTTTGAAAGTCGACTTTGCGAGCCTGGCCGACCCCGGTTTCTCCGAAGCTGCGAGGACTGGGGCGGGCGTCCAGTGGCCAATGAAACCCTGGTCCCCAGGCTCTGCCTGGGAGCCCACTGCCCCGCAGGCTCCGCCTGCGCGTCTGATAGGGAGTGGTGCCGCTAAAGCACCGGAGGCGGAGCCTCCAAGGCAGTGCGTACCCAGGCAGAGCCGGGGTGCGAGTCGGCGTTAGTCATTGCCCAGCGTGATGTCGATGCGCGAGTAAGGATGCTTGGCCTTGTTCAGCGCATAAAACTCCAGGCCCAGCTGGCGAGAGCGAAACTCGTAGATAGTTGTTCGTGAATATGCCGTGGTTTCAAAGGCACGCGGGAAGAAGACCTCGAACAAAAAGTAAGGCATGGCAATTCCAATGCAGATCGCTACGACAGCCAGTTTGCGCGTCGTGGGGTTCCAATCGCGAAAGTAAGGCATGACCACCACCACAGCAATCCCCAAGATCGTCCAGCAAAGAATTGTCCGCCCCCAGCGCTGCAAATAAAACCTCATCCTGCATTTGGGGCAAAGTGGAAAAGCAACTCGCGACCAGCCAAAGAGCAACATGAAAGGCGCGAACAAAGTCACCAGCGGATTTTGCGAATGCTGAACGATCTTCGCAGTGGCATTGGTTTGCTCCTCACAAACAACACAGCATTCTGGAAAAACCGGCACTACACTGCGAGGCAGCGTTACATCGGTGGACGACCGCATGGCTGAGCGCCTATCGGCAAAGGTTGGATTATCATAAAGAAGTCCTGGCACATTATGGCATCGCTACTTGGAAGGAGTGTGAAGGTGTGGGATCGCCTTTTGCGGAGCAAAAGGAGACGTTGGTCAGAGCGGCGCGAATTCGAGGTCGAATGTTTCGGCGACGGCGGCGTTGGTAATGCGACCACCCATAATGTTGGCGGCAGTGGTCAAGGGTTTGGATTGTCGCACGGCTTCTTCGATGCCGTGTTTGGCCAACTGCAAGACCCACGGCAAGGTGACGTTGCACAGGGCAAACGTGCTGGTACGGCCTACGGCACCGGGCATGTTGGTCACGCAGTAGTGCAAGACATCATCGACCATGTAAGTTGGATTGAGGTGCGTGGTAGGTTTGCTGGTTTCAACACACCCGCCTTGATCGATAGCGACGTCGATGATCACCGAGCCCGGCTTCATCAGCAATAGATCTTCCTTGCGAATCAAATAGGGAGCCTTGGCACCGGGGATCAAGATGGCTCCGATCACCAGGTCAGCCAGTTTCAATTGATCGCGAATCGTATGGCGATCGCTGAAGAGTGCATTGACGTTGGGTGGCATGACGTCGTCCAGGTAGCGTAAGCGATCGAGGTTCACATCCAGGATCGCCACGTCGGCTTGGAAACCAGCGGCGATGCGGGCCGCGTTGGCGCCGACGACTCCGCCGCCGAGGATCGTAATGTGCGCAGGGGCAACGCCCGGCACACCACCTAGTAGAATTCCGCGACCCTGTTGCGGCCGTTCGAGATATTTGGCGCCTTCTTGAATGCTCATGCGCCCGGCTACTTCGCTCATCGGTGTCAGCAGCGGTAAACGACCTTGGGCATCGGACAAAGTTTCATACGCCAGGCAGTTCGCGCCGGAGTTGACCATGGCTTCGGTCAGTTCGCGACTGGCAGCAAAATGAAAATAAGTGAATAGAGTTTGACCGGAGCGTAGCAGCAAAAACTCTTCGGGCTGCGGCTCTTTGACTTTGACCACCAAATCCGAAGTGCGATAGACGTCTTCCAAGCTGGCCACTAACTTGGCACCGGCATGCAAGTAGGCATGATCGGCGATGCCCGAGCCTAACCCCGCACCGGCTTGAACTAAAACCTTGTGTCCGCGCGAGGTGAGTTCTTCAACACCCACGGGCAACATGGCTACGCGATATTCGTCCTGCTTGATCTCTCGGGGTACGCCAACGATCACACATCACCTCGGATTGTTAACCGACATTGACCACTTCGTGAGCAGTCGATACTGAAGTATTGGATGCCGCGCCCGCTGACGATTGATGAGGAGGACCGATCGGTGGTTCCGCAGGTGGATCGACTCGGACAACTTCGCCTTGCAGGAGTTCACATAGTTTACTAACCAGCGGGTGTTCGGCTAGTTGCCGCATACGCTGCGAGCGCGCTACCGAAGAAGAAACGGGTAGCTCGGTGGTGGTCCGAGTTGCCTGGCCCGGTTGAACTCGAAAGTTGATCTTGAGGGTTTGCCCCGTTAGCGGTACCAGAGCGGCTTGCATCACCTCTTTGCGAGTCGGGCCTTCGCAGTAGTCGACCGTCTTGCCACTGCCGGGTGGAAAAACCACCGTCCATTCATTTTGCCCAGAAATTTCCACCGCCACTGCCCGCAGTGCAAAATCGGCCAGCATGCCTTCGGTTGTTCCGGCCGCTTGCCTCCACTGCTGGAGCGCCGTTTGAGCTTGCGGCGATGAGGCTATGGAACTGCTGACGCTGCTGGAGACTTGCGCTTCCTTAGTCTCGCTGGTCCCGCTAACAAAGGTTGAAACCAGAGGGGCCGCTTGAATCTGAATCGTCGATGCCACCGCCGGCGGTCGGGAGGACACCGCTGCGTTCGTCGCCGGAGTAGGAGTAGGAGTAGGAGTAGGAGTAGGAGTAGGAGTAGGAGGTCGAGTGGATTTGAGCTGGCTCAGGTCTAGCCCTTCAACGTTTTTTTTTTCGCTGCTCGCGGGAGCAGCGGCTGGGCTAGCGGTTGTCGCTGGGGCGGCTGTAGCTCTGGCTTGGGACGCAGCTGCCGGAGTGGCGGGTGCTGAGGGCAAAGGGCCGCCGTGCTGAACCGCTTCGATGATCTTGGCGATCATGGCCAGGTCTTGCAATTGCGAAATCTGGATCAACGCCACTTCGAACAGCGCTTGCGATTGCACGCTGACGCGCATGCGGACCAGCGATTCATCCAACAGCTGAACCGCCGCCAGAATCGTTTGCAGGCCCCAACGGTCGGCCAAGGTTTTCAGCGCATCGAAGCCAGTTGGATTACAAACCTTCAGCAGGTCGGCGCTACCGCCCACCGCTACGGCCATCAAATCTCGCAGGTAGCCGAGCATTTGTTCGGCGAATTGGCCAGCATCGGTACCGTCGTTGATGGCTTTGTTGACGATCGTCAAGGCAGCAACGCCATCGCGATTGACGAGGGCTTCAGCCAGTTCGCGCAGGCGAGTTTCATCGGCTGTGCCCAAGAGTGCGTGCACTTGTTCCACCGTAATCACGCCGGTGGAAAAGCTCATCACTTGTTCGAGCAGCGATTGGCTATCGCGCATCGAACCAGCGGCTCGACGCGCAATCAGTGCCAGCGCATCGTCCTGAGCTTCGAACCCTTCGGCCTGGCAGATTTCGATCAAGCGTTGCTTGATGGCGTCGGGTCGAACTGGGGCAAAGTCGAAGCGTTGGCAGCGGGACAGGACGGTGATCGGAACTTTTTCGGGGTCGGTCGTACAGAAGATGAACTTGACATGCTCAGGTGGTTCTTCCAGCGTCTTTAGCAGAGCATTGAAGGCCTGGTTGGTCAGCATGTGCACTTCATCGATGATGTAGATCTTGTAGCGTGAGCGGCTGGGACGCACACTGACGTTGGCTCGCAGTTGCCGGATCTCGTCGATACCACGATTGCTGGCCGCGTCGATTTCGATGACGTCGACATCTTCGCCGGTATCGATGGCCGTTGAGTCATAATCATTAACTGGATCGGCAGTGGGGCCGCCGGGCGCATTGAGGGCTTTGGCAAAGATACGGGCTGAAGATGTCTTGCCGACTCCGCGGGCTCCGGTAAACAGGTACGCGTGCCCGACGCGACCGGTGGCAATGGCTTTTCCTAACGCCTGGGCAATATGCTCTTGGCCGACCAGTTCTTGAAAGGACTTGGGTCGGTAGCGGCGGGCGACGACAGTGTAGGTCGCCGGATCATCGGCCCCGTGGTTCGGCTTGGGTGTGTTTACGTCAGGCATACGGTTATGATTGGTCGGTAGGTCGATTTCACGTTTTGTGCCCCGCTCGGGGGTTTGTGGATCGAGCATTGTACCAAATTCAGGACCACTTCAATGGACACCGGACCACGGCCCGCAGAGACTCACGGTAGCTCGACGCGATTTGCGCGCGGCGTGTTACTGGCGTTGAGCATCCTTATGATTGGGGCCGGGCTGTTTATTCGCTTTGGTTCTTCGATGGAGTCGGGCAGTCGCGAGTTTTCTTCCGGTACCTTGATTAAAGTCGGGATCGTCCTGGTGCTGGGGTGGTTGGCTGCGCCCCAGTTGGAGCGGTTGGGCTGGCAGCGGTTGCGGGGTACCGGTTTAGCTATCATGTTGGTCATTGGTGGACTGACTGCAGTGCGTCCGCGGCTGGGTGCCATTGCGGCGGGTTTAGCGATTGGGGGCTTGGTAGTGCTGAGCCTGTTGGGTTGGGTGAGAGGCGTCATCTTTAACGCGCCTGATACAGCCGTTACTGGCGAGAAGAGCCGCAAAATCGAAAAAAACCCTACCAGGCGCTAAGGGGATTTGCCGAAATTTACCTCCGGACAGACTTGCAGTCCAATTGCGCTCAAGGGGGGAATCTTGGCGTAAGCGGATGCGGGCGCTGCTCTACGGTCGTATTCAGGCCGGCACATCGTGCCTGCATGTTTCTCCGTAGATCGTGTGCGCCGGCGTTCCGTGGCTACAGTACCCTCCCGTTGATTCGCAACCAACGGTTTAAAAGTTTCGTATTTGCGGCAACGGCCGCCGCACGATGCCATTTCCCGCACGCAGAACTGCGGGCCGAGCGACTGGTGCTTGAACTATTTCGATCTTCTCCGAGGCTAAGCCTGCGGAGCGATCGAGCCCGAGCACTTGTCCGTTCGTCTCGCAAGGCTGCACGAATGTGGCTAGACGTAAAAGAACGTAGGAGGGTTCCCATGCGAAAATTCTTGTTTGGCGTGGTGATCGCGACGGTTGCAGCAGCCATGCCCACTTGGGCTTTGGGCGGTGACCGTGAGATCGCCGAAAGCATTATGTCTCAACTCCAGCAAGCCAAGGCTCAAGGCAAACTGAAAGGCTTTGATCTCGACCTGAAGGTCGAATCGGGCGTCGTTTACCTGAGCGGCAATGTGCGCAGCAACGCTCAGCACGATCTAGTGCTCGGCGCCGTTGAACGCACAGCCGGTGTGGCTGAGCTAGTTGATGATCTAGAAGTCACTGGCCACACGGCCAAGAGCTTCAACACCAATGCAGTTGTACCTGCATCGGCGGACGAAGAAGTTGGCTTAGGCGCAGCCGACGTAACCATTACCGATGCGATCATCAGCAAGCTGCAAGCTCAGAAGCAAGCTGGCTCGTTGCGTGGTTTCGATCTGGATGTGACCACCACCAATGGCGATGTCGCCCTGCGTGGTCGAGTCAATTCGCCAGAACAAAAAGCGTTGGTGCTGGACATTGCACGCCGCGTTAAAGGCGTTCGCAAAGTGATCGACGATGTGTCGGTAGGCTCGGCAGTTCGTCAAGCCTCGACCTCGGCTCCTGGTGGACTGCAACCAGTTCCCCAATCGAGCATGCCAGTCGTGGGCAACGGCATTCCTCACCCCATGGCTCCTTCGATGGTAGTCAATCACGGTGAAATGGGCGGCAACCCAAGCGGCATGCCCGTCGCTATGAATGCCGGTGGCGTGCCTTATGGTCAAGGCGCACCACGCTACGATCAACCTTACATGCCTAACTATGCCTGGCCTAGCTATGCAGCTTACCCGAACTATGCCGCTGTGACCTATCCGAAGCAATACAGCCCTTCGGCTTGGCCCTACATCGGACCGTTCTATCCGTATCCTCAAGTTCCACTGGGATGGCGCAAAGTCGCCCTGGAATGGGATGACGGCCTGTGGTACCTCGACTTTACCAGCAAGTAACAAAGACGAAGTCCAACGAAACTTGAGTGTGGGCTGACCCTCCACACCCATTGCAAGAAAAGGGCTCGTACCGCAAGGTGCGAGCCTTTTTTCGTTTCTCTGTCACCTCTCCAAGCGCAGCTTGGGGAGGTCGAATCGAGCCTTAGCGAGATTCGGGAGGGGGGCTTGGCAGTAGCCGATCTCGCCAGAGATTGGATGTCGATGGGTGACGCGTCCAAAGTCTGGCGACTTCGGCTACAGATGAGTACCGCATGAGTCTTGTGTAGCGCATGGCCCCCTCCCGCAGACGAAGGCTGAACGCCTCGTCTGCGACCTCCCCCAGCTTCGCCGGGCGAGGTGACTGTCACCTCTCCAAGGCTTCGCCTTGGGGAGGTCGAATCGAGCCTTAGCGAGATTCGGGAGGGGGCTTGGCAGTAGCCGATCTCGCCAGAGATTGGATGTCGATGGGTGACGCGTCCAAAGTCTGGCGACTTCGGCTACAGATGAGTACCGCATGAGTCTTGTGTAGCGCATGACCCCCTCCCGCAGACTTCGGCTGAACGCCTCGTCTGCGACCTCCCCCGCTGCGCGGGGGAGGTGACAGTGGCGTGCATCCTTTCGCAGAGCTGGCGAAAACTATATCATGCTGTTTTTGGTGAGCGCTTCCTCATTTGCCATGCGAACCGATTGAGCCCAATCTACGACAAAGCGGTCATCGTTGGTGTCGGCCTTCTTGGCGGTTCGATTGCTCTTGCGCTTAAAAAGCGCCATCTGGCCAAGTCGGTTTTCGGCGTGGGCAGGCCGGGCCGCGCGCCTCAGCTGGCGGTTGAGGCAGGCGTCATTGACCAAGCGTTCGAGCACATTACGGATGCGGCCCAGGGTGCAGACTTGGTTATCTGTTGTGCACCGGTGCAACAAATCGCCGATCATGTGCTGCAGGCTGCTGAGGTTGTCAGCCCAGAGAGTCTGATAACAGATGTGGGCAGTACCAAAGAATCTATCGTGGCGGCGGTCGATCAAGCGGCTGCTGGTGCCCCGTTCGTGGGCGCCCATCCGCTAGCCGGTGGCACGAGCACCGGCTTTCAACATGCACAAGCTGATTTGCTGGACGGTAGTTTGGTAGTGATCACTCCAGTGGACTCTACACCGCCGAGACTACTCGAGCAATCGCTAGTCTTATGGCGAGCTCTCGGCGCACGCACGCTGGTGATGTCGCCGCATGCACATGATCAAGCGGTGGCCATTACCAGTCATTTACCACATATGTTGGCGGCGGCCTTGGCGGGTGCCACGCCGCCTGATTTGTTGCCCTTGGTGGCCACCGGGTGGCGCAGCACGACGCGCATCGCCGCAGGCAATGCTCAATTGTGGCGTCAAATACTCGAAGAAAATCGCTTGCCAGCTTTAGAGGCTTTACAGAACTTTGACGCTGTGCTCAAACAGTGGCTCGCAGCTTTGCAATCGGGTGATGGACCTGAAATCGAACGACTCCTGCAAGAAGGAAAAGCAACACGTGACGCTTTGGGAAGTTGATGTGCTCCCGGCCGATGGCCAGGTCGATACCACTGGTCTGGCACTGGCCGCCGAGGCACGTGACCTGGGTCTAGGTGATCACCTCAAAATCGCGGCCGCACACGGTTTTTTGCTCTCCGGTCAACTGAGTGAAGCTCACGTAACGCAGGCTGCTTCGCAGCTCTTGGCCGATCCCATTACTGAGCGCGTCACCGTCGCACCCGTAGGTGATCAGCGATTGCAGTCAGCCAATGGCGGCTTGAATCAAATCGTGTACGTCATGCCCAAGCCCGGCGTGATGGACCCAGTCGCGCAAAGCACGTTGCAAGCTCTGCAAGATTTAAAGCTGCCGGTCGACCAGGTGCGCACTTTACGCAAATATTGGCTGAGCGATCTCGATCAAGCTGCGTTGAATAGACTGTGCAACAAATTACTGGCCAACGATTCGATCGAACAAGTTGTCGTTGGTCCGCTGCATTTGGAAAAACTGGATGTTGGAACCGCCTACGCCTACCAATTAGTCCACGTCCCGATTCGTTCGCTGGATGACGAAGCCCTCAAACGTCTTAGTCGCGAAGGCCAACTGTACCTGTCGCTAGAAGAGATGCAAACGATTCAGCGACATTTCAAAGATCTGGGTCGCGAGCCGACTGATATCGAACTGGAAACGGTAGCGCAAACCTGGAGCGAACATTGCAGCCACAAAACTTTGGCCGGCCGCATCGCGTATGTTGACGAAAACGGTTCGCGACAATTCAAGAACATGCTGAAAGAGACCATCTTTGCAGCCACCGAGAAGATTCGCGACCAGTTGGGCAAAGATGATTGGTGCGTCAAGGTCTTCAAAGACAATGCGGGTATCGTCAAGTTCGACGATGAATACCACATTGTGTTCAAAGTAGAAACGCATAATCACCCCAGCGCCATTGAACCCTATGGTGGAGCTAACACGGGGATCGGCGGTGTAATTCGTGATCCGCTAGGCACGGGACTCGGGGCTAAACCGTTTTGCAACACCGACGTATTTTGTTTCGCGCCACCCGATACCGATCCAGCCACACTGCCGCCGGGTGTCCTGCATCCGCGCCGGGTGATGAAAGGCGTAGTTGCTGGTGTGCGCGATTACGGAAATCGCATGGGTATTCCCACGGTCAACGGCGCGGTGTATTTCGACCCTCGCTATCTGGGTAATCCACTAGTCTATTGCGGTAACGCAGGCCTGCTGCCGGTCGACAAAGCGGATAAGATGCCGCGCGACGGCGATTGGATTGTGGCTATCGGAGGACGAACTGGCCGCGACGGTATTCACGGAGCGACATTCAGTAGCGCAGAACTGACCAGTCAGAGTGAATCGATCTCGGGCGGCTCGGTGCAGATCGGCAACGCGATCACCGAAAAGATGGTGCTCGATGTGCTCATGCAAGCTCGCGATGAAGGGCTATACACGGCGGTGACCGACTGTGGCGCGGGTGGTTTCAGTAGCGCCGTTGGTGAGATGGGTGAATCGATTGGTGCCGAAGTTTGGCTGGATCGAGCCCCGCTGAAGTATTCAGGCCTCAGCTACACCGAGATTTGGATCAGCGAAGCTCAAGAGCGCATGGTGATGTCTGTGCCACCGCAAAAGCTGGAACGGCTGAAAGCCGTATGTGCTGCGGAAGGTGTCGAAGCCAGCGTGATTGGCCAGTTCGTACCCACCGGTACGTTGCGTTTGATGTACAAGGAGCACGAAGTCGGCATCCTGTCAATGCACTTCTTGCACGATGGTCGGCCACCCACGGTCCGCTCGGCCGTATATCAACCTCAACCAAGTCCTCAGACGCCGGTCCCGAGACTGGATCAGTCGAATTGCGAGTCGGCTATTCTGAAGATCCTCGGGTCGTTGAACGTGGCCAGCAAACATTGGATCGTGCGTCAGTACGACCACGAAGTTCAGGGTGGCAGCGTGATCAAGCCGTTTGTTGGTCCAGCGTGCCAAGGCCCCAGCGACGCGGCCGTGGTGCGACCTCGACTGAACAGTCAGCGCGGGGTGGTTATCAGCTGCGGCATGAATCCAGCCTACGGCGATTACGATCCATATCACATGGCCGCTAGCGCCATTGACGAAGCAGTGCGGAACGCGGTGGCCGTAGGCGCCGACCCGTCACGCCTGGCGATCCTGGATAATTTTTGTTGGGGCAACACTGATCGACCCGAGACACTGGGCACGTTGGTGCGCGCAGCCCTGGCCTGTCATGACCTGGCGGTGGCTTGGCAAACGCCTTTCATCAGCGGCAAAGACAGCTTGAACAACGAATTCACTTGGATTGATGAGGCAGGTATCAAGCAATCGATGGCCATCCCGTCGTCGCTGCTGATTAGCGCCATGGGCCAGATGGCCGATGTGCGCCGCGCGGTGACGATGGACTTCAAGTCCGCAGGCAATCTGGTCTACTTGGTTGGCAATACCCAATCGGAGTTTGGTGGCTCGCATTTGTTCAAAGTGCTGGGCTTGGATGGTGGTCAGGTGCCGACCGTTGAGCCGACCGGGGCGCTGAAGATCTTCAAAGCCGTGCATGCAGCAATTGAGCAAAGCGCGATTCGATCGTGCCATGACTTGAGCGAAGGTGGCCTGGCGGTGGCGCTAGCCGAGATGGCGTTTGGTGGGCAACTGGGTGTCGAAGTTGATATTGCTGCCGCGGCCGGGCAGGCTGGTCTGTCGGTAACCGAACTGCTATTCGCTGAGTCCAACAGTCGCTTTGTGATCGAAGTTACTCCAGCGGCTCAGGCCAAGTTCGAAGCGCATTTCAGCGGCTTGCCACTGGCGCTCTTGGGCCAGGTCAATGGTTCGGATCGCCTGACCATTCGCTCCGGTGCGGAGACCTGTTGCGATTGCCTATGGCATGATCTGAAGTCCGCCTGGCTCAAGCCGCTGGACTGGGCGTAAGCACATCGACACCTCCGGGGCCTATGCCATAATACCAGGCTAACGGCTATAATCCGGCTGTTTGTTTCAGGATAGAGCATGTAGGGAGTTATGCCGTGTCTGTTGCCGCCCCAGTTGCTGGCCCGAAGTCCAATTCAACCGTTACCGGATCGATTCGCATCTACAACACGCTGACTCGGCAGAAAGAACCGTTCACTACGGTTGAGCCGGGCAAGGTCGGCATGTACCTCTGCGGACCAACGGTCTACGCCGAGTCGCACATTGGGCACATGGTCGGGCCGGTCATCTTCGATACGATCAAGCGTTATTTGGTCTACTGCGGTTACGATGTAAATTGGGTTGTCAACATCACCGATGTCGATGATAAACTGATCAACAAGAGTATTGAACGCGGGATTTCGATGTATCAGGTGGCCACGGAAATGACCGCCGATTATCTCTCGAACCTCAAAGCGTTGGGCGTAACGCAGATCGACCATATGCCCCGCGCGACCGATAACATGGACGAGATCATTCGCTTCATCGAAGAGCTGATCGAGCGCGGCTTTGCCTATGCCAGCGGCGGTGATGTGTTCTTCGACGTAGCCCGCGACCCAGACTATGGGCAACTGAGCAATCGCACGCTGGAAAGCCAGCAAGGCGAAGGCGGTGAAGCGGCTTCCAAAAAACGTTCCTCGGGCGACTTTGCCTTATGGAAGTCGGCCAAGGCAGGGGAACCATCTTGGGCCAGTCCTTGGGGAACGGGACGACCGGGTTGGCACATCGAATGTTCCGCCATGAGTCGTCGCATTCTGGGTAAAACGTTTGATATTCACGGTGGTGGCTTGGACTTGATCTTCCCGCACCATGAAAATGAACTAGCGCAGAGTCGTTGCTGCCATGGGCAACCCATGGTGCGATACTGGATGCATAATGGATTGGTAAAAGCTGGCAGCGGCATCGGCAAAGTCGGTGGTCGGGCAACACGCAGCGATGGCGCTGACGCCAGCAGCGAACCGGCGTCCGTGGAAACCGCTACTGCGGAAAAGTTCAGCCGCAGTAAAGGCGCCGGCGGATTGGCGGCCTTGATCGAGAAACAGACCGGCGAACGCATTCGCTTCTTTTTGTTGCGCACCCATTACCGTTCCACGATCGTGTTCGATGATGAAGGCTTGGAAGAGGCTGGGCAAGCACTGGCCAGTTTTCAGCGCTTGATTGGTCGCTTCGAACGCATCACGGGGGTAAACTTCTTCGAAAAGGTCGACTATCCGCAGCGTCGTGCCGAGGGCAATGCGAGGCTGGCCCAAGCCGGCGATTCGGTCCTGATTCAAGCGGTATCGGCCCTGCGCAATTCATTCCTCGAAAAGATGGATGATGATTTCAACACAGGTGGGGCGGTGAGCGACCTGTTCGAGTTGGCCCGCACCGTCAATCGGCACGTCGATGAAAACAAACTGGAAGAAACCGGCAAACGCACGTCGGAACTGCTCGAGAGTTTTCAAGTAGCCATGTCCGTGCTACGCGAAATGGGAGCCATCCTGGGCCTGTTCATCAAGCCGCCCAAGAAGACGGACGATGGTAGCGCGAAATTGGTGGACGATTTGATGCAACTCCTGATCAAACTGCGCGCCGAAGCGCGGACAAGCAAGAACTTTGCAACAGCCGACGCAATTCGCAATGGCTTGACGGCGCTGAACATCAGCATTCAAGACTTGAAAGAAGGCACGACCTGGGAACGGCAGTAGACCCGTCGATTTCAAAACTGGATTTCAGAACTTACAAATTTCTTGTTTCAAGTTTCCAATCTTGATTCCCAAATCCATTGCAGCCTGGTCTTTAATTCTGCTCTTGAGCAATACCCTTTGGGCTCAGGAGCACGATCATCATGCCTCGACACCACCGGGCATCAAAGCCCCAAAACTCTTCTTGGACAAGAGCCCCAAGGTTGTCGAGTATCAGCTGAAACGCCTGAGCAATGCTGAGTTGTTGCTGGCCGAGCGCAGTGCGGACGACCAGAAGTACATTCCGGTTTTCGCGGCGATTCTATCGCGAGCTGGTATTCCTGCAGGCGAGCGACGAGCGGCGGCCGAGGCTTTGGCCAGGCTGAAATCGACCAGCGTAATCGCAGAGTTATTGGCGGCTTTGGATGCGCTTCGTGATGAATCGCTCGAGTCCTCGCGTTCGGCCAAAGATCTGTTGGCCGCTTTGCTGGCGGAAGACCAGACAGCCTTGTCGGCCAGTGGGGCACTGCTGAGCCAGTCGCTGCAGAGCGCATCGCCTTGGGCCAGGCGCGCTGCGGCCACGGCCATGTTGACCGGTGCCCAGGATCTGCAAACCGTGCGCGCGCATGCCGCCACATCATCAGCCGACGCTATCGATATGTTAGTTGCGGTCAGTTGGATGGTTGCCCAAGAGGCTCGAGATGGACTGCGCGGCGATGTGGTCTCCTTCATCGACGATGCGCAGCCCAAGGACGTCCAGCAGCAGGCTATTCGAACGCTCTCCACCATCTCTACCGATCGAAGGGCATCGTTCGTTTTGCTGAACAAGGTGATCGAAGATGTAGACCTCAGGCCCGATGCCATTCGTAGCTTGCTGTCGATACCCGCTGGGGATCGCGAGGCGGAGTTATCACAACAGTTGGCCGTCAAACTGATGACGATTGTTGAAGCCACGCCCATCGAGCAGCGCACTAGTGATGCCTTTCTGGATATCGCTCAGCTGACCGAAAGTCTGCTGCCTGCGCTCGATGCCGAAACGTCGCGCAGCTACCGACAGCGCTTGCGCGATGTGGCTGTTCGCGTCGTGCGTGTACGGACCGTCGAAGAGGAGATGCGCTACGACGTTAAGTACTTTGCCATCGAGGCTGGCAAGCCGGTGGAAATCGTACTGAAGAACGAAGACTTGATGCCGCACAACCTGGTGATCACCATGCCAGGGGCACTCAAGGAAGTTGCATTCACCGCGGCCAAGATGGCGCCCGACGAAGCGCCTCTGGGCAAGCAGTACGTTCCCAAGAGCGATAAAGTCTTGTGGGCTACAAACATGGTGGCGGCGGGCAAGCAAGATCGACTAGCCTTTGAAGCTCCCCTGGAACCGGGGGAATATCCGTTTGTGTGCACCTTTCCTAATCACTGGATGCGGATGTACGGAGTGATGGTTGTGGTGCCGGATCTGGATGCCTGGCAGAAAAATCCCAAGCCGCCGGCGGACCCCATTGGTAACAACCGGTCGTTTGTCAAAAAGTGGTCAGTCAACGATCTGGCTCCAGCTCTGGAATCTGGCCTGCGTGGACGTTCGAGTGAGATCGGGGCCAAGCTGCTTCAAGAGGCAACTTGTTTGCAGTGCCATAAAATGCGTGACCAAGGTGGCGTGGTTGGTCCCGACCTGACCGATATCGCCACGCGCCTGAAAGGGGACACTCGCGCGATTCTGCAAGAGATCATCGACCCCTCGCACAAGGTCGATCCCAAATATGCAGTTCAGCAGGTGCTCTTAAGTGACGGCAAAGTCTATAACGGAATCGTGATCGAAGAGACCAAAGAGACCATTTCGCTGATCGCCAGTCCAGAGCAATTGCAGCCCTTGCGCATCGAGCGAGATGACATAGAGGAGCTCAATCGGTCGTCTAAGTCGATCATGCCTGCCGGGTTGATGGACCAATATACTCAGGATGAGATCTTTGAGATCCTGGCGTACCTTGCCGCTGGCAAGTAGGTACCTTCGACGGTTGCCAGCGCAAATTCTAAAACGCTGAGGACGCAGAGCCCGCGGAGAAAACCCAGTGGGTCCGGTGGGTCTTTTCTGCGACCCTCCGCGTCTCAGCCTTCTAACCGGGCCTGCTTCCAAAGGCAACATAATCCACATTTTTGTAAATGTCCCGTGGCGCAGGCATTTCATTTCGGCCCTACAAACTGGGGAACTCTGGGCAACTGAGCTGCTCTGCGGCAGAATGTATAGGTTGACTGGGGGAAAAATCCCGGCTGGTTGGGACCCAGATTCGTATACTGGGGGAGATGCTGCCTTTGGGTAGGGTGGCAAAATGGTGCGGCCAGCTCCGTTTATGCTGAAATTGCAGTTCCCGAATAGCCGACCGACTCAATCTTGGGAGGTTGTCGACAGGGAACTATCGGCGTTTAGATTAGTCTAAAAGCTGACTGGCAATCGAGCGGCCAGAGGACCACCTCGTCTTACAACTAGGACTACGATTGAATATGTCGCGTCGCCAAAAACGTAATCGTTTTGTTCAGTGGTTGCGAAATTGCTTGGGCTGGCAAGAGTCGGCCGAACTGGGCCAATGCACGTCAGCTAGTCTGAATCGTGCGGTCAAGCTGGAATCCCTCGAGCACCGTGCCCTGATGGCCGGCGATACGCTTTCTCCGCTATTGGGATCGGCCTACCTGGCCCAGCCCGTGGCCGGCATGAGCACGGCTGGACTGCAAGGCGAAGGGGAAGCCGCCAATGACCTGGTTGCTTTGGCCAAGGCCATTAGGGATTCTGGGGCCATTATGTATGGTGCCTATTGGTGCCCCCACTGCCTGGCTCAGAAAGAATTGTTCCAGGACGGGGCGAAGTACTTGCCGTACACGGAAGTAACCGACGCCAATCGTCAGCCCACTAGCATCGCCACAGCGAACAATATTACGTCCTATCCGACCTGGGTCTTCTTGGATGGCTCACGACTAGTGGGCGAGCAAACCCTGGCCACGTTGGCAGCCAAGGTGGGAGTGGCCATACCGCAGTCTTCCACGCCTAGCGTCGCTACCATTCCGAACACGAGCGTCGAAGTAGGCGCTCCCATGCACATCCCAGTGGATGCCTACGATCCTAATGGCAACCCACTGACGATCACCGTTAGTTCCAGCAATCCGAGCGTCATTACTGCTGAGATGATGCCTACGGGCGACAAGACTCTGCGTATTCGGGTGAAAGACTTTGGCGAAATGACTTTCAAGTTGTTTCAGACTGAAGCCTCGGTGCCTGTGCAAAAGATTATCGACCTGGTCAATTCCGGCTTTTATACGAATGCGGCTTTCCATCGCATCATCAATGGATTCATGATCCAAACAGGCACTAGTGCCACGGGCGCCACGACGGCTAACATCGACGACCAATTTGATCTCGATCTGCAGCACAATCGCTCAGGCGTGTTGTCGTACGCTAAGACCAGCGAAGATGATACGGGCAGTTCGCAGTTCTTTATCACCGAAGCGCCTTCTCGCCACCTGGACTTCAATCACCCCGTGTTTGGTCAGTTGATTGAAGGCGATGCGGTTCGTGAAGCGATCAGTAACGTGGCCACCAACTCCAGCGATGCGCCCACGACGGCGATTGTCATCGAGAGCGCCACGATTTTTGATGATAACGAAAACGGTTTGATTCGGTTAAAAGCTTTGGCGGCTACGGGCACATCGACCATTACCGTGACGATCACCGATAACGAGGGCAACTCAACATCGACGTCGTTTACGGCTACTGCGGCGGCCGATTCAAGGAATGGTGCTCCGTTCCTCAACCCGATCCCTACGGTAACAGCGGCCGCCAGTGGGCCGACCACCATCAATTTGACTTCGCAGGACGCCGAGAACAACGCGGTGACCTACAGCGTGGCCAAAGTCTCGTCGGGTGACTATACGGTTCAGGTAAATGCATCGACCGGTGTGGTTACCTTCACACCGGGAGCCGCCTTCACCGGTACCGCTCAGTTCCGCGCTACCGTACAACAGAGTGCGACTACGGATACTCAGTCGACCACCGATACGCAGTTGGTAAACGTGACAGTGGCTTCGACCGCCGCGCCTACAGCGGTGGACCTGGACACCACCAGTGACCTAGGCGCCAGCAACAGCGATAACATTACTAGCGCCACTTCGCCAACCTTTACTGTTACGGGCACGACTTCGGGCGCAGTTGTCAAGCTGAAAGTCGGCAACACTGTCATTGGACAAGCTACGGCAACGGGTACGACGACGGTCGTCACAGCGAACAATATTTCCTCGCTCGGCCAAGGTGCTGTGTTGGTGACAGCTACTCAAACGGTCGGTACCGCCGAGAGCAGCGCTTCGCCCAGCCTGTCAGTGACCTTCGATACGGTGGCACCAGCTGATGTGACTAGCAGTTTATTCCCGACCTCGGCTATTGTAGCCCAAGCCTTGAGCCTCAATCTGACTCACTCCGAGGAAGGCACCGGCGGGTTGGTCTATGCACTTGAGAATGCACCTACGGGCATGGCCATCGACGCAGCCACGGGCGTGCTGACTTGGACCCCCACTCAAGCTCAACTGGGCGCACGCACCTTTAGTTTGAAATTGACCGACAAAGCTGGCAATACCAAGACTCAGTCGGTAACCATTAACGCCATTGAACAACCGCTGGCCAAGGTGACGTTACAAGTCGTCAACATGCAAGGCAATCCAATCACGCAGATCTCCACCGGCCAACAATTCCAAGTGAGGTTCTTGACGCAAGACTTGCGCGGAATCCAAGCCACGGGGGTCTTTGGTTCGTACATCGATCTGCTATACGATCCAGCCGTAGTTGAACCGATCGCTACCAATGCCATCACCTACGCTGATCCGTTTGTTAACGGCAAGCTGCCTAACGCCGGTACACCGACGGTGGCCGGACAGATTAACGAGTTGGGTGCCTTCGGTGGTCTAACTCCCACGGATGGTGATCCCAAGCTAATTGCGACCGTGACGTTCACGGCCAAGGCAGCCGGCAATGCGAATATTCGCAGCGAAGCTGCCGACTTGACCGGTAGTGATATCCTGTTCTTCAATCGCTCGACCGCGATTCCCGCCACGCAAGTCGATTACGGCGCAGCCACTTTGGCTGTGGGTGCCAACTTCGTGGCGACCAACGACACCTACAACTTCAACGAAGACAGCGGCGTGCAGTCGTTGAATGTCTTAGCCAATGATACGATCACCGGCAGCGGCACCCTCACGATTGTCAGCACTACCAACCCTTCGGGCTCAGGCACGATTTCAATTGCGGCCAACGGCCAGACGATCAACTACACACCAGGCAATAACTTCAACGGTGCTGAAACGTTTACCTACACGGTTAGGAATCAAGACAACGTTTCATTGACAGCCACGGTCACTGTGCAAGTGGCTGATGTGAACGATCCACCAGTTGCCAATAACGATACGTTCGATGTAAACATCGGAAGCAACAACAACGTGTTGAATGTGCTTCTGAACGATGCCACGGGCGTTGACGCACCTGCCAGCGAAACGCTGCAAGTATCGGCAGTGGGTACACCCAGCCAGGGCGGCACGGTCACGATTGGCTCTAGTGGATTAAACGTGCTATACACGCCGAAATCCGGCTTCACAGGCACCGACACATTCACCTACACGCTGAGTGATGGCCGCGGTGGCGCAGTTACCGCTACTGTTTCAGTCAATGTCAAGATTGCCAACCCACCACCAGTAGCCGTGGCCGACGCGTTTACTGTCTTAGAAGATGCAGCCGAAGCCAGCTTTAATCCGCTAGCCAACGATACGACGGATGCTGGAGAAACACTGACCATCGACAGCGTTTCAGCCTCTACTCGCGGCAGTTCGTTTAAGATTTCAGCCGACAAGTCCCAGGTGCTCTACAAACCAGGGCTGAACGTCAGTGGCACCGAAGTTCTAACGTATGTCGTGAAAGATAGCGGCGGGGCTACGGCAACTGGCACCATCACCTTTACAATCACGGGCAGCAACGACGCACCCGATGCAGTCAACGATGCGCTCTCGGCACTGTCGACCGCTGGCACCACGAATCTCAGTGTTCTGGCCAACGACACCGATCCTGATCCAGGAGCGACGCTGACGATTACGGCTATTACTCAGCCCACTAGTGGCCAAGGCACAATTGCCATCTCCGGTGACAGCAAGACTTTGATCTATACGCCACCAAGTTCTGGTTTTGCCGGTACGGTGAATTTCACGTATACCATCAGCGATGGCACGTTGACCGATACTGCCAATGTGGTGCTAACGGTTAACAACTACGTGACGCGGACCATTGGCGGAACACTGGCGGCCAACACCGGCACAGCATCTCTGGGCGGTGTTGATCTGCAACTGGAAGGCGTGGACCTTACTGGAGCTAATAAGTCTCTGACGCTGTCGACCAATCATACCGGTGCCTTTGTCAGCGACAGCCTGGCACCTGGAACTTATACCGTCACTCGTTCTGCTCTGCCTTTCTTGGAAGACAGCGGAGACTCGATGACGATAACTTCAGCGGCTACTGACACCAGTATTTCAACGCTGAAGAGCATGGTCGGTGGACTAAAGTCGCAGTACATCAGCATTCGCGATTTCCTCGGTTCGGTTTCGTCCAATTCGATTACGTTAGCCGTGGCCCCGGGTAGTAGCGAAAGCTGGTATGCAATCCGCAATGGCATGACCGGTTTCTCCAATATTCAAGCTCGTTTGGATGCCGCGGCTACCAACCTGACGGTGACCGCCACCAACGCGTCCAATCAAAATGTATCGGCCACTTTGCCACTGACAGGCAGCACTTCGAGAGTTTCAGTGCTAGCTAGCGACGGCAATACGCGCCTGCTGCGCGTCACCGGAACCAATACGATCAGCTTTACCAACGTTACTACCAGCAGCACTGGTAGCGGCGAAGGCGAAGGTGGTTCAGCAGCATCGACCAATAGTGCTGCGGCTAGAACAACAATGGCCAACGGATTGGTGGCCGAAGGGGAAGCTGCTCCACCGATCGAAGCGGCTAGTCGCATGCTCTCGCCCAGCGAAGCGTTGCGACGTGCACTAGGTTCCAATTCCAATGACAGCACGTCGACTTTGATAACAGCTACCACGCAGCTGCCGCCAGGAGCAGTCGATAGCGCTTTAAGCGAGATTGATACACTCACACTGGCCAGCAGTGAAGTCGACCAGTTGGTTGATGGCACCGGATCGCTAGAAGAAATCGATTCGGCGCTGGCAACGCTGTGAGTAAGGAGTAAGGTGTAAGGAGTAAGGTGTAACGCTTACAGCTTACCGTTTGTATTTGTATAGCTGACGCAGCACTTCCATGCGCGAGCCACGCAGGTCATTGAAATAGTTGATCCACTGGTCGCGCTCTTGAATGGTCGCTGGCCGACCGATGATCTGTTGGAACACTGAGGTGATCCACGCAGCGTTGTTGTTGCCCACAGCATCGAAATACTGTTGGCTGGCCATCAACACTAGTGGCAAGTTCTGCAACTCTTCGGTTGTATTGGATGAATAGGTGAAAGCCGCGATTTCCAATTGGTACGGGTCGCGACCCAAGTATTTGCGGTAGATCTGTTGAAATTGCAGCATCGCGTTGGGGTCGCTCGAACCATAGCCTGAAGCCGTAACAACTGGTCCGTACGAAGTGGAAGATGCCAGAGCCTGTTCAGGGACTAATTCGATGCGCAAACCGTCGCTGGGCGCTCCGCCCAACGCCCGCACACCCTGCACGGAACGATAGATGACTCGACCGCCAGATGCGATCTGAGCTTTCACCTCGTAGCGGTCGCCGGGTGAGATGTAAGCAGCATCGTAGTTGATTTCAAACGGAATGTTGTTTTGCGTGGTCGGCACAAATGAGACGCGATCATTGCGGACCGCAAAATACCTGCGCGACGCATTTTCGATGTAAACGGTCACAACTGCATCACTAGGGAACAGGGCTCGGTCCTGTCGCACCAATACTCCGCGAATGGACGACTGATTGCCATCTAATTGGACACGTATGGACGCCAGCTTGCCAGAGCGGCCATCTTGTACCAGTAGTGATACATTTCCGTTGGGGTCTGCCTTGCGACGGATTTCCGTGCTCATGTCGACATAGCTGCCATCGACGATACCAACTTGTTGGCCACCGACTGCTACGATCACGTCATTGACTTCTAAATTAGCCCGCGCGGCCGCGCTGCCGGGTGCGACCTGGCGTACAAAGACTCCCGTCTCTAAGTCATCGCATTGCACCCCCAGCTTCCAATCGTTGGCAGGCGGCAACGAATTGTTCAGCCAATTGTTGCCTTGCCAGGCTGGCATGCTGTTGTACAAATCGTTGCTGTTGATTGGACCGGCAAATCTCTGTTGCGCCCGAGCCACCGACACCAGGCCCAGAGCAAACATTAGGGCGGTGAGTTGCAATATTGGAGCAAACAAACTTCTAACAGCCATGATGGTCGATCCTAGAGTTCTCGGTGCATCGAAGAGGATAAGAATGACGGACTGGCAAGTGTTGCCTTAGCGCACTCGGTCCCGATCAAGCCGGCTGACACCAGCTCGCAGTGTGGATAACTCAGCAGGAAAGAAACCTGCTCGAATTGCAGAGACCTGTCCGGATCGACAGAGTGCAAAGTGGACAAGCTCTTGAGCTGCCTTGGCGGCTGCATCTTTCTGGGCCAAATCCAAGACCAACGTCAAATTGCGTGTCAGCGGATAATTGCCGCTGAGCACCGTCGCATCATCACTGGGGATCGTAACGCCACGCGTGACCAGCGGGAGTACGCGTACGCCTAGGCCATTGGCATGCAAACCGCAAATGGTGATACCCAGGGGATCGCTAGCCAGGGCTCCCAAAACGTCGCCATTGGACCCATGAGCCTTTTTGCTGGCACGCATTTCCATGCCGCCAAAGACAAATTCTCTCAAGAACGATTGCGTTCCGCTGGTCTCCGACCGCGAGACCACTCGAATCGGTTCTTCAGCCATCGGCCCTGTTAGTCCTAGTAGCTTCCATTTCAAATCGGCCTCCGGCGTGGCCATGGTAAATACGGCACGCATCTGTTCGGCTGAAATCGAAGTCGCGGGATTGGAGGCATGCACGAACACACCCAGCGCTTCGCGGGCCACCACAAAAGCAGCCGGTTCCTTAATCGCACCCGTGGTGATGTTCTTCAATTCCTCAGGCTTGACGGGTCGCGAGAGCATGACCAATGCACTGGGATTCTGCTGCAGCTTTTCAAATGCATCTCCACTGCCGGCCGCCGATATCTCGATGGTCACTTGCGGATAGAACAACTTGAATTCTTCGGACCAGCTATGAACCATGTTGTCCATAGCTGTCGAGCCGTACACATGTACTTTGCCCGACTGCTCGCCATGTGGCCGATAGGGATCGATGCCACCTAACATGGCCACCAGTTCTTGGACGCCGGCCGGTGGGGCTGCCTTGGCAGCGGCAGCTGGCGTACCAGCCTGGTTATTGGGCTTGGCCGTTTGACTGGACGAAGTACTGGCCGGCACGGCGCTAACAGGGTTTCTGGCTTGTGCCCAGGCGGACTGACCAGTCGCCATACTAGCAATCGCGAAACAGACCCCAAGACCCACGGCTCGGTAAGACAACCGTAGCATTTGCACACTCCCTTTTGGCAATCAAGATTCCACTTAACACCGAGCATTGTAATGCCACGGAGCTTGTGTGCCTATCTTGATTTGTAGCCGATCTCGCCAGAGATTGGAGGCGTCTTGTAGCCGATCTCGCCAGAGATTGGAGGAGTCTTGTAGCCGATCTCGCCAAGAGATTGGAGGAGTCTTGTAGCCGATCTCGCCAGAGATTGGAGGAGTCTTGTAGCCGATCTCGCCAGAGATTGGAGGCGTAGTGGTGGTTCGTCCAAAGTCTGGCGACTTCGGCTACCGGTAATTCGTCCAAAGTCTGGCGACTTCGGCTACGAGGCGAGGGCGATAGCCGAGATGACAATTGAGCCAGACAGGCGAGCATCGCATTGGGTCAGATGGTCAATGTGCTTGCGCAGCCAACTGGGACTGGCACAGGTCTCTGGCCCCAATAACAACAAGCTGGCATCGCAGTAGCGACCCAAGCTGCGACAGATCGGCTGATCGAGCGGACCGAGGTCGATCAGGATGCGTCGAAAGTTTCGTTTCCAACCGGCTAACCAGCGTGGCAAGCGCTCGAGCGACGGCGGTGCAGTGACACCTAACTTCATGGCTACCGATACCTCGTGCCATGGTCCCAAAGGCGAAGGGATCGCGGTGGGCGGTTGCTCGCTGGCGCGAGCCGTGCGCAGTTGGCGTCTGGGCAAGGCTTCATTACCCAGATTCAAACGGACCAGCAAGCCTTTGCCATCAGTCGCCGAAAGTCCACACTGGGCAAGCGTGTCCAATACGCCGCGCTGATTGGCTTGGCGACTGCCCGATACCAAACCCACCGTGGTGTTGACAGCACCAGTGTCTAGTGAGTTGAGCAATTCAGTCCAAGGACCAAGTTCCGACTCCATTGCCGCTCCCATTAACCGCGAAGCTGTTGAAACAGATCTGGATACGACATCGTGTGCGGCGTCGGTACGGGCGGAACCGGTACTGGATGACGCATACTGGCCGGCACTTCTTCTTCGATAATCAGCAAATCGCGGTCATCGTCCATCGAGGCGACCGTAGATTCGGCTTGGGCGCGATGCATTGGAATGACATCGGCCTGCTCATGGGGCATGTCATTGTCTTGCCCGTTATACTGCGCGGCCATGGCGGCCTGACGAATACACTCTGGGGAAATTTGCTCAACCGAATCCATTTCGACCGAGAAGGCCGAAAAATTCAACTGGCTGATCAGGTCTTCGATCTCGGCGACCACTTGCTCGTCGACAGCGCTTGAGGCGGTCACGGCCACAAACGGCGCATCTTCGGTAAAGTTGGGTTGCACGACTAGCGGTTGGCTATCGTTCAGGTCGTAGACCACTGGCTCATAACGCAAGCTAGCCTGTTGATCATCGGGCTCTTCGTTCTGCTCAGCTGTATGGGCCAAGGCTGCGTTGCGTTCCAGTTGTCGAGCTTGCCAGCGGCGCACATCGGTTGCCTCAACCGTAAACTCCTCATCGAAGTCTTGACCGAACGGATCTTCACTGTTGGATGAATCGTGACTAGCCAGCGGCATCGGGACTGGCTGGCTTTGCGCACTCATTTCTTCAGGCCAGGCAGCTAATTGATAGTCACTGGCTTCGTATTGGCTATCATCGCTCTGAGCCAGTTGGTATTCGTCAGCCTGATTGATTTGACTGCGAGGTACATCAAACTCATAGGTGTACGTTTCCGATGGCGGATTCCAAGCGGCGAACATGTTGCCACCAGCCATCGACTCACCGCTGCTGGTTGGTTCGCTAATGGGGTCATCGTTGAAGATGAACATGTCTTGATCACTAACGGCTGCGTCGCTGATCGAGAGCGGTTGAGCGGCTGCGCGTGGTTGAACGGGCGCGGCTGACTTGACCGCGGCCGAGCCGGTTGTCTTGGAACCAGGTGCGATAGAATTTGTGGTAGATGATTGGGTTTTTGAGCCAAACATGGTGCTGGCATCGAAGACGACGCGTGGCATGGGCTGACTAGGAGTGGGTGCCTTGAAGGCTGCCGAACTTTTGACCGAGTTGCTGGCACTGACCGGACCGAAGTCCTCCAGGTCACTGGGTGCCGGCCAATCGAGATGTCCAGTCGTGGTCGATTCCAATTCGTCCAGTCCTTCTGGCTCGAGTTCGAAATCTTGATCCATGTCATCGATCGAACCAAATTCAACTGGAGTACTTTCCAGCGGCTCTGGTTGATTCCAGGTCATCGGCAACTGCTGCAAATCGGCCCACGCTTCCTGAATGAGCGATGCTGAGATGGGATATTGGTCGCTGGCGATGGCCAGGATGAGCGCGTGGTCCATCACCTGGTTGACCAGTCGTGGAATGCCTTCGCTGGCGATGTAAACGTTCTCCAGCGCATCGCGAGTGATCATTTGCTTGGGATCAACTTGTGCGCACGTGAACTGATGTCGTACAAAGTCAGCCGTTTGCACGCGGTTCATGGGTTGCAAGAAGCAACGCGCTGCCAAACGCTGATTGAACGAACTCATCTCGGGAAGCGCTAGCGTTTCCTCCAGGTGCAGGCTGCCTAGCAAGACCAGGCGAGCCCGCGATTGACCTTGCCGCGCAAAGTTGGTGATCAGTCGCAACTCTTCCAATAGCTTGGTGGGCAGCGTTTGGGCTTCATCGACAATCAGCGCCAGTCCTTCTGCGGCGTGGGCTGGCGATGGTTCCATGCGTTCCATCAACGACAGACGCAATTCACCTTCGGACAGGTCGCGATAGGGCAATTGCAATTCAAACAAGATGTTTTGTAACATGGCTCGGCGACTGCACAGTCGGGTAGCGTGCAGGCGAACCACATCAAAGCGGTCGGATAAATCCTCGGTCAAGAGGGCCGATAGCAAACTCTTGCCTAAGCCCACGCCACCCATTACCGCAACTGGACCTTCCGCCCGACGGACTGCCCGCAATACCGTCTGCCGAGTTTGCTCCATACTTTCAAACGGAAAGTAAAAGCGAACGTCTGGTGTGGCCCGGAAGGGACGATTGGTGGTTTGGAAAATCTCTTCGTACATCGCGTTTCAACCACAGGCTGAGGGAAGGGGCAAAGGTTAACCAGCGTCCTGGAACCTCAAGGTAAACCAATAAACAACCGGGCGAGGGCTGCGAGCGGATTGTCCCACAACATCGCGCGCCATAACGGATCAAGCGCCACTCGTATCACAATCGCCACGCACCAAAAGAGCACCGCCAGCTCGCTTAGTGCCAGGCTCTGGGTGACAATCCAGCGGCGCCAGTTAGTGATTCGTCGACCGACCTGAACATCTATTCCAGCTGCCTGCGCATCAGGCACATTGATGTGTCCCAGGATGGGCAAGCCTAACAAAGCCATGTTGGCACCCACATCGACCGCGCGGTAGGTGCCACCGGACTGCGCCCGATGGTTGGCCCAACCGCCCAGCGCGCCACAGGCTAGCGCCAGCACGAGAATCGACACGACTTGAGTTTCAGGCAAGCGCATTGCCACCGCTCGCACACGCGGGGCACTGGACAATGTTAGCGAGCCCGCAAGCTGACTGACTTGAGAAGCGACTTCGGCCGCGACGTCGTTCTGCCGTTGCTGTGCCTCCAGCAGCGTTTGAGTCAGTTGATGTTCGATCTCATCGGGTTCTACAGTTTCAATCGATAGCGAAGATGTACTCGCGCTGGGGGCTTCCAGTGTTCGAGGCTGGTTCACACCGGTCGAAGTGGTCGAGAATTTTGGCTTGGTGTTTCCCAAGGTAGCGAAACGCATCTGAGGTTGTGATTTGGGCGTGCCTAACTGAACATCCGCGTAGTTGGTTCCGTTGGTTCCAGTCGTCTCCTGAGCCGCGACCGAATCAGTCCCAGCCGCTTTGGCTTGCGATTTTCGGGCGAGGACTTGTTGACGATGCTGATTCAAATAGTTTTGACGTGTGGCCACTTCCCAGCGAGCAAAGCGTTCAACTCGGGCACCATCTAACTTCGCGACCGATTGCGTATCCACTTTCGAGATATCGGCGAGCCAGCGTTGAACTCGGCCACTGCTGGTTCGGCCATCCCACAACGAACTGACTTCAATCAAAACCTGCGCATCAGGTTGAACTGCGCCGGGTCGAAGAGCTTTTAGCGCGGCGTCATCCAGCAATTTGATATCAACCAGAGCAGCGTCGCCCGTTGACGATGCTCGAGTGTGCAAATGCCGCTCAAGCGACTGGTAGCGAGCCGGGCTGATCAATGCTTGCGCCGTTACGCGATATCCAACCTTGGCGGGCGGCAATAGGTTTATGACCGCGATCACCACCGCCAAGGCAAATACGATTCCACACCAGACCGATTGCCCCAGGAGCGCATGATCCTTGGCTAGCTGCACGCTTTGCGGCGCAACACGAGCCAAGGTGCTCGCAGGCTGCCAGCCACCAGGGGCTGGGTCAGGGCGAGTACTGGCTTCCTTGCCTGCTTCGCTCATCTTCTGCAACGTCCTTAGCCAAACATGACGACAATGCTAGCTATCAATCCATTGACGGCTTAAGCTCGTTATCGTCGTCCGAATCGTTACAGCTTTACATTTTGTCTGCAGCTAAGACAATGCGAGCTCTTTTCGGACTTTGGCGAAGCAATCTAGTGCTAGCTGAAGGTCATCTTGCGAGTGGGCCGCGGAGATTTGAGTTCGAATGCGAGCTTTACCCTGGGGTACCACAGGGTAAGAGAAGCCGATGACGTAGACACCCAATCGCAACATGGCTTCGGCCACCTGGGCGGCCAGGCGAGCATCGCCAAGCATCAGCGGCACAATTGGATGTTCGCCGGGCACAACGGTATAGCCAAGCGAACCGACGTGCTGGCGGAAGAAGCGGGTGTTGGCTTCCAAGCGATCGCGGAGCTCGGTCGATTCGCCGAGCATTTTTAGAACTTCCAATGAAGCGGCCGCAATCGGCGGCGCGAGCGAATTGGAGAACAGGTAGGGGCGCGAACGCTGACGCAGCAGATCGATGACTGCCTGGCGACCTGAAACGTAACCACCGCTGGCGCCACCGAGAGCCTTGCCCAGCGTGCCGGTGAGAATGTCGATGCGCTCAATGACATCATGGTGCTCGTGCGTACCACGACCGTGCTTGCCCATAAAGCCCACTGCATGGGAATCGTCGACCATGACCAGTGCTTGATACTTGTCAGCCAGTTCGCAGATCGCTGGCAAGTTGGCTATGGTACCATCCATCGAAAACACGCCATCGGTAGCAATCATTCGAAAACGGGCCGCCGAGGCTTGGCGCAGTTGCTCTTCCAAGTCCTGCATGTCGTTATTCTTGTAGCGATACCGCGAGGCTTTGCACAAGCGTACACCGTCGATGATGCTGGCGTGGTTCAGTTCGTCCGAGATGATCGCATCTTCCGCGGTCAAGAGCGTTTCGAACAAGCCGCCATTGGCATCAAAACAAGACGAATAGAGAATCGTGGCCTCGGTGCGCAAGAATTCGCTGAGTGCTTGTTCCAGTTGGCAATGGATGGATTGCGTGCCGCAGATGAAGCGCACGCTCGCCATCCCAAAGCCCCATTGGTCCAGCGACTCTCGGGCAGCGGCCAGCACTCGCGGATGCTCGGCCAGGCCAAGGTAATTGTTGGCGCACATGTTCAGCACTTTCTGGCCACTGCTCACAGCAATATGGGCATCTTGGGGCGTCGTGATCACCCTTTCCCGCTTTTCTAGTCCGGCTGAGCGAATCGACTCGAGTTGCTGCTGCAAATGATTCTCAAACTGTCCGTACACTGGCCAGACCTCCAAGGCATTATGCGAATTGATTACTACGCAATTTCGTTTATATGTAAAGTATTTATGTCAGTCAATTAGTTTATGCATAAAGTATATGAGCTGGTCATCACTTTGGGGGAACTAAGTGAATCAGCCGCCGCGCGTAACGGATGCTCACGGGCATTGGTTAGCGTTATCCAACAGAAGCTGGGGGCTGATCGCGCCAGTACAGGATGGCTTTACCGGTTTGGCCTGTGTTCATGGCGTCAAAGGCCGTTTGGAACTGGGTAAAGTGGTAGCGATGGGTGATGACCGGGGCGATGTCCAGCCCACCTTGGATCATGACGGTCATCTTGTACCAGGTTTCATACATCTCGCGGCCATAAATGCCTTTGATCGTCAACATGTTGAAGACGACCAGGTTCCAGTCGATGGCCATCTGTTCGGAGGGAATGCCGAGCATGGCGATCTTGCCGCCGTGCGCCATATTGCTCAGCATGCTGCGAAACGCACTAGGGTTACCAGACATTTCCAAACCAACATCGAAGCCTTCGTGCATGCCGAGTCGCTTCTGTACATCGGCCAGCTCTTCACTGCGGACGTCGACCACATGAGTGGCCCCCATACGCTTGGCCAATTCCAACCGCCAAGGATTTACATCGGTAACCACGACATAGCGCGCCCCGGCGTGTTTGGCCACCGCTGCCGCCATGCAACCGATAGGCCCCGCGCCCGTGATCAGCACGTCTTCGCCCAGGACCGGAAAGCTCAGAGCTGTGTGGACGGCGTTGCCAAAAGGATCAAAGATGCTGGCCACATCCAAGTCAACGCCGGGGGCGTGATGCCACACATTGGTCATGGGCAGAGCAAGGTATTCTGCAAAAGCACCGGGACGGTTGACGCCTATCCCTTTGGTATGCGCACACAAGTGCCGCCGACCAGCCAAGCAATTGCGACAGCGGCCGCAAACGACATGCCCTTCGCCACTGACAATATCACCCACGCGAAAGTCGTTGACATTACTGCCAATGGCGACAACTTCGCCCACAAATTCGTGGCCCACGGTCATCGGCACCGGGATTGTCTGCTGTGCCCATGCGTCCCATTTGTAGATATGCAGATCCGTGCCGCAGATGCCCGTGCGATCAATGCGAATCAGGACGTCATTAATTCCGTAAGTCGGTTCCGGGACATCTTCCAGCCATAACCCGACTTCACGCTTGCTCTTGACCAACGCTTTCATGCTGCGAATCTTCTGGTGCGCTATGTTTTTGATTGAAAAAGAACTGCTTGTCGGGTTTTACCACAAACCCAGCAGTTAGCCGAGGGCGTTAGCCGGCGTTAGCCGGCGTTAGCCGGCGTTAGCCCCGGTTCCAATTGCAACTAAACCGAGGGGTTAGCCCCGGTTCCTACTCAACCGTAGCGCCGCTGCGGCCAGCGCAGCCATCGTCCTGAACGTTTGGTTATTACATCAAAGCTGTGGCTGCGCCACAGCACTCCACAGAAACCGAGACTAACGCCTCCGGCTTAGTTCGCATTTCACACTGAAATCCAAAAGATTGCGAGCGCGGAAAATTTTACGCAACTTCGCGAAAGCCCGCCTTTTACCCGCTTTACTAGTCCAAGAGCGGCCCTATATTCCAGCTAAGCCGAGACACGTTTCACTTCCAAGGAGTACCGCAATGAAGAATGTAGTTCGTGCTTTGGCCGTCCTGGCCGCCCTGGCGTTTATGGCCCCTGTGGCCGAAGCTGGTCATCGTCATCATCGCCGCGGCAATGGCTGCGAGCCAACCCCGGTTTGTTGCCCAGCGCCAGCACCCGTTTGCTGCCCAGCACCTGCGCCGGTTTGTTGCCCCAAGCCTGCCCCAGTCTGCTGTCCAGCTCCAGCCCCAGTTTGCTGTCCAGCGCCAGCACCTGTGTGCTGTCCAGCGCCAGCGCCAAGCTGCTGCGACGATGGCTGCGGTGGTGGACGCAAGCATCATCGCCGTCAAGCTCGACGCGCCGGTGGTTGCTGCAACTAAAGTCAACGAAAGAACCCCTTCGACAGTCTTTGGCGAAGGGGTTCTTTTTTGTTTCGCAGCGATTGAACTTTTGAGTTTCAGACTATACGGCAACTGCGCGGATCTTGGACGCGTTGCCAGCTTGTCCGAACGATACCATGCGATCGACACAGACCTGCTTCATGGCTGAGCGGGCTGGTTTGAGATAGTCGCGTGGGTCGAACTTCTCTGGGCTTTCTGCTAAGACTTTGCGAATTGCCCCAGTGATAGCCATACGGCAATCGGTATCGACGTTGATTTTACGTACACCGAACTTAATGCCGCGTTGGATTTCTTCAACCGGCACGCCGTAGGTCTGCTTCATCTTGCCGCCGTACTTGTTGATGATGTCTTGCAATTCTTGAGGCACTGACGAGCTGCCGTGCATGACCAGGTGCGTATTAGGCAAACGTCGATGAATCTCTTCGATACGTGAGATCGCCAAGACTTCGCCGTCCGGCTTGCGTGAGAATTTGTACGCTCCGTGACTGGTACCGATGGCCACAGCCAAGGCATCGACATCAGTTTCCGCGACAAAACGTGCGGCTTCTTCAGGATCGGTCAGCAACTGGTCGTGCGTGAGGACGCCTTCTGCGCCGTGTCCATCTTCTTGCTCGCCCGAGCCGTGCTCGAGCGATCCCAGGCACCCCAGTTCACCTTCGACACTCACACCGCGAGCGTGAGCCATACGGACCACTTCGGCCGTGACTTGAACGTTATAGTCGAAATCCGCCGGCGTCTTACCATCCTCTTTCAGCGAACCATCCATCATCACGGAAGTGAATCCATTATCGATCGCGCTGAGGCACGTTTCTACGCTGTTGCCGTGATCTTGGTGCATGACGATCGGAATGTGCGGGTATAGCTCGGCGGCGGCCAGCATCAAGTGACGCAAGTATGCATCTTGTGAATAAGAGCGAGCGCCCCGGGAGGCCTGGATGATGACTGGCGAATCAGTCTCTTGTGCGGCTTCCATGATGGCTTGGATTTGTTCCATGTTGTTCACATTGAACGCAGCCACGCCGTAACCGTTTTCAGCCGCATGATCCAGTACAACGCGCAGCGGAACCAAGGCCATTGGAGAGCACCTTCACTAGAAGAAATGATCATCGAAGTTAAACGAGCAGGGAAATAAGTGCAGGCACACAATTTCCCTAACTGGTCAAAATTATTTCCTTTACTAGCGAAAGTGCAATCCGAAAATTAGAGGCAACACAGTCGATTGCGGAGAACAGTCATCTATTGGGAAAATGAGAGCCGACAACGGGATTCTTTGGCGGTCAAAACTCCGTAAGGAGTTTTATAGCTGAGGAAAAAGTTCGCGCGAACTTGGAGTGCTGTGGCACAGCCACAGGTTTGATGTAAGGAAAGTCATCAGCCGCAGCCTGAGTCACCCTGAAAGTTTGAAGTCACCTGGTTCGCGCGGGCTGCGGTAACGTGGGGTTATCACATCAAAGCTACGGCTAACGCCGTGGCGCTCCAAGGAGTCACCCTGAAAGTTTGGACTCACCTGGTTCGCGCGGGCTGCGGTAACGTGGTGTTAGCACATCAAAGCTACGGCTAACGCCGTAGTGCTCCAAGAGCCTTTCGCGGAGCGAAAGCAGACGTTAGGTCAACTGCTTGCGGGGGTCGGTGGCGGAGATGATGTCGCTGATGCCCGTTTGATTGAAACCCTTGTATCCATCTTGACGCTCGAGCAGTTCCAAGTGCGAGCCGATCGCGCCTTGCTGGCGAAAGGCGGCAGCTTGCTCAGCGGTGATCCAGCCTCGCTCAAGCGCGTGCCCAATGGCATTTTCTGAAACCGGCCAGCGATGACCCTGCGTGAACGCTTGCCGCAAGTAAGGCAGATCCGTGAAGGGCTTCATCGTGTCAATGCCGCTCTGAGCTAATTGATCACGAGCTTGTTCAAACGAAAATTGACATTCCAAGTGATGCATGCCTGCCGCCAAAAACGCTTCACCATGCAGCGCGCACCATAAGCCGACCGTGCCCAGCGAGGATCGTTCGGCTAGCGGTTCGTGGGCAAAGTCTTGCATGACTTCATCGGGCGCTAAATCTACATCGGCAAAGATGACCACGCCGGTATGCGGTTGTTCCAAGACCTGCGCGCCCCAACCGGCTTCGCGGCCAGCATAAAAACGCTCGCGACATTGAAAGCCCAAATGCTCCAAGATCGAAACCAGCGGGCTAAATGCTGCCCGGCTGCTGCGGTAGGTGTGGTGATCGTGATTGGCCCAACCCAATCCCAAGCGTTGTTGACGCATGCGCTGCATGGCTCCAGCGTCGTTGCGAGACTGCCAGTATGCCCGTTCCGCTTGAAAGAACAAATCGCAAGTGCGATCGCGTCCCAAGTCCCCAATCGCGACTTCGATCAATTGCCGCGCGTGCGAAAAACCATCTACAAACGAATCAAACTTGCGCCGCCGCAAAAAGAACCGCTCGCGGTGATACGCGATCGCACCAAGTGCTTCGACCGAGGCGTCTTCCGTTTGCCAACCCTGATGGCCATGTCGCTCAACGATCCACACTTCCAGATTGGGATGGCAGTCCACACAAGCACGACGAATCGCAGACCCTGCATTACCAAAGATCTGACTGCGGGCATCCAGTCCATGCGCAATCAAGAAATCGATGACTGATTCAACCTTAATAGCCACTAGTTGCTTGCCATAGTCGCACACGATAGCCGGCAGTTGAGCATCAGGATGGCGCATTACTGAGGGCAGTTGCGTTGGATCTAGCACATACCCAGCTGCCTCCAGCTCCCCTTGACTCGCGCTGCTGGACAAGCGATCTATCCAGTCGATCAGACGCGTGCCGGTCTCGCGCAGCATGCGCACGGATAACTTGGCCAAGAATTGGCTTTGTCGACACAAGTCGTCCAGGCTATTGCGAATGAGCTCGCATGCCAACGGATGTGTTTCCCACTTCGGTTCGTGAACAGCACCAGCAGCCATGTTCGTCCTCCTGTCTGTTCATTATACAAAGTTTATGGCGGTGCCTGTCACCTCTCCAAGGCTTCGCCTTGGGGAGGTCGAATCGAGGCTTTGCGAGATTCGGGAGGGGTCTTAGCACGTAGCCGATCTCGCCAGAGATTGGAAATCGTTTGGTGACGCATCCAAAGTCTGGCGACTTCGGCTACAGGTTAGTACCGCAGGAGTCTGGCCTAGCGCAGTGCCCCCTCCCGCCGACGACGGCTGAACGCCGCGTCGGCGACCTCCCCCGCGCAGCGGGGGAGGTGACTGTCACGCTGCGCGGGGGAGGTTACAGTTTCTCAAACAACTTGCGTTGTTCGATCATGGCGGCGACTTTGTCCGTGGGGTCGGTGCGAGCTTCCAGGAGGATCCATCCGGCGTAGTCAATGTCTTTAAAGAGCTTCAACAGTTCGGCGTATGGGTAGTCAGTGGAATCGAGTTCCCGCACGTGACAGGTGGCTCCGAAGCGATTTTGCACCATGCGAAAGTTGGCCTCTAAGCCATCGCCTTGCAGATCTTCACCATTGGAGTTCCAGCAAACTTTGGCGTTGGGATGATCGGCCACTTGAAAGATGTCGCGGACGATCGGTAGTTGGCTGGTACCAGAACCGTGCACCTCCACACGAATCTCTTGACCGTACTGCTGGCCATAAGCGGCCACTTCATTGAGAGCTTTACCGATCTGTTCGATGGTCTTTTCGTGAGGTACATCCTTCAGCAGTGCATTAGGTTTGACTTTCACTCCGCTGCCGCCGCAATCGGCCATCAGTTGAATGTAACTTTTGGCCAGTTCGATATTGGCTTGGACCTTCTCGGGATCGGGCGAATGAAACTCGGCATTCGAACCGTAACCGACCAGCGTCACGCCCGAATCGGCAAAGCGTTGCTTAACTTCTGCGCGCTGAGCTTTGTTGAGCGAAGGTTCGACGGCGTGTTTGTGTTGCGTGCGCAATTCGACGCCGCTGAGGCCAGACTGCTGGCAAGCTGCGATAACCGTGGGCAAGTCCATGTGCTGGCCCCATAAATAGGTGACCAGGCCAAACTTCATCTTGTTAGGCTTGTCAGCTGCCAGCAGATTTTCAGCGCCAGCTAGCGGCAACGTTACGGCCCCAGTTGCTGCGGCTATGACCAGAAACTTACGTCGATCAACGGCGGTGCTGCGCATGCTTGTTCTCCCCGGGGGTGGTGGAAATAGCGGAAGCCGTCAAGGCTTTCGATCTTTGGCTTTCGTCTTTTGGCGATTCCCGAAATGCTTGACGCATTCCGCTACGGAGTTCGTAGCGGAAGATGCCTGACTTGACGTGCATAACGATTATAGAGCTTTCAAAGTGGAAATCTGTAGTGGCTGGGCAATTCAAGCTCCAACAATTTCTGGCAGACGACCTACAGTTCTTAGACCCCTTTTTCTTTCCCTTGCCAAGGCACTTTTCGATGCTGACTTCCGCTGCCCCGACCCTGCTGACCCAAGATCGTTCGGCCTGGCTGCGCCGTGGCTTGGATGTTTTCGAAAAGTTGGTCCTGCTTACGTTTTACACTTACTTCTTGATTCCCATTCTCGAAGCAGTGCTACTGCGTGGTGACATGGGAGCCGTGCTGCTGGCGATTTCAGAAACGCTGGTGGTGGCTTTGGTGCTATTTCGCAAGCCAGCACAAGTGCTGTCGCAGCGTCCAACCGATTGGCTGCTGGCCTTTGGAGCCACTTTGGCTCCAACCATGGTCCGGCCCATCGATGGCCCTCAACATGCCTTTGTGGGCATGGCTGCGCTCTTGATGGCGGCGGGCATTCTATTTCAGATCGTATCCAAGAGTATGTTGGGTCGCCGCTTTGGGATCGTCGCAGCCAACCGCGGTATTTGCGCGTCGGGACCTTATCGCCTCGTGCGCCATCCGATTTATATGGGCTACTTTCTGACGCACATCGGATTCTTGATCATCTCGCCTTCGCTGTGGAACCTGGCAATGTACGCCGTGACCTATAGCCTGATGATCCCACGCATTTTCGCGGAGGAACGTCTGCTCCGCCGCGATCCAGAATACGCCGCCTATTGCGAACGTGTGAAGAGCCGATTGATTCCCGGCGTGCTCTAAGGCACTTTCACGTAGCCACCGCTGCCAAGCGGTGAAGCGAGTTTTGTCCACCGTCTGGCGACGATGGCTACGCTATTTCCACCGTCTGGCGACGGTGGCTACGGTGTGTGTGGCGATGTCGAACTAATGCACTCGCTGTCCAGGTTTGGCACCCGAGTCGACTGACAGCAGGAACACTTCTTCGCCGCCCGAACCAGCGGCGGTGACCATGCCTTCGCTGAGCCCAAACTTCATTTGACGCGGTGCCAGGTTGGCGACGATCACGACTAGTCGCCCAACTAGCTTCTCTGGTTCATACGCAGCTTTGATACCGGCGAAGACCGTACGACGTTCTTCACCTCCCAAGCTGACGGTCAGCTTCAGGAGCTTGCGAGCCTCGGGCACTTGTTCGGCGTTGATGATGCGGGCCACGCGCAGGTCGATCTTGGTGAAGTCATCGATCGTACAAGTTTCGGTCAGCGGTTCCGCAGCCAACGCATCGGCAGAATCGTTCCACTGGTCGGCAGCGGCGGCTGGGGCAGCGGCGGCCGCGGTAACGTCTTTGCTCTCTTCGATCATGGCTTCTACATCCTCTTTCTTAACGCGTTGCAACATATGTTGGAATGAATTGACCTGACTACCGAGCAAGGGTTGCTGGCTTTGCTGCCAATTGGTGATTGGATCGTTTAGCAACTGCCCACACTGTTCAGCCAACCGCGGCAGCACAGGCGACAAGTACACGGCGATTTGTCGGAACAGGTTCAGGGCAATCGTGCACACAGCTTGCAATTGGCTTGCGCGGGCTGGGTCCTTGGCCAAAACCCAGGGCGCCGCGGATTCGACAAACGGATTGGCGCGATCCGCCAATTCAATGATCAGTCGCATGGCTTTGGCATAATCGCAACTGTCGTAAGCCGCAGCGATCTCATCGCCGGCGGCGGCGCCTTGTGCGAACAGTCCACCATCATCCGGATAAGTTGTGGCCAGGCCACTTTGATGTGCGAAGCGCGCCGTACGGCTAGCCAGATTGACGACTTTGCCCACCAGGTCCGCATTGATCTTGTCGATGAACTCATTCAAGTTCAAGTCGAGATCATCCAGACGCGGACCGAGCTTGCTGGCGAAGTAGTAGCGCAAGAAGGCTGTGTCCAAATGTTTGGAGTATGTTTCCGCTTTGATAAACGTGCCCTTCGATTTCGACATCTTCTCACCACCGACGGTCAAGAAACCATGGATGTGGACCATCGTTGGCAGATTGAAACCGGCGGTCTTGAGCATGCCAGGCCAGAACAGCGTATGAAAATATGTGATGTCCTTGCCGATGAAGTGGTGAATCTCGGTGCCCGGATCGCGCCACCACGAGTCCAGCTGCTCACCATGTTTGGCGCACCACTCCGACGAACTGGCGATATAACCAATCGGCGCATCGAACCACACATACCAGTAATGGCCGGGTGCATCGGGGATTTCGAATCCAAAATAAGGTGCGGGCCGCGAGATGTCCCAGTCGCGCAGCGGTTCACCCAAAAAGTGTCCCTTTAAGTAATTGGCGACTTCCGGCTGTAGATGTTTGCCCGATTGTGTCCACTGTTCTAAAAAGCCATGTAGTTTTTCTAGCTGCACAAACAAGTGCGGGCTCGAGCGGACTTCGGGCCGAGCGCCCGAGAGAGTACTGACCGGATCAATCAGATCAGCCGGCGAGTAAGTGGCGCTACACTTATCGCAGTTGTCGCCGTACTGGTCAGGCGATTTGCAGACCGGACAAGTGCCTTTGACGAATCGATCGGCCAGGAAAGTACCCGCCTTGGGATCATACAATTGGCTGACATCACGCTCGGCAATCAGGCTGGCTTGGCGCAGGGCGGTCCAGAACTCGCAACACAGCCGATAGTTTTCAGGACTGTTGGTGCTGCCGTAATTATCAAAGCGAATATCGAAGGCTGCAAAGTCGCGCTGATGCGCGGCCTGCATATCGGCGATCAACTCGATTTCACTGCGACCCTCAGCCCGGGCCCGGATCATAATTGCCGTGCCGTGCGTATCATCAGCACAGATAAAGATGCACCGCTGGCCCCGCAGTTTTTGAAAGCGAACCCAAATATCGGTCTGGATGTACTCCACCAAATGGCCAATGTGAATAGGGCC
Source organism: Rania fehmarnensis (assembly GCF_056494185.1). Taxonomy (NCBI): domain Bacteria; kingdom Pseudomonadati; phylum Planctomycetota; class Planctomycetia; order Pirellulales; family Pirellulaceae; genus Rania; species Rania fehmarnensis. The sequence continues at coordinate 6,338,799 of NZ_CM151398.1, forward strand.
ATTGGCGTAGGGCAGGGCGGCGGTGACCAGGATTTTGCGTGGCGTCATTAATTCCTTTCTCCATAAGGATTGAGAGCCGAATTGTAGCAGTTCGGTTCACCACTAGGGAGGCGGCGATTGATGCGCTGAGTCACCTCTCCAAGGCTTCGCCTTGGGGAGGTCGAATCGAGGCTTTGCGAGATTCGGGAGGGGTCTTGGAAGTACAGGTGGTTAGTACCGCAGAAGTCTTGCTTAATGCACTGCCCCCTCCCGCAGACGAAGGCTGAACGCCTCGTCTGCGACCTCCCCCAGCTGCGCCGGTGGAGGTGACAGTCACCTCTCCAAGGCTTCGCCTTGGGGAGGTCGAATCGAGCCTTAGCGAGATTCGGGAGGGGTCTTGGCAGTGAAGGTGGTTAGTACCGCGGGAGACTTGCGTAGCGCCGTGCCCCCTCCCGCAGACATCGGCTAACGCCTCGTCTGCGACCTCCCCCAGCTGCGCCGGGGGAGGTGACAGTCACCTCTCCATGCGCAGCATGGGGAGGTCGAATCGAGGGCACAATCCATGTTCGAGGTCAACAACACTTGGTAAGCTTATCCATTCCCAATAAGGCTTACGATCAGACGAGAAGTTCCACGATTCGCCTCTGAAGTTGAATGTTTGAAAACTGCGAGACCTTTATGCCCGCGACTTATTTGCAATACGCCAAGATGATCGATCATTCGCTGCTGGCGCCCACCATGACCACCGCCCAGCTGGAACAGGGATGCGCCCTGGCCCTGGCCTATGATGTGGCTAGCGTGTGCATCATGCCCTATTACCTCAAGCGTTGCAGCGAGATCCTGTCCGGATCGACGGTCCAGCCGAGCACCACGATCGGTTTTCCGCATGGAGGTCATACGACGCATATCAAACGTCTGGAAGCCGATCGGGCCATCGAAGATGGTTGTCAAGAACTAGACATGGTCGTCAACATTTCGCAAGTCTTGAGCGAAGACTGGGACTATGTCACCCAGGACATTCGCGTCGTCATCGAGGCGGCTCATGCGGCCAGTCGAAAGGTGAAAGTGATCTTCGAAAACTGCCACCTCAAAGATCACCACAAGATTCGGCTATGTCAAATATGTACCGATCTGGGTGCCGACTGGGTCAAGACCAGCACTGGGTATGGTGGCGGTGGAGCGACGATACCCGACTTGCAATTGATGTTGGCCAACGTGGGCCCTGGCGTTCAAGTCAAAGCCGCCGGTGGAGTGCGCGATTTTGAAACGCTGGAACAAGTGCGGGCTCTAGGCGTTACCCGCTGCGGTGCGAGTCGCACGCAGGAGATGCTCGACGCCGCCAGAAAGCAACTCGGGCTGAGTGCAATTCAATTCACCGGCGCCGTTGGCGCTAGCGGGTACTAAATCGCAGCGCTCCAGAACCCGGGGGTGTAGAGCTGCTGTCCTCAGCTGCTCAGCTGCTCAGCACCGCTCTGAGCAATTGCATGCTGGAACGGGAGGGCGAATGCTCCTGCTGAGCCCAACACCGTCACGAACAACGGACATAGGTCTGGGGGAAGATGGTGATGGAAGGATGAGCGGTGGTTCGTTTGATGTCGGCGGTTTGCATCCCCGGGACGTTGTCCGTCATTCATAATGGTATTTGGCTCAGGAGGACCTTCGCCCTCCCGGTCGCCCTCCCTAGCACTTACTTCCGTGGAGCGGGATGTTTCATGCTTAGCCAGGCGCCGTTTTGTTGGCTGCTGGCGACGCACTGCTCGATGAACAGCATGCCTTCAACGCCATCATGTACGTTGGGGTAGACGGTATCGCGCGTTTCGATCTTTTCACCTTGGCTGCGTTGGATCATGGCGTCGTAGGCTGACGCGTAGATGTTGGCGAACGCTTCGAAGAAAGCTTCTGGGTGACCGCTGGGCAAGCGACAAGCGGCTTTGCCGGAAGCGTTCATGAAGGCAGCGTTGGGATCGCGAGTATACAGTTGGTGCGGTTGACCATTGCGGCGAACGATCATGACATTCGGTTCTTCTTGGCGCCATTGAATCGCGCCTTTGGTGCCATCGATTTCGATCGACAGATCGTTTTCACGACCATGGCTGATTTGCGATGCGGTGACGGTACCGAGGCCACCATTTTGATAACGCACGATGGCAGTACCGTAATCATCCAGTTTGCGGCCGCTTTCGAAGGTCTTCAGATGGCAAGAGATTTCCGCTGGCAGCAGGCCAGTCATATAGCGCCCCAAGTTGTAAGCATGGGTAGCGATATCACCGAAGCAACCCGCAGCACCGCTCTTGGATGGATCGGTGCGCCAAGCGGCTTGTTTTTGATCGGACTCTTCCAGACGTGTGCGCAACCAGCCTTGGATGTAGAACGCGCGCACGGCTTGGATCTCACCAAGTTCGCCGCTCATAATCATTTCACGAGCCTGGCGCACGAGCGGATAACCGGTGTAATTGTGTGTGAGCGCGAAGACAACATTGGATTTGGCGACCGCCGCGGCTAGATCCTCGGCTTGTTTGAGGTCGAAGGTCATCGGCTTATCGCAGACGACGTTGATGCCTGCTTCAACCGCCGCTTTGGCAATTTCATAGTGCGTATGGTTGGGAGTGGTCACGCTGATGAAGTCTACGCGCTGATCGGCGGGCAGAGCCAATTCTTTTTCGATGAGCTCTTTGTAGGAACCGTAAGCCCGAGCGGATTGAATGTCGTAATCGGGCGCCGAGGCCTTGGAACGTTCTGGGTTGCTCGAAAGTGCACCGGCCACCACGCTAGCCCGATTGTCTAGACAAGCGGCAATCGAATGCACACGTCCAATAAATGACCCTTGACCGCCACCGACCAGCCCCATACGAAGTTTACGATTTAGCGGACCATTGGTCATAGTTTCAATCTCCAAAAAGCCATTGTGAGTCAGAAGGGTGGAAGGGTATTGCCAGCCGATTATAGCCACTGCGTCGCAAGGTTCTACCCTCTGTCGTAGAGCAGCTGTCCTCAGCTGCTCAGCACCCGCTCTGAGCGATTGCATGCTGGAACGGGAGGGCGAATGCTCCTGCTGAGCCCAACACCGTTATGAACAACGGACATAGATCCGGGGGGCGTAGAGCAGCTGTCCTCAGCTGCTCAGCACCCACTCTGAGCGATTGCATGCTGGAACGGGAGGGCGAATGCTCCAGCTGAGCCCAACACCGTTATGAACAACGGACATAGATCCGGGGGGCGTAGAGCAGCTGTCCTCAGCTGCTCAGCACCCGCTCTGAGCGATTGCATGCTGGAACGGGAGGGCGAATGCTCCTGCTGAGCCCAACACCGTCACGAACATCGGACATAGGTCCGGGGGCGTAGAGCAGCTGTCCTCAGCTGCTCAGCACCCACTCTGAGCGATTGCATGCTGGAACGGGAGGGCGAATGCTCCTGCGGAGCCCAACACCGTTATGAACAACGGACATAGATCCCGGGGGAAAGTGGTGATGGAAGCACCAGCATTGGTTCAATGATGCCAACTGATTAGATCCCCGGGACTTTGTCCGATGTTCTGAGCGGTGTTTGGCTCAGGAGGACCTTCGCCCTCCCGGGACCTTCGATCGGTAGACAATTTGGTTAGAGGGTGCTGAGCAGCTGGGGACAGCTGCTCTACGCGTCGCCGTTTTTGCGGTTGTTGTACAGCTGGCGAAATGTCTGGGCGGGTGCGTCGGGGAGATCGCGTTGTCGAGCCCAGGTGTTCAGCCGGTTGTGCGTTAAGGCTTTAGGGAGCCAACGTAAACTGGTCCGCGCTATGGCGCCGACGGTGCGAAACAGCCAGGGACGCATCAAGATGTGCGACAGCGCCTTCATCGACATTCGCTTGGTCCACGGAATCAGCTTGCGTTCAGCCAGCTCGCCGCGCCAGGCCAACAACTGATGGTGCAGCGGAATCTTGACTGGGCACACATCGGTACACGAGCCACACAGAGTACACGCATAAGGCAACGAATGATGCTGTGCGGCATCGTTGGCCGGCGACAGGACGCTGCCGATCGGACCGGGCACCACGGCTGAATAACTGTGGCCACCGCTGCGGCGATATACGGGACAGGTATTCATACACGCTCCGCACCGAATGCATTGCAGCGATTCTTGGAACGTCTGGCTGGCGCGCAATTTCGAACGCCCGTTATCAACCAGCACAATGTGCAATTCGCAACCCGGGCGCGGGCCGTGAAAATGAGATGTATAAGTTGTGATCGGTTGCCCAGTAGCACTGCGTGCCAACAAGCGGGTAAATACCGACAGGTCGACCAATCGCGGAATAAATTTCTCGATGCCCATACACGCGATATGTATCTTAGGCAGCGAAACGCCCAAGTCAGCGTTACCTTCATTGGTGCAGACCACAAAACCACCGGTCTCAGCGATAGCAAAGTTGACGCCGGTGATGCCAGCATCGGCATCCATGAATCGACCACGCAGGTGTCCGCGCGCTTGCCCAGTCAAATAACTGGGATCGGAGTTGCCGGCTGGTGTACCGATATGTTGGTGAAAGGTCTCGCCAACTTCTTCCTTCTTGATATGAATAGCTGGCAAGACGATGTGACTGGGCGACTCGCCGCGCAGTTGTACAATCCACTCGCCCAGGTCGGTGTCGACCACCGTCATACCACGCTCTTGCAAGTATGGATTGAGGTGGCACTCTTCGGTTAGCATCGACTTGCTCTTGACCACTTTCTTGACACCACGCTCGGCCAAGATGCGATGCACGATCTCGTTGTGCTCCTGAGCATCAGCGGCCCAGTGAACGACCGCTCCTAATCGTGTGGCGTTGGCTTCGAACTCCTCGAGATAATCGGGCAAGCGCGCGAGAGTATGGGCTTTGATCTGCGCGGCCAAGGTTCGCAGTTGTTCCCACTCAGGCAGCGACCTGGCCATGCGATCGCGCTTCTGACGCACAAACCACAGAGCGCCATCGTGCCAATGGGCTCGCGCTTCGTTGCCGGCAAAGACACCAGCCAGTTTAGCATGGTCAACATGTGGGGCATTCATCAGGTATTTCGCTCCAGGCGAGTAATTTCCGAAGTGATTTTTCCGTGTTTCAGAACCGTGGTAATGTGTTGGCCAATAACCACATCGTCCACGCTTTCAACCACGCGACCGTTGTCGGTTTGCGTGGTCAAGCTATAGCCGCGACCGATGACTTGCAGTGGACTGAGCGCATGGGCCGCCCGGGCCAGGCCTTCCAAGCGTTGACCGTGCGAGCGCCAGTTATGCCAGATAGCTGAGCGCAATCGAACTTCGCGCTCATCGAGCATTTGGCGACGCATGTTGATCTGTTCGTGCGGACCGCTGAGTGCCCGTGAGAGAGCGAAGGTGTCCAGTCGCTCGCGCAAGTGACGCAGGCGTGCGTGCATGATCGTCGCCATGCGCACGCGTTTTTGAGCTAACAAGCCAACCAACTCCGATGCGCTGGGCAAGCCTACTTCGGCGGCGTTGGTCGGCGTGAGCGCCCGCGCGTCAGCCGCCAGGTCGCTCAGCGTCACATCGACTTCGTGTCCTACTGCCGAGATCGTCGGAATCGGCGAAGCGATCAAGGCCCGTACCACGCGTTCGTCATTGAAGCACCACAGGTCCTCCAAACTGCCACCACCCCGGCCCACTACTAGCAGGTCCAGCTTGGGACGAATGCGTTTGGCCAATTCAATGCCGCGCACAATCTCTTCAACTGCCCCCGCGCCTTGGACTTTGGCAGGAATGATCATCAAGTTCATGGCCGGCCAGCGACGTCGAGCTGCTTCGATAAAATCATGCACCGCAGCGCCGCTGGGGCTGGTCACAAAGCCCACACGCTGCGGGAAACGTGGCAATGGACGCTTGCGCTGCGCATCGAACAGCCCTTCGGCTGACAGTCGCTTGTGCAATTGCTGAAAGGCCAACTGCAGACTGCCCTGCCCTTTGGGTTGAGCCCGCTGGATGACCATTTGGTAAGTGCCACGCGGCGGATAGACTTCGACGCCGCCTAAACAAATGATGGCTTGACCATCTTCCAATTGAAATGGCAAGCGGGCGGCCGCTGAGCGCCACATGACGGCGCGGATCTGGCAATGCTGGTCTTTCAACGTCATGTAGTAGTGACCACTGGACGGTCGGCTGAGGTCCGAGATCTCCGCTTCCAGCCAGACTTGAGGCAACGATCCTTCAACCAACTGCTTAATACACAGCGTCAATTGCGAGACACTGAGCGGACTATCCTGGTCGAGGCCGGGACCTGAGGTCGGATCTTCTTGAGAGTAGTCGTAGGACATCAGTAACAGGCAGGGGGTATGCGGGAAGGATCATAGTCTCCTTTCGCTCCGCGAAAGGCAGTTCACTGCCACTGACCAGCCTTGGTACCTGTCAGACATAGCGGGGGCCGCGCGACAGGGGCAGTTCACCCTCTAATTGTATCTCGCCTCGCGCCCATTGGTCAGCCGTATCGCACAACTGATTGAGCGTATTCTCGATCCACACCCGGTGCGCTTCGATATCATCCCTCTCTAAATCCGGTGGTATTTGCAAACGCGGGCTGGTTAATATTCGCGTCCGGCAAAATGGTTTGGGAATCGCAAAATGATCCCAAGCGCGACGATAACGCCATGGGCGATCGTAACCGACCCCCAAGCAAATCAGAGGGATTTGCAGTCGCGAGGACAAGTAAATGCAGCCCGCGGCCAACTGCCGACGTGGTCCGCGAGGTCCATCGGGAGTGATCGCCAGGTTACTACCACGTTGGCTAAGCAGAGTCTTCAGCGCCGCAGTTCCACCACGATACGAGGACCCGCGCACCGTTTCCAGTCCAGCAAAATGCGCGGCATGCGTCAGTAGTTCCGCATCCTGATGTTGACTCAGTAGCACCGCGAACTGACAGTTAGGGCGCAAGTACAGTGGGATCGGGATATACTCATGCCATAGGACATAGATGGCTGGACCACCATAGTCGGGCAAGGTGGGATCGACGCCTGGTGCATAGAATGCGCAGCGGTAATTGAGTGTCGACATCCAAGCATTCACCACTCGGATCATCAACATGCCACCGCCACGCCACGCCAGGCGTTTGGGCGGATGATCTCTCAAATATTGTCGCAGGCGATTCAAGGCCACTCGCCAGTAAAGATCTCGACAGCTCCACCGGTCATCATCACGCGACCGGTTTGCTCATTCCAATCTAAACGCAGATCGCCACCCAGCAGATGGCTCAGCACCGATCGCTCGGTACGCCCGGTCAAGACTCCGGCCACGCAGACAGCACTGGCACCGGTGCCACATGCCCAGGTCTCACCCGAGCCGCGTTCCCAGGTGCGCTGTTTTACTTCAGTGGGTGAAATCACTTCGATGAACTCAACATTGGTGCGCTGTGGAAAGCGGGGATCGGTTTCGATCTGCGGCCCCAATCCCAGAACCAACTCATCGGTGGCCTCCGGCACAAAAATCACGCAATGCGGATTGCCCATCGAGACGCAAGTGACTCGGAACTCGCGACCTCCAAAGGTTACTGGCAGGTCAACTACGGGACTGGTGCAGAGTGTGGTGGGCACCAAGTCAGGATTGGTTTGCGGTTGTCCCATATCGACGGTTACCAACTGCGTCTTGCCGCCTTCGATTTGTAGATGCAAGTGCCGCAGGCCTGCGCCGGTTTCAATCGTCAGCCTCTCGCGCTGACAAATACCATGGTCGTAAACGAATTTGGCGACGCAACGAATGCCGTTGCCGCACATATTCGATTCGCTGCCATCAGCATTAAACATCCGCATGCGGGCATCGGCGATCTTGGACGGTTCGATCAGAATCAGCCCATCAGCGCCCACGCCGAAGCGACGATGCGATATATCGATTGCTAGTTTGTCGGGATTAAGCGGAGTGGCCTGTGCAAAGCAATCGACATAGACGTAGTCGTTGCCGGCGCCATGCATTTTGGTGAATTTCATGGGAACTCAAGTTGTTCTATCGAGAAAGCTGTAGGACCGCTGGCGTGTCATGGGGTTGAGAATGCTTGGAAGAAAATCCTACCCCAAAGATCACTTGGTTCCCAGCCCTATCGTGCGGCCCTGGATGGCTCCGGCGACGCCTAGTTGCCGTGGGTCGCGAGCGATTTTGTCCGAGAAAATGCGGACATCGTCCACTACTGGTTGCAGGCGACGGGTCAACTGCTCCACATTCTCCAAGGTGGACTTGAGCGTATAGTACATCTCGTCGTCGTTAATAAGCCGATTGAGCGTGCCCTGACCACTGTTGAGTCGCACGGAAATCGTGCGCAGATCCGACAGTAGACCATCCAAGTTGTTGATGGTCCGCATGGCATCTCCGACCAGGCGCTCGCCGTTTTCACCCAGCGGTTCGGTAAAGGCAGCCACATTCTGCATGGCTTCTTCCGCCGCCTTGCCCACGCCTTCGAAGGAAGCGATCGTGCGTTTGGTTTCCGACAACACGCCTTCGGCTGAGTCGAGCAACCGGGGCAAACGTTCGGCAGATGTTTGCAGCGACTGACGCAGTTTCTCATCACCGAAGACGCCTTCGATAGCGTCGAGCGTTTGATTGAAGTTGTCAATCGTTTGTTCGGTCTTCTGGACGATTTGACGGAGCTGGCCTGAGTCACCATTGATTAACGAGCGCAGATCGCGAGCCAGCAGTCCCACTTGATTACCGGCTTGCTCGACGGCCATAAACGTGGGCGTGAATTTCTCTTGCAAGGTTACAAACGAAGCTAGCGGATCGGGAGCGACGGTGCCACCCCGGACAAAATCGCTGTCTTTCAGGTAGGCGGCTGCGATCTCCTTTTCCACTTCGCTCAATTGGCCGTCAGGCGCTACTCCATCGCGTCCATCGAAACGCGTGATCAAGCTGGTTTGAGTAGGGGGAACAAATTCAATTACCGCTTCCCCGGTAATCAACGAGCCGGTGGCCACGCGACACTGTTCGCCGCTACGGATTTGAAAGGCGGAATCAAGTTCCAGTTCCAGATCCACGCCATTATCATCGGGCAACAGTTTGACCAACTTGACGCGACCAATATCCACGCCATTTTTGCGGACAGGTGTATCCTGTTCGACACCTGGGGCAGCTGGAAAGTTGACGGTCACGCGATAGCGACTGGTCATGAAATTCGGTGCGGCACCGAAAAACATGATCAGGATGACGCCGATCACCACCGAGGCGACAACCAAGACGCCGACACCAAAGCGATAACGCTGTTCGTCCATGAACGGGCTCTCTAAGTAAGGGCGTCAAACATTGGGGTTTCGTCGAGATGATTCTGCGCCGCTTGACGCATCTCCATCAAACGCTCACCAGCTTCGCCTTTAACAAATTGACGTACGCGTTTATCCGGTGCGCGATCAATCTGGCTGGGCGGTCCGTCGTAAACGATTTGACTCTCGCCTGGTCGCACACGAGCGTAGGGATAAAACATGATGATGCGATCCGCCACTTTGCGGGCCGAGTGCATATCGTGAGTTACGACGATGCTGGTCACCGGTTGTCGTTGTCGCGTGCGTGTGATCAGTTCATTGATCACGTCGCTCATAATCGGGTCGAGTCCCGTGGTCGGTTCGTCGTAGAGCATCAGTTCGGGTTGCAAGATGAGTGCCCGTGCCAAGCCCACGCGTTTGCGCATGCCGCCAGATAGCTGTGCGGGACGCTTGGGCACCACGTTATCGGGCAAACCAACTTCGGCCAAGCGTTCCAGCACCATTTGTTCGGCGCGGCGACCACCATAGAGGCCTTGTTGTTGCAGGGGAAACGCAACGTTCTGACCAATGGTCATACTGTCAAAGAGGGCGGCGTTCTGAAACACAAAACCAAACTTGCGACGCATCTTGGTCAGTTCGACATCCGACAGTTGCGTCAAGTCTTCGCCATCGTAAAGCACTTGCCCACTGGTCGGCTTGGCCAGACCCACGACGATCTTCAGGAGCATCGTTTTGCCACAACCGCTTTCACCAATTACCGCCAGCGTTTCCCCACGCGGTATGGAAAGGTTGATCTTGTTCAGAATGATCTGTTTGCCAAAGCGGATCGTCACATCGCGCAGTTCGACTAGGGGTCGGTTCGGTGGCGTCGGCACCGGTCGTCCATCGGGAGCGGTCAATTCGTCGAGGGCTAAGTCTTTGGCGTTCATTGTTTGTCTGGTGTAAGTGCTGACTAAAACAGTCCGGGGCTGCGATGCCAGATTCTGTCGTACACTCCGTTGAGGAAAATGTTCAACATCAAATCCAAGGCCAAAATCAACACGAAACTGAAAACGAAAGCAGCGGTGGCTGCGCGGCCGACACCCTCAGCTCCTGCCTGGCAGTGAAACCCGCGATAGCAACTGACAATCGCGATGGTACCACCGAAAAAGAAGCTCTTGAAGATTCCGGTAAAGAAGTCCCAGCTGCCCACAAACTTGCGCGAGTTGTTTAGGTACTGATAGTGATCGATGTCCAAGACGACGACGCTGTAAAAGTATCCGCCGACTATACCCATGAAATCAGCCATGATCGTTAGCGCGGGGATTAGCAGGATGCATGCCAAGAACCGCGGCACAACCAGGTAGTGAATTGGATTGGCACCCATGCTGATCAGGGCATCGATCTGTTCGGTCACGCGCATCGTGCCCAAGACGGCTGCCATAGCACTGCCGACGCGCCCAGCCAACATCGTGGCGGCCAACACTGGTCCTAGTTCGCGAACCAGCGAGCTATTAATGACTGCGCCCAGTTTCGTCTCCAGTCCAATCTCGTTGAACTGAGGAAAGCTCTGCACAGCCAAAACCATCCCGATGAAGGTGCCGGTAAGGGCTACCACCGGCAAACTGAGGACGCCGACATGATAGAAATTCGGCAGAATAGTGCCGCGGCGCGGGCGGGCGGTGAACAGCCAGACAAACATTTTCCAGGCGAAAATCGCCATGTCGCCAACCGTGTTGATCGCGTCGATGGCCACGCCGCCCCAGTCGCCTACCCAACCTGAGAGCAGCGTAGGCTGTTTCGCGCGACCGAGCTCGGTAGACACAGTGAATCACCTGGTTTTGCAAAAGGGACTAAAAAGCACTGCCTGGTAAACTTTATCGGTTAAATAGACTGTACGGCTGGATTGATTTTGCCGAAAGTATGATTTGTGCTCAAATATGTAACCAACTTCTGGACTTGACTTTTGTCTGGAATAAGTACACAACACAGCCATGCACCACCATTGGGTGGTTTTCAGTCCTGAAATCTTGGAGAAGCAGACCGTGCCCAAACCGACCGTAACCAGTGTAGAACTGTCGACTGGCGACGTGATTCCATTGTCGTTCGACATCGAAACGGGAACCCCGATCGAAATTCTGCTGCACGGCAGCAATCTGCAGGGCGTCACAGAAATCGAACTGGACTCTGGGCCAGAAATCTTATGGTCAGTTCAAGGAGTCTCGGCTAGCCCAAATTCCGTCTATATAGTTGCTTATGCCACTGGCAACCCTGGCGAAGGCTATGTCCACCTTTATACGCGTGGCGTGGACTTAACCGAAATTGAAGGTGCCTATTTCGAGCTTCCGCTACTCGATTAGGCCTTGAGAATACTGACGTTCTATTGATGGCGAGAGCAGACGAATTGATCTGCTTTCGCTCACGCTCTCCTTCATTTCGAACATTTGATGATCCATCGAGTGTTGATGCAATTCGCGTTGAAGGGCATCACCTAAGAGATTCGACAGATGCGCCATTAGCGCATCAAACCTGATGGTAAATAGGTTCGTGTCAGAGCGATTGACATGAGCCCTCATGAGTTCGCGTTCCGCTGAAGCCGGGCGGCCCGCGGCAAATTCTGATTCAGCAAGCTCAAGCGACGCTCTAGTTCCAAGTTCGCTCAAGCGTTGTTCGCTCCTGTCAATTTCTTTGCAAAGAACCTTCAAAGCGACGCGATGATCCTCTGGAGTGGACGATGTGTTTCGTTCTATTCTGTTAATCAATAACTGCAAATTCCATTGGAGTGGCCGCAAGTCGAGTAGCTCCGGAGCTTCAGCGCTCAGAGCTTTCGATATAGCCAAAGACTTCTTTGCGATTTCGATTGCTAAAGCAGGTTGGTTTAGATCCGCGACAATCGTTGCTTCAAGGGCTCCAGATCGGCAAGCAAGCTCGCGAGAAGTGCGGCAGCCATCGATCATACGCCGGTTCAACTCGGTGCAGTTTAAGTTGAGCTTTGAGAGAATCGTGCTAGCTTCACTAGCATGACTGAGGGCTTGCGTTGGTTGGCTTCTCTGCGAGCTCATCGCTACCAGCACTTGGGCGCGGCAATAAGCGAACATAGCGTTTTCGACGGTGGGATGGCTCTCATAGGTAATGCGGGCGGCATGGAGTGCTTGTGCAATTTGATTGTAGGTGCGTGCCGAATCGGGTTCGGTGGCGTGCAAGAACTCGGCAAGTTCAATCATTAGATAGAGTTGGTTGTACTTGACGAATCCGGTATCCGTGTCCTTGATAGGTTCTTTCAGATCCTGAAGGATCGAGATGGCCTGGGCGTAGTCTTGCCAGGCTTCATCCAACTGACCCAGTGCGAAATTAATCCTCGCGCGCTCGCTGATCGTCAGCGCCCAGTCGACGTTACTGGTTACATCATACGGCACCTCTATAGCCCGCTTCGCTAATAGTGGCAGAGTCTTGTTTAGAAATTCTAAGCGGGCAGGCTCGGTGCCCTTGATGTGCTCGACTCGGCTGTTGTACCCCAGAATGAGCCACTTAGAGATGATTTCTCGAGATTCATCAGCAACTTGCTCAGCTTGATTCTTGGCTTGTCTGGCCAGATCCGCTTGTTTGATCGCTTCGAAGCGTTCCCAAGTGACGATCGCCGTACCGACGGTGAGGGCCACCAGGCCGGTGGCCATAAGCGCCATGAGTGAAGCGACCAGTACTCGATGAGTCTTCAACTGGCGTCCCCAGCTCTTGACCAGTGGTTCGCGGTAGCATTTCACCGGTTCGTCGGCCAGCCAGTGCTCCAGTTCGGTAGCCACTTCACCAGTGGTGGCAAAGCGTTCGCTGCGCTCGGGGGCCATGGCTTTCAAACAGATGGCTTCCAGTTCCGGAGCGATGCGTGTGTCGAGCGATGAAGGTTTGGGAAGCCCGCCGAGTTTCAAGCGTTCAAAGATCGCATCGCGCGTCAAACCATGAAACGGAGCCTTGCCGGTCAGCAGATGATACAGCGTCGCGCCCACGGAATAGACATCGCTGCGAACGTTGATCAATTCCATTTCGCCCTTGGCTTGTTCAGGGCTCATGTAGTGTGGCGTCCCCATCACCGAGCCTGATTCTGAACTTTCGAGTTCGCTGGCGCGATGCCGCCCTTGGTTCGCTTTGGGTTCCACGATCGACAGCGGCTTGGCTTGCTCGCGAGTTGTGGCCAGCCCCCAGTCCAACACAATCGTCTCGCCATAATCACCCAGCATGATGTTCGATGGCTTGACATCGCGATGCAAGATGCCGCGCGAATGAGCAAAGCGCAGCGTATTGCAGACACTGACGATGCAGCCTAGCAACTTCCTAAGTTCCAGCGTGCGCTGCCGCGATCGATTGGGGTACGGGTAGCGTTGATGAAATGCTTTGATCCCATCGCGTAGCGTCTGACCTTCAATCAGTCGCATGACATAGAACGGCCGACCATCTTCGAAATAGCCTAGCGCATACACGGGTGGAATACCCGGATGATCGAGCTGGCCGGTCAGTCGAGCTTCCAACAGAAAACGCTGCAGTTCATCGGCGCCGTTATCATTGCCCGGCAACATTTCCTTGATGGCAACTTCGCGATCCAGCTCGATGTCGTGCGCAATCGAAACTACACCCAGCCCGCCCATCGCATACGGACGCAGCACGCGGAAACGTTCATGCGAAACGTTCAGCACCGAGAGCGGAATCTTGCGGCTGCGCTGCGCGGCAGATCGATCGTCGCGCAGTGTGCGAATGATGGACCGGGCCATCTCTTCAGGACTCTCCGCCGGCCGCTTGGCAACTTCGGTTGCGATCGCAGGCCGGTCAGGTTCGTCAGGCACGTCGGACGAAGCCGCCAATCCAAACTGCAGCAAACGCAATGATTCTTCGACCACTGATGTTCCCTGCCGCAGATGCCGCTGCACAAGGGTCTCCAGCGTCTGTCGATCGTCCTCAGACAAGAAGCGGTGTTCCACTAAAACCTGTCCAATGGACCGCGTGGTGTCTTGAAGCCACAGCTGCAGAGCCTGGCACAGTTGCTCGCGCGATAGCAAGCCCAGTTGCAGCGCGTAGGTTGCCAACACCAATCCTGTATCGGGACTCAGCACGTCGTCACGTCCAATTCGGGATAAGGGCACCAACAGGAATTATGGGTAATGCCGTGGGCGAACCGTCTATCGCAATAATCAAAAACGCAGGGCTCGCTGAAGCGATTCCTTCAGCGCGCCCTGCGTGTAAAGCAGCTTGCAGTAAGGTGTTTAAGGTTTGGGTGGCACTGGCAATGCGCAGCATAGCCAGTGTTCCAAACGAAGCGTTCCGATTTGCTCCTGCGGTTGACCACGCCAATGCAACCGAAGTTTCCAAGCACCCTAACTGGGCTCATTGGCCAAGGAACTAACCCGTCACAGGCAGTACCCAAGGATGCTGTATCAAAAACTTCGCTACCATTGGTACAGTCACAGAGCCCGCCAACTGCACCACTTCGTTCCCTGCACTGGCTATGCTGCGCATTGCCAGTGCCACCCGAAGTCCTTTAAATTACGATAGTTAAAAGCTGCACGCTCTCATCAGCGACGGATCGACCGTTAGAATTCGCGCTCGGTGATAATACCGGGTTGCGGTATCGGATACTTGCCATCTTTGTCGGCCTTCAGTGGAGCTTCGCTCTCCATGGTCAGCTTGTCCAACTCCGGTGCAAATTCATGTTCGCAGTTGAGCATGTCGTCATAGGTGATGACTTGACCGGTATGGCTGGCCATGCGTCCCATGGCAGTCACGACGCTGGCCTTCACACCACGTTCGACTTCGTTGTAAGGCTTGTCTTCGCGAATGGCCGCAATCAAATGATCCCATTCGAGTTGATAGGGGTTGGGTTCATCGGGTGGATATTGCCAAGCCAGGTTGTCTTTGCCGCTGAGTTTCTGACTCTTGTAAATGCGGCACTTGGCAGGCGTGTGGGAAGCGGTCGAGATAATCGCTGATCCCTTAGTGCCGTGCGCATAACTGGCAAACTCATTGTGGCAACCAGGCATGGTGCGACCGTTGAGCATCAACTTGGTACCGTCATCGAAGGTATATTCGACGGAGTACGAGTCAAAGTTCTGATCGACATAATCACCACGGAAGTGGCGACCACCACTGCCCTTGGCTTCAACGGGCCAGGCATCCTTCATCCAACAGCATTCATCGATGTTGTGAATTAAGAAGTCGCTGTAACCGCCGCCGCTGGCCCACAAGAAGCCGTGGAAGTTACGAATCTGATACAGCAGTTCCGATTCGCCTTCGGGCTTGGGTAGCACATCGGAGTTGCCGGTCTTGCCAGCCATGCGATAGGCTCGCAGCAACACGATATCGCCGATCTCGCCAGCCTTGATGCGGTCGTATAGTTCACCGCGAGCTGCGCAGTGACGACACATCAGACCGACGCCTACCTTCAG
This sequence comes from Rania fehmarnensis, assembly GCF_056494185.1. Classification (NCBI taxonomy): domain Bacteria; kingdom Pseudomonadati; phylum Planctomycetota; class Planctomycetia; order Pirellulales; family Pirellulaceae; genus Rania; species Rania fehmarnensis. The sequence goes on from NZ_CM151398.1 coordinate 6,354,376, forward strand.
ATTCTTCTCGACTGACTTCTTAGCCAGCTCGAGCATCCGGCGACTGCCCGGGCCGTCGACCGTGACAGGTTTCTCCATGAAGACGTTCAAGCCCTTCTCGATGGCGTAGGTGAAGTGCACCCAACGAAACGCAGGAGGTGTGGCTAGAATCACCACATCACCAGGCTTGAGCACGTCCATGGCTTTTTTGTAACCATCAAAGCCGATAAAGCGTCGATCTTCGGGAACATCGAGTTTCTCGTTGGTATCCTTGGTGAGCTGTGCGAGACTGCTGTTGAGTTTATTGGGAAACACATCAGCCATGGCGACCAGTTTCATGGGACCATTGTTCACGCGCAGCGCATTGGTAGCTGCACCCGTGCCACGACCACCGCAACCAATCAAGGCAACTTGAATCGTGTTGTCTTCGGCAGCATGCACGCGAGGCGCACTGATCATGGTTGCCGCGGCAGCCAGAATGCCAGTTTCTTTCACAAACAGCCGACGCGACAAATCGGCCTTCTCAGGAGGAAGGTTCATCAAGCAGAGCCTTTCGTAGGGCAGGAGGGAAGTATGAGGAGTCAAACTAGAATGGTGCATTGTCCTAAAACGCCAGGACTTTTGCAAATAGGCTTTCACCGCTTTGTAGCGGAAGCCGTCAAGGCTTTCGGGGTTTCGGGAATTCCCGAAATGCTTGACGCATTCCGCTACGCCCCGAAATGCTTGACGCATTCCGCTACGGGTGCTAATTGACCAAGGTTTCGATGCCTTGTTCTTCTTTGGGACCGGTTGGTTTAGCAGGCGGGAATGTCCAGCGCAGCAGCGGCGGGGCGATGAAGGTGGTGACCATGACCATAATGGTTACAGCGCTAAACATGCCGGTGTCGAAGATTTTGGTGGCTAGGGCTTTCTGTGCGAAGATCAGTCCCACTTCCCCGCGCGGGATCATGCCGATACCAATGACGTGCTTCTTGCCTTTAAACCAAAACGGCGCATAGCCGCACAGAAACTTACCCAGGATGGCCGCCACGATCAGCAGACTACCGATCTTGATCGTCGCTAAATTTTCAGTCACAAACGGATTGAGTACTCGAATATCGACCGAAGCCCCGACGAAAACGAAAAAGATCGGCACAAAGAACTGCCCGACCTGTGCTACACCATGTTCAATGGCATGCGAGTTATCCGACTTGCGCAGCAGTAGGCCGGCGGCAAACGCTCCGATGATCGTCGCTGAACCTGCTTTATACGCCAAGAACGCCAAACCTATCGCGCATATCAGCGCCATCAATGTGGGCGTCCCGGCAAAGCGACTGCGCTCTATCCAATCGATTAAGCGCGGCAAGACGTGTGTTCCAACTAGCAAAGTCAGCAGCAAGAATCCAAAGGCCACTAGCGTGGTTTGACCAATCATCCACGCATCGACCTCGGCACCATCAGCCAACTTTTCAACGACAGCCAGAATGACCAGGCCGATCACATCGTCAATGACCGCCGCCCCTAAAATGATTTGACTCTCGGCTTCGCCCAATCGATTGAGATCCGACAATACACGGGCAGTGATGCCCACGCTGGTCGCCGTCAAAGTCGCGCCCGCCACGATTGATACCAGGCTAGAGTAACCTAACCAACTAGTAACCATGTAACCAAACACAAACGGCAGGGCCACACCGACGATAGCCACCACGATCGAACTGCCACCGACTCGCAAGAGTTGCTTCAGATCGGTCTCCAGTCCAATCTCGAACAGCAATATCATAACGCCCAGCTCGGCCAGAAAGTGCAATACATGATCGTGCGTGTCCAAAATCTGCATACCAGACACGCCCAGAATAACGCCAGCGACCAGTTCACCTAACACGCTAGGCTGGCCCAAACGCTGCGCTAGCCCACCGCAAACTTTGGCGACAATCAGCACCAGAACTAAGATACCCAAAAACTCGTTAATAATTCTCTCCTTGCATTCTGGCTGCAGAACACTTCCGCTTCGGAACGGGCCCCCTCCCGCAGACTTCGGCTAACGCCTCGTCTGCGACCTCCCCCAGCTTCGCCGGGGGAGGTGACACTCCTACTCCTACTCCTACTCGTACTCGTAAGTATGCGCAGGAATAGCTGGACGACCTCTTCCCCTGGCGAGGTGGCATTATACCGGCTCGATTCTATCTGCGAACCACACGGTGCCGCGCGGCTCAGAGCGCGTTATAAACAGGGACACCCCCAAAGGAGACTACTCATGATTCGCGCGATTCTCATCGGCTGCTTGTGTTGGGCTATGTATGCCTCGTTTGCTCCGGCGCAAGCCCAGAGCCGGCGGCCCAATGTCTTATGGTTCATCGTCGACGATATGTCGGCCAACTTCTCGTGTTATGGCGAGTCCACAATTACGACGCCGCATGTCGATCGCCTCGCCCGCGAAGGCGTGCGCTTTTCTCGCGCGTTTGTTACCGCGCCGGTTTGTTCGCCATGTCGATCGGCACTCATCACCGGCATGTACCAAACTTCGATTGGGGCTCATCAACATCGCAGCGGTCGTGGCGAGTTGAAGATCGAACTGCCTCAAGGTGTGCGGCCGATTCCCGAACTCTTTCACGCAGCGGGCTACTACACCTGCATTGGCGATGGCCTTTCGGCAAAGCAGCCGCTCGGCAAAACGGATTACAACTTTCAACACGATCTGAGCATGTATGATGCCAGTGATTGGTCGGGGCGCCAGGCGGACCAGCCTTTCTTCATGCAAGTTCAGTTGCCGGGTGGAAAACTGCGCGGCGGCACCGATGTGTCTTGCAAAAGGCTCTCGACCCGCGCCGAGAAAGAATTTGGCCAGGCAGTTGCGCCTGAAGCAGTCAGCCTGCCACCGTTTTATCCGCGCTCACCCATTATGCTCCGCGATTGGGCCGCCTATCTCGATTCTGTGCGTTTCACAGATAAACATGTTGGCCAGGTGCTCGCGCGGTTGGAACGCGAGGGAGTGTTGGAAGATACCTTGGTTATCTTCATGACTGACCATGGCATCAGTCATGCGCGCGGAAAGCAGTTTCTGTACAACGAAGGTACGCATGTCCCACTGGTTATGCGCGGGCCGCGTAACTTCCCAGAACTATTGGCCAGGCTGCAACCGGGCCAGGTCCGCGATGACATGGTCGAACATATCGATCTGGCGGCCCTCTCCTTGGCCGCTGCCGGCATTCCATTGCCTCCGACCATGCAGGCCCGAGACATTCTGGCCAAAGAATATCAACCGCGCGAAGCAGTGTTCGCAGCTCGCGATCGCTGCGACGAGACCATCGAGCGTCTGCGCAGTGTCCGTACCGATCGCTACTTGTACATTCGCAACTTCTATCCCGATCAGCCGCACTTGCAACCCAACGCCTATAAAGATGGCAAGAGCATCATCCAAGAACTGCGCCAGTTACACCAAGCGGGTTCACTATCAACATTGTCTGAGCAGTTGTTGTTCGCCGACAAACGTCCGTCCGAAGAGCTGTATGATTGGCAAGCCGATCCGTGGCAAATCACCAACCTGGCCGGTGACACCGAGCACGCCGCCGCCTTGGCCAATATGCGTAAGCGACTGGACGACTGGATGACCAGCACGCGCGATCAGGGCCCCGAGTCCGAAGCCATGTACGATAGTGACATGGCGGTTTACGTTGGCAAAGGCAACCCTGAAATTGAAAAGAATATTCAGACGATGAAGAAGTGGGCCTACTGATCGCGAGCTTGAGCAGTGTGGATACTCCCACGCTGCTAAGGCACTGCAAAACAATAAACTACCGGACACCCAGTGCTCGAGACTCGAATGATGTTGACATCAAAGCCAGTTCAGTTGAATTCTATCTGCGAAAAACGAAGTCAAAATGCAGTTTGCGGAAAAAGCGAAGCGGCAGTGGATCGCTTGACGCGACTGTAGCCACAGTATGATGTTCGGCATGGTTGGATCATCTGCATCGAACCATGAACGCCAACAAGTTTGAATTTAAGACAAGTTACCCCGTTACGATAAGTCCGGTAGTTTATTGTTTTGCAGTGCCTTAGTATTACTTCTCACCAGCCCGCTGAATGCGATCGTTCAGGGCGGCGCCGATGCCCTCGGGTGTCACGCGCTGCAGATACACGACGCGCAATCCACGACGATCAACTTCGCGCAAGGCTTCGTACAACCGATGCGCATACTGTTCGCTAGTGGCAAAGATCTCGACCCACCCAAACTCTGCGGCTGCCGTATGTGGTTCCAGGCCGACATAAGCGGTGTCACTAGCCGCTGGAACCTGGCCTGCATGATCGACCAGTTCCACTTGGGCTTGTGGACGATAGTGGGGATGCAAACGTCCCGGCGAATTTTCGCCGCTCTGGGCTATGGAGCCAGCCATGATCATCGACGGCACGATTTGCCGTAGCTCAGCCAGCGATATGCTACCTGGCCGTAAGATGCGTGGCGGATCACTCATACAATCCACCACGGTCGACTCTAATCCCACTCGGGCTGGATCGCCGATCAGCACTCCGTCGATGGCATTGCCAAAGTCCTCCAGTACGGCTTGCCAGGTCGTAGCGCTGGGACGTCCGGAGCGATTGGCACTCGGGGCCGCAATAGGAATCGTGGCTAGTTCCAACATGGCCAGCGTCAATGGATGATCGGGGATACGCACGCCGACAGTTCCCAAGCCTGCAGTGACTGCGGGCACGATATCGTCACGTCTGGGCACCACGACTGTAAGCGGCCCTGGGGCAAAATGCATCAGCAGGTCAAACGCGACTTGGGGAATGTCGCGGGCCGCCAGCACAATATGTCCGAGGGCGGGCAGATGGACAATGAGTGGATTGTTCGTCGGTCGCCCTTTGACGCTGAACAGTCGCTCGACCGCGCGAGCGTCCGTTGGATCCACGCCCAAGCCATAAACGGTCTCGGTGGGAAACGCGACCAGTTTGCCTGAGCGGAGCATTTCGGCCGCGCGCAGCGGATCGGTGATTAATTCCGCAGTCATTAAACGAAGGTCGCTTTCCTTTTGTTTCCGGGCAAAGCCTAGGGGACAATGGCGCCGGAGCGCTAGTGGGCCACCAGAATGCGTGAGCGATTTTGGCAGCCCGAAGTGGCCGACTTGGACTATAATAAAGGAAGATCGCCGATTCCCCACCCACCCTACCGATCCCACCTATGATTCTGCGAACCACCTTCCTGACGCTGGCCTGTTTGTGGGCCGTGCCGATCGCTGCCGAAGAGCCGCTTGATTTCAATCGCGATATTCGTCCGATTCTGTCCGAGAACTGCTTCTATTGCCACGGCCAAGACGGCAATAAACGCGAAGCCGATTTGCGACTGGATGTGCGTGAGGCGGCTGTTAACGCGAAAGCGATTGTCCCAGGTGACGCGGCCGCCAGTAGCCTGGTCGCCCGCATTGGCAGCGCCGATCCTGACACGTTGATGCCACCACCTAAGTCGAATCGTCGGCTGACTGCCGAGCAAAAGCAGTTGCTCGAGCGCTGGGTTAATGAGGGAGCGGGTTACTCGCAGCACTGGGCATTCGTTACTCCCAGCCGTCCAACCCTGCCGGAGATTGACAGTCCACTGTCCGCCGCATCGGCCATCGATCGTTTTATCTTAAGCAAGTTGGATAGCCATGGCTTGACGCTTTCCCCCGAGGCCTCGCGGGCGACCATTTATAAACGCCTGTCGATCGACTTGCTGGGCATGCCGCCGAGCATCGTCGAGGTACAAGAGTTCGAACAAGATCCCCGCCCCGATGCATATGAGCGGTTGGTCGATCGCTTATTAGCTAGTCCGCGTTACGGCGAACGCATGGCGCTGCCATGGTTGGATGCAGCGCGGTATGCCGATAGCAACGGGTTTCAACAAGATGGCGATACCTGGCAATGGCTGTGGCGTGACTGGGTCGTGCGCGCGATGAATGCCGATATGCCCTTCGATGATTTTACGATTTGGCAACTGGCCGGAGACCTCTTGCCCAATGCGACCGAAGATCAAAAGATAGCCAGCGGCTTCAATCGCAATCACTTATTGAATGGCGAAGGCGGAGCAATTGCCGAAGAGCAACGCTGGGTCAATTTATTCGATCGCATGGATACGACCGCCACCAATTGGTTGGGGCTGACGATGGCATGCGCGCAGTGTCATGATCACAAATATGATCCGCTAACTTCGAAAGACTATTACAGCATGTTGGACGCGTTTAATCGCGTTCCCGAATCGGGTACTCCACAACGTTTTTCATCGCGCATTCGTGTGGCTCCGCCGCTGATCGAATTGCCCACCGCAGAAAACAACGCTCGCATCGCCGCCTTCGAACAGCAGATCAACGCCCTTCAACCCAGCGCCGCAGTACAGATCGAGGCTGCTTGGAGTGGTTGGCTCGCTGCCATAACATCTGAGCTAACCGCCGAGGCGGTGAAGAATTTGCCTGAGCGTGCGAAGGAGCTTTTAAAGAAAGCCGAGGCCGAACGAACAGAAGATGAAAAGAAGGAGCTCGATGGTGGGCTGCGAAAATACTTTGACGAAAAAGTTCGTCCCACGCTTTTGGCCAAGTTGCCCGACTTGGCCAAGCAAGAATCCTTACGCAGAGAGTTGGCGGAATACAAAGCCGATCAGATTCCGCGCGCGATGATTATGAGCGATGACAAACCGCGCGAGACCGCCATCTTGGAGCGCGGCGAATATCTCAACCCCACGACTAAAGTATCGTTTGCCACCCCGGAGTTTCTGCCGCCTTTGCCCGACGGTGCACCGCCCAATCGACTGGGGTTCGCCCAATGGTTGATGGCGCCAGATCATCCGCTCACGGCGCGCGTTCAGACCAATCGGATGTGGCAACACTTCTTTGGCTTGGGCATCGTCAAAACAACGGAAGACTTAGGAGTGCAGAGTGAATATCCACTGTACGGTCAATTGCTCGACTGGTTGGCGGTTGAGTTTCGCGACAGCGGTTGGAGTAGCAAGTGGATGCATCGCAAGATTGTATTAAGCGCGGCTTATCGCCAAACAAGTCGCGTATCGCCTGAACTGAAATCGCTCGACAGCGATAACAAACTATTTGCACGGGCCACGCGCTTTCGCATGCCCAGTTTGTTGCTGCGCGACTGGGCCTTGGCCGCCAGTGGACTGCTCGACGGACGTTTGGGCGGAGTACCGGTGTATCCGTACCAGCCCGAAGCAGTTTGGGAAGCGCTGGCCATAACCAAAGAACGCGACTTCACTTACCCTGCATCCAGTGGTGCCGATTTGTATCGACGCAGCGTGTACACGTTCTGGCGCAGAACAGTTGGTCCGGTCAACATGTTCGATGCATCGAGTCGACAGACCTGCCGCGTGCGCATGTCTACGACCAGTACGCCACTGCACTCCTTGACAACGCTAAATGACCCGACGTGGGTTGAAGCGGCCCGCGTCTTAGCCCAGCACGCTCTGCAACATGCTAGTGATCTGCCCGCACAATTGCGCTTCGCCGCTCAGCGCGTCTTATGTCGGCAAATAACCAGTACCGAATTGGACATGCTGACCAGAGCTTATGACAAGCAATTGACCATTTACGTTGGTGACCAATCAGCCTGTGAACAATTGCTGAGCGTCGGAGCTGCCACGCGCGAAAGGTCGTTACCGGCCCCACAACACGCCGCCATGACGCAAGTCTGCTTGGCGCTGCTGAACCTGGACGAAGCGCTAACCCGGGAGTGATTCCTACTCCTACTCCTACTCCTACTCCTACTCCTACTCCTACTCCTACTCCTACTCCTACTCCTACTCCTACTCCTACTCCTACTCCTACTCCTACTCCTACTCCTACTCGTGCTCGTGCTCGAAATGGTCTCGAGTCGAGTACGACGACGATTAGGAGTAGGAACGCAGGACTATTTGACTACTGTACACGATGGGTATGACGAGAATAAACTTAAAGATATGAGCACCCCATCCAAAACTAGCTATGTCACGCCAATTCTGCTGTTTGCGGTTATGCTGCTAGCGTTGCAGTGGCCGAAGATCAAATCGATGGTCTGGCCTGAGACGTTTCCCGAACCAGCCTTCACGTGGCAGCATGATTATTCCTCTGCCCAGAAGATCGCCGAGGAAAAACAGCAAAACTTGCTGGTAGTCTTCAGCGCCAGCTGGTGTCCGCCGTGCAAGCGCATGAAACAGGAAGTCTGGCCCGACCCGGCGGTCGGCCAGGCCGTTCAGGCCAGTTATGTGCCAGTTTATATCGATGTGGACGAGGCCAAAAATGAAAGTCTGGTCAACCGATATCAAGTGCAGGGGATCCCGGCCATCTTCATTCTCGACACCCAGGGTGGCGTTGTCCGTCAAGCAAATACCATGTCCAGTAGCGATATGGTTGGTTTTTTGACTAAGCACGTCGACACGTCCAATTCGGGATTAGGGCACTCTTCGCGTCAGGGGGAGTAAAGCCCAGGACGAACCAAACAATCTAAGACAAAAAAATTGAAAGTGTGTTCTGCCGACAGATGAGGTCGAAGTCAGGGCGCAAAGCGGTGGTTTGGGAATACCACCTGACCACGAAGATGCCTCGTAACCAACCTGAGCTACAATCCGAAGATCTTTTGCTGGTCGAACATGCCGATCTTCGACCACCTCATGGACTTGCCGTGCAGGGCCATAGTGGCCACGAACTTCACGCCATGAGGCCTCTAGGCTTTATTGGGTATTTTTACGCTGTCTAAGTGTTGTTCACCGCGGAATTGGTTTGTTCATGCCACCGTCCTCGATTCCTGTTTGTGCCCTAATCCCGAATTGGACGTGTCGACGTGCTAGGCAAGTAAACACAGTCGAACCGAGAGGATAGCCAATTATAATATCGGCATCGATCTTCTCTTTGGACTGCTATGCTATGCGAATTCTGCCGATCCTGCTCTGTGCTCTTCTCTGCCAACTACTGATTGCTGGCAAAGCCAACGCGCAAGCTGCGCGACCCAACGTCGTTGTGATTTTGACGGACGATCAAGGTTGGGGTGACTTGAGTCTGAACGGCAATTCCAACTTGTCGACGCCCAACATCGATTCCCTGGCGCGGGATGGCGCCCGTTTCGATCGCTTCTATGTTTGTCCAGTGTGCTCACCAACTCGAGCGGAATTTCTGACCGGTCGTTATCACCCTCGCGGCGGCGTGTATGCGACATCAACCGGTGGCGAGCGTTTGGACTTGGATGAGCGCACGGTGGCGCAGCTATTCAAGGCAGCTGGTTACCGCACCGCTGCGATTGGCAAGTGGCATAACGGTTCGCAGTATCCTTATCATCCGCTAGCCCGGGGGTTCGATCAGTATTATGGGTTCACCTCTGGACACTGGGGCGATTACTTTGCGCCGCCGCTGGAGGAAGATGGCTGGCCGACGACCGGCAAAGGTTTTATTGCCGATGACTTGACCGACCATGCGCTAAAGTTCATTGACAACAATCAAACGCATCCATTCTTTCTGTACTTGCCATTCAACACGCCACATTCGCCCATGCAAGTGCCCGACAAGTATTGGGACAAGTTTCGGCAGCGACCATTGGCGATGAAGGGCAGCGATAAAGAAGACGTCAATTTCACTCGCGCTGCCTTGGCGATGGTGGAGAATATCGATGGGAACGTCGGCCGCGTGTTGAATCGACTCAAAGATTTGAAGCTCGATCAGAACACAATCGTTGTATTCTTTTGTGATAACGGTCCCAACAGTGATCGCTGGAATGGCGGCATGAAGGGCCGCAAGGGTTCGACCGATGAAGGCGGTGTGCGTTCACCGCTGCTGGTGCGTTGGCCGGGACGAATCGCACCGGGGCGTTTGATCACACAAATCGCTGGAGCCATAGATCTCTTGCCCACGCTAACTGATTTGGCTGAAGTACCAGTCATTGGTACGCAACCGCTGGATGGTTCAAGTTTGCGAGTGCTACTGGAAGGTACGGCTGCTGCCATTCCCGAGCGAACGCTCTTTTCAACTTGGGCCGGCAAAGTCAGCGCTCGCACGCAACAGTTCCGATTGGATGATTCTGGGCAGCTGTTCGATATGACGACCGACCCGGGGCAGAAGAAAGATGTAACAACCAAATTTCCGGACATAACCCACGAGTTGCAAGTTCAGGTCAACCAATTCAAGTTCAACGTGCTGGGAGAATTGCCACCGACTGACGAACGACCATTCCCAGTCGGTCACCCTGACTTTATCTACACTCAGTTGCCTGCCCGTGATGGTCGGGGCACAGGCAATGTCCAGCGCTCTGCCAAGGCACCCAACTGCTCGTACTTTACCAACTGGAAGAGCACCGAAGACTCGATCGTCTGGCCGGTGGAAGTACTCGGCAGCGGCAACTACGAAGTCAGCATCATGTACGCTTGTCCAGCCAGCGATGTAGGCAGTGAGTTTGTGGTTCAGTGCGGACCAGCTCAGCTGAAGTCAGTGGTCAGTGAAGCTCACCAACCACCGGCTCGTGGCAACGAAAACGACCGCGCGCCGCGGGACAGCGAATCACTGGTCAAAGATTTCCGCCCCATGCGCGTGGGTGAAATCAAACTGAACGCCGGTCGCCATGATTTAACGTTGAAGGCCACCCAGGTCGTCGGCCAACAAGTCATGGAACTTCGCAGCCTGATCCTCATTCGCAAGTGAACCCGTAGCGGAATGCGTCAAGCATTTCGGGCAGCATCTCGAAAGATCGAAAGCCTTGACGGCTTCCGCTACGAGATATTAGAGATCCGCGAAGATCTGATCTAACAAGTCGCGTTCGGCTTCGGGGTCGTGGTGATATTGCAGATCTTCTGCGGCTGTTGCGCCCCGCGAGATTTCCTGCAGCTCCATCACGTCCATCAAGATTTGCGAAGCCAGGTCGACTTCATCGACATCTTGCAGCGACATCTGTGCAATGGACTCAGCCGCGATGAAGTTCGACTGACCTGAATCTATGCCTAGGAAATCAACCGCTGACGCATTCGCTTCGATCATGGGTGCTGCCGTTATGGGCGAGGATTCAGCATCACTCAAGTTAGAGTTTGAAGTAGTAGTGTCGATCGATTGCCGGTGAAGTGCGGAGGCATCGGGAATTGACTGGGCCAGGCCATTGATAAAGGCTTCGGTTTGTTCAAAGCCTTGTGCGTTGCGATTCCAACTGCCTTCGCTAAAGCTCACGAAGTCACTTCCGCGCAGCCACTGAGTTTCTTGGCTCGAGCCAAACAACTGGGCAATGTCGCGACCGCCGGCGCTGGCATGTGCGTAGACTTGTTCAAAGTACTTGGTCGAACTGTGAAAGCCGGGACCGATGATCGAAGCGGCATCACCACTGGTGGCGAATCGATCATCTCCAACCGAATCGTACAAGTCGGCCGTGTCGAATCCGCCTGAGTTGGCGTACACAAAGACACGTTCAAATCCGCGCACGGATACGAAGTAATTGTCGCTGGACAAACTGGTGAACTGCGGCCTTACGCTCAAACGATCATCGCCCACCGAATCGTACATGTAGGCCACATCTTGGCCCTGGCCGGTGGCGTTGACCAGGTAGCGATCCATATTTTGAACTGTGAATTTATACCCCAAGCCAGTCATCTCGGCGCGGTCTGAATTCACCGTCAGGATATCGTCGCCTTCCGAATCGAACATGGCCAGGCGGTCTTCGACGCCCAGTCCACTATCGAAGTTCACCATCTCGATCGATTGCGCCGTGAGAACCAGTTGCGTGTTCTCCAGCGTAAAGGATCCGAGCTTCATCTCCACCTTATCAGCCAGCGCCGAACCGATTACGTTCAGCGTATCGCTATTGGCTGTGCCATCGATCGAGATGCGGCTGACTTGACTGTTGAGGAAGTCGTACTGCACATTGCCAACTTGCAGCGCCACATTGTGACTCAAGTCGACATCGATTCTGTCAGCTTGGGCCGTATCACGAACCGTCAGTTCGTTGTTTTTCAACTGCACCAAGTCGACTAGAGTCAAATGACCAGTATCGTTGGCAGGTCCGGGCAGCAGAATATCAAACGACTGACCTACCGTGGCATTCAAATCCAAGCGCAGGCTGCCATCGGACCAGGTTGTATCGTTATGCCAAACGCCGCTGGCATCGCGCACCGCCAAGGCACCGCTGGCAGCATCTGGATTGTGCCACTGGAAGGTAAAGATGCCATCATGACGAGCCACCGCGCGATAAAGCGTGCCGGCAGATACATCGCGCGACAGCAGATCAACGGTGCCCAAGTCTTGAGCAGAACCGGGCGGTGGATTCGGATTGGGATTAACAGGTGGGCTCTGATCGGCTTGGAAAGCCAGATTGAATTGGAAAGGTCCAATCTCCCGATCGGCAACAACTCGCAGTTCGTAGCTCTGCCCCGCTTGGATATTCAAAGTTTGAGGTGCGAGTGAATCGCTGGCCAACGTTCGATCACCGCTAGTCAAATTCCACTGCAAACCATCCAGCCAGTCGCTGTTGGCATCCAGCGTCAAGCGACCGGATTGATCGGCTGTAAAGCGGTATACATCGGTATCACCCAGATGATTGATCCACCCATCAAAAGACTTAGTAGAGAGCGACAGAGCTTGCGCAGTTCCAGCGCTTGCACCGACGTTGTCATCTGGAATCAGTGAGTCGATGGCCTGCTGCAGATTCAGTCGATCATAGTTGGCACCGGTGATCGAATCGTAAACCGTATCGGCTGTGGTATGCAACCAATCCATGATGCGAGCGGGCGTGATGTTTTCGACTCCGACCATCTCCATGGCTTCACGCACCAGTACCGATGCGCCTGCCACGTAAGGAGCAGCCATGCTGGTACCGGTGGCCGTGCTGAAGTCGTCTATCTTGCCATCGCGACCGAGCACATGATCAGGCACAGTGCTCAGAATATTGCGACCAGGCGCGGCCAGGACACGCTGGCTGCGCTGACTGAAGTCGCTCAGCGAACCATTGTCATCGACGCTGGCCACGGGCAAAACATAAGGACTGGCGGCCGGATAGCTGAGGCCAGGAGCGTTGTATTGTTTAAAGGCGTTGCCAGCCGAAGCCGTAACGACGATGCCATCGTTGTAAAGTTGCCGCAGTTCGTCTTCCAGCGTTGCCCAACCGGGAACGGTATCTGCGTTCCAGGTCGAGCCCAATGACAAGTTAACGGTCGTGATAGGATTGGCAAACGAATTGCGATTGTGATGCACCCACGCCAAGGCTTGTTCGACCCATTCCAAGTTGCCTTGACCGGCATCGTTGAAGACACGCAGTCCAACCAGGTCCACATCTGGGGCCACGCCAGGTGTCTGCGCGCTATCGCTACCGATGATGCCCGAGACGTGAGTGCCATGAAAGCCAGTCGGGCCATCGTCGTAAGGATTGCTGTCGTTCTCTGCGAAATCCCAACCGCCCACCACGCGGTAGCCTGCGCCAAAACCCTTGCCCAGGGCTACGTGATTCCAGGCGATGCCGCTATCAATGACGGCTACTGTCTGACCAGTCCCTTTCAGTCCGAACTCTTGTTGCACAGAGTTCCAACCGGTCTGCTGATGAGCATTGGAGGATTGCGGTTCAAGGCCAGGAGCGGAACCAATTTCGCTGCTAGGAAGAGTCAGGTCAGCAGTGGGATTAAATTGCGACCCCAACAGACCGTGATGCTGCAGTTGCCAGGGATCAACGACATCGCTCAGCAGCTGTGCCGACAGGACCAGGCGTGGCTCGCAGGCTTCCAGTCCCGTCGACTGCGGCACAGACAATCGTCTACGCAGTTCGGCAGCCCGACGTTGATGATCTGAATTAATGCGGGGTGATTGGGGTGGCATAGGCTTCCAGCCAGTGTTTATGCGGCCCAAGCCATCGCAGCTTGCGTCTCGAATTCGACCAGCTGGTATGCGTTTGCCACAGTACAACCGTTAAGGTTGGAAAAGTCGATGAACCGGTAGAGAGTTCCTGGTCTAGCTTAGGTTAGCCTACAGACCAGTGCGCGAAAGAAGCTGAGTTTTTCCTTGGAGTGCGGTGCCATCTGGCACCGCTTTGATGTAAGCGAAGTCTCCAAACGCAGCCAGAGTCACTCTGAAAGTTTGGAGTCACCTAGTTCGTGCAGGCTGCGGCAAAGTTGGGTTATCACATCAAAGCTACGGCTGCGCCGCAGCACTCCAGGGAGTCACCTTTGGAGTGCGGTGCCATCTGGCACCGCTTTGATGTAAGAGAAGTCTCGAAACGCAGCCTGAGTCACTCTGAAAGTTTGGAGTAACCCAGTTCGCGCAGGCTGCGGTAACGTTGGGTTATCACATCAAAGCTACGGCTGCGCCGCAGCACTCCAAGGACGTTTAATTCAGCGCGTTTTCTACCGCGTCGATGATTTTTTGTTCGCTCGGGCTGATGCTGCCGAATCCGAAGAGGCCGCCGCAGGCGGTGGCGATGCAGCGGACTTGATGCATGATGGTCATTTGCAAGTTCTCGCGCGATTCGCCGTCGAGCGAACGAGCCAGCGACTTGGCGTATTCGACCCACGTCTCAAACAGTTCTAGCGGTGGGCGAGTCGACATCCAGCTCTTGAGCAACTGGTACGATGGATCTTCGGTGGACATGCCTGCCTTTTCCGCTGCTTGCAACAGTCGAAAACGTTCGTTTTCTTCCAGCCGATCATCGGCCCAGGCGACGGCGACCAGGGGGATCAGTCGCAAGGCTGCTAGCGTTTCGACTGAAATATTGTGCTTGGCGATCGCCTGGCACACTTTGTCGCTCTCCAGGCCCGTCAAACGTTGAATGGCTGCAGCGCGTTCTTCGTTGGCTGCCTGAGCTCGAAGGTTATCAAGCAGCTTCTGGTCGACGTTTCTGAAGAAGCCTTCTTCCAGTTTGGACCATGAATTCGAGTTGTCAGCCATAAAACCCTCGGGTTGCTGGGCAAGTTAATCAGAGCAGGATCTCTATACTGCAGTATGATAAACTTCCCGCACCGAAGGGCAACCACACTCCGAGCTTTGTTACCAAAGGCGGGTGTGCTAAACTGGCACGGGAGAATTCTTGCGTTCAAGACAGGTTAGGATAAATGCGGCAAGTTAAGCTGATAGCGCTCATCGTTTTGACGTTAGTTGCCGGTTTGCTCATGCTCCAGAACTGGGAACCGGTCAAAACCAACGTGCTTATCTGGACTGTGCAGCCGCCGTTGGCCGCACTACTACTTGGAGCGTTGATCATCGGGTACGGGTTGGGGTTATTGACCACGGCCTTGATGAAAGTGCGCACTTGGCGCAGCGAAGCTTTGGCAGCCCGAAAACTGGCGGCCTTGGATAAAACGCCTGTTTCGGTGGATTCAACGCGCACCTAAACCCTCACCGGCGGGCGGACAACTCCGTGGCGAAAGAAATTTCCTCACACAACTTTTATCGAAATGAGCACGAGCTTTTCTAACCACCGACCGCACTTTCGGTGCTTTTTGATTTAAATTCTGTTGGTTCGTTTGGGTCGAATTGAACGTGTTGATGTGACATAGGCTAGAAGCCTATGCCACACTTTGAGGCAAGCAAATGGATTTCATCGCCCTGGATTTTGAGACGGCCAACAGCCGATCCGACAGCGCATGTCAACTGGCCATGGTAGTTGTGCAAGGCGGCCAGATCGTCGATGAACATTGCTGGTTGGTGCGTCCTCCGCGCATGTATTTCTCGCCACGCAATATCATGATCCATGGCATCCAGCCCGACCATGTGCAGCGTGCCCCCAACATGCAGCAGCTCTGGCCTCAGATCCAGCCGCTGATCGATGGTCAGTTATTAGTGGCTCACAACGCCGGCTTTGATATTGGCGTTTTGGTCGCTAGCCTGGCGGCATTTGATATCGCTTGTCCGTATCTCGAATTTTCTTGTACGCGGGCCATCGCCCGCAGCGCGTGGCCGGGACGCAGTCGTTACGGACTCAAGCCACTGGGCACGTGGCTGGGCATCGACTTCAAACATCATGACGCGCTGGAAGATGCACGCTGCTGCGCGCAAATCGCGCTGGCCGCCGCCCAGGCCTATGCGTCCGAAGCGTTTTCGTCGTTTGCGGATTTCGAGCAGCGGTTGAGACTATCGCGCGGCAAATATAGCTTGGGTCGAATCAGCGGACCTAAAGCCATCGGGCGCAGGCCGCTCCTGAGAAGCACCACTAGCTTGTCGCCGCCTTCGGCCCACGCGATCAGGCCGCACGCGCATGTTCAGCCCGGTCTGTCGCTGGCCACAGATGCACCCGCGACTGCCCCAGCTGGATTTCATCGAGCGCGACCAACCAGTCGCGGCACCATCGATCCGCTGACGATTATCGATGCCGCAGCCGGCAATCGGCCACTGGCTGGCAAGTCGATTGTGTGCTTGGGAACCCTGCGAGGTTTGACGTTGGACGAGACGCGGATATTGATCGAGGCCTTGGGTGGTCAACTGCACACGGCCATCGGTCCGCAGGTAGATTACGTTGTGGCCTGTGGTGGCGTGTTGCTGGACGATGCCAATCAAATGCTGAGCACTCAACCACCATCGCCCGCGACGCCTACCATTCGCGTCTTGAGCGAACGGCAGTTCCTGGCTCTGTTGCCGGCCGGTAAAGCCGCGGTACGCTGGTGAACGGTTGTGGCAACTTTTGGCTTGCGGTTTACAATCGAAGCTAACCATGGACCAATCTAGTGTGCCGTCACCCTGTAAACGTATTTGCCAACTTGATCGCAAGGATATATGCATCGGGTGCGGTCGGTCACGCCGGGAAATCGGCGAGTGGAGCTCGGCAAGTCTGGCCCGGCAGGCAGAAATCCTGGCCAAGTCGACCGATCGCTTGGAGCAATCCGAGCAATCCCGCCAGAATATAGAATTTTGAAATCTCAGACCCCGACGGGCGCTTCGACAATCTGGCTGGCCACGACTAAAATGAGGCACCTATGGGTCGGCCTTCGACCTACCCTGTTTTGGGCCCGCGAATTTACGCTAGAGGTGATTTTAGATGCAGTTAGCTCAGTTCTACGCACCGGGGCGATGTGCCCTTTCGTTTGAGCTGTTTCCACCTAAGTCCGATGCACTGATGGAAACGTTGCTGACCACCGTCTCGGAACTGATGCGATTTCGTCCCGATTACATGACTTGCACCTATGGCGCCGGCGGATCAACTCGCGATCGCACGTTGCAAGTGGCCACCAGCGTGCTTGAAAAGTTTGGGGTACCTGTCGCCTCGCACCTGACCTGTGTTGGATCGACACGCGATGAATTGCGAGCTTATCTGAATACAGCGATCGAGCGCGGCATCAGTTACATCGTGGCCTTGCGCGGCGACCCGCCCAAAGGTGAAAGCACTTTTCAGATGACCGAAGGCGGTCTGCGGTACGCCAACGAACTGGTCGAGATGATTCGGGCTGAGTTCAAGAACTTGGGAATCGCGGTAGCCGGTTATCCCGAAGTCCATCAGGAGTGCACCAATGCCGAGCTCGACTTGCAAAACCTCAAACGCAAAGTCGATGCCGGTGCCGATATCGTGATCACGCAGCTGTTCTACGACAACGAAGATTTTTATCGCTTCCGCGATGCCTGCATCAAAGCCAAAATCGATGTGCCTATCGTGCCAGGCATTCTGCCAGTGACCAACCTGGCCCAAATCAAGCGCATCACTGCCTTGTGCAAAGCCAAATTGCCGGACAGTTTTGTCAATCGTCTCTCTCAAAAAGAAGATGAGCAGTGGCAATTCGAAGTCGGCGTTGAATACGCTCGCGCTCAAGTGCAAGAGTTGATGAATGCCAGCGTGCCGGGCGTTCATTTTTATGTGCTGAACAAATCCCAAGCGACCAATAAGATTCTCGAGGGCCTGGCTGGTTTTGCCAGCCGTCGCGGAGCTGCTTGAAACTTGTCTGAAGTTGGAGAAGGGAATACTTCCAACGTGTTGCATGTGCTGACTGGCTCGCGTTTGCATTTTGGCCTCTTGGAATTGGCCGAGAACCAGCCCAACCGCTATGGTGGTTTGGGCATGATGATCGATTTGCCCAGTCTCCAACTCCGTCTGTCAGACCAGTACCCTACACAGCCACCAATTCAGCCGGGTAACCATTCCGAAGTGCAGCGGCGCATTGAGATGACCACGCGGCACACGCTCGAAGCATTGGGCGCAGCCGACTCATGGAAACCACACATCAAGTTGATCGATTGTCCACCGATGCATAGTGGTTTGGGCGTCGGCACTCAATTGGCATCCGCTGTGGCGACACTCGTTGAGCGGGCTTACTTGCTCAAGTGGACGGATGTGCCACTGCCACGCTTTGGTTCATCCAGTGCCGAGCGCATAGAACAGGCAGTGGCCAGGCTGGCGCATCTGGCGGGTCGCGGCAAACGCTCGGCCATTGGCTTGCACGGTTTTCTCTTCGGTGGCCTGGTCAAGGACCTGGGATACAATAGTTTCCCACGCTCCGACTCCAGCCCTACCCCAGCGGTGCGTCCAATCCATACACAGTCGACGGCGATGCCCAATCAATGGCGAGTTGTGCTGCTAACATCGGTGTGTACCGGTGATATGTGTGGAGTGCATGAAGATCGCTTGATCGATCGAGCTGGGATCGCGCCCAATCCCAATCGCGCGCAGATGTTGGCGCTAGCGAGCGCCTGCGCGGAGGCGGCCAGCAACCAGCACTTCGAAGCCTTTACGCAGGCACTTGATCAATACATGGAACTGGCGGCTCGCTTGTTTGCGCCTGTGCAAGCAGGGCGTTATCGCGATGAAGTGACAACCCAGCGCGTCGAGAAGATGCGTCAAGCCGGTTTGGCTGCAGTTGGACAAAGTAGTTGGGGACCAACCGTGTTTGGTTTTGCTCCCACGGAGTTGGCAGCGACCAGCGCCGCGGAAAAGCTCAACCAACAGTTTAGTGACGAGACAGTCCGCGTTCTGGTAACGGCGCCACTCAATCAAGGCGTCCGCTGGCTATGGCGCGCACAGGAAGAACTTGAGTATGCCCGCTAATCTAACTCCGCAATATCACAAGGCCGAGGCTGCCTATCGACAAGCGCAAAGCCCGCAGGAGGAACTCGATTGTCTGCAAGTTATGCTGCGCGAGATTCCCAAACACAAGGGCACCGATAAACTACAAGCGGATTTAAAAGCCAAGATTGCCAAGCTGAAAACGGAAGTGCTGAAAGCCGCCTCCAGTCCGGCCACGGGCAAGGCGGCTACCAAAATTCCGCGGCAAGGCGCTGGTCGCATCATCATGATTGGAGCGCCCAATACGGGTAAGAGTCAACTGCTAGCCGCGCTGACCCGCGCGCAACCCGAGATCGCACCTTACCCGTTCACGACCCAAAGTCCCATGCCGGGCATGATGTTGTTCGAAGATTGTCCCTTTCAACTGATCGATATGCCGCCAGTAACCGCTGACTTCATGGACCCAAGTACCATTGGACTGGTACGCGGCGCCGATATTGTTTTTCTGGTTATTGATTTGGCAAGCGATAGTGTGCTGGAGGATACGCAAGCCGTGTTGGCACGCTTTGATGCCAAGACCAGGTTGGCAGCCGAAAGTTATTTGGATGAAGATGACCTGGGTGTCTGCTACACGCGTACTTTTATGGTGCTCAATAAGTGCGATGATCCCGGCGCCAACGAGCGCTTAGAGATGTTGGATGAATATGTGCTCGGCCCCATGAAGATGGAACGTTTTCAAGTTAGCGCCACCGAAGGCACCGGACTGGAGAAACTGCGGCAACGAGTATTCGAGTGTCTGGAAATCGTACGCGTATACACCAAACATCCGAAGCAGAAAGACCCGGATATGACCAAGCCGTTTACCATTCGACAGGGTCAAACCCTAGTCGAGGTCGCAGAGTGCGTGCATCGCGAGATGGTCGATTCGCTCAAAGGCGCGCGAGTGTGGGGCAAAGCTGTGCACGACGGGACCACCGTCAAACCCGACTACCAGCCGTTGGACAAAGATATTGTCGAGCTGCATGTATAAGCCGTAGCCACCGTCGCCAGACGGTGGAAGCGTTGAATCCAACTGCAGCTACAGTTAAGTTCACTTGAGATTTGGAATCGCATTGTTCCAAACCTCAAGTTGAATTAAGTCAAATGGCTTTCAACGTATACTTCAATCGCTACGCTGAAGGTTGCCACATTGATTGAGCTGACGATTACTTATCGTTCTTGTCGCTCTTGTCTTGCTTATCTTTCTGGCTGTCACCCTTTTCGCCATGGCTGGCTAGCGACATGGCAATCTTTTGAGCTTGTTCCAGGTGTTGGCGTGTCGATTGCTCGCCCTTGGTGGCAAGTTGCTGAAGCTCTTGCGGTCCCGAATTCTTCAAGGCTTGCAGGTGCGCCAGCATGCAGGTGTGAGCGACAATCTGTTGCCCAATATAGGCCAT
Organism: Rania fehmarnensis; assembly: GCF_056494185.1. NCBI lineage: Bacteria > Pseudomonadati > Planctomycetota > Planctomycetia > Pirellulales > Pirellulaceae > Rania > Rania fehmarnensis. Next base: position 6,374,649 of record NZ_CM151398.1, read on the forward strand.
CTCAAAATCGCCACCTTCATGCTTTTCGAGCATTTGGCGGGTCATTTGTAGTTCGATGTCGCATGTCTGATCGGTTAACGCGACCAGTTGTTGCGGGACATTGCCGCTCATGTTGCTTTGGACTCGATTGTCGTTCAGACCACCCTGCAACTGCGTAATGGGCGCAGTGCCTGGATTGATTGCAGCACCTGGATCTTGGGCTGCGGTGCGAGGTTGGTCACGATTTTGACCATCGGTATTGGAATCCGAGTTCCGAGTATTATCTTGATTTCGCGCTCGCTCCTGCAGGTCCTTATTTGGCTGATCGCCGGCACGATCTGCGGCTGGGTTGTCATTGGGATTGCGCAGGCCTGGTTGCACGTTGGTGGACTTGCCATCGGCCGAGCGGCGAGGATTGCCTACGCCTTGGTCGAATTGTTCTAACTGCTGAATCATTTGCTGATGTTCTTTGACCATCATCTGGGCAAATTGCTTCACGCTGTCAGTACGTGCTCGTTCTGAGGCCAACTGACCGAGTTCGACTTCGGCTTCGTTACCGCGTTTGAGCTTGTGTGCGATGAAGGCATTGAGGCTAACGCCCTGAGCCATTTGAGCGTCTTGGGCGCGACCGGCCTGGGCTTGAGCAGCTGGACGTCCAGCGGGATCTTGGGCTGATTGAACTGGTGCTGTGGGACGCTGTGTTGGCGATTGAGCGGGAACCTGAGCACCAGGTTGTTGGGCTGTGGCCAACGAGGTTGTACTAGCGATGGCAGCGACGAGAGCCAAACGGCTGATTGAACGAAGCATGTGCGAAACTCCTTTTAGAGTGACAGACAAGGGGACCTGGGAACGCTTGCAAAACTACGAGCGTTGATAGGTTGCTGTGCAATCGCAAAGGGCGCGCCGCATCAAGGTCAGCGTGGGCCTCAAGCCACTCGATATGACCAAGTTGAGCCTTATGGGAGGTTGCCACGTGTGGTCGTCAACAACAAAGAACCAATGATGAGCAGGCCAATGCAGCTGGCCGTGATGCTGGCCAGCAAAACGACGCCCGCCGATATATCGAGCGCTCGCCCAACTTTCGCGTTATGCTCGCGACACAAGCCAGCGGCTAGCTCTTCGATCGCGCTATTCGCCAGTTCAGCAGCCAACACCATCCCTATACACAGAATGAGCACGCACCAGTGCCACAACTGAGCATGCAAGATCTTGGCCACGATCAGCACCAAGGCAGCCACTGAGAAATGGACATAGAAACTGTTCTGATCCTCTACCCCAAAGACCAGCCCACGACCAGCCAACGAAAATTTGCGCAGCCATCTGCGAAGAAGTGCTTGAAACATATACCGACCCAAAGACAAGAAGAAGTTTTACGATCATCTCCATCTTAGTTGTTCCGCCGGCAGGGCGAAGGTCCTCCTGAGCCAAACACTGCTCTGAAGCACGGACAATGTCCCGGGGATGCCGCTTATTGAAACGCAGAGTCCGCAGAGTCCGCTGAGAATTTTCACTGCGGGCCTCTGCGTCTCTGCGTTTAAATATGGGATCCTGTTAACCAGATTCTCACCGACCGTTGGTCCGGGAGGGCGAAGGAGCCTTCACCCTCCCCAGGGCAAAGCCTGGGAAAGAGGTGACTATGAACGGGAGTGGTGGACTAAGTGTGCCAGGTCAGATAGCAGAAGCTTTTCGGTGGCCAAGCGCACGGCGTTGGTTGAGCCGGGAAGGCAGAAGACAAGCACCTTGCCGACACGGCCAGCCATGGCTCGACTGAGCATCGAAGCGGCGCCGATCTCGGCGTAGCTGAGCATGCGAAACAATTCGCCGAAGCCGGGCAGTTTGACTTCCATCATCGGCTCTACGGCTTCGGGAGTGCAATCGCGAGGAGCTACACCAGTGCCACCCGTGATCAGCAGCGCATCGGCATCGAAGACTTGCGATTCGGCGACGACAGCTCGAATGGCCTCGATTTCATCTTTCACGATGCGGCGATCGACAATTGCATGTCCAGCTTGACTGAAGCGATCGACGAGCAGTTGACCGCTGGTGTCGGTCTCCAGAGTGCGCGAGTCGCTGACCGTCAGCACCATAATGCGCAGGCTCTTGCCTGCGCTTTGCTGTCGATGCTGGGCCGCTGGGCTATGGCTCGCTCGTCCCGAGTTGGCAGAACTCTCAGGCTCGGTCACTTATGATTCACTTTCGACCAGTCTTTACGCTGACGGCTGCTGGGGATGGCCATCTTCTTGCGATATTTGGTAATGGTGCGTCGAGCCACGGTCAGACCCAGCTTGGCCAGCTCTTTCACCAGGTCGTCGTCGCTGTACGGATTTTGCTTATCTTCCTTGTCGATCAGCTCGTTCAGCCGGATGCGAATCGTGTCCCAGGCGACATCTTCGCCATCTTCGCTGCGCGTACCACCGACAAAGAATCGCTTCAGTGGAAAGATACCGCGTGGAGTTTGAATCCACTTATCATCGACGGCTCGCGAAATGGTAGTCACGTGGACACCAACGGCGTCGGCAATCTGCTGCATCTTCAGCGGCTCAATGAACTCAGGACCGTCATCTAGAAATCGCTTTTGATAATCGACAATCTCTTGCGATACTTTTAGAACGGTCGATCGCCTTTGCTGAATGGCTTCGATCAGCCAGTTGGCGGCTTCGATTTTGCGGCGAATGAATTCTTTTTCTTCCGTCGTTGCGGCGGGATCGGCCAGACGTCGGCGATAATATTCGCTGATTCGCAGCGGCGGTAAACGATCGTCTTCCAAACGCACGGTGTACTTGCCGTCAGCATCAGCTTCGACCATAACGTCCGGTGTTACGATCGGCACGTAAGCTTCCAGAAAAGCCGCACCGGGTTTGGGATTGAGATGATGAAACTCTTCGCGAGCTGCTTGGATCATCTCGATGCTGAAGCCCGTCTTCTTTTCGATCAGGGGCAACCGATTTTCAGCCAGGTCTTCCAAGTGATCCTGAATCAGGACCTTCAACTCCTCGTAGAGATAGGTGTCGGGTTTAAGCTGATTGAGCAAGCACTCGCGCAGGTCACGGGCGGCAATGCCAGGTGGGTCGAGCGATTGCACGATCAGTAAAGCTTCTTCGGCCCGTTTCAAGTCTTCACTAGTATGTTCGGGTGGAAGCAGATCGCGCAAACTGGTTTTAAAGTAGCCACCGTTGCGTGCATCAAGCGTGGAGATAATACGCTCAGCCAACTTCTCCACGTCGCTATCAATATCCAGTTCAGCCAATTGGTGATCGAGATAATCGTTGAGGGACTCGGGCCGTTCGAGGGCATTGGCCATCAAATCATGCTGACGATCCTGAGCTTCCTGCATGCGGTTGCTAGAGCGACGAAAGTCGTCGAAGGAATCGGGCATTTCCGAATCCATGTTGGCCAGGCGCTCAAAGTCCTCTGAGTTGGACTGGTTGTCCTGGACAACCAATTCTCTTTCATCTTCAGCTGGGCGATTGGGATCGACCTGCTCGTCTTCTTCATCGATCTCTTCGGGCAGATTGGGATCGGCTTCCAACGCTTCGAGCATTGGATTCTCGTTCATCTCCTGTTCGATGCGTTCTTGCAAAGCCATCACGGGCATCTGCAGGATTTCCATCGATTGGATCATTTTCGGGGCCAGCTTCTGCGTCTGCAGTTGCTTGGTTTCCATGCCGAATGACAAACGCATTTTCGTTTCCTCACGCGCCCTAACGGTTTAAAGGCGATTCATTTCCGCTGATCCAAAACTATCACGTAGCGAGCTGGCAACCAGTCGCCACCCGAGCTCGCGGTGCCCATCAACTATACCATTTTTACAGCTCGAAGCACGCAGACAAGCTCCGCTGGAATGAAATTTGCACCGAGCGTGGCTAAATTGGGGCGCAAGTTGCGCCTGAAAATCGTGCCCAAAAGTCCAGTGGCTTGACCTGACGGCCAAAGCTAATCTTTTGCCCTAGCGGACTATTTGACCCGCACTCACTGGGAGCCGGCCGAGAATTTCTTATACCGCTGCTGCGGACCTACAGAGCCTGCCGATTGCAAACGATAGGCCAGGATGGGTTAATTTTTCTGATGCTAGCGAAATGGAGTCAGTTGCGATGCGTCGAGCAATATTGGCGTTAAGCCTCTTAGGGGCAAGCTTTTCGACTGGCAATCAGGTATTGGGCCAAGAGGAACGAGCGCCTGTGGCCAATGCTATCGGCCGCTTCTTCGGGTTTGGTTACAGCGCGGGCTACCATGCGCAAGCTGAAAGCCGCTTCGGCATGCATCGCTATGTCCCCACTCATAACGTTGTGCCCCAGCCGCCCCGCGGCATGTCCGCTATGCCCGCTATGCCCGCTGCTTATGGTCATGTCCAGCCAGGAGTCATATATGGCCAGCCCAGCACCAGTTCGATGGGAACGCCCATGTTGGCTCCACAATTGTCACAGCCCATGACGGCGCAGCCTATGAACATGGGGGGCCAGTCGTTTGTGCCGGCGCCGCCCGCTGAGCCCGTCAAGCCCGTGGTGCCGCCACCTACCTGGCTGAAAGGTTTCCTGAAAGATCAACCACCGGCCTCTCAACCACCGGCCTCTCAGCCAGCGGTGACTCCTGCTCCCTCGACACCTGAGGATAACGATAGTCTGCTAAACGACAGTTCGCCAAGCGACCAGCGCGGGGCCTATATCATGCTCTCACCGCAAGAGAGCGTTGCTACCCCGACGCAAATTGGCCGTCGGCCGGTCGTTTCAATTCTGCAGCAGTAGGCATATCCGACTGCGAACTGAATTTCCGCCGCCCACTTCGCGCAAGTGGCCTCAGCGGGCACAATTTGGTGCGATACTTAAACCACCCGATTATGCCCAAGACCCTGGAGGCCGCTGATGTTGGAACGTTCGCTTGTTTTGCTGAAACCCGATTGCGTTGAGCGTCGTTTGATGGGCACGGTCATAGCGAGGTTCGAAGCCAAGGGCTTCAACATCGTCGCTGCCAAGATGCTGCGCGTGACGCCCGAGCTGAGCAAGGAACATTACGCCGAACACGTCTCCAAGCCCTTTTACAAGAGCCTGGAAGACTTCATCACCTCGGCACCCATCATGGCTTTGGCTATCGAAGGACTGGATGCGATTCGAGTGATCCGTGAAATGTTGGGGGCAACCAATGGCCTGAAGGCTGCACCGGGTACCATTCGCGGTGACTTTTCGAGCTCGCGGCAGATGAACCTGGTTCACGCCTCAGATAGTCCAGAGAGCGCCGCCCGTGAACTGAAGCTTTATTTCAAGCCCGACGAGATCTGCGAGCATGAGTTGCGTCTGACTCCATGCTTGCGGGCCGCAGACGAGTGAGCACCCGCTCATGAACAATCAGCGCTTGGCCATACTTCTGACATTAATCGCGCTACTGACTGTGCCTGAAAAGATTTGGGCGCAGTCCTTCGCCGTGCGAGTGGCTGTCAATGATGTGGATACGGCTCAGCCGTTGCCTGCTCGGGTAACGCTCAAATCCACTGGCCCAGACGAAACCTACTATTTCTTTCAAAGCGAGCATCCAGACGGGACTGCGGTAACTTACGACAAGCAGAACTGGATCAACCAGCGCTCGATCGAACGGCATACCACACTCTCGGCGCATTCGGCCGTGGCAACAGTACCGTCGGGCGAATATCTGTTGTCGGTCGATCACGGCCATGCCTATATACCGTATCGCCAGACAATTTCCGTGGAGCGTGATCAGCGGATCGACATTCAGCTAAAGCGCTGGCTTAATCCCGCAGCCGCCGGTTGGTATGCCGGTGATACGCATATCCATCGCGGTGTTGAAGAGCTGCGAAACGTTGTTCTGGCTGAAGACTTAAACGTGGTGTTGCCGCTGACCAATTGGGTCACGATCGCTGGCAAGCCACCTACCAGCGGCGACAAGAACATCGCTGATGCGGCGCGATCGGACCTGATCGCCGTTGATCCGTTGCATGTGATTTGGCCGCAGAACACGGAATACGAGATCTTCACCGTGGGCGGCAAGGCGCACACGTTAGGTGCTCTCTTTGTGCTCGGTCATCAGCAACAGTTGCAGCAAGGTGTGCCGCCTTGGAAGACGGTTATCGAATCGTCGCTCCAGCAGAATTCAAATGTCGCTTTGGACATGGACAAGCTCGATTGGCCTTTCGCCATGCTCTTGCCCACGCTGGCCCCGCATGCGCTTTACGAACTGGCTAACAACCATGTGTGGCAAACCGAGTTTGCCTTTCGGCAATGGAATTCACCTGCCCCCAACTTCTTGCAGCCACCCTACGGTACCAATTCAGGCGACCATCGTCAGTGGCTCGACTATACCCATGGCATGTACTACACGCTGCTCAATTGTGGCCTGCGCTTGCCACCTTCGGCAGGCACAGCCAATGGAGTGCATCCAGTACCCGCAGGCTTTGGCAGAGTTTATGTGCAGGTGCCCGATGAGTTTTCTTTTGACAAGTGGATGCAGGGATTAAAGGCCGGTCGATCCTTTGTTACCACTGGACCGATGCTATTGGCAACTGCCAACGGCCAGCAACCGGGCGAAGTCTTTCGCTGGTCGAGCGACCAAACGCAAAGTATCGAACTGAATATACAAGTCGATTCGCTGCAACCGCTGCTCTACGGGGAAGTGATCATCAACGGTCGCCCCGAGCTGTTGCTGCGTGCGCAGAATGCCAAGACCGATATCGATGGCGTTTATCGCACGCTCATCCGTCACTCGATTGCCCCCACGCGTTCTGGCTGGGCCGCCATCAAATTCTGGCAGCAGTCGCCCGATGGCCAGGTGCGATTTGCACACACCGCGCCGTGGTACTTCGAAGTCGATAAGCAACCAGTGAAGCCACGGAACTATGAAAAGCAATATTTGATAGAGCGTATGTCGAACGAGCTGGAGCGTTCGCGCGATGTGCTCAGCTCCGCTGCATTGTCGGAATACGAAGCAGGTTTGAAGTACTATCAATCGCTGCCGATGTACGATGATTCAGTTGAAGTGTACGCTTCGGGGCGACCGCTGGGTGGCAAGGCGGATGCCTTGCGCTGGACTAGCAACTTCGAGATGCACCGCTTGAGCGCCGATGAAGTTCGAGCTGCCACGGGGTTACCACTGGATCGCGCTGCTCCGAACAAGGGCGCAGCGTATGGACCTGAGCAGAGTGGCCTGCGGATTCTTCCGTATCCAGGCGGTCGGCATCCTCGACGTGGTTTTTTGGATGGAGCGATCAATCCAGAACGCGAGACCAAAGTCAGTGTATTTCCACCTTGGGACAAAGGTGGTGAAGCGGGGTATGTAGTGGTTGATGTGCCCGAAGCGATCTTTTCGAATTTGGGGCTGACGTATCTGGCTCATCAGCACATCCCCACGATCTGGGACGAGCAGAAGATCAAGCTTCCGAGGCTTGAGTGGCAAGATGGTCCAAACGGTCTTTCGCTTAATCGCCGCTTGCCAAACGGTATCAGTTTTGCTTCGAAGGTCAGCATCGAAAACGAAGCTGTACAGATGCGCATACAACTGACCAATGGAACCGCGGATAAATTGCGTGGCTTGCGAGTACAAGTTTGCACGATGCTCGGCGGCTTAATTGGTTTCAACAACCAAGAGCCATTGGAATCGCATACCGAAGGTGCCATGATTGCAGTGCGTAGTCGCGACGCCAATCGCTGGCTGATTACCAGTTGGCTACCCAATGATCGCGTATGGCAGAATCCGCCGGTCCCCTGCATTCACTCCGATCCTGTGTTTCCAGATTGCGACCCGGGCCAGACGGTTGAAGTCAGCGGTTTTCTACGGTTCTATGAAGGTGACGATCTGCGAGCCTGGCTGAAGCAGCTTCCGAAACAGCAACCTTAGAACGGGCAACGCGATGACAGCAGCAACCAAGGTGGTGATAGTCGGTGGTGGTTTCGGAGGACTGGCGGCGGCGAAACGACTGCGGTCGGTGCCGGTGCAAGTGACGCTGCTCGATCGACGCAATTATCATTTGTTTCAGCCACTGCTATATCAAGTTGCTACTGGCGTACTTTCGCCTGCCAACATTGCCTCACCGCTGCGTGGAATCTTGCGTCATCAACGCAACGCCCAAGTTTTACTGGGCGAAGTGGTCGATTTCGATTTGGCAGGTAAACGAGTGTTGCAGAAGGAAGGCGATCCGATTGCGTATGATTGGCTAATCGTCGCATCGGGCGCAACTCACGGTTACTTTGGTCGCGATGAATGGGCCAAGTATGCACCTGGCTTGAAGACGATCGAAGATGCGACGGAGATTCGTAAGCGCATTCTCTATGCTTTCGAAGCCGCCGAAGCCGAAAATGATCCGCAGCGACGCCGAGCCTGGTTGACCTTTATCATCGTCGGTGGTGGACCGACCGGCGTGGAGATGGCCGGTGCCTTGTCGGATATCGCACATTACACGCTGCGTCATGACTTCCGCAGCATCCGCTCGTCAGAAGCCCGCATCGTTTTGGTCGAGGCCAGCCAATATCCGCTGGATGTCTACTCTGGTGACTTGCCAGCTAGATCACTCGATGCGCTACGCAAGCTGCACGTAGAAGTGCGCACGCTAACCAAAGCGGTCGACATTCAAGACCACTACGTAGAATTGGAATCAGGGGGCAAGCGCGAACGCATTGAAACCGAAACAGTCGTGTGGGCCGCTGGTGTGAAAGCTTCGGCACTGGCAGCCAAACTGGCGACCGCTTGTGGAACAACCACCGATCGCGCCGGTCGTGTAGCTGTCAACGCCGATTTGTCGCTGCCGGGATTTCCGAATGTCTTGGTCGTGGGTGATATGTGCACATGTATGCACGACGGCAAACCGCTGCCAGGCCTGGCTCCAGTGGCCATGCAACAGGGCCGGTACTGCGCCCAGCGCATCGAGAACTCGCTCGGCGGACGAACAACTCCTCCCTTTCAATACAACGACCGCGGATCGATGGCTGTTATTGGCCGGTACCAAGCAGTCGCGCAGGTTGGAAAACGCAAGTTCTTTGGCATCATAGCCTGGCTGATGTGGTTGGTGATTCACATCATCGAGATTACCCAGTTTCGCAACCGTCTGCTGGTGTTGGTCCAATGGGGTTGGACATTCTTTACGCGCGATCGGGCGGCGCGGCTGATCACAGGTGAGACAGAACCTCGCATCATTGCGCTCGACTCAAAAAGTCCAGAGTCGTACAATGAAAGCGTCAGCTGAGTATTCACGCCTCGGCCTCATAACGCATTCAAATCGATGGAGTTTCAGAATGTTGCACTACTGGAATCGCGCTTTGGTCGTGACTCTAGCCTGCATGGGGTCAGGTATGACCACCTATACAGTGCGGGCCCAGACCATTCTGGAACAGCTCGAGCAGAAGGTTCGCGATGGACTGGAACTGAATAGTTCGAATGAAACGGCGACCGCGCAAGACAATGCAGCCGACAATGAATTGCCTGCTCCAACACAACCCGCAGGTACTACCAACACAGGTAGCGGCAAGCGGACACCACCGCCTCCGCCGACCCCAGCCAGTCCGCGCAGCATCTTAGACGCACCGCTGCTGGGTTCGGATAATCCCAATGTCAAAGCTGCCAAGCCGACGCCCGACGAAGAGCCTGCAGCAGGCGGAATTTACCTGGGCTTGGAAGCCGAATCGCTGACTGGCGGTGGTATTGGAGTGCGAGTTGCCCGCGTGACCGAAAACTCGCCCGCCTGGCGTTCGGGGTTCAAAGTGGGTGATACGATACTGGCCATCGACGGCTTTGCCATTGCCGATCTGGATACGATGGTCGATCGATTATCGCTGCGCCGGCCTGGTGACACTATTCGCGTGTTGCTCTTGCGAGCCAACAAAAATGTCGAGCTGACTGCGGTGCTGCAAGACGCCAACTTAGCGCAGCGCCTGCACGGGGTAAATCCAAACTCGCCCATCCCCTCGCCACTGACACCCAGCGGTGGTGCCTGGCTGGGCGTGGTGGTGGCCGACTTGTCCAATGCGTTTCGCAATCAGTTTGGCTTGCGCACCTATCGTGCAGCCGCAGTGACCAACGTTACCAAAGGTTCGCCAGCTGATGCGTTGGGAATCCAACCGGGCGATGCGATCGTGGGCGCTGATAGCCGTCCGATCGAATCAGCCCGCGATTTATTGGACTGGATGGCCAGCAAACGCCCTGGGGAAGTTGTCAAACTGAACGTCATGCGCGGCACACGCTCGACTCTGCTGGAGACCACACTTGGTGGCGATCCCAAGCTAATGCCCACCAGCGCCGAGCGACCTGTGCTGGCGGATCCGTTTGATGCGGCCATGATCGCGTCACAAGACAACACAGTTCCCAGTCCCGTTATCGGTGACGCCAGCGAAGTGCAGCGTCTGCGTGGCGAGCTGAGAGAAGCTCGCGAGCAGATGATGACGCTCGAACAACGCGTCGCCGAACTGGAAAGTTTGTTGCGGGAACGCAAGTAAACCCGTAGCCACCGTCGCCAGACGGTGGAAACGTACTGCTTAACTCAAAATATCGCCAATCACATGACCGTGGACGTCGGTTAGACGGCGGTCGATGCCGTTGTGGCGAACGGTCAAGCGTTTGTGGTCGATGCCCATTAGGTGCAATAAAGTAGCGTGCAAGTCGTAGCAAAACGTTTTGCCTTCCACGGCTTGATATCCCCAATCGTCGCTTTGACCGTAAGTGGTGCCGGCGCGTACGCCTGCGCCTGCTAACCAAGTGACAAAGCTGCCGCCATTGTGGTCGCGGCCCAATGATCCTTGAGCAAATGGAGTGCGCCCAAACTCAGTGGTCCAAACGACCAGCGTGTCTTCCATCAGTCCCCGAGCCTTCAGGTCTTGTAGCAGGCCAGCGATAGGTCGATCGACGCTGCGGGCCATCGGCGGCAGTTCAGTTTGAATGTTGGCATGGTTGTCCCAGTTACCCGTTGCGCCTTGTGGACCACTCCACAACTGCACAAATCGAACACCTCGTTCGATCAATCGACGTGCCAGCAAACAGCGCCGCCCAAAATCAGCAGTCTCGGCTTGATCGATGCCGTACGCCTGCTGCGTGTAAGCTGTTTCACCCGTGAGATCAAAAGCCTCTGGGGCACTCAACTGCATTTTGGCGGCCAGTTCAAACGTTGCGATGCGTGCTTGCAACCGCGAATCGTCGCGATTGAGATCACCGCTGGAGCGCAGTCGCGCATGTTCTTGATTGAGCCGTCTAAGTGTTTCCAGTCCCGCCGCGCTGGCCCGGCGCGAAGCTTCAGGGAATTGTGGGCTGGGGAACAGATCATTAATTGGTTCTGGTCGACCGGAATCGATGACAGTGCCTTGATGCACCGCTGGCAAGAAGCCTGCGCTGAAGGGGCCTTTCTGGTTATACGGCAAACCCTTGGGATCGGGCAGCACGATAAACGTGGGCAAGTTATCGACGATACTGCCCAGACCGTACGAGATCCAGGCACCGAAACAGGGAAAACCCGGTACGAGAAAACCGGTGTTCATCATGTAAGTGCCGGGACCATGGACGTTGGTCTTGGATGCCATAGCCATCAAGAATGCCATATCATCGACGTGGGCAGACTGTTCCGGAAACAGTTCGCTGACCCAGCGTCCGCACTGGCCATGCTGTGCAAAGCGAAAGGGGCTCTTCATGATCGCGCCGGCCGGGGCCACGAAACCTTCGGGTTTCTCTTTGGGGCCCAGCATTTGTCCATGCAACTTGTCGAGCATCGGTTTGTAGTCGAACAAGTCCATCGGACTAGCGCCACCGGTCATGAATAGCTGGATCACCCGCTTGACCTTGGCAGGGTGATGCAAACCACCAGGCAGCTCCTCTCCTGCTCCACACCCTTCACGCAACAGCATTTGCGACAGTGCCAGGCCTGCAAAGCCGTTGCCGATCGAATTGAGAAAATTTCTGCGTTGCATGAGTTGCATTATGGATGACTTAAGTGCCGCCTTACGCTGGGTAGCTTACGCAAATCGCCTTTTGCTGTGGGCCTTTCGCGGAGCGAAAGGAGACACTATTTCAAGTGCAAGTATTGTTGCCAATCGTCGGCGGTCAAATCATGTTTGCCGGTGCGCAGATGGTAGCTGACCGGGCCAAGGATCGGCTGATCGGCGGCAGGGTACTGTTTCAGTTTGGCCTCACAGACTCCCAATTGCACATAGATCTGTTCAGCCAACTGCGTGGCCAGGAATTCACCATACGGATCGGCCCATTGGTCCTCAGTAGCGCTAGCGACGTGCAGCCGCCGTGGAGCCACCAGGGCCAGCAGTTGATGTTGATCAAACGGCATCTCGGCTTCGTTGTCGTTGTATTGACGATAGTTGCGACAGAACCAATGCGGAAAAGAATTGTTGATGCGCCACACAGTTTCGCCATAAATGCGTTTACTCAGCGCCGCGCCACCGCAACCAGAGTTGTTGGAGATCACCCCGGCAAAACGTGGATCGGTAACGCCTGCCCAAATCGATGTTTTACCTAGTCGCGAATGGCCGTAGACGATCACCTTTTGTGCATCGACTTCGGGTTGTTTCTCGAGAACATCCAGCAAACGCGAAAGTCCCCAAGCCCACGCGGCGATCGATCCCCAGCGATCGGGATGGGCTTCATCGCAGACATGATCTGGGAAAAGTGCATGCACGCCATTTTTGAAACCATCATCAAAGTCCGGATCGATGTCGCCGTAATAGGCTGTGGCTACGGCGCACCCCTGACCAATAATCAACTCGACCGGCAAACGATGGGCTTGCGAGCCACGTCCTTTTTCGATGGCCTTGTTACCATCGGAGGTGCCATCTTTCGTACTGTCGGTGACCCACGAACTGGGAATCAATACGGCCGGATCGGTGGTCTCGGCGTGGTTGCCGCGAAAGTTCAGTCCCAGAAAAGTTGTCGATGGGGTACTCTTCTTGGCAGGAGTGTACAGCAGCAGATCGATTGGTACCGCAGCAGCGCTGGTGCTGAGCGTCACACGAATCTGTTTGCGCTGGGCTGCGCCGTCGAAGGCGGTGCCTTCTTCAACTACTTGCCACTCGAGCCGCGCCGGTTGGCTGGGTGCGCGGCCAAACATCTCGCTGGTGAATAGTTCCAACAGCTCCGCTCGGCGCTTGTTCCAAGCCGCGTTGATATCGGTTGAATCTGAGGACGGAGCCTTATCCCAAAGGGGCGGCAGTGGGTAGTTGCCCACCTTGGCCTCGTCATAGTTGGCTTCGAACTTTTTGGTCTGCGCCATAACTGAGCTCGCCAGGCTGCTGGAGATGGTCCAGACTATCAAGCAAAGGACTATTGTCGAAAAAGGCACAGGCCGATCTCCGAGGCAGGGCATAGCTGGACTCCGATAGCCGTGGGGGGTGAGAAGAGATGCAACGCGGTGCGAAGTTGTGCACGACACCGCGCATCGAAATGCGTTTGTAGGTAGGTTGTTTGTTTGGTGGAGCTGGACAGGGTATGCTATTCGAAGTGCGAGCGGTAGTTGTTCAACTTCTAAAGTCGACGAACCATCCAGCTTTGAAGGAAGCTGCTCCTGACCCGGACATGCAGCTTGATTTTATCTCATCACCCACCTAGTTTCATCACCCCACAGGACTTGTGATTCATGAACCGCACACATTCTTGGCTGCGATTATTGTTTACGGTCACCTTATCGTTGGTTGCGGTTCCCGCGCTGGCTCAGTTTCGCGTTGAGAAACACGAGGGCGGGGTGCGGGTGTTGGAATCAGACAAACTGATCGCCGACTATGCCATTAATAACGGTCCCAAGCCGATCCTGTGGCCACTGCTGGGACCCGATGGCCAGAAGATGACTCGCGATTATCCGATGGTCAAAGATAGCCAGAACGAAGCTCATGACCATCCTCACCATCGATCGCTGTGGTTTACTCACGGTGAAGTGAACGGCATCGACTTTTGGGCCGAAGGCGAAAAGATGGGTAAGACTCATCACGTGGAGTTCACTCAACTCTCAGAAGGCAAGACAGCCGTAGTGGCTTCCAAGAACATTTGGAAATCGGCCGACGGCCAATCGGTGTTGAGCGATCGACGCCGCTTTACCTTTGGAGTAACTGCCGAAGGCAGCCGCTTTGTTGATTGCGAAATACTACTGATCGCTAGCGAAGGCGATCTGCATTTCGGTGATACCAAAGAAGGCACTTTCGCGGTGCGCGTGGCCGAGTCGATGAAGGTCGAAGCCAAGCAGGGCGGCAAAATTATCAACAGTCAAGGTGAAACCGATGGTCAAGCTTGGGGCCGACCGGCCGACTGGGTTGACTATCATGGACCGGTGGCTGACAAGACGGTCGGGATTGCCATCCTGTGTCATCCAACGACCTTTCACTATCCCAACCGCTGGCACGTGCGCACCTATGGACTGTTTGCCGCGAATCCCTTTGGTGTGTCTCATTTCATCAATGCCAAAGAGATGACCGACGGTGCACGCATCAAGCAGGGCGAAGAGCTAACGTTCCGTTACCGAGTGATCTTGCACGCAGGCGATGAGAAAGCAGCCAAGATCGCCGACAATTTCAAAGCCTTCGCCGAGCAAAAGTTCGAAGCCCTCTAAACCGACGGCGTTAGCCCTATGCTGCGCATTGCCAGTGCCACCCGAAGTCCTTTAAATTTCCAAAGTTAAAAGCTGTACGATCTCGTTAGTGAAGAGGCAACCGAGGCTAACGCCTACGGCTTAGTCGAGTCTAACGACTGCTTTCGCGGATGCGGGCGAGACTATACAATTCCGAGAGTTATTCTCTAGTTCGGCTCCGCTTTGTAAAATCTCGTCCATGACATCTTCCGCTCAACCTGCCGTTGGAATCATTATGGGCAGTCGTTCGGACTGGGAAACGCTCCAAGCGGCAGCCGAGGTTTTAGAACAATTGCAGATTGCTTGCGAATGTCGAGTCGTCTCGGCTCATCGGACCCCTGCCTGGATGGTTGAATATGCGCAGTCGGCGGCCGATCGTGGACTACAAGTCATCATTGCCGGCGCGGGCGGAGCGGCACACCTGCCGGGCATGGTGGCATCGATGACGCATCTGCCAGTGTTGGGTGTGCCGGTGCAGAGCAAGACGCTAAGCGGTTTAGATTCGCTGTTATCAATCGTGCAAATGCCAGGTGGCATACCGGTCGGTACCTTGGCCATTGGAACAGCCGGTGCCAAGAACGCGGGTCTTTTGGCGGCACGCATCTTGGCTTTAAATGACCAGGCCTTGACCAAACGCTATCAAGCTTGGGCGACTGAGCAGACGCAAGCGGTCATGTCGGATAACGAGTTGAGCTAAGGGAGCGGTCGCTAAGTTGACAGAGATCAATCCAGGCAGTTGGCTCGGTATCTTCGGCGGCGGACAACTGGGACGCATGTTTACGCATGCGGCGCAGGCGTGTGGTTATCACGTGGTGGTCTTTGAGATCGAGCCGAATTGTCCTGCAGCCCAAGCTGCGGATCGCCACTTGTGTCCAACGGATGTCCAGGGCGATGTGCTGGACCTGGTCGAGACATTTGCTCAAGGCGTGCAAGCCATCACGCTAGAGTTTGAGAATGTACCCAGCCACTGGTTGCGCGCGGCGGTCAAACATACAGTTACTCGACCGGCAGCTGAGTTTCTTGAAATCTGTCAGCATCGCGTCAAGGAAAAGACCGCCGTACAAGCGGCTGGTTTTCCAGTGACGCCCTTTGCACCTGTTCGTCAACCGGCCGACGCGCTGGCTGCGGGTGAAAAGCTTGGCTGGCCCATCATCTTGAAGACCAGTCGTTCGGGATACGATGGAAAAGGGCAAGCCGTCGTGCGCTCGGCCAGCGAGGTCGCCGCCGCGTGGGAATCGCTCAAGACCGACGATGCCATCGCTGAGCAGCGGATTGATTTCGTCGCGGAAGTTTCGATGCTCGGGGCGCGCAATGCACGCGGGCAAGTGGTCACCTATCCGCTGGTGGAGAACGCACACTCCAATCACATCTTGGATGTCTCACGCTGTCCGGTCAGCCCTGAACTCATGCGTTACGAAGCTGAGGCGCGTGAGATCGTGTCTGGAGTTGCCCAGCGCTTCGAAGTGGAAGGCATCTTTTGCGTCGAGTTTTTTATCGATGCCCGCCGGGGCTTGATGGTCAACGAAATTGCACCCCGACCGCACAATTCGGGGCATCTCACGATCGAAGCTTTTCCGACTAGCCAATTCGAGCAACAACTTCGCGCTACCTGCAATTTGCCGCTGGGCAAAACCGATCATTTTCGACCAGCCGCGATGGCAAATTTGCTGGGAGATTTGTGGTTCGTCAAGCAAGAAGCACCTGCATGGGAACGAATATTCAGTACCCCGGATGCTCACTTGCATCTCTACGGAAAAGCTCAGCCGCGGCCCGGACGCAAGATGGGGCACCTGACCTGCACTGCCGACTCGGCAGAGGAAGCGGTCGAAAAAGTCCGCCAACTGCGCGCGGCCATCGCTACATGATTTGCAATTTGAAATCTGAGACTTATCATCAGCAAATCTGAAATCTAAAATCTAAAATCTAAAATCGAAAATCCTATGAACGCCACGCTTCGCATTGCCCTTCGCGCCTTGAGCAAGAACAAGATGCGAGCTGGATTGACCATTCTGGGTGTGGTCATCGGTATCGCGGCCGTCACGGCTATGGTCTCAGTTGGTCTCTCGGCCAGCGCTTTAGTGCAAGGCGAGTTCGCTAACTTGGGCACCAACGTTATCGTGGTCATTCCTGGTAACGAACAAACGCGCGGTGGCGTGCGCAGCCAAATTCAGTCGCTGCGGCCGTTGGATGCCAAGGCGATCGAGAAAGAATGTCCTAGCGTGCTGGCTGCAACTCCGGTCGTGGTAACCACCGCGCCGGCCATCTACGGCAACAGCAACTGGACCGCTCGGGAGATGTTTGGCGTCGACGAGAAATTCACCACGGTGCGCAACTGGAACGTGCGTTCGGGCATCTTCTTTTCCGAGCGTGATGTGGCTAGCGGCAATAAAGTTTGCGTGCTCGGACAGACGGTCGTCAAGAATCTGTTTCAGACCAGCAATCCCTTGGGACAAGTCATTCGTGTCAAGAACATCCCGTTCGAAGTAATCGGCGTGCTGGAAACCAAAGGCGCCAACATGGTTGGTGAAGATCAAGACGATGTCTTGATCATGCCTTACACCACTGTTCGCAAACGACTTCAAGGCAACAACTTTGATACAGTCAATGTTATCCTGGCATCGGCGCGAACTACACAGCTAATGAAGTCGGCTGAAATGGAGATCAAATCTATTCTGCTTGATCGCCATTCGATCGCCCCGGGTGAACCGGCTGATTTCGAAGTGGCCAACACCACCGAGATCGCCAACGTCTTCGGCATCATCACGGGCACAATGACCATGTTGCTCGCTGCGATTGCGGGTGTTTCGCTGATGGTCGGCGGCGTGGGCATTATGAATATCATGCTGGTCTCCGTCACTGAACGCACGCGCGAGATTGGCATTCGCATGGCCGTGGGCGCGACGCCGCGGGATATCTTGATGCAGTTCTTGGTGGAATCGATGGTGCTATCGATGATCGGTGGCATCATCGGAATTGCGATTGGTATCGGTGCCTCGGTAGGCTTGACGACTTTGATCAATGCGATCTCGTCGGGCCGGCCCTGGCCGATCGTCGTTAGTTACATGGCTGCGGTTGGCGCTCTGATATTCTCAGCCCTGGTTGGGGTAGGTTTTGGCTACTATCCAGCTTGGCGCGCCAGTCGCTTGGACCCCATCGACGCCCTGCGCTACGAGTAAGCCACGTAGCAGCGTCTCTCCGAGACGCTGACTATCTACTGGCAGAGTCTTGCGATCATTCGCGATTCGAGTCTCGGAGAGACTCGGCTACGTGCCACGTAGCAGCAGCGTCTCTCCGAGTTGCTCATCGGGCAACCTTAACGAATGGAACAACGATAGCCAGAAGGAAGACGCATGCCTGACCCACGGCAGTTGGCATATCCAAAACTCTCTAACATGATTTCCCTATACAAAGAGAATTCATGGTATTGGATTAGTGGGATTACGTTTGCTGAAATCATGTTGGTTATCAGAAGGCGGAAGAGGCGATCGCCAACAGCTTGGTGCCCGGGCTGAAGAAGGGCTGTGTTTCGACTTACGTGCTGTCGACGCGCACGCCAATAGCCTACCGATCTACAGGATCGGTGCCGTCAAAAATCTGGATGACGCTCGGCGTATGGGCGATGACTTCATCCTGAGCGGTCCATGCAAAGAGCGACTGACGGTCGTGGGAGACATTTGGCGACACGCTCGCGGTGAGTAACCAAGCGATTGGCGAGAGGTCGTCAGGTCTATTGACACTGTCATATGACAGTGTAAGATACCGGGCATGAGTAGACTGTTCGGGATGTCGGACTTGCAAGAGTTGGTGGCTTCGGCGCTCGTTAGCGGCGATTATTCGCCGGCCGACTCGGCTCGCATTCGGCCAGTGCCCGATACGCGAACGATTCGCTACTACACGACGCTGGGATTGCTCAAGCCGCCTGCAAAAATGCAAGGCAGGACGGCCCTGTATAACGAATCGCATGTCCTGCAGTTGGTGGCCATCAAGCGTCTGCAAGCTCAGGAGATGTCACTGTCCGACATTCAGCAGCGAATGGTGGGACTGCCCAACAGTCGCTTGGCCAGCCTGGCGGGACTACCCGCGGATTTTTGGACAGCGGCCGATAAGCAACTGGAGAAACGCAAGCGACAAAGAACCGATCGATTTCGTCAGAAGTCCAAAACGACTGAGACTGTAGCTGCCCCTCCCTCAGCGGCTGATGAGCCTTTTTGGCTTACGCCCGCGGCGCTACCTGAGAGTTGCACAAAGCCCATCGTGGCTGAAGGGCTCTCAGGTAGCGTTCAGCCACTGCAGGTGCAGGCCACGGTGGAATTGTGGCTCAGGACAGGTGTTCGGCTGAATGTTACGCTAACTGCTAGCGGCGACCAGCCGGCAATAGATGCTGCTGCTATCCAAGCCGCAGCCCAACCACTTATTGAGGAGCTGATTCGACAAAAACTCATTCGACCCTAAGCGCGTAATTTGGTTATGACTTTGTTTCTACCCGTTGCGTTGGAAGCCCTGCGAATGAATATTCAGTTCAATCAGTTTCTTGACGATAGCTCAACTGAACCTGCCCGTGGTTTTGGCGCCTTGGAATCTGACTGCGGAAATCTACCGCTGCGCCAGTTGAGTTATCACACGCGTATGCTGGCCCTGGCCACGCACACCACGCTTGTGCAAACCTTTGTCAATCCGTTCAGCGAATCGATCGAAGCAAAGTACCTCTTTCCGATGGCGATCGGTCAAGCGGTCGTAGCTTGCGAGATGCGAGTTGGCCAGCGCGTTATCGTGGCCGAATTGAAGGAGCGTCAAGCCGCTCGCAAGAAATACCAGCAGGCGATTGAAAGCGGACATCGTGCAGCGCTGTTGGAAGAGAATCGCCCCGAAACATTTCTGATGTCAGTCGGTAACATCGCGCCCGGGGAAGCGGTACAGGTCTGCATCCAGACCGTGCATCAATTGACGGCGGTCGATGGCCAATGGACGCTAAGGCTACCACTGGTCGTAGCGCCTCGCTATACCTCCGGCATTCCGCTACCTCGATCTGCGAGTGGCCCGGGTGTGACCGCCGATACGGACCAGGTGCCCGATGCCTCGACCGTAACTCCACCAACTTGGTTGAAGGGCTTTAAGAGCCCCATCGATCTGCGCATCGTCGTCGATCTGGACATGGGACAGTTGCCGTGCGTCGAGAATTGGATCGAGCAGGTGACCAGCAGTTTGCATACGGTGGTCATTGAAGAAACTGCCACCAGCGAACCAGGCGGCGGTAAGACTTGTCGATTGCAAATCAACCCCGGCGAACGCGTCAATCGCGATTTCATTCTCCGGGGCCAGCTTCTGACCGATCGAATGGCTAGTAGTCTGGTATGTGAATCAACCGCATCCAGTGCAGGCACAGATCAACGCGCAGCCTTTGCTTTGACGCTCGTTCCACCTCGTCGCAGTGGTGTTCAGCACAAAGACGTCCTGTACCTGATCGATCGCAGCGGCAGCATGTCGGGTTGGAAAATCGCCGCGGCGCGACGCGGTGTGGCCGACCTTCTCGGTAGCTTGCAACCAGGTGACCGCTTTCGCTTAATTGCCTTTGATGACCGCTTGGATGCATATCACGCAGCCCATCACAGCAAAGGCACGGAAGATTGGATCGAGGTAACCGATCAGACTATTCTGCAGGCCCGCACCTGGTTGCGTACGATTGATGCCAACGGTGGTACCGAACTGGGCACTGCCATTCACGCTGGCCTTTCGGTCTTCCAAAGTCAACCATCCTTCAGTGACAAGCGATCTGGTGCGATCGTACTGATCACCGATGGCCAGATAACTGGCGAAGACTCCATTCTCCGCGTCATCGAGGCGTTGCCGCAAGAATGTTTGCCGCGAATGTATTGCCTCGGAATCGATGAAGCAGTCAACGGAGGGCTTTTGAAGAGAATTGCCGATCGCACTTCTGGTACTGCCGAGTTGGTGGAATCCGAAGCACGGATGATAGCTGCTCTCAACCGATTCGGCAACGAAATTGGCAACCCGGCGCTTACCGAAGTTACCATTACCAACACTTCAAATGAGTCGTTAGATTTGGCCCCTCTGGGTATCAATACCTTATACGAAGGTCGCACTCAGGTCATTTATGGGCGTTGTCGAAATCCGGAGCAATTGTCAATAAAGGTTCGCGGGCGCTTGTCGGATGGCAAGTGGTATGACGAGCAGGTTGGTGCACAGAGTCTCTCGGGCTCGACAGCATCCATTCTCTTGCCGCTCTGGGGCAAAGAGCGGGTGCGGAGCCTGGAGGATCGGTTGTGTTCGCTTGCCAGGAGTGACAAGCACTTGCAGCGAGACATTGTAGCCTGCTCGCTCGAGTGCCATGTTTTGTCGCGACTGACCGCTTTCGTCGCGGTGGACCATACCCACCAGGTAAGGTCAGTTGGCCCGCTCCACTCAGTTGTCGTGCCGAGCGAAATGCCCGAAGGCTGGGATATGCTTATCCCTCAACTTGATTCGGCTAGCCTGATCTCCACGAAAGACCATCAAAACGAAGTTGAAGACGATTTGTGCGGGGATATTTCATGCGGTGCCGTTTCGAGTTTCGCCCGTAGAGATTTCCTATCGCTCGGCAGTATGCCTCCGAATTACGACACTGTCCCCGAGAACATAGTCTCATGCGATGAGCATGTGGCACCATTCGATCTTGACAGCCTTGATAGTTCCAAGCTAGAGCCGCGGGGCCCCAAGTTTCGATTATCGCGCAAGGTACCTCACGTTCTGCAAAGTCTTGGTGCCGTGAGCCCAGCTTTACGCGAGATGGATAACGAGATAGATGAATTGGTGACGCGTCTGTTGGATGCAGCGTTCAAGCAGCAGGCAACGCACATATTTTCGGTGTGGACGGCTGATGCATTACGGATCTACCTGGTGATCGCCGGCCGAGCCGTGCTGCATCTGATTCCACGCTCAATCCAGGCTCATGCAGTAATTCTAAATATCGTCGCTAGAGCTAAACTGGCATCGGACCCGACGCCTGACTTGCGCTCGAGCGTTCTGAAGCATGTTCATGATTCGGCAGTGCATCAACTCAAGCTGCACATCATCGACAAAGCGTTCATGATCGAGCTGCCCAACGCGACTGCTATCCCCGTGCCTGGCTGTGTCAATGACTGGTGGGTCCAGCACGATCCAACCAAAGCGCCGGTTGCCTAAACTCCTGCGGTTAGCTCTTCCTTTATGCGTAAAGTAACTAAGCTTACTTCAGTTTGTGATTACTTTATGTGTAAACTAGTGCAACGGACTCGGTTCTCCCCTTCTCCCTCAATGTACTCATTGGGGGAGAAGGGGCCGGGGGATGAGGGGCGCACGGCGGCCTGAAGCAAGGAACCGGATCGATGCAATTAGTTAAGCAAAAAGAAGAACGACCCGTTTTTGACTCGGCGCATAGCAAAATCTGGGTCACCCCTTTTATTACATCAGTTGCCTATCGAGCATAAGGTAGGCGGGAATCGCCCGCGGTATGCGCGCAGCTCGAGCCTCTGAACTCTTACCAGTCGAGCTACGAACCTGCCATCAATCTCTCAAATTCAGCTACGCGTTAACTGCGGCACTATCTTATAGGGAGCAGTTCAGGGCTTGGTGTGCATAAATCCAATCGAACGGGCTGAGATTTTCCCAATTCCAAGCCTTCGCTGAGAAAGTGGGGGCAGGTCTGGGTCAGGTCTCGACTTGCACGCTTTCGGACTGCAATTGAGTCCTGACCCAGTCCTGACCCCGTTTTTCAAATCAGGACGATCCATTCATGGTGGATCCCATGGCGCATCGGCACGAACGTGAACGATCAAGTCGAGAACAGAAACTACATGCAACTCGGACGGGCCTGGAGACCCGTCCTACAATTCCGTTTATGGACTAGGAGCTTTCGGTGGCCTCAACTGGAAGCGACGTATTTGGCTTTCGCTGCGCGATCCATGTTTGTCTTCAGCGATGATCTTCCAGTAATAGGACTTTCCTGGATCGAATTTACCAAGTGTCCTGGTAAAGGAATTTTTGATTTCACCTTCCGGCAATGCAATCGGGACTGCGTCGTTATCATCCGGCATTTCTTCGACCGGCCAAACGTAGTGTTTGTAGGTCACGCCATCCACGTCCTGGTTTGCCAGTGGAGCCCACTGAAAGTCGATCGGTGCTGACAAAGCCGCCAGGTTGTCGATCGGAAAAATCAGCGTCGGAGCTGCGGGTCGACTTCGAAGGATCTTATCGGCTTGGAGATAGGTTTCTAAGAAAATTCGATCGCCGGTGGCCATCAAGTCAGCGATGCAGTTCTCCCGGAGAGCAGGATCTACAATGTCGGCCGCTAGTTTCGTGGCTTCTTCTCGCGCAATCGGCGGTAGCGGCTGTACTGGGGCACGGCCGGGGATTGGGGCTTTGCAATCGCCTGATTCACCTCGTGGCCACAACTTTTCAGTGAACGTAGCTGTCGAGGTACCCGGAGCATAGTCGAAGAGTGTCGTATCGTCGGTGACTCTCCAGGCGTTTCCAAATTTCTCATACAGCATCTGAAATCGATCGTTCAAATCCGCCGGTCTTGGTCCCAGCAACTCGCCGCCGGGCAACGCAGGCAGCCAGTTCTTGGGGGCAATCACACCCATCAGTCCACGCGTGGCGCGTATGTTCAGGGTATCGATATTCATGTACCAAATCGATTGGTGCGGCCACCAGGTGGGCGTGATAATGATTGAACCGCCACCGAACAAATGGACCTGGATCCCGTGTTGGCTGTCGGTGCGTACAATTCTTCCACGCGACGGCAAACGCATCGGCAGGTCGTTCAGCGACACCAACTTACCGTTGACTCGCAACTGCATTCCCTTTGAATCTGGCTGACCACTCAAATTCGGTTGGTACGTTACACGATCATTAAAAGTGCGAATTGCTATAGCCGAGTTGACGCTGACACACGTGGTCAGTCCCGTGTGACCGTCGGGCCCCAATGGTCCGGCAGTGTTGACCGCTGTCATGCGTGATTGGATTTCGGTACCTAGCCCGCTCAGCAAAACGAACTCACCAGCGGCTTGAAAGTCGTAGCGTGTCCCGTCGACAGTTCGCAAATGCGGATCGCCATGCGAAAACGGACTGCCCCCGTCCACCCACCGCCCAAACGTCTGAATGTCGGCTCTTGTTAGCGGTGGGCCTTGGCAGGGCATCAGGTCATCGGGGACACTGCCGCCAATTTCGCAGTCCTCACTGGTTTGACTGAGCAGGTCTCGAATTCGATCGGCCAGGGCGGATGTGCGTGTATGGGACCGCGACAATCGAGAATCTTCCACAGGGGTCAACGTTGGCGGGTTCTCTTGTTCGGACAGATCGACAAACCTGCCTGCATTGCTGTAAGGCGGATAGTTGAGTCCGCCGTGGCATTCGATGCAGCTCTTGTTAAGGATCCGCTGGATGTCAGTGAAAGTGGGCACCTCACTCGGGTCTGGCAGAGAACCCAAGGTGATATTGACCATCTCAATCAAGTCCTTTGGCACATTGGGATCCAAGAAACGCATCGGATCCGCTGGATCTCTGTATTGGTTGGTCAAGCTATCGCTCAAATCGCCATTGAGGATATTGGTATACGTCCCAAAAATATCGGCAAAATTGTAGGCACGTGAGCGTCCGCGTACGCTCATCGACCACTTGTCAACCGAAACTCCCAGTGGCTCCAGAAAGTATCGGTACAGAGCCATCGGTTGGATATTGTTGGAGTACTCTTCACGATCAACATAGTAGCCTCCCATCTCCGACTGGTCGGGTGAAGTGATGCTACCCTCTATAGCCAAGCTAAGATCTGAGAAACGACGAAATACTTCCTGGCGCAATCTGTCAATGCCCGTGCTGTCCCTCTGCATTGTGAATTCGCCATATTGCTGAATCAGACCATTTTGATTTTCACCCGGCATGGGTGTCCGATCCAAATAAAAATCACCCGTCCGATCAAGATTCAGTTTCTGGATATCCGCTCGGCGACGAGTTAGGCTTTGCGCACGATCGCGCTGCGGTGCCAACACCTGTGCCCGCGTCCGTGTGTCTTGAATCATCTGCTCGATGTTTAATCCACTCCTATCATCAAAAAATGACATATCAATGCGGAGTGGCGCTCCCGGTACAGCGCTGATCACATTGGAACCGCTAATTTGCAATATTTGAGCACTGCCGCCCATTCGCGCGAAACGCGTGACCGCCAAGGCAATCGGACGAACATCGATCGGTACGTTGCCAAGTGCATATTTATGAGAGATAACTTCGTCAGCGACGCGCGTCTGGTTTGGATAAGCACTGTATTGCCCGTCCAAACCGCCGAGAAAATCGAACAGCTGTACACCTCTGCCTTCATCACTTGGGAAGTCGGAATGCTGCAGCGTGACAAAGCTGCCGCCTCGTTTTACCTCCGTGCCAGATCCAGTACCAACATTGCGGTTGAAACTGTAGTTGATCATCACATCCGGAAAAGAGCCAACCGGAAGTAGTTCCTCGCTTGGCGGATCTTCAGGATCAAATCCGAATCGAATTCGACCGTCGGCTAGACGCGTGATCTTGTGTTGATCCGCCGCATCATTCGCCTGTAGCCTTAATTGCTCGAGGATGCGCCGGATCGAGTCGTTTTCGGAACTGTTGCGCCAGTTCCAGAGATTAAAGATCTGCCGAAACGCGGCCGCTTCCACCGTGCCTTGATAAATTCGATCGCGATTAAACGGCAACATCCCGCCCCAACTGTCGTAAGCATCCCAGTTGGGCTTGTTCTTGACCTTCACCAATCCAACCGGAAATCCAGTCGTCCCACCGTGCCTGCTGTCATCATTAAAAACATTTCTGGTCGAATGGCATTTGGAGCACTTGGTGTCATCCTTGATCACACCGCGCACGCGAGCAGGGAAATCAGTGGGGCCGCCGATGGGCAGGTCTGGAATAGTATTCAGGACGACTTCATGGAACCTGAAGTTCTTCTCACCCGGATCCCACTGCATATATTCCACTGCGTTGGGATGTGACCCAGGAAACGAACCGTGCGTCACCAACCCAATCGTAAACACAAAGTCCGCTCGACTACTGGGCAACAGGATGCGTGGATACTTGGCTACGCCCGTTTGCAGACTTTCTGAACGAGTCATTAAAATCCAGTTGAACTTGTATTCTGGATCGAGCGCGGCCAGAAAGCGATCTGCTGTAGTGACGATCGGGTTGGCATCCAAGTAGCGTTGCAGTTGTTCGGGCGATGGCCCTTCGGGATAAACTGTGTGAATCGCGCCGGTGCTGGCAGCGGTAATATCGACAGCCATTCTCCTTGGAGGTGCTACAGACCAAGCCACGATTCCAAACCGATCAGCATCGACACGCCTGACGAAATGCGTTGTATTGGCCTGAATCCCTGGCGGAAGCGAAGCCGATTCAAAGCGAACTTTCTGTCCGTCAGCCAGTCCATGACCTGGTATCGTGATCACGTCCGATCCGATGTCCACGTCGCTGTCTTCGAAGGTCTGTTTCAAGAAGTCGCGCAGAGTCGGAATCGGTGTGTCGAGCGCGAACACCGCTCTCACCGCTTTGTTTGCATCCATTGTCACGGTGACGACATTGGCCGCCCCCGACGCATCGCCTTCCCATCCGACAAACGATGAACCAGGCGACGCAGTGGCCGTTAAGGTGACCGCTGCACCAGTACCGAAGGACTCGTCACAATCCCCCGGCGCATTGACGCCCCCAGGCGAGGACGTAACAGTCCCTTCTCCTAACCCAAAGAAGATGACCTTCAAGTCTTCAGCCGATGCCAACTTGGCCAGCATCCCGCAACTAACGGCCAGGGTGACCAAAGGCAGAATACCGTTGTACAACTTATGACTGAAAATCGCCATCGAGTTCAATCCTCATACTACCGGGTGTTCGCGTTATCTAAACTTCTTCAGTCGTGCTCGGCCTGCTCAACTACTGAGACAACAGCCAAGCGATCAGCTCTTTCACCTCATCGTCTGAGAGCGAGCGAGAATGCGGTGGCATCAACACGCCACCGGTGACTTCGGACCAGTTGCCTTTACCTCCGCCGAGAATCTTGTTCGTCAACAGTTCCTCCGCTTTGGCACTGTCGCGATAACGATCGGCGACAGCCGAATAGGCTGGCCCCACTTTTTTCTGGTCGGGCGAATGGCATTTCAGGCAACCATGCTTGCGAGCTAGCTCTAACCCTTGGGAATGCCTTTCAATGCCATCCGTGCTGGAGGGCGCCGACAGCACGACGACATGGCCTTTCATGAATGGGTGAGGCGAGCAGATATATTCAAATCCAGATTCGCCGCTCGACTCGTTGAAGACGATCGTCTTCTCTTCGCCCTGCGACAGAGCTCCGGTGTCAAATGCCGGATCGTCTTCCCTGGTCGCGGTGTGAATGCTCGCATCCTTGTTGACCCATTTGATCGAGTCTCCCACATGGATCGTCACAATTGGAGGTGAGAAAGCAAAGTCAGCGATCGTGACCACCTTCGTTTCGCCGTTACCACCGCCGCGCTGCTCCGGTTTCACCACGCCTGGTTCCAACGTTAACGTGCGTAGCACGATGTCCGGCGCAATGTGCGAATTCAACAGTAGCCTGGGTGCAGCGGATGCGTCAGCGGGAACAACCAGACGCAGCGTGTAATTCTTGACCTTCCCGAACGTGTTAACAGCATAGAGCTTTCTGTTCAGCACCAGCGGGTCGTCGACCTGCAGTTCCAGGAGCTCCACATCTAGTGGGGGAAAATAAACTTTCGTGCAGCCGTTCGTATCACCGAACCCATTGGTTGCACAGACATTGCCATCTAGTAGCAACCTACCTTTACCGCCGAGCACTCCTTGAAGGGATATTCGATGCGTCTTGCGTATCGCTGCATCGTCTAAAGCAAACTCAACTTCTTGCCCATTCTGCAAATACGCTGTTTGATACTGAATCGGATCGACTGCCAAGACGGGACATGCCAATACACCGAGCAGAAACGCGATAGCACATCGAAACATGCTTTTGCTCCAAACCAAGGGTAGATCACTCGCACACCCTCCGGTACAGCCCAATATATAAAATTGTGGGTAACCGTATCGGATTCGAATGTCCTTTTGGAAAACCAGCAGACCAAAACGCAAGATAACACAATTCCAACTTGCTAGCGCTCATAAACTTTGGATATTTGCAGAACATTTTATAAAGCTTAACATCTCTGCTTCAACTTGATTGCGCTATGCTTTTTCTTTCCATGAACTTCGCCAGAACAAGAGTTAATCCCCATGAACGCGAAACCCTTCAATTCCCTTTTCCCCTTTGATTACAAAGGGTAGAAAGACGGCCCGTGCGGTTAGCTCATACTTTATGCGTAATGCAATCAAGTTACTTTCATTGGCAATTGCTTTATGTGTAAACTAATGCGTGGTCACCGGTTCTCTCCTTTTCCTACAATGTACTCAGATCGTACAGCTTTTCAGTCAGTTGTGCGGAGGGCTTTACGTCACCTCTCCCAAGCTTTGCTTGGGGGAGGTCGGAGCCAGCGTTAAGCTAGGCTCCGGGAGGGGGCTCGTTACCGAAGTGGAAGTGTCTGCAGCAGAATGCACCACACAAATTGTTTCGCTGCAACGAAGAAAACACATCGCGTCTACTTAGTGACCCTCAGAATACAAGTGCCGATCTGGACATATGACAAGTTTACAGGTACTTTGGTTTTCGCTGGTTATCAAGACAAAACTCGCCTATTTCGCAACTTCCGTACCGATGAGTATATGAGTAAATAGAGATGGAAGTCTATTCAGATGGTCTGCTCAAAAGCGATTGCGTTCGTTGCATGTACTCTGGTTTTGGCGACTCTTGCATCTCAGTCGAAATCCCAAGACCCATCCCAGCCAGTCGCGCTCGGTACGGAGGACCAGCCGATGGCACCCGCACTTCAACTAAAGACATTCTACGCATCGAATGGTGGACTAACGCTAATTTTGCAAGGCGTTAGGATTTCAGGTCGTGGTTGGAAATTTGAGCGAGAGGCTCGAAGTCAGCTTCGCGCGCAAGTGGAACGTTGTTTGGACAAACGCAAAACTCACATGACCGAGGCCGAAAAACTAAGCAAGACTGATACAGCGTTTTGGACCAAGGTCGTCGCAGATGAAATTGACTCTGAGTTGAAGATGAGCGAGCTAATTAGCGAGGCGCTGCCTCCAGATCAACAAGCTGCCTTTATTACAGAAAACGCTCGGGACCTTGGTTTAGCAATTTTTTACTCAGCTGCTTTTTGGCGTTTAGGCAAGCTCAGTGAAGAACAGCAGGAGCAGCTTGTCAATAAGATCAAGAAGCAGAAGTTTCTGGAAGCCGATGTTCTGAGAAAACCACCGAAAGAGATTACCCCGCCGCCCAGACTTAACTTATTTGAGAACCTGAGCATAAAGCAACTGGAAGTGCTGTTCGTGCTCCAGGCGAGAATGGACGAAGACATGACCATGGAGGATTATCTGGAGCTCGCAGGTGACGAAGAAAAGAAGTTCCTGGGCAATGCCAACAAGGGTGTACGCGAAGTCCTCGAGAAAATGGCGAACGAGCCACAGTGAAGCAGTTCCAGGTGTAACTCGGTAGCTCAACACTTAGCCATC
This sequence comes from Rania fehmarnensis, assembly GCF_056494185.1. Classification (NCBI taxonomy): domain Bacteria; kingdom Pseudomonadati; phylum Planctomycetota; class Planctomycetia; order Pirellulales; family Pirellulaceae; genus Rania; species Rania fehmarnensis. The sequence continues at coordinate 6,403,768 of NZ_CM151398.1, forward strand.
AAATCTTCCGGTGGCGATTCCGCAGATGTCGCAACACCGTTTCCAGCGCGATAAACGGGGTCAGGTCTAGACCTGCCCCATTTATTGCATGAGTTGTCTATCGAGCATGCGATAGTTGATGGCTTCGTGGAGGTGGTGAAGTTCGATGGAGTCGCTGCCGGCAAGGTCGGCGATGGTGCGGGCCACGCGGAGGATCTTGTCGTGGGCGCGAGCTGATAATCCCATCTCGTGTACGCTGTCACGCAGCGCGTTGCGCGAGATGTTGTCGAGCACACAATATTGACGCAGTTGACGACTATTCATTAGCGCATTGGTTTGAATTGACTCGCCTTTGAAACGTTTCAATTGCAACTGGCGAGCTGTCAACACGTCGGTGCGCATCTCCTGGGAACACTGGCCCGGCGTGCCGGCTGATAGTTCTTGAAAAGGCACAGCGGGCACTTCGATGTGAATGTCGATGCGATCGAGCAGCGGACCCGAGATGCGAGCCATGTATCTTTCAACTTGCACGGGTGTGCAGTTACATGTCCGGCGTGGATCGGTGCGAAAACCGCACGGACACGGATTAAGCGCAGCCACCAACATAAAGTTAGCGGGAAAGGTCGTGCTGCGCAGGGCTCGCGAGATGGTCACGATGCGATCTTCCAGCGGTTGCCGCATCACTTCGAGCGTCCGCCGGTTGAACTCGGGCAGTTCATCTAAGAACAGCACACCATGATGAGCCAAACTGATCTCACCGGGCGAAGGCGGACTGCCGCCACCAACCAGACCCGCATCGCTAATCGTATGATGCGGCGAGCGAAACGGTCGAGTCGCCATCAACGGTTGACCAGGTGGCAAACGCCCCACCGCACTATATATCCGGCTGGTCTCAATGGATTCTTCAGCCGTCAGCGTAGGCATAATTGTAGGCAAACGCTTGGCCAGCATTGTCTTGCCTGACCCTGGTGGCCCTAGCATTAATAAATTATGTGAGCCCGCGGCGGCGATTATAAGAGCTCGTTTGGCGACGTCTTGGCCGCGGACGTCGGCGTAGTCGATGTCATAGCGACTGTACTCTGCAAACAGTTCGTTCAAATTCGACGGATGAGGATCGATGTCCAGCATACCGGTAAAGAAGCCCACAGCTTCGGTGAGCGACGCCACTGGGATAACTTCGATTTCTTCAACTACCGAAGCTTCGCCGGCGTTTTCTTTGGGGACCACAATCCCTTTCAAACCCGCTTCGCGCACGGCCATCGCCATCGATAGCGCACCCTTCACTGGCCGAGTCGCACCTTCCAGCGCCAGCTCTCCCACGACGGCATAGTCATCGAACTTCTCCGACTGCATCTGACCACTAGCGGCCAAGATCCCTAGCGAGATGGGCAGGTCAAACGAAGCCGCTTGCTTGGGCAGCTCAGCCGGCGCAAGGTTGATAACGATGCGATCACTGGCGCGCATGAAGCCGCTGTTGACCAAGGCCCGCTCAACGCGATGTGTGCTCTCTTTCACGGCCGCTTCCGGTAAACCGACCAGCATGGTCTTGGGCATCGATGTCGGCGAGACATCGACTTCCACTTCCACCTGCGGCGCATCAATTCCCAACAGCGAGAGCGTCTTCAGTTTCGCCAACATCGGCCAGGCATCCTTTCGGGAAAGGGTCCAAACATGGCTAGCATTTTTGCCAGCATTTGTGCCAGCATTGTGCCACGCACATCTTGCAGCTTGCAACGCGGCTACACTGTTTTATAGGGAACCTGCCAAGACCTTTTAGCGGTTTTGGCACCGAGAATTAAAAAAAATCTCGGAAAAAGTATCAATTGAGATACCGTACATTTCACGGGCAAGCCGTGTTCGGCAGGGACAGGTGACAAGAGTTGACGTTCGCTCTGGAATCCGGCAGACTTTGCGCGAACTTTGCTTCGAAGCGGTGCAAACAAAGATCGCAAACTTTGAGTACCTGACTCGTCACGATGCCAGAATTGAGCAAGCGAAGAGTTAACCACAGAGACACAGAGACACAGAGACACAGAGACACAGAGACACAGAGGAAAACAATATGGCAGTAGAGGCAGTGTGAAGAGGTCTCACGCCAAGGCGCCAAGGCGCAAAGCTTCGTGCTTCCGCCTTTGCGCGTCAGTGCCTTGGAGTGAGAGTGTGTTGCGGGTTCCTGCCGGATATACTCTGCCGCAACAGGGTTTTTCTCTGTGTCTCAGTGCCTCTGTGGTTAGCTCTGGAATCCGGCAGACTTTGCGCGAACTTTGCTTCGAAGCGATGCAAACAAAGATCGCAAACTTTGAGTACCTGACTCGTCACGATGCCAGAATTGAGCAAGCGAAGAGTTAACCACAGAGACACAGAGACACAGAGGAAAACAATATGGCAGTAAAGGCATTGTGAAGAGGTCTCACGCCAAGGCGCCAAGGCGCAAAGCTTCGTGCTTCCGCCTTTGCGCGTCAGCGCCTTGGAGTGAGAGTGTGTTGCGGGTTCCGGCCGGATATACTCTGCCGCAACAGGGTTTTTCTCTGTGTCTCAGTGCCTCTGTGGTTAGCTCTGGAATCCGGCAGACTTTGCGCGAACTTTGCTTCGAAGCGGTGCAAACAAAGATCGCAAACTTTGAATAAACGGGGTCAGGCCCGGGTCAGGCCCCGACTTGCACACTTTCGGACCTCCTCAAAAGGTTTGCCGCGATCTTGCGTGCCGATACCTGCCAGTTGAAAGCGTCCACCCACTAAAATTACCCCAACGCCTTCTCGAACAAAACAAGCAAACGAGACCAAGCCTTTTCGGAGAGCTCCTGGTTGTAGACCTTCGTGTCAGGTGGACACCATCCATGCCCAGCTTTATAGACTTCGATCTCCGCAGGAAGCTTGGCTTGAGCAAACGACTCCTTCAGCACATCCTTAGCTTCTGGTTCTTTCTGGTCATCGTTCTCGGCAATGCAAATCAGAAACTGAGCTTTCATCTTGGGTATCAACAGGTGAGGACTATCTGGCTTTTGGGTAACGAGTCCACCACCATGAAATGTCCCACCAGCACCAACTCGTTCAGGTACGGCCGCTGCGGTTCGCATGACAATGGGGCCCCCCATGCAATAGCCGATCGTACCGATCTTCTTTTTCTTGTCGGTTTGCGGCTGGGCGTCCAGCCACTCGATCAGTGCTTTGGCATCTACGTTGTGCGTCTTCTCGCTCAAAGTTCTCGCTAGCGGAAAGACCTCTTGAATCGGTGTGCTGCTAGCGTCCGTGGCGACAGGCGCTTTCTTGGATCGATAGAATGGATTGACTACCAGAACACTGTAACCAGATTCGGCTAGCCGCCTGCCCATCTGCCTGAACGCCGGACGCAAGCCGAAGATATCGGGCCACACAATCACTGCTGCATGGGCGCCTTCTTTAGGTGTTACGAAGTACGCATCACAAACACCATCCGGCGTTTTGATTTCTACTTCGTTCTCAGCCACTTCCGCGGCAAAAGCCGATTTCGGTAACAAAAGGGCGGCCCCAACTCCGGCTGAAACCATAACGCCTAAATCTCTGCGGGAGTACTTTTTTACATCTTCGTCAAAATGATCTTGATCGCACATGTTCTACTGCTATCGAAAGTGAGAGCTTACGTTGACCCGATCCAGTCTGAAATCTGCATACGCTCCACGAGTAATGCAGGGCAGACTTGAATCCCCGACTGCTAATTCTAGCGGCTTTTACGTCCAAGTCATTCTAAACTCGTCGCACGCAGTGACGGTGGTACAAGATTCCGCCTTGTTTGGAGGACACCACAACGTTCGGATAACAATGGATCAACCCCATCGTAAATGGTCGGTCGCGAGGGTCTTCTGTGAATGTAACTGACCTGGTTAAAAATTATGCGAACGACTGCTTGGCGTTCCCGAAACGTAAGCGGAACTGACCATCACCAATCGAACCATCACTAGCGAGGAGGATCAATGCTCCATTAAATGAGACCTGACCCAGACCTGCCCCATTTTTTTCGAATTATGGTGGATTTCTCGATGCACGTTTTGGCAGGTCTATTGATTCCGGTCGGACGCATTTGTCGTAAGAATGATCTAGATGTTCGAAGTGATTGAAGTGTTGGTAGCTCGTCGGGCCGAGCGAAAGAAACTCTACGCGGCCATGACGTCTTGCCACGCGTCCACAAAAATCTCTACTCCAAACGGGAAAAGGCGATGAGCAACTGCACGAGTCGACTTATTGCTTTCGTATGTATGTTTGGGATGGCAAGTCAGATGCCATCGTTAGCGAGGGCTGGTATCGTTATCGCGGGCACTGATACAGTCACCAATTCGACAGCTGACTTTACCATTCAAATCAACGATCCATTTTTTCCGGGTGGTTTTACTGAATTGGTCACACTGACTTCGGGTCCTTTTTCCATTGTCAGACAACAGCAACAAGGTTTAGGCGATGGTACGGCGTCTAGCTTCATTGATACGGAGATTCTCGGTTTGACATTGACGGGAACCAGTGTTAATGTCGGGCCCATGGTTGTGCGGATCGGGGCGGACAACGGCGTGCAGCAGGCGCCCACATTGGGCCAGATCACCAACGTGGTCTCTTCGCCGATCGGCTTGCCTGTGCTTGTTGGTCCAACCGGTTTTGTATCAGGCGATAGCTTCTTTGATGTTTTTTTCGAAGTCGATGCAGGTGGTAGCACCTTCTACAATCGCATTCCCCACACGCTGTCCTTGCCGGGCATCACTACTCTGCCGCCGAGCGGTAGTCATATTCCGCCTCCACTTAATCCGCCAGTTCCTCTGTACCGACGAATGGGTGCAGTAAACAGTTTAACGGATCCACAGGTGGGCTTTGCCAGTGGGGTTCATACCGTACCGGAGCCTTCTTCGATGTTCCTAATAGCCACCGGACTGCTGGCGCTTGTCCCTTATCGCATTCGTAAACGAAATTGCCAGGTGGGGAAATTTCATTTGGCAAGCTAAAAGTTTGGCGCTGATTTTTGAGGCATGCGTCCTAGCCCAAGGCTGACGCCCAGTTGCGCAAGGGCCAGGCTTTGTTTCCATTAGACCATTGACTACGCGGCGATTAACGAGCTTCCGAAATACGCTTTACCGTCATTTCAAAAGTTTTTCGTGCGGGTTGGCCCTCGACGAGATATTCACCGATTTCTGTCCAAGTATCGCCCTTGAGCGTCACGGTGTAGCGGATCTTTCCTCCACGACCATCTTCAAAGCCCCAGATAAAGCCGGTATCGGTCAGCTCGGCATCTGCCACAATCGACATCCCGTTATCTCGAAAGGCATGGAACTTATACTTCTGGCTGATGGGATCGAAGTTGCAAACGGCTAAGGCTTGAAATACGATCTTCTCGCCATCTGTAGCTGAGTTCTCGCGCCCTGTTCCTTCAATCAGCAGGACATTACCATCGAGTTTCTTCTGCACGACCTCGGATTGCTTGACTTTTAGTATGCGACCTGGACCTTGCATGATCGTTGCCTCGCCTTCCCAGCGTCCGATGAGTGACGAGAGTTTAGCCATAGCTGTTTTGCCAACCTCCGGATTAGGATTCGATTGAGCGCGGACCAAGTGAAGTGGTAGCGAGACAAGGCTGAGGAGGATCAAGAGCGAGAACCAGCGGATCGACTGCATCTGTAGAACTCCTAATTTTGGGAAGCGATGACTATCAAATCGTGAGACAGATTTGGTTCAGTTGCAGCAATTTTCGACCTCTACTTTCGGACGTGGCTTGGATGCACGGGCACGATAGCGAGTTGAAATCACACAGCGCTGCGATGAACGTTCGAGATATTATTCCGTCAGGGTTTGGCGATGTCTTGAATAATTGCGACATCCACAGTCTGATTCACGGTTTGATATTGCGATGGTGAATGGGCTGGACACGATCTTCAAAACGCGACGGCGACATGCCTGTTAGGTCGATCGCTTCACGCGTCAGATGCGATTGATCGGCGAAACCACTTTCCGCGGCGACAATGCTCCAACCCTTGGGTTTGGGCTGCACGACGTTGGACAAAGCGTGACGCATTCGCCGAATGCGGCAGTACTCTTTAGGTGTTATCCCAACTCGGGTTCGAAAGCGACGTTGCAACTGGCGTGGGCTGATTTCTAGTTGATCCGCGATCTCACGTATCGAGCAGTTTCCATCACTCGCTTGAATCGCCTGTAAGCAACGTCGAACAATTGGATCTACGACTGGACATTGATCGCGACGTCGAGCCACAAACCGACACAAGATCGAAATCGCATCTAGTGGTCGACAATTGCGGAGTTGTTCTTCAAGAGCTCCTGAGAGATGGGGCGCCAGATTCACCAATGGCTCGGACCTTTCGAATAGTTCAAGAGCGGAGACGCCCAATATCAAACCACCACAATCCGGCCAAAAGCGAATGCCGCAATAATGATCGCCCGCCCGAATATCAACACGGTGCTCGCGGGTGCGAGGCCCCATGAACATCAGAAACGCATGAGGCAGTTGAGGATATGCTTTGTAAAGCAGTGTTACGCAGCCATCTGGTACAACATGATGTGCGTAAACACCCGGCAAGTTGCTGTCGGCAGTAAATTCCCAGCCACACAGAAGAAGATCGCCAACTGGGCCATCCACAGGGTGTTCGATATAGGTGAGCGGGTAACTCGACATTCAGCATCATCCTACGGTAGATACGACTGCAGATCCGACCAGCCGGCCAGGGATCAATTCACATTATCTTCTAACTGTTCTCGCGGTTGCCGGTGCAGATGAGACTGATTATAGCTGAGGCACACATCGACCTTTTGACCTGTCCTTGATTTAGCACATCAAAGCTACGGTGCGCCGCAGCACTCCAAGGAGTCACCCCTGGAGTGCGGGGCCATCTGGCACCGCTTTGATGTAACTAAAGTCCTTAGCCGCAACCTGAGTCGCTCTGAAAGTTTGGAGTCACCTAGTTCGAGCAGGCTGCGGTATAGTTTGGTTCTCACATCAAAGCTACGGCTGCGCCGCAGCACTCCAAGGAGTCAGCCTTGGAGTGCGGTGCCATCTGGCACCGCTTTGATGTAACTAAAGTCCTTAGCCGCAACCTGAGTCACTCTGGAAGTTTGGAGTCACCTGGTTCGAGCAGGCCGCGGTATAGTTTGGTTATCACATCAAAGCTACGGCTGCGCCGCAGCACTCCAAGGAGTCACCTTTGGAGTGCGGGGCCACCTGGCACCGCTTTGATGTAAGTAAAGTCCTATGCCGCAGCCTGAGTCACTCTGAAAGTTTGGAGTAACCTGGTTCGAGCAGGCTGCGGTAAGCTTGGGTTACTGCCGATTGCACTCCCAGCGAGTGTCACGTTGGCTGCCGTTGAATTCACTCATCGTCCAACCAACCATCTTGTTATCTGTGACAATCGCGGCGTACGTTGTGGGAACATTCACATTGCGGAACTGGCTATTAGCATCGAAGACGAGCTGGTTGCCGTTAAGTTCGACATTGGAAATCGACTGTGAGGCAGGCTCTTCGTCACCGCGTTTTGTTATCAAAATTCCAGATACTTTGTCGCCCGCCATCGTGAGCTCAAGAGTGAATTGTGTTCGATTGGGGCCAAAGGTTCTTTCCCACTTCCACGTTCCAGTCATGTCCACTGACTTGGATTCATCCAAGCCTGGGAACGGGTCTGCAATGTTGGGTTTGATTGCGGCCGCTTCTGCCACCAAGTCGTCGGTGGGCGGCTCGATGCCCGGCGCGTCTCGCCAAATCCATCGCAACATTTGAGGCAGCATCGCGCCGCCGTGATCGTCGGAATGGCCGCCCTCGCCTAAGACAAACGCAAAATCGTAACCTTTTTCTGTAAACGCCGCTTTCATCTTTTGATTCTGAAGATACCAATCGCGTTCCAAGTTCTGAGGACTACGCAGATCATGAATTCCATCCTGCAAGAAAATGCGAATCGGCTTCTTCGGCTCTTTTAAGATAAGGTCAGGGTAGACATGCCCGCCGTGGATGTTGGTAAAACTACCGATCATGCTGACGACATTTCTGAATTGATCAGGTCTATGCCAGGCAACGGTGAAAGCGCAGATCGCTCCACTGCTCGATCCGCCAATGGCTCGCAAGGCAGGATCGGATGTCAAGTTGTAACTCTTGCCAACTTCGGGCAACATCTCCTCGATAATGAACCGCGCGTACTTGTCGTCGAGTACGTCGTACTCGCGATCGCGATTATTGGGATTGCCTGTGCCAATGTCCTCGGGAAACTCAGCGCCACGTTGACCTGGTGTTATGAAGATGCCAATGGTTGTCGGTATCTGATTCTTGACACTCAGATTCTCTAAGACATTTTGCACTCTCAAGACGCCGTTGGGATTGGTGGCCCGGGCACCATCTTGAAATACCAACACGGCCGCTGGCTTGTCTGCGGTATAGGTCGAAGGAACATAGACCCAATACTTCCGCACGGTGTTTTCAAGGATCTGGCTGTGGAACAGGAAAGGGCCGTTCAGCTTGCCTCTCAAGTCGCCGTCCACCTTCGATTGGTCGCCCAGTGGATAGGTTACGATTGGCTGCGGCTGTAGTCGCGACTTGGCTTTCGACTCTTCAAACAGCCGATTGGCCCACTTGATAAAGTGTGGAATATTTGGCACATCGGTATGACCACCATCATGTTGCCGCCAGGCCAGTTCGCCGCTGAGCAGGTCCGTATTGACCGGCGGCATTTTCTCGTTGTTGTAGTCGTCGCTGCGGCCCAGGTCTCGCGCGCCGAGTAGGCGGAAAGCTGGTTGAGCTGCGATGGTTGCCATGAAGCTGCCTTGTTGATCCAGCCACAATGCGTCTCCCTTCTCGGGAACGCCATAGCTGATGAAAGTCATTCGCGGAGCACATAACGCGATCAACATATGAGCATCAACGGGTAGATCGCTGGCGTTCTTCGAGCCAAACGTAGATTCAGCCGTACCGTATTTCAAGAAGTTGCCAGCCATCCAATGATATTCACCCGAACCTGTCAGGTTCTCGACGGCTTCACCAAAGTTCCTGCGATAGAGACTCGCACCGCCTTCACCTGACGAAGCGACAAGTGCCATGGCGAATCGTTCGTCGAAGGCCATGGTAACGAGTGCTGCCTTGCCGTAACGCGAGACTCCATCAATGCCGACCCTCTTCGCGTTTACTGCCGGCTCGGTCTCAAGGTAATCAAGTCCGCGAGAAGCTCCCCAGGCCCAGGCGCGCAGCGAACCCCACTGATCCGGTTTGCGCGGTTGCCCTTTGTTGGAAAGGCCGATGATGCCGCGAGTCAAACCGCCGCCGGTCTGTCCTGCTGGCCGAGGTGGGCCAAATCGTCGTTGTTGTTCGCCTCCGGAATCTTCCTGAATACTGTTGGCATTGATGGTCACAGCCGCCCACCCGGCTTCGACCAGTTGCTGTTCTTTCGAAGGCGGGCCACCCGGACGAGGTTCTCCGAATCTGCGACCGCCAAAGTTAACATCTTCCCCATCGAGACCCCAAGCAGTGAAACCGAATTGCATCAAGGCAGGCACCGGCCCTTGGGTTTCTTTCGGTAGGATGATAGACATCATGATGTTGACCTCAATCTCTGGGCAACCAGAGTTGTCAACTTGACCAACCAGTCGTTTCTCGATGACGTCGGTCTCGCCCAATTTCTTCTCTATCGACTTTACCACTTTCCAATTAACGGCAGGCACACCACTGGGAATTCTCCCAAGCACTTCGCGTTCAAAGTCTTCCACAATTTCTGGACGACGTTGCTTCCACCACTGCTGGGATGTGGTGACCTTCGTGCCGTCTTTCAACGTCATGAGTTCCGGGAGGTTCGGAAAAGGATTGGCTTTCGTTTCGTCGGTATTGGCTGCATTGGGATTGTCTGGATCACCACTTGGACCAGGACGCAACTTCGTGATGCCGAGTTGCTGCTGCATATCGCGATGATCGTCTTGAGTAGAGAATGTCACCACAGTTGTGGTCTGCTTCTTCAGATCGTCGGGAGTTGTTTCCTGAGCGATTAGGCGACGGCCCAAATCCTCACTGATGGGAAACAGCACACACAGCGATAAAACGATCGACGCACGCATGATGAGCTTTCTGCAAAAGGGCCTTGGGGAGTTGAGAGCCCATTTTAATAGAACTTGGGCCAGCACGCCCACCCGGCATTCGAAACTTGGAAACTAGCATGGGTAAATTGAGTCATGCTCCCACCCACGCAAGATACGCAAGGAATCGAGCACCATTACTTTACGCATCAATCATTTACGCGTAAAGCAATTAACGAGGCTGCAATCGGGGGATTCGCAAGCGGCGGTAGTGCCGAGCCGTTCTTTTTGGCAACTCTCAGGCAACAAACCGACCAATGAATGAAAAATCCCCGGAACATGAGCTGCACCCCAAGCAGGATGACTAAGGCAAGCCGAGTTGCTATGATGGAACAACCCCGCCACCTTTCCGCCCTGCCTACTTCCTGACACTTTCTTCAAGATGCAAATTTGAGAAACTTCCTGTGCTTTTTATTGACCCTGACCATGGCCGCGGCTGCAACGGCCCAGGAGCAAGATTTTGTGGCGCTCGAGGCTGAGACAAAGAAGGTCTTCGAGGAGCGCGTCGCGCCCTTCTTCAAGTCCTACTGCACGGACTGCCATGGTATTCACAGAATGGAGGGCGGTATCAACTTTGCCCCGACGCTAGCAGCACCCGGAGCATCTTCCTCGACCAAAACTTGGAAGCAGGCACTCGCCAATATCAAGGCGCACGACATGCCGCCCGACGATGCGAAGATGCAGCCGACCGATGACGAGCGGCAGATGTTCATAGACTGGATGGATACGATTAAATTTCTCAGCCCGAAGGACCCAGGCGCGTTTGTAATCCGTCGGCTGACCAAGATGGAATATGGCAACACCCTGCGGGATCTTTTCGGAGTGGATCCGGCCATCGCCGCAGCGTTGCCAGATGAGGTGTTCGGCGAGGGGTATCTCAATACGCTATCGCCGCTTCAATCGGAACAATATCTCGCCATCGCCAATGAAGTGCTAAACAATATTTTGGCGACCAAAGATCAGCCACCAACGGAAATACAACAGCGTCTTTTTGGTGACACGCCCGCGCCAGGCAGCGATCTCCGCGCGGCCGCCAGAACGGTCGCGACCCGCTTGGCCCGCAACGCCTATCGCCGGCCAGCATCGGAAGCGGAACTGGAAATGTTGCTACAGGTCTTCGATCTGGCGCAGGAGAACGAGCTCGACTACGCAGCGTCGCTGCGTCTGATGCTCAAGGCAGTCCTTGTTTCTCCTCAGTTCCTGTTCATCACACCGGAGAAGGAGCCGGAGGTGGGACAGACCATTGCGCCGCTGGATGACTATCAACTCGCTTCGCGCCTGTCGTATCTGCTCTGGGCGACGATGCCCGATGCGGAACTATCCGCGCTTGCAGATGCGGGGAAGCTTCACGACCAGTCGGTCCTCCGCGCACAGGTGAAGCGGTTGCTCGCCGATCCCAGGTCGCGGGCGCTGTTCGATGGCTTCGGCGCGCAGTGGCTTGGCATGATGGACTTGGAGAGCAAGACGTTTGATACCGCGATGTTTCCTCAAATGACAGCCGAGATGCGCGCGGCGATGGTGGACGAGGCGCGGTTGTTCTTCGACAGTATCGTCCGCGAGAACCGCAGCGTGATCGACTTCGTAGATAGCGATTACACTTTCCTCAACGGCACTCTGGCCGCGCTCTACGGTCTGGAAAAAACGGTTACTGGCCCCGAGATGCGCAAAGTACAGCTGGAGGACAGGAATCGAGGCGGAATCCTCGGCATGCCCGGCATCCTGGCGACGACCTCTTTCCCGAATCGGACCAGTCCCGTGAAGCGCGGCGTGTGGGTGCTTGAACAAGTGCTCGGAGAACACGTGCCGCCGGCGCCGCCGAACGTTCCGCCATTGGAAAAGCAAGACCAGCAAGCGGTGGAGAGTCTGACTCTGCGGCAGCGCACCGAACTCCATCGAACAAACGCCGTGTGCGCGAACTGCCACAAGATTCTCGACCCGATCGGCTTTGGTTTGGAGAACTTTGATGCCATCGGCCGCTGGCGAGATCAAGACGATACGGGCGGCGCAATCGACGCCGCGGGCGAGTTACCGGGTGACCAACATTTTTCATCGCCACGCGAACTGAAAGCCATCATCGCCGCGCGCAAGGAAGAGTTGGCTAGGAACCTCACTCGAAAATTGCTCGCCTATGCCTTGTGCCGCCAGCTCGAAGGCTACGATGAGATCGTGGTCGATCAATTGATGGAGGCCATCGCGAACGATGGCTACCGCATGCAGGACTTGATTTCTGAGATCGTCACCAGTTATCCATTCATTAATCGCCGCGTTCATGAACCCGAGGCCACGCAGACCAATGGTCAATAAATTCCGTATCGATCGTCGTACACATTTGAAAGGCCTCGGCGCCGCCCTAGCGCTACCGCTTTTGGAAACGATGGGCTGGGCTGATGAACACAAGGATGAGAGCGTCAAACCACCCGTCCGACTTAGCTTCATGTACATGCCGCACGGTGTCATTCCAGATCAGTTCTGGCCGGCCAGTGCGGAGAGTTTTCTGAGTTCGCCGCCGCCTGCTTTGGAATCGCTGCGGCCCATACTTGATCAGTGCTTGCTCATGAAGGGCATCTCGGGCGTACCGATCATGCCGTTCGGTGGCGCGCCGCATGCGCTGGAGCTGTCGACTTGGCTCACGGCGCAGCTACCCGATGCGGACACGCGAAGCCAGATCAACATAGCGATATCTGCGGACCAGATCGCGGCCAACTTTGTAGGTGGTTTCACTTCGCTGCGTTCGCTGGAGTTGGCTACGATGCCGCAGACGCACAAAGAGAACCAGGAAGGCTTGAACGAAGGATACTACACGCACTGCAGCTTCCGTTCGCCGACGCAGCCAGTCCCTGCCGAAACGAATCCTCGCAACGTACTCAACCGACTGTTCGGCAAAACTGATCAACCTGGACAACTCGAAAGAGTAGACCCGCTCGATCGTCAGATGCTCGATTTGGTTCTTGATGGCGCCAAAAATCTGCGCCGGAAACTCCCACGAGACGACCAGCACAAACTGGATGAATACCTTGACAGCGTGCGCGCCGTGGAGCGTCGCATCGCCGCCATCGAGTATCTTCAAAAGGAGGCCGCGCTGGAAAAGGCCGGAGTAGCTGCGAGCAAACGCAATGCCTCCGATTCCCCACCGATCGAAATCAAGATTCCTGTAGGCGACAAACGCAGCGAATACATGCAGGTCATGTGCGACCTCAACGTGCTCGCCTTTCAGACCGACACAACTCGCGTCAGCACCTACATCGGCTCCACGCCCAACGGTGTGTCCTATCCCGAGCTTGGGTTCAATGACGAGCATCACTCTCAGACTCACCACGAGAACAGGCCCGAGCAAGTCGCGAAAGTCGCCGCGATCACTGCGTTCAACATCGCCCAGTTCGCCTACATGGTCAAGAAGATGGCCAGTCTCCGCGAAGGGGACGGCACTTTGCTCGACAACTGCATCATGATGTGGGGCTCGGGCCTCGAAGATGGCAACAAACACTCGCGCGACAACCTCCCCTTTATCATCGCCGGCAAGGGTGGTGGCACGATCAACACGGGCCGCTTCCTGCCAGACACCAAAGGCAATCAAGGCGACCTGCTCACCACGATCCTAGCCTGCGCTGGCATCCCGCTCGATCGCCCCATTGGCATCGCGACCCAACAGATAAAGGACATGACTCACAATCTCTAACCTTCACAATGGTGGCTGATTTGTTGTCGCTCTAGTCATCTGAGTCTTTTCCGGCAGGGGTCTTATCTGGCAGGGGTCTTCTCTGCGATCCTCTGCGTTTTGTGGCTCCCTTGTCCAGGTAGCCGTAATTCGCTCGCAGATAATCGCTAGCTGTTAGCCGCCATGGCTTGAATCAACCATGCTCTGGCGAACGCCCAATGGCGACTGGCAGTGGCTCTCGAGATACCTAAGGCATTGGCAGCGTCCTGTTCTGACAAACCCGCGAAGTATCTCAACTTTACCAGTTCTGATTTCTGTGGATCTTGCTGGGTAAACTGCGACAAAGCTTCATCCAGGGCCAGCAGATCATCGTCAGGCATTTCGGCGAGACTTGCCGCTTCGGACAAGCTGACTCGCTGGCGATCGCCACCATGCCGCGAGCGTTTGCGTTTTCGCGCACGGTCGACGAGGATTTGACGCATGGCCTCCGCGGCAACTCGGAAGAAGTGATGCCGGTCATTAAATCCCCGGTCGCCGACCAGCTTTAAGTAGGCCTCGTGGACCAGCCCTGTAGCATCGATAGTTTGACCTGGTTTTTCATGCGCCATTTTCGCGGTCGCGAGGCGCCGCAACTCTTGATAGACGAGAGGCAACAATTCCGCAGCAGCCTGTTGATCTCCGCGGTTGGCTGCTTCAAGCAGTTTGGTCATGGGAGTCATTTCTGCTGGCTGATCGTTTTCCATTTCGCCACCTCGTCGGGCTTGTTGAGGGCCTCGTATAAGCTGACCAATCGACCAACGATGAGCAACGGGGTGTGCTGTTCCCACTGGGGAGCGGCAGCCAATTGCTCATTCCACTCCGAGTAAGCTTCCGTCAAGACAGATTCTGCTTCGGCATACTTTTTCTGTTCATGCATGGCAAATCCGAGCCACGTTTTGTACATGGTCGTATTCCAGTCATTGTTGCCCGACTGATGCGATTCTTTGATCGCTTCTCGGAAGTGAGTTTCAGCTTCGGCGAACGCGCTGGCCTGCATGCGAGCGAAACCAAGATTGTAAGTCGCTGCGGCGAGCGTCTTTGGCGAAGCGTTTCTATGCTCCTTCAAGGCTCGGAGTACAGCCGAACTCATTTCGGTGGCCAAGTCCGCTCGACCTGCAAGTGCTACCACCCTGACCAGGCTGCCATACGAGAGGACGGCATCGTTGACCGTCCGCCAGCCACCTGCTTGCTGACGAGTGATCGCCTCTTCGGCCAGCTTGATCACATCGTCGTTTCGTCCGGCATACAGGTAGCTAAACGCGAGGGCATTCGTAGCTCGAAGCAATGAAACCTCCGATGGATTTGATTCGCGCAATACTTCCAGGTTTTGCTCTAGTGTTGGGATGCGAAGTTCTGCCCACGGTTTCATCCGCTCAGGCTGAAGTTTATAGTCGAAACTTAACAACACCGTCTCGCTCAACTTTAGCCAGGCATCGGCGGCGGGTTTATCATTGGGTTTGTGGTTTGTGTTCATTTCTCTGTACAGTGTCAGCGCTTCGTCGTGTCGACCGTTTGCGACATATGCGAGCACCACTTGACTAACGAGTTGGACTGTCGCTGTGGTCAACTTGTCATCGACCAGAGTTTTTTGCGTAAGCTTGTCGAACAACATCTGCCATTCTGTGGCCCATTGCTTAGCTTCTTCGGAGCGGTTCGACGTTTCTAGGATAGTGATGAGTTGCCGGAACGCCGTGTGTCGATGAGCGTAGTCGTATGGCGGTATTTGGGCGAAATAGTCGGCCACATTCCGGCAGCCGGCGAGCAGGTGTGGCTCAGCTGCGCTTGGCTCATGCAATTGATACAGAAGTCCTCCCAAGGCGGACTGGGCCATGCCGAGCTGGTAACTGCGATGTTTAGGCCCCCGTGCAGCGACAATTACATCCACAGCCGCTTGAGCGTGCTTGAGCGCGTCGTCGAGCTTGCCAAGTTTCTTCTCCGAAAGAAAAAGTCCATGGTAGGCTTTGCTTTTGTTCTCCGCACTTGTGGCGGCTTTCGCTTCGGCTTCAAAGATCTTGGCCGCTAATTCGTAATCGCCAGCGCTGAATACTTCCCACGGCTTTCCTGCCTTGATTTTGCCGCTTGCAATCAGCGCCGCATATGCGGCTCGGGCGCGAGTGGCGTCAGCCGGACGGTTCGTCGCTGTGTACAACTCAGCGAGTACCTTGTGAGCTGTAGCGGACTGTTTGCCGTTATCGAACAGCGGCTGTTTGTCGTGAAACTCAACCAAATCGGTGACCGACGATGTCAACATCGCTTCGGCTTCGGCATACTCTTTTCGCTTCAGCAGCAACTCGCCCACCGTAAGCCGGGCCATTCCGGTCCACCAACTGCGAAAGTTCGACGTCTGCCCAGTGAGCAAAGCGGCCAATCCCTTCCGTGCGAACTGCAAGGCATCGTCGTCACGTCCGAGTTTCGCCGCCATCCGCGAGGCACCGTTGTTGGACAGGAATTTGAATTGCGGTTCCGTAGCCGCTCGAACGTTCTCTTCAAATAGTCGGAGCGCGGACTCGGTGTCCTCGCGACTATCCAGCATCACTGCCAACTCGTGTCGCGAGATCCAGGTGCTTGGATGAAAAAGATCACCTCGCTGTGCCCAACCGTCGAGGTTGTCTTGCCAAACACTCAACGCTTCCTCATGTTTGCCCATGGCCTTGAAGGTCTCGGCCAATTCGCTAAAGGCGGTATCGAGCAGTGGGTGATCTGGCCGAACTTTCATGTCTTTCATCGTCTCATGAATGGCTTCAATTTCCATCAGCGCTTCCTTCGGCATGCCATCAAGCCGAAGGGCGTAGGCGACATGGCCAGCCGCCAAGAGGGTCAATAGATCATGGCTCCCCAATGCGCTGCGCCCGGCATCAGCCAGTGACCGGAAGTACTTCACCGCTTCGCCCGCTCTCCCGCCTTCTGCCATCAACCGGCCGATGTAGATCTGAGCGTCAAACGCCGTGCGGTCGCTCGCGCCAAACTTTCGGTGGAGGTCAGCCGCAACGGCTTGGAGCGATTTCTCAGCCAACTCGCGCTGACTGAGGTAGTAGTATTGCATGGCCTGTTGGTATCTCGCGATGAGTGTCGCGCGGTCGTCCGGCCCGCGGGCTACGAGATAGAGGGGGATGGCTCGATCGATCAGCTCGAGTGACTTCGCGTCTTGGCCGATGCCTGAGTATCCCGCAGATAAGGCATGCAGCACTTCGGCTTGGACGAATGGCAAGCCCGGAAACTTCTTTTCGATTCGCTCTGGAGTCAGTTGGTCGGCCGCGCGATCGAGTAGTTCGTGAAGCGTCGGGTTCATTTTCAAGTCGACCGCGCCACCTGTCAGCGGTGAGCCGAGGATTTGGGAATGAAAATCTGCCTGCCGAATGAGGTCATCCTGTAAGAAGGACCGCACCGCATCCGATGCCCGTTTCTCTTCCTCTGCCCTCAATCTCTCTTGCTCCGCCCGCTGCTGTTCTGTTCTGGCGAGTGCCCGCTGTTCGTTCGCCTCGGCTTCCCGACTTTCCGCTTTCTTCCGCTCAGCTGCTTCGCCTCGACGGGCCTTTTCGGCTTGCACCGCCAATGTAACGCCCATGATCGCTGCGGCCATGGTCAGCCCGACAAACGCAGTGGATACCCACACCGCTGCCTTGTTGCGTCGGTAGGCCTTTCGCATACGGTATCCAAAGCTCGGCGGACAAGCCTCGACGGTGTCTCCTTTCAGATAGCGCTGGACATCTTTCGAGAGACCGTTGGCGGTGTCGTAGCGACGAGTGCGATCCTTTTCGAGCGCCTTCATCACGATCCAATCGAGTTCACCGCGAACCAGTCCGGGCAGCTTTGCCGCCTCGACTTGTCGGCTCGCAGCCAAAATCGGCAAAGACTTGTCTGTCGACAGTCGCATGCTTGGCCGCGGCGGCTCTTCTTCACGTATCAGCCGCTTCATTTCCTCCCAAGCGGCCTCCTTGAACCGCGCCTTCTCCAGTGGAGTCGTACCGGTCAGCAACTCGTAGAGAATCACTCCCAGCGCGTAGATGTCGGTGCGCGTATCGACATCCAGGGCATTAATGCCCACTTGTTCTGGGGCCATGTAAAGTGGCGTACCGACGACGGTGCCGTAAGCAGTGTGCAGCGTGCGCTCAGTGAGCAGTTGCGACGAGTTGAGCGCTTTGGCCAATCCAAAGTCGATGACTTTCGGCACCGGCTTGCCATCGTGTTCGGTCACCAAAACGTTGGCGGGCTTGAGGTCTCGATGGATGATGGCTTTTTGATGCGCATGCTGGACGGCCGAGCAGATTTGCACGAAGAGGTCAAGACGCTCGCTGACGGACAACTTGCGGGCATCGCAGTATTCCGTTAGCGGCAAGCCCTTGACCAACTCCATCGCAAAGTACGGTCGTCCGCTTTCATCGGTGCCTGCGTCGTGGACCTTGGCGATGTTCGGGTGGTCCATCAAAGCTAGCGCCTGTCGCTCTGCCTCGAAGCGCGCCAGCACGGCCTTCGAATCCATGCCCGCTTTAATTAGCTTGACGGCCACGAGTCGTTTGACTGGTTCCTTCTGCTCAGCCATCCAAACAGTGCCCATGCCGCCGTCACCTATTTGCTCCAGCAGCTTGTACCTCTTGGCAATCATCGTACCGACTGCCTGCGTTTCCGTTGCCCGCGTCGCCTCAAGCTCCGCGTAGGCGACCACGGGATTGTCGAGTTGATGATTCACTTGGTCGTGGGCCTGTAGCAGTCCATCCAGCTGCTGACGAAGTGCCGCATCACCCGCACACTCCCATTCAAGGAACCGCCTGCGCGGTTCGCCTGATAATTCAGCGGCGGCAGCAAATAGTGTTTCCAGGCGCTTGGAAATATTGGTCATGCTCGGCTTTCTCCAACAGTTAGTTTACAAACTCCCTAATTGATAAGCGACATAAACAGACGATGCGCCTCATCGATACCCGACGGAACTCAACTCGCACCGGTTTGGCACACTGGTTTCATTCGGGGTAAATAGTTTTGGGCGACCTGCCTTAGTGCTGCTCATCAACCACGAAGTTGACACTGGTACAGTGTGAAATGGAAACCTATTCACCAGCCGCTCTTAGGGAGAGGCGTAACTTGGACCAGAGCCTGTCCTGATAGGCGAGGAAAGATATGTTCGCTGGTAGATCGGCTGCAGGGTCAATCGCGACAATTCATTAGCTTCCAACTCGAAAACACTTGCCACCAGCAACACGGATGGAGTATGCTGTCGACCGCTCACACCGCACTTATTTATTTTCTTGCCCTGCATTCTGAGTTGACTACTTACTGCCAATGCGGCCAACTCCGTAAAGCTTGCGTGACCATAGTAAGTCGCGGACCGTGCATTTCAGCGCTTGCGCATTACCTCGCCGTGACTTTGAGAGGTGTCGTTCCGCTGCGTAGGAAGAGCTTCCGCAGTTCCTTTACCGGAGGATCGAGTATGAGCATAGTTCGCGGCCGAGTAACGCCGCACTACGCCTCTGAGCTAAGTCGTTCGGCGATTGTGATTGTGAATCTTTAAAGTTGGGATCGGGAGTTTCAAATGGCAACCGAAGTGAGAACGTGCGTCGAATGTCAGGGGTCAATGTCACCCATCGTCATCATGGACCTCGCGCCCGGTTTGGCCCGACGCGCGGTAGCCGGACCGCTTACCTACCGGCTGCCGGAAGACCGCGTCAGCTTCTGGACGGGGCAGTACCCGACTACCGGTGTGGTGCAAGCGTTTATGTGCGCAGGGTGCGCACGTATCGCAATGTACGGTTGCGCCGCTGAACCTGAACCAAACATGACGACAGACAGTCTTCCCCCGACAACTTCGACAACAAGCTGAGTCCACTACACCGAACGTCGGCGATCGTTGATCAACAACGTGTGCGCCAACACGACTTGACAAGCCGGTCCCGTTGGGCGATGAAAGAAAGTGGATCGTCGGCCTATGGCTTCTTATTGCCTGGCGGTATGGGGACTAGTTGGGGTGCGGCGCCGGTGCCGGGTATCGCTTGACTGACCAACGTGTCCCCCAAGGCTGCTTCCCAGTCATGGTCGAGCAGCAAATCGAAACCTGGATTCTGCTCTTTCACCTGGCATGAACAGGGGCCACACAGAAATGAGGATGCAGTGCGAATGGTGGCGGGGGCTATGCCCTTGCCGACCAAGGCGTACAGGACAATGCCACGTCCAAACACTGGGAATGCCAGCGGTTCGTTCCTTTCGCGCAAATCTGGTTCACTGTTGAGCAAGCAATCCACCAAGAACTGCTCGCGCGCATCGTCCCGCGATAGCGTTAAGACAGAGAACTCCATGCGCAGCTTGACCTTCAATTGGTCAAGTAACTCCGGCTTTACTTCCATCTCCTCGGCTGTCGGCAACTTCAACCAGGCTTTGTCCAGCGCGAGTTGCTTCTCAAGAGTATTTCGAGCCATCTCGTCCTTGTCTTTATCACCACATTCCAACAAGACCCACACGGCTGAATGACCTTGGGCCAATCGCTGCGCAATCTCTGCCCTTGCAGGCGAAGCCACGATGCCCCGGATGCTGGCATCCGTCACAGGGCTGACATGTGCTACCTCTCCGCGCAAGTTGGATTTGTCGGGGTAGATCGCGATTGCGACAGGACCATGGCTACCGTAGGCACGCCATAGCTTTTTAGCTTGATCGCTCGTGGTGCGCTCGATGTCGATTACTTCCAAGTTCACTTTGGACTGAAGCTTACCTGCCGAACCAGTGGCAAATTTGGCTTGGACGCTTTGAGTAATCGTTTGCAACATCGATTCTGACAGCGGCTTGTCGGTCAGGATCATCAGTTTATATTGATCCGGAGACCAACGTTCTAAGGCATATCGAAACACCGGAACCTGACAAGCAATCGCCGAGCTCGACAGTACTAATACCAACACGATGGCCAACTTCACATACCCACTACCAATCGAGAATCGTCCGCTCATAGTCAATCGCTGCTCACTATAAATGCCTTGATCTCAATCTAGTCCCCAAAACCGGCCCACATGTTTCAGTGATCCGGCTTCAATTAACTGGGTTCAATTAACTGGCTCGCAAACGTCACTGGGGTGTAGCCGCTTTTATCGAGTCATTGCGGATAACCTCAATGGCCGTCAGGTTGCTCAACGGCCCATCAGCTGGCGACTTGAAATCTACTGCCAAATCACGCTCAACCAATACATCGCTGAACTCTTTCACAACGACAGATGTACTCTTGGGTGCGATAGGACCTGACTGTGCCTTCGAGCCAGAGCTCGCTGCGGTGGTCGAACTAAGTTGCTTAGCCGCACCAACTGCATCGCGGCCTTGGAACTTGATATCCAGCGCGCTGACCTGCTCCATGGTCATATCAGCAAAAAACAGCTTGACGTTATACGCTGCCGGCGCATCCTTGGCGCCCAACAATGGAATCTGGAAATGCTCCAAACCCCGCGCGCCCGAAGCAAACAACCAAGGATTCTCGTGGACAGGCATATTCAAGTTATCCGGATTTTGGCTATACCAGCCGCCACCTTCAGCGAAGCGAGGTTGAATATCGAACACAAACTCTAAACGTTCGACGGTCATCGGGCGCGGGAAACCAAACCAATCCTGGCGGCCATCATCACGACGGTCACCGGGTGCTCCTAAGTTGATCCCAATGCGCTTGACCGGAGTTGTTTCGCCGACAGCACTAAAGATGCCCCAAGCTTTGCTTTCCGATTTGGGTTCAAGCACGACCGTGGAGGCGATCGAGAATTGGCAAACGCAACCCGCGCTGGCTTCTGGAATCATCACCAGACCGTTACCTGGAATGGCATTGATCCAACATCCTAGGCGTTGGCCGGCAAAATGCTGAGTGCCGCTGTCTTTATACAGATCGTAATAGCCGATGAACCCAGAGCGGAAAAACATCATGTTCGGTGTCGCCGTGACAATACCGCAATGATGGCCTGGTCGACTGAATCGCCACTGACTGTCTTCACCGGTTAATGGATGCGGACGTTTAGTAACTTCTCCGGACTTCAGTTCGAACGCCCAGGGCTCGGCGTAAACTTTGCCTTCGACCACCAGCGGACGATTCATGTAATTCGCGTTCTTGGACCAAACCTCTTCTCCATTCTTCGCATCTAGAACAACCAATTTCCGTTTGTCGAATTCACCAGCCAGGAATTGTTTCCAGTAGTGACCGTTAGCATTGGCACCACATAGAACCAGGTAACCATCCGCGAACATGGTCGTCAGGCTACCGCCACCGGCGCTGACGTTGGTGGTATCTGTTACGTTTACGGGCTTCTCCCAGATCTTGGCACCAGTCTTCCGATCCAGGGCCACAGCACGGCGTGCGTCGAGCGCCTTCATTTCCTCTTCGGCTTTCAAAGCTGCTTCGCCTGTCAAGTTCTTCAGTTCGCCCTTGTCGCGCTGATAGAGCTCTTGGCGCTGTTCAGGAGTGATAGCGCTGTCAATGAAAAACACGTGTTCAGGACTGAGGCAGATCGTCGTGTGAAGAATGTTCTCACCGCGATAGACCCACTGCTGATTGCCTGTCGTCGTGTCATAAGCAAAGATGGCATCGGTCTGACTGCTGATGGTCAGTCCACGTCGGCGCATCTTTTCTTCCAACTCTTTACGCACGGTACTGGTACCGAACAGTTGGCCTTGATCGGCAGCCACGTACGCCCACGCGCGATCAATTCCATCCGGCGACTTGGGCGTAGCATATTCGCGGACAACTTGTCCCGTAGCAGTGTCAACGGCTTGGCAACTGCTTTCAATGGCCATATACAGTAGGTCATCGGTAGCTGCCAGGTTGTGCGTTTCACGATTATTGAAGACGCCAGTCCGGATGGCTCCCGGGTTCTTGAACTCCCACAGGAAGGTGCCGTTATATGCATCGTAAGCCATGATGCTGTCGGTGCCTTGAATGAACATCCGACCGTTGGTCGATAGCGGCGCGCCTGCGGCTTCGTGGCGGTTGATCATGGCGCTAGGACCTGGATCGCCGTACCATAACACGCCCAATCCATCACGAACACGAAGATCATTCGTAAACGAGGTGTTGGCCGCGTTGCCGTATTGATGCGTCCACGAACCGGCTCCAGGCAACTTGCCACGGCGAAACACCGTCCAAGTCTGATGACTGTTCAGTTCACCTTCATCAATACGATAGATTTGTGTCAGCCACTGTACACCGTCAGTTTGGGGCACATCCGACTTCGTCACAGCACCTGCCGGTTGGCCCACGATAGCCGCACCGCCGCAGGGTTTCAAAAAGCGAGACACACTCTCAGGCTTGCACGGAATAGTGCCTGTGAGCAGTTGGGTTTCAGAGACGATCAGATTGGCGAAGTAGTTGGCAAAGGGCATCTCATCCAACGCATGCTGCACGATTGTGACTCGAGTCGCATGAATGCCGGCTCGCTCGAGTGCAGCTCGCGAGGCTTGTGCCTTCTCGGCATCCGGCTCGACGGCAATCACCATTAATGTGCTCTGTTTGGCCAGTTCATATGCCAGTTGCCCTGATTCACTGCCAGCGACCAGGCAGTATCCGGAACGTTGTTCCGTCGTGTCGAGAATTTCTTTGGCAGCTAATTTGAAGTACTCAGAAGCATTGTCCTCAGGGAAAGCAGACGAGTAAGGTTCGGGCCACTGCTTAGGCTCTTCAGTTGCACTACTGTTGAAGGCATAGATCCAACCTTCATCCGTGCTGACCATCAAGGTCGAATCGTTGGCGGCCAGGCCCATGGCGTTGCCTTTGACTACTTGCTCCCAAACTTGCTTGCCGCTTTGGCGATCCAGTGCAAATACTTTGTCTTTGCCTCCGACGATTACCAGACCATCGGTGGCGATCATAGCGCCATCGGCTTCGCTGGGAAATTCCCAAATGATCCCAACGCCCGCGTACTCTTTGATTTTGTTTTCTGCCTCGGCCAGCTTTTCGGGCTCCTTGCGCAGGTTGCGTGCTTGCAGAAACCACTCTTGCTTTTCTTGACTTGCCCGGGCGTGCTCTTTTCGATCGACGCAGAACACCTTGGTACCATCCAACAGATAAGCGCTTTCACCGCCTAAGGCCATCAAACGACCACCGATGAATGCAGCGCCTATGTCACCAGTCTTCTGATCCATAGCCAGAAAGTGGTGAGGTCCACCGGCATAAACCTGACCGTCGCCCAGGACGGCTTTGGTGCCTCCCACCACTCCGCCCGCATCGGTGCGCCAAGAGTATTTGCGTTGGAACACAATGTCGCCGGTCTTTTTCGAAACGGCTACCGGTAAACTGCGACCTGACGGTACATACAGGTTCTCATCACCGCACAACAAATAACCCTGAGGCGACAGATCGTTTCGGCCGGCGTCGGCCTGGCTGATGCGATCGTTGTACCAAATGATGTCACCGGTCAGAGCGTTGGCGGCTACCAGGTAGACAGTCTCATGCGGAAATACGCCGGCGCCAAAGTAGGCCGTCTGGTCGTCGATCAAAACGCCTGTTCGTACTGGCCAGCGCGAGATCATCTCGCCGCGCGACAGCAAGCGATCATCTTTCGGTCCAACGCGCATCTGCCAACGTACTTGTCCATCAGCAGCGCTGCAGCAATAGACCTTGCCATCGTCTGATCCGAAATATACGTTGCCGTGTGCATAAGTAGGCGCCAATCGAATGGGGCCATCGGTGTAGAAGCTCCACACGGATTTGCCTGTGGTCGCATCGACGCAGTGCATGCGATGATCGACGGTGCTACCGAAGTAAACCTTCCCTTCAGCCAAGATCATTTGCGGCGACGCGTCGAAGGTCACGCGGGGCAACATGATGTGCCCTTCGATAGGAGCGGTGCGCGAGCCTGACCAGGCTTTCTCTGGCTTGGCCGCCGACTGGTAGGTCCAGGCTAATTTAAGCGTTGGAGAAAGTTGAGCACTGGAAACCCCAGCCCGTTCATTGCCATTGAGGTAACTCGTCCAGTCTCCTGCCTGCAGAGATGGACTGAGCAGGCAGGGGACCACAACACAAACCAACCGGCAAAGTGCTCGCGAACATGCACGCGAATTCATTTCACGATCTCCAATCAGTGGGCTCGTGGAAGCGAGGGTTCGGAAAGCGAGTAGTATAAACCATTTGATGATCGATCACGCCATCGCACGCCTGCGCCCATGATTTACCCGTTTTAGGAGCCCTGCCTCAGAGAACGCGGTTTTGGGCTGATCTTTCACCATCGCGTCCATCGCGATTCACCAGAAACGCTCTCGAGAACGCTATGAAGATTTTGTGAAATTGAATCTACAATCTTACTTCGTGGGTCTGAACTGGCCGTTGATTGAAACGCAGAGTTCGCAGAGGCCGCAGAGAAACCCCTTGCGCACGTGGACGCGTCGGCTGCCCGCTTCTATGTAGGAGAATTGACCGCGTTATACTCTTGAAGCGAAACAGATTGCAGAGGGCCGACTGGCATAAGTCCAAAGTCTGGCGACTTCGGCTACGGGGGTCCAAAGTCTGGCGACTTCGGCTACGGGAGATGGAATATGCACGCAAACCGGATCACGATGAGAGTGGCTCGGCCGGTGTCCGATCTTGATCGCTCTGCGGCTCTATATATGGCTGGGCTGGGACTTCAGGAACTCGGCAGTTTTCGTGGCCACGCTGACTTTGATGGAGTCATGCTTGGTATGCCAGGAGCCAGTTACCACTTGGAGTTCACGTACTGCCGGGCTCATGCTGTAACGCCCACTCCAACGCCGGAAGATTTGCTGGTTTTCTATATTCCCGCGAAGGAGCTATGGGAAAGTCGATGCCAGGCGATGCGCGAAGCAGGCTTTCGCGAAGTGGAACCGTTTAATCCTTACTGGCAGCAACTCGGGTGCACCTTTGAGGATCACGATGGCTACCGGGTTGTCATCCAACAGTCCCAGTGGCCCAAGCAGTAGACCGAGTCACCACTTGCCCAACACGCTTAGCTTTTCCGATCCAAACCATCGCGACGTTGGCGTGCAGATGTTCGTCTCGGCGATATTGCTGGTGGGTCTTGGGGGCTTGGGTACCATCGGCGTGGCCCGCGGTCTGGGCTGGTGGGCTTGGGTGTTGAGTCTACTGATATTGCTTTCAGTTGTGGGTTGGTTTCGAGCTTTGTCCAATTTGGCTCGACCCTTCGAATACTCTGTAGAATTTGGTCACGAAGGCATCAAGATATGGAACACCCAGCAGCCGAACACCATCCGATGGATCCCACGCCATGAGATCACGCAAGTTCTGCTGGAACGCAGCGTGGTAGTGAGTATCGGCACCAAATCGAGCAAACTGGCACAGGGGATCGCAGGCATCCAGTGGACAGACGGGCGCCTAACGCAGTTGGAAACGTTTGTGGTTGAGCACTGGCCTGAGATTCGAGTCGACAAGGCTTAAATTTGCGCTGCGCGGATCATTGATTCAACTTGTAAATCGACGACGATTCAAAAGATGCGATGCAATCGATTGTCGTTGTTGAACTCGGCGGTCCAATCATTGTCATAGAGAATAGTCGTGCCATCATCAATTTCAGAAACTCGAATATGTGTTGGTCGCCAGTTGTCAGAAGCACTTGGTGCCAACCCGTTGAGCCTGAAGTACATCGAGCGAATATCTCCACCGCCTAAGATCTGTAGATGGGATGTCAGTCCGTTTGGCATCGAATTCGGCTGAATTACGTAGCTATAGTTGCCGCTGCTTGTGTCGCCGCTCACCAAAACACCATGCACCGTGCCTGCTCCAGAAACGCTATTGTTCGTGATTTCTAGGTGAATGACTCGTGTGTACGCCGGGGCGGGACTGCATGTCGAAGTAGGTGTTGGACTGCAAGTTCGCTGTCCCTGAACATGATGACAACCATGAGCGCGGCTGCGCCACTTTTGTAACCAGCCCCCGCCCTGCGCGAATGCTATGTCGCTGGTTGTGATGCAGACTAAAGATAAAAGTGCCAATCTGGTTACGAACTGCATGGGTTACCTTCCGCAGAAACTCTGGATCAAAAAATCGAAAAATGGATCCGCATGATTGTAGTTGAAAAGCCGTGCGATCCTAAGTCCTCAAAATATATCGTGGAAAGTTGTAGAAGTGCTCTAAATGGAAAGATACGGTGTTCCCTGTAGGCTTTGGTACCAAAGCTTAGAGAAGCGGTAGAATCATTGTCAAAGTCTGGCGACTTCAGCTACGGGGTTTCGACATGGAACGAGAGCTTGATCGGGAAGTAACTCTGCGACTGGCAACGCTGGCGGATGAACCGCTGTTTGATCGCGTTGCACCGGATGTATTTGACAATGCCATTCTTCCAATGAGATTGCGTGAGAATCTAGCCGATCCGCGACATCATCTGGCGATTGCTATAGCGAACAATATCATCGTGGGCATGGCTGTTGGCATTCACTACACACAGCCAGACAAAGCTCCCCAGTTCTTTATCGATGAAGTGGGTGTCTCGCCTAGCTACCAGCGACGTGGACTTGGCCGAGATTTGCTCCAACTTCTCCTGCAGCATGCCCAAACGTTGGGTTGCCAAGAAGCTTGGGTGGCAACCGAGGAAGACAACTTGCCTGCCAGGTCGCTGTACGCCAACACGCCCGACAGCCAGGAATCCCGGGCTGTGATTTATACCTTTACCCTGCCGGCCAAACGCAATTGAAACCTAGAC
This sequence comes from Rania fehmarnensis, assembly GCF_056494185.1. Classification (NCBI taxonomy): domain Bacteria; kingdom Pseudomonadati; phylum Planctomycetota; class Planctomycetia; order Pirellulales; family Pirellulaceae; genus Rania; species Rania fehmarnensis. The sequence continues at coordinate 6,431,121 of NZ_CM151398.1, forward strand.
AATCGCGCAGCATCTGTCTTGACGAAGGTGAGCAAATTTGTCAGAAGGATACCGTGGAGGAGTACGTTCTCTATGGATATCACGACAAGGAATCGCTGATGGCTGGTTTGCTGAACAAAGTGCTGCGACGGCGCAGCCCTACGCCTCTGCCCGCCAGCCCCGCGCCCGAAACCACAGGACCGGCGGTAGCCCTGGCGGCCGATGAGCCAACTCAAGATCAGCGCGATCAGTTGGCCAAGGAGACGCTGACTTGTCAAATGCAGGCGATTCTCGAGCGGCCTGGGCCTCAAACCATCGCCTGTGGATGCTGTGGAACGACCTTGGATCTCGCGCGAGCCGAGGCCTTGAATTCACGATGCATCTTCACCAATCTCGAACTGCATCGGTTTCGCTGCAATGGGTGCCAAGCCATCCTTGGTCCGGTCCAACTGATCGCCTGTGACCCAGCGGAACTGGGCCAGCTCTATACCACGCTATACAGTTTCTATCGTGAGGGAGCCACCCAGCGGGCGCAAGAGAAGTCGTTTTATTTGATGAACCCGTCCAGTGTCGGCAACTATGTCAATTACGCATGCGGCGACTGGGCAGTGGGAGTTGCTCGACTGCGATCGATCGGTTGGCAAGTTTGGGGCTACGAACCGTTTCAAGCCATCGGTGCTGAAGGCATCATTCAGGACGAAGCGACACTGCGCCAGCGTCCATACACAGGCTTGCTTTCCAACAACTATATCGAGCACGTGCAGAACCCGGTGGCGTTCTTCAATGAATGCTACAGCCTGCTAGAACCGGGCGGAAAAATGGCGCATGCCTCGCCATGCTTTGAATATGTTTATGACTTTACGGCCTTCCATCTATATTTCTACTGCGCCGATAGCGTGCGCAAATTGGCTGAGCGCACGGGATTTCGCGTGTTAGCTGAACATCGCGTCGATCAACTAGTGCCAGATGCGTCTTACATCTGCTACGTGTTTCAACGCGACTGAGTCTCTATCTTCACCGCCTCGTCAGGCAACAGCGAAGGGATATTATCGCTGATGCGATAGAAGTAGGTTTGGCTGTGGTTGGTCAAGCCAGAATCGAAGTCGCCTTCGATAGCGATACCCTTATGGCTGAAAAGTTTGCCAGCCTGCTGCTGCCCATGCATCTGCGCAATCAGTTCCGCTGAAGCCAGCTGGAGTGGCTGGCCAGTGATTGGGCAACGAATGATTTCTAGTAGCCAAGTCTGCATAATTTTTGTCTCCTTTCGCTCCGCGAAAGGCAAGGGGGTTCTGTCCTTATAAATTTTAAGCACGTGGATACACGCAATTCGGGATTAGGGCACAAACAGTAATCGAGGACAGTGGTTGGCACAAACCAGATCCAAGACCTAGGTGCTTAGATGTAAGTGGGTTTCTGTTGGCTACGCCAACGAGGGTAGCCTTTCGCGGAGCGAAAGGAGACGCTAGGGTTGTTGGATGCGGATGCGACGGTATTCCATTTGACCGCGATCGCCTTCCAGGCCGATGGGGCCTGATGCGGGCAGCTTGAATTGCGCTTCCAGCACTTCACCATTGCAAGTGCAATGCGCAACCTCACCTTTGACTTCGATCACCACTTCGTTCCAATCTTGAGCCTTGTAGTGCTTCAAGTCCTTGTACGGTCCAGCCAAAGGATAATCGCGGCATTGCAATTGTGGAGCGCGAATGAAGATACCGCTATCGGCATTGGGCGTCGCCCGAAACTCTAGCTTGAGTGTAAAGTCCTTGCCGAACTGGCGAGTGGTCCACAGTTGCTGGATGCGTCGGCCCTCGGGCGGCGTGGTGACGACCAGGCGGCCGTTGATCGCCACGTAACGGCCATCGTCGCTCTTGACTTGACCATCGAAATTGACCATGCGACCATTGCCTTTAGCATCGGGACGGAAGCCCCAGCCCGTCAGATCTCGGCCGTTGAACAAACTCTCAAAGCCTGGCTCCAACTTGAAATCATCGGCCGCCGTTTCGACGAACCCTAACGTAGCCAAGATCGGCCGCAGCGCTGCTGACCACTTGTCGTAGCCCGCATCGTTGGGATGCAGCAAGTCAGGGAACTCTTCGGCTTTGGCATCGCCTTCGGCGTCAGCAAACAGCGTCCAAGTATCCACCACGGTTACCTGAGCGTCACCTTTGACCGCTTCGAAGACCAGTTTATTGATCTCTTGAATCTTGTCGGCTGGGCGACGCATCTTGGCGGAACTAGGCATAACGTTGCAGATCACGATTGGCATCTGGGCATTGTGGGCTTTGAGTTGATCCACAATCAGTTTGACGTTGCCGGCGATCGTGGCTGGCTCAGCTTGTTCTTCCAGATCATTGGTGCCCATCAGCATGACGACAGCCGTAGGCTTGAGGCTGAGCACATCGTCGTTCAAGCGGTGCAACATGCCGCGCGTCGTGTCACCACTGATTCCACGATTGGCGCTCTTTACATCCGGAAAGTATTTGCTCAGGCGCTCGCCCCAGCCTTCGGTGATCGAATCACCAAAGAAGACCACAGCCCCGTTCTTCTCGGCAGCATCCTGCACGAAATGCTCGCGGCGTTTGAGCCAGTGGTTTTGGAACCAATCGGCGCGACGAATGGGCCCGGCACCTGGAATACCATCGTCACTAGCGGGAATTGCGAGCGAACTGCTGGATTTGTCCTGGGCATCCAAGCGGTTGATCACTGGCAGACCTGCCAAGATGAGCACGCCGAGCAAACAGCTTCGAAAGATCATGTTGTTTCGCCTATTGACCAAAAAGATGAGCTCAACACTCAAATGCATAAGTCGGGAGTGCCTTAGTGTAGCGAACTCAGGCGCAGTGTGCTGGGGAACTTTGGTCGTCACGAGAATCGGGCGGGCCTGGAGACCCGCCCTACCCAAAACCCTGAACACCAAGTGCCTTAGCCGAGCGCGCATATTAAACGCGTTTACAAACTACAGGCCCAAACAGGCAGCTCATCCAGATGCACATCGACGGGTCGGGAACAAGTCCGAAGAGGGGACTTTCCACTAAACCGAGCACGAGCAGGAACACGGTAAATTCACGCACGAACAGCCAGCGTCGGTCGCAGCTGTCGTACACGTTGATGCAAACTAAACTGGCGAACATCAGCGCAGCGGGTACACCGAATAGTAGCGCCGTTTCCAGAAACAGATTGTGTGCATGTCCAGAATGCTCGATCATGACCTGACTACTCGACCCGCCGCCGTAGCCTGTCAATGGTGATTTACTAATCAGCACGATTGCTTGGCTCCAGATCTCCGTGCGGCCTGTAGCCGATGTCAACTCTTCCACCGATCCGGTCTTGGTGAGCTTCAGTGAGACTTCATCGACCAGTCGATCCATACCCTTGGTGGCTTCGATTGTGTATACCGCGATCAGAATCGCGAAAACACCTGCGGCGGGTAATAAGTAGGTTGCTCGATAACGAAGCATCGGCAGCGAGAAGGCTCCCAAGGCCGCCACAAAGGCTACGACTGGAGTACGCGACTTGGTCGCCAATAGCGTCACGATCAGCAACAAAACTCCCGGAACTAGCCATAAAGGATTGACCTGTTTTTCGCGCACGCATACCAGCAACAACAGCAAGCCCAGGCACTGAATCGCCGAGAGCACATTGGGATGGCCCAGCCCACCGAAGCGCGGCAGCGTCTCTTCGGCCGACAAGAACTCGTGAAAAACAGCCAGTTCGGGGACGAACAACTTCAGCCACCAACTGATCAAGACAAAAGCCCATAACCCCAGTAAGGCATCCAGTAAAGTTCGCTGAATACCAAACAGCGACAAGCAGGTGAGTGTGGTTACCAGGTAAGCTCCCAGAGCCCAAGCCACAAAGAAAGCGACTTTTGGATCGTGCGACGTAACCGCTGCACAAAAGGCCAGCCCAACCAGCGCGATCGCAATATAACCGCGTCGCGACGACAACGCTTCACGCACTGCAGGCAAACGCCACCAGCCCCAAGCACCACAGGCAGTCGCCAGGGCGGTGGTCAACAATCGCAAGACAACTTGGAAACTGAGCGTGACCCCTTCGGCTCGATCGGTCACGCGAGCGATATCGATACCATTGCCCAGCACCGACATGAATAACGTCAGCCTGGCCAGTACCGGCATTAACTGCCAGTGCCAGACATTCCAAGTGTCCACCGCGCGGTGCCGCGATATCTCTCCAACTGTGCTCACGCTCAATAATGCCTCATTGTCATCTGAAAGGGGTAGTAACTCTAGGCTAATCGAGCCCCAGCACAGTCACAATAGCCTGCCGCCTCCGAGAGGTTGTGAGTTTTCGTACCCCGACTCGTACTCCTACTCCTACTCCTACTCCTACTCGAAGGGTTGCGAATCGAGTACGAGTACGAGTAGGAGTAGGAGTACGATTACGAGTAGGAGTAGGAGTAGGCCCCCACCCGGCCCTCCCCATTCTCTCAGGCATCAAGAGTTGACTGTGCACCAAGCAGCACCGATCGTCTATACTAGAGGAACACTCATCTCGTTCAAGTAAAAGGCAGGAGCTGACTGATGCGGCGGAACTGGGCGACCACCTGGTTGTGGGTTTGCGTTCTCGCAATGTGGGCAGGGAACGTCCAGGCTGATGAACCCTATCGCCAGTTTCTGGAGCGTCTGAAGGGTGAAGGCCTTTTCGATCTGGCTTTGTACTATCTGGATGATCTCGAAAAGAACCCGCAAATCGATCCGGAATTCGTGCGTGAAATTCCGCTCGAGCGCGCCAATCTGCTGCAAGAATCCGCGGCAGCTATGCAGCGCAGTCCCAACCGAGCTAAACGGCTGGATGAAGCGGAAAAGGCTTTCGAGAACTTTCTGCAACAATATCAAACTCACCCGCGGCGTGGCGAAGCTCGACTCGGGCTGGGCAATCTGCTATTGGCCCGCGCCGAAGAACTTAAAAGTGCGACCGAGCCGAACGCAGCCAACCCCGAAGCCGCCAAGTTTTATGGCGACGCTCAAAAGGTGTTCGCATCGACGCAAGAGGAGTTGAAAGGGATCCTGCAGGAAATGCAAGGCGCCCGCATCGATCCGGCAGACGAGGCCAAGAAGGAGTTGCGCGATAAACTACGCGGTGACTATCGCCGCGCGGAACTACTCGCCGCGTTCGCAACCGAACAGCGCGGTCGCAGCTTTGCCAAAGACAGTGCCGATTGGAAGAAAGATCTCGACGAGGCACAGAAGGCTTACACGGAATTCTATACGCACGAGAAGGACCGACAGGAAGCTCGCAATATCGCCCTGTTCTATCGCTCGGGCATCCAACGTGACTTTGGCAAAATCGATGACGCTGCTGATGGCTATATGCGCATCTTGGGTATCGATGGCATCGATGAACTCAGAGCTCTGCAGTTCAAATCGCTTACCGAACTGATCCAACTGTGGACGGCCAAAGATCAAGACAAATTTGCGGCCACGGTCGAACTGATCGAACGCTGGGAAAAACTAATTCGGCCCGATGAACGCGGTTCGCAGGACGTTATCGACTTTCAGCTTTCGGCTGCCAAAGCCAAGTTGGGGTATGCAGCCGCTCTGCAAAGCAAAGACAAAGACGATCGCAATATTGCCCGCTTGCGCAAGGATGTGCGCGACGAACTCAAACGCATCGCTGCCATCAATGGGCCACACCAAACCTCGGCTCGCGAGTTGATGACGCAGTTGGGGATGGGACGTGACAAGAGCGAGGCACCGGTCGAACTGCCCAAGGTAACCAGTTACGAGCAAGCGATCAAAGAAGCTGAGAGTCGCTTTGATGCATTACAAACGGAGCTCGTTACCCAGCAGACTTTGCAAGAAGCTCTCGACAAGGAAACCGACGAGGCTCAAAAGGGCAGCTTGAAGACTCAGCTCGAGTCGAGCAACACGACGGTGGCGCGTTTGGAAGAACAAACTTCCGAATTGTATATGACCGCCATCCGCATGTTCACCAAGGGCGGCGATATCAATGATCTGAATCAGACGCGTTACCGTTTGGCTTATATCGAATTGCAGCGTGGCAATCCTTGGGCTGCCATTTCTATTGGTGAATTCCTGGCCGAGCAACTAGCCGGTACGCCTACTGGACTGCAGGCTGCAACGATTTCGCTGGCCGGTTATCGCGAATTGATCAATGCATCGGATGAGGCATCGCGCATGCAGGTCGGCGTCCAGTTGCAACCATTTGCCGAATTCATGGTGGCCACCTGGCCCGATGCCAAAGAAACACAAGCGGCGACGGCCACATTGGTGCAATTGGCGATGAATGCTGGGAACATGGAACTGGCCCGCACCTACCTGGCCACACTGCCGGCCGATTCTGGTAGTTCCGCTGCTTTGCGACGCGACATCGGCATTCGCCTGGCCTACGAGTATTTTCAGAATGATGTGAAACAAGACGAATCATCCCCACCTTCACCTGAACACCTTGCCAGGCGCGATGCAGCGGCAGAACTATTGAGCGAGGGATTGAAAGATATCCCCAAAGATGAAATTGATGTCCGCGCGATGGAGGCCATCAACTTGCTCGTCCGCTTGCAGCTAGCGTCGGGTAAAGTTGAAGACGCTGCCAAGTTCATGACCAACCCAGAACTCGCACCTGTCGCACTGCTGCGGGCCAACCCCGCCTTGGTCGACGATCGCATTGCCAAACTGAACAGCTATCGCACCGCACTGCAGTTCACGGTCAGTCAACTAGCCAGTGGCGACAAGAATGAAAACGTTATCAAAGAAATTGAAGCCTTGATCGACGAGATGAAAACGGCTGCCGGCGATGATGCAGAAGGCGGCAAACTGCTGACCGGCATCTTTGTCAGCCTGGCTCGCGATCTGGAAGACCTGGTAACCGGGGCCAAGAGCAATGACGTCAAGCAGAAACTGGCCGAAGGCATGATCCTGCTCTGCAAACAAGTAGCTGATAACTCGGAAGAGTACAGCACCAAGTTCTGGGCCGGCAGCACGCTCAGCAATGTCGCAGGCAAACTGGACGCTTCGGCTAGCAAGACCAAACAAGCTCTCCAACGTGAATCAGCCAACTTGCTCGAAGGTATCCTGACCAAAGGAGCCAAAACGCCAGGCTGGATACCAGCTCCCAACGGAGAGTTGGCCGTGCGCGTAACGCTGGCCCAAGGCCTGCGCAACTCAGGTCAATATCAACAAGCGATCGAGCAACTCGCGCAAGTCTTGGCTCAAAAGGAAGCGGTGCTCGATTTCCAAGTAGCGGCCGCCGAGACATTCACTTCCTGGGCCGAATCCGGCGCCAAGGACAAGTTCGACATGGCCATCAATGGCGATAATGCCAACAAGATCTGGGGCTGGAAAGGTATTTCGTCGCGTCTGCAACGCTCAATCGCAGATCCTACCAAAGCGGAACCGTTCTTAAATGCTCGCTACAAGTTATCGCAGACTCTCGTGCGCTATGCCGCCTCAGATGCAAATCGCAAAACAGAGCTGCTCGAATTGTCCGCTCGCGAAATCGGTTCGACGCGCTACCTCAAGAAAGATCTAGGTGGACCGGCGTGGTATTCAAAATTTGACGCGCTCCTGAAGAGTATTCAAAAAGAACTCGGCAAAGAAACAGTTGGTCTGAAGTAGGAAACATGTTTATGCATATACACTCCAAATTAGCCGTCGCGTTTACACTGCTGGTCTGCACTGCCGCTGCCCAAATAGCTAGCGCACAAGATAAAGACAAGGTTTTCTTGTTCAAAGGCGTGACTGCCATCGGCAAAATCGAATCGATCACGCGCGATGAAGTCAAGATCGCGGTCAAAGGCAAGACGCAGACATACAACACCAATGAAATCTCGAAGGTTGTCTTTGATGATGAACCCAATGCGCTGGATAACGCTCGTACGCTGATTACCAATCGACAATTCAATCAAGCCGAGTCAGAACTCAAGAAAGTCGCGGCTCAAAAGGATGAACGCATTGCCAAAGAGGTCGCGTTCTACAAAGGTTATGTAGCCGCCAAGATGGCGCTCTCAGGCATGGGTGATCCGAAGGCGGCCGCTGGAACGCTGATGGCTGCACACCGCGGCAATCCCGATTCACACAATGCTTACAAGGCAGCCGAGACGCTGGGCGATTTGGCGATGGCCATGAACCTGCCCGATGCGGCCAGCAATTTTTACAAGGAACTAACTACGGCCAAAGCGGCTGAAGTCAAAGCCACTGCCGCATACAAACTGGGTGACGTGGCCTTGTCCATGGGCAAGTTGCCTGACGCACGCAAGTCTTTCGAGCAAATCGTCGCCGCCAAGATCGCCGATCCCGAAGCGGCCAAAGCCATTGCACCACTAAGGAACTTGTCCGAAGTGGGGCTGGCAGTGTGCGACGCCAAAGAAGGCAAGTCCGAGGAAGCCCTGACCAAGTTGAAAGACCTGGTAAAAAAGAACGACTCCACCGACCAATTATTGTTTGCTCGAATCTACAACGCCATGGGACTGTGCTACCAGGCGCTAGGCAAAGATCGCGAAGCCGCGCTAGCCTATCTGCGCACGGATTTGCTCTTCCCAAGTTCACCCGAACTACACGCCGAAGCTCTCTATCAGTTGAGTCAACTCTTCCCCAAAATCGGCGATCCGCCCAACGGCATGAAGTCCCGCACACGCTTGACTTCCAAATATCCCGCCAGCGCTTGGGCCAACAAAAAGTAGATGAAGTTTGAAGTTTGAAGTTTGAAGTTTGAAGTTTGAAGTTTGAAGTTTGAAGTTTTGAGATTTGAGATTTGAGATTCATGCCTGGTCGCCGCGAATTTCTGCTTGCCCTATCTGCTGCCGGATTGGCATCGGGGCGAGCGCTTGCCTATGCGCCTGCGCCAAAGCGGATCTTGTTGCGGTCTTCGTGGCAAGTTGTCAATATTGGCGATATTGCGCATACGCCGGGAGTGTTGGCACTAATCGAAAAGTACTTGCCTGAGACCGAAGTTCGGTTGTGGGCTTCGCATGATTTATCACCCGAAGTGGCGGCGATGGAACACCGACGTTTTCCTAAACTGGAAATCGTCAAAGGCGTCATCGACGCGGAAGGTCGGGCCAACAACGAGCCCTTGCGCGCAGCTTTGCAGTGGTGCGATTTTCTGTTGCATGGCTCGGGACCATCACTAGTTGCCATGCGTGACGTGGCTGCGTTTGTGACTCATGTTAAAAAGCCCTTCGGAGTTTATGGTATCACCTATGCCGGCGGAAACGAGGAAGCAGCCACGCTGCTGGGGCAAGCCGAGTTCGTGTTTTTTCGCGATTCAATTTCGCTAGAGAAAGCCCAAGCAGAAAAGATCGCCTGCCCGCGGCTCGAGTTTGCACCCGATGGCGCCTTTGCCTGCGACCTGCGCAACGATGCAGCCGCAGAAAGCTGGCTGCGCCAACATGATCTCCAGCCAGGAAAATTCGCATGCTGTATTCCACGAGCTCGCAATACGCCCTATTGGTTGGTCCGCGAGAATACCAAGTTGGATCCAGTCAAAGATGCGCGCAATCAGCAGATGTTCGACCACGATCATGCACCCTTGCGGAATGCAATCATCAAAATCGTCCGCGAGACAGATTTGAAAGTGCTCATCTGCCCAGAGGACAAGACGCAGGTCGACATTGGTCGCACGTGGCTGTTTGACAAATTGCCCGACGATATAAAAAAACGCGTCGTGTGGCGGGATACATTTTGGTTAACAGATGAGGCCCTGAGCACCTACCTGCGCTCGGCTGGCCTCTTCGGACTGGAGATGCATAGTCCAATCATGTGCATCGGCAACGGTATCCCAGCTATCGTCGGCCGCTTTGCGGAACAGACGAGCAAAGGCTTCATGTGGCGCGACATTGGGCTGAGCGAGTGGCTCTTCGATTTCGACCAGCCCAGCGACATGGAGCGTTACCCGGCAGCCGTGCTGGACATGTTAACGAACCGAACAGCCACTGCCAGCAAAGTCGAACAAGCGCAGCAGTTTGTCAACAGGCGACAAGCTGAAACGATGCATGTCCTATCGCATGTGATCCTGTGAGCAACGGCCCCACAGAGCTTGCCTCGGTGGACCGATGACTGACTCGGCCCCACCGAGCTCGTCTCGGTGGACCGATGACTGATGGGCTAGGTCGCTGGACCCTAGCCCAGCAGTCGTGCTTCCACCGACGCGAGGTCGGTGGAGAGCTGCGAGCCAGCATATCTCAGTTGTCGCCAGGCTTCGTAAACGACGATGGCCACGGTGTTCGACAGATTGATGCTGCGGCAACCCGGGATCATTGGCAAACACAAACGCTGCGCCGGGGCAAATTCATTTTGTATCTCTGCCGGCAGTCCGGTCGATTCTGGGCCAAACAAAAACACGTCGCCGGGTTGGTAAGCTATCTCCGAAAACGACTGTGTGGCTCGCGCGCTGAATGCGAACCAACGTTGCTGAATCAGTGCGCGGCGACAACTTAACCAATCATCATGAATGCATACCTCTGCAACTTCGGCGTAATCCATGCCTGCGCGGCGCAGTTGTTTGGTCGACAGTTCGAATCCCAACGGGCGAACCAAATGCAAACGACAGCCCGCATTGGCTGTCAGCCGCACAACGTTGCCCGTATTGGGCGGAATCTCGGGTTGAAAAAGCACGACATTAAACATGAAACGATAGATACCTCACCCGGTAGCGGAATGCGTCAAGCATCTCGTCGTAGCGGAATGCGTCAAGCATTTCGTCGTAGCGGAATGCGTTAAGCATTTCGAAGTCGAGACAGGATCGAAAGCCTTGACGGCTTCCGCTACTCATGATTTGGACTGGGCTAATTTACGGGCAACTTCGATGGCGGCTCGCAGGCTGTGCGGCCGAGCTTTACCTTGCCAGGCGATATCGCATGCGGTGCCGTGATCGACGCTGGTACGGATGATCGAAATGCCCAAAGTCGTATTGACGGCGGAATCAAACGCCAGAGCTTTTACAGGAATATGCCCTTGGTCGTGATACATGCACACAAAGGCGTCCGTGGTCTCACGCTTCCACGGCAAGAAGGCGGTGTCTGGTGGGAGCGGACCTTCGACATCCAAGCCACGCGCTCGAGCGGCCTCAATCGCCGGCTGAATGATGCGTTCTTCTTCGCGATTGCCAAAGAGTCCATGTTCACCGGCATGCGGATTCAGACCGCAGACGACGATTTTGGGATGGTGGCCGCGGAGCCGAAACAGCGCGTCATGCGTCAGTTCAATAACTTCTAGCACACGCGCGGTGGTCAGTAGTTGCGGGACTTCGGCATATCCGCAGTGGACCGTGACGAAGGTGCAAGTGATTTCAGGCGAATACTGCATCATGCAAGTCCGCAGCGAACCAGCCCGCTCGGCAAACATCTCAGTATGACCAGGATACTTGTGCCCAGCCGAATGCAGAGCTTCTTTGCTGATCGGCGCTGTCGTGACCGCATCGATTCGGCCAGCCAGAGCAGCGTCGATCGCCCGCTGAATGTATTGATAACTGGCCTCGCCTGTGACTGCAGAGATCTGGCCTGGTACAAACGCATCACGCTCAATCGCCTGGCAGTCGACGACTAAGTGTCCAGTGGCGGTCGGTTGGCTGTTCACATACTCAGTTAGCAATTGTCGATCGCACTGAAATACTTGATTGGTGACGGTTGCACAGTGCTCGAGCACACCTGCATCGCCAAAAATCATTAGCTGGCAGGTCTGCGCGACCGACTCATCCTGCAACATCTTCAGCACAATCTCGGGCCCGACTCCTGCCGGGTCGCCCATCGTTATTCCAATCCGTTTGCGATGTTGCATAGAGTGAAGGCACCGGGATAGCGTCAGTTTTCCTACTCCTACTCCTACTCCTACTCCTACTCCTACTCGAAATGGTTCTGAGTACGAGTACGAGTACGAGTACGAGTACGAGTACGAGTAGGAGTAGGAGTAGGAGTAGGAGTAGGAGTGTAAATCCTTACGGGGCGGGGGGCACTTCGCTGGCGACGCGATCAGCGACGGCTTTGGCTGCCTCTTGCCACTGGCTGGCTTCCAGCATGGCCAAGCCGTGCTTGCGCGTGCTAAGCGCGACCTTTTGCCCCGAGGGTGAAACGGCCACCGACCAGATGGCGCTACCAGGCCCGTCCAGTTGCGCGACGGGCAACATGGCGGCGTAATCGACTACGACTACCTTGCCATTCATACATCCGGCAACAGCCAGAGTTGAATTGGGAACTAGCGACAGCGATGTTACCCAGTCAGGAGTCACAGCGATGCTCATGATCAGTTTCGCTTTGGCCAGGTCCCACAGGCGTACGCGGCGTTCGGCTCCACCGGTAATCAGCTTGGTACCATCGGCGGAAAACTGTACAGCCCACACTGCATCTTTACCTGCGGCCATCGAACCGGCTGGTTCCAGTGCGGGCCAGCTCCAGACCTTAACCGAGCCATCGCCGGCAACGGTAGCAATTTTATCGCCAGCTGGATTGACTGCGATATCGAAGATAGCCGCGGCATGTGCATCGACGCGTTTGGTCTCTTTGCGCTCGCCCAAAGATAGCACGACCAGTTTACCGTCTTCGGTGCCCGCCAGTGCTTGGCCATCGCCGGGAGCCTTTTCCAAAGTGCGAATCCAACGTGCGCTGAGTTCGAACTTTTGTGCTTCACCAGCGCCGTGCAAGAAGACTTCGCCTTTGTAGTTGCTGGCCAGCACCTTGCCCTCGGGCAATGGCAAAACTGCCCAGATTGAAGTTTCTTCTTCGCCCAGAGTCTCCAATTTGGCTGGTTCGGCTGCAGCCACTTTGTGTACCTTACCTGCTCGCAGCAACAATCCTTGGGACTCGGCGGCAACTAATTGATTGTCGTCGACCCAGCGTACGGCCGTGATCCATGGACCACTGGCCACCGCCGCATCAGCTTTGGCTTGATCTTCGGCCCGGGCTGCGATGCTCAAACCAACAATCATTGCGGGAACAGACAAAACTTGGACAAGCACACGGATGGATAGCAAGTGTGTCATGAGTGGTTGGACTCGGAAGTGGGTCAAAAAGGTGGGAATTCGAGCGAGCTTCATTATAGTTCAATTTTAGCCTCGGCGTGTGGCATAGGCTGCCAGCCTGTCACCTCTCCAGGGCTTCGCCCTGGGGAGGTCGAATCGAGCCTTTGCGAGATTCGGGAGGGGTCTGGGTATGTAGCCGATCTCGCCAGAGATTGGAAATCAATTGGCGTCGCTTCCAAAGTCCGGCGACTTCGGCTACGAGAAGCCTTCAAAGTCTAGCGACTTCGGCTACGAAGAGACGAAAAATAGCCCGGTCACATCGCGGTTGACCGATAGCGGAAAAACCACTACCTTTAGAAACGGTAAATTAGTTGCTCTACGAAACTTACGTTAACGCGCTTACGCTCATGTAAAGCTCCGGGTGGCCATGGAAGTTCTGGAAAGAATTTGGGAAGGGACTGGGACGTTCTTTTCCAGCATACTGCAAGGTTTCGAACGCGGTCTGACTGGCGTTTTTGGCTCGTCGAATGCGCGACAGATCAAGCGCTTTGAATACAAAGTGCAACAGATCAACGCGCTTGAAGACAAGATGAAGACGTTGACGGATGAGCAATTGCGGGAACAGACGGTCAAGTTCCGCAAGCGTCTGGCTGACGGCGAAACGCTTGATGATATTCTGATCGAAGCCTTTGCGACTTGTCGCGAAGGTGGTCGACGCTTTCTGCATATGCGTCACTACGATGTCCAGTTGATTGGGGGCATCGTCTTGCATAGCGGTCTAATTGCGGAAATGGTAACCGGTGAAGGTAAGACGCTAGTCGCGACCTTGCCCGCTTATTTGAATGCACTGGCCGGCAAAGGCTGCCATGTCGTCACCGTCAACGACTATCTGGCGCGGCGCGATATGGAATGGATGGCCCCATTGTATATGGGCTTGGGCCTGACCGTCGGGGCGATTCAAAGCGGACTGGAGAACGACGAGCGCCAGAAGGCGTACGCCTGCGATATCACCTACGCCACCAACAACGAACTAGGCTTCGACTACCTGCGCGACAACATGCGTCTGGCGGCGCGCGGCGACGATCGTTTTCCATCGTATATGCAGCAAGTCCAAGGGCCACTGCACTACGCAATCATCGACGAAGTCGACAACATTTTGATCGACGAAGCGCGTACGCCGCTGATCATTTCGGGTCCTGCTCACCAAGATGTGGGCAAGTACGCGGAAGCCGATCGCATTGCGCGACAGCTGAAGAAAGAAGAACACTTCATCGTCAGCGAGAAAGATAACACAGTCAATCTGACCGATGACGGTGTCCGTTTTGCCGAGAAGTTAGCCGGCGTGGAGAGCTTTTACACCGCTGGCAATATGGAGTGGCCGCACTTGCTGGATAATGCGCTGAAGGCCCATTATCTGTATCAGCGCGATGTGCGGTACGTGGTGAAAGACGATTCGATTATCATCGTCGACGACTTCACAGGCCGCTTGATGGAAGGCCGGCAATGGAGCGACGGGCTGCATCAAGCTGTCGAAGCCAAAGAAGGCGTCAAGATCAAAGAAGAGACGCAAACCCTGGCGACGATCACGTTGCAGAACTTCTTCAAACTGTATAACAAACTTTCAGGCATGACCGGAACGGCCATGACCGAAGCGGCCGAGTTCTGGAAGATCTATCACTTGGATGTGGTGGCTATTCCAACCAACCGGCGCATGCAGCGTATCGAATACGCCGATACGATCTTCTTGACCGAGAAGGAAAAGTACCAGGCCGTTGCCGACGACATCGAACGCAACAGTAAGTGGGATATCCTGGTCCAAAAAGATGGTACCGAGATCGTTGGCGAAATCACCAAGGAAAACGATCAAGAATACACCATTAAGAACAAAGAGACGCGCGAGTCGGAAACCGTTGCCAAGTCGGCGGTGACTCGCGTTTCGCGCCGCGGCCGACCAGTGTTGGTCGGTACTGTATCGATTGAAAAGAGCGAACAACTATCGCACTTGCTCGAACTGCGCGGAATTCCGCACCAGGTTCTCAATGCCAAGCACCATCGTCGCGAAGCCGAGATCATTGCTCAGGCTGGACGCATGGGCGGCGTCACGATCGCCACCAACATGGCGGGTCGTGGTACCGACATTATCTTGGGTGGTAACCCTGAGACGATGGCTTGGGCATTGTTGCAGGATAAATATACGACGCGTTTAGATGTGCCGCGCGAAGAATGGGAAACGCTGGTCAATGAAATCGAACAGCGCGAACACATGAAACAGCAGGGCCAGATCGTTCGCGAGATCGGCGGCCTGTATGTAATTGGTACCGAACGCCACGAGTCGCGCCGCATCGACTTGCAGCTTCGTGGTCGTTGCGGTCGTCAAGGTGACCCCGGCAGCAGCCGATTCTACCTGTCGCTCGAAGACGACCTGATGCGGATCTTCGCTGGTGAGTGGGTCCGCAACTGGATGGAACGCTTCGGCGGGATGGGCAATGGCGAAGCGATTGAGAATGCGTTCATAAGCCGCCGCATCACCGGCGCTCAAAAGAAAGTAGAAGAACGCAACTTCGACATCCGCAAGAACCTGCTGGAATATGACGAAGTCATGGACCAGCAGCGCAAACGCATCTATAGCTATCGTCAACAGATTCTCGAAGGCGTCAGCTGCCGCCATTTGGTGCTGGAGCAGATCCAGCAGCAGATCGATCACTTCGTCAAAACTTACACCGATCCACTGTTCGGTGCAGAAGCCTACGCCAAGTACGCCGGTGGCAAGCTCTCTTGCCAGCTGGAGGCTCGCGAGTTCCGCAATCTCGATCCGCAAACCGCCGCCGCCTTCGCCATCGACTTGGCCGAACGCTCAGCGGAAACGCAAGTGATGGATGCGATCGAAGAAAATCTGCCTGAGAGCGAAGACGAGACGGATTGGAACTGGGAAGCGCTGTGCAAATGGATGAACACACGCTACGGCACTAACTATCGCGTCAGCGATCTCAAAAAGACGCCGCGCGAGAGTATCGATGAAGTGCTGATCGAACGGGCATTCCAAGTAGTTCATGCGGTGGACTTGTCCGAAGGCGCTACGCTGCTGGATGAGCACTACGGTATTAACATGCTCATCGCGTGGATGAAACACAAGTTCGGTATCGATGTCCAACTGGATCAAGTTCGATCGCTCGAAGCCGAGCAGATCAAGCAGCGTCTGGTAGCCATGGCCGAAGATGCCTACCGTCGTAAAGAATCGGAATATCCGGTCATCGTCGGCATGACGCACTTCGGGCAAATGGTCAGCGCCAATCAAGTGCGACTGGACGGTGAGGGCCTGGCGCGTTGGGCGTCTGAACGTTTCGGTACGTCGATTTCGCCCGAACAGTTAAATATGACCTCGTTGGGCGATCTGCAAGAAGCCCTCATGAATTTCAGCGTCACCAACTACGAAGTTGGTACCAAGCAAGCCGCTACGGCGCATGCCAAGCTGAATGAGTTTTTCGGTGACCGCGATCAGGCAACGGTTCGCGAAGTCTCTGGTGGTAATGGTGCCATGAATTCGCTGGGCGACTGGCTCGATCAAAACTTGGCAGTCAAGATCGACAAAAACGAACTAGCCAAACTGAACAAAGAGCAATTGGGACGCCAGGTGGAACAAGCGATCGATGATCGTTATTTCCCAGAGATGCGCAAGATGGAGCGACAACTGCTGCTGAGCATCGTCGACTCATCCTGGAAAGATCACTTGCTAGCCATGGACCATCTGCGAAGTGCCATCAGCCTCAAGGGCTATGCACAGATGGATCCCAAGGTCGAGTACAAGCGGGAAGGCATGAAGATGTATGGTCAGATGTGGTTCGCCATCGGCGAGCGCATGACCGACCTGATCTTCCGCATGGAGCACTTGGACGAACAAGATGTCCGCAGTTCGATGCGCGAGACTCAAGCGCGACACGATTCGCCACCGCCAGCAGCCGCCCTGGCTGCCCCGACACCGGCCTCCGCCACTCGCGACCAAGAACGCGATCTGGCCGCCGCCGATCGCGCCGGCCGAGCCGAAGAGAAAGCCGAACCGATTCGCAACCTCGGCACCAAAGTCGGTCGCAACGATCCCTGCCCCTGCGGCAGCGGCAAGAAATACAAGAACTGCCACATGGGCCAAGACTAACTGTGTGGCATAGGCTTCCAGCCTGTGTTAACTGTGGCATAGGCTTCCAGCCTGTGTGTTCAGACCTATGCTACATGTTAGACACAGGCTAGAAGCCTATGCCACCAAGGTAAAACCAGGCTTCACAGGGAGGGGACAACAAATGGGCCTGGCATTGGATGTCGGCTATGCTTCGCTGCTAACGGCGGCAGCGCCATTTTTGGCTTTGCGGGCCGCGCGCACTGGTCGCTATCGCGAAGGCTGGCAACAGCGATTGCTTGGCCGCGTACCGCAACTCGATCCCAGTCAAACCAGCATTTGGCTTCACGGTGTATCGCTGGGTGAAGTGCAACTCCTGCGGCCGTTGGTCGAGTACTTTGCTCGCACCCAAGCGGCCAATCATCGGCAAGTGTTGTTATCGACTTCAACGCTTACGGGTATGCAAGTGGCCCGCAAGTCTCTGCCGCAAACCACGTGCTTCTACTGCCCACTCGATTTTTCATGGGCCATCCATCAAGCTCTTAAACGCACGCGACCGGAACTGATCGTGCTCGGTGAGCTTGAAGTTTGGCCGCACTTGGTGGGCCTGGCCCGTCAACAGAATATTCCGGTGGCGGTCGTTAATGGACGGCTGAGCGATCGTAGTTTTCGAGGCTACCAGCGCTTTCGTTTGTGGGTTGGTGGGACGTTTAGCCAGTTGAGCCTGGTGGCTGCACAAGATCAAGCAACTGCGGATCGTTTCTGCCAACTCGGTGTACCAGCTGACCGAGTCCATGTTTCCGGATCACTGAAGTTTGATAACGTGAATGCCGACCGCCAGCATGTCGAAGTGCAACGTCGCGCGCAGCTGGTGGGACTGACCGGGCACGAGCGGGTGGTCGTTGTAGGCAGCACGCAGGACCCTGAGGAAGCGGGCGCGATGCGCGCTGTGGAACAACTGCTGCCGCGGTATCCCAACTTGAAAATGATCGTCGTGCCGCGGCATCCTGAACGTTTTGACGAAGTCCATCAGCTGCTCAGCTCTAGCAGCCTCAGAGTTTTGCGGCGCAGTCAACTCACCGGCAGCGTAGCCAGTTGCGACTGGCAAGTCTTGTTGGCCGATAGCGTGGGGGAACTGAAGTGGTGGTGGGGACTGGCGGAACTGGCTATTGTGGGTGGCAGTTTCGGAGCGCGCGGCGGACAGAACATGTTGGAACCTTCTGCGTATGGTGCCAAGGTCGCATTTGGCCCGAATACCTCAAATTTTCGAGAGATCGTTAAGCAATTATTGTTGCGTCAAGCGGCCTGGCAACTACCAAATTTGGACTCGATCGAAGGCTGGCTGGATCAACACCTGGCCGACCCAGAACTGGGCCGCGCTAATGCTGAAAGCGCCATCGAGTTAATACGATCTCACCAAGGCGCCACTGCGCGCACCTGCCAATTGCTAGACTATCTGCTCGTTTAACACGCACCTGCAATAGAAATACTTTATGAGTAAAGCATTAGCGTTTATCGGTGGTGGGCAAATGGCCACAGCCCTGGCAGCCGGAGCCATCAAGTCTGGTTTGCTGGCCGAATCCGATTTGATCTTTGCCGAGCCCTTCGAAGCTCAACGCAACAAATTGAAAGAGCGTTTTCCCTCGGCCCGCCTCGTGGTCAGCGCCACGGAGACCTTAAAGCTATCCCAGCGGGCTGTGCTGTCGGTCAAGCCTCAAGTTCTAGCAGCCGTCTGTGGTGAACTGCGGAAAGCAGGTTGTCGCGAACATTTGTTGATTTCGATCGCTGCCGGCTTCTCTCTAGTACAGCTTGAAACCTTGCTCGATAGCCAGCGCATCATTCGTGTGATGCCCAATACTCCCGCTCAAATTGGTCAAGGAGCCGCGGGCATTTCGACATCCGCAGGTGCGACGGAAGACGATATCGGCTTCGTTGAACAGTTGATGGGCTCAGTCGGCTTGTCGGTGCGCGTGCCCGATAACTTGATGCATGCTGTTACGGGACTGAGTGGATCTGGACCGGCTTACGTGTACTTGATGATCGATGCGCTCAGCGATGGCGGAGTAGTACAAGGTTTGCCGCGTGACCTGGCACTTAAACTGGCAGCGCAGACCGTCTTGGGCGCAGCCCAAATGGTTTTGGAAACCGGTCTACATCCAGCCGCGCTGCGCGATCAAGTCACCAGTCCAGGCGGTACAACCATCGCGGGCCTGCGCGTACTGGAAAAAGCCGCCGTGCGCAGCGGCTTCATTGAAGCGATCGCCGCTGCCGCCGCCCGTTCAAAAGAACTAGGCCAGTAACCTCTCCCGGTTCTCCCCCAATGTACTGAGATCGTACAGCTTTTAAGTTGTTCAATTACACAGCTTTAAGGGTTCTGGGTGGCACTGGCTATGCGCAGCATTGCCAGTGCCACCCTAAGGCATTTGTATTTCGATAGTCAAAAGCTGTACGGAGGGCATTCTGTCACCTCTCCCAAGCTTTGCTTGGGGGAGGTCGGAGCCAGCGTTAAGCTTGGCTCCGGGAGGGGGCTCGTTACCGAAGTGGAGGCGTCTGCATTGTCGGGGGTCTGTCCCCGCGCGAATACTCGTGCTAGCAATGCACGCTGGCCTGGGGACAGACGCACAGCGATTGGTGGTCTGTCCCTCGTCATCAGCCCATAGCGAAAATCAATTGCCAGCATTGGCGCATGTGGGGACAGACGTGGGTCGACTGGTGGTCGGTACGGTCTGTCCCCTCGCGACAGCACTAGCGCTTTCGGGGACTGCCCCCAGGCTGCTCTGCTCTGTCCCCCGGTTGATCGGTGACAGACGCGCTGCACGCGGAGATCGGGGACGGTTGATCGAGGACAGACGACTGCACGCGGAGATCGGGGAAAGACCTGCGGTCGGAAGATACTTGCTTGCCAGGTGCTGAGCGGCTGGGGACAGCCGCTCTACGAAGCCGGGGTCTGTCCCCTGGCGACTACTCGTGGAAACCGGGGCTAACGCCCGCGGCTTGGTTGTGCAACTATAATGCGGCTATATGCCGAATGAACCTGAACTCAATTTTGATCAAGGCACGTTGACGCTCAGCGGCTGGAACAAAGCTGCCCTGGACAAGGTCTTTGCAGGCTCCATGTGGAGTTGGGACGCGCGGAGTCAGTCGTGGCGAGCCTCCGCGATGCACTATCCCACTATCTCGCAAGCGCTGGCTGACAAGACTATCGGAACGATCGATAACGTCCCGCAGTGGCAGACAGTCAATTACGCGCATGTCAATCTGCCCCAGTTGCGCGCCGAGCAACAGACCGCGGTCGAAAGTTGGTTGGGCGGGCGACGCGGATTAATTGTCATGCCCACCGGTACCGGCAAAACGGAGGTGGCGCTGAGGCTGATGGCCGAGTCGCGATGCAGTACGCTAGTCGTCGCGCCGGTTCGTGACTTGATGTACCAATGGCACGCCCGCATCCTGCGAGCTCTCGACTACGATGCCGGCATCATCGGTGACAGTACATTCAATGTCAAAGCAGTCTCCTGCACGACCTATGATAGTGCTTGCATCCACATGCCTAAGTTAGGCAATCGTTTCAAGTTTATAATCTTTGATGAGTGCCATCACTTACCGGGCATGATGCGCAGCGATGCCGCGCGGATGTCGATCGCACCTTGGCGATTAGGACTGTCGGCAACCCCCGAACGGTCCGACGGACGGCATTCGCTGTTCGATGAATTGATTGGACCGGAATTGTATCGACTAAAAATCGATGAAGTTCGTGGGCGTTCGTTAGCTGACTACACGGTTGTTCGCATTCCGGTGCATTTGAGTGAAGCGGAGCAGGCGCGTTACGAATCTCTTGGACGAGAAGTGCAGAGCTTTATGCTCGACCAGTTGGAAAAAGATCCGAACTTCACCTGGGAGAAGCTTTGCGCCAATTCCGCGTCCGACTTGGCTTGTCGCAAAGCCTTGGAAGCCTATCGAGCCAAGCAAGCTATCGAAGATCGTGCAGAGGAAAAGTTGCGCATCCTCGAAGATCTCTTTCGTTTGCATCTGGGCTCACCCATGCTGATCTTTGCTGGCAGTAATGCCATGGCCCGAGCCGTATCGATGCGCTTTCTGATTCCTTGTTTGCTCAGTCATTGCGGCAAGCGTGAGCGGTTGGATTACCTCGAAGGCCTGCGCGATGGCGTGTATCCAGCCATCGTGGCCAACCAGGTCCTCGACGAGGGCGTTGACATCCCGGCCGTCAAGTTGGCGGTGGTGATCGGTGGCATGGCTTCGACCAAGCAGGCGCAACAACGGTTGGGGCGTATTCTAAGGAAATCCGGTTCGCATTCGGCTATCCTATACGAAGTTGTTTGCCAGGATACCAACGAAACAGTCAGATCACGGAAACGCCGATCCACCGATGCTTACGCGGGAACTCGCCATCGTCGAGTATAGGGGAACGCATGCGTACCCTGATAAGTTAACGGCCAAAAAGCACGCGCACTATTTGGCTTACGCTCAGCGCATGGGCGACCTGTACCAGCAAAGTCTCGGACTGACTCGGCGCGAAATCCATCGCGCGGTACATCGCATCTTTGCGCACGAAGTGGATTGTCCTCCGCGGCGAATGGATGCCTTCTGCAAACTGCTGGACGAAGTCAGCGTCTATCAACATGACGATTCGTCCGCGGTCGCCAAATTGAGGCAGAAAGTATATCAAGCTGCCGCCGCGCTGCATCCATTGGTCAGCGACGCTGACCAGTGGTTCGAGCACGGCGAGCAACATGCCAAGACGCAAATCGCGGCGCAGTTAGGCATGTCGTGGAATGAGATCGAAGCCAAAATGTTCTCCGATATCATCGAGTTCCATCGCCTGGAGAGTTTTCAGGGTTATGACGAGCCTCGGCATTTGTTGGCGCGATACAACGTAGCACAAACTCAAGTGGCCCTCTTCGACGCCATTCGACTAACCATTTTTGCGACCACCGATTTCAAACAGATCCTGCGTTACGCCAAGTTAGCCCGATTGATGCACATGATTCAGCGCACAGCCGATGGCTATCGCTTTGACTTGAGCGGACCGGCTTCGCTGTTTGTTCATACACAACGTTACGGCGTGGCGATGGCCAAGTTTCTACCGGGGCTGTTGTCGTGTCGCGGCTGGCGCATGATGGCCCAGTTGCGACCACCGCGCTGGCACGGATTGATTCAACTGGATTTGAATGATCGCTGCGGACTTTCCAGCCAGGTACCGGCCGCCCAAGAATTTGATAGCCAAGTCGAAGAAAAGTTCGCCGAGCGCTGGGGTGCCGAGCCACGAGAAGGTTGGACGCTCTCGCGCGAAAGCGAGATCTATCATCAAGGACAGTCGGTATTCATGCCCGACTTTGTGTTACATCACCAGTCCGGCCGGCGCGTCATGCTCGAGATCATCGGTTTCTGGACCCCTGAGTATCTCAGACATAAACAAGCCACGCTTGCCAAGTTCCCCGACCATCGAATCTTGCTCGTCGTCTCGCGTCAAGCCGAAGAAGCGTTCGAGCAGTCCCCCAACCTGATCGTCTACAAGACCGCGATCAAAGTGGAAAGCGTGTTGGAGTGGCTGCGCACTTTGACATTTTAGGTAGCCACCGCTGCCAAGCGGTGGATTGCGCGGCCGGGCGAGTCCACCGTCTGGCGACGGTGGCTACGGTGTCGTTTGACTTGTAATTGTTCGCGCCAAGCGAAAACCGATTGTTTGGCTGCGTTGGGTAACTGCGTGAATTTCGAAACGGTGGCAGGCGGTATCGATGGGTACCGAATCATAGTGGCCACCGCGAGTGGCCCGCATGGATTGGTCATGGATACGAAATTGAAAACTTTGAGCAGTGGGATCATCCAGCGTCCATTCGCTGACGTTGCCATGCATATCGAATAGGCCTAGCGCGTTGGGTGGCAAGTAGCCGACCGGAGAGACCTGTTTCGTAGTCATTTTGTTCCAGCTGAAGGCTGCTTGATAACGCTCCAAATGACCACTGTTGTAAGTCGTTTTGGCGCCAGCGCGACAGCCGATTTCCCATTCGCTGTTTAGGGGTAAGCGATAGCCGTTCAGGCTCAACACGTTAGCTTTGATACTCATACCTTCAGCATATTCGCCGAGTTCGTTTGGCTGGTAACACTCTTGCAAGCCTTCACGTCGACTGAGCCAATTGCAGTACGCTGCGCACTCGTACCAAGTTGTATTAGCGGCAGGTCGTTGCACCAAGTGCGGGTTCGGATTATCCATACTCGACGGAGTGGGGATTTTGCGGCCGGTCTCCTTGAGAAACTGCAAATAGTGTCGTGTCTCCAATTCGCGTTGAGCCAGGCTAAAGCTATGGGCAATACCGGGCGCATGGCTGATATGCACCATGATTTGACCAAGACTGTTGACCGACCAGGTGTTGGAGTTTGGCTGAGGCGCAATTTCATCCTTGGGAAACCAGGTCTCCGCCAGCCAGGTGTTGACGTGTGTATTGCCTTTCAACATCCAAAAAGCGACCGCCTGCATTCCCGAATCTGCATCGTGAATTATTAGCTGTTGAACCTTGGCCAGGAAGGCATCTTTTTGCACCGATTTCAACTTGTGCCAGCGGTCTGAACGATAAATGGCCAACAGCAAGTTTCTGCGTTGCGATAACTCGGGCGAGAATAATCGCTCTTCCAGCTTCTCTGGAACCTCGTGTCGAGGTTGGAGCAGGTTTGACTCGAGCAAACGCTCAAGCACCAGTGCATAGGTCGCTGGTGAATCGTGTGCCAGGTAAATCGCCACAGTCGCCAGATCAGGCTCCGCGCTGTGCGTCCACAGGTTCCAGAAGTCATCCGGCCTACCCAGCTTCAACAGCGCATGGGCAGCCAGGAAGCGTTGGCGTTGCAAGCGAGCGGCCTGCGGATCCGCCGGCTGGGCGGGTAACTCTCGAACTTTTGCACGTAGCTTTTCGATCAAATGAGCACTGTCTGTGGTCCGCTTGAGTATCTGATCGGCCAGGTCGACTGGACTTTCCATCAGCAGTTCGATACTACCTTCGATATCGTCGTAAACCAGCGAGTCCCAGACGTGAAAAATTCGCATCGTTGCCGGGTCCGGTTGGACTTCGTTTGGGTCCAGCATGCCTCGAAGTATCGGGATCAGCAGCGATCGGATGGGTTTGAATGCATGTGCATAAGCGGTAACGTCACTCGTTTGATCCGAAACGAGCAAGCGAATAACCGTCCGAGCAGCCCCAGCGGTCCAGAACGGGTCGTCGCTGAAGGCTTGAACTAAGAAGACAGTCGCATTGAGCCGCGTGCAAACGGCTTGTTTCTCATCCGCCAATGCACTCCAGAGTTGCTCCCGTACCAGCTCCTTATGTGGCAAGAGTTCTTTAGCAATCACGCTTGCCAATTCTATATCTGCATCAAGTAAGTCGGCAGCCAGGGCCATCGCTAATGCCGGCTTCCGTTTGAGGAGTGCTATACTGGCGCGCGTCCGTTGGTTGAAATCTGTGGAACCACACGCCGTAGCCAGCGCTCGCTCAGCAGTTGGGCTGAGTTTTTTGAGTTCCACCAGGCGCAAGTTCAACTCACCCGCCGGCGCGACCAGAAAATCTCCGATCAATTGCGCTTCATGGCGTTGCCTGGTTAGCGTACTTCCGTAGTTCCATCCCCAGAGACTCAGCAACACCAAAATACCCAGCGCTACCCAGGTTCGGCGGGCTAACAACATGGATGGTATCTGTGGAACGCGTGAACCACTGTGCATACGAGATGCTGTTTGCCACCCTGATGCGAGCGCATAGTCGTGTAGAACTTGCATCAACTCAGCTGCCGATTGATACCTGTCATTCGGTTCTGGGGCGGTCGCCTTTTTGCAGATGGCTGCCAATTCAGTCGGAAGCGATGGAGGCAACTCAATGGTGCGCGAGGGCTGTTTAGGGAGGCCAGCATAATTCGCTACCTGCTGGTTATCCTGACTATCAAAATTGCGTTTTTCAGAGTCGTGATGGAGTAGTTCGATTAGTACTTTACCGAGAGAAAAAATGTCGGCGCGATGATCGACGGGTTGAGCATCGTCCATGTGTTCCGGACTCATATAGGCCGGCGTACCCGCGCGATGGTAATCTGCGCTATGAGCGGAGTGTCGCCACGCCAGGCCAAAATCCGACAGGCAAACATTGCCGCACTTCTCAACCAAAATATTGTGCGGCTTGACGTCGCGGTGAATTAGTCCCTGGTCATGTGCGTAGGCCAACGCGTCGGCGATCTGCATTGTCCAGCGCACTGCCTCAGCTTGGCTGACACCATCGAGCATGCGTCGCGCGAGATTGGGACCTTCAATCAGTTTAGTTACGAGGTATAACGGAAACTCGTCGCAGCTAGCCACATCGTAGATCGGCACGATATGTGGATGATCCAAATTGGCGACTGTTTTGGCTTCGGCCAGAATCAATTCTAATTGGGTTTGCGAGTCGGCCGCGTGAGTGTGTGGGACTTTGATGGCCACCTTGCGATCTAGCTTTTCATCTAGTGCCAGAAAGACACGCCCAAAGCCGCCCGAACCCAGCAGATTTAGGACGCGATAACGGCCAATCCTTTCTGGAATTGACTGATCGACAAGATCCGCAGTGTGTTGCCCCGCCCCTTTCCACCACTGGTACGCCGGACTACCCGAGCTGGAAGCGTCGACATCCAGCTGTATTTCCGCAGCCGACGCTGGCTCAGTCGTCGCTTGGTCTGCACTGGTTTCAATTACCTGAACCAATCGACTTAATTCGATGCAGCAATGGTCGCATTGCTGAAGATGTTTTTCGACCGATAGTACGTCCTCAGCCGATAGCTGGTCGCGCGCGTAGGCCTCAAGAGTCTCGTTAGTCTTGCAGGCAGTCATTCGGCCCTCGTTGCCCGAGTACATTCCAAAACGCAAAATACCACTGTTCCTAATGCTACTCATTACGCAAGTTAGATTCTGCTATTGTCGCCGGGCTCTGGCAAGCCTCCCGTACCCCGAGTTCATCTAACTCTCGCAAATGCAGCAGAAGTAAGCGGTTTTAGCGACACTTTACCGCCCGGGAGTGCTCCTTGGAGTGCTGCCTGTGTGGCATAGGCTTCTAGCCTGTGTGGCATAGGCTTCTAGCCTGTGTCCGTCCTTCCTGTAAAGCTCTCTGCTAACCTACCTACAAATTACTAATCCTTTGCACATAGGCCAGAAGCTGCTCGTCACACAGGCTAGAAGCCTATGCCACACACAAACGTTCAGAATGACTCAGGCTGCGGCTGGAGGCTTCGCTTACATCAAAGCGGTGCCACATGGCACCGCACTCCAAAGTGCGAACTACTCTGACTCTACAGACACCGCTTGCTGCAGTTCTTTGATTCGGGCCGCGGACTTTTCATCGCCGGACTGTTGATAGGCCAAGATAAGCTGGCGATAGATTTGAGGCCGCAGTTTTTCAGCAGCCAAGCCTGACTTCAGTTCAATGATCGCTTCGGGCCAACGCTGTAGGGCGATCAGCGCTCGGCCGCGAGTTTCGGCAAATTGTGGCTGCCCGGGCAGTAGTTCGCTAGCCAACTCAACTACCGCCAGTGCCTGGTGGGCTGTGAAATCCGCGCGATTCAGTATCGAGAGCGCTAGGTTGTTCAAGAACGTCGGCAGCTCTGGTGAATCCGCCATGGCCAACTTCAGATGTTGTAATGCATCCGGTTTTCGGAGGGCCGTAGCATGCAACCAACCCAGCATCGAATGGGCCGCAGTCCGCTCAATGCCGCGCGAGGTTGCTTCGCGTAGTTCGCCCAAGCGTTGCTCTTCTTGCGCTTGGCACTCGGCAATCAATTCCAAGGTCGTGTACAACACCGCTGAATCTTGGGGAGCGCATTGACTGGCTCGATGGATCAGTTGCAATCTCGGCCAAAAAGTTTTGTCGCGCCCCTCGACGCGCTCCAACCGCCGAGCCCAGTGCACTAGTACTTCTCCAGCAGCTTGCTGCATGACGGGTTGGCGCGTAAGCTCAAAGCCGTCTGCCAGGCTGACCAGTGCTTCGCTTTCGCGATCCATGAGCATTAGCGCTCGAACTTGCTGCAAGCGAGCATCCACATCTTGTGGTTGTTTATCAAGACGAACCTGCAGTGCCGCGCGCGCCAACCCAGCACTGCTCTGTGCTTGATCTAGGTTGCCCATCTGTAAATGGAGCGTCGCCATATTCACATAAGCAGTGGGGTGCCATTGCGAAATCTGTTCAAGCGACTCAATCGCTTTGCCAGGCTGGCCGCGGCGAGTCCAGTACGATGCCAGTCGTTTGTTGAGTTCAACTTTGGTTTCGGCAGAACATTTTTCATTGGTGCTCAGCAAGCTAACAAACCGCTCATGTTGCTCGTCGGACCAAGTTTCACTTTCGTTCAAGCGATAATCGCGATCTGCCAGCCACAAAATTGCCGGCCCATATCCCTCGGCTGCCAAGGCCTCGCGCATATCGGTAGCCTGCTTGGTCTGGCCAAGCTGCTCTTCGATCGACGCATAACACCAGCGGTAATCGACATGCTTGGGCGCATGCTGGAGCAATGCATCCAGTGAGTCCTTGGCAAGGACATAATCTGCCTTTGCCAAGGCCACTGTCAGCTGTTCGCGGTGATATTGTTGTAAGTCCGTGCCGGGAGCAAACCACCATACAACCATCAAGGTTACAATGGCGATCACTCCCGTCCCGATGAGCAATTTCGTGCCCAGCCGAACTGGCTGTTCATATCTACTTTTTCCAGCTCCAGCTCTGAGAGACTCGGTGGAATGATATCCAGGCAAAAGTCTCTGGCCATATGCCCGCAAGCGCTGGCCCCAGGTGCGAAATTTGCGTCCCATATTTACTCACTTACATCTGTCGGGGTTCATGCACAGCATTACGACACAAGCGAGTTGCTTGTCTTCTCATCAGCACATGAGGAACGCCTCCGAGCTCTCGCACCCAGTAGTGCAACAGACCCCAAAACCGTTAGCAACATACTGGTGGGCTCTGGCACCGCAGTGATGCCTACGGGAGCCGAGAGACCAATGATGTTGCCGGGAGCGTTGATCGCCCCCAAGCTAGTTGCCACCCCGGTTGCCAGGTCGATCGAGGCCAACTCAAATCCATTTAAAATTGCGTACGCCACCCCAGTAACTCCCGAAATATCAAACGATGCTTCCGGGAAAAGAATGTTCGACAACGAAGCCACCGTGTTCAGCGTGCCTGCATTGGGAGGCAGCTGTGTCAGCAGGCTCTGCGTCGACAGATCCAGCGTATACAGCGTGGTCCCAACCGCACCTTGGATGTTGTTGGTATACGCAGCCGCCACAACTTGTGGTGGTGTACCAACGTTAGGATCACCAGCCGCAAACTGAAGATTTCCATCCACCAATGTCGCCCCTGTATCGACATTCACGCGCAGGTTCTGGCCAGCGTCGCTGACAATGCGCAAACGATCCACAGTTGGATTGAAGTCGACACCGAAGAAGCTGCCATTGACTGCCTGGTCCAATGTTGAACTCAGCGTAGCGTTACCCGAGACCCGATCGATGTTGTACAGTCGACCGGTTGTGCCGTTGACTGCAAAACCCACCAGGTTGTTATTAAACGGGCGAGCATCAATCCCGCTGA
Source organism: Rania fehmarnensis (assembly GCF_056494185.1). Taxonomy (NCBI): domain Bacteria; kingdom Pseudomonadati; phylum Planctomycetota; class Planctomycetia; order Pirellulales; family Pirellulaceae; genus Rania; species Rania fehmarnensis. The sequence goes on from NZ_CM151398.1 coordinate 6,459,723, forward strand.
GAACATCGCCGGCCAGCAGTCCGGTGATCGCCACACTACTTGTCGTTCCGGCATTTGCTGAATCGAACGACACGATCTGGTTGCCTTGCGTTAACGCCAGCAACAATTCCGCGCGTGCCAAATTGGCAACGCTCCCTAGTGTTGTCAAAAACACTAGCAGTGAACATACCTTGAGCCGCATGAGCTTACCTTAAATGAGAGGACCAAAAAGATCCGCAGGCTTTGACACCTGCGGTTAAAAACTTGCCAGAGGCAGTTATGCATAGAAGAGCGGCACGTTGATGTTGTAGTACTCTGCTTCCAAGTACTCCAGTGCCAGAGCAAAATTCAGAATATCAATATCATTAGCCGCCGACGGGGTGGAGCTGAACGTAAGCGGTGGACCACCATTTAAGTCAGCGATGAACGGACCGGCTTGCTGCACAACTTCGTCAATCGTCAGCGCACGTTCAAACGACAGTTCCTGTCCAAAAACATTTTCGGTCATCGGACGTGACTGCAAAGAATTTAGAAAGCCAGCATGTCGAGCTTCGACCAAAGCAATCGAGGCTGCCGCGGCCAAAATGCCACCATCGAATACAGCTGGAGTTGCCCCCAGATAGGCACCGACGCCCGTGTTCTCCAGAGCGCGCGAAACGGTCAAGAACTGAAAGAGATTCGGTTGTTGCAGGTTCTGAAAATTCGGCTTGGGTCGCGCATTGGCGCCCAGCGCCGCCACCAGCGCTGCAACGTGATCGTTTTCGTGATCCCGCAATAATTGAATCTGAGCTCGCACCGTCACGGGTCCAGGCGCTTGAGCCACACCTTCGTCACTGCCCAAGACCCATGCCGCACCAGCCACTGCGCCAGTCAGCATTGCGCCTCGACTCAAAAAGTCACGTCGACCCAGTGATAAACTCGCCTGCCTTGTCCCCTCTGCAGCATTAGCGTCAACATCCTCAACACCCTCGACCGCCACTCGATTCGATGCACCATGGACTTCCATAACGTTGTCTCAGCATAAAGAGCACGAAATACCCGAACACGGCTGAGCCCAAAAGCAATCGACAGGCCTGTTAGTTTGCGCAGTCTGTAAATCTTTGGCTTTAGTTGCGATATGTATTTTTCTCGATCAATCTGGATGCTAATTTTGCAAAGTGATTAAATATTAGTTACATAAAAGCCCGGTCTGCGTGCGCGATGTGCAATCATCTTGTGCCATAGTCATTCTGAGCGGTTGTCAGTCATTCCAGGTGGTTGCATACCGACCGTCACTACGGGCGGGAGGGCGAACACGCGCGCCAGGGGAGTGACGGTCACCTCTCCATGCGCAGCATGAGGTCGAATCGAGGCTTTGCGAGATTCGGGAGGGGTCTTAGAAGTAGAGGTGATTTGCACCGCAGGGGGGCTTGCCTAGCGCAGTGCCCCCTACCGCAGACGAAGGCTGAACGCCTCGTCTGCGACCTCCCCCAGCTCTGCGCGCGACGGGGGAGGTGACGTTCGCCCCCCGGTCACGCGTTATTAGGTGCGCAGTGGCTGGATGACTTCTTCGAAACCAGAGAGGGCCCGCAGGGGGCCAAAGTAGAAATCAGTAGTCACAAGGTTCAGGTCGCTATAGCGTGCGTGCCTCATCGGGCATAATGAACTTCACCAAGTAGTCACCCAAGACTTCGTACATTAGCGTCAGCGGCTTTTGATACCGAATTCCACCTGGGTGCATCTCGACCAGCGTTTTCAAGTTTGCAATGGACAAGCGCATGTGCTCGATAGTCAATTGTTGATTGCCTAACGCATCAGCATAGGCAGCTGCAAAACGATGCGTCATCTCCTAGGAACGAACCGGTTTCGCCGTGCGAACCTGTTCGATCACCTCCCAAGCGGTCGCTCCTTTAAACGGCGGCCGACCGACCAGGAACGCTGCCACCTCGAGCGTGTCGTTACCGGCCAGTCCATAGAGCACCACTCGATCAACTGCGTCGCTGGCGTCTCCCACCTGGTAGACGCTCTCACTGCCCGTCGCCGAAAGTTTGACTCCAATACTGTTTGCGCTGAGGCGGCGAACCGATATGGCATCAGCGCCGGCTGTGGCACCACCATAAAACATGGTCACCATTCTCGTTTACCACCAACAGCGAGCTAACCAAGGTCATGTGCGTAGACTCGGCCAGCGTCACACCCTCAGTCGAACGTGCGATAGCGCGAATCAAGTAGCCTGCAGGTGAACTGACTGTCAAGTAACTATTGGTCACTAACACAGTGCCCGATCCAATAGGTCGAGTCGTCGAACTGCCTTCTCCCCAATCGAACATCAGTTGCGCATTGGCGGGCATGCCTACTCCAGCGAATTGGAAATTCACCGACTGCCCAACAGCCGCTTGACCCGGGCCCGCGATCGTAACACTCACCGACTGCGCGACCGTCACCGGAATTTGAAGAGTCAACTGGGCGCCGTCTTTATCAAAGACGCGACCGTATACGGTCTGACTACCGGTAGCGGAGAAGGTGATGGCAGCAGAACTGGACCCACTAGCTGACGCATAGAGCTTGCCAGTTCGGACATGCGCGGTGGTTCATTCTCGAAAGACCAAACCGGTCACAGTAATGTCTCCCCAAAAGGTGCGAGCACAACTTCGCTTACATTGGCTGCTCAAGCACGCTCGCTAACCGCACCACTTCGTTCCAAACACTGGCAATGCTGCGCATAGCCAGTGCCACCCTAAGGCCTTTGTATTTCGATAGTTAAAAGCTGTACGATCTCTTTCGCAGTAGGGGTGAGCCTCGGTTCCTTCTTCGTCGCCGGCCTTAGACTCGGTTTTCGGTCGGCATCCGTCAGGCCGAATAGATAGACAGTCAGACAAGCCATTGGTCATCAAGCGACCATGGGAAAAACGGTACGGTGGGCTTCGACGGCAGCCTTCCAGATTGCATGCGCGGACCCCCTTACGTTAAATCCTTCGAAACACTGCCCATTCGGGACACCCAAAATCGCAAAATTCAAAAAATAATTGTTTAAAGCTAGTCTGGAGGCAGGCCACATCCATACTCCAATTGTCTCTCAATTTCTTGGCTGCAACTTGTTCAGGCCGCGATACAATGTTTACCATGGAAGACGAACTTCAACTTTTCGCCCAGGCTCGGTCTGGCGATCGACAATCGCTCGCCCAACTCATCGAGCTATATCGTCCGCGGCTGAAGCGCCTGACTGCGATGCGGCTCGATCGACGCGTTTGGCAACGAGTCGATGATAGCGATGTCGTGCAAGAAGTCTTTATCCGTTTGGATGCATCCAAAGAACCACATTCAGCCGAAGAGGACGCGACACTAGCAGCGCTACCACCCTTTTTATGGTTACGACGCATCACGCTGTGGACGCTAGGCGATCTCCAGAGAAAACACTTGGGTGTAAAGCAGCGCGATCCACGTCGCGAAATTCAAATCGGCGATATGTTCACCACCAGTAGCGTCGACCTGGCCCGCTTGTTGATCGGCTCCGATATCGAGCCGCTCAGTGCGATGGTTGGCGAAGAACTATCACATGAGCTGAAAACGATCCTGGAAGAGTTGGAACCGATCGATCGCGAGATCATCATGCTGCGACATGTCGAACAACTGACGCGCAGTGAAACTGCACTACTGTTGAATATATCGGTAGCGGCAGCGGCCAAACGTTATACGCGGGCTTTGACGCGAATCCGTGAACGTATGGGAAGCTGGCAATCGTAAGTGTCAGGAACCGTCGCGTATGCCAGCGAATGCAAAGCTGTATTTTGGGACAACCTGTATGAATGACGATGTATCAGAAGATACCATCGAACATATTGATGCGCTAATCGAGCAGTACGTGCAGGGCAGGCGGGCAGGTACAGTCGCCTCGATGGATGAATTCATCGCCGCCCATCCCGAAGTCGCCGAACAACTGCGTGAACTGCTACCCGCCGTGGCCTCGCTCGAGCCCAGCTTGGATCGCTACAATCTACCGTCCATTCCGAACTACGATATTGAGTGTGAATTGGGTAGAGGCGGGATGGGTGTCGTCTATCGTGCCTATCATAAGGTGCTCGGCCGTCCAGTTGCCCTGAAGCTCCTCTCGCCGCACCTGGTTTCCAGTTCGAAAGCCTGCTTGCGATTCCAGCGCGAAGCACAAGCTTCAGCGCGTTTGCACCATACCAACATTGTCTCGGTGTACGAATCAGGCCAGCATCAAGGGCGCTGGTTCATCTCGATGCAGCTCATCGACGGCGAGGACCTGGCCAAGCGCATCGAGCAAGTGCGCCTCGAGAGCACTTCTCAAGGCGACGTCGATCTCAGTCGCCACTTGCGCTCTGTAGTACAATTAGGGATCAGCATCGCTCGCGCCTTGCAATACGCGCATCAGCAACAGATCCTGCATCGCGATATCAAGCCCTCGAATATTTTAATTGATGCCCAGAATGTGGCTTGGCTGAGCGACTTTGGCCTGGCCTCGATCAGCGATGGCCAGTTGACGCAATCCGAAGACCTGGTCGGTACGCTGCGATACCTGGCGCCCGAGCGATTGCATGGCGAGTGTGTCGCCCAATCCGACTTGTATTCGTTGGGTTTGACGTTGTACGAATACATCACCTTAGAGCCAGCCTTCAAGTCCTTGAGCCGCACCGAATTGCTCTCCAAAGATCGTCGTCTGATCAGCTTGAGCGCGGTGGCTCCGAGCGTACCGCGTGATTTGGCGACGATCATCGACAAGACTTTAGCCAGTTCGCCATCGGCCCGTTATTCATCTGCGGAAGACCTCGCCCGCGACTTGGAGAACTTTCGTGATTGCCTGCCGATCACAGCTCGTCCGGTCTCATCGATAGAACGCTTGTGGATGTGGAGCAAACGCAATCCGACTTTGGCCGCCACGGTGTTAACGCTCAACTGTGTGCTATTGCTGGCCGCAGTAGTCTCACTATTTGTGGCTGAGAGCTTTCGCAAGCTAAGCATCGAAGCGATCGAAGCGCGACGCGAAGCCATCGGCAGGAAGAGCGAAGCCGAGGTGAGTGCCCAGCGTGCGCAGGAACTGGCCGACGAGGCTCAGCGCAACGCCGACTCAGCCCGGCAGGTCGCCGACTACTTCACTTCCATGATCCAAGGGGCGGATCCCGCTACGGCCTTCACTGGCTTCAAGCCGCTTTCCCACGCCATTGACAAAAACACGACCGCCTTTGAGTGGGTGCGACGTTCCGCGGAACAGATCGACCGCGCGAACTTGCAGAACTCACCACTGGTCGAGGCTCAACTAAAGGATACGCTCGGTATCGCTTTAACAGGCCAAATGTACTTGGACGAAGCTCGACCGTTGCTGACGAAAGCACTCAAGCTACGTACTGAACATCTTCCCCCATACCATCCAGATATTGCAATCAGTCTGCAGCACTTAGGCAGCTACTGTTATTTCGCCAGTGATATTCAACAATCGGTCGAGTATTACCAGCGGGCTTTGGATACACGCCAAAAGTATCTCGCCGAACTCCAATCGCAAAATCCAGCGGCCGCCGAAGAAGAATTGAAGACTGCCCGGCTGGAAGTCTCGCGGTCTCAAGCGATCTTAGGTTTTGCCTGGGCATACTTGATGCGCCATCGCAGTCCACGAGCTGAGCAATTGCTGCAGCAGAGCCTCGAGAGCCGCGTTGCCTTGCTGGGTAAAGATCACGAGGAGGTCGCATATTGCCGACTGGCGCTGGCATCTATCTATGCGCGCGGTTTGGTCGTCGATCAGGCCATGGAGCAAGTTCAGGAGGCCGAGCGGATTCTCATCCTTACCAAAAGCGATCGCCGCTTGATGCAAGTATTTTCACTGTATGCACAAGGCACCGCGCTCCAGTCGATGAAGTTAACGAGCGTGGCGACCGAGCGCTTCATGCAGGCCGAGCGACTCCTCAGCGAAGTGTTGGGACCTCATCATCCACTGGCTGTGTTTGCACGCAGCGAAACTGCCGGTGCGTTGGAACGCAGCGGCAAGCAGGCCGAAGCCGAAGCCATTTATCGCCAGGTCATCGAAGAAAACAGCCGCACCAGTTCTAAACAACCCTACCTTGGTACCAGCTGGGACACTCTGGCCATCTGCTTGCGCTCGCAAGACAAATACGATGAAGCGATCCAAGCGTTTCAAAAAGCTCTGGAGATCTACCAGCAGTGCGATCTATCCAAACCCAACATTCTGCCCGCGATGGTCAAGACGCGGCTGGCGGAATGCTATTGCGTGCGAGGATACATTGAACAGTCATTTGACACCATGCGCGACGCAGCTGATGAACTGGCGCTGCTGCCCAAAGAGATCGTGGGTATCGAGCTGCCACGCGCATTGTCCCTGATGGCTTATTTGACTCTTTGGCACCAGGTGGATCGCTTTCCTGAAGTCATTGAACGCGTGGTGCGCGCCGGCGTCGACGAGACAGCTCCCGAGATCCTGTACGAACTCATGCACGCCGGCACGCGCGGTCCCTGCACTCCTGTGCAGGCTCAAGCGTTGCTCGCCATGAACGATCGCTGGCAAGCTGTAACGACCAGCGAGTACGACCAGGCCGAAGCCAATCACTACCGCGCGCGAATCCTATGGATGCTCAAGCGTCCCGATGAAGCACTCGAGTTGTTCAGCCAACCCCATCCCCACGCGCGCCGCCGATACCATGCTCAACTGTTTTCCAGTGTTTGCTGGCTGCAGAAAGGGGACCCCCAGCGCTGCGTGCAACTCTATCTCGAAACCGTCAATAGCCTCATCGACCGCATACCACTAAAGAACAGCCGCCCGCTGCGCGACATGATTGGCTCAGACCTGCTCAGGCCGCTGCCTGAGAGTGAACCAACCGATATCATTCAGTATCCCTGGGACCAATCCGCCTACGCCGAGTACCTCTACCGCGTCATCGACGCCGACCTCAAACGCCAAGGTCTAACCTGGGAAAACCTAAGCCGAGTGCATTTCAAAACACAGCACCGAGACGATGCGAAAATCTTGCGGGCCGAGCGGCTCAATTAAGTGGGGTATGAGGCCGCCGAAGAAGATCATCGTACTACCGACGGGCAGTCGCACTCGGGCTGCGCCCTGGCTGGGCGTCGCTCGTACTGTGGAAAGCAATTCGTGTTGGCGATTGGGGTAGAGCCGCGTCGTGCCTCCGGAACTGTTGGGTGCATATCGATCCAGCAAACAGGTAATCACAGACACGTCGCACATCTCGACGTCGCGATGCACCGAGAGAAAATCTCCGGGACGGTAGTAGGTGAAAGTACCGACTTTGCCGGTCGGCTGCACCGCCACACCACACAGCTCGGTCAGCAATCGACTGGTACAAGCACACTGAAAAAAATCAGTCTGTTCATCGCCACCCGGGGCGCTGACAAATCGTCTCGCTGGACTACCCCCGCGAACTTCTTCCACATCATGCGTGCTTACGTTGCTTTCCACGGCACCCACCAGACATTGTCGAGCTTCGCTGAGCAACCGCCCGCAGCGCTCAGGGCTGACCAAGGACGAGTGAATGATGCAGCCGCCGGCCCGCATGAGCGCGGAGTGCCGAACGGTCTCGGGCACCCTGGACAACGAACTCGTTAAACTTGCCAAAGCTGTCACAGTTGTTCACTCAAAGGAAGATATTCTGGTGGGTCCAAAATCAGGTGGGGGCGAAAAAGTAATGCTGATCACTTGCGATCGAATCGTGGCCGGAATTTTGTCTTTGGGCAGCTGGAGACCGCTGCCGCAAAATTTCGGACCGCCATCTTTCTCTTCGATCTGGCACTTGAAAACGGATTCAAACAGACTGACTGGTCCCTCAATAGAAAAGCTATTGCCAATACATGGCCCAGTTTTGAAACCTTTGTCTTGTAGGACCCGGCTCGTCTCCGTCACCGCCTGGCTGGATGGTTCATACTCGTGAACATTTTGTGACGTGATCTGCGTGTGAGCATCAAAGCGTTTGCCGCTGGCGGCAATCAGGATAACTTGAGCTGACGTGTCGCGATCTTTTTTCATTGCGCGTTCCAAGTTAGAGGACTTGTGCCATGTCCTGCTGTTCACGCGGCGACGCGGTGGTCACCAACGAGATCGTCTTGGCCGAGGTTGGATTCGCCAACTGCTTTGCCAATTGCAGCTTGGGAACTGTCACGGCCAGGCTGAGCCAGTTCGCACCGCCGTTGAGCATCAGCTTTTCTGACGACAAGCGATTCAAAAAGCCTTCAAGCTCACGCTGGCTGATAATCACGTCGGGGAATTTATCGCAGAGCATACGATGAATCGCAGCGACCGTGTGAACTTCATCACAGTAATCGTACACCGCCGCCTCCACCGACTGCAAACGAAAGCTCCGCGTAGATTGCCAGCGCGAATCGATTACTAACAGGCTGCCATCCGATTGGTGCGACGCTTGCAAGTTGCCTTGTGGCCCTGCTAAGCGCCACTTGTCCATGGCCTGTATCAATGGCTGAGCGTATTGCCTGGGCTGCCGACCATCTTGGTAGTCGAAATCAAAGTGATACGCGATTTTCATCAAGGACTGTGGTGAAACCCGATACAGAAACGCGTAAGGCTGCATGGGCCGAACGTTCGTCAGTCCATATGCCGCCGCCCTTTCGAAATAAGGACTGAATCGATCCATGCGAATTTGACCACACGCACCCGGTGGTTGGAGAAATGCAATCCCATCCACCATGCTCAGCATGTCGTCATAGTCGGCTGGGGTTTCACCGGGAAAACCGTAAAGCAAGTTCCATTCTACGCGAATGCCATACTCTCTACACCATTTCAAGAGCTGAATGTTTCTCAAACCAGTAGTGCCTTTGCCCATGAGCGTCAGCACATGATCGCTTAAACTCTCGATGCCAGGCTGGATGCGCGTCACCCCAGCGGCGTGTAGGGCAGCGACGTGTTTGCGCGTCAGGTTGGCTTTCACTTCATAGAAGATCTGCCATTCCCGATTTTCCTGGGCCAGGGCCGGTATCAAGTCCGAAAAATATTTCATATCCAGAATGTTATCGACCACTTCCAAGTGTTCGGTCTGCCAGGCGTCAGCCAGATACTTGATTTCACTTAGAGCCCGCGGACCGCTTTTGCTACGAAACGACATCGAAGCGCCGTTCAAACCGCAGAAGGTACAGTGCGACTTGTCACCCCACCAACATCCGCGCGATGTCTCAACCAACACCGTCGGCAAGCTGGACACCGACGCGCTGCTCAAGTTCCACTGTTGAAAATAGTCTGCAAAGTCTGGGATCGGCAATCCATCCATATCGCGAATCGGCTCGGATCGCCCGGTTGTGCGAGTCTGTCCCGCATTGCGGTACACGACGCCATTCGGTAGCTTGTCCGGCGCCAGTTGGCCCGATTGAATCTGAGCCACTAGTGCGGGAAAACTGTCGTCCGCCTCGCCAGAACAGACATAATCGACAAACGCAAACTGTCGATGCAACTCTTCCCCCATCTCACCTTCCCAATTTGCTCCACCAAACACGATGGCTTTATCGGGATAGTGGGCTTTGACTTGCTTGGCCAAAGCCAGCGAAGCAATATTCTGCTCGAAGGTCGAAGTGAAGCCTACGATGGAATACTCCTGCCAAGGAATACTAGCCAGGCAGTGATCGATCAATTGACGGGCTGTTTGACGGATCCTGAGCAATCGCGAAACCGACTGACTATCGAAATGCCACAAGCCCTGCAGTACATCGCGCACATACTCCGCATCAGAGGAAGGATTGGAGCCGTATAAACATTCGGTGAAGCACCAATCGCCCGCAAAGGCGATATACGGTATTTCCGACGAGACCCACCGATACTCGTCAGCACCAACCATGTCAGCGAAGGTAAAGGACGGGTAAAGCACATCACAAGTTGTGCCCCTGCGCTGCAACTGGGCTTTGAGGTAGCTCAAACCGAGGCTGGGTCGGTCCATACTGCCCATGGGCATGCTGAGCAGCAGGACTTTTCCCGCGTTTTGGTCGCGTGCCTTGGTGGCACGCGGACCGTTTTGACGATTGCGAATCTTGGCCATGTTACAAATCCGAATCGGCGATCATGTCTTGTAAGGCAGCGACATCTTCCTCGGACAACGTCGAACTGGTAGCCGGGCTACGTGTCGAATCGGAGGCCGGACCTGGCGGAGGTAGAATGATTGGTGAGATTGGCTGTCTCGGCTGAATCGGTGGTTGAATTGGAGGCACGATCGGGGGCCCAATGGTGATTGGTGGTTGAATGGGCGGTCCAATGGTGATCGGTGGTTGAATGGGTGGTCCAATGGTGATCGGTGGTTGAATGGGCGGCGCAATGGTGATCGGTGGTTGAATACCGATGGGTGGCGAAATGGGGCCCAAGCACTGGATCTTCGCCGATAGGACGGCCTTGTGCGCATCGACCAATCCATTGCCGGTTGAAGCATCAGGTCCCACCACCGAGTCGATTCCGCCTGGGCTGAGCGCTGTCGCATTGCATTTGCCGGTGGTTACATCGCGCGCGGTCTTCATCATGATCGACTTAACGGTCGCTGGCGAAAGCGCAGGGCAAGCTTGTTTAATCAGCGCGGCTACTCCCGCCAACTGCGGAGCCGCGGCTGAGGTACCGCTGAACGCCGCCCAACCGTCGTTGTTTAGAGTTTCATCACCGCCAGGGAAAGTGCCGCCCGAGTTGCCCACATCGATACCATCACCAGGCTCCAGCGGCAACATGATGTAGATGGCATCTGGTTGCATGCCCACCAAACCCGACAAGTCTGGACAGCGTCGACCGGGATAAATCTTGCTATTAAAACCACTAGCGTAGTTAGAGGCCCGCAGACTTTCATCAACATCCATAAAGACCCCACCTGCAGAGATGACATCGGGATGTTGCCCTGGAAAACCAACATGCCCATTGCCTGCCGCAAAGACCACGACAATACCAGCGGCGACGGCCGTAGCGATGGCGGTCGCCAGCGCTTGATCCGCTGCACTTAAAGAACTCGATGTGCCCGTATCACTACCCCAACTACACGTAATAATATGTGGGTTCAGAGCGACTGCGGCATTAAACGCGCCCAGTGAGTTCGCAAAATTGATCTTAACTGGCAGCAGTTCGGCATCAGGGGCACAGGAAAAGATGTTGGCCGATTCGCCGGTGCCGTGTCCACTTTCATCAGCCAACGGATTGGAGGCTCCCGGCCCCAGCACTACCGGCGCAGCTCGATAACCTCGATTGACAAAAAACGGATGTTTGTACCAGCCGCTATCGACCATGGCCACCTTGATACCTTTGCCCGTAATCCCCGAGCGATGTGCGCGATCGGCATTACATCCCAGCGAAACCCCCGCGGGCACATCCAGATGCCAATACTTCTTGTGTGGCGCAAACATGGATGGTCCCATGGGATAACGCGGTACTTCAATGGCCACCCCCTCGATCAAATCAGCCATCGTCGATCCAGCCGTGGCGATCAAACCTGACATTTCCGTATCAGGACAATCGATAAACGTTCCCATGGAATGTTGTGCGCCGGGCTTGATGACCGGGCGTTCTTCAGCAATCAGCTTCGTATGGAAAGCCCGTTCGTATGTCTCTTGCGAGCCGGCAATGTTGATAGTGGTCGAAGTAACCTGCAGCACTTGAAACCCAGCGTCGCGCAGTCGATTAACTGCACGCGTTATCACTTCTGCATCCGACTGAAAATTGGCGACCGTCTGCGCGGAGATCTGGTTGCCGGCATCAAACATCGACACGCCACCCACCGATAGTGGAGAGGCGTTGGCATAGATGATCTTGGGCATCACCGATTCGTTCTTCTTGGCGATGCGTTTGGCAGGAGGCGATTTCTTAGCAGCTTTTTTCATGGTAGTACCGCATGGTTGAAGCGAATGTTCAAATGTTTACGCGACTACCTATTAGACGCCGAATCTACAGCGATATGAAAATGAATTCTCCGAGAAAATTAATTATTTATATAGTTTTTCGTCAGTGACCATGGGGAAAATGATCACGACCGTAGAGCGAATGTCTTCAGCCGCTCAGCACCCGGCAAGTCGCTCGGCTTAAAAATCGGTCGCTCGGTCGGACGGTACTTTGGTTAGAGGGTCCCGAGCAGCTGAGGACAGCTGCTCTACGCTCGTTGTAGAGCGGCTGTCCTCAGCCGCACAGCACCCGGCAAGTCGCTCGGCTTAAACGTCGGTCGCTCGGCCGGACGGTACTTTGGTTAGAGGGTTCCGAGCAGCTGAGGACAGCTGCTCTACGCTCAGCACCCACTCTGAACGTTTGCATTGTGAAACGGGAGAGCGAAGGTCTGGCTGAGTTATCAAGCGACGAACCATTGTTCCAATCTCTGGCGAGATCGGCTACGGGGAACTTTCCAGTCTCTGGCCAGATCGGCTACGGGGAATGTTACGATTTTGCGTAGACGTCGCGTCTGTCTGGAACATGTTGGGCGGCAGCCAGCCACCACTGGTCGTCCCGTTTGACGAGGACCACCAGCGCCAATTCGTCAAACGCACCCGGATTCTCCGGAGTGTGAGTCTCCGATGATTGCGAGGATGTACGGCGCACGTAGGCAATTGCGACGTCATCGGTTGGGAAGCTTGAGTGTTCTACTGTGAATCGTACCGAGCCTGCGACCGGTACTACCGAGCCGAACATACGCGAATGGATAGCGTGTATTTGTTCATAGCCAACCGCCACGGCTCCGAAAGGACTTCCCCACAAAACGTCCTGCGCGAATTGGCTGTTGAAACGATCCGCGTCGCCCGTGTCAATCGCCAGCTGCAATTGGTTGACAAAAGAAGTAACTGCTTCTGACCCGTCGAAGCGGTTCAGAGTAGGCCGATGAGTTATATTCACTTGCTGATCCTTATTAGTACGAGAAATTGTATCACCAACTTACACGCCCTAAGCCGCGGGCGTTAGACCCGGTTGCTTTGGAGTGCTGTGGCGCCAGCCACAGCTTTGATGTAACTACCAAACGTTCAAGGCTACGACTGCGCTGGCCTGAGCGGCGTTGCGTTTGATTAGCCAGGTTGTAAAACCGCGGCTAACGCCGTCGGTTTAGTTGGACAACCGCGGCTAACGCCCAAGGCTTAGGAACCGCGGCTAACGCCGTCGGCTTAGTTTGAGACAGTTGATTGCGTACAAATTCTCTGCCACACTATCGCCCATGTCATCGAATTCTTTCCATTTACTTTACATATCAACTATTTGGTCGAACTCAACCCTCAGCAGCGGCAATAGACGCCAGTCAAATTGTAAATCCCATCATGCGTAACCGAATTGTCGCCGGTATTTTATCGCTGCTGCTGTTAGCATTATTGGCGTGGATGATCTTGGCTGGTATTGCAGACCTGAAGACGAAAATCATCCTGGGCGTGGGCGCACTCTTAGGTGTTCTTTATGCCTCGCTCGGTCGCCTGCCAGGCTGGATGGTGGCTTTCAGTCTCGGTTCGATTACCGACGACGACGATCCTGCTAACATTTCTCCGCGCATCTATTTGCCAATTGTTCTTGGGGCCATCGCCTTAGCAGCTTTAGCAGCGTATGTTGCCCTAATGAGCCTGTAAAGGCTGGGGCTGGTACAGATCCTTTAGCGCGGTTTCCAGTTCAGGAAATTGAAACGCGAAACCTGCCTCGGCCAGTCGCTTTGAGACCACGTATCGTCCATATACCGCTAACTCTGGGTCGGTGCGAAAGATCAGCGGAGCTCCGATGCGGATCATCCATTCAAATGCGGGCAAGCCGATCACCACCTTCATGACTTTGCGCAGTGTTCGCATGAACTTAACTTGCGACACTGGGTTCGGCCCCGAGGCAATGTAGATGCCTGACATTGCAGGGTCCGCAATGGCTGTGAGAAATAGGTTGTTCAAGTCACGCTCGTGAATCCACGACATACCCTGTGTGCCTTTCCCGACTCTACCGCCGAGGCCCAGCCTGGCGATCAGCCCAAGTGTCTCAAGCGCTCCGCTGCCGGCACCACGATTTCGACCGATAACAAAGCTCGTACGCATGATGACGCCACGTTGATCTGGCAACTTACTCTCGGCAAAAGCAGCTTCCCAACGGCGTGCGATGGTAGGGGCAAAACCGATGCCCTCCGCGCTTTCCTCATCGCAGATCATGCCGGGCGGGTCGCCATAGATATGAGCTGTACTCATTTGAACCCAGACCGGCGGCGGTGACTTCACTGTACGCATGGCTCTGCCCAGTGCTCGGGTCGACTCAACTCGCGATCGCAAGATTTCGTCTTGATGATCTGGCGTTTTGATGCAGTTCACAGACCTGCCCGCCAGGTTCAAAACAGCTCGGCGCCATCAAGGGCCATCGCCCAATCGCCGATTGTTCGACCGTCCCAACAACAATGTGTCCAGCGCCCTGCGGATTGAGGCCGGGACCTGGACAGAATCGTGACCTTGGCTCCAGTCTCACTAAAATGCTCGGCCATCGACAACCCTAGAAATCCACTACCGCCAGCGATCACGATGCGCTTGTTCGCAAGATTTGCCATAGATTTCAGCTTCCAAATATCGCCTCACCGCACTTAAGCGTGGGCCATCGATGTACGGACGATATTTGTGTAACCGCAAAAGGCAGGCGTGTTTCACCATAGCCCCAAATCATGGTAGCTCCGACAAAGCCTCCGCTTGGGCCCGTGTAGCTATAGCTTGCCAGACGGACAGGGCAATCGCGTTCGAAACAAACTGAACATGGCCATCGCAAAAGAGGACGTTAACGCCACCGGGATGTTGGCTGCGGGCTGTCATCCGCGCTTTTTGTTGAGTCATATTCAGGCAATCGAACTCATCGGAGTTCGGCTCAAGCATGTGATTGTAAAGCGTGTTGCCGTAGTTGCCCACAATCCACTTAGCCCCGCGCTCGTGATTCCAGCTCCCGGGACGATCTTCCGCGCAGTGGATGTCGACCGGCTCGGTCGCGGCGGGTATTTCACGCATGCTCAGTTGCCAGGCGCCGCCGTCAGTCGAACTGAGGCGCGCGCCCTGACCGAGCATTCGTTCACTGAATTCCGCGGTGTGACTTGTGCCATCCAGAATGTCTCCCATTCTCACCGCCGAGCCTAAGAAGAAAACGCCATCAGCAGCGTTCAATGCACCTGCGTTTATCCCGCTGCCTGTGCATGCCACATAGTTCGTGCCGCCGTAGGCTGAACCATCCACCCGTCGTGGACCACCATCAGCCGGGCAATGCAATACGGGCACGATAGATGTTGCAGCCAGCAGATTGAGCGAGCCATCATATGCCACGGGGCCGGCCGTATAGTCGGCCGGTGGTGAGTTAAAGTCGATCAGCCCGTGCAGCGCGGTTTGTTCTATAAACCCAAGCAGAGCAGCTTGAGGCGAGAAAATCCTGGGCGCCGGCACGCCGCGACCGGCTGGCAACCATCTTCGACTGTCATGATGGGCATGCGCAGCTACGCCCAATTGCTTGAGATTGTTCAGGCAGGTTGCACGATGGGCTGCGGCTCTCGCTTGGGCAATCGCCGGCACGAGAAGCGCCATCACGACCAGGACAATCGCGACGGCCACCAGCAGTTCTACCAATGTCAGGCCAGCTCTGCGAGTCGACAGCCCAGACATTGACAGCGAATCACGGCTGGCTTTCATAAGCAACTCGCCACACTGTTCCGGCTGCATCATCGGTAACCAGCAGTGCGCCGTCTCGGGCTACCGCTACGCCAACTGGTCGTCCCCAGACATTGCCATCTTCGGATACAAAGCCTGTCAAGAAATCTTCATATTCACCCGTTGCCTTGCCGGCCTTCAACGGCACGCGGATGACTTTATAACCCACGCGCCGTTCACGATTCCATGAGCCGTGTTCCGCAGCAAAGGCATCGAGATGATACTCACTGGGAAAGTGATCGCCATCATAAAACGTCAAATCGAGCGATGCCATGTGTGATTGCAAGAGCACATCGGGAACGATAACTTCGCCTTTCAGTTCCGGATGTTTGCCTGGGTGGCGTGGGTCTTGATGAGGCCCCAGGTAATACCATGGCCAGCCATAGAAGCCGCCTTCAACCACATGCGTGATGTAGTCGGGCACCAGGTTATCGCCCAATTCGTCACGCTCGTTGACCGATGTCCACAACTGGCCGGTCTCTGGATGAATCGCCAAGCCCACAGGATTGCGCAGGCCATGAGCGTATACTCGTTCGTTTTGACCGTCGGGATCGAAAGCCAAGATCATCGCGCGACGATTCTCGCTTTCATCGTCGCTGACATTGGAACGCGAGCCGACCGCCACAAATAACGTTTTACCATCGGCTGAAAATTGCACATCGCGTGTCCAGTGCCCGCCGCCGCCCACGCTTTCGCTACCGCTAGGGATATTACCGATGACCGTCTCTGGAGGCGCCGAGGCTTTGGTCTGGCCAGAATGGTAAGGGAATCGCACAACTGCATCGGTGTTACCGATGTAAATATATTGAGGCTGGGGACCCAATGGATAAAACGCAATACCAAAAGGTTTGTTAAGATCCGCAGCGAAGATTTCGTTCACTTCCGGCGTCCCGTCGCCATCGGCGTCGCGCAGAAGGCGAATGCGATTTGCGCGGCTCTCGGCCAGAAACAGGTCACCATTAGGTGCGGCGACGATAACTCGCGGTTGCTCGAAACCTGTAGCAAACTCGGTAACCTTGAAACCCGCCGGCACCTTGGGCCAGGCTCCCTCGGGGCGTTTCACAATGCGCGGATGGTTTTTGGCAGAGGTTGTAGCATACGGCGTCGCCAGATCGTCGAGCGTGATCTTTCGTCGTACACCGGGGCCGTCGGTCGTCCAATCGCCCAAAGCTTCTTTGCCCGTTAGAGTTTCACCGCGTGGCAATGGTTCATCACCAATGGCGACCAGCCAGGCCGAAGACATGAACACCAGCCAACCCATCCAGCATGTTCTCATCGTTATCCTCTAGCGGTTTTCGGTAGCGAGCGTCTACAACAGGCCCTGCTCATGAAGAACCACGCACACGAAAATGGCGATCGCGCCTGCCCAAAATGCAATGAAAAAGGCAAACAGGGCAATCACCAGTCGCTTAACCGCCACACCGTCGTCGGTCGATGATCGCCGGTGAGCGGCCGGTGGCGGCTGGTAGGGATTCAATTCAATTTCGCGAATGCTGCTTTTGCCCATATGAAGCGAGCAGCGGAATGCAAGTCCCGCGCCGACCCACTACGCGTTATCTGAGAGGCGCGATGCGCCACCAGCGATCTCCCCTGAGGGCGACCAATGACTCCATTGCGAGCTATTTGAACAATTCGTGTTTTCGGCACTCTGGAGAATTGCTATAGTCCGCGCACGCCCCTCATCTAATTGCCTTGATAGTCAATCTTGGAAGGAACCAACGATGTCGAGAAACGTACTGCTCGTAGCCTTGATCCTTCTGTGCTCGAGCTTGCCTGAGCGCGATGCGAGAGCCGCCGAGAAATTACCTGGGCATTTGCAAGTTGGTGAGCAACGGCTGATTCTAAACGGGACAGGTGTGCGGACCAAAACCTTTATCGAGCTTTATACGGCGGGCTTGTACCTGACCAAACCCAACAAAGACTCTGCCGCCGTCATAGCAGCCGACCAGCCCATGGCCCTGCGCATCAAGATAACCTCAAGTTTCGTGAGCCAGAGCAGCCTGGTCGATTCACTCGAGGATGGTTTCCAAAACGCCACCGGTGGCGATACGCGGGAAATTCGCAAAGAGATCGACCAATTTCGAGCATGCTTCAAGGATGCCATCACCAAGGGCGATGTGTTTGATATGGTCTACCTGCCGCCGCACGGAGTTATCGTTAACAAGAACAACAAATACGTGGGCGTTGTTCCGGGCGCCAAATTCAAACGCGCACTCTTCGGCATCTGGTTGTCAGACAAACCCGCCGACAATGCGCTTAAGCAAGCGTTGTTAACAGCACCCACGCTGCGCTGAACTGTGGCTTGAATGCAGGTTCCTTAGAAACACGCATTTACGGCGAGCGCAGTTTGGCAACCATGTCACTGGCGGACGCTTTCATCCGTTCGTATTTTTCAGCATATTGAGCACACTTCGCTTCGGACTGCGGACTGCCACACTTGGCTCTGCCCGCTCCCTTGCCAGTGAATTCGAACCACGCTCCATTCGTTTTGTCGAAGCGTTTGTAGGGCCCCCAGTCCACATACTCAACGCCAGGCAAGCCGACCTCCAGCAGTGCATACTCTTCAGCGCTGAGCAGGTTGTGGGCTATTCCAAGTTGTTTGATCTGCTTGAGTGACAGCGCCGGAAGGAGCGCCGGATAGGGCGCTTTGGTGATCACTTGTCCAAACGACAGAATTTCTAAATGCGACAGTCCACGCAGAAACTCAAAATCATTAATGGGTTGCTTCCAATCCAGCGTCCCATCAATGCGCAAGTAACGCAAACTCGCCAACCCCGCCAGGCCGGTAAAGTCAGATACTCGGCGCAAATTCTCCAAGTGCAACGACTTCAGTTGGCTAAGCTCGCGCAAGGGTGATAGATCCGAAACCCCCGAGACATACTCCAGCACGAGCTCTTGCAACTTCGAAAGGCGACTGATAGCCGAGAGTTCCTTCAAGCTTGCATGGGTAATTCGCAGGCGTTTCAATTTGGTCAGCTGCGCGAGAACTTCATACTGTTCCGAAGTGGCGCTATGGAGGGTGAGCTCTTCTAGTTTGGGAAACGTAAGAATGTTTCTCCAGTTAACGTCTTCCGAAGTGATCGTGGCTACGGTAACCGACGAGCTACCCGTCGGCAGACCATCTACGCGGTGAGCATACCGCTCGCGATTGGGTACCATCGACCAGTAGTTGCCCTCGCGCTCGAGCAAGTCTGCAAAGTGATGTTTCATGGCTGGCTGCTCGTCTGCTCGTTCATCGCCACTATGTTTTGAGAAGACCGAACTGTTCTATCCCAGGCTCAATCGTCCCGTTGAGTCGCCGAAGCGGTCTGTACTCATGCCGGCGATATTCAGCATCTCGACAAAGAGATTCGACATGGGCACAGAACCGGCATCGCGGTATTGGCCGGTCGTCACCGCGCCACCGCCGCTGCCAGCCAGAATGACCGGCAAGTTGGCATGAGTATGTCGGTTGCCGTCGGCAATCGCACCACCATAAACGATCAGGCTGTTGTGCAGGATCGAGTGATCGTCGATATCTTTGGTCTCGGCCAGCTTCTGTAGAAAGCGCGCCAGTCGCGCGACGTAGAATTGATCGATCTTGGCAACCTTCTCCGCCAAGTCCGCTTCACGCTGATTGTGCGTTAAGTAGTGATGCCCTTCGCCAATCCCCAGATTAGGAAAGGTCCGATTGCTGCCGTCGTAAGCAATCAGCAGCGTACCGATACGCGTGGTGTCCGTTTGGAACGATAGGTACAAGAGATCAAACATCAAGTCGATATGTTGTTCAAACTCGGGCGGTATGCCGGCAGGTGTGGCCAAGGCCGGATCCGGTGTTGTCCCAAACTTCTCCGCCGTCTGGATACTCTTCTCAAGCGTGCGCACGCCCTCGATGTACTGCTCCAGTTTACGTGCATCGCCTTGGCCCAACTGACGCTTGAGATCACCCGCATCTTCCATCACAAAATCCAATACGGATCGATTGGACTGCTGACGCAACTGAAGATTGCGCTGGCGCTGACCAGGTTCGCCGCTACCGTACAGTCGTTCAAAGACCAACCGCGGATTAGGCTCGGGCGTGACGGGCGTCGTGGGTGAACTCCAGGCGAGATTGTATTGATACGCGCACGCATAGCCTGAATCGCAACCGCCGGAATTGCGAATGGCATCACATGACAATTCCAACGATGGATAACGTGTCTGATGACCAAACTTCTGAGCCGCCAGTTGATCGATGGAAACGCCCACATAGATATCTTTTCCGGCCGTCTTTCGAGCTCGCGCGCCGGTCAAGAAAGTAGCGCTTGCTCGCGCGTGATCACCCGCGCCATCGTTACCGGCCGTGGCATTTTCATGATCCAATCCGCCGATGACCTGGATCTGGTCGCGCAAGGACTCCAGTGGTTCCATCGTGCGATTGAGTTTGTAGTCTTTACCTGCTCCAGTTGGGAACCAACTGTCTTGCTGCACACCGTTGGGTATCGACATAAACGCCATCCGCAAGGGAGCGCCACTTGAGGTCGTCATCCCCGTGGCCTCAGCCGCCCCAGCAGCTAGTGGTTTCAGCGACGCAAAGGCCGGCAATGCCAAGGCCACACACGAGCCACGTAGAAATCGACGTCGATTGACTGACTGCATGTTGATCGCCTTTACATTCGCTGAAACTGAGCCGAGTTGACAATACCCTTGAGCAGGACACTGAACCGTCCTTGACCAGCGTCCAGTTGGTCGACAATTTGGTCGACCGTCCATTCGTCTTGCATTTCAAGACCACGGCCTAGTGCAAAGATTAACATCTTTTCGGTCACGCAGCGATAGAAATCCTGCCGACGTGTGGTAACGAGAATTCGTTTCAGCTCTGTCACGTTGCTGAATTTCTCGCCCGTGATCAATTGCCCCGCGGCATCGATCGGTTGGCCCGCGTCGGTTTCTCGGAAGCCACCGAAGGCGTTGAAGTTCTCCAGCGCCAATCCCAGCGGATCCATGCGCGCGTGGCACGATGCGCACAGGGCTGCTTCGCGGTGTACGGCCAACAGCTCGCGCAAGGTTGGTTGGCGACCACCAAAACGATCCTGAGCATCTTCCAGGGCCGGTACGTTGGGTGGTGCCGGCGGGGCAGGCGTCCCCAATAGATTGTCTAAGATAAACAAGCCACGTTTCACCGGTGAAGTTCGCGTGGGATTGCTGGTCACTAGCAGCATGGTACCTTGCGTCAGCACGCCACCGCGCGGACTGCCTTCGGGCAATTGCACGCGACGCATGTCTTTGCCGCGAACATCTGGGATGCCGTACAGCCCGGCCAACTCGCTGTTGACGAAGACATAGTCTGCGTCCAGCAGTTCGAGCAAGCTACGGTCTTCTTCAACGATATATTCAAATGCCATTTCCGTCTCGCGCCGCATGGACGATCGAACTTCCGAAGTCAACTTGTCACGCATACCGGCCAATTCACGAAAGCGTGCCAATGCCTTGGCCGTTTCCGGATCCGGTGGTGGCCCACCGCGCCGGCGTCCGAAACGACCTTGCATCTTGGAACGCAACTCATCAAATTCTTTGGCATAACCCATCGCGGCCAAAGCATCCACCGAGGTGTGTTCGACATCGCGTGCGCGCAGCCATTGACCGACAAAGTTCTTGGCAAAGGCGCGACCGCGCTCGTCTGTCAGCATCCGCTCTAGTTGCTGATCGAGATTGGCACGCAGCTGGCCAGCTTTCGATAGCTCGAACAGTTGTTCGTCAGGCATGCTGGACCACAAGAAATAAGACAACCGCGAAGCCAAGGTTTGTTCATTGACTAGGAGGCTGTGGGTAGAGTTGGCCAGCGAGCTCGGCTCTTGCGGCATCTCTAATTTGAACAAGAACTTGGGACTGGCCAGTACGGCCGTCATGGCTTTGGCGATGCCGGCTTCGAATGTGTCTGCGGTGTCGCGTTGATGATTGAGAGCGATCGTGGCCAAGCGCTCGATGACTTCCGGAGCCACCGGCTGACGAAAGGCCCGCGTTGCGAAACGCTCCAGGACCTCACGAGCATATTGCATCAGCTCTGCGGCTTGCGTGAGATCAGTACCGCTGGCCAAAGGCGGTTCATCACGCGTGAAGAAGCGCTGGTAACCGGCTGGGTGTTCGCGCAAGTCGGAATCGAGGGGACCGACGATGGTTACATCGACTAACTGATACGACACAAAACGGTCATCGGGACCTGGGGCAGGTTCTTTGTCTTCCGTTTTTTCTTTATCGTCCAGCGTGGTCAAGGTCACAACCAGTGGATGGTCACCCGGTTGCCAATCGACCTCTAAGTCATGCGTGACTTCTTTGTGTTCTTCCCATTTATAGGGACTGTCATGGACAAGCTGATCATCGATGCGAAACTCGATGCGGTACCGGCCGGGATGAAAATCAAACGAACCGTGCAAGCGTTCACGAATCTTGATCTGGTACTTGCCAGCGTGTTCTGCTTTGAAAACATGGCTGACCGTCGCAGGTTGATTATGACGAATGCGATCGCCGCTAACACCCGCTTCGGATTTGAACTCGTGGCCCGTGATGCGGCGCGTAGGCTTAATCCAGGTTACCGTCGGCACGGCCTCTGCGACGATCGATGTGGCTGCTTGTAGATATTTTTCCAGCAACATTGGCGAGATGGACAATGCATCACCTACATTATCGAATCCAAAGCCGGTATCATCCGGCGGGAAGACGATTTCAGCATTGAACTCAATGCCCATCAGCTCGCGGATCGTTTGCCGATACTCGGTTCGATTAAGTCGACGAAGTGAGCGTGGTCCTGCCGGTGGATTCTGTGGATCGATTTCGAAGACGTCGCGTTGGATCCAGGCGGCCAGCGCTTTTCGTTCTGCCTCGCTGGGTTTGTCGGACTCAGCTGGCGGCATCAACTGGGCGCGCACATTCTTGAGCACGCGCCACCATTGCTGCTTGTTGCCCAACCACTCATCGACATTGTCAAACTCATCCAACCGCAGATTGCCCTCGGAGGTCTCCGCGTTGTGACAATCGACGCAATAGCGCGTGAGAAAACTCTGCGCGTGCTGATGCTCAGGATCAGTTAAGACTGGTTCTTGAGCCAGTCCCCGCGCTCCCACATTTACCAATACTGACACAACCACAGCCGACATCACTCGTGTCGACCATGCCACCCAGTTCCAACGGTTGACAACCATAGTTCTTGCTCGCTGTGCATTTGTTGAGGTGCCTCATATCATAGTTCGCCCGGTGCTCTGGCGCTAGAGGGCACGTGATGGCGAGCGGTAACATTGTCACCTCCACCAGCGAAGCTGGGGGAGGTCGCAGACGAGGCGTTCAGCCGATGTCTGCGGGAGGGGGCAGGGCGCTAGGCCAGACACTTGCGGTACGAATAACCGGCACTTCCAAGACCCCTCCCGAATCTCGCTATGGCTCGATTCGACCTCCCCATGCTGCGCATGGAGAGGTGACCGTCACTTCGACCGGCGAAGCTAGAAGATCTCAAAAAAATGCTCGGCGACGTGCAGGCCGCCACTGAGCTAAGTCAAAAGTGCATGAACAAGCTCATAGGCAGTCCACTAGATGCAACCAAGTTGGATCGGCTGCTACGAGACACCTTTGGAGTCACAATTAACGACCGCGCGGTGATCCACGAGATTCAGCGGAGATTTGTCCGCTGTTGGAAGGTACTCAACAAGGCAACCTTCCAGTACGTAGCAGACACTTCGCAGATGGATGCAAGTCATATTGCTGAGGCGGTAACGACGAGCAAGAAGGAGTTGCTAGTGCGCATTTCGCCAGAATACCTCAGCAAAGAAGATATCTACCGCAGCGCCATGCTCATCCATGAAATGATTCATCACTTTAATGGCTTTCGGGCTGATAGCCACCCAGGAGGAATCAAGCCTGAAGGCACGCTTCCACTAGGCATCCACCCTCGTCATTCTGTGATTAACCCATACTGTTATCAGTGGTTTGCTCTTTATCTGGTCCAGCCCGGATTCAAGTCAAGCAACAAAATCGATCTCGGTCCCACCACTATTCGAGCCAAGCCTTAATTGTTTCGCCATCTTGTTTGCGAATGACAATCGTCGCTGAACGTGGTCGATTTCCGTTGGGACCGTCTGGCCAATTGCTAACTTTTAGTGGCATGCTCGGATCACTCAGATCATCTGCCGGCTCGCCTGGATGCTGGCTGTTGACAAACATGGTGCTTAACTAGTCAACTGCAGCCGAATATCAACCGCTTCGTTTTGAGCACTGGCTATGCTGCGCATTGCCAGTGCCACCCAAAACCCTAACTCCAAGCAGCTCAGCGATGAATCGTTCAGCTACGCCGATGTGCTGGACAACTAGTTAAATACTCAGCGTCTTGCCTCACTCACCCAGTGCTCTCCAGTCAGCCGCGGTCAATCGATCGAGTTCGGCATCATAGTGAGCTTGATTGGCGGCCCGATCAATCGGTGCTTCCGGATCAGTCATCAGCAGGTGTATATGGTTAACCAGGACTGACGCTACGGCGTGGACGGCATCATGGCGCGACAAGCCTTGCTGCATGAGCCTAGGAATCGCGCGGACGACACTCTGAACGTCTTCGGCTAGTTGGTTTTCGATGATGACGTGCATGACGGCGTGCAATTGCTCGTTGTCTAGTTTGATTTTAGCTCGGCGATGCCAGCGCACCACCGCCTCAATTCGCTCGTGCTCGTCGGCGACCAACCAGATGTTGGGCTTGGGTGTTTGTTCGGGATTGTAAGTAAGCATGCAGACACTTCAAGTTCTATCCATAAGGATTGACCGTACTCGGTGTAGTTGCGAATATCCTACAGACATTCGATCGGTTCACAAGCATCTCCACTGTAAATATGGAGATCACACCCAGGGCTTGACTTCACCGGGCAGTTGCTATCTCCCAGCGGTTGACCCAGCCGTCTTGTCTCTGTGTCTCTGTGGTTAACTCTTCGATTGCTCAATTCTGGCATCGTGACGAGTCAGGTACTCAAAGTTTGCGATCTTCGTTTGCATCGCCTCGAAGCAAAGTTCGCGCAAAGTCTGCCGGATTCCAGAGCTAACCACAGAGGCACTGAGACACAGAGAAAAATCCTGTGGCGGCAGAGTATATCCGGCAGGAAACCGCAACATACTCTCACGCAATGGCGCCAAGGCGCAAAGGTGGAAGTACGAAGCTTTACGCCTTTGGCCCTTCGCGTGAGACCTCTTCACAATGCCTCTACTGCCATATTGTTTTCCTCTGTGTCTCTGTGGTTAACTCTTCGCTTGCTCAATTCTGGCATCGTGACGAGTCAGGTACTCAAAGTTTGCGATCTTTGTTTGCATCGCTTCGAAGCAAAGTTCGCGCAAAGTCTGCCGGATTCCAGAGCTAACCACAGAGGCACTGAGACACAGAGAAAAACCCTGTGGCGGCAGAGTATATCCGGCAGGAAACCGCAACATACTCTCACGCAAAGGCGCCAAGGCGCAAAGGTGGAAGTACGAAGCTTTGCGCCTTTGGCCCTTCGCGTGAGACCTCTTCACAATGCCTCTACTGCCATATTATTTCCCTCTGTGCCTCTGTGTCTCTGTGGTTACCTCTTCGCTTGCTCAATTCGGGCATCGTGACGAGTCAGGTACTCAAAGTTTGCGATTTTTGTTTGGGCGGTCTAGGGTCAGGTCTCATCTCCAAAGTTGGATCGCAGAAAAAGTGACCTGACCCCATTTTTTCGACCAATCTGTGCTAATGATAGCCCGTGGCGATTCGAATTACAAAGCATTCCTCACGTAGCCGAGTCTCTCCGAGACTCGATTCAACCAGCGTCAAGAAAGAAGTACGGAGCGTCGCCCAATTACTTTATGCGTAAAGTATTACGGCAACTCGCATTGTGTTATTAGTTGTCGCGTGCGGTGTCGCGATTGTGTTGTGCGCGCCATTTCATTCCGCCGCCGGCCAGGATCATCGCGAGGCCCGCAAATTTCGCTCCCGCGCCTGTGAGCCCATCGGCAGAGACCATCCCGGCATCCGCCGCCAGTGCAAGTAGAAAAAACAGCAATCCCGCACCACTCACGAGGCCAGCGATATAGTCGGCGTTAAACTTGATCCACATAGGTGAGTCTCTCATGTCGACGACGGCTGAGGCGTATCGGCAGTCGCGTGGTTTGATGTTGGCGATACGAGCTAGATTGGGGTCACGCTCGTTCGCAATCAGTCGCTGTGTCGGGAAGAAACCCAGCAAGCGGTACGCTAAACAAACTATTCTACAGTCGTATCATCGAAGTAGGTGTCGATGCTATTTGGATTCAGGTTCCACTCGTACCTTTGTTGTTCTTTGAGCGCTGTCGATGGGCGGCTGGTGCTCATAGGGAAATTTAAGTTAGACTGATTCTTGGAAAACGTAGTCCGAGGTGTCTCCGCAGCTACAAAAGGAGTTGGAGCCTGCGAAGACTCCATCTTGGAACGAGACATTTCGGCCTGGGTCATGATAATGATTGGGGCAGCAGATTGAGAGACGTGAGGAATAACGATTGGCTGCTCCAAGCTGCCCTCATCCACCGAATTGGCTACGGGAATCAGAATATTATTCAGCAAAACGGTGTTAGATATTCGCTGCTGTACTAAGGACAGATCGGCTCCTGTAACCCTTCTGTCTTTATTTATGTCCAATGGATTGTTGGAACTAACCAGGGAATTGCTGATCGCGGCCTGAACCAACGAAAGATCTGCTCCCGTAACACGATAGGGTCCAGCTCCATTTACCTCTGCCAAAGCATGGCCAATGTAATAGGTGGCTGGACGAAGCAGGCCCGTTTGGGAATTGGCTTTGACGATGATTTGAAGCCAGGTATTCTGAATACTGTTGTCAGCCCATTCTAAGCGGACTTTCGCTGGCTTTGTCGTATCACCAGGCACTACAACGACGCTTGTCGGGGATGGTGCTGCGGGCCAGTTTCGCGGAGTGACTGTACCAGAGACCAATCCAGGAGCAACCCGCAACACAAAGTCGCTGGCGCTCAAATCACTATTGGCCAAGCCAGCAATTTCTATAGTTACTCCGTTAATGCCTCTGGGATAGCTAATTACATTGCCGAAGTTCGTCGTCCTGGCGGTTGTGCCAGAAGACAATAGAGACTTGCTCCCATCGACAGCAGCCTCAATTCCACCAATATTTTGAAAGGCTGAACCTTTGTAGAAGACTTGTCCAGCTAGCGCTACCGGTACCGCCTGATATTGGAATTCGACAGTGGATACTCCTCCGTCATCATCTGTCGCAGTAATTGTCACCATTTGGCTGGCGATCGTTTGACTTGCAAAAATGGACCAAGTCCAAGTGCCATCCATGTTCGTGACAATTGTTCCAATCGAGGAACTCAGCGTAACAGAATCGCTGGCAACGTCACCAAAAGTGCCTGAGTTATTTATGGTCGACAGAACGTTTCCCGTAACCAAGGTCGTATCAACTGTGACGGTCGGCGGCGCATTGGTCACCCCGTAACTGAATAATCCGAACGACGTTGCACCATCTTTATCAGTGGCTGTAATGACAACCTGAGTGGGCCCGATATCGTCATCGGCCGCCAGGGACCATACCCAAACACTCTCGTGGAATGTAATGGTTCCAATGGAAGCGGTTACCACGACGTTATCCTGAGCAACGTCAAAGAACGCACCTGAATTCAAAATCATGGTGCCCTCCACGGCTGTGAGACTTGTCGTGTCAACGGTTACGACCGGTGGCGCATTTATCGCCGTGATGGTGAAGTCAACCGAATTCGTGTTTCCGGCAACGTCGCTCACGAAGATAGTAACCAAGGTTCCAGCGGATTGGTCCGGTGGCGAATAATTCCAGACCCAAGTTCCGTCACTGTGCTTAGTCACAGTTCCAACACTTGCAGTTAGCTCGACGCCATCTGCCTGGTTGTCAGTCCATGTACCAGTATTGGAGAGCATCACTCCTTCAGTGCCATGAAGTTCGGAGTTGACAATTGTCAGGACAGGTGATTGTCTGTCGACCAAAAATGTGCGGATACCATCCGCATCGAGTTCTCTGCCGGCTGCATCTTGCAAAGTCGACCGGCCGGTGATCTCATATTCGCCGACTAGATCAAAGTTGAAGTTGAGTCTGGCTTGCCAAAGTCCACGCACAGAGTTGAACTCTAGTTCTATTGACGTAATCTGCTCTTCCGTGGCCAGAGGGTTAATCGCGAAATTGGGCAATGAGTTGTGGACTATGTAGCGACCGCTAGGCAATCGCAACGACCAATTAGAGGGTTCGAGTACACTGCCTGCTCCCGCAGTCGACATTTGTTGAGAAAATGCTACCAAGACACTGCGACTATCGCTTCCAGCCTGCACATCCACAATCAGCGGTTGCCGTAGCGTCAAATGTTGAGTCCGGATCGTCGATACGTTGTTGTGGCTTGCTAACCAACTGATAACAATCTCTCCATCGGGGGCCGAACTAACGCGAGCAAAATCAGTTGCCAATAGTTGCTGTTGGGGAATTCTGATCGTATTGGACAACAAGCTACCAGCGTTATCGAACCACCGCGCCGAGACAGCATCTCCAGTTGATGAATCCAGAGTGTTCCACGTGACGATGAAGTTTCCAGCACGATCGATCGAAGTATCCGGCAAGACCTGTTGGCCATCCGCTTGATCATCGAGGCGGAATTCAGCGCCCTGAGGCCGACGATTCGGAGCGTAGCGCTGCGCCATTACACGCGAGGCTTCACCCACACGGGAACTCCAAGTCACGATCGAATCCCCAACGGAGTTTAAAGCGACACGAGGATTAGTGTGAACTCCAATCGTCGAGCTAACGCGAAACTCGTTGCCATGGTCACCGTTGGCCAGCATCCACCGACCCATGACCTCACCGCTTGTAAGGTTCGAGCTGCTATTTTGATGACTCCATACGACTAGATAATCACCTGTGGCGTCCATAACCACGTCCGCTTGTACTTGATCACCGGGCGACTGCTGGTTGATGTGTTGAATTGGGCTGTCTGCCACTCCGTCCGCCGTGAAGCGTTGGGCAAGTATTTCATAGCCGTCAGTACCAAAGAGGCGTTGCCACGCTACGACGAACGTCCCGTCGGCAGCGGTGGACAAACTAGGCCTAGTAGAGACCGAAGCGTCCGAACCGAGATCGACCGCAATCTCAGCCAAGTCTAACGCAGTTCCATTGGCTGCATAGCGTCGAAAATATGGCGTATGTCCACCGGGAAATGGTCCAGGGCTATCCCATACAACTATGAAATTACCTATTCCATCCATAGCTACGGCAGGTGAGGTTTGGTCGGTCGACGTCGCCAGGTTAACTCGAAAGACGTCGCCGAGTGGAAGTCCGTTCAAGTCAAAGCGCCTCGCAAAAATATCAAAATCCGTTGCCTCAGTTGTGAACGCTTGCCAGACAACCACATAGCTATGATCAAGTGGGTTTATGGCAACGGCTGGATTCAAAATCTGATCAACGGCCTGGTCGACGACGCGCTGACTGGGCGTTACCTCCAACGGGTACGACACGACGGTAAAGCGTTCCAAATAATCATCTCCGGCAATTCCGTCGCCATTTCCATCAAGTGGTCTACCAACGCTGTCAGTGATAACTCCTTTTGCCGTTAACACGTAATCGCCGTTAGGCAGGGGAGCACCGAATTCCAATTTGGCAACTGGCCGACCGGTCAGCGGATTATTGGTTGCCGTAACGGATGCAATGTATTGACTACAGTCAACCTGATGACAACTCAGTTGCCAGTTAGCAAGATTCGCGATAGACGAAGCACCACTAGTGCTCATCGGCTCAGAAAACTCGACAAGTCGGACGGTTGATTGATTCACTTGAACCGAGCCTAAGACTACCGGTGGCGCAACATTGTACAGCTGATGAAAAATGTCCGTACTGCTCACCTGGCCGCTACTGGTCCACGCTACAACGAAACTCTGGCCATCCAGCGAAGTAGCAATTCGGGAGTTGGTCTGTGAGCCTATTGTGTAGGAATTGACTCGAAACTCCGTTCCAACGCGTTCGCCCTTGGAATTGAACCTTTGGGCATATACCCCGTTCCCATCTCCGTCTTGTTGTTGACTGGTCCAAGTTGAGACAAAACCACCGTCAGAGGTTATGGCCAGACCGGTGTTAAACTGACTACCCGCGGTATGCGTGTTCACTCGAAACTCAGAGCCAACGCGGTTGCCACTAGAATTATATCGCTGGCCATAGACACCAGTTCCACTACCATCTTGACCAGAACTGGTCCAGGTAATCACAAAACGACCATCCGGCGCGATGGCCACCAAGCCACCAGACTGGCCATTGAGAGTAGTTGTATTGACAAGGAACTCCCCGCCGACACGCTGCCCCGCGGGATTGTATCGCTGGCCATACACACCCTCAAAACTTCCATCTTGCCCATTAATGCTATACCAAACTACGACAAAACTACCGTCCGAACTCCGAGAAATCTTGGGTGATAATTGATCGAACCTGGTAAAGGTATTGACCTGAAACTCCGAGCCAATCGCTTGGGCCTGGCTATTAAAGCGTTGGCCAAAAATTCCGTAGCCGTCGCCATCTTGCCCACCGCTTCCGCTGGACCACACCACCGTGAACTGTCCATCTAGCGACATAGAAACGGCAGATGAACCCTGGTCCAACGCGGTGAATGTATTCGCGCGGAACTCACCGCCCACGCGCTGGCCGTCAGGTCCGAATTTCTGCCCGAAAACTCCATTGGCGCTTCCATCTTGTCCATCGCTAGTCCAAGTTACGACAAAGCTGCCATCAGGAGCAACGGAGATAGCAGGAATAAATTGCCATGAAGCTATGTAGGTATTGACGCGGAATTCCGGGCCCAATGGTTCTCCCTTGGGGCTATAGCGTTTGCCATAAACTTCATAAGAATTGCCATCCTGAAGGTGTGACGACCATACGATGACGTAACTGCCGTCTCCAGCCATACCGACTGCTGAAAAGTCTTGCTGATTGGCCACAAAAGCATTGACCCGATTTTCCGAGCCTTGAGGAGTTCTCAAGTCGGACAGGCTGTAATCGGTGTCGAAGATTTCATCATTGCCTTGTGAGGCAACAATATTATCCGGCCCAATTCCTCCATTGATTTTGTCGTCGCCGAAGCCGCCATCAATTTGGTCCAATCCCACTCCGCCGATGATGTGGTCGTTACCATCGCCTCCCCACATTTGATCGGCCATGCCGTCGGCTCCGCCTGTCAGAATGTCATCGCCACCCTGTCCAAACAATTGATCACCACCGTCCCCGCCGTTGATGGCGTCGTTACCGGGACCACCGTCCAGCACATCGGCACCGGGACCACCATTGAGAATATCGTGACCGCTATCTCCCTGGAGTTGATCGATGTTCAGACCGCCGTTTAGCGTATCATTGCCTGGGCCGCCAATCAGTGAAGCTCGCGACTGCAGTGTAGCAGCGTTTATCAAGTCGTCGCCTAAACCTGCATCTATCCACACGCCGGCCAGCGCGAGATTGCCAAAGTCAACCGTGACCTGATCGTCACCTGCGTAGGTTAGAACGCCTATGTTCTCGATCGTTAGTTCTTTTTGAAATCCATCTGGCTGACCGTCACCGTCCAGGTCGATCAGAACGTGACGATTACCAGTTACGGCATCCAACTGGGTGTAGATGTTTACTACGTCATCCCCACTCGTCCCTTCAAATACCAGAGTATCATCACCATCGCCGCCTTTGATCTCGTCTCCGCGGTTGGTCGCCGCAATATAGCCGCCTGAAGCATAGATGACGTCATTGTCGGCCCCACCGTCGATGAGATCAAAGTTCGGACTGCCGTAGATCGTATCGCGACCACTGCCCCCTTGAACGGTATCGACGTAAATAGACTGATACTCAGAGAGATCAATGATTGCCAAGCGAACAATCGTCAGCGCATCCTCCAGATTTTCAAGCAACTGCTGTTGCTCAAGGGTGCGCTGAGCGACCGGAGTGTTGTAGATAGCTTGTATGGGAGGCGACTGCTGTAATGTCACCAATCTTTGTTCTTCCAAGTTCAATTGTGTGACGCGACTGGCGCGTTCTTCCGAACTGAGTGCGGCCATCGGACTTAATCCCAGCCGGGCTCGTTGTTCATTCCAAAGATGAGAATGGATTACATCGTCATCGTCGTCACCGGAGATGCTGTCGCGTCCCAATTCGCCGACCAGCACGTCATTTCCGGGACCGCCTGAAATACGATCTCCAAAGTCGCCCCCAATGATAACGTCATGGCCGGCTTCGCCATTGAGATCATCAATGCCCGAACTGCCGATGATCGTATCGTTGTCGGCTCCGCCGTTAATGATGCTGCCATAGAAACCGGAACCAGCGACTAGGAAATCATCGCCAGATCCCCCTTGAATGACTTCGCGACCGTAACCACCCAAAACCGTATCGCCACCGGCACCAGCGTCCAAAAAATCGACTCCCGCTCCGCCGTCGAGGATATCACGGCCCTCGTCGCCGTACAGCGCGTCAGCGTTATCGTTCCCGAACAGTCGATCATCACCACTTCCACCACGCAAAGTGTCGCGGCCTTGCCCGCCAATTAGGACATCGTTCCCAGGTCCACCATCCAAGACAATATTCTTGCCGGCTAAGGGACCTGTCACTACCTCCAGTCGATCGTTGCCCCCCAGACCTTGCATGCCTAACTGCTCGATGTCACTGTTCAAGCTGGTATCGAGTGAAAATTGAACGACATCCAGCGTGACTTGAGTTGCAGGATCCCGACTGATGGCTTGAAACGTATCGCTGCTGAGTTGTTCCAAAACAATCCAGTCGTCAATCTCTGAGGAAAGGAAGGTATTGCCCTCCGTGACAACCTGCTGGACCGATCCGACGATCGCCAACTGATCACGATCTAGTCCACCATGCATTTGGTCGATCGAAGTACTATCATTGGATGCGAAGTCAATTTGCAGGGTGTCCTGACCGGCTTCGCCATAGAGTTGATCTAAGCCACCGTTGCCATTGAGAACATCGTCTCCTTCACCACCATAGATTATGTCATCGTCAGCGCCTCCTGAAATCTGATCATCCCCACCCTTACCTCGCAACAAGTCAGTACCGGCATCACCGACGAGTAGGTCATTTCCGATTTGGTTCGCATCATCTCCTTCCAGCAAGTCATTGCCACCTTCACCGAAGAGACTGTCGTCACCGTCTTGTCCGAAGAGCTCATCGTTACCGTCTGCCTGACCGATGGTAGGTTCGGCGTAGCCCCGGTCGCCGAACAACACATCGTTTGCATTGCCGCCGAACATCGAATCACTACCAGCACCACCTAGAAGAGTGTCGGCGTCATCGCCGCCATCGAGGTAGTCATCCCCTTGGTCACCATAGAGCTTGTCTCTTCCTTGCTCGCCGCTGAGCCAGTCATTGTTCTGGCCGCCATAAAGCATGTCGTCATCGCTGCCACCATGCAGCAGGTCGTTTCCATTACCACCCAGCAGCACATCACGACCGATGTTTCCTTCCAACCAATCTCCACCATCGCCTCCCTCCAAGCGATCATCTCCGTCATCTCCGTAGAGCCTGTCGTCCCCCTGGCCTCCAGAAATCTGATCCTCTCCCAGACCGCCCCAGATGTGGTCGCTGGCTGACCCGCCTTGCAACATGTCATCGCCAGCACCGCCGTAGATATACGCCGGTGCATCTTCGATCTTGATTACGTCAGCGCCTCCATTGGCATAAACAACAATGGGTGTACGGACATTTGGGCCGAGGTATAGTCGGTCATCCATATCATTACCGACATAAACAATGTTCTGCACCTCAGACATGTCATAGGCCCGCTGACCGACTCCTCGCCACGTTACTTCGATCTGCCCGTTGCCATTGTCCGTCATCGATACAGTGTTGCTTTGGCCAACATTGGCGGCCGTCGTCGTATCGATGGTTAATACACCGTTTTGAAGTAACTCGCTGGGTAACGTTCCTGTACCCAGCGGGGCTCGGCCGGTCGTAGTTCGAGCACTCTGTGGATTCTTGACGGCGGAACGATTGTCGGAATTGAGTTCGTCACCGAAGCTGGCGATCGTAAAGCGCTCGTTAAAGACTTCCCAATCGAAGAACAGAAAATAGACTACTCCCTTGGCAAAACCAAATGCTTCACCTCCGATGGTCGCATTCATCGTGTCCAGAAGCGCGCTGCCGAGTGTAGCGTCGCCACTCGTTAGTAACTCATCCAGGTAAATGCGCCCGTCGCGTGGGTCCGGATCAGAGAGGCTTATCGACATATTTATGCCCGCACCGACTCCAGCAGTTACTTCCATACCCGCTAAGGCAGCGATACTAACGTTGGCCACCAGGCCCGACTGGATGGAACCCGATGCGGTAATGGACGTCTTGGGATCGATATAGAACCCGACTGTATCGATCCCCATTCCTAATTGATAACTCCAGCCAGCTTCCAATTCAGTTTCAAACGACAGCGAAAGAGTTAGCGGCACAGGTCCCAGTGGTATTGCGGCTGCAGCAATCGGGACACTGAAACTTGTGGAATATCGATCACCTCCAGAACTGCTGAAATGGATCAAGTCGACAGCTTTCCCGTTGATCAGATCCAGCACCGATTGAGGTGTCACGTTGACTGAGAAGCCCGAGTCGCCCAGGCCACCACCTGTCAAAAAAGATGGTAGCCCCAAAACCTCACCTAAGCCGGTATCCACAACTGGCAATTCCATCCCGATATCGATCCCTCCAAATAAATCAAACGCTCCAGCCAGGGCCTGATATCCGGCAGTCAGTAGACTTTCGACAGATGCCAATGAGGGAGCAGTTAAGCGAGGCGCTTCGATGTCGACAACTCCATTGGCGATGCTGGCAGTCCACTGGCCATCCCACGATAGCTGGCCAATGATCGGCAAGTTGGCAGTGAGAGTTGGTGAGAACGTTAGGCCACCACTCAACGTGCTGCGAACCATGCTCGTAATGCTGGAAAACTGTCCTGCCCGCAATTTGTTATCAGGATCAGCATCCTCAAAGGTGAGTCCACCGGATACATTGCCGATGATTGGACCTGCGATGTCCACATCCAACAGATTTCGCAAAGCCATGTTGGCGGCGACTGCTCCAGAAATTTCGAATCCTCCGACAGTCAGCGAACTATCTTCACTGACAAAAAAAACTGGCAGTCCTCCTACTAAGTCGACGCCGAGAGTCAAAGAAAGGGTCACCGGTGAGAGTGTCACTCCAAGGTTGCCGTCTAAATTGCCAGAAACTCCCGCGTCGAAATAGTCAAAACCTGTCCGTAAATCGAACGATAGCGGTTTGGCGGGGATACTCCAACTCTTGATGAACTGCGCTCGCAACAATTCACCATCGGAGTTGGGAACTACATCGAGGTATTGAACATTGAATCCAAGGCTAGTCAGCTGATCCGAAAGCTCCGCACTGCTATTGACTGGCGTTAGTCCATCGTCAAACGGGCTTGTCAATAACTGATCCGCATCGGTCACGTCCAGTATGGTTTGCTCAACAACGGGCAGTTTTGCGCCAAAGGCAGAATCCGCGGCCGCATCTAGCTGACCATCGTTTTTCGTTTCGGTGAAGCCCGAAATGAGCTCACGGAAGATCTGCTCAATACTGCCACTCCAACTGTAAGCATCAGTCCGCAGAGCAGAAGCTAGTTGGGCAATGTGGTGACGAGGCTGACCATTCTCTTCGCCATCAAAACCAGATATGGAAAATTCTCGATCTCGAATTCGATCTTGATTTGGCAGGTCGAGTGCTCCACTGCCCATCAATGGCGCAGAGGATGCTGTCGGCTGGATCGACTGAGCTTTGCTGATATGGGACAGAGACAGCGTATGAGCAATCTCGTGCGATAGAGTACTCGAAATTGCATGGCGCACGTAGGTTAGATTCCCAGATGTAAGCGCATCAGCAGGTGTCAGATCAGACAACGTCACAATTTCGTCTGTAAATACTGAGGCTATCACATTACCCACGGAAACGCCGTGAGGTCCAATGCCATTTTGGTCTCTTACAGAAGAGCCTGCTGCAACTCCCAGCGATCCATCCGATGCATGCGGTCCTGCCACTCCAGTACCGATTTGAACGAAATAGAAGTTCGAAAAACCAACTGGCGCTACCCCAATATCCCCGATCATGAAATTGACCTTGAGTTGCTGGCCCGTAGGAATACGACTAGCAACCTCGCTGTAATAGTCTTGCTTGACCTCAGAAAGAATCTCCTCGGTGATACGCGTAAAGTCCTCGACCGCGAAACCGTAACTGGTCACATCAAATTGAGAAACTACATTCCCAAAGACATCTGTCGTGTTGGCTTGCGGGATCGACTTAAAATCCAAAACAAAAGTTAGAAGGTCGCTGGTGTCCTGAATAGCAGGGCCAGAATACGGCGGTGTTATGCTGCTCTTGGCCGATTGGGGCACGACACTTTGCCGTCGATCTAGATCTTCAGCAGTGTAGGATCCGAAAGGCAAATCGACGACGGCGAGATCTTTTGCCAGCATGCGACGCTGTTCTAAATGTTCCCAGCAACCAAGCGACAAACTTCGTACAACACGCTGACGCTTGGATTGCGTGCGTTGTGTTGTCTGTCGATTTGCACTTAACTTGCGGAGCAGACGAAGCGGAGAGTTTCGCATCGCAGACAAAGTCCATTGCTAAATGGTTCACTTCAAGAGATAAGCCTGACTCGCGGGCCATGGTAGCACTGGGCGAGTAACTGCGTCAAGCATTCCAGATCACCCATGCCTTCAGGGTATACCTTAGCACCATCTGGTCGAATAATCTGATGAGCATCTCCAATTTAAGTATGGAGAGCACATCCGAGTTTGATTTCACGGGCTGTCGTGATCTCCCAGCGGTTGACCCAGCCATCTTCGGGATCTTCAAACTCACCAATTAAGCTGAACCCACATTTAACGAGCGTCCGTTCCGAGGCAGCGTTTTCTGCTTTCGTATTTGCTCGCACCTTGCTCACCTCTGCTACCTTCCAGGCGTACACTATTAGCGCACGCACGGATTCCGTGGCGAAGCCACGGTTGCGGTACGGCTCGTCAATTCCGTAGGCGATTTCAACCATGCCGTTTTCGTCTGGGGCCCCTTTGAAACCGCATGATCCAATTTGCAGTCCTTCGTCATTTAGCCGAATTCGAAACATACACGTCCATGGATCTGGCCCCGTGGCTTTCTTCAATCGCTCCAACCAATCGGGCGAAATTTCCAGACGAACCTCGGGAGGCAATGTATCAACCCAAGCCAGTACCTCGTCAGGCGATTGTAAAATCAGTTCGATTCTGTCAGCTCTCAGCAACATTTCGTCTTAACCTCTTCCGCCTGGTCGGCCGTGATCACCTGATTTGGCTTTCTCGTCGCCAAGGGGTTTTCATTGTTACTACTAACTATGTATTGTCGCAAGTTTTCCAAACCGAGTCGACTATACGAAGAATCGAACCATCGAAGAGCTAACCACAGAGGCACTGAGACACAGAGAAAAAACCCGGCTGCGGACAAGCATATCCGGCAAGAACCAGCAACACACTCTCACGCCAAGGCGCAAAGATGTCAGTACGAAGCATGGCGCCTTGGCGTGAGACCTCTTCATGATGTCAGCCTGGGGTACTTCAAACTTTGCGCAGCACCGAAACGAAGTGCTCAAGCCATCAGGGGGAACACTCCTATTGTTTTCCACTGTGCCTTTATAGCTTCAACAATACGACCCGGCTTTCAGCAGTTAACCGAGGAGAGCCTCTCATAGGCATCGACGAAGGGGAACTGCGAAAAGAAAGCCGGCGCGCGTTTTCTTGATTATGTTAGTCGAGTCGACCCGGGGCGTTACGAATTACTGCGCCCGTCGTTTGACGACTCCGCAGAGAGTTTCGAACGCCCCGGTTCCTCAGGTCTGTGACGGATCACTCAGAAGTTGCTTAGCAGGCTCTCTATAAGGTTTCCGCTTGACCTGAGGGCTCGACCTTTTAGCTCTTTTACTGTAACGCAAAGGGTTTGAGATGTCTAACTTCGCTTTTTTTGTGGGTATCGATTGGGCAGACAAAAAGCACGACATTGCTGTCGTTAGTGATCAAGGCAAACTGGAGGGCCTCAGGGTCATTGAGCATTCCACTGATGCGGTCGAAGCACTTTTGGCTGAATCCTCGGGACTTCAAGCCTCAGCATCCCAAGACACTCAAGACGATCTTTGAACAGTTCGGTTACAAGAAAGCCGAGAAGCGTGAGCCTCTCATTAAGTCGATCAAGGATGCGCCGCTGTACACCAAATCACTTCAAACCGCTTGACGAAAACTCAGAAGTCTCTGTGGTTAACTCTTCGTTTGCTCAATTCTGGCATCGTGACGTGTCAGGTACTCAATTTCTGACGAGCTTCGTCAGACTTGATCGGAGAAATGACGGTGCTAACGTGCTGGTGCTTTGCCTTCCGGGGTACCGGGTTGGTGATGGTAGTTCAGCCAATTGCCGACGGCTTTGAGTTCCTCGGCGTCGAGGAGACCGTCGCGATCCACATCGAGTTTATCGAAATGAGGCTGTACAATTCCCACAGACTCGGTTCTTGAAAGTTTGCGATCTTTGTTTGCATCGCCTCGAAGCAAAGTTCTCGCAAAGTCTGCCGGATTCCAGAGACCACCCCCCTCGCTTCGCGCTCCGCCACCATCGAGATCTCGCTTACGTTCTAAGACATAGCTTTGTTGTACTGCCTCGCAACGCTCTGCACCCAAACATGCATAGTAGGTCACCGTTAACTTCAGTGCCTTGTCGGCCGGCCAGCTTTTCACTGCCACCAGGAACTCTCGTGGGTCTGCATCATTGACCACATCGACCGGTTCTGCCGTCCCTGCCCAACGATCAAGTTGTACGCCTTCGACCGACTGGATTTCGAACGACAGCGGCTTGGAGAGATTGTTCCAGTGGGCTTCGTGAAGCGGATCGAGATGAAAGCCAAGATACAGAGTGCCACTACCCTCGCTGAGCAACTGAGAGTCTGCCTCGGCTCTCAGTTTGGCATAAAATGGCGTTTCTTTCGATTCGATGTTCGGGCGCATAACAATCGGCAACATGTTCGGCCGGGCTATTCTTTTGACAACACCTTGTGTTGCCACCGATTCGCGGGGAGGGATAAACTTGAGATTCAACTCCTCTTCGCGGGTAATTCGATCGACAGGACCCACCAATTCTTCCAAATCTTTTCGCACTTCGAGCGGATTTGCCCATGCGCGTTTGCGAACGATAACTCCCTCGGGATTGACAAGAAACTGCGCATTGGGCCGATCACCCAGCGCATGCTTCAGTCGATTGTCCATCGCGTCTACGATCCATGGAATCTGCGTACCGAACTGCTTGGTCGCTAGCCTGGCCTGAGTCAAGCGTTCTTCGAGCGTAAAGGGTTGTACGTAGCCACCTGCCAGTTCAGGATGTGCCAGCGCCTTATAAATAAAGTAGAACTCGACTCCCTTGGGATGGTAATCGCGATGCACGGCTTCCAGCCCGGCGATGTTCCATATCGAAGGCGGACAGGTCAAACAACCAAAGGTCAGTACTGTATAGTGGCCCCGAAGTTTAGAGGTATCAAACGGCGTACCGTCAGCAGAGTAAACACTGACATCGGGTAAAGGAGAATCTAACAGCGGCGGCGATTGCAAGAATTCTTGCTCGCGCTCTTGTAGTCGCTGCTGCCCGAAAGCGCTGGAACTGCTTGCTATCAGTAGCCAAGTCGCCACAAAAAAGCCAATCGGTTTCATAGCATCGCCACTCATACTGGATGGTATCTGTCGTAATCGTTTTCATGGAGCGGAGTGATCGATAATGTTGTCACTCTCACGAAGTATGCTTAGCCCAATTGAGGCTGAGATAGTCTATTTGCGATCTGCTGATGATGCCTGGTCGAGTGTCAACATCGCCAATGACTGCTCCATCTCGCGTGGATTGAAACCGAATGGCCCAGGCCCACCCGCGTAAGCAATCTTGCCATCTCGATCGACGATATACAGTCGGTCGGGCCAGGCACCATAGGCTTGGCCAACTTTGTTATCCATTCCATCGACGACCATCGGAGTGGTGATATGAAGGGTTGTCGCGAATTTCTCTGCAACCCGGCAACGTTCCTGCATGGTATCCGGTTGCTCCAACACGATTCCGGCTCGTTTGTTCGTGGCAGTGGCCGCTTGTTGTTTATCCGTGGGATGAGCTTCGCGAACATAGACACGCAAGAACTCAGCCTCGTTGCCCCATGTGCGATACATTTGCTCGAGTGATTCAGAATACGTACGGTAGTTGCCACAGGTGTAACACCCAAAGACAAGTACAACAGGCTTCACGCCGCGAAACTCTGACAGCTTGACAACGGTTTTCGAATCCGGCGAAGTCAGTGCGAACTCAGGTGCCGGTTGTCCAGGTTCAGGAACAGGCATTGAGGCCAGGCGTCCAGGTGAATACTCGGATCGACTGTTTTTCAAACTTTCCTCTCGCGCGGACTTCTTCACTCGCGCCTGAAACATCAATGCTTCCAGTTGTTCCTCACCCAAGTACTCAGAGTCTGCCGCAAACTGCTCGAACAAGCTTTGCCACTCGCTGCTGCTCAATCGCCCGTTACTATCCGCATCGGCTATTTTAAAAAGTGCAAATGCAGTTTCCTTCTGCTTGCCCAGCAGGCCATCCTTGGACCACTCAAAGTCACTGGCCGTGAGCACCCCATTCCAATCTCGATCGACTCGTTCGAAGATCTCGGGGCGCAGAGGTATTTCCGACGATACGATTCGACCGTCCTGATTGGAGTCGTAACTCTTGGCCAGCCACGACCAATCGTACCTTGATTTGCCAGTACGTATCCAATCGGCTGGTTGTGCCTCTTTGTCATTAGCTGACAAGTCAACCGGCGCTTGACCAAACGCCTGAATCGCCAGTGATAAGCAAACTATGAAGCTGTAGAACAGATTTCTTAATAACATGATATTTCAACTTGGGTTTAGGGTTGTTGCACAATGACTATATGGGGATGAGTGTCTATCTGGTAGGAAACTCGGCGCTCGCCGACTTGACCGTCAGGTCTGCGCAATTGCAGGACCACTTCACTGCTCCACCCTTGTCCATTTGGATTGCCGGGCGAAACTGTGTAATCGATCAGCTCTGAGCCGCTCGACCAGAACTGATCGTTAAAGTGAATAGGCGGAGTCAAACTCTGCAATGAATCTGGCTTGGCACCTGCTTTCCAAGCGTCGAGCGCCTTGGTCAACGAATCAGCGGCCACTTTCGCGTCAGCCACTGGCGGCAGGGTTGGTTGGCAACCAGTTGCCAGTAAGGCAGCAAAACATAGCAGCAACTTATTCACTCAACACCTCACCACCGTTGCGCGATCCAAGCGCTCGCCAGGTTGGAATGTCGATCGTCTTAGCAACGAACCCCACCGAGCCGTCACACCGCACGAGATTCACACCGCCAGTGTGTGCGCTGTTGGCAGTACGCATTTGTGAACCAGGGGGAAAGTGGCAGGAGCGTTCTCCCGGAGGAGCAATGTGGAGATAGCCGGTGAAGTTATCCGCAGTACCTGCCAACCAGGGCGCGCCACTGTTGGATTGGAATTGATTGCTGATCGTTGGCGTGAACGCTCGACAAGCGGCTAATGCATCATCAGCGGTTTGGGGAACTCCGCCAGGGGCGAAGACGTCGGAACGCTCTGTGATAATCGCGTTACTCCAATCTCCTTTGAATCGCTCGCAAAACGCTGCGGTATTGCTCAGACCATCGATCATGTCCGCCAACTTCATAATCGGCACGCTACCCGCATGACAAAAACTCCCATTGGCCTGAATGGGATTGTTGCCTTCGTTGCCATGATAGTTGGTTCCCGCCCAGCCAGCCGGAGTCTCAGCTTGCGGATCCGACGGGCATAGATAAGTCGGAATGACGATGGCTCGCACTTCGGCGTTGCTGGCCGAACTCCACAGGGATCCAAAATCGATCCTGTTGTACACATTGCGTTGTTCAATAAACGGCAAGATTAGTGAATGTGGGCCCCATACTTTACCGCCGGTGCCACCCCAGCGACTTGGAGGTAAACGCTTGTGTGTATCATGGTAGTTATGCAATGCCAACCCAATCTGTTTCAAGTTGTTGCTGCATTGCATGCGACGCGCCGCTTCGCGCGCAGCCTGCACGGCTGGCAGAAGCAAGCCAACAAGAATTCCAATGATCGCTATGACGACCAACAACTCTACTAACGTGAAACCACGGCGACTAAATGCGCGCATGATGATCCTGCGTTGAAAAAGTGATTCGATTAGATCTGTAAAATGAGAAGCGTGAGCTAGCCGAAAAGGGTTGGTACCCCTCTTCAACTACTAGATCTGCAATCAGAGACTTGGGAGCATTAGTTGCGAATACGACAACATTCCGAACTGCCTCTGAATATTGGGCAGCGCAGGTTGATCGAACGAGAAAATGCAACTAGCTCAATCGCGGGGGCTTTAAGATATCTGTGCACGGACTGTACGTGTACAGATCGGTGATAAGAGCGTGTTTGGAGCTGAGCCCCACCACATGCCAGGCAGATGGTTCCGAGTAAACCAGAACCGAAGTTGGCTGCGTCGAAGCAATGATCAATTGCGGACTAGCCTGGTGGTGCGGTCGCTCGGAGCAATTGGGACCCTTGCACTCTTTGGTCGGTAAGTGAATCGACAGGATCGAGTACCAACATTGGGCATTGCCAGAAACATACAAGCCCACGGTCTTGGTCCCATGACCGTGGCCACCGTATTTGTTACCGTGTTGACAGCCGGCCCCATGCGCAGTGTTGGCGCAGAAGATGATTGCAACCAAAGCCATCAGCTTGGTTGCGCATCGAATTTGCGATGGGTTCAGTAAAGGAAACACGTTTTTGCTCCAAGACCCTGATACTACGAGATGGTTTAGTTAGTGTCAATTCTTTGGAGTAAACAACAACTCAAAACGGAACCACAAACGCTGTCCCATGGGCGATTACCCCAGAGTTCTTTCTCTGTGCCTCTGTGGTTCGCTAACGATTGCTCAATTCCGGCATCGCGACCAGGTCCCGCGCATTTCAGGCCAGGACGCAACCTCTACCAACCAACTCTCACGCAAAGGCGCGAAGGCGCAAAGATGAAAGTACGAAGCTTTGCGCCTTGGCGCCTTAGCGTGAGACCTCGACACGATGCCACCATTTGGAACACTAATAGGCGCTAATCTCCGCTAACGTTTACGAGCAGTTAGTTAGGATGGTCGGGTTGGATTTAGTCGCTTTCGCGGTCGAGCGGCGAATTTCGTTGGCCGGCTCCGACCCCTGAGGTGCTCTATCGCCTCAAATGCTCTTTCTCTGTGCCTCTGTGCCTCTGTGGTTAGCTCTTCGATGGCTCAACTCCGGCATCGTGACCGGGTCCCACGCATTTCAGGGCACGACGCAACCTGTACCATCGAATACTCACGCAAAGACGCGAAGACGTCGACTGCAAGCTAGAGACGCTCAGTCGATATCGGGCGGCGATGGGCGATCGATTCGCAGTTCGCCTGCCAGGATGCGCCGATATCTCTCCTTATCAATGTTGAACGCGAAATTTGGTGATTCGAAAACCGCCAACTCTTTTTTTAACCAGTCTTCATCGCTGAGGGATGGATCGTTGTAACTGGATTTTTTCATCCATGGCCGGCCTGTTGCAAGTGCCCACACACGCATCTCTGCTCTCCAAGATCGCAAAGAGCCGTCCGAGCTCTCGAACATCCTGCAATCCTGCGCTGCGGTATGGTAGCCGCGCCACGCACCATCCGCGTCATTCAATTTTGCGCTAAACTCACCGTACCGAATCAATTGTTCTATCACCTGCAACCGACAACGATAATCTGCTGCATCCGTCTCCAGAATGTGAACAAGACATTTGATGGCTTCGTTGGTCCGGGAACGAGCCGCCACCAGATCCGACTTCTCCAATAACCAATCGGCGGCCAGCGAATAAACTGTAGCCAACGACATCCGCCACTGGCGATTCTGTGGAAAGCGTGAGATCGCCTCCGTCATATTCTCAGTGGCAGCATCAATCGCGCTCAAGGCCGCATCTGAATCTCCCAATTCCTTCCAGCGCTGCGATTCGGCGAGTCGAATTTCACCTCGCAACCAATCAGAGGCGACCAAAGGCTTACCTTGCGACCGCAATCCTTCGCGATACTTCAGTGCGGCTTGATCAATCAACTCGACAATCTCAGTCAGTTTTTCTTTCGGCTGCTGGGCTATCAACATCAATCCTGCGCCCGCTCGCAACCGTCCATGTTCGGTAGCCCGCACATACTTCTCTACGTCGAGTGGCTTGGAGTAAAGTTCATCAAACATCGATTGAACATGCGTGACCAATCTAACTGCTTGTCCATGGAGGCTTTCTCCCCTGACCGCTGCCAGCCTGGTCCCCATCACCAGCAGCCAGCCGTCAAAGCTGTTTGGGGCCAACGCAAATGCTCTGTCAGCCGCATCGATGGATTCTCTGAATAATTCGTTGACCGCGCTTACAACAGGCTTTCTGGATTTCGCGATCTGAACCTCTGCCGCAAGTCTGGCTGCGCGGGAAAGTCGGGTCCAATCGGAAATCGACGGATTCAATCCCCCAGCGCGAATGCGAGATCGTTTTAGTGCCTGCTGGGCAGCGATTTCCGCTTCTCGCCATTGCCCTGCTTCACTGCCAGACTCGGCAATCTCCAGGTAAGATTCGGTCAACTCTACTGCGGTTTCGACAGTCTCTGGACTCCCTGCGCCCGAAATCGCTCCTGCAGGTTCCTGGCTTGCAAACTCATCGAGGAACTCGATTAGTTCATCGAACATCTTCGCGCGGAACGTGCTGCTCATCTGCAAGTGTAACGATTCGCTGGAAAAAATCTGGTGCTGGAACCGCTGAACCGATTCACGCATACGTTCGCGACTTGCCTGGAGGTCGCTGGCCAACAGCCTGGCCGCACGTTCGTTAGTAGCACTGCGAATCCACAGCGCCGAAGTCAGAATTGCTCCCGCTGCCAGCGAGAAAAACAGTAAACTGAGAGCAGCCGCCAGACTCCGGTTGCGACGGCACCACATCCACCCGCGTTCCAGCCCCCCAACGGGTCGAGCCAGTATCGGTTGTCCAGCCAGATATCGGCCC
This sequence comes from Rania fehmarnensis, assembly GCF_056494185.1. Lineage (NCBI taxonomy): Bacteria > Pseudomonadati > Planctomycetota > Planctomycetia > Pirellulales > Pirellulaceae > Rania > Rania fehmarnensis. Next base: position 6,504,388 of record NZ_CM151398.1, read on the forward strand.
AAGTCATCGCGAAAATTTGCTGCCGACGCGTATCGTCGATCGCGCTGACAGGCCATCGCGCGCAGGCAGATCGTTTCCAGGTCCCGAGGTATTTCGCGATTGAGCTTGGAGGGAAGAACTGGATCTGCCGACCGATGTTGCTCCAAGACATCCAGCGGATGACCATGAAACGGGACTCTGCCAGTCAAACATTCGTACAGGGTCACGCCCAAGCTATATACATCACTACGACCGTCGAGTTCTTGGTCCCGCCCTGCTTGTTCGGGACTCATGTATTCCGGCGTGCCGCAGATAGTCTCGGCCTGCGTCAACGTCTCCTCGTTTTCGGCATAGACCAGTCCAAAATCCGTCAATTTCGGGCGTCCGTCCTGAACGTCCAGCAGAATATTGGCGGGCTTAACATCGCGATGTACCATTCCGACAGCGTGAGCAGCAGCCAGGGCACTAGCGATTTGAAAGACAATCTGCGCCGACTCGTTCGTTGAAATAGGCTTTTCAGAAAGCCGTTCTCGTAGTGACCCTCCCTGAATCAAAGGGAACACGATAAACGGGCGTCCTTTGGACGTAGTCCCGGTTCGATAAATTGGGACTATGTTGTCGTGCTGCAATTTGGCTGCGGCTCGAGACTCCCGTTGAAACCGTTCGACCGATCGAGTTGAAAGGCCAGAGCGCATGACCTTCACCGCGACGTTTCGCTTGAGCGAGTCTTCGCGACCACGATAGACTTCGCCCATTCCGCCTCGGGCGATAAGCCCCTGAATGGTCAAGTCATCGATTCTACCTAAATCGTGAGAGGCTTCGTTCGATTTTTTTGTCGCATACGATTCCCATGCCGCTGCGTCCCACGATTCGCTAAAGTCGATCAACTTGGAGGCGCTCGTCAATTGATCCAAATCCAATTGACATGCGCCACAAGTCTCTATGTGGGCTGCCAAATCCGAAGGCACATTTGCCGAACGGATAGCCTGGGCCAATTCCTCCAGGGAGGGGCAGTCCGCTGGCCGCTGCGAAGACATGTGGCTCATTCCAGTTCGAATTGCGAGTTGGATGAAGCAAAATTCCATGGCAAATCGTCAGCCAGCAAACGGACTTCTTTTTCCAATCGCTGCAAAACGCGAGACTTGTTGACATACACCGAGTGGACGGGAATCGCCATCTCAGTCGCGACATCAGCAGCAGCCTTGCGCTCGAACCAGGTTGCCTGAAAACATTGCCAGGTCTCTGGTTCGCAATTCGATCGAACGCGTTGGCAGGCTGTCTGAAATACATGTTCGGAAAACATGACTGCCCAGTCCGCCGCGGAATAGTGCCGTGCCATGAGGTCGGCGATCGCCGTTGATTCGTTCAGCCTGCGCGATCTGGCATTGCTTAGCCAACTCTTGATCTCGTTGGCGGTTACCGTCCCCAACCAAGACCGGAATCGACCGCGCCCCGGTTGATAGTCAAAAGAGTGTATTGATCGAGACACGGCGACCAGCACCTCCTGCACCACATCATCTGCATCGGTGTCTTGTAATCCCCAATGGACGCAAAACGAACGAATCAGCGGCAAGTAGATTTCCTGAAACAGCGACCAGGCGTCGTGGTCGTTTGAATTGCGAATCCGCAGCAGCAAACTTGGAGATGTGGCGACTTGTTCAGGCATAAGCAACAGTGGTTTGTGATTTAAAGAATGTCTAAGTTTCATTCTCGCTCGACACGCTCGGACTTCAAGCAAGTGCAGTGAAATTGGCCATTTTTTGCAGGTACCAGCCAATTTCACAGAAATTCTGACTTAGTAAGTGAGAGATCGCCAGGAATGCGTAGTAGTTGTTCTTGATCTGCCTAGCGGTAGCCAGTTGTCAGATCCCCGGAAGTGAACTTTTTTCAGACATATGGCTTCTCGCGATAGCACTGGGTAAACCAATGACAACAACGACATACCGACCATTCTTATCATCGCTTGTAGGTGTAGTTTTTTTGTGTATCGCGATCGATGTCGGCGGTCCCAATCAATGCCATGCCGATATCATCCTGTTGCAAAACGCAACCGCTACTTTCTCACAAACCATCTTTGGTGGGCAACCGGTCAGTGAGTCGATTGACGGGAATTTTGCGGACTTGAACGGCTGGGCGGTTGGAACTTCAAGTGGGTTCAATGGCGCGGCCAGTCAAACCGCCGTCTATGAGACCGCTGCTAACTTCAGTGCGAACCAAGTCACGTTCACGATGCATTTCTTGTCGGGCATCGGAGCTCCCAGAGCCCTTCTTGGTCGTTTTCGATTCTCCTGGACAAGTGACGATCGCAGTCTGTTTGCTGATGGGTTACAGACCAGTGGCGACGTCACCGCCAACTGGATCGAACTGTCGAATGCGATCGTAACGGGACCCGTTGGAATGACATTCACAACACTTGGAGACAACAGCATTTTAGCGGGCGGCCCAGTCCCCAATGCCGGTATTTACACAGTTAGTTACTCGACGCCGCTGGTCGATGTAACCGGTTTCCGTTTGGAAGCCCTAGAAGACCCTTCGCTCCCTGGTGGCAATGGCCCTGGCCTTTCTCCCCTAAACGGCAACTTCGCACTTACCGAACTTCAGGTGTCGACTGTGCCCGAACCATCAGCCTTGGTACTGGTCGCGGCTTCCAGCAGCCTATGGTGGTGGCGTCGACGGAGCAAGACACGCAGGTCGCCAAACGCGTGCAATGGCAACTGAAAAGTCAAACCCGGCGACTTCGTGATCCCCGGCGTTCCGATCGACCGCATACTTTACACATAAACTATTCGCCGCCTACTCTCCACCACGCTTTGCATCGGTAGTGGGCTAGGGTCGAGCAACCTAGCCATTCAGTCATCGGTCCACCGAGACGAGCTCGGTGGGGCCGCATAACTTTATGCATAAACTAATTCGGAACTTGATCGTCGATATCGTGTCATAGCCAGCCCGTTGCAGAAGGCCGGCCGACTCCGGATCCAGTAGCAGAGCCACCGAATCACCTAATTCGAGCGCTGGACGTTTATTGGCTCCATCATTCGAGCAATCTCAGCCACCAGGCCTTGCGCTCGCTCTAGATTCCTACTCATCAGTTGAACTTGCACCTTGCGAACCATTTGTTCGAAGGCCTCATCGTCCCAGTCCTTGACCCGATCATGTACCCGAACATGGACACGCTGCCCCATACCTACCCCACCACAGGCGCACTTGATTCGAACGGAATTCCCGCCCCCTGTACCGACACCACACCTGTACAGCAGACGAAGCCTATACCCGAGAAAACCACATACGAGAGCGTTGGCGCTAGATTCCCTACTGAAAGTCCGCTCATTTTTGTGGAAGAAACTCGAGTTGACTACGTACTCTTATGCACTGCAACGGCAATCAACTAGAGAGAATCTGCGATGAAAGAAGTCATTTCCGTCATGAAACTACTCCAAATATTCAGCCAACTCCAGGCGACGTTGAGGACGCTTGCTGCGATGTTGGCGCTTCTGTTTATTCCGCCTATCACCGCGTCTGCAGACTTCATAATACTCATTCAGGGCGTTCCCGGTACCGCCAACTTTAGCATCACGACGTCCGGCTCCCATGTGAATACCTCTACCGTTCCTGGACGGGAAACCGCATTTCTCCGGGTACCCAGGAATACCGGGTGGGTCAATCCTTTCGAGTCAAACTTTGGTGACGTTTTGGTCGGCACACCGACGCTTTTTGACCTGATTGCGACGTCCGGTTCAAATGACTTGACCATTTCTGGCAGCGTATCATATTTTCGCCAACATACGGGGCTAAGGACACTGGATTCTGACCCTGATCGTTTCGCTCTTACTACAGCTTCGAGTGTTCTGCCAATCAGCCGAGCCGGGGATGTCGTAAGCTTTTCCGGTACCACCCACTTCACACTACCTGGCGGATTGACTTTTGACAACTTTTGGAACGAGGGAGACTACAATGTCTTACCCGGACCAAATGGTGGCAGCTTTACGGTAATGATTAGGTCGATTCCCGAGCCTTCAGTAATTGCATTACTATCCCTTGGAGGACTTGGGCTCTACTTCCGTCGGCACCCTCTATCGCGGACGATAATACTCAATAAAAATCGGGCATTTTGAGAGTTTCGTGACGGCGACTCCATAGACATGCAGGCGTGAAATTCTCGACTGAAAGATCTGCGAAATTGGCGTACTGGCGGGTTAGCCAAGTAGCCTTCCTTGCCATCGAGACAGTTCGTTGCAGGCAATTCCAGGAGCAACTAATATGTTGTCGGGTATTCGCCCGCAGTGCACGCGCCTAGTGTTCCCCCCATTACGACGGCATCTCCGCCTATGTCAGATAGCACCAATCTCTCCAATGGTCTCGCAACAGTTCGCGGCAACTCAGCAAGTCGCTGCTCATTCTCGACCGAGGTCACCTTCCAACGAAGGCTGATACCGATCTTAGTCTCGGTGGTGCTGGCGTTGTTGATCGAGGCGCCTTCGCGAGCAGGTTTCTACTACACCAAGGTGATTGATTCCAACTCGTTGCCGGGCTCGTTTAACAACGTGGACTCTTCACCACAGCTCAACAACAATAACCAAGTTGTGTTTTCGATGTACTCGTCAAACAACGGCATCAATGGAGGCCTAATCAACGATACACGCGTCTCCGTTTGGGACAATGGATCGCTCACAACGGTTGCCGGCAAAGGATCCGTTGGGCCCGGTCTAAGCACGATGGAGTTCTTTTCGCGATCGGCAATTTCCGATACTGGAAATGTTAGTTTTCGAACTTCCTATTCCACTGGTGGTGGTGCAGTTTTGTTTTGGAACGGATCGGGCTATCAATTGCTCTACAACGATAATGATACGTTGAGTGTGGTTGCAATTAACGGCAGCGATCGTGTGGTAACGCCGACTGGTACAAATCCGACTCTCGTACAATCTCGTACCGCCAGTGGCAACAATATCATTCACGCCTCGAATTCAAATAGTGGTGGTGAGTTTGCCTCTTACCTTTCCGGCGGCGATCCTGCGCCAGACATCAATAACAACAACGAGGTAGTGCTCCGGGGATTGCTCCGATCTACGTTTCAGGACGGCATCTATGTGCACACAGCCGCTGGCATTCAGACAATTGCAAGCTCAGGACAGGGCTTCGAGATATTCGGGAACATAGCCGACATCAACAACAGTGCGCAAGTTGCTTTTGTTGCACGCCCAAGTAGTGCACCCGTGGGAACAAGAAATGTCTACGTGGGTGGAGTTGGTCAAACCTTGACTTTAATCGCGGACCATAGCGACTTTGATTTGATTAGCGAGAGCGGACCTGCCATCAACGACTCCGGAATGGTCCTGTTTGGCGCTTCAGTAGGCGGTAACTTCGCGCTATTCAACGGAGGCGATCCAATTCTCGATCGCATCATTGGAGTTGGCGATACCTTGGATGGTGGCGTCATAACCGCCATCTTCACACGCCGTGGGATGCTGAATAATGCAGGCAATTTCGTTTTCTATTCGATGCTCGATGATAATGCAGATGGAATTGCCGACCGCGCAGGAATCTTCCTGGGCAATGTTGCCGCAGTGCCGGAACCATTAACTGGAGGACTTGTATTAGTGCTTATCGGCGCGGCAAGAACAATTAGTTCCAAACGGCGGACACTTCGTTCTAAATGCTCGTAACGATTACTATTGGGATCGGCATAACGTAATTAGCCGCCGGCGTCGCGCATGACCTGACGAATGATCGCTGGGTATCGTCGGTGTATCGAAACAGCCTTTCCACTTGATTTGACGCTATGAACCTCTTTCGAAACAGAATTTCTCTGATGGCGGGTTCACGCATCGATTTCATGGTGTAGAGCTTAGCGTTGTCCCACGCGTCGCTTGCGATTGATCTCCCATTGCCTGGATTCGAAATCTTCATCTGACCATTCGGCGAACGCGGCCTCATTGCCAATTGGGACCAAAGAGGACTCGCCTTCGCCCTGGTTGAGTCGATTGATTACAAGCAACGCATCGATAGCGCTTAGATTTCCGTCTGAATTAACGTCTATGAGGGCTTCGAAACTTTGAGGCGCACCCTGCAGCAATCCACTCCGGCCTTGGTTGATCAAGTTGATAACTAGAAGTGCGTCAATAGCTGTAACCACGCCATCATTGCTCACGTCTTCGGCATCGTAGAGGTTGTTCCAAGCGAAGTAGGTGGTGGGCGTCGGTTCAATAAAGATAAAATTCGGATCGACCGCATAAGTTTCGAGCGAGTCATACACGTAAGGATTGAACGTGACTTGCAAGGCATTTGGCGGCGCGTCGATTATCATGAACCGTGTACTGCCAGTTCCTTCAAAACGAACATAGTTCAGTGGATAATACCCAAACGTTCCGAACTCGTTCCAAAGCGAAGCTGCTTCTAATCGCAATTCACCAAGGTCATCTTCTGCATCGCTAACGAGAATAGGAATACGCGGACTGCGAACTCCGGCAAAGATCGTCGGTGGATTTGCCAGCCATTGAGGGTCAATGGATACAGTGGGCGCCGAGTTAACTCTAATTGACCCCGGAAATATGCCCCTGGCGAATTCGTCTGGGGTGCTATCAACCATCCAACCAATGTAGTACTCGCGATGCGGTAGTAGACCGTCTGGAAGTGCGACTGACCCTTCAACTTCCAAGTCATCTTGTGCAGCGATCGGGGCACCTTCCCAGGTAGCAAACACGCTATCAGTCGCAGGGTCGAGGGTATCGTCGTCACTTAGGAAAAACTTTACGCGAGCTGGTCCGCTGTCCGCAAGCCCGCGATTGTAGAGACGCATGCGAAATCCCAACTGTTCTGTTTGTCCTGGAGTATCTTGGACTATGCCCGTATTGGCACGAGGCTCTTGGTCGTAAACCACATCGTCTCGTCTGCCGATCACGCTGTAGTACTCAGAAATTATCGCTTGAGGCGATTCACCCGAAACCGGGTTCAAAGCGAAGTGCGTTCCGCTGCCAGTTGTGCCGGTCCACCGGTTTAGGTTGTCCTTCATGGCCTGGGTTACGCGAGTGAAATCGTTCCCGTCCGATCCGCCGCGTGAGACGATGCCAGTGAAGTTGTATTTGCCTTCACCGATACTTCCTTCAAACATCCACAGCGGTCCGCCACTCATTCCCGCATAAGTGTCAATGCCCGAGGTGTTTTGCCAGGCTGCTACGCGCTGGTTGTATTGGTTTAGTGTCTCTCCGTTAAGCCTATCAATAAACGTGTGCGTGGGGTTATAGCGAGCGTAGTCTCGGGGAGCTGTGGAGATGCTGGTTGCTCCACTGCTCACATACTCTACAGGGCCGCCCGTTATCACCTGAGGATAGTTCTTTGACGCCCATACCGAGTCACTTGGGTACCCAGATACCAAAGCAGTGTTGTAATACTGGTCGTTCGAATTGGGTGTGTAGCCTCCCATCGTGTCAATGGTTGGCACAAAAACCGATTGTGCCCGACTGGCTATGTTTTGATCGAGGACTAACAACGCATAGTCATATTGTAGGGATTCATAAACCGCTGAGTGACCATTCGAAGTCGGGATTGCAGTGCCCCTCATATTCCGCCATTCGTCGGGGATGAACCATTGCTTTACTCCCACGACACCCGTGTGTGCCGTTTGCCCATCCCAGCCGAACTTCACGATCATCTTTTTGGGATCGACGTTGATAGTAACCCGTCCACTCATGTCCCGTCCAAAGACAACGTGCGCTGATGTTAGTGCCAGATTGGAACTAATAAGAAAGGCTGTGCCATAGCCTTCGCTTAGCGTACCGCCGAGTTGCCCATTTCCATCGCTATCGTTGATCGCCATACCCACTGCGGGCATAGCTGCCAGTGCTCCCAGCGTATTAACGGGGTTCCTGAGTTGGCTGGCTGGAATTTGAATTCGCGAGTCGAATCCAAAAACAGTCATGGCTAACCGCTTCTCAAACTTCTCAAATGAGAGACCGCGAGGCTTAACTTTATCACGCATTTTCAACTGCCATGGAGTACGAGGGAATACGGCCAGGCCCATTGTAAACCAACCAGTTTGCTATCGTTATGGGGACCTCGCCCATGGCGCAATTTACATAGCTAATGATAGAGGCTCGTTGTCAGCCAAATGCCGTTCGACTTGCCTCGCAATACCTGCGATCGAGAGCCGTTTGACAGCCAGCGGTGTCGTCGCGTCACTACGAAGCTCTTTGCGTGAAGCTCGTCAGATCTACTTCACAGAAGTTCGCCAGTGGAAATTTGGTGTTGGCTACGATGAGCGTGGGCTACAGCCCGCTGGCTATCGCCAATGTCATGACCGATCAAGGTGCTTCAGCAGTCCAGGTCGATTGCGGAGCTTAGCGAGACTGCTTTGTTCAACGGCAACGACACGGCTAACTGTGCATCGGAGAATTTTTGCAGTCTCGGTCTGGGAATATGTGAGTTCGTCCTGTTCGCCAGTACCAAAACGTAGTCGAAGTACATTTTTAGCCTGCGGGCTAAACCCAACCCGAAGCACCTGTCGAACGTCTGCTTGCAGTTCAGAATGCATTGCGGCAATGGATGGATCACACGTTCGATAATCAACTACCGTGTGAGATCTGCAGTTCTGTCGTGCCATATGCGATTACCGATTGAAAGCTGCGGCCAAATTGTCCTTGCTCAACCAAGTTTATCATTCGTCAGAGGACATGTCAGGTGCAAAATAAAACCAATTGTCGCCGAACAGATTTGCGAGGCATACTGACAGGCGTACGAATGCTTGTGACGCTAGCTAGGGGATAGACTTCCGGCATGTCGCCAGTGGCATGGGGGTAAGAAGTTTGCGGCGGTTATTTGGAGGGAGCTTGGTCAGGCGTAGAGGCCGATCGAACGTTGGCGGTCGACGAAGTGCGCCGGCACTCAACGACTATTTTTCCTGGAATTTCAAGACAAAACCCTTGGTGACGTCAGCGTTTTTTTGCAGGTAGTCTGGTAATTCACTTAGTGCGTGACCGCCTCCCAGACTGGCTCGACCTGTGTCTGACTCCCCTACAATCATCGCGTCAGCTAACTGTAAATCAGGATAGCGAGTTACGTTGACATCAATGACGACTTCCTGAGGCAAACTTGCCCCACTCCTGCTGACACCCGTGAGCATTTGCCGCGATCCGTAGGCAATGGCCGTGAACTCATTGCGGTGATCCGTGTTTCGGGCAGCGTTGAGTGTCACAGTGTCGCTGGATGTAAAAAAGTCCGATGGCACCCCTCGCCAACCTTGCGCCTCCAGCTGAACGCGGATAACGAAATAGAAGTTGTCTTCCTTGAACTTCTCACGACCGTGGTTTCCGAGAATCAGCGTCAAAAGAATGACCATCAACCCAGCCACAAACAACATGATGTCTTGAAAGAATACTAGCACGCGATTCATTGGCCGATCTTATGCTCCAAAATACCTTTGGCTGCCTTGTCCGAAATATTCTTCACATCGCCCGATACTGTGTACTTTCGTGAACCAGCGAATACTTGCATGCGCATATCCTGTCGCGAAATCCGATTGCGCACTGTCTCGTAAAACAATCGGCCGTGCAACATCGTCTCCATTGTCGACGAACCGCGAGAAACAAACGACCCCGCGCGGCGGCTGGCTTCGACGTCTTCAATAAATAATGGAATCGTGTTGGCCATTCCCGCTAACTCGGCGATCGGAGGTGCAATCGGCCGAGTATCCGTCGCGGCCGGTGCAGTTACCGTCTGCGTGCCAAAGTCCATGCGGTACTCAATGGTGTTCGGCTTGCCCGTCCGCCACCTGGTGTCGCTTTTGAGCTCGATGTCAATGACATTCTTCCACCACATCTCAGGCAACATTGCATTGTTGTTAACACTACAGAGGTACTCGGCCACATGAATCATATAGTCTTCTACCTTCAAGTTACGATTGATCGATGCACCCTTAAGTAGGTTATTGGCATCGGCCAAGTCGAACGCAGTACGTCGGACTAAGTACTTGGTCAGGGCTGCATTCAGAACCAGCTCATCCATCGCCGCGTTGCGACTATCAATTTTGGCCAATCGTTTGCACGCCTCCAACTCAATGCTCAACAACTCTTCTGGAGTGCGCGAAGTCAGGTCCGAAAAGCTGATTGATTGCTCGGAAGCTCGAATTGTGTTCAAGCAATTGAGCAACTCGCTGCGAATGTCCAGTCTCGTACCATTCTCCTGCTCAATCAACTGCTCCAAAAGTGTCTTGTTTGCCCGCTTGACACCGTCAAGTCGCTTGAGCTCGGTGAGCATTTGTGGAATGGCGACAGTATCGATCTGATCCACGATGTCGAGCAATTTGGGCGATGACGGTTGCTCGATTTCCAAATACAGTCGAGAGCCCGTCGGTAAGCCACCGCTTATTTCCATCGTCAGTCGCTTGGCGGCTTTCTCCCTGTCCAGCTTGTTCACGCGGATTTGGACTGATTCGTCCAGCCTTTTCCAGGCCAGAAAGTCATCCTCGCTCGAGGTAAAGCTGACGCTCCGCGATTTGCCCGAAGGGTAGACCACAGTGACCAGAAACTTTGTTTCACCTGATTGGGCCTGACTATTGTGCATTTCAATGATAGCGAACAGCGACATGCCGCGATCCTCAGATTGTCCGAATGCCGTGGCATACAACTTGAATAGGATGATCCCGACGATCGCTACGCATGTCGCCATGTCCAGAAATGACCATTTCATGGTTTTACTCCGGCCCAAGTTCCGTTGACAAGCTTCGGTAGTATTCGGAATCGCGAACTTCGCGCACGAGGACGAACTGAATCAAGATGGAAACGACCAGGGCTACGAAGGTAGTATTAAAGGCCAGTCCCAAATCGGAAGCCAACTGCTGCGATATGCCGGGTCTTTCCAAAATGTACTGCACTACGTCCTGCTCACCCAGCGAACCAATTGCAAAGCTCAAACCCAATAGCGTGCCGATGAAGCCCAGCTTGGCCAAGACCGTCCGCAAGATTTTAGCTCTTTCGAGTCGCCCTTCATCGACCAGTAGATTCAAAGCTGCCGGCTGTTCATCTCTCGGCAGCGGACGCAAGATCAACAAGATGTAGAGGCCCAAGGTGTAGGTGACAACCTGAATGCCGTAACCCGTTCCCAGAAACAAGTTCAGTAACGATAGATACCAACGCATCGAGCGGAGTTCCTGTCCCGCGTAACGCGAGACGCCCTCAAACAGCGATTTGTTGGCTTTCAAGTAGGACAGTAACAATCGTTTGTCTTCCACTCGCAACTCCATTTCCGAATGGAACGGGTCATACCCTGGCGATTTTATTCGAGTTACCAATTTCTCTGCCCACCTCTTCAGCTCGCTGTCTGTCCGTTCTTGCGGCCCTGGCGAATCCTTGACGCATTCGTACCAGATGGTGGCGAACATTACGTAAGTGGTTTGATCTGGTAACGGCACTCGATCGTTAAAAGTCATGGTGTTGATGGTCGATCGATCCAGCGTCGCATACAAGGCCGCGTCCAGCAGAGGCCCCAAGTCCGCTTCGGGTGGCTTACCATCAAATGCGACGTACACGTTCTGCATTCTCAGACGCACTAGCGTCGAGGGCGCGCTTGCATTGCTACCGTACGATGTTACCGCTAGCTCGTCGAGTTGCTCGAACTTCGAAGCGTTTCGCGAGATTGGACCTGCCGACGTGTTCTCTACATCGACCACGTTGAAAGGGTTGGTGCACCAGTGAATGGTCATCACCAAAAGATACTTGATCAAAAACAGCCCGCAGATGAAGACACAACATGCCCAGTAACGCCAGTTGGCTCCTTCCCAATAAAAGATCGTGGAGATTAACATCAAGCAACTTGTCACCAGCACCCCAATAGGAAAGTTGGCATCCAGTTCCAAGTACGACGCAACATTGGGGTACCGATTCCATAAAAACCACAGCGCGAGCAGCGTGCAAATCGTAATGCCCAAAGTCAGAAAATTATTAGCCTTCGTCTCCGACAGATGTTCCCGCGACCGCCAGAAAACTGCCATCGACATGGCGATAATCGTTAAAATAATTGAGAAGACGATAAAGTTGAAATCGCGGTTATCTCGCGCATCTTTATATGGTGGAAGTTTGGAATAGACGAACCCAAAGATCGCCATCAGTGGAAACGTTACCGCGACCCATCGAAGGCCACTTGTCTGTTGCGTTGGATTATTCATTGATTCGGCGTCATATGGTCGGCTGGAGGCTTGCTTGTAGGGAGGTTAGCTGGCAGACCTTCTTTGACCAGCAACATTGTGTACAGGCCAATCCTATGATATGCCGCAGCGTACGACTCTCCACCAGCCGGAATCTGATTGTCGTAGGTCGATACCAACACTTCCAACAGCGGCCGCAATAGGCTATCGACGTTACGGGAATCCGCGATCCAAGCATCAACGGCAGTGGTTCGTGAAAGTACCTCGAGTGTACGTGAGAAATATGCCAGATTATAATAGTGAAGCCATGTGTGATAGGTTGTTTTGATGCGTTCGGTGTCGTAAGCAAACTTGCTCTTGAAAGTGTCGGCATCGGGCCATAGAGTCGTCGATAGGGCAGCTGCGTTGCGTTCCCGGCCTCGATAGTAGGTCCACGATTTACTCATCAAGTGTCCTCCGAAGAGAGTGCCGCCTGCGTACGGTTCGATGTTCGGTTGGTAATAAACAACGAGATTTGTTAGGTTTGTTGACCGGTCGATGCTATTCGTCAGTGCCTTGATCGCGTTGGTCACGTCGTTTCTGTCGCAGAACACGATTTCCTGCAATATTTGCTCGTCAAATCTCTTCTTGTCTTCTTTGCTGGCTTCGTCGTCGCCAAGCGACAAGTAATGATCCATCGAAGCTGGCCGCGCGGAACCCGCGTTCTCGTATGACAATTTCCAAAGAGTATACATGACGAGCATATTTACTGACGAATCGCCGACGATTGATGAATCATTTGGACTTACATTCAAATAGCGCACTTGCCCATCTTTGGCTGCGTCAGCCAGATAACGACGTACCCGAAACATGGTCCTCATCAGAGCCGTGCGAAACGTACTGATTTTCCCTGCGAATTCGTTTGATATGGCGGCGTCGGCAATTTCTAACGACAATTGCTCGCGTATCTGAATCAGATCGAGCAAGGCCAGGCAATCTAGGCCTAAGTAACAATAGGCATACGTGTTCTGGTAATTTGAACCTGTTGGGAGCGAAGCCAATCGTAAGCGATTTTCCGTAGCGTCGAGCAAAGTGGGGTCGACCCCTGCAATGATCTCGTCGAGAATCGCGATGTCTGTCTTTTCGCCAGTATTCAAGACCAGCTTAGGCAGTAACTCGGAGTACAAATTGAAGGTGGCTGCCATCGACCTATCTTTTATCAAGTCGAGGACGACTTTCGCTCCAGTGGACCTCGCATGATCTTTCAAGGCTTTGCCATAGTCGTCACCAAATCGACTGGGCTCCACGGCATCATTGCCAAGTTTCGAGACCAATTTGAGTGGGATACCAAGTGGTGGTGTAGACATGGTCGCACGGATCGAAATCTTTTCGGTTCGATCGAATGCATACTTTGGTGTCTGCCAGCTGGTAAGCTGCCAAGTGACAGTGGATAGGGTGGGGGCAGGTTTTGTTTCTGGTTGAATGACTCGAACGTCGAAGTTGTCCAGCTCTGCTAGGAGTTCATCACTGGTGTAAGACTTTTTGGGCAACGCGATCCGCATTCGCTGCAAAAATTGCATCAGCGTGGAAGAATCTACCTTCTTAAGATCTTCGTTGATGAGTTCCTTAAAATTGCTGTCTAGCTCTGCCTGGCTTTCAGGATAGGATTTCTCAGGAACGACTCGATGTGAGATATCGAGTTGGTTTTCATCAGGAAAAGGATAGGGAATAGGAATGTAGATCAGCTCCGCTTCGGTAGGCAAACTTGGATACTCCCAGCGTCCCAGTACAAGTCGCTGCCCAGCTTTCAGCTTTAATTCCGCATCTGGGTTGAGCAAGTAATCGCCCCGAAATTTGGGGACTCGCAGACAAATCTGGTGCACATTGTCTTTCGGAAACACCAGCGGTTTGCCCGACTGATCTACTGCAATTTGAAAATGCGGTGAGTCTTGCTCGCCCGCTATCGTCATTGTGTGTTTGGCCCCCGCACTCAGCGGGATCACAATCTCACCTTTCAAGTTTTGCCACAATTGTTCACCATCAGCTTTGATGGCGATTGCCGGTGCAAAGGGAAGTTCTTTTTTGTCCCTGGCTTGGTCTATTTGCAACCAGAAATACCATGCTAGGAACCCGATAACAATTGATGCAATAGTTGCGATCCAGGCAACGACGGTCCATTCAACCTCTACGGGCGGGAGAGGTGGTGGTGGGCGATCGACTTTGACAATCTTCTGAAATTGCTCAGCTGCGAATAACCACTGTTGCCTTTTTTGCACACTATCTTCGTCCGGCACATTGCCCAGTTGGATGTAGTGGTAAGCAACCTCTAACTCACTGCGAACAGAATTGCTCAAGACCGACATGCAGCAAGCAGAGATAGATTCCGCATGGCTAACCAGGTTATTGCAAATTCCCTCAACGTCATAGAGTTGCTTAAACCCGCTGTCCCATCCAAGAGGGCTTTGTAAAGCAGTCAGCGTAGGGCGCAACTGCTCCTGGCAGAATATGGTTATCGCCTCTTGAAGCTGTTTTTGAGCGACTGGCAGTAATTTAACTTTTTCTTGTCCGGAGAAATCGAGGGTGGTGCAAAATCCCAACGGTTGCTCATGCCAGTTTGTTTGGGGCGATGAGGGCGCCAACGATTGCGCCTCGCTGTTCACCAGAAAAAACTGCACTCGCGCGATCGCTTTGCCTCGGGGGATGAGCTTGATCAAGCTGGCCAATTGATTGCTGAGAGCCACCGACTGGACGTTTGCCAGTTCGGCCTCCACGAAGAACACCAGATTTAAATTCGGCGCGAATTTCGACTGCTTGATAAACTTCTCGGCGTCAACGGCCTTAAAGCTATTACCATACTCAACGAAGACGACGCTTCCTACATCGGCGTTTTCACGCCGAACAATCCGCATGGACACTGAAGAGTTGTTCGAGAATAGCTTCGAGTGGCTTTGTGTCACCAAGTGAAACTTAAGCCGCGACAGTTGCTCGTCAATTGCCTCAGGAACGTAGACCAACGTGGATGACAGGCTCACAGTAGGTCTTTTACTATAGAATTCCATCGTGATTCCGGCCGTTAGTAAAGAAATGATTCTTGGGTCAGACTCGCGAACTTCGACGGACTGTATTTAGTGGAAGATCGATAGAGGTTCTTGCACCGCTCGACTTCATCATATCGCTTTCGAGTATGCGTTTCCTGGTGCTGAGCGTCCATCCAACAAAACTCTGCCTGATCGAATTGAAGATGGCTTCCCTTGGAGCTGCTGCCCAGTCTTCCGGTAATAGGCTGTGAAGTTCTTCACGAAACGGGAAACCAAAGAGGATGCACAACCAAAAAACCTCCACCGTTTCCGGGTACTGGTTTTTTGCCAAGTTCGCCTGTCGCCAGAAGTTAATGCCAGCCTCTGTCGTACCGTAGTGGGCCGCTTCGAGGCTCTTCCAGTGTGCAGCGGGTTCGTTGGCCAAACTGAGTATCGCTTGGTCGATCCAACAGACTACAGGAAACGCTGCGCCCCAGAATGCCAGATTCGCTTTATGATCGCGCTTGGATTGTGCAAGCAAGAGCGAATCAAGATCTTCATGGAGTGCTTCTGTCAGCCTCTGCCAATGCGTTTTGCGCCAGTCCATATTCCTGTCAACCGCCTCTTGGCTCTTGAGTCTAAATTGCTGGGTCGTTCGAAAGATGTTGTAGATAATCGCAATCTCACCAGGGTTCATTTGAGTCTCTCAGGGCACTTTACAAGGTATATCGCTGCGATCTTCGGACGCACCGACCAGCATTGTAACAACACTGTCGGCGACTCACTCACGGCCCGTAGTTATTCAGCATGCCAACAACCAAAGCTACCCGCCATACCGGTGAAAGTTTCAACTCAGGCAACAGTGGATGAAAGGCCCTGTCAAAACTCAGACGCAGAAGGTATCTGGTTGGATGCCAGGGGAAATGAACAGCACGGTTTGGCGTTCAAAAAGACGGCCGGACTTGCAGAGCCACCCAAATGGGGTGGGTTGTTAATAATCCCTTCCACGCGCCTATGCATCCTGGTTGTTACCAACGCGGCAACAATTCGTGCAAAATCTAACTCCGCAAAATTCACTGCGTTGAGCTGCGCCACGGCCTGGACCGACCGCCCTATGCGACCAGAGTGGCAACCTTCAAACTGCTGCAATTGGTACGGTTCGCGTTGGTTGATGCCACAGGTTGGTCATGTAAGCAAAGCTAGTTCGCCTAATGGCTTGTCTCGCCGCACGCAACTCGAACGTTGAACATGGGTTTTGCAGCGTCGGTTAAGCACGGGATAGCGATGGCAGTTCTGGACTGCTTGATGCGCGTAGAGCTGCGAGCTTAGAGCGAAGTGCAATGTTGTAGGTCAACGTTTGGGGACGCTCTATTGGCACTTCTAAGCACTTCGACACGTCCGATTTGGGACTAAGCGTCTGTCGCACGCCCAACCGGTATCACCGATCTGCAATCCGACAGCATGGGCGCTACCACAATATGACAGATTTAGGTTCCACCCAAGCCTTTGGGGAATTGCCGCGTGTATAATCGCCAGATCACGCAATGGGTACCGGTTGCGGGAGAATCCAATGCACCGTCCGATTTTTATCAATCGCTTGGCATTATCGTTGTTCGTCTTATCTAGTATGGCAGCTCCGCTGTTCGGAATCTTGGGCTGCGGGTCGTCGTCAAAAGCCTCAAATTCATCCAGCAATTCCTCTATCGCTACGAACAATAATGTGCCGCTAACTACCGATGAGGCGGCTGTGCCTTCGCCGTTTGCTGTGGCGATCCCGGACGCCCAAACTGTTACGCCTGCACAGAGCCAACACTCGATTCAATTTGTCGATGCCGCGGAAAGCTTGGGAATCGATCACCAGTATCACAATGGGGCGGCTGGCCGAGTAATGATTGTGGAAACTTTAGGTGGTGGGGCTGGATGGTTGGACTTTGACAATGATGGACATTGGGACCTGGTCGCCAATCAAGGCGGTCAGGCAACCAACACTAACTGGGCTGAACAGACGGTCGACCAGTTGTATCAGAATACGTCCAGTCATGGCTTCCGCAACATCACCCTGGCAGCTCGATTTCACGATCCGTATTACAGCCAGGCAGTTGCTGTGGGCGACTTTGACAATGACGGTTTCGATGATATTTACATCTCCAACCTAACAAGCAACACATTGTGGCATAACTTGGGCGACGGCACGTTGGTGGAAGTGGGAAATTCAGCGGGCGTTGATGACGCGCGCTGGAGTGCCTCGGCCGCGTGGGCTGATCTGGACTCCGATGGCGACTTGGATCTCTATGTCTGCAACTACTGCGTTTACGACCCACTAGCCCCCAAGGTCTGCCTGGATCCGCAGGGTCGACCGGCGATGTGCAATCCCGGGACTCTGGATGCGTGGCCCGATGCATGTTTCTTCAATCAAGGCAATGGACAGTTTCTGGAACAGTCCGTTCAGCGAGGTTTAACAGGAAAGAACGATCGATCCTTGGGCGTAGCGATCGCGGATTTCAGCGGCGATAGCTTGCCCGATGTTTACGTAGCCAACGATACCACCGAAAACTTTCTGTTCATCAACTTGGGTAATGCACGCTTCGAAGAGCGTGCCGCCCTGTTGGGCTGCGCCGTCGATCGTGAAGGTGGTTTGCAAGCCAGTATGGGCGTGGCAGTTGGGGACTACGATTACAACGGCTGGTTGGATGTGTACGTGACCAATTACTATGAGGAATCCAATACTCTGTATGCCAACTTTGGGCCCGCCGGTTTTCAGGATACGACCGCCATCGAGCGACTACATCAACCCACGTTGCCGTTTCTGGGCTTTGGCACCATCATGGAGGACTTTGATCATAACGGCCAGATGGAATTGATGGTTGCCAATGGCCACGTCAATAACGCCCCATCCAACCCCGTACAGGCGATGACTCCACAATTGTTTACGCGAGGTAGCCATGGTTGGCGCGAGATTAGTAAAGAAGTCGGCTCGCCATTTCGACTGGCAAGATTTGGAAGAGGCATCGCCACCGCCGATTACGATCGTGATGGGGACTTGGATATGGCCGTACTCAACCAGAACGATCGGCTATCGATACTGCGCAACGATTCGAACTGCCAGGCTTGCATAAACTTGCTCTTGCATGGCCAACAGTCCAATCGCCGCGGTATTGGCGCATTGGCCACACTGCGGTGTGGCGATGTCAGTCGAACGAGACAGTTGTGCGGTGGCACCAGCTACGCATCCAGCATGCAACCATTATTGCGATTTCCTCTAGGTCAGCTCGATCTATCGCAAACCATATCCATCGAACTGCGTTGGCCCAGCGGCCAGATCCAGCACCTGAACAACCCGCCCCGTGACCAATTGGTAGAAGTCTGGGAACCCTAAGCACGTGTGCCATTTCCAACTGCCAACACAATCGAAGTAATCAAGGCACCTCGATCAGGCGCCTCGATCACTTCGGTTTCCTAAGCAACGCAGTGTCGACGTGCTTGGTCCCACTACTTTGTCAAGGTAAGCTCGAAACTCTTGCTCGAGTCAGAAACGGTGAATGCCAAACCAGAGGTTGACTGGTTGGCATAGCGCTTGGGCAGTTCGTTGCCATTGCTGGGGGGTTTCTTCCCTTGCCGGCCTGGCCCTTTAGGGGCATCCTTATAAGCCTTTTCGTAGGCGGCATATTCCTCTTCAAGTGTCTTCGGGGCGTTCTCGGCTGGAGCTTCAACCGGCGGTGAGCTGTAAGGACTGTCCCCGGCTTCAGAGAAGTACTTGGTCACCGTCACTTGATAGGCTCCTGGCTGGGCCCCATCACCCGAACGAAAGGAGGTCAACGCGAATTTACCTTGCGCATCAGTGCGACCTGTGGCCGGCTGAATCTTGCCTTCTTGCGGGACGAAGGTGACAGTCGCACCTTCAACTGGCTTGCCGTCAAACGTGACCGTTCCACTGACCGCAATCGTCTTAGGATAACTCGGTCCACCACAGCCGCTGAACATACCGCAGATCGCCAACCCGGTGGCTATTCTGCAAATCGTCTTCATGGATCATCTCCTATCGATACGAATGGATCGCTTATTTTGAAACTTGAATGAAGTGAGCGAGACATGGTCTCGCTCACTGCCCGCTGAAACGCGGGTTTACACCAAGCACCAGTTGAGACCGTTAATCGGGCACGTTCGCCACTTCACCACCATTGCGCGTTCCCAGCGCACCCCAAACGCCGTAAGGACTTGGCCCCATCGCATCTGCGGCTCTAACCGTCAAATTACCGGTATCAATCGAGTCACCGACGAATCGGACGGAACCATCGGCCATGGCTACGTTGACCCCACCGGTATGCTCACTGGTCGGCGGAAGAATCGCCGGGTCACCATCGCCCCATGCGATCGTATGAATGCACGAGGGCGAGTTGGGCGGCAGAATTGTATTGAAGGCTACATAACACGGATGGCCGTCGTGCCAGAACTTGCCACCATTGCCTTGATGCCGCGTGCCAACCACCAAAAATCTACCGTTCGATACGGAACGACAGGTCAAGGGATTTTCGTGAACGTTGGGCAACATCGCAATGGTTGTTCGATGTCGCACACTCTCTCCCGCGACAACCGCAGGATTGCCTTGATCACTTGGATAACCGGTCTGGGCTACCAAGCGCTCACTGTACATGATCGTGTTGCTAGTACCATCGGTAATACTTCCATGCGAAGCATGACCTGCCAGCGAAAACATTCCGCTGAGATTATTGCTGGTGTTCATGTCCCATTGCCAACGACCAATGGATGAACCGTTGCCGCCCAGGCACATGGAATAACTGTTCAGACGACCAGGCGTGTTTGCACCGGGATCCGAAGGACAACGCATGTACGATGGCGACTGATTCCAAGCAGCCCAACCCGTCCAACCTTCGGGACCGCCTGGAGGAATACCATTGGCTGGATCACCGGCTTGAATCATATTGAACTGCGCGCCGCCCTCGATAAACGGCAGCAGCGAAAGCCAGCCGCTACGACGATTCTGATTGTTGAGCGCCCCGGTGGTCGTTCCACCTTGTCGATAATGGAACTTCTTGTACGCGCTCTCGTAATTGTGAGATGCCAGTGCCAACTGTTTTAAGTTGTTAGAGCACTGCATGCGGCGGGCTGCCTCACGGGCAGCCTGAACCGCTGGCAATAGCAACCCTACCAAGATGCCGATAATGGCAATAACCACCAGCAGTTCAACGAGCGTGAAGCCGCTTGGCCTGTGTCGAATGACCACGATACTCGCCTCCAAAGAAAGATTAACAGAAAAGAAACACAGATCTCAGCAGCTTACAAAATAGCAAGAATCTCGACCCCAGTCAAACCTAGGTGGCTGAGGCAAACACTAGAGCCGCCTAAAGACAGATCCGCTGCCGTTAACCCGCAAAATATCAAAGAGATGGATTTTCCTAGGAAAGCACAAAACAACCCAACTGGATAGATTCGCCCACCGGCAGGCCGAGAAATATGGGCGACGATTATTTTTTGTGCAGATTTCGAAGCTTTCTCGCCAGTTGAACCTGGTCGCACACTTCCAGATAGTTGGCCATCTGCTCTAACGCTTCATCAGGCAGGGCATCGATCCGCGGGGCGAGCGTAATTTGACGCATCAACTGCTTACCTAAGTTGGCTCGCTGTTGGGTCACTTGGGCTGATTCCAACTGTTCAGTGCGACGCAACACACCGGCCAGCTCATGTGCCGACAACCAATCAAGAGGCTGGAGCTGAAGTGCTTGCTCATAAGCACTACGTGCTTCTCGCCATTGCTCCTGGGCCGCGTGATACCAACCTTTGAATCGCCAGAAGCGATGGTCCGATATGGTCTCTGGTGGGGCACTGTTGAGTGCGACGGCAACAGCTGTAACATCACCCGCCTGGCAGAACCGCCCCAATTCGGTAGCCATCAAATTAATGTTGCCCGGGTATCGCTGCCGAGCTTCTCGTAACTTGTCTTCAAAGAACTCTTGGGCCAACTGGGGTTTCGAAGCATCGACGGCTTCTTGTGCCGCCAATTCTCCCAACTCTTGATTGCTGATCAGATGCACGATCGAAGCCGCATAATACAGTTCGCTCTCCGGTTCTCGCCGCAACCACAACGAATTCATATCAAACCCGTTTTTGTAAGTTAGCGATGGGGCAGCTACGAGGTAAGCATACGTTACTGGCGTATCGCAACTACTTTCGATCGCACGTCGGGCTTCGGCGACCGTCTGCTGGTGCTGACAAGTCATCGAGTAGTAGAACAACAACCGATGGTGGTTCTCGCTATCGCGTGGATAAAACTCCTTCGTGCGCAAACATGTCTGATAAGCTAACCGAGGTTCATTGAGTTGCTCCATCTGCAGTTGACTCAGCCCTAGCAAAGCTGACAGCGGCGGAGGTTCCGATAACTGTGCGAGGTAGTCCGCGGCCACTGGATACTGCCCCATGGCTTGGGCCGCCTCGGCCGCCATTAACCACGGAGCGTGAGCTGTAGGATCGTAGGCCGCCCACTGCCGAGCCAGCTCTTCAACCAAAGGCCAATCACCAGCTGAGCGCGCTGCCTGGCAATCCCGCACTAACTTTTCTTTGGCTTGCCAAACGACATTCTGTTGATACCATATGCCAGCGCTCAAGAGCATAATCACAACCAACGCCAATCGTAGCCAGGCACTGCGCCATAACCTGGTACCGGCAGTTGAACTTTCCCCACGTACAGTGGCGAGGCGATTTTTTGAACGCTCTGGATTCAGTTGTCACTCTCCACTATCACATACTGTCCACCTGGACGCAACTTAGGAATGTGTTGCTCAATGCCAGATGGCCACTGTAAATCTAGCGTCAGCTCAGTCTCTTCCGCCGGATCCACCTGACTCAACTTCTTGGGCAGCGTAAAACGTAAAACGCGCTGGTTGCAAGCCATGTACCCGCAGCCTCCCACCAACTGCACGGTCTGTGACCAATCACCAGTATCTCGCAGTGTGCCAATCGTGCAATACGCGTCGCGCTGAGAAACGGTACCGACCAGGCGCACCGCAATCGTGTTACCCACTGCCTGAGAGCGATTATGTAAGATTGCCAAAGGCAACTCCAAATCGCTCACGACCAAATCTTCCAAGCCATCAGCGTCGAAGTCCCACTTAGTTAAACTACGGCCTAGACGTTGCTGGCTGAAGAAAGGATCGCCACTGAGCTGCGCACTTTGGTCCACAAATTGGCCAGGCCTGTTTAAACCACTCTTGGAACGCGAACGCGCAAATACTTGTGGTCGCATTCGCAGTGGAATATTGATATGGGTTTGATCGTCGATGTGCCCATTTAGAACAACCAATTCCATCTGCCCATCGTTTTGCTCATCTATGGCTTGCGTACCAAAACCCAGCATGGGTAGACTGGGGCCGGATAGTCCCAGCGTGGCAGATTGGTCTGTAAAGAAGCCTGCATCTTGAACGTAAAGTGTATTGGGTTCGTTGTAGAAATTGGTGACATAAAAATCGACCTGCCCATCGCCAGTCACATCGTTAGCTGCAATGCCCATGCAAGCTTGCGATCGACCGGCTGAATCAAAGGCCACTCCACGGACAACTGCTTCATCTATCAACTGTTCGGATGTTTGGCCTGCATCGGCTGCTTGTAGGTTGAGCAATAAATTGGCTTGTTGGTCGATGGCAATAAATATGTGTGGTCGCAAGTTATCGGCCAGCCTGGCCACTGCGATCCCCAGTCCGTAACCGGCTAGTAGCTCGGCGCCTGGACCACGATAGGGCTTCAATGATCCGTCGCTTTGTCCCAACCACAAGACGTGCGGTGCCGTTGGAAAGACCAGCGGTGTGCAAGCTCGAGGCATGCCGGCGACGGGACATAGCCTGGTGGTGATCTCTGGGCCGCTGACATAGTTCACATCATAAACATCGGTCAAGCCATCGCCGTTGACATCGACCATGGCCGCGCTGACAGTCCACTGGGCCGGCAAGTCTTCGCTGAATCGATCATTTCCGCTGATGAAAGTGCCATCACCCATGTTCAGCCAAAGTTGGTTGTTGCCAAAATTGGCTACATAGATGTCATCAAAACCGTCATTGTCTAAATCTCCGATCGCAGGTCCTTGACCATAAGCCGATTCGTCGATGCGGGCCGGTTTGGATGACTCGAGGAAGCGGGGCAACCCATTGGCAGCTGCGCCCTGGCTGCGATACAAACAGTCATGCTCTGCCTCATTGCCGCCGGTCGCCTGCATCGCTGAACTGGGCGCTGAACTGGGCGCTGATTTTTCAAGCGACGGCACAGAAGTGTTCGCCTGGACTACCAACAAATCCACGCTCCCATCGTTGTCGTAATCGATGGCACCTGTACCAGCGCCTGTGATTTCAAACATGCGCCGGCCAGCATCCGGTGAGCGCGGCGGTTGCGCCAGGTGAAAATCAATACCCAGTTTCGCTGCTACCTCGCTCCAACGCATTTCGGTCTGGGTTATCGATTGGTCAACGACCTCGGGAACCGTTTCACGCTGGGTTACGTCGCTGCTCAATGCTGGAGCCTTGTCCCGCGTAGGCAATGGGTACTCGCTACGCCAGGTGGCTTGCGTGACCAGGTTGTATTCAGGCAAAGTACGTGGAAGTCCCGGACGGACATGTGAGCGAACTTGATGAATCAGTTGTTGGGGCCAGCTCAATTGTGGATTGATCGACAGCGCATAGGCGCACCAGCCCAAGCATTCCCAAGGACGGCCAAGCTGCGCGGCTAGCTCCGCCGCTTCCTGTACCGGAGGCAGGTGCTGTCGCGACGTATAAATTTGTTCCAGGGCCAGGTTTAGTCGTTGCAACAACAAGGCACGCTCGGCAAACTGTTTGGCCCTCTGGCTCTGCCCCTGGCGTTGCAGCAATTGGGCAAGTTGATGGTGGGCGATCAGATGCTGTGCATCGATGGAGATCGCCGTCAAATGACACGCAATCGCTTCGGGCAATTGCGTGGCCATCAAGAGCTGCCCTTGGATCACCCAAACGTCTGGATGCTGCCATGCGCTCTGGGGCAATTGCCTAAGACACGCCTGGCAGGCATCGGGTGCAATCTTTAACAAGGTCCAGCCCAATTGTACGCGAGCTTCCAGCAAATCGGGCTGTTGTGCAACCAGCGATTCGAGCAAACTCTGACTCTCTGTATATTTCCCTTGCTCACGCAAATGAATCGCCAGCGGTAAATCGACAGCCCGATCCTGCGGCTGGAGTTTTCTTAAACGCTCCAGTTCTTGGTGAGCCGTGATCTCTTTGGCCAGGTTACCGATTTTCAGGAGGTGATCGACTGTCCCATCATCAGACTGAATCAATCGCAGGAGCGCGGGGAGTGATTCCCAGCGTCGCCCCAGCGTCGTCAAGATCTCGGCCTGGCGAAGATGTGCCACGAGCAAGTTGGGATTCAGCCGGAGCGATTGCTCCAGCAATTCCAGGCTCTTGCGCCAATTTCCCAACTCGTATTGAATCTCCGCCGCAGCCCAGCGCGCCATGGGAGAAAGCGGAGTACGATCATCAACTGCATTATAGTGTTCGAGTGCTGCTGCATACTGATGTAGACCGCTGGCTGCTTCGCCTGCAATCATACGCAAATCAGGAGCTTGTGGTGAATCTCTC
Source organism: Rania fehmarnensis (assembly GCF_056494185.1). Lineage (NCBI taxonomy): Bacteria > Pseudomonadati > Planctomycetota > Planctomycetia > Pirellulales > Pirellulaceae > Rania > Rania fehmarnensis. Next base: position 6,529,101 of record NZ_CM151398.1, read on the forward strand.
AAAAGGTCTTCGGCAAGTTGCAGGGCGATGGGAAAATCTCGCGACTCGAGCGCCTGCTGAGCCATTTGTCGAGTCGCGCGCGGTCTGGCAACCAAGGTGCTCTGCCAATACAGGCCAGCCAGAACCCCCAAGCCGATCAACAATATGCCGACGATCAACTTCTTTATCAGCCCGGCATGGCCGCCGCGTGAAGCTCTTGAGGGTTCCGTTGACGAACTCTTTGAAGATCCTACTGAGCAGTCTCGTGCGGGGCGCTTTAAAGTTGATTTGGAAGTGCGACGTTTCATGGTAGCTGTTGCGCTTGCGAGTTTCCTTGTAACAGCAGCCAGCGTCCGTTGACGGGCAACGTACCAAAGGCTTGCCGCTGGCCGTCTGGCCAGATTACCTCCAGTTGGTCAATTTGCTGGGCGCTACCCACGCCAAAATGCAACCGCTGTCCGAAGTGACTTTGATACCCCCTACCAGCGATCAACTCTTGCACGATGCGTCGCGTCCCTATGTGTACAATCACTCTGGAACCCAGGCCATCGCGGTTGGTTCGTGAACCGACCAACTGACAATCGATGTAATTGCCAACATGGCTCAGGTTATGAATCAGTTGAGCTCGGTCATTCAAATTCAATACGATTGCATCGGTCCGTCCATCGTTATCCAGATCATCCAGTGCAACACCACGACTGACTTGGCGCACGGTAGCTGCAGATCCGCTCTGGGTGCTAATGTTGGCAAACTTGCGACCCTGAAGATTCCGATAGACCAGGTTGGGAACTGCAAAGCGTTCCGTATCGTTCAGGCTGGCTGAGCCTGGTATCAAGTGGCCCGACGCAATAAACAAATCTGGCCAGGTATCGTTATCGAAGTCGCTAAAACCGATGCCCCAAGTCACGTTACGGGCGGCACTGCCCAAACCTGCACTAGCCGCCACATCATCGAAGTAACCTTGCCCCGAGTTTTTGTAGAGCGTAGGCACTTCATCCATAAAGCAGGTCTTGGCCATATCCAGCCAACCGTCTCCATTGTAATCGGCCAGGTCAACTCCCATGCTGGCTTGTTGGGCTCCGGTGACGTCATACGCTACTCCCGCCAACATGGCTGTCTCTTCAAACCGCTGGGCTCCTTGATGAAGCCACAAAAAGTTGGCGGCCGAGTCATTGCATACGAAGATATCGGTGTCTCCATCAGCATCAAAATCAGCGGCCAGTGTGCCCATCCCTGGTCCTGCCACTGCCTCGATACCCCACTGCGCACTCACCTCTCGCAGCCCACCTTGCCCGTCACCTTGCCATAGAGAATGAGTTTCGGGTTTATAGTCTTTAGGACCTGGCGCAGCAGGTACGCCGAAGATGGTGCGATTGACCCCATACTCAAACGAAAACTTGATATAACGAGCCAGGTAGAGATCCAGTACGCCATCACGATCGATGTCCAGTAGTGAGAGTCCTGCCCCCACGCGGCGAGTTTCCGAGGCAGCTTCGAAATGCCACCGCTCAAATGTGCCATCACCCTTATTGACCAGGCATACACTCGGACCGTACTTGCTGAGAAAGATATCGGTATCGCCATCGTTATCGTAATCTCCTGCGGCCACCCCCAACGCAAAACCTGGCTCATCAGCGTGGGCTGAGATCGAGACATCCTCGAAACGCATTCCGCCGACATTTCGGTACAGTCGCGATGAGTACCGCGAAGCTGCTGGCCCAGAGACCGTCGGCTCGTTTGGGTTTTCAGTGGCCGAGGGTGTCAACTCACAACCACTCAACAAGTAGATGTCGATCCAGCCATCGCCGTCGTAGTCCAAGGTAGCCACGCCCGAGGCGACAGTCTCAACAATGTAATGCTTGCCGGTACCACCACTGAAGTGGCGAAACTCAATCCCCGAGGTGGCGGTCACATCGTCCAAACGAATTGCCTGAGTCGGGATGGTAGCGGGCGCGGCAGTTTCAGTCGTTTGCGCCAAGCCTATCTGGTACGTGGCCAGCCACAATATGCAACTGAAACACGTTAGCCCCATCAGGCCACCGCGCCATGGAATCCAAGTTCGCAAACGATCGGGCGAGGTCATGATCGGGACTATGGCTTAGAAGGTGTATAGACGCGCTGCAGGTGTTGCATGGCCACTTTGTATTGTTGATTGTCGGGCTCCAGCTCAATGGCTCGTCGCAAGGCTTCATAAGCATCAGCATAGTGCTGTTGCACGGCATATGCTTGGGCAAGTAGTTCCCAGTCAGAGCCGGAGCCACGCAGCTTGACAGCTTGCCTGGCATGCTCAATGGTGTCCGGGAGCCCGCGATTGGATTGTAACAAAATCCGCGCCACAGCCGCGTAGCCCTCAGGGCTGCGAGGGGCCAGCTCCGTGACTTTCTTATACTCGCTGATGGCTTCGTCGATGCGCTGCGAATCCTCGAGCAATCGTCCGAACGTAAAGCGATAGCTGGCTTGGTTAGGTAGTGCTTCACACATTTCCTTAGCTGTGGCTAAGGCTTCGGATTGCCGACCTTGACCTCGATAGAAACTGAGCAGCGGTTCCCAGGCTGCTTCGCTCCGCGGTTTCAAAATAACAGCGCGACGCAACAAGTATTCGGCCCGCTTGAGGTCGCCAGCACTCTGATAAACACGAGCGGCAATCTGGTATCGCAAGGCGACTTCAGTTACTTCATCCAGAAACGTCTCCTCGGTTGACCGGTTTTGATTCGATGTGCGTTTCGACTTCTGTTTTTCAAAGAGAGCTTGAGCCGCTTGTCGGTCGCCCAAGCGCACCAGCGCTGTTGCCAAGCCTTGTTGTGCTCGCGGTAGCTCGGGTACAAGTTTCAAGGCTGCGTCAAAGGCCGTTCGTGCCTGGTCGAACTGCTCACTGGCCAGGTAAGCTTGACCAAGGGCTACGTACGTTGCGGCCGCCTCCGGCTGTTGATCAATGGCTTGTTTGAGCAAGTCAATTGCTTTGGATATCTCGCCTTGGCGTGTGTAGGCTTCGGAGAGATCGTTGACCAGGTCGGTACTATTGGGGATGCCCTTCAGTGCCTTTTCAAAGTGCGCGATCGCTGCATCTAACTCCCCTTCGAGCATGGAGACTTTACCTAAACCATGCTCGGCATAGAGGTAGTTAGGGGCCAGCTTTAAAGCCTCTTCCCAGCACTGACGAGCCTCCTTGGTCCTACCGATCAAGAACAGAAACCGGGCTCGAACTTCCAGAGCATCAGGGTTATGAGGAACCCGCTCAACCAGTTCGTCAAAAACATGCTGAGCTTCCGCGCGCAACTGCTGGCCGTCGCTGGGCCTGGTAGGTTGCTTCAGCGACACATCCTGCGCTAGTGGCTCAGCATTTGGAGGGTTACTAGCAGCCGCTTGAGCAATCACTTCTTGGGGTGATGCATCACCAGGATCTGTGGACGTTGTAGACTGCTGAGGATCGGTAGCAGGAGTGGTCGTAGCAGGAGTGGTCGTAGCAGGAGTGGTCGTAGCAGGAGTGGTCTTTGCAGGAGTGGTCTTAGCAGGAGTGGTCTTAGCAGGAGTGGTCGTAGTTGGAGTTGAAACGTGGCTACAGGCAGGCAAACAGACGAACGTCCAGCCAAGAAACAACTGCAAAGTTGAGAGTTGCCACCAACGCATAGCGTGACCAGCCATAAGAGATGAGAGTTCCAGTTGGCTGGAGGATCAAGCTAGTCCACACCCAGGCGGCGGTCAAGCCTGGGGCTGCTGGACGAGCGGGGGCCCTAAGGGCAACCAAGCCGATGCAAAAAATACGAATTATCCGCGACCAAGACGTGCAAGTTGCGATAACCGGGATAGCTGTCTTCAGCATTTCTCACACGCCAAAATTTTGCCTCGATCAACACTGGAGCGAATTGTTCAATTTGGGTATTCCGCCAGAATACCTGCAAGATTGTCGCAACTCCTCAAATGTGCGTACGAAAACGGAGGAGTATGAACCTATAGCGATCAGCATCTCGACTCGAAAGTCTAATTCACCATGACTCGTACAATCGTGCTTGACGCCAATATCTTTGACCAGTTCAAGCGCGGCAACGTTACCCTGGTGCACCGGTTCATGAAAATCCATCAGTCGGGAGCGACATTCTACATAAGCGACCAAGTTTACAACGAGCTACACCATGAAGCCGAACGACGCATGGTCACTGACCTGAAAATTAAGATAAAGAAAACGACGCAGAGCGAACGGATGCCAATGATCGAAGCGAATTCGGTCGGAAACCACATCCAGCGAAAAGACTTGCCAACAGCTGCAGCGGCGCATGCGTTGAAAGCTGAACTGATGACTGTGGATGGAAATTTCAACAGATACTACAGGGAACTGGGTGGACAGACTACTCCTGAGACCAACGGGATAAGAGTCCTTGCGCTAGATGTTCGCCGACGCCCCATTCGTCCCAATCACAATCTCGCTAGAGGCCTTCTAAAATTACCTCCGCTCAAGATCAATCGCGATGGCACAATCACACCGTCGACCGGCAGCGTTGCAACTGTGGACGTTCACAACACGCCAGCTCGGCCGGTCCCCTCACAGGCACCACCTGACACAAAGGGCACACCTAAATCCGGTCCTCGCATTCGCGTTACAGCGATACGCATTGCAGGCGGCGCGGGAGCGGCTGGCATTGCAGCAATCTTCGCTTACTTTTGGGGGCAGTACGTCAGTGGCGTTTATAACCAAATGCTGAACGACTTCATGAAGTTCCATATTCAACCGAAGATCGATAACATCCTCGATGAGTATTTCATGCGACGAAAAATTGCCAAAATGCAAGTCAACGGCAAGAAGGCATATGCAAATGTAACACTCAATCTCTACCAAAAGCACGCGAACCAGTTTACCGAGCCGCCAACGCAGTATCCACCTGGGCTGACACTTGAAAAGGTTGATGTCTCTGAAAACGACATCTCCCGAACCGACGATGTAAAGCTTGACAGCGACGGTATCCACTATATTCAAACTAGCTCTTTCGCAGTCGACATCACTCCGCTTCACGAGGGCGAGTACGAACGACTTCTGGATGAGTTAGACTGGCTTAAATACGTTGTTAGCGAAGTCGATTTGGTCGAGGATGACAAGAAGTTCCTTTACACCCAGATGCTTCTCGTAGAGCACAATTTCGTCGAGTGGTTGGTACAGCCTTACGCAGCTGGCACACGCACTGACGCGGCAAGGTAGGGTTTTGGCCGAAAGACATCTTCATCCAACGATCGATGAACGCGTTGCCTCCCTACACGTCTCGCATGAGTGCGGCGAAGGCTTCATCATCGCTCGGCTTGTCAGTCTCAATGACCGATTCGCGGATCGAATAGACCATGTTGCCGACGTTACCGATCATCCAGCCCAGCACATCGTCAAGAGTGGCCTCGCTCGCGTTAGCCCTCATCTCGCCCAGAGTCTTGAGCGTCGTCTCGATCGCCTTAACATCGTGGCCGCGTGTTTCCTTGAGCATTTCGGTCATGCTGGGTAGTCCCAGGCATGCAATACGCTGCTCGATCATTCGCTCCATCGCTTGGCTCAGCACACTGTGGCTGAGCGTCTTACACTTAAATCATCGGCCATCGGAAAGCGTTAGAGGGACAGGGGCTCCGAGAATCGTCGAGAGCGTTGGGTGGTCATCAGGTTTCCCCAGGCAGCGGCAACAACGATGCCCAACTTCTACCAGCAGTCGGTCGCGAAGCTTCGCTCCTATCTTTTTTCGGGTACTTTTGTCATGCGGTATATCCTTTGAAGGACGGGCCTCAACCGTCGGAACCTATGAAGGTAGCCGGTCCGATTTGCATCGTCAAACACGAGCAACCTCAACGGTATGACCACATATTGGAAATCGCCATCCTGGCGGTGCTCCGTTGGCGTTATTGCCAACGTTCAGGTTGTCGACGACTTGAGTTCTATTGACACGTTACAGAGTCCGACCTGGAAGATGCGATGGAGCGACTTCAAAAGCTAAGCCATCCCGTTGGGCACAATGTTGGGCCAAAGTCAACCGGTAAGGATGGCGAGCAGAGTCCGGAGGAGTCGAAGAACAAACGCACTCAGAAGCCGAGGAACCCGTAAGAAACCTTGGATTCTTGCCGGATTGGCGTCTCGTGGCGTGCCCTAGCAGAACAGGGCAGACAGAGGTAAATGGGCGAGGAGGGAGCAGAACAACCCAACGAATTGCATGGTGGAAATGCGGTACTGCCACGCGTGGGTCAGTTGGTGGGACACTTTGAACCGGAATGGATAGAGTTACTCGCGTCAGCCGCGACGCTCAATTCTGCGAAACGTGGTAAGCTACTTCGGCAATTGCGGGCCGTATCCCTTGACCGATGAAAAGACCAATGCGAAAGCTAGCCCTATCCCTTGTACTCCTTGCCGGTTGCCAAGAGTCAATTACCGAAATGTCAGCTAGGCTCGATCGCATTGAGGCAAAGGCCCAAGCGAGCCGGGACGCTTACAACCTGGAGAACAGGCTTTCGATCGTCTACGGATTCAAAGGTGACAAAATAAAAGAGGCAGTCGCCATAGAGCAGGCCGCCAAAGCCAAAGTTGAGTATGAGGCTGCCGAGCAAGATTACGAGGTTCTCAAGGGACGATTAGATTACCGCGTAAGGCAGATAAAGCGGTAGAATCAGTCATGCCCCGCTGTCTTTCCGAACGAGTTTGGAGGTCGATCAAGCGGCACTCTTTTGGCCACTTCGTCAGTTCTGGGTGTCGGGGGGCAAAACTTCAATTCAGTTTCGTCAAGTAGCCTCATCGCATGAGAAACCGCGTCGCTCCCCACCTGACTAGTAATATGCGAGCGAATATTTTCAACGGCTTGCCGAACTTTGGCAAAGTCTGAACTCATAGCATCCCCCACGTAAAAGCAAATGGACTGAACGCTCGACGATACGGGTGTCGTGGCTTTGTGTCAACGTTGGCCTGAAACTTTTGCTATGCTCGACGTGGTTCCATCGAGGCTCATTCTGCCCGACCTTGCAATTTGCTATGATTGTTCGAATCGACGTGGGAATTACTACTGTTGCTTTCGAGCTGGAACGGTGGAGCTAGGGCTTATGGATCGCATTACTGAGAATCTCGTGTCGCAGTTTTCAAGGGACTTCAGCTTGATGGAGGAATCATCCACCGATCAGTTCGAGCATTTCGTAAATTATTCAGTAATTTCATCGGAGTGTGAAGAAACGTTCACTCCAGAAGATGTGCACGTTGGTGTCGATGCAACACAGGGGATAGACGGTCTAGCAATCATTGTTAATGGATCAATCGTGACCGACCCCGATGAAGTGGATGACTTGATTGCACTAAATAACTATCTTGAAGTCACGTTTCTGTTTACGCAGGCAAAGACTAGCTCTAAGTTTGAAGGTTCAGACATTGGATCATTTGTCGAATCGGTCCGCGATTTCTTTCGTCAAACACCCAGGTTGGTGAGAACTGCAATTCTAGACGCGAAGAGCAAAATTTCCGATCGTATTTTTGAAAACACCCAAAGAATGCGGACTAATCCTAAGTGTTACTTTTATTTTGTAACAACCGGTACTTGGAAGAATGACGGCAACCTTGTCGCACGCTTGCAGCAAGGTGAGGAAGATCTCCAATCGACGAACTTATTCTCGGAGATTAAAGGGTTTGCGTTAGGCGCAAGCGAAATTCAAAGTCTCTATCGGCAGTGTAATGACATTTCTACCGCAGAGATCGAATTTACAAATAAAGTTACACTTCCCGACATTGACAACGTCGACCAGGCCTTTGTTGGAGTTGTGCCTGTCTCCACGTTGTTTAAACTGATTACTGATTCCACCGGAAACATTCGCCGCTCCGTTTTCGAAGACAACATTAGAGATTTTCAAGGCGATACAACCGTAAATAATTCGATTGAAGCGACGCTTAAGGGACAAACAGCGAATCAATTCCCAGTGCTCAACAATGGGATAACTGTAGTTTGTCGAGAGCTTTTGCAAACTGGCAATAAGTGTACATTGAGAGGCTATCAGATAGTGAACGGTTGCCAAACTAGCAACGTTCTTTTCAAATGCCGGACCAACTTTGATCCTGAACGAGTTCTGGTAACTCTAAAACTTATTGGGTCAAAGCACGAGGATTTAGTAAGTGATATTGTGCGGGCAACTAATTGGCAGAATGCCGTTAAGCCTGAAGACCTGGAGGCAATCACTGATTTCCAGAAGAAACTCGAACAGTACTATGCCACCTACGAAGGCTCTAAATCACTCTTCTATGAGCGACGATCAAAACAGTGGACGGCTACACAATCTGAAAAGACTCGCATTGTTACGATCCGGACGCAAATTAAAGCGTTTGCTTCGATGTTTCTGAACAACCCACATCGCGTTTCGGGGTACTACGGGACCGTTCGTAGCCGAATGGGCAACCAAATTTTCAGTAAAGATCATAAGTTTGCGCCCTATTTCGCGAGTGCTTATGCTCTGTATCGCTTGGATTCTCTTTTTAGAAGCCGGACGATTAAGCCAGAACTGAAGATTTTGAGATGGTATCTACTACTACTCTTTCGTCATGGAGTCGCGGGGGAGCCAGAAGGACTCTACTCGCCAAAAATTGACGCATACTGTAAGCGGCTGATAGATCTCTTGGCAGATGTAGATTCATCTGCCGACATTTTCTGTGAAATTGCACTTCGGGCTGAATCGCATAAGCCCGTGTCGCCAGATGCTACTAAAACACAAGGATTCCGCGACAAACTATTAGCAATTGTGGGCGAGAAAGAATTCTCAAACAGATTACATTGATTTGTCGCTAAAAGCGGGGACGCTACGGTCCCCGTCAGTGTTAGAGCAAGTACAAGTCCTTTTCGTCCCCGTTACTTTCTCTGATAATCACGCGCTTTGAATCCAATTTTGCCTGCCATAGATGTTCATAAACGGCTAGCGCTCGCCGAATTACTTCGGTTGCGTTGCCAGCCTTGGACATTTCTACAAGCATTTTCAAACGTGATTCTTCGTCCTCACTAATTCGCAAGTTAAGTCGTTGCGATCTACTCACTTTGGTTGTTCCGCCAATGCACTACCGAGACGGCAAACCCTAGGGCGGCAATCAAACAACAAATCAACAGACACGACCACCAAGCGTTGCGGTACGCCGACGCAACCGCTACGCAACCCAATACCCCCTGCGTAACTACGAAGTAGAACCGAGTTGACGGCAATGTCTTGACGTCTTGAATGACCTTGGCCCAATCTTCATAGGCGGGTACTGAAACCTCTTTTTTGTCTTCGCTCAACACTCTGCCCCCATTGCAAAATACAATTTGGATGGGAGCACAGCGAAGAACGCGAGATCAAAGGCTCAGTTGCAAACATGCAATATGCCTCCCAATCCGCGTTCCAAACCGTTGTGCTGACTTGCCAATATCGAGACTTTTCGCGTTCGGTCGTGAGCAGGCCGGTCCCTCAGCTCGAAGACGCCAACTCGAAGGCAAATCATTACAAAGATGGAACGAACGTAAAACCCTCCCTGAACACGACGTTCAAAGGAACCTAGGGCACTTCGCAACGTCGTCACATAGGGAGATAAGGAAACAACCGTCGCACCACCCTCCGAAGCGGGATCAAACCGACAGTCATCGAGCGTCTCGCTATATTCACTTAGTTGCAATCCCGGACTCGCATGGCAACAACCGGCTGTTGTACCCCATGCTAGCAGCGTACATCGTGCACACGTTTAACGGTATGCACATTGTACGTACACGCCTCTCAGCGTCAAGTAATGTCGGATAGACTTCATGTTGACGGCGTAGACCGACGGGACGAACCACCCCCCTGGGGTCGAAAAAACTCCAAGACATTGCCGACGTTCAAACCGAGTCCTTCGCAAGAGTTTCCGGTGACTTTGCCCATCCATAAGACCGACCCTTCGCCTGATATTATTTTTCTCAAAAATAGTCACAAACCATTGCGAGATGGCAACTTGCGGCAGCCAATGCGTCGCATGTCTTGAAAAACGGTCCGAAACCGTAGGTGGGCATAGTTTTTTACTTTCCACTCTACGGACGATCAGCAATGGACATTGAGCAATTGGCAAATGCGGTAGCGGACCGCGTTATCGAGAGACTGGCAGCACGAGCCGAACGGAAGTTCATTTCGATCAAGGAGTACAGCCAGCAAACAACTATCAGCGAGCGAACCATTTTCCGAGCAATCGCCGATGGTCGGCTTGCATCGGAACGCGTTGGGCGGCGGGTGCTAATCCCTGCCGACGCACGCATTCAATCACGCTAGCCCCAAATGGATAACGCCGACGTGCTAGGTCGGCTCAATCGCAACTTTCAATTTTCCTCTTTTGTTTTCGGTTTGAAATGACAGTCAAGGCAGACAATCCAAAGCTGGATTTATCCCAGCCCCCGGCACCGATGCCGGTACAAGTTCTGAACATTCCCGCTTCACTCAAGGCCCGCCCCAATTGGATCAACTGGCAGTGGGTTGCAGTCGGCAAGAAATGGCAGAAACCACCGAAGGGCGGAACGTCGACAGACCCAAAGTCATGGCGAACGCTCGACGCGGCAATGTCGACGATTCCCGACAATGGCGGGGTCGGCTTTGCGATGGGCAACGATGGTTGTGGGCTCGTCGGCATCGATATCGACAATTGCCGAAATCCGATCACTGGTGAAATCGATCCCAAGGCCCAAGCACTGATAGACAGATTCGCGACCTATACCGAGATAAGCCCAAGCGGTACGGGAGTGAAAATGTGGATGGTTTTAAACGGTGGTTTGCTCGACGGCTTTCGATCGAAGGTCGCGATTGATGGACTAGATGTTGAAGTCTATTGGACAGGCCGCTACTTCACTGTGACCGGGCACATCGTCGGTGACAATCGGGAGTTAGCAATTGCAGGCGATGCATTTTGGAACTTCGCCAATGAGCACTTGAAGCGAAGCGAGCCGCCCGCAAACACGAAAGAGTATGACGATGCCGACCCTAGCCGACTGGCCGAACTAGCCCGAGAGGCAATTTTGCATTGCGATGCCAACTGCGACTATGAAACTTGGGTTGCTATCGGCATGTCAGTAAAGAGCATTGGCACAGAGTTGTTTGCCGTTTGGGACGAGTGGTCAGCTACCGGCGATAACTACCCCGGTACTGAAGAGTGCTCCGCTAAGTGGCAATCGTTCCCTGGTAAAGCTGGCAAGATCACAGCCGGTACGCTACTCCACTACGCCAAGCTCAGCGGTTACGATATCCCACCACTTGAGAAACTGAAAGCGTCAAAGGTTGAACCTCGCGACGAAGCAAAACACGTCGCACGCTATCTAGCGATCGACGGCGTAACAACGTTACGGACGCACCGCGACGAAGCATTGCTTTGGTCGGCGAAGTCCGGGTGTTATCAACCGCTTTTGAAATCGGAATACCAGAGCACCCTAGCGAATGCGATGGACCGCCGGTTATCACACGTCCAGCCGTCGCACGTTGCCGCAGTTGCCATGCACTATTCCGCCATGTACTCAGTGCCTTCGACTGAGGACTTGCCGAAGTGGCTCGACGATACGCCTTGGCAGACACGCGAATGCTTTGCAACACGCGATGCAGTTGTACACCTGCCTTCGTTCGTCGCGGGCAAGGCGTCGTATTCTGTCCCCGCGTCGCCTGCCTTCGTAGCTACCAACGCGGCAAACTATGATTTCGACGCGAACGCACCCAAGCCACAACGCTGGCTAAACTTCCTCGATAGCATTTTCAAGGGTGACGCAGAGCAAATCGACTTATTGCAATGCTGGTTTGGGTACTGCCTCACCCCAGATACCTCGAAACAAAAGATGCTATGCATGGTCGGCCCGCCACGTTCTGGCAAAGGCGAAACGGCTCGGATGCTTGAGAACCTACTAGGTCCTCGAAGCGTCGCAGGTCCTACGCTCTCGGGTCTCGCGGAGGATTTCGGTTTACAGCCTCTCCTACACAAGCTCGTAGCGATCATCGCGGACGCTCGAATGGAGAACAGGAGCAAAGCTAACACGGTCGTCGAACGCTTGTTGAGCATTACCGGCGAGGACTCCCTTTCAGTCAACCGCAAACAGTTGTCCCATACGACTGTAAGACTTCCGGTTCGCTTGATGCTACTGAGCAACGAGTTACCCGAGTTGAGCGACTCTAGCGGCGCGCTTGCCAATCGTATGCTACTGCTCGAAACACGTACCTCGTTCTTGGGTCGGGAGAACGTAAACCTTGGCCGCGAATTATTGAAGGAACGCAGCGGCGTTTTGCTATGGGCAATTGAGGGGTGGCGAAAACTCCAGGCGACTGGACGCTTTGCAGAGTCCAAGAGCACACGCGAACGGGCGACGCAGTTAATCGAGCTATCAAGCCCTGTCAAAGCGTTTGTCGCCGACCGGTGCGAATTATCGGGGGCAGTTCTCAAGTCGCGTCTCTATGCAAACTATCAGCACTGGTGTGGGAGCAACGGGTATCGCCCGACGAATGCTTCCGTGTTTGGTCGAGACCTATCGTCAGCATTCGAGCAAATCAAAACTGCCCGGACGGGAACGACCGATCGCGCCTACCAGTACGTCGGCATTAGCTTGCGAAGTGATACAGAATCGAACCACGAAGATAGTCAACCGCTCGACTTCGGTGCATAGTCAACCGCCTTACGTCCATCACGTCCACTGTCGAGCCGTCAACGTCCGGCATAACGTCCACTGTCAAACCGTCGTTTCACCAATGAAATCGTTACTACGTCCACTACGTCTACTCTACTTCTACTTAGATAGATAAATAAATAAGAGTAAATATATATAGGATGGGCCTAGGCACTTGGGTGGACGGAATGGACGTACTACGCAGAGCGTCTTTGCTCAAAGTGGCGTCGCGTCCTGCCCTGGTGTCTCGGGTCTGCTCATGTCAGAAAAATTCTCAGTTGCACCGACCGAAAACATAAGTGACCTATCGTCGCTTTGACCGTAGGCACGAACCCTTTCACCTTAGACGGATGCGGAAACAAACATGGACGTAACCCAAATGCGACCTTCGCCAAAAATGCCTCGAACAATTGAACCGCTTCAATTTCGGGAGTTTCGAAACCCCGACCACCCACTTGCAATCCTCTTTCGTCATATGGGCGAGACCACCATGGAATGGGTGAATGGGAAGGGTCTAAGCGGTTTCGGCGCTCCGAACCTTGGCGTATGGATTCTCATTGTAAGTCGCGACTCCAGAGGCGCTCACCTACCTATCAACGAACAATTCAGCCACGATTTCTTTACATCCGCGCAGCAACTAGCCGGGGCTAAGCTGGTCGGCGTTGGAAAGATCAAAGAGGGCAAAACCCGATTGCTTGACTTTGCTCATCGCCGCCAGCCCAACAAGCTAGCCTGGGGGCTTACGGTCAAAGAGCACAACGTTGTCGGCTGGGGTCGCTCTAGGCAAGGCGTAGTGGGTCCGGTGGTCGAGGTGCCCAACGCCCCCTCGCCATGCATCCAGTCTGCCGACGTCGTCGAATGGTTCAACATCGGGGACGCGAGCTAATGAAACGTACGATTGAACTGCTACAAGACTTGAACGACTCCAAGCCAACCACCATTGGACCCTAACTTTCACCACGGATGGAATTATGACCCTAACCGAATCTATGCACGATGCCTTATCGAACGTCGACGAAGTCCTATTCACTTGCGACCCGGCGAACGATCAATTGACGCCGAAACTCAAGGAGCGTTTACTGGCAACGTACGCGGAACTTGCTCGGTGCTACTTGGAACTCCGCGCACCGTCGAAATACGCACTGTCGAACATCGGCGGCACTGGCTTATCACTTAAAGACTATGACGATATCGAATTGCTCCAAGATTTAGCCGCACTTCGGCGAGAGTGTTTGAAGTAGTAGAGGCTAGCCGAACGACCGGCCCCAATGTTTCTAAATTTGTCAGTTGACACAATGGCGATTGCCGATATACTCAGTGTGTCAACTGACAACACAAGGAAACGAACATGACCAAGCAAACCGCAGTAGCATACGTTCGAGTTTCGACCGATGGACAGGCCGACGAAGGCGTGAGCCTGGAAGCCCAGCAAGCGAAGCTAACGGCGTGGTGCATGGTGAACGATTATGAATTGGTCGCTATCCATACTGACGCGGGTTTGAGTGGTGGACGTGCTGACAACCGTCCCGGTTTGCAGACTGCAATCGAGCAGGCATGTAAAACCAAGTCAGCACTAGTGGTCTACTCGCTAAGTCGGCTCGCCCGATCAACCAAAGACACAATCGCCATTGGCGAACAACTTGATAAGGCGGGTGCTGACCTCGTCAGCCTGTCGGAAAAGATCGACACGACGTCGGCAGCCGGTAAGATGTTTTTCCGGATGCTCGCAGTCATGGCGGAATTTGAGAAAGACCAAATTTCGGAACGTACCAAAATGGCACTTGCTCACAAGAAATCCAAGGGCGAGCGAACCGGTGGCGTTCCTTATGGTTTCGATCTCGCAGACGATGGCGTATCGCTGATTGTCAACGAGACCGAACAGCGAACGATATCAGCAATGGGAGAGCTACGGGCAAGAGGGCTCAGCTACCGCAAGATTGCTGCCGAACTGGAACAAGCGAACCACAAGACGAAGAACGGGGGCGATAAGTGGGACAACACGGTGATTCAGAAGATATTGACCCGCGCGAGCTAACGAACGACGAACTGCTAAACATCCTTCGGGCTGCCGACCGCCAGCCGCAGGCAGCCAACAAACAAACCTTGAGAGAGTTTATCGATGCCGAAGAAAAGGCCGAAGCCGACAGACCTAGAGGGGGTGATTCGGTGGAAGATGCAGGAGGTAAGGACAAACGGGCGTAGCCTATTGGATATTGCCCATGAAGCGGGAATTACTCCCAGTCAACTTTCGAGATTTGATAGGGCTGAACGCTCGTTGAACCTCGAAACAGCGGGTCGTTTGTGTGAAGTGTTAGGACTTAGTTTAGTAGATAAGGAAGAAAGCGAATGAACAAGTTACGACGGCTGACGATCAACGCAATTCGATTGATTGCCAATCGTAGACTCCGCGAGGGCAACGCCGAACACTGCGGGCTAGTTGCTCGTGGGCTAATGATCATGGCCGAAGACCTCGACGGAGACCGAGAGCGATTCACCAATGCGACGTATGGAAGCGTCGACCATGCCGAGTTGCTTCAGACTTTAATGAAAGGGTGCGAGGCGTCGGCTGGTCCTATGCTGACGCTTCTAGCGAACGCAAACGATCTCGCGGGACACGATGAACTTCGAAGCGGTCACACTGAGCATATTGGAACGCTAGCCCGCGCGCTGAGCCAGATTGCCGAATCATCGACGGTGATATCGAGCGTTTCGATTCTGCGTTGGTTGGCGAAGTAAGTCGTCCCCGATTGCTGGCTCAACTAGTTAAGGGTGTCTGCCGAGTTTCGGCAATTGCGTAGTTAGTCGTTTCTATTTTCAACGGGGATTGCCACTTATTGGCGGCCCCGTTTTCACGGATTGAATTGAATGCCACGTAAGCAAGTTACCTGCCGCTACGAATCATCGAAGGGGCGGGAAGGATATCGAATCAAATTTTACGATGCGACCGGTAAACGTCGAGCTATTTGGCTTGGCAATAGAGACCGAGCGACCGCAGAGACTTGGCGGGGGCATGTTGAGCATTTAGCACAGTCCGTAATTGACCAGTCGGCCCCAAGTGCTCAGTCAACCAAGTGGCTCAACGCACTACCGAATAGCGAACGCGAGAAACTAGTCAGAGTCGGCTTGGTTGCGGCACTACCGACGACGCCCAAAAAGGTAGCGACGAAAAGCGAAATACCGTTGACCCTCAAGGCGTTCATAAATCACTACATCGACTGCCGAAATGTGAAAGACGCGACGCAGACGAAGTGGGAGCAAGTCCGCGACGCACTCGTTAAACACTTCGGCGACGACCGGTCTATCGAATCGATCAACGCTGCCGACGCGGAAACCTGGCGAGACAAGATTGCACGCGAAGGTAATATCCGCGAAGGGAAAGAACGGAAGAACAAAGACGGCAAGACAGTTCGCGGGCGTGTCAGCCTATCCGATAACACGGTGCGGCGTAGAACCGGAATTGCTAAGCAGTTCTTTGCGTACGCACTCAAGGCAAAGCTGTTAACGGACAATCCGTTCGTCGGACTGAAAACAACGGTTCACGGCAACGAGGCTCGGCAGTTTTTCGTTGACATGGAGACGTTCAACCACGTCATTGAGCACGCGCCCGGTGCTGAGTGGGAAGCAATCCTAGCGTTGAGCCGTCTTGCTGGTATGCGATGCCCAAGCGAGGTAATGCGGCTTAAGTGGCAGGATATCGATTTCGGCAATGGGCATATTCGCATTCACGCGAGCAAGACTGAGCACCACAGCAACGGCGGGATTCGGCTTTGCCCTCTATTCCCCTCTCTACGCCCTTACCTTGAGCAATTAGCGGAACTAGCCAAGAGCAGGGACGCGAAGCCCTCAGACTACGTTGTTGCGAACCACAGAGGCAGCGAGTCGGTACTACGGACCGGATTGCTTCGGATTCTCAAGCGAGCCGGTATTGAGCCTTGGCCGAAACTCTTTCAGAACATGCGAGCAAGTCGCGAAACCGAGTTGATCGACGTCCACCCAATCAAGGACGTTTGTTCATGGTTGGGCAACACGCAAGCTGTTGCTATGAAGCATTACGCCATGCAGCGGCAAGACTCGTTCAGGAGAGCGGCGGGGCTGCCGATTGGTGGGCCAGTCGGTGGACCAGAACATCGGCAATTGAGGGCAGAAAGCGGCATAAACCAAGGGTCCGTTGCCGCTGCAAACCAACGAAAAACGCCACTAATTCCTATATTTGTTGGGGAATCGGTGGCGTATTCAGTGGGCGAGGAGGGACTCGAACCCCCGACATCTACTTTGTAAGAGTAGCGCTCTAACCAACTGAGCTACTCGCCCGATATTTTTTTTGTGCGACTCGTTTTTTTTGGGTGCGAGTCTCGGAGAGACTCGGCTACGTGGGGTGCGAGTCCCAGGGAGACACTTCTGCGTGAATTGGCTGCGGCGTGGTGCGAGTCTCGGAGAGACTCGCCTACGTGGACTCCGCCTACGTGGCGTTAGCCGTGGGCCAATTGACGGGTCCGGCGAGCTCGACGTTCGGCTCGCAGACGGCTGCGGCGACGGACTTCGCTCGGCTTCTCATAATATTCGCGACGACGCATTTCCTTCTTGATGCCGCTGCGTTCCACTAATTTGCGGAAACGACGTACGGCTTCTTGTATCGTTTCCCGGTCACGGACAATCAGTTTGACCATCTAGCCCTCCAAAAGGTTCTCTATCGTACGTTTAAGACACCATTAGTGGCTCCAATTCGAGCCCAACTCATCCCTTGATGAGAGTCCCGTAGTTTAACTATCGACCAAAGAAGCGTCTAGCCCAGATAGCACCTGCGAAAACACTGTTTTTCCCACCAGCCACCCCAAATTTCTCGCCGCAGAAAACACTTCTGGATTTGGTGGTAAACTTGCTGCCAAACCACAGGCTGGAAGCCTATGCCACATAATACACAGGCTGGAAGCCTATGCCACACTAGGGGTTGCCGGTCGTGATTAGCATTGATGTACCGTTGGGCGAACGAAGCTATGCCATCCATATCGGACAAAATCTGCTCGAGGCACTGCCGGAGTGGCTACCGCAAGCCATCGGCCGCTGCCAACACGCCGTCGTGATCTACGACCAACGCCTGCAATTGCCGCTGGCCGAACATATCACAGCCAAGCTCGCTTCAGCCGGCTATCGGACTTCCGCCCTGAGCGTGCCGTCGGGTGAGTCGAGCAAGTCGCCGCTCATGGCCGCTCAACTCTGGCAAGCTCTGCTGGATGAGAAGACCGATCGTGGCTCGGCCATCATCGCTCTTGGTGGAGGCGTGATCGGTGACCTGGCCGGCTTCGTCGCCGCCACCTTCGTCCGCGGTCTGCCGCTGATCCAAGTCCCCACAACCCTGCTCAGCCAGGTCGACTCGAGCGTTGGCGGCAAAACAGGCATCAACTTGCCTACAGCCAAAAATATGGTCGGCGCTTTTTGGCAGCCGTCGCTGGTGATCATCGATACCGAAACGCTCACCACTCTGCCCACACGCGAACTAGTCGCCGGTATGGCCGAAGTTGTGAAGTACGGCGTCATCTTGAAACCAGAGTTATTTGCGTACATCGAAGAGCATGTCGAAGCGATCTTGGCCCGCGACGCTGGCGCCATCACGCATATCATCGCCCAGTCGTGCCACGCTAAAGCCGAGGTGGTCTCGCAAGATGAACGCGAAACAACCGGCCTCCGCGCGATCCTCAACTACGGTCACACCTTCGGCCACGCCCTCGAAGCCGACGGCGACAGTGGCTACGGCAAGTACCTGCACGGTGAAGCCGTCGCCATCGGAATGCACCTGGCCGCCATGACCGCCTGCGCTCTAGATCGCATCGATCAAGACTTGGTCGATCGCCAACGAGCTTTGCTAGTGCGACTCGGCCTGCCCGTGAGTTTTACCGGGCACGATCCCCAGCAGTTGTGGAAACTCATGCAACACGACAAGAAAGTCCACCACGGTACCCTGCGCTTCGTACTGCCCGATCGCTTGGGCCATGTTGAACTGGTCAGCGGTGTTGAGAAGGCCACCGTGATCGAAGTGCTGAAGCAAGCGGCTGGATAGCACCGGCTTTAAAGTTGTCACGGCGTTCTCGGGGTTAGCCTTTACGCGCACAGGATGCCAACTAAGCCGACGGCGTTAGCTAACGCCGTCGGCTTAGTTAGGCCAGGACTTCTTTTACGACATTACCGAATACGTCGGTCAGGCGGCGGTTGCGACCTTCGAAGTGGTAGGTCAGTTGTTCGTGGTCGAATCCCAGCAGGGCTAACATCGTGGCATGTAAATCGTGCACGTGGACTTTACGCTCGACGGCGCGAAATCCGAGTTCGTCCGTGGCGCCGATGATTTGTCCGCCTTTGACTCCGCCACCGGCTAGCCATACGCTGAATCCATATGGACTGTGATCGCGACCGTTGGAACCTTGCATGACTGGTGTTCGCCCAAACTCGCCGGCCCAAACAACCAGCGTACTATCGAGCATGCCACGCTGCTTCAAGTCGGTTAGCAAGGCGGCAATCGGCTGGTCGGTTCGCTGAGCATTGGCTTGATGGTTGTCTGCACACTCACCGTGGCCGTCCCAGTCGTTGTTGAATAGTTGAATGAAGCGCACACCGCGCTCAGCCATCCGCCTGGCGACCAGGCACATGCGACCAAACTTGGCAGTTGGCTCTTGGTCGACACCATACAGCTCCAAAGTCGCAGCGGTCTCATTATTGATGGCCATCAAATCCGGAGCAGCGGTTTGCATGCGAAAAGCGAGTTCATAGTTGGCCAGTTGAGCGGCCAGCCGCGAATCTTCGGCGCGTGCATTAGCAAAGCGTTCGTTCCAGCGATTCAAAGCAGACAACATCAGGCGCTGTTGGCCCGGCGCTCCGGCCGCCACCAAATTCGATATGGGTGTACCTTCAGTACGCACCACGGTTCCTTGATAAATGGCTGGCAAGAATCCGCTACCGTAACTGACGGCTGGTCCTGGTCGAAAACCACCGTCGGTCATAGTGATGTAAGCTGGCAAGTTATCTGTCAAGCAGCCCAGTCCATACGTTACCCAAGCGCCCATGCTGGGATGCCCCAGCAGCGTGGAACCGGTATTGACGATCGCTGATGCCGGTCCATGGATGAATGATTCGTGATGACAGGATCGAATCACGGCCAGGTCGTCAGCATGTTGCGACAACTTCGGAAAGAGCGATGAGACCTCCAAGCCCGACTGGCCATGACGCTGGAATGCAAACTTCGAAGCCATCAGTTTGCCATCGCTGGCCTTCATGAACTGCAGCGCCAGTCCTTCTGTTCGGAAACTATCGGGGATGGGTTGACCGTCATATTTTATAAGGTCCGGTTTGGGATCAAAGGTTTCTAACTGGCTAGGACCGCCGGCGCAAAAAATGAATATCACACGCTCGGCCTGAGCGGGAAAGTGCGGTGTCTTTGCAGCCAATGGACTGGGCTGTTGTGAAATGGGCTGCAATGGACTGGGCAGTAGCGGACTCTCGGCGCCAGCTTCGCGCGCGATTAACGACCCCAGCACCGAAGCGCCAAATCCAAAAGCCGTTGTACGCAGAAAATCTCGTCGATCAGCCACTTCTATGAATCGTCGACAATGATGTCGATTTACATCGGGAGCCGTCATCAACTCAGTCGCACTTAGTCGCTTAGTCGACATACACAAACTCCTGCGTGTTGAATAGTGCCAGACAGAGTAGAGACAGGGATGTCTGCGGGTCGATCTCGGAGAGCGATTGCAGGAGGGCTGACGCCTCAGCACGCTCGTCGAGCGTAGGTGCTCGGCCCAATGCAAGTTGCCAGGCGCGCTCGATCGGCCATGGGCCTTCTTGAGATGCATGGCAATGAACTGCGTTTGTTAGTGGCAATCCGCCATTGGCCAGAGATTCACCATACTGCCAGCCGTGAGGCGTGGGATTTGACTCGAGCGTGAAGTCGGCGGCCAAGTCGCGTTTGCCTAACGCAGTAGTGATACTCAATTGCACGGCCACAAAATCGCCTTCGAGTATTTCAAGGCGAATAACATCTCCGCCAGCGACCGTAGGCTGGAGTGCTGCTGCTCCGCCTGATCCGTGCAACAACTGCAGCGGTGAAGCGGAGGTTCCGCAGTTGTCATCCAATACGCCTGCGCTGAGCAATTGATCATTGTGCCAGAGCTTCCAAGGGCCGCTGCGCCCAAGTCGGCGCACATTCCATAATCCACCCTGTATTTCGATCGACCCAGATGCATCCGCGGGAACTCGCCAGGCAACGCTGGTCATACCATGAGTTAAGACTGTTCCGATTGGGGCATCGATCGATTCGGTGGGATGGCCATTGTCCTGACGCAGTGCCCAGCCAGCGTGGGTGCCTGACTTGTTGCCCAGCCAACCGGATTGTCCTGGACCAAAATCAGGCACGTTCCAACCCGCCGTGCGTTCCGCCGCCAGGCGTGCCGCGAACGCCTGAGACTGGCGCACAGCCGTGGCATTGTTCAGCATCCAGAGTGCTTGCGGTGCGACCGTGGTTACATCGCGGGCTGGTGCGCTAACAGCATTGATGGGCAAATCAAATACATCGAACATCGGAAAGCGAAAATTGCGACGCTGCAGAATGTAGAGCCCGCGGCGTGTATGTTCCGAGGGATCGGCGGAGACAAACCAATAAGCGGGAGCGCCTTCTTCTGGACCTAACGGCGGTACAACCGGCCGGCCACCCATCTTCAAATTCAAAGTACCCGCCACCGAATGAATTGCATCCCAAATCGCTTCGGCCTCAAGTCGTCGACGATTCATTCTCCACAGATTACGATTCTGCGGATCGATCTCCGCATTGGCCGATGAGCCAGCCCGACTGTCCATTTGATAAGTCGACGAGAGCATCATCACACGGTGCATGGCTTTGATGCTCCACGCTTGCTCGATGAAGTGGTGAGCCAGCCAGTCAAGCAATTCTGGATGCGAAGGACGCTCGCCCATTTGTCCAAAGTCGTTGAGACTGCCGACAAGGCCGCGCCCGAAGTGCCCGTTCCATATGCGATTGACCATGACTCGGGCTGTCAGTGGATGCTGAGGACTGGTCAACCACTGCGCCAAGGCCGCGCGATTGCCTAACGGCCCCGGCATCGGCGCATCCCAACTACTTAGCTGTCGCAAGGTGGCAGGTAGTTCCGGTGAGACTACCTCACGTGGACGAGACAGTTCACCGCGATTAAGCAGTTGTATAGGCGCCATAAGTTCTGGGCGTTCATGCCCCAGAACGCTGATTGTGGGAATCTCCATCAAGCCCACCAGTGGTGCACCGTTGGCTGTATTCTCAGGTAGCGCGAGGACGTTGTTGGCGATGGTATTAATCAGTGCTTGCCGCTCGTTTTGCTCTGCTTGAGATAATTGCCTGCCGGCGGTGCGGGCATCAAACATGCGCAGCCCGCGTCGCGACTCTTCGATGGCCAAGATGCGCGGATAGTGCTGTTTGAAATCAGCGATGCCCATGGCATCAATGATGGGGTATTCAACTTCTTTGCTGGCTGCGAAGATGGCCTGCATCGCGTAATAATCATGCTGCGAAATCGGATCAAACTTATGATCATGGCAGCGGGCGCATCCGAAGGTCAGCCCCATAAAAGCCGCCCCGGTAGTATCTACCCAATCAGAATAGGTTTCATAGCGGATCTTTTGCGCGTCCATGTTGGATTCATGGATTTGTGGCCCCAGCGTGTACAGCCCGGTCGCAGTCAGGGCTTCCAAGTGTTTCACTTTGTCAGGCGTGAGCGTGTAGTTGCCGCTCAGCGTGAGATCGTCGGGCCACAGTTCATCGCCGGCGATCTGCTCTTGCACAAAGATGTTGTAGGGTTTGTCGTCATTGAATGACTTGACCACATAGTCGCGGTAACGCCAGGCATTGCGATAATAGACGTCGGTCTCAAATCCTCCGCTATCGGCATAACGCGCCACATCCAACCAGTGCCGGCCCCAACGTTCACCATATTGCGGAGAGTCCAGCAATTGATCGACGAGCCGTGTCCAAGCGGCCTGCGATGGATCTCGCACAAACGCAGCCACCTGCTCTGGAGTCGGTGGCAAACCGAGCAGATCGAAGGTGGCGCGGCGAATGAGAGTGCGCGCATCAGCTCGCGGCGTGGGCTTCAGGCCTCTGGCATCTAGTTGAGCGAGAATGAAAGCATCGACGGGCGTGCGTATCCAGCTGGAGTCACTGACCGACGGAGGCTCGAGCGCGCGGACAGGTTGAAACGACCAGAATGTTTGAGGATCCGAGACAACATGCTTGGCCGGCAACTCAGCCGTGTCGCGAGGATCGATGGCGCCATCGCGAATCCACTTCTCCAGCGCCGACACTTCTGCCTCGCTGAGCTTGTCAGGTGGCATTTGCAAATCGGGGTCGCCATGTTTCACGGCCAATAGCAAGAGCGAGTCGTTAGGATTTCCAGGTACAATTGCCGGACCTCGATCACCACCGGTCATCCAACCAGTGCGATAGTCCAAGCGCAAACTAGATTCTTGTCGATCTGGGCCATGGCACTCGATGCATCGCGCGATCAGCAGCGGTCGGATCGACTGTTCGAAGTGATCCAACCTGGCACGATCTTGGCCGAGCGCCAGACTGTAGCTCAACAGGTTCAAGAGCATCCACAGCGCAAACGAGCATTGATTCATCGCTGGGCCTCTTTGCGATTTTGCTTTAACCAGAGTGCATGTGCGTTACGGTTGAAGGCGGTATTTTCGAGGTGCGATTGCAGGTCGCGCGCGGCCTGTTGGTTGTCTTTTTTCAGAAAGCTGTGCAGCAACCTTTCATGCACGAACGCGATAGACGACAGATCGTCTAGTTTTCGATTGCTCTGTCGATGATGCCCGCGCATACGGCCGTAGATGGCCAGCCAAAGCGGGATAAAGTCGTCCATCTGGGCAGCGATCAGCAGTCGTTGATGAAACTCGGCATCCAGGCTCAAGACGGCTTGTTCATCTTTTTCTTGGGCGGCTGCACTCATCAGCCGGATGATCTTTTCCCAATCAGCGCGATGCTCGCTCAGTTGATGGGCCTGAGCTTGCTGGAGCGCATAGAGTTCGAGTTGGACGCGCATGGGCGTGAGCAGTTCGCCGACATGCTGTGACGATTCTCCGGCGACAGTAACGCCACAGTTAGGTTTGCTGACTAACAGGCCTTCGAGAGTTAATTGTTGTAAGACTTTGCGAATCGGATGGCGGCTGACTCGATATCGCTCGGCCAGTTCCCCTTCGCGTAGCGGAGTGCCCGGCGGAAACTCACCAGCCAGGATCGCTTGACGCAGCTGATCGGTGATCTGATCTGAAATCGTCCGCACCAGCACGCTTGAAGCCGCCATGACTCTGTCCCTTGCTTAACTGCCCACTATCCCCTGGCAAACGCCCGATTGTATTTTGGATACAATCTTGAGTCAAGTTGGCGGTGAGTTTCCGACTGACATGTGAGGCTGATCCGCGCAGGATGGCTCTCCTGCCTAAGCGGGGGAGACGAACTTGGCTTAATAATGGAACCAATGGGTAACACCCTCAATTACATGGGTCCGGCCTACCCCTAGAATAAAGGTTTCTGGTGCACTTCTTGAAACTGGATGGCTTCGATGACCGAGACCGTCTCCCACGTGGTGATTCTGTTACATGGCATCCGCGATATGGCGGGGTGGCAGGAGTCGGTGCGGCGGACGCTCGAAAGTGCGGTACCCGGGCTGAAGTGTGTTAAGGTCCGCTATGGATGGTTTGGACCATTTGCATTTATTTCGCCCATCGATCGAGCCGGTGGTCCGTACCGCCGATTTCATAAACGCTTTCACGAAACGCGACGTGATTATCCCGACGCTAAGATTTCGATTGTGGCACACAGCTTCGGCACGCACCTCGTAGGTCGATTGTTGAGCAACAATCCCTCGGTACGAGTGCATCGCATCATATTGTGTGGAGGAGTCCTGTCGCGGCAGTTCCCATGGCGTGACTATCGCGATCAACTGGATGGATCCAGTTCAAGCAGTGCAGTGATCCTGAACGAATGTGGCAGCGAAGATCCCTGGCCGAACATGGCCGAAGCGATCAGTGGTCGCTATGGCGCGTCGGGCGCTTACGGATTCGAATCACCTTATCGCTTGGAGGATCGCTTCTACGAAGGTGGGCATGGGTTGTTCTTTGATCGTGACCACGTCGAAGAATACTGGTTGCCATTCTTGACCGACCGTGCGCCGGGCGAGAGCAACGCGCTAGATCGAAAACCGAAATTGTTGGAGCGAGTGTTATTGTCGGTACCTGGTGCCCGCGTCGCATTTCGTTTCTTAGTTTTGCTCTTGTGGCTCGCGGTGTATTTCTGGTGGTTATGGGCTGGCGCGCTTGCGCTGTATGGAACCAGCAAGGTTTGGGGATGGCCCATTGAGTTGTCGTCTACCTTCTGCAATCGCACTTGGGCGGCCATCGATTTCGATATCCCAGCCGACTTTAATCTGGACCCACCGCTAAACGATCCACGCGGACCGGACGAACATCAAGTTAAATCGACCGAGCCCCGCTTTCCAACTCAGCCTGTGGCGCTCGACTATGCCAATCAAACCGAGATTGATATGTGGCTGCTGCTGTTCGACTACTCGAGGTTTTATAAGCAGGGTGGTACACCTTGGGTAACCTTATCGTTTCCAAGCGGCAAGTCGAGCCAGCTTACGCAAGTGCCGTCGGGCAACGGCTGGTTCCTCTTGATGGCTTTTCATCCTGATTTTGAGAAGCCCGTTTGGCTTGCGCCGGTGAACTTACGCAACTCCAAATACACAACATTAATCGTACGATGTGACAACACCGGTTTAGTTGCCGAGGTTCGGCAGTGAACCCTAGCGCAATTTGGGAGGGCTCGTGATGCGACTCTTACTTCTCATCTGCTTGACACTGAGCGGCTTAGCCAACCTACAAGCGCAACCGCCGAAGATTCAGATTGCCAATCCGACAGAAGCTGACTATGAAGTATTCTTTCGCCCCGAGCAGGCGAAGCAGTTTTTAACGCCGGGATTAAAGATTGCTGCTGGCAAGAATCGCGTAGTGAATTTGGAAGCAACGGGCAAATACAAAACCGTCGTGCGCAGCATGACTCAGGACCGCCAAAATATCGACAGCGTGATCGGCTGGGTCGACTATCGCCGAGCAGCCAGTGGTGCTAAGGCAGAAATCAAATTCGAGCCTTACATAGTTACCGAAATGAAAGAGGTGAGTCAGCCTGTGATCACCTACGCTACAGAAACTCGAGTCGACGCCGCCGGTCGGACGTACACGGTCAACGTACCGATGACACAATATCAAAACAAGACCGTCGAAGTCACCGTGCCCAAAGTAAAAGTTACGCTGACCATCGGCGATCAAGAAGTCGACGCCAGCGACTACATCAGCGACCAGCCGTAGCCGAAGTCGCCAGACTTTGGACGCGTTACCGTTAGATCATCCAATTTCGTAGCCGAAGTCGCCAGACTTTGGACGCGTTACCGTTAGATCATCCAATTTCGTAGCCGAAGTCGCCAGACTTTGGACGCGTTTTGAGGTGTCTTGAATCGGGGCCAAAGTCTGGCGACTTCAGCTACGGGGAACGGAGCCACAGTCTGGCGACTTCAGCTACGGGGAATGGGGGCCAAAGTCTGGCGACTTCAGCTACGGGGAACGGGCTACGGTGTTGGCGATTTCTTAACTTTGCGAACACGAATTTTTCGGGCGGCGACAAAGCCGAAGCTGCATAAGCCCAGAAGCAACGAACTTGGCTCTGGCACGCCGACAATGTAACTGGTGTTGACGGCAAACGTCGCAACAGGTGGAGGGGGCACGCCGACGCCGTTGAAAAACGGATTGGCATTCAACTGGTCCAGTGTCAGAGCATAGGTCCCACGCGCGACAGTTGATGTGTCCAACTGCAGCAATCCATATAGCACCCCAATATCGTTGCCCACACCTGTGGCAAACGGAATGAGCGTACCTCCATTTTGAAAGTTGGTTGAGAACGCCTGGCCTGGTACGCTCGCCACATCAAAAGGCACGCTGCCCAGCAGAGTTGTATCTCCGGATAGAAACAACCCCTCGGTCCCATCGCCGACGCCAGCGTTTAGATTCAGATCCAAGCTATCGATTTGTTCACCCAGGGCAACGTCGGAGTGAACATAGACTCGAAACTCAGTCGGATTAACGGCGCCTTCAGGAATGGGAGCAGGAGTGGCTTGTACCACAGTGAATATAATGCCAGCCTGCGCGAGCGAGGCATGCAAGGCCCATACTATTGTGAATAGGACAAGATTTCTCAAGTTAATACTCCCCGTTTATTGCTATTGACTAACTCAATACCACTTCAAAAATTTGTATTAGAGATCGAACCATCGCTGATTCAGATTCTGCATGTCGTTAAAGAACGCATCGACATCGCCACTATGCTCTGACGAAGTTGATGGATACTCGGTTGCATGAACCTGCGGTTCACTGAGGGCCGCTTCCGATGTGTTAGCGGCATACGGCAGGCAGGCATTCACTGGCTGTAGAGCTTCAGGAACTGCTTGTTGAGAAGCATGTGGCAACTCCCAATCGCGACGGTTGACCAGCGGAGCTGCTTCGCCTTCGGCCATCATTCCGGGCACCGCTGCCAAGGATATTCTGGGCGTGACGTCAGCCGATAGTTTGTCGATTGAGGAAGCGTCTTGAGGCCGTAGTCCCGAGCCACCGGCGCCTTCGGCCGCTGAGCCGGCTGCCGGAATCGTGATATTGTTCAGTCGAACCGTATTGGAGATGCGAGCTTGAACGTAAGACAGGTCCGCACCTGTAACGCGACGATCTTTGTTCACGTCGCGCGCCTCGGTGACGGCTACCAACGCGTTGGAGATAGAAGCTTGAACCAGTGAGAGGTCCGCGCCGGTGATGCGGTAAGGCGCTGCACCGTTGATTTCACCCGGCGCACTGCCCAGATAGAACACAGCCGGGGTAGCTAAACCGGTGTTGGCATTCGACCGTAGCACGATCTGCAACCAAGTGTATTGAATCGCGTTATCGGGCCATTCAATTCTGACGCGGGCCGGAGTCGTCGCATTTCCAGCAGTGACTACGATCGCATTAGGCGCCGGTGCATTGGCCCAGGTGCTCGGATTAACAACTCCGGAAGCACCTGGAGGAGCAACGCGGAAGATGAAGTCACTAGCCGTTAGCGACCCAGCCACCAGACCTGCGATGTCCAACACAACTCCGTTAATGCCGCGCGTGTAACTGGAAACATTAGCAAAGCTGGTAAGCTGAGTTGTTGCTCCTGATCGCAGCAGTACTTTGTTCGTATCCAAGGCACCATTGATGCCTCCAACCGATTCAAAGCTACTGTTGTTGTAGAAGAGTTTGCGATTGGTGATCGCCACTAACGCACTGAGAGTAAAGTTGGTTGTAACGCTATTTGAGCCATCGTTGGCAGTAATCGTCACGACTTGGTCGCTCAACATCTGCGAAGGCGTGTAGCTCCAAGACCACGTGCCATCAGCGTTCTTCACCACTGCTCCTAGCGACGCGGAAAGTGTAATGCTGGCTGGGTTTTCACCCGACCAGGTTCCCGAATTGGTAATACTGGACAGCACGTTCCCCTGAACGCTCGCATTGTTGGCTGAAAGGTTGACGCTCTCTTCGACGTCTTGGACATTCAAAGTCAGTACGGTCTCGACCGCGTTGCCAATCAAGTCAGTGGCTCGAACACGCACCGAGTAGGTTGGACGCGTTTCGTAGTCCAGCACTTCGCCTTGGCGAAGCAGAATGCGATCTTCGCTAATAACGAACCGGGCGTTATCCACGTCACCAGCACCAGCGACCAGTGCAAAGGCATGCACGTCTGCATCGTCCTGGTCAATCGCGCTCAAGTTCCCGAACAGCAAATCTGCGGCAGCGGTGTCTGCCGATTCCACAATCGTCTGTTGATTCAAACTGACCGCAGTCGGGCTATGCAGCACGATCACTACATTGCCGGTAGCCGTCGATTGATTGCCCGCGGTATCGGTCGCCAAGACGCGCACCAGGTGGCGTCCGGAGCTGAGCGTTTCAGGCAAACTGTTGTCGGGCAAGGACCAGTTGCCATTGCCATCGTTGATAGCTGGAATTTCGAAGCCACCGATGGAGACCATGAGCGTCGCGGTTGGATCATCCACCGCGCCCGACAGAGGCGGATTGGTATCCGCGGTAACGAGCGAATTAGTGGAAACCTGAGCCGCATCGACATCGACATTGTGAATCAGCGTCTGCGTCGTCACGCCCCCATCGAGATCGCGCACTTCCACTTCGATCTCATACTGACCACTAACAGCAAACTTGTGGTTCAGCACAAACCCACTGGCGCTGAGTTCCAGCGGCAGAACAATCGGCTGGTCATCACCGCGGGCGGCGTTGTTCTGCAGCCGGATTCTGGCAATGGCAGTCAACTGATCCAAACTGCCCGCATCGGCCACAGATCCACTGAGCAGTAGCGGTTCGCCAGTGGCGGTACCCGAACCACCGGACAGGTTCGTCAAGACTGGATCACTATTGGTGATGACAACTGGCAGCGTTTGCACAAACACATCGGTGCCGTCGTCAACTTGCAGTGTTACCCAGTAGGTGCCTTCATCCGAGGGTACGAATTGTGTAGAAGTCGTCCCCGACAAAGTTGTGGCAGCGCCCGTGGGTGCAATGAGAGTCCAAGTGTAGGTAAAGGTCTCGCTGGTACCAGGATCGACGAAGTCGACCAGGCTGATCGTTTGCAGTTGTCCTTCGATGGGTGAACCAGTCACGGCGAGTTCGAATCGCGGAGCCACATTGGATACGCTCAGGTCCCAAGCAGCGTTGGATGACGCGGTGCCATCGCTGGCGACCAGTTCCAAACGATAGTCCGCTTCATTAGTCGGGGTGTAGCTAAACAGTGCGTCTGTTGAAACAAACAGCGGGACTGATTCGCCTTGAAGGAACAAGGCCCATTCATACGAGACGGTATCCGTCGCCACATCGCGAACTAGCGACGTACCATCAACCAGAATCGTGTCCCCTTCGAACCAGACCGTTGGCACCTGATCGGAGGCGATGGCCGGCGCGACGTTGCGAACTTGGTAGCCGCGGGTTTCAATCTCCGTGGAACTGGTTCCATCACTGACGCGCACCGCTACCAGGTAACGACCATCACCTGGGAACTGGTGAGTCGGACTGGCTACAGTTGAATCAACGGTAAAGGTCGTGCCATCGTAATCAAAGTCCCACTCGTAGGTGAGCGTATCGGCCGGAACATCGGTTACTCCGATCGAAAACTGGACATCGGCTAGTTCGTCAACAAGTGTCAGGTCACCACGAATACTGATGTCATCGATATTCCAGCCAGAGTATTCGAAGGCGCCACTGAATACCTCATGGCCCCAGCGAATAATCAGCGCTGACGTACCGCTAAAGTCACTGAGATCATAGGAGACTGGCTGCCAGGCATTGTCAGTAATCGCTGTCGCGAAAGGATTCTCGAAAATCGTATGCCAAGTGACCCCACCATCCGCAGAGACGTCGATCGTGGCTTTAGCAAAAGGTTGAAAGTCAATATTCAACCAGCGTTGGAAGTGCAACTGGGGATTGGACACGCCAATGAGGTTAATGGGTTCAGAGGTCAGGTATTGAGGACCGTCCGGTAGCGTCACATAATCGCCCGCCAGCGCGACGCCTAGTACAAAGTCACCAGTTGCTCCCGTCGTTGGGTCGGGGCTTCCGGACTTGGTTCCGCCATTGCCAACAGGCACACCAAATTCCCAAGGTCCGGTCATTGACCAACCTGGGTCTTGCGTCAATGCCTCATCAAAGACAACTTGGTCCGGCAATAACGACGAACCTGATGCTTGAATACCTCCGAATAGTTCCGGCGCGGAGTTTGAGACGTTGATCGTAATTTCGAAGGATGCCTGGGTACCATCAGACAAATCGTTGATGGTCACACTGGCGGTCAATGTTTGCTCGTTGCCAAAGACACGCGACAGAGTAACCCGTTTAATGGATTCGTTATCCGGATCGGCAGCAATCAAACCGTTTTCGGCAGCGCCGTCGGAATAGACAACGTTGACGGTCCATTGATCGTCACCGTCACGGAATTGCAACAGGTCTGCGAGCGACTGACCTTCGGGGATATTGAAAACCGTCGAGCCAGCGAGCACGGGTGGTGCATCGCTAACGGTTACCAAGACTTCGTCTTCGGCCACGACGTTCTCGTCTAGATCGGTAACGCGAACGCGCAGGGGCACTGCAAGTCCGGCCGAGGATCGACTCCAGGAGTAATTGAAGTCACGCAGCGCGCTGGCTGTATCGAAGGACTGTTCGAAAACGCCATCGCCATCGGCATCGATTTGCACGCGCCACACGTCGCTGGAAAGATTATCGAGCAAACCGGGCCAGGCTTGCTCGCGCCCTTCTTCGATCGTGAAGTCCGCGCCTAGGTCGATGACTGGACTGGACGACACAACCGTGACCGTTGTGCTGTCAGCGAAGTTAAACTCGGCGTTGCCTGCACGTCGACCACGAATCTCGAGTTGGACCTTGAAGACGCCTTGGTTGGCTGCGAAGAACTCCAACTGTGGTGCTAGCGTGTCGATGCTCGCGTCCACTTGTCGCCAGTCTGCCTGGCCAGCGGGTGTGATTTCTTGTCCGCTTGAGTTAAGCAGTACCCAGCGGTATTCCAGCAGGTTCGCTCCTTCGGGACGGCTAATAATTCCACCGACGGTGAAGCTATTGCCTTCGTTGCCCGTTGATGGCTCATCCAGCTTGACCCAGCGCAAGATACTCGCTGGTCCAATGTTGATGATCTGACCGACCGCGGCAGAGATGTTTGGTATTGCGGGTGGATCACCAGAGCTGGTGTTGACCCATTGCATATTCAAACCAGTGCCGATGCCCAGCCGCTTCATGGACAATGTATAGCTACCAGCCGCCCCGGGCGCGCCGCTACCGCCGCTGTTTGGGTTGTAGCTGTAATTCGGGTAACCGGATACGCCGATGAAGTAAGTACCAGCAGTCGCGAACGTGTAGGTTATTTTAGAGAAGTAGCCTTCACCGCTGTCGTCATCCAGTTGCAAGGCTTGGCCGCTGGCATTAAACAGCCGCAGCATGGTATCCATAGAGCCGGCTGCGGAGGTACGACTGGTCTCAAAGACCACGCTTGCGCCTGCCGTAACGGTAAATGCATAGAGGTCGACGTCTCTGGTAGTGAACGCGCCGTCGCCTAGTTGTGCGCTGAAACGATGTTCCGACGAGTTGGAGGTGAAGCCGGAGGCGTAAGCCGTTGACAGCGTATCCCCTGCATCGGAGCTAAGCGTGTTCGAGATCGGCACGTCATTGATAAAGGCAGGTAGATTAACGGCTGACACTACCCCTTGATTGTTGGTGACGAAAACTTCGCCAGGTTCGATGATGCCATTGCCATTGATATCGGCATGCAGCACTGCACCTTCGATTTCTTCGCCCGTATCAAAGCTCAGGCTACCGTCTAGATCTTCGTACTGAGTAGCCTGGACGACAGCTTTACCCACGGTGACTTCAAAGCGTTCGGTATACGACCGGCCTGAATCGACTTGTCCTGCAGCCGAACGGTCGTTGGCCGTCAACTCAACTTCGAAGATGCCTTGGTAACCGGGTTCCGGCGTAATAGTCATCTGATTACCAGCAATAGCGATATGCACGCTGGCTTCTGAAGCATCAGCCGTAAATACCAGGCTATCGTTATCAGCATCACTGGCCGTGAAGGGCACGACGAGTGAGTTGGTGATGTAGACAACGTCGTTGTCTGCGATCGAGAACGTAGTTTGTTTGTAGGAACCGTTAACGATATTAGCGCCGACGGTAAGAGTCGTTTCGGCTTCGGGAACTAATACTGCGTAGATGGCGCCGGAGGCGAAGCTGCCTAGGACGCGTGTGTCAGCGCTAACAATGTTATCGCCGGTGTAGCCAAAGCGTGGATCCGTCTGCCAACCGCCGACCAGCAGTGGTCGTACTGTGCGGTTGCCGACACCCAGGCTGGTATTGTTCCAGCCCACATCGGACAAGTTGGCCAGCAGTACCATGTCATAGCCGGCATAACCTTGGCTAGCCAAGGCGCCTTCCAATCCCCAAGCGCCTTCTAAACGAATGGCTGCGAAAGCTGCGTTATCAGGGGCTGAACCAAATATGGCTTGATCATTGAAGACTTTGCTGATGGAATCTGGCAGCAGTCCAAAGGCTTCACCACCACCAGCCAAGCCGGCGATGTTAGGAGTGTATTGAGCTACATATGGGTTAGAGCCGTAAATCTCTTCGCTTGACAACTCTAAACGGTCAGCCGCGACACTTCCTAGGTAGTCCTCAAAACGTGTGTTTGCTCGATTCCCAGGAGTGCCTATCGACACATTGGAAGCATATACATACCTGCCAACACCTCCGGAGTTGCTGCCAGTGCCACCAGAAGAGTCGACGGTTACTGTCGATGAATTCAAGACGCTTGCCGCCAGTTTAACCGTGCCACCGGAGCCCCCGCCTCCCAAACCACCGTCCCCGCCAGTACCACCAAGGCCACCCGTGCCTCCGGATCCACCGTTCCCACCATTACCGCCGCTGTTGAAGCCAGTGCCGCTTGCTCCTGGAGTGCCTGGACGTCCCCCACCCCCTCCGCGCCCTAAATTGGGTTCATCAGCATCTTGTTGTCCGTTCCCGTTTTTGTCGTCGTAAACATATGGGTTGGTTTGCCCATCGCCCGTGTCTCGAGTGAGATCTGCATTTCCACCGCGTGCCCGGAGATTTCCTTGAATCGATGAATAGCCTAGGGAAATGATCTCAAATGCGCCGCCGCCGCCGCCGCCAGCTTTTCCATTACCGCCACTGCCACCAATTCCACCATGGCCGCCAAAGCCTCCTTTTCCTCCTGCGCCGCCGCTCCATCCCCACAACCCTGGATTACCGCCACCCTGGCCACCGCCACCGCCACCGCCTCCGGCACCACCACCTCCACCGCCTTGGCCGCCTCCGGCACCACCACCTCCGCCACCGCCTGCTCCTCCAGAGAGGCTCAGTCCAGAGACTAGATTGTTTGCACCCAAACCATGCAGGCCATTGTTGCCTCCTTTACCGTCGCGCCCAGGGCCACCTGGCAATCCGTTGTCGCCATTGCGAGCGACACTGTAGTCTCCAACTCGTGTACCGTTGGTGTAGGTAAAGCCACCTGCTCCAAACGTTCCACCACCGCCTACGGTGCCTCCATTGCCAAACGTCTCGCCTGTGAGTCTGGTGCCCCCAGTTCCGCGATCTCCTCCGCCTCCGACACCACTGTTATTAAAGCCAGTATTGCCAGGGGATCCCGCGATGCCGTTTGGTCCACTAACGCCAGAATTGCCTCCAAATCCGCTGCTACCAGAATTTCCCGAATCTCCAGATCGTGCAGAATACCCTGTGGCAAAATCATATTCACTACGGTAGAGCTTGCTTTGAGGAATCTGTTGCTTTGATACACCAGGTCCCGAGTACGATACGGATAGAGTTTCATCGCTTTCGTATTCGTAGTAGTACACCCAAATTGCATAGTAGCCCGCGCTGGAGAAGTTCATCGTTCCAAAGCGTTCTCTTGCTCCGTGGTTCCCATCGTTATTAACCACCTGAGTCCACTGATTGTTGTAGATCCACAAGTTTGATCCATCGTCCGAAGTTGTGTAGAAGGTGTACGTGCCGGGGGTGTCTATCTGCACAAATGCGTACTGTTGATAGCCAAAGTATGTTCCAGTATGCGAAAGTCCGAACTGACTTCTGGTACCTTGAGAATTAATGGTATTAAATGTCGATCCGATGTCATGCGCGCTATCAATACTCGAATTTGCTATGTATAGGGCGTAATCAATTCCGCGATTTCCCTGCCAAAAGCCGCCACCTCCCCCGGTTCGACCATTGTTTTGATAAAGTCCCCCGGCACCTAAACTCCCTGTAACCCCAGTTACAATGCCGCCACTTCCACCGCCCCCACCACTGCCACCACCAGCAAAGCCTTGTGATGCTTCTGCCGACGCGTTAATTACAGTGTTTGGGTCTAAGTAGGTGTCACCGCCAACGACGATCGACAACGGTACGTTGCCATAGATGCGAATGGTATCCGCGCCGATGCGCACGTTGCCTTCAACATACATGGTCGCCACGCCACCGACGTTGGCGAAGCGGAACGGTTGGTCGTAGAAAACTCCGCCACCGGTCGACCAATTGACGCTCGCGCTCAAGCCATTGGCAATCGTCATGACATACGAGCCAACCGCACCACCCGTACCGCTATTGGGGACGCTGGGGTCGTAGCCATCATTCGAATAACCAGAGACACCGGCGTAATAGGTGCCAGCAGCCGAGAACGTATAGGTTATCTTGGATAGATTGTTCCATCCCTCATCGTCGCTAACCGCCAACTGCTGACCGCTGGAGTCAAACAGTCTCAGGATCGTATCGACGTTCACCCAATTGACAGGCGCCGTTTCAATTGTCACCGTTTGGCCAGCAGCCACAGTGAACGAGAAGATATCAACGTCATTTGCCGAATAAGTGCCATCACCGAGAGCATACGAGCGTGCAAAGACACTGCTTGACGCGTTGAATCCTGTCGAGAACGCAGCTGAAAGGCTGTCTCCAATATCAGCGCCGCCATTGGTGTAAGGATAGGCGGCGGTGATTTCAATTCGATCCGCAAAAGGATAGACATTGATGGTGCGGCCACCAGCTAATGGAGTCGACGCTGTGGGTTGGCTATAGGGTCGTAGGATGTCAAATCCAACGGAGGTCGCATTGACCTTGCTATTGAGGAACACGCTGGAATTGAAGCTTAGCAGGTCAATCGGTCCTACAGCTGGTCCATTAGAATCAGACACATAGTTGAATCCTTCGACCAGACCGGTGCCCTCGGCGTCTGAGTAAGTCGTGGTCAACCCACTGGCGATGAGAGTCTGCGCGGACTCATCCAGCGGATTGGCATTCAAGTTGGCGACCCGCAGGTTGGGCAACGCTCGGCGCGACAGTCGGACTGCGTCGGCAGCCAGGTTGCCTTGGATCAAGTTCCCGTCTTGATCGGTCAAGCGAATAATCAATGATCCGGCAGCATTAGGGGCCACGTACCCCAGCGATTCCCAGGGCCGACCGGCAAACATACTGTCTAGCGGGCTGGTCTGTTGATTCCGAACCTGAACTCCCGACGTCTGCGTAATGACCAGCTGAACTTCGCTCGATCGCAATTCAACGGTCTTCAGCCCATCACTAATCGTCCATACTTTGCCAGCTTCAACCTCTACAACATCTTCCTCGAACGTATCAAAGACTAAACCCAGACTGCTCAGTTGCGTCCGCAGTGCAGCTGGCAACGTTTCATTGTTTAGTTGCGTAATGACAGACTGTTCTAACGCCGGCTGCGTATAGCGATTTAGAATTCCAGACACTTGCCACTGGGCTGCCGAAGTGCGACTGACATGGGCTGGCCACGTGACGCTTAATTCGTAATCGATCGGTTGACCATAAGCATCAACCGTTGGCAAGTCGGTAAAGGTATAGACTGCGGCAACTTCACCGCCAGCGGCTGGCACCATGCGATAGTCGCTGGCAAACGCACCATTGGCGCTGGCGCCAGTCCACGCAGGTCCGGTCTCGCTGTAGCCAACGTCGCCATTGTCGATGATCCACTGGCCCGCCAGCGCATCGATCGAGGCGATCGAGTTGTGCGACAGGTCGAGCCAACGCAAAGGATTGGAAGCTACGACCTCTCCGTCGTCGTCGTATGCATAACTGGTTGTCGTCAGCGGTGTCACATCCGAGATCTGGTTGTGCGAGAGGTCCACCACCTGCAAGAATCGCTTGTCAGCCAGCGTCGCCAGGCCGCTTTGATGGGTCTTCCAACTCTGCGATGAACGTTCATTGCCCGAGGCCAGAATGGCGATTTGATCATCAGGCAGATTGCTGGCGGGCCCGCGATAAATGCGGACTTCGTCGATCTGGCCATTCAAGAAATCACCGTTGGACCAGCCAAGTTGAGCGAACTGCAGATTGGTTGGCAGTCCGCTGACCGCCGGACTGGTGTTAGATGGCGCACCATTGGCATTCATCACCAGGCCATCGACATACATCCGCAAATTACCTGCAGTTGCAGTCGTACGGGTAAAGGACAACAGGACATGATGCCAATCGTTGTCCCCAAAATCTGTAGTGGATGTCAGCGAGTTATAAGTGGTGCTCAGAACGGCCGTTGCTTCATTGGCAAACTTCGCATTGACCTTACCATTTTCCAGGTAGACTCGCAGTGCTTGGCTACCCCCAAACGCAGTGGGCACGGCTGCTTCGGAAGTTAGCGCAAACAGGCCGCTGCTTTGATCGTCGGTCTTGAACCAGAACGAGACGGCAAAACTATCGCTGGAGTTCTTCCACAAGTTGGTACCAACGCGCATCGGAATGGCAACGTGGCCATCGACGCCATCGAACAAGTACGAGCCGACATTGCTGTTCTCGACGCCGGGTGCTGGTGACGCAACGACCGATTGCGACACTCCACCAAAGACAACAGCCGAAGGCGCTCCCGAGGTTCGCTGGTTGTTGGCATATTCCCCACTGATCTCATCCAGCGGATACCAACCAAATGGTGTCTGACCACTGGCGTAGCTCGAGGCGAGGAACACATCTTGATGAGTCGCAATTTGGTTGTAACGTCCACTGAGCCAACGCAGCTGATCAAGCTGATCAGCAAACGACAAATCGTAGTATGTATTCTGATCGTTGCTGAGCAGAGTATCTGCATCGTTGAGGCTTTCGATTACGCCACCGGAGAGCGAATCGATACTGACATACTCCAGCCGGCTCAAGCGACTAAGCACATGCAGCGGTCCGATCGGCGTCGGGGGATAAGCTTCGTTCATGTCGGCTTGCAGAGGATTTCCATCCAGATCAACAAACCTCAAACTGCGCCAACCCAATTCGCCTTGCTCTTCGCGATTCAAACGAATGCCGGGCTCAACTGCCGACAAAGATGAAACACGTTGATTGGACAAGCCGACATATTCGAGATTGACTGCGTATTCCAAGCCCTTGAGGTTGGTCAGCGTGTACTCGGCGTACTGGTAGGTATCCTGTGAGCCGGGTGTAAAGCTGCCGTTTTCGATCCGATAGCCGACTGTGCCATTGCTCGAGTTAAAGCTGGTCACCACGACAGGCACGCCGTTATTGGAGTTGGCTGGGTAAATCGTCAAGCGTTTGCCCACTGCCATTGAACTGGAAGCAATCAAGCTGCTGTCGACGAACTGACCTGCGGTGGAGCTATTTACTGTGTACCGCGGCGAAAGTCTACCCAGTGAGGCTGGATCCAGGTTCACCTGGACCAGCGATGTCACGTCCGTGGCTTGCAATGGTCGACTCAACCTCAGACCACCCGCGGCACTGGGCACTGCCAGGCCGAGTTCCTTGGCAACTGCCAGTTGTAGCACCGGATCAACGAAGGTCACGATGGCGAAGTCATCAGGTGTAGCCACCAGGTAGCCCAACTCACCCGGGGCGACGTCATTGCGGGTTTCCGTACCTCCTAAGCCGCGATCACGAATCTCCAGTGGCTCAGCCTTGTAAGTATCCAAGTCGGATTCACCAAAGATGCGATCGTAATAGGCTCCGCCTTCCAAGTAGTCGGTGCCGCTACTGCCGCGCAGTTCATCGCGGTCGGTGCGTGCGTCTGCATCGCCAACTTTCGGTGCTTCAATTTCTAAACCAATCGATAGGTTGCCGCGATTGGCCACTGGATCGTAGGTCGGATCGAACAGGCGATGGCCTTCATCATTGGTTGTCGGGGCCGCCGCAAAGGGATCGTAGACGCGCAGGTGATATATACCTGCCGGAACCGAACGTAAGTCGATAATCGATGAAGCCGCAAAACCACCGGCGATCCGGCGTCCCTGCGAATCATATAGATCGCCTACCACGCCTAAGCGTCGGTTGGTTTGCAAATCGAAACGCATCGAGCTGGCATAAACGCGGAGCGGAGTGGCCAAGTCCGACGTCATTCGCAGCTTCAGTCGAGTCTTGCCGGCTGCAACTGCATCCACAATCTCTTGACGCAAATTGAATGTGGCGGATCCACCAACGCTTGGGAATGATGCGTTTGTAATGAGATTGCTTTCGCCTGCAGCGTTACGGAATCGTGTCGCTGGGGCGGCGGTGTCCGCAGTGTTAAGACCACCAAAGCTCTCTTCGTCAAGCACTTCAATCTTGATCGAACCATTCAGTTCGGATCCAAGATGGCTGTAGTCAAAGCCGAATGACGCTGCACTGATCAAGTCTTCCGGCGATTCGACTAAGTCAAAGATCTTCGATAGATCCAAATCCAGTAGAATTGTCGATGGATCCGTACCACCCACCGACCAGACACCTTGGTTGTCGGGAGCTGTCTGCAGCGTATTGGTTGATTGGAGAACGGAGGCGACCTTCAGCGGCAGAACACTCTGCAATGGGTCGATGATTTGTTCAAGTTCCACTGCGGTTTGTTGATCACCTGCGGACTGGTCGTCATGACGGAACACGGTTCGCAGACTGTGTTCGTTATCGTTACCCAAGAACCAATAGGGAGTCCCATTAACTTCCGGTGGCACATCTGCGCTCATGTTGATCCGGAACACCGCGTAATCACCACCTTGAGCGCCAGCTGCATACAGGGACTGCAGGAATTGAACCAGGGCACTGCCGCGATAGGACAGCCTGGTCAGTTCTGTGGATTCGCTGACAAGTGGATCAGCCAGTTTGGTTACCGCGCTGTTGCCGATGCCAGTTCCAAGGTCGGAGCCGGTACGAGTGTCGTTGGCGCCCGCATACTGCCAGGCTGTGGATAGTTCAGGAGTCTGAACAAAGCCCAATCCGTAAAGGTCCAGGTCGAAACCAAACACGGGGCTTTCAACCTTGTCACCGATTTGGACCTCCAGTTGTGCAGCGGTCAGCGTCTGCGAATCACCTGGCTCCGGTAGCTGGAAGAACATTACATAGCTGTACTGTCGGCGAGCACTTTCTGGATCGGATACTCCGCCACTGCCACCCACCCCGACGATATTTGTTCCGCCCGGATGAGTTCCTGAAAGTCCATCTGGGAATGTTGCATCGGGTGCACGATACGAGATGGGGCCGCTCGAAGCATGAGCCGCTGTTTGCGCGCTAGACTCCTCGAAGCTTTGATTGGAGAAGCTCCGAGCGGGAGCCGGGCGGCTGATCGGTTGATTGTTCTCATTGACAACGCGCAGTTTAATCGAATCACCGATCTGACCGTCGCCCTGGAACGAGAAGGTATACCAGCGCTCGATACCTGGTAACGCCATAGATTGGCCGCCGACTGAATATCGTCCCCACTGAGGATTGATGGAGTCGTTATCGGCATAGAAGACCAGGTCGCTATCAACCACACCCTGCGCAATGCCATTGACTCGCGGGCCATAAGTCAACGCTGTGACCGCATGAGTATCAAAGGCGACGGAAGCTACCAGCGAATCCGAAAGTTCGTAGCTGAACGGTCGCCAGTCGGTTCCATTGCTGTATTCCCAACCAGTTCCGTTGAAACGCACGATCAAGAAGTGATCGCTGCTGTCTTGTGGGAGTTGATCGTTTTCATCGTCTTCATTTTGGAAGCGTGTATGAACGCTTTCGACGCTATGCAGGATGTAGCCACTGCCGGTCGCAGCCGCATGCAGGGCGATACCAGCACGCACATTGCCGATCTCCACCGCAACTTCGGCGTCGACAATCGTATCTTGGGCATTGTAGTATCGGAATGGCTGACCATCGGAACGTTCTACCAGGTACAGCCCAGCTCGCGGTATCTCGCGATTGGCGAGAGTAGTTTCCAGTCGGTTTGGTGGAAGATTTGTGCTGCGTCCACTACCAAAGATCACGTACACCCGACCAGCATCCAGATCGTTTGGCAAATTCACTGGTTTGGCGGTATTCACATCTGCCCAAGGCGCGCCGATGATAACATCCGAAATTCCGTTACTATCCAAGTCCAAGTAAGGTGACGGAGATAACTGACCGAACTGATCAGCGCCGTTGGCAGTTTCGCCACCTAGCACCGCATTGTGACTGCTGAATGCGCGGAAAGCAGACGGTGAGGCCAATAGAGGATCGGCAGCAAAGCTGTAGAACACACGCGATTGGTTAGAATTGTCAGACGATACGATCACGTCGTTGCGGCCATCGCCATCAAAATCACCTGTGACCACGGATTGGCGGGGAATGGCTTCACCATCGACGCTAGCGGTGTGGGTCATAGTTCCCAACACTCTGTTTCGCTGAGCGGAGTCAGCGCCCTGGTTGGGATTGAACGGTCCAGTTGCATTCAACTGCGCAAAACTGGCTTTGTAGTTCGGTGTGCCTCCCAAAATGAAGAGTGAGCCAGTTTCGTTGAGCGGGCTTCCAGCCGTCGTCACCACTGGGCTGGCGGACTCGTAGTTGCGAGTAAAACCGAAGTCGGCAGCGCCGTCACGATTGGTATCGCTAGTTGCCAATACCGATTTGCCCAAGCCTCGCCCTTGCCAGACGTAGTGAGCCAGACCGCTATAGGCACCGCTCGAGCCTGCCAAAATTGGCACGTTACCCGCTGGCAGTTGTCCACGTCCCAAGACCAAGTAAGTGCGGCCAATGCTCTCGCTGGCAGTACCTGCACCATAAGCGGCGTACTGTGCATCGCCAATCAACAAATCCTCGTAGCCATCTTGATTAATGTCACCCACAGCCACCGCGGTCAGCTGACTGGCCGTAGCCACGGCTGTCCATGGACCAACCGCCAGGAGATCATTGCGACTGGTCGCATCGGTCTGGAATGTGAAGGCTGCATCATTGGTCGCATTGATGTTGGCATTAGCATTGCGCAGAGCACCTTCAAACAAGTATCCGGCGGGACGAACTGCATCAGCGGTAGCCCCGGCCAGCGGTTTGCCCATGACCACCAGTTCATCTTGTCCTTGACCATTCCAGTTCAGCACTGCAAAACTGAAATCATCCAGTGCATTCGAAAAGCCGGCGGTTGGAATCGTAATCGTCTTCTGCGCGGTTGCCAAACGGCGTTCCGCCGACGAGTTACCGGCCAAGATGCGCACGATCAAGTTGGTGCCGACGATTTCGGCGTATACCAGATCCTGCAACGAATTGCCCAACAGGTCACCGGATGCGACATACTTACCCAGATAGACCGAGTTAATTCGATCCCCGACGACTTCGTCGGCGCGGCCCTCTGCGCGCAGGTACGGAGACGAAGCGGTCAAATCGGCGTTGGAAGATATATTGCGATTGACGACCCAGTCCTCACCGCGAATGGCGACTTTGTTGCCCGGCTGCGTGGTGTTAATTCTCGACAAGGTGCTCGAGGTCACTGGTCCAAACAGTACATAGCTCTGCGCGCTCTGCGAATTACCGGCGACGATAAAGTCCTCCAGGCCATCACCGTTAAAGTCACCGATACTGGCGATGGTGGAGAGGGCGTCGCCTGCCGATACACCTTCAAACGCGAAGGCATCGGCCATGTTGACAGGTTGATCCGGCTTCGGAATGCTGACACCGGCCGTGTTGTTCAGGTAAGAGAGCAAGTTAATGAAAGTCAGTCGATCATCAGCATCCCGATCAAACGCATCACCGGCTGCGTCGTATGGTGTGACAGCAGGAGGCGTGTTGACGGGGATCTGACCGCTATCGGGCGTGCCGAACCGAATGTTCAAGTCATCCATTTCGGCTAGCAGAGTCCCATCTTCAAACGGGAAGCGTCCGCCGTAGATAACATCGCGAGCGATGCCACCGAGTAGGAAATCGTCGCCCAGGCCGCCGCTGAGGAAGTTCCTATCCGAATCGCTGGCGTCGAACCGACCACCCACAATCGACTCCGAGCCTGCGCCGCCCAGTACCAGGTCGGGACCCAGGCCGCCCATCAACACGAGTCGATTAAAGGCAGTTGCGCCCGCAGCTAAATCACCGCCACTAATACCCCAACTCTCACCTCCCAGTAGATAACCGGGGTCAGCGTGAATCACGTCGATATCATCACCACCATCGATCACCGTTCGCTCAATGTCGATAGCGCGGAAGAATGCATATCGCTGCAAGTATTCACCATCGGCCGCAGCAAATCCAAAATTGGTGGTATCCCACACCAGCGTTGATACCTTGTGGCGGCCCAAGAAACGATCGAAACCCAAGGTTACGAAATCGCGAATACCAACTCCGCCACCGACGTAGTACACCTGATCAACGTCATTAGGATCTTCACTGCCGATAAACAAGTCGCTGTTGCCGTTGTCGAATGACAATCCGTTGCGAGTGGCCAAGTCGTCGGGTACCAGAATAAAGTAGTTGTTGCCTGTTCCACCAACGATCAAGTCTTCGGCTTGCTGGTCGTAACCACCGGATAGGTAGTCAT
This sequence comes from Rania fehmarnensis, assembly GCF_056494185.1. Classification (NCBI taxonomy): domain Bacteria; kingdom Pseudomonadati; phylum Planctomycetota; class Planctomycetia; order Pirellulales; family Pirellulaceae; genus Rania; species Rania fehmarnensis. The sequence continues at coordinate 6,572,082 of NZ_CM151398.1, forward strand.
CGCCTTGGCCGCCAAAGATCCAATCTTCGCCGCTGCCACCTAACAAGTGGTCATTTCCCGAGCCACCCAGAATCACATCGCGACGAAGGGTTTGCGGCGCATCAAACTTGGTCTCTACTGAGTTGCGAGCTTGCAACGCAGCGCGGTTGCTGGCAGTGCGCACGCCTGTCGACGAATAGAACTCGAACTTGGTATTGGCTAGGGCCAGCGGCACATCGGTGTTTCCATCGCGACGCCAGGCCGAGTCGACGCGCACGCGATAGGTACCACGTGTCAGACCAGCCAGGTCCAACGTGGCTTGAGGATCAGCGTCGGTCGACGCAACTTCTTGAAGCACCGCACCGGTACTGCTGAGCAATTGCAGTCGCAAGCGATTCGTGGGCGAAGCCACAAACTTGCCCGCCACGTATTCGTTCAATACACGCAGACCGAATGCGTCACCCAACTCACCAGTTTCAGCCAAACTGAATTCGTAGAAGATTGCAGCCCCATCGGCATCAGTCCCGGTTGGTCCTGCGCCCGGACTGATGGTGTAGATGTCCGAAACCAATCGATCGATATCGTTGATCTGATAGGGGGCAGTTTTGGAGCCACTGCCCTCAAGCGCTTGTGCAACATCAAACTCCAGGTCGTAGCGCACGGGGCCATCGGCCGTTACCTTCAAGAGGTAATCACCAGCTAAATTGGCTGGCAAGACAAGTGGCGAGTTGCTGCTGCTGGCCACGCTGACCAGCGTGTCGGCATCGATCAATTCAAGCGTAACGGTACGAGCAGCTACGTGCGAACTAGCGGTGATAGTGCCTGTCGCTCCACCAAGTGCCAACTTAAACCAATCACCTTCCACTTGTGCTCGTTGCAGACTCGGCAAGGTCAAGTTCGCGATTTGCTCAATAGAAGCTGGCGAGCCCAACAGGTACGCATTGCTGGCACTGGTATTGGGAGTGGTCGAGCTTTCGTAGATATCTGGAGTGGCCGCGCTGGCGTAGTTGAGCGCGTATTCGCCTGTGACGCCATCGATATCCTGAATACGAACGTAATACTTTACGCCAGCAACCAATGTCGACAGATCGATGGCTGCGATTTGGTTCTGGGTCAGCGCGGTAGCCAAGCGATAACCGGATGAAACTTCTTCGATTGGGCCACCGACCAGGTTCATCAAGGCAACTTCAGCGACAGTCGGGCGAACGGCCGAGTCCGCTGCCAATCGATCCGCCGCATAGACCAAGTTATAGGTTCGTCCCTTGGTCAGGATAACATCGGCGGCGGTCTTAAAGTCCGGTCCCACTTCTTGCGGAATGGTCAGCGAGAACGCAACATTATTTACACCTGTATAGTCGGTCAACGTACTCCACGCTGGGGCGATGCCAGCATAGATGTCGATCTGCAGCTGCTGTGGTTTGGCGGCATACGCCGTTTGTGAGTTGGAAGCCTGCTCGGCTCCCACTCCGCCGGCGATCAACTGCAGTACGTCGCCCGCTAACGGCGCTGAGTCCAGTGAGAACGAATACCAGTCGACTTCAGAGCTCTCATGTAGATTGACATCGGTAGCGCTGTCAATCGTGAGACCCGTAAACTCTTGGTCAGATCGCACGCCACCGGCGACTGCATCCAGCGATCCCAGGTCTTTGGCCTTCGCGGGAATATCGTTGCGCACGCCAAATTTATCGGTCTGGTCAGGCAGATATGCCAAGCGAGGTTCCATACGAACCAAGTCGTTGCCGCTGCCCGCATCTACCCACACGGATTTCTGTACAGTTTCCCCAACTAGGACCGTGTCATTACCACCCAAGGTATCGACCAGGATTGCCAGGAAGTCACCTTCCGGTGGCAGCACCGTTACTCCAAGATCGGTCTCGCCCAGTGCGTCTAAGCCATTGTCTCGACGCTCTTCGGGTGATAGCCGGAACAGGCGACCGGTCACTGGATCCCAACGATAACCTGCGTTCTCGACATCAAAGAACTGCTCTTGATTGCCATTGGCATTGGCCGAAGGATCATTGACGTTGTTGTTGTCAGTGACCGGTGCAAATAGCGACTGACCGATTTGATACGACAACTTGAGATTGAAGGACCCTGACTGACGAATGGTCACAATATGTCGGCCATACATCGGGCTGGTTGGATCCGTCACGTAGTCGATCTGTACCGTATCGTCGGTATCACTTAATCCGGTACCAGCCCCCACGTACCACACCGCATCGGTTTGCTTGGCGTACTCTTTCCACGCATCATCATTTTCCCAAGGCATATCACCAGCGCCGAAAACCTCACCGCTATAGGTATACAACGTGTCCCCGTTAGCGCCGCCGCCACCGTTGCCATACAAGAAGTCTAGACCCGTTCCACCATACAACTGCTCGGAATTAGCTGAATTGTTACCCAACATGCGGTTCAATCCAGTATCTTCGCGATTGCCAGTGGCTGGACTAGATACGGGTTTGCCTTCTGCGTTGCGGTAGACCCCAAAGTTTGCAGCTGACAAGTTTGCCTTGGGCGCGGTATCGCTGCGCATCAGTGCCTCGCGCAGTTGGACATCGGTGTAGTTGCCGCTAAAGGCATAATTCAAGGTTGGATTAAACGACCAAGCGCTGAGAACGTTATCCCCACGTCCACCAACCAGGTCGTCGTAGCCACCACCTGCGTACAACTGATCCGAGTCAAAGGATGCATTGCCGTTGAAGTAGTCACCCCACAGTCGATCGTTACCGGCAAAGCCATAAATACGATCACTGCCTGGACCGCCGTCCAAGCGATCGTCGCCAGGTGAACCGAGCAAAATGTCATTACCTGGACCACCGCCGACCATGGCTGTATAGGACACGCTACTTTCACCCACCGCAGCTTGTGTACCTGTCAAGCCTTGAACCGAGAGCACGTCATCACCCATCAGGCCCGCAATCTGAATCTGCTCGACGCTGGGCATAATGCCCGCCAAGATCGGACGCGGATTGCTGATGGGATTGATCAGTTGGCCGGTAATCGCATTGCGTGAACTGCCAGACCGATAGGTCACATTCAAGTTGCCGGTGGAGAAATCGCCGGACAAGAAAATGTCATCATGGAAGAGTGGATTGCCATTGGCATCCGACTGGGCATCACCCTGCAACAGTACGATGTCAGCCCAGGCGTCCGTAGCGGCGTTGTCGACGAAAGTTGCGTAGGTCGATCCGTTTACTTCATGACCAAACAACTTGTCACCACCGGTGACTGTGTAAGTGTTAGCCACATCGAGCGTCAGAATGTCGATGCCCATGCCGCCGATCAATGCATCGTTGCCGTCATTGCCTTCCAGCCAGTCGCCATCTTCGTTGCCGCGCAGGATGTCATTGCCACCGCCACCAAAGAGTTGATCTTGACCGAAGCCACCCAGCAGGATGTCGCTTCCACCAACGGTGGCGGCGCGGACGTTGCGCGCGTACATCGGTCCGTCCAAGTAATCGCCGTGCAAGAAGTCGGCCTCTTGCTGACCAGAAAGCAGATCTTGGCGCAAGTTGCCGTATAACAAATCTTCACCCGATCCGCCGATCAAATGATCGCCGATTTGCGTAGCCTCGATCGCCGCGTCATAGCCGGCGAAGGCATACAACGTATCTTTGCCTGGACCACCAAACAGAACCTGCCCCAGTTGACCGATGCCGTTTCCATCAGGAGAGCCGGTATCGCCAAAGACCAAGTCATCGCCTTCGTCGCCAAAGAGCAGGTCCAAGCCGTCGCCACCGCGGAGGATGTCGTTGTTCAAACCGCCGCGTATGACATCGTGACCGCCATCGCCCAAGGCCTCGCCGATTCCACCTAGTAAGCGATCATTGCCGGCGCCACCGTCGATATAGTCGCCGCCTGCGCCACCGTCGATGAAGTCCGTGTCGCCACCACCAAAAATCCAGTCGGTATCATCGCCGCCGTTGAGTGTATCCAGGCCATCGCCATTGCCGGCTCCCAAGTTGGACGCCATCGTACCGGCGACGCTGAAGTTCAATACATCAATCGGCACGATCTTCTGCAGCGTGGTCGAATAGCTCAGGGCACGATTCGCCTGCGACTCTGCACTAGCCGCAGCTAACTCGGTTGGCACTGCAAACTGGGCCGATCCGGTGACGGTCGCTGCCGTCAAGTCAAACTTGGATGCGAACCAACCCAGGCCAGTTTGCTGGTTATCGATCTCCGACCACGTTGGAGGCATCGACACTGTGAATGTCCCCATGCCCCAAATAGCTTGAATCTGGTCGGGCAAACCGCCCCAGAGCAAATCACGACCTTGCTCACCAGACAAGTTGTCATCGCCTGCATCACCGATGATCAAATCATGATCAGCGCCGCCACTGAGTTGATCATCACCTGCACCACCCAAGATAAGATCATTGCCAGCCCCACCGCGAATCGTATCGGTGCCACTTCCGGTCTGCACAAAGTCGCGACCGCCGCCAGCTTCAATCGTGTTATTGCCACCGGTGCTGATAATGATGTCTTGGCCGTCACCGGTCGTGATCGAGTCGTTACCCGTTAGAGTCACTACAGTGGAGGGACCATTACCCAGTTGAATCGTGTTGTTGCCGCCACCGGCCAAAACTACTTTATCGCCAGTGCCGATGGTGATGGTGTCATCATCATCCAGCGTATCGACATCGGCTTTACCATTGCCCAAGTTAATGACGTTCTTGCCAGCACCACCGTGAATGACTTTGGTACCATCGCCGACAGTAACCTGGTCAGCACCACTACCGACGGTGACTGTGGTGGTGCCACTGCCCACGTTACCGGCAGTGACTACGTTCCAACCTTCACCAGCATTGATTGTTTTTGCGCCGTGGCCAGAGGTGATCGAATCGCGGCCGCCTAGGGTGGTGATCTGTTCCACACCATCTCCGGTGATGATGCGGTTATCACCTGCACCGCCCAGAATAACTTGTGGATTAACGACTGTTCCACCTGAACCAGCTTCGATCGTATCGTGGCCGCTGCCAGCGGTGACCGTATCGTAGCCGCTGCCGGTAACTACAGTATTGTTGCCTTCGCCAGCATGCACCGTGTTGTTGCCGTTGCCAGCGCGAATATCATCATTGCCCGACTCAGCGGTCACCAGGTCATGGCCGTCACCCGATCGATAAACATTGTTGCCCATACCGAGCGATGTTTCATTGTCACCTCCCAGGGCATGAACCGTGTCGGAGCCACTGCCGGCGTAGATCACATCGCGGCCAACATCACCGTAGATGGTATCGGCTTGCGTTTCATCATTGTTGCCGACTCCCGTTGTTTCGGTATCGCCATAGATGGTGTTCTCATCATCGGTCGAACCACCACCTTGTGCGTTGGTACCACCATAGATTTTGTCGCGTCCTGTATTGCCGATCAGATGATCACTGCCAGTACCGCCGATGATTTCATCATCATTTGCTCCACCATCTGCCCAATCCGCTCCGGGGCCGAGATTGATCGAGTCGTCGCCTTCATGCCCCCACACATAGTCAGTTCCCGTGCCGGCATCGATCTTGTCATTGCCGCCACCACCGTAGATGTAATCCGCACCGCGATCGCCAACCAGCGTATCGGCGCCGGCGCCAGAGAAGCCGCTAACGCTAAACGGGAATGCGCCGGAACGATTCACGGTGGCATTGTCCCCGATAATCAAGTCGTCGCCGCGATCGCCATTGATCTGATCGTTGCCTAGTCCACCGATCAGGATGTCATTGTCGAAACCGCCCAAGATGTTGTCATCACCACCTTGACCTTCGACATAGTCATCGCCGCGGCCGGCGTCGATAACGTCACCGTCGGCTCCACCGTAGATGTCATCGTTGCCCGCACCACCTTCAATGCGATCGGCACCTGCATCACCGTGAATCTCATCGTCGCCATCGAGACCCTTGATCAAGTCGCGCCCGGATCCACCGTGCAACACATCAGCTGCAGCCGAACCGGTGATCTCATCATCACCTCCACCCCCATGGACCGTGCCTCCACCACTACCCAGGAAGATCTTGTCGCGGCCATCGCTGCTCAACTCCGTGGGGCCATCGCCATAAACAGTCGCTGCGCCATCACCGGTGCGAATGATGTCGTTACCGCTGCGACCATACACCGTCACAGGTTTGGAGAGACCTTCGAGCACCGTAAAGCGATCATCGCCGCCCAGACCGTCAAACTGAATTTGGGTAAATTCAGCCAGGGGATGTTTCTCGGGATCGCGCAGGAGTGGCGAGGTCACGATTACCTTGCCTGCGTCGTCGCCGGTGCCCGCGCTAAGGGTGAATTGATCGTTGCCTTCCGTTGCATGGAACTTCAATACACCGCCTTCGATATACGAAAATGTCTCGACAGCATCGTCCGGTCGCGGCAACGAGAAGTCCAACAGCACGACTTCGGCCAGTTCGTATTCGTCTCCAGCAATCTTGACCCATTTGCCGAAGGCGCGGAAGCCAATTTCATAATAGGCAAACGCTTTGGCTGCCAGCTGACCGGTAACATCGAACACATGGATGGGGCCCAGCTCGAAGTTGTCTTTTAGTTCTTGAAAGCGGATCTTGCCATCATTGTTATTATCGTGCAGGTCAAAGAAGACATCCAAGTAAATACCGCCGCCTGCACCGACGCGCGCCACCACCACGTTTACTTCGGCCGCAACTTTCAAGGCACCCGACAATGTCAATTCGGGAACGTCGGGGCCTGTACCATCGACGCTGGCGGTGTCGCTGATGAAGAAGCCGTCGAAGATCTTGGAGGCATCGCTGTAGCCACTGGCCACAAATTGCCTTGCGCCATACGTATCGAATCCAAACGCAAAATCCGCCACCGCGCCCACGGTACCGGTAATGCGTGCACCGACTGGTCCCCAGATCGGATAGAACTGGCTGTACTCGAACTGAGCTTCCAAACGCGGCATGTCGTAACCGAACAAGGTCACATCTTGTCCGAGCAACAATCCAAATGCCGAAGCAGGGTTTTCGAGAATGGGGAAGCGGAAACCACCGCCTGTGGCCGACGTGGAACTCGAGAAAGCATCGGCTTGTTGACCGCCGCTGGTATCGATCTGATTCTTGATGCTGTCGAAGTCGACGTTGTTCAGGGGATTGGTTCGCGGTGCGAGATTGCCGCGACCTCTGGCCAGCGAGGCCAGCGAACCATCGACACTAAAGCTGCCCAGGTTGATCCAGTTCTCGGCCCCGATAGCGCCTTCCAGTTTCTCGGCCAGGTCCGAGATATCTTGTACTGCATAGATGAAGTCGTTGTAGTCGCCATAGCCAAAGAAATCTGCCAAATCCAACAGCGTCGTCGGACCGGCTAAATCGCTAATTACCGGAATCGGAGCCGTCAGCACATCCAGGATCGGACGCACTGGCTCCAGTGCATCGTTGACGTTCTTGACGATCGGTCCCAAGAAGTCACTCAAGAACGAACCCAGGTTCATCTGCACATCACCGAACTCGATCTGCGGCGCTGATGCCAATTCAGCAAATGAATTGACGGTCCAGTTCAAATCGAACCCGGTGCGCAATTGAGGTAACCCTGCTACACCGTTGATGGCTGCAGTCAGCGTCCAATCGACAATGGCCGCTTTGTTATTGTCGACGCCGTTTTCAAGAACGTTGCCAGTAAAGGATGTAGACAACGGTACCGAGAAGATCTCGCCCAAACCAATCCGACCATCGAGACCTGGATCAAGATCAATATCGAACTCTGCCGCAGCTTCGGTCCGATTGTTGGCCACTTCCAAATCCAAGAATCCCAGCTTGAACTTGGTGTTTGGCGGTGGACCGATCAGTTCGGCCTTGAAGTCAATATGCAGGTCGTCGAGTTTGCGGCTGCCATCAGGGTTATTGCGGGCTAGCTTCAGGTAGACCCCGGTATTCTTATCAATTCCAATCCCGACATCGATCTGCCAGTTGCCCGTGAGACTCAACGACATATCGCCGGTCTTCAATCCCAAGCCCGGCAGATTCAAGTCGAACTTGAGGTCATTAGCGACAATGGTGCCGCCCATCGACACTTCAAACTCCACTGCCGATGCCGTCTGAGTAACCACAATGTCGCTCTGAGTGATTCCAGATTGACCGTCTTTATCTTTGAGAACATTGATGCCCGTCAGCTTCTGAAACAACTGGCTGCGCAAAATTTCAATGGCACCGTTGCCCACCAAACTACCAGGGTCGATGTCACCGACTTCGCTGCGCAGATCCAGAATAAAGCGGGACAGATCGCCCAATTGATTGCCAATAACCGGCAGCTTGATACCATCCAGTTTGTCCAGTAGCTTCTCTTCGAACAAACCCAGTAACGAATCCCATCCGTCCAAAAAGACGGACATATCTGTCGTGAAATCCAGATCGTCTATTAGCTGGGAAAAGTCGGGCAGGGTAACGTCGAAGCTGTCTATCGGATTCTGCATATTGGCCGACAGACCAATGTTGCCGATGAATCCGGACGGCGTAACGTGCACCGGTAACACGGCCTGCATCTGGCCCACGATTTCGGTTTGCAGCGAGCTGAGCGACAATCCATCCAGGTAACGACGCCCGGAAGCATTGACGTTACGTAACTTGGCCGTGAAACGGGCAGGATTGGCTTGCGCCGAGCCATCGTCCAACCGCACAAATCCATTGACGATACTCGCACTCAGCGGGCCAACGGATGCCTTCAAATTGATCGGTGTGGGCGTACTGAGTTTGGCAGTTACACCCAGACTTGTGCCCATATCAATCAGGGTCGTGGCGTTTTCATTTTGTGGAGTCACGGCGTACAAGAAGGGACGTAAGTCATCTGGATCGGCCAGGTCGATGCCCATGGCCAGCACGAAGTCCGCGCCGATGCTGGCGCTGACCCGTCCATCGCCCTTCAGGCTCACAAACTTGCCCAGATCCTGATTGCCATCGAGCATGTTGAAGTTCAGTGGCAGCGAGCGCGCGGCCGAATCGGCGATTCGGACTACTACCTTCAACGCCTGGCCATCCAGCTTCAAAGCCAGATTCGAACCAGGTATATCCAAACCTTGCTCAAGCGCGACTTCTAACTCATGCAGCGCGGCTTTGGGTCGGTTCTGCAAATCATTCAGCGTGGCATCCAGCTTGTCTGCAAAATCCAGGATATCGTTGATGGAGACATCTGTTCCCGGGAGTTTTTCGTTGAGCGCATCGAGCTCTTCAAACGACCGCAGCAATTCCACGACTTGGCGCAGCGCATCCAAGATGCTGGGCTGGTAAATCGGTTCGCCAGAAATGACGTTGTCGATAGCAGGGATGCCTGACAAGCCAAGTTGACTCAATAGGTTTGAAGTGTTCAGCGACACAAGCGAGAAGGGCATATTGCCCGTCGTGTTGTCGTACAACTCCAGTCCCCGGCCATCGCGCGTAAAGTTCAACGTCAACTTGCCACCGGTTTGAATGCGGATGGCATCGATCAGGTCTTGGAAAGTCGCGATCGGTTTCAGAGCCGGTCCCGTGGCTGTCGGATCGATAAAGCTTAGGTCAAGATTGATGGGGGCAGCTTCACCTCGCAACTGAACTCGGAACTCCGGCAAGTTAGCCCGCAGGTCCAGAGCACCGTCCAGAACTCGCTCAATGGACAGGTCACCACTTAAGCCGAAGGCTGAAAAGTTTTCAAAGCCTTTCAGGTTATCCAAGCCGCGCAAATGAATGGTCGGTTCTGTGCCTTCGTGGATGTCGGTCCACGAGACGATAACCGCGGCATTGCCCGGCAAAGAAAGGCCCGGGATCGAACCCGCTAAAACCACTGGCAATTCAAGATTCAAATCGCATTCCAATACCGGATCGCCAATGATACTGACGACCCCTGCTTCGATCATCTCGCTCAGGTACAGTCGACCATCGCTATTGGGATCCGTCAGGCTTAGCGACAGCTTGGCACTGGCTTCGCCTTTACCGTTGACAATGCCGACGCTGGCCGGACCAAAGCTGGCGATAGCGTCAATGTCGTTGGCTGTCGCCTGCACAGACAAGTCAACATCGAAGTTGTTCAGATAAAATCGATTGGCTAACGACTGCCCGTTGAGCGCTCGACCATTGATTACGCCATCATCAACATCGTCTACACCATTGTTGGCTTTGCCATCGTCATCGTTGTCCGTGCCGCGCAGGCCCAGGATCAGCCCAGCCAGCGAACCATCGGCAGATTCGATGGAAAATCGCCCAGCGCTCGAATCGCCGTCGATGACATGATTCAAATCTCGGATGTTCAAGTGATCGGGATCCAGTGGATCAATACTCACTGATACACGCCGCGTGTTAGCATCGGTGGGGACGGTGCGCGAGGCCACTTCAATGCGGTTGATCACATCTCCAATGGTTGTTACACCACGCAAACTGACCGTAAAACTGGTGTCATCCGAGAGCGTGATCTTTAGATGCTGGCCATACCGAGCGCCGGTTTGGATCCCGAGTCGACGCAGTCCGTAGTAGTCGCCGGCCAATTCGCTGTCGGATAGCCATATCGAGCCGATCGTCGAGCCTTGAATGCGAATCATCATGACCGCCGTGCCCGAACTGGAGTCGACCACCGCACTGACACCACCAGCGAAGGGACTGGTGGCGATGGCAGATTGAATGGCTGCGTTAACATCAGAGGTCAGGTCGGCCAGCGATGCATTGCCGCTGGTGGCCGCCGCCGGAATATGGACATCGAAATCCGTACCATCAATGGTCAGCGCGAAGCGTAGATCTTTGCTGAATGAAAATGCGGAAGTTGCGCCCAGCGAAGAACGGATACCGCTTTCGATTCCGGTACCCCACGTTGGCAACGTGGACAGTGGCGTGGAATTGGTGATTGTAAACCCGGTCCCAATGTCTGACAGATCTATGCCAAACGTAAAGCTGCCTTCAGCTCGACGCCACAGATCGACAGAACTATTGGTCTGAATGCCTGCCAAGCCGCCCCATGAATCGCCCATCGATAACTTGGATGATTCAAGTATGGACTCGCTGAGGAAATTGATGTTGCCAGTCACAGTACCGAGATTGCGGTCGTAAACCAAACCAAATTCCTGCGGCGTCAAATCGAGAGCTTCGCGAATCAGCTGCTCCAAATCTTGCAACGTTTGGAAACGCAATTGATCGACAGCCTGGTTGTTCCCAAACCCAAGTCGCTCGACGCCAGGCACCGTTTGACCATCGGTATTGGCTACGCGGATTCCGCTGACACTGCTATCGGTGGAGTAGATAGCCAGTTTGCCATCGACCGCGGTTGCCTGCAGCATGCCCGCAAAGTCCGTGCCTTCAAAGGCGGCAGCCAAAGCACTGGACAGGTCCGAAGCTAAGTCAGCAATCGTCGTATTGTTCTGAGTGATGTTGGCATTGATGACTACGGTCTTGGTCAGGTTATCGCTAACCGTGACTTCAAAACTTGTATCGTTGCTGAACTTGCCCGTGCTCTGCGGAGCGGACTCGGCAACCAGCCGCACTTCTTGAAACTTGCTGAAGAGGGCTTGGCTGAGCTCTTCACCCAGGTCGCTCACCTGTCCAAACGAACCACCACCTAGCGGCAGCTTGTTTTTGAATTGCCCAAAGTTGCCCATGCCCGAGAACCAGTCGGCTAATTGCGTAGCCGTGTCGGCGAGGGATTTGGGGCTGAGATTATTCAGTTGGTTGATAATCGATGCGAGATCACCGGCGGGAGTGGCGGTAGGCGCGCCACTGCCGGTCAGACCTAGCAGGACCTTCAGCTCGCCAGGGATCGGCGCGCCGGCTAGCGTCGAAGTAAAGTACAACACGCCACCAAAGTCGCACGACATATCGATGGAGTAATCTTCGCCCACTTCTAACGTGTCGAGTTGAGCGATCAAGATCGACTCGCCGCCGTTGAGCGTGGCATCAAAGGCCGCGGACGCAGTGATAAAGCTGTTGGTCGGGCCGGGATTGGCCTGCGTGCCCGAATCAATGATGCTGCCGCCCAGCAAGCCGGCCTTGGCATCGACCAGAATCGTATCGACCAAAATGTTGACATCGGCCGAAAAGTCGTGCAACTGAATAGCCAACGTCTCCGACTTGGGCTTGGAAGTTTTGTTATCCCATGTAATGGTGAAGTCCAGGCGTCCGTTGACTTGAGCCTGCGCGCTGATGTCGCCAGCTAACGAGACACCGATGTTGGCTAGCGCCTCTGCAAAATCAAATTGTCGATCACCGGTCGAGGCGCGACCGTTGAGCGAGAAGTGCATGGCCGACTTGCCCGTGCTCTTTTCATACTGAGCTTGCACGGCCACCGACCACGTCGACCAACCGAACTTGAACTGATCATTGCGCTGCGTGGCTTGCGACAAGTCGATGACCAGGTTAACCGGTTCGATTGAACCGCCGGGCGTGTAATCACTGATAACGAACTTGGCCGAGCTCGGCAAAATCTTTTCGTTGGCGCTCGAGAACTCTAGCGTGTGCACCTTGGGCTGCAGCACGTTGTCCACCGTCATCATCGCTTGCCACGTATTGGCCACAGCCGATTTAATGAAATACATCGTCGCATCATGTGCCTGGCCGACCGAGTCGAATACCGTCAGCGCATGCGAGAAACTGTAACTGGCTGGATTGGTCGGCGAAAACGGACCGCCCAAAGTCGGTGCAGTCAGCTTAGGCAAATTCAAGAACAGCGAGGTGCGGGTCTGGCTGAGTTGTTCAGCGAGCACCGCAGGCGATGGCCCCAGTCCAACTTGACTCTTGATTTCATCCAGAATCGAACCGTCGCCGGTTAAGACATAGGTCAGCCCCAGAGAATCGGAGATAGTCGCTGGTTCGGCTTCTTCACTCTCTTCTGTTTCGTCGGTCACCTCGACCAAGGCAGGCAGTTGCTTGTCCAGTTCGGTATTGATCAGCTTGTCCAACCAATCCAAGACATCTTGCAGGCCGCTGTTCACATCATCGCTGATAACCGGATCGGCCAGCGGCGGAAAGAACGAAACTTCGGGTGGATTGAAAGCCACATGAATGCCACCGGCAAAGGCGGGATCCAAAATTGCGATCGGACTAATGCGGCCAGCATTCAATGCAGTGACGATATCGGAATTGGACGAGATGACTTCTTTAAGTGTGACCCCAGCCGGTGAATATTCTTCGAGGCCATTGACCAGCCGCACTACTTCGGCCTCGGCTGCCGAAAGCGTACCATTGCCTGTATCGGGCACGCCGGTGCTGGGTGCCAAGACAAAATCGACAGCCATACCTGCGTCATGGCCAGCATGATTGATCGTGCTAGGGCCACTCTGGGCGCTCAACGAGCCCACCACGATGGGCAGTTGCAGCGGATTGCTGCTGGTCTTGAGCGTTGCTGCGGTCGCGAGTATCGTGCCGATGACCCAGTCGGTCGCAAAGCGCAGTGGTGGCGCGTTTTCAGGATACGGACCAACTTCGGTTTCAATATAATCGCCGGGTAAATCATCCAGATAAGTCCAACGCGGACCATTAAAGGCGTTGATGTAGTTGAAGGAATTGCCAGTGACATAACTGGCCTCGCTGAAGCTGGTGTTATTCACGCTGGCTTGGAACAGTCCAGCCGCGTGGCGCGTATGTGGTCCGACAATACCGTCGACGATCAGCAGGTTGCCATTTTCGTCTGGGTAATTCCAATAACGCAGACGCTGTTGCATCTGCGCGACTTCTAAAATGCTGGTACCCTGACTGGGCACTTTTTCAGCGTAGTCGTTAATCGTGCCAGCGCCAGGCACCACGGTTAGTTGATATTCAGCCGCTTGGAAAAGTGAGTAACTATCGCCACTGTCAACCAGTACCCAGGCTTTGCCGGAGGCTGCATCGCGGATCAACCACTGCTCGATCACTTGTGGTTCGGCCAGCTGGATAGAGCGAGCCTGCACGGTTGCCGAAGAAGGCAAAGTTGGCACCTGGCTACCGTTGAGCGTATCGATCAGCCGCGCTTGCAGGTACTGAATCTTGTCAGTGGCCGAGCCATTGAGGTAACTGGCCAGTCCGGTCGTGTTGGTGACCACTGCCAACTCAATGCCCGAACGATACCATAGTTTCATTCCACCTTGAAAACCGTATTGGCTACCAGAATCCAATACACCTAGATCGGCAGTTGGTGGCGCCAGGTACAATTGACCGGTGCTGGCGAAACTGACTGAGTTGACACGGTCGCTCAGAATCGCAAATGCAATCGGGTTGCCATTGTAGTTCAGCGCGTAATCGGCTCGTACAGCATGACGCTCGACTTCCAGAGGTATACTGCTGCCCAAACTGCTGATGATGTCCCAACCCACGATGTCGAAGTTGCTGAGCGTGGGCGCGGTAGCGGCGAGTTCAACCGAGATGATATCTCCGGTCCGTCCACCGGCACCGAGGGAAATGTTATCAATGCGCAGGGTCGATTCGATCGCCGCACCTTGCGGTGCACTCAGCCGAAAACGCAGCGTTTGATTTTGCCCACGCAACTCGGTGGGAATCGCAATGGAATAGTTCTTGGCAGAGGTAGACAAGTCTGTAGCTTCGATTTGGTGAATCAGTTCATCACCAATGAAGATCTTTAGATCGTCTCCAATTGCGGCGGCCGTTTGAAAAGCGCTGAAGGTCAGAATCGCAGCCTGCTGCGGCAAGTAAAACGAGTTGTGAGTACGATCCGGCCCACTGGCGTTCAGTTCGAGATAGTAGTTGCCCGACTGCTCTTGAATGCGACCAGCGCCACCGCCGCCATGGTGCGACCAACCGGGAACTAAGTTGTCGCCAGCCACCGAAGAGAGTATGTCAAATTCATCGCCAGGATGTTGAAAGTCTCCATTGAACAGCACACTGGAACTGTTCCACAACGGCGCTTGTTTGGCTGAAGCGATCGAGAGCTTTTCCGTAGGTGTTTTTGTCTGTGGCTGAAGCGCGATCGGAGTGTATTGATGATCTTGATCAACTGAGTAGAAGTTGTCGGCTGCGGGACGACCATCGACGCCACCGGCAATGCGACTGTAATTGTAACCGTTGACAACATAATTGACTGAGCTTGAAACTTGCGGTTGCGGCATGCCAGCAGGGTGCGTCCCCAGCACTGACCCTAGATAGGATGTGTTCCAGACATACGAATGATCGCCGGCGAAATCGAACAGGTCGTAAAGGCTAAAGTCTGACTTGGGCAATTCAACTCCGTCACGCAGTTGAACGTTGTAAGCACCTGGTATCGGCCGGCCATTGGGTACGGCCGCGTTAGGGGCGAAACTGCCATTGATGCCGCGAGTCTGATAGTAAACATCCGTGAAATTGACATTCTGCCAGGCAACTGCCCCGTAGCCAGTTGGCTTACCCAACGACGACAAGCTTTGTGCGCCATCGACGCCTAGTCCTTGATCAAAGTCATGGGGATCGAGATACGTCACCTGGTCGACTGGGACGTCGTAGAAGGCCAGGCGTTCGACCGTTTCACTGGTAACCGCCGCGCCGAAGCTGTGACCGATAAAATGGAGTTGCGGATTGGTGTGAGGCGAGTTGGGATTGATCAGGCCCAGACCTGTAAGCGTGTTGTAGAGCGCATCGCCTGCACCTTCGGCCCAGCCGGTTGAGATTTCCTGAGATTCGGGTGACCAATCGAACATCAATACAATTTCGCTGGGACTGCCCGTGGCATACGAACCATTCAGAACGGTGGTGCCACTAAACTTGGTATCAAAGTCGAACTGCCCAGTGCCACCTTCTTGCAGCAGATCGTAATCCAGCAGCCACGCAGTATGCTGACTGCCGTTGAATGCATCAGCCCGACTGCGAATTGCGTTGGCCAAGGGCATCAAGCTGTCGCCATCTTCGTCCCCTAACTGGAACCCGTGCGTGATGACCGTGACGCCCTGGATCTGCGTGCTATACGGCGCAATCAAACTCGAGACCGACTCGACGCTGCGCATATCAGATGCGAGCAAGCGGCGTACTTCCAAGTCTTCCAGTAGAGCCCGGCGAAACTCCCGGGACTTACGACGCTTGTTAGTCAGGCGCCACGAGGTGCTGGTCCAAGACTTGCCAGAGAAAATAACCGAGCTATCACGCATGGTGTTGATCCGTCAGGGAGGAAATGCATTCAGGTAGGTATCCCCCTCGCGGAATAAATCGACGTCCAAGAATTGGCCTGGTACCTGCTTGATCACCTATTGGTGGCAAGTAACTCAGATTCATTGGCAGCAGTAAGCTGAACGAGGGGAGTTCAAACGGGTGAAGTTCAGCAGCTCGACCTTCGGCGATTGACTGCTAGCCACAGCAACTGGCTGCGCTTGGCAGTAACCATCGATTGGAGCCGCTATTGGTTAGGCTGCAACATGCAGCCGATGCACCCTCGAAGCAAGCGATAGAGATAGAGTGTGTGAGGGTCGGTCGAATTGACCAACTGGCCTGATGGCATGAGGGGATGACATACTAATGACGCCGTTTATTTAGGTGCTGGCCAAATGCATCCATGCGGCAGAGTTGAATTTCACAGTGCCAGCCTCGTGCTGACGCTTCTCAAAAAACCAAACCAACTATCTTCAAGACGAAGATGCAACCGGACCTGCGCAGAGCTTTGCGGATTTTAACGAAAGAATTTATATCGCCGCTGCTCTGGAACGATCCCGTCAGTCTCATAGGCACGAAAGATGTTGCGACCGGACAAACTATTTGGAGTTTTCCAAACTTTTTTGTGGCAGAAACTAAAGGCATTCGACCATCACGCATTTCTGTAAAAGCGGACGCGACAAAACGAAAGAAGTGTCGAGATTTCAGTCACCTCTCCAAGGCATTGCCTCTGCGCCGGGGGAGGTGACAGTCACCTCTCCATGCGCAGCATGGGGAGGTCGAATCGAGGCTCTGCGAGATTCGGGAGGGGTCTTGGCAGTGGAGGTGGTTAGTACCGCAAGAGTCTTACGTAGCGCATTGCCCCCTCCCGCAGACGAAGGCTGAACGCCTCGTCTGCGACCTCCCCCAGCTGCGCCGGGGGAGGTGACAGTCACCTCTCCATGCGCAGCATGGGGAGGTCGAATCGAGGCTCTGCGAGATTCGGGAGGGGTCTGGGTGGAGTGACGCGTCCAAAGTCTGGCGACTTCGGCTACGGGAAGGTACCATGAGGTACTAACCGACAACGTTGAGTATGGCGGGCAAGTGTCGATGGCGGGCGAGGAACTACAATCACTACTGCAGCGCGCCAAAGAGGGCGATCGTGAAGCGCTGGGCATTGCGTTTCAGCGACTGACTCCGTTCTTGCTGCAACTGGCCAACGAGGAGCTTGATCCAAAACTGCGCCAGAAGACCAGTGGCTCGGACCTGGTCCAACAAACTCTGATGGAAGCGGGCCAATCCCTGGCCACGTTCGAAGGCTCCTCCGATGCCTTTTTGACGTGGCTGCGTCGTATTCTGCTGAACAATATCGCCAATCAACGGCGGCATTTTCGCACGAAGAAACGCAACCTGGATCGTGAGGTTCGTATGCAAGGCGGTGAGAGTTCTACCATCTTGCGCTTGGATACTTTCGCGCATTCGGACCCGTCGCGCAGCGACGAAATATGCCAGGAAGAATTCCTGGCCGATGTGTCGACCGCCCTGGCCGGGCTAAGCAGCGATTACCAGCAGGTAATTGCCTATCGAAATGAGCGCAAGTTGACCTTTCAAGAGATTGGTCAGCTCATGGGACGCTCGGAAGATGCCGCGCGGAAACTCTGGGCGCGCGCTATCGAAGCTCTCAAGGCCGAGATCGATAGGCTCGATGCATGAACCAGTCCCTTCCCAGCGACGACGACCGGTTCGCCCAGTTGCTCGATGAATACGACTGGGCGCATCGGGCCAACATGGCTGCGAACTTTTGGTCGACCCATCCATGCGCTCCCGAGTTGAAACTGCGTGTTCAGAATGCTCACACAGCCTTGAAGCAACTCGATTCTTTTTTGACTCGGCGACTCTCTGAGAGCACTACCGACACGCCTGCCGATATCTCTTTCAAGCATCTATTGAGCCAGCCAATCACGCTGGGCCGATTCAAGATTATTCGCGAGCTCGGCCGCGGTGGCTTTGGTGTCGTTTACCTGGCCCATGACCCGCTGCTCAATCGCCAAGTGGCTCTCAAGATCCCACGTATCGAAACGCTGGCGTCGAAGACGTTACAGCAACGTTTTGCTAAAGAAGCCGAGATTGCAGCCAGGCTGGACCATTTCCACATCGTGCCCGTCTTCGAAGTGGGACAGACCGGTGACGGGATCTATATCGTCTCTTTATATTGTCCTGGTACAAACTTGGCCCAGTGGCTGACGGAACATCCAGGCGAATTGAGCCATGCCCAGATCGTCGAACTGATGATCGGCATCTGTGACGCGATGGCGTATTGCCACGCAAGTGGTGTGTTGCATCGCGATCTCAAACCGGCCAACGTGCTGTTGTTTCCAGTGCCCTTTGGAACGTTGAATTTCTTGCCGAGGATCAATGACTTCGGATTGGCAAAAGTTCTCGAGTCAACGCTTTCGGAAACAGCCAATAGCGCGATGCTGGGAACGCCCTTATACATGTCACCTGAACAAGTGAGTTCGCAGTTCGATCGAGTTGGTCCAGCGACGGATGTTTATGGACTGGGCGCGATTCTGTATGAGTTACTCACGGCTCGTCCTCCGTTTAATGGAACAGTGGCCGAAGTTCTGGACCAGATTCGAACGCAATCGCCGCTACAACCGCGCGAGCTGAATAGAACAGTCCCAATTGACCTGGAAACTATTTGTCTGAAGTGCTTGGCCAAACAGGTACCAGATCGATATCCAGACGCATCCCAGCTCTTGAATGACTTGCGAGCGTTTCAAAGCGGCGGGGCAATTCGTGCGCGCCGACTATCAGCTTTGCAGCAGCTCGAACGATCCTTGGCCCGCACTCAGAGCGTAATTGCAGCAGGCAGTCTAATCATGGCTGCAAATTTCGTCATGGCCGCCATGATGTTCGTAGTGGCAGCTTATGTGCGCATGAGTCCGAGCATCCAGTTACCAGGTTGGTCGATGCCGGTTTGTGTCGGAGTCGCTCTGCTGGTGAATTTGCCGCTACTGGCGATGGGAGGTGCGGTAGCCCGCCGCCGGCGCTGGGCAGCCATTGCAGGTTGGCTGAGCGGTATTGTAGTGGCAAGCTCAAGCTCGGCCTGGCTGGTGCAGGAAACAAGCCTTGAATCATCGAGTCTACTGGAGGATGGGGGCATTCGCTGGGCCATCGCCATTGTCACTGCGTTCTGGTTCGTACACACCCTGAGCTGCGCAGTCGCGTGGCACGCGATGGCTTTTCGTCGATCATTAACGCTAACTCCACCAAGACCAAGCAAACTGTTTTATCGCGCGGTGATGCCCACCTTGGCTCTGATGCTGGGACTATTGGCTGTGACCATAAGTGTGCTGTATTCACGCGGGCACATTACCCAAGCCGACATGACTGCAGCGAGCGGGTCTTCAACTTCGCGCGATCGATCTGCACAAGATGTGCAGTATGCATTCTATTTGCGTAAAGGTCTCGATGGATTAAGGCTAGGCAAGCCCTCAGAGACACTCCAACATCTCAGTGCCGCGAGTGCTGGGCTGGAGAGTGAGGACATGCGTAGTTTTTCATGGCACTATTTGAACCATCGAGCCAATTGCCGACCGCAGAGCTTTGTGGATCTACCAGCCGAAGCATTGTGTGCGGATCTTTCGCCCGATGGTAAATGGGTGGTCGGCGGAGATCGATCGGGCGCCATTCGCATTTGGACGATGCAAGGTGAGCTGGTCAAGTCGCTTAACTACTCAACCAAAGAGATTTGTGCCGTCAAATTTTCTCCTGATGGTCAGCTACTGGCGACCGCCGGTCAAGGTTCGCAGATCCATGTGTGGCGAGTATCAACCTGGGAACAAGTCTGTGTCTTGAATGAATTTCATGGCACGATAACTGGCGTAGCATGGAGTCCTGACAGCACGCGTATCGTGTGTGGCAGTCGTCAAACGCGCGTGAGTGTCTGGGATATCGCCACGGCCAGCCGTGTAACTCGCTTGGCACCGGTTGCAGACACGGTGCGTGCTGTCACCTGGTCGGCAGACGGTAAAACGATCGCCGCTGTTTCGGGTCGCCACATCGCGATCTGGAATGCTGAGAATTGGGAATTTCTCAAGGAAGTGACGGAAAGCGATCAAGACTTATACGGTGTAGCGATCTCACCTGATTCCGCCAATTTGGTAGCAGCTGGTTTCTCTCAGAAGCTGATTTTCGTCGATCTGAAAAACTTAGACCATGTCACGTCTGTCGAGTCCAATGGTCATATTCGCGACGTGGACTGGTCAGCAGACGGTCGTCATATAGTTGCGGCCGTATCGCTCGGTGGGCCGCGCATCTGGTCCAGTGAATTGCTTAAAGAAGAAGCTACTTTGGAACGCACATCTGCGCGCATCGCGAAGCTCTCGAAGAATGGCCGTAGACTTGTGTCGGCCAACGGCGACTCAAACGCCCTGGCACTATGGGACGTTCCGCCTGCACTTGGCTATAGTGAGTTAGTGCCGCCGAGCCAACCGCTCACATGGGCTGCCAGCGCTGGGGATATTGTTTACATCACCGGCAGCGAAACTACAAATGTCTTCCGCGGGCAGAGACCTGAGCCGCAGTTGGAACTGCCTGGCGCCAGCCTCTGCGCTGACCTGAATTCTCAGGCAAACATTCTGGCGCGCGAGCTGGCCGACAAGATCGAAGTTTGGGATCTGCAAACCGCGAGGCTGACTGCAACGCTACCTAAGCCCGAATTCAATATTGCTCAGATGGAACTATCTGCTGATGGCGAGCGATTGTATGTCAGCAGTCCGATCGAAGATTGGGCATTATACGATGTCCGACAAGCGTCGATTCTGGTCCAAAGTCGAGCTGATCGAAACTATACAGCGGTCACTCATGTAGTATCGCCTGACGGCAAGTTCCTGCTGGTCAGAAAGTTCCCGGACGAGTTCCCCAATGACTATGAAATTGTCAGCGTTCGCGATGGACAGCGGACCAAGGCAGTAGGAGTTGACCACATTGCCAGATCCATCGTAGCGGATCCCAACTACTCCAAACTCTACCTGGCTGATATTGACGGTATCCACATCTATGATTTCGCGACCAACACGACCGACAGCAATCATTTTCGTCTGCGCCGCGGCGTCCAACGCCTGGCCTTATCGCCCGACGGATTAACTTTGGCCGCCTGGGTAAATGGTGAGGGCTTGTTTCTCTGGGATGTACGCAGCGGTCAAGAACTGTTTCCGATCCTGCAAACTCAAGACAGCCTCGATCAGCTGGAATTCACCTCGGATACACAACTGGTCTGCCGACGCAAACGCGGATCTGAATACCGCCTCGTCGTTTTCAATTGCCAACCCTAACTAAACCGTAGGCGTTAGCCTCGGTTATTAAACGTTCACGATCAGTTGACAAAGGAACCGGGGCTAATGCCCGCGGTTTAGTTTGTGATTCAACCGAGGCTAACGCCTATGGTTTACTCGTGATCGTTATAGACCTCGGTTGCCTCTTCTTTGATGACCAGGGTAGGCCGATTCTGGCTCTTCAGTTGCGCTCTTACGATCTGCGTACCAACTTTGCCGTGGCGAACTTCGATGCGGAACTTCATGGAAGTTCGCCCATCCATCTGAGGTACGGCTGCGAATCGCAGTACGTCTCCATCCACTCGGGCTTGAACCGGCGCATCGACTTTCAGGACTTCACTGCCTGCGGGCAGTTGTAGACTCAGTTCCACCTCGCGGTCCGGGCGACCGATGTTACGTACTTCGACTGTGTAGGTGGTCGAGGCGGAGAGTTCGATTGGATCGGCATCCTGGTTAATGCTGAAGCTCAGCTCACCCTGCTCTTCTACGGTCACGCTTCCACGCGTTTCGGTCTTAACCCCTAAGTCCGCGAATCCTTGGAAGGTCATTTGTTGAGCGCCAATCTCAACTGGCAATACAGTGAATTCAATTGGTTCAGCATGACCAGCCGGAAACTCGGGCACACTCCACAAAACGGCATGTTGGGCTGAATCATAGCGACCCTCTTTGTTGGCCGTATTGAAGTTCAAACCCGATGGCAATCGCAACACAAATTCACAATTGGTAGCCGCGGCCGTACCCGGATTCTTCAGCATGATCGAAAAGGTTGCTTGACGATCCAAGTAACGCCGACTGGGGCCAGTGATGACCGCTTCCAGTGTGGGTGCCAAAACTCGCAAGTCAACCTTCTGCTCCTCTTGCACGCCATCTTCGGTCAAGGCTCGCAGTGCAATAATGGCAGCTCCCGGTTCCGCTGCGATGGCGTCGAGGCGAATATGTTTGTTTTCACCAGGCGCTATATCGCCGAAGACCGCTTCCAAAATCGCGTCGCCCGAATCATGTCGCAAATGAGTCGGCAAGTCGGCTTCTAACTTTACGGCCCGAGCTACGCCGGTGCCTGTGTTCTTAACCGTAACATCGATCGCATGCACGCTACCGATCAAGACTTCCGGCTGAGCATTGTAGGACAGTTCGAGCTTCGGCAGAGTAGCCAAGGTACGCACGGAAGCTTGGGCTGCGAAACGCACGACGGCTGTGCTGCCCAATTCGCCTTGACGTTCGGGAGTGATTTGCAGATTGATTGTACGTTCATCACCGGGTCCCATTTCGCCTAGTTTCCACACTAAGACTCCTTCGGCAGTCGGAGTAATTGCAGGAATAGACTCGGCAAAGGTCGCCCCATTGGGCACGCTATCAATGACTTCGACATCTTGAGCCGCAGAGTTACCGGCATTGCGAACGGTGATGACCACCGTGGTGCGTTTGCCAACTTGGCATTCACCAGCCATACGTTTTTGAATCAGCATGATGGGGTTCTGCGAACCATCTAAGTGGCGATTGCCCGGTTGATTGCTGATCAGTCGACCTAGCAGCGTACCTGCAAATGGTGCTCCACCGCTTGAATCGCCCAGTGAACTTGACGTTGTATTGAGCGAACTAGTTGTGGCGCGCGGCAATGCGGCTGAACCACTGGCCATGGAACCAGTGACCGAACCACTCCGGTCATTAGCAGCAGTTGGTCGCGGAGTTCCCAAAGTGGCCGAGGGCATGGCTGGGGGAGGACCAAGCGATCCTGGTCCAGTGCTCGTGGCGTCTGGTGTACCTGCAATTGGCGCTTGAATCCAATTTGGATCCCCGCCGCGTGGCAATGAGAGCGCTGGCGGAGCGAGCGGACCTGGTTGAGTACCACCTATGCCGGGGTTGCTCAAGTTAGTGGCGGCCATGGCTGGTCGCTGCGTATCCGATAACGATTGCGTTGACGGTTTGATTGCCGGGGGCAGGCCAGCAGGAGTTGAACCAGGTGTCGTCGAGGGTGGCAATGATGGTGCCGTCTGCAACCAACCCGGTGGTGGGCTCTTGATCACCGCCTCTTGTCCAGGCGGAGTGGCCGGTAGTTGTGGTACCGGTAGACCAGTTGATGGTATTGGTGGCGCGAGCAAACCTTGGGGTGCTGCTGCCATCGCAGAGGGCAGCGCTGGAGGTCCTTCACCGCCGGCTGGCTGAACACGCGAATTATCTAACACTTCGCCCAGCCTGGCTGCGATATCGTCATCGGCCGCATTGAGCTGGTTCCCGTCCGCAGCGCCAGAGTTACCGTCATTATCTTCCGGCATAGCTTGGGCACGTAGCGGATTGCTCAGCGAAGGCGGTAGCTCGGCTGGACCGACTTGGCTCGCCTGGAGGCCGAGTGGTTCGTCCATACTGCTGGGTATGGCCGATGGATTGAAATCGAGAGCGGGTGGAGCTTCGATCGAGCGATCATCGTTCGCGCGCACGACCGAGGGCAGTGAACCGCTGATGCCACCGTTGCTCCACAAGGGACTTTCGTCCATAGGGATTGGTTGCGGAGCCTGCGCAGGCGGCTTGCTAACAACGGCCGTCTCACGAGTCCGCTGACGTGCATCATGCTGAGCCAAGACAATAGCCAAGGCACCCAGCAATAACACGGCACCCACGGCAACGAACCGCACAGTTGTCTTCTTCATGATTGCTCGACATCCATGTCGCACGAGTGCACCGGCCGGAAAGTCCGGCTGAACGATATGAACACCCGGAACAGTCGTAGCAAAATGATCAGGTCGTCGGAAGAGGAGTTTCGGAATGCACATCCGAAAACTGGAAATCTCAGGCAGCCGCGCGCGTGGCCTGCCGAGCTTGTTCGATGCTGCTGTTCAGCGCGACGGCTTCGCGGAAGACCTGCAGCCAACCTTGTGCAGCCTCGGCCCAAGTGGCTCTGCGCATCGTTTCGAAGCCGCGACTTTGTGCGGCAATGATTTGCGCGCGATTATCTTGAATCTGCTGCAGGATGGGAACTAACTGGGCAGGTTGATGCGGATCGAAGTAAAACAAACTATCGCCCATGCCAGCAAACTGCTCGCGCAGCGATGGAATATCCGCCGATGCCACGGGACAACCACAATGCAGCGCTTCCATCAAAGGAAACGAACCTTGCTCGTACAGCGACGGAACAACGGTCGCGAAAGCACTAGCGTAGAGCTGCTGCAGGATCTCTCGCGAGACCTTTTTGAGTACGACTACGTCATCTTGTAGTCCGAGTTCATTGATTCGCTGTTCGATGGGCTTGGGGCAGCGATGGATCCCGGTGAAGACCAGCTTCATCGCTTGACGGCTCTGCTGCTTGAACAGGTGCAAGGCTTCGACCAAATACTGGTGATTCTTATAGGTGCGAAAAGCAGCCGGATAAAACAGGTATGGAGTACCGCGGGCAAAAGGCAACAGCGACCAGGCGTGGTCATTGGCACTATCATCGCTTGCCACAATTCCCAAATCATCGGGAACCGCCGATTTGAGCACGCGCACGCGACTGGGTGGCAAGTGCAGCGTATCGAGCAAATCGTGTTGACAAATAAAGTTCGACATACACACAGCCAACGTTGACCGATTCGATACTCGCTCGACCAAGCGCTTGAGCGCATCGAGTTTGCAAGGGGCCATCATTTCCGGGAAGTGGTAACTCACCAAGTCGTGAATGGCCACCACGGTGGGACCGTCGATATCTTGATCCAGTCCTACATAGGGCAGCAGCCAGACATCGCAGCGGGCAATGTGCTCTCGCAGACCAGCCGCAATCGGCCGATCCAGTTTCGCGATAACTCGCTCAGCCAACGCATCGATCCGCTGCGCCACAGGACGACTGGCGGATGGTCGATTGAGTGTGCGTCGAATCTTCTTACAGCTTCTCAGGACTCGTCGACGCATGCGCGACATGTAGGGACCAGTGGTCACTTCAATACGACCAAGCCCCCCGGCGACCGTTGAATCCAAAATGCGAGCCTGACCTTGATGCGCTTTTAACAACACGTGGCAATGCGCATCGGCGCGCACCAGACCGCGGGCTAAATTGTCAACGAAAACGCCAATTCCTTCGCTCGGCCCAAGCGTAAAGCCATAATCGCACCAAATGCCGATCCGCATCATCACAACCCCTGTGGCATTCGAGCGCCCAGAAAATTTCCACTGATGGGGTTTTTATTAACTGTCCGGCCAATGGGTCAAGAGCGATTTAAGGCATCCAGAAACAGTTCACTTCTTGGCAATTAACAGTGGCAGCACCACCAGGTTGCCAATCAGTCCGCCTAACATGGTCAAAGTTACTAGCAATCCGAAGACAATCGTGGGCACAAACTGGCTAACGCACAAACTCAAGAAGCCTGCCATCAGTGCTAGCGTCGCCAGAACTAAAGCCAGCCCCACATTTTCTTGCGCCGAACGCATGGCTTTGACCAGCGGGCGACCACCCGAGGTTTGTCGCTGGATGTGCATTAGATAGTGAATCGAACTGTCGATCGACAGACCCATCGATACGGCTGAAATCATGGCAGCGCCCATATTAACACTCATACCCAACCAGCCCATAGCGCCCAGCACCATAAATACTGGGAGTGCGTTAGGAACCACCGCAGCCAACGCCCACGAAAATGAGCGCGTCACGAACAGCATGATGCACAGAATGCCCAGTGTGGCCATCAGGAAGCACAGCCATTGATCGCTGAGCACATTGCTGACCAGTCGACCGAGCATGACGTAGTACCCAGTGACCTCGGCTGGCGGCGGCGGCTGTTGAAAATGTTGTGTCCATTGTTCGGACGCTGAAAAACTGGCCACGCGTTCTTTGACCAATTCGATCAGCTTGCTTTTGTCATGTGCGCTGGACTGTTCACGACTGCGGAGCATGATGCGCAGCCATCGCGTGGGTTGATCAGTTGAGCCGCTGGTCAATAGCGCTGCGGTGAATACCGGCATAGCTTGACGCATACCTTCCAGTCGCGCCAGGACCGGCAGCTTGGCCAACCAAGGGCCGGTGCGAGCTGCAGCATCAGCGTCGGCGATGCTGAGCACTTTGGTCAAGCGCAATTCCGATGGTCCGTCCGATGTTTGCAGGCCCCGCAGTTCGTCCTCCAGCTTTAAGACAGTGGCCAGGTAAGCATCGGTGATAGTCTTGGGGGCCGGTAACATCACATCCCATACGCCAGCCCCGCCCAGTCGACTCTCGACCACTTGATAGCCTTTCACCAATTCGCTTGAGCGGCGGAAGTTTTTGGTAAAGTCGGTTTCGACTTTCATTCTCAGACTGCCCCAGATGCCCAGCACAGCCACGACCACGAGCACGATCAAACCCGCTCGGCGGCGTTCCAACACTTCGAATAGCAACTTGCGCAGCAGCACACGCAGGTAGAAATCAAACGGAGGAACATGGGGATCGCGATCCCACGGTCCCAGCAATGCCAGTCCAGGCACCATCAGCATGATCGACAGCAGCACGACCAGGGAACCGATGGCCATCATGATGCCAAAGTCACGCACCGGTCCGACCTCGGCGGCAGTTAAAGAAATAAAGCCCACTGCATCGGTAACACACGCCCAAACGATCGGCGCCCGCAACTCCGTCATCGTTTTTTGCATCGCCTCGGGACCGGGCAGCCCTAGGGTGCGCGCCTGCTGATAGCCCAGCAATAAATGCATGGTCGTGGCCACGCCAATCACGGTGATGATCGCCGTCAACATCGAACTGACCATCGTCAGTTCGAGATTGGCTAGTGCCAAGATGGCTTGCGTCACCACAATCGACCAATGCACCACCGCTAGTGGAATAAGCGCCCAGCGCAGCGAGCGAAACACAATCAACAATACGACTGCCAATAAAATGGTGGACACAATCCCCAGCCGCCAACCATCTTGCTCAACCATTTCAAAGCCGTCGGTCACCATCACCGGTTCACCGGTTATGAGGCCATCGAAGGCTGGGGCAGGCAGATCATTCATGACGCTGCGTAAAGCCAGGATGGTATCGCGATGCGTAGACTGCTGGCCGCCCAATGGCTCGAGCATACATGCGATGGCGACAGTTGGTTCACCGGGCAGATGTGTGTAGCCTTCAAAGACGTTCGCAAAGGCCTGAGCGAGTTGATTCTCTTTATCCAACAGCAGCGGGGTGGTGCTCTTGGGTTTCAACAGCTCCATCGGAGATTGCAGGGTCTCCAAAATGCGATGCAGTTCTGAAAGGCTGAGAACGCCTTGGACCCCTTGTACTTTTGCCAAGCGTTCACTGACCGAGGTCAAACGTTCCAGTCCGCTACCGTCAGCTGTCCAGAGTTGGGGATCTTGGTAAACGGCCAGTACGATTTCATTGCCGCCAAAGCGATCTTGCAAGCGATGGTACGACGCCACCAGTTGGTCACCCGGCGGAAACATGCGATCCAGCTGCCAATCGAGCGTAAATCGCTGGGCGATCGGAAAGCTCACCGCGAACAACACCGCCGCCACTAACAATGCCAGGTTCCTACCGCGCATTCCCGCTCCTTAGTCGATCGCCAAACCGCTGATTATAGCGGCAAGCGCCAAAAACGTAGAGCGGCTGTCCTCAGCCGCTCAGCACCCTCTAATCCAATCTTCGACCGACCATTGGTCCGGGAGGGCGAAGGCCCTCCCGTTCCACCATGCAGGCATTTAGAGCGGTGCTGAGCGGCTGAGGACAGCCGCTCTACGTTTCTCCCCGGTACGTTGTCCGTTGTTCATAGCGGTGTTGGGCTCAGCAGGAGCATTCGCCCTCCCGTTGACCCCCGGGGCCAAGGCTGCTTGTTATAATCGAAGGCCGCAGTATCGTTTCACTTTCTTTGGTTTATTGACAGCTATGACTATGCAGCTTGTTGGCCGACTTACGCTTGTCGTTTGCGCGTTGTTGATCTCTAACCAGGTAGTACATGCTCAGAATCGCATGACACCGGAAATGTTGTGGAAGCTGGGCCGCATTGGCGAGACGCAGCTATCTCCCGATGGTCGATTCCTGGCCATGACCGTTACCCATTACGACCTGGCAGAGAACGGGGGCAAGACTGATTTGGTTTTGCAAGAATTACCTGAGTGGTTGGGTGATGCATGTGATGAAGCAACCGAAGAAGTAACTGCTTTTGAAACACCGCTGGCTAAACTGAATAAACCCAAAGTTCTGCAAGCCGGCATCAAAGGGCTCAACTCTATTCAGTGGATCAAACGCCCCGAAGGTTGGAAACTGGCATTCATCGCGCCGACTAAAGACGAACAGCCCACGTCGCAAGCCTGGTTGATCGATCCCAATGCCGGTGACCCCGTCCAGATCACCCACGTGCCTGATGGAATCAGCAATCTGAAAGTCTCACCCGCCGGCGACAAGATTGCCTACACTATTGATGTCAAGCTGGATGAAACGGCTAACGAGATCTACAAGGATTTGCCCAAAGCCGACGCGCGGATAATCGACTCGTTGATGTACCGCCATTGGAATGCCTGGCATGACTATGCTTATAGCCATGTGTGCGTGGCCAGCCTGAAACCAGATGGCATGGCCGATGAGGGACTGGATTTGATGAAGGGCTTGCGGGCCGATTGCCCACTGCCTCCCTTTGGCGGCACCGAGCATTTCACGTTCTCGCCCGATGGTCATGAAATGGCGCTGACGATCAAGCTGGTCAATAACCCAGCCGTCAGTACCGATAGCTCGATCTTTTTGGTCAGTACGACCGGCGGCCCGCTCAAGAACGTAACACCTGGCATGCCCGGTTACGACTGGGAAGCCAACTATTCGCCCGATGGTCGCTATATTGCTTTCGGCTCGATGGAACGACCGGGCTTTGAAGCGGATCGAGATCGCATCATGCTGTACGATCGCGCCAGCGGCGAAGTCGAGGAGCTTAGCCAAGGACTCGATCAAACGGCCCATCACTTCACTTGGAAGAGCGATTCGAGCGCCGTCTACTTTGACAGCGAAACTCGCGGTACCAATCAAGTCTTCAAGATTGATTTGGATACCAAACAAGTTAGTCAACTTTCTGAAGGTCGTTTCGACTTTGCACTCTTGGACTCAGTCGGCGAGCAACCTTACTTGCTGGTCACGCAGCAGTCGATGTTGCGACCAGTGGAAATCGCACTGATCGATATCGAAACGCATGAAGTCACTACGGTCACGGACGTCAACCGCAAGATCTATGCAGAGTTGGAGTTGCCCAAGATCGAAGAGCGAATTGTTAAGGCAACCGACGGCGCCGATATTCACAATTGGGTGATCTATCCGCCTGACTTCGATCCCGAGTCAACCAAGCAATGGCCCATGTTGACTTACTGCCAAGGTGGTCCTCAAGGTCAAATCGGACAGTGGTTTTCCTATCGCTGGAATTTTCATCTAATGGCTTCGCAAGGCTATGTAGTCTTGGCAGTCAATCGTCGCGGCATGCCAGGCTTTGGTCAAGAATGGAACGACAAAATCAGTGGCGATTGGGGCGGCCAGGCCATGCAGGATATCCTGGCGTCCACCGATGCCTTGATGGCCGATGCACACATCGATCGCAAACGCGTGGCCGCCGTTGGCGCCAGCTTTGGTGGTTACACAGTGTATTGGTTGATGGGTAATCACGCGGACCGATTCTGCACCATGGTCGCCCACTGCGGCGTGTTCAATTTGGAATCGATGTATGGTTCGACTGAAGAATTGTTCTTTGTGAACTGGGACCTGGGTGGAGCGTACTGGAGCAGCGAACAAGCGGCCGAACTGTACAAGAAGTTCTCGCCGCATCAATTCGTGGGCAACTGGAAGACTCCGCTGCTGGTCATTCACGGCGAGAAAGATTTCCGCGTACCTATAACGCAAGGCATGGAAGCGTTTACTGCCGCCCAGTTGCAGGGAGTACCCAGTCGATTCCTGTACTTCCCCGGCGAAGGTCACTGGGTCAGTTCGCCTCAGAACGCCGTCTTGTGGAATCGCGTGTTCTTTGAATGGTTGGATAAGTACTGCAAGTAGTAGAGCAGCGACGCAAGGGAGGGCGAATGCTCCTGAGCCCAACACCGTTACGAACAACGGACATAGATTCGGGGGAAGGTGGAGGTGGAATGATTCGCATTGGATCGTGCCAGCGGTGTGGGTCCCCGGGACGTTGCCCGTGGTCCGATGCGGTGTTGGGCTCAGGTGAGCGACTTGCCGGGTGCTGAGCGGCTGGGGACAGCCGCTCTACGATCGATCAACTAGAGGATCGCTTCGATGGGTTTTCCGGTGCTGATGGCCAGTGGTCGATCGAAACGATCGCGCAAGGTGGTTTCAGGGGCATAGCCCAGGCAGTGAAAGATGGTGGCTGTTAGATCCTGCGGTTCAACTCGACCTTCGATCGGGTATCCACCTTGGCGATCGGACTGACCGTAGATTGCGCCGCCTTGAATGCCACCACCGGCCAGGGCGGCTGAGAAGACGTGGCCCCAATGATCTCTGCCGGCGCTGGGATTGAGGCGAGGTGAACGGCCGAACTCGCCCATCCACACAACCAACGTATCTTCCAGCATGCCGCGCTGGCGCAAATCTTCTAACAAAGCGGAGTAGGCTTGGTCCATCGGTGGCATCAGGTTTTGCTTCAGTCGCTGCGAGTTGTGCGTGTGCGTGTCCCAAGCCGGGGCTTCGGTCGGGTCATTCTCACCGCGCGTCCAGTTGACTTGCACTAGCAAAACACCGGCTTCGACCAGGCGTCGTGCCAACAGCACACTTTGACCAAAACGATGACGACCATATCGCTCACGCGTGGCGGATGATTCTTGATCGAGAGCAAAAGCATGACGAGCCTTCTCAGTCTGCAGCAGCTCGATGGCTTTGTCTTGATAACGCGACCAACGATCGGTGGCACCAGCCGTAGCCAAGCGCTGTCGCAGATCGACGTTGAACGTAGCTAACAATTGGCGGCGCTGAGCCAGGCGTTCCAGTGATACATCACCAGGCAGCGCGATATCAGGGACTTGAAAGTTTGACTGATTGGGATCGCAGGTTAACAGCCATGGATCGGCCGTGTCGCCCAGCCAACCTGCATCTTGACCGGGCCAAACAATGCGGCCGGTATTGAAAATTTCTTCGGGCAAACGGATCGCGCCCGGCAGACTGCCGTGATCGCCGCGCAGTTTGCGAGTGACTGCAGCCACACAGGGCCAATCATTAGGAGCGCCAGGTGTCGCGTTCTCGGTGTTTTTGGGCGCATGTGGATAGCCAGTCAACATCCAGTAACCACTGGAGGAGTGCGCGTTGTCGTCGGTCGCCATGGCTCGCAGCACGGCAATGTGATTGGTCAGTCGAGCTGTAAGTGGCATCAACTCGCCCACGTGCAAACCAGGAGTCGCTGTCGGCAAGCTGCCTAAGTCTCCACGAATTTCCGCAGGTGCTTGAGGTTTGGGATCCCAGGTCTCATGTTGAGGTGGACCGCCCAGCATAAAGAGCACGATACACGCTTTTGCTTTGCCAAACGAAGCTGGACGCTCAGCGCCCGACGCCGCGTTTCGCTCAGCGGCTTGCAACAATTGAGGAAGCGACAATCCGAAAGCGGACAAGCCGCCAACGCGCAACGCTTCCCGACGCGGAAGATGGGTGTGGTCGTGGGTCATAATTCGATAGTATAGCCGGTTGTTCTGCAGGATGGGCCTTCGCCCTCCCGACCTGTCGAGCAGCTGTCCTCAGCTGCTCAGCACCCTCTAACCAGAGTTTCTTCCGACCGCATGTCCGTGATGGCGATCGTGCCAGCCGTGAGGGTCTCCGCGTTGTGAAAATGAAACCGCTAACCGGTCGACAATTGGGGGCTAAAGTGTTAGGCGATACGGAGTCGAGTTACCATTGCCGTCGAGCGTTATGAAGACGAAATACACGCCGTTGGCCAGTTCTCGACTAAACTCAATAAGCCCACCAAAGACATTGTGCACGACTTCGCCTGCATCCTTTATTCCATTGCCGTTGGCGTCGTGGATCAGCTCGACTGACACACCAGCGCTCAATCCGTCAACCTTCACATTGACAGTTCGCTGTGTCTGCAGCTGGAAACTATAGACATCTGTTTGATCCAATCGGCTCATCAAAATATCAGAAGATATACTTGGCGTAGTCAAAACGCCAAGACTTCTCGCTGTTGACATGGTACTTCCAGGATCTGGGCTTTGAACTTCAATCAAGGTTCCAGGCACCACGCTCAGTTCATAAGACGTGCTAACTCCCTGATCGGAAAAGTTGACTATGACGAAATAGGTGCCTGGCAAAAGTGCTTTGGACGTCGTCTGCGTACCGCCTCCTCCACGACTAGCGTAAACTTCGTCTCCGTCCCGCACCCCATCGCCGTCGATATCGCGAATGACCTCAAAAGCAGTGAACGTCTCCAGTCCCGATAGACTAAAGGTTACTTCGCGAGTCTCACCCAGTGTAAAGGAAAATGTATCTATGTTATCAATGCCCGCCATCAGAAAGTCGGCGGCTGTGCGTGTTTGCGTCAAAGCGCCCAGACTCGTTGCAGTGGCCAAAGTGTTACCAGGATCTGTGCTCAATAGCGGGACTAGAGCGCCCGGGGTAATCGACAGCGTATAAGGTGTGCTCACACCCGAGTCTGAGAAGTCGATTTTTACAAAGTAGGTACCGGGAGTTAGCTTCTTGACACTGGTCAGCGTGCCACCTCCCCCGCGACCACTGTAGACTTCGTTACCGTCGCGCTGCCCATCATTATCTAGATCGCGAATCACTTCATAGTTCGTGAATGTCTCCAGTCCCGATAGACTAAAGGTCACTTCGCGCGTCTCGCCCAGCGTAAATGAAAATGTATCGACGTTATCAATACCCGCCATCAGGAAGTCGGTCGCCGTGCGTGTCTGTGTCAGGCCGCCCAAACTAGTCGCGGTGGCCAACGTGCTACCGGGATCTGTGCTCAATAGCGGAACCAAAGTGCCCGGGGTAATCGACAGTGTATAAGGTGTGCTCACACCCGAGTCTGAGAAGTCGATCTTCACAAAGTAGGTACCCGGCGTTAGCTTCTTGACACTGGTCAGCGTGCCACCTCCTCCGCGACCACTGTAGACTTCGTTACCGTCACGCTGCCCATCATTATCCAGATCACGAATCACTTCATAGTTCGTGAACGTCTCCAGTCCCGATAGACTAAAAGTCACTTCGCGCGTCTCACCCAGCGTAAATGAAAATGTATCTACGTTATCAATGCCCGCCATCAGGAAGTCGGCGGCTGTGCGTGGTTGCGTCAAAGCCCCCAGACTCGTCGCGGTGGCCAACGTGCTACCGGGATCGGTGCTCAATAGCGGAACCAAAGTGCCCGGGGTAATCGACAGTGTATAAGGTGTGCTCACACCCGAGTCTGAGAAGTCGATCTTCACAAAGTAGGTACCCGGCGTTAGCTTCTTGACACTGGTCAGCGTGCCACCTCCTCCGCGACCACTGTAGACTTCGTTACCGTCACGCTGCCCATCATTATCCAGATCACGAATCACTTCATAGTTCGTGAATGTCTCCAGTCCCGATAGACTAAAGGTTACTTCGCGTGTTTCACCCAGCGTAAAGGAAAACGTATCGACGTTATCAATACCCGCCATCAGGAAGTCGGTCGCCGTGCGTGTTTGCGTCAAAGCGCCTAGACTCGTTGCGGTGGCCAACGTGTTACCGGGATCTGTGCTCAATAGCGGGACTAAAGCGCCGGGGGTAATCGACAGCGTGTACGGGCTGCTGTCACCAGCATCGGAGAGATTGACGATAACGAAGTAGGTGCCAGGTGTCAGCTTTTTCGACGAAGTTAGCGTGCCACCTCCGCCTCGACCACTGTAGACTTCATTGCCATCACGCTGCCCGTCGCCATCGAGATCGCGGATGACTTCATAAGAAGTGAATGCTGTCAGCCCCGATAGACTGAACGCTACGTCGCGTGTCGCTTCAAGCGTAAAGGAATAAGTATCGATTTCATCAACACCGGCCATGACGATATCCGAAGCGGTCTTCGAAACGTTCAAATTGCCGAAGGCATGGGCGGTGGCCAGCGATGGACCAGGGTCTGAAACGTTGCTAGGAAGCACGTCGCCCACGCTGAGCTCCAGTTTATAGTTAGTGCTTACTCCGTTGCCATCGAGCGTGAGTACCAGGAAGTAACTGCCGGGCAACAACTCTTCCGAATCGGAACCTCCACTCCCTGTAAACCGGGCGAAATAGACTTCGTTGTTGTCTCGTTGACCGTTGCCATTCAAGTCTCGAATCAATTCGTAGGTCACGCCCCGCGTCAATCCAGAAACGGCAGCAGTCAATAATCGAGGTGAATCCAAACTGAAGCTCAGTACATCGGTAACGTCCGTCGACGATGTCAATGAATCGCTCCAAACATAACTGCCATCCAATCTTCCCAGCGGTAGCGCGGTGGCATAGGTACTACCAGGATCACGCGAAGTGCCGAAGGTCAGGCTGGTCCGAGGATTGGTTCCCGCTAAGGCAACGCCCGCAGAATCCGTTACCCCAGCGCCATCGATCGTCACGTTGTACTGACCGGCAGGAGGTGTCGCAAAGGTCAGCTCGACTGTACGTTGAAGTTCTTTCGGCGTCACTGACGTTGGCCTCAAGATCTGTCCACCACTTTGATTGACCAGTCCGAAAAAGCCGGATTGCCAGGAGGACTCAGCCATCGGTTCGGAAAACTCGACTCGAACAGTCGTTACTCCAGAAACTGCGTACAGTATCGAGGCGGAGGAAGGAGTAATTCGAGTAATTATTGGTGCTTGATTGTCGGCGACGACACTCACACTTGTCACCGGAGTAATGCTCTGATTTCCAGACATGTCCGTGGCGCGAACCTGCACGTTGGCTGAAGTCGTAGTGACAGGCAAACTGGCACTCAACTCAAAGGGATACGCGAGGCTCGTATGTAGTGATTGACCATCGACGATCAGTTCCACGCGACGAACCTGCACATCGTCACGTACGCTGGGTCGAACGTGCAAGGGTTGACCAGCCGCGATCTGAATTCCATTTACGCTGGGAAGCAAATCCGTAATGGCATCGGTCATAAGAATGGTGGGGGCAGTTACTCCGAGATCGCGTGCAGCGAAATTGACTGTCACCAGTCCTCGCACGCCATCGGCCACGAAGGCCAAACCATTACCAATGGCTACCCCACGTGGGTCCGCAGGCAAGTTGACTTGAGAAACAAACTTTGACGTATCGGTTGGGTCCGCAACATTGATGGTCTGCAGCATATTACCTAGGTCAGCGGGGCTGCCCACAGACACAGCCAAGCGCGAACTTGCCAGAACCAATTGCCTGCCGGCCAGGCTGTTGGCATCGATACCACTTACCAACGTTGGTGCATTGGGACTTGAGATATTGACAGTCATAAAGCCGCCTGGCTGACTTCCCTCAGTCGCGACATAGACCAGATCATCGGCCACAAACAAACTGCCATAAGCAGGAAGGTTTAGCGATCCCGTTGTGCTCAACGAGCCATAGTCCGACTTGGTTACCTGCAAGAGCTGCGAAGTAGTCGTTGTTACCACGAGGTCATCGACGCGCCCCAAACCGGCGATGTCGGTCGTCATAGCGAGACTGTCGATCAACTCTCCAGTGCGCAGTTCATAGCTGCGAAGTTGGTTGCCGAAGGCTGCGTAAACGATGCCCGCGCCGACTTCGACCTCAGACGCTGCCCCTGCTATAGTTCGAATGAGTTTAGGCTTGGTTGGGGAACTAACGTCGACCCACTGCAGCCCACCGGCCTCGGTTGCAACTAGAACGGTACTCGTGGGGCTATCCAGAGCAATGTCGACGGCATTTCCATTCAGATTCAATTGGCTCAAAGTAATGGGACGCAGAGGATCGGAAACATCCAGCAACGCCAGACCATACGAGCCCGTCGCAACTGCCGCCAATGTGCGATTACCCAACGTACCGAGTTCAATTGCTTCCGCGGTACCTGACATCGACGCGCGAGCCACAATACCAGTGGTGGCGACGATACCGCTGAGCGGATCTTGACAGAGGCTCAGTTCTGTAAAGTCGCTCAGGCCATCCTTGTCTGTATCGGTCAAGCGCGCAGAAGTGCCCACTGCGAATTCCGCCACATCGACCAATCGATCACCATCGCCATCAAACAGACCTTCGACGGACCTGAGGGGTATGACGCCAATGTCCGTGCGTGCGCCGGCAGCAGATGAGAGCGCGGTCTTTTGTCCAACCTGGTTCGTAACTGGATCGTAGACGAACACCCGAATAAAGCTTCGCGCCGCCGAGAATATTTCGATCGTGTCCGATCGAGCCACGCGGCCACGCAGCACCGTTCCACCTATCTCGGCCGCCCAGTACAGTGGACAGGTCGCAGGTGAATTGGGATCAGATCCATCTGGATCATTTGAGCCTTCATCGGGTGCACGACCCATTGGTGGCGAAGGCTGTGTCACGGCTTCGACTACGTCGTTGATGTCATCGGCCACACCATCAAAACCGGTATCGTTAGAGGGTGTCTGCGTAATTTCGGTGGCCGACTGATTCATGTCATCGGCCGCGTCGATCAGCTCTGCTTTTTCCTCGGGCGTCAAACCAAAATTCGGCGCATCGGGATCGAGTTTGCTTTGAGGCCCAGCCAAACGTTCAAAGTCTCGCAGCAATTGCCGCAGTGGGCTTTCGATGCGTGAGGTTTCGTTGACAAGATTGTCGATACTATCGGCGGCTCGATCGAACAAGCCAGTGATGTCAGGTGGATAGTTCGGCCGGCACGGCTTGGACTCGCGAGCTGCACGCAGCGCATCTCTGGCTTTTTCGAGGTCCTCGCGACCTTCGTTGAAGTCACTGATCGCCAAGAGTACTTTGCCCAGCATGGCGATGCGCTTGAAAGGTATCAGGTCGGTTGCCAGTGATACAATTGCTTTGGCTTGGTCTTTCGGCTTACTTGGGTCAAAGGCTTTTTTGACGTTACTGACGATGTCATAGATGCCGACAATATCGAAGATCGTACCAAACGCGCTACCCAGCTTACCGAGGAAACCGCCGGTAGTGACATCATCCAGGTTCGCACCAACAAACTCTCCAAAGTCTACAATAGCGTCTTTTATCGTGTTGGCGACACCAAAGGATGCGAAGGTCGCGTCGGCCGCTGCGTCCAAAATCTTCTTCGATTGCGGTATGCCGTCGGCCTGATCGCACGGTTTACCTATCCGTCCACCACCGGGACTGCCCGCACTAGTCATACCATGCCAGCCGGGCTTCGTAATACCTGTACCGTTATCCGTGGTGACCGAGCGCCCATCGGCGGAGACCGTCGCAGTTCCTTCGATCACTAAGCGGCCTGTCGTATGATCAAAGCTCAAGAAGTTGAGTTTTGTACCTGGTGCCGCATTGAACACATTAGGTAAAGTCAACTGCAATGGACGGGCGAACACAGCCGTGCCGGGAGATTGAATCGTCACGTCCAATGTATGCTGTAAAACGCCGGGGGGAAGCATATCGCGAACCAGCTCGGCTGGCACCGTACTGAGCCCGACTTGCGCGTTTGACAGTGGTCTGCCATCTTCACCTATCGCGCTACCAGCCGGCACATTTAATTGAACGGTATCACGTTGATTAGGAGTCAGATTCGGTGCACTGCTGGCATCCGCTGTAATCTTAGTGGCGACCGAATCGCTCACTGGTTTGAGGATACTGGTTGCCACGCGCGGCAGGTAAACCTCGGTGCGTGCCTGGTAGACTTCGCGCTGCGCGCGTTCGGACATGCTGCCCATAACCGTATTCTCTTGGCCGGGCAATATATCTAAGTCCATGACCATTTCAGGGAAGTACACACCTGCGGGCGCAGTTGTGGCTGTGCGGCCATCGATAGCCAACTTGACATTGCCGGACGGAACTTCAGGCAGATAAAAGTTGCCCGCCGCATCCGTGGTGACCGATTGATGCTCCATGCCCAAAACGAAGACCTTCACCCCAGCTATCGGAAGCTGAAACAAATCGTCGGGAGTAAAAACGATCCCGTCAGGTCCAGCGCGAAAATCATCGTAGGTCATCGGCCTTAGATCCGCACCTGGATCAAAGACACGTCCGCGAATCGAAGTACCGGGCACAGCGTCCGCACTGACAGTTGAGAAGCTAAACCTATAACTCCCTCCCATTTGCCCATCGTTGTCGACATCCAGTTGCAGGCCGTCCGCAGCCAGAATCGTGTCTCCTTTGACAACGATCGTGATGATCGAACCACTGGGAAGTGGCTCAGAGAAGAACAGCCAAGCCATACGACCTTCAGGAGCCGCCACTACCGTTGCTGGAATCACGGTGCCACTGGCATCCAATGCATAAAAATTAGCACTGCTTATCGACTCAGGCCGCACCGGACGAGAAAAAACTACTTGTGGACGAAAGGTAATGCCTACGTCGGTGTCACCGTCAAGCGGGCTGTGAGCCGCCAGCTTTAGCGTTTGGTTTCCGATCACCACGTTACGGGTCAACGCAGTGGTACGACCTGACTGATCCGTTGTCCGAACCGTCAACACTTGTGGGCCTGAGGGTAAATTCGAAAGATCAAGCTCCAATTCAAAGCGACCTGAGTCGCGATTGATCGGCAAAGATTGTCCAGGAGCATTTCCCCAACTGTATTCCAAACTAACAATCGACGTTCCCGTAGCATCAACATAGCCACTAAGCAAATCGCCAGTGGTAATTGCCGCATCGGGCACGGGTGATACCAGTGTCAGTGTTGGCGCTACGCTATCCAGAAGCCAACGGAAAACCGTCGACGCAGAAGATTGCCCCAAATAATCCTTGGCTGTTAACTCAATGGCATGTGCGCCGTCGGACAGAATTATTCCCGAATCGCTGGCTAACGAATGGAGCGTAAAATTAAAAGCACCATTTGCGTCCATCGAAATGGGTTGCGGATCGCCGCCGTCAAGCGTGGCTGCCAGACTCGCCACGCCCACCAAATCATCCAGAACCCATCCACTTAGAACTTTATCCGTACTGGCAAACACCTTTCCGCGTTCTGGTAAGAATATTCGAGGCCCGCGCACATCGACATTAGAACTTAGCTGCGCACCGATCAAATCTGCAGTGGACTGCCCCAATTGCCGTCCCTGCTCATTAGAGAACTGGAAATGGATGCCACCAAAGATACGACTTTGCCCAGCTTCCTGGGCCGCCTGGCTGAACGATGTATAAGATCTCTGGACTCCTGGCAAACCTTCGCTCGTGGTGGTAAACGAAGTCGAATCGCCAAAGTAATCGGCCAGGACATTGGCAGCCCCACCACTGTAAGCGCTGTGCCCTGAAACGTATTCCGGATGGGCTGGTGTTATCAGCAGCGGCGTCCAATTGCTTTCGGCCGTCGTCGCTGAGTTGTTGTCGTCGCTGGCATTGGCGATCGCCGTGATCGGACGCCAGGTATCGTAGGCATACTTAACCTTCCAAGTGGCCACCGCAATATCCGCCAGCGTGACGTTCAGCGTTGCGAACAATCGCGCTGCTTCAGTTAGGCTCAACTCTTGCACTTCAGCAATCGAAGCCGCGATTTCATTCCAATGTCCGGCGGGGGTCGACGATCCCGCACCGTCGGCCCAGAATCTCGCAATTTGAGTCTGGTCTGCGGTGCGGGCAGTGCTAGTGCCACTGCCCAATGACTTCACCTCGTTATAGGCCGCCGCATACGCTGCGCTATCAAGCGCCGGTGGTACCGGCGCCAGCGCATCAGTCTCCAGCTCAATGCCACTGAAAGTTGTTTGATTGCCCCAATCCGGCAAAACCGCGACCTCGAAAGTTGGCGCAGTGGCTTGCCATTGCCCGACGCTAGCGCCAGATTCATAAACGGTCATGGCGTTCCAGGCATCAATATCGGCGAGCGCGACGATGCTACTGGCCACCCCCCGACCATATTGAATATTCTGTGTTTTGACGGCGCTATCGTCGAATGCGGCGAGCACTTCATTCAGACGAACATCCAGCCAACTAGCTTGTGCCGGCAGAAGCGTGCTCAACACTCGATGCACTGCAGCGGCTACGGCCACTGTGGGCAGGGCAGCGCTTGGCAGCGGTGTCTCAAGAGTCTGCCGAGGCACCTGCCAGGTCGAGATCCCTTCTAGAGCATTGACAACATCGACCATCGCCAGGTGAGTGAGCGCTAGGATACTGGATGCCACGGGAGCAGGTGTCGCATCCTTGCGAATTGCTTCCAACGTCTGAGCATTCCAATAGAGTGCTGGATTTACTTCCGTCGCCGTCGTCAGTCGAGTGACATCCAGTGTCGTAGAGCGGCGATTTCCCGCCCTGTCGGTCACCGTCACCGGCAGCGAATTGCCACCGACACTCAATTTGACACTGGGTATATGGACCAATCCGACCTGAGAAGCCAGATGCTCGATCGCTTGATCGAATACGCTTACGTTTGCCAGACCTTCGGTCTGGCCGACCAATGTGACCGTACCATAGGAAGTCGCGTAGTCACCCGACGCACCCGTATCGGATGATTGCGCCAGATCCAAGGTAATCTCAGGAGCTGTACGATCAAGCGTAAACAACACTTGTCGTACCACCGTACGCCCATCCAAGGCGGTGACAGCGACTGCACCGCGCACTGGGCCGTCCGACAACCCCAACGTTGATGA
The DNA here is from genome assembly GCF_056494185.1 of Rania fehmarnensis. NCBI lineage: Bacteria > Pseudomonadati > Planctomycetota > Planctomycetia > Pirellulales > Pirellulaceae > Rania > Rania fehmarnensis. Next base: position 6,612,916 of record NZ_CM151398.1, read on the forward strand.
AGGGGATACAAAGTAGGTGCCTTGCTCGTTGGGAGTCAGCGTCGCGACCGGACCACGATTGAATCGCACGCGAACACGATCAGCATCGGCAATCGTGTTGAAGCTCAACCCCGGCTCATTGGTCAATCGGTCGGTAGAGCTAGCCCCAGTGTCGTTAGCCAATCGCACATCCAATAGCGGTTCAGGCTGCGGTGTGTTCAAGCGATTGATAACCAGCAGCGCATCGATGGGAGAAATCGACTCATCGTCGTTGGTATCGAAGTAGGTAGCAGTTGCGGCATTGTTGTCGTAAGGCGTGTCAAGTTTGCGTGAACCATCCCGATTGATCGAATTAATGATGAGTAATGCATCGAGTGGCGTAGTAAATAAATCGTCGTTGACATCCAGTTCCGAGAGAGGATTGTGCCATCGCAATAATTCTGAGGGTGGCGATTCATCATCATCTACGCGAAAGGTTACTGAGGTCCCTACAAATCCTTCGGCTGTGATGGTTAGGACCACAGTTTGCGACCCATCGATGAGCGCATCGTCAACGGCGCCCACATAAATCCCGGCGCGATGCTCGCCTGGATTGGCAAATACAAAATCCTGAACCTCTAGTTCCGTGGGATCACTGGACTCAAAGAAGATTCGACCCGGGTTGGATTCCCAATTGATCCACACCACAGCAGCTTGCCTGCCAGCGTTTTCGAAAAAGTTGGTCGGCGAAGCTTCGGCCGTCAATGAATTGCCATCCAGCATGCGGCGGCAGTCAAGTTGCTCGACTAAAAGGCGACGGCTGAATTTGGACCGGCGGCGCCGCCGAGGCAAGCGAAATGACGTCACAGAAGTCTCTCCAAGAAGTGCCAGCAATCAAGTGGGCAGCAAGTTTACCATGCGCCAGCCCACGGAGCGAGTTGCGGCAAGTCACCTCTCTCAAGCCTTCGCGTTGTAGAGCAGCTGTCCGCAGCTGCTCACCGCATTTCCGTGATAGCGATTGCGCCCGCCGAGTGGGTCCCCGGGACTTTGTCCGTACATCAGGGCGGTGTAGGGAGGGCGAAGGCTCCTGCTGAGCCAAACACCGCCATGCAGGACGGACATAGATCCGGGGGAGGTGGTGATGGAAGAATCAACGTTGGATGGTGCCGGGCGCTTGGGTCCCCGGGACTTTGTCCGTACCTCAGGGCGGTGTTTGGCAGGGAGGGCGTTCGCCCTCCCGGGGGCACGTGGTCGGTAGAGAATTCAGTTAGAGGGTGCTGAGCGGCTGGGGACAGCCGCTCTACAACCTTGAGGGAGCTGACGGTCGCTATTGACCCGCGGACGGTGGAAACGCTACTGTCCTCCACGGAACTTCGTAGGCTTTGGCTGCTGACAAGCAAGGATGCTGGGATGGCAACGGGCGACAAATACACGAACTTGAGCCGGCGCGCCCATATGCGCCGCCTGCTAGCCGCAATGTTGGCAATCTCCATTGGAGGCTGCGCTTCGTTTCGCAACGAAGAGGACCAGGACCTCGATCCGCAGTACCAAAAAGAACGCGACGATATCAAGAAGCTCTGGAATAGCGCCGAACGTCCGCGCACGTTGCAGGAAATCTCGCGTAAAATCATCACTTTGCTGAGAGTGGAAAACGTGGCTTTGGTCACCGGGCTGCCAGGGACTGGTGGAACGGCTGAAAACAGTGGTCAACGCGATCGACTGTTAGACTTGATGCGCCGCAAAGGGGTACCCAATCCCAACCAGATCATGGATGATCCGGGCACAGCCATGGTCGTGGCTCAAGTTGTAGTTCCGCCAGCTGGTCGCACACGCGATCGGCTGAACGTGCTGGTTACACTCTCCAAACATGCCGAGGCCACTAATCTGCAAAGCGGTTGGCTGATGGCCACCGAACTGGTCGAGATGAGTCCGCTGGGTGGGGCTATTCGCGAAAGCTTTGGCGTGGCTATGGCCCAAGGACCATTGGTTACTCAACAACAAATCACTGGCGAAGAAACCGTCGAAGCCCAAACGCGCGCCATGGTGGTTGGTGGAGCGGAACTGATCATCTCGCGCACCATCGAATTGGCGATCGACGAAAAGTTTGCGCACGCTGTGACGATGGCCACCGTCTTGCCACCCATCAATAAACGCTTCACCGTCTTTGATGGCACCGGTCAAGTTGGAGTGGCCAAACCTCGCGTTAAAACTCATATCGAGCTGACCGTCCCGCCACGCTATCGACAAGATCCAGATCACTTTGCCAACGTAGTGCAGCATATCGGCGTGGCCGAATCGGCCGAAGAACGAACAGCCAGGTTGGAACAATGCCGCCTGGAATTGTTGGAGCCAACCACTGCCCGGCGCGCCGCTTATCAACTGGAGGCCGTCGGCAAAGAAGCGATCCCGCTGCTGGCCGCTGGACTGAATCATCCAGACAAAGAAGTTCGCTTCTATGCTGCCCACGCGCTGGGCTACCTGAACGATCCCAGGGCGATTCCGGTCTTGAAAGACTTAGCCTCGATCGAACCTGCGTTCCGAGCGATGTGCTTGAATGCCTTGACCATTATCGAGAGTTTTCATTCGGGCGATGCGCTGCAAGAATTGCTAAACGCACCCGATTTGGAAACTCGCTATGGAGCTCTATTGGCACTGCGTCAATACGATCGTCAACTGCCGATTCTGCAAGGCGAGCAAGTCGATAAAGTGGGATCGATTCTCGAGATTCCCACTACCGGTACCAACGCAGTGGTCGTCGGTCTAAACAATTCTCCTGAGATCGTGATCCTGGGCCCTAACCCACCAGTCAAGATCGATGCTTATTTGTACATCAATCCCCGACTCATGCTTCGATCGATCGGTCCCAACATGGTTTCCGTTAGCCATATGGCTCCCGATCAAGAGGATCGTATCGTCGAATGCCCCTCAGATTTGCGAAGCCTCTTGCAGGCCATCGCTCAAGTTGGCGGGGCCTACGGCGATTGGGTGAACTTCGTTCGCTTGTGCGGGGCTGAGAAATGCATGGCTGCCGAAGTGGCTATGAACCCGATCCCAACTTCGGGCCGAAAATTCAATCGCGATGGCATCGATATGAATGCTCAGAATCTGGAAGAGACCGACAAACTGAGTCAAACCAACGAAATTTCTCCACCACCTGAAATGATGAAAGCTCAAAACGAACGCAGTTGGGTCAACCCCCTGACCTGGTTTAGCAGCAAGTAAGGAACCGTAAAAAATTGTTTGTTCATCCAATCTCTAGCGAGATCGGCTGCGGTTAGCGTAAATCATCCAATCTCTGGCGAGATCGGCTACGAACTCTACTTTATTGAACTCCCCAATCCCGCGATGCTTGTAGCGCTTGAACTGCAGGGCTTCAAAAGCTTTGCTGATAAAACTCGATTCGACTTCCCAGACGGCATCACCGTCGTGGTCGGGCCTAACGGTTCTGGCAAGTCGAACGTCGTTGACGCAATTAAATGGGTACTGGGTGCCCAGAGCGCCAAGGCGCTGCGCGGCAAAGACATGATCGACGTCATCTTCAAGGGCTCCGCTTCGACCGGGCGCAAGCCGGCCAATTCGGCCGAAGCTACGTTGGTCTTCGACAATAAAACTCGCAAACTGCCCAGCGACGCCGATGAAGTGCAAGTTACGCGGCGCGTCTATCGTAGTGGCGAAGGTGAATACCTGATCAACGGCCAACCCTGCCGCTTGAAAGACATTAAAGATTTATTTCGCGGCACCGGGGTGGGGGTCGACGCTTACAGTTTGATCGAACAAGGCAAAGTCGATCGCATGCTGCAAGCCTCACCCAAAGATCGGCGCATCATCTTCGAAGAAGCCGCCGGTATCAGTCGCTTCAAAGTTAAAAAGACTGAAGCTCTCCGCCGACTCCAACGCGTCGAACAGAACCTGTTACGCTTGCGCGATATTGTGGATGAAGTCAAAGGACGTTTGGAATCGCTCAAGCGTCAAGCCAGCAAGGCCCAGGCATATCGCGAGATGACCGAACGCGTGCATCAATTGCGTCTGCAGTTGGGCTGGACCGAGTACTGCGAACTGATCCAACGCAAAGACGATGCGGCCACGGAGCTAGCGCAGCTGACCAGCCAGCGCGAGCAAAAAGAACAAGCGGTCGAAACTGCCAAACAGTCAGCCCAAGCGGCGGACGTGCAATTGCACCGCGTAGCTCAACAATGTCAGGACGTCGACGAAAAGTTGCAGAGCATCCTGCAAGAAATCGCGGTGATGCAATCCAATCAAGCCAACCTGAGCGATCGCTTAAGCGAGACCGAAGCCGAAGTCACGCGGGCGACTTCGCGTTTGGCTGCGCTGCGCAATCGAGTCGAATCGCTAGTGGACGAACTGGAGTCGGTGGAAAGCGAAGTGGCTGCCTCCGCCAGCGTCGTCGAAGCTGCCAAGACCCAAGTTGCTAAAGTTCTAGCCGAACATCAAACGCTAAGCGACACGGTTCGCGATCGCGAAGAGAATCTCGAACGCTTACGCAAAGAGCACATTGTGCTCTTGCGACAGGTCAGCCAGGCCAGCAGTTCGAAGTCGCATGTCGAAAACCAATTGGCTGAATTGGCCAAGAGTATCGCCGAACATGAAAGCCAGTTGCAGACGCTGTCCAGGTCAGAACAACAAGCGCGGCGACATGCCGAACAAGCCGCCACACAGCTCAAGCAAATTCATCTCGATACCAACTCCGCCACCGAATCGTTAACTGCTCAGCAATTGCAGTTGGAAGAAAACCGCAGCCTGCTGGCCAAACGGCAAGAGGATGCAGCCTTGCTGAATGGACGTCTGGAAGGTGCACGCGAACGCCTCTCGGTCCTGGAAGCGTTGGTTGCACATCAAGAAGGTATCGATGCGGGAGCTCGGCAATTATTGCAACTGGCCAAAGACAATTCCGGCGCTCCCATGTGGAACTCGGTGCGCGGCCTGGTAGGTGAGTTGCTCGAGTGTGACGTGCATCTAGCCCCTTTGATCGATGCCGCGCTGGGTCCAACCGGACAGGCTATCGTCTTAAGCGACGGCGCCATCGTCGATGCGATTCGCGACGACGTGCTGAAGATCGATGGTCGCGTTACGCTCATGCGTTTGGATCGCTTACCTCAGCGTCGCTTTGGTGAACGAATTCAGTTGGATGGTGTGGCTGGCATCATCGGGCGCGCCGATCGTTTGATCAAATTCTCAGATGAACTGGGTGGCCTCTATCGATACTTGCTGGCAACCACGTGGCTGGTCGATAGTTTGGGTACAGCCTTGGAACTCGGTCACTTTCGCGGAGCCGGCTTGCGTTTTGTGACAGCTGATTGCCAGCTGATCGAAGGCGACATCTCATTGACGTTGGGTGCCACACAAACTTTGCCGGGTGTGGTTTCGCGGCGCAGTGAGATGGTGGCCGCGCGACAAGAGATTGAAACCTACACTTATCAACACACGCAGGCTCATGCGGAAGTGCAGCGCCTGCAGTTGCGAGTTAGCCAGCTAGCGCCGGCGGTTCAAGAACTGGAAATGAAAGTTCGTGAACTAACCAAGGATTTTGCTCGTCAACAAGTGCGAGCTCAACAAGCAGTCGGACGGTTGGATGAACTGGAACAGCAAACCGGTCGGCACACGCAAGAACTGCAAGCGGCTCTTCAGCGCCGCGGTGAGATCGAGCCTGAACTGCTGCGCTGGCAAGCCGAAGTGGCGCAGCTGGGAGCCAGAATCGCCTCGGTCGAGTCGACGCTGCTGAGCGATCGCGGGACCCATGGTCAAGAACAAGCTCGTCTACAAGCATTGTCCGAAGAACTGACCAGCGGACGCATTCAACTGGCCCGCGTTGAACAGCGTTATGACGCCAGTCGCGCTGCCTTGGATCAATTGCGTCGCAATCAGCAAGAACGACAACAAGCAGTCGAAGAAGCTCGTCGCGAAATCGAGCGACTACATCAACGACGTGTTCAGTTCGAACTGGAGATCCTGACTATCACCAGTAAGCTAGCCGAGGCTTACCTGGCTAGCGAGTCGCAACAAGCGAGCCTGGATCAGTTAGCTTTGGAAGCGGCCAGTTTGCGCAGCCAACGGACCAGCCTGCACAAGCAGTTCGAGTCGGAACAGCGTGGGCTGGATAAACTGATCGGCAAGTTTCAAAATGTCGAATCCGAGCTCACGCGCAACACCGAAGCCATCGCTACTTTGCTCAAGCGATTGCAGGAAGATTATCAGGTCGGCTTGGAAGAACTGCAAACAGCCAGCACGATCGAAGACGCTGCGCAGCGTAAAGAGTTAGCCGCCGAGTTGACTCAACTGCGACAGGACATCGCTTCGGTGGGCGCAGTGAACTTGACCGCCCTGGCTGAGTTGGATGAACTACAAACGCGCTACGATCATTTGCACGGCCAGTACGAAGATTTGAACTCGGCCAAAGAATCGTTGCAGCGCATCATTCACAAGATCAACGCCGATAGTCGTCGCTTGTTCCTGGAAACGCTAGAAGTCATTCGCACGAATTTTCAAAAGCTATATCGCAAATCGTTCGGCGGAGGTAGCGCCGATATCGTGCTGGAGGCCGGTGAAGATGTGCTCGAGTGCGGCGTCGACATTATCGCCACGCCTCCCGGAAAGACTGCACTGAGCAACTCGCTATTGAGCGGTGGTGAAAAGGCACTGACCGCCGTTGCGTTGCTGCTGGCGATCTTCGAATTTCGTCCCAGTCCATTCTGCGTGCTGGACGAAGTGGATGCTCCGTTTGATGAAGCCAACATCGGTCGCTTTGTGAACGTACTGAGCGAATTTTTGGACTTTACCAAGTTCATCGTGGTGACGCATTCCAAGAAGACCATGACCGCAGGTGACACTCTGTACGGAGTCACCATGCAAGAATCGGGCGTGAGTAAACAAGTTTCAGTGCGTTTCGAAGACGTCAGCGACGACGGCAAGATTCTCTCCACCGAAACCCGCCGCGCCGCCTAAAACGGGTTTTTTAGTCCGCTGCCTGGCGACCTCGTTTAACCCGTAGCCGCAGGCGAGGAGCACCCTCTAACCACTTCCGCTACCGACCTTAAACCGTTCGGCTCGGATGGAGAGTTTGGTTAGCCGGTTCACCTCGCCTGGCGGCTACGTGTTAAACGATTTGTCGTCAGGCGAGGAGCACCCTCTAACCCAATCCTGCTAGCGTCGAACTTCTGCGTGCTTAAAGCGATCACTTGCCACCATCAGTTGCACGCCTTCGTTCGCCTCGCCTGGCGGCTACGGGTTAAACGATTTGTCGTCAGGCGAGGAGCACCCTCTAACCCAATCCTGCTAGCGTCGAACTTCTGCGTGCTTAAAGCGATCACTTGCCACCATCAGCTGCACGCCTTCGTTCGCCTTGCCTGGCGGCTACGGGTTAAACGATTTGTCGTCAGGTGAGGAGCACCCTCTAACCCAAGCCTGCTAGCGTCGAACTTCTGCGCGCTTAAAGCGCTCACTTGCCACCATCAGCTGCACGCCTTCGTTCACCTCGCCTGGCGGCTACGGGTTAAACGATTTGTCGTCAGGCGAGGAGCACCCTCTAACCCAATCCTGCTAGCGTCGAACTTCTGCGTGCTTAATTCGATCACTTGCCACCATCAGCTGCACGCCTTCGTTCGCCTCGCCTGGCGGCTACGGGTTAAACGAAAACCTAGCCCGGCTGACCAAACAGAGAAATCTGGCACACGATCGCGTCTAATATTGAGACACTTCGTCTCAATTGAGCGAACAATTTCGGTCGGATTCTGTCGAATAAGTGTTTAAAGGAAATGGGAAAGCGCTCAGTTTCTCTCAAGAAATGAGTGTTTTCAAAATTTTATCCAGCTCCTGGCGGCTTTGGCACAGAAGATGAATATGGAAGGCATCATCAACAAGAGAAACGACGCAGCCGCCGAGTGACTTGGGGTTCTTGGCCGTAGTGGATGTGGGGAGTGACATGATGATGAGGTACAGAGCTTTAGCCATTGCCGCACTGGCCGTGAGTGCTGCGGCCCAGACCAGTTCCGCTCAACAGAATGGTGTGGCAGTAGCGCCGATTAGCAACTGGAGTTATCAGCACCAGTCGAGCACGTTGGAAGAAGGTTATCTGCGAGGTGCTGCCAGCATCATTCAAGCGGAAGGGCAGATGAACTACACCAACTCGTTGGCTGCGGTGAACTTTCAAGAAGCTTACCGTCGACAGTTGGAAAACAGCCGCTTGTATGTGCAAGTGTTCCTGGAACGCAAAGAAATGGTTCGCCAGTACCTCGAGCGATACGGTGACCATCCACCAACCAAAGAACAGATTGAGCGCGTCAACAAGGCAGCCATGCCCGATCGATTAAGCGCTGACGAATACGACCCGGTTACCGGCAAGCTAGTGTGGCCGCATATTCTTCGCGATGAAGCGTATGCCCCGTTTCGCAAGCGAATAGACCAGCTGATGGCAAACCGCACACCTGAGAACAGTGGTGATGGTAGCCCTTGGCAACGCGAACTGCATCAGATGGTCGAGAATACTCGACGACTACTCAAGCAGAACATTGATACCGTGACGGCTCAGCAGTATGCACGAGCCCGCTGGTTCCTAGTGTGTTTGGACTACGAAGGCATGTTGATGCCTGGCGATACGACTGGTTTGCCCAAAGCCGCTCCGGTAGCTCAAGACGCCCCTGCGGCGACTGTGCCCTCCGGAGATGCCTCGGCGACTCCGGTTCCGCCAGCTCCGCCTGCTCCTGCCCCAGTGGCAGCCGAGCCCACGGCGACCGCGGGTGCACCCAGTGCCCCTGCAGTGGTCAAGTAAGTGGCCGTCGAGTAGTTCACGAGCGTTCAACTGGAGATTTTTGGCGGGGGTTTGTCAGGAGCGATTTTTCTTCACCGCAATTGTTATTCTGCGACTCCCCACCACGGGCGTCTTCTCACTTCGAGAGGGCGCCTTTTTTTGTTTCTTCGTTTGTCACCTGCCCGGGGGGCTCGCCTTCAGGAGGGCGAATGCTCCTGCTGAGCCGAACACCGTTTTGCAGTACGGACGTAGGTTCGGGGGCAGTGATGATGGCTTACACGTGCTCTGTCCCCAGGTGCGGACGGGGGACACACATCGGATCCGGGTGGTGACGATCACCAGAAACATACCGGTGGTCTGTCCCCAATTGGCCGGCTGGCGTTGGTGGCATTGGACAAGGAGTGATGGCCGGGGACACACACCGCGCAGCGGTGGCGAGAATGTCGCGGCCGCTCAGCAAGCTCGTACTCGTACTCCTACTCGTACTCCTACTCGCACTCCTACCCGTGCTCTGTCCCCGGGCGCTGTCGGGGGACACACCTCGGATCTGGGGTGGAGACGATTGCCAGGAACATACCGGTGGTCTGTCCCCCAATTGGCCGGCTGGGCGTGTTGCCGGCATTGGACAAGTAGTCATGGCCGGGGACAGACACCGCGCCAACAGTAGCGAGACTGTCGCAGCCGCTCAGCAAGCTCGTACTCGTACTCCTACTCGTACTCCTACTCGTACTCGAAAGTGTCACGAGTACGAGTACCAACCCACCGTCCGTGCTCTGTCCCCAGGCGCGGCCGGGGGGACACACGGGACACACGTCGGATCCAGGGTGAGACCAAAGCCATCATTACCGACGTTCAATCACCGATGGTCTGTCCCCAATCGACGGCTGGGTGGTTGCTAGCATTACGTTGAGGATCCATAACCGGGGACAGACACCGCCAGTTCTCGTACTCTCCTACTCGTACTCCTTCTCGTACTCCTTCTCGTACTCCTTCTCGTACTCCTTCTCGTACTCCTTCTCGTACTCCTTCTCGTACTCCTTCTCGTACTCCTACTCGTACTCCTACTCCTACTCGAAATTGTCAGAAGTACGAACCCAACGTCCGTGCTCTGTCCCCAGGTGCGGCCGGGGGGACACACGGGACACACGTCGGATCCAGGGTGAGACCAAAGCTATCATTACCGACGTTCAATCACCGATGGTCTGTCCCCAATCGACGGCTGGGTGGTTGCTAGCATTACGTTGAGGATCCATAACCGGGGACACACACCGTACTCTCCTACTCCTACTCCTACTCCTACTCCTACGAGTAGGAACCAGAGCCTCGGACGCGGTTCAGTGTGATTTCCCAGAAATCGACCTACAGTAATTTGCTCGCCCTTGCTACACTTTCGGTCCGTCGATCGGACACGACTTCGCGTCAAGGAAGATGCACAATGCTATCAACAGTTCGCAACTGCCAGCCTTTGCGCTGGGCCGGCGCCACACTGGCTCTCGTTTCAGTCGCGCAAATCGCCAGCGCTCAACAGGTTCAGCTTCAACGACCACAAGTCGGCCAAGGGCAAAACCCAGCTGCAACCCAACAAACTGCGGCACCTCAGGGTGGAGCTCAAGCCGCTGCGCCACAACAAGTTCAGCTGACGCCAGAGCAAGCGGCCAATCTACAAGCGGCTCAGCAGCAGCAAGCCCTTGGCGGAGGCGGAGTTAATCCGGTCGCTCCTTTCCCACCGCTGGATCCACAGTGGCAAGCCTGGATCAATGAAGTGCTCACCCGGTGGGAAGTCGAAAGTGCCAAGATCGAGAAATTCCAATGCAACTTCATTCGCCACCAATTCGAACCGGCTTTGGTTGCTAAACACGCCAACTCGCAAGCCAAAGGCGAGCTGAAATACATGAAGCCCGATAAGGGCCTCTTCAAAGTTACGGAGCTCGTGCACTACAAGGGTGCCGACGACAAAGGAAACCCGCAGTACGGCGCCAACCCCCAGAAGCAGTTTGGCGAATACTGGATCTGCGACGGTCAGTACATTCACATCCTGGACCAAAACGAAAAGAAGTGCACCAAGCAACAGTTGCCACCTCACATGCGCGGCAACGCGATTCACCTCAGCCCGCTACCGTTCGTCTTCGGCGTTAAGAAAGCCGAGATGGAGGCCCGCTATTGGATCAAGCCCTTGGCGTCGCAACCTAATGAGCCAAACTTCATTCGCTTGGAGGTTTATCCACGTCGAGCCGATGACGCATCCAACTATCAGCGGGTCCAAGTGGTCATCGATCTGCGAGACTGGCTGCCGGCGGCCATGTTCGTCTTCTTGCCGAATTGGCGACCGGAGGCAGATCATCGCGAAGTGTATTACTTCACCAATCGCGTGGTAAATGCCAAGAACATCCTGCCGGCCCTGTTCCAGAAGGAGTTTATCCCCGCCGATCCACCGAAGGACTGGAAAGTCATCATCGAACCTTATCAAGCTGACGGCGAGCCTGATCCAAAACAGCCACGCGTGGCAGCACCTCCGGCGGCTCAACCGGTGTTGAAGTAGATCCACTCCAAAATCGCCAGCACGGAGAGCACAGGGGTACACCTCTGCTCTCTGCGTTTTAGCCCAGTCCCATCGCAGCGGCCGGTCAGCTGGCCGGCGTCTCCGCCAATTTGGCACCTGCGGTCATAACGCGAACCACAACGCGCGTGCTCATATTTCTCAACGTCGCAAGTTCAATGCTGCGAAAGACTTGCGTCTCCATTTGCGTCGTTCGGACCACATGATGGCACAACTCTTGCATAGCGTGCCCGCCACCGCAGTCGTCCTGCCATAAAGGGCGCGTTGCACAAGTGGCATAGGCTTTTGGGCCTGTGTGTGGCACGGGCCGCTTGGCCTGTGAACCTACCCTACACCAACCAACCGTTCGCACATTAGTGATTCATTTGGAAACAACCAGTCCGTCTCCCGCGGTTGGTTGTTTCCCCACGGTGCCACCCCTGGCGCCGCACAGTGTTGATCAAACGCAGTGTTAATCAAGCACAGTGATACCTGAAAACAAGGGAAACTTGGAGGAGCTTCAAACGTGGCAAAGCAAATGGTGTTTGATGACGAGGCACGCCAACCGTTGTTGGCTGGCGTCTCGAAGCTGGCGCGTGCAGTTCGCAGCACGCTCGGTCCCCGCGGTCGCAATGCAGTCCTGGATAAAGGCTGGGGTTCGCCCAAAGTCACCAAGGACGGCGTAACAGTCGCTGAAGACATCGAACTGGACGATCCGTTCGAAAATCTTGGCGCTCAACTCGTCAAGGAAGCGGCCAGCAAGACCAATGACGTCGCCGGCGACGGCACCACAACCGCAACCGTCTTGGCCGAAGCCATCTTCCGCGAAGGTCTGAAAATGATCGCCGCCGGTGCCGATCCGATGGCCCTCTCGCGTGGTATCGCCAAAGCCGTGGATACCGTCGGTCAAGAGATCGTCAAAATGTCGATCAAGATCGACGAAAAGAACAAGAAGGAAATCAAGCAAGTTGCCACGATCGCCGGCAACAACGATCCCGAAATCGGTGAAGTGCTGGCCAATGCCTTTTTGGAAGTTGGCAAAGACGGCGTGATCACGATCGAAGAAGGTCGCAGCAGCGAAACCACGGTCGATGTGGTAGAAGGCATGCAGTTCGATCGCGGCTTCCTCTCGCCCCACTTCGTCACCAATGCCGATAACGTGTCGGTTGAGCTGGAAGATTGCTACATTCTGCTGTACGAAGAAAAGATCAGCACCAACAAGAAGATGATTCCGCTGTTGGAAGCCATCAGCAAGTCCAAGAAGCCTCTGCTGGTAATAGCTGAAGATATCGAAGGTGAAGCTCTGGCCACGTTGGTGGTCAACAAGATGCGCGGCATTCTGAGCGTGGCCGCGGTGAAGGCACCGGGCTACGGCGATCGCCGCAAAGCCATCATGGGTGACATCGCTACGCTGACCGGCGGTCAAGCGATCTTCAAGGATCTCGGCATCGATCTGGAAAGCGTCAAGCTGAGCGACCTGGGTCGCGCCAAGAAGATCAGCATCACCAGCGAAGAGACGATCATTGTCGGTGGCGCTGGTAAAAAAGATGCAATCGCTGGTCGAGCCGAACAGATTCGCCGCGAAATCGATAACACCGATAGCGATTACGATCGTGAAAAGCTGCAAGAACGCCTGGCCAAACTGGCCGGTGGCGTAGCTCAAATCAGCGTCGGCGCTGCGACTGAAACCGAAATGAAAGAGCGTAAAGCTCTGCTGGACGATGCCAAGGCTGCAACGCAAGCCGCCTTGCAAGAAGGTATCGTGCCCGGTGGTGGTGTAGCGCTGCTCCGCTGCGAAGATGCCCTCAAGAAGCTCAAGTCGGAAGGCGACGAGCAAATGGGCATCAACATCATTCGCAACGTGCTGGATTATCCGCTGCGGGCCATTGCCAATAACGCCGGCGTCGACGGCGCCGTGGTCGTCAATCGCGTTCGTCAGCAAAAGGTCAAGACCGAAGGCTACGATGCCAACACGGACAAGTACACCGACCTGGTCAAGGCCGGCATTATCGACCCAGCCAAGGTAGTTCGCACGGCTCTGCAAAACGCAGCCAGCGTGGCTTCCCTGCTGCTGACCACCGAATCGCTAATCGCCGACATTCCTAAAGAAGAGGAAGAAGGCGGCGGACATGACCATCACGACCACGGCATGGGCGGTGGCGGTATGGGTGGCATGGACATGGGCGGCATGGGAGGAATGGGCGGCATGGGTGGCATGGGCGGCATGATGTAACTCGCAAGTTGCGATTCTGAAACCGCGATCTTCAAGTCGCGAATTAGGAATCGCAATTTTGAAATCGTAAATACACAATTCAGTTCAAAACAAAACAAATCAAAAAAGTTAATAAGGAACTCACACCAATGGCTAAGATCAAGATTCGTCCGCTCGATGATCGTATTGTTGTTCAACCTGTTGATGCTGAATCGACCACCGCTGGCGGTATCGTGCTGCCCGATTCGGCTCGCGAAAAGCCACAACGTGGTACCGTCCTGGCTGTCGGTCCTGGCAAGCTGCTGGATAACGGCAATCGCGGCACGCTGAGCGTCGCGGTCGGTGACGTAGTGATCTACGGCAAGTACGGCGGAAGCGAAGTCGAAGTCGACGGTCAAGATGTCAAGATCCTCCGCGAAAGCGACGTCTTGGCCAAAGTCCTAGCCTAAGCGCTGTGGCATAGGCTTCCAGCCTGCATGTGGCATAGGCTTCCAGCCTGTGTTGCCCAGCCATTATTTACCCGTACGCCGCAGGCGTGTGACCCACAAGCGTCGCCCGCCTGCACCACCAGACAATCAAGCACAACAAACAACAGTTAAGGAATACAAGCGTGGCAAAGCAATTGATGTTTGAGGATCACGCCCGCGCCCGCATGCTGCAAGGCGTGGAGAAGCTGGCTGATGCCGTGGCTGTGACCATGGGTCCGACCGGCCGCAACGTGATCATCGATAAGAGCTTTGGCGGTCCGACAGTGACCAAAGACGGTGTAACCGTCGCCAAAGAAATCGAACTAGAAGATCGCTTCGAAAACATGGGCGCTAAGCTCGTGGTCGAAGTCGCTCAGAAGACCAGCGACCTGGCCGGTGACGGTACCACCACCGCTACCGTTTTGGCGCGTGCGATTTTCAAAGAGGGTCTGCGCAACATTGTCGCCGGCAGCAATCCCACTGCGATTCGCCGTGGTATCGACAAGGCTGTGGCCGCAGCGGTTGAACAACTGCATGCCATGGGCAAGCCAGTTAGCGACGCACAGCAAGTGGCTCATGTCGGCGCAATCAGCGCCAATAACGACATGAAGATTGGCAAGCTGCTGGCCGAAGCCCTCGAAAAGGTCGGCAAAGACGGCGTCATCACTGTCGAAGAAGGCAAAACAGCCGACACGACCGTTGAATATGTCGACGGTATGCAGTTCGACAAAGGCTTCGTCTCGCCGTACTTCATCAACACGCCAGCCGATATGAGCTGCACGTTTGATAACGCGCTGATCTTGCTATATGAAAAGAAGGTCAGCAACATTCGCGACCTGGTTCCAATTCTGGAAAAGACCAGCCAAAGCGGTCGTGCTCTGCTGATCATCGCTGAAGATGTCGATGCAGAAGCGCTGACATTGCTCGTGGTTAACAAACTGCGTGGCACGTTGAACGTCTGTGCGGTTAAAGCTCCTGGCTTTGGCGATCGTCGCAAAGCGATGATGGCTGACATCGCCACTTTGACCGGTGGCACGTTCATCAGCGATGACCTGGGTATTCAGCTAGAGAAGATCACGCTGGAACACCTGGGCCGCGCCAAGAAGGTCGTGATTGACAAGAATAACACGACGATCGTCGAAGGCGCTGGCGATCGCAAGACGATCGATTCACGCGTGGCTCAGATCCGTACGCAAATCGAGCAAACCGATAGCGAATACGATCGCGAGAAACTGCAAGAACGCCTGGCCAAGTTGGCCGGTGGCGTGGCTGTGATCAGCGTCGGTGCTGAAACCGAAGCCGACATGAAGCAGAAGAAGGCTCGCGTTGAAGACGCTTTGCATGCAACTCGCGCTGCGATGGAAGAAGGCATTTTGCCTGGTGGTGGTGTAGCTCTGCTGCGTTGCCGAGAAGCAGTCGAGAAGGCACTGTCCGACGCCAAGGGTGATGAGAAGATCGGTTGCCAGATCATTCTGCAATCGCTGTCGGCTCCGCTGCGTCAAATCGCCGATAACGCTGGTATCGATGGCTCGGTAGTTGCTGACGAAGTCAGCCAAAAGCCGGTGACCCATGGTTACGATGCCAACAAGGGCGAGTATGTTGACATGCTCAAGAGCGGCATCATCGACCCAGTCAAAGTTGTACGCACGGCTCTGGCCAACGCCAGCAGTATCGCTGGTCTGCTACTGACCACCGAAGCCCTGGTCACGACTTTTGACAAGGATGACAAGAAGAAGCGACGTGCAGAAGGCGCGATCAACTAATGTGCGCACGTTGTCCAACGTGCCCCAGTTGATCTACTCATATCTGCTTAGTTGAGATCTACCGAAAGGCCACTTCTTCACGGAAGTGGCTTTTTTCAAATAGGCAAAACACTGGTGTTGATGTCGACTGCATCAACCGATTCGATGGACGAAGGATATGGCTGCAACCAAACGAGACTATTACGAGGTATTGGGAGTCAGCCGTTCGGCTTCGCCGGATGAATTGGCCAAAGCGTATCGCAAGTTGGCGCTAAAGTACCATCCCGATTCCAATCGCGATGACGCCGATGCAATTGGCAAGTTTAAAGAAGCTGCCGAAGCGTACGAGGTCTTGAGCGATCAAGAGAAACGGGCACGCTACGATCAATATGGTCATGCCGGTGTCGATGGCCGCGGTGGTTTTCAAGACGTGGGCGATATCTTCGAAGCCTTTGGCGACGTGTTCAGTGGCACGATCTTTGAAGGTTTCTTCGGAGGCTCGTCGCGCGGCTCGCGCGTGCGCCGCGGGGCCGATATTCGTTGCGACGTAACGCTCGATCTAGAAGAGGCCGCCAAGGGCGCCCGCAAGCAAGTGTCGTTGACACGTTACGACAAATGTCAAACCTGCAGTGGCAGTGGAGCTGAGGCTGGTTCGGAACCACAGATCTGTCCTCGTTGTCGCGGTCAAGGCCAGGTTGTCCAGGCTACCGGTATCTTGCGCGTGCAAACGACTTGCCCACAATGCCGTGGGAGCAAGCGGATCATTTCCAAGCCTTGTAAGAAGTGTGATGGCTCGGGGCTACAACCACGCGAAGTCTTGCTGGAAGTAGCGATACCACCGGGTGTCGATGATGGCATGCGCGTGCGTATTCCCGGCGAAGGCCAACCCAGTCCAGATGGCGGTCCATCGGGCGATGCATATTGCTTCATCCACGTCAGGCAGCACAAGATCTTTCGCCGCGATGGCAGCGACTTGATTTTGCAGGTCCCGCTCAGCTATAGCCAGGCGGCGCTTGGCACACAATTTGAAATACCCACGCTCGATGGTCGCAAGAACTTGGAGATTCCCGCGGGCACGGAAAGCGGCGCTGTGTTTCAGATGCGCGGGCTGGGTATGCCCGATCCGCACTCCGGTGCCAAAGGCGATCTGTTGATCCAGACCTTTATTGAAGTACCGAAGAAGCTCAACCCGCGACAGGCCGAACTGCTCCGCGAGCTCGCCGAAATCGAACACGAACACGTTACGCCGCATCGCCAAACTTTTCTGGAGCGGATGTGGAACCACTTCCGTCCCTCCACTGATACCCCGGACAAGACTAAGACTTCGTAGGAGTGCCAGGCATGAGCCGTCCCGAACCCACCGAACATCCCATCGACGAAAATGCTGCCGCTAGTGGAGCACCCGATGAAGCTGGCGACAGCGGCTCGGGAGTCGACGAGTTCTTCAGCAACGATGAACGCTTAATCGACATGGCTGCCAGACTGAGAGCAGCCGAGAACGAGGTTCTGAAGAGTCATGCTGAGGCGGAGAATTTTCGCAAGCGGCTGCAACGCGATGCCGAGCAGCAATTGCGATATGCCAACATGCCGCTGGTACGCGACTTGTTAGACGTCGTCGACAATCTCAAGCGGGCCACCGAGTCAGCGGGCTCCGAAGCCGCCAGCGGCGCGTTGCTGGGAGGCGTGCAGTTGGTCGTTCAGCAGTTGACTGGCACGCTGGCCAAGTTTGCTTGCAAGCCGATCGAATCGACCGGTCAACCGTTTGACCCCAACTTCCACGAAGCCATTTCGCAAATGCCTAGTGCCGATGTACCAGCCGGGCATGTATTGCAGGAAGTGGCCGTTGGCTACACGTTACACGATCGCGTCGTGCGGCCTGCCTCGGTGATCGTCAGCACCGGTCCGCAACTCACGTAGGCCAGTCTCTCCGAGGCTGGCAAATCAGCGTCTCGTCACGTAGGCCAGCCTCTCCGAGACTGGCAAATCAGCGTCTCGGAGAGACGCTGCTACGTGAACCAATCAGCGTCTCGGAGAGACGCTGCTACGTGTAGCTATTTAGACTTGAGAGTTGGAAATCTGAAATTTGAAGTTCGAAACTTCTTCGCCGGTGGATTCAGCAACCAGGCGTGGCGTTAGGTCAATATCGTCATGCATCGGGCCTGCTGGCGGTTGAGGCAGGCGGATCATGAGTGTTCGCACTAGCGCTTGCATAATGCCCATGCCTCCGGCTAGCACCAGCGAAGCGACTAAGAGAATCAACCGCTTGGGACTAGCCTTCTTTAGTTGCAGCGAGGCGGGTTGGACCACGGCTATTTCGCTGAGACCTTCGCTATCGAGACTCTCGAGCAGCTTAGCTTTGTCGCGGCTTTGAGCATTCTGTAAATAAACGTTCTCGGCCAACGTGGCTTGCCAGGTGAGTTTCGTCAGATCCAATTCGTTCTTGTTCAGCTTGAAGATCTTCTCATCCAAGTTGACCAGGTGTTGCTTGAGGGAACCGCGACGAGCTTCCAGTCCATCTTTGCGTACTAAAGCTGACCGGTAGGCAATTTCCAGTTGCTGATACACTGGATTGATGGCTTCGCGATTCTGCGGCTGTTCTTTGCGTTCGCTGCTGGCGATCGCAGTGACCGCTTCTAGCTGCTCGCGGACGGCGCGGAGCTGAGGATGATCTTCGCGCAGGCGAGCTGACAGTTCTTTGGCTTGAACCTCCAGCGCGTAGAGTTGTTGCCGCATGCCATCGCCGGTGTTGGCCGTGATACCGGTGATCGTTTCCAGTTTAATGCGTTCAGGCGTGGCCTTCATCTCGACCTGATAGCGATTGACTTCAGAAGAGGTGGCTGCCAGATCGACTTCGACTTGATCGAGCTCCCGTTGGGCTTGAGACAATTGTTCCCGCAAGGCGGCTCGAGCAGATTCGATTTCGATCAAGCCCATATCGTCTTTGGCTTGGCGCACCATTTCCTTGGCCGCTACAGCTTCGGTATACGCTTTGTCGGTTTGCGTTTCAAAGAAGCCCAGCGCGCCGCCGTTGCGATACGCGTTAACGTGATAGATCTGGTACTGTTCGATCAGAGCGCTCAGAAGATCCTGCGACAAGTAAGGCGAGCCGGAACGGACGCGGACATGGATTGTATACGCGTTTTTAGCGGTGGTGAATTCGATGTTGTCCTGCAGCTTGGCGATCGCTTCTTCTTTTTGCAGATGAGCTTCGGTTTCTTCGCCGGTCAATTCACCTTCGACATCATCGCTGCCGCCACCGCCGCCGGAAGGAATCAGCCCCAGCAAACCTTGCATGGCCGTTTCGACGATGCCATGGGGTTCGAGAATTCTTTCCGCCCCAATCTGGTCGACGATTTGTTCGGCCAGAGCGCGGCTCTGCAACATTTCCTTAACGGAGTTGACTTGAGAAACGCGGGTTTCTTGGACTGAGACGGTTGGAGTGATGCTGCTGGTTGGATCGCTGGAAAGTGTGTTGCGTCCCAAGCGAACGAGCAACTGCGCGTCGGAATCGTATTTGACCGGCAAGAGCCACACGACAACTGCCAATAGTAAAGCCATGGCGAGAGTTACGGCAACTACGCTCGTTCGTTGCTGCCAGATTGCACGCAGCAGTTCGCCAATACTCAGCGAAGCGAACCATTCCACGTTATTGTCTTGAACCACGGATTCACCTGTGCACTGACGTAATGAATGCAGCCGAAACCAGTCTCTTCAGGGGTGGTGAGGTGGTTTCTGGCACTACCGGCTAACCTCTGTCCAGCTTAATCAGGGCACAGGGTCAAGTCTCAGCAGCACTCACCTCGGGCGTCGGAAATCTGAAAAGTCGGTCACATTGTAACGTTTCAGCGACTTTTGGCTACAAAACTTGACGAAACAGCCCCCAGGCGACTAGTGTAAAGGCTGCGGCATGTGGCATAGGCTTCCAGCCTGTGTAACTTTGTAGCCGATCTCGCCAGAGATTGGTTGAATCACGCTTGTCGATTCCAAAGTCTGGCGACTTCGGCTACGGCTAGGGATCGGTATGCTTTTGCCTCCGGCTTTCAGCCTGTGCCTTTGTCAGCAGTAACCTCCACGTCCCAATTACCTTCTTTTTAATAGACGACCCATGCCAGCGATCCTTTGGCCCGTGATGTGGATTCTGTTTATGGTTGGCCTGTGGGTCGCATTTGGCGTCGTGGCCATGAAAGAAAGCAAGGCTCGCAAGAAAGCTGCCAAAGAAGCGTTGGCTAGCCAGCAAGCCATGGCTGGCGTGGGCGCAGAAATGGCGCCCGCTGACGCAGGTGGATTCGATGACGGCTTCGGCCAGCCTGCCGAGTTCGCCGAATTCGACGAAAACGCATTTAAGTAAGTTTTCGTAGCCGATCTCGCCAGAGATTGGAACAAGTCTTCGTAGCCGATCTCGCCAGAGATTGGATCAAATTTTCGTAGCCGATCTCGCCAGAGATTGGATCTTTGATCGCTAGCGCTACGAGTCCAAAGTCTGGCGACTTCGGCTACAGGGTCCAAAGTCTGGCGACTTCGGCTACGGAGGAGCGATGCTCCTTCCGCAAAACTTCCTCTGCCTCTATAATCTTGCAAGTTTATCTACGACACGCTTGCAGACGGGCTGGGAGGTCTTGAACGTTGCCACAATTCGGTGAAGTTGCCAAGTTGGCTTTGGAAGATGGGACGATTTTTGAAGGCATAGCTTTCGGAGCTCGAGGCGAAACGTCGGGTGAAGTTGTTTTCAATACTTCGATGACCGGCTATCAAGAAATTCTCACCGATCCCAGCTATCGTGGTCAGATCGTGACCATGACGTATACCGAAATTGGGAACTACGGTACCAACCCTGTAGACGTTGAGAGTGGCAAACCGCAGGTGGCGGGTTTTATTGTCCGCGAAGGCTGTCGCATTCACAGCAATTTTCGCTCGCAGTGCGGCTTGCAAGATTACCTGAAACAAAACAATATCGTCGGACTAGCGGGTATCGATACTCGCGCCTTGGTGCGTCATATTCGCAGCAAGGGTGCGCTCAAAGGCGTGATCTCGTCGATCGATTTGGATGATGCTTCGCTGATTGAAAAAGCGGTCGAAAGCCCCAGCCTGGTCGGCCGCGACTTGGTGCGTGAAGTGATCCCCGAGCGCGTACGCAGTTGGGATCAAGGGCTCTTTCAGTTAGAAGCCATCACACCACCGACTGCTTCCACTGGTCAGCATCCACATATCGTGTGCCTCGACTATGGCATGAAGTGGAATATCGCGCGTCATCTGGCAGAGCGTGGTAATAAGGTCACCATTCTGCCTGGCACAGCTACCGCGGCGGACGTACTCAAGCTGAATCCGGATGGAATCTTTTTGTCCAACGGCCCTGGCGACCCAGAGCCGCTGGAGTATGCGATCGGAACCATTCGAGAGCTGCTAGGCAAGAAACCCGTCTTCGGTATTTGCTTGGGTCATCAACTGCTCAGCCTGGCATGCGGAGCCAAGACTTTCAAACTCAAGTTCGGCCATCGCGGTAGCAACCAACCGGTGCTGAACGTCGATAGTGGCAAAGTCGAAATCACTTCGCAGAATCACGGCTTTGCTGTCGATGAAGCTTCGCTGCCCTCAACGTTGCGTATCACCCATCGCAACTTGAATGACAACACAATTGCCGGCGTAACCCACAAGGAACTGAAAGCCTTCAGCGTCCAGTATCACCCCGAAGCCTCTGCTGGTCCGCACGACAGCCAGTATCTCTTCGATCAGTTTCAATCGCAGCTCAATTAATCACCGTCCGTAGCGGAAGCCGTCAAGGCTTTCGTCTTGATCTGTTCACGCCGCGATGCGGAGCGTTCGAAATGCTTGACGCATTCCGCTACTTGGACTTGCGCATGGATTCTTTCATGCTGACAAAGTCCGACAGCAAGAAGATCACGGTCGAAAACGCGGTGATGACTTCCATCAGCATGACCAGCTTGGCCGGAATATGGGCCGGAATTATATCGCCGTAGCCAAAGAACGAAAAATTCAGCACGCTGAAATAGAAGCACTCGAACAGCAGTTCGGCTCCGTCTAAGCCCTTTGCCATCCCCGAGAAACTCTCCGCATCGAGTTGCTTGAGGCAATAGAAGTCGACCGAGAACGAAAGCGTAACTTCGGCCATGTTGTAGGCCATGAGCAACAAAAAGCGATGATAGGGCAAATCGCTGGCAGTGGCTTGCACCAAATGCCACAAGGTTTCGGCGAAATAGTAGCCGGTCTTGAAAGCGGCCACGGCCACGACAGCCCAAATCAGCCACCAGGCGTGGCTAGAGCCCAAGTAATTGTGAGCCCACTGAATCGCGACGGCGGCCCCCACAATAAAAAGAATTTCCAGCGGTTCGCGAATATGCATATAGTCTCCTTTCGCTCCGCGAAAGGCAAGCTTTGGCTTCCCCGCTGTACCGCTTTGCCTTTCGCGGAGCGAAAGGAGACAATAATACATCGCCGTGCCAACTTATCGCAAATTATTCTTCAGCACTCAATACGCCCGAAACGGATATTATGACAATCGATATACCTCAAGCCGCAGTGCGGCCTAGCGGGCAAGTTGCCGCCAGACGTTGGCGGACGCGACTTTGGTGGCTGACCGGGTTATGTGCGCTGCTGGCCCTCGGTGTATCGCTCAGTGCTCTTCGTGCACCGGGCGAGAAGATTGTGGTGCACTTTCGCGAAGGTCATGGAATCAAACCGGGGGATACCTTGCGGTATCGCGGCATCGACGTGGGGGCTGTGAAAGCTGTCCATCTGACCGAGAACATGCAAGGCATCGATGTGCAAATTGAGTTGATGCCTGAACATCGGCGCATCGCAGTTGAAGGCAGTCGATTCTGGATCGAACGTCCGCGTTTGAGACTTGGCCAGGTCACGGGACTCGATACAGTCATTGGTGCGAAATATGTGGGCGCCATTCCCGGTGATCCTCAGGGCAAGCACCAATCGGAGTTTGAAGGTCAAGAAAATCCACTGGGCATGTCGGAGCGCGACTCGGTCGATGTCCGCGTGCGTTTCCCAGCCGGCGAAGGTCTGTCGGCCGGCGATCCTGTGCGTTACTTGGGGATCGATGTAGGCGAAGTCACCTTTGTGGATTTATCGGAACAACTCGAGTCGGTGTGGGTTGGTATCCGCCTGGTCGGAACCGCTCAAGAACTGGCCCGCAGTGGTTCTCAGTTCTGGATCGAACGGCCGCGACTGGACATCAGCGAAGTTCGCGGACTCGATACACTCATCGCTGGCAGGTACATCGCTATCGAACCACCCCTGGGTAAGTCCGAAGCGGCCACTGAGTTTGTAGGACTGGCCGAAGCACCACCGCTGACACGCCGCGAAGGTTCGTTGGAGTTGGAACTGGAGGCGCGGCAGCGCCATGGTCTGGTTCGAGGAGCCCCAATTACATATCGCGGTCTGGAAGTCGGACGCGTGGCCGATGTTTCTTTAGCCTCTGATGGCGCGAGCGTGAGTGTGCAGATCATTATCGAGCCCGAGTATGCCGACCTGGTACGCAACAACAGCGTGTGGTGGTCGACCGGTGGAATCAAGGTCGATGCTAACTTGGCGGGCGTAAACTTATCGGTCGATTCGTTTACCTCTTGGCTGCGTGGTGGCGTATCGTTCGCGACACCCGATCCACCGGGCGATAAAGTGGTCACTGGTTATCGCTTTGGACTAGCCGATAAAGCAGATGCGGATTGGTTGTCATGGGAACCGCACATTGCCACGGGGCCCTGGTCAGCACAATCGGACCGGCAGCCACTGCCGCGCGTCGTGCGGATGGCAGCCAGTTGGCAAGCTTCGTTTTTGGGATTCAGTCGACGCAGAAGTGTACAGAGCTGGTGCCTGCCGCTGGAAGGCAATCAAGCTTGGGTGCCCGCTAGCTTTCTGAAATCGGCAGCAGATGCCAAGGTGCCTTTCAATCTAGAGATCGGTGGTCGTTCCGAACCGTTTACGCCGCCTGAAAGTAACCCTCAAGGTCCGATTGCCACCGTGGCCATTCCCGCTGGTTTGAGTTTGCCGCTATGGCCGCGCCAAAGAATTGCCAAGCAAAGTTGGAGTGGCAAGAGCCCGCTCCTGGTGGTCAATCCTGAGATGAGCGAGCCCTTGCCCTTAAACGCATCCAGAGCTGCGGTTTCTTCCGCAGGTGTGATTGAGATTAATGAAGCGATGCCTTTACACAAGTCGCTTGAAGGTTCGGCAGTGATTGATACAGCTTCAGGTGAACTTCTGGGTTTATTAATCAGTCTTAACAATCGTTGGATTGTGGCCGGCGGCAAGTAAGCACTTTCATCTAGAGACTTTCTACCCAGGCAGTTACCATAGATGGACGATTGTCCAGTATCTCCATAATCAGCCAAAGGCTTTCCAAGTTCCATGAGAACTCGCGATCAAATAGTAGGCTCAATTGTCTTGGTAGCCGCCGTTATTGGAGTGGGGGCCGCGATTGCCTATACCAAATACGCAATGAATCAAGCGGCCGCTGCGCTACCACCACCGCCGGAACCTTCCATCGTCGTCCGTAGGGCGGACATCACCGAGGTGGCTTATCGCTTGCAAACGACTGTCATCGGTACAGTGCTAGCGCCGCAATCGATTACGCTGAGCAACGAAGTGGCGGGCACGGTGCGTCGCTTGGGTTTTGAATCAGGCGAAATGGTCGAAGCAGGTCAAGTGTTGGTTGAATTGGACACCAGCGTTGAACAGGCCGAGCTGCTGGCATCGGAGGCACGCGTGCGGCTGACCAAGTCGACCTTGAGTCGCATGCTGAAAGCCGCTTCGTCTGATGCGGTGACTGCCGCCGAGGTTGAAGAAGCTCAAGCGCTTTATGATCAAGCCAATGCCCAAGTCGAACAGCTGAAAGCGGTCATTGCCCGCAAGACGCTCACGGCACCTTTCAAAAGTCGCGTTGGCCTGAGCAATACGCATCTAGGTCAATTTTTGCCCAGTGGTTTTCAGATCGCCACCCTGCAAAGCGCCGATGACTTTGTGCACATCGATTTTATGATTCCCCAGCACGTCGCAGATACTGTGCGTGTTGGTCATCAAGTCAAGTTGGTCGATGAAGCTGCAGACTACCCGGCGACGATCATTGCCTTGGACGCCCGGGCGGATCGACTGTCGCGCAATCTCATGGGCCGCGCTCTGCTCAAACCGATTCCACCTCAACTGCGGCCGGGCGACTCGGTGCGCGTCGTTGTTGACTATGGACCCGAACTAAAGACGATGTCGGTGCCTGCCGAAGCCATTCGTCGCGCACCGATGAACACCTTTGTGTACGTGGCCGAAAACGACCAAGAGAATAAACCACGAGCTCAAGCTCGAACTGTTAACGTAGGCCAGAGTGTAGGCCAGCGAGTAAGTATCCTCGATGGCCTGCAGCCCGACGACCAGGTCGTGGCCGAAGGCTCGTTTAAGTTGCGCGAAGGTGCATTGGTGGAGTTCGCTCCGTAGTGCGCGGCTGCTGCTGATCGAACTATACATCTATCTCAGGAAAACGCTGCGTGCGAAGCATTACCGATATATTCATCCGTCGGCCCGTTCTGGCCATCGTGGTCAATCTAGCCATCGTGCTGATTGGTTTTCGGGCCATGTTCATGTTGCCGATCCAGCAGTATCCCAAGCTGGAGAGCACTTCGATCCTGATCACCACGTATTACATCGGTGCCAGCGCCGAAGCAGTACGTGGTTTCTTGACGACGCCTATCGAGCAAGCGGTGTCGTCGATTGCGGGCATCGATTACATCGAGTCTGCCTCGACCGCCGGCGCTAGCGTCATCACGGTCCGCTTGAAACTCAATCATGACAGCACGCAAGCGCTGGCCGAAGTCAACGCGCGTTTGCAACAAGTGCGGCGCCAGTTACCGACCGAAGCTGAACCGCCGCAGATCGAACTGCAGCGTGCCGACCGACCGTACGCTTCGTTCTATATCAGTTTCACCTCCGACAAACTGAATATCTCCGCCCTAACCGATTGGCTCAACCGCAACATTCAACCGCAGTTGTCTATCTTGCCGGGCGTGCAACGCGTGGGCATTGAAGCGGGCCAGGCCCCTGCGATGCGCATCTGGATTTCACCCTATCGGCTGAGCGAACTGAATCTCACGCCTGGCGATGTTTACACGGCACTGCAGCGTAACAACTACCTGGCCGCCATCGGTCGCGTGCGTAATGATGCTGTGCAAATTGATCTGCTGACCAACACCGACTTGAAAACAGTCGACGAGTTCAAGGACCTGATCGTCTCGCAGCGCGACGGCGCGATCACTCGCCTGCGCGATGTGGCCAGTATCGAACTGGGTTCGGAAGAGCCGATGGCCACGGCCATGTATGGTGGCAAGGAAGCGGTCTATGTTTCGGTATGGCCACTGCCCGGCAGCAACGAAATCGACGTGGCCCACAAACTGCGATTGGAGCTGGAGAAATTACGGCCCACTCTGCCCGCGCATATCGATATGCAGTTGGCCTTTGATGCCACCAAATTCATGGAAGACGCGCTGACCGAGATCTCGCACACCCTGGCTGAAACGATCGGTATCGTGGGGCTGGTGGTCTTTTTGTTTATGGGATCGTTGCGAACTGCCCTGGTGCCACTGATTGCCATGCCCGTTTCGCTTATCGGCGCAACCGTACTGATGATGTTGATGGGATTCTCCTTGAACCTGTTAACAATATTGGCGATTGTGTTGGCCGTGGGTTTGGTTGTCGACGATGCCATCGTCGTCGTCGAAAACATTCAGCGTCACGTGCAATCGGGTATGACACGCACCAGAGCTGCGCTGGTGGGGGCTCGTGAACTGGTCGGTCCGATCATTGCCATGACAGTCACGCTGGCAGTGGTCTATGCGCCGATTGGATTCCAAGGTGGACTGACCGGCATGCTCTTCCGTGAGTTTGCCTTTACATTGGCAGCCGCAGTCGTCGTCTCCGGCGTGGTGGCCGTAACTTTGTCGCCGGTGATGAGTGCCAAAATGGTCCATCCTTCGGGCAAAGAAAGTTGGTTGACGCGTTTCGTCAATGCAAGATTTGAAACGGTTCGTCGCCTCTACACGTATTGTCTGGGCATAGCCCTCGAGCTTCGCTGGGCCATAGTTGTGGCCACTTTGTTGATCACCTTGGCTGCTGCTCCGCTGTATATGTTCAGTGGCAAAGAATTGGCCCCGGTCGAAGATCAAAGTGCGATCGCTGTATTCATGTCGGCAGCACCGGATGCTACGCTCAAATCAACTACCAAGTGGGCTCAAGATGTCTCGGGGCGCTTGACCGAGTTGCCTGAATCGAAATACATGTGGGCACTGGTAAGTGCCAACTCAGGTTTTGGCGGCATCATCACCAAAGATTTTCGTGAACGTACGCGTAGCACTACCGAAATGTTTCCCGAAGTGTTCGGTATCGTTTCCAAAGTTCCAGGCATTGAACCCTTTCCGATCCTGATTCCCCCACTGCCTGGAGCAGGTCAGTACGACGTCGAGCTAATCGTCAAGAGTGATCAGCCTCCAGAGCAATTGGCTGACCTGGCCGCGGAGATCACTGCCAGAGCCAGAACGACTGGCCTGTTTATGTTCTCCGATACCGATTTGAAGTTGGACTTACCTCAAGCCCGCGTGACGGTCGATCGCGAGCGTGTGGCCGATTTGAATATGGACCTGGCCGCAGTAGCCCAGGAGTTGGGCGTGTTGCTGGGCGGTGGTTATGTCAATCGCTTCAACTACTTCAATCGTTCATACCAGGTGATACCGCAACTGGCTGAAGTCGATCGACAGTCGGCCGGCTCGTTGATGGATCTAAAGATTCGGACGCCTGCCGGTGAACTGATTCCTGTCTCCAACTTTGCCACGATTGAGCCCGTGACGGCTCCGCGTACGTTGACCAAGTTTCAGCAGCAGAGTTCGCTGCGTGTCTTTGCCGGTGTGCTCCCGGGTGTGACCAAAGAAAAAGGCATCGACGCGATGGAGGAGATTGCCCGCGACGTGCTTGGTCCTTCAGCCACGTTGGACTATGGCGGGGAGTCGCGTCAGATTCGCCAAGAAAGCTCAGCCCTGACTGTGACTCTTGGGTTTGCACTGGTCATGATCTATCTGGTCCTGGCAGCCCAGTTTCATTCGTTCCGCGATCCCTTGATTGTGCTCTTGGGTTCGGTGCCATTAGCAATTTCCGGTGCCTTAGTATTGACGTTCTTGGGCTTGACCACGATCAATATCTATTCGCAAGTAGGACTAATCACGTTGGTCGGTCTGGTTGCCAAGAACGGTATCCTGATCGTTGAGTTTGCCAATCACCTTCAGGAATCCGGTTACAACAAACTGGCAGCGATCCGCGAAGCCTCACAAACGCGCTTGCGACCGGTTCTGATGACTTCGGTTGCAACTGTCTGTGGTCACTACCCGCTGGTGTTGGTCACTGGTCCGGGTGCCGAAGCTCGCAATAGTATCGGCATTGTGCTAGTGGCCGGAATGGCGATCGGAACTATCTTTACGCTGTTTGTAGTACCAGCTCTGTACTTGATCTTAGCTGCGCAGCATCGAGCCACCTTGGCTGATCATGAAGAGGCAGATCTCGACCTGCCAATTGATGGGTTGAGCAGTGAAGAGATGGACACATCACCTATTCAAGAGTTCGCCTTGGAGAGTTCGAATCGCGCGTAGCCAGCTTCGCGCGGGAGACTCTACTTACATCAAAGCGGTGCCAGATGGCACCGCACTCCAAAGGCGGCAGCCTTGGTGTAGAGCGGCTGTCCCCAGCCGCTCAGCACCCTTTAATCAAGTATCTGCAAACCATTGGACTGCGCTTTGGAGTGCTGCGGCGTAGCCGTAGCTTTGATGTGATAACCCAACCGTACCGCCAGTTGGCACCGCACTCTAAAGTACCGCACTCCAAAGTGCTAAGCCTTGGAGGGATTAACGATCCAGGCTGCCAGGTCCTTGATTAGCTGTTCATCGACGTGGCCTTCGCGGGTGTACTCAGACGGCTGGCTGCGGCCTTGGCCGGGCATGAAGAGGTGGTTCAAGTTTTCATACAACTTCAAAGTGCAATTGGATTTGTCTTTGAGCGCGGCTTGCCAAAGTTTCCAATCGTCGTCGGTGACTTGATAGTCGCGACCACCTTGCGCCAAAAAGAGTGGAGCGGTCATCTGCTTGGCTTGTTCTGCCGGCTGGTAATCGCGTAGGTCGAGCCAGTAGGCGGCTGGGATACCAAGTGGCAATTCACTGGCAGGAGTGTCGGCGGTTAACTCGTTGGATTTGACTTTAGCCACTTGAGCCCTCAGCTTCTCCAGTTCCGCTTGCTCTTCCGCGCTGGGTTGACTGCTAGCCAGAATTTCTTCAGTTTGTTGCAAGACCAGGTCTTCAAGCGGGCGAGCCGATGCGGCCAGACCGATGTAACCGGCTGCCTGTGGAGTGAGGGCAGCGATGCGCGGCAGTAAGTTACCGCCCAGACTGTGACCCAAAATATAGACTCGCTTGGGATCAATCGCTTTCTGCTGTCTCAATAGTTCAAACGCGGCCACCGCATCATCGATCGTCTCTTCCTTGACAGTCAACTTCTTGGCTTGCATGGCCATCACGGTGGCGAATTGTTTGGTGCGTTTTTCGTAACGCAACACGGCGACACCCTGTGAAGCCAGGCCATACGCCAAGTCGAGAAACGGTTTGTTGGGTCCAATCGTTTCGTCTCGATCCTGCGGACCCGAGCCATGCACCAGCACGACCGCCGCTACTGGTTGTTCGCTACTGGCGCCCGCGGGCAACATGACTGTGCCAGGTAAGTTTAGTAGTCCGCGACCGATCGATACTTCGCGCGTGGAGACTTCTTTGGTCTTGGCGTACGCCGGAGGCGTGTATTTGCCTGCAGGTAACAAGAACAACCCGGCCACATGATCGTCGGCATCGAACACCAGTTTCAGATCCATTCGGCCACGTTCGAATTCACACGTCACCAAAACCACGTCATACTTGTCGGCTTTCGCATGCCGCGTACCGGCAATCGATTTGAGCGAACCGAACTGTTTGTTAATCCCGCCCCAAGTCTTAACGAGGGCATCTTTCGGCAGCGCCGACTTCATGGTCTTATCGAAGTGCTCGAGGACCTCATCCCACTTGGCTTGGTCCAGGGCTTGGGTAATGGAGCTGGCCTGCTCGGAAAGTTTGGTGACGCGCTGCGGATCTTGCGCGGTTGCTATGCAACACCAGCCTGCCAAGAGCATCCAGGTTGAGCAAAAACGGAGTGGGTTCATGGTTACCTCATTTGTCTAGAGATCGTACAGCTTTTAAGTCAGTTGTACGGAGGGCTTTATGTCACCTCTCCCAAGCTTTGCTTGGGGGAGGTCGGAGCCAGCTTTAAGCTAGGCTCCGGGAGGGGGGCTCGTTACCGAAGTGGAAGTGTCTGCAGCAGAATGCACCACACAAATAGTTTCGCTGCAACGGGTTAAAAAGCTGTACGATCTCTCTAAGCACGCGGGTGCGTCTACGTGCTCGGCCGAGTCAAACAGCCTATAGTGTAACCTCTCAGGCCAAGGGTAAACTTTAGGTTCCCTTTTTCAAATAGAAACTCGATCATGCCAGGTCCTCCTCGTCGGCGCAGGCAGCGCCCCAATCCACCTGACTCCGCCGAGTCGCTCTGGGCCCAGGCTGTGCAGCATCTCGTGTCCTACGACTTTCACACAGCTGAAACGATCGCGTTGGAATTGTTCTCGGCGCAGCCCAAGCGGGTCGAGGCCTTGCACTTGGCGGCGGTGGCGGCGTCGAAGCAGAAACGGATCGATGAGGCGATCACTCGCCTGCAACAATGCACTCAGCTCAACGTGAATTATGCGGCCGCATGGAAAGACTTGGGCAGCTTATGCTTCAATGCCCAGCGGCTCAGTGAATCCGAGACCGCGTTGCGCACTTACCGGGCGCTGCAGCCCACTGACAGTTCAGTTTTCGGACTGCTGGGCACCGTGCTACAGGCCATGGAACGTTACGAAATTTCGGTCGTCTGTTTTCAGCAAGCGATCGACATCGACCCAGACGATAGTCGACTGTACGCCGCGTTGGCTCGCAGTTATCAGAAACTTGAACGCAGTGCACAGGCCCTCACCGTTTTAGAGCGCGGACTGGCCCGTACTCAGTGCGCCCCCCAACTGCATCGCCAACGTGTCGCCATTCTCCGTCGTACTGGTCGCCTGGGCGAGGCAGCCGAGGCGGCCCGCGCCTGGTTACTGGCACAGCCGGATAACCCAACTGCCCAACATATCGCGGCGGCGCTAGGTCAAGAGACGGCTCCCGGCCGCGCGAGCGATCAATATGTTGCCCAAGTTTTCGATCAGTTTGCCCAGCAATTCGATGAAGACCTGGCCCGCTTGGAGTATCGTGCGCCGCAGCTAATTGCCCAGGTCGTTTGGCATGAAACCAGAAACAACCTCCAGGTGCTCGATGCCGGTTGTGGAACCGGTTTATGTGGCCCTGCCTTGCGCGCCATATCTAAATGTTTAGTAGGCGTGGATCTTTCCGCAGGAATGCTCGAACGAGCCAAACTGTTAAATGTGTATGACAAACTAGTTCATATGGAACTCACCAATTACCTCACAACTTGTTCTAGGCAGTTCGACTGGGTTGTTTCGGCTGATACTTTAAACTACTTTGGTGACTTGTCGCCCGTCTTTGGTTGTATATGGCAAGCCCTCAAGCCTGGTGGACAATTCGTCTTCACGCTGGAAGAAGACAGTGACAAACGGACAAGCACTCCGTATCGGCTTTGTCCCAGTGGGCGCTATGCCCACAGTAGTGAGCAAGTTATCAGCTGGTTGTCCGCGGCTGGATTTAAAGAGATTCAAATCCAGCCAGAAGTATTGCGGCAAGAAGCCGATCGGCCCGTGATTGGTTTGTTAATTTATTGTCGGCGTGGCGAGTAACTCACAATGGGTGTCGCGCCAAAGATGAGTCTTTAAGGTAATGTCATGCGATCCCCTCTCAATTGGCGGCGTAATCCAAAACGTCTTAGCAACCATCGGCGACGGCTTACCCTGGAAGGGCTCGAAGATCGGCGGCTGCTCGCCAATCTGCAAATCACCAGTGCATCTTTGGTCGATGGCAATCGAAACCCGATTGCCCAGCCTGTCATTGGACAGAAGATTAGCGTCCGCATGGACTTCAACACTGAAGCCCTGGCAGGTAATGCCAACTATACGCTGTCGTTTAAAGTTCAGGGTGTCGAGCTGTCCCATACCGACATAACTTGGGGCCAGGGGTTAGCCTTCGGTTCTTGGTTCGCAATTCATGTCGGCTGGTATGCCGAAAATGGCGGGCTGCATACCGTCGAAGTGCAAGTAGATTCGGGGAGCAGCGTCAATGAGACCAACGAAACAGACAACACGTTCTCATTTACATTTACACCGGTATCCATTGTCTTGGCGGAAAAGTTTGTGTGGCCTGAAAACGGAAGGGTTGGCGAAGACTTAACTTTGACCAACTATAACGACTTGGATCCCACGGCCGGTGTTCGCGACGTCAGCGGCGGACCTCACAGCTACAATGGACACGATGCGATTGATACGGGCGGCTCCAACAACGCTGCGATGGACGAAGGCATCGAGATCGTGGCCGCCGCCTCGGGGACGATCATCCAAGCGGTCGATGGCAACTTTGATCGCAATCGGGGTACGCTCGGCAACATTGTCCCAGGTGGACCAGCCAACTTTGTCGCTGTCGATCACGGCGGCGGACTGATCACCTACTACTACCACATGCGTCGAGACTCAGTGCATGTAAAAGTTGGACAGCAGGTGCAGCGAGGTCAAGTCATTGGCATGGAAGGCAGTTCGGGCAACTCTACGGGCACACACTTGCACTTCGCCGTTTATTATCAAGGGCTGGCTGTAGAGACCTTTCTGGATCCCAATGCATATTGGATCGATCCACTGCCCCACGTGCTGGACCTGCAGGGTATCACCGATGCGGGCGTTACCAATTATGACCTCCTGAATCACTTGGGCGAACGTTCATCGGACGTCGGCGAGTTTAGCCCAGGCGAGCGTGTGTATGCGTGGATTGTTATGTCCGGCGCTCGGCGAAACGATGTTATTCAAGCACACTACAAACGGCCCGATGGTTCGACCTTCTCAACTATCAACCTCACCGTTCCGGCTGACTACTCCAGTTCTTATTGGTATTACTTTACCAACCTGCCAGCCAACGCAGCTCTGGGTACTTGGTCCGTCGATTTTCGTATCGGCACTCGGGTCCTCAAGACGGTTAGCTTTGTGGTCAGTGCTACGGGAGGTCCAGAAGCGCGGGTGGAAGAGATGGACCCGCAACGTATTGTGCTGGACCAGCGCTCAACGCCCTACGATTTTGGCAAAGTCACTGTCAACGCAGTTGTCCCGACTCAGACCTTTCGCCTGGTCAACCATGGCACCGCACCCTTACTCGTCAACCGCATAGAGGTGCCCGAAGGCTTTACGCTGGTCAGCGGAGTATCCAGTACGCTGGCCCCAGGCGTCGGCGAACTATTCACAGTTGGTATGACGACCACCACAGCTGGCTACCACGCTGGACAGGTGCGCATCTACTCCAACGATGTAGACGAAGCGGAATACAATTTTTCAGTCGACGGATTCGTTCAATCAACGGCTCCTAATTTGTCGCTGGGCATTGGCCTGCGGCACGCAGTCGAGGGTCGGCAAGTTATCGCCAATGTGCGTCGCACTGGGCCCACGACGTCGGCACTCACGGTCAATCTCTCCAGCAGCGATCTCACCGAACTGACTACACCGCAGAGCGTGACGATTCCCGCTGGATCGGACTGGACGAATTTCTTCATCAATACCATTGATGATGGTTTGATGGATCCAACTCAAATCGTAACTCTGCGGGCAACAGCGGCAGGTTTCGATGCTGCGATTAACACGATCGACGTGGAAGACGCCCCGGCCTTGGCCGTATCATTCGCGCCCAACACCATCGATGAAGCGGGTGGATCGACGACTGTTACCGTTACGCGTAGTTTCACCGAGACCTGGTTACCACTAACGGTGACCATGTCTGGCTCCGATGCGACCGCGCTAGATTTGCCGAGCTCGATCGTTATTCCAGCCGGCCAGATGTCTGCCAGCTTCACGGCCACAGCCATTCCCGATTCCGTCCTGGAAGGAACCACTGTGGTAACGGTATCGGCCAATGTTTCAGGCTATAAAACTGGAACCGCCGAGTTGAACATTGTGGATGCAGGCAGCTTTGAATTGCAACTGACAGACATATCGATCAGCGAAAACGGCGGCACAACTACGCTCACTGTTCGTCGGACAAATTCCAATATCAACGAGCCGCTGGTGGTCAATCTATCCAGTAGCGACACCACGGAAGCGACGGTGCCCGCAAGTATCGTCATTCCGGCCGGAGTTGCCGTGGCTACCGCGAGCGTCACGGCCGTGGATGATAATCTGCTCGACGGTACTCAAACGGTTTTGCTCTCTGCTTCGGCGACTGGTTACGCCAGCAATACTACTAGCCTGCTGGTCAGCGACTACGAAACACTCGCCCTGAGTTTTCAAGTCAGCGAAATAAGCGAGCAAGGTGGATCCACCACGGCCACGGTCAGGCGTAACAACACCAACCTTACACAAGCCTTAACGGTCAACCTCCTCAGCGACGACCTGACCGAAGCTACCGTGCCAGCGAGTGTCACTATTCCTGCGGGCCAATCCTCTGCTAATTTTACGGTCACGGCAGTTGATGACTTTTTGCTCGAGAATCCCCAAGTCGTACGCATCACCGCCAGCGCCAGTGGTTATGTTAGCGCTCAACAGACTATCACTGTGCTCGATGCGGAATCTCTAAGTATTATCTTGAATACCCCGACGATCAGCGAACGCAACGGTGTCGCTACGGCCACACTTTCACGCAGCAATTTCAATAACACACAGCCATTAGTCGTAAGTCTTCAAAGCGCGGACATCAGCGAAGCTACCGTACCTGAATCAGTGACCATACCTGCCAATCAGGCCTCAGTCAGTTTCCAAGTCATGGCCGTTGATGATGCGATCCTGGATGGATTGCAAACTGTGGCTTTAACTGCGTCGGCTGCCGGATATGCCGATGGTTTAGCCAATGTGAGCGTGGCTGATGCGGAAGAGCTGCAGTTGGATATGGCCCTATCCAGTATCCCAGAGCTTGACGGCATCACCACAGTCACGCTTCGACGTCTGAATACCGATTTGGATCTACCGCTGGTTGTGCAACTGACCAGTGGCGATCTGTCGGAGCTCACTGTGCCTGCCGAGGTCACTATTCCAGCCGGCCAGCCCAGCGTCGAGTTTCAAGTAGAAGCCGTCGATGACAACCTACTCGATGGCACGCAATCGGTCGTGATTACTACGCAATCCACAGGTTATTCAACCGCCACTGCTGCCATCTCGGTTACGGACGTCGAAACGCTCAGCTTGTCGATCGACCGAGCGAATATGAGCGAAAAAAGCGGCACTGCGACGGGCACCATTCGCCGCAACAACACCGATTTAGCGCAGTCGGTGGTGCTAAATTTAGTAAGCGGCGACACATCCGAAGCGAATGTGCCTGTTAGCGTGACCATTGCAGCCGGACAATCCTCAGCCACCTTTCCGATCTTCGCTGTTGATGACGCGCTGCTGGACGGTTCACAAGAGGTTTCCATAGCGGTCAGCGGCAGCGGATACCAATCCACTTCAACATCGATCCAAGTCACCGATGCAGAAGAACTGACCCTGTCGATTGTTGACGGATCGATATCAGAGAATGGTGGAGTGGCCACGGCGCGGGTCAGCCGAGGGAATGTCGATACCGATCAGGCGCTGGTAGTGACTCTGATCATCGATGATGACTCTGAAGTGACGTATCCTGCCACTGTCACGATCCCAGCGCTACAATCGGCTTTCGACTTTCAGCTGAGCGCCATCGACGATTCACTGTTGGATGGAGTGCAATCGGTGACGCTGACAGCCCAAGCGGCCGGCTATCCTGATTCTGCCAAATCGATTCAGGTAACCGACTACGAAACTCTGTCGGTCGCCATCGATTTAGTTGAGATATCCGAGCAAGATGGCCTGGCCAAGGCCACCGTGATGCGCAACAACACCGATATCGATCTGCCCTTGACGGTGTCTATCATCAGCAGCGATCCATCGGCAGCCAGCGTGCCCACCAGTGTGACCATTCCGGCTGGGCAGGAGTCGGTTGTGTTCGATGTCACAGCCGTCGATGATGATTTGCTGGATGGATCGCAATTAGTGTTTGTTACTGTGCAGGCAACCGGATACGAGAGCGCCAGCACCAGCACGCGCGTCTCCGATTTTGAAACGCTGACAGTTCAGCTGGACAGTGTCAGTGTTCTGGAGAACGCTGGCCAGGTTGCAGGCACCATCACGCGCGGCAATAGCGATATCCAGGCAGCCCTGACTGTGCAGCTATCCAGCACCGAACAGGGCGCGGCGACCGTACCGGCTAGTGTCACAATTCCAGCCGGTCAGTCGAGCGTTGGTTTCGTGATCACCATTGTGAATGACCAATTGCTAGATGCCGACCAAACCACCCTGATCAAAATTCAGTCCAGTGGATATGAGTCGGCTGAAGTGTCGCTAGAGGTTCGCGACGATGAATCACTCACGCCCTGGAAGAATCCTCGCAACTCGCTGGATGTGGACGACAGCTCGTTCGTAGTTCCGCTGGATGCACTGCTCCTGATTAATTCGCTGAATACCGAAGGTCCGCGCGAGTTGCCCGATACGCTACCCAATCCATTCGACCCGCCGCGCTACTATGACACCAACGGTGATGGGTTCCTGTCTCCGATCGACGCTTTACTGGTTATCAACTTTTTGAATTCTCAAGTTAGCAGCGAAGGCGAACTGGCGATGGACTTGGAGATTATCGAGCGTCTTAGAAAACGGAACACATGATCAGTCGCTGAGTTCAGAGTTGAGCAACGCGTCTAAGTTGTCGAAAGTGCGTTCTAGTTCATCCACCAGGCGAGCCAGTTCGAAATCGACGATGTAGAAGTGGCCTGCGCGAGCATCGTAGGTGATATTGCGGAGTTCGGCATCATCGTGCTGAACCCCGTACTCGCGCAGCTCACGGAAAAGCTGATTGAGCTTCTGGGGACTGACGTGTGTAGCAGCGACACCGCAGGCGGTGAGCACAATCTCCAGTTCGCGGCGATTGACCGTCAACAAGCGCGGCACGAAGGGACACGCTACTCGCGCCAAATGCTCGAGAATCCGCACTTCGTTTTCCATTCGCTGTCTGGCCTGGTGGCCTCGGTACTGTTTGACCACTTTACCGTCGTAGGTCAAACAGACTCGCGAACGTTCTGTATCTTTCAACTTGTGCATTGCCGGTACCTGTGGCCCCAATCAGTCCCGCAGCGGCAGCCCGCCGGCTACCCTCGCCCCGGTCAACGTAGCTTGTCGTACCCCACCACGTGTCAAGCCGCGTACTGGGCCAGCCGACAATTGCACGTCCAGTATCACGATCAGAGCGCCTCTGACGAAAATTGCCCTCTGAGAAGGGGGCGACGTCACCTCCCCCGCGTCGCGGGGGAGGTCGCAGACGAGGCGTTTAACCTTCGTCTGCGGGAGGGGGCAGGGCGCTAGGCAAGACTCCTGCCGTAGCCGAAGTCGCCAGACTTTGGACGCGTTACCAATCAACGTCCAATCTCTGGCGAGATCGGCTAGTGCGCCCAGACCCCTCCCGAATCTCGCTACGGCTCGATTCGACCTCCCCAAGGCAAAGCCTTGAAAAGGTGACTGTCACCTCCCCCGCGTCGCGGGGGAGGTCGCAGACGAGGCGTTCAGCCTTCGTCTGCGGGAGGGGGGCAGGGCGCTAGGCAAGACTTCTGCCGTAGCCGAAGTCGCCAGACTTTGGATGCGTTACCAATCAACGTCCAATCTCTGGTGAGATCGGCTAGTGCGCCCAGACCCCTCCCGAATCTCGCTACGGCTCGATTCGACCTCCCCAAGGCAAAGCCTTGGAGAGGTGACTGTCACCTCCCCCGCGTCGCGGGGGAGGTCGCAGACGAGGCGTTCAGCCTTCGTCTGCGGGAGGGGGCAGGGCGCTAGGCAAGACTTCTGCCGTAGCCGAAGTCGCCAGACTTTGGACGCGTTACCAATCAACGTCCAATCTCTGGCGAGATCGGCTACGCCAAGGCAAAGCCTTGGAGAGGTGACCTTAACATTTCTCCAGAGACCGGAGCAATCGACATAGCTGACAAAGATCCCGCGGGCTACGTAAAACAACTGCTCCACTTGCAGCGCCGACGGTTGCGCAGATTTTGCAGGGTGTAGAGTTCACTGACCTGATGCGCTTGCTCTCTCGCTTAACCCCGAGTCTCGAAGAGAGCACTTCTGGTCGGAACCCCCTCTTCCCCATTTGGCGCAATCAGATCGGAAGCAGGTGCAAACTCCTGCAACCTACGGCGGCGAGCCCCGCGCGTATGGCCTGTCCACGTCGGTAGAGGGGAATGTTCATGCGTCTGAATCTGCTCACTGTTTGGCGACAACTGGCCGAGTCTCTGGCTCAACCCAGAGAACACTCATTGCCGATCCCCATCGAAGCTTGCGTACTTGAAGATCGCCTGCTCTACAGCGCAACTGCTCTACCTCTGGATATGATCGAAGGCCTGGATGGCTCTCAGGTAACTTACGAAGTAACCCAAGCTGAAATCGATACGATCTTAGAGCTAGTCGATGCCAGCTTGCGCGACGAACTGGGCCAGAGTCCAGTCCTGCCCACAACGTTCAATCCACCGCTGACCACAGATAACGGTTCTTCGAATAACGGATCTGCCCCGGTCGACTCCGATGTCACGGATTCAAGTCTGACTGTTCGCAATGAAATTGCCTTCGTCGATGCAGGGCTGGACAATCTTGAGCAGTTGCTGGCCCAATTCGATGCCAGTGACTCTGCGCATGTCAACTTCGAAGTTGTCTTGATTGATCCACATAGCCATGGCATGGAACAAATCAGCCAGGCCCTAGCCAGTAGCAACCTGCATTATGATGCGATTCACTTCGTGACGCACGGCAGCGATGGCGCAATTCAGCTGGGACAATTCACACTCGATAGTACCAGCCTCCCCGAGTCAGCCGAGCAACTGGCTAGCTGGGGCATCAGCTTAACGCCCGATGGCGACATTCTGATCTACGGTTGCGATGTGGCTACCAGCGAAACTGGACAAGCCTTTGTTGATCAGGTGGCGCTACTGACACAAGCAGATGTCATGGCCAGTAACGATTTAACTGGCCTGGAGGAGTTGGGCGGCGACTGGCAACTCGAGTACTCAGTCGGCGTTATCGAAACCGGCGTTTTGGTTTCAGCCGACCAGGCCGACCAGTGGGATGGCGTGCTAGCCACTTACACCGTTACCAACACCAGCAACAGCGGCGCTGGTTCGCTGCGCCAAGCGATCTTGAATGCCAACTCGAATGCGGGCGCCGACACCATCGTCTTCAATATCTCGGGCACGGGTGTGCATACGATCGCCCTCTCCAGCATTCTGCCCACGATTACCGAACAAGTCACGCTGAATGCTACGACCGACGATAGTTTCGCTGCCAACGCCAATCAACCCGCCATCATCATCGATGGCGCTGACTTGACGGGCGATGGTTTGACTATTTCGTCCACGGGTGACAACACCATCATTCGCGGTTTCTTGATCCGCAACTTTGCCGGCGATGGCATCGAGATCCAATCGGGTGCCAACAATGTAACCGTGGCTGGTAACTACATCGGTCGATTGACGACCAGCGGTGACAGCGGCGCTGCTGGGCTGAACAATTCAGGCAACGGTATACGCGTGCTGGGCAGCGACGCAGTGATCGGTGGTGTGACTACTGCTGATCGAAACATCATCAGTGGCAATACGCTCAGCGGAATATCTGTCGAAGGTGCCAACAATGTTCGCATCCAAGGCAACCTCATTGGCCTGGGCGCCGATGGTTCAACTTCCATCAGCAATGCGGGAAGTGGCATCGTGATCCAAAGCGCTGCCACCAATACGCTCGTGGGCACCAATGGCGATGGCTCGACCGATATCGCCGAACGCAACGTGATTTCAAGCAATGCCAATGGTGTGGTGATCAGCGGCGCAGGCACAACTGGCAATACCATTGCCGGCAACTACATCGGCACCAATGCCAGTGGCACTAGCGCTCGAGGCAATACAGGTGACGGTATTCGCATCGAATCCGGCGCGACGGCCAATTACATTGGCGGTACCACGGCTGCACTTCTAAATATCATTGCCGCTAATGCCGGTGACGGCGTTCAAGTCGATGGCGAAACCTCTGATGACAACTTCATACAAAACAACTGGATTGGTGTCGGCAGTGATGGTACGACACTGATGGGTAACGGAGGCTCGGGCATCTTCATTAGTAACGGCGCCGACAGTACGACAATTGGGGGCATTGGTGCGGGCAATGTCGTGATGGGAAATGCGGCAGCCGGCATAGAAATCGACGGAGCCAGTAGCGGGACACTCCTGTATGGCAACTCAGTTGGTATCAATGCTGCTGGCAGCCTAATCGCGGGTAATCAGCAAAGCGGAATATTAATCGAGAATAGTGCTACCAATACGACCGTGGGTGGCACAACTGCTGGTCAAGGCAACACGATCACAGGCAGCGGAGTGGGCTCAACACTCTACACTTCGGGCGTGGATGTGCTTAGCACGGCAGGCACCGGCAACTCGATCATGGGCAACTCGATCTATGGCAACGTGGGGCAAGCTGTGAATCTGGGAAGCGCTGGAGTGACGCTGAATGATACCGGCGACTCCGACTCCGGCGCGAACAATCTGCAGAACTATCCAGCCATCAGTTCTGCGACCGTGAACCCTGCCGGCACGTCAGTCACTGTCAGTGGCTCCATAAATACTAGCGCTAGTGTGACTGGACTGATACTGCACTTCTACGCCACGCCCACAACCGGCGATTTAAATCGACGTGATGCCAAGAAGTACTTGGGATCCACCACAGTTAATTCCGATGGCAGCGGCAACGCCACCTTCACCAACATCACGCTGACAGGATTCAGTGGTACAGTTGGCACGGGCGAACTGATTACAGTTACCGCGACGACACCAGGTGCCAACGGCAACACGTCGGAACTGTCAGCTGCCGTCATGGCCACAGCCAGCACCGGCAATTCAGCGCCCAGCGGCTCGCAATTAACCTCGACCTCCGGCGGTGGGCTGACTCTCAACAGTGATGGTGGCAACGACACATACTTGATGGCCGATGTTGGTCTGACCACTGGATTAACCGCATCGACTTTTGAGATACAGTTCTCTGCCAATAACGTGCCGTATGAAACGGTCTTCATGTCGTACAACACCGCCTCCGGCGATGAGTTCACAGTACAGACCAGCCAGTCCGTGACAGGTGGATTAGAACTCGACTTTGGTACCGGCGCAATTGTCGTGTCATCGGCTGTCAATTACGAGACATTGCTATTGGATGGCAACAAACATACGCTCTCCGTTGCTTGGAATAGTGTTGGCGGGGCGTGGAATGTCTACATCGACGGCGCGCTAGTTGATAGTGGCACAGGCCTGGCGACCGGCGAGACTCTGGCCACTGGCGGCCGTTTTGTCTTTGGCGGCGAACAAGACCTGGTCGGCGGCGGCTTGGCCAGCAACCAGTATTTCAGTGGCACACTGTACGACGCCCGAATATTCAATGACGTGCGCAGCAGCACCGAAATAGCGAACAACTATCGAACCACGTTGGCCTCAACCGAAAGCGGCCTGATCGCCAATTGGCGCTTTGATGAATTGTCAACCAGCGGTACAGTTATCGAGGCCGTCAGCGGTAACAATTTGACAGTCAAAAACGCAGTAGGTTCAGGCTTTATCAGTAGCACCCCAACGCTGAGCTTGAATCTGGATGAAAACAGTATCACCGGTACAGAAGTCGGATCGGTTGGTGGAATAGATGTCGATCGCCAAGCTCGAATCACTCAGCTTTTGTCCACCGATTCTTCGCTACGCTACAGCGCGGAGACCGACAAGTTCTACAAGATTCTGACGAGTACTCAAACCACTTATGCAGCCGCCCAATCTGCGGCCACAACTTCGTTCCTCTCAGGCACAACCGGTAGGCTTGTCACGATTGACAACGCAGCCGAGAACGAATTGATCACCAGCATCGCCTCGACCGCGGGTGGGTTCGTGTGGCTAGGTGCCAGCGACGCCACGCTCGAGGGCACGTGGCGTTGGAACAACGGCACCGGCGATGCAGACACCTTTTGGCAGGGAACGGCAACTGGCAATCAAACAGGTAGTTATGCCAACTGGGCACCCACGGAACCTCAAAATAGCGACCCGGCAGAAGATTATGCCGTGCTGTTCCATACAGACGGTATGTGGCGCGACACGCCGGGCACTACGGCTTATGTCGTGGTTGAGTGGAATGTAGATGACGTCCTCGACACGACCCAAGCGCTCACGTATTCGATAGTCTCTCAGACCGCCTCTGGTGCCTTTGCGATCAACAGTGACAGTGGGCAGATCGTCGTGGCTAACGGCAACCTGCTCGACTACGAGAACCATTCCAGCCACAACCTGACCGTGCGCGTTACCGATGCCAGCGGCGCCACTTATGACAGAACCTATTCGGTCGCACTAAACGATGTGGCAGGCGAAGAGGATCATTCGGCCACGGATCTTTCCACAGGTATCCAACTCAATACCGATGGCGGTAATAACGCTTACTTGATGAGCGCCGATGGCGGGTCAGTATTTGGAGGTCGCACCGCGCTGACACTCGAAATCACTTATGCGATGCAGACCAATGCCAGCAGCGAATCGCCATTAGTTTCTTATGCCGTTCCCGGCAATGACAACGAAGTCTATGTGCGAATTTCGGCAAGTGGCGTCTTGTCCTTGGCGGTCAACAACACGCAGACATCTACCTCGGCTGCCTTTGCCCAACTGACCGACGGCCAGATGCATCACGTGGCTATCTCGTGGGACAATACGGCAGGTGACGTGCGCTTCTACATCGATGGCCAGTTGGTACACACCACCACGGGCTTCAAAGCTGGTACGACGATTCAAAGTGGCGGAACGCTCGTTCTCGGTCAAGATCAAGACTCGGTAAATGCTAACTACAACCCGGCGCAGCGATTCTCCGGCACGCTCTATGATCTGCGTGTCTGGGATCGCGCGATCAGCGACGAACAAATCTCGCTGAACTACCAACAGGTACCCGGTTCGGTCGAGACCGGACTGGTGGCCAATTGGCGCATGAGCTCACTGGTCTCGGGTAATACGGTGGTGGATGCGGTGGGCGGAGTCAATTTGACCGTCGCCAACGTGGCGGTGGGCAGCGGCTTTACCGCCAGCACTGTCACCACGGGCATGACGGTTAGTGAAGGCGCTGCTAATGGCACCCGCGTGGGCCAAGTCATCGCCACTGACCCCGACCTGGCTCGCGATATCGTGGCCGATGGACTCTTTCGCGAAGCACCCTCGCCCGGAACCTGGTTGACGTACACCGCTGGCCAGTCGATCGGAAACTGGAATGTGGTATCTGGCAGTGTGGAGCTGAACGGTACTGGATTTCAATCTTCTCCTTTGGGTGGTCGCAGTATTGACTTGAACGGCACCGAGCCTGGTGCCATCGCTCAAACGCTGTCGACCGAAGCCGGCAGACAATACCAAATTGTGTTCGCCCTCTCGGGCAATTGGTCTGGTGGCGATGCGATCAAAGACTTGCGCGTCAGTGCCGCTGGATCATCCGAAGACTTCTCGATCGCACAACCGACCGGATGGTCAACCACCAACCTGCTGTGGAGCGGCCGCAGCATGACCTTTACTGCGCAGTCTACCTCCACCAACTTACAATTCGAATCGCTCGACCTGGCTGGTGGCAATCGCGGACCGATGATTGCCGACGTGCGCGTGATCGAAATACCGGCTGAAGTAAGCGCTATTCTCAGCCAGGACTCCTCGCTGAGCTACGATGCCGCCACCGGTAAGTTTTATCGCTATGTGACTGCGGCCAGTACCTGGACGCAGGCTCGTGCCAACGCCCAGGCGGCTACGGTCAACGGAGTGGGTGGCCAACTGGTAACGATCGGCTCCAGCTATGAAAACACGCTAGTCTACGAAATGACTCGCAGTAGCGGCCACGACGTGTGGCTGGGCGCTAGCGATGCCACCGTCGAAGGCTCTTGGCGCTGGGCCAGCGGAAGCTCTGACGGTTCGACCTTCTGGGTCGGCGGTACCAGTGGAACGCTGCAATCCGGCCAGTATGCCAACTGGAACTCAACTGAACCGAACGATCTCGGCGGCGAAGATTGGCTGGCCATGCGCAACGCCGATGGATTGTGGAACGATCTGGGCGTCGGCAGTTTAGCCTATGTGATTGAGTGGGATGCCAGCGAAGTACTGGCGAGTGATCGCTACGAGCTGACCGATTCCGCAAGCGGTCGCTTTGCGATTAACTCCGTCACGGGCGAGATTACGGTCGCCGATACCACGCTGCTAGAAGGTTATACCTCGTCGACTTATAACATCACGGTCCAAGTCACCGACGCGGCCGGCAACAGCTATCAAGAAACTTTTGCGATTGCCACTAGCGCCGTCAATGATGGTCCGACTTTCTCAGCCGGTAGTGGTTACGTGACGACCAACATCGGTTCTGGTGACGATTGGATTCGGGCCACCGCCTTGCAGAGCGACGGCAAAATCTTAGCCGCGGGTTACTCCAGCAATGGTGCCAACAATGATTTTGCAGTGGTGCGATAC
This sequence comes from Rania fehmarnensis, assembly GCF_056494185.1. Classification (NCBI taxonomy): domain Bacteria; kingdom Pseudomonadati; phylum Planctomycetota; class Planctomycetia; order Pirellulales; family Pirellulaceae; genus Rania; species Rania fehmarnensis. The sequence continues at coordinate 6,657,347 of NZ_CM151398.1, forward strand.
AACGTGGATGGATCGCTGGATACCAGCTTTGGTACTGGCGGTATCGTCACTACTGCGATTGGTTCCAGCCTGGATGAAGCGTGGGGCATCACACTGCAAGAGGATGGCAAGATCCTGCTGGTGGGCAACTCCGTCGTGGGTTCGTCGGTAGACTTTGCCGTGGTGCGTTACAACACTGACGGCTCACTGGACACGACCTTTAACAACACCGGCAAGGTGACCATCGATATCGGCACCAACTCCAGCGATGACGCGCGATCGATTGCCGTCCAAAGCGACGGCAAGATTGTGATCGCTGGCTCCTCCAGCAGTCAATTTGCCGTGGTACGACTCAGCGCTAATGGGGCGCTCGATACAAGCTTCGATGGCGATGGCAAGCTGACGACCGACGTCGCTGCCGGCGCGGACATGGCTCAGTCCGTGAAGATTCTCAATAGCGGAAAAATCCTGGTCGGTGGCGGCAGCAACAACGACTTCGCACTGGTGCAGTACACTTCGACCGGCGCGCTCGATACCAGCTTTGGTACTGCAGGCATCACTACAACTGCGGTGACTGCGGGCACGGACTACGCAACGGAACTGGTCGTGCAATCCGATGGCACGATTCTGTTAGGCGGTTACGGTGGATTTGGTGCGCTGCCGACCTCGCACGATTTCATCGTAGCTCGCTATACAGCCAGTGGCACGCTCGACACGTCGTTCGCTGGTGGGACCGGCTACGTGCGAACCGATCTGGGCAATAGCATGGACTTCGCCACAGATATTGCCGTGCAACGCGATGGCAAGATTGTAGCGGTAGGTTCCAACAGCGCGGGTCAAACCGCCATCGTACGCTATACAGCGGCTGGAGCGCTCGATTCGACTTTTGGTACCGGCGGCATCGTTTCCACGGGCGCCGGCGGCAGCACTGGCGCATCAGAGGTTCTGATTCGCGGTGACGGCCGCATCGTGGTGGCCGGCTATGCCAATGGTGCCAACCGCGACTTCGGGTTGATCGCGCTACGGAGCGATGGCTCGCTAGATACGCAGTTTGGTTCACAGTCCAATTCGTTGGGTGGTTCGGTCAGCTATACCGAAAACGGTTCGGCTGCCGTGCTGGATGCCAACGTCGAAGTCTTCGATTCGGAACTTAGTACAGCTGCTAATTTCAATGGAGCCACGCTGACGCTCGTACGCAGCAGCGGCGCTAACTCGCAAGATCAGTTCTCTGCCACCGGTTCGCTGGGCACGTTGACTCAAGGAGGCAACCTGGTCATAGGTGGCGTGACCGTCGGCACGGTCACGTCCAATAGCGCAGGTAGTTTGGTGCTAACCTTCAACGGCAATGCGACCAACTCGCGCGTCAATCAAGTGATGCAGCAAATCGCTTACAGTAACAGTAGCGATGCGCCACCATCAAGCGTGCAAATCAACTGGACATTCAATGATAACAATAGTGGTTCGCAGGGCACTGGTGGAGCTCTGCAAGCCACCGGTAGTGTGACCGTAAACATCACAGCCATCAACGACGCGCCGACGTTGACACCCTACGCACCCACCATGCCGATGACCGAAGACACTGGCTCCGTCACTGCCACGGTTGCATCACTGCTCAGCTCGAGCGTCACTGATCCGGATAGCGGAGCAGTCCAAGGTGTGGCTCTGACCAATCTGAATCTCACTAGTGGCACACTGTCCTACAGTCTGGATGGCACGAACTGGACAGTAGTCTCCGGTCTCAGTTCAGCCAACTCGCTGCTGCTGCGCTCCACGGATTTGTTGCGTTATACGCCCGACGGACAAAACGGCGGTTACTCGCAATTGACCTATGTGGCTTGGGATCAAACCAGCGGCAGCGCTGGTGCGACGGCCAATACGACTAGTCGCGGCGGTTCCACGGCTTTCAGTAGCAGCTTCGATACAGTTTCGCTGAATGTCACCAGCATCAACGACGCGCCTGTGCTGGACAATTCTGGCTCGATGACCTTCAATTCGATTACCGAAGATGCAGTTAGCAACTCCGGCCAGACGGTGGCTTCGATCATCTCCAGCGCCGGAGGCAACCGCATCACGGATGTCGATAACGGAGCAGTCGAAGGCATCGCTATTACGACACTCAATAGCGGTAACGGTATTTGGCAATATTCGCTCAATAGTGGTTCAAGCTGGACCGACGCGGGCGTAGTATCTAATACATCGGCCTTGCTCTTGCGAAGCAGTGACCTCCTGCGATTTGTACCAGACGGTGCCAACGCGACCAGTGGTGACATCACGTTCCGCGCCTGGGATACCACCAGTGGCACGCAGGGCACCAAAGTATCGACGGCCAGCAATGGCGGTACGACCGCGTTTAGTACCGCTACCGAGATCGCCTCGATCACCGTAACGGCTGTAAATGACGCGCCCGTGGCCGTGGTCGATACAGCGACTGCCGTGGAAGCAGGTGGCCTGGGCAATGGTACCGCCGGTTCCAATCCCAGCGGTAACGTGTTGACCAACGATACCGATGTCGACTCCAGCGACACGCGTTCCGTCAGTGGCGTGGCCGCGGGAATCGCAGGCAGTCCAGCCGGCAACGTGGGCACCGCTGTCTCTGGCAGTTATGGATCCATCTCGATCGCAGCCGACGGAGCGTATACGTATACAGTCGACAACAACCATGCAGCTGTCCAAGCCCTGCGCACCAGCGGCACTACTCTCAGCGATGTCTTTTCGTATCGCATTACCGACTCCAGCGGGCTGACTAGCACCACTCAAATCACCGTCACCCTACAAGGTGCCAACGACAATCCCCACGCTATCACCAGCGGTACTCTGAGTATCAACGAGAACGCCGCCAATGGATCGTCAGCTGGCACGGTGACAGGTCAGGATCTCGATAGTGGCGAAACCTTGGCATACAGTCTCATTGATTCAGCGGGCGGACGCTTTGCGATCAACAGTTCGACAGGCGAAATCACGGTCGCCAATAGTAATTTGCTGGATCACGAAGCTGTCAACAGCCATTGGATTACAGTCCGCGTAACCGACGCCGTTGGGGCAACCTTCGACCAGAGCTTCTCGATTAACGTCAACGACATCGACGAATTTGACGTCGGACCTGTCAGCGATGCCGACGCAGCCATTAACACAGTCGCGGAGAATGCCACGATCGGTACTGCGGTTGGTATTACTGCGGCGGCCACTGATGCAGACAGCACCAACAATACGATCACTTACGCGCTAGTCAGCGATGATGGCGGACGTTTCGCAATTGACGGTTCTACCGGTGTAGTTACCGTAGCCGGGGCGCTGGATCGCGAAAGCCATGGCCCATCGCGTTCGATCACTATTCGAGCCACCTCGGCTGATGGTTCGTTTAGCGACCAGGCTTACTCGATCGATATCACCGATATGGATGAATTCGATGTGACTTCGCCGATCGATAGTAATGCTACAATCAATGCCGTCGACGAGAACGTGACCAATGGTAATGTCGTGGGCATCACAGTCAGCGCAAGTGATAGCGATGCGACTAATAGCAATGTGGTCTACTCTTTAGCCGATAGTGCCGGCGGTCGGTTCGCGATCGATGGTGCCACAGGCGTGGTGACGGTGCTCGATGGTTCCCTGCTCGACCGTGAAGCGGCCCAGTCGCATACGATCACAGTCCGAGCGACATCGACCGATGGTTCTTCGGCCGATTCGAACTTTACTATCAACATCAACGATGTCGATGAGTTCAATACTTCGGCCATCACCGATAGCGATGCTAGTGCTAATTCGGTGGCTGAGAACGCCACCATCGGTACTGCAGTTGGCATCACGGCTTCAGCCAATGATGCGGACAGCACCAACAACACGATTACCTACTCTCTGGTCAACAACGACGGCGGGCGATTCGCCATTGACGGATCTACCGGTGTAGTTACCGTAGCCGGGGCGCTGGATCGCGAAAGCCATGGCGCTTCACGCTCGATCACTATTCGAGCCACCTCGGCTGATGGTTCGTTTAGCGACCAGGCTTACTCGATCGATATCACCGATGTCGATGAATTCGATGTAACCTCGCCAGTGGATAATGATGCCACTATCAACTCCGTCGACGAGAACGCGGCCAATGGGACGATCGTGGGCGTCACAGCTAGCGCCAGTGATAATGACGCCACCAATAACAATGTGGTCTATTCGCTCGTGGATAATGCCGGGGGTCGGTTTACTATCGAAAGCACCACAGGCGTGGTGACGGTGCTCGATGGTTCACTGCTTGATCGCGAAACGACTCTGTCGCATACGATCACTATCCGAGCCACTTCAGCCGATGGTTCATTGGCTGATTCGAACTTTACCATCAACATCAATGACGTCGACGAATTCAATTCTTCGGCTGTGACCGATAGCGACGCCAGTGCCAATTCCGTTTCCGAGAACGCCACCATTGGCACTGCAGTCGGCATCACTGCTTCAGCCAATGATGCGGACAGTACCAACAACACGATCACTTACTCGCTGGTCAACAACGACGGCGGGCGATTCGCCATCGACGGATCTACCGGTGTAGTTACCGTAGCCGGGGCGCTGGATCGCGAAAGCCATGGCGCGTCGCGCTCGATCACTATTCGAGCCACCTCGGCTGATGGTTCGTTTAGCGACCAGGCTTACTCGATCGATATCACCGATGTCGATGAATTCGATGTAACCTCGCCAGTGGATAATGATGCCACTATCAACTCCGTCGACGAGAACGCGGCCAATGGGACGATCGTGGGCGTCACAGCTAGCGCCAGTGATAATGACGCCACCAATAACAATGTGGTCTATTCGCTCGTGGATAATGCCGGGGGTCGGTTTACTATCGAAAGCACCACAGGCGTGGTGACGGTGCTCGATGGTTCCCTGCTTGATCGCGAAACGACTCTGTCGCATACGATCACTATCCGAGCCACTTCAGCCGATGGTTCATTGGCTGATTCGAACTTTACCATCAACATCAACGACGTAGACGAATTCAATACTTCGGCTGTGACCGATAGCGACGCCAGTGCCAACACCGTGGCTGAAAACGCCACCATTGGCACTGCAGTTGGCATCACTGCTTCAGCCAATGATGCGGACAGTACCAACAACACGATCACTTACACGCTAGTGAGCAATGACGGCGGGCGTTTCGCAGTCGACGGTTCTACTGGTGTAGTTACAGTGGCCGGAGCGCTGGATCGCGAAAGCCATGGCGTTTCACGCTCGATCACTATTCGAGCCACCTCGGCTGATGGTTCGTTTAGCGACCAGGCTTACTCGATCGATATCACCGATGTCGATGAATTCGATGTAACCTCGCCGATTGACAATAATGCCACCATCAACTCCGTCGACGAGAACGCGGCCAATGGGACGATCGTGGGCATCACAGTCAGCGCGAGTGATAGTGACGCGACCAATAGTTCAGTGGCCTATTCGTTAGTCGATAGTGCCGGCGGTCGGTTTACTATCGATAGCACCACGGGGGTGGTGACGGTGCTCGATGGTTCGCTGCTCGACCGTGAAGCGGCCCAGTCGCATATGATCACAGTCCGAGCGACATCGACTGATGGTTCTTCGGCCGATTCGAACTTTACTATCAACATCAACGATGTCGATGAGTTCAATACTTCGGCTGTGACCGATAGTGATGCCAGTACCAACACCGTGGCTGAAAACGCCACCATTGGCACTGCAGTTGGCATCACTGCTTCAGCCAATGATGCAGACAGTACCAACAACACAATTGCCTACTCGCTGATCAACAATGATGGCGGGCGTTTCGCCATTGACGGTTCTACCGGTGTAGTTACCGTAGCCGCGGCGCTGGATCGCGAAAGCCATGGCGCTTCACGCTCGATCACTATTCGAGCCACCTCGGCTGATGGTTCGTTTAGCGACCAGGCTTACTCGATCGATATCTCCGATGTCGATGAATTCGATGTAACCTCGCCGATCGACAATGATGCCACTATTAATGCCGTCGACGAGAACGCAGCCAATGGTACTGTCGTAGGCATCATGGCCAGCGCCAGTGATAGTGACGCCACTAACAGCAATGTGGTCTATTCGCTGGTCGATAGTGCCGGCGGTCGGTTTGCGATTGATAGCGTCACGGGTGTCGTAACGGTCCTCGATGGTTCCCTGCTTGACCGTGAAACAACTCCGTCGCATACGATCACGATTCGAGCGACATCAGCCGATGGTTCAGTGGCTGATTCAAACTTTACTATCAACATCAACGATGTCGATGAGTTCAATACTTCGGCCATCACCGATAGCGATGCTAGTGCTAATTCGGTGGCCGAAAACGCCACCATCGGCACTGCGGTTGGTATCACGGCGGCGGCTAATGATGCGGATAGCACCAACAATACGATCACATATTCGCTGGTCAGCAATGATGGCGGACGTTTCGCAGTTGATGGCTCAACCGGTGTGGTTACCGTAGCCGGGGCGCTGGATCGCGAAAGCCATGGCGCGTCACGCTCGATCACGATTCGAGCTACCTCAGCTGATGGTTCGTTTAGCGACCAGGCTTACTCGATCGATATCTCCGATGTGGATGAATTCGACGTAACCTCGCCGATCGACAATGATGCCACTATCAATGCCGTCAACGAGAACGCAACCAATGGTACCGTTGTGGGAGTAACAGCGAGTGCCAGTGATAGTGACGCCACTAACAGCAATGTGGTCTATTCGTTAGTCGACAGTGCCGGGGGTCGGTTTACTATCGACAGCACCACGGGCGTGGTGACGGTGCTCGATGGTTCCCTGCTTGATCGCGAAAAAGCTCCGTCGCATACGATCACGATTCGAGCCACCTCCGCCGATGGTTCAGTGGCTGATTCAAACTTTACTATCAACATCAACGATGTCGATGAGTTCAATACTTCGGCCATCACCGATAGCGATGCTAGTGCTAATTCGGTGGCCGAAAACGCCACGATCGGTACTGCGGTTGGTATTACTGCGGCGGCCACTGATGCAGACAGCACCAACAATACGATCACTTACGCGCTAGTCAGCGATGATGGCGGACGTTTCGCAATTGACGGTTCTACCGGTGTAGTTACCGTAGCCGGAGCGCTGGATCGCGAAAGCCATGGCGCTAATCGCTCGATCACTATTCGAGCCACCTCGGCTGATGGTTCGTTTAGCGACCAGGCTTACTCGATCGACATCTCCGATGTCGACGAATTCGATGTAACCTCGCCGATCGACAATGATGCCACTATTAATGCCGTCGATGAAAACGCAACCAATGGTACGATCGTGGGCATCACAGTCAGCGCAAGTGATAGCGATGCGACTAATAGTTCAGTGGCCTATTCGTTAGTGGATAACGCCGGCGGCCGGTTTACGATTGATAGCACCACGGGGGTGGTGACGGTCCTCGACGGTTCGCTCCTCGACCGTGAAGCGGCCCAGTCGCATACGATCACAGTCCGAGCGACATCGACCGATGGTTCTTCGGCCGATTCGAACTTTACTATCAACATCAACGATGTCGATGAGTTCAATACTTCGGCCATCACCGATAGCGATGCTAGTGCTAATTCGGTGGCTGAGAACGCCACCATCGGTACTGCAGTTGGCATCACGGCTTCAGCCAATGATGCGGACAGCACCAACAACACGATTACCTACTCTCTGGTCAACAACGACGGCGGGCGATTCGCCATTGACGGATCTACCGGTGTAGTTACCGTAGCCGGGGCGCTGGATCGCGAAAGCCATGGCGCTTCACGCTCGATCACTATTCGAGCTACCTCGACTGATGGTTCTTTTAGCGACCAGGCTTACTCGATCGACATCACCGATGTCGATGAATTCGATGTAACTTCGCCCGTGGATAATGATGCCACAATCAATGCCGTCGATGAAAACGCAACCAATGGAACTGTTGTGGGAGTAACAGCGAGTGCCAGTGATAATGACGCCACTAACAGCAATGTGGTCTATTCGCTGGTCGATAGTGCCGGTGGTCGGTTCGCAATTGACAGCACCGCGGGGGTGGTGACGGTGCTCGATGGTTCCCTGCTCGACCGTGAAACGGCCCAGTCGCATACGATCACAGTCCGAGCGACATCGACCGATGGTTCTTCGGCCGATTCGAACTTTACGATCAACATCAACGATGTCGATGAGTTCAATACTTCGGCCATCACCGATAGCGATGCTAGTTCTAATTCGGTGGCCGAAAACGCTACCATTGGCACTGCAGTTGGCATCACTGCTTCAGCCAATGATGCGGACAGCACCAACAACACGATCACTTACTCGCTGATCAGCAATGATGGCGGGCGTTTTGCCATCGATAGTTCCACCGGTGCAGTTACCGTTGACGGGGCAATTGATCGCGAAGCTGACGGGCCAACTCGCACCATTACCATTCGTGCTACGTCCGCAGACGGCTCTTTCAGCGATCAGATTTTTGCAATCGATATCCTTGATGTCGATGAATTTGATGTCAGCGTACTCAGTGACATCAACAACAGCGTAAACTCCGTAAACGAAAATGCAGCCTCGGGCACCACTGTCGGGATCACAGCTGCTGCCATCGATGCCGATGCAACCAGCAATGCGGTTAGCTTCTGGCTGGTCGATGACGCTGGCGGACGATTTTCGATCGATAGCAGTTCGGGCGTCGTAACCGTCGCGGACGGATCGCTGTTGGACTACGAAACCCACGCAGCTCATCAAATAACCATTCGCGCGGTTTCGGCCGATGGCTCTTTTTCCGATAGCAACTTCTCGATCAACATAAATGATGCGAACGAGTTCGATGTTTCGCCCGTGGTCGACGCTAATAATTCGATTAATGCCGTGCTCGAAAATGCAGCCCCCGGCACTGCGATCGGACTCACCGCCGCGGCATTCGATGCGGATTCGACCGACAATACCGTCACCTATTCCCTTGTGAGCGACGATGGGGGCAGGTTTGTCATTGACAGTGCAACTGGCGTGGTCAGCGTGGCTGGGGCAATCGATCGCGAAACCGATGGTCCCGTTCGCACAATCACGGTCCGAGCCACCTCCAGCGATGGTTCTTACAGCGAGCAATCGTTTTCGGTCAATATTGTCGATGTCGATGAGTATGATGTCACGCTACCCACGGACAGCGACCTGGCCGCGAACTCCGTCAGCGAAAACGCAGCCAATGGAACCGTGGTCGGCCTGACCGTGACCGCGCATGATAGCGATGCCACCACCAATCAAGTTACCTATTCGCTAATAGACGACGCGGGTGGGCGATTCGCCATTGATGCTACAACTGGGCAAGTTACCGTGGCCAATGGCCTGCTGCTAAACCGCGAGGTATCGGCCACGCATACAATTACGATCCGCGCCAGTTCGCTGGATGGGTCGGTGGCAGATCGGTCTTTCACCATTACTCTTACCGACTTGGATGAGTTCGACGTCTCGCTACCCAGCGATATCGCTCCCCAAGTAAACGCCGTGTCCGAGAACGCTTCGGCTGGTACGGCAGTGGGGCTGACAATACAGGCCAGCGACGCCGATGCTACATCCAATTCCGTGTCCTACTCGCTATTGGACGACGCCGGCGGGCGATTTGCCATTGATGACCACTCGGGCGCCGTCGTTGTCGCCAGTGGCGCACTGCTCGACTACGAGCAGAGTCGCAGCCATACCATTGCAGTGCAGGCGACTTCGATCGACGGCTCGACCTCTACGGCTACATTTACCATTGCAGTTTCAAACGTCAACGAAGCCCCCACCGCCAGCGATCACAACTATTCGATCAACAACGTTGAGACCCTGGCTGTTCATGCTGCCACGATGCAAGGCGGGTTGAGCGATCCAGAAGGCGATGCTCTGACCACGCACGTTGCGACAGGTCCCCAGCATGGCACGGTCGTTATGAATGCTAATGGTTCCTATACATATAAACCAAATATCGGTTTTGTGGGACACGACTCGTTTACGTATGTTTCCAGCGACGGCAGTTTGAATTCGACTACCCGCACCATCTCCATCACCGTCAAGCTACCACCTGTGATCGATACTGGTGGCGGTACCAGTTCAAGTGGCGGCAGCTCGAACAACTCGAGCAGCGAACCATCGTCCAACACCTCCTCATCCAATAGCGTTAACAGTAACTCATCGAGTACATCGGCCAAAGACTCTACGGCTACAGCGCAGACCAACATCGCAGTGCCCACTGACAACACAGCCCAGTCAGCCGCTGAAGCCAGGTCGATAGAAGAGGCTGGCAAGTCGGATAGCCTGATGCAGCGAGCCGGCGTAGCCGCGTTATCAGTCGATGAGGCTGAATCTGCTGGAGATGCCTCAGCCAATATGCAATTGGCAGAACTATCGTGGAGTCTCAATTCGCTGCAGGTAAACCAAAGCCGCGGAGCCGGTGAGAGCGAAGCCATGCGCATGGCCTCGCGGCGCTTGAACGAATCAGCCTGGCTGACCAATCAAGAGATCGTCTCATCAACTCCCATCGAGCAACAAGCCAGCGGCTTCTCCTTCTCCGAACCAGCCAAATGGACCGTCATCAGCACCGGCGTGGTTATTTGGGCTGTACGCCTGGGCCATGTCATCACCACCTTCGCCACCACGGCAAGCGCATGGATTCAGTTCGACCCGCTGACCGTTATTCAAGAAACCCAGAACGGAACCATCAAGAAAGAAGATCAAGCCACCGAAGCCATGTTCGAAGCAGCGCAGAAAAGAAAAGGCTAGTGAAATGGATTAGTGGGTGTGACGCAGGGGAGGGCGAAGGCTCCTGCTGAGCCAAACACCGTATTGAACAACGGACTTAGGCTCGGGGGAAGGTGGTGGTGGAAGGACCCGAGTTGGATGGTGCCCGGCCGGTTGGTCCCCGGGACGGTTTCCGTTGTTCGGGGCGGTGTTGGGCTCACGAGGACGTTCGCCCTCCCGGGACCTTGCGTTTAAACCTTCGTCGGCTGGCGATCAACATTCCGCCTAAAGCCAAAAAGCTCAGCGGCAGCGTGCTACGATTGAGGACCGAGATATCGCTATCGATGGTTTCATTGGCTGCTTCTAGACTGGTTGGCTGATCCGCATGCCATTGATCCACAGCGGCCACGGCGTGCCCGGTTGTTTCTGTTAACATCTGCTCGGGATTAGCGATCAGGTCGATGTTACCCAGATTCTCGCCGGCCAATTCAAACTCGTGAATCGATCCAACTTGCACCAGCGTCATGCTCAGTCGATCAGCACGGGTACCTTCGATGGCTGCGTATGGTTCTAGCGATTCGGTATTGGCCATACGCTCCGGCAGTGTGGCTAGTTCCAGCAATCCGTCGTCATGAATTACATCGCGGTGAGCACGTGCGATTGCATCGTGTGCCAGTTCGTCATCCCAGCCGCTTTCGCTGGCATGTCGCGCTGCTGAGTTGCGTTGAACTTCGCGCTCCTGCGCCAAGTTCTCAATTACCGACTGCAAGGCGCCAGAAATTCCGGCCGATTCATCCGAGCTGGTATCGACTTTAGTTTGTTCAGTAGTTGGAACATCCAGCGGTAGTTGTGATACCGGCGCAGTGTTAGCGCTCAGCGTACGAGCACTGTTGTAACTACTGGTCGCTTGATGGAACAGATTCGTGCTCGCAGCCCGATCGATCGTCTGCGACTGCTTTACGATGGCTGCGCCGATATTGCTCAAGTCGGGAGTGGCAGTGGGCGAGGCTCGTTCGCTGAGAACAACGTTGTCAGGCACAAAAGAAACGCTCGCAGCCCGACCCGCGGAACTGGTCAAGTTAGACCCAAGCAACGCTTCGCTGATCAGCACACTCGATGGCCTAGCAGCGGTATTGGACGCTGGTGCATGAAACGACGGTTGAGCACTGGAGCTGTGATTGGCCGTCACGCCCATCGATGAGCCGCTCGTCGACAGCGACACCTGGTTAACTAGTGACTCGTCGTGAACACCTAACGATGCCTGGTCGGCCAGGTTGCCTGACTCGGCTTTAGCCGAACTGCTGGATTCAATCTTGGCTGAGGTGTCAAAGCTTGAATTCCAATTGACTCGGATTGTGACGTTCAAGGCTGGACCACGCTCACCCCAAGCACGATCACCAAAACCACCAAAATCACCGACACCATGAAACTGCGATGGCTGTACTATCCGCGCACCGTTGGGGATCATATTGCCGGTGATAGAGTCTTCACCCTCGGCTTTCAGGCCTTTAGATCCCCAACTGCATGAACCAGCCACGTCATCGCTGGTAGCAATATTTTCTGCCGTTGTAATCGCCTGGGCCGCATCGGAATCGTCAAAGAAGTCATATCCCCAGGGCATCGCGTGCATTGCGTAACGACGTTCCAGCCGCTCGCATAATAAACGTCGAGCCTGGTTCTTCAATCGACTGGCCCGGTTAGTCAGATGAGTTTTCATGGGCGTGCTCGTTCCGTCAGTGACTTGAGGTTCGCTAGAGATAAGAAGGGTTCCTCAGTAATGATCGATTGTACACCAGCCCCTGCCTCTTGGGCCAGCGAAATCGTTTCATTTGCCAAGGCAGCAAATTGCTCGGTGATGCCTGCAGGGGCATCGCGGCGAGCCAATTCCAAGGCTTGGGCGGCCAGGTTCTTAGCCAGCGCCAATTGCTTGGCATGCCCGGCTGGCCACAATTTCCGCTGCTGATCAATAATGGATAAAGCTGAATCAAATCGCGAATGGCCGACCAGCCAACGCCAGTAATTCAGCAAGTGTGTATCCTGAAAATTTCGATAATCGGGTACATCGGGAGCCGCCTGGATCGCCAGCTGTTGGTTCTCAATGGCGCGGTGGTACGAAGCTTCCACCTGCTCGTCAGCACCGGCGGCTTCTTGTGCCTTGGCCAGGTTGTTGTACATGCCACCCAATTCGTGACGGAGCTGTGCATCGTTGGGGTGCCGCTGCATGAGCGATTCTTCTTGCTCGATAGCGAGGCTCAAATGCATGAGCGACTTATCCAGTTCTGCTGGTCGCCGCCCACTGCCCTGTCGACTGAGTTTCAATTCAGCCATCCCCAAGTTATTCAAACCTTCGGCGAGCGTACCGACGAAGAACTCGTTACTGGGATCCACTTTCACGAGCAGTTGGCTGATCTCAACGGCAGCCGCATACTCTTTGGCGGCTTGTTCGATCTGGCCATCATCCGACAGCGCCTTGCCTAAGTTGCTGTAGTTGACAGCCAGTTCGCTCTGCAAAACTATGTTTTCGGTTTGCCGTGCTACTTCCAAGTTGTATTCGAGCGCCCGCGCATGATACTCAGCCCGCTGACCTCGGTCCCCAACGACATGCGCCAGGTTCGTGTAAGCCGCAGCCAGGATGAGCTGCGTTTGTAAGCGCTCGCCCTTTGTAAATTGGGCCAAGCTGGGCAACTGGGCCACGTTGGGCTCGAGTCGCTCGACCAGGCTTTGCAAGTTGGTGCGTGCCGCTTGGTCTTCACCCAGCTTTATCTGCACCAGCGCCAGATTGTTAGCGAAGTGAGCCAGGTCCAACATTAATGCACCGTTGTTTGGGTGCAAGGCACACAGCTCATTCTGCAAGCGCACCGCTTCTTCAGAAAGCGTGCGGGCCGGGCCATAGTCTTGTTTGCCTTGCGCAACTTGCGCCAAGCCATCGGTGGCCCGCGCTAGTTCTCGGCGAGCTGCGATCTCACGCGGTTTGAGGATCACCAATTGGCGAGCCAATTGCTGTGCGTCGGTCAGCCATTTTTCCGCATCATCGTGCTTGCCTAGCTTGTTGCTCAGCAGTCCCATCTCGATCAGCGCCGTGGCTAGTTCGGTACTTGTCCCGTTCGCCTGGCGCTGCTGCATGGCGAAGTCGCTGTACAGCCGCAGTACTTGATTGATCATCTTTGTACGCAGCGCTTGAGTACCGGGAATCAGCGCCGCCTCTTTTTCCAGTTCCAGTATTTGCTGTTTGGTGGTCTCTAACGATTTCGTTTGTTGAGCCTGGTCGCGACGACTGTTGGCCGTTTCAATGCGACTGGAGATCACGATCCACAATCCAACCGCCAGAAACAGCAACGACACCAGGCTGATCGACGCTGCCAGGCGCGCCGCAGCTTGATTGCGTTGAATCCATTTGACGCCGCGAAACATTAACCCTGGAGGCTTGGCCAGAGTCGGTCGACCTTCCTGGATGCGCGTCAGATCATCCGCCAACTCTTGCGCGGTGAGATAACGATCCTCGCGCGCCTTGGACATAGCCTTCTCGATGACCGTCGCCAAGTCACGCGGCACGTCTGGGCGCAGCTGACGCACCGGCGTGGGCTTGGTCGTCTCAATGGCCCGCAGCATGGCCGGCGAGTTATCGCCCGAGATGGCTGGTTCGAGCGTTAGCAACTCATATAACGTTGTACCCAGCGAATAAACGTCCGAGCGACCATCCACCAGCGCCGCTTGTCCGCGAGCTTGCTCAGGACTCATATAGCGCAACGTACCGACCACATCACCAGTCGCAGTTAACGAATGATCGGTCATGCGTCGAGCCAATCCAAAGTCGGTGATCCACAGCTTGTTCTGCTTGTCAACCATCAAGTTCGAGGGCTTGATGTCGCGATGGATGATGCCCTCTTCATGGGCTGCGGCTAACGCTGCTGCGGCTTGGATTCCCAACTTGACGACCCGCTGATAGGCCGGCGGCCAGCTCCATTGGCCTTCGCTGATGAGCGTCTTGTCAATCGCTGATACTTCTTCTTTAACCGCATCGGATGAGGCACCTCGAACCGGTATTTGCGAGCGGAGGGCCGCGATGATGGCATCCAGCGGATGGCCATCGATGTATCGCATGGCGTAGTAATGCACGCCGCGAAAATTGCCTACCGCATAGACCGGCACGATATGCGGATGTTGCAAACTGGCAGCCGCTTGAGCTTCATTCTTGAAACGCGTGATCTGCCGCGCGTCGAGCACCGAGATCAGCGGCAACAGCTTGATCGCCACTCGGCGTTTGAGCGAGATCTGCTGAGCTTCGTAGACGATGCCCATCCCACCGCGGCCGATGACGCGCAGCAATTGAAAGTCGTCCAGCTTCCGGCCCACTGGATTGTCATCACCGAAATCGCCCGTCAGAACTTTGGTCGAAACAGCGGGCGCCTCCGCATCTCGCATCAGCTGCGGAACCTGAGTCGCATCGCGCTGGCCATGATCAGTATCAGTTGTGGCATCCGCACCAGCCAAATGGGGCGAGAAACCGGCCGCAAAGTTGTGAAGCTCGCCCAGTTTGCCCAGGTATAGCTCCAAAGACTCGCGGATATCAGGATGCTTTGCCAGTAGAGACTCTCTATCGGGGGCATCACCAGCTTCCAAACGAGCCAGATAGTCGTCCAGCACAGCCGATAGTCTCTCCGTTTGCTCGTCGGTTAAATGCCGCAGAGCATCAGGAGCCATATCAGTATTGTCGACATCACGAGGCATTTTAAATGTGTTCCGAAGTTAATACCGCATTGGCACACGGTGTTTCCACCGTCGCCCAGACCCCTCCCGAATCTCGCAAAGCCTCGATTCGACCTCCCCAAGGCGAAGCCTTGGAGAGGTGACCGTCACCTCCCCCGCGCAGCGGGGGAGGTCGCCGACGCGGCGTTCAGCCGTCGTCGGCGGGAGGGGGCACTGCGCTAGGCAAGACTCCCGCGGTACTAGCGTGGCTTTCTTGCGTTAGGTGAACGCATGCCCGAACGAACTTTAAGGCGTGGTTTAAAAGTTGGTTCCAAGCCCAATACTTTCGCGATCGCGATTGAAACGGCCTCAACATCGCTTATGACATCTTCGTTGGAAAACCGCACAACGCGCCATCCGAGTTTTTCGAGGTAGGCTTGGCGTCCGACGTCATCTTCGTACATGTAGTCGTGGTATCCGCCATCGATTTCCACGATCAGCATCAATTCACAACAAGCGAAGTCGGCGATGAATGGGTCGATGGGATGTTGCCGTCGAAATTTCTTATTACATAAACGGTAAGCACGAAGAACATTCCAGAGTAGCGATTCAGCTTTGGTTTGTCGCTGCCGCAATTCACGTGCTAGTTCCACTAGTTGTTTAGTCATTTCGTTACTCCTTATGTGAAGTAATTGTAGCGTCACCTCCCCCGCGCAGCGGGGGAGGTCGCCGACGAGGCGTTCAGCCGTCGTCGGCGGGAGGGGGCACAGCACCAGGCAAGACGCCTGCGGTGTTAACCACCTCCACTTCCCAGACCCCTCCCGAATCTCGCAAAGCCTCGATTCGACCTCCCCAAGGCGAAGCCTTGGAGAGGTGACGTCACCTCCCCCGCGCAGCGGGGGAGGTCGCCGACGCGGCGTTCAGCCGTCGTCGGCGGGAGGGGGCACAGCACCAGGCAAGACGCCTGCGGTGTTAACCACCTCCACTTCCCAGACCCCTCCCGAATCTCGCAAAGCCTCGATTCGACCTCCCCAAGGCTTCGCCTTGGAGAGGTGGCGGTCACCTTCCCCGCGCAGCGGGGGAGGTCGCCGACGAGGCGTTCAGCCGTCGTCGGCGGGAGGGGGCACGGCACCAGGCAAGACGCCTGCGGTGTTAACCACCTCCACTTCCCAGACCCCTCCCGAATCTCGCACGGCTCGATTCGACCTCCCCAAGGCGAAGCCTTGGAGAGGTGACTCCCGCCCAGAGAGAAAAGCAACTACAATCCTCATCAACCCGCCTCGTGGCTTGCTCGACTGTCGGGCTTGACCACTATCGTTACTCAACCGGCCGCACATGGATATAGATAGCAAAAAGGTAGAACCCTTGGCAACCAAGAGCGAGTCACCCAGTTGGGGGCCTGCTGGTGAGATTGCCAAGTACACTGCCGTTCTGGCCCTGATGATTGTCTCAGTCATCTTGGTGCGGAAAAAACTCTCGGACATTACCTGGCAACAGGTTTTGGACGGCATTGGCACGATTCCGGCCCATCAAATCTGGTTGGCTGTGGGCTTTACCGCCATCAATTTCGTCGTGCTGACCGGCTACGATTTGATCGCGGTGCGGTACCTGAAAAAGGAATTGCCGCTGCGAAAAGTAATGGTCGGCGCGATTATTGGCTACGCGCTGAGCAACGTTCTGGGATGGATGATCGGCGGCACAGCTATTCGTTTTCGACTGTATGCCAGCTGGGGATTTCGGCTGATCGAGATCATTGCCCTGGTCTCCATTCTATCGGTCACCTTCTGGCTGGGCATGTTCCTGCTGGCCGGGATCGCCTTTGTGGTCTTGCCCGTGCGCTTGCCTGAAGAATACCGCGAACTATTGCACTTCGATCCGCATTGGTACGGTTACTTCTTTTTGGGTGTGGTCGGCATGTACCTGGCGGCCACATTGTTTATTCGTCGGCCCATTCGCATCGGGAACCAAGAATTCGCGTTTCCGCCGTTTCGCTTGTCCCTGCTCCAACTGGGCGTATCGGCTACCGATTTTGCTTTGGCCTCGCTCGTGCTGTATGTGCTTTTGCCGCCGGGCACTGTTAACTACTCGACTGTGCTGGTGAGTTATTTGGCGGCCATGATTGTCGTGGTCATGTTGCACGTACCGGGCGGCTTTGGTGTGCTGGAGCTGGTGATCCTGGAACTGCTAGCCAAACATGCCAATGATGGCGATTCGACCAAAGTTGCGGTGACCGCCGGCTTGCTGGTCTTTCGCTTGGTCTATTACATCGCCCCAGCCATCCTGGCTACGTTGCTTTTGGTTCGCCAAGAATGGAAACATTCGCGACGCAAACGCGAGGAGTTGGCTGCGCTCCAGGCCAATGCCAACCCTGAGGCGGCCTCTGGGCGCGAATGAAGGAATCTAGCTGAAGAAGATTGAACGTTAGTCGAAGGAAGTAATGGATGAACAATAAACCTGCCAAGACCGCTATCGAACCCACTCGCAGTCAGGATTATCCCGAGTGGTACCAGCAGGTTATCAAGGGCGCAGACCTGGCCGAGAACTCGCCGGTGCGCGGTTGCATGGTGATCAAACCTTGGGGTTATTCACTGTGGGAAAACATGCAACGCGTGCTCGATCGCATGTTCAAAGATACCGGCCATCAAAACGCCTACTTTCCCTTGTTCATCCCCATGAGCTTTCTGGAGAAAGAAGCGCAGCACGTTGAAGGCTTTGCCAAAGAATGTGCCGTGGTCACGCATCATCGTTTGGAACCGGATCCCAACGGCGGCTTGCGTCCAGCCGGTCCGCTGGAAGAACCGTTGATCGTGCGTCCAACCAGCGAAACGATCATCGGTGCCATGTACGCCAAATGGGTCCAATCGTATCGCGACTTGCCCATCCTCATCAATCAATGGGCCAACGTGGTGCGTTGGGAGATGCGCACGCGCCTCTTCTTGCGCACGGCTGAGTTCTTATGGCAAGAAGGTCATACGGTGCATGCCACCGCCGAGGAAGCGCTCGAAGAGACTCGCAAGATGCTGGAAGTCTACGCCGACTTTGCTGAAAACTATATGGCTGTGCCAGTAATCAAAGGTGAGAAGACTCCCGGCGAACGTTTTCCTGGCGCCGATATGACACTGTCGATCGAAGCCATGATGCAAGATCGCAAAGCACTCCAAGCGGGCACCAGTCACTTTCTGGGACAGAACTTTTCCAAAGCTCAAGAGATCAAGTTCCAAGATCAAAACGGGCAGATGGCTTACGCTTGGACCACTTCGTGGGGCGTGAGCACGCGTTTGATCGGCGCGCTGATTATGACGCACGCCGATGATGACGGTTTGGTCTTGCCACCGAAACTCGCTCCATCGCATGTGGTCATTCTACCGATCTATCGCGACGATGCTCAGCGCACGGAAGTACTCAATTACTGCCAAAGCCTGCGCAAAGAGTTAGCCGCGCAGAGCTTTGGTGATCTGCGTCTGGAAGTGTCGATCGATGATCGCGACATGCGCGGCGGCGAAAAGAAGTGGTACCACGTTAAACGCGGCGTGCCGCTGCGCGTCGAAGTTGGTCCCAAAGATATCGCCAAAGATGCCGTCTTTGTCGCCAGGCGCGATACGGGTCAGCAGACCAGCCTCAGTCGCAGCGAGTTTGTCGGCAGCGTAGCCAATATGCTCGGCGAGATGCAACAGAACCTGTTCGATCGCGCTGCCAAGTTACGAGCCGATAATACAGTGACCATCAACACGGTCGATGATTTCCGCGCGTACTTTACATCCAAGAATGCGGACCAGCCCGAGATCCATGGCGGCTTTGCCATGTGCCACTTCTCGTCCGAAGCTGAAGTGGCCGACTTGCTCAACGAATTGAAAGTCACGATTCGTTGTATTCCTGTCGGCGGCGATGATACCGGCGGTCCGTGTTTCGTGACCGGTAAGCCCAGTGGAAAACGCGCCGTGTTTGCCAAAGCTTACTGAGCCAATCAGCGTGGGCACGCCGCATCCACATCCGCCAACGATTCTGATCGCGGCTGTCTTCAGCCGCTATCCCGAAGCTCTCGACTGGATCACCGCTCGCATCCAGTCCAGTTGGGGAGCGATCCAACTAGCCAGCCCCATCTTCGACTTTACCGAAACCGCCTACTACGAGCGCTTGATGGGCCCAGGCCTCAAGAAGCAGCTGCTGGCCATCCGCGGTGAATACGACCCCGCGGGACTGGCCGATACCAAGCTGGCCAGCAACGCGTGGGAGATCGAGTTCTCGGCCGCCGGCCAGTATCCCGAAGAGCGACCGCTGAATATCGATCCCGGCTACGTCACACCCATGAAAGTTGTCCTGGCCAGTACCAAAGATCGACGCCATCGTATCTATTTGCGCGATGGCATCTATGCTGAAGAATGTCTGTACTACGACCAACGCGCCTGGCACGGACGACCTTGGACCTATCCAGATTACTTGCGGTCCGATTATCATGCATTCCTGATCGAAGTACGCCAACGATTAAAACCGTAGCTGATCTCGCCAGAGATTGGATGAACCACGATAACCGTAGCCGATCTCGCCAGAGATTGGATGAACCACGCTAACCGTAGCCGATCTCGCCAGAGATTGGATGAACCACGCTAACCGTAGCCGATCTCGCCAGAGATTGGATGAACCACGATAACCGTAGCCGATCTCGCCAGAGATTGGATGAACCACGATAACGCCTCCAAAGTCTGGCGACTTCGGCTACAAGAACCCAAAGTCTGGCGACTTCGGCTACGAGCGCTTCCGCAGATGAAAGATTAACTTGTTGTGTCCAGCTTTTCGTTGATGACCTTGCTCTTGGTAACTGTGCTGCCGGCTTTGGCCATTAGCGTCATCGCTGTGGGACTGGTGCGACGAGCAGCAGAACGTCTAGGTCTGCTCGATAAACCGGGTGCCCGTAAAGTGCACTCGACGCCGATTCCGTTGGGTGGTGGACTGGGCATTTGGGCTGGAGTCGCTCTCACTTTTGCGATCGGTTCTTTGGCCGTCTGGTTAACCAAGCACAACAGTGGTCTGAGCGATTGGTTGCCGGAACAATTGAGCCAGCACTTGGATGGTCTGCTGGCCAAGATGCCG
Organism: Rania fehmarnensis; assembly: GCF_056494185.1. Taxonomy (NCBI): domain Bacteria; kingdom Pseudomonadati; phylum Planctomycetota; class Planctomycetia; order Pirellulales; family Pirellulaceae; genus Rania; species Rania fehmarnensis. Next base: position 6,677,774 of record NZ_CM151398.1, read on the forward strand.
GCGCTGTGGGGAATCTTGGGTGGTGGCACAGTGCTGATGCTGTTGGGGCTGGCCGATGATCGCCGCGGCTTGCCATGGCAAGTCCGTATCGCGGTTGAATTCGCAGTGGCTGCATTCTGTGTTTATTTTATAGATTTGCGTTTCACTGCTTTTATTGACGCGCCGTGGTTGACTGGATTGTTGTCCGTGTTCTGGATTGTGGCCCTGATCAACTCCTTCAATATGCTTGACAATATGGATGGGTTGAGTGGCGGGGTGGCGGTGATCTCAACTTCGATGTTGGCCATCATGCTGTTGACCAACATTGATACCGCGGCGCGTGGTCCGCAACTATTTGTGGCCGCCATGTTGTTGGTCTTAGTAGGTGGCTTGCTAGGATTCTTGAAACACAACTGGCCGCCGGCCAAGATCTTTATGGGTGATGCGGGCAGTTATTTTGTCGGCTACTGGATTGCCATTGCGACGTTGTTAGCCACCTATGCTGGTACCAAAGGCGCTAGTCCGCATGCGGTGTTGGCTCCTTTGTGTGTCTTAGCTGTTCCGCTCTACGATATGCTCAGCGTTATCTACATTCGGCTCAGTGAAGGTCGCAGTCCGTTCGAAGGCGACAAGCGTCACTTCTCACATCGCCTGGTCGATTTGGGGATGACCAAAAAGCAAGCCGTGTTGACGATCTACCTGGCCACGGCCACCTGTTCCATTGGTGCACTGCTCTTGCCGCGCGTGGATATTGTCGGTGCGCTGCTGGTGGTGGTCAGTACAGCCTGCGTGCTGGGTTTGGTCGGCGTCCTCGAGTCGGTAGGACGCAAACCGTGACGCAATCCACAACACGATCCACAGCGCGATCCAAATCAGCCACTGCCAAAGTCGAGGCGACTTCCTGGCTGAGTCGAGCCCGCAACTGGTTCGGCGGTTTGATCGCCGCAGTCATCGTAACCACGCTGTTCATCCCTGCCGATTCGGTCAGTGTGTATGCAGGTGAAACACTACCGCAAGTACTATTGATTCTGATAACCGGCGGATTGGCCTCTCTGTGTGGCCTTGTGTTTTTGCCACGCCGCGCGCTTGACCTGGTCGTGCTCGGTGTGGGCGTGCTGGGCCTGGTGGTTAGCACTTTGTTTGCACTTCAAAACGCTGATGGCCGCGCGGCCTTGAACGGGTTTTGGCATGTGATCGGACTGTTGATGTTTGCCCTGCTCGTTCGGCAAGTGGCCGACGGTCGAGCCCAGTCGCGCTCTCTTGCCTGCCTGTTAGTTATGTGCGCTGCCTTCCAAGCCACCTACGCGCTGCATCAGTATTTTGTCAGTATGCCCGAGTCTCGCGCCGCTTACCTCAGCAACCCTGATGCAGAATTGCAGCGAGCCAACATCGATGCGCCTCCCGGTAGTGAATTGCGAACGCAGTATGAGAGTCGTTTGCTAGGTAGCTTTGAGCCCACCGGTACTTTTGCGTTAACCAATTCGCTGGCAGTGCCCTTGAGCGCTACGATATTGGCTCTGTTGATGTTCATTCTTAGTAAGGGCACCATTGCAAAGGTTGCCGCTCAACAGTGGAAACCATGGCTGATCTGGTTCATCTTGGCCTTGATCATCGTGGCCTGGCTGTTGACCAAGAGCCGCACAGCTTATTTGTCCGTAATAGTCGTCGGACTGCCCTCGTTGTATTTCTCAATGCGGCGCAGCCACGGCATGTTCTTAGGACGCAAGTTAGAAACCTATGGCATAGCCGCGGCGGTGGTAGCTTTATTGATGCTCGCAGGCTTGGTGGGTTTGTTGGCCAGCGATGCGCAAATCTTGAGCGAAGCACCGATGAGCGTGGCGTTTCGTTTGCAGTATTGGCAAGCGGCTACGCGCATGATTATTAGCTATCCATTAACCGGCGTGGGCCTGGGAAGTTTTCAAACCTTTTATCCGCGCTACAAAGTGCCCGAGGCCAGCGAAGTCGTTGCCGATCCACACAACTGGATCTTTGACCTGGCGGCGTGCTGCTCGGTGTTGGTATTGATCGTCACCCTGCTCGCGCTGCTGCGGATTGCGCTCTCATCGTTACAAGCTCTGCGCACCATGGAACACGCAGACGATTCAACCAGCTACAACCCTGCGCGTGAGACTACGACCACCAACTGGTTTTGGTTAGGAGCGGGGCTCGCTTTTGTATTGACCTCGATCATGCAGTTGCTGGTCGGTCAAATGTTGGATCTGGAAGCCGCGCTGTTGGGGCTAGTAGTCAGCCTGGCTTGTTTGTGGGCCCTGCAACCGCTATCGGTCAGCCAGCGGACACTCAAGCTTGGTGCCTTCGCGGCAGCATCGGTAATGGTCGTCTGCTTACTAGCCACCGGTAGTTGGCAAGCCAGCGGGATCGCTCTGCCGTGGGCAGCCTGGCTAGCCATCGCCTTGCCTTCACCCACTTCTAGCGAACAATCCGCCACTGAACAGTCCTCCACCAAGCAATCCTCAACCAAGCAGTGGTCGTTAGCGCAGCTCGTAACATGTGCAGTGGCGATGGGTCTGTTCTACTTTGGAACTTGGGTGCCAGTTAACTCCAGTTGGAGTCAAGAACAAGTCGCCGCGGCAGCCTGGCGGCAAGGTGATGCCCGCCGCGCCGAAGAAGCGGCGCGCTTGGCTGTGGCCAGTGATACATTCTCGACCAGTGCCCGCACCCTACTAGTCCAAGTGCTGGCCTCATCGGCCCAGCAAGCCGCCAGCGACGGACAGTTAGACCGCTACCGCGAACTCGCTGCCAGCGTGGAGCAAGCTTCCGACGAAATGATTGGCGCCGATGAAAATTCGTATCTCAGTTGGAATCTGCGTGGAGAAAATGCGCTGGCCTTGGCTGCAGCTGTCTATTCGCTCGACCGGCCTGAGGCGCTGGTGCAAATCGAAGCCGCCGCCGGCTACTATGCCGCGGCCAGCGACTGTTATCCCAGCAGCGTCGCCATTTGGGCTCAGCGCGCCGTGACCCTTGGCCTGCTGGCGAACATTCACCCCAACCCCGACTCGGCCGCCAGCTTCCGCCAGCAGAGTCAACAAGCCGCCGATCAGGCTGTGACCCTCAGCCAGGCTACGCCACACGTCAATCGCCAGTTAGCGGCCCAGCAAGTCTGGTTGCCGCGCCCCTTATCGCAAACTTTTCCAGACTCAGCGATTGTCCGCCCCGTCTCCAGCTCCCCATGGGCGAAGGCTGAACCATTGTGTAACTTGGCTCGTACTAACACGGATGTCCCGAAACCAGCTGGCGACGGAACCACGTAGCTGCGTCACTCCACACGTAGCTGCGTCTCTCCGAGACGCAGATAAACAGCGTTTCGGAACCACGTAGCTGTGTCTCTCCGAGACACAGATAGTCAGCGTTTCGGAGAAACGTAGCTGCGTCTCTCCGAGACGCAGATAAACAGCGTTTCGGAGAAACGCTGCTACGTGGACGCAGATAAACAGCGTTTCGGAGAAACGCTGCTACGTGTTTTGAGACAAAGCCTGGCGTTGACGCACAGAAAACTGTAACTGCACTCGTAAATCAAATCTTCCTTACTTGAACTCCGACTTAGGCGGCGGCGCAGTTGCCTTTCGCGGAGCGAAAGGAGACAAAATGGCTCGCTTAATCGTGGCAATCGTGCTGGCTTCTTTACTGGGGCTGGGTGGTGGCTATTTGCAGCACACCTTCGAGTACGGACAGGCAGATGAACGCTTCGGCGATATCGACGCCCTGATGAACTTGAGCAAAGTGGGTACAGAGGCAACTCCAGCCGAAGCGGTCGCGGTGACGCCGGTCGAACCAGAAGCGGCCGCGTCGAGTGCCCCACGCGGCAAAGCGCCCAAGGTGCAGATTCCTGGCGGCACCATGCACGACTTTGGTACGATGCAACAAGGCAGTACCAAAACGCATAGCTTTCTGTTCAAGAACATCGGCGACGCGCCGATGGAGTTGACCGTTTCGGGTTCTAGCTGTCGCTGCACCATCGGCAAACTGGCCGACTCGTCACTCGATCCGGGTGAAGAGACCGAAGTCACTCTCGAATGGAAAGCCACCGGGGTGTTGGATGAATTCAGCCAGACCGCCACCATTCGCACCAATGATCCCGATCACCGCGCGGTGTTGCTGTCGGTCAAAGGCATTGTGGCCCGCACGATTTTGATCGAGCCTCCGCAAATTAACTTTGGTGATATCCCTGTCGGTCAAGGCACATCGCGATCGGCGTTTGTGTTTGGCTACGGTGAAGTACCGCTGGAAGTCAAAAGCGTTACGTGGGGCGATGAAAAGACGGCCAAGATGGTCGATATCAAGGTCACGCCGATCGAAGTCGACTTGAACCTCTTCAAACATCATGAGCGCGCCAAAGGTGCCGCCCGCATCGACTTGATGGTTAAAAACGGCATGCCGCTGGGCCCCATCGACTCGCGATTGATCGTCGATACCAATATCGAAAATGTGTCCAACGTGGACTTGCCCGTCAACGGCGCGATCGTCGGCGATATCGGCTTCTTGCCCAGTCCCAACTTCGAAGTCGAAAAGGCTGTGCTGGACTTTGGCACGATCGCCAGTGGCACCGAAGTAACTCGCCGAGTTTACCTATTTATCCAAGGCGACCATCGCAACAACTTCAAAGTCGAAGTGGGCGGAAGCGAACCTGGAACGATGCAGGTTACGATCGACGAGCCCAAGCAGCAGCTGACCAAAGTCATCTATCCCATCACGCTGAAGGTCCCCAAAGATGCCGGTGAGGTCATGTTCCCTGGCACCAACAGCAAGAACTTTGGTAAAGTGATCTTCAAGACCAATCACCCGGACATTCCCGAAGTCAAGCTGAACTTGCGCGTCATCGTCAACTGACCAGCCAAGGCACGCACGAATTTTGCTGTGGCCAGGATTGCCGTTTTGGCCTATCGTTTTCGCTTGGATTCATGGACTGAGCTGCACAGACGCAGAGTTTGCGGAGATGTTTTCTCTGCGTCCTCCGCGTCTCTGCGTTTTTAAAATGAACCCGCGAAGCAGAATGCGTCCAGAAAAACCTATCGAAGGAACGTACGAATGCGAGGATCGTTGTGTGGTGGCAGACGTCCATCAGCCCTGACCCAGTTGTGCTGGCTGAGCGCCGCGCTGCTGGTCAGCCAAGGTTGTGAACCTGAACGTCCCCTCAAGCCGCTCGACACGACCGCCCAGTCTACGCCAAAGTCGCCCGCCGCTGGCGCTACCCCAGCTGCCAAACAGCCGCAGGGCAAGATCGAAGTGACCGACGATGGTTATGTCTCGCTCGGTGTGCCACCGGAGACCCCCAGCGAACCCACGACTACTCCTACACCACCGCTGGCCAGCGCCAAACCTGCTCTGCAAGTTCAACCTCTAGCGCCACCACCGAGCGCTTCGACGGGCACGCTGGAAATCTCATCCGCTGATGAAGCTGAGCCTGCCAAGCCATCGACGGTCGCTTCGCTGGCCGCGACAACCACAAACGTTGAAAAGTCCGCGCAGACCGCTCCGAACTTTGACGACAAGCAGCAAGCGATTGCACCTGAGTGGCCCAAGCCGGCGGCGCTGTTGTTTATCACTGGTCAGCAGCATGGATACATTGAGCCCTGCGGTTGCACGGGTCTGGAGAATCAAAAGGGTGGCTTGAATCGTCGCGATACGCTGCTAACGCAACTGCGCGATCGCGGTTGGGACGTTGTACCGCTGGACGTTGGCAACTTCGAACGTCGCACGGGTATTCAAGCGGAGATCAAACTGCAAACGACTGTTAAAGCTCTCAAGGATATGGATTATCGCGCGGTCACGTTTGGCGTCGATGATTTGAAGCTATCCAGCCAAGAGCTATTGGCCTTATCGGCATCCGATGACACGGTGCAAACGCCTTTCATTTCGGCCAACACCTACATCTTGGTCGAAGAGTACATGCCCAAGATGCGCATCATCGAGGCTGGCAATCGCAAGATTGGTGTCACTGCAGTGCTCGGCGACAGCTTTGCACCGCAACTGGAAGGTTCATCGGACATCACGATCACGCCAGCGGTGGAAGCCTTGCGCAAAGTTGTGGCTGAGCTGAAGGCTAAGAAGTGTGATTACATTGTGCTGCTATCGCATGCCAAGTTATCCGAGTCGCGGTCATATGGCGCCGAGGTACCTGGCATCGATTTGATCGTCAGTGCCGGCGACTACCCCGAGCCCGACTTTCAGCTCGAGCAGCTCGAAGGCAGCCAGGCGAAGTTAGTGCAAGTTGGTGCCAAGGGTATGTTCTCCAGTTTGGTCGCGCTGTATCCCGACCAATCGGAGCCAGTGCGTTATCAACGCGTGGCTCTTAGCTCGCAGTTCGCTGATTCACCGCGCATGATGAAGCTCTTTGGTGACTATCAAAAGCAGCTCGAGGACAAAGGCTTCGATGGCCTGCGCGTGCCGGTGCAAGGTCTGGAAGATGACCTCAAGTTTGTGGGTAGTCAATCATGTGGTGATTGCCATACGAAAGCTTTTGATGTGTGGAAGAACAGCGAGCACTTCACGGCGACTGAATCGCTAGTTCATCCGCCTAATAGTCGCAGCATGATCCCACGTCACTTTGATCCCGAGTGTTTGAGTTGCCACGTCACTGGTTGGAATCCTCAGCGTTATTATCCATATTCGTCGGGCTTTGAATCGCTCGAGAAGACCCCGCTGTTAACTGGCAACGGCTGCGAGAACTGCCACGGAGCCGGATCGGCCCACGTAGCCGCCGAAAGCGGCGACACTGCGGCTGACGAGGCCATGTTAATCGCATTACGTGAAAAGATGCGTTTACCATTATCGGAAGCCAAAGAGCGTTGCACCCAATGCCACGACCAAGACAACAGCCCCGACTTCCAACACGACGGCGCCTTCGAAGAATACTGGGAACAAATCCAACACCCCGGTAAGGATTAACAGCGTCACCTCCCCCGGCGCAGGAGAGCGATGCGATAATAGCAAAGCGTAGTCTCTTATTGATGTGGGGCGGTTGTTTTTTTGCTGACTCAACGCGCTGGGGAGGTTGTTATTTACGAATCCTGGTTCGTCTCGAGGCGAAATTTAGCCCAGACTGCCCAAAGCGGCGATTTGAACGGCTTTTTTCACCCGATTGCGACAGTCGGTGCGCAGCGCTCCACGGCAAGCAGTTTTGCCAGTCGTTTGACGTTCACTGTGAAGCATGTCATCAGTTGTTGGATCTTCACTTTTGCCAGACCGCAGTATCTTGCACAACGACCGCGCCCGTGCCGAGCCACTTCCCCTAACTTCCGTTCGATGGCCGGATGCTCACGCCGGACTTGTTGGTATTGCTCTGTCTTGGACTTCTGACGAGCACGTTTGTATTCTTCTTCATACTCATTCTTATTCACTCGTCGACCTCGACGGCTGGTCTCTTTCATCTTGGGGTTGCACTGCGCGAGCAACGGACAGCCCCAACATTTCTTAGCCGGAAAGTCGAACGTCGTGCGGTTAGGCTTCGTGGCATCTTGAAATCCTTTATTGGATGTGTGGCCAGCTGGACATGTCACATGCTCGCCGTCTGAGGTCAATGCAAACGCCGTCGAAGCAAAGCCTTCATCGTTGCCGAAGTCACGCGGCGGTGTGATCACATCAACTTCCATCCCGCCAGGGCCTTCCAACGCGCGCAGCATTGGCCCGTTAAATCCCGCGCCGTCAAGGGATAGCTGTTCGATCTTGTTGCCATGAGCTTGCTGTTCGCGTTCAATCAGATGAACCGCGTCTTGGGCCTCAGCACCGTTTGCCGGAAGCACCTCAAGTTGAGTGATCAGCTGGCTATCGGCGTCCATCAACACATCGACCAAATAGCCGTCGTAAAACTCGCCATGCATTCCGCGGCGGGCATCGCTATCAACCACGCTCAGCGTGCGATCACCCTGACCTGGGTTCAAGCAATCGCTCACGATCTTTTGAGCGAGCGCACGTACTTCGATGAATCGTTTCCAAGACTCTTGGCAATCACTCTCTTGGGATGGATCGGGCTGCTCGAGCATCCACGTCAGGATGTCGCCGACTAAATCCAGACGAGCATCAAGGCGAATCTCCTCGGATTCTTTCTCGGTTTCGACGCGGCTTCGATCGGCTCGGATACGGAATCCTTGAGCGACCTCAGCATCAATGGGCTCGATAGCAGCGAGCATCTTTTCTCGCAGCTGCGCCAGCAGTTTCAACGTGGTGGGCACAGCAATATTGGCATAGACGTGTGTGGCATCTTTAAGTCGCAACCGATCGCTGACAAGGCCCTTGCTGCGCGCGAAGCTGATCAGTCGGTCGAAAACTTTCTGCATCCCCTCTTCTCCGATGCGACCCCGAAAGCGACTCAAAGTACTTCCGTCCGGCAACTTACAAGTAATCGGCACTTGCAGAAACCAGCGGAACAATAAATCCGAACTGGCTCTTTCTAGGACTTTGCTGTCTGATAGATGATAGAGATATTGCAGGTACAACACCTTCAGGAGGAGGATTACTGGCAGGGTGGGCCTACCTCCCTCACGACAATAATACTTCTCCAGCTCAGGCCGGAAACTTTCCCAGGGGACTATCTCCAACGCATCTAAAAGGGGCGACTTGAGCGGCAGCACACGCTTATAGATCGCCAGATCCGACGCACGAATCTCAAACAAAAAATCGCGATGGTTCGTTAGCATAATGATTGCACCGAGTTGGAACGTCGGCCTCTTCAACCATAATACCCATGCCAGAGCAAATTGGAATTAAATCAGCACTCTCCGCAGCTGGGGGAGGTCGCCGACGCGGCGTTCAGCCTTCGTCGGCGGGAGGGGGCACAGCACCAGGCAAGACTCCTGCAGTACTAACCAACTCCACTGCCAAGACCCCTCCCGAATCTCGCAAAGCCTCGATTCGACCTCCCCAAGGCGAAGCCTTGGAGAGGTGACGGTCACCTCCCCCGGCGCAGCTGGGGGAGGTCGCCGACGCGGCGTTCAGCCGTCGTCGGCGGGAGGGGGCACAGCACCAAGCAAGACTCCTGCGGTACTAAACAACTCCACTGCCAAGACCCCTCCCGAATCTCGCAAAGCCTCGATTCGACCTCCCCAAGGCGAAGCCTTGGAGAGGTGACCGTCACCTCCCCCGCGCAGCGGGGGAGGTCGCCGACGCGGCGTTCAGCCGTCGTCGGCGGGAGGGGGCAGTGCGCCAGGCAAGACTCCTGCGGTACTAATCACCTGTACTTCCCAGACCCCTCCCGAATCTCGCACGGCTCGATTCGACCTCCCCAAGGCGAAGCCTTGGAGAGGTGCCCCCCTAGGGCGACAGCCTTGATACCTTCCACTTCGGTCCGTCTTGCCGATAGACAAACCTATCGTGCAAGCGATCGAGCCGGCCTTGCCAGAACTCGATTTCCGTTGGGGTCAGCAGCATGCCGCCCCAATGTTCGGGGCAGGGGATCACTTGATCTAGATACAGAACATCTAACCGCGCCACTTCGCGCTCCAGCACTTCACGGCTGTCGATCTCGCGCGATTGTTGGCTGGCAGCGGCGCCTAGTTGGCTCGAGCGTGGGCGAGCATGAAAGTATTGCTCGCTGGTGCGTCGATCGGTCTTGGATACCTGGCCCACGATGCGCACCTGGCGCTCCATGTGCGGCCAGTAGAACACGAGGCTCGCTTGCGGATGTTCGGCTAGCTGCGTGCCTTTGTGCGACGCGTAATTGGTGAAGAACATAAAGCCGCGCTCGTCCAAGTGTTTCAGCAACACGATGCGCGACGTGACTTGTTGACTCTGCGGATCATACGTGGCCAGAGTCATCGCGTTCAGCTCCAACCAATCCGGATGCTCCGTCGCCGTCGCTTCGCTGAACCAACGCTGAAACTGATTGATCGGATCATCCGCCAGGTCGCTCCTCTCCAGAGCCTGCAACTCATAATTCCGCCGCAAATCACGCATCGTCATAATGTCTCCTTTCGCTCCGCGAAAGGCGCACGCTCAACATCCATCTGCCCACCTCGTACTTCGGACCATAGACTCACTGCACGATCTCCATTGATCGCAATAGCTTTCGCGGAGCGAAAGCCGACAATTTCCTTTCGCGGAGCGAAAGGAGACACAGCCGACTCATTCATACTTCGCACTGTACTTACGATAAAGCTGAGTATGGCGGCTGTTCAAGTCCACCTTGCGTCCTTGAATGTAAGCATGCGTGACTTGCGTAGGTGTCTCCAAGATATCGCCATCAGCGATAAACAAAGTTGCATCCAGGCCCACGGCCAGCGATCCCACGCGGTCGGCTGCGCCTAAAATCTCGGCGGTCGATAAAGTTATCGAACGCACCGCCACCTCGGGGTCGAGACCAAACGCCGCAGCGGACGCGGCATGATACGGCAAGTTCCGCAGAGTGCTGCCACCAAATCGACCAGCCGTGGCAATGCAAAACGGAATTCCAGCCGCATGCAGTCGAGCCGGAAAGGTATACGCATCGTCATACGGCAAGTCGCGACGCGCAGGTATCCGATAAACACCAGCGACGATCACTGGTATCTTCTCAGCCAACAAGATCTCTTGGCACTCCAGCGCTTCATAGCCGCCGTAGATCACCAAACGCAACTTGCGAGCCTTAGCAAACGCGACCGCCGAGCGAATCTGCGGGGCGCGCGTAGCACTGACAATGATCGGCAGCTTGCCTTCGATCACCGGCACTAGCGCTGCCAGGCGCGCATCGAACTTGGGCGGTTGAGGCGACGACATGGCGGCCTGGTATCGCTCGGTCTGGTCGAGCAGTTCATGGAACTGCTTCAGCTCATCTTCACCACCGCCGGCTGGTGCGCCGGGACCACCGCGTCCACCCTCGCGACCACCTTCACCACTAGACACGCGCGGCCAAGTGACATGCATGCCAACGTCGGCCTTGAGTGTCATATCTTCCCAAGTCCAACCGTCCATCATCATCAACGCCGATCGGCCGCAGATCAAACCACCGTCCGGCGCACTGACACCCAGCAGCACTCCATTGGCTCGAGCCACGGGAATTAGCTCGCTATCGGGATTAAAGGCCGCCGCGGCTCGCACATTGGGATTCAGATTGCCGATCTCGCGCGAATCGATCGTGGCTCGCACCGAATCAATTTCGCTCAGACCGATATTGGACAGCGGATCGATCAGCCCGGGATACACGTGCCCACCGGCGGCATCAATCCGCACCGCGTCGGTCGGAATCGCGATGCTCTCGCCGATCTCCGCGATCTTGCCCTCTTTCAGCACGATCCCAGCACTCTTCAGCGTCTGGCCACTGACGGTGTGAATCGTGGCATTGGTAATCACAATCGGCTTGGTCTGCGGCGCCCCAGGAATCTGGTCATGTGCCAGCCCCCCTGAAACCAACCCCACAATCACCCCCAAAACCGGCAACCAACATTTGCGTGTGTTCATGAAATTACTTGATGTGTAAAGTCTATTAGTTGATATGTAAAGTATGTGTCCCCGTAGCCGATCTCGCCAGAGATTGGATGAATCACCATCACGCCTCCAAAGTCTGGCGACTTCGGCTACGAGTTCCGTAGCTGATCTCGCCAGAGATTGGATGATCGAGCGTTAATGCCTCCAAAGTCTGGCGACTTCGGCTACGAGTTCCGTAGCTGATCTCGCCAGAGATTGGATGATCAAGCGTTAACGCCACCAAAGTCTGGCGACTTCGGCTACGAGTTCCGTAGCCGATCTCGCCAGAGATTGGATGAATCACCATCACGCCTCCAAAGTCTGGCGACTTCGGCTACTCATGTTCTTCGTCGTGATTATGACCGGAGTGATGGCAGAACTCGTCGTAGCGGACAAACCATAGCGATGGATCACGGCGATCGCGACCGTCGCCGCCCATCTTTTCGCCCGACTCGAGCACTTTCGAAATCAACTGGCGACGCAGCGTCTCGGCTTCTTCGCGCAGCTTGACATCGACTTCGCGATCAAAATACTTGCGGCCGTCGATCCAAGTTTGCTCGCAGCGGCTGAGCGTCGACAGCGGCGAACCGTTCCAGAGCACCAGGTCGGCTTGTTTGCCAGGCTTGATCGAACCCACATACTGCTCGATGCGCAGTTGTTTGGCGGGATTGAGCGTCACGAACTTCAGAGCTTCCGCGGGTGCCAGGCCGCCGTATTTGATCGCCTTGGCCGCTTCGTGATTGAGATGTCGAGCCAGTTCGTCGTCGTCGGAATTGAACGAGACCACAATGCCCGCGCGGTGCATCAATGCGCCGTTAAAAGGAATCGCATCGATCACTTCCATCTTGTAAGCCCACCAGTCGGAGAAGGTCGAGCCCATCGCGCCGTGCCGGGCCATGGCTTCGGCCACTTTATAACCTTCCAGAATGTGTTGCAGCGAGCCGATCGTGACATCGTAATCTTCCAACACTCGCAGGAACGCCAAGATTTCGTCTTGTCGATAGCTGTGGCAATGGATCCAACGTTGCTTGTCGAGAATTTCGACGATGGCATCCAGCTCATAATCGCGTCGCACCGGCAAGGCTTTCTCAGTGCCAGCTGCAGCGCGGGCCGCTTTATACAGCTTGGCTGCTTCGAAGCGATCGCGGAAGATCTGCTCGACGCCCATACGTGTTTGTGGATAGCGACCGGAAGATCGCTCGCCCCAGTTGCTTTGCTTGACGTTTTCGCCCAGCGCGAACTTGATGCCCGGCGGCGCTTGGCGCATCTTCATCTCTTCGTCGGTCGCGCCCCAACGCAGTTTGATTACCTGGTTCTGACCACCAATCGGATTGGCCGAACCGTGTAAGACGTTAGCGACGGTCACTCCGCCGGCCAATTGATGATAGATATTCATATCATTGGGATCGATGAAGTCGCCGATCCGCACTTCGGCCGTCACGGCCTGGCCCGATTCATTCACGCCGCCATCGGTCGCCATATGCGAATGGCAATCGATGATCCCCGGCGCAAGATGTTTGCCTTTAGCATCGATCACCGTCGCGCCTTCAGGTGCTTTCAGATCTTTGCCCACTTCGTGAATCAAGCCACGATGGACCAGCACATCGGTCTCTTCCAAGATGCCGGCTTCGTCCGATGTCCACACGGTCGCATCTTGAATCAGCAACCATTCGGGCTGCTCCGGCTGAGCCTTCATCCCAAACGCCCCCAGCGGATAGTTAACTGTCACCGCCGCCTCTGTCACCTCTCCATGCGCAGCATGGGGAGGTCGGTGCACGCGCAGCGTAGCACCGGGAGGGGCGTCTTCCTCCTTACCGCCTTCCTTACCACCAGACCCCTCCCGAATCTCGCTGGGGCTCGATTCGACCTCCCCAGGGCGAAGCCCCGGAGAGGTGACCTCTCCAGGCTTCGCCTGGGGAGGTCGGTGCACGCGCAGCGTAGCACCGGGAGGGGCGACTTCTTCCTTACCGCCTTCTTTACCACCAGACCCCTCCCGAATCTCGCTAGGGCTCGATTCGACCTCCCCAGGGCGAAGCCCTGGAGAGGTGACCTTCACGCAGGTGACCTGCGTAATGGTGCCATCGGGCCATAAGATGCGACCAACCAGCGTGTCATTCAGCAGCGTCAGCGACAATCGAGCTTGACCCTTTTGACCGTCGACAATCTTCTTGGCATCGAAGCTGGCTTCGACGCGATAGTCGCTGGCCGACAGCGGCTTGAGTTCCGCAGCCTTCTTAGCTGGCTCCTCTGTTTTGCTATCAGCCTTCTTATCAGCCGCCGACTTATCTTCCGGCTTTGATTCAGCGGGTTTATCTTCCGGCTTCGAATCAACTGGCTTACCGTCAGCCGGTTTGGCTGGCTCACTTGGCGGCGGCACAGCGGTGTCGTCGTTGGGCGGGTTATCGCTATCCGGCTTCTTCAGTTCCAGCGGCTTTTCAGGCTGGACTTGAGGCGGTTTCGCTTCTGCGTCATCTTTGGGCTTCTCTGCTTCGGCTTCACCTTTAGTTGGTGCAGCGGGCTCGGGTTTCTTGGCCGGCTCGAGTTGTCCAGGCAGACCGATCATGCCCTTAGGTTTATCGGTCATATTCTCGAGCTTCATTTCCAACTCAGCCGGCAACCCCGTAGCTGAAGTCGCCAGACTTTGGTCCCCCGTAGCTGAAGTCGCCAGACTTTGGTCCCCCGTAGCCGAAGTCGCCAGACTTTGGCCGCTTAACGTCAACTTCCACTTGCCGCTAGCATCGATGGTCGATTTCTCTTGATAGCGATAGCGCTCGCCTTGCACCCAAGTTTCTTCGATGGTGGTCTTCTTGTCCCACAACTCTCCAGAGGTGATCAAAATGTTAGCTAGCTTGCCGCGTTCGAGCGAACCGACCAGGTGATCGATCTCCAGCAGTCGCGCGGTCCGCGTCGTTAGTGCACCCAGCGCAGTTGGTGCACTCAAGCCGCGCGTGATCGCTTTGCGAACCGACTCCAGCAAGTCGGCGGTGTTGGCCAATCCCGCTGCGGTCAGCACGAAAGGCACATTGGCTGCTTCCATGCGACCAGGATTTTCGGGAGCCAGGTGCCAATGCATCAGAGCTTGCAACGAGACATTGGAGACAGCGTCCAGCGAACCGACTTCGGGTGGCTTGGGAAAATCGACGGGCACGATAAACGTGCGGCCGGTCTGGCCGATTTCATTGAGGCGTCGATACTCGCGGCCCGATCCACGGATGACGGCTCGCAAATTGAATTCGCGGGCCATGCGATCGGCGCGCATCGAGTACAGTTCGTTGCCCGAATCGAACATCGCCACTTGATCGCCGCGAATCAATTGGCCCAGGCTTTCCAGAGCTGCATTTTTATCCGGTGCCGGTAGTGAGGGATCGGCGCGAAACGCTTGTTGGGCTTGTTGATACCACTGAGCGTCGCTGAGTGTTTGTCGAGTCAACGCCACGACACCCATTGGGCTAGTCGGATAGTTGCCGCGTTCGCCGCGTTCTTTGACGAGCGCCATATGTTGAAAAGCGGTCGCTCGCAGCGTCGTTTGAGCGGCGGGTAGTTTGGCGGTCGTGATAACCGCGCTGGTGCCCTTGATGATCTTGTCATTAGGGGCGATCAGAATCGTACCGAAGCCAGCTTTACGATATTGCGCGGCCAGTTTGTCATCGGTCGGAATAGCGCTGGTGGCCGAGCGTTGCGGCGTGATATCAGCGTTCCAATGGTCATCGGTCCGCGTCACTTGCGGCACAGCGATTTCGACCAGTGGATCGATGAAGGCGGCGTACAGATATTTGCCTTTGCAATCGATGGTCTCGGCATCGATTGGCGGTTTGATCTCCGCGGCCACTTCGATGATTTTGCCATCGCGGACCAGCACATCTCCGACGTCGAGTTGCCGATCGGGGCTGATCACCACATGCCCACCTTTCAGCAGCACGCAGGCGGCCACGCGCGACTGAATACCAACTTCAGGCGCCGTCCCCGTCTGGGCCAGCACAGTTGAAGCATGAACCAAGCAGCCCACCAGCAGAGCGCCAGCGGGCCAAAGCGAACGCAAGAAACTCATAAACAGAAATCCCCGAAGCCAAAATCCCGTAGCCGAAGTCGCCAGACTTTGGACGCATCACGAAAAATCCCGTAGCCGAAGTCGCCAGACTTTGGACCGTATCACGAAAGAACCCGTAGCCGAAGTCGCCAGACTTTGGACCGTATCACGAAAGAACCCGTAGCCGAAGTCGCCAGACTTTAGACCCCAATCCGCCTTCGCCCTAGCGTAATTGAAGCGCTAGCATAATGTTAGTCCCGCTCTTCTCTGCGCCCTCCGCGTCTCTGCGTTTAAAAACTCTCCCCCTCCTCACAAATCTCCAAAACAAAAAAACTTGCCTTGACGTGGTTTGGTTAGAAATCGTATTGTTGGCCCATCGCAAACGCAGACCAAGGACCTTGGTGAGCGGATGCGTGCGACGGATTGTTGAAGGCGAAGCTAGCATGGAGGTCGATTCAATTTAGGTTGAATTGGTACTCAGCAGAAAAGATGAAAACTGCCCTTGTGCATGGATGCCGAGTTAAGTACATCTTCCTCAACGGTTCATCACCAATGTGGCTTGGTCAAACAGGAAGTTTGATCAGCCATTTTAAAACGCACATTGCTCCCGGAAGTTAAGCAGAAGTCCTCCGCCCCCCTGGGACTCGTTCACCTCCGGGAGCTTTTTCTTTTAATGGTGTAGAGCGGCTGTCCCCAGCCGCTCAGTCACCTCTCCATGCGCAGCATGGGGAGGTCGAATCGAGCCTTAGCGAGATTCGGCAGCAGTCACCTCTCCATGCGCAGCATGGGGAGGTCGAACCGAGCCTTAGCGAGATTCGGGAGGGGTCACCTCTCCATGCGCAGCATGGGGAGGTCGAATCGAGGCTTTGCGAGATTCGGGAGGGGCGACTGCAGTCCTATTTCAGCCACCACGAAGAACACGAAGAGCACGAAGATAGATTCCTTCGTGCTCTTCGTGTCCTTCGTGGTGCCAATCTTCGCTCCCACCCTAAGGGCAACCACCCCACAGCCTCACCCCTCACCACCCACCGCGCCCCCAAAGCCAGCGCCAGCATTGCACTCCCCCCTAAGCCGCCAAGAATAGCTAGCTATCCACGCTCTATGGTGTGGCGAAACTCGCAAGAGGGAAAGAAATCACCCATGCGAGAGCGTGGCTTGAAATCTTTAGGTATTTTTTGGAGATTTGTGAACTAACAGTGGGTACAGAGTTGCCGTTAGAGCGTCTTCAATTGAGTGCAGGAGTACCTTGTCGGCAGCTCAAAAGAGTTACTCGGGTGTTGGCGGTTTTCGGCCCCGTAGTGACTATTTTTTTTTTGCATACGGAGGTTAAGATGAATCGGCACACGCAAGCCCCTGCGGGTGTAACGGACATAAATCCCCCCTTTACGACATCGTCGTCCGTGTGCACAGGAGCACACACTCGGATAGTTTGTAGCCCGCAAACATCCGCAACTATTAACGTCACTTGCAGGCTCACCACCCTCGTAGCCTAAAGGTCTCATTTGGCAAAACACCAAGTGTCACCCACAGGAACGAAGTGTCACCGCCGCTCTCCACTGACCTCGCGTCAGTGGAAGCACGACTGACCAGCTAGAAGCCGCCAACCACCGTCACCTCCACCAGCCTTCGTCTGCGGGAGGGGGCCCAGCACCCGCGCAAGCTACACAATTCATCACCAATCATTTCCCTTCCCCACACAACTCTGCTAAAACAATCAAAACAAGTTCACTGAGCACCCCTGCAACACTGTGCCCGCCCGAGATCACTCAGTTGAACCCCAACGCCTCGCAGCCAAACATCCGTTTCGCTCGACCTGATTAGTGCCCCCTCAACCAATCAGACCTGTCAGGTGAGCCCCTCACTTGTCCTGACCCTTTGGATGACTGCTTAAGTAATGACTCAATATGCAACCCGCGCGCCCGCAGCTTCGTTCGCTGCCTGGGCCGGCTTGGTATCTCAGCCAACTCATCGAACTTACACTCGCGCACTCGGCCTTTGCGGTCTGCCAAGCCAACCGCTCACCAGCCCAGTCCGCCCCGTCCAGCTTGATCCCGCATCAAGCTCGACGCTCCGCGAGCAAGACGCTCGCCATCTCCAGTCGCTAACCGCACTGAAGCGTCTCAGCGACCCCCAGTGGCCCCGCGCTGCCGTTGTCCCCTTGTCCACCCCCGCATCCCGCGGTTCGGCCAAGCGACGAAAGACACCGCTCGCCACCTCAACCTGCGGCATTATGCGCCGTCTTGCCTTGTAGCGCAAGCTCAGCTTCCGCAAATTCATTTTGATATTCCACATCGATCTGGCGGTTATTCCATGGCTGATTTGAAAAAGAATGAAAAAGACGAGTTGGGAATCGAGATAGATATACTCGGGATTTTGCGGCGTCGCTACCTGCATATTATGCTTGGTCTGCTCGTTGGGGTGACCGCTGCGGTGGTATTTTATTTCCAGCAAACCCCGATTTACGAAGCTGAGTTGTCCGTACTCGTCGGCCAGCGGTCATCTGAGTTGACTCGCACAGGCTCAAGCGGCGTCGATGATTCGACGACAGTACAAGAAGAAATTCTGTCAACACATATGGAGTTGTTGGGTAGTCAGCGGATTGTTGAGGAGGCAAGAAAGTCGGCAGGACTTCCAGAGCTACTGGAGGACATTCAGGAGAACCTAAAAATCACTCGGGGAGGCGACGGCCTGGCAAGAAACGCAAGTATTATAAAGGCGTCTTACCTTGACCCGGACCCACAGCATGCTGCCGATGTACTACAAGCCATTTATGATTGCTATAAGTCGTATATTGATGAAAAATCGCGAAACATTGGAACTGAAGCTGCCGACCTTATAGCGAAGTCGCTTATCGAGAATGAGAATTCATTGCGAACGGCAGAAAAGGATTACCGTGAGTATGTAGCTAACATACCAGGACTCCTCACAACAGCCTCCAATGGACATGAAACGCTCGAAGATGTCCATCGGCTTCGTTTGAAAAACATTGAAAGCGAATTGTCTGAGATCCGGAGGACTTTGGCCCAGGCCGAATCGCGCTACGCTGTCATAAGAGAGTATGCCAAAGGTAAGAATCTCAAGGATTTGACAGACGTCCAGGTGCTGTCGCTGATGGACGAGAAAGAAGTTCAGAGACTGTTAGCGTTTGTGGAAATCTCGACCAACCGCGGTCTTGAAACGGCTGACGAGAATTTGGCCAGAGCAACCAATCATGCCTCAACCCTCGCGGAGTATCAAAAGCTGCTAGCGCTGATCAGTCGGCGTGACAAGCTTTTATCGACTTTTGGAACCAAGCATCCGGCGTATTTAGGAGCAGTTCGCGAGATCGAATCTATGCAAAAATATATCGGCGACATGCGCAGCAAAACGGCAGAAGCTGCCGACACGCGCGGAATGCATGCATCGCCAAGTGAGATGCTGACTGCCTATGTCCGCGTCTTAGAATCTGACATCACCGAATTGAAGGCCCGTGAAAAAAAACTGCTCGAACTTTCAGAGGCCGAAGCACGATTGGCGAAAGAGGGAGAGACATCGTTCTTATTGAGTAACTCTCTCAAAGCAAATTTGGATCGCGCGCGACAGCGTTATGACGAGGTGTTTGAGCGACTGCAAGAGATTAACCTTACTAACAATTATTCAGGATTTTCAACTGACTTAATTGTATACCCTTTCGCCGCTGAAGAGCCAGTTTGGCCTGACACACTAATTCTTTTGGCGATTGGAATCCTAGCCGGTGGCATGCTTGGAGTAGGGCTCGCAGTGTTAGCCGAGTATACGGACAGAACGTTTAGAGATCCAAAAGACGTGGAAGCGGTCATCGGGACAAATATATTAGCGCACGTGCCGCGGCTTGAGTTGGAGAAGCTTGGGAAAATTACGCACGCGACATCGTCGGTCGCCCCTTCGCTAATCACTTTCCATGCGCCTCGCGGAAGTGCCGCAGAGACATTTCGGGTGCTGAGAACTTCGGTGCTTTACCTTGCCAAAAAAGAAAACAAGCAGGTATGGATGATTACCAGTCCGAGCCCGGCAGATGGAAAGTCAACTACGATTGACAATCTGGCGGTTACGCTTGCACAGACCGGTAAAAAAGTTCTGCTCGTCGATGGCGACTTGAGACGTCCCACTGTAGCTAAGACATTTGGATTGAAACCGAGTTGTGGGATTACGGATTATCTACTGGGCAACGCTCAGTTTGAAGAGATTGTTTTCGCAAGTCCCCAGTCCAATTTGTTTATTTGTCCCTGTGGTGCGACTTCGGGTGAGCCGGCAGAATTACTTGAATCACGTGCATTCCTGGAATTCATCGCTAAGAGTCGGAGTGAATTTGATCTTATTCTGATAGATGCACCGCCACTACTCGCGGTGGCAGACCCTGTGATTATCTCCGAGCATGTAGATGGCTGCCTAATGACCGTACGAATTCAGAAAAACAATCGTGGATTGGTCGAGAGGGCAGCTGCAATTCTTAAAGAGGTCGGCCGGGTTCCCGACGGGATCATTGTCAATGGCCGCGACAGCATGCGTCAAGCCTATGGATACAGCTCATACAATTATTACGGCAACTCACAATATGGCTACGTCAAAGCTTATCGTAATTACTATGCTGCCGGCGAAGCTAAGAGTGTCGAACCAGCAAGAGAATCGTCACCTACCTAATTACAGTAAAAATACATTCTACCCATCGAGCTGAATACTCCTCAGAAAACGGTGAGGTAGTTACAACGTGTCGTGTATTAGTCTCAAACAGATCGTCAAAACCGACCTGAATTGTGCGGTTGCACCAATCGAGAGTCGGCAACACCATGGTCCCAACGGGCCTTTGGCAAGCTTCAGTTTTTACAGCAAAATAAAATGATTCTACTTCTCGGTGGTAAGGGCTACGTAGGGAATGCATTCGAGAAGGAGCTTCGCAAAAGGAACGTCAAATTCCTTTCGCTGTCGCGCTCGGAAACCGACTATTACGATCCACAGATACTCCTGCAGAAAATTCGAGATTGCAAAGCTACATTCGTCATCAATTCGGCTGGATACACTGGCAAGCCCAACGTTGACGCTTGCGAGGATCACAAGCTTGATTGCCTGCTTGGCAACACGATACTTCCTGGCAGGATCGCGACTGCGTGCGCGTGTGCTGGCATACCTTGGGGGCATGTCTCGTCGGGCTGCATCTTTACCGGAGCACGCGAAGACGGAATCGGCTTCACCGAGGAAGACGCTCCGAATTTTAGCTTCCGTCAGAACAACTGCTCATTTTACTCTGGATCAAAAGCCTTAGGTGAGGAACTGTTGCATGGGTGTGAACAGTTATACATCTGGCGACTGAGAATTCCGTTTAACAACATAGACAGCTCTCGCAATTACCTTTCGAAACTAATGAGGTATAACAAATTGCTAGAAGCGACAAACTCCATTTCCCATTTGGATGAGTTTGTATCCGCGTGCTTGGAAACCTGGAACCGGAAAATACCATATGGAATCTATAACATTACAAACCCCGGTTCGGTTACTACACGCGAGGTTGTACAATTAATTTTGGCGAGTGGCGTGTGCAAACGAGACTATTCATTCTTTGCGAACGAACGGGAGTTCATGACAATCGCTGCACGTGCTCCACGAAGTAATTGCGTTCTTTCTTCTGAAAAATTGCAATCGCACGGAATTTACCTGCGACCCGCGACAGAGGCTATTGCGGATTCGCTTAAGACTTGGGTTCACGAGGTCCGTTAGATGAAGCGAATACTTGTTACTGGCGGTTGTGGATTTATCGGAAGCAACTTGATCCGACTGTTGATGAAGAACACGAATTGCGAAATCTGGAACATCGATGCATTGACTTACGCTGGAAACAGCGAGTCGCTTCGGGATATCGCAGACTCACCGCGATACAACTTTGTGCACGCAAACATCGCGGAATACGCCGCTATTCATTCCGCCGTCAGCTGCATCTTGCCCGATACTATCTTTCATTTGGCGGCGGAAAGTCATGTGGATCGGTCAATAGACGGTCCAGATGCATTTGTGACGACAAACATCTTGGGAACGCACAATCTGCTTAAGGCCAGCCGTTACCACTACGAACAGCTCGACGCAGCTAGTCGTGACGAGTTCAGGTTTATACATGTTTCTACAGACGAAGTGTATGGCTCGTTAGGACCACAAGGGTATTTCACGGAATCGACTCCTTACTCCCCTCGGTCACCCTATTCGGCGTCCAAAGCCAGTTCGGATTTGCTGGCGAAAGCCTGGTTCCATACGTTTGGACTACCCGTGGTCGTAACAAATTGTTCGAATAATTACGGTCCTTTTCAGTTCCCAGAAAAGCTCATACCAGTAATTGTTCTTAATGCCATTTTAGGGAAATCACTGCCAGTCTACGGTCGTGGGGAAAACATCAGGGATTGGCTATATGTCGCAGACCACTGCGAAGGGCTGATCTCCGCCGCACGACGCGGGGTTCCAGGAGAGACATATAATTTTGGCGGCAACAATGAGCTGCGAAACATAGACTTAGTCAACACGATTTGCCAGCTTCTGGACGAATTGCGACCAAAGAGCGACGGCGCACTCTATAGCTCACAGATTGAGTTTGTGAAGGATAGGCCCGGACATGATCTGCGTTATGCAGTCGATGCGAGCAAGGCGGCTCGTGAACTGGAGTGGGTGCCCCGTCACGATTTCAAACTCGCAATAAAGACCACCGTCGAATGGTATCTTGAGAACGAGCATTGGTGGCGGGGAATTCTCTCCGGAGACTATCGACTTGAACGTATCGGGAAGGTATGAAGGTGAAGTAATGGGCGAGAGTTTAGCGAGGCGGGGGATTGTGTTGGCTGGCGGTACGGGCAGTCGGCTGTTCCCATTGACGTTCTCGGTGTCCAAACAGCTGATGCCTGTGTATGACAAACCGATGATCTATTACCCACTTTCAATCTTAATGTTGGCGGGAATACGAGAGATTCTGGTGATCTCTACACCTTCAGACCTGCCGAACTTTCGACAGTTGCTGGGTACAGGCGAGCATTTCGGTGTCACTTTTCAGTACGCTTCACAGCCTTCGCCAGATGGGTTGGCGCAAGCGTTCCTAATTGCCGAAGATTGTGGTTTCCTGCAAGGGCATTCCTCTGCTTTAATTTTGGGAGATAACCTTTTTTATGGGCATAGCCTGGCCGACTCATTGCGAGCTGCGTCAAGTCGCACGGTAGGCGGTACTGTATTCGCCTACCAGGTTAATGACCCGCAGGCTTACGGCGTAGTTGAATTTTCCGAATCCGGAAAAGTTGTATCGATCGAGGAGAAGCCCGAGAATCCTAAGTCTAAGTTTGCTGTCCCGGGTCTTTATTTCTACGACCACAAAGTCGTGGAGCACACGCGACAGCTCAAGCCGTCTAAGCGGGGGGAACTGGAAATCACAGATTTGAATCTCCGGTACCTACGCCATTCCGAGCTTTACGTAGAAATGTTGGGCAGGGGAACTGCATGGCTCGATACGGGCACGCATCAGTCTCTGCTTAGAGCAGGGCAGTTCGTCGAGGTCGTAGAGGAACGGCAGGGACTAAAAATTGCTTGTCTGGAAGAAATCAGCTTTCGAAATGGCTGGATTGATAAAGCGGGTGTAGAGGCTGCGATAACTAGGCATGGTAGCTCAAGCTACGCAAGATACCTGGAGGGGTTACTGCGATGAAAGTACTTATAATTATTCCGACTTTAAATGCTGGGTCTGAAATTGACCGCTTGCTGATAGCACTGACGGAGGAAGAACAGGAGCATACGGTTCTGGTTGTCGATTCGTCCTCAAGCGATGACACCGTCGAACGAGCGCAAGGTTACGCGGGTGTTCGTACAGTCGTTATACCCAGAGCCGACTTCAATCACGGCGCAACTCGTGAATTTGCCAGAAAGTACTTGGGCGAGTTCGAGATTGCCGTCTACCTCACGCAAGACGTGATACCCATCAAAGGCTTCTTGAAAAGCTTGGTTCAACCTGTAATTGATGGCACAGCAGCTGTGACCTATGCGCGGCAAATTCCACATGATGGCGCATCGGTGTTTGCTTCATTTCCGCGAGAATTCTTGTATCCAGCCGAGAGTGTAACGAGAACTATTCAAGATACCGAAAAGCACGGTGTCTTCACCTTTTTTTGCTCTGACTCTTGCTCAGCATATTCCAACTCGGCACTCGACAGCATTGGCGGTTTTGCTCCGACTTTAACAAACGAGGACTATATTGCAGTTGCGAAAATGCTGTCTCGCGGTTACGCAATCAGATATACGTCCGATGCCGTCGTGAAACATTCGCACGATTATACTCTTTGGGAAGAGTTCAAGAGAAACTTCGACAATGGCTACATCCGTGGTGAGAACTATTGGATTGTGCGTTTGGCTGGTCCAGTCGAATCTAGAGGAGCTCATTTTGCTCGAGAATTACTAAGCCGCATTCTGACTACTCGGCCTCATTTGATTCCTTACACATTCCTGTATCTCGCGGCCAAATGGACTGGTATACGGTTGGGGTTGATGGGAGTTTGGCTTCCTCGTTCAGCGGTAACATTACTTAGTTCCCAAAAGTATTATTGGAAGTCGCGGTTCTGCCACCGAAGTTGGGCATCGCGCTCAGTGGTTTGGAACAACCAAAATGCCAGTCAATCTACAGCAAACGATGATACAGCACTAAAAGGCGATGGAGCTTGTGGGGAGCCTGCGGTAGTGGGCGAAACGGCGGCCTGAGCGTTGTGAAAGCAAAAGTCGACATTTTTAGACGTAGAATTTAATTACTTATACTTGCAGGTGAAGAAGTGCTAATTGCTGAGGTCGGTTGTAATCACAAAGGTGAGATGAGTATAGCTTATGAGCTGATCAAGATGGCGGCGATATTTTGCCGCGTCGAAGTCATAAAATTTCAGAAGCGCACCAACAAAGAGTTACTAAGCGAGGAAGAATACAACAGACCACATCCCAACCCTGTCAATAGCTATGGAAGCACTTACGGAGAGCATAGGGAGTTTCTTGAGTTTTCCACAGATCAACATCGCCAACTCAAACAGTGGTGTGAGGAGCTAGGTGTGATCTACTCCACTTCTGTGTGGGACTTGACTGCGGCTCGCGAAATCGCTGCACTTGAGCCAAGCTTGCTGAAGATTCCGTCGGCATGCAACGTTGATTTCGAACTGGCCGGGTTCCTTTGCGATAATTACAAAGGGGAAATTCATGTTTCTTTGGGTATGTCGAATCACTCGGAAGAAGACTCCATAGTAGACTATTACGACAAGCGAGGGCGAGCCAATGATTTAGTGGTGTACGCTTGTACGTCTGGCTATCCTGTACCCTTCGAAGATATATGCCTTCTTGAGATTTCGCGGTTGAAGGAGAAATTTTCAGATAGAGTTAAGGCAATTGGTTTTTCAGGACATCACTTAGGGTTTGCTGCGGACATCGCGGCTTTAGCGCTGGGAGCAACCGTGTTCGAGCGACACTTCACCCTCGATCGCACATGGAAGGGCACGGATCACGCGGCTAGTCTCGAACCTGACGGCATGCGACGTCTTGCGCGTGATTTGCGAAACGTTTCGCTCGCTCTGACCCACAAGCGAGCAGAGATTCTACCGATTGAGTGGGAACAGCGTCGTAAGCTAAAGCGAAAAGTAAGTGATGAATAAGATCGTCGCACTCATACCGCTACGCGGTGGGTCCAAGGGGATCCCAGGAAAAAACATCAAGTTAATCGCAGGAAAGCCATTATGCGCTTGGACTCTCCATGAAGCACTCAAAGTTCCAGAAATAGACAAGGTTTTTGTTTCAACGGACAGTCCCGAAATTGCTAGATGTGTTCAGGACACAGTACCCTCTGTTGAAATCATCGACCGACCGCCTGAGTTCGCTTCTGATACTGCCAGTAGCGAGGAAGTTATGCTGCACTTTGCATCGAAAGTAGAATTCGACCACCTTGTAACTATACAGGCTACTTCACCGCTTCTGACGGCTGCCGATCTTCAGGGTGGTTTGAGTGGCTATCTGTCCGGCGGATTCGATTCGTTGGTTTCTGGGGTTATCCAAAAACGTTTTTTTTGGGCTGTCGATGGAACCCCGTTGAACTACGATCCTGCATATCGGCCACGGCGCCAGGATTGGATGGGTACTCTGGTTGAGAATGGGGCCTTTTACATCACATCGCGAAGCATTCTGGTGAAATCCAAATGCAGGCTTGGGGGGCGGATTATGACTTATCCCATGCCTCCTGAAACTCTTGCAGAAATCGATGACGAACACGATTGGGTTGAAGTCGAATCCATGCTTCGCAAACGCAAGGACAGGCAGCTCGCGACTAAGTTGAATGAAGTTCGTCTGTTAATGGTTGACGTCGACGGAACCTTAACAGATGGTGCGATGTATTATGACAGCAGAGGAGAATCGCTCAAGCGATTTCACACACGCGATGCAGTCGGCCTGAAACTACTACTTGATTCAGGGGTGACCGTAGTGATAGTAACTCGAGAGGACTCTCAAATTGCGCTTGCAAGAGCAAAGAAATTGGGCTTTCCCGTAAGAATTGCGGTCCAAGACAAAGCAGAAATGCTTGACGAGTTAATCACGGAGTATGGAGTTGAGCGACACGAGGTTGCAGTGGTGGGTGACGATATCTTCGATTTGCCGGCGATGAGAATTGCTGGATTATCTGCTTGTCCCTCCGACGCGGCGACCACAGTTCTTGACTTCTGTGACGTAGTCCTTTCGACTGCTGGAGGTAGGGGCGCGGTGCGGGAGCTGTGTGAACTTATTCTTCGCGCACGGAGTGTGCCTGTTGAATAGTGACTTTGTACCTAGAATTCCTTACAGTAATTTCTTTCGCAGAAAATAACCTGGGATGTTGAACATCATGTCAACTGCAATCGATGCTCATTCAGAACTTATGACCAAAGGGTTTGTGCTTTATCGATCAATCCTGACGCAAGAAGAGATTGACAAACTACGCACTACGGTATCCAACTATTTTAAGCAAGCAGGTCGATTTGCAGAGTTTGGCAAGACTCAGTCGGATGCGTTTTCAAAAGTTCCGGAACTTCGCTGGGTGAGTAACCACCCCGGCATTCTCAATTCAGTTAGAGATGCTGCCGGATTCGAAGACATTGTATACACTTTTCACAGTGATATTCACATGAATGTCCTCGGCAATTGGCACACAGATACAGAGGCGTATTTTGGCGGTAACGAAGTGCTCACCGATGACTTCTGTGTATACAAAGTCGGTATCTATCTTCAGTCGCATACGGGAAACAGTCAAGGGTTAACCGTTTGCGAAGGTTCGCAAAAGACGGGGCAATTTACTGGTCCAATCAATCAGTTGGAAACACGTGCGGGCGACATTGTCGTCTTCGATGTGAGAATTCTACATCATGGTGACAGGAAATCGCTGCTGGAGAGACTAATGGGAAAGATGATCCGCAGCAACGAACTGAAGTATCGTATAAATATGCTAATGCGTAAGGCCATGGGACGTACGGATAAGTTGTCGGTGTTCTTCACGTTTGGAAAGGACAATAGCAAAACAGTGGAATTTGCAGAGCGCAACATGGCCAGACAGAGAAAGCAAAACGGTGACACTGGCCCTAATGCAACGATTCCCCAGATGCGGGAGTTGATGCGCAGTGCCGGTGTTGCAAGCGTGGGGTTGTCGTAGACACTGAAGGCAATTTTCATCGGGTTGTTACGCTATGCCTCAGAGTGGTTGATTTTCCATGAGGGGACAATTCATTAGATCTAGTGCCTTCACGCTTACGGCTGGGAAATTTAATGTGAGTACTTCCGTACAGTTATTTCGCGCAATGATCTACGTGGTTGGTTTCGCGTTTCAACGTGGTTCTGCCTACCTTCTACTCCCTCTTATAGTTATAACCGCTTCACAAGAGGAATTTATACGTTTCGGCTTGCTCACAAGTTTCTTAGCCTTAGCTCCGCATCTCTTCTCAATGAGGACTCACACTTCACCAAGTCGACTTTATTTTGACTACTTGGATCGGGAAGAAAGAGCTAGTTACCTTTATAGTAGCATGACCTCTGGAGTACTGATGGCGGGGAGTGCCGCATTGTTACTCGGTATGGTACTTCGCATTACGGGGATAACGGATCCTCTTTCGCTGGCTAGCCCTGCTTTGCAGGCGCTGATCCTAGTCACCGTCATCTTCAAGGTTTTATCCGAATTTACAGCTAATCTTCTGAGAACAATGGGACGCGCAGGAGCCTTTTTGGGGCAAACCCTCATTGAGGGGATTGTGCTCATTTGTTCGATCGCTGTGCTCGAAAACCTCGACCTGCCGATTGTTGAGACGACGACTCTCGCTTTTCTAGCGAGTGCTCTTGGTGGGGCGATATTCGGGCTATGGGCAACGTACGTTGAGTTTTGGTCCGGGCACTTTAGCTTCAAACTTGCGAAGGCGAGCTTGGACTATGCTTGGCCGACCGCTGTATATGTGGTTGCCGCGTGGATATTAGTCCAGTGCGGCAGGTGGTTTGGCGACGCTTACCTTACTGATCGGACGGAGGTCGCAAGATACACCTTCTACTCATTTGTTATATTGATAAACGGAATGATTGTACGCTCGATCTTCGAGGCAATGCGTCCAGAAGTAAGTCATCTTTTCGCGTCAAATCGATTCCAGGAGGGCACCGCTACGCTCAAGCGCGCGATGCGCTATTGCATCGCGTTAGCAGCTCTTCTCGTGCTTGTTTTCTGCGCAGCCAGTCTACTCACTGCGGAATTGCTGCCTGCAGCGTACCACTTTAACTTACCCTATGCGGTGGCT
This sequence comes from Rania fehmarnensis, assembly GCF_056494185.1. Lineage (NCBI taxonomy): Bacteria > Pseudomonadati > Planctomycetota > Planctomycetia > Pirellulales > Pirellulaceae > Rania > Rania fehmarnensis. The sequence goes on from NZ_CM151398.1 coordinate 6,705,971, forward strand.
CTATTTCTGTGCATGCTCTCCGACATATGGGCAACATTTGCTTCTAATATTCTGATCTCCGTCAAAAACACTAAAATCTTATTGCTGTCTAGTCTATTCTCTGTGGCAACCTATTTGATCTCAGTAGTCCCGATATGCATGTATTTCGGAGGTGTTGGACTGCTCATTTCTACCTGTTTGGCTCTGGCGACCCAGGCGAGTGTTATCAGCCTATCATTGGGGCGAGTTGAAACTCATCGTCGTCCGTTGCCCGTCTCTTAAATGACGCCGGAACATTTGTCCACACTGGACGCAGTCGTTAAGTTGAATTGATAATGGATCTTTTTGCATGCGGACTGACGATGGTGTTAACTTACGCCATCTTGCTCACGATCGGATTCCGAATTGTCAGATCACAATTCGCATTCTGCATCCTACTAGCATACACCTCGCTAACGATAACGTCATCTGTTGTATACCTAGACTATAATTCTATATACGTAAGCGAATCAGGGCTGAGGTCCTATCATATAAACGCCGGATATCGTTGCATCCTCTACAACGCAGTCACCCTCGCTTCCGTTATCCTCTTCAGCAAATGGTTTGCCCGAGTTGACGTCAAGCTGTGTGCGCACTCCCTCAACGCGCTGGTAAACCGATTAACCCTGCTCTTTGTTTCGACTGGCTTACTCGGGTTTCTCGCCAACGCTTTGCTCACGCGTCAGCAAGCCATTTGGAGTGAAGCCGTTAATAGATACAATTACTGGGAAGATTATGCAAAAATTCCGCAGTTGTCCACTGTCTTTGGGAAGTTGTTTGTCGCACTGCCAGTAGTCTTCACAATTTGGTACATCCACTCTCGCGCGAAGCGCTCGTGGTTGTTCTTTTGGCCCATCTTGTCGCTTTATTTACTTTTGCTTGCAGTCGCAGGTCAGAAGTTTCACGGCTTTCTTGTGCCAGTTTCGCTTGTAATCGGAATTAACATATGCTTTCGAAAAGAGAACGCATTGCCATTAGCGTCATCACGAGAGATCTATGCCATTATATCAGCATTTGTTCTAATTCTATGCTTAGGAGTTTCGAGTGTCGCTGGGAGAGGCATCGCTCGAAATGCCCAAGGGCCCCTGGAAGCTTTGAAGATACGTTTTCTGCACCTCCAAGGGGGCGCTTACTGGACATGTGATTATTACTCAAACATGCATTCACTTAAACCAGGCTTGCTGATCGGCGAGATGGATTTATTAATAAGTGAAATATGTGATACAAATCTTGTCGACGACTACAATGACAATGATGTCAATTTAGCCGCAGGTCTTCCGAGCACATCTGTACTAGCGTTGGGAAGAGTATATGCAGTATTTCCATGTATCCTATTTGGCCTCATGATGGCATTCTGCTGTGCGTTGTTACGCGCGTCCGTAGTCGAGAATAGCCTAGGGCTGGGGCTTTTGGCCAGTTACCTGTGGCTTTGGGTAGGGTCTATTTACGCGAGGGGCAATTTCAATGAAGTGTACTCCCCCAAGTTTGTTATTGCTTTTGTAGCAATGGCGATATGGATAGCCTTCGCCTTTCGAATGCGAATCGCACTGAGATCGCGGCATTAGTTCCTCCGTCCTCTATGCAGCCGTGAAGAGTCTTAATCCAATATCTGCCGTATTTAAAAACGGGAAGGATTCGGGCTGTTGTGAATGGATTACTAGCGCCGAATGAGTAATGGAAGAACATCTGAAAGGCGCTCAATGGACAGAATAAGACATGTTGCGATTCTTAACAACAATTTGTCTGCCACACTTGCCTGCGAATATTTCCTGCAGCATGGCATACCGCTATCCGACGTCTGCGTTATAACCCTTCGTCCGATTTCGCAGTCGTGGTTAGATAACTGTGGAGTGTTGTTGAAATATCCCGCAAAGGCGTCGCTAACACCACTTGGGCAACTAAGGTTCGTTCCGTTCTACTTTAAAGCTGCAAAGGTGATTAGGAAGTGTCTTGCGCTCGGGTTGCTGCAAAATGTACTATTAGTAAATAATGACAACGTTCTCTGCAATCACTTTTTTCAACCAAAACCCTTAAATACACACTACTCGTTATCGGTGGTAGTCGAGGGGTTGATGAATTTTCAGAACATTACACTTGAAAATCGGGCCTGGTGGAGAAATCAGTCCAAGTGGTTATTCTCGAGAATTCTAGGACTAAAATGGGGGCGTCCAAAGGGACACTTAAGCGGTGTGGACGACAAATCAGTTTGCACAGTAATTTCCTTTACTGAGAAATACCTGGTGGCCAGTGGGAAACCTATCGTTTTCATTAGCCTTCCACGGGTTGAGCCACGCGTTCCGGCGTCGGCTGATACTATTCTTTACGTCGAAACCGCGTTATGGCAGTGGATGCCCCTTGCGTACGCGGAAGAGTTTGGCCATTCGTTTGCACAGTGGCTATCGCAGATACCTCATTCTAAATTGTTTATTAAGCAGCATCCAAACTACCCTCCTTTGCCACAACAACGCGCGGCTTTGCCTAAATTCGAACTCTGGGGCGAAGGAAAGAGTGTTGAAATGCTTGCAGCGGAAATACCAGCGGGAATAGTTGTCGGGACCTGTTGTACGGCACTCGCCACACTGAAGATAATGCGCCCAGATATTCGTTGCATTGATTTTGGTTCTGATTTTTATACGCAGCACGCATATGGCGGAGATACAAGTGCGGTTGGATTTCTCAAGTCCGTTGGCGTAGAACTGGTCACTTGCGAAGAGATTTCCAAAGAATTGACCATCGGACTCAAAGAAGTCGGGTAGCTCAAGCGTGGCTCAAGCCTTTGTTTGTTGCACTGTTTCCGTGGACCGTGAAAAGCGAACATCCGCAGCCTCGGTTCGGAATTTATGAATTAAATGGTTTAAGCCAAAACCTTTGTCCACGGCTCGCGATTGTGAGTTGTGATCCGCAGAAAGTGCTAGAATGACGCAATTAGTTTTTAATAGTTTAGGAGATGCTCGCTCTAAAGCTACTGTATGTCCAGTGTGTAAAGGGGAACTGAGCCTTGTTATCGAAAGAAACGATAATTACTCGATATACCGCTGTCGCGCCTGCACGCACGTTTGCAGTCTCCCAATTCCTACCAATCAAGAGTTAATGGACTTTTACGACGGTTTTTTGTTCGCCATGCCGAACGAGAGGCATTCCACTCGCGTTGAAAAGGTCAACAAATGCGTGCAAAAAGTCGTGTCAGATTGTCTTAATCTCACCGGGCTTGCTCCGCCCTACGACGTGTTGGACTGGGGGGGCGGACTCGGATATTATGCGAACGGGTTCTCGGTGCTTGGATGCCGCACGACGTTAGTAGATATTGATCATCAAGCCTGTGACTACGCTCGGAGGAATTTCGAAAATGCATTCGAGATAATTCCATCAGACCCAGTATCCCATGATTTCGGGAAAAAATTTGATATGATTTTTTGCACTCACGTTATCGAGCACTGCCCGAACCTCGATGAACTGTTTGCTGCGTACAAACGGGCATTAAAGCCTGGCGGAATCCTGATTCTGGCGACTCCGAATCAAGGTTGTAAGGAGTTCTATATTAGAATCCCCTGGGCGCTTACCTACATTCGAAAGACGACAAAGAGTTTAACCCAGACTTTTTCATCCATAGGTACATTCTTACGAACTCCCTGGATTTGCTGCGACCCTCCTCGACACCTTCATGCGTTCAATGGCGAGAGCATTGCGAAACTCGTGTCGCACCATGGATTGAATTGCATACGCGTCTTCGCAGAGTATAACCACAAGCAATCGTATCAGTTTAATGAACTAAATTGGAAGGTTGGGAAGATGAAAGATGCCATCCGCATTCCAATAGAGTTTGTCGAAATGTTGGGTGTTAGGTGCTTAGCTCGACTTTTCCCAAAAAAGCCTTGGGGAAACAATTTGGTTGCAATTGCCCAGTTACCAGAGTAGTCGTTAGCCTCGCTAGGTGATGTCGATAAATCTGGATTGGGCACGCTGCGCGTTATTTAAAGCCGCTTCAGCGTATTAAGCGTAGAGCACACTGTTCCATAGCCAATATCGCTTTGGCTATACACAAGATAGCGTACAACGTGCGCGGCGTTTGTTCTTTCGTAACACAAGGAAGCAAAAATGGTTGTTTCACCTAAAGTATCGCCAAGCTCGACTTCGGCATTTACTGATTCTACGTTAGACGCGTCGCAGCCATTTGTCAGTGCGTCAACTGCTGTTCAGCTGGGTAGGATCCAGTCGTCCCATGACTGGGTTACAGGGGCTCCTCTAGTTGTGATGGATGCAGCTGCCGTTTTTACCAGCGTGTTCATGCTTTATTTGCTCGGCGCATTTCTTGATTGGGATAGCGTCTCATTACACATGAGCTCCGTCGTTGGGTTAATTGGCTTTACCCTATTAATACAACATGTGCACGGTCTTTATCCCGCTTGCGGCCTGCCGTATTCGCTTGAATTCCGAAGGATTTTACGCACAAGTTTGATAGTCGTGTCTGCAGTCGCCCTTGGTTTTGCCATGAGTGCTACAAGCACTGCGGTTTGGTCGATGTTCGGAATCCTCTACTTTGGGATAGCACTCCCACTAACACTCGTTCTCGGCCGCTCGCTTGCCAGGGCAGTTCTGGCAGGTTGTGATTGGTGGACCCAACCTGTTGTGATCGTCGGCGATGGAGAACTGGCGATTCAAGCATATCAGCGGCTTCAAAAGAGTCGCCATGAAGGATTAAGACCAGTAGGCATTGCTCACGAGGGACCCGTTCAGTGGCTTGATGAGGGTGACGGGCTTTACCTTGGCCACGTTTCTCAGATAGAGTTTTTATTGAAGCAGACGCGAGCTTGTCGTCTCCTCTTAACGAACCCATGCTCGGGAAATAAGTTGAACTTCCAAGCGTACCATGGCATTCCTCACGTGGTTTTTCCTACAGAACTCCGGTGCCATCCTACCGAAAGAAGTCGACTCAGTGAGCAGCATGGGCATCTCGAACTTCATTGCTACAACGCGGTTACTGCTCCCGGGGCTAAGTTAGCAAAACGCCTGATGGATGTGTCGCTCGTCCTAATTGCGATGCCCATCTTGCTTCCCGTCTTTGCAGTGTTGGCTGTCGTTGTAAGAATGACTTCCAGCGGACCAATCTTCTTTGGATCACGGCGAGTCGGTCTCGGAGGCGAGCGTTTTCATGCATGGAAGTTTCGAAGCATGCTTATCAATGGCCAAGATGTGCTGGATCGGCATTTTAAGCTGCACCCTGAAGAGAAAGTCGCTTATGAACGTGACCATAAACTCAAGCACGATCCTCGAATCACTATGGTCGGTAGGTTCCTACGGAAGACCAGCTTAGATGAGCTACCGCAACTATTTAATGTGCTTATGGGCGAGATGAGCTTAGTCGGGCCTCGACCCATATTGGAAGATGAACATCAAAAGTATGGCCCTGTTTACGACTTATACGTTACTGTTCGGCCGGGGATCACCGGCCTGTGGCAAATCTCAGGGCGAAATGACCTTGAGTATGAAGAACGCGTGCGTTTTACTCGCTTTTATATCCAGAACTGGTCATGTACGCTGGACTTGTATATTCTCTGGAGAACTATCAAAACTGCTGTTCTCCAAGAGGGAGCGTATTGACCGCATATTCGCCAGATGACTGATCTCTTCACTTGTGCGCTTCTATGCAGCAAGTTTTCGAGCCAGAACGATTCAGCGAGGATTCCTGGTCAATGCCCGACCGTGAGCACACAGTTGCTCTCTAATTCTTGCTAAACCGTTGACCTCGAGCAGACGAACTGCCATTCCTACAACTCGCTTGGTGTTGTTTGATAAGGTTGGCAACTTTTGCACCTTCTTTACTGACTCTGCTTGTTTGCCTGCCGCCCTTGCAACAAACCGGCAACTCTGAGTTTCAGCCTCAACGCCAAAGATTGCTAAGTGCGTGGACACGTCCAATTCGCCCGGTCTTGTTGGGTGCTGAAGTGCTGCAGTTTTGGCTTCCAAGGCGTTTCTTCGAATGGGAAGATGTGGGGTTTACGGTGTTGGGGGCAGTGGTGGCCGAAGGCTGCGCGCTGGCTTATGGTGGGTGGTTGAAACGCTGAGGATGCGGAGGAGAATTTTTGAGTGATATTTTGAGCTTTGGGCGGCCATTGGGTTACGAGCGAGGTGCGGATTGCGTCTAGTGTGGTGGGGGACGAATGCTCAGACGAGCCCAATACTACAGTCCAAAAGCAGATTCACACCACGAAGGACACGAAGAGCACGAAGATGGAAGTCCTTCGTGCTCTTCGTGTCCTTCGTGGTAGCCGCTTCGGGCCCCCGCTGCTGGCTCCGGAGGACCTTTGCCCTCCCGGGTCAGTTGGTCGGTCGAGGATTGGGTTAGAGGGTGCTGAGCGGCTGGGGACAGCCGCTCTACATGAGATGAACCTTCGGAGGATCCGTTGATGAAGCCGCTGGCCCGGTTGGCACGTCGCATCTTAGCGATCGAATGTTTTGAGACGCGTCGATTGCTCGCGGGGATCGAGATCTCCGCGCAAGAACAATTGCTGCTCGAGTTGGTTAACCGCGCGCGGGCTAACCCGGCGGCTGAAGCGGCGCGGTTTGGGATCGATCTGAATAAAGATCTGCCGCCTGGTACAATCACCACCTCAGCCAAACAACCGCTGGCCCCTAACCAAGCACTGGCCAATGCGGCGCGGCTCTACTCGGCCGATATGATTACGCGCGACTTCTTCTCACATACGGATCCCGGTGGTATCGGCACTGAAGCGCGGCTGGATGCGGCTGGCTATACGGGCCGCGGCTGGGGCGAGAATATCGCGTGGAAAGGTTCAACCGTTCCAATCAACGCCGTGGATTACTTACTCCAGAACAACGAAGGTTTGTTCAAGAGCGCCGGCCATCGCACCAATATTCTCAAAGAGTCCTTCGACGAACTGGGGACCGGCGTCGTCGTGGGCGTCTTCACTTCACGCGGCACAAACTATAACGCCAGCATGGTGACCGAAGATTTTGGTATCTCCCAAAACTCCGTCTTCATCACCGGCGTGGCGTATAACGATAACGTGCAAGCCGACCGCTTCTACTCAGTCGGCGAAGGCTTGGGCGGTATCACCGTCACCGCCAAGGCCAGCGATGGCACGAGCTATCAAACGCAAACCGGCTCCAGCGGAGGCTACGCTCTGCCGGTATCCGCAGGCATTTACACCGTGACCTTCTCCGGTGGCGGACTGGCTCAGCCGATCGCTTACCCGAGCGTGACGGTGCAAGAGCTGAATCAAAAAGTCGATCTGAATACCTCACGCACCGCTGTGCTGAGTATCACCGTGCCCAATGCGACGGTGCCAGAAAACTCAGGTTCGATCACGGCGACGCTCTCGCGCTCGGGCTTTACTGCCGAGGCCTTGACTGTTTCACTACAAAGTTCATCTACCACGGTAGCTACGGTGCCGGCCACGGTCACCTTTCCGGCCGGGGCAACCAGCGTGAGCTTTGACATTGCCATCCTGAATAACACCCGCGCCGATGGCGATGCCACGACCAGCATCACCGCCTCAGCGCCCGCCGCGTCGGTCGCTGCCGTGCAGCTGAATGTGACCGATGACGATCTGATGAAGCTGAGCCTGGCGACGACCACTCAGATTGTTTCAGAGAATAGTTCGACGATCAGTGTGACGCTCTCACGCGAACTTGCTACGCGCTTTCCGATGACCGTTCATCTAACCAGCAGCGATACGACGGCCATCACTGTGCCTGCCTCGGTGGTTATTCCGGCCGGCAATACCTCCATGCAATTTAATGTGACGGTGATCAATGATTCGGTGCTGGATGGTAGCCAGGTGGCCACCATCACCGCTGCGGCCACAGCAGCGATTAATGCGACCTTGGTTGTAACCGTTATGGATGACGAGACCGGCTCGGAGTGGACCAACCCCAGTGATGCCTTGGATGTTAATAACGACCGCGCGGTTAGTGCCATCGATGCTTTATTAATTATCAATCAAATTAATTTGGGTCATATCGGTCGCATGTCGGATATGCAGAATGCTCGCGATGCGTTCTTCGATGTCAGCGGCGATGCGTTCTTGAGCGCCCGCGATGCGCTGTTGGTGATTAATCGACTTAATCGTTCGGTTAGCGGTGAAGGGGAAGACAGGGCGCTCGCGTGGTTGGCGCCGGAGATTGAATATCGCGTAAAGCGACAGGCCAGGTAAGGAATAGGCACCACGAAGGACACGAAGAGTCCCGGGACGTTGTCCGTTGTTCTGAGCGGTGTTGGGCTCACGAGGACGTTCGCCCTCCCGGGACTAACGGTCGGTAGAGGATTGGGTTAGAGGGTGCTCAGCGGCTGGGGACAGCCGCTGCTACGTGGGGGGGAGGTGACGGTGAGCCGCTCGGGCGATACACTTGTTGTGATATCTAGGATGGAATTTAATGGCTAAACTCGTAGGCTCAATTCTGATTGCGACTTTGATCGTAGGGCAGATCGCTTGGTTGGCCTTGCGCGATCTGCGCGAGTCGCGATCTAAAGCTGCGGCGCCCACGGTCCAGACTCATGTGCCGACTTCGCAAGATGATTTTCGCTGCGCGGAAGAAGTTGCCACTAAGCCGAGGCCGTTAGCCCCGGTTCCTAAGCCGAGGGCGCTAGCCCCGGTTCCTGATCCGGCCAAACCAATCGAACAGCCGCCAACCCAGCAGATACCAACCGATTTGGTCTCATTGATCAATGAGACCGTGGTCCAAGTTGCCCTGCCGAACGCGGAGGTTGGGGGCACGGGTTTTATTGCTCGCGTACGCGAAGATGGCTTCGATGTGGTGACTGCTGCCCACGTGATCAATGGCGATCGCGTGTCCAGTGTAGGGCAGACCATTGAAGTAACCAGCTTCTTCCAGCAACTCAGCTCGACCGACCAGGCGACGCTACCTGTCAAGCCAACCTCCGGTTCCAAAGCGATAACACAGGGCCGCGTGCATCGCATGGTCTGGTTGGCCGCGCAGGACAAGGTGCATGATGTGGCCGTGCTGCGCGTGATCAGTAAAGAATTACCTGTCCGACCATTACAGCTGGTTGATGCTGCTACCGAAGCCGATGCAGTCTCAGCGGCACCGTTTGATGCCTGGCAAATTCGCTGGACTGCTCAAGAGACTCCTGTGTTGCGGGTGGCTTCGGTGTTGCGGGAACAGGTGGCTGCGCGTGAACCGCAGAGTCCCAAGGTCAAATATTGGATCTGCTCGCCGGCCTCAGATCCCGGCATGTCCGGCGGCCCACTCCTAAAAGCCGACGGCAGCGTCATCGGCATTGCCAGCGGCAACAGTAGCGGCGAAGCGTATTATGTTCCCGCTGAACAGATCGCCAAATTGCTGGAACGCTGAGCGACTTGTGTAGAGCGGCTGTCCCCAGCCGCTCAGCACCCTCTAACCAAGTATCTGCAAACCATTGGTCTGCGCTTTGAGTGATGTGGCATAGGCTTCCAGCCTGTGTTTTACCACACTCCAAAGCGCAGCCTGCTCGAACTAAGTGATACGGGCGTTCAGAGTGACTCTGTGGCATAGGCTTCCAGCCTGTGTTTTACCAAAACTCCCAAGCGCAGCCTGCTCCAACTAAGTGATACGGGCGTTCAGAGTGACTCAGGCTGCGGCATAGTCAACGCTTACATCAAAGCGGTGCCAGGTGGCACCGCACTCCAAAGAGAGTGCCAGTTGGCACCGCACTCCAACGCCCACAGGCTGGAAGCCTATGCCACATTAGTCCAAGAACCGAGGGTAACGCCTACGGCTTAGTTGGGGCCCTTAGGGGCTGTTACTGGGAGTGGGGTGGACGATGGTGGGCGGGCCTGGAGACCCGCCCTACGACCCGCCCTGCGGGCCGCTCTACTTAGTCGCTCACGAGAGCGGTCTACATAGGGGGTGGATGAAACACCCAGCGCGCGTTTTGTACAGTATTTTGTATGACGAACTCGACTTTGCGGAATGCAAACTATTTCGGGAATAATTGGTTTGGGATGCTTGCGTAAGCCGGGCGATCCGTTTAGTCTGTCACGGGTATGTGTGTATCTAGCCATAGATCTCGATCAAATTTTCTTGAGTCGTCGATAGGAGAGTAGTAGATGGTCATTCGAACACTTGTGTCCCTCGCAGTGCTGTTTTGTGGCCTCTCGGCCCAGGCCGAGTTTATCACGCAGATTCCGGGTGCGTTCACACCAGTCACGTACGGTACGCCGCCTAATGATGGTACGATCGGTATCTCGCAAAATGACTTGGGAGCCACGGCTCCTAACTTGACGTCATTTGCCATCATTTATGATGACTTCACCTTCTCGACGACTGGCGTAGCCAACAACGTCCAGTGGATTGGTGCTTACGAAGATTTGAGCACTACACCGCTAGCACCGAACTTCAAGGTATCGTTCTATGCGGACAACGCCAACGCGCCTGGGGCTGTGATTGCGACCTACAACGTGGGTTCGGCCAGCGAAACCAGCCTGGGTGGTGCCAATGCAGCTTACTTCTCGTACACTGCGGCCATTCCTAATTTTGCTGTTACCTCGGGAACCAAATACTGGTTGTCGGTGGCTGCGGATCTGGATTACGGCACCAATGGTTGGGGTGTTGCTTACACCAACCTGGGCAATGGCTCGTCGGTACAAGACTTCGGCGATTTGGCTCTGACCCGCTTCACCGACCCAATCGGTTACGCACTGGCCGCCAATGTATCGGCTGTACCTGAACCAAGCACTGGTCTGTTGGCTTTGGCCGCAGCATCGGGATTGGGTTTCTTCCGCAAACGTGAAAAAATGGCTGGAGGCCTTGCTTTCTTCCGCCGAATCGTTAAACTAGGCTAGATTCTGAAAAGTCCGAGATTATTCATGGAGTACGACATGAAGCAAACTTTGAAATTTATGGCCGCAGCCGTTGTGCTCGGCGCTGGCTTGCTGACCGCTGCTACTGTTACCCCAGCCGGTGCAGTTGATATGCAAGCTAACTACTTCAGCGATGCTCAGCCTGCTGCAACTGCGGTTGTGGTTGCTGATGCTCAAGACGTTAAGGAGTGGGAATTCACCGCTCGTGCTCGTCCTCTGAAGTGCCGCACTGGTGGCTAAGTTTATTAGCCGTTAGTCGCTTCAACAAAAACACGAAGAAGGCAAGTCACTTGTGACTTGCCTTTTTTCGTTTTGGGGGGAGGTGAATTCCCTTGTGAAATGTGGCATAGGCTTCCAGCCTGTGAGAATGTGCATCTAATCTGTCGAGATCGGCTACGTGCCCGGCATCGCCATGAACAACGGACATAGATCTTGGGGGATTCGACCTCCCCAAGGCAAAGCCTTGGAGAGGTGTCTGTCACCTCCCCCGGCGCAGCTGGGGGAGGTCGCCGACGCGGCGTTCAGCCGTCGTCGGCGGGAGGGGGCACTGCGCTAGGCAAGACTCCTGCGGTACTAACCACCTATACTTCCAAGACCCCTCCCGAATCTCGCCAAGCCTCGATTCGACCTCCCCAAGGCAAAGCCTTGGAGAGGTGACAGGCCCTGGGGAGGTGACGGGCGCCCCCTCTTCAACGATACTACAGCCATGAAAATTGAAACTGGATTAGCATACGCGCAAGAAGCTCTCTTGGCGGCCATGGTGGCTTTGGCTGTGTGGCCTTTCGGATGTATTCATCCATACTTCGAGATGTGGATCTCGGTGGCCATTTTCCTCTCGGTTGTGCTCTGGGCTGCGCGGCTGGCGATGAGTCCTGAGCTGGCCGGGCGACTCTTAGCTTCAACGCTCTGGCCCGTGCTGTCGCTACTGGGTATCGTGGCCTTGGTGGCGCTGCCGCTCTACGATACGCCGCTCACGCAAGATGAAACTAAAGTCTCGCTGATTAGCTCGCTCAATACTGCGCCACCAGAGACGTTGGTCTGCGCTGTGGATCAAGCCATAACGCCACCGGCCGCCTGGCTGGCTACGGCCAGTTCCCTCAATCCCGATGGCAGCCATCGGTTCTTGATGCACATCGCCTTGCTGGCTGGGCTGATCGCAGTGGCCAGCAGCTTTGAGGATCCACGGGCTGTGCTCTACCGGCTCTCGATTGTGGCGGCCATCACGGGGGCCATGTTGGCGGTGTTTGCCATTGGCCAAGGACCAGCGGGTGCATTCAAACGCATGTACTGGTACTTCGAAAATGCCTCGGGCTATGGTCCGTTCATCAACAAGAATCATTACCCGTTTTATGCCAATGGTCTGTTGGGCTTGACGCTCGGCTTATTCCTTGAAAGGCGCGAGCGGCCGTATTTCGCCTGGTCGCGCGTGCAGCATGATCCAATAACGCTGGGCATCTTGGCTTGTTTAGCATTGCAGATAACCGGCGTGTTCCTCAGCCTTTCGCGGGGCGGTTTAGTTGCTGGTGCCATTAGCATCTTAGTCGTGTTGGCTATCCGCTATCGCCCTGGCACCACCAACCTGGCATCGTTCATCGCCTACTTCGGAATTGCTCTGCTGATCGTTGGGCTGTTCTACTGGGTCGGCTTTGACCTGCTCGAGTCACGTTTGGCTACGCTCTCCGAAGCCGATGCTTATACCGAAGATGGTCGTTGGTACTTTTGGCAGGCCGCGCGCGATACCTGGCTGCAGTTTCCCTGGTGGGGTAGCGGTGGAGAGACGTTTCGTTATTGGGAAACGATGTTCACCGGCGGCGGTCGAGACTGGAACAGCATTCGAAGTCAAGCTGCCCGCGCCGACAACGAGTTTCTGGATGTGGCCAGCGAGTATGGCGGACTGGTCGTAGCCATGATGATCGTCTTCATCGCTACTTGGTTGCCAGCGAGCTTGCGAACCGCCCGGCGTAATCCGATTGTGGCCGGGGCAGTGGTGGGATTGTTGGCCGTGCTCCTGCACAGCTTGGGAGACTTTGGTTTGCGCATACCTGCCAATGGTGCGCTGGCAGCGATGCTGTTAGGACTGGCTTTGAGCGCTGGCGCAAGAGAGTCGCGGTCATCGGTCGGTTGGGTCCGTTTGACCCTCGGCTTTGCCTTGGCCGCAGGCTTATGTGTCCTGAGTGCCAATGCCGTCAAAGTAGCCAGCGCCAAGGCTCAAGGAGATTTTTTCCGGGCGCAAGGGCGGCAAGCGATTGCCGATGATCAATACGACCTGGCGCGGACTGCGATCATCAATAGCGTGCGGTTCAATCCTTCGAGTGTCGAGTTGCGTTTGGAATTAGCCCGCATGTGCATCGCCGCTGCTCGGCGCACCAATGTGGAGGCTGATCAACAGGCTTGGAGATGCCGGGCTCTGGAGCTAGCCATTGGTGCTCGTCAATTGTGTCCGCTAGTTTACGAGACGCCGATTTGGCTGTACGAGTATCACGATCTGGTGACCAGCGGGCTGACGCGTTCTGAATACTTGGTGCGCGCCCATCGCTTGCACCCAACTCAACCGCAGATTGCTTTTGCACTAGGCGAGCTGCACTTCGAACAAGGCGAGGTGCCCGAAGCCTACAAGATTTGGCATGACTCGTTGGTCTTCGCTTCGGATAAGCTAACGGACATTCTGAAAACTGCCCTTGGTGACCAGGCGGCGGCTGACGAATCTAGCCTGCGCGCTACCCTGGCGGCGATCTTGCCCGATGATCCCCAAGTACAGTGGCAAGCTTCGCGGTCGATAACCAATACCGTTATTAAGAACGAAGTATTGCAGCGGGCAGCCCAAGGCTTGGATGATTGGTTGCCGACGCGACCATCGAAGCAGGTCTTCAATGGTCACGCCTCGGCGGCTCGCATCTACACTGCGCTTGGTCAGCTCGATGCCAGCATCAAAGCTTTCCGTACAGCTCTGCGTTACAAGCCCGACGACTTTCAAGTGCGATATGAGTTCGCGCTGTTATTGCTAGGCGCCGAGCGTTACAACGAAGCTCGCAACGAGGTCCGCATCTTAAACAATCTCCACGGCAACCGCCCTCAAGTTGCCAAGCTTATGCAAGACATCGAATCCGCCGCCAGCCGGCGGTAGTCACCTGTGGCATAGGCTTCCAGCCTGTGTTCAGCAAATGCCACCAGGGCACACAGGCTGGAAGCCTATGCCACAAAAGACACAGGCTGGAAGCCTATGCATGTCACCTCTCCCGGCGAAGCTGGGGGAGGTCGCAGACGAGGCGTTCAGCCGAAGTCTGCGGGAGGGGGCCGGCGTTACGTTTGACTTAAGGGCTGAAGGACTCACCCCTCCCGGAGCCTAGCTAGCGCTGGCTCCGACCTCCCCATGCTGCGCATGGAGAGGTGACGCCTATGTCACTTATGCTCGCGCGGCCCGAGGTAGTCGCTGTGCGTTTTGGTCATTAGAAACGACATCTACTTCACAGCGACCCATATCGTAACGGGTGTGTTCATTGCGACGAGTGATGATGCCCTTGGCGCAGTTGCGATAGCTCTGTTGCAATCGCCACACGAGGGTGGCCAAGCATACGCCTGCCCAAATCGCGTAGGCACGCGAAGGCTCCAACGTTTGATCGGAGGCGTAGTACAGAATCGTGCCCGATGTTGATATCAACGCCAAAACGAAGAGCAGTTCGCGGCGGAGTTGGTTGTAGGCTTGCTTTTCTAAGATGCTGCGATTGGTCGAACGAGTTCCATCGAGCCGAATGCAGTTGTCATGCGCGACTTTCTGCCAAGGCCAAGCGAGACCGACCGCCATGAACTCCATCAGCAGCAATGCGGCTACGACTTGGATCAACACCATCAACATTTGCAATCTCTTTCGAGCTCTGTGTGAGCCCAATCTCTACTCGCCATCCGTAGCGGAAGCCGTCAAGGCTTTCGTCGTTCAGCTTAACCAGGGGCGACAGGGCGATATCGAAATGCTGGACACATTCCGCTACCAGAGGTGCAATTCACGTTGATGCGCAGAGATTATACTCTCGTTGGACGATATTCAAGGACATTTTAAATATTATAAAACTGAATAAATGCTTAAGAAATTTTCGCTTTCTTTGTGGTTGACGCTTGGGCGTAAGTAGCGACTTAGGGCTCACGGTGGTCCATTACCAGAAACTGCGGCAAGAACGCACAGGCAGATGCGCCGCGCATGTCACCTCTCCAGGGCTTCGCCCTGGGGAGGTCGAATCGAGCTTTAGCAAGATTCGGGAGGGGTCTTTACGTAGCCGATCACGGCAGAGATTGGAAATTGATCGGTGAGGCGTCCAAAGTCTGGCGACTTCGGCTACTGTTCATGCACTCACCCCTCCCGGAGCCTAGCTAACGCTGGCTCCGACCTCCCCATGCTGCGCATGGAGAGGTGACCGCTTGCCCCTCCCATCACACAGGCTGGAAGCCTATGCCACAGAAGTCACAGGCTGGAAGCCTATTCCACAGAGTGCCATGTGGCAAATTGACGTTGACTCACAATGCGATTTCTAAGTAAATGGGCGAAGTTGGGATGACTTTGCGGCCTCCGCGGGCGTGCAATGGGCTGATCACGCCAAACTGACAACCATCGTAACAGGCGAGCGATTCCCCCGCTCGGTAACTTAATGGACTAAGTACCAACACAGGCAATGGAGCCGACATGGATAACCAGACTGTCCCCTCGCATAGCGCCCTATGCACAGTCGTCAAACAACCCGGATTCGATTGGCTGGGCGCGATTCTGCGCCGCAAACTATTTCTGCTTTTTATCCTCACGGCCGCCTGCGCCTTGGGGTATCTCAAGTACGTCAAGCAGCCCAGGCTCTATGCCTCCAAACTCACGCTCATGATTTGGAATCAGGCGGCACCCCACATTGTTGGCGGTGATCTTAAAGAGCAACCGCTCACTGCGCACAAGCACATCAACTTGCTTCAAAGCGAAGTTGTCTTGACCAAAGCTGTTGAAGATGGCGGGCTGGCAAAACTTACAACGTTTCAAGGTGAGTCGGAGCCGGTTCTTGTCCTGAAAGACATGGTATCAGCTATGTCTGTTGACAAATCTGTGGACACCATTGAACTAGTCGCTCAAGGTCCTGTGCCCATGGATCTCCCGCACATTCTAGAAAGCGTGGTGACCGCTTACCAAGATATACTCAGCGAAGATTCGCAGGCGATCGGCAAGTCCTCGACCGAACTAGTGGGCCTGCTACAACAACAACTTTCCAGTGAAAAAACGCAAGCCGAAGACCGCTATGCGTCGATCGTCAATCGACTAGCCATTTCACCCGACGCGGTCACTGGCCGCTTCATTAATCCGTATTCGCAAAGGTTGGCAGAGCTCAAGAATCAACGTATTTTGCGTGACCGAGAGTATCGACAAGTCGCTGACAAAATCGCGGGCATTCGCGACATACAAAACGGTACTGGAGCCGAAGCGGCTGGACTGCTGCGAGCCCTGGCGGCCGAAGCCATGCGCAGCTTGTCGATCAGCCCTCCCAATTTTGAACAGCCACAGCCACAGACGAATACTCAACTTATCAGCGAGCTAACGCATCGCATCGTCAGTATTGAAACATCGTTGCACGAATTGCAGCTGCGGACTCAACGCATCCGCAAAACGGTTGGCGAAAAGCACCCCACGCTGGCCAGTGCACTGAATGAAGTTGCTTCCCAAACCAGTTTGCTGGCTAGCTTGAGGGACCAACGCAAACGTTTGAATGACGCCAGCACCAGCCAGGCTCGGCCCCTGCCCAACGCGTCAAAATCTGCGATGACCGCGTTTCAACAGGAGGTCGTCACCATATACATGGCCACCCTGCAACGGGAAGCCCAGCGGCTTAAGAGTTTGCTCGATGTCTACAACAGGGATATTGCGGTCGGCGACAAGAAAGTCAAGGAAGTCGAACGCGACATTCAGGAGCTGAATCATCTAGCCACGCAGATCAAAGAAAAAGATTCACACATCAAGGAAATACTCAACGGCCTATCCAGCTTGACCTTGTTAGCCAGTCATCACACACCGACGAAAGTTCGAGTCATCGACAGCGCCTTGCCCGGCGAACAGATTGCGCCGGTACTCACCAAAGCGATGGGACCGTTTATCGCCTTGGGATTGATCATTGGCGTGGGGATTGTGTTGCTACTGGATGCCTCGGACTTATCTTACCGCAGCCCGCAAGAGATTCGAGAAATCCTGGGTTTGACGGTTATTGGTCGGATCGCCAAACACTCCACATCGCAATTTTATGCCGGTAGCTCCGGCCGTATTGTGGCCATCAGCAATCCGCGTTCGCAAACGACCGAAGCGTATCGCACCTGCAAAGCAGCCCTGGCGCATTACGCGTCCAAAGAAGGTGGGAACTGCTTTCTGATCACCAGCCCCTCAGCTGGTGATGGCAAGTCGACGACGGTCCTGAACCTGGCCGCCTGCTTTGCACAAGCCGGTGCTCGCACAGTTGTGGTCGACGCCGACCTGCGCCGCCCGCGTTGCCATGCGTATCTTGACCTGACCATTCAGCCGGGTCTGAAAGATCTGACTCGTGCAGATATCGACACCAACGCGTTGATTCGTACTACCGAACTACAAACCAATTTAAGTGTGGTCAGCGCCGGCAAAGCGATGACCAATCCCAGCGAGTTTCTGGAATCGCTAGGTTTCGCCGAGTTCTTGAAAAGCTTGAAAGATGACTACGACATGGTCCTCATCGACTCGCCACCCATTCTGCCCGTGGCCGACGCCTTGGCGTTAGCCGGGTTGTGTGACGGAGTGTTGTTAGTGATGAAGATCCGCAAAGGTGTCATCTTGTCCTCGCAAAAAGCCGTCGAAGCTTTGAACAGCGTTAGTGCCAACATTGTCGGTGTGGTGGTCAATCAAGTTGAACGCTTGTCACACTACTACGACTACGGCAGCTACGAATATCGATATGGCGCTTATAAATACTACGCTCGAAGCTATGGCGATCGCGTTCATGAAGAATACACCGACCAGCAGGAAGTTGAGACAGACAAGCGAATGGCCGGCTGAACAAGCATTTCAAAACCGTAGCGGAATGCGTCAAGCATTTCGAAAGCAGCTTCCGCTTTGACCGGTGGTTTACTGGTGAACGAACCGTTAGTGAAGGATTACTGAATCCCATGAGAACGACATTTGGACTGGCAGTATTGCTGTGGCTAAGCCTTACCGGCGGCGCGCTCAGCCCCATGTTGCTGGGCGACTTTACGGTGTATATGACGGGTGTGCAAATATACACTTCTGAAAGTGATGGCTCTATCGATTCGGGCTCTAACTCACGCTATTCGACGAATGATGGTGACTTTGGCGACCATCTCTATGTGTGGGAAGGCCTCGGCGTCCGACCTGACACGGCACTTGACCGTGCGATCTCCTTTACTGTGTTGACAAATACCACTGACTACAGTTTTGAGACGACGACGATCTTCGGCCCCGGGGGAACTGCGGGAATGAATCTCTTCTTCAGCGATTCGGTATCCACATTTAATCCATCCGTCGGTGGGTATGCGGGAGATCTGACTGTATACAATGCCCAAGACGCACCGGTGACGTCCTTTAATTACGTCGGCCCTGGCAAATTGGTGCAGGATTATGGCGATCCCAATACCAATTTGAAACCAGCTACAATCGGCAACCAGGCGTTCATCATTGCCGACAAAAAGATCACGGTTTCCGGTTTTCAATATGGGTATAGCGGCGGGAAGCTAAGTGGCCGATTCAGCCTCTCTGTAACGCCTGTCCCAGAGCCATCGTCACTCGGCCTGATCCTGCTCGCTGCCATAGGCACCCGTCAGGTATGGAGAAGACGTCGAGCCCACGCCGGTGCCTGACGGCGACCGGCTAACGTTCTGCCGGCCCTTCAGGCCTGGTCTCTGAGTTTGCTACAATCAAACGCTCCGATCAAAGAAACTTAGCTGACTATCAAGTGCAATACGGCAGCCTCGGATCGAAGCGGGTAAACTCTCACTACTAGGAGTCCAGGCCTGAAGGGCCGACAGAACCTCTGCCGGTCGCCGTAAGGCACCGGCAGTTGCATGGTGGTCAGTGGTCCAATGCGATTCTAGGATACAGATAGATGAGCACTCATCAACAGTTGCTTTATCATGTCGTCTTTAGCACCAAGTGCCGCTTCAAACTCTTGACTAATGAAATTGCACCCGATGTGCATGCATACACCAGCGTGGTATGCAAAAACTTGGGAGGCTACCCGATCATTGTTAACGGCTACCTCGATCATCTGCATATACTCTCGCGAATTCCTGCCAAGTTGGTCGTGAGCGATTTTATTGGACGAATGAAAGCCAATGTCAGCAAGCACATGAATGAGCAACAGTGGGTTTTAGGTAAATTTCACTGGCAAGATGGCTATGGTGCCTTCTCAGTCAGTGTGTCTTGCAAGGATACAGTCTACAACTACATTGCCACTCAGCAGGAGCATCACACTAAGGGAACTTTTGAACAAGAGTATCTCATGCTTCTACAGAATCATGAGGTTGAATATGACCCTGAACATGTGTTTGATTGACACAAGCAAGCCGATGCCATCTTGGCGCCTCAGCACGCCGGTGCCTTACGGCGACCGGCTAACGTTCTACCGGCCCTTCAGGCCTGGACTCTGAGTTTGCTACAATCAAACGCTTCGATCAAAGAAACATACCTGGCTATCAAGCGCAATCAACCGCCGCCGGTAATTTGCAAATTGCGATTGACCTTGTTAATAACCAGCAGCACATCCAGAGCGGTTAAGTCTTCATCGCCGTTGACGTCGTAGAAGCCGGGGGCAGAGAGAACTCTATCACGCAAAGGGCCCGCGGATCCGGCGTTGATTTGGTTGATGATCAGCAATGCATCCAGCGCAGTTACGTTGCCGTCGTTGTTGACATCGACCGAGTTCAAATCGTTAGTCCACTCCGATCCAACTTCGTTGTCCAGGATCGTCATCAAGAAACTGGCAGCCGAACTCGAGCCACTGGCCGCTGAGACGCGCACCAGCTGACTGCCATCCAAAACGTTGTCGTCAACCGCCGATACCAAGAAGTCAACGGCGGCTGCGTTGGCGGGAATGGTGACGCTGGAGGGCACTGTCGCCGCGGTCGCATCACCACTGCTGAGCGTCACTACCAGCGGCGCAGTGGTAGCACCGCTACGCCTGACGCTGACCGTTACTCCACTGCCACTCTCACTCTGCGTGGTACTGCTGGGCTCGAGCGTTAATTGCACCTGGTCATCATCGGTCACTACGAGTTGCAGCACCGCAGTACTGGCACCGGTGCCTTGAGCCGTAAGCGTGACGGTCTGGTCTCCGTTGATCACCGCGTTGCTTTGAATCGTGATGGGTACAGTAACCGACGTTTGGCCGGGTCCGAATCCAACCACTGAGGGAACTGTGGCTGCAGACGTGTTACTGCTGGTGAGCAACATCGACAATAAACCTGCCGTGTATCCCGAGCGGCCCAAAGTTACATTCAAGACTCCTAGGTTCTCACTAACGTTGGTAATCGACGTCGACCATTCCAACGTCGCCACGCGCGATGTATTCAAGTCCACTTTGACGTTGCTGGAACCAACTGGCACCTGGTAATAGGTGATAGGCTGGCTGAGCGAACCACCGGAGAATGTTACATCGTATGTGCCGGAGGGTACTGCCAACGAATATCCGCCGCTGCTGCCGGTCTGAGTTTCAAAGCTGGTGCCGTTGCTGGCGCGAGCCGTGACGGTGATACCACCCAAGCCTTCATTGATCGTGTAGAAAGCATCTGCAGTGACCGCATCGCTGAACGCGACACCTGTGATGAAGACCTGGTTCTGCGACACGCCGAATAGTTGGGCAACTTTACTCGCGTTGTAATTGACGCCTTGATGTGTGTGGACTCCCGTAGCTGCGCCAGTTCCCGCTTCATCCACATTGTCACGCATGATGTTTACACGATGAGTGGTGCTAAGTATCAGGTTCTTGTGATTCTCATAGACGTAAGCATTTGCATCGATAGGTCCAGTCGAACCTGCCCAGCCCACATTCTCATAGCCTGGGCCGCCATAACCCAGTGCGGCAAATCGCTGGTCAAAGCCCTGCCCCTCGGGATTAACGTGATCGGTGAAGTTGCGCGCAGCCATGTCGTCTGAATATGCCCTGGCCGCGCTAGAGAGTAACGCATTAAGGGCCAGCGGTTGCTTGGGCGTGCCGCTGATCGTATTGGGTGCCAAGTCTTTATTCAGATCGATGCCATACAACGCCACCTCGGCTGTCGGATTGGCTCGAGCTCGATTGACCAGTTCCAGGAGCAGTTGTTCGCGAGGGGATATCTCGATCGCCGCCAACAACCGCCGCGGCTCGCAATGTTCGTAAGTGAGTTGTCGAGCGCGAAGTCTAACCCGTGGCTGCGTTGGATCGATGGGCATGGCTACTACATATATCGGGGTGGTAGGCGACATTCCAGCGCCACTCCGTCGGCAATCAGTTGCTCAGTACTATATCAGTTGCCTGGCCAGCGTGCTGATTTTTTCTAACGCCCTCGGCTTATTTGGACTTCAACTCCCAATCCATTTTATTCTTGCCGCTTTTGACTTCGACTTTTTCGCCAGCGTTGCCGGTGTACTTCTTGGGTAACGGCTGCTTGCCTTCGACGCCATCAGGCCACCGGAATGTGACCGTATTGGGTCCCACCTTGGAGCCCATCGTGCCATAGATGTAGATCAAGTCGTAGTTGCCTTGAGGATCGGTTTCGGCCGTCGCGACGCGTCCGCTTTCGGGTTGATAGTTGACGATCACGCCAGCCAACGGTTGACCATCCAACGTCACTTTGCCGTATACACGACCCAAGGGCGGTTGGTCACTCGGTGTGCAACCCGACGCTAGAGCCAACAAACCTGCCAACACACCCAGCATTCTCAATCCAGTCATACTCATCCCGTTTATTTAGAAATCTACTTGTGTATTCCGTAGCCGAACTCGCCAGAGTTTGGATGATATTCCATATTCCGTAGCCGAACTCGCCAGAGTTTGGATGATATTCCATATTCCGTAGCCGAACTCGCCAGAGTTTGGATGATATTCCATATTCCGTAGCCGAACTCGCCAGAGTTTGGATGATATTCCATTCGCTTTCCAAACTCTGGCGAGTTCGGCTACGACTGTTCGGCTACGGCTGTTCGGCTACGTACAATTCTTAGAAACCGAGGTCACCCAGCGGTTGACCATCGGCCTTGCCTAAGAGGCGTTCGTAGGTGCTATCGATCCAAGCACCGTTGGTTAGTGCGCCGGGAATCGTGCTGAAGTTGTAATCGATGTTCTGGCTAATGAAGTGCACTGAGCCATCGGTGAAGACAAACTGAGCGCCGCCGACATGGTTGCTGTGAAAACCGCGGGGTTGATGGACGCGATTGGTCGAGCTGAAGTTGATGCCGTTGTAGGCCAAGCCCAACACGCACATGCCGGCGGCTTTGATACCCGCACTGGTGCCGGGCGTGCAAGTGACTGAACTGAAACCCAGCGCATTGCCCGCACCTACATTCAAGTTGTGGAAGCGGAAAGATCGTTCACCGATGATGGCGGTGTTGCTAGTACCATCGGTCACGTCGGCCATGCGGCATTTGGAATTGAGCCAGCCCATGCCGGTGGCGGGACCATATTGAGGCCACACCGGTGGCGTGGTGCTAACGCTAGTGCACGCGACCATGACGTAGTTCGATTTGGCAATGGCGATGCGATCCGAACCGTCGCTGGTTACGTGGCGGTTGTACCAGGATGCGTTAGGATCGGCTGGATTATCGGCCAGGTTTTGATCGAAGTTATTCAACAGCGGACCTGGGCACGAGGGACAAACATAGGTTGGCAGCGATGTTCTCAGGGCCGCCAAACCGACCGGCGTTTGCAAGTTCTGCCACAGCGTGCGCTGGCCGACACCGAGCGTATTGTGCAGGGCCGTTTGTTCGATAAACGGCAGAATCAATGCTCCCCAAGACCAGTGCGATTGATTGGTCAGCGACATCATCGAAGCCGTATTGGGTACGGCTGGGGGAATGATGTCGGCGATGTAGCCCGATGGAAAGGACTTGTGAGTATCGTGATAATTTTGGACAGCCAAGCCAAACTGCTTGAGGTTGTTGGAGCACTGCATGCGTCGAGCGGCTTCGCGAGCGGCTTGGACAGCTGGCAACAACAAACCAACCAAGATGCCGATGATGGCAATCACCACTAACAGCTCAACCAGCGTAAAACCCCGGTCGCGGTTCCTACGACTCATACGCTCGATTCCCTAAATAAAGAATTGCGATAGACTGACCTCGTCGGTCGGCAACTGAAAAGGACACGCCGGCTGCCCGCGAGATCGCAAAAGAGAACTTTCGTCGCTTTGGTATAACGAATCGCAGTAGCACATTCAAGCAATGGGCGGTTTGATTTGCGAAAGTTTTGCAAGTGGCGAACCGCTAAGAACAGGTAACATCCTGCCAACTCCGGCTGCGAATTTGCTATGCCTTTTCAGCCAATATATTGACCTGGTTAATCCGAGCACCCCAACCATGTTGACAACGGTCGACAAATTCGCCAAACCATGAAGCCATCGATCACACTCGAGATCAATTGTCAGGTTGACTGCCGAGACGACAGTCGTCGCTACCAGCAAGCGGCGCTGTGGGTGGCCCAAGAATTTGAGTTGGCAAAGTTAGAGGTCAGTATCGCCATCGTCGACGATGCTACGATCCATCAGCTCAATCGCGAACATCTCCAGCATGACTGGCCGACCGATGTCATCAGCTTTGTCTTCGAAGTCGATGAGGAGTCCAGCAGCGTTGAAGGCGAGATCATTGCCAGCTTGGATACGGCCACTCGACTCGCCCCGGCGGCCGGATGGCAGCCACAAGACGAGCTACTCCTATACATCGTGCATGGTCTCCTGCATCTGGCGGGTCTCGATGATCGGGAACCAGAGGACCAACGTGAAATGCGCGCAGCTGAACGTGCCTGCCTCTTGGCTCTAAAAGTTGTAGGGGCCGATCAGCATTTAGCGCGCTGGGACGATGTCTCCTATTGAACAACCCATTCGCAAACTGAACTTTTCTTAATCTTAGGCTGCGTGTTCATTTGTCTTTCGTAAGGTGACATCGCGTTTCAGTTGGCATGCATGCCTGCGGGTAGAATTGGCGGTGGGCCAGGCTGGCATGCATTCCACTAAACGGCTCCCATGTCCATATTGTGCTCCTCAATGTGTTGGATGACACGTCGCTTGTCGCTTCTGCTGCTGGCCTTTCTGGCCGGGCTAACTGCGTGCGCGCCGGCAGTGCCACCCCTTAAGCTCAGCCAGCCGTTGTCCATAGAGCTAACCGCACACGAGCATCAGTGGAAAATCGTTTACGCCAAAGAATCGCTCGGTACGGCTCAGGTCGTGATTCAGCCCAGCGGCGATATCCACATTCCCGAACACTTGTCGGTGGATCTGGTTTTAAAGAGCAGTGATTACATCTACACAGTGGCGCTGCCACAGCTGAAGCTGAAAGAAATTGCGGTACCCAACTTGGAGTTCACTCTGCACGTTGGTCCGACACCTCGCGGGAGCTATGTGTTTACCGGCGAGCAAATGTGTAACGAGCCCAATACTCAGCCGCCCATTCATCTAATTGTCGAAGACCAACAGAGCTTTCAAGCCTGGATCCAGAAACTGCAGTGAGCCCCTCTCTAATCATGAATAAACTCCTGATTCCTCTCGCACTGTGCGCGTTATTTGGTTGCCGTCCAGCTGCACCTGTGGATGCAAATGCAGATGCAAAAAAAGCACCTCCAAAACTCGCGGAATCAACTCCAGCCAAGACGGATTCTCCCACCGAGACCGGAGTGCCACAGAAACTGCCTGTCCTGTTTTCTGCTCCGCACTTCGATTTGACCGATCAAGCGGGTCAGCCCTTTGCCAGCGAAGAGCTGACCGGTCGCGTGTGGATCGCCAACTTTATGTTCACGCATTGCCAGGCAACATGTCCGCGACAAACCGCGGAGTTAGCCAAACTGCAAACACACATCGAGGCCTGGCCACATAGTCAACGAGTGCGCTTCGTATCGATCACGGTGGATCCCGCTCGCGATTCACCCGAGCGCATGCTCGAATACGCCACTCAGCATGCCGCCAACCCTGAGCGTTGGAAATTCTTGACCGGCTCGCGCGAAAAACTGTGGACGCTGAGCAAGGAAGGCTTCATGTTTCCAGTTCAGAGTGCGCAGAACGAAGCTGGCTTGATCACACACAGTTCGCGTTTCGTATTGATTGATGCCACGCGGCAAGTGCGCGGGCTGTACGAGAGCCTTGAACCAGCCGAGATGGAAAAACTGACCGGCGATCTACTGACATTGCTCTCCGAACCGGTTATGAATCCTCCCGATCCCATGATTGTCGGAGCACCAGCGGACGTGTTTGATCCTCAATGGCTCAAAGGTCGTCGCGATGAACAATTAGCCCAGGCCGATACCCTCAAGACCTTTCATGATTTTCAGTTTGAAGATCGCCAACCAGACAGTGGCATTACCTTCAAGCATCATCCGGTCGCCGATTCGTGTAAGGACTTTCGCAGCAATCATTACGATCACGGCAACGGGCTAGCGGTGGCAGATGTCGATGGCGATGATTTAACGGATATATACTTTATCAATCAGCGTGGCCCAAACGAATTGTGGCGTAACTTAGGTGGTGGTCGCTTTGAGAACATCACGGAAAGAGCTGGAGTGGCCTTTGATGGACGTGCCAATGTGACTGCTTCGTTTGCTGACATTGACAACGATGGCGATCCCGATTTGTTTATCACCGCCACTCGGCATGGCAATGCCCTCTTGCTGAACGATGGCCAAGGCAACTTTCAGGACTTCACGGAACAATCGGGACTCAAGTATGACGGTCATTCATCGGGAGCCGACTTCTTTGATTACGACCGCGATGGAAAGCTCGATTTGCTGCTAACGAACGTTGGCAAGTTCACCACGGCAGTCATCGGATATTCGGGCGACAAAGCCAAGAAAGAATATCCCTATTACATTGGTGAAAAGGAAGCTTTTGCCGGGCATCTCTTCCCGCCGCTGCGCGAGCGCAGCCTGATCTATCACAACGAGGGAAATGGTACGTTTCGCAACGTGACCGATGATTTGGAATTTAAGGAATTCGGTTGGACGGGCGATGCCACACCGATCGACATTGACAACGACGGCTGGCTAGACATTTACGTCGCCAATATGCAAGGCAACGATACGCTCTATCGCAACGTCGAAGGCAAGAAGTTCGAAGACGTCAGTCGGACCTGGTTTCCTGTACCCGTGTGGGGTGGCATGGGTTTGAAGTCGTTCGATGCCAACGGGGACGGTCGCATGGACTTGATGGTAACCAGCATGCATGCCGACATGTGGGAACTGGGCAATGGCATCTTGGGACCGGACCGCGAACGTCGCCGCGCAGCCGAGGATGCAGTGCCTATTTCCTATCTGCGCAGTCGCGAAACCGGCCAGAACGTCTTGGGTAGTGCACTATTCCTAGCAAAGTCCAGCCCTGGTTTTGATGAAGTTGCCGACGCGTTTAATGCCGAGAACTATTGGCCGTGGGGACTGAGCGTTGCCGACCTCAACGCCGACGGCTTTCAAGACGTGTTCATTACCTCAAGTATGAACTATCCCTTTCGATACCATGTCAACTCGCTACGCCTGAATGAAGCTGGGCAGAAATTTCGCGATGCCGAATTTATTCTGGGCGTCGAACCACGCCGCGGCGGTCCAGCGGGCCCCTGGTTCCAACTCGATTGCCAAGGCGAAGATCGCGAGCACAAACTGGCTCAAGGCCATACTGGCAACATCGAGGTGTGGGGCGCGCTTGGTTCGCGTTCCTCGGCCATCTTCGACTTAGATGCCGATGGCGACTTGGATATCGTTACCAACGACTTCAATTCGTCACCCATGATTCTGATCAGCAACTTGAGTGAACAGCCCAATCAGTTGAACTATTTGCAAATCGAACTCGAAGGTACCGCTTGCAATCGCGATGCTTTGGGCTCCAAAGTCGAACTGACCATTGGCCAGCGGCATCTGACTCAAGTGCTCGATGGACAGTCGGGCTATTTGTCGCAAAGCAGTCTGCCGCTGTACTTCGGACTGGGCGATGCCAAGAGTGTCGACAAGCTAACGATCACCTGGCCCGGCAACGTCGTTCAAGTCGTCGAAGGCCCCATCGAAGCGAACAAAACTCTGAAGCTGAAGCAGTGACGGTCACCTCTCCAAGGCTCTGCCTTGGGGAGGTCGAATCGAGCCGTAGCGAGATTCGGGAGGGGTCTGGGCTGTGCAGTTGGTTAGTACCACAGGAGTCTTGCCTAGCGCGGTGCCCCCTCCCGCAGACTTCGGCTATCGCCTCGTCTGCGACCTCCCCCAGCTTCGCCGGGGGAGGTGACCAGTCACCTCTCCAAGGCTTCGCCTTGGGGAGGTCGAATCGAGCCGTAGCGAGATTCGGGAGGGGTCTTGGTAGTGCAGTTGGTTAGTACCACAGGAGTCTTGACTAGCGCGGTGCCCCCTCCCGCAGACTTCGGCTATCGCCTCGTCTGCGACCTCCCCCAGCTTCGCCGGGGGAGGTGACCAGTCACCTCTCCAAGGCTTCGCCTTGGGGAGGTCGAATCGAGCCGTAGCGAGATTCGGGAGGGGTCTGGGCAGTGCAGTTGGTTAGTACCACAGGAGTCTTGACTAGCGCGGTGCCCCCTCCCGCAGACTTCGGCTATCGCCTCGTCTGCGACCTCCCCCAGCTTCGCCGGGGGAGGTGACAGCGTGAAACGGGGTCAGGTCTGGGTCAGGTCTCTTTTTCAGTTACTGAGCCGTGCGGGTCAAGCGTCCGGACTGCGAGGGAACCTCTGGCAAGGTAGCGAAGAGTCGGAAGCCTTGCGCAATCGGGGCCACGCTGATCGTAGCGGGCGTTAATCCCAATTGTGTCCCTAGCGGACTCTGACTGGCTACTGCAGCGGATAATAAATTGCCAGTGGGCGTGGTGCCAGGAGCAATCAACTGAGCCATTAACTCGTCGCTGCCCGCGCCAACTCCGACCAGTACAACGTGCTGGGTGGTGGCGATGTTGATGATGGCAACTTCTCCAAACAGGTCACGAACTTCCTTCAGCTCGGCAGCAATCGGCAGTTCGATGCGATGCAGGTTGGCGTCGTAGCTGGTCGGTTGATTGAGCTGGATCTTGGCCGGCGCGCCGTCATCGATGGCGGCCTTCAGCAGTTTCTGCAAGTCAGTATCCAACTTCACAGGATTGGCGATGCGCAATCCGGCAGCCAGCACAGGGCGGCCATCACGCTCCTGAGCCGCAAAGGTGCCTTGGAGGTTCTGCAGGGAAGTCAATTCCAAAGCATGACGAGCCAAAACTCGGGAGCCGTCCTGCAGCACTCCGCGGCCTTGAGTACCGTCGATCAAATCGCCACTGAAGAGATTCTTCACATCGCCGCTAAAGGGTGCAGCCCACGCTTGAACGAAGTTACGAAATTCAAATTCGATCGGCAGATTCCATTGACCTTGTGCCAGTGACCTATCGATGTTCGCATCAGCGAATGGAGTTTGGACAGGCCGAATTCCACTGAAGGAGCGATTGAGCACATCGACCGCCAATTGAACTCGGCTTTGATTGTCTATCTGGAAGCGCAGGTCCATGCTCTCCGAACGAGTAAACCAGGATGCGATGCGTTCCGAAGCAGCCACGCTGAGCAGTTCCGGTAGGTTGGCCAGTGAGAAGCCTGCACTGAAAGTTTGCGATTGAGGCAACAACAGACCAAGCACTTGACTGCTGAGCGACTTGCGCAGTTCCGGACGCAGATTGCGCCAATCAACATGCATTATTACCGAGCTCTCCGTTGGTGCACCGGTGAAAGTCGGTGCAGCGGGCAAGCGAATGCTCTTCAAGTATTCGGCATTGTCGGCGATGCGCAGTTTGTTTCCTGATTGCTCGACGAAGAATCGCAAGCTGCCACTGGCGTTAACTAGTTCGCCAGTCTGCGAGTTAAGTGTCATGCCGTCTTCGGCCAAAGCGGACCAGAGTTGGCTCGCGTCGATGCTGGTCAGCTCAACGGCAAACATGGGCACTTGCGTACTGAACGCGCAGGCAGCGGTCAGTGGTTTGGTACTGTCGAGATGTTGTTCGTAGCCCTTCAGGAAGGCGACTGGTCCCGATAGACCCAGGCCTTCACCGCGCTGCCCTAAACTGCTCAGCACGACCTGCAAGTCCTTGGGACTGCGGGCCACTACGGTCAGTTCAGGCGTTTGAGCAATAGCGGCTAATGAGCAGAGTGCACAACCAACTGCCGCCAGCGATCCTAACCAGGTGCGTACCATTTTCGTTCTCTGTGCGCTATACGAGAATCGGCCAAATGTTGACCAACTCCTGTTCGCACGGGCGAGAATGGACGGCCAACATCACATGTAATTTGGATAAGACAGCAAGATGGTACCCGTGGCGATCAATCGATCATCGGTTCGAGCTTCAACTTTGAAATAGCGGAACTCGGCTCGCTGCATGGCAATCTTAGATTCCAGATACAGCGTATCGCCAGGTAAGGTGACAGATCGTTGACGAATCGTACTCTCGGCTAACACGCTTAACGGTATTTCCGGCAGGGAGGCCAGGTAGTCGCGTTCTTCTAAGCGATCGACTACAACCCCTTCTTTTTCCAGGCGTTCGATGTTCATCATCAAACCACTGGTCTGAGCCAAAGCTTCGATAACCAATGAGCCAGGGAACATCGGATGGCCGGGAAAACATCCCTGTACAGCGAACTCATTCTGGGCGATACGTTTGAAAGCGCATATCGAACGCGCCGCGAAGTTGTATTCTCGAACGCCATCAATCAGCGCCATCACATCGCGATGTGGCAGCAGAGCGCGGACGGCGTAAGAATCCAGAGCGATTGTAGTCTTCGTTGCAAACATGAGCGTTTACTTAGTGAGCAGTCCATAGTCTTGTTCAGCACCAGCGCGACCACCATCAACTACGATGGTTACGCCAGTGATATACGCGGCGTCGTCGGAGCACATATAGCCGACAACTTTGGCTATCTCTTCGGGCTGACCCCATCGAGCCATCGGAATAAGTCTCAAGGATTCGGCCGCGGCCGAGGGCGAAATCGCATCGGCCATTTCGGTGCGTGTAAACCCAGGTGCAACCACCAGTGCCCGCACGTTGTAGGGAGCTAGTTCGCGGGCGAGCGACCGGGTCATGCCAATGACTGCCGCTTTGGATGTGCTGTAGTTAACCTGTCCGGCACGCGGCGAGATACCCGAGCCTGAGCCGATATTGATGATGACGCCTTTGCGTTTGGAAACCATCGAACGGCTGACAGCTTTGCAGCAATTGAAGACCGCATCCAGATTGATCTCCATGACGCGTGACCAGCCTTTTTCGGTCATCATCATGAACATGCCATCGCGCGTGATACCTGCATTGTTGATCAGGGCTTCGATGGGGCCATGCTCTTTTTGAATTTTCAGCACACTACTTTGCACGGCCGCATAGTCGCTAACATCACATTGCATCAGGGCACCGTCGCCACCTTGCTGCCTGATCTCAGCTAACGTAGCTTCAGCCGACTCAGCGTGCGAGACGTAATTGACGACGACGAAGTAACCGCGACGAGCCATTTCGACCGAGGTGGCGCGACCGATGCCACGCGAGCCACCGGTGACCAGAGCGACTTTGGGTTTGTCAGTCGGCTGAGCTCCGCTCATGCTGGCAACTCCGGTGCAGCTTGACCAGGTGTTTGCCATGGAATCTTGGCCATCGTCAACTGCCCCTTGGACACTTCGCGACCTTCGACCGTTGCACATACTTTGCAACGGGCCATATCGCCCCGCCTGATTTCAAACGTCGATTCCAGCTCGATTTGATCACCAGGAAAAACTGGGCTGGTGTGTTTGATCTTGCTCTCAGCCAGAATCGTAGCCATGCTCGTTACTTCGTGAACGTGGCTACCAAAGTCCTCGGGTGCAATGCCTTTTTCGAGCAATTCCCAAATCATCCAACCACAACCGGCCGTTTGAGCCAAAGCTTCGATGATCAGGACGCCAGGAAAAATGGGATTACCCGGGAAGTGCCCTTGAATAAATGGATCGTTCTGGGCCACGTTCTTCAAGCCGATAATACGACCGGTTTCCGTATCGAACGACTTCACTTTGTCAAACATTTGGAAGGGATAACCGTGCGGCATGATCTTGCGCAGAGTTAATCCATCGATGGCAATAATCTTTTTTTCCGTAGTGAATAGGCTGGACATGCATCGGCTCCAAAAAATCTCGTTTTACTGGTAGCGGAACTCGTCAAGAGTTTCGTTTGATTGACGTCGTGTATTAGTAGCGGAACTCGTCAAGAGTTTCGATGTGTTGGTGCTGCATCGAAAGCCTTGACGGCTTCCGCTACGGGTGAGTTGCGTGTGTGACTAGTTCAGTACGAAGCCGAGGTCGGCTTCTACAGCCCCGCGACCGCCATCGATCACGATGGATTGGCCGGTCATGTAAGCGGCGTCATCCGAGACCAGGTAAGCGACGGTGCGAGCCAGTTCTTCGGCGTGGCCCCAACGTTGGAGCGGCGTCATGCGAAACGTCTCGCTCACAAATTCTGGCGAAAGGGTGTCGGTCATATAGGATTTGAAAAAGCCGGGAGCCACGTGCAACACGCGCACGCCTTTGTCGGCCACTTCGCGAGCCAGCGAGCGCGTGAAGCCCAGCAGGCCCGCTTTGGTCGCGCTGTAATTGACCTGACCTGGCATAGCCACTAGCGCCGAGCCAGAGCCGATGTTGACAATCACTCCATGTTTGGCTGCGCACATCTGACGGATACAAGCCTTGGTGCAATGATAAACGCCGTCCAAGTGCACATCCATCAACTTGTCCCAGGCATCTTGTCGCATCATCAAGAAGTAATCATCACGCGTCAGGCCAGCATTGTTGATGAGAATGTCAACGCGTTTATAGTCCTTGAAGACTTTCATGAACATCTTCTGGACAGCGATGGCGTCGCTTACATCTGCTTGAATGATTTGCCCATCGCTACCGAGTTCGCGCACGCGAGCCAACGTTTCTTCGGCTAGCTGTGCGCTTTTATTGGAAACGTGATTGATAACAACGGTTGCCCCGCGCGCGGCTAGTTCTTCGGCCATGACCTTGCCCAGGCCACGCGACGAACCGGTGACAACGGCAACGCGATTTTCCAAGTCCCTCACAGGTCGGCTCCTAGTGAGCTGGTGATTATTGATGTAGCGAAGAGATATGTATTGATGAGCAGTGCTAAGCTCGAAAGTGAGACGACTGTTAGACGATTCGCTCCGACTGCAGACGTTTCACCCAGGGAGCAATTCCGGCCGAGTGGCTTTCCGCAGATGCCACCTCATAATCGTCATGCCCCGCAAAGTTGCGCCGCACCAAACCAAAAAGTACCCTGCCGGAGCCTAGCTCACAAAAACGTGTAATGCCAAGACTCTTGAGCTCTTGCAGCGCGTGTTTCCATAAAACCGGCGCGGCGATCTGTTGTGCCAGATGGCGACGCAGGATGCCCGGCTCGGTCTGTTTGCAACCAGAGAGACTGGTGAAAATTGGATACTGAGGCGTTTGAAATTCGATGGAACCCAGTTCCGCAAAGACGCGGTCGGCCAGCCACTGAATGCTGGGTGAATGCCAGGGACCGGAGACTTCTAAACTGGAGATGTCGCCGCCCAGTCGAATGAGCACGCGTTCCATGTAGCGTACGCTATCGGCATCGCCTACGATCGTCAACTGATCATCGGAGTTCCAGCCAGCGATATCGACGTGGCCACTCATGTCAGACTTGGCGATCGCATCCATGATTTGCTCGCCTGTCAAATGCGTCACGGCCACCATCTTGCAATGTTCGCTGACACCCAAGGACAACAGGCGGCCACGGATGACAGCCGCTTGCATGGCGTCTTCCAGCGAAAGGGCACCAGCGATGTACATGGCGGCAACTTCGCCCGCACTGTAACCGGCCACGGCGTCCGGCGTCACGCCGTTGTCCAGCAAGTACCGGGCGTAGCCGATGTTAATGCTGGCCAACAGAGGTTCCAACACTTCGGGCCGGCGCATCTCGGTTACTGGCCCAAACTGGCGGATGCGATTCAGTGGCAAGCCACTGAGTTGCTCGGCCATCTCGAGAATTTCGCGGGCAGTGGCGAAGTCTTTCAGCAGGCCTCTGGCCATGCCGAAGCTCTGCGAACCTTGTCCAGGAAATATCCAGGCTTGCATCGATTTACGACTCCTGCGCGACAGTGGCCAGCAGTTCGTTAACCGATTTCGAATTGTCGACGCCTGCTACTGAGTAGGAGAGCTTGGAGTCAACATTCTTGCGCAGTAAACCACGCAACACTTTCCCGGGCCCGACTTCCAGGAAGCGATTGCAGCCTAGGGACAAGAGAGTTTGAGTAACAGTGGTCCAGCGCACAGGCGAAACGATTTGCCGCATCATCGTGTCGCGAATTTCATCGGCTGACTCCGCGACTTGTCCGGTCGCGCCCAGGATGAATGGAACGCTGGGAGCTTGAAAGTCAACCGTTTCCAGGACCGCTTGAAACTTGTCAGCCGCTTCTTTCACCAGTGGACTGTGCCACGCGCCGCTGACGTTTAGTCGCACGCTGCTACCGCCTGCAGCACTGACTAGCGGTATCAGAGCATCCAGGGCCGCGTGTTCGCCTGAGACGACGGTCTGCGAGGCGGCATTGAAGTTAGCCAACACCAGAGTGCCATGGACTTGCGGCAACAACTGTTCAATCTTCTCAGGTGGCAGATCTTTAACAGCTAGCATACCGCCTTCGGCCGACTGGCTCATCAAACGCCCGCGTTCAGCACCTAAACGCAGTGCGTCTGGTAGCGAGATCACATCAGCTGCGTATAACGCGCTGATCTCACCCAAGCTGTGGCCAGCCACAGCCACCGGTTCAACGCCGCTATGTTTCAATAGTTCAACATAGCCAATCGAGATGGCCACCAGCGCCGGTTGCAATACATCGGTTTGAGTCAGAGTGGATTCAGGTCCACGTTGGATAATGGTTCCCAGCGAGTGACCGCAGTAATCTTCCGCCGCTTGTAAGACTTGGCGTGCGGGAGCGAATTTGTCGAGCAATGCGCGGCCCATACCAATTTCTTGCGCGCCTTGCCCCGGAAACAACCAGGCGTGTTGTTCAAAGTTGCTCATACTTGCCGCTCCATGTTTGCCGAACAGTTATGTGTGATGGCTGCGATGACGTTGACTGACCAAGACTTCGCGAATTCTGCATACAACGTCTTGGGGAATCTCATCTAGCAATGGCAACAGCGACTCATCGGAACTGTTGTCCAGCCAATCGATTAGTCCCCGCGGATGTCGGACATAGTACTGGCCAAAACACTTGCCCAGTTCAAAGCCGTCGACCCGCGATATAACCCTGAAATACCTGAGGTTGCTATTCTGCATGATCATTCCATTCCTCCAGTTTGCACGATTGCGGTTTTCGCGAAGAGTGTGCCAACGTTTAAAATGGACAGGTCGTAACGATTGCCATGAATAGATGATTCACACATTAAACAGTGAGATCAAGCGGAGGCATTCTGTCAACAAAAAAAGCCCGGTGATTTCTCACCGAGCTTCGTCTCTAGAGCGATGCTGTTTTACTTGTGCAAAGTTACCAAGGCCCGCGCACAGGATAGACTCCGAACTGGTCGGTGTGGCTCGGCCAGCGTGGAGTGGCGAAGAATCGACCACCAGGTGCACTTAAGGGTGCGGAACGGCCAAATTGATGATAAATCGGCATCATCGTGTTCCGCGAGACGCCCCAGGAGTACGTCTGCTGCATGGTCGAAGTCGGCGGTACAACCAGCGCGGTGGGTTGGCCGTACGGCAAGTAATAATAATTTCCGTGCCAGGGACGACTCATCGAATTGTTGTGAGCCCAGGAATCACCGATCGCATACGGAACTTGCGCTTGAGCAACTTGACTGAACAGTCCAACGAAACATAGGGCGGTGATACCAAGCAAATGCTTCAGCATGAGTCAATCCTCTAAACTTAATGCCGACTTGACTGGCAAGCCGTATTGTTAAAATTGGCAACTAGCGTGGCAGCTGAATCTTGCGCCACACATAGTTGACTCCGGTACGTACCGGAGGTGCATAATACAAGGCCTTGGTGCGGTTCAGACCGGCACCTTGGTCATAGTAGTTGTGGTAGCGATGCTTGTGCCAATACAGCATCTCATCAGGGTACAGTGGTTGATAGGTGTGGTAGGTATGTCCCACGTTGGGCGGCACGGGCACGGGTGCTACGTAAGCCGCGGCATTGGCACCGTTGGCATAACCTTGGGTGTAATAGTTGTAAAACAAGTCGTGGCCACCATAGCTGTTGTATGGCACGCCCGGTTCTTGCGCGCTGGTCGCACCGGCCAGGGCACAGCCCACCAGTACTCCCATTGCAATCGTGTTGAGAATCGTTCTTGTGCGCATGGGCACTACTCCCTTCCTTCCTTGGATCTGAGCTGGGCAACCCGCGGGCGATTGGTGCACCGCGGGCCACATAAGCAAAATTTCAACGTCAAGTCGCTATCACACAGTCGGGTCAGAGGTGACGCCTGCTGGCCAGCCACGCATCCTTGTGCGACTGGTTCGGCGCGGCCCTCTACCTTCCGAGGCATTGTAGGCTCGCAAGCCTATGCCACTGTCGTCCAATCTTCGGAGCTTTGCATAACGCCGCACTACAAACACTGCAGTGGACAACAGAGCTTCCCACATCGTAAAAAGTAACTTCGCAGGCTCAACAGGTCTTTTGGGTTCATTGGGAAAAGTTCTCCCAAACAACCCAGATTCCCCCTGGACCAGTCTGGGAAAGATATGCGGAGCGGATATATTGCGCATGCGGCAGGGTGGCCCAACGTCCTGCCTACAGGCAACGGTAACGAACGGATTGAGAGAAGGTTGGTTATGGACATTGCATCGGACGCTCCAGAGCTAGAACCCGTCCAACGCAAACGCGAAGGTGCTCGTCGCTCCACTGCCGAAAGCATGGCGACCAAGCAGCGCGACATCTCCGTCAGCGAATTCTTCGCCAAGAACAAGCATTTGCTCGGCTTCGATAACCCGCGCAAAGCCCTGCTGACGACGGTCAAAGAGGCCGTCGACAACTCGCTGGATGCCTGCGAAGAAGCCGGCATCGTGCCCGAGATCTGGGTCGAACTGGAATGCACCGAGGCCGGACGCTTCCGCGTTTCGGTCCAGGACAACGGCCCGGGAATCGTCAAGAAACAGATCCCGCTGATCTTCGGCAAACTGCTGTACGGCAGTAAATTCCACCGCCTCCGCATGAGCCGCGGCCAGCAAGGCATCGGCATCAGCGCGGCCGGCATGAACGGCATGCTCACCACCGGCAAGCCGATGAAGATCATCTCCAAAACCGGTCCCAATAAGCCACTGCACTATTTCGAACTGCAGGTCGATACCAAGAAGAATCGCCCCGAGATCGTCAATGGCAAGGGTGAGGGAATCGATATCCCTTCGGGCAAAAAAGGCTTTGACTACATTCGCCAACAAGAGATCAGCTGGCACTTTGAATACCCAGCCCCGGAAGGCCACGTGGCCGAAGAGCTGACCAGCGGCACGCGGGTGACGATCGAACTGGGCGCGATCTACAAACGCGGTCGCGGTAGCGTCGATGAGTATCTGGAACAAACGGCGATCGCCAATCCGCACGTGACCTTCCACTACAAAGATCCCGAAGGCAACGCCAGCACCTACGAACGCAGTACGTATGACCTGCCCAAGGAAGCCAAAGAGATCAAGCCGCATCCGTACGGCGTTGAACTCGGGCGGCTGGTGACGATGCTGACCGAGAATCGCACCGCGACCCTCAGCGGATTTATGTCTAGTGAGTTCTCCTGCGTAACCCCCGCAGTAGCTCGCAAGATTTGTCAAACCGCCAAGCTCAGTCCGCGCGCCAAGGCTGGCAAAGTTGGACACGCCGAAGCCGATCGTCTGTACAAAGCCATCCAAGAAACTCGCATTCGCCCACCCAGCACCGATTGCATCGTGCCCATCGGCACGCAGCTACTGCTCAAGGGCATCAGCCACGTTGTGCCCGGTGAGTTCTATGCCTCGGCGTCGCGACCTCCAGCGGTTTACCGGGGCAATCCGTTTGTAATCGAAGTCGCCTTGGCCTACGGTGGCGCACCGCAAACACAAAAGGTTTCGAAGGAAGCGCTGGATGAACTGTTGGCCGGCAGCGACGCTCGAACAGTTCGCAAATTCTTGATCGACTCGTTCCCCGGCATCGGCGGAGAAACGGCTGACAAGATTCTCAAAGAGACCAAGATGCCCACCCGCCGCTCGCCCAGTAAGTTGAGCAAGAGCGAACGCGAGGCCTTGCATTCGGCCTTGCATGAAATCAGCATCTCGGAAGGTCAGAGCATGCAGATCATGCGCTTCGCCAATCGCGTACCGCTACAGTTCCAACAAGGTGCCTGCGCAATTACACAAGCGGTGCTGGGTACCAATTGGCGATCGTATGGCTTGAGCCAATCACGCGGCAATATGCCCTCAGGACCAGTGTCGATCATGGTCCACGTCGCCAGCGTCTGGGTGCCCTTCACCAGCGAATCCAAAGAAGCGGTGGCTAATTATCCCGAGATTGAAAAAGAACTGCGACTCGGTCTGCAAGCGGTCGGTCGTAAACTGGCCATGTACTTGCGGCGGCGACAAAAAGTGCGCGATGAAGGCGAGCGTCGCAATACCTTCATGCGTTATCTACACGAGGTCGCCAAATCGGTCAGTGAAATTAACGGCGTCGATCAAAACCAGGTACTGAAGAATTTGCAGGAACTGGCTGTCGTGCGCACGCGTGAAGCCGACGTCAAACTCGACAAGCATGGCAAGCCAGTTGAAGATGAACCACTCGACCTGGGCGAAGATGTGTTGATCATCGAACCACCTCAACCGCCGCCCAAAGCACCACC
Organism: Rania fehmarnensis; assembly: GCF_056494185.1. Classification (NCBI taxonomy): domain Bacteria; kingdom Pseudomonadati; phylum Planctomycetota; class Planctomycetia; order Pirellulales; family Pirellulaceae; genus Rania; species Rania fehmarnensis. The sequence continues at coordinate 6,743,807 of NZ_CM151398.1, forward strand.
CAGCAAGTAAGTTGTTTAACCCGAAATCGCAGACGCTCGAGTGTCGCCCGGTAACGTGACCCTCGAGCGATTCTGGGCAACCTCTGCGTTAAACTTATTCAATAACGGATACAGCCAATGGCCAAGAAACGTCCCGCTCCCGAGAAAGCCCCCCGTGTCAAATTGGAAGGTAAAGACATTGAGACGGTGCGCCGCCTGAACGATCTGGCCACCAACATTGCCGTCTCGGCCGAGAAGAAAAAAGATGTGCCGCTGGACATCCCCACTAAAGCTCTGTCAAACGTCAAATTCAACAAGACCAAACGCTTTCTGGAGATGGGCAAGAATACCAATCGACGGCAACTGTTCAATCTGTCGCAAGCTAAGGCGTATATGCAAACGCTGCTCGTTGCCAGCGGTTGTCATGATTTGATACAGCAAGGCAAGACCACCAGCATCCGCGGTCTCTACTACAAACTCAAACACACCATCGCCGGCACCAAAGAGAATACCTTTAATGATCAGTCCGAAAGCGACCCGATCATCGAAGACTTCGAAGTCTATCTGAATAGTTTGCGCGAAGAGCTACATCTATACGCCGACAAGAAAGGCGAGATGGTCGGCAATATCATCGTCAACGATATGGGCTTCGATATCGATTGCGCCCGCATGGGCAGCGGTGGTTACAGTATCCCCTCGATCGTCGAACCCGACCGAGTTTCGCTCGATCCCAAGAAGTGTAAAGCCGATTTCGTACTGCATGTCGAAAAGAATACTGTCTGGCAACGCTTCAACGAAGACCGCTTCTGGGAAAAGCACAATTGCGTGCTCACCCACGGTGGTGGCCAGCCGCCCCGCGGCGTACGTCGCTTGCTCTATCGCTTGAACAATGAACTGAAACTGCCCGTGTATTGCTTGATGGATAATGACCCCTGGGGATACTACATCTATAGCGTTATCAAACAAGGCTCGATCAACCTGGCCTTTGAATCACAACGCATGGCTGTGCCCGATGCCAAGTTTATCGGCCTCCGCAGCATCGACCTGGAACGCTGCGAACTGGATATGGGTGTCAGTATCGAACTGAGCGACAACGATCGCAAACGGGCCAAGCAAATCGCGCGATATCCTTGGTTCGAAAACAAGAAGAGCTGGCAGCGCGAAATCGAAATCATGCTCAAGAATAACTTCAAACTAGAAGTCGAAGCCCTGCTGAGCAAGGATATTTCGTACGTCACTGAAGTGTACGTGCCCGAAAGACTGGCCGACCAAGATTGGCTAGACTGATGTCAGGCTTCAGGCTTCAGGCTTCAGGCTCCAGGCTTACACCTTATAGCTTATAGCTTATAGCTTATGTTCACCGAAACAGGCTGGCTAACTCTTCGGGTACATCGGGTAGAGTATCGCGACTACCGGCTTGCGTGGCAGCTTGGACTTGTGGTAGCAGGCCCAGCAACTGCTCAACAATGTCGACGCTGCGACCGGCTACGTCGTTTACTTCACAGCGATCGTCGGGTTTGACATACAGCTCGATGGCCTCGCGGTGACGGTGAATGAGGCACCAGGCCGGCGTTCGCAACCAAAGCGTGTCACTTGCTGCGCCCCAAGCCCAACTGAGCGCCGGTGGCCAGTTGGTCGTCACTCCAGGCGGAGACGAACTGAGCAGGCTGCGTCCCCATACGTTCACATCAACCGGTGCCAGTTCCATCGCAGCTAGCAGAGTCATGGGCAGATCGGGCAATTGACAAAGCTCACTGCGCCGTGAACCAATCGGAATCGCATGTGCTGGTCGCACCATCGCCGCTGCGGCAATCTCTTCGCCGAAGCCTAACTGCTGGGCGTAACCTAGTGCCTGGTGTTCACCCAATGGAATACCTCCCAGCGAACAGAACATCCATGACCAGTCATCGGCATCATCTCGATCCAGGATCGCTTGCTCCAGACCATCGATGGCTTCGTCGAGCACAGCTAGTTGAGCGGCTGCCACTTGTCCCCAACCCACGATGAGATCCGGATCGACATCTTCATCGATTTGAATATGAGGCACTTGGACTTCCGATGGTGGCAGAGGATCTTCGGGATCGGTCATCACTTCGCGCAGCTCTAGCGGTGCATCCCATGGCAAGCGTAGCGCTCGTGAATGAATCCACAATACATCGGGTGCCGCATCTTCGCCCGACAGTAGTTCAATGGCCGCGGCAAACACCTGCACCAGGGCGCAGTCTTCGGTCAGCTGCGCAGGTTCTTCAGGCTCAAGCACTTCGACCAATGTAACTTTCGCGCAGCCCCAGGCTTGGGCCAGTTCGGCCACTGCGGGCGAATCGGTCAGTAGCTGGCAGGTGAGGCCGGCGGCTGCCCAATGACTCCAGATGTTCCACTGCGGCGGGGCTTCGGACTGGCTGTATTCTTGTTGGCTGTGTTCTTGTCGGCTGTGGCGTCCGGACCACAAGCTCCGTATTTGCTCGGGCAGTTCGAATGAATCGATAAAGCACTGATCCAGTACCAGTGAGCCGGCCGCCAAATTATTCAGCGCCGGAGTTGTGGAAGTGGCTGAACCGTAGCAACCGAGCATGCCTGCTCCGACACCTTCGGTCACGATGACTACTGCTTTTGGGGATTTCACAGTCAAAACCAATCCTTACAACCGCTTCACTCGTTACAGGCTAGTCAACATTGGCCCCACCGCCAACCCTATTGGGCTCACCGAGTGTAGTAGTGACCTAGATTTGCGTATATGCCCCGCTCGGTCTTTACGCGAAAGTTTGCGCACGTGAACGCCTCAGACACCAACACCTCCCCCTTGCCGAACATTTCGATCACGCCGCTGGGAACCATGGATGGCACGGCTAGCACATTTGTAGTGGGACCGACCACCGGTCCCATTCCAGTTGCGCCGCCAACCAGTCCGGTCTTCTTGCCAGTCATCCCGAGCGTGCCGGTCGCCCCAAGCGTGCCCGCCGCCTTCGTAGTCGCACAACCGCTGCCGGATGTTGAGAGGACTCACGTCTGGGGCGTCGACTTTGCATTGGTCGACATGCCACAAGTTATCGATCGCGCCCATCGCATCATCACCGCGCGCACGCCGCAGTATTTCATCACGGCCAATGTCAACTATTTGATGTTGACCGCGGAGAATCCTGATCTGGCCGCGATCAACAACGAAGCCGACTTAGTTATCGCCGATGGCAATCCGATCGTCTGGCGCAGCGCTCTCTCCCTACAGCGACTGCCGGAGCGCGTAGCGGGTTCGGATATGATCATCGAATTAGCCAGACTTTCTGCTCAGCGCGGCTATCGCATTTACTTTCTTGGCGCTGCTCCAGGTGTTGCGCAGAAGGCTGCCAGCAAACTGCAGACGATGTTCCCCGCGTTACAAATCGCCGGCTGTGCCGCTCCACCGTTCCGCGATTTGAGTGCCGAAGAAGAAGCCAATCTGATGGCTACGATTCGTGAAGCACGTCCAGACATATTGCTTGTCGCTTTCGGCCAACCCAAAGGCGAGCGTTGGATTCACCAACATTATCAACAGTTGAATGTGCCGCTGAGCATTCAGTTGGGCGCGTCGTTCGATTTCCTGGCGGGCACTGCGCGACGAGCACCACGAATATGGCAGCGTATTGGTTGTGAGTGGCTATATCGATCACTATGCGAACCCAAACGGCTAGCACCACGTTACGCCAAAAACATCGCCTTCCTCTGCCGCAGCCTGGTCCGCGATTTTACATAAGCAGTAGAGCGGCTGTCCCCATCAAGCGATCGGTGACACGTAGGATTTTATAAACGCAGAGAAACGGAGAATCGCAGAGAATACCCGTCTTATCCTCCGCGTCTTCTCCGCGGGCTCTGCGGCCTCTGCGTTTAAAAAAAGAACTGGGATGCGCGCCAAATCTAAAAAATATCGGGCTCTTGTTCTTCCGACTTGCCTTCTAGAAAATCGAAGTCGCAACCTTCGTTGGCTTGGGTTACGTGTTGGCTGAACAGTTGATGGTAGCCGCGAGTCCAACGTGGGACGGGTGGTTGATAGGCAGCGCGGCGGCGGTTGGCCTCTTCGTCACTTACCAACCACGTCAAGCTTCGGGCTTCGACATCCAATTCAATCAAGTCGCCGGTTTGAACCAGTGCCAGCGGGCCGCCCAGATGGCTCTCTGGTGACACGTGCAAGATGCATGTGCCGTAACTGGTGCCGCTCATGCGCGCATCGGAGATACGCACCATGTCGCGTACACCGGCAGCCAATAGTTTTTGGGGAATCGGCAACATGCCCCATTCGGGAAAACCGGGCGCGCCCAGCGGCCCGGCACTGCGCAGGATCAAGACGCTGTCGGGCGTCACGGGCAACTCCGGTGAGTTGATTTGAGCTTTCAACTGCGCATAGTTGTCAAATACCAGGGCAGCCCCGCGATGTTTTAACAAGCGTTTCTCAGCTGCCACAGTTTTCAACACACAGCCATCGGGAGCCAGGTTGCCGCGAAGCACGCATGTGCCACCGGTTGGCCACAGCGGGTTGTCACGCGTGCGAATCACATTGTCGTCGAGCGTCTCAGCGCCAGCGATTTGCTCGCCCAAAGTAACGCCACTTATGGTTCGGGCATTCAAGTTCAGGCGATCGCTCAGTCGAACCAACAGAGCGCGCAATCCGCCGGCATGATGAAAGTCTTCCATCAGAAAGCGGCCACTGGGTCGGAGATCAGCCAACACAGGCACGTGCTGCGAGATCTCGTCAAAGCGATCCAACGTCAATGGTACGCCTGCGCGACGAGCCATGGCCAAGATATGCACAATCGCATTGGTCGAACCGCCAATGGCCAACAGCGTCGTGATCGCGTTGTCGATGGATTGAGCATTGATGAGTTCACTTGGCCGGCGTTGCTGCCAGGCAATCTCCACGGCCATGCGTCCGGTAGCCACTGCCAGGCGTGAATGTTCGGCTACGACTGCGGGAATCGTACTGGCACCGGGCAACGTCATGCCCAGCGTTTCGGCAATGCAAGCCATCGTCGACGCCGTTCCCATCGTCATGCAAGTGCCAGCCGAACGGGCGATGCAGTTCTCGATGTCTGTCCAATCCGAATCACAAAGATTGCCCGCGCAGCGTTCAGCCCAATACTTCCATGCGTCGGATCCACTACCCAGAGTTTCCGTTTTCCATCGGGCTTTCAACATAGGTCCCGCAGGCAAGAAGATCGCCGGAATACCCGCCGAGATGGCGCCCATGATCATGGCCGGTACCGTCTTGTCGCAACCGCCCATCAAGACTGCTGCATCGATCGGATGACAGCGGAGCACTTCTTCTGTTTCCATGGCCAACAAGTTGCGATAGAGCATAGTCGTGGGCTTCATCAACATTTCGCCCAAGCTCATCACCGGTACTTCGACTGGAAATCCACCGGCTTGCAGTACGCCGCGCCGGATCTCTTGAGCTCGCTCACGAAAATGCGAGTGACATGTATTCAAATCGCTCCAAGTATTCAGAAGACCAATAATCGGACGATCTTTGTAGTCGATATCATCAAAGCCCATACCCTTCAAGCGCGAACGATGACCAAAGCTGCGTAGATCATCTGGGCCAAACCAGCGATAAGAACGAAGCGTCTTCGGATCACGTTCACTGGGCGAATTCAAAGTTGTATTCCTCTGAAGTTTGGTTGAAAATTATCTAGGCTTTGCCTTAGAGCAGCTCTTCGTAGAGCAGCTCTTCGTAGAGCGGCTCTCCAGGGCCGCTCACCAGCAGCTGCTCGTAATACTAGCAGTTTCACACCGGCAAGCGCTCAGCGCGCAGCACAGAATCAAAGTAGACGAGCTCGTTACAAATACCTTCCGCCAAATCGGACACGCGCAGTTCATCGGGCAAGACGCCCCAAGCGTAGGTCTCGACTTCGTAGTCACCGGTAAACCACGGCGTCCCTTCAATCGTAGCTGATTGGTGTTGTTGGATCAGTTTGACCACTTCGCGAATATCACCTTGGGTTGCTAATAGCTTTCCGAAACGTTCGACGTAGATGGGCACATGAAAGTGAATGCGCCAAGCCTGATCCGGCCACGCGCTGGGCGAGAGCCAATCCTCAAGCGCCAATCCCAGATCTTCGACCATCTGCAGCGATTCAGCGCTGTGTTCAACTTGCCGAGTCGTTTGATGCAGGTACTTGGGCTCGTTAAAGTCCTTCAATTGTTTGTGTGTCAACACTTGACCGGCTCGCTCGTCCGCATATCGATCCCAGGGAACTTCGATCGCCGAAGAAACTTGCACCTTGCCCAGGCGTACGCCGGCCTGCAGGTAGGTAGCCAGAGCGTCCGCCTGAGATTCAAACATGACGGCGCTGTGACATATGTCATGGCAAACACCGATGAAGCGGCGAATAAACGGTCGGGCCTCCTCAAACACATATCGCGATAAGAAATTCGTGATTTTAGGCGCCGTATCCAGCACGCACCCCGGTTCGGGTTCGATGGCTAAAACAATTTCATGACCAGTCGTTTGAGCCAGGCGATCGAGATGTTCCGCCATCAAACGCAGATGTTTACCCGCCAATCGAAAATCCTCATCACTCCACGGTCGATGGGGCCAACCGAGGGGCAACGTAGATATGGACCCCGTCTGCCCATCGTCCAGCAAGCCGACCAAGATGCTGGCCAAGCGCTGAGTGTAATGAAGACGTGCGGTGTCTAACCACGTGGGCTGATAGACGGCATGCTTGACGACAGGTTGGTGAAAATCACCTTGAGGAAATCCATTGAAGGTGTAGGCTTTCAAGCCTTGGCCAGCCAGCCATTGACGGAATTGAGCAGTCTGATCAGCCGGCTCCAACTGGAGTGACGCATCTTCGGCCAGCCACAAACCGACGGGTAACCTGCCTTCTGGGGAGACACTGCGGCGCACACGGGCGGCAATCGATTCAAGATTATGCTTGGCTTGATCCAGGGTGATGCCAGCGTGAACGTTGGTGCAATAACCAAAAGAAAAATCCGACATCCAGCTAACCCCTTATTGGCCCTTTAAAGGTAATCTTCACAACCTGAGTAGCGTTTTCCGTTACGCCATCCCTGGGTAGCCCGGGCGACTTAGGTTGAACATATCCGGCCAGGTAATTCTAATAAAGAGCTCCCCAGCGTCCCCTTTTGCTCCGCAAAAGGATTTTGCCTTTCGCGGAGCGAAAGGAGACTTTGGCTTTCTCGAAGCGACTGCAGACCCATTCCTAATTCCGCTCGTGTTCTCTTGCAAAGGTTCGCCCTGTGATTGCAGCTCGGTCAAACGCTAATACTACGCAGTATTGCAGATGGTTTGTTGTTGGTTTAGGTATGTGGTTGGTTGCGCTACAGGCGATGGTGGAGGCCCAACATGTTACCAATCGTAAATATGGTCAGGAGGACAAATTTCGTCAGCTGGATGAAACGCTGCCGACACCTAACGGTTATCGGAACGCAGCGGGAGAACCTGGACCTGATTATTGGCAACAATCAGCCGACTATGTAATCGACGTCACGCTGGATGACAAGCAGCGCACGATCACCGGTCGCGAGCAGATCACCTATCACAACAATTCGCCTCAGGCGTTGAGATATCTCTGGTTGCAGCTGGACGCCAATATCTTCAGCCCCACATCGGATGCCGAAGCGGTTGAGACTTTCTCGATCGGTTCGCAGTTATCCTTGGACCAATTGCGAGTGCTGCAAGTCAAACGCGAGTTTGATGGTGGCGTCAAAATCACTGAGATCACAGATGCACACGGTCAGCCGCTGCCGCATACGATTGTCAAGACGATGATGCGCATCGATTTGCCTACACCGCTGGGAGCGCATCAAGCCATGCGTTTCAACATCGGCTGGAACTACAAGATCAACGATTCCAAACTGTTGCCGGGTCGAACTGGTTTTGAATACTTCGAGAAAGACAAAAACTGCATCTATGAAATTGCGCAGTGGTTCCCCCGGATGGCAGCCTACTGCGATGCGACTGGCTGGCAACACAAGCAGTTTTTAGGCAAAGGCGAATTCACACTGGAGCTGGGCGATTACCTGGTGCGTATAACGGCACCCTCGGACCATATCGTGGCCGCTACCGGCTCGCTACAGAATGCAGGTGAAGTTCTGAGTGCTGTTCAACAACAGCGCCTGGAACAAGCTCGCATGTCGCGCACGCCCATGTTCGTTGTCACGCCAGAGGAAGCAGCCGAAAACGAGAAGACCCAGGATGAAGGTACCAAGACGTGGGTCTTCCATGCGCAAAACGTTCGCGATTTTGCCTTCGCTGCCAGTCGCAAATTTATTTGGGACGCACAAGGTCACGATGTCAATGGAAATCGCGTCCTGGCGATGAGCTACTATCCCAACGAGGCTGAGCCGCTATGGAGCAAGTATTCGACGCACGCGATCATTCACACCCTGAACGTGTATAGTCGCTATACATTCGACTACCCGTACCCCGTTGCCATTAGCGTCAATGGGCCGGTCTATGGCATGGAATATCCCATGATCTGTTTCAACGGCCCGCGGCCTAATGATGACAAGACGTATGGGGAGCACACGAAATACGCGCTGATATCGGTCATCATTCACGAAGTCGGCCACAACTATTTCCCGATGATCGTCAATAGCGACGAGCGACAATGGACCTGGATGGATGAAGGTATCAATACCTTCTTGCAGTATCTGGCAGAGCAAGAATGGGAAGAGAAGTACCCGTCGATGCGCGGTGAACCCGCGGCCATCGTGCCCTATATGCTCAGCGGGGGTCAGGTGCCGATCATGACCAACAGCGAATCCATTTTGCAGTTTGGCGATAATGCCTACGGCAAACCGGCGACTGCTTTGAATATTCTGCGCGAGACGATTCTTGGACGTGAATTGTTCGATTTCGCTTTCAAGGAGTACGCGCGCAGGTGGCAATTCAAACGTCCGATGCCGGCAGACTTCTTCCGCACCATGGAAGACGCTTCAGGTGTGGACCTCGATTGGTTCTGGCGCGGTTGGTTCTATACGACTGACCATTGCGATATCGGCATCGAGAGCGTGCGTTGGCTGCAACCGGACAAAGGCGATCCCGACGAAGCCGAGGAGCGCAGGCTGGCTGCTGACAGACAAAAGACACCCACGCTGTCGGAGTCGCGTAACGCCGAGCTGCGCAAACGTCTGGATGACTACCCCGACTTGAAAGACTTCTACAACACCTTCGAGAAATTTAAGGTGCGGCCTGAAACACGCGAAGCCTACCAACGATTTCTAAATGAACTTAGCGCAGAGGAAAAGAAACTGTTGACTGCCCAGGAGAATTTTTATCTCGTCAACTTTCGTAACCACGGTGGCTTGGTCATGCCGATTATCGTGCGTTTAACGTTCACCGATGGTACGAACGAAATTGTCAAATTGCCCGCCGAGATGTGGCGAGAAAACTCGCAGACTTGCACGAAAGGTTTCATATCCGCCAAACAGTTGCAGGGTATTGAACTGGACCCTCAACGTGAAACGGCTGACGCCAACCGGGACAATAACTATTTTCCGCCAAAGCTTGAACCCAGCCGTTTCAAACTCTTTAAAGATCGGCACTCGCCGCCGTCCAATCCAATGAAGGAACAGCGCGAGCGTGATGAAGCCGAACGCAAGAAAGCCGAAGAGGAAGCCAAGAAGGCCACCGAATCGCAGCCAGCACCTCAGCCACAACCAGCTCCGTAGCGTCGGGCTGGGCTCAACGTTGGCTTAACGTTGAAGTACTGCCAACCCAGCTGGGCGCTCAACGCCCAGCTTGATTGATATAACACCAACTGCAGGCTCGGCGGATAACGTAATATGAGACCATTTCGAATATGCCAGCTCGGCCTCTTGCTGAGCTGTACACTCCTATTGCAATGTGCAACGCCTCTGTGGGCTCACTCTTTTCATATCAGCTCCGCTGAAATGGAATTCAATGACCAATCTGAAAAATTTGAAGTGGCCTTGAAGCTCAACGCCGTTGATTTTCAGCAACTGCTAGCTGACTTGCACAATCGTAACTCAAGCCTCACGGGCAGCCAGCTTGAATCACAATCGCACGACCTCACGCTGGAGAATGCTCTAGAAATATCTGAAGATGATCAACGCTTGTTAGGCGTTTACGTAGCCGAGCACTTTTTTCTTTCGCGCGGTGAGGTGCCAAGTCGCGAGCCACATGCGATACACCGCCCAGAACCATCAAAGAAATCTGCGGTCATATGGGTGGGCACTGAAGTCGAGCCTACAGCTGTGTGGTGCTACTTTGAGCTCAAGTTACCTGCAGGCGATGGGCAATTGTGCCTAACCAATACGGTGTTGATGAACCTCAACAAGGGGCAAACCAATACTGCCGTGTTGATATCAAAAGCCGGTCGAGCCTCTTTCAAGACCACCGAGTCGAGCTTTCAAGTGGCATTACCACCATACAGGTAGTGGGCTGGTGATGCAATGTACCCAACTGCCGTACAAGTGTTCATTAACTGCTTTGATCTCTGTGCGGGAATAATGATTGCTACGTTGAAACGATTTGAAAATACTTGATGATGTGCCCTTGAGAAATATCTTTAGAAACATGCTCAGGTATGCTTCAATCCATTGACATACGTCGCAAATTAGGGACAGTGTAGTATGAGCTAAATGAGGGCTCGATTTTAAGTTTTGTTTCAACAAGTGGAGGTTTCAATGGCCAAGAAGAAAGCAGAGGGTGTGTCTAAGTCGGATTTGATTAGGACGACTAGCGCAGAAAATCCCAACGCTGGACCGACAGAAATTGCAAAGATCATACAGACCGGCCACAGCATTAAAGTCTCGCCAGCCATGGTTAGCACAGTGCTGTCGCAAGACCGTTCTCGTGGCGGCAAGCCAGCGCGCCGTGGTCGTCCACCAAAGTCGGCTGTTAAGGTTACGCGCAAAGGCACTTCGAAAGCTGGCGGTGTTTCCGTGGAAATGCTCGTCCGCATCAAGAAGCTGGCCGACGAGATGGGCGGTGTTAACGAAGCCAAGCGTGCGCTGGATGCTCTCAGCCAATTGATCGGCTAAGTGTGTCTGCCAAGGCTCCCTTGGGCTCTCGAGCGGTCCCAAAAGAGCCGTGTTTCTATTGCGACAGAGCTTTCCAACCTGAGACTGGGCCAATCTCGCCCTAGCAGATTAGCTAAATACTTCACTCTGAAACGTTGGAAAATTTCTCCGATAGGCAGCTTTCCCCTCAAGCTGCTTCGGCGGATGGACCGAGATCGTTGAGCAATTCCCAAGCAGCTTCCAGGCTACCGGCCGCCTCGATAACCGTTCTTAACGCGCTGACTTGCTGCTCGCTCAGCTCGACACCGGTTAACTCTTCTAGGACTTCAGCCAGCTCGTCATTGCTAAGCTGAAGCAGGGTTTCACTGGATATCTCTTCCATATCAAATCCTTTTCGATTGAGCGACTTCGCGTGGAAGTCGACAAGCAAGACTCTAGCCATCCCCGCGCTCCATGGGGCGCCACAGGGTCGATCGGGCGAAAGGGTGATCGGCCCTGGCCTCAGCAAAACTATTTGGAACCCCGCAAGAGTCGCAATAGTTAACATAGACAAACTAGGAAGTCTATATCGGTTAGAAAAGTGCTTGTAAATGGAATGGGCGACGGTAGACGATGGAAGGAAAACGGTAACGGGGCACAATGATTTGCTGGCCAACAGCCCCAGCATCCTTAGTCGACGTGAAGGATCACGCTAGCCTATGTTGGAACGAATTCGCGCCGCCATTGCGATTGAGCTCGAGAAACTCGGTGCCACCGACGTCGCTGAAATGCGAGAGACGTTGTTGATTCGCAATGGTTTGTTTTGCGGACGCAAGTACCAATGCACGGGCTATCACGTCGTGTGGTTCATGGAAGAGGATGAGATCAAGTTCTTTGGCCCCAGTGGCCAATTGCTCTTGGCTTCTTCGCCGCAGCACTGCCTCAACACAACTACGCTACCGATCTCTACCACACCAGCCATCCAGCCTCAGCGTCGCGCAGCGTAAGAATTGATGATTGATGATTGATGATTGATGATTGATGATTGATGATTGGGGATTGGGGATTGGGGATTGGGGATTGAGGATTGAGGATTGAGGATTGAGGATTGAGGGTTGAGGGTTGAGGGTTGAGGGTTGAGGGTTGAGGAGCAAAGCCTACTCCTACTCCTACTCCTGCTCCTACTCCTACTCCTACTCCTACTCGAAACAGTAGGAGCAGGAAAAACTGACATCGGGGCCACATCGGGGCCAAGGTAGTTACAGTTCGCACTCGGCATACGATTCATCGGTCTCCCAGAGGCGCACGCGAACGGCTCGAGCTCCACTGCCCTCGAGGGCTTGTGGGCACATTTCTTCTAGGAGATAACGGGCCATGTTTTCGGCTGTTGGGTTATACGGCAGGATGAACAATCGCTTGGGCTGAACCATTTCCAGGGCGGCGCGGGCGTTGGTATCTTTTTCATAAATCAAAAAACTGTGATCCCAATGTTCATCGATCCAGCCCTTGACGCGAGCTTTTAGATCAGCGAAGTCCAGCACTCGGCCGACCGCATCCACTTTATCCCCGGTGACGAAGAAGTCGGCGACGTAGTTATGTCCATGGAAATGTTCGCACTTGCCTCCGTGCTGGTACAAACGGTGGCCAGCGCAAAACTTGATGCGACGCATGATGGTTAACTGCATGAATTTCCAGAGCCTCTCTAGTGCAATGTGCTGGTCAAATTGAAGTACCCAGCTGATTATTGTGTCAGTTTCGAATTAGTTAAGTGACGGGTGGCGTCACGTTGAGTTTTCTTTGCCAAGTTGGCTTCCAGGGCAGCTTGCAAATCGATGCCGCTCTGATTGGCCAGGCAAATGACGACGAATAGTACATCGGCCAATTCATCTGCCAGTGGCTTTAGTTCTTCATTTGGCTTGGACGATTGGTCGCCATGGCTGCGGGATAGGATGCGGGCGACCTCTCCAACTTCTTCCACTAGCTGAGCCAGGTTGGTTAGTGGCGAGAAGTAGCGGACGCCAATCGACGTGATCCACTGATCAACATTCGCTTGAGCTTGGTGGAGAGTCCAACCTTCGCCGCCGGAGCTTGAGATTGTTTCCCGTCCAGTCGCACTGGTTTGACTGTCACTGGGATTGTGGGCGGATGGCTTCATGGAACGTTTACCACTACTTGAGCCAAGGCGGACAGTCGTTCCAGGTTGTCGCAGTGAACGGTGTAGCCGATACGGCGTCGCAACTCGTCGACCAAGGCGCGTCCACCGACGGCCACTACTAACTTTGTCGGTAGCTGCGAATAGAATTTGTTGTATTCAGTCACAAAGGCCTCGGCATCACTAATATGCGAAATGCTCAGCCAGAGCATGCGGGGCTTTTCACGATGCACAGCCGCCAGCAAGGTCTGCAGCGGCAAGTCGCTGCCCAAGCTGGTCGCATGCCAACCGGCCTCGCGCAAGACCAGTTCGACCAACGAGTTGGCCAGCGTGTAATGGTCTCCCGAGATTGTACCGCCGATAGCTCGCGGCGCGCCGGTGGGGACATCGACGACGCGGTTGCGAAGATCCGCCAGGAGCTGCGTACAGATCTCGCAACTGCGACGCTCCTGATAAATTTCTGCTCGTCCGCACTCCCACAGTCGACCCACGGTCTCCATGGCACTGGAAATCAGCAGGTCACCCAGTTGAGCGGCCCCGGGGAACCTGGCGACCCAGTGATCGACCAATTCTCGGCAGGCCGCTTCATCACCGACCACCAAGGCTTGCTGGAACCGCACGATGATGTCTTCTCGCGAACTAATGCGATAGGTCTCCACAGCTTCAGCCACGACCTGCGTCGAATCGACATCCGTTCGAGCCAAAGCCTTATAAGAGGTGGAAACAAAGCTTTTTAGGGCGCCGCGCGCAATCCGGCGATGACCGCCCGCGGTACGTTGAGTTGCAATCAGCCCCAAATCGCACCAGCGTTTTATCGAGGACTCGCTGACCTGCAATTCCGAAGCCACCTGACGTGTCGTCAACAATTCATCCACAACATCCACCGTTGGTCAAAGGAAAGATCGTCGGCACCAAATCGACCTTTTCGTTCAAGCGGCCTTGCGAAGCACTGCACGCTTTGAACGGTTTTATTGTAGAGGTGCATCGAGAAAAAACTCAGTCCATTTGCCTATAACCAAAACATTTTTGTGAAATTCCTAGTTGCCTGCGGGCACAAGAGACGGTACAAAGAGTGGACGGATTGAGCGATTTGGCCGATTTCAGATTGTCTGTCGAACTAGTTGACCGAATTTCAAACCCGCTTATTAACGGCTCCCACGCAACACTGTTTTAGCTGGGAAGGAACGATGATGACCACGACCATGGCTGATGTTGAAACGCTGGATAACGAAGTGGCGTGCGATGAGAATGAGGGGTTGTGCTCGGCTACGTCTGGCTATAGTGATCCAACGATGTCTACAGCCCAAACCCTGCCGAGGGTACTGGACAATCAGCAGTGGTTAATGGATTGCGAGTTGCCTGAGCTGCAAGATTCTGAGCTGCGAGATGAAGACGCATTCGATCATCTTCAAAGCGTCCAAGCCAGAAAGCCCGGTCGCCCTGCCAAGGTATTGGACATGCGCGGCGGCAAACGTCCTTTGAGGACCTTCGCTGACCCAGATTTAGAGCACGAATTCTTATCGTATTGTCAGATGGCCGCCCCAGTGGTGCTCAGCCCACAGAAACTGGAGGTTCGCCGCCAAGAACTGCTGAAAGCCAGCGCTGACTTTATCCACCTGGATCTGTTCGACTTACCCAACGCCGAAGCGCTGATTTGCGGATCGACGCTCTTGGAACCGGTGGGAGAGCTTGACGAGGAGATGCAACCGGGCCTGGAAGATTTGTTGTTCGCCAAGTTGTGCACGCGACGTTTGTTGCGTAAAGGAGAAGAGGCTTCGGCAGTAAAGCGTCTGCACTATTTCAAATTTCTGGCGCACCAGATTTTGAGTGCGCGTCATGTCGATCAATGGGCTGTCGCGCGAGCCGAAGGTTTGGTGCGGGCCGCGTTCTGGCATCGCTCACTGGTCATCCAGTCCAACATGCGGTTGGTGGTTTCGATTGTCCGCAAGTTACCCGTATCGCCATATCACTACGACGAATTGGTTAGCGATGGCATCATCGGCATGATGCGAGCGTTGGATAGATTTGATCCCAGTCGTGGCTATCGATTTTGCACCTACGCCACCACGGTAATTCGGCGCGAGTGTTTTCTGCACATCCAAGAGCGAAAGAGCCAGCGCCGACAGTTCACTCACTCGACAGCCTTGTCGATCTTGAACACGGTCAAAGGTCTGGCGGAAGTAACCGGCGACCGTTCGCACTGGCTGACCTGGCGACGTCAGTTGCTAGCGTTGTTCAATCAACTGACCAAGCGCGAACAAATCGTCATTCGCTCGCGCTACTGCCTGGGCGAAGACAAAGAAGTCATGACTTTGCAGCGACTGGCCGATACGCTCAAGCTCTCCAAGGAACGTATTCGTCAAATCGAACACAACGCGCTAGCCAAGCTCAAAAGCCTGGCGGCCAATTACGACTTCGGCGCCGAGGAGAGCTTTGAAGAAGTGACCCCGTTTGAATACAGCGCCACGGCAGTTGATTTAAATTGAAGTGACTCTTGGGAGTGCTACGGCGCAGCCGTAGCTTTGATGTCAGCGTTGACTGTACCGCAGCCTGCTCGCACTGCGTGACTCCAAACTTCCAGGGTAACTCAGGCTGCGGCTGAAGACTTTACTTACATCAAAGCGGTGCCAGATGGCACTCTTTGGAGTGCTGCGGCGCAGCCGTAGCTTTGATGTAAGCGCTGACTGTCCCATAGCCTGCTCGCACTGCGTGACTCCAAACTTTCAGAGTAACTCAGGCTGCGGCTGAAGACTTCGCTTACATCAAAGCGGTGCCAGATGGCACTCTTTGGAGTGCTGCGGCGCAGCCGTAGCTTTGATGTAAGCGTTGACTGCACCGCAGCCTGCTCGCACTGCGTGACTCCAGACTTTCAGAGTAACTCAGGCTGCGGCTGAAGACTTCGCTTACATCAAAGCGGTGCCAGATGTCACCGCACTCCAAAGGCTTGCTCGCACTGCGTGACTCCAAGCTTTCAGGGTGACTCAGGCTGCGGCTGAAGACTTTCCTTACATCAAAGCGGTGCCAGGTGGCACCGCACTCCAAAGGTGATCTTTATTTGACTTCGACCTGGTCGAGGATGGTTCGTACTTTACGCGCGAGTGTAGAGGGTTTGAAAGGCTTAGCCAGAAAGGCGGCCATGGTGGTCATGACACCCTGCTGAATGAACAGCTCCTCGGTGTAACCACTGATAAACAGGACCTTCAAGTCAGGCCGCAGCTTGCGCAGCTCCTGTGCCAGTTGTCCGCCACTCATGCCTGGCATAACCAAGTCGGAGACGAGTAAGTGAATCTCTTTATCATGGGCCATGAACAGTTCGATACCTTCGGCCGCGGAGCTAGCTGGCAGCACTCGATACCCTTGGCTCTCGAGCGAAACTCGGGCGATGCGCCGTACACTGTCTTCGTCTTCGACCAGGAGAACTGTTTCACTACCCTTAGACGAACCAGCCCAGGGACCATCCAGTTCTGTGGCTCGATCGCTGTCGACCAGTGGCAGCAGGATTCGGAAAGTGGTTCCGACATGCACTTGGCTCTGCACCGATACATGACCACCGCTCTGAGTAATGACGCCATGAACCACGGATAGGCCCAGTCCGGTCCCCTTGCCAACCGGCTTGGTCGTAAAGAACGGCTCGAAGATCTTGGCTTGCACTTCCGACGACATACCGCAACCGGTATCCGTTACGCTCAATTCTGCGTAGTTACCAGGGCCAAGCCGACAACCTTGTTCGCTGGTGGCCGTTGTCAGCGTAACCACATTGGTGCGGATGATCAGCCGACCGCCTGTGCCCATGGCATCGCGCGCGTTGACCGCCAGGTTTACAATCACCTGTTCAATTTGAGCAGGGTCGGCTTGCAGCAGTAAACGATCTGGCGAAAGATCCAGCGCCAAAATAATGTCTTCGCCCACCAGTCGACTGAGCAACTCTTCGAAGTTGGTCAGCAAGGAATTGATGTCGATCAACTGAGGCGAAGCAATGGTCTTGCGGCTAAAGGCCAGCAGCTGCCCGGTCAAGCGGGCGGCGCGTTCACCGGCGTCGCGAATGGCCACGACATGTTGACGCTTTTCATCGTCACTGGACAGTCCAGCCAGCAGAACGTAGCAGTAACCGTTGATAACAGTCAGCAAGTTATTGAAATCGTGTGCGACCCCACCAGCCAGGCGGCCGATGGCTTCCATCTTCTGAGATTGATGAAACTGTTCTTCGAGTTGCTTGCGAGCCGTAATGTCCAGATCGACGCCTACGAAGCGATGCTTGCCTTTGATTTGCAGATCTTCGACCACGCGACCATGGGACAGCGACCAGCGCATGGTTCCATCGGGGCGCATCACACGATACTCACAGCGGAGAGCTCGGCCGGATTCGATCGCTTTGGCTATCTCATCTAAAACACGCTGGCGATCATCCGGATGCAAATGGTTACTAAACACTTCCAACTTCATGGGTTCGGCTGGCGATGATTGTCCCATGATGGCCCACAGGTTGTCGGACCAACTCAACTCATACGTATCTAAATCGAGTTCCCAAGTCCCCATCGGCGCGGTGCCCATCGCCAAACGCAGATGTTCTTCGCTGCGGCGCATTGATTCCTGGGTCTTCATGCGGGCCGTAATATCGGTCAGGAAGCCGTGCCATACGAGGCTTCCATCACTTTCGCGCGCGGGCGTTGAACGTCCTTCGACCCAGATGACTCCTTTCGTTGGATGGCATACGCGAAACTCGCTATGCCATTCCGACATGGTTCGCTTGGCATGTTCAACTTCCGCTTCCACGCGCGCGCGGTCGTCGGGATGTACCGACTGATTGGCCAGTTCACCGCGCTGGCGCAGTTGTTCTGCGCTGTATCCATAGATCTCGCTGATAGCCGGACTGGCATACACAAACGATCGCGATCCATCCTCGCTAGTGGAGTAACTGTGTATGACTCCGGGTGCCACTGAAACCATGCGATGGAATCGATCGCGTTCGACTCTCAGCGCCAGTTCAGCCTGCACTTGCGCGGTGATGTCGACATGCGTTACGACTGCACCAGTGGGACTACCCGCCAGCGGTGTCACGCTCAACATGAACCAACGCGACGAATTGCTACTGGGTTGGGCTGGGGACAGCTTATACTGAAGATGAAATTTATCGGCTTGGCGAGCCAGCACCGTGCGTACTCCGACCGCTGCCTCATGGCCCTGTTGACAGCCCTCCTGCATATAAGATTCGCAGACGCTGAGATAATTCTCGCCCACCATACCGCGCGGCGGCATTCCGGCCGTAGCCCTGGCCAAGCGAAACTCCAGCCAGGCTCGATTGGCCGATAGAATGTACCCATCCTGGTCAATGACGGCTACTTGAGCGGTAAGCGAGTCGAGGATCGCTGCGTTGAATTCGGATTCAGCCCGCTTATGCTCAACGGTAGCCGACTCACCCGCGTTTTTTCGCTTCGTACGCCGACGAGTTCTTGCCAACTGTACATTGTCATCAGTTCCGTCAGATGAGTTTGTCTGGCACATGGTTTTTATCTGGTCCCGTACATCTGGTGCGAGCGACTGCCAAATTTCCCGAGCAGTTCCTGCAGTCAGCGATGTCCCCTTTTGCTCCATCTCCGATACACGCTTCGGCCGCCGCGAAGTGTGATCGATACGCCAACGAACAAATCCAATCTCGACGAATCTCCGGGCAACGTCCTCCTCCGGCACGTTGGCGTTGATGTCGCTGCCACCATCCGGCAAATTCTCTGCAATGAACTGCTGAGCTAGAAGCTGGCGATGCAAGGAAATGTAGTCTACGAGTCCTTCATATTCGTTGCGCATGGTAAGAGTTCGGCCCGACCTGCAAAGACTGCCAAACCGACCTGCGGCCAGCAATCTCGACACTGTCGGATAGTTGAGGGGCTTGATCGCGATAACTGAGGTAGATACATCGTAGCCTATTTCGTGGCCCCAGACACTACCAGTTATGTTCTAGCCCAGACCGTAGCGTTCAACTTGCACCGGGCAGAGGCAGTTTGGACTGCAGCCATTCCTGAGTAGAGAACTGCATGCGATCTTTGTGTTTTTCGAGCTGTCGATTCATTTTTTCCGGCAAACGCTCGTTGCTGTCTTCCAGCTTGGCTTCTAGGGCAGCGCGCAATCCGTTACCCAGTTGTTCAGCCAAGGGACCACCAAGCTGACTGATGCGCCGCACGCGGAACTGGACGATCTCGACTCGAGCCGCATCAACATGGGGTTTAATCCGCACGTCGGGTGGGAATTTTAGCGCATTCAACTGAAAGGCCACTTCACCTTGAACTGTCAATTTGCAGACGGCATCAGCGTTGGCGCTGAGGCTGATCATTTGTACGTCGCGCACCCACTGACTGAGTCGCCCGAAAACGTCCAGCAGCAATTGAATGGTCACGGAGAAATGCACCTTGCCATCGGCGCCGACTTCCAACTGGTGAAACTGTATTAACAAGTTCTTATCTGGATCGACCGTTTGCAGTCGATAGCGAGTCCAAGTGCCGTGGTTGACTTCTTTGTGCTTGCGTTTGGTCTTGATCTTCAAACCATCGCGCGAGATGTCCACGCCATCCCATACTTCTTTCTTCAAATCCCATTTCTTGGCGTCTTCGTATGTGTCCGGCAGATTTTCGCGGATGAGTTGCTTGAGCCAGGCAATCATTTGTGGCGAAGCCAGATCGTCTGCAGTGGCTGGTTGGGGTGCGGCTACCAACTCTTCAGTGGTCACGAGCGAGTGACCTGGCAGACAACCAAGCAAGACTAGCACCATGACGATTTTGGAGTTCACCATCATTTCTACAATTGCTAGCAAAGGTCGGTTGTTTCAGAAATCCGCCGGCTCGGGCGGGGCACCGTATCAATCGGTGGGTGATGTCGTCAATTGCAATTGGGTGGACCGGGCAGTCCTTTTTGCGGAATAATCGGAATTCTCTGCCAGTAATAGGACGTTTCGTCCTCTTCGGGCAAACTTTTCCGCCTGCACGTGCCGATAAGCACGTTTGTAACGAGTTTCCGGAGTGTAACGGACTTGCGCTCTGTGCCGGTGGAGAGGAATCGATGAGAAATCGCAAAGGTTGGAAACATTGGCTCTTCACAGGGCTGGCACTGCTCGGTGGTGCCAGCAACGTGCATGGGCAAACCGGATCGCCATACAACACGGGTGCCGCATACGGGGGCGCACCTGCGATGGATGGCGGCGGGATGGCTGGACTTGGAAACCATGGCCCCATGAGCATAGCAATGCCCGGCCCACCGCCGATGGAAGTTGCTTATGCCAATGGTCCTGGCCCCATGTCCTCAGCTGTCATGCCTGCCGGATTCGGCGGTTCGGGCTGTGCATGTTGCGAAGGTGCCTGTGATACAGGCATGGGCTGCGACAGCATGGGTGGCATGATGATGGGCGATGGCGGTGATGGTGGTGGCTGTGCCATTTGCGGCACCTACCCCTGCCGACTGGGCCGCGCACCACTACGTGACATGATTCGCGGAGCCGGACTGGGCTCGCGCGGCATGGGCTCCGATGGTTGCTACGCCTGTGGGTGGGGCAATAACGCCATGCTGCCAGGTTACCTCTGCGGGCTATTGGGACGCTTTGCTCCCTATGCCGAAGGCGCGCAATCGCAGCGCTGGTTCGACGCGCACATCGGAACCATCGCTCTGAAGCGAACCGATGATATTGCGAGCCGAGTTATCACTACGCAAGGTATCAACGGGGTACCAGTACTGCGTACTAGCGATCCGGGTATCGATCAACTCGAGTTCGGTTTGTTAACCACCTTGGCCCTGCAAACAGGTCCAGGCAGCAATGTTGAGTTGACCTACTTTGGATTGAACAAGTGGCACTCATCGGCAACTGCCGAATCGGGTAATGCCGATCTGTTCTCGGTGATCAGTGCCTTTGGTACCAATCCCAACAACGGCTTTGATGATACGGACCGATCGATCAGTCAGTCGCTCGCCTATGACTCAGCCATTCACAATGCTGAATTGAACTTCCGTCGCCGTTGGGTCGCTCCATCGCGTTGGGTTCAAGGTTCGTGGTTAGCCGGCGTACGCTACTTTGACTTAGATGAAAAGTTTGGTTATCAAACGGTTGGCCTGGTCAACAATGGTGCTGGCTTGACCCCGCGCTTCTTCAACCTGGATACACTGGCTCGCAACGAGCTAGTCGGTTTCCAACTCGGTAGCGATGGTTGGGTCACGGTCGTACCTGGATTAATGTTCGGTATGGAAGGCAAGTATGGCGTCTACGGCAACCATGCAGAAGTTGACTCACACATCGTAGCCAACTCAGTTGCTCAAGCCAGTGAGCATCGCGGCGACGGTGAAACAGCTTACCTGGGCGAATTCCAAGTCGGCGGTCTCTATCGATTGTCGTACTCCTGGACCTTCCGCGCATCGTACAACTACCTGCGAGTCGACAATGTTGCCTTGGCCCCCCGCAACTTCAACACTGCTGGACTAGGCAACAACAACACAGGCTTTGCCTTTGGACCAAACCGAGCACCGTTTATCGATGTAGACGGAGTCGCCAAGTACTCCGGTTTTACTCTAGGTGCTGAATACCTCTGGTAGTCGAATTGGCTGTCAGTCAGAAAACAAGAAAAGCCTGAGCCATTGCTCAGGCTTTTTTTGTTGCGTAGCCGAAGTCGCCAGACTTTGGATGCATCATCGATCTATCTCCAATCTCTGGCGAGATCGGCTACGACTGCTACAACCGGAACAAACATCGAGTCCCTGCGTCAATGTGCCCCCTGGCCGTCGTGCAAAGCAGCTTGTCGAGGCTCTATGACGTACCGTTTAGATACGCTTGCGCCAATTGTTTGGGGCCGCTGGGGAGAGAGGCGTTTTGGACGGTTTGAATCACAAAGCAATAGAGCCCACGTTTGCCCTCTACCAGCCTGGCCGCCACATCCCGCAGTTGGATGGCTTGCGGGGGTTGGCTATCTTGTTAGTAACTCTCTATCGCTTTGGCAAAGACCTTCCGTCGGAGAGTTGGCAGGGACGCTGGCTGGCTCAACTTTTTCATGCTGGTCAATATGGCGTTGAGCTGTTCTTTGTACTGTCCGGCTTTTTGATCACTGGCATTTTGCTCGATTCGCGTGGCGCACCTGGGCAGCTGCGAAACTTCTTCGTTCGTCGTTGTTTGCGAATTCTGCCCCTGTATGTGGGCACGTTGGCCACGATGACGATAGTCCTATCCATCCTTGGTAACGTCGATCAGGGGCAATGGCTGGTCGAACAATTTCGCCCCGCCTATCAGCAGCAAATCTACTTATGGTTTTATCTAACCAACATTCACATGAGTCTGGTGGGAAGTTGGTGTTTTGGTCCGCTGGATCATTTCTGGTCATTAGCGGTCGAGGAGCATTTTTATTTGGTGTGGCCGCTGATCGTCGTGCTGTGTTTACCTGGTCGATTATTGCGCATCGCGATTGTGGGTGCGATCGCCGTAGTGATGGGACGCACGTGTTGGTTGGCCAGCGGTAGCTCAGCCACAGCGGCTGAAGTGCTGACGATCATGCGCTGTGATGGCCTGCTGTTGGGCGCGGCACTGGCGGTGATTGTGCGTCAACCGTCCCTTCGTCAATCGTCCCTAAAGGTGCGACAGTATCGCAACTGGGCCATTACCGCATGCACGGTGTTTTTGCTGATTGGCTTTGCCTTGAGCTGTAGTCAGCGACGCGTGCTAATGGCCGGCTCCATTAGTTGGACGTTAGGTTGGTCGGCGTTGATGATGTGGTTGGTAACCAGTCGCACCAGCAGCCCTCTGGCGCGCGGGCTGGATCTGAAATGGTTGCGTAAGTTGGGTCAACTCAGCTATGGCATGTACGTATTTCAGTGCCCTTTGATACCGCTGGTGACTTGGGTCGGCATGCTCCTAGGTTGGGAGCAAGTCGCTCCAACTGGATTGGTGGGAAGCCTGGTGTATCTGGCTGGAATGTTCTGTCTGACGGTCGGCTTGGCCTGGTGCAGTTGGCACTTATTTGAGAAACACTGGCTGCGGCTGAAAGAGATTTTTCCTCAAACTGCGCGCTCCGCGGAACCGACATCAATGGTCAGCGAAGTAGCGCTCTGGAGGACGGAGAAGCTCTATGAGTTGGCCGCCGTGGGCGCGTCCAATATTGTCGCGATTGGCACCTGCGAAAGCGGTTCAGCGCCCTTGCGGGGGTGAACAAAGGCAGAAAATGTGAATTTCCTTGCCTTTTTCAGCGTTTTTTTGCTCATCTCCTAGTTGAAATTTGTGCTCATCCGTTTTTAATGGTCACGACTGACGTGCAGACGTAGGTCTGTGGTGTACCAATATTTTACTTACTGGAAAGGGATTGAAAGCATGGCGAAGGCCGCAGCGAAGAAGAAAGCTCCATCGAAAACCGAAGTGTTCACGAGCATCGCCGAGAAGACTGAATTGACCAAGAAGCAGGTCGCGGCCGTCTTCGATGCACTGAGCGAAGAAATTGCTCGAAGCCTCAGCAAGAAGGGGCCTGGCGTTTTCCAAATCCCAAACTTGTGCAAGATCGTAGCAGTGGTTCGCCCAGCTAAGCCGAAGCGACAAGTTCGCAACCCGGCTACCGGCGAAATGATTTGGGCTGACGCCAAGAAAGCCTCGGTGGCTGTTCGCGTCCGCGCTTTGAAGAAGCTGAAAGAAATGGTTGGCGATTAATTTCAACCTCCACCCGAACAAAATTCACGAAGGGCGAGCCTCCAGGAGGCCTCGCCCATTTTTGTGTCTCCTTTCGCTCCGCGAAAGGCAATCGGCAGATCAGTGGCCGAAACATAATTCCAGGCTGAGCAATCGGCTTAACGCAACTTCCTTTTGCGGAGCAAAAGGAGACATTCTCACTTCAACAGCTTGGCGATTCTCGGATCGGCTAGCGATGTGGCAATGCCAAACGTGCCACTGAAATCATGATCGCGACTATGATCGCCGGGCACGGCTATCGTGCAAGCACCAGCGGCCACGCCAGCCCGCGCTCCGTTCTGGCTATCTTCCAACACCAACATGCCACTGGCCGCAACGCCCATGCGTTTGGCGGCCTCCAAGTAAATGTCGGGAAACGGTTTGCCTCGAGCCACTTCTGCGGCTGTGACAATAAAGTCGAATCGCTCGAGTACACCTACTGCCGCCAGGCAATCGTCGGCAAAAGTCCGTCGACTGCTCGTAGCCACGCAATGCGCCAGTCCCAAACGCTCGATCCGGTCCAGTAGCTCGACCACGCCGGGCATGACTGCCAGTCGATCAGGCAAGACGCCTGAAAATATCTCTTCGCACTCTTGTTCCAGTTGATCAATGCTCTCGTTCAGCCTGGCTTGTCCAATCAGTACCTCAAAGGCTTGCGGACTGGGCAAGCCCATCATGCTGCGCCGCAACTCATGTGTGTAGTGCTGGCCACGACGCTGCATCAGTTCTTCAAAGACCTCGAAGTACAGTTCCTCCGTATTGATCAGCAGTCCATCCATATCGAAGGCAATCGCTTCGATCGGGCTGTGCCAGGCAAGCGGTGACTCATTTTCAGTTATCATGTTCTCATGCCAAAACCAGAGGAACCCATTAGCGACCGCATCGAGTCGCGTCGCGAAACATTCGTGCCACTGCACACCACAGACCTGGTCGATTTTCTGTCCCAGCATCCAACCTTGCGCGGGCAGCAGCAAGCCGAGTTTCGTCACCTGGCTAGCCTTATACTCGCACTGTTGCATCACGTCTACCGGAGGCGACATGAACAGCTGACCTACCTCTACGCGCCCCTGGATCCCGATCGAGACACACTGCTACTGAGTGTGCCGCTAATCGAGGAACGCGAAAAATTGTGCGACCAGATGCTGCAGCGTTTAGCCGATGTGCTGCGCCGGGCCAACTATCATCGCTTGTCCCAAGCGGAAATCCAACAAGCGATGGATGCAGCCAGTCGCTGGGGCGTGCGCATGCGCGTCAACTTCGACGCTCTCAAGACAATCGAAGTCTATGCGCGCGGCAACGTGCTGACCCAGAAGAGTTTCCGCAGCTGGCGGCGATTGTATCGCCAAACTACGATCGATGTGCAGCTCTACCAACGCCTGGTCGTGATCTTTCGCACCACCTCCGAAGGTCGTGATCCGCGCTTCGATTGGCGACGACTATACCTGCGGATGTTCAAGAATATTCCGCAACAAGATGTCGATATGGTCCTACCAGCTACGCGCATCAAGTTTACTTGGCTCGATCACTCCAGCATCGTCTTGCCATCACTGTACGCGTTAGTTTCTACTCTGTGGAAAGCCCTGCGCTACGCTGTGCTGCTGACGCTAGCCGGTTTGTTCAAAACCGCCGCGCTGATCGCTCTAGTAATGGTCGCGTTCTTGTATGGTGTCAAAGCCATGTTCACGTCGACCATCAACACGCGACGTCGCTACCATTTGAACGTCGCTCAAAACCTCTACTATCAATCGCTGGACAACAACGCCGGGGCCATGTTGAGGTTATTAGAAGAAGGTGAACAACAAGAGGCATGTGAAAGCGTACTGGCCTACTTCATCGCCGCGGTCCTATTGCCCTCGCGATATGGACCAACCGCCGAGCAAGGTTGGATGATCGACCAGCTCGACCAGGCGGCCGAAGAAGTTGTCCTGGAAGCTACCGGCATTCACGTCGACTTTGATATCGAAGGCGCGATTCGCGACCTGATTCATCTCGGGATCGTGCGCATCTGCGATGACCGATTGATAGCTCTGCCGCTAGCCGAAGCCAATCGTCAGCTTAACACCACCTGGGACCAGTGGTTCAACGAATAGAAGGAGTAAGGAGTAAGGTGTAAGCAATGTTCTGCAATCCCCAATCCCCAATCCCCAATCCCCAATCCCCAATCCCCAATCATCAATCGGCAATCATCAATCGCCAATCATCAATCCCATCACGCCGTTTGCTGGCCGGGATACTTGACGCGTCCGTGGTAGATGGCGTTGAGCGATTTGACTAGCGAGGCTTTGATTTGGTCGAGTTGCTTGAGGGTCAGACCGCATTCATCGAACTGGCGATCCAGCAATTTCTTCATGGCGATATCATCGACCAGGTTTTGAATGCGCGACGAAGTGGGTTCGACCAAAGAGCGACTGGCGCTCTCGACGGCATCGGCTAGCATCAACACGGCGGCCTCTAGCGTCTGCGGCTTGGGCCCTGGATAGCGGAACGTGGTCTCGGACACCTCTTCCCCGTGCGGGTCTTGCTGGCTGCGTTTGGTGGCTTCGCGGAAAAAGTACTCAACTAGCGTTGTACCGTGGTGTTGCTCGATGAAATCGATAATTGGTTTGGGCAGTTTGTGTTGCCGCGCTAAGTCGGCGCCATCTTTGACGTGAGCGATGATCACCAGCGTGCTCATCGCCGGTTGCAGCGATTCGTGCCGATTGCCACCCTGGCCTTGATTCTCGACGAAGTAGTTAGGCTTGAAGATCTTGCCGATATCATGAAAGTACGCGCCCACGCGTGTCAGCAAACCATGGGCTCCGATAGCATCGGCGGCGGCTTCGGCAATAGCTGCCACATTGATCGAGTGATTGTAGGTGCCCGGGGCTCGCTGCGCTAGCTGACGGAGCAATGGATGGCTGGCATCACCCAGCTCCAACAAACTCGAATCGGTCTGTACACCAAAGAACCATTCGACAAATGGCAGCACGCTAGTCATCAGGGCACAAGCGATCAGGGCATACAAGCCAAAGCGGCTGGATTCAAAAGCGAGATTGTTGAGCAAGGCTTGCCAAGTCAGCGGGCCATTGACAGAGCCACTCACGGTGGTCGGCATAGCTACGTCGACTTGCCCCAACATGATGTCGACACCCAAATGCGTCAGGGCCACGATGCACCCCGCGGCCAGTCCTACGTAAATCAGCTTAGTGCGCGAACGAACGCGGCCCAGCAACAACACCGCCGAACAAGCCGCACTGGAAAGGATGACGAACTCACCCAAGTTCATGCCCAGCGACAACGTAATGGCCAGCGCCATGCAGTTGCAAATCAACATGGCCAACTGCCGGCCGTAGGCAATGGTGGCTGTCACTGCGCAAAGGACCAACACGGCAACTTCGGCGCGCCAAGGGTCAGCCGACAGCACATAACTCAATAAGGCGGTTATCAACACCAGGCCCAGCAAGCTACACAGCCGTCGCACATCCAAGAGAAAGGTCGGATCGATCTGGTAGTACAGGTAGATGCCACATAATAAAAAGAGCGCCGCCACCATGCCCAGAAAGGCCAGGGCTCGCAGCAGTTTCTCTTTCCAACCCAACTGTAAGATCCATGCCTCGTACTCGGCGCGCAGCAGCGGCAAGTCATTTTCTAAAGACAGTGGATACCCCGGTCGAGCCAGCACACTGGTCGAAGGCGAATAGACCACCATCGCAGGTTTGATCGCTTCTTCATTGCGCCGCCGCGACTCTTCGCTCAAATCTTGGCGATAGGTCAGCGTGACCGGCAAATTCGAGATCAGATAAGCGTTGACCATCTTGGCGACCAAAATGGCTTCGGGCTTGCCAAACTCTTGTTGAAACACACTCAGCGTGCGTTTGGGTAGCTCTTCGGTCAGTTCGGCAATACGCACGCGCATGACTTCGATGGCAGCGGCGGCTTGCTCAGGCTGGCCCTTTTGGAAGATGTAAATCAAGCGTTGATTACCATCTTCGATCGCATGGCTGACGCTTTGTAACACACCAAAGTCGACGAGCGGTTCAAAGGTGACGCGAACTGCCCGCGTCAGTTTCTCCGTTTGATTGGGCGGTCCTAATAAACTGCGAATGGCTACCAGGGCTTGTTCGGGTGTGATCTCCAGTTCACCATCTCTGCCAGGCAAGAGTGAATCCAGCGCGGCGCGTTGCTTACTATCGAGTTCTTCGAAGCGCTTTTCGGGCACCAGTTGGGTAAGCAATCCGATGATAGTGCTGCTGAGTTGATTCAGGGGCACCGGGTTGTTTTCGTAGTAGCACAGCGTCTCTTGTCGTTTGATGGCGCGCTCACGCTCGGTCTTTTCGGCGTCGGGCATTTCAAAGGCGACGCGCGCCATAATGGCTCGCGACGGCACGAAGCCTTCCCGATAAGAAAACGGCGGCTTCCATCCTTCGAGAATGACCAGAAGGGCCAGCATAGCGGCCAAGGCGATGCCCAGCCGCATGATCGATGGTGGTGAGTAAAGTCCTTGAAACCAAAGCTTCAGCGAGGACGGTTCCAACTGGAGCGATGCCACGCGCTCACTACGCGTGCGTCGAGATGGGGTGGTAGCCATACGGCAGTGTGTTGCGAGTTTTGAGCTCGCTAGTCTCCTATTTCAGTGCCCGAACCCGGGCTCAGCCGCATCGCCGGAAGCTTGTCCGCCGGCTTGCTGCTCGTACCGTCCAACAATCAACTGTACCAGTCGATGCCTTACGATATCTTGTTGAGCCAAAGTTACAAACGCCACATTTTCCAAACCTTGCAGTCGGCGCCAGGCGTCACGCATGCCGCTGAGGACTCCGCCGGGCAAATCGACTTGCGTCATATCGCCCGAGACCACGATCTTAGAGCCTTCGCCCATGCGCGTCAAAAACATCTTCATCTGCGCCATGGTCGTATTTTGGGCTTCGTCCAGGATTATAAACGCATCATTGAGGGTGCGCCCACGCATATAGGCGAGGGGTATCACTTCGATTACGTCATGCTCCATCAAGTATTTTACCTGATCATAATCCAGCATTTCGTTTAATGCGTCCAGCAGCGGACGAAGGTAGGGATTCAGTTTTGCTTGCAAATCCCCTGGCAAAAACCCCAAACTTTCGCCTGCTTCAACCGCCGGCCGCACCAAAACTATTTTCCGAGCCCCGCGGGATTTTAGGGCTTCAACGGCCAAGGCTACCGCCAGGTACGTCTTACCGCAGCCAGCCGGACCACGACAAAATGTCAGGTCATGAGCCCGAATCGCCGAAACGTAGCTCGCCTGACCAGCGGTTCGCGGCTTAATTTTCCGATGCTGGTGCGAGAGATCCACTTCGACATTGGACTCAGTCAAGTCTAGCTTGGGGCCCTGCAGCCGCGTGGAAGAGGTTACAGAATAATTGCTCGAAGCTCGGGCAGGTTCGGCGGCGGCCACGGAAGATTCGATCCCCTCACCCGCAGCCACTCCCAGCACGGCTTGAACTTCCGTTAACGTCAATTGGCCGCGCTTGGCTGCTCGCTCCCGCAGCGATTCCATCGCCGAAGTCGCCAAGCGGACCGCCTCTTCGTCCCCCACAATGCGCACTTTGCCATCGCGATGCGTAATAGCCACACCATAGTGATTGCGGACCATCCGCAGGTATTGATCTTGAGGACCAAACAAACACAGCACAATCGCCGGATCGGCCACAGTCAGATTGGCTTCAGACATCTGCACTTCCTTTTAGTCACCCTTGATCACTCGTAGCGGAATGCGTCAAGCACTTCGTAACTCATCACTCGTAGCGGAATGCGTCAAGCATTTCGTAACTCACTTTGACTTTAGCACAATTCACTTTCAAAAGCCTTGACGGCTTCCGCTATAGGGAGTCCTCTATGCTGGCGGTCGAATAAAGTCGGCCGCTACAAGTAAATACCCGAACAGTCCGGCAGGCAACAACGAATCGGTCACATCCCACAATCCACCCAAGCCCGGCAAGACTTGGGAGCTGTCCTTGAACTCGGTTTCGCGTTTGACCAACGATTCCAACAAGTCACCCGCTACTCCGGCCAAGGTCAAGACAATACCAGCCAGGATAGGTCCCAACCAATTTGGGTTCACACGGGCACCAAATAACCAACTGACAAACGGCACAAAGTAAATCCAACTGACAAGCGTGCCTACCAGCATACCGCCTAACAAACCTTCGATCGTCTTGCCTGGACTGACTGCGGGACAGAGTTTTGTTCGGCCAAACGCGCGTCCAGTAAAATAAGCGCCGGCATCGGTGAACTTGGTTACTACAATCATGCCCACCACGGAGGCCAGGCCCCAACCATCACTGCCGTTCTGACGCAAGGCCACCCAGAATGCAAAGCCGATACCGAAGTAGACCGCTACCCAACCGCTGATAACCGCGCGCTCCAGGGCTTGGGTTCCGGGTACATAGTTGGGCATGATCCACACAAAACAGGCAACCAAAGCGATCAGCGCCGCGGCCAGAGGTAATCCGAGCGGACCAAGTGGACAGTTGGCCGGGTACGTCCAACCGACCACGCCATATAGAAGGGGAATCAGCGTGGCCAGCATAATGCCGCTGCAGCCAATAATGCACGGAGCTATCGCAAATCCAGCTCGGCGGGCTTTCAGCATCCGCGCGCACTCCAACGCACTTCCGCCATAGAGAATCACGGCCAGCACGGACATCCAAAACCCGTGGCTATTACCCACAGGCAGACGTGAATCAAGCGTCACAAAGCCGAGCGAGCACGAAATAATAATGAAGGCCGAAAGTAGTCGCTGTCGGAGCAATCATCTCTCCCTATGCCAATGTCTCCTTTCGCTCCGCGAAAGGCATTTCTACCATATGTCTCGCATCGAATCGCGGAAACACATCCGCTGGATGCTTTGGGTTTAGGTCCAGTGGAGAATATGGTAGTCGAAGTTGGCAGTTGCGAGGGTCTAGTTCGCGATTTTCGGGCTTACGATTCCAAATCGTCGTCGTCCAAGTGATCCAGCGATTCCAACTCGTCCGACTCTTCGTCTTCATCCCAGTCGACATCTTCCTCGTCCAGCGGCACTTCTACCTTCTTGAGCTGGGTGGCTGTGGCAATTCCAGGCGCGTGCGAACGCGGAGTTTCTTCATCGTTATCCCAGCCTTCGTCACGGCGAATACGATTGCGGCGGGTCTCCTTGGGCTTGGGTTCCGCTGCTTCGGCTCCACCACCGCTCTTCATCGCTTCCCACTGCGCCATCGAGATGATTACTTCCCGCGCCTGCGAACCGTTATATTGACCGACGATGCCATCTTCGGCCATGAAGTCGATCAAGCGGGCACCGCGGCCATATCCAATGCCCAGCGCACGTTGCAACAGCGACACACTGCCTCGACCTTCGCGCACCACCACTTCGACTGCGGCTTCATATAAATCATCGCGTTTCCGGAAGCCCGGTGTCTTGCCGTCGCCCTCTTCGCCTTCTTCCGCCTTAACCTGCAGATTGACCAACTCATGCACAAAGTTCTGCTCACCCGTGCTGCAGTGATCGACCACTCGGTTGATCTCTTCATCACTCAGGTATGTGCCTTGACCGCGCAGCAGCGTACTGGTACCGGGCCACAGGAACAGCATGTCACCGTTGCCGAGCAGTTTATCAGCACCCATTTCATCCAACACAACGCGGCTGTCCGTACGGCTGGCCACTTGGAACGAGATACGTGCGGGCAAGTTGCTCTTGATTAGACCGGTGATAACATCGACCGTGGGTTTCTGCGTAGCGAGTATCAAGTGAATGCCGACCGCACGACTCTTTTGAGCCAGGCGAATGATGTGCTGCTCAACTTCTTTACCGGCAGTCATCATCAAGTCAGCCATTTCGTCAGCCACGATTACGATAAACGGCAAGTGATCGGGAATCGCATCTTCTTCTTCAGCCGATTCAGGTTTCAACCTTTCGACCAACTCTTCGCGCCCCAACTGGTTGTAGTTGACCAAGTGACGCACACCGGCGCGGGCGAGCAGCGAATAACGTTCTTCCATCTTGTCGACGGCCCAGGCCAAAATGGCTTCGGCTTTCTTCATGTCGGTGACCACCGGGTGCATGAGGTGCGGCAATCGCGCATATCCACTCAGTTCCACCATCTTGGGGTCGATCATCAGCATGCGCACTTCATCGGGTCGTTTGGTCATCAGGATCGAAGCGATGATTGCATTCAAACACACCGACTTACCCGTACCGGTTCGACCAGCGATCAACAAGTGAGGCAGCGAAGCCA
The DNA here is from genome assembly GCF_056494185.1 of Rania fehmarnensis. Lineage (NCBI taxonomy): Bacteria > Pseudomonadati > Planctomycetota > Planctomycetia > Pirellulales > Pirellulaceae > Rania > Rania fehmarnensis. Next base: position 6,775,794 of record NZ_CM151398.1, read on the forward strand.
GGTCGACGGTCAGCGCATTTCCGGAAACATCTTTGCCCAGGAACAACGGGATCTTGGCTTTCTTGCTAGCCGCGGTGCCTTCTTCGATCACTTCACGCAAACGCACCACTTGTCGCGTCTCATTGGGTACTTCGATACCAACCGTGTTCTTGCCGGGTATAGGGGCCACGATGCGCACACTGGGCACGCGCAGGGCAATGGCCAAATCGTCCGCCAGGCTGGTGATCTTCGACAGGCGTAAACCGGCTTCGAGTTCAACTTCGTACTGCGCGATCACCGGGCCGGTTTCAATTTCCACCACGCGCACATTGAAACCAAAGTCACCAAACGTCTTTTCCAGGATCTTGGCTTTGCGCCGAACTTCGATTGCCTGGTCTTCGAAGTTGATGTCATCGCTCTCGGTCAGCAGGTCGGTACCGGGCAGCACATACTCTTCGGTGCCTTCGGGCAAACTGGTATCGTCGAGATGCTCGAGCGAGTTATCGGTTTGCTTAGCGGCGGCGGCTGCGCCTTTCTTCTTGCGACGGACGCGCGGACCTTCGTCTTCGGCAATGACTTCATCGGTGGTAGATTCGGCACCTTCTTCGTCGGCACCGGCTTCTTCGCCTACGTCGTCTTCCTCTTCGACTAGTTCATTCGCTTCGGCATCGACATCTGCAGGCGCTTCCGTCTTTAACTTGCTGGATAGCAAATTGGTGGCGGCGGCAGCTACGCCGGCAATGATCGACTCAGCTGCTTTGCCACTACTGGCTTTGGTAGCGGCCGCCGTCGCGGCGACAGCGGCTGTGGGTGCGGGGTCCGGTGGCAGCGATTTACCATCGATGGTCTGACCGCGAATGCGGATCGATACGTTATCCACGCCCTCACCGGGCAGCACAACTTTCTCCACATCGATTTGCCGGCCACGCAGGTATGGCCCCAGTGGCGCAAAGGGGTTGAGGCTGCGCAGCCCGCGACGACTAGCTAGTGCCGTGCTGGTCGCGACCGTGGCTCCACCAGCGACAAACCATCCCAACCAGCGCAGTACCACATAGTCGGTACTCAACAACAAACCTGCCACCATCACCGCGGTGGTCAAAATGAATCCGCCGATGGTCGCAAAATGATGATTGAGCCACGTGGTCGTGAGCGCACCCAGATATCCACCGGCTCCAATGGCTGGCGAGTTACGCGTTTCAATTTTTAGAAGTGTGGCAAAGGTAGTGAACGCCAGCACAACTAACAACCAACCGAATTGACGCGAAGGAGCCACAAAGTTGCTCTGCACGCGGAACATCCAGCAGGTCAGCGCCGTCATCGCCGCGACTAGCGGTATGGCGCCGATACCGAGACCCTCGACCAGCATTTGTGCGGCTAGCGCGCCAGCCCAACCGCACCAATTGGTACAGGTGGCGTTCGGAGGATAAACGCTTTCGCTGGGCTGATAGAATTGATTCAGCGGGGCCACCAGCGGGCCGACCGGATCAGCCGGATCATAGCTGAGCAGACTCACCCACAGAAACAAGCAGATGGCTGCCAGTACTGTGGCTTCAACGTCAAATTTGACTTGTCTGGGTTCGCTCATCAACGTATGGTCATGTCCACCGCGACTCCTAGCGCAAAGCCATAACGCCGCGTTATGCTCTGCAGGATCATCCATGACCCGCACCAACCAGCTCTGTGTACTTTTGTTCAGATTGCTTACTGCCAGTCGGTGGCAAACCTGGCTCCGCAATCTCACAGTCCACAGCCTCATCGGTGGACTTTCGACCGACATGGACAGATTGCATCAAAAAAAAGTCTTAGCCAGGCATAAGGTCGCTAGCTATATTTATCGTCACACGTGTTACACCCACTGCTCGCGTAATTCGCTTATAAAACGCAGAGTACGCGAAGAACGCAGAGAAAAACCATGTGGGGTTCATGCTCTTCATTTAGACAACTAGCCACCAAATGATGCCTTGAGAATGCCCGGTCGTCACCTGCTGATTCTGATGCTGTTGCTGCAGCTAGCGGGCTGGTGGTGGTTGCATGCGCAGTTGCCGTACTTGGGTACCGGCAATCATACAAGCGTGTGGCCCGGTGCGGAACGGACAACTTTGTTTAAATCATTGGATGGCACACCTATTTACAAAGAAGAGTATCTGCGATTCGATCTCGTCAATCGTGCCTGGCAATCCCTAAATCGCCGCCAGATGTTCGCAGAAGATGCTGAACTTCGGCATGTGCCAGCTTTCTGGCAACTGACCAGTCCACGCGGGGGTCAGCAAAATTACGGTGCCGAGCAGTTCGATCGGCATACACTCGCGGTACTCAAACGTCGCCAGTTGCCGTTTACCGATTTTCAAGTGAATGCAGTCGACTCACCGCGCATCGTGGGCAATCGCTGGGTCATTCAAGTAACTGAGACGGCGATCGACTACGTGGACCTGGAGACGGAGCCACTACTAACGGTCAGTACTCTTCCCCGCATCGCATCCAAACATTTTTCACATATCATCATAAGCGTTGACGGAGTGGCACGCCCCTCGCTATGGATTGCGAATTCGGTGCGTTCAGCGCCGCATCTCACAGCGCCGACTGGCGTCGAACTCTATCGCATCGACGCCACTGGCCAACTGCGTTTGGTCAGTCAGTGGAACATCGCGGAAATGACGCAGTCGGTGGTCACCTGGCAGGATAAAGTTGCCAGTATTGAACCTGGACGAAACCAAATCGAAGTCCGTTCGCAAGTTGATGGCCAAATACTCTGGCGGACAGAATTACCCGTGGGGTTCAGCGCCGTAGACTGGGTGTTGCGCAACGACACCGCTTCTACACCTGTGTTTCGCGTTTGGGGCCATTCGTCGGCGTTTTACGATATTGAGGCAGGCGCGTATTTGGCGCAGCCAGCCCGTGCCATAGATTTGATTGACAGTCTGCCTGGGCACAAGCTGCTGCTGTTTCAGTTGCTAAGTGGGCAGTATGCCATCTTCGATCCCGCGCGCGATCGAACGGTTTGGACAGCGCCAGCACACAGCCACAGCCGTGTTTATTTGCGTGACCAGCAATCGACCACGCTTGTTGATCGCATGTACGGATTGAGTTTTTTTAAACTCGATCATGCAAGTCAGCGCGTCGTCGAGACCTATCGGCCGTTTCTATGGGCCACTTGGGGCTGTTGGGGGCTGAGCGCGTTGTATGTGCTGTGGAGCCTGGCCTGGATCGGAGCATTACCGGTTGGGATCTTGCGAAGCTCGGTCTCGACGACCATGCCTGGCAGCGCGATTGCTCAAGGTACGAGCCTGCGGAATAATGTGTGGCTCGATGTCATGCTAATTATTGCGGTGCCACTGTTGTTATGCAGTTACAGGCTGGCTACGCGCGGTTCGATAGATTCCGATCGGCCAGCCTTTCAAATCGCTTTGGCGCTGTGTTACAGTTTGGTATTGCTGCTGAGCGCATGGTTGGTTCTTGGCGACACACCGCTAAGTGTCAGACTCCGCTCGGCGTTTCCACTAGGCTTAACCGTCTTGGCAGCCATGGCAGTCATGCTGAGTGAACATTCCATCGCCAGCCGGTTGATGCAAGTGCTGGCTCTGGCCATGCTCCTTACTTTGAACTATCTGCAGATCCTGCGCATGCTGGGTTTTCGATTGGTCCACTCGAGTGTGAAGCCCGCAAACCAGATAGATGAACGAGCGCGAGTTACCTTAATGGATTACTTTGTAATCACCATGCTGGTAGCGTTACTCTTGGGCCTGCTGAGCGCGCCACTCTCGCCGCGGGAGAATGTAGGGCGTAGTATGCGGCCCATAGAACTAGCCGTGCTGATCATCTTGGTCAGTCAGGTGTTGATGATGCACATGGCTTTGGCCAGGCGACCAACCTGGTTTGCCCTGGCAGCCACTGTTGCGTGGACCTGCTTAGGGATGTTGTCTGCAGTTCTAGCCTTACAGATGTTCGTCGGTCTGTGGCTGCCAGACTTCAGTTCCTATGACCGCATCGGAATGCTATTGTTAGCGATTACTGCATCCAGTGTGGCTGCGTTCTTACCGCATCGCATGCGCGGCTATCGTTGGTGCAGAAACACCTCACTGGAACCTAAGCAAGTCGATACGTCGGATTCGGCAGTAGGGCACTCCTGACTATGCGTCCGTATTATACAAACCGATTGGTCCTTCTCATCGCACTCGCCATACAAGTGGCGATATGGATCGTAGCGTCGCGGGCGCTTCCAGTGATGGGGTATCGATCTGCGATTGAATGGAATCAAGATCGAAGCATTTGCTATTGTGCCTCAACGAGCATATTCGGTAACCAAGAGTATTGGGGATACTGGCTGGCCTTTGACCTCGACCAGAATCGTTGGTCGATAAGTGATGCAATCGATCGTAGCCTGTTCCAGGCTGGCGCAGTGCAGCCACCCAGCTACTGGTCGATCACCTGTATTAATCCACACACTTTCGAGCAACGCGATTCCACCTCGAATCAACTCCTGGCTAAGCGCGAGCTGAACATCGAAGGAGAATTCGCGGGCTTCCTAAATGGCCGTTATCTACTGATCATAAAAGATGGCATTCAGTGGCTGGACCTCGATCGCCCTGATTCTGAATTGCAACCGCTCGCAGACTCGATCCTGCCGGTGCTGCAACCGGCAGGCACGCCGGGTCTGGGCTCGATACAACCATCGAGTTCTGAGTATCGCGCGCCGGTCAAGGCCAAGCCCTTTAACCGGGTGGTCGATTTGAATGATGGCTCGTTTCTGGCCATTCGAAGTTTGCCTGCTGCCAGCGACGTCGCCCTCTTTCGATTCAACGATCAAGGAGTCCCACAAGAGGTTGCACAGTGGCAGACGTTGCAAGGTGAAGCGTCCGGTTTTGATCAGTATGTGGCCACTGTCAATCCTAAACTGGGCGACATCGAGATTCGCGATAAACGTGACGGCAGTATTGTGCGAGTTATCAATTTTCCACTCGATCTGTATCCCAAACCGAACTGGTCTGCCTTGGTCATTGAAAACCAGTGGCAACTTCGCGGTGAATTGTTGGCTATTGAAAAGAAGAACGCGTGGAGCTACTACGATATGCGCGTGGGGCGTTGGTTGCATTCGCCCGACAGCCGCAGCGAAATGCTCTCGCGCTCTCTTAAAACAAATCTGGCCGTGTTCCTGGTCGGCAACCGCGACAAAATCGTCTTCGACGAAGAACAAAACCGAGTTCTCTTTACGTTACCCGACAGCGTGGCCAACGCCGTTGAGGTTCTTGATCGCGATAGGACTGTAGTCTTAGATACCCGTTACGGAGCGAGCTTTCATTTCTACGACAATGCAACCGGTCGTTGGATACGGACCTACGCCCCGTTTGTTCACGCTCCGTATTCGACTGTGATACTGCTGGCGATATTTGTGGTCTGGTGTGTGCTCTGGCTGCGAGCCTCGGTCGTGTCGGACACTTGGGTATGGCTGGATGTGATGTTGATCGTCGGTGTGCCGCTGGCCATGTTGTCGTGGCGAGCTGCGATGGGACCAGTTTGGGACTTGGCCCGTCCCACGTTCAGTTACGCTTTAGGCCTGGCCTTGGGAATGACGCTGCCGTGTTGCTTGTGGTTGATCCTGAGCAAGTATCGCTGGCCGATTCGCGTGTTACCGCTGCTGTTTTTGGAGGCTGCGCTGCTAGTCGATTTCCGCTTGATCTTCGGCTCGATACATCTACTGATCGAAGTCGGCATGTTGAACGTCAATATCCCTGCAGTGATGCTGTTGATACCCTTGATCGCGCTGGCCGTCATCGGCGTCCGCTGGCGACGAGAAAACACAAGCGACGAATCACTCGGCCTGCGGGGGCGAATGCGCTTGAGCGATCTGTTTTTGTTGACGATTGCCGTTGCGCTGGTGATGGCCGCCGCAGGTTCCACGCTCAGTGGGTTGATCAAGCTGCCAATCTATCTGAGCACGAAGGACATCTTGATCTTTACCGGCGGCGTAGCCTGGGTAACGCTGATCGCCGCCGGTTGTTTTGCGCGGCGATCAACGTGGTTTGTCGTGATCAGTGTGTTGCAGATATTGTGTGGTGTGGTCCTGGTTGTCGAAGCCGTTTACAGTTTTGCCTCCGACATACCATTACATTACCTCTGGAGCGAAACCGTGCAGGCGCGCAGCATTCTCTCGGCGGGCGTAGCTGTTTGGATTGCCTGCCAACCCTTTCGCCTCCGCGGCTATCGATTCGGTCGCTAGAGCGAACCTGTAGAGCGGCTGTCCCCAGCCGCTCCGCACCCGGCAAGTCGTTTGCCTGTAATATTAGTCTCACGTAGATCGGCTCTCCAGGGCCGCTCTACCATGTGCTAGTCACTCGGTCGGTAGATGGTTGGGTTAGTGGGTGCTGAGCAGCTGAGGACAGCTGCTCTACGAGTGACCTCACTCCGCTTCAGGTTCCTCAGGCTTGTCAGCTTCCTCAGCCTCGGCCGCTTCGGTTGGTTTCGCATCGCTGGCCAGTTCTTTGGAGACCACTAGCTCATCGGCAACTTTCAAGTTGGCGGCATCACCGAGCAATTGTCGTACGAACTCAATGCGAGGTTTCTGATCACCGACTATCTTCTTGCTGGTGAAGAAGTCGACCAGGTAACGTTGCGATTCGGGTTTCTCAGGCAACTTGAAACGATCGCCTTTCTGCAAGATCGGCATGTGATCGGCCATGGAACCAAAGCTCTCGCTGCCGGCCACCTGGCAGGGAAACCAGAAACCATGACCATCGGCATCTTCCAGATAAAACTCTGGATACGAATGACCTGGGATCCAGACGACGCGAGCCGGAATACCACTGGCGCGGCAAATCGCAATAAATACGCCCGACATATCTTCGCAGTCACCCTCTTTCTCTTTGAGGGTCTTCAAAGTCTCCTTGATATCGCCACGTGTGTACTTGATGTTCTCGCGCGTCCAATCGTAGATCAGCCGCACATGTTGCCACGCGTCCTCGGGTTTTTTATCTGCCAGGTCGCGTGCGATGCGTTTGATCTGGCCACTGGTTGCATCGATGTTCGGACTGTTGCCCATGAACAGCTTGATTTCGCGCGGCAATTTATTGGGCTTGGGAATCACCAATGAACTGGGATCGGTTGGTCCTACGACGTGGCTTTTGGTGATGCGCACCTTGACGATAACTTCGAGCGTCTGTTGAGCCGGAATCTGCGGTGCCATCATGACCAGTTGCCGGCTGCCACCGGGCAGATCGCGCAAGGTCTGGCGAATGCCGGGCGGTACGCTGGCTTGCAGGATCTCAACCTTCTGCTCGGGCCATTCAGCCGGAAAGGCGGTCGTGCCCACCGTTTCGCCCAACTGACCGCTGCGGGTCGTAATCTTCAATCCGATATTGGCTTCGATCACGCGGGGGTTGGCGTAGGTGACCATCTCCACCGCTGGCGGCGTTTCGTCTTTAGCCTTCTCAGTCTTTTTGCGCTGAGCCCACGCGGGGTTTGGCAAGCACACCAGAGCTAGTGCCGCCACATAGGCAAACGTTGGTAAGCCACGAATCGATACAGCAATCACGCTTAGGGCACTCCAAACCAGAAACGGACACACCGGGCCTATCCCTTTCAGTTTGTTTCATTTGGCAATGGATTGCAAAAGAAACCCGCCCTAAATTTGACATTTGGAGGGGCAGTGCCCTGCCAAACCGAACATGCCGCTCCCTGTAGCCGAAGGCGCCAGACATTTTTTTAAAAACGCAGAGACGCCGAGAATCGCAGAGAAGACCAAGGGCCGGGTCGACTCATCTTCAGTGTTTTCTCTGCGATCCTCTGCGGACTCTGCGTTTCCATGTCTTCCCAGGTGCAAGGATGACCTGTAGCCGACGTCGCCAGACTTTGGATGCGTCACCCATCGATTTCCAATCTCTGGCGAGATCGGCTACCCCCGCGGCAAATCTAAGTGGTGGACATTCCTGAATCAGGGCGATACTATAGATTACTTGCCGTTCTACTTATCCTGCAGGTTCCTGCCGTGAACTCGTTTTTGTGGCCAAGGCGACGATCTATCTGCTCAAATTGGGCAGCCGTGCGCCCATTGGTTGGCTGCCTGCTGATACTGGTCCTCGGTACGGTGACCGCTCCGTCGGCCTTTGCCGGTTGCGAACATGGAGTGCGAGCTAACGAGGTTCAGGTCGTCGACGGCCTCGAACCATCGCTGCTGGGCAAATGGCAATACGTGGCTGGCCAGAGCTATTTCTTGTTCCATCCGCTGCCCGTGGAGTGCGATGGTCCCCAGTGCAAATCCGCTCCGCAGCCGGCCAATCAAATGTCGACTGTGCCGACCAATGCCCCGAAGTTGGTTCCGTTTGCCCAGGGTGAATTCTCTCTCACGACGGACCGACCGCAGTCCGAAGATGTGACAGTTGGCATTAGATTTTTGCCTGGCTCACCAACTCTGGATGGTCTGCTGCGACCACCACAATTTGCGTAACGCGGGTGCACTGTCTCCTCCCCAAGACAAAGCCTTGGGGAGGCCACGTGCACATGTCTCTTGATGAATGCAAATTGATTTATTTGTAGCCGCAGTATTTTGCTGCTACACCCAGTCGTAACCCAAGTTTTAGACGCAGAGTGCCCTCGGTGCTTCTCGATGGGTTTACATCAGGCGTCGATCAAGTCGCGATGGCCGAGTTAATCCCTCGCCAGCCCGACGGGTTACGCGCCAGCGTCCCACAGCCATTCAAGCCTCTGCCACTAGAGCATGTTTTTGGAGCCAACGATGAGTAGTGCGGAAGTACCAGCCACTTCTCCCAAGCCGATGCCCAAGCCCAAGCGTGTTATTGGACCGCGTTTGCGCATCTTGCTGGTGGTCGTCCTAGCCCTATTTTCGCTGCTAGGTGCAAACGGAATTTATCTGTTTGCCATTACGTGGCTGCAACATTTTACTGGTCAAGTCTATGAAGACTTCTTCTACCAGATCATGTTTGGCGTGCACTTGGTCCTGGGCATAATCATTGTCGCCCCTGTGATCATCTTCGGCATCATTCACTTGCTGAACGCCCGCAACCGGCGGAACAAGCGAGCTGTGCGTATCGGTTACGCACTGTTCGCGATCTCGATTGCTGTGCTGGTCAGCGGCGTATTGCTCATGCGGTCCTTTGGCATCGAGCTGCGGGCCACGGCGCGTGACGTGGTTTACTGGGCACACATCGCTTGTCCACTGCTGGCCATCTGGTTGTATTGGCTCCATCGCCTGGTCGGACCGCGTATCAAATGGTATGTCGCGCGGCGCATTGGTTTGGCTACCGCGGTGGTGGTGGGGCTGATGGTCTTTGTGCAGATGCAAGATCCGCGCGACTGGAATGTGGCTGGTCCTAAAGATGGCGAAAAATACTTCCAGCCTTCGCTCGCCCGCACTTCGACAGGCAATTTCATTCCTGCCAAAGCCATTCAAAACGATGAATACTGCATGAAGTGTCACCAAGATGTTTACAACAGTTGGTTTCACAGTGCCCACCACTTCAGCTCGTTCAACAATCCAGCTTACCTGGCATCCATTCGTGAGACTCGCAAAGTCGTGCAAGAGCGCGACGGTAGCGTCCAGGCGTCGCGCTGGTGCGCAGGTTGCCATGACCCCGTGCCGTTCTTCAGCGGTGCCTTCGATAAACCCGACTATGACGATGTCAAGGATCCGACATCGCAAGCCGGGATTACATGTACCGCTTGTCACGCCATCACCAACGTCGGTGGCGATCCGCACGACAAACGCTACGTGGGCAATGCCAACTATGTCATCGAAGAACCGATTCAGTATCCGTTTACTTATTCGGAATCACCTGCCCTACAGAAGATTAACGAACTGCTGATCAAGGCCAAACCGAGCTTTCACAAAAAGACCTTTCTCAAACCATTCCACAAGACCGCAGAGTTCTGCAGTTCGTGCCACAAGGTTCACTTGCCCAAAGAAGTCACGCAGTACAAGGACTTCGTTCGCGGTCAGAATCACTACGACAGTTTCTTGCTCAGTGGAGTATCGGGGCACGGCGCGCAGAGCTTCTATTACCCCAAGATTGCCGAAACCAATTGCAATGGTTGTCACATGCCCGGGCAAGTCTCCAATGACTTCGCCTCCAAGTTTGATCCCAAGCTGGGCAAGAATGCGGTGCACGACCACTTCTTCCCAGGTGCCAATACGGCTCTGCCTTGGTGGCGCGGAGATGACGAGGTGATTGAAAGGTCCCAAGCCCTGCTGAAGGGCACCACGCGGATCGATATCTTCGGTGTGCGTGAAGGGGGTACGATCGAAGGCAAACTGAGCGCGCCGCTCGAAAAGGATCTGCCTACGCTTACTGCCGGCCAAGACGTGTTGATTGAAACGGTGATACGCACGCTGAAACTTGGTCATCACTTGACGCAAGGCACCGTGGATTCAAATGAACTGTGGGTCGAAGTCACGGCCAAGTGCGGCGATAAACTGATCGGCAAGAGCGGTGGGATGGATGGTCAGGGCGAAGTCGATCCCTGGTCACACTTCGTCAACGTGTTCATGCTGGATCGCAATGGCAATCGCATCGCCCGCCGCAATGCTCAAGATATCTTCGTGCCCCTCTACAACCATCAAATCCCGCCTGGGGCTGGGCAAACGGTGCACTATGCATTGTCAATCCCCGAGTGGGCTGATGCGCCGATCGAAATCGAAGTCGCCCTGAAGTATCGCAAGTTCGATAAGGGCTATGTGGACTTTATGAATTCGATACGGCGTCCTGGTGACATTGAATTTAAAGAACAAGGCCCAGCCGGCGTAGCCCCTAACAAGTTGCCTATCGTCACGATGTGTTCGGATCGCCTTGTGCTGCCCGTCAAGAAGATGGATGGACAAGTTGTAGCCGTCTCGGCCCAAGCCAACGCGGACCGCAAAGTTCCACCGACTTGGGAACGCTGGAACGATTATGGTATCGGCATGTTGCTGTCCGGCAGGACACAGCTGTTGCAAGCGGCTGAGGCCTTTGCCGAAGTCGAGAAGCTCGGTCGCTACGATGGGCCAATCAATCTTGCCCGAGTTTTATGGGCGGAAGGCGATTTAGATGGAGCCACGCTGGCCTTGAGTCGCGCGGCAACGATGGATCCACCGCCACCGGCTTGGACGGCCGCCTGGCTGAGTGGCGAAATCAATCGCGAGCAAGGTAATTTCGAAACGGCCGCCGAAAACTTTCGTAGCGTACTGTATGACGATACGCAGGAGCGACGGGATCGTCAGTTCGATTTCAGTCGCGACTATCGCATCCACAATACGCTTGGACTGACCTTGATCGACCTGGCGGCTCAAGCGGCCAATCGTCAGGATGCCGAGTTGGCAAGCGAGTATCTGCAGCAAGCGGAAACAGAGTTCAAGCGAGCGCTGGCAGATGATTCAGAAAACTTGACCGCCCATGCTAGTCTGGCCGCAGTGTACAAACGACAAGGTAATGACGCGCTGGCTGCCAAACACGAAGAGCTGCACCTGCGATACAAGGCAGACGACAACGCCAGCGATGTGGCTCGCCCCAACGCGCGCCGCAAATACCCGGCCGCTGACCATGCTGCTGAACCACTGGTTATCTACTCTCTCAATCGAGCCGAAGCCTACGGCCTGGCTACGGCCAAGTAGTGCGATCTTCATTCAATTCCATAAAGGCTGTCCATCAATGTCGAAATCTACTAAATCCAAGACACCACAATTCGACGAGAATCTCGATCGCGAAGATGTGCAGGACGACGCCATCATCGGACGCGCGCTGCGCATCTCGTTGGGACTTGCGGCCGCCTTTGGTTGCCTGGTGCTAGGCATCGCCGCCGTCGCCTGGTGGGGTCGCAAGCCGGTTGAGGTCAAGGAAACCGAACTCGTGCTGCCAATCAAACGCAAAGCACCTACGGTCGCCAAACCCAACTTGCCGCTGGAAGATATCACTGCCAGTTCCGGCATCGATTGGAAACATTTCAATGCGATGGAAGGCGAGAAACTGTTACCGGAGACCATGGGGGGTGGCGTGTCGATCTTCGACTTTGATAACGATGGCGATCAGGACATTCTGTTTGTCGGCGGCGAATCGTGGAGTTGGGCGCGATCTGTCTTTGGTAATCCACGATCGCTTTGCCTGTATGCTAATGACGGTTCGGCCAAGTTCACCAATGTCACGGAGGAGGTTGGACTCCAAATTCGCATGCAAGCCATGGGCGGTACGGTTGGTGACTACGACAACGATGGGTGGGTGGATTTGCTGGTAACGGGTGTGGGAGGCAACCGCTTGTTCCGAAATCAGAACGGCAAGTTCACCGATGTCACAGCAGATGCCGGCCTGGCTGGCAAGCCGCAGGACTGGACTACGTGCGCAGTGTGGTTTGATTACGACAACGATTCGCGTTTGGACCTGTATATTGGCAATTACGTGTTGTGGAATCGCGAGCTGGATTTGACGCTCGGTTTTTCATTGACCGGGGTAGGTCGAGCATATGGCCAGCCCACGAATTTTACCGGCATGCACTCGTACCTGTTCCACAACGATGGTGAAGGCAAATTCACGGATGTCTCGCAGGTAGCCGGATTCCAAATCAATAACCCCAACACGCCAGTGCCAGAAGGCAAAGCCCTAGGGGTGACGGCCACCGATGTCAATCAAGATGGTTGGCTGGACTTGATTGTCGCCAATGATACAGTTCGCAAGTACTTGTTCGTCAATCAACAGAATGGCACGTTTAAGGAAGAAGGTATTCCTCAAGGTATCGCCTTTGATCGCAACGGTGAAGCCACAGGGGCGATGGGTATCGATTCCGCTTGTTTCCGCAATGGTGATGTGTTAGGCGTGGCCATCGGCAACTTTGCCAACGAACCATGTTCGCTGTATGTATCCAATAAAGGTGAGCCATTCCTGGATGAAGCCATGCCCAGCGGCCTTGGCCCCGTGACTCGGTTAAGTCTGACCTTCGGCATGTTCTTTGCTGATTTGGATTTGGATGGTCGCATGGACGTTGTATGCGCCAACGGTCACTTGGAACAAGAGATTGCCAAAGTCCAGCCCAATCAACACTACGAACAGTCGCCGCTCTACTTCTGGAACGCCGGCTCGCAAGGCGGCAGTGAACTGGTGCGTTGGGAAGAAGAACAACTAGGCAAAGCTGCATCGCAACCAATCGTGGGTCGCGGCGCCGCTTACGGTGACCTGGATGGCGATGGCGATCTGGATATCGTGCTAGTCTCTAACGGCGGTTTGCCAAAGGTCTTGCGCAATAATCAACAACTTGGTCATCACTGGTTGCGAGTCAAGCTGAAAGGCAATGAATGCAACCGCGATGCCATTGGAGCTCAAGTACGACTGACCGCCAATGGTGTGAAACAAACGCGCTGCGTGACCGCCACTCGCAGCTACTTGAGCCAATGTGAGCTGCCAGTGACCTTCGGCTTGGGCACAGCTGACAAACCCGTCAGCATTGAAATCGAGTGGCCCGGCGGCAAGAAACAACTTGTCGAGAACCTGGCCCTCGACCAGCTACATGTAATCGAACAACAGTAAAGCGATTCTGTAGAGCGGCTGTCCCCAGCCGCTCAGCACCCTCTAACCCATGCGCCTACCGACCTCGCGCCCGGGAGGGCGAAAGTCGGTAGATGATTTGGTTAGAGGGTGCTGAGCAGCTGAGGACAGCTGCTCTACGGTTTACTGCTCTAAATCGATTCGATATGCAGGCTACGTTTGCGGCGTTCGTCGCGGCGGACATCATCGATCATGTTGCTGACGACTGCCACCTGGTCGATCCCCGACAGCTTCAGCATCGGATCGCTGCGATCGCTGCTGGTGACGGTGATCGTACCGACGCCCAGCATGCGTTGCACGAGCCCTTGGACAAAGCTCACATCGTCGATGTCGATCACTTCAATGCGATCGGTACGTCGTACGAGGATGCCACGTTGATGGATAAATCGCTGGCTGGTCAGCTCATAGTGCACCGACATCCGGCGGTAGACATAAGTGCCAATCGCAAAACACCACCACAAGATAATTGCGGCTCCGCCCGCCGGCCAAAGAGCGGGATGTTGATTGCCAAACATTGACAGAGCCACCAGCGCCGCGACCGTCACAATAGCCGAAATCAGCCACGTTCCATACATGGCTTTGGCCGAGTATCCACCTTTCCACAAGCTGCGTTCAGCCGAAGAAGGTGCCGAAGCCGCCGCGCGTTGGCCGGCCGCCTCGAGAAACTGGTCCTTGGGATTTCCGCCCGAAGTGGGGTCATTGGACATTTATGGTTTCTCCGTCAAAAAGGTTGTTCAATTGCTGTGGTTAAAAAGTATAGCGAAGTTAATGTGCGTCGTGCACGCGTAACGGAACGTGCCCAGCGATTCGCGTCCGACTTCGCGCCACGATCTCGAAAGCCTTGACGGCTTCCGCTACGGGTTTCATTGGCTGATTCCCCAGTCCAATTAGGCGCGATTTGCGGGTGTGAATGGGTGTACAGTGGTTTAAAATGGTCCACGTGCAATGCCGATGATTCACCTTCGAGAGACGAACATGCGAGATCTTCAAAAAGCCCTCTTACTTTCCCTGGCCTGTTGGGTCAGCTTTTCAATTGGCCCTTCTCTGCAGGCAGACGAACGCAGCGACTATGTGCGAGCTCATTACACCAAGCTCGAAGCTCGCATCCCCATGCGTGATGGCAAACATCTGTTCACTTCGATCTATATTCCCAACGATCTGGATGCCACTAAGACGTACCCCATTTTACTGAATCGCACACCCTACAGCGTGGCTCCCTACGGAGCTAGCAAGTACAAAGCAGCCATCGGACCGAGCCCCGAGTTCGAAAAGAGTGGCTATATCTTCGCGTTTCAGGATGTGCGCGGGCGCTATATGAGCGAAGGGGAATTCGTGAACATGCGCCCCCATATCCCGGCCAAACAAGGTAAGGAGATCGATGAGAGCAGCGATACCTATGACACGATTGACTGGCTGGTCAAGAACGTGCCACGCAACAATAGCCGCGTGGGCATGTATGGTATTTCGTACCCCGGTTTCTACACCTCCGCTGGCACGATCGATTCCCATCCGGCTCTGGTGGCTGCCTCGCCGCAAGCACCGATCGCCGACTGGTTCTTTGATGACTTCCATCGCAATGGCGCCTTTGTGCTGCCGATGGGCTTTGGATTCTTTGGTGGATTTGGCCAACCGCGGCCGGAACCGACTCCCGTGTCGGCTAAGGGACCTGAACTGAAGACCCGCGATGGCTACCAGTTTTATCTCGATCTCGGTCCCTTGAGCAACATTGATCGCCAGTACTTTCACGATGAGGTCAGTTTCTGGAACGATATTGAATCCCATCCCAACTACGATAACTTCTGGCAATCACGCAACATCTTGCCGCACTTGAAGAAAGTGGGTTGTGCCGTGCTGACCGTTGGTGGTTGGTACGACACGGAAGACTTGTATGGCCCCTTAGCAACCTATGCAGCGATCGAAGCTCAGAATCCCAATACGGAAAATCGTCTGATCATGGGACCGTGGTATCACGGCGCCTGGTCGCGCGATGAAGCCCGCAAACTGGGCACCGCCGACTTTGGTTTCCCGACCGGACAATGGTTTCGCGACCAGGTTCAGTTTCCATTCTTTGAATATCACTTGAAACAAAAAGGCTCACTGGGCCTGGCGGAGGCTACGGTCTTCGAAACCGGTGCCAACCGCTGGCGACAGTTCGATCAATGGCCGCCCAAGGCTAGCGCACCAACCAAGTTCTTCTTCAGCGGCAAAGGCACCTTGGCCACTGAACCGGTGGCCCAAGCCGGTGAAGATGCCTTCATCAGCGATCCCAGCAAACCTGTACCCTACACGCAAGAGATCACCACGCGTTGGGCTCGCGAGTACGTGACCGAAGATCAGCGGTTTGCCGCCTGGCGCCCCGATGTGCTAGTCTACCGCGGCCAAGTATTAACCGAACATCAAACGATCGCTGGCGCAGTCGAAGTCGACATGTGGGTGGCCAGCACCGGCAGCGATGCAGATTGGATCGTCAAACTGATCGACGAGTTCCCAGGCGAACCCATCGATGGTTCGAAGTACAACGAGGGGCCAGGTGAGCCAATCTTGAGTGGCCGACAAGAGCTTGTGCGGGCGGGAGTCCTGCGCGGACGCTTCCGCGAGAGCTTTGATAAACCTGTGGCCATGAAGCCCGGTGAACCTACGCGCATTCGCTTTAGCTTGAGCGACATCATGCATACCTTCAGACCAGGCCATCGCGTGATGATCCAAGTCCAAAGTACGTGGTTCCCGTTTATCGATCGCAATCCGCAAAAGTTTGTACCCAATATCTTCATGGCCAAAGAAGAAGACTTTATTACGGCTACACACAAACTACTGTACTCACGTGACTTGCCTAGCCATGTGTCGCTGCCAGTACTCCCTCAATAGATTCGCTTAGTCTGAACTATATGACGCTTGGAAATGTCGTTATCGTCGATGATGAAAAGTCGATGGGTGAGCTGCTGGTTACCGATCTGCGATTGCGGGGTTATAACTCCACGGCATTTACTGCCGCAGCACCGGCGATCGAGTACATCAAGACTCACCCAGTCGACTGTTTGATTACCGATGTACGCATGCCAGGTACCGGCGGGATTGAGTTGTGTGCTCAACTGAGCAAACTGCATCCGCAGTTGCCGGTGATTGTCATGACGGCCTTTGGCAGTATGGATACAGCGGTAGCAGCTTTGCGCAGCGGAGCCTACGATTTTCTGACTAAGCCCATTGAGTCTGATTTGCTGGCCGCGGCCATCGATCGCGCGATCAAACACCATCGGTTGCAAGAGACTGTGCGCCGACTGAGCGAGACGGTCGATCACAATCGCCACTTCGGTGAATTGCTTGGCGATAGTCCCGCCATGCAAGAGATCTATGCTCAACTGGCACAGTTGGCAGAGACCGATACTTCGGTGCTCATTACTGGCCAAAGTGGAACCGGTAAAGAATTGGTGGCTCGCAGTATTCATCGTCGCAGTCGTCGAGCCTCTGCGCAGCTGGTGGCTGTCAACTGCGCGGCGCTGCCGGAAGCACTCTTGGAAAGTGAACTATTTGGTCACACCAAAGGTGCATTCACCGATGCGCGCGGCGAGCGCAAAGGACTATTTGTCGAAGCCCACGGCGGCACCTTGTTTTTGGATGAAATCGGCGAGCTGCCTCTGAGCATGCAAGTGAAACTACTGCGGGTGTTGGAACAGCGTTCGGTTCGGCCGGTCGGTAGCGATCGCGAGATCCCTATCGATGTGCGTTTAATATCCGCCACCAATCGCGACTTGGAGTCCGCGGTCGAAGAACATACGTTTCGCGAAGATCTGTTTTATCGCATCAACGTCATTCAGATCGAACTGCCGCCTCTTAAGCAGCGCGGCTCGGATATTCTGCTGATCGCACAGCACTACGTCATCCAGTTTGCTCAGCGCATGCAGAAGCCGGTCGGTGGGCTCGACTCGGCCACCGCCGAGCGGCTGCTCAGTTATAGTTGGCCCGGCAATGTCCGCGAGCTGCGCAATGTCATCGAGCGCGCGGTTGCGCTCACGCGCTCCGACAAGATTCTGGTTAGCGATCTACCGAGCAAGATTCAAGAGTTTAAATCAGCCCAGACAATGCTCGCCGGTGACGATCCCACCGAGTTGGCACCCCTGGAAGAGATTGAGCGACGCTACATTCAACATGTGCTCAAAGCCACCGACAGCAATCAAACCCAAGCCGCCCGCATCTTAGGCGTCGACCGCAAAACCCTAAGTCGCAAGTTAAACCGTGAGCGAACTTAAGAGATCGCTGCTCACTGGTCGAGCAACTGCCCCCAACTGCTTTGCGTTTTAAATGCATTTTTGAAACGCAAAGACACCGAGAATCGCAGAGAAGAAAAGTCGGTTCAGGCCTTGAAAGGCCTCCTATAACAAGTAGTAGTTGGAAGCTGCGGCCCTCGACGTTTCTTCTGCGGGCTCTGCGCACTCTGCGTTTTAAAATGCATTTTTGAAACGCTGAGACGCTGAGAATCGCTGAGAAGAAAATTCGGTTCAGGCCTTGAAAGGCCTCCTATAACAAGTAGTAGCTGGAAGCTCCGGCCCTCGGCGTTTCCTCTGCGGGCTCTGCGCACTCTGCGTTTTAAATGCATTTTTGAAACGCTGAGACGCTGAGAATCGCTGAGAAGAAAATTCGGTTCAGGCCTTGAAAGGCCTCCTATAACAAGTAGTAGTTGGAAGCTGCGGCCCTCGGCGTTTCCTCTGCGGGCTCTGCGCACTCTGCGTTTTAAAATGCATTTTTGAAACGCAAAGACACCGAGAATCGCAGAGAAGAAAAGTCGGTCAGGCCTTGAAAGGCCTCCTATAACAAGTAGCAGTTGGAAGCTGCGGCCCTCGGCGTTTCCTCCGCGGGCTCTGCGCACTCTGCGTTTTAAAATGCATTTTTGAAACGCAAAGACACCGAGAATCGCAGAGAAGAAAATTCGGTTCAGGCCTTGAAAGGCCTCCTATAACAAGTAGTAGTTGGAAGCTGCGGCCCTCGGCGTTTCCTCTGCGGGCTCTACGCACTCTGCGTTTTAAATGCATTTTTAAAACGCTGAGACGCTGAGAATCGCAGAGAAGAAAAGTCGGGAAGTTTCAGAAAGTGATTTAATTTCGGGAGATTAAAACTATGCGCATGACAGAACTAACTTCTGGGATAATCGGAGCGAGTATCGAGGTTCACCGTCGTCTTGGCCCAGGATTACTTGAGTCTGCATACCGAAAATGCTTGGCGTATGAATTGAGAAAACGCGGCTTCGACGTACTCGAAGAATTCCCTGTTCCCGTCATATACGATAGTGTCCATCTGGAATGTGGATATCGCGCCGACTTGCTGGTCAACTCTCTCGTGGTCGTGGAAGCCAAGGCAAAATCAGAGCTCCATCGGATCGACAAAGCACAAGTCCTTTCTCATCTTCGACTCCTTAGACTGAATGTCGGACTGCTCATGAACTTTCACGAACTCGTATTGAAAGACGGCCTTCACCGCATCGTAAATAACTTTCGCGAATCCTAGAGACTCTACGTTTTCTCTGCGCGCTCTGCGGCCTCTGCGTTTTAAATACATTTTTAACGCAGAGAGACGTCCAGTCCGATAGAGCTAATAGGGTTCAGCAAACGCTCCAAATGCGCTCAGGCCTCCGTCGACTACTACGTCGGTTCCGGTTATGAACGAGGCACCTGGGCTGGATAGCCACAAGACTGCGGCTGCGATTTCTTCGGGTTGGCCGATGCGACCCAGTGGATGACGGTTGGCGAGCTGAGCTGCACCGCCTTGTTCGGCCAGCGTGGCCTTTACCAAAGCTGTCTCGATCGCGCCGGGTGAAACCGACATCACGCGAATGCCTTGACGCGCATATTCGACGGCCCACTGCATGGCTTGGAGCATATTGGCCGCCTTGATCGGTCCGTAAATGGGTACGCCGCGCGTGGTTCGATCCCCTTGACCACTGGCGATGTTGATCACAACTCCCGAGCCTTGTTGCTTCATCACCCGCAGTGCATATTTGGCCATGTTGGTGTAGCCCATGAAGTTGATATCGACCATCCGCTGCGCAAGGGTCGAATCGAGTTGATCAACGGGCGTATACGAAGTGGGCGGCTGGATCGCGGCGTTGTTGACTAGTACGTCCAGTGCACCAAATTGTTCAACTGTCCATTGCACCACTGCCTGGCAATCAGATTCAACTCCCGTGTCGGTGCGCCGGAGAATAACGCTTGCCGGAAGTGATTCACTCGTTTCGACCACATCGGCGGCCACCACCGTCGCGCCGCTGCTAGCGAATGCCTGGCAAATGGCCAGGCCGATGCCGCCGGCGCCACCTGTAACCAAGACAACGCGACCTTTATTATCAAATGAAACAGAGCCAATGGGACGACTTGCAGGCATACTTGGTTCTCATCCTTGGTAATGGGTAGTTTGGGCGATCAATTGGGTAACAATGCGCTGGCCGTGACGACTGAGTAGCTTGGCGAATAAACCCCATTTAAGGCACAGGGAAGCCCCTCTGCGGACGAGCGGGGCACTTTAACTCTGGGGTTGCGCGGCTACAATTTCCCATTCCGAGATTGGAACGTTCGCCAATCTACCCCTCCGGAACAAACAAAAATTGATTCAGCAGGCCCGACGTGTCGGAACCAATTATTAGTGTTAGTGGATTGCGCGGTATTGTAGGCGACCAGTTGACGCCGCTGGTCGCTATGCGGTACGTGGCCGCCTTGGCCGCCAATTTAGGATCTGGTGAAGTTGTGGTGTCGCGAGATGGTCGTAGTAGTGGTGAGATGCTGTTGCAAGCTATCTCCAGTACGCTGCAGGGCCATGGAATGACGGTGATCGATCTGGGTGTCGCCTCGACGCCCACTGTCGGTATCGCCGTTCGCCAATACGGAGCCATCGCTGGCATCCAGATCTCGGCTAGCCATAATCCGCGACAGTATAACGGGTTGAAGCTATTCGGTGGTAGCGGCCGAGTGCTCAGCAAGTCGTCGGGCGAACGTGTGCTGACCGGTTACCACGAGGGCCGCAATCGCTGGCAAGGCATCGATCATTTGGGCAAGCAAGTGTCGGTGGACGATCCTCACAAACACCATCTCGATGCCGTGCTGGCCACCATTGATGCCGACTTGATTCGCAATCGCGCATTTCGAGTCGTGCTCGACTCCAATCACGGGGCGGGCAGTTTGCTAGGACTTCGCTTGCTGCATCAACTGGGCTGCCAGGTAACCGCTCTGGGTGATGTACCCGATGGCCAGTTCGAACATGGGGCCGAGCCATTGGCTGAGAACTTACAAGATGTCGGCCAGGCAGCCGTGCGTGCCAAAGCCGATGTCACCTTTTGCCAAGATCCCGACGCGGATCGGCTAGCTATTATCGACGAGCACGGTCAGTATATCGGCGAAGAATTGACCTTAGCCTTGTGTTTGATGAACGTATTGCCCAAGCTCAGCGGGCCGGTGGTCACCAATTGTGCCACGAGCAGTTTGTCGAAACACCTGGCTGGACGCTTCAACTTGCCGTATCACCAATCGGCAGTGGGTGAAGCCAACGTGGTCGACGAGATGCTGTCGCGCCGGGCTGTATTCGGAGGTGAAGGTAATGGCGGGCCCATCGATCCACGCGTGGGATATGTGCGTGATAGCTTCGTAGGCATGGCATTAATTCTGGAGTTAATGGCCCGCGAGCGCACGACTGTAAGTCAGCTGGTTGCTTCCCTGCCGCCCTTGGCGATGGTTAAGGATAAGATTAACCTGCCTGCTTCCAAGTTGCCGCTGTTATTGGATAAACTAAGCAGCCGCATGGCAGCTCACAGCGAGAATCGCTTGGATGGCTTGCGATTAGACTGGGATGACCGCTGGTTGTTGGTTCGAGGCAGCAACACCGAACCGATTGTGCGTTTAATTGCGGAAGCCCCCTCTGTTGCACAAGCTCAAGAGTTGTGCGCACAAGCGCGGCAACTGTCGCTTGAATTGTAGTCTCACCACTAAGGAGCTGCATGGCAGCTCCCAACCCGCCCTCCGACCAAACTCTCACTGCAAATACCCAGCGTGACTTCACCCAAACGTGCCGCGATAGCCTTTATCTTCATCACGGTCGTGTTGGACGTGCTGTCGTTGGGTGTGATTATCCCAGTTCTACCCAGCCTGGTGGACAGCTTTATTCCCGGCGATGAGCAAGCTGCGGCGCCCTACTATGGCTGGTTCGCGACCGCCTGGGCTGCGATGCAGTTTTTCTTTGCGCCGATCTTGGGTGCGCTCAGCGATCGCTTTGGTAGACGACCAGTACTACTGCTGTCATGTTTTGGTCTGGGACTGGATTACATCCTGATGGCCATGGCCCCCAACTTAGCATGGTTGTTTATTGGCCGCGTGATATCGGGCATTACTGCCGCCAGTTTTTCAACAGCCGCAGCATATATTGCCGACGTGACGCCGCCAGAGAAACGCGCAGCCAGTTTCGCACTCTTTGGAGCGGCTTGGGGATTGGGATTCGTGCTGGGACCGGCCGTCGGTGGGTGGCTAGGCAGTATCGATCTGCGTTGGCCATTTTGGTTAGCCGCTTGCTTGACACTGCTGAATGCCTGTTATGGCTTTTTTGTTTTGCCCGAGTCGCTCAAGCCGGAGAATCGTAGACCGTTCTCATGGGCTCGTGCCAATCCGCTGGGCTCGCTACGCATGTTGCGGGCGCATACCGGGCTGCTTAGCCTGGCTGCGATCATTCTGCTATATCAACTGGCCCACCAGGTACTGCAGAGTGTCTTCGTATTTTATTCGACCTACCGATATTCTTGGACGGAAAGCAAAGTTGGTTTGACGCTGATGAGCGTGGGGATCGCCAGTATCATCGTGCAAGCCATGCTGGTGCGCCGCGCGTCGGCACTACTAAGCGATCGCACAATGCTAGTTCTGGGATTGGTCTTCGGCGCAGCGGGTTATGCGATCTATGGAATGGCACCCAGCGAGAGTTGGTTTTGGTGTGGCATTCCCGTATTTGCCTTAGTGGGTTTCTTTTCACCTGCCATTCAGAGCATGATGACCAAGCGCGTCGGAGTGGATCAGCAAGGGCAACTGCAGGGTGTGAATAGTTCGCTGATGGGTATCGCGGGCATGATTGGTCCAGGCATTTTCACCAATGTTTTTGACGGCGCGGTAGAACTGAGCAAAACGCATGGGACCATCTTGATCGGCGCCCCTTTCTTCTTGGCCTGCTTCCTGCACTTGCTAGCTCTGTTCATCGTGCCCGTAGTGTTTGCCAGTAAACCGGTTGCGCCTACGATAGAGAAGCCAGACGAACCCGCTGTATAGCTTTGAATTCAAAGATCAAAAGTGTTCAACCTCAGCTTCGATAATCGCTTTGTTCGTGAACTGCCTGCAGATCCAGAAGCGAAAAACTTCCGCAGACCGGTAGTGGGTGCAGCCTATTCGCGCGTGATGCCCACGCCAGTGGCAGCACCCAAGCTGCTCGCCTATGCCCGCGAAGTTGGAGAATTGATCGATATCGATTTTGATCCCTACGAGACGCCAGAGTTCGCCGAGGTCTTTGGGGGCAATCGCTTGGCCCCCGGCATGGATCCGTTTGCGATGTGTTATGGTGGGCATCAGTTTGGCAATTGGGCAGGTCAGCTGGGCGATGGCCGCGCCATCAACTTGGGCGAAGTCCGCAACTCGCGGGGCCAGTATTGGACGCTGCAGCTGAAGGGAGCTGGTCCCACGCCGTACTCACGCACTGCTGACGGACTGGCCGTATTGCGATCGTCGGTCCGTGAGTTTCTGTGCAGCGAAGCCATGCATCACCTCGGTGTACCCACCACGCGAGCTCTGTGCCTGGTGTCGACCGGCGAACAAGTTGTGCGGGACATGTTCTACGATGGCCATCCCGAAGCAGAACCCGGCGCGGTGGTCTGTCGCGTGGCACCATCGTTCACGAGGTTTGGCAACTTTCAAATCTTTGCGTCGCGCGGCGATGTCGAAAACCTCCGACGCCTGGTCGACTTTACCATCCGTCACGACTTTCCAGAGTTGTGGAACGCACAGGATGAAGAGCATGCGTCGATGGACGTTATGGCCAAGTGGTTTGCAGAAGTCTCACGACGCACGGCCGAAATGATCGTCCACTGGATGCGTGTGGGCTTTGTTCATGGCGTGATGAATACCGACAATATGTCGATCCTCGGTTTGACGATCGACTACGGACCTTATGGATGGCTGGAGAACTATGAGCCATCGTGGACGCCGAACACAACCGACGCGATGGGACGTCGCTATTGTTTTGCCCAGCAGCCACACATCGCCATGTGGAACCTGGTGCAACTGGCCAACACATTAGCTGCGATCTTTCCAGATCCCCAGCCGCTGCAATCGGCCATCGATGATTACGCCGAAGACTACAATCGCTTATGGCCCAAGATGGTATCGCAAAAGTTGGGCTTGTCGCACTACGACATCGACAGCGACCGCCCGCTGATCGATGATTTGTTCAAAGCTTTGATGAGCGTCGAAACCGACATGACGATCTTCTTTCGGCAGCTTGAGAATGTCGATGTTCATCTGACTGGCGCCGACAACCGTCAATTGGTAGAGCCGATCGCCCAGGCGTTCTATGTACCTGATCAATTGACCGACCAGGCGATCGAACCGCTGGCGGCCTGGATGCGCCGCTATGTTCAGCGCTTGGAGTCAAACGGCTTTGATCGCGCGCAGCGATCTGAACTGATGCGCCGAATGAATCCCAAATATGTCCTGCGCAACTATCTAGCTCAGCTGGCCATCGACAAAGCCGAAGCTGGTGATGCATCATTGATCCATGAACTGCTGGACGTACTTCGCCATCCGTATGACGACCAGCCCGAGCACGAACACTACGCCGCTCGTCGCCCCGATTGGGCTCGCAACCGCGCGGGCTGTTCGATGCTCTCATGCAGCTCGTAGCCAGCAACACCAGCTTCGCCGGGCGAGGTCGCAGACGAGGCGTTCAGCCTTCGTCTGCGGGAGGGGGCACTGCACCAAGCAAGACTCCCGCGGTACTAACTACCTTTACTTCCCAGACCCCTCCCGAATCTCGCAAAGCCTCGATTCGACCTCCCCATGCTGCGCATGGAGAGGTGACTGTTACCTCTCCCGCGAAGCGGGGGAGGTCACAGACGAGGCGTTCAGCCTTCGTCTGCGGGAGGGGGCACTGCACCAAGCAAGACTCCCGCGGTACTAACTACCTTTACTTCCAAGACCCCTCCCGAATCTCGCAAAGCCTCGATTCGACCTCCCCATGCTGCGCATGGAGAGGTGACTGTCACCTCTCCCGCGAAGCGGGGGAGGTCGCAGACGAGGCGTTCAGCCTTCGTCTGCGGGAGGGGGCACTGCACCAAGCAAGACTCCTGCGGTACTAACTACCTTTACTTCCAAGACCCCTCCCGAATCTCGCTAAGGCTCGATTCGACCTCCCCAAGGCGAAGCCTTGGAGAGGTGACTGTCACCTCTCCCGCGAAGCGGGGGAGGTCGCAGACGAGGCGTTCAGCCTTCGTCTGCGGGAGGGGGCACTGCACCAAGCAAGACTCCTGCGGTACTAACCACCTTTACTGCCCAGGCCCCTCCCGAATCTCGCAAAGCCTCGATTCGACCTCCCCAAGGCGAAGCCTTGGAGAGGTGACTACGTGCCGCGGCGGTTGCCGTACCAGTAGATGTGTTGTCGCTGGCAAAAGTGGAATCCATGTTCTGCGCACCAAGGTTGCAGCCACGTGGCTCGCTGGTCGAGCGTTTCAACGGAGGTGCCTTCGGGCATAATCCATACTTGAGCGGGCGAGGCATGTTCGAGCAGCTTCAAATAGTCCAGCACTTCCTGGCAATCCGGCGCACTGCCCACCACAAACTTTAGTTGGCAATGATACTGCGTCAGCCATCGGCGTACAAAATCGGGTTGATAGCGCCGCGCATGGTGATTTTGAAACCACGTGGGATGTTGCTGTTGATCCGGTGCGGAGCTGGCTAGTTTCGGACTGATCGATAGCAGGTCGCACGTGAACTCTTGATCGATGGTGCCAGCGGTCTCGATCGTGATTCGTCGTCCAGCCGCCTGCAGTCGCGCGGTAACTTCAGCGATACCGGTGAACAACAGCGGTTCGCCGCCGGTAATGACCACATCGTTTTCGGCAAACGAGAGCGTCCGTTGGAGGATTTGATCAATCGAGAGCAATTCACCTTCGGGATGCCAAGAGGCAAACGGTGTATCGCAGAACCAACAGCGTAGATTGCAGCCACTGGTGCGCAGGAAAACGCTCGGCTCGCCAGTCCACTGGCCCTCACCTTGACGGCTAGCGTAAATTTCCGCAATACGTAGGCGAGTCGGGTCGGCGGTGCCCCCCTTTCGCTCTTGGCTTTCAGCTCTCATACTGCCCACGTTAACCATTGTTTTTCTCAGCCAGCAGGAAACATTAGCTGTGACCACTCCGTTCCAAGAAACGCTCGAAACCTTCGAGAACTCTTATCCAAATCGCGAATATACGATCGAGATCACTTGCCCCGAATTTACCTCGGTCTGCCCCATGACGGGCCAACCCGATTTTGGCGTGCTGACTTTCCGTTACGTGCCGGATCGCTTGTGCGTGGAACTCAAGAGTCTCAAACTCTATCTGCAACGTTTTCGTAACGAAGGTATCTTCTACGAAAACGTGACCAATCGCATTCTGGACGATTTTGTGGCCGTTGTGAAGCCGCGTCACGTGACTTTGGAAAGTGATTGGGGAGCTCGCGGCGGTATCACGAGCATCGTGACGGTATCTTACGATCAAGAGAGTCAGTAGCATGAGCGAAACACCTTGCGTAATCCTGAGTGGTTTTGGTGACGAAGCTGCCAATGACAAATTGGCCGTGCAGCAGTTCGCGGCCTTCGCGGCACTGGGACTGAAGTACTACTCGATTCGCTTCATCGACGTGGGCGACGGTATCAAGAATGTGATGCTGCTCTCGCCCGCGGAACTGAAGAAGGTCAAGCAGATGCAGACCGACTACGGTCTGAGCGTCGCCACCATCGGCTCGCCCATCGGCAAGGTGAAATTGATGGACGTCGACGATGGCACCGGCAATCGTTTCGTACCCTTCAAGCAGTATCTATCAAAAGACGTGAAACACGCTTGCCATGTCGCTAACGAACTAGGTACCAAACTGATTCGCGGTTTCTCGTTCTATCATCCCGTCGGTACACGCCCCGAAGATCACCTCAGCCAGGTGATCGATCAACTGGGCAAGATTGCCGATGAATGCGACAAGCATGGACTAACCTTCGGACTAGAAGTCGAAGCCAACCTGGTTGGTCAGACCGGCAAGCTGTTAGCGGAAATACATCGCAAAGCCAAACATCCCGCGCTGGTTACCATCTTCGATGGTGCGAACCTGGTGTGCCAAGGTATGACGCCCGATGAAGTCTATGCTGAGTACCTGGCGATGAAGCCAGGCCTGGGATGGATTCACATCAAGGACTATCGCCATCCTACACCGACTGGTCGATTGGAACATGTCGACGAAGCGTCGCTGAAGAACTTTGTACCGGCCGATTGTGGAGATACGGGCCACGAGGCGATCTTGCGCGACTTGGCTACCGAGTTGCCTAAGATCGACAAACGCATGCGCAAGCGCGGCGCGCCGGGAGTGATCTTTGATCTCGAACCGCATGTCAAAGGCGGTGGCCAGTTTGGCGGCTTCAGCGGACCAGATGGTTTCGGTGTGGCCATGCGTGGACTATGCCGCGTGCTAGACTACGTCGGCATCGGATATGAGCTCAGAGATTTTGATACGATTAAAGGATGTCGCGGATTCTAAGCCTTAATCCGACTGAGAAAGTCCAGGTATGTGCGGAATCACTGGTGCGGTTTGGTTCGATGAAACCTCGGCAATTGCACCGGCGACGTTCGATGCGATGACCGATGCCCTGACGCATCGCGGACCAGATGATCGCGGGACCTACATTCACGCGGTACAGCGCGACGTGACGGGTATTACGCCCGGAGTCGCCCTGGGTTTCCGACGGCTGGCCATCATCGATGTGGCGGGTGGCCACCAGCCGATGACCAACGAAGATGGCAGCGTGATCATCGTCTTCAACGGCGAGATCTATAACTATCGCGAGTTGCGGCGACGTTTGGAAGGCTCCGGCCATCGCTTTGTTACCGATAGCGACACCGAAACGATTGTGCACCTGTACGAAGATATGGGGGCAGATTGTTTCCAAGCTCTCAATGGCATGTTTGCAATCGCGATCTGGGATCAAAACAAACGCCAACTTGTTTTAGGTCGCGATCGCTTAGGCAAGAAGCCGCTTTACTATCAAGCCACCGGCTCACAGGTACTCTTCGGCAGCGAACTGAAGTCTCTGGCTTTAGCCCCCTCGTTCCAACGCCAGATATCTGCCGGGGCCATCGATCAGTTTCTGACTTATCAATACATTCCTCATCCACACACCATCTACCAGCACGTGCATAAAGTGCCACCGGGTCACTATGCGGTCGTCAGCGATGGTCATATCAAGGTCAGCAAGTACTGGCACGTCGATTGGCGCTACGAACATGACATCTCCCGCGCGGAAGCTGCTTGCAAGTTGAGTGAACTGTTAGATGATTCGATTCGCTTGCGTTTGCGCAGCGATGTGCCGCTGGGCGCATTTTTGTCGGGGGGAATCGATTCATCGCTGATCGTTACCTTGGCGCAGCAGCAACTCGATCAACCGCTGAAGAGTTTCAGCATCGGATTTACGGAAGCAGATTTTGATGAAACCGCTTATGCGCGCCAGGTTGCCAGTTGGGCTCGGACTGAACACCGCGAATTCAAAGTTACCCCTGATGCGGTCAGCATTCTGGATCAATTGGCGTATCACTATGACGAGCCGTTTGGCGATAGTTCAGCCATTCCCACCTGGCACTTGTGCCAAATGACCAGGCAGCATGTGACCGTCGCTCTCAGCGGTGACGGTGGCGATGAACTGTTTGCCGGCTACGATCGCTATCGCGCGTTGTGGCTCAGTCGCTGGATGGAGCATGCATTTGGCTTGCGATCGATGCTCGGCAGCCCACTCATTCAAAAACTGCCAACCTCCAATCGCCAGCGTTCCTTCGTGCGTCGACTGCAACGATTTGGCGCAGCCCTGAATCAACCCATGGCGCGGCGGTATATGAATTGGTTGCAGATCTTCCCTGAGAAGATGCGAGCTGAGTTGTATCAACCGGCGTTTGTCGAGCAATTGCCTAATGAAGATCCGTTCGAATTCTTCGAAGGCGCATGGACGGAAACCCGCGGCCGCGATTTAGTTTCACAAGCGTCGCTCTCCGACCTGGTGACCTATCTGCCTTGCGATCTGATGACCAAAGTCGATATTGCCTCCATGGCACATAGCCTGGAAGTTCGACAGCCGTTTCTCGATTATCGCCTGGTGGAATTTGCTGCCAGCCTGCCATCGAAATTGAAGTTTCGCTTCGGCAAAGGCAAGCGTCTGCTGCGAGATACGTACGATCGCTTGTTGCCCAGACAGATATGGGATCGCCGCAAGATGGGGTTTGGAGTACCACTGGGAATCTGGTTCCGTCGCGAACTTCGCGAGCTGACACATGCGAGACTGCTCGGCACCGACGCTCGTTGCCACACCTATTTCCGGCCCGAGTACATCCAGCAGCTGTTCGACCAACACACCAGCGGTCGCGTCAACCACAGCTATCGCTTGTGGAATCTGCTGATGTTTGAAAGCTGGATGAGACGCTGGCTGGCGTAGGTGAATCCAGCGACGCATATGAGTTGTTGGACTCCATCGTTTAACCCGTAGCCGCCAGGCGAGGCGCACCCAGTGTAGCGATCAACAAGGGTAGCGATCAACAACTGTGTGAAGCAAAGTTGGTTAGAGGGTGCACCTCGCCTGGCGGCTACGGGTTAAACGATGAAGTCCTATCACTCATCAATCTAAAATCATCAATCTAAAATCTCCTCCAGCACCTTAGCGGGTTCGACGCCGGTTAGTCGCCAGTCGAGTCCTTGGAACTTTACGCTGAAAGCGCTGTGTTCGATACCCAGCAGGTGCAACATGGTGGCATGCAAATCATGCACGGTGCATACGTTCTCGACTGCGCGATAACCCAGATCATCAGTCGCTCCATACACCATACCGCCGCGAACGCCAGCGCCCGCTAGCCACATGGACATCGATTGATTGTGATGGTCGCGACCGACCGGACCTTTGTTCGACTGCGACATGGGCGTGCGGCCGAACTCGCCGGACCAAACCACCAGCGTATCGTCGAACATATTGCGCTGCTTCAAATCGGTGATCAGGGCAGCGCAGGCCCGATCCACTTCTGCAGCTCGCAAGGGCAACTCTGCACGAAGCAAACTGTGATGATCCCAATCGCGATGATACAGCTGAATAAACCGCGTACCGCGCTCAGCCAAACGTCGCGCTAGTAAGCAGTTGGAAGCAAACGAACCGTCGCCTGGTTGGCAACCGTATAACTCGATCGTGCGTGGATCCTCAGCGCGCACATCCATCAACTCGGGCACGCTGGCCTGCATCTTAAAGGCCAACTCGTACTGCGCGATGCGGGTGGCGATTTCTGGATCGTTCACTTCAGCAGCGTGTTGGGTATTCAGTACATTGATTAATTCGATGTCAGCCTGTTGCTGCCCTCGCGAAATGCCCGGTGGATTGCTCAAGTACAAAACAGCTTCACCTTGGCCACGCAACTGCACTCCCTGATGTTTGCTGGGCAAGAATCCGCTACTCCATTGTCGGGCTGCAATGGGTTGCGGCGAGCGGCCCTTGCCGGTTGAGACCATGACAACGAACCCTGGCAAGTTTTCTGATTCACTACCAAGTCCATAAGTTACCCAAGCGCCCATGCTAGGACGACCGGCGATCTGTGTACCGGTGTTCATAAACATATGAGCAGGATCATGGTTGATGGCTTCGGTCGTCATCGAGCGGATCAGGCAAATATCGTCGACGATCGAACCGATATGCGGCAGCAGCTCACTGATCTCCGTTTGCTGCTGGCCGTACTTGGCGAACTTAAACTGCGGTCCCAGACAGACAAGTTTTTGGCCTTGCAGCTGGGCCAGTTGTTGGCCTTGAGTAAGACTCTCCGGCATCGCCTGGCCATCCAGTTCGGCCAGCTTGGGTTTGGGATCAAACAATTCAAACTGCGATGGTCCACCAGCCATCGTTAACCAAATAACACGTTTGGCTTTCGCACACGTAGCCGAGTCTCTCCGAGACTCGTCCGACGGCAATGGATCGGCCATCCCGTCCACGCCCGCATCAGTGCGCGAGTTGAGCAGAGAGGCCAGCGCTACAGCACCCAAACTTTTTGACAGGAACGGTCGGCGGAGGAGCATGGTAATTTCCTAGTCGCAGTTGGTAGCCACCGTCACCAGACGGTGGATCTGGGTAGCCACCGCTTGGCAGCGGTGGCTACCTAAAATCAATTACGTGTTATGGTCTCGTGCAGGTTTAACAGCACGCGGGCCAGGTGAGTCCACGTGGCCAATTCGACAGGATCAAGGTCAGCCGGGCGTGGAGACTGTCCGATTTCCAGTAACTTTTCGGCCTCTGATGGATCATTCCTATATAGGGCCTCGTGTTTCGCCAGCAACTCCAACGCCTGCTGGAGTTCGAGGTCGCTGGGATCACGCTGCACGACTTGCTGCCAGGCCCAGGCGATGCGTTGCAAGTCCTCACTTCCATCGGGGCGTGTGACTGGCTGGGTCAAGCAGCGCACAGCCAACGCGCGGGCCGCTTCCACGTAGGTTGGATCATTCAGCAAGATGAGAGCCTGCTGCGGCAAGTTGGATCGATTGCGATCAGCAGAACACTCTTCGCGACTGGGGGCATCGAAGGCTAACAAACTGGGATGCAAGAAGCTGCGCTGCCACCAGATATACAACCCGCGTCGATACTGCGCCGGCCCTTGATCTGCCTGATATTCGCGCGGTGGAAAATTCAAATTCTCCCAGTAACCTTCAGGCTGATACGGTTTAACGCTTGGTCCGCCAATATCGGGCACCAGCAGTCCACTAACCGCTAGCGCGTTGTCGCGTACTAATTCCGCCTCCAGGCGAAAGGCGCTCTGTCGCGCCAACCAGCGATTGTTGGGATCTGCCGCGCGCAGTTCGGGTGATGCGCTCGATGACTGGCGATAGGTTTCACTGGTCACGATCAGTCGCACCATATGCTTGATGTTCCAGCCACTATCGATGAACTCGCACGCCAGCCAATCGAGCAGTTCAGGATGGGTGGGCGGTTCACCTTGCGCTCCTAAATCTTCCAGCACGCGCGATAAGCCGGCTCCGAAAAATTGTTTCCACAAACGATTCATCACCACGCGGGCCGTCAGCGGGTTATCACGCGAGACTAACCAGTCAGCCAAGTCGAGTCGCGTGAGTTCTCGATCGGTCACCGGGGCAGTGGTGAGAAAGGCGGGCAGAGCAGGGCGGACTTGTGGTCCGCTTTCGTCCATCCAATTTCCCCGCGGCAGGATGCGCACGACGCGTTTCTGCGATGAACTGAGGCTGACCAGGCAATGGGGTAACTGGCTTTCGAATTTCTTGACAGCTGCTTCGGCCTCCTGCAACTCATGCTTAGCTGCTTCATCTTCGGCAAGTTCTTTCAACTTCTCTTTGCAGCTGTTCAGCGCGGCGTGCAGTCGCTCCAGCTCGAGTTGCTGATCGCTGTTGACCAGAGGCATGCCTTCTTCCCGTCGGCCAACGGCCGCTTCCTTAATGTCTGCGAAGAAGGCACCTAATGAATAGAAGTCGTGCATCGTAAACGGGTCGAACTTGTGATCATGACACTGTGCGCAGCCGGTCGTTTGCCCGAGCCAGGCAGCACCGACGGCACGCACGCGATCGGTCAACATGCGCGCCTCGTAGTCCTTGGGCTGAGCACCACCTTCTTCGGTCGACAGCAGCAAGCGATTGAAAGCTGAACCGACACGCGACTCTTGATTAGCGTCGGGCAGTAAGTCACCGGCTAGCTGCTCGCGCGTAAATCGATCAAACGGCTTGTTATCATTGAAGCTGCGGATAACCCAATCGCGATACGGCCAAACATTGCGCGGGTTGTCGCTGTGATAACCAATCGTATCGGCAAATCGCACGACATCTAGCCAACCGATCGCCAGGCGTTCTCCAAAGTGCGGACTAGCCAACAGCTTGTCGACTTGTTTGTCATAGGCATCTTCGGCAGAGTCCTCCACGAATGCCCGAACGCTGGCCGGCGTCGGTGGCAGACCTAACAAATCGAAATGCAGTCGCCGCGCAAGTGTGCGACGATCGGCGCTAGGCGATTCGACCAGTCCGGTTGCATGCAATCTTTTTCGAACCAGGTAATCGATCGGATGTTCATTTTCGCCGGTGGCGATTTTTACTGGGAGTTCGTAGGACCAATGTTTCTGATATGCAGCACCTTGTTCAATCCAACGTTGCAGCACATCACGCTCTTGTTGACTTAGTATCTTATGCGACTGAGGCGGAGGCATGATCGCCTCGGCATCCTCCGTGGTGATGCGTTGGACTAGTTCGCTTTCGCTCACCTTGCCGGGAACAATCGCGCCGCGCTCGAGCGCTACATCGCGCACATCCAATCGCAATTCCGCTTGGCGATGAGACGCATCGGGACCGTGACAAGCAAAGCAATTGTCGGCCAGGATCGGCCGCACATCGCGATTAAACTCAACTGGTTCGGTTGCAACCAGCTCGTTCGCGAGGATAGGCAGTAACAATTGGCCCACCAGGTAAACAATTGGCAGTCTAGTAAGCAGGCAATTCATGGCAGCGTCGCTTGCAATTCGAGAGGGTCCATCGATGTCAGCCTCATTTCCGTTTGGAAGTACTAGTGAAACGTTTCACCGCGTTCGAGCATGGCGATGAATTCCGCAATCTTCCGTATTTTAGTCTCGGGTTTCTTCGCGGTATGCAAGCGATAGTAAAACGCGTATCGATTAGCTTTTGAGAGAGTCTCGTAGAACTGGGTTGCGCGCTTGGATTTCTTTAGGGCTGCTAAAAAATCTGGAGATTCGACGAAGGTAGAAGAAGAGGCATAGGCGGCCTCCCATCTTCCATCGGCTTTGGCGGCTTCTACGACTGCTAGCCCTGGTGACTTCATTCGTCCCTCTTTGATCAATCGGTCGATATGAGTTTTATTCTTTTGTGACCAGACGCTTTTCTTGCCGCGAGGTGTGAACTTGTGAACCCAAGACTCATGGTTTCCCGGTCGAACTGGGCCATCGATCCAGCCGTAGCACAAGGCAATATCCAGCGCTTGGGCGTAGGTGATACTTGGCTTGCCACTATTCACTTTGAAAAAGTGGATCCAAAGACCACTATGTTCGCTGTGATGCTCGTCTAACCAGCTTTCAAACAAGACTGGCGTTCGAAAGGCGATAACCGGCTTGTCATCCGGCACAACTATCCCCGACATATGCGTATCCCAGATGTCCTATGTCCGTCTGATGATTTTCGTTCGTTCCATTTATCATAGCCCAATCCTCCCACGTAGAGCGGCTGTCCCCAGCCGCTCAGAACCCGCTAACCAAATTCTCGACCGACCGCGTGTCCAGGGAGGGCGAAGGTCCACGGGCAAACGGTCGGTAGAAGATCTGGTTAGCGGGTGCTGAGCGGCTGAGGACAGCCGCTCTACATTTGCGGTGTTTGGCTCAGCTGCCTAACGGCGGCGCTTGAGTCTGCGTGTGCCCGCGCAGGCAGCCACGACCAGCCCACATAGGGCCAGCGAAGTGGGTTCGGGAACGGCGCTGATGCCAACGGCCACGCCTGTCGGAAAAGTCAAACCCGACACCAGCGCTCCGAGATCTTGACCAGTGACTGAAAAGCGACGCACCTCGCCGAAGTCGGGCAAGCTGGCAATGATGTGGCCGTCACTATCAAAGCTCATACCAATCATGAACGGCGTATCGATCGCCACGTAACCCAAATCATCGCCCGTCGATGAAAATCGATGTATACCATTAGTGAGGACACCGGGTGCCGACTCAAAGTAATCGCTCACGTAGACGTCGCCGCTTGGTGCATTGGCTAACGCCAATGCACCGATTACGCTAATGCTGAGCAAGTTGTCTCCATTGGGAGCAAACTTGTAGAGCTTGCCGAAGAAATCGTCGATTGCCCAGAGATTTCCTTGACTGTCGAAGTTCATTGAAAAATAAGACGAGGGGCCAAACTCAAATGGCAAATTATCTATCACCAGAGTCGTGAAAATGCCCAGGTAGTCACCATTGGGAGCGTACCGTCTGATGGATCCATCTTGATTAAAATTGGGACCAGAAAAGCAGCCCACGTACAAATTGCCTGACGCATCGACAGCCAGACCGCTTATATCAAAGTCCGGCGCGACGATGAAGTCCCCGAGATCGTCCAGAGACGAGGAAAACTTGCGGACCGCCCCTGTGTTGGTACTGGCCACAAAAATATTGCCAGCAGCATCAACTGCCATGCCTGTCGGTCCCGACAAATTCGAGGTTTCACCGAAGTTGACTCGATTGCCCAGTGCGTCAACGCGAAATAGCGAATCCGTGCCAAATTCGGCACCATAGACGATATCGGCCCGGCACTGAGCTGGATGACTGGTCAGTAGGCACAGCACAATAACGATCAATAAATTGCCCGAGATCGCGATGGGTGGCTTCCACATTTTCGTTTGCTTTCCGAGAACAATAACTGCAAGGGGTAATCCGCTAAACGGACAAGAGCCCGCTTGGGCGATGATTTCCGCTGCGGCTCTTACTAAAATTGCAGTCCAAGCCATCCACAGCCTGCAAAGTTAAGTGATTTCTAGAAACAGTGCGTCCATGACGGCAGACGAGAATCCGTATCAGCCGCCCACAGCCGGCCCTGCTACTGCGAAATTCGATGGCCGCTTGACCTTTGACGGCGAAATGACCGAGGACGATTACCTGCGACTTCTGCCAATCAAACATTACGAACGTTGGCTGTGGATCATATTGGCCGGGCTGCTGCTTCTGGTTGTAGTGCCGCTCTTCGTACTCGTTTTGACCATGTCCATTTACGAGCGTGATTACACTGGCATGATGGTGGCCAGCGCCTTTCTAGCCGGCACCATTTTTACGCTCTTTTACATCCAGGGTCGCATTAACCTTCGAGCCATCGCCGGTCGCAAACTGAAACAACATCCAGATTTGCTGAGCATAGCCCAAGGCGAATTTTCAGCCGACGGCATGCTGTTTCATGATGGTTTACACCAGTACTGGTTCAGCCCCTCCATCGTGTCGGTGGCCCGAGTATCCGACGCTGGAATCGCGGTGCAGCTAGATGACGATCCATTTCGATACCTGGCCATAACGACGAGGATCCTGAATCACTACAACCTGCCAATCGGCGAGTTGCTGAAGTCGAATTGGCGAGACTATCAGGTCAGCCAGGATCCCGCGTCGTGGCCGATGTGGAATCGGATCGGACAAGCACCCGAAAATGCCATTCATTTTCGCTACTCATTCACCGTGGCACCTATGCCACAGGACACAGGCTGGAAGCCTATGCCACAGGACACAGGCTCGAAGCCTATATCACAGGACACAGGCTGGAAGCCTATGCCACAACGGGCGAATCTGAAAAATGCGATCTCGTCGATAGTGAGCCATATGGTCTTACTGGGCCTGGCGATCTATGCGTGGCGTAACGTGGGCGTGTGGCTGGTAGTGGGCATTTTGCTGTATTTGGGTTTCAACTTACTGGCCATGCTGCCTTGGTTCAGAAGAGGAAGTGCTGCGCCTGATTCGCAAGAAGTAACGCAGTACGGCTGGCTCTCGGATGATGAGTTTGCAACTTGCAATTGGTATTCTGGCATGCGCATGCCTCGCAGTATTCTGCGCGTCACTCAGCAGACGGAAGACATGATTGTCTTCGAGATGCACGCTCAACTTTTTCACATACCGCGATCAGCTTTGCTGACGCCTGATGATTGGCAACGACTTTGTGCATCTGGTTAAACCGTGTCGATCTGAGGCATTTTTCTGAAATGCGGAAAAGCAAGCACCAGGTCAATACTGCAGCAGTGGTGCGCGTTTACGCCAAACTTGCTTAAACAACATTGATTGAAATCTGTGAGAAAGCTAAGTTCGTTTTCTAAGCAAGCACATCGGTAGCCCGCCATTACTCGATCGGTTTTGCTCCAAGGTTTTATTACGTAAACCAGTCCAGGCTGATAGCAGTTGGATTACACCCCTCACGTGAATCCGACGGCAAGCTAGAGCTGCTGGCAACGTTTTCGCAAGTGCGCAACATGATAAGCAGTGAGGGATTCTGTGG
The DNA here is from genome assembly GCF_056494185.1 of Rania fehmarnensis. Taxonomy (NCBI): domain Bacteria; kingdom Pseudomonadati; phylum Planctomycetota; class Planctomycetia; order Pirellulales; family Pirellulaceae; genus Rania; species Rania fehmarnensis. The sequence goes on from NZ_CM151398.1 coordinate 6,812,563, forward strand.
CCGACGATTTGCAAGAAATTGCCATTAGTGATTTGCCCATCGATACGCCTTTGCCCGGTGATTTGCTCACGCCGGCTGGGCAGGTGATCGTGAAACAAGGACGAACTCTGGAACAGAATCTCGTCGATTTATGGATTCAGTCCGGGTTTGTGAAAGTCTTGATGCGCACGGGCGCAGCTGAACCGTATGAACAACCACTCGATGAGGCGCTGATCCAAGCGGTCAGTCAATCCAGTTCCTTGGCCAGTAAAGCGGTTGCCTCGGCGGCCAAAGGTTTGGCTAGTTCGTCGGAGGTCGATTTAGGCGTTCTCCAGTCGATCTTCGCTCGCTTGCTGAGCGCAGTCCGCACCGATTCCGATTCAGTGATTTGGTCGCTGGAGGCGGACTTCGCCAATGATCAACTATCGGCTGACGATGCGTTGGCCTTTCGCAGTGTTGCGCTGGGCACACTGGCGGCCACAACTGCGGTCAGCTTGGGACTCAGCGCAGCAGAATGTGCCGACATAGCGATGGCTGGAGTCTTGCATGACATCAGCTTGTACACCGAATCGCGAAACCTGCTGCGTGCCAAGCAGGGCATAGTCGATGCGGCCGCGATCATGCGACAACATTCGCTATTGGGAGTTGAGCTTGTGGCCGCCTGCCCAGCGATCAACCAGCCTTCGCGCGTAGCCATGACGCAAGTACATGAACAAGTGGACGGCTCAGGTTACCCCCGTGGTTTAACAGCCGAACATCTCACATCGGCCGGCAAGATCCTGAATCTGGTGGATGCATATCTGACCATGACCGACGTCTTGGGGCCAACTAAGATTACGCGTGCCGATACGATCGCATACCTGGTTAGTCAGACGTCGCTGGGTCGTTTCGATCCAGAATGCATGCGGGCATTTTTGAAAGCCACCTCCATGTATGGCATCGGCACCAAAGTGATGCTGGACAATTATAGCACCGGGCGAATTATTCGCAGTTCGGTGACCGACCCTGTGCGCCCCATCGTTCGCCTGGATGACGCTCAAGGCAAGATCATCGATTTGCGGCGTTCGAATCGCTCCATCGATGCGCCACTAGAAGACGATCGTCGCCGACGCCGACTGACCAAGTCAGAGCTGAGCGGAATTCTATGGATGTGATGCGGACGGTTAGAGGGTTCTTGATTTAAAACGCAGAGACGCAGAGGATCGCAGAGAAGACACTGCGTCTGAAATTGGGTTATCTGCTAGCAGCTGAAGTTCGCGCGGTACTGGACACGCAGTAGGCGCTCTTCGTCGACCCAACTTCATGGCGCCCCCGCTCAATAACAACCACAGCAGAGCAAAACTTGGTTCGGGCACTGGCACTATGGTGTACTGCAAAATGCCGCTCGGGTTGCCTGGCAGCACAGTATATGTGTCAAACATGTCACGGATCACGAGCGAGCTGAGCAACTGCATGTCGTAGGTACCCGGCAGTGCACCCATCGTGCTCAACGTAAAATAGGCCAGCGTCTGATCGGAAGTCGTGATACCCACACTATCGCCCACGCTGGTGAAGACCAACACGGACGATGGAAAGGGCAAACTGTAGTTGGCGATGGGAAAGAGTTCATTGGTGCCCGAAATGAACTGACCACCCTCGGTCACATCACCAACTGCCGCTGGATCGTTGGCGCTGATGATGAAGTCAATGCCCGCAACATCGGCAAGTGGTCCAGCATTGGACCGAATCGACACGCGAAACAACTGCTCCGAGTCAACATAAATTGCACCGGGTGTAACTTGCTCGAGCGTGAGTATGCAATCGCCGTTGGCAGAACCCGCGCTCAGAAAATTCACCACCCCCATACAACACGCTAACGTCAGCCACCATGCGTTACTTCCGGTCGTCATCAATGTTGCCCCAGTAGTTCGAGAAGAAATCATCAATGTGGTTTACGCCTGGCTTGGCATTCGTATCGATCGGCGTTCCCAGTCCATCGGAATTGGATGAGCTCACCTTCGACAATGCTGATCCGCTGTCTGCGACTGCTGTGGACGCCTGAGTATTTACGTTGTCCATGCCTGGCGACTGAACTGCCAGCTTCAACTGCTCCGGCGTATTAAACACCTCGGCGGCTTGCCAGGCAGACGACGTTGGTGGCGGCGCTGGCACAGCCGAAGTAGACACGCTTGGAATCAACGGCGAGCCTGCACCACCGGCGAAGCGCGAACGCAAACGACTGCTGCCACCTGCGCTAGTCGGAGTCGGCGCTCCTTCGGCGGCCGAGCCTGCGACCGGTATCGTAATGTTGCGCAATACCAAAGAAGCGATAATTGCAGAGCGCACTTCAACCCCATCGGAGTTGAGCACAAAGCCATCCTTGTTGACATCGCGCGCAGAAGTTACCGTCACCGGTCCGCCGCCAATCGGTGGCAACATGGCCAGGTCGGCATTGGAAACGATGTAGGCACCAGCCACTATTTGTCCGTTGATCTCGCCCTTGAGATGTCCCACATAGAGAACCGCCGGTGTTGTCAGCCCGGTATTGGGATTGGCTCGCACGATGATCTGCAACCAGCGATTGGCGATGGCACCATCTGTCCACTCCAGTTTCAATCGCGCCGCGGTGCCGGCGCTGCCTGCTGTTACGTCGATCGCCGTGGGAGCAGGTGCACTGGCCCAACTGCTGGGCGGATTGGCCGCTTCGTTGAAGTAGCCTGTGGGACTCATGCGGAAGACAAAATCATCGCTCGTCAGCGAACTACTTGAAAGCCCAGGAATGTCGAACAGTAGTCCATTCAGACCTCGCGACGCATTGATCAAGTTGGCAGCGCTTAGCGTGCGCGGCGTAGCGCCCGACTGTACCACGACCTTCTGCGTGTCAATGGCCGCGCCGTAGGCCGAGCCCTTATAGAAGACATATCCACCGCTCACGGTTACTTGCGCGTTGACCGTAAAACTAACGCTGGATTGACCATCGGCATCGGTCGCGGTGATGGTTACCTCCAGATTTTCGAGGCGCGTTTGAGGAGTATAGCTCCAGCTCCAGGTACCATCGACGTGCTTGACGACCGTTCCCAACGAGGCTGCCAGAGTTATGGATTCCAGATCTTCGCCGCTATACAAACCGCTGTTAGCCAGTGGACTGAGCACATTGCCGGTAACTGTAGACGATTGGGCCGAGATGCTCGGGGGTTGAGGCGCTTGGACCTGAATCGCCACTGGATAAGTATCGAGGCTAAATGAATTGGCCGAGAGCGAAGCGGGGGCAATACTCGTCCCTTCCGGCAATTCATCGGCCTGGTCCCAAGCTTGAATCATCAGATCTGTTATCAACCCAGAAGATCCCGGGTTGGGCACAAAACGAATTCGAGTATCGGCATCAGCAGCCAACAACAACCGCCGACCATCGGTCAATTGTGGCGCGATGGCCACAAAGGTCGTGCCATCGAGTGCATATTGCCACGAGCCCGAAAGCGTCCCGGCACTGACCACGGCAATGCCCTGCGACGGGCCATCGCTGTCGACAATTTGGCTGGCAATCAAGTCCGCCACCGTGATACCAGTATTTAGCGCATCGGTGATATTGTTCTTGATCGTTGGCAGTGGGTTAGCACCAAAGAGTTGCGGAGCTGCATTGCTGATGACCTTGAAGGTTCGCACATAGTTGCCGCCCGCACCGCCATCGGCATCGCCATCAAAGCGATTGCCCGACAGGTCAAATATGGACGTACTGGCCGTCCCCAATACCGTCACGCGATAACGCCCTGTAGGCAGAGTCGCTGACCCCGCTCCGCCGTCAAGCGAGCCGATAGCTAACTGAACGCTGTTCTGTCCCGGCGAATACTGTGGACGCAGCGGATAAACGATGTCATCGGAGTCATCGAATAGGTTGTTAGCTCCGGCCCCGCGCAGTTCGTAAGCCGCAGGCGAGCGGGCATCGATCGGATTGATCTCTTCGCTAAACTCCAAAGCGAGACTCGATAGCCCTAGCGTCGTGACACCGGTTGCATGAACGATGGCAGGTGACGAGCCAACCACCGTGGGCGAAACCGCGTCGTTACTGTTACCACGAAACTCATAGGCACCGATATCGTAAAAGCCTGGAATGGTTGGATAGGTGACCGTTTGAACGCCTGGCAAGTTAGCTACACCGTTGATGCCGACAACCAACTCGTAATCAATGCCATCACCTCTCGAGATGCCGGCGGTTGGAGTCAGATTCTTGTTGCCGGGACCATAATGCATCCAAATGCGGCCATCTGCACCCAGAGTCAAGGCCATCTGCACATCACTGCCATCAGCCTTGTTGGTCGCATTCCAGCGTATCGTTGTTGCACCAGGAGTTGAATTATCTACAAAAATGTTATCGCCAACGCCTGCGGTCGTCAGATCATCCCACAGCGGAGCGATTCGCGGATACTGCAACAGACCACTAGTCGAGTTACTACCTTGCCAGGCATTGGTGTTAACACCAAACTGAACAAATCCGTTGCTGCTGACGTACGCGGTTGTATAGTTGGCTCCGTAGAATGGAAAACTATACGGCAAGTTCAATTGCCAGACGTTTTCGTCATCGCGCCAGTTTTGCGCGACCCCTTGAGTCTGGTAGTTATAAAAACTGGCGGTCGTGGTCACGGTCTCGTTGTATTGCAGACCGATCAGGCCTCTCAGTTGGATAGCATCGATTTCTTCCCAACCCGACGATGTGTTCGTATTGACGTAGACTTTGACACCGCGAACCAGGTAGCTCGTCTGTTCGAAATCGATGGCGAAATCTTGAGCCGCCCCAGGTGTACTTGGGTCTACTCCGGTCCAAGCTGTGTGATACTGTCCGTCGATATCCAACAAATCAACCCGGGTCACAAAGCCATTGCCGAGAGTTTCACGAATGGTGACGCCGGTGGCCCAGACGGGATTGGCGTAGGCCACGGTGATGAACTCCGTTGTGCCGTTCTGGTTGGCGGAGGCCCATGAAGTTGGATAGTCACCATAGCCAGGTGTATTGGGCGCGCCCAGCACTTGGGCCGCGCTCCAATTGCCGGTTGAAAACTGCGAACTAAAGGCCACCACCGACGAGGCCCACTGACCACTTACCGGGGCGACCCGAGCGATCGACAACGAATTCAAACTGTCGAGCGAAGTGCGACTGTCGTAACTTGACACATACGTGGCAGTCATATTTGGCGAGCCGGCACCGATCGTCGGAGTCAAACCAGTATTGGCGTTGCCGTAGTGGTAGCGGTACGTGCCGTCCCTGTGCAGCATAACGGCGAACTGTACATTGCCACCCGTTGACTTTGATGTTGCATTCCAACGAATGGTCACTTGATCGGCTACCGACGTATCTACAAAGACATCATCATCTGCACCCAGCGTCGTCAGATCGTCCCACAACGGCGCAATTCTCGGAGCCTGGTTCAGCAGGGCCGTGCTGTTATCCGGACTTTCCGCGCCGGTAGAACTGCCAAACTGCAGTAGACCGTTGGACGAAACGTACACGCTCGACCAGTCTGCATCGGCGAAGCTGAATGTGAATGGCAAGGTGAGTAGCCAGGCTGCATCATCCGCGTGCCACCCTTGCGCAACTCCAAGAGAAGCTGGTCCATAAACTGTCGGTGCTTGAGATCCCTGTGCATAGCGAGGCCCACCCGCATCAACGGTGCCTGGGTCATCGTAGCGGCCAAAGTTCTCGATGTCGGTGCGCGTCGCGATCCAGGTCGATGCGCGATCGATGGCGGGCGAGTTGCGCACGCGATAGAAGTTATCGTCCAGTCCGCCATCAATGTTGCCACTGGATGTAGTCACATAACCCAGGACATTGTCGGCACCATCGATATCCACAAAGCCAGGTAAGCTCGAGACGCTATTCAAATCTCGACCCGACGCGGCTTGAAAATCGGCTAGTGTTTTCCGGGCAGCGCCGCCCCAATAGGCGACATTGGAATTGGGGTCTGTGCCCGCGGTCAGCAAGTTGTAGTCGCTTCGCAGTCCCGCTTGACTGTCATTCTCTACATATAAAGCATACCCAGACAAAACCCACACAATGTTGTTGGAAATCACATTGTTGCGAGTCGATCCGTCCAGACGAATGCCATCGCCAACTTGCTGATAGATCGTATTGTTCAGAAACTTGGCACCGACCTCACCGGTGGCACTGTTCTGAATCGAGATACCGCGATTGGTATTGGCATAGATCAAATTGCGACCAACCGTGCCCCAATAATTGCCTGTCGTATTGATGCCGATCGAGTTGGAATAGACGTAGTTGGCTTCCACTTGAACGGAACCATCAACCTGGATGGCGATAAAGCTGTTTCCAAAGAAACGATTGTTGATTACCGTCGTAGGAGGATTCAGATCGTGCGAATGGCTGCGTAATCCGTAGTAGTTGTTGAAGATGCGATTGCCGACGACTTCGGTTCCTCCATAAGCATAGACGGCTACATCACCGGCTCCCGACTGACCATAGATGTCATTGTCGGACACCAAGATTGCCCGGGATTGATTAGAGTTGGCATAGATACCCCAGTCTTGATTGTCACGAACACGGTTACCTACGATTTGCAACCGTGGAACGTTAGCCCCAATTTGGAACTGGGAATAGATGCCGAAGCGATTGCCATGAATATCGTTTTCCGTCACGATCGAATCGTAAGTGATCCCATAGATACCAGTATCAGCGTGGTCATAAATCTCATTACCGGAGATCAGTTGTGCCCGACTGATCGTATTGTAGTTGTAGAAAATTCCCATCCGCTGATCGTCGGCAGTCGTGCCAGCGGGTAGACCATAGATCTTGTTGTTGAGTATGTTCCAGTTGTCATTGCCAGCTCCAATGTAAATCCCCTGCTGGCTATTGCCAAAGAAGTAGGAATTCTGCAGCGTGATGCGATCTGAATCGCTGTTATCAATAGCCAAGAGCCCAGTTTCACCCCCGGTCAAACGCAAGCCATCGAGGGTAATGTCAGTTGCCCCGGCCAGTTCAAATGCGCGTTGACGGCTATTGATGTTGCCGCGATTGACGATCGCCGGACTATCTGGGGCCGAGTAGAAGGTCGCGCCCGAATCGTTGGAGGTCAGCACCACATTGCGATAGGTGCGATACGTACCTCCCAAGACATTAACAATGTCACCCGCATCGAGATCATAGGAATTGACCAGGCCAAAGAGTGACCGCACTGGTTGATCGCTTTGCTTGCCACTATTGCGATTGTCGCCAGTAGGACTGACAAAATAGTCGCTCCCACTATTGGTCACCAGAAAATCGAGGTTGGAGTCGTCGCTGATTGTGCCACTGGTCGTGGTGGCGACCGCCCGAATTCGATAGTCCGAACCTGGCGCTAGATCGCTGGGTATACTCCACGCGAACGTGGCATCGCCCCAGCGATTCAGCGGTACAGCATTTGCGCCCGGAATTGGAGTCCAACTGGAATCAGCGCTGTCCCAATACTCGAGTGCCACTGTCGGTGCGGCTGTGCCCGCTGGTGTCGCCCGCAGAATTTCGATACCTGCCAACACCGGTCCAGTCCCCGTTAAGCTCACCAGCTCCACTAACAGGCCTTGTCCCAATGTGGCTACCAGGTTCGAGAACTCCTCGGCGACCGCTTTGTAGCGCGCACCGGCCGCAGCATAGATGTCGTAGTTTGCCAACACGGTCGTGCCGTTGATCTTGATGTCGAAACGCCGTCCGCCGGGAGCGGTGAGACTGCCTTCGATGAAGTGCAGGCGAATGGCATAGTTGCCATCGACCACTGGCAACTGCATCCCGACCTTCGAACCCACACCATTGTTATAGATATAAGTGCGATAGAGCGACTCGGGAGCTGGATCGGACACAGCCGTGCGATCGATGACTGCTGACGAGAGTTCGGTGTTGGTCGAGCTGACCACGCCGGCGGTTGTGTAGGTGCTGCCGGGAAGCCAGTTGGAAACAGTGTTCGGGCCAGCGTTGAAGTACATCAATGGTTGGCTGGTGGCCAGGCCGGCTGTGTGTACGCTGACATTAACGGTTTGGCCTTGTTCGTATTTTTCCAAGCCATTGGGTGAGATAACTTGCACGATCTGTGATGTGCTCAAGTCGGCAGTGGCATAGTTAGCACTACCACCAATATTGACTCGTCCACCATTGGGCATCGGTTCATTGAAGTAGGGATCCAGTGGATGGCCGCCATCGATGGCCGGCGAAGTCGATTGCAAGGCAAAGTTGTCGTCCAGTCCAAAATCGCCAGAATTAGTGATGGGTACGTTGTTGAAATACTCACCATTGACTTCTTGACGTCCAAACCCAGGTCCGGACCACTGGAAAAAAAGTAACGAGCTGCCGATCAGCTCTCGATACTCCATCCGAATTGGAACCCAACCGGATTGGTCAAAGGTTGTCGTGTAAGTACGTTGCGCTTGATTCTCGTAATTCCACTGATCGATGGCGGGAGTCGACAAGCCGTTTAGATACAGCCGGAATCCGTCATCGGATGATTCGTAAAACGTGTAGCTGCCCGCAGCAGGAACATAGATGTAACCCTCCCAGCGAATGCTGAAGTTGTCGGATGGAATAACCGCCAGCGGCGAGCCACCACCATAATTGAATCCAATGGTTGTTTCGCGGCGCGTGAGCACAGGCGTGCCGGACAGGTTGGCATTGTCAAAGTAACTCGCAAGCAAGCCACGTCCCTGACCGTATCCCAGCACATCGTCGCTGCCGTCCAGATCGACAAATTGTGGATCATCAAAGATGCTATTTTGGTCTTGGCCGACTTCGTAGAACCACTGATAACGATCGGTGAAGATCGTGTTCTCCCAATAAGCCAGCTTGCCATTGCCGACAATGTCAATCAGGTTGTAATCGGCTGTGAAGCCCCGATTGCTATCTGCATCGACATTGTAGACGAAGCCCTCAGCCACTTGGATGATGTTGTTCTTGATTACAACGTTGGAGCCACGTCCATCTACGATGCGAATCGCGTCTCCCGTGGGCTGGATGATCGTATTATTTGCGATTGTTGGGATCGATCCGTAGTAGCCAGTGCCTACGATTAAGACCCCGAAACTGCGATTGTTATAGATATAGTTGTGGCTGACAACTCCAGAATAGCCCAAGTCTGTATAGACACCAATGTTGTTGTCATAAATACGATTATTGCGTCCCACGGAGTCGCTGGTGAAGTAAACACCGACGCCACGGTTATGGAATACGCGGTTGTTCTCGATGATGGCTTGAAATCCACCTACAATCCCATCACCGCCATCGCGGATGGTGTTTTCCAAGAAGTAGGCACTGCCGGTCAAACCGGTACCAGCTCGTACGATTGAATTGCGAGTGACCAGTGTATTGGCACTGGTTGCTATCGCCCACTCCCGCATGTCGCTGTAGGAGTTGTCGCGAACCACGATGCGATCGCTGGGAACCGCTGAAAGATTGCTGATCGATAGGCCGTTGCGCAGGTTCGTAAATTGGTTCTCCGCGATCAATGACCGAGGTCCGCGAACCTCACCGGATCCATAGACTCCACCGCTAGTGTATATATTGGAGGTGATGACAGCATCAGCACCATACAGCAGTGTTCCAAAACCGGTTGTAACCAAATCGAACGTATTGTGGTCTAAGGTTAAAAACTCGTTCAGCTGATCGATATAGAGGCCTGAGTACTGATTGGCGGTGAATAAACTGTTGGTAACCGTCAGGCGGTCGCTATCAGATCCATACGCTGCATAGATCGCGTGATAGGCGCCACGCATGGTCAAACGGTCGAATGTCAGATCGTCGGTATTGCTGAGTTCAAACAGATTGAAATTGATGTTGTTCCGATTCAAAACTGCCGAACCCGTCGTAGGCCCTTCAATGCGCAGGCCACTGTGATTGGAACTAAGTCCGATGGTTTTGATGACGATGTAGTTGCCGGTGTCGATGTGGATGACATCCCCCGGCTCGAAGGTGTAAGCCTTCAACATGGCGGTTAACGAGGCCAGTGGTTGGTCAGGTGATTTGCCACTGCCATAGTTGCTGCCAACGGCCGTTGTAAAGACGTCACCTGATAGTTGATTGTCATTGACGTAATAATCATGGCCGGAATTGGCGACGATGAACTTACCGTTGGATGTATCGGTGATCTCGCCGGTAGTAGCCGTGCTGCGAGCGCGGATCAAGTAGTTTCCGCCTTCAGGCAATTCATCGGGCACAGTCCAGTTGAATTGCGTCCTGCCCCACCGATCCAGGGTCAACGCCTCGGCTCCACTGATCGGCTGCCAGGTTGCTCCGCCATCGGCGGTGTAATCGAGGCCTACTGTTGGTGAAGCAGTACCTTGAGGCGTGGGCGTGAAAAGTTCCAGAGCTGCTATCTGAGCCTGGTAACTACCCGTGCGCGATACCAACTCCACAGTTAAGCCCGCTCCTAATGTGGCAGTCAAGTTATCGAGTGATAACGCCACGACCTTAAACCGACCACCGGCTGCTGCGAAGATGTCATATCCCGTCTGAACCGTGACACCGTTGACTTTAATATCAAACAATCGACCGCCCGCTGTGGTCAACTGTCCTTCAATAAAATGCAATCGCAGCGCATAGCTGCCATCTTCCACTGGCAACTGCATCCGCAGCGTAGCCCCCACTCCATAGTTGCTTCCCAAGTAGCTTCGATAAACTTGTTCTGGTGGCGGGCTGGCAACGCCCGATCTGTCGATAATCGCGCCATTGAATTCGTTGTTGACTGAACTAACCAGACCACTGACCTGGAATGTTGATCCAGCTGCCCAAGCATCCACGGGCTGATTGCCACCGTTGAGTAACATTGTGGGTTGGGCAGGTAACAGGCCATTGCTGCGCAGATTGATGGCCACGGTCTGTCCGCGTTCGAATTTTTCGAGGCCATTGGGACTGAGAATCTGCAATGATTGCAGCGGACTGACTTCGGCTTGACGCGTGTTCCCACTGCTGCCAGCGTTCACACGGCCCCCATTGGGCATCGGTTCGTAAACATACAGATCGTTGGGATCACCCGCATCAATGGCCGGCGAATTAGGCTGCAATGCGAAACTATCGTCCAGGCCATGATCGCCATAAAGGGCCAGCAAATCTGCACTGAGATATTCACCATAGATAGCTTGTTTGGTAAATCCGGGGCCAGACCAGTTAAACGCCAGCGCGGCCGCCCCGATGGTCTCACGGTATTCGATACGGAAAGGTATCCAGCCCACGGCGTCAAAGGTTGTCGAATAGGTTCGCTCGACGTTGTTGACGAAGTCCCACTGGTCAATCGCTGGCACGGCAGAATCGTTCAGCCACAAACGCATTCCATCGTCGGATGTTTCATAGAACGTGTAACTACCTGCCGTAGGAACATAGAGGTACCCCTCATAACGCACGCTAAAATTGTCAGCCGGCAAGCCTGTGACTGGACTGCCGCCACCGACATTAAATCCGATCGTGGTATCCAACCGAGTCAACAGAGGTGCACCGCTGAGCGAGTTATTCGCAAAATAGCTGACGCTCAGTCCGCGACCGCGACTGAATCCCAAAACGTCATCGGGACCATCTAGATCTTCGAATAGGGGATCACCGAAGTAGCTGTTTTGATCAAATCCCAGGTCATAAAACCAGTCGGCGGCGCTGGTAAAGGTAACACCCTCCCACAGACCGATCTTGCCAGTACCCGTCACGTTGATAACGTTGTAGTCGCTGCGGAAGCCTCGACCTGAAGCGCTATCGATGTTAATGGCATAGCCACGATTGACTTGCAAGATGTTGTTCTTGACCAGCACGTTTTGTGCGCGGCCATCGACAACATGAATTGCGTCACCATAATCTTGAATGATCGTGTTCTGAGTAATATTGGGCACGCCACCGTAGTAGCCCGTGCCGGCGACGAGGATGCCTGCGCTCGTGTTATTTACCAGAAAGTTGTTATTGACTACCCCAGAGTAGCCAAGGTCCGTGTAGATGCCGATATTGTTGTCGTAGATCTTGTTGTTGCTATTGGCCGCATCGCCGTAGAGCAGCAAACCGTAGCTAGCGTTGTGATAGATACGATTGCCTTCTACGATCGAACCTGTACTGGCAGAGATTCCTGAGCCGCCATCGCGGATCAGATTATTTCGATATACACCGGCACCAGTAATGCCTGTTCCGGCTCCGGTGATGTCATTGTTAATTACGAGCGTAGTCGACGGGCCAGTGGCGATGGCCCACTCCCGCATATTGGTGTACCGATTGTCCTGAACGACGATGCGATCGCTGGCCGCACCTGATAGATTACTGACCGACAACCCGTTACGCAGGTTTGAAAAATCGTTATTAACAATCGTTGAGCGTGGTCCGCGCACTTCTCCCGTACTATAAAACCCATTGTTGAAGAAGCGATTAGAGCTAATCACCGCATCGCTGCCGTACGACAGCGTGGCGTAATACATCGTTCCGATATTGAAGTTGTTATTGAGCACACTCAGAAAATCATTGGACTGATCAATATACAAGCCCGAATAGAAGTTGTTTACAAAGTAGCTATTGGAAACGGTGAGTCGATCGCTATCAGAGCCGTTGGCTGCGTAGACCGCGTGGTATGCATTCCTAAACGTCAGACGATCTAGCGTTATGTCGTCTGCATTTTGCAGCTCGATCGCATTGAACGAGTTGTTGGCTCTGTCGATCACTGTCGAACGCGTTGGATAAGCCTCATTGTAGTAGCCTTCGATCCGGATGCCTTTCTCGGCAGCCGTCAGAATCAAGGCCGTCGATAACGTGTAGGTCCCAGCATCGACCAGAATGGTATCGCCTGGTTTCATTTCATACGCCGCCAGCACCGCACTGATCGAAGCCTTGGGCTGATCCGCACTTAGACCTGTGTTGGCATTGTCGCCGGCAGCCGTGGTCGTGTCCCCGGATTCAACCAAACCGTCGTTGACGTAGTAGATGTTGATTGGTTGAAGAATCGAAAACGGAGCATCGCTGGTGTCCTGAACTGCGGAACTATCGTTGCGAGTGACGCGAATGAAATAGTCATCAGCTTCAGGGATCGAACTGGGCACAGTCCATACGTACTGTCCCGTATCGGCGGCCGTGTTGGTAATAGTGAGCACCGGTGTTTGACTGTCGCTTTGCATCAAGTCGATGGTGAACGTCACAGTAGATGCATACGGCCGGTCCACCCAGGTCGGTTGAGCACTAGCGTTGCCGCCACCCAGCACACCAGCCGGACCACCACTGACTCTGTTGGCAATCGTTGTTCCCGAGCCCTCGTCCATCGTGAAGTAGTTCGTCAAACCAGCTTCATTGCCCTGCAAGGTGGCGGACATGCTGCTCTGAATCTGAGCGGCCGAGCGTTGTGTATTCCAAAAGCGGACTTCGTCCAGTTGGCCTTTATACGGGCGACTAGGTGACCAGCCGACCCCCAGGGTAACATTGCCAAACTGGCTGGGCCAATACGGATTGGCCGTATTGAACACTTCCACACCGTCGCGATAACCTACCACCGTACCGGCGACGGAATCCCAAGTGAGTGCGATGTGGGTCCAGGTATTGATCGGTATCGAACCCGAAGGCGTTAAATTGTAACCCGCGTATCCGACGTTGTCGTTGGCTGAATCACTGCCAAGTATGGCGTAAAGTTGTCCGCCGATTTCTTCGAACCGAATCGCCTGGTTGCCAGCGCCACCGATCGTATAGGGACCGGTGGTCAGGATGTTGCGATAACTCTCCATCACGCTCGGGTTCATCCAGAACTCAATCGTCCCCTGCGTTGGTCGCGCGCCCAAATTGCCAATACTAACGATGTCATTGGCACCATCGAACGACAGGGCATAGCCTGGAGGAATGATCTTCTGCGAACGCCACTTGATGGCGAATGTTTGATCCTGAGGCCAGACTTCACCGCCGTCGGGATTGGTCACGGTCACATACTCAGCCGGACTGATGGAAGCCTGCGAAGTCCCTCCGTATGCTCCGATGTTGATGTACGAACCGTCCGGTTTGGGCTCGCCCGCAAAGCTATCCGCCGAATCGCCACGATCCAACAGAGCCGAAGTAGTTGCGTCGAGCACCGGATTGCCGACGGCGGTCAACATGACCGGTGCGCCGGTACCACTGAGGGTAGCGACCGGCGCAAAGGCGATGCTATGGAAGCTGCCATATTGGCTCTGCAAATGGAAGTCATCATCCCGACCGTCGCTAGTGAGCGTTGAGTAGCCCAATACCCCATCAGCACCGGTAACATTCACGAACTTGGGATCGACACTCAGACTATTGGCATCGGTGAAAGCAGTAGTTCGCCACACACCGAGGGTTGGCCGTGCGATGCCTTGCCAGAAAGCGATCGCACCACTGCCCGTGGCATACAAGTCGTTATAGTCACTGCGAAAACCTGCTTGCGAATCGGCTGCGACATTCAGGGCAAAACCGGCGTTTACCCAGATGATATTGTTGCGCAGACTTACATTGCGGGAAGAATCATTGACACGTACACCATCGCCCGTCGTTTGGTAGATCGTGTTACTGATGATGTTCGTGTTTGTCGTACCGTTATAGTACGCTGCCCGGCTGAGATAAATCGCGGAATCGCTGTTGGCATAAATGATATTGCCAGTGATAGTGCCTCCAAAGGCGAAGCCGCCTCGAATCCCCATAGCGTTGCTATAAATGATATTGCGCTGGATTGTAGGACTGCCATCGACGGAGATGCCAGCCTGCGCGTTGTGATAGATGCGGTTCTCAGTAACCGCTCCGGTGTTGGTGTAGATGCCGAAGGTGTTGTCGTAAACCACATTGCGAGTCGCGGTTGACCCCGAAGATAAGACAATGCCGTAAACATTGTTGCCGACGTGATTGAACACGGTGTTACCAACGACTTGTACAACTCCAGTTGCGACGATGCCTAGCGAGTTATCGTGCACGACATTACCGCGTCCAGGTGTGAGCGTGGGCGAACCGAATAAGGTGGCTGGACCACCTGAATTGCTGATCGAAACCCCATAAGCGCCGTTACCCCGATTGTTGCTGATTTCGTTACCTTCAATGGCTGTAGCACCCGTTTCCTGCAACTCCAAGCCAATGCCACGATTGTTGCGAAATTGACTATCTTGCAAGCTAACCAGCGAGCCCACCATCTTGAATCCCGGCCCCGCACTACCATCAACATCGAGGCGCTTCAGCACTTGAGCGGATGAACCAGTATCAATCAAAACGCCGCGTTGCGTCGAGTTCTGTACTCGCACGCGATCTGCGTTCAATCCTTGGCTGGAGTTGCGAACGTACAGACCGATCGTGCCCCCCGATAAAGTCAAGTTGTTGAGAGTGATGAAGTCCGCGTCGTTCAGCTCCAACATGGGTGCCGATGTAAATGGATTGGCATGGGCAAAGGTCGTGGTATGCTCAACGGCTCCCTGAAAGATAAAACCTTCGTCGTCGCCCAGGCCAAGAATGTTGGACACGGAAAGTGGATAGAGCAGGGGATAGGTTCCCGTATCCACAGACAAGGTATCATTCGCGCTCAGCGAATAGATGCGCAAGACGTTGTTGGGGTAGGGCTTGGGAGCGGATGCTGCCTTGCCCGTATTACGATTGTTGCCTGGCACGCTCGTGAACTCACCACCGGTGATCGACGGATCGTTAACAAAGTACGTGGTCGTATCTTCTGGGACGGTAAAAGATTCACTACTACGATCGCGCACCGTGGGATTGGCGGCCAGCGAAATATCGATGCGCAGTCCGCGGGTGCCGAATTCGATTCCACTGTTGGCGGCAATCCAAGTAAACACACCATCATCCACAGTTCCGGTGGTGATGTGCGTTACGAGTTGTGGTCCGCTCGCAGTGTCCTGCAGCAGATCGATCGAAACCGGCGAGCCTAGCGTATTGCCGAAGCTATCCCAGCGAATATCGATCGGCTTGTTGCGTTCCCAATCCTTGTATAGATCGGGCGTTGTCAAACGTAAATGCGGTGCGGTATCAACGTCATTGGCGGTATTGCCCTGTTGCCCAGCATCGACGCCTGCAGAGCGTGACAGGAGCGATATGAATGCATGATCGACATAGACATCGTTGGTTGAACCGGTCTGCCTGACTGCATCGACGCGGAAGCGTATTTTTCGCGTACCACCCGGCAGGTACGACCTGTCGCCAATCAGTTCCCAGCGATCGCTAACGTTGCTGGACTGGATAACTTGGGGTGTACCAATCGTGGTGCCGTTTTGATCCACGAACGTCACCGTCAATTTGCCCAGGTCTTTCAAATCTTCAGCGGCTGAACGTACGCGCGCCCCATAAGTGACGGCATACTTCAGCGCGTCAATATCGGCGGGCACATAACCACTGGTGATCAAATCCACTGTCTGCTCGAGCGAAGTTGTGGGATTGGAAGCGGCCGTAAAATAACTGCTGCCGTCGTAGGCTGGCGGATTGGCCGTGGCGGTAGCTGCGCTGGGCGTCACCGTCCAATCGTCGAGTCCAGATTCAAAGCTCGGATTGCTAAGCAGATTAATAAATGTAGCTGCACGCCCCTGATCGCTGCGCGGATCCGCTACATCCAGCGAAGGACTGGTAAACCGTAGCTGGGCCGTTTGATCAAAGACCCGTAAATCATTCAGCCAGCGAGCTACAAAACGCGGCTGGGCGTTAGTGGGATCAACCACCGTGGTACCAGTGGAATGCAAATCGAATTGATAGACATCCTCTTGCCAATCCAGGATGTCGACAAAATCTTTGGTCCAGTAGACCAGCTTGCCGTCGGGCCCCGCGATCAGCGAGTTGTAGTCGCTGAAAAATCCGGTTGTGCTGTCATCGGCTACGTAAATGTTGTAGCCATCGTCAGTCCACAACAGGTTGCTGCGGATTTCTGTCTGCCGGGATGCGCCGGTTACGCGTATGTTAGTGCCAAGCTTTGTCACCAGCGTATTGCTGAAGATCCGCGCATCGTTGATGCTGGTTACGTCGATCCCCAACAGGTTATCGGTCAGTTCATTGTGGGTGATCAGTTGACCGCTCTTGGACTTGATACCCGTTTGGTTGCGACTCAAGCGGTTATTGGTAATCGTACCCGTAACGTCGATGGCGACAACGCTGCGATTGATCTGATTGGCTAGTTCCAGCGACAGTGGTGCCACGTTGCCCGTGCCGACAATACCACTGGTATTGAATGCTAGATATTGATTCTGAACGAGTGCATTCTGCAATACAATTCCAGTGTTATTCTTCACGACGCGATTGGGGCGAGTAGAACCAAAGTAGCCCAAACCGGTCGTGGCGGAATTGACGATCGTTCGAATACCAGTTGCATTTCCATAGATCAAGTTGGCATCGAGCAAGTTGGCGGCTGCATAGTAGACGCCAGTCTGTGAGTAGATCGCCTGGTTATCGGTGATGAGGCCGGAAAAAGACGACGGCAGGTTGATAGCCGTTGTGGCGTTCTCGAAGCGATTGTTTTCAATTCTGCCTTGACCAGCAGTTTCAATCGACAGGCCCCAGTTGGTACCTGACGTTTGATTCTGGCGGATCAAGACCCCCGTCGTCGCATTGATAGTGCTGCCGGGCTGCAGAGCGATGCCGCGAGCGCCACCGCGCAGCGTGTTGCCGATTATGGCTGCGTCGGAGGTGTTATTGACCAACGCAATGCCCGTCGAAGCGTTGATGAATTGGTTGCCGACAACCATCAACTTGGAACCAGCTGACAAGGTGATTCCCGCGTTAAAGAACTCGCTGCCCTGTACGGTCACCAGATTACCACCGGTAACGCGAATTCCAGACAAACTGCGAACTCCCGTGATAGCCAGGTTAGAGACATTGTTAACATTCACAGGGCCGGTCAGAATGGCGGGTTCATCGGTGGACCCCAATAGCAAAATGCCATTGCTAGCCGCGCCGCTGAACGTAGCGCCTGTATAGGATCCAGCGTCGACTAGAATCACATCTCCCACACTCAGAGGACGAGCAGCATCGTTGATAACGGCTTGCAGAGTGCGTTTGGCAGATTGCGGTGTCAAACCATCGTTGGAATCTTGGCCAGGCAAGGTACTAAATGAATTGACAGCCACGCTTTCCGCAGTGGTGTCTGCATCATTCACATAGTGAATGGTACCGAGGTCAAACTTGTTGGCTTGCAAGTAGATCTCCGACTTGCCCGAAGCAGTATCGCTCCATACCACCATCGGATGACCGGCAGCATCCATGGCGACCGCGTGGGTTCCAGGGGAGCCAACCAGCGATGTCAAGCCGCGATCGCGGGCATCACCAGGCAGTTCTTCGACGAACTGATTGACTCTCCAGCGTTTGATATACAGCGCAGTTGAGTTACCTGTGCCGGCTGCGTGTCGGTCATCTTGCCAAACCAGGGAGATGTCATCGCCCACGGCTGCCAACTTAGGAGAAGTAGCACTACCGCCCGTATTTGAGACACCACCTGCAGAGCGAGACCGTTCTCCAGCATCCGTCCAACTGGCTCCATCAAACCTGGCGGCATAGATCTCGCTCACCCCACTGCTCGTGTCTTGCCAGGCTGCGAAGAGGTCGATGCCCGCGTAAGCCAAGCTGGGCTTGTTGGCATTACCTGCGGTACCACTTATTCCACTGCCACTGGTCGACGAACCGATGGCATTCCAACTGTTGCCCACCAGTGTGCGGGCATAGATCTGACTGCGACCACCTAGCGATTGTGTCCAGGCAATGCTAACTCCATTTTGCTGCGCAGCAATCGCGAATTCGTTAACACTGCTGGCAGAAGCGGAGATGCCGCTGCCACTAGCGCCCGTCGAACCCAAAGCGACCCAGTTGGTGCCATCGAAACGTTTGGCATAGACATTCTTGATTCCGCCGGTCGTTTCCAGCCAGGCCACCACTGGTCCAGCAGCGGTCATCACAATCGCGGCATCTTCAGCGCGACCGGTACCACTGATGCCACCAACGCTGAGCGAGTTGCCCAGGGACACCCAACCACCATTGCCCGAGTTGGCCAGCACATCATAGCGGGCCACAAATATATTGCGATTAGCGCCAACTACTTGTGTCCAAGCGACGATGGGCTGGCTACTTGCATCTACTGCAATCGCTGGCTTTTCTGCGCTGGAATTGGCAGCACCAGGTAACAGACTGATGCCACCTTCATGAGCGCTGCCGGCCAATTCTCGCCAACCTGCGATGGTATTGAGCGCGACATAAACTTGCGGTGAACCAATCCTCCCATCAATCCATGCCACATAAGGACCAGCATCGCCGATCACCAGCGCTGGTGATTGAGCAGTCGCTGGTGAATTGCTGATTCCACGCCCACTGGCTGAGCCCATCAGCTCTGTCCAACGTCCGGTCGTAGTGACGCCGTCGACAAAAGTAGTGAGTTGTCCGGCTAACACGGGAGGCCAAGCGGTCGGTGCTGGAACAGGTGGTTCGGCTGGCGGCGTGGTCGGACGCAAACCGGCGGCCCGGCCATCGTGGGTAACGGCACCTGAACCGCCTCCACTATAAGAATTGACTCCACCTTCACCGAAGCTCAAATCGCTGCCGCTGCCTGCCATCAGGGTATCGTTACCGATCCCCGGTTCATCGCCCGCGGTTCCAAAGTCGCCGTATAGATAGTTCACCGCTCCGTCATCACCGACTCCAGTCGAGGTGTAGGCGTAGAGCGTATCGTTATCCGCACCACCTACAATTACATCGCTGCCCAGGTCGCCGCTCAGCTGATCGTTGCCGGCGCCACCAACGATGATGTCATCACCTGCACCACCAGATATGATGTCATCGCCACCGCGACCATAGATGCGATCGCGGCCTGCCTCGCCCATGATCGAATCGTTCAATGCACTGCCATAGACAACGTCGTCACCCGCGCCTGCAGCGATGGTTGCGCCGCTGCCCTGAATAGCCACGATGATGTCATCGCCAGCACCGCCAAATAGATGATCGCTTCCGAGTCCTCCATCCAAGTAATCATGGCCGCTGCCCCCGCGCAAGGTATCGTTGCCATTGCCTCCATACAGCCATACAGCCCCACTAAAACCGGACGCATCGAGACTGTTATCACTGGCTCCACCGGCCAGAGTAGCCGCCTTGATATTGGATAGGCCGATCGGTGCCCCGGAAGTGCGGGTCAGTAGCGTATCAGTCAGTGTCATATCGACATCCGCCAGGCTGACTACTCGATCGATGCCGCTACCTCCAACGATCGTACCGCTACCGCTCCAGTGCGAAACGTCGAACGCATTATCCAGTTCGATCCCACCCAGGGTTGCGCGCGTAATATTCTGCAGGAGAAAGCTACCGTCCAGCGAAGTTCGCAGATTGCCATCGGTCAAAATGACATCGGCATCCACGATGGCTCTTACGGTATCGTTGCCTGCAATGGAACCCACCAGCGTGGCCGTGCCTCGATAGCCACCAATATCGAATTCGGCGCCACCTACTGGCGAAGTATCGACCAAACGTACGCGTTCGAAGGTCGTGAAACTATGATTGCCTCTACCGAAAAGGGTGGTATCGGTAAGCGTTTGCGAAGCGGTCGTGTATTGTTCTAGTAAATCGTTGCCCGAATCTCCCGAGAGAACTTGATTGCCATCGCCCGTGTAGATGATGTCGTCACCGTTACCGCCGCGCAGAGTTTGATTGCCGCTGCCGCCATAGATGAAGTCGCCATTGGCACCGCCATCTATAGTTCCGCCACCGACACCCGCGTAGATCGTGTCATTGCCGGCTTCACCCAAAATGAGGTCGGAGCCGCTGTTGGCGAACGTCGGATCAAAATGGGGAGGTGTTTGGCTGGGCCAGTTGGATGGCCGCGAGGTTGCGCCGCTGCTGCCATAAATCAAATCGTCGCCGGTGCCGCCGAAAATCGTATTGGATCCTGAATCGGCAAAAATCGTATCGTTGCCACCGTAGCCCCGGATCACATCGACACCAGAACCAGCAAAGATCAAATCCCCGACTTCGCCACCATAGATGTGATCGTCACCCGATCCGCCATAGATCGTGGTGGTGTTATCGGACCCACCCCAAACTTCATCATTGCCTGCTTCGGCGTAGACTATGTTTACTCCAGACACTCCCGGTAGGGCATTGGGTGTGCTGGCATAAATTTTGTCATTGCCCGGGCTGCCAGTGATAACGTTATTGCCTGGGCCGCCTTCGATATATACTCCGTGGCTGCCTTCGCCAAAGATCCGGTCATTGCCCTGCTCACCAAAGAGGCGGTCATATCCACCACCGCCGTAGATGAAGTCGTCACCTCGACCACCGAAGATGGTGTCCTGGTCCGGGCCACCGCGGATCGTATCGATGCCGTCTTCGCCATCGATATAGTTCGATCCACCCAGCGCCGTAATCAAGTCATCACCTGAGCCTCCATAAACTTCCGCTTTGCCTATGCCAATGATGATCGTGTCGACGTCATCGCCACCCATCAAAGTATCTTGACCGCCTCGGCCCACGATACGATTTCGGCCACTACCACCGCGCAGCGTATCGGCCCCGGCACCACCGACAATCGTAGCGGGAACAGTTACGCTCTCATCAATCGTGATGAAGTTGGCACCTTGACCCGCATCGACGTAAATGCTGGTCACTGGGTTTTCTGCAGAACCAAATTTCTTGGTTAGTCCGAACGCCGCTACGGAGAACACGCCAGGTGATTCTTGGAAGACCTGAAAACGTTCGCCAGTATCGGTTTGTCCTGGCCCGCGCAGGGTGGCTAGCGGGCCAGCATGCAACACCAGCGTGTTGGGGGCTAGCGCGTTGTTTTCAAAGTCCATCTCCGTGCCGGGCGTCGTAACGACGTGAGCCAAATTAGGTTCAGTTGCCGCCAACGGTGAGCAAGAGAAGATGCCAAAATCGAAGAGCGTTATCCGTGGCGTGATGGGAATCGTGGTGCTATACAATAAGGCACTGATGTAGAAGAACAATTGGGCTTCGATCGAGCCTCCGAGATTGACCAGGCAATGCGGACCTACTGACAAGTTATCCAGCATTTCATCCAAGTGATACTTGTCGTCATAGTCGCGATTGTTCCAGCGGCCCGTCAGATTGGCCGTTAGCTCGCCCTGTATACCGACGTTGGCTACGAAAGGAATTCCAGCGGCTGCATTGGCATACACGCCAGCGCCAATTGAAAACACTGGTGGACCTGAACGCCCATTGTCTTTAAAGAAGAATCCATCGGCAAAATCATGTCCATCACGAAAGCCTCGCGTATCGAAGCCCATGCTTATTGAAGCGCTGACTTGAAACAGCATGCCGACATGCAAACTGACTGGCACCGGTCCAACCGGAATCGTACCTATGTAAATCTCTGGTGATTTTAGTTTGGCAGAAAACTTTGGCAGGTCCCAGGTCACGAAGGTAATATCGCGGCCGAACAACAGCGGCAACATGTTCTTGGGGTTTTCAAAGATCGGGAATCGAAAACCGTCTTCGTGCAAATCTACGCTTAAGAATTCCCCGGCGGCTTCGTCGAGACTGCGAATATAGGGCGAGATCGTGCCATCAAAAGTGCTCGCAAAAGCAGAGTTGGGAACGAAGTGTCCCACGCTTTCATCGCTGGGATCCAATCCGTCGGCGTGTTCCGTTCTCAGATCGAAGTCGGGATTGAAGACATAGTCTCCGAAGACGATCACACTGCCATTGTTAATGAAACTTTTGACCGTTGAGCTCAATTGGTCCAGGGTCTTGATGATGTCGATGGCATTCTGCATGATCTTGGCCACTGGCCGCAAGTCCTCGTCGAACTCGGCAATGGCTTCGATCCAAGTCAGTCGCTCACCGCCAGCTTTCTTTCTCAAAGCCGAGATGATGGGTACTTCTTTATCCAACGCCAACAACGACGGTTTGAAGGTTGCAATGAACTGGTCGACCTTGCTGACGATGGGCTGGACAATCTTGGCGAAAGTCGATCCCAGGCTCAGCCCGATGTTCTTGAGTTCTACTCGCGGTTTGGCACTGTCGGTCAACAGCGATGAGCCCGCACCGAACTGCTGGGTGACTACCAAATCGGTGGCAATGCCTGGGAGATCCCGATCACCAAACGATGAACCGCCATCGTTGGCTTTCAAGTGAATGTTAATTTGGGAGAGTGCTCCGCCGACTCCATAGCGAATGTCAAATTCATTCAAGAACCGGGAAGTGTCGATCTGATCGATAGTCAGACGATTGTCGGGATCGACTAACTTGACATCAATCCGAGATGTACCAAACCGGGTAAGACTATTACCGCTCTCATCGAGTTTCGGACTTCCGGATACCTTTAACTCAAACAGCTCAGACTGAAACGTTGAAGCCTTGTCCAGTTCCGCAGCCACGTCTAACTTAAACTGGGCTGCACCGGGATCTGCTACGTCATGGTCGATGATAAAGTAAAAGCCTTCCGTCTTGCTCAAGCCAAAGCCCAGCAGCAGGTCAAAGTCCAAATCAACCTTGACCGTTCCTCCATCCTTAACTTGGAACTTGAGACCGGGCAATCCGACATCCAGTCCCGACTGGTAGACATCATGACCTGAAATGCGCAAACGAAACTCAGGTACGGCACCAGGTGCAACTTTCAAAGTACCCGGCACAATCAGGCTGCCCAAAGCAGCCTCTAGGTTTTCAAAGAGCGCCTCACGGAAGGCCTGGTCATAGACGGGATGTTCTGTGATCGTCGCCTGGACTGCAGGCAACAGCAGATTGTTTAGCTTGCTGACAAAGCCATCTTGTATGTCGATGTCGTTGGTAACCAAAGGAAGGTTTGCCAGAATCTGACGTTCGACGAGCTTCTCCAGTTCCTCGTTGAACACCGCGATGCCATCGGTCAGCACACTAAAGTTGAAGGGTAGGCTCTCGAGGACAGTGCTGAGCGAGGGTGGCGGTACAATCACGGGATCGGCCGGTGGAAGAGCGCCCGGAAAGCTCCAACTGACCGTCGCATTGCCTTGATGGTTTCCCAAAACATAAACCGGATAGGTATTGTCGAGCACTCCATTGACGGCCGAATAGTTCAGGGCTGACGCGACGCTACTGAAGGGAATGTTTCCGATGTCGGTTGTATGCGATGTTGGATTGACGGAGACATTTAGCGTGGCGGGCGCACTGCCGCTGCTGGTGCGGATGCGTTGATTGACTGGCTGCGAGGGGTTTCCGAGCGTAGCGTTCACACCACCAATGGTCGCAGGGTATGAGGCTACTGGCGACGCAAGTGAGGCGGTCGCGTTGAAGCGACTTGTGTCGAGCAGAAATGAGTTGCCGGCGCTGAAGTTGAAGCCGAACTCGAATTTGAAGTCTCCAGCGGCTGTCAGATTCACTACGCTCGACGAATCAAAATTCATGGGCCCCAGATTCGGGAGCTTAATCGTATTGAGCGGCATAGCGCGAGTGGTATTGGGAGCCCAGCTGGTCCGCACCACCAATGCTTGTTCGAATCCGCCCGGCTGCGCATTGGTAAATGTCTTGGTCGTGCTACCCACTCCCAGGCTAGAACCAAACACATCGGCCAGTTGCGTCAGCGAAGGCGTAACGCCCTTCAGCTGATTGAGCGCGTTGTTCAGCGGTACCATATCGACGCCCGGGCGATTCACCTTGGCAATAGCCGCCGTTAGTGGCTCAATCGCCGCTAAGATGACACTGGCCAAATTGACTTGGAATGGTACATCGGGGCGCTCGGCATTCTGGGCGGCAACTTTCAGCACGGTATAGATGGCGTTCAGATCGTCGGTGGTCCCAGCAGGCAAGGTCGTGGGCAAGCCGATGATCGCATTCTTTAGATTTCCAGCAATCGCTTGAGTCGCCGTCTTCAACGCTAAACCAGATTTGCTACGCAGCTCTAAAATCGAGTTATTCAATCGTTGACTTACACCCAGCACATCATCCAGGCTCTGGTTCAAGAGAGGAATATCTGCTGTCAAATGTCGTAGATTATCCTCTTCAAACAGCTTTACCAGTTCTTCAACGCCAGCAATGAAGTCTTCGGTCTTAAACCCAACCAGCGGCTGCAACTTCTCTTGAAAGACGCTATTGAGCGTTGCCCCAATAGCCGCCGGCGCACTCAGACCACGCAGATGCAAGACCGTATCGCCCACCGAATCTGCCGGTGCATCAACCGCCAGTGCAAAGGCACCCAGGGCTTCGATCGCAATTCGATCCGCTTGGCGAACCGCCCTAACATTGCCGGTCAAACGTGTCGCCGCAATTGCAAAATTGATGTCGGCAACCAGATCCTCAAGCGACGCGTTCGTGGTGTCGGCAGGCACCTCGATCGTAACAGGTGCTCCATTGCCTAAGGTAATTTGCAGTTGTGCACTATCCAGCAGTTGACCATTGGCAGGTCCGTCTGCACTGGATACCAGTCGCGTGCTCCATTGATTGGCGGTACTCAAGCCGAGTGTGAAGCTGGCTGGACTGGACGGGCTAACACCTAGCGCGGGGTCCACGCTGGTAACGAAGTTGCCGCTCAGCGAAGTCGTAGGCGCAGCGAATAGAAAATCGCTGGCCGCGCCATCGGCAAAATCTTCTAGCGACAGCAGGTTCACAGAACTACTGCTGGTATCGGTCAGAATGTTCAGTGATCCACTCGTTAGCGAGAGCGGCATGATTCCCAGACTAGCCGCGCCGGTTAAGTTATCGGCCGTGATCTGTCCGTTGAGGCGGACTTGAGCGCCGCTGGCTATGTGCACACTCTTGTTCCACTGAGTAACAGCGCCCGTGCCCACCAAAAACAATTGCGTGGCTGCGGGGTTGGCTCCGTCGGCCGTAACTACCATTCCGGTACCAGTGGCTGACGCAAGAGTTAATCTGGCCCCGGTGCGACCGGCCGTCACTTTACCTTTCAAACTAGTCAGTGCAATCGAGACATTTAAATCGGTAACTAAGTCATCCAGTGAAACATTACTTACATCACGAACTACACTCACCGTTACTGGCAGAGCGCCATCGAGCGATATTTGAAATTGGGCCTGCCCAGATAACCGTCCATCCGCCGGTGCATCGCCACTGCCAGTCAACACTGTAGGCAGTTCATCGAGATCGATCGCTACACGGCCGTCAAAGGTTGGTGTGGCAGTAAAAGTAGCGGTCGATGGTTTCAGATAATTCAGGGGGCCCAGGCCAGCGTCGAACTGCAACGGCACTGTCTGACTCTGCGTACTGCCCAGTACATTGGTGCGGAAGGACAGGCGATGATTGACCAGGTCATACTCCGGCACAATATTGACTAAGTTCGTTAAGGCAGCAAACTGCGTCGCGAAGGCTTGAACTGTATCAAACTTGTAGCTGGGCAAACTAACTTGCCCTGGCTCAAAACCCAAGTTGTAAGTGATCGAGCTTGAGCGATCGCTGATCAAGATCTCCAGTTTGGTAATGGCCGGATCGACCGCGCGAAAATTCAAGTAGCTGCCGCCTACTCCCGTGGTTCCAAAAGCGTTGATCCGACTACGAATCGATGTGGGCAAGGATCGATTAATGAACGAGATGGTGTTTTCCTGAAACCCTTGACTCTCCCGCACAATAGTCACATCTTGGGACTCGACATCGTTAATCCTAATGGTGAATACAGCATTGTTGATCAAGCTATAACCCGACTGCTCGCGCATCGGAGACGAAGCGGTAATCACTGGATCGTACAACGATCGCTGCAGAGGACTAAAGGCCTTGGTGAAATCGGCGACCTGACTGGCTTGGGCCGCAGTGTATCCATAGCCACCGAGATCGGGATTCACATCTAGTGACGTGGCCATCTCCTCAATCGCGCGGCCAGTACGATCCAAGGCCGTTACCAAGCCAGAGGGTGTCAGATGATTGAAGTTCTGCAACTCAGCCAGGCTCGAGTTGGCCTGCGCCTTCACCAACGCCGAGCCAGCGAAGACATTGCTCGAGCTGAGTTGGAGAGTTGGAGTCGAACCCAGGAGCGCAGCGTCGAAGACTTGCGTTCCCAGCGTAGCCGTAACAGGCAACGAGCCGGACAGACTGGCCGAGGTCACACCCTGAAATGCGATGACGCTAACTGGCTGCGCCTTGAGTTCGGCCAGCGTAATATTACCCAGCGGATCGAAATCCGGATTAGTGAACGAAACATCGATGCCGGCATCGAGATCCAGCGATCCTCCGACAAGTTGTGTAGCCAGCAGGCCCAGCTTGGAGGGAGCGGACAAGTTGCTGGCGGCAACCTCAGTTCCAATCGACAAGCTGGCCGGACGCATGAAGAAGGACTGATCACTGGTCAGCCCCGCCGTTAAGTCGAGGCCGAAGGTCAAGGAAAAATCTAGCTGGCTGTCAATCGGCGTCGGTAGCGGACCTGCCACGCTCAGCCCAGCCGCGGCGACTTCAGGCCCAAAGTCGAGTTGTACCGGGCTGGCGGTGTGCTTAACGATGCTGAACTGGAAGGTGAATTGCAGTTCGTTGGCCGAGGCGCAACTAACCAGTCCGCCCGTCACGCCAGGATCGACGGATATCGTCAAATTGCCACTGGTGCGCGAGAGCCCCTGCAGCGCGTCGACGAACTGGGTCGTGTTGGTAGCCGACGCGGTAGCTGCATTGAGGGCATCAATAATACCCAAGTTGAGCATGTCGGCGGGGTTGGCGACCTGGCCCATCGACGAGCCGAGCACCGCTAGCGGAGAATTCAACTGGCCAGTGGAAGCCAGCTGAGAGGTCCAGGTGGCCAGATCCCTCATGCCGCTGATTAAAGCTTGCCGTTGCGCCGTATTCAGCGGTGAAGCAATCGGATCGCAATCCAATAACAGTCGCTTTTCGAGCAGTTCGACTTGGAGTTGACGCCTGCGAACCTTGGGCAATTTGCGTGCGCTTCTGCGAGCAGTTTTCATAGTCAGGCCGATGCAAGGAGAATCCTGGGTATTACGTTGTCGGGCAGCAACGGAATTACAAGAGCTATGCAGCTATTCCAGCCAGCGATTCGGCACAGCCACCAAAGCGGAAAAGATTTTCTCGAAAGATGGCTTTGGCGCAGCCTTTGGAGTGCTGCGGCGCAGCCGTAGCTTTGATGTGATAACCCAACCGTGCCGCAGCCTGCACGAACTCGGTAACTCCAAACTGTCCGAGCGACTCAGGCTGCGGCTGAGGACTTCTCTTACATCAAAGCCTTCGTGTAGAGCGGCTGTCCCCAGCCGCTCAGCACCTTCTAATCAAGTATCTGCAAACCATTGGATTGCGCTTTGGAGTGCTGCGGCGTAGCCGTAGCTTTGATGTCATAACTCAACTGTACCGCAGCCTGCACCAACTAGGTGACTCCAAACTTTCAGAGTGACTCAGGCTGCGGCTAAAGACTTTACTTACATCAAAGCCTTCGTGTAGAGCGGCTGTCCCCAGCCGCTTAGCACCTTCTAATCAAGTATCTGCAAACCATTGGATTGCGCTTTGGAGTGCTGCGGCGTAGCCGTAGCTTTGATGTCCTAACTCAACTGTACCGCAGCCTGCACGAACTAGGTGACTCCAAACTTCCAGAGTGACTCAGGCTACGGCTAAAGACTTTACTTACATCAAAGCGGGGCCAAATGGCACCGCACTCCCAGGGCGCGCGTCTCAATCTGATATCAAAAGATGCCTCGATTCGCAAAAAATTGTTCCGCAGCTGTCGAATTATCTTTGGCAGAAGCGACAATGTGTCAGGTGCATTTTGACACCAACGGTATTTTTGAACGAATGAGTAGGTACATGCAAATAACAGTTGAGACGATGGTCGCAGCACCGGTGGAAGAGGTCTGGCAGGCCTACACCAACCCCGATGACATTAAGCAATGGAACGCAGCCTCGGATGATTGGCATACGACAGCGGCTACAGTGGATTTGCGCGTCGGCGGGCAGTTTTCGTCGCGTATGGAAGCCAAAGACGGTAGCTTTGGATTTGATTTCGCTGGCACCTATACGCACATCGTTCCTCTCAAGTTAATCGAGTACTCGTTCGGCGATCGGGAGGCACGCGTTGAGTTTGATCAGGCCCCTGATGGTTCCGACAGCACTACGGTACGCGTCACCTTTGACGGTGAAGAAGAGCATTCTGCAGATCAACAACGCGCTGGCTGGCAAGCGATCCTGGATAACTTTACTCGACATGTAGAAACACGACCACGCACAGGCAAGTCGGCTTAAGGTCTTGCGCCAATCAAACGTTCCTTCGAATTCCATTAGAACTGGAGACAATTCAGATGAAGTCCTTTATGGTTCACACACTAGCCCTTGCACTATTGGCAATCTCTAGCGCCGCCTATGCGCAAGAAGGACCGGCTATGCCCGAGCCCACCGCTCAGCACGCCTGGTTAGAGAAATTTGTAGGTCAGTGGACCACCGAGTCCAAGGGTTCGATGGGTCCCGATCAACCAGCCATGGAGTGCCAAGGCACGCTGTCCTCACGCAAGCTGGGCGGTTTCTGGGTCGTCAATGAAATGAAAGGCGATATGGCTGGAACCCCGATGACTGGCGTTCAGACTATTGGCTACGATGCGGCCAAAAAGATGTACGTAGGTACCTGGGTCGATTCAATGTCTGACTTTATGTGGAAATACGAAGGCAGCGTCGACAAGACCGACAAGATCTTGACGCTGGAAGCCGACGGGCCAAACTTTATGGGCGGCGGTAAGTTAACGAAGTTCCAAGACATCTACGAATTCAAGTCGAAAGATGAAATCATCATGACCAGCAAGATGCTGGGCAGCGACGGCAAGTGGGTGACCTTCATGACGGGCACCGCCAAACGCAAGCCTTAATTAGATAGCCACCGCTGCCAAGAGGGTGGATGGCGCCGCCAACTCAGTCCACCGTCTGGCGACGGTGGCTACGCAAGCCTTAGCGTTGACCGCGGAAGGTGCGGCGACGTGGGTCAGCACCTACGCCCAGTTGACCTTGGACTTGTTCAGGCGGTAAGAATTCCAATTGAGCCTGACGCTCGCGCGGTAGTTTTTGAAACTGTTCAATGGCGGCCGTACGATCTACTGTGCGCCGCTGTTGCGATGGATTGGCAAAGTAGATGATGAGCGCCATCTCTTGCAAAGTTGGATCTGGCAATCGCCCCAGGATCTCTTGAGCCTCGGGCGATAAACTCTCCAGCAGCAAATCGAGATCTTCCGACTCAATGATTGAATCGCCGAAGCCCACCTTGCGCGCCAGGTCGAACTCCACGCTATCGCGCGGTAGTTGCCCCCGATAATCCAACCGCATTTGACGCTTCCATTCTTCGACCGCCTGACGATCGGGTGAATCAGGCGTCAAGTCGCTTGCATAAACTTCAATCAACTTGCGATTGACTCGACTCTGCAAGTCGAGCATGCGTTTATCCAGATCTGGTTCGTCCTGATGCGTAGTTCGGTCGCTGACGTTCATATCGCCCAAGAAGATGGCGTAGCTGCGCGCGCTGGCCAGGTAGCCTTCAGCATCATCGCTGGCGTAGATGCGATTGCCTAATTGAATAATCTTCTGGCGCTCTTGTGCAGAATGATTGCGGGTATATTCGTTGAACTTCTCCAAGTTCGCCGATAGCCGATCTCGGTCGGTGGAACTGAGCCTGCTGATCCACTGGCGGCGCTCGGTAGTGGATTTCGGTACCAGGCCTACTCCGAGGTTGGAGTTCGCGGTGGCTCGCTTGCTAACGCGCACCAGATCTTTCTGGATGGAGTGAATCTTGTCGAGCCACTGGAAACTGCCCACATCTTCTAGAGCATCCCAATCGGCCAGGACGTGCAACTCCGCGACCGCCCAATGTTCTTCGGCACGTTGCCAGGCGCGGGTGGCGATGTAGCCGACAACCAAAGCCATGGGCAACAACAGTAACCAGGCAAAGCGCCGCAGGGTCTTGAGTTTCGCACCCGTCGTCGAGGGTTGCAGGTTGGCCGCACTCATGGCCACCATCTCGATGGTCGACTGCGTAAAGTGTGGACTGGGTTGGATGACAGGTAATTCGTCCAGCAGATCCCAGGCAGCCCGCAACTGATCGAGCCGCGTACGCAGTGCGGGCTGGGCGGCCAGATTTGATTCAACCTGGTCGCGCAGCGTCGCGTCTAATTCGCCGTCCAGGTACGCTACCAACAACTCGTCGTCTTCCGAGACAGGCACCATCGACATGGGATCGAGGGCGGCTCTGTCTAGCGACTCGGTGGAGGCGGAACCTGGATCGTTAGGTGAGGAATTCATACGGTGGGTTATGGTTGGTCGTTTAGGTCACCAGCGGCGGGTGGTTCTTGGATCGTCGAACCTGCTACCTGACCTAAACTGACGTAGGGTTCCAACATTGCTTTGAGGTTAACTCGCGCCCGGCTGAGCAGCGATTTGACTGCCTGCACAGTCAGTTCCATGGCATCTGCAATTTCTTGATAACTGAGTCCTTCATATTTGCACAAGAGCAGCGCCATGCGTTGGCGTTCGTTAAGGGCTTCGATGGCCAACTGGACCATCTCCGCGCGTTCTACTTTATCCAGCCGACGCGCCGGCATGACTCCGCTGGAGGCCATCGCCATCTGATCCAAAGATAACAGGCCCGATTGACTACCCGAACTAGGCGGACTGATTTGAAATTCTTTGCGGCGACGCCGATCACGCAGGGCATTGCTGGCGACATTGTGGGCAATATGGAATAGCCAGGTCGAAAACTTGGCGGACGGTTGATAACTGGCCCGAGCTCGAAAGACGCGTAGAAAAACGTCTTGAGCCAGGTCTTCGGCCGATTCATCCCCGCCGCAAACATGCCGTAAAATACGTACCAATCGTCCATGATATCGTTTCATCAATTGCTCGAAGGCAAATGCATCGCCACCTTGCACCCGCAGCATCAACTGGACGTCAGGATCATCTTTCCAGCCCGGGTGAGCTACTGTAGAGTTGCCGATGTCGACGGGAAGTTGCTCGTTCATTCTGCTATCGGCGTGCGCGAACTGCGCCGACGCACGGCCGAGGGTCGGCGGCGGATTGGAGAGCGGAACTTTCGTACTGGACGCGTCGGCCAAGCTACCAACCTTATGTGGTTTGACCAAAAGGGAACCTAGTGCTTGCTTCAAGTTTACGCCTCGGGTGCCCCCTTTACCACAGTGCCGCCCCTTGGGCGGACAAATGGCACGAAATCTAGCCCCAATGTATGCACAAAGGGGCCACCAAACCGCTAACATATCAGCATCACAGCATTAGGTACCGCCAAATCCAGTTTCGATTCCACGCCAACGGTTTCAATCTAACAGTAACTTTATATTCCACCCTTGAGGCTCTTGATGGCTGCGGACCAAGCGCCCGACCCAAACGCATCGGAAAAGCCACGTTCCAGCGAGGACGAATTTACCCGCTTCGCAGGCTTGGATGGGGCAGTCGATGATTCGTTGGAACTGGAATTCGATTCGGAATCTACGCCTGCTTCGCAAAGCGGTGGCGGACCTTTGGGAATTCTCGGCGAGTACTTGCTGCTGGAACGCATTGGAGCCGGCGGTATGGGTGAGGTGTTTCGGGCCGAACACCGCACGATGAACCGGCAGGTCGCGCTGAAGATCTTGTCACGGTCCATCGCCGATCGACCAGATTTGCTCGAGCGATTCTTTCATGAAATTCGTGCTGTTGCCAAGTTGATGCACCCCAACGTCGTGACAGCCTTCGATGCGGGCAGCGCTGGCGGGATGCACTACTTGGTAATGGAATTAGTCGAAGGTGAGTTGCTCTCGCGCCGCGTCTCGCGCGAAGGCCCACTGCCCACTGGATTGGCTACTGATATTCTCTCTCAAGCTGCGCGGGGGCTGGAGTACGCGCATCGCCAAGGCGTCATTCATCGCGACATCAAGCCCAGCAACTTGATGCTCAATACGGCCGGTACGCTCAAGATCCTAGACTTCGGACTGGCTCAACTGGAACGACCGCGCGAACTGAGCGATTCGAATCGCGTGTTCATGGGCACTGTCGAATACATGTCGCCTGAACAAGTCGAACATCCCGACAAAGTCGATGCGCGCAGCGATCTATACAGCTTAGGCGCGACACTATTTTTTCTAATGACCGGTCGCCCAATGTTTATCGGCGAACAGATGCAAGTCGCGATGGCGCAGTTGCGTCAAGCTCCTCCGAAGCTCTACGAAGTTCGCGGCGATGTCGATTTGCGGATCGATGCCATCTTTCAACGCCTGGTAGCCAAGTCGCCCATAGAGCGATTTCCATCAGCCGGCGCACTTTTAGAAGCCCTCACCCATTCGAACTTGCTCAGCAAAGATCGTGGAACTGCAACCACCTCGACGGGACTATCGGGCTTGCGCGTCTTGCCAGATCGACCGACTTCCGGTGGCACCAGTCATTCAACGATTTCAAAATCATTGGGCACAGTAGCTATCGACTTAGGGATGCTGACATCCAGCGTGGCTCACTATGATTCCAAAACCGGTTCAGCCGCGATCGAGCTGCCTGGCGGTGGCAACCAGGTTCGCAATATGCTGTGGAGCGATGGCGAACACGTGGTCATCGGCGCCGAAGCCGCGCAACTTCGGCAAACGCAACCCGACAAAGTTTTTCACTGCTTGCAGCGCTGGATCGGTTTAAAGCAAATCGAACGTCCCTTTGGTGGCCGCATGGTACCGCCCGAGATTCCGTTGGCCGCCATGTTGCGTTACTTGGTGAACAGTTCGTTGACAGCGGTGCCGGGCGCATCGCATGTCGTGCTGACCGTACCGGCAAGCTATGACCAGATGCATCGCCTGGCCATGCATAACGCTTGTCAGGTGGCCGGGTTGGAACTGTTGCAATTGGTGGATAAACCGTTGGCTGCGGTGGCTGCGTGGATCGATACACAAATGCGTTTTTCTCCGCCTGGCTCACGTGGCCTGGCCAGCAACTCCACTATCCTGACTGTGCATTTGGGCGGCACGGGCCTGGAGGCCAGCGTTATCGATGTACAAGGTTTAGTTGCCTCGATGCGCGGCAGTTGTGGCAGTATCAAACTGGGTACACTGCGATGGCAATCGCGCCTGGCGGAGTTTTTCAGCGAGCGTTTTCGGGCATTGCATAATCGTGACGTGCGCGAAGATATGGTCGCAGCGGCTCGTTTGCAACGCACCGTGGAAATGGCCTTGCAACGGTTAATGAAGAGCTCGAAGGTCGAAGTCAAATTCGAATGGCGTCAAGCCAACATCGTCGAAAACCTTACTCAAGATGGTCTGCTGCAATTAGCGCCAAATCTGGTTGAAGCCATTGGACAAGTAATCAAACAAGCTTGCGCGTCGGCCCGAGCTGAAACGGCTGAGATCGACCATATCATTCTGTCTGGCGGACTGATGCGCATCGATGCCCTCAAGCGTCAAGTCAAACAGATGTTTCCCCACTGCCAATCGGTAACCTATCTCGAGAAACAAGATATAGCTCAAGGAGCGGCCTTGCACGCTCAGCATCTGATGCCCTTGGCTGCCAGCAATCCCACGCTACCGAAAGTGCGCTCGGCCACTAGTTATGATTTGGGTTTGTTGGTCGCCGATGGACAGGGCAGATCGAAGCCCCGCATCTTGATTCAAGCTGGTTCTAGCCTGCCAGCGGCCGTGTCGCGATCACTGCGGAGTGCGCCTGCCGAACAAGTACCCGTCTTGCAGATGATTGAAAGCACCGGCGTGGGCCAATCGACCTGGCATCGACTGGGCAGCCTCGATTTGAGCCAAGCCTTCCCCGGGTTACCACCGCAAAGCGCTTTGCAGTTGCGTCTGTCGGTCGATGAAAGTGGCATGCTAACCACCCAGATCTTTCATCCCGAATCCGGTCGCAACGCCGTCTTTCCCGCGCTCAACGAAGGTGTGCTATCACCGCTAACAATTCCCAACTGGAAAGCCTGGCTGGAGACACTCATGCTCATCTCCGTCAAAGGTCAGGGGTGAAGTGTGAAGTTCGAAGTGTGAAGCTCTGCTTTAAATTTCAAGAACGCGTGTAAGAATCTGGTGCGCCCCAGGGTTATCATTGATGACCAGCCAGTTTTCCTTGGAATTGACCGATGGGCGCCTCTCCAACAACTCGAGCCAGTTTGATTTTGCGGCTCAGCGACCGCGACGATGCTTCGGCGTGGGAAGAGTTCGTCGGTTTGTACTCACCGCTGATCGAGCGCGTGGCCCGCCAGCGGGGATTGCAGCGAGCCGATGCGGCAGAAGTGGTGCAAGATGTTTTGATGGCTGTCGTCCGAGCCATTGATACCTATCAGATTGGGGCCCGCACCGGTTCGTTCCGAAAATGGCTGAGCACGATTGCCAAAAACAAGACGCTCAATCGCCTGACGCGTCAACCGCTGGACGAGAGGTTGCGAGCGGCCGGTGTCGAACCTGAACAGCTCTGTGCCCGTGAGCCCTTGGCAATCAGTCAAGCGGAACTGCTGCATCGACAATGGCAGGAGCAGCTGTTTGTCATGGCAGCCGAACATGTGCGCAAACAGATTCAGCCTCAAACCTGGACCGCGTTTTGGCTCTCTGCGGTCGAGAACAGATCACCGGAACAAGTAGCCCAAGAGTTGAACATGGATGTGGGGAACGTGTATGTCGCGCGTAGTCGTACCCTGGCCAAAATTCGCGATTGGGTCCAACAACACTCTGCCCGTTGGGAGGAGTCCAAGTCATGATCGCTAAACACAGATTCGCAGACCCTTCGCACGACCAGTGCAATCACGCCCTGCTCAAACGCCTGGTCCATGATCAGTTAACCGCTGATGAACTAACTTGGACTAGTCAACATCTGAATCACTGCGACAAGTGCCGACAACTGCTGGACGATGATTCGCGCAGCGACGCCGATTGGCAGAGTTCGATCGAGAGCGTGCGCATGAGTCTGACTGCGACTGCAAGCGCGACGACTGATGAGAAAGATGCAGAGCGGTTGGGCGCACTTCCGGCCAGCAACTCCCTGCCTGCTTCGTTGGTGAGTTGGCTAAAGCCTGTCGGTCCGGATCAACATCAGCCGGACACGCTTGGCTTGATCGATCGTTTCTTGGTCAAGCGAATCGTGGGTGCCGGCGGTATGGGCATCGTGATGGAAGGCTGGGATGCGCAGTTGCATCGGCCTATCGCCATCAAAGCCA
Source organism: Rania fehmarnensis (assembly GCF_056494185.1). Lineage (NCBI taxonomy): Bacteria > Pseudomonadati > Planctomycetota > Planctomycetia > Pirellulales > Pirellulaceae > Rania > Rania fehmarnensis. Next base: position 6,848,457 of record NZ_CM151398.1, read on the forward strand.
TGCATCCCCACCTGGCCGCTATCGGCATTGCGCGTCAACGTTTTATCCGCGAAGCCCGCGCGGCGGCAGCGGTCGTGCATCCGAACGTCGTACCCATTCATAGTGTGTACGCCGAACATGATCCACCGTTTTTGATCATGCCACTTATTGCGGGCGAATCGCTGCAAGAGCGCATCGATCGCGATGGCGCGATGGAAATCGACGCCGTGCTGCGTGTGGCTAGTCAAGTAGCCGATGGCCTGGCCGCCGCGCATCGCCAAGGGCTGGTGCATCGCGACATCAAACCGGCCAATATCTTGGTCGAACATGGAACCGAACGCGCCATGATCACCGACTTTGGAGTCGTGCGGGCTTTGGATGAAGCCACGGTCACCGGCAGCGGGGCGATCGCCGGTACACCGGAATACATGTCGCCCGAGCAAGCCCGAGGCGAAGCCATCGATCATCGCACCGACTTGTTTAGCTTGGGCAGTGTCATCTATGCGATGCTGGTTGGCCGCTCGGCGTTTCGCGCCGACACACCCTTTGCCGCTCTGCGCAGACTGTCCGAAGACACACCGCGTTCCATTCATGAAACACATCCGCATGTGCCCAACTGGCTGGTGGCGTTAGTCGAGAAACTGCACGCCAAAAGTGCCACACAGCGCGTGCAAGCGGGCGATGACCTGGCCCTTTGGCTGCGCGAAGCCTTATCACACTGGCAAGATCCCAAACGACATGCCTTGCCCGACGCCCTAATCGGACTGGGTGAACACAAACCGATCCGACAGCTTCGATGGTTACAAGCAGGTGTGGGCGTGTTGTTGATCGCACTGGTAGGCATGACCCTATGGCCAAGTCCGCCTGTCGTTAACGAGAGTGCCCCGATCCCGCCGCAGCCTCCGCCAATCGTCAAGCCGGTAGCTCCGATCGATATCGAATGGGCCCTCGAAGACATCGATCGCGAAATCACTGCTTTGGAAGCAGAGCTCAAGCTATGACCTGTAAACCTTGAAATCAAAATCGTGAAGCTGAAAACGCGATCCTTAAAACGTGAAGCTAAAAACGTGAAATGCAAACCGTAACTTTCAAATCGTAAATTCCGAGGGAATCAAAGATGAACCAAGTGTTCAAATCCACCTGGCCCTACCTGGCCACTGGTCTGCTGGCGGTAGCTGTATTAATTACATCGCAATCTTGGGCAGGCGATGATCCACCCGCCACGGTTCCGCAAGATCCCAACGACGCGGCGGAAGCTGAAGTCGACGTGTCTGTCGACATAGTCAAAGATGTCTTCAAATCTGTAGCGGACGATGTCGCTTTCGAAGCACAGGAAGATGGGGTGGACGAAGAAGCCGCGGAAGCGATGGAGGACGAATTAGCTCCGCCGGATGAAGCCCTGCCTGCGGACGATCTCTTCTTGCTCGATCCCGGACAAGTAAAAAAGGCGTGGCTGGGGAAAGCTAGAAAGCAATCCGAGTTGGAGCAGCGCAGTCGCAGCCTGGTCCAAAAAGCTAGAGCAGCTCGCAATGATCCTGCTCAATATGAAAAGCTGAAGTCCGAGCTCAAAGGAGTTGTGCAATCCGAGTTTGAAGCACTAGAGAGCAAACGTCGCCAGCAAGTCGAAGCGCTGGAGGCCCGGCTGAATGAGTTGCGTGAAGTGCTCAAGCAACGTGAAACCCACGCCGACCAGATCGTCGATCGCCGCGTCAAAACTCTCTTAGGCGAAAGTGATGCTCTGGACTGGAATCCAGGATCGGAGCAGTTGGGAGAACCATTTAAGACCATGCGTTTTTTTCAGAACCAAAATTGGGGCGAACGCTTCGATGCCTTCCCTGATTTTGGAGCCGCGAATGAGGTGGCAACACGCCAGCAAGCCGAACTGCTCAATCACAACCTGCAGCTCATGTCACAAACGCGAGAGGCGGCCAGGCAAGAGATGGAGGAGCTGGAAAAGCAATACACAGGCAAATCCACGGAGAAGGTCAACACAGAACTGCTGCGCGCACGAGCGCGACTAGAAGCGATCGAAAAAAAGACTGAAGAACTGCAGCGGCAATCTGAAGCACTATCTCAGTCACAAGGCAAGGCTCGTTACCGCCAGGACAAAGAGCGTCGCGACTCAAATGACGATCAGTCAGGGAACAAACTGGACAGCGAACCGAAGCGCGGTAGATAGGCCTCGGAGGGCCGCACGTTACGGCTCTCAACATGTATCAAATTCAGCCCGGATTCGCTCTTTGCGTCCGGGCTGATTTTTGCTACTCTTCCGAGTCGAAGAGTCATCGACGTCGCCAGAACATCAAGCACCAAAGCATTTCGCCGAAACGACAAAGGATTGGGCGTGCGGCAGTTTAGTCATTCACCATCACACCGATATCAGCTCGCCGCCAGCGTCTTTCGGCTAGCGGCTTGGTGTTGCATGCTGCTGCCGCTTACTCTCACGGGCTGTGGCCTGTTCAGTGGTTCGCAAGTCAAGCAGTTGCAGGCCGAGAACGACAAACTGGTTTCCGAGTATCGCACTCTGCGCGATCGCGCTGCCCAGCAAGCCGAGAAGATCGCACTCTTGGAAGCTCGCAACAGCGAAGCGGAGAAGATGCTCGCTCGAGCCGGTCAGAGTCTACCTGGGCGGCCAGCGCAAATCGCTTCGCGCCCCAACGCCTCTGCACCACCTTATACTCCCCCCAGCTCATCCACGCTGCCCGAGGCCACCAGCGAAGCCACTCCCAAATGGCGCCCCACTAAGCGGCAATAAGCTCCTCGAAGTGCTGCGGCTTTGGAGTGCTGCGGCGTAGCCGTAGCTTTGACGTCCTAACCCAACCGTACCGCAGCCTGCTCGAACTAGGTGACTCCAAACCTTCAGAGTGACTCAGGCTGCGGCTGGAGTCTTCACTTACATCAAAGCGGTGCCAGATAACACCGCACTCCATATGGAGTGCTACGGCGCAGCCGTAGCTTTGACGTCCTAACCCAACCGTACCGCAGCCTGCTCGAACCAAGTGACTCCAAACCTTCAGAGTGACTCAGGCTGCGGCTGGAGTCTTCACTTACATCAAAGCGGTGCCAGATGACACCGCACTCCATATGGAGTGCTGCGGCGTAGCCGTAGCTTTGATGTCCTAACCCAACTGTACCGCAGCCTGCTCGAACCAAGTGACTCCAAACTTTCAGAGTGACTCAGGCTGCGGCTGGAGACTTCGCTTACATCAAAGCGGTGCCACATGGCACCGCACTCCAAAGAGGACTATCTTCCCTCAGAGGCGGCTACGGGCAGATCGAGTGCCATCAGCTATTGGGTACCACGCGAGTTTCGTTAATCGCTATACTTAGCCCTCACGAATGTCGATTTAAACTAGTTAGATGCTTCAGTTTACGCAGGTGACACAACTCCGAGGTGCGCGGGGGTGCGTGGCCGGCATGGCTGGATTGTCTTACTGGATCACACTAACCCGACCTTCCCGCAATCCTTAGTTGGCTGGCTTATCGAACACGATCGCTGAAGGAATTCCTCCAGTGGCGGTCCAGATTCGAACGGCGTGTACAAAGGCAGTGGTATGTTTCCTTTGTCCCCGGGCCTCACTGATAATATTGCGCTGAGAAGGAAACACGACAGCATGCTCATGCGTCATCCGCACCCAGAGTTACAATTTGCTTACAAATTACCTTTCGGAGCCGTGGTCACTGACCGCGGTGTGCAGTTTGTAGTCTTCAGCCGCAGCGCTACCGCTATGCGCGTTCTGCTGTACGATCACGTCGATGATCGCGAGCCCAGCGAAATCATCGACTTTGATCGCGATACCGATCGCTGGGGCGATGTGTGGAGTGCTTTTGTGCCGGGCATTGGCCCTGGCCAACTGTATCACTTCCAAGCCAACGGACCGTTCGACCCTGAATCCGGACAGTGGTTCGATGGCAATGCACGTCTGATCGATCCATTTGCCAAAGCGCTGGCTGGCTGCTTTCAAAAGAGCACCGATGGTGTTTTGCGGCCGCCCAAGTGTGTCGTGGTCGATGACTACTTCGATTGGGAAGGCGATCGCCACTTGCGTCGGCCACTGGCCGACACGGTCATCTATGAAATGCATGTGCGCGGTTTTACCAAGAGTAAAACTTCGGAATGCAAACATCCAGGCACTTACCTGGGCGTGATCGAAAAAATCCCGTACCTCAAGTCGCTGGGGGTGACCGCGGTCGAACTAATGCCGGTGCATGAGTTCCCGATTTTCGACATTCATGGAAACAAGTTGGATCGGCCAAACTATTGGGGCTATGACCCTATGGCCTTCTTTGCTCCGCACCGCGGTTATGCTGCCAGCGGCGAGCCAGGAGCCCAAGTGGTCGAGTTCAAACAAATGGTCAAGGCCTTGCACCAGGCTGGGATCGAAGTGATTTTGGATGTGGTGTTCAACCACACCAACGAAGGTAATGAACTTGGTCCAGTCCTATCGTTCAAAGGACTTGAGAACCAGGTTTATTACATTCTCAACAGCGGTGGTAGCCATTACAGCAACTATTCCGGTTGCGGTAACACGTTCAATGGCAACCACCCGATTTGTCGCGAGTTGATATTCCACTGCTTGCGACACTGGGTTCACAACTATCACGTCGATGGATTCCGCTTTGACCTGGCGAGCATTCTGTCGCGCGATCGTTATGGCAACTTGATGCCCAACCCACCTTTGGTCGAACAGATCGCCGAAGATCCTATGTTGGCTGATACCAAGATCATTGCGGAAGCTTGGGATGCAGCCGGCGCATATCAAGTCGGATCGTTCGGTGATCTGCGCTGGGCCGAGTGGAATGGTCGCTACCGCGATGACGTGCGTCGGTACTGGCGCGGTGATGGTGGTATGACCGGTCCGCTGGCAACTCGTTTGGCTGGTTCGTCCGACCTGTACGAGCACGCCGGCCGCGCTCCTTATTGCAGTATCAACTTCATCACCAGCCACGACGGCTTTACGATGAACGACCTGGTCAGCTACAAGGACAAACACAACGAGGTCAATGGTGAAGGCAATCGCGACGGTGACAACAATAACTGTAGCGATAACTACGGCATCGAAGGTCCCACACGCCGCAAACCAGTCGAGCGACTGCGCGTGCGTCAGATCAAGAACATGCTGAGCACGATGATGCTCAGCCAAGGTGTACCGATGATCGTCATGGGCGACGAATGTCGCCGCACGCAGCGCGGTAATAACAATGCTTATTGCCAGGATAACGACATCTCCTGGTTCAATTGGTCGCTTGTGAAACGCAACGAAGACCTAATCAAGTTTGTGCAAGGTCTAATCGAGATTCGCAAGAGTCAACCGACTTTGCGCCGCACGCGTTTCTTGACTGGCCGAGCATTTGATTCGCGTGGTGTGCCTGACGTCAATTGGTTCAATCACCTGGGTCTTGGTGTCAACTGGGATAACCCCGATGGATCGCTCAGCTGCTGGCTGCCAGCGCCAGCGGTACACGATGATCCGCAAGGCACCGGGCGCGATCTGCTGCTGATGTTCAACGGTGTGGGTGAGAATCGCAAGTTCGTGATTCCTGAACCCACCCGCGGCTTGCGCTGGAGCCTACTGATCGACACCGGCGCTGACTCGCCCAACGATGTTTTCCCAGAGCACAATGGCCCACCAGCCGCTGCCTCGCGACAAGAAGAGCTGCAGTACCGCAGCCTAAAAGTCTTCGTCGCCGACCGAGCGGGATAAACGTAGCATAGGAGCCTGTGTCTTCCTGTGGCATAGGCTTCCAGCCTGTGGCATAGGCTTCCAGCCTGTGGGCTTATAGCCGGGAAATAGAGTTAACGCCGAAGATTAAAAACAAAAGACCGCAGAGGAAAATCCTCTGCGGTCTTTGCGTTTTGAAGACACAGGCTGGAAGCCTATGCCACAAGGAGACACAGGCTGGAAGCCTATGCCACATGGGCACAGGCTGGAAGCCTAGGCCAGACTTACGAGCAGCCCATTGAGTTGCCGCAGTTGTGGCACAGGTAGCAATTGCCATTGCGGACGGTGATCGAACCGCAGTTGTCGCAGGTCGGCGCGTCCGATTGGAAGCGCGCGAATTGCGAATTGCGATTGTTACCAACGACGCCGGTTTCGTTGAACATGGCCCCAGCCCGCTCGAGGGTCTCGTTGTCAATCACAGTCAAGCTGCGATTGAAGCGAGCGGCGGTGGTGATCGCTTCTTCGGACACAGGCCCGCCATTGCCATCGACCTTCTTGGCAGTAGGCTTGCTCGAGGTCGACTTGGCCTTGGCATCAGCCGCGGCTTTGGCTTCGGGAGCATTACCGAGTTTGCCGCTGAGTGAACTGCCGCGCGAGTTTTTGGCTGCTGGCTTGGTCGTGTCTTTAGCATCGACATTGGCATCGACTTTGGATTCGGCCTTGGATTCAACTTTGAGTTCCGCTGTCGCATCGAGTTTGGGTTCCGCTTTGGACGTGGTCGTTGTAGCCGAGTCTCGGAGAGACTCGGCTACGTGGCTCGGTTCGCTCTTGAGCGTGCCGGTCATGGCTTCGCGATAGCCAGCGATAAAGTTGATTCCCATCCAACGGAAGATGTAATCGACCATGCTCTTGGCGATGCGAATGTCAGGATTGGTCGTGTGACCCATCGGCTCAAACCGAGTATGGCTGAACTTGTTGACCAGCACTTCCAGCGGTACGCCATATTGCAGCGACAGCGAGATGGCCGTGCCGAAGCTGTCCATCAGACCGCCAACCGTACTCCCTTCCTTGGCCATGGTGATGAATAGTTCACCCGGACGACCGTCGGGGTACAGGCCAACATTCAAGTAGCCTTCGTGGCCGCTGATGTTGAACTTGTGCGTAATCGATTGCCGGGTATCGGGCAGTCGTTCACGCCGCGGCTTGTAAACGATCTTCTCGACAGTCTTTTCAGCTGCCTTGTCGCCTTCGGTCTTGGTCGACAGTGGCTGGCTCTGCTTGGAACCGTCGCGATAGATGGCGATGGCTTTCAGGCCGAGTTCCCAACCCCAGAAGTAAGCGTCGGCAATGTCTTGGGCAGTGACATCGCTGGGCATATTGACCGTTTTGGAAATGGCACCAGAGAGGAACGGCTGCGCGGCAGCCATCATCTGCACGTGTGCTTGCCACGGAATGCTGCGCGTACCCTTGGCTGGTTTGAAAGCGCAGTCGAAGACGATCAGGTCTTCGTCTTTGAGGAACGGTGCGCCTTCGATCGTGTCGTTGGCATCGACGTACTCGATGATCGCTTTGATCTGCTCGGGCGTGTAGCCCATGTTTTGTAAGCCCAGCGCCACCGAGCGGTTGACGATCTTCATCATGCCACCGCCAGCAAGTTGTTTGTACTTGACCAAGGCGATATCAGGTTCGATACCAGTGGTATCACAGTCCATCATGAAACTAATCGTACCGGTAGGAGCCAGCACAGTCGCTTGCGCATTGCGGAAACCGTACTTCTCACCCAGTTCGAGCACCTTGTCCCACAGATCGCGGGCGGCTTCCTTCAAGTAAGCTGGACCGGAATCGTTGATCGAGTCGACTGCGTCGCGATGCATGTGCATAACATCTTGCATCGGTTCGCAGTTGTTCTGGTACTCTTCGAATGGACCGACTACACCTGCGATTTCGGCGCTGGTCAGATTGGCAGCACCATGCAGCAGCGCGGTCATCGCACCGCAAATACTACGAGCTTCATCCGAATCGTACGCGGCACCAGCGGTCATGATCAGACTGCCCAGGTTGGAATATCCCAAACCTAGCGGCCGGAACTTGTGACTGTTGTGCGCGATGCGATCGGTCGGATAACTGGCATGGTCGACCAGGATTTCCTGAGCGATAAAGAAGATGCGACAAGCTGACGTGAAGCCCTCGACATCGAATTTGCCATCAGCCTGGCGGAACTTCATCAAGTTGATGCTGGCCAGGTTGCAAGCCGTATTGTCCAGGAACATGTACTCTGAACAAGGATTGCTGGCGTTGATTTGACCTGAGTTCTTGCAGGTATGCCACTTGTTGATCGTGGTATCGTACTGCACCCCTGGATCGCCACAGTGCCAAGCACAATCGGCCATGCGGGCCAGGACCTCGCGAGCTTCATATTCTGGTGGAGTGCCTCGAGCTTTATCGCTGACCCAAGTGGTTTGCCATTTCTGGCTGTCCCGCACCGCTTCCATGAAGGCATCGCTGACGCGGACCGACAAGTTGGCGTTTTGGAAACAGACTGACGAGTAGGCTTCGCCATTAAAGTTAGATTCGTAGCCTTCACGAATGAGTGCGTGAGCCTTTTGCTCTTCGCGCCACTTGCATTCGATGAACTCCATGATGTCTGGGTGCGAGACCTTCAAAGATTGCATTTTGGCCGCCCGGCGGGTTTTGCCACCGCTCTTGACGACGCCAGCGATCGAATCGTAGACGCGCATGAAGGACAGAGGACCCGATGGAGTGCCGCCACCCGAGAGCTTTTCACGGCTGCTGCGAATGGTCGACAAGTCGGTGCCCGTACCGCTACCGAACTTGAACAGCTTGGCTTCGCTGGCCGCCAGCCGCATGATGTCTTCCATGTTGTCTTCAACACTTTGGATGAAGCATGCCGAGCCTTGTGGATATTCGTAAGGGTTATCGGGTTGTTCGACTTGTTTGGTATCGCGGTTATAGCGATATGTGCACTTGGCACCGACAACGCCGTATTGTTGGTACAAGCCTACGTTGAACCACACGGGCGAATTAAACGAACCGTATTGATGCAGGCACAACCAAGAGAGTTCACGATAGAATCGCTCGCCATCAGCTGGTGAATCGAAGTAACCGTCTTCCAATCCCCAGTCGGTGATGGTGCGCGAAACGCGATGCACCAGTTGGCGGACGCTCTTTTCGCGTTGCGGGGTACCTGGTTCACCGTAGAAATACTTGCTAACAACAACATTGGTCGCCAACTGACTCCAGCTGGCCGGGATCTCGCAGTCGGTTTGCTCGAACAGCGGTTTGCCGCTTTCGTCTTTGATAACTGCTTTGCGAATCTCCCAGTCGACGGTCTCAAAGGGGTCGACTGCACCAGCCGGACAGAATCGATCATCGATCTGCAAGCCCATGCGATTGCCTCGCAACTTGGAAGAAAAACGAGCCCGACGTTGACTGCGTCCCAATTCGACAGTGGCCATCCTGAAAAACTCCTTACCGATCAACAATCTAGAAAAGTGATTCTGCGGAGTCTCGCGGATCGACTGACACCTTCGGTCTGTCATCAGCCCACGTAGGCACCGCAAAACAGCGGATCGGCCCCCATGAAAACTGCTACAAACCAGTAAGTGTTCGCTCCCGCAAAACATCCTGAAATAACCCGGCTCTGGGGCGTGGTGTATCGTTGCCACCGCGGCGTTTCCGTCCGCTGTCAAAGATTCCTATTTACCGCCGAGACCACGGGATTGACCACTACCTATAGTGTACACGAACAAATGACAGCACTACATGTAGCAGCGAGAGGAATCTTAGCGAGTCACCAAGGGATGTCAAACTTTGTTGGTGGAGTGTCGCAAGTGATGGCTCGATAGGGACTTGGGGCGAGCTGAATCGTTACCCCACCGAGGAGTGTCCAGTGCGTTGCTCGCTGCAACTGACTAGCCTGCAAGGATTTGTGAAGAATCAATGAACAATGCTAGCAATAGAGCTTGGCGAGCCTACAACGAGAAAAAAATCTAAAACGCTTTTAGCGTGTAAAGATGGGTAATGTAGAGCGTTCCGGGGGAGGGCGACGGTCCTCCTGAGCTGTAGAGCAGCTGTCCTCAGCTGCTCAGAACCCGCTAACCAAAATTTCTTCACACCGCATGTCCATGATGGCGATCCTGCGAGCCGAGTGGATCCCCGGTGCGTTGTCGTGCTTCGTAACGGTGTTTGGCTCAGGAGGACCTTCGCCCCCTTCGCCCTCCCGGTCACGCGGTCGGTAGAGAATTTTATTAGAGGGTGCTGAGCGGCTGGGGACAGCCGCTCTACGACCACTATTCGCTGCGACGTTTGAGCATGGTGACTTGGTTGCCGACGTCGTTGTAGTCGACTTCGTCCATCATTTGTTTCATGAGCATGACGCCGCGACCGTGGGGGGTTTCCAGATGATCGTCGTCGGTTGGGTCAGGCAAGGTATCGGGACAGAAGCCCTCGCCTTGATCGCGAATGCGCAGCGAAGTGGCTTTGCGCGAAACGTGCAGTTCCACATCGACAGTCTTGTCGGGAGATTCTTTGTTCCCATGGGTGATGGCGTTGACTATCGCTTCTTCGACTGCCAACTGAACATGGAACAAGTCGCGACCTTCCCATCCAAATTGTTCGAGCACCTTTACGTAGCGCTCAATCAATTCGTGGCCAGAGTCTGACGAGCTAGGAATTTGCTCATGCAGACTCCACTCCCAGGCTGGATCAGCCATCGCGTACGCTCCAGAAAAGGTTCGATAGACAAGAGGCGGAGGTTACGTCAATGGATCGAATTAGATGTCCACACCAAACGCCTTGAGGGCATCGGGTTCGGTTTTCTTGATGTCAAACACGCGGCTCAGCTTGGTGATCGTAAAGATCTCCATGATCTCGGCCCGCAGGCAGCACAGTCGCATCTTGCCGCCGCCAGCCTTGACCTTCTTGTCCATCATGATCAGCTTGTTCAGCGCAGCGGACCCCAAGAACTCGACGCTATCGAAGTTGAGGATGATGTTCTTGAACTTATCTTTTTCCAGCAGCTGGAACAGTTCATCACCGACTTCTTCTATGTTCGATGGATCAACGATCTTGCGGTCCAGGAATCGTACCAAGGCCAAATCTCCAACTGCGGAGACGGTTATGCGGCGACGGTCAGCCATTGGCTTGCCTCTTTTTCAAGATGTCTACAGGTAAGGTTCAAAAGCTGCTTAAGTATAATAAGCGGCTGCAGTCAAGGTAAGTGACTAGTAAGTTCGTTCAGCCCGCGCTTCAAACCGCTGCTTTTGGACTGAGCACCGCCAGCGGATCACCTTCGCGAACACCCAAAGTCAGAGCCACCAGGTCGGGGATAATCATCCCGGTGTCGGTCTGCCGGGCTGGACCAATCATAGCTCGAAAACCACCCTGACGACTGGCCAAGATTGCCTCAGGTGCATCGAGTTTCTCCGCGATTTCGATAATGGGGGCTTCTACGACGCGCTGGACAGCGGCAATCTCATCACGTGCACACTGCACAACCGGGCCGCCATCAAAGATGTCGATCATGTCAACAATGTTGAAACCCTCTTCGCGCAGCATGGCTAATGCCGGCTCAGTGTCCGGATGAACCTGACCGATCACCGCGCGACCCTCAGGTGGCAACAAGCACACATAGATCGGGTGCCGCGGCATTAGGTCTTCGATGAACCGCTTGTCAATCGTCGAAAGACTGTCGGCTTGCGGAAACTCCATCGCAAAGAAGTGCCTTCCAATTGCCTCCCAGAACGGGCAAGTACCATCGCCGTTGACCACCCCCCGCATTTCGGCAATGACTTGATCGGCAAAGCGTTTGGGGTGGCGGGCAATGAACATGAATCGCGATAGACTCAGCAAACGCCCGCGGCCGCGGCCGCGATACGGGGGATCGAGAAACAGGCTGCCAATCTCGGTGGGGCCATCGTGAATCTTCTGCAATTGCAACGATTCGAAATCTTGGCTCGTACCCAGTAGTTCGCAGCGTGCGGTCTCGAACACGCGGCGGTAGCTATAAAAGGGTTCGTATCCGCCCGTTTTGGAGAAGATACAAGACGTGCCCACCAATTGATGTTTGGCCAGATCTTCCATCACAAAGACGTACAGGTCGCTGCCGGGCCGCTCGGTCTTGCGCGTGAAGGCAAAGTGAGAGCATTCGATGCGTTCGTTCAGTTGTTCGCGCGTGATTTGCAGCGTGGTCATGCCAAAGGTGGCTTGATTGATCAATTTCCACAACTGATCGGCATCTTCTAACGTAGCCGCGCGAACGATGATCATAGGCACCTCAATATGTTTGAACTACACGCTCAATTATATTGCATGCTTGATGGATGTGCTCGATCGTAGTCACTCCGGGCGGTGGCAAGAAGCGAATCCGCGCCGGATCATGGCCAGCCACAAAGCTCATCAATCCAGCTTCGTATAGCCCGTGAACCATGCGGGCTGCGAAGGCGTCGGAACCATCGCCAGGTGTAAAGGCAAACATCATCCCGCAGCCATAAGGACCACTAATCTTGCCTGGATAACGCGCGGACAAATCGCGCATGCGCTGCGCATAGACCTCGTGACGTTGCATGTTCTGGCTACCTGTTCCAAAACACTCGGCCGCTTCCAAGCAATCCAGCACGCGCAAACCCGCAGCGATACTGCTGCTGGCAGCAATAAAAGTTTGACTCAGCAGCGGTCCCTTGGGCTTCAGTTCTGGTCGATACAGCGTGCCGCAAACCTGCGTGATCTTGCCGAAGGTCACGATGTCGGCGTACTGGTCATATCCAAAATGCTGAAAAGCGAAGGGATGGCTCAGACGTGAAAAAGTTTGCACCTCATCAAAGATCACCAGGATGCCAGCTTGCCGAGCGATCTCGGCAATGCCGCGCACATAATCGGGCGCGGCTGCGTAATAACCGCCTTCACCTGTGATCAGTTCCAGCCACACGGTCGCATGCTGGCCAGGATAGCGAGCCACTAGTTTTTTTAGCGTGGCCAAACCGGCTTCGATCTGGTGCGGTGAAGATTCGGTCGTCAACATGGGCAAGTAATCCACGGCCAGGGCCGTCGGAATCCCTTGGCGATATTGCGGCCGATCCGTTAGCTGGGCGGTGGCAATCGATCGCCCTGCAAAACAATTGTCGATGGCCAGCACACGTGTAGCGGGGTGACGATTGTGAAAAGCGATCTTCAGCGCGTTCTCGTTGGCCATGGCACCGCTGGTCGACAGCAGACAGTGGCTCAACTGGGCACCGGTGCCGTTGGCTAACTTGAGCATGCGCTCAGCTAGCGCCAGGGCCGGCGGGTGCTGCTGCAAGTTGCCTTGCATGACCGTGTCTTCCAGGGCGGCATCGATGGCGGCATCCAATAGCTGTGGATGGCTGTGGCCCAGTCCATGCACACCGATGCCAGTAATGAAGTCGAACTTGACACTACCATCGGCCAGTTCGACCAGCGGTCCATGGCCCAGACCACTACTCAAGTAAGGAAAGTAGGTCGCGCCACCGCGGGCTAAGGCCAAGCGATCGAGCAGTTGTTTGTAATAGGCAACCAACGCCTCGTCAGGGCCATGTGGACCCTGCAAGTGTGCTTGGGCATCTGCCAGGGCGCTGGCCAACAATTGCTTGGCTTGGGCAATACGAGGATCGGAACGAAGTTGGTCAGCGATGAGTCCCACTGCGGAATTCCTGTTTACTGTGTGCGATCATTACCCAACGCCTCTGCGTAGGTTCACTCTTTGCCTTCAGAGATCGTGAGTCCGACAATCGATACTTGAACAGTGTCTTATTTGAAGTGTCTTATTTGAAGTGTCTTCTAAAGTCTCTGAACTCTTGTGGCCAGGGAGCAACAAACTGCAGCATCTCACCAGAAACGGGATGCTGCAAGCCCAGAGTCTCGGCGTGCAGTGCCAATCGCGAGTACGACCAAAAGCGATGCTGCGCCTGGTCCGTGTGGTAACGCGGATCGCCGAGAATGGGATGCCCCAAGTCTGCCAGGTGAACGCGAATCTGATTGCGCCGGCCGGTCTCCAGTTGAACCGTGAGAATGGCGACGTCGCTGAGTTGTTGTCGCACTTCGTAATGTGTGATGGCCAATTCACCCCCCTCAGGATCGCTGGTGGCATACCGATTCAAGTCTTTATCGGTGGCCAGGTAGTTGCGAATGGTGCCACGTTGGTTTTCGAGTTGCCCGATAACGATGGCCGTGTATTTGCGCTGCGGCTTGCGAGCTTGAAACTGATCCCGTAGTTTCAACGCCATCGGGAGCGATTTTCCGAAGATCAGTAAACCCGAAACGCCACGGTCCAGTCGATGCACGCAGTAGGCTTCGGTGCCGGGCTGCAGTCGCGATAGATAGCGGTTGATATTGCCCAGCAGTGTGTTGCTCTCGCGTTTGGGCGTGGGAACCGTGAGCAATCCCGCTGGCTTGACGACTACCATCACATACTCGTCGTCGTAGACAACCTCGAACGGCTCGCGACGCGCAGACTTTTGTTTCTTACTGGGAGTAGCAACAGGCTGTGGGGCGTAATCGATCTCGAGAAAATCGCCGGGCTCCAGCTTCCAGTGTGGCTGACGCACCACGCGTGAGTTGACAGTCACCAGTCCATCATGGACCAATTCTGAAGCGATCCCCTTAGGAACTTTCAAATAGGACTGAACCAATGCCAAAAGATTTCGAGCCGGCAGGGGAATGCGCTGGTCGACAGTAAAACTCTTTTTCAACTTCCCGATGGCTCCCTGGCCTCAAGTAGGCTCTTGATCTTCTCTTCAACTTGTTGGGCTGTCTTTTGGCCAGAACCGGTAACGATTAGCTGAACGTTGCCCTGCTGATCAACCACCACAGCTTGTGGGATACCATAGACACCGAACAACTTATTGTAGTCGCTGACTTTGGGTGTCACGACTAGACCATAAGGCAATTCGTGCTTAAGTCGAAATTGCTCGAGCATTTCCAGCTCTTGCTCCAAGGTGGCTTCTTTGTCGGCCACTTGACTGCCCGCGTCTTTATCCCAGACATATCCATACTGACGCGTTACTCCGATAATGGCGAGACCTTGGTCAGAGTAAGTCTCGTGCAAGTGCCTCAAATGCGGAAAGGTGGCAATGCATGGGCCACACCAGACAGCCCAGAAATCGATCAGCACAACTTTGCCTTTGAGTGACGGCCAATCAACTTTGGGCGTATTGAGAACGGCTTCGATTTGAAAGTCTGGGGCGGGTTGGCCAATCAATTGGCGGTGAACCAACTTGCTCTTGGTCCTAGTGAGCGCACTATTAAGTGTTGATTGCGAGCCTCGGAGCTGTTTTGTTTGGGCTTCGTCCAAGCGCTCGGCTAACGAATCGGCCAGCGGTTTGAGCTCTTCGAGAATGTCGAGCGCCTGCTGCGGATCGGACTCCGCTACATACGTAGCCAGGGCCAATTGCAACGATTGATAAGCACGATAGTCCTCTACCGATGCATCCTCGTGCTGAACTGCTTCCAACAGTTGTGGCTGCACTTCTGTCATCAGCGAGCGGGCTTCGTCGGCCAGATATTCGCCCACGATGCGCACAAAGTTGCTGGTAGCTGTCGCCAGTCGCTGACGATTGGCCGCGGTAGATTGTTCCGACAACCGCGTCTTGGCTTGCTGAACATTATCAGACAACAACTGGCGCGCATCGACAATGCGGTCATGCTCGACAAACAGCTGTGCCAGCGTCACTGGCAAAGCGTTGCTCATCGATGAGTCCTTGTGCGAGTTGGCCAGGCGGGCTATCGAGGACTGCAGCGTGGCGATGGCCTGGTCGACTTGCCCGGCGTCTTCTAGTAGAACACTCTGGCCCTGCGAAGCCAGGACGAAACTGGCAACCAGTTGCCCCGAGCTGTCTTCATTGAGCTTGGTATTCAAGCCATCAAGAATGACGCCATACAGCGCTCTGGCTTCGTCAGGTTTCTGACGCGAAAGGGCGGATGCCAAATTGACGCTCAGGTAATACTGCTCGTCGGTCGGCTCGCTTTGGAGAGCTTCGGTAACCAGTGCTTTGGCTGTATCGAAGTCTTTTTGGGTGATGAGTTGCTGCAGCGATTGCCGAGTGAGTTTGGGGAGCTCTGCCGCTGCATCGGCGGCGGATTTCTCAGCAGCAGATTTTTCAGCAGCAGATTTTTCAGCATCTTGGGGCATGCCGGACGGCGGTTCGTCCGCAGCCCACAGCTGCGAGCGGAGTTGGACAGCGCCGCTGCTGGAGAGCGTGCCCATCATCGCCAGGGTCCACACCGCAAAACGTCGGCGAAGTTCGTCCGCACTGGACGGAGAATCCGTTGAGCCACTCATCGCTCGTTGCCTTGAAACATAGATTGTAAATGATCAGCCGGGCAAGCTAATAATCTATGGTATCGATCGGGCGGCGGAAAGCCGTAGAACGTAGAGCAGCTAAACGTAGAGCATCGGTCGTCAGCTGCTCCGAACCCTCGCGTAGAGCAGCTGTCCTCAGCTGCTCAGAACCCTCGCGTAGAGCAGCTGTCCTCAGCTGCTCAGAACCTGCTAACCGAGGTATCATCAAACCTGAGGACTAGCGTAACAGGCAAACGACTTGCCGGGTGCCGAGCGGCTGGGGACAGCCGCTCTACAACGACTAGCGTTACAGGCAAACGACTTGCCGGGTTCGGAGCGGCTGGGGACAGCCGCTCTACAACGACTAGCGTTACAGGCAAACGACTTGCCGGGTGCAGAGCGGCTGGGGACAGCCGCTCTACAAAGCAGTGAACTACTTGCTTTCGGCAGGCGCGGCAGCGGCTGGGTCGGCTGGTGGAGTGGCTGGGGCTGGGTCAGCTGGGGCTGGCGTTTCGATGGCCGGCGGGGTCGAATTCGATGGTGCAGGGGCTGCTGCCGGTGCACATCCCATCGCGCCCAGTCCAAGAACTGCCAACAGTGCAAAGCGTTTCATCTGAGTCTTCTCCAAGAAAGAAATAAGCGTATCTGACCGGCGGCGGGTGCCGGCGGTACATCGATCCAGAAAGAGTAGAGTCCGCTCGGGCCAACTTTATTCCATCGTTGCCCGCAGATTTTTTCCAGTTGCCATCAAGGCTTTCGCCAAGCTCAGGCCAGTAGTAAACTGCTGCTGGTCGCTTTCAGCCCTTCTAAGCTGAAACGGATTTCGTAGTCGGTATGATAAGATTGTTAGGCTGTATGCAAGAAATGCTGGGAACAATTCATCAGGGAGATTGCATCGCCGGCATGGCTGCGCTGCCTGATGGTTCGATTGATCTGGCCTTTGCCGATCCGCCGTTTAACATCGGTTATCAATACGACGAATACGATGACCGCTTGGAGAGCGAGAAGTACCTGCAGTGGAGCGCGCAGTGGATTGGACAAGTCCATCGCGTGCTCAAAAGCAACGGCACCTTCTGGCTGGCCATCGGCGACGAATATGCAGCCGAATTAAAGATCGCAGCTCAACAAGTGGGTTTCCACTGTCGCAACTGGGTGGTGTGGTACTACACCTTTGGTGTGCATTGCAGCCACAAATTCACCCGCTCACACGCTCATCTGTTTTATTTCGTCAAAGACCCTAAGGTCTTTACTTTCAACTTCGACGATATCAGCGTGCCCTCGGCCCGGCAGCTGGTCTATGGCGACAAGCGAGCCAATCCCAAAGGACGCACGCCCGATGACACGTGGATCCTGCGGCCGCAGGATTGCGAGGGTTTTGGCAGCGAAGAAGACACTTGGTATTTTCCTCGCGTAGCTGGCACGTTCAAAGAACGAGCCGGATTTCATGGCTGCCAGATGCCTGAGCAACTGTTGGGGCGCATCATTCGAGCTTCGTCCAACCCGGGCGAGATCGTGATCGATCCATTCTCGGGCAGTTCGACCACCGTGGCAGTGGCCAAGAAATTGGGGCGACAGTTTTTATCTTTCGAACTATCGAAAGAATATCAACGGTTGGGCTTGGCTCGGCTGGATTCGGTCGGGGTGGGCGATGCGTTGGAGGGTGCCCCTGAACCGCGAGTTTCCGCCCCCGCGACGGCCCAAGGTCGAAAACTGGGAGAATCCAAGCCCCGCGCAAGTCGACGCAAACCTGCCGGAGAAATGTTGCCGGGCCTGGAAGATTGACAGCTGGCCGATAAACGCTTGACAATCCGCCCTTAATCTCCAACCATATAAGGCCGAGAACGATTCGCTAACGAGCCTGACCTCTTTTCCGCGTTTGAAAAGAGGTCTTATTTTTTATCGGTTCTCATTGCACAGTCCAACCTGGGAGTAGCTGGGATGTCCGGACAAGTTCCGATGACCCGTGAGAAGTACAACGCAATTAAGGCGGAGATCGACCACTTAGAAAATGTGGTCATGCCTGATATTGCTGAGAAAATTGCTGAAGCGCGGGCTGAAGGCGATTTGAAAGAGAACGCCGAGTACCATGGCCAGCGCGAGCGGCAAGGACTGATGCAGGCTCGTATCAATGATAAGAAGGCTAAGCTAGCCAACGCCTTCATCATCGATCCAGGCAAACTACCCAAAGACGAAGTCGGACTGTTAGCGACCGTCACCGTCAAAGACCTCGACTTTGGCGATGAAGAAGAATACACCATCGTCGGCTTGGGTGACGAAGACTACGACAGCAACAAAATCCTCTCCAGTAGCCCAATTGGCGCTGCTTTGTTAGGAAAAAAAGTTGGCACCAAGCTAGAAATTCCGGTTCCTAAGGGGAAGCTTCGTTTCGAAATACTTTCCATCGCTTACCGTGACCTGGAGTAGCCAGTCCCTTGGCCGACAACAATCCTACATCTGACGGCGAATCGACAGAAAAAAAACAAGAACCATCACTCGGTCCAGCCTGCCTGGTGGTGATCGTTCTGGCTCTGGCCGCCTTCATCGCCTTTTGTTCGATCGCCAGCTTCTTCGTCTTTCGTGATCAGCCGGCCTTGGCCGAACAAGGGATCAACAGAATGTTGGTTCCCTGGGTTGAGTCAAGCGACCTGGCACCCGTCTACAAACAGCAAATCTTGAGCGACTTGGTCGATGTAGTAGATAAGGTTCGTTCGCGCGAACTAACCAGTCGCCAACTAACACGCTTGCGAACCGTGCTGGAAGACAATCCAGTGCTGCTGTGGGGGACCGTCGAAGGCGTACTGGCCAAAGCCGAAGAGGCCGGTTTGTCCGCAGTTGAAATAGAAGCCGGAGAGCATATCAAACAACGTTTGCTGAATGCCGCCGCCCAGCGCAAGCTGGGTAGAAACGATTTGATGTTCATGCTCGAAATGTGCACCCACACACGCCCCGACGGCCAAGGCCCCGAAATCAACGAAAAACTGGCCGCCAAAGATATTCGCGATTTTCTCGCGCGGGCCGAAAAGTTTGTCGACGGTATGAAAGTCCCCACCGAGCCCTTCGAAAAAAGTGTGCCCGAAGTATTTCGGGGGCTAATCGATCAAGCTCTTTCAGTAAAATAGTAGTGGCATAGGCCTCCAGCCTGTGTGCTGTGGCATAGGCTTCCAGCCTGTGTAACATGTGGCATAGGCTTCCAGCCTGTGTGGCATGTGGCATAGGCTTCCAGCCTGTGTAACATTGCCAACCTACCACACAGGCTGGAAGCCTATGCCACACAGGGTGGTATCCCACACATTACATACTTTTCTAGAGATTTGTTTGCACCATGGCGCACCTGACCGCAGTCAATGGCTCCGCTCAAGGTACTCGCTATGAATTGATCAAACCTTTGACAATTCTTGGCCGACATCCCGAATGCGACGTGATCCTCGAAGCCGCGGCTGTCTCGCGCCAGCATGCACGCATCGTACGCCGCGGTGACGAGTTGCTATTGGAAGATCTCAAGAGTCGCAACGGCACCTATTTGAACGGCCAGTTGATCGCCGAACCGACTGGCATCTCCGATGGCGATAACATACGCATCTGCGACTTGGAATTCACCTTTCACGTCAACGAAGTTCAAAATTTGTACGATTCGACCGTCATCAAAGATGGCTCGTCAACCTTCGGCGTGGTCTTGGTCGACGACCCCGATGGTTCGTCGCGAGCTGTGACCAATAAGATCGATGTACGCGGAGCGGGCGCCGGTTCGCAACTGACCACAACCGCAGAAGTGCGATTGGGCGCGGTGCTGGACATTGTGCAAAGCTTGGGCAAAGCGGTCGTGGTGGATGATGTCTTGCCCAAAGTGCTCGACACGCTGTTTCGCATCTTTGTTCAAGCCGACCGCGGCTTTATTGTGCTTCGTAATAGCCAAGGAGCCCTGGTTCCTAAATGGCTCAAGACGCGGCAAGCAGACATGCAAGAAACGTTTCGCATCAGCCGCACCGTGATGAAAGAAGTCATGGATAACCGTCAAGCGCTCATCTCGTTAGATGCCTCCAGCGATGAACGCTTTGAATATGCCGAGAGTGTTGCCGACTTTCGCATTCGTTCGATGATTGTCGCTCCGCTCCTGAGCAGCGATGGCGAAGCGATTGGGGCTATTCAAATGGATACGCTCAATCAACGCCGCCGCTTCGAAGAATCCGACTTGGAAATCCTGGCCGCCGTGGCTGCCCAAGCAGGCGTCGCCATTGAGAATGCGCAATTGCATGAACAACTGGTCGAACAAAGGCTACTGGAACAAGACTTGGATCTTGCCCAGCGCGTCCAGCAAGCGTTCTTGCCTTCCAAACATCCTGACTTGCCGGGATTTTCTTTCTATCACTTCTATCAACCGGCCCAACAGATCGGCGGTGACTACTTCGACTACGTACCCCTATCGGATAATCGCACCGCCATTATCGTCGCCGACGTCGTGGGCCACGGCGTATCGGCCGCCATGTTGATGGCCAAACTGTCTGCCGAAACACGATTCGCCCTAGCCTCCGCGCCAACGCTCAATGAAGCCATCAATCGCCTGAATCACCATATCGCCGGGTTGGGAGTTGAGAAGTTCATCACCTTCCTGTGTCTGGTACTGGATGGCAACACCGGCAATATTGAAATCGTCAATGCTGGCCACATGGCTCCCATGTGGCGCCGCAACGGCACGATCGAACAACCAGGTGAAGAGCAGGCCGGCGTACCGCTGGGGATCATGGAGGACTTCGAATACGAACTGGCCACCATGACACTTTCACCCGGCGAACGATTAGTGCTGTACACCGACGGCATCAACGAAGCTCCTAACGCTGATGGTACCCTGTATGGTATTCCCGCGATTCAAAAACTGTTGTCAGCTGCCAGCCAAGACGTGAACGAAATCGGTACCACTTTGACCGAATCGGTGCTGAAATACATCGAAGGCACAACTCAAGCCGACGATATGTGCCTACTGGTCATCGGTCGTGGGTAGTGCGACCACCACGTAGCCGAGTCTCTCCGAGACTCGGATTACTAGCATCCTAGTCTTCGCCTTGATCTTATTCACAGTCTCGGAGTGACGCTGCTACGTGCCACGTAGCCGAGTCTCTCCGAGACTCGCATCGCGAATCATCGCAAGACTCTGTCAGTAGCTAGTCAGCGTCTCGGAGAGACGCTGCTACGTGAGTTACTTGGCCACGCGTTGCATGGCGCGGGCGCGGGCTGCGGCTTTGTCGCGCAGGGCACTTTGCTCGGGAGTGGTGCTGGGCATGTCCAGCGCGGCTCGCAGCGCTTCGTTCGCTGAAGACTTGGTGACTGTCTCGTGCTTGACCACGCGATCGGTCAAAACCGAGATCACGTTTTCAGCCACTTGCACGAAACCACCTTCGACAAAATAGCGATCAGAGTTACCAGTGGCATTCTTGATACGCAGCACGCCATAGCCTAACCGGCCGACCAGCGGGCTGTGATTCTTGAGGATGCCCATCTCGCCATCGAACAGGGGGACGGTCACCGCCGAGGCAGTCACGTCAACTTCAGTTCGTTCGGGCGTCACGATGACACAACGTAGATCGCTCATAGCTCTACTTTCTACTGACTACTCTCTAGTATCAACTCTTTTCAAAGAGCGCTAGCTCTTGGTAGCCATCTTCTTGGCTTTGGCTTCGGCTTGTTCAATCGAGCCTACGTACATGAAAGCCGCTTCGGGTAGGTGATCCCACTTACCATCGCAGATTTCTTCAAAACTGCGAATCGTGTCGGCCATCGGTGTAATTTCACCTGGAATGCCCAAGAACACTTCGGCCACCAAGAACGGCTGCGACAAGAAGCGTTCGATACGACGAGCACGATGCACAATCAACTTGTCCGTTTCGCTCAGTTCGTCGATACCTAGAATGGCGATGATGTCTTGCAATTCACGATAACGTTGAAGCGTAGTTTGCACGCGACGAGCAATCGCATAGTGCCGAGCACCCACGTATTGCGGATCGAGAATACGACTGTTGGAAGCCAGCGGATCGATAGCAGGGTAAATACCCTTTTCCGAAATCGATCGCTCGAGATAAATGAACGCATCCAGCTGACCGAAGGCGGTGGCGGGAGCAGGGTCGGTCGGGTCGTCAGCCGGAACATACACAGCTTGCACCGAGGTAATAGCACCACTCTTGGTTGACGTAATGCGTTCTTGGAGCGCACCCATCTCGGTGGCCAGCGTCGGTTGATAACCTACGGCAGAGGGCATACGTCCCAAGAGAGCGGACACTTCCGAACCAGCTTGTGAGAAGCGGAAGATGTTATCGACGAACAGCAGCGTGTCCTTACCGGTCGTATCGCGGAAAAACTCGGCCATCGTCAAGGCTGCCAGCGCGACGCGTAGACGAGCTCCTGGTGGCTCGTTCATCTGGCCGAACACCATGCACGTTTGCTCGATAACCTTGCGGCCCGTGGTACCGATTTCGGTTTCTTGCATTTCCAACCACAAGTCGGTGCCTTCGCGAGTTCGCTCACCCACGCCGGCGAATACCGAATAACCACCGTGAGTGCTGGCCACGCGAGCGATCAACTCTTGCAGAATAACCGTCTTGCCCAGACCAGCACCACCGAACAGACCAGCCTTACCACCGCGGACGAACGGGGTCAGCAAGTCAACCACTTTGATACCGGTCTCAAACACTTCCGTGTTGGTCGACAGTTGATCCAGAGCTGGTGCATGGCGGTGAATTGGCCAGTAGTCATCAGCTTGCACGTCGCCGCGACGATCGACAGGATTGCCCAACACATTGAACACGCGTCCCAGCGTCTTGGCACCTACGGGCACCGATACTGGTTTGCCAGTGTCGACGCAATCCAGTCCACGCATCAAACCTTCGGTGCTACCCAGCGCCACGCAGCGAACTCGTCCGCCACCCAAGTGCTGCTGGATCTCGCCAGTCAAATCGATGTCCACGCCTTTGGCTTTGCTGGTTACACGCACCGCATTGTAAATCGGCGGCAGGGCTTCTGCAGTGAATTCAGCATCGAACGTCGAGCCGATAACCTGTGTGATGCGTCCAATGTTCTTGGCTGTTGTCGACATGAGTTTTTTTAGGGTGTAAGGGATTTAGGTGTAAGGTGAAAGTAATTCAGATTCGAACTTTAACTTCTACGATTCCAAGGCTTCTACGCCGCCGATGATTTCCATAATCTCTTGGGTAATACGCGATTGACGAGCCCGGTTGTAAGTGCGCGAAAGTTGTTTGATGATGTCGCCTGCGTTTTCGGTGGCGCTCTTCATGGCGACCATGCGGGCGATCTGTTCGCTGACCGCAGCATCCAAGAAACACTTGAACAGTTTCACGCGGAAGCTGGCCGGTACGACCTCTTCCAAAATCGACTCTGCCGAGGGCAAGAATTCGTAGTCGGCTTTCGAACCGCCAGCGTCAGTGGACTGACTGGTCGCAGGCTGAGAAAAAGGTAACAACGTTTCCGAAACTGCGGTCTGCTTGGAGATGCTAACAAACTTGGTGTAGACCACATCCAGGCGATCGATCTTGCCGCTGATGAACTCTTCCATCAAGCGATCAGCGATCAAAGCTACGTCTTCAAACTTGGGGCTATCTTCAAACTGGGTATACATCTGGTCGATGGCAACTTGGCGGAATTTCATCGCTGAAATACCGCGTTTGCCACTGATCTCGAAGGCCAGGTTCGTACCCGAGCTAGTGACTTCGGCGCGACGCAGCATGGCGGCGCGAATCACCGAACCGTTATAGCCACCGCACAGTCCACGATTGCTGGTGAGCATGAGCATCGAGGCAGATTTTGGATCGGGTCGATCGGCCAGTAGGGGATGGGATACCTCCAAACCCGCACTGGCCAAATCGCGAACAATTTGGGTGATGCGGTCGGTGTAATCCTGAGCTGCGGCAGCGCGATCCATGGCTTTCTTGAAACGCGCAGTGGCAATCAGCTCCATCGTCCGCGTAATTTTGCGGATGTTGCGAATTGATTTGCGCCGCTTATCAAGGGCACGTGCATTGGCCATGTAAACTCAATCCTGCTATCTACGATCTAGTTCAACTGCACAACTGTTCTTCTGCCGTCTACTGCCTGGACTCTACTGAGCGGATTAACCGGGTTTGTAACCGCGTTTGAATTCATCGATAGCGGCGCGAATGCCTTTTTCGATTTCTTCACTGATGTCGCCTGCGTCAGCAAGTTTGGTATGAAGTTCTGTCTTGCGGTCATGAATGAATTGCAAGAAGTCCAACTCCCATTGGCGTACGGCAGTCACTGGTACATCGTCCAAGTAACCGCGGGTAGCAGCAAACAGGCTCAGCACTTGATCCGTCACGCTCATCGGCTTGTACTGAGCTTGCTTGAGCAGTTCCACCATTCGGTAACCGCGGTCCAGTTTCGATTGCGTAACTGGATCCAGTTCCGTTCCCAACTGCGCGAAAGCTTCCAGTTCGCGGAAAGCGGCCAAGTCAAGACGCAGACCACCGGCGACTTTCTTCATCGCCTTGGTTTGAGCATTACCACCCACGCGGGAAACCGAAATACCAGCGTTCATCGCAGGTCGCACACCTGAGAAGAACAAGTCAGGTTGCAAGTAGATTTGACCGTCGGTAATCGAAATCACGTTGGTCGGGATATATGCGGAAACTTCGCCTTCGAGCGTTTCGATGATCGGAAGACTGGTCAGCGAACCACCGCCCATTTCATCGGACAACTTGGCCGAACGTTCCAGCAAACGGCTGTGGCAGTAGAACACGTCACCCGGATAAGCTTCGCGGCCTGGAGGACGACGCATCAGTAGCGACAACTGACGATACGCGGTAGCTTGCTTGCTCAAGTCGTCATACACGATCAGGGCATGCTGGCCATTGAACATAAAGTGTTCAGCCATCGCGGTACCGGAATAAGGAGCGATGTACTGCAACGGAGCGGGAGTGGAGGCACCAGCCACGATCACGGTGGTGTAATCCATCGCGCCGTACTTGCGCAAGGCTTCGACTACCAGGGCCACCGAACTGTCCTTCTGGCCGATCGCCACGTAGAAGCACTTAACGCCAGTATTCTTTTGATTGATGATCGCATCGATGGCCACGGCCGTCTTACCCGTCTTGCGGTCACCGATGATCAGTTCGCGTTGGCCACGACCAACTGGGGTCATGGCATCGATGGCTTTGATACCGGTTTGCAGCGGCTGCTTAACAGGCTGTCGCTCGGCCACGCCGGCGGCGATGACTTCTACGGGACGTTGTTGGTTGGATTCAACCGGGCCCATACCATCCAGAGGGTTGCCCAGCGGATCGAGCACGCGGCCGATGACACCGTCACCAACTGGCACGCTCAACAGGGTACCCAGGGCGCGGACTTCGTCGCCTTCATGAATGGTCAGGTAGTCACCCAGAATGATCACACCGACGCTGTTCTCTTCCAGATTAAATGCCAGGCCGATCGCACCGCTGGGGAACTGGACCATCTCACCGGCCATGACGCCAGAGAGGCCATACACACGAGCGATACCGTCACCGACTTCCAGCACCGTGCCGACTTCGCGCACGTCCATCTGGCTCTCGAACGTCTCGATTTCTTTTTGAATGACCGAGGCAATTTCGTCCGAGTTGAACTTCATACCACACCTCGAAAGCAGGTTTGCGTTAAATGTTGCGTAAAATATTCAAATGGTTGTTTAGTAGTTAGCTCGATGCGTGAGCATCGGATAACTGGCTACGATAGTAACGACGAGTACTGATCGCGAATGGCTTTTTCGACACCGCTACTAACAGCACGCCGCAGGTTTTGCAGTTTACCCTGGACGCTGCCGTCGTAAACGCGATCACCGATTCGCAGGACAATGCCACCCAGCAGCGTTGGATCAACTTTTTCGACCAGCACAACCTGCTCTTTGCCGAAGGTCTGTTGCAGCTGAGTCGAGATACTCTTCTTCTGCGCATCGGTCAGGGGCTGAGCTGAAGAGACCTTCACACGCAGCCGACCGAGCGCTTCGTCGCGCATCACAGCCACTGCAGCGTGTACAGCCCGCAGCGCACTTAAACGCCGACGCCTAGCCATCACTTTGAGGAAGTTCAGTAGCACTGTATCGATCTTGCCACCGAAGATGCGACCCAGCATGGCCTCTTTTTCTTCTTCGCTAATCTGGGGCGAGGCCAAAGCCAGCTCCAGTTTTGGATTGCGATCCAGGCAGTCGCGGACCACCGCCTCCAACTGGTCGACGATCAAATCTACTTTCTCGCCAGCGGCCCCGATAAGAGCTTTGCTGTACAAGGTTGCGACCTGTTGATCTTCGGTGTCGAAGACTGTCGGATGAAGTTTTTGTTCTTCCATCAGCTCAAACTTAATTCTTGCTTGGCATTTGGGACAGCATGTCTTGGATTAGCTTCTGGTGATCAGCAGCTTTGACTTCGCGACCGACGATGCGCTGGGCCAAGGCCATAGCGACATCGGTGCTTTTGGTTGCCAGTTCACCTAGGGCTACACGTTTGGCGGCATCAATTTCAACAGCCGTACGTTCGCGATGGCGAGCAGCTTCTTCTTGAGCTTCAGCTTCGATACGAGCCGCTGCCGATTCGGCACCCTTGCGGGCTTCGGCGACGATTCGCGTGGCTTCTTCCGAAGCCGCAGCCAGCTTGGCTTCGTATTCCACCAGCTTGGCTTGGGCTTGTGCCTTGGCGTGTTCAGCAGCTTGAATATTGCCGGCGATGGTCTTCTCGCGTTTTTCGAGACCTTCCATGATCGGCCGCCAGGCTGCGAAGTACAAACCAGTCAACAACAGCAAAAAGACAACCGCGGTGAAGATATTGACATCTTCGCGGAAATCTACAGCGTTGTAGGTTGCATCGTTCGTGTTGCCGTGCACTGGATTGGAAACTTCGTGTTCGCCGTGCTCGGCACTATGGCCAGCGTCAGCCTGCTGCTCGACTGCCATCAGCGAATTGCCGGCAGAAGATACCACAAGCGACACGACCAGCATCAATGACCAAGCGACTAAACGTGAGAGCGACATAGCGCACCTAATCTCCGATTACCAAGCACTCAACCAACCACCACCCAGCGCTGTAGCGAGGGCTATCAACCACAACTGCACCCAAGCCAATAACCGCATCTGCTGCACACCCAGAGGAAGCGCGTCATATACGCACACCCCAGCGGCGCAACAAAAGCGTGCACCTGCCAACTAGCCTTGGCAAACGATAACGGCGAACAGAGCCACACCTTCGATCAGAGCGGCAGCAATAATCATAAGCATGCGGATATCGCCGAATGCTTCAGGCTGGCGAGCGGTTGCCTCGACGGCACCCTTGGTCAACAGACCGATACCGATGCCGGCACCGATAACAGCCAGACCAGCGCCAATTTGAGCAGGCATGCTGAAAGCAGCGGTGCCGTCTTGAGCCGAAGCAGGAAGTGCACTGATCAGGGTCAGAGCCAAAGCCCAAAAACAAACGCGCGCGATGTTAAACACTGACAAATCTCCTCAAGCAGGAAAGGGCTAACGATTGTTCCAATGTTGGAAGGGAAAACACACTTTGATTTGCGAACACAGCAGTTGCAATCGCAACTTTAGTGATTTAGTGATGATGAATCGAACTACCGATAAACATGGCAGCCAAGAGCGTAAACACATACGCTTGCAAGAACGCCACAAACAACTCCATGAAACTCAGCGCGGTGGTCGCCAGCACCGAAATCACAGCGATCAGCGACCACTGTGCCATCCCCATACTGACCGCATGCGTACCGACAGCCAAGCCAAGAATACCCAACAGCACCATGTGACCAGCGACCATGTTGGCTAGCAACCGAATCGCCAAGATACCGTGCTTGATAAACAGCGAAGCAAATTCAATGACCCACACCATCGGCACGATGACCACTGCCAGGTACATAGGCAAACCCAGCGATGGCATCAGATTCTTGAGATAACCAAATACCCCAAATTTCTTGATACCCAAAAACAGCCCGAGCACAAACACAATCATCGCCAAGGCTGCAGTCATACCCAACGACGCCGACGGCGCGCCGACCCACGGCAACATGCCCATCAGGTTACAACCCAAGATGAACATAAAGATCGTCCAAAAGAACGGCATAAACCGATCCGTGTCGTGCTCACCCATACCGGGCAACACCACGTCATTGCGAATGAACGTCAAAAAGCTTTCGAGCAGATTCCATCGCTTACCCTTCGGGGCTGCACCACTGGAGACCTTACCGGCCAACCAGGTGAAAGCCACGAAGACCAAAAGCGCCACGACCACTTCAATGATCATGAACTTCGAAATCGCAAAGCCCGACTCACGCTCGTAGCCGTTGCGAATCTCACCAAAGGGCTGAGGTATGAATACCTTGCCCGCTAAATACTTGTTATAAGCGTTGATCTTTTCCTGACCCCACTTGCCACGATCAGAGGCGACGTAGTCGTCGACCATCTTGTGGGCATCCATATCGCGCTGCAGAGCCTTCCAAGCCTTGGACTTTTCAGGATCGAGCGTTAGCTTCGTCATCCAGGCATCTTGCACCGCTGGATTGGAGGCAATGTAGGCCTGAAGCGGAACCTGAACATTGATACTAGGATCCTTGGCCTTTTGAGCCTTGACCCAAGTTGCCGCCTTGGCCTCCAGACCAGCGATCTTCTCGTTGATGTAGCGATCCAGCGGACGGCCATGGCGCATTTCGTTGCCATGCTTCCACGAGTGCCACTTTTCAACCAGGTGCTCAGTATCGGCGCCATCGACGCCGATCTTGCTCAAGCCGGCGATGATATGATCGGCTTCCCAGTCCTGATAATCGTCGTCATTGCGCACGAACCAGTGACCAACAGAATCGCGGAACTCTTCGGCTTTGGTGTAGCGCACTGGGTAAAGTGCGTGCGGCACCTCGAAGTAGTAACCGTCTTTAATGTGTAGTATGTCAGCGGCCATGAAGCCAGTGCTCTAGAAAAAGTCGATTAGAAGCTTGGAGGGGTTAACGCCCTGATTCAGTGAACAACAGTGTCGTTCTGGTCAGAGCCTCGCGAGGCTCGCGATCGCCGTGGCCGATGATCTGCAGGAGCCTGCCGAATGAGGAGCCATGATTCTAATGGCAACGTCATTAAATAACAGGCCAGCAACGTCACAAGCACACAATTTCTTACCGGTTCAACACAACGATTACTCAATACAATCGTCGGCAGCAAAACCCCCAATCGCCAAGCGACTGTCGCTAAGGGCGCTGCCACCATCGGCCCAAACAATTTTTCCAACCACAGCGGGGGCACAAGTGCCACGGCTACGGCTAGTGTAGCCATGGCTACACTTGCTCCATCACAACTGATCGATAGCTGTCGCATCGTTACGTAGCAGCCCAGGCCCACCATGGCCAAGACGATCAGCAGGCCCACCGATTGTCGCCATAGGCGACTACCAGCAGGTGTTTCATCGCGGCTTGTCAGCATCGCCACCGCTGCCCTCAGGTTTACTCTCGAACCGGCTGTCCGCCTGATCCTCGAGCGTGGGCCGCTTGACACTGACCAGAACCAGCAACGCAGTGATCCCCAAGGCCATGCCGACAATCACTCCGATCGCCGCCATGAACTTGGTTTGCATTCGCTGGTCCAACCAATAACCGAGCGCAGCCGGGCCAATCATGAACAACATGATGGCAAAGATGCGTCCGATCCAAGCAGAGGCGTCTTCGAAGATCAATCGATTTCGGACCGTACGCGGATCCTCTTGCGATCGACCTGCCATGACCACCCCGCCAAGTGATGAGACCATATTGAAGTAGCAGAGAATAAACGCCGCACCCTCCGGGGTCAACAATTAGCGACGTTTGGTCGCAGGGGGCCGCGCCCTGTGGCATAGGCTTCCAGCCTGTGTCCGTGGCATAGGCTTCTAGCCTGTGTCAATTCTGAACGTAGAAGGCTCTGACGAAGTAACACGGGCTGGAAGCCTATGCCACATTAGCAAAACAGCCCAGCAGGGTCACTGCTGGGCTGTTGTAACTTTTAATTCGGAGCTTTGGCTACCGACTGAGACTACTTCTTTTCTTCGTACGAAGCAGGTTTGGTGTCGGCCAGGCTGCCGCCTTTACCATCCGCTCCAGTACTCGCCAGCATGGCTGCTTGATGCTGCTCGAAGCGAATCGAGGTCACCACTTGCATGGCTGCGTTCAGTTCGGCTGTGTGGAAGTAAGGCACATTGCCGGTGTATTGCGATTCCGAACGATTCTTCACAGCCAGCTCTTCCCAGCTCAGACCGTTGGCGATGTGCCAGGCGGCTGCTTGGGCAGTGTGTTGACCGATGCGGCCATGTCCAAGCAGTTCACAAACTTTGGCAACAGCTGGATCTTGGGTGAACTTGTCGATTGGAATCAGGTCGTAGCGCACGCGGGAGTTAGGTTCGGTCTTGCCGTGTTCCAGGCAGACGGTTTGGATGCGGAACTTACCGGGCTTTTCAGGTGCAACGCGGAACATGCCGCCGCCGCCCATGCCACCCATGCCGCCCATTCCACCCATGCCGCCGCCCATCATTCCGCCGCCCATGCCTCCCATGCCGCCGCCCATTCCACCACCCATGCCGCCCATGCCGCCGCCCATGCCTTGCATGCCGCCGCCCATTCCACCACCCATGCCTCCTCCCATGCCGCCACCCATCATTCCACCGCCCATGCCTCCCATGCCGCCGCCCATTCCACCACCCATGCCGCCCATCATTCCGCCGCCCATGCCGCCGAATTGAGGTAACACGGCTGCGAAGGTATTAGGCAGCTTGACGTTGACGGGCTTGGTGCCCTTGTTCTTGATGACGACGGTACCGACTGAGGAGTCGGTTGGAATCAACTTCACTTCCAACTTGCCCTCTTCGATGCCCTGGAACATCTCAATTTCTTCCAGGATTTCGGGGGCCGCTTTGGCTTTGCCGCGTTTGGTCTGGGCGGACAGGGGAGCCGCCAACATGGCCACGCAAGCACAACAGGTGATCGACAGGAATAAACGCTTCAGCATTACATGAGTCCTTTAGAAAAGAATGCCCGATCCTCTCCATTCCAGTTTTCCAGCACCACTTGGTTGTGGGCTGGTGTGGTAGGCCACCGGCGCGCTTCGATTTTCCAACCATGGGCGCCTCACTTCCCATGGCAGAGCCAGTTTCCGCTGGAAATTCCTGCGAAATGGCTCAAATCGGCGCAGCATCAGCCGCCAACATGAGTTTCAGCATACACCAAAACCCCGACAACTCCAATCATTTTTTGTCGTTTCAGCTTGCGAAAATCCGACTCTGACCGCCTGCGCGGGTTGGGTAATGACTAGTAGACGAGCTTACCGCTGGCCGTGTAGGCAATCGGAATTACAGACTACCCAACCGGCCCAGACTGGCCCGCGGCTGACAAAACGGCGAGGCGGGCTAGAACCCTTGGCGACACCGCTTGCAATCAGGCCGGCCTCTGCTACCTTCTCAGGTCCTGCCCAAACGTCATCCTGCTGGCATCCGACAGTGGTGATGACTTCGACAATTCAATTCACATTTTCCTCTATGGCAACCACTCAAAGGAACACAACATGTCTCTGTTCGTAGGTGAATCACTCGTTGGCGATGGCAATGAAGTTGCTCACATCGATTTGATGATCGGTAGCAAGACGGGCCCCGTGGGTACCGCCTTCGCCAATGCACTGGCAACTCAGTCGGAAGGTCACACCAACCTGCTAGCCGTGCTGGCACCCAATGCACCGGTCAAGCCTTCGACCGTCATGATTACCAAAGTAACCATCAAAGGCATGAAGCAAGTTGTCCAAATGTTCGGCCCAGCCCAAGCCGCCGTGGCCAAGGCCGTCGCCGACTCGGTAGCTGAAAAGGTGATCCCCGCTGATCAAGCCGAAGATCTCGTCATCGTTTGCGGCGTGTTCATTCACCCAGCCGCTGAAGACAACGCCAAGATCTACAAGTACAACTACGAAGCCACCAAGAATTCCATTGCCAACGCAATGAAGGGCTTGCCAACAGCCGCTGAAATGGTTGCCAAGAAGGATTCGGCCGAGCATCCATTCAAAGGCTTCTAACCATAGCTTGGGCTTTTGATGAGCTTGCCACGCATTCTCGTTCAGCTTGATCCCGATCAGCACGCCAGTGTATTTGATTCAGTAGTGGCGATCGACTCGGAAGTCGATCACCTGCTGCAGTATGCTGGCGTACGACCGGAGAGCGTGCGCGGCTTGGTGCATGGGGCCATGTTTACGCGTGGGCCCAGTGACTTGAAAAGTACGGCCATCTTCATTGGTGGCTCCAGCGTCGCCGCCGGTCAAGCGCTGTTGAAAGAAGTGCAAGCTGCCTTCTTCGGACCAGTGCGCTGTTCGGTGATGTTCGATGGCAACGGATCCAATACGACCGCGGTGGCTGCTGTCATGTCCGCTGCGCGGCATGTCCCGTTACCTCAATCTAAATCTGTAGTGTTAGGTGGAACTGGCCCGGTAGGTTCACGTGTCGCGCGGCTTGTAGCTGGTCAAGGCGGACATGTATGCCTGGTCTCGCGCGACGCCTCAAAAGCTCAAGCAGCTTGCCAACAAATCAGCTCGCAAGTTGGCGACATTCAGGCCGATTTATTAAGCGCTTGCTCCAGTACAGACACTGCTGCATTAAGTTCGGCCCTCAGCCAGGCTGATGTCGTCTATGCCTGTGGCGCAGCGGGCGTCGAGTTGCTAAGCGCATCGCAACTAGCCAAATGTGACCGAATTAAAGTCGCCATCGATCTCAACGCAGTGCCCCCGGCTGGTATCGAGGGTATCGGTGTAATGGACAAAGCCGTTCAGCGTGGCGAGCGTTTTGATTATGGCGCGATCGGAGTGGGTGGATTGAAAATGAAGATCCACAAAGCCGCCATCCGCACGCTGTTTACACGCAACGATGCCGTCCTGGACGCTGAAGAGATCTTCGCTATTGGCCAAGCCCTGTAAGCCAACTTCTTCGCCGACATCGGAGGCCAAGTTTCCATCGCGCGCGGCGCATTGATCGGCCGACTATGCAACAACCTTGGTGTCCAGTCCGAAGAATCGTATCCGGCGGTCAAACCGGCGTCGATCGGGCTGCGCTGGATGTGGCGATCGAACTGAACCTCGAGCATGGGGGTTGGTGCCCGCGTGGTCGAATCGCCGAAGATGGCCCCATCGACGACAAGTACCAACTGCAAGAAACCGACTCCAGTGAATATGCGGTGCGCACCGAACGCAATGTGATCGACTCCGATGGCACACTGCTCATCTTTCGCGAGAGGTTGCTGCGAGGTTCATTGCTCACCTATCGGCTAACCAAGCAACATGGCAAACCAGTCTGGCGCGTTCGCGTGGACGAGCCGCTGGATGTCGCTGCCATTCAAGATTGGCTGGTCGATAACCAGATTGCAGTACTCAATGTGGCCGGTCCGCGGCATAGTTCCCAGCCAGGTATAGGGCTCGTTGCCAGCGATTTGCTCCGCCGCATACTGCAGACTCGAGTCCATCAACGAATGTTCGAATGAACTAATCGTTGAACCTCTTTTGTGCCGATGATGACGAAAGCATGGCCTACGCCCGCCAATGCAAGCATAACCCATCGCAGTCCTCCGGCTCGATTGCCCCTCCAAGCAGACGGAATCAAGGATGGTAATGGCACCTGTTCGCCATGTATTCGCCCATGCGCGGTCGGTATTCGGCCACGCGATTGTAGGTTGCTGCGTAATGACCTCGCTGCTTAGCGGCGATAATGTTCATGCGCAAGTCCCTGGCGCTATCGTGCTGCGCACTCCCGGCACAGATACCTCACCAGCTGAACTCGCCCAGACCATCGATCTGACGCTCGATCGACATGGCACGGTCGTGCTGCGCGACATCCCACTGGATCAAGCACTCTACGCGCTCGGTCAGCAGTGGCAAGTGAAAATCGTTAACGAAGGCGAAGTCACCGGCACGGCCACCGGTATTTTTCGCCGGGCAACCTTGCGTGAAGTTCTCGATGCGATCTTGTCAGACAATGGGTATGGCTTTCGAAGGGCGGACAGCGGGCTAGTGGTCTCCAGGTCTGCCAAGCCCAAGCCGGTCACCAATCTAAATGCCCCGCCGCCTCGCACTAGTACGGTAATTCAACTCGCTCCTCCCATCGCAACCCTGACATCAACTCCGCCGGCACCGGTAACTATTTCGTTACCGACTTCACAGCCATCGATTGTCAGCGTCCCCAGCCCGCACGTGGAAA
Organism: Rania fehmarnensis; assembly: GCF_056494185.1. NCBI lineage: Bacteria > Pseudomonadati > Planctomycetota > Planctomycetia > Pirellulales > Pirellulaceae > Rania > Rania fehmarnensis. The sequence continues at coordinate 6,882,623 of NZ_CM151398.1, forward strand.
TTGTCAAGCTTCGTCCGCAGTATATGTCGACGACCGAGCTGGCGCGCGCCATTGAATCTACCGTGGGTGCCCTCAATACCATGACCACCCTCGAAGGCGATCAAGTTTTGCTAGTGGCTGGTTCAGCGGAAAGCCTGGCTCGCGCTCGCCAGCTAATGGACCAGTTGGATGTACCACGCGCTCAAGTACAACTAAACGCCTTCATCTATCAAATGAGTTTCGCAGATCTACAACGGTTGGCCACACAATGGAACAGTAACATCAGTTGGCGCGGGTTAGAGGATAATCGCGACAGCGACTCACCTGCCAGCGTGCCCACCGATGCCAACGCTTACTTCTATTCGGGTTCGTTACCAACTCAACTGGAACTCGACACCGTCGTCCAGGCTATCACCGCCTCTGGCAATGCCAAGTTAATCGGACAGCACAACTCGATTCTCAGCGATGGGCAGGGATACTTGATGGACTCATTCGCCAGATTGCCGACCGAGCTCTCGCAAAACTCTACAGGGGAGCCTGCGGCAGGCGCGGCCTTCAACGATATCTTCAGGCTGAAAGTCAGCCCCCACGTCATTGACGACAATCAAATCGAATTGTCAGTTACGACTGCCTTCGACCAGCAGATCACCAGCTCATCTGAAAGTGAATCCAAGGCAGCCTTAAGCGCACAGACGCAGCTGAGCATTGCATCGGAGCAAGTGTTTGTGGTGGGCGTGAATCACGCGGTCAAATCAGACAAACAACGCTCTGCAGCGCAATTGATGAACTGGAAGACGTTGTTTCGCGTTCGCAAGGCCGAGCTACCCTCAAGTGGCTTTGTATGCATCATGGCTACCAAGACGATCGATTCCGGTCTCAGCGATAGGGCCGCTCAAGCGATTGCCATGCAAACTCGGCCCGCCTCGGCAATCGAGCTTCCAAAGCTTGACGCTCACAGCCCAGCAATTCAAGCAGCCACAACTGATCATCGGCCGCAATATCGTCCCAGCGTTTATCCTAGCGCTTACGTGACGGGCGGTGACGCAGTGTATCAACCGAGCGTTTATCGCTAAGGCAAAATGATACTGGCAAGCCAACCTGAGATTGACTTGCCAGTATGCAACTTATCTTTGAAGTTCGATAACTAGTCGAACTGCTTTATGACGAGCCTAATTGCCTTCACGCAGAATTTCGTGCATGGTCTTCAGAGGCTGACCATTCTTGGTACCCCAATAGCCACCACGCGCACCGTACTTGCCAGTTGCGGCGAAGGTTGTGATCTTCTCAACCACTGTCTTGCCGTTAATCGAGGCGATACCGTCGGGCAAGAGCAATTCAGGGTGATCGAATGGACCAGACTGATTGCGTACGCGTTCGTCGGTCATCGATAACAAGAAAGCTTCCAGGGCTGGAATACCACCGCGTGAACGGTCTTGCAGTCCAGGAATACCGCTAACACCCTGATCGAGATCAGGAATGTTCTCGAGGCGGAAGTCTGCCCCACGCGCGTAAACATTCAACACGTCCGTCAGATACAAGTATCCGCCTTTGTGGAAATACGGACCAGTCAGTTCTACGTTTCGCAGACCAGGCGTCTTAAACGTACCATTAATGGCAATCGGCAAGGCTTGAATCGGAGCATCGAAACTCTTTTGATCGACGTCTTGACCCAAACGAGCCCGTTTGGTGGGTGAGAACAAACCGAACTTGTCATCGCCACCATTACCTAAGTCGAACTCAGTGGGCTGAACACCGGTGTTATAGAAACCACGATCATAGAAGGTAGGTATGTTGAAGTTTTCACCACGCAACATGATCGTAACCGACTTTTGCGAACCATCGGCTTGAACAATTTCACCGATGGCTGCAGCGGTCATTTCAGGACCTGAGTGACAGATATTGCAACTCTGAACTGGTGGTTGCCCCGGTACCAGGTTTCCAGTGAAGATGTTCAGACCGATTTGAGCTGGTTGCGACATGGCGGTCGTATCACCGGCCAGGAAGCGATCCAGCGGTGTATCATCCGAGACCAAGGTGGCTTGATACATCAGCAGCGACACGCCCCAGAACAAACCGAAGTTGGATTCCATCTGGGTAAAGCCGTCGCTGGTCCATTGACGTGACCCCCACCATTCTTCCTTGAAGGCTTTGCGTACAAGGTCTGGATAGCTGATCCACAGTCCCTTACCGCTCCAGTTCTTGTACGGCGACAGTGAAGAATCAGTAAAGTAAACTTCCTGGCGACCCAATGGTCGCAAGGTGTAGATCTTCTTGCCCAAGTTTTTGAACTCGCGGCCGGTCCAACCCATCTCAGTTTTGAGTGGTGGATTCATGGCTTGTGAAGCCAGCGAAGCATTGTCCAACAGCACCGAAACCGAGGTGTTGTACGATTTGGCCAGTGCGCGCGTGCCACTCAGTTTATCCAAGAACGCTGCCCACCAACTGTCGTAATAGAAGTTGGCTTTGAGCACGCGGGCATCAGGATCCAGTTTGCCTGCGTTGTTAACACCATTGAAATAGAAGCTAGCGCTACCGTCCCAGTTGTTGCGGTGATTGAAGACCGAGTTGATAACCGAGGGCGTGTTGCGCGAGGTCACAGTCCGCAGGTTGATGCCGTTGACATTGAAATCTTCATCGAAAACCGGGTTGCCCACTTCAACTGCGTTGTATGGCACGATCTTGACGAAATCACGTTGCTCGACACCCTTGCTGCCCATGATCTCTTCGCGGTTTTCGTAAACCGTCGCATTGGGGCTGACAGCATCGTCATCCGAGTTCGGGTCGTCCACGCGAACAAAAGGGAAGTCCGCTTCGGTCAGCTTCGATACAGAGCTTCGCAACGTAGCATCGTGCGGGTTGAGCTTAGGTAAACCCAAAGTGTTGCTGATACGTGCATCGGCACCAGCATGCCAGTGGCACGTAGCGCAGGCGGTCATCCCATCGGAGCCAGCTTGCATGTCCCAAAACAGAGCTTTGCCAAGAGCGATGGCGGCTTCGCGATCGCGTACAAAGTCGCCCAGGTTGCTGGGCATTGGAACTTTGACTGTGTTCAGTGGAGCTAGGGGTCGCGCGGTCAGCGTCTGCTGGGCAAATGCATCACCCGTCCAGGCCGCAGCCGTGATGAGAAGCAATGACTGCAGAGCCGAGCGCAAACATTTTTCAATGCGCATGTGTTTCCTCGTTCGTGAGAAAAGAGTAGTTGAGAAAGTCTTGATTGGTGAACGAAACGTAGGTACGCAACGCGAAACAAACAAAACGGAACGTAAGGAAACTGAACGAGGAATCCTTGCGTGCCATCCTAATTGGCAACTAACCGTCAGCTAGCATCGCGAGGTCTGCTGTTAAGCAATCCCATCGACTTGACGCACGACTTTGACGATTGTCCCGGTCATACTTACACAGCTCGGTTAGCTGCCATACATAAGCAGCTTGCGAGCATTGATCTAGGTGCCACTCAATCCGGCGGTCAAGCCGCCGTCGAGTATCAATATTTGTCCAGTGATGTAAGTGGCATCGACGCCACTGAAGGCAATCAGTTTGGCGCATTCAGCTGCGCTGCCCCAACGTTTGACGGGCACCTCCACAGCCTTCACCGCGGGCGATGCCCACGCATGAACTTCAGGAATATCGAGCAAAGCGGTTTGAACGCCCACACTGCGCACGTTCTGACGACCGTAGTTGCGAGCAATCGTGCGGATGACGCCCGTGATTGCACCACGCAAACTTGACATGTAGGCTTCTAAATCGCCGCCTGCATACATGACGGGCAAGGCACAATGATTGACAACCGCGCCCCCACCATGCTTGCTCATGTACTCGGCTGCGGCCAGGCTGCGTGCCAGGATCTGATCACAGTAACTCAATACGCTCGCTGGCGGATGTGATGGGTCGGGCATGCAGATGTTCACTACCAGGGTCAAGCCATCCAAGGCTGCGCTGGCTCGCTCGATTAACTCTTCTGGCGACAGCGAATCGTCAAGTACAGTTACCTGCTCGCCATAAGTTGCGTGGTCTCTGTCAGCAACTGCGCAGGCGATTCCGCGCCGGAAGAGTTCAGCGACGACTGCCTCGCTCAGGCTGCTGCCACCTAATATCAGTGCTCGATGTTCACTATCGGGCAATAATCGAAACTCGGCTTCTTCGTAAACCTGTGTTGTCATCGTAGTAGCTCTCTGCGGCCAGTGTGAAATCTATCCATACCGTAGGTCGTAGTGAAATCCCAAGCCAACTCGCTGGGCCGCCAGCTGTCGATCGCCGGGGAACTGTGTCATGCCTGTCGTTAAATCATGCAATAGCTGACTAACTAGACTCCTCGTTTTGGGTGTCGTTAAGGCCACGTAGCACTAGCGCGTTATTGCGGCCGATCTCGGACGAACCGATCACCAATGCGCCGGCGGGACGATCGACTGTCCGCAGTTGTCCACTGGTCAGGTTGGCACTAGTACGCTGTGCAGCTAGACGTATGCTGGCCGCCGCGACAGCCATCAATGCACTGGCCGACTCGAGGACACCAGTGTTCTTGGTAACGCATTCGACGGTGGCAGTCGGCCCCATGGCTTGACGCACAGCCTTGCATTCGCGGCTATCGTATGCAGTCACACCACAGCCATTGCCTACGACCAACTCGATGTCTTGAGCTTCGCACTTGGCAGTATCCAATGCATCGTTGATCGCTTGTTCCAGCCATTGGCCGCTGGTGTCAGCCTCCATCCATGAAATTTGGTCACCAGGCAAAGTCAGTGCCGGCGCATCGAAGGTCGAGGCGCATGAGGCAATACTGGCGATAGGAACTCCACCACGTCGAGCGGCTACCGATGCCCGCTCGATAACCAAAGCCACTGCCCCTTCCCCCACAATCATGCCCGAGTTACTGTCGCCATAAGGCCGCCACTGGCTGCTTGGTAAATGGTGCAAGATGCCGAGTGGTTCGAGCAGTCGCAGACCGATGGCCGATACTTCGTCGCCGGCCACCACCACCAAAGCATCCAGTTCTGGTGAACAACGCAATTGGTTGACTGCAGCCGTAAGCGCTCGCAGGCCAGTGGTCAAACCATCAGTAATCGTCGCTGTGTAGCCCTTGAGTCCAAACCAGTTGGCGAGTTGACTGGCGACCAGGAAGCGCCCCTTGCGCAGGAGTGCCTTGCTGACGGTCAGCGATCCCCAAGGTCCTTGTAAGGCTTGAAATAGTTTGTCGAGCGATTGACCGGAGGCTCGAGATATGCCAGTGACTACTCCGACGCGATCGCCAGAGTTTCGAAGTTCCAGATCAGCATCTTGCAGTGCCAGCTTGGTCGCAGCAGCCGCATACTGTGTCAGCAAATCCACGCCACGCAGTTTAAAACTCGACAATAGCTTGCGAGCCTCAAAGCCTCTGACGAGACCCGCCTGCGTTACTCGCGTATGACTTGCATCCAAGCGACTTAAATCGCTCCACTGACAAGTCTCTTCTAGCAGTCGCCCGGCCAATTCGCGTTGACCACAGCCCAACGATGTCACCAATCCAATTCCTGAAATCACGATCGGATCTTCGTCATCAACGAAGGTGCGATCTGCATAGTCCGGTGCTGGCTGTTTGCCACCGGCCAAAACTACGTTGGTGCCACCAAACGCAGCGGTCGTGGCCACAAAGTGATTGAAGGCTTGTAAGCGGGGTTGATTCGGCACGAAGTCATACTCGTAGGTTGCCAGTTGCTGGTCGTAGTTCAAGGTGGCTGGCATCAAGTCAGCTTGTTGACATGCCAGGCTGGTTACCAGTCCCATCGCAGGTCCTGCCCCGTTGCAGTGTCCCATGGTTGATTCCAACGATGAGATGACTGGCTTGTGCGTTCCGAAAGCCGTGCCAATAGCGGCAATCTCCGATGCGTCTTGACTGGCTCCAGCTGCGCCACTGGACTTAATCCAGTCGATATCATCTGGCCTGAGTCCACTATCGCTGAGTGCACCTTCCAATGCGCGCCGAATCCCATCGCCACTTGGATCAAACTGAATGGAATCGAAGGCATCATTGGTTACCGAGCAACCATGTAAGAACCCTAGAATGGGTGCTCCACGCGCCAGGGCCGTCTCGTAACGTTCGAGGGTTACGAAACCTGCACCCTCGCCCATCGACATGCCCTGCGAACGATTAAAGGGCGAACATGGCTGGGAATCGAGAATGCCCAGGAAATCAAAGCCAATGATGTTCAGCGGTAACAAGCCTTCTCCACCGCCAGCCAATACGAAATCCGCTTGACCTGTTTGCAACCAGCGTAGCGCCGCCCCAATCGCAATCCCACTACCAGCCGAAGCGGAAGAGACAGTGATCATCGGTCCATGGAAACCAAAATACCGGGCGAGTTCGTCGGTTTGGAAACAGGGTACGTTGTGTTGCAACAGCACTTTCGAAATGTGTCGTTCGATGTGCTCATGCTCGAGCGGATTGTGTTGAGTGGGTTGAAACTGCCCACTACCGCTAGCGCCGGTGGCCAATCCCAGGCGATGACCAGCCACCATCTCGAGATCGAGCTTTGAGTGGGATAGAGCTTCGCTGGCAGCGTGGGCTGCCAACAATGTTCCACGATCCCAACGTTCTACCAAGTTTGTTGAAAAACGTGCGTTGGGCAATTGATCAATTGTCCCAGCGAACTTGGTGGTCAGATTCGGTGCTTCGGGGCAAGTATACGGTTTTAAACCGCTACGTGCCTGGCGAAGACTTTCGACGACTTCGGCCACACTGGTGCCCACACTGCAGCAAATCCCCAGACCCGTTACAACAACTTGTTTATCCATCGCCCCTACCCAATCGATCAATTGAAGCGATCCAGGCAGACCGCCGCATGGCTGCCCTCTTCACCCGATGCAATCACCAGTGCAACTTCGCCTGCTTGTGGATGGCGATCGACTCCCAAGCCGTGCAGACCCGCGAGCGCCGCGGTGGCGTTCATCAGACTCGACGATGCTTCCGCATAGCCAGTTTGCGGCGTAACTGTGTGACGTGCGGCGGCACTCCCGAACATGGCTGACAAAACTTCGTGCTCGCGCCGATCTAGTGGACAGCGTCCACTGGATAGATGATAGCGCAAGGCAACATCGCTGCTGTTGATCTGTCCGCTGCCAAGAGCCGATTCGATCGCTCGTTGCAACCATTTACCTGAAGGCTCAACACCGCTGGGCAAATTCGCATCGCACGTCAGAGCATAAGAACGCACGCGACCCCAGATGCGCGCACCGCGAGCCGCGGCCGATGAGGCGCGTTCCAACACCCAAGCCACCGAACCTTCACCCAAGTTCATCGCAGGGCATGACTCTGCCCCCGTGCGATGCAACAACTTCAATCGTTCGAACAGTTGGAAATAAAGTGGAGCCAACTCGTCCGAGGCCACGACAATCACCGCGTCCTGCATCGGATTGCGCCGGAACAACTCCAGCGCATGCGTCAGTGCCTGCAGACCTGCGCTGCCTGCGCCGACCAGCGACGAGGTGATGCCGCGAATACCTAGCGAACTTGAAACCTGACCACCGACCGAACTCATAACCAGGTTAGGGAAATAAACCGCGCTGGCCGCCGACCAGTTGCCACCTTTGACACCGGTAAGGTACTTTTCGTAGCTGGTTGCCGCCCCACGAGCGACGCCTACCACCAAGCCAATCTGGCCGCCATCACCAGCCACAGGCCAGAGCTTGGCATCTTGCAGCGCCAGTGAACTGGCCACCGTGGCATAGGCCGCGACCTTATCGACGCGACGCAGATTGAGCGTGGGCATCAGCTTGCGGGCGTTAAAATCTCTGACCAGCCCAGCCAATAGATCATCTGGCAAATCAGCGTGAAGTGTTTTGGCGGGACTTAGTCCGCTTTCACCACGGGCTACACGCTCGGCAAAATCTTGAACGTTTAATCCCAAGGACGAGATGATTCCGATGCCTGAGACAACAATGTCTTCTTCAACGGCCGACATGCGCTTGCCATTGCCGTGTCCTACCTTGCCACCAACTATGACCGCGTTGGCACCTGCAAACGCAGCCGACTGCGCCATGAAGTAATCAATCTTGGCAGGTCTCGGTAGATTGGGCACGCAATCCAGTTCGCAACCCGGACGCACTTCAGTGAAGTTGGCAGTGGGTGGCAACCATTCATTCTGCATGCCGACGATCGAAGTAATCACGCCTAACACACTCGAGGCACCGAGCATGTGGCCAGTGAATGATTTGGTCGCACTTATAGGTGGAACTTTGCTGGCTTCGAGATCCGCATTGGCGTTGGCACCATCAAAGAAGCGTTTCAATCCAACTGTCTCAGCTGCATCGTTGGAACGCGTGCCGGTGCCGTGAACATTGATGTAGTGAACCGAATCAGGGCTGACCCCCGCATGCTGCAGCGCCATCGATATAGCGCGATTCATTCCTTCGCCTGCAGGTTCAGGTGCGGTGATATGATAAGCATCCCAACTCAGACCATAGCCGTACAGCTCTGCGTGAGCCTTGGCGCCTCGAGCCTGCGCGCGCTCGGCCGATTCGATAACGACAAAGCCTGCGCCGTCACCCAAACTCAGTCCAATTGGCTCGCTAAATGGAGCGCATGGTCCATCGGCCATCGCTCCCAGCGAGGCAAAGCCTGCGAAGGTCAACTTGGAAAAGCCATCGGCTCCCCCTGCCAACACCCAGTCGCACTTACCACTCCGCACCAGTTCAATGGCATAACCAATAGCGGCGCCGCTGGAACTGCACGCATTCGATAGCGTAATGGCGGGTCCGTGAATTCCCAGTTTGGAAGCCACCGCCGCTGTTTGGTGATAGTGAGCCGATGTCTCCAACAAGCGGCGTGGCATCGACTCCGCTTCAATATCGCTGCCGGTGTCGACAAAGCGATCTAGTTGCGAACGCCCTCCGTGGCTGGTGCCTAACACCAGAGCACAGCGAGTGGGATCCTCGGGAACTTCGACACCCGCATCGGTTAGGGCTTGAGCTGCGGCCAGGTAACCCATTTGAGCAGTGCGATCAAATCGATCTTGTTCCTCGGGACTAAAGTGATGACTGGGATCGTAGCCATCGACTAAGGCAGCCCAAACTTTGGTCCCGGGGATAATGTCATCATGTCCCTTGATACCGGTCTGACCACTGCACAGCGCAGCGGTCATCTCTTGGATGTTCTTGCCGATTGGGCACCAGACGCCCATCCCCGAGACAACAATTCGCAATGGTTCATTCATAGTAGTTTATCGCTTGATCTTGAATCGAATGGTGGTTGACTTATGCGTCGACGCGCTGCACGAGGATGGCATGGTTGTTGCCGTGTTCGGTGCTACCGCAAACCAACACGCGATTGAATTGACCGGTCAAGGGATTGCCCTGGACAACTGGAACTGGCCAATGGACATTCGCATCGATCGAAGTTATTGGATAGGCTTCGCCATGTTCGATACCCAATGTGGCCGCAGCCAGACTGAATAGGCCTGACGAGGCACCCGCGACGCCCAGATTGCCGCTCAGACAGCTGATCGGTGGCGTGCGCTGGCCGAACACCTCGGCCAGTCCCGCTAATTCGCGCTGGTCATAGCGTGGCATACCGCGACCGTGTCCGATGACCCAATCGATTGCCGACTTATCACAGCCGGCTTCTGCCAGGGCTGATTCAATCGCATGCGCGAAGTAGAGCGGACTTGGATCCAGGTCGCGATAGGCGAATGAATCGGCAGTGGCACCAACACCGCTGATACGTGCTAGAGGTTTAGCTCCACGTTTGCGAGCAATCGAAGCTCGCTCAAGTATCAGCGCAGCCCCGCCTTCACCTACGATGTAGCCGTTACCTGCTCCGTACGGTCGCAGCAAAGAAGGTTGACCATCCTCGTCGGCAGCCAACCAGCCGCGACGATTGAAGACGTCGTAGAACAACGTGCCGATTTCATCAGCAGACACAACGGCGATGGCATCCTGGTGTGGATCGTTGCGCAGCAGATCGTAAGCGTGCACTACGGCCGTCAATCCACTGGTGATACCGTCTACCACGGTGTTGTTAACGCCCCGCAGTTTGAATGCTTGCGAAACTTGACCACCTATAGTCGATAACACCATCGACGGAAAATACTTGGCGCTCATCTTCTCCAAACCATCTTTGATCAGACTGCTTTGGAAATCATCTTGCACGGTGATTGAGCCATAGGTCAGTCCCATCACCAACCCCATGCGATCTGGGTCGGCATTGCGCAAGTCGATCTTGCTATCTTGAAACGCCAGTCCAGTCGCTACCATCGCATAACGGGTCAGCATATCGGAACGCCGCACGTCCAGGGTGGGTGCCAACTTGCGTGCATTGAAACCATCGACCAAGGCTGCGTGTTTGGATTTAAACGGTGCGGTATCAAAGCGATCGATCGCACGTATGCCGCTCTTACCTTCGCGCAGTCCCTCGCGAAACGCTTCGCGACCGCAACCGATCGGTGAAACTACGCCAATACCGGTGATCCAAATCTCATCCAGTTCGCTGGGTGACTCGACCACACTGGTTCGCAATTGACCGGCGGATACGGCACAGTTCACACCACCGAAGGCGGCCGAGTTGGAGACGAAGGCTCGAATGGTGCCATCGCGCGGCTCATTGGGCACATAGTCCAACTCACATCCTGGACGGGCGACATCGAAGTTAATGGTCGGCGGTATGAAGCCTTCCTTCATCGCCAGCACCGAAACGATGAACTCGAGGACTCCAGCTGCGCCCAGCGTGTGCCCGAAGTAAGATTTCGTCGAGCTCATCGGCGGAATCTTCTTGCCTTCGTACAGTGCAGAAACAGCTTGCGTTTCCGAAGTGTCGTTGTCGCGAGTGCCAGTACCGTGGGCATTGATGTAATCGACTTCCTCTGGCTGCAGTCCCGCCCGGTCCAAGCAACGCACCAAGGCCCGCTTTAGTCCTTCGCCAGCCGGATGCGGTGAGGTGACGTGGTGCGCATCACCGGACAAACCGTAGCCCAAGAACTCGCCATAGATGTGGGCATCACGCGCTCGGGCGCGAGCCAACGATTCCAGCACAACAAAGCCTGCACCCTCGCCGAAGCTGACTCCGATGCCTTCACTAAAGGGGGAAATGGGCATCGGGGCCATCGCACCGAGCGCGTAAAAACCTGCATAAGTGAATACCGAAAATGCATCTGCACCACCAACTAGTACGTAGTCAGCTCTGCCTGTACGAATCCATTCATAAGCAAATGCCAAGGCCGTGCCACTGGAGGCGCAGGCCGTCGATACGGTGCTACGTGGACCGTGCAATCCTAGCGCATGGCCAATAGCATCGGATTGAACGTAGATGGCCGTGTCGGGGAATGCATATAGGTTGATGTCAAATGGATTGACCTTCTTTTGCGGCGGGTCACCCTGGCCGCCGGCACAAATGCCCGTGACCAAGGCTAATCTCTCTGAATGCACGGTGTCAGCGGGTAACTTCGAATCTTCCAGCGCACGTTTGGCAGCTAGAATTCCGAACTGCGCGGTGCGATCCAGACCTTCCGCCTCAGCCGGGCTGAAGTACTTCAGCGGATCATAGTTGGGAATCTCAGCAGCATGCTTGATCGATAGTTCATCGGTCTTGAAGGCCTCAATCTGTCGGACTGCACCGCGACAGTTCTTCAAATTGGCTATCACTTCCTCTAGCGTCGTACCAATCGGACAGAAGATTCCCATGCCCGAAATAACCACGCGGTCGTTCACCTTACTCATATCGGCTTCCCTCTTGTAAAGCTGCTCGGAGATCCTGTCCCAACCGCATTGTAAAAGTCTGATCACGACTGGTAATAGTTATTGCTTCTGAGCTGATGGACTTCAGCTGGCCATCAAACTCATCAATCGATACTGGTTTACCTTCGACTAGTAATAACTCGTCATTGTTCAGAGAATCGTAGAACCAGGCTTGTGACACACCATCGCGCTGGACCACACCGACAAACCGCACCTTGCTTAAGTGATCAATGACGGGGGCGACGATAACTGGACTGGCAACAACGGGCTTGGGTGGTTCATAGCGGCGAAAGGGATTGTGTTTGCTCAGCGTCGCCGCCAACCCGTCTTCTCGCTCCAATTGCTCAGGGGAAACGGCCAGCGCCAGATCGGCAGGTGCATCCGGCAAGCTGAGCGTTTCAATCGATAGCGATACGCGTCCATCGCGTCCGGTCGATGAGATATCGGTTAACTGCAAACGCGTCATGCCGTGCAGTAAGTTGTAGGTTTCAAATTCATCTACCAAGGCACCAATCGATTCAATCGCTGCTCGCCCTTGCAGCGAGAGCGTGAGTCGATCCCCTAATCCAGTTTCGCTAACCGGGGTTGTGCTGTCGATTTTGATATCTTGCCAACCATGTTTCGCGGCCAATTCGTGTAACCAAGAGTAATAGCGCGTGCCCGCCACCGTGCTATCAGCCGGCAAGCTCTCGGCTTGATTGCGCAAATGTTGAATGGTCAATTGGCGATTGGTTTCAATTTCGTGTTCCAACTCGCTAATTTGCATTTGTAAGCGACCGATGCGCGCATACTGCAAGCTCCAGAGACCCTGGCTGGCCTTGACCAGGCGATAACCCACAAACAGGGTCAAGCAGCACAGCAGTCCAATCGCCAGCCGCTGCTCTTGCGGAGTCCGGAACCAACTGTTGATTCGATTGAGATTAGTTTTCAACATATGGCTCACCTCCTGACAGAACTACGGTGATGGCAAATTCGGCGTTGTAGCGATTGTCGCCTGGCTTAGCTTCTAAACGTTTCAACTGCGTCTTGCTGTACTGTGGGTTATTGATCAATTCGTTAACCAGGTTGTTGACGCACTGCGAGTTCTTGGCCAGTCCCTCGACGTTCAATTCGCTGGCACCATCTCCGGTTTGAATCACTTCGACGCGCGACAACATCAAATTTTCGGAGCCGGGCAAAGCTGCTATGTATTGGCTGAGTAAGCGACTGTAGTCGAGTTGCTTGTTTTGCCACTTGGCAACCAGAGCCACTTGTTCCCAGCGAGGTTGCTCTTTGGCAATCTGCTGCTCGAGCTCCCGTTGCTGTCGCTGCAGCGCGCTAATCTGGCCGTCCAAGCGAGCCGTGTTGATCCGCGCGAGCATCCAGCCCAACAGCACCATGGCCGCGATGGCTGCAGCAACTTTTACTCGCTGCTTAGACGCGACGCGTCGATGATCAATCGGTTTGCGCGGGACAGCAAAGTTGATTCGACACTGCGCATCGGCTAGAGCTGACAGGAGGGACTCAGCTTTCATCTCTTCTTCGCGCTGGACATAGCGATAGGAGACTTTGATTAGCAATTCGCGCCGGAGTTGATCTACCCATGCAGGTTGAACGACGGCAGTTAGAGGATCACTGCCAGTGGCAGGCGTTTGCAGAAAGCGAATGCTCGACAACGGGCGATCCAAAACCGAAGGCGGGACGGAAGCCAACACACGCCGGAGCGTACTGATGACTTCACCGGGCATGCTGGTCTCGACCGGTGCCTTGGCCGCATAACACAGGATAGGCATACTGCGCGAGCGAATGGTGAATTCAATTTTGGCGGGACTGAGCAAGATGATCGCTTCGGCATCCACCACCGCGGTGACTTCGCTGCGGGCCATGGCCAGTTCGGGTACCACGATCGCGTTGCATTCCAAGTCGACCGCCGCCATACATCCTTTGATGCGCTCGACTTGTGGCCGTGGAATCGCAGCCACCAGAACCGCGCGCTCGGTCTGCCCCGCAGTCATCGGCTGCGCTACAAAGTCGATCACCAAATCGGCGATGGCTACGGGGAAAATCGCCTCGCACTGCAAATGCACCGCTTCGGCTAGTCGGTCATCGCTAACGGACGGCATGGTCAACAACTTGAAAGCCACATAGCGACGCGGCGCGCAGACAATGGCTTGTCGAGCAGTCAATCGTTCACGCTTGATCAGTTGACTTAGCCAGGCGGTGGCCGCCACTTGGCCTTGCGGATCATCTGTATTGATAGCTTGTTTAAAGGTGCGTCCGACTTTCGTTGTCGCACCATCGCGCGTAACTTCGGTTACCGATAGCCAGGCACCGGTCCAATCAACCATCAGGAAGGCACTGTGTGATGATGATTGCACGCGAGAGCGACGATCTGACCAGTCCGTTCTCATGGTACTAGTCCTTTCAATTTTTTCAGACTCAGAGGCAGCGAATCCTGCATGGAGACGATGCAATTTCGATCAGGGGATGTATCGATAACGAAGTGTCGTGCGACTCCGGTTGCCTGCCCATCGGTCCAGCCGACACTCGAGCCGCGCCAGACTTCGCCCCCTACGGTCAAGTACGGTGCAAACTCGCGCAACTGCTCAAGGGTCATCAGACCTTCACTTACCAACCAACCGATGCTGCGTGCATGGAGGTGATAGCGACTGCGTGAGACGATGGCCGACGCCTTATTAGCGTCCAGATTAGGGATGGTTTTCAGTACTTCAACTGGAGCGAAGGCGACGTTGATACGTGAGAGGTTTTGTGGGCCAGGTTGTGTCGTACATGCGCGCTCGAGTTGCTCAAGGGCAGCATCCAACTGCGACGTCTCCCAAGGACTCTTCAGGAGTGTCTGCTGACCATCGCGCAGGGTGAGGACTTCTTGGTCGATCAGGTCCACCAGCGACTTGAACGTAAACGCGGGCTCCGCGCTGAGATCCAAACCATCACGCACCTGCGCAGACTTGCCAGCTTGATTGCGACTAGGACGATCAAGTTGATTCTTCAAGCGTTCTGGGGCTGAACGCACACGTTCGTCGGTTTCTGTTTGAACGGAATCTCGTTGAACAACGCCTTGCTGGCGAGGCCCATCCAATCGCATGGCCACTACAAACCGCGTAGCCTCTTGCCCCAGCAACGGCAGCAGGGCATCGTACAGTTTTACCAGGTCGCGCTCGTTGATATTGACTTTGAATTGTTGAGGTGCTCGGAAATTAGATTCGTGGGCGAGTACCGTCAGATAGGCACTCCAGCCGCGATCGAGCATTCCATCAGAGTTATCGACTGGCCATGAAACGCTACCGTCATTTTCATTGTCGTCCAGCCAGCCGTTGCCATTGGTGTCTTCGCCAAAGAGTAGCTCCGGCGTGACACCGCGAATCAGTAGCAGCTCCGACAAATCTTTGAGTGGCCGCTGAGTCGGTAGACGCGTTGCATGTTGTGCGCTGTACCAGGCAGCCTCCGCTCCCAGTGGCCGTGGTTGGCCATCGGCATCGATCCAGTCCATGATGGCATCCGCGATTTGCGGAGTCATGCGCGGTAATTGCGTCAAGCGTTGCCGGACTTGTGGAATCTCGCCAGTACTAGTGGGCAGCCCGTTCAGGTTCAATTTGCCGGATTCATTGGCCAGGCCATAATTGCCAGTGATTGACTGATCTAGTGCTTGCCAGTTTTTGAGGATCACAAAGTGGGCCGAGGCAGAGTCGATGCTCTGTTTGCCCTCAAACTTTTCTGCACGGGCAAACGTTTTTTGCGAAGAGCGCGAAAGCGCAAGCGCATACTCCACTCCCGAGTCCGCTGCGCTGCCGGCCACCAGTTGCGCTGCCAGTGAATGGGTGACGCGGTATTCGGCCAACATCTGCTCGGCGAAAATTGACACCGCCAGTGAGAGTGTGGCCACCAGGACCAACACCATCGGCAACAAGAAACCGCGACGTCGTGAAGCTTGATTTCGGCCCATCATAGTCAGCGCATCTCCTCGGGCTGCTTCGTCGATGACGAAGAAGTCGACAGAGCAATTGTCCACTGACGTACGCGTGAATCGTCGGAAACCAGCGTCAGCTCAACGGCGCGCGGCAAGGCGTGCTGCTGGGCAGAATTCCAGCTCAAGCGCCATTGCCCACCATCGAAGTAGCGAAATTGCACGCCCTGCGCATGTGCGATCAGAGTGCGATTTGCAGTGCTGGATGATGATGATGGATTTAGCTCAACCCGCCACAATCCTCCACGGGGCAAATCGACCAGACGCGTGGTTAGCGTGCGACCGTGATCGTCATGTGTTGGAACAACGGTAGAGTTGGCACCACCGAGTGTCCAGACTACTTGTTGGCCGCTGCGAGGTCCTGGCCAGTCACCCTCGATCATGCGCGGATTGACTGAGTTGGGCAGAATCAATAACCAATCGCGCTCGCCCGCCAAAACAATCGGCTCTGCATAAGCAGCCAGATCCTTCAGCTGCAACTCCTGAGTGAACTTAGCGATCTTGGCATCCATTTCATCCTGCGGTTGCTCGCAGTGCGCAGGCAAGTTCCAGGCAGGATCTGCAGCGACCGAACGCAAATCAAATCGCAAGTCTTGCAAGACACCCAAGAGGCGCTCGCTAGCCAGGATCTGATCGTTTCCGGTGATGTGATAACGCGCGGTCGATTCGACCAGGCTGAAGACAACAATCAGGAGAAAGCTGCTCAAGCCCAGAGCCAATATAGTTTCTAGCAGCGTAAACGCTGTGTGCGATCGATACTTGCTCATGGCTGGCCTCCTGCCGTTGATGCAGACGCCATCCAGCGTGTCAGCCTGGCCAGAGGATTGCCATGTAGTGCGTTACTGCGATAGATCTCAACTGTTATCGACTGCAACTCGGGTGTTGGGGTAGCCTCGACGACAATCCGTCGCGACCAGGTCGGATCAGAGGCTAGTGGCGCAATGGAACGCAGACCGCTGAGCTTGGAGTCTTGCGCGTCTGTCGCACCGCAAACCAGTGAATCCATTTCGGTTTGACAAATCAACGCGGCCTCGGCTTCCAGTTGAGCGCCCAGCGCCGCGCGCACGCCCGCTGATTGCAACTGAGCCAGCGCCGTTAGGGCCATTCCGAGCAGCGCGGTAGCCAGCAAAACTTCCAGCAATGTCAATCCACGGCGCGATTTATTCCGTGTGCTCGTAACCTTGGAGCTCATCATGGCATGTCCTCCAAAGTGACATTGCCCGTCAATCGCTCGATGGTCAGCAACATCGAGCCGTGATGGGCTCGTACTTCGACTTGACATGGGCTCGCCGAGCCGTCTGGATGAAAGACAACTTCGGTGGGAGGCTTGGGTTGGCGAGCAATCGAATGCAACGTAATACCGTGTCCAAGTAGAACCTGAGTCTTCGACGACGGCTGATGCAGCTCATATCGCCAGTAACTAGTTCCATCATCATTGAAGCCAACACACATTGAAGTCGCTTGATCGATGGCGAATTGACGCGTATTTCGCAACTGATTTGCAAATTCCGCCGCCTGTGCGCGCAACTGCATATGCTGTTGCCTGCCAAATAGATTTGGCAGCACCATGCACGCAGCACTAGCCAACACGGCTAGTACCAGCAGCAGTTCAATAAGTGTCAGTGCGGCGCGACGGTTCATGAGTCGTAGGACTGGCGGTTGTTAGTTCGTGGCACTTATCCAATTGCCGATGTCGTCATCGGTACCGAACATTTTGTCCGGACCTGCCGAGGAGATATCGAAACCTGTTTTGTTATGTCGACCTGGGAACTCGTATTTCAGTTCCGTTCCCCACGCATCCAATGGTTGACGTTCCAGGTACGGTCCACGCCAGCGGCGATCTTGGGCTGACTTGGCTTGCATGAGCGCCGGCCAGCCTTCGTTGGTCGAGGGAAACTCGCCCAGATGATCGACGGCATACATCTTGAGCGCTTGTTCGGCACCGCGAACGCTAACTTGGGTGGCATCGATGTTGGCATACTTTTGTCGTCCCAATAGTTCGGGAACAACCATGGCCATCAGCACACCCAGGATGGCCAAGACCAATAACAACTCCATCAAGGTGAAGCCCATACGCCGATCATCGCGGCGCGGGTGGGTGCGATTATTTTTGTGCATAACGGATCACCTGGTCCTTTTCTTGGGCAAGTTGATTCATCAATTGTTCAGTTAAAGCGTCCGCTCGATAGGAACACGGGCATGAGCAGGGCCAACATCATGAAACCAATAACAGCTGCCATCACGACCATCAGCGCCGGCTCGATAAGTTTGGCGAGTATGCCGAGTTGGTTTTGAGTTCGCTGGTCGAGTTGATCGGCCAGTTTGATCAGTACCGTATCGAGACGATTGGCCTTTTCACCAATTCGCAATACTTCCACGATTTCGCGCGGAAAATAATCTGAGCCTGATAGGTTGTCAGCCAAGGTGCCGCCAGCTGCGACGCGCTTCGCGGCCCGATCGACGACCAGTTGCAAGGCGCGATTGCCGGTTGTACCGTGCGCAATACGCAGTGAATCAAGCATCGGTACACCATTGCCAAGCAGCGTGCCCAACACTCGGCAGTACACCGATAGGGCTGCGCCGGTAAAGATGGGACCGAAGAGTCTCAACTTTAGTTTCCAGCCATCGATTTTCAGCTTTCCTGAATCCGAAGACGCCCACAGAGCAATCGCCCCACCCACGCCCGTCAGAGCAACACTCATCATCAACCAGTAGTTGCGCATCAACCCGCTAATGGCAAGCAATGTACTGGTGCTCCACGGCAATTGGCCACTGGTGCGCAAGCGATCGAACAGTGGCTCGAACTTGGGCACAAAAAACATCATCATGCCCGCGACCACCACAGCACCAACGAGTAGGAGGAAGCTCGGATAGGCAATGGCGCCCAACAGGCTGCCGCGTAAGGCAGACCGACGTTGATGCAAGGCAGCCAGGCGTCTCAACGACTCCTCCAAGAAGCCACCCTCTTCGCCTGCGCGAATCATATTGCAGGTAAGCTCATCGAAGACATTGGCGTAGGCACTCAAAGCCTTCGACAATGTGTCACCATCAGCCACGCGCCGCGTAATCTCGGTCAGCATGCCAGCCAGAGCGTGATCAGTGGATTGCCCAGCCACCAACTCCAGGGACTTCATCAGAGGCATGCCTGACTCGAGCAAGTCAGACAACATTTGATATAGCGATGCCAAACGCGAAGCTGAAACCCGCACGCGGTTGGCCCGCGCTATCGATTGTTCGACTAGATTCAGCGGTAGCAATCGCAACTCGTTCAGCTGACGCACCGCATCGCGCTGCGTGGTTGATTGCAGCACGCCGCGAACTAATTGTCCGGCGCTGTTCTGAGCTTCATAGGCGAATTGTGGCATAGTCGATGACTCCTCGATCAATCCATTTCCGAAGTCGCAACGCGCAAGACTTCGTCGATCGTGGTTTCACCGGCCAAGACTCGTTGCCAGCCAGACTGGCGCAGAGTACTCATACCTTGTGACGTTGCCACCTGGCGCAGTTCATCTTGGCTGGCCCCTTGAGAGACCAGCCGACGTATCTCGCTGCTGGAACGCAACAGCTCGAAAATGGCCAGGCGTCCGCGGTAACCAGTTTGATTGCAGGCCGAACAGCCCCGCGGTTGATACAAATGAACTTGATTGCGACTGGTTTGCGCCGCAGTCAACAGTTGAATGGGGAAGTCGCCGGGCAGTGATTGACGATCCACGGCTGCCAGTTGATGGCACTGTCCGCAGAGTCGACGAACCAGGCGTTGAGCCAAGACTCCATGGACCGTACTGGATACCAAGAATCGTTCGACACCCATATCGACCAGGCGAGTAAACGCGCCCACCGCATCGTTGGTGTGCAACGTCGATAACACCAGGTGACCAGTCAATGCAGCCTGGATGCAGGCAGTGGCTGTGTCTTGATCGCGAATTTCGCCGATCAGAATGACGTCGGGATCATGGCGCAACACGCTCCGCAGTCCAGAGGCAAAAGTCAAACCGACTTTGGTATGCACCTGAATTTGATTGGTTCCACGCAGAGTGTATTCGATTGGATCCTCAATCGTGACAATCTTTTTGTCTTCGGTATTGATCTGCTGGATCGAAGAATACAGCGTGGTCGTTTTGCCGCTTCCGGTGGGACCGGTGACCAGCAACATGCCGTGTGGCTGTTGAATCAACTGGGACCAACTGGATAACACCTGCTCGGGAATGGCTAAACCGGTCAGCGACAGTTGCATGCGACTCTTGTCGAGTAGACGCATGACAACGCCTTCGCCAAACTGCATCGGAATAACACTAACGCGCACATCCAGATCGCGACCTTGAACTTGAATGCGGAACGCGCCGTCTTGTGCTATGCGCTTTTCAGCAATATTCAAGCGTGACATGATTTTCAATCGACTGACGATAGCCGAGCGGAAGCGATAGAAATCGGCCGGTATCGACTGTCGATGCAGAACGCCATCGACGCGCAAGCGGACGACCAATTGCTGACCTTCAGGTTCTAAGTGAATGTCGCTGGCTTCTTGACGAACTGCTTCGGCCAACAATTCGTTCACTAGCTTGATCACCGAAGCTGTCTCTTCGGCATCCACAACTTGTCCGGTTTCCGACTGGCTGGATGCACTAGGGGCATCGTCACCTGAGAGCAGATCATGGACGGTACCACCACCTACGCCAAAATGTTGACGCAAGATCTTTTCAATTTTGTTGCGATCGCTGAGCACCGGTTCGAGCAGCACGCCGGAGAAGGCGGTGAGTTCTTCCAGCACACCAAAGTTCCGAGGATCGCTGAGGGCGATTTGAATGCGCTGGCCACTGGTCTTCAGGGGCAGCACAGCATGGCGGAACAGAACGGGAGCTGGGAACCGCGATAGCAGCTCTGCATTGGGTTGAAAGAGGTTTAGGTCAACAAACTCCAGCCCCCAATATAGCGCAGCTTCCGCGGAACTGATCGTCAGGTTTTGAGTACCTGTCCAGCTTTTTGATTGGATCGAGCCATCGGGCGAATTCTTCACGGTTGCTTCCCAGCCAGCGAACGAAAGACCTGCCTTCGTATATGAGGACTGGAAAACTTAGATTAGCGGGGACAACTATCGGGTCTGTATCGCCTGTATTTTGCCAATTGCCCAACTTAGCCATGTCAATGATAGTGGCCGCGCGATAGCAGAAAGAGTGTAGGGATTATCCCGACCTTGCCGAATAGACCAGTTGTACGATCAAATCTCACTTTCGTGGGGCCCGCGCCAATTTCCATGATGCGTTTGCTATCACAGTCAAAAGCCATTCCAGCGCCTCGAGCAGAGGTCGGGCTGATTCTATGTGTATGCATGTGCGCACACTGTTTTATAGCCCCTAAAATTTGCCCTGCGCAAACTCCCGCAGTATTGAGTCCGCCAACTCGAACCAACATTAGCCAACCAATTCCTCCCAAATCATCACCCTCCACGCTTGAGGCTCCCAAGCTAACGGTGAGTCAGGTCGCGCAGCCCAAGCCCCCAACTGTCTCGGTGATGTCGCCACCTTCGCAGGCACCCCAATTATCCATCTTGACTCCGCCACAGCCCAGTGCGCATCAGCGCAGTGCGTTGCCTCCGTCTGCGCAGTCCAGCACGGAGAAGTTGGAATTGGATCAGATGGCGCCAGCGATCGCCGCAGTTCGAACTCAACTCGAAATTCTCAGTCCACCACCGCCGACACCGATCCTTCGGGATGCGGATCAATCCAGCAGCGCGTCACGTTCGACCAATCCACCAGCGACGGGTGCGTTGACGTTAGAAGGTCCCAGCGTTTTTGGTTCGAGACCCAGTTTGGTCTCGTCACCGGCATTTGATCCTCGTAGTTTGACCTTTCAAAGACCACTGCCGCCAACGGCAGTAGTGGCACCTCAACCGACCGTTGTCAATCAGTTGACGCCACCCACATTTGCACCAGCTCCCGCTGCACGTGTAGCCACGCTTGCGCCACCCACACGCGCACCTTTGCCAACACCAACCGTTGCACAGCTACCGGCCAGAACAAATGGACTCGTATTTCAAGATCCACCAACCGTTCAAACAATTACTGCGCCCGCAAATCCACGACGCGTGACCACGTTGCAAGTACCCAATACTTCATTCACGCAGCCAGTTGTTCCGCAACAACCCGCGTTTGTGCCGCGGCAAACTGCAGCGCCGACACTGGCTCAAGTGCCAACCGAACAGCCCTTGTCGGCTCCGGCCCTGCCAGAACGTCAAGTGCAAACGCTGCCTGCTCCTCCGCAACTGCCTACAAACCAATTTGGTGCTCAGCCGACTTTCTCGCAAGCGCCTGCCAATACGTTCCCGCCCAATGCCAATGAGCAACCGAACGTTCAACTGACCCCTGGGCAGAACCAACCCTGGTCGACTGCTCAAGCCGGCGATGTTATCGATCCGCCGCTGGTGGGTGTAATCACCGCTCCAAACAATGTGCCCAACAATGTGCCCAACAATGTGACGAGTAATATTACGGGCAATATCGAGATACCTACCAATGGCGCGTATGCCGCTAGCGAACTGGGACAGTCGATCATCACTTCGGAATTGCCCTCTGGTGTGGAACCAGTCTGGCAATTCAACTTTCAGAATGCACCTTGGTCACTCGTGATTCGCAGCTTTGCTAAGCAAAATGGTTTAGCGCTGCAGATGGTGTCGGAACCAACAGGTCAATTTAACTTCGTCGACGAACGTCCCTACGCGGCTTCCGAAGCGCTCGACCTGTTGAACGATTACTTGCTGAACGAAGGTTTCCTGCTGATTCGCAACGGTAATAAACTGACAACCGTCTCGGCCGGTGCCCCGGTGCAAGAAGGCATCGTTCCGTTTGTACCTATGCGCCAGATTGATCTACTAGGTCGCAACGACCTGGCATCGGTGGCTATTCCCATCAAGTCAACCGATGCGCCAATGGTGATGAATGAGATTCAACCGCTATTAAGCCGCGTTGGTCGTGCGCAGGTGGTATCCAATTCAAGTCGCTTGGTCGTCACCGACACAGGTGCTTACTTGCGTCGCGCTCGCGACATCCTGGGCGGCTATGGACTGGCTGCCAGCGATATGCAGACAGTGGTCTTTCACTTAAAGAATACCACTGCCGAAAGCATGGCCGGGACCATCTCGGCACACTTGGGTTCGAATTTTAACGCCGCCAGCGTCACCACCGCTTCCGGTGGCGCAGGTGGTGGCAGCGTTGTTCAAGCATCGGCAGTTTCAGCATCCAGCAGTGGATTGTCATCGACGCGTGTCATTGCCGATCGCGAGACAAATAGCCTGCTCATTAGCGGCACGCCTGCGGAAGTAGCCGAAATTCAAGCCCTGATTTGTCAGCTGGATCAAGCGCGAGCACAGGTGATCCTGCAAGGTCTGATTCTGGAAGTGAACCTCGGGAACGTCCGAGAACTCGGCGCAGAACTAGGGTTGCAAGACAGCGTACTCTTCAATCGCAGTGTCATTGACAACCTGGTCACCTTGCAACAGACGAACACCTCGGCCAACGGTGTACAGACTAGCAATCAGAATGTTGTTTCGCAGACATCAGCACCTGGATTCAACTTCAATAATCAGGCACTAGGCAACAACACCGCGATCAGTCCGAATGTTCTGGGCGCTCAAGGTCTTGGCAACTTGGGAGTCGGCAGGACAAATTCCCAGTTGGGCTTCGGAGGACTCGTCCTGTCGGCCAGCTCCAACAGCGTCAGTCTGTTACTGCGAGCTCTGCAAGCCAACTATGAAGTCGATGTGCTCTCTCGCCCCCAGATTCGAACGGTCGATAACAAAGAAGCCTTCATTCAAATTGGCCAACAGGTTCCGGTTGTCGACGGTGTCAATGTCACCGCGGTCGGCACTGCGAATCCCATCATTCGCCAAGACCAAGCAGGTATCATCCTGAAGATGACGCCCAATGTCAGTCCCGATGGATTGATTCAGATCAAGGTCAGCGCTGAAAAGAGCGCCTTCAAGTTGCAGCCTGGTACCGGTGTGCCCATCTTCACCGATGCCCGCAACGGCACAGTGATCCAAGCCCCGATCAAGGACATTACCACTGCGCAGGCCACCGTCAGTGCGCGAGCCGGTCAGACGATTGTGCTAGGTGGTATGATCACGCGTGATGAAGAGACGATCCAGCGGCGCGTGCCAGGTCTCTCGCGCATACCGTTGATCGGTCGCTTATTCCGCTACGATTACAATAACGTCGCGCGCAAAGAGCTGTTGATCTTCCTGACGCCTCACATCATTGCTGATGACCAAGCCAGCGATGCGTACAAAGACTCTGAAGTCAATCGCATTCACGCTCCACTAGAGCGCGCCGCCGAGATTCATGGCAATCTACTCAGCGGCCCGCCAGAGGGCGGGCCGATCATCGAGCAAGTTATCACTTCTGAGTAACGCAGTACAGATGCTTGCTGGAGCGAATGAACAGCTGATTGTCGCTGATCGCCGGTGAAGCGCTGAAGTCTTCCGTTTGATCGGTCAGTCGATTAACGCTGAGCAGTTGAAAGGCCGACCCGAGTTTCACCACGTAGATGTCGCCACTGCGAGCTACGTAATATAACTTGCCATCGCCGATTACTGGCGATGAGTAGTCTTGTCCGCCCATTCCGCCCATTCCGCCGCCGCCACGACCACCGCGACCCGGGCCTCCTCCACCAGGGCCTCCGCCGCCAGGGCCTCCGCCTCCAGGGCCTCCGCCTCCGGGTCCACCACTCGGTCCTCTCGGTGCAACTTGTCCACCGCCGGCCGCCAGGCGACCTTGATAAACTTCGCTACCGGTTTTGGCGTCTAAGCAGTTGATGACGCGATTAGAAATGAAGTACACACGACCTTCGTAGACCACGGGAGTGCCAATTCGATTGCGACCTTGCCCGCTCCAAACCACATGCGACTTGGTAACATCATCCTTACCGCCGGCTCGAATGGCGAATGAACCGCCACCGCGACCTTCGACTGCGTAGACGATATCGCCATCGGCTACGACGCTCGAGCAATACGAATCGTCTTGCGACGCGTCGCAAAACCAACGTAACTTGCCTGTTTCGGGATTGAGTCCCCAGATTTCATACGGTACGCCCAAGACCAGATCAGTGCGAGATTTGTCAACTTCCACCAAAATCGGCGTGCCCCAAGTACCCACCAGACCATCGGCTTCTTGTTTCCAGACTTGCTCACCAGTTTGTTTGTTAAAGGCTACGATGGAATTGTTTTCCGCCGATGCAGTTACGATAACCAGGTCCTGGTAGAGAATGGGGCTAGAAGCAGTGCCCCAGCCGCGCATGCCTGCGCCTGAACCTACAGACTTGTTCCACAGTTTCTTGCCGTCCAGGTCGAAGGCAAACAAACCTGTCTTGCCGAAGTACACGTACACACTTTGACCATCGCTGACCGGCGTGTGTGAGGCATAACCGTGTTCGGCGAACATGCCGCGATATTCTTCTTCAGGGAAGTAGGGATCGACGACGGTATTCCATAACTGCTGGCTGCTCTGACGATCGTAGCAGAGCAGATGCAGCTTGAGGGCTTTAATATCGCCAGGGTCTTCGCGCGACAAACCGTAACCGCTCCAACAGGTTACCAATACGCGATTGCCGACGATGATCGGCGAGGAAGACCCGGGGCCAGGTAACTCGACCTTCCATTGCAGATTCTCAGTCGCGTTGAATTTCTCCGGCAGGGCCATCGCGCTCGCAGCGATGCCCGAACCATTGGGACCGCGAAAGCGACTCCAATCTTCAGCTCTCAGCTGACATAGCGAGCCGGAAGTTAGTAATGCACAGAGCCATGCGTAACGCCACTTCATGCTTGGATCCTCAATCTGCAATCTGCAATCTGCAATCTGCAATCTTAAATCTTAAATCTTAAATCTGCTTCAGCCTCTTCCGCGGCTGCTGACTTCCGGCTTGCCGATGCCGCCGTGGATGTGACCATCACCTTCGTCAGGCGTCAGGCCAACGATCAGATCAAACTTGGCGGACAGTTCGCCGATCTTCGAATCTTTCAGCGGAGCAAATTCGGCCATGATCAATTCACGCAACTTGGGATCGGTGACATCGCGAATCACACCATCTTTTTCATTTTGCGGATGGCCTTTGATGAGCAGTTGTGTCGTCAATACTCGCTTGCCATTGCGACTGACACCGAAATGAATGTGTGGTGTGCGACCTGGATAGGGAACAGGCTTGACGGTGCGAAAGAAGTAGTTGCCTTGGGTGTCGGTCATGAATCGACCGTAGCCTTGAAAATTCTTGTCCTGCTTCTCACGATTGACGCTACCACTGTGCAGGTACGAGCCATTGTTGTCGACTTGCCAAATTTCCACGAAGGCATTGCGAATAGGTTCGCCTGAGGCCGACAGTACGCGGCCGCTCAAGTAAGTGATCTCACCAACAGCCGGCGTGATCGCATCGTTGACGATCAACAAATCATTGTCGGTATCCAGCGGTAGTTTGTCGGGATAGAAAGGACCTTCGGTTAGTCGCGGAGTCTTGAGCAATTCATCGGCCAGGGCACCGCGCGATAGATATAAGCCTGCTACCAGAGCCAAGCCTTGGGTGAAAAGCCGTCTGGAAACATTGGCAGGCAATACTCCTGCGTGTTGCAATTCCGCGATTTCCAACTCCGCACGCTGCTGGCTGCTCAGAACAGACATGGTCGATTCCTATCGGTGATGAATTAGAGAAGAGGTACAAGGTTGAACACTGGTACTTCAGGAAAGTTTCGTCGTTGACGCGCTGTCCGACGGTCAATTGCCAGTGTACGCGGCCTTCGGGATCGCGTGTTGCCAACCCTAGAGCGTCGCCCACCTGCCTGTTAAGATACGGACCCAAGAACCTCCTCAACAACTGGCCGCGTTGCTCTCAGGATCGAAAAGTGTTAGAAATTCAGCGATTTTCTTTTGGCGTAGGCGATCGTTTTGCTCATCAGGCTGCCGCCCAACTGCGAGCCTTTCAGATGCTGGCCGCCGACGGCATCGATGTCGTGCCGGTGTGGAATAAATCTAATCGCGAGCACAGCTTTATCGGTTCGGAACCGGCCAGCGTGCGTCAAGCGGCCGAGTTGGCCGTCGCGCAGCTGGGTTGGCAGCAGCCCTGGCACGTCGATGCCGATCACATTCGCTTGGAGACGGTCGATCGCTTTATCGCTCCTAGCGATTTCTTCACGATCGATGTAGCCGATAGCATCGGACAAGCCGCCAGCGATGCCGATATCACTGCCTTCATCCAACGTCACGCCAACCTGGTCGGTGACCATTCCCTGCCAGGCAGGCAGCAGCCGATCCTTATCACTGCTCACGATCTGGCATGCACCACCCGCAAATATCTAGCCGCGGTTCAAGAAGCCGCCCAGATCTATCGCTACATCGCCGCTCGCAAAGGAGCGGATAACTTCATTACCGAAGTATCCATGGACGAGACTGACTCGCCCCAAACACCACCCGAACTGTTGATCATTTTGGTCGCCATGGCCGACCAGCAAATCCCGGTTCAAACCATCGCCCCGAAATTCACGGGTCGCTTCAACAAAGGCGTCGACTATGTCGGCAACTTGCAGCAGTTCGAACAAGAGTTTTTGGATGACCTATCTGTCATTGAACACGTGGTAACTCAATACGGATTGCCAAGGTCGCTCAAACTGAGCGTACATTCGGGCAGCGATAAGTTTTCGCTCTACCCGATCATCGGCCGAGCCATTGCGCAGCGATCGGCAGGGCTGCACATTAAGACTGCGGGCACCACTTGGTTGGAAGAATTGATTGGGCTGAGCGAAGCTGGCGGCGATGGACTTGCGTTGGCCAAAGAGATCTATGCTTACGCTCTGGATCATTTGCAGCCACTATGCGCTCCTTACGCTAGCGTGATTGATATCGACCCACATAAATTGCCCACGGCCGCTGAAGTTGACACTTGGGATGGGCCTCGCTTGGCCGCTGCCCTGCGGCACATCCCCACCGATCCTGCCTTCAACGCCCACATGCGCCAACTGTTGCACGTATCGTTCAAAGTTGCGGCCGCAGCCGGCAAACGTTACACCGATTTGCTAAAGGCCAACGCCGATATCGTCGGTGCTGAAGTGACCGAAAACTTGTACGTGCGCCACATGCGTCCCCTGTTTTTAGACAGTTGAACGTACCGCCCGTTTACTCCAGCCAAAGCCTACGATCTTGACAACAATACCGACTAGCAGCCCCACCACCGCTAGCATCTGCGAAAACCATCCTTCAGTGACTCGGAATCTTTGATTGGAATTGCTAATCTTACTAAGTGTTATTCACTCGAATATGATTTGTGCCAACCACTATCCTCGATTCCTGCTTGTGCCCTAATCCCGAATTGGATGTGTCCACGTGCTTATTATGCGCAGTGCAATCACCGTGTCTTTAGTGGCCGAAGCCCGACAGGGTCCGTTTGTGTATCACGCAGGTCTCGATGATGCTTGCCAGCGCGCGGCCGAGATAGGCTTTGATGCTATCGAAATTTTCCCGCCTGATGCAGATGCGTTGGATCCAGCGGCCATTCAAGCGACGCTCGATCGTCACGGCTTGCGTCTGGCCGCGATTGGCACGGGCGCTGGTTGGTTGCGAAAGCAGTTGTCGCTAACGGCCGCCGATCCCGCCGTCCAAGAACAAGCCTGCAATTTCATCGCTAGTATCATCGATGTGGCCGGGTCACTGGGTGTGCCGGCCATCATTGGTTCGATGCAGGGCCGGGCAGCCACTCTCGCCGAGCGACCCGCTTGTTTGGAAACCCTTGGCCAGCATATCAGCCGGCTGGCTGATCGAGCTGGAGACAAGTACGGCGTGCCGCTGTTGATTGAGCCACTCAATCGCTACGAAACCAACTTGCTAAACGAAGTCACTGCGACAGCCAGTTGGCTACAAACGCTACCCACCAAGAATCTGCGGATCTTGGCCGACTTGTTTCATATGAACATCGAAGAAACCGACATGGCCCAGTCAATTCGCACCGCCGGACCACTGATCGGTCATGTACACTTCGCCGACTCCAATCGCAGCGCAGTGGGCATGGGCCATTCACTGCTCGGCCCGGCCATCGCAGCCTTGCGTGAAATCGGTTTTAGCGGTTATCTTTCGGCCGAGATCTTTCCGCGGCCCGATAGCGATCAGGCTGCACGCACCACGCTAGACAGCTTTCGCCAACTCACCGGTACGCTCTCCAAGAGGTCATAACCAACCATGCTGAAAACCAAACTCCTGCATCCAGATATCCTGAGCGTCATTGGCCGCTGCGGTCATCATGCCAAGATTTTAATCGCCGATGGAAACTATCCATCGTCATCGAAGATCGGCCCGCGAGCTGAACTGGTGTGCCTGCAACTGATGCCAGGCGTACCGACTGTGGCTCAGGTACTGGAAGCTATTCTGGATGCGTTGCCGATTGACTTCGTCAATACGATGGGCATCGATCAAACAGACCCGTACGCCAGCGCGGGCGATCCACCGGTGTGGGCCGAGTTTCGACAGATCCTCTCAGCCGCCGGCAGTTCCGTCCAACTCGAACCGATCATCAAGTGGGACTTCTATGACGCAGTCGCTTCCGATGACCATGTGCTCACAATTCAAACCGCCGATCAAGCTCTGTGGGCCAACCTGCTCTTAACCGTGGGCGTTCGCAAACCTTAGTAGCCGCCGCTGCCAAACGCTGGACACACGTAGCCACCGCTGCCAAGCGGTGGACACTCGTAGCCACCGCTGCCAAGCGGTGGATGGTCCAGGCGCGGCGCGTCCACCGTCTGGCGACGGTGGCTACGAAGAGACCACCGTCTGGCGATGGTGGCTACGGACCGTACAGCCAACTAGGCCTGGTCTCGTCAAGCCAACTGGGTTCCGTAATCGCTAGGGCGTCCAGACTAGCCAAGTCAACTTGCCGGTCAACGGCCTGACGCAGTTGATCACTGCCTGCCAGGATATCGATCGGCAGTTTTTCGAGCTCATACTCATACGGCGGCGGTAACCATTGCAGCTGCTCGCCACAAAATTGACGAACAGCGTGCAGCACGTGCAACGTGGTGCGGTACGCTTGAAACATCGATTCGTCGACCACATCCAAGAAAACGCCACGGCAACTTTGACCTTGCCATTTATCGAATGTGGGTCGAAACCTGGTGGGGCGGAAACGCACGCCGGGCAATCCTCGCGCGTTTAATTCATCTGCCAGTTGGCGTTCATCGATAAACGGTGCCCCCACAACTTCGAATGGAATCGTCGTGCCACGACCTTCCGATAGATTGGTACCTTCCAACAGTACTCCGCCGGGATAAACGCAGGCAGTGCGGTAGGTCGGCATATTCGGCGAGGGCAATACCCAGTGCCGACCGCCTTGCGGATAACGATCGGCGCGCTGCCAATTGGTCATGGGTACGATCGTTAACTCAAGATCAATCTGGCGCTGGTCAACAAACCAGCGAGCGCATTCGCCCATTGTCAATCCATGCCGCATGGGCAGCGAGTCCAAGCCCACGAAACTGCGATAGTCGTCGCGCAAACGCTGGCCTTCGTACTGGAGACCACCCAGTGGATTAGGGCGATCGAGCACCACCACTTGTTTGCTGGCTGCTGCGCAGGCCTCCAAGCAATTCAGCATGGTCCAGATGAAGGTATAGACTCGCGTACCCACATCCTGCAAATCGATCAGTAGCACATCGATTTGACTGAGCATCGCGTCGCTGGGCGCCCGCGTCTCGCTGTAGAGACTATAAAGCGGTAACTCGCTACGAGCACTTCCCGGTACGTCTAGCGCGTATAGACCGTGCCCGGTTTCAATCATGTTGGCTTGCTCTTCGCCCCACAGGCCGTGCTGGGGTGAGAACAAACAGGTGAAGTTACCTAAACCATAGACGCGGGCGAGCGCATCGGCCGCATAGCTACCATCGGCCGCTAGCGATGCCTGGTTAAATAACAAACCGAACCTCTGTTGGCTCAACACCATCAGGGGTTCGGTTAAGATGCGGTCTAGGCCGGTGTGCATTTTTGGTCGATCACTCCGCAATCGACACAGCCTTGCTCTGAGGCAAGCTTAGTCCCACCACCATTGAGCAGAAGCGTCGGACTTAACAACTGCGCTCAGCGATGCAGGACGATTCAGCGACGTGCTCTGCCAATTCGACTTGCTGGCCGGTGCGGCTGGTTCCAGTGCCACGCCACCGCTGATAACTGCGACGACGGTGCCATTCTTCAGTCGATCCCAAGCAGTCACGCCTTCGACGCTCTTCGGTGCTTGACGACCGGCAGTGGTTTGCTGGGATCGATAACACAGGTTGGGGAACCACTCGGCCAGCGACTTCTCGCCAGAAGCCTCGATGGAAACTTGCAGGGCTAGGCCGATTTCGAAGATGCCGACCAGGCGAGCATACTCGGATTCGTTCTTGGCCAGTTCACGCATCTTGGCGGTCATTTCAACAGCGAACGCATCGGCCGCTTCATCATTGCCGCCCGTTGCATGACGATCGCCTTGAGCATTGATCCATTGTTGTTCGCTCATCACGGCCACGACGTTCTCTGGCATTTCGAACAAATCATTGCTCGCATTGGCATTGATCGCAGCAGGGTTGTAAGCGAACCACCAGCGAATCAAACTCTGTGCCGGTGCAGCGCCTTTGCGATCGAGATGGTTGAAGTAGGACTTGATCTTGGGAGTCGTTGATTCCAGTCCCAAGCCAACACGCTTCATGTGTTCGTCAGCATCCACCAGAGCCAGTGCGGTCTCCGAGGCAGCATCGATACCGTAAATGTTCACGACGTGCGAACCGACTTTAGCCTTCAGTTGATCAGCGACCATCTGAGGAGTGCGGCCCAAGCGAGCGACAACGGCCGGATCAGCCAGAAACTTTTGGGCTTCCAGGATGCCGAGATTGTTCGGATCCAAGGAACAGCCCAGCGGAGCCGTGTCGCGGTTCATAATGGCAGCCAGCGTACGCAAATCTTCCAGCAGGAAACCATGTTCGTGGTCTTTAGGAGCTGGACCTGCGATCAAGATATCGCGATTCTCTTTGTCGACGGCGATGTATTGAATATGCGAGATGCCGGCCAACTTCAACATCTGAGCATTGGGCTGCAATCCGCGTGCGTTGGTCATGCCCACGGCCGCATCCAGAGCTTTCAGCGAAACGGTTCGCAGTCCGCTACCAGCACGCCACAATTGGCCAGCTCCAGCAGCGAAGCCTGGCAATTGGTCGTTGCGTTCCATCCGCTTCATGTGACCTTTGGCATCCATCCACACACCGTTACGGTATGGGATCATTGTGCTGTTGCCCGTACCACCGAAGTCACGCCATTCATCGGGATCGACGGTTTGGGAGATCAGCATCATTAGCGAACCCCAGTCCTGAAACGCACCACCACCGGCCCCAGGCACGGCACCTGGTCCAGGTGCAGGCTCACTGGCCGGAGCATTGGGTGTCGACTGGCTCGAGCTCTGCGCATGGGCGCTGGAAGCCATCAATGCAATGGCCATGACCATAAGAGCTGGAACAGCAACCAGGCAACGAAGCACTGGATGCACGACGGCTGGCATTCTCATACCAAATTCCTTCAAGGATTTATAAGCCGATTTTGTGCGGCAAGACGAGTCGGAGGGTGCGCAAGCACCTCAAGCGCAGTCTAATTGGACCAAACGCACCCGTCAACTTTTTACGGCCCTCAGTGTCTCCTTTCGCTCCGCGAAAGGCAATCACCCGTCTCCTTTCGCTCTTTGAAAGGCCCTCACGCCAGTCGCTCGACTAGGGGAAGATGTAGCGCATGAAGTTGCGCACTGGCTGGCCGGGAACGTAAGCGGTGGGTTGGCCGATGATGCCTCGCCCCAGCAAAACGTTGTAATTCTCTTGTCCCAGCGAAAACAAAGGTTTGTACCCCGCGTTATCGGGCGAGTACATCTGCGGAGCCAGGTTAGGCGTCAAGGTAGGGGGTACAACGGCGCCGGGTACATACTGAGGCACGCCGGGCTGGCAATATTGTCCCGCCTGGTAACCCGATTGGTAACTGGTCAACTGAGCACCCACGGTGGGTTGAAATTGCGGCAGAGCAGAATTGTTGACGACGGTCTGAGGCTGGGGTTGCGACGCGACGGTCAGCGGCGGTTGAACTTGCGGTGGCAACACGGCTTGTCCGTTCCCCTGCGATACCATGCCTTGTGGACCTGTTTGGTACGAGATCGTTCGCAAGGGAGCGCGATAGGGAACGGTCGCATAGTTGCCAGTCCGCACTGCCGGGCTAATGAATCGCGGATCCTGCGAGACCACGGCTAGTTGACCATTGGGGCCGGGCATTGTGGGCTGCTGTGTCGCATTGCGCAGACTGCCCGGTGGCAAGACCTGGCCTTGATTGTAGGCATTCGGATTGACCTGGCCGTTGAACTGCCCATTAAACTGGTTGCTATTACCAGCCGTGGCGCCATTCTGATAAACGGCCGGCCGATAACCGGGCTGAGTGTTGTTGCCGGACTGGGCATAGTTGCCTGATGGTGCGTTGTTATTGAGCGGCGGTAGCTGCGCAGGATTAATGTCGCGCAAGCCCGTTCCGCCAGCTGGCTGAACTTGCGTAGGTACCATCGCGCCACCTGGATTGGAGAACTGATTGAAACCACCGGGCACAGTAGGTGGTGGCAAGACCGGTGAATCGCTGAGTGACCCAGCCGCCGGTGGCATCACCAGGTTAGGCATGGAGGATCCCAAATCGGGCAGCGGCGCGGGAGCCATCCCGGGCAGTTGTGGCAACTGCGAGTTATCAGGTGCTTGAAAGTTAGCCTGTCGCACTTCGGAATTCGCTGTGTCACTGGGATTCTGGCCACGCACCACTGCGATGCCAGGAGTGGGCGCGACACTTTGCCAACGTCCAAAGTTAAGCTGTGAGGGTGTGGTAGACTGCGCCCAACTTGCGGAGCTCAGCGGCGCAATCAGCGCCAGTGACCAAGCCGCGCAGCGAGATAGCTGAAAAAAAGCACTCTGGCGTGGCTGCGGTCTCATGATTGTGCTCGCACTGGTTTAGAATTCCGGGTGCACCGAATCTTGTATGGAAGCGCACCCATCGCGCGTGCCACACTAGAAGATTCGCGGTACTGCGCCAACGTCAGTTTCACGGCAAAGTTTCATTGCAAAGTTCCAATGCAAAATAGGGAAGCGGGTTTATGATCTTTCGATGTGTGCCTGGCCTGTGTGCATCGGCCATCGCTTGTTTCGGTTGCCTTGTCACTTTTGGGCAAGACAAAAGCGATTCAGGAAAGTCTGGCAGCCCACAAGCGGCAGAACGCCAAGTACAACCTGGTGATAGCCTGGTCATCGAGGGCATACCACCTATTCCATATTCCCTGGTGGATGAAGTACGACGTTATACTGAATCACGCTCGGCCGCGGCGTACAGTTGGCATCCCACGCAGCGCATTATGCTCATCGGCACGCGTTTCGGAAATTCAACCCAGGTCCACCTGCTCAAACGGCCTTTGGGAGCCCGCACACAGTTGACCTTCTTTGATGAACCAGTGGCCAATGCTAGTTTCGATCCTAAGCAAGGTTACTCATTTATCTATGCGAAAGATGTGGGCGGTAATGAATTCTCCCAGCTCTATCGCTTCGATCGCGGTACCTCCAGGTCGACACTCTTGACCGATGGCGGTCGCTCGCAGAATGGTGGCGTGGTTTGGAATCGCAAAGCCGATCGCATTGCATATGCTTCCACCAGTCGCAACGGCGCCGATCGCGATATCTGGACGATCAATCCGGCTCAACCCAAGAGCAATAAACTATTGATCGAACTGTCTGGCGGCGGTTGGCGACCACTCGATTGGTCTGAAGATGATCAGAGCTTGTTGGTGTTGGAGTTCCTCTCGATCAACAAATCCAATCTTCATCTGGTAAGTTCAACGGGCAAGATGGAACAACTCACTCCGGCCGACCAGGCAGTGGCCTACGGCAGTGCTCAATTCAGCCAACAACCTAATGTGTTGTGGATCACTTCCGATCAAGACAGCGAGTTTCAACGACTCGGCAAATACGACATTCAACAAAAACGTTTCACTCCCGTCACCACCAACATTCCTTGGAACGTCGAGAGTTTCGAAGTTTCGCATGACCGTTCGAAAGTGGCTTTCGTTACCAACGAAGCTGGCATCTCCAAACTCTATTTGCTCGATGACAAGAGTGATCAGCCGCAACCCGTTGGCGGCCTGCCACAGGGCGTATTTGCTTTAGGAGATTGGCACAAGAATGGAAAAGATCTCTCGCTCACCGTCAGTTCCGCACAGAGTACTGCTGATGTGTATTCGATCGACGTAACCGATCTGAAGATCACGCCCTGGACGGAAAGCGAACTGGGTGGCCTGGTGGCCAAAGATCTGGCGGAACCGGAGCTCATTCGCTGGAAGAGTTTTGATGGTCTGGAGATCTCCGGATTTCAGTACATGCCACCCGCCAAGTTTTCGGGCAAGCGGCCAGTGATCATCAATATCCACGGCGGTCCCGAGGGCCAATCACGTCCCACGTTCTTGGGGAGGAACAACTACTTTATCAACGAATTGGGCGTGGCCATGATCTATCCAAACGTTCGCGGCAGCGATGGCTACGGCAAAACGTATCTGAAATTGGATAATGGTCTCAAACGTCTAGACTCGGTGAAGGATATCGGTGCGCTGCTGGACCATATCGCCAGCGATTCACGCCTGGATGCTTCGCACATCATGGTGACCGGTGGCAGTTACGGTGGCTACATGACGCTGGCCTGTGCTACTGAGTATAACGATCGACTGGCCTGTGCCCTGGACGTGGTCGGCATCTCGCACTTTGGAACCTTCTTGAAGAACACCGAAAGCTATCGTCGCGATCTGCGCCGCGTCGAGTACGGCGATGAGCGCGAGACTGAGATTGCCAAGTTCTTCGAAGTATCCGCTCCACTCAATTTAGCTCACAAGATTTCCAAACCCCTATTCGTTGTCCAAGGTGGCAACGATCCCCGCGTACCGCTCAGCGAAGCTGAACAGATGGTCGCCAAAGTCAAAAGCGGTGGCGGACCGATCTGGTACTTGATGGCCCGCGACGAAGGCCACGGCTTCCGCAAAAAGAACAACGCCGACTTTCAATTCTACGCCACCATCATGTTCGTCAAAAAACATCTGCTGGCCAACTAACTGTGGCATAGGCTTCCAGCCTGTGTCCAACTGTGGCATAGGCTTCCAGCCCGTCTCCTCCCTGCATCAAACCATCCCACCCCAACCAGTTCGCCCCACCACCAACCTCCACCCTACCAATGCTATTCACATCCATCGATTTCAAACGCTCAGGTAAACAACAAGGTTTCCTGCAGGTCCCATACTCGCATAACCTGGGCGGCTGGGCCAATGTGATGATACCGATCACCACCGTCGCGGCCGGCACCGGTCCGACGGTGTTGATTTTAGGAGGTAATCATGGAGATGAATATCAAGGGCAAGTAGCGGGCATGAAGTTGGCTCGCGAGTTGACCGACGAGATGGTCACTGGTCGGATCATCATCATTCCGTCGCTCAATTTTCCTGCAGCCAAATCCGCCACTCGGCTTTCGCCGTTGGATGGCATGAATATGAATCGCGCTTTTCCGGGACAACCCGAAGGCAATGTCACTAGTCAAATCGCGCACTACCTGACCCACGTGCTCTTCCCTATGTCTGACGTAGTAATCGATATCCACTCGGGCGGACGCAGCATGGAATTTGTTCCCTGTGCACACATGCATCTAGTTGCGGATTTGCAGCAGCGACGCAAAATGTTGGCTGCGATGTTAGCCTGGAACACCGACTTTGCGTTCATCTATGCTGATATCGCCGGCAGCGGTTTGTTGCCAGTCGAAGCCGAAAATCAGGGCAAGACGGTGGTGACTACAGAACTCGGTGGCGGCGAAGGCGTATCGGCCGCGGTGCATCGCATCGCCCAGCATGGCCTGGCCAACGTGCTGCGGCACTTGGGCGTGCTTAGCGGACCAGTGCAATCGCGTCAAACTTTAAACTTGCCGCCGACGATCATTACGCAAGCGCTCAACCGCGAAGACTACTTGCTGGCCCCCGAGTCCGGTATCTTCGAAATCTGTGTCGACCTGGGAGCCAAAGTTTGCGCCGGACAAACGATCGGCTATATCCATCACTTGGAACGGCACGATCGACAACCCGATCCGATCGAAGCCCAGGGCAGCGGATATCTCATCACGATGCGCACGCCCTGCCTTACCACTCAAGGCGACTGCGTAGCTGTGATTGCTCAGGAGGTGGCGCTCAGCCAGTTAGATGGTAGCCAATCGTGAGCACACTACCCGGATCGCAAGCTTCGACACCGGAGGTGACGACCAGGACGAGTTGGCAAGCCACTCAGCTGGTGGCCTTTATGTGGCTGGCGTACTTCTTGAATTACTGCGATCGTCAAGCAGTCTTCAGTATGTTTCCCGCTCTCAAGCAAGACTTGGGATTTGACGACCGGCAGCTGGGATTAATCGGTGCTATTTTCTTGTGGGTTTATGGGTTCGGTTGTCCAATCGCAGGTTGGGCTGCGGATCGATTTAGTAAGCGAGCGTTGGTTGTCTGCAGCTTGATCATCTGGAGTGCAGTCACAATTGCTACCGGCTTTGTAAATTCAGTGATCATGATGTTGCTGTTGCGAGCGGCGATGGGGATTTCAGAGTCGCTCTATATGCCTGCAGCCGTTTCACTGACCGCCAATGCTCATGCGCCGCATCAACGCTCGCGAGCTGTATCGGTGCTGACGACCGCACAAATCATGGGCACAATTGCGGGCGGATGGTTCGGTGGCTGGATGGCTCAGCATGGTCATTGGCGCATGGCCTTCTTCATCTTGGGCGGCGTAGGCGTGTTGTACGCAGTGCCGTATTTTCTCTTTCTAAGACAAGTGGATGAAACGCCCGTCGTTGAAACCAGGCGTAGTCCCGATCAACGCGACCAGGTGGGTACGCTGTTTGTCCCTACGTACCTGGTGCTGTGCGTCGTGTTTCCGGTATTTGTATTTGGATTGTGGATGCTGTTATCGTGGCTGCCTGCATTCTTGTCTGAAAAATTTGATTTGCAGATGGGCCAGGCTGGTTTTACGGCTACGATTTATCTGCAAGGCGCAATGTTGGTAGGCTTGCTGTGTGGCGGAGTCCTGGCCGATTGGCTGTTCGCGTTCACCAAAGCCTCGCGGTTATGGTTGCTCGTAATTAGCTTCGTTGGCTGCGCGCCGTGTTTGCACTTTATAGGCAATTCAGCGTCGCTGGTCATGACGTGTGTCGCCGCGAGTGGATTTGGTTTGCTGGGTGGATTTCTGGCTGGGAATATCTTTCCGGCCGCCTTCGAAGTGGTGCCGACCACCATGCGTGCCTCGGCTGTCGGCTGGTTGAATTTCTTCGGAGCAGCTTTGTCTGGTTTTGCGCCGCTGACCGCGGGTGTGTGGAAGCAGACCATCGGTATCGAAGGCTTGCTCAGCTATACCTCGATCGCTTACGTTATGGCCGCAGCCTGCGTTGTCGCCTGCATCTTCGGCCTATTTCAACGAGACTACGCGCGAGTTCATTAATATGTCAACTATTCTGATCGCTGAATGCAAACAGGAAGTCTCGACCTTCAATCCGCACCTGAGCCGATATGAAGACTTCGCCGTACGCTTGGGCAGCCAGCTCGTCGACTATCATCGCACAGTGCGCAATGAAGTGGGCGGCGCGTTGAGCGTGTTTGATCAGCGAGCGGATATCCAAATCGTGCCCGCGGCCAGCGCTCACTTCATCACCTCGGGCGGTACCTTGGCCCAACCCGACTGGGAACGTTTATCGACCGAACTAATCGATAGCATTCGCTTAGCCGCTGAACGACACACGATCGACGGCGTGTACTTCTCCATGCACGGCGCAATGGCTACGGAGGAAGAGCTCGATCCCGAAGGTTGGCTGTTGACACAAACGCGGCAGATCGTTGGCCCCAAAGTGCCGATTGTGGTCTCGCTCGATTTGCATGGCATTCTAACCGATCGCATGCTTCAGCAATCTAACGCCATTGTCGCTTATCACACCTATCCGCACGTCGACTTCTATCAAACCGGACAGCGAGCGGCTCGACTGCTGCTGCGCATCCTGGACGATGGCGTTCGGCCGGTGACTGCCAAGGTCACCCTACCTGCGCTTGTGCGGGGCGATGAGTTGATTACGGAAACCGGGCTCTTCGGCGAGAGTATTCGCCTGGCCCAGTCGCTGGAAGCCGATCGTGCTTTGTCTGCGGGTATGTTCATTGGCAATCCTTTTACGGATGTACCTGCCCTGCAAACATACAGTTTTGTAGTTACCGACAATGATCCGGAGCTGGCCGAGCGCGAAGCCCAGCGACTGGCTGAGGCCTTCTGGAAACATCGCGAGCATATGCAAGTTCCTTTGAAGAGTCTGAATGAACTGAAACAGGTTCTCTTTCAATCGCATACAGGAACTCTGGGACTGGTCGATGCAGCTGATGCCACCAGCAGTGGTGCCTCTGGGGACAGCAACGCTGTCCTCCGCGCGTTAATAGAAGCCAACTATCGTGGGCGAACTTTACTGCCAATCGTCGACCAGCCCGCGGCCATGCAAGCTCATGCAGCCGGAGTTGGTGCCACGATACAAACAACACTCGGTGGTTCACTAGATGCGCAGCGGTTCACGCCGATCGCGGTCTCGGCTCGTGTACGGCTGCTCAGCGATGGCCGCTTTCGCAGTGAGTCGTTTGGTGAAGAATGGGTCGCTGGTCCGACTGCCGTGTTGGAGATCGATAACTTCACGTTGGTCGTCAGCAGTCGCGCGGTCAGTTTATATGATCGGTCATTCTTTTATGCGCACGGCCAAGACCCCAAGCATTTTGAAGCCGTGGTGATTAAATCACCGCATTGTCAACATCACATGTTTGCCGACTGGTGTAGTCAGATGATTAACATCGATGCGCCTGGTTCATCCAGTGCCAACTTGAAATACCTGGGGCACACCCGCTGCCCGCGCCCCATCTTTCCGCTAGATGAATTTAAAATCACCGGTTTCAAATCGCAAATTTTTGGCTCAAGTTTCAACCCGTAAACGCTTCTCCTACTCCTACTCCTACTCCTACTCCTACTCCTACTCCTACTCCTACTCCTACTCCTACTCCTACTCCTTACTCGTTACTCCTCATGAAAATAACTGAAATTCGCTGTGCTGGTCTGCGTGGTGCCACTCCCGAAGGCGGTTGGAGCAACGAACTGCGACCCGAGGATTGCGTGCATACGCTGATCTTTGTATCAACCGATGCGGGACTGACTGGGCTGGGTAGTGTCTTTACCAACGATGGACTGGTGCGGGCGGCGCTAGCTGTGCTGGAGCCTTTGTATCGTGGCGAGAGTGCACTCGAACCCGAGCGTGTTAGCGAGAAGCTGCATCAGCACATGTTCTGGTTGGGACGTGGTGGTTCGATTACGCATACGATTAGCGGCATCGACATTGCGCTATGGGATTTGCTTGGTCAAGCCACCGGTCAATCGGTGGGACGCTTGATGGGTGGTCGCTATCGTGAGCGAGTGCAGCCGTATGCTTCGCTGCTGATGGACGAGCCTGAAAAGTTGCGTGATCATCTGCAGCAAGTCAAGGCGCAAGGCTTCCGAGCATTCAAGATCGGCTGGGGCCCCTTTGGTCGACGCAATGCGAAAACGGATGAAGCCATCGTAGAAGCGGCCCGTGAGGCGATTGGACCAGAGTGCAAGTTGATGGTCGATGCTGGCGGCAGTGACGCTTACTGGACCAACGGCTACAAGTGGGCCATCCAAGCAGCTCACATGTTAGCCAAATACGATGTGACTTGGTTTGAAGAGGCCCTGGTACCCGATGCATTAGAAGACTTCGTAAAGCTTCGCGAACATTCGCCGGTGCCGATTTCAGGCGGCGAAGTGTTAACGCGCCGCCAGGCATTTCAACCTTGGCTTCAAGCTCGCGCCTTTGACATCATCCAACCTGACGTTACCAAAGTTGGTGGTTTGAGCGAAGAGCGACGTATTGCCTGGATGGCGCAAGACTATGGCGTCAAGTTTGTACCACACGGTTGGAACACCGCCGTCGGCCTGGCGGCCGATCTGCAACTGGCGACAGCCATCTCGGGTACCGAGTATGTCGAGTACCTCACCGGCTCGCCCTTCATCGACGAGCTAACCGAAGGCGGTTGGCAACTCGACGATGACGGCATGTTGGCCATCCCCAACCTGCCTGGCTTGGGACTCAAGTTAAATGCAGATGCACTCGAAAAGTATTCCTTTGGAGTGTAGCCTTTGGAGTGCTGCGGCGTTAGCCGTAGCTTTGATGTGATAACCGACTGTTCCGCAGCCTGCACGAACTAAGTTACTCCAAACTTCCAGAGCGACTCAGGCTGCGGCAAGAGACTCTACTTACATCAAAGCGGTGCCAGATGTCACCGCACTCCATGGCGCTCACACGATGGCTTCTACGATCTTATGATCATCGGCTGGTTCGACTAGTCGCAGATCGATCACGACTCGACCATCTTCCACTTTGGTCCAAATGGCTGATCCAGATTTGCCGGTGGCCAGTTCTCGTGACAGCTCTTCGGCAGACTGATCGCGAGGCGTGAGCACAACTGCGTGGGTTGGCAGTTGGTAGCGATGAAACGGTGACGGACCAAGCTTGGTT
Source organism: Rania fehmarnensis (assembly GCF_056494185.1). Classification (NCBI taxonomy): domain Bacteria; kingdom Pseudomonadati; phylum Planctomycetota; class Planctomycetia; order Pirellulales; family Pirellulaceae; genus Rania; species Rania fehmarnensis. The sequence goes on from NZ_CM151398.1 coordinate 6,923,921, forward strand.
TGCTTGGCGATCACTTCGGCGGTGGTCACCCGTTTGGTATCGTTCAATTGAATGGCCAAACGTCGAGCACGATCTTTCAAGTTCTCGATATTCGTTAACAGCAACTGCGTTACGCTGGAGGGTGGCGTTTCGGTGGGTCGCGCAAAAATGGCAGCAGCGGCGGCGAGAGTGGGACCATGTAGGAGCGTGCCGGTGACCAGCGCAGCTGTGCGTATCGATTGCACTAGTGAATTTCGACCTGCCACCACCGCTCCAGTTACGCCACCTAACAATCCATCCAGCGGCACGATTATCAAGTCGCTACCAGCTGAGAGCATCGCGTTAATCTGCGGAAAACCTAACGCGGCCAGACCTGCATCGAGCGTACCGTCGAACGCAAGGTCTACAACTTGTGCTCCGATTTCTTTAGCGCGGGACAAGGCCGCTTTACTTTGCGTTTGAGCTTCGGGGACTTCCAGCGAATTGGGGCTCAAGCGGACAAGCGTTTGCTTGCTGTGCGATAACGCGGCCTGCCAGTCTTCCGCACTGGCACCATTGACCGCGCCTACGTCGACAAAGGCATGTTTACCGGCATCCAAGATCGCACGCACATCGGTTGGACCGGGCACGCGGAGGACATCGCTGCGCGCGATTACCAGCCCACCATGAAATGCATCGGCGCGAGTTAGCAAAGCCAACGCGGCAGCTGGACTGCTGACGAAGATTGCCGCCTCAGCGCCAAGGCACGTCTGCACAGTATGGGTCGCATATTGTTCTAACTGAACATGATCTTGAAAGTTGATAGCCGAGGCCACTAGAGCTTGCACCGCTGCCGAGTCGCCTGGCAAACTTGACCAACGTACATCGAACAATTGCCCCGTGGCATTGATGGCCGCCGGGCTGGCTTGATTCTGTTCCAGCACGCGTTCGACCATCGACTCGAACCAACCGCGAGCTTGCCGCCACGCATCTTGCACCTGGCCAACTGGATTGGAATCCTTGATACCGACTTTGTGTAGCGTTTCCCGCACAGCATTGGTTAGCGTGGGTTGGCTCAGCAGGTCCAGAACTTTCGAAACTGCTTGGGGCGGCAAGAGCTCTTCGAGTCGGCTTGGAAACTTTACCATGACTGATTCGTCCTTCGATTCTATAGCGTGGGGCGGCAACTACTTAGTGTACCGTCTATTGGCGCGATCGTAGAGCGGCTGTTCTCAGCCGCTCGTGTGTAGAGCGGCTGTCTCCAGCCGCTCAGCACCCGGCAAGTCGGCAAACTCTAACACTGGACACCTAGTCGGAAGATACTTTGATTAACAGGTGCTGAGCGGCTGAGGACAGCCGCTCTACGGGACACCTAGTCGGAAGATACTTTGATTAGCAGGTGCTGAGCGGCTGAGGACAGCCGCTCTACGGGACACCTAGTCGGAAGATACTTTGATTAACGGGTGCTGAGCGGCTGAGGACAGCCGCTCTACGGGACACCTAGTCGGAAGATACTTTGATTAACAGGTGCTGAGCGGCTGAGGACAGCCGCTCTACGGGACACCCGTCAGCTTTACTGAGTCTGTATAATGAGGTTTCTTGTCCCATCAAGTGACAAGGATAGAGAGTCAACCACCCCAACTAGAAACACTGGTTCATGTTTGAAGCAAAGAATACGCAACGTGCAGTTGTGCGTATTGGCTACGATGGTCGCGTGCACAAGGAGTTCCGCGGCCCCCAAGCGGAGACGCGTTTTGCAAACGAAATGAAGGTTCTGAAATACTTGGAAGCCCGCAAGTGTGATTTCGTTCCGCGACTGTTGGATGCCGACCCAGCCACTCTGACCCTCGTCACCACCAATTGTGGTTCGCGCGTCGAACATATGGGTGAGCAAAGAATGCAGGAAATTTTTGCCGAGTTGGAATCGTTTGGCGTCCGCCACGACGATCCCTTCTTGCGGAATATCACGTACCGAGCCACCGATGGTCGCTTTTGTGTCATCGATTTTGAATTCGCCACGATTGTCGGTCCCGAACCCGAAAAAGTCAGCGAGAGCGACGAGAGCGGTTTGAATGAGACACCGCTGCGCATCCACTGGTCGGGCATGACGCACCCCGGTCGATTTCGCCCCAACAACGAAGATACTTTTCTGGCCGTTCTGCTGGATAAGCGCGGTGTCCGATACTTGGGCAAGAACGGCGAAGCGTCGATGGCGGAGACCGATTTCATCTTCGCCGTTAGCGATGGCATGGGCGGTGAACGCTCGGGCGAATTCGCCAGCAAGATCGCAATGGAAAAGATCACCTCGATCTTGCCTAAGCAGTTTGGACTCTCCGAAAATCGCTTCTTGGCTTACAGCAACTCAATTCTGATGGAGTTGTTTACAGGCATCCATCGCGAAATGACCAAGTTAGGTCGCTTTGACGCAGACTGCCAAAACATGGGCGCCACATTGACGCTGGCCTGGTTCCGACGCGGACACTTGGTCTTTGGCCACGTGGGTGATACTCGCTTGTATCGATTGCCTGCGGCCGGTGGAATTGAACAGGTCAGCGAAGATCATACGCATGTCGGTTGGCTGCGACGCAAAGGTGAACTGAATGAGCGAGCCGCGCGGATGCATCCGCGGAAGAACGTGTTGGCTCAAGCCCTCGGTGCCGGCCATCAATTTCTGAAACCCCACATTGGATGCATCGACTATGCGGCTGGAGATCGGTTTGTTTTATGTAGCGATGGCCTGATCGAAGGCTTGTGGGACCGTGGCATCGACGAAATCGTGCGTGCAGACGAGTCCGCGTTCGATGCACCGGTAGCCCAACGGTTAGTCCTAACCTCCATCGCTGAGTGCGGTCGAGATAACGCCACCGCCGTGGTCATCCGTACGGATATAACTTAAAATTCGTAGCCGAACTCGCCAGAGTTTGGACACACACTTGAAATTCGTAGCCGAACTCGCCAGAGTTTGGACACACACTTGAAATCCGTAGCCGAACTCGCCAGAGTTTGGACACACATTCAACGGATGCAATTCAACAGTTCCGCTTGCAATCGCACTGTCGAGGCAACCAAAGGTCGCGGTGCCCACAGCTGAAATTCGCCGCCGCTGACATCTTGACATTGTGCCCCGGCGCGGCGCGCGATTAACACCCCGGCGGCGATATCCCACGTCTGCACATTCGAAGCCCAATACGCATCCAAACATCCCTGGGCCACGTAACAAAGATTCAGGGCTGCCGAGCCCAAGCGGCGGACAGACTGAGCCGCTTCCAAGACGCGTAAGAACTGCGCGACCTCCGGATCATCGCGTTTGACTCCCGCCGGAAAGCTGGCCGCAATCATCGCTTGATCCATCGTCGTGCATGCACTGCTCTTGATCGGTTCGCCGTTATGCAAAGCACGCCCTTCGTCGGTGGCTGTAAACAAATCACCTGCGATCGGATCGTAGACCACCCCGCATAAGACTTGCGAACCCCGAACCAGTGCGATCGAAACGGCAAACATGTTCAAGCCGTGTACGTAATTGGCTGTGCCATCCAGTGGATCGACCACCCACAGAAGTTTGCCACTGTCGATGGCCGCTTGTCGCTGAGCTGGCGAGGACTCTTCGCCGAGAAAGGCGTGATCAGGAAAGCGGTTCTGGAAGTAACGCTCGATGGCTTGCTGAGCCGCCAGGTCGGCGTCGGTAACCAGGTCGCGGGGGGCTTTTTCGCGAGTGCTGAACTTACTTCGGTAGTTTCGCAGAACGCCGCCGGCCAGTTGAGCCGCTTCGACGGCTGCTTTCAAGTAAGTTTCGTTCACTCGCTACCTCTAAGCTTGGACATGCTTGGACATCGGGAAGGGGCCGACCCCGCCACCTCTCCAAGGCGCAGCCTTGGGGAGGTCGCTAACCTAGCGCACTGCCCCCCTCCCGCAGCCGACGGCTAAACGCCGTCGTCTGCGACCTCCCCCAAGCGAGCTTGGGGGAGGTGACTCGTCACCTTTGCAAGGCACCCCGGAACGCATCCTATTTTGTCATAAATTCGCGCTGCGAAAAGCATGGACAACGGCTCTGGCTTGGCGCACAATGAAGGAAGAGAGACAAATATCATTCCGGCCTCTTCTCTGTTCCGACCCCGTTGTCAGTTCGCTGATAACGGGGTTTTTTTGTGGCCCAGCCATGTGGCATAGGCTTCCAGCCTGTGTGAACTGTGGCATAGGCTTCCAGCCTGTGTGAACTGTGGCATAGGCTTCCAGCCTGTGTACCAAGAACCAGCCACTCAAGCGCCACACTACATCACCAAGGGCACCACAAAGCGGCTCTCGGTTTCTTCTGGCAAGGCCGGTGGTTCGATCCACGGAATATGATTGTCCTTAGCCAGGCAATCATTGATCATCTTGCGAGCGGCGTCGATGACCAATTGCAGAACTTCGCGTACCGTAGCCCCGTGCGATTCGGGAAGCGGCAAATTGGCGGCCCTTCCACGCGTTTGCCCTTCACCCAAGCGGCAAATTAGAACTTCCAGTTCATAGATGGCTGCCGGTTCTGGTCGAGGATTACGCATATCGCCTAAGTTATTCTCTGCCGATCGCTTATCCATCACTAGCTCATCGGCTGACGGCGTGTTGCCTGCCAGGGCCATACCCGATTTCATACTAGTCGCTCCGTAAGCTGTCCGTAGTTCCGACTGTAGAAGAACGAACTTGATTAGCAAGCTCTGTTCTCGCTGCCCGCATCATACAGCCGACCGGTCTGATATGCGACTACTTTTTCAGTTGTCGATCACCCTCCGACAGACGGGGGGCGTCACAAGTCGAACATTCGCAAAGGTTTACGCAGAGAGTCTGGTGATAAACTTTGCCCGGAACCCTCAAAAGAGATACTCGGAAGATTCAGGAAAAGTTGTTAGTAAGCATTCTGTTGCTTGAAGACTACAAAGACCGTGCGGAAGAGAATTTGCAGATCCAACCACACCGACCACTCGCGAATGTAGCGATGGTCACATTCGACGCGTTTTTGCATTTTGTCGATGGTCTCGGTTTCGCCGCGGTAGCCTTCGACTTGGGCCAGACCGGTGATGCCTGGTTTAACTTTGTGACGCAGCATGTAACCGGGAATCAGTTTTCGGTAGCGTTCATTGTGAGCCGAAGCATGCGGTCGGGGTCCCACCAGTGACATCGAACCTTCGATCACATTAAAGAGCTGTGGCAACTCATCGAGCGATGTTTTGCGCAAAACGGCACCTACGCGCGTGATGCGCGGATCGTCGCGCGTAGCCTGATTGACCACAGGTCCGTTATCGCAAGTTCGCATCGAGCGAAATTTCCACACCAGTATCTCTTTGCCGTCCAGCCCATAACGCTTTTGACGAAAGAAGACCGGGCCTGGTGAACTGAGTTTAACCAGCAAGGCACAAGCCAACATTACCGGAGCAATCACAACTAGTCCCAAGATGGCGACCGCCAAGTCGAAGCCGCGCTTGACCCAGCCATCTACACCGTAGAGCGGCGTTTCAAACACGCTGACCGCCGGCAACCCGCCGATCTGCGTCCAGCGCGAGTGCAGGAGTTCAAAGACGAAAAAGTCCGGCACGATATACACATTGGCTGTCGTGTCACCGAGTTGTTCGAGCAGTTGTCGAATACGACTTTCGGCGCGCATCGGCAAAGTGATGAACACCGTATCGAACTCGCCAGCCTTGGCGCGACGCACCAGTTCTTCGATTCTTCCCAAGTGCATCTCGGGGACCTTGAGATCATCCAGTGTACGTTGAGTGGCGCGATCGTCGAAAAAGCCCATGATCCGCAAGCCGCAAGCTGGATTGTTGCGCGCGTTCTCCGCCAGATGTTTGCCTAGCGCATTGAGGCCCACAACAGCACAACGCCGGGTTGTCCAACCGCCGCTGGATAGTACTTCGCTGAAGATACGCAACGCTACGCGCATCAACCCCATCTGAGTAACTGCGACGATACTCCAACTGAGAATGCTGCGCCGTGCGAACTCTTCTCCAAAGCGCGTCAGCAGCAAGAAGACGGCCAGCAAGCACAGCGTACCCAACCAGGTCGTCAGAGTACTGAGCAGCTCGCGCTGGGCGCTCTGGCTGCGATCCTGCGTGTACAAGCTATTGACTTCACCGACCAACAAGAACAAAGTCGAAGCAGCTAATGCCACGATCAATGTGTATTCGTTAACCTGCTGTCCCACGATCCATACGCTCAAGTACAACCCACCCACGATACAGAGTGCATCGCTCGCTCGCTGTATGGTTGCCAAGACGCGTCGTTGCTGACTGATGAAAAATCCGGACATGACAAACCTGCAGATAAATCCTGTATTTTCAGATCCTGGAATGGTAGGTCGCATCTCAAGACGCGTTGCATTTCCAGGGTTGGAACGCGCGATTTCAAATCGCGCTCACAGGCTCTCGTCCCTACATCCGCTACAATCTGGTCTTTGGAGTGCGGTGCCATCCGGCACCGCTTTGATGTAAGCGAAGTCTCATGCCGCAGCCTGAGTCACTCTGAAAGTCTGGAGTCACCTGGTTCGTACTGGCTGCGGTACAGTTGGGTTATCACATCAAAGCTACGGCTGCGCCGCAGCAGTCAACCTTGGAGTGCGGTGCCATCTGGCACCGCTTTGATGTAAGTTAAGTCTCATGCCGCAGCCTGAGTCACTCTGGACGCTCGGATCACCTTGTTCGTACTGGCTGCGGTACCGTTGGGTTATCACATCAAAGCTACGGCTGCGCCGCAGCACTCCAAAGAGCGCCGCAGCACTTCAAGGGAGCGATTCATGGTCGAATTCAAAACGAGTCGAGGTCAGCAATGGATCGGGGCGGAATGGCAAGATGGTCAAGGCGAAGAGGCGACCAGCCACAGCCCTGTTGATGGCCGAGTCTGCTGGCAAGGAAATTACGCGCACAGTACTCAAGCCGACGCCGCAGTAGCTCACGCGGAGCGCGCCTTTGCGGCTTGGAGTCTGCGACCACTGGATGAACGCATCGCATTTACCAAACAATTTGCCAGCTACGTCGATGCACATCGATCGGAACTGGCGGAAGTGATCAGCTGGGAAACTGGCAAGCCGCTCTGGGAATCACTGACGGAAGTTGCCACCGTCATCGGAAAAGTCACCAATGCGATCGATGCCCTACACGCGCGACGCTGGACGACCCATGAGACTCAAGGCGAACTGCAAGCGGTGACGCGTTATAAACCGCATGGAGTGATGCTGGTGCTGGGGCCGTTCAATCTGCCGGCGCATTTGCCTGGTGCTCACATCGTGCCAGCCCTGCTGGCAGGAAACACCGTCGTCTTCAAACCTAGCGAACTAACGCCCGCAGTGGGCCAGTGGCTGGCCACGGCATGGCAACACGCCGAACTTCCGGCAGGTGTCCTTAATCTAGTGCATGGCGATGCCTCTATCGCCCAGCAGATGGCTAGTGACAACCGCGTAGCTGGCGTGCTGTTCACCGGTAGTTATCGCGCGGGTGCCAGTCTGCACAAGTTGTTGGGCGGCCAACCAGAAAAAATTCTCGCCCTCGAAATGGGTGGCAACAATCCCTTGGTCGTTCACCGAGTCAGCGATCTGCCCGCCGCCGTTATGCAGATTATCGAGTCGGCGTACATCACTGCAGGACAGCGCTGCACCTGTGCAAGGCGGTTGATCATCACTGAACAATCGCAACCCGAGCGACTGATCGAACTGCTGAAGTCAGCCATCCAAGCCATACGCGTCGGCTTGCCCTTTGACCAACCCTCGCCGTTTATGGGAACGCTTGTGCGACCATCGGCTGCGGCCCGCATGCTCGAAGCCCAAGCCAACCTGATCAGTCGCGGAGCTCGACCAATCGTGGAACTCAAAAGCGATAAACGTTCCAGCGCGATCGTCACCCCGGGACTACTGGACATGACCGGGATCGCGGGTGACGATGTCGAGCACTTTGGGCCGCTGCTGTGCGTCGAACGCGTCGAGTCGTTGAGCGCCGCTATCGTGGCTGCCAATACAACCCGCTTTGGATTAGCCGCGGGGCTGTTGGCGGATAACCCTGATGACTACCACACGTTCGTCAATCATGTTCGCGCGGGTATCGTGAACTGGAATCGACAGACGACCGGTGCTAGTGGCCGGTTACCGTTTGGTGGTGTCGGGGCCAGTGGCAATCACATGCCCAGCGGTTTCTTTGCTTCAGACTACTGCGCTTACCCGGTTGCTTCCTTGGAAGCGGCCCGCGTGCCGGGTGTAACAGGCAAGTTGTCGCCAGGATTAGAGGGGGCCGTGCAGGCATGTATGTCGAAGTAAATGTGGATGCCTTGGTGGGACCGACACATCACTTTGGTGGCGTAGGCGTTGGCAATGTCGCCTCGGTCGAACATGAACGTCAACCATCCAGTCCGCGACGTGCCGCACTGGAAGGTTTACGGAAGGCGCGCCTGGTGGCTTCGCTGGGCGTACCACAGTTTGTGTTGCCACCGCTTGTGCGACCGCTGTCCGACTTTTTAGCTCAATTGGGATTCACCGGTACATTAGCAGAGCAGTGCAGGGCTGCACGCCTGCAAGCTCCCCATGCTTATTCAGCCACGTTCAGTAGCGCATTTATGTGGGCGGCCAACGCTGGTACCTATGCACCCGCCTGCGACTGCCTGGACCGTCGGCATCACTTGACCTTAGCCAATCTATCCAGCAGTTGGCATCGATTGTCGGAGCATGCGGCCCGCCAGGTTCAGTTCCAGAAGATGTTCAGCAGCTTGCTGGATGACAATTATAAGATTCACACAGCCCTGCCGCCCGTGTGGCCACTCCGCGACGAAGGCGCTGCCAACCACATGCGGCTGTGCGATGATTCTGGCACGCGCGCAGTTCATGTATTCGTGTATGGGGACGCAGCTCACGTTCGACCGACTGAGCACTATCACGGATCTAGCCACGGATCTAGCCAACGTTTCCTGGCACGACAATCGCGGGCGGCCTGCGAAGCGGTGGCTCGATTGAATCAACTCGATCCAGCTCGAACTTTTTTCTTACAGCAACATCCGCAAGCCATCGACGCGGGCGTATTTCACAATGATGTAATCGCCACCAGTCACCGGAATGTCTTGCTGATGCACGAGCAAGCGTTCATCGATGCCGACAACAAAATAGAACAGCTGGCAACTACCTTTAGGCAAGTAACCGGTCAGCAGTTGAACATCATCCACGTCGGCAGTAGCGAAATTAGTTTGCAGGCAGCGATCAGCAGTTACTTGTTCAACAGTCAATTAATCACACCCGCAGAGGACCAGCACGCGATGGTGCTTATCTGCGCTGAGCAATGTCGACAAACTGCCAGTGTGAAGAATTTTATCGAACGCACGATTGCCAATAGCACCAATCCGATCACAGCCGTGCACTACGTGTCGTTGGATGAAAGCATGTCGGGCGGCGGTGGGCCAGCTTGTCTCCGCCTGCGATTGGCGTTACCGGAGACAGACATCGAGCACTTTGCACCTCAGTTTCGTTTGACCGATCGCCTGGCTGACGAGCTTGAGCGTTGGATTGAAACCTACTATCCCCAGCAATTGACCTGGGAGACATTAGCGATTGAGGACAACCGGGCATACCGCACTAGTCCGTGGTCGACTTACGAGTAAACAAAACAGGATAAGCACGTGACCACGTGCTTAGTTGTCTACGGTGCAACGCCAGCCAGTTTGCAGACGATCACATACTCGCCTGGTGACACAGGTTGCACGCTCAGCCTTGAGCCTTTCTGCAAGAGCACCATCTTCTCGAGTCCTTTAACGCTACGCAGGCTGGTCAGGGACAGAGGCATGGCGAACTTGTCCATAAATTTGACATCGACCATGTACCAGCGCGGATTGGACTGATCGGTTTTAGGATCGTAATGCGGATCGTTAGGATCCCACGCGGTGAAGTCGGGATAGCCGGTGCGGGCAATGGTGGCTCGCCCAACGATTGCGGGCTCGTCGCAGTTACTGTGGTAATACAGGACAACATCGCCCAATTGCATCAGATCGCGCAACGTATTGCGAGCTTGATAATTGCGTACGCCATCCCAGTAGGTCGTCTTTTTGGGTGCCTTGGCCAGATCATCGATGCTAAACACATCCGGTTCGCTTTTGATGAGCCAATACTTCGAAGCAACTGCAGCCTTAACCATATTCTCTTCAATCTTCAGTCTTCAGTCTTCAGTCTTCAATCTTCAATCTTCAATCTTCAGTCTTCAATCTAGATTCGACTTGGTTGATCACTTGTGGGTCCAGTTGCCAATCTCCGGCGGCTACCAGTTGATCGACTTGATCGGGTCGGCGGGCACCGACGATCGCAGCGGTTACTTCACTACGACGCAGAGTCCAGGCGATAGCTAACTGGGCAGCCGTCTTGCCGTGCCCAGCTGCGATTTCAGTCAGTGCTTCCACTAGTTGCAAATTGGCGGTCAGCTTGGGATCGTTGAACTGCGGATCGAGGCGTCGATGGTCATCGTCAGCCAGGCTGGCGACCCATTGGCGAGTGACCTTGCCGGTCAACAATCCTTTTTGCATGGGGCTATAAACGACGACTCCAATATTGTTTTGCCCACAGTAAGGCAAGAGCTCATCTTCTACTCCGCGCACCAGCATGCTGTAGGGTGGTTGCAGCGATGCGACCGGCGCGATTTTATGGATGCGCTCTAATTGCGAGCGATTGAAGTTACTGACACCGCCGTAGCGAATCTTGCCGGCTTTGATCAGTGAGTTGACTGCTTCCCAACCTTCTTCGATATCTTCGTCGGGTTGAGGCCAATGAATTTGGTACAAGTCGATTGTATCTACGCGCAGTCGCCGCAGGCTCTGTTCGCACTCGGCCAAGATGCTTTCGCGTTTGATCCGAGCCACGATTTGGCGATCATCCGTCCAGCAGCGTCCGCACTTGGTCGCGATAATTGGTCGCTGCGAAAGAGTCGAGAGCGCCTGGCCGACCACCTGTTCGCAGTTGCCCAGTCCATACACCGGCGCTGTGTCGATCCAGTTGATACCCAAGTCCAGCGCGCGATGAATAGCGGCAATTGAATCGCCGGTATCCTGTGGTCCCCAAGCAAATTTCCAATTTCCGCCGCCGATAGCCCAAGTCCCCAGACCGATTCGCGTCAATTGCAAGTCGGTTGATCCTAGTTGTTTCGTCTGCATAGGTTGCTATACCAATTTCTGCGGTCTACTTGTGTCAGGTGCGCCCCTCCGGTGTAATCACTCGTTGAGAATTAGTCGCGGAGGCGGCAGTTGACTTTGAAGTGCATATATTAACAGACTGAGGCCACATTGATTACTTGTCCAGCCATCGAAAAGCAGGTTATCCGTACGCACTACAACTTGGGTACGCTGTTTTATCGTTTGATGTGGGGGCCCCATTTGCATCATGGCTTGTGGCAAGCCAACGAATCACCGCAGGTGGCCGCCCGGCAACTGACCGAACAATTGGCCTCGCTGGCCAGCATCGATGGCGGCCAGCGCGTCATCGATGTCGGGTGTGGCATGGGTGGCTCGAGCGTTTGGCTGGCCAAGAATCGCAATTGCCAGGTCACCGGTGTGACGATCTCGCCAGTCCAACGGCGGTGGGCCAAGACGACTTCGCTGGTTCATGGCACCTCCAAGCGAACCAACTTTTTGTGTACGGATGCTGAACAGTTGGAATTGCCCGAGCAATCAGCCGATGTGGTGTGGAGTATAGAATGCACCGAGCACTTGTTTGACAAGGCCGCCTTCTTTCGCAAAGCCGCGGGGTGGTTAGTGCCCGGTGGACGCGTGGCCATCTGTGCGTGGTTGGCCGGTCATGACGAAGCGGCGCCCCGCACCCAGCAGTTATGCTTTGAAGTCTGCGAAGGATTTTTCTGTCCCTCATTGGGGACCCAAGCCGACTACGAAAGTTGGCTGACCGGCGCCGGTTTGACGATGGTCCATAGCCAACTGTGGACCGATCGAGTTTGGAAAACCTGGGAGATCTGTCGTGATCGGGTTCGCCGAACGGGGGTGCGACATCTAGCCCGACTGCTAGGCCGCGACCACGTTATGTTCTTGGATCGTTTTGATGCAATCCTGGAAGCCTATCAAACAAAAGCCATGGAATACGGCTGTTTCGTCGCACAAAAGAACTAAGTCTCCAGCAAAAAACCGAAGATTAAATCTCCCTTCGAATTCGCGATGATCGCAACCTGAACTTGACTTTCCAGCACTCCAAAGCGACGATCGCCCCTGTGGCATAGGCTTCCAGCCTGTGTTGTGGCATAGGCTTCCAGCCTGTGTTGTGGCATAGGCTTCCAGCCTGTGTGCATCACAGCTACCAGCCTGCGCCAATGCAGAATGCCTTCAACCAAGCATTCACCGGTGCGAGTCGTATTTGTAGGGATGGGCCGAATGTCGTCAGGTACAGTGACTGCTCCGCAGGGAGTCAGCCTCAGCAGAATCGTTGGCATTGCCTTTGGTGCGGGCACACAGTTGCTGTTCGTGTGGACAGCCTGGCAACTGTTCCTGTTCTTGCGTGGCCCGTTGGTGCCGCATGGCAAGTTTTCTATCATGGGCGATGCCTTGCTCGCTCTATTCTTTGCCTGGCCGCACAGTCTATTGCTGATACCTGGCATTCAGCAGCTCATCAAAACTCGCGTTCATCCGGCCATGCTGGGCTGCGTGCACTGCATTGCGACCTGCCTGAGCTTGCTCTTGTTATTTTGGTTCTGGACGCCGAGTGAGAATTATATTTGGGATCTACATGGTTGGCCTAAAACGTTCATGTTGGTTGCCTTCTATGGCAGTTGGGTAGCGCTGCTTTACAGTTTGTGGTTGGCCGGCATGGGCTATCAAACAGGCTTGCTACCTTGGCTGTATTGGGTGCGAGGCATCAAACCTCCACGGCGCGAGTTTGTTCAACGCGGAGCATTTCGCTGGATGCGACATCCCGTCTATCTGAGTTTCTTGGGGCTGATTTGGTTTACGCCACACATGACGCTCGACCACGTCATCCTGACGGCTGTTTGGACTGCATACATCTACGTGGGCAGTTACTTGAAAGATCAGCGACTGCTGCACTATATCGGACAACCCTATCGTGAATATGCCCAGCGGGTGCCCGGCTTTCCGCTCATCGGCTTGGGAACCTTGGGCCGCTGGTCATCTCAATCGGATGCGTAGCCACCGGTGACAAGCGGTCGATTTCGCCGCCCCGAGAGTCCACCGTATGGCGACGGTGGCTACACAGGGCCCACCGTCTGGCGACGATGACTACCGAGCTACTTATCGTACGCAGTGATTAGTGCGCTGTTATCCATCTCGCCATAGCCGTTTCGCTGGGCTGCTTGCAGGATCATGCGATGAGCTTCGCTGAGCGGCAGTTGCAATTGATGTTGGTGTGCCGATTCGATAATCAGATTGACATCCTTCAAGTGCTGCGAAAGTTTGGCTTGGGGCGCAAAGTCCCGCTCAATCATCTTTTCGCCTTTAGTGTCCATCATGCGTGAGTAGGCCGGAGTGGCCTTGAGCAGTTTTAAAGTTAGCGTCAGATCCAGTCCTTGAGCAGCAGCATAAGCCAAGCCTTCGGCCAACGCTGCTCGATTCAATCCGAGTACCAGGTTAGTAACCAGTTTCATGCGTGCGCCGGCACCGGGCGGACCCACATGAAAGCAGTTGGGTGCTAACGCTGAAAGAATGGGCAAGGCCTCACGCCACCCGCCGTCCGTCGCTCCCGCGATGATGACCGCAGTACCTCCACGCAGCTGCGCGCTGCTACCGGAGATCGTGGCATCAATGACTTCAATGTTGTGTACCTGCAAGCGTTCAGCCAGCAACTCCGTCGACTCGGGACTGCCGGTGGTGGTATCGATGACCACCTGACCGCCAACTAACTCGGCCTCACCTACCACTTCAGCCACAACACTATCGTTGGGCAAACTCAAAACAATATGTTGGCAACGTTGCCAAACCACTTGAGGCGATTCGGCGATTTCTACGCCGAGTGTTTCAGCCAGTGATCGACGCTGAATATCGTTGTCATAACCTAAGACTTGCCGGCCAGCACTCATCAAGCGATGAGCGATCTCGATGCCCATCAGGCCCAAACCGATCAAACCGATAGGTGACTGCGTCATGGATCGTTGGGCCAACCAGTTGGTGCCTGCCCGTGTGGCACTAGTTCTTGCAACGACATATCAACCGGTGTCGAAGCCTGGTCCACCGAGGGCAGCAATCGGTCGGGCACTAATTGATTGAGAGTATTTTCTGGCGGCAACGGGCGGGGCACCGTCGCTGGAATTTCTGCCTGCGAAAGGGTTGGACGAATGGAGCTGGATCCTCCTGGACGTGGAAAAGTCGGCAAGGATGCATTTGCCGAAGTCACCCCGGGAGTCGACGTCAAACGTTGCCCCAACCCGCGACGTTGACGCAGATCGAGTACTTTAATTGGCGATTCTTCAGCAGGAATCTTCAGCCAGGCTGTCATGGCTGCGATCTTCTCTTCAACCAACATCTCATCACGTGTTTCTTTGCCGGGCGCATGTCCCCAAGCGATCTCACGCTTCTCTTTGGTGACGATATTGAGGACCCAGGAATTGAATCCGCCTAACTGCAAATCGATCGATTCCGGCTCGACGTGAATAACGGCCAAACGCAACGGCTCGCGCAGATTTTCCAGCAACTTGCACAGGGTCAGGGCTTCGCTGATGCGTGGGTCGCCAAACGAGTTGCCCGCGGGAGTGACGCCCTCGGCAAAGATCATGAAGAAGTTATGAATCTCCTTCTGCGAAAATTCATCGCCGTCGAGCACGACGCCTTCTTCATCCACTGGAAACGCACCCGCTTTGGTAACGTTGCCAGGAAAGTTCACTTCGCCACAATAGACCATCGCCGCCGGCCTGCGATAAGTAACATCGACCATCACCTTGCCACCACTCAACTTGCGCACATGGTTGGTGCTCTTGATCCACATATGCGCATCAAATGCATGGGCAATCGTCGCGGTAGCTTGAGGTTCCAATAACGAGACCTTCGATAGCTGATTGCTGTGAAAGATCTTGGCTTTCAGGTCGTCGCGAATCCAAGGTGGTTGCGGCGTCAGCTCGATGTTCTCGAGCTTCAGCGAATAAAAGGTGCGATCGAGATGATCCGCTCCGTAGTAGTACCAACCTAAGTAACCCAAGATCAGTAGCGGGATTACCGCGAAGGCGAGCCCACTACCGGGCGTATTGCGCACACGCTCGGCCAGCTTCTGCCACACAGTTGGAGGTGGTGGGGGTTGTTCGTTGGCGTTGTCCTGCCCCATCGCTCCTCTCCCTGTATAAAAAATCCGTTCGTTGCACAGCCAATAACCTGTAGCGGAAACCGTCAAGGTTTTCGTAGTGCATGGCTCAGTTGCAACCACTGTTCCAAAATGCTGCCGGGAGCCTACCAAATTCTTAGATGCGACTGCAACTGTATTCCAGTACGAAGCAGTACGGCTTTGCGAACTCGATCCAACAATGCTAGCACTTGGCTACTTTTTGCATTGCCTGAGACGACCAGGTAGCCGGGGAACTGACTACTAATGGAGACTTCACCTTCGGCAGCCCCGCGCAGCCCCGCTTGTTCGATCAATTCCGCCGCAGTAATTCCCGAGGGATCGACGAAGGCAATGGCCGAGCGCTGGTCGGTGGGTGGTTGGGCGGCGCGTTTGACAATCCAACTGTTTTGCATCCGACGCGTCAGTTCAGCCACGTTTCCGGGTTCCAGTTCCAGTTCGACTTCGATAACGATCGTATCGTCCAGGTCGCTGCGACGGTAGGAAAATTGAAAATCGGGTGGCTTACGTTGTCCAATTTGTCCATGGAAATCGAGAGTGGTCACCCGCGTCACACGCGAACCGATATCACCGTTATCCACCCCCGCATTGCTAGCAATGGCCCCACCTATCGTGCCTGGAATTCCGACCAAGTGCTCCAGACCTGCCAGTCCTTCGCCAACGACGCGCGAAATAACGTGGTTCAATTTTGCACCGCCCCCGACGATTACCTGCGGGCTTTTGATCGTGATCGAACTGAAGTCGGGGGCAGCCAGGTGCAGGACCAAGGCATCGCAACCCGCTTCCTGGACCAGCAGATTGGAGCCACCACCCAGAACGCGCACGGGAACTTGTTGGTGATAGGCCGCCGCGACCAGAGCTTGCAGTTCGGCCACGGTTGTCGGTTCTGCAAAATATCGAGCCGGCCCGCCGACCTGCAACCAGGTGTAAGGAGCCAGCGGTTCGTTTTCGCGAATCAGATGTGAAAAATCAGCCAGAGTTTTCATGCCGTACCATTCAGAAGATCCAAGTGAACAATTGGCCGTTATTGTCTCCCACACCCCCAACCACTGACAAGCACCCGTAGAGCGGCTGTCCCCAGCCGCTCAGCACCCGGCAAGTCGCTCACCTGTAACGCTGGTATCACGTAGAGCGGCTCTCCAGGGCCGCTCAGTCATAACGCTAGTCGTTCGTTCGGATGATACGGTGATTAGAGGGTGCTACTCGTAGAGCGGCTGTCCCCAGCCGCTCAGCACCCGGCAAGTCGCTCACCTGTAACGCAGGTCCCACGTAGAGCGGCTCTCCAGGGCCGCTCAGTCATAACGCTAGTCATCTGGTCGGAAGATACGTTGGTTAGAGGGTGCTATTCGTAGAGCGGCTCTCCAGGGCCGCTCAGTCATAACGCTAGTCGTTCGTTCGGATGATACTGTGGTTAGAGGGTGCTGAGCAGCTGAGGACAGCTGCTCTACATCTAGTCATCTGGTCGGAAGATACGGTGGTTAGAGGGTGCTGAGCAGCTGAGGACAGCTGCTCTACATCTAGTCATTCGGTCGGAAGATACGGTGGTTAGAGGGTGCTGAGCAGCTGAGGACAGCTGCTCTACATTTAGTCATCTGGTCGGAAGATACGTTGGTTAGAGGGTTCTGAGCAGCTGAGGACAGCTGCTATACATAGCGACTAATCCAGGTACAAGAACTCGTTGGAGTTCAAGAGGATACGGGCCAGGGCGGGCAGGCCGTGGTCGCGGACCAACGGCAAACACGCTTCTAGCTCCGCAGGGCTGGGAGCTCGCTGATGGACGAGTTCGAACATGCGTGTGATTTCGCTTTCCGTGCGATCACGGCTCACTTGAGCGCACTCGTCACTAACTCGGCTGGCCAACCTTCGCGCGTTAGTCAGCACGAATGCGTGGTTGTAAGTGGTCAGCGCTTGCAAGGCCGACAGCGATTCCGAACGCTTAGGGGCCAGCAAACCCAGGTCAGGGAAATCGAGCGTCTCCATAAACGGATCAGCGATACCGCGCCATACAAAGCGGTAAATGGATCGACGACTGGCTCCGGGCGAACTCCAATCGTAGCTCTGATAGTTGAGCTGTGGAGTCAGTTGCTGACCGGGACTGGTCGAGAAGTGCTGGATACTGGGACCGCCGCGTTGCCAATCAAGTGCACCCACGACTCGCAGCACAGAATCGCGAAAGACTTCTGCATCCAAACGCTGCAGCGCTCCGCCACGTAGCTCGCGGGCCAACGCATGTACGTCGTCGCCACGATCCGCGGCGTCGCGCTGGGTAAGCGATAACCGGTAGGCCGCACTGCACACGATTTGTCGATGCAACTTTTTGAGCGACTGATGATCGCGCATCTGACAAGCCAGCCACTCCAATAACTCTGGATGAGCGACCGAACCGCCCATGCGTCCTAAGTCATTGGGTGTGTCACACAGCCCTAGTCCGAAGTGGTATTGCCAAACTCGATTGGCAATGCTGCGCCAAGTTAAACAGTTTTGCGGATCGGCCAACCACTGGGCTAAGGCTGCGCGTCGAGCGGACTCGGTGGCTGTTGGTTCCAGCGTGAATCGAGCCTGCAAAGTGGGCACCGCTGCCAGAGCTCCCGGCGCAACTTCGCGTCCGGGCTTTTCAATATCACCTCGCAGCAGTACTTGAATAATGTGTGGCTGGTCGCGCACAAGGGCGGCAGTTCCGTTGCCGGCTGGTACACTGGTCGCCGCGGCGTACACGACCGATGGCGCAGGCAGCTTCTGCAGTTCTTCTTCAGCCACTCTGCGCAAAGCAACTGCGGCCAGTTCTACAAGGTCGGCACCTGTTCGCAATGCCGGCGGTTTCTGCAGAGCTGCCACCACTGCTTCTGGCAATTCTGCGCTCAGCGGATCAGCGTGATCGGTAACCGAAAACCGCATACGACCTATGACATGCGCGCGGCCGTGCTGTTGCTCGACGACCACGCGCAACGTACACCCATGCTCGATCTTCAAGGGCTCAGCCAACTTTAGCACCAAACTGTGCCGCTTGCCTTCTTGCGGATGGATACCCCAAGCCGTATTGGCCTGTTTGTCAACTGCATGCGCGGCTGTCCAACCATCCTGTTCAAAATCAGCGCTCGCTCGCTCGATAGGCAAGGCAGTGGTCGCCTCACGCTCACCTGTAGCAGAAATAACTTCGCACTTGACTTCGTTCAAGTGAAAGTTGCCGTTGATGGCCGTGCCGGGCCCGCCGGCTGGCAGTGATACATCGGGCAAGACTTCGATGCGTAGCGCGGTGATTCGTTCGGCCACGTTGCCCACGCGCAGCTCAGCGGTCGTAGTGGTGACATCTGGATAAGGGGCTTGCAGCAGAATTGAGGCATCTTCTTGTGTCAGCCAAAGAGCACCTGCGGTCGCGTCTACCTTTACAGGTTGCGCGTCAAACCACAGGGCGGTATCAACCTGCCGAGCCTGCTCCCACATGCGAACGTTTCCCGACCAACGTCGGTCCAACAAGACTTCGGCATTTTTTTCTTGCGTAGCCTGCAACAGCGCCAACCATGTTTTGCGCGAGTTCGCCACACTAGGCGATTGATCAAAGGGCACATCACCCTTAACCACACCCGCGAACACGGCTTGCAGTGCGAAGTAATCCTCTTGTGAAATCGGATCGAATTTGTGTGCATGACATCGAGCACACTGCACCGTCAAACTGGAAAATGCACCGATCGTTTGCGTGAGCATGTCATCGCGATCCAGATAGGCAAAGTTCATCGGCGCAGTCGTCAACGAACTAATATCAAACGTACCTGCACCCAGAAATCCGAGCGCAGCGGTTAACTGAGGCTGGTCTGGAAAAAAGTAATCCGCTGCCAATTGCTCGCGAATAAACTGCGACCAGGGCACATCGGTATTCACACTGTTAATCACATAATCGCGATAGACCCACGCATTGGGTCGCGCGACATCGTGCTCAAATCCATGGGACTCGGCGAAATGCACCGTGTCGAGCCAGTGTCGCGCCCAGCGTTCGCCGTAGGCCGGACTGGATAACAAGCGATCCACCAAGCGTTCGTAGGCGTCTGGCCTCTCATCGAGTTGAAACTCGCGAACCTCGTCCATCGTTGGCAAGTAACCAAACAAATCGACATACAAACGTCGCATCAACGTTCGCCGATCAGCTTGCGCAGGCACAAGATCAGCTTGATGCGGGCTACGATCTGACAGCAAGAAGGCATCGATGGCATTGCCGGTAGTAGATCCAACAATCGCAGTTGGCGAGGCTGGATAGTCGAGTGGCTTCAAGGACCACCAGGTATCGCCGCCGCCAGGCGGCTGAACCGTGCGATCGTCGAAGGCTCCATCACGGATCCACTGCTCGATCACCTCAATATCCGCAGCTGACAGGCGTTCGGTCGGTGGCATCTGCAGATCTTCCTCTGCACCCGAAATGACCTGAACGATCAAACTGTGCTGTGGCTCCGTCGGCACCAGAGCTGCACCGCGATCGCCGCCTTTTTCCCAACCTGCTCGATAGTCCAGAGCCAATCCGCTTTCAATCTTGCCCGACTGATGCGAATGGCACTGGTAACAATGCTGCTGAAGAATGGGCAACACTTTCTCATGAAAGTAGCGCAACTGGCCGTCATCGGCATGGCCCACCTCCGATGGGCAGACCAAGAGACAGAGCAGTGCAAGGAGTGTGCAGCGCTGCATGGGAGGGACGATTAAAAGGTGGGGAGGTACGGGAAGGAAGGAAGTCTCCATCTTACGCTAAGCTGGATGGCATGTCGAATCTTGGTTTGTGGTATGCTGGACCATCACCATGAAGTTCGCTCCTTTCGCGGAGCGAAAGGAGACGATCTGGAGAATGATATGCCGCGCACTATTTCCGTTGGGCTCATCCTTGCACTCTTGGCAGTTGTACATATCGGCACCTCTGAAGCGCAAGAGGCTCGGCCACTCTTTAATGGTCGCGATCTAAGTGGTTGGGTGTTGACCAATACGCCGCCAGAGACTTGGAAAGTTGTCGATGGCATGCTGGTATGCAGTGGCAAACCGATTGGTGAAATTCGCACCGAACGCATGTTCCAGAATTTTGAAATGGAAGTTGAGTGGCGCCATTTGGTGCCAGGTGGCAATGCCGGGATTTTTATTTGGGCGGATGACATCACTGCTCCAGGCGTGCCTTTCCATCGCGGCATTGAAGTCCAAGTTCTGGAGAACGCATATGGCAACTCCGAAAGCCATACCACTCACGGCGATATCTTTCCAATTCACGGCGCCACGATGACTCCCGAAAACGGTCGTCGCGGCAGTCGCGCGTTTCCTATCGAACAGCGCTCCAAACCCAGTCCCGAGTGGAATCACTACAAGATTGTGTGTCAGGACGGCGCGATTTCACTGGCCGTTAACGGCAAAGTTGTTACTCGAGGCAAAGACGCCAGTCCACGCAAAGGTTACATCTGCTTGGAGTCCGAAGGCGGTGTCGTTCACTATAGAAATCTGTCGATCAAAGAGTTTCCCGATACGCCCGTGGAGGCCAAAGATATCGCCATCAGCCATCGCGGATACCGCTCCATTTACACCGGACTAGACCTGAGCGGCTGGCAAGTTTCAGATGCCGGCAAATCAGCCTGGCATTCCAATGACTGGACACTGCAATACGACGGCAGCACCACACCAACCCAGGCCCGCATCGAATACGCGATCGATAAACCGAGCCCCGGGGCCGTAATCGATTTCCGCTTTACCGATAAAAGCCAGATGCTGACCGTCGAGTTATCAAACAACAAGCCAATCGTGTTTGCACCCGCCAAGACGAATAGCTTCTCAAGTGCGATGAATAAGACCGGGCAATGGAATCGCATCGAAGTTAAACTGGACAGCCAACGCTTGATCTTGAACGGCCAAGAGTTTCCCTTGCCCGATGTAGACAAGTCCAACAAGTTGTCGATCGAACCCGACGGTGCCATTGAGTTAGCCAACATCTACGTGCGTTAACATCACCTCTGTAGCCGAAGTCGCCAGACTTTGGACGCGTCACCTCTCCCAGCTTCGGAGAGCGATGCGATAATAGCAAAGCGTAGTCTCTTATTGATGTGGGGCGGTTGTTTTTTTGCTGACTCAACGCGCTGGGGAGGTTGTTATTTACGAATCCTGGTTCGTCTCGAGGCGAAATTTAGCCCAGACTGCCCAAAGCGGCGATTTGAACGGCTTTTTTCACCCGATTGCGACAGTCGGTGCGCAGCGCTCCACGGCAAGCAGTTTTGCCAGTCGTTTGACGTTCACTGTGAAGCATGTCATCAGTTGTTGGATCTTCACTTTTGCCAGACCGCAGTATCTTGCACAACGACCGCGCCCGTGCCGAGCCACTTCCCCTAACTTCCGTTCGATGGCCGGATGCTCACGCCGGACTTGTTGGTATTGCTCTGTCTTGGACTTCTGACGAGCACGTTTGTATTCTTCTTCATACTCATTCTTATTCACTCGTCGACCTCGACGGCTGGTCTCTTTCATCTTGGGGTTGCACTGCGCGAGCAACGGACAGCCCCAACATTTCTTAGCCGGAAAGTCGAACGTCGTGCGGTTAGGCTTCGTGGCATCTTGAAATCCTTTATTGGATGTGTGGCCAGCTGGACATGTCACATGCTCGCCGTCTGAGGTCAATGCAAACGCCGTCGAAGCAAAGCCTTCATCGTTGCCGAAGTCACGCGGCGGTGTGATCACATCAACTTCCATCCCGCCAGGGCCTTCCAACGCGCGCAGCATTGGCCCGTTAAATCCCGCGCCGTCAAGGGATAGCTGTTCGATCTTGTTGCCATGAGCTTGCTGTTCGCGTTCAATCAGATGAACCGCGTCTTGGGCCTCAGCACCGTTTGCCGGAAGCACCTCAAGTTGAGTGATCAGCTGGCTATCGGCGTCCATCAACACATCGACCAAATAGCCGTCGTAAAACTCGCCATGCATTCCGCGGCGGGCATCGCTATCAACCACGCTCAGCGTGCGATCACCCTGACCTGGGTTCAAGCAATCGCTCACGATCTTTTGAGCGAGCGCACGTACTTCGATGAATCGTTTCCAAGACTCTTGGCAATCACTCTCTTGGGATGGATCGGGCTGCTCGAGCATCCACGTCAGGATGTCGCCGACTAAATCCAGACGAGCATCAAGGCGAATCTCCTCGGATTCTTTCTCGGTTTCGACGCGGCTTCGATCGGCTCGGATACGGAATCCTTGAGCGACCTCAGCATCAATGGGCTCGATAGCAGCGAGCATCTTTTCTCGCAGCTGCGCCAGCAGTTTCAACGTGGTGGGCACAGCAATATTGGCATAGACGTGTGTGGCATCTTTAAGTCGCAACCGATCGCTGACAAGGCCCTTGCTGCGCGCGAAGCTGATCAGTCGGTCGAAAACTTTCTGCATCCCCTCTTCTCCGATGCGACCCCGAAAGCGACTCAAAGTACTTCCGTCCGGCAACTTACAAGTAATCGGCACTTGCAGAAACCAGCGGAACAATAAATCCGAACTGGCTCTTTCTAGGACTTTGCTGTCTGATAGATGATAGAGATATTGCAGGTACAACACCTTCAGGAGGAGGATTACTGGCAGGGTGGGCCTACCTCCCTCACGACAATAATACTTCTCCAGCTCAGGCCGGAAACTTTCCCAGGGGACTATCTCCAACGCATCTAAAAGGGGCGACTTGAGCGGCAGCACACGCTTATAGATCGCCAGATCCGACGCACGAATCTCAAACAAAAAATCGCGATGGTTCGTTAGCATAATGATTGCACCGAGTTGGAACGTCGGCCTCTTCAACCATAATACCCATGCCAGAGCAAATTGGAATTAAATCAGCACTCTCCTTCGCTGCGGGAGGGGGCACTGCACTACGTTTGACTCTCGCGTTAAAGGACTCGCCCCTCCCGAATCTCGCAAAGTCTCGATTCGACCTCCCCAAGGCGAAGCCTTGCAGAGGTGACTGTCACCTCTCCCGCGGAGCGGGGGAGGTCGCGGACGCGGCGTTCAGCCGTCGTCCGCGGGAGGGGGCACTGCACTACGAATGACTCGCGCGCTAAAGGACTCGCCCCTCCCGAATCTCGCAAAGCCTCGATTCGACCTCCCCAAGGCGAAGCCTTGCAGAGGTGACTGTCACCTCTCCCGCGGAGCGGGGGAGGTCGCGGACGCGGCGTTCAGCCGTCGTCCGCGGGAGGGGGCACTGCACTACGAATGACTCTCGCGCTAAAGGACTCGCCCCTCCCGAATCTCGCAAAGCCTCGATTCGACCTCCCCAAGGCGAAGCCTTGCAGAGGTGACTAGTGTCCTGCATGCTTCAAGTAGGCGATCAACTGTGCCATTTGCTCGGGATTGATCTGTTCCTCCAAGCCGTTGGGCATAAGCGACAGGCCGGTTGTTTTCATCTCTGCCAGTTCAGAGCGCGGGATCGTATGCAGTTTCCCGCCAGTTTCGGCCAGAACAATTTGGCCAGCTGAAGCTTCGCGGATAATGCCCGTCAAGACTCGACTGTCGCTCATCAATACGGTATAGCCCAAGTACTTAGGATCGACCTCGCGGTTGGGATCCAGAATGATGTCGAGCAACTGTTCGGGACTCTTATCACCTAACTGCTTGAGCGGTGGCCCAACGTCATTGCCGGCATCTTGCAAGCGATGGCACTGAGCACAGACCTTCTGAAACACCATGCGCCCGGCCGCGATCTGTTCGTCGCTCCTCTGAGACACAGACGATAACTGCCCACGATACTTGTCGATGACGGCTGCGCGGTCGGCAGAGGCGGCAGTCAACAAGTTCTTGAAGCGTTCGGCCAGTTGTTTGTTGGGCAAGGCAAATAACTGCTGACGCACTTCTGGAGCGATTTCTGCGCGACTGACCGCCTTCGATTCGATAGCCTCGGCCACTTGGGGTAACACTTGCGAGTAACGCATCACTGCCACCAAGACCTGCCGCTTTAAATCAGGTGTCATGCGAGGCAACTGCGGCACCACCAACTTGATCGCCTCGGCTGAATTGTTCCACAACAGTGACTCGACCATCTCCAGTTGTTGAACTTCAGAGCGGCTAGGGTCCACTAGCTGCTCAGCCAGCGCAACTGCCTCGGCAGTCGGCAGCAAACGTGACCAACTCAAATATCCAACACCCTCGCCAGCAGCGGTTTGTTTGACCTGGCTACGTACGTAGTCGAGCAATGCGTTACTGGCTGGCTCATCCAATAGACTTACCAAAACTTCGGCTTGATTGCGATTGGGTAAGCCAACCAAGGCATTCAACCAGACGTCGCGACTGGCGCTGGATGTAGATAAGTTCGCTGTGACCAAGGTCTTCAATCGTGATCGCAATGTCGAACTCTCTACGCCATTTGCGTCAAGGCTGAGAGCGTTGCTCCACGCAGGAATAACTAAGCGCATCAATTCACTAGCCACTTGCGGATCGAGTCCTGCGGCAAACAACTCGGGGCTCTCTTGGCCAGCTGCCAGTAGCGCAGTTGCGCGGACTAGGGGTTCGCGGGTAACGTTTAAGATCTTGATCAACAAAGGTGGCCGACGGCCAGCGGGCAGTTGGTCGACCACTTGCACCAAAGACAATTGAACATGAGGATCGTCTATGGGCACCGCGAAGAGTGCATCTACCAACTCGGATGCATGACCTGCACTTCCGCAGAGTTCAATGGCATGCTGCACCACTCGCGGATGTGAATCGTTCAGCGCCTGTTGCAGGACTGCGATTTTTAAAATGCCTAAACGATTGAGCACATGCAATGCTAAGATACGTCCTTCTGGTCGCTCGGCTGCGCTGGACAACTTTGCCAATTGTTCTTGGACGCTTTTGTCCTGGCGCTCGACAAGCAGTTGACTGGCCGTGCGCCGTTGCCAGGCAACGGGACTATTCAGCAGAGCGGGCAATTGCCCAGTCGCAAATTGGCCCGGCATGGGAGCCTCTTGATAGGCGGTCACGACCGAGCTCTTGTCCGGAACCAGTCGCCAGATGCGTCCGCGGTCACGACCGCTCGTCAAATCCAAGTGTTTTTTGATAACAGGTGGCAAACTTTTGGGATGCTCGATCACTTCGCGATACATGTCAGCTATGTACAGGGCACCATCGGGACCATCGCCCAACTGCACGGGTCGAAACCATATATCGGAAGATCGCA
This sequence comes from Rania fehmarnensis, assembly GCF_056494185.1. Lineage (NCBI taxonomy): Bacteria > Pseudomonadati > Planctomycetota > Planctomycetia > Pirellulales > Pirellulaceae > Rania > Rania fehmarnensis. Next base: position 6,949,279 of record NZ_CM151398.1, read on the forward strand.
ATAGTTCACTCTCTGAATCAATGCGTTGACCGCTCCAAAACAATCCTTTATCGATCAAGCGTTTACGATGGACCAGGTTGCTGCCAACGTCGCAAACGATGGCTGTATCGTAATCGGCTTGACCGTATCCAACGTCCTGGTCCATGATCCACGTGGCTGTCGCGCCCGTAAAGTAACCCGCAGCGCGCCCACCGCCTTCGACAATACCGGGCACGGCTCCGCTTACTCGCAGTCGCGTACGCACAATGCGCCACGGTTCTACAGGACTAGCGCGATAGACTTCTGCTTGTGGTCCATCTTCAGCAATACTGCGGCGCAGAGCCGGTACGGGCACGCTACCGGGATGTCGACTGAGCCACGAATCCAGATCGATGATTTGTTGCAAGTGATCACTGTTGCTGGTAACGAACTTGTCGCCCCAGCGGTTGAAGGCCATACCATGTTGTCCGCCGCCACTGGCTGGCCGTAGACTTTTGGCAACCGGATCAAACGTGAAGTCGCGACCACTGAGGGCAATCTTGGCTCCTGCATCAGCCGTCTCTGTGCCACCGATTAGTTCTGCACCGCTACTGCTGGTCGCGCCCTGAAGCGTGCCGTCGACGGCCCAGCGCAGTGAGTTGACCAGACCTTGAACGTTGCTGCGACCAAAACCGGAATACCACACCTGACGTTGATCACTGATACCATCGCCGTTGTCATCACCAAGCCAAATAAGGTATGGCGGTTCAGCGACCAGCACGCCGCTTTTCCATGGCCAGATCGCAGTGGGCCAAGAGAGACCTTCGGCAAAGGTAGTGCGTTTATCCATGCGACCGTCGTGGTCAACATCTTCCAAGCGCGCGATGCTACCCAGGCGTTCGGTCTCTTGCTCGCTGTAGTCGCACATCTCGGCCACAAACAGGAAACCATCTGCGTTAAAGGCGAAGGCAACTGGATCTTTTACCAGCGGTTCAGCGGCAACCAGTTCAACATGAAACCCGGGTTGCACTTGAAAGCTCTTCAAGGCCTCGTCAGTCGATAGCGGGGCAATGCGCGGCAGTTCCGCGGCATAGTCCGCCTCAGCCGCCGGATCTTGAGCCAACATGGATGAGCTTGCATAAATCATCACGCCACCAGCCAACATGATGCGCAGCAGATTCCGTTTCATAACCATCTCTCAGGGCAAGCGGTTGATATTGTTAACCCACAGGATAGGGCAGGGGTCGGCCGTGCAGACCTGCAACCAGGTTGCGAGCAGCTCGCTCGGCCATAGCATCGCGAGCCGTAAAGGTAGCGCTGCCAATATGGGGCAGCACGAGGCAATTAGGAAGTTTCAGCAAGTGATGATCGCTCGCGAGGGGCTCGGGAGTACACACATCCAAGCCAGCTGCGAAGAGTTTGTTGGCTTTGAGAGCTTCATAAAGCGCTTCTTGATCAATCACTTCACCGCGAGCCGTGTTGACCAGCACGGCCGTTGGTTTGACATGCTGCAACGCCTGGGCATTGATGATTTCACGGGTCGCGTCGCTGAGGGCTACATGCACGCTGATTACATCGCTGGTCGCCATCAATTCAGGCAGTTCTACTCGACGACCACCTAGTGAACTGTCCACCTCTGGTTTATTGGACCGCGAAGTGTAGATCAACTTCATATCCCAACCATGGACGAGGCGTTTGGCGACCGCATGGCCGATTCGGCCCATACCCACGATGCCCAGTGTCTGACCACGCAATTCAACACCCATCCAACCCATGGGCTCCCACGTTTTCCACTGGGCACCCGTCACGCTCTCCCAGGCTGGGCGCAATTGCCGGGCCGCGGCCAGGATCAGGGCCACCGCAATATCTGCGGTAGCATCAGTCAGTACATCGGGGGTGTTGCCTACCGCAATCCCGCGCCGTTTAGCGGCTTCAACATCGATGTTGTTGTAGCCCACAGCAAAGTTGCTAACCACGCGCAAGTTGGGGCCAGCCGCATCGAAAACGGCATCGTTAACTCGATCGCTCAATAGCGACAGCAGCCCACTACAGCCCTGGACTTCACGAATAATTTCATCGTGTGTAGGTGGCATTTGACCAGGATGAACCGTGACCTCTGCATGTTCGCGCAATAGGTCCAGGCCAACCTGCGGTATCTGGCGCGTTACATACACTTTAGGCCGAGTAGTCATCGTCCGCACTCAGGATTCTAGAAATAGATCTTCAGGAGCCACAATCTCCAGCAGCTCGACAGCTGGTTCGCTATTGCAGTAAATGAGCGCGGTGCGACCATAGGTCAAGTGCCCCACTTCCACTCCAAAGTGAGCAGCCAGATCGGGACCACATTCAACTTGCCATAATCCCAGCAATTGCACAGCCCGCATGATGCCGTGTTCGATTAGCACACGACCAAGTGGCGTGCGCTGACTGATGATCTCATCACGAGCCGCTTGTTCGAGTGTCTCCAGCGCCAAACGCACGATGCCGAACTGCACTACTTGTCGATCGCTCTGTCGTCTGAGCAAAATCTTGCGCGAGTAATGGGTCGCATCCTGCAGTACGTCCAGTACTTCTACATCCACCGGCGAATGATGGCGATCTTCAACCGTAACGGTCATGTGCCCAGTGTGGGCCAACAAGCGCCGGTAGTTCACTGGCAGCTGGCTATGATGCCTGGCAGTGAACGTGGCCAGCTGATCAGCTTGGCCATAAAACAAACCGACGAGCGTCTCTAGATCGGCCGTGGAGGGAGGTAAACCACTCACGCGATCAGGCTCCGAAGGGTAGTGAAACAGGGACGGTGGGCGTTGAAGGTAGGCACGCGCTGGCTCGGATCAGCTGCGCGAAGTCAGGGGCAGGGATGCTATCTGAGCCAGCGACACGACGGCCGCGGGCGCTTCGGCGTTGCGTTCCAAAACGGTATCAACCAGGTAAATCATCAAACGCTGCAGAGCTTCAGGCTTGATATCTCGAACCACTTCGAGCGCCCGCTGCTGGTGCTTGTCGACCAAACGATGCGCTTGATCAAAGGCTTTGGCTTGACGATACAATCTTTCGATCCGCCGAATGCGTTCTGCGGCCACCAGGTCACACTCGGGGCTGACCAGTCGCAACAACTCCTGTTGATCGTTGGCATTTAAGCTAGCTAGTGCCAAAGCCCACAGAACTGTGGGGCGGCCGCCCAGCACATCACCACCAGCTTCCAATTTGTTGTGCTGGTCACCTTGCCAATCGTTCAAGTCGTTCAAAATTTGAAAGGCTACGCCCAAGTTGCGCGCGAATTGGCGAATCGGTTCCACATACGCCGATGCATCACCGGCCAGACGCACACCTGTGTAGAGTGCCGCTTCGAAAGCCGGCGCAGTCTTGAGCGCGTAGATCTTGAGCGCATCCAGCGGCGAAAGTCGACGATCGCGAGCATCACGCCACAGCAATTCAGCTCCTTGACCTTCGGCCAGTCGAATATGAGCGCTAGCCAGTCCATCCAAAATATCCGCCGCGCAGTCCGCACCTAGCGTGACGGCTTCGCGACTAACCAGGCGATAACCCAGTCCAATCATGTAGTCACCCACGTTAATCGCCGTTGGCAATCCAAAACGCCGGTGCATGGTTGGGTGACCATAACGGTAGCCATCGTCGTCTTCGATGTCGTCGTGGACCAAGCTAGCCTTGTGAAACATCTCGATGCTCATCGCTGCTCGACGCACCGCATCGGAAAATTGACTGGCTGTTTCGGCGCCATGACTGGTGGTGCCATGACCACCGGTCATCGCATCATATGCAGCCAAGGTAATAAATGGTCGACTGTATTTACCACCGCGACGCACAAAGTCGTATGCCAAGGCTTCGGTAGCGGCGATCGGATCATTTCCACCCAGCGGGTCCGCAATTACACCGTTACCGTCGGGGTCTGCAATCGGAACGCTGCCCCGCTGACGAATCGCCAGGCGATCGAAGTGCTCAGCCTGAAACAAATCGTTGGCGGCGCGCAGCAAGTGCACATAGCTGCGAGTTTGAGTGGCAGTGCTATCGCGGTTGGCGGTGACGTTTTGGATCATGTCCATGACCCACGATTCATCCACACTCGTATTGCGACAGTCACTCGACAACAGCGGCACTGCCATGCACGGAATACCGGCTAGCAGAATCTTGTCGATCGCTTTCTCGAGCACGTTCAAGCAGGCGACACCCACAATGGCATCGACGTAACCACTGACAATAATCTTCAAGACTACCGGCGAGCCTTCGGCCACCAATACCTTGTAACCCATATCTTCAGCGATAGTTCGGAAGTCAGCGATGCTGCACGCCCCGCACTTCTTGCAATTCATGCCGAACTCGTCGTAGTCTGCCGGGCAACCTTCAGCATGCTTGAGGCAATGCGGCAGCAAGAACAACCGACGACTAGGCGGTATCGATCCAATCTGCTCGCGCCAGAATTCGCTCGACAGCACGACCATGATCCAGCCGAGGTACCCTTCGGGTAGGCCTTGACGCTCCAGCAGTTGTCGGGCGACGGCCTCCATCTCGTCCTTGGTTAATGGATGACTTTTGTCGAGCCGACTGGCAACTTCGGCGCACTGCTGTCGCAACTGCTCGCGCAATTCCGGAGTCTCGGGCACGACCTTCAAATGACTGGTCTTGCGACGCCCTTTGGCCGGCGGCGGAACGGTGCCGTTGGTTTCGGACGACTCCGTCGTGCCGCTAGGTGTAACTGTCGACAACGTGAACTCCCTTCAAAGGGCTCTTACGATTTTGAATTATGTTGACGTCTGCATCGCTTCGACCGCAGCGCCCAGTGTAGCAGTTGCCGCCACGAGCGGATAAAGCCGTTCGTGGTACCAAAGTTTGGCAAAATAAAATCCTATCGGCCAGCTCGTGGTCAGGTGCCCAGCTTCAACTGCAGCCACCAACCATTCCAGGCCTCGCATTATAGTTGGTTTCAGTTGGCTCTGGATAGCACCTCCAGCCAGGAGAGCCTCCAGCGCTAATCCAGTTTCCTCCACGCTGCTGCCCGGCTGATCGAAAGTGCCTCGGCCCGCTCGATATGGGACACTAATCCCCCCGCCCCAACCGCCGTCGGAATTCTGAGTGTCGACGAGCCATTGGCGACCACGCATAGCCCACGCATCCTGACACTCGAAATCAGCCACCGCCATCAGCACCTTGGCCGTTCCGTAAACTGGATTTTCTTCGTCAGCCCGATCCTGATTGCCAAACCACAGCGGAAACCAACTGCCATCGGCATTCTGTTTTTTTTGTAAGAATTGAAATCCGGCGGTACAAGCACTCGGAATTCGGCACAAGATCGACTCTGGCAAACGGATAACCTCCGCAGCCGCCAAGCGCTGCCAGGCATGCAGAGCTCGCAGGGCATGGGCCGTCAGATCCGCCCCGCTGCGATCAAAGGGCAGCTTGCCCCAGCCTCGACAAAACGTCGGCCAACCGCCGTCTCCATTTTGAAGTTTCATCAACCACTCCAGCCCCTGCCTGGCCGCATGTTCAATCTGCTGCATCATCAGAGGCGTGCGATGCTCGCCCTTGGCGATCCATCGACTGAGGGCTAATAGCGCTGCTGGCGTGTCATCCGCATCGGGCACCGCGCCGCTCAGATTCGACCATCCCCAACCGCCAGGACTGGCGCCGGTGAAAGGATGATCCGACCAGTGCTGACAACTTAGCAGCCAACGCATGGTCGTCGGCGTAACTGCTTGATCATCCGCTGGCTCGCCATAACTAAGCGCCCAGATCGAGAGGCTGGTCGTCCAGGTGGCCAGGTTGGTATCAATCGGCAAGCTGCCATCGTTCAAGCGAGAAGCAAGTAAGAAGTCGACCGCGCTAACCGCCACCGGATGATCGCCCAGTTGCATATCGGCCAGGCACATCAACACAAAACTTGTCAGCGGCACAGCCTCCAAATATCCACCACTGCTCGGCTGCATGCGCTGCAAGACTTGCAATGTGGGCGCGATCGCACGGTTACGCACTATACCCCATGGTCCCTTCAGCGGACGATGATAGTGCTTGGCTTGGCCGATAGCCACCAGGGCCGGCACAGCATAACTGACCACGGGCATGCGCGCGAGTCGATACCAACGTTGCGGCAACCAGGCAGCTTCGAAGGGCAGCGTCGGCACGTCATCCCAGGGCACGATGCCGGCCAAAGCGCAGTTGGTCAAAATCGGCGCGACAAATGTCTTATCCTGTCCATATCGCCGCTTGAGCGCATCCCACTTGCCGATGCGCTCACAATACTTCCAAGCTAAATCGATTTCGCGATGCGCGTGCTGACCATACTGGGCGATCTGCCAGGCGGCTAAAACCAGCAGCGTGGTCGCAATGTTCGAATGACTCAGATCGGTATCGCCAAACCCACCATCCTCATTTTGCTGAGCTACTAGCCACTTACAGGCCACCTCAATTGCGTGATCGATCTCCAGACGTCGAGCCTGATAAACTTGGGCGTTGGCTTTGCGCACCAAGGCCAGTGCGCTGATCGCAGTAGCGGTCGAGAGTGCAGAAGTTGATAGCTGCCCGACCCAATGACCAGCAGCGGTGCGTTCTTGGCCTAACTGCCTGTGCGCCAGTTGCCAGGCCTTGTTCACACGCTCGCAAGTCAGCCCCTCTTCGACTGGACCGTCGATAGCTTGATTGCGCAGGAGGCTTGAATTCATGGGGGTGCTCAAGGTTTGCCAAATTACGTAGCGTGAACTGCTATGGTACAATGGTGCGGCAACCCTTGCTACTATCAACTTAACCTACCCAGCGGAGCTACGTCCCCCATGCGACGGTTTCTGGCAATCGCTTTACTACTGGTTAGCCTATCCGGATGTACGGATTCGACTTCGGCTCCTGCCAATAATCCCGCAGCCAACAATGCCAACGCCCCGGCGTCTACGGCTACTGATTTGGCTGCCAGCAACAATTCAGCGGCTGACAAGCCTGGCAGTTCCAACAACCTGATCAATGAGGTGGAAATCAGTTTGGCTGACCTGGCGAAAGTGGAAAGCGCTGTTCAATCTTATACCGGTCGAGTGGTGGTGCTGGACGTGTGGAGTACTTCATGCGTACCTTGCATGAAAGAGTTTCCGCACCTGGTTGAGTTGGCCAAGCGCTGGCCTGAAGATTTGGTCTGTATCTCGTTGAATGTCGACTATATCGGCCTGCCGAATAAACCGCCCAAGGACTGTATCCCTAGAGCCAAAGAGTTTTTGGTCTCTGTGGCGGCCGATCCTGCGAACTTGATGAATTTAGTTTGCAGTGAATCCGATGAAACTGTATTCAGCAAATTCGAGATCGAAGCATTACCCGCGATTCTGGTTTATGATCGCCAAAGCAAGCTGGCCAAGAAGGTCACCGTCGATTCCGCTGGTGATGATGGGCTATCCTACGCCGGTGATGTGGTACCACTGGTCGAGCAACTGATCGAAAGTCGATAACAGAAATACTTCCTTGAAAAAGAAATCTATCCCGCCGACCGATTCCGACCAGCCAGAAGAAGAGTTTCAGTCGCCGCTGGTCAGCGATCAAATCCTGATCAATCATCTGCCGGAGTTGCAATTCGAGCGCGCCTTGCTTGTATCAGCCGGTCGCGCGCAAACGGCCGATCGACTCTTGGCCATGCAATCGACCGCGCAAATCGACGCCTGGTATATCGATCTGTATCAAGCGACCCAAGCCAAAGGTGCACTGCCTCAGCAGGTCCAGGTCACGTGCTCGGCCGATCTGCCCACGCGCGACGTTGAATTGGCTGCGTTGGCCATCTCGAAACGTGGTGAAGCAGAATTGACTCGTGACTTGCTACAGCAAGCGCATCAGCGTTTGGTCATGGGTGGCACGTTGGCCGCCTCGGTCGATAACGTCAAAGATACGTGGTTGCACCAACAGCTCGACGCAATGTTCGACAAAGTCACCTGCATCGATGCCGAACATGGGCGATTGTATGTAGCTCGCAAGACGTCAGCTTTGCGACGACCGCGCAACTTTCAAGCAGAAGTTGTCTTTCGCGATGAAGACCAACTTATCAAATTGATCACGCGCCCAGGCGTCTTTGCGCATCGACAACTCGATCCCGGCGCACGACAGTTACTGCTCAGCGTAGATATCGAACCGGGCCAACGCGTTATGGATCTGGGATGTGGCAGCGGAGCGATCGCCATCGCCGCGGCCCTGCGAGCTGAAAACGTACAGGCTTTGGCAGTCGATTCCAACGCCCGCGCAATCGCCTGCGTCGAGGCCACTGCCCAGATAAATGGCGTCACAACTGTCGAGACCCGGCTCAACTGGGATGGATTGTTGGATGTCGATGGAACGCTGGACCTGGTGCTGTGCAATCCACCCTATTACAGCAACTTTGAGATAACCGAACGCATGCTGCGCACGGCCAGTCGAGCTCTGCGGGCTGGCGGCGCAGCCCTGTTTGTTAGTAAACAACCACGCTGGTACAACGAACGCATGCCGCAATCGTTTGTCGACGTAGAGCTGTTCGAGAGCGGCAAGTATTTCGTGGCTTGTGGACGGAAGGCCTAGATTTACGATTTGTGATTTAGATTGCCGATTTAAGAATCACTCGACTCCGAACAATCCGGCTGGGGTGACTAGCTGCCCGCCAGCGACTCCAATCCGACCGCTGGGCAAGAACCGCGGTTCGATGTTGAAATTGAAGCTGACGTTGTCGCGGCCACTGTCGACGTTGACCCCTAGTTGAACCAAAGCCGATTCGCCAATACGCGTCAGTGTAAATGTCTGACCTATGCTCCCCGTGTCGCTGAAGTCCCACGCCGCTCCACCTGCCGCAATCCACTTTTCGCTCATGCGGTAATTCAAGTAACCGTTCAGCACGTTGGCGCTGATGGGACCTTCCAACGATAGAATCCCCAAATACGCCTGGCCGCGACCTGGACGCGAGATCATGGCCCCAGCCGATACTGCCTTCAGGCCTTGCGAAAAGACATCAAAGTAACCGTCCGAAAGCAGCGTCAAACGATCGCCGACGTGATAGCGGAAATCATAGTTGATAGCGCCTACGTCTTCGCCGAAGTTATCGCGCTCAGCTTTAGGATAATAAATCCAATCTACATCAAACGATACGAGATCGACGATGCGTTCGCGTCCCGGGTAACCACGTTTGGTTTGCCAACGTTGATTCACACTGCTGCGCACTTGCATCATGTCGTCAACGATTTCTGAACTGCTGGCCGTGACGTAACGTTGCATGCCTTGTCGCAAGGCAAAGTTGCGTTCTTCGAAGCGCTCGGGTCGCGCACCGCCGAACGTGTTAAAGATCATGCGCCGGCGAAAATGCTCTTGAGCGTTATCATCTAGTGGATCGTACAGCGGCAGACGATCGAGATCTTGACTGGAGTCCGCATAGAACAGTTCATTTTCAAAGCTAACCTTGTGTGCCAGGCCGTTGATGTCAAACAAGCTGCTGTTGAAGGATGGATAGGTGCGCCACATAGGCAGCGATGTTCGCACGCCGCCTTGACCAGTCAGGCGTGTCAAATTTTCTCCGGTTACATCTTCGCCCCAGAAACCAGCTTCGCCTGATACAAATGGCGTGAGCTTCCACACACCGAAATTAAACGGAGCGCTGAGTTCTTGACGGGTGATAGCCCGCACGCCCTCGCTGTCGGTTTCCCAAGGCAACAACTGAAATGTGGCTGCATCGACGGGATCGGTTGGCGTGGACGCCACGCGCTGATGCACATAGCCCACGGTGGTATGCTCACTCCACGAGAGCCACTCGCCCAGATCCTGTCCTAACCAATAATGATCGATCTTGGGCAGGGCCTCTGTCTCCGTGAAGAAGTCATTGACGCGAGGTTGGCCCACGATATCGAACATGCGATTGCCGTTGTAGCTGCGCAGCCGCAGCGAAGTCGTGTAGTCCTTTTGTTGATCCCATTCGTTTTCGAAGTATTGTTCCAGAAAGTTGCGGTCGCTGATGTAGCCTAACTCGGACCAGAGTTCGATATTCGGCGTCAGGAAACTGCGGAACCGACCGACACCGCGCCCGCGCACATCGGCTTCGGGCGTCAGGTTGACGCGATCGTTACCCAAAGTGTCGAGCCCTTGTTCATTGATGAACCAGGCATCAGCATAGCCTGAGGTCGGTCCTGCCAGTAGAAAACTGGGCCGATCCAAAGTGAAGCGCGCACCACCGGCCAAACCACGTTCGGAAAGATAGTCAGCCGACAGTGTCAGGTCCGTACCATCTGGTCCATTGATTCCCAACAGTTGATACGCATCCAGTTCCGTGAAGACTTGAGTTCCAAAGATCTGGTCGTTTTTGAATTTGACACTGGTGACGTAGAAACTGGGTTTGTTCAGGTCCGTCGTGAAGATGGGCCAGTAACTGACTGGTAGGCCGGCCAGGTAAACGAAGTTATTGCGACTGGTGGCTTGTAAACCGGTGGGCTGGCCGCGGGCCGGGTAGCGACTATTATCGATATCGCCCTCGGCGCGAGTATCTTGAAAACTGACGCGGTCGGCTTGCAGCCAGTAACGCGGCACACCTAACCGACTGCTAGTGATGGCAGCGCCATAAGCTGAGAAGTTTTGGCGATCACGTTGCTCGATCACGTCGGCTTTCAAACGCAGCAAGCCTTGATATTGCGGCACCGGCGTCAGCACTTCTGCCGACAGGACCATGCCGTACTCGCTCGAGACGTTGTAGTACATTCGCTCCGCATAGATCACGCGTTGACCTTGCCGAACTACGATATTGTCTTCCAAGTAGAGCTCGATCGGTCGATCGGCAAACGATTCCAGACCACCCAGCAGCGAAGGTTCGGCATTGCCATTGCCGCGAATCCACATCACAGCGTTGTCGGTCTCAATCGTGACGGTACCAAAGTCGGTTACCGTGCCGTTGCTGTCGCGAACTTGCACACCGGAGATCGTCAGCATGACGCCATCGCGAATAGTGGCGACTGTGTCGTTACTTTCGGGACGCGACTGGTAGCGAATTTGTGGTGGCCGACTGGCGCTGCGGGGACTAATCGACAACAGCTTGGCACCGAGTGGATCAGGTGCTGATATTTGTGCCGCAGCGTAAGGCTGGATTATCTCGCTGGCTGGCGGCAGGCCCGTGGCGGAATAGGGCACTGAACCATCATTGGGTATGACCAGTCCACCGGAAGGCAACATCGATGTACCGCTGGTACCGTTTTCAGCTGGCCACTGCACGCTGCCTGGCAAGGGTTGCACAGCCGCAGGCGCGGCGCTGGGCCGGTTGCCTGGGTTGGGTGCTGGCAGCACATTGCCGGGCTGAATCGTGATCCCACTTCCATCGCCTGAGGGCAACAAAGGTGGTGCGGCCGTTGAAGCAGAGAACTGCGCTGGTCGCACTGAATTGGTCGGATCGCGACTCCAGTCTAATCGAGGAATGTCTGGCCGAGCCTCTTCGCGACGCACATCGGCTTGCACGCTCTGGTAACTGAATAGATGTCCCATCCAGATCGTATCGTCCAGCAGTTTGTTGCCTTCCCACACCATATGCACGTTGCCTTCCATCGTGCATATGTACTTGCGCGGTTGTTTAGGGTCAGTTGGTGGTGTGCGTTCGATCCACAAAATCAGATCGTCACAGTTGGCCTCCAGGGCTCCTTGACGCAATTGACACTTACCGCGAAAGGCAATGACCTCGTAAGAACCGCGGAACTGACGGGCTAAAGTTTCCGCTTGGACATGCACCGCATGGTGGGGCGAGACCGCGGGCAGGGTAATCTCGGCGGAGTGGGCAATTGCAATCAAACACAACCAAGCCCACCAAAAGTGCGCAAAGCCCCAGAGGCTTGGCAATTTGAGAAAATTGCAAGCCTGCAAAATTGGGCCAGGATTGGTGCTGGAGGCTTCCGTGCCGCTCACCAAAATCGTTCTTTTCGTAGGGAAAAACTAATCCATGGGCTGTGTAAAGACACAAATGGTGGCGGATTATAGCGCGTCACCGCAGCCACCTCAAGGCGAATAAACACCTGACTTTGTACCGTAGCGGAAGTCGTCCGCAGAGAAATCGCTGACTTCTCTGCGATCCTCTGCGTCTCCGCGTTTGAACAACAGAAGCCGCTAACCAAAGTAACTTCCGACCAATGAACCACGCGTTGTAAGCGACGTGCGGCCAGATCCCTTTTTGAAACGCAGAGAGCGCAGAGTCCGCAGAGAAACCGCTGACTTCTCTGCGATCCTCTGCGTCTCCGCGTTTAAATAACAGAAGCCGCTAATCAAAGTAACTTCCGACCAACCAACCACGCGTTATACGCGACGGGCGGGCAGATCCCTTTTTGAAACGCAGAGAGCGCAGAGTCCGCAGAGAAAACGCTGTCTTCTCTGCGATCCTCTGCGTCTCCGCGTTTGAATAACAGAAGCCGCTAACCAAAGTAACTTCCGACCAACGAACCACGCGTTATACGCGACGGGCGGGCAGATCCCTTTTTGAAACGCAGTGAGCGCAGAGTCCGCAGAGAAACCGCTGTCTTCCCTGCGATCCTCTGCGTCTCCGCGTTTGAATAACAGAAGCCGCTAATCAAAGTAACTTCCGACCAACTTACCACGCGTTATAGGCGACGTGCGGCCAGATCCCTTTTTGAAGCGCAGCGAGCGCAGAGTCCGCAGAGAAAACGCTGTCTTCTCTGCGATCCTCTGCGTCTCCGCGTTTAAATAACAGAAGCCGCTAACCAAAGTAACTTCCGACCAACTAACCACGCGTTATAGGCGACGGGCGGTGATTCTCTCGATGCGCAAAGGGCAGGTGCCCTGATTAACCAGACTTATCGCTAAACTCCGACACCCGATGCGTCAAAGTTTCGCCAGTTCAACATCCAGCATCGAGCGCGATCGAACCAAAGCGACGATACGAGACCGGTGCCCGATGGGATTCTCCTGGATATCAGATTAAGCTGCCTGCATGTCATCGACTGATTCAACTTCGATGGTCACTCACAAGAGCAACGCTCAAGTGCCTGTGCGCTCCCAGCCAGGCATAGCCAGCGATATCTTTAAACTCGATGCAGCTCACTTCGGGCCACCAGTGCCACTGATCGCTGGCAGTTCGAGCTCCACACTCACCAGCGATAAGTCAAAGCATGCGCCGCTGGCCATTCGCAAGCGTTTCTACCCGGCGCAGTGGCGCAGAGTTGCCCAGCCCAAACTCGATGCGCTGGCCACCAGCCGAGGATTGAGGCTGGAGTGGATCGGGTGGGAGCGGAGTCTGCCCAGGCTGTACTTGCCACTAGATGGACTATCCCGTTTGATGACGGAGGCGGTCGATTCAGTCACTGGCCAAATCGCCAGCGTTCCCCATTTCGTGCGCAATTCGTGGCGGCCGATCAGCCTGCGAGTCAGCAGTCAATCCTCCGGGCCGACCTGCAGTCTGATTGTCGTTATGGAGCATGAACGCTGGCTGTGCAACCTCGCCAGCCAGGCTGCGCTGAATTCGACCTCGATGTTTACCTCTTCCGAAATGCGGTTGGATCGAGTTCGCAGACAAGTGATGAGCCTGGGTGGGATGATCTCGGTTAGCCAACTGCCCGGCGGTGGCTCCTGCATGCGCATCGCCCTACCGATCGATGAACCGCGCGCACTCGTCAAAGCCTGGTTGGATCAGCAGTTGACTGACGTGGAGACTCGATCCAGCGAGCGCAAGATCCACTTGTTTCTAGTAGGTCGACGGCCAGGCGAATCGTCGGCTCAGTTAATGGCCGCCGACCAGCGTCTGCAATCGCTGATCGAACCCAGTGAAATGGTCTATCGCACAGACGTGGATCGTTGGCTGTGGCTGCGCACAGCTCCACAACTGCCGGCCTTTGCTCGCACCGACGCCTGGCTGACCGCGCAAGTTGCTGCGTGGCGCGTGCAACTTTCCCGCGGTCCCACGGCCCAGGGATCAAATTTGATGCATTGGCAACTGGCCGGCGCAATCGCCAACTCGATGCAGCGACTGATCGGCACCAAAGTCGCGCCCCTGGATTGCATCGTTCACGGGATCCCCCAACCACCATCAGCCCCCCCGCTGAATTTATCGATGCATTCAACCATCAAACCACCACATCAGAGAAATAGCTCGCCAGCGCGATGGCGATACCCTATTTAGACATTGATCGTCCAGCTTTTAAGTCGAGCAATCGCATTGTGTTTAGGGTTTTGGGTGGCACTGGCAATGCGCAGCATAGCCAGTGCTCAAAACGAAGCGTTTGATATTCCGGCTGCAGTTGACCTGAGCTAATGAAACCGAAGTTTCAAAGCAACCTGACTTGGCTCATTGGCCAACGAACGAACCCGTCACAGGCTGCACCCTGGCAGGCTGTATCCAAAACTTCGCTGCCATTGGACCAGAAACAGGGCTCGCCAACTGCACCACTTCGTTCCATGCACTGGCTATGCTGCGCATTGCCAGTGCCACCCGAAGTCCTTTGAATTTCGATAGTTAAAAGCTGTACGATCTCGACAGGCAAGGGTGGTTTACTCCGAAATCAGTGCTTGCTGTGGTTCGTACTCGTACTCCTACTCCTACTCGAAATGCCTGCGAGTACGAGTAGGAGTAGGAGTAGGAGTAGGAGTAGGAGTACGTTTCCTGACCAAACGCATTTCTTGGGCAGGGCTGCTCTTGACAACGCAGCGGCTGGACAATTAATGTCAAATAGAGGGTAAGGGTAATCACCAATCTAAGAGGAGGTTGCCTATGACTGGAGATGGTGCATCCGATACGCTAGAACGTTTCTTCACTGGCTTGAGTGAGTACGTTTTTCACTCGCAGCTAGGCGTCGTGGACACTCAGTTGGTCGACTACGTCAGCGATCTTCTCGTTCGCTTTACTCGACTGGATAATTTGCATCGTGTGCGACAACTCGATGGCCGCCGAGCTACGGAAGTTGTTAGCATGATCGTCGAAGCGGAAAAACGCTTGGGCGAAGCCAAACGCGAAGTCCATCGGCATATTGGCGATTACACGCTCTTCTGGACGGGCGTCTATCCCGAGGCGTTGCGGGACTTGAAGTCCAGCGACAAGTGCGATCAGTTCATCAGCTATTGCGCTCAAGGCAAGCGGGCTTATCGTATCGCCAGCGATATCGCGGCCGAAGGTCGACATGTGTCCAGCGAATTGCTCAATCGTCTAAGTGTACACTTCGAAATGTGTGCGTACGGTCTACGCGAAATTCGCCGCGAGTGGGAACGTCGCGACACCGATGGCCAGAGCGACGTACCGTTCCTTTTGATGTAGGTGGATCGGCAAGCGCGTTAAAGTTTCCCTAGTCAGCACTCCGATAACGATCATGATAACCGGTCAACGCTGACCGACAGTTTCATTGTCTTTGCTGGAGTGAGTCTTGTGATTCGCCGCCGAAGTAATGCTCACGCACGCCGCCGCTTCGCGCTTCGTTTGGTTGCCACCTGTGTAGCCCTTAGCGTTTCGATTACCAGCACAGGTTGCTCGTCGATGTCTGCTAGCAAAGGCTGGTGGTCATCCACTGGCGGCAGCATGTACGGCGCCGGCACCACTGCTGCCAAAGGTGTGGGTGGCGCATTTAAGACAATGGGAACCACCGTCAGCAGCGGTTGGAACAAGACCAAGGCCACGGTCGTCGGTGCCTTCACCCCCGGCGATGGCGTGGTGCCAGGCGATAAGGACGATCCCACCAGTCTGGCGAGTCTGCCTAACAAACTAACGCCTGAGCTATATGTAATGCAGGGACGTTTGGCCGAAGGGCAAGGCCAACCAGAAAAGGCGCTGGAGAGCTACAAAAAGGCTCTCGAAGTTGAACCCAACAATAGCGCCGCCCTGGTCGCCATGGCGCGATTTTATGATGGACGCAACGACACTCAGCAAGCCATCGCTCACTTCCAAAAAGCTGTTGCAGCCAATCCCGGCGATGCTTCAGTTCACAACGATTTGGGCCTGGCCTACTCCAAGGCAGGCAATGCAGCCGCGGCTCGCGATAGCTTGACCAAAGCCATCAGTCTCGATGGCAAAGAAGTTCGTTACCGCAACAACCTGGCGACCGTGCTCGTACAGAACGGTCAAGCTGATGAAGCAGTCAATCAGCTCAAGCAAGTTTTACCACCAGCTGTCGCGCACTATAACGTAGCTTACTTGCACTTCACCAAGCAGAATTACCCCGCAGCCCAACAACAGCTGCAAAGTGCCTTGACGATTGATCCCAATCTGAAACAAGCTCGGGATCTATACGATCGGTTGGGCGGAGGTCAATCGATCGCCGGCGTCAACAATGCTTATCAGACAGCCAGCAACATCTATCAGTCATTGCAAGGTGCACCCACCGGCCCTGTATCGGCCAATACGGCCAGCACTCAGATGCCGCCCAGCATGCCGAGTATGCCCGGCGCGATGCCTACCTCGCAGCAACCTTCCTGGGTAACAACGCCGCCGATGGCCACTGCAACTCCGTAGCTCCCGCTGGCAGAACCGACATGCTGCTCTTCTACGCTTGTAGTTGAGAATAGAACTGTTTTGGGGATCGGACTGGACCGCGTATCTCACGCAAAGGCGCCAAGGCGCAAAGATACTTGCGTCATCTTCTTTGCGCCTTGGCGCCTTGGCGTGAGGCAGACTTTTGAAAGATTGTGGCATCGAATCGACCGCAAGCATGCATTGCTGCATAACTGTGCGCATGACAGCTGCAATCGAAAAACTCAATTGCAACTCCGTCCTGTTTTGGGGATCGGACTAGACCGCATATCTCACGCAAAGGCGCCAAGGCGCAAAGATACTTGCGTCATCTTCTTTGCGCCTTGGCGCCTTGGCGTGAGGCAGACTTTTGAAAGATTGTGGCATCGAATCGACCGCAAGCATGCATTGCTGCATATCTCACGCAAAGGCGCCGAGGCGCAAAGATACTTGCGTCAACTCCTTTGCGCCTTGGTGCCTTGGCGCCTTGGCGTGAGCCACGGCGCGATTGCGATTCTTTGATGCTTAAACATCCAGATTGCGGACATCCAGGGCGTGTTTTTCGATAAAGGCGCGACGAGGTTCCACCTTTTCGCCCATCAGCACGCGGAACATTTCATCGGCGGTGGCCGCGTCGGTCAAAGTCACTTGCACTAATGTGCGATTGGCTTTGTCGAGCGTCGTCTCGCGCAGTTCCTCGGGGTTCATTTCGCCCAGACCTTTAAAGCGTGTGACCTGCAATCCCTTTTCGCCCGCTTCGCGCACAGCCGACAGCAGTGCGCGTAGGTCTTCGATGCCCTTCTTGTTCTCTTCGCGATGCAAGTGGAATTTGGATTCCGTAGCCCCGGTTCGTTCTTGAGGATAAAGATCGCGCATGCTGAAGCCGTGACCCTCGAGCTCTTTGAGGCCCGAGTTGATCGTTTTAACTTCGTGCAATTCGTCCAGGTGAACGTGTACGGTTTCTTGAACGACCGGGCTTTCGCCTGGAGTGGCCGCGCCGGCGGTATCGTCGGGCGTACCATTGCCCTCACTCTTGGCTTTAGTCTTGGGATCGTCGCCGCGACTATCGATGGCCAGGTTGTTGGAACTGAGGTACTCGGTCAAAGTTTCGCGAGTGGTGAACCAGTGAGTATCGGCACCGACCGACAAGCGAAAGATGGGCATCTTGCCATCTTCCATGCGTGCAGCATGAGTTTTGAGGCTGATGCCGCGTCGTTCTAGAGCGATCAGCGCGTCTTCCATCCCGGCCAGCGTCTTGCACAAGGCTCGCATGGCATCGCCTTCGATTCGCCGGCTGTCTTCGGTTTCCAACCAGCTATCGCTCAGCCCTTTTTCGAGCAGCTGGGTCTTCATTTCATCTTCGCTCTGCACGTAGTAGCGATCCTTCTTGCCTCGCAGCACGCGGAACAGCGGTGGCTGAGCCAGGTAGACGTGACCGCCGGCGACCAGCTGGTACATTTGTCGATAGAAGAAGCACAACAGCAAGGTTCGAATGTGCGAACCATCGACGTCGGCGTCAGTCATGATAATGACTTTGTTGTAGCGACGTTTGGCGATGTCTTGATCAGCTCCGATTCCGCTGCCAATCGCTTGGATCATGCTCTGGACTTCTTCATTGCCCAGCACTTTGTCTTCGCGACTCTTGTAAGCGTTGATGATCTTACCGCGCAGCGGCAGGATAGCTTGGAAGTCGCGGAAGCGACCACCTTCGGCGCTACCACCTGCCGAATCACCTTCCACCAGGTACAGTTCGCATTCTTCCATCTTGCTACTGATGCAATCGCGCAATTTGCCCGGCAAGCCACCGCCGCCTAAGACATCTTTGCGTTTGCGCAAGAGGTCCTTGGCTTTACGCGCCGCTTCGCGAGCTTCGGCAGCCAGCATAGCCTTCTTGAGGACCAACCGCGCATTGCGTGGGTTCTCTTCAAAGTATTTCTGCAGGGCATCGCCAACGGCGGTGTTGATCATGCCTTCGACCTCGGGGTTGCCCAGCTTGGTCTTGGTTTGACCACCGAACTGCGGATGGGGCACGCGCACGCTGATTACTGCAGTTAGACCTTCGCGAAAGTCATCGCCGGTGGGGGCGAGGTCTTTGAACACGTTTTCTTTCTTGCCATAGTTGTTCAACGTGCGGGTCAGCGCGGTACGAAAACCGGACACATGCGTGCCGCCTTCGATCGTGTGGACGTTATTGACGTACGATTGCAAGTTCTCGGTGTACTCTTCCGAGTACTGCAGCGCAATCTTGTAACCGACGCTGTCACCTTGCATGTCGGTCGCGTGACCATCGATCATGATCACGTCTGGATGGACCGCAACGCTGGCTCGATTGAGATGCTCGACGAATTCGATGATGCCACGTTCGTAGTAGAACTCATCGCCCTCGTTGATACGCTGATCAAAGAACTTGATGCGCACACCGCTATTGAGGAACGCGAGTTCCTGCATACGCTTGTTGAGCGTATCGTAACTGAATTTGGTATGCGGGAAGATGGCCGAGTCGGGTTTGAAGACCGTGCGTGTGCCGTGGCGTTTCGAGGGCGCACCTTTTTGAACTCCGCCAGTGGCCACCCCGCGCTCGTAGGCTTGAGTCCAGACAAAGCCATCGCGCTCAACGGCCACTTCACACCACTGCGACAGGAAGTTTACGACCGTCACACCCACGCCGTGCAGACCGCTGGAGGTTTGATAAGCTTTCTTTTCAAACTTGCCACCGAACTTCAGCACGGTCATAACGCCTTCGAGCGTGCTCATTTCGCGGCCAAACTGCTCCGACAACTGCGTGTGCCGCGCAGGCGGAATACCACGACCATCGTCTTCGACCGTCACCGAACCGTCGGTATTGACGACCACGGAGACGTATTTGGCGTGGCCCGCCATGGCTTCGTCCATCGAATTATCGACGACTTCGTACACCAGGTGATGCAGACCCTTGATATCGGTGTCGCCGATATACATGGCCGGACGAGCCCGGACATGCTCCAGGTCGCTTAGGTGTTTTAAGTCTTCGGGCGAATAGTCCGAGCGATCCAAAGACATTTCGAGGGCATCGTCTGATGATGCATTTTGGCTGTCATCCGAAGGCTTTTCTGACGGTTTGTCGGCACTCATCCGGGTTTGATTCTGTCTTTGGAGGTTTGAGGCACTGATAACCCTGTGTTGTGCCACTGATTGTAGCAAATTTATGGCGATTCGACGACGGGTGGTAGGCCGCCTGACTTACCACCAAAACGCGTGGTGTACAATGATTTTCCACCCCCAACATGCCCTTGACAGCCTTGCGTGTACCCCTTCCATAAGTCACCAAAAACCGAACTATCGAACGTGCCGAGGCACGGAGCATTTCCAAGTCCGGCAGTCTCTGATTGAGGGGCCAATAACTCGCCCGAGTCCCGCTTTTCCCAAGGCCTAAACTGCAAGGCACAAAATCCCATGCAAACACAAATTTACTTTACATGTAAACTATTCTTCCTCTTTTGCTCCCTCTCTCTGTCGGCCCAAGAGCGGCCGAATCTGATTTGGATTATGGCGGACGATTTGGGCTACGGCGAACTGGGCTGTTACGGACAAAAAGTAATCGCGACGCCCAACTTGGACAGCATGGCTCGCGAGGGCTTGCGCTTTACGCACTTCTACGCCGGCGCCACGGTCTGTGCTCCTTCGCGCAGCGTATTGATGACCGGACAACATCACGGTCACACGCGCGTGCGCGGCAACGCGGGGGCCAAAAACCCGCAAGCCCAAGCTCTACTGGATAGCGATACCACCGTCGCCAAAGTGCTGCAGTCAGCCGGCTATCGCACAGCCCTGGTCGGCAAGTGGGGATTGGGAGACGTCGGGGCCGCCGATTCAGGCTTGCCACGCAAACAAGGCTTTGATGAGTTTTATGGATTCTTGAATCAATCGCACGCTCACAATCATTACCCCGACTTCTTGTGGCGCAACGAACAGCGCGAACCATTGCCCAACACGGTAACACCCGTCGGTCAAGGCGGTGGAGGTTACGCCACCGAAGCGAAAGTTTACGCCGATGACTTGTTCGCGGAAGAAGCCTTGCGATTTGTAGCGGCGAACCGCGATCGACCGTTCTTTTTGTACTGGAGCATGGTCATTCCACATGCCAACAATGAACGCACACGCGAACTGGGTGATGGTACCGAAGTGCCCGACCTGGGCTCTTATGCCAATCAGGATTGGCCTCCGCAGGACAAGGGACAAGCCGCCATGGTCTCGCGCATGGACAGCTACGTAGGCCGACTGCTAGCCGAACTTAAACGGCTTGATCTGGATAGCCACACGCTCGTGATCTTCACCAGTGACAACGGTCCGCACAACGAAGCGCGTCACAATCTTAAACGCTTTGAGCCATCTGGTCCCTACAGTGGCATCAAACGCAGCTTGACCGACGGGGGCATTCGTGTACCGATGATTGCACGCTGGCCCGGCGTCATTCAGGCAGGAGGCCAGAGCGATCATGTTGGCTACTTCGGGGACTGGATGGCGACCGCCTGCGAACTGGCCGCGACCAAGCTCCCAGAGAACTGCGATAGCCTCAGCTTTGCCCCGGTACTGCGTGGCCAAAGTGCCCAAGAGCATGAATTTCTGTACTGGGAATTTCATGAGAGCGGCTTCCATCAGGCCGCACTGTATCAGGGCCGCTGGAAAGGTATCCGCCAAAAGTCGTTGGACGCTGATTTAAAGCTCTATGATCTACAGAGCGATGCTGCCGAGCAGACAGACTTGGCCGCCACGCATCCCGAAATCGTGGCCAAGCTGGACACTTATCTGAAATCCGCCCGCACGGATTCGTCCAACTGGCCCGCTGAACGCTGAATCCCCACGTAGCAGCGGCTGTCCCCAGCCGCTGAGCACCCACCAACCCAATCGGTCGACATCGACGTTGGTTCGGTTCCCAGACCGTTTTCAAACGCAGAGCCCGCAGAGTCCGCAGAGTAAACGCTGAGGATGAGACTTCGCAGGTTGTAGGCAGCTTTCAATGCCTTCTCTGCGATTGTCCGCCTCTCTGCGTTGTAAAAATGAACTTGCCAACATGTCCATCAGTGATTCCTCCATCTCCACCTGCTGACGCATCCAATCTCTGGCGAGATCGGCTACCCAAAACTCCCATGATGCATCCAATCTCTGGCGAGATTGGCTACGAGATCACTCCCCTCCCACAAGGTATTTGGCGCACTCGCGCCAACAGCAAGACTCGATTCCCTTCCGATACCGAGATGTATCGCCCTGCCCCGATCGACTTTCATGCTAGCAATCTGCCATGTCTGCGGTTTACTTGTCATGTAAGCAAGCGGCCGAGAGCCTCAACGTCAGCCAGTCGACCATCAAACGACTGTGCGATGATGGCGTGTTGCAGGCTGTGCGCACGCCAGGGGGCCATCGTCGAATTTCGCTCAGGTCGATACAAGCCTGGCAGAGCGAAGCGGGGCGAGCGGTTACCACCGAGCCAACTGGCAAACGCGATGTGACACCTGGTCTCGACTACGCACAATGTTGTCGCTGGTTGCTCAGCGACAACCGTCACGATTTGTATGTAGCCATTCAGAAACTGCGTCGCAAGAGCTGCGTAGCTGAATTGTGCGACGATGTCTTTGGGCCCGCGCTAGTGCGCCTGGGCTGGATGCATCAAACGCAGCAAATTGAAAATCACTTGGTCCTCCGCGCTTGCCAGCGACTGCGCGGACTCCTGTGCCGATTATCTGCAGAGTTGGAACCGCGCGAATCGACTCAGCGGGCTCTGGGAGCCACTGGTCTCCATGATCCTGCTGACCTGGCCAGCCTGTTTGTCGAAGTAACTTTGCGCGAGCAAGGCTGGAACGCAGAATCACTGGGATCGGGCTTGTCCGGTAGCGAGCTGGCTGGCGCCGCCAATCTCAGCCAAGTCGAGTTGGTTTGGGTCTGCTACACCCACCACAGTGAACCCGTTGGACTGATAAACGACAACCGACAATTAGTGACGCAACTGAACGAGCGCACCAAACTGGCCATCGGCGGCGGCGCGCTGTCGGTGGATCTGCGCCGTCAGTTGTCCTTCGACTTCTTCGGCGACTGCATGTTGCATCTGAGCCACTTCGCTCAGAGCTTGATTGAGCGCCAAGCAGCGGCTTGATCTACCGCTTCTTCAGGATCTTCGAGAGGGCTTCGCGCAGTTTGACATCGCTGGTATCGCCCGCGGCCGGGATGACGGCCATCGCGGGACCATCGGATGGCGTATCCACCGACTCAGCCAACTTGATCACTTCTTCAATCAGATACGCCGGAGCTGAGATGACTAGCAAATTGGCCTCGGAATCAGTACCGACGGACATCAAGCCTTGATACTCGGGGTTGCTGGCCGTGGCCGCCAGGTTCTGGTTGTAGCCACTGGGTCGGTAGGAACTGCTGCCCGAGAACACGCGATCATTGATGCTCAACAGGTCGCGGTAAACTTCCTTGACCACTTCGACAATTTCGGTGGCGCGACGATGCTTGACGCGATATACCTTTTGTTGCCGCGTCATGCGATTGTCTTCGTCGGTTGGTTGATCGAGCACGGGCACATACTTGTTGATCAGCTCCAATTGATGAGACGTGCAGTGCTGGATAATCAGTCGATTGGTTCGCGAATCGACGTCAATAACCACCGAGGGTGGTGGGGAAGCCAATTTGGAAACTGGCGTGGCCGCGGCCGTTGTACTGAGCATCGACTCCAATTGCCGGCGCACGGACATGGCTTGCGCGTGCTTCAATTGAATCACGCGCACATCACCTGGGTCAGGCACTAATTGCTCGAGCAACTTCTTGGCGGCGACGGCAGCATCTGGATCGCGCGACACGATGACCAGGTCGCCCTTCTTGCCTTCGATAATGCGAACCGGCGGCAGATTGCTGCCTTCCTCGTGGGCGGGTGTAGCTTCAGAAGCAGCTACGACTTCACCCAGTCGACTCGGTGCATCGGCTTGACCACCGGTGCTCGAGACCAGGCGAATGGCTGAGTTGCTGTTGGCTTGACTAACGGCAGGCGCGGGCGGAACAACCGGTGCTGGGACCGGTAAAGGGACCGGTGCCGACGACTCGGTAGGCGCGGCCGGCAAGAGTGCAGGTTTGCGTTCGATCACTAGTGGTGAATCGCTGACTTCACGCCACAGGTCGCGCATGCGCTGGGTAACTTCAGCCACATCACCGGGACTGACATTGACGACGTGCATTTGCGAGGTCGCCGTCGGACTATTCTCAAAGGTCTCGCCCAAGCTGATCAGAAACTCGCGGACTTCTTTCAACTCTTCGGAAGTAGCCCACAGCAGCAGCCGATTGTTCTCGGCATCCGCTTCGATTTGAAACTTGCCGTCGCTGGCCACGCCAGGCGCGGTGCTGGGTCGTTCAGGGTTCTTCAAGATCAACTGAATGGCTTTTACCGCGTATTGCGGCGAAACACTGCTGAGCGGAATCACCGAAGCCGAGCGTTTCTCGGCGCGATAGCTCTCGATCAATTGCGCAATGGTGAGCTGATCTTCCGGAGTTGCGAAGGCGATGATGCGGTTATAGGCCGACTCGTGTTGAATGCGAGTTTCTTTGGCCAGGTTGCCGCGCTCTTGCAGAGCCAACAATAGCTTGCTGATCGCATCGGGATCAAAACCGTTGACCGGATGAACCTTGACGCGACTGACCGTTTGCCAAGATGAATCGGTTTCCGGTAGCGGCTTGTCCAGCGTCTCAACCGTTTGCTTGACCATCTCCAACTTGTCGGGCGGCGCATTGACGACGATGCTGTTTTCTTTCTCATTGACGACGATAAACGTGTCTTGTTTCTTTTCACCCAACAAGTCGCGGGCATTGGTGCCCAGTTGCTTGACCGCTTCGGCTTTGAAGCGAGCCTGTTCGATCTCGAGTTGCGTTTGAGTCGATGCGGCAGGCGTGCCATCAGGAGGCAAGCCGATCAGTTGTCGAACTTGAATCGCGATCTCGGCCGCTTTACGATACTTCAAGCGGAACTCGAGCACGCGTACGCGACGACCATCTTCCGATTCGGCTCGCGTTATCAATCGAGTTAACTCGCGCAGATTGACGACCGCATCGATCACTTCCAAGCGATTGCTACTAGCCAGCGGAAACATTTGTCCATAAGGACTAAGTAGCGGTTTGAATTCAGTTGCCGCTTTATCAGCCAGCATCCATTCCAGAGGAATAGACAAGCGGACTACTTGGTGTTTGGAGAGACCTTCTAAATCTTCGGTGTTGACTCGAGGTACCAGCGTGATGTCGATCTCTTTCATCGGCACCAGGCGCAAAACTTCACCGCGTTTGAGCAACGTAAAGCCGCGACCGAGCAACTGCATGTTGATCAGATCTTCCGCTTCGGCCAATTCGTAGTCATTGGAACTGAACAAACTCAATTTGCCTTCGGGCAGCTGTTGATAGTCCAGGTTCAGCTTCAATTCCTTGGCCAACCAATGCAGAGCTGGTAACCAATCTTCATCGCGAAAGTTTAGCGTCACCCGTTTTTGATTATCGGCAGCCACCATGACCGCGTCAGCGGCGCTTGCTTCTACGGCTTGGGGTTCAGCTGCACTTGGTTCAGCGGCACTTGGCTCAGCGGCACTTGGCTCAGCGGCACTTGGCTCAGCGGCACTTGGTTCAGCGGCACTTGGCTCAGCGGCACTTGGCTCAGCGACGGTGTTGGCTGGCGTGATCGCGGGTTGCTGAACTGGTGGCTCTTGAGCCCGAGGGCTGGAGGGGAAACTGGTGCAAGCAACGATGAGGCTCAGACAAACGGTTCGACGTATCAACGACATGGCAGGTTCCTCAGAGGAGACTCAACGATTTCGCCCTCGACCGTCAGCTGTGAATACACCGCTGGCGTCGACGCACAAAATGAGTTGGGTCCAGTGATAACTGGTTGCAGTCGACCGCCGATGATCAATAGTTTTTACTGGAATCAACGATCGAGAAGCTATCGGGCGAATCAGGTCACTCCAATGACCAAGGCTTTGTAGGTAGGAAAGGCGGGTTTGCGTGGTGATTCGCGCCGCCACCCATCGGCCGCGGCGAATCAGTTCAAGTCTCTATGGTTGGCAAAGTAAACGCAGGCAGGACCAACCACACAACCCGAAGTGTACTAGCAGCGCCCACCAGCGTCAAGGAATCAGGGGCCTACGTTGCTTGATGTGGGGGTTGCCGGTATGCTTGAGTTCGACATGAGATTTTAAAAACCACAACGCTAAAATCTCACCGCTTAGAATGTAAGGCGCGACACTCTATGCCCCCGGCTTCCGATGATTACTTGGCTACTGCATCGGTGGCGCCACATAACGCTTGGGTGTTATTGGCCAGTTTGCTAATGCTGCTAATGGCTTCACCTGGCTTGGCCCTTTATTATGGGGGGCTGGTTCGCAAGAAAAATGTGCTGAGCATGATGATGCAGTGTATTTTTCTGATTGCCTTCATGAGCCTGGTTTGGGCGGTGGTGGGTTACTCGCTGAGCTTCGGCAAGGGTGGAAGCTTGGTGGGGAATTTCGAGTTTGTGATGATGCGTGGTGTTGCCCGCAGTTGGGACGCGCAGCAGGCCACGGCCCTGACGCCGATGTTTAACGAACACCTCCCTCGGATGACTCACATGCTCTATCAGAGCATGTTCTTCATCATTGCGCCGATCATCGTCTGCGGTGCTTTTGCCGAGAGAATGAAGTTCAGTTCGCTCCTGTGGTTTGCGCTCCTGTGGGGGCTGCTGGTGTATTGTCCACTAGCCCATTGGGTTTGGGGCGGTGGCTTCTTGACTTGGCAAAGCGGTCTGTTGGGAGGCAGTTTGGATTTCGCTGGCGGCATGGTGGTCCATGTCAGTGGTGGCCTGACCGCACTAGTCGCCGCCATTATGATTGGGCCGCGTTTGGGCTATCGTCAAGAACCGATGCCGCCACACAATCTAACCTATACGGCCCTGGGCACATCGCTCATGTGGATAGGTTGGTGTGGCTTCAATGCAGGCAGCGCTTTAGAGATCAATGGCATTGCAACTTCGGCCATCATGACCACGCACTTCAGCGCCGCTGCCGGCGCAATTGTGTGGGCAGTTTGTGAATGGTGGCAGAGAACTAAGCCCTCGGTTCTAGGCGTATGTAGTGGAGCAGTATCGGGACTGGTATGCATTACGCCAGCGGCAGGCTATGTTGGCCCGATGTCCGCGATTGCCATGGGAGCCATCGCAGGGTTTTGTTGCTTTCTGGCATGTTATCGCTTGAAGTGGCTCTTGAATTACGACGATGCCTTGGATGCCTTCGGCGTGCATGGTATCGGAGGCATTACCGGCGCGCTGCTGACCGGGATCTTCGCCACTCGCTCGGTAAACAACTTGTCTGCCGGCGCCGCTGTCGGAGCCATCGATGGTAATTGGATGTTGATTGTGGCCCAGCTAGTTGCCTTACTGATTGCTTCGACCTATGTCATCGTGATGAGCATCATCATCTTCAAAGTCATCGATATGCTCATCGGCCTGCGCGTCAACTCGACCATGGAACGACAAGGCCTCGACGTAACGCTGTATGGTGAAGAAGGCTACATTTTTTTGTAGGAGTAGGAGTAGGAGTAGGAGTAGGAGTAGGAGTAGGAGTAGGAGTAGGAGTAGGAGTAGGAGTAGGAGTAGGAGTAGTTGGAGGCTACATCGTTTAACCCGTAGCCGAAGGCTAGGCAACCGAAGAGGTTGAGATGGCAGCCGTAAGTCACTCCGTTAAACAAACAGTCGTTCAGGTAAACGCATGGCTTGGTTAGAGGGTTCTCCTCGCCTGCGGCTACGGGTTAAACGATTTGTAGGCTAGGGGACCGAAGAGGTTGAGATGGCAGCCGTAAGTCACTCCGTTAAACAAACAGTCGTTCAGGTAAACGCAAGGTTTGATTAGAGGGTTCTCCTCGCCTGCGGCTACGGGTTAAACGATTTCTAGGCGAGGCAACCGAAGGAGTGAAGATGGCAGCCGTAAGTTACTCCGTTGAGCAGACAGTCGTTCAGGTAAACGCATGGCTTGGTTAGAGGGTTCTCCTCGCCTGCGGCTACGGGTTAAACGATTGGAAAAAAAACTAAAAACAGGCGTATTTGCCTAGGAATTCTCTATTTACGTACACGGCTAATCCCGTCACAATGCCCCGGCTATTGGACTGGGCTGGGTGGCACGAGTTGCCTGGCCGGAGATAGCCACAATTTGAATAGTTTGGGGAATGTTCCGAAGGATCGAAGGTCATTTCCCATTTGTCGCTAACGCTATACGTAAGCAAGGAGTGCTGAACGTGCGCATTGGAACATTCTGTTTCGCCCTGGTAGCCGGTTTGTCGCTGGTGGCGTCCGCTGCTCAAGCTCAACAAGCAGCCGGCGGCGCAGCAGCACCTGCTGCCCAACAACGTGCAACCGTCCCGGTTGCCGTGATCGACTTGGGACACATTCTCAACAACCACCCCACGATGAAGACGCAGATCGAAGCGATCAAGTCGGAGTCGGAAACGGTGGGCCAGGCGTTTGAGAAAGAGCGTCAAGACATTCTCAAGATGATGGAAGAGCTGCGCGAGAACTTCACCGAAGGCACGGCCGACTATGCCAAGAAGGAAGCTGAAATCGCTTCACGCGATACCGACTTCCGCCTGCGCGTCGTTCGTAAGAACAAAGAGTTCGACGACAAGCGAGCCCAGATCTTCTTTGAAGTTCACCGTCAAGTGACCGCTGAACTGCAAGTCTATTGCCAATGGGCTGGAACACTGGTGGTCTTGAAGGTCAATCGCGAGAAACCTGATCCCAAGAAGCCGCAGTCGATCGAAACGGCTATGATGCAGGAAGTGTTCTATCACGTTGAACACCCCAGCGTAGACATTACCAACTGGGTGCTAGATCGCCTTAAGGCCCAATCCGGCCAGGCTGCGACGGGAGCTGCTGCACCGACCAGAGCTGCCGCTGTTCCAAACGGCAATCAACCACGACTGAAATAGTCTGCCGTTGTAGCATTCACTTAATTTGTGGCCCACGAATACTCGAGGGCCGCAAGTTGACTCTTGGCGTTCACAAGCCAACTTCGTCCGAACAACAACAAAGCCTTTGCCGCTTTGGCCCCTCATCGGCAAAAAATCCAACACTCGACGAATCGAAGCAGCAGAATGGTCATGCGGGCAACCCGATTTCAGCATACGCTCAGCCGACCTTGCCAGGTAACTGGTCGAGGTTATTGGTCGAGCCAGCCTATTACGCTGACCTTCTTCCCTGCGCCAGTGGGCTCAGGCGTTCAATTCGTTCGCACCGACTTGCCCCAGTGTCCCAAGGTCCAAGCGATCGCAGATCATCGCGTCGACATGGCCTTGCGTACGCGACTGGCTAACGGTTCCGCCGTGGTCGACATGGTCGAACATGTGTTGGCCGCCTTGTCGGGATTGAAGATCGACAACGTCGAAATCCACTGCACTAGCTGTGAAATGCCCGGCCTGGATGGTAGCAGTCACGGTTATTCGCTGGCTCTAGAAGCAGCTGGTCGCACCCTACAAAACATGCCGCGCGAAACTTTGCGCATCACCGAACCCATTCGCATCGGCACCGACAGCCAGTGGGTTGCGGCTTATCCATCGGATATAGATGGACTGAGCATCGAATACCAACTGGACTATGGTCCCAACAGTTCGATTGGCTCCGGCACCTTTAGTTGCCCGGTCAGCGAATTCACTTTCGTCAGCCAACTGGCTGAAGCTCGCACGTTTTTGACTGCGGCTGAAGCCCAGCAATTGCAAAGCAAAGGCCTGGCACAGCACGTCACTACTCGCGACCTGCTGGTCTTTGGTGACCAGGGACCTATCGATAACCAATTGCGATTTGAAGATGAGTGTCCTCGACACAAAGCTCTCGATTTGCTCGGAGACTTGGCGCTAGCCGGCGTCGATCTGGAAGGTCACGTCGTGGCCCATCGCAGCGGCCATCAACTCAATGGCCGCCTGGCTTCAACGCTCAGGCACATGTTTCTCCAGCGCGCACAACCACATACCGATTATTCAACTGAACTTAAGCGACGAATCGCTTAACGCCCTTTTGTACTAGAGTTGGAAAGTTGCATCGATGTCCACGATCATAGCACATACGGCCGTCGTTGATCCCAGAGCTGAACTGGATGACGAAGTCCGCATCGGTCACCATTGTGTGATTGGAGCTGGCGTGCAGATTGGGCGCGGTACACGCCTGGAAAACAACGTTACCATCAATGGCAATACGCGAATCGGTCGTAACAACCACCTGTTCCCCAACGTCGTCATTGGTGCCGAGCCTCAAGATCTGTCTTACAAGGGCACGCCCACCCAAGTCATCATCGGCGACAACAACGTGCTCCGCGAATCGGTGACCATCAATCGCGCTACCGAAAAGGAAGATGGCATCACCGCCGTTGGTAACGATTGTTACTTTATGACCTGCTCGCACGTGGCTCACGACTGCAAAGTTGGCGACCGCGTGATCATGGCCAACAATGTCATGTTGGGTGGCCACGTACATGTCGAACACGATGCCACGCTCAGCGGTGGTGCCGCCGTGCACCACTTTGCCTCGATCGGTTGCTACAGCTTTGTTAGCGGACTCAGCCGCGTGCTGCACGATGTGCCACCGTACATGTTGGTGGAAGGCTTTCCCGCTCGACCACGCACAGTTAACGTCGTCGCACTCAAACGCAAGAATTTTTCGCCCGAAGCCATCAAGGCCTTGATGGAAGCTTATCGTTTGCTCTATCGCTCGCGCGTCGGCATGGAGCACGCCCGCGAGATCCTGGCCGCCGGTGGTACGCTCATGCCCGAACTGCAAGTGCTCTTCGAATTCATTGAAAATTCGCAACTCGGTCGCCATGGTCGGGGACGCGATAGGAGAAAAGCAGCGTGACCAAGCTAAAAGTAGCGATCATCGGGGCAGGCCACTTGGGCAAAATCCATGCACGACTGGCCAAGAGCAACGAACAACTGGAAGTTGTAGGTGTCGTCGAACCAGTCGCTACTGCGCGAGCCCATGTGGCCAGCGAACTTGAACTGCCCACCTTCGAAGACCATCAAACGCTCATCGGTCAGATGGATGCCGCCATTATCGCGACGCCCACGGTTTATCACTACGATGTCGCCAGCACACTTCTGCGAGCCGGCGTACATGTGCTGGTCGAAAAACCGCTAGCTTCCACCGCGGAGCAAGCCGATCGCCTGGTTCACATCGCCCAACGCCACGATCGCGTGTTGCAAGTGGGACATGTTGAGCGTTTCAATCCTTGCTGGACTACCGTTCAATCGCATTTGGGAGCTCCCAAATACATCGACTGTGTGCGAGCTGGGGCCTATAGTGGCCGCAGCACCGATATCGGCGTCGTGCATGATTTGATGATCCACGATATCGACCTGGTGCTCAGCTTGGTACGTTCACCTGTGCACTCGGTCTCCGCCTGTGGCCTGGCCGTGCTCGGTAGTCACGAAGATTTGGCTGAAGCCCGCGTGACCTTCGAGAATGGATGTATCGCCAACTTCAAAGCTTCGCGCGTTAGTTTAGACATGGCCCGCCGCATGTCGATCTATACAACTTCGTCGATGGCTGAGCTAGACTTTTCCAAGAACGAAGTTCGAGTAGTTAAAGCCTCCGAAGAAGTGCTCGATCGCGAAGTGCAACTCGATCAACTCTCAGCCGAAGAACGCACAGCCGCCAAGTCAACCATCTTTGGTTCGCTCTTTCAAGTTGAGACCTTGCCGGCTGAACCTCGCAATGCCATCTTGGATGAACACAACGATTTCCTCTTGAGCATTCGCACACACGCTTCGCCTATCGTCAGCGGCGAAGACGGCACCGCGGCTCTCAAATTGGCTTCACAAATTCTCGACTCGATTGCTGGTCATAAATGGGACGGCCAAAACAGCCGCCCCTGGCAGATCGGCCCATTGGCTTCACCCCAGCCAAAGATTTTGCCAATGCATCACGGCAAACCTCTACCGGGTACCACGCGCAAAGCCGGTTAACACCAGCGGTATTCCGTAGCCGATCTCGCCAGAGATTGGAAAAATTGTAGTCATGCATCCCTCCCGAATCTCGCTAGCGCTCGATTCGACCTCTCCAAGCCAAAGCTTGGAGAGGTGACCGTCACCTCCACCAGCTTCGGAGAGCGATGCGATAATAGCAAAGCGTAGTCTCTTATTGATGTGGGGCGGTTGTTTTTTTGCTGACTCAACGCGCTGGGGAGGTTGTTATTTACGAATCCTGGTTCGTCTCGAGGCGAAATTTAGCCCAGACTGCCCAAAGCGGCGATTTGAACGGCTTTTTTCACCCGATTGCGACAGTCGGTGCGCAGCGCTCCACGGCAAGCAGTTTTGCCAGTCGTTTGACGTTCACTGTGAAGCATGTCATCAGTTGTTGGATCTTCACT
Source organism: Rania fehmarnensis (assembly GCF_056494185.1). Lineage (NCBI taxonomy): Bacteria > Pseudomonadati > Planctomycetota > Planctomycetia > Pirellulales > Pirellulaceae > Rania > Rania fehmarnensis. The sequence goes on from NZ_CM151398.1 coordinate 6,981,028, forward strand.
TTTGCCAGACCGCAGTATCTTGCACAACGACCGCGCCCGTGCCGAGCCACTTCCCCTAACTTCCGTTCGATGGCCGGATGCTCACGCCGGACTTGTTGGTATTGCTCTGTCTTGGACTTCTGACGAGCACGTTTGTATTCTTCTTCATACTCATTCTTATTCACTCGTCGACCTCGACGGCTGGTCTCTTTCATCTTGGGGTTGCACTGCGCGAGCAACGGACAGCCCCAACATTTCTTAGCCGGAAAGTCGAACGTCGTGCGGTTAGGCTTCGTGGCATCTTGAAATCCTTTATTGGATGTGTGGCCAGCTGGACATGTCACATGCTCGCCGTCTGAGGTCAATGCAAACGCCGTCGAAGCAAAGCCTTCATCGTTGCCGAAGTCACGCGGCGGTGTGATCACATCAACTTCCATCCCGCCAGGGCCTTCCAACGCGCGCAGCATTGGCCCGTTAAATCCCGCGCCGTCAAGGGATAGCTGTTCGATCTTGTTGCCATGAGCTTGCTGTTCGCGTTCAATCAGATGAACCGCGTCTTGGGCCTCAGCACCGTTTGCCGGAAGCACCTCAAGTTGAGTGATCAGCTGGCTATCGGCGTCCATCAACACATCGACCAAATAGCCGTCGTAAAACTCGCCATGCATTCCGCGGCGGGCATCGCTATCAACCACGCTCAGCGTGCGATCACCCTGACCTGGGTTCAAGCAATCGCTCACGATCTTTTGAGCGAGCGCACGTACTTCGATGAATCGTTTCCAAGACTCTTGGCAATCACTCTCTTGGGATGGATCGGGCTGCTCGAGCATCCACGTCAGGATGTCGCCGACTAAATCCAGACGAGCATCAAGGCGAATCTCCTCGGATTCTTTCTCGGTTTCGACGCGGCTTCGATCGGTTCGGATACGGAATCCTTGAGCGACCTCAGCATCAATGGGCTCGATAGCAGCGAGCATCTTTTCTCGCAGCTGCGCCAGCAGTTTCAACGTGGTGGGCACAGCAATATTGGCATAGACGTGTGTGGCATCTTTAAGTCGCAACCGATCGCTGACAAGGCCCTTGCTGCGCGCGAAGCTGATCAGTCGGTCGAAAACTTTCTGCATCCCCTCTTCTCCGATGCGACCCCGAAAGCGACTCAAAGTACTTCCGTCCGGCAACTTACAAGTAATCGGCACTTGCAGAAACCAGCGGAACAATAAATCCGAACTGGCTCTTTCTAGGACTTTGCTGTCTGATAGATGATAGAGATATTGCAGGTACAACACCTTCAGGAGGAGGATTACTGGCAGGGTGGGCCTACCTCCCTCACGACAATAATACTTCTCCAGCTCAGGCCGGAAACTTTCCCAGGGGACTATCTCCAACGCATCTAAAAGGGGCGACTTGAGCGGCAGCACACGCTTATAGATCGCCAGATCCGACGCACGAATCTCAAACAAAAAATCGCGATGGTTCGTTAGCATAATGATTGCACCGAGTTGGAACGTCGGCCTCTTCAACCATAATACCCATGCCAGAGCAAATTGGAATTAAATCAGCACTCTCCTTCGCTGGGGGAGGTCGCAGACGAGGCGTTCAGCCGATGTCTGCGGGAGGGGGCTCCGCGCTAGGCAAGACTTCGGCGGTACTAATGACCCTATGCACTCGCCCCTCCCGAATCTTGCTGCGCTCGATTCGACCTCCCCAAGCTGCGCTTGGAGAGGTGACGCCGCCATCGCCCCAACGCTGCTAAACTCAACACCGAGACAAGCCCGATGCTGCTGGGTTCTGGTACGCCCACGATGTACGAACCATTCAGAATCGAATTGAAGACGATCTGAGATCCGCCGGGCCCGATCAGCTCTGTCACTCCCAGCCCTGTACCAGGCAGATCGGTAAAGTCGATCGTGTAAGTTCCTGGGGCTACTCCGGATGTGTCGATCAGCAAGCTGGCGATGCGGGCTCGATTGCCTGCCAGAATTTGCCGTGTGACTTGATTGACACCGCTGTTATTGAAGTTGATCGATACTTCGGCAAAGGCTGGAAAACCATCGATAGGTGCCTGACCTCCTATGGAACTGCCGGTGGATCCAGAGTCCCAAAAGTAATCTGCCCCGTTCAACCGCACCCCGTCCAGCGAACCAAGGTTGCCTGAAAAGACGCCTTGCGTACCGCTGCCATCCCCCAGAATGACTCGCAAGTTCATACCGTTGATCAAAGGTGTATCGCTTGTCGCGCGGAGATAAACTTCGACCGATTGAAAGGCAGTATCGGGCTGTAGCGCGCGGCTCTCCACTTCCAGAATCATGTCGGCGCGGAGCGCATTGCCGTAGCCGCATAACATCAAACAGGTCAGGCAATACTTCAGCACGATGCGCACCTTGTGATTCAGGGAAGATTTAAACTGACCAGAGCTGTACTGAAATTGGTAAAGCTGACTTGAACGATACCAATGTCAGAGCCGTTGACGCGCGTATCTCGATTGATGTCGTGACGCGAGAGGATATTGGCCAAATTGGTGAAGGTCGTGAAGTTGGCTTGAACACCGGACACATCCGAACCATTGACGCGAGTATCGCCAGCCAGGTTGCCAGTTTCGCCCACTGCGTTGCCCCAATAGTGAAAATCATCGACTGCCAAGCCGGTTTCCTCAGTGGCTAAGATATGCACCTGCAACCATTGATTGCGAATCGCATTATCGGCAAAGATGATCGTAACGCGATCGGATCCCGCTGGCCCAGCTCCACGTCGTACGCTGACCGAGGCCACCAGGAACTCGGGTACCGCGTTCCAGTTGGCGAGCAAGTTCGAGTTGCCGACGCGAAATTCGAAGTCCGCAGCGGTCGGTGTACCTGGCAGATTGACAATATCAATCATGACTCCGTTGAGGCCACGCGCGTAACTTGTGTAGTTCTCGAGCCTGGCCGCTCCAGCTCCAGGTCTGTAGGCTGCCTTGTCTGGCGCAACGGCCGCATCGTCTGCGGTACTTGTGGCCACGTTGTTGCCGTCAAACGCACTGTTGTTATAGAAAACATGTCGACCCACAATGGCGGTGGGCGTGGGCGTCGTCACACTTGCCCGCAGTCGGTACCCGTATTGTCCATCACCGCCATCTCCCGGTTCGTATTGGCCACCTACTTCAATGCCACTGATAAAGCTGGCAACAATTATCGTGTAGGTCGTAGCGGAACCGGTCAGCACGATATCCAAACGCGGATCTTGTGTCTGGTAGAAGCCAAATGGTCCAACTCCATCGTCTTGAATTGTGACGAAGCCTGGATCGAGTGCATCAATACCCGGCGTATCGCCTCCAACGAAATGCGATTGATCCGAGATGGTACCGGCGAATATCCATACGTAAGGATCAAAATGCGCCTCCTGGCGGTCAACTTCCAGAAACAATCGTTGGCCAGGACTCGCCGTTATCGTCCAGTAGTCAACCTTGGCGGGATCATCAAAGAAGCCATCACTGTCCAGCGAAGAAAACTGATAAGTGAAATTTGTCGGCAACAGCATCGGACTAATCGGTTGGGCTTCGACTCGACCCATCCATAACGTCCAGCCAAATAGGATCGCGAAAAATAGAACGCGATGTGGCGAAGTTGGGCGCATGATGTGTGGCTCGACGTTTCAGACTGGGCAATCCATTGCTGCAACTTCCTACTGCCTAATCCTGCAATGGTTTGCGTGCCAGGACACCAGTGACAAGAAGTTTTTGCAGCTGCGTCAATAACTGCGAACGCCTTTCCGCCTGGAACCACTTACACCGAGTCCTGAAGCGTCCCAGGGCGCAGGACTACTGAAGGGCATTCTGCGTTTCTAGTCAGCCAAGCCAAATTTGCGCGAGGGTCGATCCCATGGTCAGCAAACACTCTTCTGCCTCGAGAGTTTCGATTAGATGCCGCACTGGTCAACGCACTGGTCAACGTCGCAGCGAACGCCGAGCTCGCGCCAGTTGGCGGCGTTTCTTTTTAGAGACTTTAGAAGCTCGACATCTACTCGCTGGGGATATGGGCATGCAGATGCTAACCAGCGACGCCCAACCGCAGAACCTGGGGAAAGACGTTGAGCAAATTCGATTGATGGCCGAAGGCGAAGGCACGGATACGACGGCTGCCCTGAGCCGGCTATATGAAGGCTTGTCCCAAATCTCTACGCTCGGTACCAAGATTGAAGAGCACCTGGCCAAGGTCGCCCCAGAGCCAAAGTTGGCGGATCAGTCGCTGGTCAAAGGGGATGTGAGTTCGTCAATCGATTTGGGAGACGCCCTGCGCCAACTGAGTCAGGGCGCTTTTGAATCACCTGTCATTCTCTGGGCCGATGGACTGCCTGCCACCACGCCGACGTTTGCTGACACGCCTGCGCCGATCGATTACGTAGTGCAACTGGATGACCGATTGCCGATCGAACTGCGAGCCACCAAGGGTAGTACGGGTACAAATGCCGAGCGCTGGCAGGCCGGCTTGCAATCCTCACTGGTTGTCGCAGGTTTGCAGAATCAACTCGAGTGGCAGCTGGAATCTGGAGTCGCGGGCGAATCGGGGCCAGCTCTACAACTGCGCGCCAAACCCGAAGCCAAAATCTCTCGACTGATACTAACCACTGCCCGCGTCGTTGCGGCCAATCCCAGCGTACCCTTTGGTCAACCGACAACCGATTTAACCTTCACGATCAATGCCATGCGACTGCGATTGCTGGACGCCGCCGGCAATCCCATTACCGTGACACTCCCCGAGTATACGCTGAACCTACCGCGTGAAGCTCCGCTCACTCAGCAGCTCAAGACCAATGACAACGCTACCATCCAAGATCTAGTGGACGACTTGAATCGCTCGCTGAGCCAGGTGAGAGTTGATCTGCCTCCGCCATTTGAAAATCAAAACTCGCCTGAAGAGCGTGCTCAGCGCACCTTGGCCAACTATCTTCAGGCCACCGTCTCCAACCTATCGGGCAGCCAGCGCGTAGCCATCATGGCAGCCGATAGCTCGGTGCTACAGTTTGCAATGTCTGGAAGCCATTTAGCCCAACTGGGATACTCAAGTAGTTTTGGTGTGAACGACACAGGATTACCAGCTTACTCCGTGCTCGGTCTGTCAGGTCGATCTTCACTGCGATCTGCGGATACGTCGCTAACAACACTACCCATTCAGGACGCCATCAAGGCAGTCTTGGCCAAGATCGATGTTTTGCCTGCCGACATTCTCATGGAAGCTCCGTTACCTGGATCGACCATTCCTAAATCGATTTCATTTCCCATCAAGTTTTCCAATGGCAACCTAAATCCGGTGGTGCAGTCTGCGATAGTGCCCTTGAACCTCAGTCGCAGCTTGGATCTAGGCAACTTGGGTATTGTCGAGTTTGCCACACAGTCCGAAGTGCAATCCAGCGCCGAACTATTCGGTAAGTTAACGGTCGGCATCAATCTCAGCGACCATGATTCCAGCCCCACGACTCTCGAATCGCCTGTCCATCTGCTCGACAATGGTCGTGGTCTGCGCAGGTTAGTCGGTGTGGCTGCACAAAACCCAATCGCCAATCCCAAGCCGACAACGAGCATCAGCTTTATCGTCGCCTATCGGCATTCGGACAATCCCGCCAACCTGGTATCCATTCCGATCTCTCTCAATGCAGCTGCGACTGGCGATAATATCTTTGCTGAGGACCTGGTCCTGGATATCAATGCCAACTTGGAGGCACAAGGCAAAGATGCCTTAGTCGAAGCAGTTCTCATCGACGGCAAGTTGCATGTGCGGTCGGTCGATCGCGCAATCAGCTATCTTGAATTGCGCGCAGATTCGCGAGCCAACTCCGTGCTGGGACTGAAGGCGATAAATCAACGCAACTTCACCATGCGCAGCACCGATCAACCCGCGTTAGGTTTGCCAACAGCAGTCAACCGTTCCGCTTATCCGGACCTAATCGTAGCCTTCGGTCCCACCGAGAATCCTACGCGGTTTTACGTCAATCTCGATAGCAATCTAACTCGCGACATGAAGGTAAGCGATGTTATTAATTTGATCAACAGCCAAGTTCCCGGCGGCAGTTTCGCATCGCTGAGCAATGGTCAGATCATTCTGCGTGCTGGAGCGCCGTTCAGTGTATCTGCGGCGCGAGTTGGCGAATCGTACAGCGATAAAGGCACACCCTTCGGCGGAGTGCTCAGCGCAGCGGCAACCGTCTTGGGCATCGAAGGGCAAGCACACGCAGTTTCATCCTCCAACTACGTACTGACCGGCCAAAGTCTGGATCGGCTCGACTTGCGCGATCGACTCTATATCTCAACTAAGAATAACGAATCGCAGTTTGATGTGAGTCTGGATCTGAAAGCTGGCGCACGCTCCTCGGATCCTGTCGATCCGCTGGCCATCGGTATGGCCAGCGGCGATGTGGGGCTGCATGCGGAAACTGACGTTGGGGCGAATAACGAACCTCTGCCTATTCAGTGGGGATACACCCTGCCAATCAAACTTGTCGATCCGGGTGTAGGTTCAAGCAATGACAATCGCATCTCGCTAAAGGAGTTTATGGAGAACGAGTCGGCAGATTTGTTCGAGCCCATCACGATTGATTTGCTCAAACCTTCTGGAGCCTCACACACCACCTCAGGAACGCTCGCCGTCAAAGGTCAACTGCTGGACGAAGGCGGAGCCAGTGGCCAGTTTACGGGCAAGTTGGCCAAAGTCGATTTGAAGCTGGACACCAGTTCGACGCTGCCTGCGCTCAAGTTGGATGTTCAAACCACCGATGCAGACACTTCAACTAGTCGGCAGGCGTTAGCCAAGTTGCGTCAGCTGACTTCGCATGCCGTCGTTAAGGCTATTAGCGATGTGGCTGCGGCGTGGATCAATCCAACTTCCCTGGCGTCCACTGTCCTCAATCAAGAACTGCCACTACTTGGAACTAGCTTCGGTGAAGCCATCGATTTCGTGCAATCCCTCGGCGCTAAACTGGAACCTCTGCTAGAGAGTGTCAACGTTTCCCGCCTAGAAGAATCGCTGCAAGCAGTGCGCACGGCCGTTGCCAATCTGCCGCTACCCAATGAAGCTAAGGGCCAGTTACAAGCCGCGGTGGGCGAAACCAATATCCAGCTGGCCAAACTAAAGACCATCGCTGCATCCGAGTTAGCTACACAAAAAAGCAAGCTCATTGCCAGCGTGGCTATGATCGAGCGCGAAGCGATCAAAGCCGCCGGACTGCCCGATGGTAGTAGTGGTGGATCTGGCGAAGGCCTCGATGACCTCTCGCAAGAACTCCAAGATGCACTGGACTCTCTCACCCAAGCGCTGCCCAGCATCAATCAGTTGGCGAGCCAGTTGGCAGATTTACTGCGCGAGCAATTGCCGACGATTGACGGCGTTGAATTCAAGCTGGATGTCATTGAGGACTTTGATGCCAGCACAACTGGTGATCAATTGGCGGTGGTCCTAGGTATAAAACTAACTGACGGTGTAAGTTTCAATCTCGATCCGGCCGTTGATTTAGAGGTGTTTGGCCCGGTACGATTCCAACTGGATGGCCATATCGCTTTTGAGGCTGATGCTATCGCGCAATTTGGCGTAGCTGTTGTTTTCCCGACCGACTTGACCGGCGCACCAGAAACGCGTGTGATCGTCCAGGCGACAGAGGGCAACGACAATCTGCTGGCTACCGGGCTGAACCTCAGTGCCAAAGCCACAGGTTCGATCCCTGCCGAGCTTGGTTTGGGCAGTGCCCCCTTGGCTGCTGGCGAACTGAATGTCGCCTTGCACGGTAACACCACCGATGATCGTGCTCAGATCGGACTGAATTTTTCGGCCACACCAGGTGCATTCGGAAGCGTCAGCCTGGCAGAGTTGCTGGCCAGCGGCATCGAAGTGACCGGCGCTGTCGGCAATCTGGATGCGTCGATCGACGTCTCGCTGCTGGGTGAACTGGTCGATAAGGCCGTTGCGTTTAATCACTCGATAGCCAACCTGTTCTCGTCGACGCCTCCGAGTATCGAAGTTCAAACTGAAAAGCTGCTCAACCTGTTCGGCGATATCGATTTTGATCTCAGCACCATCGTCGCGGGTATCGACCTCTTCCTGGGCCAGCTACAGTCGGTTCTCCAAGACGAACTGGATAGCGTACCATTCGTGGGCGAAGGTCTCGAAGATTTGGGAGGCCTGATCGAACAGTTGCGCACGGGCGTACTTCAAACCATCAAAGATACGCTTAGCGAGATATCGTTACAAAGTCGCGAAGAGGCTCGACTAGCGATTCGCCAGGCAATCTTCAGCGTGATCAATACGACTAGTTTGATCCAGTTGCGGAGAGCCCCTGGTTCTACAGGTACTCCGACCATTGATGATATTCAAGTTACGCTGGAGGCCGATCGATTTGAGATTCAAGCTTATATCGGGTTCGACAAGATCGTCGAAGAGACCTTTGATTTCGATACCAAGTCGCTCGGACTGCCCCTGTCGGCCGATGGCCAAGGCGGCGTAAAGTTGGAGGTGAGCGTCGAAGCTTTCTTGGGTGTAGGAGTCAATCATACGCGCGGCTTCTATGTAATCCCCAAACCCGAAACCATACCAGCTCTGCCTGGCGCCTCCCATCCTGGCGATGAATTAGCATTCTCATTTACTGCAGGCCTGGACACGCCAGGTGGAGAACCGTCGCATTTGGAGTTGGACCTGTTTGCCTTGTCCGTAACCGCGACCGATGATCGTGACAATCCAGATCAGCTGACTGGCATGGATGCCAGCTTTTCACTGGACCTCGGCAGCGGCAGCTTCTTGGCGCTCGATCAGCTCGAGCCTGAGTTTCAAGGAGGTGGCAACGTAAATCTGAATCTTGACTTAGCGGCTTCTGCATTAAGCTTGCCACAAGTCACTGCTGATCTGGTTGCCAACTGGGGATTCAGTTTTACCAACGACGAACTGCAGGCGAGCGATCCTCGGCTAGAGTTAAACAATATTCAACTCGAGCTTGGTCACTTCTTGACTTCGTTCATTGGTCAGGCAGCCAACAAGATCGACAGTGTGCTGCGACCTATCGATCCCGTGCTCGACTTACTCTATAGCGAAGTGCCAGCCGTCTCAGACCTGGCGGTTATGGCTGGGCAGCCGCCTATCACACTACTCGACTTGGCCTTGGCGGAGGTTCCACGGTCAGTAGCCACTGACACCAACCGGTTCTTGACCTTCTTGAAGGCGGCGCGATCCTTGAGCGGTCGCTTGTCGAGTGTCATTAGTGGCGACGGCACCATTGAATTGGGTAACATCACGGTATTGGATGCCGCTCCCGGCTGGAACTCAATCTGGAACGAGACACTGCCGGCGGTAGACGCAGGACCGCTCACAAGCGTACTGGCCCAACTGCGGCGGCCGGCAGACGAAGTCTCTCGCGGTGCCACCGACGGGGTAGGGCTGACATTGCATTTCATCGATGATCCCGCCAGTTTACTGAAGGCGTTGTTTGGTCAGACAGTCGAACTGGTGACTTGGGAAGTTCCTAAACTGAACTTGGAGTTTCCATGGTCGCAGTCCTTTCCAATCGTGCCCACTCCACCGATCAGCGTCGAACTTGGTTTGAATGCGGCGTTTAGCGTTGAATTGGCAGTAGGCTTTGACTCACGCGGTCTGCAGACCGGCAATCTGCTGGATGGTTTCTACATCCATGATTTGAGCGAAGATGTGGATATCGATGAGCTGAAATTCTCATTGGGTGTTTCTGTAGCCGCTCTGCTGGATATCGGTATAGCTTCGGCAGGCATTAAAGGCGAGCTGATTGGTAGTATCCTGGCCAATTGGCGCGATCCCGATGCCAACGGCAAATTGTACGTCGATGAACTAGCTCAGTTGTTCTCGCAGGGTATCGATTGTGTCTTTGACCTTTCTGGAGAGTTGAGTGCCAAGTTATCATTGGTCTACGAACTGCTCTTCTTCGAAGGCAGTGTAGATATCGTGGATGAAGTTTTGTTCAAGACCGACAATCGGTATTCTTGTCCGGCTCAAGTCCCCGCCCACGTTTCCGACGGCGTTAGTCAGCTTGATGAACGAGAGCAATCGAACGTCTTACCCAATCACATAGCCCAATTCTATGGAGCTGGCGCGCCGACCGGCATCGCGCCGGCAGGCACACTGATTGTACATGCAGGTGCGTACGCTGAGTTTCGCACGCGCGGTAGCAGTAGCGATACGTCGGAGAGTTTTACACTAACATGGCTGGCCAACGAAGTGGTCAAGGTCGAAGGCATGGGCATGTCGGCCACCTATGGAGGTGTCAAAACCATTCTCTTTGATGGGGGCAAGGGCAATGATACGCTGAAGTTGAAAGTTGGTGACAACGGCGTCGAAACAAGTTATCGCGACTTTCCTATCCCCGTAGTTGCCTTTGGTGGCGAAGGAGTTGACATCCTGCACGGAGGCCAGCGTTCCGATAACATCTTTGGCGGCCCGGGCGGAGATACCATTCGAGCTGGCAAGGGTGGTGATTATATCGAAGGAGGTTCGGGTGACGACTTCTTGTACGGCGACGATGGCGATGACCAGATGTTTGGTCAAGATGGTGATGATCGACTGTTCGGTGAAGGCGGTTTCGATCAACTCTATGGTCATGATGGTAATGACCAACTTTGGGGCGGATACGAACTGAATGTTGCTCCGCCAACTGGCTGGGCAGTCGATGGTGGTGATGATATCTATGGTGGTAACCATGAAGACAAACTGTGGGGTGGGCCAGGCAATGACTACCTACTGGGTGAAAGTGGTAATGACCGCATCGAAGGCAACGACCTGTCGGACACCATCAACGGTGGAGATGGTCATGATTACATCGATGGTGGAGCTGGCGACGACGATATCCAAGGGGGATTGGGTAACGACTTTGTGATGGGAGGTGATGGCGCCGATTTGTTGTTGGGCGGGTGGGGAAACGATGTCATCATCGCTCATTTACTGACACCAACGGTGGAAGGCACAGTCGCTGATTACATCGAAGGTGGCCCCGACAACGACTTCATCTGCGGCTCGGCAGCCAACGATACGATCCATGGCGGCACGAGCAACCAGGGCTATAACGGCGTCGCCGGAATTCTGGCTGTCAATTTCGATACCAAGTATCCAGTCATGGACGGTGGATACAGCCTGGAGAGTTGTACGAGTCCCGAACCTGACGAGCCTCCACCGCCTCTAGCTGGCTCAGCCGTCTTCCGGGTCTTCTTAGATCGCAACCAAAACGCGCTCAAGAGTTCCTCCGAAGCCTTTGTAAATGGTTGGCCGCTGCGCATCACGGATGATCGCGGAGTTGTCCTCGGTGAATATGAAACGACCGATGTCGATTTAAGTGGTGATGGCCAGATCGATCCGGCGACCGAGCGCGGCGTTGTCCAACTAACAAATCTTCAACCCGGCACTTATCGAGCAGAATTGATCCTGCCCAGCTTCGACCCCACGGTGCTCGAAGCATATCGCGTGACCACTCCACAGGTCGGCCCCAGCCTGGATCCAATTCTGTATGTAACTGTGTCCAACGAACAAGCGGTTGACGGTGGAATGTTTGGTGTCTTTCGCCAGACCGTTATCCAAGGCACAGTTTGGGCCGATTTGAATGGCAACAACCAGCGCGACGCAGGCGAAGGCGTTGGCGATCGCCGAGTTTATTTGGACCAATACCCGTTGTCACCCAGCGGTTCGCCCAATGGCAACTACGACGGCACTTTCGAAGATAGTGTGCTGACGCGGCCTGATGGCTCATACACTATATTGGCCTCTGGACCCAATGGAGATTATTATGTGCGACTGGCAACCTCGACCACTCAGCTCCTGCCGGCGCCGGAGGTGGCTTATGGGCCTGTCAACTTCGCAGGCGGAAATATCGGCCCCGAGTGGCAACCATCGCCCGGGCGCACGACCTTATCTCCGCTGGGAAACACTTTCCACGGTCAGTTTGGCAATGAGACTACCAGGCTGGTCTTGGATGATCTGCCTGACCATGAAGAATTGTTGGTTGGGTTTCGTTTGCTGGTGATTGGCAATTGGACGGGCAATGGTGCAGGTGACATTCCCGAATACGATCGATTCACAGCTACGGTCACGGGAGGGTCAAGCCTCAATTACACCTTCTCAAATTTTGCAAGCAATGGTTCCTCATTCTTCAGGCAAAGCTATCCCGTGCCCAACTCGCCGGGACTGACTGGCTCCATAGGCAACTCAGGCTACAACCCGGGAAGCACGTATGACATTCAGTGGAGCTTTGAGCACTTTGGGCCGAACCTGACGATTGCTTTTGCTGGCATGGAACTAGAAGCCGGCAAGACCTGGGGCATCGACAACGTTCGCATTACATCCAAACGGAGTGGGCATCTAATTTCAGTCCCGAGTGAGACAACTTACAACGGACTCGACTTCCGCATCGAGAATCAGAGCGGCAATAAGGCAGGTACCAAAGATAAGTTGCCGCGAGCCGACCAGCCTGAACTGCCTCAGCCGATTATCTATTCTGGTTTCGATTTGGCCGACACCAATGGCACCGGTGTCATCTCTGGCATTCGATTCAACGATACCAATCAAAATGGAGTGCTCAACACTGGCGAGCCTCGCATACGAGACCAGATCGTATACGTGGACTTGAACGGTAACGCCCAACGTGAGAGTGACGAACCATGGACAGTTACCAATGTGGCTGGCGAATACGCATTTCGCCTAGACCCTGGAACCTACACAATTCGTGAAGAATTGCCAGCCGGTTGGGATGAGACCGCACCCGCGTCGCGACCGCTGGCCATCACCCAAAACGGCTTTCTTACCGAAGTAGATCCACTGGCGGGAAAGACCGTACACTCGCGCAAGATAGTTTTGCCTACGGGCCAGACAGCTATCACGCAGTGGATTGGCCTGGCCTATCATCCGCAAGAAGCCGTTCTGTTAGCAGTTGGAAATTCTTCCAGCGGTAATAGTCACCTGTTTGAAATAGATCCGATCACCGCGCAGGCAACTTACCGTGTGCGATTGGACGAACGGCTGAGCGAAGGAGATATTGCGGTCGAACCGACAACGGGTCGACTGTTGGGAGTCACCAACCGTACGCTGAGTGCCAGCAGCTTGATTGGTTCGTACCTGGTACATATCGATGCGCGCAGCGGCGTGGTCACCGATCTGGGTGGATCCTTCGAGTCGCAGACTGAGTTCGGTGCACCCGATGCTTCTGCATTGGCCTTTGGACCAGGCGGAGTCTACGCATTTATCGAAGGTGACCGCACGTTACTGGAATTGCTCAATACTACCACGGGTGCGTCGATCGGCGAAATTGTGCTTCAATCTCAGTCAGAGTTTGGGCGCGTAGCTGGGATGTATTATGACGGCAATAGTTTCCTGCTCGGCGCTGGTAGTCCGACCACAGGCGATCCCAGCCCAGCCGTGTATCGCATTGCACTTAATGGTAGCGTCCAGTCGCTTGGGACTGGCATCATTGAGAGCATCAGTGGCATGACGTTGGTGCCGAAGATGGGTCACATCGCCACATTGACCGCGGGTACTGGTGGCCAGGTGCAGAACGTATCAGGCAAGCATTTTGGAAATATTCCCGTTCAAATCATTTGGGATGGCCGCGACGAGATCAATGGTCATGCTGGCACCGACACACTCTCAGGCGACAATACACTCAGTGTGCCACGCACGATTCTAATTGGAGATGATGACACGCTCATTGGTGGCACGGGCAATGACACCATCAATGGTCAGGACAAAGAAGATATCTTGTGGGGAGGGCCCGATACTCTGGTCTCGACGAGTGATAACGACATTTTAGACGGGGGCGAAGGTTTCAATCGCGTCGGGCAGTGGGCCAGCAATAGCCAATCCCTGACGTTTAACGCTACGCAGTCGCGTTGGGAACTAACCGGCCAAGGCACCGATCGCCTGACGAATATCTATACGGCTACGTTAAAGGCTGGTAACGTCGGTGTCACGCTCAATGCCAGCGCTTTTACGTTGGGGCCCGTGGAACTATTCGGCGGCCCAGGTAGTGATGTATTGCGCGGTAGCCCTTACGACGATCGTATTGAAGGCGGTGGTGGCGATGACCTGCTGGATGGCAATGCGGGTGACGACGTTTATGCGTTTGATGCTGACAACAACCTCGGCTCTGATACTTTTACCACCGATACCAACAGCGTTAGTGGCATCGATACGCTCGACTTCTCAGCTACCGAGTCGCACCGCATCGAAGTTGATTTGAGCAATCCAGCCATTCAAGACGTGGGACGCAGCGTCAGTACCGCAGGCATCACCTTGCGATTAACGTTGGGCACTACTACCACTGGCGAAATCGTCGAGAACATTATTGGCGGCAGCCAGTCTGATGATTTGCGCGGAAACGATTCAGCCAATGTGATCACAGGCGGGCCCGGCTCGGACACGATGTTCGGCCGGGATGGTAACGACTTCTTTGTGTTTGCTGATGCGAGCGCGAACGAGCAAGATAACTTGTCAGGTCAAGTTGGTATGGACACGCTGGATTTCTCAGCTCTCTCGCCCGATCAAAATCTGGTCATCGACATTCGTGATTCCACAAGTCCAATCACGGTGATTGCCACGATGACTGGGCGCACGATCACCCGATCTAGCCCGGGTACAGAAACCGCTGAGCAGTTCGTTGGCTCTCCAGGAGATGATACGTTTATTGACGGCGCAATCCAAGCCTCGTATATCGGCGGCCGAGGCAATGATACTTATGTTCTGTTCAATAACAATGTCGTGGACACTGTGGTTGAATTGGTGGACGAGGGTATCGATCGAGTGGATTTCTCCAGTTTCACTACGCCGCTGCGAATCGACCTGAACGCGCCTGGTCCAAACTTCGCCATGTTGAATGGAACGACGTTGACACCGCGGGTTGTGAGCAATGATGTGCATTTCGAGCAAGTCATTGGTGGAAGCGGTAACGACACCATTAACGGAAATTTGTTTGACAACTATATCGATGGCGGACCAGGTGCGGACGTGCTGGCAGGTCGTCAAGGAAACGATCTGTACGTTTATCGACAATCCACCGTCACTGGCGGCGATGAAACTCTGGTTGAAAATCCGGGCGAAGGCAACGATTGGATCAGCTTTGGTGAAGTCGAGCCAGTCTTAGGGAACGTGACGATCAACTTGGGAACCAACATCGCTAGCGTAGGAAGTTTTGACGTGCGCTGGTCGGGCGGTACCATTGAAAACGCTAGTGGCGGACGGGGCAATGATACGCTTACTGGTTCGGCTGCTGGCAACGTTCTAGTAGGTGGTCCCGGCAACGATACTCTCGATGGACTGTACGGCAGCAATAGACTGGTCGGTGGAACAGGCAATGATGTGTATCGCTATCGCGAGCTATTGGGAATTAATCCAGGCACGGGCTATCTCTTTACTCCGGATTTTGGCTTTATTGCTGACCCAGACATCCTGCTCGACTCGCGCGGCGCACCGGTGCTCGACACTGCGGGTCTGCCGCAAGTCGTCGATGGTGGCCAAGACACAATCGATTTGACCAATGTGCTCTTCACACCCAACATCAATGTATTGTTGCTCGGTCTGCCGGGTGTGCCCCTGATTTTCCATTCCGTCGACACTCGAGTACCTTACACTTCACCGCCGATCCGCCAAGTCATGCCACAAGCCATCGCAGGCTTCCAAACTTGGATCGAAAACGTTATCGGTTCCCCAGCCAACGATACGATCACTGGCAATAGTCGAGCCAATCGCCTGGATGGTCGGGGAGGCAATGACACGCTCGACGGGCGTGAAGGCAATGATGTCCTGACCGGCGGTGCTGACAACAACACCATCTACGGCGGTCAGGGCAATGACGTATTCTGGTTTGATTGGGCCAACACCTCCGTTGACGTGTTGGTGGAAGCCAATGACACCGTTGATTCTGGCCTGCTTTCCACAGGTGGCAAAGACTCGCTGCACTTTATCAATTCGCCCAGCATCACGTTTGATCTGAGTACGTTTAACCCTGGTGGTGCGACTCCGACTGCTTTCACCACAGGAGTCACACCCAACACCAAGATCATGCTGAAAGCCTTAGGGCAAGCTTTGGATGTCAACACACTCTTTGATGGTCGTCCATTTGAGAACCTCATCGCCGGCACTACCTCGGTCAGCTACAACTTTGTAGGCAACAATCAACCTAATGTGATCATCGGTGGTGCTGGTACGGACACGTTACGTGGGCTTGGCGGACGCGATGTAGTGGTGGGCTCAGGTGGAATCGACTCGCTCTTTGGTGGCAATGACGATGATATTTTGATCGGTGGATGGTTAAATATATTTGGATCCACTGGACTGACCGATGTATTGGGTGAGCTGGAATCCATCTTTACGATTCATCGCCAATGGCTGGGAGCAGCCAGCTACGCCCAGCGCGTGGCGAGCATTCAAGCCGGTGTTGGCCCAGCGGGACTGAATGCGCGATTGGTCGACGGTCAAACCGTTATCAATGATGGTGTCGTGGATGGCGTACTCGGTGAAGATGGCCAAGACTGGGCTTTCGAGCCCGGTGTCCCCGGAACCGGTACGACGGAAAAGTTGGTTACTACCGCAGATGAAACGACTTGGTTGGCCTGGCCCGTGGATTACAACACGTTCATGCGCCGTCAACGGTCAGGGACTGACTGGAATGAAAACGAACTAGTGGATCTCTTAGCGCAGGAGCGCTTGCGAACGACGTTGTCGAAGCAACTCAGCGCGTAAGCCGAGCAGCCGCGTTCATGTGCTAATTGGAATCATCGGTCAACTCCACCCGCAGGCGCAAGAGAGCTCGGCAATGCCGCTTGCTGGCCACTGTTTCGCTGACATTCAGCAGTTGTGCAGCTGCCAGATTGGTTAGTCCGTTTACGTAGCGCAGCATGAGAATCTCTCGATCGTTGTCGGACAGATGATTGAGGCATTGCCATACGCGCTGCGATTCTTCGACCATTTGATGCTGATGCTCGGCGGTGTTAGTGACCGCCGTTAAGCGTTCAGCCAGGCGAAACACGCTGGACTGATCATAAGAGACCTGACGCGTCACCGATCGGCGAGCGGCGCCGCGGTGTTTGCGGCAGGCACGCTTTAATTGCTGAAGAGCCGTCTCCCGCAACCAGGCGGCCAACGGCATCGGCTGCTTGCGTTGATACTCTTCCATGCGTTCGAAGGCCTCGAGCAGTGCCTCCTGGACCACATCGGAAGCATCCAGTCGCGGGAGCAAGCGTTGATCCAGGCGGGACTCAATCACGCTGCGCAGAATCGGCCGATAGTGCTGGCAAAGCTCCTCGAAAGAGAGTGTTTCTCCCATGACAATCGCTTTCCAATGGATCTGGCAGTCAAGGTGCGAGCGAGCCTGATAACTAACATCCCGGAATTGTAGTTCTCGACAAATCGCCTATCAATACGCTATTCTTCAAGCCAAACCTGGAGCTGCGCGTAAACAGATAAAAGTTTTCTAAAGGCTGTCCTGGCTGCGCTCCGTCGGCAGGATTAGAAGTAGTAGGCATGAGCTTGTCTGTGCTCTGACAAACGAGGTTCGGCAATGAGTCACGAGCAAGAGCCAGTATTGACCCAGCATACCGAAGCGGATCGCGAAGATTCCAATTCGACCATCGATCGAGTAGCGCCGGGCGATGAATTACTGATTGGCCGATTGTGTGATCAGTTTGCGGAGTTCATTCGCGCGGGCGCTTCCAAATTGCAGGCAGACGCCTGGATCGAAGCCAGGATCGTGGAACAAGCGGCTATTGGTGAACCACTGCGGCACGCCTTAGGCGTCGCGCGCATGATGGTCTCTCTAGGCGGCGAAGAGTCTACGCCTCAGGCTGGTCAGGTGCTGGGCGACTTTCGTATTCTTCGTTTTGTTGCCCGCGGTGGCATGGGCATGGTGTATGAAGCCGAGCAGTTGTCGCTGCAACGAACTGTGGCTCTCAAGGTCATGGCCAACCCGGAAGGCGGTGCCAGCGGTACAGCGGAACTAATTCGCTTCAACAACGAAATTCGAGCCGTGGCTTGCCTGGACCACGCGCATATCGTTCCGGTCTACGCCGTCGAACGCATCGGGCGTTACCATTTCTATGCTATGCGTTGGATCGATGGCTGGAACTGGTCTCAGTGGATGGAGGGCAAACTTACTCCAGCCGATGCATCGCTTCCTTACCGACTGCCACAATCGCTGGATGAGTTGCGGTACCTGGCCAGGATCGTCCGCGACGTAGCCGATGGACTTTCTCACGCACACCAGCGCGGCGTGATTCATCGCGACATCAAACCATCCAACCTGTTGCTGGATACTCAAGGTCATGCGTGGATTGTCGACTTTGGATTGGCCGATTTCCCGACTGCCGCCACGCTTACGCGCACCGGTGAGTTAGTCGGAACATTGCGATACATGAGCCCCGAGCAGGCCCGCAATGGCTCGCGGGGCTTGGATGAACGCACCGATATCTATTCACTGGGTGTGACCTTTTATGAGTTGCTATTCGCACAGCCGTTAATCACCGCCAGCGACCGGTCCGAACAATTGCGCAGTATTATCGCTGGTGAACGTCCACCCAGTTCCAATCGTATTCCTTTTGATTTAGAAACCATTCTGTTAAAGATGATCGCGGTAGATCGCGCTGATCGCTATCACACCGCCGCCGAAGTTGCGGATGACTTGAACCGCTGGCTGGCTGGAAACAACATTTTGGCCAGACGATTATCGCTGGCCCAGCGCATGACGCGTTGGAGCCGAATGCGAGCCGGTTGGTTATTGTTGCTGGCTGCAACCTTGATCATGTTCGTTATCGGCTTGAGCATTCTCGCCGCATCCCTGGTGAAGACACGCAACCAGCTACAGCATCAACTAGCGGCCAGTTATCTCGCCGAGGCCCGCGCGTTGCTTACCAGCGGCCAACCTGGTCAGCGATTCTCGACCTTAGAAGCACTAGCCGCTGCGGCCCAGGGCGGCACAATTCAACCCGACTCAGTCGAAGATCGCGAACTGCGTCGTATACAGGCTACATCCCTCAGCTTGAATGATTTGAAGGAATCGGTGCGATTCCACCGGCAAGCTGGTGGCTCGCTGGATAGCACTGTGTTTAGTCACGATCTAGGTTACTGGACAGCCTATTCCAGTGATCAAGGTCAAGTGGTGTATGATCGCGCAGCCGGCCAACTCAGTCAGTTCACCATGCCATCCTCACCCATGACCGTTTGCTTCTCGGGTGATAATCAACGCGTGGGTATCTTGCGAGAACCCGAAGATCAACCGATCTTGGAACTCTTCTCAATAGCCGATTCGAAAAGATTATGGAGTAAAACCGCGGCTGAATTTCCGTCAAGACCATCTCGCTACGCTCTGGACATGTGTTACAGCCAGTCGATATGCGCCCTGGGTTTGCGCGGAGGACAAATTGTTTTGCTCGATCAACAAACCGGCCAGACACTCAAGTCGTTCACTGGTCCCGAAGCTTGGGTGGGACAAGTCAAACTCTCGCCCGGTGGCAAGTGGGTGGCAGCCACGTTCCCCGACCCGCAAAAAGTGGTCGTCTGGGACATCCAATCCGGCGAAATCGTGGCCGATTGGCATACCGAAGAACAAAGCTTTTCCGTAACCTGGGGGAAAGATGAATCATGCCTCGCCTTCTCCGATGGAACGGCAGTGTGTTTGTATGCTTGCACTGATTGGTCACAGCGAATCTCGCGCATTCAAGGTCCCAACGAAATCATCGCTAACATCTATTTGCACCCAACGCAAAAATGGCTAGCGGTTTATGGCTATGACGGCAAGACGCGTCTGTGGGATACATCAGCCGAAAAAATCGTTCTCGTATGTGACGGCCATGCCAACGGTTTCTCACCTTCAGGAGATCAACTCGGGTTTCGCACTTATGATTCCATCGGCCTTTGGGATATTGCCCTGGATGATGTTGTCTGGCATGAACATGCCGATTCCGAGCGCCAATCCTCTCCGAATACGGCTCTGTTCGCCAATGATGATCAATGGCTAATCACCGGAGGCCATGATGTGCATGTGTGGGATACAACCTCCCGCCAACTTCTATTGACGATTCAATGCGACAAGTTATTCGACCTGGCATACGATCGTCAGCGCCAATGGCTTTACTTGGCCACGCGCCATGGCTTGTATCGGGTGGAACTGTCGAAGTTAAAGGATCTATGCCATTCAGGACAGTCGACGTGCCAACTACGCGATGAACAACTTTCGGCCCTGCGCATCGAAGATGCCGATCAAGTTGAACGCATGTGTCTCTCGGAAGCTGGGGGGCGGATTGTCGCCAGCACTCATTCAGGCGGGGTGCGACTGTTTGATCCACATTCGGGCTGGTCATGGCTTTGTGAACCCGGCGCCAAATTCCATTTTGTAAGTATGAGCGCTGACGGCCAGTGGGCCGCTGCAGCTGAAAAACACTCGCCGCTGAACTACGCTTGGTCACTGCGTGATGGGCCCAGTGCTCGCTGGGAAATTAAAGCACTCGAAGGAGGCGAGTTGGCGTTCACGACTTTCGATGGCAAGAATTATATGCTCACTAGTGGACATGCCAGGTACCAGATCTGGGAACTTGACCAACGACAAGGTCCCATCGCTCGTTACGATATCCAACGGCCCAGCGGCTATCAAAAATCGTTAGCTGCGCACCATGAGCGATTAGGTTGGTTGCTGGCAGTTGATCGCACCACCTTGACCGCGAACGATGTCCGCACAGGTCGTCAGCTCTTGGAGTTAAGAGATGGTTACCAGACCGAACGCACGCAATCTATCGCCTGCGATTCGCAAGGCCGCAGAATTGTGGCCACGCTCGCCAATCAAGGCTTCCTGGTCTGGGACCTCGATAAACTAAGCCGTGGGCGTTAGTTATCCGCGGTTTCCGTTTCACGCGTGTGACTGCAAACATTCAGAGGGGGTCCTTTTTCAAAACGCTGAGACGCAGAGGATCGCAGAGAAGAACTGTCTTTTCCTCAGCGTCTTCTCTGCGGACTCTGCGAACTCTGCGTTTCAAAAAGGGATCTACAATCAAGGCTAATGCACATGGCGTTAGCGAGTGCGTCGAACGCGTAGAAACGAATCCTCGCCCAAGGTCTGTCGTTCCATAACGGTTAAGCTGGGTCCGGCGGCCACGGTCTGCAGTCCCAAGCCGCTGCAGGGCGCGGTGGCTTGGCTGCCACCAATAATCTTGGGAGCGATGTAGATGTGATACTGGTCGATCAAGTCCAGGTCGAACAAGTGTCCCAACAACTGTCCACCACCTTCGACTAAGACATTGGTGGCTTGATACTCCGCGACCAGAAACTTCAACAACTCAGTCAAGCGTTCAGCTGTGCTGGAAGAACTTTCTACTCGACAACCAGCCTCCCGCAGCGCCACCACTTTCTCAGGCAATGCATCGGCAGAAGTCCAAATCAATACAGGTACATCGTTGGCCGTACGCACCAGCTGGCTCTCAAGGGCTAGGGTCGCTTGAGAATCGATCACCACGCGCAGCGGTGTGCGTGGACCGGGGGGCCGGACTGTTAATAGTGGATCGTCGATTTGGGCAGTGCGTGAACCGACGATAATGGCGTCCATCCGGCCTCGTATCTGATGGGCATGCGCCCGACTCTCTGGGCCGGAGATCCAGCGACTGTCACCGGTGCGTGTGGCCATCTTGCCATCGAGCGACATGGCCCACTTGGCAATGACAAACGGCAACTGCGTAATGACTCGTTTGAGATAAGGGGCGAGCAACTCAGTTGCGGTGGATTGATCCGCACTGAAAACATCGACCATAATGCCAGCGGCGCGCAGTTGCGCAATCCCTTGTCCACTGACCTGCGCAAATGGATCCAGGGTCGCGCAGCACACGCGGGCGATGCCAGCTGCGATCAGCGCATCGGTGCAAGGTGGCGTCTTGCCATGATGGCAACACGGTTCCAAGTTTACATAAGCCGTGGCACCTCGAGCTCCACCACCACTCGCTTCGGGCAACACGGAGTTCAGCGCAACGCGTTCGGCATGAGGACCACCAAAACGACCGTGATAACCTTGACCAATGATTTTGCCATCGCGCACCAGCACGCAGCCGACCATCGGGTTGGGCTCGACGTGCCCTTCGCCTTGCACGGCCAGCTGGCAAGCCAGTTGCATGAATTGCATGTCTTCGAGACTGATCATGGAACCTCTTGATCGATCAAGAAGTGAGCAAAGAAGTCCACTATGACCGCGTTGGACTGAGCAGTGGGACCATGATCAGGACGATTGGTCATACCGATCCGATGTTCGACTCCCAATAGATTATTTACTGCAATCGAATGATTGAGGGCTGACCAGCGCGCGGGTGGATCTTCGCTGCCACCACTGACTAAAAATGGACGTGGACTGATTAAGGCGTGGATCTCGTGCAAGTCGTGATGCGAATCGCGCAAAGTTTTATAGGCACCCGTGGTAGGATTGTCGTCAGTCGGCAAACCACTCTGGCGCGTAACCTGCCTATCGCGACCGAGATACCATGGTTCAAAGTAGTTGATACTTGGTCGCGAGTCGTCAAACATGATTCCCGGATCGCTCGTGGCCACTGCCGCAAACTTGTCCCACAACGCACCGGCGAACATCGACCACTTGCCACCATAACTGTGGCCCACGATACCGATGCGGCGTGCATCGACTTCGGGCAGATGCGACAAGGCTTGCCAACAATTGGCCGCCACATAAGCATGAAAGGACAGAGGCTGGCATTCAGCTTGACCAATCTCTGGGCGATAAGCATCACCGCCAGGCGTACCAATGTTGAGAGTGACAAACCCGCGTTTGGCCAGTTGCCACCCAAAATCTCTATCCGGTCTGTCATCTTTTAAGCCGATGCTGGTCTCGGGTTCGTAGAACACGACCAACACAGCCGGCAGCGGTTGCTCGGACTTGGGCACCAGCAACCAACCTTCACCTGTCTGGTTAGGAGCAATCTCGAGCCGAACTCGCTTTTGAGTAACACCTTCGCGTATCGACTGTTCAAGCACCTCAAGTCTGGGCGACTCGATCACCGCCGGCCAAGGCCCCATGGTTTGATTCCAGAACTTCGAAATCTCCTGCCGCCGCTGCGGCCATTGCTGGGCCGTCGTCACCGGCGAGCCATCGTCCATCTTTAGCAACTCGCGATACGCTCCAAAGTCGCCAGCATAGGTTGGCGGAACTTGAAAGTGTGGCGCAATACGTCGCCAAGCCGTATCCTGCGCGGGTAAGGTCACGGGCAAAAATAAAAGGGCGAGCAGAAGGGCAAACAAAACAAGCAGACGAAAAAACATGGTGACTCCAGAGTCTCTGCGAGGGTAAGTGGAGAGTTTAGCAAATTTCATTTTCGATTTCTGAAATTTGCGGACGGAAATTTGCAAGCTGCAATTGCTGCCACCAGCTGAACTTGCTATGTCACAGTTGCTGGAATAGGCAAAAAGATTTTTCCGCAGGCACGGAGGCCTGAGTATGTTGACCGGAGCACGTTATTGGATTCTCGCTTTGACCTGGCTGGTATGCCTGCCGGCGCTGGCTGAGGAACCGATCGACCGGCTGATCGCGCAGCTGAATCAATCGATTCCCGGCGGGCGCATCGATGCGGCGCGGCAATTGGCCAGTCGCGGCCAGGCGGCCAGCGCAGCTACTGACACGCTCATCACAGCCTTAGGTGATACGCAAGCCGATATGCGCTTGGTCTCGGCATATGCACTTGGCTGCGTGCAGAACGATCCGATCCGAGTATTAACTGCCTTGGTGCCGGTGCTCGCCGATAAAGACGAACATGTGCGCTACTCTGCCCAATGGTCCGTAGCCCGAATCGCCGTGACCATTCCATCAGACATCGATGGCACCCAAGCGGCTGAACTGATGGCGATCTTGTCCAAAGCCATGAAAGAGATGCGCTCGCGCGAACATCAATCCCGACATTTGATCGCCGTCGAATTAACACATGGACGCATCGAACAATTGCTGCCACCTAAAGTGGTGACTGTCCAAGCTCCGAAACCCACCGGGCCCACTCCTGAACA
This sequence comes from Rania fehmarnensis, assembly GCF_056494185.1. Classification (NCBI taxonomy): domain Bacteria; kingdom Pseudomonadati; phylum Planctomycetota; class Planctomycetia; order Pirellulales; family Pirellulaceae; genus Rania; species Rania fehmarnensis. The sequence continues at coordinate 7,004,991 of NZ_CM151398.1, forward strand.
ACTGCAAGCCCAAGAGATGATCGAGAGCATGGTCCGGGCAACCGATGTGGTCGGACGTTATCAACTCGTGCGGCGACTAGCCAATTGGGACGCTTATCCCAATCAGTTGCGCGAGATGTTGATAGAAAAGGAAAGTCAACAATCCGATCCAAGCGTATTCTATTATGCGATCGAGCGTTGGGGTCGTCATGGTCAGGAGATGTTGGCCAAGTTAATTGCGGCTCGCATGGCCGTGGGACCTCTGCCACCGGAAGACGAGATTTTGTTCGTCGACCTGACTCCATGGGACATTGAAACTCAAAGGTCGTTGCTGAGCCTGGTGGTCGATGCGTCCCAGGCCAGTGAGGTACGCTGGGCCGCGGCCGGGGCGCTCGGCAAATGTCCGCGAGTGGATCGTGATGTTCTCGACCGATGTTTGGTCTTCATCGATGATGATTCGCAAGATGTGGCCCTGCGCGGTGCCTTGCTGGAAGCGGTGGCAGTTTTAGGAACTCAAGCGGCCGCTGGTGAAGAACGCTTGATTGGATTATTGGCCCGCAACCGCGACGAAGCCATGCGTGGAATCATCGCGCGCTCACTCGCCGCCATCGCTCCCACTTCCCACCGGGCCGTCCAGGCGATCCATGCCGAGATAAGCGTCACTGGCGAAGACAGTCCCCTATTTATCGATTTAGTAGATGCGGTCAGTCAGTTTGGTCCAGCCGCGATTTTGTGCCAAGATCATCTTCTGCGCGGCCTGCGTCATCAAGACTCCTTCACGCGGCTGAAGTGCGTAAACGCGTTAGCTCGCACTGGCTCCAGTTCACGCGAAGTCGCCAGGGTACTGGTCGACCACATCGCCAGCGTGGACGAAGAGATGCCGGTCAAGAACGCCATCGCGGCCGCCTTGAATAGCATGGACCCCGTCGGCCTGGAAGCACTGTCGTCACGCATTAACGCCGCCGTGGTCGCTGCCGATCAAACGGTGATGCACGATCTGTTTCATGCGCTGGCCGCGATGAACATGGACCAGCGGGCACCCAATCGCCAGCCAGCCATTGCCAAGATGATCGATCGCTTGGTGGGTGACTGCCTGACCGCGCTAAGCGAAGAGCGCAACAGCTTCAGCACCCGTGCCGCTGCGGCCACTGCGCTGGGCTCGCTTGGACGCAACGCTCATACGGCATCGCTGAAACTTATCGAACTATGCCGTGAGACCGCTCAGGAACAGTTGCGATCAGCTTGCTTGATCGCCCTGGCGCAGATCGATGCTGCGGCTGCCATGACGCAGTTGCCAGCGTTCGAAGACAGTGATTCGGTGTTACTGCAAGCCTCAGCTGCCTTCGCTCGACATCTGACGGGTGACTCGCGCAGTGGTTTTGCTGCACTCGTGGGCTTACTGAACGGTTCGGAAAGCGACGAGGTGATCGCCAGTACCATTAAAGACATGCGCGATGTGGCCCATCCGTGGCTTATTGAAGTTGCCGCTGACACGCAAGCCGATCATGCAGCGCGCTTGACTGCGTATCGCCTGGCGTGCGAAGTTGAAATACCGTCATGGGACAAGCTATTGCCGCTATTGGATGATGCTGAATTGGGTAATGAATTTGCGATCTGTGCCGAAGGGCCCGTGCAAACTTCGGAAGGCATGGAGAGCATACTGGAGCTGATTGAAAGCCAACGCTTGCGCCCGGCCGCTCAAGCACGTGCCGCTGGCTTGCTGTCACCAGAAGGTTTAGGTGCCGGCGAAGACGCTCAAGATTGGCAAGGATTGACTCTGCAACAACCCAGCGCAATGAAGAGTTTGGCGCGTGCGGCGGACACGGTGGCTGAATCGGCCGCTGAGGCGAGCCCACCGGCAGAAGCCGTCGTCCAGCCAACTGCCCCACAACCTCCGATGCCTATCCATAACGTCCCGGTCGCTCCGGTGGCTTCGCTGGACAAACCTCAAGTCGTGGATGTTTTCTACGGCACCAATCGTGGACGCGTGGCCGAAGACAATTCCAATAAGAAACTGGCAATCAACGTGTTGGCCACAGCCGGCGGTGGCATGCTGGCCATGCTGCTGTGCCTGATCGGATTTGTGCGCAGCGGCAATCGCATGTTCGCTCTGGTGGCCGTCGTCGCGATCGCAGTGGCTGCGCCGTTTGGTTATCAAGCGGCCGCACGTTATGCGAAGGAATCGATCCAGATTGCCGTCAACTATGACGGTTCTTATCGCGACCAGGTTGAACTAGGGGTCTGCCAGGTTTCGATTCCTCCAGGCCACAAACCTGGCGAACTGGAAGCTCCCAACATGTTCAAGCTCGAATTCAAACAAGAACTCGACAAACATGTCGTGCTGACCAATGTGCAACCGCTCGAGAAGGATCGGTTCTTTGATGCTCTACACGGTTCACTTCAGAGCAAGGGCAAACATCTGCTGGTCTTTGTCCATGGTTACAACGTGTCGTTTGAAGATGCTGCCAGGCGCACCGGGCAGATGGCCTTCGATCTGAAGTTCCCCGGCGCACCAGTGTTTTACAGTTGGCCATCGCAAGCCAATTGGTACGGCTATCCTACGGATAAAGAGAATATTGAACTGAGCGTGACGCAGATCAAAGAGTTCTTGGTCGACCTGGCCCAGCGCTCAGGCGCAGAGACTATCAACCTGGTTGCACACAGCATGGGCAATGTCGGATTGACACAGGCTTTAAAAGAGATCGAACAAACCACCGATGAACCGATGTTCAATCAAGTAGTGCTGGCTGCACCGGACATCGATGCTGATATCTTCAAGCAGCGCATCGCGCCTGCCATTCTGACCAAAGCCAAACATATCACGCTGTATACGTCGCAAACGGATCTGGCGTTGATTGCTTCACGCTATTTCAATCATGGCCAGCGCGTAGGTGATTCAGCCGGCGGAATTCTGCTGCTGCCGGGTATCGAAACGATTGATGCCACCTCAATCGATAGCAGTTTGATCGGCCATTCGTATTACGGCAGCAATGTGACAGTTCTGACCGATCTGGGCAGTGTGCTTAGTAACCAGCCTGCGAGCAGCCGGGCCTACTTGCAGGCGGTTCAAAGTGATCCGCTGTCCTACTGGACATTCGATGTGGCCAAGATATCGCAAGCGGGCACCACGATCACGCGCTGAGCCCGCCGTCAATCGACGAGCAAATTATTGACCAGTCGCAAACCTCGCACCGCACAGCGCACGCTCTCCTGAGCCATTTGCTTGGCATAGAACGACCGCACCTTACCACGCAAGAAGCAACGATTCCCTCGTTGCTCGACTTGAATGGTACGTAGTTCAGTCAGCGGGCTGTCGGCAAGGATTTGCCGAACTCGGGCAGTTACATCACGCATTCCGGCGTCAATCATGGTCCGGAACCTCCATGTACGCGTCTGGTTACAGACGACAGAAAACGAACTCATTTAGGTGGTCCGAGCGCCAACCTGAAATATGGCTTGCAGATCCGCGATGTCAAGAATCTTCCCATAAATTGGCGGATAATTGCGCAGGAACAACCGCCCATTTTAACATGCTCTGGGTTCTGTATCCCTCTCGTGCGGCAACAAGTTTCCGAGACACGCAAAATCGTTTGACTGCTAGCATTTCACGACCTAACGTCCGTTAGGCCGAAGATATAGTTTTTCAAACGGAACGAGTTTCATGGTTGAGCTACTCTGTACCATCACAGGCATTCTGGCTGGCGTGGCGATTGTGGCCGCGATTATCCAGGCCAGAGGGGATCGCACGCGTTGGCAGGCGCCGGAGTCTGAAAAGCCCAGCGACCTGGAACAGCCTGTTCAGATTCAAGGGATCGCAGACCAACTGCGCATCCTGACCTATCGCGTGGCGGCCGATGTGTCAGCCCACAGCGAGAAAGTCGAAGCGATCAATGACCGGTTGAACGAGCCCGAGGCGTCGCAGCCAGCACATATTCTTTCGGCTATCAATGAACTGGTTGCCGCCAATCAACAAATGCAAAGTCAATTGGCCGACGCGCGCAAACGCATCGCTCATCAATCCGATATGATTGAAGAGGCTTCGCAACAAGCCCGCACAGACGCCTTGACCGGTTTGGCTAACCGCCGGGCTTTGAACGAGTTTCTGCAGAGCTGCCTGGATGCGATCCAGCCAGAAGAGTGCGCCGGACTGTTGCTGTTGGATATCGATCACTTCAAGAGCTTCAACGACACGTATGGCCACACGACCGGCGATGCGGTACTTGCGGCTTTTGCCCGCAACATCAAGAAATTCTGCAACCAAGAGTGTTATCCCGCCCGTTATGGTGGCGAAGAGTTCGCCGTGATCCTCACCGGTCGCGATGGCAGTGCCCTGGCCGAACGGGCTTCGGAACTGCGCAAGTTTGTCAGCGGACAAACTATCGCCTGGGAAGATCTGCAACTGAAGATCACAGCTAGTGCAGGTCTTTGCATTTTGGCCAAGGGTGATACGTTGCAATCGGCCTACGATCGGGCTGACGAAGGTCTGTATCGCGCGAAGAAGGCTGGACGAAATCAAGGTTTTTGGCTGAATATCACGCACTGGCATCCATTCCCGCAGCAAGAGATTGCCGAGGACATACAAGACAAACCAGCCGATGCACAGTCGCTGATTCGTCAAGCTGCCCAAGATCGTCAAGCCAAAGAAGCTCAGCACAAAGGCAACTCAGACCGCGGCAGTAAAGGCAAGTCAGGCGCCGAGGACTTGAGTGAATTGGAAGGCGGTACTCTGTACCGCAAGGCCCTGGGCGATGTCCTGGACTTGCCAACCTTTATGACGCGGACCACTGTCTACTTCGATCAACTCCGCCGCGCAGAACTGCCCGCAACGGGCATGCTGATCGCGCCGACATGGTCGACCGAAATGGATTCTGCGCAAACCAAGGCCAGCTGGAACACCGCCCTTGGGCTGATTCAATCGCACTTGCGTGGCATCGATGTGGTGTGCGTATACCGCGCTAACACGGCTTGCGTATTCTTGCCAGGTTGCTCGCAAGAAGCTGCCGTCGAGCGAGCTTCACGCATGCAAGCTGCCCTGGAAAGCTGCCGCGATGAGTGGGTACCGACCGAACACTGTCCTGATCGTTTGGCGATCTCCATCGCTCAAGGGCTCACTGAAGAGACACCTATCGATTTCCTCGAACGCCTCGACGACGCCCTAAGCGAAGCACTCGAAGGCAGCCGCTTTGAGCTTGTCATCCACGACGGCCACGGCACTCAAATCGAAGGCACAGTCGTCGACGCATAGGGCTAGTGGTCAACTAAGCCGTAGGCGTTAGCCTCGGTTCTTTGGAGTGCGGTGCCATCTGGCACCGCTTTGATGTAAGCGAAGTCTCATGCCGCAGCCTGAGTCGCTCTTGACGCTTGCATCACCCGGTTACTTCAGGCTTCGGTACAGTTGGGTTATCACATCAAAGCTACGGCTGCGCCGCAGCACTCCAAGGCGTCCCCTTTGGAGTGCGGTGCCGCTGGCACCGCCTTGATGTAAGTAAAGTCTCATGCCGCAGCCTGAGTTACTCTGAACGCCTGGAGTCAGTTAGTTCGAGCAGGCTGCGGTAACGTTGGGTTAGGACATCAAAGCTACGGCTAACGCCGCAGCACTCCAAGGCGTCTATAGACGGGTCATTTGAGCTGAAGCGGCATTGACGATTTCGCTGACATCGATCTGCTTGCCGTCGGCCCAGAGCGATTCGAGGTCGTAGAAAGTCCGTGTTTCATCATCGAACAGATGCACGACGACCGAACCGAAATCCTGCACGATCCAGCGACTCTCGTCGTAGCCGGATTCACTCAGTCGATTTTCGCCCATTTCTTTACGCAAGATGCGATCGATTTCAGCGGCGACAGCGTGCAATTGTCGACGGCTCGAACCAGTGACGATTACGAAGAAGTCGAACATCGACGTCTGCTCGGTCAAGTCAATAACCATGATGTCCTGGCCACGATTCTCGGCCGCCGCTTTTACTGCAGCCAACGCCATGCGCAGAGAATAGGCCCGCTGTTCTTCACAAACAGGGGTAATCGTGCTCGAGACCAATTCTGCAATCGTCTCATCGGCCGATTTGCGTTTGCCGGACTTGGACGAGCCAGGTTTGGCCGAGCTGGGCTTCTCTACGCTTGGATTTACGTCGTTCTGCATGTGCTGGAGGTGGAGCCTCGCGATTCTTCGATTGATCGGGGGTTACAAGTCAATTGCTTGGGTTACCAGACCTTAGACATGGGAAAGTCCGGTTAGGTTCTACCCGCCAACTTCTGATTATAGCCTCAACCCAGAAATAGTGAACCCGTTCCGCTACAAGGCGTCGACCCGCATGGGGGGCCAACTTGCCCAGTCCAGAATTTACTGTTTGTTCTTCCCGGTCACGATATCACGGGTAACTTGTTTGATCTTGGACTGCCGGTCGGCCAAATCACGCAGCTGGCCTAGCATGTCTTCGGCTTGTGCCTGACCGATAACATCGTTGGGGTCTTTGAGTGCTTCCGACAGCGATTGCGTGCGGCGATTGATCCGCAACTGCATGGTCTTGATTAGCCGCATTTCGGCCAATTGGTCGACCAAAGGTTGTTCACCCGGTTGGCCCTGCTGTCCCTGCCCTGGTGCTTGACGCTGCTGCTTACGATCCTTTTTGTCCTTCTGAACCTCGGCCAGGGCATTGACCAGGTCCTCCAAGGCACTCACGATTTCCTGTTCGATATCGACAGTTTGTTTGCTAATATCGGCTTTGGCCAGTCGATCGGCTACCGATTGCATATCACCAATGATTTGCTCCAGGTTCTCCGGAAACGCGGCGCTGGTGCCTTCCTCGCGCAGCAGCAACAGCGCACGCTGCCCCTCGTTGAGAATCTTGCGTTGCTCGCCCGCCAGGCTGCCCGCGCGGATTTCCACTTGCCGATCTGTACCGCTACCGCCAATTTCTTGCAGGCGCCGCGTATCATCGAGCACCTTGTTCTCCAGCCGCAACATTAGTCGCAAGCGTTCCTCCAAAGCGGCCAATGAACGTTCGATTTCTTCTTCGCGCAGCTGACGCAAAATTTCTTCGAGCTGCTCGATCGCTTGCTGCAACTCTTGTTCAGCTTGACGCTGCTTCTCGACCGCTCCGTCGCGTTCTGCGTCTTCTAACTTCTCTTGGGCTTCCTGCATGCGTTTTTGCGCTTGCTTGATCTTCTGAGCGGCTCGCTCGGTTGCATTCTTGGGTTGAGGTTGCTGAGGCTGTCCCTGTTGACTTGGCTGTCCTTGCTGTCCCTCTTGCCCTTCGGATTGTGGTGAGTCTTGGGACTGAGAAGGCGATGATTGGTTGGGTTGAGATTGTTTATCCGAGCCAGGTTGCCCTTTCTCGTCAGACTTTTGACCATCTTTCCCAGGTTGATCGCCCTTGCCATCCTTGTTGGCGTCATCCTTTTTCGAATCGTTCTGGTCTGAACCTTCTTTGTCGGAACCTTCTTTGTCGGAACCTTCTTTGTCGGAACCTTCTTTGTCGGAACCTTCTTTGTCGGAACCTTCTTTGTCGGAGCCTTCTTTATCGGAGCCTTCTTTATCGGAGCCTTCTTTATCGGAGCCTTCTTTATCGGAACCTTCTTTGTCGGAGCCTTCTTTGTTCTTGTCGTTGGGCTGCTTACCAGATTCACCCTTGGAATCGGGCGATTCTTTGGCTTTGTCGCCTTCTGGAGACGAATCTGCTGGCTGGCCTTCTTTGGCATCGCCCGGCTGCTGACCTTCTTTAGTCGCGTCCTCCGGCTGCAACTCCTTGGCAATTTCGCCAGCTTTATCTGCCAGCTTCGATTGATCGCCAGCTGCTTTCTCGGTTTGTGTGCCGCCTTCAGTACGCCCGCGCAACGAGCTCTGCAGGCGCAGCAAACGATCTGCTTCTTCGATCCAACGTTTGACTTGATCGCGCTGCTGACGATCGCGCTCCGGTCGATTCTCGTATTGCAGTAGTTCCAATATCTTCTTCAAGCTATCGCGGCTGGCTTTTTGATCATCAACGGCTTGTCGATATTGTTTTTGCTCCAAACTCTTAGCTGCTTGCGAAAGCGAATTGGCCAGTTGCAGCTCTTGCGCCAGCTTGGCCGCCTGGGTAAGCAATTCTGCCCGAGTTGGATTGGTAGCTGCCTCGATCTCTGCACTCCGTAGCAGAACCGATTCAAGCCGTTTGAAACGCTGCGCAACTTGCGATTGATTTTCAGCCAGCGGATTGGCCCCGGGCTGATCGGTCGGTGGTTGATCGCCGCCTGCCAGCCCGTCGAGCTGAGCATGGCTAACGCTGGTCAGACCCGCGTTGGCCAAGGCCAACAGCAGCGCGCTGAACGTCAACTGCATTTTTAGAATCATGACGGTTTCCCGTTGAGTGTGTTGTATCGAATTCCATCGTAGCGGAAGCCGTCAAGGCTTTCGGCGGTTCACCCGGCTCTGCCCGAAATGCTTGACGCATTCCGCTACCAAGTTTTTTAGCGGAAGCCGTCAAGGCTTTCGGCGGTTCACCGGGCAAGTCGAAATGCTTGACGCATTCCGCTACCAAGCGTGCTGCCCGAAATGCTTGACGCATTCCGCTACGGGTTATCATTGCAACGATTTCAGGATGTCTTCTTTGCGTTTGGTCTCGGTGGCCTTGAGCAATTCCTCTTGGTCGTCGACCAACTTGCGAAATTCATCGACTAGTTCGTTGAAGGATTCCAGGTCGAGCATGTTCGCCACGATGCCATTGAGTGCCGTTAGCACGCGCTGGTTCTCTTCGACTGCCAAAGCCGCCTGCGCGGGTCCGCCGTTGGACATGGCCGCCGAAGTAAATTGGCTCAAGCGACTTCGCAACGCTTCCATTTCATTGGCCAACATGGCTTTGAGCGGTGCATGGACTTTCTCTTGCAAACGCACCTGGCGATCGCGACTGTCGATGCGATTGTTGATCAATTGCAGACGAATGTCGTCAACTAGACCAGCCAAACCAATGAGCTCTTGTTGTGACTTGTCGCCTTGAACAACGCTCTGCTGGGCGCGCAACAGCATCAATCGTCGCATCTGTTCAGGATCGCGATTGGTTGCCGGGGCATCATCGTCTTGATCAGGGTTGTCATCTTGGGCCGAGCTACTCCCGGGCGGTTGGCGTAGCGACACCAGTGACTGACTGGGCAACTTACTCATCGCAGCTCCAGGCATGGCAATCGCCGCTTGTTCTTGCAACACGTCTTTCAGTTGAGTCAATTCGTTGATGATCAGTTCGAGTCGCTGCCGCAATTCCAATTCCTGCCGATCGATCATGACAAGCAGTTTTTGTTCATCGACCACAGCCAACTGCAAGGGCTGGCCGTTGCCCATATGCTTGATGCCATTTAGATCAAAGCGATCGGTGGCCGATATCGCCAGGCCTAACGTCGAATTCGGTGCGGCTCGCAGTTTGCCTTGTTCACGCAGTTGCTGCAAATCGATGCGCGGCTCGAGTTTGCCTTCGCTATCGACCGTTACATCCAGTTCCACCGGCGGTTGCTCATTGACGACCACCGTCGCCCAAATGCGTTCCAACCCATTGTCATCGGTCGCTTTGCCCGACATCGGCAAGACGGCTTTGGGCGTGACTGCCGTTCCGATACCGACCAGCCGGGCTTCCACTTCGGGAACTTCGTCTTCCAACATGGCAATGGTATATCGAGGAATTTGATCGCTGGCCAATCCAAATTGATCGAGCAAACGGATCTCGAGCACTTGCGTACTCTGCAGTAAGCCCAGCGTTATTTCAAACTGGTTGCCTTGGGGCTCGACCGCTTGGACCAAGATTTCGCCGGTCGTGTTCGCGCCATCCGATTTCGCATCCGTCGAAGCACTCGAGGATGATCGCACGACGTATTGCACTGCCTTCAGTTCGCCGCTGGCCACACCCTTCAGCACCAGCGCAGTCCCTTCCGGAATGCGCAGACCCGATCGATACTCCAGTGATTCGCGCGGCGGCAAGTTGGGTTTGCTGGCCAGCAAGTAACTGGGATACGTAACATCTAACCTGATAGATGTGATCACAGCCGGATCCACCACATTCAATACATAATCATCCAAGCGAGCGTCACCGCCCACAATGTCGAATGTCAAATCGCTAGCCAGATCGACTAGCGGAGGACCATCGAGCATGAAGGTTTGCCAGCCGTCACTGGCTGCACCCATGCGCCGCATGTTGGCTCGACCTCGCGCGCCATCGGCCTGTTGATAGAACACAGTACACAGTTCGGGCACCAGTTGAGCGCCATTATCGGCTTTTGCATTCAAGGTGACGGCGCCACCCCGCGGCACACGCACTTGGTGGTCGATAAATGGTAATACCGCTCGATCGGCAGCCAATTGCCCGGTAAAGGCGGGTAGCTGGACCTGCACTCCATCAATCTCTAAACGCGCCATCCGCGGCCAGCGTTCATCGGACAACATAAACAATCGCTGAAACCACAAGTTCATCCAAGCCGGTTGGGCCACCAGCATGACTAGTGTCAGTAGGCCAAGGGCAGCAGTTGCCCAGCCTTGCCACCAAACCGGTCGCCAATTCAAGAGAGTGCCGGTATCGAGTTGGCTAGCATGCGAGGCGGCCGACTGATGGACGCGCTGGAGCATAGCGCGATAGGCAACTGGGTTGGAGACTTCTTCGGTTTGACGTTGCGATAAATCGACTACGGTAACTAGTTCGTTGTTCAGCTGCGGAAAGTGCCTCTCCAGCAGCACTGCAAGATTGCGATCGCTGAGCCGGGCAAAGTAGCGCCGGGCTAGTCGCCACACCAGTGCCCAGATCACTAGCCCGCCCATGGCGATTAGCAAGGCGGCTCTCAGGGCATAAGGCGTCTCGTTGGAGCCGAGTTTTACGGGCAAATAATCCAGCAGACCGCCAACCCAGAAGATGGCCAGGATGCAGATCGCGGCTACTAGCAATCCATCGACGAGCACTCGAAAGCGAATCTTCTGCCGCACTTGGGCCAGCACTTGCCGAATGCTGGCGGGGATTTCGAGCGGCTTATCTGCTGCCATGCTGGACTTACCTAATCGTGGAACCGAGACTCGTCAGAGCCGCAAACTGGTTAGTCGACGCGCCGCGTCGGCGGGACTCCTCCACAACTATTATGTCAGAAGTCGCCCAATTTCGCACGCCAGCGAGCGATTTTATGAACCTTCCGCTCGCGCCGAGGATCAATATAAATAGGGGGACAACCATAGAGGACTTGTGGAAAAGCCGCGAATGCGGAAAAATAGCCCCCGGCAAACCAAAGGTCCGGAGGGTATCCGAATGGTTAGGAACCTGATTCGAAATCAGGCGCTGGCTTGCCAGTTGCGGGTTCGAGTCCCGTGCCCTCCGCTGTAGTGGCTGATGCCACCCGAAACTGAAAGACGCCGAAGTCTGATTCCTGGTCGACTTGCGGCGTCTTTTTTTGTTCATGGTGTATCGTCAGCCTGGCATCTCTAAGGTCAAGCCGATCTCGAAATGACGCACAGTGATTGGGTGGTGTCGCAACGTCCCCTCTTGGCTCGGCCTGAGCCCAGTGACGAATTGCTAGGTTGGCAAGACGAATGGGAAGCCAGTCAACCCACTGGCCAACCAGTCGCGGTGCGTACGCTGTTCCTGCGTGGCAGCGAGTGCCGTTTCCACTGCACGATGTGCGACCTTTGGCAATACACACACACCGAGGCCACACGAGCCGGCAGTATCGCCAAACAAGTTCAACATGGTCTCGAACTACCAAGTGAAGTTGCGCCTGCAACGTTTGCTGGCGACCGCTGGCTTAAACTCTACAACGCCAGCAACTTTTTCGATACTCGCAACGTACCGCAGGCAGACCTAAGCGACATTGCCCAAGCGGCTCGCCAATTTCAGCGAGTTATCGTCGAGAACCATCCGCGGATCTTGCCTTGGGAAACGATCGAACGCTTTCGAGAACAACTGTTGCCAGCCCGATTGGAAGTGGCGATGGGACTGGAAACCGTTCATCCAGAATCATTGGCTGGGCTGAATAAACAAGTTACCCTCGAGCAATTCGCAGAAGCAACCAGCGGGCTAAGAGCCCGAGATATCGATGTGCGAGCCTTTGTGATCTTGGGATTGCCTGACATGCACCCAAGGGAGGCTATCAGGTGGTGCCAGCGTTCGATCGATTGGGCAATACAGCGTGGCGTGAGGCACGTGAGCGTCATCGCTATGCGCGACGGGCTCGGCGCGATGCAACAACTTCGGGCCGTTGGACGATTGGTCTCGCCAACTGCCCACTCGCTGGAACGCTTGTTAATGGATAATCTGGTGCGCGAGCAATGTGTGGTCAGTGTGGACCTTTGGGACTGGCAGCATCTGAGCGGCATCTGCTTACGATGCTCAGCCGCGCGACGCCAACGGTTGGAAGCCATGAATTTGCACCGCGCTCTCCTTCCTCCAATCTCTTGCGAAGTATGCGATGCCGACGACGAAGGACCTTGAAGCGATCGATATCTTAATTTGTGGTTCGGGGTGCGCGGGAAGCTTGCTGGCTTGGATTTTGGCTCGGCACGGCCAGCGAGTCGCGCTGGTCGATCGCGGTCAACATCCGCGTTTTGCGATCGGCGAGTCATCCACACCGTTGGCCGATTTTCTACTCGAGAAAATGGCGGACGAGTTTCAGTTGCCCGAGTTGCGGCCGCTGTCGCGCTGGGGTTCTTGGACTCGAACTTATCCTGAATTGCGAGCCGGAAAGAAACGTGGCTTCAGTTATTACGGACATCGACCAGGTCAAGAACACTGCGATGACCACCAGCATGCCCAATCGCTCCTGGTGGCCGCCAGTTCCGATGACGAGGTTAGCGATACACACTGGATGCGGGCCGATGTGGATCAGTGGCTGTGCCAACGCGCTGTCGCCAACGGTGCAGCTCTCTTCGAATCGGCTTCGATCGATTCGATAACTCACGATGGTGACCAGTGGCAGGTGAAGGTCAAGCAGCACGATGAATGGTTGAGCATGCGCGCAAACTGGTTGGTCGATGCCACTGGCGGCGGCGGGTTGGTGCCTCAGGCCAACGGCGTGCGACGTTTGGATGATCAACTGCTGACTCAAACTGGATCGCTGTTTGGCCATTTCACTGGCGTAGGCGCGATGCCCGCCTGGTTACGGCAACATAACGTGCCATGTAGTGATGATCCTTTCGACAGCGATGACGCCGCCCAGCATCAAGTTCTCCACGACGGTTGGATGTGGATGCTGCGATTCGATTGCGGCATTACTTCAGTAGGTATTACTCGTCCCACCAGTGCCTGGTCGCTGCCCAGCGCCATTGAAGGCGACCTGGACGCCGCGTGGAGCCAGCAGTTGTCACGCTATCCGACGCTCGTCGATTTAATGAGTGAGGCCAAGCTGGTTGGACCAAGTGAGCCTGGGACCAGTGCGGCACGCTTGGGATGGATGCCGCGCATCAGTCGCTTGTGGTCCGCAGCAGCCGGGGATCGCTGGCTCGCTTTGCCCAGCACCGTCGGGGTCATCGACCCGCTGCATAGTACTGGGATCGCGCATGCGCTCAGCGGCGTGCTAAGAGCGGCACATATCTTGTTACACAAAAATGATGCGGATGCCCGATCGTTACTGGCAGCTTATCGCGAGGATGTAGTCAGCGAAGTCCTGTGGATCGATCGCCTGGTATCGACCTGCTACGCTGGCTTGCCCGAGTTCGAGCTGTTTGCGGCTGCTTGCGTGTTTTACTTTATCGCCGCGCATACTTGCGAAGAAGAACTGCGCGACACCGGTCAATTGCGTCACGGATTTCTAGGATTCAAACGCACGCAGTGGCAAGAAATGGTCCTCGCCACCGCTACGGAACTGCGCAGCGGAACCGCTCATGAATCCATCATCGCTCGGCAGCAGTTTATCGATCGACTTCGCCAGCGCATCGAACCTTGGAACAAGATCGGCTTGCTCGATCCCGAGCTACGCAATCGCTTGAGTCGCTCGGCCACCAAGCAGGCCACCTCTCCCAGCTTCGCTGGGGGAGGTCGCAGACGAGGCGTTTAGCCGAGGTCTGCGGGAGGGGGCTCAGCGCTACGTTGGACTCACGCCTCACGGACTCGCCCCTCCCGAATCTCGCTACGGCTCGATTCGACCTCCCCAAGGCAAAGTCTTGGAGAGGTGACGATCACTTCTTCAAGAGTTGCAACGCAGCGCTGACTAGCATTTCGCCGGCGCCTGGTTGCACGGTGGAGTTGGTGACTTCGTAACTGCCGACGGCTGTGGCCGCGTGTGTCGGAATGTAGGCAGTCTCAACCGCGTTGCTCAATTCCACAATTAGGGTGGTAGGAAAACGCGAGCCACGTTTGATGGCCAAGCCCAGATCGACAAAGACTTCGCCGGGCAAGAAAACAATAGCCAAGTCATCACCGACTGTGATGGTTTGCACATCCACCGGCAACGCGGCTCCGACGCCTTTCCAAGCGTGCGATAGTCCCCAACTAAGATGTTTGGTCGACTGCGTTTGCGAGTCCATCCCGCGATAGTGAGCCAACATCAGCGTCTTGTAGGCCGTGACATGGTCGAGAAATTCTACTTTGCTGCCTTGCTGTATCGAGGTGAGCAACTGAATTGAGCGATCCAGCTGTTGAGCTGTCACTTCTTGCAGCGGCACGTTCACCGTTGCCGAGCGCACAACCAACTGATCACTGTTAAGAGGTCTTTGTTGCTGAATCGCCTGCTGGACGGTCTCGGCCAATGCATTGCCAATAAAGTCCGTCTTGTTGCGTTCGGTCTTGGTCGGGTCGGAGTGATTGATGTCGCCGCAGCAACCATTACCAAAGATGGATACCAAGCGATCATTGCCAGTCGATTTGCGCAGCGATTGTTCTACGAAGTAGGGATAATCTGCACTCCAGCGCATGCCACCGACGGTGTCCAAATGCAACGCGAAGTTCGTGAACACCCCTTTCAGTTCAGCTTGCCCCTGCGCGCTGCGCGTGGCTAGCGAGACCACGCTGACTTCGGGATCGATCGGTCCAGCGGCGCGGACCACTTGCGGATCACTGAGGCTGCGCCAGGTTTGCACACTGCCATCTTTCATCACAAAGCGGCGATTGAAAGCGATGGGCACACTCTGCTGAGCAGTTCCCACTGACAGGACTGCTGGTTGCAAGTGCTGATGAGCATCAATAATTGATTGAGCGATGCGAGAGACCAACTGTTCCGCATATTGAAGCTTGGGATTGTCCGGATCAGCCTTCTTAGTCTTCAAATACTCATGCAGACTTTTGCCATAGTCAGGCGCGGTGTGCGAGTGCGTTCCAGCTACGGCAATATTCGCAGGCGCGATGCCTGTGCTTGCACTGACCTGGTCGCGAACGGCCAGACACAGGTCGCGCGAGATCGCGGTCAGATCGCACACGACCATGGCCGCTTGAACATCACCTTGTTTGAAGACTAGCGCTTTGGCTTTCAGCGGATCGATCGTGCCTTCGGCTAGTCGCTCGTGATAATAGCCAGCGATCGGAAAGCCCAGCGGAGGTGTGATGTCGGTTTCCGCCACACCCACCAGCAGCGGATCGCTGGCAACTGAGCAATTAACCAGCAAACAAAACAGTAGTAGTGTGCGCATGCGAACTCGCGTTTCGAAATGGGAGAGTCGACTGGGGAAGTCTAGGCAGAAAGCGGACTAAAGTTTTTGTCTGCCGACCAGGGCATCGGCCAGGATATCTTTATTAACATGTTCCAGCATACTACCACTGGTCACGCCACGCGCCAGGCGCGTAATCTGAACTGGAAATTCGGATAGCTGATTGGAAATATACAGCGCCGTCCCATCGCCTTCGACCGTTGGGTTGGTGCCCATGATGACTTCGACGAAGTTGCCGCGACGCACGCGTTCGACCAGTTGGGTGATGGTGATCTGGTCTGGGCCGACACCTTCCAATGGCGAGATCCGTCCCAGCAGGACGTGATACAGTCCGCGAAAGGCACTGGCCTGCTCCAGGGCAATCAAGTCGCGTGGTTGCTCGACGACGCATATCAGCGTTTGATCGCGCCGCGGATCGCTGCAGATGTTACACAAATCACCTTCCGCCAGGTTAAAGCAAACAGCGCAGTAGTGCACATTCTCGCGCACCGCCCGAATCGCGTCGGCCAGCGCTAGCGCTTCGGCTTTGTTGGTCCGCAGCAGATGATAGGCAAGTCGTTCCGCCGACTTGCGGCCGACGCCGGGCAAGCGACCCAAGTGTTCGATCAGATCCGCAACCGATTGGGAGAACTCCATAATCTTGGCTTATAGCGCCGCCAACGCTTCATCCAGTCCTGGCAGGTCGATACCGCCAGTAACTTCACGAGCCATATCGACGTGCATTTTTCGAACCTTGGCTAAAGCTTCGTTCATGGCCACGGGAATAAGTTCTTCGAGCAGCTGTGCGTTGTTCTGAGCAACCAGGTCGGGAGCAATCGTCACCTTCAAGACTTCACCCAGTCCGGTCAGCTCTACCGTTACGGCATGTCCACCAGCGGAACCGGTCACGATCTCGCGACCCATCTGATCACGCAGTTCTTTAATGCGCGGTCCCAGGGTGCTGGCTGTCCGCAACATCTGAGCAAAGCCGGTGAGATTCTTGAACATGGTTACTTTCTGTGATTAGGAGCCGTACAAATCTGCCCAAGCCGCTTATTCTACCTCAGGGACGACGATTGTTTTATCCTCTTTCGGCGCTTTGACCATCGGTTGTAGTTCAGCCACAAAGTCAGCGACATCTTTGAATTCGCGGTAGACGCTGGCGAAACGCACGTAAGCTACTTGATCGACATTGGCCAAACGCTCCATAACCAGGCGGCCGATGCGATCGCTGGGCACCTCGGTTTCGAAGTCGGCCTGCAGATCGGTTTCGACCGATGCCGCCAGTTGTCGAATGTCTTCAGTGCTGACTGGCCGTTTCCAACAGGCCCGCTCGACGCCACGTTCAATCTTTTCCCGTTGGAACGGTTCACGCGCTTGGTCCTTTTTAACGACTTGCAGAGTGAACGTCTCGACTCGCTCGTAAGTCGTAAATCGCTTGCGGCACTGATTGCAGAAACGTCGGCGACGAATTGCGCGACCATCCTCGATCGCTCGCGAATCCAGGACTCGGTCGTTATCAGCTCGACAATACGGACAGTGCATCGAAAAAAGCCTGCAAGAGATGTTATCGCGCCCCGACGCGTTAGCGAGGGATGCACACAGTGTAGCGACATCACCTAATTTTATGAGCCTGTAAAAAATAAACTACCGGACTCGATGCTCGATTCCTGTTTGCCGCTCATCCCGATTCGGAGGCGTCGAAGCGCTAGACAACTTCTGGACCATCTTCTTAGCGGTGGATGTCAATGGCAAGGTATCCAGGGTAGCGCGGTCGGCCCATTGCCAACTGGCGTCCAGTTCCGGCGCATGCTCATCAACTTCAGCCGGTAAACAGTCGAGCTGAATTCGATAGCGTGTAACTCCATGCGAAAGGCTCATCAGCGTTTGGTGAATTTGGGTGATGACGACTGTGGAAAATAAATTGTCATTGGCCAGTCGAGCAACTTGCTGCAACTGCTGGGGAGTGAAGTGTCGTTGACTGGATTTGTGGTCGCTCTTCGCAAATTGCAGAGCAGTAATATCGACACGCGGAAAATCCCACAGGCCATGCCACCATGCGCCCGCAGGATTCTGGCGCACCAACCAACGCCCTTGCCGTTGGCTGACTAGTGCCACATGATGGAGCGCGGTCATTTGTTTCTTGGCCTTGGGCGCCGGTATGGAGTTTTGCATGCCAGCAGCTGCCGTTGGACAGAGTGCCAGAACAGGACAAGCCATGCACAGAGGTTCCGCTGGTTTGCAGACCAAACTACCCAGTTCCATGGCTGCCTGATTCAGTGTACCCGCTTGTGTAGCGGGTAATTGCCACTCTGCAAATTGCCAGAGCAGTTCATTGCTGGGGGAAGCGAGTTTCAGCAGGCGCGCATAAACTCGTTGCGTGTTGGCTTCAACGATAGGGGCTGGCAGATCGTAAGCAATCGAAGCGATCGCGCCGGCCGTATATCGTCCAATACCCGGTAACTTTTCAAGTTGGTCAACACTAGCGGGAAACTGTCCGCCATGTTGGGCCACAACTTGCTGAGCGGCCGCATGCAGTTGCCGGGCGCGACGATAATAGCCCAACCCAGCCCAAAGCGCTAGGACCTCTTGTTCATCAGCCTCAGCCAGCGCTTGTACCGTCGGAAAACGCTTCAAGAAGCGTCGATAATAGTCGATGACCGTGGCAACTTGCGTTTGTTGCAACATGGACTCGCTAATCCAGATCGCATATGGATCGGAGGTTTCACGCCATGGCAGATCGCGGCGATGATCGGCAAACCAGGCCAGCAGTTTTCGGCGATAACTGCTCCGCCACTGGCTAGTCAGGTGAGGAGCCACCGACTGCAGATTGTCCGCTGACGATTCAGACTTCTTGCCCACAGCCATCCTTACAATTGGGCCACTCTTGAAACCCACTGGTTCATTGTCGCTACGATCAGCCCACAAGTTGATTGGCAGTGCCTTAGTTGGACTGCGCGGGTTGTTCGCCCAGGACAACATCCAACTTGACTGTTTGGTTACCTGGACGCGCCGATTCATAGGTGGGGCGATCAACGGTTACCGACACATGTTCGCCCGCGCTGAAGTGCGCTAGTTCCGTACGCAACTCTTCAAACAACTTGATCGGTTTATCATTGATATGCGTTATCGTGTCGGCAGGCAACATACCACCTAATTCAGCAGCGCTGCCTTTGGCGATATGCGAAATACGCAGGTCGGTCACTTGTGTTTGCACACCCAGAAAACCACCTCTGCCGATGTAAATATCCAGGCCATCCAATTCGTGTTTGACACGCGCCGTGCCTTCGGCCGATAACTTGGTCCCGAACATTCGCAACGAACCTACCAGTGGCAAATCGACTAAGGTATCAATGGCTTCATCGTCGATTGGGGCGTATGCCAACTCCAAGTGTTCTAGTTCGCGGGCATCGAACAATGTCTGCAACATCGAGTTGTTTATGTTGGGCCCGCGCAGCACCAAGCGTCTCAAGTACGGCATTTCAAGTACTTCGCGCACCAAGTCTTCGTTGACCGCCTTGCCCTCTAAGTAGGCGGTATCGTAGGAACGCAAAAATCGAAACAGCCGAAAGTGTTCCGGCCGCCCGCGAAACTCATCATTGACATAAAGAATCTGACTGGCACCAGGACTGAGACCTTTATTTTGCATGGCACCATTTATGGTCAAACGCAGTTCGCCCATGATGACGCCCAAGTCCTCGATGGCCTGCCTGGCTAAGACCTCTTGTCGGTCCGCTATTCCGGCCAAGGAGTCGAGCGCCAGTTGCGAGACTGCCGTCACACTCCGACTGCCGCCTGCAATTTCCAGGAGGGCTTCGTGAGCTGCTACGCTGACGTTGGTGTCTGGCGACATGGCTTGTGAACTGAGCAGCGCAATCACTTCTGCGCCGATATTCAGATCGGTGGTCTTGCCAGCTTGACGTAGTAGAGGCAAGGCCTGCTGCGGATATTGTTCGAGATACCAAATGGCTTGTTGCCGCGCACGATAACTGGGGTTGTTCAGATTCTGGATCTGCTTGCGTAGCAGATCATCATTAATTTCGCTGATGGCACTGTCAGCGCTGACGGTAGCTGACTTCGGTGCCAAGTCTTGAGCCTCGATCGATTGCGACAGTATCTGCAAACACAGCGCGATCAATAGCGCACGCCAATGCCCGCTTGGACAAGACTTCTGGTAGTGGTGGCCTCGCAAAAACATCAACTTTCTCCATAACCCAACTCGGCGTCGGCGCGTGCATGGGCCTGGAAGCCCATACAAATCAACCTGTTGGCAGTATATCAAATACCAGCCCATTGGCGACTCTAGCGCGGAACGTCCAGCAGTGAAATGCGGCCCGCAGCGAGTTCTCGAGCCCAGTTTTGCGCCGCCGTTCTGCCCCCCTCATCGGCCTGGAATCCCATGTCTTTGCCGGTCAAACGTTGCAATTGATTGATCGCTAATACTCGCTCGATCAGGGCGTCGCTCTCCAAACTCTTCACCAACTGAGCCAGGCCGTCACCATCGATCTGGGGCTTGGATAGACCCAGCCACATCGTGGCTCGCCAGGCAGCTGCTGAATTGTCAAGATTGCCCAGGGTCGCCCTGAGGGCTTCGACATTGTCGGGATGAGCAGCCAGGATTTGCCGAGTGCGATCGAGAACAAGTTGCCAGAAGCTGCGATCGCGAGGGTTATTCAAGCAGCCCTTGGGGTCAGCCACCCATTCCCAGCTACCCAATAAAGACAAAGTTTGAGCCGCCAAGGCGCGCATCTCGGGTCGGCGATTGCTAGCCAATTCGAGGAGCTTGCCGCCCACTGGCGTGTCGTCGGATAATTGAGTCGCCAAGTCGCTGGCGGCCAATTGATCGACAGGACGGTCGTTGGCAGGATCCACCCAAGCCGGGGCGGCCGTGGGTTGCGATTGCGCAATCTGCGAACCACTGAGCGTCAACGCTTGTCCCGCGGCCAGGCTGATTGGGGTTCCAGCAACGTCTACATTGACTGCGCCGACTAACGTCATCAAGAACAACGTGGGCGGATGCGCCGTGCGATCGGTCACTGGACTGAAAGCCACCGCTGGATAACTCAAAGCCACCGCCACTTGCGCATCGGCATCGCTGAGCCGCACTTTAGCGACGCCCGCTGGTGTTACCAATTCAATGCCTGCACCAGCCTTGGTCGCCGACACAATGGCTTGAGCTAACTGTAAATCAACGCGTGGCAAGCTGTCTGCACCATCGGCAGTCGACGCAACCAAGTGCGTTATACCTGCAACCGTCCACGTCAGACCACCAGGTAAAACCAGTTGTGGTCGATACGATGGCGGCACAAACACCGGCTGTCCACTGCCGATACCCTCGGCCGGTTTCAGACGTCGCAGTTGTCGCTCGGATTGAACCAAGATAACAGCTTGCATCGCATCACTGCCGGTAGGTAACCATTGAAGCACGGCATCGCCTGTGGCCACCGCCTCTGACGCAGCAGGCTCTGACGCCTCGGGCGCTCTGAGTTGCCCAGTTCCGCTGGATGGCGAGCTTTTGTCTGCTGGATCAACCTGAGGTATGGACAAGCCGGGAATTGCCGACACGTCGTTTGAATTCAGATCGACTGCGCTGGCCCCTGTAGCATTGGCTGCTGCGTCCTTGGATGCCGCTGATTTAGTTGATGACGCATCTGCCGCAATTGCATCGGACGAATCTTTGTTAGTTGCAGGTTGATTGGCATTGGCGGGCGTAGCCGCGCCGGTAGTTGGCTCGTTGGAGTTCATCACCAACATATCGCGCACCGAGTCCCATGAGCCAATCGACAACCACACCAGCAAGCAGAGGACTGCTACCAGGCCACCAATGGCGAATGGTCCGAGCCAACCATCGCGACTGCGTCCGCGCAGATACTCGGGGACCTCGTGTGCCAGGTGAGCGCCTTCCAAGTCGAGGCCGCGCGTGCGAATGGAATCGCCGCCCGAGGCGATCATCGGCGAAGCCACGGATTGAGCAACCAGCGCAGGCGTAGTAGCCGCTGTCGATCCTTTTCCGTTGCTGGAACTTGGCACATGCGCCGGATCGGCGCGAAAGCGTCCGGTTCGCTCGCCACGGTCGGCTTTGTCTGCGACGAGGCGGCCGGCCACTCCAGTCGACTCCGATCGATCGATTACCTCGTTGCGTGCGGGTAGGGAACTTTTCGGCGGAGCTTCGGGTTCGAGTGTCGAGCGGCCTTGGCGACGCTGCAGAGCTATGTGTCGCGCATGTGGATCGGCCAACGCCAAGATCTGCTGCCGCAGTTCTTTGGGCACTTCCACACTGGCAGATAATCCATCGCTGAGTAGTTGATGGCACTGAGCCAGTTCCGCTAGCTGGACATCGGACTCCAAACAGATGCGTTCGAGTTCAGGGACTTTTTCCCCACCCAACGTATCGTCCAGATACTCGGCAATTGAGTTGGCATCAGCGCCCAGGCCTTTGCCTTCGATGGGAGGAGCTAACAAATTGGTGCGTTGGCCCAGAGCATCAATGCGTTTGATCAAATTGCTGGCCAGCACACTTTGCTGGACGCGAGCGTGCATGTCTTCGATTTCCGTCGGCTTCAGCACTCGGTCGCGGTAGGCCAGAAGAGTCCGCAGTGTCAGTCGCATTTCAGCTCACGTCCCAATTGTCGCGTTTAGTTGCCTGGCGAGGGCGCACCAGCAGCAGTGCGCTCGGCTATAGCAATTAGTGACAACCGGCACGGAAATCCGTAGGCAGATTGCGAAAAAATCTAGCAATAATTTCGACTAGACCGCATATTTCACGCAAAGGCGCAAAGATACTTGCGTCAACTTCTTTGCGCCTTGGCGCCTTTGCGTGAGACAGTCTAAAAGCCCGTGGCATCGGTTCGGCAACAAGCGTGCATTGCTCATCAGCGACGGCTTGGCGGGACGTTTTTATTGGCTGGATGCCTTACTTGCTCTTTTGCGGTAGTTTCGACAGGCTACCGCGGTATTTTTCCTCGAGCAGTTTTTTATTTTCACGCTCGGGATCCGATTGGGTCCAGGTCTCGCGGTAGAGCCGCGAGCGAACTTCACGAGTTCTCTTGATGTCGCGATCGTACCAGCGCACTTGCACTTCACGACCACCAGGTAAGAGAACCGGCAGCCGCGATTGGTCTTCTTCCACTAAACACCAGGCGATGACGTGATATCGCGAATACTCTACGGACCATTCATAAAAAATGACCTGGTCGTACGTGTGACGTCCCAGGTCATCATAGAAGTGATTCAGTTCGATCAGGTCAACCGATTCTCGCAGTGTTTGAGAATCATTGGATCCTGATGCTAACCACAGCAGTGGCATGAGCAAGATGTTGGCAACCATCCCTGGCCTCCCCAAATGTTCAGTGCATAGTACTTCAACACACAATCCGTTCAACGCATGAAACCCGACCGGCGTTACCCGTTACGGGGTTCGCCGCCGCGCTTATTACAGCTGGGGGCTCATGCGCATGTGTGCTCAGGGATGGTTAATCAAGCTGCTACGATTTCAGAGCATGAGCCAAAACAGTTCACTAGATAGAAAAATTCGTCCAAACACCGCAAGGTCACTTACGCAAAATTCGGCAAAGTGAAAATTTATTTCGGAGCGGTGGTGGGATCTCGCCATCGAGATGTAGCCGATCTCGCCAGAGATTGGACTGGATTGGCGCAAAGGCCGATGCGTCCAAAGTCTGGCGACTTCGGCTACCCGGCTACCGGGAAGCGGAGGGAGTCGGACCGGTCCACTCGGGCAAGCTGTACCGACCGGCAGCATATGGATGAACACGATTTTGCCGAACTTCCGATGATTAGCCACATACCCGGCTTTATCGGTATTTTGCTTGCAAAGCACGTACAGAGGTTATGTTATGGCCACGCGAAAACTCCGCCCTACTTTGGTTGCCTTGATCGCTTGCACGACCATGGGCGGCACTTCGGTGATGGGACAATACGAAGCGGGAGTGCAGCGAACACCTGCCATTCCGGTTAGTTCCAGTGGCAGCGTAATCATCGCTTTGCGACCAACCTCGATCCAGCCGCCCGTGGACGCCAATGCTAGTAAAGACAATGCGACTGGGGATCAAGATTTAGGCGGTGCGGACAAGAAAGACGACACGCTAACTCCATCGCCCAAAGATGGATTGGACGATGTCAAGAGGCCGCCCACTTCTCCCGAGACCGGTCGCTTGTCACCAATCGCCATGGAAGGAGTTCGCGCTCCGATCGCCGCAGCCGATATCGCGGTCGCCGCCATTGGAACGAAGGTCTTGCCGGACGACCAGGCTGGGAAGATCGCTGCTGGTCAAATACCACTACCAGATGGTCAAGATCGCATGTTCACTGGCCTGACTTATCGCTGGCAAGCAGCCAACATCTGTCATCTGCCGCTGTACTTTGAAGAGCCGATGTTGGAACGCAACGGTTTGCATCGTTGCCCCACTTACATCCAACCGGTTGTCTCGGGATCGAAGTTTGTGGGCAACCTGCTGCTGTACCCGTACAGAGCAACACTATGGCCAGCCTGTGAGAATCGCTACACTTTGGGCCACTTCCGACCCGGCTCTTGCACGCCGGCCCTCCGCGATACGCTCCCTTGGAGCACCGATGCAGCACTCGTTGAAGCTGGCGCGGTTACTGGCGTATTCGTCGGCTTACCCTGGTAGAGCCACTAAACCGAGGGCGTTAGCCCCGGTTCCCCAGTCCACCGGCCCTGAACGTGTAAATAACCGAGGCTAACGCCAACGGTTTAGGCTACGCTTCGGCTTTCAGCGGTCCGGCCTAGAAGGCTATATGCGCCGAAGAACGCGCACGAGAAAATGATCGTGCCCAGGAAGTGATTGCCGGCAAAGGGAATGGCGTTGACATAGCAAGTGACCAGTCCGGCAGGCGTGGCTGCATAACCCATATTCGGGTCGAGCCAACAAGCAAAGTTGGTAATCAAGAAAAAGAGCACCGATGAGGCCACGGCGGCACTGGGCACCGTGATCGCTGACACTCGACGACGTATGACCCAACCTAAAACGCTGGGCAACGCCATACCTGCATAAACAGCCAACATGGTCGGCCGGTCATAAAAGCTCATATGCTCCAGATCCAGCCAATGCCCGACGGAATCTGTCAGAGCCATCGCTCCCAAGGCGATCAGCGCACCTTGCGTCAGCGACAGGTAACAGCCCACAAACATGGCTAGAGCGCCGATGGCGGTGAAATTCACCCCGTGTGGCAGGAAACGCAGAGCTACGGCCACCACAAAGTAGGCTACAGCCAGCAGGCGGATCTTCTGAACAGACATGCTCGGTACTCAAAAAGCCAATAAAGGATCAGACGCCCATCAGTGTAATGAAGTGACCCGCCGGGCGAAAGTGCCGATGGCCCCGTAGCCGATCTCGCCAGAGCTTGGAATTGCTCCGTAGCCGATCTCGCCAGAGATTGGATGGGCGCAAGCGCTCATGCTCCAAAGTCTGGCGACTTCGGCTACCAGGAAAAACGCTGGTTCGTCCAAAGTCTGGCGACTTCGGCTACGGACTGCGCGCCCTTGACGCCTCCCTATACTAAAGGATGTAAGTCATTCACGCTGCTGTACGGGGCCGATTCTTATTTGGGCGAGAGCATGACCAAAATCACACGCATTTATGTACAGATGATCACTAGTTCACTGTTGATATTGGCGTTTTCGCTGGGTTACACCCATGCAGAGGACCCGGACGCGGCCAATTGGACGCAGTGGCGCGGGCCTAACCGCGATGGTTTCGTTTCGCAATCATCATGGCCGAGCAGCTTGAGCGAATCGGTTTTGGTACAAAAGTGGCGCGTTGAATTGGGGGAAAGTTACTCAGGTCCGCTGCTGGTGGGTGATAAAGTCTTCGTCACCGAAACAGTCAACAAGGAAACCGAACGCGTGCGGGCTCTCGACCGGGCCACGGGTAAGGAATTGTGGCAAGCCTCCTGGCCGGGATCGATGACCGTGCCTTTCTTTGCTTCCTCCAATGGCTCTTGGATTCGCTCCACCCCGATTTACGACGAAGGCAAACTGTACGTGGCCGGCATGCGCGATGTGTTGGTGTGCTTAGATGCCCAAAACGGCACAGAAATATGGCGGCTCGATTTTGTTCAAGATTTGGAGAGCGAACTGCCTGCCTTCGGCTTTGTCTGCTCACCTTTGGTCGACGGCCCCTTTCTGTATGTTCAAGCCGGTGGAGGCCTGGCCAAGCTGGAAAAGGCGACAGGTAAACTTGTCTGGCGAGCTCTGGAGGACGGTGGTGGCATGAACGGCAGCGCGTTCAGCTCACCCGTGATTGCAACCTTGGCCGGCCAACGCCAGCTACTTGTACAAACTCGGACGACACTGGTGGGCGTCGATCTCGAAAATGGCGAGAAGTATTGGTCGTTCGAAGTGCCGGCCTTTCGCGGCATGAACATTCTCACACCCACAATTTATGGAGACGCCATCTTCACCAGCAGTTACGGTGGCAAGTCGTTCCTGATCGACATCAAGTTCATCGACGGAAAATGGCAAGCCCAAGAGCGTTGGAGCTACAAAGCGGAAGGGTACATGTCCTCGCCCATCATAATCGATGATCATGTTTATCTGCATCTGAAGAATCGCCGTTTCACCTGCATCGACCTCAAGACAGGCGAAGCGAAATGGACTACGCGCCCCTTCGGACAGTACTGGAGCATGATTGCCAATGGCGATCGGATCTTGGCACTCGATCAGAAGGGAGATTTATTCCTGATTCTCGCTAACACCCGAGAGTTCGAATTAATCGAAAAACGCGAGCTGACCGAAGCGGAAACTTGGGCTCACTTGGCTATCGCCGGCGGACAAGTCGCGGTGCGTGAACTGAAGGCTATGAGTCTTTATGAATGGAAGTAAGGCCGCGATCAAAGACTTGCAAATAACGTCGCGCTACATCGATCCAGGTGTAGCGGTTTATGGCAGCTTGAGACGCTGCGGCCATCTCCCGGGCGCGGTCAGGCTCTTCGATCAA
This sequence comes from Rania fehmarnensis, assembly GCF_056494185.1. Classification (NCBI taxonomy): domain Bacteria; kingdom Pseudomonadati; phylum Planctomycetota; class Planctomycetia; order Pirellulales; family Pirellulaceae; genus Rania; species Rania fehmarnensis. The sequence goes on from NZ_CM151398.1 coordinate 7,031,493, forward strand.
CCGGCACATCGCATCGCGAATGTCAAAGCAATCGCGAGGATGAAATAACTCGGCACGCACGCCCAAGGTGCCGATGTGCTCAACAAAGGCGGGAATATTGGACATCGCAACTGGTGTCCCCAAGGACCACGCATCCAGTCCCGAACCATTGCCCGCTTCGTACAGTGACGCATTGATCACCAGGCGGGCACACTGAATGAGCGCCGCCACTTCGCGATCGCTGCGCATACCCACGCTCAGAACATGCGGACGCTCATCCATCGATGCGGTACCTTCCATGCGATCCACGTACAGCGGCGTTCGTAGATAGCCCGTAATCCCAGCCGTATTGTGACCACACACCACTAATTGCCAGTCGGGATAGCGCTGCTGCACGTAGTGAAAGGCACCCAAGACCTGACCAAAGTTCTTGTGATGCGCTACGTTGTTCGGACTGAGAACATAAGGGCCCGTGATGCCCAGGTGACGGACAATCTCTGCAGCTTGAGCATCGGGCAATCGCGATTCTTTGGATAATCGCGTCAGCGGAATTACCTCAGGGGGCGCACGCAATTCGGCGGCAAAGTTGTCCGCTAACTCTTGAGCGATAAACTGGGTCGAAACAATCGGTGTACCACAGCGCAGCCATTGCACGTGCATGGCGCGTTGAACGGAAGCATCTGCGGCAGCCATGGTCCAACTACCTGCAAAGTGCAAGTAATTGAAGTCGTGGGGAATAAAGAAGATGGGACAAGTCAGCGCGGGACATGCCAAACCGTAAGGCCAGGCAAAGAAGATGGCGTCGAACCCATTGAGCTGATCCAACCACCGCTGAAACTCCGCCGTCGCCCGTCGATGACGGTAGGCCCTTAGGGGACGAAACTTTTTCGCTGGCGGCGCTTCAGGAATTTCTGGCCAGGCAAAAACCTGGACACCCAACGCCTCCAAAGTCGCTCTGGGTTGATCGCTAGCAAACGTCTCTAGCAGGGGTGCACCCAAGTAACAAGTGATTTTCAGCTGTGGCCTGGCCTGCCTCAATCCTTCAACCAAACGCTGCACATATCGCCAGCCGCCCGTGGAGGCAATTTGCAGCACGATCGCCAGTTTTCGAAGTGGTTCTTCCATGAAGGCATTTGTACTCGTATACGGGTACAATGGAAGACGGGACTTGCCAGTGAACACCCGGGATGTGCTAGGGAACGCATGAATATATGTGGCCATTGAAATTGAAAATTGAAAACTCAAATTTGAAATTTCGGATTTCACGATCGCGAGCTACACGCCTCTCTTTCGTAGCCTTGGCTCTTTTGAGTCTCGCGCCTTCCACCAGCGCCCAGGACCCCGACCTCGGATCCTCCGCTGAGGAACCGGTTTCAGCCGAAGGATTGGCCATTGTTGCCAGTATCGAACAGTCGACCATCGCTGCCATCAAGAAAGCGGAGCAGTCGCTGGTCGCCATTGCCCGCATTCGCAAGGATCAAGCCAATGGAGTTCGCGCCGAACAGCTGATTGTTCCCAAGCAATTCCCCTTTGCTGACGCACCGGAGAATCCAGACTTTGTTCCCAGCGAGTTCGCTAGCGGCGTGGTCATCTCCAGCGATGGAATGATCGTGACCTGTGCGCACGCACTGGACGATGCAACCAAATACAACTATTACGTTTGGCTGGATCGCCGCGTGTATTCTGCCAGCATCGTGTCCAAGCCTGCCCAGGTTCAAGCCTCCGATCCGTACACCGACCTGGCCGTGATCAAGATCGATGCTCAAGATCTAACCCCGATGACCTTTGGTGATGCGTCACAACTGCGCAAGGGCAGCTTTGTGATTAGCTTGGGTAACCCGTATGCCACGGCTCGCGATGGCCAGGCCAGTGCCAGTTGGGGCATTGTCTCGAACTTGCGCCGCACGGCAGTGGGCAAGCAGTCCAACGATGCAACTCTGCTGACCAAGGAAAGCCAACATCAGTTCGGCACGCTGATTCAAACCGATGCTCGCTTGAATCTAGGTGCCAGTGGTGGAGCCTTGATCAACTTGCGCGGCGAGATGGTAGGGCTGACCACTTCCATCGCCGCCTTAAGTGGTTTTGAACAATCCGCTGGCTATGCCATCGCAGTCGACGACATGTTCAAGCGTGTAGTAGATGCTCTGAAGACCGGACACTTACCCGAGTTCGGATTCTTGGGCATCCAGCCCGAGGAGTTACAAGCTCACGAGCGCGCCGCCGGCCTGAAGGGTGCCCGCATCGCAGCGGTGCTACCTGGGCTGCCCGGTGATGCCGCTGGCCTGCGCAATGAAGATTGCATCGTCGAAGTCAACTCGCAACCGATCGAAGACCGCAATGGACTGTTTCGTGAGCTCAGCCAACTACCGGCCGGTGCCGAAGTCGATTTGACTGTGCAACGCAAGAAGCGCGGTGAACCCACTTACGCATCCATGCATCTCAAGGCTACGCTCAGCAAGAAATACATCTCGACCTCTCGACCGGCTTACGCGATCCACGGGCCGGAACAGTGGCGTGGCATGTTGGTCGAATATGCTACTGCCGTACCCGGTGAACTGGTGCGCGGGGGTGGGTTGGCTCAACGTCGTACCAATGCCAAGTTGGCGGTGCTGACCGTCGAACCTGATTCGGAGGCTTGGAAAGCGGGTCTGCGCGCCGGCAACTTCATCGTTTCGGTCGCCGGCACGCGCGTCAATACGCCCGAAGAATTCTACGCCGCGGCCAAGAAGGCTGAAGGGCCCGTTAGCGTTCAAGCCTATCGCAGTGAACGCTTGGAAGTGTTGACCGTTCAGTAGTCGGAGCGTTGTGCCTTAGCCGCCGATTCTTTTCATGACGGCATCTTGCGTGGGTCGCAATGCACCGGCACTACCGCGCAAACCTTGCAGTTCTTTCGGCCACAGCTCAATTTCGTAGCGATCGATCACGCCCGTGCGACCAACAACGGTAGGTACCGATAAAGCCACGTCGCGGATGCCGTAAGCACCAGCTTGCACGGAACTGACTGGCAGAATACGGCGTTGATCCAGAGCAATCGATTCGATCACATCGCGGATGGCGATTCCGACCGCAAAGCCAGCGCCGCCTTTCTTCGAAATAACCTCAGCCCCGGAGCCTTTGGTGCGAGTGAAGATCTGAGTGGCCGTGTTGTGATTCCATTTCTCGAACTTCTCCAGTGGCAAACCGCCAACAGTCGCGCTCGACCAGATGGGCACCATGCTGTCACCATGCTCACCCAGGATCAGCGCCTTGGTTTGAGTCGGTGGAGCTTGCAAATAATCAGCGATCAAACTACAGAAGCGAATCGTATCGAGCTGTGTCCCCAAGCCGATGACTTGCGATGCTGGCAAGCCTAAACGTTGCGCTGCTACATAGGTCAAGATATCGACCGGGTTGCTAACCACCAGCACGATCGCTGATTGCTTCAGACCTGCGGACTTGACTTGAGCCAAGATCTGAACGAACAAGTCGGTGTTGCGGTTGATCAAATCCAAGCGAGTTTCATCGGGCTTGCGACGCAGACCAGCGGTGATGCAAACGATATCGCTCGAAGGAATGTGATCATAGGATCCAGAGACAATCTTCTGATCGGCCACGCTGGGCGTACCATGCAGAATATCCAAAGCCTGACCAGCAGCCAGGTTTTCGTTGACATCCAGCAAAGCCAGCTCGCGCACACGACCTCCGCACTGCAGTGCAAAAGCTGCGCATGAACCCACCAAGCCACCGGCACCAATAATGCTAACTTTCATGGATGCGTCTTGAAGTTTGAAGTTTGAAGTTTGAAGTTTGAAGTTTGAAGTTTGAAGTTTGAAGTGTGAAGTGTGAAGTGTGAAGTGTGAAGTGTGAAGTGTGAAGTGTGAAGTGTGAAGTTTGAAGTTTGAAATCTAAAATCTAAAATCTGACTATCCCTTGAGGCGAGCCATTACTTGATCGGTGATCAACTTGACCAGGCGTTCTTCGTCGATGCCGGCTGTGGGTGCTGAAGAGCTGGACGCTGCAGCTGGTGCGGCAGCGCTGGTGGCTTTCGGTCCCATCGACGGTGGAGCATCGAAGGCACCGCGCGAGACGCCGGCAGCACCCCAGCTTTCGCGGAAAATATCGTTGGCGCAGATATCGCAGTTCTTGTAGTCATCGGTGTTGCGTGGATCCGCAAAGCCCCACTTGTCTTTCAGAGCCAGCAGTTCACGCTCTTCTTTTTCATTCAAGTAGTTCACTTTGCCAAGCTGCTTGGCCAACATCAGAATGCGGCAGTAGGCATCGAGAATCTCGGTCCACCAGTAAGCGCGTTCGACATCTTCACCAAAGCTGACCGTGCCGTGATTGGCCAAGATAATGACGTTACTCTTTTGAACGAACGGCAGAATCGTATCAGCAAAGGCCTGGCCACCAGGCGTTTCATAACGCGTGATTGGAACGTCACCCAGAAAGACTTCTACTTCGGGCAGCACGCACTGAGGAATCGGTTCGCGTGCGACAGCAAACGCAGTGGCATGCGGCGGATGGCAATGGACCACCGACTTGATATCCGATCGCTGACGATAGATTTCCAAATGCAGCAAAGCTTCGCTGCTGCGTTTCTTGCGTCCAGCCAGTTGCTTGCCGTTCATATCGATCAGGCAGATGTCGTCAGGCTTGAGAAAACCTTTCGATTGCATGGTCGGGGTACACAAGACTTCGTTGTCGCTGATGCGCACGGTAATGTTACCGTCGTTGGCAGCGGCAAAGCCTTTGTTGTAAATGCGTTGACCGATTTCGCAGATGTCTTGTTTGATCTTGTGAGCGTTTATCATGCGTTAACCCTAAAACTTCAAACTTTCAGTGACTCGTGAATCGTAACTGACTTCGTCTAATATGGCTGAACAGTAGGCATCGACCGGTTTCATGGCTGGCTTGAACGGTTGGGCTGCTTCGGCTCCGTCGCTGACGGCGACTTGCGATCCGAGGCCTGCGCCCATGTCGTCCCACACGATGACTAAATCGGGATCGACCGGGGCTGGTCCACCGATCGATGCCAGGCCGACCGGTTCTGTCGCCAGCAGCCGAGCTCCTTGAAAGCTCGGATGACAGCGACTGAGAGTAACATTGCCGATGACTTTATAAATGTGCATACTGGCTTCACTTGCTCCGGCTCAAGGTACGGACCAGGTTGCCGATCGCCGCCACCGTCCAGCGTGGCGCATCGACGATGAACGCTTGGGGATTGGCTTGGGCGATCGCCTCACTCAGTTCGCGCAGCGATGGCAACATCACGGCGCGACAAGATCCCGCGCTGGCCGCAGCAATACTGGCGGCAAACGGCGTGCTTGATATCCATATAGCCCGCGCTCCGCCGCTTCGCAAATGATCTGCGATCAACTTGGTAGCTTGGCTATCTTCACAAGCTTCGACTTGGGCCTGTTTCGGACACAGGCTCTTGCTCAAACTGGCAAACCAGGGCGCGGTCCCACACACCAGCAGGGGTGCGGCCGACTTAACAACCGATCTGGCACTGCCTGCTCCCCGCACCAGTTCAATCTTCTTGCTACGCAGCAGATCCACCACTGCCGGCGTAACAACTGCTCGCGCGGAGACCCGCACTCGCTGTTTACCGGCGAGGTGACTTTCGATGGCTGCCAGTGTGACCACGCGTTCATCGATGACCAGTTCATTGGGCAGGGGCTGCGCAAGTTGTCCAACACCTGCCATTAAATCGCCAGCAGTCGCCAGGCGCTCGAGCACCAAGCGAATGATCTGTTCGATTTCCGGAGGATTGGACATGTTTACGATTTACGATTGGTGATTGTAGATTTAAGCTGATTACCGCTTGATTAGTTCTGGTCTACGATGCCTAGGACGGCCCAGCGGATGGGCGAATTTTCTTTGCCGAATATTTCTCGGATGGCCGCTCCATCGCTGGTGATCATGACGCGGTCACCAGGTCCAGCGCCCATCCGATCGATGACCAGCGTCGGCGCGCCATCGGGCCTGACGCCGTCGGCCAATAGCGGCTGCGTTAGCAGCAGCTTGCAACCGGCGAGCGTGGGATGTTTGACCGTCGCATGTGCGTGTCCGCAAACCAAAGCAACTTGCATGGGACTAGCTAACCTTTGGATTGCCGAGAACCCACAGATCATCGATCAAGCTGCAGCGACGTTCACGTGTGAAGGTGAGCGGTGTGGTGACACCTTCGCCGGTGGGACCAGCGATCGAGAACGACAAGTAGCCTTCGCCACCTAGTCCTAAGCTGGCCATGCAGGGACCGTTCTTGACGAACAAGGTTGTATCCATGACCCGAGCCATCTTGGTCATATTGCGCACGTCGCGCGAGTGAATCATGCTGGTGTGCCGATAACCATGTTCGTAGTGTTTGGCCAGCTGGATAGCGTGATCTACATCGCGGCAGCGGACAAAGGGGACGAAGGGCATCATCTGTTCGACATCGACAAACGGATGGTCTTCGCTAGTTTCGCCGAAGAGCAGTTCGACTTTGGGATCGACCGTGACGCCAGCTGCTGCGGCCAACTTCGAGGCGTCTTGACCCAGTAGATCTTTGGTGGGTGCCAAGTGTTTGTGAGCACCTTCGCCAACTTCAGAGAACGCAGCTTTGGTGAGCTTGTCGACTTGGGCAGCGTTCAGCGGAATGGCGCCGGCGCGTTCCATGGCAGCCATCATCTTGTCAAAGACACTGCTGACCACGAAGACTTCTTTTTCGGCGATGCACAGCAAGTTATTGTCGTACGATGCGCCTTGAATGATGCACTGGGCGGCGCGATCCAGATCGGCTGTTTCATCTACAACCACCGGCGGATTGCCTGGTCCAGCCACGATAGCTCGCTTGCCGCTGTTGAGTGCAGCGCGGGCCACGGCTGGTCCGCCGGTGACGCAGATGAGCGCGACATCGCGGTTCTTGAAAATTGCGGCCGCCGATTCGAGCGAGGGCTCGCGAACGACGCAAATCAGATTGTCGATACCAATATCTTCGTAGATCGCCTGGTTGAAGCGCTTGACACCTTCGGCCGCCACTTTGCGTCCGCTGGGGTGTGGATTGACCACCAGTGTGTTGCCGCCAGCGATCATGCTGACTGCGTTACCTGTGATGGTCGGCAGCGAGTGAGTCACGGGCGTAATCGCACCGATGACACCGAAAGGCGCATGTTCAATCACCGCTAGGCCGCGATCGCCACTGTAGGCTTGGGTCGTCAGAAACTCGGTGCCCGGTACGCGCTCACCGAGCGTTTTGAGTTTTTCGATCTTGTGGACCAGGCGGCCGATTTTGGTTTCGTTCATTTCCATCGTACCCAGCTCTTCGCACTGGGCGATCGAGATGTGTCGAATGTGAGCGATGGCTTTCTTGCGATCTTCGAGCGAACGTTCGCGCAGCTGTTCAAACGCGCGGCGAGCGGCGGCAACCGCTTCGTTGGCATCATCAAAAATGCCGTAGCGACCTGCGCTGCCGATGGCAGGCGCTGCGCCAGCGCCGCGGACTTCGCGGATCACCTGGTTGACTACGCTACGGATGAGTTCTTCGCTTATTTGCATAACCAGCTTCGCTGTTTACTAAGTGTTAGGTTGATTGTCGCCAGCGCGACTGTAGACCGACTGTTTTTCGATACTGACTGTGTCGACGATGCCGATCACGACCGTATCGATCGGAAGTTTGTTGGTTTCGGGCGTAAAGCGAGCGCTACTACCTTGCGAGATCAGTACCATATCGCCGACGCCAGCGCCCAAAGCATCGACGGCTACAAACGTTCGGCCCGTGGTTACCAACTTGTCACGACTGTTCGTATCCAAGCGATAAGGTTCGACGATGAGCAATTTCTGCCCTTTCATCGCGGCAACTTTTTCGGTGCTGACCACCGAACCGGTGACTTTGGCGACAAACATCGCGCATTAACCTTTCAGTACGCTGAGCGTTTGACGGGCAACGATCAGCTCTTCATTGGTAGGGATGATCCAAATTTGGATGCGCGAGCCAGCTTTCTCCAAGCGAGCTTCACCGCGAGCGTTTTGGTTGCGCTCGGCATCAAGTTCGATGCCCAGTTCACTCAGGCCTGCGCACACTGCCGTGCGAATGCGCTGGCCGTTTTCTCCAATACCGCCTGTGAACACGATGGCATCTGCGCCACAGAGCGCCACCAGCATGCCACCTAGCTGTCGACGAATCTCGGCTACGTAGACATCCAGTGCCAACTGCGCATCTGCATTGCCACTATCGGCGGCTTGCTCCAAGTCACGAATGTCACCGCTGATTCCACCGGATAGTCCCAGCAAGCCGGCTTCAGTCGATAGTTTTTTAAGCGTATCGGCTAGCGACAGTCCAGTGTGCTCCATGATCATCGGCAAACAGAACGGATCGAGGTCTCCCACGCGATTGTTTTGTGGCAAGCCCGTTTGTGGACTCATGCCCATCGTCGTGGCTACGCTCTTGCCCGCGGCAATTGCAGTCAGACTGCTCGAACCACCTAAATGCAACGAGATCACACGTGCATCGCTGCGGCCCAACAATTCGGCTGAACGCGTGGCAATGTAACGATGACTGGCACCATGGAATCCCCATTTGCGAATCGGCAGCGCGTCGGACCAGGCTTTGGGTAAAGCATAGTATTGGCGAGCAGGAGGAATCGTACGATGGAAATCGGTTTCGAAGGCTGCGACCAATGGTATGTCGGGCACAGTGGAAGCCAACTGCCTCATCGCCGCCAGGTAAGGCGGGTTGTGAGCTGGTGCCACTGAGTTGACTTGCTCCATGCAATTGAGCACTTCTTCGTTGATGCGAAACACACCCTGCAGCTTGCCGCCATGCACCGCTTTGAATCCGATAGCCGAGATCTCGGATGCATCTTTGATGCAGCCATGGGTCGGATCGGTCAATTGTTCTACGCACGCACGAACGGCGACGCCATGATGCGGCACCGGCATTTCCAATTGGCCTTGATAGGCACCGATCTCAACCTTGCAGGGGCTGGACGGTGAACCAATACGTTCCACGCCACCGCGCGCCAATTGGCTCTCGGTCGTCATGTCCAGCAGGCGATACTTGAAGCTGGTCGATCCTAAGTTAGCTACTAGTATTTTCATCCTTGGTCCTACGTGTGGGTGCAGACAGTTTCATCGTCAACGTCGAAGGGCAACTACAACCTGCGTCAGCTTAGCTGAAGAACGCTTCGGCGAGTCCTTCGGCGGGACGTGGAATGATGTGGCTGGAAACCAGTTCACCGACCTGCGAAGCAGCCGTTGCACCGGCTTCGACTGCAGCCCGAACACTGCCCACATCACCGCTGACAACCGTGGTCACCAAACCACCGCCGATGTCGACGCGTTTGACGATTTCAACGCTGGCTGCTTTGACCATTGCATCGGTCGCTTCGACCAACGCCAACAGACCCTTTGTCTCAATTAGACCAATTGCTTTTTGCATATTCGTACCGTAACTCGATTGAAGTGGAATTTATGTGATGGGATCAAAACAAACATGAAGCTTAGGAAACAGGACCAGCCGTTCCACCAACCTTCAATACGCGCGACAGATCCTCATGAGGACGAGCGATCACTTGCACGCTGACAACTTCACCCACGCGACCAGCAGCCGCTGCGCCGGCATCGGTAGCAGCTTTCACAGCAGCCACGTCACCGGTTACAAATGCGGAAACCAGGCCACTGCCAACTTTGTCCCAACCCAAGAACTGAACATTGGCGGCTTTCATCATCGCATCGGTCGCTTCGACCAACGAAACGAAACCCTTGGTTTCGATCATGCCTAAGGCTTCAGAAATCTTTGCCATACTTGTCTTTCTCCTAGCTTTCGCCATTGAAGAGGTACCTTAAAACCGTTTCTCAGATCGAAAGGGTCATTACCCTCAGATCTCAAACTACTAATTTCAAACTTCAAACTTCATCAGTGTCCTTGGCAGCTGCAGGGCTTGCCTTGGGGCTTGATGATAATTTCGGTGGCCGCATCGAGATTGCAGGCGTTGCCTTCGTCGGTATCGATGTGAACTTCCAACTTGGCATTCTTGTCAGCTCGCACCAATAAGTCTTCGAACGAGACGGTGCACTGCGGGCTCTTGATCGTCAGCGTCATCAGTTCGCCATTCTTGACGCCCAAGAGTTCGCAGTCTTGAAAGTTCATATGCACGTGGCGCGCGGCGCGGATCACACCTTGAGTCAGTTCCACTGCGCCGGCTGGGCCAACCAGCACGCATCCAGGTGTGCCTTCGATGTTGCCACTGTGTCGCACTGGAGCTTGAATGCCCAGCGAGATCGCATCGGTCATCGCCAGTTCGACCTGACTGAAATTGCGGGTTGGTCCTAGCACACGCACTTCGGGCAACATGCGGCGCCGTGGACCGACGACCATGACCGTTTCTTCAGCGGCGTAGAAACCATCTTGAAACAGAGCTTTGCCGGGAGTCAACTTGCGGCCAGGGCCGAAGAGTTTCTCGACATGCTCGTCAGTCAAATGCACGTGTCGAGCTGAAATGCTGACCACTAAATGCGACGGCGTGGCCTGCTTGCCTGCGGGCTGGCTGGTCACGGGAATCGGTGCCGAACTGTGGCCGTTGGAACTGCTGATACGACGAACGACTTGACGAACGAGCTGTTCGACGTGCGAGCGATCAATGCCGGATGCACTCATCGATGGATTGCTTTTGGGTTGGGTTGGCTTGGATTGGGTTGGGTTGGACTTCTGAAACTTGAGTTTTCAGTTTTCAGAATTCAAATTCAGGCGCTGAGGTCATCTTGTTCTTTAATATTGGCGGTCTCCGCCAAGTGTAGTTCGACGCCAGCGCACCTGAGACGCTCGCGCCACGTACTATCCAACTCATCGTCACTGACGACCGTGTCTACGTCGGATAACTCGCATAACCGGGCCAGCGAACTGCGACCAAACTTGCTGCTATCAGCCACCACGATGGTGGTGTCCGCTGCTTTCATCATGGCTCGTTCTGTTTCTACGAGCAGTAAATTGCTGTTGTAATACCCACGCTGATCAGCCCCCGCGATGCTCAACACCGCTTTTTGAACATTCAGCGATGCCAACATCTGGTTGGCGTAAGGTCCTAGTGAAACGCCGGTGCGGCTATGAACGTAGCCGCCCAGCAACACCAAATCGACTTGCTCGCTGGCAGCGAACAAGTTGGCCAAAGGCAACGAATTGGTCACGATCTGTAACGGGCGTCCCACGAGTTGCCTGGCCAATTCGTAAGTCGTACTACCGCCGTCCATCAGAACCGTGTCATGCGGCTCGATCAGCCGACTCGCCGCAATGGCGATCTGCCGCTTCTTTTCCCACTGCCCAGCCCGCCTGTTCTCGAACAATCTCAAGCTAGCTGTCGGGCCGGTGAAGAATACGCCGCCATGCGTTCGTTGAGCCTCTCCTGTTTCCTCAAGCGCATCCAGATCGCGCCTGATCGTCGATTCGCTTACTTCCAGCGCGGCTCGCAGGTCCGGTATGGACACAAAGCCTTGAGCGCGAATTAGTTCCAACAGCTTCATCCGCCGCTGTTCGGACGTCATCGCACTGCTCATGGATCAATCCTCGTGCCTGCCCGGATCTGCCCACCAACCATCGCTGGACTGACTGAATTCTATCACGCCCCTGAAAGATTTCAATCACGCCAGCCGGCACAGTCGCCGTGTTTTGCCTAGTTTTTCAATGGCAGAGAATTTTGTGTGCGATTCTGACCGTTTGCGACCGCGGCGAAGGTCGAATTGCTTCACGCATCTCTTTTCTGAAACGCAGTGTTCGCAGAGCCCGCCGAACCCTCTCTTTGCTTCCAATTTCGCCACTACAATGGCGACGTTCGATTTTGAATGCCTTCTTGTCAGGCTAGCAAGAGCTGGCCTGCTCCCTAATCCTCAAATAGATGCGTATGCGAATATTTTTGATAGCTTTTGGGCTGCTGGTATGCAGCAACATTTTCATGACGTTTGCTTGGTACGGTCACCTCAAGAACTTGGGAACCCGGCCAATTTTGGTGGCTATTCTGGCGAGTTGGGGGATCGCGTTTTTCGAGTATGTCTTGCAAGTGCCGGCCAACCGACTGGGGCACCAGGTCATGACGCTCGGGCAACTCAAGATATTGCAGGAGGTTATCACGCTGGCGGTATTTGTCCCCTTTGCCGTGTATTACATGCGTGAGAAGCTGACGTGGGACTACTTGTGGGCCGGCCTCTGCCTGCTGGGCGCCGCCTTCTTCATCTTTCGCCGGAACCTATTCACCTAAGGCATTCTTATCTGTAGATGGCCCCGGCGGCCGCCCCGGTAGCCGACGCCGCCAGACTTTGGTTCATCCAATCTCCGGCGCGACGATTGGGGACATCCCCGGGCGGGCCCGGGGACAGACGTTGGGTGTGAGGGGGCTGGGGTTAGAGGGTGCTGAGCGGCTGGGGACAGCCGCTCTACGATCAGGGACAGACCCTGGGCTGATTGGCTAGCATTGGACTTTTGACCGCCTGCGCGTGCTCTGTCCCCGGGCGCGCCGGGGGACAGACGTTGGGTGTGAGGGGGCTGGGTTAGAGGGTGCTGAGCGGCTGGGGACAGCCGCTCTACGATCGGGGACAGACCCTGGGCTGATTGGCTAGCATTGGACTTTTGAGCGCGTGCGCGTGCTCTGTCCCCGGGCGCGCCGGGGGATAGACGTTGGGTGTGAGGGGGCTGGGGTTAGAGGGTGCTGAGCGGCTGGGGACAGCCGCTCTACGAGTCGGCTGCAAGTAACTCGCCTTGCAAGTTCTTGAATTTCGGGTACATTTTGGTCCAAACAAATTACGATTTTAAAGCTTTATCGAGTGTGTCGGCCTGGCAAGGCGGCATGTAACACAAGTGGTGTTAAGGACTTATGAGTATTTCGACCGATTCACGACGTCAGGCAATTGAGCAATTTCGTGGTAGCGAAAACGATTCGGGCAGTTCGTCCGTGCAGATTTCGCTGCTAACGCAACGGATCAATCACTTGACCGAGCACATGCGCACCAACACCAAAGACTATTCCAGTCGCCGTGGTTTGCTGCGTTTGGTTAGCAAGCGCCGTGGTCTTTTGGACTACGTGCGTCGACACGACCCTCAGCGATACTTGGACATCATTAGTCGCCTGAATATCCGCAAATAGTTTTGCAGCTTAAGTTCGGGTCTGGTCCTGCCATTCTGCCAGGCCCCACTTGTTGTCAATTGCTTTTCGCTACCCACGTCTGCGCACTTGGATTCTTGGTCGCCTGCACGAGAGAAGCTTCTACGGGAATTTCTTGGCAGGGCAAGCAGCGCTGGTTACGCCTGTGTGTGCAGCTTTTTAGGAATCATTAGTTGGAACAAGCGGTATCGCCACTTTAATGGTACCGTTTGCGGCCAGCCTTCTGATGCTGGCCCTGTTTTCGTCGTGTGTCGCCAATCGATTGGCACATAAGACTGTTGTCGCCTCTGAGGTTCTTTACCCAGCACCCGGTGCGACCCAAGTGCGAGAATCACTGATTGCCGGCCATTGCCGGCCGACTGGCGACGTGCCTGTCCAATGCCTCGCACTCATGTAGTAGTTGTTTGTAGTAGGAAATAGTGAAGTGAAGATTCGAGTAGAAAAACAAATTGGCGCACAAGTCCTGTCCTTTGAAACAGGGCAATTGGGTAAACAAGCAGCCGCCTGCGTTATGACGCAGTATGGCGACACATTGGTACTAAGTGCCGTTGCCAACGGACCATCGCGACCTGGCACCGATTTTTTTCCATTGACCTGCGATTATCGCGAACGCATGGCCGCCGCCGGTAAATTTCCAGGTGGTTTCCTCAAACGTGAAGGCCGGCCTACCACCAAAGAAACGTTGACCAGCCGCCTGATCGACCGCCCCATTCGTCCGCTTTTCCCCAAAGGATACAACGACGAAGTTCAAATCCAGTGCATGGTCGTCAGCAGCGACTTGATTAACGATGCCGACGTCATCGCTATGAACGGTGCCGCAGCCGCACTGCTAATTACGCCACTGCCATTCCAGGGGCCAATCGCCTCGGCCCGCGTGGCACGCATCGATGGCGAGTTGATCGCTTTCCCAAATTCCGATCAGCTCGACGAGAGCGAATTGGATCTGATCATCTCCGGCAGCGAACATTCGATCCTGATGATCGAAGGCTTTGCCCAAGAACTGCCCGAAAACGAAATGGTCGACGCGATTGTGTATGGACACAATATCGTTCGCGAAGTCATCGGCCTGATGCGCCAATTGGCCGATCGCGTCGGTGTCAAGAAGATGGAGTTCGTCGCTCCGTCGGACAACGGCCTGTTCGATCGCCTGTGCAGCACTTACTACGATCAGTTCCGCACTGCCAAGACGACCGAAGGCAAGCATGCCCGAGCCGACGCAGTAAAAGCTCTGAAAGAAAAAGCCTGGTCGGAAATCTCTCCCGACCCTGCTAACCCAGCAGTTGATCCCAACCAGTTCTCGTCCGTCTGGCATGACCTACAAGAGAAGGTCGTGCGCGATTTGATCATGAGTGGAACGCGGCCTGACGGTCGCGATCGCACTAGCCTGCGAGCCATCGAATGCGAAACCGATGTGCTGCCTCGCACCCACGGCTCTGCGATCTTCCAACGCGGCGAAACTCAATCGCTGATCACCGTCGCCTTGGGTACCGCTCGCGATGAACAGCGCGTCGATGGCCTGGTCGAAGAATACAGCAAGAAATTCATGCTCGACTACAACTTCCCGTCGTTCTCTGTCGGCGAATGCCGTCCGATTCGCGGTCCGGGTCGACGTGAAATCGGTCACGGCGCCCTGGCAGAACGCAGTGTCGCTCCCGTGCTACCAGATCACGAGGAGTTCCCTTACACCATTCGCGTCATCAGCGATATTCTCGAATCGAACGGTTCGAGCTCGATGGCCAGCGTTTGCGGAGCTACGCTCGGTTTGATGGCCGCTGGAGTACCGATCACCAATCCCGTGGCCGGCATCAGCATCGGCCTGGTCAAGCAATCCCATGACCAGTGGGTCTTGCTGACCGACATCATCGGCGACGAAGATCACTACGGCGATATGGATTTCAAGGTCGCGGGAACTCCCGATGGTATCACCGGTATTCAGTTGGACTTGAAGATCGACGGTATCAGCGAAGAGATCGTCCGCGCAACTCTGAAGCAAGCTCGCGAAGCGCGCATGGAAATCTTGCGGAAGATGATCACAGCGATTCCTCGGCCACGTACCGAGACCAGTCGCTACGCGCCACGCTTGCTACGCACCAAGATCGATCCAGACAAGATTGGCCTCTTGATCGGCCCTGGCGGCAAGAACATCCGCGCCATCCAAGAAGACACCGGTGCCACCATCGATGTTGAAGATGATGGTTCGGTAACAGTCGCCGCTGCCGACGGTGATGCTGCCAAGGCAGCCTTGGCTCGCGTTGAAGCTTGCACGGCCACGGCACAAATCGGCAAGATCTACGACGGCGTCGTTTCCAGCATCCGCGACTTCGGTGCGTTCGTCGAAATCCTCCCCGGTCGCGATGGACTCTGTCACATCAGCGAACTGTCCAGCGGATTTGTCTCCAGCGTCGATGACATCTGCAAAGTCGGTGATGCCATGAAGGTCATCGTCATCGACATCGATGAACAAGACCGCGTCAAGCTGAGCCGTCGCCGCGCCTTAGAAGAACTCGGCGTTGAAGACGAGTTTGCTAACCTGACCGAAGGCGAAGCTGGCGAACGTCCTGAGCGCGCAGAACGCCCAGACCGTGGCCCAGATCGCGGTGGCGATCGTGGCGGTCGTCCACGTAGCGGTGGCGGTGGCGGACGTCGAGATGGTGGCGGTCGCAGCAGCGGCGGCGGTGGCCGCGGCCGACGCTAAGCGATTGCTTCAGCAAACAAACAAGAATAGCCGACGTGAAAGCGCCGGCTATTTTTATTGATGATTGATGATTGATGATTGATGATCTCAAATCTCAAAGCGGATGCACTCGATGATTTCTGCATGCACCTGTTCAACACTCTGCGTAGCATCGATCACGAAGCTCTTGCCGCCGGCAAAAGTGTGCTGCTCCAAAAAGCCGCGGCGCACATTCTCAAAATAGGTCCTGCCTCGACTTTCCAGTCGATCGCGGGTTCGCGTGATCCGCTGGGCTGCGATATCGACTGGCAAGTCCAAAACGATCGTCACATCGGGATCGAGCCCGCCGGTAGCCACACGTCCTACGCTCCACAGCGATTGAGGCGATAGACCTCCGGCTACGCCTTGATAAACCACATTGGCCAGCAAGTAACGATCGGTAATCACAAAGTCGCTTGCGGCCAGCGCGGGCCGCAGGACTTCGCTGACTAGTTGTGCACGACTGGCCATGTACAGCAGCATCTCGCTGGTCGGCGCCAGCGGTATCTCTTGTTTGTGCAGCAGTATTTCGCGCAGTGCTTCACCGAGTTTTGTGCTACCCGGGTCGCGATAGGTCTCAACCGATTTGCCTTGGCCGGTTAACCACTCGACCAACAGTTGAACTTGAGTCGATTTGCCGCCGCCATCGACGCCATCGAGCGTTATAAATTTTCCCATGTGTTCCGACTACATATTCTGTGCGATCTGGCTAACGATAGCCTGATCAAAGTAGTTGATGGACATACCAGCATCGACGACGATGGATTGAGCCGTGATACCCGAGGATCGCGGACTGAGCAAGAAGGCAGCGGTATTGGCGACTTCGTCAGTCTGCACCGCTTCATGCCGAGGAATAACCTTTTCCGCGAACAAGTACGAATCGACGTAACCTGGAATGCCCGCCGATGCACTGGTTTTCAGTAAACCTGCTGCGACACCATTGAAGCGAACTTGCGAAAAGCGGCTGAAGGACTTTGCCAAGAACGCCAGCGAGGAATCCAGGGCGGCCTTGATGGGTGCCATATAACCGTACGATTCGCTGGCCATGCGCGTGGTCGAAATACTGATGGTGACCACGCTGGCATCGCTGGCTAGCTGGCTCTTGAGCGCATTGACGATGGCGATCAAGGAAAAGCAGGAGATGTCCATCGCTTGCAAGAACTGCGCTCGACCCGTTTCATGAAACGGTTTGATGCCATCGCTGTAGTCAGCAAAAGCAATCGAATGCACCACACCATGAAATTGATCGAAGTCGTGTACCAACTGTGCAGCCAGCGCATCGATTTCCGCTTGTCGCTCGACATCGCACACATACACAGGTGCATCACCCAGCAGCTTTGCCAGTTGCGTTTTGCGCTGGGCACTGCGGACTACATAGACAACGTTGGCTCCCACCTCAGTCAGCACTTGGGCGATGCGATAGGCCACACTCTTTTTGTTGGCGACACCAAATACCAGAATGTGCTTGCCCGCCAACTGTAGAAAATTCATGCGTCAAACCTTTAAACAACAGTACATGCAAAATCCAGTCGGGCAGCCAGTTTGCCACCGACGATAACCTTACCGGTCATGAAATAGGCCGTCGAAACGACTTCGGTTAGCGTCACTTCGATATCGACCGTGTCGCCAGGCCGCACCATTTGTTTGAACTTCACGCCGTCCAAACGTGTGGCCACCGGGACTTTGTTACCCTCAGGCACTTTATCAGCCAGCAAGATGGCTCCGCTTTGCAGAGCGCATTCGCATAGGATCACACCAGGCACGAGAGGGAAATGAGGGAAGTGCCCCTGGAGAAAGAATTCATCCGCACGAAACGTCTTACGACAGTGGATCTTGGATGC
This sequence comes from Rania fehmarnensis, assembly GCF_056494185.1. Taxonomy (NCBI): domain Bacteria; kingdom Pseudomonadati; phylum Planctomycetota; class Planctomycetia; order Pirellulales; family Pirellulaceae; genus Rania; species Rania fehmarnensis. Next base: position 7,049,135 of record NZ_CM151398.1, read on the forward strand.
ATCCTGCAAAACGACTTCGTCGACCAGCAACATCGGTGGTCGATGTGGTATGGCCTTTAGTATGGCATCAGGTATTGCGGGCATTTTTGGGGAATAGCTTGTTCAAGGAGACTTGGCGCTCGCAGGTGTACTGACTCCCTCGGGCAGCATAAAAGGCACTCCGAGGTTGTCACCGTTGGGTTTGAATGTACCGCCATCGACGTCTACGTAAATGGGATTGCAGAGGGCCACAGGCGGCATTTTACCGAACTCTTCCCCGAAAACTTCGCCCAGCGTTAACCCTTCGCCAATGGCGGCAACCACAAAATGGGTGTCCTGGCTGAGCACAGGAATTTCCAACTCGTGTTCGAACCGAACATGGCTAGTGCCGAACAGGCTGCCATGAGTACCGCGCGTGAAATTCATCTCGGGCACAGGGCGTCCATTGGCAAAGACTTGAACGCGATTGATGTCGTACCAGTTGGCGCATTGCACGCGAATCCACAACCGGGTCTGCTTGTCCGCCAGCTTCGACAAATCGATTCGATTACCTGGGATGGTGCGCCGCACGGAGTTATCCCCTTGGTTTCGCAATTCAACTTGCAGAAAGGGAGCCGTCGTCATCGTCATGTTGCCAGCCTGGATGGCCGCCAACATTTCTTCGAGCTTGATCTTGGCCGGATCATCGGTGGAAGAGGCGATGTAATTGCGCAGCCATCCCGATCCATGCCAGTTGTAATGAGCATCGGTGTTGACCACGGCCGGCGAGCTATAACCCAAGTTAATCAACTGCAGCCAGGCAAACGGACGATTCTCACCGCGATCGCGCGGCGCAAGATCCACCGCTGGCACAGAAAAGATACGTTCTAGCGGATGGATCTCGACCACGTCCATCAAGTCAAACATCTCACGAAAGCCAGCGTCCGCCTGGCCATCCAAATCGCGATCACCCAGAATCTGCGGCAGATGAGGATGATTGATCTGAACAACTTTGTCACTGTTGTCATCCCACATAGCCAGGCGTTTGATTTGAACTACGGGATCGACATCGGTAATCGGCCCACCGCCATCTTGCAGATGGGGAGTTCGTTTTAGCGGAAAGGCGTTTTGATGATTCACTGGCAGCGGTGAACCGGTCAACTCCATCCCGGTACACGTGGCCAGCAGCGCGGTAGCTTTTAGCTGTTGCAGATCATCTTCATAAGTGTCGATGCGATTGTGTTCGGTACACGGAGCAAACTCCAGGTGTTCCGCCAGCAGATTCAGCACGCGGCCAAGTTGATGGGAGGTGTTATCGCCCGAGGGACTACTGTGACTGTGAAATTCGCCGCTTATCCAACCGGTCGTATCTACCGAACGAATTAGCTCGGCATTCAACTGAGCCACCAGGCCGGCTTTGACTTCGAGTTCTTTCGTGACCGCATCATATTCAGGTCCGTGGCTGATCAGCACAGAATACTTGCCGGGTGCCAACGGATAGGACACGGTGCCGTCGGCCGTATAGAGTAAGTTGCGAACGCCGAAATCGGCGCCGTCGGGACCATAGTTGGGCGACTCGGTAAACGCCCCGTTACTTTCAATGCCGATTACCTGCAGCTTGGCCGGTATGGGCGTGCCGGCTTGGTCCACGATTTTGGCTTTGATACGCGATGCCGGCGCAAGGGTTAGCGATTGCGCCAGCGCATTAACGCCGAGACTAATTTTGTGCTCTCGCGTGGGACGAGCGTAGGGGCGGATCAAGACGTCGTAGTCGCCTTGCTCCAAGCGCATGCGCACCCAGCCTTGCCTGTCAGAGTTGACCAAACCTAACGACTTACCATCACGTTTAAATTCAACTGTGCAGCTACTGACGGCGCCATCTGCCGCGTTCAGCTCCAATTGATAATATTGAATCGGACGATTGTTTCGCAGCGCGCCGGCGATGGATCGAATGCCTGGTACTCCTTGGCTGCAAATTACCTGGCCACTCCAACTGTGCGATTGGCCAGCCTCGATGATTGTCGGAACTTCTTTATGTGTTAGCGAAAGGATGCGAGCTTCTTTGCCCACTTGCAGTGGACCGACGGTAGGCAAGATGCCGTAGGCTTGGCCGAAGTATTGATCAGCAGCCCAGACGGTGCGCAGAGTGTCTTCGTATTCCGATTTGAACGAAGGACCATCACAGCGCAGCGTGTCGAGCGCAAGGATCTCCAGTTGGCCGGCCAGTTTATTGGTTACTTCGACCGCGTAGCCCAGGGCTTCGTCGCCATCGCCCAGTTGATAGGTGACCAGTGCCACACTATCGCTGCCTTTGGTTGGAGTACCACCGAAACTGACTTCAAGTCGTCGCCCTTCGAAGCGTGTATTGGAACCCAGTGGCTCTTGTTTTCCATCGGCTCGCACTGTGGCTGGAGCCATGTCATGAAAATTGAATCGTCCGCCCCCTGGATAAAAGCAACCCAGCTGGTCGGAATTGACTCCGCGCAAGGTCATGTCAATCAACATTCCACCTACATTGCGCACACCCATATTTGCGTTACGTGTCGAAGTTGGTTGTGCAAGCACGGCGACCAGGTGTTCGTTGCGTAAGACCCAGTCCCCGTAGATCGCATCACTCTCTTTACCACGTGGGCAAAGCTTGTCGAAGTTCTGCTCGTTCAGCTGAATAAGTTCCGCACCCGGTAGAGTTGCCGAAAACAGCCATTGGGCCAACAGGCAAAGCAGCAGTCGAAGTCGCATGATCGCGTCCAATAGTCAGCGGGGTGATTAATCGAGTTCCATGCCGAGGGTTTCCAGCCCAGGAGTATTCTAAGCGCGTGGCCGTTAGCCAAACCAGGTAGTGGCGTTGGCCGGCTAATGTCTTGGGCCAAGTAGTTTCAGTGCGTCGATAGTGGCATACGCTGTTGAAACCGTCTATGATTGGGGGCTCCTCATTCCCTGCCACTTGCTGATTCGCTAGTCTACCTCCCATGCTGTTGTCTTCTCGGATCCATCCAATCACTTTCTGGGGACTTGTCCTGCTGTGGTCGGTGATCAGCAGTACGCTGCCCGCCCAAGCGCAAAACGCTGAACAAGCATTGAATGCTGAGGGTCTAAAACTGGAAGGGGTTACGATGGCCCCGTTCAGTCGCCCTCGGCCGGGCAAAACAATTGCGTTACAAGCCATCATTAGCAATTCTTCGACCGAGGGTCGTAATGCAGTAGCCATTGCCAAGATCGATACAGCCCCGGACCTCCAGGCTGCTTCGAATGTTTATGTTCCGCCTAAGGGCATGAGAAGTATCGAACTGAGACTACGTGTGCCTGCCAACTTGAGGCCCGACGGAGTTGTCGAGATCAGTTTCTCGCTGAACGATCCGCAGAATCCACAGCGCGTCTTGGTGGGCAAAGCCGGCACGCCCATGATCGATTCGCTGCGCGCCATGATGGCCACCGACACACTGATCACAGCCTTGGCAAGCGACCCTGATGCGCCGGGATTAGCCGAATGGCAATGGCCACCTCTGCCGCCACACTACTCCTATGAACTAGCGATTGCAGCCCGAGTCGATTCGGACTTGAGCCGGCGGATGTTGTCGATCGATTACGAAAACCTGCCCTGTCAAATGGTGGATTGGGAAGGACTGGATGTCATCGTGATCGCCAACGACCGACCCTTTCGCGATTTGGCGGCAATGAATGCCATGAAACGCTGGCTGGCCGCCGGTGGTCGCGTGTGGGTAATGTTTGATCTGATAACTCCGGAGAATCTCCGCCGTCTGTTATCCGATGGCATGTCTTGTCAAATGCTAGACGATATTGAACTGAATCGCTTTGTGGTGGAACATGCGATGGTCTCGCCATTATCAGAGCAAGACCGCACGGTCGAAGATGATACGCCGATTCGATTACGGCGCACAACTCAAGTCGGAGGCGATGTCTCCCACACCATCGATGGCTTTCCTGCAGCCATTTGGTACCAAGTGGGCAAAGGGCGATTGTTGGTTACGACACTGGGCGCGGCCGGGTGGATACAGCCTCGCCAATCGCAACGTAAGCCTGGTGAAGATTACAACACGAACTTTCAAATGCGCGGTTGGGCACAACCGATTTCCGATCGTCTGTATGAGCATCGCTCGACGGCGACGCCTCTTGATACTGCTGATGTTCTCTATCCGGTTCGACATATCGGCAATCCCGTTCTCGATCGCGGCTTTGTGCTAACCGTCGTCTTTGGATTCTGCCTGGCACTATGCACATGCGGAACCGTATGTTGGTATTTCGGTAAATTGATTTCACTGGGCTGGCTAGTGCCATTGATATCCATCGCGTCAGCGCTGCCTCTGCTGGTAGCCTCGCTGAACTTGCGCCGCGACATCCCCAACACCTCTGCCCATGTTCAATTGATCGAAGTTCAACCTGGTTCCGACATATTGCAAGGCACCGAGTGGACCGCCACGTATATGTCGGGCGTAGATCAGGCCAAGCTGACTGCGGAAAGCGATTCACTGGTCGACTGGCCGCGCACGACGGAACAACTAGACCTGCGTCGCTGGACCTGGATCGATCATGGCAAGTGGGAGCTATCTAGTTCTGGTTGGCCCAATGGACTGTGGCGCATGCAAACCAAGTTTGCTATACCACCGCAAACGTTAGATGTAGTTGGAGTCATCGATCAGCAAGGTTTATCGATCCAATTGCCTGAGGGCATGGAACCTTTGGAAGATGCCGTGGTGCAATACTGGGCCGGTGATCCGCAGCCGGCGCAGCGATTAGAGCCGGGCAAGCAGACGCCGGTTGGTACCAAACATTTGACGCTGGCTGATTCTTGGCTGGGCACTACGATCGTCAATGACGAACAAACTCGACGCGATGAGTTCTACAAACAATTGCAAGCCACCGAGAGCGATTTAAGTTATCCGAGTTATCCAGCCGTAATGGGTTGGACCAAACTCTGGCCGACTCCGATCAAGTGGGATCAACCTCGCGACGAACGAGGGTCCGCTTTGGTCGTGCTGCCATTGAAATTGGAGCCGGTGCCCTCTGGCCAACAGGTGCACGTTCCGCATACGGTTTTACGAGCTCGTACATTTCAGTTTGAGGGCTCGTTTGCGGCCAACTTTTCCAACACCGCTGGTTGGTGGCGACAGGAAACATCGATTGGTGCCAAGATCGCACTGCGTTTTGAAATCCCCACCCAAGTTCAACCGCTGCAAGCCAGCGAAATTCAAGTCGAACTACAAATGCGCGCCCCGCAGCGTACTGTAAAACTATCAGCCATCGTCGATAATAAACGCGTGCAGCTGGAACAGTTCAACAGCCCTCTCAGTGCGCTGCAAGTTCGCATCACTGACCCTGCCGTACTGGCACTGGCCCGTGGCGGATTCATCGACTTGGAACTGGACATCACCAATCCAGAAGGCAGGTCCCTTCTTGACATGGGTAGTCAAGTCGCCAACTGGCAGGTCGACTACCTTCGTATCAACATTGATGGGCAAGTCGCCCAACGTTAATCTCGAAAGCCAACAATGAGCAGTCCCGACATCGTTGTCGAAACCGATCAGTTGACCAAACGTTACGGTGAATTCACGGCGTTGGATGCGCTCAGCATTCGTGTGCGCCGTGGTGAAATCCTGGGTTTTATTGGCCCCAACGGCGCTGGCAAAACAACCTGTATCAAGATCTTGGTCGGTCTATCGCGACCGACCTCTGGCCGCGCGTCGATCGCTGGTGTCGATTGTGCGCAAGGTTCACGCAAGATCAAACAGTTGGTGGGTTACATGCCCGATCGGTTTGGTTCTTACGACAACATGCGGGTGCGTGAGTATCTCGACTTCTTTGGCGCAACCTATGGCATATCGGTACGAGATCGCAAGAAGCGGATCGACGAAGTTCTCGAGACGACCAACTCGGCTTATATGCAGGACAAATTTGTTGAGAGTCTCAGTCATGGTATGCAACAACGTGTTGGCATCGCGCGAACGCTGCTGCATAATCCTGAAGTCATCATTCTGGATGAACCTGCTAACGGACTGGATCCGACAGCGCGCATTGAAATGCGTGAGTTACTGCTGAAGCTGGCCGCCAGTGGGAAGACTCTGATTGTCACTAGTCACATTCTGCCCGAGTTGGCGCGCATCTGTAATACCGTCGCGATTATCACTGGGGGCAAGTTGCGAGCCTTCGGAGGTTTAGACGACGTGATGCGCCAACTTTGTCCGCGCCGAAGCTTTGAAATCCAATTGCTACGGCCCGAACAAATCGAGCATGCGCAGCAGGTCTTGGCAGGTTGGGTGCAGGCTGACGAGACGCTCAGTGTTAGTCAAACGGAGCGCGTACTACGCTTTCCTACTTCGCGTACCGAGGGCGAGTTGGCTGGATTGTTGCAACACCTGGTCGGCCAACAAATCGAAATCGCCCAGTTCCGTGAAGTGGCCAGTGACCTCGAAGACGCCTTCCTGAGTGTAGCTGGTCCTAAACAATGATGAACACTGCCGTCCTTCGTCGCGAACTATTAGATCGCCTGCGAGCCACGCGCACGGTGGCCTCGATTATTGCGTGTGCCTTGTTGGCGAGCGTGTTGGTGTGGATACGCTGGCCGAGCGATTCACGTGTAAGCGTAGTTAACGAAACAAATTTGCTCAGCCAGGCTGATACCGTCAGCCAAGGATCGATGCAGGTTTTCGGTCCGCTGGCTTATGCCTTGGCAGCGGCCATCTTTCTGCTCGTGCCCGCCTTTCCGGCTACGGCGCTCGTCACGGAGCGACGGCGCGGTACGCTGGCGCTACTGCTGAATTCGCCCATGAATCGCTGGGATATTTATCTGGGCAAGCTGCTCAGCAATTTTATTTTGGCTGGGCTGATCATCTCGGTTAGTTTGCCAGCGCTGGCGGCTTGTTATGCCATGGGTGGCCTGACCGCACGCGATCAAATCCTGCCGCTTTTGGCTGTGCTGTTTGCGATGTCGCTGCAATTCAGCGCCGTAGGTTTGTGGGTCAGTTCGCGGGCCGCGACTAGCGATTCGAGCCTGCGCTGGACGTATGCCGCAGTGTTGGCCTTAGTGGTGCTCTCGTTGGCTCCATCGGCGATCATTGGCAACGTGGCGAGTATCTCAGGTGTGCTCGCTCGCCTGCTGACGCAACTCTCGCCGCTGGGCGCGCTGCGTTCGTTAACGAGCACGGATGCTGTCACTTCCGATCTGGCGCTAGCCGAAGGTTGGATGGGGTATTGCCTAGCCGCAGTGCTCTTTAGTGCAGTCTGTGCCATTGCCACCTATAACGCGCTCAGCCCCTATCGATCAGATCGCCCCAAGCCAACCGGGGTCATGTCCCAAGATCGCGAAAAGGGACGCATGGTACGTCGAGTGAGTTACTTGATCGATCCACAATCCCGATCCGCGGGTATCCCGCTGTGGATCAATCCGGTAATGGTCAAGGAATTTCGCACGCGTAAATTCGGTCGGCTTCACTGGTTGGTGCGGTTGGTTTCCATCTGCGCGATTGTCTCGTTGTTGTTAACGGTCATATCTGCCACTGGCACTGTCAGTTGGGGCGTAAATAGAATTGCCGCCACCTTGGTCTTGATGCAAACATCACTGCTGATTGTGCTTGGCCCCAGCCTGGCAGCGGGTTTGATAGCTGGCGAGCGAGAGACCGGTGGTTGGAATTTGTTGCGCATGACGCCCATGTCGGCCGTACGGATCGTGGTTGGCAAACTGATGAGCGTAGTATGGACCATGGCGCTTATCTTGCTGGCGACATTGCCCGGTTACGTGGTGATGATGTGGATTCAACCTTCGATCGCGCCACAAGTTCAGCGAGTGCTCGTGTCACTGATCCTGTCGGCCATGTTGATCATTGCGATTAGCGCCATGGTCAGCGCGTTCTTGAAATCAGCCGCCGCGGCGACGGCGACCAGTTACGGTGTGTTGTTGGCTCTCTTTGCCGGCACGCTATTGGTATGGCTCGCTCGTGGTAAGCCCTTTGGTCCTGAGCTTGTCGAACGCGTCTTGCTGATCAATCCTGCGGCTGCCGCCCTGGCTGAAATTCGTACGCCTGGATTTGAAGAGTATTCATTGCTGCCCACCTCTTGGTGGATTGGAATTGGAATGACGGTGAGTTGCCTGCTTATCCTGGCAGTTCGCACCTGGCAATTAACGCGACCCGATTAAGAGAACATGCTAAATTTAACCAGAATATTACTAGTATGGATCGGTTCGATTTCAGCAGCCTTACATGCCGCCGATCCGGTGCCGGTCGAGTACTTGTGGCAGAGCGATCCACAATTGAACATCAATTGGGATTCTGAGTACGAGACTCCCAACATTCAAGTCAACGCCAGGCAACTGGCATCGCCCTATTCCTCGGAGCGCATGCGAGCCGCTCAAGCGATTCTGCGCGTGCCGGACAGCCCGACGCTCAATCGTTCTGAGCTATTGCCGGCCACGAATGCGAGATTAGAAAGTGGCGAAACCGATCCTTATGTCCGCGCAGAGTTAGTGGCCGCAGCTTGCGAAATGGATACGGGCGAACATGTCGATCTGTACTGGAAGATCGGCAGTGGAGACCGCCTTATACAACCGGTCGTCGAAGCGGCTTGTTTGAAGTGGCGCAAACCTCAGGCGCTGGCGACCTGGCGTGCGCGACTGAAGGACTCACGGGCTAACCCGGTGCAATTGCAACTGGCAATCGACGGCGTAGCCGCCTTGGGGTCGACCGAAGATCTAGACGCACTGAAGTCAATCGTGCTGGATGAAACGCGAGGCGAGCCAGTGCGAGTGTCCGCGGCGCGCGCCATCGGCAACCTGGCTCAGGACAGCCAACTCGAGTTGGCTACCCAGTTGAAGAAATCTGGGGCTCAATATCCAGAGCTACTGGCGGTTTGCGTGTTGGCCAGCGCACCGGCAGAAAGTGTCAGCACCTTTATTCAAGAGATCGCCGACAAAAGCTCTCCGGTTGCCGAACGCGCCGCCTACCAGTGGCTCTGTCGAAAGAATCCTGCGGTAGCGCAGAGCACCGCCAAGGCACGCCTGAAACATGCTGACTCGCAAGTTCGCTCGCTGGCCATCGATCAAATTGCCGAGCTAGACAATGAAGACACGTTGCCAAGCTTGATCTCTGCTCTGGATGATCCGCATCCGAGCTTGCGTGACCAGGCGCGCTTGCGAATTATTGCGCATGGCAATCGATCGCCTGAACACACACAGCAAGTACATGATCAGTTGGCAGCAGTTTTAAACAGTGAAAGCTGGCGACCACTTGAACAAGCTATTCGCCTGACCGTCGAATTCCAGAGGCCCGAGCATGTACCACAGCTACTCAAGCTGCTGGATCATTCGAGATCGGAAGTCTGCATTACGGCCGGTTGGGCGCTCAGGCATCTGGCTACGGATCAAGCCAGTTTGGAGGCGATCTTCGCGCACTTGACGGTGTGGTGTGATCTCCTGACAACTTGGATCGAAGGCCGGAACGATCCGACCACGATAAAGTTTCAACAGCGCGACCTGCGCCGGATGGCTCACTTGTTCGAAGCGATGGGACTGCGACGATTCGAAGCCGCCAAGCCCATGCTGATCCAGTTTGTGCCCAAAGATCCGAACCGTGGGTTGATCACCCGCATGACTGCGATTTGGGCTTGTGGGCGCTTGTGGGAAAATGGCGAGAACAAAGAACTAACCGACGAATTAGAAGTTCGCATCGCCGATAAGATCGGGCCTTTTCCCGAATCACCCAGCGTTCGCTTCATGTCGACTATTGCGCTGGGGTGGGTCGCCGATCCGGCTACTCGCCAGAGCCTGGTGCGTTGGAAAGACGATCCTCCTGCCCCAGGCCACTTTGCCACTATCTGGGCACTTGAGCGCATCGAGCAGCGCGAGAAGAAATGAATCTCTCTGCGACACCATAATGGCACGACTACTGGAAAGTGTCCGAAGAAGTGCGTGACTGGTGAGTGCGACGCGACGTAACCGCGAGTGTCCACGCAAGTTATCACTGCGATTTTAATGTGCTGCTTGGCTCACCCATTCCAAGTTGAAGCGGGCACACATGATACGGTTGCCGCTTTCATACAAGCAGAGCACATCGCCACCGGGCAATACGGCCAGATCCGAATAGGCGCTTGGTCCGGGCTGGAGCGTGCGGCTGATGGGCCAAGTCTGACCGTCATCGCGACTGAGCTTGATCGACAGATTTTCACGCTGACCACGGCCAGCGGGAATCTCCTCTCCGTCTTTGTCCCGACCGAGTGAATGTGGACTGCTGAACAGCAACGTACCTTTCCGCAACGGATAGTTGACGATGCTAGCCATACATATTGGTTCCCAAAGCTGAGGGTGGAACTGTGGTTGGCTCCACTGGCTGGCGCCATCCAGACTAGTCGCGACTATTTTGCGATTAGCTTTGGAGACGCTACGCGTCATCAACATCACTCGATCATCGCTGAGCGTGGTGAGCATGGTTTCGTTGGGATCGCCAAAGGGCTCGACGTCAGGCACCGCAATCTCGCCACATTGCCAACTGTGACCGTGATCGTCGCTATAAATAGTGGCGGTGGCCGACGGATGATGGGCCCCGTTCTTGCCATAGGCCAACCAGATAGGCACCACCAGTCGACCACCTTTGAGTTGAATGCCGTGCCCCGGGCCCGTGGCTATTACCGTCCATGGATATTCTTTTCGCAGTGGCTCGAAGGCTGAGGTGATCTCGACCGGCTCGCTCCAGCTAATTCCGTCGTCGATACTGCGCATGGAAAAGCACCGTGCATAGTTGATGCAATACAAAAACTCGATGGCCCCCGATGGCGAGTCGACGATGGCTACGGGATTGTTGACGGTTTGTTCTTTTTCGCCGCCGGTGGATTTGGTGGGATTACCTTCGATGCGCGGCGCTCGATGGGCCACATGCTGCGCATCGGACCAGGTCCTTCCGCCATCGGTGGACCGGCGCAAGTGAACTTCGATTTCGCCCCAATCGGAACGGCTGTCGCGCCGAGCTTCGCAATAGGCTAGGACTGTTCCCTTGGGTGTTACGACCAGGCCTGGAATGCGGTATAGGGCAATGCTGTGTTGGCCCGCAACAAAGACTTCCGTCTGAGTCAATTTTGGCTCGGCGGACAACAACGAGTGCGACACGGCCACGAGGGATAACCAAGCTAGCCAGCGAATCATAAATACCGTCCGAAAAGTGAGCGATCAGCCGAGAATTTGTAAGTGGAGCCAATAGTGGAGCCAATGTAAGTGTAGCGGTTCGCGACAAACGGCTTCAAGCTCGCAGGCGGCATTGCACTATCCCCGGTTCCCGTGTGTACTCTAATCCCGAATGGGAGGTGTTGACGTGCATATGGGTCGGGGACACTTGCATGTTCGTCCTGGCCTGCCTAATCTGTGCGTAGGAACAACTGAACAAGATAAACCCCAACTCGAAAAGCAGGTATCTATGTTGAAATCTCGACTCCTGGTTGGCTGCCTCGGTTTGAGTGCGGCCTGGCTGAGCAGTGCCGTATCGAACAGCGTGGCCGCCGAACCCTCAATGGCTAAAGGTGTCAACCAAACACCGCTCAATGTCGAAGTCGAAGTCGCTTTTCCCAAACTGCAATTTGATCGTCCGGTGGTCGTGACCCATGCGGGTGACGGTACCAATCGCGTGTTTGTCGTCGGCCAAAAGGGTACGATCTATGTCATGCCCAACGACCCACAAGTCGAGGAACCCACACCGTTTCTCGAGATCGAAGACAAGGTCGCTTATGATGACCGCATGAATGAAGAAGGACTATTGGGGCTGGCCTTCCATCCCAAGTTCAAAGAGAACGGCGAGTTATTTGTGTACTACACCAGCAAAGCCGAAGAACACCTGTCGGTGATCTCTCGCTTTAAAGCCAACGCGGAACGCACGCAAGCTGACCCAGCCAGCGAAGAAGTGCTGATGACGGTCAAGCAGCCGTTCTGGAATCACAATGGCGGCACACTCGAATTCGGTAAAGACGGCTACCTCTACATCGCCTTTGGTGATGGTGGCATGGGCGACGATCCGCTCAAGTCGGCTCAAGATCTTTCCACCATCCTCGGCAAGATCTTGCGGATCGATGTCGATAACAAGTCGCCCGGTCTGGCCTATGGCATTCCGCAAGACAACCCCTTCGTGAAAACACCCAACGCGCGTGGCGAAGTTTTTGCGTATGGAGTTCGCAATCCATGGCGCATTTCGTTCGACCGCCAGACCGGTGAGCTGTGGTGTGCCGATGTCGGACAAAATCTGTGGGAAGAAATCAACATCGTTCCCAAAGGCGGAAACTGCGGTTGGAGCAAACGAGAAGCAACTCACGTCGCACGGCCAGGTGCCAAAGAATTCAAAGACAACGACTTGGTCACCAAGTCCAAAGACTTTGTCGATCCCGTTTGGGAATACCCACACACCGACGCCTGGGGTAAGTCGATCACAGGCGGCCAAGTCTATCGCGGTACCAAATATCCGTCACTGATTGGTTATTACCTGTATGGTGATTACGTCTCCGGTAAACTGTGGGCTTTGAAGCTAGATGGTTCGGGCAAAGCCACCGAGAACCGAGTCGTCGCCTGGCCGGCTGCGCTGCCAATCGTGACCTTCGGTGAAGATGAAAAGGGCGAAGTCTATTTTTCATCAACGACCGGTGGACGCATTTATACGTTCAAAGCCAAGTAATTGAAGGTTGGCGGCCCAATCGCACCGCGATACCCTACTCTGCGATCCTCTGCGTCTCTGCGTTTAAAAATGTATTTGAAACGCAGAGTGCGCAGAGCCCGCGGAGAAAACTCATGAGAACCACAGCTGCCGACTACCACTCTACAGCTGCTTCAAGCCCTGGATATTGGCGGGGATCGATTGATGGATGGCCAATAGATTCATCGAGACGATATTGCCGAAGGGGTTTTGGTTTTGACCAAAGAAGTTGGTCGGTGAATACATGCGCGGCAAGTGTTCGTAAGCGATGTATCCCATCTGCTTGATCAGCGCAACTAAGGCGGCTGACTTTTCTTGACGGTCATTCTCGACATACAGAATGGGTTTGCAGCGGGTGATGGTTTCGCGCGCACCCTCGAGCACAACCTGCTCCATACCCTCCACATCTGCCTTCAACAGGTCGAGCCGGGGTAACCGCATTGAGTCGATGGTCAGCACTTGGACGGGCTCACCGCTGGTTCGGCCCTCCAGTCCCAGTCCCCCGAAGTTGTTCTCGCGCGTGTAATCGATACCTGGGATCAGCAGCTGCCCCGCTTGATTGCCAACTGCCGCGCACAAAGCCGTTACGTTTAGCAGACTATTGAGAGCCAGATTGGCACACAGCGTTTGATAGACGATCCGTTGCGGCTCGAAGGCCCATACGTGGCCAGTGGGCCCGGCTAGTTTCGACAGTGGCACCGTATGTGCGCCAATGTTTGCCCCAGCTTCGAACACAAAACTGCCGGGGCGAACGACCTGCTTGAACAGTTCTACCTCGCCCTCGGAAAACTCTCCGAGTTCGATGATCGAACGTCCTATGTAAATGTCGTGACGGTTGACCAACATGCGTCCGTGTCTGGCTGAGACCAGAACATTTACCGGACCGCAATCGATTAGTTCGGCCATCAGCGCTCGCTTTAGCTCATTGCCACGGTCTGATGCGTCATCGCATCGGTGCATGGCTGGTGCGAATGCACGATACGAATTTCCATTTGTACCGACCACTTGCCTTCGGCATCACCTTGCACTAACCAGTGTGGCATAACGCAAACCGATTGATGAACCAGTTCAAAACCGGCTTCGCTCTGGCTGACCGACTCAATTGGGAATGTCCAGAAACCGGCCGGCCGATTGAGCGAGATGAAAACATCCAGTCCTTGCCATTGGTCGATCAAGCCCAGATGACGTTCGCTGCTCAAGTTCAATCGCGTACCGAGTTGTCCCAAGCGCTGGCCGCTGCCGTTATAGAAGAAACGGTCGTCTGCACCCGAAGGCATACCGGCAAAGTTCCACTCCAAGGCCAAATGAATTTGTCGATCGCGCGGAGCACCTTCGACCATGTAGGCCACAAACAGGCGGGGATCGCCTTCTTCCATCGTGATCGCTTTGGTTAGCTTCAGTGGAATACCCCACGCGTTGCCTTCGCGAGTCATCTGCAATTGAATCTTGCCAGCACCACGACGCAACTTGGCCTCGAAAGGCATCGCTACGAAATCACCACGCTCGTCCGCCAGGCCTTCAGCCACGCGATCAAGCGTTACGTCGTTATCGTAAAAGTGTTCGAGGAAACTCTTGCGAGGGAAGCGGTCATACTGCAATCGTTTGTCGAGACCTTCTTGTTTGAAGACCACCCGATCGTGAATGCTGGAGACCGCCTGGTCAGCACCTGAGGCACCCCGCAGCACTTTGCGGTGGTAGCTTTCAGGTCGGCGTTGAAGAGTCGCCAAGATATTGTGTGATACGTCACGAATATCCAGTTCGTACAACATGCCGCCTTGCGCGGGAGCGACAAAGGCGATCATCTGATCGTTGGCCAGTCGAACTTCTGGCCGCAAATCGAAGTCGTAATCTTCCGTCGTGGCTTCGACCCAAGATCCGTCGCCATGTTGTAAGCGATCCAGTTGAGTATCCGCTTGGATCAGTTCGCGATAGATGGCATTGCGCAAGTGCGGCAAGTAGATGCCACCGAAGGCACCGTGCCAATACGGGCAATTGCACTGCCCACGATAGAGCTGGTCTTCGACCTCTGCCAACACCTGGGCATCGGCACCCAGTTGTTTGGCTTGCTCCAACCTGCGGCTAACCAACATCATGCGTGAATACATTTCGTTGGCTTCGGTGTAGCGTACCTTGAAGTTGCGCCAGTTACCGCCGCGAACAAAACGTTGCATGTCTGCCCAACGTGGATGCTCGTGCAGCACATGCATCACATCTTCGTACAAATCTTGTTGGGGCACCGGCAATGCCCACTCGGTCATTTCGCGGTAGCTGCAATCGGGCAGATAGATCTTTCCGCGTGGCGGTTGGTCGTCGACCACGTCTTTCAGGCGGCAGGTCTGCAACCAGGATTGGTTGTCCGTTAGCGCATCCAGGAAGCTGCGCAACCAACCGCGCTCGTACACGTGCACTTTGGTATCGGGCCAGGTACCAAACTTCTCACCATCATCACCAAAGACCAAAACGGCATCGGGATGCTCATTGGCGACGCTACGAGCATAGTCGATCGTGTCTTGAGCGGCAGCAAATGGAATCAGGTAGCGCAGTTTTTCGCTGCCAGGGAAGATGCGCAGCAGGCTGCCATCATCTTCGGTAACGAAGTATCCGTGCAGATCGTCTTCGCCCCAGCCGGCAGCTTTGAAGTGATAGTCGTCCAACACCGTATAAGCAATGCCAGCCCGAGCGATATCGGTTGTCAGTGGACTTTCCCAAACGCGTTCGGGCATCCACATGCCCTGCACATCCGTTGAGAACAGTTCGTTAAGGTATTCGGTATAACGGCGAATTTGCCCGATACGGTCGCGACTAGGCAGCATCGGCATTATCGGTTCGTAGAACGGTCCACCGATGATCTCAATACGATCGGCCGCCACCAGCGCCGCCACGCGGCGCACGTATTCGGGATGCTTTTCGGCCAGCCAAGTCATCAGAGGACCGGAGGTATGCAGCGAAATTCTGAGCGCGCCGTAGTCTTCAAATACATCCAAGAACGGCAAGTAACTATCTTGGTATGCCTGCTCAATGACCCCATCAAAATTGCCCACGGGCTGGTGGTTATGCAATACCAAACACAAACGCACGTTATGAGTCATAGCCTCGCTGCCGTTAAGATGGGGAAGATACGCGACAGATAAACGCTGGCTCTCGAAGTGAGAAAGCGAAATGTTGATGTTATCGGCAAACAGCGCGCCCGCGGAACAACTTTTCCCCGTCAGCCGAGTAAGCAGATTGTAGCAAAAGAGTTTTCGATTGGGGCCGGACCTTCCCAACCCGTCTCAAAAATGTGGTACGAAAGCCACACTAGCGGAACGCGTCAAGCGTTTCGAGCATTGCAGATCCGAAAGCCTTGACGGCTTCCGCTACAGAGTTCTCGGTAGCGGAACGCGTCGAGCGTTTCAGGTTCGAAAGCCTTGACGGCTTCCGCTACACTGGCTCTTGAGGTTCAGGGCTGGGGTCCTTGGGACCCGTCATAGCCTGAACAAGCGGGCGCATGGAGGTGATGGTATCGTAACCCCAGATCAGAGCCACTAAGAACGAGGCAATAGTGGCGATGAACGCAATGTTAATGCGTGCTCCATTGATCGAAACCAAGGCGACACCGGCGAAGAGACCGACGAAGGCGATGGCCGACTTCAGCAGGATTGCGCTGCCCTGTCGGCGCCGAGCGCTGACTTGAATCGCCGAGCGGGCGGAGTTGTTGGCCAGTTCGCGCAGAGCATTCAGGTCCTTGTTCTTTTCAGGGGCCGCACCGCGCGGAACGTACTTATCGGGATCGAATGGCTCAGTCCAGTCTTCCGTGATTTGTTCAGCGTTGGCGGTTGGCTCCGTTGTCGCGGATGGCTTAACGGCCGAAGGATCTTTGGGGGCCGGTTGATTGCTGGGCTTGTTTTGATCGATGCCTGGCAAACTGATTTCGGTTTCGCTTACACCGCGCATGCGAGCCAATAGCCGGCGCATGTAATCTTCGACGCTCTCATCGCCATCTTCTTGGTGTTCGCCACCGACTTCTGAAGCGCGCACCGTGGGGTTTTCGGCGGCCTGTACCGACTGCGTAGGCCGCTCCGGTGCAGGCTGATATGCGTCCAGCATCTCTTCTTCGGGCCCGTAAGCTTCGGGTGAATATCCGCCGTGACCAACCGGACCGACGCCTGCGTAGGCAGCTTCGGCCTGCTCGTTGTCATCCAGATCGGCTGCCTGGCTATTGGGCGAGTATTGGCCGGTTTCGACTTCTGGTTCATAGCCAATAGGCGCATAGGGGTTGTACGGCGATGAATCAAAACCCTCGGCGGCGGTTTGGGCTGCGCCAGGTTCGTAAACGCCGCTGGGGAAGGTATTATCGACCTCAGGAACGATTTCCAGTTGCTCGTCGGAGAAAGCGGAGGATGCGTAGCCTTCGCTGGCTGGCTGCGATCCATAGACATCGGCCGGTGGAAGTTGATCCTCTGCCGCGACTGCGCCGGGTTCTTGTCCGCTTTGGAAATAATTGCGTTCGAAGTAGTTTTGGCCGGGCCAATTGGACTGCGCCGGCGCTTCGACTTCAGGCTCGATCGGTTGGCTGCCGGTAACCGGTCGCGAATCTGTTTGTTGCTTGGTCCACCAACTCGGCAGTTCGCCAGGCAGATCGGACTCGACTTCAAAGCCTTCGCTGGTCTCAGGTGCTGCCTCGACTACTTCCGAGGACAGATACGACTGGTTGTTTTCCAGCTCAATCTCTGGCTCCAGTTCGATTACTTCTTCAAGCTCAGCTGATTCAACTACCGGTTGTTGATACGCGTCCGACTGATAATCGGCAGAAATGGAACCCGCTGCTTCGATTTGCTGCGAATCGTAAACGACCGAGGGCGACGAGGGCTGCTGATAGGCTTCTGATAGATAAGACAGCCCCCGGTAGGGCTGAGACTGGAAGCCGGGTTCGTCGTCGACTGGCGTCAAGTCGATCTCAGGCGCACCAGCCTGCGCAGGTAGCAGTTCACTAACAGTAGGCAAACTCAGCGCAGCTGGCACTTCGTACGCAGTCGCAGCCAGTGGAGCCAGTTGCTGACTGGTTGCCAATGGGATGTGGTTTTGGACTGGAACAACCTGTGGTAGCGAAGCCAAGGATTGTTCGATCGTGTGCGAAACGGATGCGGTCAAAGAAGCCGACAAGGCTTGCGAGAGCGATTCGGTAACGCTGGGAATGATCGATTGAGAAATCGGTTGGGGCAATGATTGCGAGAGGGACTGGGCCACGACCGTCGGCAGTGTCTCGCTAAGCGCTGCAGCCACCGATGCCACCAGGGTTGCGTTCAGCGAGTTCAACGAAGCGCTCAGAGACTCATTTAAGCGCGAGCTGAGCGATTCATTCAGCGATTCGCATAACGACTGGCTGAGCGACGAGCCGAGCGTTTCTCCGAGCGCGTCGGTCAGCGATGTCTTGAGTGATTGCCCCAGCGAAGTGGATAACGACTGATGCAGCGCCGCGTTTGATATATCGTTCAGTTGTCCGATTGATTCACTGCCAGGCGTGGTCAGCAAAGGCAAGGCCATGAGCGATTCGCCCAGCGATGCCTGGATGGACTCGTTCAGCGACGCGCTGAGAGATGCGTTTAGTGAATCCGACAGCGAGGAGTTCAGTGAATCGCTGATCGATTGGCCCAGCGACGCGGCGATGCGTTCGGACAGCTCTGAAGCTGAAACCGGAGGCTGTTGATTCTGTAGCACTCCGGCGAGCGTGCTCGACAATTCACCTGGGATTCCGTTCAGGCGGCTGGTCAGGCCGGCGAACTGGTCGGTGATGGCGGCTAACTGACTCGCCAAATTGGCGGCCAGGCTGTCGGATACCTCTTGGGTCAAAGGCCCCAACAGGGACTTGCGCAGCGATGCTTGGATCCCATCGTTCAGCTCTTGACTGAGGCAACGCGCGACCGTTTCGTTGATCGACTGATTGATTTGATCGATCGAAGGCGCGACTACATCGGGACGCTGAATTGCATCGACAATCTGATCACGTTGCAGATCAAGATCGCTACGAATCGAAGTTGTTTGGGAAACGGCCATTTCGAGCGCATGTTTAATGTCGTCCAACGCTAACATCGACGACTGAAGTTCGGCTAGTTGCGCTTCAACCCCCGATTGCCACAAGCGTTGTTCGTCGCTCGTTGAGGGTCGTTCCAGTTGCGACTGAAGCTGGGCAAACAGCGTCAGCATTTCTTGTTGCAGCTTGCTAATTTCAAAGTTCGATTGGATCGATTTGCGGGCCAGGTCTTGGTGACTGCTGGTGGAGTTGTTGAGCAGTTGATCAACGCTGGACAAGCGAGTCACCAATTGGTTGACATGCTGATTGATTTGTTCCAAGCGACTAGTGTGCTGACCGACAAGTTTCTCGACGTTGGATTGAGATTGAATCAGTTCCGGTGGCAGGGCAGCCGACTGCGGTTGGGCTGGGTTGGCCCGTCGCGAGTTGCGGCGCAGTTTGCGTTGCCGCGCGTCGCGGCGCAGTCGACGTTGAATGTTAATGAGCGGAGCAGACAAATCATCCAATCGCGATTCGACGGGGCGAAGCGCCTGTCGAACAATTTCCTCGACCCAGGCTGGGTGATCGCCTGAATTAGTTTTGTCATTGGCATTAGCTGAAGAGCCAGCCTGTGTTTGTGCGCGGTTCTTTTCTAGGGCGCGTACAAAGGTGAAACGCAGGCGATCTGATGATGTAGATGTGGCGGTTGCGGTTGGAGCGGTCATGGCAGGGGTGGTCGGTACGAGAGGGGAGGGAACCGAACGGCTGACACTCTGGCTGTTGGAGGTTTCGGGCGACAAGCTGGCAGTCACTGTCTGGGCGGGTTCGACGATGAACTCTTTGCGCGTCGGCTGGGTATTGGCATGGCGGTAATAAACGAAGTGATGGCCAGCCAACTCGAATGCAAATTCCGCTTCATTGCCAGAAATGACAATTTCGGAGATATTCTCACCACAGCGGGTTAGTCCAGGAGCCAAGGCACGCAGGAACACTTGGCGAGTTCCAATTACCAAAAGTGCATGATGATCAACGATACCTGGCAAGTTGCAGGAAACGTTACAATTCGTGCCGGTTCCAATAACGCACTTTGGATTGGACAACGTCCACTTTTGGGAAATCCTTCCCAAGCTATCTCGCAAAGCCAGTTGACCGTAGCCAACATTGACCAGAGTCGCCTGGAAATTGGTCATCGTTTCAGAACTTGAACGTGTGAAATTCATGCCGTCGACCGATTTCAAAAACAGAC
Organism: Rania fehmarnensis; assembly: GCF_056494185.1. Lineage (NCBI taxonomy): Bacteria > Pseudomonadati > Planctomycetota > Planctomycetia > Pirellulales > Pirellulaceae > Rania > Rania fehmarnensis. The sequence continues at coordinate 7,068,999 of NZ_CM151398.1, forward strand.
CTCGAGCTGATGGGTCTTGCCTGCAACAAGGGGCAGTAGCCTACGACAAGACCTCTGTCGGGGTATCGACTAGTGATCATGCACTCTACTGGACATTCAGGGCAAGTTGGTTAAGGAATTGAAGAGCCACCGCTCTGAGTCGAAAATCCCCTAAAGCCTCTCCTGCTCCAAATAAATTCGAAGATCTTTTACAGATTGACTCAAGCTCTCATGACGCTCAAGCAGTTGGACCTGGTCGTTGATCAACGCGAACTCGAGGCTCCTTTGTCGAGTTGGCTGGAAGCTGGTCGAGCCCGCATTGAATGGTATTGGGATCAGTTCCCCAAGAAACCTCTGCCGCAATACATCGAGTGCGATTTCGATTACGTCGCGCAAGCTCTGCGCACCGTAGTTGAAAGGGACTGGACTGATGGCCGCTTGTTCTGCGAATGGGGCTGCGGTTTCGGCGTGGTCACCGGCCTGGCTGCATTGCTGAATTTAGATGCCATCGGTATCGAAGCTGAAGAATTTCTCTGCGAACATGCGCGGCGATTGCTAAACGAGAACCATGTGCAAGCCGAAATCTGGCAGGGAAATTTTCTACCCGCAGGCGCCCGGCAGTTGGCCGAAGACACCGACCCTTTAGTCAGCCTGACCCATACAATCCCTTCGGCGTACTCCAAACACGATGTGCAATTGAGCGACTTTGCCTTGGTCTTCGTTTACCCTTGGCCTGGCGAAGAACATTTCATGCGAGCTGTATTCGATCGCTACGCGCGTTCCGATGCCCTCATGTTGCAATTTCGTGGACCCTATCACGTGGAACTCTATCGCAAGAAGTAGTCGCCAAACTCACAGTTCCCTGTTTCTGAAGAGATCGTCCAGCTTTTAAGTGGTTGCAGCGAAACAATTTGTGTGGTGCATACTGCTGCAAACAGTTCCACTTCGGTAACGAGCCCCCTCCCGGAGCCTAGCTTAACGCTGGCTCCGACCTCCCCCAAGCAAAGCTTGGGAGAGGTGACATCAAGCCCTCCGTACAACTGACTTAAAAGCTGTACGATCTCTAAAACGCAGAGAAGCGGAGCTCGCAGAGAAGACCAGTTGGATGAGGACTTGGAAGGTTTCCGAGAACAAGGCAAGTAAGGTAAACCTTGCCGAGCTGAAAAACATCTAGCAGCCCAAGGGAGTTCGGTTGCCGATAACGCCTGTGTCGGCGAAACCACTGTTCGCTCGACACTGGCAAACACTCTTCTAGTAGCCGGGATGGCTAGTATAGTGGCGAAGGATTCGCCTCTTGCAAGAGTGTGGCATGGATGCTTGCGAGCAAGGATGCACGCGGCATCGATGATGCATTGATTAGTTGTTCGCTCGCGAACAATTGGCAATGGATGCCTTGCTCCGATCAGTTGGCAGGGACGTTGGCTGTTCGGCATCAGTGGATGGTCTAAATGGATTTGGACCAGATTAAAGCTTGGTAACTCAAAGCAGGGGAGCTTGCGCAGTTATGAGCCGCTTGAATTGGTTTCAACGGTTCTATTGGCAACGGTTGGCTGGTCCAGTCACAGACCGCGAAATGTTTCGCGCTCTCCTGGCCACCCCGATTGCTTCCGTCCTGGAGGTGGGAGTGGGCAATGGCGAGCGCATGAAGCGCATTTGCCAGCTCGCTCAATTAAAGCCGGGTGTAGAGCAACTGCGTTACGTGGGCGTTGATGGTTTCGAATCGGCCAAGGATGGCGGAGTTCACCTCACGCTCAAACAAGCTCACCAACAAGCCACGGGGTTGGGCCTGCGAGCCAATCTGATTCCCGGTGACTTGAAATCGGCCATGCCGCGCGTGGCCCACAAGATCGGGGCCAGCGATCTGGTCATCGTCGATGGCGAGTTCGACTCTGCATCGCCGCTTTCCGGACCAGTGGGTCAATGGCTGCTGCATATCACGCATCCGCATAGCATAGTCTTGGCTGCCACCAAACAGGGTGAGGCTTTGGTTCGCATTGCGATTCCGGCCGAGCAATCCCAGCGTATGGCAGCCTAGGTAGGTGCCGCAGCCGAGCGGTGGGTTTCGCGGCCACGAGTGTCCACCGTCTGGCGACGGTGGCTACATTGGGAATTTAGATTTCTAGTGGCCAAGATTTTTCTTTGGTCTCCGAATAACAGGTGGGTTATCATCGTAGAATTGCTGCGATATCCACTTGGTCAGTAACTTTCGGAGACCATCATGCCGACCACAGCGCACAATGCAGCTGTTGATCCGCCAATTGTTGATGGTCACCAGTCATCGCCGGTCGAGGCCGTCGTGCTGCCACAGGTCGCGCCGCCTGAGCTGCCTGCGACAGAAGCTGTGCTGGTGGACGAAGGAGCTGGCGCGAGCCACGTATTGAACGCCGCGGAACAGCCGCTTCCTCGGCATCGCAGCTGGCTGAACAAGCTCGCGTGGCATTGGCCAACGACGTCGGCTGGAAATGTTTGGAACTTTGCCAGCTTGATGGTCCTTCTGGCGATCGTGGCTGCCGTGCCCATCGTTCAATTGGCCAGCCTGGGATACTTGTTGCGGGCGGCAGCCAATCTGTCGGCAGGACGCAGTTGGTCGACCGCCCTGCCTGGCTTGCACTTGGCCGGTCGCCTGGCAACCTTCGGTATGTGGGCCGCCCTGTTGTGGTTACCGGTTCTATTGGTAACGGATCTTTCTTACTCAGTTCAGTTGCTGCGGCCGGAGACAGCACAGTCGGCTGCCTGGAGAGGCGGCGCGTTTGTCATCGCCTTTGTGTGGTTGGCATGGATTAGCTGGGCCGCGATGCGCGGTGGCAGATGGTGGCATTTGCTATGGCCCGCACCTATCAAATTCATCAAGCAGATCTGGAGACCTTCGACATGGAACAAGGCCGCAGATGATTTGTGGATGCTGTTCCAGCGCACGCAGTTTGTGAAACTCTGGTGGTTAGGCCTGCGGGCTGCAACCGGAGCTTTGATATGGTTAGTCGTGCCGGTGTCGCTGATGATCATCGGCCTGCGAGCCGAACAGGTGAAAGTGGCGGGACTGCTCGGTTTAGTTGGTTTGATCGGTGCGCTCAGTTTGACCTTTGTCATGTTGTATTTGCCGTTCCTGCAAATCCTGATGGCCGAGCGCAATCGCTTCAGCGAGATCTTCAACTTGCGACAAGTTCGACAGCGATTCCGTCATGCGCCGTTGGCGATGGGATTCTCGTTGATCTTTCTTTTTGCACTCTCGATACCGCTTTACTTGCTGCGTATCGAAGCCACACCAGAACAACTAACCTGGTTACCAAGTTTGTTCTTCGTATCGATGATGTTCCCGGCCAAAATTGCGCTGGGAGCCGCGATGGGTTACGGCGCGCGTCGCCCCAAGCCACGCAACTTTGTGATGCGTTGGTCATCGAGATTGTTATGCGTAGCCGCCGCACTAACGTACGTCGGTGCCTTGTACATCGCCCAGTTCATCGCCTGGCAAGGCATCTATGTGATGTACTTTCAACACGCAGTGCTCGTACCGGTTGCCAGCTAAAAAAGGGGCAGGTCTTTTTAGCGCGGCCCTGCGACCACCTACCGTTTCGAGATCGTACAGCTTTAACTGTTGAATTGCAAAGGGTTCTCTCGTACTCGTACTCCTACTCGTACTCCTACTCGCAGAATTTTCGAGTAGGAGTAGGAGTAGGAGTAGGAACAAGCATGCATGCACGCCCCTTTTTTGCAATTCGAAAGTTAACAGCTGGACTAACTGTTCGCCAGATCCCTTTGACTATGCGTAGGCCAACCACTTTTTGGCTGGGTCCAACGCGGCTTGGATGCGCGTGGCGGGTGTGACCCAACGTCGATCGCCCAGTAGGGTTAGTGTCTCGGGGCCACGGACGGCAACTGCGGCCAGTTTTAACTGGCTGAGCAGCCCATCCAGGGCCGGCAGGTCGTCAAGGGATCGCGTTGCGATCCATGCGACGGTCGCGCCGCACGAGAGCACACATCGATAGGCATCGCCACATTGCGAAAGAGCTTGCCATAGGTCGAGGCATTGATGATGAACGACGGCGGCACGTACCAAAGCAGCCGAGTCATTGCTCCAACTCAGTTCAGCCCGCTCGCTCCAATGGCTCGCCTCGTCAGGTCCTGGTTCGACGCACGTGGCCGTTCCACGCGCAGGCAAACTTGACAAGACACGATTGGCCATTCCACTTAGTGAGTCTACGGGTCCAGCCAAGCGCAAAACAATCGTCGATGGAGCTTCGATTTCCAAGGCCGCAAATGGCAGAGGCATGGCCAGCAGCTTCATAGCAATATCCAGCGCCGAGCGCAGGCTAGGCGCAGGTACTCGAATCGTCTGGAAGCCTGCAGGCTTGGGAAAAACTTTCAGGGTGGCTTCGGTGATCACGCCCATGCGCCCATAACTGCCCACGACGAGTTTAGGCAAGTCGAATCCGGCAGCATTCTTGACCACTTTGCCGCCACCGCGCACTTCCCGACCGGCGCTATCGCATAGTTGGACTTCGAGCATAAAGTCGCGCAGTGATCCATATAGCAAGCGGCAGGGACCGCTGATTCCGCTGGCGATGGAACCACCCAGCGTCGCGCCTCGCTGGGTATACACCGGGTCAAACGGCAAGTATTGCCCTTGTTTGGCCAATACTTCGCTCAGTTCGGCAATCGATGTACCGGCGCGGGCCGAGATCAAAAACTCCGAAGGATCGTAACTGACGATACCCGCAAAGCCACGCATATCTAAGGCAAGGTTGCTCGAATCTGAGGCGTTGGCCAGCAGGGCTGACTTCGTTCCAGCGCCCATGGGCAAAACGTGTTGGGCCGATGCACAAGCATCGACGATTTGTTGAAAACTTTCGGGACGCACGCTGTTGGACACAAGCACCTCGAGCACAACGATGGGTGAAAGAACTGGAGTTACATGCGACTGGCAATGCCAGCCGTTTCCAGAGGATGCGCACCGTAAAGCGAAAGGGCCGGTGCTTCGGCGCTAGGAAACATCTTGCCTCGATTGGCGATCTCGAGCGGATCGCAGGCCAGCCGTAGGGCTTTCATGGCCTCGATCGAGTTTTCGCTAAACTGACCGCTGAGGAATTGACGTTTCTCCATACCGACGCCATGCTCGCCCGTGATCGAGCCACCGAGATCAATACACAGTTGAACGATCTGCGCCGCCAGGTGTTCAGCCCGTTCCAATGCACCCGGCTCGCGGCCGTCGAACATGATCAGCGGGTGCAGATTGCCATCGCCTGCGTGGAACACGTTGGCCACTTTTATATCAGCTGCTCGACTGAGACGTTGAATCTCTTCGAGAGCATGGCCCAACTTGCCACGTGGCACCACGCCATCTTGTACGATAAAGTCTGGGCTGAGCCGACCGACTGCGGAGAAGACACTCTTGCGTCCTTTCCAAATCGTGGCTCGTTCGTCGGCATCGCGCGCGACCCAAACTTCACTGGCACCGCTAGCGGCGATCAGTTCCGACAGTTTGATCTTCTCGGCGGCGACAGCTTCCGCAGTTCCATCTAATTCAACAATCAAAACAGCTTCCACGTTGCTGGGGTATTTGGCACCCACCGCCGCGCTAGCTGCCCGCATGCTCAGCACGTCCATGATTTCCAAAGCAGCTGGCAGCAGGCCACTAGCGATAATTCTGGCGACCGCTTCACCGGCTGTTGTCAGTTCTTTGTAGCCGGCCAAGACTGTATGAAAACTCTCGGGTTTGGGCATGAGTTTCACAGTGATTTCGATAGCGATACCCAGTAAACCTTCGCTGCCCACCATCAAGCCACACAAGTCGGGACCGACTGCCTCGCCGCCTTCGGTGCCCACATCGATGACCGATCCATCGCCTAGCACCATCTTCATGGACAGGACGTGGTTGCTGGTCATGCCATACTTCAGACAATGCGCGCCGCCCGAGTTGAAGGCAATGTTACCGCCGAGCGTGCAAACCTGTTGACTGCTAGGGTCCGGTGCGTAATACAATCCGGCTGGGGCCACCGCGCTGGTCAGTTTGTTATTGATCACACCAGGCTGTACAACCGCCAATCGTCCCGGCAAATCAATGCGCAATATGCGATCGAGTCGATTGAGCGCGATGACGATGCCTTCGGCATGCGGCAGCGAACCACCAGACAAACTGGTACCGCTGCCCCTCGCCACAAACGGCACATTGAAGTCGTTGCACAACTTGATGATCGCAACCACGTCTTCGCTGGTGGCCGGAATTGCAATCGCTTTCGGTTTCACGGAGAAGGCAGTCAGACCATCACTTTGAAAGGCCGTCAACGCAGCTGGAGCTTCCAGCAAGCGATCTTCATCGGGCAAGATCTCTCGCAACAGTTGCATAAAGGCGTTGTAGTCGATACTCATGAGTCTTGACTTTTAGTTGGTGATGATCCAGTGGTAGCCAACGCTTCCAAGCGATGGATTTCGCCGCCGAGTCCACTCTCTGGCGACGGTAGCTACCCAGCGAGTCCACCGTCTGGCGACGGTGGCTACTCAGTGTGAAATGTAGCGATGTCCAATTACGCTTTGGCAACGGCTGCATGGGCAGCGGATAAACCCGCTCCAGGCGATAGTTTGTAACTTTGTTCGATGAGCAATTTTTCCAGCGCGCTGAGAACCAAGGTGACATTGGCTTCTGTGGAACTTGCTCCCATCAGACCGATCCGCCAGGCCTGGCCTTTGAAGGGTCCCAAGCCTGCACCGATCTCGATGTTGAATTCTTTCAGCAGTGCTTTGCGAACGGTAGCATCATCAACGCCGGCGGGAATTTTGACCGCATTGAGCGTGGTTAGCGAGTGCTGAGGAATAAACTCCAAGCCCATCGCTTCCAAGCCTGCGCGCAACATTTGATGGTGACGCAAATGGCGCGCGATGCGGGCTGTCAGCCCTTCTTCCAAAACAATTTGCAAGGCTTCACGCAGCGCATAGGTCATGTTGATCGGAGCGGTGTGATGGTATACGCGTTCATTGCTCCAATAACTGCGGAGCATCGAAACATCCAAGTACCAACTGGTTACCTTATTCTTGCGACGATCGATCGCATCAACGGCGCGGGAAGAAAACGTGATCGGTGCCAGGCCCGGTGGGCAACTGAGACATTTTTGAGTTCCACTGTAACAAACATCGATGCCCAGCTTATCCACTGGAATATCAATGCCACCCAGACTGGTTACCGCATCGACAACCAGCAATCGGCCGGACGAGCGGACGAGTTTGGCAATCGCTTCTAGGGGTTGATGTTCCCCGGTGCTGGTCTCGGCATGCACGATGCCCACGATCTTGGTTTTGGGATGCGCCTGCAGGGCGGTCTCAATTTGTTCCAGTTCGATACCTTGTCCCCAGGGTGCTTCGACCGTGTGCACCACTGCGCCAAAGCGTTGAGCCACATCTTTCATGCGCCCGCCGAACACTCCATTGACGCAGACAATCATCTCGTCACCGGTTTCGACCAGGTTGCAAACGGCAGCTTCCATTCCGGCGCTGCCGGTGCCGGAAATGGCCAATGTCATTTCATTATTTGTTTGAAAGACCTGCCGCAACATCTGGCGAGTTTCATCCATGATGGCCAGGTATTCCGGATCCAAGTGACCAAGCGTCGGCGCTGCCAGGGCTCGCAGCACCCGTTGGGGCACCGTACTCGGGCCAGGCCCCATCAGGACGCGTTCGGTTGGGTTTAGGGGACGATCAAGTTGCATAGAAGTTTCCTCCGCCCCTCAGTAGTCGATTATTGGACGGTTTAACAAGCGGTACCATCGATCGCGTTTTGGGGCGAGCTAGTAAAGCTAGGGGAGTATGTGAATGTAAGAATTTATACCGGCAACAGCACGCTAGCGTAAGCCAAAGTAGGTGTCCGCCCCAAGATTCTGCTCCCAACGCGGCGGGCAGATTGTTACAATTGGACAGTAGTGCCACGGCCCTTCAACTGATGTGAGACGAACTAGTGAGCCCGCGAATTGGATTGCCCAGCTTGATTGTGCTGCTTGCAGCAATCGCTACTGGTCGAGCTCAGACCGCCGCACCGCCAGCGGATAAATCGACGACTGCCATACTCAGCGACGAAGCGTCACAGCCTACCAAAGAGCAAATTCAGAAGCTGATCGAGCAACTGGGCTCTACGAAGTTTCAAGACCGCGAACAAGCGTCAGCCAAGTTATTGGAACTTGGCGAACCGGCTCTCTTGGCCCTTAGCGCCGCGCAGCGCGGCACAGATATCGAAATAGGACAGCGGGCCCAGGCGATTCGCCAGCGTATCGAGCAGGACAGTTTCGAGAGTATCTCAAAGAGTTTTAAACGCGATCCCGATCCAACAGCCAGTTATGGTTTGCCGGGATGGAAATCGTTTTCGATGGTGGCCGGGACGTCGCGGCCCGCCAAACGACTTTTCCTGAAGATGCTCGAGCGGCGACGCATTCTGGCGCTATGTCTTGAATCGCTCGATGGCGGCACAGTTCCTCAGGGCCTGTTTGATGGATTGCCCGAAGATCCTCAAGCTCGACTGCGCGCGGTGGTGGGCAAGACCTGCGGGGAAATTCGGCATGACTTGAGCAATGGCCTGGAAGAATCCAACGCTGGAGATCTGATTGCGCTCTTGGTTGCCGAGCAGCGACTGGCCGAGCCACTGCAAGACATCCATGAAGCAATCCGCATGGAATGTATAAAAGGTGCTCTCGATCGCCTGATGAACATTCCGGGCGCCACGACAGCGGCCCGCAAGACGATTGGCGGCTGGTTTCGCCGAGCTCCAGTGGCTTACTGTGGTGAGATTTTCGTGTGGTCCAAGCTGTTTCGCATTCCCGAAGGCAGCCACATGGCCCGGAGAGCGCTCCAGGCCGATTTAGAACCTGACCTGATGGCGCGCTCTCTCTTGATCCTCTCCAACTTTGGTGATGCAGACGATCTTCCGCTGATCGATAAATTCATTGGCAATTCGAAAATTGTTGATGAGTTCTTGCCGACTTCGTCTTTTGGTGATGTGCGTGTCGATGCCCAACCACCACCGAATGCCCAGCCTCTGATTGTCCCAGACAGCAACGAGTTTTTGTATCAGCAGACAATTGGAGATATGGCCATGGCTGCTGGTGGCAAACTGGCTGGATTCGATTTGCATGCGCTCTTTCCAGCAATCGTCATCGAAGATGTAGTGGGCATCCAAGAACGCACAGTGGGATTCCCAAAGAAAGATCCTGATCGTCGAGCCAAAGCAATCGAAGCGTACAAGGCGCAGCGAGCCAAAGCCACACCACCTTCTTCCTAATCATCTTACATGCAGTGGCAAGAATACTTTCGGCACGCTCTTGCCAATCGCTTGGCAAGCGACTCGTTGCGTCGTCGAACTTGGCACGTAGATCACTCCAGTACTCAAATCCTACAGGCCGACGGCCGCGAGCTCATCAACTTTGGGACCAATGACTATCTTGGCATGCGGCGCGATGCCCGCTTGAGCGGGGCGGTTTCGCACAGCCTGGCAGCTGGCGGAGTGGGCGCGGGAGCCAGTCCTCTGGTGACCGGATACAGCACTTCGCTGGCGGAACTGGAACGACGATTGGCCCACTGGCAACAGGCGGAAGCAGCACTCGTCTTTACCAGCGGCTTCGCGATGAATGTAGGCGTGATCAGCGCGCTGGTCGGGAGCGACGACTTAGTACTCAGCGATCAACTCAATCATGCCAGCCTGATCGATGGCTGCCGGCTGAGTCGAGCCCACAAGCGAGTATTCCCGCACAATGATATAGAGGCAGTCCGGACGATTCTTCACTCCGAGCGCCATCGGTATCAACGCGCGTTGCTGGTATGCGAGTCGATTTACAGCATGGATGGCGATGAGGCGCCCTTGGTGGAATTGACACAACTATGCGAGCACTATGATGTCGGCATGCTGGTCGATGAAGCGCACGCGACCGGCGTATTGGGTCCGCAAGGTCGAGGACTTGGACACGCTCTAGAGCTGCATCATCGCTGGTTGGGTAAACTGGGAACGCTCAGCAAAGCGCTGGGCACCTGCGGTGGCTTTGTGGTTGGATCGCGGGAATTCATCGAATTTTTGGTCAATCATTGTCGCAGTTATATTTATAGCACTGCCATCGCACCGCCGGTGGTAGCGGCTACGATCGCGGCAGTTGAGATCATGGGCCAGCTCGACCCGCAGCGAGCGCGAGTAACTCAGCTTTCGAAGCAGTTGCGCGCCGAGTTGCAGCAAGGCTGGCCAGTCCCTGATGGTCATTCGCCCATCATCCCGATCATCGTGGGTGATTCGAGCCAAGCCCTCAAGTGGCGAGATCGGCTGAAAGGGTCCGGCTGTTACGTACCGGCCATTCGTCCACCCACCGTCCCCCCCGGCACCGCCCGCCTAAGAATCAGCCTCTCTGCTCTACACACCGACCAACAGATTTCATGTCTACTGAAATGTCTTTTATAGCCAGCCGCACATTTAACAGATGACTCCAGTGAACCGAGAAAGCGGCCGATCGTGTTTTGTAGTACGATAAGTGTCCTACTGAACATGGTGCAAAACACGATTCAGAATTGCCACGCGCATCGCCAGTGCGCAACGGCTGTCGGCATTTTGACTAGAAGGGGTGGCGGGATATGCTGAGCATTATTGGATCCAGTCATCGCGTTTGTGATGGGGTCTCGCGGCGTGAGGTCCTGCGGGCAGGTGGCGTCGGGATGTTGGGGTTGTCTTTGCCCGGCCTACTGGCAGCCGAAGCGCGGGCGCAAGTTGCCGCCCAGCCACAAACCTTGATGCGCATTCCTCCCAAGGCCAAGTCGGTCATCTTCTTGTTGCTCTTTGGTGGTCCCAGCCAGCTTGAAACCTTCGATATGAAGCCGGAGGCGCCCGAAAAAATCCGCGGCCCCTTTCGGCCAATCGGTTCGCGCACTCCCGGACTATTGATCAGCGAACACTTACCACGCACTGCGAATATCTCCGATCGCTTCTGCGTGGTGCGCACGATGTCGCATTCATTCAATGATCACAGCGGCGGAGCTCATTACATCCAAACTGGTCGACGGTGGCACGTGCCAATTGGAGGCGGCTTTGCTCCCACTCCCAAAGACTGGCCTTCGATGGGATCAATCGTTGAGTACCACGACCAACAGGCCGTTGGTCTTTCGCGAGCCATCCCTTCGTATATGGTCGTCCCCAATTCGCTAGGTCGCCTGCAAGAAGCCGGTCAATATCCGCGGCCGGGCGAACATGCTGGTTGGCTAGGCCAGCGTTACAATCCACTGACAACCAAAGTCGATAAACGCGATCTGCAAGACAATCCTTACTGGCGCAATTGTTCGGATACGGAACTGACGTTTGCAATATCCGGCATGGCTGGTCAAGATGGCATTACGCTGGATCGATTGCACGCGCGCCACTCACTGCTAGAACAACTCAACGCCGCCCGGGCGCGGATCGAAACCAGCGACGCTCCAGCGCCCTTTGATGCCTTTCGCCAACGCGCCTACTCGCTCGTTACTTCTTCAGCTGCTCGCCAAGCTCTGGATATTCGCGGCGAGACCGAGGCGGTGCGCGACCTGTATGGTCGCCATTTATTTGGCCAATCAGCCTTGATGGCTCGCCGCTTGATCGAAGCCGGAGTGCGTTTTGTAACTGTCCACTATGACTGTGTTGATGGGTACAGTTGGGACTCGCATCGCAATAGCGACGATGTCAAGAAGAGCTTGCTGCCGACATTTGATCAAGCCTATTCCGCACTGATCACTGACTTGGCCCAGCGCGGATTGCTGGACGAAACGATCGTCATTGCCACCGGTGAAATGGGCCGCACGCCCAAGGCCAATGCGGAGTGGGGACGCGATCACTGGAGCACACTATTTTCGACTTTGATTGCCGGCGGTGGCATCCCCGGCGGTAAGACCTATGGTCGCTCGGATAAAGACGCAGCCTATCCAGTCGAAAATGTCGTGACCCCGGAAGATCTAGCAGCCACCGTCTATCATGCCCTAGGCATCGATCACGAGATGCGCGTCCTTAATGCAGAGTCACGACCGACCCAGATCGTCGAAGGCGGCCAGCCTGTGTTGGGACTTTGGAGCTAGGCTCGCGGGCGCATCCACTTACAGAGTGAAATAAAACCGGTTGGGAAACCAAACATAGTGATATGGCACAACAGTGCCTTAGGTAAACAACGTTGATGAAGCCTCATTTTCCTGCGCGAAACTATGCTGCCATTATTTTCGATTGTGATGGCACACTGACCGATTCCATGCCCGTCCACTTCCTCGCTTGGGATCGCACCATGCGCCGCTATGGGATCGATTTTCCCGAGTCGCGATTCTATGCCCTGGCCGGAGTGCCTACCGACCGCATTATTGAACAACTCGCTCAAGAACAGGGCGTGACCATCAATGCCAGTGTGGCCGCCGATGAAAAAGAAGCCGCCTTCTTGGAGTTGATCCATATGCTCGAACCCATCGATGTCATTTTGGAAGTCGCCGCGCACTATCGCGGCAAGCTGCCAATGGCCGTCGCCAGCGGTGGATTTCGGAGCATCATCCTACGTCAACTCGAAGCCATCGGCTGCGCGGATTGGTTTGATACGATTGTGTCGGCAGAAGATACCACGCGACACAAACCGTTTCCGGACGTATTCCTGGAAGCCGCCCGGCGCATGAACGTCGCGCCGAACGACTGCCTGGTATATGAAGATGCCGATCTAGGTTTGGCCGCGGCTGAGGCTGCCGGGATGGATGCCATCGATGTTCGAAGTCATCGACTAGCATAGCTCCTGATCGATTGCTGGGCGACCTGCTCCATCTGCTCAAGTAATAACCTGGCGGAATCGAGTTCGCTGGCCGTAAAGAATTTGACGTTACCCGTGTACTGGGATTCCGAACGATTCTTGGCGGCCAGTTCGTCCCAAGATAATCCGTCAGTTACGTGCCAGGCCGCTGCTTGGGCAACGTTTTGTGAGATTAGCCGATTACCTAGTAGTTGGCAGACTTCGACAATCCTGGCATCGGCCTGAGGCATCTTTTCCAAGGGTACGATTTGGTACTTGCGCTTCGAGTTGGGATCTGGCTTGCCATGTTCCAAGCATACGGTCTGAGCGCTTACTTTGCCCACGCGACCGGGAAGCACTCGAAAGAATCCTCGTCCCAATTGATTGCCGGGCTGGTTACCAAATTGATTGCCCAGCTGATTACCAAACTGGTTGCCTCCGGCTTGATTGCCGACTTGACCTTGTCCAAAGCCGCCGCCCAAACCTTGACTGCCGCCTCCACCACCAGCTCCACCTTGACCGAGTTGTCCAAACTGACCAAGTTGTCCTTGACCACCTGGTCCGCCACCCCAGGGCTGTCCCATCCCGGGTCCACCATTGGGTTGGAACTGTGCCAAGATCGGCACACCACCAAAGGTCTTGGGCAAGTTGATCGTGAGCAAATCGGAAGTCTTGTTCGTCACGCGCAAGTAGATCTGTCGTGCCGAAGGAGCAATCAACTCAGCTTCGATTTCGCCAGAGTCCATGGCGGTGAACAAATCCACCGCGCGTTCTAACTTGATACGTTCCGACGAGCGTTCCGTTTTCGCTAACGACTTGGCTGACGTCGATGGATCTTTGGCATCGAGCAGTGGAACACTGAACCAGGCAAAGCAGAGTCCCGACCAGATGAGTAAATTCTTGCGCTGCATAGGATCCTCGAATCCGAGATAGTTGGAAGCGCGAGGCAAGCGGAATAGGCAGCTGAGCTATTTGCAATTGCCATACCAGCGGTGATTGCATGGAATTTCCATCGCAGAATGCAGCATTGTGCAACACTCGCTCGCAACATCAGACAGAGCGCTAGCGCATTTTGCGGCGCGCTTTGCTCAAACGCGACGTACGATAATGCGATTGCCTTCGCGCTTGATCACGTGCACTTCTGTGCCTGGATCGAGGAAGTCCCCCTCGGTCACAACGTCGACAATATGATTGTCAAAACGCACTTTACCCGCCGGTCGCAGAACAGAATCGGCTACACCACGCCGGCCGAGCTCGGGCGAAAACGTCATGCTGGCGGTTAAGGCAGCCAGGCTCTCCGCTTCGGGCGTGCCCAAACCATCGGGGGTTTGCAAACGCAACTTGCCCATGCCGGGTATCCAGTCAAAGACCATGACTTGAACAATAAACGCAATGCCCACCAAAGCCAAGGTACCCACGACCACCAACAAGTTACGGCCCATCGTTTCCCACTGAACGCTGGTTTGCGGAAACACAAAGTCTTGGCTGGCCATCACCAGCGATAACACGATCAAACCCACGCCGGTCAATCCAAAGATCCCGGTACCCGGCAAGATAAAGATCTCGATCGCCAGTGTGCTCACCCCTAAGGCAAACAACATTACTTCCAGCCAACCGCTGGTTCCGCCGAGTGCATGACTCCAGAAGAAAATGCCAAAACAGAACAGCGATAACAAACCGGCCACGCTGATGCCGGGTACAGTCATCTCAACGTACAGTCCGATCAGTCCAATCAGCAGCAACAGACCAGTCACAAAGGGACGATTCAAAATGAAGACTGTGCTATCCACCCAGTTACGTTGCGTATAACTGATCTGATCAAACTTGAGCGCCTTTAATAGTTCTTGTTCCGAGCCGAACGTAGCTTCGGCCAGCTGCAATTCAACTGCACGTGTCCCGCTGACGGTCAAGAATCGCTCTTGCCCGGTTTCAGGTACGGCGGGTCCGATGTTGTAAAGGGCCGCGATATTGGGCTGTGCAATTTGATGGGACGTCAGGTACTCGAATTTACCTGTGACCTTTTCGGTGGCTTCGTAGATGACCAGTTTGTGATCGACCATCGCTTCAGCCAGGGCGCCGGGGCGATCATTGCTCTCAGCTATCTGTCGGACTTCAGCCGCGATCTTGCTCATCAATTTCGGTTCGACAAAGCGAAACGCACCTTTATCGACGAACATTGGGCCCGCGTCACCCAACAGAGCGCGAGGCTCCATGAAGATGCGATCCGCGCCCAGCGACAGAATAGCTGCACCGCTATATGCTTCTTCGGGAATGAAAGCGATGGTCGTGGCCCAATCGACTTGACTGATCATCGTGGCCAGGGCTTCAGAATCATCCAAATCGCCTCCGGGACTGGTAATGCGAAAGATAATCAAATCGATGTTCTTGCGCTGAGCCTGCTCCAAGCGATTGGTCAAATACGCGCGCAAGGCTCCGAAAATGGGCCCATTGACATCGATCACCATGGCATGCTTATAGGGCCGAACCAGCAGCGGATCTATCTGGGCTCGAGCGGGAACTTTATCTTCAACTTTATCTTCAACTTTGTCTTCAACTTTGTCTTCAACTTTGTCTTCAACTTTGTCCTCGGATGTGTTGGTATCGGGAGTGGGCTCATCAACGGCCGGTGTTAGATTCTGGGCTGCGGATTCGAGTGGAATACTCGGATCTTGTCCGCTGACACAGGCACAACCTGCAAGCCACCAGATGATCAAGAAGCGCAAGGCGATATTCATCTCTAGCTACACCGTAATGGGACTTGGCTTAATGGTTGGGGCTTAATGGCTGTTGGCTCAAAGGCAGAAAGGGCAAACGAGTCCTTGATTCTAGCCGCGCTCGAGCGCATTTCTCAAACGATAATATTTAAGGCCAGGCACCAAAAAGCAAGTAGCGGCTACGACTCCGAAAATGATATGCGCAACTTGGGGAAAGACTGCCATGGCCACGCTGGTCAGGAACAAGCAGGCCGCTTGCACATAGAAGGCGCCGGTCAGAATTCCGGCTTTGATCATGAAGACCATGCCCGTAATCACACCCAGAAGCGGCGAGAGCGTCAGTGGCTTCAGTTCCAGCCACCATTCCAAAGGCCATAACATGCCGATCGCTACCAGGCTGGCGCCCCACACGTGTGCGATTTGTCGCTCGACGAAAGTAACGGGGCCTACCTGGCGGCGCATGGCCCAAAAGACGGCCGCCCAGGCACCCAAGCCGATCGTCCACAAGGCGGCATAATACAAACGATTCTCGACGTGCGCCCAAGCCAGGGATTGCGTCAGGATACATGCCACTAGTAGCACCACGCTGTGCCACATCCACAGTACGCCCCAGTTTTCCAGCACCGATGCATGGTGCGTCTCGCGAAACCAACGCCCGACAATATCGGAAAAGGTTCCACCACGCGCCGCGACAGGTTCATCGCGCGTGAACGATTCCAAATCATCAGCCAGCGCGCCGGCAGAGGCGTATCGCAAGTCGGGCGGCTTCTGCAGACAGCGAATGACAATCATCTCCAAATCGCGATCGATCGATGGATCGAGCAAACGCAATAGAGGAGGATCGTGTTCGATGATCTTCAGCGCCATCTCAATCGGAGAGGTCGCAATAAAGGGTGGCCGTCCCGTGAGCGTATGATAGAGGACTGTACCTAGCGAATAGATATCCGAAGCCGGGCCGCTGGAGGCGCCGCGACCAGCTGCTTGCTCAGGTGACATGTACGATGGCGTGCCAACGATCGCGCCGGTATGCGTTAGCGACGTGTTCGCATCAATAAACTTGGCCAAACCAAAGTCGGTTACCAATGGCCGACCATCGGCGCCGATGATGATGTTCGAAGGCTTGATATCGCGATGCAAAATGCCTTGTTGGTGGGCATGATCGATGGCGCGGGCGACATTGGCGATAACTTTGGCGGCCTCGCGTTGCGGCAAAGGGCCGTCGGCCAAGCGCTCGGCCAGGGTTTGACCAGTGATCAGTTGCATGCTGAAGTAAGGATGACCTTCGAAATCACCAACTTCGTACAGCGGCACGATGCCCGGATGATCCAAACTGGCAGTGGCTCGAGCTTCAGCCAAAAAGCGATCGTGCTCATGTGCCGAGGTCAGGCGATCGCGCTGAATCATCTTGACGGCGACCAATCGTCCCAAGCTAATTTGTCGAGCTCGGAAGACCACTCCCATTCCGCCGCGGCCGATCTGCTCTTGCAATTCGTAGTCGCCCATCCGGCAGGGCAGGGCTTGCGGCGTCTGATCGCTTCCCAGGATCACGTTGCCGTGAGAGCCGCGTGAACTGCCTTGTTTAATTTCATCGCTGGCATTAAAGCCCGCGACATCGGCCAACATCAATGCGGGCCACACCTCTTTCAAATGCGTTTCGAGTTCGGGGTGCTGGGCAATCAGCTGGTTCAGGTCGAGCGACTTACCTCGTTGCATTTGATCGAGCTGTGCGGTAACAATCTCAGCTAGCTGTTGTTCCAGAGCATCATCGCTGACTTCGCTGTCATCACTGGGCGGCAATGAAGTAGTTATTGCAAGAGGATCGTGCGCGTGCTTGGCCTGTACTTCGGGAGCGGTCACAGCTTCAGCCCCCTTCGGAACCCGATTGCGAAGCAGCCGCATCGGCGTCCAGAATTTCGCGCAAGCGGCGGATGGCCCGCAAGTAACGCATGCTGGCCGCCGGCTCGGTCAGTCCCAGCGCGGCAGCAATTTCACCATTGCTCAATTGCTCGTAGTGCCGCATCAAGATGATATCTCGATCGGTATCTCCCAGCCGGGCAATCGCGCCTTCGACATGCACTGCCAGTTCGCGCTGCGTAGCAGCTGCCGCCGGGGTCATGCCTGGATCGCACAACTGTCCAACGATATCCAGCGATGACTGGTCGACATTGCCCGAGACCTGCATCGACTGCTCGCGGTCAATCGAGCGTTTGGCTGATACGCGATGGCGGCGATGGGCATCGATCAGCCGATCTTTGGCAATTTGCCGAATCCACAAATGGAAAGCCATCACCGGATTCTGCAGGTAATCTTTCAACCGTCGGTTGGCTTCGATCAGCACATCCTGAACGACATCGCTCACGTCGACGCGACGTTTAATACGTTGATCCAATCGCAACTGGATCATGCGATGCAGCGACTCGCGATGTCGCGTCAACAGCCGCTCGACAGCGTCGCTATCACCGTCCTTGGCTTCGCGTAACAGATCTGTCGTATTTTCGGCATCAGGCCAGATCGATTTAGACATGCACCCACTTTGGCTACAAAAGTTTGCTTCACACCCTTTATTATAGCCGGCCTGCCAAGTGCGTGTCGCTAAATCTGCCGACAGTCACCTCTCCAAGGCTTCGCCTTGGGGAGGTCGAATCGAGCCGTGCGAGATTCGGGAGGGGTCTTTGGAAGTGCAGGTGGTTAGTACAGCAAAAGTCTAGCCTAGTGCTATGCCCCCTCCCGCAGACGAAGGCTGAACGCCTCGTCTGCGACCTCCCCCGCTGCGCAGGGGAGGTGACAGTCACCTCTCCAAGGCTTCGCCTTGGGGAGGTCGAATCGAGCCTTAGCGAGATTCGGGAGGGGTCTTTGGAAGTGCAGGTGGTTAGTACCGCAAAAGTCTAGCCTAGTGCTATGCCCCCTCCCGCAGACGAAGGCTAAACGCCTCGTCTGTCACCTCCCCAAGGCTTCGCCTTGGGGAGGTCGAATCGAGCCGTGCGAGATTCGGGAGGGGTCTTTGGAAGTGCAGGTGGTTAGTACCGCGGGAGTCTTGCCTAGTGCTGTGCCCCCTCCCGCAGACATCGGCTAACGCCTCGTCTGCGACCTCCCCCGCTGCGCGGGAGAGGTGACGATTCTAGCCAGCTTTGGCGTTGGAGACTTCGCCGGCTGGCAGGGAGAGGGTCGGATTCGCGTCTGGAAAGCGGCCTGAGTAGAGCAACTTTTCCCACCAGCGAGCTTTGCGCAAGCGGGGGTCGTTAGCTGCAATGGTATGCTGCTTGCCGCGACGTGTGCGTAGGACGATAGAACCGTCGGGAGTGAAAGCGGAAACCACCCAGAACTTATCGACTTGATATGCGTAGGTTTCGCCGTGGACGGTCGGAGAGACGTTTTTGGCACGTGGCCCGGGTCTATTGCTATACTTATCGCGAGTGTAGATTACCCGATCACCTACTGCGAAATTCGTGCGCATGCCGGATTGTCCTCCACGTCAAACACCCGGATAGGGAACTGTAGATTCCCACAACCCTTAACTACTAACTGACTTTGGTATAAAAATCTAGGCCAAGATTCACTATTGCCGGCAAATGCTACAACTTTTTTGCTCGGCGTTCGAACTCTTGCGCCAAACTGATTCCAGTACCAGCCCATTACTATGCCAGCATCTGTTTTGTTTGTTTGCCTCGGCAACATCTGTCGATCACCAGCTGCCGAAGGTGTAATGCAAGATCTGATCCAAAAACGCGGTTTAGACGATGAGATTCAGGTCGATTCGGCGGGGACCAGCAGTTTTCATATCGGCGAGCCTGCCGACCGGCGTATGCGTATGGCCGCTGCCGCGCGCGGCTTCGAACTAACCAGCCGCTCTCGGCAGGCCACGGGGCGCGATTATGCTCGTTTCGATTTGATCATTGCCATGGATCGCAATAACTATCGCGAGCTGGCCACCGTCTTTGGGGAACCGAGTACCAAACTACATTTGCTTTCTGAATTTCTGCCCGCCGACGCACCGCGCGATGTTCCGGACCCTTATCACGGTGGATCGGAAGGTTTTCAAAATGTACTAGATATGCTCGAACAAGCTTGCCCACCACTATTGGATCGCCTGGTATCGATCAGTCGAGCCAAGGTCGGTTGATGGCTGGCGGCTCTCATACTAGAGGCCAAGCATGCGCATCGGGATGGTGACGCTTGGGGCCAACGTGCCTTCGACCCGTTTTCGATTCCAAGCCATGGTGCCGTATCTTCGCGCTCAGGGCCATGACGTGCGGGTGTGGACCAGCCAACCCTCGGTCTACGATTATTGGCCGCAGATTGGTTGGCGAGTCAGCACGCTGATCAAGCGGATTAACCGCTGGCAACAGTTGCTACGCGCGCGCTTCTTTCAACCCGACTGCATCTACTTGGAACGCGGCGTCTATCACGAAGCCACCCTCAACATGGACCGCCGCTTTCGTGCCGCGACCCGGCGCTTAGTGTTGGATGTCGACGACGGTATCTTTCTGGAATTCCCCAATAAAATTCCACAACTGATCGCGATGAGTGATCATGTGGTGACCGCCACTCCCTCGATCAGTCAGTATGTAAGTCAACACACATCCAACTTTACGTTGATCCCCACCTCGGTCAGTTTGCAGCGCTACACGTTGCCCTTGGCACCACGTGCTGGCATCGCCGCCCAATCACCAGCTACCATCGGCTGGATCGGTACGGCACCCAATGCGGCCTTCATTTCCCAATGTGCTGAAGCTCTTCGCTGCCTGGCCAAAGAAATCAACTACCAGCTATTGGTCATTGCCAACCACGACCAACATCTCAAGCAACTCGACTTGAGTGGCGTCAACGTGCGATTCGAGCCCTGGCATCCAGATAAAGAGCTAGAACATCTCAGCCAGATGGACATCGGCATCATGCCTCTGCCACCGGACCGCGAGTGGATGCGATATAAAGCGGCCACCAAGCTGATCCAGTATCTTGCGCTACAGATTCCCGCAGTTGCTTCGCCCATCGGCGTCAATGCAGATATCTTGGCCGGAAATCGCGTTGGCTTTGCGGCTGCCAACACCGAACAATGGCTTGAGGCTTTCCGAAAGCTCCTATCTTCGTCACAATTGCGACAGCAGATGGGCGAACAAGGAAGACAATTGGTTGCCCAGCAGTTCAGCGTCGAAGCCAACGCGCCCAAACTGCTCGAGGTTTTGGGCGGAGTTTCTTAGAATTGAGTGACCGATCATTAAAAGCGACGTTGAGCTGACGCCCGAAATGCTGCAGGCCAATCCTGGATTGGCTTTGCTGCTCACGCTGTTTTCGCTGCTGGTGGTCGCCCTACTGGCCGGCTGCCTGTCGATGTGGATCTGGGCGGTCGTGCGCTGGGTGGGTGGCAAACCAGTTTTAGTAGTCGAGCCCTGGCGCCCTCGTAGCTGGGGACTGCTCGACCTGGTGCTCACAGGCTTCTTAGTGCTCTCCTCGCAAGTGATCGGCTTCAAGATCTGGGCCGATGCCAATGGAATCAAACTAAGTCAATTGAAAGACCAAGAGACTGATACGCTCACGGCGATGGCTGTTGGTTCGCTCACTTTGCTGGCCGCAATGGTGATGACCATGGGCTGGTTGCTGCTGCGTTATTCGGCGACACTGGACCACATTGGCTTCTCGCTGCTCCGACTTTGGCAACGGATCGCCCTGGGTATGGGAGCCGCTACGATGTGGCTGCCGATTGTATTATTGATCATGGCGGGCGTCAGCCTGGCGTTTGGCCGCGAGTATGATCACCCATTGATTAACAAGTTGACTGAAGATGGCACGCTCAGTTCCTATTTGCTGGCGGTCTTTTGCGCTGTTGTAGCCGCCCCGCTGGTGGAAGAGTTTCTGTTTCGAGTCTTGCTGCAGGGTTGGCTGCAATCGATTCCTTTTACGCTGGGCAGTTTGTGGTGGCTGCTGGGCGCCAATCGAGAGCAAAGCCGCTCGGTCATGACCGAAGCCCACGCAGATGTGATTGAAGCTGAAGTTATGAGCGACCAGCCTCCGCTGCTGATCGCCCCCGACCCCAATCCCTACGCGTCCGGGTTAACCATGCCACTGGCGACGCTGGAACCAGTAGGCCCCTTAGCCCTGCCAGCTGATCTCAAACCACCTATCTGGCCGGTCTTTGTGGCTGGCACCCTGTTTGGCCTGGCCCATTATGACTACGGAGTGAGTTTCGTCCCGCTAATTGTTTTGGGAATTGTGCTCGGATTGCTCTACCGAGCTACGCATTCCATTTGGCCAAGCTTTGTGCTGCACTTTGCTCTGAACGCCTTCTCGATGGGCGGCGTTGGATTAGGATTGCTGATGGAATCAGTCAAGTAGTTTCTTCGCGGACAGCGGCCCGTCGCGATCGAGGTATTTGCGGTGGCGACAATTTGCCCCACTGCATTTCGCGTTGCGAGCTTGGGGCTGGGCTGGTTCACTATATAGTTGCCTGCGGCCGCCCAAGGTGGGCCAGTGGGCACTTGTGCCAACCCTTGATGCGAGCGAACTGGTGAGTCGAAAAATAGTCTTAAGTGCGATCGTCCCGCTGTGCGCACTCTATTTGGCGGGCTGCGAAGTGCCGGTGGCTGAATTTCAGCCCAATCATCTGCATGCCAAAGTGCTGGCCGAGAAAGACCAACTCGAGAATTTCGATGTCGCAGTCAATGAAGTCTCGAATCTGTTGACCGATTACTTCGGCACTCCCGATAATCCCAAGCTTCCACCGGCCATGTTGGCCGAAGATCATCTAGCCGCGCTGGTTTCCTTGGAGAATCTCCAGCGGGCCGCCGGCGCTGTGCGTAGCGACGAGAAGGATAAACACTTCGGACTCTATCGCGAGCACTGTGTGCATTGCCATGGAACCACCGGTAATGGGTTAGGACCGACCGCTTCGTTTTTGAATCCTTACCCGCGCGACTTCCGACTTGGGATCTTCAAATTCAAGTCGACGCCGGTGGGACGTAAGCCAACTCGGGAGGATCTGCAACGCATTCTCAAAGAAGGTATTATGGGCACCAGCATGCCCTCGTTCCGATTGCTCAAGCCGGAAGAATTGGACTGCCTGACCGATTACGTCATCTACTTGTCGATTCGGGGCGAAGTCGAACGACGCCTGCTCTTCCAAGCCAAAGACGTCGAGTTCGGCGAAGGCGAACACTTTTATGATCGTGGGCTGAGAGAGAAGGACCCTGACGAATTTGAATCCCAGCTGGAAACCATTGACGAAACAGTCGTTAACGTGGCTGAAAGCTGGGACAAAGCCGCCGATCAAGCATTGGTAGTCGAAGCACCCGATGAAGACTTTCCGCTAGCCACTCGCGATCAAGACGGTTCGCGCGAGGCGCAAGAGCAACTGCTGGAATCGATTGCGAATGGTCGCCGCATATTTCACGGTAACGTAGCTAACTGTGGCACCTGCCATGGCAACACGGCTCTAGGTGATGGGGCCAAAAACGATTTTGATATTTGGACCAAGGATTGGATGCAGACGCTCAATCTCGATCCCAAGAACCGCGAACAGTTAGCACCTTATTTAAAGCTGGGGGCTCTCAAGCCGCGCAATATCGTGCCGCGCAATTTGCGCAGCGGCATGTATCGCGGCGGCAGCCAACCGATCGATATCTACATGCGCATCGTGTTGGGCATCGATGGCACGACCATGCCCGCGGCGGCGATGAAGTCTAATAACCCACTGGGTCTGACCGAATCGGAAGTGTGGGACGTAGTCAATTACGTGCTCAGCTTGCCATACGAACACATCAGCCACGCAGCGGTTGGCGTGCCCCCTTTCACTCGTGAAAAACCGTAAGAGGCACACCAGCGATGAGCATGGGTAAAGTTTGGGGCATCCTGTTTCTGCTAGTGCCAGTGCTGGGTACGGCCATGTTCTTGATGGGCATGTTCGCCACTAGCGGCCCATTGGCCATGTGGTTCCCTGAGAACATCAATCCACTGGCCAACGAAATCGATCACCTGCACGATATTATTTTGGCCCTGATCGGCATCGTTTTCATTGGCACCAGTCTAGCGCTCTTTTGGTTTATCTGGAAATACGACGCGGCTACCAATCCAGAGAAGGCCAAGTTTGTGCATGGCAATCATCGCTTGGAAATCTGGTGGACGGTCATACCGGCGGTCATTCTGATCGTCTTGGCTGTCTATCAATTCAAAGTCTATGCCGATGTAAAGATTAATCGCCCCATGTTGCCTGGTCCCGATGGTCAGCTGGGAACTGTCGATGATCAGCCCGAGCCTCCAAGTTTCGAAGTGGTCGGTCGACAGTTCGAATGGCGTATTCGTTACGCGGGCGCAGATAAGTTGCTCGATACAGCCGACGACATTTTGGGTGAAGTCAACGAACTACACGCGCCCCTGGAACAGCGGATGGTCGGATCGCTCAAAGCGGCAGATGTGTTGCACAGTTTCTTCATTCCGGCCTTGCGACTTAAGAACGACATGATCCCTGGTACCCGGCAGATTGTGTGGTTCCAGGCCAACAAGCCTGGCAACTATGAAATTGTCTGCACCGAGTTATGCGGGTGGGGCCACTACAAGATGAAGGGCCGCTTCGTCGTCGAAACACCTGAACAGTTTGCGGCCTATCTCGAACACTTGCGACAAGTCCAGTTTGAGCGCAGTTACGATCGCGGTGCGCCAAGTGAGAAAAGCGTCTCGCCAGCCGAACAACCAGCCATGGCGGCCACTGACACTATCGGCCGAATTGAATAAAGCAGGCGAAACAATATGAGTGCAACCGTACCCGGCAACCAGGCAGTCGATACCAAAGTGGAGTGGAGCAGTTCTGCGTCGCACTCCGGCAGCGGTTTTGTGCATTTCCTGCGCTCGTACATCTTTTCCACTGATCACAAGATCATCGGGCTGCAGTTTCTGTTTTCGACACTGATATGGTTTTTCGTGGGCGGCATGTTGGCGATGGCAATTCGCTGGCAATTGGCCTGGCCTTGGCAAAACATGCCGATCGTGGGACCGATGCTCTTCAGTGGCGAAGGCGGGCAAATATCACCCGAGTTCTATACGTCGCTAGTTACTCAGCATGCGACGGTGATGATATTCTTTGTGATCATTCCGATTCTGACCGCAGCCTTCGGTAACTATCTCATCCCGTTGATGATTGGGGCCGAGGATATGGCCTTTCCGACCCTGAACATGTTTTCGTATTGGATGATGTGGCCTGCGTTCATGCTGATTGGGTTCAGCTTCTTTGTGCCACCCTACGGTGCAGGCGCAGGTTGGACCTCGTATCCCCCGCTTTCGATTCTGACCGAATCATCGCCGGGTAGTGGCATGGCCCAAACGTTGTGGCTCGGTGGAGTGGCCTGCGTGGGGATTGCTTCGATGATGGGTTCGGTCAATTACTTGACGACCATCATTCAGATGCGGGCACCGGGCATGACCATGATGCGGCTGCCGATGACGGTTTGGGGTCTATTCATCACGGCCATTCTGCAAGCCTTTGCTCTGCCGGTGTTGACAGCCGGAGCCATTATGCAGATGACCGACCGATTGTTGGGCACAGGCTTCTATTTGCCTGAACTGGCGTCGGCCAATAACTCAGCCGCTGTATCCGGAGGTGGCCAGCCACTGCTGTGGCAACACTTGTTCTGGTTCTACTCGCACCCAGCTGTTTACATCATGATTCTGCCTGCCATGGGCATGGTCAGCGATATATTGTCGACCTTCTCGCGCAAACCGCTGTTTGGATATCGGCCGATGGTGATGGCGCTGTGCGTCATTGCCGGCTTGGGCTTTATCGTGTGGGGCCACCACATGTACACCTCCGGTATGAGTCCCGTGCTGGGCATTACCTTTGCTGCAGCCACAGTGATGATTGCCATTCCCAGTGCGGTTAAGGTCTTTAACTGGTTGGGTACGCTTTGGGGTGGTCGCATACAGATGACCACACCGCTCCTGTTTGGATTAGGTTTTGTATCGATGTTCATTATTGGCGGCTTAAGTGGCATTCTAATGGCCTCCACGCCGGTTGATATCGTAATTCACGACACGTATTACATCGTGGCCCACTTTCACTATGTGCTAGTAGGCGCGGCCACGATGGCGATCTTTGGTGGTATTTACTTCTGGTACCCCAAGATGTTTGGACGCATGATGAACGAGTTTTGGGGCAAAGTGCATTTTGCTTTGACCTTCATCTTCATCAACGGCACCTTCTTCCCCATGCACTTGCTGGGAGCGGGTAACATGCCGCGACGTTATGCTGACCCGTATCACTTCGAGCTGTTTGCTGACATGCAGCCACTGAATCAATTCATTTCGATTTGTGCTTTTGCGTCGATGGCGGCCCAGTTGATTTTTGCCCTCAATTTTTTGACTTGCCTGTTTTGGGGCAAGCGAGTTGGTCGCAATCCCTGGAACTCCAATACGCTGGAATGGGCTGCACCGAGTCCTCCGGGACACGGCAACTTCGACTTCCAACCGATTGTTTATCGCGGCCCTTATGAGTATGGTGATCCCACTGCGGGCGATCGCGATTTTCGACCACAAACGGAACGTCCTAGCGGTCCGGCCGGGGAGGCATCCCACTAATGCCCGTCTATCCCGACTACCGACCAGCCGGTTATTCGCGCACCGTTCATCTGTTCGCTTTGGCGTTGGTGCTGTCAGTGTTTCCGCTGATATGGGTCGGTTCGCTGGTAACTACGTATGATGCCGGTATGGCTGTGCCCGATTGGCCAACCACTTACGGATACAACATGTTTTTGTATCCGCCGCAAACCTGGCTATTTGGTCCGTTTGATCTTTTGGCTGAGCACAGCCATCGCTTGTTGGGAACAGTAGCGGGCCTCATAACGATCGGACTGGTCGTATCAGCCTGGATCTTTGACCAACGCACATGGTTCCGTTGGTGGACCTTGCTAGTGCTGCTGGCCATCATTGGCCAAGGAGTGCTGGGTGGCATGCGGGTGCGCTTAGATGCTCGTACTTTAGCGTTGATTCATGGTTGCACGGCTTCGCTGTTTTTCGCCATGGCGACGGCCACGGCTGTGGTGACGTCAAAGTTCTGGTATTACACCCACGAAAACCGCTATTGGAACACCGGCGGCCTGGCCCGCTGGATTGCCACATTAATGGCAGTGACCAGTTTCATGCAATTAACGGTGGGGGCCCAGTTGCGGCACATTACGGGCAATGCTTCGCCTCAGTATTTCACCAGCTTTGTGCATCTGCATTTGACCATGGCTGGATTAATTGTGTTGCTGACTTTTGTGCTGTGGTGGTCCGCCACTCCTTTGGCGGCGCCGCCGACGCGACGAGCTGCCACGGGCCTGGTGCTCCTGGTCCTGGTTCAAGTCGCTTTAGGAATTGGCACTTGGCTGGTAAACTATCAGTCGCCTTGGGCAGGAGCGCCGGATGAACTGGCGCGTTATACGATCCAGGCTCGGGGATATTTCGAAAGCATCATAGTCACGGCTCACGTGGCCACTGGTTCACTTATCATCTGTTTTTCAACCATCGCAGCAGTTGCAGCTTGGCGGACGCGAGCCTTGAGTGCGGCGATACAATCTCGGCCTGAAAGTACATGGCAGTGGAAAAGACAAATAGCGTAGGGCAAAGTGCGGCTAGCGCGCTGGGGACGATGCCTGCTCGCACCTCCAGCCGGGTCGCATACTACATCGAACTGACCAAGCCGCGCATCTTGGTCATGATTCTGCTCACGGCCATTATGGCTATGGTCGCCACCGGCCTGACGCTCGATGCCTGGGTCGTGCTCTGGACCTGTTTGGGCACTACGCTAACTGCCGCCAGTGCCAGCGTGCTCAATCAATGGATTGAGCGTGACCGCGACGCAGTTATGCAGCGAACCAGTCGCCGACCACTGCCGACAGGACGAGTCGCCGCCAGCCAAGCTGCTTGGATGGGCTGGGTGATGGTGATTGCCGGTTCGCTGATCTTGGGTTACCTGGTCAACTTGCCAACCATGTATTGCGGACTGGCAACCTGGTTTTTGTATGTAGCTGTTTACACGCCACTGAAGCTGCGTCACTGGTCCAACACGTTGATCGGTACGTTGCCGGGCGCGCTGCCGGTATGGATGGGTTGGACAGCCGCCGGTGGCAGTCTGCTGGATCCACGCGCGTGGGCACTTCTGGGAATTCTCATTGCCTGGCAGTTGCCACACTTTATGTCGATTGCCTGGCTGTACCGCGAACAGTATGCATCGGCCGGTTACAAAATGATAACGGTTACCGATCCAAGTGGTCTGGGCGCGTCGCTGCATGCGATTATTGGTTCGACGATTCTGATGCCGCTAACAGTGGCGGCACTACCGCCACTGGATATTGGGCGAGCCATTCTGTGCTGCCTGGGTCTGGCTGTCTCGGGATGGATGTTGCAATCATCGATCCAATTCAGTCGCAATCAGAATGCGCAAACGGCCCGCCGCATGTTGCGTGTGAGCCTGATGCATTTGCCACTGATGATGCTGGTAATCCTGCTGGCACGCCTGTTTGGATAGTCATCTCAAATTAAACTGAATTGAACCGAATCCCAACACCCTGAGTTCGATGCACCTTAGCTTGCGGCCAGCATGAGTTCCACGACGATCGATAATACCGCTTCTTCATCTGGATCGTCGGCTGGACATCCACATGACCACGCTTCCGGTGAGCATGGTCATGGAAATGGTCACGGTCATGTAACGCTGGTGTATCAACCAGCCTTGCCCATGTCGCGTGGCAAGACCATGCTCTGGCTGTTCTTGTCCACCGAGATCATGTTTTTCTCCGCGCTGATTGGCACGTACATCGTCGTACGTTTCGGGGTGCCGACCGGGTCGTGGCCCAAACCTGTTGACGTGCATGTGGAAGAATGGGTGGGAGCGGTCAATACGTTTGTGCTCATCTGTTCCAGTGTGTCGATCGTGCTGGCCCACGACGCCGCCAAACGCAATCTTGGCTTGCAAGCCTGGCGTTGGGTATTGGCAACCTTGCTGCTGGGTTGTGTGTTTTTAGGCTTCAAAGCTTATGAATATCGAGCCAAGTATGTCCACGCCCTGGTACCGTTTCCGCCGCATAGCAACATTTACGATCGGCCTGATATCTATTACGTCGGCGCCGTGACGGAACGACTGGCAGATCTTTCGACACAGATCAATACAGCCAACGTGCGTCAGAACACACTGGTTGGTCAAGTTGAATCACTGCCCGATGAATTGACCTCGCTCAGTGATGAAGTGAAAACGCTGCGCGACTCGCGCGGGCAATTGGCGAAAAAAGTTGTTGACGGTCGCAAGACGGCTGCCGGCATCAAACCATTGGCAGGCGAAACAAGTGGCGAGTCACCTGAACCGCTTGCGGGCGAAGAACTGAAATCGGCCGAAGCTGAACTGGTAACGCTCGAAAAAGAGTTGATGACCAAGAGCCAGGCGTTGGCCAAACTCAAACGTGAAGCCCCACTGATGCGCCATGAGTTGGCGCGCTTGCAAGCCGACGAGGCCCAGCGGGCTGAACGTTTGAAAGTCGTCAATCGACTCTCCGATGTGGCCGCCAAATGGACTTCGCGAACCGTCGGTCGCGATCCCGATGCTATCACCGGTCAAAGCGCGATGGTGGCCTTGGCCAACGACATCTATCCTCTGGCGATGTACGAGCAGGTCGCGGGGCAGTATTCCAAAATGGAATCTACCCAGCTCACGCAACTAATCCGCGATACCGATGCAGCCATGGCGGAGTTAACCACCACGGGGGCGGCAGCCACAGAGAAGATGAATGCCGCACAGACAGTTGTCGATCAATTAGCGGCCGAGGCGGCCAAGCTGAACGAAGAATTGGCAGCTCTGCCAGAACCTACGCCTGCGCCTGAGCCTGCGAGTTCGGAGGCGGCAGCGGAAGATTCTGCGACTACTGCTTCGCCAGAACCAGCCGCAACACCAGATAAAGAACCGACGGCTGAGCAGCCAACCGCTGATCAACCTGCGGAAACTACACCGAGTAACGACAGTCCAGCAGAGCCGGCCACCGAGCCAACGGCCAGCGATGCAGCCAGCGATGCAGACGATGCTGACGATACAGACGACCAGCAAACCGAACAAGCTAACCCAGCCGAGCCAACTGCGGATACTCAAGTGCCTGAATCTGAATCGGCACCTGCGGCTGTAGCAGCTCAGCCTGACCGCCGGGCTGAGATAACTGCCAGGCTCGCCGCGATTGAGTCGCAATCGACGGCCGCAGCTGCGTCCGTGGCTGAGAGCGCCCAAGCCGCGACGGTCGCCGAAACTGAAAAAGGGCGATTGCAGGGCGAACTGAACGCAGCCAAAGCTCGCCAAGAGTTTCGAGCTGAATTGGAACATGTGCATGGTGGACTGAATCATCACTATGCCTGGCTGAAATTGCCCATGAGCATCCCCAGCGGTCACATGTGGTCATCAACCTACTTCTTGTTGACCGGTATCCACGCGATTCACGTGCTGATTGGCTTGGTGGTCTTCGTAATTATCCTGACATTGAACTTGGGACCTGCCCACGCAAATTTGCTCGAGAATTCGGGGCTGTATTGGCACTTTGTCGATATCGTCTGGATTTTCTTGTTCCCGCTGATCTACTTGTTCTAGTATTGATTGAACTCTCGCTATGCACGAGTCTGCTGCAGTCCAACACGATCCCACTGACGCCGTCGCTCATGATCACGATCATGGATCGATTGGGCCGGTGGCTTTGAAAGTGTTCATTGCCTTGTGCGTTTTGACGTGCGCTTCGCTGCTGACCTATACGCCGTTCTGGCAAGAACGAGTACCACAGAATGTGGGTCGCGCTGTAATGATGACGGTTTCATTCACCAAGGCATACCTGGTGGTGGCTTTCTTCATGCACTTGTGGTGGGAAAGCAAATGGAAATATGTGGTTACGTTTCCGGCGATGGTCGTCAGCCTGCTGTTGTGTTTGTCACTGATTCCCGACATCGGTCAGCGCACGGAGCAATACGATGCCAATCGCTTGTTGGCAGCCCCCGAGCCGATGCCTTATACGGTCGGTCCGGAGTTGAAAGTCAGTCAGCCTGAGTCCCCGGTAGCGGCGGCCGAGCATCCATAGTGGTCGTCTTGGGCCTACGGAAACCAACTGAAGAATTGAACGCCAACATTCCAGCCATCGAAGCGATTGATCTGGTGCATCGCTATGGTGAGCACACTGCCCTGGCTGGACTGAGCCTGCGCGTAGAGCCCCGCGAGATCTTTGCCCTGCTGGGGCCTAACGGCAGCGGCAAGACGACGTTCTTCCGCCTGTTATGCACGCTTGTCCCAGTTGCGCATGGACAACTGCAGGTCTTTGGCCAGGCGTTACCCGCTCAATCAGCCAGCGTGCGTGGTTTGCTGGGCGTGGTGTTTCAGAATCCAAGTTGTGATCGCAAACTAACGGTGCGCGAAAACCTGCGTTGTCAGGCCGCGCTCTTTGGACTTCGCGGCGCGGCCCGCGAAGCCCGCATCGACCAGGTCGCATCCGAGTTAGGTTTTACTGATCGTCTGGATTGGTATCTGGAAAAACTCTCCGGTGGTTTGCAGCGCCGCGTGGATATCGCCAAGAGCATGTTACACGCGCCGCGATTGTTGGTGCTGGACGAGCCGAGTACTGGCCTGGATCCCGCAGCGCGTTTGGATTTGTGGCATGCGCTGGTGCGTTTGCGCGATGAACATGGTGTAGCCATCGTGCTCACCACGCATTTGCTGGAAGAAGCCGAGAAAGCCGAGCGCATCGGCATCTTGCACGCCGGACGTATGGTTGCTGTAGGCCAGCCGGCTCAGCTACGCAGCGAACTGGGCGAGCGTGTCTTGATTATCAAAGCACACGACCCGAAACGAGTCATCGAATGGTTCCAGGCTCGATCGGTCGAAGCGACCATGCAACTGGATCAGATTCGCGTCACCAGTGGCCATGCTGCGCAGTGGATTGCACCGCTGACTGGTGAACTGGGTAATACGATTGAAAGTCTGTCGCTCAGCCAACCCAGTCTCGAAGATGTCTTTATCGCCCGCACGGGTCACCAGTTCTGGGACAATAACGCTGCCACGGTCGATGATAATGCGCGCGGCAAGAAATCGTCCAAGCGCGGCACAGCAGCGGGAGCGCGGCGATGAGCACCACGATACGATCATCGACCGGGCCCTTGTTAGAATCGGCCACTCCTCACGGATCGGCCAGTGGTGCCGTGTGGATGTTGGCTTGGCGCGAATGGACGCGGTTCTTTCGGCAGCGCAATCGAGTTATCGGCGCCGTTGGTCAACCTATTCTGTTTTGGCTGCTCTTTGGAACCGGTATGCACAGCGCCTTTCGCCCAGGCGCCGGTGAAGACTTCATGTCTTATTACTTGCCTGGGACAATGGCGCTGATCGTATTATTCACGGCCATCTTTGCCACCATTTCGATCATTGAAGATCGTCGCGAGGGATTTCTGCAAAGTGTCCTGGTCGCACCT
The DNA here is from genome assembly GCF_056494185.1 of Rania fehmarnensis. Classification (NCBI taxonomy): domain Bacteria; kingdom Pseudomonadati; phylum Planctomycetota; class Planctomycetia; order Pirellulales; family Pirellulaceae; genus Rania; species Rania fehmarnensis. The sequence continues at coordinate 7,100,860 of NZ_CM151398.1, forward strand.
GTGCCGCGCTGGACAATCGCTTTAGGCAAAATTCTAGGTGGGGCAGCTATCGCCTGGGTGCAGGCTGTGCTGTTTCTGGTGCTGGCACTGCTCTTAGGCAGCGTGGCGTTTAACTGGAACCTGGTGCCGCTGCTGGTCTTGTTGGCTATGGCCGCTGTGGGCATGACCGCATTGGGAGTTTTCTTTGCCTGGCCGATGGAATCGACCCAAGGGTTTCACGCGATTATGAACCTGGTATTGATGCCAATGTGGCTGCTCAGCGGAGCATTTTTCCCAGTGCCTGCGTTATCGGCCGGCAGTCCAATCGGTCAAACGCTCATGCACTGGACCATGCGTTTCAACCCGGTCACGTATATCATTGGAGGAATGCGACACCTCCTGGTACCTGAACTCAGCACAGCCTCCGCTGCGTATTGGATTCCAGGAACTGCTGCGTGTTGGGCCGTGTCCTTTGTTTTCATGTTGCTAACCTTTGTCGGCGCATGGCGCATGGTTAGTCGCAACGCTCGAGGAGAGGTGCAATGAAACGCAATCTACTAAGCCTAGTGGCCCTATCGCTGTTAGTTTTGGGCGGTGTCATGTTAGTTCGTTACCGTCCTGGTGCCCCGGCTGCCGGTCAGGCTGGCATCGCCTATATCGAAGATGAAGATGGTACGGTGCGTCGGATTACCGAGAATCGCCCCGATAAACGGACGCAACCGATATCGACCTCTAGCGATCAAGCCAAGTCGCGCGCCAATCCAGATCCTCATGAGGTGGTCGAATCACCTAAACCCAAAGCCGGCGGACCCAAGGGTTCCGAAAAGCCGTGGTTGACAGAGTTTGAACTGACCGAGCGCAGTGGCAAGCTGATCAGCAGCCAGTCGTTTCTCGGGCAGCCTTATGTCATCGGGTTCTTTTATGCAACTTGTCCATCGATCTGCGTTCGTCAAAACGAGAAGTTCAAGATTCTGCAAGACAAGTTTAAGGGCCAGCCAATTCGGTTGATCGAAATAACATGCGATCCCGAAGTTGATCGTCCTGAAGTACTGGCTGAGTACGCAAATCGATTTCAGGCCGACCCCGAGCAGTGGCTGTTCTTTACCGGTGATATGGATTACATTTCGCGCGTCGGCAGCGAGATGTATCAGATCGGTGTCATGCGTCGCGGTCACCCAGAGAAATTTGCTCTGGTCGATGCTCAAGGCAAGATCTACGGTTACTACACGTGGTCCGATCCAGGCCAGTGGCAAGCCCTGCAGCGCGATATGGCCAAATTAGTTTCGGAGCAAACCAAGTGACCGAGTGGTTACCGCACATCAACGTTTCGCTCAATGCGCTCGCTAGCGTGTTGCTGGTCATCGGTTTCATACTGATCAAGCGGAAGAAGGAGCGAGCGCATCGCAATGTGATGATCGCGACCTTTGTGGTCAGTGCGCTCTTCTTGGTGTGCTATTTGACCTATCACTTTCAGGTGCCGAGCAAAAAATTTCCGACCGATCCCTCGGTAGCTCCAGCGGCGGCCCGCTACTTTTATTATGCACTCTTGCTCAGCCATGTCCTGCTGGCTGTGACGGTTCCTTTCCTGGCGATTGCCGCGATGGTGCAGGGACTGAAAAACAATCGCCTCGCTCATCGAAAAATTGTGCGTTATGCCTGGCCGATTTGGTTGTACGTTTCGGTAACGGGCGTCATGGTTTATATGATGCTGTACCAAATCTATTACGTACCGGCGTAGTGCCCCCTCCCGCCCCTACGGGAGCGTAGAAATTGTACAGCTTTTAACTCGTTGCAGCGAAACAATTTGTGTGGTGCATCCTGCTGCTGACACTTCCACTTCGGTAACGAGCCCCTCCCGGAGCCTAACTTAACGCTGGCTCCGACCTCCCCCAAGCAAAGCTTGGGAGAGGTGACGGTCACCTCTCCATGCGCAGCATGGGGAGGTCGAATCGAGCCGTAGCGAGATTCGGGAGGGGTCTTGGCTGTGGAGATGGTTAGTACCGCTGAAATTGTCAGGTTGCGATTGCCGGCCGCGGTCATTACACTTGTAGAGAACTTAGCGGTATTCCCTCGGCCCGAAATCGCGACCAATCTCTTATGCAACGCATTATTCGACTGAAGTGTCCCGCCTGTCAGGCGGCCATTGAAGCGACCGTGACGGTCGAAGAACGCGTGCCGCTGACTTGCCCGGCCTGTGCCAAACTGTTCGTAGCCAAAGTGCCTCCACCGCGCGATGGAGTCGTCGGGGCCGAAGTGGTCAAACGCAAGCCGGGGTCGGTCGTCGCCGCTAAACCAGTCGTGCCCACCGCCCCCAAGAAACCAGCTAACCCGTATCTGGATAATTCGTCGCCTGCGCCACATTCACCGACGTTGCGTGCACCGATACATGATCCCTTGCACGATCCGCTGAACGATCCCTTGGGTTCGCCGTTGCCGATGGCGCCGATCAATTACAACCTGGTTCGCAAGCGCAAGCCGCTGAATCTCAAACCCATCCTGGCTGGAGTGAGCGGCGTTATAGGCGTGGCCTTGCTCGTGACCATCGGCCTGTTTGGCTGGCATTGGGTCGCCAATACCGACTGGTCAACTTTCAGTCTGATTCCGATATCGCATACCCGACTATTGGACCAAATCGCCCAACTGACTGAACGGAATGGTCAGCAAACGCTTGATACACTCAACGGCGTGCAAACTGATCTGGAAACGATGCGCAAACGCGGGCTGGAGCAGGGACGCGAGTTTGAAGACATGTTGGTGCGAGCGGTGCGCATGAACTGGGCTTCGCGTGAAGAACGCGTCACCTTTCGCGATCGCATGAAAGTGATCGAGCAGAAATATCGCACCCAGATCGAAGCTCGGATGAAGGCGATCCGCGAGTCAAGACAACCGCCGCCTGTCAATGCGTTCGATGCGCAGAAAATGCAGGAGCTGACCAACACGCCCGGTTGGTTGGATGCTCAAGTGATGACCCTGGCCGCAATCAAGTACCTCACTCAAGGTCTGTTCGATTTACCGACCCCGGCCAACCAACCTGAACAGATTTACTACGACGAAGCCGACTTGGTGCATGAGTACTTGAAAGCCTTGTCCAATGTGCGGCGTTCTGGTCAGTGCGCTGCTGCGGCTGCCAAGATCGATGGTCTTTCGGAAAAGGTATTGCAGTTAGCCATTCGTCGCAGCAAGTTGCCCTCCAACTCTTGGGAAGTAGTGCCGCGCGAATACGTTGAGAAGGACGTCGCTTTCATGGCCGCCCAACGCGCCTTGATTGTGCGCATCAAACGCGATGCCCAGCCAGACGAACTGCTGAAAGATGCAGTCGCTAATTTCCTGGATGCTCGGCAGCGGATTCTCGACGCCACGCACGGCAGCAGCGAGCTGAAGATCCGCGATCAATTCGCCGAGAACAAACAGAAACGCGCCGCAACCAACATTCACGCCGCCGGCGATCCGTTTTACGAGAATCGGCAGGTCGAACGTGACCTGGTCGCCAAACCCCGTCTCGACTTGGCACCTGATATTGAGATGCCGTCGATGACCGACGTAAATCCTTATGCGCCGCTGGTCGATTCCAATGAGCTGGTCAACTCTCCGCTGGCTTCCAACTCTACCGTACCTGCGACCTCGCCCAGCGCGGGCAGTAGTGGAGCTGTGGGCAATAGTCCGCTCGGCAGTAATTCCATTGCGGACAACTCGCCGTCGACGCCACCTCCAAGCGCAGGTAACATTCCGCCGGGTTATGCTCCGCGCAGCCCGTTTTCGGGTCCTGGATTCATGCCGCGCATACCGGGTAGTGGGTGGCCTCATCGTGGCGATGCCTACAATGGCCGCCCCGGAATGCCCGGTGGCGACTTCGTGCCTCCGAAGATGGAAACGGCTACTTCGGTTAAGTTAACGCTCATCAACGTCAAGAGTGACTTGAAGAAGACCGCTCAAACACTGGCTGAGAAGGTCGGGACAAGCAACTACAGCTATTCCAGCTCTGGTACCAATGCGACGATCACCTTGGACTTTGCTGGTGATATTCAAATCGTAGCCCGAGCGATCGATTTCGGTAACGTCGAAGTTATCGATCAAAAAGATCGCGTCATCATCGTGCGTATCCCTTAATGCAGTGGGCAAACCGTAGCCACCGTCGCCAGACGGTGGACCCTACACCACAACGAAGAGTCTAACCTGGTTTTAAGCCGTATTACTTTACATATAAAGTAATGGCTAACCGCAGGGCCCCCCTTCTCCCTCAATGTACTCATTGAGGGAGAAGGGGAGACCCTTCGATTAGATCCGCTTATTATTCACAATATAATAAAGTCACTATTTCGCCATAAGTCACTCTTCATCTCCGAACACTTTGACAATTTAGTCGCATCCACCGCTTGGCAGCGGTGGCTACTGGGTATTCTCGCTGGCAGCGGCTTGAATGGCGTTTATGGACCACTGAGCTGCTTGACGGATCAGCTGATCTTCGTCGCGTGTCAGTTGTTCCAGTACTGGTAGGGCGGCCACGAAACGTTGATTGCCGAGCACCAGGCAGGCATTGCGGATGACTCCGCGGCGTTTGGCTCGCCACAGAGGAGTTCTTCGATAGCGTTGTCGAAACTGTTCGTCGTCGAGGCTGATGATCTCCAGCAGTTCGGCCGGTGCCAGGCTGGTCATAGGCTGCGGAATGGCCTGGCTGGACAATTCAAGGCGACGGTTCCAGGGACATACTTCTTGGCAGATGTCGCAACCAAACATCCAGTCTCCCATTTGACTGGCAAGTTCTGGGTCGATCGTATCGCGATGCTCGATGGTCAAGTAGCTGATGCATCGCCGCGCGTCGAGCACGTAGGGTGCCGGAAAGGCTTGGGTTGGGCAAGCTTGCAAGCACGCGCGACAGGTTCCGCAGTACCCTTGCGTTAACGGTTGATCGAGTGTGAGCGGCAAATCGGTCAGCAGCGCTGCCAGAAAAAAGTAGCTGCCCCACTTCCGATTCAACAGTAATGTGTTCTTACCGATCCAGCCTAGGCCCGCTGCTTCGGCAAAGTCGCGCTCCAGTAGTGGAGCAGTATCCACGACGCCCCGCACACGTGCCTGAGGTTGCTGAGCATGTAACCATGACTTGAGTTGTTGCAGGCGTTCGAATACTAGATCGTGATAGTCCGGCTCACCCCACGCATAGCGGGCCACGCGACCCGATCCCGCTGCGGGCGTTACCGGTTCCGTCGTGCGATAGGAGTAAGCCAACATGACCAACGTTGTGCAACCATCCAGAATGCTGGCCGGTGACGCATAGGCATCACGACGCGTATCGAGGTAATGCATTTGGCCAGCCATGCCTGAGTCCAACCACCGCAAGAACTCTTGATAACGCGTGGGCTGAGCGGCCGCGGTGACACCGCTGAGAATAAAGCCCAGCTGAGCCGCTTGGCTCTTTAGCTCTTGAGTTAACTCATGCACAGTTATGTGCCCCGCGTAGCCGAGTCTCTCCGAGACTCGGATGTGTACAAATCGGCGTCTCGGAGAGACGCCGCTACGTGTCGCTTGGCAGCTGACAACAATTTTAAAAAACCGGTTGGTCCCAAGGCCCAAGCTGCTGACATCACGCCGCCCATCATCGCGCCGACGATTCCCACGCTGCCCACATCGCACCCAGACAGCAACAAGTTCTTGATGGAAGTTTGCGCATGAAATAATCCTTCGCTAATGCGCTCCGGCGTAGCAGCCAGACCATAGATCGCTCCACCTGGATGACTTGTCATGCTCTCAACCGAAACCGGCGTCGATACTTCGAAGTAGTCGACTAGCTCTCCAAAGCCCGGCAAGTGTCGCTCGACCAACGCCAAGGCTTGCTCGGCTACTTGCGATTTGCGCTGTTGGTATGGCGCATCGCGATTGAGCCAAGGTTGGGTGGACCAGCTTTGCCAACTAGCATAGTCGCTGAAGCAAATGATCTGGGCCGCATGTTTGTCAGCCTGCGGCTCGCGCAACGTAGCTGCAGACAAAAAGCAATGTCGTATCGGCTGGCCATTGTCCAGTTTGGATCGCTCGGCATGAATTGCATCGTGGTCGTAGCTCTCGGCCAGCCAATAATTGCCCGCATCCATTCCGATGGAACGCGGGTCTGCTTTGAATCCAATATAAATGTTGGTGGCAGTGGGCGGCGGCATGAGGTCATTTAAGTGTTGACGTTCCGGCATATTCACATCGGCCGGCACAAGATCGCGAAAAGTTTTCAATGCCCCAGCCGCTGAAACCACTAGCGGGGCCGTGAACGATAGTTGTTGGCCTTTGCGCTGGGCCCATACTTGCGTGACGCGACCATGCTGCACTTCCAGCCGGGTCACTTTGTGGCCGGCCAGGCATTGACCGCCGGCCTGTTCGATAATGGGTACGATCGTTTTGGCCAACTGCGAAGCGCCGCCCTGGGGCACGTAACCGCCCTTGAAATAATCTTTGGCCACGATTGAATGCACACCAAAGGCACTCTGCCTGGGCGGCAGTCCATAGTCACCCCATTGCGAAGCGAGTATTGATCGTAGCTGTGGATCGCGGATCGTTTGATCCAGCACTGCTTTGGTCGTCATCAGGGGCAACTTCTTGCCGGGATACTTCAGCATCGCGCCAAGGAACTTAGGCATCTGTTTCGTAGCGAACCAGCGTGCCATCCAACCGGCTGCTTTGTGAACCAGGCGAAAATAGGCTTCGATCTCGGCGGCCGCGTTGGGGAAGTGTTCTTTGAGAGTGCGTTTATAGTCGGCTTCGTTAGACGGCACGCGCAGGTGGTGCTCGGGATAAACAAAGTGCTCCAGTGGATCTTCGATCTTCAGCCACTGAACGCCGCTGCCGGTAACCAGGTCCATAAAGCGGCGTGTCATTTCGCCCTCAGCCATGCCGCCAACGTAATGCAGACCGACGTCCCAGTGATAGCCATGCCGCTGAAAAGAGTGCGTCAACCCACCAAGCTTGAAGTGGCTTTCCAATACCAGTACGCGTTTCTTGGCCACTTGAGTTAATAAACTAGCGGTTGTCAGCCCACCGATACCCGATCCGATAACAATAACATCGAAGTTCGTACTCAATCCGGGCTTTCCTTTTCAGATCATCCATGGGACGCATACTCGGGCTGTATCGTACCCGAAGTCCTTGGAGTGCGGTGCCCAAGGCACCGCTTTGATGTAAGTGTTGACTGTTCCGCAGCCCGTACGAACCTTTGGTCATGAGCGTCGCTTCGTGCGTGCGGGCAATTGCGTTAGCACATCCAAGCTGTGGCCACCCCACAGCAATACAAATAACCGAGGCTAACGCCTACGGCTTAGTTAGGAGTGTGACTAGTCCGCAGTCTCCGCGAATGAAGGACGTTCGTGACCACTGGTTCGCACAGGCCGCGGTACAGTTGGGTTAGCACATCAAAGCTGTGGCTGAGGCCACAGCACTCCAAAGCTGCCCCGCGATTGGGGGGCTGAAGATGGCATTTCGCTGTGAAAACGCAGGTTTAACGCGTATTAAAAATTCTCACTATTTTCGCATAAAGATTGCCCCGAGCTATCTTGTTGCCGCTGGACCAACTATGTTGTTGGCACCCAAAACTTTTTTGTTGAAAGCGACTGATGATGCTCACCTGAAATAGGGTAAGCGGTCGCCAAGCAACCTCGACAAGTTCTTAGATTGTTCAGTCCCGAGGCCTTTATTCTAGGAATACATCTATGCATGCTCGTCAGAATCGAATTGCGAAGCGAAATCAGTATCGGCTTAAAAAGTATTTGACATGTGAGCGATTGGAAGCCCGCCAGTTGTTGGCCAGCGACTTGGGCCTGGAACTAACGTCCACCAAGTATCAGGATCAAAGCGCAACCGAGAAAGCAGTGGCTGCGCTGGAAGACCAGTTGGCAGCGCTAGCTCCTGCTTATTCTTACGGCGTCGATGGCGATGCAGTTACCTTGGTCGTTCATCCAGCCAAGATGGCCCTCAAGCTGAGCCCCGGTGTGACCTCGGAGACCCTTGGCAGCTTTGGTTTGCAATTTGATCGCGAGCTCAACGGTAGCTTTGCACTCTATGAATCGATCGACAGTAGTGCGATTGATACCAATCAACTCAAGGCTGCGGGATTAATCGAAGATTCCATTCCAGCTTTCTTCGCGCAAGAATCGCGTTCCAACGCAGTGTTGTTCGACGAGTTGATCGTATCGCTCCAACCGGGTGTTACCGCTGCTGAGTACTTTACGGATAATCCAACCTTTACGACTTATCGTCCGTTGCGAGGCACGCCGGATCAATTCATCGCCACGGTTGCAGCCGGTACTGGTCCTGCTGCGTTGAGCGTGCTCAACGCAATTGAGAACGATCCACAACTGCAATTTGTGTCACCGAACTTCTATCAAAGCTGGCAGACAAATTACACCCCCAATGACATCCGTTTTGAGAATCTTTGGCACTTGCATAACACCGGACAGGGTGGCGGTGTCGTCGACGCGGACGTTGACATGCCGGAAGCCTGGGATGTGTTCAGTGGAATTCCGAGCAGTTCGGCCAACATGGTCATTAGTATCATCGATACCCCGGTGGCCAGCCATCCTGATCTGAACTTGTGGGTCAATCCGGTGGAAATTCCGGATGGGGAAGACAACGACGGCAATGGATGGATCGATGACATCAACGGCTGGAACTTCTTCACCGATACCCCCGGCACCCAGCCCGAACCCGGAATCGTCAATGACAATCACGGCACGGCCGTGGCAGGGGTGTCCGCTGCCCGAGGCAATAATGGTATTGGGGTAACAGGTTCCTCCGCAGGTTCCAAGATTATGGCAGCGCCCATCTTTCGCAACGATGGCGCCACCAATGACGCCAATATTGCTGCAGCGCTTTACTACTCTGCCGGACGAACAGCCAATGGTTTAGGCACGTGGTCGGCTGCTGACACAGTCAACAACAGCTGGAGCGGTGGTGCCAATAGCGCGGCGATCAACGCGGCATTGACTTGGGGAACGACATCTGGGCGACAAGGCCAAGGGACTTCCTATTTCTTCGCGACCGGCAATGGATTCGGCGCGATACAGCAACCTGCCTTGCAATCGGCCAACATTCCCGGGGTGTTTGCAATTGGGGCCAGCAACAACAAAAACACTCGCTCCAACTATAGCAACTTCGGTCCAATACTGGACATAGTTGCGCCGAGCAACGACACTCGCAGTGGTTACTTGGCTATTGACACCACCGACCGCCTTGGTGCGCCTGGCTACGACCCAGGCGACTACACCGGCACTGGGGCCAACGGTTTCGGCGGTACTTCGTCTGCCACTCCACTGACCACCGGTATTGCAACGCTGACTCTAGCACGCGCCGCGTCGCTGGGCATCAATATGACCCCTGCTCAGCTGCGCGATTACATGCGCATGCAAACCGACCTCATTGGCGGAGTCGATTACGATGCAGTCACTGGCAAGAATATCGAATTGGGATTCGGCAAGCTTAACGCCGCCAGCGCTGTGTCCAATTTGGGCAAGCCCGAAATTTCAGTCTTGTCAACGCGGGCTGAAACTCAATCCGGCGAAACAATGTCGGTGGGCAGCACCTTTATCGACGAACCGATTGATGTCAGCATCCGCATTCGCAACCAAGGCACACTACCACTGGACTTGACTTCGCTCGATATTGGCACCGGCGCATTTTCACTACTCAGTGGACTGGGCGCGACCACGTTGCAAATGGGCCAGTGGACAAGTTTCTCGGTTCGCTTCTTGCCCACCGTGGGTGGCACACTGACCCAGACAGTAACGATAGCATCCAACGATGCTGATGAGGCTTCCTTTGTCTTTACGCTCTCGGGCATCTCGATCGTGCCGACCATTTCCGGTACGGTCTTCGAGGATTGGGATGGAGACGGGGTGCTGGACCCGTTTGATCAAGTTATGCCTGGCTTGATGGTGTTTGCTGATACCAATAGCAATGGCGTGTTGGATTCAACTCCAACGTCGTTTATCAATAGCACGGTTACACCCTTGGCGGACTTTGATATTGTCACTTCCGACTTGGCGGTCTCCGGTCTAACATCTTCGGTCTTTGACGTGAATGTCCGCATCAATGCGACTCACACTTTCGCAAGCGACTTGGTCATCACCTTGATCTCGCCCAGTGGAACTCGCGTGGCGCTGGCTGCGTTTGTCGGTGGAAGTTCGGATAACTTTACCAATACAGTTTTTGATGACGAAGCAGCTAACCCGATTGGCAGCGCTCCTGCGCCTCGAACCGGCACCTTCCGGCCAACGGAAGCATTGAGCGCGTTCGACGGTGAAGTGGGCAATGGAACTTGGGTACTGGAAATCGAAGATACATTCCCTGAGGATATCGGCGATCTCTTGGAATGGGAGCTGACAATTGCCACGGCTGAGCCATCGACCTTTACGCGCGCCAATGGCAACTACGCGATGGTTGGCTTGCCCAACGGATCTTATGTGGTTCAGACCGTCTTGCCTGCCGGCTGGACTTCATCAAACACTTATCCCATCACGGTGACCTCGCCAAGCGATTCGTTCCGCCCGCGAGATTTCCCCATTGGCAGGAATGATCGTTTCTATGGATTTGTCTTTGACGATGTCAACGGTGACGGAGTATGGGATCCCAACGAAGCACCGGCTGGTGGCCGGCATCTGCTGGACGATTTGAACGGCAACGGTGTCCAAGATCCTGGTGATACCAGTACGTTCAGCAATACCACGTCCCTGAACATCCCTGACAACACGACGCGTACATCGACGATGACCGTTAGCGATGTTGCGGGCGCTGTAACAGATGTAAACGTCCGAGTTAATTTCACCATGACGTGGGATTCGGACCTTATCGTCCATTTGATTGCTCCTAATGGAAGACGGGTCGAGTTGTTCAGCAATGTAGGTGGCTCGGGCGACAATTTCACCAATACCCTGCTGGATGACGAAGCTGCAACTTCAATAACAGCAGGGGCGCCGCCCTTTACTGGTTCCTTCCGCCCCGAAGGCTTGCTGGCTGATTTCGACGGTGGAGCACCCAATGGTACTTGGACCCTCGAAATTACGGACGTGGCCTCGGGCGACTCTGCCACCTTGACCGCTTGGGATCTGATCATCACCGGTGGCGAGTATGCCGCCCCGGTCCCAGCATCCGGTCTGCTGGCGATGGATATGATTCCGGGCAGCCATGACGTTATGCTGATGCCCATCGACGGCTGGCGATACACGGTTCCTGTCGATGGCATTCGCGCAGTTAATGCCGCAGGCATGCCCATGCCCGATCAGCGCTTTGGTACTCAGGTCGCCAACGTCGCGCCGACGATCGGTGTTGATAGCAGCAGCGTCTCGGTCGGTGAAGGAGGTATCCTGGTCAACACGGGTACTTGGTCCGACCCGAACACCACCGATGTCGTGACCTTTACCGCCTCGGTTGGTACGGTGACGTCAGCAGCTGGCACCTGGTCCTGGAGTCTCGATGCCGTAGACGATACGGCCTCGACCACGGTGACCATCACTGCCAATGATGGTCAGGGCGGTGTTGCCGAAACGACGTTTACTTACACCGTTACCAACGTGGCCCCACAAATAGGCGCTGTCTTCAACACGGTCAGCGGCAACGTCTTTACCACGATAACCAATATTGGGGTTTGGATTGATGTCCCAACCGATACGGTCACCCTGACTGCTTCGGCAGGTACGATCATCGCCAACAGCGTTGGTACTTGGGATTGGTCGATTACGCCCACGACCGCCGTGCTCGGCGAAACGGTCGTGATCACAGCCACCGATGAAGATGGAGGCAGCACTTCGATCAACTTCTCGCTCTCGGCGTTCGCGGTGATTCCCGCTACTAACGCCTACTATAAAGGTTCGTTCTATTCAGCTGGCGGAACCAACGTGCCGGCTGCGTTGGATACGTCCAAGACTTTAGTGGCTGCGGGCGCTAACCCAGTGGCAACCACCTTTGCTAACGTGACCAACTACAGCAAAGGTATCAATGGAGTAGTGGTGGATATCTCCGGCCTGGCAACCAGCTCGCTTTCGGCCGCCGACTTCTCGTTCAAGATGAGCCCACAAGGCGCATATAACGAAGCGGCCAACCCACCGAGCAGTTGGGCCACTGCGCCGGCACCGTCCTCGATAACCGTTAGTCCAGCCACGCCTAACCCAAACTCATCTCGAGTGAAGATTGAATGGCCAGACAACGCTATCGAAAATCGTTGGTTGCAGATTCGAGTGCTGTCCAACGCCAATACGGGCCTCGAGTCAGCTGCGACCTACTACTTGGGTAACCTGCGAGGCGATATCGACGGAACCACCGTGGGTGGACTGTTCGTCCTGCAAAACGCTGACTTGGCAGCCGCACTGCCCGTAGGTGGTTTGGGTACTGTGACCAGTCCGCGAGATGTTGACAAGAACGGGTTCATTTTGAATTCGGACTTCGTGATTATTCGCAGCGGCATCAACGCCGGTCTGACATTGCGGGCGATCACAATTCCTGCAGCCGGTTCATCCGAAGAAGCTGGGGCAATTCCATCGGCAAAGGTAAGAAGCCGAAGCGCTGCACCGACTCTCGGTTCGCAGTCGAGCCCACTATCGAGCTTCAGCCAATCGGCGATCGTCACTGGCAATGGTGTCGTCGCTGAGAGTGCCGCGCCTCTGTTGGCCTCGAGCGTGACCACAACCAACACTGCCGTGGCTACCTTGGGCACTAGCCGCTCTGCCGCACCGAGCATCAGCAGCACTGCGACCAAGAAAACGCAAGCTGTCGATGCAGTCTTCGAACAACTGGGCAGCCAGTTGTAGTTCGAACAGTTTGTAGTTGACCAGGTTCTAACCGCAGAGGTCGCACAGCCAACTGGCTATGCGGCCTCTGCTTTTTTGCTGTCCATCTGAGCAGTGAGACACGGCTCAGCTAGTTGCATTGACTGCGCTGCGCGGTCGACTAATACGTTTGATCGATCAGGTCCCGACCGTGACGCGTGATGAGTGCCGCCAAGATCTTCTTATCCATTTCGTTGGCCAGCAGCGAAACATGGCCGTCCGTAAACAGGACCATCGCTCCACCGGTGTGTTGGGAACGAATCTCGTTGTCGATCGGCGAAGCCTTGGGATCATTAATCCCACCGGACTGTTCAAAGGTATTTCGACCATTGATCCATTCGCACTCTGGTCCCAGCGTGTCCTCCGCTACGCAGATGGTCTGCGATAGACCATCGCGAATTTGATCAAAGGTGATCGCTTTGTTGTAGATGAAGACACCGTTGTTGGTGTTCTTGGCTGTTGTGATCCGCTGACCAAACAGACCCGCGTAGTCAGTCTTGCCCAAGCCACCCGGCGCAGGCGGAGGAGCCGAGGGACACAGGTAGATCTTCAAATTGGTCGAGCCTGCCGGTCGGTTCTCAGGTGCATCGTAAGCCACGGAAAAATTAATGCTCTCAAAGAGCTCTGTCTGCTCCAGATAGGGCAGGATCATGGCCGACCAAGCAAATTGTTTGTAGTTGGAACCACCCCCCGGCGGCCGCCAGCCCAAACATCCCGGCGGCAAAGTACGTCTGGCAGCATGGTAATTTTGTAATGCGATGCCAAGCTGATGCAGATTGCTACCGCACTGGGTACGACGAGCCGATTCGCGAGCCATCTGTACCGCGGGCAACGTAAGCCCCAGCAAAACGCCAATAATGGCGATGCTTACGAGCATTTCGACAAGTGTAAAGCCTTGGAGGTGCGCCGACCGCTTTGCCACTTTTGGGTTCCGATACAAGGTCATCGCTGCCCAATAAAACACTGTTTCTATCTCTGCAGGTCCGTGCAGGACCCGCTGGTTCCGTTCTATTCTCGGAACGGGTCAACTGTCAATCGGGTCCGTAGCCGAAGTCGCCAGACTTTGGTCCCGTAGCCGAAGTCGCCAGACTTTGGTGACTCCAATTATGACACATCCAAAGTCTGGCGACTTCGGCTACGAGAAGGCATACCCGTCCAAAGTCTGGCGACTTCGGCTACGGGGCTGTTTGTGTGTTGACACTTGCGCAGGCCCTCCGTTAGCATGACGCACTTTGTTTTTCCTGGATTTTGACCACAAGTTTGTTTCCGGAGCACCAGATTGGTTAACGACGCAATTGCCAAGGCTGATACGTTGATCGAAGCCATGGGCTGGATTCGCCGTTTTCGCGGCAAAACCACGGTTATCAAACTTGGCGGCAGTCTGTTGGAAGACATCGATGCCATTCGACATCTGCTGATCGATGTCATCTTTATGGAAACAGTCGGAATGCGGCCCGTCATCGTCCATGGCGGGGGGCCTTCGATCAACCGGGCTATGGACGAAGCCAAAATCACCCCACAGTGGATCAACGGTCGACGCGTAACCGATCAGGCCACGCTCGGTATCGTCGAGCGCGTATTGGCCGGTGATGTCAATCGCTTTCTGACTCAAGAGATCGAACGCTTGGGTGGCCGAGCCATCAATCTGAGTTTCGAGTCGGGCAACAACGTCTTGTTTGGCGAGAAGCTGTTGCTGGACGACCAGCAAGGTGGCCCGCCGATCGATCTGGGTTACGTAGGTCAAGTGACCCGCGTCGATCAGTCGGTGATCGAAAGCTTGACGTATACCAGCCAGGTCCCTGTCATTCCTTCGATGTGCATTGATGAGCAGGGACAGAAATACAATGTCAATGCAGATACAGCAGCCATGGCGGTTGCCGAAGCCCTGGGGGCTGAGAAGCTGATCTTCTTGAGCGACGTCAACGGCGTGCGCCGCGACAAGAAAGATCCCGATACAATCATTCATTCGCTGACCGCCGCCGAAGCGCGGCAATTGATCACCGATAAGATCGTCGATGCCGGCATGATTCCCAAAATCGAAGCTTGCCTGGCTACCTTGGCTCGCGGTGTAGGCAAAGTGCATATTATCGATGGTCGATTGCGGCATTCACTGCTGCTGGAAATTTACACCACCAGCGGCGTGGGCACCGAGATTGTTCAAAATCGGTGAACCCTGGCGCTGATTTCCGATCTTGATTAAGGCAAGGCAAGTAACCGGCACATGGTCTCACAGGTCAGCCTTCATTCGAGATAACCCGATCAAATCAAGTTCAAGTGTCAAAGTTGTCAATATGAATCAACGCCATCTCAGCAGCCAACAAACCGAAGAGCTCTTTGCGCAGTACGTCATCGGCAACTATCGCCGCTATGGTGTCAATCTAGTGCGAGGTGAGGGGTCGAGGGTCTGGGATGCTGAGGGCCGCGAATACCTGGATTTCTTTCCGGGTTGGGGATGCAATCTACTGGGCCACTGTCCACCGCGCGTGGTTCAGGCTGTGCAACAGCAAGTGGCTCAGCTGATTCATGTACCCAACACCTGGCATATGGAACTGCAAGGCCAGTGGGCGCAGATGTTGGTCGAGCGATCGTTCGATGCGCAGTGTTTCTTTTGCAACAGCGGTGCCGAAGCCAATGAAGCGGCCATCAAACTGGCACGCCTGACCAAAGGTCCCGAGCGTTACAAGATCATCACCTTTCATAACGGCTTTCATGGACGCACTTTTGGCGCGTTGACCGCTACCGCTCAGCCCAAGTATCACACCGGTGTGGGCCCAATGCTGGCCGGTTTTGTCTACAGTCCCTGGGGCGACTTGAAAGCAGTCGAGCAGCGCATCGATGACTCAACTGCGGCAATTATGATCGAACCCATTCAGGGTGAAGGTGGCGTCAATGTGCCCAGCTTCGAATACTTGCAGGGTCTGCGCCGCTTGTGCGACCAGCATGGACTGCTGCTGATTTTTGACGAAGTTCAAACCGGCTGTGGCCGTACTGGACAATGGTTTGGTTATCAATACTTTGATGTCCAGCCTGACATGCTGACGTTGGCCAAGTCGCTTTGCGGTGGCATTGCAGGTGGTGCCTTAGTGGCCCATCGCAACATCGCTCACAACCTGCGTCCGGGCACACACGCCAGTACCTTTGGAGGCAACCCAATTGCGGCGGCTGCCGGCATCGCCATGATCCAAACGATAGAAGAAGATGGATTGCTCGAGCAAGCGCGGCAAACGGCAGACGTCTTCGCAACTAGATTGGCCCAACTCAAATCGCAATGCGATGGAGTCCGCGAAGTTCGTCAGGCCGGCTTGATGATTGGCGTGGAATTGGAGTTCGAGGGCGCGCCGGTGGTAGCCAGCGCACTGGAGCAAGGGCTGCTGATCAACTGTACGCACGACACCGTGCTTCGACTGTTGCCAGCTATGAACATCAGCCACGAGGACGCTCTACGCGGTCTCGAGATATTGAGCGACTGCGTAACGCGCAGCGCTGTGACCGCTTAAGTGTTTACTTGGGCGGCTTGAGGTCGTTCTTGAGGTCACCTTCGACTGTGCGCGGACTGGGCTTGACCGTCTTGACCACGGCTGGACCTTGACCGCACCCGCTGGTCAGCAGCATAAAGGCTGCCAGCGTCGCTAGAATCATTGAGTTACGCATGTTGGTCTTCAATCCGGCAACTCCTCAACTTCTGCACCGGCCATCGATGAGAGGGCAACCAACATTTCACCGGGCACGGTATCGGAAATGAATCGGGTCGATCCGTCAGCCATGCAAAAGTAGATTCCGCCTGGATGCATACTCGAGAAGCGTTCGACCCGCTTTTGATTGCCGTAGTTGTAAACTGAGCGATGCCATTCAGTCCATTGGCCGCCTGCATTCCAAGATATGGAACGCAAACGACCACGAGCTAACTGCGGATCGGAAAATTGACCAGTGACTTCGCCAAACATAATCGTATGGGAAAGGCCGTCTGTAATATGAGCAGGCTTGGTTTCGCTGCGATTAAAAAAGATACCGCACCAAGGATCGCGAGTAACCACCCCTTTGCCCAGTCGTCCAGCCGAGCCCAAATAATTGGTACGTCCCAGTCTGGTTGGCTCTGCATAGAAATGAACTACACCGGTTGACGCTGTTGTCCGCAGCTCAGTAACTGTAGAAGCGGTGTTTCCGTAAGCATCATCCGACGGACATAGAAAGGTTCGGATTTCATACTGCAATTCACCCCAGAGGCTCTCTGGATCGTTCACCCAGCGAACGTAGCGAGGATGATTGGCCACAGGGGCTACCGCCGTGACGTTTAAATCACGTTTGGTGGCCCAGATGGAATAGATGTCTTGAAGCTCCAAGTAGGGCATCAAGTACACCAAATGACCAACATAGGAATTTGTCGTTCCATCGATCGGGCCACGCGCGGGTCGCTCACCCAGGTAACCAGGCGGATACTTCTTATGTGCGCTCTCAAAATTATGAGCAGCCAGCCCCAATTGTCGAATGTTGTTGGAACAGCTCATGCGCCGGGCCGCTTCGCGCGCCGCTTGAACGGCTGGTAGTAGCAACGCCAGCAGCAGTCCGATGATCGAGATTGTCACCAGCAACTCAATCAACGTAAAGGCTGACTTGGCCAAGTATCCACTGGACCGCTTAGACATGAACGATTCCCTCCATCTCTTTTTGGGCGAAGAAAAGTAGATGTGCACCCAAACCGCGATATCAATCTAATGTTGCTTCGCGTTTGAGCCTGCGGGACTGCGCGAAACTAAGCCCCTATCTTAAAAGGTCGCCGCTCCATTTGGGAGACCTTGGAGAAAACAATTCCCCATCTAAAGCTCTCCTTTTTGAAACTATGGCGCCCACGCTTCCTGTAACGATGGAAGCAATTCTGGGGGTTTTGCCCAACGGGAACCGGGGGAGCTGTTCGATTTCACATCGGCGCGGTCCAATACGGAATTGCCGCAACCTTTAAACGCTCGAGTCCCCAATCAGTATGCAAGACGCACTTATTTCCTTAGCCAACGACGTATCTATCCCCGCAGTTGGACTCGGCCTGTGGAAAATACCGCCAACACAGGCACCCGAAATCGTTCGTCAGGCGATCCAGGCCGGCTACCGCCATTTAGACGGGGCTTGCGATTATGGCAACGAGGCCGCCTGCGGAGAGGGCGTGCGCCAGGCAATCGAGGCGGGCCTCTGCCGGCGTGATGACTTGTGGGTCACGAGCAAACTTTGGAACACGTACCATCGACCTGAGCACGTCGAACTGGCCTGCAAGCAGTCGCTGCAGGACTGGGGACTCGATCACTTCGATTTGTATTTGATCCATTTCCCGATTGCTCTGCGCTATGTGCCGATCGAGCAGCGCTATCCGCCAGGCTGGACCTTCGATCCGGCTGCAGAGTTACCTTGCATGGTTGCAGACCCAGTTCCCATCATCGATACCTGGAGGGCTCTGGAAGACCTAGTGGGCAAAGGACTTGTGCGCAACATTGGCGTCAGCAATTTCGGAGTCTCGCTGATTCGCGATTTGCTCAGTCAAGTTAATATCCGACCGGCCATGTTGCAGATCGAGTCGCATCCCTATCTGGTTCAGGAGAAGTTGGTCCGTTACTGCCAGCAAGAATCGATCGGCGTAACCGCCTTCTCGCCTTTGGGTGCGGGCTCTTATGTTTCTCTAGGCATGGCCACCCCCGAGCAATCGGTGCTGAACGAACACCGAGTCATGGCGATTGCCAGGCATTACAACAAAACGCCCGCGCAAGTCATCTTACGATGGGGTGTGCAGCGGGGTGCGTCGATTGTCCCCAAAAGCTCACACCCGGATCGACTGCGTGAGAACATCGATATCTTCGATTTCGAATTAACCGCCGAAGAGATGAAACAAATCGCCAGCCTGGATCGAGGTCATCGTTTTAATGACCCCGGCGTGTTTTGCCAACAGGCATTTAATACGTTTTTTCCTATCTATGAATAACATGGCCATGTCGACCCAATCGCCCGCGCCAATAGCGGACCAAGCAATCGTCAATATCGCGGCTTACAAGTTCGTCCAGCTTTCCTCGCTGGAATCAATGCGAGACCAGCTCAAACAATGCTGCAAACGGCTCGGACTGCGCGGCACCATTTTGCTTAGTCC
The DNA here is from genome assembly GCF_056494185.1 of Rania fehmarnensis. Taxonomy (NCBI): domain Bacteria; kingdom Pseudomonadati; phylum Planctomycetota; class Planctomycetia; order Pirellulales; family Pirellulaceae; genus Rania; species Rania fehmarnensis. The sequence goes on from NZ_CM151398.1 coordinate 7,119,751, forward strand.
CGAAGGCATCAATCTATTTCTAGCCGGCTCACGCTCGGCCATCGATGATCTACTGGCCGACCTGCGCGGCCGCCCCGAGTTGCAAGATCTAGAAGTCAAAGAGAGCCTATCCGACCAGCAACCATTCAATCGCATGTTGGTAAAGATCAAACGCGAGATCATCGCCTTTGGTGTCGACGACATCGCGCCAGCCCAGCACACCAGCACCCGCCTATCGGCGCAAGAACTGAAACGCTGGCTCGATGAAGGGCGGCCCGTACGATTGCTGGACACACGCAACGATTACGAAGTTGATCTAGGCACTTTCCGTGGCGCTGAGCGGCTACATATTCAACACTTCCGCGAGTTCCCTTCGGCTTCGGCGACACTGCCTGAACAAGCCAGGCATGAACCGCTGGTCATGTTCTGTACCGGTGGTATCCGTTGCGAGAAAGCCGGACCGATGCTCGAGAAACTGGGCTTCCAGCAAGTCTATCAACTCGAAGGCGGCATCTTGAAGTACTTCGAGGAATGCGGCGGTGCGCATTACGACGGAGGTTGTTTTGTTTTCGATGGCCGCGTAGTGCTGGGCCCCGATCTAAAACCAACCGGCGCGGTGCAATGTTTCCACTGCCAGGCAGTCCTTAATCACGAAGACATTCAATCGCCCAAGTTCGTCTTTGGTAAGTCTTGCCCAAATTGCTACATGACCTCCGACCAACAGCGCGAATCACGACGCCAAGCCAACCAGCAGCGTCTGCAGTTGCTGGCCGCCACGCAACCAGGTTGTCGGCCTTATACAAATCAGCGCCGCTTGCATGTGGCCGCCCGCTTTGCCGGCTTACCGCTAATTGAATTCTTGTGCAGCTATCATCCTCCAACACCGCGCCAGCAGTGGCTGGCATGGATTGCCGATGGCACGCTAACGACTTGCGGCCAACCTGTCTGGGCCGAGCAGCCCGTGCGCGAAGGGCAACGTTTCGACCAAGTGCAAGCCGACTATGTCGAGCCCCCCATACCGCACGATATCCAGATCGTCTACGAAGATGAAGCCTTGATCGTCGTCAACAAACCCGCGGGCCTGCCAGTGCACGCTTGCGGGCGCTATAATCGCAATACGCTCGAATACTTGTTGGCAGATATTTATCGCCCTGAAAAACTGCGAATGGCCCATCGCTTAGATGCGGCCACCAGTGGCCTGGTGGTCCTAACCCGGAAATACGCTTACGCCCGCGTGCTTCAACCGCAATTCACTAGTGGTACAGTGCACAAGACATATGTGTTGAAAGTGCATGGCACAGCTCCCTCGGAGACATTCGATTGCGATGCACCGATCTTGGACGAAGTGCAAGTGGCTGGCAAACGTTGCATCGATCCCAGCGGCGCACTGGCACATACCAAGTTTTGCGAGCTACGCTTGCCAACATTTGCCGGACGCCAGACCATCGATCTTCACAGCCAGGCACAACCGACAACGCTGCTGGTCGCGGAGCCACAAACAGGGCGCACTCATCAGATCCGCTTGCATGCAAGCCATTTGGGATTGCCGATCCTAGGTGACGATCTTTATGGCCAAAATCTTGTCGGACACAATGAACACCCATGTGACGAAGCGGGCCGACTGTGCCTGCATGCCTGGCAACTGGAATTCGATCATCCGCTCACCGGCGAGCGCGTGAAGTTCGAATCAGAACTGCCCAAATTCTGCAATCGATAAGCCCTTCCCACTTTAGCAGATTGCTCGTTTTGGCAAGCCGTGACGGTTGTTACTTTTGCTCGCTGGTTGAAACGTCAGCCTGTTGGCTGACCGTAGCGATTGACTTGCCTATTGGCAGTGTTATGCCGAAAAAAGCGTAGGTGTCATTTGGCGAACAGGTGACGATTACCAGCATTACGCCTTCGGTGATGAAGCATGGACGCAAGCAGACTCGGAAGCCAACGCACGAAAGTGGGTAAACTGTTAGCTGGTCTCCTGGCTGTTGGCGGGGCCATGAGTGCCTGGGCTCGTATCGAAGCCGCAGAAGGCGCGGCAGCGGCTGTAACTCACTACACCCAAGGTACCTTTCGGATTCCGTTTCGCGTCAGTCCCGATGGACGCTGCCCCGAAAGTTTAGACTTGCTAGTCTCGCGAGATTCGGGGCGAACCTGGCAAGTTCATCAGACTGCAGCACCAGCTGAAAACGGGTTTCAGGTTACACAAGCCGACGAGGGTGAGTTCTTGGTCAAGGTGCAAGCTCGCGACGCCCGAGCCGCAGCCGTTAGCCGTTCGATGATGAAACTGATTGTCGATCGCACTCCACCCAAACTGAATCTGACATGCGATTGGCAACCAGACACCGGTCTATTCATTGAGTGCTCTCTCCAAGATCGAAATCTTGATTCGAACACTATACTGCTGGAACTCCGCACCAACCGACAACCGCTATTCATTCAGTTGCAGCCTACTAGCGTGGCACAACAGCTCCATACGTTGAACCTGCAAGCGATAGCACCGCTGCAGAGGTGTGAGAGTTTTGAACTGCGTTTATCGGCTGTCGACCTGGCTGGAAATCGCCAGAGCTACTCGCACCGCTACCGTCATCCCGAGGCCCCCGAGAATTCAGAGTTGCTGCCGGCGCATGAAGAGACGCCAAAGGTCGATAGCCCTCAAGCACCTGCCCGGGACGCGCTGCAGATTGAGCCCAGCGACTGGTCCACTGTAACGCTAGCCGCTCCAGTCAGCCGACCATCGATGCATCTAACCGGCTACACTCGGCCCTCAACCACCGATAGCCAGCCCACATCTGCGCCGATTGAATTAACTCCTCCGGTCGAACCTACCGCCGTAGTTGCCAGTGCCCCTGCCAGCACCTCTGCACTGGAACTGAACGCACCCGAAGTTGTCAGCGTTGCCAGAGCGCCGCGCGTGGAGAGCCAATCGCGGCGTTTGACGTTGGGCTACCAGTTCGACAATCGTGCACCGAGTTCCGTTGTGTCCGTTGAACTCTGGTGCAGCGTCGACCAAGGACAGACTTGGTCGTATTGGGGCAATGATCCAGATTGCCAGAGCCCATGTCGCGTAGAAGTTGATCAAGCAGGTGAATACCACTTTCGCATCGTCAGTCTCACTGGTCCGCAAGACCAGGTTCTGCGTCCCTCGTCAGGCGACGCTGCCGACATCATCGTCAGCGTGCTGCCCGAAAAACCCAAACCCGCGCCGCCAGTGCGCCTGCAACCGGTGAACTAACGCTCCTTGGAGTGCAATGCCCGAGGCACCGCTTTGATTTATGCGTTGACTGCGCCGCAGCCTGCACGCACGCGGCAACGTCCATGACCATTGGTGCTGGCTGCGGTACAGTTGGTTATCACATCAAAGCTGTGGCTAACGCCACAGCACTCCAAAGACCGAGGCTAACGCCTACGGATTAGTCTGGCTCCTAACAATCCGGTCAGGCACGCAGCGTAGATTAACGGCTCGCGGACATCGGATTTAACCAGCATATAGAAATGTATCACGCCCAAGATGGCCACGACATAAGCCAGGCGATGCAGCTTCTTCCAGCGTTTCGCTCCCATCCGCTTAAGCATGTTATTAGTGGAAGTGACGGCCAATGGTACCATCAATAACACCGCAGTCCCGCCCACTTGCAAGTAACGCCTGGTGGCCAGTTCATGCCAGGTGCTCGACAAGTTCAGGCTGCGATCTAGCGTCACATAGATGGCAACATGCATCAGCGCGTAGAAAAAGCCATACAAACCCAGCGCTCGCCGAAACGCAATCCAACCTCCCCAACCGGTCCATGACTTCAGCGGGGTAATCGTCAACGACAACAGCAAGAAAACAAGCGACGACATACCGGTAACATGCAGAGCGCTGGACGTTGGATTGGCACCCAAATTGCCTCTCGTCCAATCCCAAACCAACATAGCCAACGGAACAGCGCCGTTGATGATCACGAGCCAGCGACAGAATTGAACTTGATTCACGCGGGCTTTTCCCAACCTTCAAAAGAAACGACGCAAATCCAAGCCGTCGTATAGGTGAGCAACTTGAGGCTGATAGCCATTAAACATCAGCGTAGGTCGGCGGCGATTCTCGCCAATGCGCAATTCGGTTGCCTGGCTCCAGCGCGGATGATCCACTTCGGGATTTACGTTGGCATAGAAACCGTATTCGTTCGCTGCAAATCGATTCCAACTGGTCGGCGGCTCATCGGCCACTAGCGAAATACGCACGATCGACTTGATGCCTTTGAAACCGTATTTCCATGGCACCACCAAACGCACTGGTGCTCCATCTTGGTTGGGCAAGGTTTGACGATAGAGCCCCGTGGCCAAGAAGGTTAGCGGATGCATGGCTTCGTCCAAGCGCAGGCCCTCGACATATGGCCACTGGAGGATAGGACTTCGCTGGCCGGGCATGCGCTGCGGATCCATCAACGTTTCAAAAGCCACGTACTTGGCACTTGCCTGAGGCGATACGGCTTCTAACAAGTGGTGCAGCGGCACGCCTAACCACGGAATGACCATCGACCAGGCCTCAACACACCGCATGCGATAAATGCGTTCTTGCGGCGCGGACAGGACGTGCAACTGGTCAATCGTAAAGTTGGCCGGTTTATCAACCAGTCCACCGACCTGGATCGACCAGCCCGCAGTTCTGAAGTCAGCTGCCGCCGCTGCCACACCTTCTTTGCTCGTCGTGAATTCGTAGAAGTTGTTGTAGTTGGTGATATACCGCTCAGGCGTCTGCTCATCACGAACCAAAAAACCTCGCTCGATCAACTCATCATCTGTTAATTTTTTAACAGTTCCCTCGGGGTCAGGTTCACCGGTTTGGTTTTGAGATTGGTCGCTGTCTGGTGCCCTTTGGAGAGGTGGGGTCTGCGGGGCGGCCGGCGTGATTGGATTGAACGCCCGGTAAAGACCTGCCGTCGCAGCCACGCTGCCGACCGCCCCAGCGGCGCGCATGATCTGACGACGATTGAAATACACGCTCTTGGGCGTGACTTCCGCAGGATCGATCTTTGGCAGCGGCTCCATCACTTACAGAATTTCAAAATCGGTTTTTAGTTGCACTGCAGTTTACTTAGGCTGAGCCGATAGTATATCCGAGGAACATTGGGCTTCGAACTTTTTGAAGTTTTGACGAAAAAGCTCAGCCAACTTCTGGGCAGCTTGATCGTACAGTTCCCCTGAGCTCCAAGTAGAGCGTGGGTGCAGGATTTGCGAATTCACGTGGGGACAAGTTTGCGGAACGTCGAAGCCGAAGGTGGGATCGCGCACAAAGGCCTGCTTGGCCAGTTCACCCGAATGAATCGCATCGATGATCGCGCGCGTTACCGAGAGCGACATGCGTTTGCCGGTGCCATAAGCGCCGCCGGTCCAACCCGTATTGAGCAACCAGACTTTGGTATCGTGTTTCTTGATCTTCTCGGCTAACAGTTCGGCATATTTGGTGGGGTGCCAAACCAGGAACGCAGCGCCGAAACAGGCGGAGAAGGTGGCCGACGGTTCGTTGACTCCCATTTCCGTGCCAGCCACTTTGGCCGTGTACCCGCTGATGAAGTGATACATGGCGGCTTCGGGTGTTAGGCGGCTAACCGGCGGCAATACTCCGAACGCATCGCAGGTCAGAAAGATAATGTTGCTGGGATGTCCGCCCACGCAAGGCAGTTTGGCGCGTGGGATGAATTCGATCGGATAAGCCACACGTGTATTTTCAGTGATCGAAGCGTCATCATATTTCACATGATGCGTTGAATCATCGTACACCACGTTTTCCAGCACTGCTCCGAAACGAATGGCCGCGTAGATCTCAGGTTCGCTCTGCTGGCTGAGGTTGATTACTTTGGCATAACAACCGCCTTCGATATTGAATACGCCCTCATCCGACCAGCAATGTTCGTCATCGCCAATTAGTTTGCGACTGGGATCGGCCGACAGGGTGGTCTTGCCGGTGCCCGAGAGCCCGAAGAACAGTGAAACATCACCCGTATCGCCTTCGTTGCTGGAACAATGCATCGAGAGTACGCCTCGTTTGGGCATCAAGTAGTTCATGATGGTGAAGACGCCCTTCTTCATCTCGCCGGCGTACTGCGTACCCAGGATCACGAACTCGCGCTCTTCAAAGCTCAGGTCCACGCTGGTGGTACTGGTCATTTGAGCCGTGTAGGGATTGGCTGGAAAATAACCGGCGTTATAGATCACATAGTCAGGCTGATCAAAATCGGCCAGCTGCGCGTCGGTGGGGCGAATGAGCATGTTCTGCATAAACAGAGCATGGTACGCGCTGGTGCAAATCACGCGGATCTTGAGTTGATGGCGCGGATCCCAGCCCGCGTAGCCATCGGTGACGAACAGCTGCGACTTGGTATTCAAGTAATCGCGGGCCCGCTGGCGATTGATCATGAACGAACGTTCGGTCATGCGAATGTTGACGTCACCCCACCAAATGTCGCCTGCCGTATCGGGGGCTTCGACGATGCGTTTGTCTTTCGGACTTCGACCGGTTTTATCGCCGCTGCGTGTTGCCAGCGCACCGCTGGACGCAATAACGGCGTCGTGCCCAATGATGGCATGTTCGTACAGTCGCGCTGGTGTGGCGTTGCGAACAACGTCCTTGACGGTTATGCCCCAAGGCTTCAAATCAAAATCGCTGACCATGCTGCCTCAAAATCCGTGAATGCCAAAACGCTCAAACCGCCTCCAAAATTGGAAGGCATCATTTTAGCGCACCAGCCAGCATTCGCCAGCTACCCACACGCAACAACTTTGATAGCAAGCCACATAATTATAAGATACGGCTTTTGGTACGCCTTTCGCGAACCGTTCTAGCTTGAATACACTGTTACTCGCACAACCGGCTCCTGTTGGACCGCTGGTCTTGTGTGTCAAAGAACCGCAATGTCCCATTGAATCGCGCACTAAGGATCGAGCATGTCGGACTCCCTAATGTCCCGGTTGAACCAGGTTGGCCAGACGCAACTGCTGCGTTTCGCCCAAGAGCTTTCGCCCGCTCAACTCCAGCGTTTGGAACAACAGATCGCAGCCATCGACTTTACCCAGCTCGATCAATTGGTGGCAGGACACGACAAGGCCGTGGATTGGCAGGCGTTGTCGCGAGTGGCGATGGCTCCACCAGCGGTGCGTCGCGATCAACCCGATGCGAGATACTCGGCCGAAGCAGCCCGCGCGGCCGGCCAAGAGGCGCTACGAGCCGGCAAGGTCGCCATGCTCTTGGTGGCCGGTGGTCAGGGCACGCGATTGGGTTTCGATTTGCCCAAAGGCATGTTTCCGATCGGACCGGTCAGCGGTCGCACGCTGTTTCAGATGCTCTGCGATCGCTTGGTGGCCATGGGTCGGCGCTACGGTGCCGATATTCCGCTGTACATCATGACCAGCCCCGCCACCGACGAAGAGACTCGCGAGTATTTTGCACGCGAAAATCGCTGTGGACTGAAGCCAGACCAGTTGCACTTCTTTTGCCAAGGCCAAATGCCAGCGGTCGATTCGCAAACCGGCAAGGTGCTGTTGGCTGCCAAAGACGAAGTAGCCCTTAGTCCCGATGGCCATGGCGGAATCGTGACTGCCCTCAGCAAATCCGGCTCGCTGGCCGACGCCCAAAAGCGCGGAATCGAGCTGTTTTATTACGCGCAAATCGACAATCCGCTAGCCGAAGTCTGCGATCCGCTGCTGATTGGCTATCACCTGCTGGCCAAGAGCGAACTGACCACGCAAGTTGTTCGCAAACGCTTTGCCAAAGAAAAAGTTGGCAACGTGGTCAGCATCGAAGGCAAGGTCCAGATAATTGAATACAGCGATTTACCAGACGATGTGGCGGAACATAAGTCGCCCGATGGCGCTTTGAGACTTTGGGCCGGCAATATCGCTATCCATGTTTTTGATCGAAGTTTTCTCGAGCGAGTTTCGCAGTCAGGCAGTGGCTTGCCTTTCCATCGGGCTTTGAAGAAAGTGCCTTACGTCGATCAGTCTGGCCAGATAGTTGCGCCTGCCGAGCCCAATGCGACCAAGTTTGAACGCTTTGTGTTTGACTTGTTGCCGCTGGCAAAAAATGCCTTGGTGGTCGAATCGGATGCCAGCCGCGTCTTTGCTCCGGTTAAGAATGCGGACGGAGCAGCGGTCGATACTCCACAGCTTGCCAAAGAAGCCATCTTGCGATTGCATCGCGAGTGGCTGGAAGCAGTCGGCGTGCGGATCGACGAAGGTATCCGAGTCGAAATTCATCCCGGCTGGGCCGTGGACGAGAACGAGGTTCAAGAAAAAATTAGCGGTGATTTGCATATCACTACCGATACCTTCTTGATGTGAGTTGGCGAATTGCGATTCTGCTGAATGCGAACAAGCACACCCTCGATTGCCTTTACAGGCAGCTAAAGCTCCGATGCGAGCTGGCGACACGGATTGCGAGGCTGTGACAAGTACGTGGTGGGCACACTAAAGATTCCTTGGCGAAGGCCGGTGGATGGGGCCGGTCCGATAGTGGCACTCATTTGCCTAACCTACAATGCCGATGCTTAAGTTTTAATATAGGGTTCATGCGAATTTCGTCAGCGGAGAGTTTGTAGTGTTACACGCGGTTATCATGGCGGGCGGCTCTGGTACGCGATTTTGGCCTGCAAGCCGGGTCGACTATCCCAAACAGCTTTTGCGCATGGTTGGAAGTGAAACCATGCTTCAATCGACCTTTACGCGTCTGGCCGGGCTGGTCTCGCCCGAACACACCCTCATCATGACCAATAAACAATTGGTCGATCCCGTGCGCCAGCAACTTCCGGATGTGCCACCGGAGCAGGTTATCGGCGAACCGATGAAGCGCGACACGGCCGCTTGCATCGGGTTGGCTGCCAGCCTGATCCTAAACGCTGACCCCAACGGGATCATGTTGGTTTTGCCAGCCGATCACGTCATCAAGACGCAACAACAGTTTCAAGACTGCATGCGCAATGGTATGCGTTTGATCGAACAATCGCCCGATCGCATCGTCACCTTTGGCATTCGCCCCACCTATGCCGCCGAGTCGTTCGGCTACATTCAGCGTGGTCAGTCGCTGAAGGATTCGCAGGCTGGCGCCGCTTTTGGTGTCGCTTCATTCCGCGAAAAGCCCGACCGGCATACGGCCGAGCAGTATTTGCAAGCTGGCACGTACTACTGGAACAGCGGCATTTTCATGTGGCGGGCTCAGACGATTATGACCGCCTTGCGTCAGTTCGAACCGGCCATGATGCAACACATCGACGCAATTGCCGCTTCGGTTGGTACGCCGCGTTTCGCTTTTACGTTGCAAAAAGAATTCGAACAGATCGCTGGCAAGTCCATCGACTACGCAGTCATGGAACGTTATGACGATGTAGCGGTCATCGAAGTACCGTTTACTTGGGATGACGTCGGAAGTTGGCAAGCCATCGGCCGCTTGACCGCACCGGATGAACAAGGCAACTGCGTGCAAGGCAAATTTTTGCCCATCGAAAGTCAACGCATGATTGTCTATGGCGACGCTGAACACCTGATCGTGACCATCGGCATGCAAGACACGATCGTCGTGCACACACCCAACGCCACCTTGGTAGCTCCCAAAAACGAAGAAGAACGTGTCCGCGAAGTCGTCAAGCAACTCCAAGCCCGCGGCTGGGACAAATACCTGTAGCCGAACATCTCGTTTAACCCGTAGCCGTCAGGCGAGGTGCACCTGCTAGCCAATCGCTGCGTTTACCTGAGCATCAACGTGCTTAAGACGGAACCTCGGCCCCGCAGAGACCACGACTTCGATTGCTTTGCCTGCGGCGACGGGTTAAACGATTAGCCGTCAGGCGAGGTGCACCTGCTAGCCAATCGCTGCGTTTACCTGAGCGTCAACGTGCTTAAGACGGAACCTCGGCCCCGCAAAGACCACGACTTCGATTGCCTTGCCTGCGGCGACGGGTTAAACGATTAGCCGTCAGGCGAGATGCACCTGCTAGCCAATCGCTGCGTTTACCTGAGCATCAACGTGCTTAAGACGGAACCTCGGCCCCGCAGAGACCACGACTTCGATTGCCTTGCCTGCGGCGACGGGTTAAACGATTAGCCGTCAGGCGAGGTGCACCTGCTAGCCAATCGCTGCGTTTACCTGAGCGTCAACGTGCTTAAGACGGAACCTCGGCCCCGCAGAGACCACGACTTCGATTGCCTTGCCTGCGGCGACGGGTTAAACGATTAGCCGTCAGGCGAGGTGAACCTGCTAGCCAATCGCTGCGTTTACCTGAGCGTCAACGTGCTTAAGACGGAACCTCGGCCCCGCAGAGACCACGACTTCGATTGCCTTGCCTGCGGCGACGGGTTAAACGATTAGCCGTCAGGCGAGGTGCACCTGCTAGCCAATCGCTGCGTTTACCTGAGCGTCAACGTGCTTAAGACGGAACCTCGGCCCCGCAGAGACCACGACTTCGATTGCCTTGCCTGCGGCGACGGGTTAAACGATTAGCCGTCAGGCGAGGTGCACCTGCTAGCCAATCGCTGCGTTTACCTGAGCATCAACGTGCTTAAGACGGAACCTCGGCCCCGCAGAGACCACGACTTCGATAGCCTTGCCTCCTTCGGCTACGGGTTAAACGATTCGGGCCTATCCTACGGGGTGCCTTGCCAGTACGATTAAGGGCCGAAAACTCTTTACGCTCACCCTTGGGATCGCTTTGGTCGTATGTCGTTAAGCAATTGGATTAGCGGACGCGTCTTTAAATTCGTCCATGGCAACAATCTCGTCTACAACACTTGCTGGGAAGACCCTCGGCTTGACCGTCAGGCGCTGGAACTGACCCAGCAAGACCGCGTGTTGGTTATTACCTCGGCTGGTTGCAATGCGCTGGACTATGCGATTGCAGGTGCCGGACACGTGCATGCGGTCGATATGAATCCGCGTCAGAATGCCCTTTTAGAGCTAAAGATCGCCGGTATTCGACTCCTGCAATACGAAGACTATTACAAGCTGTTTGGTGACGGATATCATCCGCGCGCCGCCGAGTTGTACCAAAGAACACTTCGCAATTCGATTTCGACTTGGGCTCAGAGCTATTGGGACCGGTGGATCAAGTTCTTCGACAGTCCCAAACGCAGCTTTTACTTCAGGGGCACATCGGGCAGTTTTGCCCGCGGGATCAACTTCTATATTGATCGCGTCGCCCGAGTTCGGCCCGAGATCAACGAACTAATGAATGCCCAAACCGTCGAAGAACAATCCCGCATCTACGAACAGATCCGCGATCGCTTTTGGCGACGAAGTTTGCGTTTTGCGATGAACCGCGACACGACGCTCTCGATGCTGGGAGTACCCAAGGCCCAGCGTCGCCAAATCGAAACGCAGTACCCGGGCGGTATCTTGCGATTCATCGAAGACTCGATGGAAGCGGTATTTGCCAAACTGCCGATCCGCGACAACTACTTTTGGCGCGTGTATATCACGGGCAAATACAGCCCGACCTGTTGCCCCGAATATCTGAAGCCCGACAATTTTCAGGCTCTCAAGCAGAATCAAGTCGCCAATGTTTCGGTACATACCGACAGTGTGGAAGGTTTTTTGACCAAGACCGACCAGCAAATCTCGCGATTCGTGTTGCTCGACCACATGGACTGGTTGTCGGACCACTTCTTCCCGCTGTTGGAATCGGAGTGGCAAGCCATCCTCAAACGCGCCGCGCCTGGGGCACGCGTTCTGTGGCGTAGTGGCGGATTGCGGACTGAGTTCATCGACAATGTGAATGTGTTGGTCGATGGCGTCCCGCGGCGTTTGCCGGAATTGCTGACCTATAACACCGATCTAGCCACGCAATTGCATGAGCTGGATCGCGTGCATACCTACGGCAGCTTTTACATTGCCCACCTGGCTGCCTAAGGGAACAGCATGTCGTTATTGTCAGACTTGCGAATCCTGTATCACCTGGTGCTGCGACCAGTACGTGGTAAGAGCCACGCTGAGCGGATGGAGAATTTTTATTCGGGGCAAGCCGATGCCTACGATGACTTTCGTAAACGCCTGCTGCATGGTCGCGAAGAGTTGTATCGACAAATCGAGCTACCGCAGCAAGGAATCTGGGTCGACCTGGGTGGCGGCACCGGCTCGAATCTCGAGTTCATTCATGATCGCGTGCCCCAGTTGAAACGCGCGTACGTGGTCGATCTGGCGTCTTCGCTGCTGGACGTGGCCCGCCGGCGTTTTCTCAAAAACAACTGGCAACACGTTGATGCCATCGAGGCAGATGCCACCACCTGGCAACCGCCCGAAGGCCAAGTCGATGTGGTCACTTTTTCGTATTCGCTGACCATGATTCCCGATTGGTTTGCCGCCGTCGAAAACGCTCTGCGGATGCTCAAGCCCGGTGGCGTTATTGGCGTGGTCGATTTTTATGTCTCGCGCAAACATGTCAGCGGTGACACCGCCAAGCATTCCTGGTTCACGCGCAGTTTCTGGCCCGTGTGGTTTGCCAGTGACAACGTGTTCCCCTCGCCTGATCACTTGCCATTTTTGCGATCACATTTCGAACAAATTTGGTGCAAGGAGGCCCGATCCAAAGTACCCTATGTTCCATTGATTCGCACTCCTTATTACCAATTCATCGGTCGCAAGCGCTGACCCAACTTCGGGCGCAGCCTAAAGCGACCTGCGGCTGCTGCTATGCGCGTACTGCTATCTGCGTTCGAACCCTACGACCAATGGACGACCAACGCCAGTTGGCTGGCACTAGTCGAACTGCTGCGAGAGCGACCGACCAATGGTTCCTTGGTCACCCGCCGCTATCCAGTCGACTTTGAACGCATGCGCTCGGCTCTCTATAAAGACCTCAGCCAGGGCTTTGACGCGGTCCTGCATTTGGGACAAGCGCCGGGCTCGACCGCTATCCGCCTCGAATCGCTCGCCGTCAACGCCGGTGGCTCCATTGCCCAAGGTGGCGAAGCGCTCGACAAGCTAGTCAGCGATGGACCAGAAGCTTATCGCACGCGCATGCCCCTGGATCGCTGGTGCCACAAATTGCGCGAGCAGTCGATTCCGACGCAGATCTCGTATCATGCTGGTACATATTTGTGCAATGCAATCATGTATATGTCGCATCACTGGGTCGCGCATTCCGAGCGTTCGATCCCCGTGGGCTTCATTCACCTGCCACTAACTCTGCAGCAAGCCAGCGAGAAGGCCAGCCAGTCCCTGCCAGCTCTGCCAGTGGAAACCATGGCCAAAGCCATCGGCATTATCCTGGACGACATGAGCCCCGAAGACGACATCGCCTAAACTGTAGCGGAAGCCGTCAAGGCTTTCGGTTTACCTGTCAGACTTCGAAATGCTTGACGCATTCCGCTACGGCTCAGACTTCGAAATGCTTGACGCATTCCGCTACGGATTGTTCAAACCGCTAAACGCATTTTGCTGACTAGCGATCCGCCCCCAAAATAAGTATGCCGACTCATGCCTTGTTGCAATTTCATCTTCGCGCACGCATACTTTAGCTTTCCTGCCTTAATTCCCACCTAGCAATAGAGGCCGTCGGTGTCACCAAGGACACGGTAACCGCAGCCTTCCTGCCACGCCCGCCAGTAAAAAAGGATCGAGCCATTATGGATCGACTCGTCCGCCGACGCCTGAATACCGTGATGGTAGCGTTGTGCCTGGTTGGTACTCACTCCAACCTGTTTGCGCAAGGCCCCGAAGCAGTCAGTCCGGCTACAACCACACCTGCTCCGGCAGCTGTGGCCGCTGAACCCACGCCAGCTCCGGCCGCACAGCCGGTTGCCGAACCGCTGCATGCGGCAATCGATCGATTGATCGTGACCGAGCTGCCGCATTTGTCGGCACTTCCCGCTCCCGACAGTTTGTTTTTGCGTCGCCTATCACTCGACCTGCGCGGAGTGGTACCGACGGCAGAAGAATTCGCTGCTTTCAAGGCGGACGCGGATCCCAATAGACGCGCTGCATGGGTCGATCGCTTTATGGCTGATCCCTTGCACCAAGAGCACCTGGTTGACTGGCTGGATAAAACATTGATGCAGCGACGGCCGTTTGCGCAGGTCGATCGCAATGCATGGCTGAAGTGGTTGCGTGATAGTGTCGAAGCCAAAACGCCTTTGCATACGCTGGTCAATCAGATTCTGACGGCCAATTGGTGGGACAACAGCCAGCGGCCTGCCTTGCGTTTCTTTTTGGAACGCACGGGCGATCCTCACTTGATCACGCGCGATCTTTCGCGTGTCATGTTGGGGCGAGACATGCAGTGCAATCAGTGTCACGATCATCCACTAGTGGCTGAGTATCGGCAAGTCGATTATCAAGGCATGTTTGCTTTTGTGTCGGCCAGTTCCATGATCGAAGGCAGCACTAAAGACGACAAAGGTGCCGAGGTCAAATCGCAACTGTATATCGAACGCCCCGGTGCCGACGCGCCCTTTGAGTCTGTATTTGAAAAGGGTGTTGCCCTGCGTACCGGTCCGCGATTGCCCGTGAGTACCGAGATCTTCGAGACCTACTTGGCACCGGACGCGCGTATTCAGCCTGAGCCGCAACCCACAGCCTATGTTGGTGCACCGAAACGGCCCGTGCAAAGTCGACGAGCGCTGCTGGCCGAGCAGTTGACCAGCCAGCACACGCGGCCATTGGCACGCAACTTTGCCAATCGCATTTGGGCCATCGCCTTTGGTCGAGGACTGGTTCATCCGCTGGACATGCATCATGCAGATAATCCGCCGTCCAATCCGGAATTGCTTGACCATCTAACCAGCGCTTTGATCGATATGCAGTTTGACTACGATCGACTGCTGAAAGAATTGGTACTCACAAGCGCCTATGGCCGCGGGGCTGAGGCTGAGTTTCAACCCTGGCCAATTGCGATGACCGCGCCCATCGATGCAGGGGCTTCGGAGTTGGCGGAACTGGCGACCGTAGCCACCAGCCGCAAAGATGCGCTCAATGCCGAGTTAACCCAAGCCAATGAAGCCGAAAAGGCCAGTGATCAAGAATTCGAAAAGGTCGGTATTGCTTGGCGCGAAGCACAAACGGCTCGCAATACAGCTCGCTCCGAATTGGACAAGGCCGAGGCAGCTTTCAACGACGTCAAGAAGAAAAGTGATGACGCCGCAGCTGCTCATCAGGTGGCTGCCAAGAAACACCAGGATGCCAACAGCCGCATAGCCCTGATCGACGAGGCTGCTGCCAAGTTGCAGCAAGCCATCGGTTTATCAGCCGGTGGGGCCGATGCGGAGTTAACTGCTGCGATCACGACTTCCAAGGCCAAGGCTGATGCCGCGCGAGCTGAGTTGCCCGCCTTGGAAAAGGGCGCTGCCGATGCCAAAGCTGCGGCGGATGCGGCGCTGGCGGCAGTGGAGGCACCGCGGTCCAAAGTCATGGAAATGGCTGCCGCCCTGGATGTGCAACAAAAGGCTTTGGCTGTGGTCGATACCAGTTACACTGCAGTTCGCCAGGCCTGGGCCGTTCAGCGCTCGCTCACGGCCCGACTGACTCAACAGATCGATCGCTGCGATCATTGCCTGGCGATGGTCCAGACAATCGCCGCAGCTCGCAATCAAGCTGGCCAGCGAAGTACCGTTGAGTCGCAACTAGTTGCCGAACAGGGCAAGCTGCCGGGCTTGGAAGCGCAAGCGAAACAGGCTGCCGATGCATTGACCGCTGGCAATCAACAAATGGCCGACGCCAACACAACATTGGCGGCAGCCAAACAAGCGCTAATCTCGCATGAAGCCGAGTTGGCTCAGCTGCGCGAAGCCTTGGCTCAACTGGACAAGACAACTGTGTTAGTCAGCACGCCT
The DNA here is from genome assembly GCF_056494185.1 of Rania fehmarnensis. NCBI lineage: Bacteria > Pseudomonadati > Planctomycetota > Planctomycetia > Pirellulales > Pirellulaceae > Rania > Rania fehmarnensis. The sequence goes on from NZ_CM151398.1 coordinate 7,135,513, forward strand.
GATCCTTTGAAAGCCGCCAGCGCTGCGATCAATGAAACACTCGCCGCCAAGACCGCGGCCACTGCGGGTCTGGCCACGACCATCGCACAAAACGAACAAGCAGTCGTGACCGCCACGACCAACCTGGCCGCGCTACAATCAAACCAGGCGGCCGCCGGCCAGGCGCTGACCGCGCAGCAGAACATCATCACCACCAAACAGGCTGAACTGGCCACGCAAATCGCCGGCCTGAATGAATCGATCAGCCAAGCGCGCGATGCCTGGCAAACAGTGATGCATGAGCAACAAGTGCAAGTGGCCATCGGGGCTACTCGGCCTCTATCGCCTGAGCAACTCGGTCAAAGCATTTTGCGCGTCACCGGTATTTTTGATAACTATGTCAATGTGGAACTGGCTGAGTTGCAGAAGAGTTCACCGCTGCCTGAAGGTGCCGATGCGGCCACCGTGGCCAAGCGTCAACAGCAAGCGGTGCGCGGGGCGTGGGACAAATTGCGCGGCAACATCGACATCTTTGCCAGCCTGTATGCATCGGGAGTTGGTCAAACGGCGGACGAGTATTTTGCTTCGCCCGATCAAGCTCTCTACATGGCCAATGGCGGCGCGGTCTTTCCATGGTCAGGCCCTAATGGTCAAAACGTTACTGCACGGATGATCTCCCAGAAAGACAACGCGGCGGCTGCGGCCGAGTTGTACAACATCCTGCTGGCCCGCGATCCGCAGCCCAGCGAAGTTGCCTTTGTTTCCGAACAACTGACTGCTGCCGGGGATGCCCGCGCAGCGGTTTGCCAAGAATTGGTTTGGGCCACCTTAACCGGCGTCGAGTTTCGTTTCTATCGCTAGTTTCAATCGCTAGTCAAACCGTAGGATTCGCTGAGGTTCATAACGAAATGCAACGTGCAACTTATGCCTGTGGAACTCGAGAACATTCCTTCCGCCGCCGAGGTTTTTTAGGCGCGCTGGCCGGTACCACGGTTGTCGGCAGCCTGGGATGGCTGACGCGCGGTCTGGCCGCCGATGAGATGAAAGCTCAAGACAAACGCGTGCTGGTCTTCAATATGCATGGCGGCTTGAGCCAATTGGAAAGCTGGGATCCAAAACCCAGCACTAAAACCGGTGGACCATGTCGAGCTATTCCCACCAGTGTCCCCGGTATTCACATTAGCGAACTATTGCCTTACACCGCACAGCAAATGCATCACTTGTGTTTGATGCGCGGCGTGAATACTTCTGAAGATGATCACGGCAAGGGCGCTTACATGATGTTGACCGGTCGCCGTCAAACGGCTGCCGCCGACTACCCACAAATCGGATCCGTTACGGCCAAGATGTTGGCCAACCAGTCGCAAACTCTACCTGGGCATATCGTCATCACCCCAGGCGCTGGTGGCGGGCGCGGCAATGAGTCAGCCTACCTGGGGCCACGTTACAACAGCATCGGACTCGACGGCCAAAAGCCGCCGCTTTATTCGGCCAAGCCTGACGGCATGGCTGACGATGTCGAGAAGCGTCGGCATACCTTTCGAGAACGCATCAATAGTGAATTCCTCTCCCGCGGTCGCACCGCGGTGACCGATGCGTACACGCATAGCTACGATCAAGCCCTGCGCCTCATGGAACGCCGCGATGTGTTTGACGTCAACAAAGAGTCGGAGAGCGACCAAGATCGCTACGGCAAGACCGACTTTGGTCGTCAGTGTTTACTAGCGCGACGCCTGCTGTCCAATGGCGTCTCGTTCGTTCAAGTAACGCACTCCAACTACGACACGCACAACGAGAACTTCAATTTCCATCTCGAACAGCTCGGTGAGTTCGACAAGCCATTTGCGACGTTGGTGTCCGACCTCCACACGTTAGGGCTGCTCGATCAAACGTTGGTGGTGGTGCTCAGCGAATTTGGTCGCACACCGAATATCAACTTATACTATGGCCGCGATCACTGGTCGAAAGCCTGGACAGTTGTCATGGGCGGAGCCAAGGTTGCGCGTGGGGCAGCCTTCGGAGCGACCAACGCGGAAGGCACTGAAGTGGTCGATGGTCAGGTGGATCACGGTGGACTCTTCCACACATACCTGCAAGCCGTGGGGGTCGATTCGACGCAATCTCTCATGGTCGACGGCCGCGAGTTGCCATTGGCGGATCCAGCCAGCCAGCCCATCTGGAAAGTCTTGGCGTAACAAAGGCAACGTAGCGGAATGCGTCAAGCATTTCGATGGAACTTTCCAACGTACCGGAATGCGTCAAGCATTTCGAGACAAATGTCCACGTAGCGGAATGCGTCAAGCATTTCGAGACAAATGCTGCCCGAAAGATTGAAAGCCCTGACGGCTTCCGCTAAGCCATGACATTGACCTGAAAGAAAATCTGCATGTTTCCCCAACAACCCGCTATCGACATCAAGCAAGCCAAAGTCATTGGAGATTGGACTTACGATCGCCCCTTGTTGGCGGTGCGCATTAGTCCGACGGGTTTGATCGCTGTCACCAGCAGCGAAGATTATCAACTGCAACGCTGGGACTTGGCCACCGGAGGTCGGATTGCGTTTAAAGGTCATGAGAGCTGGGTGCATGCGCTGCAATTTTCAGCCGATGGACAAGAGTTGGTCTCGGGTGGCTGTGAAGGCACATTGGCGTGGTGGAATATTCTCGACGCCGAGCCGAAACCGAAGCGCACGGTTCAAGCGCACACGGGCTGGATTCGCGCGATCGATCGTAGTCCCGATGGCAGTTTGATCGCTTCGGTGGGCAACGATGCGGTGGTTCGGGTGTGGGCCAATGCGACTGGCGAGAAGGTTGCGGAACTGCCGGGCCACGAACGGCACATCTACAGTGTGCTGTTTCATCCCGATGGCAAACATTTGCTAACGGGCGATCTGGTTGGCAAACTGAATTTGTGGAACTTGGAAACCAAGCAACTTGAACGCAGCTTCGATGCCAAGCCTTTGCACACGTATGAGGGCGGTCAGCGCGTCGACTTTGGTGGCGTGCGCGGACTGGCCCTGACGCCCAATGGTGCTCAGTTGTGTGCGGGCGGATTGCACAAGGCTACCAATCCACTGGGAGCCGTACATGAACCTCTCGTGTTGAGATTTGACATGGCCGATGGCAAGTTGCTCAAATCGCATGCGTGCGATGGTATTCCTGGCGGGGTCATCTGGCGTTTGCAAAGCTTGCCTGACGGAACGATTATGGGCGTGACCGGCGGCAGTAGTGGGGGTATTTTGCTGTTCTTCAATGACCAGCAAGACAAAGAGATTCACCGATTCCAGTTACCCGCGCTGGCTCGCGACATGGATCTGCACCTGCCAACTGCCCGGGTCGCCACTGCCCATTCAGACCACCACCTCCGCGTAACCTCGATCGCAGTCGCCTAGACAATTCCCCGTAGCGGAAGCCATCAAGGCTTTCGTTGAATCGTGGTAGCGGAAGCCGTCAAGGCTTTCGCATACCCCACTTGCCCTTGCCGGGATTTTGGGGCCATGGTACTCTATGGGGCTTCGCACAATATAACGTCAACACAACCTAACAACTGTTCGTTCGGAGGCAGGGCTCGTGGGAGTAAAGAAGACTGGCAAAGGTCGTCGAAAGATTGGTCGCAAGAAACGACGCATGCGAGCCCGCATTCGCCATCGCAAGAAATAACCTCCTGTGAACCTCTTGGCGCTGGTCGCGAATTGCGGTCAGCGCCTATTCTTGGTTACTGGTACTTTTCTTTGATACCTGGCATGAATAGCAGCGACAAAACTTCGGCAACGCGTCTCGGTCTAGTTTTGTTTGCTGTGTATTTGGCGTTCTATGTCGTATTCGTGCTGGTGAGTGCTTTTGCGTCCAGCCTGCTGGAGTTGCAAGTTTTCGGCGGATTGAACTTGGCCGTCGTGTACGGTTTCTTCCTTATCGTGCTAGCGTTTTTGTTAGCCATTCTGTACGGCTCGCTAAGCCGTTAGCGAATCATTTATCGCTGCCCCTCTGTAGAGCTTCTATCCCCTGCCGCTCTGACTTGCTTGCATTGCACGATAACGTGCGCGCGGGGACAGCCCCCGCGCTCGTACAGCGTCTGTCCCCCAGCCGCTCCACCCGCGCTCTCTCGAGTCTGTCACACCCACGTCTGTCCCCGATCTCGAGTGCGCGAGCGCGGGGACACACCCCTGGTCTTTTTGCTAGCGTCACCCATACGCGCGGGGACAGACCTTCGGTGGTTTTCTTCGGTGGTTTTCCAAAGTCTGGCGACTTCGGCTACAGGGAAAGCTATCCAAAGTCGGTCGACTTCGGTTACGTCGGAAAAAACTGCTCTTGGTCGCACAGTGCCAGCTGTGTTAAACTCTTCCCCCGACCCAGGTGCGTGAAGATACGCAAGTTACTTAGACAGGCCAAGGAGGTGCCCAGTCATGCAATTCGTGAGCATGGAAGTCAATCAATTGGGCTCTGCCGACCGTACGCAAGTCGGTGAGCTGAGCGCTGGTTTGAATGCTGTTTGTGGTCGCCGCGGTTCGGGCAAAAGCTCGCTGTTGGCTTGGCTGCGTGGCATTATCCAGCCCGGCAATCCAGCCGATTATCACGCACCCCCGCATGCGACTCCTGCGCATCCGGCGCTGGCCAGTGGCCGCTTGAACCTGCTACTGGGCACCGGCGAATATCAACTCGAACGTCAACATGCTGCCGGTCGCACCGACAGCAAAGTGCTGCGCCGGGCCACACAAGCCTGGAATGCTCAAACGCCAACCAACTTCGAAGATAATTGGACTTCGCTGCAAGCCCGCTTGGGAGCGGTGCCTCAGGGTGAACTGCTCTCGGCAGTCCAACGCGAAGCGTTTGACCGACTAGCCAGCATCCGATCCGATAGCCAGGCGACTCAACGCTTGTGGGATCTTGCCCGACACATGCGGCTGGACGAGTCTGCTTTGACTCCGCAAACCGAACAACGACAGACACTCCTGTCGCGTGAGCAGGAATTACTTGCGCAACTGGGGCCGCTCGATGGCATCGGGGCCACGCGTGAAGGCCTGCTGGCGCGTCGCCGTCAACTGGAAGCGGATCTGGATCGACTACGCCGTCAATCCAGCGGTAAACATTATGCGCCGGCTACAGATGACCATCATCGCCTGGCTGATCGCATGGCCGCCTTGGATCGTGACATTCAAAAGTTGCGTGATGAAATCGCCGAACTGGATGCAGCCATTGCTCGGCGTCGCGATGGACATGCCACAGATACGCATCGCCAGACCTATCGCGATCGACTACTTTCGCTCGACGCGCAACTGGCCCGCTGGCGAAATACGCTCACCGAAATCCGCGCTCATCGCGAACGCCTGGAATCGGCGGCTACCGATGCGCAGTTGGATGGTCAATTAGGCGAGCAGTTCACGCCAGTCAACCAAGCTACCCCACGATTGGCTCTGCGCTCGCTCGAAGCGCAAATCGTCGAAGCCCGCCGTCATTTCGATATGCTGGTCGATGGCATCGATCACAGTCGCCATGATGCTCGGCACGAACTGCCTCAAACTTTGCGGCTGATGCAACGCGAGTTGCACGAAGTTTGCCAGCAACTATCGCGGCATGAATCGTTGACGACCAACCGCGCTATGAAGGATCAGATCCTGCAGTTGTCGCGCTGCGAAACCGAGATGCGACAATCGATTGAACGACTGATCGCAGAACGCGGCGAGCTACTCCGCACGATTGCCAACGCTTGTCACTTGTCGGTTGATCAAGTAACGATCGCGTATAGTGACCATTGCCGCTGTGCCGATCATCCTCATCTGGATAATTGGCTGTCAGCCATTTCGGTCGGGGCCGATACTGGTTCGCATTTGACCGAACGTTCAGCTCTAGGCATCAGCTACGTAGACGAACTAACCGATTTAGAGAACCGTCGCAGTCAATCGTTGGCTCGCTTGGAAATGATTACTCGCGATCGGCAAGACTGCGAAGGCCGCATGCGTCGCCTTGGCGTCATGCCCCTGGTCGGTGGCGGCTATGATCCCGGCGAAGCTGAAGTGCTCCGCGATCTGGACAGCGTCAATGAAGAGCTGTTGCGTCTGGAAACTCGCGATCGCTTGCGAGTGGATTTGACCGACGTGCGTCGACGTCTGGAACGATTGCCTCACGAAGTTGAAGACACGCAGTCGTTGAAAGGTCGTTACCTCAGGCACCTGGCCGGACTGACGGGTATGCCTGTGAATCGAGCTGGTCAACACATGTTCCGCGATCAACTGCGCCGCGATGCCTATAATGCGTCTCAGTACAGCTACGAACGCAGCGATTTGAATGGTGCCTATGGCCCACAGCTCGGTGCCAGTTCGAATGGTTACGCGCAGTCCGGACAGAATGGCAACCTCAACGGCAGTTTCCGACCGTTGGAACCCGGTTATCAGGAAGCCAGCACGCTGGATCGTTATGGTCGATACGAACCAGTGCGTGGCCATTACGTAGCAGGCCGCGACACCGTGGGCACGCCCGATGTACGTCTAGCCAGACTGGAAGAAGTTGCTCTACGTCTGGCAATCGTCGATTTGCTATCTGCTCGAGGCCATGAAATTCCACTGGTTCTCGATGAAACGCTGGATGGGCTGGAAGGCCCACGTGCGCTAACTGCAGTACGTTACCTGACCGGTCATGCACAAGCCAGTCGTGCCCAAATCATTGCCCTGACGGATGACAACGATTTCATCAGTGCCGTCAAGTCTGTGCATGGCAATATTCTTCCCATTGTGGTCTCACGCGCCGTAGAACAACCCAACACTTCACGGCCAGGGCAAGACCTCAATCGCTTGTTAACTGCATACGCTAATGATTTTGAAAGCGACAAGTGGCAAGAACCCGAGTGGACTCCGCCCACAGTTCGTCCCGAAGCCAAGAAGCAGCGCTGGGTATTAACCGAGCGTTCAGAGATCAGCGAAGTACCTTCGCTCGGTCCTATCGAAACGGCTCGATTGCGTAGTTTGGGGATTCAGCGCGTAGGTGACCTCCTGGACGTCGATGCCGCCTGGCTAGCTGGCTCGGCGTCATTACCTGGTGTATCCACCGATATTGTGCAAGCCTGGCAAAACGAATGCCGTTTATTGTGCGCGATGCCTCAACTGCGACCATTTGATGCCCGCGTGCTAGCCGGTGCCGGAGTGCGTGATCATCGTCAACTCTCCGAGATGGATCCAGCTCGTTTGCACGAACGCGTCGAAAACTTCCTGGCGACTGAACGCGGCAAACGCATCATGCGCAGTGGCAGCCCCTACGAACTCTCGCGACTAACCTCGTGGATTGCCTCCGCCAAGCGTGGTCATCGTCCTGGATCCGATCAAGCCAACCAGTCATCGGCATTCGATGTCGATGCGCGACCGCGTGCACGACGAACTGTCGTCCAGCGAGCCGACAATGCACATCAAGAAGTGCCTACCTATCACATTGTCGAGCGAGACGAAGATCACCACGGTGATTCCGAGTCGCGAAGCGCACGCCGCCGCGAATCTCGCAATCGACCTGTCCGCAGTGCCAATGGATCCGAACGATCCGAGCGACGCGAACGAACTCCGCGCAGTTCCAACTCCCCACGCGAGTCCAGCAACGGTCAACGACTGCGATTTTATCTGGAGCTGTCCAGCCCAGTCGTCGATGCTCCCAGCATTGGAGACCGCATGGCCCAATCGCTAAGTGAGGTGGGCATCGTCACCGTTGGTGACTTGCTCAATGCCGACGCAGATGAACTGGCTCAAGACCTCGGCCAACCGCGAGTCACCGCCGCTATCATCCGAGCCTGGCAAGATCAGTCACGCCTGGTGTGCCGTATCCCCAACTTGCGTGGGCACGACGCGCAAATATTGGTGGCCTGCGGAGTGACCACTCCCGAGGCTCTGTGCCGCATGGAACCCACGGCTCTTTTGGCTCAGACCAACACGTTTGCCTCGAGCACTCAAGGCCAGCGAGTCCTGCGCGGGAGTGCATCCCCTGATTTAGAAGAAATCAAACAGTGGATCACTTGGGCCGGCCAAAGCCGCAACCTGCTAGCCGCCTAGCCAGAAACCAATTTCGGAAAATTCGTAGCGGAAATTCGTAGCGGAAATTCGTAGCGGAAATTCGTAGCGGAAGCCGTCAAGGCTCTGGAAGCACTTCCCGTAGCTGAAGCCGTCGAGGCTTTCGAAACGGATGCTACCACTGCCTCGAAATGCTTGACGCATTCCGCTACCGGTTGCCTCGAAATGCTTGACGCATTCCGCTACGGGGAAATTGCCTGAGGCATTCCGCTTCTTTGACGATTTTATAATTCGAGATCCACTGGCCGGATCTCGAATCTCTTGGGGTGCAGCTGGACTATAATAAAGGTTCCTATTCTCGCACGCATAACTGGCGTGCGATTGTCCCACCCCATTGCTTGCCTGGATACCATTCGCAATGCACCTGAAGTATCTTCGTCGAATTGTTTGGACGGCGCTGGCATCGTTGCTCTCTCTGCAGAGCTCCGCTGATGCACAAACCGCAGCCGCTGGCACTTTTAAAACTCCGCCTGGCTTCACCGTCGATCTGGTCTATCAAGTTCCATTCAAAGAGCAAGGCTCGTGGGTGGCGCTGTGCATCGATCCCAAAGGTCGACTGCTCGCCTCGGATCAGTACGGCAAACTTTATCGCGTGTGGCTCAGCCAAGACCCCACTGCCAAACCTGACAAGATCGAACCGCTGCAAATCGATATCGGCATGGCTCAGGGCATGTACGCCTTCGATAATACGCTGCTGATTAATGTAAATGCCGATGGCCCCAGTGGCCCGGGCCTTTATCGTTTGACCGATACGGACAACAACGATCAATACGACAAGATCGAACACATCTTGCCGATCAAGGGCACGGGCGAACATGGCGTGCACGCCATCATCCCTGGACCAGATGGCAAGATTTACATGTGTGCCGGGAATCAAGCGGACTTACCAGCCCAAATTGCCAAGTCGGTCGTGCCGCGCCATTGGTCCGAAGATCACATCGTGGGCCGTATGCCCGATGGACGCGGATTCATGGCTGATCGGCTAGCGCCAGGCGGTTGGATCTGCCGTATGGATCGCGATTGCAGCAACCTTGAACTGGTCGCCACTGGATTCCGCAATGAATACGACATCGCGTTCAATCCGCAAGGCGAACTGTTCACCTACGACGCTGACATGGAGTGGGATGTCGGTACACCTTGGTATCGTCCAACTCGCATCAACCATGTGATTAGTGGCGCAGAATTCGGCTGGCGCAACGGCACGGGTAAATGGCCCGACTATTATCCCGATAGCTTTGGTGCGGTCGATAACATTGGCCCTGGTTCACCTACGGGCATCACATTTGGGACCGGCACGAAATTCCCAGCCAAATATCAACAAGCGCTACTGATCTGCGATTGGAGTTTTGGCACCATCTATTCCGTGTTTATGAAGCCCGATGGTTCATCATACACTGGCACTCACGAAGCCATGGTCACGGCTTCACCCATGGCCGTGACGGACTTGGTTGTTCATCCGACCGAAGGCAACGTGTACTTTGCCGTGGGTGGTCGCAAGACACTCTCCGCCCTGTACCGCTTGCGTTACACTGGCAATGAATCAACCGCTCCGGTTCAAGTAAGCGAACCTACCGAAGCAGTGGCAGCTCGCAAGTTGCGACATGAACTAGAAGCATTCCATGGCCAGCAAACCGATGCAGCCATCGCACCCTCCATTGCGCAACTGGGCAATCCCGACCGCGCCATTCGCTTTGCGGCTCGCATTGCCTTAGAACATCAACCAGTTGAAAAGTGGCGTGAAGCCGCGCTGAAAGTCAGCGAACCTCAAGCGGTGATCACCGCCGCCATTGGTCTGTCACGTATGGGTTCCAAAGTTGATCAACCTCAACTGCTGGCCAAACTGGCCGCCATCAAGTTCGAATCGCTGGCGCCCGCTACACAATTGGAATTGTTGCGAGCCGAGGAATTGGTCTTTCTGCGTTTAGCCAAGGCTAATGACCAACAACGCAGCACTCTGCTGGCTCAGCTCGACCAGCACTTTCCCACCCGCAATGCTCTGGTCAATCGTGAGCTGGCCAATGTGCTGGTCGTGCTCAACGCGCCCAAGATCGTGGACCGCGTGGTCAAAGAGCTGCGAACGGCCAGCGCGCAAGAAGACCAGATTCACTACGCGTTCTGTCTGCGCGAAGTTGAGCAAGGTTGGACACCGGAACTTCGAAAGCAGTACTTTGAATGGTTCTTCGAATCCGCCAGCCAACGCGGCGGCGCCTCGTTCGGCGGTTTCTTGGCCAACATTCGTACTGTAGCTTTGAAAAAGTTAGATGACCAAGCCAAAGAGCAGTTGGGCGATCTGGCCGGCAACTTGCCCGCTCCCAAAGATCCGCTATCTGACCTCGCACCTCGCAAAGTGGTTCAGAAGTGGACCGTCGAAGAACTGGAGAAAGCTGTCAAGGACGTTAAAGACAAACCGGACTTTGCTCGCGGTCGACAGCTGTTTGCCGTCGCCCAATGTTTCAAGTGCCATCGCTTTGCGGGGCAGGGCGGTATCCACGGGCCTGACTTGACCGCCGCAGGTGGTCGCTTCAGTCCGCATGATTTATTGGTGTCGATCGTGGACCCCAACAAAGAAATCAGCGATCAATACGCAGCCACACAGTTCTTGACGGACTCCAAAGTTGTCGAAGGTCGCGTCGCCAACATGAACGAGAACATCATCATGGTGATCACCAACATGCTGGCACCAGGGGACTTCACCAACATCGAGCGCGATGAGGTTATCGAGCAGCGGCCATCAAAGAGTTCGATGATGCCCGGCGGACTAGTTGACACATTAACGCCCGCAGAAGTCAACGACTTGGTCGCCTACCTCCGCAGCGGCGGTAACGGCCAACACCCCGTGTATAAGTAACCTCACCAGGGCTATGTCACCTCCCCCGGCGAAGGAGAGCGATGCGATAATAGCAAAGCGTAGTCTCTTATTGATGTGGGGCGGTTGTTTTTTTGCTGACTCAACGCGCTGGGGAGGTTGTTATTTACGAATCCTGGTTCGTCTCGAGGCGAAATTTAGCCCAGACTGCCCAAAGCGGCGATTTGAACGGCTTTTTTCACCCGATTGCGACAGTCGGTGCGCAGCGCTCCACGGCAAGCAGTTTTGCCAGTCGTTTGACGTTCACTGTGAAGCATGTCATCAGTTGTTGGATCTTCACTTTTGCCAGACCGCAGTATCTTGCACAACGACCGCGCCCGTGCCGAGCCACTTCCCCTAACTTCCGTTCGATGGCCGGATGCTCACGCCGGACTTGTTGGTATTGCTCTGTCTTGGACTTCTGACGAGCACGTTTGTATTCTTCTTCATACTCATTCTTATTCACTCGTCGACCTCGACGGCTGGTCTCTTTCATCTTGGGGTTGCACTGCGCGAGCAACGGACAGCCCCAACATTTCTTAGCCGGAAAGTCGAACGTCGTGCGGTTAGGCTTCGTGGCATCTTGAAATCCTTTATTGGATGTGTGGCCAGCTGGACATGTCACATGCTCGCCGTCTGAGGTCAATGCAAACGCCGTCGAAGCAAAGCCTTCATCGTTGCCGAAGTCACGCGGCGGTGTGATCACATCAACTTCCATCCCGCCAGGGCCTTCCAACGCGCGCAGCATTGGCCCGTTAAATCCCGCGCCGTCAAGGGATAGCTGTTCGATCTTGTTGCCATGAGCTTGCTGTTCGCGTTCAATCAGATGAACCGCGTCTTGGGCCTCAGCACCGTTTGCCGGAAGCACCTCAAGTTGAGTGATCAGCTGGCTATCGGCGTCCATCAACACATCGACCAAATAGCCGTCGTAAAACTCGCCATGCATTCCGCGGCGGGCATCGCTATCAACCACGCTCAGCGTGCGATCACCCTGACCTGGGTTCAAGCAATCGCTCACGATCTTTTGAGCGAGCGCACGTACTTCGATGAATCGTTTCCAAGACTCTTGGCAATCACTCTCTTGGGATGGATCGGGCTGCTCGAGCATCCACGTCAGGATGTCGCCGACTAAATCCAGACGAGCATCAAGGCGAATCTCCTCGGATTCTTTCTCGGTTTCGACGCGGCTTCGATCGGCTCGGATACGGAATCCTTGAGCGACCTCAGCATCAATGGGCTCGATAGCAGCGAGCATCTTTTCTCGCAGCTGCGCCAGCAGTTTCAACGTGGTGGGCACAGCAATATTGGCATAGACGTGTGTGGCATCTTTAAGTCGCAACCGATCGCTGACAAGGCCCTTGCTGCGCGCGAAGCTGATCAGTCGGTCGAAAACTTTCTGCATCCCCTCTTCTCCGATGCGACCCCGAAAGCGACTCAAAGTACTTCCGTCCGGCAACTTACAAGTAATCGGCACTTGCAGAAACCAGCGGAACAATAAATCCGAACTGGCTCTTTCTAGGACTTTGCTGTCTGATAGATGATAGAGATATTGCAGGTACAACACCTTCAGGAGGAGGATTACTGGCAGGGTGGGCCTACCTCCCTCACGACAATAATACTTCTCCAGCTCAGGCCGGAAACTTTCCCAGGGGACTATCTCCAACGCATCTAAAAGGGGCGACTTGAGCGGCAGCACACGCTTATAGATCGCCAGATCCGACGCACGAATCTCAAACAAAAAATCGCGATGGTTCGTTAGCATAATGATTGCACCGAGTTGGAACGTCGGCCTCTTCAACCATAATACCCATGCCAGAGCAAATTGGAATTAAATCAGCACTCTCCGAAGCTGGGGGAGGTCGCAGACGAGGCGTTCAGCCGAAGTCTGCGGGAGGGGGCGACGTTACCGAAGTGGAAGTGCCTGCAGAAGGAGTTGCATCCAACAAGACGCGTCCAAAGTCTGGCGACTTCGGCTACAGGCACTCACCCCTCCCGGAGCCTCGCTGCGCTCGCTCCGACCTCCCCATGCTGCGCATGGAGAGGTTACAATCCCAGGCTGCCCACATAACTTTCGATCAGCGCCGCTTTGTCGCCAGCGCTGATTAGTTCTTGCCAACTCTTTTCTACCGCAGCCAGCGCTTCTTCGGGGCTGACCTGTCCTTGCAGCGCAGCGGCAACCTGGCTGCCGAGCAATTCGCGAAACTTGGCGTTGTTGGTCAGACGCGGCTCGAGCGGTAGACGAGCTTGCTGTCCTAAACGCTGCACGATGCGCTGAGCTTTCCAGGCTGATGAGCCCGGCGCGTAGGCGGACTCGGCCAAGATGCCTTGAATGCGTTTGGCAAAACCTTGACGGCTGCTTTCGCTGGCCAGCCAACGCACGAACTCAATTGATGCTCCGGTCTGTTGGCACTGCCGAGTCGTCGATGCCATCAAACCACGTCCAACGTTAGAGCCCGCTGACACGCGCATACCTGCCCGCGCGGGATTAGTGGGTGGAGGTTGAATTGAGTAAGCGCTCAGCTTGTCAACTTCGGGCGAGGCTGGTGGTGGTACGCAGAGCGTCAAATTGGGTGTAGTAGTACTGAGCGCATTCCATGCCTTCGTGTGACTGCCCAGCAGGGCCACCGGGCTAGCCCCTGCCGACTTGATATCCTGCATGATCTTCACGGTTTGGACCGCGGAAGCTTGATTGATACGTGGGGCCAACGTTTCGGGATCGAACAGCACACCGATGCGATTTTCGGTGCTGTGGATGCTGTTAAAGATTGTTAGAAAGCGATCGCTGACAGCCAGAGCGTCAACTTCAACTGCATTGGCGGCCTCTGAATCAGCCGCACTGTTTGGTGGCTGTGCTTTGAGCGCTGCGACCACGCTCTGCCAATAGGCCAGAGATTGTTCGACAGTACTGTCGCTGTTGGAGTTGGCAGCTGCTGCTTCTGGCAGTTCAAAATTGGCCGCCAATACTGGCGTGATCACCGATAACGAAACGCCCCACAATTTACGATCGAACCGAGCTTGATCGAGCCAACCAGTCGGCAGCGGATCTGCCGGCTGGCTATCATCGGTACCACTTGGCCGCGATTGCAAGGCCGATGGTAACTCAACCAACCACTGACGACTGATCAAATCACCCAGCAGCGCAGCTGGATACACAATGACATCACACTGTCCCTTTTCTTGCTCGAGCAATTCCGCTTGGCTGAAAATGCGAACATCGATCGGGCGATCAAAGGTGGCTTGCCACTGACGTTCGATAACGGCTTTGTCGGTAGGATCGGCCACGAACCAGACGCGCAGCGGCACCGACGACTTGGGCACCGCGGACGTCGGCGCGTTAGCTTGATTCTGCGCATCAGGCTTGCAACCAGCCAACCCCATGCACAGGCAAGCGCACAGGCACGCAGGGAACACTCGTGTGGTCAGCGACCATGCCAGGCCAGCAACTTGGGTAACTCGAGCAGCCCAAGACCTCTGCGCGAGGTGGGTGTTTGCGGCGTTTGGCATCCGGCGGTATAGTGCAGCGTTTTCAGCAGTCATCATCTTATCGGGTAACTGGGGTAAAAGCGGTGAGTCACTTCATTGGGATCGATATTGGCACGTCAGGCACCAAGAGTCTGCTAATCGACGGCCAAGGCAATATTCTGGCCGAAGCGTCTGCCAGTTACGAGGTCCTGACGCCTAAACCTTTGTGGACGGAACAGAATCCCGACGATTGGTGGAACGCGACTGTAAAGACCGTGCGCGCAGTTGTCAAACAGTCCAAGGTCAAACCCGAACGCATCAAAGGTATCGGACTGTCCGGCCAAATGCACGGGAGCGTGTTTCTGGACAAGAAGCAACAAGTCATTCGACCGGCTTTGCTGTGGAACGACCAACGCACGGCTGCCCAATGCGAAGAGATTACCCAGCGAGCCGGCGGCCGCGAAGAACTGATTCGCATGGTTGCCAATCCGGCCCTGACCGGTTTTACCGCGCCCAAAATCTTGTGGCTGCGCTCGCAAGAGCCTAAGAACTTTGCTCGGTTGGCTCATGTGCTCTTGCCCAAAGATGAAATCCGCCGCAGATTGACCGGCGAGTTGGCTACCGATGTCAGTGATGCGAGCGGTATGCTGCTGCTGAACGTCGTGGAGCGCAAGTGGTCGACCGAATTGCTGGGCAAACTGGAACTGGATCCTGCCCTGTTTGCCACAGTATACGAATCGGAACAGGTCACCGGTTCATTGTTGCCGGCTGTCGCTCAACAACTGGGCCTGACGACTGGTTGCAAAGTCGTGGCCGGGGCAGGCGACTGCGCTGCAGGTGCAGTGGGAAATGGTATCGTGCGCAAAGGGTTGTTGACCGCTTCGCTGGGCACCAGTGGGGTGATGTTTATCCACAGCGACGAACCTCAATATGACGCACACGGTCGATTGCATACCTTCTGCCATGCGGTGCACGGCAAATGGCACATGATGGGTGTGACACTTTCTGCCGCTGGCTCCTTGCAGTGGTTTATGGAAAACGTCTGTAAAGAACTGGCCGGCAAGCGCGGAAGCGATCCGTATCAAGTGCTGAACGCGGAAGCCGACAAGATTGCCCCGGGCAGCGAAGGCTTGCTGTTCTTGCCATATCTAGCTGGCGAACGCACGCCGCACGCCGATCCGCTGGCGCGTGGTGCTTTTGTCGGTCTGACAACTGCGCATGATCGAGGTCATATGGCGCGAGCCGTGATGGAAGGCGTGGCCATGAGCTTGCGTGAAAGTCTGGAGATCATCAAGCAATTGGGTGTGCCAGTCAAAGAGATGCGTGTGAGCGGTGGCGGGGCCAAGAGCACGCTCTGGAAACAGATTATGGCCGACGTCATGAATCAAGCCGCTTGTACGATGAACGCCGAACAAGGTCCAGCCTTTGGCGTGGCCCTCTTGGCAGCCGTCGGCTGCGGCCAGTACAAGAACATCGAAGAAGCCTGTCGAGCGACGATCGAGGTCACACATAAAACCTCGCCTACCCGAGCAGCCGCGAAAAGCTACGATCGCTCGTTTGAAGTCTATCGGTCTCTCTACGGCATGCTGAAAGATGCGTACCAGATGATCGGCAAACTCTAAGGTGTTGTAACCCGTAGCCGAAGTCGCCAGACTTTGGACGCATTAAGTTGAGATCATCCAATCTCTGGCGAGATCGGCTACGAAGAAGTTCGCCGACACTCAATTCGACTTGCCCCGACTGAGTCGGGGCAAGCCAATGGTCTTCGATTATTTGAAGTCGCCCGCGCGAATGATCACCAGCTTGCTGGGGTCGACAAACTTTTCGAACGCTTTGCGGACATCTTCGGGAGTCAGCGCTTTGACGCGTTCTTCTTGAGCCTTCGTATACGCAAAGGTGCGACCAAGGTGCAGATTGCTGATGATTTGACCGGCAATGGCACTATCGCTAGAACGTCCAACCTTCTGTGCTTCGAGGAAGGCCGTTTGAGCGTCCGCCAGTTCTTCGGCCGAAGGTCCTTCGGCAATGAAGCGTTTCAGCTCTTCCATGGCAGCTTTTTCAACAGCATCAATGTTGTCAGGATTGGTGATCGCATTGATCATAAACCTGGCATCATTGCCCTTAGAAGGAGCGGAGAACGAACTGGTCACACCATAAGACAGACCTTCTTTCTGACGAATGCGATTTCCCAATCGCGAGGACAGTGTTCCGCCTCCGAGAATGAAGTTGCCGATTTCCAAAGCTGTGCTATCGGAATCGGCTTCGTTCATACCTAAGGCCATGCCAGCCATAAAGACTGCGTTGGCTTTGTCCGGTGTCACGATATTGTCTTTGCTGCCTTGCATCTCCTTGCGAGCTTCGCGATCGATCGAGCGATAGGTTACTTCGCTCTTCCAATCTTTCAAGATCGAAGTGATAGCGGCTAGCGTGGGCTCGACATCGAAGTCGCCGACAATGGCTACTTCGCCCGTGGCCGCTGAAATCTGGTGCTTATAGATATCGACGATATCTTCCAGCTTGGTCTTCTCCATGTTCTCGAGAGATTCATCCATGCTCATGATGTAGCGCACATCGCTGGCTGGATAATCGGAAAGAGCGCGCGAGATTTTATTGCTCGCTAACGCGGCTGGATCGGTTTGCATACTACGCATGCCCGTGATCAAGCGCAACTTGAGTTGTTCGAATTCCTCGGGCGAGAAGGCAGGTTCGTGCAAAATCTGGCCCAGCAATTCAATACCGGCCAGAATCGATTCACGTTTGGCCTCTAGCGAGAATGTCAGCGATCCACCACCGCCACCACCGGCACCACGTCCCCCACCGCGACGACCTCCGCCACCCATGCCACCTCCGATGCGCACGCCCAGTTCATCTTGTTTGGCCTGCAAGGCTTGACGGTCCAGCTGTTTGGTGCCGGACATTAGCATGCTGGTGATGAGTCCAGCAGCTGCGGTTTTGCCGTTGAGTGATTCTTCGTTGCCGTAGCGCAGCGTCAACGTCATGACCACAGTTTCACCGCGATTCTGCTTGGGTAGCACGGCCACGCGCACGCCACCTACTTCGCTAGTTCGCAGCCGCTTGTCCAGGTTGTCCGGTGTAGGATCAAACGCTTCGCCGGATGCAACTGCATCGCCACCTTTGTAGTCTTTGACGACGTCAGCAATCGACTCCACTGTAGGAATCGACATGCGTTGCGGAGCATCAGCAGGAATGAACACACCTACGGTGCGGTTGAACGGAGGAAAGTAGATCTTGGCAACTCGATTGACATCGTCTGCCGTCACTTTGGCAATGCGATCGCGCTGCAAAAACAGCAAACGCCAATCTCCCAACGCCGAGGCGCTACTGAGTGCCGAAGACATTTGCGAAGCACTGGTGAGTAGTTGTTCGGAGCGACGTTTGTAGCGCATCTTGGCGCGCTCGATGGCTTCTTGACTGAACGGTTCATCACCCAGCGTGTCGCAGATCTCGATCAATTTGGTTTTGACAACATCCAGGTTGCCTTCAGCCGGTTCCGCTGAGAAGTAGAACAGCCCGGGATCATGGGCGTTGTCGGCGCTGGCCGACGCGCTGGTAGCCAGTTTCGTTTCGACCAATTTGGCGTCCAAACGTCCCACTTTAGATTCGGAAAGAACACTGCCTAAAATCGACAATGGTGCCCAGTCAGTGTGCGAGGCAGAGGGCATGTGATAAACCGCTTCGATAGCTCCGACCTTACCAACGCGACGCAACGTCACCAAGCGTTCACCGTCTTGAGGCGGCTCCTCGGTGTAGGTTGGATCCAACTTGCGCTCGGGCTTGGCGATCGAGCCAAGATACTTGCTGGCCAGCGCCAGGGCTTTGGCTTCTTCGAATTGGCCGGTAACAATCAATACCACGTTGTCTGGTTGATAGTATTTGCGATAGAAAGCTTGCAGATTATCGATTGGCACACGTTCAATGTCACTGCGATTACCGATCGTCGATTTCCCATAGTTGTGCCATTCATAAGCCACGGCGGCTACACGCTGACTGAGCACCGACTGGGGACTGTTTTCTCCACGTTCGAATTCATTGCGTACGACCGTGAATTCGCTGATCAGGTCTTCGCGACGAATAAAACTGTTGACCAGTCGATCGCATTCCAGCTTGATGCCAAATTCCAGATTGTCTTCGTTAGCCGGAAGCGTTTCGAAGTAATTGGTACGATCGACATTGGTGGTTCCATTGAAGTTTGCGCCATGGTCGCGCAAGGCCTTGGGCACATCGGGAAATGTCGGAGTGCCTTTGAATACCAGATGCTCGAGCAGGTGGGCCATGCCCGCTTCGCCATAACCTTCATGCCGCGAGCCAACCAGCACTGTCATGTTGACACTAATGGTAGGGCGTGATGGTTCCGGAAACAGAAGCAATCGCGCTCCGTTGTCGAACTTGTATTCGTTGACGCCTTCGACCGTCGCAACCTTTTGCGGATTGTCCGCCAGCGCGTTCGAAACTTGTGTGATGGACGCGAGACCGAGCACAAAGCATGCTACGATCGGCCTAAGATGGTTCATGTGCGGCTCCCAATGAATTGCAAATGGAAGAGAATCGAGCATTGAATCTCAATGTTCAAGCGACCGCATTTTAACCACTATTTCAACTGCCACGTTTCATTAAAGAAACCTGCAGCGGTGACTTTGCCAGGATTTTGGAAATCGCGGCCCGCAGTAACATCCAAGATGGCCCAGTCGGGCAACATCGGGATTTGCCGAGCATTATTGAGGTAGGCGAACTCACGGTAGGTGAATCCGCTATTAATAACCACATAACGGCTAGGATTAAGTGGATTGGGATAGATCAAGACTGGCACATGCGTACTAGCGCTCTCTTTATGCTTGCCAAGAGTCACCTCACCCCCCACCTGCCATTGCAAGGGCAGTTTGTTCAGAATGTCCGCGATCAGCGGACTGGTTTCGGGAGTTCCGAAAAGTATTAAGTTGTGCGAAGCTATCTCGGCATCGGTCGGCACTTTATTAGCTGGCTGCACCACATTACCGCGGAAATGTCGGCGCCACTCTCGCTGGGCATGCTCGAACTCTTCGCCAATCCAGCGATCAACTGCGCTGGGATCCTTCGCCGTTTTGCTGGGGCCAACGAACATGAAGGCATCCATAAATGCGTCATCGATAGGTCCCTGCAAGCCTGGTCGTTTACGCAGCAGAAGATTTGCATCGCGTACGGCAACTTGCCAGCCGTCTGCCCTGCGTACCAACAACACATCCAGTGGCTGCCGGGCGCCGGACATCGGTATGAACAGCTTCATATTGTCGATGACTAGTTCGACTGGTTGCGTGCGACTGAGCAACTCTTGATCGACTGGCAGGTTGATTGACAATGCAGCCACATTTTTGGTCGTCATCTCGATGCGGGTCGGCGATTGAATTTTGGCTCTGACACGAGATTCGTGCCAATGTTTTTCGAGCGATTCAATCGTCAACCAGGCGTTTTTGGCGTATCGCAATGTGTAGGTAGTAAAGTCGATCTCTGGCGGAGTGCTCGCGCGACCCGTCTGTGCCGCCTGAGCTAGGAATTGTTCGATTTCGATTTTTGAATCAGGGTGAATCTTGTGTCCGGTTTGAGGACCAATAATGTGTTTCAGTTCCATACCACGACTCTTCATTGCCGCAGCCATCACATCAGCGGCCTGTTTCTGATTATCGATTTCGCCACTGTAGGCTACTGTGGGCAGCAGACGTAGATTGTTGGCCCAATCTGGGCAGTCATACCAGTGCAACAAGAGTGATTGTGACTCGGAGGGTTGAAAGTCCTCTTTCTGAAAGACTTTCAAAAACTCGCGAGTCTCGCTGAACCCCGCGCCAGGCGTGGCCGCCATCCACATGCCTGGATAGTGCACAGCCATCTGCCAACATCCAGCACCACCCATCGAAAATCCACGAATGGAAATTCGATTTGAATCAATCGCAAACAACCGCTTCACTTCGTCGATGGCTTCTAGAATATCGATCTCGCCAGCAAACTTAAATGCGTTGCAGTAGCGACCGTACGGATGCAACACAATCGTCTCTGGCGGCGCAATGTCGCCGACAGAATTAAGGCGCTGATGTAAGAAAGCTGCCTCGCTGGTCTTTTCGCCACGACCATGCAACCACACATCCAATCGCCTCTCTCGCATCGGGTCAGTTAATATCGAGGCGGGCAGTACAAGTCCAAAGGGTTGCAGAGAGCCATCAATGCGAGAGCGATAGGCCCCTACTGCCAGAATGGGCTTCTCGTCGCTATGCGATTCAGGCAGCAACAACTTAGAGCCCGACCTGCCATTGCCGAGCGCGGCCAGACGAGCCTGCCCGAGTTTCAACAACTCAAACGCATGCTCCACATCTTGATCGCTATAGAACATTCCATCTTCGAGCGTCATGCGCACCGCGCGCGAGAAGACACCGATTTGAGAGCGATCCGAGTCGGTGACACTTTTGTACTTGGCCAACTCCGACTCTAGCTTGGCCGCAGCATCACTCAATTGCTTAGCCTTGTCAGCCGGGACTTCGATGCCCTCCGGCGGAATGGGCCGGACTTTATCAGGCACATTATCGGCCGGTCCGTCTGCGCGAGTAAGTGATAACGTTGGCAGTAGTGTTAGAGATAGTAAAAGTGCAGCGGCGCGCTTACCAACGCAGACAATGGGGAACATTTTGCGGGGCCATGGTTGGGGTGGATAGAATTCGGGAGCCACTCATTGTATGAGTTTATCACGTTCACTTCTACAATCGCCCCGTCATATCCATGGCTATTGGCAAGCAAGTGTGCTCAGAGGAATGTTAAGATCCACAAATAAGGCAAACTTTGCGTTACCCCATCTGGAAAAGTAAACGTGCCGTCATCGTTACCGTATTGAGGCGCGAGAGTGCCATCATCGATGACAGGACCAATCGGATCCGTTAAGCGACTCCCGCGAAGTCTGAAGGTCATGCGCGTCGAAGCTGTGATGGTAAAGGTGTACTCACCTGGCTTAAGCAGTTGGCTGACTGCGCTAATCGTGTTACCAGCTCGTACTCTCAACTGCTGGACAACATTACCACCGGCATCCCGCAGTTCGAAAATTAGGAGCCCGCCGGGTGATCCTGCATCGAGAATAAAATTCATTAGTTGCGTGCGGGCAACATAGAGTTTACCAGTGACGGGCTGAGCAGGATTATTAACGGCTCCGCTGACAAAGTCGCTCACATCCGCTGCGATGCGTGAGAACTGGACATCCAGAGTATAGTTGCCGGTCTTGTTCGGTGCAGCGATGCGCACAAATAGATCGCGATTGGAGGCGAGCCCATTTGCCTGAATCGTAAACGTACTGTTGCCATTGGCCAGTATCGTTCCGTTAATTGGCCGCGCGGCGGCATCTAGAATTTCGGGTTTCAAGATGACACTGTTGACCCCCGCACCTCGAGTCGTGATGGTTGCTACCCACGTGCCATTGATGTTGGGAGTGCGTACGCGATACACATCTACGTCCGTCGCATCACTGAGAGAGGCCTGGACGCTCAGCGCATTGGCGTTGGGGCTTCCAACTCCTTGCCGCAGATTATCGGCGGTAGCCACTGTGTCATTAGCATGTAAGTCATCTTCGTAGATCACGCTAGAGGGAGTCTTAAATACCTGATCAATGGCTTCTGAGAGCAATGTTTCATAACGCCCGCGCAGCACAGTGTCGACGGCTACTGCGCGGACTTGTGGCACGTTGTCAAAAGTGACTGCAATCGCAAATCGTCCAACTTTATACGTGGCATTGGGGGCGGCAGACACTCGCAAGAAATATCGATTATCCGAAATGACGTTGTTCAGGCGTATGGTCAACACGTCACCACTGTTGCTGGTGGACGTTCGTGTGGCCAGTGGGACACCAGCTTCGTTGTAGGCAGTGATCTGTGGTGCCAGAAAGCTGATGCCGGCTGTCTGGACGCGGAACGTCATTGATCCAGAATAGCCTACAATCGGCTTGATGAAAAAGTAGTCTATGTCGCTGGCGTTGGAGATGTCACCGTAAGCGACAACGGGTGTTGAACCATTGTAGCCACCCGACACTTGCGAGTACTTGATACGGGTTGCGTCTCCAAGCGTGCCGTTGGGGTTCTTGGCATCTTCGTTCAAATCGATGGAACGCAGGCCATATAGATTGCGAATGGACGTGACATCGCTGGCCGCCAGCGCTCGCTGACCAGTTAAGTTGGGATGCATGATCGAGGTGGGATCCGCGCTATGATCCAAACCGAAAGCATGCCCAAATTCATGCAGTGCCGTCGCATACAGCGTTAGCGGTGTGAAGGCGACTGAGGTATTGATGAAAATATCCCCAGCAAAAGTACCGGCTTGGCTGGACGTAGGTGGAGTGCTGACTGCCAATTCGCTGGCTGCCATCGGCAGGCCACCAATGCGTATATCGCCAAAGCGTGTATCGCCCTGGGCCGGCCCCGGCGAACCAAACGCCTGCCCCTGATCGGGGCGCAGTCCAACATTCAGGTTAGCGATATTGGCCCAAGTTTGAGCGGCACGGCGCAGCGCATTTTGCCAAGTATCGCGCGGCATTTGTGCATCGAGAGCCGCAAACAACTGACTCGGCTGACCCGCCGCGGTTGTGCCGTCTGGCGCGTAGCTCATCGTTAGATGAGTTGGATCATTCCACGGTATGCCAAATTGTGCGGGAGTCCAACGTTCTTCTAATTTCTCAAGAGCGTTGGCCAAGGGGCGATGCGAGGGACAAGCAGACCTTCGGTCGGGCGCGGACATTCTTCGTACTCAGTTCAAATTGCGGGGATAAAACTGCAGTTGGGGCTACTGCAGTTTCTTGGCTGCGGTCAGCAGTTGTTGAAACTCGGGGCTATCGTGCAAGTTGAGCAGATCTTGATCATGCTGCATAAGTCTATTCAGTTTGGGATCTTGGCGTAGTGCCTCTTTCAGTAATTCCAATGCCTCAGAGATAGAGCCAGATTGCGTGCCCGATTCCGCCAAAGATTTTCCTGCAGTCGAATTGCTTTTATTTAAAATCGCAAGTGCGCTGGCGGCTTGATAACAAATCAGCGGGGTACGTTCCATGGCCAGCGCAGCGGCAATATCTTGCTGGGCGGCTTCAGCCTTACCAAGACGAGCCTGCAATACAGCTCGCGAAGATAGCGCCAGGGCGTAAGTCGGGTCGACCTCCACCACTTGGTTCAGCTTATCAATGGCTGCGAGGGGTTGGTCGAGATGTTCGGCTAAGACGTGCGCCGCATTTTCGTACGCATTACGAAAGTTCGGCCCGACTTCGATCGACTTTTCAAAATCATGCAGCGCGCCATGGGGATCGGGCGGACTGGTTCGCAAACGAGCTTCGCCGCGTGCATTCCAACCCAGGGCGTCCACCGGTGTGAGTTGGAGACCTGTGTGCAAGCTGCGTTTGGCTGCTGCGTTTCGTCCCAAGCGCAGCTCGGCTCTTTCGCGAATGAACCAGGCTCGCGGATAGCGCTGGATGCTCGCGCCTAGTTTATCGATGTCATCAATGGCTTGTTGGTAGTGTTTGAGTTCGACGCGAGTGGCAGCGCGCGAAAGCAAAACATCTGCGTTCACTGGGTCCAGTGTCAGCGCGTGACTGAACCACTGGTCGGCAGCTTGAAAATTCTTGCGCTGCATTTCTACGACGCCCAAGAAGAAAGCCGGCAACGGCTGCTCCCGGGCGAGTTGATGGCTGAGTTCAAAGCTGGATCGGGCTGATTCAAGCTGTCCCACATATAAATGCAACTGTCCCATACTCAGCCAATGCCAAGGATTGGTGGCATGGCGATCGACCGAACGTGTTGCCAAATCCAATTCACGATCAATTACCGACTTGAGTGGCAACTGCCGCACGGCGCTGGTGACCTCAGCGGTGTTGGCTGCTTGGCCAATTGTGTCGATCCAGGCCTTGGTCACATCGGATGGCTCGATGGATTGCGAACGCTCGAGTTCGTTTAAGGCTAGCTGAAGCAGAGCCGTTTGTTGGTTGTCAGTGGCGCGCGATGCAAGTGTTATGTCACCTTGGGAGCGATAGAAGAGGATTCGAGCCAATTGACCTTTGACTTCAGATTGTTGCTCGAGGTTTAGCGATTCAATCTTGGCTTGATCTTCGCGGGCAAGCACCGTTTCACTTTCCGTGAGCCACTGTTCGATAGCCACGTCGGGAGCGTTTTGACAGGCGAGCAGGTTACGAGCTGAGACTTCTGTTTGTGCGACTTGTTGCAACCAATCGACCACTGCGAGTCTTTGCATCTTCGCTCTTGCAATCCACACACTGACCAAGGCGACCGTTAAGAGCACACAGCTTAGTCCGCTGACAATGACCAGCGACGTAAGTCGCGGATGTCGGTTATTCCACTTGGCAATTCTCTCGCGGACCGAACGATCAGGCGTGTGCTGCAAGGGCCGTGCAGCCAACTGCCTGCGCAAATCATCACGAAACTGTTCGGCCGAAGCATAACGCTCTTCAGGCAATGGGGCCAAGGCTCGCAGCACAATGCTGATCACAGCGGGAGTCAGGCCGCGTTTCCAATCGACTGAAACCATTGGCAACGATTGGCGATCGATTTGCATCTGCTGCAGCACATCTCGAGTGTTGCCTGTTCGATCGGGGAAGGGCGGCGCGAGCATCAGCAGTTCGTACAGCACAACTCCCAAGCTGAAGATATCGGTACGAAAATCTAGCGTTTGCGACGTTTGCTGGACCGCTCGCAATTGTTCCGGTGCCATGTAGCGGAGCGTGCCACCTACGACTTGTTCGGAGGCAATAGCTGGCTGTGTTTCTGCCGCCAAGTTGAAGTCGAGCAACATTGGCAAGCCATCGTCACTCAAGAGTACATTGGCAGGCTTGATGTCGCGATGCAGGATACCTCGCAAGTGGGCGTGCGCAAGTCCGTCGGCCAATTCAGCCACAATCCACAAAGCCAATTCCGTAGTCGTCATGCGGGACACGTCGGCTCGGAGTTGTGACGACAGGCCAGAATCATGGCCGATAGATGCCTGAGCAACATGGGTGGTCGTGAAGGTAGCCGGCAACGTCTCTTTCCAAGTTTGGCTAGCGCTGGTCATCAAAGTATCGATGAGAGCTTGACCAGAGAGCGGTTTAGAAAGAGATGGTTGATCGCTTTGCAGTAAACTGCTGAGCGTTAGGGCTCCGAGAAACGGCATGCATATCAAATGATATTGATGCCATTGGTGGAGCGAGTAGATGGGCACAATGTTTTTGTGCTGCAGGCGTGAGAGCAGTTGAGCTTCGGCAGGAAACTGCGCGGAGAATTTCAGAACGACAGGACGCTGCGAGAGGCTGGCATCGGTAGCCAGAAAGACCCAACTAAAGGCGCCGCGCCCCAACTCGGCCAAAATTCGAAAGCCACATACGGTTTGCCCGGGTTGTGGGGGCGGTGGGTTGCTGGCGGTGCTAGCGAAGGTCGCATTAACAGGACTGGACCAATTGGCGAGACTACTACCGGTCAGACGCTTAGCTTCGTCGGCCAGTTGGTTCAATAAGACACTGTTTTGGCAAATGACTGGAAAGCGGTCGCGATACGACTCAACCGATAGAAGTCTGCCGGTTGCAGCTGAAAGTTCCATATCCACTCGCAACAACTCGCAACCGATCGCCGCATAGCGCGGGTGCGTGAGTTGGGGCATAAACTGCTTGACATCGACATGCGGATTTTCGGCGCGCGCGACTTCGAAGCGTTCGACGAACTCGTCCAACTCCAAATCCAGATCTTCAGGAATCAACATGGATCAGCTCCCCAAGCTTGCGACGAAACTCCTGAAGGATGCGTTCAACCGATCGTTTGGATCGTTTCGCGATGGTGGAAATTTCGCTGATCTCGTGACCGGCGATGCGTAGGTCGACGATTTCACGAACTCCGCTGGGCAGTGGTTGCAGCATCTCCTCGATGGTTAATTGAAGAACGCTCAGCGCAACTTGGTCGCCGCTCTTTTCATTGCTCAAAGTGAATTGAATTGAATCGGCGCTGGTGGTCTTCTGGACGTCGCGTTTGTCGGCGCGATGGAACGCTCCCGCGTAGCGGATTTTGTTCAGTCCAATGACCAGCAGAAGTTTCCACAGTTCATCACCCTCGGGTAAATCATATTGCCCTTTGGCCGCGCGGCGAAAGAACGTACGAAAGACGGACTGCACCATATCATCAGCATCAAGACGCTGTTGCAGGATTCCCGAAGTCTGGCGAACGGCCAGTGCCCGCAGTCGGTCCGCGTACCGCAAATACAACTCCGTCGCCGCGTCATCGTCCCCACGGCGATATCGCGACAGAAGTGATTTGTCAGTCATCGAGCGTTTTTCGGTTTCGTCCATCGATATCAAAACACCTGTTTTCAACATCATTGCCCCACAGCCTTAGAGTAGCTTCAACCGGTCAAATCCGCCACGCACAGCGTTGGCTCGACGGGAAGCATTGTCCCCAGGCTCATCGACGCCCCCCTTCGGAGTAGGTAGCCGAAGTCGCCAGACTTTGGAACCATGCGGTCCGCTCTGTCCCCGTAGCCGATCTCGCCAGAGATTGGATGAATAACACCCAACCCCTGCTCTGTCCCCGATCTCGAGTGGGGACAGACCCCGGGTTATTCGTGGCCGATCTCGCCAGAGATTGGATGAATTAAACGTGGCGCGTCCAAACTCTGGCGAGTTCGGCTACGGCAGAGTTCGGCTACGGCAGAGTTCGGACACGGCGTGGTATAATGGGGGACCCACCTTTGCTTTTTCCCTACCCATAATTCTGAATCAGCCATAATGCGGATCTCTGTTCTCTCAATCTGCCTTGGGACAATGCTGCTATCGGGAAGCCCCTTACCAGCTGTCGAGCCTGGTAGCATTTCGTTCAATTCGCATGTTCGACCAATCCTGTCCGACAAGTGCTTTGCTTGTCACGGCTTCGATGCCAAAAAGCGGCAAGCCGACTTGCGACTCGATCTGGCCGAAATTGCGACTGGACCCCGCGGCGAGCAGGCGCCAATCGTGCCTGGCAGCCCGGAAAAAAGTCTAGTTTGGCAACGTATCGTCACGAACGATCCAGATGCCTTGATGCCTCCGGCAGCCAGCCACAAAGCGCTGACCAACGAGGAAAAGGCCGTCCTTAAAGCGTGGATCGAACAAGGTGCGAAATATCAGAAGCACTGGGCTTTCGAAGCCATCCAGCCGATAAACGTACCCTCACCGGCCTCCATCACACGCTTCTCGAATCCCATCGACAACTTCATTGCGCAACGTTTGGCGGACGAAGGTTGGCAAATGTCGCCAACTGCCAGCCAAGAGATTCTGATCCGCCGAGTGTCCTTTGCCCTGACCGGCTTGCCACCCACGGTCCAGCAAATCGATCAGTATCTGAGCGACCAATCGCACGATGCGTACGAACGCATGGTGGATCGCTACCTCGATAGTCAGCATTATGGTGAAGAAATGGCCCGCCACTGGCTCGACGTGGCACGGTATGCAGATACTCACGGTATGCACCTGGACAATGAACGCCAAACTTGGGCTTATCGAGATTGGGTCATCAGCGCCTTCAATCGCAATTTGACATTTGACCAGTTCACTATCGAGCAACTGGCCGGCGACTTACTTCCCAATGCCACGCAGGACCAACTTGTGGCCACGGGATTCAACCGCTGCAACGTGACTACCAGTGAAGGCGGATCGATCGATGCAGAACTGCTCTACCGCTATGCAGTTGATCGTGCCAGCACCACCATGCAAACATGGCTGGGCCTGACCGGTGGCTGCGCGGTGTGTCACGATCACAAGTTTGATCCGATAACACAAAAAGAGTTTTACTCCTTCTACGCTTTCTTCAACTCAGCTGCCGATCCGGCCATGGACGGTAATGCTTTGTTGACTCAGCCTGTATTGAAACTCATCAGCGATGCCGATCGTCAGCGCTTGGCGGAACTAGATCGGCAAATAGCCAGCGCTCAACAACTGATCGACAACCAGCTGCAGTCAATCGCTTACACCGATCCAGCCGACAAACCGACTGCTGAGATAACCACCACAACCAGCGAAACTCTGTGGATGGAAGATGATTTTCCTGCCGGTGGCAAACTGCAGGCATCACCTGGCCAACCAACGGAGTTTGTTTCCTCGGGAGCTGGCAACCAGGTTTACAGTGGCCAACGAGCCATCAAGCGCACCGATGTTGGGCTGGCCCAGGATGTGTGGGACCAAGCCAGCACGCCGCTGTCGCTGCCCAGCCAAGGTACGATCTTCGCCTACGTGTGGCTCGACCCTGCCAACATGCCCAAGTCCGTCATGTTGCAGTTCTTCAAACAGGGCTGGCAACATCGCGCTGTGTGGGGTGACTACGACGCTATCGGCTGGGGAGCAGCCGGCACCACCGAACGAGTCAACATGGGTGGACTGCCCGATGCGGGCCAGTGGGTCCGACTGGAAGTTCCAAT
Organism: Rania fehmarnensis; assembly: GCF_056494185.1. NCBI lineage: Bacteria > Pseudomonadati > Planctomycetota > Planctomycetia > Pirellulales > Pirellulaceae > Rania > Rania fehmarnensis. Next base: position 7,164,264 of record NZ_CM151398.1, read on the forward strand.
TTCGAAAGTTGGCTTAGCGACTGGCGATCAGCTAACTGGTTTGGCACTAACACAGTTTGGCGGCACTGTTTATTGGGATCATGTAGGCGTGGTAGGCTCGACCAATCCAGCGACCGATCCCACGCAATCATTCCTGGCGTGGTGGAAGAGTGTTCAAGGTCAGGACACCGCCTCCATTCCCGATCATTTGAAAGCTGCAGCCAAAGATGGTCCAGACAAAAAGCCTGCAGACGACATACTCGTCGGGCTGCGCAATCACTACTTGCAAGAAGTCTGCACTACAACTCGCCCCAGCTTCGAATCTCTACTGGCGGATCGAAAACGCTTAAGAGACGCACGCAAAGCCCACGAAGATTCGATTCCAGCTACGTTTGTTTACAACGATCGCTCGGACATGCGCGAGAGCTTTGTTATGATGCGCGGCGCATACGACAAACCTGGCGAAGCCGTTCAGCCGGATGTACTGGCAGTGCTACCGCCCCTGGAAAAAAGTGATGCAAGCGTTCGAGCCACGCGCTTGGACTTGGCTCGCTGGTTGGTCTCGGGAAAGAATCCGCTCACTTCACGCGTGACGGTTAACCGCTTTTGGCAACAGCTCTTTGGAAATGGACTGGTCAAGACGAGCTATGATTTCGGTTCCCAGGGCGAGATGCCCAGCCATCCAGAGTTGCTCGACTGGCTCGCTGACCACTTTGAAACGTCAGGCTGGGACGTGAAGCATTTGATTCGATTGATCGTCTGCTCTCAGTCTTTCAAGCAAGATTCACGCATCACTCCAGAGATGCTGCGCGTGGATCCAGAGAATCGACTTTTGGCGCGCGGACCACGCTTTCGCTTGGATGCGGAACAGATTCGCGACAATGCGTTGGCCGTTAGTGGTTTGATCAATATCCAGATGGGCGGCAAAGGTGTTCGACCCTACCAGCCCGAGAAGATCTGGGAGCCCGTTGCCTTTGGCGGTTCCAATACGCAGTTCTACAAGCGTGACGATGGTCCAGCGCTTTATCGCCGCAGCATCTACAACTTCTTCAAACGCACGGCACCTCCACCCTTTATGGTCAACTTCGATGCGCCCAATCGCGAGCAGTTTTGCACCAAACGTGAGAAGAGCAACACGCCACTCCAAGCGCTGCAGCTGATGAACGATGTGCAGCATATCGAAGCCGCCCGAGCACTGGCCGAGCGCCTAATGAAAGATTGCTCAGCTGGACCTGAACGTCTACAGCTGGCCTTCCGCATCGTGCTTGGACGTTATCCGTCGGAGCGTGAGCAAGCGATCGCTGCGCGTCAACTCGAAAAAACCTGGCAGCGTTATCGCAGCGATACCGAGTCAGCCACCAAGCTTATCAAACAAGGGGACAGTCCCAGCGACTCGTCCCTGGATGTAGCCGAGCTAGCCGCGTACACACTGGTCGTTAACACGCTACTGAATCTAGATGAAACGCTAACGAGAAATTAGATATGGACTCACAAGCCAGTTATCAACTCCATCAGACTCGTCGTCAGTTTTTCGGTCAACAAGGTCTCAGGCTAGGCAGCATGGCTTTGGCTGCCTTGGCTGGAACTTCGCTGCCAAAAATTTCTGCGGCAGGTGAAAAGACTTCCACAACCTTACCAGTGCACCCACCACTGCCGGGCTTGCCACACTTTGCGCCGCGGGCCAAGTCGATCATCTATTTGCATTACAACGGCGGCCCTCCGCAGCACGACACCTGGGATTACAAACCAGGGCTCGCCGAGTACTTTGATAAGGAGCTGCCGGATTCGGTCCGCGGTGGTCAGCGGCTGTCAACCATGACCAGCGGGCAAACTCGCTTTCCCGTAGCTCCGACAAAGTTCAAATTCGAGCGCGTCGGCCAATCAGGCGTATGGGCTAACACCGAACTGATGCCGCACACCGCCAAGCTAGTGGATGACTTTACGCTGATTCGCTCGGTGCATACCAACGCCATCAATCATGACCCTGCATGCACGTTTGTCATGACGGGCTCCGAAGTGCCTGGCAAGGCCAGCATCGGTTCTTGGCTGGCCTATGGTCTGGGCAGCGAGAACAACGACTTACCGGCCTTCATGGTCTTCACACCGCGTTTTCCCGCCGAGAGTAATGCTCAAGCTCTGTATAACCGCATGTGGGGCAGCGGTTTCTTGCCCACTCGATTCAACGGAGTGGCGCTGCGAGGTGGTGGCGACCCGGTGCTTTACCTGCCCAATCCCGATGGCGTGCTGCGCGAAGATCGACGTGCCATGCTGGACGCACTTAGTGAATTGAACCAGGCAGCTATCGAGCGTTTTGGCGATCCGGAAACTGAGACGCGCATCGCACAATACGAAATGGCGTTTCGGATGCAAAGTAGCGTGCCCGAGCTAACAGACATCAGCCAAGAGTCGGCGGCCACGCTGGCCATGTATGGGCCTGATGTCCACACGCCCGGAACCTTTGCACACAGCACGCTGTTGGCGCGTCGCCTGGTAGAGCGCGGAGTGCGAATGGTGCAGATCTTGCATCGTGGTTGGGACACGCACGGTGGTCTGCCGCGACAGTTGAGCAATCAGTGTCGCGATACGGATCAAGGCACGGCGGCGTTGGTACTAGATCTCAAGCAGCGCGGCCTGCTGGAGGATACGCTTGTTGTATGCGGTGGTGAATTCGGCCGCACGGTGTATTCTCAAGGCACACTGACCAAAGACGATTACGGTCGAGATCACCATCCCCGCAACTTCTGTGTGTGGATGGCTGGTGGCGGCGTGAAACGCGGTTACGTCCACGGCGAGACCGACGACTTCAGCTACAACATCGTGCGTGATCCAGTCAATGTGAATGACCTGAATGCGACCATTCTGCATTGCATGGGGATCGACCACACACGACTGTCGTTCAAGTTTCAGGGGCTCGATCAACGCTTAACAGGCGTCGAGGAACCGAAGGTCATCCCCGAACTCCTGGCGTAAGAACCTTAGAAACCGCGGCGCTGTGGATACGATCTGTAGTAAGTCGGGCGCGGAGCAGGCTGAACGTACGTGGTTGGCGGGACGTAGGTCGGCGAGCCATATTGTTCTTGAACGATGACGGTTCCACCGGGTGGCGTCATGATCGTCGTCGATGAGTTACCAGTAATGGTGGTTCCGCCGTAGGTGCTCCGCAACGGAGCCTGTTGCATGGCATTGATCACATTCTCGGATACGCCTTGTTGATGCAGCGAAATAATCTCACTGGTACCAATGCGCCTTTGCAAACCGGTGGCGTAGATGTGATTGATAATAACCGATTCGCCGACCCCGTTACGAGTCATGGCCAAGACATCACCCGTGGTAACTCCTGGCGCAGGAACCACAGTCGTCCGTGAAGGTACGGTTCGATAGGTGTTGTAATGCTGGTGTTGCTGAGGAGCTGGAACGTATTGCGGCTGTTGGTAATAGCGTTGGCGAGTCTGTTGTTCGCGAGCATGTCCCAACAGGCCACCGGCAACTGCTCCCACCGCACCGCCGATCAGGGCACCCTCTGGGACTTCATCATTCTGATGACCGATGATGCCACCAATAACTGCCCCGCCTACGCCACCCAGCACCGCCCCGTTGCGCGTGCCGTCTTGGGCGAAAGCTGAGGATTGGATCGCCAATACTGTCAAAAGTCCCGCTAACAACTTCCGTGTCATTTTGTTACTCACAAGCTTCCTGAGAGAAAAACTCGGTGGACAGGCGTCATCCTCAGCCACATTAGTTCATCGGCAGCGCAACTAGTCGAAGCGGAGTAAACCAGCGCTAACCCATAGAGTCAAGAGATCTTAGCTACTCGCAACTTACCCAACCGTAGCCGAAGTCGCCAGACTTTGGACGCGTAGACTCTAATCCATCCAATCTCTGGCGAGATCGGCTACAGGAAAGCTAGTCTCTGGCGAGATCAGCTACGTGCTACAATGCTAGCAAAACTTTTTCTTGCGGAGGCGTTTAAAATGAAGCGAGTAGCGTGGTTGGTAGCGGTAACCGGTTTTGCTTGCATTAGCGGCTGGGCGCAAGAGCCGACGGCAGTGAATTTAGCTCGGCCGGATGTGGAATACAAAGTATTCCAATTTCCACCAGACAAGATCCCACGCATTGATGGGCTGGCTGAGGATTGGGATATCGTGCCAGCGGAATATACGATTGGCATGCAAGACCACCGCGAGACCTACCAAAAGCTCGATGACAAATTCGATCTCGACAACCTGGATGTCAAGATCAAAGTCGGTTGGGTCAAAGGCATGAACCAGTTGTATTTTCTTTATGAAGCTTACGACAACTACTGGGACTTCGAACGCACCGATCTTCACAATGACATCTTGGAACTAGTCGTCGACGGGGACTTATCAGGCGGCCCCTTTATTCGCCAGTTTCACCCTATCGAAAAGCTGCGTGACAAACTGGCAACGCACTTTGAGTACCACGGCGTGCACGCCCAGAACTATCACATCTTTACCCCCGCCGAAGGCAAGGACTGGACGATGGTTTGGGGCTGCCAACCGTGGATCAAGGACTTGCCACATTCCAATGCAGCCACGCGTTACAACTTCAAACACGGAGAAGCAGGCAAACTGACCCTCGAGTTCTGGATCACTCCCTTCGACCACGCGCCGCCTGACGCTTCGCGAGCCATTATCAGCAAGCTCACAGAGAACAAGATCATTGGCATGTCGTGGGCGATCATGGACTTTGATCATAAAGAAGACGGCAAGAACACCTTTTGGAATTTGTCTCACAAAACGACCATGTATGGCAACGCTTCCGACCTGGTAGCCTTTCGACTCATGCCCTTGGAAGCTGCGCAGCGCAAAGCGATAACCGCCGACTGGTCATTCCAAGTGCTCGACTCTGCAGCCCGACGCGTAGCCTTTCATGACCAATCCACTGGCAAGATAACCAAGTGGAGTTGGGACTTCGGTGACGGATCAACCTCAGACGAACAACATCCGATTCACACTTACGCCAAAGCCGGTGAGTTTGTAGTGGTGCTGAATGTTGAAGGCGCCGATGGCAAAGCTCGACGTGCCAAAGTCTGGGACGTGACATTGCCATAACTATAGTCTCCTTTCGCTCCGCGAAAGGCAGGTCGGATATCTCCGCAAAAGGCAGGTCTCATGATTCCGCGAAAGGCACTTTGCACGCGTGCCTTTTGCGGAGCAAAAGGAGACACTTTTAGGACTCGAGCGGTTCGACGAAGACGCTATTGCCTCTGACTTCCACCACACGTACTGCCACGCCTTCGTCGACCATTTGCGTTCCGAGGACGTTGACAATCATGTGGCCAAACTGAGCCTTACCGCTAGGGTTGAGGCGCGTGGTCGTCAAACCATCTTGGCCCAATAAATGTTCCCAGTGCACGATGGCTTCGCGTGCTTCGAGTTCCGCCACATCGTCGGCACCGGCTGGCTCGATGGTCAGAAAGCGGAGAACCGGCGTATTCTCCAGTCGTCTACCCATGGCTACCGCACCCACGACCACCATCAGTGCACAGATGGCTACCCAAAACAAATTGTTGGCAATCAGCGTCAGTTGTTCGGAGTTGGATGGAAAGACGAACGTCTGGCTGGCCAGCACGATCGAGGCCAACACCATTAGCGCACCACCGATACCAAACACGCCAAAGCCTGGTAGCACAAACAGTTCAATGGCCAGTGCCGTCATACCGGCGAGAAACAATAGCACTTCGAGCCATTCGACATTGCCGTTGAGTCCTTCGATCCAAAAGAAAGCTAAGAAACACAGCGCCGCTGCGAAACCGCCCAAGCCCAAGCCGGGACTGCCCATCTCGATCATCAAGGCCATAAAGCCGATCATGACCAGCATGCGTGGCAGCCATTCAAAGGCCAGCATCCGCTGGATCACCGTCTCGACAAAAGGCTCGCTTAACGTCTCAGGTTGATCGACCACCCCCAACTCGCGCAGCGCCGCAGCTCGATCGAGCACATGGCCATCGATCAGTCCGAATCGCAGAGCCACGTCATGCGTGACGATGCCCTCATCCACCAGTGTCTCGTTGGCTACCCAATCGGCAGGTTGAATCTGTCGCTTCCATTGCCACTCTGCCAGCGGCAACTGCTTGCCATTGGTCTTGTGCACATAAAGCTTAACAACGCATTCCGGGTCCATCGCTGCGGTCATCAAGCTGACTGGACGCCCCGTGTCTTGTTCAATCGCGACCAAGGCGGTCAAGTTGCCATCGCTGAGCGACTGCACCATGCCGGGCTTGCGATCTGCTGATCCAAGACTGACGCCATCGAGTACAAATACCTGATCGCACACCAGGGCAGGCAGCAACACCGGCGTGGCACATGACTGGTTGATAATGGAGGCTGTCGTTATTCCGTCGACTTCCAGTTCCTTGATATACTGCGCCAGACGCAACGCTTCACTGAACTCAGCGTTAACATTGCTGACGTCGATGATCAGTAGATTCAAGTCACCTTTGTTCTTACGTTCACCAACCGAACGAATGAACTGATTGACGCGTGGGGCCGTCAGTTGATCATCGATTTCGAGCGTCACTGCATTCCATTTCTCTGGTTGCAAACGCACGTTCTGCAGTCGGCCATTGATGCCCAAGGCCGCCGGTAGTTGGTCGATACCGGGTACGACGTTGGCTACCCAACCGTGTGTGCGCATGGTCGCGGCAGTGTAACTCGCCAGACCACCGCCAGACCAAATCGGTGACTGGCTGATGACCTTACCTTCGTCGCGCAGACGCTTAGCCTCGGTGCCCGCGACAACTTGTTTGCTGCCATCGGTCAACTCAACTTCATACACTTCTACGTTGGGGTCGAGCATGGCCGCGACTGCTGCTTCCCACAACGGCTGACGCGACTTAACAATTTCTCGATAGGCGCCACGGATGACTTCATCGACTTTGTTTTCATCGATCGTCGCTCGGCCCAGTTCGGCATCCTCGCTGACGATGATGTCTTCGCAGGCCAAAACTGGTAAGACTGCGTGACCTTCGATGGGTCGCGAGACATAGGCGATCAACCGCACCTTGGCAGCCGATGAACTGGTTAGAAAGCGGGCCAACGACAGGGCTCGTTCAAAACTCGTGCCCCGGCTGGTTGGATCGGCAGTATCGTTCTCCACCTCTGGCACGGTAAAGTCCAATACGACCACGGGCCGCTGATCGCCGCGTGCCTTGGCTGCGACTTGATTGATCTGTCGTTGTATGGCTTCGTCGCGCGCACCGACGATGGGCAACGGAATCTCGATCCGATAAGCCGAACGCAGCGCAGCCGCCGGTTCTGGCTGTTGGGCAGCGCAAGCTACACCCGTGCCCATCAACGCTATCAACCACACGACCAGTTTCATTGCCCTCACGTTCTTGTCCTTCTCTGTTTGCCTTCGCCGCTGTTGCATCCGACGACTCTGAAGCCGATGGCGCGCACTGCGCGTCAGCGGCTCTGGAATCCTTTGTGGGCGATTCTTGGATCTTAGCTACAAGCGGTACCGCATCTGGCGGCCACTACTCTAGTGGGCTACCTTGATTATATGCCATTGCCCGCCATTCCCACCTGCAACTTGCCGCCAGCCGAGCATGAACTCATGAAACCAAGCTCCAATTACCAACGCCATTTCGTTAGCCTCCTAACAATATTGGCCGCCTTCTGGAGTAGCCAGGGCGCGAAATCCGTTTCGGTTTTGGCCGATCAGCCTGTGGCAGCTAGCAATTTAACCAGCCAAGCAGCGCCCAATTCGCAGCCCACCGCTGCCCCCGGTACATTTGCACTACATTTGCAGTACCAAAACGAAGTATCCGCTGGAGCCGGACGCTGGCACCGGTTGACCAAAGACGAAAATTGGCTCGCCCAGGATACAGCGATCATCGTTTGCGACATGTGGGATTCACACCACTGCGTCAACGCCGTGCGGCGCGTCAGCGAGTTGACCCCGCGTATGAATGCCCTGCTGACGACCTGCCGCGAACAAGGAGCCACCATCATCCATGCGCCGAGCGGTTGCATGCAGGCGTACGCCGACCATCCGGCGCGACGGCGGGCCATGCAAACCAAACCTGCCACTAGCGTACCTGCCGACATCGCTAAGTGGTGCGACAAGATCGATAGCGAAGCCAGTTGCCCCTACCCGCTCGATCAATCTGCTGGTGGCGAAGACGATGACCTGGTCGAACATGAGCAGTGGGCGGCCACGCTGAAAGCTGCCGGACTGAACCCCAAGGCACCATGGACTAAGCAGTGTGTGGGACTTGCCATCAATGCCGAACGTGACTTTATCAGTGACTCTGGGCCGGAGATTTGGTCCATCTTAGAAGACCGCGGCATTCAACATGTCGCCTTGGTCGGTGTGCATACAAACATGTGTGTGCTGGGCAGACCATTTGGTCTACGCCAACTCGCCAGCCACGGCAAGCAAGTCGCCTTGATACGCGACATGACCGATACGATGTACGATCCACGCTGCTTTCCGTTTGTCAGCCATTTCACTGGAACCGATCTGATCGTCGATCACATCGAACGACTGGTTTGCCCGACGTTCACCAGTGACAACATCTTAGGCGGCAGTGAGTTTCGATTTGCTCTCGATACGCGGCCGACATTAACCATGTTGGTCGCCGAAGATGAATATGAAACGGAAAGCACACTCCCCGAATTCGCAGCAGTGCATTTGGGCAATTATAGAACTCGGTTCATCTTTGGTGATGCAACCCAGCGTGCCCATGTGCCAGGTATCGAGCAACTGGCCAGTGCCGATGCCTTGCTGGTCAGCGTTCGCCGACGGCCTTTGCCTGCCGAACAACTCGCAATCGTGCGCACATTTATCGCCAGCGGCAAGCCAGTAATCGGCATTCGCACTGCCAGCCACGCTTTCTGCCTCCGCAATAAAGCACCTGATGCAGGCCTGAGTGATTGGACACAGTTCGATGCCGAGGTTTGGGGCGGGAACTACACGAACCATCACGGCAATGATGTTCATCCCAAGGTCTATTCGGTTGACCGCCCAGTCGATTCACCACTGGCGCAATCCCTCAAAGCGTTGCAGTTTGTATCAACGGGTTCACTCTACCAAGTCATGCCGCTAGGCCCCGCAGCGCAGCCACTGCTGATGGGGGCGATCGATGGCCAATCGCCCGAACCAGTTGCCTGGACCAACGTGCGGGCCAGCGGTGGACGCGCCTTTTATACATCACTGGGACACAAAGGTGATTTCGCTCAGTCACAGTTTCGCTGGCTACTGGCCAACGGCATTCACTGGGCCTGCAGTCAACCACTGGTTACGCTGGCCGATATTGAATCGCAACGCGAAAAGTATGCCCGCGGGCAAGGCCGACAACGCTGAAGTTCGTTCGTTTGGGGCTCAGTTTGCCCTGACACGAAGAGTGCCCTAATCTCGAATTGGATCTGTCCACGTGCTTATAAGAAGCAAATTTCAAACGACGTTAAATCCCAACTCCTGCAGTTTCTCGGTCAGCGCTGTTTTCGCTGGTTCTTCGCCGTGGACCAAGCGAATGGCCTTCGGTGGTGAGGGCATCTGCTGAACAAAGCGCAGCAGATCTGCCTGGTCAGCGTGGGCTGAATAACCCGACAGCGTGTGCACGCCGGCGCGGATATCGTAACGCGAGCCATCTAGCTTCACCCAACCCGATTGATCTTGAATATACCGCCCGGGTGTCCCCAACGATTGAAAGCCGACAAAGACTACATCGGTCGTGGGATTTTCGATGAAGGCTTTCAAGTAGTTGATGACTCGCCCACCCGTACACATACCGCTACCTGCAATAACGATCGCCGGCCGTTTGGAATGTAGCAAGTAATTGACTTTCGCCAGATGGTCGCGATGACCATCGACGTTGATCAAGTTGTCGAAGACCAAGGGCTGATCGTCATAGGTCAATACTTGCTTGGCCTCTTCGCTCCAGTATTCGCGCATGGAGTCATAGATCTGCGTCAACCGGAGCGATAGGGGCGAATCGACGATGACGTCGACAGTATTGAGCAAATCACAGCCGCACCTCTTCTCGACCCGATGAAAAATTTCATTCAGCTCGTACAACAATTCTTGTGTTCGACCGAGGCTGAACGCGGGAATGATGGTCACACCGCTGTTGGTCATCGTGTTGCAGAGTATCGACTCCAGCCGAGCACATCGATCTTCACGACCTTCGTGCAAGCGATTGCCATAAGTGCTCTCCAATACTAACAGATCTGCTTTCTCTGGACTCTGCGGTTCGTTCAGTAGTGGCGCATTGCGCGAGCCCAAGTCGCCGCTAAATACAAACCGTTCCTCTCCAAACTCGACTTCGACGTATGCCGAGCCCAGCACGTGTCCTGCAGGGTGAAAGCGGAACTGGGAACCACCATCGAGTTTATGCCACTTGCCGTAACCGATTGGCCGCACCAGGCGTTTAAGTTCTTGAAGGAACCGGGCAATCAGTCGCTTGTTTCGCGTAACCCCCAATCGCAAGGCATCTTCCAACATTAACGGTAACAGCTTGGCCGTCGGCGGAGTACAGAAAATGGGACCGTTGAAACCCGCAGCAATCAGATAGGGCACTCGTCCAATGTGATCCAGGTGCACGTGCGTCAAGATCAACGCTTGAATACCATCGATCGGAAACTCGATCTGAGTTTCATCGTGATTCTTGGCGTCTTGGCCTTGAAACTGCCCGCAGTCAATCAACAGCGAACGTTTCTCAGTCAGCATCAACTGGTGACATGATCCTGTAACGCCTTCATGTGCACCATGATGAATTACATGCATCAAAGATGGCTCTCTTGGAGATTTGCGATTTGCGATTTGCGATTTACGATTTACGATTTACGATTGAAGAACTGGGTTACAGCTCGACGAAGGCTTGTTCGGCTTTGACTTTGTCGGGAGTGACCAGTTTCAAATCAATGAACTGCTCGACGAGTTTCTGCCAGCGTTCCGTGGTCATCTTGCCAGTTCCAGCTGGCTGGTCGCCACTGGCACAGAGCGGCTTGAGTTTCTGGGCACCATAGTCGAGAGCTTCTTGAGTCATGCGTTCTGGATTGACTTTCAGAATCGCCGCGTTGGTCTCTGATGGCGACTCGAGGTACTTCTGCCAACCTTCGCGACAAGCGGCTGTCATACGTTTAGCCAAATCTCCGCGCGTCTTTACCAGTTCGCCCGTGGCCATGAGGCAGGACGCATAAGGATTGAAGTCGATTTCGGAGAGCATCAACGTGCTGATTTTAACTCCTTGCTGTTCCGCCAGCAGCGGTTCGCTGAAATTGTAGGCCTGAATGGCAGTATTCTTGTCGCTCACAAACTGGGCGACCGAACCTGAGTAGGGTACGACCTGCACACCTTCGAGCATCCCGAGCTTTTCCATGAAGCTCAGAAAGGCTTGACCTTTATTGGCTTGCAAGGTCAAGCCCTTCAGTTTTGCCAGGGAGTCGATACCCGATTCGGCGCGCACCAGGATGCAGCGCGGCGTTTGCTGGATGGGTGCCAGTAGCGCTACGATATCGGCGGTCTGCTCTCGAAACAACAGCACGTCATCGGCGTTGCCCACAGCAAATTGCACGCGACCGGTCACGAGTTCTTGGGCAACCGGGGCATTCTCGCCACCTGGACGTATCTCGACATCTAAGCCGTACTTTTCGAAAATGCCATGGACTTTGGCTGCGTAGAAGCCGCCGTGTTCAGCTTCTGGGTACCAGTTCAACATCAAGGTAACCTTGTCTGGTGCGGTACCGCCGCCGGATGCTGATGAAGGTGCACCCATCGAGGCCGTTTTTTCGGTCGGTTCGCAGCCGACCAGACATACCAGTGCTACATAGATCATGTAGACAAATGGTCGAAGTGATTTATGCATTCTCGTTCTGCCCATCAGGAATTTAAAAGGACACACGTTGCAGGTGAATAGACGATTCGCTCAGGGGGATCCGCTGGTGCCACAGTTACTCTCCGCTTTCAAAGCCCACATCGCTTGTCCAGCGGCGTAGCAGCGTCGCAGCCAGTACGTTGACCAGGCCGAGTATTAACAGTCCCAATAGTGTACTGGTTAGTGCGGCCGCGATCAGGGCATCGGTGCGAGCTAAATTTTGCCAACTGGTCATAATTGTACCCAGACCGGCTGTGTCGATCCCACTGCTACCCACGAAGAACTCGCCGACGATGGCGCCGATAACCGCCAGACCGGCGCTAACGCGTGTGCCGAGCACTAAGTGGCTAATCGCGAAAGGAATGTGTAACTTAACTAGCGTCTGTGCGCGTGTCGCATGCGACAAGCGAAACAGGTCGCGCAAATTCTTGTCGACCGAAATCAAGCCGGCGGTGACGTTAGAGATGATCGGAAACAAACTGATGATTACCGAGACCAACACAACCGTACGCCACTTGTAACCCGACCAGGTGATGAGCAGTGGGGCGATGGCAATGATGGGAACCGTCTGTAGAAAGACCACATACGGATAAAGGGCTCGTCGCAGTAGTTGTGATTGACTGAAGAGAATCGCGATGAGCGACCCCAGTACGATGCTCGTTCCCAAGCCGCACAGCGACGCTGCAGCTGTATTGAAAAAGGCTTTCCGCAAGGTTGTGAATTCTGTGATGGCCACGCGCAACACTCGGGTTGGCGCAGGCAGCACGATCGGGTGAATGTTCAGCGCAGCCACCGCGACTTGCCATACGACCGCAAAGAGCAGCAGCGTGGCCAGGATGGTAAGTGTTTGACGCGTAACGTTGTAGATGATGGATCGAGGCAATTGTACTTCGTCTACTTCAATGGCAGCTTGACGGACTTACCAGTTTTCGCACTCTTGTAGATAGCCAGGATCAATTCGACGCTTCGTCGTCCTTCACGGCCATCGAGGTTGGGGGTCTTGCCGTCCTTGATGGCTTTCAAAAATTCTTTGAATAGTTCGGCGTGGGCCTGGTGTCCGATCGCGGCCGGATCCGCTGCCCCACCGCCTGTCTTGGTGCGATTCTGCATTTCGTCGAGCAACTGCTGATCGCGTTTAGTCATTTTGGCAAATTGCCACTTAATGATGCTTTCTTCTTCCAACACAGCCATACCTTGAGAACCGCTAAGTTCAATCTTCTTTAACGAACCAGGAAAGGCCGCGGTGGTGGCCTCGATAACACCCAAGGCGCCGCTGGCAAACTTCAGAGTTGCGGTAGCTACGTCCTCGACTTCGATGCGCTCATGAGCCAGCATGGCCGTATGGGCCGAAACCTCTACCACGGGCCCCATCAACCACAGCAGCAAATCGACGCTGTGTATCGCCTGGTTCATCAGAGCTCCACCGCCATCGAGCTTCCATGTGCCACGCCATGCGCCGCTGTCGTAGTAGGCTTGCGTGCGATACCACTTGACGTACGCATCGCCCAACGTCAAAGTTCCGAAGCGACCGTCGTCGACAGCCTTTTTGAGGATTTGGCTGGACTGATGGAACCGAGAAGGAAAGATCGTACCGAGTTTGACGCCAGACTTTTCGCAAGCGGCGATCATCGCGTCGCAGCGCTTTAACGTGACATCCAGAGGTTTCTCGACGATGACATGTTTTCCCGCCTTGGCGGCAGCAATCGCCGGTTCCATGTGGGCCCCACTGGGTGTACAGATTGTCACGACCTGAATGTCAGGTCGTTGCAACATGGCGTCGAGATTGTCGGTTGGTTCGCCTCCGAACTCCGCGGCCAATGCGTTGGCTTTGTCGATCGTACGGTTAAAGCACGCGACTAGCTTGGCACCCTTTATGTCGCGAATTGCACGTGCGTGAAACTTGGCGATCATGCCACAACCAACGATTCCAAAGCCGACAGCCATTTATCCGTTCCTATCCCATTTTCTGAAGCATGCGTTGCGAAGCAGTAGCTTACACCAGACTGCTAGCTTTAGCTAACCAGTGCGCAGGGCAGCAATGCTACCTAAACATCGGTTAATTGCTATCATAGACGCTTGACTGTACACCCAATAGGTCGACCATACCGGCAGCTGGTCAGCGTGGTTGGAAGCACCTGCCCAGTGAACGCGAAACGCCTCTCAGGAGGCGTTAATTTTTGGTCCTAAGGGCAGAGGCCCTTCAGGGGCCCAGTGGCAGTGATCCAGGGAGGGACACACCCAGCATGTTCAAGCCGCGCTTGAGGTATGGATACCTGATTGTATTGCTCTTGATCGTCAGCGGCGTCGGATGCCGATCGACGCCAGGCTCGCGCGGCTGGTTGGGCAAGCAAGTTGACGCCTTTGGGGCCCGGGTGTCCTTTACGCGCTGGAACCTAGGCACGACCTACGAAGAAGCGCTCAGCTGTTGCCAATGCAAATGTGCTGCGCATGACAATCGCGAAAACTGTGCTCGTGCACTGGAACTGGCCAGTCGCAGCTGCCAAGACCTGGAATCGCTGCTGCGCCGGCAGCCAGCCCCGCCTCTAACGGTGCTACATGGCAAGTGGTTCGGCATCAACAAAGGACTCGGGGCGGCAGCCATAGGCATGACCCAGGACATTAAAGTCTTCCAAACCGACGGCTGTTCACCGCGAGGTTACAACCTGGCAGTCAACCAAGTGCCGATAGCTGAACTACCATGTCGGGGGTTCGAAGAAGTGGAAAGCGTGTTTCGTTGCAAGCCGAATTCCATAGGCAACTTTGCAATCATCGAGCCTTGCTTACCGTGTCAACCCATGAAGCTCGACTATACCCGAGTGGCCAATAGTTGGTTGAGCCCCTCGAAACGGCTCGTCGACGAGTTGGTTATGGTGGACCACGACTTGCTGCTGGGGAGAGCCAATATCAAAGTTGGTCAAGAGCTAGTGCCGATTGCATACTTTGTATTGTTTCAGTGCGATGAGCGCAGCTGCGATGACTTAATGGAAGCCGACTGTCCGTGTGACGAGATTAGTGCCGAATAGATTAGGGCGACAACTCACGTTACACAGGCCGCAAAGGAGTTCCAGCTGCCTTTACCGGCTTTTCCAGCCTTGTTGTGGTAGGACTGCGACCAATCGCCATAGATTTCGCTTGACTCGGATGCACAACCGATTTAGTCTCAAGTGCTATTGCGCATCCACAGGCGTTGCCAATTTGTCGCATTTTGCCCCCTCTCTTTGCCGACATGATCGACGGACTCTCTTATGTTATTTCGCCCCTTGGTAGGCCTTGGAACATGGCTTGCCGTCATCGGCATCCTGATTGATAACCTCCCTGCGGAGATTATTACCTTTAGCAACAACTCGCTAATCACGATACCCAGGCGTGGCGTGGCCAATCCATATCCGTCTGCCATCACTGCTAGTGGCGTTAATGGACAGGTTTTCAACTTCACGCTCACGATACATGATATTTCGCACACCTTCAGTGATGATCTTGCGGCGGCCGTAGTTGCGCCCTCTGGCGAAGCTGTCTTGCTGTTTTCGGGTCCAGGCCCAAACAGCGAGGACATTCCTACGAATATGCGCAAGAGCGTAACCAATCAGACGTGGACGTTTGATGATCGCGCACAGTTTCAGATACCTGAAGCATTACCAGTAGATAGCGGGACCTATAAGCCAGGACTGTTCGAGTACGACGACTCATTTCCTACTGACAGCGCCGGTCGAACGATTGGCATGAACTATGGCTTTAACTTCGCGCCATTTCTCCATGTCGATCCCAACGGTGTTTGGGCACTGTATGTTATGGACAATAACCTAGGCGATTCCGGTACGATTGCGGGGGGTTGGTCGATCTCATTTGATCTGACACCCACAGCTGTGCCGGAACCGAGTGTCACACTGCTGTCCCTAGTGAGCATTACTGCGATTGGGTTGCGAAAACTTAGATCACGTAAAGCTCGCCCTAAACTCGCACTTAATGATTAACGCGCACGCTTGATGGGCTTCGCAGATTCTTGTCAAGGCCGCCGAGCGATACCCTCTTAGACCATTCAATTTAACGCATCGCGTGAGATTAGCCACGCGATGCGTCTGAGTGTTGGAAGCGCTGTGCAACCCCCTATCCGAACAACTGGGTAAGCGCTTGAGCTTTAACCAATTCGCGTGGTTGGTTGAGATGATTGTAGACGATCGTTTCTGGATCGATTCCAAAAGCGTGATAGATCGTGGCTAGCATCTGCATGGGATGTACTGGATCTTCGGTGGGAGCCGAGGCGGTCTTGTCGCTCTTGCCGTGAACGTAACCGCGTTTGATGCCTGCACCAGCCATAACGGAGGTGTAACAATACGGCCAGTGGTCGCGACCATCTGCCGTGTTGCTATTGCCCGAGGTGCTAACACCGCGCTGGGGACTTCGACCAAATTCGCCGACGCAAACCACCAGCGTTTCCTCTAGCAGTCCACGTTCGTCCAAATCAGCAATCAAAGCTGACAGGCCCATGTCGAGCATCGGACCCGAGCGATTCTTCATGCGTTCGCTTAGACCAGCATGATGATCCCAGGAGTGATTGTCAGAATTGGCAATCTTGGGCCAAATGACCTCGACCACCCGCGTACCGGCTTCCACCAATCGGCGAGCCAACAAGCAGCTTTGGCCGAATGTATTGCGACCGTAACGATCGCGAGTTTCAGCCGATTCGCTTGACAAACTGAACGCGTCGCGAGCCCGACCCGAGACGATCAAATTCAACGCCTGATCGTAGTAGTTGTCGAGCTGGAAGTTGGCCACAGCCTTATTGATTTCAGGCATTTGTTCGTTCACCAAGTCACGCAGCCGGGCGCGTCGCTCCAGTCGTGCAGCAAACACATCGGGCCGCAATTGCAGGTCATCGATCTTGATGCGTTCCATCTTGGCCATATCCATATCATCGCCATCAGGATACAGCGTATAAGGATCGTAGGACTTGCCCAAGAACCCAGCAGTCCCACCCTTGCCTATGACATTGCTCTCTTGCAGCGGCCGCGGCAACATCACAAACGGCAGCATCGGCTGATCGGTCGGCTTGAGACGTATGATGTTCGATCCGAAGTTCGGAAAGTCCTTGGGGGTCGGCGGCTCCAGCTGACCAGATGGACTCACTTTGTCGGTCGTGTAACCAGTCATCATTTGATAGATGGCAGCGGTGTGATTAAACAAACCGTTGGGCGTGTAGCTCATCGACCGGATCATCGTAAACTTGTCGTTCACTTGAGCCAGCTTGGGCATGATCTCCGTGAAGTGAACACCGGGCAGCTTGGTGGGTATCGAACTGAAAACGCTTTTCACATTCTCAGGCACGTCTTCCTTCGGATCCCACAAATCCAAATGGCTCGGTCCACCTTGCAGGTAGACCATGATGATACTCTTGGCTTTGCCCCAACCTGGCGAACCAGCACTCGCCTTGTCGCTGGCAGTTTCGGCCGAGCGGGCTTGCAAGTGAAACATGCTGCCTAGCGACAAACCCAGGATCCCCGATCCGCCAACTCGCAGCACATCGCGGCGCGTTGGTTCCAGATGCGGATCGCACAAGTCTTTGCACTTTGGACCTTGAATGCGAAACATGGGCCAGTTCCTTTTTTTGCGGTATAGCTTTAGCGGTTAAAGAGGAAGGCAGGGCTATTGATTAATGCCCAGGTGAGGTCTTGAGCCAGCGTCAATCGCCGCTGTTCAAGTTGAGTGCGGCTGGACTGGAGGTCGCCCCGCAATTGTACCAAGAGCGTATCGTCAGGCGTGATTTGCTTGAGCATTTCGGCCTTCTTTTGCAAAGCCACCAGCGGCTCGTCCGCTGGCACCGGCGCTTGAACCGCTGCCACAGTATCACCCAGTTTTTTCCACTGAGCATCATTGGAGCGGAGATAAGCAAAGAGATCTTTCAGATTTTCCGGCGTCCTGGCTGGTGGATCTAACGTTTCCAGTGAGGCAAACTCTTCGGGCAACCCCAGAGCCACGTCGCCGTCATCGACCGACAGCGACAAGCGGAAATGTCCTAAGCGATGATCCACCGCATTGTGATACTGATGCAAGACAAACGTCAGTTCCGTTCCACCATCAAAGCCCAGCGGTTCGGCCAATTGCAGGGTTGCCCAGTGAGGCACACCTTCTTGCGGATTGATGGCCCAACCACCTTGATCGTTGTTCTTGCCATCAAAAATTTGCTCCACCGCAAAGCCGGCTTGCGTAAAGTCAACTGTACCTCGCGCCACCTTCACCGGCTGGACCGCATTGGGATCGGCTAGCGGTGCGGCTTTGATCTCCAGTTCCGTCAAGACAAAGTTGCCATTGCCTGAAAGTCCTGGACCACGTCCGCCCAGTTCAGCATCTGGCAAGGTCTCCAGCCGTACGCCGCGAATATTCTTCAGAGGTGTACGAACCGTCAGGGTGTAAGAACCTGGTCCTTTTTCACCACGCACCTTGATCGACCTGTCGGCTAGGCGTACCAGCGTCGCTTTGTTGCTGGACTTCATATTTATGGGATCAACCGGGTACCACGCGCGTTTATCTGCTCGATCCGCGATGTACTTTTCCGCGACTTTGACGGCGTCTTGTTCGTACTTCTTGAGCTCTTCATTGGCGGCGGCGATACGTGCTTCGCGCTCTTTGGCCAATCGCTCGCGTTCGGGAGCGATCTCTTGCTCGCGAGCTTTTATCGCCGCATCGGTTTCCGCAATATCGGCGGCGCGTTTGGCCTCCAGTTTGGCAAACTCTTCTTTCCACCAGGCTTCACGATCGTTCAATTTCTGCTGCAGCGACTGATGATCTGTATCCATTTGACCGGCTGTTTGGAGCACGTTTTGGACTTCAGTATCCGTGGCTGGTCGACTGAGCACTCGCAAGTAGATCTCTTGTACCAATTGCTCATCGGTCATCTGCTGCTGAGCCAATTGCGGCAATGCGCATTTGGGATCGCTGATGGCCAATCCTACCGTCGGTCCACTGACCAAGGCCATGACCGGGCCGAGTTGCAGATCTTGCGATCGTTCGCATTCACACGCGCTCTCGCGAACGGGACGTCCAAGGTTATTCAAGAATCCATCGGGCAGCGTGACGGCCACATCCGATAGTGCAGCGGCCCGCGTGCCAGGTTGTACGCCCGGAATGTTCGAGATCGCCCCGGTGACTCGATAGACTGCGTCGTACAACACTTCCGCTGGCAAGCGACGAGCTTTGGCGTGTGAGTAATTCATCGAATCATCTTCGTTCCACTCGTTGGTGCCGACCGACAATTGGTAGGTGCGCGAATTGCAAATCAGTCGCAACACATGCTCCACGTTAAAGTTGCTACGCTTGAATTCTTCAGTCAAGTAATCGAGCAACTCGGGGTTGGTCGGAGGATTGCCCGCCCGAATATCGTCCAGCGGCTCCATCAACCCTGTACCCGTGAGATAACCCCACAAGCGATTCACAAAGCTGCGAGCAAAATACGGGTTGTTGGGCGAAGTTAACCACCCAGCCAACTGTTCACGACGCGAAGCATTTTCAGGCACCGTGTACTCGACCGGGAATGGAAACTTAGGCGTTACAACTTTGCCCGTGCGTTCGTGTTTGGTTTCGCCTTCCCCTTTTTCGAAGATCTCTTCGAACAGTGGCTGAGCACCCTCGACCGCGCTGCCTCCAATGTTGCGATCACCGCTGGCCGGATCGCGTTTGAGACCTACTTGCGCAAAGTAACTGGTCAGGTCGTAGTATTGATCTTGCGTCCAGCGTTCAAACGGATGGTCATGGCATTTATTGCAATTGAAGCGTATCGCCAAAAACAAATGCGTTGTGTTCTCCATCATCAAGGCCGGATCACGCAGAATCTTGTAGTAGGACGCCGGCGGGTTGTCCTTGTTGGATCCCGAGGCCGTTAAGATCGAACGCGCGAATTGATCGTAAGGCACATTGTCATCAACTTGTTTGCGAATCCAGCCGCGGAAAGCCTCGGCACCTTCTGCGCCCAAGAACTTGCCGTTGACCTGCAGCAAGTCGGCCCATTTGTTCGACCAATGCTCAACATAGTCAGGGTTGCCGATCAACTGCTCAACGATTTCTGCCCGTTTGACTCGCGAATCGCGTGCGTCTGCCAAGAAAGCTCGCACGGCTTCGGGAGTTGGTGGCAAGCCCGTCAAATCCAGAGTAACTCGCCGCAGAAACTCGGCATCATTAGCGACTTGGGAAGGCGAGATCTTCATACGCTGCCACTTGGCGGCTACCAATTCATCGATGGCGTTGTAACGCTCGGGCTCTTGCCATTGGAATTGATCGCGATTGCCCATGATGGTCAGCGTCGCAGCCGCATAGGCGCCTTCGAAGCGGGCCAGAATCGGCGCTTCACCACGGCGCAGGGCTTCCACCAAGCCGTTGTTGCCGGCTTTGGCTACTTCATTGTTGCCGCTTTCGATAAACGCTTCGCGAGTCACATCGCGCTGGGAACCGTCGGCGTAGAAAGCGGTTATGCGAAACTGTTGCCAGGCACCTTCTAGTTCAATGACCGGTTTCGTGGGAGCGATCTCAATGCGAGCCACGCGCGGCGACTGAACATTGAGCTTCGAACCACCGGCAATCCATTGGCGCAACGTGTGATAATAGACGCTGTCAGGAGCCAGCAGCACACCGCCTTCGTGCGGCACCAGTCCCGTGGGTTTGAGCAGCATCAAACTCGCATCCGGTGCCGCGGTATTCAAGCGGCGCGACGCCAGGTCGTCGCCCAGCGCACGCACATCTTCCAGCGGATCATAACCACGCAGCGACAGTTTAAAACCGTTCTTGCCCTTCTGTGCGCCGTGGCAAGTGCCTGAGTTGCAACCCAGTCGCGACATGACTGGATTGACATCATGTACGAAGTCGACCGGCGTGGGAGTGGCAAGTGGCGAGGCGTCGGCAACCACGCTGGCGGTTTGACCATTGAATTCAATGGCAATCGTTGACTTGACCGCCGTCTTGGGACGCACAAACCCGCTGTCAGAAACAGCCAACGCGTTGGCATCAGCTTGGTACTTGGCCAAGCGGGTGACATCACAACGCTTGCCATCTTCGTAGATAGCAGTCACCAGCATCTGCGCGTAATCGCGATCGGTCGGCAGGACGAAGCTGGCCGGTTCCGCCTCCAGCTTGACCAACTTGGATTTCGGCAACCGCTCGGTCTCGATCTTCGGATCAATGGCTGACTTGCTGGGTATGCCATGTGTATCGCTCGCAGCCAAGGCATTGGCAACTTGCTGCTGAGTGGGGTCCACCGGCGGAGCAGGGGCAAAGGTAACTTCGGTAGCACCGCTGTTGACATTCACCACGCGAACCCGACCGTCGCTGCTGCCGGTGACAATCAGCGGACTGGTGGGATGAAACGCAATGGTGTAGATGCTCGTTTGCGGAATATCCAAGGCGGTGACCTGGGTAATGTCTTTCGCCAGATAATCATCGAGCAGCTTGCGTTCTTCGGCGTTTCGCTCGCCGCTGGTCTTGGCCATCACCGCCTTGACATTGTCCGGTAGCGAGTCGTCGAAGTTATATTTGTAAACGCGTAAACTGCTTGTGCCGTCGAGTGTACTGGCAGCAGCTAGCAGCGATCCATCAGCGCTGGTGGCCACTGAGAAGATACGTCCTGGCTGAGCAGGAAATTGGCGAACGAGGTTCGAGTCATCGCCGATGCGACGCTCGGTCACGCGAAAGACTCGATACACCTTAGGCACGCCATCAGAACCACCGACCAGAATTTCGTTGCGTGATGGATGGCGCGCCAGCGAGTTGATACCGCCGCGCAGTGCGCCCGGCGTAATGGAGGTGATGTTGTCGACAAAGCGCTCGGTGGCAACTTCCACCAGCTTCACCGCCATATCACGCCCACCAGAGATTAGATGCGTTCCATCGGGCGTGAAGACGCATGCACGCACCCAATCTTCGTGCGCACCGGAGAACAACTTTTGTTGTCCCGTTTCCGAATCGATCGCGCGGACCGTGTTATCACTGCAACCGAACGCAATCAATTTTCCATCTGGCGAGAAGGCCCCACCATACAACGTATCGTAGGTCACTTGATGACTGAGCAAGAGCTTGGCATTTTCCACATCCCATACTTGCACCTCGCCCATGCGTCCAGGCGAACCACCGGTCACTGCCAAACGCGTTGAATCATGCGAGAAGGCGACCGATTCGATACGCTCAGATAAACCGATCAGGCGCTTGCTCAGTTGCCAATTGGAGGCCGCTACCAGCAGCACTTCATGAAAGCCGCTAATGGCCAGCCACTTACCATTGGGCGAGAAAGCCATCGAAGTGATCACGGGTGGTTGATCGTAACGCGGTGGTCGTTCTGGGCTGTAGAGCGGTTGACCGCCAGCGGGGCGATCATCGGTAGCACCCTGGCTGATCCATGTTCGAATCATTTCAATTTCGCTGGCCGCCAGCGGCTCGCCCTTCTTGGGCATTTGCGCTTTGCCTTCATGCAGGCTGACCAATTCAATCAGATAGCTCTCGTCGGGCTTGCCTGGTACCACAGCCGCCGAACCGCTTTCGCCGCCTGCCAGCATGCGCGCAAAGCTGGTCATTTCGTAGCGCCCCTGTGGTTTGGCTGGCTGGTGACAGCCTTGGCACTTGTCGCGCAGCAGCGGTTCAATCTGCTTGGAGTAACTAATCGCAGCCGGTTCAGGCGCTTTAGCTTCTGCGGACGCTGGGTCTGCAGGCGGTGTCTGGGTCAGCCCAGGCTTGGCCAGGCAGAGAGTCAGCCCAAGAGCGAGAAAAGTGGCGCAGCGAGATAATGTGCAATCGTTCATGAGAACTCGTGAATCGAAAGTGTGCCCGTTAGGTAGGTAAACAACTGAAGTCAGTACAATTTCAGCTACGGGTAAATTTGTAGGCGGGGTAGTCAAGCAGGCTGCTCGTCGCCTTAAGCTATCGCCAAGGCGTGCCGAAATGCCGCTACGACCTTCCATCAGGATAGACTGAAGCAGGGGGTAAAAGCAACCCGTTGCCCCCAAAAGCTCGCACAAACGGGGGTGTTAGATCGTTGGTAACACACCTTGGCCATTGGTTCATGAACCTCGCGTACCGGGATTCCCTGCGGGCATCGCACAGGGAGGCGCACGATGCTGCCTGCCCCAGCAATTACCGATCGCGCTTGCCGGCGCGAACTGCAGCTCGAACAACGAGAAACAAGACTCCCAGTGAGCCCATGCCCATACAAGCGATGACAAGGAGCAGGAGTAATTCCCAAATTCCCAGCACTGCCATTGAATTTCTCCGGAGAAATCATATGGAATGGATTGAAGTATAGCCCGGCACCACCGAGATTATCTCGAGGGACCGATGACCGATCGGCTAGCTCGTTTGGCCAACTACGTAGTGCTTCCACCGACGCCACGTCGATGGGGAGCCGCTGACGATTAGCTTACATGTAAAGTATTGAGTCGATCGGGAACGTTGACGTTGACTAAGCCTTGCGCATCAACGCCTGGAAAATTTCAGCGTGACTGCTAAGCCTGTATCCTGGCGGCACCTTGTCCAAATTCCGTGGAATAAACACGAGAGCCGCAAGCGACGCCAGGGATGCTGGGGCAGCTAACGCAGCCAGGTGCCGATATTCGGTCGTGCCGAGGAAAAACAGAAAGAAGAGGAAAAAGAGGAATCCCAACGGAGCAAGGAAACGTCGATCGTATGTCTTGTTCATCGTTAGCCTTTCTTGTCTGCGTGGTATTGTGCACTATCCTTTGAGGACAAATGCTCTGTCCCGAACTCTTTCTGGCACTCAGAGACTACGCCTTGAAGTATAGTCGGTCTGCCATCGAACCCGCAACAAAGTTAGGCCCTAGCTGCCGTGCCCGGCATATCCCAAGTGGGCATGACGATTCCAGACCACCAGGCTGCTCCGCTTAGTTTCAATGCTCGAAGCGTTGGAGTCAAGCCAACTCAGTGTCCGGGGCCTGAAAGGCCGATAGAACCTCTGCCGGTCGCGGTAAGGCAACGGCAGGGCGGCGGCGCAACCGCCGGTAGGAACGAGCTTAAGCATTAGTTGATATATAAAGTATTGCGAGCATTTGCCATCGGGAACGAATTGCGATCACCGAACCCGAGCGTTAGACTCTACACAAGTCAAGATGGCCGATCGAGGGCTTCGTGTGAATCGCATTGTTCGGCCTCCTGGAATGTTGGTTTAACGATTTTGGGGTCAAGGTAAATGGCGATTGGCCACATGCAATCTGACCGCTCAGTTCCAATTGCACGACTGCAAGGACAGACTCGGTTAGGCCCGCCAGTTCCACTTGGCCCGCAGCATCCAATCCAACGTTCACGATCGGGATGTTTACCCACGCCAACGAGTGCTGCGGGATGAACCGCGTAGCAGCCAGTGAAATCTATTTGTCTTCCGTCGAAACGCGTTGGCAGGTGCCCCTGAGCAACAATCCAATACGCATCTTCTGGCACCAATGGCCCAGTGTAATCTGCTGCATGCGTATCAAGAAAGCATAGTCGACGCAGAGTCTTTGTTAGGTTGGCACCACATGCACGACAAACAAACGTGGTTACGTCCGCTGCTTCCGGCGGCACGTACCACGATGATTTCAACTTACGACCGTGTTTCATGCTTCTACGCTCTTGCATGGCCGAACGCTTGGGTACAGCGAGTCCGAGCAGTTGACTCGACGCAAGTCAAAAAGGCTGATCGAGGGCTTCGTCTGCAACCCTTTGTTCTGTCGTGTTCCAGCAAACGGCGAAGAGGAAATTGCACACCGACAAAGTCATCCAAAAGAATATCGCGAAGGCGCCAGCGTAAAGCACGGCGAGGATAAAGTACTGTGAGTAAAGGCGATTTGTGAATATCGGTTCTCGAAAGTTGGCCACAAGCGCACATGCTGCAGTAAGCAGGATTAGCGACGAAATCTTAAAACGCAGTTTCAACTGGAATCGATTGCAAAACTGGCGCGTGGCAAGGCAGATTCCAAAGGACGTGGCCACGAAGTAGAGAACGTCAGTCAAAAACGCAAACAAGTCAAATCGTTGAACGAAAGAGTCGATCGGCCAACGAGAGTACACGCCTTGGTCGCCTGTCGCAAAGCTCCGTATCATAACACCCTTTCCAGCAGCCTTCGAATACACGCTGGGCCGAACCGCGAATCCAACTGGCCAACCGTGAATCCAGTAAGCATTGGGAATTTCTGTCTTCAGACTAATTGGTTTACTGTTCCATGGGTCAATAAAGTGTAAGTGATAGCCATCTAAGTTTGCGAGAATAATGGCAGTCACATACAGTAACGTCGTGGCAAGCGGTATTGAAAGTTCCGACTTCATTTTTGGTTCATCATCCTTGATGGACAGAACGTTGGAATTCACCACGCCCGCGCGTTTGATCAACCATCAAGCAAAGCACCGTCGCGGGCTGTGGTGCAATTCTTAGTTCCCGATGTTTTTTTGAACCCGGCAACGCGGCTCGGAGTATAGCCGGTCTGCAGTCGAAGCCGCAACTGGTTTTGCCGATCGCCAGTTTCAACGATTAAGATTTTGAACCACGAAGATCACGAAGAGCACGAAGTTTCCGATTCAGTCCTTCGTGCTCTTCGTGCACTTCGTGGTAGAAATCAATGATTCGGTCAACGAGCTTGGCGGCGCCTATCATGAACCTGCCAGCCATTTTGGCTGATCGTAGTAATCTTCGAAACAAGCCATCTCGAAGCAGTGATAGGTGATTCCACTGCTATCCCTCGTCAGCATAGCCGGTCGACAATTGAAGCCGCAACTTCGCTTGGCCGCTTTGCCAGTTTCATAGGCTTGTCTGCATCAGCCCAAACCTATTGAACCACAGAGGCACAGAGAACACAGAGGAATACCACCACGGTCTATCGATTGTCCGTTCGGCAGCATGTCTCGAACTAGCCAACCACCTTTGCAGATCACACGTGCCGGTGCCTGACGGCGACCGGCAGGCCGACAGCGCAACTGCCGGTACGAACAGGAGCAAGCATTAGTTTATGCATAAAGTATTGCGAGTATCTGACAGCGGGAACGCCACCGATGACCGGGCGGTGGCAAGTAAATTTTCCATCAGAAAGCAGCCGATCCACCGCTTCGGTCCATCGGATGGTTATCAGGTTTTGTTGCGATTTGGGCTCATGAGTTTGCTTCAATCATATTCAGTCAATGCATAGAAGACGGCATTGATCCCCATTGGGAATGCGCGTTTCTCAGAGAACTCCTGCGCGTACCAGGCGTCGTCGTCTACCCGTTCCCAACCATCGGCCAAATCAGTGTTGTGGCAGATCAGGACCATCAACCGACCGCTGCCATTTGTGATTCCTTGGTAAGAGACGTCTTTGGCATCGGGTCGCTCCCAAGTGACACCTTCAGTTCGTCCGTTGAGCGCATAAGAGATTCCGCAGACCTGCGGTTTCTCGGTCAGATCGAATACACAATGAAAAATTTTATGATCTAGCGAAAGTTCTTTTGCTTCACGATGTGGCAAAACCCTTTGCATTTGCGAGATGACGTTCTTCCCTTCTTCTTCGCCCCACGAATCGTCGATCATCAAGAATCCACCACCTTCCAGGTATCGCCGTAAAGCTGCTACCTGTGGATCAGACAGAGTCCAAAGTCCATTGGCGGAAAGGTATGCGAATGGGTAACTGATTAGTTTGGGATCAGCAGGATCGAGAACGAGGCCGTCTGAAGCGATATCGAGCGACGTTAGGTTCGCTAGGCGTTTGGAGAGATTGATATCAGCGTCAGGATAGTCGGTCGCCCAACGTTTGGCAGGCTGATCATATCGAAGGCGAACGAACGTGAAGGTTTTCTTAAAATTGTAAGTCTTGAGCCATCCCGGTGCCCCATCCTCTACGCGACTCGGGTCATGCGATTGCTTGTCCTGACCGGCGACTGTGCCAGTTGTCAGCCAGTAGCTGAACGTCAATAGGGTCACCGCGATATAGCTTCGAGCCACGTCATGCGTTCGCATCGTTCAACTCCAGAGAAGTGGGTGTCGCTCAGTCCTGATAACGGCAGCATTCACCGAGTCGCCGGAGATGAGCTACCATCAGAAGGCGTCTGATCGGCGACTTCGGTGCAATGCTTGGTTCGTCGGTCTGTCGCCTCAATGGCATTGGCCGTGAATCTTGAGTCATATTTCGCGTAGTGCTCCACAAGTCCCTCCAGATTGGGACCGATCTCATTCGAGATGAGCTTCCGAACACGACGCACTTCTTCGAGTACAGGATCATTCGTCACTGTCACTATCTCCTATCAACTCCAGCGGGGTAACGAGTTTTGGCACCGATAGGTTTAGTATACCATTGACTCGAGCAATATTGTCGAATTTGTTCGCGTTCGCCAAGTGCTTGCAGTTCCACGTAACGAGAAAATCGCATCCGTAATACGACGCAAGAGCGAGGTGAAGCGCATCCCCAGAGGGGTCCGCCGGCATTAATAGCCGTTTGATGTACTCCTGGACAATTTCGCGTATTTCGTCAGTGATAGGGAGCGGAGAAAGCGCAGCAATCATCTCGATTGCAGCTTCGCGATTGGGGAAATCGCCGCGTTCCAGTTCTTCGAGTACGGCGGAGGAGGTTACCAGTTGGTCGATCCCTTTCGAAGCGTCAAACCACTCGCGAGTCCACAGTCGGCGCGACACCATCGTCGGTTGACTACGGACTTCGAAGTAGAAGCTTGGGATTGTCGTTTCGATGTAGATTCGACGCACAACGTCCCTTTGCGGTCCGACGAACGTTGGAATTCACCACGCCCGCGCGTTTGATCAACCATCAAGCAAAGCACCGTCGCGGGCTGTGGTGGAATTCTTTGTTCCCGATGTTTTTTGAACCCGGCAACGCGGCTCGGAGTATAGCCGGTCTGCAGTCGAAGCCGCAACTGGTTTTGCCGATCGCCAGTTTCAACGATTAAGATTTTGAACCACGAAGATCACGAAGAGCACGAAGTTTCCGATTCAGTCCTTCGTGCTCTTCGTGAACTTCGTGGTAGAAATCAATGATTCGGTCAACGAGCTTTGCGGCGCCTATCATGAACCTGCCAGCCATTTTGGCTGATCGTAGTAATCTTCGAAACAAGCCATCTCGAAGCAGTGATAGGTGATTCCACTGCTATCCCTCGTCAGCATAGCCGGTCGACAATTGAAGCCGCAACTTCGCTTGGCCGCTTTGCCAGTTTCATAGGCTTGTCTGCATCAGCCAAAACCTATTGAACCACAGAGGCACAGAGGCACAGAGGCACAGAGGCACAGAGGCACAGAGGCACAGAGAACACAGAGGACACAGAGGAATACCACCACGGTCTATCGATTGTCCGTTCGGCAGGATGTCTCGAACTAGCCAACCACCTTTGCCGATCGCACGTGCCGGTGCCTGACGGCGACCGGCAGAGATTCTACCGGCCCTTCAGGCCTGGACGTTCGCTGATGAGCGTTTACTCCTTCGATTCCAGACCAGCGGTCTGTGCAGCTAACTTTCAATGCTCGGAGCGTTGGAGTCAAGCCAACTCAGTGTCCAGGCCTGAAAGGCCGATAGAACCTCTGCCGGTCGCCGTAAGGCACCGGCAGGCCGACAGAGCAACTGCCGGTACGTCCAAGAGCAAGCATTAGTTTATGCATTAAGTATTGCGAGTATCTGACAGCGGGAACGGTACCAATCACCGCGGCCGCCGCGATTGATTTGTTTAGTAAGTTGGAGATGACCGGCGGCTCCGGTGTATTGCCTGGTTCCCGCTGTTTTCGGCACCCGGCAATTCAGTTTGGAGTATAGCCGGTATATAATCGAAGCCGCAACTAAGTTTTGGCGACTACCGATCTCCTGCGGACATTTATGCAGACATGTATGCTTGTTGCCGATGGCCGAAACGATGCCCCGACTTTCAAAGATAAAAGACAGCCTCACGCAAAGGCGCTAAGGCGCAAAGAAAGTTAACGCAAGCATCTTTGCGCCTTCGCGCCTTTGCGTGAGATATGCGATCGAGTCCGCTCCCCAACCAGGACCTGTTGTCAATTACAGATGTTGGTGAGCCACAGTTTTGTTCTTCGGTTGGGCCGCACCGACGGCATGCCAATCGCAGCTTGTCGGGTTTGACAGCGGGAACGATTGGAATAACCCAGTCGGAAGGGGTTGGGATTACGATAAAGTTTGACACTCTTGAGGACTTGGGTTCATTCCTTGGCTCGTCTTTTCCCGAGCGACCATTGCCCAAGCTCGACATCGGATGTGACACCGTTCGCACAGACCCAAATTATTAGTGTCCCATGCGATTTTTCCTTGTCGCTTGAAACGGATTTCGGGACAAAGTGAACTGCCCAGAAACTGCACCCAGAATCGTCGCCAGATGAGTTTAGAAATGCATATGGCACTGTTTGGTGTTCGCATCTAATGGGTCGAAATCTGAGGGTGATTGCGGCTCGGTCCAGTACTGCATCGAGCGCCCCCTGCGCCAACTGTATCGAGCGTTGTTCGTCGGGCAATTTGCCCTTGATCAAGCCTTCGAATGGAAGCCAGCTTATTATCGTTTTTTCAGCGTCGAGTGGGACAATTTCGTAATGATCACATAACACCATTTCATGCGGAGCGACACTACCATCAGCAAGAATGGTCGCGTGATACTCAAACGGTATTCCCGACATGCCGCCTGGATCGGGGTGCAACGTCCAAACAATGTTCCATTGAAAACCGGCATCCCCAAGATTGAGCACCTTGGCCGATGCGAACTCAAATCCATGGTGACTGCCCAGAAGGGAATCCACAAAATCCATCAAGGTCTTACTGGGTTTCGCTTTATCGACCACTGATTTTACAGTGGGCAGGCCGCCGAGCGAATGCGGCTTTGGCGTCGCGGATTCAGCGCCGCTCTCGCGAGTGATGAAAACAACATCGCCGATACAAAACGCGTCATGAATGTCTTCAGTATCAAGTAACTCTAGGCGAGGCGCGTCATATCGTTGGCCGTAGCAAATGCTGCAACCTATAGTCAACAGTATAAGAACCACCAGAGGTTTCATTTTCGTTCCCCGTCTGACGAACGACTGGGATCACGAAGTCGCCGGGTTTGATTCTCAATCGCCAACGGGCTTATTCGGCGACTTTCGTGCATCTTCTGGTTCGTCGAAATACCAGCGGTTGAGTGTTAGTTTGCTATGTAACTTATCAGTGAGAATCCAAATCGCAAGCGGCTCTTTCGCATTCAGGACATCGAAATCGCATTGCCAAATTGTGATCTTCGTGTTGCTATTCGTTACCGCCTCGAAGTTTCTCGTTTTGATAAGCCGCATTGCAAATTTTTCGAAAAGCAACTGGTTGGCATTCTTTAGAAAATCCTCTGCAAGCTCCTGCGCAATTGTCTTCGCATCATTTTCCGAGATCGCAGTATATTGGTTCGGGGAATCGAGAATTCCATCAAGGGTGAACGCGCTCACGATCTGTTCATTCTGCCGTTTGCCTGAACGAGAAACAAGTGCAATGCGCGGGGCTATCACCTTTCCATGTTTGTCTACCACAGTTAGGTATTGGTAAGCCGTCCCGGCGAAATTTTGATTCTTTGGTAGCAGAGCATGCCAAACGTACCAACAGTTCCAAGATTTGGATCCGAATGAAGCATTGTCGAATTGGAACCTGCACTCATCGCTATATGCAATGTGAGCCAGAAGACTGCGAATTGAAGCAGGTGGCACACCATCGATGATAGAGGTTTCGAGTGAAAGCGCACGAATACTCGTACCGTCATATTCGGGAATCTGCGATTGCTCGTAGCCAAACACCAGATTCTTTATCGAAAAATAAGCAGCAACAGGGCCCGCCGGAATCTCGCGCTTCTGCTCGGCGAGCTCCTGTGCGAAGCAATAGCCGTGAAAGCAGATCGTGACGAAAGCGATGAGTGCAGCTGATTTCATGGTATGAAGCGGCGAACGTTGATTCATTCTATAAGTTCTGGAACTTCAAGACGCCTTTGCCCACAGGTCAACGTACCTGCCGTTCCCGACTCGGACACCCAAACAGTGATGGATCTGGCCCCTGGATTCTGCGAGTCGCGAAATTCGACGCGCCAAAGGCCTAACTCATCTGGAAGATCTTCAACCAAAGCTAACCTATGCAATATCCATTTTGGTTCATCTACACCTTCGAGTGATTTTATCATATCCCTAAGCTCCCCTGCCGTATACCTCGACAGTTCGGCACGAGCGAGCTTCAGTATTTCTTCGCCGGCGAGTCTCTCTGATACTTTGCAGCGGGCGCAGTCTTTCACCGGTAATGTGCAGTGAACAAAGGTCGTCTCAGCAATTTGACAAGTTGCTCGGAAGTATAGTTGTGGAATGATTGGCTTTCCGTTGCCGTTCAGGTGATTCCGAAGTCGATAGGGTATCCCAGTAGACGCTCCCTCTTGAGGAACCAAGTCCCATGCAATCGCCCAATAAAAGTTGTCGTCTGCCAAAGCCCGCAGTGATGATTGGACCAGTTGCAATCTGACGGGATGGCCCATTGACCAATTGATAAGATCACGAGTGCGAGAATCAAATCCAGCGGAGTTTAACGCGACATTATGATCCACGCAGTCAGCATACCTTGTTGGCTTCAACTTCTCGACACTCGTACGGCTAAATACGAGCATCAATTCGTTTAGCTCAACAACGTCGTATGCGGCCGAACGATCGAAGTCATCTTGTCCAAAGAGTGGAAAGATACAGACCAATGTGAACGCTAACGTCAGTACGAGTCGCATGCATCTAGCCCAACGAACGCTGGGGATCACCATGCCCGCGCGTTAGATAAACCATCGATCAAGTCACCGTCGCGGGCTATGGTGGAATGCTTTGTTACCCGCGACTTTGCAGTACGGACTCATCCTCGCCACTTGTGAACAGTCCGACCACAACAATGCAGTTTCATCAACGCGAAAGTAAAGCACGGCAGTAAAACGTTTCAAGCGACACGGACGGTAACCCGTTAAGTTGACGGCGAAGAGTTCAGGTGACTGCTTAATTCGCTCAAGTGCACTGTAGAACTCAGCTTCGAATTGATCACCAAGCCCCAACGCAATTCGGTCAAACCACTCTATTCCGCGAAGAAGATCGGCTACGGTTCCAGCCGTCAGCTTCACATTCATCGATCGCGCACCATCTTTACGCGTTCACGAAAATCCGACTCAGTTAAGGCGGTTGAAGGATCACTTTTGTATTCCGCCCAGCGGCGGTCAAGTTCTGCTTGCTGCCTTGGCGTGAGTTCTGTTCCAGCGTCCTTGGGTAGTCGATCCCAGATCTCTTGCACAAGCCGAAGTTGGTCACTCGGCGATAACGCTGCAATTTCGTTAATCACTTGTTCTAGGGTCATCGGTTCCTCCGGACCGAATTATACCACGATCGAGTCTTCGAGCCAACGTTTACAGCACGGCCTATCGTCCTGCGGGTAACTTAGAGTTAACCACTATCGGCGACTTGGGTTCACCGCCTGGTTCGTCGGTTTTCTGGTATACCCTTTGCCCGTCGATCGACGTTTAAATTGGGCGAACCGACGTTTCCAGTATAGACGTTTGTCCTCATCGATAACAATTTGCCCGTCGACGATTTTCATTTCTGTCGATTTCCAAAGTGGCGGCCGAATCTTCGGTATCACTGCTGTCGGATACCGTCGCACCAAATCCATTCGAGAGGTTTTCGAGTCGAAGTTTTCAACATGTAGCAGGGGCGACGATGTCTTAACGAGCGCAGGAATTCCTTCGATTGTCGGCAACGATAAGAATACAGGACCAGCATAAATGCGAAAGCGCGTTGACACAGCGTGGATTTGCAGCACCTCGAATGCTCGCTTGCCGAATGCGATTTCCGATCGAGACATGGCGCGTTGATTTGTATGGATGTCCAATGTCATGTCACCGCGCGCGTCAGAGCACCAATACATTGCCGGGGCGCATCCATCGTCAAAGAGTATCACCCTGCCATCCAAGCCTCCCCAACCGAGGCCACTCGATAGGGCATTGAGCTTTCTTATCATGATTGACGAAGGTACAGGCATGAACTTCATTTGTTGCGACTGCCTGCAAAAGTGTTGTCTTCAGCTTGGACCGACGAACGGCGGCGATCAGCCGGTTCGAGCGGTTGAGCGAATAGTAAGCTGGAGACGATCGAGAACTCGGTTGCATCGCTTTGTTCCCGATGTTTTTCGGCACCAGCAACACGGCTTGAAGTATAGCCGGTCTGCAATCGAAGCCGCAACTACGTTCCGCCGATCGCCAGTTTAATCAGTGTGCAGGATTACGAAAGACAGATTGAACCACAGAGGCACGGAGACACAGAGAAGAGCAACCGCCGTTGCCGATCGTTGTTCTCGCTGCGTGTCTTTTCTAGCACCCACCGATTCCGAGCTGTCCGATTCTCAGTAATCTCCGAAGTAAATCACCCCAATGCAGCTTCTGATGATCCAAGACGCATTTGTCTTCAGCATGGAAGCACGTCCGGTGTCCCTGCGGCCCCACCGAGCTTGCTCGGTGGACCGGTGACTTCTTCGGCTAGAGTGCTAGCCAGAAAGTCGTGCTCCCACCGACACAAGGTCGGTGGAGAGCCCAGCGCACATTAGTTTACGGATCAAGTATTTGACAGCGGGAACGCCACCGATAACCCAGCGGCGGCAAAAAAAAATTGATTTCAGGAAACGCTCGATCCGCCGCTTGGGTTGATCGGATTGTTCGTCGGCGTTTGCTTCATTTTCGACCATGGCCGAGTAAATTGTATACCTCGTTTTGGACATCGTTAGGCGGTATTCCGAATCCAGCGAGCATTTTGGCTGCCCCCACCGTTTCCACAGTGGCACCGATTAGTAAATGTTCGGTGCCGATGTAACTGTGGAACATCCCACGGGCCGCAGCGAAGGCTGCGTCTAGTACAACCTTTATGTCACCATGGATTTGGAATTTATCGGCAGTTGATCTATCACGTGAACGAAGTGTGTCATCAATTTGCCGTTGAGTTACTTCAAAGTTCTTCAATAAGTAAAATGCAACACCATTACCTTCTCGATAAAGGCCCGACAGCAAGTGGCATGAATCGAATTCATGATTACCAAGTTCATCAGCGCATCGTATCGCTAGCAAGATGCAGTTCCGAGCACGGTCGGTTTCACGGCCTGGGTGGCCCAGTGCCAGAATGTTGTCAATCCGCGTGTCCATGTTGTTCAGCCGACGAACGTTGACGATGACCAAGTGCGAAGGGATTGGGCATCCATTGAAAATCGAGACTATTGAGGACTTTGGTCCATCGATTTGTTCCCGATGTTTTTGAACCCGGCAACATGGCTTGGAGTATAGCCGGTCTGTCTTCGAACCTGCAACTAAGTTTTGCCGATCGCTAGTTTCATCGGCCCAGCTGAACCCGCAACAAAACCTGGCCGCACGCAGTCGTGCTCGTGCTCGTGCTCGTGCCCGTGCTCGTGCTCAGCGAAGCGGTGCTCGCATTCCGTTTTGAATCGAGGAGGTAGGTAAGTTGGATTCGTTCGGTCGGACATCAATCGTCATGTTGGCCTTTTCGAGCACGAGCACGAGCACCGCTAGGGCTGAGCACGAGCACGTTGAAGAGCAAGCATTTAGTTGACGTGTAAAGTAATCACGGCATGTCCGGTTCTGACAGCGGGAACGCTAGCGTTAACGCGGCGGGCGCGGTGGACTATGACTTCAAAATCGGCGTGATCGCCCGCTCGCGTTCAACGCTTTGTTCGTCCATAATTGTAGTGTTCGAACCAGCCAAGCTCAAACAGGTATTACCATGCCCACGACAGCAGACGATGCTAAGTCGATCTACGTAGCGGAATTGAAAGAAACATTGGAACGCGATTACAAAGGGCAATACGTAGCCATCGTGAGCCCCACGCGACGACATTACATTCGCCACACGTTTTTAGAGGCCGCATTGGCAGCTCGCGAAGCCGAACCGGACTATGTCCCGTTTGTCATCCGAATCGGTTACGACGCAGCATTTCACATTGGAGCAGCGAAAACGTGAAGGCCTGGGTCGACGAAGAAAATCGTGCAATGGTGGAAGTTCAAGTTGCGAGTCATGCACGATCCAAACGGCAAGCAATCCATGCATGGACTGATACTGCGTTCGATGGATATCTCGTCATGCCAAAATCCGAGATTGAGCGATTGGGTCTGGGAGTGCTGGCAGATACAGATGCGGTGCTCGCAGACGGATCAACGGCTCGACTGCGGTGCTACTATTGTGTGGTTGACTGGTTGAACGACATCATTCCTGTACAAGTCGTAGAAAACGTCGGCAACCTACCGTTAGTCGGAACCGCTTTACTAGCCAAAGTTGACCTGCGAATCAACTATCGAACAGGCGAGTGCTCGTTATCGTGACGGACGAACGACGGCGGTACCCCAGTCGCCGCGTTTGACGTTGATGTAAGTAACGACGCTATCGGCGACTTGGGTTCACCGTTTTGTTCTGTCGCGCTCTTTTTGTTGTTCCAGCATTGCGACGATCTTGTCGTAGGCATAACCGTCGTCAATGAAGTCCGAGGTCTCAGGGCAGATTCGGGAAATCTCGCCGAGATAGTTGCATTCAAGATCATACAAACTTAAGCGATGGTCAATAGCGGTACTTGCGAATACGAACGAGTACGTCACAACGCGTCCAAGAGCATCGATGAATTCCTCATTGCGTGCCGAAGAAACGTCTAGGATTTCTGTCGAGCGGCAGGCGAGGCAGCGAGCCGGAGATTTTCGCAGGCTCATCCAGTGTAAAGTGCGTCGTAGTGATTCGCGGTATTTCTCAATCCGAATTGGATCATCTTCGAAGATGAAGTCGTATGGCGCCGGAAGTTCACCAACCGTCGCCTGGGCGAGTAAAGCCTCCAGCGATTCACGAGCGTCGATTCTTTCGCCAGCCCCGAAGTCTCCACAAGAGCCGCACCAAATCAAACCGGTTGAAACATCGGCCAACTTTCTATCGGGCAATAGATACAACGCATTGGGTAGAAGGACGATTAAGGCGTCCTGCTTGCCGTCGATCGTGATGTCACAAGCGAGTACCATTGGATTCAGCGACAGAACAATGTATTTCTCCCGCTTCTTGGCGGGTATATCCAGTGTAGTAATCCCCGCTGGCGCGGCGGATATCCGCTGGATATACACGCTAGGAAATTTTCGGGGGTGACTCACCCCCCCGCTATCTCCCAGCCTGAGATAAATACTAAATTTCCGCCTGGGGAGCAGGTGGGGGTAGTTAGCATGGCCAAAGGCAGTGGTTTGCAACAGTCGCCACTGCCAATTTGATTGGTTCCTTGATCAAACTTTTCAGGGAGGAAGGACGATGTCGCTCGAGCGTTTTAACGGCTAATTGAGTCATTTGCCAGAAGTCAAAAATCCCGATCACGCGTCGCGCTTGACGTTCAATCAGGCTCAGTGGTGTGCTAGCTATGCTACCCTCTGCCTTGCCCATCAAGTCCAGTTGACTAACACGCCTATTTTCCAGTGCTAGCCTCAGTCTACATGACTCGGTAAACACAGCTAGCGTTACCGAAGCGGCGCTTACAGGTTGACGCTTACGCCCAGCGTGCTGCTGACTCCGCCGTCGCCGTCGGTGACGGTAAAGGCGATCTGTCGCTGCGCCAGATTTGTATTGCCAAGCGTGCGGAAATTGAAGGCCCGGATCAACTGCTGGACAATACTGACCGTCGCGCTGGCGTTAAAGGTAATTACAAACGGAGTCGTACCCACACCGGCAGAACTGTTCACCTTGCCAATCGAGTTTCCATTGAAGAACACGTCCAGGCCGCTGCGTGTAAATGCACCGGTCGCAATGTTCAGTCGATTCGCTCCATCGAAACCGGCGGTTATAGCCACCGTTAAAGTCCCACCGGCAAAGTTGGGACTGTCCACGTCAGTGACTGTAGCCGACGCTGCCAACAAGATGGGCGACGCATTGTTTGTATAGTTCAACGAGCCACTGATGTTCGCCAGCACCGGCGCCTGGTTCAGACCATTGATTACACCGCTAATGGAAAACAAACCCAAACTGCCGTAGTCGGTATAACCTTCAGCGACCGTTAGCGGTGAGCCTCTCCCGATACCATCGACGCTGACAAAATATTTGCCGGCAGTTAAAGTGCGAGCGATTCGAGCTGACAATTGATCGACAGGATTGGCAGCGCCAATCACGGCACCGGCTGCATTATACAGCCTGACGTATAAGTCTAAGTTAGCGCCGATGGCAGCCACTCCAAACCTCAGATCCATGATTCCGCCGGAGGTTTCAAAGAAAAAGAAATCGCGATCGGTCGAAGTCGAAATGATACCCGTCTGCAAGATCTTGCCATTGACTACGCCCAGCGGCGAGGCAGCTGCGACACCGTTACCGTAGTC
The DNA here is from genome assembly GCF_056494185.1 of Rania fehmarnensis. Lineage (NCBI taxonomy): Bacteria > Pseudomonadati > Planctomycetota > Planctomycetia > Pirellulales > Pirellulaceae > Rania > Rania fehmarnensis. The sequence continues at coordinate 7,201,411 of NZ_CM151398.1, forward strand.
ATCGGTTTTATAGCCGAATCCATTTTGCGTCGTGATGATGGCCAGGTCGTCTTGAGAATTGGACGCATTTACATATTGGCCCTTGCTCCACTGCGTAACCTGGGCCGAAGAACCGCCGCCCATGATCGCGTTCCAACTGGTCGCACCCGTTCCGTGACCAAAGTAATACTCGCTGCTGGGTGTACCATCGTGCGTCAATCCCAGCGAGTGGCCCACCTCGTGGCTGATGGCTTCCGCTGTCAAGTCTTCGGCATTGTTGGCATTGTTAATCGAGAATACGAAAGCCGGTGTGTCCGTGTTCCAATTGAACGAATCTAACCAGGCAATCCCGCCGGCTGACGAACCCAACCAATTGGTCCACGATCCACCTATAGCTGCCCGTATGCCCCACCGCGCATCACCAGGACCAGTCTTAATCAAATCACCCAGCGGTGGTTCCTGTGTGGTGACGTTGACTTGAAATGGTCGATAGTCTTCCACCACGCGTTGATAGATGGCTTGAATGCGCAGTAGTTCTGCGTTCGAAAAGGCGGGCTGCGCATCCATACTGAAAGCGGGCGTGACGATCGTGGGTTGCGAGTACGTACTATTCCACAGCGTGCCAGTGGTGGTGTGTCCGTTGAAATCCAAATAGATCGTATGGTTGGCGCCCGGCAGACTGCTCAACGAAAACGTCTGCGCTAAATTTAATCCGTCCCAAATCGGCGCGGAGAACTCCGATGTATTGCCCAGTGGATCCGTGGCGGTGGCCGAAACAAACCAGCCATAGTCGATAACTCCAGAAACAGTCCGTGTAAACGAGACGGTGCCCGCCGAGTTGGTCACGGCTGTGAAGGCTCCCACAAACTTCTGGGCACCACCCAGTCCCGAGCCATCGCGGGCTGGGGCGGCGTAAACATCGATGCGATAAGTTTTTGAGGCTTCAGCTCGCAGAGTCCCACCAACGACGTACGTAGAACTCAAGACGCTCAGCGAAGTCAGTTCGGGGCTATTACTGTTTTGATTGGGTCCCGCATCGACATCCAAGTTGTCCAGTTGATCAGGGCCATTGTTGCCCAAATCAATTTCCATCAGCGCATTATCATAAATCAAGTTGCGCAAAATACGATTGCCATCGGTATCAACTCCGTTGATGACCACACCATGCGTCTTATTGCGACTGATGATGTTGCCCTCCAGACCATCGCCTACGCCATCGGCATTGGAACCTATGTAGTTTCCATTTGCCCCTGCATCCAACCAGACCCCCGCAAACTGATTGCCCAAATCAGCCTGCGCTGCGTTGGTACCAATGTAGTTGCCTGAGATGCGGTTTCCCGTCGAGCCATTGCCCCAGAGTCCGATGCCCGACTGACCACCACCGATGATGTTGCGTTCGTTGGCATCATTCAGACCATCGCTATCGATGCCCACAATGTTGTTTACGGAACCATCGCCAATGAAAACAGCATCGAAGTTGGAATTTCCGCCGGCCAGGGCAGTGCCGGCGCTATTGGTTCCGAAGTAGTTGCCTTGAATCTTGTTGCCATCTCCACCCCAAATCGCCAAGTGGCTATTGGTAAAGCCGGTGAAGATCAAACCACGAACGATGGAATCATTAGCAAAGAGACTCAGACCATATCCCAGCCCACCGCCGGCTTGAAGCTGAATCAGCGGCTTGCCAGTAAAACCACTTTGCGTCCACCCATCGATGACCATAGGCGTAAACATCCCGGGCAACTCGCTGGCTAGATTGATCGTGCGTACACCGCTGCCAGGAATTGCAAACTGAATCGTATCGCTTGTGCCATCCAAGTTGGCCGCTTCGATAGCCGCGCGCAGCGAACCAACTCCGGCATCGTTGGTGTTGTTAACGGTCAACACGGCCATCAGGCACCGGTGCTCGAGGGATTCAAGGCGAAGTTTGCGATGTCGGCGGCCGAGGACCATAGTTTTCTCCAGTTTCCAAAGGAACCGGCAACATGATAGCAGCTACTGTTTGTCGCACCAAATGAGTACCAATGGGCGCTGGTCGGCTTGCAATCTGGGAAGAGGATTTGAGCAACTTACTTTGTGAAAAGCGGCTCAGCCATTGGGTGGGGTAAGTTGGCGGAGGCTTGCGCTGGACGTTTCGCAAACCCGCCTGTTAAACCCTGAGGGTCGCGGGAGCTCTGACCTTTAATCTCAGCGGAATCATGGCACCGGTTTTGGCGGTCGATCGTACTGCTAGTGATAAACCATCGGTAGCGACCTGCGCTGCTGCGTCAAAGTTTCCTGCTGAGAATTGACAATGGTTGGGTTAACCCTACCGCGCGTGCACTCTGCGTTAACGATCTTGCTAACCTTGGCGCTGAGCGTGACGGTCAGACAGGTATTGGCGCAGCAAGCGTTTACTGCTCCCCAGCCGCCGAAAGCTAACGTAGCGACGCACTGGACTGTACCTCTGGCGCCTAATGCTCCGTCTCCAGTTAATCGATACAGCTTGCCAAACGGTAACTCCGCAGGTTATCCGACAGGCTACATTTACTCTAGCCACCAATGGCCATCGCTATTGCGAAACGGAGCGGTGAGCACTCAGGCACAGCAACTGAATCAGCCAGCTTATTCTTCGATACCGGCACAGCTTACCAGTGTCCCCTACAATTCTGTCCGGGTGATGGTCCAGCCCCCTACGGCTCCGCTGCCTGCACCTCGAGGCATCGATGCCTTGAACGCGGGTCCCAGCGGAGGTCAAGCTGCACCTGCCGGTCAGGATTCATTACTGGATGGCGGCGATTTGTTAGCACCCTCCGGTTCACCAACTGCCGGTAGCGCCGATGATTTACTGGCACCCGCAGGCCCCAATCAGCCCAGCGATAATCCACTGGATGCGATGAGCAAGCAGGCACCTGGACGCGCCTCGCAGTCGTTACCTGGTGCTGGCCACGGCAAAGACACACCCGATCGTTCGACGGTGCCAGCCGGTTCCGATCCGCATGCAGATGCTTTTGCCGACACGCTCTATCCGTCGGCGCTGCGTTGTGCCAAGTGCCACCAAAAGATCTATGACGAATGGCGAGTCAGCGCGCACGCCTATGCCGCTGTATCGCCCATGTTCCAACGCTTTGAACAGGCGATGACCGTAGTCACTAAAGGTACCGTAGGCACTTTCTGCACGCGCTGTCATGCACCGGTGGCCACGCAGATGTCCTATCCGCGCGAAGCCTCGATTGCCGACGGAGCCGCCGTGTTTCGCGAAGGTATAACGTGCGTGGCTTGCCATCGAGTGATCGAACGTTATGGTCGCGTCAATGGCGAACGTCGCATTGAACCTGGCGATATCTATCAACCGGTCGTAGGCAATATTGGCGGCGATGGCATCGCGCGCGTGGCCGCCGATGCCGACAATTACAAAGTAAAACTTCACCCCGGGGACAAGCGGCCTGGACAAGAATTGCATCAAGGTGCCATTCGCTTTGAACAACTCGGACAGAGTGGCTTTTGCGTTAGCTGTCATCAAGTAGCCGTACATCCGGGCATTCAGTTGGAAGTCGTCTGGGCGCAGTATCGCGCCAGCCCGGCTCGCGCCCGCGGCGTGTCCTGTCAAGATTGCCACATGGGCATCGAACCTGGGAAAGCAGAAGGTTACAGTTGTGGCGCCGCGGCCGAGATGAGCGGCAAAGTCGTGGACAGTAATCGCAAACATTCCAATCACATGTTCCATGGACCGGGCAATTCGATCGCGCACCCGGGTATCTTTCCGCACAACGAAAAATCATTGCGTTGGTCTATCGAACAGTGGCTGGAGTTCGATTGGCGCGCCGGCTGGGGAACGCCTGAGTTTGAAAAGCACATCGCCAGCCTGGGAGGAGCCAAAGACTGCTTCCCCAAAGCCTGGCAACTAACCGATGATCGACGTGACGCCCGCAAAATCCTGGACGACAACTTCAAACTACTGTCGCTCAAACGCGATATGGCTACGCGCACGATGAACAATGCGGCTCACATTGAAGGCCCCGAGTTTCAATCCTCACGCCGCGTGGGCGAAGATTTACACGTCAAGTATCGAATTCATAACACCAGCGACGGACACAACATGCCCACGGGTTCGCTGGGAGCGCAACCGCAACTGTGGTTGAACGTCGTACTCACTGGCCCCGATGGTCGTTGGTTGTGGGAATCTGGCTACTTGGATGGCAACGGTGACCTGGCTGACATGCATTCGCTACAAGTTCGCAAGGGCCTGATCAAACCCGACCTGCAACTGATGAACTTGCAGACCAAGTTTTTAATCACCGGCGTCAAAGGCACCGATCGCGAAATGTACCTGCCAGTGAACGTCGACCAGGATCAATTGCCATTTTTGCGGCCGGGGGCAGTACCGGTGTCCGTGCTGAATCATCCGCCGCTGGTGCGCATGGAAGCCCACTCCGTACCGCCGCTCGGATTTCGAGTGGCCGACTATCGCATTCCCGGTAATTTGCTCAGCCAACCTGGCACTTATCGCCTGAGTGTCCGCATGCGCAGTCGCATGGAACCGATTTACTTTATGCGTTTTTGCACGGCAACCCCCGAGATGGAACGTCGCATGTTGGAACAAACCTTGGATGTTCAACCTAACGCCGTCGAGTTTCAGGTGTACTGAGCAAACCGCACGTGGCAGCAAGATACTTTACATATAAAGCATTTGAGATCAGACGGCCAATGAGCTTAGAGAGTAGAGACGACTGATGAGTTGGTGGGGGCGAGGAGTACTATTATTACTGCTAGCTTGCAGCGGGTCGTGGATGCCGGCTGCACTTGGGCAGTCGTCAGGTGGCTTGATGCTGCCACCTGATACTCCGTTTGTACCCGAATCACTTGACGCCATTCCCCAGACCGCTCAAGGTATCTATCCGATGGCGATCCAGTCGCCGTACAGGCCTAGGCCTGTCGATTTGACCATTGCTCCGCCACCGCATGTTCTGCTCGCCAGCCAACCACAACCCGCTGCGCAGCCAACTAATCCCGCGCAAGGGTTAGTTACGTCCCAACCCCAAGCTCCGTTTCAGCCTAACCTGACCAGCGGCAACTATGATGCCTGGTTGATACCTGGCGCCACCCAGGCGGGAAACCCGTACTGCCAGTCGCCGAGCCCCGCCATGAATTGTGGTGACATCCGGCAAGCACCGTACGATCCAGGTTCCTTCCTGCCGACGCCACTATCAACGCATCCCTACAATCCTCAAGAGGAGTTGGCAACCTATCGCGGCAAGTATGCCGTGCCCGTGCAGAGACCATGGGTCGAGTTTTGGCGACCATTTTATACTCCCGGCATTTATCCACCGGCACCTGATATATTCGGCAAGACCAATCTGCTCTTTCCGCACTTCTATGTCTATGGCGACTATCGCACCGCCGTAGGTGTCAACCGCAACCAGGCAGGCAAGGCGCACAGTTGGGCACATCGTCTAAACCTCGACATGGACTTGGGACTGACGGCCACCGAACGCATTCACGGCTTTATGGGACCACTGGATAACAACAACCAGTTCACCCGCTTGGACTTTACCGATAACACTGAATTCGAATTCGAAACCGATGCCAGGTTCGATACGTTGTATTTCGAAGGCGACGTCGGTTCGATCGCTGGCGGATTCTCTGGAATCGATTCGCCGTTCGACTTGCCCTTCACCTTTGGTTTAGTGCCGCTGCTGTATCAAAACGGCATCTGGATGGAAGACGCGGTCCTGGGTGGCGCCTTTGCGATTCCGGCACGTAACAGTCCCGAGTTGCACTGGTCCAACTTCGACGCCACGTTCTTCGCTGTCGGCGACCAGTTGACCAGCGATGCATTCCAAGGCAGCAACTCTGCCGCCGAAGCACTGGGTACTGCCTGGTTTATCGATGCCTACGATGGTTACTTCGAAGTGGATTACGCGTACGTTCATGACGATGTTGGCCAGCAGCGCAGCTACAATAACTTTGCCATCGCCTTTACGCGCCGTTACTTGATGAAGCTCTCCAACTCCGTGCGTTTCATCACCAACTTTGGACAGGATCTGCCCGAGGGTCAGCGAACGGCCGATGGCTATCTGCTCCTGGTTGAAAACTCGCTGATCAGTTTCATGCCCAATACTTTCGTGCCGTATTGCAACCTATGGTATGGATCAGGCAGGCCGCAGAGCTTGGGTCGCGCTGCGGGTTCTGGCGGCATCTTGCGCAACACGGGTATCAACTTTGAAACTGACGGTTTGACCGGCTATCCCACCCTTGATCCCACTGCCGCCAATACTTACGGCGCAGCGCTGGGTCTGAATATTCTCGGCGCCAACTTTCGCGATCAATTGGTTCTAGAAACAGCCGCCCTGGGCAGCTACGGCAGCGGAGCCTTCCGCCGTGTCGCTGGTGATCAATACGCACTGGGTGTGCGCTATCAACGACCCATCAGCCATCGCTGGATCTTCCGCGCCGATAGCATGTATGGCTTCCTGCGCAACGCGGACGACATCGTCGGTAATCGAGTCGAGCTGAGATGGAAGTTCTAGCTAGCTTGATTTTGGTAGCCACCGCTGCCAAGCGGTGGATTTTCGCCGCCTGAGGAGTCCACGAATCCACCGTCTGGCGACGGTGGCTACAGGGTCCACCGTCGGGTGACGGAGTCCACCGTCTGGCGACGATGGCTACGATTCTTTACCAGTAGACGTACTGCAAGAACTTCTCACGATCTTTGGCTGAGAGCTGATCGAGACTGCGCACCAGGTACCTATTGTCTTCGCTATCGATCAGCAACTTTCCCTCGTCCCCAAAATCGAGCGCTTGACTTTGAGTCCAGCGCATAGTGAAACGCTGCGGCCCCGAATCGGTGCGGACATCGAAGTCGAGATATCCATGACTGAGAGCGATGCTGTTCACGGATTTGATCTCGCGCATGAGGTAGCGCTGATCGAGGCTGATTTGAATCAGTCGACGCGAATCGTCTGGCCAATCGGATAACTGACGAATCATGCCCAGTTCGACCTCTTCGCCCGACTCGTTCCAGCCGCGAACGCTCAAGTAGCTCTCGCTGTGCGATGCCGGGAAGGTGCGCAAGACGAAAGCTCCTTTGCCGCAGCACTCTTGGCCGTGCCACAGTTCCAATTGTCCAAACTGACCTTGCTTGAATACATATTCCGTCGATGCGAGCCACTGAATGAAGTTGGTGGAAGACTCCTTGGGCGTCTCGGAAGAAGAACCATCGGCATCCAAGTGTTGGCTAATGCGATTGGTTGGCTCGGTCAGCAGCGTGTCGACCGTTGGCGTCTTACTAACTTGAGTCTGCATGCGTACCAGTTTGGCATAGATGCCGTCTTGCGTTAACAGTTCGGCGTGCGAGCCTTGTTCGGACAACGTGCCGCGGTCGAACACCAAGATGCGATCGGCATTGCGGAGCGTGGACAGGCGGTGAGCGATGGCCACCGTGGTGCGCCCTCGAATCAACACTTCGAGCGCTTGCTGAATACTGCGTTCCGCTTCTGCATCGATATTGCTGGTGGCTTCGTCCAAGACCAGGATGCGAGGGTCGTACAGAAGAGTGCGCGCGATCGATAGTCGCTGCTTCTCGCCGCCGGATAGCCCCGCACCATGTTCACCTAAAAGAGTCTCATAGGCCAGCGATTGACGACAAATAAAGTCATGGGCTCCAGCCGCCTTGGCCGCAGAGATACCTTCTTCGATCGTGGAATTCGGTCGACCATACGAGAGGTTCTTCCAGATCGTACCACGAAACAAGAATGAATCTTGAAACACGATTCCCAGACGCTCGCGCAGTTGCTGGCGCGAGATTTGGCGAATGTCGATACCATCGACGGTGATGTGTCCCTCTTGAACATCGTAGAATCGACCGAGCAAGTTGACCATCGTCGTCTTGCCCGAACCACTGCGACCGACGATGCCGACCATCTCGCCGGCAGCGACTTCAAACGAGATATTTTTGAGGACGGGTTGATTGCGATCGTAACCGAAGGTCACGTTTGAGAAACGAATCTGTCCTTTCGGTTCGTCCCAGGCTTGAGGCTGGCGGGCGTCTTCGATCGTTAGCGGAGTGTCGAGCAGCTCTAACACGCGCTGACTGCCCGATAGAAAACTGGTCAGCCAGGTAGTGAAGCTCGACAGAGCACTCAGCGGTGCATAGAACATGGCCAGGTAAGCCAAAAATGCAATCAACTGTCCCAGCGTCATATCGTGACCAATCACGTCGCGGCCACCGACGTACCACACGATCAGTCCGCCTAAACTGAACACGATCTGCATGGCCGCTGAATAATTGGCATTGGTGGTTTCGACCCACAAACGCCAGTCTCGCAAGTGATCGCTGGATGATCGAAAGCGTTGGAACTCGCGATCTTCTTGTGCAAAGGCTTTGACGACGCGAATGCCCGATAACATTCCGCTCAGTACTGACATTTGCTTGCTGGAAGCATCCCAGAGGCGATAGTGGCGCGGATAAACTTTGCGCCAAAAGATCCAAGAGCCCAGGAAGACCATGGGTACGGGAATCAAGGTGTACATAGCCAGTTTGGGATTGATCCACAGCAACATAGCCCCGACACCAAACAGTTGCACGATTTGCAACAAGAACCCACCGGTGAATTGATGCATCAGTCCATGCAGCACTTCGCTATCGTTGGCGACGCGACTAAGCATCGAACCGACCTGGTGGCGATCATAATAAGCGATGGCTAGCTTTTGCAGCTTTTCAACCATCTGCGCCCGCAGCGTACTTGTTAGCCCCGTACCGATCTGGGTAGCCAGTCGCCCTTTAAAGACGGCGACCACCGACAACATGACGCGCGACATGGCCAAGGCGAGCACCACGACCAAGAGGGCGGTCTGAAAATCGACTTGCTCAGTCACTGCTCCAGTCGCTGGAGAACCGGTCGTCGCGGGTGTGGTCAAAATCTGATCGACCATCGTCTGCTGGAGTTTAGGCGGGATCAGCTCGGCCACGACGCCCACGACAGTCAGCAAGCACAACATGATCGCGCCGCGCTTGTAGGGCAGCAGCAAGTCGATGACGCGTCTGGCAACCTGCCCCTTGGGTACACAACGCGGACAGCTTTCCGTGGCGGTCGAGAGCCGGAGTGAACATTTGGGGCAGCGGTGCGGATCGAGCCTGGCTTCATCATCATCGCCCATCAACTGCAGCATCTCTGGGGCATGATCGTGCTGGCAATAGCGTTCGATCAAGCGAGAGATCTTGTGAAACCGCGTGGCCATGGCATTGGAGTACCGCAGCCAGTCGACCCAGTGTCCATCGATTTTTAGTTGCAGCACGCCCGAACCTACGCCAGCATGCGTGCGAGCCGCGGTTACTTCGCCAGTGGCCACGTGTCGCAGCAGTTTGCCGCCTGCCAGCAACTCGGCTGGCGACGGTGGCAGTACGTTGCCCGCCTGATCCATCGGACTCGTTTCAAGCCTGGCTAGTTCCTGTACCATTGAGTAATGGTCGGGTGTAATGACCAGCCATTGCCGCGTCACTGCACCACTGAGGTCAACATCCGTGTCAATGGCTAAGAGAATCGGGCGATGATTCAAGCCATGTGTATCCAAACACCCCCGCACTAAAGCAGGCAGTAGTACCGCGTTCATTAAAGTGTATTAGCCTCGTGAACCAAAGCAGAAATGAGTATGATGGCCAGCAGCAGAACTGGAGCGTGACACAGACTTTTTGCCTGTGTATTACCACTACGAGCCCCGGTTAGAGTTTAAGCCCCGCGCACATCACAGTCTGAAAAGTAACCCACACCTACATACGTATCTCAGGAAAGTGTTTTTTATGCAATGGTCTGTCACAGGACAAACTGCACAGCTTGATTGGTCTGGATGGAAGTGGCGATTGGACATGGCTCAGCCATCGGCCGGAGCGTTGGTTTTAGGGCAACTGGAAACTCCTTGGCATTTGCTAGCCATTGATCCGGTGCCCGGCCATGTTTGTCAGATTGATGATTGGTTTGTTCGCGGCAGCGATTTGATGGTGCGCTATGCGCAATCGGCTAGCGATAGTTTTGCCTTTCAAGTCGATTACCGCGCGATACCGGCCGCTGAACTGGGCACCGCCGAATGCGGTTTTGACTTGTGGCTGAGCGTGCAGACCCAGCTGCTGGATTCCCATCCCACCTTGGAAGTTATCAATCGAGTTGCCGCTGGAGAGTGGCGAGCTTCAGGCGAGTCGGGGTTGGTGATCGAAGAAGGTCCAGTGGCCATGCTGACCTGTCAGACTCAGTCGGGCTACGTGGCCATTTTTGTTCACCCCAGCGACCAGGAGCAATCGGAACTATTGGCCGATGCAGGCCAGGCCCGGCTGCGATTGTTCGGTAATTTTATGGAGAAAGGCGTCATCCGCCGTGGCCGCCTGCGTTGCCTGGTCAGTAGCCAACAGGTTGCCCCCGACATCCTACTGCAAGCCTATAACGACTTCGCTCACAGCGCGTTGCCATTGACGACCTGAGCGTGGGGCTGGTCGTTTCAGTCTGCCACCAGCTCAACGCAGTAACACGCTGTGGGGTCGGCACGTTCTGAAAGCGATTGCGATTGAGCGGCGATTGTACGCACACACTGAATAGTTTTGAGCGGTCGGTCATTGACCTGCAACTGCACGGCTTGATCGAGATTCAGCAGTGAATCGCTCAAGCGAATGCTCAACTTGACATCTTCAGCTGCGGCGACCTTGATGAGTTGGCCATCGACAGTCGCGGTGACTTCTTGACCTGTCTTGGCTGCCTCGCGGGAAGTGGCCAGCCAGTAGAAGCGACTGCCAATCACATCATCTTGTCGCCACACAACTTTCTTGGGCCAAGGGTTTCGAGCGCGGCTGGCCATCCAATCGATCGCTTCGGCATCTTCGCCGTTCATCCAATGCCCGCGGCCGGCGTGCAACTTGACGTAGTACTCGTAGCCCGTTGGGTCAGCTACATGCAGTGCTTTAAGCTTCTCGTCCCACTCGCCTGCAACTTTATTGCGACCGTAGCCGTCATCTTTTTCGCCGACGTGGACTGCAAAAGGCAAGTTGCGCAGCCCCAGCGGCGAGGCTTCGTTGGGGTGCCCCGCCATCATGGCCGCGGCGGCAAAACGGTCGGCCATGCGTGGAGCCAGTTGATACACACCATCTCCTCCGGCCGAGTAACCGGTCAAGTAGACTCGATTGGGATCGACATCGTTCAGAGCGATCATGTTCTCGATCAAGCGATCGAACATTTCATCGATATGCGCTTCGTGCCACAGGTTCCAGGTATTGGTTGGTGCTCGCGGCGCTACGTAGATGCCTTCCTTCAGTTTGTACAGCCGCTGTTGGTTCTTCCACTGACCGTCGTTAACTTTGGCGGGTGCATTTCCGCCGCCGTGCATCGAGATGACCAGCGAGCGACCCGTGGATGGTTTGTCGCCAAACTCGACAAACTTGAAAGGCATCACCTTGTCACCCACCGTGATTTGTTCAGCTTGCATCTCGGCTGTGCGTTCGATGCGCAGTTGCTGCTGACGGTCTTTCCACAGCAATTCTTGCGTGGTCGCCGCCTCCGCTTTGCTGAGCGGTTGTTTGGCAAACTCCTGCTCCGCCAGCGGCGCTCGTTTGTCGGCGGGCTGGGCCAGGTATTGGGTCAGAGCCTCAACGACCGGTGACTGGGCGTGCGCGAGGTTGAAACCCAAGGTGAACAGTACCACAGAGCCGAGCAAGCAGTTGCGAATCATAACGCCTCGTTGAATGAACCGGCGAACCAAAATCATGCCGGCCAATTCTACACAAAACAGGTAGCGGAATGCGTCAAGCATTTCGTGGACACAACTCTACAGAGATCGTACTTCGGGTGGCACTGGCAATGCGCAGCATAGCCAGTGCATGGAACGAAGTGGTGCTCTTGGCGAGCCCTGTGGCTGTACCAATGGCAGCGAAGTTTTGGATACAGCCTGACAGGGTGCTGCCTGTGACGGGTTGGTTCGTTGGCCAATGAGCCCTCTCAGGGTGCTCTGAAACTTCGGTTTCATTAGCTCAGGTCAACTGCAGACCTACTAACAACCGCTTCGTTTTGAGCACTGGCTATGCTGCGCATTGCCAGTGCCACCCAAGACCCTAAACACAACGCAACTGCTGGACTTAAAAGCTGGACGATCTCGATCGTTACGAGCCCGGGCCGAAAGCCTTGACGGCTTCCGCTACGGGAAAGGCGGTAGGAAAGAAGCAAGCGGATGGGGAGGGATTCGAACCCACGGTACCCGCAAGGGTACGGCGGTTTTCAAGACCGCTGCCTTAAACCACTCGGCCACCCATCCGGCGAGTCGTAAGCCGAGATTCTAACCAGGAGTGCTTGGGGCTTCCAGCCCAGAGTTCCTGTGCCAGGCGGTCGGACAGGTCGCATGGTCATGCGGTTGGTGTGGCAGCTTTGGGCCATCCCATGCATCCGTGGTGGGATTGTGATAGGATTAGTGGACTCCATTGGTATGAGGCTGAAGCGTTAGAAGGGATTGTTTGCATGATTAGTTCGCCGGACCAACCGTTGCCCAGCGACGCGATCGACCGCTTGCAAAAGGCGCGTCAAGAAATTCTGGATCAACTGGGCAAGGCCATCGTGGGCCAGCAAGAGGTGATCGACGAGCTACTGATTTGCTTGTTCAGCCGGGGGCATTGCCTGCTGGAAGGCGTGCCGGGGCTAGCCAAAACGCTCATGATCAGTTCGCTAGCCCGCACGCTGAGCCTGTCGTTCAGCCGGATTCAGTTCACGCCGGACTTGATGCCGGCCGATATCACTGGCACGGAAGTCCTGGAAGAACACAGCGGTGCCTTGCAGCGTCGCTTTATGGAAGGTCCCTTGTTCGCCAACGTTATCTTGGCTGACGAAATCAACCGCACACCGCCCAAGACTCAAGCCGCTCTTCTGGAAGCCATGCAGGAGCGGCAAGTGACCGTCGGACGCACGCGGCATCCGCTGAGCGATCCGTTTTTTGTGCTGGCCACGCAGAACCCTATTGAACAAGAAGGCACCTACCCGCTGCCCGAAGCGCAGCAGGACCGCTTCATGTTCAAAGTGTTGGTGGACTATCCGAAGTTTGATGAAGAGCTGGAAGTCGCCAGGCGCACGACCTCGCGCGCCAAGTTCGACGTTTCACCAGTCCTAGGCGGCCAAGAGATCCTGGAATTGCAAGACTTGGTACGCAGCGTGCCGGTCAGCGATCATGTGATTCGATACGCGCTAGCCCTAGTGCGTCAAACGCGAGTGGGTACCGACGGGGTGCCGGACTTTGTCAACGAACAAATCGGCTGGGGGGCCGGGCCACGGGCCGTGCAGTTCTTAATTCTCGGTGGCAAGGCCCGAGCATTGCTGCGCGGACGCACTCATGTCAGCGTGGAAGATATTCAGGCGCTGGCAACTTCTGTGCTGCGTCATCGCATGGTGGTGACCTTTGCTGCAGAGAGCGATGGTATTACCACCGACGATGTTGTGAAGAAACTGATTGATGCCACGCCAACAGCGGAAGACGAGCTGACTCGCGATGCCCGATTCAAGAAGATTTTTGCCTCCTGAGGCAGTCAAACGTGTCGCGCGCCTCGAGTTACAAGCTCGACAAATCGTCGAGGGTTTTCTCTCCGGTTCGCACCGCAGTCCTTACTTCGGCCAGTCGGTTGAATTCGTACAGCATCGCCAGTATGTAGCTGGCGATGACGTGCGTCACGTCGACTGGAAAGTCTGGGCTCGGCAAGATCGTTTGGTGATCAAGCAGTACGAAGAGGACACCAATCTCCGCTGCGCGCTCTTGGTCGATTCGTCGGCCAGTATGCGCTACGGTCGCGGGGCGTTGAACAAGTTCGACTACGCCTGCACACTGGCCGCCTGCATCGCTTATATGGTTTTGCGGCAACAGGATGCGGTGGGCAGCGTCATGTTTGATAATCGGATTCGGACACGCTTGCCCTATCGTACGGCTCGCAATCATTTGAGCGCCATCTTGGCTTCGCTGGAGGATACCAAACCGGCCGAAAAGACCGACATGGATGCCGTCTTCAAAGAGATCGTCGAGATCTTTCCCAAACGCGGCTTGATGGTGCTGATCAGCGATTTGCTGGGGGCCGAAGAGAGTATCTTGCGCGGCATCTCCACGATGCGTCGAGCGGGTCACGACGTGATGGTCTTGCATGTACTGGATGACGACGAACTGGATTTTCCGTTTGCGGATCCCACACGTTTTGAGGGGTTGGAGACCAGCGATACCTTGACCTGCAATCCCCGCGCGCTCCGCGAAGGATATCTGGAAGCTCTCGAACGATTTCTGGATCGTGTTCGTCGGGCTTGTGCCGCTTCTAAAAGCGATTATTTGCTGATTCGCCCCAGCCAGGCCCCAGACGCTGTGCTCGCCAAGATCCTCAATCAGCGAATGCAGAGCATGCGTCAGCACTAGACACGTGGACGTGTCCACGTGCTTAAACGTTTTGCCAGGCGATCTTCGGGCTACAGGCTTTAAGCACAATTTGGTAAACTGCGGGCTGCTCCACGCTTGAGCGCCACCAATACACACACAGGATTCGTTGTTCCAATGACCATCGACAACTATCAGCCCTGCCCATGTGGCAGTGGCAAAAAGATCAAATTCTGCAAATGCGTTGATCAACCGCAGGAATACGAAAAGCTCGTCAAGCTCATCCAAGGCGATCAGGCGTTGGCTGCCATGGATCGCATCAACCAGCTGCTCGCCAAAACACCCAGCGCCGCCTGGTTGCTGGCCATGAAAGCGGACGTAGCTCTACGTTTAAATGAAGTCGAAACGTTCAAGGAAACAGTCGGCCGCTTCTACAAGCTCAAGCCCGACAACCCGTTGGCTCTGATCATGCGTTCGCTGGTCAGTTTTTCCGAGGGTGAACCGGTGGCCGATGGCGTGCGACTCTTGCTGGAAGGCCTGGCAGAATCGCGCGAATCCGTGCATGAGATATCGCTCGACAGCCTGCAAGTGCTGTGCGTCAGGCTGCGTCAATCACCGGCGGCCACCTTGCGTCACTTCTGGTTGGAACTCATTGAACAGTTGACCAATCGCGAGATTACTTCGGAGCGGATCGATTCTGGTTTGCTGGACGATAGTGTGCTCACCAAAGCGCAGCTAGTTATCGATTCCAATCTCAATGGCAAGCCCTGGGCGGAACGTGCACAAGAGGTGCAATCGTTGGCCGTTGGTTTCCGTTATGGTCAGGCAGAGACCAAGCTGCGTTCGATTCTGCGGGATTACCCCGACCAGGTCTGGCCGCTGCAGAAGTTGCTGGAACTGCAAATGGTGCTGCTCGATCAAGATGGAGCCACCGCGACTGCGCGCAAGCTGAGCAACATTCGCGAGTTGGACGAACTCAATCGCGATTACTTTGCCGCGCTGGCACTGGAACTGGAACCTAACAAGGTCAGCCTCGCGCCCCAGATGCTCTCGCGTTATGTCGAGCTCGAATCAGACGCCGCCGCTCGCGAAGCAATGGGCAAGATCGAGGGCGCATGGCTGGTGCCCAACGAAGCCAGTCGGCAGATGGCCGAAGGGTACGCGCTGAGTGTGCAAGATGAAGTGCCGGCACACGATGTGTATATCATCTACCAAACGCACACATTGTCCGACGGAACCGAATGCGAGTTCAATGTCGGATCGGTAGCCATCTTCGGTCGACAAACCGACAAGCCGACTCGCGCTTTGATCGACATCATTCCCTCGCGCCAATCGGAAGCTTTGTTCCAAAAGCTGATCGAAGTGCTCGCTCCCAAAGCGGAACTGACCGATCCATCGGCTCCGCGCAGAACACACTACTTGGAACTCATCACCCGACCTGCCCAGCGCAAGGGCGATAACCAAGAGTCACCGCTGTCACGTTCGCAGTACCGCGAGATTGTGATCACCAATCTGCTGTCGCTGCCGCTGCCGGCGCTAGACAATTTGACCTTGGTCGAAGCTGCCGAGCAGGAGCCCAAGCGGGCCATGGTTCGCGCCTTCTTGACACATTTGGAATCTTGCCAAAACGTGAATTTGCCGCTGGGAACCATTCCTGCCATTTACGGGCAGTTGAATTTGGCCTGGCCAGAAACCGATCTGATGAAGCTCGAGTCAGCGCCAGCCAGTTCGCTACTATCGCTACTGCGTTGCGACTTGAGCAAGGTTACCGAAGAACAGTTGGTCAAGCTGTTCATTACCTACATCCGTCTGCGACTGGGCCGCGCGCTGTCGGAAGCCGCGCGTGAAGTTCTCGCGCGAGAGAAGACGCCAGCCCTCAATGCCGTACGATTGCCGGCGCTACAAACAGCCAGCCGCGACGCCGAAGATTATCTAGAGCTGCTGAACTTCTTAAGCGAAATCGAAGAGCTGCAAGTTGCCCAGAGACAACCCGTGGGCGAAACAGTTATTCAGCGCTTCGAAGTCTTAAATCAAATTGGACGTATCGACGAAGCACGCACCTATATGCAGCAAGCTGTATCCAAGTATCGCAACGATCCGATCTTGATCAGCTTTATTCAACGCTTGAATCAGCAACTGCAGCGGCAGCGGGGCGGCATGGATGAGGGTGCCATGTTGCAACGCATGAGCAGTCGGCGCACCGAAGCCGACGCCGAGCCGCAGTCGAGTTTGGTCCTGCCAGGCCAAGCAACCGAATCTGAGCCTGGTAAGAGCAAGCTCTGGTTGCCAGGCTCGTAGTCCGCGGCTTGCATGATTCATCCATCTCAAAACTTGATGGATGAATTCAAGATTGATTCATTTGTCGCAGTTAGTTGTTCAATACACAACTGCGACCACGTTTCATAATGGTCTTTGTCAGCCAAGAGTTGTTCGAGGCTGACAAAGCCGCTGCCGATCATCTCGCTCTCGCGGGCTCGAGCATTGGCATTGTCGAGTGTCAGGACATGTACGACGCCTAAATGGACTCGTCCCACTGGGGTCGTGTCATCGAAGATGAAGCCCAGCGGTTGTTCGCTATAGCCGCCCTCAATAATCATCTCCTCGTCTAACTCGCGCTGCATGCCCGAGCGATATAGGTCGGCGCCCGTGGCGTCTTCTCGGGAGATGTGACCGCCAATGCCGATACTGCGTTTGGCATGCAAGCGTTTTTCGCCTTGCCCTGAACCGCGTGTGTACTGAAAGAAGCGACTGGCTGATCGGTGGCCCGACTGCAAAATACAGTAGGGAATCAATTGCTTGAAACTCGGATCTTCTTCAACCTGGCTCCGCGGGCGAAACTCCATGTGCTCGGGATCGAGGATCGCTTCGAAGCTAGCTGGATCAAAAGGTGCGAAGCCGGAAAAATTGCCCAACAACTCCAGTCGTCGCGCTGGAATGACCAGTACATGTTCTTCGCTCAAAGTTCGTATCTCCAAAGATTGTTTGCCGATGTCAACAGTTTATTCGGATTGTGTCATGAGAAGTTATGATGACGCTCGTGGGCGCCTGGTGGACAATTAGCATGCGGACACATCCAATTCGGGATTAAGGGCACTTATCGTAACACAACGATTCAGGCCACAAAAGCGAAGGATCGAGAACAATCTTCTGGAAAGCAGCGCCCTGGATACAGGCGGAATCGAGCCAGATATAGTACACAAGTAAACTACCTTGCTCGGATACGAAGCGTGCTTTAATCCGCATTGAACGTGTCAACGTGCTTAGTGAAAGGACCTGTGTATGGCCCAAGTGCCATTGATTCCTGCTCTTTGGCAACTTCCTGACGAATTTCGACAACGACTCGGTAGTACAGCCGGTCGGCAACGGTTGATGCACAGTCAGGACCAACTATTGCTTGTTCTCCACGATGTCCCGGCAGCCGACGATGTAACGCGAGTCGGCATTCTTTACTGGCGAGATGCAAACGGCCAGTGGCAAGCCAGCAACGGAGCACCTGGCAAAGTGGCTCTCGAGCAGCATCTGCAGCGATTTAGTAAGCGGCTCGAGGAGTTTGATCAACTGGAGCATGCGGCGCAAACAGCCGACGATTATTCGCGCCTGCTGGAAGGTCTGGCGCCGGTGGCTCGATCGCTGAGAAATCTACTGGAGGTTTTCGAAGAAGCCCGCAAAGCCTTGCCGCGGGAACGCAGCTTGATTGACCATCGCGACAGGGCATACGAACTATCGCGGTGGTCGGAACTGCTCTATGATGATGCCAAGAATTCCATGGATGTGGCGGTTGTGCGTCGCGCCGAGGAGCAAGCCACTGCCAGCCATCGCATGTTGGTTTCCGCTCACCGCTTAAACGTCTTGGCCGCTCTCTTCTTTCCATTTGCGACTCTGGGTGCCATCTTTGGTACGACGCTGACCGACAACTGGAGCTGGTCACACTCACCCACACCTTTTGCCCTGTTTATTCTTGGCGGGTTGCTCACCGGTGGGATCCTGGCGGTCTTTATCACGCGTGAGTAACCAGGAACCTCGGGGGTGCCAGGATGCGTATGCTATGCTGCTGTGCATCCTATGATTAAAATTGGCCGTTTACTCAATACTCTCCATAATCGCAGCCTGTTCGCCACCAAGTGTCGCTTGTCACCCAACAGTTCGAACCGCTGGTGCGATCGTTACCAAGCAGTTGGACTCCCGAATATTGTTTCCGCAGGCTAAGTGTCTTGCCAGGTTGTGTCTGGCTGGACAGCAGTCAAACGTTTGGTAATCTCGGACGCTACAGCTACATGTCGGCCGACCCGTTGATGACGCTGCGGATCGACAAGCCGTATCCCGAGGCGCTCGATGGCGTCGCGAATTTCACCGAACGCATTTTTCAGCCAGCCATCGCTGACTTGCCACCACTGCAAGGCGGCTGGTTAGGGTGGTTTGGATACGAACTAGGCGCATGTTTCGAACGCTTGCCGACGTTTCGCTATAACGAGTTTCAACTGCCGCTGGCGGCACTGGGTTTATATGATGTTGTGCTGGCATGGGATCATGCCCGCGGGCAGAGTTGGATTATCAGCCAAGGTTGGCTGAAGAAAGATGCGCAGCGCGCCACGCAAGCCTACCGTCGCATCCAACAGTTTTTAAACAAACTAGAAATGGAGTCGCCGTCGAAAGACCCTCGGCCTCTGACTGTGACCGGCACTTGGCCGCTGCCGATCAGTCGCCTGGCTCCGCAACACCCGACACGCTGGTCGAACAATTGGACCAGCAATTTCTCATCCGAAGGTTATCGCCTGGCAGTCGAGCGCGCGGTTGAATACGTCCATGCAGGCGACATCTTTCAAGTTAATCTGGCTCAGCGCTTGTTGCACAAAGCGCGATGTCCCGCAGCCGATCTGGCTTTGCATTTGAGGGCTACCAATCCTGCACCATTTGCTGGTTACGCTGACTTCGGTCGTGTGCAAGTTATTAGCACATCACCCGAACGTTTTCTGACCTTACAACAAGGGCAAATTGAAACGCGCCCCATTAAAGGCACTCGACCTCGCATGACCGATCCAGCCGCCGATCAAGGCATCGCGCAGTTGCTGCGCAGTAGCCCCAAGGATCGCAGTGAAAACGTCATGATCGTTGACTTGCTTCGCAACGATCTCTCGCGCATCGCCGACCCTGAGAGTATCCGCGTGGCTCAGTTGTGCGAGCTGGAAGGTTATCGATATGTCTGGCACCTGGTCAGTTCGATCGAAGCCAAACTAGAAACGGGTCGTTCGCCCTTTGATCTGCTGCGCGCAACCTTTCCCGGCGGCAGCATTACCGGTGCTCCGAAGATCAGAGCCATGGAAATCATCGCCGAATTAGAACCAACATGTCGCGGTCCCTACTGCGGCAGTTTAGGTTATATCTCTGCCGCAGGTGACATGGATCTGAGCATCTTGATTCGAACGGTGACGGCCTGCGATGGATGGTGGCAGTTGCCCGTCGGTGGTGGTATCGTGGCGGACAGTCAACCTGAACTGGAAGAACAAGAGACCTGGCATAAGGCCGAGGGTATTCTGCGGGCCATCGATCAGCTGGTGGTTTAACACTTCATGATTTTACTGATCGACAACTACGATAGCTTTGTATTCAACCTGCAGCGCTACTTGCGGCGCTTGGGGCAAGAGACCGTGGTTGTACGCAACGATGAGGTACCACTGGCAGACATTGAAGCTGGTCGCTTCGCAGCCATCGTCATTTCTCCAGGCCCCAAAGCACCGCAACAAGCTGGGCAGTGCCTGCAAGTCATTCGCCAGTTCCATCAACAGGTTCCCATGTTGGGCGTCTGTTTAGGACACCAGGCCATCTGCGAAGCCTTCGGAGGTGAAATCATTCGGGCGTCTAAAGCGGTGCACGGTCGCAGCAGCGCAATGCATTACACACCGTCGAAACTGCTGAATGGACTGCCCAATCCTTTTGAAGCTGCGCGGTATCATTCGCTCGTAGCGCGGGCCGAATCCTTACCTGCGGAGTTGCGTGTCATTGGAACTTGCCAGGAAGACAGAGGTCAGTCGATTATCATGGCTGTTGAGCACATCACATGGCCAGTTTTTGGAGTGCAATTTCATCCGGAATCGATCCTTAGCGAAGTCGGTTATCAGATTCTGGCTAACTTCCTGACAATCGCCGGCCTGCCGTGCTCAACTGAATTGCCTCCTTCCGATTTTGATTCTCCAGGAATCTGGTCCAGCTTCCAGCAAAGCGTGCTGGTTGCCGACGAAATGCCTCCGGTCGCGTTACCGGCAATAACACGTCGATCACCTTGACAATTGGAAACTGTGCTACATTGGCCCAACCGAACGTGCCGTCGATTGATGGCCTACACCAGCTTAGCGCATTCGGTCATTTGCTGCTTGGTCGTCCTGCTGAGCTCGCCGTCTTCTGACGCCCACTCTCTGCGCAATACTTTATGCATCAACTAATGTTTGCCCTTGTTCGAACCGGCACTTGCGCCGCCGCGCTGCCGGTGCCTTACGGCGATCGGCACCCGTGGGCAGGTTCGGATAGCAACCGCAGACGAGCTCAGATAAGTGCACAGGACTTGGTCTTTATCTGCGTTCATCTGCGCCCATCTGCGGTTCACCTGTAATGGGCAAGTAAAAGGCAGACCTCAACGTCGTTCGCAAGTCCGAGGAAACGAGCGATCGGCCAAACTTACTTGTGGGTTCGATTGTCGACCAGCTATACTTCAAGCTGGCTAGCCGCGTGCCGAAAACATCGGGAACCAGGCAATCCACCGGAGCCGTCGGCGGTCTCCAACTTACTAACAACATCAATCGCGGCGGCCGCGGTGATTGAAAGCGTTCGTCTTATAGATCAATGAACATGATTGCCGCCAAGCGAACTTCACGAGATTCTGCCGCGATAATCCTGCCTGTCATTATCCTATTTTGCGTCGTTTTCACGTATGTTTCCCTGGCAGCAAATGGGCTAGTTGGCGTCGCCGGAGACATGTCCTCAGATGCGTCTTGGATCGCGCCACCGATTGCGGCAGCACTGTGGATAGTGCTGCTCAAATACATCTACGGGCTCATTCACCCGGTCACCTATCTGACAGAGGTGTTCCCTGACCGAATTGTCCTCTCCGACTCATCGAAACCCAACAATCCAACTATTTTTCGGCGCGTAGATGTTGTGAGGTTCTATGTTCAGCCCCGACAATGGTGGCACAATCCAGACGGATTCTATTCAGTGCTCTGCGAAACACGGATGGGTGAGACGATCGAGATCGGCTGGAATTTTGTTTACGCTAGCACCTCACGACGCTTCTTCGAGGCAGTCAGAGAAGTATGGGGAGAGCAATATGCTCCGGCTAGTTAGGCCAATGCGAAAATTGACGACCCAAGGGTTGCCGACGAAGCCCTCGGTCAGTAGTTTTGACTTGCGTTGAGTCAACCGCTCGGGCTCGCTGAATTTTGTCGTACTCCAGCCACATTGCAAAACGTGAAATGAAACGGCTTTCGATTCGCACGATCCTCGTAGCGATGCTTGTGATTTCCACCGGGCTCGTCGTGTATAAATCGAAGCAAGATCCACTGCGGCCCTATGTTTCATTGGAAAGAATCATAGAAGGGCGAGCTGGGGATCGTGCGTTGAATGGCAATACTTGGGAAATCTACATTCGACCGGATATTGACGGCCCATTCAGAACGAATGGTGATGATTGGGTCGGTACCCTACCATTCCAAACCAACCCTGGTCAACCATTCAAAGCTTGGGTTGACTTAGAATCCGGACGCCGCACATTCGACTTGCCAGCAGTACCTGACCACTCATACTTGGTCATACCGCTTGAGAATCGCAAGTCTGAACAAACAATGCTCATTATGACTAGAATGGATGGGAGGCCAACGACGGAATAGACAGGGGACGAGCCAATAAAGCGGCGTCAAAGAATCTGGAGAACCAAGGCATCCACCGAAGTCCTCGGTCGCGTGTTTTAGCACCTCAGCATCACCTGATCGGACTGCGGTGATTGCAAACGTTCCCGCTGTTAGATGCTCGCAATACTTTATGCGTAAACTAATATTTACTCGTGTTCGAACCGGCACTTGCGCCGTCACCCTGCCGGTGCCTTACGGCGACCGGCAGAGGTTGTATCGGCCTTTCAGGCCTGGACACTGAGTTTGCTTGACTGCAACGCTCCGAGCATTAAGACTTAGCGGCGTAGCCGGCGCTGCGGAAACTCTCCTTATGTTAGAGCGATGGGAACGCAGGCAGAAATTCGCATCTGACTGGTAAAATTTAACGGGCCTGGATACCCGTTCTAAGTTGGGTTGTGTTCAGACTATACTTCGTTCAGTACATTGGCGGGACCATTACTTTTCTTGGAGGAGTCTTGTGGCGGAACTGAGTTTATGCAACAGTGCGGGCCGCGACGCGGTGGTCAGCATGGACAGCGTGGCCTCGCCGCTGCGCGTGCGCTGGCTGGATCCCAGTGGTCGAGCTTCGATGAGCATTCGCTTTGTGAAATCGACCATCGATCACGAGTATCAGGCGCTGCTGGCACAAGCGGGCGATGCGGCGGCGGTCAGTCAGCTGTTGATCGATGGCGACCCCGAAATCGATTTCGAATGGATAGGCAGCTATCTGCAAAACACTTCGCGCGTACTGGTCGATAGCCAACGACGTATCGCGCATGCGGTGCAGCAATTTGAAATCGTGCGCAATCCCGACGGATCCCAACGCGATCGTCGACTGCGAGTCATGCCGCTGCCCAATGTTACGCCTGAAACACCTCTGCGTTGGTCAGGCAAGCTGATCGCCAAAGATGAAGCCCTGCGCAAGTTTGTCTTTTCGACCAAGGTACAACTGAAACACATCAATGGTCTGACTTATGACTTCTTGTATGCCATGGCCAAGGAGCTGGAGGCCAAGCAGAGTTTCATGTTGGTCGGCGCGGGTCCTAAAGCCAACCAACCATTGATCCTGCGGCGCGGCGGTTCGCCGTATCGGGGATTCTTGGAGGGTCGTACATCCGGTGATCGTTATTGCCTGGTGTTGCACCTATCCAATTTGGAATTGAAGAAACCATCGGAGGCGGCCGCCTCCTGAACGGGCAGCCTGAGTCGTTATGGCTAAGAAGAAAGTTGCATCGCCTCAATCGGCCGCTGCGTCCACCAAGAGCGGACCGCTGAATCGGCAACAGATCGAAATCAAGCTGGGTACTTATGGGGTTTGCCCGGCGGCAGCTATTGTCGACCCGAGTCTGTTGCCACGTGTACAAGAGTACAAACGGCAAACAGCCAGTCGCATGATTCCTCTCGATCGCCGCGAGATCGGTAAACGTATCCTGCCGGCCGAGTATCACGCCAGTCGCAAAGTGGACGGCGAGTTTACTGTGCTTGTCTATCGCGATGGCGAGATTTTCACGGTCAATCCTGGTGGTACCGTGCGCGTGGGGCTACCGCTGCTGAGCGAAGCCGAAAAACAACTGCGAGATGCAGGCGTCAAAGAAGCCCTGATCTGTGGGGAACTGTGCGTTGAACATGCCGACTCCAAACGTGAACGCGTGCACGATGTCATTCGATTTTCACGCGCTCCCGAATCGCAAACCGATTTGGATCAACTACACTTTCGTACCTTTGATGTGCTAGAGATCGATGGCCAGGCACCGCCGAACTTCAGCCAGGCGTGGGAGCGACTGCAGAAGATTTTTCAGAAGGGCCAGCGTTGCCGCACGGTCGATATGCTGACGGCTAAGAACTCGGCAGATGTCGAGAAGATGTTCGTCGACGTCGTGGAGACTAGCGGGGCCGAAGGGCTGGTCTTGCGCAGCGAGAGCGCTGGCAACTTCAAAATCAAACCGCGTTATTCGCTAGACGCTGCGGTGATTGGATTTACTGAGTCGACTGGTGACCGACTAGGCATGATGCACGATTTGCTACTGGCCGTAATGCGTCCCGATGGTGCGTTACACGTTCTCTGTCGCGTAGGCGGTGGCTTTACCGATGACCTGCGCCGCGAGTTATTGGCTGATCTGAAGGATCGCGTCGTCGAGAGCGAGTATGCCGAAGTGAATTCGGATCACGTGGCTTACCAAATGGTCCAGCCGCGATGGGTCGCCGAAATTAATTGTCTCGACCTCGTCTCGCAGTCGACACGGGGTGCGCCGATCCAACGCATGACACTCGACTGGGACGCCAATGCGCAGCGTTATCGAGTCATTCGTCGCTTGCCCCTAGTCAGCGTAATTTCGCCCCAGTTTGTCCGAATGCGCGATGACAAGCAAGTCACTGTCGACGATGTCCGCATCGCGCAGGTCGCCGACCTGGTCGAAGTTCCTATGATCGATCGCGACGCGCATCAAATGACTTTGCCCAGCAGCCAGGTGATGGCGCGCGAGGTCTATACCAAGCAAGCCAAAGGCGAATTGATGGTTCGCAAGTTCGTCATGTGGCAAACCAATAAAGCGGAGCTAGCTGAAGAGTATCCCGCTTATGTCATTCACTTTACCGACTACAGCCCGAACCGCGCCACGCCATTGGCTCGTGAAGTGCGGGTATCAAATTCGGCAGAACAGATTCAACAGCTGTGGGAAGCCATGAAGGCCGAGAACATCAAAAAAGGCTGGGAACAAAAATAGTCCACCGGTCACCTCCCCCAACGAAGTAATAAGAAGTTGGGGGAGGCCGAATCGACCTACAGCTGCTCTGGCTCGGCGCCTTCTTGCATCATCTGGCTAGGACGACGGCGACGACGTTTCGATTTGGTGTTGCTCCACTCTTTGGTGAGCGTCTCGAAGACTTCGGGAGATTCGTAGCGAATGATAGACTTGCCCTCGGGCATCGGTCCGATCAAACCACGAAAAATCGGCAAGCCACGCAGCTGCAGATCGGTGCTGCAATCATCTACGCCAATTTGCGTATGCATTTCCAGCAGTGGATCGCTGCTAGGAAAATCGCGAATACGCAGTTTGCCGTCGCTGCCACGTGTAACGACCCGAAAGGTCTCTTTCTTCGACATAGAACCAAATTCCAAATAAATTGCACAAGTCGGCTGCAACCTGAAGGAATCCGTTCCAGGGTCGAGTGTTGGCACATGGTTGAGATTAGTCGATCAAACTTTCAAACCGCGCTCAATCCGTGAATGCCGTTTGAGAGTTACCCCATTGCTGACGTTCATCGTCCTGCTCGAGGCGGAAACTAGCCAATTTCTAATGCTGCCTGCACGTTGCGTATAACTGTTGCAAGCCACTCCTACTCCTACTCCTACTCCTACTCCTACTCCTACTCCTACTCCTACTCCTACTCCTACTCCTACTCCTACTCCTACTCCTACTCGAAATGTCAGCAAGTTGGACTCGCCCCTCCCGGAGCCCGGCTATCGCCGGCTCCGACCTCCCCATGCTGCGCATGGAGAGGTGACAGTCACCTCCCCCGGCGAAGAAGCTGGGGGAGGTCGCAGACGAGGCGTTCAGCCGAAGTCTGCGGGAGGGGGCTCGTTACCGAAGTGGTAGTGTTTTGCAGCGGAGTGCGCCACGCAGTGTTTTCGTAGCAACGAGTTAAAAGCTGTATTGATCTCTTCGCCCTGGGGAGGTCGAATCGAGCGATAGCGACGATTCGGAAGGGGTCCTGAGCCACGAAATACGACTATAATGCTTTTTTCCACACTCACCTTTGGTTCGAGCACTCCATGTCGAAGTCGGAATCCGTCAAGCCTGTTTCCGTTAGTACGCTGAAACAAATGAAACAACGCGGTCAGCGGATCACGGTGCTGACCGCTTATGACTTTCCGACGGCGCGCATTCTGGATGAAGCTGGTATCGACATCTTGCTGGTTGGTGATAGCCTCGGGATGGTCGTTCAGGGTCAAGCTACGACGGTGCCTGTAACGGTGCGCGATATGATCTATCACGGGCAGATGGTGGCTCGTGCGACCAAGCGGGCAATGGTGTTGGTCGATCTGCCCTTTCCGCATGGCCAGCTAGGCCCTAGAGCAACCTTGCGTGTGGCGGCCCGTATAATGAAACGCACCCTCTGCCAGGCAGTGAAGCTGGAAGGTGGTGCCGAACAAGCCGAGACCATTCGTACCCTCGTATCGGCCGGCATACCGGTGATGGCGCACGTGGGTTTGCGACCACAGAGTGTGCATGCTCTGGGAGGCTATAAAGTCATGCGCGATTCCGAGAAACTGATGCATGATGCGCTAACGGCACAAGCGGCAGGCGCGTTTGCCGTGCTGATTGAATGTGTGCCGGGCGATCTGGCCCAGGAACTGACTGGGAAACTCGACGTGCCCACCATTGGCATTGGTGCCGGTCCGCACTGCGATGGCCAAGTGCTAGTGACTCACGACATGCTGGGCCTGACCAGTGGTTACGTACCGAAGTTTGTGCGACCACTGGCCAACTTGGGCCAGCAGATGAAAACTGCCTTCGAGAGCTATCGCGATAACGTTCGCAATGGCTCATTCCCCGCAGCCAACGAATCCTTCGAATAACTCGCCGTACAAATGTAAGGTACGGTGACTGCTTCTTCCTACCCATACGACAACTTCTACAATATGCGAACTGGTTTCATGCGCAAGTTTACTCTACTGCTAATCGTGCTTGGCTCGGCTGCGTACACCGGCTGCGAATCTAAATCATCTTCGCGCGTGGCTGACGCGTCCAATGTGGCCACCCCAGCCGTCTCGGCTGACTCGGCCGAAGCACTCCAAGCTCTCGAGGCGGCCGGCGCCGAACTGACCAAAAACAAAGCGGGTCAGGTGGTGCAAGTGAGCTTCAAAGACAAGCCCATTAATGATGAGGTAGCGGTGCAGTTGGCCAAATTGTCAGCCCTGCAAACCCTCGTTATCAATACCAGTGAGATGAAAGTGCCGGGCTGGCAAGCGATCGGCCAGCTCAAGTCGCTCAAACAACTCGATGTTCGCGAGTGCCGCCTGGCCGACGCTCATTTCAAAGCGGCCGTAAGTGGCCTGGGTGAACTCGTATCGCTGCGCATGTCAGGCAAGAATGGCGAGACAACGGTATCTGACGAAGGCATGTCGGCCTTGAAGAATTGCCCCAAGCTGAAAGTGCTGGCGGGCGATTTTCTATTCATCTCCGAAGTCGGTTTGAGCGAACTGAGCGAGCTGAAGGAATTGCGCGAACTCTACCTGGCAGGCTCACTGGTCGACGACGCTGCTCTGTCAACGATTGCATCGATGCCGAATATTGCCAAGCTGCGCATTGCTAAAACTTCGGTGGGCAAAGAAGGTCTGGAAAAGTTGACCAAGCTGAAATTGGAAGAGCTCGACATTAGTGAATGCAGCAAGATCGACGATGCAGCCTTGGAACCCATCGGCAAAATTACTTCACTGAAGAAGCTAAACTTGTGGCGCAACGCCATCGGCGACCAGGGCGTGGCTTGGTTGGCTCCGCTGGTGAACCTGGAATGGCTGAACGTCGATAACACGCAACTGACCGATGCTGGCCTGAAGTCGTTTGCTAAATTTGGCAAACTAACTTTCTTGCACCTAGGTTCAACAGCCGTATCCGATGCAGGCATGCCCGACCTGGTGCCACTGAAGAGCCTCAATGAACTGAAGGTCACGCGCACCAGTGTCACAGAAGCCGGCGTTGAGCCCCTCAAGCAGGCCATGCCTAAACTTGACATCCAACTTAAGTATGGCGAGCCATAAACGGTTGCCTCGCTTAGGGCTGTGGCGATAGCAGCATGACTTCGGGTAGTCCAGCAGGTGCCAGCGGTTCTGGTACACCTAACTCAACCTGCGTGGTGGCCTGCGGTGTCAGGCCCGACCATTGACTGCCGGCTGAGTTAGAGCTTGGCTCTTTGGGCGAGTCGACCAGCAGCAGGCCCAAGTCTTGCAGGTACGTACCACGGGCGATCAAGAAGTTATTGATCGCAATCGCACGATCTACTGCGGCGATAGAAACCGCGGTCTCTGCATCGGTAGCCGCCCGTTGGGCTTCCAGAACTTGTTCGATCGTGATGGGAATGCCTTCATCGAACTTGCGAGATACAGCACTCAGGTGAGACAGGGCGATTTCGCGACGATCCCGGGTCAAGTCGAGCACTTTCTGGGCTCGCTCGACTTCGGCGATAGCTGCATTGATTTCATGCGAGACTTGTATCTGTTGCTGTTTGAGAACTTCGGATTCTTTATTGAGCGACACTAATGCATTGCGCTGGGCTGTACGTCCAAGTCGCAGACCGACCGGCCGCTGCATTTCAACACCCAGCGCCCACTCTTGCAGCTGGCTGCCCAGAAGTTCGTTGACAGCGTTCTGATCCTGGTCGCGACCAGCGCCGCCGAGGTGGTCGCCGAAGCCCAACACGCGAAGTTCACTGACCAGGTCCACGCGCGGCCGAGCAAAGCTACGCGAAGCCACCAGCTCCATTTGTTTTTGATGAACAAGCAGATTCTGTCTTGCCAGTTCCGGACGTCGCTGCAGTGCCATACCAAGCGACTCCGACGCATCGAAGGTCAGCGGTGCATGACTGGCGCGATCAACCGGTCGCAATATCGTTCCGTCATAAGCGGGCAAGCCGATCAGATAACGCAGCCTGCGTTCCATCGATTCGACACCGGGCTCGGTGCCACTTAATAGCGCACCGCTAGTGCCCAAGATGCCGGAAAGTGTACGATCAGGGCTACCCACAGCCGCATTGTCGCGAGCGATTTGTTGCGCGAGGTAGCGATCGCGAGCCAGAGCTTCTTCGTCAGAATCGATCAGCCCCTCTGCCTGTTTCTTCTTGGCCGCTACCCACAGCTCTTTGGCGATCTCCAGTGCATCGTCGGTGGCCGCCATGCGTTCATACGCAAAGCACAACAACCAGTAACTTCGCACCACATTGCCGATGTAATCACGCACAGCAATTTCGAAATCATGCTGGGCGATATCCTGACGCACTCGCGCAATGAAGATACCGTTGTAGACACCGGGCTGGGCATTGGGACCAGCAATGAGATTGAAATCGCGACCACTGCCCAAGGCCAACGGATGCCGAATGTCACCACCTAACGCAACGGTATACGCACTTGAAAAGCGATTGGGCGGAACGCCGAGATCATCGCGGCGATAGTTGGCAAAATTGGTGAGGCCCACTTGCGTACCGGTGGTAAAGGTGCGGCGTGCGCCAAGTTGAAAGTCACTTTGGTTTTGGACGATTTCGGTATTGCTGGATAACGGTACAAACTGCTGCAGACCACGGTTGTTACGTCGACCAGCGAAGCTACCGATCAATTGTGCATCGAAGGCACTCAGCGCCGCATCCACCCCGCCGCGAGGGTCACTGCCAACGAGTACCGGGTTGAGATTGCTGTTGGCGAAACCTGGCTGCGTCACCACTCGTCCACCGAGATCGCGAATGACCGTACTGTTGGCCAACGCGATCTCTACAGTTTGTATGAGTGACACATCGCGATATTGCCGAGGTCCCGTGGCAGAATACCCGGCTGACACTATGCCTTGATTGTGGTGAGGGACAGTCCCTGCTCCCAAAGTCGTCCATTGATCTTCGGCCACAGGCGTCGATGCCGACGCCTGCATCACCGCCGATGGCGGCTGCAAATAAACTGGCATCGGTGGAGGCAAAGGTTGAGCAGGCTGGCCACCGAAAGGTTTGCCGGCGCAAGCTCCCAATGCAAGCACTAGACCAATCAAGGTCACGTGCCCAATGAACTTTCCTCCAGATCGAAGCATCCTTGGCCCCTGGTGCCCGTCTCAAAAACGACATTCCGACAACGATCATCGGTCGCAGAAGGCTGGTAAGAGAAATGAGCTGTACCGATTCTGCCACATATAGCTGACAGTCTGCCGCACAACTTGGCCCAAACCGCAAACTCTAACAACTCACATCGAATTGCTAGCTATGTTAAAGTGGCGCTGGAGTCTTCGGAGCAATATTGGGGACAGATCTCGGGTGTGTGCGGATGTGTGTCCCCGGTTTGGCCCGGTTTGCGAGGGGACAGACCCCGGGTCGAAAGATACTTGGTCTGCAGGTTCGAGCGGCTGAGGACAGACGCTCTACATAGGTGGAAATTCTCATATGAACATCCGATCATTAGCCTTGGCCGTAATTCTGGCTGGACTAACTGCGACGCAGCTGCTGGCTCAAGGAGCAGGCGAGATCGCCGTTGAAGTCGAAACGCTGCGGCCAGCCAAGGTTTGGGAAACCAAGTCCACCTTTGCAGGTATTGTCAAAGCAAAACGCAAGAGTCAATTGAGCTTTGAACGCCCCGGTCGCGTCGATCAGATCGATGTGGAAGAGGGTATAAGTGTGACCGCCGGCCAGATTCTGGCGCGTTTGAATACGGAACAGTTAGAAGCCCAGATCCGCAAACTACAGGCCGACAAGCGGGCGGCCGAAGCCCTGCTGGCTGAACTGAAGGCCGGCCCGCGTCAAGAGACTATCGATGCGGCTCGCGCCAATGTGCGCGAACAAGAAGTTCAACTCGACCTGGCCTTGGCCAATCAAGGCCGTCGCGAACGATTGCTGAAGGACCGATTGGTCGCTCGCGAAGAATTTGATCAAGCACAAACAGCGGTTCAGCGTTGGGAAGCTGCGCGCGATATGGCGCAAAAACAACTCGAAGATCTCGAACTGGGCACGCGTCGAGAAAAGATCGCTTCCCAAGAAGCTGTTGTGCAGTCGATTGACGCCGCGATCGCTGCGGCGCAGGTCGATTTGGAACACAGCATAATCAAAAGTCCATTCGCCGGCTCGATCGTCGCCCGCGAGATCGACGAGGGATATGTTGTCGAGCCTGGCCAAACGGTCTTGGTCGTCAGCGAAGATAGCGTTCTTCAAGCCCATGTGGGCATTCCACCTACGCTCGCCCAAACGCTGCAACCTGGCAGCATAGTTCGCGTCGTCATTCGTGATCAGACAGTGCCTGCGCGGCTGAAATCGATCGTCGCTCAGGTCGACGAAACCACCCGCTCGCAGGAAGTGGTTGCCACGCTGGCCGCGGAAGACGATCAAAAGGTTGTGCCTGGTGATATCGCCCGGTTAGAACTGACGCGTCAAATTCCTGTCGAAGGTTTCTGGCTCGACACCGCTGCTGTCGTACAGGCCCAGCGCGGTTTGTGGGAATGTTACATCGTCGAACCAGACAAGAATGCACAAGTCGGCAAGGTCGCACGCCGGGCGGTGGAAATTCTGCAGACCGAAGGCAGTCGCATCCTAGTCCGCGGTGCCATTGAAGAAGGCGAACGAGTGGTGGTGTCGGCCGTCCATCGTCTGTCCGCTGGACAAAAGGTCCGGCCGATCGAGAAATCAACTACGCCCGAGTCTAAGTCCTCCGAGAAGCTGGTCCCGTGATCACACTGTTCTTAAAAGACACTCGCTTGCTCATATTGACGATCGTGACGATCGTCATGGCGGGCGTTTCGTCGTTCTTGGTTCTTCCACGCATGGAAGATCCAGTACTGACCGAACGCGCAGCGGTCATCAACACGCGTTTGTTGGGCGCCGATGCTGATCGCGTGGAGTCGTTGGTAACTGACAAAATCATCAACGAGCTGCGCGAGTTCGACGAAGTCAAAGAGATCGTGTCGATGTCTCGACCCAATATCTCGATCGTTGCCGTCACTCTTAAAGATGCGATTTACGAAGTCGACGAAGTTTGGGCGCGCGTGCGGGACAAGATCAGCGACTTGCGACCTCAGCTGCCGCCGACGGCTGCAGCTCCCGAGGTGGATGTTGTCAAGGCACGTGCCTTTGCTTCCATCGTGGCCCTAGTTTGGGAACAACCTGGCGAGCCCGTCTATTCCGTCTTGCGTCGCTCCGCCCGCGAACTGGAAGAAGAGATCCGCAACGTTGTCAACACGGAAAGCGTCGAACTGTACTGCGATCCCGAAGAGGAAATCGTCGTCGAAGTAGAACAAGCCGAGTTGGCACGTTTGGGCATGAGCGTGGGAGACCTATCGCGGCAGATTGCTGGCAGCGATGCCAAGGTTTCTGCCGGGCAAATCCGCGGCGCGCGTGCCGATATGCTGTTGGAAGTTAGCGGCGAATTCGATTCGCTAGGACGCATTGGTCGGATCCCCGTACGTTCGACGGAATCGGGACAGACCAGTTACCTATCGGACATCGCCCGCATTGGCAAAGGCATCGCTCAACCGCCGCGCAGCCTGGCGCTAGTCAATGGCTTGCCCGCAATCATGGTTGCGTCGGCTGTAATTCCGCAAGCTCGTATCGATGGCTGGAATGCGAAACTAGAGGCCACACTCAAGCGATTTGAACGCACGTTGCCACCGGGTATCAAACTCCAACGCGTCTTTCAACAAAATGGCTACGTCGCTACGCGGATGAATAGCCTCGTACGCAACCTGGCCATCAGCGCGCTAACGGTCTTCGCAGTCGTCTTCCTGATGATGGGTTGGCGCAGCTCGTGGATTGTCGGCCTGGCACTCCCGTTATCATCTTGCCTGGTATTTGCTGGCCTGCGAATCGGCGGCATTCCACTGCACCAAATGTCGTTGAGCGGCTTGGTCATTGCCTTGGGCATGTTGGAAGGCACAGCCATCATCATCGTGGATGAAGTCCAGCGCAGATTGCGCGAAGGCGAATCGCGATTGGATGCGGTTAAGCACGGCGTCTCGCACATGGCGCTGCCACTATTTGGCAGCACTATTACTACCGTTCTATCGTTCTTGCCGATCGCAACGATGCCGGGACCTTCGGGAGAATTCGTGGGCACGATTGGCACTTCGGTGATCATGGCGTTGCTTTGTTCCTTGGCTTTATCTCTGACCATCATTCCCACATTGTCCGCCATGTTTAGTCCTACGAAGTTGGGACCGCCGACCTTTTGGAATACTGGTTTCTCCAACAAGTGGCTCGCGCGCGCATACAAGGGTACGCTTGTGTGGAGCTTCAAGCATCCGTATGTGACGGCCATCCTAGGAGTCCTGCTGTCGGTCCCAGGATTTGCGGTCCTGCCACTGTTTAAGGTCCAGTTTTTCCCTTCGGCCGATCGCAATCAATTCCACGTTGAACTAGAGCTCGCACCTGAAGCATCGTTGGAAGAGACTCGGCAAACTGCGTTGCAAGTTCGCGACTTGCTGCTGAAGGATAAGCTGGTCCACAGTGTTAACTGGGTCTTGGGCAAGAGTGCACCATCGTTCTATTACAACATGGTCGGCACTATGCAAGATTCTCCACGTTACGCGCAAGCCCTGGTGCAATCGAAAACTACATCTGGCAATGTGCCGCTCATCCGCCGCTTGCAAAAGCGACTGAATCAAGAGATCACCAATGCGCAGGTGCGCGTGCGTGCACTGGAACAAGGCCCACCCTTTGACGCGCCGATCGAACTGCGCGTCTTTGGTACCGATCGGGATCAACTGCGAGCCTACGGTGAGCGCGTACGCGAGATCCTGCAAAAGCACCCAGATGTTATTCAAACCAAGGCAGATCTGACCGACTTGCAACCCAAGCTCGTTTACGATGTCCAGGAAGACGAGGCGCGCCTGGCCGGGATCGACCTGGCTTCGATCGCTGGCCAATTGGATGCGACGCTAGAGGGTCGCCTGGGTGGCTCGATCTTGGAAGGTACCGAAGAGTTACCGGTACGAGTTCGCGTCGCCAATTCGCAGCGCGATGAACTGGAGAAGATCAACTCGATTGACATCATGCCTGAAAATGGTGGCCGACCTGTATCGCTTTCCTCACTGGGTAAAGTAAGTTTGCAAGCCGAACCGGCGTTGATCGCCCGCTTCGATGGTCGGCGTATGAACGAAGTTCGGGCTTACCTGCAAGCCGGAGTATTGCCATCGACCGTGCTAAAGTTTGTGCAAGCCGAATTACGCAAGAAAGATAATGCGCCGCCCGAAGGCATGACGATCGAATTAGGTGGCGAAGATTCTAAACGCAATGAAGCCGTTGGGCAGTTGATGTCATACTTGAGCATCCTGGCCGCCGCCATGGTTTTCGTTTTGGTCTTCAGTTTGAAATCGTTCCGGGCTTCGATGATTATCTTCTGCGTGGGTATCTTCTCGTTCGGCATGGCTTTCTACAGTTTGTGGGCGACAGGCTTTGCCCTGGGGTTCACCGCGATAGTGGGTACCATGGGAATGGTCGGCATCGCGATCAACGATTCGATCGTGGTTCTATCGGAATTGCGGAGCGACCCAAAGGCGCGACTGGGCAATCTCGATTCCATACTCAACCTCGTAATGCGCTCTACGCGGCATGTGCTATCGACCACGTTTACTGTGGGCTGTTCGTTCGTGCCGATGCTCATAGAGGGTGGCACCTTCTGGCCACCGATGGCCATGGTGATTACAGGCGGCGTCTTTGGAGCGACCGTGCTGGCCCTGTATTGGATTCCCGCTGTACACATCATTCTGTGTCGCTACTCGCGCCAACCCGTTACTGCCTAACTGCGTTCTGAGCATGTGGACGCAGTTCGTGATAGAGATAGTCGGCCAGCGGCAGGCCATGGCTCGGTTTGACAAAGATCTCGTTTACCCCGGCTGCTTCTAGGTGCGGCCACAGATCTAGATAGCTCAAACTCAAACCAGCCAGCAGATTGGCGGCTGGAAATCGCTTACGCAGCGCCGAGAGCTGCTGCAGCGCTTGCGACTGGGCACTAGCGCCTGGCAAACAAGTCAGCCACGAATCATCCCACAGCAGGTAACGCGGCGCACCAGCCACGTGGGCTGTGGCATCAAAACTCGCCGCATCCAGTCTGCCATAGTCCGTCACACTACAACCGCCTTGTTTGGCCATCCAGTGCCAGGCATCACGCGTTAGCGAACATGCACAACACAGAAGCAGTTGGTTATCGTGGCGAATCATAGTGCCAGTTGACGCTAACGAATCAACCACCGTCAAATCCTGTGGCACCGTTACCGCATCATACTGAGTCGCGCATAAGGCGGCGGGCCGAGCCCACTGTGGAAATAACCAGCCATACCAACTCTCCCACCAGCGAAACCAGGGTTGCATCCAGTGCGTCGTAATACCAACTCCACTGCGACGAGTGCCCAAGTGCCAGTGGCCCGTAACTACTCCCCAGGGAATGGCCAGTTGAGCTTGTTGCAGTTGGTCGATGGCCACTTGTGGATAATCGCTGCGTGTGTGGCTGCTGAAAATGATGCGATCAGCATCGCGAATTTCATCCAGCTGCAACTCCGACAACAGTATCAAATTCAACTGCTCGTGATGAGCCAGACACTCACGTTTGATACGCTCGAGCAGATAGCGATCGCTGTCACAAACCTCGCCCGCGCTGGTGGTGCATCGCTGATAAGCGTGGGCAGTTGGACTGATCCAGGCTAGGGTAAACTGGCCCATGTCAGGCGTTGCTGAGCTCTTGTGAGTCGGCCAGATCGAGTTCTTGTTCGCAGCGTTGGAGCAATTGATGCGCTTCGCCGCTTGAGCCGACTTCATGAATCTCATTCAGGAAGTTGGTACTGTCGAGCAGTCGCGATAACTTGGCCAGCACTTGCAAGTGCACGCGGTCATCGGTCGAGCAAATCAAAAAGAAGACATCCGTTAGATTTCCGCCGCGATGTCCGAATGGCAGGCCGCTGGACAGCACGCCCAGCGCTAACAGCGGTCCGCCCAGAATGGAACTTTGAGGGCGACGCGGGTGCAACAGCGATACGCCGCAATCCAGCGCCGTGGGATGCAACTCTTCGCGAGCCTGCACGGCTTCGGCCATTTTCGGCACATCCCACAACAATCCAGTATTTTGAGCCAGTTCGCACATCCGGCGTATGACAGCCCGGGGAGTGCGCGCCGACAGAGGGATCTCGATGGCTTCGGGAACGAGTAAATCGACCAGGCGAATTTGTCCGGAGTGTGAATCGCTCCAACGATCAACCACGGCTTGGACCTTCTGCAGGGCCTCGCTATCGCTGGCTCCAATTCGGCTTTCCAGCCAGGCATGAACTTCGCCTTCGGCGAACCGCCATACTCCACCTACCTTGCGTCCTGGCAGATCGCCACGCTCGGCTAACTTGATGATCTGCTGGGGACTCAAGTGCAAATAGGCGGCTAGTTGCTCGACATCCAGGTTTCCATCAGCCATGGCGGCTCTCCACGATTGGATTACAAAACGCATAACAGCCGGTAGCGCCCAGGCTCGCTGCGAATACTCAGCGAGCCATGCGTTTCCGGCTGTTTTATTTCGACCCTGTTAAGCTGTTTTAGCTTTTCAGTCTCGTCTCGATCAGTCCTTGGCGGAGTTGAGCGCTTCGGTGATGCGGGCCCGAGGGGGCGCACCCACAAATCGTTCGGTCACTTCGCCACCTTTGAATACCATCAATGTCGGAATGCTCTGAATACCGAACTGACTGGTCACTTGTGGATTCTCGTCGATGTTCAGTTTCCCGACCTTGACCGAACCGGCGTATTCGTCAGCCAGTTGATCAATCAACGGAGCGATCTGGCGGCATGGGCCACACCAAGGGGCCCAAAAGTCCACCAACACTGGCTCGTTGGAATTTACTACTTCGTTCTGGAAGTTGTCGTCGGTGATTTCAAGCGTGTTTGCACCCATGTCAGGTCGCTCCTGGTGGTTTTCACAAAGGTTGAATCGTCAGTGATTTGCAAGCGTCGAATCATCTTATGCATCTTGCGGGCCAAAAGCGAATTTTGCCTTGCACTATGTGGCATAGGCTTCCAGCCTGTGTGTGTGGCATAGGCTTCCAGCCTGTGTGTGTGGCATAGGCTTCCAGCCTGTGTGTGTGGCATAGGCTTCCAGCCTGTGTAATTCCCTGGTCGTCCCTGGCAGGTGGACACCGGCTCAAAATTTATTCTCTACAGCCACCAGTAACACCATATCCCAGCGACACTTCATGTGCCACATTGGCAGGCTTAGTTGGCCAGTCCGAGACGTTCAATGATTACATCGGCACCGGGGGTCAACTTGCGGAGTTTTTCCATGATTACTCCCTTTTCGCTCTTGGATGCCTTGGCGGCTTTCTTGGTCAAAGCAGCCACCTTATGACGACGATGACGACGACGGCGAAGTTCGCGAGTACGCTCGGTGCCCATGAAGAACTCTCTAATCTCAAGTGAATTGCTGGTGAAAGGTGATTTCGCTCTGGACGCATAGGATAGCCAATTTGCCAAATTTGCACAGCCCTAAAGTAGGTCCTATTTCGCCCGGCCGCAGGCACTGGCCCGGCTTGAAATTCACAGCCTAAGCCGTAGGCGTTAGGGCGTTAGCCGGCGTTAGCCTCGGTTGCGTCCTGGTTGACGGCAAAAACGTGGCCGCCGACCGCCGGCGGTACGAAATAGGCTTTCGGCGGCGTCGCTTGTCACCCAGGTGACACTTAATTTTGCTATCCTTTACCTGCAGCATGCGCCGGTGGCCAAAAATTGGATGTTGGATCCCCACGGTTGGCGTCCACGACAGGAGGAAAGGTTGCTCCCTTGATGATGCAGGAAACTTTGACGATCGTGCTGGCGGGTGGCAAAGGCACGCGACTGGAACCGCTAACTCGCGATCGAGCCAAACCGGCCGTTCCGTTTGGTGGCAGCTATCGAATTGTGGACTTCGTACTCTCGAACGCTATCAATTCTGGGCTGCGCCGCATACTCGTATTAACCCAGTACAAAGCGCTCAGTCTGGACCGACATATCAATCTCGGCTGGCGGCAGTACTTTTGCAGCGAACTACAGGAATTTATCGATGTCGTTCCACCCCAGCAGCGAATCGATGAACAGTGGTACCAAGGCACCGCGGATGCCGTCTATCAGAATATTTTTGCGATCGAAAAAGATCGTCCCAAGTATGTCTTGATCCTGGCCGGCGATCACATTTACAAGATGAACTACCGGTCGATGCTGGAGTATCACATCGCCAACAACGCCGATTTGACGATCGGCGCCCTGCGGGTCGATCGACCTTCGGCAACTCAGTTTGGTGTCATTCAGGTCGACGAGCAGCAGCGGATCATCGGTTTTCAGGAAAAACCAGCTGAACCGCTAACCATACCCGGCGACCCCGATCACTCGCTGGCTTCGATGGGAATCTACGTATTTAATTCGCGATTTTTGTTCGAACAATTGTGCCGCGATGCAACCGAACCGGACAGCGATCACGATTTTGGCAAAAACATTATTCCGTCGATCATCGATGAATATCGCGTATTCGCTTTTCCATTCAAAGACGAAAACCGCAAGCAAGACGCGTATTGGCGCGATGTCGGAACTCTCGATGCCTACTACGAAGCCAATATGGATTTGATCGGCATCGATCCGCTACTGAACCTGTACTCTAATCATTGGCCCGTACGCACGCTGCAGCCCAACTTGCCGCCACCCAAGTTTGTTTTTGGTAGCTA